>OZ255624.1:4185000-4849285 GCA_965276675.1 Acidobacteriaceae bacterium | reverse complement strand
GCACGGCGGGCAAGGCCGCGGACCTGGTCGCCGCTGGCGCGCACCTGGCCGGCACGCCGTCCGAGGCCGCCCAGGACGCCGAGGTCGTGTTCTCCATGCTGTTCGACGACGCGACGACGCAGATGGCGGCCTTCGGCGCCGACGGCATTGCCGCCGCGATGGCACCCGGGGCGGTGCATGTCTGCTGCAGCACGCTCTCGCTGGATCAGGCGCGACGCCTTCGGGACGGCCACGCCGAGCGCGGGCAGGCCTATTTGAGCGCGACGGTGCTGGGCCGCCCGCCCGCGGCCGTTGCCGGAGAGCTGTTCGTGATCGTCGGCGGCGCCGCGGCGAGCCGCGCGGTGGTCATCCCGGTTCTGCAGGCCTTCGGGCAGCGGGTGTTCGTCGCGGGAGATGATCCGGTGCAGGCGAACCTCATCAAGCTTTCGCTGAACTTCCTGATTATGTCGACGATCGAGCAGATGGCTGAGGTGTTCGTCCTGAACGAGAAGGCCGGGACCGATCCGCGAACCGTTTTCGAGATCATGACCGGCAGTTTCTACAACGCCCCGGTGCACAGGAACTATGGCAAGCTGATGGTGGAGCGGGCTTACGATTATCCCGGCGCGCCGGTCAGGCTGGGCTTGAAGGACACCGAGATGTTTCTTGCGGCCGGGCACGACTACCTGGTTCCGCTGCCCTATGCCTCGATCGCGCGAGACCGTTTTCTGGCCGCCATGGCCGCCGGAGATGCCGAGAAGGATTTCGTCGTGCTGATGGAGCAGGTCCGTCGGTCCGCCGGCCTGGACGAGAAGCCTGCCGCGGCCGACTAGACCGTTTTGAAGCTGACTGGAACAGTTAGCGAAGGACGCTATATCAACGGTTACGGCCTTCATAAGTTATGACCGAAAGTGCGTGCTATGTCGGCGTTCCTCCTCCGAGGCTGCTTTGGCCTGCCGCCATGCCGGTCGGAGTGACGGTATATATGACCTTGTCAGCATGGCCGTGGCGGATATGAAACTTGTCGAGCGTGAACCTTCGTAGGACGTGCGCGACATAATTGTGGTAGGCCGGAGTGCCGTCTTCGAGACGCAGAGCGCGATGCTCAGGGGTGACGTCGTAAACCTGCGCGATCGTCTCGCGGATCTCGGTCGGGGTGTAAGTGCCGCCGTCTGCAATAAAGCCAAGCGCTGCTTCATGGAGTTGCTCGTAATCCGGCAATTCTGGGTGCTGGCGCTGGTAGCCGGTAGGCATGGTCATTCTCCTCTGTGCGGCTGGAGGGGGCGGATAGATCATCTCCGCCTAGATTACCCGAAGTGCGCGAGCGCGATAACCTGTTGCGATGTCAAACCCATGTGTAAGGGTGTATTGATGCACATCAACGTTTGTAAATAATGCACCCGAGTAGAAATGGCGGATTTGCCGGCCGACTACCGAGTATCGATCGACCGGCAGCGAACAAGTGGTCTCGATCTCGATTCACAACGCGAAAGTGGTCAACGATTTATTGGCGCCGGCCAGGTGCTCACCGCGCCATCCACCGAGATAGAAAGCGGACGGCCAGATCACCTCCGAACAGGCATCACGCTTAAACCCGGCTATGGACTAGCGCGATCTAGCCCACGGCCGACAGAAGGCGCGATCAGGCCGATAAGCGCCTGAGAATAATAAAGGTTCGCTTCGACGGCTCCCGCCGCAGCCGCCAGCACGGTAAACATCCAGGGTGGGACGCCAACCGCCGGAACGGGCTCGTATGGTGGATCCGCCACTCCCACCAAGGTCGCGTCCGCACCGGTGACGGTCACTCGCTCATGATCCGGCAAGGAGTCCGGCATCATGCAGCCTTTCTGGACGCAGGCAGCGAGTTGGCGGCCGGGTGCATGCGGTGACACCGCGTGGGCGCTTTCGACGAGCGATTCCTGGGTAAACGAAGGTTCGAGGACATCATCCCGCTCCCGAACAGCCTGCGCGTGGTATGGGAGCGTTTTTTTCCTTATTCAATCCGTTGGCTGTCCTGCTGGGTCAACCTGAGACGACTTGCGCCAGTCTCGCCCATCAATGAATGGCTGCCCGTCGGTTCGGCTTGCAGTGGGTGATTCACCCCGCGAAGCGTACGAGTGACCTCTCTGCGATCGAACGTCAGGTGAAAACTGGTGGAGCCGAGGGGAATCGAACCCCTGACCTCCTGAATGCCATTCAGGCGCTCTCCCAACTGAGCTACGGCCCCGACCGGTGGAGGGAGGCGGTATAGCTACCTCGTCGGGTCCGATCAAGGGCCGGCTTTGGTCATCATGCTTTAGATCCTGGTAGATTCAGGTTGAAGCCATCAGGCTCTAGCTTTGTTTGTCTGAGAGGGCGATTCACGTCTGAGGTTGCACCAACCTCAGACGATCGCGCTCGAGCGCCGGAACACCCAGTAGAGCGGCGTGCGGCCGGCGCGCAGGGCCTTGGCCTCGTAGCGGGTCGGCGGCCAGCCGGCGGGCCGGACTTCGGTGCAAGTTTCGGGGCTGAACAGGGTCTGCGACTCCATCACGTCACGCACCCACGTCTGGTAGGTCGGGTCGTCGCTGGCGATGCGCCACTCACCGCCGGGCTTCAGCACGCGCGCCAGCAGCGGCAAGGTGGCGGGGTGGACGAAGCGGCGCTTGGCATGGCGCGCCTTGGGCCATGGGTCGGGAAACATCAGGAACAGGCGCTCAAGGCAGGCATCCGGCAGGTGCTGCAGCAGAATCCGAGCGTCGTCGGTCCACAGGCGGAGGTTGGGGGGAAGCGGGGCGGTGGCCTCCTCGCCCTCTGGTACCACGCCCTCTGGCACCACGTCCTCTGGCACCACGCCCTCTGGCACCAAGGCGGAAAGCAGGGAGCAGATGCCGTTCTCGAACACCTCGCAGGCGATCAACGTGACCTCAGGGTGGGCGCGGACCTGGGCCAGCGTGTGCTCGCCGCCGCCGAAACCGATCTCCATCCACAGCCGTCCGGTGGGGACTGATACCAACGGCCCGACGTACTGACCGTTTTCCAAACGGTCGGGCCGCTGGTATCCTATTGATTTAGCGGGCAGCCGCGACGCCAACCCTGCCCGCATACCGGTCATCCCTTCGGGCTGCCGGTATGACGTGGCCCCGGGCAACAGCAGGCGGGGCAGGGTGACATCCAGCAGGCGCTGCTGGCGGGGGCGAAGCGTGTGGCCGCGGGCGCGGCCGTAGAGGCGATCCGGCGGCGGCTTTACCGCCCGAACGCCGCCTTCAGCGCCGGCACCAGGTCGGTCTTTTCCCACGTGAAGGTGCCCTTCGTCTCGTCCGGTTCGCGTCCGAAATGGCCATACGCCGAGGTTGGCACGTAGATCGGCCGGTTCAGCCGCAGATGTTCGCGGATACCGCGGGGCGAGAGGTTCATGACCTCACGCAGCGTCCGCTCCAGCCGGCTTTCGTCGATGTCCCGTCCGGTGCCATGCAGGTCGACGTAGACCGACAGGGGCCGGGAGACGCCGATGGCGTAGCTGATCTGCAGGGTGCAGCGGTCGGCAAGTCCCGCGGCGACGACGTTCTTGGCCAGGTAGCGGCAGGCGTATGCGGCGGAACGGTCGACCTTGGTCGGGTCCTTGCCGCTGAAGGCGCCGCCGCCGTGCGGGCTGGCGCCGCCATAGGTGTCGACGATGATCTTGCGCCCGGTCAGGCCGCAGTCGCCGTCGGGGCCGCCGATGACGAAGTTGCCGGTCGGGTTGACGTGGAATTCCTCCTCCGAACACATCCAGCCCTTGGGCAGGATGGTCTCCACCAGCGGCCACAGCAGCCGCTTGATCTCCGGCTGCTCCATGCCGGCCCGATGCTGGGTGGAGACGACGACGGAGGTGGCGCCGGCCGGCTTGCCGTCGATGTAGCGCAGGGTGACCTGGCTTTTGGCGTCCGGCAGCAGGCCAGCCACGGAGCGGTCGCCGGCCTTGCGCAGGTCGCGGATGGTGCGCAGGATTTCGTGTGCGTAGAACAGCGGCGCGGGCATCAGGGTATCGGTCTCGCGGCAGGCGTAGCCGAACATGATGCCCTGATCGCCGGCGCCCTCATCCTTGTTGCCGGCGCTGTCGACACCCTGAGCGATGTCGCTGGACTGCGAGTGCAGGTGGACCCCGACATCGGCGGTGGCCCAGTGGAAGCCCTCCTGCTCATAGCCGATGTCGCGGATGGCCAGGCGGGCGAGGTGGGTCAGCAGCTCCGGCGTCACCGTCTCCGGCCCACGGGTTTCGCCGGCCAGGATCACGCGGTTGGTGGTCACCAGGGTTTCACAGGCGACGCGCGCATAGGGATCGGCGGCGAGGAAAGCATCCAGGACGGTGTCGCTGATCCGATCGGCGACCTTGTCGGGGTGTCCTTCGGAGACGGACTCTGAGGTAAAAAGATACTCGCCCGTGTCCCGCATGAAGAATGTCTCGCGCCAGGGAAGATTACGGCCACCAAACGGAGGCTGCCGGCAGGATGCCGAAGTCGGCGGCTGTGTGGCGGAAAGCGCTGCCAGGGTCAAGTTTGCGCGGCATCCGGCGCGCGGCGCAGGTGGGATGGGGGATTCAGCCGATGCCGAGGACGTCGTGCATGGTGTACAGCCCCGGCGGACGGGTCGCCGCCCACAGCGCGGCACGGACCGCGCCGGTGGCGAAGGTCCTGCGGTCAAAGGCGCGATGGGTCAGCGCGATGTGCTCGCTGGCGGCGGCAAAGATCAGGGTGTGCTCGCCGACCACCTGGCCGCCGCGCAGCGCGGCGAAGCCGATGGCGCCGGTCTGCCGCGGGCCGGTGTGGCCGTGCCGGCCGCTGTCGGTCACCTGCTCCAGGTCAACCCCGCGACCCTTGGCGACCGCTCGGCCGATGCCGATGGCGGTGCCGGAGGGGGCGTCGACCTTCTGGCGGTGGTGCATCTCGACGATTTCGGCGTCGTAGCCGTCCGCGGGCAGGGCGGCGGCCATGCGTTCGGCGAGCGCCAGCACCAGGGTGACGCCGGCGGAGAAGTTGGCGGCGTAGACGACGGGGATGCGGGTGGCGGCCTGGCTGACCGCGGCCTCATCCGCGGGGGATAGGCCGGAGGTGCCGAGCACCCAGGCCTTGCCCGAGCGGGCCATGGCGGCGGCAGTGGGCTGGGCGGTGGCGGCATTGGTGAAGTCGATGACGACGTCGGAGGCGGCAGCGAGGGAGGCGAGGTCAGGGAAGGGGCTGCCGGTGGTGCGGCTGATGCCGCCGGTCAGGCTGGCGCCGGCGGCCTGCACCTCTTGGACAAGTAGCTGGCCCATCCGGCCGGTGATGCCGGCGATGCCGATTCGTGTGGTCATGGCGTATCCCCGCGACGGATCAGGGATGAGTCTGCGACCGGTGCCGACCGGCGTCCAGGTCGGTTGGCGTGCTGATTGCGTAAGGCGCGTTGCCTGGATGGGTTGTCAGCCGCGGCCGCCTTCGAAGAAAGCGGCGACCTTGGCAAAGAAGCCCTCGTGATCGGGGCTGCCCTTGGTGCCCTTGGTGGCCTCGGCCTCAAACTCCTCCAGCAGCTCACGCTGGCGGGGCGACAGGTTCTGCGGCGTCTCGACCGCGACCTGGATGAACATGTCGCCGCGGGCGGCGCTGCGCAGCACCGAGAAGCCCTTGCCGCGCAGACGGAACTGATCGCCGGTCTGCGTTCCGGTCGGGATTTTTACCTTGGCGCGGGAGCCGTCGATCACCGGCACCTCAATATCGTCGCCCAGGGCGGCCTGGGTCATGCGCAACGGGACGCGCATCAGGATGTTGGCCTGCTCGCGCTGGAAGAACTCATGCGGGCGAATGGCGACGTGCACATACAGATCGCCGTTTTGGGCGCCCGGGCCGCCGGCCTCGCCCTCACCGGACAGGCGGATGCGGGTGCCGTCCTCGACGCCGGCCGGGATCGCCACCGACAGGCTGCGTTCGCGCTGGACGGTTCCGGCACCGTGGCAGACGCGGCAGGGGTTGCGGATGACCCGGCCCTGGCCGCCGCAGGTGGCACAGGTGCGCTCAATCAGGAAGAAGCCCTGCTGGGCGCGGACCTTGCCGGCGCCCTGGCAGGTCGGGCAGGTTTCCGCCGCGCGTCCCTTGTCCTGCGAGCCGGTGCCCTCGCAGGTGTCGCACTTGACCCGGGTGGGCACACGCATGTTGATCTTGGTGCCGGCGAATGCCTCGGCCAGGTCGATCTCCACCCCCTGGCGCAGGTCGTTGCCGGTGCGGGTGCGCTGGCCGCCGCCGCGCCGGCCCATGCCGAACATCTGGTCGAAGATGTCGCCGAGGTCGCCGGTGGCGGAGAAGTCGAAGCCGCCCATGCCGGGGCCGGCGCCACCGCCGCCCTGCTCGAACGCCGCGTGGCCAAAACGGTCATAGGCGCCGCGCTTCTGGTCGTCCTTGAGGATGTCGTAGGCTTCGCTGACGTCCTTGAACCGCATCTCGGCCTGCTTGTCGCCGGGATTGCGGTCCGGATGATACTGCATCGCAAGCTTGCGGTACGCCCGCTTGAGGTCGTCCGCGCTTGCGGTCTTCGCCACGCCCAGGGTGGCATAATAATCCTGCTTGGCCATCGACGCCCTTTACCACGTGGTGCCCCCCTTGAGAGCACCCCTGAAATCCCACCTGTCAAACAGCGGACGCGCCCGCCTTCAGAAGAAGTGCGGGCGCGATCCTATTAGCCTGCTTAGCCACATGGTTCACACGCCAGGGACGTGCCGCAACGCGTGATCATGCGAGTTTCCGCACCGTCAAGGTCAGGCAGACTTCTTCTTCTTGTCGTCGACTTCCTCAAACTCGGCGTCGACGACCTTGTCATCACCGGCGGCTTGCGGCCCGGCGTCACCGCCTGGAGGCGGGGGAGAAGCGGCCTCAGCCTTGTACATCGCCTCGCCGATTTTCATCGCGGCCTGGCTCAGCCGGTCGGATGCCTGCTTCAGCGCCTCGGTGTCGGAGCCTTCCAGCGCCGAGCGTGCCGCGGCGATGGCGGCTTCGGCTTCGCCACGCTCCTGCGTGCCGACCTTGTCGCCGTGTTCCTTCAGGTTTTTCTCGACCTGATGGACCAGGCTTTCGGTGTGGTTGCGGGCTTCGATGGTCTCGCGCCGCTTCTTGTCGGCTTCGGCGTTGGCCTCGGCTTCCTTGACCATGCGCTGAATGTCGGCTTCGGACAGACCGCCACTGGCCTGGATGCGGATCTGCTGCTCCTTGCCGGTGGCCTTGTCCTTGGCCTGCACCGAGACGATGCCATTGGCGTCGATATCGAACGTCACCTCAATCTGTGGCACGCCACGCGGGGCAGGGGGGATACCCTGCAGGTCAAAGTTGCCCAGCAGCTTGTTGTCGGCGGCCATCTCGCGTTCGCCCTGGAACACCTTGATGGTCACCGCCTGCTGGTTGTCGTCGGCGGTGGAGAAGGTCTGGCTCTTTTTGGTCGGGATCGTGGTGTTGCGGTCGATCAGGCGGGTGAACACGCCACCCAGCGTCTCAATCCCGAGGGACAGCGGGGTCACGTCGAGCAGCAGCACGTCCTTGACGTCGCCCTTCAGCACGCCGCCCTGCACCGCCGCGCCGATGGCGACAACCTCGTCGGGGTTGACGTTGCGGGCTGGCTCCTTGCCGAAGAACGACTTCACCGCGTCGATCACCTTGGGCATGCGGGTCATGCCGCCGACCAGGATGACTTCCTGAATCTCGCTGGCGGTGACGCCGGCGTCCTTCAAGGCAGCGCGGCAAGGCTCCAGCGTGCGGGTGATCAGGTCGTCGACCAGGGATTCCAGCTTGGCGCGCGACAGCTTCATCACCAGGTGCTTCGGCCCGGAGGCGTCGGCGGTGATGAACGGCAGGTTGACCTCGGTCTCCTTTGAGGAGGACAGTTCGATCTTGGCCTTTTCCGCGGCTTCCTTCAGCCGCTGCAGCGCCAGCTTGTCGCGGCGCAGGTCGATCCCCTGCTCCTTGCGGAACTCGTCCGCCAGGTAGTCGATGACGCGCAGGTCGAAGTCCTCACCACCGAGGAAGGTGTCGCCGTTGGTGGATTTCACCTCGAACACGCCGTCGCCGATCTCCAGCACCGAGATATCGAAGGTGCCGCCGCCGAGATCGTAGACCGCGATGGTGCCGGCGGACTTCTTGTCCATGCCGTATGCCAGGGCGGCGGCCGTCGGCTCATTGATAATGCGCAGCACGTCGAGGCCGGCGATGCGGCCGGCATCCTTGGTGGCCTGGCGCTGGCTGTCGTTGAAGTAGGCGGGAACGGTGATCACGGCCTGAGAGACCGGTTCGCCGAGGTAGGATTCCGCGGTTTCCTTCATCTTGCCGAGGATGAAGGCACTGACCTGGCTGGGGGAGTATTTGCCGCCCCGGCTTTCGACGGCGGCGTCGCCGTTGTCGCCGCGGACGATGGTGTACGGGACCATGCCCTTGTCCTTGGCGACCAGCGGATCGTCATAGCGCCGGCCGATCAGCCGCTTGATGGCATACAGGGTGTTGGTCGGATTGGTAACGGCCTGGCGCTTGGCGGACTGGCCGACCAGCCTTTCATTGCTGTCGGTGAAGGCCACCATGCTTGGGGTAGTACGTGCGCCCTCTGCATTCTCGATAACCCGGACGTCCTTGCCCTCGAGGATGGCGACGCAGGAATTGGTGGTACCAAGATCGATACCGATCACTTTACTCATGTGCAATACGCTCCTTATCAGCGGACGGCGGCGACCCGAAGCACCGGCGCTGTCCCTTTTGGCAATAGGCTGGATGTATGAGATGTTACCAGCGTGGACAAGGGTTCAAGCCGAATTTTTCGTTCCATTCTGTCACGATCTTTCCGGTCGGCCATAAACCTGCGGTCGGTTCGATTGCTGGTTTTATGGCAGCTAAACCTAATGGTGGGCCGATTCACCTGACGCCTGGGAACCAAGCGTCAGGACCGGACCACTAGACCTTGGCTGATCCGGTCAGCTCCGCCGCGGGGGTCTTGGCGACCACGACCATAGCTGGACGCAGCAGGCGGCCGTTCAGCGTCCAGGCCTTGGACCAGGCCTGCAGCACGGTGCCGGAGGGATGGGTGTCACTCTCCTGTTCGGCCATCGCCTGATGCAGGTTGGGATCGAACGGCTGGCCCATCGGGTCATCCCGCTTGATACCATTACGCTCCAGCAGGCTGATGAAGCTGCGCTCGACACCATCCAGGCCTTCACGGACCTTGCCCACGATGGCGGGCTGGTCGTCGCTGGGCGGCGGCAGGCTGTCGATCCCGCGGCGCAGGTTCTCGGCGGCCTCGACCACGTCGGTGGCGAATTTCTGCACCGCATACTGGCGTGTGTCGTCGACATCCTTGCGCGCGCGGCTGCGCACATTGGCGTTCTCTGCTTCGGCACGCATCCAGCGCTCCTTCATCTCCGCCAACTCGGCTTCGAGTGCGGAGATGCGGTCGGTGGCGGTTTGCACCGCCTGCTGGACCGCCTGCTGCAGCGCCTGATCCGGGGTCAGTTCAGCCTGCGGCTGCGCTGCCTCCGGTCCGGCCGCGTTCGGTTCTGGCATGGTATCCTGATCTGGCTGAGGTTCAATGTTCATCGGTTCGTCGTTCATTGGGGCGTTGGGTCACGCATCGGTTAACGGGCGCGCATCAGTTAGGATAGACACCAGGCGAGAACAACCAGTTTCGTTGTTTGCAGGCGCCCGTCGTCCGCTTCGGGCCGGATTCAGGCAGCAGCCCAATCAGCCCGACAACCGAGTCAGCCCAGCAACCCATTCAGCCCAGCAACTGGCCGACGACGCGGGCGGTGTAATCCACCACCGGGATGATGCGGCCATAATTGATGCGGGTCGGGCCGATCACGCCGATGGCGCCGACGATCCGCCCTTTGCCGTTGCGCGCCGGGGCGACGACCATCGACACGCCGGAGGTATTGAAGACGCCGCTCTCGGCGCCGATGAAGATCCTGACGCCGTCCGACTGTTCGGCCAGCTCCAGCAGGCGCAGCATCGTCTCCTGCGCTTCCAGCCGCTCAAACAGCGACTGGATGGCGGTCAGCCGCTCGATCTGCGTAACATCGGACAGCAGGCGCGCCTGGCCGCGGACGATCAGGCTGCCGGAGCGGCCCTCACCGGTCCAGGTTGCCAGCCCGGCGGCCACCACCAGGGTGGACAGCGCATCAAGCTCGGTGCGGTTGGCGGCGATTTCCTCGGCCACCATATGCCGCAGTTCCCCCAACGGCCGGCCGGACAGACGGGCGTTGAGGTAGTTGCTGGCCTGCTGCAGCGCCGAGGGCGGCAGGCCGGGCGGGGTCTCGATCACCCGATTTTCCACCTGGCCGTCGCTGTTGACCAGCACCACCAACGCGCGCCCGGGACCGAGCGGGACGAACTCGATATGCTTGATGGCGCCCTCGGACTTCGGTGCCAGCACCAGGCCGGCGGCGGCCGACAGGCCGGAGAGCAGCAGGCTGGCTTCGGCCAGTGTATCCTCCAGGCTGCGGCCAGAGGCAGCGAGGGTGGCGGTGATCGACTCGCGCTCCTCCTCGGTCAGCTCACCGAAGTTCAGCAGCCCGTCGACGAACAGGCGCAGGCCCTGGTCGGTGGGCAAGCGGCCGGCGGAGGTGTGCGGGGCGAACAACAGGCCGGCCTCGGTCAGGTCGGCCATGACGTTGCGGATGGTGGCGGGCGAGAGGCTCATGGGCAGTCGGCGCGCCAGGGTGCGGGAGCCCACCGGTCCGCCGGTTGCCACGTATTGCTCGACGATCTCGCGCAGCACCGCAGCCGAACGGGCGTCCAGGCCGGGCGGCAACACCGGTGTTGTGGCAGGGAAAGGTTGATTCCGGCCATGAAAGCGGGGAAAGCGGTTTGATGGCGGAACGGACATATTCATCGGTTTGCACTCCAGCCTGAAGCGTAGGGAGCGACATGAGGCAGGTCAATCAAGATGATAGTGTGGGTTCCGGGCGCGATCGGCCGGTCAGGATCCCGGACGCGGAGGACTTTTGGTTGCATTCCAACCAGGCAATGCCACTATAACGAATACGAAAGCAATCTTCGCGCGGCGGCGGCGTGTCGTCGCCGTATCGGCCAGGGAGGCGGTCAGGGGCATGCTGGCGGAACCGACGTCCGAGGAGATCGCGGCGGCTGACCTGATTGTGGTGGGCAGCGGCTTTTTCGGCATGACGATCGCCGAGTGCGGTGCGCGGGCCCTGGGCCTGCGGGTGCTGGTGATCGAGCGGCGGCGGCACATCGGCGGCAATGCCTGGAGCGAGATCGACCCGGCCACCGGGATCGAGGTCCACACCTATGGCTCGCACCTGTTCCATACCAACAGCACTGAGGTGTGGAGATATCTGCAGCGGTTCACCAGCTTCACCGACTACCGCCACAGCGTGTTTACCCGTCATCGCGGTTGTATCTATCCTCTGCCGATCAACCTGGCGACGCTGTGCGCGTATTTCGGCCGCGGCTTCACCCCCGATGAGGCGCGTGTCCTGGTTGCCGCGCAGGCGGCGGAGCTGGGCGGGCGGGAGCCGGCGAACCTGGAGGAAAAGGCGATCAGCCTGATTGGTCGGCCGCTGTATGAGGCCTTCATCCGCGGCTACACCGCCAAGCAGTGGCAGACCGACCCCCGGCGGCTGGCGGCTGACATCATTACCCGGTTGCCGGTGCGCTTCACCTTTGACAATCGCTATTTCAATGACCGTTACGAGGGGTTGCCGGCCGACGGCTACTACCGGATTTTCCAACGGATGGCGGATCATCCGGGGATCCGCATCCTGACCGGGACGGACTACTTCGACCTGCGCGCACGCCTGCCTGCTGGGGTGCCTGTGGTGTATACCGGCCCGGTCGATCGTTACTTTGACTTCCGTTTTGGCCGGCTGACGTGGCGAACGCTGGACTTCGAGCGATCAGTCCAGGACACGGACGACTTCCAGGGCACCTCGGTGATGAATTATGCGGATGAGGACGTGGCCTTCACACGCATCCACGAATTCCGCCACCTGCACCCGGAGCGGCGGACCGAGCCCGGAAAGACAGTCATATTCAGGGAGTATTCCCGGTTTGCCGGGCCGGGTGACGAGCCGTACTACCCGGTCAATACGCGCGAAAACCAGGTTGCCTATGACTTGTACAAGGAACTGGCGGGACGTGAGGCGGGCGTGTTCTTTGGTGGCCGGCTGGGGACGTACCGGTATCTGGACATGCACCAGGCGATTGGCGCGGCGCTGCGGTTGTTTGAGGGCCGGATTGTGCCGTGGTTTGCGAACTGCGCGGCGTTTGGGCGGTCAGCCGACGTTACGCCTTAAACTCTTCATGCTCTGCCTCAATCTTCAAACTCTTCATGCTCTGCCTCGATCTTCGCCGGATCGAGATCCATGCCAAGTCCTGGACGGTCCGGCGCGTGGATTTCGCCACGTTCCGGCTTCACCGGGTGGGCAAGGAAATGCTGGTGGATGTCGTTCCACTTCACGAGATATTCCTGGTACGGCGTGTGGATCGGCGACTGGGTCACTGAAAAGTGGATGCCTGCCGGCGTGGAATGCCCGTGCGGAATCGTTACAAGATCATGCACAGTTGCGTAGGCGGCGATCTTCAGGGTCTCCGACAGGCCGCCGCACCAGTAGATGTCGGGTTGCAGGATATCGAGTGCCTGGGCATCGACAAACCGTTTGAAGCCCCAGCGGGTGTATTCGTGTTCGGCGCCGGAGAGCGGGATGCTGACCTTGTCCTTGATCCTGCGGTAGCTGTCGATCCGGTCCGGCATGCAGCATTCCTCCAGCCATCGCGGCCGGTACTCCCCGATGCGTGCCGCGAGGTCGATGACGTATCCCGGCTCCATCGACTGCCAGCAATCCAGCATGATGTCGTCATCCTCGCCCAGCGCCTGGCGCAACGTGCGGACCAGTTCGACGTTCTTGCGCATACCCTCGGGGCCGCTCATTGGGCCGTGGCGAAAGAACCATTTCTGCGCGACGTAGCCCTGTTCCTTGTAGGCCAGCGCGCGCTCGCGCACGCGGCCGGCGTCCTGGGTGTTGAAGCCGAGCATGCTGGCGTATGCGGGGATCGCCGAACGCGTGGGGCCGCCGAGCAGCTTGTAGACTGGCTGGCCGAGCCATCGGCCCTTCAGGTCCCACAGGGCGCAGTCGATGGCGCTGATCGCGAGCATCGCGTCGCCCTGGCGGCCGTGCACCATGAGGCGGTGCATCTGATCCCACAGCATCTCATGCGCGATCGGGTCGCGGTTCAGCAACATCGGGCGGAGGCGGCGGCCGATGAAGAAGGCTACGGTCTCCGGCACCGGCCCGGCAATGCCGATGACGCCTTGGTCGGTCTCGATCTGCACAAAGTAGGTCTCGATGACGAAGCCGCCGTCGCGCTGCTCGCCGCCTTCGTAATCCTGCCGGCCCCTGTATTCCGGGTAGACGTCGATGGGCCGAACCAGGCGTTCTTCCCAGAATGGGCCTGATGTCGGCATGGTCCCGCGCAGTTTGCGCAGGCGGATGGCGGTGATTTTCATTGCTTGGACGCTCTCGGCTGCGATCAGACGTGGGGCAGCTTAGCGCGAACCGGTTGTTGCGTCGCGCGGTCATGGCCGGTCCCGCGTTCGAACACGCTGGTTTTAGCGGTGCGGTCATCGCGGACCAGGGGGCGGATTCGTCTTTATCCGCGCTGGCGGTCTGCCCCGCTGCCGTCGGGGGTTATTCCGGCCCGTGAAGGCGCGTCGGCCCCGGGTCGAACGGTCTGCGTCTCCTGCTCCACCTCCCGGTCAATGCCGCTACGTTCCGTCGCCTTCTCCTGCTCGATGCGCGTATCGGCCTCAATCTTCCTTATGTGGGCCTCGCGGGCCTCACGCTCAGGGTTTGTTTCGGTCATGATTTGGAACCTCGCTGGCTGGGCGTGTCTTCCTCAACGAGCATTCGTTGATACCGCCACGGATGTCCGCGATAACGAGCGTCGGCAGAGCGTGGTTTGACAGCTAGTGGATAAAATCTGACGGAAAGAACCGCCAGATTTATCCACTAGCTGTTGATTTGGTGGTCCGGTCCTGACGCTTGGGAACCAAGCGTCAGGACCGGACCACTCGACAGCGGAACGCGGGTTCGTGACCGGCTGATTCAGGCGCCCGGTGTGAAGTCCTCGTCACGTTCGGACGACGTTTCAAGCTGGCTGCAAATTTCGCGCAGCGCTGGTTTCAGACCTTCCTCCAGCGTCGGGTGGTAGATCGGCATCGCCAGCAAATCACGCGCGGTCTGCCGGTTCTCGATGGCCCAAGCCATCAGGTGCGCGGTGTGTTCGGCGCCCGGAGCAGCCATGGCAGCACCGATTAACCGCCCCCTGGGTCGGTCAGCATAGATCCGTATCAGACCAACATTGCGGGCCAAAACCTTCGCACGTCCCTGATCAGCATAGGAGGCCGCTCCGACGATCGCATCCGTCTGGTCCGTCGCCGTGCCAACGACAGCAAGCGGGGGATCGGTGAACATCAGCGAGAACGGCACGGTGCGACGGCATGCGGTGACCTTGGGAAAGAGCGCGGCATTTCTACCGGCGATCGCGCCTTCTGACGACGCCTCGTGCAGCACCGCCCGGTCCGCGTTCGCATCGCCCGCCAGAAAGATCGGCAGGTCTCCGCACTGCATTGTCTCATGGTTGAAGCGCGGCGTGCCGTTCGGGTCGAGCGGCAGCCGGATCGCCTCAAGCCCGAGGTCGGCAAGTTGCGGTTTGCGGCCGGCGGCGACCAGCAGACGTTCGAAAGGCGCGGAGCCGGCCGAACGTCCGGTCCAGGACAGCAAGAGGCCTTTCCCGTCCGGCTTTGCCTGAAGCTCGATCCCCAGCGTGATGCGAACATCGCGCTGCAGGATCGAGAGAAGCGTGTGGGCGACGGCATGGTCGCGCAGGCCGGCGAGCGTCTCGCCCTGGTCGAAGACCGCGGTCCGAACGCCGAGCCTTGCCAGCGCCTGGGCCAGTTCGAGGCCAAGCGAGCCAGCGCCGATGACGGCGACGGACGCCGGAAGTTCAGCGAGGTCAAACAGGGTTTCATTCGTCAGGACATGATCCCCAAGGTCGGCAAACAGGGGCGGGATCGCCGGACGCGCGCCGGTTGCAATCACGATCGCCTTGGCGTCCACCCGTCGGCCATCGTCAAGTTGCAGCGCTGTTGGGGTCAGGAAGCGCGCCCGGGCATGAGCCATGACGCCAGCGGGAAGACTGTCGAAGGCGGCGGCCTTGGTGGCGGCGACAAGCTTGTCGCGTTCATGCCGCACGCGTGCCAGCACAGCGCGACCATCGACCACGGGCTGGTTGACTCCGATGCCGAAGATACCGGCGCGCCGGACGGCCTCGGCGGCATCCGCCGCCGCGATCAGCAGCTTCGACGGCATGCATCCAACGGTTGCGCAGGTCGTGCCGGCAAAGCGGTCATCGATCAGCACTGTCGACGCGCCGGCTTGGCGTGCGCTTCGTTCGGCCGCAAGGCCCGCGGTGCCCGCACCGATGACCGCGACGTCACACGTGAGGTCAGGTCGCGAGGACATCCGGGTTACTCATTCGCGGTGTCTGGGTGTCGCACGGGCTCCACCATGGGGTAGCTGTCCGATTTTGATTCTGTCATCTACAGTTCAGTTGTGGCCAGGTTGGCTGGCCTGTTGTGCGAAACTCTTTTCATTTTGCAATGCCCCTGTGCGAGACCACTAATCAGTTCCGGCCGCACCTGTCGCTACCTTCTGCACGGCTGCAACCATTCGTTCCCATTCCACCCGTGCCATCTCGGACTGAGCCGCCGCGGCGTCAGCCAATTCCGACGCCAACAAAGTCACCATAACGCCAGCCTGAAAAGCCACGTGGGCCATCTCCGTGCTGGACCAACCCGATCCATCGATGCTTAGAGGTATTTCGTGATTGCCTTGAATTCCTTGATCGGCGCCCGCGCGGCTGGCCTGCCGGACCCGACCACGCGCTCCTGGCAGTCCACGTGGCGGTAGGCTAGACCGCTTTCAGGCTGACTGGAACAGTCAGCGCGGTCTAGGTCGTTGTTTTCACGAGCAACTTTGTCAGCCCGACTGTGCCAGTCGGGGTGACGTTGCTCTAGTAGCCGGCGAACGCGAAGGCCCAACCATGGCATTCCTGCATACGCTCCTTGCCCTGGCCGTGGCTTTTGTGCTCGGCACAGGCATCGGCTTCGAACGGCAGTGGCGGCAGCGCAACGCCGGGCTACGCACCAACGTGTTGGTCGCCGTTGGTGCTGCCGCCTTCTCCGACCTCGGCCTGCGCCTGACCGGGACGGAGGGGGCGGTACGCATCATCGCCTATGTCGTTTCCGGCATCGGCTTCCTGGGTGCTGGGGTCATTCTCAAGGACGGAGCCAGCATCCGCGGCCTGAATACAGCGGCGACGCTGTGGTGCTCGGCGTCTGTCGGCACGTTCGCCGGCGCCGGACTGCCTGCCGAAGCCGTGGCCGTCACCGCTTTTGTGCTTGCCGGAAACACGTTGCTGCGACCGCTGGTAAATTGGGTCAACCGCCGCCCGATCAACGAAGGCACGACAGAAGCGCGATACCGTGTCCATGCGACATGCGACCGCTCCAACGTGTCCAGTGTGCGGGATTTGTTGGACGAAGTCCTGTCGGGCGCTCATTATCCCAT
Source organism: Acidobacteriaceae bacterium (assembly GCA_965276675.1). Classification (GTDB taxonomy): domain Bacteria; phylum Acidobacteriota; class Terriglobia; order Terriglobales; family Acidobacteriaceae. Next base: position 4,832,703 of record OZ255624.1, on the reverse strand, counting down.
CCGCGAGATTGAAGCGGTGTCGGAGAGCGAGGATCAAGTGGAGTTGGCGGCCACGTTGGTTCCGACCACGGCGGACCCCGCTGAACTCGACCAGGTTGTCACCAAACTGGAAGGCTCATCCCTGGTGCGCTCCGCCACATGGACGGTCGGCACGACGGTGTGACCATCAAACCACCTGACTTACCGGCGCTGGATAAGCCCCGTTATGGCAAGCCGTTGCGGCGCGTTTCGGCGTTGGCTGAACTTCTGTCCGCTACCAAGCGTTGCTTCGGCACCGGCAGCGAAGGAGAGCATCCATGCAGAACCACGAAACCCCGTTCGAGACGAAGCTGCTCGATCGCCTGATGGAGGCCGGGGGCATTGATCTGCTGCTCGCGACATCCAAACCCAACGTGCAGTATCTGCTTGGTGGATACCGGTTCCACTTCTACGAACACGCCGATGCCATCGGGCAGAGCCGCTACCTGCCGATCTTTCTCTATCCGCGCGGCAGGGCGGACCGGGCTGTCTACCTTGGTCACGGCATGGAAGGCGGCCAGCAGCAGGTCGAGCCGCTGTGGGTTGCCACCGCTCGCGCCGTTTCCGCCGGTTCGGCCGACGCCATGCGGCAGGCCATTCCCTGCATGAAAGAACTAGATGGGCCTCCGCGCCGTGTGGCTGTGGAGATGGCTTTCCTGCCGGCGGATGCGATGCGCGTCCTGCAGGACGCTTTTCCCGAGGCTGATATCGTCGACGCGCTGCCGGTGCTGGAGCGGCTGCGTGCCCGCAAGACCAGGGACGAGATCGCCAAGCTGCGCAACGCGTCCGACCGCGTGATCGAGGCGATGCTTGCCGTCATTGCCGGGCACGGGCCTGGAACCACGAAACGGCAGTTGGTCGAAGCCTTGCGGCGGGAGGAGACGGCGCGCGGACTGCAGTTCGATTACTGCCTGATCACCGCCGGCACCAGCCTCAATCGCGCGCCATCCGATCAACCATGGCAGAAGGGCGACATCCTGTCGCTGGACTCAGGCGGGAACTACGATGGCTACATCGGCGATGTTTGCCGGATGGGGATCCTGGGCAAGCCGGACAGCGAACTGACGGACCTGCTTGCCGAGGTTGATGCTGTTCAGCAAGCCGCGATGCAGGCGGTCCGGGCCGGCGTGGCGGGCGGTGCAATCTATACAGCCGCACAGACGGCGCTGCGCGATGCGCCCGATCATCAGCAGATGGAGTTCGTCGCCCATGGCATGGGTCTGGTCAGCCATGAGGTTCCGCATCTGACCAGCACCGGGCCTGTTCCCTACGAGGCGGAAGATGCCGACAGGCCGCTGGAGGATGCCATGGTGTTGTCCATCGAGACGACGCTGAAGCATACGCGGCGCGGCTTTATCAAGCTTGAGGACACGGTCCTGGTTTGCCCAGGTGGCTTCGAAGTGCTGGGTCAGGCCGGGCGCGGCTGGAATCAAGGGGCGACCGGCTGACACTTCTGGCCATGACCCCGGTCTCGACCCCGGTCTCGACATTGTGCATTCCGTAACGCCTGACAGCCCGTAGACGCGCTGACAACCTTGGGCATCTGACAACGTGTAGCTTTGGCTTTCTGGGGGTGCGGGACATGAGGACACTGCGGCGCGGCCTGGCCGACCGGATTAGCGGCTTTATCGAAGACTGGTCGCTGCCGCGGCAGTTCGCCGGTCAAGACCCGCTGGGCAAGGCAGCCGAAACCGCCTCATCGCGCGCCCTGCGGCCACGGCTGGAGCAAGCTGACACTGTCGGCACCAGCATCTGCCCGTTCTGCGCCGTCGGCTGCGCTCAACTGATCTATGCCAAGAACGGCAGGCCCGTTCATATCGAAGGCGATCCGCGCAGCCCGGTCAATCAGGGCACCCTGTGCCCGAAAGGCGCCAGCACGCTGGGTGTGCTGCTTTCCCCGCTGCGCATCAACACGGTCCTGCACCGCGCAGCCAACGCGACGGAGTGGGAGGAGAAACCGCTGGACTGGGCGATGGAGCGCATCGCGCAACTGACCAAGCAGGCGCGTGACGAGACCTTCGTCGACACGCTGCCCGACGGCCGCACGGTCAACCACACGCTGGGGCTTGGATCGCTGGGCGGTGCGACGCTGGACAATGAGGAAAACTACCTCATCAAGAAGCTGTTCGGCGGCGGCCTGGGCATGATCAATATCGAGAACCAGGCGCGTATCTGACACTCCTCTTCGGTGCCCAGTTTGGGAACGTCCTTCGGCCGCGGTGCGGCCACCATGTCGCTTTGGGACCTGGAAAACGCAGATTCGATTCTCGTCATGGGCTCGAACATGGCCGAGAACCATCCGATCGCGTTCCGCTTCGTCGTCGAAGCGCAGCGGCGCGGCGCGGTGGTCATGCATGTCGACCCACGATTCACCCGTACGTCTGCCCTGGCCAACATCTATGCGCCGATCCGCGCGGGCACGGACATCGCGTTCCTGGGCGGCATCATCCGCCACATTCTGCAGAATGATCTGTGGTTCCGCGACTTCGCCCTCGCCTACACCAACATCACCCACATCATCGAGGACGGCTACCAGGACCCTGAGACCAACGACGGGTTGTTCTCTGGCTTCGACCGGGACAGCGGATCGTATAAGGAGGATACCTGGCAGTACCGGGGCAAGATCGTCCCCTCCTCGATCGCCGAGCACCGTGCGCAGACGCAGGAGCAGCCGGCGGGGGGTAACTATGAAAGCATGACGGAGGGGCCGCCGCCGACCGATCCGACGCTGCAGCACCCGAACTGCGTCTACCAGATCATGAAGCGGCATTACGCGCGCTACACGCCGGAGATGGTCGAGCGCGTGACCGGTTGTCCGCAGGCCACCTTCCTGGCCATCGCGGACGCGATGACGAAGAACGCCGGGCGTGAGCGGACCGGGGCGATCTGCTATGCGGTTGGCTGGACGCATCACACGGTCGGTGTGCAGATCATCCGTGCCGCCGCGATCATTCAAGGCCTGCTGGGCAATGTCGGCCGGCCCGGCGGCGGCATCATGGCGCTGCGCGGCCATGCCAGCATCCAGGGCAGCACCGACATCCCGACTCTGTATAATATGCTGCCGACCTATCTGCCGCAGCCCAACGTGTTCCAACCGCACGGCACGCTGACCGACTACCTGGACACCGAGACGCCCACCACGGGATGGTGGAACAACATGCCGAAGTACATGGTCAGCCTGCTGAAGGCCTGGTATGGGCCGGCCGCGCGGGCGGACAATGAATGGGGCTACCAGTTCATCCCGAAGCTGACCGGGGATGTGTCGCAGTCGCCGATGACCCTGTCGATGGTTGAGGGGGTGGTGCAGGGGCAGTTCATCCTCGGCCAGAACCCGGTGGTGGGCGCGGTCAACTCCGACCTGGTCGAGCGGGGCCTGGCGAAGCTGAAATGGCTGGTGGTGCGCGACTTTGCCATGACCGAGACGGCGAACTTCTGGCAGAAGGGCCGGCTGGTGCAGCGCGGCGAGCTGACGCCGCAGGAGATCGACACCGAGGTGTTCTTCCTACCGACCTCATTGGGCGGCGAGAAGGACGGAACGGTCACCAACACCAGCCGCCTGGTGCAATGGCATGACTCCGTGCTGGTTCCACCGGGCGACAGCCGTTCCGACCTGTGGTTCATCTATCAGCTCGGCAAGCGGCTGAAACAGTTGTACGCCGGCAGCACGGAACCGCGGGATGCGGCAATCCAGGCGCTGACCTGGCAGTACCCGGAGCGCGACGAGCGCGGTGAGATCGAGGCGGAGGCCGTGCTGCGTGAGATCAACGGCTACACGGTGGCCGACCGCAAGCCGGTGGAGAAGTACCAGGACCTGAAGGACGACGGCAGTACCGCCTGCGGCGGCTGGATGTACTGCGGCATCTATCCGCGCGACGGCCACAACATGGCCCGATCACGCACGCCCGATGTCGATGGCGACAACGGCGCACACCACGGCTGGGCATTCGCCTGGCCCTCTAACCGGCGCACGCTGTACAACCGCGCCTCCGCCGACCCGGACGGCAAGCCGTGGTCGGAGCGCAAGAAGATGGTCTGGTGGGACGAGGCCGCCGGCAAATGGACCGGCAACGACGTGCCCGACTTCCTGCCAACAAGGCGCCCCGACTATCGCCCGGACTGGAGCCAGCACCCGCACGGCATGGATGCGCTGGGCGGCGACGCCCCGTTCATCATGGAGGCGGACGGCAAGTGCCAGTTGTTCGTCCCGACCGGGCTGAAGGACGGTCCGTTACCTGCCCATTATGAACCGGTTGAGAGCCCGGTCCGCAATGCGATCTACGGCCAGCAATACAACCCGACGGCGAAGATGTGGTCGCGGCCGGGCAATGAGCTGCACGATCCCGAAGATCCGAACTATCCGTTTGTGTTCTCGACCTATCGGCTGTCCGAGCTGCACTGTGGCGGCGTGATCGGGCGGGTGACACCCCACACCGCGGAGCTGCAGCCGGAAGCGTTTGTGGAGATCGCGCCGGAGCTGGCGCGGGAGCTGGGGATCCGCCATCTGGGATGGGCGGTGCTGTCCACCAAGCGCGGCGAAATTGAGGCTCGCGCCATGGTCACGGAACGCATGCGGCCGCTGATGATCGGCGGACGCATGGTGCATCAGGTCGGCATGCCCTGGGTCTTTGGCTGGGAAGGCTATGCCCGCGGCGACATCGCCAACGTGCTGCTGGCGATCACCGGCGACGCCAACACCAGCATCCACTCGACCAAGGCTGTCACCTGCAACCTGCGGCCTGGCCGCCTGTACAGTTCCAGCGGGGCCAATCCTGGCGGGGCCAGCCATGGCGCCTGAGGCGGAACTGCATCAGGCGCTTGCCGCGGTCGATCAGGCGCTGGCCGAACGCCCGCACAAGGAGGGCCATACCTTCTCTGCCGCGGCGCGGCACCTCTGCGCGTTGCGGGACGCCATGCTGGAGCAACGGCGCAGCCGGACCTGGTCGCATCAGGGCCAGCGGCAGCTTGACCATGTCAACGCCGTCATCAGCATCGTGCTGGCCGGGCACTTCCCGCTCGGCGCCGTCCCCTGGCAAGAGCTGGAGCTGGCGCGCAACTGGCTGGCGGACCTTGCCCACGACCGGGCGGGTTAGATGGGCGCGCGCGGCCGGATGATGACCGGCGTGGTTACCATCGTCCAGGAGGGACGCTTTCAGATCACCGACGACCACGGTGTGTCACACCTGTTCCTGCTCAGCTCGCATGCCGCCGCCGAGCCGGCACAGTTGACTGCGCTGCAGCAGCGCCAGGCGCGGGTCAGGGTGCGCTATACGCCGGCCGCCAACCTGATTGGCAACGTGGCGCATGCCATCACCATCGACCTGTAAGGAGCCGCGGCTATGGACATAAGCCCACGGGCGCGAGAGGAGACCCGCTCTCAGTTCAGCGGCCCGATCGCCAATGAATCCGAGCTGACGGCGCATGTGCGGATCGAGCCGGGCAAGTCCTATGGGTTCTTTACCGACACGACGGTCTGCATCGGCTGCAAGGCGTGCGAGGTCGCCTGCAAGGAATGGAACAACCTGCCGGCGGACAATATCGGCCTGACCGGGCAGAGCTACGACAACACCGGCTCGCTCTCGGCGAACAGTTGGCGCCATGTTGCCTTTATCGAGCAGGCAGGCGGCTGCGGCGTGCGTGCCGAGCAGCAGACGCCGTTCCAGAGCGGCTGGCTGATGATGAGCGACGTGTGCAAGCACTGCCACAATGCGCCGTGCCTGGAAGCGTGCCCGACCGGTTCGCTGTTCAAGACGGAGTTCGACACCGTGGTCGTGCAGCAGGACATCTGCAACGGCTGCGGCTATTGCGTCCCGGCTTGTCCGTTCGGCGTGATCGACCTCAACACGCTGGACGGCAAGGCGCACAAGTGCACGCTGTGCTACGACCGGCTGAAGGGCGGGCTGGAGCCGGCCTGCGCCAAGTCTTGCCCGACCGACTCGATCCAGTTCGGCGAGGTGGCCGAACTGCAGGACCGTGCGCACAAGCGCGTCGAGGCGTTGCATGCAGTGGGGGTGGACAAGGCCTATCTGTATGGTGTTCCGGGCGCGCCGGGGGCGACCGGCGGGCTGGGCCACCTGAACGCCTTCTTCCTGCTGACAGAGCGGCCGGAGGTTTACAACCTGCCGGCTGCGCCGACGCGGGCTTCCCGCCGGGTGGCACCTGCCTTGCTGTCCGGCATCGTCACGGTGGCCGCCTTGGCGCTGGGCGCGGTCGCCTTGTTCACCCGTCAGGACCGGACGTGATGGCGGACGAGCAGATGCCGAATGGACCGGCTGGCGGTGAGGAGATCACGCCGCACGATCCGCAGGAGAAGCCGATCCGGCCGGCGAGCGCGCATGACACCGATGTCGGCAGGTCGGGCTGGGAAGGACCCACCTACTATGGCCGCTCTCAGCTCAAGCCCGCGCCGTTCCAGAACTGGGTCGTCGGGGGCTATATCTTCCTGGCCGGCCTGTCGGGCGCGGCTTCGCTGATTTCTGCCGTCGCGAACGTCACGCGCGGGCGGAAAGCCGACATGATCGGTCGCCGCGGGCGCTACCTGTCGTTGCTGGCCCCGACCATCGGCTCCGCGTTGCTGGTCTGGGACCTGCACACGCCGAAGCGCTTCTACAACATGTTGCGGATCGCCAAGCCCACCTCGCCGATGTCCATCGGCACGTGGATTCTGATGACGTTCAGCGGCTTCAGCATGCTGAGCGCGTTCGCCCAGTTCGTCTCCGATCGCGGGCGCCGTTTCGGCTGGCTGCGCGGGGTTGCGCGCGCCAGCCATGTGCCGGCCGCGGCGGCCGGGATCGGGCTGTCGACCTACACCGCCGCACTGCTGTCAGCGACCAGCACGCCGCTCTGGGCCGCCGCGCCGCGCTCGCTGGCCGTTCGGTTCGGTGCGTCCTCGGTTGCCACGGGCGCAGCCGCTCTTTCGCTGGGCGAGCGTGATCCCAAGGCAGGACGGACCCTGGACAAGATCACGCTTGCGGCCCTTGCCGCGGAACTCGCGGCAGCGACGGTGTCGCACGAGGTGTATCGCCGCAAGGGCGTTGCCGAGGCGCTGACCGGCGACTGGGGCACGGTGGAAAAGCTCGGCGCGACAGTGCTGGGGAACGCCCTGCCGCTGGGACTGCTGGCGCTGTCCACGACGCTGTCGGGACGATCATCGCGAAGCCGGACGCAACCGCTGTCCACGGCTGCCTCGCTGGCGGCCTTGGCCGGCGGGCTGCTGCTGCGCGTCTCGGTGATGTCCGCGGGCGACAAGTCGGCGTCCGACCCCAACATCAGCTTCCGGTTCGCGCAACCAGAGAATCTATAGGGTAGCGCGCCGACGACCGCTTACTCAGCCACCGCGACCTCATCGCGGATGGAGACAGGCGCCATTGCGGCAAACACGCCGTCACGGCGGACCAGGGCATGAAACAGCGCCGCCGCCACATGCAACAGGATCAGCGCGAAGAACGCGAAAGCCAGGTAGAAATGTGCATTCCAGAGCAAGGTGTGCAGGCTGCCGCTTTGCGGCAGGATGGCTGGAAGGTTCACGCCCCCGAACAGCACGACCGGATAGGCTGCCGCTGACACCATTCCCCAGCCGATCAGCGGCATTGCGATCATCAGGACATAGAACGCGTAATGCGACAGGTGAGCCGCCAGCTTCATCGGTTCGGGTAGGTCGGCAGGAAGGGATGGCGCGCCGTAGCGCAGGCGCGTCAGCAGGCGGATCAGCGCGAGCACCAGAATGGCTATGCCGAGCGGTTTGTGGATCGATACCAGCGACAGATATTTCGGCATGACTGTTGATACCATGCCGACGCCGATGAACAGCATGGCCAGGATACAGACCGCCATCAGCCAGTGCAGCGCACGCTGCACCACTGTGAAGCGTTGGCCGACGCCGTTCATGGCTGGGCTCCCGCAGCGGTTCGAGGATAGGCCCGGGCTTCGGCCGTGCGACGGTCATAGGACTTCGCGTAGGCCGACGACCGCGCGGCCGGAAACGGGTCATCAGACGTCCGCATGCCGTTCGGCAGCACGGTCGGATCGAAGTTGATGTCGCGGCAGGGGCCGTCCCGCTCAGGCTGAATCTGCTGAACGGTGAGCGTGCCGACCTCAATGGTGCGGCGATCGCCGGGCCACGCCTTGCTCGGGTCTGCCGTTGGATCGCCGGGGTTGGCCACGGTCACCACCATGGTCCAACGCTGCGGTCCGCTGTGGACCCGCTCGGTGATCTCCTGTTCGAGGAAGTCCGGGCCACGCTTGGCGAGATCATCCGGCGAGATTGCGACTGGCTGCGCCGCCGGCAGGAGCGACCATCGCACGGCATGCTCCGCGCCGGAACTGTCGACGAAGATGAAGCTGTTAAGGCCGTTAAAGCGCTCGCCCGCATAGCTGTCGTTCCAGGGAGCGCTCTTGGCCCACCCGCCAAACGGAACGATTTCCGGATGCGCGCCGGCGAATGTCTTCATCGCGTCCGGATCCTTGCTCGCCGAGGCGAGCAGGAGCTCATAGAAGGCTTGTGGGGTAGCGACGGGGAAGAATGGCGCGTCGATCATGGCGGTGCGCCATTCCTGGCCATCCGGTGTTGAGATCTGCAGTCCCAGGCCCCGCGCCCGGACGGTCGCATCCGGCGCATTCGGATCAGCCGTGGCGAGATTGAAGCGCCCAAGCACCGCGTATTGACCGGCGGTGAAAACCCGCGCCTGTGAGAGGGCCGACCCGGCGCCGTTTGCGTCGAAGGTGCCGGTGAAGCAGATGCCTTTGGCATGGTTCCGGCGGTGGCCGAGCGGCTCGCCTGAGGGAGGGGTCAGCGCGTCGACGATCTTGTCTGGCGTGAGACGTTGAGGCGACAGCCAGCCCGCCGTGTAGGCGAAGGCAATGCCAGAGGCACCGATGATGAGGGCGATCAGGACAAGCGATCCAATGACGGAACGCGCGGGCGGCCGGTGCGGCTGGGGCATTCGAACCTCACGGTCACGGTCGGCAGATCTTCAGTCGAACTTGCCATTTCAGGGTGTCGTGGCGGGCTCGTTTTAGATGTCCGGTTCATTCTGTCAAACGCGTTGTATATGCCGGCTGCAAGGTATTTGTTCCAAAGGTCTTCAGTAAGGTCTTGACCAGGACCTGGAATCCCGGTGCTGATTGGCGGCCGCACTGACGCCTCAGGCGCCGGAAGATACGGCGTTCTCAGGGCGGCAAAGTGACCTTTATCGGCGGAGCCGCCATGCAGCACCACCTGATGCTTGTCGCAACAACCTGCAGCCTGCTCGCTGCCCCTGTGGCATTCGCTGCGACATGGGACTGCCCCGCCGGATATCAGGTGCATGCGGGCTTGAACACGAACTTCCCGTCAGATGGTGCGGCACGCGCCTTCGTGGTCGTGCCGCCGAAGCACGCTGACGGCCCCGCACCCGTTTGGGTGCCGATGACAGGCTCCGTGGAGTCGACGAACGACAACCTGTACGTTGAGCGTAGCGGCGCCAACGCCAAACTGGCTGACCAGGGGTTCATGGTCATTGGTCCGGTCCGCGCATGTGCCAACCAGGATGCAGACTTGCGCACCGGCGTCTGCAACGGCCCTGGCCATGATGGATGGAACTGGAACCCCTGGAATGAGGGCCGCGCGCCGGGGGCTGCCGGGGATCGGTTCAAGGCCGACGAGGGGCCGGACTCGCGCTTCCTGGTTGCCATGGTCAGATGCGTTGGCACAAAGTTCCCGCTGGATGCGGGCAGGTTGTATCTTGGCGGCATCTCCTCCGGCGGGACGATGACGAACCGGGCGCTGACCTTTCGTTCCGACTTCTGGGCTGGTGGGATGCCGATTTCCGGCGAGTGGTACGCCACCGGCGATGATGGGTCGCGGCTCTCCTTCGAGGACGCAAGCGGCGCGGTGCGGGATGCACCCGAAGCCATTCATCAGGGCCGCGTCGGCCCCTATCCGCTCAGCGCCAAGCTCGGCCCGATGATCGTCATCACCGTCTGGGGTGGCGACAAGGACATCTGGTATTGCGGGACGGTGCTTTGCGCGGACTACCGGCCGAGCACCCAGGCGGCGTCTGTCTACTACGCGTCGTTTAAGAATGTTGTCGCGGTGTCGTGCACGGTGCATGACGGACACATGTGGCCACAGTTGAACACCGACGCCTTCAACGCCTGGGCGCTCAACACGCTGGCCTCGTTCCCCAAGGGTTCGGACCCTGGCCAGTTCAGGCTCACCGCGCCGCCGGAAGGCTATAGCTGCGCGCGTGGTGCTTTCATCGACCATTACGGCCGAGGCTCCCCCGGCTGATCGGATCGTACGTGATGAAGGTGTCGATGAAGGTGTCAGGGCCATGGGCGTGTGCCGTAGTCCTGCGACTGCTTGTCGTCGGATCGGGTCTGGGATGGCTGACGGCGAGCGCCGCGCCATTGCCCGACGGCGGCAATGGCGTCATCGGGCAGTTGAGCGGCGAGGACGGCGATCCCGCGCTGGGCGCCAAGCTTTACGGCGAGCGTTGTGCGAGCTGTCACGACCATCCCGCCGGCCGCATACCGTCGAAAGTCACGATCTCCGACAACACGCGCGTCTTCATCACCACGACGTTGTTTGGCGGCATCATGCAACCGATGGCACAGGGCCTGTCGCCGCATGAAATTGCTTCCATTGCCGGCTACCTTGCCACCCGCACAGGCGGCCCGGTGTCCGGAGTCGGGCCGGCCGCGCCGTTGTGCCAGGGCAAGCCGAAAGCCATCGACCTGCAGACGCCCGATCAGTGGAACGGCTGGGGACGTACCGAGGCGCAGCCGCGCTACCAGCCCGCTCCGGGCCTTGCAGCGGCGGACGTGCCGCGATTGAAGCTGAAATGGGCGTTTGCCTACCCGAATGCGCGCAACGGCCAGGCGACGGTTATGGGCGATCGCCTGTTCCTGAACACGTCTTCTGGCGCGGTCTATGCGATGAACGCCCGGACCGGGTGCGGCTACTGGCGCTTCGACGCGCCGGCGCCCATCCGCGGCACCATTGTCCTGGGCCCCTTGTCGAGCGCACCCAGCCGCTACGCCATCTACTTCACCGACTACACCCGCAGCGCCTATGCCCTGGATGCGGACAGCGGCACTGTGGTGTGGAAGACTCAGGTCGACGCCCAGCAGGAGGTGCAGATGACAGGATCCCTGGCGCTGCACGATGGGCGGCTGTTTGTGCCCATCTCCTCCGCCGAGGAAGCGATTGCCAGCGACCCCAACTATGAATGCTGCAAGTTCCGCGGTGCGGTCGCGGCGCTGGATGCGCAGACCGGCAGGCTGCTTTGGAAGACCTATGTCACGCCTGGGCCGGCGATGCCGTTCAAGCGCAACGCCGTGGGCGTGCAGATGTTCGGCCCGGCAGGCGGTGCGATCTGGTCAGCTCCGACCGTCGATGCCAAGCGCCACCTGGTCTACGTGGGCACCGGCGACGCCTACACGGACCGGGACTTTCCCAACGCGGATGCCATCCTGGCCCTTGACGAGCAGACCGGCACGATCCGTTGGTCCAACCAGTTCTCCCACGACGACACCTACATCACCGGCTGCTACGGTCCGCGTCCGGGAGCAAACTGCCCGACGAAGCTGGGACCGGATCATGATTTCGGCGCTTCGCCCATGCTGGTTTCGCTGGCAGACGGTCGGCAGGTGCTGCTGGCCGGCCAGAAGTCGGGCCAGGTCTATGCGCTTGACCCGGACCATGACGGGCGGCTGATCTGGTCGAAGCGGCTCAGCCAAGGTGGCCCGCTTGGGGGTGTCGAGTTCGGGCTCGCCACCGACGGGCAAGCGGTCTACGTGCCGCTGTCAGACCTCTACGCGCCGACTGGCCAAGCCAATCCGGGGATCACGGCGCTTCGCGTTGAAGACGGTGCAACGCTATGGACTGCGCGCCCGCCAAGGGAGCCGTGCGCCTGGAAGAACGTGTACTGCTTTCCCGGCGTGTCGCAGGCGATATCGGCGATGCCGGGCATGGTCTTCGGTGGTTCCATGGACGGACGCTTCCGTGCATTCGATGCAGCGACCGGGCGCACGCTGTGGGAATACGATACCGCGGCTGAGCCGGTGACGACGGTTGCGGGCAGTCAAGCCCAGGGTGGCGTGCTGGACGGGGCAGGACCCACCATTGCCGCCGGCATGGTCTACGTCAATTCAGGTTACTGGGGCCGCTCCGATCGGTCTGGCACCGTCCTGATGGCGTTTTCGGTCGATGGCCGTTGACTGGCTGACCTCTGTGGAAGCATCTACGGTCTCGGCACGAAGGGCATTGGACAAGGGTAGCCGGTTTGCGTGGCGAGCAATGGTTCATTGCATACAGCCTGCTTGGCCTGACCCAGAACGGCCTTGTGCCCGTGCTGATGCCGCTCGCTGCCCCGCATGGCGAATCTGCCGGGCTGACCTATGCAACGTTCTCCTTGCTGGGGATATTCGCGCCGTTTCTGGGAAGTTGGGCTGACCGCACGGGCCGGCACCGTGATCTGCTGATCTGGGGTACGGTGTCATCCGGCGTGTTGCTGCTGTTGTTCGACTTCGCGCCCGAGCCGATGCGCATTCTTCTGGCGGCCGGGGCTGGACTGGGCGCCATGGCGACCACCACAGCAGGCAATGTGCTTGCCATCCAGGCGCAACCGGAGGAGGGCTGGGACGCCCGCGTCGCGCTGCTGCAACGCTATATCAGCACGGGCCAGGTCGTCGGGCTGATCGCGGCAGGGGTCCTGGCGCACAGCCATCCCGGCGCAGGCTTCGTCGTCGCCGGGATGGCGCTTCTGGTTGCCAGTGCATTGGCCCTTGCCTTCGCGCCCGCTGGAGCGGTGCGCAGTGCAGCGGCGAAGCCCGCGCCGCGGCCGATGGTCGGCGGTGACGCCGGTGTTCCAGGACCGCACCACCGAGGCCACCACGTCTCCTGGCAAGAGCTTAGTGCCTATCTGCGCGTGATCAATTTGCCTCTGCGCCACTTCCTGACGGTGTGGTTGGTCGCATATCCGGCCATGAACGGGTTTGCCACGCTGTTTCCGGTGGCGATGACCCGGCAATATGGCATGAACCCGATCTTGCCCTCATGTGCTTATGCAGTGGGTGTCGCGGCGAGCCTGCTGCTGTATCGGCCGATCGGCGCGGCGACGCATCGCCTGGGTGGAGGCCGGATGCTGATACTCGGCATTGCCGCGCGGCTGCTGTTGCTCGGGGCTGTCGCAGTTGGTGGGCTTATGCATCTCGGCTGGATCGGCTGGCTGGCGCTGAGTGCCTTTGCGCTGATCCAGTTTGTCTGGCCGCTGCTGGCTGTGGGCGCCAACTCCCTCGCTGTGCGGCTTGCCCCGACTGCACGAGGGGAAAGCGTCGGACTGTTCAACGCCGCGACCTCGCTTGCCGCGGCGCTGGGTTCCGCGCTGGCCGGCGTCGTGTTTGGCGATGGGGGTTTTGAGGGTTTGGTTGCGGCGGCGGTTGTCGCGGTGGGCAGTGCCCTGGCGCTGACCGCGCTTTGGTCGAAGGACTGGAAGCGAAGGTAGCGGCGAAGGGCTACCAGACGGTCACGTGGACCGACTCCTGCTTCAGCCGGCTGTCCCTGGTCGTCCATTCCTGGAATGACATGAAACGAGGGGCCAGGAACAGGTAGGTCCGCTCAATTACCTTCCACAGGAAGTCGTCGAAGTGACTTGGCGCATTGGCCCAGTCGGCAAATACCGGACCCCAGGACTGGTTCGTCCGGAACAGCCAGTCGCGCTGGTGGCGCAACCACAGCGTCGTTGTTTCCATGTCCCGCAGCATCGCCAGAATGTCGTCGAGGCGAGCATCGACGGTATCGAACCGGTTGCTGATTTCCGTCAGGCCGCGCCGGGTCAGCGCCTGGACCTGTTTGACGGTGTCGTGGCGGCCTGATGGTGCCTGGCTGACGTCGATGCGCAACAGCTTGTCCCTGGGGCCGTTGATTCCCCGGATCAAGGTGCGGCGCATGCACTCGATGAACCCCATCTCCTCAATCAGGATGCCGATGTTCGCGGTGACGACAGCCTCATCCCGGTCCGAAACCAGCGCCGCCGCTTCAGTGACGGCCTGCTGCAGCAAGGCGCGGTTGTTGCCCTCGTCCTCCCATCCAGGTGCGCCGTCGCCCTTGACGGACGTGGCCTTGCCGATGCGCGCGAAGACGCAGCGCATCAGATTATAGTGCACACGGCTGGCGGCGATCCGCCGATCCTGCTCCGTAGGTTCCCAGCTCGCGGTGCCGCCGTTCAGCTCCGACGGCAGGCGGTCACCCAAGCGGATACAGACGACGTATTCCAGGGCCTGCTCGATCAGTTTCAGCATCTGCCCGTCAGCCGAGTCGGACGGAATGGCGAACTCCCGTGCCACCGATCGCAGCGGCAGCACAGCCTCCTGCCGGTCGAGCTGCACCACCATCGAGGGGACTTTCGTACCCTCGCTGAGGCGGAACACAGGCTCACCCAGCATGCGGAAGCCGGCATGGGTCAGGTGGCAGAGAGGCGGCGGCGTCTGAGTCACAGGCAGGATCCGAGAGTATGCACCACCATTACGGCAAACAATCGTTAACAGCCGGTGAATCCGAGGACGGTCAGGCAACCTGGGACGAGGCGTCCCAGTTTGGCATTGTCATGAGTTTCTGACCAACGCGGACCACAGTCCCTTCATTCACATCGTCGCACAGGCGGAAGCCTGGCGGTGTCAGGACGACAATGGTTGATCCGTGCTCGAACCAGCCCATTTCCTCGCCCTTCTGCAAGACGGCGTCGCAGACATAGGTTTTTTCCAAACCGTCGTCGCCGCGCAGCCCAAACGGCAGAAAGCGCAGCCGGATGCCAGCTACGAGTATGGCTGCAACGGCAACCAATGTGACTGCGGATCCGGTTGCCGCGAGACGGGTGCGGATCACCGCGCGTTCATTCTTGCAAAACAGCCGTTCAACCCGGCGCAGCGCAATCGGATTGACATTCCAGGCGTCGCCAGGGACGTGCACCACGCCTTCAACCGTGCAGTCATGGGGTGCATGGAAGCGATGGTACATGCTTGATGTCAGCCGCAAGGTGACGTAGCCGCCGTGGCGAAATGCGCCGGCGTGCGCTTTGTCGGCCAGAAGGTCCGAGAGCCGATAAGCAAAGCCCTTGATCTGGAAAAGCTGATCATCCTCGATTGCTCCCGCTGCGCCGACAATCGCATCGCACGGGCTGACCAGGACCGCAGGGTCGGTATCGACTGGCCGGGCGCCGTCACGCAGTTGGCGCGTGAAGCAGTCATGCATGCTGCGGAAGCGCGAGTTCTTGGCCTCGCGCAAATCAAGATCCGAGAAGAAGCGCCAGACGCTGATCGACAGGTCGCGGATCAAAGGTTGCTCGATGCGGCTGAACCAGCCCATGAAGCGGGTGATCAGGCGCCGGGGTATTCGATTGGTCAGCAGGAAATTCAAATCCTCCTGATGTACAATCTTCACTATCGTCGATCGGATGGTCATGGGATCAGCCTGCTGGAACGGAAGGCAAGACGATGTCCACGCAGATCTATCTGGCAGCAACCGCAGGGGCCGCCGTTCTGGGCGGATTTCTGAGCAAGGCGAAAACGCGTTTGGAACTGTCGCGGGCCAAGCACAGGTCGATCGCCGGACATGCGCGCATGGCGCGGCGGGTGGCGTCGCTGATCCCGTTCTACGAGTTCGACGAGCAGCGGTTCTTCCGTTCCGACGATGCGCCAGAGGAGATCGGGCAGCGACGCCGCGACGGCTTCATGCGCTTGGCACACCTGTATCAGACCCGGTTCGCGCGAACCCGAGCTGTCACCGCGGAGGCAGCGGTGGGCCTGTCTGATCTGCAGTTCGTCAGTGCCTATCGTGTCCCGTTCCAGTACAGCCGCCACGTTCGTCAACATCTGTCGGCTGGTTCCTTTCTGGCGTCCTCAGAGGGTGTCACGGTCCGTGATCTTGATGGCAACGTCTTCTACGATCTGACCGGCTCCTATGGTGTCAACCTTTTCGGACACGACTTCTACAAGACGTGCATTGCCGCTGGGGCGGAGCGGGTGCGCGAACTCGGTCCAGTGCTGGGCGCGTATCATCCGACCGTCGTCTACAACGTGAGGCGGCTGTGCCAGATCTCTGGCCTTGATGAGGTCTCGTTCCACATGTCGGGCACGGAGGCAATCATGCAGGCCGTGCGCCTGGCGCGCTACCACACGGGACGTTCCCATCTAGTACGCTTCAGCGGCGCTTATCATGGCTGGTGGGGCGACGTTCAGCCCGGGGTTGGGAATCCGCAGCCGGCGCGCGATACCTATACGCTGGCGGAGATGTCCGAGCGAACGTTGCGGGTGCTGCGCACGCGGCGGAACATTGCTTGCGTGCTTGTCAATCCGCTGCAGGCGCTGCATCCGAATGCCGGGGCGCCAGCAGATTCCTCGCTGGTCGACAGTTCGCGGCGCGCGGGGTTCGACCGGGCGGCGTATACGGCCTGGCTGCAGCAGCTTCGGGCGGTGTGCGACGAGCGCCAGATTCCCCTGATCTTTGATGAGGTCTTTGTGGGTTTCCGCCTGGCGCCGGGCGGAGCCAAGGATTACTTTGGCGTACAGCCCGACCTGATCACTTATGGCAAGACGTTAGGTGGTGGGCTGCCGGTTGGCGTGCTGTGTGGCCGCCGGGCGCTGATGAAGCGCTTCGATCCGGACCATCCCGCCGACATCTGCTTTGCTCGGGGAACGTTTAATTCGCATCCCTATGTCATGGGTGCCATGACGGAGTTCCTGCAGCGGCTGGAAACGCCCGAAATCCAGGCGCTGTATCAAGGACTGGACCAGCAGTGGGACGAACGCGCGGCGATGTTGAACAGCAGGCTGCAGGCTGAGGATCTTCCAGTGCAGGTCGCCAACCTCTCCTCGATCTGGACCGTCGGCTACACCACGCCGTCGCGATACAACTGGATGCTGCAATACTATCTGCGGGCGGAGGGGCTGGCGCTGAGCTGGATCGGCACGGGGCGACTGATTTTCAGTCTAAACTACACGGAAGCCGATTTCCAGGAAGTCATGGAGCGGTTCATTTCGGCTTGCCGGGCGATGCGTCAGGACGGCTGGTGGTGGGCTGACGCTGCTGCAACGAACCGGTCGATCAAGCGGAGAATCCTGCGAGAGATGCTGACAAACAGGCGTTCAGCCAGCCTGAGTGGGCGGAAGCAGCTTTCGTAACACACCTTCGGGCAACCGCTTTGGCCCGAAGGTGCGCCGCCGGATTAGTGGTTGGCCTCGGCGGTCTCCGTCTGCAGATCGTCGAACGTCGGATCGAACAAATGACCTTTAAGGAGCTGGAGGGGCGCGCGGTAATAGAGCTTGATATCATGAAACGGGTCGGTAATGATCTTGGTGGCCCAGACCAGTCCGGTCTGCAGATCCTTGATCATAAAAAGCTGCACGGTGCGGAACAGCAGTCCGCCTAGCCCCACCGCCAGCCACAGATTGCCGAGATGACGCGCGAACTCCACGGCCTTGGTATGAGGCGCGCAGATGCCGAACAACGTTGGACTGGCAACAAGAAGCAGCGGCGACAGCGCCCAGACCGTCATCAGAACGACCTTGCGGCGCAGGTTGTAGCCGACCTTGATCTCCTCTTTGTATTCGTGGGTTGCCTCGTTAACGATGTCATAGTCTTTTGGTTCAAAGAAGAAATGTCCGATCTGACGGCTGGTCATCGCGATCAGCCACCCGAGCAGTGCAGCGATTGCCGGATCGTCGAAGGTCAGGGCGTAGGCGCAGACAAAGGTTATCGCACTGAGCAAATGCAGCGATTGGTTAATCCGACTATGATGATAATAACGATGATCGTCCCAACGCTGCACTTTTAGAAGCTCTCGAAAGCCGTTCATTGCTGTTCCTTCTGGAATTTGGGCAAGTGGTAGCCGTCTCGACCTTGCCTCACTCAGGCACCTGAACGATCAGGCACGTGCCTGCGTCGCTTCTGTCGCTACCATGCGGGTGTCGATGGAATCAAAACTCGAGTTCGTCTTGTTGTCGTTCAACCGTGCGAAACGTATCAGCCAGAAATGACCCAACGGCGGCAACGCCCGTCGTTCAAGCAGCCGGACAGGTGCAGTGTTCGCCCAATGCTCATAGCGCGCCCAGGCGAACTGGGTCCGCCAGCCAAGCCGGCTTGTCACAGGCATCAGCCACTTCTCCATGGTGCCGCGCAGACCGCTTTCAGCGCCAATTCGACTGGTGAGGATAATCTCACCACCGGGTCGCACAACCCGAACGAATTCGTCAAGCGCCTTTTCCGGATTCGGCACCGCCGTGACCACGTATTGGGCTACCACAACGTCGAAAGAGGCGTCGGTAAAGGTCAATTGCTCCGCATCCATCACGTCAATCGACTGGACGTTGCTGAGTTGCAATTTCTTGACGCGTTCCTGCGCCTTGATCAGCATTGGTTCGGAAATGTCGACGCCGACGATCTGGTTGCTCTTGGCGTAGTGACCGAGCGACAAGCCGGTTCCCACTCCCACCTCGAGTATGCGACCGCCGACGCGTTCAGCGGCATCAACCGCTGTCCGGCGTCCGCGGCTGAACACGGGGCCAAATACGATGTCGTAGACTGGTGCCCACCTGCCATAGGCTTCAGCGACCTGATGCCGCTCCAGTTCTTTCGCTAGTGCCAAGCTCTTCTCTCCTGTCCAGCGCGGGTAACTACACCGATTCGCTTAGGTCAACCAGCCGAACGGGATAAGCGCAGCGCCAGTCCATGATGAGATCAGAACGATATGTCGGGCTTGCTGTCGATCGCGATACGTGGGCATCCGCACTTACTGGTTCCGGCCGCCATATCGCCGCACCCGCAGGTTTGCCTGTTCTTGATGCCCCGCGAAGTTCTCAATGGCGCACAACCGAGAGCAGTATTCACCGATCAACACAGTCGCTTCAGGTGTGACCTGTTGATATGTTACAGTTTTAAGAAATTTGCCAACCCAGAGTCCTCCGGTGTAACGCGCCGCCTTTTTTGTTGGCAAAGTATGATTTGTTCCGATGACTTTATCGCCGTAAGCAACATTCGTCTCCTTGCCCAGAAACAACGCGCCGTAGTTGGTCATCCGATCGAGGAACCAGCGTGGATCACGCGTGAGCACCTGCACATGCTCCGAGGCGATCCGGTCGGCTTCGGCCAGGAGTTCGTCATCCGTATCGCAGAGAATGACTTCGCCGTGGTCGCGCCACGCCACTGATGCGACATCGGCTGTCGGAAGCCGGCTGAGTTGGCGCTCGATCTCCGGCTGGATGCCTTCGGCAATCGTCGTTGAACTCGTCAGCAGCACCGCTGGCGAGCTTGGACCGTGCTCGGCCTGTCCGAGCAGATCCGTGGCGCACATTTCCACATCCGCGGTGTCGTCGGCGATGATCAGCGTTTCGGTTGGGCCGGCCAGCAGGTCGATGCCGACGCGGCCAAAAAGCTGGCGCTTGGCTTCGGCGACGAATGCATTGCCTGGACCGACCAGCATATCCACCGGCGTGATGGTCTGCGTGCCCAATCCCATTGCCGCGACGGCTTGGATCCCGCCCAGCAGGTAGATTTCGTCCGCACCGCCGAGTGCCATCGCAGCGACCGTGGCCGCTGGCGGAACGCCGTTCAATGGTGGGGTGCAGGCTGCCACCCGCCTGACGCCGGCAACCTTCGCCGTCAGGACCGACATGTGCGCTGACGCAACCATCGGGTAGCGGCCGCCGGGAACATAGCAGCCGACGCTGTTGACGGGGATGTTCTTGTGCCCCAGGCGCACGCCGGGAATGGTCTCTATCTCGATGTCGCGCAGGGCTTCCTTTTGTGCGGTTGCGAAGCGTCGGATCTGCGCCTGGGCAAACTCGATATCCTCGATCACCTGCGTTGGAAGCGAGGCGATCAGCGACCTGATCTCGTCGGGGCGCAGGCGGAAAGCCTCGGGACTCCAATTGTCGAATTTCGCTGACAGTTCCCGCACCGCTGCATCGCCGCGCGCGGCAACGTCCTCGAGAATCGCCTCCACGGTCTGACGGACCTGGCGATCGGCCTGCGTCTTCTGAGACTCGCTCAGGCCCTGCTTCAATGCCCGGATCATTCGCTTCCCCTTGGGTTGCTTGGAGATAGTCTGCGCCACAGGCGGTCGGTCAGGCCAGCCGTCGCGTCCTGGCGAACCTGCCGAGGCGGAACGGGGCAGGGTCAACCAGCGGAGCATCGCCAGAGACCAAGTCTGCCATCAGCCGCCCCGCACCGGGCCCGATGCCGAAGCCGTGGCCGGAGAAGCCGGTGGCGATGAAGAATCCGGGCATCTGACCGACTTGGTCAATGACTGGTACTGCGTCGGGGGTGACGTCGATCAAGCCGGCCCAACTGTCCATCACCTGCATGTCGGCGAAGACCGGGAAGGCTTGAGCCAACGCCCGCCTTGCCTCTTTCAATACATTCTGTCTTGGGATGGGATCGAGCACGCGTACCGCTTCGAAGGGTGTCGGTCGGTCCAGTGACCACTTCCTGCTGACTCGCAGTTCCTGCCAGAAGCGGCGGCCAAGGCGCAGGCGAATTTCGTTGCGACTTGCGATCAGGCGCGGCAGGAAGTCGGACAGCAGTTGCAGGTGGTCAAAGGTGAGCTCAGCCAAGTTGGCATTGCGGCGGGCAACCGAGTAGCCACCGTCCAGGCGCTTGCGGAATGCGAAAACGGAGCCCGCGGCGGAAACCTGCGGACCGTTCAGCCGGTTGGTCCGGAACACCGAGCCCAGGACCTTGAGAATTGGCAGGTCGAGGCCGGCGTTGACGGCGAACAGACGTGACCAGGCGCCACCGGCCAGAACGACCGCCTGGCAGCGAATCCGACCACGCTCCGTCATCACGGCGCAGATGCGGCCTCCCTGCTGCTCAACCCCGCGGACAGCGGTGTTGGTGAAGATCTGGGCCTGGTGGTCACGTGCGGCCTCGGCAATGGCAGGTGCGGCGAGGGCCGGTTCGGCGCGGCCGTCCGTCGGCGTGTGCAGGCCACCGATGAAGCGGTCGCTGGCGCAGGGCAACACAGCGTCCATAGCCGTTCCTGTCAGCAGGTGAGCATCGACCTGGTATTGGCTGGCTCGCCGCAGCCAGGCTTCCTGCGCGGCAACCTCTCTCTCGGATTCGCACAGATACAGCGTTCCGGACTGGCGGAACCCGGTCTCACGATTGGTCCTCTGGTTCATGCCGCGCCACAGCCGAAGGCTCTCCAATGCCAACGGTATTTCACTTTGGTCGCGCCCCATCGTGCGGCACCAGCCCCAGTTGCGGCTGGATTGCTCGCCGCCGATGCAGCCTTTCTCACACAGCGCCACGGCGACGCCCTTCTGCGCCAGGAACAGCGCCGTCGACACACCGACGATGCCGCCCCCAATGATAACGACATCGGTGTGCTCTGGCAGGGTGGGGTCGGGTGCCACGGGTTCAACGGGGGGAGACATGCCTGTCCTTGGTCTCTGCCTGAGGCCAGATTAGGGTGTCACGTGTTCGGCTGGCTACGGGGGTTGCGTATGGCCTGGCGTATTGGCGTCGATTCCGGCGGCAGCTTCACGGATGTTTGCCTGTTCGACGACAGCACAGGCGCCTTGGCGGTTTGGAAAGTGCCATCCACACCCAAGGATCCGTCGCGGGGGATTGCATCCGGCGTTGCGGAAGCTGCCGAACAGGGCGGGGTCCGGCTTGGTGAGATCGTGTATTTCGGCCACGGCACGACGGTGTCGACCAACGCACTGATCGAGCGCCAGGGAGCCAGGACCGGACTGATCACGACCAGCGGGTTTCGCGACCTGCTGGAGATTGGCCGGCAGAAGCGGCCAGACCTTTACGATATGCAGGCCGACAAGGCCGCCGTGCTGGTCAGCCGTGATCTGCGGCTGGAAGTCAACGAACGCCTGCGCCATGACGGCGGCATCGAGGTGGCTCTGGACGAATCGGGGGTGCGCGCCGCGTGCGGGGAACTGCGGGAGGCCGGCGTGGATGCGGTCGCGGTCTGCTTCCTGTATAGCTTTGTCGATCCGGCGCATGAGGAGGCCGCGGCGCGGATCGTTGCTGAGATCTTGCCCACCGTGTTCGCCAGCATTTCGCATGCGGTCGCACCTGAGTTCCGCGAGTTCGAGCGGCTGTCGACCACCGTGGTCAATGCCTACCTTGGCCCGGTCATGCAGACATATATCCAGCGGCTAAGCGGCCGACTGAGCGACCTGGGGGTGCGGACGGCGCCGCATCTGACTCAATCCAACGGCGGCGTCATCAGCTTTGCCCAGGCAGCGCGGCTGCCAGTGCGCACGGTGCTGTCCGGGCCCTCCACCGGCGTCGTCGGCGCCCGGCAGGTGGGGCAGCAGGCCGATTTTTCGGACCTTATTACCTTTGATATGGGCGGTACCAGCAGCGACGTGGCGTTGCTGTCAGGCGGACAATGCCGGCTGACGAGTGAGGCGGTGGTGCACGGCTACCCGATCAAGGCACCGATGCTGGACATTCATACGGTGGGCGCCGGTGGCGGCTCGATCGCCTTTGTCGACAGCGGCGGGTTGCTGAAAGTGGGGCCACGGAGCGCCGGAGCAGATCCCGGACCGGTCTGCTACGGCCGGGGCGGCAGGCAGCCGACGGTGACGGACGCGAACGTCGTGCTGGGGACGCTGAACCCCGACTACCTGCTGGGCGGCCGCATGAGATTGCGGCCCGAATCGGCGCGACAGGCGATAGCCGCCTTGGCGGAGCCGCTCGGCTTGCGACTGATGCAGGCCGCCCAGGGTGTGCTGGCGGTCGTCACCGCCAACATGGCGCGCGCGATCCAGGTCATTTCGGTGCAGCGGGGCTATGACCCCCGCGACTACACCTTGGTCGCCTTCGGCGGCGCTGGCCCGCTGCACGCCGCGCGCCTGGCCCGCGAGCTGGACATAGGCCGGGTGCTGGTGCCGGCG
Organism: Acidobacteriaceae bacterium; assembly: GCA_965276675.1. Lineage (GTDB taxonomy): Bacteria > Acidobacteriota > Terriglobia > Terriglobales > Acidobacteriaceae. Next base: position 4,809,795 of record OZ255624.1, on the reverse strand, counting down.
TCGCCGGGAATCCTGTGCGCGATGGGGCTGCTGTTGACCGACCTGCGGACAGATTTCGCCGTCTCCAGGCTGACGCTGCTGAGCGACGCCGCATGGCCGGCGGTGCTTGATGCCTTTGCGGAGCTGGCCCGCCGCGCAGACGGCTGGTTTGATGCCGAAGGCATCGCGCCTGAAGCAAGGCGCGTGGTGCGGACGATCGATATGCGCTACGCGGGCCAGAACTACGAGCTGGCGATCACCCATGCAGACGATGCAACGTCGCTGGCGGCTGCCTTTGCTGCTTCTCACCGGCGGCTGTATGGATTTTCTGCCGACGACGAGCCCGTGCAGTTGGTGACGTTTCGGGTGGAGGCCTCGGCGGTGGTGCCGAAGGCGACGTTCGCGCCGCAGCCTTCGGCGGGACCACATGCGGGGGACGCGTTGGTGGGTCGCCGAGCGGTATGGCTGCCGGAAGCAGGCGGGACGGTTGATTGCCCGGTCTACGACCGCGCGTTGCTGCGGAGCGGGAACCGGATCGACGGGCCGGCCGTCATCGAGCAGATGGATGCCACCACGTTGCTGCTGCCCGGCATGACTGGACAGATCGAACCTTACCTCAATCTTATCATGGAAGTGGCATGATCGATCCCATTACGGTCGAGGTCATCGGCAGTGCGTTGTCATCGATCGTAGAGGAGATGGGGGAGGCGCTAATACGAGCATCCTATTCCACCAACATCAAGGAGCGCCGCGACTGCTCGACCGCGTTGTTCGACCTGGAGGGCAGGACGCTGTGCCAGGCCGAACATATCCCAATGCATCTGGGAAGTTTTCTGGACCTGATTCCGCACATCATGCGGCGCCACCCGATCGGCGAGATGCAGCCTGGCGATGTATTCTGCGGCAACGATGCCTATGAGGGTGGCGGGACGCACCTGCCGGACATCGTCCTGGCGGAGCCGGTGTTTGTCGACGGCCGGATGATCGCCTGGGCGGTCAACCTCGCTCACCATGCTGACTTCGCCGACAGGGGACACGCGCACATCTATCAGGAGGGGCTGCGAATCCCGCCCATACGGCTGTATCGCGCGGGCGTGCTGCAGCAGGACGTTCAGGCGCTGATCCTGCTGAACTGCCAGGTGCCCAGAGAGCGAGTCTCCGACTTCAGGGCGCAGATGGCGGCGAACCGTCTTGGGGTGAACCGGCTTCGGGGCCTGTGTGCCAAGTATGGGACATCGACAGTGCTGAGCACGGGATCAGCCTTGCTGGATTATGCGGAACGCAAGATGCGGGCGGGCATCGCGAAGATTCCAGACGGGGTTTACCGGTTCGCGGACCGATACGATTGCCCCGAAGTGGATGGCGAGCTGCATCTATCGTGTGTCATTACGGTGCGTGGTGACACGATGCATCTGGAGTTTGATGCACCACCGCAAGTGCGCGCTGGGTTGAACATGACGCTGACCGCTCTGCTGTCAACGGTGTACTATGCGGTCAAGGTCATTGTCGATCCGACCATCCTGCCAAATGCCGGGCTTGCCCGGCCGATCACGGTGTCCGCGCCGGCGGGGACGATCGTTTCCTGTATTCATCCCGCGGCGGTGAACGGGCGGCTGTCGCTGTGTCAGCGGGTGGTGGACCTTATCTTCGGCGCACTGGCTTCGGCGGTGCCTGACAAGGTCACGGCAGCCTCTAACGGCGCATGTTTTTCCATCACGTTCGCCGGGCATCAGCCGGATGACAACAGGCTTTGGGTGTATCTGGAAACCATCGGCGGCGGGTCGGGGGCGCGTTTCAACAAGGACGGCCTGGACGGTGTCCATGTGCACATGACCAACACCTCCAACCTGCCGGTGGAGGCACTGGAAATGGAGTATCCGCTGACCTTGATACGCTACGAGCTGGTCGATGGATCGGGTGGGGCAGGCCGCTATCGCGGCGGCATGGCGATCCGGCGCGTCTATCGCGCGGACCATGAGTGCCACGTGCGAGTCGACGGGTCGCGGATACTTTCCTCGCCTTGGGGACTGGCTGGCGGCCTGGACGGAGGCAGAGCGTCGATCAACGCGACGGCGCCACTGCATCACGGATCGGGCACGCTGCGGCGGGGGGATGTGATTGAAGTCGTAACCGGCGGATCAGGCGGTTATGGCTTGCCGACACAACGCAGCCCTGAAGCGCTGGCGCGGGATCTGGCTGAGGGACGCTAGGCCAAGACCGAGTTTAAGGCGTGCGGCGATAGAACGCTGGGCGCGCGCGAACGGGATCAAGCAACGACCAGTCGCCCTGTTCGACCTCATACCCCTTGGGAAACGGTGGCCTGACCTCCATCCCCAAGGAGCGCATGACGCGATCGTCGCGATAGTAGCATTGCACGACCGCGCGTGTCAGAGCCGCCAGCGATGCACCGCCGGCCAGACGCAGTTCCTTTGCCGCCACCTGACGCCGCTCCTGGGTTGCATCGGCGAAGACGCCGCCGGCCGCGTGATCCAGTTGTTCCAGCGCCTGCTTCACCAGTGCCGTATCGCGCCCGATGCTGCTCATGATGTCAGCAAAGATCGTCTCATCATCCGCCCCCGGCACGGCATGCGCCGCGCTGGCCGGTATCATCAGCGCCGCGACACAGCGCAGGGATCGCGTCTCATCGGCTGTAAGGCCAGAATCTTGGTTGCGCATAACTGCCTCAATCGAACAAAGTAGCCAGCCGCTGCTTGATGTTGTCGGCGATGTACAGCGCCAACGCCTGGATCGTGCAGGTGGGGTTCACGCCGGCCGAGGTCACGAAGATGCTGCCGTCGACGATGAAAAGGTTTTTCACGTCGTGACTGCGGCCCCACTCATTGACGACCGAACGCTCAGGGTCCTTTCCCATGCGGGCGGTGCCCATCAGGTGCCAGCCGCCGGTGATGACCGGCGACTCGACGCCAATTTCGCGGGCCCCGGCAGCCCGCATGATTTCGGTGCCCCGTAAGACGGCATGTTCCAGCATCTTCCGGCTGTTCTCGCTGAAGGTGTAGTCGATCCTGGGCGCGGGTATGCCGCTGCTGTCCTTCAGCAGAGGGTCGAGCGTGACCGTGTTATGTTCCTCTGGCAAGTCTTCGCAGATCGCCATCATTCCTGTGCGATGACAGAACAGCTTCCGGTAGGCATCGTGATGACCCTCACCCCAGGGTATCCGGCCGGTCGAGATGCCGGTCATCGCCGTCTGCACCGGGCCCTGGCCGCGGTTGAATTCGAAGGTGTAGCCCCGCACGAAGCCGCGGGCGGCCTGGGTCTCATAGAATTCCTTGCTCCATATGCAGTTTCCCGGACCGCGATAGCCGTCCAGTGCCGCATCGAAATAACCATAGATCTGCGCGTAGGGGTGGAACATCAGATTCCTGCCGACCAGGCCGCTTGAATTTGCCAGGCCGGCGGGAGACCGTGGCGATGCCGAGTTGAGCAGGATCCGCGGCGTGCCGATGCCATTACAGGCCAGGATCACGACCTCGGCGGGCTGGAATTGCTCAGTCCCCTCCGGATCATAGTAAACCACCCCTGACGCCATGCCGGTCTGATCAGTGGTGATCTCCCGCACGCGGCAGCGCGTGCGCAGCTCAACGCCCGCGCGAACAGCCTGCGGCCAGTAGGTGATGTCGGAGCTTGCCTTCGCCCCTTGCGCGCAGCCGCCCACACAATTGCCCAGATTGATGCAGCCTGCACGTCCCTCATAATCGGTCGAGGCGATGGCACTGTCCGACGGCCACCAATGCCAGCCAAGCTTGTTCAGCCCGCGCGCCAACGCGGCGCCGGTCCTGCCCAGCGGCAGCGGCGGCATCGCGGGCCGCTTCGGAGGATAGGCCGGATCACCCGCCAGCCCGGATACCCCGGTGATCAGGTCGTTTTGCGCGTAGTACGGCTCCAGCGTCTCGTAATCAATGGGCCAGTCGTCGGCCACGTCATCCAAGGATCGCACCCGGAAGTCCGAGGGATGAAAGCGTGGATAGTGCCCGGCGTACAAAATTGTCCCGCCGCCGACGCCGTTGAAGTTCACCACCTTGATCGGCGAGTTGTCCTCATTGATTGGATAGTCCGTGATTGAGGCGCGCCGATTGGGGCTGGCGCTGAACGCGGCCATCTGTCGGGCTTCATTGTCGCGGCCGTTGCTTGGGTAGTCCGTGGGCTTGACCCAATCACCCTGCTCCAGACAGACAATGCGCATCTTCGTCTCGGCCAGGCTCCAGGCCACGGCGCCCCCAGAGGCGCCGGCACCGATGATCACGACATCAACCCGCTCCAGCATGCTTTCTTCCAGTCTACTGCTAGATGTTTGGCGCCCCGGATTGACCGGGGCAAACCGTCGAATGCAATCTCGCACGGAACGGGCGAGTTGGCGATATCGGTGGCGTCATGCCGTCGCTACAACCGTCTGCCTGAACATGAAGATAATGCCATCTTCCAACACCGCCGCTCGCTGTTGCGCCTGAACCAGCGAGTGATAGCATCGATCAGATGAGAACGAGCGGTCAACAAGCCGCTGACAAGCACGTCATGAAGCCGGAGGACATTGCGCATGCCCCGCAAGCTTATCCTGGACGTCGACACCGGAACCGACGACGCTGTCGCGATCATGCTGGCCGCCCTGCATCCGGAGCTTGATCTGATCGGCGTAACGACGGTGAACGGCAATGTCGAGGTGCGCTACTGCACCGACAACAGTCTGCGGACACTGGATTTTATCCGCCGCCCGGATATTCCCGTGTTCGAGGGCGTGGCGCGTCCGCTGGTGCGGCCGGATTTTCCGATCCCGCGCGCCAGTGCGATACCATCAGGCATACATGGTCAGGCTCTCGACATTCCCGAGGCCGTAAGTACCAAACAGCGCAGGGCGGCAGTTGAGTTCCTGATCGAGACCTACCGCGAGACGACGGAAGAGATTACCCTGGTGCCGACCGGCCCGCTGACCAACATCGCCGCCGCCGTCGCACTTGATCCCAAGTTTGTGGAGCGGGTGCCAGAGGTCGTCATCATGGGCGGCGCGCACCACCACGGCAATGTAACGCCATCGGCGGAGTTCAACATCTGGGCTGATGCCGACGCAGCCGCATCAGTGCTGGCCGCCGGTTTCCGCAAGCTGGTGATGGTGCCGCTGGATGCCACGCATCAGGCGCTTGTGTCGACAGAGGCTTGCGAAAAGATGGCGGCATTTGCCACCCCAGCCGGCATCGCGGCATCACGCTTCATCACGCGCCGCATCAATGCCTATGACGCAACGCAACCAATGAAGGAGAAAAACGCCGCGCCGGTGCATGACGCCCTGTGTGTGGCTTACTTACTGGATCCCTCGGTCATTACCACGCAGCACGTGCATGTCGCGGTCGAAACCCAGGGCCTGCTGACGACCGGGCGAACCGTGGTGGACACCAATTGCCGCGGCGGCCATGCGCCGAACTGCCATTTTGCGTTCCACGCCGACCGGCAAAAATTCGTCGCCTTGCTGCTGGAGACGTTTGCTGGCGCAGCCGCCTGAGACGGTCCTGAGGATGCGCCGGTGATAAAGTCCATCCTGCTGCTGATTGCCCTGCTGACGCTGGCAAGCGCGAACGCCCTGGCGGCGGAGAGCAGTTCGACCTGTCCCCAAGGCAAGACCACGTTGCGTCTGCTGCGTTCAATCAACAATCCGCCTCAGCCGGATGTGGTCAGCAAATGGGAAGCGAGCAATCCGTGCGTGAGCATTGAGGTGAACGAGGTTCCGTTCAGTCAGTTGGCCGACAAGATCAGCGTGCTCGCCGCTTCGGGCCATCCTCCGGACATTCTGGGCTACGATGGACCCAACACAGCGAGCTACGCCGCTGCTGGGGTTCTGTTGCCGCTCGACCCGTATCTGCCCCCCGGCTTCAAGGACGACGTGACACAGGCATCGCTGATGGAGCACAGTTACCTTGGCAAGCTCTACTCACCTGGAACGCAGCAAACGACGCTTGCGTTGTTCTACAACGCCACACTGCTGGACAAGCTCAACATCCATCCACCGAAAGAGCTGAAAGACGGCTGGACCTGGGCCCAGGCTGTCGATGCCATGAAGAAATGCCAGCAGGGACAGGGTGAGAGCGTCACCGTCTGGGGTCTGGCGCCAAGTCATTTCGGCACGGGCCAGCCCGGCTTCGTCTATCGCGACCTGCTGTTCCTTCGCACCGAGGGCGATCCCAGCGCGCCGAAGGAAAGCAGCGCCTACAAGACGTACTTTGCGCTGTCGCCCGACGGCAAGACCGCCGAAGGATGGCTGAACACGCCGGAGGCCATCGCCGGGGCCACCTTCTACCGCGGCCTTTTCAACGTCGAGAAGGTGACGCCGAAGGCGGGTATTCCCACGGCGTTCGAGGACGGCAAGGCCTGCTTCACGCTTGATACCTCGTATTTCATGGCTGGCCTGATCAGGCATGATCCGGGATTCAAGTGGGGCGTGTCACCTATGCCCCACATCAGGACACCGATCGTACACACCGGGAGCGTGACGCTGGGCGTCAGCAGCAAGACCCAGCATCCGGCCGAGGCGGCAAAGTTTGTCATCGATGTCAGCAGCGGATCCGCGGCACTGGACTACGCCCGCAGTGGGGAGATCCTGCCGGTGCTGAAATCCGTTCGCGATAAGCTGCCCGCGCTGAGCCAGTACCCATTGTCGATTTTCGATCAGGAGCTGATGGAGTGGGGTCAGCCGCGGCCACCCTCTCCGCGCTTTGCGCAGTACGACAAGATCGTCACTGATGCGCTGCGTGACATCGCCTATGGTGCCGACCCAAAGGCTCGGTTGAATGCGGCTGTACGCACCTTGCAGCCGATCCTCAGCCGCTGAACCGTCCCCTCACCGGCCCTGGCCGCCGCGCAAGCGCTTCCCGGTGGCGGCGGCGCCTGCAGCGTAGCGTGACGATCGCAATGTTCGTCGGCCCATTCCTGCTGCTGCTGGCCGTCTTCCAGTATCTGCCGGTCGTAAGCATGTTGCGCGACAGCCTGTACAGCTATCAGTTGCTGAATCCCGATGACCGTGTGTTCGTTGGTCTGCAAAACTATTATCAATTGTTTACCGATCCAGACGCGGTGCAGTCCTTCGTCGTGACCTTCAGTTTTGCGGCCGGTACGACCGCACTGGTCATTCCACTGTCCTTCCTGCTGGCGGTCTACCTGAACGGCAGGCTTCCAATGCGTGCGATTGTGCGAACGGTGGTGTTCTTGCCTGTGGTGACCTCGGCGGTGGTCATTGCGACGATGTGGACCTTCCTGCTTGATCCCGACAATGGCCTGATCAATGGCACGCTGACCGAGCTTGGCCTGCCGCGGATGGCGTTTTTGACCAGCCCGATGCAGGCGCTGCCCTCTGTCGTTGCCGTCACGGTCTGGCAGCAGCTAGGTTTCGCGACCGTTCTGTTCCTGGCCGGCCTTCAGGGCATCCCGACTGAGCTAGAGGACGCCGCCCGGGTGGATGGCGCTTCGGCATGGCAGCGCCTGCGCCACGTCGTCCTGCCGCTGCTGGGACGCACGACGCTGTTTGTTGTGGTGATTATGACGGTGTTTGCCCTGCAGTCTTTCGCGCCGTCGCTGATCATGACCAGCGGCGGTCCCGACGGCACCACCAACTTCGCCGTCTACAACATCTACCAGACCGCCTTCAGCCTTCAGCAGCCTGGACTGGCATCGGCCGTATCCACTGTCTTCATGTTCATCGTACTGGCGATCAGCCTGGTGCAGATGAGGCTGCTTCGCACGAAGTGGAACTACTAGTCGTGCGTGCTGCCCTGCGCATCACGGCCGCACTTGCCGTGCTTGCAGTCATCGTCGTTGTCTTCCTGTTGCCGTATGCGTGGATTGTGGCCTCTTCCTTCAAACCTCAGGCAAGCATCTTTCGGGACATCAATCCGGTGAGCTGGCGCAGTTTCGTTCCGCTTCATCCCACGCTGGACAACCTGATTCACTTGTTTACTCAACGTGGTGTCGGGCGGGCATTGCTGAATTCCGCCATCATCTCCGCCTGCCAGGTGGTCGGCACACTGATGCTGTGTGCGCTCGCTGCCTACGGACTGACGCGCATACGCTTTCCCGGCAGGAACGTCGTGTTCGTCGTCATCCTGATGACATTCCTGCTGCCGATCGAGTCGCTTGTTGTGCCGCTGTATCAGGTTGTCGCCCGTGTTGGCCTGCAGGACACCTTGGTCGCTGCGTTCATCCCGTGGATCGCCAGCCCGTTTGGCCTGTTCCTGCTGCGCCAGGCATTCGAGGAACTGCCGCAGGAGCTTGACGACGCCGCCACCATCGACGGTGCGGGCCATTTCCGCATCTTCTGGAGCATAATCCTGCCCAATGTCCGTACGGCTCTGGCGACACTGGCGCTGGTCACCTTCCTGTTCTCCTGGAACAGCTTCCTGTGGCCGCTGGTGATCCTGCAATCACCTGAAAATCAGGTCATCCAACTCGCGATTGCACAGTCGGTGGCGCCGGGCCAGTTGCCGAACTGGGGCGAAACCTTCGCCGGCGCGACGGTCGCAACGTTGCCGCTGATCCTGCTATTTCTGGTCCTGCAGCGGTTCTTCATACGCGGGATCGCGATGACCGGAATCAAGGTTTAGGGCGAAGTGGTAGTGGGTCAGTTTGAATTCCCATGAATGACACACAGGCAACCCATATGCGCCTGCTATCGAACTGAGCGACATCGCCCGCCAGGTAGTGCTGACGATCAAGGCCAAGCTGGTCAGGCAGGTCGACGGTCTCTGACGACATGGGTGGATTCCTGCAACACTTAGCCTTCATCAGCGCGCCTGCTGTCTACCCGTCAGTGACGGCCTTACTGGGCCGGCCGCCTCGTCGGCCGTTCTCGCGTGCGGCTGTCGCTTTGGCGACGGTGCGCGCCTGCCCGCCCGCAGCGCCTAGTCGCGCCGCCATCCAACGACGGGAGCCAAGCACACCCTCCAGCAGCGCCGGCACGTAGAGATCAGCGTCAAGCCGGGGAAAGTGAATCCCGAGCCCCATGCCGTTCACCTCCACTACTCGAAGATCGTCAACTGAGGCACCCGCCAAGCCCTCCACGTCACGGGGCGCGAGCCCGAGTTCGACACCCGTGGAGAGGGCAATGACGATACGCCCGCGCCCAGCGTCATAGCGCGCAGCCACCGCGCGCGGTCCGCGCAGGCGCGCCTCGCCGCGTCTCTTAGCCGCTTCAAACTGTGTATCCGTCAACTCAACCATGGAACCGCCTCCAAGCATCCAGCAGGGCCGCGTGTTGCTCAGCGGCCAAATCTAATACTCGCCGGGCATCGCGCTGCGCGCACGGGCCAACGACCTCACGCACTTCCGGGCCTTGCAGGTTCACCACTACGACCCAGCCTGGCCCGAGGACGTGAACATGGGCTGGCGGGTGATCGTTCAGATACACGACGAAGCGCAGCCTGCCGACGCGGAGGACCGTGGGCATGGAACAATCTTAGCATGCCACAGCAGAAAACCCAAGCGGTAGGGATCGAGCAATATCCTATGTATTACTCTGTTAAATGACCGTTTAACAGCATGATACCCCTGCCGTGTTGCCCGGCGGACCTAACTCTAAGTCAAGCTATGTCTCATCATTGAGAATTTCAAAATGACCCACTACCGGCGCAGTCATGTGCTTTGAAGCTGTCCAGAAGCGACGTATCTCTCGCTAATCTCATACCGTCAGCCCGAAGGGATGACCGGTATGCTGGCAGGGTTGCCAAGGGGACGTGTCATGCGCCTGCCCGCGAGATCAATAGGATACCAACGGCCCGACCGTTTGAAGAACGGTGAATGCTTAGGGCCATTGGTATCAGTGCGTGTCGAAGATAGCCTGATACTGGGTAATCTTCGCCCGTAGCGCGGCGGCTTCCTCGGGTGACGGATGGTCCGGATCACGCGCCGGCGGCAAGCTGCCAAATTTCATCATCGCTGCGATCAGCAGCAGCCGCGCCTTGGTCGATGTCAGATTGGATCCGGCGATGAAATCCGGGTCTGCTTCCGGGAACCCCTGGCAGTTGCCGCGCCCGACGCGCACGACGGGCAGGCCGCTGTAGACTGCCCGCAGCAGCACGGCCTGGCGAACATAGGAAGAAATGATGCCGTAGGGGGTCAACCCTTCTGCGACAAGTCCGCCCAGGCGGCCGAGCGACAGCTTGTGCGTGATAAGTGCCACCAAGTCAGCTTCATCGTCCGGCGAGCCCAGCACCTCTTCGCTGGCGTAGCTGCCGTCCTTGACGATGGAGACGGACGCGATGGCGTTGTCCAGCAGCTTTCCATCCGCCGCTTTGACCGCGAGCCTGAAGCTCTCGATGCCTTGCGCTGATTTGCGAACGGCGGTGACGGCTTCCGGCAGTTGGTTGATGTTGACCGCAGACCGGTAGGTGTGCAACGCCACCGGCAAATACTGCAATACCGGCTTGCCGTTGTGGCTGACTGCCCCCAGTACCCCGCCAAGGCCGGTGGCGATGTAACCGCCCGGCCGTGCATCGACCTTCATCACCTCGCGGGCCGCGTAGATCAGTTGCTCCTGGATGACCACCACACCGGCGCGGTCGTGGCCGTCCTGGTTGGCCCAGACGCGTGAGCGAATATACAGCGCCGAATCCACGATGTTCTTCGGCCCGTCCGCGCTGATCTGGCCCTGCGGCCGCTGTGCGGCGTTGCAGCAAAGCGGCAGCCGGGTATCGATCAGCAGATTGAGCCAGTAGCTGGTCTCCTCAATCTGGGGACTGCCCTGGGTCCAGATGGCACCGTCGTATTTGCCGCTGTCCATCACCGCCTGGACGACGTTCGCGGTGAGAGCCAGGCCGGGGCGGGCCGGCGCCGCCGGCAGATGCCATGGCTTGTAAGGATAGAAATCGCGTCCACGCACCTCTGGCGGGATGTCGCCGGTGCCGACATCCGAGCGCTGTGCTTCAGGCAGTCCCTGGGTGTAGCCGGATGGTGGCTGGACGCGGTGGAAGTCGACCTCGGCAATGGCGGAAAGCAGCCCGGCAGTGCCGTCGTCACCGATGCCCAAGCGGTCAATCTCCTCGAAGCTGCGAGAGCCATCGGGATAGAAGCCCTGTCGGGCCTGAGGCGAACCTGGTGCCGTGCATTCTTCCTCCCAGGCCGACCCGTCCGCTTGGCGAGCCATGTAGGGCAGGGGGTACAGCCCATCGTCAGGATGGAGATCGACGCGATAGACTGGCTTGTCACTGGGGGTGGTGCGCTGAGGGTGTATGGCGCCTTCCGCATCGGCATAGGCGTCTGGCGGCCCATACAGCGCCGCCGCGTCTTGTTCCAGCGGATGGGCAGAGAATTGTTCGACGTAAACCGTTGCCGGAGCGGCCAGCCGCTGCGCGCGCAGTGCATCGTAGCGGATCGGCTCGCCCAGCGTGCTTTGGCGAAGCGGCATCCCGTGCAGCCGCCGGGCTTTGTTCGACGTAACGAGCGGCGGCGTGTTCTGGATCGTTGCGGTGGGTCCGGCGAGATGCGCGATCCTGATCTTGCCCATGGACAGTTGCTCCCGGTTGCAGCGTGTCGACGTGATAAGCAAGTCACGGGCCAGCAGCTTGCACCGTTCGGGCAACCGCGGCTTGATTGCCCGCGTTGGTTTGCTTGACCAAGGCGGAGAATCGATAGCCTGGTTGCGGCTGAAGGCCAAAACGGGTGAGCTTGCCCAATCTGCTGCACACGAAGAAGGAACTCGAGATGGCACTATCCATCGCCCCGCTGCATCCGGGATTCGCCGCGGAGGTCATCGGCGCTGGTTGCTGTGAACCTGTGTCAGCGGCGGACGTCGCAGCGATCGACAATGGCATGGACGAATTCGCTGTGCTGGTCTTCCGCAATCAGACGCTGAACGATCAGCAGCAAATAGAATTCACCCGCCATTTCGGTGAGCTGGAGGGCTACAATACGCCCGGGCATATCCGCAAGAAGGATGACTCACGACTTGGTGCCGGCATGGCCGACTTCTCCAACCTCGACAAATCCGGCAACGTCATGTCCGATCAGGATCGAGTGTGGTTCTTCAAGCTTGGGGATCGCCTGTGGCACTCTGACAGTTCGTTCCGGCCTTTTCCGGCAAAGTATTCGCTTTTGTCGGGGCGAGTGATTCCGTCATGGGGTGCCAACACCGAATTTGCCGACATGCGGGCGGCCTACGACGCGCTGGACGACCGGACCAAGCGCGAGGTTGAGGACCTGATCTGCGAGCACTCGCTGATGTTCTCGCGGGAGGCGATCGGGTTCACCGATCTCACCGCCGAAGAACGCGATGCTTTCCGGCCGGTGCGCCAGCGCCTCGTACGCGTCCATCCGGTGACGGGTCGGAAATCACTGTTTCTGTCGTCCCATGCCGGGACAATAGTGGGATGGACCATACCGGAAGCACGGATGTTCCTGCGCGATCTGACCGAGTTCGCCACGCAGCCGCGCTTTGTCTATTCGCACACGTGGCGCGTGGGCGATCTGGTGATGTGGGACAACCGGACGACGATGCACCGGGCTCGCCGCTTTGACCGCACTGAGATCCGCGATGTCCGGCGGACAACAGTCGGCGGGGACGTTGCAACGATTGCGGGAGCCGCGTGACCTTGGGATCAAGAGGACACCGGACGCTGCGGCACCGGCACGAAACCCCTTGGCAGGCTTAAAAACTGCGCCAACGGTGTAGGGTCGCAAGCCTCAGCACCGGTCAGTGCGGAACAGTCTGCGGGCGAGCGGTCGGCTCCATGGCAGAACACCGACGCCGCGCTGAAAAAGCTGGGCAGCCCGCCACGTGGTCGCCCCCTCCATGCTGGCAAGCCGTTCTCGCAGCTTTTCAATTGCCGACGATGCGGCAACCAATTCGCGTCTGGCATGATCGCGCTGCGCCGTCAGACCGGTGACGTCGTGCTCAAGGATCTGCAGGGCTGTTCGGCAGTTGTCGCGTTCGATGGTTGTCGCATTCAGTGCCTGATCCACGGTCAGGCGCAGGCTTCGCTCGCGGTCTCGCTGATCGGTCATGTCGGCGAGCGCAACCTGGAGTTCCTGTCTGGCCTGGGTGACTTGATCATGCCCGGCTTGGGAAAGCTGCAGAGCCGCGTGGGCACCCGCAAGCTGCGTCCGCAAATCGAGGGCCGTTTGGGCGGTTTCCGCCAAGACCTGGCTGAGTTGCGCCCGCGCATTGGCACATTCCGCGTCCAGATGCGCCATCTTCTGCCTGGTTTCCGTGAGGATCCGGTTGAGAGCCGCGCGCTCCAGGCAGTGTCGGTCGGGTCCGCTGAGGGTGAATCCCGAACCCTGATCGGGTGCCGCAGTGCGCACCTCGCGCCCGACCCGAACCTTGGAAGGATCAGCGGTCGCGGCATGTGCCAGGCGCCCCTGGTCGGCGGAGATCGCTTCAGGCAGCACTGTTGCCAGCTTGCGGTGCAGGTAATCGGCATCCTCGACAAGCCGCGGAAACGACAGCAGGATTAGCTTGATGTCGGCCTTGACCAGTTGCTCCAGCAACTGATGGAAGCCGACGGCAAGCAGGCGGGCCTGGTCGATGGGACTGGTCGAGTAGACGATGCCGCCCCAGGTATGACCGTAATGCTCCCACGTGTGATCCAGATCAGTCATCCAAGGGGCGGAACGGTGCATCGCTTGCATTTCTACAATGGAACGACTTGCCGCGGCCTCCACCAGGTCGCGCATGGGGATCACCACGGCGTCGAACTCATAGGTTTTCCGGGCCAGCATGTCGTGGATGACCTGGTACGTGAACGGCGACTTTATGACATACGGCAGGTCCTCTTCCCGTCCCAGCGGGACGTTTTCCAGACCGGCGTTGGCTCTCTCATCCCATGCCGCGCTGCTGCCAAAGCGAGAGAGGTGTGTGTCCAGACCAAGTTGCGTCAAGTAGCGGACAAGAAAGCTGGTTCCTGCGCGTCCGGTTCCTGCAATTAGCAAATGTCTCGACAACGGCAAATCCTAGCATTGAGCGACTGGCCTGGCCCGAGCAACGGGATGTCGGCTACAGGCAAGGCAACCTGCCGGGACAGTTCCGGTCATTACATACGAACTCATTATCATCGGGCGGGAGTGTAACCGCCCTGCAACTTTCCAGCGAGACTACATCACCGATCAACGTAATTGACAGTCTCATTGTGCAACATCTGTCACATGCACCATCTGTCACACGCACCATCTGTCATCGGATCGGGAGGTCGCGCGTGTCGGCCGCGCGGGGGGCATTCGCCACTGGTGGTTGAGGCTGCTACTTTTGATCAGACCGCGGCTTTGGCCGCGACACCTAGCCGTCCCGCCAGTTCTTGCACGAACTGCCAAGCGACGCGGCCCGAGCGGGCGCCTCGGGTCACCGACCATTCGAGAGCTTGCGCATGCAGATCCTCCGCGTCGATCGGCAGGGCGAAATTTGCCGCATAGCCGTCGATCATCGCCAGGAAGGTCGGCTGGTCGCAGTTATGAAAGCCCAGCCACAGGCCGAACCGGTCGGAGAGCGAGACCTTTTCCTCGATCGACTCGTTGGGATTGATGGCTGTGGATCGTTCGTTCTCGATCATGTCGCGCGGCATCAGATGCCGCCGGTTGGATGTGGCGTAGAACAGCACGTTGTCCGGCCGCCCTTCGATGCCTCCGTCCAATACCGACTTCAGCGCCTTGTAGTCGGCGTCCTCTTTCTCAAACGACAGGTCATCGCACAGTATAAGGCATCGCCTGGGCTTGGTGCGCAGCAGGTTCAGCAAATCCGGCAGCGTGCGGATGTCCTCGCGGTGGATCTCGATCAGCACCAGGCAGCCCGGGTCGCGCTGGTTGGCGATTGCATGGGTCGCCTTGACCAGCGAGGATTTGCCCATTCCCCGCGCGCCCCACAGCATGGCGTTGTTGGCTGGCAGGCCGCGGGCGAAGCGCAGGGTGTTCTCGACCAGGATGGTTTTCTGCTGCTCGACGCCCTTCAGCAGGGCGATATCGACGCGAGAGACGTTTGCCACTGGCGCCAGGCGGGCTGGCGACGGCTGCCAGACGAATGCATCCGCTTGCGTCAGATCCGCGGGGTCCGGCGGCGGCGGTGCCAGACGCTCCAGCGCGTCGGCTATTCGCTGCAGCAGAGCGGCCAAAGTCTGTTCCATGGGGGCGGCGTTCCCGTTAGCGTTCGTGACGGCTTGACGAAAGAGGGGCGGAAACTATGGTCCCGCCCGCTGCATCGCAAGGACTCGTGCGCGAATGGACCCGTTTAGACTGATTGCCCCGGCCTATGCGCAGGATGCCGCTGGCCTGCTGGGCAGTGCGACGCAGTTCGCCCCGCTGGTGCTGATCTTCGCCGTCTTCTACTTCCTGCTCATCCGCCCGCAGCAGCAGAAGCAGAAGGAGATGCGGACAATGCTGCAGGCGTTGAAGCGCGGCGACAAGGTGGTGACAGGCGGAGGCATTCTGGGCGTCGTACAACGCGTACCCATGGTGCAGGACAAGGACGGCAAGCAGATTCCGTCAGCCGAGATCGAGGTGGAGATCGCGCCCAATCTGCGGGTGACCGTGCTGCGTGAGACGATCACCAGCGTCGTCAAGCCGATCGCGGCGAATGACACCAAGCCGGTGAAGGAAAAAGCTTCGTAGGCGCCGGGCCAACAGGACCGCCGTGGGCCCTGCTGGTCATCCGGGTGCCGCGGCAGAAATTGACACTGAAATCAGCCGGGTCGCATAGTTGGCGCTGGAGAAGACCATGAGCGCTGCGGCGATCGACTGCGACATCCATCCTGGCGTGCCCGATATCAAAGCGCTGCTGCCCTATATGAACGATTTCTGGCGGGAGTCGTTTGTCGCCCGGGGTATCGATGGCTTCGACATGATGTCCTATCCTCCGAACGCGCCGATAACGTGCCGCCCCGACTGGCGCATCAAGGGTCAGCGCCCGGCCGCCAGTCTGCAGGCCATGCGCAGTCAGGCTCTGGACCCGTTCGGCATCACCGCGGCGATCTGCAACCCGCTGACTGGTGGCCAGGTCGCGGTTAGCGAGAGCATGGGCGCGGCAATCTGCTCCGCCGTCAACGACTGGGTGAAGGAGCATTGGCTGGATAAGGAGCCCCGGCTTCGCGCCTCCATCGTTGTGCCCGCACAGGCGCCTCTGCTGGCCGCCGAGGAGATCGAGCGGTGCGCGGGCGACCGGCGGTTCGTGCAGGTGTTGATGCCAGTGGCCTGCGAGATGATGCTGGGCCGGTCGTATTACTGGCCGATCTGGCAGGCTGCTTCACGCCACGGCCTGCCGATCGGCATTCACGCCGGCAGCATGTACCGCCATGCCCCGACGTCAACCGGGTGGCCTTCGCACTATCTGCACGACTATGTCGCCAATTCGCAGGCGTTTGAGGATCAGTTGCTCAGCCTGATCTCGAACGGCGTGTTCAACAAGTTTCCCGAGCTACGGTTCGTGCTGCTGGAATCGGGGGTTAGCTGGCTGCCAGGCTTCATCTGGCGCGCGGTCAAGACCTGGCGCGGTGTGCGGGCGGAGGTGCCGTGGGTAAGCCGCTCACCCGCCGAGATTATCCGCGCGAACATTTGCCTGACGATCCAGCCCTTCGATGCGCCGGATGGTGATGCGGTAGAGCGGATCGTCCAGCAGATAGATGCCGACCACATGCTGCTGTTTGCTTCGGACTATCCGCATTGGCAGTTTGAAGGCAACGCGGTCATGCCGGCTGGCCTGTCTGCCGGTTTGCGGCAGAAGATCCGCGTGACGAACCCGCTGCAAACCTATCCGCGTCTGAATGAGGAAGTGTCATGAACGCACCCGTTGCGATTCCAGCCGGCGCGGCTGACAGCCGGCTGGGCATCATCGACTGCGACATCCATCCCTATCCGAAGCCGGGCGCCTTGAACGCCTACCTGTCGGAGCGGTGGCGGCAGCACCTGGGCGAGTATGGGAAGTTCAACTGCGGTCCCTATGCTGATCGTGGCACGTATCCGCGGTTTTCGCCGAACACCTCCCGTCGCGATGCATGGCCGCCCCCAGGCGGGCTGCCGGGTTCGGACGTGGACTTCATACGCAAGCAGCTGCTTGATCCCTACAACATCGCTTACGGCGTGCTGGAGCCGCTGCTGGGCGGCAACACGTCGCGCAACCTCGATGAGGCGGCGGCCCTGTGCAGTGCGATGAACGACTGGCAGGCGCACGAGTTTGTCGATCCGGAACCCCGGCTGCGGGCGTCGATCCTGGTGCCGTCGGATGACCCGGATGCCTCGGTCGCCGAGATTGAGAAGCGCGCGGGCGACTGGCGGTTCGCCCAGATCCAGCTCGGCTCAAAGACTTCGGAGCCACTGGGGCGCCGACGTTACTGGCCGATCTTTGCCGCTGCCCAAGCCAACGGCCTGTCGATCGGGCTGCACATCGGCGGCACGCAGAGCAGCGCACCATCCGCCGGCGGCTGGCCACAGTTCTACATCGAGGATCACCACGGTCTGGTGCACTCGATGCACAACCAGGCCGCCAGCCTGATCCTGGAAGGGGTGTTCGAAGCGTTTCCGCGGCTGAAGGTCGTGCTGATCGAGGGCGGCTTCGCCTGGGCACCACAGCTTGCCTGGCGGCTGGACGCGCACTGGGCGAAGATGCGCGACGAGGTGCCTCATCTGAAGCGCAAGCCATCAGAGTACATGAAGACCAACCTGTGGTTCGCGACGCAGCCGGTGGAGGAGCCGGAACGCCCCGACGATCTGCGTCAGGTTTTCGAGTGGATCGGCTGGGATCGGATGTTGTACTCCAGCGACTATCCGCATTGGGACTTCGACGACCCGCACCTGGCGTTCAGGTTTCAGATGACGAAAGACGAAAAGCGCATGCTGTTTCGGGACAATGCGCTGGATGTATATACGTTTCGGTAGGTAAATTCCGAAATCCTGGCCGCTCGTGGTCACTCGCGGCGGCCTGCATGGAAGCCTTTCGCGCGTCCGGTGTCTCGTCCTGGGTGGTAATCCAAGGGTAGCCGGAGCAGCCATTGTGGGCTGAGTTTCGGTCGCAGCTTTTCGACTATGTAAGCCGTTGAAAATAGGACTACAGAGACAATACCCGAGGCTTTGAATTACGCAGCATAATCTTAGATTACTCGATAGATACTTAATCCACAATGGTTAAATCGCATGTAAAACTAACGATGATATTATACGAGCCACTCTACTAGCGTTGGTTCGTGGCGCTTTGATTACAGAGCAAGAACCGGAAGGGCTGTCGGGAACCTAGCATGTTACCGCTTCGGCATTGCCGACGAATCTATCGGGCAGTGGGGAGGAATTATGCGGGTCGAGCAGACTACGCCGATGGGCGCTACGGAATGGGTCATGTTGCTCACCCTTTCCGCCTTGTGGGGAAGCTCCTTCTTCTTTTTTAAAATTCTCGTGACCGAGCTGCCGCCGTTCACAGTCGTTCTGGGGCGGGTAGGTTTTGCGGCCCTCATCCTCAACGTGTTCCTGCTTCTGCGCCGCGACCCGATGAAGATGGCACTTCCTTGGGGTCAGTTCGTCGTGATGGGACTCCTGAACAACGTGATCCCTTTTAGTCTAATCGTTTGGGGCGAGACGCGGGTGTCGAGCGGGCTTGCCTCGATTCTGAACGCAACAACACCTGTCTTCACGGTTCTTGCCGCCCACTTTATGACCGAGAATGAAAAACTGACGTGGGGGCGCGTTTTGGGTGTGATACTCGGCGTGCTCGGCGTGATTGTCTTAATCGGGCCGGACGCATTGCAGGGTTTGAGTTCCGAAAATCTTCCCGGCGAAGCCGCCTGTCTTTTGGCCGCGCTCTCCTATGCGTTTGCTGGCATTTATGGTCGGCGGTTTAAGGGCCGCCCGTCGTTGCATGTCGCAACGGGCCAGATAACCGGCGCTACAATCGTGATGCTGCCAATTGCCGCGCTTACTGATAGGTTTTGGGCATTGCCGATGCCCGGTTCGGGCGTATGGGGCGCGTTCGCCGGCATTGCAGTGTTTTGCACAGTGCTCGCCTACATTCTTTATTTTCGCATTCTGGCCACGGCCGGGGCAACCAACTTACTGCTCGTTACTTTCTTGCTGCCAGTCAGCGCGCTGCTTCTCGGTACTCTCGCGTTGGACGAACACCTACAACCCGCTGCTTTTATGGGTATGGCATTGATCGGTATGGGTCTTGCCGCTATCGACGGCCGGCCATTTGCCGCGCTGCGGTCGCGTTTTGTAACGACTTGACGATTGAGGTTTTGGTGCACTTCATTCGCTCACTCTCGGCTAGCGCGCAGGCGGGATGATGGTGAAGACAAATGGCATCGGCTCACCCGAAAAGTCGAGGAATCGATGCACAAGCGTCTCCTCGATGCGGATCGTCGATGGCGTAACGAATCCCGCCGTCTCGGCAAGGCAGAGCCGGTCGCTGGCGCGGCAGGCGGAGAGCAAGCCATGTTCGGCGACCGCCTGGGGCGTCATCCACAGGTTCCGCGTGTAGTCGAAATGAACGAACGCATGCGGCCGGTCCGGGCTGTAGAAGGCGATGGCATTTTCGCACCAGTCGGACCCGCCGACATAGGCCAGCTTCAGGCCGATATGTTCGTGCCAAAGCCTGGTGACCTCGAACCCAAGGTCCCGATAAGGCGTTGCCTCTAACTTGTGCGACGCCCAGAGGCGCGTTGCGGTAATCGCGGGTGACGCAACGACCGCGATGATCGTGACGACGACAGCCAGCCGGCAGGCGATACGAGCCAGACGGTCAGCATCCACGATGCCTATCAATTCGATGATCAGCAATGGGACCAGCGGGAAAGTGCCGACCGGCATGTCCGGCGTTGTTCTGGTGCGCAGGATCAGCGCGCCGACCAGCGTCAGCACCAGCGGTGTTACCGCCAGCGTCGCCAGCAAGCCCAGAGGCAGCGTGGCGATGGGCAGCGTGGCGCCCGGCAGCTCGTCCGCCGGCAGCCTCGCGAGCTTGCGGCCGGCTGTCTGCGTGCCGCGGCGCCGCTCGGTCCAGGCCGCCCAGCCGACGATCAGCACGAGACCGAGGCTCGACCCCAGCGAACTCAATCCGGTTTTCGCCGTCAACGAGGTGATCAGGCCCCAGCCGAGACCGGAGCGGTTGGCGAGGTAATGCAGCGGCGGCGCATCGTTGACCAGCAGCCATACAATATGGGGCGCGCAGATCACCGCCGCCACGACAGCCGATATGTACGGCGCGCCCGACCGGATGTAGCGCCACCAGGCCGAGTGCTGCACGCCGGCCAGAAAGCAGCTCGCCACCAGAATCGCCGCGTAATACTTGGACATCAGGGACAGGCCGATCAGGCCACCCAGCATCAGCGCGTCAGGGATCCTGCGCCTCTCTACCGATTTCAGGAAGTAATGAAGGCTCCACGGCCATAGGGACAGGAAGATGGTGTCTGCGTCGTACTTGTATGCATACAGCGTGTAGAACGGGGTCGTGAGCAGCAGGGCCCATGCCGCCAGGCGCTTGCCGCCGCTGGTGAAGTGGCCGATCAGCGGCCACGCCCCGGCCAGTCCGATTGCCGCGTTGATCGCGCTGAGCAACCCGAAGGCCCATTGGGTGTGCGGCATCACGGAAAACCACAGGCCGCAAACCCAGGCCCAGAACGGCGGGTGCTGGTTGTAGCCAAGCTGGAACTCCTGCCCCCACGCGTAGGCTTCCGCCATGTCGTGCTTGATCGCGAAGGGCGCCTCGGTGACCGCGAAATAGACCGACCAGGCCGCGACGAACGCCACCAGCGCCGCCGCCGCGGCCTGGGCGTTCTGGGTGGATTTCGCTCTGCTGGCAGGGGAACGCCGTTGCGGCAGGACGCCGCAATCTGTCGACAGGTGAATGCTCATCAATCAGCGATGCTCAAATATCTTGGAAGCTCGAATCTGTACTGTCTCTCAACAATGTGCAACCTACCGGAAGCAGGTATTGTTCACGACATCGTCGGGCTCTCCATGAAAGCGGGGTCTCGAAGCGGGTAAACTGCTCCTCCATCAACCGCCGAACTGCCTCGGCAAGCCGGGCGCGCATCGACGCATCATCCAGCGATGCCAGAATGGCATCGGCGAATTGCGGCGCATCAACCGCCTGCAGAAAGGTCTTCCGATCCGTGCGGTCCAGCCCCTCGATGCCTAGTGCTCCGACACATTCGAAAGGTGCCGCATGGGTCAGAGCATGATTTGGTGGGCCGATGCAGCCGACGGGCTGAAGTGCCCGCGGGCATCGGACCACTAGCAAGGTTGAAACTACCGCCCGCCCAATCGCAATCGCCTTGCACGCCTTGATCCGCGTCCGGCCTTGGCACGCGCGATGCTGACCCGGCGCTGCTGAAGCGGTCCGCACGGTCCACGCTAGCTTGCGCAAGACGCTGATGCCGCGGGCATGCATGCCGTGGCGCGGTCAAGAGAGGGTAAGCGCGGCTGAAAATGCATCGCGTGGCTGATGCGCAGGACCGGGCCGGACACTGCGGCTGTTCGACGCCATTCCTCAGTCCTTCAGGGTGGATCCCGGCCGTCGGGATCGTCCAGAACACCGCCAATGGCAAGCCACTTTCCAGAACCGCGGTTAGTTGCTGGGCAAACGGCTTGCACGAATTGCGTATCGATTGGCTTGCCAGATCATTTCGTCGAAATGCTGGCGTGGGAGTCGTCAGGGCCGCAGCTTCAAGCAAATGTTAGATGAATCCTGTGTGCGCGACGGCCGAAAAGCATTAGATCAAATAAACAATGCCAGCGGCAATATAGGCTAACAAATGTTGTAGAGAGACTATCAAAAGTTAACGCAAGTATCTGTAAAAAACATGGCAAGCCCGGATTGTTATTATCCGGCATGTATTTGACTGGCCTGTATTGATTCGGGAGCGTTCACCGGGATGACATCTCGGAAGGGAGTCGGCCAATCATGAACATATATATAAGCCTTGTGTTTGCCGCCTTCAGTCTCTGCACGATGGCATCACAGGCGCTGGCTGCGGACGCTACCTTTGCTGAGTTGATCGCTCGTGCTCATGCCGAGGTCGACGCTGGCAAGCAATGGTCGCCCGAGGGTGATAACGTTGCCGAAACGCTGATGGCGATGCTCAACCTTTTGCCCACGGCAACACCGCAACAACTTACAGAATTCGATCATCTGGTGAGCCAGCAGCAAAGTCTCCTGCAACACGAGCGCAGCGGCCGGGTGGCAACGGTATCGCCGCCTAGTTTGAGCGCTGAGCCCGAAAAGCCTGCGTCCCCGCCAACGCCAGACACCGCACCAACAACGCAGGCGCCGCCGACGGCGGCCAATAGCGTCAATTCCGCACGCTCGGCCAAAGCGTCGCCTGCATCGCCGCCTAAACCCACTGGATCAACCGGCCGATCCACGCCCATGCCGGCAGGGCAGTTGGCGGCGGAAATGCTGGCGCGCGGCAAGGACGCCGAAGCCCATCACGACATTTCCCAGGCGAGGCGTTTTTATGAGGTCGCTGCCGAGAATGATGATGCCGTGGCGGCCCGCGCGCTGGGCCGGTTATATGATCCAAATCGCACGGGTCAGATGCCCATGGGCGGGATCAAGCCAAATCCGGAGCTTTCGCAAAAGTGGTATCAACGCGCCGATGCCCTCCGCGGCGACAAAGTCGGCGCTTCCCCCGAAACCCTGTCCACGAGGTAATCCATGCGCCGTCGGATGTTGCTACAATACGCGCCGGTGGCCGCCACGATGGTGGCCAGACATTCGCGTGCTGCCGCCCCACCCGCCACGATCGGGATCATGGGAGGTCAGATCGACGGGACCTTCATGCGCGCGGCCAGCGATCTTACCTCGGTGCTGAACTCTGATACGCTGCGCATCATCCCCATCGTAGGAAAAGGGTCGTTGCAAAACATCGGCGACCTGCTTCACCTGAAGGGCGTGGATCTTGCTTTTGTCAATGCTGATTCGCTGCTGTATGTCAGACAGGAAAAGCTTTTCAGCGGTGAAATCCAGAAGCTGTCTTATATCTGCAAGGTTTACGACAACGACGTGCACATCCTTGCCCGACCAGAGATCAATTCGCTCGCTGATCTGCATAACAAGCCGGTTAATATTGACACTGAAGGGGCTGGAACAAACCTGACGGCCCAAATGGTCTTCAAATTCTCAGGCGTAACGCCCAAGTATCGAACCGAGGAGCAGGCTATCGCCCAGGTTCGACTGCTGCGGGGCGAGATCGCCGCGATGGTTTATGTCTCCGGCAAGCCGATCAATCTATTTGCGCGAACGCCTTCCGACGCCGGCCTGCACTTTCTGGATGTTCCTTTAAATCAGGATCTTGCCCAGATGTATCTTCCGGACGGCATGTTAACGAGTGCCGACTATCCGAGGTTGATCCAGGACGGGAAGACCGTTCGAACTATTGGTGTTGGCGTTACTTTGGCCGCGTTTAATTGGGCGCCCGGCAGTGACCGTTATCGAACTCTGGTTACCTTCACAAACGCTTTTTTCACGCATTTTCCTGAGTTGTTACAGCCGCCGCATCACCCGGTGTGGCAGCAAGTCGACCTGGAGGCCGAGCAACCGGGCTGGCCGAAGTTCAAGCCCGCTGCCGATTGGCTTGAACAGCATTCCGCACGCACTGCTTCGGCCGGCGCCGATCCCAGACGAGCCAAGTTCGATGCATTTTTGGCCGGGCATGGGGGATCGGGGATGACGCCTGCTCAGCGGAACGCGGCCTGGGAATATGTGCAACTGACGCATTAACGAGAACCGCTATCACGTTGAAGGCGCGGTTCTACACCCGTCGCTGCACAGTCCGCCGGCAGATTTCCTCAAATTGCCTAGCCACCCGAGACCAGGAAAACCGCTCTTCCATCAGTTGCCGCGCTGCCGCGGCGATCCGAGATCGGAGAGCTGCGTCGTCGAGCAATGCCAGGATCGCGTGTGTAAATGCCGAAGCGTCGTCTGCCCGCAGGAAATTCTGCTGGTCCGTGACGTCCAGACCTTCAATTCCCAAGCTGGTTGAAACCACCGGCCGCCCCATTGCCATCGCCTCGAAAGCCTTGATGCGCGTTCCGCTGCCGACGAACAGCGGGATGACGTAGACGTTCGCTGCCGTGACATAGGGGCGAATGTCATTGACAAACCCGGTCAGCTCCACATTCAGCCCCCGGGTCTTGACCTTCTCGATCAATGAGCTCGGGGGGTTGCGGCCGATAATCACCGCCCGGAGGCGCGGGCGCGCCGCAAGCAGACGGGGAAGCACCTCGTCCAGCAGAAAGTGGATGCCCTCCACATTGGCCGCCCAGCTCATGGTCGCCGTGAAGACCAGTGTCCCGCCGTCTGCTCCCGGATCCGGTTCGCTGTCGGGGGTGTTCATCGCGAAGAAATTCAGGTCAACGCCGGTGTCGATCGCTTCGACCACGGGTAGCCGGTATCGCTTCTTGAGGATATCCCGATCACGCTCCGACACCGCGACGACAGCATCATAACGGTCCAGGCTCTGCTCCAGGCGCGCCATCTTGCGGCTCTGGTCGGTCCATATCAGACGCCACAGCCCGCGCGCGCGTTCAGCGTGCCGCTCGAAGATCTCAGCCTCGACATTATGCGTGAACATGACCGATGGCGGTTTGATGCGCGCCGGCATCAGCACGTCGGCATGCGGGAAGTCCACCACCACGACATCCACCCCGGTGGCCAGCCCCTGCTGCACCACCTTCGCACCCGCCGCCGATTGGTCTGTGGCGGCGGCAACCGGCAGGTGGCTGAGAAGTGCCATTGCCCTGCGCAGCGACGAGCTGGGCTTCTCGGGCCACGACAGGAACCGGTCACAAATTCCTTCGATGTCAGCCGCATGGCATCTGTGGTCGGCGGGTGCGGGAGAGGCGAGGGTGACGTCGAAAGCGCCGCCGCGCATCTCGCGCAGGATATTGCCAGTGCGAATCTTGCCGCCCTGGTCCATTGGAAACAGGAAGCGCGGGCTGACGAACAGCAGCCTGGGCCGGCTCACCAGCAAAGCCCATGATAGGTGATACCAGGATGGGACCGCAGCTCCGCCAGACCGGTCAGGTCGATCACGACGTGGCAGGAAAGTGCAGAGAGCAGCGCGGGACGATCCTCAGGCGGAACATGGCCAATGATGGCGATCTTTGCGCCGGACAAGGCTGCCGCGGGACTGACCACCATCAACCGCTCAAGATGCGGGATCTCACGATCGATGTAGGCGCGGTTGGACCCCATCAGGGTCGCAACCTGCACGAACCGGTCGTAGATCCGAAGGTCATAACCTTTGCCAAGCAGCTTTTCAGCCAGCAGCACGAAGGGTGATTCGCGCAGGTCATCGGTTCCTTGCTTGAACGCCAAGCCAAAGAGAGCGACGGATTGGCGACCATGCCGGGCGACGACGTCGAACGTGCGTTCGATAATCGCGGTGTTCGCCGCCAACAGATGCTTCAGCATCGGCGCAGCCAGGTTCTTCTGATCAGCCAGCGACAGGAAGCTGCGCACGTCCTTGGGCAGGCATGAGCCGCCGAAGGCAAATCCCGGCCGCAGATAGGCCGAAGAGATATTCAGCACGTGGTCCTCACAGAGCAGCCGCAGCGCCTCTCGCGCATCCACGCCATGCGCAGCGAGGATTGCCCCGGCTTCGTTGGCGAAGGTCAGCTTCACCGCGTGAAAGACGTTGGAGATGTGCTTCACGCTCTCCGCCACCCGGATCGGCGCCACGTGCACCGGCGCGGGGATCGCGGAATAGATCTTCCGCAGCAGCGGGGCGTCGTCACCGGGTGGCGCACCGATCAGGGTGAACGGCGGGGCGCGGAAGTCGCGCACCGATGACCCCTCACGCAGAAATTCCGGGTTGCTGTAATAGAACAGGGTATCCCCAAGCCGGCGCTGGCTGGCGGCTTCCAGCAAGGGGATCACCCGGTCTTCAGCGGTGCCCGGTGGCACCGTCGAGCGCATGACGACAGCGTGGGGCGAGGATTTGCGGCGGATGGCCGCACCGATCGCTTCGACCACGGCCTCGACCGCGCCGAGCGCCACGCTGCCGTCCGGAGCACTTGGGGTGCCGACGGAGATGAAGGACACCTGGGTGTCCAGCACAGCCGCCTCGGCGTCGTCCGTCGCAGTCAGCCGACCTTGCTGGACGGCGCTTGCGATCAACGTGTCGATGGCGTCTTCGACGATCGGCGAGCGGCCGGCTGACAGCATCCGGATCTTTTCAGCCGACACATCGACGCCGATAACCTCATGGCCAAGTTCGGCCAGGCAGCCGCAGGAAACCACACCGACATAGCCTATGCCGAACACCGAGATACGCATGTGCACAAGACCTTTGCCGTTTTGCCGGAGGTCTTATTGCACGAAACCGTGAGCAAGTGGATACGTTTTAACCATTATTGCGGTTTTGTCGACCAGCTACCGGTGGCAACCGAGGTTGCGACCGCCAGCCCGAAAACGGCCAGGGCCAGTCCGATCATTGCGAAGACCGAGATCAGGCCGCCACCCAGACTCAGTGCAATGGCACTGCCGCCGGCGGCAACCACCAGGCGCATGAACTGAGCGGCGACCGGCCAGACCATGCGGCCGGCGCCTTGGGAAGCGAAGTACAGCACGAGGCCAAGGCCGAAGAAGCCATAGAACGGCCCCACGCAGCGTAGATACAACGATCCGGTGGCAAGCATCGCCGGATCAGTATCGAACAGGGATAGCCAGGCGACCGGGAACACGGCTGCAGCGACGCCAAATGCCTCGGTGATTGCAAAGCCGATGGCAGCACCCAACCAGGCGGCGCGAAGTGCTCGCCGGCTGCGGCCAGCACCGACGCTTGTGCCGACAATGGCCACTAATGGGCCACCGACGCCGAACGCAACTGGTACCATCAGATACTCCAGGCGCGAACCCGTGCCGAAGCCGGCCAGCGCGGCCGGTCCAAAATGGCCAACCATGCCGGTCGTCAGCATGATCGCAAGGTTGGTCTGGATTGAGCTGAGCGAGGCCATGCCGCCTACCTTCAGGATGGCACCAAAAAGCCTGGACTGCAGGCGCACAGCGGAAAGCCGGGGTTGAAGGACGCAGCGCCCGGCAAAGAGATAAACCCCTTGCAGCAGGGTGCCAAACACGTAGTAGCCGAGCAGAGCAACCGCACCGCCCGCAACGCCCAGGCGAGGAAAAGGTCCCCAGCCAAAGATCAGGCAGGGCGAAATCGGGATCAGCAGCAACGCTCCGCCGCAAATCACCGCAGCGGGCAACGCCATGTTGCCGGTGCCGCGGATGGCACTCGACAGCGCGTTCATCAGCCAAAGCAGGATTGCCCCGGCAAAAATGATGTTGGAATAGGAAAGCGCGGCTTGCAGCGAGCCACCCCGGCCGCCCAGCGCCCTGTAGAGTGGTGCCCCGAACATTAGGAGGGCCACCGTACAGATCAGCCCCAGCACACCGTTGATCACCAAGGCGTGCCAGACCAGGCTGGACGCGTCCTCGGATTGGCCCCTGCCCAGTGCCCGCGCAATTGAAGAGGATATGCCGCCGCCCATGGCACCGGCAGAGATCATTTGCATCAGCATCACGCCGGGAAAGACGATCGAGACGCCAGCCAGCGCATCTGTACCGAGCTTGCCGACGAAATATGTCTCGATCAGGCCGGTGGCGGATTGCGCGAGCATCAGCAAAATATTTGGCGCTGCGAGGCGCAGCAGCAGCGGCAGCAACGGGGCGTCGAGCAACGCCCGGGTCCGCCGGTCCATTGCCGGCCGCGCAGCAAGCGACCGGTCGGTCGATACTGTGGTGCCCATTGCGCTTGCCTCAGGTCAGGATAATGGAGAAGACAATGCTTTCGAGCCGACGCAATGCGGTCGCATCGCGGTCGACTTTGGTCCGCAAGATGGCACCTTCAAACGCATCGATCAGGAAGGCAGCCAAGCTGTCTGCATCCAGCTCGAGACGCAACTCACCGGCCTCCTGGGCGTCGCGGATGCATCCCGCCAGCATCCGGGTCCACGCCGCAAACACGCCTGCCAACCGGTCGCGCACCAACCGGCTGCCGCCTGCCAGTTCCGCGGCAAAGTTGCCGATCATGCAGCCTTTGTCGAACGGCCCGGACACTTCGGTTTTGCTGGCAAAGTATGCTTTCAGGCGCGCCAGCGGCGACAGGGATTCATCGCTGAGGATCGCCAACGCCCGGCCAGCACGACGCTCCCAATAGCGGCCAAGCACCTCTGCGCCGAATCGCTCCTTGCTGTCGAAGTGCGTGTAGAAGGAACCCTTTGGCACGCCGGCGGCGTTTGCAACGTCCTGCACGCCGCTGGCGTGGAAGCCGCGGGCGTGCAGTACCTTTAAGCCGGTGGAAAGGAGATGGTCACGCATATTGGGTTGCTTCATGCTAGTCATCATGACCGATTGGTCGGATTTTGCCAAACGGTTTCCACGCATACCGTAAAAGTTGTCGCTTCGGGTAGCTGATAGAGTAGACCATGCGCATCGGGTGTACGACCGCAACTGCCCATCACCCATGGAGACCAGCGCATGGATTTCCTGTGCTACCTGCACGAAGGCTGGCAGATCCTGATCCGCCCGGCAGAGCCGACGCGGCCATGGATGGACGCCACAGCCGAAGCCTTCGCCTATCGCTGCCTGCCGCTAAACATTGCCAATGCGCACGGATGGGAGATCCTGACGCCGGTCGGTTTCTCCGCGTATTGGCGCGGCGGCGCGGCAACCGCCGACGTGATCATCCGGCCGGACAACGGCATGCCCGTCCATGCCGCGCCGGTGTCCCTGTTCGGTCAGGCCACCCTTACCGTCCACATCCAGGGTCTGTTTCGCACCCCACCGGGATGGAACCTGCTCGTTGGCGGCTCGCCCAACAGCGCGAAAGACGGCATTGCGCCGCTGTCCGGGGTGATCGAGACGGATTGGTCCCCCTACACCTTCACCATGAACTGGCGCTTCACCAGGCGGAACCACTGGATCCGTTTTGAAGCGGGAGAACCCATCTGCTTCATCCAGCCTGCTCCACGGGATGCGCTGGAACGGATGAACCCCAAGCTCGTCCCGCTGAACGACAATCCTGACGCGGCGCGACAGTTCGCTGAGTGGAGCCGTTCGCGCAACAGCTTCCAGGCGAAGGTCGCCGAGGCCGCGCCCGCTGCCGGTTCCGACCAGTGGCAGAAGCGCTACTACCGGGGCCTGGATATGGATGACCGGCCGGGGGTGCCCGATCATAAGGCCAAGCTGCGGCTCAAGCCGTTTGTTAAGGGAGCTCCCACGCTCAGCAGGCCGACGATTGCCGTCGACCCGGACCTTCTGGAGCAGGGCATCGCCGCACTCGCCGCGGCAATTCGCAGCGATGGCCCGTATGACAGGGATCTGCTGCTTCGGGCGGGCCTGCCCCGAGAGATGGCCGAGCGGCTTGTGCATGCGGCCCATCTATCGGCATCTCGCTCAGATAAGGCCCTGAAGCCGACGATGTGAACGCACGACAACACGTTTGCGGCCACGGCCGCATTCGCGCTACAGGAGCCGTATCGCTTACCACCGGAGCTGCCAAGTCAAATGCCCGTCCTGTCCGACCGCTGGATACGCCGGATGGCGCAGGACCACCGGATGATCGAGCCGTTCGCCGAGGCGCAAAAGCGAGACGGGGTCATCAGCTATGGCCTGTCCAGCTATGGCTACGACGCGCGCATCGCGGACGAATTCAAGATCTTCACCAACATCGACTCGGCGGTGATTGATCCGAAGGCGTTCGAGCCGTCCAGCTTCGTGGACCGCAAGACCGATATCTGCATCATTCCGCCAAACAGCTTCGCCCTCGGCCACACCATCGAGTACTTCCGCATCCCGCGGGATGTGTTGGTGATCTGCCTGGGCAAATCGACCTATGCACGTTGCGGCATCATCGTAAACGTCACGCCGCTGGAGCCGGAATGGCAGGGCCAAGTGACAATCGAGATCAGCAACACCACGCCGCTGCCAGCCAAGATCCACGCCAACGAAGGGATCTGCCAGTTCCTGTTTCTGCAAGGCAACGAGGCGTGCGAGACGAGCTATGCTGACAGGGCCGGGAAATACATGGGTCAACGCGGCACCTCCCTGCCAAGAATGTAAGGGCGTTCATGGATCGAATTCGCATTCGCGGTGGTCGGCCGCTGTCGGGTGAGATTGCAGTCGGCGGCGCGAAGAATGCCGCGCTGCCGCTGATGGCCGCCGCCCTGTTGACGGAGCAGCGGTTGGTCTTGTGCAACGTGCCGCGGTTGGCGGACATCCACACCATGGGGCAACTGCTGCAGCAGCATGGCATCGCCGTCGAACCGCTGTCGGACCAGGGACGTGTGCTGTCGCTTGGCGGTGCGATTGCCAGCACCGAGGCGCCCTATGACATCGTGCGCAAGATGCGCGCGTCAGTCCTCGTGCTGGGTCCGTTGCTTGCGCGGTGCGGCGAGGCGCGGGTCTCGATGCCTGGGGGCTGCGCCATCGGCACCCGGCCGGTGGATCTGCACCTGAAGGGACTGGAGCAGATGGGCGCGCGCTTCAACCTCGACAGCGGCTATATCGATGGCAAGGTCGACGGCCGGCTGCAGGGGGCCAGGATAGTCTTCCCGTTCGTCTCCGTTGGTGCGACGGAGAACCTGCTGATGGCAGCCAGCCTTGCGGAGGGCCAGACTGTTCTGAGTAATGCCGCGCGCGAGCCGGAGATCGGCGACCTGGCCGCCTGCCTGGTGGCGATGGGAGCCCGGATTCAGGGCATCGGCAGCGATAAGCTGACAATAGAAGGCGTGCGCAGCCTGCATGGCGCCGAACACCGCATCATCCCGGATCGCATCGAAACCGGCAGCTATGCGTGTGCGGCGGCGATTTCCGGTGGATCGCTGTTCCTGCGCGGCGCGCGCCTGGAGCACTTGGGCGCGACAGTACGCATTTTGCGCGAGGCTGGCGTGGATATCTCCGAGACGTCAGAGGGACTGACGGTGACGCGGCTGAACGGGCTTCACGGTGCGGATGTGATGACCGAACCCTATCCCGGCTTTCCTACCGACATGCAGGCGCAGTACATGGCGTTGATGTCGGTGGCGGATGGCGCCTGCATGGTCACCGAGACGATCTTCGAGAACCGTTTCATGCACGTCC
This sequence comes from Acidobacteriaceae bacterium, assembly GCA_965276675.1. GTDB lineage: Bacteria > Acidobacteriota > Terriglobia > Terriglobales > Acidobacteriaceae. The sequence goes on along the minus strand of OZ255624.1, from coordinate 4,778,783 downwards.
CGGAACTGAATCGCATGGGCGCCAGGGTTAACGTCCACGGAGCGTCGGCAATCGTGCGAGGCGTCCCAGCCCTGTCCGGAGCACCTGTGATGGCGACCGACCTGCGCGCGTCCTTGTCGCTGATCCTGGCGGGCCTGGCGGCGCGCGGGGAAACCATCGTGAACCGGGTTTATCACCTGGATCGCGGCTATGAGGCGGTGGAGCAGAAGCTGGCTGGCTGCGGTGCCGACATTGAACGCATTTCAGGATAAGGATCAACGTCATGCGTATCGACGCCATCTCCATCGGCAAAAATCCGCCTGAAGACATCAATGTGGTCATTGAAGTCGCTATCGGCGGCGAACCGATCAAGTATGAGCTGGACAAAGAGGCTGGAACACTGGTCGTCGATCGATTTCTCTACACACCGATGCGGTATCCGGGAAATTATGGCTTCGTTCCCCATACGCTGTCCGAGGATGGCGACCCGATCGACGTTCTGGTTGCCAACACCCGGCCGATCGTCCCCGGCGCGGTGATCAATGTGCGCCCCGTCGGTGTTCTGAAGATGGAGGATGACGGCGGCGGTGACGAGAAGATCATCGCGGTCCCGTCGCCAAAACTGACGCAGCGTTACGTCAATGTACACAACTATACAGACCTGCCGACGATCACGCTGGAACAGATCCAGCACTTTTTCCAGCACTACAAGGATCTGGAGCCAGGTAAGTGGGTCAAGTTGCTGGGTTGGGGTGACGCGACAGAGGCAAAAGCGTTTATCACGACCGCGGTTCAGCGCGCCAACCGGCGCTGACGGTCTGATTGCGCTGACAACACAGCGCGGGGACGGTCAGTCGCAAGCCGTCCCCACACTGTGCCCGTCAACCGAAGCCGGTGTGCTTCGGCGTGCTCAGTTCAGGCGGCGTGAAGCAGATCGAGCGCGCCTTCATAGACCTCCATATTCTTGCCGAATGAGATCGCGGCTGCCTGCACACCGCAGACCAGGTGCATCCAACGCCACGGTTCACGCGTGTTGTGAAACTCCTCCACGATCGACTGATGATGCTTGAAGGCGTGCATTTCGGTGAAGCTGTCGTGACAGACAATCTCCGCAAGGCGAGCGATCAGCGCGTTCGCGTCGTAGCCCAGGCTCACGTATTGCTGGGCCAGGTTCACGCTGTCCTTCACCTCTGGCACCGCGATCATCTTTCCCAGGTTGGAGACCGTCGACCAATCTGTCGGAGGCTGCGTGTGGATGCTGTGCAGAATCGCATCCAGCAGCTCATCCTGTGAGCGATGTGGCAGCGCGTCCACCGCCGCCATGTCCGGCTGCGGCCATGGCTCCATCCGATACTGGGTGGATTTGATCTCCGGGCCGGTCTGCCAGTGCAGCAAAGTCAACAGCTTGTTCTTGGTGCTGAAACCATCCAGTTTCAACAGCCAGCGCCGCAGGTTGGCGCTGGTGTGCAGATGCACGTCCATGGGATTGCCGGTCTGCGAGCGCAGGAACAGACCCGCGGCGCCGATCGACAAGGCCTCGCCGGCGCCTTCCAGGGACAGGCCGTCGGCCAGCGCCTGGGTCAGCAGCCTTGGGATCTCAGGGTATTTTTCGACCGCACTGATCGCCTGACCGACCTGGCCGATCATGGCGGTCTCGTCATCGCCAGAGCGCTGGCGCAGGATCCGGTTCAGCAGTCCATGCTGCTCAATCAGTGCGTCGATCTCCGGCACAGCGCGGAAGGTCGGGAACCGCGCGACGTAGCGGACAGCGGGTCGCATCAGGACTTTCAGGTGCTCCTTGTCGTAGGTTTCCAGATAGCGCCACAGAGCCGCCGGATAGATGAAGTAATGGTCGTCGAGCGCGTTCTTTGGAATGGCCACGCTCATGATCAGATTGAATGCCTCGATCGGCGGCACGTTGTCCCAAAGCCAGAGGAACAGGTGATCGGCCTTGCTGCTTTCACCCCGATCGACGGCCTTCAGGAACGCCTGCTTCGTGGCCTCGATTCCCTTCTCTGTCACCACATCGCCGCCGCCATCCGCTGCCATGTCCGTCAACCGGCTGACCGACGCATGGGCAGCATCCAGCGGCTCGTAGTCAAGCAACTGGTAGGGACTGGTGACAGGGTCGTTGATGTGCTTGTTGGCCAGCGCCACGTGCTGCAACACCGGAAGAAAGCTTGATTCCCCGTCCAGCCGCTCAATCAGCCTGGAGACGGCATAGAGGCCGGCGACAGGATGCAGCGGGCCGCCATGATGACCGGGCGGCAGGTCGGAGGACCGGGTGACTGCCAGCGCCGAGGCTGTCAGCATTGTCTGGGTCGGAACGCCGGCGCGCAACTTTTCCAAGGTGCGGTCGATGATTTCGCTGCAAGGCGTTGCTTCGACGAACTGGACTAAAGGTTCTATGGCATCTGGATAGGTGACGCGCTTGTGCATGGTTTGCCTTTCGCTTGTTGTCGATGGGTCAGCCGGTAACGGAGGCTGCAGCGGAGCGATCCACACCGAAACCGGGGAGGCATCCGGGCAGTCCCCTTCATGTTCGGTGTGATGGTCAAGCCGCTTGCGCGCTGTGTCAACAGTACTGGCCAGTTGGCCTTGTTACGGAGCGGCAGACGAGACAGCCGTATCTACGAACGCAGCGCGATGACGTCTACGCACGCAGCGCGATGACGGTGGCGACTGACAGCCTGACCGAACTTGCGAGGCGCGGCAGTTCCGGCTGAACGAGTAGATTGGGTCTTGAGGCGCACACCGGTGAGCTCCCGCTCTTCCGATGCTTTAGATTGCTTCCACCAGATCAATTCATCCCGCTGAGCCAACCGCGTTGATAGGCTGGCTCGCTTCGGCGGCGTTCATCAGCGCGCGCCAGCACGTAATAAGCACCCTCGCAACCCATGACCCAGTAAGGGTCATGCTCAGCGCCGGTCTGGCAGGAGGATGGCGACGCTTGAGTGTGGTTCTTCACCCAGAATGTCGCCCCTTCCTTGAACTGCCCGGCGGGTAGCCCAGCATACCATGTCTCAAACACCCGCCGCGCCGCGACACCATCGGCAAACCCTGTGCTGGCGGAGGTCGACGAGGGTGTGGCGGCGGTTGTCTGCAGGCCGGTCAACGGCAAGGTCTTGCGGGAGATGCTTATGCCGGTCTCGGCGCGGATCTGCAGCGGCCCGTTGTCGGTGATAGTGAAGCTGAAGGTCGAGACGCCGTCGGTGCGGATCTGGTTGACGATGTTGCTGACCTGCCAGACGATCACCCCGTCAACCACGCAGACATCGGCACAGCGCACCGCCAGCGAACCCGGTTTGGTGGTAAACAGCCGGGTCGGCCAAAGCTGTACGGTCAGCCGTCGTGCCGCCATGACCTGCGCGCGCGTGCGGGTCTGCCCATGGTCGTAAATCATGTCAGCATACATCGACGCCACCTGCTCGGCCTCTGCCGCTGAACCGGAGCGCAGGGTGTAGTAGTGTGTGACGAAGTCCATTGCGCGCCGCTCACGCGCACTCCAGGGCGTCTGCAGTACGGGCGGCGCCACCGCCCGGGGTGACGACGCGGCCGGTGGTTGACTGGATTCAGCCGCCGGCGCGACCGGCTGGCGCTGCGCATCCGGCACCAGGGTGAACGCGATCCCCAGCCGATGCGCATCCTCCGGCAGTAGCCATTGGATCTGTTCAGGTGGCGCGCTGGTGAGGAACATCACCGCATTCAGCGACAGGCCGAGCCGGGTGAAATAGGCGCCGATCAAGGCATTGGCCACCCCGCTTTCGCGCACTTGTCCGTTCTGCGTGGCGTAGGCGGCATGAAAGCCCAACCGGCTGCCCGACATCAGATACCGGTGGGTGCCGGCCAGCCAGATCAGCCCGCAGGCCGAGGTGCATTGGATTTCGGCCGGCACCATGGTGGCATATCCGGCGGCATGGATGTGTTCGCCGATCGCCAGCGCCTCGACCACACTGCCGCCTGGGCTAGCCAGCAGCACCACGGTCTTGCGCATGGGGTTGACGACCAGCCCGGCGAATTGCGCCGCATCGCCCGGATTAATCCGGCCCGCCAGAACGATGACATTGAGCTCGGCCTTGTCTTGCACGATCATCTCGGCGGCGCGGGCCGTGTGAATGAGCAGCAGGCAAAACAGCAGCAGACTCACCAGCCAGCGGTCGCGCCATGTCATCGAGCTGACCCTTCATGCAATATCGCAATGAATCGCGCGAAGGCCGGCCGATCGTCAACCGGATTGTCGCCTTTGGCCGGGGGCGCCGCGTCTTGTGACCCGCGACCGCCAGGGAACGCGATTAGTCCAGGATTTTGCCGAGATCCATCAACCGTGATACTACGTCTACGTAGTAAGCCAGGGGAGGGGAGTTGAACATCCCGGATCGAGACATGCATACCGAGTCAGGCCGTATGGGCATGACCCTTCGTGACTATCTCCGCGTTCCCTACTTGGTCGAGGCGGCACTCGTGGCGGACGGCCAGGGCGGGTGGCTGCGCGAAGCAACGCATCCCGAATTGCCGTCGTGCGCAGCGCGTTCGCCTCATATCGTGCAAAGCCTCGATCTCCTGGACCGCAGGCGATTGGAAGTCATCCTAGACCTGTTCCGCCGCGGTGTGCTTCCGCCATCCCCACGGCCACCCTTGCCGCACGTGGATCCGGAAGGTGTTCTGCTTCGCCACGATTTGTATGACGCATGTCGATCGCTTTTGGACGTGCCTGTCGCCACGCTCGTTGCATCGCAAGGAGAATCTGATGCTGACGCATGATCAAAACGAACTCCTGGTCCGTGTCGGCCAGGGTACGGCGATGGGCGGCTTCATGCGCCTGTTCTGGATCCCGTTTTATCCGGCGGCGGGGCTGATCCCGAACGGGCAGCCCAAGCGGGTGCGGCTGCTCGGAGAGGATCTCGTTGCTTGGCGGGACAGCGAGGGCCGGCCGGGCCTTGTTGCCAACGCCTGCCCGCATCGGGGCGCGCCACTTCTGTATGCGCGAAACGAAGAATGCGGCCTGCGGTGTGTCTACCACGGCTGGAAGTTCGACGTGACGGGCCGCGTGCTGGACATGCCGACTGAGCCGGAGCGGAGCCGCATGAAGGACCGCTTGCGGGCGAGAGCTTATCCGTGCCAGGAACGCAACGGTATTCTCTGGGCCTATATGGGTCCGGATCAAGACCCACCGCCGCTGCCAGACGTCGAGTGGAACCTGGTGCCGGAGACGAACGTGCACGTGTCGTTTCGCGTCCAGGAGTGCAACTGGCTGCAGGCGGTGGAAGGCGAGATCGACTCGGCGCACGCGCCCATCCTGCACGGCCGGATCGACAGCAAGGGCGCGATCAATGACTGGATTGCTGGAAAGGACCTGCGCCCAACCTTCGAGTGCATCCAGCAGCCGTTCGGCATGAGCATCGCGTCGCGCCGCAAGTCCAACGACAACTTGCTGTACTGGCGGGTCAACCAGTTCATGATGCCGTTCTGGAGCCTCGTGCCGCCACAATCCAGGTTCCCGGAGTTGAGCGGCCACGCCTGGGTGCCGATGGACGACGAGCACACGCTGTGTCTGATGTTCTCCTACACGCCCGCGGAGCCATTCTACGAACGGACCCGCACGCTCATGCAGAAAGGCCACAACGGCCGGGAGACGGGGCACGCGAGCGCCCATTGCTATGCACCGAAGCCGCCGAACACGCCCTATGCCGCGTTCTGGACCAAGTTCAATCCAGCCGACGACTACCTGTTCAGCTACGAGGCGCAGCAGACGACGTGGTTCTCCGGGCTGCCCGGCCTGTGGGTACAAGACGCCGCATGCCAGTCGGGGGCGGCGCCGATCTATGACCGCACACGGGAAAATCTGTGCGTCAGCGACACCGGTATCGCGATGACGCGGCGGATGCTTCTCGACTCGCTCGCTGCCCATCGTGACCGCGGCATACGGCCGCAGGGCGTCGCCCAGCCAGACACCTTCATGGTGCGTGCTGTCTCGCTCCATCTGTCCCCCGACGCGTCATGGTCCGTCGCCGGCGCGGAGTTCATGCGCGCGCGCCTCGGCGCCGATTTCGGCTACGTGCCCTGATGCAGACGCGCCTTCGCGTGATTCGGTGGGAGGGGGAGGATGTGTGCTCCTATACGCTCGAACCGGTGGCCGGCGAGCACCTCCCGCACTTCTCAGCGGGCGCGCATATCGACGTTTCGCTGGCACCTGGGCTGGTTCGCAGCTACTCGCTGCTCAATGACCCAGCCGAAGCCGACCGCTATGAGATCGCCGTGCATCGCGCACCGGAGAGCCGGGGAGGTTCGTCACGCATACACGAGCATTGGCGCGCCGGCGACCTGATAGAGATCGCCGCGCCGCGCAACAACTTTGCGCTCAATGAAGCAGCGGCACACACCGTGCTGATCGCCGGCGGCATCGGGATTACGCCGATGCTCTCAATGATCGCGCGGCTGCAAGCGCTTGGACGTGGTTGGGAACTGCACTACGTCACCCGGACACGCGCCCGAGCGGCGTTTCTTGACCGGCTTTCGCGGCACCCACAAGTCCGGCTGGCTTTCGACCACGAACCCGGTGGTTGCGCACTGGAACTCGCCCTAGTCGTGGAAGCGGCTCCGGCAGAGGCGCATCTTTATTGCTGCGGTCCCGGACCGATGCTGCGGGCCTTTGAGGCGCTGACGGCCTCGCGTCCGCGCGGGCACGCGCATGTCGAATATTTCGCCGCCAGCGAGACGCCGGCCGCCGCGGGCGGCTACGATCTACGACTGGAACGAAGTGGCAAGGTCATCCGCGTGGCGTCGGGGGAGCGGATGCTGGCCGCCCTGCTCGCCGCTGGCGTCAACGTGTCCTATTCCTGCAGCGAGGGCATCTGCGGTACGTGCGAGACACGCGTGGTGGCGGGTGTGCCCGACCACCGCGACGACTACCTGACCGATGCGGAGAAGGCCACGAACGCGGTGGTCATGCCGTGCTGCTCCGGATCGAAAACGCCCACCTTAACGCTGGACATCTGACCATGTCGGACCTGCCCGAACGCGCGGCCTCGCCTTCACCCGAAGGCGCCGGCGCGCCTGAGCGGGCCAGGGCGCTCTACACGGCGCGTGACCTGGAGCGACTGATCAACCCGCGCATCGTCGCGGTCATCGGCGCCTCTGACACCCCAGGATCATTCGGGCAGCGGACGCTGGCCAACATGGCCGGGTTCACCGGTGAGGTGTACGGCATCAATCCCAAGTACCGCACGGTCATGGATCGGCCGTGCGTCCCGAGCCTGCAAGACATGCCACGGCCGCCGGACTGCATCGTGGTTGCGACGGCAAGGCCAACCGTGCGCGCCATCCTACAGGACGCAGGCGCCGTCGGGGCTGGCGGTGCGATCGTCTACGCATCGGGATTCAGCGAAACCGGCAAGCCCGACCGCGTGCAGGCGCAAGCCGAACTGGTGGAGATCGCGCAGTCTGCCGGCGTCCGCATGGCCGGGCCGAACTGCGTCGGCCTCGCCAACACGCGCAGCCGGAGCGGGATGAATTTTATGCCGGACTACGCCAAGATGGGGCACCGGCATGGTCCAGTCGCCATCATCTCGCAGAGCGGCGCGCTGGGTTATACCATCCTGCAGGCGATGGAGCGCGGTGTCGGTTTCTCCCACTATCTCGCCGCCGGCAATTCCGCCGACGTGGATGTGGCTGACTACATCGCCTATGCGGCCGAAAGCGACGACGTGCGCGCCATCATCGTGCTGTGCGAGGGCGTGAACAGCGGCAAGCGGTTTCTGCTGGCGGCGGCGCGGGCTCGGGAGCTTGGGAAGGCGCTGATCGTCTACAAGGCTGGCAACAGCGCGCTGAGTTCGCAGGCGGCGCTGTCGCATACGGGAACCATGGTCGGTTCGGCGCAAGCCTACCGCGCGGCGTTGGACCGCGCTGGCGCGGTTGCGGTCGACGACCTCGAGCTCGTGCTTGAGGTGGCATCATTTATCGCACGTTCTGGGCCTTATCGCGGCGGCGGCGTCGGCGTGCTGTCGACCTCCGGCGGCGCAGCGGTCATCTGCGCCGACAAGGCCGAGGCGCACCGCGTCCCGCTGCCCGCACTCGCGCCGGTGACGGCGGCGAAGCTGGAAACGGTCGTTCCGGAGTTCGGCTCCATCGCCAACCCCGCCGATCTCACGGCCGAAGTTCTCAAGACGGCCGAAACCTTCGCCTTCTGTCTCGATGCCTTTCTCAGCGACCCGGGTCTTGCGGGGGGCGCGGTGATTCCGATGGTGTTCAGCCACGCGAGTTCCAGCGTCGCCCGCGCGCCCATGGTGGTGGAGGCGGCGCGGCGCACTGATCGCCCGATTGCCGTGATCTGGATGAACGAGTGGCTGCAGGGACCGGGAACCGAGACCTTCGACGCCGATTCCAAGGTCTCGATGTTTCGGTCCACGAATCGCTGCTTTGCGACCATCCGCGCCTGGATGGACTGGCACGGACGCCCGGCCCGGCTGGACCAGCACCGCCGTCTGGCACCGGCCGCGGCGGCGGATACGGCGCGCGCTATTATCGCCGATCGTGGGCACGCGGGCAGCCGCGCGCTGAGCGAGAGCGCGTCAAAGCAGGTGCTTGCGGCGTATGGCGTGGCGGTGCCGGCCGAAAGCATCGTGGCCGGCCCGGACGCGGCAGTGGCGGCGGCAGCCCGTATTGGTTTTCCCGTTGCGCTGAAGATCGCCTCGGCCGACATCCTTCATAAGACGGAGGTCGGCGGCATCCGTCTCGCGCTTACATCGGCGGAGGCGGTGCGGGAGGCCGCCGCGGCAATTCTGGAGAGGGTGGCCCGGCATCGCTCCGATGCCAAGCTCGACGGCCTCAGCGTGCAGCGCATGATGCCGCGTGGCGTCGAAATCGTTGTTGGCGTCAAGCGCGACCAGCAGTTTGGCCCGTTGATCGCGGTCGGACTGGGTGGTGTGCTGGTGGAAGTCTTGGGCGACACCGCGGTTCGCCTCGCGCCGGTGTCCCTCAAGGAGGCCCGCGCGATGCTCGCCTCGCTCAAGGGCTATCCGCTGCTGACAGGCCATCGCGGCGCGGCCCCGGCAGACCTCGACGACCTCGCGGCGCTGATCTGCCGGGTCTCTGAACTGGCCGACGACCTGCGCGATGCGGTGAGCGAGATCGACGTCAACCCGGTGATCGCCACGCCGGATGGTGCGGTCGCCGCGGACGCGCTGATCGTGACCTGAGGGGGGGACCGACATGGGAGCCGAGTATCTCCAAGTTTTCGTTGCATTGTCGCTTACGCAAACGGCTGCTCAAATATTGCTTGTACGAAATGGAACGGAGACCGCACTGTCTTGCAAGAGGTTCCGGCGCCCGCGATCGAGATGACGATCGAACCATGAATGAGGCACGTGGCATCGTGGATGGGGACGAGAACGAGCGGCTTGCCGCGATACTGCGGCTCGTCGACGGCCTCGCGTTCCAGGCACGGGTCCTGAATGCGCGCGCCAGCCAGATCTTCGAGACACTGACTGGACAAAACGCCATTACGCCGCGTCAGTACGGCGCGCTGCTGACCCTGCACCAGAACGGTCCGATGACGCTGACGTCGCTTGCAACGGCCATTAGCGTCGATCGGAGCACGCTGACTGAGATGGTCCGCCGTCTGCTGCGCGAAGACCAGATCACGCGCACCGAAAACGGCTGCGACCGTCGGTCCTCGCTCGTCGGACTGACGCGGGAGGGCAGGGAGTCGGTCATCCGGCTGACTCCGGGTGCCGCTCAGGTGCAGGATGTCCTGCTCGCTTCGCTCCGTAAATCCGAACGGCGGCAGTTGATGCAATGGATCAAGGCGATCGCAGCCGGCGGCGAGAGCGCCGGCGCATAAGGCCGCCAGTGTCAGGAGCATGAGGAGAGCGGCGGTGCCGACAGAATCCATTTAAACAATGGTGTGACTGGTGCCGGGTGAGGGATTTGAACCCCCGACCTTCGGTTTACAAAACCGCTGCACTACCACTGTGCTAACCCGGCTGCCATACCGACGTCCGCCGCCGTGGCGATATCTGCCCGATCGCAACAGCAATTCTTTGATCCGATATTCGACAGGCGCGGCTGACGACGGTTCGATACGACGAGCCGTTGGTTGCTGCAAGCATCGAATAGGCCGAGCAACAGGGATCAGCATCCAGACCTCAGCCGCGTGGACAGGCTAGGCGTAGTTTCCCACTCACTGTGAGCGGCTTTCAGAGCTTTCCGTACGTTCACAGCGCAGTTGCGGCAGACGCACAGACCGGGTTCGGTGGCAGAGGAACGGATAACAAAGCTGATAGACAGCCAAATATTTTCTCGGTGTGGCCTGTATGACACGAGTTTAATTGCTCCGCCCAGGGAACGGTTATGTGCGCGTGCGCATGTTGGCCTCGTTGCTGGTGTTGTCGTCACGGTCCGTCCGTACGACTGCTCCGGCTCGCCATTGCTTCAGAACAGGAGATGTCTGAATGAACATGCCATCGAAACGCCATACGCTGCGGCGAACTGCCCTGGCGGCGACGCTGCTCGCCGGAACGAGCCTCGGTGGGCTCGCCGCCGGGCATTATGCCTGGGCAGACAGTGTCCAGCCGGTTAACCCGCCAGGCACCCAGGTGCAGCCGCAGACCCTGCCGGACTTCACCAACTTGGTGACGCAGGTCAAGCCGGCCGTGGTCTCCATCACCAACAAGCTGAAGGCGACACCAGCGGCGCTGGAGGACAACGACCAGGATAGTCCGGCGCAGCAACTGCCGTTTCCGTTCAACCAGATGCAGCCGCGCGGACCCATGCAGCAGGAGCATGCCGTTGAGGCGCGCGGCTCCGGCTTCATCATCAGTGCGGACGGCCTGATCGTGACCAACAACCACGTGGTCAAAGGCGCACGCACCCTGAGCGTGACCCTGGACGATGGCAACGTGCTGCCGGCCAAGATTGTCGGGGCCGATTCGCGCACGGACATCGCGGTGCTGAAGGTCGCCGCCTCGCATCCGCTGCCGTTTATCCAGCTCGGCAACTCCCGTGACGTGAAGCCCGGTGAGTGGGTGGTGGCGATGGGCAACCCGTTCGGCCTGAGCAGCACCGTGACGGCCGGCATCGTCTCGGCGGTCAGCCGCGACATTGGCGCCGGACCATATGACCAGTTCATCCAGGTGGACGCGCCGATCAACCAGGGCAACTCTGGTGGCCCGCTGTTCACCCAGGACGGCAAGGTTATCGGCATGAATACCGCGATCCTCTCGCCCACCGGTGGTTCGGTCGGCATCGGTTTCGCCATTCCCTCTGACATGATCCGCAATGTGACGGACCAGTTGGAGAAGGACGGCAAGGTGGTTCGCGGCTACGTCGGCGTCGAGGCACAGCAAATCACCCCAAGCACAGCGGAAGCGATGCACCTGAAGGAGAACAGCGGGGCGCTGCTGGCGGGCGTGCAGCCGAACAGTCCAGCGGCGGGCGCAGGGCTAGAGCCGGGTGACGTGATCCAGGCCGTCAACGGCAAGAAGATCGGCAACCCCAAGGAGCTTGCAATCAATGTGGCGACAATTCAGCCGGGCGAGCAGGCGCATCTGAGCGTGCTGCACGACGGCCAGACCAAGGACGTGACGGTGAAGGTCGCGACGTTGCCAAACGAGCAAACCGCCAGCAACGACAACCAGGGCAACGCTGACCGTAAGGCGAAGATCGGGCTGGCGCTGGGTCCGCTGTCGCCGGATGTCCGTGATCAGCTTGATGTGCCGGACGGCACCAAAGGTGCGGTCATTCAGAGCGTGCAGCCAGGCTCGCCGGCCGACTCGGCTGGGTTGCAGCCGGGCGACGTCATCGTTGGCGTCGGCTCGCACGCCGTGAGCTCACCGGCCGATGCGGCGCAGGCAATGCGCACAGCACTGACCAGCACCGACCATGCGATTGCGCTGCGGGTAATCCGCAACGGACAGCCGGTCTTCGTGGGTGTCAGCATCGGCGATCAGGCTGACCAAGGGTAAGGCGTCGCCAGGGCAGTAGAACCGGTTCGTCAGTGGCAAGCCGTGATCGGGCTCACTACCCGGTCACGGCTTCTGATGCCGGGCCAACGCGGTGGCGGCAGGAACAGACAGCCCGAAGTCAGGCGGAAGCTGCGACCCCAGGTTCGTTCGTCGGTTTGACCATCTTGACGTTCAAGGGCACCTCGACGTCGATCTCCAGCATTGAGACCGACGAACCCCGGTCCATCTTGATCTGCACAGCATCGCGGTCGACCGAGATGTGTTTGGCGATCACCGCCAGAATCTCCTCCTGCAAGGTTGCCAGCAGGTCGGACTTGCCGATGACGCTGCGCTCATGCGCCAGCAGCACCTGCAGCCGGTCGCGGGCGACCGGGGCGGTGGTCTTCTTGCGGAACAACTCAAACACGTTCATGCAACTCTCCGTCCGAACAGCCGGCCAATCAGGCCGGGGCGCTCCATCGGGATGACCACGTCGACCGATTCGCCCTTCAGGCGCCGGGCGGCGTTGAAATAGGCGCGTGACGGTGCGCTGGCAGGATTGTTCAGCGTCACCGGGGAGCCGATGTTGGAAGCCTTGAGGACTTCCTCGCTCTCCGGGATGATCGCGAGCAGCGGGATCGACAGGATCTCCAGCACGTCTTCCACCTTCAGCATTTCATTACGCGTGGCGCGGCCGACGTCGTAGCGGGTGACGAGCAGATGCTTGTCGACCCGCTCGCCCTTCTCGGCCTTCAGCGTCTTCGAATCGAGCATGCCGATGATCCGGTCGGAGTCACGGACCGAGGAAACTTCGGGGTTGGTGACGACGACGGCGATGTCAGCGTTGCGCATCGCCAGTAGGGCACCGCGCTCAATGCCGGCGGGGCTGTCGCAGATCACCCAGTCGAACTTTTCCTTCAGTTCCGCGACAACCTTGTCGACGCCCTCGATGGTCAGGGCGTCCTTGTCACGGGTCTGCGAGGCTGGCAGCAACGACAGGGTTTCGATCCGCTTGTCGCGGATCAATGCCTGGGCCAGCTTGGCGTCACCCTGCACAACGTTGATGAGGTCAAAGACGACGCGCCGCTCCGCGCCCATCACCAGGTCGAGATTGCGCAAGCCGACGTCGAAGTCGATCACCACGACATTCTCGCCGCCGCGCGCGAGCGCAGCGCCGAGTGCTGCGGTGGAGGTTGTCTTGCCGACTCCGCCCTTACCGGACGTTACCACCAGCACCTTGCCCATCTGCGTTTCCCTCAATCCAGAACAGAGATTCTCATTTGTTCGCCGTCCAGCCAGGCCTGTACCGGCTTGCCCAGGATCTTGGCGGGCATGTCGTCGGCAGTCTGGTAGACGCCGTCAATCGCCAGCAGTTCAGCCTGTAGTTTGCTGCAGAAGATCCGCGCACCCGGATGCCCCGCCAGACCTGCAATCGCGCGGCCACGCAGCGTGCCGTAGATGTGCACCGAGCCGCCGGCCATGACTTCGGCGCCGGAGGCGACGGAACCAAGGACGGTGATATCGCCGCGCTCAAACACGACGGACTGACCAGAGCGGATCGGCTGGTCGATCAGCAGCGTGTTCGCCTCCCCGCCGCCGACAACTGCCGGCGAGGGTACCCGTTCGGTCCGCGGTGCGTCTCTGGCAGGCTCTGCCTCCGGCGGCGCGATCTCTCGCCCCGGCTTGCCAGAGACTGGTAAGGGGCGCCCCCATGCTTCGATGCCTGTCCAGGAGGGATGCGCGCCTTCGGTGCCGATAATGCGGATGCCGCGCTGCTCAAGCAGTTGCAGAAAGTCGGCAACGCCAAGCTGCTCCCGAGGGACTGCGCCAAGGTCGACGACGACGGGTCGGGCATCAAAGAAGTTGGGTGAGCGTTCCATCTGCGCATCAAGCGCCTTCAGCCAGCCATCCAGAGGCACTTCCGGTGCCAGGACCAAAGCCATGATCGACCGGCCACGCAGGCGAATCAGCGGTTTTGTCTCTGATGATGTCACGGTTTCGACCTATCCGCTGGCTTGCATACGGTCAACGGAAATCAAGGGGCATGCACAAAATAATGTGGATAACCCTTCGCATCGACCGCTAGGGGTAGTAGGCGCCGGTCCGTCAGGCCCTATCAATGGTGACGCCGCCGGGGCGGTTTCCCCGACGGCGCCATTTGGCATTCGCTGTGCGGATGATTCACCCGCTTCAGCGTGATCATGCGGTTAGATCACCAGACGTGGCAGCAGGCTGGTGAGCGTGGTGGGGCCGGCGCCGTCGATCGTAGCGATTGCCACGCCGGTGCCACCGGATTTGTCGGCCATCGAGAGGGTGACGTTCTGTCCGGAGGTGCTGACCGCCAGGTAGTTCGGCAGCTCATAGGTATAGGCCGAGCCGGCCCAGTCGGTCGCGCCGAGTGCCGCGGCGATGTCCAGCTTGGCGCCGGTGTTGAAGATGTTGCTGGTGAACGTGTCGGCCCCGGTGCCGGAGGCAGGCAGGATGTAGGTGTTGCCGCTGCCGGTGTCGGTGATCGTGTTCGCCCCGCCGGACAGGTTGACCACATCGCCGGAACCGCTGATGAACAGCATATGGCCGCCGGACGTGGAGGCGACAGAGACCTCGCTCTGGCTGACCGTGGTGCTGGTGCTTCCGGCGGCGAGGGTGATCGGCGCGGGCAGCGGACTGGTGCTGCTGCCGGTACCCCAGGCCGCCGAGGCGCTGGCCTTGCCCCACCACAGGTTGCTGGCGTTCTCCTGCCAGACGTTATGGTTGACGTACGCGAGTTCCGTGACGGCGGCGGTGGTCGCGTCGACAACGCCGTCGACAACGACCTGGCCGCTGCTGGTAATTCCCCAGGTGTTGCCGGATGCATCGGTGATCGTGCCGGACGAACCGGCCAGCACCATGGTGTCGTTGGCTGATGCCGGCGGTAGGGACGTGGGCGCCGGCGTCGGCGTCGGTGTGGCAGGCTTGGAGACCGGCACGCTGAAGCTCGCCGACCCGTCGTTGAACAGCTCATAGGGCGCACCGGTGGCCGAGGTGCCGTCATACTTGACGCCGTTGATAACCAGGTTTCGGTCGTCGGGATCATAGCCACCCGCTGTGTCGACCGGGCCGATCAGGTCGTTGAGGTAGGTCACCGTCACGGTGTGCGCGCCGTTGCCCCAATTGCCGTGCAGGTTGAACTGCTGGGTTTGACCCTCCCACTGGATGGCCGACGTGGCGAAGGTCGCCTGGATCGCCGTGCCGTCGACCGCGACGGTGAACATCGCATCCCCGGCGTAGGGATCTTCCGACATCGCCAAAGTTAGGGTGTCAGCACCGGTGCCGAAGCTGGCCGGAGCGGGGGTGGTGGTCGCTGTGGACGGTGCGTTGGTGGGAATCGCGGTGGTGTCGGTGACGCTATAGACCGCATTACCGGGCTGCAGGCCACTGGTGGACAGTGGCGGATAGAACGGCGAGCCGTAGACAGGGGTGACGCTGGAGGAGACGGTGGAGTGGTCGTAGGACACCGCGTTGACGTAAAGGTTGCGGTCGCCGCCGTCGTTGAAGGCGGCCTTGTCACCCGCCGTCATGGAGTTGTTGGCAAAAGTGACCGTGATGGCGTGGGTGCCGGGGGCGAAGTTGCCCTCGAAGGTAAAGGTCTCGGTCTGGCCGGCGGCATGGGACGCCGTGACCGTCTGCAGCCCACCGATTTGCTGGCCATCGACGTTAACGGTGAATTCCGCATCACGACCGGCAACACCGGCCGGGCCGTCGGCGTCCTCAGACAAGGTCAGCACGATCATGTCCGATCCGCTGCCGATGACGTTGGCCGGCGTTGACGGCGGGGTAGGGGTAGCGGGCAGCGGGTCGGCGCCTGCGGTCCATGTGGCGGTTGGGCTGGTCTTGCTCCACCACAGCTTGCTGGTGTTTTCCTGCCAGACGGTGCCGTTGACGTAGGCCAGTTCGATGACGTTGGCGGTGGTGGTGTCGGCGGCGCCGTTCACCGCGACCAGGCCGGCGCTGGTGATGGTCCACAGGTTGCCGCTGGCGTCGGTGATGGCGGTGGTGCTGCCGGCCAGGACGGTGGTGTCGTTGGCTGAGGGGGTTGGCTTGGGCGGCGGCAGAGGATCGGCGCCTGCGGTCCATGTGGCGGTTGGGCTGGTCTTGCCCCACCACAGCTTGCTGGTGTTTTCCTGCCAGACGGTGCCGTTGACATAGGCCAGTTCGATGACGTTGGCGGTGGTGGTGTCGGCGGTGCCGTTCACCGCGACCAGGCCGGCGCTGGTGATGGTCCACAGGTTGCCGCTGGTGTCGGTGATGGCCGCGGTGCTGCCGGCCGCGACGGTGGTGAAGTTGGCCGACGGGGTGGGCAGCGGCAGCGTTGTGTTGCCGTTCGTCGACTGGCTGAACAGCCAGCCCAGCGGCGAGCCGGGACCGTCCTGGGTATAGTATGTGTCCCAAACGTCATGGCCCAGGCTGTTGTCCTGGGTATACATCATGTCGCCACCGATGGCTTGCTCGGCGGCGTAAAGGTTCTGGTCCCAGGTCAGTGGAACAGTGGTGTCCTGGCCGCCATGGATTGCCCAGAACGGCACGTTCTTCAGGCCGCTGACGACGGAGGCGTTGGGTGTTGGGTAGCCTTGGCCGTAATCCGCGCCAGCCAGCGAGAGCGCGGCGGCGAAGATCTTGCCCTCGGTCCCTGTGTAGGCGTTGTACTTGATCAGCATGTCTTCGGTGCCGATGCCGCCCATGCTGTTGCCGGTGACATAGATCCGCGCGTTGTCGGTTGAGTACTGCTGCTGGACCTGCTGAAGGGCGGCGATGGCATTGTCCTCGCCGGCGCTGTCGGCGGTGCTGACGCCCCCCCAGTTGATGGTCTGGCCAGATGGATCCGCCGTCTGGTCGAGCAACGGCATAACAATGATTGCCGGGTAATCGGTGCGGAAAGTTGTCGAGTTGAACCAGGGGTTCACCTCTGCCAGCAGACCAGAAGGATCGTCGCCCATGTCGAGCTGGTGCAGGTACAGGACGGTCGGATATTTGATGCTGGGATTATAATTGGCCGGCAGCAGCACCTGATATGTCATGCCGTTGATGGTCTGGGTGATCCAGCTTCCGGATGTCACTGCCGGTCCGGACTGCGTGCCGCTCATCGCCTGTGTTCCCTTGAATGTGATGTGGTGGCGAAGATCTTCACGTCTATGTAATGTTATACAACCTTGAGTTGTGACAATTTCTATAACGGAATGTAATAACGACGGACCATTACATCGCAACTGCTTGCTTTGCGCTGACTCTGGGTGCGTCGGGATACGCGACCGGTCTGATTATGATGCTAAGTCAAAATATAAAGAAATTTTTGATCGCAAAATAAGGTAATATGCTATATTATCATGCGTAAACGTAACAGATATGATATAGCATCGATGACAATTTGTTTTCGACGTGCAATTTGTGCTTGAGATGACTGATTTGGCGCTTCGGTGCCGCTCATGATCGCTGACAGGAGCGCTGTACCGCCCTCTTGAACTGCTGCACGTCGCACGTTGCCGAGCGTCTCATTATCGGCGATGGTCTGCCGTACGGCAATCTGAACGGGGTCCCTTTGCTTCAGCTCGTTGACCTGAGCCGCCGCTTTGGCGACAAGCGCGCGGTCGATGGCGCCAATATGACCATTGGCGACGGCGAGATGGTGGGCATCATCGGTCGCTCCGGGGCCGGCAAATCGACGTTGCTGCGGTTGATGAACCGGCTGATTGAGCCGACAGAGGGCAAGATCCTGTCGGACACCATTGACGTCACCGCATTGCGCGGCAGTGAACTGCGTGCTTGGCGAGCGCGGACGGCGATGATCTTCCAGCAGTTCAACCTGGTCAATCGTCTGGACGTGCTGACCAATGTCATGTGCGGACGGTTGCATGACATGCCTTCAGCACGCGTGTTGATGAAGTGGTTCACGCCGGCTGAGCGGGCGCTGGCGGTGCGGGCGCTGGAGCGGCTGGGGATGGCGGATGTGGCAATGAACCGGGCGGATGCCCTGTCGGGCGGCCAGCAACAGCGGGTGGCCATCGCGCGCGCGCTGATGCAGCAGCCGAAGATACTGCTGGCGGACGAGCCGATCGCCTCGCTCGATCCGATGAACGCCAAGCTGGTGATGGATGCGCTGGCCGATATCAACCGACGCGACGGCATTACCGTGCTGACCAACCTGCATACGCTGGATACCGCCCGAGCCTATTGCCGGCGGATCATCGGCATGTCGGCGGGGCGGATTGTCTTTGACGGCGCGCCGGAGGCGCTGACTGACACGGTGTTGCGCGACATCTATGGCCAGTCAGGGCCGCAGGCGCTGGACGAGCGGGTGACCTCCACGACCTTGCCAGCGGCCGCGTTGTCGGCAATGCCCGGATAGGCTCAAGCGGACGAACAGGGCCATATGAACCGGAAGGCAAGACGGATCGTGCAGCCTTGACGCGGACCTTGCAGGCAGGCCGAGGGTGACGCCTGTGATAGATCCAACGGACGATCCCGCCTATCGCCTGTTTAAGCAGCGCTTCGGCCGGCTGCGCTGGGCCCGCCAGAGCGAAACCATGCTGACCTTCGCCACTGTCATCCTGCTGTTCCTGGTGGCGGCGGCTTGGACCAATTTTTCACCCGATCAGGTTGCCGGCGGGATCCCGCGCATTGGCGAGTATTTTGGCAAGCTGTTCTCGATCCAGCCGAAACCAGACGCAGGCCCCGTGGCGGTGCTGGCGTTGCCGCACCTGTTAGGTGGGGTGCGCGAGCCGCAATCCATCGCCTACTGGTTCTACCGCATTCACACCTATTGGCTGCTGCTGTGGCAAACGATCGAAATGGCCGTACTGGCGACCGCGCTGGGCTTCGGTGCGGCGTTCGTATTATCGTTTCCCGCAACACGGATCTTCGTCGGTAGCCGGCTGGTTGTGTTTGTTACCCGTCGGTTGTTGGAGGTCATGCGCACCATCCCCCAGGTGGTGCTGGCGTTCATTCTGGTGTGGCCTTTCGGCATCGGACCTCTGGCGGGCATCCTTGCAATCACTCTGCACACCACGGGAGCGCTGGGAAAGCTGTTCTGTGAACTGAACGAAAGCGCTGATCTGCGGCCCATCGAGGGCATCCGCTCGGCAGGCGGATCTTGGCTGGGGCAGATCCGCTACGGTGTGGTGCCGCAGGTGCTGCCGGGCTTCCTGAGCTATGCGCTGCTGCGGTTCGAGATCAATGTGCGGTCCTCGACGATTATCGGCTTCGTTGGCGCGGGCGGCATTGGGCAGGAACTGAAGCGGGTGATAAGCTTCAACATCTATGAGGAGGTCAGCGCGATTGTCATCCTGATCCTCCTGATCGTCGTCGCCATCGACCTTGCCTCGGAACAAATCCGCCACCGCTTTATCGGCGAAGCGGCATGAGCAGCCCGGCCGTGAGCAAGGCCGGCCTTGACGTCGCAGCCGATCGCGCGCGCTACCCCGAGGTGTTCCGCAGTAAGGGCTGGCTGCGCTGGGCAGTGCTGGCGGGCGTGTTCGGCTACCTGTTCTATCTGATGTGGCTGTTCGACTTCGACCGGGTCATCACCAACCTGCCGAAGGTCTGGGTAATTGTACGGCTGATGCTGGACTGGTCCGGCTTTGCGGAGTGGGATCACGCCGAATTATGGCGGTCGATGCTGGAGACGATCGCGATGGCCTATCTGGGGACCATGCTGGCAGTGCTGGCCGCGGTGCCGCTGGGATTCCTGGGCGCGCGCAACGTCATCCCGCAGAGGGTGTTCCGATTTGTGACGCGGCGGCTGTTCGATGGTCTGCGTGGACTTGACCAATTGATCTGGGCGCTGGTCTTCGTCCGCGCCATGGGGCTGGGCCCGATCGCCGGCATTCTGGCGATCGCGGTTGCAGAGACTGGCGTGCTGGCCAAACTTTTTGCCGAGGCAGTGGAGACCATCGACCGCCGGCAGATCGACGGCATCACCTCGGTCGGGGCTGGCTTCATCGCGCGTCTGCGCTTCGCGGTGTTGCCGCAGGTGCTTCCGGTGATGATCAGCCAGGCGCTTTATTCGATCGAGTCAAACAGCCGCGAGGCGACGATTCTGGGGCTGGTTGGGGCGGGTGGGATCGGGCTGCGGCTGTCGGAGCGGATCCAGATCAACGCCTGGGACCAGGTCGCCTACGTGATCGTGCTGATCCTGGTCAGTGTCGCGCTGATCGACATGACCTCACGCCATTTGCGGCTGCGGCTGATCGGCGTGGCTCAGGCCTGACGAATGGCGGCGACGCAGTTGCTTTAGGTTGCGGGGCTGATCGCGGCGTGGAAGCATCCGCGGTCAGGCGTTTGAGGGAAAGATCATGATCGAAGACGTGCGCGACATCGAAACCCGAGCCGGAGCCATGGAAACATTCATTGTGCACCCGGACCGTAGCGCCCCGCATCCCGTGGTTGTCATGCTGATGGACGCCCCGGGCATCCGCGAGGAGCTCTACGATATGGCGCGCCGGCTATGCTCGGTTGGCTATTACGTGCTGCTGCCAAACCTGTACTACCGAGCCGGCCGAGAGACCAAATACGGTCCGGACGTTCTTACCAAAGGCAGTGCGGAGCAGGCCCGAATGCGGGCCGTGCGCACGAAGATGACCATTCCGCCGGTCATGGAGGATTTCGCCGATCTGCTGGCGTTTGCCGAAACACAGCCGGCGGCCCAACCAGGACCTGTTGGCACGCACGGCTATTGCATGAGCGGGCCGTTTGCGCTGGCCGCTGCCGCGCGCTACCCCGGACGAGTCGCCGCTGCAGCCTCATTCTACGGGACCTGGCTGGTCAGCGAGAACGAGGAAAGCCCGCACCTGACCTTGGGAAAGGCGACGGGAGAGCTGTACATCGGCTGTGCCGAGCATGACGAACTGGCGCCGTTGTCAATGGTGGCGGAACTGCAAAAGCTGTTTACGACCGCGGGTTCCGCCGGAGAGCTGGAGATCTACCCGGCGGTTCATCACGGCTTCGCCTTTCCGCAGCGCTGGTGTTACGACAAGCAAGCTGCGGAACGTCACTGGGAACGTCTCATTGCGCTGTATAGGCGCTGTCTGGGCTGACCGGTCCCTGTCGGGTCCGGCTACTGCGGTCAGGCTGGTTGTATAAGGCCCGAGGCTGTCATACGGTCTCTGGATTGATACATGCTGCTTGCTACAGCAAGCGCCGCGTGCAGTGCGCGGCGGCCGACCGCGGCGTCAACCAGTACGGCTGCGCCGTCGAGTATTGCAGCGACAAAGGCCGCATGTTCGGCGGCGAGAGCATCGTGATCGTCCCATGAGACATCCTCTGTCACGAAGCCGGATACACCCGGCACCGGCTGAGCCCCGGTTTGGGCGCTGCTGTCAGTTGTGCTATCGCGGGCGATGACGGTCAACGTGCGTGCAGCGAAGTCGGCGGCTATGTAAGAGTTCTGGGCAAAGATCCGCATCCTTCGTTCCGTTCGTGGCGAGATCCGGCTGGCGGTGATGGTAGCAACCGCGCCGTTCTTGAAGCGCAGCCGCGCGTTGGCGATATCCTCGAAAGCGCTGGCGACCGGAGCACCCACCGCGTCGACGCTTTCAATCTCGCTGTCCACCAGCGCCAGCACAAGGTCAAGGTCATGGATCATCAGGTCCAGGATGACCGAGACATCAGTGCCACGAGGCTTGAACGGTGCGATTCGCGTGGCTTCGATGTACAACGGCGCAACAATGCGTCCGGCCATGGCCTGATAGGCGCTGGAGAAACGCTCCAGGTGGCCGACCTGAAGGACGAGGTTTTGAGCCGTTGCCAGGTGTGCCATTTCGTCGGCTTGCTGCAGCGTCGCCGCGATCGGTTTTTCGACCAAGACGTGCTTGCCTGACCGCAGAGCCTGCATGGCAAGCTGGTAGTGGCTTTCTGCCGGTGCGGCGATGATGACGGCGTCGACCATGTCCAGCATGGCTTGGAAGCCGATTTCCTTGGCTCCTGCTTCCCAGCCGACGGTTTTGGCCCGCTCTAGGTCCGGATCAAAGATACCCATCAGTCGGGTCCGGGGCGAGGCGGCGACCTTCAGGGCATGATATCGGCCAAAATGACCAGCACCGGCAACGCCGACGCGCAGAATAGAGTCCGTCATGCCAATCCAGGATCTGCGGGTTGAGTTGAAGGAGACGATGCGCTGGAAAAACTCCGCCCCGATATTTCTGTCAAGGGGAGATTTATTGAGACGCAGCAAGCATGCATTTTATATTTGGTGTCATTGATAGGCCTGCGTCACTGATTGTTACAATGACGACCGACGTATAACAGGTTATTACAGAGATTATGGAGACTGACTGCAAAGACCACATCAGTCTCGTGCCGTTCCCAATGTGTGTCAGATACCCTGCCCAGACAGAGGGATAACCTTGACACCTAAGCACCGCGAAGCGTGTAGACGATAGGGGATTTGTTCGTGTTAACGACAATGAATTCTACGGCCACACGGTGAGTTCAACAACACGGCGCCTCCACAGGCCCACCGATGGGCTAAGGCGGCAGGTGCTGTGATCGGACCGCACAATCGCCCGACGGCGCCTCTACGTGTATCAGACATCGTGTATTGTCGGGGGCAGAAGACGCCTCAGAAACGATGCTGCATAGGGACAGCTAGCAGAATGATCATCGACCAGCGCGGCATGCGTTAGCGGCATAGATTTAAACAGGGTAGGGAGCATTGGCCAGCGCTGGGCCGAGCAAATCGGCACGGATGCCGATGGACGTGCAAATTACTGGAAGATGGACGTGCTATGTGCTGAATCAGTTCTGTTTCGGCGCAAAGGACCTGGCACGTGCGGATTACGATGATTGGCGGTGGCTACGTTGGACTGGTTTCCGGCGCCTGTTTTGCCGAATTCGGCACAGATGTGACCATCGTGGAGGCAGATGCGCAGAAGCTGGAGGCACTTTACGCGGGGCGCATGCCTATCTATGAGCCGGGTCTGGAGCAGCTTGTGCAGGAAAACGTGCGGGCTGGGCGGCTCTCATTCACCTCCGACCTGGCCGCGGGTGTCGCCGGTGCCGAAGCCGTCTTCATTGCCGTAGGCACGCCGACGCGGCGAGGCGACGGCCATGCTGACCTCAGCTATGTCTATGCCGCGGCAGAGCAGGTCGCGCGGGCGTTAACGGGGCCCGCTGTTATTGTGACCAAATCCACCGTTCCCGTCGGCACCGGACGACGTATCCAAGAAATAGTTCACTCGGTCAGGCCAGATCTCGACTTCGACGTTGCATCTAATCCCGAGTTCCTGCGCGAGGGCAACGCGATCGGCGACTTCATGCGTCCAGATCGCGTGGTAATCGGTGCTGAATCGGATCGGGCGCGTGAGGTCATGCGCCGCCTGTATCGGCCGCTATACTTAATCGAGGCACCAATCGTGTTTACCGCGATCGAGACGGCGGAACTGACGAAATATGCCGCGAACGCATTTCTGGCGATGAAGGTAACGTTTATCAACGAGATGGCAGACCTGTGCGAGAAGGTTGGCGCCGACGTGCATGACGTGGCACGCGGCATCGGCCTGGATGGACGCATCGGGCGGAAGTTCCTGCACCCCGGTCCAGGATATGGCGGGTCCTGCTTTCCCAAGGACACGTTGGCATTGGTCCGAACAGCGCAGGATTATGGTGCGCCGTCGCGGCTGGTGGAGGCGACCGTCGCGGTCAACGACGCCCGCAAGTCGAGCATGGCAATGCGAATCATTGCCGCCTGCGGCGGGTCGGTGCGCGGCAAGACGGTGGCGGTGTTGGGTTTGACGTTCAAGCCGGAGACCGACGATATGCGGGATTCACCTGCGCTGTCCATTGTCTCGCGCTTGGCAGGCGACGGGGCGAGCATCAGGGCGTTCGATCCGGAAGGAATGAAGGCCGCCCAACCGCTGCTGCCAGACTCGGTACGATATTGCACCGATGCGCTGGATGCTGTGGCAGGGGCAGACGTGCTGGTGCTCATCACGGAGTGGAACGAATTTCGTGCGCTGGCGCCGAGCCGCCTCGCGGAGATCATGCGTGGGCGGATCCTGGTGGATCTGCGCAATGTGTATGATCCGGTGGCGATGCAGCAGGCCGGCTTTTCCTATCATGGCGTGGGACGGGCGGTTTTGCGGGTCTGATGGCGGATCCGACTCGGGAGGCAGCGTTTGATCTGCTGACGGCGGTGCTGGAGCGGCACCGGCCGCTAGAGGAAGCCCTAGATGCGCTGCCGACGCTGGATAGCCGGGATCGTGCCGCGGCGCACCGCATCGCTGCGACGGTTTTGCGGCGGATGGGGACGCTGGATGCGGCCGTCGAGCCGTTTCTGCGCAAGGAGCCGCCGGAGCCGGTGCGCAACATCCTGCGGATCGGCGCGGCCGGTTTGCTGCTGCTGGAGACTCCGGACCATGCCGCCGTCACAACTGCTGTCGCGCTGGCCAAGCGCCGGGGCTTGACGCCATTTGCCGGGTTGATCAATGCGGTTCTGCGAAAGGTTGCCTCCGCGGGTGCCATCCTTCTGGAGGAGCTGAACCCCGCACGGCTGGATACGCCAGCGTGGTTATGGGCGTCATGGGGAGCAGCGGCCCGCAGCATCGCGCTTGCCCACCAGAACGAGGCGCCGCTGGATGTGACCCTCAAGCCGGGTGGCGTCATACCGGAGGGGGGCGAGCGACTGCCGACCGGGTCGGTGCGCTTTCCGCCGGGGACGCGGGTGGCCGATATCGCTGGGTTTGAGGTGGGTGAACTGTGGGTGCAGGATGCCGCGGCGGCTTTACCCGCGATGCTGCTCGCTGCCCAACCAGATGAGCGGGTTGTTGACCTGTGCGCAGCCCCGGGGGGTAAGACAGGACAACTGGCGGCGACAGGAGCTATGGTCACGGCAGTCGAGCGAGATGCAATGCGAGCGGAACTGCTGATGGCGAACCTGAGGCATTGGCAACTACACGCTGATGTTGTCACCGCGGACGCAACGCTGTGGCAGGGGCCATCGGGATTTGACGCGGTTCTGCTGGATGCACCATGTAGTGCTACCGGAACGATTCGCCGGCATCCTGACGTCGCTCGGATCAAACGGCCGCGCGACGTTTCGGCGATGGTGCACGCGCAGGACGCCCTGCTGCAGGCGGCGGCCAGGCTGCTGCGCGTGGGAGGAAGGCTGATCTACTCGGTCTGTTCGCTACAGCCGGAGGAGGCTGTAGCTCGGGTGGCGAACTGCGGGAAATTGGGTTTGCGGCACGACCCGTTCCGCCTCAATGAGCTTGCCGCGCTACCGGAAGCGAGAACAGTGGAAGGTTTCCTACGCACGCACCCGGGGATGTGGCCGGACCGCGGCGGGATGGATGGTTTTTTCGCCGCCAGGCTGATCAAGGCCTGAGATGTTCTGCAGGGAGATCGATGTGGGCAGCGGGTTGCATGCGAGACCACCCTCAGGTTGGCGTGCATGGGCTGAAAACGCGGCATCTTCGGTTAATCGCATGGTCCACACGCTTTGAACGTTTCGCTCAGCGGGATCATGCTCTAGAAACAAGCCATGAGCGCTTCATTGTCCCGGCATGTGATCATTGCGCCGAGTTTGCTCGCCGCCGACTTCAGCCGGCTAAGGGAAGAGGTAAGCGCGATCGAGGCCGCTGGAGCGGACTGGCTGCATCTTGACATAATGGATGGCCACTTTGTGCCGAACATCAGCTTCGGACCGAATGTATTGGCGGCGTTGCGCAAGCACACCAGCCTGCCGTTTGACGTACACCTGATGATCGCGCCGGTTGATCCGTATCTTGATGCCTTCATCGATGCGGGAGCCGACCACATCAGCTTGCATCCGGAGGCCGGGCCGCATCTGCACCGCTCCTTGCAACGTATTCGAGCGGCCGGGAAGAAGGCCGGGGTAGTCCTAAACCCGGCCTCGGCACCCGAGGCGATCGACTGGGCTCTCGATCTGATAGACATCGTGCTGGTGATGTCGGTGAACCCGGGTTTTGGCGGCCAAAGTTTTCTCACTTCGCAACTGCCGAAGATCAGCCGGCTGCGCGGCATGATCGATGCGGCGGACCATCCAATTGCGCTGGCGGTCGATGGTGGCATCACTGCGGCCACAGCGCGCGACGTTCTGGCGGCGGGGGCTGATACGCTGATTGCCGGGACCTCGGTGTTCCGCGCAGCGGACTACGCAAAGGCCATCAGCGATCTGCGAGGAGACGCCTGAGCGTGGCGACCTCCCGCAGTTGGTTGCGCGGTGCGAAACGGGCGATGGCACGACTGCCCGCGCTACGGATGGGGCGGGTGCCTGATGCGCCGGCGCTTTCGGTGCGTGATCCGTGGCCTGGTGACCCCACTCGAGGAGCGTTACTAATCAAAGGGGAGCTCGAGATAGGAGGGGCAATACAGCCTCTGCAGCAGGGCGGTTGGGGCCAGGTTGCCGGGTCAAGTGTGCTGCGGGCCAGCGCGCATGGTTTTAGTTGGCTGCGCGATTTGCGCGCCTTGGGCACTGATGCCGCTCGGTTGCGAGCTAGGGCATTGGTTTCGGAGTGGATAGCTGCGCCGCCGGCTGATCCAATGGTTCATCGCTCCGATGTCGTCGGCGCCCGCATTACTGCCTGGCTGGGGCACTATGACTTCTTTGCCGCCACGGCCGACGATCTATTTCGCCAGCGGCTGATGAGTCGCCTGGTCTCAGACGCCCGCGGACTGTCAGCCGCGCTGCCAGCCGAGGAGCTCGATGCGCGCGCGTTGACTGCAATGAAGGGACTTGTTGCGGCGGCAGTGGCGCTGCGCGAGCACTCAGGCTTACTGACGCGGGCGCTGCGCTTTCTGCCGCAGGAGATTAATCGCCAGATTCTGCCGGATGGTTGCCATGCCGAGCGCAGCCCGGCCGCGCAGATGTCAGCGTTACAGGATCTGACTGAGATCCGCGCGCTGTTCCAGACCTCGCAAACGCAGCCGCCGCCGGTGCTGGGGCACGCGATCGAGCGGATGTCGCCGGCGCTGCGGATGATGCGTCATGGCGACGGCGGTTTGGCGCTGTTTAATGGCAGTAAGGAGGAGACCGCCGCTCTGATCGACCTAGTGTTGACTCAGGCGGGGCGCGGGGGGCGCGGCCCGTCGGCACTGACCGACGGCGGCTTCACCCGGATGCAGGCTGGCCGTAGTGTGCTGATTGTGGATTGCGGCGTACCGGCGCCGCCGGGCTTGGACCGGCTGGCGCACGCAGGCACGCTATCGATGGAACTTTCAGTCGGCCGCGATCGGGTCATTGTGAACTGCGGTGCGTTCGTTGCCGGACCGCCAGAGTGGCACGACGCGGCGCGAGCCACCGCGGCGCACTCGACGCTTGTAATAGGTGATGTGAACAGCAGTGAGCTGAAGCGGCAGGGATTGGGCCGCCGGCCGGTCACGGTGGAGGTGAACCGGCAGGAGGCTGCCGGGGCGCATTGGCTGGATGTTTCTCATGACGGCTGGAAAAAGACCTTTAACGCCGTACATCGCAGGCGACTATACATGGCGGAAAGTGGCGAGGACATTCGTGGTGAGGATCTAATCGAGGCTGGTGAACCGCAGCCGTTTAGCTTGCGCTTTCATCTGCATCCTGATGTCCAGGCCAACGTGCAGCAAGATGGAGCGGCAGTGCTGTTGCGGCTGAAGTCCGGCACATTCTGGCGGCTACGGGCGGACGGCGCGCGGTTGGGGCTCGAGGAGACAATCTATCTGGGCGCGATCGAGCCGCGGCGCGGCGAACAGATTGTCTTGATGGGCTATGCTGATGGTCCGCAACACATCAAGTGGGCACTCAGTAAGGTGGAACGGGCTGGATAATGGGCTGCGGAGGAAGCTTTGAGCGGCCGAGCCACGGCCTGGCATGGAACTAATAATAGAGCGGACTGTGCCATCTGTGCGTGATCGATGAGCATGATGCGATGAAGGTCATCGAGATCACGAACGTCGATTTTTCCCTGAGGCATTTCCTGCTTCCGCTTATGCGTGCGATGCGTGAGCGTGGTCACGATGTTATCGGTGCGTGTGCGGAGGGAGAACTGCTGGACGGTATCCGGACGGAAGGCTTTCGCGTCATCGCGATCCCGTTCGTCCGCCGACTCACTATTGTGACACATCTTCGGGCGTTCTGGTGCCTTGTTAGCGTGTTACGGGCAGAGAAGCCCGACCTGGTACACGCGCACATGCCGATCAGCGGCTTCCTGGCCCGTCTGGCAGCGCGCGTCGCTGGGGTGCCAAAGATTGCCTACACTTGTCATGGGTTTTTGTTCAACCACACGTCCTCTTCACTGTGGCGGCGGAGTCTGTCATTCGCAATGGAATGGCTGGCGGCACGATTGACGGATGTGTTCCTGACGGTCTCGGAAGCCGAAGCGCTGGATGCACGCCGGTTGCGGATCGCCAGGTGCGTCCAGGCAGTGGGTAACGGCCGGGATCCGGCGGTATTTCGTCCTGATGAAGCGTCGCGCGCCCGGATTCGGCAGGGGCTAGGTGTGGGGGAAGACCGCGTGGTGATAATCGCCGTCTCCCGGCTGGTCTGGCACAAAGGATATCCGGAGCTTGCCGAGGCGATGCGCTTACTGCCGGAGGCCGAACTTTGGGTGGTCGGGCAGCGGCTGCAGAGTGACAGCGGTGCCGACATGGCGACACTGCTGGAAGCAGCCGGCCTGGGCAATAGGCTGCGGATGCTGGGTTATCGAGCCGACATCGCCCAACTGTTGGCAGCGGCGGATGTTTTTGTGCTGCCGAGCCGATTTGAGGGCCTGCCGATGTCGGTGATTGAGGCAATGCTGGTGGGGCTGCCGGTTGTTGCCAGCAATGTGCGGGGTCCGGCGGAGCAGGTCGTGGACGGAGTGACAGGCTTGTCAGTGCCGCCCGGCAATGCGGCCGCTTTGGCTGCAGCCTTAATCCGCCTGGTCAACGATAAGGATCTGCGTGTGCGGATGGGCAAGGCCGGGCGGGAGAGATCGCTTAGCCGCTACGCCGAGGACAAGGTACTGGCGCGCACTCTGGACCTCCTTGGACTCTAGGTTTATCCCGCCGCGGTTGGTGTAGTAGGGAATCATGCTGCCATGACCGATATTGTCGCCATCCGACGGGCGTTAATCTCCGTCTACGACAAGGCTGGATTGGTGCCGTTGGGACAGCGGCTGGCGGAGCATGGGGTCGAGATTCTGTCCACCGGCGGTTCTGCGCGGGTCTTGCGTGCGGCTGGTGTGGCGGTGACCGAGGTCTCGGACTACAGCGGCTTCCCGGAGATTATGGACGGCCGGGTGAAGACTCTAGTGCCACAGATTCACGGCGGCATCTTGGGGCGGCGTGACCGGCTGGAGCACATTGAGCAAATGCGCCTCCACGGGATCGCACCGATTGATCTGGTGGTGGTCAACCTCTATCCATTCGAGGCGGCGGTAGCGGGTGGAGCGGCGCCTGTCGACTGTGTTGAAAATATCGACATTGGTGGGCCGGCACTAATCCGCGCAGCAGCGAAAAATCATGACTCTGTGACTGTTGTAACGGATCCAGATCAATATGATGAAGTCATGACGGAGTTCGTAGCGAACGGCGGGATATCCCAGCGGCTCCGTTACCGTCTTGCTGGTGAGGCCTATGCCCGAACCGCTGCATATGATGGTGCCATCACCCGCTGGTTTGCAGCGGAGCGTGAGGATGCGTTTCCGCGGCATATCATCATCTCAGGCAGGCTCCGGCAGAAGTTGCGTTACGGTGAGAATCCACACCAGGCGGCTGCCTTCTATGCGTGTGGCGATCGCCCTGGCGTGGCGACGGCGGTGCAGATGCAAGGCAAGGCGTTGTCCTACAACAACCTCAATGACGCCGATGCCGCCTTCGAATGCGTGGCGGAGTTCGATCAGCCAGCGGTGGTTATCGTCAAGCATGCCAATCCATGTGGCGTGGCTTGCGGCGACCGATTGGAGCAGGCGTGGGATGCCGCGTTGCGCTGTGATCCAGTTTCCGCTTATGGCGGGATCGTTGCGGTGAACAGGACACTGGACAAGGCCTCCGCGACGAAGATCGCTAGCATCTTTTCAGAAGTAATCGTTGCACCGGGTGCCGATCCAGCGGCACGCGAGATTCTGGGACGGAAGAAGAACCTGCGGCTGTTATTGACCGGGGGGCTACCCGATCGGGCGGCGGTTGGAGTGATGCTGCGCAGTGTTGCGGGAGGGTTTTTGGCTCAGACGCGTGATGGTGGGCAGATCAGCGGCGCGCATGTCGCTGTAGTGACCCGACGCGCCCCAACAGAGTTGGAATTGGCGGACCTACTGTTTGCCTTTCGGGTATGCAAACACGTCAAGTCCAACGCCATCATCTACGCGAAAGCCGGTGCGACCGTGGGAATTGGGGCAGGGCAGATGAGCCGCGTGGATGCCGCGCGCATCGCTGCTTGGAAGAGTGAGGAAGCGGCGAAGGCAAGTGGGCAGATTGACCGCATCACCGAAGGCAGCGTAGTGGCGTCCGACGCATTTTTTCCGTTTGCTGACGGCTTACATGCTGCGGTGAAGGCCGGAGCGACAGCCGTGATCCAACCTGGTGGCTCGATCCGCGATGCCGAGGTGATTGCGGCGGCGAACGAGGCCAGCGTGGCGATGGTGTTTACTGGCATGCGCCACTTTCGCCACTAGTTGTGGCTGCTAAGGGGGTGTCCCTTCGGGGCTGACGGTGGAAGCCGTGTTCAGCACGCCAATACTGTCAGGACATGAGCCACGGATGGGCTTCCATCAGAACGCGCGAGCACGCCGCTGAGTCGGATGCTGATGGCGCGTGGCTGCCGACTCGCCCATCGTGGCTGTCGCGGCGGCTCAAGGCGTGTCGGCGCAAAACGGTGCGCAAATAGCGTGACCGGCATCCCGCCGAGGGTGCCGCAGGCAGGCACCGCCGCGCACGCGCGAATGCCTATGGCAGAGAATCGGCGATAAGCTGTCGTCGTTCTTTCCGTCCGAATACCCGCGATATCTAAACACTGCGGCTACAGCCACCCGGCATGAAAACGCTCTGGTGAGATTGTCCTTCATGCGACGGCAGAAGCGGATAGCCTGTCACCTGACCAGATGCGGCGATCGTTGAGGCAGCTTACGGCATCGTAGCAAACACGACCGTCCCACCGGAGTAGGTGAGGCACGAGACGCTGGCACTTTGCCAGGGCAGCAGTACGAGGTTTCCGGTCGAACTTATAAAGCCGCTCCCCAATACCACGTTCCCCGAGCTAACATTGACGATTGTACAGTGAAAACCGCTCCCCATCGCCGCTGCCGATGGCGTAATTGTGATCGGCCGGCTACAGATCATACAACGCCCATTATGAGTGTCCCCATCGAGAGTGACGTTCGTTGTCATCTCAATAGAAGGGAACCTATAGCTAGGCAGATTTTGCGTGATCCAGAGCCAGATTGCAGCAAAGGTCTGGCTCGTCATGATTGAATTGCTTTGACCAACCCAGAGCCTATCCGCGTTGTTAACGGGGCCGGATGGGTTGGCCTCGTCAATAGTCAGACCATCAAGAAAATCTTCGTACGCTATAGCGTGATTCACGCCACCATGACTTACTGCGACTAAATCCCCATCGGAAATTGCGGTTATCACCTGAAGTTCGCCAATCGAACTGCTTGACGCCGCCAAGCCTCCGCTTGTCACGGAGCTACTCGAAGAGATCACCCCCTGTGAGTCGATGGAGACGTTCTGGCCCGCTGAGAACAGTCCCCGAAGCATAGAAGCCTGCATCAGCATGGCGCTGCCCTGGTTCGAGATTACCAAGTCAGCGTCTGCTGAGAAGTCCGGAATAACGGGATAAGTAGCGTGATCCAGTCCGTTTGCCAACAGTGTGCCGTTCGAGACCGCGACGCCGGTTCCCACATCAACCTGCTCTGGGCCGCCTGGCCCTAAGCTTATTCTTCCAAGAAGCGACGACGACTCGATGGTGATGGCTGGCTGCACCGATGCTAGCAATATGCCGATCGATGCAGCGTGGGAAGCACCACCTTGGCTAATCGGTATCTCATCCGCGGCTGAAACTGAAGTAGCGGAGGGGAGTTCTGATATAGTTGGCATCTACGATCTCGATCTAAAAAGCATAAGCGTCGTCAGTAGGATTAAGCAGCAACAACTGCGCCGCTGCAGGAAGAGATCCAATGTTGGCCGTCGAAGAAGACCTCTACACCGCTTCCGGCGCCAGCAGGCTCGTTGGGTTTGCGCCCGTTCGATACAAAGACCTTCGCACCCGGCGGACTACTCGTTGGAAGCGTTGCCACGGCATATGTGGGCAGCACAACAGAACCCTGGAAACGAGGAGACACTGCGTTTACCCAAAATAGATCATGCCAAAAAGAGCTGCCATCCGATACGATATGATATCTATCATTGGCGTGAAGGACTATTGGCCCGCAATCAATGCCATCGGTGCCATTTGGAATAATGTTGACAGGTCCAGGCCCGGTAACAGAGAACGTGAAGCCTGTGCCAGCGGCCACCGTACTCGCGGCCGGCAGAGTTATCGAGTAAGGGCCCGTTCCAGTGAGGAAAATCAGGTTTCCTGAAGTGTAGTTTGGAAGTACATAAGAGGTCGCGTGAACGTTGACCCAGCCAACGCTGATACCCTTGCCAACGGCGTAGGATAGCGTGCCCTGGTTCCACCGAAGTGTGTTGGTTGGCGAGTCAAAACTCAATGTGTTGCTGTTAGTGCCCTCAAAAGCAATCGCTTGACCGGCCGACATTCTGATGACGGGGGCGTTATTAATTGCTTGCGCTGAGGTCGTATCAATTACTGCGTTTGAGAATGGGACGCCAATCGCGAAGACAGATTTAGCACTGCCGGCAGATCCTGCGCTTAGATAGACCCCGATGATGCTTCCAACCTCGACTGGTAGACCTGATGGGTCATGCTGGCCGATGACTAGGCTTTGGATCGTTCGACTATCTGCGTTATCAGCCCCGTTCCCAAACCAATCCATCTCGATTGTTAGTGACGCATTCGTGGCGCCTGAAGGTTGGCCCGTCGTATCGCGATACTCGATACAAGCGCCCCAGAGCTGCGGCTGTGGCAGCGGTTGCCCGTTAGATCCAATAGTTGCGGCCTGGCGCAGCGTCTGAATATAACGGCCCACATGCTGGGCCGCGGTTGTCGCGCTTGGAGTTTGTGTTCCCGCCCAAATCAGACGGTCGAGGCCACCCCATATGTAGTTGCCAGGACTGTTATAAATAATCGTGTCGGCGCGAACATTTGCAACCACGCTACCGGCCATCCCGCCGTTGTGGTTGACGACATAAGACGATTGACTGACCGCGAAATCGGTCGTTTGAGACGAGCCCTGCGAAGTTGTGAGTCCTGATAAGGTATTCCCAGCAACGACGCCAGGTAGAACGTATGGCGCAGGACCGCCGCCAGTGGGGATGGCGGCGGCTAATGGCGTCCCATCGTGAAGCAACGTGCCCGCGACGATCCATTTAACCCTTTTCGTGAGCGCAATGCCCCAGGTCCCAGGCTGTTGCAGCACGGTTGTGCCACTTGGAACGTAGATCGTTCCCCCGCCGACACATGCTTGGTATGCACCCTTGAAGGCCACAGTATCGTCTGTGACGCCGTCAAGCTTAGCTCCGTATGGGGCTAGCGCAACGTTGATCATTCCCTCAGAATTGGGATTGGCATCCACATACGACTTCGTTGCTGCCTCAAATGGACTTGTTGGAGTACGAGCGAGAATCAGCGAGCCTGTGAGCGTGCCGCCCGTGCTCGGCAATACAGTTCCGATTTGATTATCGACGTATTGCTTGCTAGTGGCGTGATAAGCGCTTGTTGGAAGCCCCGCCAGTACTAAGGGACCGGTCATTGAACCGCCGCTTCGGGGGAGCGATGGCAACACCTGGGCATCAACGTAGCGCTTCGTAGCTGCTTGGGTCTGGGTTGTGGGGTCAGCAGCGAGCGCAAGCTGACCCGTTAAGCTACCACCGGCAATGGGAAGCAGATTGAAGACAGACGTGTCGATGTAATTCTTCGTCGCAGCCTGCGCACCTACTACCGGGTCCGACGCAAGTATGAGCGGACCTATCAGTGTATCGCCGCTGCGCGAAAGTTTCGTGTCGGCATACTGTCGCGTTGCTGCTTGATTCGAGGTTGTCGGCGGCCCAGCTAACACCACAGCACCGGTGAATGTGGCCCCAGCGCTTGTAATGGTTGTAGACATCCGATTATCGACGTATTGTTTGGTGGCTGCCTGCAAGGGCACCACTGGATCAGATGCCAAGTATAATGCACCGGCTAGCGAGTCGCCCACGCGTCTTAGATGTAGGTCGACATACTGTTTTGGAGCCGCTTCCAGCGCTGCTGCGGGATCAAACGCTAGAAGCAACGATCCGGTCATTGACGCACCAGAAAGGGCCGACGAACCCTGAATCTTCAAGTCTACGTAGCTTTTTGTTGCTGCTTGACTGGCCGTCGTTGGGTCGCCGGCGAGCACGAGCGCTCCTGTTAAGGTATCACCTGACCGGTAAATCCGCTGATCCACATACTGTTTAGTGGCAGCTTGCGCATTGCCTGTGGGATCGAATGCCAAAGAAAGGCTTCCGAGAAGAGTACCGCCAGACAACGATAGGGTTCCAGCGACTTTGCTGTCGACATAGTTCTTTGTCGCGGCATGTAAAGGTGAGACTGGATCTACCGCAAGCGTCAGCGTCCCTGTTAAGGTATCGCCTGTCCGCGCGAGCTTCAGGTCTGAGTAATGCTTGGTGCTTGCATCGAGCGGATTGACCGGATCGCCTGCCAAAGTCAAGCTTCCTGAAAGCGATCCGCCGCTCAATGGCGTAAGACTATCGGACAGTGCATCGATATAGGCTTTCGTCGCAGCCTCAAGAGGCGCGATAGGAGACGAAGAAAGCGTAAGTCTCCCTGACAACGATCCGCCCGCAAGCGGCAAAGCAACGCCAACTTGCTGATCAACGTATGATTTAGTTGCTGCCTGCGCGGGACCAACTGGCGGTCCCGCCAGAGTCAACGAACCGACGAGCGTACCGCCGGTGAGGGGCAGGATTCCCGCAGCTAATTGACCAAGAGTTTGTGTCGACATCGCACCAGTCGGCGTGACGAGAGCGTGCGACAAATTGATATTGGGGATCCCCCCGATCCCGTTCATGAACTGGCCGTAAGTCACAGCGTTCGAGGTGCCGGCTTGGGCCACGGCAATCAAATCACCATTTGCCGGTACATTCCCGGCTGGAAGATTTTCGATAATAAACGGAGAAGCAGTTGCAGATAATGTCGAGCCATTGAAGTTGAGGTTTTGGCCGACAGCTATCGTACTAACTAGTCCGATCCCTTGAGTGGGATTACCAAGAAGCGAAGCGGCCGGTACTACCAACTGAGCCTGGACGCCGTTAAGGACTTGGGCGCGTGTGACCCTTCGCGCAATTCCTGCTTGGCTAACGATGAACTCGTCTAAATCGGACGCCGAGGTAGCGGGCGCAAGCTCGTCAATTGTCGGCATAATCGCTTATTCTCCGGATAGCATAATAGCCCACGGCATCTTCAAGTGTGCCGCAACGAGACCAGTTCTTTAGTAGTAGGTCGAATAAGATTAGTGTCTAGCTACTCGTTAATACCGGATTGCCGTTTTGATCAGTAAGCATGACACCGCTGGACGTCACGATGGCGTTGGCAGCCAAGACCGGCACCGAGAGTAAAAGAACCGGCAGAAGCACGCTGCGATGTAACGTGCGACCGTTAACTGTCGTGATGCTGAAAGTAATCGTGTAGACCAAACCGGGTTGGCCGTCCGAGAGCCAAAGAACAACACGAGAGCCGTCCGCTGAGGTGCTTTGAAGCACAAGGTCACCGGGATCGGACGGAGAAAGGTTTACATCAACAGTCAGGATGCCGTCGCCATCATTGCCAACAATTGCTGGACTGATATCAAGAATGTAATCCAGGACATCACCTGGATCTTTTGTGGGCCAGTTCAATGGTGCCGGGGCAGCGGCAGCGGATCCTCTTGGGACAGCTACGAATGAGTCGATGGTGACCAATCGCGCATTACTTGGCCTCCACACGTGATTTAAGGCGCCCGACATTCAGACCTCCGAAGTGCGCTGGGGCGAATATGCCTCACCATCTAACCACGACCAGACCGCCGCCTCCGGCAGCGCCATTGTATGTCAAGCTGGCATCAGCGCCGCCGGTTCCGGCGCCGGCCGCTCCACCTCCTGGAAAACTTCCGGGGTTTCCTGTCGTCCCGCTGTTCTGCATGCCGCCCATTGGAGCGGCACCCCCCAATCCACCTTGGGTCGCGATACCAGCTTGGCCCGCCGAACCATTAAAGTTGACGTCGCCTCGCACACCCACACCCGGAGAAGAAGCGCCATTAAGCGGTGCAGAGGTTGAAGCGAGGGGGTTAAGTCCACCACCGCTTGCGCTGACATATGGGCCGAAACTGGATGCTCCACCTGGCTCTGCCGCTACGCCGGTTGTTGTGCCCCCTGCGCCCCCTGTGCCTACTACAATTCCGATCACCTGCCCGGGAGTTAGCCCCGTCACCAACTTCTTAGCGTAGCCTCCTCCCGAACCTCCGCCACTCGGAACTCCAGGAACGGACGCATAGCTGCCCGACCCCGCTCCCCAAACCTCCACCTCGGCTTGCGTCACGCCCGCAGGCACCGACCAAGAATCATTGCTCAGGAATGTTTTCACACCTGAGCCAAAGCCGGGCCGAAGCGATGGAAGCTTCAAGTTGAGAAAAGGCGCAGTTGGGATGACGAGGATCTCGTTGGAGGTTATCTGCGTCTGCCCATTGGCGACAGTAATTTGATACAGGCCAACCCATCCGGTATCCACCGCGGGAGTCGTCTGGCTTCCGGTGTTGCCAGGTATCCCAGCCTTTAATTGAAGCTGTACACGCTGATTCCGAGTAGTATTCTGAAGAGCCCCTGAGTTGGCTGGGCCGCTAAAGGATTGCGCTGGATTGCTGGCATTGTAGTAAGGCAATACAACGGGATTGGCATCGATTTCCTGGAAAGATGCCTCCAGTACATAGTTAACCGACTGTCCGACGCTTGTCGGTGCGGTCAAGACAAAAGCAGTCGACTCTGTGTTAACGCCCATCTTCACCAGCAAATCAGTCGTGTTAGCTGGCATGGACCCATAAGCAAGACTATCTACAGCCACGAGCTGTGTAATACTTCCAGGACCTACAGTCACCCCCAAAGAAGGCGGGTTAGTAGGGAAGCAGACTAGTCCGTCGGCAACGGTGTTTGTTCCCAGGATAGCTTGAGCCAGAAACCCAAGGGCGGTCATTGTATTCCGATTGATGGACAAAAGATCCGTGTCCAGTGGGATACTTCCCGGATAGACAATATTGCGGTCCATAGAGCTCACCTTGATCAAATGCTAACTGATGCGAAGCCAGGCAATAGAGTTAACGGGAAGTAACTGGGTTAATGTGTCCTGTATTTCCTGATCCGTGACGTAGCCGGGCACGACGGATAAATCAATGTAGCTGATGGATCCTAGGCCATAACCACCGTTTGAAGTCCCATAACCCGCCAACATGCTGATGCCAGGCGTCGGCGGACGACGTGTCGTGATAAAGAACTGCATGGGAAGCTCGAGACTTCCCCAACCTCCGGCCGCGGCGTAAGCAAGACCGGTATTCAGGCTTATTCCAGGGCCTATCGTGCCGTAACAGCCGGTGTCCGAGCACCTGGCGGGTTCAAAAATGAGTGGCTCACTGCCAACTACTTGTTCGAGCGCCCCGGCGATCGCCGATCGGGTTGCTGCTTCTCGTTGCAAAGCCTTCTGGATGCGCCCTCTGAAGCTGAAGTCCAACTCGGAAGGTTTCCGGCTCAAGGATCTACCAAAATAATCCCAAGCAATAAGATCAAGCCAGCTATCTGTCGCCGTAAGGACACGCGTTTGCTCGATGGCATATGAAATAACGCCGTAGAACCAGACCCATGGCGTAGCAATGCCTTGAAGCAGGGCAGCAAGGATCGGGCTATCATCGGCGAACCAGCGCTTTGGTAATACACTCCGTAACCGATATACAATGTCCTGAAGATCACCCACCATTAGTCGCGACATTCACTGACCCGGCCTTAATGACGGTACCAGGTGCAGGCATGATGTCAACGGATCCACCGTTGAGCTGGATGCCTGTGATGTTGTCTATGCAGTCGCTTACAAGATAAGCCTGCTGAGCAACTCGAGTTATAGAGGCTGTTCGACTGATGCCAAGACTGTTCAAGTAGCTCTCGATCGCGTTCTCAATATCTGACACTAACTGCTCCGTTGTGCCGGCCAAGTTGACGGTTGCAGTCAATGAGACATTAACCACCAGGACTCTCGGTGGCACGACCGCGAACGTCGTTCCAATTGGCCGTACCGCATCAACGGCCGAAGCTACCGCAGAGATCAAGTCGGTTGAAGGATAGCCAGTTCCATCATCCAACGTCACGAGGAAGCTTCCAATCTGTGGTTGTAGGGTTGCACCGGTATTTTCGTCTATGACAAACTCCAGACCCTGGCGCACATTGGCTATGGCATCTTGAACGGCCACAAGCGTCGCCCTTGACCGACTATCTAGGTAGGTCTGGAACCGCCTCCGGAAAGCCGCATCGGGTTCTGCATCGCTGCCGCTGGAAAAAGGGTCGGCGTTGTTTACTTGATCAACGCCATTCAATGACGCGGCTATCAAAGTCACTGTTCCAGCGAGCACGTTGCCTGCCGCACCGCCTGTCGTGCAAAGCACCGGCAAATCAGCTGACAGTATTCCGGCTGGGATCACGTAGGCTGCCAAACTCGGCTGCCAGATAGATGTTGTTGTGTCCTCTACAACTTGGAAGCTTGTGGCTCCATCCGTCGTTTTAACGAGAGTGCCAGGTACAATCGTGGCTGGAAGATTGCTAGCAAGTCGGCCAAAAGTAACGATGCCCGCCGATGCAGTCGCCGGAAGTCGCCGAAGCCCGAAGTCCAGCATCCAGGAGTCAAGATCTGAGCCAGTGGCCGTTGCGGCGCGGGTCGTCTGCAGGACACGTAGGATAAGCCACTGCAACCACAACACGACAGAGGCGTTTGCTTCAAACAGCGCACGTGTTATAGAGCCAACCGATACGTCCACCAATTTGGTAGCCGAGCTTTGAAGAGCGGCGCCCATATCCTCAACAAGCTGACTAAAGCCTTTCAGGCTTAGGTTCATCGACTATGATCCGGTTGGAACGCTGAATGTGACGGGGGCAGTAGAGTCGGGACCGGAGTATGTGATCGTTGCGACCACAAAGCCGGCTGAGGCGTCTGTGACCGCGGTTGTAACCTGCGGAGTTGGGTTCGTCGGAACCGCAGGCTCAAGAAGCAATTGGTCCAATATGACTGCGGTGATGTCGGGCTCAATAACAGGCAGCCCGACGAATTGCGCTAGCCCTCCTCCGTAGCTAAGATTCCACACGTACGCCCCCGGGTTGGTAAGCAAACGTCGAATGACTCGTTGAGTAACGGCGTTGGTTCCGGACACCAATGCAAGATCGCCGCCGCCGTCTACAGCGAGATCAGCATTCCATATGTGGGCAAGATCGTACATCTGGATCAGTCTGTAGGATGAGGGGTACTTGTAACGCCGTTTGGCGCCTGATGGGTGTGGCCATTGTAGTGGGCGCGTAGGGCTGAAAGGGATCCATAACTGTCATAAACATCTCCCGCCACATGAAGATCGCCGTTCATTCGTATAGTCCCGTCGTTGCACAGCTTTAAGGAGCAGCCAGTTTGATGGACAAGCCAGAATTCCCCGCTAGGAGCAGCAGGGGCGGCCTGCTTGACCGAATAGATACGTCCGATGATAACGCCCTGCTCCATGTCTCCTTCCTGCGGAACAACAATCACTTGGTCGCCCGGTAGTGGCGGAGCCGTTAAGCCCCAACCATTTCCAACCCACTGCGTCATAACCGGAAGCCAACCCGACAGTACGCCTTCTGGCTGGAAACTTACCCGTGCTGTGGCGCTGTTCACGTTTACCGAGGTGACAATGCCAAACTTCATCTGACCGTGGGCTTGATCAAGTCCGGTAGCATGAGCTTTGATAGCATTAGATAAGAAAGCAGTCATGTTATGGTATCCACGTTTCGAACCTACGTCGACAGAGGGACTGCTCGGACGGTCTGGATGGATCCGGTCAAAGGACTGTACATCCACTCGACGGTGTCTATTACGTAAGTGGTATCCAAACTAGACATCGTCCCTTGTAGTAATAAAGTCGATCTTGGCACCAAGGCGAGGTTGGATGGCATTTCAAAACTAAGGACAGTGCCTAGCCGCGACAACTCGGCCGCGTAACGCGCTGCAGCGTTCGAAACCTGCAGCGGAGTAGAATTAGAGGCTGAGAAAAGGAACGAGGATACGTCATCACCATTCAACACTTCTACGGAAGCTTCCTGGGGTGTTTCCAAACTTTGATAGGCCGCCATGTTCTGTGAGCTCCAAGATTGGACCTTCGCGCTCACGTTCCCTAGCAACGCAAGATTACGTTCGACTCGCAACCCGATTAAGTCATTCAACGATACAACAAGCGGGACGGTGTTCGAGCTACCTGATGGCTGAAAAAACAACGTTCTATTTTGGACGTAAGCATCGAAGTTGTTGTCTCGGGCGAGTTGAACAACGAGATCCCACTCGGATTGACTACTAGAAAACTGACCAAGGGAAAGTTTCGTATACCCATCTCCGTAATACCGACCGACTGTCCCCACCGTCGCGGAGACGACGGGTAGCAAGTTATGGCCCAGGGCAATCGACGTCACAATTTCTGATGCAGTCTGATTGACAAAATCCTGTTGACGATAGGAATCTACCATCAAGGATGACAGGTCTCGTCCCTCCAGGCTCACAAGACGCTGGATTGGATCGATGTGGATTGCGTCGATCATACCACTAATCACGAGTGTCGGCGCGTTCTGACGGAGGCCTTCTACCGTAAGTTCAATATAACCGGACAAAGTGGAATACCAATAGGCGACGTCACCCGCCGCCTGCGAGCCCAAAGAATATGTCAAGGAATATGTGTCGGCCGCAAAACAGTTCGTCGAGACAACTGATGCTCGCAACAGACCTTCTACAAGTTGTCCATTGAGATAGGACTGGACCAATATTCGTTGCGTCCCGCTCAAGCTCATTGTGGCCCAATCCCGTCAGTGGGTGCTGAAGGGCTATCAGGGATTCTAATTTCGTTTTGGCCAGAAAGCATCGGGTCAGACATGTTGTTAAGCAGAGCCAAAGTGACCCACTGCAATGCATCACCTAGATACTCAGCAGCAAGTTCAAAAAGGTTTCCTCCGATTACGGTTACAACCCTCATTAGAGGCTCTGTCCTGCTAGTGTGATGCCGATGCGACCCACATATGACCGAACGGCTGCGGTGGCGGCGAGAGATCCCGCAGCGAGCACATTCAGACGAAAGGATTGCGCGACCGATAAGGGCGCTGCGCTGGCTGCGATTGGATTACCGACCAGTGTTGACTGTTGATCTACCTGAGTATCAAGCTCAAGTAGCGCTGCTTGAACCGCTGTCAACGCAGTTGTCTGGGCTTGGCTTCCTTGAATGAAGGTAGCGCCCAAACTGAGGCTCGACTGTAATGACGATAGTGATAAAGAGGTGCCCGCCGCGGCAGCCAGAGCGTAGCCAAGGTCGGCCGAGGCTATGGCCGCTGCTGTTGTAGCTTCATTGACTGTGACACGATGCTGTACGGCGACGACACAGCTGATCTGATATGGAATCCACCAGGGACTATTGTACGTACATACTAAGCTTCTTACTATTACCCTGCGCTTAAAAGACTCCCACGTTAGCCAGACAGGGTTACCCGACAACCTTAGGTTGTCAAAGGCGCGCACGCGCGCCTCTGCTGCTGCCCCGCTGAACACTCCGCTAAAGGAGATGTCACTATCGTCCGGGCCGAGCCGTTCCACCAGCCTTCTCCCGTCGGCGAACTGACGTATCGCCACTTTATGGCGCCCGCCGAAGCGCACAGACTGGGGAACTTCGAAGTCCTGGAGGGTGAGCTGACCCAGCTTGATCGGCGATGGTTGCACCGTTGTGACTGCTTTCGATAATAATGGTGGGCTATAAGCTACGTTTAAAAAGGGGCGACGCGAGTTCGTGGCAGAGTAGCTCTGGGATCAATCCCCGTCATGCCAACCGCGGGCTTTGAGAGCGTCTTTTCCAGATGTCTCACCGCCCATCTGCCTAAAGCAGCGCCATCGATGTGTATTGTGGAAGCTCCAGGAGTAACGGGATTTGCCTCGCCACCGATCGTTGGATTAGCCAAGTGTAGATGATCGATGGACTCAGCCGTTGACAGCCGCGACGCTTGTGTCTGGAGTTGATGCGGAGGAGCGAACGCTCGGCCAGGCCCGAACATATTGCTGTAGCCAGGAACATTTCTACGATTGTGGTGGGCTGCAATGGCGCCAGGATGTTCAGCTTTGTCGGAGCGCGGACGGGAGTAGGTGAACGACGCTAGAGCTGTAGCGTTAGATTCGAGACCGTTCGTTACCGTCCGCTTGATGCCGCCGCTGCCGAAAGGCTGACGTTGTGTCGGGATAAAGCTAAAGCTTTTACCGCGTAGAACGGTCTTTGAGCGGGATGTCGAATTGTCGGAGCGCAAACTGGACCTGATTGACTGGCTGGAGCGGCGGGTCGACGCCATAGCAGGCCGGCTTGTTGATTTGCCCAGTCTGTATATCGTCTCTCTACCAGTCCAAAAGCTTTCTCCCGTGGATTTCAGCGCGGCAGCCGGCAATACCATTTTGAAGCGCTGCTGGTGGATCGGCTTCCGAGGTACATTGGCATTTTGGTGCCCCCGACCGGGTTCTGCGGGATCGGTTGAAGCAAGAAGCTGATGCCAGTATGTTGTTGACCGTAGCGGTGCGAGGAAACGTTCCTGAATTCTCAGTATGTCGGCAAGCCCCAAATACCAGGCTATTCGCGTTCTACTACGGTTTAGAATGTCGGGTCGATGCTGCGGATGCTTAGACACTCTTCTGGACAGAGAATTAGTCACCAGTCCGTCCTCGCGGTAGGGCTGGTCCATTCGAACCTTGTCCAATCAAAAATATTTCCATCAAGAGTGCCGAGTGCGATCACGTAAGCTGCTCGATCAAT
The DNA here is from genome assembly GCA_965276675.1 of Acidobacteriaceae bacterium. Lineage (GTDB taxonomy): Bacteria > Acidobacteriota > Terriglobia > Terriglobales > Acidobacteriaceae. The sequence goes on along the minus strand of OZ255624.1, from coordinate 4,735,753 downwards.
TGCTGATAGCGAAAATGCGACGTCGAATGGCACCCCATGCCGAACAAGATAGAGACAATCAATTAGGACAGGGTGCCTGGCGAGTTTCCCACAACAAAGTGGTCGAAAGTCTGAGGTTCTTCGTCCTTAGAATAATCTGCAACGGCCGAGAGACCCTCATCGCCGAGCCGTTCGACCAGCGCCTCTATCTGGCCCTCCGTGCTCGGTGTTGGAACGGGCACGCCATCGATTTCCAAAACCGCAAATGCCAAAGCTGCCATAGCTAGCCAAGGCTCATTTTGCGCCAGCGTCGGACCTGCCGCTTTGAAGAGCCGCAGCGTATCCAACGCGGTAAGTCGGCGCAAAAGCAGCTTGCGTCCTCTGGCATCAATCTTTATCAAAGTATTAGCAGCTTCGCGTAATATCGCTCCAGACGCAGACATCAGATGCGGCGCCTTCTAGTGGCGTAGAACTCGAGCTTTTGCTTAACGCTTGCATCGCCCTTCCAGGCACCGGCGGACGTCAGCTTGAACACTACCCCGTCGTATTGGTACGTCGAGACTGAACTGTCTACCTCGGTTATATACTGATACATAGTACCAGGCGTCGTACCATTGCCATTATAGAAGTCCTGTTCAATGGCGGAAATAAAGTCCTCAAGGGCGGACGTCCCCCGTTCCACCTCGAAACTGCCCTCCCATCCCTTGGGAAGCTCGGCAGCCAATTGAGACCCATCCAACCGGCTTACGCGAACCGCGTTTGTAAGCTGATGGCTTTCAAACCCTGTCACGTGATTAAGATCAAGTCGCCCATTCGGCCCCATCACGACAAGCTGTGTGTCTCGACCGATAGAGAATGCCGTTAATGCCACAGATCCACTCCTAGCTGACTTGGCCCGCGGGCAGCGTTTGTCTAGACACCTGCACGGTTTGGCCGCCCTCAACGTTCACGATAAACCGCTCGTTGATGGCTTGATACTGAACCTGCGCGTCAGACTGCACATAACCCAGGCTCGTCCTCGACGATGGGTTATTCATAGCGTCGCAGATAACGCTGAAGGGCAACGTGCCGTCCGAACTGCCTAACAGGCCTTGTGAATACATGTTGTTTAGAAATGACAACTGTGTTGAACGTATGTTCTGGAAGAGGCTGGCGTTTATTACGTGCCCAACATACTGTCCCATTCCAGCAGCTAGTGTTTGAGCTACATAGTTTGTCAAACGGGTATAGTTGTCACCGTCAACGGCGGCATTTGACGAAGTGTTATGCCCGCCGCGAACTCCCCAGTAGGATCCCCCTGGCTGCGGATTACAGATCACGTCGATGCCGGCACCGAGCAAAGCGCCCAGATCGGCCGCCGAGTACGTCGTGTTTTGGCCGGAGCCTGGGGTTCCGCTGCGTTGACTACCAATGATACCATATATTTGCTTGTTGAGGCTCGACTGCTCTGGTGAGAGGTTCGCGAGGCGCCCGGCAGCAAACCCCTGAGGCGACACTAGCCTGATCGTGTTGTTAACTTGATCCGACCACCACAACCAGTCGCCGAACATGAGTTTGGTGCCATAGCTATCCAGCCCGGCCTGCTGCTTAACGGTAATTGCGTTCTGTATCGTATCCCCTGCCGGACCGGTGAGGACCATGTAGACGCCTTCCTGTAGGCCGAACCCAGCTTGGGTAGTCCAGGTTGTAGCGTCATCACAGTCGGCCAAGATAGCAAGTCCGCAGCCTTGTCCGCGCAGTCCATACATTCCGCTACGCGCAGGCAAGTCTGCGCCCACCAGTGTTGAACTCACGACTTGAGTTGCGCCATCTGTGCCTGCGCCGGCGCTACCCAAAAGCAGAGAGAATGGTGCTGGGGATGCGGTCGATCCCCCCGTGCTTGCAACAACAAGACGCGAGGGACCCCGCTGGGATCCCTGTCCAGTGTTCACCGCAGCAGCCAGCGCGGCCCAGAAAGCGGCTCCATCTCCAACGACGTTATCGTAGACTTCAGGCTCAAACCCAGGCAGAAGTATGGAGAGTTTCCAGGAATGCGGCTGTGATCCAGAGCCGAGCGTCAACGTGACGTTGTTTCCTAGGGAACCTGTATAGGCGGCTGTGAAACTAGCATTGGAACCAGGAACGACCGTGTAGGCGGCCGTATCCGTACCATCCGTAATGCGGACACATCGAAAATTCTGGGCACCTTGTTGAACCGCAATTGCGACCTGCGTGCCCATATCGTACTTCCGAGCCACCACCGAGCCAAACTGCTGCGCATAATCTGCCATGGATCCAACGATACTTGGTTCGTCGACAGGTCCCCATGCCGCCGAGCCCACCACCCCCACAACATTTGTTGGCACACCGTTCAGAACTAGGTTCTGGGGGGGCACGATCTGAACATACAGATCCGGTACGATGAGCGACGTCGTATTGACGCTTCCTTGCTGTGCGATTGGCACGACTTCAACCTTTCAAATTCGGCGCCATAATCTGACGGACAAAACCGCGACGCTCATCCGAAAGCACCGTGGCGATTAGAACTGGATCCGTGATGATGTCACCACGGCTAAAATTCAGAAAAGGCTTAGCCACTACTAGATGATAAGTCATCACGGCTACCTAACCATAGATAATATTTTCGTTCAGATTTACTGCGCCAAACAGCATCGAGGGCTGTGGGCTCCGACTAACCGTTGCATATTCCGCCGTGTAAACAAGATCTCGACGGTATAAAAGGGCGTTTTGAGACTGGTCATAACTCGTTGTAGCTTTGTAGATGACCCGGGCTAGCGTCTGATCGGGCAAAGTTAGAAATCTCAGCTCAGCGAAGGTGCTGTCGATAGCGGCTGCTACCGCATCGCGTATTGGGGGCGAGGAGCACCAGCATGTAATACGGAGATCCTTTTCCTGCCGGCGGCTTTCCAAGCTCGCAGTGCCATCACGTACAACTCTAACAACAATTGAATTTGCCCCCGGAATTGTAATGATATTCCCTTTAACACCGGCTATGCGCATGGTCTGTATCAGAGCATTTAGGTTCGACGCGACCAGAAACGGTGTGTCCCCGGATTGTACCCTGTAAGCAAAAGGAAGTCCGTCCACAAGTGCTCCAACAAGATCTCCCTCCGTCGGATTTCCGAGTATGCTTATACTGGAAGCAGTTGTAGTGGCTGAGACGCCAGGAACGGCAACGTCCGATGTCCATTCTGAAAGATATCGGGTCGTCGTTTTGCCGCTGTCGTTAACCGCATCTATGGTAACGTTGACAGCACCTGCATTTAGATCAGCGTTCAGTGTCGCGGGATTTGGCCAGCCCCGATAAACGCGGCACAAGGTCCCTATAGCACTAGACTTCGTTGTGCCCTCAGGATAAAGACTCGATACCACTGTATTGGCGAATGTTTGCTCAACGTCTGACAGGTCTGCCATTTAAGTCGTCGCCATTTTTGCGCTAAGCCGCCAACCAAGATCCGTTAACTCGGAGCTCACGATGACGCCCGTCCGATCAAGATTGTCTGAGATGATGTCACCAGGTGCCAGTAGGGTATGATCGATGGCTGGAAGCAGGACATTCCAGTATGGCGCCGCTTGGTCTGTTGGCAAATTGGAGGTCGAAGCGCCGGCTTTTGTCTCACTGAGTACGCTGGCCGGCCAGTGGTCTATCAATATGGTTGAACCCCCCAGCGTATATCCGCCATACGGATTCGACGCGGTATTTAGCTGAATCAGAGGTCGAGATATGGACAGAACTGCGTTGGTCTCAACACATAGAACCGGTAACATAGGCTTCTGTGAAGCAATAAAGAATACCGTGGCCTCGCGATCTAGGTAGTCTCCCGGCCGGGTGTAGCTTGCGTCAAAGACCCCAATCCAGAACGGGTCACCATACAGGTTCGTGTAGTTCGTCCCCCCGCGCGCCGGAATGAAGGCGGCGGGCAATCGCAGAAAACGGTTGCTTTTATTAAGCGGATTGCTGATGCCCGAGGGGCGGAACGCGTCGGCGGAATGCCCAATGCGGCGCGCCGCAGTGCCCAAGCCCTTGTGGAGCCGGTCCTGCAGTTTACGACCATCCATAGGTTACACAATCAGGGGCACGGTAATGCCGGTAAACCCCGCACCCGGAGCCACGCCTAAGAAGCCGCATAGCCGCCGGCGCCACTCGTCGAAAAGCCTCAGTCTGTCGGAAAGTTCCGTCTTGTTCCTAGTCCAGGTGGCGGCCTGGTCAGTATCGAGATTTTCGCCGGTAGCCGGGATGGCGAGTTCCAGAGCTGTCAAGTTGCCAAGGTAACGTCGTGCAATCCCGATCTCGGAGGTCGAGAGATTGGTAAGGCGGAATTCGAGCAAACCGTATACCTGGAAGTAACGCCATGATTGCAGTCCAGACGGTGCGGCACCATAAGCCGGATATCCGCAGAAGCGACGGAGATCCACCTTCTCTGTGTCAGTAAGCGGGTTCAAATTAATGAACCGTCGCCACGGCTAAAAAAAATACTGCCCGAGCCGGACGGACAAATGGCGGCGGCGTAAGAAATCAGACTATTTACCGACAAGATTAGGCAACTCCCGGCCAGGATGGGCATGTCACCGCCTGAGGCCGTCACGGAAGGATCAGAGCCAAATCTAATAAACGCTAATGCACTTGTTGTGTTGGTTACAACAACAGAGTCACCACCGCCGGACAAGGCAATAGCTGCGGAGACATTTCCCACCGGCACGCTGACTGTACCGGTAGGACGGAAGGGACTTACGGAACCGAGAGGCACTGCAATCTTGCTCCCTTCTCTAATTCAACCGATGTGTTCCACAATCACTGCCCTCTTATACGCAGAGTTGGTAGCCGTTGGGACTGTCGTCGGATTTGTTGTCGTGTCTGAGGGCGCACAGAAACCACCGATCCAATACCAGGACTGCGCGATGATCTGTTGCAGGCGATCAATTGCCTCGCGCGTAACCATGGCAATGCCGTCGACCATGGTCACAATTGAATCGGAGGGTGCCACATCGGACGCAGCCATACCCGCGAAATCACCCTCTATCAGAGCGCCCTGGCCGCAGATCACTGGGCGGCGAATCATCAATCCGGATAAAGAGGGATGTGCTTGCACGAAGGCCTCAGTCGTAGGTACAAATCGAAGCCCAAGAAAGTCGTTGGTCATGCCTTTCTTGAAAACCTGGTTTGCGGAGGTTGCCCCCTGAAATAACTGCTTGAAGTCCGGATCTGCAAAAAGCTGTCGCGCAGAAATTGGATCAAGATAACAGTTATATGCGCCATCAATTTCTGGAACCGCATTCAACCGCAGCTTTGCGACAGCATCCAGCAGATTTGCCATGGTTAGAGTATCAGCAGCGGTTATCAGCGATGTGTTGCTTCGCTGAGATGGCCGCACGATCGTTGACCCGCTGGATGCAGTGACGGTGTTGGCCGCCGTACCATCTGAGACGGAAACGTTGGTGGACATAGTCAACGTGCCGGAAATACCGCCTGGCGCCGTCGAGACATTGACTGGATCGATGGCAACACTGATTACCGAGTAGACGTTAGACCCAATGGTCACTGTCATCGAGTAACTGTTACCAACAGGCTGCTGGACACCATTCACGAATACAGTCTGGAAGCCCCGTACGTCGTCAACGGACACGGCCGGCCCCGCGCTCGCCACCGTCGTCCGAACACGCGTATTCCCGCCCATATATGCGTCGAAGAGCGCGTTCCGGCTCAATTCGTCCAAACTACGGGCAGCCTGCTCACCATTAGTATATGCGTTCTGCAAGAACTGGGAGGCGATGCCAACCCGCTCCGTTACGACGTTGAGGTCAGTCGTTGCAGCATACAAGTTAAGGGTAATCGTATACTGCTCGACTCCCCAAGACGTTGGGCTCAAACCGTTGTCAAAATTCGTGTTCGCCGTCGATGCCAGAGGCGTCGTAACAGATGGCTTCAGTCCTGCACGAGTCTTTGTGAGCGTCTCGCCGATGCCAACTGCCACATTTACGCGATCTGCACATGCCCGATAGCCAAGCCGGGAAATCAGAGCCTGGGAAAATTCGCGTTCCAGAAAGCCCTTTTGGATAATTGGTTGCAGTGACGCGGGGAAATTCTGAATGCCCATGGAACGTCCTATTTAAATTGGCCTGTGATGGAGATAAAGGAGCCGGTTAAAATTGAGACTTGGTGACGGCTGCACGAGCCGCTAGGTATTCCTCCTCGGACATCTCCATTGCTGTCTTCGGTCTGACCGGCAGCGAGGTAGGCACCGGAGCCGCGCTTGACGACGACAATTGCGAAAACAGCCAGGGCTTGTTCCGGCGCAGCTCCTCCATCAACCTATGTCCCCCCACAATCTCATCGTTGCTGCCAAGCTTGACCGAAGACAGATCGATCAGCTTCAAGCCATCCAGATCTATCATTCCTGCGCGCACTGCTTCGGTCCGTAGGTGTGCCACCACCAGACGGGCTTCATAGCTGCCTTTGAGTTTTGCCAATTGATCTTCCGGCTCGGCCTCAAGCTCTTTTGGATCACGCCCGTCGTCAGCGCGGGGTTCCGCCAGTGACATATCATCGTCCATAATATTCTCTTTAAAGATGCGAGCTAATTAACAGGGTAATTCGTCCGCAATGTGTTCTATATCGTAGCAGGCCGCTATTGCCTTCAGAGCTGTCTCACGACTAATGCAGCCAGCAGCGACAAGTGAAAGTAACGACTGAACATCCTTTTGCCTGTCATCTGCAGTCGTTGGATACCATCGGGGCCATTTTAGACAAAGGCCGACGTTGACATCTATTGGGTCGATAGCTTCTCCCAATACAACCAACTTGTATCTCTGCGAGGCCCTGACGATGAGTCGAGCAAGCTGGAGTATCCCACTCTCGCCATAACTTGTCCTCAGATTATCGGCTAGCCAGATCAACCCTTGGTTTAAAAGCTCTAGCGCCCGTCCTGATTGTGCTGCGCTTATGCGCTCCGGGCTCGCTCGATTCCCATGAATGCTTTCTAACGCAAGTTCTCTGAGAGTGCGCACGTAATCGATGACGGCAGCCGAAGCAGTGCCTCCAATTTCGAGTAGACGAGCATCGCCTTTCTCTGACACAATCAGGGCGTTGCCTGCGCCCCTAATCAGCTCTCCGTCGGGTAGCGCCGGGTCTTTGAGTAACAATGTTGGATCGCTGCTATACTTTAGTCCGCGGCCTAACTGGCTGAGTTGGTAGTCAATCTCGACCTGAGTATGTATCGCCGCGGCAAAAGTACACCCACCGTCGCTCTTGTCCCTGGTTGCAGAATTGCCCGGTAGGTTCTTGATCCATACAATTGGCACCGCGCCGAGTTGATGTGCAACGGACCGTGCGTCGTCAATCATGGGTGTGACGCTTCCGTCGACTGGACAGGGCTCGAACCAAGTTTCCCCATATTGATCCCATGATCTGGCGAACCAGTATTGTTGACCTACATCATCTACAGCATAGCCATTTTTGACTAGGTCAGCGCCAGACACTTTATAACGTTCGTCCACGCGAGCCAACGTATCTGGAGCGGTCGGGTCCCAAACAGGAGTTAGATAAGACGTGTCTAATACTTCAATAAATATTCGGCCTTTGAGAACGCGAAGCAACAGCGCCACTGATCCGATCGCGCCGATCATGGCTGCCTCGGTCATAACCTGATTTAGTCGCGTCTCCTTAACGATATTCGCAAGGACTGCGCGCGCGGTGCTATCCGGACTGTCGATACTTGGGAAGTGACCGTCGCTAAATAACAAAGACACACTGTCTTCAACAACGATCCTGCATAGCGGATATCTCACACTTGGCCGGCGCTTCCTAAGCGGGATATATTCCCCAGCTTCGCTCCTTTCCTCATGAAAATGATACGGTAAAGCGTCGTAAATTGTTCCGGCGAGAACCTGCTTTAGTATCATGATCTGTCGGACCCGTTCAGGGTAATCTCCGTCATAGGGGACCAACTCGCAGAGTGTATCAAACATGGGTTTCCAAAGGTTGTGGTGCAGCCGGCTACCGGTTGAAAATGGATACCCCGAGCGAGCTTGGTGACCGTGATCTCGCTGCCAGGGTCTCAAAAGCCCGGACTAGGGCATCCACCTGATCGTCTTTCTTCCCCCACGGAAAATCCCGCATTTCATCAAGCAATGCCCGCCCCCAGCTTGCCTTGACCATGGAGATGTTCCCGGCCTCCACCTGAGAGGCTAGCGGCATTGCTCGTGTTGCCTTTGCGCCCGTCTCTCGTGCAGAGACGACATGAAAGCCGGCGAGCTGGCGGGTGAGGTATGCCGCCTGACTTTTCCCTGCCTGACCTGGATCCTCCGGTATGGCAACAACAACCTTTGAGCCATCTTTGTGGGCAGTGCTGACAATCAACTCTTCGACCTGATGCGGCGTACCGCGAATTCGTACTACGTCGCGGATTAGATACCGCCCGATCACATCTCGTGTTAACTTGACGCCTGTGGTCCAGTCAGGATCATTGCGGCCCGTAGCGCCGGTAGCGGCGAGGTCCCAGGCGCGCACCGTCGCTTCGCCATTTTGGTCAGTGTGCGCCTCTGCGATCCGTTCAACAGAAAACAGTCTGCTGCCCGCCGGTAGTGGGCATTGCTGGAATAACGCTGACCAAGCCCGCTCTCCAATAAGAGAACGCTTGCGTGTCAGCGCGTCGAGATCCTCCCACTCCGGCCATAGCGGAGCACCAGATGGGCGGCCAAGGGGATCGTTGGGCTCCGCGAGCGCCGGTAGGCGCAGTACTCGCCATTGATCTGGTGATTGGTCAAGCAGTTGACCACCAAGATCGTCTGGATGCCACCGCGTCATGACCAGCACGACTCTGCCGCCAGGCTTGAGGCGCGTGGCAACATCTGATTTATACCATTCCCAGATATGGTTCCGCTGCCTTTCACTCTCGGCCTCAGCTTGAGAGCGGACTGGGTCGTCAATGATAATTAGATCTGCTCGCCGGCCGGTGATCGCACCTCTCACGCCTACTGACACGTAGTCACCTCCTTGACTTGTACTCCATTTATCGAGAGCACGCTGGTTCGAGGAGATATTGAACCCCAGATAATCACTTTGAGAAATGATCAATGATCTAATGCGTCGGCTGAAATGTGTTGCCAAGGCAAGCGAATGCGATGCACCGATGACCGCGGTCCTTGGATGTTGCGTATACCACCAAGCCGGAAAAAGAACCGATGCATAGGTTGATTTCGCCGAACCGGGGGGCATCAAAATCATAAGCCGATCAAATTGACCGTTTGAAAGAGCCTGTAGTTCGGAAATAAGACATAAATGATGGGCGGCTGGTCGGTGACCGATATCGTTAAGGGCTGTTTCTGCCCAAGCCCGCATACTGCCGCGTATGCGGCTTCGTAAGTACAATGTATTTTCGATGGCAACACGGTTGGTTAGAGGATAAAGGAAATACCTCTGGTCTGCACGCCAGCGAGAGGTGCATACTGCGCAGGCACAAAGTCGATTATGAAGATTATCCTACACCAATTTGGGGTGTTTGGTCAAGCCTTTTTTCCTAGGGCTTGACGTCAACCAGCAGGCCGCCGTCGTCCTTGGTAACAAACTCCCAAACTGTGACGATAGCCGCATCATCATCTTGTCACCGCTCAAAGCTTTGTCCTACCTATGTGTTATGGCAACCTCTGTAACCTCAGTTCATGAGTTTCAATTCGCAATCTCCGAGGTCGACGCCGCAGCCCGCGCAGGCATGTTATCAACGGCACACGGACCCATAGAAACACCTGCCTTCATGGCGGTTGGCACTTCCGGTACTGTAAAAGCTATGACCGCCGATGCGCTGCGCACGGCAGGATGTCAGTGCATTTTGGGAAACACTTACCACCTAATGCTGCGTCCAGGGGCAGGCCGCATTGAGGCGCAGGGTGGACTTCATCGCTTTATGCATTGGCCCGGTCCAATCCTAACCGACTCTGGAGGATACCAGATCATGTCGCTGTCGGGGCGCAGGAAAATTGACGCCGATGGCGTTACGTTCCAATCGCACCTTGACGGCAGCTCCGTGCGCCTCACTCCTGCTATCGCCATGGAGGCGCAACGAAAACTCGATTCAACGATCTCGATGGCCTTGGATGAATGTCATGCCTACCCAGCAACCTATCAAAACGCTGAGGCATCTATGGAGATGTCGATGCGCTGGGCCGGTCTCGCGCGAAAAGCATTCAAATCGCGTAGAGGATACGGACTATTCGGCATTGCCCAAGGTGGTGTGTTCCCCGACTTGCGTGTTCGATCAGCCGGCGCTCTCAAGCACTATGACTTTGACGGTTATGCCATAGGAGGCTTGGCTGTTGGCGAAGGACAGGTGGTCATGTTAAATGTACTAGATATGACGATCCCACACCTACCAACTGACGCTCCCCGATACCTCATGGGTGTCGGAACTCCCGACGACATCTTGCATGCAGTTCAGCGCGGCATCGATATGTTTGACTGCGTAATTCCCACACGCTCGGGCAGAACCGCACGCGCCTACACAAGCTCCGGCTTGATCAACCTCCGGAACGCGCGCTTTGCAGACGATCCTGGTGCTCTTGACGAAGAATGTGACTGTCCAGCTTGCGCCAGTTATAGCCGGGCTTATCTTCACCACTTATTCCGCGCTCGCGAAATGTTAGGCCCAATGCTCCTGACATGGCATAACATTCACTATTACCAGAGACTTATGCATCAAACCCGTGCTGCTATAAAGGCGCGTCAATTTCTGCGTTATGCGGACTCGGTGAGAGCGCGTTGGGCGGGATCGCGATACGACAATGACTGAGCACCATACAGCTCCCACGCTTACACTGCTCGGGCATCATGTGCGACCGCCAGACAGTCCAAATGAAGCGTTGTTGGAGCGTGTTGCAAATCCTGCGGTCGAAAGTCTCTACTTGGTCAGGTTTACTTGTCCTGAGTTTACCTCTCTCTGCCCACTTACTGGTCAACCGGATTTTGCTCACGTGATGATCGACTACATACCGGCAAAGTGGATTGTTGAGAGCAAGTCGCTCAAGGTCTTCATGGCTTCATATCGTAATCATGGAGCATTTCATGAAGCTTGCACAATGGAGGTTGGCCAGCGCTTGTGTAAGCTACTGAAGCCTATCTGGTTCCGTATCGGTGCATATTGGTATCCACGCGGTGGAATCCCAATCGACGTGTTTTGGCAGTCGGGTGCACCACCGAAGGACGTGTGGATACCGAAACAAAGTGTCCGACCGTATCGCGGCCGCGGTTAAATACAATGGCCTCAAAGCTTGCTTATTCCACCTCCATGCCGAAGGGCAACTCCAGAGCTGCCCTGAACATTGCTGGTCGGAATCAAGCGACACGACAGATTCGTGAGCGCGCACTGCTGGCCGGGTTTGATGCCGTGGGTTTTTGCGACGCTCATCTTGGGCCGGAACTCAACGAGAGATTAAGGGCATTTATTGGGGCAGGCTATCAAGGCGATATGGGATGGCTGGAAACAAGATCCGATCAGAGAAGTCATCCTCGGGCGCTGTGGTCTGAGGCAAGAAGCGTTATCGCAGTCGGACTATCATATTCTCCTAGTGATGATCCTCTTGAAGCCGTGGCGAAACCAAAATGCGCCGCCGTTTCGGTTTATGCCCGCAACCGGGACTATCATGATGTTATCAAAGGAAAACTAAAGCATCTTGCTCAGTTTATTGTTTCTCGATTTGGCTCCGAAGTAAAGGTTTTTGTAGACACTGCTCCGGTTATGGAAAAGCCGCTGGCCCAGAACAGTGGACTCGGGTGGCAAGGCAAACATACCAATCTTGTTTCTCGCTCGCATGGCTCATGGCTTCTGCTCGGCGAAATCTACACAACGATTGAACTTGAACCAGACCAAAAAGCAACCGATCATTGCGGTTCGTGTTCGCGATGCCTCGACATTTGTCCAACAAAAGCGTTTCCATCAGCCTACAAGCTCGACGCGTCGCGCTGCATCTCGTATCTCACGATTGAGCATAAAGGACCAGTTCCGAAAGAATTTCGGAAGGCAATTGGCAATCGTGTATATGGCTGTGATGATTGCCTTGCGGTTTGCCCGTGGAACAAGTTTGCTCATCCCACGATCCACCCGCAATTCGTCGGCCGAGAATGTCTAATCTCGCCGCCACTCTCTGAACTGGCGGGCTTGAATGATAGCGAGTTCCGAACAATGTTCGCGGGCTCGCCAATCAAGCGAATTGGCCGTAACCGTTTTATCCGCAACGTTATGATCGCAGTCGGTAATTCAGAGGATTTGAATTTGTTGCCTTACGCTCGCGCGCTGCTGCAAGATCCAGATCCGATTGTGGCTGAGGCTGCGGCCTGGGCAGTGGAAGAGCTACGTCAAGTCTCTTCGCGAAGCTGCAGTGCGCGCCCATAGACAAGCTTCCTTGGTAAGCCGGTAGCCGCGCTCACAAGGGCTGCCGCGTCTTTCACCGTTTCCGTAGCGAGTGCATTTCTCAGACGTTCATCAAGATCTTCCGGATCATCTTCCTCGGCAGGACCGATAACGAGGGTGATCTCTCCTCGCGGCAATTCACGTTGAAAAAGATCCAAAAGATCACTCACCTTACCGCGACGCACTATCTCGAAGCGTTTGGTTAATTCCCGAGCAACCGCCGCATTTCTGTCTCCGAAGACGCGTAGCAAGTCTTCGAGCGTCTCTCGCAGCCGGTGCGGCGCTTCATGCCAAATCAAAGTTGTCGACAAACCGGCCCTTTCCACTGCGCGTAGACCGCTGAAAGCGGCTCTACGGGCAGCCTGCTTCGGGGGAGGAAAGCCTAAAAACATAAATGGCAACGGAGGTAATCCAGAAAGGATTAGCGCAGTTACCGCGGCATTTGGCCCAGGGATGGCAGTGACTGGAATATCCGCTGCAACCACAGCGCGGACCAGACGATATCCAGGGTCCGATATAATGGGCGTCCCAGCATCAGAAACCAATGCAATGGTCTCGTCGGCGCGAAGCCTAGCGATTATAAGTTGAATTCGGGCATCTTCATTATGCTCATTCAAAGTTTCGGTGCGAGCGTGAATATTCATCGCCGCCAGCAATCGACCTGTGCGGCGGGTGTCTTCACACAAGACCAGGTGGCATTGAGCCAACGCGTCTCGGGCCCGCGCTGAGATATCTCCAAGGTTGCCGATCGGCGTGGAAACAAGCAAAAGGCCATGGAACGGGATAGAGTGGCTGTCTCGATTGTCTTTGGGAGACGCCGGCGATGCGGAAACGAGCATTCCTTCTCCTAGTGGTCGGTATTTCGGTAGCAGGCTGCGCCGGCCCATCCGACGGTCGCTATGGCAGTGAGTATCGAATTGGGTCCAATGGGCCAAACTCGCTGGGCGCAAGCGCTTCTCCACTTGGGCAGTCCGGGAAGGCGGCGATTCTGCTTCCGATAACCGGTTCACGTGCGGAGTTGGGGCAGATTCTTCTGCAAGCCGCGCAACTGGCTCTCGCGGATGATAGCAGGGTCAAGCTAGACGTCCTTGACACCCAAGGAACCGCCGTGGGTGCGGCAAACGCGGTTCAGGTTGCGGTCACCAATTACGATAGCATAATAATAGGGCCCTTGACGTCCGCTGAAACCGCCAGCGTTGCGCCGGTTGCACGCGCAGCCGGCATCCCCGTAATCGCGTTTACCAACGACTCTTCGCAAGCTCAGCCCGGTGTATGGCCCTTAGGTATCTCGCCGGTCCAACAGGTAAAAAGGCTGGTGGCTGTCGCGCAGAGCAAAGGAAGATCACAGTTTGCCGCTTTGTTGCCGGCTAGCGACTTTGGGCAAGCAATGGCGACGGCATACACGCAAGCAGTGGAGTCGGCTGGTTTGCCTCCACCAAGGATAAGAATGCATGGTGCCGGAGCAGCTTCTGTCACTTTAGGCGTGCGGGAGATTTCTGACTACGCTAATCGCCGGGGACCGATTGATGCCAAACTCAAGGCTGCGCGCGCTTTGGGAACGCCCGAAGGTCGTCATCAGGCACAGGATTTACAGAAGACGCCCATCCCACCTCCCTCATTTGACGTGTTACTGCTTGCTGACACCGGCGACGCTCTGCAGGAAATTGCAGCGCTTCTTCCCTACTATGATATAGATCGTTCGAGCGTCCAAGTGATCGGGCCTGCATTGTGGGCCAATCCAACAAGCGGCTCGGGAGCAGTGCAGCGTGGTTGGTATGCTGCCCCGGATCTGACCAATCGTACTACATTGGAACGCGAATATGCAGCGAAATATGGGATCTCTCCACCGCCCCTCGCTGATCTGGCGTATGATGCTGCTCTGGTAGCCAATGCGTTAAGCAAAGCCAACGAAGCCGATTTTTCGTTTTTGACTCAGCAGGGAGGCTACATTGGAAGTGATGGTTGGTTCGCTCTAATGCCTGATGGCACGGTCCGTCGTAGCCTCGCGGTGTTTCGAGTAGGACTAGGCAGCTCAGAGATGCTTGAACCCGCCCCACAGCCCGGGACATCGCCCGGACTATGATCAACATCTCTTCAAAGATGGCGGACATCGGCGAAACCAACCAAGCGCTCGGCCTCGCGAACGATTGGCTCAGCGATAGATGATGCCCTTGCCGCACCGTTCCGCAATATCTCGATCAGGCCCGATCGGTCATCAAGGATGCGGCTGGTTTCCATCCGGATCGGAGCCAGTTCTTCAATGATCAACCCGGTCAGCGCGGATTTAAACGCCCCAAATCCCTGGTTGCCGAACTCTTGCAGCACCGTCGATTGATCGGTATCAGTTAGAGCAGCGTAGATCCCAACAAGATTACGAGCCTCAGGACGACCTGAAAGCCCTGCAACCTCAGACGGGAGCGCAAGCGGATCGGTTTTTGCGCGCTTGATCTTCGCGGCGATCGTCTCTGAGTCATCACTTAAATTAATGCGACTTTGATCCGACGGATCAGACTTAGACATCTTCCTCGTCCCGTCACGCAGACTCATAACGCGGGCGGCCGGACCATGAATAATCGGCTCAATGGTTGGAAAGTAATCCATTCCATAATCGTGGTTGAATTTTTGCGCGATATCGTTCGCGAGCTCTAAATGCTGCCGCTGATCGTCACCAACTGGAACGCGTGTTGCATGATAAGCGTGGATATCAGCAGCCATTAGATTTGGATAAACATATAGCCCTGATGAGGCGTTTTCCCGGTCTTTACCTGCTTTGTCCTTAAACTGCGTCATCCGATTGAGCCAACCAATGCGGGACACGCAGTTGAAGATCCAAGCAAGTTGAACATGGGCACGGACAGACGACTGTAGGAACAGCATGTGATTACTGGGATCTACACCACACGCCAGAAGGACGGCTGCCATCTCTAGCGATTGGTCACGTAATTCCTGTGGCTCCTGCCAAGCCGTGATTGCATGCAGGTCTACAATACACCATATGCACGAGTGATCGGCTTGTAGGCGGACCCAGTTTCTGATCGCGCCCAGGTAGTTGCCCAGCGTCGGCCGACCTGACGGTTGAATTCCTGAAAAAACCCGCTGCATCATGTTATGTCTCGGTTGACGAAGTCGCAGTGATGGCCGGACTGCCCTGGCGACGCAAGCGACGACGTGCCATGACCTGCCGAAGGTCTTCAAGATCGCAGCCTCCCAAAAGTGGCGAAGCCGCGGCATAGGCAGTCAATCCTCCACCAATCAAGCAGCCCAGGGACAACCTCCGCAACCATCCATCTACTGGTGCCTGAAAGAAAAGGGCGCCTATCCCCCATAGTGTCAGCGTCATTATCGCGGAAGCTCCGGCGATGCCAGCGCATCGCCGACGCAAAGTCTGATCCGGGACAAAATGTCCTCGTCGGAGGAGAACGAAACCTAGGGCACCACAATTGCAGATTGCCGCTATGCTTGTAGCCATGGCCGGCCCGACATGAACCAGGGGACGCATCAACACGAGGTTCAGAATCAAATTAAGTGTCACGCTCGCTACCCCAATCTTCACAGGCATGCTGGTATCCCCGCGTGCAAAGAATGCTGGCGCCAGGATTTTGACGAGAACAAAGGCAGGCAAGCCTAGAGCGTACGCTGCCAACGCCTGAGCCGATAAGCGAACGCTTTCAAGATCAAATGCTCCGCGCCCAAACAGGACAAGCATGATCGGATATGCGCAGACGGCCAGCGCCACAGCAGCGGGTATCGTCAAAAAAAGTCCGTATTCAATCGCTCGGTTCAGCGTTCGAATCGACAACTCCGCTTCGCCGGCTCGTACCTGTCTGGAGAGCAGCGGCAAGAGCGCCGTTCCCACTGCAGTCCCAATGACTCCCAGCGGCAGTTGCTGAACGCGATCCGCGAAGTACAAGACCGATACCGAGCCTGGAGGCAGCAAGCTGGCGATTATTACGTCTACCGTCAGATTTAGCTGCGTGACTCCTGCGCCCACTAAGCCCGGAGCCATCCGTCGCATCAGTAGCTGCATTTGAGGCGTCATCCGCGGACGCGGGATGTTGAGTACCATGCCTCCTCGGCGCAGAGCGAAGACCAAAACTCCTAGCTGCGCGATACCCGATAGCGTCACTCCCCATGAAAGGGCATGCCCAACGGTTGCAACATAAGGCGTCAAGCATAGCATGCAGGCAATAGAAACAATGTTGAATAAGACATAGGAAGCGGATGCTGCCGTGAACCGTTCTAGTCCATTCAATACGCCGGATACTAGGGCGGCTAAGCATATAAGTAGTAAATAGGGGAAAGTGATTCGGGAAAGGCTGATGGCCAAAGCAAATTTACCTGGGGTGTCCGCAAAACCCGGCGCCAGAACGACCATTAGATCTGGCATGAAGATCTCACCGGCGATTGTCAAAATCCCCAGCCAGAACGCCATAACCGCGAAAGCCTCTTGAGCAAATTGCCGAGCTGCCCCGATACCTTCAGTATGTAGCAGGCCAGAAAATGCGGGAATGAACGCGGCGTTGAACGCGCCCTCCCCAAATAGGCGTCGGAAAAGATTTGGCAGCTTGAGTGCAACAAAAAATGCATCTGCTATCGGGCCTGTTCCAACTAAGGCTGCGATCAGCATGTCGCGCGCAAAGCCCAGCAGTCGGCTGATCAAAGTCCATCCTCCGACTGTCACTATACCTTTCAACATCGCTGGTTCTGCTCGGTTTCCGGACCTAATTGTCGTGCTTGATGAAGTGAATTTTCGTTAGCCATAAGCCCAGACTGACCATAACGATCAGCAAACTTGCTTAGGCTACTTCTACACTGTGCGTCACCCTATCCATAGGTCCGGGATGAAGAACGGTATCCTGCCCCCCGCGACACAAATCGTGCGGGAGCATAATGCAGATATCGTGACAATACCGCAATATAAAGTCCCTGCCATATGGACTGGCTGCAACTATGTCCGTCTCCGACCTGGCTGAGGCAAATTGGCATGCTTCCTGAACACCAGTAAGGGTTCTTAGAGCAGGCGACCAGCCTAAAGCAGTTGAGCTGCGGCAGTCCGAGTGATCTACCGTCCGTTGAGTGGCTGGCGAAGCACGCAAAATCTGCATCGGCACGAGCCTCTCTGACTGCCTGCCCGAGGACCAACTATTCATCCGAAAGTCGGCAGACGGCGACGGTTCCATTAGACCCTACTGGCCCAAATCCGGCGAGGAGGGCGGATGCGATTGCCCAGGCCCGCTGTTCAAACTGGTAAGGCGGATTTATTACGGCTAAGCCACATCCGCTTAGCCGATGATGAGACAGAAAGGGCTGCAGACAAAGCTCAATCGTAATAATGTCGGCGATCGATGACGAAGCGAGATCCGACCTAAACGTTCGGAGATCGCTTCGGCCTCTGATTGTGATAGGATACCATGCAGCGAAAATGCCATTCGAAAATCGGTGATGACCTCGACGAAGTCCGTGCAGAAGACTTTCAAACTCGCCCTCAACCTCGAACGGCGGATCAATAAATACGAGCCCGCGCTTCTCCCGTGGCGGCAGCAGAGCGTTTAATGCCTCCCAGGCGGACCGCTGATGCACCTCTACTCGCGGATCTCTACGAAAACGATCTCGTAGTTTACGGCTGTCATCTTGATGAAGCTCGCAGCACGTAAGTCTATCACCCTCCCGTAAGGCGGCTTGAATCAGCAGTGGCGAGCCAGGATACGGGCCAAGTTCATTCACCAAACCAAGGTAACGCTCCAGTCCAGGTGGCTGTGATCGCAACAGTTGTTTAATACCTGTCTCAGCTTCTGACGTGCGACGCGCCTCGTCGCTGTTCAGATCGTAAAAGCCCGCCCCGGCATGCGTGTCCATGACAAAGTACGGCGTTGGTTTCACTGCCAGCGCGTCCACAAGCCCAAGTAGCAGCGCATGTTTGAGGCAATCCGCGAAGCTGCCGGCGTGGAAGGCGTGGCGATAGTTCATCGATGCCTCTCTTGAAGCGCCTCAAGAGGCCACCTCGGACGTATCGCAAAATCAAGACCGTCGGTCCATCCGTGGTTCAATCGCTCGATGCCAGCCCACGCCACCATAACAGCATTGTCCGAACATAGCCTTGGTGGTGGCGTAGCCATCCGGAAACCACGTGAAGTTGCTGCATACAGCAGCGCTGTCTTCACCGCCGTGTTTGAAGCAACTCCTCCGGCGGCCACCAGAAGCTTTGCAGAAGGATATTCGCGCCGCATGATCTCCACGGCGTTGGCCGCTCGATCAGCCAGAACGTCAGCAACCGCGCATTGAAACCCGGCTGCGAGGTCCGCCCGCTGCTGACGCGTCAGGGGCAAGCCAATCCGCCCTATTGTCTGGACGACCGCAGTTTTCAGACCCGAGAAGCTAAAGTCACATCCTGCACGTCCAAGCATCGGTCGCGGAAGCGGATAACGCGAGGGATCACCTTCGACAGCTATCTGTTCGACCGCAGGCCCCCCAGGCCAACCAAGCGTTAATAACTTACCGACCTTATCGAATGCCTCTCCTGCAGCGTCATCGACCGTGCCACCTAACCGCTCGTAGCGGCCTACCCCAGTTACCGCAACGCACTGCGAGTGGCCGCCTGAGAGCAAGAACAGCAAGTAGGGAAAATCCGCGCCGTCGGGAACAAGTCCAGGAATTCGAGCGGTCAGAGCGTGAGCTTCAAGATGATTCACACAAATGAGGGGCAACTTATGGGCAAGCGCAACACCCTTCGCGAACTGGCAACCGACGGTCAATCCGCCAATCAGCCCAGGTCCAGATGTTGCGGCCACACCTCCTAAATCGGAACAGGCAACGCCTGCTTCCGCTAGAGCCTGACGTACCTGATCCAATAGGTGTTGAAGATGAGTTCGAGCAGCAATCTCAGGGACCACCCCCCCAAATGGCGCGTGCTGATGAAGTTGGCTTAAAACTAGTTCAGCGAGAATGCGTCCCTGGCTGTCAATCACCGCGGCGGCTGTTTCGTCACAAGATGTCTCAATTCCTAAAACCGGCTTCAGCATCGTGGTGGTCGCATCGTCACCTGTTCGGGGTTGCTCAATAGCACTAAAGGCAGTGGCAAACCCTCACGCAATCGCATAGATGCGATCTCCACAACCTACTATCAGGAACTGTCTGAACTGAGCGAACGCCCGAAGCGGATCTTGATCACGCGTCCGGAACCGGGCGCCAGCGAAACCGCTGGGCGTCTGATCCAACTCGGTTTCTGTCCCGTGCTTGCTCCTGTCCTCTCGATCATCATCCAACCATTTGACGCTCCCACGCATATTTCAGCAACGGTGTTGACGAGTCGGAACGTGATCCGGGCATGCCCATCATTCGTGCACAAGCGGCCGGCATTTGCAGTTGGAACATCAACCGCATCTCAAGCACAGAAAGCTGGATTTGTTAAGGTTCTCGATGCAAACGGGGACGCGAAGTCCCTGGTTCGTCTTGTTGCCGATACCCTAGCGCCAACAGCCGGACCGTTGCTTCTGCCGGCGGCTCAAGGACAGGGAGCAGCTCTTGCCGCGGACCTTCGGCGATTGGGATATCACGTAATCCGTCGGATCGCGTACCAAACCCATAAGGCTCTCGAACTCCCTGAAGCGGCCGTTAACTCCATACGACACGGTCAATTGACCGCTGCGATGTTCTTCTCAGGCGAGACTTCTCGCCATTTTGTGCGTCTCTTGAAAGAAGCTTCATTGGCTGGAGCGATACGTAATGTGGAAGCGGTGTCTATCAGTGAGCCCGCGGCCATGGCATTAAGGAGCATTATCTGGAAACGCATCAGCGTCGCTGGTAGGCCGAACCAGGAGGCAATGTTGGCACTGCTCAACCATGAATGAACAACCGCTTTCGTCGCCTTCGGATGAACCGCAGCCGGAGGCCACGCCTGCCGTAAGCACGCCAAGTCCGCATCAGCCGCGCAGAAACCCCGTGCCATGGCTTTACGGCATAGGCTTCATCATACTGGCATTGGCGATTGTCTATCTTTGGCAGAATACCACGTCGCCGGCAGAAGTAACCGCTGACGCAGCCGAGCTTCGTAATCTGGATCAACGGGTTACGGAACTGGCGGGACATATTAATCAACTGGAACAACGGCCCGTGCCTGACGTCGGGAAGATTAGTTCCCGGCTGGATGAACTAAGCGCACGGATTGTAAACCAGGCGCCGCTAGCGAGCCGGGTGGACGATCTTTCAGGACGGATTGAGGCGTTGTCGACGCGGTCACAAACCGGTCTTGACGCTGCGAAGCAACAGCTTGATGTCGTAGCGCGTCGGGTCAGTGCTTTCGAATCAACAGCTAGTGGTCTTGGGTCCTTAACTGGACGTCTCGATCAACTCGTCCGCCTCCAACAGGTATCACTCGCGCTGTCATCAGGCCGTCCGCTCGGCGATCTTCCAAATGCGCCGGAAGCGCTGGAACGCTACGCGCAGATCAAGCCGCCGACCGAAGCGGATCTGCGGCTGCGCTTTCCTGGCGCGGAGGCGGCCATGCTCGCTTCAATGCCCTCAGGTCAGGCCGATGTCCCTTTCGCAGACCGGATCTGGCAGCGGGCGCAAGGGCTCGTGACTGTCCGCCGGGGCGACGACGTGGTGGTTGGGAACTCCTCGTCGACAGTACTTAACCAAGCCCAGGCGCTCCTTAACGCCGGCGACCTCAGCGGCGCAGTTGGCGCTGTGGAGGCCCTGAAAGTACAGCCTGGCAGCGCGATGGATGATTGGCTCGCGCAGGCTAAAGCACTGCTAGCAGCCAGGTCGTCGCTGGCTGGCCTAGCGGATAAACTGTGATGCCAAGGGTTGTTCTCTTTTTACTCGTCAGTGTTGTCATCGTTGGCGTCGCGTGGCTTGTTGCTGGTATTCCCGGTCACGTCACGGCATCGATCGGCACATTTTCCGCCGACACTTCAACACCTTTTGCCATTCTGATTCTCACTGCATTTATCGTCCTCATCCTTGTGCTGCTGCGACTCCTGGCGGGAATCCTTCGTTTACCGAGCGCTGGGGCTGGATGGCGTCGTCATCGGCGGTTCGCCCTAGGTCAGAAAGCAATCACTCGTGTGCTGGTGGCGCTGGCAGCCGGTGAGCAGGGTACAGCACGCAAAGAGGCTCGGCGTGCCCGCAGCCTTATCGGAGACTCGCCCCAGACGTTATTACTTGTAGCTGAAGCAGGCAGACTATCAGGGCGCGAGGATGAAGCGGAGGAAGCTTTTCGCGCGCTTACGAAGCAAAAAGATGCACGGTTTCTTGGATTGCGAGGACTTTTACGGCAAGCGGTTGATCGTCGCGATTGGTCAGAGGCGCTTGTCATCTCGAAGCAAGCTGAAGGGACCCATCCGGGCACAGCGTGGCTTCGTCAGCAAAGAGCAGAACTGGCTCTGCAAACCGAGAATTGGGCTGAGGCTCTGGAACTTGTTGGTTCCGATCCGCGCCGGCCAGTATATTACATCGCGGCCGCAGACGCCGAACCTGACCCGGCTCGCGCTCTTGGCTTTGCCAAGCAGGCATGGAAGCAGGATCCGACATTCCCTCCCGCCGCGCTGGCTTACGCTACGCGCCTGCGCGCGACCGGCAGAGAAAAGCGTGCGAAATTATGTGTGTTTGAGGCCTGGAAACGCGCGCCGCATCCAGATCTCGCAGCCTTCACCCTTGCAGCGGAAGCTAATAACCAGGAGCGGATGCAGATCGCAAAGCGTCTGGTCGCACCAAATCCAACTCATCTGGAAAGCCGTTTTCTTATGGCTAATGTCGCTCTTGAAGCCGGCCTGTCCGGAGATGCACGCCAGCAGATTGCCGCCGCGCAGCAAGAGGGAGCTAACCAGCGCCGGTGGTGTCTCCTACTTGCGGAAGTAGAGGAACACGAACGAGGAGATACTGAAGAGGGCCGTATTGCTCAGCGGGACGCGCTTCACCGCGCCGCAACCGCAGACCCCGATCCTCACTGGCAATGCACGCAGTGCAATACAATTCACATGATTTGGCATCCAAAATGTGACGTCTGCAGTAATGTCGGCACCATCCTATGGCTCGACAGCATGCGGCTGTCAGGCGTGCCGATGTTGGCGACGTGAGCAGTGCTTCGATTAGGCCGTGCGATGTCGGGTAACAGCTAGTGTCCTGGGTCAGGAATTCGTTATAGTGAAACCCGCCTTCGTCTTTCCTGTTTTCGCGGCACGATGGAGGGGGATCGAGAGATGGCTGGACGGCAACTGGCAGCGGTTGTTCTCAGCGATGCGGAGCGAGCGAAGCTGATCGCGTGGCAGGGGCGGCGCAAGACCGCCCAAGGCTTGGCGATGCGCGCGCGGATCATCCTCGGCTGTGCGGATGGTCAGCCAAACAAGGCTGTTGCAGCCAGCCTTGGGGTTCATCCGATGACCGTCGGCAAGTGGCGCCGACGGTTTCAGACACAGCGGTTGGACGGGTTGCGGGATGACCCGCGCAGCGGCGGCCCGCGCAGCATCGACGATCCACGGATTGAAGCGGTGATGACCCATACCCTTGAGCATCATCCGCAGGATGCGACGCAGTGGAGTTCACGCACCCTGGCCGAGGTGTGCGGGCTGTCGGCCTCGAGTGTGCAGCGCATCTGGCGAGCCTTTGGCTTACAGCCGCACCGCCAGGAGAGCTTCAAGCTCTCGACGGATCCTGACTTCATCGCCAAGGTGCGCGATGTCGTGGGTCTGTATATGACCCCACCGACCCGTGCGGTCGTGCTCTGCGTTGACGAGAAGTCGCAGATCCAGGCGCTGGATCGCAGCCAGCCGGTGTTTCGCATGAAACCCGGTCAGCCAGAGCGACAGAGCCACGACTACGTCCGCCACGGCACGACGTCGTTGTTTGCCGCTCTTGACGTCGCCACCGGCGCGGTGATCGGAAAATGCTACCCGCGTCATCGCGCCCAGGAGTTTCGCCACTTCCTCGATGAGATCGAAGCGCGTGTTCCGGCCGATCTCGACGTGCATCTGGTTTGGGGCAACTATGCCACCCACAAGACCAAACTGATCCAACACTGGTTGGCCAAGCGGCCGCGCTGGCATGTTCATCTGACACCAACCAGCAGTTCGTGGATCAATCAGGTCGAGCGGTTCTTTGCCTTGCTCACTCAGCGCCAAATCAGGCGCGGCGTGCATTGCAGCGTCGAGGCACTGGAAGGCGCCATTCAAGCCTTTCTCGAGCGCCACAATGCTCACCCCAAGCCCTTCAAGTGGAGCAAGTCAGCCAACGATATCCTCGACGCCATCGAACGCTTCTGCGTCTACAACTCACCGCAGACCGCATAATCTGACGAACTCCTGACCCAGGACACTAGCAACCCATTGGGCTATGATAGCAGACGCCGCGCTATGCTTCCGTACAGGCTTAGCCGCCCTCTGCTGATATCCATCCGCGAATTATCCCCAGCGTCGCATCCGGGTGACGCTCGACCAGTTGCGTTACTTTGCGGATTGAAGCCGCGCGCATCTGCCCCTGAATGTTGCTCATGGTTATGGTGTCATCATCGTCGGAGCCGAGGCGAGCGGCATCCGTTGCTGGTTCAGGTGCGCCGGCTGTACCGCTTGGGAAGGCGGTCGGAGCGTGGGCTGTAGCAATTTCTCCAGGGGCTGCAGAGTTTAGCGTCAGGCTGGCTGGCGGCCTGCTCAATGCAGTGAATGTCGAGCGTGCTGTTAGCGTGATTATCCCAAAGCCCAACACACCGAAGGCGATGATCTGCACGAAGTTGATAAGGTCGCCGTTGACCTTGCCGGGAGTGGCAATGGGAACGGTGTCGACGGTATCTGACACCGCGACGAACGGCATGCTGACGACATCCAATCGGTCGCCTCTTTTCTCATCAAAGCCAATCGCACTCTTAACCAGCTTCTCAATGCGGTCCAGCTCTGCCTGATCGCGTGCCTTCCAATTGTGCTTGCCGCCAGCTTCGACTTCGTCGACACCATCAACCATTACGGCCAGGGTGATCCGCTCGATCTGCGGCTGATCGTGCACAATCGCACGCACTGTCTTGCCGATCTCATAATTGGTCGTCTCCTCCTGCCGCCCCTCCTGACTCCCGGTAACGTTGGCGCCGGCATCGGCATTGGGCAGGTTGTTCTGCAGAGATACCGGCCCCGTCTTGTCGGTTGTCTTGTTGTTCGACGACACATTCTGCGTACTGCGCACCACCGAACCATCCGGGTCGTACCGCTCCTGAGTCTCATTGACCTTGTCAAAGTTCATCCTTATTGCGGCCTCCGCACGCACATGCCCGGGACCGAGTGTCCGCTCCAGCATCAGCTCCACGGCACTGGCAAGACGGGTTTCGGTCTTCTGGCGGACGTCTTCCTGCAGCGCGGTAGTAGCGCGCGGATCGCTTCCATCGCCGGCCTGCACCAGCAGGTGGAGATTTGCGTCCACCACAGTGACATCCTGTGGACGTAGACCGGGTACTCCTGCGGCCACCAAGTCCACCACGGACTGTACGGCTTCAGCCGATAGGGTCTGGCGGCCGGTGGTGGTCAGCATCACGCTAGCTTGGGCATGCTGACGGTCATGTGAGAAGGGCTCCCGCCGCGGCAGCACGAGGTGGACGCGGGCGTGAGTAATGCCGTGAACCGAGACGATGGTGCGGGCGAGCTCGCCCTCAAGCGCTCGAGTTAGCTTGACCTGCTGGTCGAAGTCGGTCATCGCAAAATCGTTGCCGCGATCAAAGATCTCGTAGCCGGTAACATTCTCTGTTGATAAGCCTGAGCTTGCGAGCAGCGAACGCGCAGTGTTCATCTCGCTGTCTGGGACCAGGATCTGGTTGCCGTCGAGGCGGTAAGGGATCTTATGGGAGGTGAGCGCGCCAGTGATCTGCTGCGCAGTCTGCGTATCCAACTCGGATGCCAACAGGGTCATCCTTGATCGCGCGGGACCTTGCATCTCGAGCCAAGCAAAGGCGCCGATGATGCCAATGGTTACGCCGGCCAGCATAGCGACGCGCACAATGCCCAGCTTGCGGATGCTGTCAATCAAGCCTTTCATCCCGCGTGCCCGTTTCCAAACGCCAGCCTTAAAATTAGCGGGTAAAGCTTACCTGTCGGTTAATGGCTTCTCCTGTGTTGCATGGCCCAGCATTGCTATGGCGGAAGGCAGATTGAAGCTTTCAGCCGTTAGCTCTGCATCATCCTCACTCCTTCGCCTGATCGCATCTTTCAGTTCTGGCAAGCCTTGCCGGCTCAAGACGGCTGTCGCGTCACTATTGCCCCGTCGCGTTCAACCCAGCATAAATCGGATAATCGAGCTTTCGGCGCATTAGGACCTGGGTCATTCTGGGTCATAGATGAACGTCGTATCTATTCCCAGGTGATCGGGTGGCGGACGACCTTGACAAGACCGTCTGGGCATAGGCGAACTAGGTTCACTGTTCGTGCCAGGTCCGGGGATCCCGAATAGTAGGCTGGCACAGTGGTCCCGCGGCCGACCGCGGCGGCACGGTTCCAGTGACCTAGCGCCAGATAGTCAGCTCTGGTGGCCTCAATTTCAGCGTTGCTGATTAGCCAGGAGGGACGCAGCGGCGGCACGCCGTCATCCTCATAGTGGCCGTGTGCAACGGCGATGACCCAGCGAGCGGCTCGGGGACACGGTGTACGCAGTGGGACCATGTTCTCGTAATCCGCATGTGCATGGCCCCAAATTTCTAGATCATGAGCGGGGAAGCTGACTGTCATGCCGTCCGTCACGCCAATGATATGAACGTGGGCCAGCCTGTTTAGGCCGCCTCGCAGCCAGACCGAGTCAGGAGTAGCCGGATCATGGTTCCCGGGCAGGATAACGACGGGACAGGCAACCTCGCGCAGCAGCTTGACACATTGATCTATCAAGCCAGCGGACTGACGGTTGCTGTCAAAAATATCGCCAACCAGCAGAATGTAGTCGACACTGCAGGTTTTTGCAGTGTTCAGCACCGCCCGCAGGCCAGTGGTGCCGTCCGCGCCATAGGCCGTCTGATTGGGGTCATCATCGACATGCAGGTCCGAACTGTGCACGAGCACAATGTCTGAAGCCAAGGTTAAGCAATCCTTCGCGCTGCGATGCGGACATCAGGGCCGAACGGGCACAGCTCCGTCAACCGCTGCCAGTGGCGGCATCATTGGCTCACCGTGGGCTTTGGTCTACGGTCCAGGTCAATCAGGCTCTGAGGAACCAGGAACCATGATCGAACTGTACTATTGGCCAACGCCGAACGGCAAGAAGGTTACGATTCTGCTAGAGGAGACGGGCATTCCTTATAAGATCATGCCGGTCAACATCGGTCGGGGCGATCAGTTTTCGGCAACGTTCCTTGCAATGAACCCTAACCACCGCATGCCCGTGGCCGTGGACACGGCGCCGGCAGGCGGGGGGGAGCCGATCGCGATCTTTGAGTCGGGCGCGATTATGCTTTACTTGGCGGAAAAGGTTGGAAGGTTCTATCCGCAGGATTTGCGCACCCGATTTGCCGTTATGCAGTGGGTGATATGGCAGATGGCCAACCAGGGACCGAAGCTGGGCGAGTGCGGGCATTTCCGTCGGCTGGGAGACAAACAAGGTGATCAGTCCTACGCCGTCCGCCGCTTCACCGATGAAGCCAATCGGCTATATGGCGTGCTGAACAACCGCTTATATCACAGCAAATACCTTGCCGGAGATGAATACACGATCGCCGACATGATTTCCTATCCGTGGACGGTGAATTGGAAAGCTCAGGGGCAGGATATTGAGGACTTCAAATGCGTGCGGCGCTGGCAAGATGAGCTTGCAGCTCGCCCCGGCGTGCAACGTGGTATGGCGGCCGGCGCGGACCTGTCAGAAGACGTGACGAAGTTGACGCCGGAGGAGCAGGAGAGACGCAGCAAGATCATGTATAATCAGCGGGCTCGGCCAGTGCCGTCAGTTTAGCTGGGCCGTCAGTTTAGCTGGGATCCTCGTTATGATGGAACTGGAATGTTTCTTTGACTGCTCCAGCCCATGGAGCTACTTTGCGTTCGAGTCTCTGCTGCGGTTGCAGGACGATATCGCCGTTCGCATTGCCTGGCGGCCGTTTTTGGTAGGTGGCGTGTTCAACGCGGTTAATCCCACTGTCTACAATTCGCGCGACACTCCGGTACCGGCAAAAGCGGCTTACAGCAAGAAGGATCAGCAGGACTGGGCCCGACATCTGGGTTTACCAATCCACTACCGACCATCAGTCTTCCCAGTAAATAGTGTGAAGGCAATGCGTGCATGCGTCGTGCTGCAGTCCGAGACTGACATGGTGTTATTTGCGCGCGCGGTGTTCAGGTCTTACTGGACGGATGACAAGGACATTTCACTCCTGTCGGTGCTGAGCGAGATTTGCCTTGGCCTCAAGATCGACCCAGACCGGCTGTTCGCAGCGATAGAGCACCAGTCGGTGAAGGATGCACTGCGGGCAAATACACAAGAGGCGATTGACCGGGGCGCCTTCGGCTCACCCACGATATTCGTCGGCGGTCGTGACATGTACTTTGGCAATGACAGGATGCCGCTGATCAGGGAGGCAGTGCTGCGCCTACGTGCTGCCGCATGACATGTGTATGGAAAAGACGCCAGCGACGGTTCGGCCGACTGGCATCTTTTCCAAGCCGTCAGGCGTGGTGGTGGTGGGCTGGATGGGCGACGTGATAAGTAGTCGAGGTACTTGATGAACTGCTTCCCGTGCTGGTCGGCGTTGGGGTCGGCGTCGGGGTAGTCGGCACCGAAAAGTCCTGGGTGGTCTGTGCCGTTCCGCTTGTGGTTGACGCAACGGTTGGCGCCCCCGTGGTCACTGTCGTGTTAGTTGCGGTGGGTGTGGGTGTGGGTGTCGGCGCCGGTGAAGTCGTAGGAGAGGCGACGAAACTCATCCCGCTTGACGTGCTGCTTGAGGACGTTCCGGCGGATAGACTGCCTGGAGTGATCGCGACATTGCTACCGTCAGACGTCTGGCTGCTGCCAGCCGTCGCCCCCCCGTTACTACCAAACAATCCGGATGTCGCATCTGTCGCCGATGGGTTAGCGCCCGCGGTCACATAGAAGTCATGCGGACCATCACCGGATTCCTCCCAAGGAGCGCCGGAGGCCGGGGTGCCCCCGTCAAGGCTAGCGCCCATGACGTAGAGGTTGCGATCCTCGGTATCGATTGCCCAAGGGCCGCCAGGTGGCAGTCCCGGTGTTCCTGCGGGATAATATCCGCCAATGTAGTCGTTGAGGAAGTTGACTGTTACGGTGTGGCTGCCACCGCCAAAGTTGCCGTGGATGTCGAACTCCTGCGATTGACCCTGGTCGACGATCGCCGTGGTGGTCAACGTTCCGCCGACCTGCTGGCCGTCGACGGATACGGTGAACTGTGCATCCCCCTGATACGGATCCTCCGCCATGTTCAGCGCTAAAGTGTCCGCGCCGCCCCCAACGGAAACGGGCGCTGGGGTCGTCGTTGAGGAGGACGCGCCATTTGGTATTGAAGTCGTATCATTTACCGTGAACTGAGCGTTGCCGTAGATGTTTCCCGCGGTAGAGTTGGGTGGAAACAGAGGCGTTTCATAGATGCCCGTGGTTGCATTGGATACGCTCTGTCCGTCATACGTGACGCCGTCGACATAGGCGTTGCGATCGCCGCCGGTGCCCGGATACAGGAAGTTGTTGGCGAATGTGACGGTTACCACATGCGATCCAGGCGCGTAGTTGCCGGCGAAGGTGAAGGCTTCGGTCTGCCCTGCGGATTGTAAGGCGGTAACGGTCTGCAGTCCGCCAATTTGCTGACCATCGACATTGACGGTAAAATTAGCATCCACGCCTTGCGCTTGATCTTCTGCCATCTTCAGCACAATCGTGTCTGAACCAGAACCAATAATATTGCTGCTCGTCGAACCGGACATTCAAGTCCTCCATTGCTAGTGCTAAAGAACTAGAAAACTCGGCGCCGAGTGACCGGGGGGTAACAGCGGGTCTCAGGCATCACAATGGGACAGGACGGTTAATCGGCGTCCACTGCCGATTTTACCAAATGCGTGGTGTGGATAAGCGAAGCGGCAAAGACTCTTGTCCTAATGCGCGCGCAAAATATTCAGTCGTACGCGTAGCATTCTGCACATATGGATGAATAAGTTCAGGGCCTGTGCGCGTTCGAATACTGATCAGCGTGAAGATTTAAGCCAGTCGAGCGTCGCGGCGATTGCAATGCCTGCCGCGTAGGATGTGGCGATTTATCATATCGGGTAGCGATCGCCCGCCACTTCTTCAAGCGCGACCAGCAGCGCCCAATCAGGTCGCGATGACGGTAGATATAGGCCGGGCAGGGCTGTGGTTGCTGGCGTTCTTGCGCGACGGCAGAACAGGGGTCGCGGCCATTGCCCTGGCGGTTAAGCGGAACTCCGCCGCATCGCATGCCAAGTCGGCCAACCCCTCCCTCGCGTGCTCGCTCCAGACACCGACGATCTTGCTGCTGAAACAGCCCCTGGAGCGGCCACGGGCCTGCCTGTCGCCGCCGTTGTCGCGATTGAATGGCAGACTCAGTGGATCGGTTTGCTCGTCCGGGAGGCTGGATGGCCGGCTAGACTGCTTCGGCTGACAATCCGCGCGGCATGCAGCAGGCACATCCGCCGGCATGCGTCCTGGCCAATGAGGGGGTGCTTTCCGAGGACTGTGCGCTGGCGCCAAGAGCAGGTGCGGTCAGAAGGCGCGGTGCTGATTGGGCGCAATCTGGACAAGGTTGCGACCGGTCAAACTCTGCCATCGGATGCATCTGGGTAAAGGGGCCGCAGTCAGCACATTCATACTCGTAGGTCGGCATCAAGGTGCTCCCTTCTCCTGGAGTCGGCATCCTGCCATTTCTGCGCCTGACCGGCCAGGGATTGGCTTGCCGACCCAGCCGTCCGAGGCCATGTTGCACAGCACAAGGGCTTGAAGGACACATGAATGAACGGACAAGTCGACCTTACGCGGTTTGCCGAGGAGCGGTACGCGGTGGGGCAACCCGTGCCGCGGAAGGAAGATCCAGTTCTGCTGCGGGGGGAGGGACGCTACTCCGACGACCTTAATCTCCCAGGCCAGGCGAACGCGGTAATGGTGCGATCGAACGCGGCACATGGATTCATCCGGTCGATAGACATTGATGCTGCGAGGTCGCTGCCCGGTGTGTTGGCGATTCTGACTGGACAGGACCTGATTGAAGCTGGGCTGGGCAATATGCCTTCGGGCATGTCCTTCAAGATGCGTGACGGCTCCGACATGCCGAAGCCGACGCAGACCATTTTGACCACCGACAAGGTGCGCTTTGTCGGCGATCCCGTGGCAGTGGTGGTTGCGGAAACGGCCAAGCAGGCAAGGGATGCGGCCGAAGCCGTTCTGGTGGACATCGAAACGCTGCCCGCAGTGACCGACGCCGCCGCCGCAGCCGCAGACGGCGCGCCTCTGGTTCATGACAGCACCGCGGCAAACGTCATTCTCGACTTCCATCACGGCAACGCGGAGGCGGTGACTGAGGCCTTTACGCGAGCAGCGCACATCACGCGGCTCAAGATCCGCAACAGTCGCGTCGTTGTCTGCCCCATGGAACCCCGCTCGGCGATTGGAGAGTATGATCCAGCTAGTGAGCGCTGGACCTTGCGGCTTGGCTGCCAGGGCGTGTTCAACATGCGCCAACTGCTGATGGGTCCGTTGAAGGCGCCGGTGGAAAAAATCCGTGTGCTCACCGGCAACGTTGGCGGCTCCTTCGGCATGAAAGCGTCTTGCTATCCTGAGTATCCGGCAATTCTATACGCTGCCCGCATCCTGGGGCGGCCGGTGAAGTGGACGGACGAACGCGGCGAGAGCTTTCTGTCTGACAGTCATGGCCGTGACCATGACATGGCGCAGGAGATCGCGCTTGACGCCTCGGGCCGGATCCTGGCGCTGCGGGTCACCGGCTACGGCAACATCGGTGCTTATCTGTCCAACGGTACTGTACTCCAACCAACCGGCAATATCGTTCGCAATACCATCGGTGTCTATGCCACGCCGCTTCAGGAGGTAACAGCCAAGGCGGTCTTCACCAATACCAGCCCAGTGGGCCCATATCGCGGGGCCGGTCGGCCTGAAGGCAACTATTATATCGAAAGACTGCTGGACACCGCGGCCCGAGAAATGGGCATCGATCCCATCGAGATTCGGCGCCGCAACCACATTCGGCCGGATGCCATCCCATACAAGACGCCGGCTGGGACTACCTATGACAGTGGTGACTTTCCAACGATCCTGGAGAAAGCACTTGTCGCCGCGGATTGGGACGGGTTCGCCGCGCGCAAAAGGGATAGTGCAGAGCGGGGACGGCTGCGCGGTCGCGGCATTGGCCAATATCTAGAGGTAACCGGTCCACCCTCGCCGGAGATGGGCGGCATTCGCTTTGAGGCGGATGGTTCCGTGACAATCATCACCGGCACGCTGGATTATGGCCAAGGGCACGCATCACCATTCGCCCAGGTGCTTGCCTCCCGCCTCGGGATCCCATTCGATCGCATCAACCTGTTGCAGGGTGACTCCGATGAGCTATCGGCAGGCGGCGGGACGGGCGGTTCTAAGTCGCTGATGGCCAGCGGAACTGCAATTGTCGAAGGTGCCGAAAAGGTTTTAGAGGCAGGACGCAAAATTGCTGCGCATGCGCTTGAAGCGGCAGAGGCGGACGTCGAGTTCGAGATCGTCGCTTCGAACCAGAACAAGGGCGGCGGCCAGTTCCGTATCACCGGCACTGATCGGGCGGTTGGCATCATGGAGTTGGCGGACCAGATCCGTTCTGGCGAACTTGTGCTGCCGGACAACCTGCCGCAATCCCTCTCGGTTTCCCACGTCGCGGAAGGCCCTCCGTTCGCCTACCCAAACGGATGCCACATTGCCGAGGTAGAAGTGGATCCGGAGACCGGCGTTACCGAGGTCGTGCGATATCACATGGTGAACGATTTTGGCGTAATCGTTAATCCAATGCTGGTTGAAGGGCAGGCGCATGGGGGTATCGTTCAGGGCATAGGTCAGGCGTTCCTGGAACACGTCGTATATGACGAAGGGGGTCAGCCCATGACTGGCAGCTATATGGACTATGCTCTGCCCCGAGCCAACGACGCGCCAATGTTCAACTTCGCCTCTCATCCCGTACCTGCAAGGACGAACCTTCTTGGCGTCAAGGGATGTGGCGAAGCAGGCTGCGCCGGTTCGCTTCCTGCAGTCATGAACGCGCTGGTGGATGCACTGTCAGTTTATGGCATTAAACACATCGACATGCCTGCCAGCCCTCTACGAGTTTGGGAAGCGATCCGGGCTGCTGCTGTTCGTTAAACCGAAGGAGGTTTCGTCTTATCAACCGGAGGCGGCGAGTGTCGTTATTATGCGGCGTCGTGAAAGCAGTTGGCATTCCAGCGTCGAGAACAAGCTTTCGCACATCGCGTTCTCGTGGGCATTGCCAACCGATCCCATGGATGGCGTGAGGCCTGCTGCACGACACCGCCGGCCGAACGTGACCGAGCTGTAGTGGCTTCCCGTTTTCAGAAGTGGTGGACAACATCGAATGGCCACCTCTGCCCGATCCGCTGGGCAATGAGCTGGTGAAGACCGCCAAACCGCGCTGGTGCATGATCCTGCGGGGATGAATTTCTGTCCATTCCCGTAAGCAGCAACGGTTACGATTGACCTGGGGCAGCCCCATCCATAGCTTCCGCCCATGTCCAAGCCCGTTTGCAGTCCGCTGGCTGACCTTCCGAAGGCGTGGCCGTTCGAGGAAGCGCGCAAGGTTGCTCAGCGCGTCGCCGCATCCGGCAAACAAAGCGCTTTGTTCGAAACCGGCTATGGACCCTCCGGTCTGCCACATATCGGGACATTTGGTGAGGTGGCTCGCACCACCTGGGTGCGCAACGCGTTCACCCAGCTTACCGGCCTGCCGTCCCGACTGCTCGCATTTAGCGACGACATGGATGGGCTGCGCAAGGTGCCGGACAACGTTCCCAACCGCGCGCTCTTGGCCGCGTACATCGGCAAGCCGCTCACTCAGATCCCGGACCCATTTGGCACGCATGAGAGCTTTGGCGCCCACAACAACGCCCGCCTGAAGGGGTTCCTTGACTCGTTCGGTTTCGATTACGAATTTGCCTCGTCGACGGACTATTACCGGTCCGGCCGTTTCGACGACGCTCTGCTGCGCATACTGCAATGCTACGAGCCGGTGATGGCGGTGATCCTGCCTACGCTGGGACCGGACCGGCGTGCTACCTATTCGCCTATCCTGCCAATCCACCCGCATTCCGGCGTCGTGATGCAGGTGCCCATGGATCAGATCGACCCGCTCGGTGGGCTGGTGGCATGGACTGACCCTGCGACAGGTGATCACTTCCAGACCTCTGTCCGAGGAGGCGCCTGCAAGCTGCAGTGGAAGGCCGATTGGGCAATGCGTTGGTATGCGCTTTCGGTGGACTACGAAATGTCCGGCAAGGACCTGATCGACTCCGTCCGGCTGTCAGGGCGCATCTGCCGCATCTTGGGCTCATCGCCCCCAGAGGGCATGACCTACGAGCTGTTCCTGGATCAGGACGGCCAGAAGATCAGCAAGTCCCGAGGTAACGGTCTATCCGTGCAGGATTGGCTGACCTATGCGCCGAACGAGTCGCTGGCTCAGTTCATGTACAATCAGCCACAACGGGCGAAACGCTTGTACTTCGACGTTATTCCCCGTGCGGTGGATGAGTATATCGGCAACCTTGAGAAGCTGCGGACCCAACCCGACCCGGCAAATCCGGCCTGGCACATCAACGCGGGGCACCGGCCGAATCATGCCGGTAGCCCAATCTCTTTTGCTATGCTGCTCAACCTGGCCAGCGTCGTGAACGCCGAGCATCCAGAGATCCTTTGGGGCTTCATCAAGCGGTACGTCCCGGGTGCCGACCCGCGTACGGAGCCGCTGCTGGCTCGTCTTGCGGATTATGCAGTCGCCTATTACCGCGACTTCGTCCGCCCGGAGAAACGCTACCGTGACCCGAACGCAACGGAGCGCGCGGCGCTGAACGATCTGGCCGAGAGCCTTGCCGCGCTGCCGGACAACTCGGCTGAGACAATCCAGAACGCCGTCTTCGAGGTCGGCAAGCGCCACCCATTCCCGGACCTGAGAAGCTGGTTCTCGGCCTTGTATCAGGTCCTGCTTGGGCAACAGGAGGGACCACGGTTCGGCGGCTTCGTCACCCTCTATGGCATACCAGAGACGATCGCGTTGATCCACACGGCGCTGGGGAATTCAGCGGCAACCAATGCCGCGAAGACGGAAGCGGACGCGGCCTGAAGTATGGGCGGTCGGACAGGCAACGGCCTGAAGTCATGGACCCGCCACCTACCCGCCGTTCTGGGGGTGGCCCTTCTGGTAGGCGCCATCTATGTTGTGCAGCGGGAATTCCGGCACCTTCGGCTGAAGGACATAGTCGCCGCATTATCGGCGATACCGGTCCACTCACTTGTCTTCTCGTTCGTCTGGACCATCCTGTCCTACTTCATCCTGACATTTTACGACCGGCTTGGAACCATCTATGCTGGCCATAAAGTGTCTTACGGGCGAGTCGCGTTCGCGTCGTTTTGCGCCTACTCGCTATCGCACAACCTCGGGTTTGCGGCGGTGTCGGGCGCCGCGGTGCGCTATCGCCTATATGCCCACTGGGGCCTCACACCCCTGCAGATCGGAAAGACCGTCGCATTCTGTAGTCTGACGTTTGCATTGGGCGGGATGGTCTTGGGCGGTGCCATCCTCTTCATGGAACCGCGGGCAATACCGTTCTTCGGTCAGCACCTGCCGAAGATCGCGCTTTACGGGGTTGGAGCTGTATTTTGGGCCGCAGTCCTGGGTTATGCAACGCTGGCTCGGATCGTCGGCCGGATGAAAATCTTCGGCCACGATATCCAACTGCCCGGCTGGCGGATGGCGGTGCTTCAGGTGATGCTGGCAACCGTAGATGTCGCGACCACTGCCACGATCTTCTACGCGCTTCTGCCGCCGGCGCCCGGCCTGACGTGGCTGATCTTCCTGGGTATCTACGTCTCCTGCTACACGGCAGGCCTGGCTGCGAACCTTCCTGGCGGAATCGGCGTCTTCGATACAGCCATGCTTTTTGGGCTGGAGCCATACATGCACGCCCCGCATATCGTCGGGGCTATCCTGGTGTTTCGGCTCTATTATTATGTTATACCGCTGTTCCTGGCTGGGTCATTGTTCGCTGGGAATGAGATCTTACTTCGCGGCGGCGGGGTGCTGCGCCACTTCAGCCGCCTGCCGCCGGTGCAAGCGGTCGGCAACTGGAGTGAACCCGACTTCGCGGTAACCGCAGCCACCGGCGCAGTCGGGCTATGTGGGGTGCTGATGCTGTGTCTGGGTGTGCTCGCTCCGCAACCGGACTTTTCTTGGATGGACCCGGACTATGGGGAATTTGCCCGCCAAGCTGGGCAGTTCGTGCCGTCGCTGATCGGTGCTGGCTTGGTGATGATGGCGGTTGGGCTGTCGCGGCGGGTAAACCTGGCCTGGGGCTTGACGATCATGTTGCTCGTGATGGGTGCTGCCTTCGCGGCCACACAAGAAAGCCGACTTTGGGTATCCGGAATCCTGGTGTTGACGACTTTGCTGCTGGCGCCGTTCCGAGCCTGCTTCTACCGACACGCTCATCTGCTGAGCGGGCCATTGCAACCGGCAAGTGCGTTGACCCTGGGCATGCTTGGCCTGTGCCTTTTTTCACTGGCGATTACGCGTCCCCATACGCACCTGCTGCAGAATAACGCGTTCTGGGCCGTTATCATTTCACCGGATTTGCCGAACACCGTCCGCCTCGCGGTGGCCATCGCAGTGCTGCTGGGTTTAACCGCGTTGTGGTTGCTGCTGCGTCCCGGCCACGTGCGCTATCTGCCGTGGGACAGCAGCGCGCAAATTCTTTTGCGAGGCTGGGGCGCAAGTGCTGATCAACATGCCGATGGAGTGGTGCTTGGCGAGGCAGCTCGTGCGGCAATTCCGTTTCGCCGGTTCGGTCGAGTGTTGCTGGGGTTGGGCGACCCAGTCGGCGATACTGCTGACCAGATTTCAACCATCTGGCGCCTGCGGGATTTGGCTGAACAGGAGGGACGCGACGCGGCCGTTTGGCACGCCGGGCCAGAGCTACTGAAAGTCTATGGAGATATCGGCTTGACCGCCCTTCCGTTGGGGCCTGACGGGCTGCTGATGCCCGAGGCAAAAGGTGATGCGCCGACCGCGGCGCAGTATCTGGTTTGCAAGGCGGAACGCGACCTGAATGTGCTACTGCCGATCTTACCAGGTCTGGCGCAGGGGCTGCGGGCTCCACTCGCTGTGACAGTTTAGCGTTCAATGCTTTCTCAGGGCGCTTGTCTGATGCGGGCTGTATCGGTGCCGTGAGTGAGAGCAGGTAAAGCCACAGCCAGATTGATGGGAAAGCTCGCTAAATGAGACCTCTGACAGGTGAAGCGCGGTCACCTGACTGACGGAGCAGTGATTCGAGGTAGGCGATATCCCGGCGATGGCGTGATCTGCAATCTGCGTCTGGCTCCCGCGTCTGGCCATCTCCGGCGCGTCTCGCGCAACCCCATGAATCGGACTTCGGGCTGCGCCGAAATGCTCACCGCTTCATGCGATTGCCCTGGTGTGGCCGAAGCGACGCTTGACAAAAATAAGAAGAACTGACCCCGGCGTATGGATTTTCGTCGAATCACCCTGGCGGAAACCAGATCAACCGGTATAGTGGATCGTGTGTCGTGACGATCACCGCACGGTATGCATTTTCAGGAAAGGTTTCTACATTTCCTAGAGTCTGCTTACCTGATCGGAAACCAACCTGCGGTTTTACCTTCGAAGGCAAAGCTCGCTTTGAACAACGCTTAAGACAATGGGGACGATTTTCTCTTGAACATGACCAACCGCGGCCGCGGACGCCCAAGCCGGCGCCGCGGCTTCGATGATGACTTCAGCTTTGATCGTGCTCCGCCTGGCGACATGCCGCGGGTCGCACCGTCCTGGCCCTCTTCGGCGGGGTTCGGCCCCGAACACGATGCGACCGTCAAGTGGTTCAATCCTGAAAAGGGATTTGGCTTCGTGGCGCTGTCCGATGGTTCGGGTGACGCTTTCCTACATGCCAACACGCTGAACCAGTCTGGCCATAATGCTGTCAGCCCAGGGGCGACGCTTCGGGTTCGGATCGGTCAAGGCCAGAAAGGCCGGCAAGTGTCAGAGGTGCTCTCTGTCGATGAGAGTACCGCCACGCCGACCGCGGCTCGCGGTGCCCCGCGAAGTCCAGGCTTCGCAGGGGGCGGTGGCTTCGGCGGTGAGCGTGGGGCAGCGCCGCGTCGTGGTGCGCCGAGCGGACCGGCGGTTGAGATGCAGGGGACAGTCAAGTGGTACAATGCCACGAAGGGTTTTGGCTTCGTCGCCCCTTCCGAGGGCGGAAAAGACGTGTTTGTGCACGCCTCGGCGTTGCAGCGGGCTGGCGTGATGCAGCTTGCCGAGGGCCAGACTATATGGATGGACGTTGTTCAGGGTGCTAAAGGCCCTGAGGCCGCCTCGATCCGCATTAGCTGAGGCGCTGCTTTCTGCTAACTTGAAAAGACCCGATCCGGCACGAGCGATCGGGTCTTTTTATGCGTTTATCTTCAGGAACAGCCTGAGACCCTAGCGCAGTTTGGCGGTCTTCATCATCTCATCACGGCTGATGTTCGCCGGCAACGTGGGACAGAAACTATTTCGTCGGCTCGAGCTCGCCCCCCGGCTATGCGATCAAGCACCATTTCTCGGGTCTGGGTACGGAGCGGTGATAATCGCGATGCGCGGGCCCGACATGCACGGCGGCAAAGTGAGAGGTGAGCATGGCATTGCTGCCTTCACGCCAGGTGGCCTGCCGTTAGGTTTTTGGAAGGTCCAGCGCCAGTTGCTTGGCTGAGTTCGGCTGGTGCTCGAGGTCACGACGGATCGCGAAGGTCCGACGACCACGCCCGCTCCATGGCTTCGATGGCAGCGGTTCCGCGCCGGATGGCCAAAGGCTCGTAGGATTGGATGCCGACGACATAAGGCAGGCCGGATTCAATGAGGCCGTCGCGGAAGTAGGTGTCGGTGCCATATCCCGCGTCGGCCAAGGCGACCTCCGCGTCAAGCACAGTGGCGAGCGCGGCTCGAAGCTCGTCAGGCGCGATCTATGGCTTGGTTTGGAAGACGACCTCGTCAGGCACGCCCGCCTGAGCGCGCCGGTCTGGAAGTCCCCCAGTCCCGGCATTAATGCCGTAATCGCGGCCCCGGCCAAAGCATCCAACGCCATTGACCGCTCGCGATGCGCCGCCAGCAGCGACAGCCATCGCATTCGCCAGGGCGGCAGCCGTCGCCGCTTTCAACGCTAGGGAAGACTGACGGCGTAAGAAGACAGCCGACCTCGTCGGCGATGCGGGTGCCACCGCTGCCCCAACGCGCAAGTACATCTTCCCGCTTGGCGGACAGAGTGGGATTCGAACCCACGGTACGCTTGCACGTACACACGCTTTCCAAGCGTGCGCCTTAAGCCGCTCGGCCATCTGTCCTACCCGCGCCTACGGTAGATATCACCGGCGCCTTAGGCAAACCCTAATTGAGGCCGATAGCCACGCGGGTATTACAGGTATGAACGAGAGCGGGAAACCGGACGATCGCTCCGCTGCCGGCGAACTCGTGGTCCAATCACGACACTCGCATCCCATGCGGTCGGGTGATTGGCCCACCAAACAAGGCTAGTGGGAGAAATCAGATGGTTTTTTGTTTCTGACTTGGCCCACTAGATCCTTCCGGCAATAATTTGAAAAACGCGAAAATCTGCTGCAGCTCGTGACTCGTTGTAACACCGGCTACTCGGGCCATCAAATGGCGCGTCTTCCTCTTGGCTATACAATGTAGATCTGACTGCACGTCCAAAATGAGCACATCAGCGGCAGAGCCATACAAAGAACGGATCACTTCGACGAGTAGGTCTAGAACTAGCAAGCACATCGACAACGATAAGGCCCGGAAGTGGCGTGAGGCATGCATCACAGCAGCTCCTTCCTCGCTTTCGCATATGAAATGCGAATGTACCTTAAAATTCCAATGCGAAAATGAGCAAAAGTGACCGTAAAGCTTTCCTACAGATGGATAAATTCCTTTCATTTTTGAAATGCAATATGTTGCCTCAAGCTTTTTGACTGCATCCTCATTCGCCAGGCGGAAAGCGACAAACGACCAGGCAATCATTTCGAGTGACAATCTCAAAATCGGAAGCACCTCAAGCAGTAGTCCCCGGTCCGCGAGCATTCTAGCCATTGCGAGCGAGTACGGAATTCGGTAAAGGGTCATTTCCGCACCGAATACACCGAAAGTAAGATCGTTCTGTGTATGCAATTCGGATAAACGACCATGCAGCTTTTCCATGCATTCATCTAAGTAATTACTGATTTCATCACCCAATGTGACCGGCTCGTCCTCGTAGGTGCGAGCATCAACATAGTGTTTAAGCGTATAATCGATCGACTTGAGCCTCGCGCTATACGATAGCATTCCGGCGAGAACCCGCCTTCGAAGCTCAGGAGGACTATCCCTGGTTAAACCGATCGGCCATCCAGCCTGCTGCCCGATAACAAAGTCCAGATCAGCGACAGATTTGATCTCGAATTCCGTGGTCCAGTGGTCTTCCTCGGCGATTTGATTCTCCAAGGAATACCACTCAGCGAGAAGAAGTCGAAGCGAAGTACGAATTGTTTAGGAGCATTTCCTACGCATCCATCTTCAGCGCAGCCAGGAACGCCGACTGCGGAATCTCCACCTTGCCGAACTGGCGCATCCGCTTCTTGCCCTCTTTCTGCTTCTCCAGCAGCTTCCGTTTCCGCGAAATATCGCCGCCATAGCACTTCGCCGTCACGTCCTTGGACAGCGCGCTGATCGTCTCCCGCGCCACCACCCGGCTGCCGATCGCCGCCTGGATCGCGATCTTGAACAACTGCTTCGGAATAAGGTCCTTCAGCCGGCCACAGATCTGCCGCCCTCGGGCCTCCGCCGCCGCCCGATGCGCGATGAACGACAGCGCATCCACCAGGTCGCCGTTCACCAGAATGGAAATCCGCACCAGATCGCTCTCGGCATAGCCATCCACCGCGTAATCGAACGAAGCATATCCGCGAGAGACCGACTTCAGCCGGTCATAGAAGTCGAACACCACCTCGTTCAGCGGAATCCGGTACACCGCCATCGCGCGGTTGCCGACATAGGTCAGATCGACCTGCTGGCCCCGCCGCTCCGTGCACAGCCCCAGCACGCTGCCCAGGTAGTCGTCCGGCACCATGATCGTCGCCTTGATCCACGGCTCCTCGATGTGGTCGATCACCGACCCGTCGGGCATGTCGACGGGGTTGTGCAGCTCCTGCATCTCTCCATTGGTCTTGAAGATGTGGTAAACGACCGACGGCGCGGTGGCGATCAGTTCCAGGTCGAATTCGCGGGTCAGCCGCTCCTGGATGATTTCCAGGTGCAAAAGACCCAGAAAGCCGCAGCGGAAGCCGAAGCCCAGGGCGGCCGATGTCTCCGGTTCATAGTGGAAGCTGGCGTCGTTCAGCCGCAGCCTGCCCAGGCTTTCGCGCAGCTTTTCGAAGTCGTCGGCGTCGATCGGATACAGCCCGCACCACACCACTGGAATGGACGGTTTGAACCCGGCCAGCGCTTCGGCCGTCGGCG
The DNA here is from genome assembly GCA_965276675.1 of Acidobacteriaceae bacterium. Classification (GTDB taxonomy): domain Bacteria; phylum Acidobacteriota; class Terriglobia; order Terriglobales; family Acidobacteriaceae. The sequence continues at coordinate 4,694,665 of OZ255624.1, read as the reverse complement.
TGCGGTCGTCGGTAATCGTGTCACCCACGTTGCAGTCTGCCACCGTCTTGATCGCCGCGGTGATGAAGCCGATCTCCCCCGGCCCCAGGTCGTCCATCGGCACCATCTTCGGCGTGAACACACCCACCTGCTCCACCGAGTGCACCGCGCCAGAGGACATCATGCGGATCCGCTGGCCGCGCTTCATCCGCCCATCCTTGATGCGGACCAGGATCACCACGCCCAGGTACTGGTCGTACCAGCTATCGACCAGCAGCGCCTTCAGCGGTGCGTTGCCATCGCCCTGCGGCGGCGGCAACCGGTTGACCAGCGCCTCCAGCACACCCTCGATGTTCAGCCCGGTCTTGGCACTGATCTCCACCGCGTCCGAGGTATCCAGCCCGATCACGTCCTCGATCTGCTGCTTCACCCGCTCCGGTTCGGCGGCCGGCAGATCGATCTTGTTCAGGATCGGCACAATCTCGTGGTTCGCATCGATCGCCTGATAGACATTCGCCAGCGTCTGCGCCTCGACGCCCTGGCTGGCATCCACCACCAGCAGGCTGCCCTCACAGGCCGCCAGGCTGCGGCTGACCTCATAGGCGAAGTCGACATGCCCCGGCGTATCCATCAGGTTCAGCTCGTAGGTGATGCCGTCCTTGGCAGTGTAGCTCAGCCGGACGGTCTGCGCCTTGATGGTGATGCCGCGTTCCTTCTCCAACTCCATGTTGTCCAGGACCTGGGCGGTCATCTCCCGCGCTGTCAGCCCGCCGGTGACCTGGATCAGCCGGTCGGCCAGGGTGGATTTCCCATGGTCGATATGCGCGATGATGGAGAAGTTGCGGATACGTTCGATGGGGGTGTCGGTCATGGGCCTGTGATGAATGCCGCCCGGCGGAACGCCGGCCGAGCCTGCCGCACAGATAGAGACTCCGTCAGCCTATGTCACCAACTGCCGTGCTGCCCGCTGTCGGCGCCCGGCGGAATCCGGGCGGTCGCGGCAGCCGGGCCAGCAGCCGGTCAGCCCGCCCGCGCAGCCGGCCGAACCGGCCCAGGCCCGCCAGCCTGCGGTCAAGGAATGCCAGCGTGTCGGCATCGTCCTCCGAGGCGTCGCGCAGCCAGTACAGCAGGGTGGCGCTGTAGATCACCGTCAAGATTGCCCGCTTGGTGTACCAACTGAAGTCGGCCGAGCGGTCGCCGGCGGCGTGCCAGATGGCATCGACGGTGCGTGCGGTGCACGCCGCGGCCGCGCGGGTGTTCTGCGGCAGCGCCAGCACCGCCAGTGCGCGCCGAATCGCCTCCTTGTACGGGCGGTTCTGCTGCAGCCGCAGCGCGATCACCGCCCGCACCCGCCCCGATATCCGGGTCTCGGTCAGCCCCGCCGCTGCGGCTTCCATCTGCCGGTCCGCCAGGTCCGCGAACGTCTCGATCATGTCCACGCTGCCCAGCGGGAACAGCAGGTCCGCCTCGTCCTCCGGCATGCCGGCGGCGATCACCCCCGCCCGCAGCGCGCGTTTCGTCCACCCGTCGAACGGCACGTTCGGCAGCATCGCCTGGATCGCGGCATCCCGCTCCGGCAGGCGCTCGGGAGGTGCCATCATGCGTCGGCTCCGGCGCGGTCAAGTTCGTCGCCAAAGCCGAAATAGCGGAAATCTGTCATGCGCATGGGATACAGAACACCGTTCAGATGGTCGTACTCGTGCTGAACGATCCGTGCATGGAACCCGCTCACCTCGCGCTCGGTCACATTGCCGTCGCAGTCGACGCCGCGATAGCGGATGCGCTGCGCCCGCGGCACCGCCGCGCGCAGGCCCGGGATCGACAGGCAGCCCTCCCAGCCCATGGCACGGGCCTCGCCCAGCAATTCGACGACCGGATTGATCAGCACCGTGTTGTCCATCGGCGTGTCGTCCGGATCCTGCGTGTTCCGCCCGGCCGGTACCCGGAACACGAACAGCCGCAACGGCTGATAGACCTGTGGCGCGGCCAGCCCCACGCCCGGCGCATCCAGCATCGTCTCGATCATGTCGGCTACCAGCCGGCGGATCTCCGGCGCAGCCGGATCGGCAACCGGCTTACATTCCTGCAGCAGAACCGGGTGTCCCATCCGGGCAATCTTCAGAATGGCCATGCCGCGTCAGACCCCCGCAATCGAAAATGGGCTTGTAGATATCCGTCACCATGTTATAGCGCCAGCCCCCGCGACGGTTCCCGGCGACGGGGAAATCGGCGTGCCCAATGGTGGGTGCGCCCAGGACAAGGAGCAGGCGGCCAAGTGCAAGTCCTCGTGCGTGACAACAACGTCGATCAGGCGCTGAAGGCGCTCAAGAAGAAAATGCAGCGGGAGGGTATCTTTCGCGAGATGAAGCTGCGGCGGCACTATGAAAAACCGTCCGAGCGCCGCGCCCGAGAGGCGGCGGAGGCTGTGCGCAGAGCCAGGAAGCTGGAGCGCAAGCGGCTGGAGCGCGAGGGGTTCTAACAGCCCCGTTCGGTTAGACCACCCAGAATTATGCGGCGGGCAGGGATCCCATCACTGCGCCAGTTCTTTAGCTTGTACTGTTGCTACGAAACCTGCAGCTTGGTAGTGATCCGCGAATTGGATCAATGTCGGTGTCCTGAACCTGATGCTTGCGCCAGACCAAACGCAGCATAATCGGCAGACGCAGCACAGCCAGACGCGCCAGAGCGCGGTGTTCGACCACCTTCGTCACAGTATCTTGACAGGCGCACTGCCCGGCGGCGGCCGTCTTCCCCCCAGCCGGTCAATGGCCCAGGAACTCGGTGTGGCGCGCCAGACCGTCGTCCTGGCCTATGAGCGTCTGGCCGCCGAAGGCTACGTGCGGGGCCGCACCGGCAGCGGCACCTATGTGACGACCGACCTGCCGGACCAGGCGCCCACGCCCGCCGCTACCCCGCCGATTGCTGCCATCGCGCTTTCGGCTCGCGGCGCCCGCCTCGCCGAGGTTCCCGCTGTCGCCTCCGCCCGCGACCCCGTGCTCGGCCTGCTGCTGGCCGGCGGCCTGCCGGCGCCCGACCTGTTCCCGATCAAGGCCTGGGCTCGTTGCGCCTCTCGCGTGCTCAAGCCGCTGGCTGGGGAGCTGTCGAGCTATCCGCCGCCCCAGGGCCTGCTGGTGCTGCGGGAGCAGATCGCCGCCCACCTCGCCGCCACCCGCGGTCTGGTCGCCGATCCCGGCTGCATCGTGGTGACCGGCGGCACCCAGCAGGCGCTGCGTACCGCCGCCGACCTGCTGCTCGATCCCGGCGACGCCGTCTGGATCGAGGATCCCGGCTACATCGCCGGCCGCGGTGCGCTGCTGGCTGCCGGCGCACGGTTGGTGCCGGTTCCCAGCGACGCCGAGGGCATCGACGTGGCCGCCGGCGTGCAGGCGGCACCGCAGGCCCGCCTCGCCCTGGTCGCCCCCTCCCACGCCACGCCGCTCGGCGGCACGCTGACCATTGGCCGCCGCCTGGCTCTGCTGGAGTGGGCGCGGCGCGCCAATGCCTGGGTGCTGGAGGATGACTGCGACTCCGAATTCCGCTGGGAGGGCAAGCCGCTGCCGCCTCTGGCCAGCTTGGACAAGGCCGGCCAGGTGATCTACTGCGGCACCTTCAGCAAGACATTGGCGCCGGCCTTGCGGATCGGCTTTGCCATCGTGCCCGCGCCCCTGGTCGCCGCTTTCGTCCGCCTGCGGACCCTGACCGACCGCGGCACTGACGCCTTCACCCAGGCGACCCTGGCGGAGTTCATGCGGCTGGGTCTGCTCGCCCCGCACATCCGCAGGATGCGCACCGAATACGCCCGCCGCCGCCAGGCGCTGCTGGACGCCATGGCGCGGATCGTGCGGCACGCCACGCCGATCGCTGCCCCGGGCGGCCTGCACATGGTCGCCCGGCTGCCGGATCAACTGGACGAAGCCGCCGCTGTTCGCGCCTGCCGCGCCCGTGACCTCGCCGTCTCTCCGCTGCGCGCCTACTATCCCGGGGCGCCGCGCATGAACGGCTTGGTCATCGGCTTCGCCGCCACCCCCGTCTCCATGGCGGCCGAAGTCGCCCGTCGGTTACAGGCAGCGCTCGGGAGTCTGATACCTGCGGACGCGGACTAGTTTCTACATCGATGTCTAGACCGGTTGGCACGGCGGGCGTTAGGTCACACGAGCTGATTCCCGAGCAGTCCGGTCCCGAGCCCGCTTGCGGCCATCCGGCATCTGTCCGCCTACCCATCCGTCAATCGAGGTGTCCGTCGAGGCGTCGACCGCTCGCGTTTCCGTACAAAGCATCAAGGTCCGCTTCAAGGTCGTTTGCCGGACAGGTGTTTGAGGACCGCTCGGGAGTTGGTCGGACGCAATCCACGCCGGTAAAGTCTTGCTGCTCTTATCGCCAGCTCCGAAGGGGAGAGGCGCTCACGCCCGACGAGATTTAGGTGATGTCGCACGTCGCTGGACCGCCCTCTTCGGCGCTCGTGCCCGAAGCCCAGCGTCGAATGCCAGGCGCACCCAACGGTCCATCGAGTCTGAATTATCGAAGGCGTCGTGCGGGATGGACCAATAGGGCATCATCACCTCTCCCCGATGTCCTTCGTAGGCCCACTGCGTTGAGCCAGCGGCCTCGAACTCCGGTGCGCTGATCGAGTCGGCCTTAAGCCGCAGCTCGTCTCCATACATGATGGCGACAATCACACCCTGAAAATACACCCCCTTTCCGCTGAACATCCGCCGAATCGAGACCGGTCCGAGAGGTGCGAAGACTTCGCGTATGTCGTCGTCATTCATAAGGGTTTTGTTTCATCTGCTATGCCGGTCGTCAGCGAAGTCCTTCAAAGCGAAATCGATCATCGCGTAGAGGTCCTGCCGCTTCGCTCCCGACTGGGCTTCGACGGCAAGGCCGCCGGCAAGGGTTACGACGAAGCGGGCCATCGCCTTCGGCTCGAAATCATCCGGCAGCTTGCCGCTCGCGCGGTCCGCGGAAAACCGTTCCTCCAGCCTGACCCGTAGCGCCTCACGATGCCCAGCGAGCCATTGCCGCAAGACGTCGCCGGCGTCGGCCGAGGGCGAGTTGTTGACAACGAGGCAGCCCGGCGCGTGCTCGGGGTCGGTCACCACGTCAACGTAGCCGCGAAGCAGCGCCTCCACGCCGGCGGCGGTCGTAGAGGCCTGGAACGCGCGCTCGAAGGCGTCGGCCTGGAACGCGATGTATCGGTCCACCACTCGGCGGAACAGCGCCTCCTTGCTTCCGAAAGCGAAGTAAAAGCTTGCTGGCCCGATGCCCAGTGCGCCGGTCAGATCAGTGAGCGACGTCCTGTCATATCCCCGCCAGAACAGCTTGGTCGCGGCGGCAACGGCCTCCTCCATGTCGAATGCGCGATGTCGTCCCATGTGCGGTTGTCCATATTGGATCGGCCACTCAAAAATCTCTTTGACCCAAATCTGATGATAGTGTAGCGAATGATCTACTAAGTCGCAAGCGATGGCGGGGGTCAGGCTTCCACCAAGGGCAGGCGATGCTTCGGGGAGATGCAGGTGACTGACGGTTCGTTCGCAGCCAAGAAGTTCATCGAAATCAAGGGCCGGAAGATGGCCTATATCGACGAGGGCGAAGGCGCGCCCATCGTCTTCCAGCACGGCAACCCGACCTCCTCGTATCTTTGGCGGAAGGTGATGCCGGCTTGCGTCGGGCTTGGGCGGCTGATCGCCTGCGACCTGATCGGCATGGGCGATTCCGACAAACTGTCGAACTCGGGACCTGACCGCTACACCTATTTGGAGCAACGCGAGTTCCTGTTCGCGCTCTGGGAGGAGTTGGGCCTCGATCGCAACGTCGTCCTTGTCATCCACGACTGGGGTGGCACGCTCGGTTTCGATTGGGCGCACCAGCACCAGGATCGGATTCAAGGCATCGCTCACATGGAAGCGGCTCCTCTTCCCCTCGTCTGGAGCGACTTCCCCGGCGAGTCCGCCCGCGACATCATCGCGGCATTTCGATCGGATGCTGGCGAAGACATGGTTCTTCGCGACAACAGCTTCGTGGAATCGTTCCTGATCGGTGCCGAGAAGGACAACCTATCTGACGCCGACATTGCGGAGTATCGCCGTCCGTTCCTCAATGCCGGAGAGGACCGCCGGCCGACGCTGACCTGGCCTCGCCAGATCCCGCTTGATGACTCGCCGCCGGAGGTGGCGGAGGTCGTGTCCGGGTTTTCCGGCTGGCTCAAGGACAGCACGGTGCCGAAACTCTGGGTCAGGCCCGATCCGGGCTTCATCAGCGCGGGGCGTTTTGCAGCCTTCTACGAAAGACTCGCGAACCAGACCGAGGTGCGGGTGAAGGGTGAGCACTTCCTTCAGGAGTCCAGCGGCCCGGAAATCGGCAAAGCCGTCGCTGACTTCGTGCGCGGGCTTCGCCGCTAAGCGCCAGGCCGGCAGCGGCGAATCATGCCTTCACGAGCGAACGGATCAAACCATGCCCCTTTCCGCTGAGCCTTTTGGCACCTTGAAGACCACGACCGTGCGCGACAATCGCATGGCCTACATCGACGAGGGCGAGGGCGAGGCAATCGTCTTTCAACACGGCAACCCAACCTCGTCATACCTCTGGCGCAACATCATGCCCCACTGCCAGGGGTTGGGGCGCCGGCTCATAGCCTGCGACCTGATCGGCATGGGCGGGTCCGACAAGCTGAGTGACTCCGGACCGGATCGTTATACGTACGCCGAGCAGCGTGGTTACCTGTTCGACCTCTGGGACAAACTGGCGCTGGGGGACCGTATCGTGCTCGTGCTGCATGACTGGGGGTCGGCACTTGGCTTTGACTGGGCCACCCAGCATCCCGAACGCATCGCCGGCATCTGCTACATGGAAGCGCTCGTCACGCCGTTCACGCGGGAAGAGTGGTCGGTCCCTGCGCGCGCCCCTCTCCGCGACATGTGCTCGGCGGCCGGTGAGAAGCTGGTCCTCGAACAGAACATGTTCGTCGAGCAGTACGTCCCGAACCTGATCCAGCGCATGCTGTCCGAGGCCGAAATGCAGGCCTACCGCGCACCCTTCCTTGAACCCGGCGAGGGTCGTCGCCCGACACTGACTTGGCCGCGGCAGATACCTGTCGAGACAGAGCCGGCCGACGTCGTGTCGATTGTTGTCGGCTATGGCAAGGCAATGGCCCATAGCACGACGCCGAAACTGTTCATCAACGCGGACCCTGGCCGCCTCCTGAGCGGGCGTACCCGCGAGCTTTGCAGGACTTGGCCCAACCAGACGGAGATTACCGTTCCGGGCAAGCACTATATCCAGGAGGACAGCCCCGATCAGATCGGCAAGGCGATTGCCGACTTCGTGCAGCAACTAGATAGCTAACAGCCTGGGCGGGTTTGAACACAGGATCGATACACGTTCGACAACCGGGTTCGCAACAGAGTGGATAACATCGCCATGACCACGACCTACAAGACCCAGGCTGTCAGACCCGTCGAAGTCTTTTTTCGTGAGGCCGGCCCAACGGACGCGCCCGTGGTCCTGTTGCTGCACGGCTATCCCACCACCAGCCACATGTTCCGCAACCTCATCCCGCAGCTCGCCGGCAGCTACCGCGTCATCGCCCCCGACCTGCCCGGCTTCGGCCTGACCAAAGCGCCGCCGCGCGGCCAGTTCGACTACACCTTCGACAGCATGGCCACGGTGCTGGACGGTTTTACCCAGGCGCTCGGCCTGCATCGCTACGCGCTCTACATCTTCGATTATGGCGCACCGGCCGGCCTGCGCCTCGCCATGGCGCACCCCGAGCGTGTCACTGCCATCATCAGCCAGAACGGCAACGCCTATGAGGAGGGTCTCAGCACCGCTTGGGCGCCCTACCAAGCCTATTGGAAGGACGGATCGGCAAAAGCACGTGACGCCTGCCGCGCGGCGCTGACCCCGGACGCCACCCGGACCCAATACCTGACGGGCGCCGACGCATCCCGTGTATCGCCGGACGGCTACACGCTGGATATTGCCTACTTTCAGCGCCCCGGCACCGATGAGATCCAGCTTGACCTGATTTACGACTATCGCACCAACGTGACGCTCTACCCGGTGTGGCAGGGCTACTTCCGCGCGCACAAGCCGCCGATGCTGGCCGTGTGGGGCAAGAACGACGGCTACTTTCTCCCACCGGGCGCGGAGGCCTTCCGCCGCGACATTCCCGACACCGAGCTTCATTTCTACGACACCGGCCATTTCGCCCTAGAAACGCATGGCCAGGAGATCGGCGCGGCCATGCTGGACTTTCTCACTCGAAAAGCCAGGGCGTAGCCGGAAGCCACGATGTAACATTCTGTCAAACGACCGTTTACCGCAATGGTGCGGCGCTATTCTGGCATGACGTGTTAGACAACAGCCATCATGGCCAGTCGGCACGAGAATCTGATCCCATCGCGCTCGGCCATCTTCTGAGCAGAAAGTCACGCCCGCTTCCGGGGGTCGAAAGTAGTGCGTCGATGACCGAAACGGGCGCAGAGCCGCCACCCGACCGACCAACCGCTGTCCACAAGAAGCGGCCGGTCGCTGGGGTGGTATCCAGCCCCCACAGTCGGTGGCGACGGGGCCAAATCATCGCTTCCCCGTCACAACCACCGGCACGCGGTACTGGCCCGCGACTGACACTCGGGATCGCGGCGCTTGTCGACGCCGCCGCCTGACCGGCAAAAGCGCGACCCCCGCAACCGCCTGCACCGAGCGCCGGCACCGGTAGGGGCCACGACTCTTGCCGCACCATCCGCCCGCGTTACTTTTCAACCGCCCGGAAATGCGTCATCGTTCCGACCAACGGTTGACACGATGACGCGGAGGCTCACGCATGCAGGAAGCCCACCCCCAGATCGCCCGCGCCCTCGCGTTGCATCCGCTGCTGGCCCACGAAGGCGACACGGTCAACCAGCAGCGCGAACTCACCCCACCCATCGTCCGCGCCCTGAAGGATGGTAACTTCTTCCGCCTGCTGCAGCCACGCTCGATCGGCGGGCTGGAGTTGACGCCCACCGACTTCACCCGCGTGACCGAGGCAGTTTCCGCCGCCGACGGCTCCACCGCCTGGGTGGTCTGCCAGGGCAACGGCTGCGCGATGTCCGCCGCCTACCTCGATCCCGCCGTCGCGCGGGAGATCTTCGGCCCCGTCGACGGCATCCTCGCCTGGGGCCCGCCCGGTTCCCCCTTCGAAGCCGAACCGGTGGAAGGCGGCTACTGCCTCTCCGGCACCTGGCGCTTCGCCAGTGGCAGCCAGAACGCCATCTGGCTGGGCGCGCATGTGAAGGTGAAGGGCACCAAGGAGGTGCGAACCCTGCTGTTCCCGAAGTCCGACGTTGAGATGGTCGACATCTGGCACACCATCGGCCTGCGCGGCACCGCCAGCAACGAATACGTGCTGAAGGACCTGTTCATTCCCGCCGAGCGAACGATGCGCCGGGATGAGGCGATCGACCGGCGCGAGGATGGCCCGCTCTACCGCTTCAGCAGCGGCCAGCTCTACTCCGCCGGGTTCGCCGGCGTCGGTCTGGGGCTGGCGCGCGGCCTGATCGACGCGTTCCTGGCGCTGCCAGCTACCAAGGTCTCCCGCGGCGCCGCCAAGCCGCTGCGCGAAAACAACGTCGTCCAGTCGCAGTTGGCGCAAAGCGAGGCGAAGTGGCTCTCCGCCCGCGCCTTCCTGCACAACACCCTGGATGAGATCTACGACCATGTCATCCGCTACGGCGAAATGACGGAACGGCAGTCGGCGATGATCCGGCTGGCGTCCACCTGGGCGATCCAGCAGTCGCGCGACGCGGTGAACACCATGTTCCACTGTGCCGGCTCCATGGCGGTGTTCGAGGACCAGCCGTTTGAACGGCGGCTGCGCGACATGCACGCCGTGGCCCAGCAGGCCCAGGGGCGCCAACTGCACTTCGAGTCCGTCGGGCAGATCATGATGGGCCTGCCGGCCGAGAACCAGTTCTAACGCAATCCAGTCCTGAGCAGGAGACGACTGCATGCCGGCACAAGCGCTGAACCATTACACCATCAAGGTGCGCGACCTGGAACGCACCCGCGACTTCTATCAGGAGATTGTCGGCCTGACCGTCGGCGACCGCCCGCCGCTGAACTTCCCCGGTTACTGGCTGTACTGCGGCGACATCCCAACCGTGCACCTGATCGGCCACCGCGCGGAGGATCCGGTGATCCCCGACGACGACACGGCTCCGGCGCCCACCGGCCGCCTGGACCACATCGCCTTCTCCTGTGACGGGCTGCGGCAGATGCGCCAGACGCTGGAGGCACGCGGCATTAAGTATAATGAGCGTGTGCTGCCGCGGCTGAACATGACGCAGCTTTTCTATCTCGACCCGGACGGCATTTCGGTCGAGTGTAACTTTGATGCTGCCGAAACCGAAGCACCTGGCAGGCAGGGCTACTAATATCAGGCAGCGCTTGCGCTGACTGTATCGCGCGCGGGGTTGGTGGGGCGGCCGCGCGCAAAATCAATAAGAACAGTCTTCGTCGACGGCGGAACAGGTTGCAACGCGCCATCGCGTGTGCTGAGTCCGGCCGCGCTCGCAACCGCCGAAGCCCGGCCAGCTTGCCTGGCCGGACGGCGACCGGGCCCTCGAACTGATGGCGCGGCTGCGTCCCGCCCCAGCCGGATGTGGACGCGCCTGACCTTCCGATATCGAGGTAACGGTGGACTGGGCCCATTTCGATCTCAACCTGCTGACCGTGCTGGACGCCATCCTGCACGAACGCAACTTCACCCGCGCCGGTAAGCGCCTCGGCCTCAGCCAGCCCGCCGTCAGCCATGCCCTGCGCCGCCTGAGGATCCTGCTGCAGGACGATCTGCTGGTGCGCGGACCCGACGGCATGCAACCGACTGCCCGCGCGGAACAACTGGCAGAGCCGGTCCGCGAGGCCCTGTCCAGCCTGCGCATCGCCCTGCAGCCGCAGGCGACCCGCCCGGAGGATATGAACCGAGCCTATACCATCGCCGTTAACGGCTACACCGCCTACACGCTGGCCCACGACATGGCGAAGGCGCTGAACGCCGCCGCGCCGCAGTTGCGCCTGACGATCGTGCCCAGCGGCACGCGCGACGTCCTGCATGAGCTTGACATCGGCCTGATCGACCTGGCGCTCACCGGCCGCACCGACGGTGGCGACCGCTTCAAATGCAGCCGGGTGATGACGGATCGCTACGTCGCTGTCCTCCGCAAGGACCACCCCTGTATCGCCGCCGCGCTGACCGCCCAGACGCTGGGGCAGATGCGCCATCTGACGATCACCTCGACCGGCGACAACACCAGCTTTATTGACGATCTTCTGGAAGCCCGCCAGTTGAAGCGCGAGGTGGCGCTCAGCCTGCCGTTCCTTGCTACCCCGGAGGCACTCGCCACCTCCGACCTCGTTGCCATCATGCCAGCGCGCGTCGCGGCTCGACTGGCGCGGGCCTGGAACCTGGCCGCCTGTCCGCTCGTCTTTGAAACGCCGCAGGTCGAACTGACGATGATCTGGCACCGCCGGCTTGACCGGCAGCCGGAGCATCGCTGGCTTCGCACCCAGATCCGCCAGTGCCTGAACCAGCTAGAACGGCTGCCTATGCCCTATTCGCCGGCTGAATTGGCTTATGAACAAATCGCATGCGGCCAGTAGCTGTCGGCTGCGTTTTCAGCCTTCATCTAAAGCCATGATATGGCCCCGATTGGCCGCGTGGCCAATGGTCTCCCGCCCCGGTTCGTCGCCGCCGGTGCCGGGATAACACAGGGCGGTGGCGGGGCTGGATAGCGACGATGCAACACAGCGGCCTTGCCGGCGCAGGCAGGACAAAACCGAAGCGGCCGTGGTGGATCGGGCTGGTTGCGATCCTGCTGCTCATCGGCGCCGGCGCGGCCTATCTGCGGTGGCCCACCGCCTCTGACTCCGGCGAGCATCCCGCGCCGGTCATCCCGGTCACCACCACCACGGTCGCCTCGGCCGACGTTCCCATCGAGCTGGAAGCGCTCGGCCGAGTCACCGCCTTCAACACCGTCACCGTGCGCACACTGGTCGCCGGACCGATCAAATCGATCGCCTTCAAGGATGGGCAGGCGGTCAGGCAGGGCGACCCGCTGTTTCAGATCGACCCGCGCTCGCTGCAGGCCAGCGTCGACCAGGACAAGGCCGCGGTGGAACGCGATCGCGCTGCCCTGGCCAACGCCGAGGCAGACCTGCGCCGCTACCAGCCGCTGGCCGGCAATGGCGTCGTCTCCACCCAGCAGGTAGAGACCCAGCGATCCCAGGTCAGCCAGTTGCACGCCACCGTCGCCGCCGGCCTCGCCGCGCTCGACCGCGACCAGGTGCAGCTCGGCTACACCACGATCACCGCCCCGATCACCGGCGTGCTGGGGTTCCGCCTCGTTGATGTGGGCAACGTCGTCAGTCCGTCTGACCAGAACGGCTTGGTGGTGCTGACCCAGGTGCAGCCGATTGAGGTCCTGTTCGCATTGCCGCAGGCCAACCTCACAAACGTGCAGGCCCAGCAGGCGGCCAGCGGCGGCAAGGGCCTCGCCGTGCAGGCCTGGACCCAGGACGGCTCCCGCCAGCTCGACCAGGGCACCCTGGCCGCCCTGAGCAACCAGGTCGACGCTGCCAGCGGCACCATTTCGCTGAAAGCCCTGTTTCCCAACCCCAGGCAGTCCCTCTGGCCGGGCGCGTCTGTCACCGTCCGGCTGGTGCTGGAAACCCAGCCTGACGGCCTGACCATTCCGCTCACGGCGATGGACCAGGGACCGGCCGGTCCCTTCGTCTGGCTGGTCGCCGCCGACAACACCACGCGCCCCGTCCAGATCCAGGTGCGCCAGCAGATCCGTGGCCAGGCCCTGGTGTCGTCGGGCCTGAAGGCCGGCGACCAGGTCGTCACCGACGGCCAGTACGGGCTGACCTCCGGCGCGCATGTCGCCGTTCAACAACCATCCAGCCAGCCCGCCGCCCGCGGCACATCGGCCCCGCCACTGCACACGAACCAGCCCGGGCGCCTGGGGATCTCGCCATGACCGCCGACGGCGAACAGCCCCGCCCGGCAGTGTACGGGGCGGACCTCGGGCACAGCGCGCCCGACGCGGCGGCCACGCCGGCCGAGGCCGAACATGCCGGCTTCTCCAGCATCTTCATTATGCGCCCGGTCATGACCTTCATGCTGATGGCCGGCATCGTGCTGGTCGGTGTCGCCGCCTACTTCGTCCTGCCGGTCGCCTCGCTGCCCACCGTCAATGTCGCCACCATCCTGGTGACAGCCGAACTGGCTGGCGCCGACCCGCAGACCAACGCCTTCGCCGTGACCAACCCGCTGGAGAAGCAGTTCGGCCAAATCCCGGGCCTGACGCAACTAACCTCGGCCAGCGCCAACAGCTACGCCGAGATGACCTTGCAGTTCGGCTTCAACCGCGGCGTGGACAGCGCGGCCGGCGACGTGCAGGCGGCGATCACCGCCGCCGCCGCCAGCTTGCCGACCAACCTGACCCAGCCGCCGATCTACCGCAAGACCAATCCAGCCGACACGCCGGTGCTGATTCTGGCCCTCACATCCGACACGCTGCCGCTGACTACGGTCGACGACTATGGCGAGAACATCCTGCTGCAGCGCCTGTCACAGGTGAACGGCGTCGGCCTGGTCACCATCGGCGGCCAGCAGCAGCCGGCGATGCGGGTTGAGATGGACCCGGTCAAGCTGGCCAACATCGGCCTGACGATCAGCGACGCCCGCCAGGCCATCCTGCAGGCCACGACGATCACCTCCAAGGGCGTCTTGCAGGGGCCGCAGAAGGCTGTCGCGCTGCAGGCCAACGACCAACTGTTGAACGCCGACGACTACAACCAGGTCGTCGTCGGCTATCGCGACGGTGCGCCCGTGCTGGTCCGCGACGTCGGCCACGCCGAGATCGGTCCGGCCAGCACGCTGCTCGCCGGATGGTTCAACGGCCAGCGCGCCATCATCCTCAACGTCCTGCTGACACCGGGCGCCAACACCATCAAGACGGTGGACGCCATCAAGGCGCATTTGCCGCGGCTGAAGGCCGCACTGCCGGCCGCGGTCAAACTCTCGGTCGTCTCCGACCGCACCCAGACCATCCGCGCCTCGGTCAGCGACGTGGAGAGCACGCTGCTGCTGACCGTCGTGCTGGTGGTGCTGACGATCTTCGTCTTCCTGCGCACGCTGTGGTCCACCGTCATCCCCGGCGTCGCCATGGTCATCTCGATCATCGGCACCGTCGCCGTGATGTACGCGCTCGGTTTCAGCCTCGACAACCTCTCGCTGATGGCCCTCTCGATCGCCATCGGCTTCGTCGTCGACGACGCCATCGTCATGATCGAGAACGTCTCCCGCCATCTGGAGGACGGGCTGCCGCCCCTGGCGGCGGCGCTGAAGGGCGCGCGTGAGATCGGCTTCACCATCATGTCGATCTCCATCTCGCTGATCGCCGTCTTCATCCCGCTGTTCCTGATGGCCGGCGTCGTCGGCAAGATGATGCAGGAGTTCGCGATCACCGTCGCCGTCGCCATCGTCGTCTCCGCCTTTGTCTCACTGACCCTGACGCCGACCCTGTGCGCCCTCCTGCTCAAATCCAACACCGGTGAGGTCCGGCACGGCCGGCTCTACAAACTGGCCGAACGTGGTTTCGACCGGCTGCTGGGCTGGTACGACAAGGGGCTGACCACAGTCCTGCGACACCAGTTGCTGACCCTGATGGTCATGTTCGCCACCATCACCGTTACCGGCGTGCTGTTCGTCGTCATCCCCAAGGGCTTCTTTCCGCAGCAGGACACCGGGCTGATCACCGGGATTACCGAGTCCGACCAGGACATCTCCACCGACGGGCTGGGCCAGCGCCAGCAGCAGGTGGCCGACATCGTTCTGAAGGACCCTGCGGTAGCCAGCGTCGCCAGCTACATCGGCCCGGGACCGTCGAACGCCTCACCCAACCAGGGCCGCATGTTCATCACGCTGAAGCCGCTCAGCCAGCGTGGCCCGCACGGCGGCGCGCCGCAGGTGATCGCCCGGGTGTCGAAGCAACTGCGGGCGGTGCCCGGCATCCGCCTGTTCATGCAGGCCGCGCAGGACCTGACCATCGGCGCCCGCACCGCAAAGGCGACCTATCAGTACACGCTGGTCGACGCCGACCAGGCGGAGTTGAACGACTACACCGCCCGCATGGTCCAGAAGCTGCAGCAGACCGATGGTGTCATCGACGTCAGCACCGACCAGGAAGACAACGGACCGCTGGTGATGCTGGACATCGACCGCAGGGCCGCCGCTCAGTACGGCCTGCAGCCGCAGGCCATCGACCAGGCGCTGAACGACGCCTTCGGCAGCCGCACCGCCACCAAGGTTTTTGGCGCGTTCGGGCAGTATTTCGTCATCGTGGAGGCAGCACAGGCGTTCCGCAGCGGGCCGGATGCGCTGCAGCAGATCTACCTCCGCTCACCTTCGGGAG
This sequence comes from Acidobacteriaceae bacterium, assembly GCA_965276675.1. Taxonomy (GTDB): domain Bacteria; phylum Acidobacteriota; class Terriglobia; order Terriglobales; family Acidobacteriaceae. Next base: position 4,679,228 of record OZ255624.1, on the reverse strand, counting down.
CGATCGTCCGGCTGAGCGAGTTGGCACACCTGACGACCCGTACCGGCCCGATCGTCATCAACCACCAGAACCAGTCGCCCTCGGTGACCATCTCGTTCAACCTCAAGCCCGGCGTTTCCATCGGCACCGCCGTCAGCGCGGTGCAGAAGGCCCAGGCCGAGCTGCACTTGCCATTGACGCTGCGGGCGTCGTTCCAGGGCACCGCGAACGCCTATACCACGGCGCTCGCCGGCCAGGTGCCGTTGATCGGCGCCGCGCTGGTCGCGATCTACCTGATCCTCGGCATGCTGTATGAGAGCTGGTCGCACCCCATCACCATCATCTCCACCTTGCCCTCGGCCGGCCTGGGCGCACTGCTGGCGTTGATGGCCGCCGGCATGCCGCTGGACGTGATCGGCATCATCGGCATCATCCTGCTGCTGGGTATCGTCAAGAAGAACGGCATCATGATGGTCGATTTCGCCATCGAGGAAGAAAAAGCCGGCACGTCCCCCACCGAAGCCATCCACAAGGCCTGCCGGCTGCGCTTCCGCCCGATCCTGATGACGACGATCTGCGCGCTGCTCGGCGGCGTGCCGCTGCTGCTGGCCAGCGGCATCGGCTCGCAGATCCGCCAGCCGCTGGGCTTTGCCATCGTCGGCGGCCTAGCCGTCTCACAGGTGCTCACCCTGTTCACCACGCCGGTGATCTACATCTACATCGACCGGCTCGATCACTGGGTGCGCCGCCGGACCACCCGGCGCGCCCCGGCCGGACCCGCCACCGCCAAAGGCGCCCCATGAGCCGGCGGTCCGCAGGCTTCAGCCCGCGCCGCCGGTTCGCCGCGGCGCTGCTCATCGCCGGGATGCTTGGCGCCTGCGCCATAGGCCCGAAGTTCGACCCGCCGAAGACCACGCTGCCGACGGCATGGACCAACACGCTGCCCGGCGCCGCCGCGACCTGGCCTGCACCGGACTGGTGGCACGCCTTCGGCTCAGCGCAACTGGATGACCTGATCGAGCAGGCGCGCGGCGGCAACACCGACCTCGCCGGCGCCACCGCCCGTCTTCACCAGGCCGAGGCTCAGGCCGAGGTCGCCGGCGCGCCGCTGTTCCCGTCCGTGCAGGCGGAAACCCGGGTTGGTCCGTCGCGTCAGTTGAACCTGATCGGTCGCGAGCGGCACAATACCATCGAACGCGGCGTGCTGAACGCCAGCTATGAGATCGACTTCTGGGGCAAGAACCGCTCCGCGCTGGAATCCGCCCAGGCCTCCGCCGATGCCGCCCGTTTTGCCCGCGATGTCGTCTGGCTGACCACCTCCACCGGTGTCGCCAACCTGTATTTCCAGTTTCTCTCGCTGCAGGACCGGCTGAAGGTCGCCGGCAACAATCTCGCCCGCGCCCGGAACGCCCTGCATGACGTCGCCATGGAGGAGCATCAGGGCATCGTGCCGCACCTCGCCACCGTTCAGCAGCAGGCAGTGGTGGCCGGCCTGGAGACGGTCATTCCACCGCTGCAGCAGCAGCTTGCCGCCAGCCGCAGCGCACTCGCCATCCTGACCGGACGGCTGCCGGAAGACGTCCAGCTCCGCTCCGGCTCGCTGCACGATCTGCGCCAGCCGGCGGTTAGCTCCGGGCTGCCGTCGCAACTGCTCGAACGCCGCCCCGACGTGCAGCAGGCCGAGGCCAGCCTGATCGCCGCCAACGCCGACATCAGGGTGGCGCGTGCGCAGTTCCTGCCGTCCTTCTCCTTCAACCTCAGCGGCGGGCTGGAGAGCCTGACGCTCGCGCAGGGAACCGTGCCGCCATTGTTCGCCTATTCCCTGCTGTCGTCCGTCACCCAGCCGATCTTTAACGGTGGCAGCCTGCGCGGCCAGCTCGACCAGAAGAAGGCTCGCTATCAGGAACTGCTGGCCGGCAACTACCGCAACACCGTCATCTCCGCCTTCGGCGACGTCGAGGTCGCCCTCGCCACCCTGAAAGCCGCCACCGCCGAACGCGCCGCGCAGGAACGAAGCGTCCGTGCCGCCCGCCAGTTATCCGGCCTGGCGAACCAGAGCTTCCGCGGCGGCGCCACCACCATCCTGGATCTGCTGGGCAGTGAGACGGCCATCTACACCGCCGAGGACGCCCTGGTTCAGGCGCAGTTGGCCTATCTGCAGGCGCTGGTCGGGCTGACTAAGGCCATCGGCGGCGGCTGGAAGTTGTAATACCAGGCGGCGCTTGCGCTGACTGGTATCGCGCGCGGGGTTGGTGGGGCGGCCGCGCGCAAAACAAATAACATACCAGCCGACCGACCGCAGACAAAACGGTCAGTTCATCGGTTGGCTGGTATGAAACCCCGGCCTCCGGCGCCGCGGGTCGTGCATTGTCATCGACCGAGCTTCGTGCTTTGCAGGATCGACCAGGGTTAGGCCGCGCACCTGAAGGGGTTCCGATGACCGCATATCCCGCTGACACCGTCCTCGCACTGCTCGGGCGAAGTGCCGACGACGCACCGGCCATCGGCGCCCCGGGACGCCCCTGGCTCAGCCACGCCGGCCTGCGCAGCCTGGCCCGCGCCACGGTCACCGCCCTGAACGCCATGGGCCTGGGCCGCGGCGACCGCATCGCCCTGGTGGTGCCGAACGGGCCGGAGGCTGCCGCGGCCTTCTTCGCCATCGCCTGCGGCGCCACCACCGCCCCGCTCAATCCCGCCTACACTGCTGATGAGTTCGCCTTCTACCTGGGCGACCTCGACGCCAAGGCCCTGGTCATCCAGGCCGGCATGGAAAGCCCCGCCCGCCACGCCGCCGCCCAGCGCGGCACGCCGGTCATCGAGCTGGCGCCCGAACCGGACGGCCCGGCCGGCGCCTTCCGGTTGCTGCCGCCGGCCGGAATGCAAGCACCCGCCGGTCAGCCGGGTGACGCGGCGGCCGAGGACGTGGCGCTGATCCTGCACACCTCCGGCACCACCTCGCGGCCGAAGATCGTGCCGCTGCGCCACGTCAACGTCACCGCTTCGGCCTTCAACATCGGTGCGGTGCTTGACCTCGGACCCGACGATGTCTGCCTGAACATCATGCCGCTGTTCCACATCCACGGCCTGATTGCCGCCACCCTCGCCAGCCTCGCCGCCGGCGGCGCGGTCTGCTGCACGCCTGGCTTCAACGGCTTTCGCTTCTTCACCTGGTTCGATCAGGTCCGCCCGACCTGGTACACCGCGGTTCCGACCATGCACCAGACCATCCTGGAGCTCGCGCCACGCCACAAGGCGGCAATCGAGGCCGGCCGGCTGCGCTTCATCCGCTCCTCCTCCGCCTCGCTGCCGCCGCAGGTGATGACGGCGATGGAAGCCACCTTCGGCGTGCCGGTCATCGAATCCTACGGCATGACCGAGGCTGCGCATCAGATGGCCTCCAACCCGCTGCCGCCGCGTCCGCGCTTCTCCGGTTGCGTCGGCATCGCCGCCGGGCCAGAAGTCGCGATCATGGACGACCACGGCACCCTGCTGCCGCCCGGCGGCCTGGGCGAGGTCGTGATCCGCGGCCGCAACGTCACCGCCGGCTATGAGAACAACCCGGCCGCCAACGCGCAGGCCTTCACCAACGGCTGGTTCCGCACCGGCGACCAGGGCGTGATCGACGCCGAGGGCTATCTGCGGCTGACCGGCCGGCTGAAGGAGCTGATCAACCGCGGCGGCGAGAAGTTCAGCCCGCTGGAGGTCGATGAGGTGCTGATGGATCATCCCGCCGTCGCCCAGTGCCTGACCTTCAGTATCCCCCACGACAAGCTGGGCGAGGAAGCCGGCGTTGCCGTCGTGCTGCGCGATGGGCACACGGTCAAGGACACCGACCTGCGCAGCTTCTGCGGTGAGCGTCTGGCGCCGTTCAAGGTGCCACGGCGGGTCGTCTTCCTGGAGGAGATCCCCAAGGGTGCCACCGGCAAGCTGCAGCGCATCGGGCTGGCGCAGAAGCTGGGCCTGACGACATGAGGGCCACGGCATGAAGGCGCCGGCATGTGACCCGGGCATGAGGGCGACGGCATGAAGGTCGGCATCTTCGGCGCCGGCGCCATTGGCGGCTTCCTGGGTGTCCGGCTGGCGCAAGCCGGGGTCGACGTCACCTTCGTCGCCCGTGGCCCGCACCTCGCGGCCATGCAGGCCAACGGCATGACCCTCCGCTCGGCCGGCGAAAGCGTCACCGTCCACCCGCGCTGCGTCGCCTCGGCCGAGGAAGCCGGCCCGCAGGACTACGTGATCGTCACCTTGAAAGCCCACGGGTTGCCCGCGGCGGCGGCCTCGATCGCCGCGATGATGCGCCCCGACAGCGCCCTGGTGACCGCGATCAACGGCATCCCGTACTGGTATTTCTACGGCCTGGACGGAGCACACCGCGACCGCGTGGTAGACAGCGTTGATCCCGGCGGGCGCCTATGGACTCTGTTGCCGCCCGCCCAGGCGATCGGCTGCGTGGTCTACCCGGCCGCCGAGGTCGTCGCCCCCGGCATCATCGAGCACACCTACGGCGACCGCTTCACCCTCGGCGAGCCCGACGGCTCGCGCAGCCCGCGCATCGAGGCGCTGTCGCAGGCGATGATCGCCGCCGGCCTGAAGGCGCCGGTCCGCCCCCGCATCCGCGACGAGCTGTGGGTCAAGCTGTGGGGCAACCTGGCGTTCAACCCGATCTCCGCCCTGACCGGTGCCACGTTGGACCGGATCATCGCCGATGCCGACCTGCGGTCCCTGTGCCGCGGCATGATGACCGAGGCGAAAGCGGCCGCCGAGGCGCTCGGCATCCGCTTCTCGATCGACGTCGACAAGCGGATCGCCGGCGCGGCCGAGGTCGGCGTGCACAAGACCTCCATGCTGCAGGACCTGGAACGCGGACGCCCGATGGAGATCGACGCCCTGCTGGGTGCCGTCGTCGAATTGGGCGCCATGGTCGATCAGCCGATGCCGCTGTGCCGCTCGGTGCTGGCCCTGGTGCGGGAGCGTGGGCGCCTCGCCGGCTGCTATGCCGATCCCCCAAGTGGATGATCACGATGGGCGTACTGGCCATTGCCGCATGTCGGAACTTGCATCATGAGTAGGATGTCTATATAACAATCATTATATATGTGAGGGGTTTGGCCATGATGGAGTTCAAGCTTACCACAGTCGGGTCGTCGGTCGGGTTCATCGTGCCGAAGGCCGCGCAGGAGCGGATGAAGATTGCCAAAGGTGACACGCTATACATCACCGACGCCCCTGATGGTGGCTATCGGCTGACGCCATATTCGCCTGATTTCGAACGGCAGATGGCATTAGCGGAGAAGATCATGCGGGACGATCGTGATATCCTGCGCGCACTGACGAAGTGACTGAATGGAGATGGGTTGAGCTGACGGTGGTCATCGCCGTCCACGACGCGCAGCTTGCTGAGCATGGTGGACGGGATGGTCTGCGTGACCAAGATCTGCTTGAATCTGCGTTGGGCCGTCCCGTCAACCTCGCCACCTATGGCGCCCCCGACGCGGCGGATTTGGCGGCTGCATATGCTCACGGCCTCGTCAGGAACCACGGTTTTGCCGATGGAAACAAGCGTACTGCGTGGATCATTGCTCGGCTGTTCCTGGCCGACAACGGCTACACCTTGTCGGTTAACAAGTTTGACGCCGTCGCCACGATGCAAGCCTTGGTGGGGGGTCAGATCGACGAAGCGGGCATGGCCGACTGGTTACGGTCCACATGCGGACTGCAAATGAACCGTGACCGAAACCTGACCTCATCAACGCCCGAACCGAACAACACCTAATCAAACTTCCAGAAGGGAAACCCTCATGCGCAGCGCCGTCATCGTCTCCACCGCCCGCACGCCCATTGGCCGAGCCTACCGCGGCGCCTTCAACGACACGCAAAGCCAGGCGCTCGGCGGACACGTCATCGCCCAGGCCGTCCGCCGCGCCGGCATCGACCCGGCCGAGGTCGAGGACGTCGTCATGGGCGCCGCCCTGCAGCAGGGCGCCCAGGGCTTCAACGTCGCCCGCCAGGCCGCCCTGCGCGCCGGTTTGCCCGACAGCGTCGCCGGCATGTCGGTCGACCGCCAGTGCGCCTCCGGCCTGATGGCCATCGCCACCGCGGCCAAGCAGATCGTCCACGACGACATGCAGATCACCGTCGGCGGCGGCCTGGAGTCGATCTCCCTGGTGCAGACCAACGCCATGAACCGCACACGCACGCAGGATCCTGAACTGCTCGCCCACGTCCCCGGCCTCTACATGGCGATGATCGAAACCGCCGAACTGGTCGCCGAGCGCTACAACATCCCGCGGTCGGCGCAGGACGAATATGCCCTGCGCTCGCAGCAGCGCACCGCCGCCGCCCAGCAGGCCGGCCGTTTCGATGACGAGATCGTGCCGCTGCCCACCGAAATGCTGGTCACCGACAAGGCCACCGGCGAGACCAGCCACAAGAAGGTCGCGCTCGCCAAGGACGAGGGCAACCGCCCGGAGACCTCGCTGGACGGCCTTGCCAGCCTGAAGCCGGTCTTCGCCAACGGCCAGTTGGTGAAGGAAGGCAAGTTCGTCACCGCCGGCAATGCCTCTCAGTTGTCTGACGGCGCTTCCGCCGCCGTGCTGATGGAGGAGGCCGAGGCCTCTCGCCGCGGCCTGCATCCACTTGGCATCTACCGCGGCATGGCGGTGGCCGGCTGCGCCCCGGATGAGATGGGCATCGGCCCGGTCTTCGCCGTTCCCAAACTGCTGGCCAGGCATGGACTGACCGTCAACGAAATCGATCTTTGGGAACTGAATGAGGCCTTCGCCTCCCAGGTCCTCTACTGTCGCGACCGCCTCGGCATCGACCCCGACAAGATGAACGTCAACGGCGGCGCCATCTCGATCGGCCACCCCTACGGCATGTCCGGCGCCCGCATGACCGGCCACGCGCTGATCGAGGGCAAGCGTCGCGGCATCCGCTACGTTGTCGTCACCATGTGCGTCGGCGGCGGCATGGGCGCGGCGGGGCTGTTCGAGGTTGCCTGACATGCCCGTCGACCCGCAGATCCAGATGCTGCTGAACCTCGGCGCCGAGTTGCCGCCGCTGCACACGCTGTCGGTGCAGCAGGCTCGGGCGCAGTTCGCCGCCCGCGACTTCCCCGGCCTGCGCAGGCCGGGGATCGCCACTGTTGCCAACCACGAAATGCCCGGTCCCGGCGGCCCGATCGCCCTGCGCGTCTACACGCCTTTAGGCGACGGCCGGTTTCCGCTGATGCTGTTCTTCCACGGCAGCGGCTTCGTCGTCTGCAGCCTCGACACCCACGACAGCATGTGCCGCAACCTGTGCGCCGGCACCGGCTGCGTCGTCGTCTCGGTGGATTATCGCCTGGCGCCGGAGGCGAAGTTCCCCGCCGCCCCGGACGACTGCCTGGCGGCCACCCGCTGGGCCGTCGCCAACGCCGCCGATCTGGGCGCCGATCCCGACCGGGTCTTCGTCGCCGGTGACAGCGCCGGCGGCAACCTCGCCGCCGTGACCGCCCTGCGCATCCGCGATGAGGGCGGCCCCAGTCTGCTCGGCCAGCTTCTGATCTACCCGGTCACCGACTATTACCAGCCCGGCGCGCCGTCCATGCTGCAGAACGCCGAGGGCTACGGCCTGACGCGTGCTGGCATGATCTGGTTCTGGGACCACTACCTCAGCAGTCCAGCCGATGCCGACAGCCCGCACGCCTGTCCGTTGCGCGCCGCCGATCTCAGCCGGTTGCCGCCGGCGCTGGTGGTCACCGCCGAGTATGATCCGCTGCGTGATGAGGGCGAGTTCTACGCCGACCGCCTGCGCCAGGCCGGCGTGCCCACCGAGATGAAGCGCTGGCAGGGGATGAACCACGGCTTCTTCTTCTGGCCGGGCGTGGTCGACCGCGCCGGCGCTGCGATGGATGAAGCGTGCGACTGGGTCAGAGCCAGGCTGCGGGACGGGCGATAGCCGAGGTCCCGCCGGCGTTACCCATCGCCGTCCGGCGTAAAGTTGGACAGATCACGATTCCGAACGCCGCCTCCGCGTTCGCAATGCCATTTTGTTCTTGCAATCTTTTCGCCTGCTATCGTAGACAGCCTGCCATACACAGCTTGAACGAACCACGAACGCAGGCGCCCCCCTCATGTCCCCATTGCCGTCTCAGTCCATCACCGCCGCCCTGCTCGACAGGATCATCGGCCTGCTCGCCCCGTTGTTCCTCGCCGCCACGGCCGGCGACGTCGCCACGGCACGCGACGCCGCACGTGGCATGCTGGCCAGCTACAATTCTCGCAACGATGAGGAGCTGCGGCTGCACGCCCTGGTCATCGCCTTCGGCTTCGGCGCCCTGGATGCGCTGGCGCAGGCTTCCGGCCCCGGGCTTTCGCTGAACCAGGTGATGCGCCTGCGCAGCAACGCCACCGCCCTCAGCCGAGCCGGCCATCAGAACCAGGCCGTGCTGGACAGACGCCGCAAGCAGTCGGCGGCCGAACCGGCACCGGAGCCTGAACCGGCCCAGACCGGGCTGCCTGACAGCCTGCACACGGCGGATCTCGTCGCCTTCGCCCGCCAGGGCAAACGCGCCCCTCTCGCCTCACCGCCGGATGAGTCAGCACTCCTGCAACAGGCACCACTCGACCAGCCCCGTCCGCCATCCCCCTCCGCCGCCGCCCCGCTCACCCGCCAGCAGCGCCGCGCCGCGGAGCGGGAGGCGGAGAAACGCCAGCGTCGGCTGGATCACCAGGCCCGCAAGGCCGCCCTGCTGATGGGCCGCCATGGTGCCTCCGCCGTCGGCAATCCGTCGGACGATGGCGCCGCCGAACCCGTCGCCAGCCCGCCAGGCCAACCGCCAATCAGCTCGGCTTCGTGCTGATAAGCTGCGACAACCGGCGCAACGCCAACTGATACCCCTGGGTCCCGCAGCCCGCGATCACCCCGTCAGCCCGGAGCGAGACAAACGAGTGGTGTCGGAAGTCCTCGCGCTTGTGCACGTTGGAGATATGCACCTCGATCACCGGCGCGTCGAACGTGTTCAGCGCGTCCAGGATCGCCACCGAGGTGTGGGTGAACGCCGCGGGGTTGATCACCATGCCCGCCGCGACCTCCCGCGCCTCGTGGATCCAGTCGAGCAGCTCGTACTCCCGGTTGCTCTGGAGAAAGCGCATCTCCAGCCCCAGCTCCGCGGCCAGGGTCCGGCAATCACGCTCGACATCTTCCAGCGTTTCATGGCCATAGATTGCCGGCTGCCGCTTGCCCAGCAGGTTCAGGTTTGGCCCGTTCAGGACGTAGACAACGCGGCTCATGCGGCACTCCCTCCAGACGAACTCGGCTTCCGGCCCACGGGCCAGTGCGCCGGTCCACGATACCGCATACCACCGGAGAACGAGAGCTGCTGAATCCCGCCTCCCGCCTTGCCGGCCTGCTGAACGCGCCGATGCGGCCCGGGACGGTCATCTGGATCGGCCTGCGTCCCGGCCGGCGGGAGCCGCTGTTGCCGGTGCGGCATGCCGACCTTGACCCAGACACCGGACTGCTCGGCGACCACTACCGTAACAGCAACAGCCGCACCCGCCAGGTCACCTTGATCCAGGCCGAGCACCTGGCGGCCATCGCCGCCTACCTCGGGCGCGAGCGGCTTCAGCCCGGCCTGCTGCGCCGAAACATCATCGTTTCCGGCGTCAACCTGCACGCCCTGAAAGCCCAGACCCTGCAGCTCGGGCCGGCGCTGCTGCTGGTCACCGGCGAGTGTCATCCCTGCTCGCGGATGGAGGAAGTCCTCGGCCCCGGCGGCTACAACGCGGTCCGCGGCCATGGCGGCGTCACCGCCCGCGTCGTCCGCGGCGGCCGGGTCTGCCTTGGTGACCTTGTGGCCCGCGCCGAGGCCAACACTCTGGCCGGGACCTGAGCACAAATGACAGCCTACAGCAGGCCCTTGACCCGAAGCAGTCCGAAGGCGGCGATCGTCATCGCCTCATGGATCGTGCCGTCACGAATCATCGCCTCCACGGCTGGCAATGGAAACCGCCGCGTGACCATGTCCTGTTCGCTGACCTCCCGTTGCGTATCACCCTGGCTCAGCTCGGTGGCCAGGAAGATGTGGCCGCGCTGGTTGCAGTAGCCTGGACCTTGGAACATCTGCCCCGCATAGGTCATCCGCCCGGCAACCAGGCCGGTTTCCTCGCGCAGCTCCCCGGCGGCCAGAACCGCCGGATCGACGCCTTGTGCCTGCTCCCACATGCCCATGGGAAACTCCCAGATCCGCGCGCTGACCGGATAGCGATACTGTTCCACCAGCGTCAGATGCCCATCGTGCCAGGGCGCGATGATGGCAAAATCCGACCGCTCGACCACGCCGTAGAGGCCGGCGGAGCCGTCGGCATGCAGGATCCGGTCCTCCCGCAGCCGCGTCCACCGGTTCTCATAGGCCACGCGGCTCGAGAGCGTGGTGTAGGGACTTGTCATCGCGTGCGCGCCGCCTGCCGAGGTTCCAGGTGCAGGCTATAACATGATCGCGCCCGGCGGAACGTCGAAGCGCTCGAACCATCTGATCAGACACCTTCAGCGTCAGCCGCGCCGCAGCGGATGGGCCAGGAAGAACCGCACCATCTCTGCCGTCGCGTCAGGCCCGCGCGGGTCGGTGTACGACCCGGCCGCGCTGCCGCCGAACCAGGCATGACCAGCCCCGTGCACAACCCACTTCTCGAACAGCGTGCTGCCGTCCGCCGCGATATGCTGCGTGCGGCTGTAGGCATGGCCGCCAGTCACCTCGCCATGCTCGACCAGCGAGCGCACCGCATCGCGCTGCCCCGCCTGCGTGATCACCGCATCGGCGTTCCTGGGGTTGACCGTGCTGTCCCGTTCGCCGTGGAACACGATGGTCGGCAACGCGCGCCGGTCGGCTGGCCGCTTGCTGCCCTCGCCGCCGCGCTGCATCGCCGTGAATGCCGACTGCATGTCTCGTGCCGCGCCACAGGCCAGGCCCGAATGCACCCCGACCGCGGCAAACAGCTCGGGATAGGCATCGCCCATGATCGCCGCGGCGGCTCCCCCTGCCGACAGGCCGGCGACAAAGACCCTGGCCGGGTCGATCGCATAGTCCTGCATCACCGTCCGCGTGATGCCCGCAATCAGCGAGGGTTCGCCGCCGCCCCGCTGCTGGTCAGACTGATTGAACCAGTTCCAGCACTTCTGCATGTTTGCCGCGCTGGTCTGGCCCGGATACGCCACCAGAAAGGTCTGCGCTTCGGCGGCCTGGTTCATCCGCGTACCGGCAGCAAAGTCGTCTGGCGACTGGGTGCAGCCGTGCAGCATGACCACCAGCGGCACCGGCTGCCCGCAGTAACCCGAGGGAATGTAGAGCTTGTACGGCCTGCTGCCCGCCTGGTTGCCATAGATCTTCGCCAGGAACACCCCGTCACCCAGCTCCGCCGCGGCCGCGGGTCCACCTCCGCGCTGCGCGGCACCGCCCAGCACGCCCCCGCCCAGTATGCCCTCACCCAAGATGCCCTCGCCGAAAGTGCCCCGGCGCAGCACGGCCAGCCTCTCCGTCAGCGACGGCGTCACCTCACGGACCAGCCGCTGCAGCGTCGCCTTTGCATCCTGCAATGGCCCGCGCTGTGCTGCCTTGGCCAGGGTTTCGAACATATCCGGTGGAAACATCTTCATGATCGTTACTTTCAGTGCAGACGGCTTGTCAGCCGTGCGATCAGCCGTTGCGGCGGGTTTGTGATCCATCATGCGGGCTGCTCATGCGCAGCGGCCGCGTTGCAAATGGGCAAAGCTCACGTGATCAAGCGCGTCGCACTTGCCTTGGCGGGCCACTACCGCATCCGGTCCGCCAACGCGGCCCGCACCTCGGCGCTGGCATGCAGCGCACCCAGCACGCTGACCGAGGCCACGGCCGCACGCGCCAGCTCCGCCGTCACGTCGGCATCGATCGCTGCCAGTCCCAGCACGTTGATGTGCAGCAACTCATTGCGGTCGCGCGCCGCCTCCAGCTCCAGCCGGCTGTAGTGCCGCAGCCCCAGGTCAGGTGTCCGGCGTGCCACCGACTGGCGGACCGCGTCGCCGTGGCGGTCAAGCTGGCGGCGGATGGCGGTGCGGATGAAGTCGGTACGGTTCGCGTAGAATCCGTCCCGCACCATCAGGTCGATGTGGCCCAGGTCCACGAAGCCAAGGTTGAGGGTGATCTTCTCGCTGTCGGCCAACTTTGGCCGCACCTCGCTCACTCGGTTCACACCATCCCTCCACCATCTGTATGGATGGTAGATGGGCAGTTGAACCGAACCTGCAAGTGCCGGGGCAGGCGGAAATCCGGCTTAACCGACTTCGTGTATATACATATAGGCGCTGCCGCTGGCGGCGTCGGTGCCGAATGTATAGGCCAGCCGGCCGTTCGACAGGTCGGCCTTGCTGAAACCGGCCAGCGTCAGTGTCGCGGTCGGCTTGCCCGGCGAAGTGGCGTCCAGCGTCAGCCCGGTATAGCCCGCGGCACCCTGGCCATTGTTCCAGGACAGGCTGAAATCCTGCGGCGTCACCCCCCACAGTGTCGCCGCATCGCCGAGGTGGAAGTTGCTGATGGTGCTCCAGATCGCCGCCGTGGCGGCGCGGTCGTCGAGGAAGAAGGTGTCCTGGCCGCTGCCCCCGGTCAGGAAGTTAGAGCCGGTGCCCCCGTCCAGCACGTTGCTGCCGCTGCTGACCGCAATCGCATCCTGACCCGACCCGCTGTGAATGAACCAGCCCGGCGTCTGCGCCGAGATGTTCAGGCTGTCCGGCGTCAGGTTGACATATTGCTCCTGCATGCCGGCCACCGGACCGCTGTAGGCCGAGGCCGCCGCAACAACCGGCTGGCCGGTCGTCGTATCCAGCACCTGCAAACCGCCGCTCTCTCCGGCCGGTTGCTCGGTGACCGTCGTCGTGTTGTCGCTGGCAATCGAACCGCCCAGCAGGCCGGTGCTCCGGTCCATCACGCCAATGCTGAACCGTGTGGTGACCGCCGCCGCCGGCGACGGATCAGCCGGGGTGAACTGCACCTGTTGCAGCGCCGCGCTGACCGCGGACGGTGCGCCGAGCACAAGCTGATAAACCCCGGAACTGGTTTCCGTCAGCCCGGTTCCGCTCAGCCGGCCGTTGCTGTCCGACGGGTTGCCGGTCGCATCCGTCGCGGTGATCGTCACCTGCTCATTGGCGTTGGCCACGCCGTCGGTGATCGTCACGCCGCTGAACGGCCGGATGGTGGCACCGCCCGCCGCAACGGACTGGCCGGCGATCGCCCCCGCAATGACCGGCGGCGCCAGCGGCGAGGTATTGGATGCGGCCGACCACGCATCCGTCGGCGACGCCTTGGAGAACCACTGCCCGCTGTTGTTCTCCTGCCAGATCACGCCGTTGACGAAGTCCATCTGCACCACGAGCTTCGTCGTCGGGTCCGCCACGCCATTGACCTCGACCTGCAGGTCCGCAGAGATCGACCACAGGTTGCCGCTTGCGTCGACAATCGTGCCGCTGCCCGGCAGGATGACAAAGCCGCTGGGTGAGGCAGTGGCGACGTTGAAGCCCAGCGCGTTCATCACCTGGGCATCACGAGCCGTCCACGAATAGGTCTGCCCGGCGGACAGATAGGAGTCGAACGGGTCGATCGGACTGCCAAGGGAGAAGTCACCCGGATCGCTGGTCGAATCGAAGCTGACCAGGTTGTTCTTGCCGCCATCAAACGAGAGATAGCGGGCATCGCTGTTGTTGGTATCCAGAACACCGCCGGCGCTGTAGCCCAGCAGATCCATCGTCGTCAGCATCCCCGGGGGCGCCGTCCGCCCCAGCGCATGCGTCAGCTCGTGCAGCGCGGTACCCACCAGATCGAATGTGCCGGCCGCGGTTCCGCCCGCCTGGCTGGTGCTCCAGGTCATCGAGCTGGAAAACCCGGCATAGCCGTCGGTTTCGCTGGAGGTCGGGCTGACGATACCCCATGCTTTCTCCTGCGCTGGGCTGACAAAGAACAGCCCGCCGCCGCTGGGGTCCTGCGCCGGCAGATCGGCGACGAAGCTGGCAGCCAGGCTGGACGTCCCAGCCGCCTTCAGGTCGGCTACCAGCGAGGCATAGGTCAGATACTCGCCAGCCGCCGGCTGCGCCTCGGCCAGCGTGCTGCCGGTAATCGCGGAGCCGTTGTCCTCGCCGTAGCCGACATCGATGGTCACATCGATCGGGTTCAGGATCGCCCCGTCCAGGATGTTGGCGGCCGTCTGCAGGGCCGTCATGAAGCCGGCTGGCGCGTTGTTGACCGAAGGGTCGGGTTTTAGGGTGATCTGCATCACGTCCACCTATTGATCGCTGCATGGAAACAGAGCGGAGGCTGCAAGCCGTCTGACGGCGCAGCGCGACCTCCCGCGAGGGGGGCGGTATTTTCGCCAAAGCAATGACCGATGAGTAACTGACCGCCAGGACGACTTGCCCGGCTCTGACTTTTCCCTGACCGCGATTTGTCAGAAGCTTTGGTGCGGTCTTATATTCATTTACAACATTCGTTCGGATCGGGTCGTATTATCAATAGTCGAAGGTTAGTCATCTAGGTTATCGCAAGTCCAGGCGTCGGCTGATCACACTCGCATGACTATTGCCGGATGCAACGACTTGGGCGTCGTCCGGCTTCGCACATTCCGCCGGATGGCCACATGCCCTAAGCTGGTGGCATGCCCCAGCCGACCACCGGCGCCGTGCCGCTCGCCGCACCTGCCGCCCCCAACCTGTTCCTGACCGTTTTCCCGTCGATCATGCTGCCGATGTTTCTGGCCGCCCTGGACCAGACCATCGTCGCCACCGCACTGCCGGCAATCGCCGGGTCGCTCGGCGATGTCGAGCGGGTGTCATGGATCGTCGTCGCCTATCTGGTGGCCACCACCATCGCCGCCCCGGTCTACGGCCGCCTCGGCGACGCGGTCGGGCGCAAGCGGATGATGTTCGTCGCGCTGGGCGTGTTCATCGGCGCCTCGGTCCTATGCGCCGTCTCCGGCTCCATCCTGATGCTGACCGCGGCGCGCCTGCTGCAGGGGATCGGCGGCGGCGGCCTGATGACGTTGTCCCAGGCGCTGATCGCCGAGGCGGTGCCGGCGCGACAGCGTGGCAAGTACCAGGGCTATCTGTCCGGCATGTTCGCCTCGGCCTCGACCTTCGGGCCCGTCGTCGGCGGCTACCTGACCGAGCATCTGGGCTGGCACTGGGTGTTCCTGGTGAACGTGCCGCTGGGGCTGCTGGCGGCCCTGCTGGTGATGCGCCTGCCGTCGCAGGCCAGCCGCGGCGGGCGGCTGCAGTTCGATCATCTGGGCACGCTGTTCTTCGCGGGTTTCATCGCCCCGCTGCTGCTGGCGATGGAGCGGGCGCAGCACATGAACCTCGCGGCCCTGCCGGTGACGCTGTTGCTGCTGGCGGTCGCGGCCGCGTCGCTGCTGCTGCTGATCCGGCAGGAGCGGCGGGCGAGCACCCCGCTGCTGCCGATCCAACTGTTCCGCCAGGCCGGGATCTGGCGGACCGACACGATGGCCGCCTTCGTCGCCGGCCAGACGGTGTCGCTGGTGTCGTTCCTGCCGATGTACCTGCAGGTCGTGCGCGGCGCCGGCACGGCCCACTCCGGCGTGCTGCTGCTGCCGCTGACCCTGGGGATCGCCACCGGCTCGTTCTGCTGCGGGCGGCTGATTGCCTCCACCGGGCGGACGGCGATCCTGCCCTCGGTGGGCCTGCCGGTCAGCGCGGCGCTGCTGCTGTCGCTGGCAGCGTTCGCCCCGCACCTCGCGACGGGCACGATCATCGCCATGCTGGCGTTGTCGGCCGCCTGCACCGGCACAGCCATGCCGGTGGCGCAGATGACCACCCAGGTGGTCGCCGGACCTCGGTTCCTGGGGGCGGCGTCGGCCTCGGTGCAGTTCTCCCGCAGCGTCGGCGCCTCGATCGGCACGGCGCTTGTCGGCGCGGTGCTGTTCGCGGTGCTGACGGCGCGCGATCCGCAGACCGCCGCGATGTTCGCCCGACTGGTGCAGCAGGGACCCGAGGCGCTGAGCCGCCTGCCGGGGGTGCGGCAGGCAGTGGTGCGGGGCGAGATCGCCGATGCGTTCCGCGCCGCCTTCCTGACGATCGGCTGCTTCACCACGATCGGCATGCTGTTCGCCTGGTGGCTGCCGGTGCGCCGCATCTAGCCGTTGTATCCTGGCGCGGTTGCCGCCAAAGGCCGGCTTGGTTAGCCTTGTATCCTGAAGATCGACTGGCCGGGAACGTCTGCGTCATGAGCAAGCATGTGGTGGCAACGGTTGCCGAGATCCCGCCGGGTCAGCGCAAGCTCGTCACCATCCGCGGGCGCCAGATCGCCGTGTTCAACCTGGACGGCGCGTTCTTCGGCCTGTTCAACCGCTGCCCGCACCAGGGCGGCCCGATGTGCCAGGGCATCCTGACCGGCCTTATCGAATCTGACGCGCCGGGTGACTACCGCTACTCCCGCAAGGGCGAGATCCTGCGCTGCCCCTGGCATGGCTGGGAGTTCGACGTCCGCACCGGCCAGAGCTTCTGCGACCCGTCCAGGATTGCCCTGCGCAGCTACCCGGTCGAAGTGGCCGAGGGTCAGCGCGTGGTGCAGGGCCCCTATGTGGCGGAGACGGTCCCAGTCTCCGTCGAGGAGCAGTATGTCGTTGTGGAGATGTAGGCGGCCGGCGAAGCATTCCAGGTGTAAATCGATTGCGCCCGGCTTCCAGCGGCGACAGCACCACAAGCCGTTTTGACTGGCAACGGTTCAGCAACGACACCACCTTCCTGCCACGGAGGTGACGTTATGCGCAGGATTCTCGTTGTGTTGGCGATACTGGTAATGTGCGGCTCGGTTTCGGGCTGCATCATCGACCCCGACTGGCACCATCACCACCACTGGTAAGTGGCGGCCGCCGAACGTCAATCGTCGTGGCGGTCGCGGAGTACCGCACCGCCGCGGATCACGAACGGCGCCCCCAGTGCGTGTGGCAAGCCACCAGCCCGCATCAGAACGGCTGGTCCGGAAAGCCGAAAGCGACCAGTGCCAGCACCAGGGCCAGCGCCCAGGCCAGGTAGATGGCGATCAGCAGGTTGCCCGCGGTCAGCCGGCGTGCCAGCCACCACGCCGGCGGCACGCCGAACAGCAGCGCCACCGCGGTCTGGGCGACGCCGAAGGCATCGCCGGCATACAAGGTCATCACGAAGCCGACGATCAGGGCGACGAACACCGGCGGGATGCAGGCCAGCAGCAACATCTCGTGCCGAATCAGGGCACTGCTGGCGACGACGAAACTGAACAGCGCAAGCGTCGGCAGATAGACCAGCGCCTCGGTCAAAGCCTAGCTGCCGACTTTCAGGGTTGAAACCAGGCCGCGCAGGCAGGCCAGCAGCGACAGCGAGGTCAGCAGCCCGGTGCGGGGATTTTCGGCGCTGGGCACGTTCTCGATCGTCATGCAGAAACGTGCGGCCTGCGCCTCGACGCGGATGGTGTGGATGTTGCGCCTCACGCCCGGATCCGCCCAGATCCGCACTGTGGTGCGCACCGGTCCGATGCCCGCAAGCGCCAGGGCGGCGGCGACATTGACGTTGGCCGGAAACCCCGCCGCGGCATCCATCGCGTTGCCCTCGAACACCAGCAGTGGCTGCGTCAGGTCCATGACGTCGATGCCGTGCCGCTCCAGATAGGGCGCGCCGATCAGCCCCATCGGCGGCTTGCGGGTTTCGATGCTGACGCTCTCCACCGGTCCTTCGGCGGCGGCACGCACCGCATCCAGGCCCAGCAGCGCCCCGGTCGGCACGACAATGCGCGCCCCGGTCTGCCGCGCCAGCTTGGCCAGGTGCATCCTCGGCAACAGCGCACCGACGGAGGCGGGAACGAACACTCGCCCTGCCTCCAGCGCTGGCAACGCCACCCGCTCGAAGATCGCCGCCGGGGTGCATTCCACGACGATCTCGGCGTCCGCCAGCTCCGGGATTTCCACCAGCCGCGGTGCCGACTGGAAGCCGGCCAGGTTGGCGCGCCCCTTGACCGGGTCGGAGCATGAGACGGCGATCAGCCGCAGGCCATCCACCCCGGCGTCCAGCGCGCGTGCCAGCGGCAGGCCGATGGCGCCCAGCCCCGCGATAGCGACCGTCTTGACCATGTCCCCCATCCTCGCTCACTGCGCCGGATCGTCCTGTCATCCACCGAGCCGGCTGGTTTCGAGCCGGCATGCACAGGCTCGTGCCAGGTCCAGCGCCCCCAGCGTGTTGATGTTAACGAACGCATCACCCGAGTCCGTAGCATATTCGGCATAGCGCATGCCGATGCGTCCGGCGACCGGCCGCGACCTTTCCGCGGCCGCAGGCGACACGGAACGCTGCGGGAGCCGGTCAGCCCGGACAGGCGGCCGGGCAGCATCGGCGTAGCGACGCAGTGGGGTTCATGAAGGGCAGGATGGGGCGAGCAACGGGACTCGAACCCGTGACATCCAAGACCACAACCTGGCGCTCTACCAACTGAGCTATGCCCGCCATCCAGGGGGCGCGGTGTAGGCTGCTTGCAGCCCATGCGTCAAGAATGGGCGTGTGAGGTTTGCCGGCCGCCGTGGCAGCCGCCGTCATCGTTGACCGGGTGCCGGGCAGGGGCGGTAGCCGCGCAGCCGGCCAATGGCCAGGTAGTGATCGGCCGCATCCGCATAGTCACCCTGGGCGATCTCGAACGCCGCCCAGGGATACTGCCGGATATACCAGGCCGCATCGAGCCGTACCGGCGGCCGCCGCTCGGCAAGGCCGTGGTTGGCGTAGTGCGTCCGTGCCGATGCCGGTCCCATGACACGGGCGATCTCAGCGATGTCGGCGTTGGTGCGCAGGTAGAATTCCTCATCCAGCGCATCCAGCGCGTCCTGCGGGCCGGATTTGAAGCGCGGCGCCGTGGCGAATTGCTGACGCAGCGCCTCGTGCGGCATCTGCCGCCAGAAGGGTGCGATGCGCCGGTGCGCCTCCGCATGTTCGGCCAGCGGCAACGCGTAGTTCAGCGGGAACAGGAAGAACCGGTAGCGCGGATCGCCGAACGGCAGCAGGTCGACCACCGGTGCCTGCATCGGATTGAACAGGCCGCTGACCGCCAGATGGATCGTCTGCAGACTGTCCGACAGCCACGCCGCCAGCCAGGCATAGGTGGAGACGCCGATCACCACGTGACAGGACTGGCGGATCGTCTCGAAGTCCGTCAGGACGTCATCCTGCGGCGGCCGGATAATCGCCTCAGGCAACGCGGCGGTGATCCGGTCCATATAGGCGTTCGGCTGGGTCTGGCCGATGAACACCGGCTGCAGCCCGGTCAGCCGCACGATGTCTTGGTAGAACTCCACCGGGGTCAGGACATAGTCCGGGTTGGGCCCGTTCAGGATGTCCTCTGCCCGCACCGGGCAGACCAGGTACTCCGGTCCGAACCCCATCGTCTGGGCGAATGGGGAGGCGAAGACATGGCGGTAGTGGTCGCGCGGCAGGAAGTTCTCCATCCGCTGGCCAAAGCCGGTCCATTCGACGCGCGCGATCTCCCTGGCCCAGACGCGGTTCGCCAGCGACGGCAGGTCGATGTGCTGCTGGCGGTGCTCGAACACCACCGGACCAGGTGAGTCGACAGGCGGGTGGCGGATGCCCCAAGCTGGCAGGTCGACGTTGGAGATCCGGCAGCCGCGCGTCATGTGGGTGAACTTCAGCGCGACCATGTACTGGATCATCTGGTTTGCCAGGCGGCCGATTGGCTGCAGATGAAAGACCGGTGGATGAAACACCGGTTGATGATAGACCGCTGCGGCCATTCCGACCTCGCCAAGCAGGCCCGGGTGCGGGCCGGTCGCGGGTGATACCATCACCGCACGGAACGATCCAGCGCCGCCGCGGCTGGGGGGTAACGTGGGCGACAGCGAAAGCGCTTGCGAATGGCCCGGCCGGCAAGGCATCTATCCGGCATGAGTGGAAACAATACCGTGCAGCCAACGGCTGCTCAGCCGGCCGTTGCCGCCGCGCCAGCCGCCGCGCCGATTGCGGCCGACAGTCCGGAACAGGCGCTGGTGCGGGCGCAGGCCGCCGCACAGGCCAAGCGGCTGAATGAGGCCAGCGGCATCTGCGCGGACGTGCTGCTGGCCTCGCCCGATTTTGCCCCGGCGCTGGCGCTGCAGGGCATCGTGACCGCGTTGCTGGGCGATCCGGAGAAGGGTCTGGTGCTGCTGCGCCGAGCCATCCAGTTGAAGCCCGGCAACGCCAGTTGGCATGCGCATCTGGGGTCGCTGTGCCGCAACACCTATCGCATTGAGGAAGCGCTGGCGGCCGGGCAGGAATCGATCCGGCTGGATGCCTCGAATCCGGAGAACCTGGTCAACCTGTCGCTGATCTTCATTGATGCCGACGACCGCGACCGGGCGATCGCGTGCCTGCTGCGGGCGCTGGGGCTGAAGCACGACCATGCGGACGGGCATCTGGCGCTGGCGCAGAACCTGCTGGCGCTGGGCGACTTCGAGTCCGGCTGGCGGGAGTATGAGTGGCGCAACCTGACCGAGGCTGGCAAGGCGACGATGCCGGCGATCACCTCGGCGCCGTGGAACGGCATGCGGATACCAACCGGACGGCTGCTGCTGGTGGGCGACCAGGGCTATGGCGACACCATCCAGTTCGCCCGCTACATCCCGATGGCCGCGCAGCGCTGCCAGGAGCTGATCGTGGGCTGCAGCGCGGAGATGGGACCGTTGCTGCAGGCGATGCCGGGGGTGGCGCAGTTCTGCCACCGCTGGACCGACGTGCCGCGGCATGCGGCGCATTGCCGGCTGTCCAGCCTGCCATACCTGTTCAACGCGCGGCTGGACAGCATCCCGATGGGTGTTCCCTACCTGAAGCCGCCCGCCGCCCGGATCGCCCACTGGCGCGGCCGGCTGGATGCCAGCCTGCCATCCGGGTTGCGGCGGATCGGCCTGGCGTGGACCGGCCGGCCCACCCATCCGAACGACCGGCGGCGGTCGGTGCCGCTGGCGCAGCTTGCCGGTCTGGCCGATGCCGGGCCGGCGGCTTTCGTCTCGCTGCAGAAACCGATGCCGCAGCGCGACCTGGCGGAGATCCCGCGGTTTCCCGGCATGACCAACCTGGCCGATGAGCTGACCGATTTCGGCGAGACAGCGGCGCTGATCGAGAACCTGGATCTGGTCATCACCGTCGACACCGCGATGGGCCATCTGGCCGCGGCTCTGGGCAAGCCGACCTGGATCCTGATTCCCAAGGCGGCCGACTGGCGCTGGATGCTGGATCGCGACGACAGCCCCTGGTACCCCTCGGTGCGGCTGTTCCGGCAGCCGAAACCGGGCGACTGGCAAGACCCGCTGGGCCGGCTGCGCGCCGCGCTGGCCGGACTGCTGGCAGGATCGATGGCCGACGCGATGACCTGAAGCCGAGCCCTTGACCGCCGGCTGGACGGCGGACAGGGTGCGCCGGCACGGGCAGCTCACGACCCGGCGCAGGAGGAATACCAATGCCGCGTCCGATCCACCGACGGCTTCTGCTTGGCACAACCGCCGCGGCGCTGCCGCTGCCGGGCCTGCTGCGCGCCCGCGGCGATGCGCCGGAGTTCGAGATGAAGCTGGGCAACGACAATCCCATGTCGCACCCGAACACGCTCCGCCAGCAGGAAGCGGCGGACCGGATCCTGAAGGACAGCAACGGGCGGGTGAAGATCTCGGTGTTTCCCAACAACCAGTTGGGAGGAGACACCGACATGCTGTCGCAGCTCCGCTCGGGCGCGCTGGAGTTCATGACACTGTCGGGTCTGATCCTGTCGACCTACACGCCGCTGACCTCGATCTATGGCATCGGCTACGCATTTCCCGACTATACGCATGTATGGGCGGCAGTGGACGGCGAGCTGGGCGCGATGCTGCGGGCCTCGATCGACAAGGCGGGGCTGTACACGTTCGACAAGCTGTGGGACAACGGGTTCCGCCAGATCAGCAGCAGTACGCATCCGATCCGCACGCCAGACGACCTGAAGGGCTACAAGATCCGGGTGCCGGTCAGCCCGCTGTGGACCAGCATGTTTCAGGCGTTCGGGTCCGCCCCCGCCAGCATCAACTTCAGCGAGGTCTATTCAGCGCTGCAGACCAAGATCGTCGAGGGGCAGGAGAACCCGCTGATCAACATCGAGACGGCCAAGCTGTACGAGGTGCAGAAGTACGTCTCGATGACCCGGCACATGTGGGACGGCTATCTGATGCTGGGCAACGGGCGCAACTGGCGCAGCCTGCCGGCGGACGTGAAGGCGGTTATCGCCAGGAACCTGAACGGTTCGGCGGAGGAGCAGCGCCGCGATGTCGCCAACGCCGACGGGGCGATGCGCGCGCTGCTGGAGAAGCAGGGGATGGTGTTCAACGAGCCGGATCCCGAGGCGTTCCGACAGGTGTTGATCAAGGCCGGCTTCTACGACAAGTGGAAGGCCAAGTACGGCGCCGAGGCCTGGGGGGTGCTGGAGAAGTATACCGGCAAGATTGGCGCCTAAGCCAGGGATCAACCCCGGGCGCAAACAACCCTTGAGGCGTTTCACACGCCGGCCACGGCCGGCGCTTCGCAAGGTTGCAGCCAGTCCTGATCGAGTGAACGCTGCAGCAGGCCGGCGACATCGCTGGCGGGACACGGCCGGCTGAGCAGGTAGCCCTGCACCTCGCTACAGCCCTGGACGCGTAAATGGGCAAGCTGCTCGTGCGTCTCGACCCCCTCGGCGGTTGTCATCATGCCGAGGCTGACGGCCAAGCCGGTCACCGCGCGCACGATGGCATCGGAGTCCTGTTTCACCCCCAGGTCGCGCACGAACGACTTGTCTATCTTGATCTTGTCGAACGGAAAACTCCGCAAGTAGCTCAGGGACGAATAACCGGTGCCGAAGTCGTCCATGGCGATACGCACGCCCAAATCGCGAAGATCATGCAGCGTCGCCAAGGTCGTCTCGTTGCTCTGCAGCAGCACCGATTCCGTGATCTCCAATTCCAGCCGTTGTGCGGGCAGCCCAGATCGATCCAGGGCATCCATGACGGCCTGGACCAGGTTGCCGCTCTTGAACTGGACCGGAGAGAGGTTGACCGCGACTTTGACGCTTCCCGGCCAGCCGGCCGCTTCCGTGCAGGCCTGAGCCAGCGCCCATTCGCCCAACGGGATGATCAGGCCGATTTCCTCTGCGATCGGAATGAACTCGGCGGGGCTGACCAGGCCGCGGGCGGGGTGATGCCAGCGCATCAGCGCCTCGAACCCGCAGATCCGGTTCGAGATCAGGCTTACCAAAGGCTGGTAGAACAACTCGAACTCGCCGGCTGTCAGCGCGCTGCGGAGGTCGAGTTCGAGCGCTCGGCGGGCTTGCAGCTTGACATCCATCTCGCGCTTGAAGAACCGGTGCGTCCCGCGACCCTCAAGCTTGGAACGATAAAGCGCCATGTCGGCGTTCTTGAGCAGGATGTCCGGATGTGTGCCGTCATGCGGTGCAAGTGCCACGCCCACGCTGGTTCCAATCGACACGTGGTGGCCACTGATTTCGTACGGTTCGCTGAGTGTATCGACAAGACGGCAGGCCAGCCGTTCGACATCCTCGGGACACTCCAGTCCGACCTGCAGGACAGCGAACTCGTCGCCGCCGAGGCGGGCAACCGTGTCCACCTCCCGCACGCACGCACGCAAGCGGTCAGCGACGGCTTTCAACAAGCCGTCGCCAATTGGGTGTCCGAGGGTATCGTTGACCGCCTTGAACCGGTCGAGGTCCAGGCAGAGCACTGCTGCTTGGGCACCGCGACCAACCTGAGCCAGGGCCTGCTCAATCTGCTCGTGGAACAGCACGCGGTTGGCGAGCCGGGTCAGCGCATCGTGACGCGCCAAGAAAATGGCCTGTTTCTCAACGCGTTGGCGCTCGGTCACATCATCGTATGTTGCTACCCAGCCGCCTTCGGCGGTCGGCTCGTAAGAGATGGCCACCGTGCGATCGCCGCCGATCGCCTGCAGCAGTGATCCACCCTGGCGCGAGGCGAGAAGGTCAGACCATGCGGCAACAAGCTTGTCCACGCCGGAGCCCGCCGCCAGGTGCCCGGCCTGGTCCATGGCATGCAGCACATCCCGGAACGTGCATCCGGCCGCGACAGTCTCAGTACACAGGCCGTAGATTTCGTAAAATCGTTGATTGACCACGATAAGCCGCCCGGCTTCATCGTAAAGGCAGAGGCCTTGCGACATGCTGGTCAGAGCGGCGTCAAAACGGTCATTGATCTGACGCAGCTCGACCTCCCGCTGCTTGAGCGCTGTAATGTCACTGGTAATGGCGATGAAGCCGCCGTCCTGCGTTGCACTTCGGCTGACCCGGATCCAGCGCCCGTTGGCCAGCAACAGCTCCGGCGCCTCCTCAAGAGCTGCGTCCAGCATCGCGGTGCCGTTGGTGGCCGCCGCGAACGCCGAAAAGGTCCCACCGGGCTGGAGCAAGTCAGCCGCACCTGGATAGAAGCGAGTCATCTGCGAGTTGACAGCGACAAGGTGCCCGACGTTGTCGACCAGCACGATTCCCTGATTGGAACTTTCGAGCGCGTCGACCAGCCGGTTCTGCGCTGCCCTGCGATCCTCAACTTCAAGCTCCATCATCGCCTGTATGCGGGCTCGCATCAATTCGGCGGCGGTGAAAAGCTGGCCCAGCTCACTGCTTCCACCGTCCGGGAGGGCGAGGTCGAGCTTGCCTGTGCCGATGCTCTCCATTGCCGCGGTGAGCCGCCGGGTCGATTGAGTGATGCTGAGAATGAGCCCGATCGCGATCGACAAACCAAGCAGACAGGCGGCCGCGGTTGCCCAGACCGCTATTGCGCGCAACCGAGCCTGCGCCTGCATCGTCTCGGTCCGGCGCTGATACCGTTCGGCGGCGATAGCCAACGCCGCCACTTCCGTCGCTGTCGCCAGCCGATCCGACGCCGCCGAAAGCAGGACGAGCCGCTGCCGCCGGTTTTGCAAGGCGTTGTTCAGTTGATCGGTCGCTGCCGTCAGGGCATTGAGCGCCTCGGCGGTTATTATCGACAGTCTTTGGATACGCGGCGGGCTGCTGGGCAGATTAAGGGATTCGCCGAGCAAGGTCCCGACTCGCGCAACATCCGCCGCTGCATCCTCGGTCAAGCCGTCGTCGTTCAATCGGCTCAAGCGCATTGATGCAGCCGCAATCCGCGATACCGCCGATAGCAGGGCGGCAGCCGGTTCGGAAAGGTTGCGATCACCGGTTCTTGAAGCGGCCTCCGTGAGCATCGTGGCGCTGTTGCCAAGGATGGCCGTCCTATCCTCGAGCAGGGCGGCAGCCACCCGGCGTTGCTCAATGGCGTTGGAAACGGACAGCAACGCATCGCGCACCCGTGCGACGAGGGAAGTACTGTTCTGCGCGATCTGGGGCGGGCTGGCGTCTTCCGCTGCTATCGCCGCACGCGCAAGCCGGTCCATGGCTTTTTCAAGCGCATCGCGCTGTGCCACCGCCGCGGACCGAAGATAATCGGTCACGCCCAGGCGTAGTTCCACCAGCGCTGTTCGTGCGGCGCCCCATTGCTGGGCTGATCGCTGAATGATCGCATCCGCTTCCAGCACGACTTGCAGCTTGCTGCTGGCCTGCCAAACCGCGACGGAGACCATTACCAGGAGAGCCAGCACAAGCAACACGCCGGCGAGGATGCGGGCCCGTATGGAGCTGAGCGGATGCAAGACGCGGAACAGCCTGTTTCAATCGTCGCGCATGGCTGATTCAGACCTGAAGCGCCTTGATGCGAGCCGCGCGATCCGGACCAAGCCGTCGAGCGACCGCGTCGAGGGCCGGGGCAGCGGCAGTCGCGAAAGCCGCGCGGTCCACGTCCTCGACGATGGTCATGCCAGATGCGCGAAGCTGGTTGACCCCCTCACGCTCACCGCGAGCCGCCGTGTCGCGCGACGCCTGCGCGCCGATCCGAGCGCAGGCCGACAAAGCCGCGCGCTGCGCGTCGTCCAGGTCCTCCAGCAAATCGGTCGAGGCGAGGAAGAAGGCGGCGCTGTAGACGTGTCCGGTCATGCTGAGGCAGGGCTGGACCTGTTCAAGGTGTGTCGCGACGATCGTCGCCACCGGGTTTTCCTGGGCCTCGAAGCGGCCAGTCCGCAGCGCCTCGAACAACTGCGGGAACGGCAAGGTTTCTGGCGCGGCACCAAGGGCGCGGAAACTCTCCAGCATCACCTCGGATTGTGGAACCCGGATGCGCAGGCCGCGCAGGTCCGACGGCACCCGGACCGGCTTGCCTGCCGTGATATGCCGAACGCCATTCTCGCCCCAGGCCAGCAGGTGAAGGTTCTTTTCCCGAAGCAGGCCGACAAATTCCTGGCCGATCGGGCTGTCGAGCGTCGCGTGTGCATGAGCCGGGTCGCGAAACAGGAATGGTGCGTCGAGCAGCCCAAGCTCCGGCACCTGGGCGGCGACCACGTTGGAGGTTGCGAAGACCAGGTCAAGCGCGCCGGCTGCGCACGCCTTGACCATTTCGACCTCGCTGCCGAGTTCGCCGTTTGCGTGCACCTCAAACTGCAGGCCGCTGTCAAGCACCGGTGTCGCCGCGACCGCCTTGGCGAACGCGTAACAGGCTTGTCCCAATGAAGAGGCGGGCGGGGTGACAACCCCTAAACGAACGATGCGGCGGAAGGCCCCAGCCTTCGCGGACCTTGCAGACAGCCAGGGCACCTGCAAGGCGAGCGCCCCAGCACAAAGGGCCAAGCGACGTCGGCTGAACGCGGTCATGAGATGCGGTCCCTGATGAAAGGCGACAGCATCATCGCAGTGATTTCTTGAGGTTTCGTTAATGTCAGCCCGTTGTCGCTACGTCATCAAAGGCAAAGCCTGGTCCGGTCTGTGTGGCGTCCTTTACCGGCGCCCGATCAGTGAATGCCGGCCATCTCCGGGATCGACCGGCTGGCCGCCCAGAAGCGTGCGTCGCTGTCGCGATGCGCGGCGACGGCTTCGGGATCAAGGTCCGCCGTCGGGCGCGGTTCCAGATCGAAGTGTCCATAGCTGTCCTGGCCGCGGACTAGGGTGGCCGACAGCCGGACCGGGCCGACATGGCGGACCCGGGTGGGGATGTAGCTGATGCCGACGCCGATCCGGTCGTCGTCGCCGCTGTTCGGGTCAGAGGCGTGTATGGCCATCGTGTGATGCAGCGAGAACTCGCCGGGCGAGAGCTCGATCGGGATGGACCTGGCGCGGTCGACGTCCGCCGCCACGGTCTGTCCACGTGACAGCATCAGCGTCGGATCGCGGTGGTCGCTGTGCGGCAGTTGGCCGGCATGGTGCGATCCCGGCACGACCCGCACGCAGCCGGTGGCGACGTTGCTGGGGCTGAGTGCGACCCAGGCGGTGACATGCTGGAACGGGGCGAGACCGAAATACGTGCCGTCCTGGTGCCAGGGCACGCGGGCGGCCGCACCCCGAGCCTTCCACCACAGGGTGGTGTGAAAGACCAGGATGTCGGGGCCGATCAGGTCCTGGACGGCATCCAGGATCGCAGGCTCCCGCACCATCCGGGCAGCCCACGGGAACAGCAGATATGGTTTCACACGATACGAGGGCGCCCCGGGGGCGGATTTGCCGGGTGTGCCGGCGCATGTGCGCTCGACGTCCGCGCGATAGGCTTTGGCGGCCTCGGCGGGGAAGGCGTGGTAGGGGAACAGGAAGCCGTCGCTGTGGTAGCGGCTGATCGCCTCATCGCTCAACATGCCTAGGCCCCTTATGTTGGGCAAAGCCTGCCATCGGCTGCACCAAGGGACAAGGCCACGGCAGATCAGGCTGCCGTCAGCCGGCGGAGCGGCTTGGGTGTGGAGGGGGGATGACGGCCTGGGGCACGTCATAGGCCAGCAGCGACTGCCAATGCCGTTCCAGGTCGCCCTTGAACAGGCCCCGCGTCAGTCCCGCCACCAGCTTCGGCACCGCGGTGGTCATTGCGTTGATCGAGGAGCCGGAAGGCCCCTGGCTGAGGCTGGCGGCAATGGTGAACATGTGGATGTCGGCCATCCAGTCGGTCAGGCCGGGCCGGCGCGGCAGCAGGCTGAAGTCTGCGGCGAGGTACGGGAACTGGGCCAGCCGGTCGTCGCGTTCTTCCGGCGGTGGATCGTAGCGGTCGGCCCAGCGGGCGATGTTGCCGGCGACGCGCCGCAGTTCCGGACGGCGGGCGAAATCCACCCGCACGCCGGTGCCGCAGATCAGGAAGTCCGCGGCGTGGGTGCCGGCGGGTGTGTCGATCTCGACGGCGTCACCGGCCATCCGGACCGCTGTCCATGGCGCGCCGCACAGCATGCGGAAGGTGGGATGGCAGGCGCAACGGTCATAGGTCTGCTGCGGAAAGCCCTCACGCATGCTCAGGATCTGGCGCATGAAGCGCCAGCGCCAGGGGTCGTCGAGGTCCGAGACATGCCGCAGGAACCCCGCGAAGGTCAGCCAGCGATACGGTTGCACAAGCTGCGGTTCGATTCGGCGGCAGAACAGCGTGACCGCGGCGGCACCCGCCTCCAGCGCCATGGCGGCGTTGTCGAAGGCCGAGGCGCAGGCGCCCAGCACCACCACGCGGCGGCCGCGCAAGGCGGCGAAGTCGATCGGGTCCGCCGAGTGGGCGCGAAACCGCGGCGGCAGCGCGGCCACGAACGGCGGCATCCACCACAGGCCGGCGCCGTCCTGGCCAGTTGCCAGCACCACCTTGCGGGCGAAGCGAACCGCGCCGTCGGCGAAGGTAACGCCGAGCAGACCGGGGGAAGCGGAGGCGATGTCGACGGCCTCGGTGCCGTTGCGCAGCGGCACGCCGACCGTCTCGCGCACCCAGGCGAGGTAGGCGGCCCAGTCCTGCCGGCTGATCTGCTCCAGCGACTGCCAGGCGGCCTGGCCGTAGCGTGCCTCATGCCAGGCCTGATAGCCGAGGCTGGGCAGATCGAGGTCGGGGCCGGTCATGTCCTTCGGCGACCGCAGGGTGTGCATACGCGCGTAGGTCAGCCACGGCCCTTCCTGGCCGCTCGGCGCGCGGTCGACGACCAGGATGTTGTTGACCTGGGCGCGCAGCAGCCCCGCGGCGATGGCGATGCCGGACTGGCCGCCGCCGATGATCAGCACGTCCAGCGCCGGCTGGTTGTCCGGGCCGAGATGGGGATGGAGCCACTGCATGCGGGGGTGGGCGATGCGCGCGAGGTCGTCCTGGGCGCGGCGGGTGAGGGTGGCGAGGGATTCAGGTGGCAAGGTCCGGCTTCTTCCGCGTTTGGGCTGGGATTTGTAGCCGTGTTTTGGGGAAGGGACTACAACTCCGGGGCCTGTGATGAGAGCCCGCTGGCCGCATTTGGACTGACCCGGAAGCACCTAACACTGTGGGTGATGAGGTTTGCGCGCAAATATACAGTGAGACAGGCCTGACGGGGCGTAGGGCTAGGATCTGACGAGTTTGGCCCGGTGAAATCGCGGCAATGCAAGGGATTGCTTCCCTGGCCTGAGGGAATGACACCCGTACGGACGGAGCTTCCTATCCGGCTCGCGCGGTAACAAGGTCCGGTCAGTGATGGCAGGGGTTTGCATAGTCGGGCGTTATGCGGTCGGATTGGGGGTATTAAGGTAGCGGTCACTAGGCGAGACCGCATTTAACGGGCTCCTACGCCGGCGAAATTAGGGAATCTTTATGGTGAGCCATAGGGGGTGACAATGATCGATTGACCCTTCATGGTTCAACTTCCATCGGAGTGTATGTTATGCCTTTACGCCACTTTCTTGTTCTTACACTGATGGTTGTAGCTTCTTGCAGCGGCCAGACTGCTGCTAATACCGGAACCGCAAATGGGCTCGATGGCACTCCTGCACCAGGGAGCAAGTTTTCCCGCATCCACCTTGGTATGAGCAAAAGCGAGGTTCAGACTATAATCGGCCCACCGACCGATCAGAACTCACATATGACAGCAAAAGTTGCCATACCGTTTTACTTCGGTGGGGATACGACGGAGATTAACGCTCACTACAAAGGTGAAGGTGTGCTGACTTACGCATCACGTGCGGCGGGCAGCACCGCTTATGAGCTGATCGGAATCAAGGCAGATTCAAAGGAGCGCGGATTTGTCGAGTAGGGCGTTATACGGGTGGCGGTTGTCTGTGATCGAATAGCTGGTTAGGTCCGTTGTTGTGTCGGCAGGGATAGAACAAATCGGGCCTGCTTGACAGCGCCGAGGACCTCCTTGATGTCGGCCCTCCGCGCGCCAAAGCGCAGCAACAAGGTGCTCCGCAAGAGGTATTGCCAGACCTAATGGACGAGGCTCACGCTTCATTCAAACAAGTAACGAGCGGGATCGCGTATCGGCGGATGTCTCGGTCATCGGTGATGAAGGTGGCGTCCTCGGTGATTGCCTGGGCGATGAGCAGGTGATCGAGCGGGTCGCGATGATGCATCGGCAGGGCCTGCAGCGTCAGAAGATGCGCCGCACTGATGTCGAGGCGGACAAACCCGGCCTGCTGGACCGCATCCAGGACCTCCTTGGTGTCGGCCCTCAGCTTGCCGATGCGGCGTTTCACGACGATCTCCCAGAGCGACACCACGCTGACGAGGATGTCGTTGGCGGGATCCTCGATCACCTCCCGTGCCTGCCGTCCAAGCCGGTCGTCGTCCGCCAGCCACCAGAGCAGGGCATGCGTGTCGAGGAGGAGCTTCACTCCGCCTCGATCGCCGACAGCACCTCCGGCGGCAGCGTGTCGAAGTCTGGGGCAAGCTGAATTTTCCCGCGCAGGGCGCCGGGTTTGCGGCGGGGCTGCCTGCCAGCCGGTGGTGGGGTTATCTCCGCAAGCACCTGATCATGGGAGGTGATCAGGAACGAACGGCCATGGCGAGCCTGACGCAGAAAGCTGGTCAGGTTTTCCCGCAGTTCACGCACGCCGACGCGTTGGGCTGCTTCCCCGTCCAATTCTGTTTCAGTCATCGGGCACCTCGTTCATGTACTCAGGTGTGTACACAGGTTCCTGCTGAGAGTCAAGGGGCTGCGATCGTGTCCAGCAGATCTGCCGGGAGGGTCTATCTCGGATGGTCAGGCCAGGCGTCGTGCCGCCAGCGCGGCGGCCATGGCGAGCGCGGCCAGTAGGCTGGCGGGTTCGGCGATGCCCTTGCCGGCGATGTCATAGGCGGTGCCATGGTCGGGCGAGGTGCGCACGATCGGCAGCCCCAACGTCACGTTCACCCCATGGTCCATGTCCAGCGTCTTCAGCGGGATCAGCGCCTGGTCGTGGTACATGCAGATCGCCACGTCATAGCGGCTGCGCGCGGCGGCGGTGAACATAGTGTCGGGCGGCCAGGGGCCGGAGACGCCGATGCCATCGGCCCGCAACGTGTCGATGGCCGGCTGCACCAGGGTGGTTTCCTCGCTGCCCAGCGCACCCTGCTCGCCGGCGTGCGGGTTGAGGCCGGCGATGGCCAGGCGGGGTTTGACGAGGCCGAAGTCGCGGTGCAGCGCCGTGGCGGTGGTGCGCGCGGCGGCCACGATCATGTCGGTGCTGAGCATGGCAATCGAGTCGCGCAGCGAGGCGTGCACGGTCACCGGCACGACACGCAGCATCGGGCTGGCCAGCATCATGATCTGCTGGCCGGCCGCACCGGTCAGCGTGGCGAGGAACTCGGTATGGCCCGGATAGGTAAAGCCCGCCTGATACAGCGCGGCCTTGTTGATCGGGTTGGTGACGACACCGCCGACGGCGTGGGCCATCGCCAGCCTCGTCGCCTGCTCGATCGAGGCGATGACGGCGGTGGCGTTCGTCGGGTCTGGGCGTCCGGCCACCGGGGTGGTGATCAGGTTGACCGGCAGCACGGGCAGGGCGGTGCGAAAGACCGCCGTCGCCGCGGCGGCTTCGGCGACCGGCTGCACCGGCACGTCAAGGCCAAGCTGCCGCGCCAGGGCAGCCAGCCGCCACGGATCGTCGAGCACGACGAAGACCGGACCCTGGCCGCGGCTGGCCAGCCAGGCCTTCAGGGTCAACTCGCCGCCGATGCCCGCGGGATCGCCCATTGTCAGTGCCAGGGGTCGCATCGGTCAGATATGCAGCGCCCGGCCCTCGACCGCCAGGGCGGCTTCCTTCACGGCTTCGCTCAGGGTCGGATGGGCGTGGCAGATGCGCGCCACATCCTCGGCGGAGGCGCCGAACTCCATCGCGGTGGCCAACTCGGCGATCAGGGTGCCGGCGTCGGGGCCGAGCACGTGGGCGCCCAGCAGGCGGTCGGTGTCCTTGTCGGCGAGGATCTTGACGAAACCATCGGTGTCACCCATCGCGCGGGCTCGGCCGTTGGCGGTGAAGGGGAACTTGCCGACGTGATAGGCGACGTTGGCGGCCTTCAGCTCGTCCTCGGTCTTGCCCACCCAGGCGACTTCCGGCCAGGTGTAGACCACGTTGGGAATCACGTCGTAATTGACGTGACCAGCCTGGCCGGCGATGACCTCGGCGACGGCGACACCTTCGTCCTCACCCTTGTGAGCCAGCATCGGGCCGACAATGACGTCGCCCAGGGCGTAGATACTGGGGATGTTGGTGTGCCACTGGCCATCGACCTTGACGCGGCCGCGATCGTCGACCTCGACGCCGGCGTCTTGCAGACCCAGGCCGGCGGTATGGGGGCGGCGGCCGATGGCGACCAGCACGATGTCGGCCTGAATGGTCTGCGCCGCACCGCCCTTCACCGGCTCGACCGTCAGGTTGACGCCGTCGGCAGTGGTTTCCGCGCCGGTCACCTTGGTGGCCAGGCGAAATTTTACTCGCTGCTTCTGCAGGATGCGCTGGAAGGCGGTCGCGGTCTCGGTGTCCATGCCGGCGGCGATGCGGTCAAGGAACTCAATCACCGTCACCTCGGCGCCAAGGCGGCGCCAGACGCTGCCCAGCTCCAGGCCGATGATGCCGCCGCCAATGACGACGAAGTGGCCGGGCACCTTGTCCAGTTCCAACGCGCCGGTGGAGGTGACGATGCGTTTCTCGTCCACCGTGACGCCGGGAAGCGGGACGACCTCGCTGCCGGTGGCGATGACGATGTTCTTCGTTGTGTAGAGGGTGCCGTCGACGTCGACCGTGCCGGGGCCGGTGATGCGGCCGGTGCCCTTCAGCCAGGCGACCTTGTTCTTGCGGAACAGGAACTCGACGCCGTTGGTGTTGGCGGTGACCACTTCCTGCTTGCGGGCCTGCATGCGGGCGAGGTCCAGCCTCACGCCGTCGACCATCACGCCGTGGTCCTGCAGCGCATGGACGGCTTTGTCGAATTCCTCGGACGATTGCAGCATCGCCTTCGACGGAATGCAGCCGACGTTCAGGCAGGTGCCGCCCAGGGTGGCGCGCTTCTCGACGCAGGCGGTCTTCAGGCCGAGCTGGGCGGCGCGGATGGCGCAGACATAGCCACCAGGGCCGGAGCCGATGACGATGACGTCGAAGGTATCACTCATTCAGTCCTCAGGGTGTGAAGCTGTGCGTGGAGAGTGTGGCAGAGTGTTGTGATCGTGTTCGTCTGCTCGGCGGCTGAAGGCGGTGTCGGGAGCCCGTGCATCAGGTCATCTCGCCAGGCCAGTACGTCCGTGATCCGGGTCAGCAGCGCCTCGTCTACAACGCCAGCGAAAGCCAGTTCATGTGCAACCCGAGATGGTTGCTTGTCTCGCAGCCGCAGGTCGTTGCGCAGTGCCAGGCCGCGTAGCAGGTATTCCAGGATTGCAGTCAGATAAAGCGACGTCAGCACGTCATTTGCGCCAGGCGCAATTGGCTGCAGCATGCGTTCCAGCCAATCCGGGCCCAAAAGGAGGCTGTCATTGTCGGGGCTTTTCAGGGTCACCAGCTCCAGACGCCAACCCGGTTCGGCGGCAACCCTTTCCGCCAGCTTGATCAGGTCGTTGGAGCCCTTCAGGGCACGCGCCGGCTTGACCTCGATTACCACGTGATCGCCGTCTTTTTCTGCGATCAGGTCAGGATGACAGCCGGTCAGGAAGGATGGTAGCGCGGTGTCGTCACGGTTGCGACCATGTGCCGCGGTGACGCGATAACCCTGTCTACGATACGAGGCGGCGATCTGTCGGCGGCGGCGGTCAATGGCGGTTTCCGTTTGCGTCC
Source organism: Acidobacteriaceae bacterium (assembly GCA_965276675.1). GTDB lineage: Bacteria > Acidobacteriota > Terriglobia > Terriglobales > Acidobacteriaceae. The sequence goes on along the minus strand of OZ255624.1, from coordinate 4,645,168 downwards.
CCATCAGATGACACCCTCCTGACTGGGTTCAGACCAGACCTCGATATGAACAAATGGTCGCCCATCGCTGAATGCCATGACCAGTGCAGGTGACATGTATCGGATCCTGAAAAGGCCATCGATCTGCCGGCGCCGCCCAGTGACGTCGCTGATCTGACGGTCGTTGCGGTACACTATGCCCTGCAGGGCATCCTGTATGGGCTTCATCAGGTTGTCGACGTCGCCTGCGATGGTTTCGCAATAGTGGGTCACGCGAAGCCTAACCAAGCCGGTGAGCATCGCGTTGCTCTCTGGCCAAGCGGCCGCGCACGTGGACCGGATCTCTTGCTTCCAGGCAGCAAGCCGGGCGCGAAGTGCGGTCTGAGCCGATATCGGCTGCCCGTGAACGCAGACTTCAAACAACGGCGGAGGCGGCGGCTCATGCCGTTGGCGCGGCCTCCGCACCATGCGGCTGGCTCACTACAGATCCAGCAGCAGCCGGCGTGGGTCTTCGACGCCTTCCTTGACGCGGACCAGGAACGACACCGCTTCCTTGCCATCGACAATACGGTGGTCATAGGACAGTGCCAGGTACATCATCGGCCGAGCCTCGATCTTGCCGCCGACAACCATGGGTCGCTCCTGGATTTTGTGCATGCCCAGGATCGCCGACTGCGGCGGGTTCAGGATTGGCGTCGACATCAGTGAGCCGTAGATGCCGCCATTGGTAATGCTGAAGGTGCCGCCGGTCAGCTCATCCAGCTTCAGCGCGCCATCGCGCGCCCGGCGGCCGAAGTCGGCGATGGCGCCCTCGATGCCGGCAAAGCCGAGGTGGTCGGCGTCGCGGATGACGGGGACCACCAGGCCGGACGGGCCGCCGACGGCGATGCCCATGTGGACGAAGTTCTTGTAGACGACGTCCTCACCGTCAATCTCGGCATTGACGGCGGGAAACTCTTTCAGGGCGACGCAGCAGGCGCGGACGAAGACGCTCATGAAGCCCAGGCGGACGCCCTTGTGCTTCTTCTCGAACGCGTCGCGGTATTCGCTGCGCAGCGTCATGATCGCGGTCATGTCCACCTCGTTGAAGGTGGTCAGGATCGCGGCGTTGTTCTGTGCCTCCTTCAGCCGCAGCGCGATGGTGCGCCGCAGGCGGGTCATCTTGACGCGCTGCTCGCGGGGTTCGTCCTGACGCGGAGCCTTGGCAGCCGGAGGTGGCGGTGGCGGTGGGGCAGGGCGGTTCAGGAACTCCAGCACGTCGCCCTTGGTGATGCGGCCGTCCTTGCCGGTGCCTTCCCCGATGTCGTCAGCCGAGACCTTGTTTTCCGCCAGCATCTTGGCGGCGGCCGGCAGTGGTGCGTGCGGCGGGGGCGCGTGCGGCTGAGAGGCCGCGGCATGCGGCGCCGTGGTGGGCGGTGCGGCCGGGCGGGAGACGGGACCCAGCGGGCGCGGCGGCGGGTTGACGCCGGCGGCGGGATTGGCGGCCGGACGCGGTTCCGGGGCGGCGGGACGGGTTTCGGTGTCAGCAGACGGCGTCGCCGGGCCGGGGTTGGATGCTGTTTTCGCCGGTGGTGATACGGTCTGCTTGCCGGCGCCGGCGGCGGCGCCTTCGGCGTCGAGCAGTCCCAGCACCGATCCCACCTCAACCTCGGTGCCCTCGGGCACCGCGACCGAGGACAGCAGGCCGGCGGACGGCGCATTCACCTCGACGGTGACCTTGTCGGTTTCCAGTTCGACCAGCGGCTCGTCCGCCGCCACCGTCTCGCCTTGTTGCTTAATCCAGCGGGCAACCGTGGCGGTTGTAACGCTCTCGCCCAACGTGGGCACCAGGATTTCAGTCGCCACAGCTTTAATGTCTCCAGGCGGATTAAACGCGCGGCCGATTTGGTATCGCCCCTCGGTGAAGGGCGATGCGTCGGTTTGACTTTAGGTGGCCGATTCACGCGGCGAAGCGCGTCTTGCGCTTCTTTGCTACACTAGCCGATGCCAAGCACGGTGGCTACCAGGCGGGCCTGCTGCACCATATGGGTCCTGGCCAGTCCGGTTGCCGGGCTGGCGGCGGCGTCGCGGCCAACATAGGCGACGCGGCGGACCTTCATGTCCAGCCGGCTGAGCACCTTCTCGATCCTGCGGTCGACGAAGCTCCAGGCGCCCATGTTCTCTGGCTCCTCCTGGCACCAAACGACATCGGCGTTGACATAGGGTGCCAGCACGCGGGCCAGGGTGTTCTCCGGGAACGGGTAGATCTGCTCCAGTCTGACCAGGGCGACATCCTTGATGTCCTTGGCGCGGCGTTCCTGCAGCAGGTCGTAGTAGACCTTGCCGGAGCACAGGGTGACACGGCGCACCTGCTCAGGGTGTGCCAGTTCGTCGATCTCCGGGATCACGTACTGCAGCCTGGTGCCCTCGGCCATGTCCGCCAGCGGCGAGACCGCAAGCTTGTGGCGCAGCAGCGACTTCGGCTCGAACACGATCAGCGGCTTGCGGAAGTTGCGGTGCAACTGGCGGCGCAGGGCGTGAAAGTAGTTGGCCGGCGTGGTCAGGTTGCAGACGTACATGTTGCGTTCGGCACATAGCTGCAGATAGCGCTCGATGCGGGCCGAGGAATGCTCCGGCCCCTGGCCCTCATAGCCGTGCGGAAGCAGCAGCACCAACCCCGACATGCGCAGCCATTTGGTCTCGCCGCTGGCCAGGAACTGGTCGATGATAACCTGCGCGCCGTTGGCGAAATCGCCGAACTGCGCCTCCCACAGCACCAGGGTGCGCGGGTCGGCCAGCGAGTAGCCGTATTCGAAGCCCAGCACGCCGGCCTCCGACAGCAGCGAGTTGTAGATCTCGATGCGGGCCTGGTCGGCGGCGATGTTGTTCAACGGCACGTATTCGTGCTGGTTCTTCTGGTCGATCAGCACCGCGTGGCGCTGGCTGAAGGTGCCGCGCTGGCTGTCCTCGCCGGACAGCCGCACCCGGCTGCCCTCCAGCAGCAGGCTGCCATAGGCCAGCGCCTCACCGGTGGCCCAGTCGATGCCGTGGCCGGTCTCGATCGCCTGCTGCTTGGCCTCAAGCTGGCGGGTGATCTTCGGGTTCAGGTTGAAGCCGTCGGGAACGCGCGACAGGGGGGCGCCGATCTGCTTCAGTGTGGCGATGGTAACCGCGGTGGGTTCCTCGGTCAGCTCCGCTTCCTGCTGATCGACCGGCACGAAGCCCGTCCACGCGCCCTCCAGCCAGTCCGCCTTGTTCGGCCTGTAGGATTTTGCCGCGGCGTTGGCGTCGTCCAGCGTTTTGGTGAAGCTGTCCCACATCGCCTTGGCGTCTTCGGCGGAGACGACCGCCTCATTGGCCAGCTTCTCGGCATACAGCGTGCGGGTCGTCTTCGTGGCGTTAATCGCCTGGTACATCAGCGGTTGGGTGAAGGCTGGCTCGTCCGTCTCGTTATGGCCGTGGCGACGGTAGCAGACGATGTCCAGCACGATGTCGCTGCTGAACTTCATGCGGTATTCGGCGGCCATGCGGGCGCAGAAGATCACCGCCTCGGGGTCGTCGCCGTTGACGTGCAGGATCGGCGCCTGGATCGATTTCGCCACATCGGTGCAGTACAGCCCCGAGTAGGCATGGGCCGGGACGGTGGTGAAGCCGATCTGGTTGTTGACGATCAGGTGGATCGTGCCGCCGGTGCGGTAGCCGATCAACTGGCTCATGGCCAGCGTCTCGTACACCAGTCCCTGGCCGGCGAACGCGGCATCGCCATGCATCAGGATCGCCATGACAGAGCCGCGGCGCTTGGTGTCGCCGGCGCGGTCCTGGCGTGCGCGCACCTTGCCGACGACGACCGGATCGACGGCTTCCAGGTGCGAGGGATTGGGCTGCAGCGACAGGTGGACGTTGTGGCCGGCGATGTCGACGTCGGTTGAGGTGCCCAGGTGGTATTTGACGTCGCCCGAACCCTGCACGTCGTCAGGCTTGAAGCTCTCGCCGCCAAATTCGCTGAACAGCGCGGTCAGCGGCTTCTTGACGATGTTGACCAAGGTGTTCAGGCGACCGCGGTGCGGCATGCCGATAGCGACTTCGACCACGCCGTCGACAGCGGCGGTCGCGATCATCGCGTGCAGGGCGGGAATGGTGACCTCACCGCCCTCCAGTCCGAAGCGCTTGGTGGTGACGTAGCGCTTCTGGCAGAATGCCTCGAAGCCCTCGGCCTCGGTCAGGTGCCGCAGGATGGTGCGCTTGTCGTCGGCGTTCAGCTCGCTGTGCCAGGGTGCGCCCTCGACCTTGCGCTGGATCCAGGACTTCTGCTCCGGGTCCTGGATGTGCATGAACTCCACGCCGATCGGCCCGCAGTAGGTATGGCGGAGGATCTGCATGATCTCCCGCAGCGTTGCCGTCTCTCGTCCCAGGACGTTGTCGATGAAGATCGGCTTGTCCATGTCGGTTTCGGTGAAACCATAGGATTTCGGGTCCAGCTCGGTGTGCGGGGCGGGCACGATCAGGCCCAGCGGGTCGAGCCGCGCTTCCAGGTGGCCGCGGACGCGATAGGAACGGATCAGCATCAACGCGCGCAGCGAGGTGATCGTGGCGGCTCGGACCTGGTCGGGCGACGGGCCTTCGGGTGCCAGTCCTGTCGCGGCTACTCCGTTGATGGCCAGTCCGTTTGGGGCGGCCAGCGGCGATGCTGCTGGTGCGGCCTCGGCAAAGCTGGGACGCGGCGCCCAGGATGCGCCGGTGGCATCTTCCAGCACCGCGCGGGCCTCGTCGTTCATTGCGCTGAACAGGTCGGCGAAGCTGGGATCGACCGAGGCCGGATCGCTAACCCAGCGGGCGTAGAGGTCCGCCAGGAATGCGGCGTTCGCGCCACTGAAGGCCGAAGCCAGAATATCCACACCCGCCATTTGTTACGATCCCCTACCTGTCGGTGCCGGGCGTGTTAACGAAGCCCGCCGCGCGCGGAAAGTCCTTTTCAGCATCCGCTGGGTTGCTTGCCTCGCATGTCCACCGGTGAGCAGCCGTGCCGGAGCGGTGTTCAGGCCTGCCCCTGGGCTGATGATGCAAAAGATGCGCCAGACAACCGTAGTGGCTGCCCGACGCACCGGTAGTTGGTATCCAGTCCTGGTCAATGCAAGCAAAACGGCTGGGTAGGTGCCGGCCGGTCCGGCGGATCAATCCGCCGGGTACGTGGCCGACTTGCGGCTCAGGCCGACGGCTGCTGTTCGGTCGGCGGCGACGGCGGGCGATTGCGGCGCTCGGCCATGAACTGGTCGAATTCCGCCTTGTCCTTGGCGAAGCGCAAGCGATCGAGGAACGAGCCGAACTCCTTCTGCTCCTCTTCCATCCGGCGCAGCGTCTCGGCCTTGTACTCGTCGAAGGCGTGGTTGCCGGAGGTTCCGGTCGACTGGCTGCCGGACGGGCCGCAGGCCCAGGACATCCAGTTCGCCCACGGACCGGCGCCCTGCCCATTCTGTGCTTGATACATCGCGCGGCGGCGACGGCCGAAGCAACCCATGCGACCACTCCCTATCATGTAGATCAGCAAAGCGAGTCCGACCGGCCACCAGAACAGGAAGCCGAGGACGGTGAAGGCGATGGCCATCGGCCGGCTCATACCGGCGGGATGCCAGAACGGCGGGGCTGCCCATTGCTGGTTGGCCCAGTTCGGGTTGGCCGAGTTCTGGTTGGCCCCTCCCTGGCCGTTCCAGCCTTGGTTATTCCAGCCCGGACCGCCACCGGGCTGTTGCCATTGCGGGTTCTGATTGTTGCCCCAGGGTCCCTGGTTCCAGCCGCGGGAGCCGTAGGCGTCTTGGTTGGCAGCGCTCGTCATCGAGGCCTCATGTGAATGTAAGACACATTTACATTGGGCACGGTGAGGCGACGCGTCAAGCGGTCACGGCGGGAAAGTTGCGATACCTGCAGGCCCGGCATCGTTGCAGCCACGGTGGTGCACCAGCGCTGCCCGACTGTCATGTCGAGCAGGCGAGCGAGCGTCCGGCTTCAGGTTGCCGCGGCAGCGGGGATGCGGTACAGCCGCCCGGTCCGCTGCAGGTCGTCGCGCGTCCAGGGCGGCCCGACGCCATCGATCATCCACCCCAGAATGGCCCAGAGGTCGGTATCCAGGACAGTCTCCTCCACCGGCTGCAGCGCATCGACGACGGCGTAGAGTTCGACGCCGGAAGGGAACGGCTCGCCGCTGCGGCCGATGAAGATCAGGGCGTAGGCCAGGCCGGACGGCGCAGTGACGAAGCCGGGTTCGGCAAGGCCGATCCGGTCGAGGTCGAAGGTGCGGACGAAGAAGTCGCGGAACGCCGGATAATGGCCGATGCGGTCCTCGGCCAGGGCGAAGGCCAGCCGCTTGCCCTTCAGGTCCGGTCTGGTCGCGGATGCGATCACGCTGACGTCGGGCATCGTTCAGGTTTCCTGCCGGTCCAGCCGGTCGAGGAAGGCGGCGATCAGCCCGGCGATCTCGGCGCCGGAATCCTCCTGTAGGAAGTGCCGGCCGGTCACCAGATGCGGTCCCTCGGCGTGCGGCAGCAACTGCTTGAAGCGGCTGGCGAAGGTCGCGGCATCGAACACCTCATCCTCACGGCCCCAGATGATGGTGGTAGGCAGTTTCGACTGCGCCAGCGCCTGTTCCAGCCAGGTGAAGCGCTCAAAGGCGCGGGCGTTGTCGTCCAGCGGGATCCAGCGCGGCCAGACCCAGGTCAGCAGCCGTGTCTCAGTGTCCGGCAGCACCGCCTCATAGACCGGTTGCGCCTCACGGCGGAACGTCTCGCGGTCGACCACCGAAAGGTAGACGCCGCGGCCGGCCAGGACGTTGTGGCGGCCCAGCAGGTAGGGTCCCACAAGCGGCGCATGCATCATGCGCCAGGGGAACAGCCGGGTATGGAACTCGGCAGGCGGCCGCGGCCACGCCCAGGTGCTCATGACGACCAGTGCGCGCACCCGCTCGGGGTTGCTCATGGCGAACGACAGGCCGGTCGGGCCACCCCAGTCGTGGCAGACCACGGTCAGGCGGGTCAGGTCCAACTGGCGGACCAGGCTTGCCAGGTTGGCGATGTGGCCGTCGAGGCTGTGGGCAGCTTCCCGCGTCGGCTTTTCCGACAGGCCGAAGCCGATCATGTCGGGGACGATGACGCGGCGTCCCGACTGCAGCAGTGGGCCGATGACGTCGCGGTAGAGGAAGCCCCAGGTCGGGTTGCCGTGCAGCAGCAGCACGGGGTCGCCATCGCCCTCATCGACGTAGTGCATCCGCCAGCCGTTGACCCGGGCATGGCGCGCGGCATAGGGCCACTGGCGGCGAAGTTCGCTGTCCATCACGGCTGCGTCGGCGTGCATCGCGACCTCCCACGTCAGTCAGAGCATGGGGCGCCTGGGGTGCGCAAGGTGGCCGGTCTTCAGCCAGACGCGGCAGCCCTGCGGGCCGGCCTGCGCCCGCAGGCTGGCGCCGGGCGGCAGGCGCAGCCAGGACTGCGGCTCGAACACCTCGTCCGCCTCGGTGAAGCCGCCGTCCAGCACCAGCAGCTCGATCCCGTCTGTGGCCCGCACGGTCCGGCGTGTGCCGGGCATCCAGCGCTCCAGGAAGACCCGCTCGTGCGCATCCTGGAACAGCAGCGCCGCCGTCACGCCGGGGCAATCGGCGACCGGATCGAAGGCGCAGGAACCGGTGTCGAGCCGCAACTGCGTGCGGTCCCGCGGATCGAACTGCCACAGCTTGACGAAGATGGTGCAACCGGGGCCGGAGCCTGGGGTATGGCGCGAGGTGGGCGGGTTGCGAATGTAACTGCCGGCGGGGAAGGCGCCGTGCTCGTCCTCGAACACGCCGTCGAGCACCAGGAACTCCTCGCCGCCATCGTGGGTGTGGGGCGAGAAGTGGCTGCCGGGTGCGTAGCGGACGATGGAGGTGGCGCGGGCGACCTCCTCGCCGATGCGGTCCAGCATGCGCCGGTCGACGCCGGGGACCGGGGAGTGCGTCCAGTCCAGCCGCGCGGCATGTACCGCGGCGCGGATGGTGAAATCGGCGTTGAGGTTCATCCTGCCACCTGCTGCTGGGCCAGCCTATACCGCAGGAACCAGGACGTCACGCAAAGGGGTGTGGCGCAGGCCCAGCGCCTGGGCGACCGCAAGGTGGGTGACCCGTCCGTCGTCGATGTTCAGACCCTGGGCCAGATGCGCATCGTCCAGCATGGCCTGGCGCCAGCCTTTGCCGGCGAGCGCCAGCACGAACGGCAGCGTGGCGTTGGTCAGCGCGAAGGTCGAGGTCCGAGCGACCGCGCCCGGCATGTTGGTGACGCAGTAGTGCACGATGCCGTCCAGGATGTAGGTCGGCTGCGAATGGGTGGTCGGCCGGCTGGTCTCGAAGCAGCCGCCTTGATCGATGGCGATGTCGACCAGCACCGAACCCGGCCGCATCCGGCGCACCATCTCGTGCGTCACCAGCTTCGGGGCCGCGGCACCCGGCACCAGCACGGCCCCGATGACCAGGTCGGCTGCCAGCACGGTCTGCTCGATTGAGGCGGTGGTGGCGAACAGGGTGGTGGCGCGCGGGCCGAACTGCAGGTCAAGCTCCTTCAGCCGGGGCAGCGAACGGTCGATGATGGTGACACTCGCCTCCAGCCCCACTGCCATGCGCGCGGCGTTGGTGCCGGAGACACCGCCGCCCAGCACCACCACCTTGGCCGGTGCGACACCCGGCACGCCGCCCAGCAGGATGCCGGCGCCACCCTGCTCACGCTCCAGGCAGCGAGCGCCGACCTGGATGGCCATGCGGCCGGCAACCTCGCTCATGGGTGCCAGCAGCGGCAGGCTGCCGGCGCGGTCGGTCACCGTCTCATAGGCGATGCAGGTGGCGCCGGACTGCATCAGCCCCTGGGTCTGCGCCTTGTCGGCGGCGAGATGCAGGTAGGTAAACAGGATCTGGCCGCGGCGCAGCAGGGCGATCTCCGCCGGCTGGGGCTCCTTGACCTTGACGACCATCTCGGCGCGGCGAAACAGCTCTGCCGCAGTAGGGACGATGGCGGCACCGGCTGCCTGATAGGCGTCGTCGTGGTAGCCGATGCCGGCGCCGGCGTCGTGCTCGACCATCACCTCATGACCGTAACGGACGAGTTCCAGGGCGCCGGCGGGGGTCAGGCCGATGCGGTACTCGTGGGTCTTGATCTCTTTCGGAACGCCGATCTTCACATGCGTGCTCCCGCTTGGTGGTCAGGCCGGTTCGGTTCGGTGTCGCGCTGGTTCGGTTCAGGTCGGTGTGGTGTCGGGTGGGGCGCAAGCAGCCCACGAAGATTGGCCGCCTATCCCGGACCGGCGGTTCGACATAGCATCCGCCGTACGTCGGGACCAATTCTTATACGCGGCCTGGGAGGCTGTCATGGACATCGGCGCGAGCATAAAATCATCCGTCAAGCTGTGCATGTTCGACCAGTACGGCACCGTTGTGGACATGCAGGGCGGCCTGCGCGAGGTCGCGGCGGACTTCCTGCGCGGGAAGGGCTGGGCGGGCGATCCGAACGCCTTCGTGACCTGGTGGCGGCGCACCCACTTCGAGAACTCGATGATCGACGCCCTGCTGCAGCGGGCGCACACGCCGTATCGCGAGATCGGCCACATCTCCGTGCGCCAGGTCATGAACCGAGCGGGCATTTCCCATACCGAGGACGAGGTGCGCGGGCTGGTCGGTGCGATCGTTCGGCTGCGCTGCTTTCCGGAGGTTCCGGCGGCGCTGGCCAAGCTGCAGGCACGCTTTCCGCTGGTGGTGCTGTCGAACGGCGATCCAGACATGCTGGAGGAGGCTCGGTCCTATCATGGCGTGCCGTTCGATGCGGTGATCTCGGTGGCGGAGGCCAATGCGTTCAAGCCGCACCGCGCGACGTATGAGATGGCGGCGCGGAAGATGGGCGTGGCGCTGGAGCAGGTGCTGTTTGTCGCCAACCATGAGTTCGACTGCGTCGGTGCCAAGGCCGCGGGCATGCGCACGGTGTTCATCGATCGCCGCCGGCGGCCGTTCGCCGCCTGGCCGCAGCAGCCGGACCTTATTGTCGGCAGCATGACAGAGCTGGCTGACCGGCTGTCCTAAGTTAAGTCGGCCGCCGGCTTGCCGGCGGCCATTCAACCGGAGGTTCAGGGCGCCGGGACAAAGATGCCAAGGCCGTGTTGAGAACGCTTCGCATTAGCTCTTGCGCCTGAGAGTCATTCTCATTTAGGACGATCCCATTGATCGAAACAGGGGAGAGTGGGTGCCAATCGTTCCGCCGCGGGTGCAGCCGGGTCATTGCCTTCGTGCCGCCATGGCCACCGCGCTGGTGCTGGGCGGGCTGCTGGGTCGGGCGCATGCCTCGCCGCCACCGCTGTCGGTGCCGATCAGCGGCGAGGAGGCGAATGGAAACGGCCCGCAGAGTTCCACCAGCATCCTGGGCGACCTGCAGCGGTCCAACTTCCTGTTGGGCGACCTGTTCGGCCTGCGCAGCAAGCTCAGCCCCTACGGCATCACCATCGCCATCCAGGAGACCAGCGAGGTGCTGGGCAATCCGCTCGGCGGCGTGCACCAGGGGGCCGACTATGACGGATTGACCCAGGCGGTGCTGCAGCTCGACACGCAGCGGGCGTTCGGCTGGTACGGCGGCCTGTTCAATGCCAGCGCATTGCAGATCCACGGCCGCAACCTCAGTGCCGACAACCTTGACAGCCTGCAGACCGCCAGCGGCATCGAGGCGGACCGGGCGACCCGGCTGTGGGAGCTGTGGTACCAGCAGAAGTTCCTGGAGGAAGACCGGCTGGACATCAAGATCGGCCAGCAGAGCGCCGACCAGGAATTCATCGTCAACCCGAACGGCGCCTATTTCCTCAACACCATGTTTGGCTGGCCGGTGGTGCCGTCTTACGACCTGCCCGGCGGCGGCCCGGCCTATCCGCTGGCCGCACCGGCGATCCGCGTCCGCTACCGCCCGATCAATCCCGTCGCCATCCTGGTCGGCGTCTACAACGGCAGCCCGGCGTCCAGCAACCAGGGCGACGCCCAGCGGGTCAACGCCTCCGGCACCCAGTTCCCGCTGGGCCGCGGGCCGCTGGTGTTTGCCGAACTGCAGTACACCTATCCCGCCCTCGGCAGCCTGGTTTATCCGGGTGAGGGCGCGCCGCTGGGCCATACCTACAAGCTGGGCGCCTGGTTTGACGGCGAGACCTTCAGCGACCAGCGGTTCGACACCACCGGCGGCCCATTGGCCTCACCCGGCAGCAACGGCCTGCCGCAGCCGCATTACGGGAACGTCTCAGTCTATGCGGTGGGTGACCAGATGGTCTGGCGCAACGCCGCCAACCCGAACCAGTCCGTCAGTGTCTTCGGCCGCGCCATGGGCACGCCGGAGGGCGACCGGAACCTGGTGGATTACAGCTTCAACGGCGGCATCGTCTGGCACGACCCGGTGCGCAACCGCGCCGACGACACTGTGGGTCTGGGCGTCGGCTTTGCCCATGTCAGCAACCGCGCCGCCGGCTATGACCGCGACGCCGCGGCCTTCAACCTGACGGCTGCCCCCGGCGATGCCATGCCGATCCGCACCAGCGAGACGTTCATCGAGCTGACCTACCAGTACCAGGTGCATCCCTGGTGGCAGATCCAGCCCGACGTCCAGTACGTCTTCCGGCCGGGCGGCGGTGTGCAGAACCCGCTCGACCCCAGCCAGCGCGTCCGGAACGAGCTGGTGCTGGGCCTTCGCACCAACGTGCTTTTCTGAGGAGGACACAGCCTGTGCCAATTCCCTTGCGCCTTCGGCTGATGCCGCCGCATGCATGGCCGCTGCTGGTCTGGGCGACCGTGGTTTTCGCCTGCCTCGGGCTGGCCGGCAGTGGGCCGGCACAGGCTGAGACGCACGGTTTCCTGGAGACGATCCACCGCCACACGACGCTGTCGTCCACCGTGACCGACAATGGCGACCTCAATCCCTATGCCGTCGTGGTGGCGCCCGCCAGTGCCGGGAAGGTGATGCAGGATGATGTGCTGGTCGACAACTTCAACAACATCAGCAACCTGCAGGGCACCGGCACGACGATCGTCGGCTACCGGCCAGCCAGCCGGCAATCCTACCTGTTCACCCGGCTGCCGCAGAAACTGCCGCAGTGCCCGGGCGGGGTAGGGCTGACGACGGCCATGACCATGCTGAAGGCCGGGTGGGTGATCGTCGGCAGCACCCCCAGCACCGACGGCACCACGGCGACCAAGGGTGCGGGATGCCTGCTGGTGCTGGACCCGGAGGGCAAGCTGGCCGCCGCCTGGTCGGGACCGACCATCAACGGCCCGTGGGGCAACATGGCGGTGGTGGACGACGGCGCGACCGCGACCCTGTTCATCAGCATGGCCGGGTTCGACCTGCCGCCGCCGACCAAACTGGATCCGGCCACGGGGATGCCCGTGATCCTGCACAAGGCCACCGTGCTGCGGCTGGAGCTTTCGATTCCCCCAGGCAAGCCGCCAGCCCTTCTCAGCCAGACGGTGGTTGCCGCCGGCTTCGCGCAGCGCGCCGACTATGACAACTTCCTGCTTGGGCCGACGGGCCTGGCGCTTGGGCCAGACCACACGCTGTATGTCACCGACGGGCTGGACAATGTCATCACCGCCATCGCCAATGCCACGACACGCGCCGACAGCGCCGGCACCGGCAAGGTGGTGACGCAGGGCGGGCTGCTGTCCTGGCCGCTGGCGATGGCCTGGTCGCCGGAGGGCCACCTGCTGGTCTGCAACGGCAAGGACGGCCGCCTGGTGGAGGTCGATCCACTTGCCGGCAGGCAGATCTACGCGCAGTGGATCAACAACGACCAGGCGCAGTCGCCACCCGGCAACGGCGATCTGTTCGGTATCGCCATGACGCCGGACAACAAGGGCTTCTACTACGTGATGGACGACGTGAACACGTTGATGCGGGGCGGACGATGACCGGCTGTCCGTTCGCCACGCGGCGCGGCATCCTGGGTGTGGCGGCCGGACTGGCGGGTGCGGCACGGCCAGCCCGCGCCCTGCCAACGATCGATCAGCCGGGGCTGAGCGCGCCAGTCCAGCCGCCGGTGCTGCCGTTTTATGGGGTGCACCAGGGCGGCATCGCGACACCGGTGCAGGCGCACACCTATTTCGCCGCCTTCGACGCCGTCACCACCAGACGTGACGACATCATCGGCCTGCTGCGGGCCTGGACGGATGCCGCGGCGAACTTGACGCAGGGCCGGCCGCTTGGTTCGGGCGACGCTTCGCCAGCGGTCGCTTCAGCCGACTCGGGTGAGGTGCTGGGTTTGCCGGCCAGTCGGCTGACCCTGACGTTCGGGTTCGGCCCCAGCCTGTTCAGCCGCGATGGCGAGGACCGGTTCGACCTGGCGAAGCTGCGGCCCGCAGCGTTCGTCGACCTGCCGCACTTCGTCGGCGACCAGTTGGTGCCGGAACGGACCGGCGGCGACTTTTCCGTCCAGGCCTGCGGCGACGATCCGCAGGCGACGATGCATGCGGTGCGCCAGTTGATGCGCCTGGCCACCGGTGTCGCCAGCGTGCGCTGGGTGCAGTCTGGCTTCGTTCCCGGCTACCAGGTCGACGCGACGCCGCGCAACCTGATGGGGTTCAAGGATGGCACGATGAACGTTGCGCTGTCCGACGCCGTCGCGCTGGATCGGTCGGTCTGGGTGGGCGAGGAGGGTGGTGCGTGGATGCGGGGCGGCTCCTACCTGGTGGCGCGCCCCGTCCGCATCGCGCTGGAGCACTGGGACCGCATGAAGCTGGGATTCCAGGAGCAGACGGTTGGCCGCCGCAAGGTGTCCGGGGCCCCAATCGGCGCGGCGGCGGAGTCCGACAGCGCCGATTTCGAGGCGAACGACGCCGACGGCAATCCGCTGATCGCGGAGAACGCGCACATCCGGCTGGCCGCCCCGGCGAACAACGGCGGCGCGCAGATCCTTCGCCGCAGTTACAGCTATGACAACGGCGTCAGCATGGTGGCCGAACGCTGGCCGCCTTGGCGCCATGCGCTGGAGCTGGACGCCGGGCTGCTGTTCATCTGCTACCAGCGCGACCCGAGCGAGGGGTTCATCAGGATCTTCGACCGGATGTCAAAGTTCGACATGATGAACCAGTTCGTCACCCACATCGGCGGCGGCCTGTTCGCTTGCCCCAGCGGTGTGGCCAGGGGGCGCTATCTTGCACAGGACCTGTTCGAGGCGCGGTAGGCGGGGGAATGCCGTCTTTGCGGATCAGTTCAGCCGCAGCTCGATCAGGTGCTTCGGGTCGGGCTGCAGCTCGCCGCGCTCGACCCGTTTGACGATGTCGGTCAATGCCGCGTTCGCCGGGGTCGGCAGCCCGATCTCCTCGCCCTTGCGGACGATGAAGCCGTTGAGGAACTCGATCTCGGTCCGCCTGCCCTTGACCATATCCTGGCCCATCGAGGGACGATGCTCACCGCCGCCGGCCTTGTTCACCTCCTCCAGCCGGTGGGCGTCATAGTCGCGGGTGGCGGCGGGATCGCCCTCGCCGGCGCGGGCGATCACCTCGGGGTCGATGTGGTGGATTTCCTCCAGCTCATAGCCCAAAGCCTGGCCGACGCGGATCGCCTCGCTGCCCAGGCGGGCGCCGAAGCGGCGCAGGGTGTCGTTTCGCAGGATGTCCTTGCTGATCATGCCGGTGCCGGCCGACATGCCGTTGGCCATGGCGTTGGTCACCAGCTTCGACCAGCGCTCGCCCCACAGGTTGGAGGTCACCAGCGCCGAGTCGGCCAGCGCCACCAGGCGCTTGATCTCCTGCGCCCGATCGGTGATGCGGCCGTGCACCTCACCGGTGCGGAAGACGGTGTGGCGCTCGCCGCTTTTGCCGGCGGCGCGGCGGACGTGGCCCGGCTCGCACAGGTCGACGGTGATGGAGCTGGCGATGCAGCCCACCACCTTGCCCCAGCCGACGATGTCGGCGATGGCTTCCTCATTCATGCAGTTCTGCAATGAGACCACGAAGCCGTCGGCGGCGAGGTACTGCGCGATCATCGTGGTTGCCCAGGCGGTGTCGTATGACTTCATGCACATGAAGGCAACGTCGAACGGTTTTTCCTTCGCCGCCTGCTGCAGCTCAGTCAGGTGCAGCGCGCGCACCGGTGTCGACCACTCGGGCACGTCGCGGATGTGGGAGACCTTCAACCCCTGGGCCTTCATCGTCTCGACGTTTGCCGGCCAAGGATCGATGAAGGTGACGTCCTCATGGTTGCGTGCCATGTGCGCGCCGGCATAGGCGCCCACCGCCCCGGTGCCCATGATGGCGATCTTGTAGGCCATAGTTCCCCCCAAAGTTGCTCGTATGAACCCGCTGCATCATGCCGGCTGATTGCCTTCGCCCGGTCGTTGGGGCGACGGCCAGGCTCAGTCTGCCGCGGTGGGGCGGAAACGCAACTTCAGCCGGTCGGGCGGCAGCCACGAAGTTCTGTTTTGAGCCAGGAAAGGGTACCAATCGTTCGCATGTCGCGATGCAGGTACGTTACAAGATTCATCACGTTTCGCGATTGCCTGTCGGCGGCCTGCCGGCACTGCGTCCAACGGTCGGACTGACCATTCGTTGCGGGCCCGACACCCCGTCGATCGATTTTTTCGCGACCAAACAGAATTGTTGACCCGCTGATCACGATCACTTTATCGACAGAGTGCTTTCGCGCCGGGACAGGAGGTTGGTGATGCCGTGGAGACGTTTCGCCGCGGCGGCATGCACATCCGCTCCGGCGCTCGACAGCGAAACGAAGTCGATCTTTTTCGGCAGACACATGTGGATACGCCACGACGCTAATATGTCAATACATTTGCAATATCATATCGATCAGCAGGCCATAACGGGATTTTACGAATGAGTATCGACCGGCAGGGACTGCAGTTCCGCTTCATCACCGCCCACTGCATCGTCTGGTCGCTCGCGATGTCGCTGGCCTCGGGCTTTGTCGGCGCCTATCTGCTGCGGCTTGGATTCACCGTGGCTACCACCGTGCTGCTCTACGCCCTGCTGCTGAGTTTCCGCCTCGCCATGCGCGCCGCGGTGCTGCCGGTGGTCCGCCGGTTGGGGATGCGTCCGGCACTGCTGCTGGGCACGGTGATCTCCTCGTTCCAGTTCGTCGCGTTGACCGGGGCGCAGCGGCCGGCGTGGCTGGCGGCGTGGATCCTGGTCGTGTCGGTTGGCGAGTGTATCTACTGGCCGATCTGCCATGCCGCCAATGCCGTCTGCGGCGGGCGCGGCCGGCGGGGCCGTCAGCTCGCGTTCCGCCAGATGGCCAGCACGGTGATCGCCGTGGTTGGCCCCGTGGCGGGCGGCACGCTGTTCACCCACTTGGGCGCCGGCGCCGAGTTCGGCATCGCCACGGTGGTCTGCCTGCTGTCCACCGCACCGCTGCTGCTGATCGGCCGGCTGGATCTGGGTGGCGTGCCGACCGTGCGACGCTCCTTGCGGGTGGCCGATCCGGTCGGACTGGCGGCGTTCTGCGCCGACGGCTGGATGTGCGCGGGCCTTGGCATCGCCT
Organism: Acidobacteriaceae bacterium; assembly: GCA_965276675.1. Taxonomy (GTDB): domain Bacteria; phylum Acidobacteriota; class Terriglobia; order Terriglobales; family Acidobacteriaceae. Next base: position 4,628,696 of record OZ255624.1, on the reverse strand, counting down.
GGCCGATGATCCTGTTCTCGACCCTGGGTTCGTCCTACGACGTGCTGGGCTGGGCGACCAGCGCGGCTGCCGTGGCCGGCGCGCTGGCCGGGATGGGATGCGGCCTGCTGATCGACCGCGGGCACCGCCCGCTGCTGGCGCGCGTCATCACCGCCGCACTGCTGCTGGGCATCGCCATGCGCGCCGGTTCGGCCTGGGTGCCGGGTGCGGCGGTTGCGGCCAACATCGTCGGTGCCGCGGTCGGCGGACTGTACTACCCGGTGCTGATGAGCGTGGTCTACGACCGGGCAAAACGTTCCGGTTCGGCGTATCAGTTTCACCTGTCGACCGAGGCGGGCTGGGATGCCGGGGCGGTGTTTGGCTGCCTGGCCACCGCGGCGGTGGCCTGCAGCGGCTTGCCGCCGACATTGGCGGTGCTGCCGGCGTCGCTGGGGGTGCTGGTGATTCAACGCTGCGTCCGCGCCGAGGCCAGGGCAGCCAGCGCCGCCGCCGGTGCTCTGTCGCAGGAAGCCGCATTCGCGGCGTGATGCCGCGGTTTGTGGGGGGATCGCCGCGGGGCGCAGTTGCTCGTGGCGCCCATCATCACGGCGCTGCTACATCCCCGCAGTATCCGTTCGCCACGGCGGTAAGCGAAGCCGAGTTCCTGAAAGGCGAGTGCGGGTTCAGTCACCGCGCCACCCGCGACCCTGGGTGCGCCAGAACAGGAATGCGAACACTGGTGTGCCTATGAAGGCGGTGAGCAGCCCAACGGGCAGCTCCTGGCTGGCTATGCTGCGTGCAACGTCGTCTACGCCGAGCGTGAACACACCGCCGAGTAGGCCCGCGGCTGGCATCAGCCGCCGATGATCAGGCCCGACCAACATGCGTGCGAAGTGGGGTACGATCAGCCCGATCCAGCCCACGATGCCGCTCACCGAGACCTGGGTGGCGACGATCAGGGCGGACAAAACCACCACCGCCCATCGAAGGCGCGCGACGTTTAGCCCGAGGGCAGCCGCATCGGTGTCGCCAAGCGAGAGCAGGTTGAGGCGCCATCGCAAACCGAGCAGAACCGCGCCCGCTCCTAAAGTGCCCGCGCCGACCACGGCAACGGCCTGTGTGTTGGCACCAGCAAAGCTGCCCATCAGCCAGTAGATGATCCGTGGCAAGCTGGTCAGGGGATCGGCCAGGTATTCCAGCAAGGTAAGAGTCGCCGAGAAGAAGGCGGCGACAATGATACCGGCCAGCACCAATGCGAGCATTCCACCTTTCGCCAGCCGCGCTAAGCCAGAGGCGATTAGCACCGCTGTAAGGCCGCCCAAGAGCGCCGGACCAACGATCTCATAGGCCGTCCAGCCAAGCAGCATTGCACCGACACCGCCGCACGCCGCCCCCGCTGATACGCCGATGATATCAGGCCCGACGAGCGGGTTGCGAAAGAGGCCCTGTAGAGCGGCACCGGACAAGCCCAACCCCGCTCCGGCCAATGTAGCAAGGAGGATTCGCGGGAGGCGGACCACCTGCACAACCATGATCTCTGTGTCGGACCAGGGCGGATGTTCCGGCAACGGACCGGGCCAGATTAGGGCGAGCACGATCCGCAAGACTGTTCTTGCGGGGATCGGATAAACTCCCAAGCACAATGATCCAAGCAACGCCGCCCCGAACAGGATGCATACCGCGACCAAACCAAGTCCGTAGAAGCCCCAGCGGTTCGGTATCTTCAAGAATGACCGGCGTCGAAGCGGTCATAATTCGCGGAGCCGGCATTCCCGGACAGGTATAGTGCGCGGTCGATATCGCTGGCTGTGGGCTCGGCTTTCAGCTCCCGCCCATAGGTGGTTGTCATCAAATCCCGCAGCCGGGGCGTGAGCCGGTCCGGGTGCAGCAGCTCGGCAAACCAGCGCGCAATCAGCGGATACTCCACGATGTTGTTGGTGATCTGCGTCACGCCGGGAGGCCAAGCGTAGACGCGTCGTTCCCGTGCAGCCTGCAGGGCCGGCGCGAAGCCATTCGCCATGAAGCTAGTAGGGGATGGTGCAAGCGCTGCGCCGCTTGGACGCAAAACGATCATGTCCGGGTCGAGCGCCACTATGCGTTCCACGTCCAGGTGGCGGAATCCGGAGCCAGACACGGCCGCGCGCCCGGCCGCCTGATCGAGGATCTGGTTCCACATCGGGACGCTTACTGTCCAGAAACGTCCCGGCCCTTCAGCGCCCAGCATCAGAACGCTTGGGCGATCGTGCAAAGGGGTGCGATAGAGATCGTCGTGCAACGCAGTCATGGCACTGGCATAGTGCGCCACAAGATCGTCACTACGGCTGTCTTGCCCGGCTACCGCGGCCAGCAGATGCGTGTTCAAGAACAGGGCCGGCTCGCCACTCTGCACCGGCACTACGACGGCCGGCAGCCCGACGGGCTCGAGCAGAGCAGCAGCCCAAGGGATGGTGACAATGGCGGTTGGCGGGTCGGCCAAGAGCCGTTCAACGCTTGCACCATGCTGTGCGAAGATCGAGAGATCGGTCGGCATGCCGTGCAGACCGGGGAAAGCCCGATTGAGCAGCGGGTTTCGTTCCATCGCCTCGTCCCAGGGATCCTGCGTCGCCTGCGTGCGAGCGGGGTCGCGGGCGATGAGGAGATACTCGCCGAACCCGGCGCCCCAAAACAACGCGACCCTCCTCAGCGGCTCGGACAGCATCACCGTCTTGCCACGCCCATCGACGATCTGCCTGTGAGGACGCGGATCGACGTGCTGCGGGAGCGACCGCACCAACGCAAGGACCATAACCGCGGCGACGGCGACGGCTGACAATGCGGCCCACAGGCTCCGGATCACGCGAGGACCATGCGCTGCCGGTATCGGGCCTCACGCAGGCTGGGGTCAGGCACAGCGTAATCGCCCCAAGGCGAGGAGAGGATCGGATCGGGTGGCAATACGTTCTCATCCCGGCGGTGGTCGTATTCCGAGCCAAAATAGGCTGCAAGCGAGAAGGAGCGAGCTGAGCGCCCGTGCCATTCCAGGATCATAGCCTTGCGCGTGAGCGCCAGATTGATCCGGGGCAACGCGCCGTGGATCGTGCCGAGATTAAAGACGACAGCATCGCCTTTTCGCAATGCCATCGGCACCTGGGGCGCGTCGGCAACCTTGTCGGCGATCGCGTGCAAGGCCGCCTCGGCTATCGGCTTTACCTTGTTGCCAAAGCTGGCTTCGTCGTAGCCGCCTGCAGCCAAATCATGCAAAATCGCTTTGAACTCGGGGTGTGCGCCCAAGACCTCATCGCACAGCGTTGGGCGAATCGAGCGGTGTGTTCCCGGCATCATATAGAGCAGGCCGCTGTCCGGGTCCAAGTCTTCGAGCGCTACCCAGGCCCGGCACACTCTTTCCGGCGGTCCCCGGAACATTACGATCGTATCGCTGTGGGCGCGGGCCTCGCTTCCCCATTGCACGGTGCTGGCGCTACTCAGGATGACGTCTTCGCCAAGCAGGTCGATGACGGTGTTGCGCAGCTTCGGCCAGAGCGCCAGGCGCAAACCATCCGGCCGGGCGTGCACGGCGGCCATCGCCTGCCCAAACCGGTTGCGGAACGCAACCTCGCCGGTCTGACGCAAAAGGTCGGCCTTGCTGCGCAGTCCGAATTCTTCGTACAGCGCGTCCATCATGATGACGTGCTCGTCGATCAGATCGTCCGGTAGCGCTTGCGGCAGGACAACGTAACCGTGCTCGCGATACTGTTCGGGAAGGTTCATGCAAACTGCCTCCTAGAAATGGGCGGTGAGCGACGCGCTCGCACTCAGTGGCGAACCCACGTTCAGCACGTTATAGCTGCTCGCCCAATAGCGCTCGTTCAGCGAATTGGAGACGTAGAGACGGGCGGTGACGGGCGTGTTGGATATAACAGTCTCATAGCGTGCCCCAACATCGAGCGTGACGTAGCCGGGTATCGTGAGGTTCTTGACGATCGCGCCGGCTTGGGACGCATATTGCGAGCTGGTGTAATAGACGCCGCCGATCAGGGTGAGCCCAGCCACCGGCGGAACGGCATATTCCGCAAACAGGGTAAGACGCTGCCCTGGCACGCCGGATACCTTGTTGTCGTTGCCGGTCGTGTCCTGCGGCACTTCGTTAATGCGGGCGTTAATGAAGGTCACACCGCCCAGCAACGACAAATCGGCGGTCAGCTTGCCGGCCGCGGTTAACTCCAGGCCGCGGTGGCGCTCTGTTCCGCTGGCTTTGAAGGTGTTGTCGGCAGGATCCAGGAAAGCGAAGGCCTGATCGATTTGGAATAACGCCGTCCCGACCTGCAGCCCTGGCGTGACGTCGGCCTTGACACCGACTTCATATTGCGTGCCGACGAACGGCGGCAGCAACTGGTTGGCGTTCTGGGCGCCAATGGGGGACGTCCGCCCTGGCTGAAGTGCCTGGACATAACTGAAGTAAGCCGTCGCCCAGGAGATCGGCTCGATCTGCAACGCCGCGATGGGCGTGACCTTCGACTGCTGCTGGTTGGCGGGCGTGAGCAGCCCGGCGCTGGAGCTGAATTGCTCGACCGATGACCGGTCCACGCCTGCGAGCACGGTGACGCGATCGCCGATGCTGATCCGGTCTGTTGCCAGCAGCGTGCGATCGACTGTCCTCGACAGGGTATCGCCCGCCAGGTTTTGCGGCAGGTTCGGTTCAGCAATGTAGCGCGGCGCGGCAAGGCTCGATATGCCGAGATTATTGAGCAGGGTCTGCGCCGGCTGCGTAGTGCGCAGGTAGTCCTGCAGATACACCACGCTGACATATTGCCTGATGGGGCCGGTCCTGATGGTGCGGCCGCCGTCGAGGGCAAAGCTTTTGCCATAGGTCTCCTGGTCCGGGACGAAGGCCGCGGTGACCGGATACTGCCCGGCTTGATTGAGAAACGAGAAGCCATTGATCGGCGTGTTCAGATCGCCCTGTTTCTGGACAAAACCGGCCTTGGCGGACAAGTGCCAGTTGTCACGATCGAACTCCGCTCCGGTCGTGGCGACCAGGACATTCGCACGCGCATAGTTCCAAGGCTGGCCGAACAGTTCGAACAGGTTGGGCGCGGCAGGAATTGAGCGCAGCCGGCTGGTAAGGAACCCTATGTCGATACCGCGATAGTTGTAGTACTCATGCTGGAAATTGGTCCATAGGCGAAGGCCTTCGATCGGCTTCCAGTCCAGTGCCAGCGCCTGGAAATTGCGATCCAGGGACGTCCTGTCCACGGCGCCCTCGCCGTCCTGCTGCGCGATGTTGATCCGGATGCCGAATTGCTCGTCGCGCCCGAAACGCCGGCTGACGTCGAGCGTTTCCTCGGCATTGAGCCGGCTGTTGTATTGCACGCCGACATCCGTGAGCGGCGTATCCAAAGGCCGTTTGGTGATGAAGTTGATGACGCCCGCCGGAGCGGCAAAACCGTAAAGTGCCGCGGCCCCGCCTGTCAGCACATCGACTCGCTCAACGCCCTCGGGTGCCGGGTCATACGTGTTCGTGGTCAGGCCATCGAGCCGCGTATCGGTGTTGGCGACGGTAAAGCCGCGAATGTTGAAAGCCCCCCCGTTGGGCGAGAACCTTGGGCTGAACAGCAAACCCAGTGACGGATCATTTTTCAGGATGTCATAAGCGTTGTGGGCTTGCTGATCCTGGATCACCGTGCGCGGGACGGAAATTGTGCTGAACGGGATGTCCCGGACCGGCGTATTGCCAAGCGGCCCAAACGACTGACTGGGCACAGCGAACCCGCCGCTCGCCGCACTCGAACCATCGGGGTTCAGCGCCGGCGCCGTGATCGGAATCGTCCCGAGATTGACCGCCGGGCCGCTTGACGGCTGGGCGGCTGTGGTTGGTGCTGTTTGACAGTGAGCAGTACCAGCGTGGAAGGCTAGGATCAGTCCAAGCGAGATTGTGTTCGCTGGCAAAGCCCGCTGACCAGCGTTAGCTTCCGTGCGCCTCACCCTGATCTCCGTCCATATGTCGCCGATATATCGCCCGGTGTATCTAGGCGGACATAACGGAGGGTCGCGTAATCAAGAGCGGGACGCTAGCCCCCTCGCCCTGATGATCGTGACGAAGTGGTTAAATTGGATTGGGTGTGTCGCAACATCATCAGCCGGCATCCGAAAGAGCGGACGAGCCGAGCCAAAGCCCTGCCACCGGACCCTACACCTGCCCGCCCTCCAGATACGCCGCCCGGATCTCTGGCCGCGCCAGCAACTCCGCGCCGGTCCCAGCCATGGTGATGGTGCCGTTCACCAGCACGTAGCCGCGGTGCGCCAGACGCAGCGCCTGGAACGCGTTCTGCTCGACCAGCAGCACGGTCAGCCCGGTCGAGCGGTTCAGCGCGCGGATCGCGCCGAAGATCTGCCGCACCACCAGCGGCGCCAGCCCCAGCGACGGCTCGTCCAGCAGCAGCAGGCTGGGCCGCGACATCAGCGCTCGGCCGATCGCCAGCATCTGCTGCTCGCCCCCCGACAGCGTGCCGCCGCGCTGGCCGATCCGCTCCTTCAACCTGGGAAACAGGGTGAACACCTGGTCCAGAAGATCCTCGACACCGCCGGCGCGGCCGGCCACCTCGGCCCCCATCAGCAGGTTCTCATGCACCGTCATGCGGCTGAAGATGCGCCTTCCCTCCGGTGCCTGGGCGATGCCGCGGCGCATGATCTGGTGCGTCGGCCAGTGCGTGATGTCCTGGCCGCGGTGGACGATCTGGCCAGCGCGGGCGCGGGGATTGCCGCAGATCGTCATCATCAGCGTGGACTTGCCCGCGCCGTTGGCACCGATCAGGGTGACGATCTCGCCTTCATTCACCGCCAGGTCGATCCCCCGCAGCGCCTGGATCGCGCCATAGAAGGCGGTGACGCCGGCCAGCGACAGCATGGCGGTCAAGCCGCCACCTCGTCCCCATCCTCGTCCTCGTCGCCCTCGCCGAGATAGGCTGCGATCACCGCCGGATCGGCGCGCACCGCCGCCGGTGTGCCGTCGCTGATCTTCTTGCCGTGGTCCAGCACCACGATGTGGTCGGAGATGCGCATCACCACGCCCATGTCGTGCTCGATCAGCAACAATGAGCAGCCCAGGTCGCGGATGCGCCGCAGCAACTGGTTCAGCTCCTCCGATTCCCGCGGGTTCAGCCCGGCGGCGGGTTCGTCCAGGCACAACAGCACCGGATCGGTGCACATCGCCCGCGCGATCTCCAGCCGGCGTTGCGCGCCATACGGCAGGGCGCCGGCGGGGTCGTCGGCGCGCGCCGTCAGCCCGGTGGCATCCAGCCAGAAGCGGGCCTTCTCGATGCCGGCCGCCTCGGCCGCGCGGTACCGCCCCAGGCCAAGGACGGCGAGCACGCCGAAACCGGTCGCCGCCATCAGCGTGTTGTGCTGGGCGACCAGCAGGTTCTCCAGCACCGTCATGCCGACGAACAGGCGGATGTTCTGGAAGGTACGGGCGACCTTGGCGGTTGCGGCGATGCGGTGGCCGGCCATGCGGTGCAGGGCGAAGCGGCCGCCATCCGGGTGCGTCAGTGTGATGCTGCCGCCGGTCGGACGATAGAAGCCGGTGATGCAGTTGAACACGGTGGTCTTGCCCGCGCCGTTCGGGCCGATCACGGCGGTGATGTCGCCGGCGCGGGCCTCGAACGACAGGTCGTCGACCGCCTTCAGGCCGCCGAAGCGCATCGCCAGATCCACCACCGACAGCATCAACTGCGTCCCTCGGCGACAAGCTCGGGGGCGATTTCCTTCACCCGGGTCAGGGCCACGCTGGGCGTCCGGCCAGAGATCAGGCCGCGCGGACGCAACACCATCACCACGACCAGCGCCAGGCCGAAGATCAGCATCCGGTACAGCGGCAGCTCACTGGCGATGCCGGCGAAGACCGGGCTGTCCATCTGGTCGCCGAGGAAGCTGAGGAAGTCGCGCAGCGTCTCCAGCCCGCCAATCATCACGATGGCAGCCAGCGCGACGCCAAGCTGGCTGCCCAGCCCGCCCAGCACGACGATCGCCAGCACGGTGGCGGATTCAATGAAGGTGAAGCTTTCCGGGCTGATGAAGGCCTGGCGGGTGGCGAAGAACGCGCCGGCGAAACCGCCGAACATCGCACCGATGCCAAAGGCGGTCAGCTTGGTGTTGCGCACGTTGATGCCCAGCGACCGGCAGGCAACCTCGTCTTCGCGCAGTGCCTCCCACGCGCGGCCCAGCGGCAGTCGGCGCAGCCGCAGCGAGACCCAGTTGGTCAGCAGCGCCAGACCCAGGATCACGTAGTACAGGAAGATGATGCGCTGGATCACCGCGGGTTCCAGGTTGAAGAAGCCGGCGAAACTGTCCGGGCCGCCATCCATGCTGAACTTCAGGTTGAACAGCGTCGGGCGGGGGATGCCGGTGATGCCGTTCGGGCCGTTGGTCAGCGAGACCCAGTTGATCAGCACGATGCGGATGATCTCACCGAATGCTAGGGTGACGATCGCCAGGTAGTCGCCGCGCAGCCGCAGCACCGGAAACCCCAGCAGAACCCCCCACAGTGCGGCCAGGATGCCGGCCAGCGGCAGGCACACCCAGAACCCCAGGCCGAACGTCGTGGCAAGCAGCGCATAGGAATAGGCGCCGACCGCATAGAAGGCGACGTAGCCGAGGTCGAGCAGCCCAGCCAGGCCGACGACAATGTTCAGGCCCCAGCCCAGCATGATGTAGGTCAGCACCAGCGTGCCGAGGTCGATGTAATAGCGTGAACCGCTGAGCGGCAGCGCCAGGGCGGCGGCCAGCAGCAGCGGGGCGACGTATTTCCCGGCCCGCGTCACCCGCTCAGCCAGCGCCCGGTTGTTTAGTGCAGGCCGACCGCGGTGGCGTCCACGCCAGGACAGCATGGCCAGCCGGCCCAGGAACACCAGGCCAACGACGACGGCGGTGGCAACCGGGCGGACCATTAACGACAGCCCGTGGTCGCCGCTGGTGGTGACCAGCCCCACCAGCGGGCCGAACAGCCCAAGGGCGACAAGCGCGGAGACGAGGGCGTCGCGCAGCGGGGTCATTGGCCCGTCATCAGCCCTGCGGCGCCGCCGCGCGGGCGCTCATACTTTCTCCACCTCGGCGCGGCCCAGGATGCCGGTCGGCAGGAAGATCAAGGCGACGATCAGGATGGAAAATGCGGCCACGTCCTTATACTCGGCGCTGAAATAGGCCGACCAGAACACCTCGATCAGGCCGATCAGCAGGCCGCCTAGGACCGCCCCCGGCAGGCTGCCGATGCCGCCCAGCACAGCGGCGGTGAAGGCTTTGATGCCGGCGATGAAGCCGATGTAGAAGTCGATCACCCCGTAGTACAGCAGGAACATGAAGCCGGCGACGGCGGCAAGTGCTGCGCCGATGACGAATGTCAGGCTGATCGTGCGGTCGGTGTCGATGCCCAGCAGGCTGGCCATCTTCAGGTCCTGCTCGCAAGCGCGCATGGTCCGGCCCAGCGGGGTCCTGGTGACCAGCCAGGTGAAGATCGCCAGGATGGTGACGGTGATCACCACGATGGCGATCTGCATCCAGGACAGCCGGACCGCGAAGCCGCCCTGCTGGATCAGCGGGATGCCGCCGGGGATGATCGCCTCGATCGGCTTCACCCTGGCACCCTGGCTGACCTGGACGAAGTTCTGCAGGGTAATCGACATGCCGATGGCGCTGATCAGCGGGGCCAGGCGGAACGAGCCGCGCAGCGGCCGATAGGCAACCCGTTCGACGGTCCAGCCGTACAGCGCGGCGATGCCGGCGGCGAAGACCAGGGCGAGGAACAGTGCCAGCGGCACCGAGGTGATCCCCAGCGCGGCCAGGCCCAGCAGCGCGATCAGGGAGAGGAAGGAGCCCACCATGAAGACGTCGCCATGGGCAAAGTTGATCATGCCGATGATGCCGTAGACCATGGTATAGCCGACGGCGATCAGGCCGTAGATCATGCCCAGCGTCACGCCGTTGATCAGTTGTTGCAGGGCGTAGGCCAATCGCGCTCCAAATCCCGTTGCTGGGCGCAATGCAACCATGCGGACAGCGTATGGCGCAAGAGTGGATGCCAGTCCGTGTGACCCCAGCAACGCTGGACATGCAAGCGCTGGTTCGCGCCAGACCGCATCCATCGGCTACCATGTCGTTGAGGTCCGAAAACCGCCAGACAAAGGCGGCGGTCTGGGGGATCATCGCGGCATGGACATGGACGACAACGCCTGCTACCGCGCCATTGAAACGCGAGACCACCGTTTCGATGGGCGTTTGTTCGTCGCTGTCACGACGACGGGAATTTACTGCCGGCCGTTCTGCCCAGCACCCACGCCCAGGCGAGACCACGTGCAATTCTTCCACACGGCCGCCGCCGCGCAGGAAGCCGGGTTTCGGCCGTGTTTGCGCTGTCGGCCGGAAACCTCGCCTGAGCTGGCTTTCTGGCGGGGAAGCTCCAGCACGGTGTCCCGCGCTTTGGGATTGATCGAAGCGGGCGCCCTGGATGAGGCGAACGTCGAAGCCCTGGCGGCCCGGTTGGGAATGGGTGAGCGTCAGCTTCGGCGCTTGTTTCGGCAGCATCTCGGCGCGTCGCCGATCTCGATCGCGCAAACACGGCGGATTCTTCTCGCCAAGCAGCTCATTCACGACACGCGATTGCCAATGACGGAGGTCGCCTTGGCGGCGGGCTTCGGCAGCGTCCGGCGATTCAACGAGATCTTCCAGCAACTGTTCAAGCGGCCGCCGCAGGCACTCCGGCGTATGGGCGTTCGGGAGGAGTCGTTTGGCACGACAGGCGCGGTCGCGGTCAAGCTAGGCTATCGGCTTCCCTACGACTGGAAGGCAATTTTGTCGTTCCTGAGCGCCCGCGCCATTCCCGGCATCGAGACAGTGTCATCCGGCCGGTATGCCCGCACGATCGCAATCGGCGAAGAACACGGAGTACTGGTCGTCGAACCGGTCGAGGGCAACTGCCTCAAGGTCACCGTGCGCTCTCCAAGTCTCAGGTATTTGCCGGTGATTATCGCGCGCGTTCGCCGCGTCTTCGATCTTGCCGCTGATCCAGTGGCAATCGGCGCTCATCTCAGCCTGGACCCGATCTTGGCACCGCTCGTCGCCGCTCGACCTGGTCTTCGGGTTCCTGGCGCCTGGGACGGGTTCGAACTCGCCGTGCGCGCCATTCTTGGGCAACAAATCGCGGTGTCCGCGGCGACGAGGCTTGCTGGCAGACTGGTCTCGTCGCACGGCGAGAACATCCTCGATCCGGCTGCGCTTGAGATGGGACTGACACATCTGTTTCCGACACCTCGGCAATTGGCTGCGGCGGATTTGGCTGCCCTTGGCATGCCAAGAGCGCGCCGCGCCGCGTTATCCTCGCTGGCGGCGGCTATCGTCGCTGATCCTCTGATCTTTGGTCCTCGTAGAAGCCTTGAAGAGGCGATCGCTCAGCTACGATCGTTACCGGGCGTCGGCGCGTGGACCGCCCAATACATCGCCATGCGCGAACTGCGTGAGCCAGATGCGTTTCCAGCAGCCGATATCGGTCTGATGCGAGCGATGGGGGAAGGAAGCGCAGTGCGACCGTCACCCGCCGACCTGCTCGCTCACGCCGAACAATGGAGACCATGGCGCGCCTACGCCGCCCTGCATTTGTGGGCGTCCGAGCCGCATTTGTCCCGAAAGGTAAGTCATGATCAGCAAGCTGCCTGAACACCTCTGGCTGGACCGCCTGGCAACACCCATTGGCGAGGCGTTGATTGTCACGGACGAGGACGGATGCCTCCGTGCGCTCGATTGGGATGATCGCCAAGCCGGAATGATGCAGCTGCTCCGGCTGCACTACGGGTCGGTGACGCTGGAACAAGGTGCCGCGCCGGCTAACGTCAGGCTTGCGCTCGGCGACTACTTTGAAGGGGAAGTGGGGTGTCTCGGAACGATTGCGTGGCGCACGGCGGGCACGGCGTTTCAGCGTACGGTATGGGCAGCTCTTACCATGATCGCGCCTGGCCAGACCCTTGGTTACGGGGCGCTGGCTGCCAGGCTGGGATGGCCCAACGCGGCACGCGCGGTCGGCCTGGCCAACGGGTCGAACCCAATCAGTGTCGTCGTGCCGTGTCACCGGGTGATCGGCGCCAACGGCCTGCTGACTGGCTACGGGGGCGGCATTGAGCGCAAACGCTGGCTGCTGCGGCACGAGGGCGCGAAATTTCGGGACAGTGTGGCGCAGCAAGCCCTGGCGGTTTAGGCGTGGAAGGCCTTGACCCGGCCTGTGAGTCTACAACGCGGTTCCATCAAACTGCGACCCGGCGGGCTGGGAATGGCGAGGCGGCAGCGGTCTAGCTCTTTGTTTTCACAAGCAACTTTGTCAGCCCGACTGTGCCAGTCGGGGTGACGTTGCTCTAGGCCGCCTTCTCCGCATCCCTACGCCGGTGATCAAAGTTGGTCAGGTTCAGCTTCCGCCGGTGGTCGGCATACAGCAGCGGCTCGTAGTTCGCGGGATTGTCCGCGCTGACGCAGGTCGGTACCGGCCGGATCACCGCCTGCAGTCCCGGGCCATAGAAGAACGGCACCGCGTGGCGCAGCGCGTTGTTTGCGTTGATGACCCGATGCGGCGTGGGGACGTAGCGGTCGTTGGAGTAGCGCGCCAGCATCTCACCGGTGTTGACCACAAACGTGCCGGGCTGGACCGGCGGCCGGATCCACTCACCCTCACGGGTGCGAACCTCCAGCCCCGGCAGGGCGGACTGGGCCAGCAGGGTCAGAAAGCTGGTGTCGATATGCGGGGCAAAACCGAACTGGTTGTCCGCAGCGCCGTCGTGGGTGGGATAGCGGATCAGCCGCAGGGTGATCGTCGGCTCATGGAAGTCGGCGTCGAAATAGTCGTCCGGCAGACCCAGCGACGTGGCGATCACCGAGACCATCCGCTGCGCCAGCGGCCGCATCGCCTGGAAATACGCCAGGGTGCGGGCCTTGAACGAGGGCATCTCCCGCGGCCAGTGGTTCAGGCCATACAGCGGGTCGGCAGCGGCGATGCGCGGGTCGTCCTCAGTCAGGTCTGTAACGATATAGAAGCTTTCGCTCCGGTTCGGCTGGGTGTTGTTGTTGATTTTGGAGGTCCGCACGATCTGTGCGCCGTATGGCAGATAGCCGATGTTGAGGTCGCCGACCTTCAGTTGCAGCTTCCGAGCCGTATCAAGATCGAAGAAGTCGGAGGCGGCGGCAAACGCGTCGTCGATCAATATTGGATCGATGCCGTGATCAGTGATGACCAGGAAGCCGGTATCCTGGCAGGTGGCGGCGATTGCATTGGCCAGCGCCTGTCGCGCCCCCGGCACGCCGGCCAGGTAGTCCCCGATGTCCAGCACTGGTATCCGGTCGGTCATGACAACGAGCCTCTGCCGCGATGGGTGCGCAGCAGCCTAACATGCGACGGCATGGCAGCAAGATGGGCGACTACAAGATGGGCGACCACAAGAGGGGCGTCGAGCGCGCGCGCAACCGGAGCGTAAAATAAACGGTTTAATACCGCATCGAAATCATGCCATAAGAGATGACGCAGCGTTGCGGAGTCGAACGGATGGCGCCCATGCAATGGGACTGGAACATCGCGGTGTTCTGCCGCAATGAGCAACGGTCGATCGCAGCGTGTATCGAAAGCATCGCTCAGGCCAGCCAGACGCGCCGTGCCCTGATCACCCTGGTCATCAATGGCTGCAGCGACGACAGCAGGCAAGCGGCATTGGCGGCTGCCAGGCGGTGCGGTGCGGCGCTGTCGGTCCATGTCATTGCGCATGGCGACAAGGCCAACGCCATGAACCGGTTCTTCTACGACCTGCGGGCAGACGCCGCACTGTACTTCTTCGTTGATGCCTATGCCACGATTGCCCCGACAGCCCTTGACGCGCTGGAGAGCGCACTCGCGTGCAGCCCGCGGGCGGTGGCGGCGACGGGCATTGCCGCGAACGGGCGGACGATGCGCCGCCGCTCCGCCGAGGTGCTGACGCAGGGCGGCCAGTTGCACGGCCAGTTCCACGCCTTGCGCCGGGATTTCCTCGACCGGCTGGTTGCACGGCGGATCAGGATACCGATCGGGCTGTACTACGGCGACGGCCTGATCGGCTCGATGGCCATGCACGACCTAGATTCGGTGCACCAGCCGTGGGAGCCGGGGCGGATCGTCAGCAGCCCGCACGCGACCTACCGGATCCCGCAGCTTTCTGTGTTCCGGGCGCAGGACCTGCGGCGGCAGTTCCACCGCAAGATCCGCCAGATGCGGGGGCGGCTGGAGAACCTGGCGATCCGCAGCATTGTCTACCTGCACGGTTATGAGGGCCTGCCGGAGTACGCCGACGACATGATCCAGGCCTATCTGATCCGCCACCCAGTGCCGCGGACAACGGCGGTCGACCGGATGTTCCAACTGCTGGCGCTGCGCCAGGCGCAGACCCTGGTCCGGCCGGACCCGGCGCGGCTGCAGCCGGTCGCGGGCTGATCAGCCGCCGGTCATCGGCGGAAAGAAGGCGATCTCATCGCCCGGCCTGACCGGCTGCGCGGCGTTGGTGAATTCCTGGTTGACCGCGAACCGCAGCGCGCGGGTGTTCTGCAACGCCGCAGCATGGGCGGGGCTGCGGGCGGCCAGATGGTCCAGCAGGTGATGCACGGTAACGATGCCCTCCGGCAGTGGAAGGCTTTCCTGCGAAAGCCCGATCCGTTCCCGGACCGAGGCGAAGTACAGGATGGTGACGGGTTGGTTCATGTCGGTTCGGGTCCACTTGTCGGCGTCGCTTGTGCCATCAAGATAGGGACGCAGGCCGCGAACCGGCAGCCCCGGTTGCGCGCGACCCCCTGCACCGCGGGACTCACCAGACCCTGGCCGTGGCTCAGCTTTTTCCGCCATAGCTTTTGGCCATGCCCTCACCTGGCTCAGCCTGCGGGCCGAACGGCATGATCGGATAGCAGAGCCCGGCCTTCGACAGCCCGACAAGGCCGGTAACCGCGCGCTGCAGGTCGGCCGGCGGGCAGGCCATCAGCATCTCGTCATCCGCCACGCCGCCGTAACGCCGTTCGGCATAGCACGGGATCGACAGGCTGACCTTGCGGTTCTTCAACGCACTGCCCCAACTGTCCGCACAGGCGCTCTCACCAGTGATGCTGAAGTCATAGCGCTGATAGTTGCGCCACTGCAGGCCGTTGATGAACAGGATCATCTGGGCGGGATTGCCGTAGAACAGGCAGACATCGGGCGGGTTCAGCCGCGCGGTGCGCAGCGGCGAGACCGCCAGCCCGTGCCAGGTGCCCGGTGCGACCCGCGGCATCTGGGCCTGGTGCGCGGCGGCGGCGTCACGGTTCTCGAACCACACACCCTCCATCTTGCGGCCGGAGGTGTAGACCTCGCCCGGCGCGTCCAGTCCGATCACGCTGCTGCAGCTCGAAAAGGCGGGCACGTTCTCGGTGGTGATGCCAAGCGTGAAGCCGGCCATGCGGGATTGGGTGACGAGCTGGCACGTCGAGTAGGTCTTTCCGCGTGCCGGGCGGCGCAGGCCGGGGACGGCCTCCATCTCGGCAACATCCTCGAACAGCTTCATGCCGATCGGAAAGGTCCGCAGCCGCAGCAACTGGTTCATCTGCTCCGCCAGTTCGGCGATCGCCTTGCCGTCCAGCGCCGGCGTGTCCTGGGTGGTTGGCGTGTCCTGGGTGGTTGGCATGTCGTTCATGGCCCGAGTCCTCCTGACCGACATGCTGCCATGTGCCGCCGCGGACGGAAATACGCCGCGGCGGTCAGGCCCGAACCCGCCGCCCGCCAAGGGCACCGGCAAAGCGGCGCAGCCCAGCCCGTTGCTGCTGCACCCACGTCCCGGTCGCCAGTGCCTCTTCCCCCGATGGGTCGCCAGTGCGCACATAGGCGCGCGCGAAGTCCGCGGTGCCGAAGATCATGTCCCACCAGGGCAGCACCGCGCCATAGTTGCAACTGCGCTGACCGGCCGATCGGACGCCATGATGCGCGCGATGGAAGCGCGGCGAGATCAGCAGCCGGTCGCCCAGCCAGCCGAACGACAGCCGCACGTTGGCGTGCGACAGCGACTCGAGGAACCGCAGCACCAGCACCAGCAGCGGAAACTGCAGCGGCGGCACGCCGATCAGCAGCGCGATGACGCCGAACCACACGAAGGCGATCGCGTCGTCCAGCAGATGGTTGCGGTCATCCGACCAGAACGTCATCTGCCGCTGCGCGTGATGCAGCGAGTGCAGCGCCCACCACCAGCGGAACCGGTGCGACAGGAAATGCCGCAGGTATTCGGCGCCATCCAGGATGATCGCGTACAGCACGAAGGTCAGCACCTGCTGGCCCAGCAGGGCGGGAAACAGCCCCTCCAGCGTTGGCGGCACCCAACCCTGGTCGGCCATCCAGCCGCTGACCGAGACCTGCGCGCGATAGAACAGCACATAGGTGATCAGCGGCAGCACGCCGACCCGCGACAGCACGGTATAGGCGACGTCGACCCAGATGGCATGGCTGTCCGGCCAGCGCTCGACCGGGCGCCACCGCTCCAGCGGCAGGCAGACGGCAAAGGTCACCGCGACCTGGGCGGCGCCATACAGCGCGAACAGCGCCCAGCCGTACGACACATCCTCCCAGTTCATCAGCCCGGCCTGGTACAGCGCCGGGATCAGCAGATGCTCCTGCAGCCAGCCGGCCGCAAGGTCGAACGGGTCGCCCATCAGCGGCTGGAGACCACCGTGGGCGACGGCGCCGTCGGGTTCAGGAACAGGCCGTGCGGAGAGCGGCCGACTTCGATCGTCTGACAAGCGCCGGTTGCGGGATCCAGGATCGAGACCTTCTCCGCCCAGCGCCGCGTGATCCAGATCTTCCCATCGGGCGCGAAATCCATGTCGTCCGGACCGCCGGGGATGCTGTAGCTGCGGATCGGCTGCAAGCTGGCTGCATCCAGCGACACCGTGGTGCCCCCGGCGCGGTTGTTCACCCACAGGATCCGGCGGTCGGGTGAGAGGAACAGGTTGTGCGCGCCGCGGCCGGTCTGCACGTGCCGCAGCACCTTGCCGTCGGCTGGGTCAACCACGGCGATATAGTCGGTGCCCATGTCGGCGACCAGCACCCTGCCGTCCAGCCACAACACCCCTGCCGGTGTGCGGCCGACCGGCTCTGTCCATTTCGCCGTCATCGTCCGCAGGTCGAAGGCCGCCAGCTTGTCGCTGTCCTGCAGGCTGACAAAGACCACCGCCGAGTCGGGCGAGAACGCCAGATGGCTGGGCGTGGCGACAACCGGGAAGCGCTTGACCAGCCGCATGCTGGCAGTGTCGTAGACATCCACCTGGTTGCGTGCCAGGCCGTTGACCACCAGGAACCGGCCATCCGGGCTGAAACCCAACTGGTAGGGGTCGGCCATCGGCAGCCGCTTCTGCACCGATCCGGTGACCGGATCGAGGAACATCATCTGGTTGCCCGCGGTGTCGCCGACCAGCAGGCTGCGGCCGTCCGGGCTGAGCATCAGGTGGTGCGGCTCCCGCAGGGTGGGGATGCGGCGTACCTCCTGCTTTGTGGCCATGTCGATCACGCTGATCGAGGCGCCGCCGGAGTTCACGACGAAGGCGATGCCGCCGGCGCAGGCGGCTCGGCCGACCGTCACGCCGGCAATCATCAGGAATATCAAAAGGAAAAGTCGCCGCATCGGGCAAATCGACTCCACGAGGATGGCGCCGTTCCCTACGCCACGGCGGTCGGACCGGGCAAGGTTATTCCGGCACCGGCCGCGCGAATACCGCGCTGGCAAACACGAACAGCACGCAGGCGGGGGTGGAGATCAGCACGTTGTCGGTAAAGGCGTGGCAGGCGAAGGCGAGGAAGGCCAGCCGCATGATGCGCCGATCGGCAGGCCGCAGCGCCCGGGTGCGCACGACGATCCAGGCGACGAACATTGCAACCAGCAGCGCCTCGCCCAGCGCGCCGCCCTCGACCTCGATCCGCAAGTACTCGTTGTGGGCTGCCCAGGTGTGCAGGATCTGCACGATCCTGCCATCCTGCGGGATCACCACGTTGCCCGCCCCGGTGCCCCAGCCGACCCAGGGCGATTCAGCGGCGGCCTGCTGGAAGGTGGGCCACAGCAGATCCCGTCCGCTCAGGTTGTCGGTCTGGTTCAGCATCACGTTGAACAGGCGGATCTCATTCAGGTCACCGGCCAGCAGAACCAGCACCGGCAGCAGCGCCGCCGCGGCAAGCACCAGCAGCAGCCGGTTTGCTGCGGCGAAGGTGCTGCTGCGGATGGAGACCAGGCTGACCACCGTTACCACCATCGCATAGACGAACGGGGCGCGCGCGCCGGTCAGCACCAGGATCACGATGTTGACCAGCAGCAGCAGCAGGTCGCCTCGCCGGCCGGTGCGGAACAGCGTGATCAGGCAGGCATAGATCGCCGGCAGGCAGACCCCGGCGAGGAACGCCGGATGGCCCAGGCCGGCCAGCCGCATTCCGCCGCTGTCGATGAACAGCGGCCGCAGGTCGACCGCGCTCAGCGGCAGGCACGCCACGACCGCCGCCACCGCGCACCACTGCGTCGTCCTGATGATTGCATCCGCCCACCTTACCGGCATCCGGCAGAAGCTGAAGATGAACGGCGTCATCGAGCCGATCATGGAGCGTAGGCTGTCCATCGCCGACAGCCCCGGATAAAGGCCATGCACGAAGCCCTGCGCCAGCATCACCGGATAGGCCCAGGCCGGGCACAGCGGATCCAGCCGCGGACCGTATCGCAGCATGCACAGCAGCCCGAGGCCGATCTCGGCCCCCTTCAGCGCGGCGATCGTCGGCTGATAAGCCTCGGCGCCGACCCAGTCGTTCACCGCCATCTCCAGGCTCATGCCGGTGATCAGCAGCCAGCCGATGCAGAAGCCGATAGGAAAGCAGAACGCCAGGAAGACGATGCCGGCGATGACCGACGTGGTCAGCAGCAGCCCGAACAGCGGCGGCGCGACCATCCCCACGGCGAGAGAGGCCGCCAACAGGCCCGTCGCGGCCACGAGCAGGCCTCTGTCAGGGCGATCGAGGAGCGGGGACATCGAACAATCGTATGCCGCAAAGAGATGAAGAAAAGGTTGACGCCCAACCGGCCCCGCCGTGGTGTTGTGCCGCGTCGCCACGCGGGCAGGCCGGTGCTCGGAAATCGCCATTGCTGAAGCCGCGCGCAGCCGATTTTGCGGATTGGCCCCTTGCCGCGATCCGTATTGCGTCCATGCTGTATTGGCGGCCAAACCCGCAGCAAGGACAGGTGTCATGTTAAGCTTCCTTTGGGCAATCATTGTCGGTTTCGTTGCTGGCGCGCTGGCCAAGCTGATAATGCCGGGGCGCGATCCGGGTGGCTTCATTGTTACTATTCTGCTGGGGATCGGCGGTTCTGTCGTGGCCACTGGCCTTGGACGGGCGCTTGGTTGGTATCATGGCGAACAAAGTGCGCGATTTATCGGCTCTGTTGTTGGTGCGGTGATTATTCTCGCGATTTACCGAGTGGTGATTCGGAACCGGCCGAACACCGGCGCACCGCTGACCGGCCCGAACCGGTAGTCGATCAGTCGTCCGGTGACGCCGCATGGCACCACACGGTGACCTGAGCTGCTGTTACGGCCGCTGTAAGATCCGGTACGGGATAAACAAGATTTGACTTCAGTTGCCTTAATATATCACTTGCTCGATGCTCTATTTTGCCTGGGTGTCTGTATGTCGTTTACAAGACATTCGAATAATGCCGAGATGCCCGTACTGGCGTATTCTGCATCGCCGAATGCCGAGGGCTGCAATCGCCACCGTGAACAAATGCTGAAGCGGTCGTGGCCGCTGGTCCTGGACTGAGGTTGGCAAGCATTCGAAAACGTTGGACGCTGGCTGCATTTACCGGAGAATGTATCGATGAGCGATGATACCCTGGTCAGACTGTGGGAAACGCACTGTCGTTATGAATTCGAGACCCGTGACGTTGATGCAACCATGGCAACGATGGTTGACGAGCCTTACGTGAACCACATCCCGACCATGACCGGCGGTGTCGGTCATGACGCACTGAAGCGCTTCTACGCCACGCACTTCATCGGCGCCAATCCACCCGACCTGACGATGGTCCCGGTCAGCCGCACGGTCGGCACGGACCGCATTGTGGATGAGTTCGTCTTGCAGTTCACCCACACCACGCCGATCGACTGGATGCTGCCGCGGATTGCACCCACCGGCCGCGCCGTGCAGATCCCGATGGTCGCGATCGTGCAGTTCCAGGGCGACAAGCTGGTGCACGAGCATATCTACTGGGATCAGGCAGCGGTGCTGGTGCAGGTCGGCCTGCTCGACCGCGAGGGCCTGCCGGTCACCGGCGCGGAGCAGGCCTCCAAGGTGCTGGACAAGACGCTGCCAAGTAACGGTCTAATGCTGGAGTAACGACCATCTTGCAAGACCAGGACGGGGCGATTGATTGTTCCTTGGGCCTGCGCCGGATGCGTTCCGCCGATGCGCTGTGGTAACGTCGACTAAACGAAGGCCAATTTAGACCGCCTGCGGCGGCAGACTGCGACTTTGTCTGAAGCGGCCCATCGGTCGCCGCGGCGACCTGCGCCAACCGTTGTGCCGGGCGGTCGCTGACGAGTGGCCTGCACGCTGCCCGTCGCCTGAGCCTCGCTGCCAGCCTCTGGCCCGTTCCAACGCGCCGTCGCGGTCCGCAGTCGGTGGCCAGTACGGCGTGCGCGAGCCGTTGCCGCCGGGGTACCGTGTTGTCGCCCAAGGACATGATGTCCAGGAGGAAGTCGTGGCCGTACTGCTCCGAGAGAACGTGTATCAGGCCATCCGGCGGGCGATCCTGACATGCGAGCTGCAGCCAGGTCAGGAACTTCGCGAACAGATCCTGGCTGAGAAATACCATGTCAGCCGTTCCCCGGTGCGTGATTCCCTGCTGCGGCTGGAACAGGAGAATCTGGTCACCGTGCTGCCTCGGCAAGGTTACCGGGTCAACCCGATCCTGCGGCGGGATGTCGAAGATCTGTATGGACTCCGCGTCCTCATCGAGCCGGCCTGCGCGGCGCAAGCCGCAAGGGCCGATGACGCGGCCCTGGTGGATCTGAACCGGTTCCGCGGTTTTGCCGCCCAGCCGACGGGTTACACCGGCTTCCTGGAGCACAACCGGGCGTTTCACCGTGCGATCGCCGACCTGTCCGGCAATCGGCGGATCGCCGCTGTCGGGCACAGCCTGATCGAGGAGTTCGACCGGCTGATCTGGGCAGCCCAGGACCGGCTGGGGGAAATAGCCGCGGCGGGCCTGCTGCGCCAGCACGACGCGATCATCGATGCGATTCAGGCGCACGATGTCGACGGCGCCCATCGGCTGGCGCTGGAACATGTCGTAAGCGGCTACGAGCAGATCATCGCCGTCCTGCAGCCGATGGAGATGTCCGACCACTGAACCGGCTGCGGCTTGTTCCGGCCCGGCGTATGGCCAGTGGCCGTCACGCACGTACAAGACGCGCGCTGTCGTGCGTTGGGCCGCGATTGAACGCGCCGCCGACAGCCTGCGTTCTGCCATACAGCCTGCGTTCCGCGATGTGGCTGTTGGCATCAGGCAAGCCGTCGCCACCTGACGACGCGGATCTTCGGCCATGGCTGCCGGCAAGAGGACTGACAGGATGGACATGGTGACGCGACCGCAGGCAGAAACCGAGCGTTTGAGCAGACTGCGGGGCGAGGGGTGCTATACGGCGGATCAGCGGTTCGAGGCCGCCCTGTCTGCCATCTTCGTCCGCAGCCCGCATGCCCACGCCCGTATCATCTCGCTGGATCCGGCACCGGCAGCGGCACTGCCGGGCGTTGTCAGGGTGCTGACCGGGCAGGACTGCGCCGGGCTGGCGAACTTCCCGGTGATGAACCGGATCGGCAAGGGCCTTGTGGTGCCGTTCCGCCCGGTGCTGGCCACCGACGTCGTGCGCCACCCGGGGGAAGCGGTGGCCTGCGTGCTCGCCGAGACCCGGGCCCAGGCGATGGATGCCGCCGAGGCGGTGCTGGTCGAGTATCAGGCGCTGCCGGCGGCGGTCGGCCTGGCGGCCGGCGCGCCAACCGTGCATCCTGATGCCGTGGACAACGTCGCCCTGCGGCATGAAGCGGGCGATGCGGCGGCGGTGGAGGCAGCCATGGCTGCCGCGGCGCTGGTCGTAGACACCACCATCGAGCTGCCTCGGCTGGCGCCGGTGACGATGGAGCCGCGGGCGGCGGCGGCGCGCTGGGACGCGGAGGCGGGAACATACTACGTGCGCGCTCCGCATCAGGGCGTCAATGAGATGCGACGCGACTTCGCAGCGGTGTTCGGCCTGCCGGCGGACCGCTTCCACATCCTGGGCGGCGACGTCGGCGGCGGCTTCGGCCCGCGCAACATTGCCTATCCCGAATATGCCGCCGTGATGCTCGCCGCGCGGCTGACCGGGCGTCCGGTGGTGTGGCACGGCAACCGCGGCGAATCATTCCTCACCGATATCCAGGGCCGCGGAGTACGTCTGCGTGGCAGGCTGGCGGTGGATGCGGCCGGACGGTTCACCGCGCTGTCGATGACCTATGACGCCGACCTTGGCGCCTACATCTCGCCCGTCGCGGTGTTTGCCAACATCAACAACCCGCTGCAGTCACTGACCGGCTGCTATGCAATCCCGGCTGCCCATGCCAGGTTCCGCATGATGCACACGAACGCGGTGCCCACCGGACCTTATCGCGGGGCGGGACGGCCAGAGATGGCGCTGCTGATCGAGCGTCTGGTGGACATCGCCGCAAGGCGGCTGCGACTGGACCCGTTCACGCTGCGCCAGCGCAACATCGTCGCCGCCGAGGCGTTCCCATGGACCCTGCCCAGCGGCGCCCGCTACGACAGCGGCGATTTCGCCCGCCTGATGCATACGGCGCAGCGGGCGGCGGACTGGGACGGGTTCCAGGCGCGCCGAGGTACGGCCCGCGGCGTCCGGCTCGGCCGCGGCATGGCGCTGTTCATTGAGGTCTCTGGCGGCGGTGCGGCGGCGGATGAGGCCGCGCTGACGCTGTCCGCCCTTGACGGCCGCGCCGCGCTGCGCATCGAGACCGTCACCGGCAGCACCGGCCAATCCCACGCCCGCACGTTCGCGCTGGTGGCCGCGCCCCGGCTGGGCCTGCCGGAGGCCGCGGTGCGGCTGGTCGCCTCCGATCCCGGCACAAGGCTTTCGGGGGCAGGGTCCTATGCCTCCCGCAGCACCATCGCGGCGGGCAACGCCGTGGCACAGGCGGCGGAGGCGCTGTCACTGCGGCTGCGCACCCTGGCGGCGCTGCGGGCCAACACCGCGCCTGAGGATCTGCATCTGGCGGATGCCTGTGTCTGCCGCGACGATGGCACCCCGGTCTGCCGCCTGGTGGACCTGCTGCCGCGGCCGATGTCGGAGATTGGCCGGGTGCAGCCATCCCAGGCGTTCGCCTCCGGCTGCCATATCGCCGAGGTGGCGCTGGACGAGGCGACGGGTGCGGCCACGCTGCTGCGCTACCTGGCGGTGGACGATGCCGGGGTGACGATCGACCGCCAGGCGGCCGAGGCGCAGATCCGGGGCGGCATCGCCCAGGGTGTCGGTGAGGTCCTGGGCGAGGAGGCGACGATCGATGCGGTCTCCGGCCAGCCCTGTGCCGCCAGCCTGATGGACTACATGCTGCCGCGGGCGAATGACTTTCCCGACTACCAGGTGATCGAATGCAACACCCCCTCGCCATTCAACCCGCTCGGCGTGAAGGGCATCGGCGAGGCTGGCACCACAGGCGCGTTATGTGCGGTCACCAGCGCGGTGGCCGATGCGCTGGGCGGGCAGGACCTGCCGGCAATGCCGTTCACGCAGGAGCGGCTGTGGCGGGTGCTTCACCGCGGCGCCAGCGGCGAGTCCTCATAGTGCCGCAGCAGGTCGGCTGGATCCCGATAGATCGCGATGCAGCCGGCCTGCCGCAGATCCTGTTCGGCAAACCCGCCTGACAGCAGGCCGATGGTCCGCAGGCCCGCCTTGGCCGCGGCTTCGGCGTCATACGGCGTGTCGCCGACGACGATCATCTGATCGGGGCTGACACCGGGCAGTTGCTGCAGCGCTGCCTGGAAGATGTCGGGATGCGGCTTGGACTTTTCGGCATCCTCAGAGGAGGTTTCGGTCCGCGCCAGATCCTCGATCTCGGCGATCCGCTTGTAGGTCTGAAGTTCGTCCTGTTTGGCGGAGGAGGCGAGGGCGATCTGCAGCCCGTCACGCAGCAGCCACTGGAACAGTTCGCGCACGGCCGGAAAGCCGTTGACCTTGGGCAGGTAGTTGTCCTTGAAGATCTTGCTGCGATGCGCCTCCAGCGCCTTGCCTTGCTCCTGCAGCTTGTCCCGCGGCAGGAACACCGGCATCAGTTGGTCACCGCCCTTGCCGATCTGGCTGCGGATCGCCTGGAAGTCGAAGTCGTAGCCGAAGTCGCGAAAGGCATCTTGCCAGGATTGGGCGTGCTGATCGACAGAATCGACCAATGTTCCATCCACATCGAAGATCACGGCTGCAGGCATGGCGACACTCCAGAGGCTGTGTCTGCAACGCGGGTGGTCGGGCGGGATTTCCGCCAGGTGGTCACAATGTCGAGGGAACGGATGCGGAAGAAGTCGGAGCTGCCGACCAAGGTGTGTGCCACATGCGGCAGGCCGTTCGTCTGGCGGAAGAAGTGGGCGAAGGTGTGGCCGGAGGTGCGCTACTGCTCTGAGCGGTGCCGACGGCAGAAGAAGCCACTGGGTTCCTAGGTCGTGGGTTCTTGGATCGTAGTTACGCTGTGGCCGCCAAAGCCCGGATAGACGACGGCGGCGGGACCATCAACGGTTTCTTCATCTATCGTGCCCAGAATGAAAACGCCGGTGGGAATAGGCCCACCGGCGCAACATCTGGAGGGAAGAGATGAGACGATCTCGGATCCTCCTGCCGTTTATGTTGGTGATCGTGATCATAAAAGTCAAGATCATCCGCAAAAAGCGGTAGGGGAGCGGGTCGGCCCTGAACCGGGCCGGCCCACCCCAGGTATGGAGGTTGCCCGGCCTCAGGCAGCCTTCGCCATGCCGCGCAGCACATATTGCAGGATGCCGCCGTGCTGGTAGTAGGCGACCTCATCAACCGTATCGATCCGGCAGATCACCGGCACCGTGTCGACCTTCCCGTCCGGCCGGTGGATCACCAGCGACAGCTCCATCCGCGGTTTAATCGTCTGCAGCCCGGTGATGTCGATGATCTCCTCACCGGTGATGCCGAGCGATTTGCGGTCGGTGCCGGCTTGGAACACCAGCGGCAGCACGCCCATGCCCACCAGGTTGGACCGGTGGATCCGCTCGAAGCTCTCGACGATCACCGCCTTGACGCCCAGCAGCATCGTCCCCTTCGCCGCCCAGTCGCGCGACGATCCGGTGCCGTACTCCTTGCCGCCGAAGATCACCAGCGGCACGCCTTCCTGTTTGTAGCGCATTGCCGCGTCGTAGATCGGCATCTCCTCGCCGGACGGCAGGTGCCGGCTCATGCCGCCTTCGACGTTCTTCAGCATCTCGTTGCGGATGCGGATGTTGGCGAACGTGCCGCGCATCATGATCTCGTGGTTGCCGCGCCGGGCGCCGTAGCTGTTGAAGTTGGCCTGCGTCACTTGCCGCTCCAGCAGGTAGTCGCCCGCCGGCGAGGTCTTGCGGATCGAACCGGCGGGGCTGATGTGGTCGGTGGTGATGCTGTCGCCCAGTTCCGCCAGGACCCTAGCACCCGTGATGTCGCCGACCGGGCTCGGCTCCATGGTCATGCCATCGAAGTACGGCGGGTTCTTCACATAGGTGGAGCCGTCGGACCAGCGATAGGTGGCGTTGTCGCCCTCAACCTCAATCGCCTGCCACTGCTTCGGGCCCTTGAACACCTCGCCATAGCGCCTGAGGAACTGCTCGCGCGACAGGCTGGCCGCGACGACGTCGGCGATTTCCTTGTTGGTGGGCCAGATGTCGCGCAGGTAGACCGGCTGGCCGTCCGCGCCGGTGCCAAGCGGTTCGGTGGTGATGTCGACGGTGACCTTGCCCAGCAGCGCGTAGGCGACGACCAGCGGCGGCGAGGCCAGGTAGTTGGCCCGCACGTTGGCGTGCACCCGGCCCTCGAAGTTGCGGTTGCCGGAGATCACCGCGGCCCCGACCAGCTTGTTGTCCTCGATGGCATCGACGATCGCGTCATCGAGCGGACCGGAGTTGCCGATGCAGGTGGTGCAGCCATAGCCCACCGTCTCGAAGCCCAGCGCGTCCAGGTCGGCGGTCAGGCCGGCCTTGTCGAGATACTCCGTCACCACCTGCGATCCCGGCGCCAACGAGGTCTTCACCCACGGTTTCGGCTTCAGCCCTTTGGCGTGTGCCTTGCGCGCCACCAGCCCGGCGGCGACCAGCACGGAGGGGTTCGAGGTGTTGGTGCAGGAGGTGATGGCGGCGATCACCACGTCGCCGTGGGTGAGCTCGAAGTTCTTGCCCTCGACTTTTACCGAGGTGCCCACATCGTTGGCCGGCACGCCCAGGCCCTTGGTCAGGTCGGACTTGAACGAGGTGCTGACGTCCTTCAGCAGCACGCGGTCCTGCGGCCGCTTCGGCCCGGCCATGGAGGGCTGCACCTGCGACAGATCCAGCTCCAGCGTGTCGGTGAAGACCGGGTCGGGCTGGCCAGGTTCGCGGAACATGCCCTGCGCCTTCAGGTATGCCTCCACCAGCGCGATGCGATGCGTGTCGCGTCCGGACAGCCGCAGGTAGTCCAGGGCGATCTTGTCGACCGGGAAGAAGCCGCAGGTGGCACCGTATTCAGGCGCCATGTTGCCAATGGTGGCGCGGTCGGGCAGCCCAAGCTCATCCAGGCCGGGGCCGAAGAACTCGACGAACTTGCCCACCACGCCCTTCTTGCGCAGCATCTGCGTGACCGTCAGCACCAGATCGGTTGCCGTGGCACCTTCCGGCAGCCTGCCGGTCAGGCGGAAACCGATGACGTCGGGGATCAGCATGGCGATCGGCTGGCCCAGCATGGCGGCCTCGGCCTCGATGCCGCCGACGCCCCAGCCCAGGATGCCCAGGCCGTTCACCATCGTGGTGTGGCTGTCGGTGCCATACAACGTGTCAGGATAGGCGAAGGTGGCGCCGCCGTTGCTGGACGTCCAGACGCACTGGCCGAGGTATTCCAGGTTGACCTGGTGGCAGATGCCGGTGCCGGGCGGCACGACGCGGAAGTTGTCGAACGCATCCTGCCCCCAGCGCAGGAATCGGTAGCGCTCGCCGTTGCGCTCAAACTCGATGTCGACGTTCTTCTGCAGTGCGTCGGCGCGACCGGCGACGTCCACCATCACCGAGTGGTCGATCACCAGGTCCACCGGCACCAGCGGGTTCACCTTGGCCGGATCGCCGCCCAGCCGCGTCAGCCCATCGCGCATGGCGGCCAGGTCGACAACCGCCGGAACGCCGGTGAAATCCTGCAGCAGGATGCGGGCCGGCTTGAACGGCACTTCCTTTGTGGACGACGCCTGCTCCAGCCAACCGGCAATGGCCTTCGCGTCATCCACCTTGTAGCTACGGCCGTCCTCAAAGCGCAGGGTGTTCTCCAGCAGGACCTTCAGGCTGACCGGCAGGCGGGAGATGTCACCCAGGGTCTTGGCCGCCTCCGGCAGCGAGAAATACTCGTAGCCCCGGCCTTCGACGGTCAGGGTACGGCGGGTTTTGAGAGTATCCTGCCCGACTGCGGTCATGCGCCCATTCGCCCCGGGTCACGGGGTGCCTTCCGTTAAGGCGGCGTGGACATCCCGCTGGGGGTGGAGAACACGCCGCGGATGAAATATTCACGACCCCGGGCTTTAACCACAGCGGCCGGTGGCCGTCCATCAGACTTGTGCAGCAGACCGGTCTATGTGGTCGGCGGATGGCGGCCATTGGCGGGCGAACCGGATCAGGAGGCAGGATGTGCTGGCGGCGGAGAACGTAGCGGTGTTTCGCGGTGAAAGGCTGGTGTTTCGCGACCTGTCGCTGCGGCTGGGCGCGGGGGGCGCGCTGGTGCTGGCAGGTCCGAACGGCGCCGGAAAGTCCACCCTGCTGAGGCTGCTGGCGGGGCTGGTGCGCCCGGCGGCGGGGCAGGTGCTGTGGGACGGGATCGACGCCCTCTCTGACATGGCGGCCCATGGCCAGCGGGTCGCCTACCTCGGCCACCAGGACGGCATCAAGCCGGGCCTGGCGGTGCAGGAGAACCTGCGGTTTGCCGCCGCGGTCTCAGGCCGGCCGGTCATAGCCGCGTTGCAAGCCGTGGGTCTGGAGGGACTGGCGGAGCTGCCGGCGCGGATGCTTTCGGCCGGGCAGAAGCGGCGACTGGCGCTGTCGCGGCTGCTGCTGTCACATGCGCCGCTGTGGCTTCTGGACGAGCCGACCCTGGGGTTGGACAGCGCGTCCATCGAGCGCTTCGGCGGCCTGCTGGCCGGTCATCGCCGCGCTGGTGGCCTGGTGGTGGCGGCTACGCACGTGCCGTTGCCGCTGCCCGATGCGGCGCGGCTGCAACTGCACTGATGCGGGTCTTCTGGGCCGTGTTGCGACGCGACCTGCTGCTGTCATTGCGCCACGGCGCGGACACGTTGGCCGCCCTGCTGTTCTTCCTGGTCACCGCTTCGCTGTTTCCGCTGGCGATCGGACCGGCGCCCGACACCCTGGGCCGGATCGCCCCTGGCATCGTTTGGGTCTGTGCGCTGCTGGCTGCCCTGCTGCCGCTGGACCGGCTGTTCGGTGCCGACCTCGAGGACGGCTCGCTGGATCTGTTGATGCTGTCCGGGCTGCCGGCGTTCGGCATTGCCGCGGCCAAGGCGCTGTCGCACTGGCTGGTGACCGGCGTGCCGTTGCTGCTGGCCGCTGGGGTGGTCGCCATCATGCTGCGCATGCCCGATGCCGCCATTCCAACATTATTGCTGGGCCTGCTGCTGGGCAGCCTGCTGCTGTCGCTGTTCGGCACCATGGGTGCCTGCATCGTGCTGGGCGCGCGCCGCGGCGGCGTGCTGCTGCCGCTTCTGGTGCTGCCGCTGGTGACGCCGGTGCTGATCTTCGGGGCCGCCGCGGCCGACGCGGCCGCCGGTGGTTTCTCGCCGCGTCCGCATCTGCTGCTGCTGGCGGCGATGCTGGCCGCCGCCGTTCCGCTGTGCCCGCTGGCGGCAGGCGCCGGGCTGCGGGCCGCGGTCGAGTAGAGTCATCGCGACGGCGCTACTTGCCGATGCAGAAGCGTGAGAAAACCGTGTCCAGGATGTCCTCGACGCCGACATGACCGGTGATCGTGCCCAGTGCCCGCATCGCCAGCCGCAGGTCTTCCCCACGCAGTTCCGCCAGCTCCGCGCCCTCGGCGTCATGCAGATGCGCAGCCGCCGCGATCAGGGCGGCTCGGTGCCGGGACCGGGTCAGCGGTGGCGGTCCCAGCGACTGGGTCATCTGCCGAGCCAGATCCGCCAGCCGGGCGCGCAGTTCATCCATGCCCAGCCCGGTCTTCGCGCTGATCCGCAATGCAAGCTGCGGACCGGGCGTGCCCAAGTCGGCCTTGTTGGCGATCAGCAGGCTCTGCCCCGGCCCTCGGCCATCAAGCGCTGCAACATCCGCCGGTGTCTGCAACGTGCCGGCCTCGACCACCCTCATCACCAGATCGGCATCGGCGGCCCGGGCCATCGCACGGCGCACCCCTTCGGCCTCGATGCTGTCCCGCGTCTCGCGAAGCCCGGCGGTGTCTACCAGCGTGACCGGCACGCCCCCCAGGATCACCCGGCTTTCCAGCGCGTCGCGCGTTGTACCAGGGGAGGCGGAGACGATCGCCACCTCGCGTCCGGCCAGCGCGTTGATCAGGGTCGACTTGCCGACATTCGGCGGGCCGGTGATGGCGAAGAACAGGCCCTCACGCAGCCGCTCGCCACGCCCCGCATCATCAAGGTGCGTGGAGATCTCCGCGCGGATCAGGCGCAGCGAGGCCACAAGCTGGTCCTCGACCTCCGGCGGCAGGTCTTCGTCCGGAAAGTCGATCAGCGCTTCCTGATACGCCAGAATACCACGCAGCCGCTCGGCCCAGTCCTGGTAAAGCGCACCGAGCTCACCCTCCAGTTGGCGCAGCGCCTGGCGCCGCTGGGCTTCGGTTTCGGCTGCAACCAGGTCATGCACCGCTTCGGCCTCGGTCAGGTCCATCCGCCCGTTGAGGAACGCGCGGCGGGTGAACTCGCCCGGTTCGGCCGGGCGCAGGCCGGCGCTCACCAGGGCTTCAGCCACCCCATCAATGACCGCCCGCCCGCCATGCAGGTGCAGTTCGGCACAATCTTCACCCGTATAGCTGCCCGGACCGGGCAGCCACAGCACCAGCGCGTGGTCGAGCAGCGCGCCAGCGGGATCGCGCAGGCGACGCAGTGAGGCATGACGAGGGGCCGGCATCGTGCCGCCGATCATGGCCGAAACCGCACCGCCCGTGGCCTCTCCGCTGAGCCGCATGATGGCGATGGCGGCGTGGGCGGAGCCGGAAGCCAGGGCGAAGATCGTGTCCGTCATGGGTCGGTATCGGATTGGATTGGCCGCGCGGCCGGTCGGCACGATGCGGGTGTCGGCGCCGGTAAGTATTTGTTCATCAATGGCCATCAAAGTGAAAAAGCCGGCGGGATGGTCCCGCCGGCTTCACCTGGAGGAAGGGATGACCACAACTCACCTTATCTTCCTGGCGCTGATGTTGGTGATCGTGATCATAAAAGTCAAGATCATCATCAGAAAGCGGTAGGGGAGAGGACCGGTTTCGTTCGCGGAACCGGTCCGCCCCGGGTGACACATGCCGCGGTGCCGGTCAGCCGCCAGCGATCTGCCGCAGCCCGTCAGCCACTGACAACACGCCATCCGTCGCGGCACGTATTTCATCGAGCGTCACGCCCGGGGCGATCTCCAGCAAGCGGAAGCCGTTGCCTGCCGGTTCAAACAGGCCCCAGTTGGTCGCCACCATGGTCACCACCCCACGTGCGGTCACCGGAAGGTCGCATTCGCCGACCAGACGCGGACGGCCGTCGCGGGTGACATGCTCCAGGATGATGAACACCCGCTTGGCACAGGCGGCCAGATCCATCGCGCCGCCGATGCCGCCGCCTTTCTGGCCCTTCAGCTTCCAGTTGGCGAAATCGCCGTTCATCGCGACCTGATAGGCACCCATCACGGTCGCATCAATGTGGCCGCCGCGGATCACCCCGAAGCTGTCGGCGTGATGCACCACAGCCGCCCCCGGCTTCAGGGTGACGTTCTGGCCGCCGGCGTTGACCAGGTTCAGGTCCTCCTGCCCCTCGGCCGCGGCGGCGCCATAGCCGATGACGCCGTTCTCCGAGTGATAGGTGATGTCGCGGTCGCCGATGTCGGTGTTGGAGCACAGCGTCGGGATGCCGACCCCAAGGTTCACGATCCAACCGTCCTGAAATTCGCGGGCCAGCCGGTCAGCCATCTGCTGGCGGGTCAGTCCCTTGCTGGCGCTCATCGCCCACGCTCCTGCCGTTTGCCGGGCCACAGGCCCTCGGGTTCCGGCGGCACCTGCACCAGGCGATGCACATACAGGCCGGGGGTGTGCACGTCATCGGGGTCAATTGCGCCGGCGTCCAGGATCGGCTGGTCCACCTCGACAATGGTGCAACGCGCCGCCGTTGCCATGACCGGGCCGAAGTTCCGCTGCGAGCGGTGGAACCGCAGGTTGCCGGCGGCATCGGCGGTGCGGGCGCGAATGAAGGCGTAGTCCAGCTTCAGGGCGTATTCCAGCAGGTACTCCCGGCCCTCGATCACCCGGGTTTCCCGCCCGGCGGCAAGCTCTGTTCCCACCGCGGTGGGCGTGAAAAAGGCGGGAATGCCGGCACCGGCGGCGCGCAGCCGTTCGGCCAGCGTGCCTTGCGGCACCAGTTCGGCGTCAACCTCACCGGACTCATAGTACTTGGAAAACGGCAGCACGTCCGTCGGCCGGGTCGCCGCGGTGAACGCGCAGATGACCTTGGCGACCTGGCCGTTCTCCACCAGCATGCCGATGTCGGGCATCCGCGGCTGCTGCGCCCCGCCCGTGGTGTTGGCGACCAGCGTCAGGCGCTTGGCGCCTTGCTGCATCAGTGCCTTGATCAGGTTGAACGGCGTGCCCGGCATCGCGAAGCCGCTGAAGGCGATGCAACTGCCGTCCGGGATGTCCGCCACCGCTTCAGCGAAACTGCCGCGCAGCTTGGTCTTCTGGGTCATCGCCTCCCCGCCGGTTGTGCGGATGCGATGAAGGTTCACGGCGCCGGTCGTGTCAAGGCAACGGGATCAGCCCGCCAGTGCCGCCGGATCAGCGTTGCCGCCGCAGACGACGATGCCAACCCTTGCGCCGGGCGGCGCCGTGAACCGGCCGGACAGCACCGCCGCGGCGGCGGTGGCACCGCCCGGTTCGGTCATCAGCCGAAACCGCTCCCACAACAGCCGCTGAGCGGCGCGGATCGCCTCGTCCGGCACCAGCACCGCCTGACTGACAAAGCGCTGGGCTATCGGGAACATCAGTGCGCCCACCTGCCGGGCGCCCAGGCTGTCAGCAGCGACGCCGCCCACCGGCGCATCGACCGGCTGTCCGGCCCGCAGCGCATCATGCAGGGCAGGGCAGGATTCCGGTTCGACGCTGATCACCTGCAGGCTATCGGCATACCAGGCGGCAACGCCGCCGATCAGGCCGCCGCCGCCGGTCGCCACCAGCACATGGGTCAGCTCCGGCGCTGCCTGCTCGAACTCGCGGCCGACAGTGCCTTGGCCCGCCAGGACATGGGCGTCATCATAGGCGTGGATCTCCAGCGCGCCGGTCTGCGTTTGGCGCGCGCGGCAGGCGCCCAGCGCCTCGGCATACGTTGTCCCGTGCTGCGTGATTTTCGCGTCGTAGCTGGCGATGCGGGCCAGCTTGGCAGCGGGCGTGGTGGCCGGCACAAAGACCTCGGCTCGGATTCCAAGGCTGCGGGCAACATACGCCACGGCGGCGCCATGATTGCCGCCGGACGCCGCGATCACCCCGGAGGCCTTGAGCGACTCGGACACCTCCAGCACGCCGGACGGCAGCGACGGCGTCCGATCCGCAGTGTCGGCTGGTGACACTGGCCGGTCCTGCAAGGCCGCCAGCAGCCGGTTGAAAACGCCGCGGGGCTTGAAACTGCCGGTATGCTGCAGCAACTCCAGCTTCAGCGTCACAGGCAGGCCGCCGATTTCGCCGCGTATGACAGGCGTATGCCGAACATACCCAAGGATGCGGTCCGCTGCCTCGGACACGATCTTTCGATCAATTCGCATTTGCCGGAGGTTGGCATGTATGCAATTGGCCGACAATACGCTTCCTTTTGGTGCACCATGTCATCAGACTATCAGCCTATGCACAGCCAGCGGCGTCTGCACGGAAGCTGCGTCTCGCGGAACGGCGATGGCATCCTGATTGTTGGACCGCCCGGCTCCGGCAAGTCCGATCTGGCGCTCAGGCTGATGTCCCGCGGCTTCGAACTTGTCGCTGACGACCAGGTCGATATCGCCGGCGGCCTGGCATCCTGCCCACCGGCACTGGCCGGACTGCTTGAGGTCCGTGGCCTTGGGATCATGCGCCTGAACTGGTGCGCCCAGGCGCGGGTGGCGCTGGTGGTGGAACTGGCAACCCCGCCCGAGCGTCTGCCGACCCCCCGTCTGCATGCGGATCTGCATCTGCCGGTGGTCCGGCTGGACGCCGCCGCAGTCAGCGCTGCCGACAAGGCGGCCCTGGCGCTAGACTGCGCGCTGGGCCATGTCGCCCAGGTAGCGGGAGCGTTCGCGGCATGACCACCATGCAACTCGTCATCGTCACCGGCCTGTCGGGCGGCGGCAAGGCGTCGATTCTGCACACCTTGGAAGACCTCGGCTATGAGGCGGTCGACAACCCGCCGCTGACGATGCTGGAGGACATGGTTTCCCGCGGCGACCGCAAGCTCGCGGTCGGCATCGACGCCCGCACCCGCGGCTTCGACGCCATAGCTGTGCTTGAGACGCTGGGACGGCTGCGCGGCAACCCGGAACGACGCATCCAGTTGGTCTACGCCTGGGCCGACCAGAACACCTTGCTACGCCGCTACACCGAAACCCGCCGGCGGCATCCGCTGGCGTCGCAAAGTGTCGTCAGCGAGGGCATCACCGCCGAGATCGCGCTGACCGAACCACTGCGCGAGGCGGCCGATCTGGTGGTGGACACCTCCGGTCTGCCGATCGCCGGCCTGCGCCGGTTGATCGAGCGGCACTTCGGCGCCGACGCCGAGAACGCGCCGATGGCGGTGTGCCTGATGTCCTTCGCCTACCCGATGGGCCTGCCACGCGAAGCAGACCTGGTATTCGATGCCCGCTTCCTGCGGAACCCGCACTACGATCCCACATTACGGATCAAGACCGGGCTGGAAGCCGATGTCGGTGCTTATGTTGAGGCCGACCCCGACTTCGCCGCGTTTTTTTCACGGATTGTCGATTTAATAGAACTTGTCTTGCCTAGATTTGTTCAAGAAGGCAAAAAATACGCTACAATTACGATAGGCTGCACGGGTGGGCGGCATCGGTCGGTTCATCTCGTTGAAAAAATTGCAAAGCATCTCGTTTCATGCAGTTGGGGGACCCAGGTCCGCACAAGTAGTGGACCATCCTGGCGGGTATTTACCACCCATCGGGAACTTGCGCGGCTGTCCGGCGACGACGCCGGACTGACGAATCGCCCGGTTGCGCGCCGAGCGGATTCAGACATAGACAGAGTCGCGCAGGCGTTGTCGGTTCAGGCATAGGAGGCCTGATACATTACGATGGTAACATCGATAGGTTGTGAAGTTGTTTGCCTACTCGCGTGCCAGGATATGTCGGTTCGATTATGATCGGCATGGTTTTGGTGACCCACGGCAGACTCGCGCTTGAGTTGCGCTCTGCTATGGAGCATGTGGTCGGGTCACAGCGAAACGTCGACACGGTCTGTATCGGACCGGATGACGACATGGATAACCGGCGGGCTGAGATCGAGGCGTGCATTGGACGGTGCGATACCGGTGACGGCGTCGTACTGCTGACCGACATGTTCGGCGGCACACCATGCAACCTCGCCATCTCGATGATGGCGCGCAAAGGGGTCGAGGTCATCGCTGGCGTCAACCTGCCGATGCTGGTCAAGCTGGCCAAGGTCCGCTCGAAGCAGCCGCTGGCTGACGCGGTGAATTGCGCTGAGGACGCCGGACGAAAATACATCGCTGCCGCGTCGCATGTCCTGCACGGCTGCAAGGTGAACGGATCCGGCGGGACCTGTGGATGACCGACTCGCCACCGTCAGGTGAGCCGGTCCTTTCACGCAATGTCGTCATCTGCAACAAGCGCGGCTTGCATGCGCGGGCCGCTGCCCGGTTCGTAACCTTGGCGGAGCAGTTCGGCGCCTCGGTCGACGTGGTGAAGGACGGCCAGGTGATTCCCGCCCGCTCCATCATGGGCCTGATGATGCTCGGTGCCGCCCGCGGCGCGGTTATTGAGTTGCGTGCCGAAGGCTGGGATGCCAAAGAGGCGTTGGACGCCCTGGTAGCCCTGGTCGAGGCAGGCTTCCATGAACAGGATTGACCCACCACCGCCACAGCACGAGCGATTGGCCCGACCCGCCCTCGCTGCCCCGGCGGCACGTCCTGAACGCCGGTTTCGTGGCATCGCCGTATCCGCGGGGGTGGCGATCGGCCCGGTCTTCGGCACCACCGAACCTGAGGCGGTCGTCACTCGCCATAAGATCCAGGCCTCTGACATCGGCGCGGAAACCGCGCGCCTGGACACCGCCATCATCCAGTCCCGCAAGCAGCTCGCCAAGCTGCGCGCCAGGCTGGTGCTGCTGCCGGAGGAAAGTCAGTCCGAGATCGCGCCGCTGATCGACGCTTATATCCGCATGCTGGGACCCTCACGCCTGGTGCGTGGGGTGCGTTCGCGCATTGAGGATACCCTGCTGTCGGCGGAAAACGCGGTGATGACCGAGGCCGAGGCGATCGCCGGCGCCATCATGGGGCAGGCCGAACCTGCCATGTCGGCAGAGGACCTCGCGGGGCTGCGGCGGCGGGCTGACGAGATCGGCGAGATCGCTCGGCGGTTGGTGCGCAACCTGACCCAGTCCCCATTCCGTAGCTTTGCCGGGCTGCCGGCGGGCGCGATCCTGGTTGCCGAGGCGCTGCGCCCGGCCGATGCCGCGCTGCTGGACCCATCGCGACTGGCCGGGGTGGTCACCGAAGAAGGCGGTGCCGACGGCCACACCGCGGTGATGCTGCGGGCGCTCGGTGTGCCCGCGGTGCTGGGCGCTGCGGGTCTGGCCCATGCCATGCAGCCGGGCGACGTCGCCGTGGTGGACGGGATCACCGGCGCGGTCACCCTGAATCCTCAGCCGGCGGCCCTGGCAGTCGCCAGGAAGGCTGTCACCGCCTTTGCCCGCGAACGCCAGCGCTACGCCCGGCTGCGTCGGCTGCCGGCGGTGACGCAGGACCACGTGGCGGTGGAACTGCAGGCCAACCTGGAGCTGCCGATCGAGCTGCCGCTGATCGTCCAATCCGGCGCGGTCGGTATTGGTCTGCTGCGCACCGAGTTCCTGTTCATGAACCGCGAGACCATTCCGGACGAATCGACCCAGACTGAAAGCTACCGCAGCATCGTCGAGGCGATGCATGGCGACCCGGTCACCATCCGCGTGCTGGACTGGGGCGGCGAGAAGGAGATCGAGGCGCTGACACTGGCCGGCATCGTCCCGGAGATCGCCGATGCCAACCCGGCCCTGGGCCTGCGTGGAATTCGGCTGTTGCTGCGCCGGCCCGAACTGCTGGAGACCCAATTTGCCGCCATCCTGCGCGCCTCGATGGCTGGCGTTGGCGGTGCGCACAGGGCGGGCAGGCAGCCGCGCCATTTACCTGGAAAGCTAAGCCCTGCAGCGCTCCGTCACAGAACCTGCAAGCCATGGCAGCGTGAGGACTGACGTACTCAACCGTCTGAAACTGGGGAATGGAGAGATCTGAAGCGCTCAAAGGTTCGGCCTCCACTGTGCCCTGCAATCGTACATAGAACGCACTCAGGGCAAAAGATAACTAAAGGCATTTATTTGAATTTTATTTTAACGGCACCTAATCACACCCGCTTCAAACGACGGACGCACTCTCATGGCTATCTGGACGGTAACTCACCGTTCGTTTCGGCAATGGGCGAAACATATACCGACACCTGTAAAATTGCAATCTGACTCCGTATGCATGGACTTTAATATCTCGTCTAATTGCTTTTCATCGGAGACAGACTCATTAATGCGTGGTTGTCGACTTCTTCGTGGTTAAGGGTGCGGATCGCGTGCGAGCCGACTTAGCATGTGAAGACGAGGCTTTCTTTGCAGGCGACGCCTCGCGGGCCCTCTTGCGCTCCGTTGCCGAAGGGGATTTAGATTTCGCCTGCTCGGCGCGCTTTCCTCCCTGTGCGATCTGCTTCTTGCGCGCGGTCTCGCGATCGACCTCTGCACCACCATTGCGGCTTGCCGGCTTTTTGCGGCAGCTGCCCTCTTCGTGTTCGCTCTTGCCGGGCACTGGCTCGAATCCTGGCCAGCATCTGGATGTTTTGTTATATGCCTTGCTGTCGCTCTTCTTTGTCGCCATGGGCAGGTATGAGTGAGCCGCGAGAGCAGAAGTTGTTTCCGCATTCGCAAGGGTTTGCCAAGGTCAAATTAGCCCAGATGCTTTAGGTCTCAAGATAGGTCGTGTACCGCTGCTCGCGTACCGATGGGAATGGCAGCATGCGCACTGGCGCGGCCTCCGTGTTTACCTGCCAGGCATAGTCGATTCCAGGAAGTCGTTCCGCCGCAAGCAGCTGCCTTTGCGTAACCCGCGGCAGTGTATCTGTAACCGCAAAGAGCACAATAGGACCCCGCGTAAGCGCGACTATATTCGGATGCTGCGCATCGATCGGCTGCAGGCGCAACTCGAGCGGCAGGGTGAGCTCCACGCGGTCGCCGCTCTTCCAGGTGCGCCGTACTTCGGCAAAACTTCCGGGAGTCACCGCGCTAACGCTGCGGCCATTGACCTGTAACGTGGCGTCGTGCGCCCACTCCGGGATGCGAAAGCGAAGTGCGCATTCCACCGGACGGGATGCTGTCACATCAAAACGCACTGCACTTTCATACGGGTAGTTGCCGGATTGCTGTAGCTGCAACTGCGCGCCACCTGCCTGCCATCGCACTGTCGAGGGCAAGTACAGGTTGACGAAGATTCCATCGCGGTCGCGTAGATACGTGCTGATGCGGTAGTCAGCCGCAATCTGCGGCAAAGTTCCCGAGCAGCATGGCCAACGGTCGGGGTGATAGATCTTTTCGCCCTTGAAGCTGTAGTCAGAGTAGTAGAAGGCGTGCCCATCCGGTTCGAGTGACTTGGCGCCCAGCACGGTGTTGTACATCACGCGCTCCATGCTGTCGCCGTAGTGTGCGTCGCCGGTAATGGCCATCAGATAGCGTGCGATCTTGAAGTGTGCGTAGGAGCCGCATGGCGTTTCAAAGCTGGCGTGTTCATCGCTCAGCGACTTTCCTAGATCGCCGCTGCCCGGCTCGCGAAAGCGCTCGGCAGGCCCCCAACCACCCGTCGCAAAGCTCTGTTCAAGCACAAAGCGGAAGCCATTTTCCGCGGCCCGCAGGTACTGCTCATCGCCCAGCACCAGGTAGGCCTGTGCGGCGGAGCTCAGCGCGTTGACGTGGCTGTAGGCGTGCTTCTCCGGCAGCACATTTTCGCCATTCGCCAGCGGCGTGAAGTAGTCCTGGTTGAGGAGATACTTAATTCCAGCTGCCCGGTAGCGCGCGTCGCCGGTGCGCTGCCACGCCAGGAACTGATTCTCCGGTAGCGTATAGCTCTCATCCCAGCAGTAGCTCAGATCTTGGTGCGGACGCGCTTCCATCTCCGGGCGTGTCAACGCCTTTTCGGGAAGATACGGCTGCACTGCGTCGGAGAGGCGCGTCAGCGTGTCGGTTGCCATCGTATCGGCGGCAAAGGCCTGCGCATCGATTAACCCGAGGACCAGCTTGTCATAGGTGTAAGCCGGGAAGCGGTTGTCCATCCAGAAGCGGCCCCGGGGATCGATGGTGCTGGCGTACCCGGCAACCATGGCATGTACCCTGCTCTTGATCGCCGGATCGCCCGTGATGGCGTAGGAGCGAGAGAGCGCCGACAGCCACTGCCCGTAAGCGTGCCCCGGCGCAAACGCGAAGGTGTCATACCAGCCGCCCATCTCCTCGCCTGGCGCAGGCATGCCCTCGCGCACGCGGAAGGGACGCAGGAGGTCGTCAAGGTTCATGCCCATCAGTACGGAGTGGGTTTCGTCCAGCTGACCTTGTGCCAGACCGCTGGCCAGGGTCACGTCTCCGTAGGCGAAGAAGCCGAGCTTCGGCGGCCGGGTAACTCCCTGCGCAAAGGCAGCTGGACTCCGGAAGAGACCGCGCGTGGTACACGCGGCAGCCGTCAGGGATGCTGCTTTCAGGAAAGACCGGCGGGACGGGTCAGGCATGGAAGAGAGGCCTCTTCGGAAAAGATACTCCCGGTGCCTAGCTCTGTTCTATGCCGAGCGGGACGTCCCGTTCAACTGCGGTTCCAGCGTGCTCCTGAGCTGGCGCCGGAGCACTGGCCCAGCTGTCGACGGTCACAAAGCGCAATCCTCCGCGCGGCGCCACGGCCAGCAGATTGGCGGTAGCGGTCACGGTCCGGCGCCGGTCCGTGCCCATCTGCCGGTGACCACCGTCATGCAGCAGGATGTTGCTGCTGCAGTGGCGGCGTTGGTTTTGCACCATGCCGCGCTCCAGCCGCTGTTCTATCTCGGCCGCGGAGCGAGCGTCCCAGTCGTGACCGTTGATGTTCCATAGCACTGGGGTCTGCCCCATCTCCTGCAGCTGGGCCAGAATTTCGGGGCGGCGTCCTCCAAACGGGGGGCGGAAGAAGCGCACCGGCGCTCCGAGGATGTCTTCAATGGCAGCGGTGCCCTGTCTCAGCTCCTCCCGGACGCGCTTGTCCGAACAATAGATAAGGCGCGGGTGCGTCATCGTGTGGCTGCCGATCAGGTGTCCTGCCTTGTGAATAGCGCGCGCGACCTCCGGACGCTCCTTCACATAGCGCCCGATCATAAAAAACGTTGCCCGAACCTGATGCCGCGCCAGGACCTCCAGCAGCTGCGAGCTATAGGGCTCGTTCGGCCCGTCGTCATAGGTGAGCGCCACCTCGGAGGGATCGTCGCCCGCGATCAGAGTCCTCCCGAAGAAGCTTGAAGCGGGCCATAACGCAGCGTAGTGGTATCCACCCACGGCAAGCGAGGCAGTAGCTCCGGCAAGGAAGACGGGAAATAGCATTGGCGCAAGTGTAGCAAGCGCATGGGCGATGCAGGCTACGCAACGAAAGTGTCATGGGGAGATTTCCGGGTTTGCTGTCGATCCCCGCGTCTTCGCCGTCTCTTCTCTGGAGGTAAAAAGCAGCAACGAGCATAAGTTGCTGGAATGGGTTGGAGCTGCAGTCCCGGCGTATACTGACCCTTGTAACGGGCGGCATCTCCGGACGGAGAGTCGCACTGGAGACACTCATGAGCCTCACGCAGTTGCCTGGCGCTGATGCCTCGTCATCCCTTTCTAAGGTGACGATGTCTAAGATCACGATCGAGACCTTACTTACCAAGAAAAAGCAATCGGAGCCCATTACCGCGCTCACCGCGTACGACTACGCTTTTGCGCGTCTGGTCGATGAGGCCGGAATAGACATGGTGCTGGTGGGTGACTCACTCGCCATGGTCGTCATGGGGCTGGAGAGCACGCTTGCGGTGACCGTCGACGAGATGCTGCACCACACACGTGCCGTTCGCCGCGCCGTAAAGCGGGCGCTACTGGTTGCCGACATGCCCTTCGGTTCCTATCAGGTTTCCATCTCGGATGGAGTTCTCAATGCCACTCGCTTTCTGAAGGAGGCCGGCGCCGAAGCGGTTAAGGTTGAAGGCCCGCGCCCGGAGCTGGTGGAGCGGCTGGTGGAGGCGGAGGTGCCGGTTGTTGGACACCTGGGGCTCACGCCGCAGTCGGTCCATCGCATGAGCGGCTATAAGGTGCAGGGCAAGACGCGATCCGCTGTCACCCGCCTGCGCAAATCCGCCCTACAGTTGGAGAGCGCGGGCGCATGTGCGCTGGTCCTGGAGGGCATCCCTCGCGAGGTTGCCGAGGAGATCACGGCGGAGCTGGCGATTCCAACCATCGGCATCGGCGCCGGCCCGGGCTGCGACGGCCAGATCATGGTGCTGCACGACCTGATGAACCTGACCTTCGCGCCGCCGGCCAAGTTCGTCCGCCGCTATGGCGACGCCGCCGAGCTCTTCCGTTCGGCCATCTCGGCGTACCGGCAGGATGTGGAGACGCGCAGCTATCCCTCCGATGCCGAGAGCTACCATCTGCCCAAGGAGACGCAAGCCGCGCTCGCTGCCGAAACCAACAGCACCCGCCGCCGAGCCTGAGCTGCATCCCATCGCCAACGAATAGTGCAGACCACCTCCAACGTTCGGGATACACGGACCGCGCTGCGCTCCTTGCGGAGCCGTAGCGGGACGCTGGGTCTGGTTCCAACGATGGGCGCGCTGCACGCAGGACATCTCTCGCTGCTGCGCGCGGCAAAGGCGAGCTGTGACATCGTAGCGGTCTCCGTCTTCGTCAACCCAACCCAGTTCGGTCCAAACGAGGATTTCGCGAAGTATCCGCGCAGCTTTGAGGCCGATTGCGCGCTGCTTCAGGAAGCGGGCGTGGACCTCGTCTTCGCGCCGTCCCCGTCCGAGATGTACCGGCCCGGCGCTAGCACCTTTGTGGATGTAGAGGGAGTCAGCGACCGGCTTGATGGCGCCTCGCGCCCCGGCCACTTTCGCGGAGTGGCCACAGTTGTGGCCAAGCTCTTTCACATTCTTGCGCCCGATCGCGCTTTCTTTGGCCAGAAGGATGCCGCGCAGGTGGCGGTTCTGCGCAAGATGGTGCACGACCTCGACTTCAGCGTGGAGCTCATCGTCTGCCCCACGGTGCGCGAAGCCGACGGGCTGGCCCTGAGCTCGCGAAACCGCTATCTTTCACCCACGGAGCGCCAGCAGGCCTTGGCACTTTCCCGCGCGCTCGATGCCGTCGCCACGCGCTTTCGCGCCGGTGAGCATCGCACTGAAGATCTAGTGGCAGCAGCAGCAGCGACCTTGCGGGAAGAG
Organism: Acidobacteriaceae bacterium; assembly: GCA_965276675.1. GTDB lineage: Bacteria > Acidobacteriota > Terriglobia > Terriglobales > Acidobacteriaceae. Next base: position 4,586,469 of record OZ255624.1, on the reverse strand, counting down.
CCGGCGGTCCGCCTGGACTACCTCGCGGTCGTCGATCCCGAGACGCTGCTGCCGGTGGAGGAAGCCTTCCTCGGAACCCTGGTCGCGATTACCGCTTGGGTCGGCAGCACCCGCCTGATCGACAATGTCGTGCTCTGATCACGCTGGGCTAAGCCGAACTTTCGGCTTCACCGACACACACGCATTCTCCGCAACGAGAAACCGCAGTGGGCGCTCGGCGGCTTTGGTGATGCCAATTCGTGGGGTGGTGACGATCTCTTCCGGCAGGTAGCCGTCATCCCGCAGCTGGAGCTCCGATGCCGGCGAGGTCAGGTCGGCGCCATTGTGCAGCGTCCGCGTAATGCCGAGGGCCTGGCAGAGCCGCCCCGGCCCAGAGGCGATCAGCCGCAGCGCGGCGTCTTCTCCCAAGCCCCGATTCTTCCGCATCGCCGGGAGACCGGACACCGGTTCGAGTGCCCGGATCAGCACGCAGCCGGCCGTGCCATCGGGCTCGCAGGAGACATTCAGGCACGAGTGCATGCCATAGATGAAGTAGACGTAGGCGCGGCCCGGCGGCCCGAAGAGCACGGAAGTGCGCTGCGTCTTGCCAGCAAAGGCGTGGGCTGCCGGATCGTTCTCGCCGAAGTACGCTTCGGTCTCCACAATGCGCCCCACGAGGATGCGCCCGGCGAGTGTCTCAGCACCTGTCCGCCGCAACAGCAGCTTTCCCAGCAGCAGTTTTGCCACGAGATCCGGCGAGGGCAGAAAGTAGGCAGGAGACAGCAAGCGACCGAACTTTGCTTCGGTGATCACCCGCACGCCCTTACCCGGCAGCTCAGTTCATGCACACAGGCAAGCATATCGAATGCCCGGTCCGGGTATGCCTCGAGTTTCGCTTACCTTCGGGCCGGACAAGGAGACTAACTTTCGGCACGGAAGTCACCGCGGCAAGTCATCTTTCCCGCGCCGTTGTCTCCGGGCTGTGTTGGAATAATTCTAGGGAGCGTATCCGAATGAAGTTTCCTGCCCTGGCCTTGCTCATGACCGCCGTTCTCGGTGCATTGGTTTCTGGCCGCTCGCAGACCTTGCAGCAGCGGCCCGCAACGCCACCCGAGTCGACGGCGGCAAAGGCCGAGGTCCTCAACCTGCCCCCGGGAACCAAGCTCATGGTCCGGCTGAACCGGGCTCTCGACTCCTCCAGCGCCATTCTCGGCCAAAGCTGGGATGGCGTGCTGGTCAACGACATTCCGGTTGGAGACCACATTGGTGTTAAGTCCGGCACCGGCGTCGATGGCCTGGTGGTCGCGGTCAAACGCGCGGGGCGGCTCAAAGATGCGGGCAGCCTCTCGCTGCGGCTCATCCGGGTCGAGGACCAGGCAGTGGCCACCGATGTGTTGACCCGTGACGCCAGTGGGCATATCAAGAGCAATGTGACAAAGATCGGCGGTGGCGGCGCGGCCGGCGCGCTGATCGGCGGCCTCACCGGCGGCGTAGTCGGGGCCGCAGTTGGGGGCGCCGTGGGAGCCGGCGCCGGAACAATGGCGGCGGCATCCAGTGGCAAGAAGCAGGCGACCCTACCCGCTGAGGACACGCTGACATTCACGGTGCAATAGGGGGTGGAAGAGCGGTCGGCAAAAGCGGTCAGCTAAAGAGCGGTTAGCAAAGCTTTCAGCTCGCGCTTGAGGTTGCGAATAAAAGAGCAGAGTCCTCCGCCGCCTGCTTTCGTACGGGCGGCTCCGATGCAAATTTCCGCTTCGCTTGCTAGCCGCTCCACCGCCAGCGCAGCGGCGCTAGACCAGCTCCTTCGCCGCCGCCAATACCTCTTCGGCATGTCCTTCTGGATCGACCTTGGAAAAGATCTTCGCGATTGTTCCATCGGGCGCGATCAGGAATGTGGTGCGCTCGATGCCCTTCACTTTCTTGCCGTACATATTCTTTTCCTTCAGCACGCTAAACAGGGTGCAGACTTTTTCGTCTACATCGGCAAGCAGCGAATACGGCAGGTCGTACTTTTCTTTGAACTTCTTTTGCGCCTTGGGCGTGTCGCGAGAGATGCCAAGCACGACCACCCCGCCATCCTGCAGCTTGCGAAAGATATCGCGAAAGCCGCACGCTTCCACAGTGCAGCCGGGCGTATCCGCGCGAGGATAGAAGAACAGAACGACGGGACGGCCCCGGTAATCGCTCAGACGCACAACGTCTCCCTGCTCGTTCTCAAGCGCAAACTCAGGCACAGGATAGTGAACTTGCATAGAACACTCCTCCAAAATTACGGTGGCGGCCGCGAAGCCGGTCTGTCCAGATACGATGACGTTAAGAGCAGGGACAGAGTCAAACTCAATTATGGCAGTGAATCGCAGGGACGCACATCCCAGCCCACACTCCAGAAAGAACCGGGCTTTCGCGCTGGCAGCCGCCGGTTTCTGGTCGGCCACGGCGGCGTTCGCGCACTATCCCGCGTTCGCGCAGTACCCTGGGCACATCGAGACAAAAACTAAAGCCGCCGCAAACCCGCGCTCCGTTGCTGTGCTGGAGTGGACTGGCGAAGCCGGCAAGCCGAACGCAAGCCGGCTGGTGCCCGTCACTGTTTTCGATGGTGAGCACCTCAACGAGGGCGGCATCTACCTGGCGCGACCGGAGCCGCTCGCGCTCGACAGCGGCACCGAGTACGAACTGGAGCGCTCCGGAACCCCGGAAGGATGGTTTGACGTCGCGACCGCCGGGCAGCTCGGCAGTGACTGGTTTGGCTTTGGTACCTGGAAGCCCATCATCCCACCGGCGCCCAAGAAGCTGAAGCCCGCGCAGATTCTGCCGCAGGTGGTGAAGGAGCACGGCGACGAGACGCCCCACTTCAAACAGCACGGCGACAACACTGCGAACGCCGGATCGACTCCGCCGCCAGCAGGAGACGCAAAGCCGGGCAGCACACCAAATTCCGGCAGCAAGAGCAGCCCGCCCCCGCCGAAACCGGAGGCTCCCAATCAGGAACCGCCCGATCCGGAGCGGCCGACCCTGCGGCGGCGTCCTCCAGCCGATGCAAAAAACACTAGCGCCGTGAAAGCAAAAGGAGACGGCGCGAGCGAGACGGCGACGGACGCACCCGACCCGGACCGCCCGCACCTGACCCGTGGCAAACCCGCCGCGGAACTCGCGGAACCAAAGCGTCTTGACTCGACCCCGGCCGATCTGCAGCAGATGATTGCCGTCTCCGATGCGACGGATCGCGAGCCGCAGTCATTCGTTTACACTTCGGCCGACCCGGCGGAAGCCGCTCAGTTTCAGCGCCAGGTGGAGTTCGTGGCGCGCCAGGCGCTGGTGAAGGCAGCTGGGGGCAGCTTTAATCAGAGAATGCAGCCGGACAGCATGCGCCAGCCCGTCGATCCAGAAGCAGCGGCCGCCGCGCATTCTGCACGCAACCGCCGTCAGGGAGCCACGGTTCCACCACCGGTGCTGAAAGACGTCGTCTTCCGGAGCTTTGCGCTCACCTACGGCGGCGGCGCCACACTGGTGTTCACAGCCAGGACCGAGGGCGATGCGACCACCTCCCGCTACGTCACGGTCATCGCGCAGCCGGATATCTACGGCGCCCTGCGCGTGCTGTTTACCTCTGTGACAGACGGCGCGCACCTGGATGAAGCACCGCGCATGCACCTGGTGGACGCGGTTGACGCGCGCGGCGACCGCCGGGGTGATCTGCTCTTCGAGCTGCGCAACGCCGGCGAGCGCAGGTTTGCCCTCTATCGGGTGGCTGCTGGCCAAGTAGATCAGATCTTTGTCACCGACCCACTGCCCACGAAGATCGCAAGTTCGCAGGGCGCAAATCCATAGGTTTACGCCCTTCTCTACGGGTTACGGGTGGGGCAGCTTCGACGTATTCCAGCCGCCGCCCAGTGCCTTGACCAGCTGCACGCTGGCGGAGAACTGCCGCGTGGTAATGTCGGCAGCCGTGCGCTGGTTCGCCAGCTCTGTAGCTTGTGCCGTGATCACTTCCAGGTACGTCGTCAGGCCGCCTTTGTAGCGGTTGGTGGAGATGGAGAGCGAGCGTGCCGCATCGCGCACGGCCAGCTGCTCGGTACCGTTTTCCTCGTTCAGGATGCGCAGCGCGGCCAGGTTGTCTTCCACATCCTGAAATGCCTGCAGAACGGTCTGCCGGTAACCGGCGACATTCGCCTCATACCCGGCCCGCGCTTCATCGGTGATGGCATGGCGCCGGCCCGCGTCGATCAGAATCTCAGAGGCAGAGCCGCCCAGCGACCAGATGGCGCTTGGCCCCTGGAACCATATTCCGGGCCGCAGGCTCTCAAACCCCCCCGTCCCGAAGAGCGTGATGTTCGGGTAGTAGGCCGCGATCGCGATTCCGATCTGTTCGTTAGCAGCCGCGGCGCGACGCTCTGCCGAGGCCACATCCGGCCTGCGCTCCAACAGCTCCGACGGAATTCCCACCGGCACCTGCGGCAGCGCGAGTATAAGCGGCGCCGGGGGTAGCGAGAACGTTGATGCGGGCTGGCCCGTGAGGGTCGCGATGGCGTGCTCATATTGCGACCGCGCCACGGTTACGTCGATTGCCTGTGTGCGGGTCTGGTCCAGCTGCGTCTGCGCCAGCGCGACATCGGATTCTGTCGCCACGCCACCCTTGAAGCGCATCTGCGTCAGGTCGAGGTAGCGCTGATATTGGGCAACCGTGGAGTCAAGCAGCTGCTTTTGCGTGTCCAGCCCGCGCATCTCGAAGTAGTCGAGTGCCAGCTCCGACCGCAGGCTCAGGTCCGTATTGGCCAGCTGCGCGGCGGAGGCCTGCGCGTTGTCCCGCGCCTCGGCCACCGTCCGGCGTACCGACCCCCATAGGTCCGGCTCCCAGCTCGCCTGCCCGCTGGCGATCAAATCGTTGTAGGTCTGCCCCTGTGAAGCACTGAAGCGGAGCGGGCGATTTTGCGACAGGCGCGTACGGGCCGCACTTGAACCAAGGTTCAGCGTCGGGAAGAGGCCTGCCCGGTATTGCCGCACAGCTGCGGCGGCTTGCGTGTACTGCGCCAGCGCCTGCTTTAGATTCTGGTTGGAGACCGAAACCTGCCCTTCCAGCGTGTTCAGCTCGGGGTCGCCATAGATCTCCCACCACGCCCCGCGGATCGCGTCGTCATCGCCCGGCTGCGCCTGCTTCCATCCGCCATCCGGCGGGTTGGGCGGCGGCGTGCGCAGAGCGTCTTCCTTGTAGGACGGCGCCATGGCCGTAGAGGGCGGCTTAGTGTAGTTTGGCCCTACCTTGCAGCCCGCAAGACCGACACACAGCGCAGCTCCGGCCGACGCTGTACCTAACCAGCGCCCGAGCCAGCGAAGTACGGCGGCACGCGTTGCGATCTTCGGCTCCATTGCACCCAAGTTCTGATGCTCAGGACCACGCATGCTCAGGACTGCTCCTTGCTGGCGCCTTGATCACCCTCGCCACCTTCTTCACCGCCGCCGTTTGTCTTCGGCGCTCCGCTCCCGCTTGGCTGCACTACGTGGACGGGCTCTCCGTCGAGGATCGAGTCCGGCGGATTCTGAACCACGCGCGCTTGCGCGTCCAGTCCACTGATCACCTGCACGGTTTCGCCGTCATCGTGGCCGATGGCAATGGGCGCCAGCTTGGCTGTATCGCCATGCGGTCCATGCACCACGGTGGCCACGCGCAGCCCCTCGGCACGGAAGATCAGGGCCGAGACGGGAATGACCATGGTCGGAACTGCCTGGCCCACCTTCATGTGCACTTCTGTGTAGGCGCCCGGCATCAGCACTCCCGCGCGGTTGTCCAAGTCGATCTCAACCAACAGCGTGCGCGAGGCCTGGTCGATCGACCTCGCCGTGCGCACCAGCGTGCCCTGAAAGGTGCGCCCAGGAAATTCGGCAAGGGTCAGGTTGGCCTTGGTGCCGTGCACCGCACTCCGGGAGTAGATCTGCGGCACATTGACGTACACGCGCAGTGTGTCCGTCGACGCGATATGGAAGAGCTCGCGATTTGCGCCGGAGTCGATCAGCTGTCCCGTGTCGATGCCGCGAGCCGTTACCACCCCATTGAATGGGGCATAGATGCGCTCGAACGACTGCAGCTCTTCCAGCCGCTGCACATTGGCGAGCGAAGATTTCACCGTCGAGTTCGACGAAGCAGCTTGCGTGGTGAAGTTTTCCGTCTCCTGCTTGGACACGGCGTCCCCTTGTAACAGTGTCTGATATCTTTCCGCCGTCGTCTTCGCGAAGCCTGCGTTGGTCTGCGCTGTCGCCAGATCGGCCCGCGCCTGCAGCAATTGCTGATCCACCTCTGGCGTACTGATGGTCGCGAGCAGCTGCCCCTTCTTCACGTGCGCGCCGATGTCGTAGTACCAGTGCTCCAGGTAGCCGTTGGTGCGCGCGTAGACCGGTGAATCCTCATAGGCGAACATGTTGCCGGGCAGCACGATCTCGGAATTCGGCTCTCCCTGCTTGGCCTGAATGATAAGCACATCGGGCGCGGCCAGTGCGTTGGTTTGCGCGACCAGTGCTTTGCGCGCATGCACGCGGGTCACAATGCCGAAGAGCGCAATCGCCACTCCTGCAACCAGCAGGATCACCAAGACCAGGATGGCTCCGCGTCCGGAGATGTGCTTCTTTGCGGTTGCGTGTTCCGACGAAGGCGCAGGCTCGTTGGCCCGACCGCGAGCGTCGTCCGGCCGGGCATTTTCGCGCCCGGCATCATCGCGTGTACGCTCTTCGCGGTTGTCGTTATGCGACTCACTCATGCTGTGAACTCCGAGTCAGTGGGGGTGTGTGCACCGCGCGCAGATTCCTTTGCCCGGCGGCGCCGCTCCAGCGCGCCATGCACGGTGCTGAAAAATGTCGGCACGAAGAAGAGAGTTGCCACGGTGGCAAAGAGCAGCCCGCCGATGACTGCGCGGCCCAGCGGCGCATTCTGCTCGCCACCATCGCCCAGCCCGAGGGCCATCGGCACCATGCCGATGATCATCGCCAGGGCCGTCATCAACACTGGCCGGAAGCGAGTGAAACCCGCCTCCAGCGCCGCGGCGCGCGCATCTCCATTGTTCATCTCCAGCTGCTCCTTGGCAAAGGAGACGACCAGGATGGAGTTCGCGGTGGCGACGCCCATGCACATGATGGAGCCGGTCAGCGCCGGAACGCTGATGTGTGTTCCGGTGACGAAGAGCATCCACACAATGCCGGCGAGCGCGGCGGGCAGCGCGGCCACGATGATGAACGGATCGAGCCAGGACTGGAAGTTAACCACGATCAGCAGGTAGACGAGCAGGATCGAGAAGGCCAGACCGGCGATCAATCCAACGAAGGAAGAATTCATCGTCTGCACCTGGCCGCGGATGACGATCTGCGACCCGCGCGGCAGCTCCTTGCGGTGCTGGTCGACAATCCGGTTGATCTTGTCGGAGACGCTGCGGAGATCGGTGTGTTCGACGTTGCCGAAGATATCGATGACCGGCTGAATGTTGTAATGCGTCACCGTCGCCAGCTCGCTGCCGCGTGTGAAGGTCGCCACGTTGCCCAGGATCTGAATAGGCTTGCCACCCATGGGGTAGCTCAACGGCGCCGCTGCTGCTCCGCTGCTGCTCGAGCCACTTTCGCCATATCCTGCAGCCCCCGTGGAGTCGTTTGCGGCTGTCGATGCTGCGCCGCTCCCTGGGGTTAAAGGAACGTTCTGAAGGTCCGTCAGCGAGGAAAGGTTGTACTGCGGAGACTCCGTCGCGATATTGTAACTGACACCGTTTTTTGGATTGAGCCAGTACGACGGCGACGTCTGGAAGGAGCCGCTGAGCGCGACCAGCAGCGACCCGGCCACATCCCGTTGCGCCAGACCGATCGCCTGCGCGCGCGACCGGTCCACATCCACGAAAAGCCGCGGCTCATTAAAGGGCTGCTGGATGCGCAAATCCGCCGTGCCGGGCACGTACTTGATCTCCTGCAGCAGACGCTCGGCAAAGTTGTGATTGGCTACCATATCCCGTCCGATCACCTGGATATCGAGCGGCGCGGGCAAGCCGAAGTTCAGGATCTGCGTGGTCATGTCGACCGGCAGAGTATAGAAGGTGACGCCGGGAAACTCTTCGCCGAGCTTGCCGCGGAGCTCCTGAATGTACTCGCCCGTCGGGTGATGCTTAGCCGTGAGCGAGACGGTGATGTCGGCGTCGGCCGAACCCACCACGCCCGAGTTTCCATACGACAGATTCAGGCCGGAGTAGGGAATCCCAATGTTATCGATGATGGTGACAAGTTCTTTCTTCGGGATCTCGCGGCGGATCGCCCTGTCCACCTCGTCGCAGAGTCGCGCCGTCTCCTCGATACGCGTGCCTGTGCGTGCCCGGACGTGCAGCTTGAACTGACCCGCATCGACGGAGGGAAAGAAGTCCTGCCCCAGCCATCCATACAGCAGCGCGAACGAGCCCACGCTGAAAACCGTGAAGAGCACCAGGAAGATGCCGCTGTGCTCGACCGAGAGCTGCAGCAGTCCGTGGTAGAAGTTCCGGAACTGCTCAAAACGATGCTCAAACGACTGCTGAAAGCGGGTAAACGGGTTCCTGCTGTGCTTTTTCTTTTCCTCCTGCTCGGGATCGTGCTCCGTGAGCAGGTACTTCGCCATGGTGGGCACAACGGTACGCGAGAGGAAATACGAGGCGAGCATGGCGAAGACGACCGCCTCTGCCAGCGGAACGAAGAGGTACTTGGCAACACCACCAAGGAAGAACATCGGCACGAAGACGATGCAGATGGACAGTGTCGAGACAAATGCCGGAACGGCGATCTGCGCCGCACCATCGAGGATCGCCGGCTCGATCGCCTTGCCTTCCTCCAGGTTGCGGTTGATGTTCTCGATCTCGACCGTGGCATCGTCTACCAGGATGCCCACCGCCAGCGCCAGGCCTCCTAGCGTCATGATGTTGATCGTCTCGCCCAGCAGGCTCAGCAGGATCAGCGAAACCAGAATCGAGAGTGGAATCGAGACCGCGATGATCAGGGTCGAGCGCCAGCTGCCGAGAAAGACAAGAATCATGAAGCCGGTAAGACAGGCCGCGATCAGGGCCTCGCGCACGACCCCGGAGATCGCGCCGCGCACAAAGACAGACTGGTCTGAGAGCGGCGTGAGCTTGAGCTGTGGCGGCAAGGTGGAGGCAAGAACCGGCAGCTTGCGACGGATGTTCTTGATGATGTCCAGCGTGGAGGCATGGCCGTTCTTTTGCACGGTGAGCAGTGCGGCGCGCTGTCCGTCTACCCGCACGATGTTGGTCTGCGGCGGGAAGCCATCCCGGACGTGCGCGACATCATGGATATAGACCATCGCGCCATTCACCTGACGGATCGGCAAATCGTTCAATCCCGCGATCGTCGATGGCGCGCTGTTGGTCTCGACCTGGTACTCGTAGGTGCCCACCTTGACCGTCCCCGAGGGCAGGATCAGGTTCTGCGCGGAGATCGCGTTGACCACATCCGATGGTGACATCCCCTTGGACTGCAGCTCCTGCAGGTTCAGATCCACCTGCACCTGGCGCTGCTTTCCGCCGTAAGGGTAGGGAATCGCCGCCCCGCGCACCGTCACCAGCTGCGTGCGGACGAAGTTCAACGCGAAATCGTTCAGCTGCTGCTCGGAGAGCCCCTGGCCGGATAAGCCCAGCTGCAGAATGGGCACGCTCGATGCACTGTAATCGATGATCAGCGGCGGCGTGGTGCCGGCAGGGAGCTGCCGCAGCTGCGTTTGGGAGACAGCCGTAATCTGCGCGATCGCCATGGAGACATTAACGTTGGGCTGAAAGTACACCTTGACCACAGCCACGCCAGCCAGCGAGTTCGACTCGATGTGGTCGATGTTGTCGACGGTAGTGGTCAGCGCCCGCTCGGTAATCGTGATGATGCGGCTCGCCATGTTCTCTGGTGAGAAACCCTGGTAGTTCCAGATGATGCTGACCACCGGGATGTCGATATTCGGAAAGATATCGACCGGCGTACTCAGAATGGAGACTGGCCCGAGAATAAGCAGCAGCAAAGCGAGGACGGCGAAGGTATACGGACGCCGCAGCGCGAGACGTACAATCCACATAAATTCTTTGGTTCTTTCCCTTGTGCTCTTCCCTTTGCTAGGGGCCCGAAGCCGGCCGGGCGATCTGCCGTGCCGCACTCCTAGAACTGGCTATGCAGAGTTGACGATGCGTTGAATGCCTTTGGCCTTTTACGGACCGAAGCATGAGTGTGTTAAGAGCGGACTCCTCGCTGGCGGTATCCCTGCTGGCGTATCTCAGAGTCGAGCGAAACGACCTTGGTTCCGTAAGTGTATAGGCCGGGAATTCTCCTCTGCCGTGGCTTGGCCCCGAGAAAGCCGGACCAAAGAAAGCCGGATCGAGCGACACTGTCGCTGCCTACCGCCGTCTAACGTGTACTGGATTGACGTATGTCCAACGGACAGAGTTTCCCGCGTACTTTCAGGCCCGTGTACTTTCAAGGATGTCCGGAGTGCTCCTGTTGATTCAGCAAAACACAGCGGACTGCCTGCGATAATGTTTAAGGAGCGGGAAGAAACCATTCGTAATACTTTGCCGTCCCTAGTCTTACCGAGACTCCGCGATTGCGCGATAAACGCGCCGCAGCCGATAAATTTCATTACTAAGGAACGAACGCATGCCGCCTGTGCAGTCGACGGAACCAGTTCCCACTTCTACCTACGCGTATCGCGTGCCGGTTCCTGAGTCCTCCGGGGAGCCGGAGCGTCCGCGGAAGCGTGGCTGGGTGGGCATGCTCATTCTCTTTCTGCTGGCGGTCATCGTCGTCGCGATCGTCTGGCGGGTGTACACATCGCGCAAGCAGGCGGCTGCCGTGGCGGCGCAGAAGCAGGCAGCCATGCTCAACCGCCCAACCCCGGTCCAGGTGACAGCGGTCGACCGCAGGACGGTGCCTATCTACCTGACTGGCTTGGGTACCGTCACCCCGTATTACAGCGTGAAGGTAATTCCCCGGGTCACGGGTGAACTGTTGCGTGTGGACTTCCGCGAAGGCCAGGACGTGCGCAAGGGCCAGGAACTCATGCTGATCGATCCCCGTCCTTACCAGGCCACTCTGGACCAGGCCAAGGGTCAGCTGGCGCGCGATGAGGCCCAGCTCAAAAACAACCAGGCGGAGTACAACCGCTACAAAGCACTCTACGACCAGGGTGTCGTCTCCAAAGAGCAGTTGGGTACCTACCAGTCCAACCTGGGGCAGTTCCAGGGCGCCATTCAGGCCGATCAGGCTGCAATCGAGAGCGACGCGCTGAATGTCCAATACTGTCACGTCATCTCGCCCATCACAGGTCGCGTCGGGTTGCGGCAGGTAGATCCTGGCAATCTGGTCATCGCCAACCAGACGCAGATGATCGTGATCAACCAGTTCAAGCCGATTGCAGTCGAGTTCACCCTGCCGGAAGCGCAGCTCGCCCCTGTGCTTACGCAACTGCGGCAGCAGCGGCAGCTGCGCGCCGAGGCCTATGACCGCTCCGACGTGCATCATCTGGAGTCCGGTAACCTGCTGACCGCCGATAATCAGATCGATACCACCACCGGCACAGACAAGCTCAAAGCAATCTTTGTGAACAATGAGGAACTGCTCTTTCCCAACCAGTTCGTCAACGTTCACCTAATCACGGAGACGCGCGGGAACGCACTTATCATTCCCGCTGCAGGCCTGCAGCACGGCACGGATGGCGACTACGTCTGGTTGGTTAAGAACGATAAGACAGTCACGATGCAGCCGGTTAAGGTCGGAGCGGTTGAGGGCGCCACTATTATTCTGGACAGCGGTCTGGAGCGAGGGCAGCAGATCGTGACTGACGGCGCGGACAAGCTGCGGGACGGCACCAAGGTCGATGCTCGCGCAGCGCGTCCCGCTCAAAGCGCTTCTCAGCAGGCACCAGCAGGGCCGGCGTAAGCCCGTCGTGAATCTATTGTGAACCCGCCATGAATCCATCCAGGCCATTCATCCTTCGGCCGGTCGCCACCTCTCTGTTGATGGCCGCCATCCTGCTGGCGGGCTTCGTTGCCTACCGGCAGCTTCCTGTCTCCGCGCTGCCGGAGGTGGACTACCCCATCATCCAGGTCGTCACTTTTTATCCCGGCGCCAGTCCGGATGTAATGTCGTCCTCGGTGACGGCCCCGCTCGAGCGGCAGTTCGGCCAGATGCCCGGCCTCAATCAGATGACCTCCACCAGCTCCCAGGGCGGCTCAGTTATCACGCTTGAGTTCAACCTCGATGAAGACATCGACGTGGCGGAGCAGGAGGTCCAGGCCGGCATCAACTCGGCCCAGACTTTCCTGCCTGCCGGTCTGCCCAACCCACCGGTCTATAGCAAGGTCAACCCCGCCGATCAGCCCATTCTTACACTGGCGCTCACCTCCAGCACCATGCCGCTGCAGCAGGTGGAAGACCTGGCCGACACCAACATGGCGCAGAAGATCTCGCAGGTCTCCGGCGTGGGCCTCGTCTCCATCGCGGGCGGGCAGAAGCCGGCGGTCCGCATTCAGGCGAACCCGGCACAGCTGGCGGCCTATGGCCTGAACCTTGAAGACCTCCGCACCGCCGTCGCCAGCGCCAACGTCGACCAGGCTAAGGGCAACCTCAACGGCCTGCGTCAGACCTACTCCATCGGCGCTAACGATCAGCTGCTGACCAGCGGTGAGTACAAGCCGGTCATCGTTGCCTACCGCAACGGCGCGCCGGTGCGCATGTCCGATGTCGCCAATGTGGTGGATGGCGCAGAGAACATCATGCAGGCCGCCTGGTGGGATCGCACCCCCGCCGTCATCCTGAATATACAGCGGCAGCCCGGCGCCAACATCATCGGCGTCGTCAACCGCATCACCGCGCTCCTGCCGCAGCTCAAGACCAGCCTGCCCGCCTCGATCAACGTAACCGTGCTGACGGATCGCACTACGACCATACGCTCGTCGGTAAAAGACGTGCAGTTCGAACTGCTGCTCACCATCGCGCTGGTGGTGATGGTCATCTTCCTCTTTCTCCGCAATCTGGCGGCCACCGTGATCCCCAGCGTCGCGGTGCCGCTCTCCCTGGTGGGCACCTTTGGCGTCATGTACCTGCTGGGCTATAGCCTCAACAATCTCACGCTCATGGCTCTGACCATCTCGACCGGCTTTGTGGTCGACGATGCCATCGTGATGATCGAAAATATCTCTCGCTACATCGAAGAGGGCGATACCCCACTGGCCGCCGCGCTTAAAGGCTCCGAGCAGATCGGCTTCACCATTGTGTCGCTCACCGTCTCGCTCATCGCCGTGCTTATCCCGTTACTCTTCATGGGCGATGTGGTGGGCCGCCTCTTCCGCGAATTCGCCATCACGCTCGCTGTAACCATCCTGGTCTCGGCCGTTGTCTCGCTCACGCTTACCCCCATGATGTGCGCCAAGATCCTGCGGCACAAGCCAGTCGACCAACAGAATCGCTTTTATCGCGAATCCGAGCGCTTCTTCGAGTGGGTCATCGCGAAGTATGCAACCTCGCTCCAGTTTGTCTTGCGCCACCGCTTCACCACGCTGCTGGTCACCATCGGCACCCTAGTGCTCACCCTGCTTCTCTATGTACTCGTCCCCAAGGGCTTTTTCCCAGTGGAAGATACGGGCATCCTGCTGGGCATCTCGGAAGCACCGCAAACCGTTTCGTTCTCCAGCATGGCGCAACGGCAGCAGCGGCTCGCAGACGTCATCTTGCAGGACCCGGCAGTCGAGAGCCTGTCCTCCTTCATCGGCGTGGACGGCACCAATACCACCATCAACAGCGGCCGGGTGCAGATCAACCTCAAGCCGCTCGCCGACCGTGCAGACCGCGCCCCGGCGATCATTCAGCGTCTCCAGTCCAAGCTGCAGAGCGTTGAGGGGATTGCGCTCTACCTGCAACCCTTACAGGACCTCACGGTAGCCGACTCCGTGAGCCGCACGCAATACCAGTACTCGCTAGAAGACGCCAATGGCGACGAGCTGACGCTCTGGACACACAAGCTGGTGGCCGCGCTGCGCCAGCAGCCCCAACTGCGCGATGTCGCCAGCGACCTGCAGGAGAAGGGCATCGAGACCGACCTGGCCATCGACCGCGATACTGCCTCGCGCCTGGGCGTCACCATGCAGTCGATAGACAACACGCTCTACGACGCCTTTGGCCAGCGCCAGATCTCAACCATGTTCACGCAGCTCAATCAGTACCATGTCATTCTTGAAGCGCAGCCCGACTTCCAGCGCGACCCAGGCGACCTCAGCAACATCTACGTCAAGTCCTCGACCGGCATTGAGGTCCCGCTCAGCACCTTCGTTCACATCACTCGCCAGAACACGCCACTCGCCGTGCAGCACCTGGGCCAGTTCCCGGCCACCAACATCTCCTTCAACTTGGCGCCCAACGCCTCACTCGGCGACGCGGTCCAGGCCATCAACAAGGTCGAGACGCAGATCGGCCTGCCGGTCAGCGTCAACGCCCAGTTCCAGGGCACGGCCAAGGCCTTCGAAGCTTCGCTCACCAACGAGCCGATCCTCATCCTCGCCGCTCTCATCACGGTCTACATCGTGCTGGGCGTGCTCTACGAGAGCTACATCCATCCCATCACTATTCTCTCCACGCTGCCCTCCGCCGGCGTCGGCGCCATCCTGGCGCTCTTTCTCTTCCGCATGGACCTCAACGTCATCGGCATCATTGGCATCATCCTGCTGATCGGCATCGTGAAAAAGAACGCCATTATGATGATTGACTTTGCTCTCGAAGCCGAACGCAAAGAGGGCAAGTCGCCCGAGGAGTCCATCTACCAGGCCTGCCTGCTGCGCTTTCGTCCCATCATGATGACCACCATGGCCGCGCTGCTAGGCGGTCTGCCGCTGGCGCTCGGCGCCGGTATGGGATCGGAGCTGCGCAAACCACTCGGCATCACCATCGTGGGCGGCCTGATCGTCTCCCAGGCGCTCACCCTCTTCACCACCCCGGTCGTCTATCTCTACTTTGATCGCCTGGCGCTCCGTTTCACGCGTCGTCCGGCAGCCCGCACCACCCACATCCAAGAGCACGTCTCGGCGGACTAATCCCATGCACCTATCCGCCCCCTTCATCCGCCGTCCCGTCGCCACCTTCCTGCTCAGCTTCGCGCTGCTGCTGGGCGGCGCTGTCGGTTATAAGCTGCTGCCGGTCGCCTCCCTGCCCGAGGTTGAGTTCCCCACCATCAACGTCTCCGCCTCGCTGCCCGGAGCCAGTCCCGAAACCGTCGCCTCCGCCATAGCAACGCCGCTTGAGCGGCAGTTCGGCCGCATCGCTGGTATTACGCAGATGACTTCGTCGAGCACACTGGGCGGCACCGGCATCGTCCTGCAGTTCGACCTCAACCGCAACATCGATGGTGCCGCGCGCGACGTGCAGGCCGCGATCAACGCCGCCCGCGCTAATCTGCCCGCGAATCTGCCGCAGAACCCGCACTTCTTTAAGGTCAATCCGGCGGACGCGCCCATCATGATCCTCGCGTTGACCTCGGATACGCTGAGCCGGCCGGAGATCTACGATGCAGCCGATTCCATCCTGGATCAAAAGATTTCGCAGATGCAGGGCGTCGGCCAGGTCTTTGCCGGCGGCAGCTCCAGCCCGGCAGTGCGGGTTGAGGCCAATCCCCTGCAGCTGAGCTCCTATGGCATCGGCCTCGAGTCTCTGCGCACCACCCTTGGCGCCGTAAATGTAAACCAGGCGACTGGATACTTCAAAGACGGGCAGCAGATCTCGAATATCGTTACCAACGATCAGCTCTTCAAGGCCAGCGAGTACGCACCGCTGATCGTTGGCTACAACCCAACCACCGGGGCCGCGGTGCGCCTCAGCGACCTGGGCCGCGTCTATGACGGTACGGCGGATCTCTACCAGAGTGGTCTGGCAAACGGCAAGCCCGCGATCCTGATCATTATCTTTAAAGCGCCGGGCGCCAACATCATCGAGACCGTCGACCGGATTACGGCGGCGCTCCCCAGCCTGGCTGCTTCCATCTCGCCACTCATCCATATGAACGTGGTGCTGGATCGTACCGTCACCATTCGCGCGGCAGTCCGTGACGTGGAGATCACGCTCGTCATCTCCCTCGTGCTGGTCATCCTGGTCGTCTTCCTGTTCCTTCGCGATACCTGGGCCACCATCATTCCCAGCGTTGCGGTGCCACTCTCGCTGGTCGCCACCTTCGGCGTCATGTACCTGCTGCATTTCAGCCTGAACAATCTAACGCTCATGGCGCTGACCGTCGCGACCGGTTTTGTCGTCGATGACGCAATCGTGGTCCTCGAAAACATCAGCCGCTACCTCGAACAGGGCATGACGCCTCTGGATGCCGCCATGCGTGGGTCCAAAGAGATCGGCTTTACAGTGCTCTCCATGAGCACATCGCTGATCGCCGTCTTTATTCCAATTCTTCTCATGGGCGGCATTGTTGGCCGGCTCTTTCGCGAATTTGCCGTTACGCTCAGCATCGCCATCGCCATCTCGCTCGCCGTCTCCCTCACCACCACGCCGATGATGTGCGCCAAATTTCTCAAGCAGCACGACCCCCGTGACCGTAGTCGCTTCTATGTCCTGGGAGACCGCTTTTTCAACTGGCTGCTGAGCGGCTACGACACAGGACTGCGCTGGGTGTTGCGCCACCAGTTCCCGGTGCTGCTGATCGCGATCGGCACGCTCGCGCTCAATGTGTACCTGTTCATCCTGGTCCCCAAGGGCTTCTTCCCTCAGCAGGATACGGGCCGCGTCTTTGGCGCAGCCCGCGCCTCCCAAGACATCTCCTATGACGCGATGAAGGTCAAGCAGGCGCAGCTCGCCGCGATCGTTCAGCGTGACCCAGGTGTCGAGTACGTGATGGCCTTTGCTGGCGGCCAGGGCGGCGGCGCGACTACCAATGTCGGCCGCATGTTCGTCTCCCTCAAGCCGCTGAACCAGCGCGATGCCTCCTCCGACCAGATCATCAACCGGCTGCGCGCCAAGCTGGCTCATATTCCCGGAATCCAGCTCTTTCTGCAGTCTTCCCAGGACATCAGCGTGGGCGGCCGTAACAGCGATGCGCAGTATCAATACACACTGCAGGACGCCAACATCGATGAGCTGAATACCTGGTCCCCCAAGCTGCTGGCCCGTATGCGTACCATGCCCCAGCTTCGGGATGCGTCTACCGATGAGCAGGATAATGGCCTCCAGGCAAGGCTCGTCGTGGACCGTGACACCGCCTCGCGCTTGGGTATCACCGCACAGGATGTCGACAACGTACTTTATGACGCCTTCGGCCAGCGCCAGGTCTCCACCATGTACGAGGCGCTGAACCAATATCACGTCATTCTAGAGGTCGATCCCATCTACCAGCGCGATCCTGATTCGCTTAAGAAGATCTACATCAAATCATCCAACGGAACGCAGGTACCCCTCTCGGCCATCTCGCACTTTGAGACCCGCCGCACCTCGCTTGCGGTCAACCATCAGGGCCAGTATCCGTCGGTCACGCTCACCTTCAACCTGGCGCCTGGCGTTGCGCTCGGTCAGGCGGTCACGGCCTTGGCGGCTGCCGAACGCGATATGGGTATGCCCAGCACCGTCACCGCCTCCTTTGCCGGCACCGCGCAGGCCTTCCAATCCTCGCTCTCCAGCGAACCCATGCTGATCGTGGCCGCCCTCGGCACCGTCTACATCGTGCTTGGCATCCTGTACGAGAGCTATGTGCACCCCATCACCATCCTCTCCACGCTGCCCTCGGCCGGCGTCGGCGCCATTCTCGCGCTACTAATCACGCACACCGACCTGAGCGTCATCGCGCTTATTGGCATCATTCTGCTGATCGGCATCGTGAAGAAGAACGCCATCATGATGATCGACTTTGCTCTCGAAGCCGAGCGCAAGGAGGGCAAATCTCCGGAAGAGGCCATCTACCAGGCCTGCCTGCTGCGCTTTCGCCCCATCATGATGACCACCATGGCCGCGCTGCTTGGCGGCCTTCCGCTGGCACTCGGCACCGGCACTGGCTCCGAACTGCGCCGCCCCCTAGGTATCACCATCGTCGGCGGTCTCATCGTCTCGCAGATGCTCACGCTCTTCACCACGCCGGTCGTCTACCTCGTCTTCGACAAGCTGCGCCTCTACTTCATCCCCGGCGGCCGGGACACCTTCGCGCAACTCCCACAGCACGGCGACTAAACTCGTTTCGAATACTAAGAGCTTCTACTCTACAAAGCTGTCATTTCACCAGAGGTTGGGCCGCGGGCGTCAACGCTACACAACTGTCATCCCGACCGGAGTTGCGCCGTAGGGGTCAACGCAGCGTAGGGATCGGCTGCCCTCCCTGCCTCCCAGTAATTCGAACGGAGGCTCTCAGGCCTGTCTCATTGACTCCCCATTTGCTACCGCTTGCGTAGCAGAGCCCGCGCCGGAGCAGCCTCATGCCCGACTATCTTGAGCGGCAGCACGATCAGGTCATATTCGCCAGCATCGACCTTGCTTAGATCCAAACCCTCCACGACCGCAACCTTCTTCGCCAGCAATGCAGTATGCGCCTCCGGCTTGGCCCCAAACTGCTCGATCGATAAGTAATCCACGCCCACCAGATCCACGCCAGCCCTGGCCAGCAGTCGAGCGGCATCGGGTGCAATGTAGGTGAAATTTCGGTGAAAGGTCGGACTGGAAAGCCAGTGATGCGCGCTACTACGAGTCTTGAAGAGAATGCGCGTATGCCTCTTCCACTTGTGCTGCTTCAAAACAGCTGCCGTGATCGCCTTGACCTCGGGTCCCACATCGATCACCAGAGCTTCGCCCATCAGTTTCTCGACATCGACCTTATCGATGCTGGCGCCATCCTTGATGAAGTGCAGCGGCGCATCCACGTGCGTTCCGGTGTGGCTGCCCAGCGAGTACCTGGAGAGATTCACACCGTCCTTTTCGAGCGTGCTGGTCCACTCGATATGCAGCGACGGATTGCCGTCATAGACCGGCGTTTTATGCTGCTCCAGATTGGCTGAGATGTCGGTCCACTCCCCCGAGCTTTTCTTGCGGGAGGAGAAGAGAAAGGGGAGTATGGCCATCCCAGCCAGGCTGGCAACGGTTAGCAGGGATGTGTTTCTGGAAGGCTGCTCATTCATGTCTTCGAGATACCTCGCACTCGATCAGATGCGAGCCGTACGCAAGAAGACGGCAGCACTCGCGAGTGCTGCCGAACGATCAGGGCAGGAAGCTACTTCGCGAAGGCTCGCTCCAGCGCCTCAGCCGAGCACGTCATCTTTTTTTCGGGGTAATAGGCGTTTCCGATGTACTGCTCCAGCATGCGCTGCGTGTTGAAGAACGATCCGTTCATCGCAATCGTCGTCTGCATCAGCTTGCGCCAAGCCGGTTGATTGCCATAGTAGAGCGGCAGTATGGAGGACTCCAGCTTCGAATACAGGCTCGCCGCCTCATCATAGGCCGTCTCGCCATCGGCGATAGCCCAGCCGGTCACGCCCTCGATGCAGCCTTCGATCCACCAGCCATCTAACACGCTTAGACTGGGCACCCCGTTGAGTGCAGCCTTCATGCCGCTGGTGCCGGAGGCCTCAAGCGGGCGCTCAGGATTATTGAGCCAGACATCCACGCCACCCGTAAGCAACGCCCCCAGGTCCCACTGATAGTTTTCGAGATAGAGGATGCGCAGCTTGTCCGACTCCAACCGCGCGGCTGCCTCAAAGATGCGCCGGATAATGCCCTTTCCGGGCTGGTCCGCCGGATGCGCCTTACCGCCGTAGAGAATTTGCAGCCCACCCATCTCGTCGGCAATCCGGACTAGCCTCGCCGGCTCCGTGAAGAGCAGATCGCCGCGTTTATACGTAGCTACGCGCCGGGCAAAGCCGATGGTGAAGATGTCGTCCCGCAGCTCGACCCCCGTGCGCCGCCGCACCTCTTCGACCAGGGTGCGCTTTTGCGCCGTGTGGGCCTGCTCGATCTCCTCGTCCGGTATATCGATGACGTAGCGCAGGTGCACATTGTCCTGCCTCCACCGCGGCAGGTGGCGATCAAAGGCCGCCTGCATCGCCTGGCCAGTCCAGGTAGTCGCATGGACACCATTGGTGATGGCATCGATGTGGTACTCGGGAAACATCGCCCGTGAGATCTTGGCGTGCTGCATGGCGACGCCGTTTACAAAGCGCGAAAGCCGCAAGGCGATGTAGGTCATGTTCAACAAACTCTCATGAACGCCGCCGATGCGCTCGATCAACTGCGTCGGCTCGCTCCCGAGAATGCGGTAGGCCTGTTCCATTGAGAATCGGTCGTGGCCCGCCGGGACCGGCGTATGCGTAGTAAAGACGCACTTTTGCCGGACCTGATCGAAGTCGCGTTCGCCCGCTCTGGATAACGGCTCGCCACCCAGCACTCTCTCAAGCAGAGCGACGGTAAGCAGGGCCGCGTGGCCTTCATTCATGTGATAGACGTTGACATCGTAGGCGAGCGCCTCCAGCAAGCGGAAGCCGCCCATGCCAAGCACGATCTCCTGCGACAGGCGGTAGTTCGTGTCGCCGCCGTAGAGGCAATCCGTGAGCGTGCGGTCGCGCGGGTCGTTCTGCTCCAGGTCGGTATCGAGCAGGTAGATCGGAATGGTGTGTCCGGTCACGCCTTCCATCTCATAGCGCCAGGCCTGAATCAATACAGTGCGCCCCTCGATGGTTACGGCGACCCGCGGCTCCTCGAGCTTCAGGTGGTCTTCCGGCCTCCACGGTTGATTTTCTTCATGCTGCACTCCGTCTGTATCGAGTCGCTGACGGAAGTAGCCTCTCCTGTGAGCGAGAGTCACTGCGGCCAAAGGTAGCCCGAGATCTGCTGCGGAGCGAAGTGTATCGCCGGCCAGAACACCAAGCCCACCGCTATATGTAGGTATCCAAGGCTGAATCGCGATCTCCATCGAGAAGTACGCGACGTTGCCGTCAATATTAGAAAAGTTCAACGCTGCCGGGTTGCCCCACTTTGACGAATGATGCATCCGAAACTAATCCTCCACACTACGGCCGGTCGATGCCTGGGATTACAGAGACTTAATTGATGAACGAACTTCCATGCTTTGCAGATGGCTGCCTGCTGAGCGGCAAATATCTTATGACTGCATTGATTTTGTAAGTGTTGGGCATGATTCTAACAAGCAACAAAGCGAAGGCCTATAGAGCCTTGGTGCTATTACCTGGTGACCTTCGTGCTCGTTCCTACCCGAAAGATGCTTATGCTGAGCTCACCTCTGCTGCTTTCAACCCTGAGACTCTGCTTCGCTGTAGCGAAAAGGCATGGGATCGATATCACAATGGGATGCAGCTCCTGGGGCTGGCTTTGTTGCCGACGAAAAGATTACAAATGATTGTTGGGGCCTCCCCCACACGCTCTACCCCGCTTGCGTCCCAAGTGCCTCATTTATCGCGAGATCAAGCAATCTCCATATCTCCGGCGCCCATTCGAAGTGCTCCGGCTTCATCAGCACCGACCTGAGACAGGTAACCTTTCCGGCGCCTGAAAGGTCGGCCCATGCGCCTTCAGGAAAGAAGCTGACCGGCAGGCTGACCAGCGCGAGGTGCAGGTCGTGCGATGCTGCTCGATCGAAGACCGACTGAGCCAGCGCGGAGGAGTGAGCAGGATCGCGCCCTCGTACCGCCCAGACTACGATGTCCAGCTCTGGGGCGAACGGTGCCACGCATCGCCGGTCGCTTTCCAGGTATCGACAGAGCGCCAGCGCGGCTTCCCGGCAGCGGCCAAGGTCTTGCGCAAAGGCGCCTCCTTGAACCATCGGTAGCACTTGCTGTGTCGCCCACAGCGCGACAGCGGCAGCCCCGGCACGGGAGCACTCCAGGCTGATCTCGCCCAGGTGCAACGCATCGGAGGTGAAGTAGGTATAGGGCGAGCTGTGCTTGTAGAAACGGCCCACCGCCGGGTCGCGAAAGAGCACGCAGCCGCAGCCGTAGGGTTGCAGTCCGTGCTTATGCGGATCAATGACGATCGAGTCGACCTCAGGCAGTCTGTCGTAGGCCGCCCGCGTGCGAGGTGTAAGATTCGCTGCTAGGGTGAAATACCCGCCGTACGCCGCATCGGCATGGATCCGAAAGCCATACCTGGACTGCAGCGCCAGCACTGCTCCGAGCGGGTCCACCGCCCCGACTGCGGTGGTGCCCATCGTCACCACCACCGTTCCCACATAGCCCCTGGCCAACTCGGCTTCGAGCGCGGATATGTCCATCCGGCCCTCACGATCGACGGCTACAGAGGTGAATGGCAGCTGCAACACGGACGAGATGCGGGCATGGGTGTAATGCGCCTGGCTGGATGCCAGCACGCGCTTGCCAGGATGGAGCAGACCCGCGACCCACAGCGCTTCCAGATTGGCAAAGGTGCCGCCGCTGGTCAGATGGCCCAGGTACTCGCTCCACCTGAAGATTCCAGCGATGGCCCGCACCGCCTCCACCTCCATGGCAGAGCTGGCCCGCCCGCCATCGAGGGCGTGATTGTTCGGATTAAGTGACATCGCAAGCGCATATGCAGCCTGCGCGACCGGGTGCGGCGGCTTTAGCATCTGCCCGGCATAGAGCGGGTGGAAGTAAGGATAGTTGTCGGCTAGGCGATCCGCGACACGGCTGAGAACGGCCGAGGCTTCCGTGGGGACTGCGGGATTTTTTGTGGGAGGAAGCTCGCTAAAGGCAGTCTGTAATTGCGGAAAAGCCTCCGTAAGAAGCGTGAGATAGGCGTCGGAGATCATCGCTCACCAGCATACGTCGGCTTTCGCCGCTCTCGGTGCAGCGGAGTACCTGCTTACGCTTCCAGCGCTCCTCAACTGCCCGCCTGCACTGTGCTGCCACGTCTGGCGGCGAGGGCTTCCAGCGCGTCGCACGCGACCGCGAGCCCACGCTCCTCGCGCACCAGCGCTCCCACCTCGGCCGCTCTGCGGGCATACTCCGGGTTGCCGAGCACCTTCCCGATCACGCGCGCCGCGCGCTCCGCGGTGTACGCGTGGCGCCGGATAATACGGCCCACGCGAAGTCGGCGGATGCGCCGCGCATTGTCGGGCTGGTCATGGCTGTACGGCATCACCAGCATCGGCTTGCCGGCGTGGAGCGCTTGCGCCGTCGTGCCCACTCCGCCCTGGTGCACGATCAGCGCGGCTCGCGGGAAGAGCTTCGAGTAGGGCGCATACTCGGCGACGCAGATGCTGGGGCTGGTCTCTTGGTTGGCGTCAGACAGGGACAACCCCGAAGGGATATTGCGCGGGTCCGTGCCCACCAGCAGCACCGCCCGCACTCCGGCCAGGGCAGCAGCCCGCGCACTTTGCTGGTAGAAGTCGCCGGCGTCCAGCACTGCGGCTGAACCGAGCGTAAACACAACCGGGGGCGGCCCGGCGTCCAGAAACTTCGCTACTGTGTCAGGCAGCTCGCGCTTGCCCGCGTCGCCATCGTAGAAGACGAATCCAGTAATGAAGGTGTTGGCCGGCCAGTCGGGCTGCGGCTCGCCCAGATAGCGCGAGAACATGGCGAGCACCAAATCCGGAGCGTGCTTTGCGTCGAAGATCACGTTGGGGCCGCGCTCTAGCCCAAGCTCCTCCCGCAGCCAATACACCGGCTCCGCCCAACTGCGCGTCACCCAGCGTGCGAAGCGCGTGACCGCATGCCCGGTGAAGGGGATGGCCGCCTGCACCCGCGCCAGTCTAGGATAGGGAGGCAGCACAGGCGCATCGTAGCCGGAGAAAAACGACAGCGGCGCGAGCAGGTAGCTGGCCCAGGGCACGCCCGTGACCTCGGCCACCACTGGCGCCTGATAGGTCAGCTCTCCGGCGAGCAGGAGGTCAGCACCGCCCTCAGCCGTCACCGCCGCAAGCAACTCCTCGTAGCTCCGCCGGATGGCGGGAAAGAGGATCTCGCGCAGCGTTCGCTCGGTTCCTTTGTGAATATCCATCAGCATCGCGACCTGCCGCGGGTCTTGCGGATTCAGCGTGGGTCCGACCCGCGCAAAGCGAAGTCCAAGCGGCTCGATCTTCTGCCGAAAGATCTCAGGAACTGCAAGTACCGGCATGTGCCCTCGTTCGCGGAGCGCCAACGCTAGCCCGATAATCGGATGTACATCGCCCAGCGTGCCAAAGGTGGTTAAAACGATCCGCATGCAGGTGCAGATTACTCGATACGGCGCTCGCTTTCACTGATCTTCACGTCGTTGATGCTGGCCACCCGCCGCCGCATGCGCCCATCTTGCGTCTTCAGCGAGGACGCTTCAAGCCTGCTTCTATACTGGTTGAGATGAGGCCCCTTGATCGCTCCCGCTCCCTGCAGCGCCGCGCTGAACGCTTTCTCCCCGGCGGTGTCGATTCGCCCGTACGCGCCTTTCGCGCGGTAGGCGGTGAGCCTCCGTTCCTGACCCGGGCTGAGGGCGCGTATCTTTGGGACGCTGATGGTAATTGCTACATCGACTACTTCGGCTCATGGGGGCCGATGATCCTCGGGCACGCCTTTCCGCCCGTGGTTGAAGCCATCCAGGGGGCCGCCGCCCGCTCGTCCAGCTTCGGCGCCTCCACCCCGTCCGAGGCGGACCTTGCCGAACTCGTGACACGCGCCTATCCATCGGTGGAGAAGCTGCGTTTCGTCTCCTCCGGCACCGAGGCCACGATGTCGGCCATCCGGCTTGCCCGCGCCTTCACCGGACGCAAGTACATCCTCAAGTTTGAGGGCTGCTATCACGGTCATGCTGACGGTCTTTTGGTCAAGGCCGGTTCTGGCGTCGCCACCTTCGGCATTCCCGGATCGGCGGGTGTGCCGGAAGAGATCGCGCATTTCACGCTCGCGCTGCCCTACAACGATCTCGCCTCTGTAGAGACGGCATTTGCTCTCCACAAGAACGAGATTGCCTGCATCATTCTGGAGCCGGTCGCCGGCAACATGGGTTGTGTGCCTCCCGCGGCCGGCTACCTGCAGGCGCTACGCGAGATCACGGCGCGCGAAGGCACGGTGCTGATCTTCGATGAGGTGATGACCGGCTTTCGCGTGGCGTACGGAGGAGCGCAGGCGCTCTACAACATCTTTCCGGATATGACCTGCCTGGGCAAGATCATCGGCGGCGGCCTGCCCTGTGGGGCCTTTGGCGGCCGCGCGGAGATCATGAATATGCTCGCGCCACTCGGCCCCGTCTACCAGGCCGGCACTCTTAGTGGCAACCCGCTGGCCATGGCTGCGGGCATCGCAACCGTCACCTATCTCGAAGCCAATCGGGAGAAGATCTACGAGCAGCTTGAGACGACGAGCAAAGCAGTTGCCGATGGAGTGACGGAGGCGGCCAGAGAGGCTGGCGTCGTGGTCACGACTAATCGGGTCGGCGCGATGTTCACCTGGTTTTTCAACCCGCAGCAGGTGACCGATTTCACCACCGCCGCCGGTTCAGACACGCAAGGCTTCGCCAGCTTCCATCGCGCTATGCTCGATGCCGGCGTGTGGCTGCCCCCCTCGCAGTTTGAAGCAGCCTTCCTGGGAACGGCCCACACAGAGCGCGAGGTGGAGCACACCATCGCCGCAGCGCGCGCCGCGTTTGCCGGGCAGAAGGTGATAGCTTAGCCCGTCATCGCTAGCGACCAGCCTACAGCTTCGCGGGCGTCTCCCATTCCGCAAAGATGATCTCGTGTAGCGCCTTACGCTGCCGCGGAGACTCTTCCATCTTGCGCAGCATCTCCGGCAGCGTTGAGGCATCTCCGAGGTAGCCAAGCGCCGTCACGGCGACCGGGTCGGCGTCTTCTGGAATGCCAAAGACGGCACGTGCCGCTCCGTGATCAAAGCCCGCCATCGAGTGTGCATGCAGGCCGAGCGTCGTCGCCTGCAACATCAGATTTGCTGTCGCCGCGCCTACGTCATACCAGGCATGCAGGTTGATGTCGCCGTTGTGGGTGAAGTGCTTCTTCGCCACAGACAGAATCAGCACCGGCGCACTCTTCGCCCAGCCGCGGTTGCCTTCGACCATCACACTCATAATCTTCCCGTAGCTTTCATCGCCGCGGCGACCCACGAGAAAGCGCCAAGGCTGCTCGTTGTAGGACGAAGCAGCCCACCGTGCCGCTTCAAAGACCATCTGCAGCTTTTCCGGTTCTACATCGCGGTCCGCATAGGCACGCGGGCTCCAGCGCTGCAGGATGACTTCGAGCATGCCCGGCGCACCTTGAGCGCGCTTCAGCGTTTCAATTGTCTCTGGCGTATGTGCCATCGTCTCTCCCCAACCAAGCTTTATTAGAAATCAAAACTCGCCGGGAGGACGAATGGCACCCCTTCGCAGGATGCCAACACGGGGCGAATCACTGCGGATGCAACCCCAACGCGCGCACGATCAGGGGATCCGGAGTCGCAGCGCCACCATCCGTTTTCTCTACCACGCCAAAGCCGCCGGAGTAGTCCCACATCGCCCAGCCGATACCGTTTGCCTCCAGGGCTGCGCGCATGTCGTGGATCCACGCTGCCCGCATCGCGGGGTCGGCATTCTTGCGGAGAACACCGAACTCTCCGCAGTACACCGGTACATGGTGCAGCCGGGCCCATCGCGTTGCGAAAGCCACCTCCGAGGCGATACGATGCGCATCCCAGCGGTTCAGCCCGTAGCTGTTCAGCCAGAACTGGTCGTAGAGCGAGGACTCTTCGTCGAGTAGCGGCGTCAGCAGCTCTGGTGTCGAGGGATAGGGGATGCGCCGTAACGGAATCATCCTCGGTCCAGCCCAGGTCGCGCCCTGATGCGTAAACGGGAAGGGCTCGTAGTCGTGAAAGGTGTAGATCACGTTCGCGTCCTGGTTGGCAATCTGGATCGGATCCAGCGTCAGCAGGTCCTGCAATCCGGAGTAGTGAAACGGCGCGGCGATAATCGTATGCCGCGGCGCTGCCTGCCGAATGGCCGCCGCCGCGGCGGACTCCACGTGCCACCACTGCGCACCGTCCTCGAACTCCGGCTCGTTCAGCACCTCAAAGAAGACGCGCTCCGGGTCGAGGGGTGCAAAGTGCGCAGCCAGCGCGCGCCACAGCGCAACAAACTGTGTCACCGCGGCGGGGTCTTTCGCCAGCTGCTGCTTGTAGCTATCGCTCGGGTGCACGTCGATGATGACGGCCAGCCCATCGTCGAGCATCGTCTTCACCGACGCATCGAGCTGTGCGGCAAACGGGGCATTCAATCCATCTGCGCCTCCATCGCGCACCAGTGCATCGGCATCTATGCCCAAGCGCACGTGATCGAATCCCAGCCGGCGCATCAGATGGATATCGGCCGCGGTCGTATAGCTCGCAAGCCGCTGCGGTGAGTAGTTCTCCGCCTGCGAAAACCAGTTACTCGCATTGACGCCGTGCTGGAGATGCTTGGCGCGCCGGAAGGGGAGGTCGCCGGAGCCCTGCGCGTGCGCGAAGACGCCCGTAAAGAGAGGAAGGGACAATGCCAACAACGTGAGCTTCAGGGCAATCGAAAGAAATTTGCAAGAGAGCACGCATCGTTTGTATCACTGGCGTCAACGGGGCGACCCCTACTTTCGCGGTGGGTCTGTGTGTTCCGCGTGCACAGTGACTGGAGAGTTACTTTCCGGGCAGTTGATGTGAGCCAGAAGAGGATGCCCCCAGCACCGACACTGCGCACGGCGGAGCACTTCCTGGCATCCCCTTAATTAGACCGTGCGAGCTGCACTGTCCCTAATCCTGCTCCGGTGCTGGCCCGCGTGTGGTGTCCAGCCCTTCTATTCGCGGTAGGTCCACCACACGTCCAGTTGCCGCGGATTTATAGACAGCCTCCATCACGCGTTGATCGGCGAGCCCCTCTTCGCCCGGCGTATGCGGCCTCACATTGTTCTTGATGCATTGCGCCATGTGGTCCAGCTCCAGCGCAAACTGGTCCTTGGGCGTGGTCTTCCACTGCGTCTCGTTCTGGAATCTGTCACTGACCTTCTTGCTTACCTTGAGCTGCTGTCCCTGATACGGAAACGCCGGGTCCATTACCGCAACTGCTTCCGCTCCGTTTACGCTGAGTGTCGCCTTCTTGTGCGCTCCATAGCTGGTGGAGAGTGTCGCTATGCAGCCGCTCGGAAAGCGCAGCGTCCACGAGACGGTCTCCTCTACTTCTTTGAAACGGGAATCGCCCGGCGTGCTGAAAATACGCGCGCTCACCTCGACGGGCTCCTCGCCGGTAACGTAGCGCGCTGCATTTTGCGAGTAGATGCCGATGTCGTACAGCGATCCTCCACCGGCCATCTTCTTCTGTAACCGCCACTGTTTCGGCGTTCCTTGGTTTTGATTATGCACAGAAGTGATGGTCGTCAGTTTGCCAAACTCGCCAGCGCGCGTCATCCAGATCAGCTCTCGCGTGTAGGGTTCATACTGCATGCGATAGGCGATCATCAGCTTGCGATCCGCCTTGGCGCATGCCGCGATCATCTGCTCGCATTCCGCCGGACTGACCGCCATCGGCTTTTCACATAGCACATGCTTGGCCGTTGCGGCTGCGCGAACCGTGTACTCGCAGTGCATCGAGTTCGGCAGCACGATGTAGACCGCCTGGATCTCGGGATTGTCCTGCATGCTTTCAAAAGATCTGTAATCGTAGATGTGCTTTGACGCGACACCGTACTGAGCAGCAAGAGCCTGCGCCTTGTCGGCTGTGCCACTCACCAGCGCCACCAGCCTGGCGTGCTTGGCCCGCGCGAATGCCGGCAGGATCTCCTCTACAGCGAGCCGCCCCAGGCCCACCACCGCAAAGCCAACACGCTGATCCGCCGGCGCGGGATTCGGAGGCTTTCCCTCCGACTCTGTCGACGCCGCGATCGGCGGGAACTCCACCTTGCCGCCGTGCACCGTGCCGGTGTTTACCTGCGCCTCTGCCGCAAAGAGCGGAGCCGCGCCCGAAAGCGCCAAAAGTGTGCTGCCCTGCCTCACGAATGACCGCCGATCCATAGCCTCTCCCCGGGGCGAATCCGACACCCTTAATCGTTGAGATGTCATCAGGATCGGGTGCGCTATTGGGGTTCGAAGCTCGTCTCGATGCAATCAAGCAGGGATGGGCAATTAAACAGATACGGCCGTAGCGAAAGGGAAGAGCGCCGCGTGCTCCCAGGGGCCGCCCAGGTAGCGCCACAGATGTAACCCAACCGCTTCTACAGGAAAGGGGCGAAAGCTCGCCGAGAGCTGCTGAAAGAGCACTTTGGCTTCGCCCCCTTCCACTTTGTTCTGGACGACCACATGCGGACGGAAGCCCTGCCGATCCTGCGGCGAGAGCCAATCCGCCCACTCCCGCACCAGCCGCTCATGCAGCTGAAAGAGCGCTGGCGCCTCCACTCGGAACGCCACACCGCGACCCAGCATTACGACGTCGTTCGCCTCAAGTGCCAGAGGTGTCATCCCAGCACAGAGCTCGGCTAGCAACTGCCCGATCGACGGATACGGCTCGCCCGGAAGCTTGTGAAACAGCGTCAGGTGCGCAGGAACCAAATTCCGATGCTGGGGAAAGTACTGTGTGCGCAGGCTATCAAAGAACGCGAAGCTCTCGCGGCTTAACTCCAGCGTGAGAATAAGCGGGGCAGTCAGGTGCTTCTGCAATGTTCTGTGCCTCAACGATGTCGCCCTCTTCTCCGGCGGGCTAAGCAACCCGGCCCAGTTAAAAGGAGCGATGACTGACCAAGTGTCCCGTGGCCGATACTCAAAAATTAACCTTCACCTGGCCGGTATTCCCCGATTTTAGAGCACTTTTTTGTTTACTCGGCCGGGGCGCATTGCTACCTTTCTCCTACCTAACCTCCTCCCCCCGAGGAACTATGAAGCGTCTCTCCAGCATCCTGCTCTGCGCGGCTCTTGCTACCGTCCAGCTTTCCTATCTTCCTACTGTCACATTAGCCCACGCCGCGAACCAGCCCACGCTCCAGGACGGTACGCCCATCAAATTGCGCCTTGGACGGAATCTCTCTTCAGCCGACGCTCATACGGGCGACACGGTCGACTTCGAAGTAGTGGAAGAGGTGCGCGTCAATGGCGCCGTAGTTATCCCGCGCGGCAGTAATGCAACTGCAACGGTGACGAATGCGGAAGCGAAAAAGCGAATGGCCCGGGGCGGCAAGCTGGATGTCAACATTGACTCCGTCCGCCTGGCAGACGGCGAGAAGATTCCCCTGCGCGGAACCCAGGGCGGCAAGGGCGGTGGACACACCGGAGCGATGACCGGGGCTATGGTCGCGACGTCGTTGGTGCTCTGGCCGGCCGCGCCGTTTTTCCTGCTGATGCACGGCAAGGACATCACCATCCCGAAGGGCACGGAGATCACTGCCTATACCAACGGCGACATCCCGATCGATCTTGCCCGCTTTAGCGGAGCTCCCGCGACCAGCGGCTCGCCCGCCATGGCAGAGACGAGCAAAGCAGCCGCCCCACCAGCACCTGCTACAGCAACGGCCGCGGTCACCTCCAGCCCCGCCGGTGCCGATGTAGAGGTCGACGGCAACTACGTCGGCAGTACGCCATCGCAACTGCAGCTCATCCCCGGCGATCACACCATCGCAGTGAAGAAGCGTGGATATAAGCCCTGGTCGCGCACCATGAAGGTGGCCGGCGGCGCACCACTCAACATCAATGCGGACCTGGAGTCCGCGCGCGCCGGTCACTAGACGCGGTCATTTGTGGGGCGTGCCGTCAGCCGCAAGAGAGCGGGGTAGGGCGGAGGTTTTTACATGAGAGAAGTGGTGGCCAGAGACGGGATCGAACCGCCGACGCCGGCCTTTTCAGGGCCGCGCTCTACCACTGAGCTATCTGGCCAGCTTTGCGTGCTGGTGATGTTATCTGCACTGTGGTGAGTCGCTGCCGACCTACCTCAAGCTCTATGGGAAGAGCCATTCCATCTAACACCAAATGCCTGGCGTAGCGGCAAACAACTTCGCCAGTATAACAACCGTCTCCCAAAGGAGCCAAGCCCTCGCCCTCCAACTACCAGCGCAGGCTTACCTGCTGCCGTTTATAGCCGCTGCCCTCGGGGAAACGCACCTGCAGCTTGCCGTCCGCCATCGTGCCGCCATCCCCGCTCCCATCCACTGTCACATGAACCTTGCCGTTCACGCGGACGGCAAGTGATTGCGTGCTGCCGCCCTGTGCTTCAAGCAGCAGCGTCAGCCCATGTGCCTCCCGCTTTTCCTCGAGCACCTTCATCATCGCCGTGCGGGCGCCCGGGAGCGGCAGCGCCCCATCGGCGCCGTAGTCTAGGCCGACCTCCACCATTGGCAGCGGAACCCTTAACTCCAGGCCACTGGCAAGCACCTTTGCCCCGGCCGCTCCACTCGCCAGCTTTAGCTTCCCGCCGCCATCTCGAGGCTTGAGCCGCACTACCATCGTCTCGCCCTCGCGTGTGTAGTTCAGGTCGGTAGAGGCTTCGCCCACGCGCACATTGCGCAAGGTAGCGTGGTCCCACTGTGCGGGTAGATGCGGGTTGACCGTGATGGTGCCGGAGGGCGCATCCAGGCTGAGCCCGAAGAGCCCCCGCACTGCCGGCGTCAGCACGGCGGCGGACGACCACAGCTGGTGCGATGTGCTGCGCCCAAACGGCACGAAGTAGTCTCCGCTCAGCAGTTCAGTGACAGCGCCCAGATCCTGCGCCGTGGTCAAGTTCGCGGCCTGCATTAGGTGCGCGTAGCCGCTCAGCGTGCGGCCGGTGCGATACTCCGCGACCGAGGTCCATCCGGTAAACAGCGGCCACACTGAGCCCTGGTGATAGCTGATCGGATCGTAGAGCGCCTCGTGCTCGCCCACGTCGCGCGTTCCCCAGTCGGTGGAGAACTCCGCCGAAGCCCACCTGCGAAACATCGCGTCTGGGACAGGCAGCGAAAAGTGCCCATCCCACCACGCGATCGCCGGATAAATTGTCGCCGCCTTATCGATACCCTTGTCGCTGTTATAGGAGAAGGCGTACATCCCGTCCTGCTGCCCGTACTCCTGCGGTATTTTGGCAGCGATCATCGCCGCGCGGGCCGTTGCTGCCTGCGCCACATCGGCCTTCCCCATTCGCGTGCTCAGCCGTGCCATCGCGCCGCTCGCCTGCTCATCGAGCGCTGCCAGGTAGACCTCCTGGTGCGGCATCCCCGGCGGCCAGCTCTCCACCCAGCCGGTGCCCTGCGCGTTGTCATAGATGCCGTCGCCATCGGAATCGTGTGTGCGCTCAAACTCCCACGCCCTCTCAACTGCAGGCCACTGCGCCTGGAGAAAGGCAGTGTCGCCGCTGGCGTTGATGTAATCCGCCATCGCCATCAGGAAGAGCGGCGTAGAGTCGGCGGCGGCGTACTCATACGGAGTCGCGGCCCAGTCCACCTCGTCGGCGGTCTGCGCGTACTCGTGCGGCATCTTGCCGTCAGCGCGCTGGCGCCTGAGCAGAAACTCCAACTCCTCGCGGCTCAGCTTGTAGTCGCCATAGCTGTCGATGGCATAGAGCGTGTAGAGGGAGTCGCGTCCGAAGAACCATCCGAAGCCGGGTCGCGCCGAGTCGCCCGAGGAGTAAAAGCCGGCCACCAACCCGGTCTCGTCCTTGTGCCGCACGCGCAGCTGGTCGATCGCGATCTCCGCCCAGCGGAAGTCGTCATTGAAGGCAGCATCCGGCGTATCGGCGCTCATGCGTGTGTCAAAAAAATGGCTGTAGTAATCAGTGGTTTGCTTATAGAGCGCAGCAGCCTGCGCGTTTGCGGTTGATATCGCCGCTCCAAGACTCGCCTTCGTAGTTGCCGCCTTGGTGCGACCCACTGCAATCGTCAATGGGTATGCGCGTCCGCGGTCGCGCTTCGGATCATACCGCAGGATCAGCTGCAGCGGATATGTCTTTGGCCGCTCCTGGTACGGCGCCAGAATGCCCGGCACGGTGCCCGGCATGCCAACAGCCGCCGAAAGCTCCGGCCAGTCCGTATGCAGCATGTACCAGCCCTCGCTCTGCCCCATCCCGTTTATCGCGCTGCTCCCTATTCCGTGGGCCGGCACCCACTCCGGGCTCGGGTCGCCAAACTGCGGCGCCGGCCACATCGGTTTTACCTCCGGCGTGAAGGAGAAGGTCAGCGTCACCGGCCGAATGGAGTCAATCTCGAAGACAGCCATCACACCCGTCTGGCTTTCGTCCGCAGACTGCGGGCCGCATTGCGTGGCAAACATCGTCTGCCGCACAGTAAACGCGATGTGCGAGTACGTGATCGTCGTACCGTCGGGCCGCACTTCAATCTCGGCCGCGTGCGCGTTCACGTCGATCGGCACATCGTAGCCATCCACATGTGCTTCGATCGTCATGTGGCTCAGGATCTTCACCGGAAAAATCCAGGCCTCGAAGCGGCCGTCCTGCTGGCCAAGGATCGCGCCACATTCGCCCGCGACCGTGAATGGCTTCTGCGCCTCGGTGTGCTGTTGAAGCACCAGCGGGTTGCCGGAGGTAGGGAAGCCCGCAACCGGTTTGAGGGCGCCCTGCCCGCGCGCGATGTCGCCCGCTCCACCAAAGAACAACAGGAGCAGCAGGGCATGCCCTACACTGCTAGGCATGCGCCGGGATTGCCACCGGCGCCTCATTTGCTCGAACCTGCTTCCGACCATGTCGCCTATGCTACGTCTTCGCCCTCCTTTGCTCCAGATGTTGTTGGCAGTCGTCTTCCTGCTGCCCCTCTCGCTTTCGTGTGCATGGGCACAGGTGGTCCGCACCCATCCGCCCGCATCTTCCGCGGCGGAGGCCCGCACCTCCACTGCCTTCGAGCACGCACGTGCGGAGGGACCGCTAGCCCTTCGAGCCTTTCTCCACGAGATGCCCAAGGGTGGTGACCTGCACAATCATCTGGACGGTGCCGTCTACGCGGAGTCCTGGATACGCGCCGCGATCGAAGACGGACTCTGCGTCGATCCGGTTACGGATTCATTCATTCATCGCGACAAGAACGCGCCGCCAAGCCTGCACTCGCCAGAATCATGCAAAGACGGCACTGCCGCTGCTGCAACGCTGCCCGGGAACCAGCATCTGTTTGACGAGCTGGTCGACGCCTTCTCCATGCGTACCTTTGTGCCGGTTACTGGCGAATCCGGCCACGATCACTTCTTCAACAGCTTTGCCAAATTCAGTGGCACCAGCCATGCCCATATCCCGGAGTGGCTCGATGAGGTCGCGGCGCGCGCTGCCGCGCAGAACGAGCAATATCTAGAGCTAATGCGCACGCCGAACATCGCACCCGCCGTGGCACTCGCAAAGCAGATCGGCTACCAACCGGACTTCGTCGCGTACCGGCAGCAAATGCTGAACCGTGGACTGCGCGATCAGCTTCCAGCGTTGCGGGAGGAACTTGCCGGCTACGAGGCCAAGCAGCGCGAGCTGGAGCACTGCGGCACCCCCGGAGCAATGCCAGCTTGCCAGGTCATGATCCGCTTCCTCGTCCAGGTGCTGCGCGACAATCCGCCCGAGAGTGTCTTCGCGCAGATCCTGCTTGGCTTCGAGCTCGCCGATGCCGACCCGCACGTCGTCGGCATCAACCTGGTGCAGCCGGAGGACGCCTACTACTCTATGCACGACTACAACCCGCACATGGTAATGATCGCAGCGCTACGGCCCTTGTATCCGCACGTGAAGGTTACGCTCCACGCCGGTGAGCTGGCGCCGGGACTGGTGCCGCCAGCGGGCCTTACCTTTCACATTCGCTCGGCTGTGGAGGTAGCGCGCGCCGAACGCATCGGGCACGGCGCCGACATCATGTATGAAGATTCCCCAGAGACTTTGCTTCGCGAGATGGCCGCCCGTCACGTCGCCGTCGAGATTAACCTCACCAGCAACGACGTCATCCTCAACCTGCGCGGAGACACCCAGCCCTTCTTGACGTATCGCCGCTTCGGCGTTCCGCTCGTGCTCTCAACCGACGACGAAGGCGTCTCGCGCATCGACCTCACACACGAGTACCAACGCGCCGCCGGAAGCTACCACCTCTCCTACTCCGACCTGAAGGCCATCGCACGCAACAGCATCGAGTACAGCTTCCTTCCCGGCGCGAGTCTCTGGATTGGCAGTAGCGGAGCATATACCCGGATCGTCGACCCATGCCGCGTGCAGATGGCCGCCAATGCGGCCGTAGGAACATGCGCCGCCTATCTCGCAGTCAATCCAAAGGCCGCGCAGGAATGGGAGCTGGAGCATCGCTTTCGGGTCTTTGAGGAAGAGCAGGAATCAGCGCAGATCTCAACCGGCAGCTCCCGTTCTCCGGTGCGCAAGCACGGACACGCGCTGGTACACTAACCCTTCTTTCATCATCTAAATCCACATAGGTGCAGAGCGCGTGCCCGCTGTTAAAAAATCGAAAGCATCCCTCACCTACGCCGATGCCGGCGTTGATATCTCGAGTGGCGACCGCGCCAAAGAACGCATCAAGTTGCTCGCGCAGACCACTTTCACCAAGCGGGTGCTCGGCGGTATCGGCGGCTTTGGCGCGCTCTTCAATCTCGACCTCAAGCGCTGCAAACATCCGGTGCTGGTCTCGAGCGCCGATGGCGTCGGCACCAAGCTGAAGATTGCGTTTGAGCTCGGCATCCATCACACGGTTGGCGAGGATCTGGTCAACCATTGTGTCAACGACATTGCAGTGCAAGGCGCAAAGCCCTTGTTTTTCCTGGATTATCTTGCCACAGGCCGCCTCGACAGCGAAGTCATCGAGAAGATTGTGACTGGCCTCGCGAATGGTTGCAAAGCGAATGGTTGCGCGCTGATCGGTGGCGAGACCGCGCAGATGCCCGGCTTCTACGCTGATGGCGAATACGACCTGGCCGGGTTCATCGTCGGCATCGTTGACCGCAAAAGTCTGATCACCGGAAAGAGTATCCGTGCCGGTGACGTAATCCTTGGACTGCCATCGACAGGCTTGCACACCAACGGCTACTCGCTTGCCCGCAAGCTGCTCTTCGAGGTCGCCGGATACACGGTTGACCAGCGCGTTCCCGAGTTGCGCGAGCGAGCCGGAGCCGCGCTCATGAAAGTTCACCGCAGTTACCTGCCCGTGATTCAGCAGCTCACCAAGGCGGGCGTTGTCACCGGCATGGCACACATCACGGGCGGCGGGATTACGGAAAACCTCCCGCGCATCTTACCGAAAAAGCTCTCGGCCGAGATCGACACCGGAAGCTGGCCTTTGCCGCCACTCTTCTCACATCTGCGTGACCTGGGCAATGTCAACCAGGACGAGATGCTGCGCACCTTCAACATGGGCATCGGTCTGATCGCGGTTGTGCCGGCGGACAATTTTAAGCGCGCGCAGTCTCTTCTTGGCCGGCTGGGGGAGAGCTTCTATGTTCTAGGCCAGGTGGTAAAGGGCAATCGGACCGTTATCTACACGCGATGAGCCAACGCATACACCGTCTGGGCATCCTGCTCTCCGGCCGCGGTTCGAACTTCCTGGCCATCGCGGACGCTATCGCCGCGGGCAGGCTGCAGAACGCCGAGATCGCCGTCGTGATCTCCAACCGTGCCGATGCCGCCGGAGTTGTCGCGGCCCG
The DNA here is from genome assembly GCA_965276675.1 of Acidobacteriaceae bacterium. Taxonomy (GTDB): domain Bacteria; phylum Acidobacteriota; class Terriglobia; order Terriglobales; family Acidobacteriaceae. The sequence continues at coordinate 4,550,002 of OZ255624.1, read as the reverse complement.
CGAGCGTGGCCTTCCCGCGCTTATCATCGAAGCAGAAGGCCGCAAGCGCGCCGAGCACGACATCGCCATCCTCGCCGCTCTTCGCGAGCACGAGGTGGGTTTGGTTTGCCTCGCTGGCTACATGCGCTTGCTCTCGCCGGGCTTCGTGCAGGCCTACTCGCAGCGCATTCTGAACATCCACCCATCGCTGCTGCCAGCCTTCCCCGGTCTCGATGCGCAGGGCCAGGCGCTTAGCTATGGCGCGAAGATCGCCGGTTGCACCGTGCACTTCGTCGACGAAGAGCTGGACCACGGCTTTATCGTCCTGCAGCGAGCTGTGCCTGTAATGGATACAGATAATGAGAGCACGCTTAGCGCGCGCATCTTGGCTCAGGAGCACCTTGCCTACGCCGAGGCCATCGCCCGCGTGCTCTCCGGCGACTACGAGATCGCTGGCCGCCGGTTCGTCCGCAAGCGTCTCTAATTAACCTTGTCGAGCTCCTCGTAGCGCACGCCAGTCAACTCCTCGGAAGCCTCCCACAGCTTCCCGGCGGCAGCTTCATCCTTCGCCTGCGGCTTCGGCTGCACCTCGACCGGCGAGCCCTTGATCTCCGCCATGCCATTTGGTCCGTAGTAGTGGCCGCCCTTCGCGGCGGGCGAGGTTGCCGCGTAGAGCGTCGGCCAAGAACCGCGATCGTCCGATTGCGCGAACAGCCGTATGACCGCACTGGCCACGCGGCCCTTTAGCCCAGTGCCCATGCCATTGCTCACGATGTTGGTCACTGCCACGCCCGGGTGCGCGATGATGCTCGCCGTCTTGGCATGAGCGTGTTCCAACCGCCGCTCAAGCTCTAGTCCGAACATTAAATTGGCCAGCTTCGATTGCGAATACGCGTCACGCGGGCTGTAGCTACGTTCCGCGTTCAAGTCGTCCAGGCGCAGGCGTCCACCTTTGTGCGCAATCGACGCAACTGTGACCACGCGGCTGCCTTCCTTGGGCAGCAGCGCTGGCAGCAGCAAGCCGGTAAGCGCAAAGTGCCCCAGATGATTGGTGCCGAACTGCATCTCAAAGCCCTGCTTGGTCGGCGTCCGTGTGGGAAGCGCCATTACCCCAGCATTGTTGATGAGCAGATCCAAAGCTCGCCCGCTCGCCAGGAAGCTCCCCGCGAACCGTCGCACCGAATCCAGATCGGCCAGATCGAGAGTTCCGACCTCTACCTGCGCGCCGGGCGACGCGGACAGTATCTGCGCCTTCGCATCCTCGGCCTTTTTCCTGCTGCGGCAGGCGAGCACGACCGTGCATCCAGCCTGCGCCAGATAGCGCGCCGCATGGAAGCCAATGCCGCTATTCGATCCAGTGATGATCGCCAATTTGCCCGTTTGCGAGGGAATATCGCGTGGTTGCCAAGAAGCCATGTTGGTCTCCGTCTGTGAGTCGTCTTATAATTTGTAGTGCTATGCAGTCTGCTCGTGTGCTTCGCCTAGTGTCACCTTGGCCGCTGATTTCTGGCGGCCTCTGTAATACGTAACCGTCACAGTGTCACCCGTGTGGTGCTGGTCCATGATCTGCGCAATGTCCTGTCCGTTGGCTATCTCCTGACCGTCGATAGCCACGATCAGGTCGCCGCCAAGATAGATCGCAGTGTTACCCAGATACGCCTGCTGCGAGCCGCCGCGCAAACCCGCGCGCTCCGCCGCGCCACCCGGAACTATCTTCTGGATGAGCACGCCATAGTCGGCGGAGAGCCCCATCTGCTCGGCCAGATCCGGCGCAATTGGCAGCGACGAGATTCCAAGCGACGGCCGCCGCACCCGCCCGTACTGCGCGAAGTCTTTGAGCACCGCCTTCGCAGTGTTGATGGGAATGGCGAATCCGATGCCCGCGTTCTGCTCGATCTGTTCGTTGGGGTTGGTCGCGATCAACGAGTTGATGCCGATGACCTCGCCATGGGAATTCAGCAGCGGCCCACCGGAGTTGCCGGGATTGATCGCCGCATCCGTCTGGATGGCGTTCTCGATCCGGTTGCCCTGCGGTCCGCGTATCGAGCGCAGCGCACTGATGATGCCCGTCGTCATCGTCCCGCTCAACCCAAACGGATTCCCGATTGCATAAACCTTCTGGCCCACCTGCAAGCCGCGAGAGTCCGCCAGAACAGCCGGAGTCAGGTTCGGCGCCGTGATCTGTAACAGCGCCAGATCATGTGGTTTATCGCTCAGCACGACCTGCGCCTTATACTTGTGCTGGTCGGCCAGCGTGACCTCGATCTGCCGTCCGCCGTCGATCACGTGGAAGTTCGTCAGGATGTGCCCGGCGGTATCGACGATAAACCCCGAGCCCTGGCCCTGCTGCGGCACCATGCCGTAGAAAAAATCAAATGAGACGGCAGTTGAAGTGATATTGACCACGGCTGGCAGCACCCGCTTATAGACAGCAATGTTGTTCTGCTCCACCGTGTCGTAGGCAGCATCGGCATCTGCCTCGGTTAGTCGCAGTGGCGAACGCAATGCTGCGTTATGGCTCAGCGCTGGTCCGACCAGCGGCAGCCGGCTCATGCGCTGGAAGTCGGCATGCGTGGTCAGGTACCAGAAGCCCCAGATAAAGAAGCAGATAAGAAGTAAACGGCGCAGTTTCATAGGTGGATGGGGTAGACCGGCTCCTAACGTCTGTGGTTTACGATGCGGGTTTACTATGCGGCTCGGCACTTTGCACCTGCCGTGCTGCGGAAAGCTCTTTCAGTTCCCCAAAGAGCGCTGCTGTCTTCGCCCGTAGCTCTTCAGGAGACGCCTCATTTCGCAGAACGTAATCGCAAAGCGGAATCTTCTGCTCGTCGGGAATCTGCAAGCGTAAGCGATTTCGCGCGTCTCCGAGCAGCGCATCCTGCTCCACCGCGTTCAACGGGTGCGTCCCGGACGCCCTTGCCAAAAAGCGGCCGATCCTGACCTCCTCCGGCGCAGTCACTAGCACCAGCTTGTCAAAGCGCTCCCGCCAGCGTGAAGCTACCGCCGCATGCCCGCCGCTCCCCCCCGAAGCGGACGCGTCTGGCACACCTGCATTCCCCTCGGCTTCCCGCCCGGCTTCCTGCTCGACCTCCTGCTCAACCTCAAAGATCAGAGCCGATTCATACACCGCTACCGCCCCCGGGTCGCGCTCCTCAATCTCCGCCATCCATCTCGCCTGGGCCGCCAGCACCGGAGGGTGAACAATCCGGTTTAGCTCCGCGAGCCGCCCGCCCGCCCCATCCGTTCCACCCATGAAGACCAGCCGCGCCAGCGCCTTGCGATCGAGCATCCCGCCGGGCAGAACGACACCCGGGCCAAAGTGCGCCACGATTTCGTTGTAAACGGCCTGCCCCGGCTGCATCAGCGCGCGGCCCACGGCGTCCGCCTCCATCACCTCGGCGCCAAGCTCGCGGAGGTAGCCGGCCACCGTCGTTTTGCCGCTGCCCAGTCCGCCCGTTAGACCTACGGCCACCATCGCACGTGCCTTTAAACCGTCAGCCCGCGCCGCAGTTTTGCCGCACGCACGGTGTTGGCCATCAGCATGGCGATGGTCAGGGGACCCACGCCGCCCGGCACCGGCGTATACGCGCCAGTCACCGCGTACGCTTCTGGATGCACATCGCCGATCAGTGTCGAACCCTTCAGCAGAAACATCTCCTCACGGTGGCTGAAGTTCGGAGCGTTGCTGAAGAGGCGCTCGAACTCCTCGCGCTCGGTGATACGGTTGATCCCCACATCCACAACCGTCGCGCCCGGCTTCACCATCTCCGCTGTCACAAAGCCAGGCCGTCCGAGTGCAGCTACCAGGATGTCCGCTTCGCGGCAATGGGCAGGGAGGTTCCGTGTCTTTGAGTGGCAGATCGTCACCGTCGCGTTCTCCGCCAGCAGCAGAATCGCCGCCGGCTTGCCCACAATGTCGCTGCGGCCCAGCACCACTGCATTCTGCCCAGCCATCGGAATCTCGCTGCGTCGCAGCAGCTCGATAACCCCCGCGGGCGTGCACGGTGCCAGCGCTGGCTGCCCAGTCTGCAGGCGCCCGACATTCACCGGGTGAAAGCCATCCACATCCTTCTCCGGCGCCACCGCCTCGAGTAACTGCTTCGCATTCACCTGAGGAGGAAGTGGCAGCTGGATCAGAATGCCGTCAACGTCGTCCCGTGCATTCAGCTCCGCAACCAGCGCGAGCATCTCTTCTGTGGTCACGGTCTCGGGCGGCGTAATCAGGTCACTCGCCAGGCCCAGCTCCCCGCACGTCTGCACCTTGGAGCGCACATAGATCTCCGATGCCGCGACATGGCCGACCAGCACTGCGGCCAGCCCAGGACGAATGCCAACTGCCGCCAGTACCTCCACCTCTTTCCTCACGTCCGCCTTGATCGCCGCTGCGATGGTTGCTCCATCCAGTCTGCGTGCCTCTGCCATGCGTTCTGTCTCTCCCTTCACATGGTAGCGGATGCCTTTGCGCCTGAGGGGAACCGGTACACTCCTCTCATGCCTTCTTCTACCCGGCTTACCCCAGAGACGCTCGCCATTCTCGCCTGCCCGGTCTGCCACGCTTCCCTGACGGAAGACGCCGAAACCCTGAACTGCATTGGGTGTAGACGCCGTTACCCGGTCACAGACGGCATTCCGATCCTCATCGCGAGTGCTGCCACACTGCCTATTCAGTGAGGAAAGTTGTTCTTTGTGATCAGGTAGGCCAGTACGATCGCAATTACCAGGGCAAGCGCCACGAGCGCCATCATTGCTACCCAGGACAGCCCCCGCCGCTCCGGATCCTCTTCCATTCCCGTAATTCTCCTTTCCGTGGCATCAACCGGACTCTGCTCGCGCGCGATGCTGGTCTACATCATAGCCAGCACACGCATTGGAGGTACTCAGGGCTCCGAAGGCGAAGCCGGCCATCTGTAAAGGCTCACATCCACATAGGGATGTGGCCTCGTACTAGAAAGATCGGATGAGCGCGTTTTCATTGAGAGAGTGGGTGCCGAGAGTGTCACAAATAGAAAAGTTTTCCACGGCAGAGTTAACCAGCCTGCGCAATGAGCTCTTGCGCTCTGGTTTGGATACTTGGCAAGCAGCTGATGTCCTCAGTAGCTTTCTCGCCGGGCATGGCTATGGATTCAGCACGGAAAGCCTTCGCGACATCGTCACTCGCATCGAAGGCCCACGTTGCTCGCTCGAGTGCATCCAGGCTGAACTCGAAAAGGTCGCGTTCGTTCAGTAGCGCGGTGGCGTAAGCATCTCTCCTGGACGTAGAGAAGAAACGCGCCTTCAGTTTTTCCGTTAAGTAAACAGCTGCAGTAATCTCTCTCGAAAATACACAGAAGCAGAGGAAATGCCCTAGGCACCAGGCCTACTCGTACTTCAGACTCTCTACCGGGTCCAGTTGAGCTGCGCGCGTCGCGGGAAGCGTGCCAAAGATCACTCCCACCATCACGGCTGTCACCAGGGCGATGATGACGGATAAACCTGAAATGGGCACTCTGTAATTCGTAAACAGGCGTGCTGAGAGCGGGATAGCCAGTCCGATCATCGTGCCCACAATACCCCCACTGAGTGAAATCAAGATGGCCTCTATCAGAAATTGCAGCCGGATCTCACGTGACGTCGCCCCCAGCGCCTTGCGAATGCCGATCTCCCGGATTCGCGAACGCACATTGGCCAGCATAATATTCATGATGCCAACCCCACCCACGGCCAGCGTCACAGTAGCCACCAGCAGCAGTATCACTGTCAGCGCGTTTGCCACTTCACTCGCAACCGCCAGCAACTCCACAAGAGTGCTTGCACGATAGACCGAGTTTGACTTGTGGCGCGACTGAATGATTTGAATGATCTGCTTCGCCGCTTCTGGTACATCGTTCGTATCCCGCACCGAAAAGAAGATCTGCTTTACCGCGTCCGTGCCGCTGAAGTAGCGCGCCACCGAGTAGGGGACCAGGATCGTCTGGTCCGCGATCTCCGACTGTCCAAAGGTGTCGACCCGCTCCTTGAATGTGCCAATGATCGTGAAGGGTATGTCGCTGATCTGAAAGCTCTGGTTGATCGCCGAGTCCACGCTTCCAAACAGCTGCTGTGCAAATGGCTCCGTGACTACCGCTACCTTTGTGTGGCTAGACTCATCCTCATCGTCAAAGAAGCGTCCACTGGTAACGATCAGGTTGCGCACCGCACGATACTGGGGGTTGACACCGAGCACCAGAATGTCTTTCACTACGCCGCTGCCAAAGCTAATGCGGTCGTGCCTCTCCAGCATGGGTGACGAGGCTGCAATCGCAGGCACCTGGGCATCGACCGCGGACTCATCATCCCGCGTCAGGAAATCGCTGCGGTAATCGCCCGCAGCTCCAGAGTCACCCCCGGCATAATCGACCTCAACCATGTTGGTGCCGATTCCCTGAATCAGGTGGACGATATATTGCTTCCCGGTCAGTCCTATCGTCACTACCAGGATCAAGGAGGCCGAACCGATCACCATGCCCAGAGCCGTCAAGGCGAAGCGGACCTTGTTCACCCGAAAGCTGTCGATCGCGAGACGCACAATCTCGCTCAGGACCATGGTGCGCTTGGCGCTGGCCAGGGTCCTCTCAAATGCGACACTGCGCAGTGTCTTGCTCGATGTTTGGGTCGGCGACATGCCTATACAGGATGCCAGAGATTCGGCTTTCGCTTCTTTACTGGTTGAGCAACTTATTGGGCCGGCTCTTTCCCACCCTCTCCTGCTGCCGTATAGTGAAAATCACACCGCCCCCGGAGGGATGTGTGAGCGGTTGAAACAGGCGGTCTTGAAAACCGCTTTACCTTAACAGGTAACGGGGGTTCGAATCCCTCTCCCTCCGCCACCTCCTCAGAATAGATATCTCCTAGATCATGTTGCCGTTTGTGATGTTGTCTACGGGCCAATAAAGTGCTACAGACGCACGCTCGCGAATTCCCGCCTTACTTGTGTGGCGGCGTCTGTGAAGTTGCGCCTGGGGTGCCGCCCTCCGTGCCTGGCCTGGAATCACTCTCCACGCTGTGTATACCTTGCGGTGCCGGCTTGCAGGTGTCGGAGCATGCCTCTTCCACGGACTCCACTGAGATCACCTTTAGGGTGGATGGCTTGTCCTCCGTCGGCGCCAAAAGCTCACCCTTCAATACAACACGATGCTTGAGCAGTCCCCCTTTCTTAAATGTGCCTGAAAGCTGCGAGCACATACCATCCTCACCTTTAAAAAACATCACGCCAGGATTGCCGGTCCCAGCAGTAACACACCCGGTGTACGCGGTCGCGGATTGCTCCGTGGCCGGCATCTCGGTCTGCGCAGAAAGCCAGGGCGTGCAGCATGCAAGCGCTCCAGCGGCGATTGAGAGACGTAGCTTAGTCATGTTTCCTCCAATGAAGATTAGAATTCCGATCTTTGATCGACGAGCCTATCGCTCTCATTGATCGCTCCCCCCAGTTGCTCGCGAAAAGTCCCACTGGCATCATCACAAGTGCGAACGCCGTCCAAACCGGCGCAAAGTAGCCAAAGCCCATTAGGGCGACCAGACCGCCTCCCACCAGCAGAACGATCCAGAGCGCGCTAAGGCCGAAGGCAAGAAACGGCTTGCCTTCGGAGAAGGCAAAACAGGCGTGAATGAACCCAATGGAGAGAAGAAAGAGCACAAGACCCATCCACTCTGGCACCGGCTTCAGAAAGCGGCCATCGAGCAGCGATTCGATGTAGTTCGCCTGCAGCTCAACACCATAGCGCTCTCCTCCCGGAAAAGGCTTTACGTCACGGTCAGACAGCTCTCCCACAACGACGACGCGACCGCGCAAGTCGGCTTGGGAGTGCGCCGCCGACTTGCAATCACCCCACCGGTTTGCCTCCACAGCAGCTGCACCGATAGCTCCGCTGCACAGGACGTTGGTGGCGCTGGTCCTGGGAAGGGTCTTCACGAAGCTTGTGTACGGATTCTCGCCATCCCTTATGAAGCTGCGCAGCTCGGGCTGTTCGGCGACGATCTCCGGATCGTCTTCCTGGGCTGCGATCAAGGCGAGCGAAGCGCTCTTGACAACGGTTCCACGTTCGCCAGACCTTGCTTGTGCGTCGCTTCGCAGAACCGGCCACTGCAAAGGAATGCGCATTGAGTTCGCATCCAGCCGCATCAGGCCATAGCGCACTTTGCCCTTCAGCGCTTCTCCGCCTGCTCTGAAATCGAAGGCGGGCGTCAGTACCAGGCAGGTATCCGTCTGCGCATCGGCCGACCGTGCGTGCGTTCCCTGGCCCACCACAATACCGGCCTTTGCGCCATTCAGAGCTTCGCGAAAGGGAGCGTTCACTGCTTCGTCGGTGCAGGATCCAGCCGAGAAGTATTGTCGATCACGATCACCCGCGCCTCGTCCGCATCCAGCTGCTTCACCAGCGCTGTCAGAAATCGGCGGCCCTCACAGGTGTTGTTCATCACGCTCAGTGGCTCCATCTCGCTACTGATTGTGACCATGTGTACGTGCGGGCTAGGGTCGGAGTGGAACGTACGTTCGAGCAGCGGAAGGTACAGCCGCTCCGAGGGAGTGTTGTGATCTTCGTCCTGCAGCTTACAACGGTCGTCGCCGAACCTTGCGCCCAACCCTGCGCCCACCTCGGGGGGCGAGAGCTCATAAAGCACTACGGCAAAGAGGCCTACAAGAATGATCCACCCGGTCGCGAACTGCCTCAGCCGCTTGCGGACGCCGCTCATGGCAGCCCAAACCGTTGCTTGCTACTCGCCAGCGATGCGAAGTGTACTACGCAAAATAGAGCCAAGAACGCAGTCCGGCTGCACCTGGTGGCGCTGAAAACACCTGACATGGGTTCACCAACGTATGTGCAGAGGACGCTACGTTTTCGGGGGAGACCACCGCGTCTAACAGACTACCTAAGATGTGGCGCTTGCAGGGAAATATTTATGCAGGTGCCCTGCACGCACGCCCAACTTATCCCTTACACACCGCAGACACGAACGCCCCGGCTGCAAACCGGGGCGTTCGTGTCTGCGGTTTAAAACAAACCCCACAGGAACTGGTTATAGACGTCGTGGTGATACTGCACCTCGGGCGTCTTCACAAAGGTCCCCAGCAGCCGGGGGCAGCGGTCGGCCGCGGCATTCTTCAGCTCCGCATAACGATGCTTCACGTCTTCCCCCAGCAGCTTCGTAGTCCACTCTGCCTGATTGAAGTCTTCCAGGGCGGTGTAGATGTTATCCGGCAGGTAGCGTTCGGCCTGCCGCAGGTTTTCGAGCTGCGCCGTATCGCCTTCAATCCCGGTCTTGAAGATCGAATACAGCACCAGGTACGGATTCGCGTCCGGGCTCACCGACCGCACCTCCACCCGCGCGCTCTTTTCATTGCCGATTGGCACCCGCACCATAGACCCGCGATCCGTCGCCGAAGCCTTGATCTGGTTCGGCGCCTCGAAGTGTGGATCGAGTCGCCGGTACGCATTCACGCTCGCGTTCAGCAGCAGGCAGATGTCGTTGCCGTGCGTCAGCACCCGGTCGATAAACGACCAAGCAAACGCGCTCAGCTTCTCCTCGCCCTCCGGATCCCAGAAGAGGTTCTTGCCGCTCTTCGTGATCGACACGTTGGTGTGCATGCCGCTGCCGTTCACGCCCACTACCGGCTTGGGCAGAAACGACGCAGTCATCCCCATCTTGGTCGCCACCTGCCGGCAGATCAGCTTGTAGAGCTGGATCTGGTCGGCGGCCGCTACCACGTCGCCATAGCTGTAATTGATTTCGAACTGCGACGGCGCGACTTCGGGATGATCCTTTTCGTTCTCAAAGCCCATCGCCCGCTGCACCTCGGCAGCCGTGTCGATGAACCGGCGCAGCGGATCGCCCGGCAGCGAGTGGTAGTAGCCACCGGTGTTTACATAATCGAAGCGCTGTGCCTTGGGGAACTGCTGCTCCGCGTCGACGCCCTGGAACAGGAAACCCTCAATCTCGTTGGCCGCATTGAGCGTGTAGCCTTCGCGCTCATGCATGCCTTGCGCAAAGGTCTTCAGAATGCCGCGAATATCCGCTGCATACGGCGTGCCGCTCTTGTCGATCACCTCGGCAAAGACCAGCACCTTGCCCGCACCAAAGATGTCCTCTGGCGTCCAGTAGAACGCGCCCCAGTCTAGCGATAGCCGTAGGTCGCTCTCCCGCTGCGCGGTAAAGCCGCGGATCGACGAGCCATCGAAGGTCAGGTTGTCCCAGCTCTTCAGCAGGAACTTCTTGTCGTAGTCCAGCATGTGCAGCCGGCCCTCCAGATCGCTGAAGAGCACGGTCACCGCCTTGATCCCTTTTTCGTCGGTCAGATATCGCAAGCGCTCTTCGCGCACAGTGTCGGCGGCAACATGGTTCTTTCGCTGCTCTTTCGCTTTGAGGTTCAGCTCTTCGAGCTCGTCATACGGAAGTACCAGGAAGTTGCGCTGTTCGTTGGCCATCGATCTCCTTTGGGTTTCAGAACTGGGGTGACCTGATAAATCCCAGCATAACGTCTCCCTGGCCTATGACCAACGGAATCTCACACGAACGCGTTCCTGCAGGATTGCCGCACCTGCCATTGCGAACCCCGCGCTCCCATACAATACAAAAGTGAGCACCGCCATTCTCAGCCTCGCCGAGATCGCACCGCGCATCGCTGCGGGCGGCCGCATCACGACTGAAGAAGCCCGCTGGCTTTGGGAAAACGCCACCGGCCCCGAGTTGCGCACACTCGCCTCCACGGTACGTGCGCGCTTTCATCCGCCAGACGCCGCCACTTACATGGTGATGCGCATCATCAACTACACCAACGTCTGCGTCGCCCAGTGCGATTACTGTGCCTTCTACAAGTTGCCCGGTCAGGAAGGCGGCTACGTCCTGCCGCAGGAAGCCGTCTTCGCCAAGCTGGATGAACTACTCGCGCTCGGCGGCGACCTCGCGGCCTTCAACGGCGGCTTCAACCCGCACCTGCCGCTGAGCTACTACTGCGATCTCTTTGCCGCGGTCCGCGCCCGCTACGGCGAGCGCCTGGAGTTTTACGCGCTCACCGTCGCGGAGTTCATGTACCTCGCCGACCACGCCAAGCTCTCCTTTGCCGAGGCCGCCGAGCGGCTAAAAGACTCGGGCGTCCGCTGGATCACTGGCGGCGGCTCGGAGATCCTGACCGAAGACTTCCGCCGCCGCCACTCCAAATTCAAATACACCGTCACTGGATATTTCGAAGCGCAGCGCGCCATCCTAGAAGCCGGCCTGCGCTCCACCGCCACCATGGTCATCGGCTTCGATGAGTCGCTCGACGAACGCTTGGAGCACCTGGAGCGGACCCGCCGCTTTCAGGATCAGGTCGCGCATCTGGGTGGCCACCCCGGCAGCCCGGGCGGCGGTGGTCTCGCCAGTTTTCTCTGCTGGACCTTCAAGCCTTACTTCACGCAAGTCGGTGGCATCGAAATCACGGCAGCCGAGTACCTGCGCCACCTCGCCCTCTCGCGCATTTACCTCGACAACTTCCCGCGCATCCGCACCTCGGTGCTCACCCAGAACGCCGGCGCCCTCGAAGGCCTTCGCTACGGCGCTGACGACTTCGACCTGCCCATCGAAGACGAGGTCACACAGAAGGCCGGCGCCACGGTCTCGCTCGACTTCGATAGCATCCTCCGCTACGCCCGCGAGCTCGGCTTCACCCCGCAATACCGGCACGTGCCTGCGCCTGCACCTACGTCATCCTGAGCGGAGGAGCGCAGCGACGTAGCCGAAGGACCTGCGGTTTTGCATGCGAGCCTACTGAGCTAAGTGCTATTTTTAGATTAAAGATGGAGGTACTTATGGCGACATCGGCTGCGGTATCCGTTGAAACATATCTCCATACCAGCTACCGTCCCGATTGCGATTACGTCGATGGCGAAATCAGGGAGAGGAACGTGGGCGAGTGGGACCATGCACGACTTCAGGGGCTAATCTATGGATTCTTTCTGGCGCGCGAAGCGGGGTTTAGCATTCGCGCTGCCCCCGAACTCCGCATTCAAGTCGCTCCAACGCGCTTCCGCATACCTGATGTTTCCGTACTCAATGCCGATGCGCCAGACGAGCCAGTCATCACGCACCCGCCCCTCATCGTGATCGAAGTCCTCACACCCGAAGACAGCCTCGCTAAAATGCGCGAGCGGATTGAAGACTACCTCGCCTTCGGCGTGTCGAACGTCTGGATCGTCGATCCACAAGACCGCATGGGCTATGTCTGCACCTCCGGCAGCTTTCGCGAGTGGCGGCCCACCACCACGCTCACCGTTCCTGGTAGAGAGATAGCCCTGGACCTTCAGCAGCTCCCCTAACAACTTCTCTTGCACCGCAAAGTACGCGAAGCGCGCAGATACTTGCGTATTTGTGATGAGATCTGAACGCTATGCACAGCGATTAGTGCTTCTTCTTTCCACCAAACAGCCCGCCGAGGGCATCGCTCACCGGATTGTTCCCATTTCCATTCCCCGTCTTGCCCTTGAGCAGGTCTCCCGGGTTGATCTTCTTTGGAATTCCGTTCTGTAATCCATTCTGCAGCCCTCCCTGTAGCGCACTGCCCGCCAGACCCTTCAGGTTCGGGGCAAAGCTGGGGTTGCTCGTGGTACCGCCGATGTGCACGGGGATGCCACCCTTCAGCGCACTGCTGGTTAGGGTTCCTGCTGCACTACCACCGGGGATGAGGCTGGCGAGCTGCGAGGTGGCCCCGCCGCCCATGAGCGGGATTCCGTTCACGAGCTTCACCACCAAATTGTAATCCAGTGCGCCCGCGGGACTTACGCTGCCCGCGCCCGTCGCCGTGCCCAGCGCTGGCACGTCAAGAGAGATGTTGCTGGTTTGAATGCCGCCATTCGCCTCCCGGACATTCATACTCAAGCTTCTGATCTCCGTGACGTCTCCGGTTCGTGCGCCGAGAACGCTTGAGATGCTCTGCAGCTTGGCTCCCGCATTGAAGCCGGCCAGCTTTGTATTCTGCACCCGGACAGGACCGCTGATCACCGGGTCTTTGCTGGAGCCGGTCACATCCAAATTGGTGGTTAACGTGCCGCCCTGCAGCCGCGATCCGGTTGGCAGGTGCACGCCCAACGCCGGCAAAAACGCCTCAAGCCGGTCGATCGAGACGCCGTTGCCCACGATCTTCGCATTCAGCAGCGTGTTCACGCCGCTCTGCTGGTACCTACCGCTTACGTCGAAGATCGCCCCGCCTAGGTTCACCTGCGAGCGCTGGATATCACCCGTGAACCGGTTCAGATCATTGGTCAGCGCAAAGGTCGCGCTTACCGGCTGTGCCGAGGGCGTCCCCGTCTTTGAGAGCTGCAGCCTGCTTACATTCGCTTGCCCGTTGGCCGCCAGCACCTGACCGTTGGAGGTGACCCGCACGCCCGCATTCACCAGGCCGCCAATCCCCTGATTCGGCTCCAGAAATCCAGCCGCCACCGGGTCTATATTCTTAAGCGTCACCTGCGCATTGAGCGGGGTCTTCGACGCATCAACCTGGTTGACCGGCCCGGCAGTACCGTTCGCCTCGAAGGCGCCGTTGCCACCCAGCACCGCCGACATCATGAACGGAAACTGGCTATGAAACGAAAAGTTCTGCGCGCTTGCATTCACTTTGTCGAAGACCTCCGGCCTGCCCTGAGCCGGCACCTTTACCAACTGCAAGTGCCCATCCCGCAGCTGGAGCGAATCTACTGTCAAGCTGGAATACAAGCTGTGGCTCGCAGTGGCCGGCGCCGCCGTGGGCGGCTTTTTTGTCGGGTCCGCGGCCTGGGCGATCGTAAGCTGCGGATTATTCAGCGTCAGGTTCGCCACGTGCAGCGTGTGCCCGTCGGAACTTGCCTTCACATCTACATTCAACAATCCAGTCAGCCCGTCTTCCGGCGTAAGAAAGCCAGCGGCGACCGGGTCCACGTGCTGCGCCACCAGATGCATCTGGAACGGCGTGAGCGAGGCATCCTGCTGGTTAATCGGGCCTGCCGCTCCGTCTACGTTCACCGTTCCATCGCTTGGCAGGTGTGCGGAGAGCGTCACCGGAAACGACTTGTCTAAGGCGAAATTGTCCACCGTAACATTTACCTGGTTATAGACGCGCGGCTCTCCTTTACTGGGCACCTCACCCACGGAGACCGATCCGTTTTGGATCGCAATATGTCCCGCCGTCAGGGTCTCCGTCCCGGAAGAGCTTCCCGTGCTCTTGCTGCCGCTACCCAGGCTGGAATAGTTCCACTTGTCATTCTGGCCATGGAGCAGAACCACCCGCGGGCTATCCACCTCAAAACCCTTGATCTCGATCTTCTTGCTGAGCAGCAAGGGCAGCACAGCGACGTGGATCTTCAGACTCTGCGCCTGCAGAAATGGGCCGTTGCTGAAGCTCGGGTCGTCCGAGATAGCCGCATTCGTAGCCACAAGACCGCCGGAGAACAACGAGAAATCCAGGTGCCCCAGCGTCACCTGCCGCCCCAGCGATTTCGAGAGCGAAGCCTCGATCTTCGGCCGGTACGTGTCTGCGTTTAAAAAGTGGGGTATGACCAGGATGGCGATGACAATGAGCACCACAACTGCTACCACCCATCCGATCCAGCTACGTCCCTTTGCCATGGAAGACTCCTGCCCATCTTAAATTACGCTGCGGTCTCGCTATTAGGAGGAGCCGCACGCGTGAACGGTTATCTGCCTGCCTAATACTCATTCTTTCACCTCATGCAGGTTCTTCGCGAAGGGGACGGGGCTTCAACCCGTCCATATAGCGATAGCGCAAAGCCCTGCGGCTTCAGCCGCTGAGGGCCCGTAAATCACGTTGTGCGAGACTTCAGTCAGAGGCCTCCCTCATTCCGCCCAATGGGCCATCGTCCCGGCCGTTTGCACGCCTTCCCGCGGCTTTTGGCGTACTTTTCACAACTCTCCGCTACACTGGAACTAGCCAACAGTGTTCCCGGAGCCGCGGGAACATGTGCGTGGACCCATAACTGCCCTGAATAGAGGAATTTAGCTCTAAGTTCTTTGGTTCGAGGAATTTACGGCAGGCCGTGAACATAAGGGTAATAATATAGTTGACTTACCCACGCCAAATCGCTATAGTTTGTGTATGGACAGCCCAAAGACATTACTCGAAGCGATTCAATACTTTAGCGATGAGCAAGTATGCATTGATACGGTCGCTTCAATGCGCTGGCCTAACGGAGTCAAGTGCCCTGATGGTTGCCGGACTGAGAATCCTTACTACATAAAGACCCAAAAGCGTTGGAAGTGCAGGAACTGCCGTCGCCAGTTCAGCGTTAAGATTCAGTCGATCTTTGAGGATTCACCAATCTCCCTCAAGAAGTGGCTCCCAGCTCTGTGGCTGTTGGTGAGCTGCAAGAACGGCATCAGCTCATACGAAGTTGCTCGCGATCTAGGCGTTACACAGAAGACGGCATGGTTCATGCTTCAGCGCCTGCGCCTCGCCCTCAAAGCCAAAGATCTCGGCACGAAGATTGGCAGCAATGAGGGCGGCGAAGTCGAGGTCGATGAGAGCTTCGTAGGCGGCAAGGTGAAGAACATGCATCGCACCCGCGCCAGGGGATTGAACAAGCTGCAACAGGATTTGACCGGCAAAGACGGTCAAATTCGTTATGCCAACAAGACCGCCGTTCTAGGAGTGCTAGACCGCGACTCTCGCGAAGTACGTGCGATGGTCGTTCCAAACGTAAAGCGGGAGACTCTACAGGCTGAGATTCTGAAGAACGTAAAGTTTGGCTCCCGCGTATACACGGACAGCGCGGTCGGATACGACACCCTCAAGCGGCGCTATGTGCATGACGTTGTCAACCACGCAGAGACCTACGTGAACGGACAAGTACATACGAATGGCTTAGAAAACTTTTGGTCGCTGATGAAGCGGAATCTGGCCGGAACCTATGTCGCGGTTGAGCCATACCACTTGTCTCGCTACTTGGATGAGCAGATGTTCCGTTTCAACAACCGCGCAACGCGTGGCAACCCGATAAACGACTCAGACCGCTTCCTGCTCGCCTTGTCTCAGGTCGCAAACAAGCGGCTTACCTACAAGGAACTGACTGGGAAGGGTGTGGATGGTCAAAGATCGGCCTAGCCCTTACCGGAAGAAGCGCGGTCCGAAGCCGCGCCGACTATAGAGTCACTTTGCGGGAGGATAAGATCAGGAAAGCCAATATCCCACGACCGCACCTATCCATCCAGTAGCAATGCGCTTTGTGCCCTCATCGAACGAAGTAGGCAATAGGCGATTGGGGGTCGTAAGAATAAGGATGCCAACGAAAAGTATTACCAAGCTCACTCCAATCTGCATAAACACGCGAGCCTTTTCCTGAATCGTTACAGCTAAGCGTGTGCCTTCGTCCCCGGTCTCCGTCTGAATCTGTTTAGGCACTCCTAGTCACGCCTTTTAAGATCCGAAGGGTGGAATGCAACTTGTGGCCAACATACGGCGCAAGCCTTTCGGAGACCTTGAAGTGCTCCTGTAGCTTTTTCCGAAATTGCTGGAGTGTGGCATGACCTACATACCCGAGAAGGGATCCTAATAACCCAACGACGGTTACTAGGGAAACAACTTTCTGCTGAGTTATATGAGAAACGCCTTGACCGATTAGCTTTGCACCAATGCCCATCAGCACCACAAACAAAGCAGATTCCATAAGTTTCGCGACACTTCGCGATGTCTTATTAAGCGAGACTCCCGTAACCGCGACGATGAGAATGTCAGGCGTCTCAGATGGGCTAGTCTTCACTAGCCTGTAGGAGAGAACTCTCTTCGTTTCCCGAATTCTCTTAAACATCAGACTACCTGCTTATCGGAGCAACGCGTTTAGGTCTAGGACCACGCTTCTGCTTCACAGCGTTCTTTGCTTCTTGGCTGGTGCTGAGGCGCTTCAGGTCTTCCTTGGACACCTGCAACACCCGTCTCAAAGCGGACTCAAACCGGACCATCTCGGCGGGTTTCGCTTTTTCTTCGGAGAGCATATGTAATCCTCTGGTAAACTCGAACCCATGAGAAGACGGTGAAGCGCAAGCCAGAGGGACACTAGCTTGCGCGGGATAAACGATCTTCCAAGGGATGCCTTCTACTCTTGGCAGGGTCCAAGGCGATTCCGGTTCCCAACCGCTACATCTACCGCTCTACAACTTAACTTCCAACCAGCCGGTCACAGATTCCAGTCTGCTGGCCGGTTGCTACCTGCGACGCAACCTACATTTATTGAACCACAAAAGAAGACTAAAAGAGTTTTTGGTAACCTGATTTAAAGTACCCCAAGTACCCATGAAGATCAAGCTCTTGCGGGTTACCTCATGGTGACTATTGAGGCAGTAGAAAGATGCCAATGCAAAGCGACAAATCAAAGTTTAACAAACCGAACCCTTGAAATTAGGTTAGTCAACTATATTTATGCCAACATAAGTCATTTGTTTGCAGGACTTTAGACAAAAAGGGTAGGGGTACCCCCTGGTGCCTGGCACACCCCGAAAAGGAAGATCACCACACGTGAGTACCGGAATTCGCAACATCGCTATCATCGCCCACGTCGACCACGGTAAGACCACGCTGGTCGACGCCCTTCTCCGCCAGGCCGGTACCTATCGCTCGAACGAGACCATCATCGAGCGCGTTATGGATTCGAATGAGCTGGAAAAAGAGCGCGGCATCACCATCCTTGCCAAGAACACCGCCATTCACTTCAAGGATTCCAAGATCAACATTGTCGACACGCCAGGCCACGCCGACTTCGGCGGTGAGGTCGAGCGCGCGCTTCAAATGGTCGACGGCGTCATGCTCCTGGTGGATGCCTCCGAAGGCCCCCTGCCGCAGACCCGTTACGTTCTTTCCAAAGCCCTCGAGGCCAAGCTCCCTCCTATCCTGGTCATCAACAAGATCGACCGCCCGGACGCCCGCCCTCAGGAGGTCCTGAACGAGGTCTATGACCTCTTTATCGACCTGGATGCTGCGGAAGATCAGCTGAACTTTCCAGTTCTTTACACCAACGCCAAGGTGGGAACGGCCAGCACCTCCATCGACGTGCCCGGCGTCGATCTCCAGCCGCTCTTTGAGACCATCCTCACCGCCCTCCCAGCCGCCCACGGCAATCCCAATGGCGCACTGCAGATCCAGATCGCCAACCTGGACTACTCCGACTACCTCGGCCGGCTGGGCATCGCGCGGGTCTTCAGCGGTACGCTCCACACCGGCGATGAGGTTCAGATCTCCAAGCGCGACGGCTCCCTGCAGAAGACCAAGATCACCAAGCTCTTCTCCTTTGACGGACTAAAACGTGTCGACATCAACTCGACCGAGATTGGCGACATTGTCGCCATCGCTGGCGTCACCGGCATCACCATCGGCGAGACCATCGTAGACATCGAGAACCCCGCTCCGTTGCCCCTCATCGTCATCGATGAGCCAACCATCGCCATGCAGTTCTCGGTCAACAACTCCCCCACTGCTGGCCGCGAAGGCCAGTACGTTACCTCCCGCAACCTCCGCGAGCGCCTGGACAAAGAGCTACTCACCAACGTCTCCATCCGCATGGAAGAGACGGGCAGCCCGGACAGCTTCAAGGTCCTGGGACGCGGCGAGTTGCAGCTGGCGATCCTGATCGAGATGATGCGCCGCGAAGGCTTTGAGCTGATGGTCGGTCGTCCGGAGATCGTCACCCGCACTGTCGACGGCAAGACCATGGAGCCGGTTGAACGGCTCACCATCGACGTTCCCGACAACTTCGTCGGCACGGTCATCGAGCGCCTGGGGCCGCGCAAGGGCGAGATGGTCAAGATGAACAACCACGGTTATGGCCGCGTCCGCATGGAGTTCCGCGTGCCCAGCCGTGGCCTGATCGGCCTGCGCAACGAGATGCTGACGGAAACCCGCGGCACCATCGTGATGAACTCTATCTTCGACGGCTACATTGCCTACCAGGGTGAGATTCCGCAGCGGCCGTCCGGAGCCCTAATCTCGGACCGCACCGGCCTCACCACGGCTTACGCGCTGGATGGTCTTCAGGATCGCGGCACGCTCTTCGTCAATCCTACGACGGAAGTCTACGAAGGCATGATCGTCGGTGAGCACTCGCGCGAAAACGATCTTGACGTCAACGCAGTCCGCGAAAAAAAGCTCACCAACATGCGTGCTTCGAGCGCGGATGAGGCGATCCGCCTGGTGCCGGTGAAGGCGCTGAACCTCGAACAGTCCATCGAGTTCATCGCCGAGGATGAATTAGTGGAGGTCACACCCAAGTCGCTGCGGCTCCGCAAAAAGATTCTGCAGGCCAACCGGCGGCCCCGGCGGAGCGCCGTCACGGTTTGATCGGTTGTCATCTTGAGCGTAACCGAAGGTGGAGTCGAAAGATCTGCTTCATCTTGTATCTAAGATTCGGCGCGAAGCGCTGCTCAACCAAGCTCCCGTGCCTCGTCTAGGACCCGGTATGGTAGTGTGGAAACTTGGAGCGGCCTTGGCGCCGCTCCTCAGGTTTTAGGGCATGTCGCAACAGCACAACCTCTTTCCTCCAGGCCGTGCATCTTCAGGTAAGGCAACGACTTCGGCTTCCACTTCCTCAGCCGTGCGCAACCGGCCATCGCGCATTCCGGTGTGGCTGCGCGTAATTGAACTCATCCTGTTCATCGTGCTGCGCGTGTACGTCGGTATCATCGTCCTGCTGCTGCCGTGGATGCCCATCTGGAAGAACAATTCTTTTCTGAATCACTGGCCGGCTGTAGCTACATTTCTGTCCTACGGAGCCGTGCGCGGCATCGTCTCCGGCCTGGGAGTGCTGAACATCTGGATCGCCATCACCGAAGTCTTTCGCCGCCGTCTCCCGCGCTCTTAGCTTTATTTCGGTGCGCGCCGACGAGTCCCGGTTACAGTTTTTGGCCGCCTCTACCTTCACCCTGAACACGGTTCTATCCAATGCCAAAGAAACCCACTCTCCCCCCGGAGCTCCAGAGCGCGCCGCTTGCCTACGAAAACCCTGCTTTCCTGAACAGCCCGGATGGCCGGCTGATCCGCATCATGGCCGAGTACTCCGAGCCGCTGGCGCGCTTCCGCCGCGAGCGCATCCAGGACACGGTCGTCTTCTTCGGCTCCGCCCGCTTCATCGCGCATGACGAAGCCAGCCGCCAGCTTGAGCTGCTGGATAAGCCCGGCTCTGCCCAGCCGGCTCCACAAGAGGAGCAGCCAGCCAGTGCGCACGAGGTCGAAGAGGGAACCGCCTCCGAGCTCAAGCTGCGGCGTGCGGAGGCGGCCGTCGAGATGGCCCACTACTACGAGGACGCGCGCCGGTTAGCCCACCTGCTCACCGAGTGGACCCTCACGCTCAAAAGCCGGCGGCACCGCTTTGTTGTCACCTCGGGCGGCGGCCCGGGCATCATGGAGGCGGCAAACCGCGGCGCCTACGAAGCCGGGGGCCAGACCATCGGCCTCAACATCCGGCTGCCGTTTGAACAAGCTCCTAACCCATACATCACGCCGTCGCTCAACTTCGAGTTCCATTATTTCTTCATGCGCAAGTACTGGTTCGCTTACCTGGCCAAAGCGCTGGTGGTCTTCCCGGGCGGCTTCGGCACCATGGACGAGGCGTTTGAGATCCTGACGCTACTGCAGACCGAGAAGCTGGCCAAGAAGATCACCGTAGTCATCTACGGTTCGAGCTACTGGAACTCCGTGATCGATCTGAAAGTGCTCGTGGAGAAGGGCGCCATCTCGGCGAAAGACCGGGAGCTCTTCCAGTTCGCCGACACGCCGGAGGAGGCGCTGGAGCTGCTAAAGGCTGGTCTCACCGTCAATCACCTGGACCCCGAGGCCAGGCACACCACTCCTGCGCTCGAAGAAGATCAATTGCTGGGCCCCGAGATCGCAAAGACGCGGTAACAGCCGTACTTCCTAGCGTGGGGAGTCGCTTAAACTCGACGCCGATCCGGAAAGCGCTTCCGAAGTTCAGCGCATGGATATGGATTCAGCTCTGAGCCTGCATAACAACGTGTTTATTCATTAGGCACAATTGCACTTTAGGTGGAGCACTTTTCTGCACTCTTTGTTGTGCCCGTAATCGCTTGTTCATCATGTCCTCCTCATACTGAACCCCGCAAGCTGACCCAGCAAGCCCGAGGAGGAACAGTGATAAACGGATCGCAGATCTCGTATCTCTGGAACAATCCACACGCTGCTCAGGACTTCGCGACCGGCGTTTCGCTCCACAGTCACACAAATCGCTCCAAAGAAACGCTAGACTTCATCATCCATCTCGTCGCCGACAAGGGTTGGGCGGGAACCCTCTACTCGCACTGTGAACGCTTCCATACGCGCAAGAACGGCTTCAAAGTCGACTACGCCAGAAGCTACTGGACCCCACCGCTTACCCCGCGCCTCGCCTTCGATCTGGAGCGAAACCAGATTCAGGAGCGGTTGCAGATCCCCGCGCTCGTCTCCATCACGGACCACGACGACATCCAGGCGCCCATGCTGCTGCGCACGGTAGCGAGCGCCCGCCACATTCCCGTCTCCGTCGAGTGGACCACCCCCTTCCGTGGCGACCAGGCCTTTCACCTCGGCATTCACAACCTGCCCAGCAACACCGGCGCCGAATGGATGCGGACCTTTGAAGAATTCACCGCCGCGCCCTCGGACCAACGGCTCACAGAGCTGCTCTCCGCCCTGCACGCCCTGCCCAATGTGCTGATCGTCTTCAACCACCCCATGTGGGACCTGTACGACATAGGCCGTGAGCTCCATGCTCAGCGTGTCGATGAATTTATGATACGGAATGGCGAGTTCATGCATGCGCTCGAATTGAACGGCCTGCGGAACTGGGATGAGAACCGCACCGTGAAGCAGCTGGCGCGCCGGTGGAATAAGCTGCTCATCTCTGGCGGCGACCGGCATGGGGTAGAGCCCAACGCCAACATCAATCTGACGCAGGCTACGTCATTCAACGAGTTTGTGCAGGAGGTCCGGACAGAGGGCCGCAGCCATGTGCTCTTTATGACGCAGTACGCGGAGCCCTGGAAGCACCGCATCATGCAATCGACCGTGGACGCCATCCGCGACTACCCAGATTTTCCTGAGGGCTCGCGCCGCTGGGATGAGCGCACCTATCATCCGGACGCAAATGGGGTGCCTCAACCCATGCGCTCCCTTTGGAAAACCGATCGCGCACCGCTCGCCCTGCGGGTCGGGGTTGCCATCGTCCGGCTGATGGGGCAGGCGCCGGTCAGCGGCAGTCTGCGCCTGGCATGGAACGAATCGCGACAGCTGCAATTTGCACTCGGCGACCAGGAAGCTTTCTAACTCATTTTTGAATCTGGACGCATACACTCTCGCTATGCGCCCAAATCCGCCGCGCGTCGCGTATTTTCCTGACACCTTCCATGAAGTCAATGGCGTCGCGCATACCAGCCGTCACTTCGAGGCCTTTGCGCGCAGGCGGAATCTGCCATTCCTGTGCGTGCGCGCAGGCTCGCGTGAGCTGGAGTTCACGCAGGACGGCAACGTCTCGACGCTCGAGCTGCCGCGCGGCGCCTACTCATTTCCTATCGAGAAAGACCTGCGCTTCGATCTGGCCTACTGGCGCTACCTACCCCGCATGATGCGTGCCCTGCGCAGCTTCCGACCGGAGATCGTGCACATCACCGGCCCTAGCGAACTCGGTATGGTGGGCGCCTGGATGGCCTCGCGCTTGAAGGTGCCGCTGGTCGCATCGTGGCATACCAATGTGCATCAATACGCTGCGCGTCGTGCGGGACGCTTTACCCGCCACCTGGCCACCCATGCCGGCAGGGCAGAGAAGCGCATAGAAGACACAACCCTCTGGCTCAGCGGGCGCTTTTACCGGCTTGCGCGTATTCTGTTCGCTCCCAACGAGGAGCTGTGCCGGGCACTCGAGCGGGTGACGGCACGGACGTGCTTTCTGATGTCGCGGGGGGTGGACACGCACGCGTTTTCGCCGGAGTATCGCGATCGCGACCCGGCCGACACCGAGTGGGTTCTGGGCTTTGTGGGCCGCCTCTCGGTGGAGAAGAATGTGGCGCTCCTGGTTCAGCTGCGGCGGCAGCTACTTGCCAAAGGCTTTACCCGCTTCCGCTTTCTCATCGTCGGTCATGGTGGCGAAGAGGTATGGCTCAGGGCGCAGCTTCCCAATGCAGAGTTCCCCGGCGTCTTGCGAGGCGCGGCACTGGCGCGCGCCTACGCGAACATGGACCTGTTCGTCTTTCCATCACACACAGACACCTTTGGCAACGTGGTATTGGAGGCGCTGGCATCTGGCGTCCCGGCGATTGTCACCCCGGATGGTGGCCCCGCTGGCATCGTCCGAGACGGCGCGACCGGCATCATTGCGCCAGATGCAGAGTTCGCTGCGGCAACGGCAGGCATTCTCGACAACCCGGAGCTCCACGCCTTTATGCGGCAGGCCGCCCGCGCGTACGCGCTCACTGCTTCGTGGGATGCGGTCTTTGAAAGCGTCTATTCTGCATATGAAACTGTCACGGTAGCAAATAAAAACGGCGCAGCCACTTAGGGCACGCCGTTTGTATCTGCCACTGCGCTTTATCTTAGGACTGCGCTTTACTGCACCTGGCCGATATACACTCCATACGGCGTTAGCTGCACCGCGTCGAGCGATGCCGGATCGCTTGATCCAGGCGTCTTCATGAGCGTCTTGGCGCTCTTGCCGCCTTTGCTCAGGTCCACCTTCTGCGGGCTCGCCGTGAAGTTGCAGGCGACTACGACAGCGGGCTGTCCCGGCGCCTGCCGCACCCACGAGAGCACATTCTCATCGGTGTCGTTGAGCATCGTAAGCTTGCCAGAGTGCAGGGCCGGGTTGTCGCGGCGCAGCGCAATCAGCTGCTTGTACCAGTTCAGCAGCGAGTCGTCGTTGCGCACTTCCTCTGCAACGTTGATGGTCTTGTAGCTGTCCGGAACCGGCAGCCATGGCGTGCTGCTCTTGGTGAAGCCAGCCTCTGGAGAGCCATCCCACTGCATCGGCGTGCGCTCCCCGTCACGGCCCTTCTCCTTTGGCCAGCCAATCTTGCCGATCGGATCTTTCACGTCCTCCACACGCGTCGGCACCGTCGTCTTCATGCCGAGCTCATCGCCGTAGTACATCAGCGCGGTCGATCGCGTGCCGAAGAGCATGGTCGCCAGCATCCGCTGGATGTCCGTATCGTGCTTGCCGTCGCCGTAGCGCATATCCAGACGCGGATTGTCGTGGTTGTCGAAGACGAACAGCGGCTGATTGTCGCCAATGTCATGCTCGGCTTCGCTGATGCGTTGGCGGAACTCGTTGATGTCGAGCTTGTTGATAAAGCCGACCTGCATGTCCATGGGCAACTGCAACTCATCGTGTTTGTCACCGCCGTACCACTTCTTGAGCTCCTGGATGTTTGGCAAGTAGGTTTCGCCGATCAGCACGCGGTTTCCGGGAAAGCCATTCGTAACATCGCGGAGGTCATGCATCACCTGGTGCGCCTCCGGCAGGTTCTCTTGAAGCGCAGTCTCCTGGTTGGGATCACCGTATTTGTTCGTGCCGGGAACAACCTTCTCATCCTTCAGGCTGGTGTCTTCAAAGAGAGTCGGAACGGCATCCAGGCGGAAGCCGGCCACGCCCTTGTCGAGCCAGAAACGCACCACACCAAACATCGCCTTCTCGACCGCGGGATTGCGCCAGTTCAGGTCCGGCTGCTGCGGGTAGAAGTAGTGGTAATAATACTGGTCCGTCTTCGGCGAGTACTGCCACGCGGAGTGCCCAAAGGTAGAGAGCCAATTGTTCGGCGGCTCTCCTGGACCCTTCCCCTCTTCCCATATGTACCAGTCGCGCTTCGGGTTCGTCGTCGAGCTCGCGGACTCTATGAACCAGGGGTGCTTGTCCGAGGTGTGATTGACGACGAAGTCCATGATGACGCGAATGTTGCGCTTCTTCGCTTCAGCAGCAAGCCGGTCAAAGTCAGCCATGGTGCCATACTGTGGATCGATGCCCTCGTAATTCGAGATGTCATAGCCAAAGTCGACCTGCGGCGAAGGATAGATTGGCGTCATCCAGATAGCATCGACTCCCAGTGTTTTTAGATAGTCGAGCCGCGATGTGATGCCGTTCAGATCGCCGATGCCATCGCCGTTAGAATCCTGGAAGCTGCGGGGATAGATCTCGTAGATCACTGCGTGCTTCCACCAGGGATCCTGATCCGCCGCATTCGCCGCTGCTGTCTTCGTCTCAGCTTTGGTCTTCTGCGCTAACGCGTTATGGCTTGCCGTTCCCCCAAGCATTAGTGCCAACAGAACCGCGCTCCAACTCTGCATTCCGTTCATCTCTTCTTTCTCCCCAGGCACTGTCGATCTGCAAGTCTGTTTTTATTTCTGCGGAGCTCTGACATCCGGCAAGGAAGGCTACCATATTCCATCGTCGTAAGCGCGCCTAACTCGGGTACAGCCTGGTAACGGCGACAACCCAAGACGCTGTTACCATGCCATCGCAATGTGCGAGGATAGTACCCGCGGCACGCCGTTCACCGCAGCTGTGCTGTGTGTTCGCGCGTTAGGATGGTCAGGTATGAAGAGCCGCCCCTGTACTGCTTCCCACTGCTCCCGCGCGTTTGGGCGCAGTCTTCTGCTGGCTGCTTGCCTGCTTGTCTTACCCGCGTCCGCCCCGCTGCTGCTGGCTCAGCAGTCTACGGCAGGTCCAGCGTCCGCGGCACAGTTGCCCCCGCCACCCAAGGCCGGCTCCGTTAATCAAATCGATCAGTACATTCATGAAAGCTGGGCGACGCTGTCGCGGTCGATGAGCGATTGCAAATCGATTGTGGACCCGAAGATTGCAACACCTCCGCTGCTCTACCTTCCGGCAAACGTGTCCATGCCGCCGGAGGTCACGCGTATGCAGTCGCAGTGCAATGTCCGCGTACAGAGGCTGCCGCATCCGATCACGGCATTCGGCCAGATCAAACCATCCGAAATTCCAGCCCCCGGCCTGCTCTACCTGCCAAACCCGTATGTGGTCCCGGGCGGCCGCTTCAACGAGATGTATGGCTGGGACAGCTACTTCATCATCCTGGGGCTGCTGCATGACAACCATGTCCACTTGGCGCGCGGCATGGTCGAAAATTTCTTCTATGAGATCGAGAACTACGGCGGTCTGCTCAACGCGAACCGCACCTACTTCTTCTCGCGCTCGCAGCCGCCGCTCCTCTCGTCTATGATCCTGGCTGTCTATCAAGCCATGGGAAATACGCCGGAATCGCGTGCATGGCTCACCAAAGCCTATCGCTATGCCGACCGCGACTACAGCCTCTGGATTAGCGACATCCATCGCGCTTCCGATACCGGCCTTGCGCATTATTTCGATATCGGCGAGGGTCCGGTGCCAGAGATGGCCGATGACAGCACCTACTACCCCGATGTGATCCGATGGCTAGTGGACCATCCCGACGTCAAGACCGATTACATCCTCGCCGCCTCCGAGCATCCCGACCCAACCGAGCAGATTACGCTCTCCAGCATGAGCTGCGATGTGCGGACCTCGCCCGTGTGTGAGCATGCCTGGGCGAAAGGCTATCGGCTGACGAGCGAGTTCTACCGCGGGGACCGCGCGATGCGCGAGTCGGGATTCGACACCAGCTTCCGCTTCGGTCCGTTCAGCGGCTCCACTCACCACTATGCACCGGTCTGCCTCAATAGTCTGCTCTACAAGTATGAGGTCGACATGGCAACTATGGCTCACCTGCTCGGCTATGCCCAGTACGAGCCGGTCTGGACCAGCCACGCAGCGGCCCGCAAGGCGGCGGTGAATAAGTATCTGTGGAACGCACAAAAAGGTTTATTCTACGACTTCGACTACACCATGAATAAGCGGTCGGATTACGTGTACGCCTCCACTTTCTACCCGCTGTGGGCCGGTCTCGCGACTCCCGAGCAGGCGGTCGCCGTTGAGAAGAACCTGCATTTGCTGGAGCAGGGAGGTGGTCTGGCCTCGAGCAACGTCAACAGTGGCATGCAATGGGATCTGCCTTTCGGATGGGCTCCACTGAACTACTTCGCAGTCGAGGGTTTGGCCAAGGCCAATGACATTGCGGACGCGCAGCGCGTAGCCTCGGCCTTTATGCACACCGTGTCGGACAGCTTCGATCGTGAGGGAACGATTCACGAAAAATATAACGTCGTCGCCGGGAACTCGGACGTCAAAGTGGTCGCAGGATATAAAACCAACGTCGTTGGCTTTGGCTGGACCAATGGCGTCTATCTCGAATTTGAAAAGCTAGTTGGGACGCCAGTGTCGTCAGCGGGTGTGCAATGAGCGATGGGAAGTGCATCGTCGGTATCGGCGAGTTGTTGTGGGATATGATGCCCGACGGTCCGCGGCTCGGCGGCACCGTCTCAAACTTCGCCGTGATGGCGGCGCGACTCGGCAATCAGGCCGTGATTGCGAGTCGCGTTGGTACGGATCAGCTTGGACGTAGTGCCTGTGCGCAGCTCAAAATCACTCCCGCGGACGTCTCCTGCATCCAAGAAGACTTCAATCGTGTTACTGGAACTGTATCGGTTACATTTCAGCAAGGGCAGCCGAAATACGTTATTCATGAACCCGTGGCCTGGGATTTCCTTGAGTTTACGCCGCAGTGGCTGGCCTTGGCCGAAAGGGCGGATGCGGTCTGCTTCGGCACGCTCGCCCAGCGCGCTCCCGCTTCACGCCGCACCATCGAGGGTTTTCTCAGCGAGACGTCGCGCTCATGCGTGCGGATCTTCGACGTCAACTTGCGTGAACCTTTCTACGCCGCAAATGTGATCGAACGCTCTCTCGAGCTGGCGACCATTTTCAAGGTCAATGCCGACGAGATGCCGATCGTTCTCAGCCTTCTAGGTTTTCCTCACAGTGGTGAGACAACCCCGCACGCGCTGTTAGCCGGCGCCCGCCTCCTGATCGACCAGTTTCCTGTCACCCTGGTTGTGGTGACGCTCGGGGCACAGGGCAGCTTGCTCATTACGCGCAATGAGGTTCACCGGCATACCGGACATCCGTGCGAGATTGTCGATACGATCGGCGCCGGTGATGCGTTCACTGCAGCCCTCACCCACTACTACCTGCAGGGGGCCCCGCTGCCGCTCCTGAGCGAGGCCGGCAATCGCTGGGGCGCATGGATGGCCTCACAACCAGGCGCCATGCCCGATCTATCAGAAGAGACGCGTGCCCGCATCACCAGCCAGATCGCGGCTGCATCTTCCCTCTAACGTGGCGAGTCGATCATTCATCGCACTCTTGTCATCCTGAGCGAGCGCAGCGAGCCGAAGGGACCTGCTTCATCTTGCCTCTTAGAATCGGCGCAAAGCGCCGCTCAACCACCTTCGTTGCGAGCACCTTCCCTGGCGTGTATCGTCAGAGGCTTATGTTGCAAGCTCCCACACCAAAGGAATCGCGGGCTCTCGGCCAGGCGCGCCGCAACCAGGTAACACGGCAGGACCATAAACACTGGGAGGTCGCAAGCCACCGCGCCTCGCCGGTGGAGACTATCGCAGCTTCAATGCGCGGCCGCATCGCCAACCTTGTTGCGATCAAATATCAGCGCATGGTGGATTCGCCCTTCGGCTTCTTTCGCGGCGCCGTTTCCGTCATGGCCGCCGATCTCGCGGCGCTGCCGAACAGCGGTATCGTCAACCAACTCTGCGGCGATGCGCACGTTCGCAATCTTGGCGCCTATGCCGCACCCGACGGCCGCCTGGTCTTCGACATCAACGACTTCGACGAGACCACGCGCGGTCCCTTCGAGTGGGATCTCAAGCGGCTGGCGGCCAGCCTGATGCTTACTGGCCGCGAGAATGGCGCAAAATCTGCTGCATGCGACGAGGCAGTGCTGCACTTCATTGCAAGCTACCGCAAGCTGATCGCCACCCTCGCGCGGCTACCGGTGGTGGATTTGGCTCGCTATCAGGTTCACCGTCTGGAGCGCATCACGCCTGTCTCGCAGGCACTGCACAAGGCCGAACGCGAGACACCGGAACTGACACTCAGCAGGCTTACCGAGCCCACGCATACCAAAGGGTCCGCTGCCAGTTCGCTGGAGCACAAGCGCAGCTTTAAACCCGATCGCATCTTCAAAGAAGAAAAGCCGCTGCTCTTCCGTGTACCGGCAGCCCAGGCGAAGGCCGTTCTGCTGGCCTTTAGCTCGTATCGTGAGAGCCTCCTCCCGGAACGCCAGCATTTTCTCGCGCAGTACCGCCCCGTGGATGTCGCCTTCAAGGTCGTGGGCACCGGTAGCGTAGGCTTGCGCAATTATGTCGTCTATCTCGAAGGCAACGGACCGGCCGATCCGCTCTTTCTCCAGTTCAAGGAAGAGCCCGGTTCAGCATACGCCCTGTATCATCCCGATCCGGGCGCGGCGCACCACCAGGGGCGGCGTGTTGCGGAAGGCCAGCGCGCGATGCAGGTGCAGTCCGACCCCTTTCTCGGCTGGGCGACGATCGCCGGACGCGATTATCTGGTGCGCCAGCTCAACGATCACAAGGCATCCATTGAATCCGGCGACCTGAAGGGGGTCGGGCTCTCTGAATTCGGTCAGGTCTGTGGCGAACTGCTGGCTCGCGGTCATGCGCGCTCCGGCAACGCCAACATGCTCGCTGGCTATCTCGGCAACTCGGATAAGTTCGATCACGCAATCGTTCGCTTCGCTGCGGACTACAGCGACCAGACCGAGAAAGATTGGAAAGCACTGGTGCAGTCGCGTCAGCCGGCACGCAGCACGCGCACGGCGCCTGCAGCAGTCCGCACCGCACAAGCGGCCAAGGAACCGAAAGCGAAATCCAGCGATCAGCAGGTGACTGCTCAGCCCCACACGCCATAGCCTCGCCAGAGTGAGAAAATAGAGCAGCTATGCTGCAACTCTCCTCTGCCGGAAAACGCTTCGGCCCGCGTCTGCTCTTTGAAGAGGCCAATTGGCTGATCACGCCCGGGGAACGCACGGCGCTGGTGGGCGCCAACGGCACCGGTAAATCGACGCTGCTCAAGGCTCTCGCCGGTGCGGAGTCTCTCGACTACGGCACCCTGGACCGCGCGCGCAACTCCACCATCGGCTACCTGCCGCAGGATGGCCTCACGCTCTCCGGCCGCAGTGTCTTTGAGGAGTGCCTTTCGGTCTTCGATGAACTGCGCGGCATCGAGGCAGAGCTGGAGCAGCTCTCGACGCAGCTGGCGGAGCTCGACCCTGCGAGTCCGGAATATGCAACCGTAACTGATCGTTTTTCGCATCTGGACGCGCGCTTTCGCGCAGGCAACGGCTACGCACTCGATGCGCAGGTAGGCGCGGTGCTCGACGGACTCGGCTTCAGCAAAGCGGACTGGTCGCGCCAGACGCATGAGTTCTCTGGCGGCTGGCAGATGCGCATCGCGCTGGCAAAGCTACTGCTTGCCAAACCAACGCTGCTGCTCCTAGACGAGCCGACCAACCACCTGGATCTGGAGACGCGCAACTGGCTTGAAGGATATCTGCGCACCTACCCCAACGGCTACATCCTGATCTCGCACGACCGTTACTTCCTCGACGTCACCGTGAGCAAGATCGTCGAGATCTGGAATAAGAAGCTGCACTTCTACTCCGGCAATTACGCGAAGTACTTGCAGCAGAAGGATGACCGTCGCCTGCAACTGGAGTCAGCCTATCGCAACCAGCGCGAACACATCGAGCACCTGGAAGCCTTTATCAACCGCTTCCGCGCGCAGGCAACCAAGGCGAAGCAGGTGCAGAGCCGCATCAAGGAGTTGGAAAAGATCGAGCGCATCGAAATCCCGCTTGAGGAGCAGGCGATTCACTTCTCCTTTCCGCAGCCGCCTCCATCGGGTCGCACGGTGGTTGAGGTCAAGGATCTGGCGAAGAGTTACGGCGCCAAGCAGGTGCTCTCCGGCGTGAACTTCACCATCGAACGCGGCGACCGCATCGCGCTCGTGGGCGCAAATGGCGCCGGCAAATCGACGCTGGTACGTATGCTCTCCGGCAGCGAAGCGCCCTCCAGCGGCGCGCTGAAGCTGGGCCACAATGTAGTCGCAGAGTACTTCGCACAGGATCAGTACAAAGTTCTCGATCCGAACGCGCGCATGCTCGACGACATCAGCAACACGGCCCCGCGTGTCGCAACAACGGAACTGCGCAGCCTGCTCGGCTGCTTTCTCTTCTCCGGTGACGATGCTTTCAAACCGCTCGGCGTGCTCTCCGGTGGAGAGCGCAATCGCTATGCATTGGCGCGCATACTCGTCAGCCCGGCGAACTTCCTGCTGCTCGATGAGCCGACTAACCACCTCGACCTGCGCGCCAAAGACGTGCTGCTGGAAGCGATTCGCACCTTCACCGGTACGGTTATCTTCGTCTCTCACGACCGCTACTTCATTGACAAGCTGGCCACCCGCGTCCTGGAAGTGGAAGGCGGCCACGTGCACTCCTATCCCGGCAACTACGAGGACTATCAGCGCACGAAACAGGGCATCGCAATCCCCCCGGCTGCAAGCGAAGTGGGCACCAACACTCCTCCGCAAGCCACACAGGCAGCTGTAGCCGAATCCTCGGAGACCTCTGCCAAAACGCGCCGGCTCAATCCCATCAAGCTCAAACAAATGCAGGAGCGGCTGGGCTTCGTGGAGGAGGAGATTCCGCGCGTGGAGGCCGCCGTCGCCGAAACGGAAGAGGCGCTGGGCGCCTATGTAAGCGCGGAAGAGACACAGCGCCTCACTCGCCTGCTCGGAGATCTGCGCGAGCAGCACACCTCGCTCAACGCGGAATGGGAAGAGTTGCTGATGCAAATTGAAGAGCAGGCCAGCGTCTAATTGTCGGAACGCTAGCTAGCTTTCACGGCGGTCGCCTGATTATTCACAAACGTCACCGAAACGTGCCGCATCCCGCCGGGCTCCTCTAGCGTGTAGATCACCGTGCGATTGCCGAGCGTCGATGACTCCGACTTTTGCAGCTGCCCCAGCGCCATCGCCACCTGCAGCTCGTTCATGCCGGGCTTCGCTTGGTGCTGCTCCACGGCCTGCCACACCTCCGCGGGCCAATGCTTGTAGAGCTGGTGCGGGTCCTGGTAGTAGAGAACATCGTCGCAGTAGTACGTGGACTTGCCGCCCTCAACAACCGCTACCGGCGCTGCAAACTCCTCGCTCTTTCCGGGCTCCGTGAACACCAGAAAGACATTCTTATCCCCGCGAGGAACGTGGCTGGTCCAGCCTGCCGGGGCCTTGATCTCAATGGCATCCTTGACATCCATCTCCTGCGCGCCCGGCAGCACTCCCGCTTTGTGTGCGTAGTCGATCTGTTTCCCATGGTATGGATAGTAGTCGATCTCGTACCCAGCCTTGATCCACACCGGCTTGCCGTCGAGCGCACGCGCCGATTGCAGGCTATCGATGAACATCTTCCGCGGAACCACCAGCTCGTCCTCGGTCAGCGGCCGCTCTTTGTATCGGGAGGTCTGCACGCCCGGCGCATTGCGCTCCCGCTCAATCGAGTGGATGCGCCATGCTGCGATGAGCAAGACTACCAGTGTCACTGCAGAGATCACGTGCCATCGCTTCATCGGAAACACCTCGTCTAGAAGATCGGTTCCCGCGAAGACTCCCGCTCGTCTTCGGCCAGCAGAGACTTGGCCGTAAGCTGGTCGGCATGCCGCAGCTGCGGGAAGAGCACCGTCCATAGTCCTGTTATCATCAGCGATCCGATCGCTCCGGCCACTACGGCCCGCACCGGACCAAGCCAATGCGCCGTCAGACCGCTTTCGTATCCGCCAAGTTCATTCGATGCGCCTACAAAGAGCGAGTTCACTGCGCTCACCCTGCCGCGCATCGACGGTGGTGTCGCCAACTGGAGCAGGGATGAGCGGATCACCACGCTCACCATATCTGAAGCGCCGAGAATGACCAGCGCGACGAGCGAGAGCACCAGATTCCGCGATAGCCCGAAGACCAGAGTAGCGACGCCGAAGATGCCGACGCATACGAACATGGTCGCTCCGGCTCTGCGCTGCGCTGGCTGGAAGGAGAGCCAGATCGAGACTGCGAGCGCACCCACCGCCGGGGCGGCCCGCAACATGCCGAGTCCGGAAGCGCCCGTATGCAGAATCTGCTCGGCGAAGATTGGCATCAGCGCCACCGCGCCGCCCAGCAGCACGACGAATAGGTCGAGCGAGGTGGACCCCAGCAGCAGCTTCCTGCGCCACACATACCGGAAGCCCTCAAACAGCACATCGAGCGACGCCGCGCGATGCTCCATTCGCCCTGGCCGCACCCTGAGCGAAGCCAGGAGCAGCACAAATCCCACGACCATGACGAAGGTGAACAGGAAGACGATGGGCGCGCCAGCCAGCCGGGGAATGCCCCAGCGTGCCAGAGGCAGCGTAAATAGAATGCCGCCTACCGCCGGCCCCGCGATATTCGCCGTCTGGAAGACCGTAGCACCCCAGGTCACGGCATTCACGAAGTGCTCTGCGGGCACCAGGTGTGGCACCAGCGCGGAGCTGGCTGGGCCACTAAAGGCACGGCCCGTGCCGATCAAAAAGAGCACCGCGAAGATAGGAAAGATGTGATGGGTACCGCTCCACGCGAAGCCGAAGAGCAGTGCCGTCGAGATGGCCTGGAGCACATAACAGACCAGCACCACCATCCGCCGGTCAAAGCGATCCGCCACATGCCCCGCAGGCAGCATAAAAAGCAGCCCCGGTAGAAAGAGCGCCAGCCCCGTGTAGCCGAGATCGAGCGCACTGTGGGTGATCTGGTAGACCTGCCACGCAACGGCGACGGATTGCGCCTCCGCCCCCATGATGCCCATCATGCGGGCCAATTGGTACCGGCGAAAGTCGCGGGAACGGAAGGCCGCCGCGCCAGCCCGCTTGGGTCCTGGTTCTTTCTTGTCCGCAAGCGCGGTCGCCGTCTTGGGGCTCGTCTTCAACTCACTTCACTCTCTCACAGCGGGGCTGCAGCTGCAGCGCAGCTGCAAGCTGTTCACGTGCCTGGGTGGCTTGCCCAGCTTGGCAAGCACGAAGCCAAGGTTGTAGCATGCATCGTAGTGATCAGGTTGAAGCGCGACCGCTTGCTCAAGTAGTGGCTCCGCACCGGAATAGCCCTTCAGGCCACCTTTAATGATCCGGTGCAAGTTCGACTTTGAGATACCGGAATGTTTGGTGATCCCCCCGACGTACACCGGTCGTGCTGTAGGCTGCGCCATCTGGTCTGCTAACCGCCGAAGAGCGGCGCTCGGCCGAGCATAAAACGGCCCGATGACCCCAGGGCCTGAATTTCGAGAAGCGCCTCCCTCAGATGCCATCCGCGTACGTGAATTTTCTTTCTTGAGTTGTCCCCCAGGGATGGCGCATGGTGCTCCACCCCTGCTGGTTCAAGCGGCGGAAGCAGTGATGCTTTGTTGCCGTGCGCGCTCAATGCCATCGAGGGCAGTCCAGAGCGCCCGGGCGGCGTCTTCGGCGGCAGTAAGCGCGGCTTCGGTGTGCTCGGGGCGCTCTACGAGTTCCGTTGTGAGCGCGTCGCGCCAGACCTGCGCATGACGGACATCTGCTGTTGTGTGCATCGTGAAATAACGCATCGTAGCAGCGTCGGCGCCGTAATGGTGCTGGAGGCCTTGGGCTTTGGTCGCAGCGATTGCAGGCACCCGGGATTCATACGCATAGAGGGCGGCTAGCGCAGCAGCAGCGGATGGGAGCATGGCAGCGCGAAAATGAGCCAGCAAGGCACGGGTTTCCGGGTTTAGTTCGCGGGTGCGCACTTCCGCATCCTCTGCGCCCATGCCTTTCGCGAAGTCCATCCAGAGATCGCTATGCGGACGACCGTCCGCATAGCCTTCTTCGTCGGCCAGGTTGGCGAGCACCGTCCGGCGCAGAGTGTCATCGGGGAGGCGGGAATGGAGCGCGCTGAGATACGCAGGGAACGCGGAGACATGATGCCAATATTCGGCGGCGTAGGCGCGGAGGTCGTCGCGCGTGAGCTCGCCGGCTGACCAGGCCTGGTAATAAGGATGCGTGAGGAGATCATAAGGCACGAGGCGGCTGTCGAGGGCGGCAAAAAAGTCAGGCATAACGGCGGCTCCGGTGTGTGGCATGCAATGCATTGTAGCGGAACGCTCGAATCACGGCAGAGTCATGCATTTCACAAAGTTTGTCTACCGTATTTTCGGGATATCCTGGCTTTCATCGAATTCGAGACGGCGAAGCGTCAGTCATCTCGTGCGGAATTGTGGTTGGCCATCGTCGCCTTCGATGAACTGCTCATCCCACACCCGTTCTAGCAGGCTGACCGCGTCCAGCTTCGCAAGCTGAGCTCGCAGGTCCGAAATGCCGATCGCATGCAGGAGTCTACTTCCGTCCGCGCCAGTAACGGTCGCCAGTTGCTGGCGCGCTGCTTCGGTCTTTGGCAGGTTAAAGTTCTCGATGCGGCTTCCATAACGTTTGAACCACTCCGGATCGGCAACCTCCCGCAGCCACTCCGGAGCTGCAACGGCAAGACTGTCCAGCGCCGCCCGCAAGATCCCTCCCACTATATCCAGTCTGTTCATGGTGTGCACCGCGGCGAGAACGTGAGTCGAATCGGTACGCTGCTTGCCGCGTAGCTTCAGCAGGCAAAGCGTCTGCGCGCGCTCCAGCAAGGTATCAAGCAGGACCAATTCCAGCTTGCCCTCAACCAGGCGTGTTCGGAATTCGCTCAACACCGTATGATCGAAGGCGGCGTTGGTCAGCTCCAGACCCAGCGAGTACTTCCAGTCGATTCGAGTCCGCACCGCATCCGCCGCTTGGCGATCAGAAAGGCCTTTCCATGAAATGCAGAACGGTGGCCAGGGCTAACCGTCCCGGAGCCTCGGCAGGTTGACCTCGCCGAGGAAACAAAGACGCAAACTGCTTGTCCTGGTACACGCAGCCCAGAACATCACGACGCGCAGGTATGCACCCCTTCGGAAACGCAGCTAGCGCTACACGCAGCGTCTGGTCTGGAACGCTGAATTCATCTTGAGGTTTGAGCGACATAGCCGCATCTTGAATGCTTCCGTTTGCTGGTTCATCCTAAGAATGACTCGTTTGGCGGCTGGCCCGCATGTGTCGTCTTAGTCGCAGCGATGGACGCGCTCGCGGTCGGCCTGGCCATCGTGGGCTGGAGAAAGCCAGCGCCAGAAGCGGTCGTCGCGTAAGAAGCCGGTGTCGCTACTTCCCGTGCAGGTAGCGCTTGTACTGCGTATCCACGATGCCCAGATTGCGCGCCAGGCCCAGCTTGGCCTGGTTGTACTGCAGCTGATCGTTGATCAACTGCGTCTGCGCTCCTGACAGCGTGGCCTGAGCCTGCACCACGGGCAGATTGTCAGAGACGCCAGCGGCGAAGCGGTCATTCGCCTGTTCCAGCTCCCGCGTTGCCAATGTCACATTGCTCTGCGCCACGCGAATCAGTTCGTTTGCTGACTGGATGTCCAGCATGCTATCCCGTAGCTGCTGATCGATCGCCTCCCGCATGTTTAGGAGCTGTTGCCGCAGGCTGTTCTGGTTGGCTTCGGCTACATGCGCGTCCCCGCGAAATCGCGCCTCGCGGAAGATCGGCACCTCCAGGGTGCCCTCCGCAATGAACGTTCCGTGGTAGAGGCCACCCGTCTCGCCGGTCACGCCGTAGTTGCCGTCGGCACTCAGCGTAGGGAGCCGCTCGTACTTGGCTGCCTTGCGGGTCAGGTCTGCTGCAAGAAGTTGTTGCTGCATGCCCAGGTAATCCTGCCGCGCGTTGTACGCCTGGCGTCGCGCATCTTCGATCGACATCGTCTCCAGGTCGGCATACGGACTCGCATCGGTCAGCTGGATCTTCTGCTCCACCGGCACGCCAATCTCACGCTGCAGCAGGATCAACTGCTTGTCATAGGTGTTCTGGTCGGCGATGACCTTCTGCTGCTGCGTCTGGTATTGCACCCGCGCGCGCAGCAGATCGAGGTTTGCCACGACGCCCGCCTCATGCTCGGCTTCTACCTGCTTCAGCAGCAGTTCATCTGCTCGCAGCAGGGCATTGTCGCTGTCGATCTGCGTTCCATCTGCCAGCGCCTGGAGATATGTATTGCCAACATTTAACACCACCAGTCCGCGCGAAGACTGCGTGCCGTAGTACGCCGCGCGCATGTTCACCTTCGCCGCCCGATAGCGCTCAATCGCGGGCAGATCGAAGAACGTTTCGCGATAGGTCGCCTCTGCCTGCGTCACGTTGACCTTGACGATCAGCTTCACGTTGGCAGGATTGAAGCCGGGTAACGCGGTCCCGAATTTTGAAATTAGGCTCGGGCCGAAGCCGAACTCCGCGAGATTGAACTGGTGCGCTCCGCTGGTTGCTTGCGCCATCAGTGTCGGCAGCAGCGGTTGCAGCGATTGCAGCCGCTGCGCGCTCGCCTGCCGCTCCGACACGCGTGCCTGCGTGATGGCCAGGTTGTTCTGGATGCCGCGATTGATGGAATCGTCCAGCGATAGGTGAAGCGTGTCACCGGTCACCGTGCCTACCGTGATGCTGCCATAATACTGGTTGCTGGCCGAGCTAGGGTTCTGCCCCAACTGCTGCGCCATCTGTGGCTGCGTTGGTAAGGCGGGCGCAGCCGGCATCACCTGGATCACGCCCGGCTGCGGAGTGGCATCTTGCGCCCGCCCCGTAGCAGCCGCAAGGCAAAGGAATGCGACCCCGCAACTCCAACCGCAGACTCGTCCCCTACCCATTCCGACTTTTATTTGACTGCAGATCTTCATTCCTGTTGGTTTAGATCACACGGTGAGGCGCAGGTTGCCAAAAGTTCCTGAAGAAACCTCAAAGCTCCTGCTCCAACCACGCTGCATGCTCACTAAGGGTCTCACGATAGCTGATAGCTGCCATAGAATGAAGCATGGGCGCCGCCAATCCCTTTAGGGTCGTACACACAGTCTGTTCGCACGACTGCCCGGATGCCTGCGCCGTTCTGGTCTCAGTCGACGTCGCTGGCCGCGCCCAGAAGATCGAGGGCGATCCAGCCCATCCCGTCACGCGCGGATTTCTCTGTGGCAAGGTGGCCAAGTATCTCGACCGCGTCTACTCGCCGGAGCGCCTGCTCTATCCCATGCGCCGCAAGTATGGCGTCGCGAAAGGTGTGTTGCCCCAGGGCAGCGAAGCGAACGCCTTTGAGCGCATCTCCTGGGACAATGCACTCACTACCATCGCCGAAAACCTCCAGCGCATCAGTGACGAGCATGGCTCTGAGTCCATCCTGCCGTACTCGTACGCGGGCACCATCGGC
The DNA here is from genome assembly GCA_965276675.1 of Acidobacteriaceae bacterium. Taxonomy (GTDB): domain Bacteria; phylum Acidobacteriota; class Terriglobia; order Terriglobales; family Acidobacteriaceae. Next base: position 4,511,791 of record OZ255624.1, on the reverse strand, counting down.
GTGCTAGGCTACGGATCGATGGACCGCCGCTTCTTTCATCGGTTAGGCGCCTCTCAGCTCGATCGCACCATCTGCTCCACCGCCGGCGGCGACGCTTTCCTCATGGTCTATGGACGCAAGCTCGGCACGGATACAGAGCACTTCCACCACGCTCGCCTGATCATCGCGTGGGGCGCCAATGTGCACGGCAACAACGTCCATCTCTGGCCGCAGATTGAAGCTGCGCGCCGCAACGGTGCCCGCTTCATCGTCATCGATCCCTACCAGACACGCACCGCCAAGCTGGCAGATTGGCACATCGCGATCAATCCCGGCACGGATGCAGCCCTCGCCCTCGGCATGATGCACGTCATCGTCGCGGAAGGTCTCCACGATCGCGAGTATGTGGCGGCCCACACTCATGGCTTTCCAGAGCTGAGCGAGCGCGTGCGCGAGTACACGCCCGAGCGCGTTGCCGCATGGACCGGGCTCTCCGCTGAAGAGATCCTCCGGCTGGCCCGCGAGTACGCCACCACGCAACCAGCTGCCATTCGCATGAACTACGGTGTGCAGCGCTCGGAAAACGGCGGCACGGCGGCTCGCGCCATCGCCATGCTGCCCGCGCTTACCGGCGCGTGGAAACACCTGGGCGGCGGCATCCAGCTCTCGACCAGCGGCGCCTTCAAATTCGACAACGCCACGCTGGAGCGGCCAGACCTGATGTACAGGAGCCCGCTCGGGCGGGCGGCTCGCGTCGTCAATATGTCGCAGCTCGGCCACGCGCTCACCGAGATGGATGCGCCGCCGGTGAAAGCGCTCTTCGTCTACAACTCCAACCCCGCTGCGGTCGCCCCCAATGGCAACACCGTGCATCGAGGCATGCGCCGGCCGGATCTCTTCACCGTGGTCCACGAGCAGTTCTTCACTGACACCACCGATTACGCCGACATCGTGCTCCCCGCGACCACCTTTCTTGAGCACACGGACATCCAGGGGGCCTACGGCCACTACTACCTCCAACTCTCCGAACGCGCGATCGAGCCGCTGGGGGAGGCGCGCTCGAACGTCTGGCTCTTCGGCCAGCTCGGCCAGCGGATGGGCTTTCCCGAGCCGTGCTTTGCCGACACGGAAGAGAGCATGATCGAGCAGGCGATCGCGAAATCCCACGACACCCACCCGCAGATGAACGGCATCACCGTCGCCGACCTGCATCGCGAAGGCCACGTGCGTCTGCGCTGGGCGGAGGAGCAGGGTGCGGAGCCGCGCCCCTTTCAACCCTTTGCCGAGGGCGGCTTCGCTACGGCCTCCGGCAAGGCCGAGTTCCGCTCCGACGCGCTCGCCGCCGCGGGCCTCGACCCGCTGCCCAGCTTCCAGCCGCCAGGGGAGTCCCGCAACAGCGCGGCGTCTTCAAACAGTGCTAGAAGCCGCTACCCGCTGGAGTTCCTGCCGCGCAAGGCCGACAACTACATGAACTCAACCTTCGCCAACATCCCCACGCACCAGCGCATGGAGCGCGTCACGATGAATCGACTGGAGATGCACCCCAACGATGCAGCGGCACGCGGCATCGCCGAGGGCGACGTTGTCGAAATCTTCAACGATCGCGGACGCATCCATCTGCAAGCGGAGCTGCGCGCCACCTTGCCACTGGGCGTGGTCGCCTCGCGCCTTAACTGGAACAAACTCTCGCCGGACGACCAGAACGTCAACGCCCTCACCTCCGAGCGGCTCACCGACATCGGCCGCGGCGCCACCTTCTACTCCACCCTCGTCGAGGTCGCGAAGTCCTAAGCTATGGCGGTAGACTGATGCTTAAGGGAGGACAGCGATGATCTTTCACGTCACGCTCGAAGAAGCTGAGGATGGCTGGGTTGTGGCGGAGTGTCCTGCTCTCCCGGGGTGCATCTCCCAAGGCCACGATCAGAAAGAAGCTCTGGACAACATCAAGGAGGCAATCACGGCCTGGATGTGGGCCGAAGATCAAAAAGCAGTTCGGCTCCTCACACCGGAGCAAACTCAAATCGTCGTCGCCGTTTAATTTAGTCACAATTCCACAGACGTTGCCCGGCTGGCTGTAGAGCACAAATGAAAGACTCGGAAACTTCTCTGGGAAAGATGCCGTTCGAGCGTTTGCGAAGGCAGGATGGCAACAGGCTGGCCAAGTTGGCAGTCACTTGGTGATGATCAAACCGGGCGAGCGCGCAAATCTTTCAATACCACAGCACAAGGAATTATCAATCGGCACGCTTCGCGCTCTCATTCGTGCATCGGGCATGACAGTGGATCAGTTTCTGGAGCTCACGAGATGAGTCTCCACCAGCTCACGCCACGCACACCGGAGATGCCAATGCCCTTCGATTCCGGATTTCAATGCGCCGGCTGTGGCGAGTGGAACGAGACCACCGTCGACGAATCCGCCGGCAGCCGCCAAAACTACGTAGAAGACTGCCAGGTCTGCTGCAAACCCAACCTCCTGGACGTGCGGTGGAGCGGCGAATCGCACCGCTTCTTCATCGTTGCCGAACTCGAGAGTTGATGCAGCAGGGGCGATCCAGGGGCGTACCGGTCTCGCCCGGGCCGCCCGCGCTTGGGTACCGGCTCCCTCGTCACATATAATCGGCTTTTCCACCAAGCAAGAGCAGCAAGCAAGACCAGCAAGGCCTGAATTTTCTGTTGCAGTGAGGGTGTGCCTATCTTTCCCGTAAAACCGCGGAGCGCAAGCTCCCAACTCAAGCAGAACCAGATCAAGCAGAACCGGATCACGCGTCCACGCCGTCGCTCTCGGATTCACACTTTACTTGTGCTGCTCCCGCTTACGTATGGAGCGGGCCAGGTGCTGGTTCCGCAGGCCTTTCTACCGCAGGCGCTAGGAGCGCCTCAGACATTCGCGCAGCAGCAGGGCGCCCCCGTTGTCTCTGACATCCGGGTCATCGGCAACCGCCGCATTCCCAAGGAAACGGTGCTCGCCCGCCTCTTCACCCACATCGGCGACGCCTACGATCCGGCCAGCGTAGAGCGTGACTTCAACTCGCTCTGGAATACCGGCTACTTCGAAGATGTCCGCATCGAGCGGGAAGACACGTCCAAGGGCATCGTCCTGGACATCTTTGTCCGTGAAAAGCCTACCATCCGCGAGATCAACTACAAGGGCCTCAGCTCCGTCACCCAGTCCGATGTGCTGGACCGCTTCAAGAAGGCCAAGGTCGGTCTCTCGGTCGAGAGTCAGTATGACCCGACGCGCATCGCCCGCGCCGTCACAGTGCTCAAAGAGCTGTTGGGCGAGCACGGCCACCAGTTCGCGACCGTCAAGACGGATGTCAAAACTATCCCGCCCTCATCGGTCTCGGTCAACTTCAACATCAAGGAAGGCCCGACCGTCAAAGTCGGTAAGATCCAGTTCACCGGCAATCGAAACGTCAACTCCCGTCTGCTGCGCGAGTCGATGAAAAACCTGCGCCCGGTCGGCGTTCCCCACTCCATTTTTCTGGAAAACCTCTTCGCCCGCACCTACGACGCCAGCAAGCTGGAAGAGGACTCCGAGCGCGTGCGCCAGGCCTACCAGAGCCGCGGTTTCTTCCGCGCGGTGGTCGGTGAGCCCTCGACCCGCATCCGCAACGAGAGCGGCCTTTCGCTGCTGACCTTTCGCGCCAACAAGGGCAAGCGCATCGACATCCGCCTGCCCATTGAAGAGGGTGAACGCTACAAGCTGGCCGCTATCAACTTTAAAGGCAATGAACAAGTCAAGAATCTCCGCGCACTGCGCGCGCAGTTTGCCATCAAAGACGGGGAGTACTTCAACATCGTCGCCGTCCAGAAGGGCCTTGAGAACCTGCGCAAGGCCTATGGCACGCTGGGCTACATCAACTTCGTCGGTCAACCCACTCCGCACATCGATGAAGCGAAGAAGCAGATCACGCTGGACATCGACATCGATGAAGGCAAGCAGTTCAATGTCTCCCGCATCGAGTTCTCCGGCAACACCGTCACGCGCGACCGCGTCATCCGCCGTGAGCTGCTTATCGAAGAGGGCCAGGTCTACAACAGCAATCTCTGGGAGTCCAGTCTCCTGCGCCTCAATCAGTTGGACTACTTCGATCCCTTGAAAGTTGAGCAGGACTCCACCGCCACGCAGGACCAGGAAAACAACACCGTCAGCCTGCTGCTGCGCGTGCATGAGAAAGGCAAAAACTCTATTGGCCTGAATGGCGGCGTGAGCGGCCTCTCCGGCTCCTTTCTCGGCCTCAACTACCAGACCAATAACTTCCTGGGCTTGGGTGAGACGCTGAGCCTGCAGGCCAATATCGGCAACCTTTCGCGCAACCTCCAGTTTGGCTTCACCGAGCCCTATCTCAAGAACAAGCCCATCAGCCTCGGCTTCCAGGTCTTCACCAGCAAGTACGACTACAACTCGGCGAAAAACTACGCGATCCAGACCGGCGGCGGCAACCTGAGCGCGGCGCAGCAATCGCTGGTGCAGAACTACAACCAGTCCTCCACCGGACTCACGGTCTCGGCCGGCTATCCCGTCCGCCGCTCGTTCAAACGTCTCGGCCTTACCTACTCGTTCAACAAGAGCTCGATCACGGCCTTCAGCGCCTCCTCCACCTCGCTCTTCCAGACGCTCGCCTTTCGCAGCGGCATCCAGGGACAGAACGCGTTGCAAGGCATCTACACCAGCCTTGCCTCCTTCTCTTTTGGCTATAACAAGATCGGCAGCCAATACAATCCGCGCGACGGCGAAGAGCTCTCGATCGCGCTGCAATTGGCAGGTCTTGGCGGCAACGTCCGGTACTTCAGCCCGGTTGTCGAATACCGGCACTTCAACGCAATGAAGGGCCTCCGTCCGAACAAGGAAGGCCGGAACGTCTTTGGCTATAAACTCCAGGCTCAGTACATCCAGGGCTTCGGCGGCGATGTAGCTCCGCCGTTCAACCGCTTCTACGGGGGCGGCGAAGCGGATCTCCGCGGCTTCGATATTCGGTCGTCAACCCCCTATGCCTTTATTCCGCAGCGCACGGAATTCCAGCTGGTCAACCCGGATGGCACCCCCGTTCCGCGCGATCCCACCAATCCCTCGCTCGGCAATCTGCTCATTCCGCTTCCGACCTATGGCATCGTCTCTGTCGGTGGTGACACGCAGTTCCTCAGCAACGTGGAATACCGCATTCCACTCGGCGGGCCGGTCACCTTTGCTCTCTTCGACGACTTCGGGCTGAACGTCGCGACTCGCCAGTCGCAGCTGCGGCAGAGTGTCCAGGGTGCCGATGCCCTACAGTCGCCTCTCTACGGCTGTCCGGTTTACGTGAACGGCGCATGCCAGGGTGGCGTGCAGGTCCCATTCACAAACCTCATCCGCCCGCTCGATGGCACCAACGTGGTGCCGCGTATGTCTTTAGGTGGCCAGGTCTCCGTTCTGCTCCCTATCGTGCGCGCGCCCTTTCGTATCTACTATGCTTACAATCCACTGCGTCTCCTCGAGCAGATCCGGGGTGAGAACCTGATCACTCGCGGTATGTTCCCGGCCGGAGGAGCCGGGGACTACAGCTATGGGCAGGCGCAGCAGCTCTATGGCTCTCTCTACCAATTGCGCGAACCCAGAAAGACCTTTCGTCTAGCCGTCAGCACCACCTTTTAGTCATCTCTGCTGCTCGAACGTCTGCACCTAGCCTGAGGGACGGGACTTCACTCCCGCCCCTCACTAGCGGTTCTCGCGTCTGAGTAGCCGCTAACTCGCTAACTTGCTAACTTGCTGCGGTTTGACGCTGGTGTAGCCCAACCCTATAATTTCCGCAGTTCTCCTAACTCCTCTGTTCGTGTCTTTCCTGCTGTGCAGGCCTTTCTCGCTGAGTGGGTCGCCCTCGCAAAGGAAGTGCGCAGGAAGGAAGACGGGAACACCGGGACTCGCTCGCGCATACACTTTGCGGACAGTCTGGATCTCAAAAAGAATTGAAGGAGTTGTCTACTCAATGAAGCGTTCCTTGTTCATAACATGCATGCTCGCCTCCACTCTGGGAGTCAGCGCGCTTGCTCAGACTGCCACCCCGGAGGCCCCCTCCGCTCCCGGCGCAGTCTCCACGGCGCCTGCTGGTCCCACCAAGGTCGCGGTCATTCTCTTTCAGCCCGCCGTGGTCCAGACCAACGAAGGGCAGCGTAACCTGGCCCAGATGCGCACCAAGTTCGATCCCAAGCAGAACCAGCTCAAGCAGGCAAACGACGAGGTCGAAACGCTTAAGAAGCAGCTCCAGACCAGCGGCGCCACACTGAGCGAGACGGAGCGTGAGTCTCGCCAGCGCACCATCGACGAGAAGCAGAAGGCACTCCAGCGCAATGCCGAAGATGCGCAAAACGACTTCAACAGCGAGATGAACGAGATGTACCAGGGGCTCGCACAGAAGTTCTATAACGTGCTGCAAACCTACGCGCAGCAGAATGGCTACACCGTCGTGCTGGATGCCAGCCAGGGCCAGGGCGGACAAGCCCCCGTACTTTGGGCGGCGGACTCCACCAACATAACCGAGCCCGTGGTCCAGGCCTACAACGCGAAATCTGGCGTTCCCGCGCAGCCAGGCGCAAGCAGCGGGGCCGCTCCGTCCGGCAGAACAACTGTGCCGAATCGTGCACCCTCCACCACGACACCGCGTTCACCGTCCTCCACCACTCCACGCACACCCCGGTAATGGTGAGTCGTTGATTCGTTACATAGTGTCATCGTGAGCGTAACCGAAAGTGGAGTATCACTGTCATCTTGAGCGTAGCCGAAGGCGGAGTCGAAAAGCCTGCCCTGAGCATAGCCGAAGGGATCTGCTTCACTTGTCTTAAAAGTCGGCGCGAAGCGCCGCTCAACCAGTAAAAACACAAGCTTCGGCCTACGCCGGAGCTTGTGTTTTTGCAACCAAAAAGTGTTCCCGCCGCGTGTGGAAAAAAGTGTGGAAAGCGGGGAGACGTCTCTGCCGGGATCTTCTTTCCGATCGCCAGGCGGCTCAGCTTTTGTGGGAAGCCCCGCCAAGTTGTTGATTTATTTGCCTACAACCCACTAAGGCGCTAGTGCCAATGCGCGAACGATTTACTGAAAATTAAATCTCACCTTTTAGCGCTTTCCACAGCTTGCCGGATTCATGCACAGCCTTGACTTACTTGCCGGCATCCTCTCCCAGCTTCAACACAGCCAGGAAAGCCTCCTGCGGAATGTCGACTTTGCCCACCCGCTTCATGCGCTTTTTGCCCTCTTTCTGCTTCTCCAGCAGCTTGCGTTTGCGGCTTATGTCCCCGCCGTAGCACTTCGCAAGCACATTTTTGCGCAGCGCTGCCACCGTCTCTCGCGCCACGATCTTTGCCCCGATCGCCGCCTGGATCGCCACTTCGAACTGCTGCCGTGGAATCAGCTCGCGCATCTTCGATACCAGAGCACGCCCACGTTCATAGGCAAAGTCGTGATGAACAATAATCGAGAGCGCATCCACCGGCTCGCCCGAGACTAGAATATCGAGCTTCACCATGGGTGAGATCCAATCGCCGGATAAATGGTAATCCAGCGAAGCATACCCGCGCGAAACCGACTTGAGCCGGTCGTAGAAATCCAGCACGATCTCATTCAGCGGCAATTCGTAGGTCAGCATCACGCGCGTTGGCGTCACGTACTCGAAGTTCTTCTGCCGTCCGCGCTTCTCTTCGACCAGCTTTAAAATGCCGCCAACATACTCTTCATTGGTCAGGATGGTCGCGGTAATCACCGGCTCTTCGATCTGTTCGATGGCGCTCGGGTTGGGCCAGCGCGAGGGATTGTCCACCTCCACACGCGCTCCATCCGTCAGCGTGATGTTGTAGCGCACACCCGGCGCCGTTGTGATCAAGTCCAGGTCGAACTCGCGCTCCAGCCTCTCCTGGATGATCTCCATGTGCAGCAGGCCGAGAAAGCCGCAGCGGAAGCCGAAGCCCAGCGCTGCCGAACTCTCCGGCTCCATCGAAAAGGACGAGTCGTTCAGCCGCAGCTTCTCCAGTGCATCGCGGAGCATGGTGTGCTCATGCGAATCCACCGTGTACAGACCGGCAAAGACCATCGACTTGATGTCTTCAAATCCGGGCAGCGCCGCCTCTGCCGGCCGTCCGTCTTCTGTAACGGTGTCGCCGATCTTGGTGTCGCTCAGGCTTTTGATGGTCGCGACAAAGAAGCCAACCTCGCCCGCCGCCAGCTCACTCACCTCCACCGGCTTCGGGGTCAACACGCCTAGCGACTCCACATCGAAGGCTCTGTCGTTCGACATCAGCCGGATCCGCGCACCCTTGCGCAGCGTTCCGTTCATCACCCGCGTCAGCACAATCACGCCGCGGTAGCTGTCGAACCACGAATCGAAGATCAGCGCCTGCAGTGGCGCCTCTGGATCGCCCGTCGGCGGCGGCAGCTGCGTCACAATGCGCTCCAGCACCTCGGGCACGCCCAGGCCAGTCTTGGCGCTCACCGGCAGCGCGTCGGTCGCGTCAATGCCGACAGTGTTCTCGATCATCTCCTGTGTGCGCGCCACATCGGCACTCGGCAGGTCGATCTTGTTGATCACCGGGATGATCTCCAGCCCGTTGCTGATCGCGAGATACGCGTTGGCCAGCGTCTGCGCTTCTACACCTTGCGTTGCATCCACCACCAGCAGCGCGCCCTCGCAGGAAGCCAGCGAGCGCGAGACCTCGTACGAGAAATCGACGTGGCCCGGCGTATCGATCAGGTTCAGCTGGTAGAGTTCGCCATCCTTTGCCTGGTACATCATGCGCACCGCATGCGCCTTGATGGTGATGCCGCGCTCCCGCTCCAGGTCCATGGAATCCAGCACCTGCGCCTGCATCTCCCGCGCGCTCACCGACCCGGTCAGCTGCAGCAGACGATCCGACAGCGTCGATTTGCCGTGATCGATGTGCGCGATGATCGCGAAGTTGCGGATGTGCTTGTTGTCCATGGGAAGGGCGTGCCTTGTAACTGAATCGGTAACAGTTTTATTGTGAGGGTGCTTCGGAAGGTTACGCCGGCTTGCCCAAAGTTCGAGTTTACCATCGGCTTTAGCCCCGCCCAGCACTACAATATCTGCAGTTCTCCTGGACGTAGCAAATACGGCGTAGCAAACACGACCTATCAGAATGGGCATCTCTAAGTTTTATGCCGCAGCGCTTGGTGCGGCCCTGTTGCTTCTCAGCGGTTGCAATCAGCAGTCCGTGAAGTCTCGGGTCGGCAGGTCGTCGCAGGCCACTGCGCCGACGCTCTCCCCGCACTCAAAAACACCACCACCCAATCCCTCCCTGGCCTCCAAGGCCGCGCAGACGGCAACGCAAGCATCCACGGCGCCGGCCACCCCACGGGCACAGGCGATCATCAACTCTGCCGAGCGCGCCTACAGCAGCGGCGTGCGCAACTACCGCGCCGGCAAGCTCACCGCTGCTAAGACCGACTTCGACAACGCTGTCGACGTGATGCTGATGAGCGGCCTGGACCTCAAGGCAGACCCGCAGCTGAGCGATGAGTTCGACCACATCGTCGACGCCGTGAACACGCTTGAGATGGATGCTCTTAAACAGGGCAACGGCTTTGCGCCGCATACTGAAGACGCCCCCGTCGACGTTGCCAACGACGTCACCTTTCCGGTCGATCCGAATATTCGCGCCACCGCCGAGGCCGACCTCAAGACCACGCAATCCGATCTGCCGCTGGTCATCAACGACGCCGTCGCTAGCTACATCAGCTACTTCTCCAATACCAGCAAGGGTCATGGCACCATCGTCAACTCGCTGCGCCGCGCCGGTCGTTACAAGGAGCTGATTCAAAGCATCCTAAAGCAAGAAGGCGTGCCGCAGGACCTTATCTATCAGGCCATCGCCGAGTCCGGCTTCCAGCCGCAAGCAGTGAATGCGCGCTCTGGCGCCGCGGGCATGTGGCAGTTCATGCCCTACCAGGGCGCCTACGGTCTGGAGCGCACCGGCTGGGTGGATGAACGCTTCGATCCCGCGCAGGCCACGCGTGCCTATGCGCGCGAGATCAAGAAGATGTATAACCAGCTCGGTGACTGGTACCTCGCCATGGCCGCATACGATTGGGGTCCGGGCAACGTGCAGCGCGCCGTGCAGCGCACCGGCTATGCTGACTTCTGGGAGCTTTACCGGCGCAACAACCTTCCTGCAGAGACCAAGAATTACGTTCCCATCATCCTCGCTGCCGCCATCATGGCCAAGAACCCCACGCAGTACGGGCTAACCGAACTCAAGCCCGATCCACCGGTGCTCACTGACACCGTGACCACCAACGGCGCCGTCGATTTGCGGCTGGTGTCGGATATCGTCAATGCTCCTGTGCAGGAGATAGCCGGCCTCAATCCCGCACTGCTGCGGCTGAGCACGCCTCCCGACAGCGAGTACGCGCTGCATCTACCGGCCGGCACCAAAGAGCTCTTCACTCGCGTCATCGCAGAGATTCCGGAAGGCAAACGCAGCATCTGGCGCTACCACGTTCTGCAGCCGGGAGAGACGCTCGACGATGTCGCTCGCACCTATCATGTGACTGCATCCGACTTGGCGTTCGTCAACCAGATCCAGCCCGCCTCCAATCTCGCAAACCTGGAAGCGCTGGTGGTCCCTGTCGCTCCAGCCGCCGCCCTAAGTGCGGCACGCTCGGCGCGCTATCGCGTACAGCGCGGCGATACCCTGGTCACACTTGCGGATCGTTTCAATGTCACCACCGCGCAGCTGCGGCGATGGAACCACCTGCGCTCAAGCGCAATCGCTCCAGGGCACACGCTCTACGTCGCCGAGCCCGCGCACGTCTCAGCCGCAACGCGCAACCACCGTACATCGCGCGGCGGAGCGCGCGCCGTCGCACGTGGAAGCCGGGGGAGAGCAGGCCGCAGTGCAGCACGCGGAACGGTCCGCAAAGGCGTGGGCACGCGAGGAACAACGGCGAAGCGCGCGACATCTTCATCTCGCGGAAGTGGGCACGCAACCTCAAGCAGGAAACAACATCACAGATGACAGCAGGCAATGGCAGTGCAATGATGTGTCGTCTGGAAGATCGAGAACACCATTCTCGTGGTGTTCTCATTTGGGACGTCGCTAACTTCTCACTTGCGCCGGGTAGCATACCGATGCATGCTGTTGCTATAATCCGCGCCGCAGGTAATAGTCGATTTGCGGTACTGCCAAGTGGAGTTCACAGGCACCTAAGCCGGGAGGCACACATATGCAGGACGATCGGAAGCTTTACGCATACAGCGAACACGAACCCGAACTCGACGATGACGATCTTGAAGATGAACTCGACGACGACGAAGAAGACGATGAAGACGTAAGCGCCCCGGCGACAGCTGACGAAGATGAAGAAGACGACGAAGATGATGACGACGACGGCGCGCACGGATCCGAAGCGAAAGCCGACAGCGAGACCGCAACGCACGCTTTAGACCATGAAGGCGAAGGTGACGTCGACGATGAAGAGGAAGACGACGAAGATGACGACGACCTGGAAGATGAGGAAGATGACGAAGACAAGGAGGACGACGAAGACCGGCCGGTAAGCCGGCCTTCTCGTCCCTCGAGTCGTGGCCCGATCGGCCGGGCAGAGACCACACCATCGCAGAGCAGTGCCGCCAAGCGGGGTGGCGCAACAAAGAAGACATCAGCCAAGTCGGGTTCAACCAAGTCTGCCGCAAAGAAAAGCAGTGGCGCGCAACGCGGCGGGAAGGCTGCTAAACCAGCCGTCAGCAAGAAAAGCGCCAGCACCAAGAAGTCCAATCAGCGAGGTACTCCTTTGGCAGTAAAGAAAACAGCAGCAAAGAAGTCGCCGGCCAAGAGCGCAGCAAAAAAGACTCCGGCGAAGAGCGCAGCCAGGTCCACGGCTGCCAAATCAACCGCAACCAAGAAAGCACCAGCGAAGAAGTCCACGGCAACCAAAAAGACAACGGGAACCAAATCCTCTGGGACGAAATCCACGGCAGCCAAAAAGACGGCAGCCCGCGATATGCGGACCAGCAAATCACCCGCAACACGGAAAGCAGCGGCGAAGAAGCTAGGCAGCAGCCGCGGTAAGTAAGCAGAGCAAAGCAGAGTAACAGGCAAGCAAAAGTGCCCGGCTCACCGCCGGGCTTTTTTGCGTCCGCAACTCAGTGGTTCGATTTGCCCTGTTGATCAACGTCTTCTGTCATCCCGACCGGAGCCGATCTCGTGCAGCAAGACCGGCGAGGCGGAGGGATCTGCTGTTTCCTCCCGATCGGTTATGAAGCCGAGTCATCTACGAGTTCTGCTTTTCCATCCCCTTCAGCGCTGCCAGCACCTCTTCGCTATGGTGCGACGGGTCCACGCTCGTCCATACCTTTACGATCTTGCCCTTTGGATTGATCAGAAATGTATTCCGCTTCGCCAGTTTCATGCCCATGTAGTTGGCGAGCGAACCGTACTCCGCAACGACCTTCTTGTCCTGATCGGAAAGCAGCTTGAACGTCAGCCCCTGCTTGGTGCAGAACTGCTTGTGGCTGTCAGCGGAGTCCACACTCACACCAACGATCACCGCATGCTCCTGCTCAAACTTCGGCAAGTCTTGCTGAAAGTTATGCGCCTCCAGCGTGCAGCCGGAGGTCATATCCTTCGGGTAGAAGTACAGCACCACCCACTTTCCCTTAAAGCTATTCAGGCTCACATCCGAGCCGTCCTGCGAGGGCAAAGTGAATGTAGGGGCCTGCTGCCCCACCTGCGGCATCGTCTCATCCGCCGCGCTTGCACTGTGCACAGCGAAACCGGCGAAGATAAGCCCCGCGATGAGAATGGCGAGTACGACATACCGCTTGGATGACATAGATCCTCCTTCAAGGTGACCCTATTAAATCACTTCCCGGATAAAGATGGATTGCGCAAAGCAGACAAGCTTTGCCGCCCATAAACAATCAAATAGAATAAAGTGTGCTGAATCGTAAATCAGTTCACCTAAAGCTCTGTCATCCTGAGCGAGCGCAGCGAGCCGAAGGACCTGCATTTCGACATTTCCATCTCCCGTATTGTGCAGCAGCGAACTTCAGACCCACCACACTGGACCACCGCACAAAGTAAGCGGCTTCAGCCGCCGAGGGAGCTATTCGCCTCCGCAATTACAGCAATTCCCGAATCATCCGCCAGCGCTCTCACCGTCGCGAGATCGAAGATCAAAGAGCGTTCCGCCTCGATCGCAAGACACGTGGCATGCGCTGCCTGCATCGCGCGGATCGTCGCCTCGCCGATCACTGGCACATCGAAGCGCATATCCTGCTTCGGCTTTGCGACCTTCACCACTGTCAAACTGCGCTTCAAAGTCGAAGCTTCTTCTTCCAGCGTCCGCATCAGCGCTCCGGCGCGCTCAATCGTCGCGTCCGTGCCCTCCATCGCCTCGACCGCCACACAGGCCTGTCCGGCGACCACCACGGTCTGCCCAATGTCGAAGCTGGCGATCGCCCGCGCCACACCTCGGCCGTACGCAATATCTTTCATTTCCTCCTTGGTCGGCGCGCGCGCCGTCAACACCCCGGCGCGTGCCAGCAGCGGCTCCAGGTACGTCGTCGACGAGATCAGTTCTATTCCCTCATCGCCCAGCACCTTCGCCACTGCCCCCAGCAGCATGTCCGTGTTGCGCGTGCGCAGGTTCAACAGCAGTTTGGCCAGCCGCCAATCCGGGCGAATGCTCGAAAAAATCTGCTTGTGCCGCACCTGCCCGGCCATGACGGCGCGCGCGACTCCCGCTTCCTGAAAGGTCTCGATCAGCCGCGAGAGCTCGCCCAATGACATCCAGTGGACCGTCACGTCCGCATCCTCGGCAGCCCGCGCGTCCATCTCTGGATCCGTCTCTTCGCGGATCGCGGCGACCACCACCTCCAGCCCATGCGCGCGCGCAGCCTCCAGCAGCAGAAAAGGAAAGCGGCCATTGCCCGCAATCAGCCCCAGCTTTTCTGGTCTGAGCTTTCCTGGGGCGTTCGTCATTCCGAGCGCTACTTCAGCACTCCGCGCTCAGAGGTCTCGATGAACTCGCGCAGGTAGCAGACATCCGGCGACGCACTCGCCTCCTGCCGCATGCTTTCGAGCGCCTGTGTTGTGTTCTTCTTCGCGGCCAGCAGCAAACGGTAGGCGTGCTGCAGCTCGCGCAACTGCGCAGGGGAGAAACCCCGGCGTTCCAGCCCAATTCTGTTCAGCCCGTAGGCATGGATCTCGCGTTTGGCAGAAGTCAACGAAAATGGCAGCACATCCTGCGTGATGGTGGTGCCGCCGCCCACATAGGCGTATTTGCCGATCCGGCAAAACTGGTGCACCGGGCACAACGCGCCCACTGTCGCGTAGTCTTCCACCGTCACATGCCCCGCCAGTGTCGCGCCATTCGCCAGAATGCAATGGCTGCCAATCTGGCTATCATGGCCGATATGCGCATACGCCATGATCAAGCAGTGGCTCCCCACACGCGTGGTGCCGCCACCGCCAGCGGTACCGCGAGAGATCGTCACCGACTCCCGAATCACTGTCCGTTCGCCGATCTCCAGCCCCGTCGGCTCACCGGCATACTTCAGGTCCTGTGGCGCAACCCCAATCGCAGCGAACGAGAAGACCCTGCCCCGCGCTCCGATCGTCGTAGCGCCATCCAGAACCACATGCGAGACCAGCTCGCACTCTTCGCCCAACACCACGTTCGATCCCACCGTGCAGAACGGCCCTACAGTGCACGACTCTGGGACCACGGCTCCAGGCGCAATCACTGCAGAGGGGTGGATGCTCACTCGCCCGCTACCGTCGCTAACTCCGCAGGCGACGCGGTCTCCGCCCCGACCGGCTGGCCCGCCTCTTTCTGGATTGCCTCTTTTGGGGGACGCGGTACCAGCGAGCACATCACGGTCGCCTCGCAGGTCAGTTTGCCTTCGACGGAGATGCTGCCCTGCATGCGTACCGCGCGGCTCCGCCAGTTCAGCACCTCGACCTCGATGCGCAGCTGATCCCCAGGCACCACGGGCCGGCGGAACTTCGCGCGTTCAATGCCGGTAAAGACCATCAGCTTGTCCGCGCGGTCCGGAATCTCGTTCAGCAGCAGCACGCCCCCCGCCTGGGCAATCGCTTCCACCATCAGCACGCCCGGCATGATCGGATAATCCGGAAAATGTCCTTGAAAAAAGGGCTCGTTCACCGTCACGTTCTTGATGGCAACGATGCGTTGCTTGCGCACCACCTCCACCACTCGATCAATGAGCAGAAAAGGATAGCGGTGCGGCAGGACGGCCATGATGTCGACGGCCTCCAGCTGTGCACTCTTGCTTGCGTGTGTATCTATGGTATCCATAGGCGCGGGAGCATTTCTCCTATAGGTATAGAGCGAGAGCCGAGGTCGGCGCAGCTTTTCCGTTAAGAAAAGCTGCAGGCAACTTAAGTCAGTCACGTCACAGCATTAGGAGAAATGCTCGAGGCTGATTATAAATGGCTCCGCCTATTTCTTGAGCTTGGCTGCCGTCGCATCCACATTGAACAACTCTGCCGGAACGGCCCCACTATAGACTGCGTTGTAAAGAAAACGCTGGTTCGTCATGTCGCCATTATGGAAGCGCGTGATGTTGAAAGGGGTCGCAATCCCGTTGATCGTGTGATAGTCGTCGTACTCTTCAAGCTCCTGATTCTTGTCCTTGTAAAGAGGGTCGCGCCATTCAAAGCTGCGCCGCAACGGCAGGTGCGTCTCCGCATCCGTATCGATCGTGATCGCATCGTTGGTCGCCGAGATCAGCGTTATCTTGTCCGCCAGGTGCCGCTCCACTGTCTCTTGCCCACCATAAACCAGCAGTAAGCCCGGTTCTTTTAACCATTTGCGCACCGCAACCTCGACCGAGTGGCCGCGCCGCCGCAGAGAATCGTCCAGCTGATCCTTCGGCAGCGCCCGCTTCCCGCGATACGTGATCTCCCAGCCCTCGCTGCCATTGATGATCTCGACCACCTGCCGCTTTTTGCCCAACTCCACCCGCTCATGGTCCGGATACGCGCGATAGTCGAAAAAGTCCGTGATCTCCCCCGTCGACTGTCCCTGGTAAAACGCCGAAGTGCGCCCGATCAACTCCGACCCCTGCAGATTCAGCCACGCCTCGCCGCCCAGTGCCTTCACCATTGCATCGAGCACGGCGCGCACCTTCACCTCATCGGCCTTGGCCGACGCATCGCCATCCAGGCTCTGGCCGAATCCACGCGACAGCGGGGAAAGGGAAATCAGTAGCAGTACCGCCACACACATCAGTCGATTCATCTCAACCCACCAGCACCGCGCCACCGTTGACGTTCAGCACCTCGCCGCTAATGAAGCCGGCAAACGGCGTGCACAGAAACAGGATCGGCCCGGCAATCTCGCGCACCTGCCCCACGCGCCCCACCGGAATCACGCCAGAGATCTTCGCGCGTCCCTCCGCGGTGCTCAGCGCGGGCGCGGACATCTCCGTCTCCACCCATCCCGGCGCCACGCAGTTCACATAAATGCCATCCCGCGCCAGCTCACTTGATAGGCTCTTGGTCAGGCTGATCAGCGCGCCCTTGGTCACAGCGTAGTCGGCATGGAACGCCTCGCCCCGCTGCCCAGCAGTCGAGCTCACCAGCACGATATGCCCCGCCGCCTGTCCCGCCGCGCGGATCTGCCGCTGCATCTGCCCCACTGCGCCCTGCACCAGCCCGAAGACGCTGTCCAGGTTCACCTCGACCGTCCGCCGCCACTGCGCATCGGTCATGGTCGTAATCGGCGCATCCTCCGGCGGCCAAATGCCGTGGTTCACCACCAGGCAGTCCAGCCGTCCGAATGCCTCGGCTGCCTTGGCGACCAGCGCTCGACCCCCCTCTGCGGACGCAAGCTCCTGTTCGAACGCCCGGCAGTGCTTCTCGCCGCCGCCCGCCGCCACCAGCTCCTCGGCCCGTTCGCGCGCCACCCGGTAGTTGAACGCAACAGTCGCGCCAGCAGCCCGGAACAGCCGCACCGCCTCCGCGCCAATCCCCCGCGACCCGCCCGTAATCAGCGCCACCTTGCCGCCGAGCGCCAGTGGCACTCCACCCGCTTCATCACTCATCGTCTTTACTCATAAGGAGACGCTACTGAAGGAACGGGGAGCGTGCAAGCGCTGCACCGCTAAGCTTTAGTGTGGTGAGTCCTTGAATCGTCGCATTAATTTGGTATCTTGACCGTAGCCGAAGACAGAGTCTCACTGTCATCTTGAACGCAACCGGAGGCAGAGTCTCATTGTCATCTTGAGCGTAGCCGGAGGCGGAGTCGAAAGATCTGCTGTACCTTGTAGGGAAAGACCGGCGCGAAGCGCCGCTCAACCAACGCCGCTCCCTTAACGACCTATAGCGAACTGACTAAAAAACTCACCGCTTCGCGGCCCGCTCGGCCAGCAGCTTCTTTCGCTCCGTGACTAACTTCTTCTGCGCTACCGCGGGCAGCGCCAACACATCGCGCGTGCGCTTCGGCAGCTTCGCCATGGTCAACGCGTGTGCCGCGCGCAACCGGCTCTCGAGCTCCGCTGCCCGCAGCGCATCCCAGCGTTCGAGAGCCACCCAGTAGATCCGCGCCATATACGGCGCCGGGATCACGCCCTCGCTCTCGACCAGTTCCGCAAAACCCTCCGGCCCCGCCGCAAACGACAGCACCGCCTTGCCGCTGCCATCCAGGTCCACTAGCGTAAACATCTTCCCGCCGATCGCCTTATCACCCACCCAGAAGACCAGGTTGTCGCCCCACTGCATCGTCTCCACGACGTGCGGCAGCTTCAGCAAAAACGCGCGTGCACTCTCAACGTCCATAGGTCAGGGCTCAGACTCAGGGAATAGGGATCAGGGAAGTAGGGATAAAGCATTCAGTTGTCAGCTGAGCATTATGCGGCCAAGACGCGACACTTGCAATAAGCGCGTCCACCCTCGGCAGCTGATTCCTAATCCCTAACTTTTCCGCAGCCGTACCGGCCCTTTCGCCCGCGACGGATCCACCACCACCCCGCCCTGCGTCATCACAATCTTCCCCGCTCTCACCAGCCGCCGAGCCGCCGACCGCGCCGCTTCCATCAGCGGCTCCCAGTCATGCGGAGCCACCAGCCGCGCTGCCTCGGACGGACAGATTGTCTTACCCGCGCCCCGCTGCTCCAGCAGCCCGAGAATTGCCGTTTCGAGCGCGCGTTCCCCATCCCTCGGCTTGTGCTTGCGGCATCCCTCGCTGCAATAGCGCACGCTCTCCCAATCGCGCTCCCACTTCTTCCGCCACTCGATCGTCCGCCCACACGTCGCGCAACTCTTCGACGAAGGATGAGCGGCCAGGTGCTGGCCACTTGCGCTCATAACTCCGCCACCGCCGCGCAAAAGGCATCCACCTCGTCCTCCGTGTTGTAGTAATGCACCGAAGCGCGCACCACCGCCTCCAGCCCGCGCCGGTTCATATCCAGCAGCGTGGACGCCCGCGGGCTCACCCGCACCATCATGCGCTGCTCCGCCAGCCGTGCCATCACCTCGGCCGGACTCAGCCGCGGGTGCGTAAACGTCACAATCCCGCACTGGGCATCCCCGCCGTCCTGCACCGTGATCTCTCCCCCCGCCCTTAACCCCGAGCGCAGCCGCCCGGCAACCGCCCCCACCCGCTCCGCAATCGGCCCCAGCCCCAGCCCCAACGCATACTCCACTGCCCGCCCCAGCCCCAACCGGCAGGCCAGCGAAGCCTCCCAGCTCTCAAAGCGCCGTGCATCGTCGCGCATGCGGAAGCTCTCCGGCCCCGTCCACTCCGCCGCCTGATTGTCCAGCATCGGCGGGTCTAAAGTGTCCAGAAACCCGCTTCGCACGTACAGAAAGCCCGTGCCACGCGGCGCCCGCAGATACTTGCGTCCGGTCGCCGACAGCATATCGCACCCCAGCGCCTCCACATCGAGCGGCAGCTGCCCCACACTCTGGCACGCATCCAGCAGAAACGGCACGCCAAACTCCCGCGCCAGCCGCCCCACCTCCGCCGCCGGCTGCACCAGCCCATTGTTGGTGGCCACATGCGTCAGCGCAATCAACCGCACCCGCGCATCCCGCCCGAGCGCCACCCGCAGCGCATCCAGATCGATCGCGCCCTCCGCAGTCGGCGGCACCACCTCGACCTCCACGCCAAAGCGCCGCGCCACCTGCAGAAACGCAATGTAGTTGCTCTCATACTCGTTCTCCGCCGTCAGGATACGGTCGCCTCGCTGCCACGGCATCGCGTAGAACGCCATATCCCACGCCCGCGTCGCGCTCTCGGTCAGCGCAATCTCCTCCGGTCGCGCCCCCAGCAGCCGGGCTACGCTCCCGTAGACGCTCTCGCTCTCCGCCGCCACCTGGTCCGCCGCCTCATAGGCGCCGATCCGCTCCTCCAACCGCAGATGCTCAATGACGCGCTCCACCACCGGCCGCGGCCCCAGACTCGCACCTGCATTATTAAAGAAGATCCGCTCCGCACACCCCGGCGTCTCCGCCCGTAGCCGTGCTATATCCATCTGAGCCTCATCCTGGGTGCAGGGAACAGCAGTCAACAGCCGTTGCACTCCATTACCCATACTGTACTTGTCTGCGTTTACCTGCAGTTCACTGCAGTTGACTTCCCTCTGTGTCCTCTGTGGTGAACCTATACTAAGCAGACACATGCCTGACTTCCCACCCGTAGACGAACAGCTCGACTATCTGCAAAAAGGCGCCGCCGAGATCATCCGCGTCTCCGACCTTCGCGAACGCCTGGAGCTCTCCCGCGCCACCGGCCACCCTCTGCGCGTCAAGGCCGGCTTCGATCCCACCTCGCCCGACCTCCACCTCGGCCACACCGTGCTCATGCGCAAGCTCAAGCACTTCCAGGACCTCGGCCACCAGGTCATCTTCCTCATCGGCGACTTCACCTCGCTTATTGGCGACCCCACAGGCCGCTCCGCCACCCGCAAGCCGCTCACCCGCGAGCAGATCAATGAAAATGCAAAGACCTACACCGAGCAGGTCTTCCGCATCCTTGACCGCGAGAAGACCGAGGTTCGCTTCAACTCCGAGTGGCTGGGGCAGCTCGGTTTTGAAGGCATCATCCGCCTCGCCGCGCAGTTCACGGTTTCGCAGATGCTCGAACGCGAAGATTTCCACAAGCGCTTCCAGGAAGAAAAGCCCATCTCCATGCACGAGATGCTCTACCCGCTGGCGCAGGGCTACGACTCGATCGCGCTCCAGGCCGACGTTGAACTCGGCGGCACAGACCAGAAGTTCAACCTGCTCATCGGCCGCGAACTGCAGCGCCACTACGGCCAGCCCTCGCAGATCGTGCTCATGACGCCCATCCTCGAAGGCCTCGATGGCGTACAGAAGATGTCCAAATCGCTGGGCAACGCCATCGGTATTCACGAGCCGCCGGGTGAAATGTATGGCAAGCTGATGTCCATCTCCGATGCCCTGATGTGGAGCTACTGGACGCTGCTGACCGACCTCAAGCAGGGCGAGATCGAAGCGCTGCAGGCCGCCGTCGCCAACGGCTCCGAGCACCCCATGCAGGTGAAGAAACGCCTCGCCCGCACCATCGTCGCCGGCTTCCACTCCGCCGAGACAGCGCAAGCCGCCGACGAGAACTGGGCCAGGCAGTTCCAGCGCGACGAAATACCGGATGATTTGGAAACGGTTCTGATTCTGCTTGCGGACATCGCTCCAGAGCTCGACGAAATAAAGCAGCTTCTCGGCAAGAGTGCTGGCCCAGTCATCCATCACCCTGTTCCAATGTCCAAAATCCTAACCATGAGTGGATTAGCCGAATCAAGAACCGATGCTGACAGGAAGATTAAGCAGGGCGCAGTGAAAATCGACGGCTCGCCTTATTCAGATCGTGAACTGGTCTTAACGAGTCCGGCAACCCGCCTCGTTCTCAGGGTAGGCAAGCGCACAAAGCTCGTAGTTATTCAGTAAGAAGTCGACTCACCCAAAACCCGGGTGCCCCATCCTGAGCGCAGCGAAGGGTGGGATACCAATCACCACACCGGGTGCCCCATCCTGAGCGCCTGAATAACGTCGGGCTTCCGCAAGAGTGTGTGCGCAAAGGGTGTGTCATGCGCGAAGCGCATCCGCTGCCCCCTAAGCCTGATAACTCCCGGAATACAACTCCGTCAGCTTATGAATCAAATCCCCATACCCGTTCGCTTCCATCTGCACCTCGGTCCCAGTGTGCAGCTGCACAAAGGCGAGCTGCCGCTTGGCGTCCATCGCTATGCTCGCGATCTGGTCCAGCGGGATCGAGCGGGACTGCTCCAGCGCATGCGCGAGTTCAATGGCTTTCATCAAGACGGCTCCAAAAGACCGAGGTTGGGGACAAAGAGGTAAGCGGTGACTCCCCTCGGACTGCCTCCGTTGTGAATCCCTCCCCCGAAAGACTCACAGCGAAGTAGCCCGAGGGGAATCACCGCATGTCCACACAATACAGCGAAGTGAGCCGATTAGAAGACCTATTGAGGTAACCCTGACACGACTACTGAGTAACAAAAGGTAACCACCCCATTTAGGGAGTGATAAACAGTAAAGATCTTGCCCAATATCGGGCTAAAACGGCCAGATCCCGCGCAAAACCCGGTTCTAACTCCGAATATTGACCAGATCCGAGCTGCGGTCCGCCGCATCCCCGCCCGGCGTCGTGATCCGCTTCTGGGGCGCACGCCAATGGTCGATATACGAGATCTGGTGCACGCAGGAGATGGTGCAGTGTGGGGCACAGGTCTTTTCCGTCAGGAACTCGCGGTTCAGGTCCACCTGCGTGTATTCAGCCAGCGGCGTCCCCGGCCACCCACGCTGCTGCGAGCAGTAATGCACCAGCCCCTCCTCGCAGATATACAAGTAGCGCGATCCGGCGCGGCAGCGCCAGTCATTCGGCTGCGCGTTCGCGATCGCCTCCTGGAAGTGATTGAAACGCGAGTAGTTCTTCTTATCGAGACCCTTCATCTCGTAGTACACGCGGCGCTCTTCGCCATCGAGCGGCCTCAACTGCCCGTCGCCATCATGGATGATGCCAATGGTCGAGGTGAAGCCCAGCTCCAGCGCACGGTGGCCGATGGTCAACGCGTCCTGCGGATGCTTGATGCCGCCGCCCACCACTGAGTTGATGTTCACGTGAAAATCGGCGTACTCGGCCAGGAACTCGAGCTTTTTGTCGAGCACTTTCAGGCTCTTCTTCGAGATCTCGTCCGGCTGCACATTGTCGATCGAGATCTGCATATGGTCCAGCCCCGCCCGGTTCAGCCGTTCGATCCGCTCCGGCATCAAGAAGTACCCATTGGTGATCATGCCCGCCAGCCGTCCATGGTGACGGATGCGCGCAATGACCTGGTCCAGATCGGGATGAGTCAGCGGCTCGCCTCCCGAAATGGTGATAATGCTCGTGCCCAGCCGCGCCAGGTGGTCGATGCGGCGCAGCATCTCCTCTACCGGCACTGGTTCTGAGACCTTGTCATACTCGTTGCAGTACGCGCAGGAGAGATTGCAGAAGCGCATCGGCACAATCTGCGCCATGACCACGTGATGGGTCGACGCCAGGGCATGACCCACAATCGCGAGCTCGCGCACCTTCCGCGTTGCAGCACGCACGGGAGACTTTCTTCGCAGGGTCTTCGGGATCGAATTGTCGGGAGGGGCGGCAGCGATAGGCATAGAACGGCTATTGAGATTCAGCTGTTCAGATTATAGAGGCTTATAGTGCGTCTACCGTGCAAACAGGCAAGGAACGCCATCTGACGGCGAAGCGGGCGCACCGATCTCCAGCACAGCCAGCAGCATCACCTGTTGCGCGCCGAGCGTTCCCGGCACGAACTCCGGCAAGAGCAGCTCCGAGTTCGTCTTCAGTGGAGTCAACGTCAGCGTAACCGGCTGCTCCTTGCGATGGCGCACGACCATCAGCTGCACCGGCCGGCCTTCGCTCGCTCGCAAGGACGCCATCCAATCCGCGCGACTGGTCAGGCGCGTCCCATTCGCGGTCAGCACCACATCGCCAGCCCGCAACCCGGCCACAGCCGCCGGGCTATCGGCTTCCACGCTCCGTACCAGCAGCCCAGTGCCATCGCGCACGCCAAAGTACTTGCCCAGCTGCGGACCTACGGGATCGACTACCGCTCCGATGTACAGCACGCTCCCGTCCGGCGGGGGCGCCGCCAGCGATTTTCCGGTGAAGCTGTTCCCTCCTGCGAAGGTCTGAATGGTCGGCGCGGGGTCCGGCTCGGGCACGCTGAAGTGGCGCGCCCATGCCTGCTGCGCGAGCGCCTCGCGGTCGGCCAGCTGCAACTTGGCTTCCATCAACTTGCCCTGCCGGCTAAAGGCAACCGTCACGCGCTTACCCGCCGGCATCTCGCGCATGGCGCGGCGGAGCTGATCCGCGCTCACTATCTCCGTGCCACCGATCGAGAGGATCACGTCTTCCACACGTAAACCCGCCTTGCAGGCCGGGGCATCGTGGTCCAGCGCGACAATCTCCGCTCCGCCCGGCCCCTTCAGCTTCAGCGTTGCCGCGCGCGTCTCGTCCACGTCGCGGATGTAGACCCCAATGTAGCCGGAGGGGGCCGAGATCAAGATGATCTGCGCCTCCTCCTCTTGTGTGAACTGAGCGGCTTCGGCCAGTGGGGAGAGGCACGGCACGAAAGCCGCGGTGAGCGTGATCAAAGCCAGAGTGCGCAGAGCCGGAAGCGTAATCATGACGCGGTGTAACTCCGTTCAACGCTTGTAAGACGAGAAGGGGAGCGGAAGGTCACGCCTCCAGCGCACTCAAGACGCATACCCTACTGAATCTGCGGCAGCTGATCCAGAACTCCCTGGGAGATGGTGCGGAGATGGGGGTTGCCGTCCTGCGCCGCTACGGTGTGAAGTACCTGCTGCACGCTGGAGTCGGTTTCCACGGGCTGCAGCATACCGATCGCCTCTGACCGCACCTTCGGGTCGGCGTCATCCAGCACGGACTCGAGCACCGCATCGCGCACGTGCGTGTCCTCTGAGACGAAGGGCTTCAGTCCCTGCAGGGCTTTGCGCCGCACCTCCGCGCTGGGGTCGTAGCGGAGCGCTACCATAAACGCGCTGCGAATCTCATCGTCGCTGCTGCACTCGCTCGCCGCATTGCAGGCATTGGCCAGCAGACCGATGGCGCTGCTCTGCACCGCAGGATTGCTGCGGCTTTGCGCACCCGCGACCAGTAACTGGCGAATTGCCGGGTCTTCGGCCGGTCCAATCGCAGTCTCGGGCACAGCCCGGCTATATTCCACCTTCACCAGGCCGGAGTCTGGCTGCTCGACCACACTGCTGACGCCCACCACCCGGACCGGCGTACCGGCAGTCTGGGTGGCACTCTGGGTGGCACTCTCGATCGGCTGCTTTCCATGCGCTGCTTGAAAGCCGGCAAATCCACCCAATCCGATGCCGGCAAAGAGCATGGCTGCGGCGGCCACTGGAGCGGTCCGCAGGAGACGGAAGTCGGTAGAGAGCGAGCGGCGTATGCGGCTCAGCCAGCTGCCCTGGGGCATCGCGTCCAGCGCCTCGTCCAGCCGGACACGCGTCTGCGCCAGCAGGTTCGCATCCGGCTCGATGACCGGCAGGATCGCCATGGCGCTGGAGAGCGCCTGCACCACTTCCAGTTCGCGCCGGCACTCCGCGCAGGAGATCAGATGGATCTCCAGATCATGGGTGTCTTCGTCGCCCAGCTCGCCGTACACAAACAAGGTGATGGACTCGCGTGCGGGCTCGCAGCTCAAGGCGCCACCGCTCGATGGGGGACGAGAGGACGCGGAATGAGACGGAGTGGAACTGGAGCCTCTCACCGCGCCACCGCCAAGTCCGCCCGGAGCTTCTTGGTTGCCCGGAAGAGCGTGTTCTTGGCCGTCTCCTCCGTCGTGTTCAGCATCTCGCCGATGGTGCGCAGCTTCAGCCCCTGATAGTGCTTCAGTTCGAAGACCATGCGCTCGCGCGGGGTGAGTTTGTCCAGCGCCGATTGGATGTGCTGGCCTAATTCTTTGCGCTGGAGCTCGCGATCCGGGTTCATCATCGCCCGGGTGTCGGAAACATTGCTTAGCAAGTCGAGTTCTTCGCCGGAAGAATCAATCATCACGGCCTGATCCTCGCGCCGCGTCTTGCGGCGGCGCAGCAGGTCCAGGCACAGATTGCTCGCGATCCGATAGATCCAGGTGTAGAACGAGCACTCAAAACGGAAGTTGCCGAGATACCGGTAGGCCTTCAAAAAGGCGTCTTGCACAATATCTTGTGCATCGGATTCAGACCCAGTCAGGTGCAAGGCCAGGCGCATCACGGGGGCATCGTACTGACGCACGAGCGCGTCGAAGGCCGTCCTCGACCCATTCTGTGCCTGACGGATCAGCTCCGTCTCCGAGGCCCGTTCTGAGGCCCGGTCATCCGCGCCGCCTGTCATGCCGGATTGTACCGCTCGCCGGCCTATGCCGTTACGGGAAGCACCGCCGTCCAAGGAGGGAGGTGCGATACGAAGAACGTCCGACGCCATGGTTTCTCTACCCCAAAAAGCCGATAACGAAAATGCTACCGGGGTAGACGCGCCAGGGTGCCGTTTGTGAGCAAAAAGTGTGCGAAAAAGCGCACTTTAAGGCCCGTTTCGATACACAATTTGACGCGCTTTGCACACAGATCGTAGCTCGCTGCTCCCATACACTGGATCGCATGACGAATCGTTTATGGGAGAAGACGGCCCAGGGTGAGACTGGTAAGCCATCTGCTCCGCTGATCACTGCCCATTGTGATGGTGGCTCGCGCGGCAACCCCGGCCCCTCCGGATACGGGGTAGTAGTGGAGAGCGCCGATGGCAGCGTAGTGGCCGAGCTGAGCGAGTTTCTCGGCGTAAAAACCAACAACTTCGCCGAGTACTCCGGGATGCTGGCGGCGCTTGCGTATGCGCTGGAGCATGGGCACCGGCGACTGCGCGTAGTGGCCGACTCAGAGCTTATGGTGAAGCAGATGAAGGGCCAGTACCGCGTGAACAGCCCAGAGCTGCGGCCGCTCTACGAAGAAGCGAAGCGGCGTGCGGCAAAGCTGGAGCGTTTCGAGATCCAGCACGTGCTGCGCGGCAAAAACAAGGGCGCCGACCGCTTGGCAAACCTCGCCATGGACCGGGGTACCGGACGCTCTGTCGTCGAGCGCGAGCCGGAGCGGGCAACGCCGGAGAAAGTTAGTCCGGAGATCAAGATCAACACACCCAAACCCAGGACAGCCGTCCCGGCATCACCCGGTCCGGCCCGCGTGCTGCGCGGCTTTGTGAAGAACGGCGTCGTGCACCTGCTCGAAGGAGAGCTGGCGGAAAACAGCTTCGTCCGGATCACGCCGGAGTAGAGCAGCTACTAGTCACCAAAGCATCTAGCCACTAGCTAAAGGCCTTCTAGAAGCTAGCTGCCTTCACTTGCTAAGGACGGTGACGCCGTACTTCTCCAGGCTTACGAAACTGACCGTTGCACCGTTGCCCAGGAGGTCTTTCATCGGCTGCGGTAGTGACACCTGGCGCGTCTCTGTCCCGTGATTGATCAGGATTAGGACCGTTTTGCCGTTGCCCGTCCGTTCGCAGACCTCGACATCCTCCGGCGCGTTGGGCACCAAGGGCGATACACCAGCCTGCTGCAGAAAGCCGGTGGCGAGCTTGTTGAGCAGCCCACTGTCCGGCCAGAAGCCGACATAGGTGATGCTGCCGCGACCGACCTTGCGCGTGATGATGGCGGGCTTGCCGTCCACCCAGCCATTGCCTTTGCCATAGCTGGCAATCGTGTGTGTCTCGGGCGATTTCGTGCTAAGGAGCTCCTCCCAGATCTTCGCCGAGCCGCTGCCTGCCTCGCCAGAGACGGGCGTCGTCTCCGATTCGAGCAGCGTGTAGTACTCCTCTACGCGACCGCCCAGCAGGTCGACTAGTGGACCCGGCTGCCGCTCCGGCCACAGGGCGTTGTATTCATTTTTCATGCCGCTGCGCGGCCCCAGCACCAGGTGGCCGCCGGCTTTCGCATAGGCCATCAGGTTCGCGGCCTGTGGCTGTGTGAGCACATTGAGGGCTGGCGCGACGACTAATTTGTACTTCTCCAGCTTGTCTGTGGGCTGCACGATATCGACGGCCTGGGCTTGCTCCCTCAATGGTCGGTAGAAGTCGACCAGCTCGGTCACCGGCTCAAAATTGTTGTTGAATCGCTGGAAGTCAATCGCCCAGCGGCTGTCGAAGGTTTCTGCAACCGCGACGGTGGCTTGTGGTGAGGTGCCAGACAAAGCAGTGCCAGCCTTGTCGAACTCCGCGCCGATCTGCTTGACCTCATCGTAGACCGGAACCGGCGTGTCATCCGGGCCCACGAGCGTGCCGTGGTACTGCTCCTGCCCGCTCAGCGCGCTGCGCCATTGCCAGTACTCGACTGCATCCGCGCCGTGGCCGATGGCCTGCCAGGCCATGTCGCGCACCTGCCCTTTTTCGAGCGGCGTGTTGTTCTTGCGCCAGTTCACAAAAGCTGGCTCGGTCTCCATGACCCAGAAGTTCTTTTGCTTGTAGCTGCGCGTCAGATCGTGCGCCGCGCCGTTGTTTGCGACGTCATAAACCGGATCGCCGATGTAGTCATCCCACGCGGCAATGTTCAGCAGGGTGTGGACCTTGTAGGCGTCGAAGCCGTCGAACCATCCCATGGTGTTGGTGGTGATGAACTGCCGCGTGTCGGCATGCGGGCGGATGGCATTGATCTGGTTCTCGCAATAGCTCACCCAGGTGTCGGTGACGAAGTGCTTCCAGTCCAGCAGCAGGCCGGGGTTCTCGCTGCTTTCGCGAGCCGGCACCTCATCGAAGGTGTCGTAGGTCTCACTCCAGTAGGCGGTGGTCCATTCCTTGTTCAGCTTGTCGACTGTGCCGTACTTCGCTTTGAGCCAGGCGTGCCACTGGGCCCTGGTCTCCGGGTCGAAAGAGACGGCGGAGATCTCGTTGTCCAGCTGCCACCCGACGACATTCGGATTGTGACCATAGCGGGTCGCCATCTTCTCGGCGATGCCGTGCGCCAGCTCGCGATACTTCTTGCTCGCGAACGAAAACTGCTCGCGGTTGCCGTGTTCATCGCGGCGGCCATTCTCGTCCACGCGCAAAATCTCTGGGTACTTGGTCGTCATCCAAGCGGGCGGCGTGGGTGTGGGCGTGCCCAGAACGATGGCGATGTGATGCTTGGCCGCCTTCTCGATGGCGTGGTCCAGCCAGGTGAACTGGTAGTTGCCCTCGGAGGGCTCCATGGAACTCCAGGCAAACTCGGCGATGCGCGCGAGGTGGATGTGCGCTGCCTCCATCTGTTCGAGGTCGCGGTCCCAGACCGATTCATCCCACTGCTCCGGATACCAGGCGGCTCCCAGCAGAACCGGCGGCACATTGGGATACTGCGTTGCCTGCGAGACTGCGGAAGGCGTGACGAGAACGCTCATTGCAGCCGACAACAGGGCAGCTCTTGCGGCAAGCGAGACGGCTTTGTGCTTTGCGTGATGCCGATTCAACCTACTCGAAGCTGTCCTAGAGATTCTTGCCCGCATGCGTCAGTTCCCCATCAAAATGTAATCGCTTACGAGAGCTTTATAGAGGACAAGGCCACCCCTGTCAAAGAGCGGAGCACTTTGTGTTACAACGCTTGAGCGCGAGCATTCCAGACTCGCCTGGAGGTCTAAAGTGCGGCTGCCGTCCATGCGTCTCTCGTGTTTTTCACCATCAGTGTGGTCGGCGTCGATGATTTTGCTGCTCGGCTGCGCCTCCGCAGCGCGAGGACAGGGCGCGATCCAGTATGCCCCTGAGACCAAGGTATGGACGCTTCGGGCTGGTGAGATGTCCTACGCCTTCGGCGTAAACGAGCGCGGTGAACTGCAGGCGATCTACTGGGGCGCTGCTCTTTCGCCCAAAACGCAGTTGCCCGCCGTGCACTCGCGCCCGGAGGCGGCGTCGTTCGATCTATCCACCACGACCACGCCGCAGGAGTATCCGGCCTGGGGTGCGGGCCTGTATACCGAGCCCGCGCTGAAGGCTACCTTCGCGGATGGCAATCGCAATATTGTTCTGCACTACGTCGAACACCACATAAAGGGGGGCGCGGACGGCAACACGTTGGAAATCGTAATGCAGGACATTAAGGCGCCGCTGGTGGTGCACCTCTACTACCGCGTCCACTCCGAGACTGGAATTCTGGAGCGCTGGTCTCGCATCGAGAACAAGACGGAGCAGCCGGTCACGCTGGAAGACGCCGCCTCCGCCGCATGGACGCTGCCGCAAGGAACCGGGTATGACTGGCACTGGCTGACCGGCCGCTGGGCTGGCGAGTACCAGTACCACTCGGCAAAGATTGATACCGGCGCACAAATGATCGAGAGCCGGCGTGGCAGCACCTCGCATCAGGCGAACCCCTGGTTCGCCATCGACGAGGGGAGCAAGACGTCGGAGTCTGCCGGCCCGGTCTGGTTCGGCGAGCTGGGATGGAGTGGCAGCTGGCGCATTACCGTCGAGCAATCGTCACTGGAACAAGTACGTATTGTCGGTGGGTATAACCCGTTTGACTTTGGCTATCGGCTCGCTCCCGGTGAGTCTCTCGAAACGCCGCCGTTCTACGCGGGCTATACCGACAAGGGTATGGGCGAAGCCTCGCGTATCCTGCATCGCTTTCAGCGGGCGGAGATCCTGCCCGGGCACCCGCATCCCCGGCCGCGTCCCGTGCTCTACAACTCCTGGGAGGCTACTGAATTCAAAGTGAACGAGGCGGGACAGATCACGCTCGCCGAAAAGGCATCGCAGCTGGGCGTGGAGCGCTTCGTCATCGATGACGGCTGGTTCGGCAAGCGCAACGATGACCACGCCGGCCTGGGCGACTGGTATGTGAACTCGCAGAAGTTTCCGCATGGACTAAAGCCGGTCATCGATCGCGTACACGCGCTGGGCATGGACTTCGGTATCTGGGTCGAACCGGAGATGGTCAACCCGGACAGCGACCTCTATCGTAAGCATCCCGAGTGGGCGATGAACTTCCCCGGACGTCCGCGCACCGAGGGGCGCAATCAGCTGGTGCTGAATCTGGCGCGCAATGACGTGAAGGAATACACCTTCAACTGGCTGGACAAGCTGGTGACAGACAATGACATCGCGTTTCTCAAGTGGGACTACAACCGTAACTGGTCCGAGCCCGGCTGGGATGCCGTGCCGGTCGACCAGCAGAAGCAGATCTGGGTCAAGTACGTCGACAATCTCTACGAAATTCTCGACCGGTTGCGCGCGAAGCATCCGAAGCTCGAGATCGAGTCCTGCTCGGGCGGCGGTGGTCGCGTGGACCTGGGCATCCTGAAGCGTACCGATGAGGTCTGGACGTCCGACAACACGGACGCGCTGGACCGGCTCTCGATCCAGGACGGCTTCACGCATGCCTACACGCCCGGCGTGATGATGGCGTGGGTGACGGATGTGCCGAACTTCGTGAATGGCCGCACTGTGCCGCTGAAGTTTCGCTTCCTGGTCGCGATGACGGGCTCGCTCGGTATCGGCAGCAACCTGAACAAGTTCTCCGACGAAGAGATGAAACAAGCAGCCGGATATGTGAGCTACTACAAGTCGATTCGGGAGACGGTGCAGGACGGCGAGCTCTATCGGCTCGTGGCGCCAGAAAGCAGCGAGCACTCTGCTACGGAGTATGTGTCGCGCGATGGCAAGCAGGCCGTGGTCTTTGCCTTCTTGCACTCGCAGCAGTTCGGCACGCCGTACCCCGCCGTGCATTTGCAGGGGCTGGACCCGAATGCTCAGTATCGGCTGAAGCCGCTGGAAGCGGGCGCGAGTGCAGGCGGTCCGCGAGGTCCAAAGCTGCCGGATACGGTTACCGGAAGTTACCTGATGGAAGTGGGCCTGCAGTTGCCATTGCGCGGGGATTACGACAGCGCTTCTATTTTGATCGAGCGGTTACCATAGCGAGCATAGTTGCGGAGGATCAATGGCTTACATACCTAGCGATGCTGAGTGGTATCTCGCAGAAATCGTGATTGAAATCACAATAGCTGGCGATTCTCGCAACGTGGTTCATCGCAATACTGTTTTACTCAGAGCGGATAGCCCGGACCAGGCGTATGAGAAAGCGCTGGCTAGAGGAAAAGCCGAAGAATCGGATTACGAGAACATTGAGGGAAATCGCGTTCTATTCAAATTCAAAGGTTTGCGGGATCTTCTGGTGATTTATGACAAGCTTGAGGATGGCGCAGAACTCACGTTTAGCGAACAGGTTGGAGTGACTGAATCTGAGTTGGCTCGCATAATTACTCCAAAGCACGAATTGGGTGTATTCGCGTCCATAGTTGGGGCAAACAAGCCGAATTACGCAGCTGGAGACATTCTTAGGGACGTTTACGAGCGATTTCCCGACCTTAAATAACGAATCTTACGCCCTTCCCAGCTCTGCTTTCACCAGTTCGCTCACCTGGCGTCCCTCGGCGCGAACGCCGCTTGCGGCTAGCTTGGCCTGCACCGCTTTCATCACAGTGCCCATCTCCTTCACGCCCGGCCGGCCGCCATTGATCGACAACTCTGCAATCGCCGCACCTACTATAGCCCGCAACTCTTCCTCGCCGACGGCCTTCGGCATGTAGGCCTCGATAATCGGGATCTCCGCGGCTTCTTTCGCGGCCAGCTCCGGGCGGTTGCCCCTGGTGAACTGATCGATGGATTCGCGCCGCTGCTTGATCAGCGTGGTGAGAATCTGCAGCGTTTCGGTGTCCGTCAACGGCTCGCGCTTCTCAATCTCCTTGTTCTTGATCGCGGTCTTCACCATGCGCAGCACGGAAAGCTTGTCCGCCTCGCGCGCCTTCATGGCGGCCACGGTGTCCTGATTAACCTGGTCTGCAATGCTCATCGTGCCGTTCCTCTCGCCCGCGTTTCGGTGCTCGTTCCGCGAGCCAACTTACCATTATAGAAAGTCTGTGAAAAAAGGCAGGTCGGTACAATCGTGATGAGGACCCCGCCCCGCCTATGATTCGCAAGACTCGCCTGTTTACGCCCGGACCGACACCTCTTCTTCCCGCCGCGCAGTTCGCCATGGCTGCCGCCGACCTTCATCACCGCACCCCGGAGTTCCGCGCTCTGTACCAACGCGTGCTGGAGCAGCTGCGTGCCTTTGCCGGAACAAAGAACGACGTCATTCTGATGGCCTGCTCCGGTACCGGAGCGATGGAGGCCTCTGTAGCGAACCTGACCTCGCCAGGCGACCGCGTGCTGGTGTTGTCGGCTGGAAAGTTCGGCGAGCGATGGACGGCTCTGGCGAAGGCGTACTCCTGCGATGTGGAGCTGGTGACCGCTCCGTACGGGCAGACGTTTTCACTCGACGAGGTGCGGAAGGCGCTGAAGATTGAGACGCGCGCCGTCTACATGCAGGCAACCGAAACCTCAACCGGCACCCGCCATGATGTGAAGGCCGTGGCTGAACTGCTCAAGGAGACGGGTAGCGATGCGGTGCTGGTGGTGGACGCCATCACCGGCCTTGGCACCACGCACTTCGACGTGGACGGCTGGGGCGTGGACATCCTGATCGGCGGCTCGCAGAAGGCGGTGATGATTCCGCCGGGACTGGCGTATCTCTCAGTGAGCGACAAGGCCTGGGAGTTGATGAATATCTCGCTTAATCCGCGCTACTACTTCGATCTGCGCAAGGAGCGCAAGAATGCCGCGAAGGGCGAGTCGTCGTACACGCCGGCGACTTCGCTGATCGCGGGTCTGGGTGCGGCGTTCGAGTACATTGCCGCGCAGGGCGGGGGCGATCTCGCAACCGGACGCGTGAAGCTGGTCGACAATGCCGAGACGATCGCGGCGATGACCCGCGCGGCGGTGCAGGCCATAGGATTGAAACTCTTCGCGCCGGACTCGCCAGCTGCTGCGGTCACGGCCGTGCTGCCGCCAGAGGGCGTCGATTCCGGTGTGGTCGTCAAGGAGCTGAAGAGCCGCTTTGGCGCCATTATCACCAACGGTCAGGGTGAGATGAAGGGGCAGATCTTCCGTATCGCGCACCTCGGCTACTTTGACTATCTCGACACCATCGCGCTCATCGGCGCACTCGAGCAGGTTGCGGAGACATCGCTCAAATTGCCCGGCTTCAGCTTTGGCAAGGGGCTCATCGCCGCACAGCAGACCTTTGCCGAGCGTACGCATTAATCTACCGAGCCATTCGGGTCAGGAGCTAGATGAAGATCGTTCTTGCTGAAAAAGTCTCACCCGCAACTCTT
Source organism: Acidobacteriaceae bacterium (assembly GCA_965276675.1). Lineage (GTDB taxonomy): Bacteria > Acidobacteriota > Terriglobia > Terriglobales > Acidobacteriaceae. Next base: position 4,478,593 of record OZ255624.1, on the reverse strand, counting down.
GCTGTCTTTCGCTCTGAGCCAAACTGGACAGTGCTGACGCACGATCAGCTCGTGGGCGGCCTGCCTGCAGAGCTTGTGGATGCTGACGCGCTCGTGGTGCGCTCTGCCGTGCAGGTGGATGATGCGCTGCTGGAGGGTGCAGGGAAGCTGCGCGTGATCGGGCGCGCAGGTGTTGGCGTCGATAATATAGATGCAGAAGCAGCAACCCGACGCGGGATCGTCGTGATGAACACGCCGGGAGCAAACGCCATAGCCGTTGCTGAGCTCACGCTCGGTCTCATGTTGGCGCTCGCGCGGCAACTGCCGAAAGCCAACGCCCTGCTGCATGGGGGCAAGTGGGAGAAGAAATCGCTTAGTGGCTCTGAACTGCGCGGTAAAAGGCTTGGAGTGCTCGGCCTGGGGCGCGTGGGGCTAGAAGTGGCGCAGCGGGCCGCGAGCTTTGGCATGGAGCTGATCGGCCATGATCCCTTTGTCGCTCAGGCTATCGCTAGGGAGCGCAACGTACGCCTGGTGAGTGTTGACGAGCTCTTCCGTGAATCGGATTACCTGACGCTGCACGTCGGGCTTACCCCACAGACCGCTGGCATCATCAATGCAGTGAGCATCGCCACTATGAAGCGCGGTGTACGCATTGTGAACTGCGCGCGGGGCGAGCTGATCGAGGAAGAGGCGTTGCTGGCGGCGCTCGAAAGCGGCCAGGTCGCGGGAGCAGCACTGGATGTATTCCGTGAAGAGCCACTCAAGAATTCGCCGTTCTTCGGACAAGAGAACGTCATCCTTACGCCGCATATTGCTGGCTCCACAGCCGAGGCGCAGGAGGCGGTTGGCATCCAGATTGCAGCACAGGTGCGCGAGTACCTGAAGCTGGGCGTCGTCCAGAATGCCGTAAACCTGACGTCGCTCAGCCATGAAGAGTACATCGAACTCTCGCCGTATATCCAGATGGCCGAGCGCCTGGGAGCGTTTCTCTCCTCGACGGCTGAGGGCAACATTGAGAGCATCGAGCTCACCTACTATGGCAAGCTCGCGCAGGGCAAAACCGATCTGGTGCGCAATGCAGCGATCCAGGGCGTGCTAGGCCACTCAGAACATGTGAACCGGATCAACGCAGCGGCGGTCGCCGCAGAACGCGGTCTCCACGTGCACGAAGTGAAGAAAGACGAAGCTTCCGGGGGCGCTGGCAGTGTGCTTCGTCTGACACTGCAAAGCCGTTCGGGCGACGCCACCGCAACAGCGACCGTGCTCCATGGGCATGCACCACGCCTGTTGTCTTCGAACGGGATCGATATAGAGGTGCCACTCCATGGCACGCTACTCGCTATTCGTAACCGTGACGTTCCCGGCGTCATCGGCCGCATCGGTACTACACTTGGCGACCATCAGATCAATATCGCTAATTTTGCGCTGGGTCGTTCTCATCGCGACGATGCCTCGCCAGCAGACCCCATGCAGGGTGGCGCTATAGCGGTCGTCCAGGTGGATGGAAAGGTGACACCGCAAGTGCTCGCGGCGCTGGAAGGCATCGAGGCGATTACGGCGGTGCGTCTGGTGCAACTGCCACCGGAATAAGCCCATGCATCCTACGGAGTGTTAAGCTCAGACGCGCCTCACGTTCGGCAAAAGGAGCCAGAAGTGCCGCTTTACGAATATCAGTGCAAGCAATGTGGACATCACTTTGAGAAGATACAGAGCTTCAGTGCACCGGATGAGAAGGAATGCTCCGTCTGCAAAGGCGAGTTGGAGCGGCTGATCTCTGCCCCTTCGTTTCAGTTCAAAGGTTCGGGCTGGTATGTGAACGACTACGCCGCCAAGGGTGGCTCGGGGGCGGGCAAGCCGGAAGACAAGTCAGGGAGCAAGGGCGATAGCAAGGCGGAGAGCAAGACCGAAAGCAAGCCGGAAGGGAGCAGCGGCTCTGGCGAGTCATCGAACTCCACTCCGGCCCCGGCCGCCCCATCCAGCACAGCCTCTTCGTCGCCTTCCTCGGGCAGTAGCAAGGAGTAGAGACTTAGCGATTATTCCCTGTCGTCTTTGTGGCGGCTGTCTTCTTCGCCGGAGCGCTCTTCTTGCTGCTGGTCGTTTTGCTCGCGGACTTCTTCTTGGAGTCGGTCTTGTTCGCGGAAACCGTTCCCTTGGGCGGCGGTGGCATCTTCGCTCCGCTCTTGCGCGCCTCTGAAAGCCCAATCGCAATTGCCTGCTTCGGGTTGGTCACCTTTTGCCCGCTACCGGATTTAAGCTTGCCTTCCTTGAACTCCTTCATCTCGCGCTCGACCGCAGCGTGAGCTTTCGGTCCGTACTTCGCTCCAGAACTTTTCTTGCCACTAGCGGATTTTGCACTACTCTTCTTTGCGGTTGCCATGGGCCTCTCCTCCGGAGACGGTGCTCCAGTGCGTGGGAAGCCTGGGAAGCGCGAGAGGTTGCGCCTGCTACGGCTGCTAGGCACTCAGCGAGGCTGCCGCCGGGAGGATCTCTTCTACATCCACCCACTGAGTCGGATACTCGCCGGTATAGCAGGCTATGCAGTAGCCATCAGCTCGTCCATTGTCTCCACGATAGTGTCCTCCCTTGCCTCCACAGGCATGGAGCAGGCCTTCCATCGAGAGATACGCCAGCGAATCGGCCTCAATAAATTTGCAAATCTCTTCAACTGTGTTGTTGGCGGCGATCAGGTCTTTTTTGGACGGCGTGTCTACGCCGTAATAGCACGGCGAGGTTGTGGGAGGACAGCTGATCCGCAGATGCACCTCAGTCGCGCCGGCTGCCCGCACCATGCGGACGATCTTGCGGCTGGTGGTGCCGCGAATGATGGAGTCGTCGACCAGGATGATGCGCTTGCCAGCGAGCAGATTGCGCACTGGATTCAGCTTGAGCTTGACGCCGAAGTCGCGCACCCGCTGCTCGGGCTCAATGAAGGTGCGGCCTACGTAGTGGTTGCGGATCAGTCCGAAGCGAAACGGGATGCCGCTCTCGGCGGCATAGCCGATGGCTGCCGTCACGCCGGAGTCCGGCACCGGGACGACTAGGTCGGCAGCCACCGCTGACTCGCGCGCGAGTTGCCGCCCCATCTCTTCGCGGCTCTCCTGCACCCAGCGACCATAGATGCGGCTGTCGGGGCGCGCGAAATAGACGTGCTCAAAGATGCAGCTGGACTGCGGAATGCCCGAGGCGTACTTGCGCGAGGTGACACCATTTTCGTCGACCATGATCAGTTCGCCCGGTTCGACGTCGCGGACGTACTCGGCGCGCAGCAGGTCGAAGGCGCAGGTCTCAGAGGCGAAGACGGTCACATCGGGTGCGCCATTTTCGCCAGGAATGACGCCCATAGAGAGCGGCCGAAAACCGCGTGGATCGCGGGCTGCGAAGATGCGGTCCCGCGTCATCATGACTACAGAAAAGGCGCCATCGATCTGGCGCAGGGAATCGGCGATCGCGTCAACCAGAGTGGTGGCCTGCGAATGCGCGATGAGCTGCACGATGATTTCAGAATCGCTAGTGGTCTGGAAGAAGGCGCCCTGCCGCTCGAGCTTAGCGCGGATGTTGCCCAGGTTGACCAGATTGCCGTTGTGCGCGATGGCGATCAGGCCCTTGGTGGACTCAACACGAATGGGCTGCGCATTGAGCAGGGCAGAATCGCCGGTGGTGGAATAACGGGTGTGGCCGATGGCGCGGTCGCCGGGAAGCTTGTTGAGGACATCGTCGGTGAAGATGTCGGCGACCAGGCCCATACCTTTTATATTGGAGAGTCGCTGCCCATCGGCGGTGGCAATGCCGGCGGATTCCTGCCCGCGGTGCTGCAACGCGTAGAGCATGAGGTAGATCTGGCGAGCAGCATCGGGATGGTTGTAAATGGCGGCGACACCGCACTCTTCGCGGATTGCGTCACCGTCGTTGTTACGAGATAAATTGCTCTCTTCCGAACATGCTGTCATCCCGACCGGAGCCGTCTCGCGCATTGCGCGAGACCGGCGGAGTGGAGGGATCTGCTGTTCACCGCTCATGCCGGAGACACCCTCGTATAGAATCCGATCGCTCACGCCGTCACCAGGTCACCGTGCAGGACGGATTGAAGTGCGCCGGACCAGATTTGCCTCAGCTCTGATATTTTCGCAGAAATAGCAATCTGCTGACCAACAGATATGACAAGATGTTCTTCTGTGGTTCGACCAAGCTCTAGGACAGAGACCTCGTAGATGCCCTCTGCGAGGGCTCTAACTCGCTCGAGATTATCTGCAGAGCAAGTCGCGATGACTGCACTTGTGAGCTCTGCAAACAAAGCGAAAATTGGTCTAGGGGTGTTATCAAGGCTGATCGAGGCGCCGATCTGGTTTGAGAACGACGCCTCAGCTATAGATACTGAGATCCCACCGTCTGAAACATCTCGCGCTGATACCAACAGGTTCTGCTGGATGAGATCGGAAAGGCAACCTTGCATCTCGACCTCGTCAATCAGGCTTAACTCAGGCGGCGTGCCCCAAAGCGTTCCAAAAATTGTTCTGGCGCATTCAGTCGATCCAAATTGCGAGGTAAGCTCCTGCCCGTGGTGCGTGCGGTATTGATGATTAACAGAGCTAAAGCCGCCAAGCAGCAGAATCACATCCCCAGCCTGCTGAAAGTCCGCCGGAACAGCCTTCGTCACATCCTCCAGAATACCCACGATCCCAATCACCGGCGTGGGATAAATCCCCTCGCCCCGCGTCTCGTTGTAAAGCGAAACATTTCCGCCTGTGATCGGCGTCCCCAGCGCGGTACACGCTTCGGCAATCCCATCGATAGCATCCGACAACTGGCGCATGATCTCCGGCTTTTCGGGATTGCCAAAGTTCAGGCAATTCGTCGCAGCGACAGGTACAGCACCGGTGCAGGCCACCTTGCGCGCGGCTTCCGCAACGGCCAGCATCGCGCCCTGCTTGGGATCGAGATAGCACCAGCGGCCATTGCCTTCGAGCGCCATCGCGAGTCCCAGCTTCGTCCCCTTCACGCGCATCACGCCGGCCTCGCCGCCCGGACCCTGGACGGTGTTGGTCTGCACCATGGAGTCGTACTGCTCAAAGACCCAGCGCTTGGAGCAGATGTTCGATGAAGCCAGCAGCTTCTTCAGATCGGCCGTGTAGTCGCGCGGCTTTTTCAGCTCTTCGAGCACCCAGGCAGGCGGATCGAGTGGCACTGGCGTCTTCCACGTGCCCACAGGCCGATGATAGAGCGGAGCGTCGTCGGTGAGCGACTGATTCGGGATATCGCATACCATCTCGCCGTGGTGGCGGATGCGCAGCCGCGGTTCGGCGATGACTTCGCCGACGATCACGCCGTCGAGCCCCCACTTGGCAAAGACGCGCAGCACTTCGTCTTCACGACCGTGCTCGGCGACCAGCAGCATGCGCTCCTGGCTCTCCGACAGCATAATCTCGTAGGACGACATGCCGGTCTCGCGCTGCGGTACATGGTCCAGCTCGACCTCGAGCCCCACGCCGCCGCGTGCGCCCATCTCGCACGTCGAGCAGGTCAGGCCCGCGGCGCCCATGTCCTGAATGCCAACCACCGCGCCGGTGCGCATCGCCTCCAGGCAGGCCTCGAGCAGCAGCTTCTCCATGAACGGATCGCCCATCTGCACATTGGGCCGCTTCTGCTCGGAGCCTTCCTTGAACTCTTCGCTGGCCATGGTTGCGCCGTGGATCCCATCGCGTCCAGTCTTTGCGCCCACGTAGATCACGGGATTGCCAATGCCGGTTGCCTTGGCATAGAAGATCTCGTCCTTCCGCACCAGTCCGAGCGCAAAGGCATTCACCAGCGGATTGCCCGAGTAGCAGGGCTCAAAACGCGTCTCGCCGCCCAGGTTCGGGACGCCAAAGCAGTTGCCGTAGGAGGCCACGCCGGCCACCACGCCTTCGAGGATCGTGTGATTCTTGTGAACAGTCGCCTGATCTGCGCCGCCCTCCGCCATCAGCGGTCCGAAGCGCAACGAATCCATGACGGCCAGCGGCCGCGCGCCCATGGTGAAGATGTCGCGCAAGATGCCGCCGACGCCGGTGGTTGCGCCCTGAAATGGCTCGATGTAAGACGGATGATTGTGCGATTCGATCTTGAAGGCGCAGGCCCAGCCCTCGCCGATGTCGATGATGCCAGCGTTCTCCCCCGGGCCCTGGACGACGCGGGGACTCTCGGTTGGCAGGCGCTTGAGGTGCACGCGCGAGGACTTATAGGAGCAATGCTCGCTCCACATCACGCTATAGATGCCCAGTTCCGTCAGGCTTGGCGTGCGCTTGAGCGCTCCCTCGATGCGGCGGTACTCTTCCGCCGTCAAGCCGTGCTGCTGGAGAAGCTCGGGTGAAATGCTGGTGGCTTGGGGAACCTCAGCGAGCGTCTTGGATGTCATAGCAGTGCTTATATTGTCGCACGGTTAATTCTTTGCTCTGAGGACGTCGCTCACCATTGAAATTGCCCGCACATGCGCCGGACCCGTGCGGCAGCAACCGCCGATCCAGTCCGCTCCTGCCGCTCGCCACGCCAGTGCTGCGCGGCCGAAGTCCGTGGGGTCGGAGCTGCCACTCCAGCCCCGCGCCTCTTGGTTCCATTGCTCGCCAGAGTTGGGATAGACCGCGATCTTTTTGCGTGTGACTGAGCGCATCTGCGCGATGAGCGGGAGCATCAGCGAAGGTGATGTGCAGTTCACGCCGACGGCGACTACCTGCTCCGCTCCATCCATCAGGCGGGCGCAGTCAGCCAGCTCTTCGCCGTGCGCCACATGTGTTCCGTCGCGGCAGGTGAAGCTCACACAGACCGCGGTCTCCGGAGCGATCTCGATCGCCTGCGCAACCGCGCGCGCCTCTTCGAGCGAGGGCACGGTTTCAAAGGCGAAGAAGTCAGCCTCCGTTCCGCGCAATGCGACGATTCGTTCGCGATGAAAGGCAACCAGCTGCTCAAAGGAGAGAGAGTAGTTGCCATGAAACTCAGCCCCGTTGTGGAGCGCCGCCCCATACGGCCCCAGCGATGCAGCGATCCATACCGGACGCGGATTTTGCCACCGGTACTCCGCACGGGTCTCGAGCGCGATATCGACGGCAATGCGCAATGCCTGATCCGCATCCGCATCCGTCAGCCCCAGCTCGCGAAAGCCCATCCGTGAGAGCTGATAGCTGGCCGTGAGCAGGCAGTCCGCACCCGCCTCTAGGTAGGCGCGGTGCACTGCCCGAACCCGCTCAGGCGCGGTCCGCAACACGTCGCCGGACCACAGGGGCCCAGAGAGGTCGCAGCCGTCTTTTTCAAGCTCGGTGGCCAAACCCCCATCGAGAACCCGTAGACCTTCGAGCTGCAGGGACTCACGCGACGTCATGATCCCGGTGTACATGGCACGCGCGCGAGACGCAAGTCAGATGGACGAGCTATGAAGGACTCATCTGTGTAGATCAGAATGGATCGGTGACCTCTCTCACAGCCCTCGGCTTTCTTTTGGGCATTGGCCTGATCGTGTGGGGCGCCGAGCTCTTCGCGAAGCACCTGGCCGGCGCGTCTAAACAGTTACATGTGAGCCAATTTGCGCTGGCGCTGCTGCTGGCTGGGGCGGAGCCAGAGGAGCTGGCCACAGCGGTGACTGCCGCGCTGCGCCACGCTCCCGGGATCGCGCTGGGCGACGTGATCGGATCTAATGTGACCATCTGTCTAATTGCGTTGGGCGTTGGGGCTCTCATTGCGCCGTTGCCATTCGGTCGCAGTGTAGTCCGCTATGGCCTGCTCGCGCTGCCGCTTGGGGCGATCTGCGCATGGTTCACATTGGACGGGCTGGTTACGCGCTCAGAGGGAGCGTACCTGGTTGCGCTCTACGTGCTTTACGTCGCGCTCATCTGGATGCTGGAGCGTCGGCCGCCTTCGTTGAGCGAGACCGGCGAATTGGAGGAGGAGCGGACCGGAGTCCGTGTGGGCAGGTCGCTGTCGCTGGTGCTCGCGGGGGTTGCCGCCATGGCAGTCGGCTCCACGATGCTGGTCGCCGCTGCCGAGCGCTTCGCTCACGGGGAAGCGAACCAGACGCGGCTCGGCCTGACCATCGTTGGATTCGCCACGGGCTTCGAGCTGGTGGTGCTGGCTATCTCCGCAGCTCGTCGCGGCGCGACCGAGGCAGCGATTGCAGGAGTGGTTGGCTCCTATGCCTACAACGTGACCATGACCCTTGGTGCAGCGGCGCTAGCTCGACCATTGCAACTGCACGATGCCGAGCTTCTACACTGGCCCATGGCCGCAATGCTTGCCGCCCTTGCGCTGGTGCTTCTTCTTGCTGCACCGCGGGGAAAGCTCACGCGACCGGCTGGCGTTCTGCTGCTCTGCGGGTATCCGTTCTTCGTGTGGTTAGCTCTCAGGAGTGGATGCCGGTGAGGAGGGCAAGAGCTTGCGGGTGATAGAGTTCCGCGCCGTCTCGTTGAGCAAGTGCGGCCGCCCTCTTCTGGTACACTCTTCTTGGCGACGAACGCACTCCGTCACGGGCGCACACCAGGAGCCCGCGGCCGTGCCGTCCCAGATTGGTCATCGGGGAGTGGCTCAGCCTGGTAGAGCACCTGGTTCGGGACCAGGGGGTCGGAGGTTCGAATCCTCTCTCCCCGACCATCCATTCAATCACTTAGAGTATTGGCTAGACCCAGGCTCCACTTGCGGCGATCTCTGGACAAATTACTGCATCACGTCGATGTTGGCGTGTAGCAGATTGTCGTGTGTGACTTCAGGGCGCGCTGACGAGCTTTTCAATTGCAGAGTGACTGAAGCGGACGTAACGGCTCACCTTCCGCTGCTTGGTCGTCCTCTTGACTGCCGTCTGGGTTAACTTTCTCGGCAAAGAGTGCCAAGGAGGCGCGCAGTAGCACCTGCATGCTGCGCTACTCCGAAATTGCGTTCCTGATCGCCGAGACTGCTTCCGTCGCATCCGCCACTGTGAGAATCAGCGCGCGGTTGCGTGCATTCACGAAGCCTTCAGCAAGCGCCGTATTGAGAAATTGAAGCAGCGCATCGTAGTAGCCTTGCGTGTTCACCAGGATGCAGGGTTTGGCGTGGATACCAAGCTGCGCCCAGGTCACGATCTCGAAAAACTCATCGAGCGTGCCCATGCCGCCGGGCATTGCAATGAAGGCGTCCGTCCGCTCTGCCATCAAAGCTTTGCGCGCGTGCATGCTCACGACCACGTGGAGTTCGGTGAGCCCTTGATGCGCCAATTCTCGCATCTCGAGCCCGTGCGGGATGACGCCGATGACTTCGCCTCCGGCGGCAAGCGCCGCGTCGGCCAAGGCGCCCATCAGCCCAACGTGAGCTCCTCCATAGATGATGCCCATCCCCGCCTCGGCAAGCAGACGGCCCAGGGCGCGGGCCTCGTCACGATAAACCGCGTTGGCGCCATTGCTCGATCCGCAGAAGACACAGACGCGGCGTTGCGAGTCGGAATGAGCCACAGCTGGCATAAGCAGGTCCGCTTGCATGTGTTGGGAGCCTACATCATCGATGGATGGAGGCGGTTGTTTGCCTGCCAATCACCGCACACCGAGGGCAGAAAGAGAGAGAAAACGGTGCCGGCCTTGCTTGCATGCTGCCGCGTCCTGAGCCTGATTGTAGCCTTGTGGCGGTCCAGAATGTCTTTGGAGATCCAGAGCCCAAGACCAGTGCCGGTGAGGCCTTTCGTTGTGTAGAAAGCCTGAAATAGATTTTGCTGCGTTTGTCGATCCATGCCATGACCCGTGTCCGCTACAACCACTCGAACGCCGGGTCTGCCACTCTGCGCTTCGTAGGCAGGTGCGGTTCGGATGACGAGCCGGCCTCCCCCATGCATGGCATCGATGGCGTTGCCTATCAGGTTGTTGAAGACCTGACGGAGCTCCCCCTCAAAACAGTGGATTGGATCACGGTCCTGATATCTCCGCTCCAGCCGAATGGCAAAGTTGCTCAGCCGTCCGGCGTAGAGGGTCAGCACTGAATCCATCAGGGAGGAGATGACAACGCTGTTGGCGCGGGTCGATTGCTTATGGAAGCGTAGAGTTTGCGTGGCGATCTCCGAGACGCGCCGGACCTCTGCCTGAGCCATCTCCAGATACCCGCGCACATTGTCCGCCATCTCGCCTTGCAGGCTGAGGTAGAGCAGGTTTGTCACTGCCTCGAGCGGGTTATTGATCTCGTGGGAGATGCTGGAGGCAAGCCTGCCCACCGCTGCCAGCTTCTCTGCCTGAATGAGCGCCCGCTCTGCCCGCTTCTGCGAGGTGATCTCCTGCACGACGGCCGAGATCGCCCGCACGCTGTCGTCCGGTGCGAGCACGGGAGAGTAGTTCACGTTCCAGTAGCGATGCACTCCCGGTTGGGAGGGCAATTCGCCTTCCAGCTGAAAGTTCTTCACGGAAGCACCCTTGGCTACCTCCCGGAAGAGCGGCTCTACGATCGGCGCAATCGCCGGAATTACCTCGGAAATGGTTCTGCCCAAAACGTCCTCGGGTGAACAGCCAAGTATCGTTGACAGCACATCGTTGACGCGAAGGTAGCGGAAGTCGTCCGGCGTGAATAGGGACAGCCCTACGGGAGCCGATTTATAGATGCTCTCCAACTCGGCCCACTGCCCCTGGACCTCTGCCTTGGTGCGCTCCAGTGCCAGCTTCGCACTCTTGCGCGCCGTGATGTCGCGGGAGACAGAGAGCAGACGAACGATCCGGCCCGCAGGATCCCGGAGCGGTGTTACGGCAACGTCCCACCACGTCGACTCGCCGCTATTTTTGGGGAAATGTCCCTCGAACCTGCCTTCGCCTCCGGCGAGTGCATCGCGGAATGCCAGTTGTGCCGCATCCCGGTGCGCTCCCTCCCAGAAATCGAGCCAGCACTTGTTGCGAACGGAATCGAAGTCTTCGATTCCGAGCTGTTGTTGGCCCTCTTTGTTGAGCGAGAGCAGTCTGCCGTCCAGATCCAGTACCTTGATGCAATCGCGGGTGCTCTGCAGAATGAGCCGGTACTGTTCTTCGCTCCAGCGGAGTGCCTCATCCGTCTGCTTCAGCTCGGTAAGATCCGTAATGAAGCAGGCTACTTCGGTGGAGGTTCCGGTGGCATTCGGGATCAGGCTGGCCCCGAAGAGCAGTGGAATGCGCCGCCCGTCCCTGGCGATGTAGGCCTTTTCGTAGGGCTCGCACGTGCCATGTCTCAACAGCTGTTGCATAGCACGCGCATCCGCTTGAGCGCAGTCCGAGGGCGTCAGGTCACTCCAGCGCACCAGCCCAGCTTCGACCTCCTCTGCCGAATACCCGAGCAGCTTCAACAGGCTCGGATTCATGTAGTTCAGCCCGCCATCGAAGTCGCCTATATTGATGCCGACGCTCGCGGTCTCGACCAGGCGGCGGAAGCGGCTCTCATCCGTGCGCGGCGCCTCCAAGTCAGGCCTCTTCTTCAAACGAGCGGTTCCAGCTGCGAATGACATGCGTCTCGCGCTCGAAGCCGAGGACGCTGACAGAGCCGGTGCCTAATGCAAAGAGCGCGCCTGCATCCGCCGCGAGACCGAGCCAGCGCGCGGCGAGGATGCGCAGGATGTGGCCGTGCGCAAAGAGCGCCACGGGACCATTCGCGGCCACGCTGCGCGCGATCACTTTGTCTGCGCGGGCGCCTACCTGGTCTACGGTCTCGCCTTGCGGCAGCGGGCCCGTCCAGACCGACCACTCTGGAATTTCCTTCTGGATCTCGGCTGTGGTGCGGCCCTCGAAGACGCCGTAGTTCCATTCGCTCAGGTTGTCATCAATTACGGCCTGGTCGCCGTACCCGGCAATGCGACAGGTCTCCTGCGCGCGCTTTCTGGGACTGACCAGAACGAGCTGGAACGGCCGGTGGTGAAGGTAGTGCTCGACCTCGGCTGCACGCTCCTCACCTCGCTCGGTGAGTGGGATGTCAGTAATTCCGGTGTGGGCGCCAGAGAGGCTCCACTCCGTCTCCCCGTGTCGAATCAGCCAGAGCTCAACTTTACTTTCCATGGTCCTCAATTTCCCAACACATGGGATGCAGCGGAGCGGATTGCTATGCAGCAGGCCCGGTGAGGCTTTGACAGCCCACTACTCAGCGCCAAAGAGTGTGGAGAAGAAGTGGCCGACCTTGCGGAGTAGCGTCCGCGGCTTTGTTGTCTTGGTTTTCGATGCGCTCGGTTCGGTTGCTTTCGGTGTGGGTGGTGCTTCGGCCAGGTCCGTTTTGTGGGAGGGAGTGGCGACCGGAGCTGAATGGGCCACTGGTGCGGGGGAGGGAGGTGTTGGGGTGGCTTTGGATGGCGCCGTTGCTGCAGGAGCTGCCGGGGAAGCCGTGCCGGTTGCGGCTCCACCCGTGCCGTTGAAGACAAAGGGCACCACCACCTGCGCATGCACCTCGCCCGGGGCGGCGACGGGTGTTGTGGGGGGAAGAGGAGGGACGGCTAGCCCTTCGCTGACCGCGAGGGGAAACTCCGTGTCTTTTGGACCAGCGAAGGGTGTGTCGCCGACGGTCTTTCCCGGGCGCGCGGCGGTGGCCGACGGAGCGCCGCTATCGGCAATGGAAACCGGCGCCGAGGGTGGGCAGCCGCAGGGCGCTGTCTCGGTATCGACCACCTCGCGCAGGCTGCCATGTTCAAACGTCACGTGCTGGTTGGGCTGCACGCGATACAGTCCGCCCTCGAGCTGGCTGGTGATCGTGATGTAGGGCGCATCCGGGCCGCGGTTGTCGACGCAGGTGTCGCCTTTGCCATTGACCCGGATGCGCAGGTCGGCCCGCCCTGGTCCGGAGATCAGGATGCGCAGGTCGGGGGTGAGCAGTACGTCGGAGTATTTGCCGACCGTGTAGTCGGCTTCGATAGCGCCGCGATCGAGTGCCATCATCAACGCAGTGGAGTCTGGTGCGTCGATGGTGCGGTCGCGCGAGAGATGCACGCTGGTGGTGGAGCAGAGCCGCAGGTCGCCGCCGCGCGTCAGCGCGATTCTGACGGACTGGTCGCCGGCCGTGATCGTGCTGCCGTTGCCCAGCTGCATCTCGCCATTGTGGATGTCCACTGCGCCGGAGACCTGCACCTCTTTCGCGCTGGTGTGGCCGATGGGCGTGGCGCCATGCGTTGGTGTAGTGCTTGGCGCGGGGGCAACGGTCTGCCCGAGTGCGAGTGGAGTGGCGAGCGCAACGGAAGAGAAGGCCAGCAAACGGTACCCGAGAGCACCTCTCCTAACGCTGCCAACGCGCGAAGTGAAGCTCTGTGCAGCCATTCCTCGAAGAAAGGCCGCTTCCCCTTGTCCTCGGCACCGACAGGCGAGGTGCGATAGCCGCCATTGCGACGAATTTGGAATGGTCAACTTCAGCGGGTATGCTCTCTATGAGTTCTACGAGTATTGTAGCCGGGGCAACAACACGGCGGCCTACAATGCGCGTTCGGGGGCGATGGAACGAATGGCAACACAAGGCTCAGAATCGGCTTACGTGCAGTTTGGATGTGGGCTTTGCGCGCCAGCTTCCTGGCGGAACTTCGACGCCGGGCCGGCCTTCTGGATCGAGAAGAACATGCCGTTTCTGAAACCGATGCTGCTCAAGCGTGGCTTCCCGGACTACCCCGCCAACATCGTTTACGGAGACGTAATCAAGGGTCTACCCGTCGCGCCCGGCTCGGCCAAGGCCGTCTATTGCTCGCATGTGCTGGAGCATCTGGCGCTCAATGAATTCCGGACCACTCTGCGCAATACATATACGTATCTTGTGCCGGGCGGAACCTTTCGCTTTGTGCTGCCCGACCTGGAGTGGCTGGCGCGGAGCTATGTGAACTCCGGCGAGCACGAGGCGGCAAGCCGGTTCATGCGCGACTCGTACCTGGGCACGGAGCAGGGCGCGAAGGGCTCGTCGGGCCTGATGCGCATGCTCTTCGGCCGCAGTGCGCACCTCTGGATGTGGGACTACAAGAATATGGCGTGCGAGCTCGAGACTGCTGGGTTTACCGCAGTGCGGCGTGCGCAGATCTACGACAATCCTGATCCGATGTTCCGCGAGGTGGAGGACCCAGGCCGATGGGAAAACTGCCTGGGCGTGGAGTGCCGGAAGCCGGCGTAACAGGGATTACTGCCGGGGCGCGGTGTGGAGACGGATGCCGACCTGCGCGACAAGTGGTGTGCCAAGAGTGAGCACCGGCGTCCGGCCGACCTCGATGGTGCGGTCGAGGGCGTTCTGCACCGAGGCAAAGAGGCTGGCGTGCGTACCCAGCTCCTTTTCGCCGTAGAGGTCCAGGCGAACGAAGCTGTGGAGCAGGTAGATGTTGGAGGCATCGTCGTAGGCGCGTCCGCTGCCACGCGCGACGATCAGGAGGTCTCCGATGCGGGGATTGCCTACGCGCAGCTGTCCTACTGCTGACTGCCGCGGCACTTCCGGTATCCATTTGTCGACCAGGTCCTGCTGGACGGCAAAGCTGGTGACGACTGCGTTCGCATACTGGTAGGAGAGCTTCCCGGAGAGCCATGCCCCGCGATGTGCCTCCAAGTCCAGCGCGACTCCCTCGCTGCGGATCTGGCCGAGATTCTCCCGGCGATTGAGGATGGTGGTCGAGGTGCGGCTTAACGCCACCGCCGAGACGGCGCGGTTGATCACTGTCCAGAAGTACGTGCCTTCCACAGTTACAGATCCAGAGCTGGGAGCAAACAGGCTGCCGACCTCCCATCCGGTCGCTCGTTCCGAGCGCAGATCGGCGTTGGCTTCGGTGGTTTCCTGGCCTACCTGACCGGTCCGGTAGAGCTCATTGAGCGTGGGTGCGCGGAAAGCTCGGAAAGCCGAGGAGCGCAGCGAAACACCATGGGGGAGACGCCGGACCAGGCCGAAACGGGGATCTGTAACCGTCTCAGTGCGGTCGGCGATGCTCACGCGCGTGGCTGGACCAGACCCAGCGGTGGTTGTAAGCGTGGATGCGTCAAAGTTGCGAACCACATCGACGCGGCCGGAGAGCGCGGCAGACCACGGTCCGGCTTCGAGCAGGGCCTCGCTGAAGCCGCCGGCAAAGCGCTGGCGCGCAGGAGTGTCGATAGATCCTGCGGGAGCGCCGTTCCGTACGGGCTGTTCGAGGTCGGTCGCGCGGATGTCGCGGATGTCGGCGCCGGCGAGAAAGATGAAGCGCGAGAGATGAATGGAACCTTGGACCGCGCCGCCGAGCTCCTGCGTGCGGACGCGCTGCAGCCGGGTGAGCCGCTCGCTGTTTCTATCGCTACTGATGGAGGAGAAGCTTTGTCGGTAGCCCTCGTTGCTGCCATAGAGACGCAGCGCTCCATCGAGACGATGTCCCGGATTCCAGTCGCCTCCTCCCACATAGCGCCACAGGCGGGTGGCGTTGCGCTGGACCGGCGTGCCGTTAGTGCGGGCCTCGTTCAGAACGTTGCCTTCGAGAAAGAGACTGTCAGTTCCTCCGAGTGCTCGATAGAGAGCGGTCCTGCCGTTCTGGAAGTGAACGTTGGCTGGAACGTCAACGGCCCCGCGCGCGGAAGGCGTCGCAATTCGGTAGCCGTCGGTGTGAAAGATCTGTCCGGCGACGAGATCGCTCCACGGGCCACGATGCAGGTCGAGCCGGCCGTCCCCGGAGGCGGTGGCCTCGCCTGCGCCGGAGAGATTCAGCACAGCTTGCGTATTGGCAGGTTCAGCCGGTATGACGTTGACTACACCGCCGATGGCGCTGGAGCCGTAGAGATCCGACCCGCCGCCGCTCGCGATCTCCACTCTCTGGATGGCTGCGGGTGGCAGCTCGTTCCAGTGAATCCAGCCGCCGAAGGGGTCGTTGAGTGGAACGTCCTGCAAAAGCACCAGGGTGCGGCTGGCGGCCGTGGAACCGAGGCCGCGCAGCGAGATGCCCTGGCTGGTCGGGTTCGCAACCCACGAGCTGGAGCGGCGGAAGAGCTCAAAGCCTGCGTGCTGACGCAGCGAATCGTCGAGCGTGAAAGCGGGAAAGCGTTGCAGTTGCGCGGCGCTCAGGGTGGTGATGCTGTTGGCCGTCGCACCAATCTCAAGTGGCAGGCGGCTGGCCGTGACCGTGACTGTCTGAGTAATCGGCTCGGGATGCAGAATCAGCTCGATCTCGTTACCCGTACTCCCCGCAGGTACAGGAACGCTGTTCGAGGTCTGCCCCGCAGCCGTTGCTTTGAGCACAACAGCTCCAGTGCCGTAAGAGCGATCGAGTACGAAACTCCCGTTCGCGTCCGTGGTGGCTTTGGAGGTCTGACCCGGGCTGATACTCCCGACCGTTGCGCCCGCTACTGAATGGTGCGACTGGTCGACAACGTGGCCGGTGATGTGCGGCGGTGATTGGGCGAGAGCAGAGGACGCCAAGGCCAGGAGCAGCACCCCATTTTTTTTCATCTCTGGTCCGCCAGTCAGGGTAAGAAGACCCACCATAGCTTCGCTAGAATGGGCCCCTAACGTCTAGCCTACAGATCGAGGAAGTTTTGAATCAGCTGTTTGCCATCTTGTGTGAGTACGCTCTCAGGATGGAACTGGACACCTTCGATCTGATACTCGCGGTGGCGCAGCCCCATGATGATGCCGTCCGCGGTGCGGGCGCTGACTTCTAGCTCTGGCGGGAGACTCTTCTCTTCGACGATGAGCGAGTGATACCGGGTGCAGCGCATGGGCGTGCCGATGCCGGCAAAGATGGAGTTGCCATCGTGCTCGACCTCGCTCGTTTTGCCGTGCATCAGCTGCGGCGCGCGGATAACCTTGCCGCCGAAAGCTGCGCCAATCGCCTGGTGACCCAGGCAGACCCCGAGTATCGGCACCTTACCCGCGAAATGGCGAATGAGCGGGATGCTAATGCCCGCTTCCTGCGGTGTGCAGGGTCCGGGCGAGAGCACGATCCGCTCCGGACGGAGAGCTTCTATCTCTTCCGGCGTGAGCTCGTCATTGCGCCGGATCACCATCTCCGCGCCTAGCTCACCCATGTACTGCACCAGGTTGTAGGTGAACGAATCGTAGTTATCGAGTACAAAGATCATTTGGATACCGTGAAATGCATCTCCCACCCCTCTTAGTGTAAGGCGGCGGGCGTGGGTATGCTTCTGTTGACGATGCATGCACTGCTGGAGGCTCCACTGGGAGACGACGTACCCCCAAGTACCACGGTTGCCAACACACACCCCAGCCATACGGCTGCGGGCGCGCGAGCGCGTCTGCTGCAGTGCATGCTTTTCCTGCCGATCGCGCTGCCGTACGGCATCTTCCAGGGCTTCCTGCAGACCCCACTTCCGTTTCTGCTGCGTAAGCAGGGTTTTGCCGTCGGCGAAATTGCCAGCCTGCTCTCTTTGCTCATGCTGCCGAACATGCTCTATTTCCTGTGGAGCCCGGTGCTGGATGTCGGCCTGCGCAAGCGAACCTGGCTGCTGCTGGCGTCGACACTGAGCGGCATCGGGTTGCTCGCGGCGATTCTTATCGGCCGCGCCTCGCCGCGGGCAACGGTTGCGATCCTGCTTGCCGGCTGCGTCATCAACACGCTCACCTCCGGCTGTCAGGGAGGGCTGCTAGCCGGGTCATCCGGCATCAAAGGAAAGCTGCGTGCGTCCGGCTGGTTGCAGGTGGGCAACTACGGCGGAGTAGCCATGGGCGGCGGACTCCTGCTGCTGCTGGCGGAGCGCCTACCTGTCCGCACCTCGGCGATTGCGGCCGCATTGCTGGTGACGCTTCCTTCGCTCGCTGCCTTCCTTCTGCGCAAGGATAGGTTTCAGGAGCCACACAGCGCCGAGCGGCGGCTACCACAGATGTGGCGGGAGATCCGCACGACGCTGTTCTCGCGCAAGACGGCGCCCAGCCTGCTGGTGATGTTGGCGCCGGTGGGCACGGGTGCTGCATCCGCGTTGCTTGCGGGCATGGCGAAGGACTACGGGGTGGGCGCGGGGCGGGTGATCTGGGTGAACGGCTTTGCTGGCGGCCTGCTCACCATCGTTGGTTGCATGATTGCGAGCGCCTTCCCGGTCTCCTGGGACCGCCGCCTCACTTACGTCTTCGCTGGCTGCCTGAATGGGTTGGCTGCTTCGGTTCTGTGGCTCGGGCCTGCGCGACCAGGTGTATACATTATCGGAACCGCCCTCTACCTGTTCACGGCGGGGCTTTGTTACACCAGTTTCACCATGCTGGTCGTCGATACCATGGGCCGGGCGGGCATCAGTGCGGCCAGCCGGTTTACCCTGCTGGACTCCATGGCGAATGCGCCGACGATTTTTCTGACCTGGTTGGAGGGCCGCAGCTACCATGCCTTCGGCCCGCACGGTGTTCCGGCGCTGGATGCGCTGGCAAACTTTGCTGTCGGTTGTGTGGTGCTGCTGGTCTGGATGACAAGCCGGTCGCGAGGGGGCAGCACGGCTGGTGCTGAGATCGCCGCCAGCTCCTGAACGTGGCTGAGTTTAACACCGGGGTTGCTGGAACGTCGGCTGCGCGGTTATCGTACCCAGCTCACCGGAACTGTCGATAGAACTTTCTGATTGAGTCGGCGAGCAGATCCGGCTCCTCAAGAGCCGCGAAGTGGCCACCCCGTGGCATACTGTCCCACTGTTCGACATTGAACAGCCTTTCAGCAAACTCACGAGGCGCAGGCACGATGTCCTTGGGAAACATCGCGAACGCGGTAGGTGTCTTGACGCGACTAGGCGTGAACATCGGCCAATTATTCTTGGCCTCGTAGTAGAGGCGAGCGGAGGAGCCGCTGGTCTGCGAGACCCAGTAAATCATGACCTGGTTTAGCAGCTCGTCCTTCGTGAATTTGCTCTCCACATCCCCGTGGCAATCACTCCAGGTTCTAAACTTCTCAATAATCCAGGCAGCCAAACCTGCTGGAGAATCATTAATTGCAAAGGCAAGTGTCTGTGGCTTTGTGGCCTGAAGCAGCGCATATGCGCCCTCTTCCATCTGCCACGCTTTGCCTTCTTCTAAATATTTTTCTTCACTTCGCGTCAGACCGCTCGGAGGCCGAAGCATGTGCCAAAAGGGCACGTCGGTGAGATGGATTCCAAGCAGCGATCCGCTGTAGTGGAATGCGATCTGCTCCGTGATGCTGCTGCCCCAATCGCCGCCATGAGCTCCGTACTTCGTGTAACCCAACCCGTCCATAAGCGCTGCGAACATAGACGCGACACGTTTATGCCAGAAGCCTTTGGAGGAGGGCCGGTCCGAGAATCCATATCCCGGAATGCTCGGCACCACAACGTCGAAGCTGTCCGCAGGGTCCGCACCGAAAGCCGCTGGATTGGTGAGACGCGGGATGAGCTTTGCCATCCGCAAAAGCAATCGGGCCAGCCATGCGACAGGAGGATGGGCAGAGGCCGGGAGCCTTCACCTCGCTCGTGGATGAAGTGAATACCCAAGCCATCCAAAGTTGTTCTGAAATTGCGCATCTGATTTATGGCAGCTTCCTGCCTGCGCCAGTTGTACGTGGAAGACCAGTAGGACACGAGATCTTGCATA
Source organism: Acidobacteriaceae bacterium (assembly GCA_965276675.1). GTDB lineage: Bacteria > Acidobacteriota > Terriglobia > Terriglobales > Acidobacteriaceae. The sequence continues at coordinate 4,459,192 of OZ255624.1, read as the reverse complement.
AACGAGAGATCGGTTCCGTATTCCCAATGGGCTCCTTCGACCTGATCGGGCCAGCGCGTGCTTTGCAGCCGGCGATGGAGGTCGTCAAGCACTTCATTTGGAATATCAATTGCAAACGAATCGACTTTCACGTTCTCACCTTTGCTTGGTTTTCTCTAAACACAACAGAACCGCAGGGGCTATGCTGCGGGCCGGTTATCTAGAACACGGCCCGCACACCCCAGTAGAGTTAGCTGTTCAGGACCGGAACCGTGATCTGCTGACCAACCTGGATCTTGTCCGGGTTTTCGATGCTGTTGGCCTTCGCTATGGCCTGGTAGTGATTTGGCGAGCCGTAGAAGAGCTTGCTGACTTTGGAGAGATTGTCGCCGGATTTGATCTTATAGGGCTGGTCGCTGCCGCCCGTCGTGGTGATCTCGTGGTGTAGGTCTGAGAACTGCGGATCGACCTGCTTGATGGCGTCCCAGACACGATTGGCGACAACCTGCGAAGGTACCGTGGCTTTCAGGAGCAGCTTGTCTCCGTCCAATCCGACGTTCTCCACCTTCGCGCCCTCATCGCTGAACTGCTCGATGGTCTGAACGACCGGGGCGTACTTCTGCTTTAACTGCTCTAGATCTGCCATGTGCCACTCCTTCTAGTCTGAACTCCGGTGAGCCTACGTCCTGTACTCGATTACGTACCCGCTAGAGCTTGCCGAGAAAGCCCTGCGCCATACTGGCGAGATTCCCGCCACCCTGGCCCATGCCGCCGCTGGAGGCGAAGTGCGAGACGATCATCGGCATCATCACTGCCATAGCTCCAGTGACCATGGTTGGCGAAAGACCAGTGCGCTGGGCGATTTGGCCGACGACTCCGTCGCCAAGGCCCTGGTGCGCCTGCTCGGGCGTGATGTTTTGGTTCGGGGTCTGGGGCTGCTGCCAAGAGTTGACGTGCTGTTCCATGCCGTTCTGGCGAAAGTGGTCCAGAACGCCCTGCATGCCACCCGCATGTTGCCCCACCACATCGAAAAACGCGCTGGCGACGGATGCGTGACTCTCGCTGTTCCCAGCGCCACCCGCCATTGACTTGATGCTATCTAGTAAACCCATATGATTACCTCCACGGCTATGGATGACGGTTAGACAGAGGAGGAGGTCTGCGATTAGCCGTTATCCGTGAATAGAGAAACAAATTGGCGCGAACCCACGTGTGTGAGCCCGCGCCGCGGAAGATATCAGAGAGCCATGGATACGATCGATTACACCGTGTTGATCACGCCATTGACGCCGCTGGGGAAAAAGCCGCCGGAGGTCGTACCCGGGGTGCTGTTTCCGTAGACGATCGAGAGCACCTGGCTGGTGGTGCGAACAATCGCAAGTGCCTGCTGGTCGACGGTGAAGTACTGACGCCCTGCTGGCGGGGGAAGGACATCCAGGCTGTCATCCGCTGGCACCGGAATGTTGTTCTGTGCAATGAGCAGGCGGAGGTTGCTGGCGTGGTACGCCTCGGTAAGCCCGATGCGGACTGCGGCGGAGAGATAGTCTTTGCTGGTGATCAGCGGAGCAGCGCCACCGTAGGCGGAGACGCCGGTATCTTCGAATGCGCGGGCGAGGGTGAGGAACTGGCGATAGTTTTCAAAGCCATAGCCAAGCGCATCGAGGTTGATGTCAGGCCGGGCAACTGCGGCGGCCCCTAAGGCGTCGCGGAGAAATACAACGTGCTCGGTTTCGTCGTAGGCGATTTCGAGGGCGATCTCCAGTAGCTTCCTGGTGACTTCACCACCCGGTGCGAGGTTCACGCGTTTACCACCCATTACCTTGCCATGGGTGCCGGTTCCGGTGGTCTTCACGCCGAAGTACTCGATGGTGCGGCCGGTGATGGCCTTCACGTAGAACTCTGCTTCGACGTACTCGAGGTTAAGAGCGAAATTAAGGATATCTGCGTCAGTAATAGAGGCGGCGTGAACGGAATTGGAAGTGGCAATGGCTTTTTTGCCTGTGACACTGTCCATAACGCCGAGGCGGCTGCCGACCATGCCAGCGGCGGCGAGGCCAAGGCCGGTAAAGCCCATGCCTTTGAGGAAATTGCGGCGTTCTTCTGGTGTTTTGTTGACGAGCTGCTGTTCTTCGGGGTTCATTAGATTGGTCTCCTGCGGAAAGCTGTAGATGGAAGAGCAAGCCGGGCGGACTGTCATGACCAGTCAAGCGCGGGTTGCCAAAGTAGGGGCGATGCGGACGGAAGCGTGCAGCCCGCACGTGCAGCGGGAAGAGAAGAACAGCGTCCGATCCTCGAGGGTCACGTTACGCTGAATGGATGAAGGTTTCGTCCCACACTGGGGAAATCTTGAGTAACCCGGTGGTCACCACGTGATTGAATCAAAGCAGGTTATAGATCCAAAGCTGCCGCTGGTGCGTACTTAACTATCTGCATTCAGCTTGCGCAAAGAACATAGAGAGCACAGGGCAGATCCGAAGCAGCGTTTCGTTCCTCTCTATACTCTGTACGCTCCGTGGTGATCAGCCGCGGGCGCGCTGGACGGCGCGGATCACGGCCTGGGCCTTGTTCACGCACTCCTCGAATTCCTTCTCCGGAACTGAATCGGCAACGATACCGGCCCCCGCTTGGATGTACCCGCGACCATTCTTCTCTAGCATGCTGCGAATAACGATGCACGAATCCAGATTGCCGGAGAAGTCGGCATAGCAGACCGCACCGCCGTAGATGCCGCGGCGCGTGGGCTCGAGCTCCTCGATGATCTCCATGGCGCGAATCTTGGGAGCGCCGGAGAGGGTGCCCGCTGGGAAGCAGGCGCGAAAGGCGTCTACCGCGGAGAGCTCCGGTCGCAGCCGGCCCTCTATTGAGCTGACCAGGTGCATGACGTGCGAGTAGCGCTCCACCCTCATCAAATCCTTCACCCGCACACTGCCGTATTCGCTCACCCGGCCCACGTCGTTGCGGCCCAGGTCAACCAGCATGATGTGTTCGGCTACCTCTTTGGCGTCGTTGCGGAGATCCTCTTCCAGGCGGAGGTCCTCTTCTTCATTCTCCGCGCGCGGGCGGGTGCCCGCGATAGGACGGTACTCGACATTGCCGCCCTTGACCCGCACCAGCAGCTCGGGTGACGAGCCGACGATGTGTAGCGGGCCTGAGAGCCTACGGGTTGGAGCTTTCTTTCTCGCCGTTGCCCCGTCTACTTCCAGTCGCAGGAAGTACATGTAGGGCGAGGGATTGACGATGCGCAAGGCGCGATAGACCGAAAACGGGTCTGTCTCCGGGACGACTTCAAATCGCTGCGACAGCACAGCCTGGAAGATGTCGCCGGCTGCTATGTACTCCTGGATCTTTTTGACGCCGGCGAGGTAATCCTTCTTCTGCGTGCGTGGGCTTACTACCAGTTTTGCGGCGCTCGGCCGTTGGCGTAACTTGGGTCGTCGAACTTGGGGCAGGGGTCCCGCAAGACGCCGCTCCAGTGCAGCCAATTTCAGCAGTGCGCTGGCGTAGGCTGCCTCGGGTTTGCGGTGGCGAAGGTCCGCCGTTGCGATCAGCAGGATCTCCTTCTTGACGTGATCAAAGGCGAGGACGTTGCCGAAGAAGGCGAGACAGGCGTCCGGGAGCCCGAGGTCGTCGACCGCCAGCTCGGGAAGCTGCTCGATCTGCCGGACCGCATCGTAAGCGAAGAAGCCAACGGCGCCGGAGGTGAAAGGTGGCAGGCCGAAAAGGTGCGCCGGTGTATGGCCGCCCAGCGCTTCCTTCAGATACTCGAATATGTCCGCATCGAGTGTGCGCTGCTTCTTGCCTTCCGAAACGGTGAGCGTCCGTCCGTGCGCGACCACCTTGCGATAGGGCTCAATCCCTATAAAGGTGTAGCGCCCCAGCTTTTCGCCGCCTTCCACCGATTCCAGCAAAAAGCATTCCGCTTCGTTCGCAGCAAGACGCAGGAAGGCCGAGACCGGCGTCTCGAGATCGGCCGTTAGCCGTCGGCAGACTGGCACCAGCGTATGAGTGCGCGCCAGCTTGAGGAACTCAGAGCGAGAGGGGAAGAGCGCTTCGGCAGCCCGCAGCGTCGTCATTTTCGCGCCCGATGAGAAGTTGGTTCTGGCAGACTTCGCTTTACGTTGGAGCATCGGTGAGGCTCATGGTACATGGCCGTGGCGGTCGCTGCCTTTTATGCCAATGCCAAACTTCAGCTTGCCGAAGCTCCCTTATGGCGCTCCCGGGCGGTGACTGGGAAGTCCCGGCATCCGAACAGATGACGATTTCGGCAACAGGCGCTTGCTTGCCGGAGTTTCTTTTTCACGCCTATACTCGGGAGTTTGGTCAATCGCCGGTACCCGGCAATGCGGCGGACGAACAAAACCGCCACGTTTGTTGCATATCGCATTAACGATTTCTAGCCGATGCTCGTTAAGTACGACTGGACGAGTACGGCTGAACCGGCGGTTTACGTAGGCAGATTTACTGGAGAAGATTTGTATGCAAACACTCACCCTCGAGCAGGAGATTAATCCCTGGGAAGCCCAGGCTGCTCGATTCGACTTTGCGGCACAGAAGCTTAACCTCGATGAAGGCTTATGGAAGGTGCTGCGTTATCCGGCTCGCGAGATCATCGTGCATATTCCGGTCAGCATGGACGACGGATCGATCGAGGTCTACACCGGCTTTCGCGTACAGCACTCCATCGCGCGCGGCCCGGGCAAGGGCGGCATCCGCTACTCGCCCGATGTGACCTTGGATGAAGTGCGAGCGCTGGCCAGCTGGATGACTTGGAAGTGCGCTGTGGTCAATATCCCGTTCGGCGGCGCGAAAGGCGGCGTGATCTGCGATCCGAAGAAGATGTCCATTGGCGAACTGGAGCGCATGACGCGCCGCTACACTGCAGAGCTGATCGAGTTCATCGGGCCAGAAAAGGATGTGCCGGCGCCGGACATCAACACCAATGAGCAAGTGATGGCCTGGATCATGGACACCTACTCCATGCACATGCGTCAGACGGTGACGGCTGTGGTCACTGGTAAGCCGCTGAATATAGGCGGATCTCGCGGCAGGCGCGAAGCAACGGGTCGCGGTGTGCGGGTGGTCTGCGATGAAGCATTGCGCCACTTGAATATGCAGCGCGAAGGCTGCAGGGTCATAGTTCAGGGCTTCGGCAATGTAGGCTCCAATGCGGCCAAGCTCATGATGGAGGCGGGTTACACGATCACCGGGATTGCCGAGTACGACGGCGGCCTGTTCAACTCGCGCGGCATCGATATCCATCAACTGATCGAATATCGCCAGCGCAATGGCACTGTGCTCGGCTTCAAGGGTGCAGAGGCTGCTGACCCGCAGGATCTGATTCTTCAGGATTGCGAGATCCTGGTGCCCGCGGCCACCGAGAACGTCATTACCAGCCGGAACGCCGATCGCATTCGCGCAAAGATCATCTGCGAGGGCGCAAACGGTCCCACGACCGCCGTAGCCGACGAGATCCTGGCTGACAAGAAGATCTTCGTGATTCCAGACATCCTCGCCAATGCGGGCGGCGTGACCGCCTCGTATTTCGAGTGGGTGCAGGATCGCCAGGGCTACTTCTGGAAGGAATCGGTGGTCAACGAGCAGCTTGAGCACATCCTGGCCGAAAGCTTTGACGACGTTGTTCGCTACTCAGAGGCGCATGGTGTGAACAACCGCATTGCCGCTTATATGCTAGCGATTGATCGGGTGGCATTCACGATCAAACAGCGTGGAATCTACGCCTAACCTGTTGGGTGAGGGAGGGGCGGCCAAGGCCGTCCCACTGCTTTTGCTGGTAGATAAGATCTTGCCAGGCACCTAGAGCTGATTGCAAACCGCTCACTTGCCGGAGTCGCTGGACGATCGCTAGTGAATTCCACGGTAATGGTTTTCTGTTCACCTTCAACTGCGGCATACTAATCCCGTGATTAGACCTTGCTTCCTCGTCATAGACCGGGACTACCCGGGAACCATCTCCACGCGCAAACTCGTCATTGAGACTGCGAAGTTCAATGTCCTCACTGCTTACACCCCGAAGGAGGCGGTTGCAACGCTACGGCAGTTCCCTAAAGTAAATGGGATCGTAATCGATGCAGAGGTCGATGGTGTTTCTTGCGCCGATCTGGTATCGGAGCTCAAGGGGATCACTCCCGACATCCCAATCATCGTGACTTCGGGCCGTGGCTATATCGAGTGTGGTGACGTGCACCATCACCTTGAAAACTACGATCCGGGGCGGCTCCTCGACATCTTGAGGTCACTTTTTCCAAAGGAGAGTGAAGGATTGGTGCAGCACGAAAAGAGCTTGCCGCGTGACTGAGCCCGTTTACCTCCTCGCCGCATCTACCCCGGAATGCAAACACGTCAGCTTGGTTCCAACGGACCCGTCAGCTCAGCCATCGGTCTAGGCTGCATGGGCATGTCCGGCATGTACGGAGAGGCGGATGAGGCAGAAAGCATCCGCACCATCCAGACGGCGCTTGATCGCGGGGTAACGCTGCTCGACACCGGCGATTTCTACGGAATGGGACACAATGAGTTGTTGATCCGTCGCGCTCTGGAAGGATTGGGCTCGGGCCGCAGGGACCAGGTTCTGCTTTCGGTAAAATTTGGCGCATTGCGCGACCCGCGAGGAGGCTGGGTGGGGTACGATGCCCGGCCCGCAGCCATCAAGAACTTCCTGGCGTACAGCTTGCAGCGCCTCGGTGTGGACCATGTGGACATCTACCGCCCGGCGCGGCTCGACCCGCAGGTGCCTATCGAAGAGACGGTCGGCGCCATCGCAGATCTGATCAAAGCCGGATATGTGCGGTACGCCGGGCTTTCGGAGGTGAGCGCCGGGACCCTGCGCAAGGCGAATGGCGTGCATCCGATCAGCGATTTGCAGATCGAGTATGCCCTGGTCACGCGCAACATGGAGGCGGAGATCCTGCCGGCTACCGAAGAGCTCGGCGTCGGCATCACGGCCTATGGTGTGCTGTCGCGCGGACTGCTGAGCGGATCCATACCCACGGGGCGCACTGATTTTCGCGCCTTTCTGCCGCGCTTTCGCGGAAGCAATCTGGAGCAGAATCGCATCTTCGTGAATGGCCTGCAGACCATGGCGGAGAAGCGTGGCGTGCCGCCGGCGGCCCTGGCCATCGCCTGGGTACTGAGCAAGGGCGAGCGCATTGTGCCTATCGTCGGAGCGCGGAAGGTGCAGCAACTCGACGATGCACTGCAGGCTACGGACCTTCGCCTGAGCCCAGATGAGGTAGAAAGTTTGGAACTCCTGGCTGAGTCAGCCCCGGTTGCGGGTAGCCGCTACGACGAAGGCCAGATGAAGACCCTGGACAGTGAAAAGCAGCCTGTGTGAGGTCGGAGGCATTGCCGAAGCAAGGTGACCATGCGTTCTCGCCCAAGATCGGAACTGCTTCGGCGCGCGCGACAAGATGGAGACACATTCTAGCAACAACTCCACTCAGGTGGTTGAATCTTAAAGCTGGCGGCACGCTTAAAGCTAGCTGCGCGCGGCCCCCCACGACCAAAGTGGTCACACTCCCGCAATACTGCTGGTGCATAATGGCAGATAGCGGATGCGCCCGTTCAAGACCGCTGTGAGCCCGCGAATGAACCTGCCCAACTCCATTACGATGAGCCGCATCGTCTGCGTGCCGTTGCTGATCTGGATGTTGTCGGCCAGTTTTCCTTTTCGGGGAGGGAATGGCGAGCAGGAGATCATCGCCTCAGTCATTTTCATCCTGCTGTCAATCAGCGATGGCGTGGATGGTTACCTGGCGCGCAAGCGTGGCCAGGTAACGACCATGGGCATGCTGCTCGATCCGCTTGCCGACAAGCTGATGATCTCGGCCGCCTATATCTCGCTGGTCGAATTTTCGCCAAGTATCATGAAGCCGTGGATTGCGGTTCTGGTGATTGGACGGGAGTTCCTGGTGAGCGGACTGCGGTCGATCGCCAGCGCTGAGGGCTTCACCATTGAAGCCAGCAACCTAGGCAAGTTCAAGACGATCGTGCAGATTGTCTCGGTGGTTGCGACCATCCTGGCGCACCGGTGGTCGGAGTGGCACTTCGGTTTCATCGTCATCTCGATGATGTGGACGGCCTATGCTTCTATCTACTTCATGGTTCTGGTCTCCATTATCTCGGCGGTGGATTACTTTGTTGCGTTCTGGAAGAAGATCGACCATGCCTCGTCCGGACGGCGCAAAGCCAGCTTCGTGCTCAGCCGGCGCAACAAGAAGAACCTGCCCGCGACGAACCATATTCTGTAGAGCTGCAACACGAAGTACGCAGGTACGCCAGGTACCCATGCATGAAAGGAAAACCCGCGAGCGCTTCGCGGGTCTTTGCCGTCATAAATGCAGGGACGAGTTAAGCAGGGATGGACTGCGGGATAATGGTTGGCCGGGTTAACCTGTGAACGAAGTGGTAGGGTGGCCATGGTCCCGAAAGCTGCATACGGCACTCTTTCAAGAGCTCTCGCGCAGTCGAATATTTGTTCATGTAGCGCTCCACGCATCTGCTGTCAATCAGGTGCGCGACATCGAGAAGCATCTTGCCATTGTCGGTGCGGCGGCAGGTGATCTCTTCATCCAGAGGACTGAACATGCGGTGCATCTGCACCGAGATAGCCCGCGCTTTGGTCTGGCGTTCACGCTGGTGGGTAGCATTTTCCCGGAGGTTGGAGAGGTATTCCTTTCCGACGCGCTCTATGCTTGCGATGTGATGGCCGGGGCGGCAGTCGTCGACCATGACTTTAAGGTGCATCTCGGTCTTGCCGCGGAGGCGTTCGACGTTGGTGGCGTATTGGCGCTGGTTGGAGCGGATGGAGCGGCGGAGCGCCTCATCATCGGCAAAGACGGTGCCAAATCGGAAGGGAAGTACGGTTGAGTGTTTGAAGCAGTCGCCGATGACGCGAGCGTGATCGACAGCGGCTTGTTGATCGAAGAGTTCGTCCGGATTATGTTCGGAGACGATAACGGCTAGATCACTGGCTGGGTAAAGGAAGATTTGATTACCGGAGATGCCTGTTACCGCTTGCATTGGAATTGGCTTGCGGTGACGGGCGAGCTCAGGGAAGGCCTGCTTCTCGCTAATGCAGTAGGCGTACCACGCCATAGAGTGTCACTCCATCGACGCTGGCGAAATGTGTCACCAGTTTAATTTTTACGTATGAACAGGCTTAACTAACCACCTAACTACTTGGTTCTGGCACGCTTACAGTGAGCTGCACCGAACTAACGGCATCGTAGTCCGCTGCGTAGAGAACTGGCAACACTAAAGCGGTATTGACTCGTTGACCAGATTGTCGTCTGCACGAATATCTCTCTAGCTCGCGTGGATATGCAAGCACCAAGCCAACCATGATCACGACCGTCAGAACGAGTAGATCCTTCACCAGTACGGTAGCCCGAGCGTAGCTGATCCTTGCTCCCTACTTCCTGCTCCCTACTTCTCCCCCCTGCCGCAAGGCGTGCACGACGACCCGTAGCATCTCCTCTTCCGGAGCAGGTTTACCGGTCCAGATCTCAAATTGTCTGGCGCCTTGCTGCACAAACATCTCCACGCCGGTGATGACGGGGATGCCTCGGGCGCGCGCGGCACGGATCAGTGGCGTTTCGACGGGGTTATAGACCATGTCGAAGACCACGCGGGCGTTGAGCTCTTCCGGATTGAGGATCGACGCCTGTTTTGCCCCGCCCATGCCGGTGGGTGTTGCGTTCAGGATCACGTCGAATTTAGACTTCGCGACCTGTTCGCGCTTGATGACCTTTGCTTTCGCCTCCCGCGCCAGCTTCTGCGCTTTTTCCAACGTGCGGTTCAGGATCAGGACTTCGGCTCCCCTGTCCACCAGGCCAAAGACGGCCGCGCGTGCAGCTCCACCTGCTCCCAACACAAGCACCCGTGCTCCCTTGAGAGTGAGACGGCGCTCCAGCGGCCGCACCACGCCGCCCACGTCTGTGTTGAAGCCGAAGAGCTTGCCCTCCGCCGAGCGCACGACGGTGTTGCATGCCCCCACCTTGGTCGAGAGGGCGTCCGTCTTCTCCAGGTGCGGCAGGATCTCCTGCTTGAGCGGCATGGTGACGGCAAAGCCAGCTAGCGGAAGCTCACGCGCCACCGTCAGCAGGTCGGTGAGCTTCCTGGCCTGCAGTGGCAGAAGGATAGCATTGACAATCTCGCGTCGAAAGGCGGCGTTGAGCATAAGCGGCGAGAGCGAGTGCCGGATTGGATCGCCCGCCACCCCGTAGATGCGCGTGGCGGCATCCAGTGAATCGATGCGGTATTCAGCCGAAAGCGTGCGGACCGAGATCTGGCCGGGTCCGGTCTCTTCTCCCTCGCTTGCGGAGGCGAAGGTGAAGACGCTGCCCGAACGCGGGCCCAGAATCCGGCTGATGGTACCGGCCTCGCCCATGCAGATGCCGATGAGGTTTACGTGATCACTCGAACGCTCGAGAAAATGCAGCATGGTCATGTTGTCGGCGAGTGTCTTTGCCGTGGAGACGATCTTGATGAACTCCGGCTCGAAGCGGCGTATGCGCTCGAGCAGGCCATCCAGGTCTTTCGTGGCGGAGAAGTCATGGGAGGAGACAAGGAGCGCCGCTGCTCCATGCGTGCGCAGCTTGTCGAGCTCCTCGGGATAGAGCTTGGTTGAGGTGAGCTTCTCCGCCGTTTCGAGTTCCAGGTCGATCAGATGAAAGCCACTGGCTGACGCTTTGCCCAGGATCTCCAGCTCCTCGGTGACTGAGCCGGCGAACTTGCCACCACCCTCTGTCCGGCGGCAGGTGGCGACCGCGGTCACGCCCCTGTGCTCGGCCAGGAACTGCTTCAGCTTCGGCAGGGCAGTCAGCGGTTTCGCGAGATAGTCGAGCCGGAACTCCAGAAACGAGTTCTCGCCCGAGTTCTCGCTCACGACGGACTCGGCGCGCCCGATCATCGCGGGGGCAGTATAGCCCGTGATCGCAACACAGACCTTGCCCATGCGCGCGCGCAGGTAGGGCACCGAGGCATACTTGGACGAGGAGGTCATGCGGGCGATTGCGGAATCTTACTGGCCGTACTCCGGCGATGCAAGCATTCTGAGGCGCGGCCTCCTGAATCAGGAATAGAGTCATTATGGCCAACCTTGTAGGTTTAACCGGCCGGCGTGTACTCAAGGGTTGGCGTTGCGGCGATGAGTGCTTGCGTATACGGCTCCTGTGGCGCATCGCACACCTGCTCTGCGGTGCCCTGCTCGACCAGCTTTCCTTGTTTCATGACGGCTATGTGCGTCGCAAGATAGCGCACCAGCGGCATGGAATGCGTGATGAAGAGGTAGGAGAGCGCGTGCTCGCGCTGTAGGTCTTTGAGCAGGTTGACGATCTGCGCGCCGACACTTACGTCAAGCGCCGAGACTGGCTCGTCGAGGATCAGCATCTCCGGCCTGAGCGCGAGTGCACGTGCAATATTGATACGCTGCCTCTGGCCGCCAGAAAACTCATGCGGATAGCGGCTGAGCGCAGACTCATCGAGTCCAACGCTGCGCAGGAGACTTTCTACGTGTGTTCTGAGCGCGACGGCGCCTCGCGGCAGACCAGCCTCTCCGCGGTGAATGGCGAATGGTTCGGTGATGATCTCAGCCACGCGCATGCGCGGATTCAGCGCTGCGAAGGGATCCTGAAAGACTGGCTGGAGGCGTCGTCGTATCCCCTGCATTGTTCTTTGCGAGGCGCCGGTGATCGTCTCACCATCGAAACGGACTGTGCCCGAGGTCGGCGGTACCAGACCGAGAACTATGCGCGCTATGGTTGTCTTGCCGGAGCCGGACTCGCCGACCAGGCCCAGCGTCTCGCCGCGCTCCACGTTCAGCGTGACACTGTCCACCACCCGATGCTCTTCGGTCGCAACGCCGAGTACGCCTGCTCTGCCGGGATAACTTTTCGATACGCAATCGACCTCAAGCAGGGGCATGGCCTGGATGCTACCATCTCGGATTGAGCATCGTTCTCCTCGATCGCTCCAGACTGATGCTCATCCACAGATCCAACTCAGACCCAACTGAAAGGGTTCCCATTGCCACTCCCGATGACTTTTGATCGCCGCTCTTTTCTCGCCGTTTGCAGCCGTGCCGGTCTGGCTTCCACGCTGCTGCCAGGCGGGCTGTACACGCTCGCTGTGCAGGCGCAGGAAAGCAGCGCAACTGCTGGACCCGATGGTGCCAAGCTGCCGAACATCACCTCCGAGATGATCACCGCCGCGGCGGCGCTTGCCGGTGTCTCAGTCACGCCAGAGCAGGAAGCGATGATGCTCGACGGGCTGAACCAGCAGCGCGATGCCTACGCACCCATCCGTGCGATGAAGATGGAGAACAGCGTGGCGCCGGCGTATCTCTTTGACCCGCTACCGCCCGGAGCTGCAGTGACTACGCTGCGCAAGCCGATGGAGATCAGCAAGGCTCCGGCTATCGCAACAGCGCCTGCGAATCTCGAAGACCTCGCCTTCTCCTCGCTTCGCGAACTTGCGGAGTACGTGCGCACCAAGAAGGTCTCCTCGGTTGCGCTGACCGAAATGTACCTGATGCGGCTGAAGCGCTACGATCCGCAGCTGCACTTCGTGGTTACGCTGACAGAAGACCGCGCGATGACTTCGGCGCGCGAGGCGGATCGCGAGATCGCGGCTGGGAGGTATCGCGGCCCGCTGCACGGGCTGCCGTGGGGTGCAAAGGACCTGCTGGCCGTCAAGGGCTATCCCACCACCTGGGGCGCCGGCGGCTTTGAACACCAGAGCTTCGACGAGGACGCAACCGTGGTCAAGCGGCTGGATGCAGCCGGGGCTGTGCTGGTGGCGAAGACCACTCTGGGCGCGCTTGCAAACGGGGATAAGTGGTTTGGCGGACGCACCCGGAATCCGTGGAATCCCAAGCAGGGGTCGAGTGGATCGTCGGCGGGTTCGGCTTCGGCGACGGCTTCGGGATGTGTCGCGTTTGCCATTGGGTCGGAGACGCTCGGCTCTCTCTCCTCGCCCTCAACGCGCTGCGGCACCACTGCCCTGCGACCGACGTTCGGTTTTGTGCCGCGCACGGGTGCTATGGCGCTGAGCTGGACGATGGACAAACTGGGGCCCATCTGCCGTGCCGCTGAGGACTGCGCGATCGTGATGAACTCGATCTACGGACCGGATGGCCGAGACCTCGCCACTCGCGATGCAGCGTTCAATTGGAATGCAGCCTTCGACTGGAAGAGCCTGCGCATCGGCTACCTGAAAGACGAGTTCGAACCCTCGAAAGAGACTGCTGAGAAAGCGTCGAAGGCGCCAGTCACTGAGACAGACGCAGAGAAGAAGAAACGTGAGACACGGGAACGCGATGCTGCGATGGCGCGCAAACGTCGCGAGTACGACCGCAAATATGATCTCGCTGCCATTGAAAAGCTCCGGGCAATGGGCGTAGAGCTGATCCCAGTGGAGCTGCCGAAGTTGCCCTACGGCGCCATGGCAGAGCTGCTTACCGCAGAAGCAGCAGCGGCCTTTGATGACCTGACGATGACCGGCCGCGACAAGCTGCTCACGGAGCAGTCCGCCGATGATTGGCCGAACCTCTTCCGCATCGCGCGTTTCTATCCCGCGGTGGAGTACATCCAGGCCAACCGCGCGCGCACGGTAGCGATTCGCGAGTTCGCCGAGCTGTTCGCAAAAATAGATGTGATCGTTACGCCCACACCGGGCATTCAGCTGGTCGCGACAAACCTGACGGGGCACCCGGCGATCATTCTGCCGAATGGCATTCGCGGCAACGATGCACCAGTACCGCCGGCGACCGACACGGGCGATGATGACAGCATCGGTGGTCCAGGCACTCCGGTCAGTCTTACCTTCCTCGGCCGCCACTACGAGGATGCGAAGCTCGCGGTCTTCGCCCGTGCCTACCAGGAGGCGACTGGCTTTCAGAAGCTTCATCCGAAGCTATAGACCGGTTTCAGGGTATGTGTAGTTCGCGGAACAGAGGTGAACGTGGCCGTTCTTTGAGGAACGGCCACACAGAGTGAGTCTTCGCACCAGCCACCGTAGCCCTGAAGCCGGTCTAGCCGAGAGCAGTTAAAACAGATCCGGGATGCTGGTGAAGGCTATGCGCGTCGCGGCGGCTGTCCCCGCCGGCAGCATGCTCGCGAATCCAAGGGTGGTGGTGCCGTACTTGGTGTTGACGCGATCGATGGTGGCCGAGAGCTTCGACCGGCGTATCTCGGCGTCCAGCCCGGAAAAGAGACTAAGCGTGTGGAGATTGTCGGGCACCAAATTGCCTAGCGTTACGCCGACATAGAAGGGTTTGCCGTGCTCTGGCCGGCTTGGCCGTTGTGCCCACAGCTTCTTCAGGCCCTCGACCAGCGTCTGGTTGTCCTGGCACTCGATCAGCGGCGTGCTCTGGGACCAGGCCTCCTGCGGGATGCCGGAATAGTGCTGGCGTGTAGCCATCGTTTGCGGGACTGCGAACTTGAGCGAGACTCGTAGATTTGCGGCCCACAGGCGCGCGGTTCGCAGGCGCATCCCTGTTTTATGCAGCAGTTTGCTGGCTACCGCATATGCTCCTTCAGGCGTCCGCAGCTCGGGCGGAAGAACGTGCGAGTTGCCGATCGACTTGGCGTGTTCGAGCTCCGGATCCTCGAAGTCCTCACCGCGCAGCCAGTACCAGAGTTTTTCACCGCCAATGCCGCCCCAGACGGTGTTCATCTCTTCGCGGTTGAGGGCGTGGAGCTGCTCCATGGTGCGGATACCAGCAGCGTGCAACCGCCGCTCCATGCGCGCGCCGATGCCGGGGAGATCACGCGGGGTGAGCCGAAGCAGAGCATCTTTGAGGATGTCCGGCGTGAGCGCGACCAGCCCGTCGGGCTTTTCCATGTCAGAGGCGATCTTTGCCAGATACCGGTTCGGGGCAAGACCGATGGAGCAGCGAAGTGTTTCGCCGGCATCGCGGCGGATCGCTGCTTTGACCTCGCGCGCCAGCTGGAGCGCGTGCAGTAGCGGCTGCTCGCGTCCGATCAGCCGGCAGGCCATCTCGTCGATCGACTGTACAGAGGCGACTGGGACCGAGCGCTCGACTGCCTCGATGATGCGGTGGTGGTACTCGACATAGAGCTCGTGGCGGGCCTCTACCAGCTCGATGCCGGGACAGAGGCGCTTGGCCTCGCCAACCTGAGTGCCTGTGCGCACGCCAAAGGCTTTGGCCTCATAACTGGCGGCGATGCAGCAGGTGGTGTCCGCTACTAGCGGGACGACAGCGATAGGACGTCCCCGCAGCCGTGGCTGGAGCTCCTGCTCGACAGAGGCGAAGTAGGAATTCAAATCAAGAAAGAGCCAGCGGAGGCGAAGTTCTGCCTGCGTAAGCACGTTAGTTTCCGCCGGTGTTGACGCGCTGGGAGGGGCAAAGGACACGGCCTTCATTTTCGCTCTTCCCAATCCGGGAGGGCAACAGTTACTCTTCTCTACGTAAGTAGAGTCAGCGTTGATGACCCGATCTGGGTATGCCTGTCAAGTGTCAACAGAGGTATTTTGTTGAGGACGGCAAACCAGAAAATCGGCCTTGCACTCTAATACGTATATGTGGGGTAATTCACATGATGTCGGCTCACTTCGCAATCGTCGCCCATTGGTTTTATCAGCTTGAGGCTTACGTTCCGGCAGCAGTGATTACGTTTGGATCGGCGCTCCTGGTTGGTTCCAGTGTGAGCGCTCTTTGCTCACCTTGCAAAGAGAAGGACCAGATTTTTCACAAGCAAGTGGTGTAATCGCCTGTGCTGAGCCTCACTCGCTCGGTCGTAAAAAGCTTGTATCTCTCTCGCGCACTATAATCCGTGTCGATGCACAAGACACAACGGACTCCGACACACCGCAAGCCTGCCGCTGCTAAACCTCTCCCTGACGAAGAACTATCCAAGCCCGTTCAGCCCCTGGCTGAACTAGAGCGTCGCCATCAGCAGGCGGAGGAGGGCGGGGGAGCGGAGCGAAAGGCGCGCCAGCATCAGGCGGGTAAACTCTCTGCCCGCGAACGTATCGATCTCCTGCTGGATGAAGGCTCATTCGAAGAGACGGACCGCTTTGTCACCCATCGCGCGACCGACTTCGGCATGGAGAAGCAGCGAATCCTAGGCGATGGCTTCGTCACGGGATATGGGCGTATCGAGGGCCGGACGGTCTTTGTCTTCGCCCAAGACTTTACTGTCTTCGGTGGATCTCTCTCCGAGTCGAATGCAGCCAAGATCGTCAAGCTGATGGACACGGCCATGCGCGTCGGCGCTCCCATCATCGGCCTGAACGACTCTGGTGGAGCGCGGATTCAGGAAGGCGTGGTGTCGCTCGCCGGGTATGCCGACATTTTCTTGCGCAACACGCTGGCCAGTGGTGTTGTGCCGCAGATCTCGGCGGTGATGGGTCCATGCGCTGGAGGCGCCGTGTACTCGCCCGCGATCACCGACTTTACGCTGATGGTCGACAAGACGTCGTACATGTTTGTGACTGGCCCGGACGTGATCAAGACCGTCACCCACGAAGAGGTCACCAAGGAGCAGCTCGGGGGCGCAACCACGCACAATGAGATCTCGGGGGTTGCGCACTTCATGGCGCATGACGATGCCGAGTGCCTGGCGCTGCTGCGTGAATTGCTGAGTTTTCTGCCTTCGAACAACCTGGACGACCCGCCGCGCCGGGCGACCGAGGATCCCGCCGACCGCGCCGACCGTGAACTCGACTCCATCGTGCCAGCCAATCCGCAGCAGCCATATGACATCAAGCAGGTCATCGCGCGGATCATCGACGAGCGGAACTTCTTTGAGGTGCATGAGCACTTTGCGCGCAATATCGTCGTCGGTTTTGCCCGGATGAGCGGCCGCCCGGTCGGCATCGTGGCGAACCAACCAGCATTTCTCGCAGGCGTACTTGACATCGACGCCAGCGTCAAGGCGGCTCGCTTCGTGCGCTTCTGCGATGCATTCAACATCCCGCTGATCACGCTGGAGGACGTGCCCGGTTTTCTTCCCGGGACGGAGCAGGAGTACGGCGGCATCATCCGCCACGGGGCGAAGCTGCTTTACGCCTATGCCGAGGCGACAGTGCCCAAGCTGCTGGTGATCACGCGCAAGGCCTACGGAGGCGCGTATTGCGTGATGAGTTCGAAGCACATTCGCACCGACGTGAACCTGGCGTGGCCCACGGCCGAGATTGCGGTGATGGGCCCGGAGGGGGCGGTGAATATCGTCTATGGCCGCGACCTGGAGCGTACGGTGCGGGAGGCCGAGGCGCAGGAGGGACCATTGTCAGAGGCGCGCCGGCAGGAGATCATGGCGGCTGCCCGCAAGGAGAAGATCGACGAGTTCAAACAGCGCTTTGCTAATCCGTATATCGCGGCCGAGCGCGGCTATGTGGATGCCGTGATCCTGCCGCGCGAGACGCGTAAGCGGCTGATCCGCGCGCTGGAGATGCTAGACGGAAAGCGGGACAAAAACCCGCCCAAGAAGCACGGCAACATCCCGCTTTAGGGCTTCTTCTTGTCGGAACCTTCGGAGCGGTCATCCTTCTTGTGGGTCTTCCAAAAGCTTTCCTGAAGAGTGGCGCGGTCCGCAGCGTAGAGGTCGTCCAGTCGAAGCTGCGCTTCACGCCGGGGGAGTTCCTCCACGTTGAGCACCTCGATCGCCTTCACCTGATGCCAGGGATACAGGAAGCGGCCGCGCAGCAGAAAGCCTGACTTCGCCCAGCTCTCGATCAGGGCATTGACCTCACCCTTCACGTCCTCTTCATGCTTGATCGGCAGCAGGTCAAAGACTTCGCCGCTTACCAGGTGCGCCTTTACGTGCGCGATCAGCAGAGTTTTGTTAGGGACGTCCTGTTTTCCGTTGCCATGGTCTTTCTTTTTGTCATCCTGATCGTCAGCCACTGGTCCCTCTCAATTGCCAACAGAGCGAAGCTCGCCGGCGGAGTCACACGTAAGATGACGCTCCGTGATGAAGCGATGAGGTTTTCTTCGGGGAAGGCCGCAGACGAGCCGGAACTGGTCGGGGCGGAGAGATTTGAACCCCCTCTTGGCTTGACGCCGGAATAGGAGAGCCGCAGGTGCGGTAAACAAATGCCTTGAGCCCGATTGCATTGTCGGGCAAACCTTCAAGCGTGCTGAGGATGCTTGAACGCGTTCACTGCGTCTCCCCACTCTCATACTGGGTACAGACCTCCGTTCTTACCGCAAGCCCGTTTTAGGGCAACCATAAGAATGGCACCCCATTCCCAACTGCAGTGAGTACTGCTATGCCAAAGCAAAGCCAGAACGACCCTCAAAAGATGAAGAACCCGGGTATACGAAGCAAGACACGGGAAGCAAACAGCCGCACGCCCGCGGAGGTGGCCAAACCGATAGCGCCACCGGCGGTAAGCCGGTGGTGGAGGACAGCTTCAAGGTGGTGAAAAGTAGTGGCGAAACACAGCGCCGCTGGCGATTAAATGATGAGGCAAATAGGGCAGCGTCCCTCAGTGGACGTTGCCCTATTTGCCTTGGGAATGCCCCGGATGGTCAGGCCCAGCCCTTAGCAGGCTTCATTCACTGCGAAGGGCCTGCACAGGGTTGATGGAGGATGCGCGGAGAGCAGGCTGCAATGCAGCAACCATTCCCACGAGCAGCATCACTAGCAACGCAGAGCCGAGTAACATCGGATCCAAGGCACGTACGTCATAGAGTAGACCTCGAATCAGGTTTCCGGCGGCGACTGCCCCTGCCATTCCCAAGAGCATCCCAGTTCCCACCATCGCTAACGCGCGGCGCAGGACGGACCATAGGATTCGGCTACGGTCCGCGCCGACCGCCATGCGAATGCCGATCTCTCGCGTTCTCTGTAACACCGCTTGCAACAACACGCCGTAGAGGCCAACCACCGCCAGAATCAGCGCGAGCAACGCGAAGCTACTAAACAGCACGGCACGGAAGCGTGGTTGCGACAAAACAGTCGATTGCATCTGCTCTATCGTCTGAACACCGGTGAGCACCAGATCGTGGTCCGTCTCTGAAAGCTGCCTCTGAAGCTCGCTCGTCAATCCAATTGGGCTGCGCTCGGTCGCCACGATCAATGAGAGCGACGCGGGCACATCCTGTGTCAAGGGACGATACACTGACGGCTGCTCTACATAGCCCATCTCCTGAAATACGGTACTGGTCTTGACGTCGGAGACAACCCCCACAATCGTAAGCCAGGGTACTTTGTCATCATCGGGGCGACTGAGCTTGATCGCTTGCCCGATCGGATCAGAATTCTTAAAGTACTTTTTCGCAAGCGCCTCATTTACGATTGCACTGTTCTGCGCCTCCTTTCGATCGCGGCTGTCAAAGGCTCTTCCACGGAGCAGAGAGACCCGCATTAGTGAGAAGAAGTTCGCGGCAACATCCTGGGTGGCCACTCCTTCGGAGGTTCCGTCCGGTGAAGCACGGCTGGCCACAGAGATCGGGCTCATTCCGCGTGGGACTACGTCAGAGCCTAGGGTCACCCCTTGCACCCCCGGCAGAGTGGCAATCCTCTCCGTAATACTGTCGGCAAATCTCGATCGTGCGCTTACATCCGCGTAGCGCTGCTGGGGCAGATTGATCTTAGCCGTAAGTAGATGATCGGTGCGGTAGCCCAAATGCGTCGAGGACAGCTTCCACAGGCTTTCCCCTAACAGACTTGCACCAGAGAGCAGGGTAAGAGAGAGTGCAACCTGAAGCACGACGAACCACTGTGACGCTCGCTGCATCGAGGCGCTTGCCCCTTGGTCTCGTTCGCCGCTCTTGAGCATTGTATTTAGGTCAATCTGCGATCCCCGCCATGCCGGAAAGACGCCAAAGACGACTGCCGATCCCACACCCAGGATCATAGAAAAGAGCAAGACGCGCCAATCCAACGCAATCGTATTTCCCGGAGGCAGTTCAATCGGATTCGTTGCCCGGAACCAACTGAGCAGCAGTAATGCCAACACCACTCCTGCGCACGTTCCGGCCAGCGCAAGCAGAAGGACTTCTATAAACATCTGTCTGAAGAGACGCCCACGTCCTGATCCGAGGGCCGCCCGCATGGCCATCTCTCGCGATCGCTCAGCGGCACGTCCCAGCAACAACGTCGCAAGATTAATGCAGGCCATCAGGAGAATAAGAGCCACCGCGTCCAACAGCACCCAAAGCGCCGTCTTGAGATTGCGTCCTGCGAGCCATGTAAAGTTCGACTGCAAGTCGAGCACATCGGGGGTCATCGTTCGTAGCATACTCACGTCCGCTGGCGCCTCCCGCGCAACGCGCGTTTGAACTGCGGTCAGTTCCGCTTCGGCTTCAGCTCTGCTCACGCCGGGCTTGAGTAATCCGAAAACGCCAGTCATTGTCTCCCATGGCTTCTGGACGAAGTCGCTCCTAGAAGTGATCAGTGTCCACGCATCCGTCTGGAGAGGATAGAACGAGAAGTCTTTCGACATCACGCCTACAACCTGACACGGCCCGCTACTAAGGGTCAGGTTCTGGCCAACGATATCGGTGGGAGCATTAAGCTTCTGTTCCCAAAATCGATGCGACAGAACGAGCGTGCAATTGTTCGTTAAATCTCTTTCGA
The DNA here is from genome assembly GCA_965276675.1 of Acidobacteriaceae bacterium. Classification (GTDB taxonomy): domain Bacteria; phylum Acidobacteriota; class Terriglobia; order Terriglobales; family Acidobacteriaceae. The sequence goes on along the minus strand of OZ255624.1, from coordinate 4,438,643 downwards.
GGAAGGTCCGGCCCATCTGGGCCGAGACTCCAAGCATGGAGAAGAAATTGACACCGGCCGGAATCGGTAGCAGGTCCACAGGCTTGTTGTGCCATAGCAGCGTTTTGCCCACGGTCGCCCAGGTCAGCGGAGTGAGCTGTTCGAAGCTATGGCTATTCCTCTGCCATGCTTCGAACTCACGATATGCATTAAACCATGCTCCTGTACTGCGATGAGCAGAATCGGCTTGCCAGATTACCACCAGTTTATCGGAGTGCTGGTACGGCAGTGGGCGCAACAACACAGCCTCGACGATACTGAAGATGGCCGTGTTCGCACCGATACCCAAGGCGAGCGTCACGACTGCCGTCAACGTGAACCAAGGGGATTTTAGTAGCCGACGCACAGCATGGCGCAAATCCCAAAAGAGCGTGTCCAAGGTCAAAGCCATATCTACAGCAGTCACCTTCTCCTTCGTCACTGTTGGATTTCCAAAGCGGAGCAGCGCATCACGGCGAGCCGCCTCCGGCGACATGCCAGCAGCAATGTTGTCCGTTGTTCGCATCTCGACGTGCGAAGCAAGTTCCTCATTGATTTCATTGCTTAAGTCTGAGCGGGAGAATAGCGCTTTCAAGCGACGAAGGAGTGACATAGAAGTCTCACGCGTACCGGAGGATTGCGCGTATGCCCTTTACAAGTTGTTCGAAGCTCTCTTCTGCTTCCTCAAGCTGTTTCCGACCGGTCGCAGTTAACCTGTAATACTTGGCTCTTCGCCCCGTCTCCGTCATCGCCCACTCGGAGCGGATCCACCTCGCGTGTTCCATGCGATGCAGCGCTGGATACAGTGAACCTCTTCGACGCGTAGCAGTTCCTTCGAAGCTCTTTGAATGTGGAGAGCTACGCCGTAGCCGTGTAAAGGCTCCATGTGAGAAAGCGTCTTAAGAATTAGCAGGTCTAGACTGCCCTGCAGATCGTTTTTAGCCATGCCACTTGACGCCTATAGTTCAAGGTATTGATGGCACAGCGTATACCTAGAAGTATATGGTTGTCAACAGACGGAGAAGGCACGGTGAGCGAGAAACCGCCAAAAAGAGGACGGATATGACCCTCGCGTTTTTAGGACATGTCTGCTTCACGTGGAACCGTCTATCATTTGCTGCGCACCGCTGATCGATTATGGCTGGTACCCTGATAGCTGGAATGTGATCCTGACCTATGAGGTATGGGCGGCACCTCTCTCTCGGTATCTTCTGTCTCTGGCAGCAAGCGGACAAATGTATCATTCTCCAATTATGATCCGCACCTCTCCCCGATGCAGAGCCTGGGCTGGCGCTCTCCTGCTTTGCATTGCGATTTTTTGGTCCGCAGCCTTTTTGCTCGCGCAGACGCCCGATACAGCGACGCTTCGCGGGGAGGTTGTGGATCAACAGAATGCCCCGGTAAATGGAGCGCAGATCAGGACTACGAGCACGCTGACGGGCTTTCATCGGGTGACGAGAACCGTCGCGAATGGCGAGTTCCTGATCAGCGGGCTTCCCGTCGCCGGCAGCTACAACATCCTTGCATCGAAGGACGGTTTGGCCGATGCCAAGCTTGAGAAGCTGACGCTACGCGGGGGCAGCACTGCCACGCTTCAGCTGCGCATGAATGTGGCTGGTGGCCAGATGCAGGTGGTTGTGACCGGCGCAGTCGGCGAGGTGCGCACGGATGAACCGCAGCTAGGGGAGCGACTGGGGGCCAAGCAGATGGAGGAGATCCCGTTGCCGAACCGCAGGATCACGTTCCTGCCGCTTCTGAACGCGGCGAATCGTCCCGCGATCAATCAGGGCGACATCTTCATGAACCAAAACCTGTTTACGACAAACGGCTCGGGAAGACGGCAGACATGGTTTGAAGTGGATGGCGGGGCTGCAATCGACATCTGGGGACGGCAGACCATTTTCGCGAACATTCCGTTAGCTGCAGTAGAAGAGATGACGGTGCTCGAGAACGCGTTCGCCGCCGATTACGGATTCAGCACCGGAAGTGTCATCAATGTTGTTACAAAGAGCGGCGGCGACGTGCTTCATGGAGAGGCGCTCGCATTGTGGCGACCGTCTGGTCCGGAAGCCGCGCTGTCCGGCTTTACTTCAACTAACGCTGCAAGCGGGAACGATGTAGCCAAAGATACATTGAAGCAGGGCGCGCTCACGCTTTCCGGGCCGCTGACGAGGCACGCAGATACGCGCTTCTTGGCCTCTGGTGAGTACAGCGATCAGGACCGAGCCTCTCCCGTGACTTCGTCGATCGCTCTCGGTGACTTCATCGGGCACTATCGTGACTGGCTGGGTTTCCTGCGCCTGGACCACCAGTTCAACGACGCAAACACCGGCTTTCTCCGCAGCAACTCGGACAGTTTTTCCGATACCAATCCGAATGGGATCGTCGGTGGGAATACTTTGCCGAGCGTGGGCCGCGTCTTCCGCAGGCGAACCTACTCAGCAGAAGTTGGCGAGACTGCCGTGTTGGGACCCTTAGTAGTCAACAACCTCCGAGTGCAGTTCCAACTGGCCTCTCCGATCACCCAGTTTGACCCTGTCGTTTATGGAACGCAGTTCTCCGTGCCCATCTCCACCGGAGGAACGTTTGTCTCCGGTACATCACAATCCGCGCTGCTGACGAATCGGCAGTACGGAGTCTATGAGACGCTGGCCCTCAACACAGCGCACAACCAACTCCGGCTCGGAGCACAGGTGATCTACGCGCACAGCGGAGGCGATAGCAAGGAATTCGGCGGACCCATTTACGACGGGCAGTTCGTGTACAACACGTGCACGCAGCCGCTGAAGGTGTGCGAGAGCGCAGCGTATCTCAACGACATCGCCAATGTGCAGACGTATACGCAAAGCTACGGCAATGCCCGCTACACAGTGAATGACACGCTGTGGGCCCTGTTTATTCAGGATGACCACAGAATAGGACCTGATCTGACGCTCAACCTGGGCTTGCGCTATGAACAACAGACGTTTACAGATGCGCGCACCAATGTAGCGCCTCGCGCCGGGTTCGCCTACAACCTGCAAGGCCGCGGCACGACGACGCTACGCGGTGGCTTTGGGCTGTACTACGCGCAGGTCGTGGACAACTCCGAGGCGAACTATGCGCTCACCGGGCCGACGGGGGTCTTCAACTACACCGCCGCGCCCGGGCAGGTTGGCTTTCCCGCGAGTGTGGCAGCAGCGCCGCTGCCCTCGTTTCCGGCAGAAGCGAGCATGCCGCTCCGGACGCTTTACATACGTCCGGGGCGCAGCCGCTACTATGACCAGTTCTTTCCGACAGCCACTCTAAACACCTATCCTGCGCGCCTTTTGAATCCATACTCCGAGCAGTGGACGCTGGGATTCGAGCAGCAGTTGGCTAAGGAATGGGTTCTGAGCGCGGACTACGTCGGTTCGCATATCCTCAAAGTTGTTCGGCCGCTGGATGTCGATGCTCCGACCTCATTCATCCGCACCACTCAGGGGCAGAGTAGAACAGCGCAGTCAGCGAACTGCACGCGCCCGTACTGGATCTGGTGGTATAGCCAGCATGGCGCCACGTGCAATCCAGCAGCGGCCAGCCCGACAGAACCACCTTACAGCGTGATCCAGGCCGATGTGAACGATGGCGTCGCCTACTACAATGCGCTCGATCTGGACCTGACTCATCAGTTCAGTCATGACTCATCCTTGCTGGCCAGCTACACCTGGTCGCACACCATCGACACCGTGGATCCGGATGTGCCAAGCCAGAACCCAAACGATCCCCGAGCCACAGGCACAGCAGAGCGCGGCAACGCGATCTTCGACCAGAGACACCGTTTGGTGCTGAGTGGCACCTATGCCGCGCTGTTAGGCGTTCACGTGGGCGGCATTGCCACACTCGCCTCCGGATTGCCCTACAACTTCGTGACCGGCACAACCAACAGCGGCGACAGCGGCGCCACCACGGACCGTCCGGTGATCAACAGAGCCGTGATCGGTCGCAATGCGGGCCGCGGCACTCCCTTCTACGACATCTCTCCGTTCGTGGAGCGACGTTTCGCGCTCGGGACAGAGCGGGTATTTGTGAATCTGCGCGCCGAGGCCTTCAATGCGCTGAACCACCGAAACGTCGTCGGCTTCAGCGGAACGTATGGGAATGGAAGCACCGCAGGACCGGGCTTCGGTGAGCCACTCGCCGGAATCGCCAACCAGTTGCCCGCAAGAATGTTCCAGTTCTCATCCAGTGTTACGTTTTAATCGCGCCCGGATGATAGCGGTAGTGCGTCGAGCGTTCAGGCCAGCAGCGCCTTACCAGCTTCCGCGCTCGCCAAAAAGGTCAATCAGATGAGAGATGCGGTCGGCACCCTTCTTCCAGTTGCTCGCCAGCGCCTTCTCCACTGCCCGCGAATTGCCGTTGGCAATGCTGTCTATAATCTCTGTGTGTTCCGACACAGATAGATGCAGGTCTTGAATGATGGTGTGGGCATAGAGGCGCCAGTAGCGCTCAATCTGAGGCTTAACCATTTGATGAAGCATCCGCAGACGCGGGCCGGAGGCTGCGGCCACAATTTCATGATGAAAGTGCGTATCGAGCTCAAAGACGGAACGCAGCTCAACCTTTTTGCTGGTGGCGATGTGATGCAGGCGCTGGTTCACATCTGTAAGTTGTGTAGAGAGACATTCCCGCTGCTCGGCCGGGAGCGCAGCGGCCAGCACGCCGGCTAGTCCTTCCAACTGTCCCACGATGGTGTATAGCTCTAACGCATCCTCCTTCGTGAGTGGAGAGATGCGCAGCCTCGACTTCGTTCCGCCACGATGCTCAAGGATGAATCCTTCGCGTTGTAGAAGCTGAAGCGCGCCTCGAACCGGCGTACGACTAAAACCTAGACGCTCCGACAACTCTGCTTCCACCACCCACGACCCGGGGGCTATCTGCCCCTGGACAATCAGGTCCCTAAGCTTCAAAAATACGGCCGTTACACTGTCGCCGCGCTTGGTTGCTACCTTCTCTACAGCCTTTGTAGCGGTCGATGCTTTTTTCATGAAGGCCTTAATGGCGCAAAAGTGAAAGTCGAAAAGAACGCCCGCCATCGTAGACGAACGAGAATCCCATTATTTGCGCGGGCACGGCTGACGTCAATCACTGATGATGAATTTGTGCCGGCCAGCCGATCCCGGTGGAATGAAATAGTGAACAGTAATGACTTCACAGTCAGTATGCATATCTGTGTACAATTCTGCCCAATGGTTGACCAAACAACTTCTACGCTTCCCGCCTTTCGCAATGAGGCACTGACTGATTTTTCATACACCGCAACCGCGCTGGTCTTGGTTCGATGATCGGGTCGAGATCTTTATTGTTGCCGCGGAGATTGGACGTGGCGAGGATTCGCCGCGCTCTGTAGTCACTCATGTTCTTTAGGAGGAAAATTGATGATGGGGAATTCAAGCCGTTTGCGTTTGTTGGCTGTCATACTGGCGGTGCTCTTCGCCGGCGTTTCATTTGGCACTGCCCAGGCAGGTTCTCCGGCAAACGCTGCAGAGATATTCAACCAGATGCAGTACCGCTATATCGGTCCCCCAGGAAATCGCGTTACCTCTGTGGTCGGTGTGCCGGGCGACCCGAACGTGTATTACGCCGGCGCAGCCTCGGGAGGAGTGTGGAAGTCAACCGATGGCGGCAGCCATTGGGCCCCCCTCTTCGATGCTCAGCCAGTTCAATCCATTGGGGCCATCGCTATTGCTCCGTCAAATCCAAGCATTGTATGGGTTGGCACAGGGGAGCCTTGGGTCAGGAGTAACGTATCTCTGGGAAACGGCGTTTATAAGTCCATTGACAGCGGCAAGACCTGGACCCACGTGGGGCTGGAAAAGACAGGGCGCATCGGCCGCGTGATCATTGATCCCCACAATCCCAATATCGTCTACGTGGCAGCGATCGGGACCTGTTACGGACCGCAACAGGAGCGCGGAGTATACCGAACCAGGGATGGTGGAAAGACATGGGACCGAGTTCTCTTCGTGGATGAGAATACCGGCGCCTCCGATTTGACGATGGACCCGACAGACCCGCAGAAACTGATCGCCGGCACCTGGCAGATCGACATCAAGACATGGGGGCGAAAGAGCGGTGGACCGGGCAGTGGAATCTTCGTAACCAACGATGGCGGCGATACCTGGAAGCGACTCTCGGGCCATGGGCTTCCCACGACGGAGTTAGGCAAGATCGCGGTCGCGATTGCACCGAGCGATGCGGACCGTGTGTACGCATTGATCGAGACAGGGCAGGGTGGGACGTTGTGGCGGTCCGACGACGGCGGGGAGAACTGGCATCTGGTTAACTCCAGTCGTCTGCTGAACGAGCGTCCCCACTACTACACGCGCATGATGGTGATGCCAGACAATGAAAACGAGGTTTACTTTCCCTCCAACAGCATCAGTGTTACCTATGACGGTGGAGCGACATCGGAGCTAGTGCCGTGGGCCGGGGACAATCACGACATGTGGTCCGACCCGAAGAATCCAAACCGGATGATGATAGGCAGCGATGGTGGTGTTTCGATCTCGACCGTTCGAGGACGGCAATGGTCTCAGACCCGCCTCCCGATCGCTCAGATGTATCACGTTGCAACGGACAATCGCATTCCGTACTACGTTTACGGGCAGATGCAAGATGGCTCTCCGCTACGTGGACCGAGCAATAACCTCGGGCAGGCAGACATTCCTGCGGCGACATGGATCACGACCGCTGGCTGCGAGACCGGTTGGAGTACTCCGGACCCAGTGAACAACGATATCGTCTGGGGCGGCTGCTATGCCGGAGTAACGGAGCGACTGGACCTCCGCACCGGTCTCGTGCGATCGGTAAGCGTGTGGCCCGATCGCACGATGGGCGCCAATGCCGGTCAGGTGAAGTACAGAATGAACTGGACCGAACCGATTGCCATCTCACCGTTCGACCATGATGTTGTGTACACAGCCAGCCAATATGTGCATAAGACGTCGGATGGTGGCCAGACCTGGAAGGTCATCAGCCCGGATCTTACCCTGAACGATAAAAGCATGATGGGCAACTCCGGCGGCCTGACGATAGACAATCTAAGCGTGGAGTATGCCGGGGTCGTCTTCGCGATCGCCGAATCGTCAGTTGAGAAGGGGCAGATATGGGCTGGCACCAACGACGGTCAGTTGCAACTCACACGAGATGGAGGCGCTCACTGGACCAACGTTACCGGGAACATTCCTAACTTGCCGCCGAAGATGACTGTGGTCAGCGTTGCTCCGTCAAAATACGAGGCGGGCACCTGTTACGTAGCTTTCGATGGTCACCAGGTCAATATCAGACAACCTTATCTGTACAAGACCAATGACTTCGGTAAAACGTGGAAGAAGATCACGACGGGCATTCCGGACTCTCCCTTGAGTTACACCAACGTCGTTCAAGAGGATCCAGTTAAGAAAGGGCTTCTCTACGCAGGCACAGAAAATGGCCTCTATGTGTCGTTCGATGACGGTGAGGCATGGCAGTCACTGCAACTGAATCTGCCGCATGCCCCTGTCCACTGGTTGACGGTGCAGCCTCACTTCAATGATCTTGTCGTCGGGACGTATGGCCGCGGTTTCTGGATTCTGGATGACGTTACACCTTTACAGCAGTTCACGGATAAGGTGCGCAGCTCCACAACGTATCTGTTTCCGCCGCGCGAGACCTACCGCTTCCGGGCACGGGAGCGACGGCAAATGGCACCTCGGGAAGCTATGCCTGGGCAGAATCCACCCTATGGTGCGTCTATCGGCTACTATCTGCAGGGCGCTTCGAAGGAGCAGGTGATGGTGTCCGTCGCGGGCCCGGATGGAAAGACGGTCAGAACCCTGCAAGCACCAAACAAGCCAGGGCTGAACCGAACATGGTGGGATTTACGGTATACACCGACGCAGGCCGTCGAATTGCGAACGACCCCACCAGGGAATCCCCACATATGGGAAGAGAAACGCTTCGCGGGTAAAGATACGCGTCCGGTCTTCTACTATGGGGTCGGGCGTGCGCGCGAGGAGTCCGTTATGCGCAGTACGACAGGCGAGCCAACACTCGGGCCACTTGCTGCTCCCGGAGTCTACACTGTGAAACTAACAGTAGGGCCGGAGCACTTCACACAAAAACTGACAGTGTTGAAAGACCCGAATACGGGAGCGACCGACAAGGACGTGGCTGATTCTTCAAGTCTCGCACTCAAGGTATACAACGACGCGAACACCTCCGTGAAGCTCATCAACCAAATCGAGTGGACGGGTCGGCAGATCGAAGAAATGAAGAAGATGCTTGCCAGCGATGCCAGCAAACACCACGTTATCGATTCAGCTAATGCGCTCGATACGAAGCTCAGGGCTGTAGAAGAGGACCTGCTCGATGAAACTATCGCGGAAGGAGACCAGAAATCATTCCGTGGCCCCCTGGGCCTGTACCTGAAGTTCGTCTGGTTGGGAGCCGAGGTTGGAACTGGAGGTGCGGATGTCTCTGGAAACTCGGACTTCGCACCGACCCAGTCAGAGTACGAGGTCTTCGATCTACTCAATAAGGAACTGGAAGATACAAAGAGACAGCTCAAGCAGCTCAATGAAGAGGCGGTACCTGCCTTCAACAAAGAGATGCAGGCTGCTGGGATGTTTCGGATAGTAGTACCTCAAATCAGCGAGCGCAGCGGGCAATGAGAGCTATGGGAACTCCACTGTGCTTTGCCCGAACGGGACGGCCACTCCGCTGAACAGTCTGCATTAGCTACAGCAGACTGTTCGGCCATCCGTCTCTCCCGAACAGACAAACCGGCACTTGGGTCCACCTGTAGCGAGAGAAAGGCTTGTCACTGAATGATTAGCCCAGGGTTCCGCGATTGCTTATACGCGGACCACTCGGCGGAGCTGCAACTTTGAACGCCACAACTGCTGTTTCGAAAAAAGCACTATGAGATTTTGCCAAGTTGTCGAAACGACGATACGCCCGAACCTAGGCTGGCACGTCATTTAGTTGGGAAGAAGAACCACCCGCATAAATGCAACAATGAGAACAATATAGTTTCCGATTTAGTATGCAATAACTACTTGACTTATAAAATGACGATGTTATTTTTGAGAGGCCTGTGAAACGGCACATACGCAAGTTTGATTTCGGGTTCAAGAAAGAGCCGTATGAGCAGGAGAAGCACAGCGGAGCAAATATCGTGGCACCGCTGAAGCAGGCGAGAGGTCGGTCGCAAGGCAAAGGACGTGACGCGCAGATAGCGGCATTTCGGAGCGCACGATCTATGAGAAGGCGAGTGCGGCGGCCTGGAAGTGAGCGAGACGCAGCGGCTGCGTTCCCTGCAAAACGAAAGCTCGCGATTGAAGGGCTGGTGGTTGACCTGAATCCTAACCAGAAGGCGATGGTTGCACAACACAGCTTAGGCTAGTAGGCAGCGCTCAAGCTGGCTGCGAGAATCGTACTCGGTGAGCAACCGTTTCCTAAGAATCGAGATAGACGTAGTCGGAATTGGTACTTAGCGATCTATAAGGGGCTCAGAATGTGTAAAAGTAGGTTTCTTATCAAGCTAACCTTGGAAGCAGTTCTTGCCTTCCCGGTTCTCATCGTCATCCTCATTGGGCCAACTCGTTTAGAGTCACAAGCAATCAGCGGCAATCTCGTTGGAGTTGTTACTGATTCGTCCGGGGCAGTCGTGCCAGGTATAACAATCGAAGCCACCAATATCGCTACGGGCGTCAAAACTTCATCAACTACCAACTCGGCCGGCGAATATAGATTCACGAATTTGCAAGTCGGCCATTACAGCATTCAGGCGTCTGGTAAGGGTTTAACGGGTGGGTATAAGGACGTCGAGGTGCAACTTAATAAGACTGCAACGGCCAATGTTGCCAGTGCTGCTGGAGCACAGGCAGCCACAGTCGAAGTGAATAGCGCAGCCACTACGCTCGATACTACGACAGCGCAAATCCAGACGACGTTCGAAGGCCAGCAAACACAAGATCTGCCAACAGCCTCGCAGGGACTTGGCGTCGTAAATCTCTCGTTGTTGAATGCTGGCGCGGCGTCGAGCGGTGGAGTTGGAGAGGGCACAGGCCCTTCGCTTTCCGGCCAACGCCCTACCACTAACAACTTCACCATAGAAGGCGTTGATAACAATAACAAATCAGTACCCGGGCCTGTTGTTAATGTCCCCAACGATGCGGTGGAAAACTTCACCGTCATTCAAAACCAATTCTCTCCAGAGTTTGGCCACTCATCGGGGGGCCAGTTCAATACTGTCATCGTTAGCGGCACAAATAAGTACCATGGCCGGGCATATGAGTACTTTCAAAACCGCAATCTCAATGCCATCGATGCCGCAAACGCCCGTGCCGGGCTCAAGGAGAACCCTCGCTACGATAACAACCGCTTCGGAGGACAACTCGGCGGCTTTGCTGTGAAGGACAAAATATTCTTCTTCACGGCCCACCAATACGATCCAGTGGGGCAGACGAAAAGTGCGTCGAGTTGTGCTCCTACAACGGCGGGATACAGTCTCCTGGCGGCCCAGCCAGGTGTTTCAACGCTCAACCTGGGATTATTGCAGAAGTATGTTGGCCCGGGTGGGCCCGGGCCAACATGCGCCGCGACGGGAACTGCTGCCGGAGTAACCTATCCTCAGGGGCAGGTAAACTACACTGGACCCCAATTCACCAATACGTACACAACTGTAAACAGCGTGGACCTAAATTTTTCGGCAAAAGACCAGCTTCGTCTACGCTATATCTATGCCAGGATAGTCTCTCAAGACACTTCTGCACTTAATCCTGTTTTCTGGGATGGAACGGCAACACGGCAACACGTGTTTACTGCAAGCGAATATCATACATTTACTCCAATGGTGACGAATGAGTTTCGCTTGGGTTATAACCGTTCGGCCAACAGGAATCCGGTTCCTAACGTCTCTCTGCCTACTGCAAATGCATTTCCGAATCTGGACATCAATGACCTGGGCGCACAGATCGGGCCCGACTTTGCCGCACCCAGTTCAAACGTCCAGAATACTTATCAGGCGTTAGACAATCTGACATGGGTCAAGGGTGAGCAAACTTTCACGTTTGGTGGTGAAGCGCGGAAGTATATCGCGCCCCTCGATGATCCTAATCGCTTACTCGGTGATTATGAGTGGAGCACGCTCAATCTATATCTTCAAGACGTGGCGCCAGACTATCTTGGACAGCGGTCGAGCGGAAATAATACCTATTACGGAGACCAGAGCGCCTTCTATGGATATGCGAATGATGACTGGCGCATTACGCCAAACCTCACAGTGAATGCCGGATTGCGTTATGAATTTACCTCTGTGCCCGCTAGTGAGCGTCAACAGAGCCTTAACATTGCAGCAAGCGTGCCGGGACTTATCTCCTTTACTGCCCCGCAGCCGCAGTATAAGAATTTCGCACCACGCATCGGCTTTGCATACTCCCCCGGAAGATCAGGCGATACGTCCATCCGAGGTGGATTTGGAATTGCCTACGATGTGTTATACGACAATTTAGGGAGATCGTACCGGCCTCCTCAGTTTGCAGCGCTCTGTGATGATAAGGCTGAGCCGAACTCTATCTGTCCGTATAATCCAACAGCCTTTCTCGCCAACGGAGGCTTTCCTGGCAACACAGGTCCTGGATTGCAGCACTTCGCGACTGTTCTGCAGCAGCGCCAGGCTACAGGGTTCTACATTCCTAACCAAACGTTGCCATACTCGGAAAACTGGAGTCTTGGCGTCCAGCATGTCTTCACCAAGAAGTACACCGCAGAGGTACGTTACGTTGGGACGCGTGGGATCCATCAGACTGCGCAGATACTACAGAACCGTATTGCTCCAGTTACGACTACTTCACAGTTACCGACCTATTTCACAGCACCGTTTCAGGGTGAATTAGATGAGTTACCTATAACATTGGCTCAGCTTCGACAACCGACAAGTAGCTTTGTGCCTGCATACTACACAGCTGGCTTCACGCAAAGCTTGACGGTGCTCCAGCCCTATGGCCAATCGGACTACAATGGTTTACAAACGCAGCTAAACCGCAGCTTTGACAGTGGACTCCAGTTCCAGATTGCCTGGACATGGAGCCACACGCTCGACAATTCAACTGCCGATGTCAGTTCCACGACCCTCACGCCGCGCCGCCCCCAGAACACACAGAACATAGCTGCAGACTATGGCACGTCGTCCCTGGATCATCGCCACAGGGTAACTGCCGAGCTTATCTACGATTTACCTTTTTACAAAGCATCGTCCAACTGGTTTGAAAAGAACCTGATTGGGAACTGGGAAATCGCGCCCCTCTACACATTCCAATCGTCGGTCTACTATACGCCACAAAGTGGTGTTGACTCGAACCTGAATGGGGACTCGGCTCCTGATCGCACCATCTTGAATCCTAAGGGAATTCCCGGTACTGGATCGGGCGTTACTGCTTTGAAAAACAGCCAAGGTCAAACCGTCGCATATTTGGTGACTCATCCCAATGCTCAATACATCGAGGCTGGCCTAGGCGCGCTCGCTACAACCTCCAGAAACACAGCGCCCTTGCCACACATTAACAACTGGGATCTGACAGCGGTGAAACGTATCAATGTTTGGGAACACAAGGCATTTGAGTTCCAAGCGCAAGCGTTCAACGTCTTCAATCATTCTCAGTACATCGCAGGCAGCATCAACACGGTGAACTCAATTAGTACGTTTACTTCCGCGGAGGTTAAGTTTGTTACAGTCAGCAACCCGGCGTTCAACAACCCGAAGTTAGCATTTCCAAACAACGCCAGGACGATGCAGCTGGTCGCAAAATTTATCTTTTAGATCAGGTACGGCTATATTCGTCTCTTTTACTGCATGAGTTGGTATACAAGGTGCTGCCACAGGCAGCGCATTCAGTTAACAGGTGGAACCTAGGATCAGTGTACTGCTTAATGGCTAAGCAAGTTAAAGGAACAGATGACGACACGCCGCACTTTCCTTTTCCATAGCATTCAGTCCGCCGCGATGAGTATTGCCACTGCATGCGTGGGTGAGCAAGCGCGGGCTCTTAGTTCAGCGCCGGGATCCAAAGAACTATATCCAAAATTAGCGGGTATGGATGCAGATATCGATGTCTCTCAAAGCGAGCTGCGACCGTATATTGAACGGTTTGACGCAGATAGTAAGCTACTCAAGCGTTATTACTATATCTCTTCTTCGCCGAGAACGAAGAAGCGCTTTCGGACGTTCTATACAGAATGGCAAGAACGCCTTCTCAGGCTGGACTACAACGCGTTGGGTCAAGATGGGCGCATCGACCACATTTTGCTAAATCTTTATCTTGCCCATGAATTGCGTCAACTTGATCTCGACACTGTTTTCCAGAAGGAGGTTGATCCCTATACGCCATTTGCGATGACGGTGATTGAACTCGAAGAGTCACGACTAGAAAGGAAGCCTGTCCAGCCAGAGTTTTCGGCGAAGAAACTAGCAGATATTGCGACAGTCGCTAGGGATGCCGAGAAGCAAATCGAAGGTCAGCTTCACAACGGTGATGCAGGCAGCACGGGACATAGCCGGGAAGCGGTCAACCGTGCTGTGCAAAACATTCGTGCACTACGTCAAGCTCTGCATACTTGGTTCGAATTTTATGACGGCTACAATCCAATGTTTACCTGGTGGGCAGCGGGACCATACAAAGATGCGGATGCTGCATTGGAGAAATATCAGAATTTCCTGCAAGAGCGTGTATTGGGGTTGCGACCGCAGGGCGAAAGCCAAACGCTTCCTGATGCTGGGGTAAGAAATGCATATGCTGAGTCCATAGCCGTTGCCCGGCCCGGTGATAGCAATGACATTATCGGTCATGCGATAGGCCGCGACGCGCTCATTACTGAGCTGAATTACTCCATGATTCCATACACTCCAGAGGAGCTGATCTCCATCGCTAATAAAGAATTCGCCTGGTGTGATAAGGAGATGCTGCGCGCCTCGCGTGATATGGGCTTTGGCGACGACTGGAAAAAAGCTCTCGAGAAAGTAAAGAATACATATGTAGAGCCAGGTAAACAGCCCGAGCTTGGCATCAAGTTGGTGCGGGAGGGTGAAAAGTTCGTCGAAGATCATGAATTGGTCACTGTTCCGCCAATGGCGGCAGAGACCTGGGGCATGCGCATGATTCCGCCGGCGCAGCAGTTAGTCTCTCCATTCTTTCTGGGCGGCGAGATCCTGCAGATCTCGTATCCTACCGACACTATGACCTATGACCAGCGCATCTCATCGATGCGTGCAAACAACATAGCGATGTCCCGTGCAGTAGCCTTTCATGAAATGATTCCCGGACATGAGCTGCAAGGATTTATGGCGCAAAGATATCGAACGTATCGCAGCATATTTCGGACGGCTTTCTTCACCGAGGGCTGGGCTCTCTATTGGGAGATGCTTCTCTTTGACATGGGATTTGACCGCACGCCTGAGGAACGTGTCGGTGCGCTTGAATGGAGAATGCATCGTTGTGCGCGAATTATTTTTTCTATTAATTTCCATCTCGGTAACTGGCTACCCGAGCAATGCATCGATTTCCTGGTGAGCCGTGTTGGCTGGGACCGGGCGGCGGCAACCGGCGAAGTGCGACGGTCGTTTGGCGGAGCTTATTCGCCGTTGTATCAGGCAGGTTATCTCCTGGGTGGCATGCAGATCTACGCACTGCATCGTGAACTGGTGGCTTCCGGTAAATTAACCAATCGTCAATTCCACGACGCAGTGCTGAGAGAGAACAATATTCCTATCGAGATGATCCGTGCCAGCCTCACGCATCAGACTCTTACTCGAGACTTCCATACACAATGGAAATTTTACGGAGATGTTACAGCAACATGAGATAGATTTCGTATAGCTGTGTTTGGGCTCCAGACTGGAGCCACGAGGTCGTGGCTATTGTGACGGCCGGGGAAGCTTGCCGGGTGTCCTGCCACCAGCAACGGCTGCTCCACCCAGGGTCACGGTCAGGCAATTTCCCGCTTTTTCGGCACTCGTCTGCTGTTAAGCTTTCCGATGCCGCCATCAAAACATAACCCTTTGGGTACCCTCCGCACGCTCTACGGCGAGAAATGCCCCGCGCCATCTTAACCAGCTAAGCTTTGCGGCGAATAATCCAATAAACAGGCACGCCGCACACCACCAACGCCAAACCCGGCCACGTTGTTTCCGGGCGAGATAAAAATAAACACAGTACGATTGCACTCGCTCCTAATACATAAATCGCGGGAATTAGCGGGTAACCTGGCGTCAGATAAGGACGTTCCGCACCGGGTCTCTTGTGGCGCAGCACCGCGACTGCCGCAATGGTGAGGATGTAAAAAATTAGCGCAGCGGATATAACGTAGTCAAGCAAATCGCTGTAGAGGTTACCGTAACCAGTAGTAGGCGAGTAGGTGGTGAGTAGCACCAGAGCTCCAGCCCACACTGCCTGCATGGCAAGCGACCATCCTGGTACCCGTGCGCGATTTAACTTACCTGCCGCAGGAATAAAAAGCTTGTCCCGAGCCATTGCGTAATAAGCACGGGGGCCAGAGAGCACAAGGCTGTTAATGCAGCCGAATGTCGATATCATTATCGCGGCTGCCATTGCCTTTCCTCCCCAGGCGGGAAAGATTCTCTGAAGCATCGCAGTGGCGACCCGGTCATGCGGAGCATGCTGAATATCAGAGAGGGGAAGCACAACCATATAGGTCAGGTTGGCGGCCAGATAGAGAAGGATGACGATGATGCTCCCAAAGGCCAAGGCGCGGGGAAGGGTGTGCCGGGGATACTTTACTTCTTCTGCGACAAAGGTGACATCGTGCCATGAATCTGCTGCAAAAAGTGACCCTGACTGCGAGATGCACACGACCACCAACACGCTGAGGATGGATGTGACAGAAATGCCCAAATGGGCTGTCGATGAAGCTGGCCGCCGCCAGAATGCTGAGAAGTTTGCATGCACTGCAGAAGCATTCCAGCCAAGCGTCAATCCGAGGAGAATCAGAGCAAAGAGAGCTCCGATCTTGACCACCGTAAACAGGTTTTGCACAATTTTGCCGTACTTCACGCCGAGCACATTGGTGGCTGTAAGGAACAGAATGACCAGCAAAGCCACCAGTTGGGCTGTCGAAAGCGTGAGCGCATAGTGCGCTGATATATGTACTGGCGACAGGATGTAGTTCGATTCAGAGATGCCTGGCACTACAACTCCAAGGAAGCGTGCGAAAGCCACAGCCACTGCTGCGATCGTGCCGGTCTGAATGACAGTAAAGAGAGTCCATCCATACAGAAAGCCCCATAAGGGCGAATAGGCCTCGCGCAGGTAAAGGTACGTTCCGCCTGCACCAGGCAGCATCGATGCGAGTTCGCCATAGGAGAGCGAGGCAGTGATTGTCAGGATCCCTGCAAAAACCCAAGCAACCATAAACCATCCCGGACTGCCGATGGTTCGTGCCATATCGGCGGGCACGATAAAGATGCCGGAGCCGATCATGACCCCAATCACAATCATTGTGGAGTCAAAAAAGCCTAGCTCTCTCTTTGGCTTGCGCTCGGCTTGCGACTGGCTCTGTCCGTCTATTGACTCCTTGCCAGCTGATTCAGGTGAAGAATTCATGGGCTCATTTGGGTTTATAAGAGTGGGCCTTCTGCAAGCAAGAAGATCTTTTTGTCGCGACTGCAGACTTTAATATCTGGTTAATGTATACTACTATGTATCCAGAACGCTGGCGCAACGTAGCTATCATTCCAATCCGGACAGCGCCTTATGTCACCGCGGTGAAGGTACATGAACTGCTATGGATCTGATCGATCTTAGTGCTTATGCCGGCTTGGCCGCAGTTGCCCTCGCAACGATCAATCTGAGCATTGGTCTACTGATAGCGACGCGATACAGCCCTGTGAAGTACTGGCCACATCGCAGGATCAATATCTTCTATCTTCACCGGATAACCGCTTACGCGACCATCGTCATGGCCGCGATTCATCCGCTAATTCTGCTCTTTGCTCGCCGAGTTCACTTTCGCATTGTGGATCTTCTTGTTCCGGTTTGGTCACCGTTGCAACCGTTGCAGAATACGCTTGGGGCAATCGCCCTCAATCTATTGCTCATCGTGGTGGCTACTTCTATCTACAGGCTGCAGATCGGCCGAAAGTGGTGGAAGCGGATGCACTGGCTCGTGTATCCGGCTGCCCTCTTGCTATTTATCCACGGAGTGTTCACGGATTCGCAGCTGAAGACAGGGCACGCCGACATACTCGATGGGGAAAAGGTGTTTGTTGAGGGATGTTTTCTGCTGATTATCATAGGGTCTCTAATTTCGCTCCAGATACGACGCAAGCGTGCGACATTCTCTGGCCAACAGGCAAAAAAGACTTCGATATCTTGAACTGCGCCTGGCTTCGAGCTGCTGAAAGCCGGATAACAGATCTATATGCTCAGCGAAAGCACGATCGTAGGCGCATCTGTCGTGCTTGCGGTCCTCTTCTTCCATCGTACGGCAACCAAATGGTCGGGCCTTCTGATTGTGTTTAGAGGTTCTATTATTGCGCGCCCGTCCACCGGGTGATACCCACAGAAAGACTCCTCTCCATAGGTTGCGACCTCGCCTGCGATTAGCGATCTGCCTTGCAGGTCAAACGATATGGTCTGCCCTGTGGTTATCACGCTTACGCTCCCTTGAAGCTCGAGAACGGCTTTTCGTCGATCTTAGGCCTGCTACCCAGCGTCTTCTGGAAGGTAGCCTGAGCTATCTCAAGTTCCTTGCCAACGAGTTCCAGCCGCGGTGCGCGAACCCGTGCGGAGCCAACGCCAGTCTGCTCCTGCACCCATTTGATGAGCTGTACGAACTTCGGGACGGTATCCATGCGCAGCAGAGGAAGAAACCAGCGGTAAAGTTCAAACGCTTCTTCACGCTTGCCGGCCTGGGCCAGCTGGAAAAGTTCGACCGACTCTGCCGGATAAGCGTTGACGAGACCGGCAATCCAGCCCTTAGCGCCGGCGTTCACGCCTTCCACCAGAACGTCATCCACGCCGATGAAGATGTCCAGACGATCGCCCAGCACCTCCCGGATCGCCGACACGCGGCGAACATCGGCGCTGGACTCCTTCACTGCATGAAGATTCGCGTGCTGTGATGCCAGTTCAGAGATCTCCGCGGGCAGGAAGTCTGTCTTGTATGCAACGGGGTTGTTGTACAGCATGCAGGAAAGCTCCGTCGCCGCGATCACCGCCGAGACATGCTCCTTCATCTCGCGCCAGTCGGAGGTGTATACATACGGCGGGAGGACCATCAGCGCTTGGCAGCCCACTCCCTCGGCCTCCTTTGCCAGCCGGACGGCGTTCGCCGTGGAAAGTGAAGATATTGCCGCAACGACAGGCACTTTTCCCGCCGCAACCCGCACTGCCGTCTTCAGGATCTCGATTTTTTCTGCGCTTTCGAGCGTTGCTCCTTCGCCCAGAGAACCCAGCATCACAAGGCCCGTGCATCCGTTGCCGAGCAACCATGCGGCGTGCTGCGCCAGAAAAGTGTGGTCGACAGCAAGCTCCCTGTCGAAAGGTGTCGTGATTGCGGGCATCACGCCAGACCAGATCATGCATTCTCCTTAGGTACATCTTGTTGGGAATCATGAAAACAAAAAGCGCTTACAGGAACTGGAAATAAGGGTGGGCGAACTGACTTCGGCTTCCATCCAAAGAGTGTCTCCGTTGCCGGACCGCAGATGCGTCCCTGGCATGGACCCATTCCACAACGTGTTTGCAGCTTTGCGTCCGTCCATCCGCTGCGACCGACCAGAGCCTTGTAAGTCACATCCTCACACCGGCAGACAATGGTCTCCGGCGAAGGGAGCGAACGGAGTTCAGGCCGCAGCCAAAATGCCATCTCCAGGCGAGCAGCAAATCTTTGTTGGGCGGCGTTGCGGGCGCGTAAAGAGCCGGTCAGCTGCCCGGCACAGGCAAGCCCTGCTATCTCGCCTTGTAACAGAGCGGCCTCCAGTCCACCGATGCCTGTGGGCTCTCCCACGCAGTAGACATTCGTCACGGAGGTCTGTTGCCGTTCATCCACTTGAACGAAATCTCCGCGAAACTTGCATCCCAGCAGAGCCGCAAGCTCTGTGTTGGGAACAAGGTGAAAGCCACAGGCAAGCAGATCGCATTGCTCTTCCCACGTCTTCGCTCCATTTGTGAGCCGGATATTCATGAGTAGGCCAGTTATCTCGTCCGCCCGAGCGGAGACTGGCCAGCAGCCCGTATGGTACGGAGCTTTGCCAAGAGCAGCGCGGTATCTGATTCCTTGCCGGATCTTTGCAGGATGAGACCATAGCGAGGCCGCGAACGGCACCAGCTGCGACATCGGCGCCTGCTCCGCGACGCTGGTCACGCAGGCTCCGTAGTCGAGCAGGTGAGCAGCTACCGCCAGCAGAAGTGGCCCGGAGCCTGCAACCGCGACGCGCTTCCCTCGCACCTGAAATCCCCCTTTGACTAGCGCCTGGAGCCCACCCGCTCCAAAGACTCCAGGAAGAGTCCATCCAGGAAAGGGAAGGAATCTTTCACGCGCTCCGGTCGCTAGAATGAGTTGGCCATACCGGAAGACAACGACCTCTGTACCGTCGGCCGTCTCGCGCACTGCCTGGAGCGTTGCCGGGGCAGGTGCATCGAAGACGCGGTGGTAGGAAAGGAGTGCTGCTTCGGACGAGGCGAGTTGATGAAGCGCCCTATTCTTTGCGGTGTCTTCTCCACCACTTCCGCGCTTGTTGGGCGGTTCTATGCCGTTACGCCAAATCTGCCCTCCCGCTGCCGAGTTGTCGTCGAGCAAAAGCACACTTCGCCCACCCCGTGCGGCAGTTGTGGCGGCGGCAATGCCGGCTGGTCCGGCGCCCACGACGATGACATCAGCGTGTTTCATCGTTCAGTTACTACCACCATGCCATCGCGGCAGGTTAGCTGACATGTGCGTCGATGCGGTGCGCCGTTCACGGTAGCGCAGCACTCAAAGCAAATGCCCATGCCGCAGAGTGCTGTTCGCGGCTCGCGTGTCACCGATCTACGACAGGGAACACCTGCCTTGAGAAGCGCCGCAGAGACAACCGACCCGGCTTCCATCTGCACAGCCATACCATTCACCCATACTGTTACGCTCTCAGGCATGCAGGCATTCCTGCGTGGCCCAACGTTGAGGTAGATAGGGAGCGGTGTCGATCACCGGGGTTCGGCCGAGCATCTGGTCCACCAGCAGACGAGCACTTCCCGGAGCGTTTGTGATGCCAAGCCCTTCGAAGCCGGCAGCCAGCCAGAGCGTTCGATCCTCACTGAGACCCTCCGCCGGTCCGATCAGCGGCAATTTATCTGGCGTTGCAGCGCGGAAGCCGGTCCAGACACGCAGTCCTGAAAACTGCGCCAGTTCTGGCATGTAGTTCTGCGCACGCTCCAGCATTTGCCTGAGAATGCCGGAATCTGTTGTGGGATCCTCATTGCCGTACTGGCGCGACGAGCCGATCAAAAGCTGCCCTGTGCGGCGCGGTTGGATGTTGAACGCAACCGAGTCCGACTCCAACGTGTGAGCGCTCTTTAGATATCCGAGCTCCACCAGTTGATGATGGAGAAAATTTGGATACCGGTCCGTAATGAGCAGGTGCCCCTTCCGCTTCTTAATAGGCAAAGCTGGCAAAAGGGCGCAATCTGCGCCGGTAGCGAGCACGATGCGTCCGCTCTGCAGAGTCGTTCCGTCGGCCAATTTCACCTCGCCTGTACTTGCGGAAACGGCCGCTGAGCCCTGCAAGACGGTAGCGCCCAGCGCACGGGCCTGCTCCAGAAAGAAGCCGGCGGCAGCCGGAGGGTAAATGACCCCGTCGTCCGGCACAAGCAGTCCGCCGGCCAGCCCCGGCCTGAGCTTCGGCTCTTCAGCCGCCACCTCGGCCGCGTTAAGAGCGTGCGCGCACACTCCGGCCGCGGCGTAGGTCGCTCGCCTTGCGTGCGCCTCCGCCAGCTCTTGCTCGTCAGCCGCTACCCAGAGCGTTCCGCGTGTCTCATACTCCACTGTGCCCGGCAGCTCTGGAATCAACTCCTGCCATAGAGAGCGGGAATAACACGTCAAGGCGAGTTGAGCGGGCGAATCGTCCATGACGACCACATGCCCCATGCCTGCTGACGTTACGCCTCCTCCGGGCACGTTGCCCTCCACCAGGCCGACCTGCAGGCCTGCAGCCGCGCACTCCCGCGCGCAAGCGCAGCCTACGATACCAGCACCGATAATGAGAACATCAAAGCTCCTCATCAGAACGCAATGCCATTGACGAATGGGTCGTTATTCCGGAACAGCAATTTGGACTCCGCGGTGATCCAGGCCCGCCCCGTGATCACCGGGTGTATATGACTATTCGGAGCCTCAGTAATCGTGCCTTCGAAGAACGTGCCGAGAATTCCCTCCTGGATCCAAATATCTCCCGGTACAAGCTTTCCGTCCGCGTGCAGGCAAGCCATCTTGGCGCTCGTCCCGGTCCCACACGGGGAGCGATCAAACGACGCTCCAGGGCAAAGTACGAAGTTCCGTGAAGAATGATTGACAGACCGGGGTGCGGCGAAAAATTCGATGTGATCGATCACAGCTCCTTCCTCACCCGTGACACCGGAAGCGAGAAGAGCGGAACGAATTGCGGTAGAGGCGGCGATTAGCTCTGCCCGGTTGGCGGCCGACAGATCGAATGGATGCTCGCCGACCAGAAAAAACCAGTTTCCACCCCAGGCGACATCCCCAGTAAAACGGCCATAGCCGGGCACATCCACAGGCACGGACGCGCGAAAACGATAGCTCGAGACATTGGAGACGGAAACCCGTCCATCTTCGTGGAGGCAAGCCGACACAGTCCCCACGGGCGTCTCGATCCGGTGCTGGCCCGGGCCGATCCGTCCCATGTGGGCGAGTGTGGTGATAAGGCCAATCGTTCCGTGTCCACACATCCCGAGGTATCCAACATCGTTGAAGAAAATTACGCCTGCCGCCGACTCTGGATCGACGGGCTCGCAGAGAAGCGCCCCGACCACAACCTCCGATCCTCGCGGTTCACACACCACTCCGGACCGGAAGCCGTCGAATTCCCGCTGAAAGCGATCTAGACGGCTAGGCAAATCTCCTGTTCCTAGATCAGGTCCACCTGCAACGACAACCCGCGTCGGTTCCCCCTCTGTGTGGGAGTCGATTACAGTAACGGAACCCTCGAACAATCCCATACGCGTTAGCCTACCTCACATTGTCTACCATTTTGAATACATCAATTTGATTTAGCTTTTCATCCCCTCAAGCAGCCGTATAGTGCGTCACCGGGTCCTGCGCTCTAGCGCCCAGGTGCAGGTCGTACAATCGCAATAAAGTTCTTGTCCAGAGATGGAGAATTAGTTTCTATGCCTGTTACTAAACTCAAGAAGCCCTCCAAAGCTGGCGTTCCAAAACGAGCGCATGGCACCAGCGTGTTTACGGCCTTACAGCAGGTCCGGGAACTCATCGTCCATGGGAAGCTCTCGCCAGGGACATGGATCGTCGAAGGGGAACTCGCCAAACGGCTTCACCTGAGCCGGACACCGGCGCGTGCGGCCCTGCAATGGTTGCAACAAGAGGGCTATGTTCGTGAACATCGGACCGCGACCAAGTCCCGCATGATCGTCTCTCCGCTAACAAAAGAAGACGCGAACGAATTATATTCGGTCATTGGGCGCCTCGAAGGCTTGGCTGGACGCGTCATTGCTGCGCTCCCGAAAGCTGAAAGAATGGTCACCGTGCATCAACTCAAGAGCCTAAATCAGCAACTCGCTGATGTTAAGGGTGACCCGAGTAAGCAAGGCGCCATTTTCGATATCGACAGGGAATTTCATCGGCTAGTGGTTGAATCCGGCGCTGGCCCCCGATTACGCGCATGGCATAAAACAATCGAGCCTCAGGTGGAGCGCTACTGGCGCTTGTATGCCAACTCCATCATGAACAACCTCCAGTTCTCCATCAATGAGCATAATGACATTATTCGCGCTCTGACAGAGGGCGATGCTGATCGAATGGAGCGCAGCCTGCAGGTGAACTGGGAGAATGGCTGCGAGCGCCTCGGCCACGTCATTGATGTTTTCGGGGAACGCGGGAGCTGGTAAAGAAAGCAACGCAGCACTTGCATGTCACACGTTTGATGTAGCGTAGCAATGCAAAGTCACTTAGATCTGTTCCCATCAAGCTCATGAACGCTCTCTCCTCTGTCTGAGAAGAACTCACAAAACCATGTGGCGCGAGTATGTCATCCGATCAGGAGTGCTGGAACGAGTTGTTGGCCCATTCCTTGCGGATACTGGTGGCAATGAGGCCGGCGATGAGGAAGCCGGAAGACGTAAGCATAAGGCCGAAGGCAATGCCGCGACTTTGCGCGATGTAGCCCACGAGGAAAGGAGCGGCTGCGCTCACAATGCGACCGAGATTGTAGGCGAAGCCCATCGCGCGCCCACGGAGTGCTGTGGGGAAAGCTTCGCTGGCGATGACGCTAAAGCCGCTGAAGTAACCTGAACCCCAGAAGCCTATAAGCGGACCGAGCAGCAGGACGGCGATCGGGGTGCGGGCCAAGGCGTAGAACGGGACGATGGCGGCAGCGACCAGAAGAAAGGTGATGTATACGTGCTTTCGTCCGAAGCGATCCGCAAGGAGGCCGAAGCTGGTATAGCCGAGAAAGGTTCCGGCCTGCATGACGACGGTCCAGGACGAAGTATGGAGGATGTCCAGGCCGTGACCGCCTTGGGCGACAGGAAGCGAAAGAAAAGACGGTACCCAGGAGAAGAGGCCCCACCAAGCGAAGAGGCTGGCGGCGTTCATGGCGGTGATGATAAGAGTGCGGCGGCCGAGATTGCCCTGAAAGAGGCGGCGCGCGGAGAGCTGCGGCGCGTGGCTCCAAGTGTCGGGCTCCGTGACGCGGCGACGGATCCACACGGTGATCAGCGCAGGCAGGAGACCGACGAGAAAGACGGCGCGCCAGCCAAAGTGAGGCATGACTAGAGCAACAACTGCTGCGGCGAGGGCGTATCCGATGGACCAGGCGCTCTGGACAAGGCCAAGAGCTTTGGCACGGTGTTCCGTGGGCCAAGTCTCTGCGACAAGAGCGGCGCCGGCCGCCCACTCGCCACCCATGCCGAGGCCGAGGAGCATGCGGCAAAGCGCGAGCTCCGGGACATTCTGGACGAAAGCGCAGAGGCCGGTAAAGACGCAGTAGATGAGGATGCTTAGCGAGAGGGCACGGGTGCGACCGAGGCGGTCGGCGACGAAGCCGAAGAAGATGCCACCGGCGGCAGCGGTGACGAGAGTGAGCGACATGATGAGACCGGCGGTGGCCGAGCTCATGTGAAGCTCACGTTGCGCGGCTGGGATGACCATGGAGTAGAGCATGACGTCCATGCTGTCGAGCATCCATCCGAAGCCGGCCGCGAGCAGCGCGTTCCGACGGAAGGGCTCCCTGGCCAGAGTCCAGAAGGATCTCTGCAGTGCGCTTGCTTGCTCGTTTGTGGCTGTGCCGGCCATCGCCTTCCTGACTAGATCATTTCCAGGGTAAGTGTAGACCGGCGAACGGAGTGAACGTGGCCGTTCATCTAGATCAAGGCGATGCCGTGTGACGGGCAGCGCGAAGGTAAAGGACTGCATAGGTGCCGAGCCAGTGAGAGCCAAGATAGCCGGCTTCGGAAAGGGCGCCGAACCCTTGACTGGCGTTGATGTCGGCAAGCCGGCGAAGTACGGGGACGCGTGGGTCGCCGGGTGGCAGCGCGTCGGAGATCTCCACCATGGCGAACCCGCGTTGGAAGGCCAGACCGATCAGGTGAGACTTGCCCGCAAACTCTTCTTTCGAAGTAATTGACGAGACATCGACGGCCTTGGCGAGGGTCTGAAACTGAGGCGAATCGAGCGGTGGAAGAAAGCTGTCGAGCCATGCCGGGTACTGCGCGGGAGCGAGAATACGGCTCATCAGCTGCGCCTCCGCCAGACAGGGGGGAGACAAACTCCATGCCGCCGGGCTCGAATGCCGTGGGACACTGCCCGTCGGCAAGAAACAGGCGTTTCGCGTTTCGCGCGACGGCATTGTGGAGTTTCTCGTCCGGCACCGTGCTGGCGTAATCCAGAGCCAGCGTCATCGAGAAGGCCGTATTTGCGTGCACGCCGGCCCGCGAGGCGAAGGGAAGTTGGTCGAAGTACTCGACGAGTTTGCCCGAGATGAACTGGACGAGCGGCAGGAGATTTCCAGCAAGCTTTGCCGCATCCGGGTCGTTCCAGGTCTTCAGCTCGGCGTAGAGCTTCAGCAGCCAGGCGTAGCCATAAGGCTTCTCAAAGTCCTTTGCCTGTTTGAAGAACTCGAGTTCTCCCGCGATGTTCTTCTGGTCGAGGTGCTCGGTCAACTTCTCGCGTATGAGCGAAGCGAGCGGCAGGTTGGGGAAGTTTTTGCAGAGGGCGACCATCATCCACATTGAGTTGACTGCCGAGTGCCAGTCGTAGCATCCGTAGAAGGCACGTGTCTTGTCGTAGTCACCCGGCAGCTGTGGGCGCGCGCCGTAAAGCCAGAGATACTGGGGCCCGTCCGGTACGGCATGAGGATGATCGATGCAGGAGAGCGGCCCGGCGGCAAGCGCCAGGGCCTGCTCTCTCCCGAACAGGGGCGCGCTGACGCGGGGCAACGATTGTGCGTACGCGGCCAGCCGGGCTGTGATATCCGTATGAGCCAATTCCAACCTCCTTGGGCGAGCGACTGGTAATTCGCCGCGCAAACTACCGGGGCTGATTAAAAAGATGAAGCGGGTAGGCGAGAGAGGCGGCGAAGAATCAAGACGATAATAGACCAGAGCCCGTTTCCGAGGGGTAGACACGTAGACACATCCATCCTCCAGAAGCTGCAACTGGCTGACGTTGTATGGCCAATGAGAGTCTATTGCCGTCTGTAATGCGATCTTGTGAGAATCAAACTGGAGCCTTGTTCGTATGCGGATAGCAATCGATAGCGGCGGCACCTTTACCGACTGCGTTTACCTGAAAGGTGGCGAGGTGCGGGTCCTGAAGATATTCTCGACGCCTCATGATCCAGATAAGGCGGTCTTGGACTGCGTTATGCAAATTGCCGGGCAAAACGAAGTTCCCGAGGTACGACACGGGACCACGGTTGGGACAAACGCGATGCTGGAACGCAAGGGGGCGAGAGTGGCTTTCGTGACGACAGCGGGGTTTGAGGACACGATCGCGATCGGGCGGCAAGCGCGTACCAGCCTGTATGACTGGTTCCGTTCGCCGCTGCCGTGCGTTGTTCCGCCGGAGCTCCGCTTTGGGGTGGAGGAGCGTACCGGGCCGACGGGTGAGATCGCAGCCAGTCCCTCGCCGGAATCACTCGAGCGACTGGCAGCGAAGATAGGCCTGAGTGGAGCGGAGTCGATTGCGATCTCGTTTCTGTTCTCCTTTGCGAATCCTTGGAATGAGCTGGTGGTTGCCGAGGCGCTTGGTCACCTGGGGCTGCCGATCTCGATCTCGCATCAGATACTGCCGGAGTTTCGTGAATTCGAGCGGGCTTCGACCGTGGTCATAAATGCGTATCTCGCACCCAAGGTGAGCACGTACCTGCGGCGGCTGGAGGGTGCGCTGACGGAGGAGTTTCCGAGGAGCTCGATCCATGTCATGCAATCGTCAGGCGGGATTGTGTCGGCGCGGCTGGCGGCCAAGGAACCGGTGCGAACGGTTTTATCTGGGCCGGCAGGTGGCGTGATCGGAGCGTTCCAACTGGCGCGGATGGCCGGTTTCGACAAGATCATCGGGTTCGACATGGGCGGGACTTCGACCGATGTCTCGCTGATGGATGCCGCGGAGGGAGGTCCCCGGACGACGAGTGAGGCGATCGTCTCCGAGATGCCGGTGAGCGTACCGATGCTCGACATTCATACCGTTGGTGCGGGAGGGGGCTCGCTTGCACGCTTTGACCAGGGTGGAATCTTGCATGTTGGGCCGGAGTCGGCGGGCTCGTCACCGGGACCGATCTGTTACGGACGAGGGCACAAGCCGACGGTGACGGATGCGAATCTGGTACTGGGACGACTGGATTCGGAGCTGTTTCTCGGCGGTAGCGTACGGCTGGAGGACGATCGAACGTGTAAGCTGATGGACCAAGCGAAAGGTAACCTGACGACCGTGGAGCAGTTTGCTTCGGGCATTCTCATGCTGGCAGAGGCGGCAATGGAGAAGGCGGTTCGGGTGATCTCGATCGAGCGCGGATACGACCCCCGTGAGTTCACCCTGGTAAGCTTCGGCGGCGCGGGACCGCTGCACGCCTGTGCCATGGCAAAGTCGCTACGCATCCCGCGGGTTCTCGTGCCGCGAATGCCGGGAGCCCTGTCCGCCTTAGGCATTCTCATGGCGGATACGGTAAGGGACTACTCGCGGACAGTGATGCTGGCTCAGTCGACCAACGAGGAGTTGCGTGACTATTTTCTCGAGCTTGAGGAGCACGGAAAACGAGACCTGCTCCAAGAAGGCCTCGAGGGCAGAGCCGTTCGCTCTGCGGATCTCCGCTATGCGGGGCAGGGATACGAATTGAACATTGCTGAGGGACCAGGAATCTTCGACGACTTTCACGACACCCACGAGAAGCGTTACGGATATGCAAATCGGGGCACGGCGGTCGAGGTCGTGAATGTGCGCGTGCGGTTCGTGGTAGGGAACGAGCCTGTGCACCTTCCAGTGAGCGAGACCACCGCGAGCGATGGAGCACAGGCTGTGTTGAAGTCGCGCCCCATTTACTTCTCGGGCGCGTGGGTGGAGAGCACGGTGTACGCCCGCAACCTGTTGGTCTCGGGAGACAGTATCTCCGGACCAGCGCTTGTGACAGAGTACAGCTCCACGACCGTCCTTCCGCCGGGCTGCGGAGCGACCGTCGATATGTATGGGAACTTGATTGTTGAGGTGAAGTAAGTGGGGCTAACTTCCGCGCATGTCCACGAAGCGGCTGAGACCGCCAGAGAAATGGCCGGCAGCAACCCGATCGAACTGGCGGTATTCAAGAGCGCCACGCACTCGGTCGCTGAGGAGATGGGTGCGGCGCTGAGACGTACCTCTTTTTCCCCGAACATCAAGGAGCGGCGAGACTACTCTTGTGCGGTCTTCGACGGAACGGGGCAGGTAATTGCGATGGGGGACCACATGCCAGTCCACCTCGGATCGATGCCCATGTCGGTGAAAGCCGTGATGGAAGCAATGACGCTGCGGCCCGGAGATGTTGCAATCCTCAACGATCCGTACGCCGGGGGAACGCATCTGCCGGACATCACCATGGTGCTTGGCGTCTTTGCGGCTGCACAGCCTGAGATTCCATTGCTGTACATTGCGGTGCGGGCGCACCATGCGGATGTAGGAGGAATGTACCCGGGATCTATGGGGCTCTGCCGTGAGATCTATCAGGAAGGGCTGCGCATCCCGCCGGTGCGCATCCTTGAAGAAGGCAGGATGAACGATAGTGTGTTGGGGATAATTCTGCACAACGTTCGCACTCCGGAGGAGAGAAAGGGGGACCTTCTGTCTCAGATCGGAGCGTGCCGGGTTGGCGAGGTCCGTCTTCAGGAGTTGATAGAGAAGTACGGCACAGTGGCGATCCAAAAACTTTCGGCGGATCTAATGGACTACTCCGAGCGGTTGATGCGGGCTCAGCTTGGGCAGATCGAGAGTGAGAGCGTCTTCGCAGAGGATTTTCTTGACAATGACGGCTTCGATGACGTGCCCGTCCGAATCCAGGTCGCTATCAAGCTGAATGCAGAGGAGCGGTCGGTTACGGTCGACTTCACGGGCTCCAGCAAGCAGGTCGCAAGCAGCATCAATGCGGTGTACGCCATTACCTACTCGGCGGTGTATTACGTGATGCGGTGCTTACTTCCGGAGAACGCTCCAGCAACGGCGGGATTGATGCGGCCGGTACGTGTCATCACCGAGCGAGGGAGCATCGTCGATGCAGAGTTGCCGGCGCCGGTGGCTGGCGGAAATGTTGAGACCTCCCAACGCATTGTGGATGTCCTTCTGCGGGCGCTCTCAGAAGCGCTTCCGAGCAGGATCCCCGCGGCGAGCTCTGGGACTATGAACAATCTCACGATCGGAGGTGTGGATTCACGCACCGGAAGGCCATTCGCTTACTACGAGACCATTGCGGGTGGAATGGGCGCGAGGCCGAATGCAGATGGGATTTCAGGCATCCACACCCACATGACAAACTCTCTCAACACGCCAGTAGAGGCACTGGAATATGCGTATCCATTTCGCGTCCGGTCGTACTCCTACCGGCCGCATTCTGGAGGTAGTGGCCAGTTCCGGGGAGGAAATGGCATCATTCGCGAGATTGAGCTCCTGAATGCAGCTACGGTGACGCTCCTGATGGATCGAAGAATTTTCGCACCGTACGGCCTGGCTGGCGGCTCCTCCGGAGCACTTGGCCGCTCTATCCTCATTGCTGGAGAGCAAGTGACGATATTGGCGGGTAAATGCAGCTTCGATGCCGCAGTTGGTAATGTCATTCGTATCGAGACCCCAGGAGGAGGAGGCTGGGGATTTGGAAGCTAAACCGCAAGCTGTTCCGTTGTCCGCCGGATTTATCCTATATAGAGCACGAATAGAGAGGGTCACCAAGACCACAACACTAATTAATTAAGAAAATATCGGACAAACAATCAGGGTGTATCTTTATTGCTCTTTCACTCGCCGCCGCGCCTTCAGCAGCACATCCACTGCATCCGGCTGATCATCCCAATAGTCGAGCCGTACCCTTCCATCGCGTAGCTGGTCCACGGTTGCCGGAGCAGCACTCGCCGTGCAATACCAGCCGGATGGCAGCACCACCGCGTTTCGCGGCCGGCCTAGACTGCGGTCAAACACCAGATCGTCCCCCTCCATGTGGTAGCTCGTCGGAGCAGTATAGGTCTCCGAGATCCGCAACCTTACTGTGTGTCCCGCTGTTACCGGTGTAAATGGAATCACCACCACCTGCGCCTTGGCGTCCACTGTCTCACCAGTATCGATCTTCGCCGCGCGCATCTCCGCACCGCTCATGATTGCGGTCTTCAGCTGCTCACCCGTGTCCAGGATGTAAGCCGAAGGACCAGCCACCTTACTGCCCTCCCGGACCACATTCGCGTAATTGTTCACGCCCGGCCGGCTCTCCGTGTAATCGTGATACAGGCTGAATGCATGCGTCTCCGGCTGCTGCAGGAAATACGCGATATCGCGGTCCTGGTGCGCCCTCTCTGATAATCGCGAGCGTTCCGTCTCACCCACGAACGGAGCCTCCCAGCTCCGCTCCTGCGTCATAGGGTGCGGTAGAGCCACCGTTCCGGTCTGGGCATCTTTCACCGCCTTCAGCACCAGCGGAGCTTCGCCAGTCCCGGCATGCATGAAACTGATCGCCACACGCCCATCTTTCTCCGTCAGAATCTGTGATGGAACTGTGCAGCCGACTATCTCATATCCCGGAGGCAACACTATCTTATTCCGCTTAATACCCAGAGGACGGTTGAACACAATCATCTTTCCGTCGAGGTAGTAGCTCTTCGGGTCCTTATAAGTCTTTAAGATCACCATGCGGCCCTGCCCATTCTCCGGCACCGGCCGCGCCAACGTCACCTTGATGTAATCCATACTCAAATCCGCTTTCGGCATCAACGCGTCCTTCCGCGCCTCCGTCCCGCTGACCACCTCGAATTGCAGCGACTTGCCACTCATCGCGTCATATACGCTCTCATTGCTTGCTACACTCCCCTTGCGAATGGGGTTGTAGAAAAACTTGGCGCCTGCAGTCGTCGCCGTGACCTCGTAATAGATCTTGAAGCTTGCCGTTTCCGGATCGAGCAGTTCATACCGCGTATATTCGTCCGTCTCTGTCTGCTGCTCGGTAGAAGCCGGCAAAAGGATGCCATCCTTCGTTGTTTGAGCGCGACCAGCCAAGATGTTCGATAAAAGGAAATAAAACGCGACGACGAGATACAGTTTATTACACATAGGCATACCACAAGGTTACGACACAAGACGCATCATCCGCTCCCCTATCTGAGGCGATACAGGCGTTCTGAGCCTGTACCCGTGACTATTGTCGATGGCCGGTCGACCCTGTGAAATGTGGTTCGATGTGGGTCGTTCTCCTGCAGGGATAGGACGTATCCTGCGGTCGTCGCATAATCCATAGCCGTATCGCCGGCCAGTGATTATCAGCCAGTTATCCCTCCCACCCGCGTTCATATTTGCATGTTATTTCGTATACAACGAGTACATGGGTATTCTGCGTTCTACCTTCATTTCTCTCTCCGAAGCGACGCAATTACGCTCTCTTGCCGAGAGTTCTTCTATTGGGAAAAACTATCCCGGCGTTTCGTACCTGGCCTAGAGATACAGGACGTCGTCTCCTCCGCGCAGGATCTTAATAAGCGAGCTATCTCGGCGACGCTCGATTCTCTGGGGGAGAACGTCTCCGATGAGGTTCATGCTCAGCGCTCAGCCAAGACCTATCATGAATTGCTCGATAAAATTGGCCAGCTGAAGCTGAACGCGAACGTCTCCCTAAAACTCACGCAGATGGGCATGGATTTGTCAGGAGGAGTTGCGGAGCGCATCGTTGCCGATCTTGTAAGTCACGCACATGATGTCGATAGCTTCGTTCGTGTCGATATGGAAGGGAGTTCCTATACTCAAGCCACCATTGACATGGTCCGCCGGCTCAATCAGAATGCGCAATCACCCGGCCGCGTTGGCATCGTCATCCAGTCCTACCTGCGCCGCAGCGAGAAAGACGTCGACACGCTGCTCAGTGAAGGCCTCCGCATTCGTTTATGCAAGGGCGCCTACCAGGAACCTGCGGAGACCGCATTTCCTGACAAGGCCGACGTGGACAGAAATTATGTACATCTCACGAGGCAACTTTTGCACTCCGACATCTATCACGGTCTGGCAACGCATGATGAAGCGATCATCCGGCAAACAAAACAGATGGTAGAAGTCGAAGGTATTTCACGCAGCAGCTTCGAGTTCCAGATGCTCTACGGCATTCGGCGAGACCTACAGGAGTCTTTGGTGAAAGAAGGATACCGCATGCGCGTCTACATTCCATTCGGTCACGAGTGGTATCCCTATTTCATGCGGCGGCTTGCGGAGCGACCAGCCAACGCTATCTTTGTCGCAAAGAATCTGGTTCGTTGATTGCGCTTACCTCTCTGCATCGCTGTACTTCTGGTTCTTTCCCTGATCAGCTTTCGCTCTTGCTACCATTTCTTTCACGTCCCGCAGTAAAGCCTGCGAGTCCATCACCACTCCGTCGCGGATGGTGTACTTTACCGCCTTCACTTGAACGGCGTGACCATCCTCCGATTGCCGTGTGGCCCCGGTGCCATAATGACCTTGATATCGTCAAGCGGATTCGCGGTCAGGAGCAACTTGTACTGATACTCAAGCGGAACGCTGGTCGTAAAGTGTATGTGCATGTCGAAGGCCGGGGATAACGTACATCCCTTTCGCATCGATCACGTGAGCATTGCCGGCCTCAATATCTGCCGTGCCTAATCGCGCTCGCCCTATAGGGTCTCCGGGGAGCATTTTTTCAATGACATTCTTTTGGATCACAATGTCGGTCGGACCTCTAGCCGGCCCTCCTGTGCCATCAATGATGGTGGCGTTGCGAATAATCAGCGTGTCGAAGGGACCAACGGCTTCGGGGATTGACTGAGCGTAAATTGGGCGCGGCGGCGAAGATGCCACGGCGAGCAGAAAGCACATGCAAGCCCGTAATAGATTCCGGATACAGTGTGGCAGGTTGCCGGGTCGTCATTCTTTGTCTCCTTCGATCTAGCAACGTTGAAAATGTCTATGTTTGAGCACGTCTCTGAAGAGCGCCTTTTACGGGTCGAAGTTGGTGCTATCAACTGGGACTCTCCTGTTTGTTCGACTTAATAATTGAGACCATGGTCGCCTGAAGCCTGCTGCACCTCCGCGCCTGCAGGCCTCTCCCCATATATTGTGAAGTCCTTCCTCTCAGAAGACTTCACCGTGTTGCCTGGAGTCATGAGGCATTTGTTAAAGAATTCCTCGCTTCGCCTCCACGCATCGCGCAGCACATAGGCACGACGGAAAAAATGAATCGCTCCCGGATAAATAGCCATGTCGAATGGCTTACCAAGCTTTTCCAGACGATCGATAACGGTAAGCGTCTCCCAGAAGGGGACGTTCGTATCGTCTGTCCCCTGAAGGATCATGAGGGGCCGCACGAGCTTATCCAGATGCTTGACCGGGGCCGAAGCTTCATAGCCTTCGGGGTTGGTCACCGGCGTCCCCATACGGCCTGTGGTGTACGCGCCAGAGTTCCACGTTGCCCAATCGCCGACACCCGCGACGTCAATCGCGCATCGGAACAGCGTTGGGGTGGTCGTAACCGCCTGCAAGGTCATAAAGCCACCATAACTGAGCCCCCACACGCCAATACGATCCGGATTAACGTAGTCAAGCGTCTTCAGGTAGTCCGCACCTGCAGCTACATCCTGCGTCTCTCGACCGCCAAGGTCCATGTAGTCCCCCACAGCCCAGTCGCGACTATATCCGGAACTGCCGCGGTAGTCCGGCGTGAGAATCACATAGCCCTGTTGCGCAAGATACTGATTCATCGCGTAGTACATCCGGTATGCGCCCGGATGCCATCCAAGATAGTTCTGGTCGGCGCCAGATCCATGTATCCAGATAATGGCGGGATGCTTTTGTTTGCGATCAAGATTTTTGTTCACGATCAGCGTCGCCGGTACCGTCTTCTTGTCCGCGCGACTTGGATAATAGACCGGAACTGGCGTGGTCAGGTCTGCTGGTTGAAGACTCTCTGGCAACGAGTTCGTCATACGCTTGGGAGTAGCGCCTGGATGCGCTGCGACCGTGTAGACCTCAAGCGGGTGTTCGACAGCTGCCCGCGTATAGACCAGCATCGACCCATCGCTCGAGAACGAGGGGTCCGAGTTGACTCCGCGAGCCGTAACGATCGCCTCGGATTTCCCACTAGCCACATCTATGACGGAGATGAACCGTTCCATCTGGTCACCGTCTTCGCTATGAGCATAAGCAATCCGCTTACTATCCGAGGACCAGGAAGGATATTCATCCCCGAACTTTCCTGCACTCAACTGCCTCGCCTGCGACTCCGATGTAGCATCCGATGGAATCGCATAGAGGTGAGGCCAGCCCGTACGATCGCTCAGGAACGCTATCCACCTTCCATCGGGCGAAGCCACGGTCCGCGCGCTGCTGGTGAGCGTCCAATACGCCGGATCAAAGTCCTTCCAGAGTGTACGAGTCTCGCCTGTAACCGAGACTATCTTGATGGTGCGTGTCTTGCGGTCTGGCGAAAACTCCTGATACACGATAGCTGGCCCAACGACCCATTGCTTCTCACCGCTACCACTAGACTCTCCCGAAGATGTAATCCAGACAGGATCACCCAGATAGGTGGAGACTATACCGATACGGGTATCCCATCTCAAACTTCGAAACACCCTCACCCGGTCGCCATTGTAGGGCAGCGGATCTGCAACATCTTCATTACGAGAACTGTTGAATGCAACATAGTTATTTTCCGGCGAAAAAGACAACCCGGTGATCGTGAGCTCCTCCGGCAGATAAGTAAGCTGTCGCTCGGTCTTCCACTTCAGGGATGCCACCCAGATCTGTCCCTTACGCAAGAAGGCGATCTGCTTCTTATCATGCGAAAGAGTGAAGACACTCGACCCCTCAAACTCGGAGATCCTCGATGGACGTTGAGTCGTGATCAATACGCTCCATATCTGTCCACCTTTACTGAACATAATTTCGTCTGCGGAGGACCACTCAAAGTGCCCGATATCGGTCCGGTATGTATCCGGGTTTACCGGAAAATCTGTTAGTGCGACAGGTATGCCGCCCGGCTTTGCGATGTATAGATTCTGCTTTCCGGCTGCGTCCCATAAAAAAGCCACCGTCTTCCCGTCTGGAGACCAGACCGGGGCAGAGGGGTATTTGATATCTGCGATACCGTCTATGGTGATGCTCCCACGCGGAGGCGCCTCAGCATGAACTGCCGTGCCCAGCATCAGACCTACCAATGCTACTGCGAAGGTTACGTAGGCTAATCTAAATTTCATTAAGACCTCCATAGTTTGGTCCACACAGTTGCTGCTGGTCGGTTGTTCAGCAATCTGCTGAGTATCTATGAATATCTAATTGTGAAGCAGGTGGATTGTGCGCTCATGGTTAAACTGACACCTCTACAAGCTGATCTCTGGAAAAATAAGTGGTGTAAGACCTCTAGGAGAATCAACCAAAGCAGTTACTTTGGCTCTGTCTCCTGGAACAATCTATCTACATCCTTTTTGAGTTGATCGAGTGACTTGCGGTCGATGTAGACCATGTGGCCGGCCGCGAAATAGTCCCTCCGGATGTTTTTGTGTGCCTGCTCTGTCAATCCCATATGGTTCAGTGTGTATTCCACGCCGCCCAGCGGGGTCGCAGCGTCGTAATAACCCTCGGCCACGAAGACATGCATGTACGGATTCAACACGAAGGCATGACGTAGCATCTCGCTCGTGTCGGGAAAGCCGTTGCGACCGGCTCCCGTAACAGGAAACTCCCAGGGGCCGATGCCACCGCCAAGTACCCAGTAGACGAGGTCCGTTTGGTAGCCCAACTCCTGCTTGACATAGTTGCCAAATGTCGAGGTGTAAGGTGGTCGAATTGCGGCTTCGCTGGGATCGTAGTCGGGGGATTGCTGCGTAAGAGACTTGTTGTTCCCCGTGAAGCGGCCATCAAGCCTGCCTATAATCTTGTCATCATCGCGAAGCAACTCTGAGTCGAAGTGAGCGAGATCGACGCGAAGGTTATTCTGGTCGATGTACTTCGCGCTCAAGCCAGTAAATCGGACCAGCTTCGCAATGGCCGCCTGCCGCTCTGCCGCTGGCAGTGAATCACCCTTCTGCAGAATCGATGGATACTCGTTATTAGCAAACGCCTGCACTTCGGCCAGAAGCGCACTGGGGTTATTGTTCAGTTCAGGAGCGAGCTTATTGTGGTACGCCGCAGTAAGAGCATAGGTCGGAAGGAAGGCGATATATCCCAGATCATTGCCGACAGCAAAGGAACTAGCCTCGTAGTTCATGATGGTCGAGATCAGAACGACACCGTTCACCGCGACGCCATGATCGACCAGCCAGCCAGAGAGGCCTGCAGCGCGAAAGGTCCCATAGCTTTCGCCAGCGAGGTAGATCGGTGAAGTCCAGCGGGAGTTCTCCTGCAGATAGAGGCGGATAAACTCTCCAAAGGCGTCCAGATCGCCGAGCATGCCCCAGTACTTCTTACCTGCCTCTGCCGTCAGTGCGCGGCTATATCCCGTGCCGATGGCATCGACAAAGACGAGATCGGTCTTATCGAGCCAGCTGTCAGGATTGTCTTCTAATTCAAAGGGAGGTGCGGGCATAAAGCCATTGGGCTGCATCTTGACACGTTTGGGACCAAAGGCTCCCATGTGGAGCCAGATGGTTGCTGACCCAGGGCCACCGTTGAAGGCGAAGGTGAGAGGACGCTTCGGCCCGGCTTTGTCCAACGTATAAGCGACGTAGAACATCTTGGCATCGGTGACGCCTGTTGACGTCTTGATCGACATGCGACCGGTCGTTGCGGCGTATTGCAGCACTTTGCCATTCAAGGTCATTGAGTGACGAGTGATGACGGGAGTCTCAGCTGGTACCTGCTCCTTAGGATCGAGCCTCGGCTCGATACCGCCGGGCAAACGCATCGTACCAGTCTGCGGCGGCTGAGCATGTGCCGCAAATGCTGACGCTAGGAGTGCCGCACTTAGGAAGCCGCTAAGAACACGAGCTGCTTTCACAGTGATTGAAGTCTTCGATCCAGGTTGCGGAGGAACTTCGATGCTACACTGCGTGTTGCTACGGAAGCGCATTCACTTTCTCCTAAATACTTTGTCGTTGAGCATGCCCTTTGATATAGGACGGAACTGCTGTATTGCATTAAGCTATTTAGCACAATTGATTTCAGCTACTTCATCTTCTTGGATTCAGCTAGGACTCCGTCCTTATTCCTACAACATCCCCACAGCATAATCACGCAGCCCTAAATCGACATTTCATTAAAAGCGCTCCGGTGCATCCGCTATAGTCTCCTCCACGGGCCTCGCGTGCATCCGCTATCTTGCGTTCATTTAGCAGCGACCATCCTTGCAGGGGTAGGTAGCTTATGCCAATATCTGTTTCAGACTTTCAGTGGCGGACTCTCCTTAAAGCAGCAATTCTAATGCGTGGGGGCCATAGCGTACGTCGACCCTGGATTGCAACCTCGCATGCGTTCGCCTCTGACCAGGGCGCAACGGAGCCTACCTGCAGATATCGAGATGCAATCGTCACTCGACGCTGTCCTGTTGAGGGGGTGATAGCGACAATGGAGAACGCTGCGACAGGAGGCAAGGCATACTATTAAGTTGCGCCAACGATGGCGACAAGAACAGGACGCTGCCGGCCATCAGCATCCTATTCTATGCGCTTTTTGCACAACACAGCTAACTCCTGAACTAGAAACTAAACTTCAGGCCCAACTTTACAATACGAGGATTAATAACATCCACCGGCTTAAGAAAACTTGAACCATAAGTTGCTACTTTATTTGTAACGGAGTTGCTATTGGTTAAGTTGTACAGATCAAGAGTAGGTTCCAGCGTGTACTGCTCAAGAATTGTGACTGGGCGAGAAAGACGTATGCTTGCGTTATCTACATTTGGCTCACTCAACGTCGAAGGCGCCAGCGCAACTGTTTCCGGACCTTGGTCCAGTCCATAGGTGCTGCCGGCGTATACATTTGTTGGGCGGATAGGATAACCAGTGTAGTGCTGATAGTTGAGAGCGGCGTTGATCCTCGTATGCGGCTCCAAATATTGACCAGAGATTTTGAAGATGTAAGTTGCATCCTGGTCTAAATTACTGCTAGTCCGGTTGATATTTATATTGGGATCAGTGAAGTTGTCGGTTATTCCACTGATATAAGTGCCGGTGTTGGATTGAATGGTCAATCCCGTCAAGAGCTGCCACCTATGACTAAACCTCTTCAAGGCACTCAATTCGACAGCGTTGTAGCTGTTGTTGTTGGTGGCAGCAATATTAGTTGTTAGATATCTGAATTTACCAACGTATGCTGGAGCCAGGTTGTATAAGGTCAAAGGCTTTCCAGTATAGGGGTTAAGAATGGGATTTGCTGTCGCGCTGTATGTTGTAACCGGAGTATACGAGCCACTGGGGATTGCAGTGTTGTAGCGTGCAATCTGGTCTTTATTGGTTCGGTAGAAGTACGTTGCGCCTACCCGAACATCTCCAAAGACCTGCTGCTCATATCCAACGACCACCTGGTACGAATACGGCCGGGACAGGTGTGGATCAATTGTGCTCGCCACGCCGCCGAGTGTCCCAACGGGAGTAGCAGGTGCACCCGCTACATTCGTCAGCCACTCATTTCGGTCAGGATAACCATTTTTGTTATTGTCTTTCCAGTTATAAATATAGCCACCAAGGATATTTGGGTTGACGGCTTCTCCAAGGCTAGTACCCTGCGTAAAGTCATACCTTCCGAAGCTGGCGCGGAGAACGCTCTCGCCGGTCCCGCGGATATCCCAAGAGACGCCCACACGTGGGGAGACGTCTTTCCATAGAGCAACATTCTGATGCGCGACCGTGCGGTTTGGAAAATAAGACGCGAAGACAGATGGCGTGGGGTTGGTCTGTGTTGGATTGAAAGCATGATAGTGATCAAATCGCAGCCCGAGGTTCAAAGTAATGCGATGTGTGATGGTCCATGCATCCTGCCCAAAAACGGATCCTTCGTAAAATATGCTGCGTTCGCGAGTTGGCCCGTCGTATTGATAGACCTCGTACGGTACATTGTTGTTGTAGAGTGCGATAATGTTTTGATTTACGTTCGCGTACATACCGCTGAAGTTATAGGCGTAGTCCCAGCCGGCTTTAAAGTCATGCGAACCAAGCCAGCCGCTATGCGAGTACTGCACCGATTGATTGATGCGCCACTGCATCGCGGGCTCCACCAGGTTGCTGGTCGCTGCACCCGTCAGGGTAGATAGACTTACATCCTCAACCGCGATGTCGGTTGGCCCCACCGACGGCTGATAGCGCAGCGGGAAAACAAGGTGCATGTATCCTCCGCGGGTATCCAGCAACAGGTGAGAAGTAATCGCAGAGGTAAGATCGCCCTGCAGCACGTATGCCGGCTCGATCTGCCGCTGCGAGGCCGCGTCGGCGGTGAATTGAATACCGGTGGAACCCGTGTTGCGGCGGAAGTATTGATTCTGCTCGTTATACCACCAGGTGAAACCGAAATGGTTCTTAGGGCTGATGTTGAAGTCGTTCTCGAGTGTCGTGTTGGTCTGGTGATTCACACTGATCGGAATGGAGCCGTCAGCGCGCGGGATGCTCAGCAGCTTCTCGCTGGTTGTGAGATAACGCCAGCCGCCATAGATCCACCAACGATCCCTGATGATCGGGCCACCAGCGCTCGCAGTAAGATCGCGAAGCATTACGATAGGTCCGTTACCCGCGTTGACAGGAGCCCCGTTGAAGAGGGGTTCACTGATCGCGCTTTGGAAGGCGTTCGTGTCGTAGTAGGCATTCGCGGAACCGTGCAACTGATTCGAGCCGGACTTTGGCACCATGTTGATGTAGACGCCGCCCACACTAACCTCAGCCGGGGCAGAATCGGTTATGATCTGCAATTCCTGAAGAGAGTCCGAGTCTGTATAAAACGCTGTCGATCCGCCATTTCCGCCCGGCCAGCTCAGCTTCAATCCGTTGAGGCTGTATGCCATCTGGCCAGGCTTACTACCATGGACGCTCATGGTCGACTGGTAGTAGCTCTTCGAGCCACCTACATCAAACTGGTCTGTGGTAACGCCGGGGGCCAGAGAGATGGTCGACCACGGATCGCGACCTGTTGGGATATTCTGGAGCATCGCCAGATCGAATGTCGTTCCCGACTGCGTGCTCTTCACGTCGATCAGTGGGGACGCTGCGGTGACCTGGACGACTTGCCCCTTATCCCCGACCACCATCGGGATATTCAGGTTAGCAGTAAATCCTGCGGTAAGAACGACGTTGGACCGATCATAGGTCTTAAAACCACTTGCATCCACTTTGACGGAGTAGCTTCCTGGAGGAAGTTCACCAAAGGTGAAGACGCCACCAGAACCAGATACCATCGATTTAGGTTGCATCATCGCTGGGCTTTCAATGCTGACCGTAGCGCCTGGGATGAATGCTCCAGTCTGATCGGTGATGCTTCCGGTAATGGTGCCAGTTATAGCGACCTGCGCCTGGGAGGCTAACGCTGCAAAGAAAGTCATCAACAAGAAGAGAAATCTGGATGATTTCATAGGCCACCTTGAGATCATTGTTTGGGAGCATAGATCTTAAAGCTGAACTAAGTGCCGAACTGGATACTGCTGCGTTAACCGCATGAACATGCGACAGATCTGAAGCATAGGTGCCAAATCGTGCGATGTGGCGATCCGATCCGGCCGTCGCGATCGGTAACGAAGCTGCTTACGGCAATCCACACCAGCCCGCACCACCGGCCCTGGCTCACTGCGTACTATTCCCGCAGCCAGTGCGCATCCGTCCTCCCGCTTACGAGCTCAAGCTGTTTTGTACGATCACCGTCTTCAACATCTCCGGCCCGCTGCGATAGTCTGCGCTTCACTCCCTTGCTTTTGCTCGTACCGCCCTCCCCGAATCATATTTGCGTTGTGCGGTTTCAAGGGATAGATCAAAATAAGCACCAGCATTTATAAAGTCAAGAAGTTATTGCATACGAGACTAAAAACGATATTGTTTTCATAGCTGTATGCATGAATCTCGCAGATCTTACTCTGGCGAAATGACATGGCAGCCTAAAACTCGGCCGATGATTTCACTTCTGGCTAGGGGGTACCGCATTGTCTAAAGATCATTACCTTTGGTAATCACGAATTCTGCTTTGAGGCCGCTCAGTTCCTGCGCGCTCGGCGCTGTATTTCGGAGCGTAGTTATCCATTCATTTCCACGGGCGCATCAATCCACATAGCCCTCTGATCCTCTTGAATCGCCTCGCCAAAGCTAGGCGAGATCACTTTGAAAGCGTGATCGGGTGTAGCCATCCATTGCTCTTCGCGGCTGCTGGCGAGCTCTCGCTAGAATCACCTACGGCAAGAGCTCAGCCCTGTGCCGAGCCATTCATCCGTCTATCCACTCCGTGTAAGTGCATTACGGGTTGGGTCTACCTGCGGGAAGGATAGTCCCGCAGCCTTGGCGTGTCTCTGTGCTTTCCTGAGTTGTAGATGCATTCGCCCGAACAAATTCCACGTACTTCGGTAGCTCGTAGCGGGTGAGCAGATCGACGACTCCGAAGCGGCGCATAAGGCACTCCACACATGGTCGGGGCGGAGGGATTCGAACCCCCGGCCCTCTGCTCCCAAAGCAGATGCGCTACCAGGCTGCGCTACGCCCCGACTCTCGAAATTGTACCAGTTGGCAATGCGGGCAAATGAGCCGTACTTAGAAGGGATGGGAGTGCGCGAGCAGGCTGGCCACCCAGATCAGGAGCATTACGGGCACCATGAAAATAGCAAAACCGAGGAGGGCAAGCGAAAGCAGAAAAAGCCAGTCTTTGCCCGTATTGCTACGCGGTTGGTGGGCATGGAGCGTGAGCAGGGCGTAATTGCGGCGGTTGGCCTTCCAGGCAATGTCAAAGAGATCACCAAAGAACGGCACCGTGCCGAGAATGACCTCCAACCCGACGTTGACGAGCATGCGGACGAGAGTGACATACGGCACGCCTCGGACCCAGGCGGCGAAGATAAGAATGCAGGAGGCAACGCCGCCGGCAATGTCGCCGAAGCCGGGAATGAGGCCGACGATGCCGTCCAGTCCAAAGCGAAACGAAGTGCCCGGAAAGCGGAACTGATCGTCAAGCAGATGGCTTAGCCGATCGAGGTTCTCATCGGTGAACACCCGGCTCACCTGTTTGCTGCGGGATACGACAACGGGCACGCTCTGGGGGGCGGCTCCGATCGGTCTGATCTGTCGTGGCGGCATTGGCACGCCGACTTGGATGCAGAAAGGGGCAATGCAGAGCAGGCCGACACGCCCGCACCGGGCTAGAGATTGGGCCGGAAACGGATGCTACAATCTGGGAAGTACACGGCGGTTATAGTTCAGTGGCAGAACGCCGGTCTGTGGCACCGGATGTCGTGGGTTCGAACCCCACTAACCGCCCCAAAGTTCTGCAACCCAATGGCATCATGCCTCCTCCGCCCGATCCTCTAAAGAATCCTGATGCTAAATCTGCATTGCCGAGAGGTGGGAGTACTCAGGACTGCGTGTACCTGGGTACTTCCGGCTGGGCTTACCCTAGCTGGAAACCAGGCTTTTATCCGCCAAAGACTCCTGCGAAGAAGATGTTGAGCTACTACAGCTCGCAGCTGAACTCGGTGGAGGTCAACTACACGTTTCGTCAGCTGCCTAAACCGGCGATGGTTGAGGGTTGGATGGCAGAGACGCCAGAAGGTTTTCGGTTTTCATTCAAAGCACCCCAGACCATCACGCACCTGCGACGATTGAAGAACTGTGGTGACGCGATTGCCTTATTACAGGCCGCGCTGTTATCCGTGGAAGCGGCCGGGCGGCTGGGCGTTGTGCTGTGCCAGCTGCCGCCGAACTTTAAAGCGGACCTGCCGCGACTTCACGAATTCCTGGAGAGCGCAAGGACGAGCCGGTTGCGTTTGGCTTTCGAGTTCAGAGATGCCTCGTGGTTTTGCGAGGAGACCTACGCGGTACTGAAGGAACACGTCGCCGCCCTTTGTGTAGCGGAGAGCGACGAACTCCAAACGCCCCGACGCAGGACGGCGCCCTACACCTGCTATCGACTACGCAAGAGTAGCTATACCGCGGCTGAATTGAAGAAGGTTCGCGACCAGCTATTGGCAGATGCGGCGAGTGGCGATGTGTTCGCATATTTCAAGCACGAAGATGCTCCAGATGGACCGCTACGTGCGCGCAAAGTGCTAACGAAAGTGCGCGAGGCATGACCGCTGCCATCGGACAGAAATTGTCGGCAGCGTGGCTCAGTGACTTTGCGCCACGGCGTTGGTTGGCCAACGGGCACCTGCAGACACTCGCCGGGAATTACCTGCCGCGCACATATGCACTCCCTGAGGCTGAAGACCGGATCATCGAAGTGGAAGCGGCCATGGCTGATCGGCCAGCGAGCCGCATCTTGTGCCAATGCAATTGGCAGCCCCCCGAGGCGCGCCGTGAGCGGCTAACCGTGCTGCTGCTGCATGGGCTGGGAGGCTCATCGCACTCGCAGTACATGCTGGGGAACGCCTCCCGCATGTGGGCTGCGGGATGCAACGTGGTGCGGATGAATATGCGCAACTGTGGGGGTACGGAGCAGCTTTCGCCCACGCTCTACCACTCCGGGCTCTCCGGCGATGTGGACGCGGTG
Source organism: Acidobacteriaceae bacterium (assembly GCA_965276675.1). Taxonomy (GTDB): domain Bacteria; phylum Acidobacteriota; class Terriglobia; order Terriglobales; family Acidobacteriaceae. The sequence goes on along the minus strand of OZ255624.1, from coordinate 4,395,062 downwards.
CTTGCGTCTTTAACCGCAGAACAGGGGTTGCGAGAATGGGCGCTGGTTGGGTACTCGATGGGTGGCAACCTGGTGTTGAAGTACGCGGGCGAGTGCGGGGCAGCTGCTCCGGCTTATCTGAAAGCGGTGGTTGGAGTCTCGCCGGCAATGGACCTCGCCGCTTCGGCAGATGCGCTGCATGAGCCGTGGAATCGCGTCTACGAATGGAAGTTCCTGCGCGGACTTTTAAGGCGATACGCGCGGAAGGTGGCGTTATTTCCTCAGATCTACGCAATCGAAAGAGCCCGTGGCATCCGTTCGCTGCGGGAATTTGACGATCGCGTGACAGCATTCTATTCGGGCTTCGCGGGAGCGGATGATTATTACTATCGTGCCGCTGCCTCGCGCGTAGCAGACGACATCGCTGTGCCGACACTAGTGGTGCATGCGCTGGACGATCCATTCGTGCGCATGCTTCCCGCGACACGCGATGCGCTGCTCAGGAACAAGAGCTGCACGCTAATCGAGACGCAGCATGGCGGGCATTGCGCCTTTGTCGCCGGCGCGCATGACTACGACGGGTACTGGGCGGAAAAGGTGCTGCTGGGCTTTCTCCTGGAAACGACAGGATGCTAACCGTGGAAGCCGACTGGAGCGTGGAGGCGGCCGGGGACGATCCCGTGCTGGTGGTGCCGTGGGCGAGCGAGGATGGGTCGTTATGCTTCATCGATGTGCGACACGAGCCCGAGCGAGTGCAGGAGATCTCCGAGTGCCAGGAAGTTCCGGAGTTGTGTTCGGCGCTGCTTTCGTTGAACCAACCAGAGAGCGGCGTGTGGACGGCGAAGTGTGATGCTTGGGAGCTAACGGCTGAGGAAGCCGCAGCTGAAGCTGAATCGCTGGACCTGCCAAGTGTCGAGGAAGGTCCAGCGGGGTTTGCGTCTTACATCGACATCTTGCTCGCAGACGGAAATGCTTTCCAGCAATTCGCGCTTCACGAGGCATGGGCCAAGGCGCTGGTCTATTCGACGACACAGGTGCCGATCAATCATGCTCGAGCTGAGTACGTGGTTCGCGTGGCGAACGTGCACAGCGTCGACGGATTTGCGATGACTGCGTATATCTATGGCCTGGGCGTCGACCTCAAGACAGCCAAGACGGCGTGGGCGGTTGCCCTCCATGCGCTGTGGCGTCAGGTGCGGGGCACCGTGACCTCCGATGGCACGCCGCGGATCTCAGCCTGACGTTTACAATATGAAAACCGGGCGAGTAGCTCAATTGGATAGAGCATCAGCCTTCTAAGCTGAGGGTTGTGGGTTCGATCCCCGCCTCGCCCACCAGGATTTCACCGCAAGCAACTCACAGAAGAATGGAGCATCAGATACACTCGAGAAAGCCGTTATGCGAGTCTACAACCATCATCGCCAGCACCACCATTGCGCGGTGCACGCGTGGGCGGACTTCCTCGGCTTTCATCAGTAGCGAAACGAGATCGAAGAATGAGCCCGCCGGCGCCCCGAGCACTGGCGGGCTTTTGTATTGTGGGCTGGGCGCTTTAGCGAGCAACTGAGAGACGAATGATGACAGAGGATCGGGTAGAGATACATTTCGCAAAGATGGACGGCTTGGTGCCGGCTATTGTGCAGGATGCGACGACCAAAGACGTGCTGATGGTTGGTTTTCTAAATGAAGAAAGCTACTGCAAGACGCGCGAGACTGGGTATGTGACGTTCTGGAGCCGCACGCGCGGCAAGCTGTGGACCAAGGGTGAGACGAGCGGCAATCGTCTGCGCGTGGTCGATGCCTCAACCGACTGCGATCAGGACACGCTGCTCTTTCGCGTGCAGGTGGAGGGCGATGGCCTGGTCTGCCACGAGGGCACGGTCAGCTGCTTCACACGGCCCATTGCTCTTGAAAGACCGGAGCCGGTGGCAGCGGAGGTTCGCTCGTGAGCGCAGCCGAGAGTAGAAAGCTCAAGCTGGGGATCCCAAAGGGCAGCCTGCAGGACGCCACCATCGCGCTGTTTGAACGCGCCGGCTGGCGCATTTACGCGAATGGCCGGTCCTATTTCCCGACCATCGACGACGCCGAGATCGAGTGCATGCTGATTCGCGCGCAGGAAATGGCGCGCTATGTGGAGAAGGGCGTTTTAGATGCGGGTCTGACGGGCATCGACTGGGTGGTGGAGAGCGGGCTGCACGTCGAGAGTGTAACCAGCCTGACGTATGCCAAACAGAGCCGTACCAAAGTGCGCTGGGTGCTGGCCGTTCCGGACGAGTCTCCGTTTACCCGTGCAGAGGATCTCGCGGGAAGGACGATTGCGACAGAGCTGGTCGAGGTCACCAAGCGCTACTTCGCGCAGAGGCAGGTACCCGTCAATGTCGAGTTCAGCTGGGGCGCGACCGAGGTGAAGCCACCGACGCTTGCTGATGCCGTCGTCGAGATCACGGAGACGGGTAGTTCCTTGCGCGCGAACCGCCTACGCATTATTGATACCGTGATGGAGAGCGAGACTCATTTGATCGCGAATAGTCATGCGATGGGCGATAGCTGGAAGCGGGAGAAGATTGGGAACCTTGCGCTGATGCTGAAGGGCGCGATTGCCGCCCTGGGGCAGGTAGGGCTGATGCTCAACGTGCGGAAGGCGAATCTGGAAAAAGTATTGCAGGTGCTGCCCGCGCTCAATTCGCCGACCGTCTCATCCTTGCGCGATCCCGAGTGGGTGGCGGTGAATACGATTCTGGAAGAAGGCGTGGTGCGGGATGTGCTGCCCAAGCTGAAGGCGGCGCACGCGACCGGTATTGTGGAATATCCGCTGAATAAGGTAGTCCTGTAGGCAAGGACGGAGCGCATGAAGCTGATAGACGGAAGAGGTAGTCGCGGGGCGAAGAGGCTGGAGCTGTTGCTGCATGAGCTGGAAGAGCGCGGCACTTCCAGCCTGCAACGCGTAATGCCGGCCGTCGAGCGCATCGTTCGCGATGTGCAAAAGAACGGCGATAAGGCGCTTCTTCGGTATCGCGAGAAGTTCGATGGCGTATCGCAACAGTTACAGGTACATATCTCGCGAGAGGCGATGCGGCAGGCATGGGAGGAGACGCCTGCCGTCCTTCGCGAAGCGATGGAGATAGCCGCAGCCAACATCGCCGATTTTGCCTACCGGCAGATGCCGCAGGAATGGAGCTGCGAGTTGACGCCGGGCGTGACGACTGGGCAGCGCGTACGGCCGCTCGATGCGGTGGGCTGTTATGTGCCGAGCGGGCGTCATCCACTGCCGTCAACACTGTTGATGACGGTGATTCCTGCGCATGTGGCCGGGGTGAAGAAAATTGTGGTGGTGTCGCCAAAACCTGCGCGCGAGACACTAGCCGCCGCGCACCTGCTGCGGATTGAGCACTTCTTTCAGATCGGCGGTGCACAAGCCGTGGCGGCGCTGGCCTATGGCACGGCGAGCATTCCGTGCGTCGACAAGATCGTTGGGCCGGGCAATCTTTATGTCACGGCGGCGAAGAAATTGGTGGCTTTCGACTGCGGCATCGATATGCTGGCCGGTCCGACGGAGATTGTAGTCACTAGCGAGCAGGGAAACCCCACTGCAATCGCGGCAGATCTGGTAGCGCAAGCGGAGCATGACCCCGAAGCGCTGGCGATCTTTGTCACATCAAACAAGAAGCTGGCGAAGCGCGTGGCCGCCGAGACCAACCGTCAGGCGAAGACCAACCCTGTTGCAAAAGAAGCGCTGGCGGAGAATGGATATGTGTTCGTCGCCGGATCAGTTACAGAAACGCACCAGATCACGAATCGCCTGGTGCCAGAGCACCTGACGGTGGACAGCGAGGCAGACCTGACTTGGGTAAAGAGCGCCGGCTCAGTTTTTGTGGGCCACTGGTCTGCTCAGCCGCTGGGCGACTACATCTCCGGACCGAACCACACGCTGCCTACCGGCGGTATCGCCCGTGTCCGGGGAGGCCTGAGCGTGCTGGACTACGTGAAGCTGATCACGGTGCAGGAGTACTCGGCTGATGGCCTTGCCCGTCTGGGTCATCACGCAGTCGCGCTTGCGGAAGCCGAGGGGCTGAGTGGGCATGCAGAGGCCATCCGGGTGCGAGGCGTAAATGTCTAACGTGGTGACCGCTCCAAAGCCGCGCGCCGCTGTGGCGAAGATGAAAGAGTACCATCCGCCGCTGGATGGTCGCGATGGGATGCGGCTGGACTTCAACGAAAACACGCTGGCGTGCTCGCCGAAGGTGATCGAGGTGCTGCGGGGGATCACGGCGGCGGAGCTGACGCGGTATCCCGAACGCGAGCGTGTGGAGAGGATGGTGGCGGCTCATTTCGGCGTGGGATCCGGCCAGGTGCTGCTTACCAACGGCGTTGATGAAGCCATTCACGTGCTGTGCAGCGCCTTTCTGGATCGTGGCGATGCCATGCTGCTGCCTGTTCCGACGTACACCATGTATGAGGTGTATGCGTCGGCAACCGAGGCGCGTGTGGATGCGGTGGCGGCTGGCGCTGATTTCAGCTTTCCGTACCAGCGATTGCTAGCTGCGATCCGCCCGGAGACGAAGCTGATCGCGGTTGCAAATCCGAATAGCCCGACCGGCAGTGTTGCGTCGCGGGAGCAGATCATCACGCTTGCGGAGCGAGCGCCACAGGCGATCGTGCTGTCTGATGAGGCTTACTTCCACTTTCACGGCGAGACCGTGATGGATTTGATCGGCAAGTTGCCAAATCTAGTGGTGGCGCGGACATTTTCAAAGGCCTACGGCTTAGCAGGGCTGCGGCTGGGCGCGCTGGTTGCAGGAGAAGAGGCGATGCGCTGGCTGCGCCGCGTCATTTCGCCATACAGTGTGAGTCACCTCGCGCTCGCGTGTTTGCCCGCCGCGCTGAGCGACGAAGCATATCTGCATTGGTATGTGACAGAGGTGTGTATGGCGCGTGCGGAGTTCGTTGATCAGCTCTCCGCGGTAGGCGTCCCGCACTGGCCGAGCGCGGCGAACTTCGTCCTGACTGCCATCGGTCCCAAGCACAAGGCCTTCGTAGAGGCGATGGTTGCGCGCGGCGTGCTGACACGCGATCGTTCGAACGATCCGGGGTGTGAGGGCTGCGTACGCATCACGGTAGGAATTCGGGCGCAGATGCTGCAGTGCGTAGAGGCGATGCGGACGTCCCTAAAAGAAATTGGTTGGGAGCGAGCATGAGCGAAGCCGAGCAGCAGCACGCGATCAGAACGGCGGCCATCGATCGCAAGACAAACGAAACGAAGATCCTGCTTAAGCTGACGATCGAAGGTAGTGGGCGATACCAGGTGCATACCGGTATCCGCTTCTTCGACCACATGCTGGAGCTGTTTACGCGGCACGGCGCCTTTGATCTCGAGCTCACCTGCGATGGCGATTTGGATGTCGACCAGCACCATACCGTGGAGGACGTAGGCATCGCGCTGGGCGAGGCTTTCGACACGGCGCTGGGCGACAAGCGTGGCATCTTGCGCGCCGGCTACTTCCTGATGCCTATGGACGAGACGCTCGGCATTGCTGCAGTGGACCTGAGCGGACGCGTCGCATCGGTAGTGAGCACGGAGGTCACTGTGCAGCATGTTGGGGATTTGCAGACTGAGCTGGTCGAAGACTTCTTCGAAGGCTTCGCGCGTGGGGCGCGGGCCAATGTGCACGTCAAGACTATGTATGGCCGCTCTAACCACCACAAAATTGAAGCGCTCTTCAAAGCCTTTGCGCGCGCTCTCCGCGTGGCGTGTTCACGTGACAAGCAGCTGGGCGATATGTTGCCGAGCACCAAGGGCCTGCTGTGATCGCTGTCATCGACTACAAGGCTGGCAATCTTACCTCCGTGATGAAGGCGCTCGCCACGGTGAGTGAGGACGCACAGATCACGGCTGATCCCGATGTTGTACGACGGGCCGATAAGGTAGTTCTGCCGGGTGTGGGGCACTTTGCCGCGACTCAGTTACTGGCTGATACAGGGCTGACCGCAGCAGTGCGAGAGAGCATCGCGCGCGGGGTGCCGTTCTTGGGCATTTGCGTTGGGTTGCAATGGCTTTTTGAGGGCAGCACCGAGGCGAAGAATGTTCCGGGTCTGGGCATCTTTCCCGGACAATGCGAGCGCTTCGCGGGGAATGTCAAAGTGCCGCACGTTGGGTGGAATTCGTTACAGCTGTGCACTCCGGCAGGTCATAGATCGCGTCTGATGGACGGCATCGCAGAGGGTGCCTTCGTCTACTACACGCATGCCTATCGCGCGCCGAAGATCAATAAAACAGTCGCGATTACGGAATATGCGGGACCATTCTCAGGCGCCGTCGAGAGCGGGCATGTTTGCGGAGTGCAGTTCCACCCAGAGAAATCCGGAGATACAGGATTGCGGGTGCTGCGGAACTTTATACAGAATGTGAACGGCGGAAGCGTGAATGGATGCTGACAAAACGCATCATCGCCTGCCTGGATGTAAAGGATGGCCGCGTCGTCAAGGGAGTTCGTTTCGTAGACCTGCTTGATGCGGGCGACCCCGCAGAGCTTGCGCGACGCCACGCTGTTGCCGGCGCGGATGAGATCGTGCTGCTCGATATAACCGCGACGCACGAGGGCCGCAAAACCCTGGTAGACACGGTGCGGCGCACGGCGCGCGAGCTGTTCGTGCCCTTTACGGTCGGTGGCGGTGTCCGCTCGGCAGCGGATGCTGCGGCGGTCTTCGATGCAGGCGCGGATAAGATTAGTGTGAATTCAGCTGCCATCAGCACGCCGGCGCTCATCGACGAGGTAGGCAGGAGCTTCGGTGCGCAGGCTGTGGTCGTCGCCATCGACGCGCGCCGAGTGGGTGGCAACGCCGATGTCTCGCAAGCCGAGGTACTTGTCGGTGGAGGACGCGTGCTAACGGGGCGGCGCGTGCTTGAGTGGGCGCGCGAGGCAGAAGATCGCGGCGCTGGCGAGATCCTGCTTACCTCCATGGATGCCGACGGCACCCGGGCCGGCTTTGACTGCGCGCTGACCGCGCGTGTGAGCGAGTCGGTCAGAATTCCGGTGATCGCGTCAGGCGGAGCTGGCAATGCGGATCACTTTGCCGAGGTCTTTCGATCAGGAAAAGCGGATGCGGCGCTGGCCGCCAGCATCTTTCATTTCGGCATCGCCAATGTCCGTGAGCTCAAGCAGGCGTTGGCAGAGCAGCAGATTCCGGTGCGGCTGCCATGCTGATTCCCTCGATCGACCTGATGGGCGGCCGGATTGTGCAGTTGGTCCGCGGGGCAGAGCTGAAGCTCGCCTTTGATGACTTCGACCATTGGATCGAGCGGTTCGCGGGTTACCCGATGGTGCAGCTGATCGATCTTGATGCAGCGATGCGCCAGGGCGACAACCGTGCGCTGATCGAGCAGATCTCGCAGAGGCTTCCGTGCCAGATAGGGGGCGGGGTCTACTCCATTGCGCGCGGCCGAGAGCTGCTCGCGGCGGGAGCTAGGCGCGTGATCATCGGCTCTGCTCTCTTTACGGAGCAACAGCCGAGCGATTACGTGTCCGTGTCTGAAAATAAATTGGTGCGCACTGGGTTCGCTCAGGAGCTTGCGGAGAAGCTTGGGCGCGAGCAACTGGTCTTCAGCGTGGATGCGCGTGCAGGCCGAGTTGCAGTGAAGGGATGGAAGGAGCAGGTCGAGCTCTCGCCGGAAGAGGCTATCGGTGAGCTGGAATCGCATTGCGCAGCGTTTCTATACACGCACATTGACCGCGAGGGCACGATGCAGGGTTTTCCGCTGGAGATCGCAGCCCAGCTGCGCGCGGTAACGCAACGTCAGCTGATCGTGGCAGGTGGTATTCGCGAGCAGAGCGAGATCAACGCGCTGGCAGCAATGGACGTAGATGCTGTAGCGGGGATGGCGGTGTATTCCGGATTGCTTGCTGTTTAGCTGGACGTCATCGGCGCAGGTGCGACTTGTCGCGGCGCCGGATGTACAGGCCAACGGCAAAGAAGCAGCAGGCGAAAAGGGCCGGGAGAGCAGCCTGCGCCGAGTGGTGCCGGATCCATCCTATAACCGCGATCACTACCCAGAGAACCGCGAGCCCATACCAGACGAAGTAGCGACGCATCAGCGCAGAATAGCACTGGGCCACCGCATCTGCTTCCCTCCAGTGAAGGAGTGACAGCTAACGTTGCGAGGCCGTACTCTGGTACGTTTCGCAAATATACGTTCGCTCGAAAACCGAGGGTAAGATGGCAGTACTAACAAAGCGGAGCGGGATGCGTCTGGCCAAGCGGCTGGATGAAGTTGGATTTTCTGATATTGTGCAGATTCGTAACAAGATCATGGAGCTGCGGGCCTCTGGGCAGAAGGTCTTCGCCTTCCACGGAGGCGAACCATGCTTCGATACTCCGGATGCCGTAAAGCAGTCCTTGGCCGAAGCTACCGCGGATAATAAGACTAAATATGCGCCCTCGTCCGGCATTGAGCCGTTGCGCGAGGCGCTTGCCGAGAAGCTACGCCGTAAGAACGGTTTGCACGTCAGTGCTGACGATGTAATCGTGACCGTCGGTGGAGCGCAAGCGCTTTACGTTGCGTTCCAATCCGTGCTCGATGCCGGCGATGATGTTCTGCTGTTTTCGCCGTATTGGACGCCGATTCGCGACATGATCACTGGCGCACAGGCGCGGCCATTGTTTGTATCGACTGCTGCTGCGCGGCGGAACGGAATTACGGCCACTCTGGAGCAGCTCACTACCGCATGCACGCGGATGATCTACTACAATACGCCGCAGAACCCGAGTGGAACCGTGTTCTCGCGAGCGGAGGCGGAAGAGGTTGCAGCGTTCGCGATCAGGCACGATCTGGTTGTTGTTGCCGATGAGGCATATGAAGATCTGGTCTATGACGGTGAGCATGTTTCGATTGCCGCTCTGCCCGGAATGGCGGAAAGGACCATCTCGGCCTATACGTTTTCGAAGAGCTATGCCATGACGGGCTGGCGCGTGGGCTACGCCGTCGCGGGTGAACCCTTCATGACAGGGCTGAAGAAGTTAGTGTTGTATTCCACCAATGGCGTGCCAACCATGCTGCAATGGGCTGCGCTTCGCGCGCTTGAAACGCCCGAGGAATGGCTGAAAGCACGGCGGCTGGAGTACCGCGAGCGTCGCGACTTACTAGTGAACGGATTGAATGCTCTGGGGCTAGAGTGCGCGCTGCCAGCAGGCGCCTTTTACGCTTTTCCCGATGTGCGAAAGCTCAGCAAGGACAGCCGGAAAGCTGCTGCCATGTTGCTGGAGCGGGCCCATGTCGCGACGATTCCTGGCGTGGTCTTTGGGAACCAGGGTGAGGGGCATGTGCGCTTTGGTTACGCGACCTCCCCCGAGACCATCCATGACGGATTGGCCTCGCTTCAGCGTGCGCTTGGATAGACCATTTAAGGGTAATGGTAGACCAGAGGTGAACGTGATTGTTCTTCGAATCGGGTCCCAGCAAGCATGCTTGGTGGGGTGGGGGAACGGCCATATCGGGTGGTCTCCGCGCGAGCCGAAGTAACCCTGAAAATGGTCTAGCCGCACAGCGGACGAACTACAGCATCCGAAAGTTGCAGAGCTGAAACGCGGGACGAAAAGTCTCAGAAAGATTTCTTCGCGGTGCCCGAATAGCTTTTTGCAGCCGCTTAGCTTCCATGAGAATCCAAGACTGCATATGGGATCCAAGCACTGGATGTGGAGAATGGCTACTCTCGCAGGCTGCTTGTCAGTTTTCGTGACGACCATAGCGAAAGCGCAGACAGCGCAAAAGGATCTGGCGCTAAACGCGGCGCCAGAGGTGCACTCTAGCGTTTCAGGGACGGAGGCGCTGCCCGACGCGCCCGAGGCAGTCCAGGGGAGCGGAACGGACCCGCAAAGTTCATCGTCCGCAGGTGTACAGGGAAGCCAAGGCACAGGGCCGAATCAAACCGGACCGAAGCAAACCAAGCGCATCCTGGGAATTGTTCCAAATTTCCGCGCCGTGAGTGCCGATACCAAGCTTCCTCCTGAGAGCCCGAAGGAGAAGTTTAAGACGGCATTTCTGGATAGCTTTGATTACTCAGCGTTCATCTTTGTCGGCGTCCAGGCAGGCATCAGCCAAGCTACAAAAGCGTATCCGGAGTTTCACCAGGGCGCGGCCGGATTTGGCCGTTATTACTGGCACACTTTCGCCGACAGTACGGACGAAAACATTCTTGTGGAGGGGATTCTTCCGGCAGTGCTTCGCCAGGACAACCGCTACTACACGCTCGGTCATGGCAATCTTCTAAAGCGGACCGCATACTCCTTCACGCGCACACTTATCACTCGGACGGATGGCGGCGGGGAGACATTTAACGCCTCAGAGATCGTTGGCGCTGGTGCTGCCGCTGGCATCTCCTCAGCGTATTATCCGGGTCAGTATCGGACCTGGACAAAAACAGGGCAACGCTGGCTTACGAGCGTTCTGATCGATGGAGGAACGTTTGTAGTGAAAGAATTTTGGCCAGATATCAACAGCGCCGTCTTTCATCAGAAGTCGGAGTAAGTCTTGAGGTCCGGCGCCGCGCGTCTTTGCGGCGCGGCGCCTTTCTGTTGCATCGAAAAGAAACGTGAGGTGAGTCGATGGTGCGTGTGGGTCTTCCGGAGGAGGTAGACGAGAGTCTGCTGCAGCTGTTTCCCAGAGAGGCAGACGTTGTACGGCTTCCAGCAGAGCCCGACCGGGACTACGAGATAGACTTTTGGATTCCGCCGCTCTATCCGAAGCAGACCGCTGCTGTCGCAGCGCGCCTGCGCGGCGTGAAGGTGATGCAGTCGCTCTGGGCCGGCGTGGACTCGATGCTGCCGTTTGTACCAGAGGGTGCAATCCTGTGCGATGGACAGGGCATCCACGATATGCCGGTCGCCGAGTATGTCGCCGCTACCACGCTGGCGATGTTTAAGTACCTGCCCTTCTTTGTTCGCATGCAGGAGACGGGCGAGTGGAAGCGCCGGATGGATGCAGAGAAACTCTATTTCGCCGCGCACCCAGGCGAGGGGTCAAAGGGCATTCCCGCGCTGGAAGAAGAGCTGTCGGGCAAGACGGTGCTGATCGTCGGCTACGGAGCGATCGGCGAGGCCGTTGAGGCGCGGTTTGCACCATTCGGCGTGAGGATGCTGCGCGTGAGCCGGCGTCAGCGCGAAGGCGTGGAATCCGTCGAGAGGCTGGACGAGCTTCTGCCGAAGGCCGATGTGGTCGTGGTCCTAGTGCCGCTTACGCAAGAGACACAAGGGCTTTTTAACAAGGAGAGGCTAGGCAAGATGAAACACGCCGCCCTTCTGGTGAACGTGGCGCGCGGAGCCGTTGTCGATACAGCGGCGCTAATTGAAGCATTGCAGGCGGGAAGGATACGCGCTGTTTTGGACGTAACGGACCCTGAGCCGTTACCGGATGGGCATCCCCTATGGACGGCGCCCAATGTTCTGATTACGCCGCATGTCGCGGGCTCCAGCCCTACCTTTATAGAGCGCGCACTGCGGCTGGCAGCGGACCAGGTGAGGCGATTTATCGACGGTGAAGAGCTCCACAATGTGGTAAAGGATGGGTATTGACGCAATCTGTGCGAGGATTCAGAAGTTGCTTGGAGAGCGGGTCGCCTTACGGTAGAAAGGATATCCAGACTCGCTCTGAAAGGCACTCACCGTTGAAGCCACTCCTGTGTAGCTCGTCCTGGCGTCGTTCTCTTACATAGGTATGACGTGACACGATTTATTGATAATTCTTTGTACTAGGCTGCGGCAAAGCACACCTACTGCATTCAAGGGCGCCTGCGAGAGGCGCCCTTTTTCCATTTGCAGGAATGCGAAAATTTGCTGTGCGTTTACCGGATTGTCACAAAGAAAGGTGTGAATAGGAGGACAACGCAAAAGGGTCATCCCCCGGAGGCAGAATGGATCGGAGAAAATTCTTGAGAGCTGCAGCACAGGAAGGATCAATCGCATGGCTCATGCCGGTGCACAGCATGTTAGGGCAGAGCGCGCCCAGCACCAGCTTCACGCAACAGGTGCCGATGGTCGCGGACCCCAGCATCAGCGGATTGACGCCACAGGACACGACAGATCTCTTTACCGTGAATGCCGCCGCCACGCCACAACAGCAGAGCGCGACCTTCCCGCAGAGCGTCGCCTCCGGCGATCCACGCGCAGATGGCGTGGTGTTGTGGACGCGTGTGGCTCCTGAGATCGAAGGCGGCCAGTACGCGGAGATGCTCGCGTGGCAGATCGCGAGCGACGCCTCGTTCGCCCCGGGCGCGGTCGTGGTGCAGGGCGTGGCCACGATCGCGCCCGCAAAGGACAACACGGTCAAGCTGCCGGTCGCCAATAGCGCGCTCTCGGCGTACACCACTTACTACTACCGCTTCATCTACAACCAGGTGTCGAGTCGCACCGGGCGCTTCAAGACCTTGCCGGCCGCTAATGCCGACGTATCCGAGCTGCGGCTGGGGTATGTGGTCTGCCAAGATTACGGCAATGGTTACTACAACGCGCTGACGTATCTCGCGAAAGAAAATGTCGACTACATCGTGCATCTGGGCGATTACATCTACGAGACGATTGCCTCGCCTACCTTTCAGGCCAATCCCGTGCGAACCGTGCCGCCATTTGCCTCGGGCGGAGCCATTCCGCAAAACATCGATGACTACCGCCATCTCTACAAAGTCTATCGAAGCGACCTCAATCAACAGGCTGTTCATGAGCAGTTCCCATATATCCAGCTATGGGACGATCATGAGTTCGCAAACGATTGCCATCAGGATTTCCACCCGGATGGCAACACGGCCCCGAACTCTTCGACGACACCGCAACCGTCGTTGCGCCAGGCTGCGAACCAGGCCTGGAGTGAGTACGGCTTGGCGGATGTAACCTTCGATCCTTCGCAGAACTGGGAACAATCGATTCGGGTCTATCGCACCTTGAATTTCGGTACGCTGATGGACCTGATCGTGACCGATGAGCGGTTGTATCGCGATGGACCACCCTGCGGTGACGGCCTGGAGTTCCAGCGGTATTTTTCAATTGGGTGCGACGAGCGTGGCAGTTCGTCACGCACCATGCTCGGTGTGCCGCAGCGGCAGTGGTTCCTCGACCAGGTGACGAGTTCCAAGGCGCTTTGGAAGTTGTGGGCTAACGAAGTCATGCTCATGCAGCTGAAAGCAACATTTGTCTACATCGATTTCGATCAGTGGGATGGCTATCCGGCGGAGCGCGATCTAATACTGAAGACCATCCACGATGCGAAGGTGAAAAACTTCGTCGCGATCACAGGCGATCTGCACACCTTTCTCGCGGGCTATCTCAAGACAGAATTCAACAATCCTTTTGAGGACCCGATGGGCATTGAGCTGATGGTGGGTTCGATTACTTCGGCCAACTTCGCGGAGGAGATCCGGTCAACGGTGCCTCTGTCCAGCAGACCTTTGCCGGCGAAGAGCATGAATGTGCCGCCAAACCTGCTGGAGCCGGTGATCCGTGCCGCAAACCCGCATATCCAGTACTGGGATTCGCCTACGCACGGCTATGGCCTGCTGAAGTTGACGAAGACGCAGCTGACCTGTGTTTTCAAGGCCGTAACCACCATTCAGCAACCAGAGGCCGAGCTGGTCACGCTGAAGACCTTTACCATTCCGGTCAACGAGGTGAAGCTGCATCAGCAGTAAAAGCGAGGAATTAGGAAAAGGGAGTTAGAAAATACCTCCCTAATTCCTATTCCCTGCTTTTCGCCAGTACCTGCGCGAAGTGAATCGCGCGGCGATCTGTATTCTGGTGCACCTGCTCGCGGCAGCTAAAGCCGTCTGTAACAATGAATGTGTCCTGTCTTGCTTTGCGGACTGCCGGCAGTAGAACGCGATTGCCCAATGCCTGCGAGACCTCGAACTTATCTTTCTCGAAGCCGAATGGGCCGGCCATGCCGCAACATCCCGAGTCGAGCAGGTTGACTTTGGCCCCGGTTGCTTCCAGTAGCTCTTTTTCAGCGGTCATGTTGAAGATTGCTTTGTGATGGCAGTGCCCGTGGAGCACGATCTCTCGATCTCCGAGCTGCGGTGGCTTGTAATTCGGGGCGTGCTGCTTCAAGAAATCGCTCAACAGATACGTCTGTTTGGCGAGCTTCTGTGCGCGCTCGTTGTCCGGATAAAAGTTTCGCAGCTCTTCCAGGAAAACGCTGGCGCAGCTTGGCTCTAGGACGACAAAGGGCAGCCCCTGATCGATCTGCGGGCCTAAGCGGCGCAGGACCGCTGCGAGATACTGCTTAGCTGCCGTAAGAAAGCCAAAATCGTAAAGCGGGCGGCCGCAGCAGATGTGCTTGCGTGGGAAGACGACGCGGAATCCAGCATCATTCAGCACTCGCGCTGCGGCATCGAGCACCTGCGGGTGGAAGTAGTTGTTCCAGGTGTCGGGCCAGAGCAGGACCGTCTTGGCCGTGGACGACGCAGCGGCCGGCGTGCGCTGCTCCTTTGTAAATGCGCGACTGGCAAACTTAGGAATGGAGCGCTGCTGCGAGACTCCGGCAATGGCCTTGGCGAGATTGCCGATGCCCGGCGTCTGCGTCGAGAGATTCGCAAGCTCCGGCGCGAATGCGGCCAGCCGCGACCACTTATCCATGTAGCCGAAGAGATAGTGCGGCAGCGGGTGCAGGCGGCCTTCATAATGGTGCGCGAGGAATTCGGCTTTGTAGGTGGCGACATCCACTTTGACTGGGCACTCGCTCTTGCATGCCTTGCAGGAGAGGCAGAGATCAAGCGCGTCCTTGACCTGCTCGTTTCTCCAACTATCCGGCAGTAAATCTTTCTGGAGGAGCTCCCAAAGCAGATGCGCGCGGCCGCGCGTGGAGTATTTCTCCTCATCCGTCACCATGTACGAGGGGCACATGGTGCCATGGTCGTGCTTGCGGCAGGCGCCTACACCGACGCAGCGCAGCGCCGCATTGGAAAACGAGCCTTCATCGTCCGGGAAGGTGAAGTATGTTGCCGGCCGTGCTGGCGTGTACCCCGCACCAAGGCGCAAGTTATCGGTGGGCTGGTAGATGGGCTCCTCATCATGCAGGCTGCCGATCATCTTGCCTGGATTCATCTTGTTGGTTGGGTCCCACAGCGCCTTGAATTCGCGGAAGGCCTGCATCAGCTCGGGACCAAACATCTTCGGCAGCAAAGCACCGCGCGACTGGCCATCGCCATGCTCACCGGAGAAGGAGCCACCGAACTCCAGCACGATATCCGCAGCGCGGTCGATGAACTCACGATAGTTGCGAATGCCTTCGGCGGTGGTCAGGTTGTAGCTGATACGCAGGTGCATGCAGGCCTGCCCGAAATGTCCATAGATGGGCGAGACGTAGCCGAACTCATCGATGAGCGCGAAAAGCTTGCGAAGATAGGCGCCGAGCTTGTCCGGAGGCACTGCGGAGTCTTCCCAGCCCTCCCACAGACTTGGCTCGCCGGGAACAAAGGTCACCGCCCCCAGAGCGGATTCGCGCACCTTCCAGATGCGTGCTGCGTCGTTACCGTCAACACGCTTGCCATCTGGCTTGGCTTCGAACTGCAGGGCATCATTCATGAAGTTCTCGGCTTGCTCCCGCGCGTCCTCGGCGGTATCTGCGCCAAACTCGACCAGGAGAAATCCGCCACCCTTTGGTAGCAAGGAGATGTCGTCAACGGCGAGATCCTTCTTCTTGAGATAGGAGATAAAGCGGTCGTCGAAGCCTTCGAGCCCGATCGGCTGGTATCCGAGAATCTTGGGCACATAGTCAGCAGCGATAAATGCGTCTGAGAAGCCGAGCACCACGAGTTGCCGGTGTTGCGGACTGTGCATGAGGCAGAGGTGCGCCTGAAGAATTGTGACGCAGGTAGATTCCGTGCCGACGAGAGCACGAGCCACATGGAAGCCGTTTTCCGGGAGCAGCTGATCAAGGTTGTAGCCGGAGACGCGGCGAGGAATATCCGGGAACTTCTCTCGCACAAGCGGTGCGTATCTGTCACGGATACGTTTTAATCCAGCGTAGATCTCTCCCTTGCGGCCACCCGCGGCGATGATGGCGTTGAGCTCGTCTTCATTGGTCTTCCCGACGGTCATGCGGGTGCCGTCGTAGAGCAGAATCTCGAGCGCTTCGACGTTGTCGACGGTTTTGCCGCCCATCAGCGCGTGGGTACCGCAAGAGTTGTTGCCGATCATGCCACCGATTGTGCAGCGGTTGTGCGTGGCGGGATCGGGGGCGAAGGTCAGCTCGCGTTCTTCCGCTGCATCCCGTAGCTTGTCGAGGACGATGCCCGGCTCGACACGTGCGCGGCTGTTGTCGAAATCCATCTCGACGATCCGGTTCACATGTTTGGAGAAGTCCATAACCACGGCGACATTGCAGCACTGGCCGGGGATGCTAGTCCCGCCTCCTCGTGAGAGCACCGCCGCGCCGAATGCGTGACAGGCCGCAACGGTCGCAATCACGTCCTCCACATCGCGCGGAATCACTACTCCAATGGGTACCTGGCGATAGTTAGAGGCGTCCGTCGCATAGAGAGCGCGCGCACCTGGATCGAAGTTGACCTGTCCTTTGACGGTCGTCCGGAGCTTAGCTTCGAGCGCGCCGGCTTGCGAAAAGTGTTCGTGCGGATGCGGCGTGCTCCGAAGGATTTCAAATGCGGCAGCCATAGTCTTTGAGATGCTCCTATTAATTATAGGCGGGTGGGATGAATAAGCGGCATCAGAGACGGGCGGCCTCTGTCGCCAGCGAACTGAATGTGCCATCTTCGGCGGGTGCGCGGCCTGTGGCGCGCAGGCCGAGCGAGATGATCGCAGTTACAACGAAATTGAAGAGCACTGCCGGGACTGCCGCATATACCGCATACGTATGGCCGTGCGCGTGGATGGGAAAGACAGAGCTCTTGAGTCCCAGCGAAGCCACCATTGCTGTACCGCTGGCCATGCCCGCGGCCCACCCGGCAAGCAGCGCCGAACCATGGAACCAGCGAGTGAAAAGACCGCAGAGGACGGAAGGGAGCAGCTGCATGATCCAGACGCCTCCCAGCAGTTGCAGCTCGATTGCGAACTGCGCGCGGAGAAGGAGAATGAAAGCCAGCGCGCCGAACTTGATGACCAGTGAAACCAACTTGGCGTTCGCCGCTTCTTGATGCGGAGTGAGTTTGATGCGGACAAATTCGCCATAGAGATTGCGAGTAAATAGGTTCGAGGACGCGATAGACATGATGGCCGCAGGCACCAGCGCGCCAATGCCAATTGCGGCAAGGCAGAAGCCGGCAAACCAGTCCGGGAACATGCGCAGGAACAACAGCGGCACGGCTGCCGAGGTGTCCGCAGTGTGAATGCCGGCAGCGAGCGCCATGAAGCCTAGCAGCGCAATCAACCCAAGCAGGATGTTGTAGGCGGGCAGCAATGCGGCATTCCGGCGAATCACACGCGCCGAGGCCGAAGAGAGCGCGCCAGTAAAGGTATGCGGGTAAAAGAGCAACGCGAGCGCCGAGCCGACGGCCAGCGTCGAGTAGCTCCAGTATTGGGATGGCTTCAAGAGTATCGACGCGGGTGGAGCATGCGTGGCTAGGGCTGCAGCTGCTCCTGAAAAGATGTGTCCGTAACCGCCGAGGCGGGCCGGAATGATGATGACCGCGGCAATCACCATAATGTAAAGCATGATGTCTTTAACGACGGCGATCACGGCGGGCGCGCGCAGGCCGCTCGAGTAGGTGTAGGCGGCAAGGATGACGAAGGCGGCGATCAGCGGCCATTCACCATGGATGCCCAGAGCCGCGATTACCTCGCGCATGCCCACGAGTTGGAGTGCGATGTATGGCATGGTGGCGAGAATGCCAGTAAGGGCGAAGGCCACGGAGAGCCAGCGATTGCCGTAGCGGCCACGCACGTAATCGGCGAGCGTAATGTAACCGTTACAGTTGCATACAGTCCAGAGCTTTGGAAGCACCAGCATCATGAAAGGGTACGCGAGGATGCAGTAGGGCACGGCAAAGAAGCCGGCGCCTCCGGCGCCATAAAGCGCGCCCGGCACCGCGATCACGGTGTAGGCGGTATAGAAGTCGCCACCGATCAGGAACCAGGTGATCAGCGTGCCGAAGCGGCGGCCAGCGAGACCCCATTCTTCAAGACTGTTCAGGTCAGTGCGGCGCCAGCGCACGGCCAGGAAGCCGGCGATGGTAACGACCAGGAAGCAAAGACAGAAGACCAGGAGCGCAGCTGGATGAAGAGTTGCGGGCATTGTGGCGGATTGTACGCTGTGGAGCCAATTGATTGAAACGGCCACACACGCGAGAAGCTAGTGTGGTGAGTCGTTAGTTCGCTAAATATTGATTGGTTGAGCGGCGCTTCGCGCTGGTTCTTGAATACAAGGTAAAGCAGATCCCTTCGGCTACGCTCAGGGCAGGCTTTTCGACTCCGCCTTCGGTTGCGCTCAAGATGACAACGATGCTGCAAATGAATGACCCACCACCTTAGTGGAGTAACCCGCCGGTGGCATTCCACTCATCGACCACTATGCCGAGGTCGTTCATCACCTGCAGTGTAGCTTCCACATTGCGGCGTACCTGCGTGCGGTCTAGCTTTGAGGCGGTGGCAGACTCCTCGATGGCAACTACCCGGCCGTAGGGCCAGGCGAAGTCCGGAACCGCGGCAAGCGCATCTGGAAGGTCCTCGATGCGCACCTCCATCTCCTGCTTGCGCGCTGCTTCCGGGTGGAGCAGGCTGCCGCCGTCGACCGGGCTTCCGGTCTGCTGGGGAAAGATCACACGCAGGGTTACAGAGTTGCGATGCACGCTGAGGAAGGGGTTTATCCAGGCGTCCGTGCTGTGCACGCTCAGGTAGCGGTGCTTGGAAGGCGGCGGGATCTGGTCCAGGGTATCGCGGGCAGTGGCTTCTTTCCTCGCCAGCGCGCGCGCCTGGGCTTGTTGCGCCTGCCGTGGTGTCTCGGTGGCCGGGTTGGTCGACTGTGGCTGGCGACATCCTGCCGCACCTAAAAGAAAAGCCATGAAGAGGAAACTGACGAGGCGACGGGGCTGGGTCATGGTTGAGAGGCGTGGGCTGAAGAGCGAGTCCGGAGTACGTTCTTAAGCATACCAAGTGAGTTGGTGGGGTCCTGGCATAGTTTTGGTTAAGACCCCACCCCCGGTACTTTAGAGCTAAAGTCCTCTCAAGATTGAACTTAGACTGTGGCATCTCCCGTAAAGTCCTGCACCCATTGGACTTAAACGCAAAGTCCTGCAATCAAAAGACTTACGTCAGGTACTTATGCACGTAGCAAGTGGGTATAAGGAAGGCTTATTCCTAGTTTAGTCTTCTCCTGTGGTGAGTACGCCACCTTCCAGGAGAATCTTCCCCCAGGTGCCTACTCTCCCCAATCTTTTGCTCCGGATCACCGCCCACTCCAGCTTGGTTGCCGCTTCTCCAGAAAGGCGGCTGTGCCCTCTGCCTTGTCCGCCGTTCCGCAGGCCAAGCCGAAGAGTGAGGCCTCCAATTCCAGTGCCGTCGCCAGTGGAAGATCGTATCCGGAATGCACCGCGTCCATGCAACTGCGTACCGCAAACGGCGCGTTCGCCGCGATCGCGTGAGCCAGAGCCTCGGCTCGCGGTATCAGCGCCTCTGCCGGCAGTACCTCGTCGACCAGACCGATGCGAAAGGCTTCGACCGCACCCACCATGTCGCCAGTGAGGAGAAGTTTGAGCGCGGTGCCTTTGCCCACAAGCCGGGGCAGGCGCTGCGTACCGCCATAACCTGGGATGAGGCCGAGCTTGACCTCAGGCTGCCCCAGTCGTGCGCTCTCACTGGCCAGCCGGATGGTGCATGCCATGGCAAGCTCGCAACCGCCACCCAGCGCAAATCCATGGATCGCCGCAATCACCGGCTTGCCGCAGTTTTCAACCAGGTCAAAGACGGCCTGCCCACGCGCAGAAAGCCGCTGACCCTCCACCGCCGACAGCTTGGTTAATTCCACGATATCTGCGCCGGCGGCAAAGGCCTTTTCGCCTGCTCCGGTAAGCAGCACCGCGCGGATGCCCGCATCTTCGCTGATGGCCAGAAAGACGCTCTCAAGCTCATTGAAGAGCAGGCTGTTTAGCGCGTTGAGCACCCTGGGGCGGTTGAGCGTAACCACAGCAACAGAATCTTGGGATTGAAACAGAATGTGCTCGTAAGCCATAGCATCTCCGGGAAAGCAGCTTCTAGCTACTAGCCTTTAGCTTCTAGCTTTTTACTACAACCGTGTATGAGACGGAGTGAGGGCCGTCAAGATCAGTGGAGGGAATGGGGCTGTTGATGTAGTTGAGTGGCTCCGTGCGCATCATATTTAGTATAAATTCAATGCATCATGAATCTCGTGGAAGATATACGTTCTGTGAGTGATTTCAAGCGCGATACTGCCGGGGTTCTGGAGCATTTGCGTGAGAGCCAGAGGCCTATGGTGCTGACGGTGAATGGCCGGGCCGAGATGGTGGTGCAGGATGCGCAGTCGTACCAGCGAACGCTCGATGCGCTGGAGCGGCTGGAAGCGAATGCAGGCATCCGGCGTGGACTGGAAGCCGCCGCTGCAGGCCGGACCAAACCTGCGCGCGCGGCAATCGCGGCTGTGAAGAGACGGCGTGCGAACGTTTCACGTTGAGATTACTGAGCCTGCGGAAGCCGACATCGAGCAGGCGCATGACTGGATACACGCAAAATCCGAGCAGGCGGCGGAGCGCTGGATCGGCGGACTATCGACTGCCATCGAGCGCTAAACGTGATGCCACTCTGCTGTCCGCTGGCTCCGGAAAACGACGATCACCCAGAGGAGATCCGGCAACTGCTGTACGGGCGTTATCGCGTTCTGTTTACCGTGGAGGGGAAGCGCATCATCGTCCTGCATATCCGGCATGGCGCTCGCCTGCCTCTCAAACCTGGAGAGATGAGAGAGTGAGATCGTGTGTAGGCTGGATAGAAGCTAGTGTGGTGTCCCTGAAATCCGCGACATAGTTGCAGCGGTGAGCGTAGCTCCACAGAAACAAAATGCAGGTCCTTCGACTTCGCTGCGCTCCGCTCAGGATGACAATTTATTGTTACAAAGTTTCGGGACAGGACACTAGGAACATAGAAGCTAGTGGCTACTCCTCCGGTGGTACCCTCGAAGAGATGATCAAGGGAATTACATTTGTGCACCCGGCGAGCACGCCCGCCGTGTTTGACAGGCTCTCCAGCTTCTTCTCTGCACTGGGTTTTGAGCCTGGCCGGAGCTGGGAGACGGAGGGGAGCCGTGGCGCTCCCTTTCGTGCGCCACTGGGAGCGTTCGAGTTGCTCGACGGCATGGGCAATCTCTCGGCCGAGATGTTGATTGAAGCGACCGAGATCGACGACCTGCACCTCCTTGCGAAGAACTGGCTCGCAGGAACCGCCGACGAGGCGGACGCAGCGCAGCGCATTAGTGAGGTCGCAGAGACCACGTGGAAGTCGCGCGCGTTCACGGTAGAGCCGGTTCCAGGTATCTCCTTCGCATTCTGGGAGTGGGCCGATCCCCTCAAGGGCAAGCCGCTGGCGGTGGAGGGCGACCTCTCGGCTGCTGGCATGCGGTTCGGCATCGTTGTGGCACGCTGGAACGCGGTGATCACTGACCGGCTGCTACAGGGTGCGCTCGACGGCTTGTTGCGCAGCGGCGCGCTGCAGGATGAGATCCGGATCGTGCGCGTGCCGGGTGCGTGGGAGATTCCGTCGGCAGCGCGCAGCATGGCTGGGAGCGGTCGCGTGGACGGCGTCATCACGCTGGGCTGTCTGCTGCGCGGTGAGACGGCGCATTACGAGGCGATCTACACCGAAGTCGCCCGCGGCATTGGGCAAAGCCAGCAAGAGACGGGCGTCCCGCACGGCTTTGGCGTGCTTACCTGCGAGACGCTAGAACAGGCGCTGAACCGCGCCGGCATCAAAGGGGGGAACAAGGGCTTTGAAGCGGCGGTGGCGACCATCGAAATGGTCTCGCTCCATCGCAAGCTGGTAGGCGGCGGCACTGGCCACCCAAACAGCACGCTCGTAGGCGAACGGCTGGTATGACGCAGACTATTGGAAAACGACGCAAGTCGCGCGAGCTGGCGATGCAGATGCTCTTTCAATCCGATATCGGCAAGCAGACACCCGACCAGGTGCGAGGGAGCTTCTGGAAGGCGCGCGATGAGGTCGACCCAGACACACGCGGCTTCTCCGAAGACCTGTTTCGTGTGGCCAAAGTGCGCGAAGAAGAGATCGACGGCTTGATCGAACAGCACTCGGCGAACTGGCGGATTGCGCGCATGCCGGCAGTGGACCGGAACGTGCTGCGAACGGCAGTGGCGGAGCTGTTGGGTTTTCCCGGAACGCCTGCGCCGATCGTGATCAACGAATCGCTCGAGATTGCCAAGCGCTACTCCGGGCCTGAGTCCCTCAACTTCCTCAACGGCGTGCTTGACGCGATTGCGCGCTCGCGTACTTAACCGAAGCAGCTTTTGTCGTTTAAACCGTTGCTCTTATTGGCGGGGAGAAACAGCAAGTCCCTCCGCTGCGTTTTGCCTGCGGCGCAACGTCGGTCGGGATGACAGTGTTGTGGAGTTGGCGCTTGGGTTGAGCGGCGCTTTGCGCCGTTCCACAATGCAAGATGAAGCAGGTCTTTCGACTCCGCCTTCGGCTACGCTCAAGATGACAACCATGCTGCGAATGAGCGACTCGCCACAGCAACAGCTCCTTAGCGGGAGCTGCAAAAGAGATTCAGCTTGCCGCCCGCTCCTCCCGGAGCGTGGTGCACCACTGCCGCACCTGAACTCGCTTCTGCGTAGAGACCGGTCAGCGTGGATGCTTTGGCATCCCCGGCGAGGGCGGCGCAGTGTCCGGTTGCACTCAGGCCAGGTACGGCGAGTATGTCGGTTGCGCTGCCGGTCGTGGTGAGCTGTCCCACAAATCTTCCTATGCCATTTTGATCCGGGCCGGCCTGAGCGTCCCCATTCACGCGATAGGCGCCGCCTGGGAGCGTGGCCTTTCCCCCGCGGCAGAAGACATGCTGCGACTCAATATGGTTCTTGCCGAGATACGTACCTGACTCTGTTGCAATATCGATAAAGCACGGGGCGGGGCTGTTGGGGAAGGCATCGTATTGAGAGTTGTCCTCGATGGCGGTGTCCACCGCATTCGCCAGCTCGATACTGATGGGCGCGTTGGCGTTTACGGTGAAGTAGTTGCCGCGAATGGCGACTCCGGTGGCGGCCGGCGTTCCCTGAGCGCCGACGACGATGTAGGGCGAAGGGCCTTCGAAGTAGCTTGAAATAACCTGCGTCCCGAGTGAGAAGCCGAGCAGCATGGCGCCGTGGTGGTTGTCGAGTCCATTCAGCTCAAGATTGTTGCCCAGGTATAGATTTCCCAGGGCTGGCGTGACCCCTGGAGCGGCCTCCTCCCACACACCCCACTGGGCATTGGAAACGATGGCGTTGCCGATCACGTGAATGGCATTGGGCGCATACCCATCACCTCCGAGATCGCGGCCACAGATCACATCGCCTTCCTTGTCGCGGTTTTTGGAGCAGTGCGCTCCAGCGAGATGCAGCCCAACGCGGTTTTCCATGATGGTGTTGTCGAACAGCAGCACGGAGTTCGTGCCTTCGATAAAGACTCCATCGCCACTGCTGAAGCCCTTAATGAGAAGATCTCGGATCGCGATCATGTTTGTGGGATAGAGGTGAATGCCGCTCTTGGCGGCGGGGTTCCCCAGGAGCTGGCCGCCCGTTATCAGGAGCCTTGAGCCGCCCACGGACGTTGGTGTCACGCTGATGGCATCGCCGGAGCCGGTGTAAGTCAGCGTGGCGCTCCGGTCGAGTTCAAGCGTGTAGGGATTGTAGGTGCTGACCGGTAGCCGAATGGTTGTGCTGAAGCTATAGTCCCCGGCGGGCACGCGTACCGTGCAGCGGCGATGGCAGTCCTCGAGCGCAGCATGGATACGCTCGCCGATGTCGCGACCGGGAAAGAGCGCTGCATTGCGCGTTGTGTCCGCTGCGGCGCTTCGAACCGGAATTGTGCTTGGAGACGCGCTCGCTCCCAGCTGAGCAGTCGCACTCATCGGCAGGTAAAACAGGATAGCTAGGAGGACGAGAGACTTCATGCGCATTTGGGATGCTTTCGGGAAAAGGAAGGCCCGCTCCTGATGAGAAGCGGGCCGGGTGAGAATGCAGTGCTGTTTACGTTGTCGCTCTTGGCTTGGTCGCGATCAACTGCACCGCTGTTGGATTGCCGTTGGCATCGGGCAAGTGAGGAGCAATCTGCCGCACATCCTTGAGCGTGCTCGTGGAGATGATGTGAAGTAGGTTGTCCCCGGCTGTGCCGACGAAGAAGCTCTGGTAGTCGGTGCTGAAGATGCCGACCAGTGGAGCGGTCGCTGAGCCCGAGAGAACCACGGGTGAAAGAGGGACAGCGGTTCCGGGTTGCGCCGGGATCTTGTACGCGGGCAGCAGCGCCCCGCCGGCGGGCGTAGTCGTGGCCGTTCCGGTATAAGTCACAAACGCGATGGAAGAATCAGGTGCCGCAACTACCTGGTCCACGGACTTGATCCCGTACCCGTCCAGGGAAATCGGGGTCGGCGCGGTGCTTGGAATCTGCAGGGGAACCGTGGCGTTCACGGTGGTACCGTCTGGCCTCTGCAGCGGAGCCGTAGGACAGGCGCTGGCTGGAACGGTAATGCCAGTATCGCTGAAGACGGCTGGGTTCGCCGTCGCGCTTAGAACGTGCTTGCCATCGAAGGTCGAGACCAGATGGTCACTGTTGAGGGGAAGGGTCGCGGCAAGCGGATAGTTGTTGACGGGCGTCTGGCGCGTGTCTGGGCAGAAGCCATAACCTGTTGTGCCCCCGGCAGGTTGCGTCGTACCTGCTGTTGTTGTCGCGCCGGAGACAAACGCGGCTACGCCGGGTACTGTGAGTGCAACATCGGGTGAGCAGTAAAGGTTGTAGGCTGTGTTGGCGTCAGTATTCGCGTCAGTGTTGGTGGAGGGGGGTAGACAGGTAGTAGTAGTTGTGCTGTTGAGCGATTCGACTGCCCAGCCGGTGAAGATGTTGTGGATGTAGAGCACGTTCTTTCCGGTGGAATCCTGTCCGGTGATGTAGACCGTCGCTCCGTCGGGCGTAAAGACGGCGCGCTGTCCCACTCCACCAAAGGTGGACGTGCTGGTCTTGTTCGCCGGCGAGTAGAGGTAAAAGACGCCGCGCTGCCGGTCGTTGACCAACACTGTGCTGCCATCCGCCGATACCGCCAGCACCACGCCGGGCACGTTTATGTCTTCTGAGACAAAAGCGTTATTTGCAGCCGAGTAGATCATCAGCTCGCGATAGGAGCCGAAATACAGACTGGTGCCGGCCTGGTCGAGCACCATGGAATTGGGCGGGTACGGCAGCCTGACTGGGGTGCCAGTCGTTCCAGCGGTGAGGTCGGCGGGCACGAAGTACTGCGACAGCGGGCTGGCCATCCAGACGAAGGAAGAGACGTTCCCGGGGGAGCTTACCCCCACCGAGTTACTGACGATGGGCGCTCCGTTTCCATTGATGCCGATCTGGTTGATCGGCGAAGGGTTGCAGCTTGGTGGCTGGCAGACTGCATATACGGCACTTGAGCTCGGAAAGCTGGAAGAGACGCTACCGCTTCCCGTAACGCCGATATTCTGCGGATTGGTCGAGGTGTAGCTCAGCGTGAGGCCAGTGATGGCTTTGCCGTTGGTGTCGGTCACTACTGCATTCAGCGCCTGGGGCGTGTTGGGTGTGACGTTGATGTTACTGGCGCCGCTAATGCCGCTTATGGCGATGCTCTTGGGCGGGCAGGTATAGAAATATCCGGCATTGGAGCTGGTGCCGGCGATGGTCGCGCTGACCACCGTCGAGCCGGGCTGCTGAGCGGTTGCGAGACCATTCTGATCGATGCTGACAATGCTGGCCGACACTGGGCTATATGTCAGGTGGCCGAGGTTCACGGTGCAATCCGGCACGTTTGGGTTGCCACTGTTGGGCGCGCAAAAAGGTGTCTTCGTATTGCCGGCAACAAAGGCGGTGGCGTTCAGTTGCGCGGTTTGGTTCTGCGAGTAGCAGCCGTTTGATGCGCCGGATTGCTGGCTCGTCTGCCCGGTCTGCGTATTCGTCACGTCCAGCGAGAGACTTGTAACCGTAGGATGTATATATACGGAGACCTTGTTGCTGCTTTTGCCGTCCGCATCTGCCGTTACGTAGGCAACGCCGGTCTTGTTCGCCGGCAGGCATGTGGTAAAGGCCGGAACGCCACCGCCAGTTGTCCGGTTCCAGGTCCCGGCGCAGAGCTGGCCTGTGGGTGAGACGTCGATCAGGCTGCTGTCCGACGAGGTGTAAATGTAAGCACCGACCGCGACCGATCCACCATTGCAATTCGTGGATGTCGGCGAGGCCAACTGACTCGTCTGCGAGTAGGCAAGAGAGATGCCGGTGAGCTCCGGATCCAGATGGATGTTGGTGATTGCAGTGTTGGTCTGTCCAAAGCCGGCTTGGTTGCAGAATTTCTCATTGTTTCTGGCGCCGCAGCCTACGACCGAAAGATCAAAGGGAATCGTGACTAAGAGCAGGAACGAAAGGATGAAGTACCGCCGCATGAAACCTCCCCGCCGGGAACAGCATGGCTGCCGGCGGTTAATGAACTGCAAGACAAGGGCCTTGTATCTGTGTAAAGAGTGTAAAGCAGGCAGCGGGGAGTAGGGAAACAGCAGCTTCTAGCTCCTAGCCGCTAGCTCTCTGGTCGAGAACCCCAAAGGTGCATCACATGAAAGCTAAAAGCTAAAAGCTAGATGCTAGAAGCTGCTTCACCCAGGTACTGATCAAACCAGGCCAGCGCCCGTTCCAGCACATCCCGCCGGTGCTCGGGTGAAGCAAAGGCGTGACCCTCATCTGGATAGACGACCAGCCTGGTCGGAACGCCTTCGGCGCGGAGTGCGTGCCAGAACTCGAACGACTGCGGGGCGGGGCACTCGCCATCGCGGTCGCCGACGACGACCAGGGTTGGCGTCTTGACCTGCTTGATGAAGTCGATGGCCGAGCTCTTGGCATAGATCGACGGATCGTCGTAGACCGAAGCGCCGAAAAACGGAATCATCCACTGGTCGATGGAGTTTTCCCCGTAGTAGCTCTGCCAGTCCGAGATGCCGGCTCCCGCCACCGCCGCGTGAAAGCGGTTGGTCTGCGTCACGCCGAACATGGTCATGAACCCGCCGTAGCTCCAGCCGGTCAGGCCCAGGCGCGCATCATCGACGGGAAACTTCTTCTCAACCGTACCCACGCCAGCAAGAATGTCGCGCAGATCGCCATAGCCGAAGTCTTTGATGTTCGCTTTAGTGAAGCGCTCGCCTTGCCCATAGCTGCCGCGCGGGTTGGGATAGAGGACGAAATAATCCAGCGCGGAGAAGGGCGCGCCACCGAAGCCAACGCCAGGCCAGCGGGGCGTGACCGCCGACGAGGGTCCGCCGTGCACCATTACGATCATCGGGTATTTCTTGGCGGGATCATAGTGCGCCGGGTACTGCAGCCAGCCTTGTACGTGGAAACTGTCATTGGTCCACTCCACGGATTCGTACTTGCCCCAGGAGGGCTTCAGGCCATCGTTGAGGTGCGTGATCTGTTTGAGCGAAGAACCGGGAGTCAGCTGGCCGGTGTAGACCTCTGGAGGCATCGTGTCTGAGCTTTTGATCGCTGCGAAGGCGCCGTCCTTCGCTAGCGAAAGGCTCATCTCGAGCCGGCCGTCGCCGATGCTTGCGGGGAGCTTGAACACGATTCCTCTCGCAGCTGCGTTTAAGTGCAGTTGGCCGATTTCACTCGATCCACCAGCAACACTTGAGACCGCAAGCTCTTCTGGGCCTATCCAGGCGAACCAGGTGCTGCTTACCCTTTGGCCTTCAGTTACATTCTTTGGCGGGCCCCCGCTCGCCGGGACCAGGTAGATATCGCCGCCAGTTGCGCCCTGATCGCTCATCAGGCCGCCGATCAGCGCGATCTGCGAGCCGTCCGGGGACCAGCGCGGGACGGCGATCTGCAATCCGTGCAGCGGGCCCGTCTCCGTCCCCGGATTCAGAATGCTCTGCGGCTGCGCTCCCGCCTGTGCTGTTTGGGTATAGAGCTGTGCCACCCACCAGGTGTTTTCGCCCGGCGGAGGCGCTGCGATATAGGCGAACTTTGCCGAATCGGGCGACCAGTCGAACTCATACACATGAAGGTTGGCCGGGGTCAGCGTCTGCACGGTGCCGCCGGCGATGTCTGCGGCCGCGACATGCTGGATCTCCAGACCTTCCACGCCGATCACGCCAGAGGGCGGCTTCATTGCGGCCAAGGCGCCGGCATGACGGGTGGCATCCGGCACATAGAGGAAGCCGATCTTTTTGCCGTCGGGAGCCCAGGAGAGTGCGTCCACCTCGCCATGCAGGTGTGTCAACTGGCGTGGTTTTGCGGAGGCCTGCCCGGCCTCGGCGAGATAGATCTCCGACTGCTTGCTATCGCCGCAGTTGGACAGAAAGGCCAGCTGCCGGGAGTCTGGCGACCACGCGAGTCCGTCTTCCTGGCAGGCCTCTTTCGAGCCAGTTGCCGCAGCAGTCATGCGACGCGCATGTTCCCCGTTCGCGTCCGCAACGTACACCTCCATGCCGCTAGCGGAGTCCTTACCCGTCTCATGGGCCACCCCCCGGACCGCCCAGGCAATCTGCTTGCCATCTGGCGAGAGCGCCGTACCGCTGAAGGAGCGAGTGCGGCCCAGTTCCGTAATCAGCTGCTGAATCTTGGAATTGGGAGCGGGATTGGCGGTCTTTGCTGAGGCGGTCGTCGCGGACGAATTGGAGCTTCCCTGCGCAAACGAGGAAGGAGAGAAAGCAAAGGCAGCCGATAGCAAAAGAGTGAAGGCGAGGAGGCGAGATGAGCGATAGGACGAACCAGCCATATTGCCCGGAATGTACCACAATCGGGCCGATTCGCATTTTGCGGGAGAGCGCGGGCGCGGGAACACCTAGCGACAGAACAGTACTCCTCTCTAAATCTTGCGGCTGCACTGGCAGGATGATTATGACAATTTGTCAGTACTGAAAAAGAAGGAAGCACCAACCAGACGCAACCGAAGCCTGCGACCAGAAAATCCGCGATCTTTGAAGATTTCGCGTTCTTTGTCGCCGAATCGGCATCCGCACCGTTGACCTCGCCCGGTCCTCTTGGTATTGTTAAAAGGTTCCCAGTGGTACGCTCTGTCGTTCAGGAGCAGAACACGCCTGGGAAAGACGCAGCAAGGGTCTGAGCAATTCACCGCCACAGCAAATCCCTACAAAGGCTCCCTAGTGAGCAGCTGCACCCACGGTATGTGGGAAGAGTACAGCGCATCGGTGCCTGCGAACACCCTTCACCTGGAAGGGCTATGTAGGCCGGAATTTCGAAACGGAGCTGGAGTTCGCATTCCCTAACTTGGGAGCGAAAACATGCGGCCACCGTCGAGGTTCTTGTCTGAGATTGGAAGTGAAGCAGACGCGAAGCGGGCTCAAGCGAGCCACGGCGCAGAATGCGGATCGGCGTTTCCTCGCCGGCGCATGGAGCCGGGTCTCGTGACGCTTGCTTGCGCATGTTTGGGTTAGTTTGGGTTAACAGAGTCGTAAGGAGCAAGGTTTGCCGACATTTAATCAGCTGGTGAAGAAAGGCCGCACGGCTCCCCGTTACAAGACGGCAAGCCCGGCCCTGCAGGGTTCTCCGCAGCGTCGCGGTGTGTGCACTCGCGTGTACACGCAGACGCCCAAAAAGCCGAACTCCGCCCTGCGCAAGGTGGCCCGTGTCCGCCTGACGAATGGGATCGAGGTCACGACGTACATTCCGGGCATCGGCCACAACCTGCAGGAGCACTCGATTGTGCTGATTCGTGGCGGTCGCGTGAAAGATCTGCCGGGTGTGCGCTACCACGTGGTGCGTGGCACGCTAGATTCCGTAGGCGTTGCCAACCGCAAGCAGAGCCGCTCCAAATATGGCGCGAAGCGCCCCAAGGTCGCAGCCAAGTAGGCTGAAATCGAAGTCTGAATGGAGTAAGGGTTAGGGATCTATGCCGAGAAAAGGACACATTGCGAAGCGCGAAGTTGCAGCCGACCCGGTTTACAACTCGTCACTGGTGACCAAGTTTGTGAACTCCATGATGTGGGGTGGCAAGAAGTCGACGGCGCAGAGCATCTTCTACACCGCGATGACGAACCTGGAGCAAAAGGGTGGCGGGGACGATGCGCTGAAGCTCTTCAAGAAGGCGGTGGAGAACTGCAAGCCGCTGCTGGAAGTGAAGACCCGCCGTGTCGGCGGCGCCAACTACCAAGTGCCGATCGAGGTCAACCCGGAGCGCCGCACCTCGCTGGCCATCCGCTGGCTGGTGACCTTCGGCCGCGCGCGCGGTGAGAAGGGCATGATCGACAAGCTCACGAACGAGCTGCTGGACGCGGCCAATGGCCGGGGTGCGGCGATGAAGAAGAAGGAAGACGTTCACCGCATGGCGGAAGCCAATAAGGCCTTCGCGCACTATCGCTGGTAAGCGCTTAGTTGAACTATTAACAAAGGTAAGTTGAACCGCCTGGCTAGGAAGGCCGGGCGAGAAGTAGAGAGTGAATTGTGGCTCGCCAAGTACCGTTAAATCGTTGCCGGAATATTGGGATCATGGCGCACATCGACGCCGGGAAGACGACGACGACAGAGCGCATCCTGTTTTATACGGGCATCACCCATCGTATCGGCGAAGTGCATGAAGGCACCGCGACGATGGATTACATGGAGCAGGAGCAGGAGCGCGGCATCACCATCACCTCCGCGGCCACGACCTGCACCTGGAACAATATTCGTATCAACATTATCGACACGCCTGGCCACGTGGACTTCACGGCCGAGGTGGAGCGATCACTGCGCGTGCTCGACGGCGCCGTTGCGTTGTTCGATTCCGTCTCCGGCGTGCAGCCCCAGTCCGAAACAGTGTGGCGTCAGGGCGACAAGTACAAGGTGCCCCGGATCTGCTTTGTCAACAAAATGGACAAGAATGGCGCGGATTTTGAATACGTCATCGACACCATTCGCAAGCGGCTTGGTGCGCGTCCCGTTGCCATTCAGATTCCGATTGGAGCCGAGGCGAACTTCAAGGGCGTGATCGACCTGATCGAGATGCGGGCGATCCTCTGGCACGACGAGACCATGGGCGCCAAGTACGATGTCGAGGAGATCCCGGGGGCCCTGGTGAAGAAGGCCGAGGCCTTCCGCATGCAGCTGGTCGAGACCGTGGCCGAGCATGACGACGAGATGCTGCACAAGTTCCTGGAAGGCGAGACCCCGACAGCGGAAGAGCTGAAACGTTCGCTCCGCAGGGCGACAATTGCCATGAAGGTCTTCCCGGTGCTGTGTGGGTCCGCCTTCAAGAACAAGGGTGTGCAGACCCTGCTTGATGCCGTGGTGGATTACCTGCCCAGCCCGCTGGACGTTCCTCCGGTGGAGGGCATCGATCCAGCAAATCCGGCGGAGATCCTGATCCGTAGAGCCGATGACGCCGATCCGTTTTCGGCGCTGGCGTTCAAGTTGATCAATGATCCATTTGGCAAACTGGCTTTTATCCGTCTTTACTCTGGCAGTCTTAAGACGGGTGACACGGTGGAGAATCCGCGCACCGGGAAAAGCGAACGCGTAGGGCGTCTGGTCAAGATGCACGCCAACAAGCGCGAAGATATCTCGGAGATCTACGCCGGAGATATCTGCGCTTGTGTCGGCATGAAGGAGTTGAAGACGGGCGATACGCTATGCACGCCGTCGGCCCCGGTTGCGCTCAGCGCGATCACCTTCCCGGACCCCGTGATCCATGTTGCAGTTGAGCCAAAGACCAAGGCCGATCAGGAGAAGATGGGCATGGCGCTGGCCCGGCTGGCCGACGAGGATCCCACTTTCAAGGTCCACACGGATATCGATTCTGGACAGACGATCATCAGCGGCATGGGCGAACTTCACCTCGAGATTCTGGTGGATCGCATGAAGCGCGAGCACAAGGTCGAGGCCAATGTCGGTGAGCCCAAGGTGGCTTTCCGCGAGACCATCCGCAAGAGCTCGGAGGCTGAGGGCAAGTACATCCGGCAGACTGGCGGTTCGGGTAACTACGGTCACGTCAAGATCCGCCTGGAGCCCAACGAGCCAGGTCTGGGCTTTGAGTTCGTGAACGACATCAAGGGTGGCGTGGTGCCAAAGGAGTACATCAAGCCGACCGAGCAGGGCATTCGCGAGTCGATGCTGAATGGCGTTCTGGCTGGCTACGAGATGGTGGACTTCAAGGCGGTGCTCTACGACGGCAGCTACCATGATGTCGACTCCAACGAGATGGCCTTTAAGATTGCCGGGTCCATGGCTTTCAAGGAAGCAGCCAAGAAGGCGAGTCCGGTGCTGCTGGAGCCGGTGATGGCCGTCGAAGTGACCGTGCCTGAAGAGCATATGGGTACGATCATCGGCGACATCAACTCGCGTCGCGGCAGGATCGAAGGCATGGAGCATAGCGGTGGATCGCAGGTGATCAAGGCCATGGTTCCGCTCAAGGAGATGTTCGGGTACGTGAACGATATCCGTTCGTCGACCCAGGGCCGGGCGTCGTACACCATGCAGTTCGCGCGCTATGAAGAGGCCCCGCGCATGATTTCGGAAGAGATCATCGGCCGGAATCAAGGCAAGTAGCTTCAGGGTTTGGAGTGGCGGGCTGGATCGCTGGTCCGCACGATAACGAAAATGTTTAAGCACAAGAGGGAAGGGAAGACGAGATGGCGAAGGAGAAGTTTGACCGGTCGAAGCCGCATGTAAATGTGGGAACGATCGGGCATATTGATCACGGCAAGACGACGTTGACGGCGGCGATCACGAAGGTGCTGTCCAAGCACAACCCGAACAACAAGTTCCGTTCGTTTGACACCATTGACAATGCGCCGGAGGAGCGGGAGCGGGGGATCACGATCGCGACCGCGCATGTGGAGTACGAGACCAAGAACCGGCACTACGCGCATGTGGACTGCCCGGGGCACGCGGACTATATCAAGAACATGATCACCGGGGCGGCGCAGATGGATGGCGCGATCCTGGTGGTGGCGGCGACGGACGGACCGATGCCGCAGACCAAAGAGCATGTGCTGCTGGCCCGCCAGGTGGGGGTGCCGTACATCGTGGTGTTTCTGAACAAGTGCGATGCGGTGGAAGACCCGGAGCTGATCGACCTGGTGGAGATGGAGGTGCGCGAGCTGCTGAGCAAGTACAACTTCCCGGGCGACGATGTGCCGGTGGTGCGCGGCTCGGCCTTGGGCGGATTGAATGGCGAGGCGGAGTGGGAGGCCAAGATCGACGAGCTGATGGAGGCGGTGGACCGGAATGTTCCGCTGCCGGAGCGCGCCATCGATCAGCCGTTCCTGATGCCGATCGAAGACATCTTCTCCATCTCGGGCCGCGGCACGGTGGTGACGGGCCGTATCGAGCGGGGCAAGGTGAAGGTGGGCGAAGAGGCGGAGATCGTCGGCTTCCGGGAGACGCGCAAGACAGTGGTGACGGGTGTGGAGATGTTCAAGAAGCAGCTGGATGAGGGGCAGGCGGGGGACAACGCCGGCTTGCTGCTCAGAGGCATCGCGAAGGAGGATGTGGAGCGGGGGATGGTGCTGGCCAAGGGAGGGTCGATCACGCCGCACACCAAGTTCCGGGGCGAGATCTATGTGCTGTCGAAGGAGGAGGGCGGGCGGCATACACCGTTCTTCAACGGCTACCGGCCGCAGTTCTACTTCCGGACCACGGATGTGACGGGGACGGCCAAGCTGCCGGAGGGCACCGAGATGGTGATGCCGGGCGACAACATTGCGCTGGAGATCGAGCTGCACACGCCGGTGGCTATGGAGAAGGGTCTCCGCTTCGCCATCCGCGAGGGTGGCCGGACCGTAGGCGCCGGCACCATCTCCGAGATCGTGAAGTAAGCAGAGTGGGGCCCGGCCGGAGCCCCGCACCTGCAACGAACAGTCCAGGATACTGATCCGTACGGCGCTCTGGTCGATGTACCCTGTCGGTTGATCAGAGCGACAAGGGGCATCACTTAGGGTCGGTTCTATCAACATTTTCGTAGGATCTGAATAGCACGTACGTAGCAGTTCAACGGATAAGGACATAAGGAAGAAGACACTATGGTAGGACAGAGAATTCGTATCCGGCTGAAGGCCTATGACTATCGCGTGCTTGACACCTCGACGGGTGAGATTGTCGAGACAGCGAAGCGCACCGGAGCTCAAGTAGCTGGCCCAATTCCTTTGCCGACTGTGAAGAACAAGTATTGCGTTCTCCGCTCGCCGCATGTGGACAAGAAGTCGCGCGAGGCCTTTGAGATCCGCACGCACAAGCGGCTGATCGACATTCTTGAGCCCACGCAGCAGACGGTGGATGCGCTGATGAAGCTCGATCTGCCCGCAGGCGTGGATGTCGAGATTAAGGTGCGCGAAGAGAAGAGTAAGTAAAAGACGCAAAGAACCGACCGGCAAGAATGCGGTTGGCGATGAAGCGGTTAGCATTAGAGCCTACAGTACCCAGAGTAGTTGTGCGGGCATGATGGGGAGAGGGAAACGATGGCAGTTACGGCGATTTTGGGAAAGAAGATCGGAATGACGCAGGTCTTTGACGACCGGGGCGAAGTGCACCCCATCACGGTGCTGCAGGCAGGCCCGTGCGTCATTACGCAGTTGAAGACTGCGGCGAAGGATGGCTATGAGGCGGCGCAGATTGGCCTGGTGGAGTTTGTGAAGAGCTCCAAGGTCAACAAACCGATGGCTGGTCACTTTGGCAAAAACAATGCGCCGCCGGTGAAGATCCTGCGCGAGGTCGGCGTCGAGACACCCAAGGCAGAGAACAAGACCGAGGGTGCACCGGAAGTCGAGCCTGGCATGGTGGCCTCTACCGATGCAGTAAAGGCAGGCGACCGCGTGCTGGTCGATATCTTCTCCGATGAGAAGTATGTCGATGTAGTGGGCACCAGCAAGGGACGTGGATTTTCCGGCGTCGTGCGGCGCCATAACTTCGGTGGTGGCCCTAAGTCGCACGGGCACATGTTTCAGGTGCAGGGCTCGATCGGCGCCTCGTCGTTTCCCTCTCGTGTTTTTCCCGGACAGCGCATGCCAGGGCACTTTGGTTCGGATCGGGTCACGGTGCGCAACCTCCGCATTCGCGGGATTGACCTGGAAGAGAACCTGATCATGGTCGAGGGTGCGGTTCCAGGGGCGCGCGATGGGTATGTGCTGATCTCGAAGGCGAAGGCCCCCCCACGTGAGCGTCGTGGTTTTGCTGGCGCTGGCACTGTGGACCCGCTGAAGGCTTCGAAGAAGGCTTCTGGCGGTAAGAAAAAATAGCTTCTAGCTCCTAGCTTTTTAGGTTATGAGTTACAGCAGATACGTGAACCGAAGCAGCTAGAAGCTAGGGGGCTAATAGCTAGAAGCTGCTCTGAGAAGAGAAGACGATGGCAAACATTGATGTATTCGATCTCGGTGGACAGAAGGTGGGCTCGCTTGAGCTAGCCGAGGAAGTCTTCGCCCCGGGACAGGTAAACGAAGCGTTGCTGTGGGAGGCGGTTAAGCATTACCGCGCCGCCATGCGCCAAGGCACGGCGGCTACAAAGAATCGCAAGCTGGTCTCCGGTGCGGGCAAGAAGCTGTGGAAGCAGAAGGGGACTGGCCGGGCGCGTGTGGGCTCGATCCGCTCGCCTCTCTGGCGTCATGGCGGAACAGTGCACGGTCCTCAACCCCGCAGTTATGAATACAGCTTTCCCAAGAAGAAGACCTTGGGAGCTCTGCGGTCCGCGCTTGCAGTGAAACTGCGCGATGGCAAACTCACCGTGGTTGAGAGTCTCGAGATGCATGAGCCGAAGACGAAGCTCTATCGGCAGGCACTGGAGAGATTCGAGGCAAAACGGACTGCATTGCTGGTAGAGCACGGCGATAGCCTGAGCCGGTCGCTGATTCTCGGTGCCCGGAACCTTGACGGCGTCGAGCTGCTGCTCAATAACGAGGTGCACGCATACGATCTGCTGCGCTACGAACACGCCATCTTCTCCCGCGCCGCTCTTGAGCACCTTCAGGAGACGCTGAAGAAGTCGGTTTCCAAGCGCAAGCAAGCTCAACAGGCGGAGGTAGCCTAAATGCCGACAACTTACACGGTAATCCGCCGCGCCCTAATCACCGAAAAGGGCCTGGGGGTTAAGGAGACCGAAGGCACGCTGGTCTTCGAGGTAGCGCACGATGCTACCAAAACGGAGGTTAAGCAGGCGGTTGAGCTGCTGTTCAAGGTGAAGGTGAACAGTGTGCGCACAGCCAATTTTCTGGGCAAAGAGCGGCGCCGCGGTAAGTTTTCCGGTTTCCGTCCAGACTGGAAGAAAGCTTATGTTCGCCTGCGGGCGGGCGAGAAGATGCCCGAATACGTGAACAATCTGTAACAGCAGCCTCCAGCTACTAGATACTAGCTGGATCTGCTGAGTCGAAGCGGTATTTCGTTTCCTCGGGAACCAAGTTAAGAGAACTTAAGAGAACTAAGGTGTTGGCCTAGCTCAAGTAGCTAAAGGCTAGCAGCTAGAAGCTAAGAGCTAATTATGCCGATCAAGACATTTCGACCGATCACCCCGTCCTTACGTTTCGCGACGAAACTGGTGAACGACGACATTACGACCGACGAGCCGCACAAACCACTTCTTGTGACCAAACAGCGCACCGGCGGTCGCCGCAACTCGGGCGATATGACGATGCGTCACCACGGTGGCGGCCACAAGCAGAAGCTGCGCTTGATCGACTTCAAGCGCGAAAAGTTTGGCGTCCCGGGCAAGGTCGCGACCATCGAGTACGACCCTAACCGTTCGTCGCGGATCGCGCTGATCCACTACGCGGATGGCGAGAAGCGGTACATCATTCAGCCGGTAGGACTCAAGGTCGGCCAGAGCATTATGAGTGGGCCGGAAGCTGATATTCTGGTAGGGAATGCTCTGCCACTGAAGAACATTCCTTCTGGCACCACGGTACACAATGTGGAGTTGCGGCCTGGCAAGGGCGCGCAGATGGTGCGCTCCGCCGGCTCGCAGGCGCAGCTGGTCGCGAAAGAGGGTGAGTACGCGCTGTTGAAGCTGCCCTCGGGCGAGACGCGCCGCGTGCTTGTCGAGTGCATGGCGACGGTGGGTCAGGTCGGCAATACCGATCATGAGAATGTCACGATCGGCAAGGCTGGCCGGAATCGCTGGAAGGGTATCCGTCCTACCAATCGCGGCGTCTCGATGAACCCGGTGGACCATCCGCATGGTGGCGGTGAGGGCAAGACCTCCGGTGGCCGTCATCCGGTGACGCCGTGGGGACAGCCAACCCGCGGCTACAAGACAAGGAATAACAAGCGCACCGACGCATTTATCGTTGGTCGCAGAAGCAAGTAGGGCCGTAAAAGCAAGTAGGGTCGCAGAAGCAAATAAGCCGCAAAGACGAACACGCTTCTAGCTCGCTAGAGGCCCGGAGTTAGGAGCTCGAGATTCATGGCACGTTCGACAAAGAAGGGTCCGTTCATCGATACCCACCTGATGGTGAAGATCGAGACGATGAACCAGGCCAACGATAAAAAGGTGCTGCGTACCTGGTCGCGGCGTTCGACCATTCACCCCGATATGGTGGGGCACACCATCGCGGTGCACAACGGCCGCAAGTTTATCCCGGTGTATGTAACAGAGAACATGGTTGGGCACAAATTAGGTGAGTTTTCGGCGACCCGCACCTTCAAGGGTCACTCCGCGAAGTCATCGGAATCGTCGTCGAAGCCACGCTAGCGAAAGCCGCGCTAGGGCCGGCTCGAAATAGGATTAGGAAGGCAAGCCAATGCAATTGGACACACGAGAGTTTCGAGCTGAAGCGCGCTTCCAGCGCGTGTCGCCGCAGAAGGCGCGGTTAGTGCTTGAGTTGATTAAAGGCCAGAGGGTGGAGTCAGCGCTCCAGACCGTGGCTTTCACTAAGAAGAGCGTAGCCCCGCTGGTGGAAAAGGTATTGCGTTCCGCGGTGCAGAACGCCAACTATCTCAGCCAGGAGCAGGGCTTGGATGTGGATGTCGACAACCTGTTCGTCAAGGAGGCGATTGCCAATGACGGACCCCGCATGAAGCGTATCCGGCCTGCTCCCATGGGGCGCGCCTATCGTTATCAGCGCCGCCTGTCGCACATCGTGATCTCGGTTGCGGAGCGCAAGCAGGCTAGCCTGGTGACCACTGCCGAGCCGGCAGCCACAAACGCCAAGCCGGGGCAGAAGGCAGCCCGGAAAGTAGCCAAAAAGGCGTCCGGGAACAAGGCCTCAGGGAAGAAGCGCACAGCAAACTGGAAGACAACCGCGAAAGCGGCGAGGTAGAGAGCGTATGGGACAGAAAGTCCATCCTTATGGGTTTCGGCTCGGCGTCAATAAGCCATGGAAGTCGCGCTGGTTCGTCGAGCGGGATTACGACAAGTTGCTGATCGAAGATGTGCAGCTCAAGCGTGAGCTGAAAGAGAAGCTCAAGGCTGCGGGTGTCAGCTCGGTCGAAGTCGAGCGGCCGGGCAACAAGCTGCGCTTGATTATTCGCACGGCACGGCCGGGCATTGTGATTGGCCGCAAGGGCGCGGAGATCGACAAGCTCAAGCTGGATCTGCAGAAGCGCACCAACCGGGATGTCTTTATCGACATTCTGGAGGTCAATAAGCCAGAGCTGGATGCGCAGTTGGTCGCGGAAAATATCGCCTTGCAGCTGGAGAAACGTGTCGGATTCCGGCGTGCCATGCGCAAGGCGGTTGATTCGGCATTGCGCTTCGGGTGCAAGGGAATCAAGGTCCGTGTCTCAGGCCGGTTGAACGGCAATGAGATTGCGCGCTCCGAGTGGTATCTCCAGGGGCGTTTGCCGCTCCATACCCTGCGTGCCGATATTGACTACGGCTTTGCCGAGGCGCGCACGACCTTCGGTGTGATCGGCGTGAAGACGTGGATCTACCGTGGCGACATCTATGAGCAGAAGCGCCGTCAGCCACAGCAGGCCGGGACTGGCGTGTTCTAAGGAAGTTTCTAGCTACTAGCCTCTAGCTATTAGCTATTAGCTATGTCTCAAAGAGTGCAACGATTCTTCAGTCACCTAGCTAGAGGCTAGGAGCTGAAGCAGAGGCTGGTTTCTTATGTTGATGCCGAAGAAAGTGAAGTACCGCAAGCAGCAGCGCGGACGAATGCGTGGCAAGGCCTGGCGCGGCTCCGAACTCTCCTTTGGGGATTACGGTTTGAAGGTGATGGAGTGCGGCTACATCACGGATCGCCAGATTGAGGCCAGCCGTGTGGCAATGACTCGTTTCATCAAGCGTGGCGGCAAGATCTGGATACGTCTGTTTCCAGACAAGCCGGTGACGAAGAAGCCGGCCGAAACCCGTATGGGCAAGGGCAAGGGCGCGCCGGACCACTGGGTCGCGGTGGTGCGTCCGGGCAAGGTGCTCTTTGAGATGGAAGGCGTGACTCCGGAGATGGCGCAGGAGGCGATGCGACTGGCCGCGCACAAGCTTCCGCTCCGCACCCGCTTCGTCATGCGTCACGATGTAACCACCACGGCTGTAGTTGCCAAGTAGCATTCGGCAAAACAGCTGAAGCGGGCAGGGATAGCTGGAGCGCTCGAGAGAAGAGACGACAATGGAACTAGAGAAGATACGCAATCTAGGAGATGGGGAGCTGAAGCATGGCGAGCAGCAGGCGTCCGAGCAGCTCTTCCGGATCCGTTTTCAGATGAAGCTGGGACAGACGGAAGGCGTCAAAAAGTTGCGCGGGCTGAAGAAGGATGTCGCGCGGATGAAGACGATTGCCCGGGAGCGGGAGCTGGGTCTGCGTGCGGCATCGCATTCCGGTGCAACAGCAACCCAGACGGTAAGCAAGGCAGAGAAACCGGCCAAGTCCGGAACTAAAACTAAGGCTAAGAAGGAGGCTCGGTAACTATGAGCGAAACAGTGATGACTCCCGAGCAGCTCCAGGTAACTGAGCGCCGGAACGAGAAAGTCGGCAATGTGGTCTCGACCAAGATGCAGAAGACCATTGTGGTCGAGGTCGAGATGCGGAAGGCCCACCCCAAGTACCGCCGCGTTGTCCGTCAGACCAAGAAGTTCTACGCGCATGACGAAGAGAATACGGCGCGTGTGGGCGATGTGGTGCGCATTCGCGAGACCCGTCCGATGAGCAAGCTGAAGCGCTGGCAGCTGCAAGAGATCCTGCGCCGCTCCGCTCTGGCTCAGGTGCAGGCTGCCGAGGCAGCAGCTCCCGCCGCGGCACAGGTTTAAGCGTCCGTTCCGGGCCAGCGAACAGGACCAGAGGGAGCAGGACCAGAGTTGTGGAATCGATCGGAGAGTTGAATTATGGCAGTGCAGATGAGAAGCATGCTCGATGTGGCCGATAACTCGGGCGCACGCAAGCTGCAGATGATTCTTCCGCTAGGCGGTTCGAGCGGAAAAAAGGCCGGGCTGGGCGATGTGATCACCGCGGCTGTCAAAGAGGCCTCGCCCGATGGACAGGTGAAAAAGGGCAAGGTGGTTAAGGCCGTGGTGGTGCGGACGCGCAAGGAGTATCGCCGCCGCGATGGCACCTATATCCGCTTCGATCAGAATGCTGCAGTGCTGATCAACGATGCAGGCGAGCCGGTGGGGACGCGCGTCTTTGGACCGGTCGCCCGCGAGCTGCGGGAACGGAAGTTTTTGAAGATTGTTTCGCTGGCGCCCGAAGTTATTTAGCGCGGCTTCGGCGAGGGACGGGAGTGGTGATGGCAGGCTTGAATATTCAGAGGAATGACACTGTTGAGGTGATCACCGGAACGGACAAGGGCAAGCGCGGCCGCGTGCTGCGCGTGATGCCGTCCGAGGGCAAGGTTCTGGTGGAGCATGTGCGGGTGGTCAAGAAGAACATGCGTCCCAACCCGCAGAAGAACATCAAAGGCGGCATTGCGGAACAAGAGGCGCCGATCCAGGCGTCGAACGTGATGCTGGTCTGTGGCGATTGCGGGCCGGTACGCGTCGGTCACAAGTTTGAAGGCGATACCAAGGTACGTGTCTGCAAGAAGTGTGGGCAGACCCTGAATGCGAGGAAGAAGTAGCTTCGATTAATTTCACAACATCCCGCACCGGTATACGGCTCTTGATGCTAGACGCAGAGCCAATCCGAGACCGGGAAGAAGGCGTCGATAGGACCATGGCAGCAAGACTGAAAGAGAAGTACAACACGGAACTGAAGGGCGCGCTTCAGAAGGAGCTTGGTCTGAAGAACACGATGGCGGTTCCCCGTCTGGAAAAAATCGTCCTAAACATGGGGCTCGGGGAAGCCACGCAGAACGTAAAGCTGCTCGATCCACTGGTCGCGGATCTGGGTCTGATCGCCGGCCAGAAGCCGGTGACCACGCGGGCGAAGAAATCGATCGCGGCCTTCAAGGTACGCGAGGGCATGCCGATTGGGGCGATGGTCACCCTGCGCGGCGACATCATGTACGAGTTCCTGGATCGCCTGATTGCGATTGGGTTGCCGCGGGTGCGCGACTTCCGTGGTGTGTCGACCAAGAGTTTCGATGGACGCGGGAACTACACCTTGGGCATTCGCGACCAGTTGATCTTTCCGGAGATCGACTACGCGCGGGTGGAAAAATTAAAAGGTATGAATGTCACGATTGTCACCACGGCCAAGGATGACAACCAGGCACGTGCGTTGCTGCGGCAGTTCGGGTTGCCGTTCCGTCAAGCTGCTGCCTAGGTGCTGATTGAGTTTCTGCCTTACGAGATCAAGAAGGGTTACGATATATGTCAACGACAGCAAAACGGGTCAAAGACGCCCGCACGCCAAAGTTTTCCAGCCGCAAGCATAACCGCTGCAAGCTTTGCGGACGTCCACGGGCGTTTCTTCGCAAGTTCGGTATCTGCCGCTTGTGTTTCCGTAGTCTAGCTTTGCAAGGCGAGATTCCCGGGGTTGTGAAGTCGTCCTGGTAAGGGTAAGTGTTTGAAGTCATGGTTTGAGCTTCGGCTCATAGACATTCCCGCTGGTTCTCTGCACCTGGTCTTTCCATTCGGCAGAGCGACATGCAGAGCGAACGGGGAATGAAGGAGAAAGAATGAGTTTTACCGATCCTGTAGCCGATTTTGTGGCACGCATTCGCAATGCTATCCGCGCCCGTCACCAGAAGATGGATGTGCCGGCTTCCAAGCTGAAGACGGAGATTGCCCGTATTCTCAAGGAAGAGGGCTATATCACCAACTACAAGGCAGCCGAAGAAGAGGGTCGTCAGATCCTGCGCGTGTACCTGAAGTACGGCGCAAACAATGAGGCGGCCATCCGGGATCTGGCGCGGGTGTCGCGTCCGGGGTGCCGGGTGTATGTGGGGCGCGATGAGATTCGCCGGGTGCAGGGCGGTCTGGGCATCAATATCCTGACCACTCCACGTGGCGTCATGACCGGCCGCCAGGCACGCCGTGAGGGTGTGGGTGGCGAAATCCTTTGTGAAGTCTGGTAGTAAGCCAGCGTAGATAAAGCATTTGGGACAGCGGCGCTGTTCCGGCTGCAGTGGAACGAGAGCGCTAGCTAGGTTAGAGCTAGACGCACTCGAGACTCGCAAGCCAGTGAGGATTGAAACGATGTCACGTATAGGAAGGTCGCCGATCCCGCTCCCGTCGGGAGTGAAATATTCGGTGCAAGGGACGACCGTGCTGGTCGAGGGTCCCAAGGGAAAGCTCGAGAGCATCTTGCCCCAGGGCATCCATTTGGAGCAGCAGGACGGTCACGTAGTCGCGACGCGGGAGAACGATTCGTTGGCGGCGATCCATGGGCTGACGCGCGCGTTGCTGTCGAACGCGGTCGAGGGCGTCACCAAAGGCTGGACCAAGGAACTGGACATTGTCGGCATTGGCTACCGTGCCGAGTTGAAGGGCAAGAATACAGTGGTCTTCACCCTGGGCTACTCGCACCCGATCGAGTTTCCGCTGCCTACCGGAGTCAACGCGGTGATCGATCCTAAGCAGACCCGGGTCATGCTGAGCGGCATTGACCGGCAGAAGGTAGGGCAGGTAGCAGCCGATATGCGATCCCTGCGCAAGCCTGACCCGTACAAGAACAAAGGTGTTCGCTACGTCGACGAGAAGCTGAAGAAGAAAGTCGGCAAGACTGGCGCCAAGTAAGCTAAACCGAACGGGGGCCGTCCGGCGGCTCCGGTCTACAAAGACAAGAGCGGGGAAGAAGAGAGCATGATTCCGCAGAGACAGAGAAATGTAATTCGCCAGCGCGTGCACTTTCGCATTCGCGAGAAGATGCAGGGAACGGCGGCGCGCCCACGCCTGAACGTATACCGTTCACTCAACCATATCTACGCGCAAGTGGTCGATGACGCAGCAGGCCGGACGATCGTGTCTGCTTCCTCGCTGGCCGCGAAGTCGAAGACGGGCGGCAATGTGGCGGCTGCCAGAGAGATTGGCAAACTGGTGGCCGAGCGCGCCCAGGAAAAAGGCATCAAGAAGGTGGTCTTTGATCGCGGTGGCTATCTCTATCACGGGCGTATCAAGGCGTTGGCAGATGCAGCGCGCGAGGCTGGTCTGGAATTCTAGTTCGAGTTTTAGTTCCGAGTTTAGTGCGGCGATAGAGCCTCTGTAGAGGATACGGTGCGGTCGCCAGGCGATTGGCACAGAAGGAATCAGGATAGAGCATGGCAATCATGAAGAAGAAGCTGGATGCCGGACAGTACAACTTGAAGGACCAGGTCGTCGCCATCAACCGCGTGACCAAGGTCGTCAAGGGTGGCAAGAACATGTCCTTCGCGGCTCTGGTGGTGGTAGGCGATCCGGGCTCAGGCGTCGTAGGTTATGGTTCGGGCAAGGCGAAAGAGGTGCCGCAGGCGATTCGCAAGGGCATCGAGAGTGCGAAGAAGAATCTGGTGCGGATCAATCTATCGCAGACGACGATTCCCCATCAGGTGCTCGGCCGGTTTGGGTCGGGTCAGGTTCTTCTGAAGCCAGCTCCAGAGGGCACGGGCGTAATCGCGGGTGGCGCGGTGCGCGCCGTCATGACCTCGGCGGGCGTGCAGAATGTGTTAACCAAGAGCCTGGGATCGGCGAATCCGCATAATGTGATCAAGGCGACCTTCGATGCGCTGGTACAGTTGCGCGATCGCCGGGATG
Source organism: Acidobacteriaceae bacterium (assembly GCA_965276675.1). Taxonomy (GTDB): domain Bacteria; phylum Acidobacteriota; class Terriglobia; order Terriglobales; family Acidobacteriaceae. The sequence continues at coordinate 4,350,913 of OZ255624.1, read as the reverse complement.
TTGCGGCTTTGCGCGGCAAGAATGTTGAGGAGCTCTAATATGGCGGGCACTATGGCAGACGGGGCTACCAAAGGCACACTATTGATCGAGTACTACCGGTCGAAGATCTGCACGCCCAAAAAACACAAGCTGGTGGTCAAGGGTCTCGGTTTTACCCGGCTCAACCAGATCGTGGTGCGCGAGGACACACCTTCTATTCGCGGCATGGTCAAGGCCATTCCGCATCTGGTCAGGATAGTCGAGTAGGACTTGCCGTCCAGGCAAACGCGGGACTGGCCGTCCAGGCAAACGCGCTTCGGCGCAATGCCGTATACGGCAGTACAGGAACAGCAGTATCAAGTAGTCCATCAGTATTTAGCGCTGGACATAAAAGCGAGTCGGCTTGGGAAGACCGGAGCCGGCGTTGAGCGAGGAAACATATGGCAACCAATCTCTCCAACTTACGTGCGCCCAAGAAGGCAAATACGGGCCGCAAGCGTGTGGGCCGCGGTATGGGCTCCGGTATGGGCAAGACCTCGACCCGTGGGCATAAAGGCCAGGGCTCCCGCTCCGGTTCCAGCCTGATGCGCGGCTTTGAGGGCGGCCAGATGCCGCTACATCGGCGTCTGCCCAAGCGCGGCTTTACCAACATTTTTCGCACTGAGTACACAGTGCTGAATCTGGACCGGATCGCCGAGCTGAATGAGACGGAGCTAACGCTCGAGACGCTGATTGCTCGCGGTCTGCTCAAAAAGCGCAAGGGTCTCATCAAAATTCTGGGCAATGGCGAACTGACCGGTCCAGTGACGGTGCACGCGCACAAGTTTTCCAAGTCGGCCCAGGAGAAGATCGAGCGGGCAGGTGGCCGGGCGATTGTTCTCGGCGGGACGGCTCAGGTAAGCTAGCATTACTCCTTTCAACACACTGTGGGGCGAACAACCAGGGGAGCTCTTGCCCACAGATGGGCGAGGCCGTGACTTATGCTTGAAAAGCTGACGAATATCTTCCGCATTCCCGACCTCCGTAAGCGCGTTCTGTTTACGCTGGCGATGCTGGCCATCTATCGCCTGGGATCGTGGATCCCCACCCCCGGCGTCAACTCGGCCGCGCTCGCGCAGTTTTTCGATCAGCAAAGCGGCTCGGCACTCGGCCTGGTCAACCTCTTCAGCGGCGGCAATCTCCGCCGACTTACCGTGTTTGCGCTGGGCATCATGCCGTATATCACGGCGTCGATCATCTTCCAGCTGCTGACCGTGGTCTATGAGCCGCTCGCCAAACTGCAAAAAGAGGGCGAGATCGGCCGGCGCAAGATCACACAGTGGACACGCTATGTAACGGTGGGACTCGGTGTGGTGCAGTCGTTTGCCATTGCGCTGACGCTGGTGCGGGGCAGCGGTGGTACGCCTCTGGTGGTCAATCCCGGCGCGGGCTTTGTGCTGATGACCGTGCTTACACTGACCACCGGCACCACCTTCATTATGTGGTTAGGTGAGCAGATTACCGACCGTGGCATCGGCAATGGCATGAGTTTGCTGATCTTTGCCGGCATTGTGGTCGGCCTGCCGCGCGGCATTCAGGATCTCGTAGATAAGGCGCGCACGCAGGCATGGGGAGCGTTTACCGTCCCGGCGCTCATTCTGCTGGTCGTCGCGATGATTTTGCTGGTGGCCTTCATCGTCTTTGTGGAGCGAAGTGAGCGGCGCATTCCAGTGCAGTATGCCAAGCGGATTGTTGGCCGGCGCCTGATGGGCGGTCAGTCGACTCACCTGCCGCTGAAGGTGAACTCCGGTGGTGTGATGCCGGTCATCTTTGCCGCCTCGATTCTTTCGGCCCCGCTGCTCTTTGCCAACGCCAATCTGGTCCGCAACAATGCGTTTCTGAGCCGGATCTTCGATGCTCTGCGCACCGGCGAGCCCTGGTACGAGCTGTTGTACATCGTGGCTATCATCTTCTTTGCGTACTTCTACATCTCGATTGTCTTTCGCCCGGATGATATCGCCGATAACATGCGGAAGTATGGTGGCTTCATCCCCGGCATTCGCCCAGGACGACGGACATCGGACTACATCAATGACATCCTGACCCGGATCACCCTGGTTGGCGCCCTCTATCTGGTCTTGATCTCGTTGGTCCCGCAGATCCTGATCAGTGGCATCCACTTAAATGATCTTTGGCTAATCGGGCCAGTCTTTGAGCGAATGCCCACTTGGGTGACGCATGGTTTGAACGTCAATTTTTACTTCGGCGGGACCTCGCTGCTGATCGTGGTCGGCGTGGCGATGGACACCGTCAACCAGGTCGAGTCACAGCTGATCATGCGCCACTATGAAGGGTTTTCCCCACGCAGTGGCCGGGCGCGCGGAAGAAGAGCGTGGTAGCTTCGCTGATGGAAACTCCGTACGGCGCCCAAGGCGCGGAGCTACTTAAATTCACCCCTGGATTTACACCTGGACCAGTCTTGCTGCTGGGGGCTCCGGGAGTGGGCAAGGGGACTCAGGCAAAGGCCATCATGGCTGCCTGGGGCGTCCCGCAGATCTCGACCGGCGACCTGCTGCGCGAGATGAAGAACCACGCAGTAACGCGGAGTCCTTTGGCAGACCGGTTGCTCGCCGAAGGTAAGCTGCATCCGGAGGACATGGACCGGATGGCTGCGGGCAAGCTTGTCTCCGATACGCTGGTCAATGACATGGTGGCTGTGCGACTTCAGGAGCCGGATACGGCTCGGGGCTATATTCTGGACGGCTTTCCCCGAACCCTCAATCAGGCGAACTGGCTTGACCTGCAGCTGGGAGTACCTAGGCAAGCGGAGGCAGAGGCGAAGGTTCAACCCTTAGTTGCGATCAGTATTCATGTCGGATATACTGAATTGCTGCGTCGAATCACAGGGCGCCGTAGTTGCCCGCAGTGCCAGCGCATCTACAACATATACCTTCAGCCGCCCGTGGTGGACACCGTGTGCGATGTCGATGGGACGCCTCTGGAACAGAGGGCCGACGACGTCCCCGAGGTGTTTGAAGAGCGTATGCGCGTCTACGCAGAGCAGACAGCGCCGGTGGTCGAGCACTACCGTGAGCTCCGGCGTTCGGCTGAGGTCGATGGGGAGCAGCCAGTGGCTCAAGTGACGCAGGCGATTATAGCTGCGGTGAAGCAGCTCAGGGGCTAATCGGAAGCGTATGGCGATTGTGATCAAAACGCCGGGGGAGATTGAGAAGATGCGGCGCAGTGGCCAGATTGTGCGCGAGGTGCTGGAGCACGTTCGCGGCATGGTCAAGCCAGGCGCCACGACACTGGATCTTGAGACCGCTGCTGTCCGCCTGATTGAAGATTCGGGGGCAAAGCCTGCGTTTAAGGGCTACCACGGCTATCCTTGCGTCCTGTGCACCTCGGTAAACGAGCAAGTGGTCCATGGGATTCCGTCAGCAGACCGCGTCCTAAAAGATGGCGATATCGTCTCGATCGACTGCGGTGTTGTTATCGATGGATTCTACGGAGATTCAGCGATCACGGTTCCGGTGGGCAAGATCACGCCAAAGACGCAGCGGCTGCTGGATGTCACGCGCGTTTCGCTTGAACGAGCGATCGAGTTGATTAAGCCCGGAGCGACGCTGGGCGACGTAGGGTCCGCGGTGCAGCAGGTAGTAGAAGACGAAGGCTTCAGTGTGGTGCGGGATTTTGTAGGCCATGGTATCGGAACGCGGATGCATGAGGATCCGCAAATTCCCAACTTCGGCCAGCCCGGCCGCGGCGTTAAGTTGCGCGCGGGCATGGTGCTGGCAATAGAGCCGATGGTCAACGCCGGTAAGCCCGAAGTGCAGACGCTTCGGGACGGCTGGACGGCAGTCACACAAGATGGCAGCTTAAGCGCGCATTTCGAGCATACGGTAGCGGTAACCGTGGATGGCGCGACGGTCCTGACGCAGTGATCGCAGCCGGCGCGCCCGGCTCAGGTAGAATAGAAAATGGCTTGCCGTGTGCGAGCAGAACCAGGATGGTTGATTGTCGAAGGAAGATGCAATTGAGGTAATGGCGACGGTGCTCGAGACGTTGCCAAATGCCATGTTTAAAGTAGAGCTCGAGAACAAGCATCAGGTTCTGGCTCACGTCTCCGGGCGCATGCGAAAGAATTTCATTCGTATACTTCCCGGCGATCGGGTTGCCATCGAACTGAGTCCGTACGATCTCAAACGTGGACGCATCGTCTACAGGTATAAGTAAGCTGCTAGCTTCTAGCCGCTAGCTACTAGCCAGTGCAATCCGTACCCGGCTTTGTTGTGTAATTGCTAGAAGCTAAAGGCTAGAAGCAGAGGCTAGAAGTTATGAAGGTTCGTGCATCGGTAAAGAAGATTTGTGACAAGTGCAAGGTGATCCACCGCCGGGGTGTGGTGCGGGTGATCTGTGAGAATGCCAAGCATAAGCAGCGCCAGGGCTAGTCCAGCCAGGCGTGTGAAACAAGGAAGGGTTGGGGCGAGTTAGCCGAGGTTAAGGCTTGCGATGAACCCCACCTCTTCTTCAACCCAGTTGCCGTAATGAGTAGGGGCAACGCGAACCGCTCCGGACGGTGAATCTGTCCGAGGCACATGAAGGACGAGCATGGCACGTATCGCCGGCGTCGACCTGCCGCGTAACAAGCAGGCACGGATCGCGCTCACATATATCTATGGAATCGGAGACCCGCGCGCGCTGCGCATCTTGATAGCGGCCGAGGTGGATCCATTTCGCAAGATCCAGGAGCTTGGCGAGGATGAGATTAATCGCATCCGCCAGGTGATCGAGCAGGAGGGCGGCATAGAGGGTGATCTGCGCAAAGACACCGCCATGCATATCAAGCGCCTGATCGACATCCAGTCCTACCGTGGCACCCGCCATCGCCGCAACCTGCCAGTACGCGGTCAGCGCAGCCACACCAACGCACGCACGCGCAAAGGTCCCCGTAAGGGTACCGTGGCAGGCAAGAAGAAAGCGACCAAGACCTAATGGCAAAGGCACAGGCAAAAGCGCAGGGCGGTGCCGGCAAGGCTGGCAAGAACAAGAAGTTCAAGAAGCGCGAGCGCAAGAATGTCCCATATGGTTTGGTTTACATTCAGGCCTCGTTCAACAACACGATCGTGACCATCACCGATGGCCAGGGCAACACGCTGTCGTGGAAGAGTTCGGGCTCGCTCGGCTTCCGCGGGTCGCGTAAGGGCACACCCTTCGCAGCGCAGCAAGCCGCAGTGAACGCTGCCAACCAAGCGCGGGATCATGGTCTTCGCTCGGTGGATGTCCGGGTAAGTGGCCCGGGTTCGGGACGCGAGTCGGCGGTTCGTGCGCTGGCAGCAGCTGGCATCGACGTGCGTTCGATTCGTGATGTCACGCCTATACCTCACAACGGCTGCCGTCCACCGAAGCGTCGCAGAGTTTAAGAGCGGCGGCTAGAAGCTAGTAGCTGCTTACCAGGGACCGGGACGAAGAGCTTAGCTCGTAAACCGGTTGTCCTCTGAAGTCAGGAGAAAGAATTTGGCACGTTATACCGGAGCAGTCTGCCGCCTTTGCCGTCGCGAAGGTATGAAGCTTTTTTTAAAGGGCACAAAGTGTCACACCGAAAAGTGCCCGATCGAAAAACGGAACTTCGCGCCTGGGCAGCATGGGCGCACGCGCAAAGCCAAGATCGTCGGTTACGGTCTGCAGTTGCGTGAGAAGCAGAAGACCAAGCGCATCTACTTCTCGCTCGAAGGCCAGTTCCGCGCCTACTACGAGAAGGCTTCGAATACTCCTGGCGTTACCGGTGAACTGCTCTTGCAGCAGCTGGAGCGTCGTCTGGACAATGTAGCGTATCGTCTGGGTTTTGCCTCTTCGCGTCGGCAGGCACGGCAGATCGTGCGTCACGGCCACGTGGAAGTCAACGGCCGCAAGGTCAATATCCCTTCTTACCAGGTAGGTGTGGGCGATGAGATTCGCGTGCGCGAGAACAGCAAGAAGATGACGGTGCTCGAGTCTGCGACAGAGTTTGCCAGCCATCAACAGACGCCGCAGTGGCTGTCTGTGGATCATGCAAACCTGACCGGCAAGATCCTGGCGTTGCCGAAGCGCGAAGATGTGAACCTGCCAGTCAATGAGCAGTTGATCGTCGAACTTTATAGTAAGTAGACTTTCGTAGTATTCCGGCAGCCCATGGCTGCCGGAGCAACACCCTCGAGCGCATGCTCTGGGCAACTATCCATACAGGAGAAACGGGCACAGCCGTTGCAGAATGCTTCGCGACGCTCGCTGCGCAGGAGTGATACACATGCTTTGGAGAGGATTTCAAAAGCCGAAGCGTCTTGCATTAGATACCGAGACGCTTACAGATAAGTTTGGGAAGTTCAGTGCTCAGCCTTTTGAGCGCGGCTTCGGCACCACTATCGGCAATGCGCTGCGTCGCGTGCTGCTCTCGTCGATTGAGGGTGCGGCCGTCACCGCAGTCAAGATCGAGGGCGTGCTGCACGAGTTCCAGTCGCTCACCGGCGTCGTGGAAGACGCTACGGACATCATCCTTAACTTGAAGCAGATCCCCTTCAAGTTAAATGGTGAAGGTCCGAAGGCGCTTTACCTCCGCGCGGAACAGCCGGGGGTCGTGACCTCGGGCATGATCGAGGCGGACGGCGACGTAGAGATCCTGGACAAGGACGTCTACATTGCGACCGTAAGCGAAGGCGGCAAACTTGACATGGAGATGCGGCTGAAGCGTGGGCGCGGCTACATCTCGGCTGACAAGAACTTCGATGGCGATCTGGGCATCGGCTTTATTCCTGTGGACTCGGTGCACTCTCCAGTGCGCAAGGTGAACTACACCGTCGAAGCAGCACGTCTCGGTCAGATCACCGATTACGACAAGCTGTCGATGGAAGTGTGGACGAATGGGTCGGTTCTGCCGGCGGATGCAGTGGGTTTGGCGGCCAAGCTGATCAAAGACCACATGAGCATCTTCATCAACTTCGAGGAAGAGATCGAAGCGGAGCATCACGCCGAAGAGGGCCGGATGCAGTTGCGCAACGAGAACCTGAACCGCTCCGTGGAAGAGCTGGAGCTCTCGGTTCGCAGCTACAACTGCCTGAAGAACGCCAACATCCAGACCATCGGCGAGCTGGTTCAGAAGACCGAGCCGGAGATGCTGAAGACCAAGAACTTCGGACGCAAGTCTCTGAATGAGATCAAAGAGATCCTCGCGCAGATGGGCTTGTCGCTCGGCATGAAGATTGATGAAAACGGCAACGCTGTACCCGGACCGACCAGCATCTTGCCGGCCCAGGCCTTGGCGCAGAGCTACAGCCGCTACGACGACGATGACGACGATCTGGACAGCATCGATGCGCCGCTCCAGAGCGAGCCGGAAAACTTTTAAGAGCGAGGGAGTAGGGAATGTCAGCTCCCTTATCCCTCTTCCCTAATCCCCGATTTAGAGAGACACGCCATGCGCCACCGCAATGCAGGATTTAAGCTCGGACGCAACCCCAGCCACCGTCGCGCGCTTTTGCGCAACCTGGTCACGTCCATTCTTCTGGAAGATCGTGTGCACACGACCATTACCAAGGCCAAGGCCGCGCGTCCGCTAGTCGAGAAGATGATCACTCTCGGCAAGCGGGGCGATCTGCACGCCCGCCGCCAGGCGCTTGCCTACCTGATGACGGACGAGTCCGTGACGCGTCTGTTTGACACTGTCGCTCCCCGGTATGGCGAGCGGCAGGGTGGCTATATCCGCATCACCCGCACCGGCTTTCAGAAGGGCGATGGGGCGGAGAAGGCCTTCATCGAGCTGCTGGGCGCCGAGCAGGAGCTGGACGAGAAGCGGCAGAAGCGCACGGAAGCTCGCCAGAAGCGCCGCGAAGAGATGGAAAAGGCCATGGAGGCGCAAGGCGCCGGCGCCGAGGGTGGCGAGCAGGCTTAACCACGTACTCATCACACCAAAACGGCCCTCACTTGAGGGCCGTCTTTTTTGCCGCCAAGAATCACTGCTGGCCAGCTTCCAACGCGCCGGATATCTGCTTACCTCTCGCTGCCAAACTAACTAGGAGGGATACTGGAGCATGTCTCGAGACATCTTCGCGCAGGCAAACGCCGCGGCGAATGACATCCGCCAGCGCTCCCCATTCCTCCCACGCATTGCGGTCGTGCTTGGCTCCGGTCTGGGCGCCTTTGCCGAGCAGATGGAGGCCACGACCACGATCCCGTACAGCGCGATCCCGCACTTCCCGCAATCGACTGTTCCCGGTCACATTGGGAGGCTGGTGCTCGGCACTCTCGGAGCCGTCCCGATCGCGATCATGCAGGGCCGTGTGCACGGTTACGAAGGCTACTCGCCGGAGGAGGTCGTCTTTCCCGTGCGGGTGCTGGCGCACCTTGGAGTGCAGCAGTTGATCGTCACCAACGCAGCTGGCGGTGTCCATCCCGATCTGGTTCCCGGTCAGCTGGTGCTGCTCTCCGATCACATCAACTTTACTGGCAGTAATCCCTTGGTAGGGGCTAACGACGAGCGCCTCGGTCCCCGCTTCTTCGATATGACAGAGGCCTACTCGCGCCGCCTGCGCGCCCTCGCCCACCAGGCCGCTGCGGCAGAGAGCATCGTGCTGACCGAGGGTGTCTATCTCGGCCTCTCCGGTCCCAGCTACGAGACTCCGGCCGAGATTCGAGCTTTCCGCGTCCTCGGCGCGGATCTGGTCGGCATGTCCACGGTGCATGAGGTCATCGCCGCCCGGCATCTCGGCCTCGAGGTGCTTGGCCTCTCCTGCGTCACCAATATGGCCGCCGGAATGACTGACGGGGTCATTTATCACGAAGAGGTGATAGAGACTGGACTTCGCGTCGCAGCACAGCTCAATGTGCTCCTATCCCAACTGGTCGGGCTTATGGACGGCGCCGTCGGCCCGGGTGGACTGCGGTGAGCAGCTGAGCGGGATGCTGCATCCCAATTTCATGGAAAACCTAAAAATCAAATTAGCATCTGCAGCGGGCGCAAGTCCAGCAGGCGCATTTGCTTTGGGTGCGCTTGCGGTCGGTGCTGCGGCCGTTGGTGCGCTGGCCGTTGGTGCGCTGGCCATTCGCCGCCTGGCTGTTGCCAGTGGACGGGTGGAGAAGCTGAGCATCGGTCAGCTTTCGGTCGGGGAGCTCACCGGAGATTCGCTGGTGATTCGTAACCAGCAGCCCACTTAGTAATACAGCGCCTACTTACTCGTCCCGGGTCTTCCTGGAATTGAGCCAGCTGGCTTCTCATCGTGGTAGCCGGGAACTGGCTTTCCGCTCTCGACCCATGCGGTCGCAATCATATCCCGCAGCTCGCTCGCGCCAGCGGCCAGCCGCTCTTGCGCGAATCTACGCGACTCTCCGGAACCGGCCCCCACGAAGCCTTGCGCCTTCTCCAGTTGGTAGACACGCTCTACCAGCCCGTGCGACAGCCGCAGGTAGGCGAGGTAATCCTCGAACGGATCATGCAGCAGCTTCACCGGAGCTATCAATGCCGCTACGTCGTTCGGCCGGATGTTCGCCGCGACAAAGGCGCTCTCGAACTGCGAATGAATGCCGGGCGTGGTGACGTAGCCATTCGGGTTTTCCTTCGCGACCCAGCCGTTGTAGTTGACGGTTACATGTAGCGGATTCGAGCCATCGCCCACGTAGTGACCCAGCCAACCTGCATAAAAGATGACCGCTGCCTCGGCAGGGCTGGTGTTGCCGCCGCTCGCCTTCACGTTGCGATATTCCCGCATTCCGGCCTTGAGCCGCTCGTAGACCTCGGTTGCCTCCCAAGGCTGCAGCCCGACCTTCTCCGGACGCAATTCTTTGGCCTCATTGGGATGGGTAAGCCCGGCGGCATAGAGCGCCGGGATGAAATCGAGGCGCCGGCGCGGCAAGGTGCCGACCATATCTGCCATTTCTAAGTCGATGAAGTGCTCCGAGGCCTGCGCTGCGGACAGCTCCGGCTCGCCCTGACTGCGCCAGCGATCAGGCTCCGGTCCCAGGTACTCAATCTCGTCGACGGCTGCTCGGGAGCGGAGAAACTCCGGCACATCCGCAGGCAGCTTTTCGACGGCAAGCCGGTTGATCATCCGGTGGCCATCTGGACCCCAGGCAAACAGGGGAGATACGGCAAGTAGAGGCAAAAGGAGGAGAGCAGGAAGACGAGATTGGATCAGCATACGGGAGCGAGTATAGCTGCCGCGGACGACGCCGACTTGAACGCGGGCAAGTCGGAAGCGGGTCACAGTTCCGGCCAGAACTTTTGGCCCAAAATTCACATACGTATACACCTGGGACACGAAATCTGCTGCGGTATTCTTGAAATCTATGGCTACGAAACAAGAACTGCTCAAAGACCCCATTCAGCATATCGACATCAAGCAGCACAACGTGGTTCCGCTGGTGGACGCCATGCAGTCGATGGCCTACAGCTCCCGCGACCTCGCGCGCGCGGCGTCGATCTACGAACGCATGCTGCGTGACCGGGACTGCGGCGTGATTCTGTGTCTCGCGGGTTCGCTCATCAGCGCCGGCCTGAAGAGGATCATCATCGATCTGATCCGCAACAATATGGTGGACGCGATCGTTTCAACTGGAGCGAACATCGTCGATCAGGACTTCTTCGAGGCACTCGGCTTTAAGCATTGGATCGCCGACGACCTGATGAAGGCCGGCACGGAAGATGCCACCCTGCGCGAGCTGATGATCGACCGCATCTACGACACGCTGATCGACGAAGAAGAGCTGCGCGCGTGCGATGAGACCACGCAGAAGATCGCCGACTCTCTCGAGCCCCGTCCTTATAGTTCGCGTGAGTTCATCCGCGAGATGGGCGCCTACCTGGAGAAGAACGGCAAGACGCCCGACAAAGGCGGCGTCGATAGCATCGTCTACGCGACCTATCAGAAGGACGTGCCGATCTTCGTCCCGGCCTTCTCCGACTGCTCTGCTGGCTTCGGCCTGGTAGCGCACCAGCATGCGCGCGGCGATAAACCAAAGGTGACGATTGACTCCGTAAAGGACTTCTACGAGCTGACGCAGCTCAAGATCGCCAATCCAACGACCGGACTGCTGATGATCGGCGGCGGTACTCCCAAGAACTTTGCGCAGGACATCGTGGTCGCAGCCGAGATACTCGAAAATGACGCACCGATGCATAAGTACGCCGTGCAGATTACAGTGGCCGATGTGCGCGATGGCGCGCTCTCTTCGAGCACGCTGAAGGAGGCCAGCTCCTGGGGTAAGGTCGACACCACCTATGAGCAGATGGTCTTCAGTGAAGCGACGATCGCTTTTCCGCTGATCGCCGGGTATGCCTATCACAAACAGGCGTACGCCGAGCGTCCGGAGCGCCGTTGGGCGCGGTTGCTGGAAGCAGTGACCGCGTAGGCGGGTTTTGCACAACGGCGAAAAGGACCAGGGCCTGCGAGAGCAGGTCTTTCTATATTGGGCCAAGTCTGTATTGGGCCAAGTCTGTGAAAGGCATGTTACTTGCGTACTCTTCAGCATGAATAAATGCACAACAATCATGGCAATCAGTAGAAACAACAAGACTTTTGCAAAAACTTCTTGCTTAATGGTAACTCTTACCCCGTATACTCAAGCGGCTAATCCCGATGTGCAAAACCGCAGCCTCTATGCCTCATCTGCAGACTTTCCCGTTGCATGCTGTGCCTCAAGCTGTGCATTACTGCAGTGTCTAAGTCCTGGAATCTGGAAAAGCGTTGCGCATGAGTGTCTCTTCCGATCACGAGCAGGTGTTCACGCATTGGCTGCGCGGCAGGCCGGTCTGGATAGCCATGCTCTCGACCGTGGTGCTGCTGACAGCTTACTCGGCGCTCGTTCTGATCCATCCAGCGCAAACCTTCCTTGTAGGGCCGGTGAAGCCATCCACTGTTTTTCTGATCTGGGGTGGAGCGCAGGCAGCATTTGTGATGCTATGTCTCAGGAAATTGAGATTCGAGCGCAGACAGCACGCAACCGCCATCGCAAACGTCCAGAATTCCTTACTCTCCCAACCCACCATCACGGAAGAGGACCGGTACAGAGAGCTGTTTGAAAACCTGACTGAGATGATCGCGATGCTCAGTCCGGCGGGCAAATACCTTTACGTGAACACAGCGTGGCAACGCTACTTTGGCCGCAACGCGGGCAGCATCCACGCCCTGGAAAGCTTCGCTTCGGCGTTTCCGTTTTCGGTGCAGGCAGAGGCAGCTGCGCTCTTCGAGCGGGCTCTGGCTGGGGAGCATATTGAACAGATTCACCTGCGTCTGGAAGATGCACAGGGCCGCGTACGTGAGATGGAAGCGAGCCTCTACTGCCGCCGCGAGGCGACCGCGCAGCGGGGCGAGTTGGCTGCGGTTGACGTTGCCCCGCCAGGAAATACCGGAGCAGTGCGGTGCATCTTTCGCGATGTTACCCTGCGCAACCAGCGAGAGCGACGGCTCGCGATGCAGCTTGGCGTCAGTCAAGTCATTCAGGAGTCGACCAACACCGAAGACGCTCTGCAACGGATCATGGCGGCACTCGGGAGTCATCTCGGCTTTGACCTTGTGCAGTTGTGGCGCGCCGCCGCGGACTGCCAGGCACTCCGGTATGGAACCATGTGGATGGCGGCGGACTGTATCTTTGCCGCGTCGCTGGTAAAGAGCGCAAGCTGCGAGTTTCGTCCGGGCGAAGGTCTTCCCGGCGCGATCTGGCTCCAGGGAACCGCGGCCTGGGTGGAGGATATTCGCGAGGACGCGCGCTTCAGCCGCCGCGATGCCGCCAAGCAGGACCAGCTCACCACCTGCTGGGGCGTGCCTGTGCGCGTCGGCAACCAGGTCATTGCCGTAATCGAGTTCTTCAGTCGTACCCGGCTGCGCGAAGACGTCGAAATGATGAGCACGGTGGAGACGGTTTGCGCGTCTATTGGTCAGTTCCTGGCCCGGTCGGCGCAAGACAAGCGCGTCAACGAGCTCAATCGCCAAAAAGAATCTATCCTGAATACCGTGGCCGACGGTATTTTAGGTGCGGACCAGCACGGCCGCGTCACATTTGCTAATCCCGCTGCCGCGGCACTCCTGGGAAGCACGCCGAACGCGCTCATCGGCCGCTTTGTGCACGCCATTGTGCATGAGGATGTGAGTGGCAGTCCGGCTTCCTGCCTCCCACACTGCCGCATCCGCCGCGGCTTCTTTGCGCGCGAAGGCGCACACGGCCAGGACATCTTTTATCGGCCAGACGGCGCTTCATTTCCTGTGGAGTTCTCTGTTACGCCCATGTTTGTGGCGGGCTCGCCGATGGGCACGGTGTTGAACTTTCGCGACGTAAGCCAACGCGAGGCCCTGGATCGCATGAAGGACGAATTCGTCTCCACGGTCAGCCACGAGCTGAGGACGCCACTTACGTCCATACGCGGAGCGTTGGGACTGCTCTCCACCGGCTTGCTGAGCGACATGAATGACAAGGCAGCCAACTTGCTGCGGATTGCCGTAAACAACTCCGACCGTCTTGTTCGGCTGATCAATGACATCCTCGATCTGGAGCGGATGCAATCCGGACGCGCACCGCTCAGCTTCCGCCATTGCGAGTTGGAGGAGTTAGTGCACCAGGCGGTCGATGCGATGACACCCGTGGCCGACGCTGCAGGCGTGGCATTGGTGACCGAGCTGCAGCCACTCGCGCTTGACGCGGATTGTGACCGCTTACTGCAGGTTATGACAAACCTGCTGAGCAATGCCATCAAGTTCTCCCCTTCCAAATCCACAGTCACGGTGCGCCTTGAAATGGTGGGAGAAGACGTTGCCCTCAGTGTTGTCGATCAGGGACGTGGCATTCCGGAAGAGAAGCTGGAGGCCATCTTTGACCGTTTCCAGCAGGTGGATGCCTCCGATTCGAGACAGAAAGGCGGCACGGGACTGGGGCTCGCTATCTGCCGGACAATCGTGCAGCAGCATGGAGGACGCGTCTGGGCCGACCGGAATGTGGATCGGGGCACAACTTTTCGCGTGTTGTTGCCGGGAATCTCGCGGGAGGAGGCTGGAATGAATTTCAGCCCTGCCGCCTCTGGATACGGGACGGTGGTGATCTGCGATGGCGATGCGGAGAGCCGCCTGGCCTTAAGCAGCAACCTGAACTACGCAGGATACACGGTGTTAGAGGCTCTAACCGGACAGGAGGCGGTCGTACTCGCGCACCAGCGTCACGTCGACGCCATTCTGCTGGATGTGACATTGCCAGATATGAACGGATGGCAGACACTGCGCCTGCTGAAAGAGCAGGAGACAACCGCGGCTGTGCCCGTGGTGGTGCTAAGCATGTATGCGAATCGTCGCGGGAGTGGCGGCCCGCAAGATCCGGAAGGATGGTTGACCAAACCCGCTGACGATGAAGCGGTTCTCCGCGAACTGGCTCGCGTTATGCGCCGTGGCCATGAGCACGCGCACGTCTTGCTGGTGGAGGATGACGTCGACCTGGCGCGAGTGATCATGGCGACATTTGAGCGGGCAGGAATCAGTGTCTCTTATGCGAGCACGCGTCAAGCCGCTGTGCAGCTCTGCGAGGCACAGCGGCCGAGCTTGCTGATACTTGACCTTGCCCTCCCGGACGGCGACGGGTTTGGCTTGATTGATTGGCTGCGCCAGACACAGGACCTCCGCCGGATGCCGCTGGTCGTGTATTCCGCCAGTGACGTGAACGAGGGAGAGCGCGCGAGACTGCGGCTGGGCCCGACCGAATTTTTGACCAAAGCACGAGTGCAGCCGCAAGAGGTAGAGGCTCTGGTGCGCATGATGCTGAATCGCTATTGTGATGAGGAACTCGCGGGCCGCCGGCCGCCGGCATCCGCTCGACCCGCAACAGAGGAACGGAGCGCATGCCACGTCGCATACTGATCATTGACGATGAAGAAGACATTCGGCACGTCGCTGGCTTGAGCCTGGAGACAGTCGCCGGATGGCAGGTAATTCTCGCGAATTCCGGGGCAGAGGGTATCGAAACTGCAGCTAAGGAGAAGCCGGATGCCATTCTGCTGGACGTCATGATGCCAGCGATGGACGGGCCGACCACCTTTCAGCATCTTCGCGCCAGTTCCGCGACTGCGTCCATTCCCGTGTTATTGCTTACGGCAAAGGTGCAGGGGTCCGATCAGCGGCGCTTCGCAGCGCTCGGGGTCTCTGGAATCCTGTTCAAACCTTTTGATCCTCTTACGCTCTCCAAACAGGTCTCCGACGCGCTCGGATGGCGAGATGGAGCCTAGGACAACCATGAATCCCCCACTCCTCCATCACTCTCGTTACAAGGACATGGTTCCCGAGTCTGTACTGCCTGCGGGGGCCAGTAGGCTACATGAACTGCTCGCCACGATGTGGACTCAGAACCAGAGCACGATCGCGGATCGCCTGGATGTCTTGCGCAAGGCGCACCGAAGACTCGAGAGGCGAGGGGACGATCTGCCAACCCGAAAAAAAGGCGCCGACGCGGCGCACAAATTAGCTGGTATCCTTGGCACCTTTGGCCTGCCGAGAGGGACAGATCTGGCACGGCAAGCGGAAGATCTCCTGGAAGGTGGATCGGCACTTACGCTTGAACAACTCACCGATCTGAAGCGGTGGGTGATGGAACTCCAAAGCATGATTGAGCAAAAATCCCTCGCAACGACACCTACTAATAGCTGAACCGAATAGCTAAAGCATTTCTCCTGTAGGTTAAACGGCAAGCAGAAATGAACGCAGCCTTTTTCGAGGAAAGGCTGCACAGAGATTCACTTCGCGCGTTCACCGCACCAGGAGAAATGCTCTAATCGCGCCAGCTCGATTCCTACATCCAATAGCCATGAGCGAAGCTGGGCCAGCTATGAGCGAGTTGGGACGTCTGCTGATCGGTCTTGGGGTGCTGCTCCTGCTCGCAGGTACGGCGGTGCTGCTGTTGGGTCGCTTCGGCGTGCCGCTCGGCCGTGTCCCAGGCGACATCGCTTATCGGAGCAAGCGATTCTCCTTCTTTGCCCCGCTCGGTACGTCCTTGCTGCTCAGTGTCCTGCTCTCCCTGGTGATTTACTTGCTCTCTCGTTTCCGCCGCTAGAGAATACCTGCCTGAAGCTCGGCGGTGTAAACTTTTCGTTTAGTGAACAGGATTCTCCCATCGGAAGAACAGTCCCCACAGCTTGGGTTGCTATTTCCCGCTGAGCCTAGGCAACCAGAGCTCAGGGCAAACACACGCCGCATCTGGAGCGTCGCCGAGCTGGTCAGTGCGGTGCGCGGGTCAGTCGAGCGTGAGTACGCGGACTGCTGGGTGGAAGGCGAGATCTCCAACCAGCGGTCCGCGCCTTCTGGACACGTTTATTTCACGCTCAAGGATGGCGAGTCGCAGTTGCCGGTCGTCCTGTTCCGGCGTCAAGCGAGCCTTCTCCGCTTTCGTCCTGAAGACGGGCTCCAGGTTCTGGTGCGTGGGAAAGTCTCGGTCTATGAACAGCGCGGCCAGCTGCAGCTTATCGCGGAGACACTGGAGCCGCGGGGTGCGGGCTCGCTCCAGGTGGCTTTTGAGCAGTTGAAGGCGCGGCTAGAGACAGAGGGCCTCTTTGCCCATGAGCGAAAAAAGCCGCTGCCGACCTTTCCCCGGTGTGTCGGAATCATCACTTCGCCCACTGGTGCAGTGATCCGGGATTTTCTGAATGTAGCTTCGCGACGGCATGCCGCACTCGATGTGTTGCTGCATCCGGCAGTGGTGCAGGGAGAGAATGCGGCGGTGGAAGTCGCGGCCGGTATTCTGCACTTCAACCAGGCGCGCAACGTAGACATCATCGTGATCGCGCGTGGTGGTGGATCGCTGGAAGACTTGGCCCCCTTCAACACTGAATTGCTGGCTCGCGCGATCGCGCGATCGGAGCTGCCGGTCGTATCGGCCATCGGCCACGAGACCGACTTTACCATCGCAGACTTCGTCGCAGATCTTCGCGCCCCTACACCCTCCGCCGCGGCAGAGCTCATCACGGCTGCGCAGCATCGAGTGGAAGAGCGAGTGGATGAACTGCACCTTCGACTGACGCGCGCGGCCCGCTACGGGCTGATGATGGCAAACGAACGGTACGCCAGACTCTCCGCATCCGCGACCTTTGCGCGTTTGCGCGAATCGTTTGGTCGTCGGCAGCAACGAGTGGATGAACTGCACTATCGTCTGGAGCGAGCGTGGATGCAGGTGCACGCGGCACGCTGCGGAGCTGTAGCGGAGATAACCGCACGGCTGCTGCGGCAGGATGTGTCGCATACCTTGCGCGCGACACGTGAACGTGTTCGGGCTCTGGACGCGCATATGCTCCGTGCCTATGCACAGCTCGTGGACGCGCAACGCGGGCGCCTGGCAACGATTGACGCGAGACTTGGGAGTCTGTCTCCACTGGCGGTGCTGAACCGCGGATACGCCCTCGTCTTTGATGGGAGTGGAGCCTTGGTGCGGGATGCAGCGCAGGCGCACGAAGGAGAAGACGTGACAATCCAATTTGCTACCGGCACGGTTACAAGCAGAGTTACGGGAAAGAATGCATGAGAAAACTGTTCGGAACAGATGGCATTCGCGCTATCGCGGGAGAGACCCCCCTCGACCGCAAAACGATCTTCGCCGTGGGTGTAGCGCTCGCACACTCGCTCAAGCGCAGGGACGCTCAGCCAAAGGTTCTGCTCGGTATGGACACGCGCGAATCCAGCACTTGGATCAGCGCCGTGATCACGGCAGGGCTGGAACGCGGCGGGGCGCAGGTGGCGAATGCGGGGGTGATCACGACTCCTGCGGTTGCGTATCTCACGCGGGAGCACGGCTTTGCCGCCGGCGTGGTGATCTCGGCGTCGCATAATCCGTGGCAGGATAACGGTATCAAGGTCTTCGGCGCGGACGGGTATAAGCTGCCGGACGAAGTTGAGTTAGGCATCGAAGATGAGATCTTCCGGCAGCTGGCGGACCTGCAGATCTCGGAGTTGGACACGCTCGCTTCCCCGCCCGTCGAAGAGCATTTCCGTCGCGGCTACGAAGCATTTTTGCGTGCTGCTGTTCCGGGGCTCACGTTAGCCGGTAAACGTATCGTGGTGGATTGCGCAAATGGCGCAGCCTCGGCAATCGCGCGGGAGCTCTTCGCGGAGTTGGGCGGCGATGTCCATCTCACGCACGCCGATCCAGACGGCCGCAACATCAACGAGGGATGCGGTGCCCTGCATCCAGAAATTGTCGCGCGGGAGACGAAGGCGCGGGGTGCTCAGATCGGCATCACGCTCGATGGAGACGCGGACCGGGCGCTCTTCGCCGACGAGAATGGCCGGGTGGTGAACGGCGATGCAGTGCTGCTGCTGGCCGCGCGCGATCTGAAAGCCCGGGGAGAGTTGAATGGGGATCTGATTGTCGCCACGACCATGTCGAACATGGGATTGGAGACGGCACTCGGGCGGGATGCGATTCGCATGCTGCGCGCGCCGGTAGGCGACAAGTATGTGCTGCAGATGATGCAGCAACATCAAGCATCGCTTGGTGGCGAGCAGTCAGGGCATATCTTGTTTCCGGCCAGGAGCACGACCGGCGACGGGTTGCTGACAGCACTGCTGGTGCTGGACATCGTGCAGCGTTCAGGCAAGTCGTTGGCTGAGTTAGCTGCGGACCTCAAGGTGTTCCCGCAGGTGATCGTCAACGTGCGTGTGCGCGAGAAGCGTCCTCTGGATCAGGTGCCTAGTGTGGCGGCGACCATCCACGATGCCGAGAGCGCCCTTGAGGGCAGCGGTCGCGTGGTGGTGCGCTACTCCGGCACGGAGGCGCTGGCGCGCGTGATGATCGAGGCTGAATCCGAAGCGCAGATGCAGTTGCACGCAGAGCGCATCGCTAGCGCGATCCGCGCTGAACTGGGCGTCTAGCGAAGGCCGCCCGAGGCGCGGTTAGACCGGTTTCAGGGTTAAGTGTAGGTTGGGGAACAGAGATGAAGGTGGCCGTTCTTGAGGAGCGGCCACATCGAGCGGGTCTTCGCGCCAGCCACAGTGACCCTGAAACCGGTCTATTTGAGGTCGCGCCAGTTCTGCCCCACGCCGACATCGGCAACGATGGGCACCTTCAACTCAACTACGCCTTCCATCTCCTGCTTCGCCATCGCGCTCACCTGCTCCACTTCATCTTCTGGCACATCGAAGAGCAGTTCGTCGTGCACCTGCAGGGTCATGAGCGTCGCGAGTTTTTCCTTTCGCAGCCGCTCGTCAATGCGGATCATGGCGATCTTGATCATGTCCGCGGCCGTGCCTTGCAGTGGCGTGTTGACGGCGGTGCGCTCCGCGAAGCCGCGCAGGTTCGCATTGCGGCTCTGAATGTCAGGGATCGGACGCACGCGCCCGAAGAGCGTCCGCACCTTCTGTGTAGTACGCGTCTCTTCCAGCACGCGGTCGATGTGCCGGCGTACGCCTTCGTAACGGGCGAAGTAGGTGTCGATGTAGAGGCGTGCTTCGTTCTGCTCTATCCCAAGTTGCGCCGCGAGTCCGAACGGCGAGATGCCGTAGACGATACCGAAGTTCACGGCCTTCGCGCGATTGCGCGTCTCTTTGCTCATGGACTCAGGTGAGACACCGAAGACCTCAGAGGCCGTGAGCGTGTGAATGTCCTCATCGTTCTTGTACGCGCGCATGAGCAATGGATCTTCTGAATAGTGCGCCAGTAGACGCAGCTCGATTTGCGAATAGTCCGCCGAGACCATCACGCGGCCTGGAGCGGCGATGAAAGCGGCACGGATCTCACGGCCAAGCGCTGTTTTGATTGGAATGTTCTGCAGGTTGGGATTCGTGGAGGAGAGCCGGCCAGTGGACGTGCCGACCTGGTTAAACGTGGTGTGCACACGGCCAGCAGCGTCTGCGAGCAGCGGCAGCGAATCGACGTAGTTGGATTTCAATTTCGCGAGCTGCCGGTACTCGAGCACAAGCCGCGGCACAGGATTGTGCTCTGCCAGCTCCTCTAGAACATCTTGTGCCGTGGAGACGACCTTGCCCTTGCCGTACTTCATCGGTTTGGGCAGCTTCATCTTGTTGAAAAGTACGTCGCCGAGCTGCTTAGGCGAGTTGATGTTGAAGCGATGACCTGCTTCCTCGTAGATCGACTCGCCGACGCGATGCATCTCGGCGGTGAGATGATGCGCCATGGTGTCGAGCACTCCCAGATCGATGCGCACACCGGCCTCTTCCATGCGCAGCAGCACGGGTACCAGCGGAAGGTCGATGGTGTTGTAGATTTTCTGCGTGTCCAGTGTCTCCACATCCGAGCGCAGCAGAGGCGCCAGCACCTGAATGGCGTGCGCCTGCTCCGGCAGCGTGCGCTCGCCTGTCTCCTTAAGTGGGCGACTGCTAAAGCGCGCAGCTACGTCGGCGAGACGGTGTGTGGTGTGCGTTGGATTGATGAGGTAGGAATAAAGCATTACGTCGTCCTGCACACCGCGCAGGACGATCGTGTGCTGCTCGAGAATGCGCAGCGTACCTTTCAGGTCGTGCACGAACTTCGGGACGGAGGCGTCCTCCAGCAACGCCTTGAGGTCGGCACCTGCCGGTGAGTTCAGCCCTATGCGCAACGCACGTTCCGCTCCTGAGGAAACAGCGACGAAATGTTCCTCCGGCTCTGCATCGTCCGCAGCTTCGAGATGCTCACGCTCGGTCGCTTCGACTGCATCCAGCAACGACATGGTCTTGAGCAGCGACGCGTCTTCTTCCACTGCCTCACTCTCTTCCGCGCTCACCTGCTCGGCTACCGTCGCCAGCAAGGAGACGTCCAGAGCCAACGCGAAGCCGTGCTCACGAGCATGCGCCGAGAAGCCTGCGAGATTTTCCGGGGTGGGTTCGAGGATCAGCTCGGCTTGTGTGGCGTCAGCAGGGGGCGCGAGCTCCTTGAGCAACGTGGTGAATTCAAGCTCGCTGAACAGTGCGCGGCAAGCGGCGAGATCCGGCTCTAGAGTGCGCATGCGCTCGAGCTCAAGATCCACGGGCACTTCCGTATGAATGGTGACCAGCTCTTTGCTGAGCTCGATGTTGGCGCGGTTGTTCTGGAGCGATTCCCGATACGTCTTGCGCTTGACCTCATCCGCGCGGTCCAGCACCGCCTCGAGATTACCGAACTGCTGGATGAGCTCGATCGAACCCTTGTCGCCGATGCCCGGCGCGCCGGGAATGTTGTCGACCGAATCTCCGCGCAGGGCCATCACGTCGATCACTCTCTCCGGGAGCACGCCGAAGGTCTCGGCGACCTTCTCCGGATTGAGGATTAGATTGTCTTTCATTGGATTGAGCACCTGCACCTGATCGGTGACCAGTTGCAACATGTCCTTGTCGCTCGAGACGATGTAGACGCAGTGACCCGCGGCAGCAGCTTTGTGCGACAGGGTACCGATCACGTCATCGGCCTCGAAGCCTTCGTAATGAATCATGGGGATGTGAAAGGCCTCAAGCGAGCGGCGGATGTATGGCAGCTGCTGCACCAGATCCGCTGGCATGGCCTCACGGTTGGCTTTATACCCGCCATACTCGACTATCTCGAACTGCTGCGTCTTGATGTTGAACTTCTTGACATCCTCCATCGAGCGCGCTCGCTCGTCGCGAAAGACAGGCGTGGTTGACTCAAAGATCGCAGCAAAATACTCCGGCGAGAAGTCGCGACGCAGCTTATTGATCATATTGACGAAGACGTAGATCGCAGCGGTCGGCACGCCGGTCCGTGTCGACATGGGCCGCTGCCGCTGCATAGCGTGGTAAGCGCGAAAGATGAACGACATGGAGTCGAGGAGAAAGATTGGCGGCTTTTCGTTCTTTGCTGACATGGTTGGGTCAATCCAGACCTATGAGATGAACATGCAGTCGCCATAGGAGAAGAAATTGTAGCGGGCTTCGACAGCATGGCGATAGGCGGCAAGCGTGCGCTCCCGGCCAGAAAATGCAGAGACCAGCATCAGCAGCGTTGATTGCGGCAGATGAAAGTTCGTGAGCAGGGCATCTACCGCGCGGAAGCGGAAGCCGGGTGAGATAAAGATGCTGGTTGCGCCTGCATGTGCGTGGAGTTGACCGTCCTCGCTGGCTGCCGTGCAATGTTCCAGAGTGCGCACGGTAGTGGTGCCTGCGGCGATCACACGCCGGCCCTCCCTGCGCGCTGCATTGATTGCTTGTGCGGTGTCGTCGGGCAGCTCGTAGCGTTCGCTATGCAGGCAGATCTCTTCCAGCGTATCCACATGCACGGGCTGAAAAGTACCCAGGCCAACGTGGAGAGTAACGTAGCAGATCGATACGCCCCGTTCCCAGATGCGCCGCAGCATCTCCGGCGTGAAGTGCAATCCAGCGGTGGGAGCAGCGACCGAACCGCGCTCCTGCGCATAGACGGTCTGGTACCGATCACGATCGGCGGTCGTGTCTTGTCGTCGAATGTAGGGCGGAAGCGGCATGTGTCCCAGCGTATCCAGCCGCTCGTAGAAGTCGTCACATGGTTCGAAACGCAACAGCCGCTCGCCAAAATCTCCATGCTCAATGACCTCCGCAGTCAGCGACGAGCCAAGGGCGCCGTCGGATGCAGCGAAGAAAAGCTGCTCGCTAACCCGCACCTTCTTCCCCGGCTTCACCAAAGCTCTCCACTCCCATGCGCTCTGCTGCTCTGTGAGCAGAACCTCAACACGTCCAGAGGGCGCTTGCCCCGAATCTTCATTCCCACGGCGCTCGACGTTGCTGCCACGGCGCTGAGCATACAGGCGCGCTGGGATGACGCGGCTGTTGTTAAGCACGAGCACATCGCCTGCATGCAACAGCTCTGGCAGCTCGCGGAAATGGCGATCCAACCACGTGCCGCCCTCCCGGTTGAGCGCCAACATGCGCGCGCCACCGCGTTCAGCCGGGGGCTGCTGCGCGATCAACCTCTCCGGCAGATCGAAATCGAAGTCCGAGACCAGCACAATTTGATTTTAGTGGCGAGAGGTGAAGTGCTGTTCAGCCTGTGCCCGCACGCGCTCGAGCGCCGCCTGCACCTCGCAGCGTGTGGCCTCGAAGACTGGCCCGTCGAGCTCGCGATCGACCGGCACGACTCGACCCCAGACGATCACCACGCGCGAGAAGGGCTTCGGGATCAGAAACCCATCCCAGGAGCGTAGCTGCCACGCCCGCTCCGTGTGTATGTAGAATGAGCCGACACCCAGCCCTGCCAGCTGCGCCAGCTTGATCGCGCCCGGCTTGAGTTGGTAGAGCGGCCCGCGCGGTCCGTCTGCTGGAAAGACGGCGGAGGCGCCCTGTCCGATGGCCTGGGCGAGTGCGCGCAGGCCGGAGGCGCCGCCCCGTGTGCTCGATCCACGCACGGTGACGAAGCCCATGCGCTCGATCGTGCGCGCGATCAACTCGCCGTCAAAGCTTCGGCTGATCAGCAGAGTGGTGCGCGGGCGATGGTGAAAGTAGCAGGCGCTCCCGAGCAGGCAGCGATGCCAGAAGCACCAGATCCCCGGCTCCTCGGGCGTAGCGGCATGCGCTCCAGGTTCGCACTGCACCTCGTAGCGCAGCGTGAGATCGAGCAGGCGCAGCAGCGTGGCTGCAAGGGGCGGTACTACGGCGAGTAACGCTCGTTGGGGACGCGTCAGCCGCGTGGGCAAGACCTCAGCCATGCCGCAATATTAGAGCATTCTCACAGACACTGTGATATGGCTGGTTTCGGTTCTGTGCAGCTTTCTTGACGGAAAAGCTGCGCCGAGTTTCACTCCTGCCATGAGATTTGCTGTGAGAATGCTCTAGCTGTACCGCAGCCAGCGCAGCATCTCCGGGATTGTTGCTCGCTTGCCGTACATCAGAATGCCGACACGGTAGATGCGCGAGGCAATCCACAGCACAATAACGATCGCTGCGATCATCAGCACGACCGAGAGCCCCAGCTGCCACGCTGGCGGTTGCTGTGCTGCGATGCGCAGGTACATTAGCATCGGCGTGAAGGGTGGAAACAGCGAACAGGCCACCACCGCCGGGGAGTTTGGATTGGAGAGGACATACGTCATCGAAATCAGGCACAGCAGCAAGGGAAGCGAGATGATGAAGGAGAACTGCTGGATCTCCTGCTCCGTGCTCACGCTGGCTCCGAATGCGGCGCTCAAGGCGCTGTAGAACAGAAACCCAAGCAGGAAGTAGACGACGAAAAAGACCACCTGCACGGAGGTGATGCCGAGCGCTCCGATGCCACCCGCGAAGCCACCGCGCACCGCGAGCGTTGAAGAACCGAATAGGACGGCGATCGCAATCCAGATGCCGATCTGGGTCAGCCCAGCAGCGCCCACTCCCATTAGCTTGCCGGCCATCAGCGACTCTGGTGTCATGGCGGAGAGCAGCACCTCGAAGATGCGCGAGGTCTTCTCTTCGATCACGGATCGCGCCACGTTCATGCCGTAGTAGATGACCGTGAAGTACAGCAGAAAGATCATGATATAGGCGCCGAAGAAGCTGCCCATGGAGTTGGACGAGGCAGACTGTCCGTCCTTCACCTTCATGGTGCGGACGTCTACTGGGGCGATCGCGGCATCGACGGTGCTCTGGGGCAGGCCTTCTTGCTTAAGCCGGACGCGCATGCTGGCGCGTGAGATCGCTGGTTGGAGCTGGCTGGCGGTAAAGACGTCAGCCGATGAGCGGGAGAAGTAGCGTGCATCGGGAGCGTGCCCGGCTGGCGTCTCCTGAAGCCACAGTACCCCATCCAGTTCTTTTGCGTCCACACGTCGGATGAGCTTTTGCAGGTCTGCCTGTGCGGCTGGCGTCATTAAGTCGACCTTGAGACCATTCTTGCCGCTCCGGTTCAGTTCTGCAACCGTAGCGGTGGCAAAAGCAGAATCCGGTGACGCGACGATGATGTGCTTGCCGCCGCCGCTATTCATAGACGCAAGAATGCTACCGCCCATGGTGATGACCATGAAGAGTGGCATAAGCAGAGTGGTCAAGAGAAATGCCTTAGAGCGCACGCGCTCAAGGTATTCACGCCTAGCAATCAGCAGAGCTTCACGCATCGACGCGACCTCCCACAGTCTGAATGAAGATCTCTTCCAGCGAAGGCTCCGCAAGCTCGTAGCGGTAGATCCGGACATGCTCGGCCGCTACGCGCAGCAGTGCTTGTGCATCCGCGCCGTCGCGCAGCTTCAACTCGGCGTGGTTGCCGTACTCGCGGGCGTCCTCGACTGCCGCGGAGAAGGCCGGGCCGCGCAGAAAACCGCAATCGCCTTCGTAGTCGAGCGACATGCGGTTGCGAGGATACCGCGCCTTGATCTCTCGCATGCCGCCAGACAGAACAGCTTCACCATGGTTGATGAGGCAAATCGAATCGCACAGCTTCTCTACCTGATCCATGCGGTGGGTGGAGAAGAGAATGGCGCAGCCGCTCTTGCGTAGTTCGATCAACGTCTCCTCGAGCAGCTTTGTGTTCACCGGATCCAGGCCGGAGAAAGGCTCATCCATGATGATGAACTGAGGCTGGTGCAGGAGCGTGCCAATGAACTGGATCTTCTGTTGCATGCCCTTCGAGAGCTCCTGGGTCTTCTTGTCTAGAGCATCGGAGATGACAAGGCGTTCGCACCACCCGCGAGCGCGCTCTGTAGCTACAGAGATACTCAGCCCGTGAACCTGGCCCAAGAAGACCAATTGCTCCAGCACCTTCATCTTCTTGTAAAGCCCGCGCTCCTCGGGAAGGTAGCCAACGCGGCGGAGGCTGCTCCGTTGGAATGGTGTCCCAAAGAGCCGGACCTCGCCACTATCGGGAAGAGTGATGCCGACGATCATCCGGATGGTCGAGGTCTTGCCTGCTCCATTCGGCCCCAGCAAACCGAACATCGTACCTGGCTCGATCGCCAGCGTCAGATCGCGCACGGCAAGCTTTCTCTCGTACGCCTTTGAGACGTTTTCCAGTTCCAGGAGAGCCATGCCGCCCCGTTCATCCAGAGAGTGGGAGAAGTGTAGCAGCCCGGGCCTGATGCGGAACCAGCCCCGGCGACCCAACTCCGCCGTGCTCGATCCGTAAAGGCGTTGGTAGACCATTTCAGGGTAAAGTAGACCGGAAAAACAGAGGTGAACGTGGCCGTTCTTCGAGGAACGGCCACATGGGGCGGGTCTTCGCGCGAGCCACAGTCACCCTGAAATGGTCTAGCATCAGGACTGTGTTGGCCCTCGATACCCCCGTTCAGTTCGTGAAGGGCGTCGGTCCACGTATTGGCGAGACGCTTGTCGAAAAGAATGTCGGGACGGTGGAAAACCTGCTCTACCATCTGCCGTTCCGCTATGAAGATCGCGTCAACCCTCGCGCCTTCAGCGAGCTGCAACCGGGGGAGATGGCCAGTGTCGTCGGCGAGGTGCGCGGCACAGTCCTGCTTCGTACGCGCAGCATGCCAATCTTTGAGATGACCGTCGGGCAGGGAATCGACACGCTCAAGTGCATCTGGTTTCGCGGCACGTACCTGCAGGACAGGTTCAAAGCAGGGCAGATGGTTGCACTTTATGGCAAGGTGGAACCGTCCCGGTCCAAGCGCGGTTTCAAGATGATTCAGCCGCAGTTTGAACTGTTGCCGGAGGCCTCCGACGAAGCGGGCCAGATGCTGGAAGTGGGCCGCATCACGCCCATATATGAAACACTTGGCGGCCCCAAATTGGGGGCGCGCTGGCAGCGGCGCGTCATCCACGACCTGCTCGAAGAGATACAGGGCAACGTTCCCGAGACCCTGCCGGCTCAGCTCCTGGAGCGGCTTGGCTTGCCCACGCGGGAGAGTGCTCTGCGGCTGGTTCACTTCCCCGAACCTGGCACCTCCCTGGTACAGCTGCAATCGTCTGCCACGCCTGCTCACCGCCGGTTGATCTTCGAGGAGCTCTTCTACCTCGAGCTTGGCCTGGAGCTGAAGCGGCGCAAGGTCAAGGAGCGGCTCGGCATCGCCTTTGAGACCAACGATAGGGTGCGGGCGGCGCTCCGCGAGATCCTGCCGTTTCATCCGACCCATGCGCAAAAGCAGGCGCTGGGCGAGATCGTTGCGGACATGAAGAGGCCCGGTCCGATGCGTCGGCTGCTGCAGGGCGACGTAGGCTCGGGCAAGACCATCGTGGCCTTTCAGGCCATGCTGGTGGCCATAGAGAATGGCTACCAGGCTGCGCTCATGGCACCGACCGAGATACTGGCGACGCAGCACTACCTGAGCGCCCGCAAGCTGCTGGAGGGCGCCTCGCGCAACTACCGCGTTGTTCTGCTCACAGGCTCGCTCGATGAAGATAGAAAGCGGACAAACCGGGGCCGCATCGCGCGCGGGGAAGCCGATGTGATCATCGGCACGCACGCGCTCATCGAGGAGAAGGTCGAGTTCGATAAGCTGGGCCTGGTGGTGGTCGACGAGCAGCACCGCTTTGGCGTGATGCAGCGCTTCCGGCTGATGAAGAAGCCAGGGCAGGGTGAGCCGGACGTGCTAGTGATGACGGCGACGCCTATTCCCCGCACCCTGGCGCTCTCGCTCTACGGAGATCTGGACCTGAGCGTGCTCGATGAACTGCCGCCTGGCCGCACGCCCATTGTCACCCGGCGTGTGAGCGACGAGCGAGCGGAGGACGTTTGGGGGTTCGTGCGCAAGCAGGTTGCACGCGGTCACCAGGCCTACATCGTCTATCCGGTCATTGAGGGCGCCAGGGACGACCAGTCCGAGCTGGACTTTGCCGCGGGCGAGGAGCCGGAACCCCCAAAGCCGGCCAATGCAAAGAAAGGCGCACCCAAAGCGGGGAAGGCTAAAGGTGCGGAGAAGCCGCTCTCGTTGTTTGAGAAACCGACCCTGAAGGCGGCAACGGAGATGTATGAATCGCTGCATGCCGGACCGCTCGCCGGCCTGCGGCTGGGGCTGCTACACGGCCGGCTGGATGCCGACGAGAAGGAGGTCATCATGCGGCGCTTCCAGCGGGGGGAGATTGATGTGCTGATCTCGACCACCGTGATCGAAGTGGGCGTGGATGTGCCGAATGCCACCGTCATGGTCATTGAGCATGCTGAGCGTTTCGGACTGGCGCAGATGCACCAGCTCCGCGGCCGGGTGGGGCGAGGAGCGGCCAAGAGCTACTGCATTCTCATGACCGGCGGCCGGGTCTCGCCGGAGGCCGAGGAGCGCCTGAACGCCATGGTGCGCACCCAGAACGGCTTTGAGCTGGCAGAGCTGGACCTCCAACTTCGCGGGCCTGGCGAGTTCTTCGGTACGCGACAGGCCGGCCTTCCCGACTTCCGGGTCGCGAACCTGCTGCGGGATCGTGAGTTGCTGGAGCTGGCTAAGACCGAGGCCGTGCTCTTTGTCTCGAATTCCGATACGCATGCGACCGAGGCTGAAAGAGCGGTAGTCTCCGCTCGCCTCAAGCAGGCCTGGCAACGCCGCTACGGTCTGGTCGAAGCGGGTTAAGGCGGCTTATGGAGCGGTGATAGCAGCGGCCCAGCAGTTCGGACGTGTTATGCGGCAATCTCCAGCCGGTACTCCGCTGCGCGCTCGTCGGTCAGCTGCAACTCGACCGTGATCACGTCGAAGGTATTCTTGCGTGAAAGCCGCCGTGCCGCCTGCCAGCAATGCGTCAGCAGCACGTGGGAGTCGTGGGTCAGGGTGAAGCCGAGCGCCACCAGCACTACGTAAACGTCCATGCATGCCGAGCGCTCAAATTCGAAGACAACCTGGGACGCGTCCCTTGACGAAGAAGAGCAGTGCAGCAGCCAGCCACCACAGGCAACGAGAGCGGGCGGCAGGAGACGCAGAATGTGTTTGACCTCACCAGCCGTGTGCGCGGTAAGCCGTAGGGGGCGGAGCGGCGGACGAGGATCGTCGGCCAGGGCAGATTCCGGGATAGTGTTCATACTGACTGCATCGGATAAATTGCGCAGTTCTTGAATAAAAAGCACAGTACTTCGGTGCTTAAAGTTCATTCGGAAGTTCAACCCAGAAGTGTAATCACGGAGTGGTCATCTGCACGGGGAGACGTGTGCTAGCTTGCTCAGGGACGCAGAAACAGCGAAGGGCAGGATAATGGGCCGAACAGTGGGAAGCGGCATCGATCTGATTGAGGTAGAAAGGATCCGGCGTTCAATGGCGAAGTTCGGCGACCGCTTCCTCCAGCGCGTCTTTACCCCGGACGAGATCGCCTATTGCAGCGGCAAGAAGCACACGGCGGCTGAGAGCTTCGCGGCGCGGTTTGCGGCCAAGGAGGCGGCAGCCAAGGCGCTGGGCACCGGCATTAGCCAGGGTGTGACCTGGCAGGAGATTGAGGTGCAGCGGGAGAGAAGCGGACGTCCGACGCTCCACCTCAGCGGGCGCGCTGCACGCCGCGCAGGGGAGCTCCGGGTGCGGAGTATCGCTCTGTCTCTGACTCACACGCAGGCCATAGCTATGGCGGCGGTCCTGATGGAGGACTGAGCACAGTTTTTCTGAATTAGGGCCACTCCGGTGAGGGGAACGGCTCCTATTTGCTACTCTCAGTAAGAGCCGAGAATCTATTTCCTGGTCTATCAAGAGGTCTCGTGGCAAGTAAACAGGAAGTGCAGTGGTCGCAGTTGAAGGTAGGCGTTGTCGTTATCGTGGCTTTGGCCGCCCTGACCGCCTTGATCTTCCTCCTGTCGGGCAACTCCGGCGGCCTTTTCACCGGCAAGCTTACGCTCCGGTCGTACTTCGAGAGTGCAGCGGGCATAAAGGTGGGAGCGCCGGTGAATCTGGAGGGCGTGACCATCGGCAATGTGAAGACGATCCGCATTGTTCCCGAGCGCAAACTCACGCCTGTCGAAGTCACAATGAAGGTCAGCAAAAAGTATCTTAAGGCCCTTCACATAGATTCCAAAGCTAGCCTGGACACAGTTGGCGTGCTGGGCGATACGGTAGTGGATATCAACTCCACGCATGCGACCGGTCCTGAGGTAACGAACAACAGCGAGCTACAGACGAATGAAACCCCGAACCTGTCGGACGTCATCAAGTCGAGCCAGGGCACGATCGAGCAGCTGAACACGATTCTTGCGAAGGTCAATACGATCGTGGATGCTCTTAGCACCGGCAAGGGTTCCATTGGCCAGTTGATCAACAACCCTGACCTCTACAACAAGGCGGAAGCGGCGGTGAACCAGGTACAGCAGCTAGTCACAACAGTGGGCAGCGGCAAAGGCTCGATCGGCAAACTCATCACGGACGACTCGCTCTACAACAACCTGAACCAGACGACGGCGCGTCTGGATCACATCACGGCCGAGATCGACAGCGGGCAGGGCTCCATCGGTAGATTGCTCAAAGACCAGACACTGTACGATAACCTGAACCGGACGGTAGCCCAGGCCAATCAACTGCTGACGCAGGTCAATCAGGGACAGGGCGCGCTGGGCATGCTGGCGAAGGATCCGCAGTTCCAGCAGAAGTTCCGGGACACTGTGGACCGACTTGATTCCATCATGGCGCGGGTGGACAACGGCGAGGGCACGATCGGTCAGCTAGTGCGGAATCCCTCGGTCTACAACAACACGGACCGGATGCTGAGTGAGTCGCGTAACCTGATCACCTCCATTCGAGAGAATCCGAAGAAATACCTGACCTTCCACGTAAAGATCTTTTAGTGTGCAAAGCGGCGAAAGAGCTGACCCTGCGTGTGTGGACACCGCTTTCTCTGGGATATGTTCGTCCTGAAGCAGGTGACAGAGCCCCATCTCGCTTGCGCGCTTTTGCATCCCAACTTCTATTCAGGTGCTCAGCACTTGTCAGAGCGAAGGAGAGCAACGTATGAAGAAATTTTGGTTCATCAGCATAGGTGTTGGCGTCGCGGCTTGGCTGATCTTAAGAGATCAGATGAACGAGCCGGCGCCAAGCACCTCCTGGGGTGCGCAGAACAGGGCATCCGGCAAACTTGATCAGGCCATCGGAAGCCTGAAGCAAGGCGTGGGCGAGACCTTTGGGAGCGACCACCTGGCGAACGAAGGGGCGCTGGATCAGGCCAAGGGAGCCGTCAAGGACACTGTCGGAAAAGCAGCGGATGTTATCAACACCGCCGTTAACGACGCCTCCCGCTAATTTGTCCGAAGTAGCTGCGGCATTTTTCAGGCCACGACCGGCTACTATTCTTCGCGTGTAAGGTGAGACTTGCAGCCCCAGATTGACACAACCCAACTCCGAATGCATCTCGCCCGCAGCCCTGGGCAACCACATGTGCACGGGGTGACTCAGAATGGCAGGGACCACGTTGTCCCAAGAAAAGAGGAACTATGCCAAAGGAAGCACACACAAAAGCAGCCGAGCATCATGAGAGTGCCGCGCAGTCACATCGTAAGGCAGCGGAGCACCACGGGAAAGGTGACCACGCAACGGCGACCGAGCACTCGACAAAGGCGCATGAGCACTCCACTAATGCACATAAGCACTCGACCGACGCGCACACGAAGTCAACTGCAAAGAAGTAGCGTTGGGTGGCAGACTCATGGCCGGATTGACCGGCCATGAGTGCACTATCGAAAAGTCCTCAACCTCCGAACATATAAGTCACCTGCTCGCACCCATACTTGCGGTCCCGCTCAAGGCGCTTTAGCCTCAGAGTCGAATGTCTCGACTCCTCCCAAAACAGATTGCCGAACTTCAGCGCACCGCTACGAGCGCGGCGAGCAACGCATACGCGCCCTATTCTCAGTTCCGCGTGGGTGCTGCCATTCTGCTCACCACAGGCGAGGTCGTCTCCGGCAGCAACGTTGAAAATGCCTCCTACGGTCTCACGATCTGTGCTGAGCGTTCGGCAGTGGTTCGAGCAGTCGCCGAGTACGGTCCAGCTCTGCGCATCGGAGCCATCGCGATAACGAACCTAAGCGGTGTCTCCAGTCCGCCCTGCGGCGCTTGCCTGCAAGTGTTGGCAGAATCATGAGCAACGATGCCGCAGTCATCTTTGCTGGCCACGCACAGGACAGACAGATTGATGAAGTTCGACGCTTTGGGGAGCTGCTCCCGTTCAGCTTTCATCTCTCTCAATGACAGGTACACCTCCATCCCTGCACGCAGTCGATATCATCCGCAAAAAGCGGGATGGACATCCGCTTACCACTGCTGAGATCCAGTTCATGGTGGCCGGCGCCGTCGCGTTAGGCGCCGGAGACGACGGAAGCCTGACCGTCGACGAAGCCCAGCTTGCCGCATGGCTTATGGCTGCGTTTATACGCGGCTTCACTTCCGAAGAACTGCAAGCCCTCACAACCGCCATGCGTGACTCCGGCGAGCAGCTCGCGTTCGTCACCTCCGGGTCTAGGATGGTCGACAAGCACTCCACCGGTGGCGTGGGTGACAAAACATCCTTGCTCATAGCCCCGATTGTTGCGGCGGCGGGTTTGCGTGTGCCTATGATCAGCGGTCGCGGCCTGGGGCATACCGGCGGCACGCTCGATAAGCTAGAAAGCATTCCCGGTTTTCGCACGCAGCTCTCGCTTCCTGAGATGGAGCGCCTGCTGGCGACGATTGGAGCATGCATGGTGGGTCAGTCGCCCGCGCTAGTACCCGCTGATCGCGTTCTGTATGCCCTGCGTGACCACATTGGCGCAGTGGAAAACCCGTATCTGATCTGCGCATCCATCATGAGCAAGAAGCTCGCCGAGGGCCTCCATGCGCTGGTGCTCGATGTAAAGACCGGATCAGGCGCATTCCTCAAAGATCGCAGTGCCGCGCGAGAACTAGCGCAGCTCATGGTAGAAACCGGGGAGCGGGCAGGAACGCGCACGGTTGCGCTGCTGACGAATATGGACCAGCCGCTTGGCCGGTTCTGCGGCAACTGGGTTGAGGTTCAGGAGTCGGTCGAGCTACTCCAGGGTGACCGTAATCCGCTCAGTGAAGATTTGCGCGAGCTCTCGTTGATTCTAGCCGGATGGATGATCTTCCTAGGTGGCAAAGCGGAGAGCGCGGAGGCCGGCCGTCAAGCCGCCGAAGCCGCGCTCACATCAGGCGAGGCGCTGAAGACCTTTCGCAATATGGTGGAAGCTCAGGGCGGTGACATCACGGTTTTCGATAATCTTCAAAGTTTTCACCGGCCGGGTGCGCGGCGCGTGCTCCATGCAGATCGCGCGGGCTACATCTCTGGCATGGATTGCGAAGCGATCGGGTGGGCAGTGCAGCGCCTCGGTGCAGGACGCGAGCGAGCAGGGGAGCCGGTCGCCGCTCATGCTGGAGTGGAGATGCACGTGAAGTGCGGCGCGGTCGTGCGTGTTGGAGATCCGCTGTTCACGCTGTTCGCAGATGAAGAGGGAAGGCTCGCTGAACCCGAGCATCTGCTACGGCAAGCGATCCGCATCACGGATGACCCTGGTCCAGATCAGCAGCTTGTCTTCGAAGTCGTTACTGCAGATATGATCGCCGCTACAACACCTGCAGGCGTGAGCGTACCATGAGCAAAATGCGGGGACGTTAGGAGCAACGATTGGGACGATTCACCGGACTGCTCGGTCTGTTCTGCATGCTGCTTCTGGCATGGATCTTTTCTACAGATCGCCGGGCGATTCGCTGGCGCACCGTTCTCTGGGGACTTGGCTTACAGCTCTTATTCGCGTTTATCGTGCTGCGCTCGAGCATCGGACGCGATCTACTGGCGCGCGCCGGCGAAGGTATCAATCGCCTGCTCAGCTATGCCTACGCTGGGTCCGAATTCGTCTTTGGCGCGCTTGGCAAACAGCATTCCAGCTTCGGCTCCGTCTTTGCCTTTCAGGTGCTTCCGACGATCATCTTCATCTCGGCATTCTTTGCCGTGCTCTATCACATCGGCGTCATGCAACTCATCATCCGTGCCTTTGCCTCGATCATGCAAATCACCATGCGCATCAGCGGAGCGGAGTCGCTGAACGTCGCGGCCAGCATCTTCATGGGTCAGACAGAAGCTCCACTCTCCATCCGTCCGTTTCTGCCGGATGCGACCCGCTCGGAGCTGATGACCATTATGACGAGCGGCATGGCGCATGTCTCGGGCGGCATCATGGCCGCGTACATCCTGTACGGGATCGAGGCCAAGCATCTGCTCGCCGCCGTCATTATGACCGCGCCGGGCACTGTGTTGATCTCGAAGATGCTGGTGCCGGAGACGCAGCTGCCTGCGACGCTTGGCCGTGTTCAGATGCCACGGGACGAGGAACACCGCAGCGAGAACCTGCTTGGCGCGATCGCTCGCGGCACCATCGACGGCGGCCGTCTCGCCTTCAACGTCGGCATCATGCTGATCTCGTTTATCGCACTCGTGGCGCTGGTCAACGGCATCTTTGGCGGGCTGCACGGCTGGCTCGGCACTCACGGCATCCCGTTTCCTTCCAGCCTCAACCAGGTGCTCGGCTTCTTCTTCGCGCCCGTCGCCTGGATCATCGGCATACCCTGGCACTCCACATCCCTTGTTGGCAACCTGCTCGGCACGCGCATGGTCGTCAACGAGCTGGTCGCCTTCTCCATACTTGGCGCGCAGAAGGGATTACTTGATGCACGCTCCTTCACCATCGCGACCTACGCTCTCTGCGGCTTTGCCAACATCAGCTCGATCGGGATACAGATTGGCGGCATCGGCGCGCTCGCTCCCAACCGCCGCAATGATCTGGCGCGGCTGGGCCTGCGCGCGATGCTCGCCGGCACTATGGCGAACCTGATGTCGGCATCGATCGTGGGTGTTCTGCTTCGGTAAATCGCTCGGGAACGCTCTCGCACCCTCCGATTGGCCGCTCCGTTGAGAGCGTGTTGTTCAGAGCGTTGATGAGGGCGAAAGCACCTCGTTGGATCGCCCATCCCACTGCCGAACAGCGTACTCTGAGAGCTGGAGCCGATGGCAGAAAAGCGAATCACTTCGAGCAAGAAAAAGGCACCGGGCGGCGCGGCTCAAGAAGCATCCGGAAAGACGGGCAATGCTCTTGAAACGAAGCAAGCGGACGCACTCTCTCTCTTTCATCCTGTGACAGCGGAGTGGTTCCGCGCCGTCTTTGACCGGCCAACGTCACCACAGACACTCGGCTGGCCAGCAATCGCACGAGGCGAACACACGCTCATTCTTGCGCCCACGGGAACCGGTAAAACGCTCACTGCTTTTCTTTGGTGTCTCAATCGACTCATGCTCGAACCTGCTTCGAATGCGGAGGAGGCCTGCCGCGTCCTCTACATCAGCCCGCTCAAGGCGCTGGCCGTCGATGTGGAGCGCAACCTGCGCTCACCGCTCGCCGGCATTGTAAATATGGCGCGTCGTGCCGGTGTGCCGGTGCGCGAGCCAGAGATCAGCGTTCGCACCGGAGATACCCCGCAGAAGGAGCGCGCCCGCTTCCGGCGGCACCCAGCAGAGATCCTAATCACCACGCCGGAGTCGCTGTACCTGATGCTCACTTCGGACGCGTCGCGTGCGTTGCGCGGCGTTGACACCGTGATTATCGATGAGATTCACGCGCTCGTACCAACCAAGCGTGGTGCACATCTGGCCCTCTCACTTGAGCGCCTGCTGGCCATTACGGACCGTCCGTTTCAGCGCATCGGGCTCTCGGCCACGCAGCGGCCGCTCGAAGAGGTGGCGCACTTCCTGGCCGGTGCCGACGGTAATGTAACCAAGGAAGTTGCAGAAACGATCTCCGCCCAACCCGCGGAGGATTTGGCAGCCCAGATGGAGACGCAGTGGACCAGCGATGAATCTGCTGCCTCGGCCGCCGCGCGGGAAGAGCAGGCCGTGCGCTTCCGCCCGGTCACCATCGTGAATGCCAGCGAGCCCAAGCGGCTGGAGCTGCGCATCGAGGTTCCGGTCGAAGATATGGCGCGGCTGGGGCAACCACAGGAGCTGCCGAGCGGCGCAGCCTCGCAGGGACCCAAGCGGACCTCAATCTGGAGCGCCATCCATCCCCGGCTCCTGGAAGTTGTGCGTGAGCGGCAGTCCACGCTGATCTTCGTCAACAGCCGTCGTGTGGCGGAGCGCCTTGCTGGCGCCCTGAACGAGCTGGCCAATGAACCGATCGCGCGCGCGCACCACGGCTCGCTGGCCGCCTCGCAGCGTTCGGAGATTGAAGAGCTTCTGAAGGCTGGACAGATTCGCGCGCTGGTCTGCACGTCGTCGCTCGAGCTGGGCATCGATATGGGCGCGGTCGACCTGGTCATTCAGATTGAAGCGCCACCCTCGGTCGCGAGCGGCATGCAGCGCATCGGCCGTTCCGGGCATCAGGTCGGCGCCGCGAGTGAGGGCATCATCTTCCCCAAGTATCGCGCGGACCTGGTGGCCTGCGCTGCCGTGACTAAAGCGATGCACGAGGGCCTGGTTGAGTTGACGCGATTCCTCCGCAACCCGCTCGACGTGCTCGCTCAGCAGATGGTCGCCACCGTCGCGCAGCCGCCGCGTGTTACGTTGGCGCGACATACGAAAAAGGAGCCGCTACCGCCAGCCGAAATCACCGTGGACGATCTATACGGCATCGTGCGCAGCTCAGCACCCTTCGCCGAGCTCAGCCGCACAGCGTTTGAGGGTGTGCTGGACCTATTGGCAGGCCGCTATCCTTCCGATGAGTTTGCGGAGCTGCGCCCCCGCGTCACTTGGGATCGCGTGCGCGACATCGTGACTCCGCGCGAAGGCTCAAAGATGCTGGCGATCCTGAACGGCGGCACCATCCCGGATCGCGGCACCTACGGCGTCTTTCTCTCCGGCACCGAAGGCAAGCCCGTGCGCGTCGGCGAGCTCGATGAGGAGATGATCTTCGAGAGCCGCACCGGCGACACATTCATCCTCGGCGCGACAACGTGGCGCATCGACGAGATTACGCAGGACCGCGTACTGGTCTCGCCCGCGCCCGGCGAGCCGGGCAAGATGCCTTTCTGGCACGGTGATGCCGCGGGCAGGCCGCTCGAGTTTGGGCGCAGGATCGGTGCGCTGGTGCGCGAGCTGCGCGAACTGCCGCGCAACGTCGCGCTCAGCAGATTGACACGTGAACACGATCTGGACCCCTTGGCGGCGGAGAATCTCATCCGCTTTCTCGCGGATCAGGAATTAGCCACCACGGCTGTGCCAGATGACCGAACCATCGTCATCGAGCGCGTACGCGACGAGCTGGGCGACTGGCGTGTCTGCGTGCTGACACCCTTTGGCAACCGCGTCCACGCGCCCTGGGCTATGGCGATCAGCGGACGTCTGCGCGCCGCCGGTGGCCCCGAGGTCGAGACCATGTGGGCCGATGATGGTTTCGTATTGCGCTTTCCGGATACGGACACGGCGCCCGATGCCGACACCATCCTGCTCGATCCCGCGGAGGCCACGGATCTGGTATTGCGACAGCTCGGGTCGACAGCCATGTTCGCGGCTAAGTTTCGCGAGAGCGCCGCGCGCGCTTTGTTGCTGCCGCGCCGCCGCGCCCAGGGTCGGGCTCCGCTGTGGCAGCAGCGCAAACGCGCCTATGACTTGCTTTCCGTTGCGTCTCGGTATCCCGCGTTCCCCATCCTGCTCGAGGCATATCGCGAGTGCATGCGGGATGTCTTTGACATGCCGGCGTTCCTCGAGATCCTGCGCGCGGTCGGTTCGCGCAGCATCCGCGTGCACGTTGCTGATTCCCGCACGCCCTCGCCCTTCGCCTCTTCATTGCTCTTCAGCTACGTTGCGAACTACATCTATGACGGCGATGCCCCGCTTGCCGAACGGCGCGCCCAGGCACTCTCTATCGATCAGGAGCAGCTGCGAGAGTTGCTGGGCGACGCTGATCTGCGCGAACTGCTCGATGCCGATGCCATCGCCGAAGTGGAAGAGCAGCTCCAGTCGCTCACTGACACGCTCAAGGCGCGCTCGGCGGACGGCATTCACGATCTGCTGTTGCGGCTCGGCGATCTGAGTCGTGCCGAGCTTCTGCGGCGGCTCGTCTCTCTCGATCTTGCAATCCACACCGAGCGGCTGCTGCGCGCCAAACGGATACTGGAGATCAAGATTGCGGGCGAGAAGCGCCTCATCGCTGCCGAAGATGCCGGACGCTACCGTGACGCACTCGGCATTCCGCTGCCTCCCGGTTTGCCGAAGGCATTGCTCTCGACCGTCGCTAAGCCGATTCTGGAGTTGGTGCGGCGTTATGCCCGCACGCACGGTCCGTTCACCTTAGGCGAGGTGGTGAAGCGCTTCGATCTGGACACTGCGCAGACCGAGGCCGCATTGCGTGAGCTGTTGCTCGATGGTCGCATAGTCGAGGGTGGTTTCCGGCCGGGTGGAGTGCATCGCGAGTGGTGTGACGCAGAGGTCTTGCGGCTGATCCGCCGCAAGTCACTGGCACGGTTACGTAAGGAAGTAGAGCCGGTCGAGCAACATATGCTGGCCCGGCTAAACACGCATTGGCAGGGCGTCCTGCAGCGGCGGCGCGGCCTGGATTCGCTGCTGGACACGATCGAAAACCTTCAAGGAACGCCGCTCCCAGCCTCACTCATCGAAACGTCCATCCTGCCGTCGCGACTCATGAATTACTCTCCCGGCGATCTCGACACGCTTATTGCCGCGGGTGAGGTGGTCTGGGTCGGGCTGGATGCACTCGGCGAGCACGATGGCCGGGTAGCGCTTTACCTGGCAGACCGGCTGACGACACTGCTGCCGCCGCAGCGCACTTCCGCCCAGACCTCAGTTCAAGATGCGCCGCTCTCTCCCCGTGAAGAGGCGCTCTTGGAGCAGCTCCGGCGCGGCGGTGCGGCTTTCTTCGCTCAGCTGCTCGATGCGACCGGCGGCGGCTATCCGGGAGAGACGCTCGACGCGCTCTGGAGCCTGGTGTGGCGCGGGCTGGTGACCAACGACACCTTTCACGCTTTGCGCGCATACGTCACCAAACCGTCCTCCGTGCGCCAGCCAAAGCGCCAGCACAATCTGCCGTCATTCCGGTCGCGTCGCACCACCCCGCCGAGTGCGCAGGGACGCTGGACGCTGGTGCCACCGCCCGAAGCCACTGCAGCGGCTGCAACCGAGTGGAGCCACGCCATCGCGAATCAATTGCTGGCGCGGTATGGCCTGGTCACACGTGAGTCCGTGGCGCAGGAGAACCTGCCCGGCGGATTCAGCGCTGTCTACGACGTCTTCAAGGCGCTGGAAGAGAGTGGGCGCGTGCGCCGCGGCTACTTTGTAGCCGGTCTCGGCGCGACGCAGTTTGCCCTTCCCGCCGCCGTGGACCTGCTACGCTCGCTGCGCAACAACGCCCAGCCGGAGAAGCCGGAGATGGTCGCGATCGCCGCAACCGATCCGGCAAATCCATATGGATCGGTGCTCAAATGGCCAGCGATGGCAGATGCCGATATGGTGGAAGGCGATGCAGGGTCCGGAGCCGCTCCAGAGAATGCGCCGCGCTCGCTCACGCGCAGCGTCGGCGCCACCGCGGTGCTCCGCAACGGCGAGCTGGTCGCGTACATGCGGCGGGGCAATCCCAATCTGCAGGTCTTCTTACCTCCCGAAGAGCCGGAACGCTCGCAATGCGCGCGAGATATGTCGCAGTTCCTGGTACATACGGCGCAGGAGGAGATGCGCCGGCGAGAGGTCGATCACCGCGGCGGCCTGCTTATCACCTCGATTAACGGCCACGCGGTGGGCACTCATTTCCTGGCCCGCTTTCTGCAGGATGCGGGTTTCCAGGCCGCGCCGCTTGGCTTCAACGTGCGCCGAACGCTGCTCCCGGCATCTGCAACAGACATAGGTGCGAAAGCCGAGGGTGCAATAGAGCATCTCTCCTGATGCTGTGAACGCGCGAACTAAATCTCCGTGCAGCTTTCCTCGAAGAAAGGCTGCGTCCGCCTCTGCCTGCCGTCTAACCCTACAGGAGAAATGCTCTAGATGCCGGAGGGAGATACCATCTTTCGCTCGGCTCGCGCGCTCGAGCGAGCCATTGGCGGCCAGCAGGTGATGCGGTTTGAGACTGCGCTCGCACCACTGGCCAGCGTCAACGACAACACACCCGTGGTGGGCCGCACAGTCGAGAAGGTGGAGGCCCGGGGCAAGTGGCTGCTGATCCGCTTCTCCGGCGATCTCATCCTGGTCACGCACATGCTGATGAGCGGCAGCTGGCACATCTACCGATCGGGCGAACAATGGCGGCGCGGACGCAGCCACATGCGCATCGTCATCGCGACTGAAAGCTTCCAGGCAGTAGCCTTCAACGTTCCAGTGGCGCGCTTCTACACAGCCCGTACACTGGAGCGCAACACCGCGATCCCGAAGCTCGGCCCCGACCTGCTGGGCGAGACCTTCGCCGGGGACGAGGCAGAGGCACGACTGCTGGCGCGGGGCGAGGAAGAGATCGCTGACGTGCTGCTGAATCAGCGCGTGGTGGCCGGCATCGGCAACGTCTTCAAATCGGAAATCTGCTTTGCCTGCGGGGTGCATCCCTTCCGCCACGTGTCGACGCTCACCCGCAATGAGGTGGAGTGTCTGGTGGCGACCTCGCGGAAACTCCTGCTCGCGAATGTCTCTGCGGGCGTCGACGACGGGATCGTGACCTATACCGGTGCGCGTCGCACTACCCGCGCTGCCGACCCTGGCGCCCGGCTTTGGGTCTATGGGCGTCGCGGAAAGCCATGCCGCCGGTGCGGGACAGAGGTCCTATCTCGCAAGCAGGGCGTGGGGGCGCGCTCCACTTACTGGTGCCCGCAGTGCCAGCCACTACCGCCGGAGATGGCGCCGGTAGAAGGCTGGTCCGGCACAATCCGGCGGCGCAAAGTCGGGTGCGGCTAAATCATTTCCAGGGCAGGTGAAGACCAGCGAACTGAGGTGAACGTGGCCGTTCCTCCAGGAACGGCCACACCGAGCGGGTCTTCACGCGAGGCACAGTAATCCTGGAAATGGTCTGACCGGGTCAGATCACTAAATATCTGCTTTCTGTACAAACAGACCTTCGAAATACGTCCTCAGCGAATACGCCACAAGCAGCCATAGCACGACAACAATGATCGCGAGCGGCAAGCCGCTCGGCGCCATGAGCAGGTGAAAAAGAAAGATGTTAACGATTACCGGACCGAGCAGCGTGAGCCCTAGCGGAACGTAGCGCCCTGCTAAAAGGAGTGCGCCGCCAATGATCTGGATGGCGAAAATCACGACCACAAAGTGCGATGCGGCCAGCGCTCCAACGAACGAGCCCGCGACGCCGGTCGGCGGAGTCATGGGAAGGAAGTGCAGAAAACCGTTGAGACCAAATACGAGAAAGATTAGACCCAGCAAGTAGCGTGCAATGAGAGCCGCGATTCTCATGAAAGCCTCCGGCAGCAGAGTCCTAGGAACGCACGTGAGCTGTCAAGGGGAATCGTTGCTCTGCGCTGAAGCCTTCTCGCCCTAAATCCGCGACTTCAATCGCACGGCTCAGTGCGGTTGGGGCTGAGGCTGCTTGTCGTCGTTTTTATTGCTCCCGCCAAAGAGCCGTCCGAAAAAGCCTTTCTTCTTGGGCTTTTGCTGGTCATTTGCTTGATCCGGGTTAGCTGGATTCGCAGGTGGAGGATTGGCAGCAACAGTGGAGGCCGGAAGACCCGGCGTCGTTTGCGCCGGCCCTCGGGTCTGTACCGGTGGCAGCGCAGGAGCGGCGGGCTTCTCCCCCAGCCCAAAGATCTTCTGGAAGAAGTTGCGCTGATCGTTCGCTGGCTGACTGCAGGTGGTCATTGGAGCTGTGCCATCGAGGAAAGCGACGTCGACATCGCGGGGGCATGTCTCGTCGGCCAGAAGATTGCTCACCTTGTCGAGTCTGACGATGGACACTCCCGTCGGCGGTACGAAATTCTTTGTGTCCGAGTACTGTGGAAGCTGTACGGCATGCTTCATGAACTCCGCCCAGATCGGCGCGGCGGCCTTGGAGCCTTCGATCTTGATGTCGGTATAGTCATCGTTGCCTACCCACACGACACAGATCAGATTCGAGGTAAAGCCGGCGAACCAGGCATCGTGGGAGGTGCCGGTTTTGCCGGCCGCGGGCGCCAGAAAGCCACGGCGGCGGACTTCGTTGCCGGTGCCGGCGTTAATGACATTCTGCATCAGGCTGGTGGTCAGGAAGGCGACGCGCGGGTCCAGGATCGGTTTGTTGCTGGGGCTGTAGTCGTTCAACACGTCGCCATTTGCGGAGCGGACGGAGGCCAGCATCCAGGGAGAGATGCGGACGCCGCTGTTGGCGAAGGCCGTGTAGGCCCCGGCCATGTCCAGCGGCGTGGCATCGTAGGCGCCGAGGGCAACGGCAGGTGTGCCTTGGGCCGATTTGATGCCGGCATCGCGCGCCAGCGATGCCACGTTGCCGTACCCGACCATCTGCGCCAGCGAGATGGTGGCGTTATTGAGGGAGTACTGTAGCGCATACCGCGCCGTCACTTCGTCGTGGTACTTGCGGTCGAAGTTGCGCGGCGTGTAGCCGCCTTCAAAGGTCGTCTGTTGGTCGTGGAGCATGGTCACGGCCGTGAATACACCGTGGTGCAGTCCGGGGTCGGGCGGGGGTGGCGTGCTTTCGTCCGCGTTGCCGTTTTGCGGATCGCCCGTACTCGTGCCATTCACGACCGTGCCGTTTGGGTTAGTCGTATCGGCAGCGAGTTCGATTGGTACATTGGGCGTGGTGAGCTCTCTGCCGGCCAGGCTGGAATTGTAGGCGGCAGCATAGACGAATGGCTTAAAGATGGAGCCGGTCGGACGTTTGGAGACAGCGTGGTTAAGCTGCGATAAACCGTAGTTGCGGCCGCCGACCAGCGCCAGCACCTGACCTGTATGCGGATTGAGCGCGATCAGCGCGACCTGCGGGCTGGGAATCGAGCTGGGGTCGGTTGAGCGGGCGCGGCGCTTCTCTACCTGCTCGTCCACGATCTTCATGCCTTGCGTTACGGCTTCATTGGCGGCATGCTGGAGGTCCGGATCGAGCGAGGTATAGATGCGGAGCCCCTGGTCGTTGTATTGGTTCTCGCCAAGGGCACGATTCAGCTGGTCGCGCACCAGGTCGACGAAGTAGGGCGCCTCGCCAGCATCGATGTTGGACGGCACCAGCTTGAGGGGTTCGGTCTTGGCTTCGGCAGCTTGTGCGGCGGTGATGTCGCCTGTACCTACCATCGCGTCCAGCACCACATCGCGGCGGTTGATCGCGCGCTGGGGATGGCGGTAGGGGTTCAGGTAGCTCGGGTGCTGGATCATGCCAGCCAGCAGAGCACACTCGGCAAGTGAGAGCTGGCGGACATCTTTGCCAAAGTAAGCTTGCGAGGCCTCGCCGAAGCCATTGATGGCAAAAGAACCCTGCTGGCCCAGGTTGATCTGGTTGGCATAGAGCTCAAAGATCTTCTGCTTGTTGAAGCGGTTTTCCAGCTGAAAGGTGATCGCGATCTCGATGATCTTGCGCTTGAATTTCTTCTCCGGTGTCAGAAAGAAGCCGCGCGCCAGCTGCATTGTGAGTGTCGATCCACCCTCGCGCTTGCGACCGGCGAGCAAGTCGTCGCGCAGCGCACCCGCCAGCCGGATGTAATCTACGCCGCCGTGCGCGAAAAACCTGCGGTCC
Organism: Acidobacteriaceae bacterium; assembly: GCA_965276675.1. Taxonomy (GTDB): domain Bacteria; phylum Acidobacteriota; class Terriglobia; order Terriglobales; family Acidobacteriaceae. The sequence goes on along the minus strand of OZ255624.1, from coordinate 4,307,563 downwards.
TCGATTGAGGTCACCGCCTGCACCAGATGCGGCGGCAACTCACCGTAGGTGACCAGGCGGCGTTTCGTACGGTTGGCCCCTTCCGACAAGCCGGTGATGAGCTGCGGCTCCAGCTCGTAGGCGGCGAGCGGCTGCCCGGTATCGCCGGAGATGGAGCTGACCAGGCCATTGCTGAAGGCAATTGTCGCACCCTCTTCCGAGTGGTATGACTGCGGACCGGGATGCACGGCAATGGTGTCAGCCGAGAGAGCAAAGGTGCCAAGCTGCGAGGCGCCGCGCTCACCGCTTTCGCTGTAGCCGGCGTTTCGCAGCTGCTGGGCAAGAGCATGCGCTGTCAGCTTTTGTCCGCTGCGCACCTCGCGCGGCGCGGCATAGATGCGGGCCGTCTGGGTGAAGAGCGGTTTAGCCAGCCGCTCATCCACCACATGTTTGTACTTGAAGTAGTAGAACGAGAAAGTGATGCCCACAACCAGGCACACGACGACGAACAGGGCAGCGACAACAGCGGCAACACCCCTCCAAAAATCTCTGCCGCCAATCTGCCGGCCTTCGGGACGCGCGAGTTTCACTTTTACTGCCACAGTGGCCGAACCGATCTTTCCGTGGCCGGAACCGCGGATTTCTAAGTTTTGCAAGCCGGAGCTCGCTGCTGCCAATCGCTACATTCCTACGCCCAGGTCACATGCTGCAACCCAAGACATGCTGCAACTTAGACGCATTCTGTTCGCTCCCGCTGCATCACTGCTGCTCTTCTGTTGCGCTTTCTCATTTCGTTCACCGGCCGGTGTGCTCTTTGAGTAACTGGGCTACCTTCGGGATAGCGACGTCCAGAGCTGAGCTTTTATCGGCCGCAAGGGCACGGGTGACAAACTCCACGCTTCCCTCGGCTGTCTTCTTGCCCACGTTGATGCGATATGGGATCCCGATCAGATCGGCGTCCTTAAACTTGACTCCAGCGCGTTCATTGCGGTCATCGAGCAGCACATCGAAGCCAGCCCGTTCCAACGCAATCGCGATCGATTCGCCCGCATTCAGCAAAGCGTTGTCCGCCGTATTCGTGATCGTCACCACTACATCAAACGGCGCAATCGACGGCGGCAGCCAGAAGCCGTTGTCATCATAGCTCTGCTCAATCGCCGAGGTAAGAATACGCTCGATGCCGATGCCGTAGGAGCCCATGATCGGCGTCGTCTCTTTGCCCTGCGGATCGAGCACGCGGGCACCCATCGCCTCCGAGTAGCGATAGCCAAGCTTGAAGATATGGCCGATCTCAACTGCCTCGGCCACGCGCAGAGGCGCGCCACACGTGGGGCAACCCTCGCCTTCAGCCGCGGTGCGGAGGTCCACCAGGGCAGTCCAGCTGAAATCGAGGCCGGGAGTTACGTTGCGGAGGTGGTGCTCGGATTTATTTGCGCCGGCGATGTAGTTGGTTCCATGATCGAGTGCCGTATCGAGCAGGATCACAGCCTTTTCGCCCCGCCAACTCGCAGGCAGACCGATGGGGCCCAGATACCCAGGCTCGGCGCCGAAGAACTCCTGGATCTCTTCTGGTGTGGCAGGGCGGATCTCGCTCGCGCCAGTATGCTGCCTGACGACCGAATTGAGCTTGGCTTCGTTCACCGAATGGTCGCCGCGCAGAAACGCCGCAATCATGTAGGCATGGCGCGCTTTGGCCGCACTTTTCGCGCCACCCTCCCCTTCGGAGGCGCTTTCCGCAACGTAAGCCATAGTCTTGATCTGGTGGTGTGGCTCGGTCCCCAGAAAGGCGCCGACCTCCCCAATGGTGCGCTGGCCGGGGGTCGCGACCAGTTCAGGGTTGCCGTCGCCAGTGGGGGCCAGGTCTTTTACCAGCTCCAGCTGCGAGGTGGCTTTTTCGATGTTCGCGGCATACCCGCATTGCGCGCAGGAGGCGATCAGGTCTTCTCCCGCGTCGGTGTAGACCATGAACTCCTGCGACTGCGAGCCGCCCATGGCGCCTGAGTCTGCCTCGACCGCGACAAACTCCAGACCGCAACGCCCGAAAATAGCGCGGTAGGTCGCATCGTGTTTGCGGTAGCTTTCGTCCAGGCCGGCAGCGTCGATATCGAAGCTATAGGCATCCTTCATGATGAACTGCCGCACGCGCAGCAGGCCGGACTTCGGGCGCGGTTCATCGCGAAACTTGGTCTGGATCTGGTACCAGATCTGTGGCAGTTGTTTGTAGGAGCGCAATTCCTTGCGGGCGATCTCCGTCATCACCTCTTCGTGCGTCATGCCCAGACAAAGATCGGCGCCCTTGCGGTCCTTCAGCCGGAACATATTCTCGCCCATGGAGGTCCAGCGTCCAGAGAGCTCCCACAGCTCACGAGGATGGAGCGCGGGCAGCAGGAACTCCTGCCCGATACGGTCCATCTCCTCCCGCACGATCGCGATGATCTTGTTCAACGAGCGCTGCCCAAGAAAAAGGTACGAATAGATACCCGCGCCGAGCTGGCGAACATAGCCGGCGCGCAGCAGAAACTTATGGCTGGCGACCTCGGCATCCGCGGGAGCTTCGCGAAGCGTGGGAATAAAGAGCTTGGACCAACGATGCATGCGGATGTGTTCTCGTCTTCCTGCGTGGCGCCGCCCCTTGTGTGCAGACAAGACAGCGAGATAGAGTGCTTTCATTCTAAATGGAGCGGTCCCTCAGTGAAGCCATGCGGATTCTGGAAGGAAACCCGCATGAGCGGCTAGAAGCGGTCTCATAAACCTGAAGCAGTCCTTGACGGCACGGGTGAGGCCCGTCATCGAAGCGGGCCTCAGGTCCTCTACCGAAGCCACAAAAGCATATATGAGACCGCTTCTAGACTGTTTCGACTTACAGCTTTCCTGAGTGCGCCAGCAGCCAAGACGAACAAAGCGGCTTCTAAGAGCATCTCAGCTTGGAGCTTGACTGCCATGGAGGCCCGTTGCATGCGCCGTTTTTCTCAGATGATCGTAGTTGGATTGAGCTGTGTCTCGCTCCTCGGCGCTTCAGCTTGCGGCAGCAAGGGCAATCCCGATTTCACACTCACCATGATCACGCCGGCCGTCACCCTGACGCAGGGTTCTACAAATACGGTGAATGTGACGGTGGCCCCCCTGCATAACTCCCAAGGCAGCATCAATGTCTTCCTGAGTGGGCTGCCGGCGAGCGTTGGTGTGGCCCCTGCTGAGGCTACAGTCGGCATTGGCTCTACCCAGATGTTTACCCTCACGGCAGCCAACAGTGCCGCCCTCGGCAACGCCACGCTCACCGTTACCGGCATCTCGCGCCAGCTGATGACCACAAGCTCTGTCAGCCACACCGCAACATTGGCGCTCACAGTGACGGCCGCCGCTGCTCCAGCGAGCGCTCACTAGATCAGCTCCAGGCCCCACAAGTCATGCAGGTGCAGCACGCCCAGGACTGACCGTCCCGCATCGATCACCACCAGCGAGGTGATCTTGCGCTCCTCCATCACCGCGAGCGCCCGTGCCGCAAACTCCTCTGGAGCGATGGTCAGCGGGTGGGGATTCATGGCATCGCCCGCGTTCAGCGCCAGGGCCTCCGGGCCGCGTGCTCCGAGCAGCCGGCGCAGGTCTCCATCGGAGATCAGGCCCAGCAGTCTGTCGCCTTCCAGCACTGTCGTGACTCCCAGCTTCTTGCGCGACATCTCGTAGATCACCTCGTGCATAGGAGTGCTGGCCGAGACCGCGGGCAGCGCCTCGCCCCGGTGCATCAACTCGCGCACCCGCGCCAGCTTCTTGCCCAGCTTGCCACCTGGGTGCAGGTCGGCGAAATCCTCGGCACGAAAGCCCTTGCGCAGCGAGACGGCAACGGCCAGCGCATCCCCGAGAGCCAGCATGGCAGTGGTCGAAGCCGTCGGCGCCAGGCCTAGCCCGCACGCCTCCTGCGGAACGGAGCAGTCCAGCGCGACGTCGCTCGCGAGAGCAAGCGTCGACCGCGTATTGCAGCAGAAGCTGATCAGGGCATCTCCCACGCGCTTCAGCATGGGAAGCAAGCGCAGGAGCTCGTCCGTCTCTCCGCTGGCCGAGAGCGCCACCACGACATCTCCCTTGGCGATCATCCCCAGATCTCCATGGAGGGCCTCGGCGGGATGCAGAAACAGAGCGGGCGTGCCCGTGGACGAGAGCGTCGCCGCGATCTTTTGCGCGATAATGCCACTCTTGCCCATTCCAGTGATGACGGTCCGGCCGCGCGTCTCCCCGCAGCGCAGAATGAGTTCGACTGCTTCGGAAAACTGCGGAGCCATGCTGCCGTCCAGGCGCTCCGCCAATGCCAGAAGACCATGGGCCTCGATGCGGACTAGCTGCGATGGGGTGAGCTCGGTCATGCGTGCTTTCAACAGCATACGCAGCCTCGGGGAACTGCGGTCAGCCTTTCAATGAACTCCAGCAAGCCATCCATTTAGAATGGAGACTCTCCCGTTCGTCCGGCGCGATTGCCGGCAGGAAGGCACCACTTTGAAACGCAATCAGATCGTGATCGTCGTCGTCGTGTGCGCGTTGGCGCTGATGGCGTGGTCGGGCTACCAAAACCTCAAACATCGCCGGGCTGCTCAGCAGCAGCCGAGGGGAGTGCTGGTCCCGGATGCCTCGAACCAAACAGTGGGGCAGGATGTCGCCTCCGACCAGGGCTTGCCCAATCTGCGCGGGAAAAAAGCTCCAAACTTTTCTCTGAAAGGTTTAGAAGGCAAGAAGGTCTCGCTGGCCGATTACAAGGGGAAAGCAGTGCTGATCAACTTTTGGGCTACCTGGTGCGCGCCTTGCAAGGTCGAGATGCCCTGGTTTGTCGAACTCCAGAAGCAGTATCGTGATCAGGGTTTTGAGATCCTGGGTGTCAACGAGGACGATGCGAAGAACCGGGCGGCTGTCTCTAAGTTCAGCCAGAAGACTGGCCTGAACTACCCGGTTCTTTTCGGAGACGATGCAATCTCCAAATCCTATGGCGGCGTGGAGTTCCTGCCTACTTCGTATTACGTGGGCAAGAACGGCAAAATCGTGGAGGAGACTGCCGGTCTGGCATCGCGTAACGAGATCGAAGCAAACATCAAAAAAGCGATCGCCGCAGGAGGCGAGTAGATGCGCGTCGCATCGCTACGATCCCCAGCCCTGGTCGCAGCGGTCGTGCTTTTGCTGGGGAACGCCGCCAGAGCGCAGAAGCTTCCCTGGCAGACGACGGATGAGGCGGGATCGAAGGCGCCCGCAACCGTCCGGTTTCTCGGCCCGGAGCAGGTCAGTATCCCGGCCAGAAAACCGCAAGAGCTGGAACTGCACTTTCGCGTCAACGACGGCTTCCACATCAACTCGCACGCGCCCCACGCCAAAACACTCATTCCGACACAGCTGATGGTGGTCGATGGGGCAGGCGTGAATGTGACGGGTGTCGACTTTCCCGCGGGAACCGACTACAGCTTTTCGTTTGCTCCCGACCAGAAAGTCAGCGTCTACACCGGAGACGTCGTTCTCCATGCGCATCTGACAGCACAGCCAGGAGATCATCTCCTCCAGGGAATGCTCCGCTACCAGGCGTGCGACTCCAACTCCTGCATGCCGCCGAAAAAGATCCCGGTGGCGATCAGCATTTTGGCGAAATAGAACTCATGAGCACGCCTGGCTGGGAAGTTCGATCTTATGACGACGACTGCAAATGAAGCAGCCATCTTCCAACAGATGTCCGAAGTAACAGCCAGTGTGACTTCAGAGAGTCGGGATTTAACGCTCATTGCCCGAGAATCAAACCCAGATGACCAGCGTAGAAGGAAAGCGGTCGGCGTCCGTGAGCCGGCGCCGGTGTTAGAGGTAAAGTGCAGGTACAGAAAAGAAACTTCGGACTTGATCTGTTGCGCGCGGCGGCCATCACCATGGTCTTCTTCTCCCATGGCGTGACGTTTGGACGTATCCCGATTCTGGGTGAGATGGGAACCGGTGTGGATATGTTCTTCGTCCTTTCCGGCTTTCTCATCGGGAGAATCTACTTCCGCAGCCAGAAGGAACAGACCTTCAAGCCAGGCTCGTTCTGGAAGGCACGCTGGTGGCGAACTCTGCCTCCATACTTCGCCGCACTCGCCCTCTTTGCCATCGCCTCGGTCTGGTTTCCCGGCAATCCGATTCGCTGGTACTACGTCCTCTTTCTGCAGAACTACGCGGGAGTCAAGGGCTTTGGACCCTCGTGGAGTTTGTGCGTGGAGGAGCACTTCTATCTACTGCTTCCCATCTTCGGCTTCTTGGTGGCGCGCACTCTGGGCCGGAAGAGCTTTCTGTGGCTGCTTCCCGTGGCCTTCTGGATACCCTTCCTGCTCCGCCTGGGGACACTGGCCGCCACTGGGACCCTGCCGCCAGATTGGTATTGGATGACGCACTTTCACTGCGAAGGGCTCATCGCGGGGCTCTGGATCGCCTATCTCTTTGTGGAGCGCCCGGATCTCTTTCTCGCACTCCGCAAACCCGCCCAGTGGGGATTGCTTATCATTCCGATCACTCTTGGCATCCTGCCGATGTGGACGACCCGCGGTCTCTGGGTCAATATCTGGGTCTTTACCGTGCTCGCGCTTGGGTACGCGGCCTGGCTTAGGGCTTTGTACGACTTTAAATGGGAACCGGCTTCGGCCAGCAGCAGACTGGTGTACAAGACCATCACCGGAGCAGCCCTATGCTCCTACAGCGTCTATCTCGTCCATGTCCTCTTCTTCGACATCGTGCGTCTGCAGGTCGACCCATGGCCACGCGGCCTTCTGAAGACGGGCTTCATCTTGACCACGACAGCACTCGCCGGCATCCTCTTCTACTTTCTTTTCGAACGGACCAGCATTATCACGCGAGATCGCTACATGAAGCGCGACCGCCCCAAAACAGAGACACTCGACCACATCGTGGTGCCGGGCTAAAGCATTTTCATAGTAGGTGTAGAGCGACAACGGAATTGGGCGCAGCTTTTCCGTCAAGAAAAGCTGCACAGAACCGAAGCCAGCCACAACACAGCATCTGTGGAAATGCTTTAGATGGCCCCTAACAGACGGTGACCGGGCAAGTCGGTTCAGAGAGAAATAGGCTCCGCCGGAGGCAGGCTTGACTCCGGAGTTCGTAGCGACGCTAGGCGAGTAACCACCCGCTCCTTGCCCAGCGCGACCATTACGGCAAAGAGGCTCGGAGCCACGCCCTGGCCGGTGAGCGCCACCCGCGCTCCGTTGATCAGAGTCCCTGCTTTCACGTTTTTCTCTTCTGCAAAAGCGCGCAGCATCTGCTCGGCAGAGACTTCAGTGAACTCAGGTGCCGTGGCGTAGCGCTGCCCCAGTTCATACAGCAGACCGCGGACCGAGTCATCCTTCAGGAACTTTTCAACCGCTGCTTCGTCATACGGAAAGACGTCGCTGAAGTAAGCGCGAAACGAAGTCGCGAAATCGATTAGGTTGCGCGCGCGCGGCTTCAGCATGTCGATCGCCGCAAGTGTCTCCTCTTTACTGCGCTCCGTCCAGAACTCCGACTTGATCCACTCCTCTTCTATCAACGGCAGCAACTGCTCCGCAGGGTACCGGCGGATCCACTCCGTGTTGAACCAGGCAAGCTTGTCATTGTCGAAGACGGCGTTGGACTTCGAGATCCCAGCCAGCGAAAAGAGCGCAATCAGCTCGTCGGAACCGAAGAGTTCGCGGTCACGTCCATTGGCGTCCTTTCCCGCCGCCCCGGGTGTCCAACCAAGCAGCGCCAGGAAGTTGCGAAAGGCCTCGGGAACAATTCCGAACTCTTTATAGGAGATGACGGAGGTCGCGCCATGGCGTTTGGAGAGCCGAGTCTTGTCCGGGCCGAGGATGAGTGGCACGTGCGCGAAGATGGGCAGCTCCGCTCCAAGTGCCTGATACTGGAGCACTTGCTTGGGCGTATTCGAAAGGTGGTCGGCGCCGCGAATAATATGTGTCAGCCGCATATCGATATCGTCCGCCACGACTGAGAGATGGTAGGTAGGGATACCGTCCGAGCGCAGGAGCACAAAGTCCTCGAGCTCGGCATTCGCGAACTCGACACGCCCGAAAACCGCATCCAGGAAGGCCGTGACACCCCCTTCTGGAACCTTGAAGCGGACAGCACAGGGCTCCCCGGCTGCTTTCCGGGCCGCTGCCACCTGTGGATCGATCCGGGAGCAACGACGGTCGTACATAGGCGGTCTGCCCGCGGCGGTCGCCTTGGCACGGCGCGCCTCCAGCTCTCCTTTGGTGCAGAAACAGAGGTAAGCGTGCTCGTTTCGGAGCATTTTGGAGGCAGTTTCGGTGTACAAATCGAGCCTTTGGGACTGAAGAAACGGTCCTTCGTCCCAGTTCAGTCCCAGCCAGCGCATGCCCTCCAGAATGCCCTCGACCATCTCCTCGGAGGAGCGCTCAAAATCCGTATCCTCAATGCGCAGGATGAGCGTACCGCCGGTACGCCGGGCAAAGAGCCAATTAAAGAGCGCGGTGCGGGCGCCACCCACGTGCAGGTAGCCGGTGGGTGAGGGAGCGAAGCGGACGCGAGGCGTCGCGATGGATTGGTCGGACATGTAGGAGGCCAAGCTCGATGCTAGGAGCGTAAGGAAGGGTCGTCAAGGCTGACCAACTTGACCAATCTGAGAGGACTATGCAGAATAAGCTATGGCTGCTCCAGTGAAAGTCCCAGTAAACATCTACGAGGCGAAGACAAACCTTTCTGCGTTGGTTGAGCGTGCCGCGGCGGGTGAAGAGATCATCATCGCCAAAGCAGGGAAGCCCCGCGCTCGTCTTATGCCGCTCGAACCGGAGAAGCGGGAACGACGGCTGGGTGGTCAAAATCTTCTTGGAGTTACTTACATCAGTCCTGACTTTGACGATCCTTTGCCAGAGGACGTTCTGAAGGATTTCGGACTTTAGTGCGACTTCTCTTGGATACACACATATTCTTACTATGGAACAACAAATTGGCAGAACTGCCCTCGCGCTATAAGCATGCGATCGAAAATCCAGAGAATATGGTTTACGTGAGCGCGGTCACCGCGTGGGAGATCGCAATCAAGCGCAATTTAAGAAAGTTGGAGTTTGCTGGACATATTGTGTCTGTGATTCAGGCTCACGACTTTCTTGAGCTTCCAATTTCGGCCTCGGATGCAGAAAGCGCAGGAGAGCTGCCGCTCATTCACCGCGATCCGTTTGACAGGCTGTTGGTTGCGCAAACGCGTGCTCACGAGTGCGTTTTGCTCAGCACTGACCCCATGATCCTCGAGTACGACGTCCCCACACTCTAGGTTTGTGACCTAGCCGCGGTTGTAGGGCTCTGCTGGGGGAACAGGGTAGTTCGGCCGTGGCGGATAGATCGGCGCTCCCACTGGATTCACGGGCACCACCTTCCATTGCAGAAAAGCAGCCAGGTACGGGACGATGATCGCTCCAAAAGGGATCACAATCAGGAGCGAGAGCCACGGGCTTTGTCCCGACTTCTTGAAGATCACCCAGAACGGGATAATCAAGACAATTACGGCTGCGATGGCGAAGAGGAAGATGAACGGGAACAGATAAGCTAGGTGCGGATCGATCGCAGGGTTGTGGTCCATGCTCGTTTCCTCTCGTAAATGCTGATGGGCGCAAGGGTACCAGAGGTCGCAGCACAATTCTAAGAAATTGTGCTACAACTACTCTCCGGCGTGTTCAAACTCGACAGGGAAGAGCGATTTCAGCACAATAACCAGCAGCCCGAGGACGTTGGCGGTTGCAGTTCCAAGCAGGGCGATCAAGACAGCGTCGGAGAGCTTCTGCTGCCGGTGCTCTTCGCGCACCAGGACGGTCGCGACAAATACAAGCCAGATGCAGGTGAGAGTAAAGAGCCCGGGTACCAGCCAGCGGCGGAAGCCGAGGATCTGTTTCTTCTTGGCGTCGTCATACTGGGACTGCTCACTCGACGCGACGATGGCCGAGTTGACGGTGGAGGGCTCGGCAAAGCGGGGAGCAGCCGCCGCTGCGATGGTCCGGATGTCTACGAGTGTCTCCGGATCTGGCTCAGGGGTCATGCTGCGATGGGTTTCAGAACATCCTTGAAATATTGTTCGATGTCGTCGTCCGAGATAGAGACGTAGCGGCGGCCCTGATTACCGCTCCAGGCCTTGGCCCAGGGAGTATCGGGCGCGTGCGTCATCATCGAGAGCTGAATGGCGGAATACTTTCCGTACTGCTCCAGAATGCGGCGGAGGACCCGTTTCGCGTAGTCTGTGGCCTCGGTTTCGAGTCCATTCATGCGGTAGGGACGAAGTACGACCTTATCGTTTTCGGTCGCAGTGTAGCGGGCGGGCTCGGTAATGGTACCCGCGCCAAATTGGCTGAATGCGCGATAGAGATCCGGAATCACCGGGCCATACTGCCAGGCTTCCATCGGGCGATCGATGAGCGGCTTGCCGGTTAACGCCAAGTGCCAGCCATGCGCGTAGTAAACCAGCTTCTGGATCTTCATCGGATCGAGCGCGCAGTTCTGCTGCCCTGCTAACTCCAGCAGGTAGTTTGCGACGGCTCTCGGATCGTATGGCATAAAAAATGAATCTCTCTTAACTATAGATGGACGTGGAGAAAAAACGTACTACCTATTTCCGCGCTACTTATTTCGTAGACGCGGCACCGAGCGGAAGACCATCCAATTTTGTCAGCCGACCCACCGGATAGAGACCAAGGCGCGGATCGAACCACGGTGACCGGTCGTAAAAGAACGCCAGGCGGGCATTAGGATTGGCGGCGAAGCGCGGATCTGCCTCCACCTTGCGCTCGAATTCAGTCTTCAGCTTAGGGTCCTTGGCCAGCATCTCGCGGGCTAGCTTCTCCAGCACGTAGGCCTCGCCGTACTCCTTCTGCTCGAAGATGGGATCGAAGACATTCCAGGCCATTGCGGAGTCCGGCGCTCCCGGCTCCAGCCACTCCACCGCGACGTGGGAGAGCCTCTGGTTCAACATCACCACAGCCGAACCAGATGGGAAGCTCATGGTCTCCGTAACAGGCGTGCACTGCCCAAAGGAGCCGGGGTGCCCCTGGCTGCCTTCACCGGCAAAGATGGGATGGTGGCCCTCGTAGGGCGGCTGCTGCCACTGCATGCCGGAGCAGCGGTAGGTTTCGACGCTGCCCGTCCAGAGAGCGGTTGTGCGGCGAATCTCCACCTGGTGCGCGAGCAGGACATCGATAGCGTGCGTCCATTGTGCCGGAACGATGTAAGCCGCTGGAGGAACGGTTGCGGCCGTCACTTTGAAGCCGGTCTGCAACGGCAGCGAGACATTCCAGGGATCATGGGAGTAGCGGACCGACATGCCGCCAGAGATTTCGCTCAGCTGCCGCGTGTACTTGTAGCCGCGGAAGAGGAAGGGCGTGGTCTCGCCGGACCAGCCCAAGGCCAGCGGGTAGCTCACGTTGCCGAGCGGGTGCGCACCGAGCTCCGTAGCGGCCTTGTCTGCCTCCCCATTCAGCATGAGGAGCTTATCGGCATCCCGGTTCACAATCTTTAGCAGCGCTTTAAGAATTTCGTAGTTTCCAGTAACTCGAGTCCGATAATCCTTCAGCATGTGTAGTTCGACCAGCATGCCGGGACGGTTCTCCAGGATGGCATAGCCGGTCGAGAAGCGCGGAGGATCGTCGTTGAAGCCGAGACCCTTGGCGGCGTCCGTATCGTCTACGAGCGTGATGTAGGTGGGCGAAGCGAGATGGCCGGAGGCGTCCACCTGCTGCTTCAGCTGTGGGATGACAGTGCCGTCGATCCACCTGGCAGTTGCGGGATAGACGTTCGGCCCGTCGTCGATGGTGTAGGTGACGTCGTACTGATAATCGGCGCCGTCGGTCACGTGATCGTCGACGAAAAAGTCCGGCAGCCAATGATGAAACATAGCCATAAAGGCACGGGTTTCGGGCGCGTCTGCCTTCATGTAGTCGCGGTTCAGATTGAGGTTGGTGGCGTTGGTGCGCCAGCCCATCTCCTCCGGGCCGTCCTGATTCATGCGGTTGTACCGGCTCCGGCGCTCGTGGCCGTCGGCGTTGTAGATGGGAATGAAAACGAAGACAGCCCGGTCCAGCAACGCCGTCTGCGACTTGGTCACGACCATATCCCGTAGCAGGGCCAGGCAGGCATCCTTGCCATCCATCTCGCCGGCGTGAATGGAATTCTGCACCAGCACAATAGGCCGATGGGCGGCATGAATTTGCGCTGGATCGAAGACGCCGTCCTTCGACGCAATGACGATGTCGAGATCGCGGCCTTCGCCGCTCTTCCCAAAGCTCTCGATGCGTACCTGACCGGGCGCGGTCGCCGCGAGCCGCCGCAGGTAGGCCACCGTATCGTCGTAGTTCGGCGTGGTCCGGTAGTCGGAGCGCTCTGCAGGCGTGGCCCAGTCGGCGCCGGAAGTTGGGGGCTGCTGGGCGGCTGTAAATGTAGCGGCCAGGTTGCTGACTAGGAGAGAGATTGCGGCTGCCGCGAGGCGCTTCTTCATGGGCGGCTTCACCTACGTAATGTCTTCCGTGTTAAACACCTTCACTTTCATCGGCGGGCGGACACGCTCTGTTTCGTCCACCTCGTCCACTCCCTCGATGAGTCCGTCGATGACGTCGTCCATGTGCCGCTCCACGGTCATTTCGGCTGCCATGCGCTTGTACTCGTCGGAGTTCTCTATGCTCTCAAGCAGCACGGTCGCATGGGCTTGGGCGACGTGATCCAGCCCGAGGCCCTCTGGGGTTTTGGCCTTGATGCTAACGGCCTTGGGGTCAAGATCCAGAAGATCGGCCAGGCGCTCGCGCAGGTCGGCGGCAAGTGGAGATATCTTGGGCGCCGCCAGGATCAGCGTGGTGTCGATATTCACGATGTGGTACCCGGCATGCTGAATCTCTTCCAGCGCCAGATTCAGGAAGATGGTCGAAGCGGCATCCTTCCAACGAGGATCGCCGGGCGGGAAAAACGTGCCAATATCTCCGGCGGCGACGGCGCCCAGCAGCGCGTCCGTGATGGCATGGAGCAGAACATCCCCGTCCGAGTGCCCGGCCAGACCTTCAGGGTGGGGAATGTCGATTCCTCCGATTCTGAGCGGCACCCCGGCCTTGAAGGCGTGGGAGTCCCAACCATATCCAATTCTCATGCTCATAGGCGTTTGGCCTTTCAAAGGCGAATGTGATGCGCTGCAGCGCTCCACCGTTTCACGATAAGTGTAGATCGACGAGCCCTTCCGGACGGATCGAGCGCGTACGCTGAACAACCTATTCCTGTCGCAATGGAGAGCTAGCGCGTATTCCGGCGGGCAAGGTAGAACTCGGCGAGGTCGAGATCGCCCGGTTGCGTGATCTTGAAGTTCTCTGGCGACCCCAGGACCACAGCGACCTCCAGCCCGGCACGCTCGACGATGCTGGCCTCGTCGGTGCCGTAGAAGCCGTCCGCCTCCGCTTCATCGAAGGCGCGCTTGAGCACGCGCCAGCGAAAGCCCTGGGGTGTCTGCGCTTGCACGATGTACTCGCGCGGGATTGTCGTGCGGACAATGGCGCCATCGGCGGTGCGCTCCACCTGCTTGATAGTGTCGATGGCCGGTACGCCGACGATCGCCGCACCGTGCCGCTCTACGGCCTGGATAGTGCGGGTGATGGTGTCAGCGTCAATCAACGGGCGGACGGCATCGTGCACCAGAATAATGTCGTCGTCTGCGGCGCGGACGGTGGCAAGCGCGCGGCCGACGGACTCCTGGCGTGTATCGCCGCCCTCGACTACGGTCACGCGATCCCCCAAACCGTGCTCGCGTACCTGAGCTTCCACGCGCTCCCGTTCCGCGGGCCGCACGGCAACGATGATCGACGTAACCGCGGGAACCTGAACGAAGGCGCGCAGACTGTGCACCAGAATCGGCACACCAGCCAGGGCCAGAAACTGCTTGGGCGCATTCGGGGTGGCATGGCCAGGAGCCATGCGGGTGCCGAGGCCCGCCGCGGGAAGAATCACGAAAACACGCATAAACACCGGAGTATACAAGAGCGGCACGGCTCTCGACGCACCAGGACCCATCGCCGCCCGAAGCGAAGTGCTAATCTGTCCCGGCGATGACCACCGACGCGGTCCGGGCTACTCCGAAGTATGGTGCGCGTCCACATGCGACAGGGGGCGCGGCAAGGGGTCTCGTCCTGTTGCTGTCGCTGCTTCTGTCCCTGGCCGGGGGCCTTCTGCTTGGGATCAGCGTGGTCCGGCCATTCAAAACCGCTGTCGATGTGGATCAGTCATGGTATCTATACGCGGCTGGCCGATTGATGCACGGCGCGACGCTTTATAGCGCGGACCTGATGGACACAAACCCACCGTTCATCATCTGGCTGTCCACGATCCCGAATGCGCTGGCGAAGCTGCTCCGGATCGCCCCTCTCAATGCCTTTCGGATCTTCTACCTGGCGCTTGCCCTCGGGAGCGTGGCCTGGTGCACCGGGCTTTTCCGCACGCTGACCGGGGGACGGTCCAGGCTGCTGTTGTGGTTCTTCGTCATCGCCGACGGCTACTTTTCTCTGATGAGCATAGCTCCCGTGGATTGGGGGCAGCGGGAGCACTTTGTCTTTTTGGGATTGCTCCCGTATCTGATGGCCGCTGCTCTGCGGGTCAGGCAACTCCGGAGTTCGGTGCTCACCCGAATTTCCATTGGCGTGGCCGGCGTCTTCGCGGTCTGCTGCAAACCACAGCATGCCCTGGATATTGTCGCTATCGAGCTGGCGCTGTTGCTGATCACCCGCAGGGTCAGGCTGCTGCTCAGGCCGGAACTCGTGACCGCGTTACTCGGCTGTGTTCTGTATGTCCTGGCGATCTGGACCTCTTCCCGGAGTTACATCACGGCCGTGATTCCGCTGCTCCGGGATGTGTACTGGGCCTTCGGGCTAAGTTGGGCTGAGATGCTGCCCCACCTTCGGGATAAGGCCGTTCTGCCGGCGATTTCGCTGGTTGTCTACGTGTTCGCGCGCCGGTATCTCTCGCGGGCGCACCTGGCGCTGGTTGACCTGGCCGATCTGCTGATGGTGAGTGGGACGGCCGCGCTCCTGGTCTTCGCCCTGCAGCGTACCGGATGGAACTACCAGGCCATTCCTGCTGAATCATTCTTCGGACTCGCGCTGGTGATGATGCTAGGAGAGCTGCTGATACGGGTCTTCGACGAGGCGAGCGCAGCGCCCTCACCGGTGTGGTGTCTCTCGATCAGCTTACTGGTAGCCGTGGCGAGTGCCGGCTACCTGAGTCACCGGATGCGTCAACATCCGCTGCTGGACCCGCCCAAGGTTGAGGTGCAGCACGTTTTTTCGCAGTATCCTCCGGGAACGCCGGTCTACTACATGACGTCCATGATGAGCAGCGCCGCGGCCGTGGAGGCGAATGGTCTCATTCTGGGATCGCGCTATCCGCATCAGTGGCTGGTGCCGGCCATCATCCTGAATGAGTACCCCAAAGGGCACCCGCCGCGTAAACGGCTCTCGGCGGGAAGGCTGGCAGAGATATCGCAACTGGCACGGTTACACATGGCACAGGACCTCAATCGCTGGCAGCCGGTCGTGGTCGTGGTCAGCCCCTGTCCTGAACCAGAATTTTGCAACAGAGCCGGGGGGCATGCTCCGGATCTGCTGGAGTGGTTTTCTGATAGTCCAGAGTTCAGAAAGGCCTGGTCTCAATATGCCTTCGAGCGTCAACAAAGCGAATGGCTGATCTTTATTAGAAAAGGCCATGCGCTACCCAAAGTAGTCAGTGTGGCCGGCCCCTGAAGTGGTTTGCCGGTACGTGTACACCCGAAGCCACGAAAGAGGGCGCGGACTTTCCGTCAAGAAAAGCCGCACACGCAAATGTCTGGTAATGCTGAGTAACAGGAACCGCTTTAAAGTGCAGCACGGAGGAGCAAATCCCTATGGTAGCTTAACCACATGCGGCTCACGGTCGTTGTTCCGGTCTTCAACGATTGGACATCTTTTCGCATTCTGGTGCGCGAGATTGATCGCGAATGCGCTTCCACGGATCGCAGAGTCTCCATCCTTGCTCTCGACGACGGCTCCACGGAAGCCGCTCCGGAGACCTTGCATGAACTAGGGTGCTTAGCTCATCTGACGTCAATTGAGCACATTAAACTGGCTCTGAATGTGGGGCATCAGCGCGCCATCGCAATCGGCCTCGCAGTCGCTCTCGAGGACCAGGCGACCGATGCATTGCTCGTCATGGATGCCGATGGGGAAGACCGGCCTTCCGATATCCATCACCTGATGGCTGCCGCAGTGGGAAGAGATGATTTCGCTATCGTTGCTCAGCGGGGGAGGCGCACGGAGAAACTCTCTTTCAAGCTGTCGTACCTGCTTTACAAATCATTTTTTGGACTGCTCACCGGCAAGAAGATCAACTTTGGCAATTACAGTCTTATTTCGCGGGAGTATGCGCAGCGGCTCTCCATGTCGACGGATCTCTGGAACAACCTTCCGGCTGCGCTGATGCGTTCGCGTCTGCCCATCATCTATCTGCCTCTGGATCGGGGGAAACGCTACTCCGGTAAGTCGAAGATGAACTATGTATCGCTTATCGTGCACGGGCTCAGCGCCATCTCCGTCTTCAGCGACGCCATCTTTGTCAGGCTATTAATTGCCACGGCGTTCCTCTCCATGATAGGCCTGGCCGTCATCCTGACAGTGGTTTCGCTCAGGCTCTTCACTGTTCATGCGACACCGGGATGGGCGACAACCGTAGTCTTTGGAACAGCCATTATCTTGAGCCAGGTAATGTTCACTACACTTATTTCCGTGCTGTTATTGCTGAATAGTCGTAGCCAAAAACTCATCATTCCCGCGATGGACTACAAATTGTTCATTAGCCGTCGAAGATTGTTCCCATACACCGCATGCCAGTGATCGCACCGTCCACCACTGCCATTACTCAATCACCCGGCGCGGGCCGAGCGGCTACCATTGGGCTCTTTCTTTTAGCCATTGCGCTGGGGCTCTTCGCGGCCTTCGGTTCGGTACGCTTCTGGAAGTCGCACCTGGGCCAGGATCCCGCCTGGTATATCTATGCTGCGGAGTTGATGCTGAAAGGGGCCAAGCTTTACGGCCCAGAGATCTTCGAGACGAATCCCCCGTTTTCGCTCTGGCTGACCATCATTCCGGTGTGGATCGCGGGCGTGCTGCACGTCGACTCCATCGTTGCCTTCCGCATCGGCAGCCTGATCACGATTTTTGGCTGCTTCTTCTGGACAGTGCTCCTCTTGCGTCGCATGGTCCCCGGCAAGCGCTACATCGTGTGGGCCTCTGCTGCCGCTTTCCTGTATGGCAGCCTTGTTCTCGTTCAGGGTGACAGCTTCGCCCAGCGAGAGCACTTCGCCATGGTTCTGATGCTTCCGTATCTCGTGATGAGAGCCATGCGCTGTCGAGGACAGGCGACAGGTCTTTCCGAAGCACTGTTCATCGGAATCGCTGCTGCGATAGCCGTGTGTCTCAAACCTCAACAGATCGTTGTCATCGTGGCTGTTGAGTTCCTCGCCTTGTTCTACCGTCACAAAGGTAGAGCAGTGCTGCATCCGTCTCTTCTGGCCTTCGCGGCGGGACTGCTACTGTATTTCGCATCTATACGGCTTTTTGCCAGTAGTTATTTGACGAAGCTGCTTCCTTTGCTGGTGGACGCGTATTGGGGCTTTGACGTTCCTCTACGAGCAGAGCTCCACACCGCCGCGATATGGATCATTGTCCTGTGCTTGTCCAGCGCGATGTATTTCTTCTTTCGTAAGCGTCTCGTATCGGAACCACTGATTCCTTTTCTGATCGTGAGCGCTGTTGCGGCTCTGGTAGCCTTCCTGCAACAGCACAAGAATTTTTTGTATCACATCATTCCCGCGCAGTTCTTCATTGTCATGGCGGTCGGTGTGCTGGTCGGAGAGGCTCTTTCGGCGTATGGTTCGCGGAGCAACAGGGCAGTCGCATCTCCCATTCGTGAGGGCACGTTTACTGTGACAGCAGTCGTCTCGTTTGCCATTGCTGTCGTGTGTACCTCGATCTTTTTGCCGCGCCCGGGATATTCACCGCCACAGAAGGCCGATGTTGCGCGCATCTTCTCTGCCTACCCTCCTGGAACTCACGTAGGTTTCATCTCGGATGCTCCTTTTGAGAATCCGACCGTGCTTGAACGCGATCTCGTCTGGTCGTTTCGCTATCCGCACTTCTGGATGATCCCGGCCATTATCCTGAGCCAGGACCCGCAACCGCCGAATCTGCGCAAACATCTTTCCGCCGCAAGGGTCGCTGAGCTGGCCCAACTGCAGCTGCAGCAGACCTCAGAAGATCTTGCGCGTTGGAAGCCGGCCGTCGTTGTGATCGATGAATGTGGCACGCCCACGGGATGTAACTCGCTCAACCGCGAAGGCTACCCTACCCTGCTGGCCTGGTTTCAGCAGAGCCCGCTCTTTCGCGCGCAGTGGGCTCCGTACGTCTACCAACAGAGCATGGGGCGTCTGGATGTCTTTGCACGTAAAGACAAGCCGGCAGTGAGTACGCCCTCGCGGTAACGGCAAGCGAACCATGAAAGGTGCAGCCGCCGCTGAAGGTATGCTTCGGACAGCATGCTCGACGCTCGGCCGATACCGGAGATCGGAACACCGGAGACCAGAAGAGACTCTACGCTCTCGCCGTCCCACTGTTTGCTGCTCGCGATTGCAGCGCTTACGGGCGCGCTCTCCGGTCTGAGCGTCGCGCTTTTCTTCCTCACGCCACTGGGTCACGATCAATCTTGGTACATCTACGCAGCCACCCGTCTGCTGGAGGGAGCACGGCCCTACGGCGGTGAGTTGATGGAGACCAACCCCCCGTTCGTGATCTGGTTCACGGCCGTCTCAACCGCTATCGCTCGCGGGCTGCACCTCCCAATCGTCGGGACCTTTTGCGCACTCACGACTATTCTGGCTGTGGCTCTGCTGGCGTGGTCGCTGCGCCTCTTCCGGCTGCTTTCCCCTAGCTCAGGCCGGCTGCTCCCCGCTCTCTTTCTGCTGCTCAGCGTGTGGGTCACGCTCGTCCACCGGAGCTCTGAGCTACCCGGGCAACGTGAGTACTTTACCGTGCTCTTCAGCCTGCCCTACCTGGTGCTGTCGGCACTCAGGCTAAGGAAGGTCAGGGCCGGCAAAGCCGGCGCGATCGCTGCCGGCGTCGCGGCTGCCCTCGGGGTCTGCTTCAAGCCACAGCAAGGGTTTGCGCTTCTGGCCGTAGAAGGTGTTCTCCTCTTTGCGCTTCATTCCATGACCCTCACTCGCGCGGAGCTCTGGAGTTTGCTCCTCACCGGAGTGACGTATCTGGCAGCTGTGCACATTTGTAATCCGGGGTACTTCGCACAAACGCTTCCGCTGGTACAGAAGACCTACTGGGCGTATTCCGGGCCGCTGCTGCTGTACTACAGGGAGCAGCGGCTCCGGGTGGCGGAGATCCTCGTCTGTCTAGCGTTGGCCGTTCTTCTGCGGCGACGTCTACGGACCTTCCCGTTGATCCTGATTTTCTTTGCGGCTTGCGCTGGTTCCTACGCCGCCTACTTCGAGCAAAGCAGCGGGCAGTCTTACCGGCTCTTTCCCGCGCTGGCCTTTGCCGGCTTTGCCATTGGAATGACCATCGCGGACCTCACTGCCAGACGAGTCTCGCCCGAAGCACAAGAGACTCGCTCGACTGTGCTGCCTATCGTGGCCGTGGCTCTGGCGTTCTCGGTGCTGGCGGCCGGTTGTGTCCTGGCAAACCCTCGGGGCATCAAGCGAGTTATGTATAAGGGTCAAAACCGGAGCGATTCTACGGAGTACAGTGCAGTGCTTGAGAGCTGCCCGCCGGGAACCCACGTCTACGTGATGGAGACGGGTATGCCGGACTTCTACGCGATCGTGACTCACAAGTTGGTGTGGAGTTCGCGCTTCGCGCATCTCTGGATGATGCCGGCAATCCTAAAGACTGAAGCTCCGCATGGAGAGCAGTTCAATAAGAGCCTCTCTCCCGATACGCTGCGAGCGCTGGAGGGAACCGCACGCGCAGATATGGTAGAGGACTTCCAGCGGTGGCAGCCTGCGGTGGTAGTCGTGAACCGCTGTGATGACGAGAAGAAACCGTGCTTCGCCCTTGACCGGTTAGACCGGCGTACGGTCAATCTGCTGGCGTGGTTCTCAAAAAACCCAGAGTTTGCGCAGCTATGGTCGAGATATGCACTCGCTGCCCATGTAGGTCGCTACGACCTATACACACTACGGTCCGCGCCGGTCACTTCCGGTCTATTTCACTAGCCCTCGACCGGCTCGACGTAAAACATCTCATTCGTCGGGCGGAAGCCGTTGCTCTGGTAGAGCGGCAGTCCCGCCTCGGTGGAGTGCAGCGCCACCACCCGAATCTTGCGGCCCCGCGCCTCCGCGAGCGCAAGCTCGATCAACTGGCTGGCAAGCCGCTTTCGGCGATGCTCCGGCTCCACATACACATTGAGGAGGTAGCCACGCTGGCAGGATGTTGGATCGAGCGGGTGCGGCGGCCAGTCCAGAACTAGGAGCCCGGCGCTCCCCAGGATCTCTGTCTCAGGTCGTGATTGAGAACTGCCGGGGCCGAGCGCCAGCCAGCCCATGTACCGGCCGTCGCGAAGCATGGTGGTGAGCCAGGGCTTGAAGTGCTCATCCATCACATCGAGAACGCGGTTGTCGGCCCGTCCTGCATCGACAAACATACGGCGGCGATGGTGCGTGATGACATCGACGTCACTCAGCGAGGCTGCTCTGCTTTGGAAAGGCTGGAACTCACCCATGCTCCAAAGTATAGAACGGCAACTTTCGATCTGCCGCATCGCCGGTACCATAGATGAAGTGAGTTCGCCGCAATGACCTTGCCAAATACAATCACAGCGTTACCAATTCGCAGAGACCTCTTTCGCCCGGGACAGCGGGTTGCCGTTGCTGTCTCCGGAGGCGCGGATTCTGTCGCCCTGCTGCGGACGCTGCACGCGCTGCGGGAGCCTTTGGGCCTGGTGCTCTCCGTCATCCACGTCCATCACGGAATTCGCGGCCCGGAGGCCGATGCGGATCTCGAGTTCGTGACGGAGTTCGGCGAGCAGCTTGCACTCCCGATCCGGGTGGAGCGGGCGGATGTGCCCCGGCGCGCGACAGAGAACGGGGAGACGATCGAGGAAGCAGCGCGCACGGTGCGCTACGCGCTCTTTGGCAGCCTGCTCGACAGCGGCGGGGCTGACCTGGTTGCCACGGCGCACACGCTGGACGACCAGGCCGAGACCGTCATGATCAAGATGCTGCGGGGGGCATGGACGGAGGGCCTGGGGGGCATTCATCCCATCCTGAAGTGCGGGCGTGGCGCAGTTGTTCGGCCGTTCCTTGAGGTCTCCCGGGCAGCGGTTGAAACGTACCTGACGCAGATAGGCCAGACGTGGCGCGAAGACGCGTCGAATGCCGACCTCGCATTTACGCGCAATCGCGTGCGCCACCGGCTCCTGCCCGTGCTGCGGGAGTTCAATCCCCAGATCGGGACGCAGCTGGCGAGGATGGCAGCAGTGGCTCGGGATGAAGAGGCTTGGTGGGAAGCCGAACTCGCCCGCGTAGTGCCGTCCTTGTTGTTGCCGGGAAAGCCGGTGCGCGGGGGAGGGCGCGCGACCTCCACGGACCCAACGGAAACCTCGTGGGCTTTGGAGATCGAACGGCTCGGGCCTCTACCGTCCGCCATGCGACGGCGTGTGCTGCGGGCGGCTGCCGAACGGCTCGGCCTGTCGCTAGGCTTTGATCACGTGGAAAGCCTGCTAGCGCTTTGCGGCTTAGGTCAGCAGCACTCCGGGCAGGAAACGGAGGCTTTGCGGGCAGAGGGACGGCGTCCTCGCATGCTGAAGCTGCCAGGGGGAGTCGTGGCCGAGCGCACCCCACGCGAGCTCCGGCTCACGCGCGCCGGAAAGGACGAGCCCCCGGCTGAGCTGCCGGTATATGAGCTGACAGTGCCCGGCGAGCTGTGCGCGCCAGAGTACGGGTTGATGCTTGCCGCTGGGCTGACAGGCAATTCAGCCCCCACCCATCCAACGCTGCTGCTGCGGACCTGGCGGCCGGGAGATCGCGTGACTCTGCGGCACAGTCGGGGTCCAAAGAAGGTGAAAGAGGTTCTGGAGCGCATGCATGTCACTGGAGCGGAGCGGGCCGCCTGGCCGGTCGTGGTCTGTGAGGGAGCCGTGGTCTGGATGCGCGGAGCTGCCGTCGACTCCGATTCAGTACTCGCCGGTGGAATAGCGGTAAAGGTTTGCGAGCTTCCGGCCGATAAGGAATAGGTAAGCCGGAACGTCGCCGTTGGTAACCAAATTCACCCCCTGTGTCACGTTTCTTACGCGTTGAGGGGTGAGCCGGGGAGTAGAATCAGGTTTACATTACCGTTTGTATGTAGACAAAGTCTGTTTACAGCAGCGTTAAAGAAGGAAGAAGCCACCGCCGCACCTATGGTCGGCTTTGCACGTCTAATACCGTAAGGCAGACACAAAGCAGCTTCTCAACGGATGCTCGTAACGTATCCAGGAGGTGCAGTCTTCCTTGCTGGCGCTTGAGAGCGCAAGGGAAAAGAGGGTTTTTCGTGAATTCGACGGTCAAATCGATCATCTTTTGGGTGTTCATTCTTGCGTGTCTGGTGCTGCTGTGGCAGATCGTCCAGAAGAGCACGGGAAATGGTCACGACCAGGAGATCTCCTTCTCCACGTTCATGGATGACGCCCATCAGGGACTGGTTAGTGACGTGTCGATCAACAACAGCGAGGTGCACGGGCATTTCCGGAATAACAAGGAAGCCTTCCACACCACGGTTCCGGCAAACTACCCTGACATGTTCAAGATTCTCCAGGACAACAAGGTCGCCATCACCGTTAAGGATTCCCAAGGCAGCTCCTGGCTCCCCATACTGTTCAACTTTTCACCAATCATCATCATCGGCGCCCTGTGGTTCTTTATGCTGAGGCAGATGCAGAGCGGTGGCAACAAAGCTCTGTCCTTCGGCAAAAGCCGTGCCCGGCTACTCTCCATGCAGCAGAAAAAGGTCACCTTCAAGGATGTTGCTGGCGTCGATGAGGCCAAGGAAGAGCTTAAGGAGATCATTGAATTTCTCCGCGAAGCGTCGAAGTTCCAAAAGCTTGGCGGACGCATTCCCAAGGGTGTACTGCTTGTCGGACCTCCGGGAACCGGCAAGACGCTGTTGGCCCGCGCTGTTGCTGGGGAAGCGAACGTTCCGTTCTTCTCTATCTCCGGTTCCGATTTTGTAGAGATGTTCGTTGGCGTAGGCGCGAGCCGCGTCCGTGATCTCTTCGAGCAGGGCAAGAAGAATGCTCCCTGCATCATCTTTATCGATGAGATCGATGCAGTGGGCCGTCACCGTGGCGCGGGCCTCGGCGGCGGCCACGACGAGCGCGAGCAGACCCTCAATCAATTGCTGGTCGAGATGGACGGCTTTGAGTCCAACGATGGAGTCATTCTGGTGGCTGCGACCAACCGGCCCGATGTACTCGACCCGGCGTTGCTACGCCCGGGCCGCTTCGATCGCCGTGTGATCGTGGGACGTCCTGACGTACGGGGCCGCGAAGAGGTACTCCGCGTGCACTCGAAGAAGGTGCCTGTCTCCGACGATGTCGACCTTCGCGTCCTGGCTCGCGGAACTCCAGGCTTCTCTGGAGCCGATCTCGCCAACATGGTCAACGAGGCTGCGCTGAGTGCAGCTCGTGCGAACCGCAAGTCTGTCCATCAGTTTGACTTTGAGACTGCCAAGGATAAGGTCATGATGGGGGCGGAGCGCAAGTCCATGCTGCTCTCCGATGAAGAGAAGCGGGTGACGGCTTACCACGAGGCTGGTCACGCGCTGGTTGCTGCAATGCGCGCCCATGCTGATCCGCTGCATAAGGTCACGATCATCCCGCGCGGCATGGCTCTGGGTGTCACCATGCAGCTGCCCGAAGACGACAAGCACACCGTCACCAAGGATTATCTTGAAACACAACTTGCCATCCTGATGGGTGGACGGTGTGCCGAAGAGATCTTTCTGAAGCAGATGACGACGGGTGCTGGCAACGACATCGAGCGCGCCTCTGAGCTGGCTCGCAAAATGGTCTGCGAATACGGCATGAGCCGGATGGGCCCACTGACCTTCGGCAAAAAGGAAGAGCAGATCTTTCTGGGCCGGGAGATCGCACAACATCGCGACTTCTCTGACGAAACGGCGCGGCAGATCGACGGAGAAGTGCGCAGTCTGGCTGACAGCGCCTACCAATCGGCGTATGGCATCCTCGATCACAATCAGGACATCATGCACCGGTTGGCGACTGCTCTGCTCGAGCGGGAGACGCTGGATGCGAATGAGCTGAAGATGATCATCGAGGGCCGTGAACTGCCCCCGATGAAGACTCCCTACAACGGTTCTGGAGATGGGGATCCTGAGGTTAAGGTGACCAAGCCGGACTCCGGCCGCGCTCAGGGATTTCCGGAAGGCAGTCCCTCACCCGCTTAACGAAAACACAGCAACGAACAAAGGCCACCTCACCAGGTGGCCTTTGTTCTTGACGGGCCATTCTATCGGTACCAATCTGCGAGAATAGCTCAGCATGCGGTCTCTCTTCATTCTGCTTCTCTTTGGCTGCACAGCATCACTTGGTGGTTGTGGCTACCATACCGCCGGCTCCGCAACCCACGTCCCTACCTCCGTGCACTCGGTCGCTGTTCCGTTTTTCCAGAACAAGACACAGCTCTACCACTCCGAGGTCGCGCTGACACAGGCGGTGGTTCGCGAACTCCATACCCGAACGCAATACGGCATTCTCACCGGCGATACTGCACCAGAGGCAGACGCTACCCTGCACGGCGTTCTGCTTACGGAGACGATCGTTCCGTATACCTACAATTCGCGCACGGGGCAGTCGTCGAGTTATCTCATCACCATAACGGCCAATGTCTCACTAACCGACCGGGACGGCCGCGTCCTCTATCAACACCAGGACTACACCTTTCACCAGCAGTATGAGTCGACCAATGACCTCGCCAGCTTCATTCAGGAGGACGCGCCTGCAATGCAGCGGCTGGCCCGGGATTTCGCTCAGTCGCTGGTAAGCGATATGCTGGAGTCCTTTTAGTCGTGCACTCTCAACAGACTCTCCAGGCCGCCTGATGCCCTCACACACTATGCGCAGCTTTGTCTCATCGGAGCGTTTCATCGCGGAGGTCCAGGGAGCCGCGGCCTCGGGAACTCCTCTGCGTCCCGGGTACATCCTGCTCGGGGACGAAATCTTCCTCTATGAGCGTTGCCGGAAGGCCGTCATTGACGCGCTGGTCGAGCCGAGCTTCCGCGACTTCGCGCTCTCTGAGATCGATCTAGCAGAGACCAGCATCTTCGAGGCGCTTGACCGGGCGAGGACGCCGTCCCTGATGGCGCCGTTCCAGGTGATCTTCCTTCGCAACGTAAAAACACTCTATGGCCGGGGCTCCAAAAAGGAGGAGTTTGCCGCCCTTGAGGCGTACTTCCGCTCACCCAACCCGCAAGCACTGCTGCTCTTTATCGCCGACCACATCCGTATTCCAGCCGACCTGCGCCGCATGGAGATGCAAGACAAGGAGCGCTACGAGCGCATTCGGGAGACGCTCGGCGAATGGTGCGGCACCGTCGAGCTGCCGCGGGTAGAGGAGGGAGACGCGGCACACTGGCTGATCGCCGTGGCGGCTGAAAGAGGGTCGCTGCTCGAGCCGGACGCCGCCCGGGAGCTTACCGACGCACTCGGCGCAGACATGATGTCCATGGCAAGCGAGCTTGAAAAGCTGCTGCTCTACACTACCGGTCGCGACCTGATCACCCTCGCGGATGTGGAAACCATGGTGCTCGGCGCCAAACAGCGTTCCTTGTATGAGCTGACGGACGCGATCTCGGCTAAAGATAAACCGCGTGCGCTTCTTCTCCTGCATGGGCTGCTGAATGCTTCCGATGGCGGTGAAGAGTCGGCCATCGGCCACATTTACATGCTGTCGCGGACCTTCCGGCAGATGCTGGTTATCGTCGAAAAGAATGTGCGCGACTCCCGGGCCATCTGGCAGGCGCTGTGGCAGGGCTTTCGCATGCCCCCTTTCGCGGTGGATGACCTGATCCGGCAAGCCAGGCGCTATAAATCCCGGCGTGAGCTGACCCGCGCCCTCCGGATCATCGCGCGCGCGGACCTGGAAGTGCGTTCCTCGCCACCCGACAAGCGGCTGGTCCTGGAGCGTCTAGTTCTCGATCTGGCGAGTGAGCCGCCTGCCCCCGGCCAATCAACGCTTGCACCCGAGCAACTCTGAGCAGAGGAGGGCACGGCAGCAAACATCAGGGAAAACCAGAGCACTCGAGGACGGCGGTTCTCTGGTGTTCACTGCCTTCCTCTGTCCCGCGCGCCTCACTCCTCGCGCTGCGGACGCGCGGTCCGGCGATGTGGCCTGGGCCTCTGCTCGCCTTCCAGGAAGAACCACTTGCAACTGCGGCAGATGCGGCCGAACCCGTTCGTAAGCTCACACGCCGGATGGGTGAGGTGGACCCGGAGTTGCCGGTTCGTCGTCTCGTAGCAGCGCGGGCAGAGCGGCACCTCGTCTCCCTCCGCGAAGTAGTAAGGGTTGCGAAAGGCGGTCTTTGTCCGCTCTACGAGTTGAGTTTTCAGTGTGTCATTTTCATCGCGCAGGGCACACCGCTCGCTCGTCAGCTCCAAAACCTGCTCCTGCAGGTTGACGATCTTTTCGTAAAGAGGGAAGTCGTTGTACTTCCGGACCAGTTCTGCGATCTCCTTCACACCCTGCACTGCTGCCGCTGCGCTCACCATAGCCCTACCTCGTTTTCGCCTTTTATTCGCCAATAGTACCACGGTAATCCAGCAACCCCGTTGATGGAACCAAAGGTAACGTAAGCCGCATTCTTTCTGCTACTTAGCCCAGATGAAGTGAAAGTCGCAGGTATTTTTCTGAGGAAAACCTTACTCCAGAACCGCAGGGGGCGCTGGTGTCTCGGCCGCGTCGGAGGGGTGATCGCGGCAGGGGCACAGGCGTGAGCGTTACTCCGAGACGGGGCTACAATCTCATAAGAGGCAGTTGCGAGAGGGTATAGAATACGGCCGCTTGATCAAGGAGGCTTAAATGCCTGAGGACCCGAAAGACGTCCCCTCTGGTTCGATTCATATTGGTGGGGCTGTACTCATCCAAGATCCGCCAAAGGCGGAACCCCCACCGGCTGACGTTGAGAATGCGGTTCACGTGGGCGAACTCGTTTCTGGTGTCTTGAACGCAGCAGATAAGGTTGCGTATGGTGCTGGAGTAGCGGAAGCGACTGTGGGTCTCGGTGTGGAATTAGCCATTGGTGCAGTTGCTGCATCTGTCTTCGGAGACGATCCAGCTCGATACGAGAGGAACCACGGCGAGGCGTGTTATCCCGATAAGTCGATGTTTCCTGATCCCTCGATGAGCTTCAAGAACACGGCGGATTCCGGAAACGACGTCCCCAGCAGTACGGGCACCGGGGTCAACCTGTCGCAAGACCACTCTCCCGGCGGTGTAGTGTCGTCAAATCATTCAGACCTGTCCTCCAGTAGTACGGGCGCGGGGGTCAACCTGTCGCAAGTTCAATCTTGCGCTCACGAGCTAAATATGTCGATCCAGTCGGGACACGAGTCAAGCTCACATCCGGACGCATCAACCGGAGCACATATCACCCCAGCGCATCCAGAAACAGGTGTAGCTGCGACTGCTCACCATGAGACAAGCGCCGGTACAACAGACATTGGCGCTATCACACATCACGTGACTCAGCCGTGACAAGGAGGCTTCTAGCGTGGGTGACAATACCAGCCCGAAGCAGCACGCGATAGATGCTCTCAACAACGGGGACCTCGATACGAGTGAACTAATGTATCGGCAGCTCCTTGCTGATCCTAAGGAGAGCGCGGATGCCTTCTTTGGTTTGGGTGTTATAGCGATGCGTCGCGGCCGCATGGATGAAGCAGCGGGCTTCCTTCGTGCGTGTCTGTCCGTGGCGCCGCGGGCTGCGAGAGCCTACCTACTTTTAGGGAGGATAGCGCAGGGTAACAAGGCAAACATCGAGGCTAGTCAGATGTACTCTAAGGCCCTCGAGTTAAGCCCTGATTTGGTAGAGGCTCAGCAAAGGCTGCATTCACTTTCAGCGGCCGCAAACCCCAACAACGTGCACACATCAGTTCCTCAATATGCAGACGTGAGGCAGCCATCAGCTTTTTAATCACCAGATATTAAGCAATCCTCGATTGGGGATACGGATACACACGGCATTCTTGATGTGGTTGCAGCTGATACAACTGAGCTCGGCAAATCCACATTGCGCGCGATTCACTCTTTAGACTTAGAGGCACCATTTAGAACGAAAGCGTTTTTGTCGCTCCCACACTTTAGGGGAAGATACGGATGGAAAAGAGCAATACATCACAAGTCTCATCACTTCCTGAAGTTCCTCGTCGTGTGTTGTATTCTTGCTGGCATATTTTTCCTGGTTCTTCACGGGAACATCGCTGTTTTGGGAAGTATTGGTTTTAGTGCTGTTGTGCTTCTCATTCTAGCTATAATATTCCGTTACATCTGGATTCTCATACTTACGCATTTGCTGGCATCTAGAGCAAAGGTTCGAATTGCTGACGGCCGTATCCTTATAACGTACGGTTTATTGTCCACCACGCAGTATGTCACCGAGTTACATTGGATTCGAGAGGCTGGCTGGAATCAAACGTTCCTTCAGAAGCTTCTAAATGAGTGTAGCTTCTGGTGTGCGCTCGATACACCGAATCGGAATCTTTCCTATCTTCTTATGCCGGGGATTGTTCCTCCTTCTGAGGCGCAGGTGTTCGTGGACAAGCTGAGAAATGCTTCGCAGAAGCTGAGGCAAGGCAACTACTACGCGAAATCTCTAATTGGCTGAAGAGAATGGGCCATTTGGTTCCGATCAGACTCTTCACCACTCGCCATCTCTGGCGGTACTTGTCTCAGGAAGGATTGGGGCACAGGCTCTCGGCTGAGGAAAACTTACTCCAGACCCGCCGCGGGCGCTGGTGTCTCCGGCCGTGTTGTCAAGGTGATCGCGGCAGCCAGGATGAGCGTCCCGCCGACCCAGGCGAAAGGCCCCAGCCGGTCGCCGAGCAGCTCTACGCCTAACAGCGAACCGAGCATGGGTTCGATGTTGAGAAAGACGGCTGCCCGGGATGCCGGAACGTGGTGAATGCCCCAGTTCCAGAGCAGAGTGGTGGCAGCCGTACACAAAACACCGCTAGCCGCGAGGGCGAACCAGACCCGTGAGGAGATGTCGTGGACCGGCGGCGGCCCGTTCTTCAGCAGGACCCAGACGGCCATCATCAGTGTGCCGGAGTAGACGCCGTAGACGGTCACGACTGCTGGAGAGTGTCTTTCCATAAGGCGTTTATTCAACAGAATCCAGCCCAAGGCGACACACAGCGCCAGCACGACCAGTAGGTCGCCAGTGAGGCTTGGGCCTCCACCGGTGCTTTGCGCATTGTGGCCTCCCAGCACAATCAAAGCCACCCCGGCGCTGGAGCCGAGAAGGGCGAGCCAGCCGATACGGTCAAGGCGTTCCCCGGCAAAGAGCGTCGCCCCGGCCGCGAGAATGACCGGCATGGTGCCAACCATCAGCGAGGCATGGGAGACGGTGGTCAGCGATAGCCCATAGAACTGCACCAGGAACTGAATGGGAATGCCCAAGAAGGAGGCCAGCAGGAGCAGCCGCCACTCCTTGCCCGAGAACCGCGGCATGTGGCGGAGAGCAAACGGCAGCAGCCCCAGGCAAGCAAACAGAAAGCGGTAGAGCACCATGTGGCCGACCGTCATCTCCGTCAGGGCGACCTTGCCAAAGTAGAAGCCGGTTCCCCACAGCGAGCCCGCGAGCGCACACGCGCCGTATCCCAGCCACTTGGTCCGGATGGAGATCCGGGAAGGCGTGGGGGATTGGGTGGTGGAGACCATAGCTCCACTGTATCGGGAACGGCCCCATATCAGAGAAGAACGATTACCAGACGCGGCACATCTTGACTGGGTACATGGGCTGCCCCTGCTTGCAGCCGAAGGCTTTGCCGAACTCAGGCATGTTGACGACCACCCCGTTGGCACGGATTCTGTTGGGCGAGTGGGAGTCGGTCTGGACCAGCATCCGCAGCAGCTCCGGGCGTTCCGTGCTGCACCAGTTCTGCGCCCATCCGACAAACAGTTGCTGCATCGGCGTGGAGCCACCCGTATCCTTTGCATTCATGTTCATTTTGGTCTGCGCAGCCTGAGCCATTAACGCCATAAGCGCCAGCCGCATGCCACCATTGTCGGCCGTATTCTCGCCCAGGGTCAGCTTGCCGTTCACGTGTAGGTCGTCGACGGCCGTGAAGCCGCTGTACTCGCTCACCAGGCAATCGGTGCGGCTCTCGAACTTCTTCAAATCTTCCGGGGTCCACCAGTCGTTCAGATTGCCCTGCGCGTCGAACTTGCGACCCTGATCATCGAAGCCGTGCGTAAGTTCGTGCCCAACGACAGCGCCAATATGGCCGTAGTTCGTCGCATCTGAAGCATTTTTATCGTAGAAGGCGGGTTGGAGAATGCCGGCAGGGAAGTTGATCGTGTTCATGCTGTCGTCGTAGTAGGCATTCACGGTCGGCGGGCTCATCTCCCATTCGCCCTTGTCGACCGGCTTGCCAATCTTGTTGAGTTGATAATCGCTCTCGAACTCGTTCGCGCGCAGGGCATTGCCAAAGGCGTCATCGGGTGTGATCTTGAGCGCGGCATAGCTGCGCCACTTATCCGGGTAGCCAATCTTATCGACGACAGCCCGCAGCTTCTCTTTCGCCTTTTCTCTCGTCGGAGCGCTCATCCATTCCAAATCTGAGAGATCCTGGTTCATCGCTCCCTCGATCGCATGCACCTCGGCCAGCGTTTTTGCCTTGCTGTCTCCGGCGAAGTATTGCTTCACGTAGACCTGGCCCAGTGCTTCTCCCATCGCGCGATCGGTCGCGGCGACACACCGCTTCCAGCGCGGTTTCTGTTCGGGGGTGCCGGTCAGCTTGCGTCCGTAAAAGTCAAAGTGCTCTTCGTCAAAGGCCTCAGGCAGTCGGGAGGACTCGGCCTCAGCCAGGCGGATGCTCAAATAACTTTGGATCGTCTCCATGCTGGTGGTGGAGAGCACCTGGTTCAGGCCCTTGAAGAACTCTGGCGAGGTGACGTTCAGCTTGGTCACGGGCGGCGCACCCACGTCTTTGAGGAACTGCTCCGCATGCAGAAGCGGCACTTCGCCGGCAAAGGTGCTGACCGGCATGGGGTGATAGACCGCGTTTGGATCGCGGCGTTCAACATTGCCGAGCGAGACTTTGGCCAGAGCTGTCTCCATCTCCATTACGGCTTTGGCGTGGGCGGCTGCTTTATCGGGTGTGGCGCCGAGCAACTGCAGCATCTTGGTCAGGTGCTGTACATATTGCTGGCGCAGCTCCTCGTCCTTCGCGCCGGTGCGCAGGTAATAGTCTTTCTCCGGCAGGCCAAGGCCGCCCTGATCGATGACCGCAATCTCTTCAGTCGCGTTCTTGAAATCCTGCTGTGAACCGAAATCCAGAAAGGCGCCGGCGGAGATGCGCGTGAAGTGCGCGATCACCGGCGCGAGCTCGTCCCGGTTCTTGATCGAGCGGATGCCGTCGAGCGCAGTCTGGATCGGCGCCAACCCTGCTTTGTTGATAGCTGCGGTGTTCAAGCAGCTGGTGTAGTAGTCGGCTACCTTCTGCTCGTTCGTGCCCGCGGAAGGGTGTGCAGCAGCAGCCTTCTCCAGAATGCCATGGAGCGCTTGCGTATTGTACTCCTGCAGATTCGCAAACTGATCGAAATCCGACATATCGTTCGGAATCGGGTGGAGCTTGCTGAAGTTTCCGCACGCGTATTTGTAGAAATCCGTACATGGATCGGCCGTGGAGTCGATGGCCGACTTATCGAAGCCTGGTATGGGGAAATACGTTTTCGTATCTGTAACAATTGCAGTGCTCTTTTGCGCCAGAGCTGCTGGCAGCGAAACCAGGACGGCGAAAAGGCTGAGAATAATTGCGCGCGGCGTCACGAACATACGAGGACTCCCCAAAAAAACAATGCAGAAACACTCAAGTACTACCAGATGCTGCAACGGTTCTGGCCGACCATTGGCTGGCCGGCTTTGCAGTTGAAGGCCTGCTGAAACTCCGGCAGGTTGACGACAACACCGTTGACGCGAAACTCTTCGGGGGAGTGCGGGTCCGTCTGCACGCGCAAGCGCGTCGTCTCCGGACGGGTGTTTTCGCACCAGCCCTGGCCGTAGGAGACGAAGAACTGTTGCGCGGGTGTGAGGCCGGCGGTCTCGATCTCCGTTGGCGCACCTGGGCGCTTTTCATGTTCAGTCCAGGCGAGATAGGCAAGGCGCAAACCGCCCAGGTCGGCAATGTTTTCCCCGAGTGTGAGTTTGCCGTTCACATGAAGATCATCGACTGGAACGAAGCCGTCGTACTCTTTGACGACGCAATCCGTGCGGTTGGTAAACTTCTTCTCGTCCGCCGGTGTCCACCAGTCGTTGAAGTTGCCCTTGGCGTCGAACTGCCGCCCCTCGTCGTCGAAGGCATGGGTAAGTTCGTGCCCGATCACGCCTCCGGCATCGCCGTAGTTGATCGCGTCATCCATCGACGGATCGAAGTACGGCGGCTGCAGAATGCCGGCAGGGAAGTTGATGTCGTTCATCTGCGGATCGTAGTAGGCGTTGACTGTAGGCGGGCTCATCTCCCACTCACCTTTGTCGACCGGCTTGCCAATTTTCGCGATGTCGCGATTGTGCTCGAACTCCGCCGCCCGTGCCGCGTTGCCTAGCGCGTCGCCACGCACCACCTTCAGGCTGGAGTAGTCGCGCCATTTATCCGGATAGCCGATCTTGTTCGTCACGCTGTCCAGCTTCTCTTCGCCACGTGTTTTGGTCTGCTTGCTCATCCAGTCCAGGTGCGCCAAATCGTGGTTCATAGCGGCTTCCACGTCGCGCGTCATCGCAAGCGTACGCTGCTTGTCTTGGGGGCTGAACTTTTGCGCGACATACACCTTGCCGAGCGCCTCGCCCAGCGATCCATCGACACTGCGCACGCAGCGCTTCCAGCGGGCCTGCTGCTCGGGCTGGCCGGAGAGCGTTTTGCCGTAGAAGCTGAACTTCTCGTCGTCGAACTCCTGCGGCAGTGCCGTACCGGGCGTACCGTAGATCAGATCCCAGCGCAGCAGCGCTTTGAGTAAGGCGAGATCCGTCCCTGCGATCAGCGTGTTCAGTCCAGCAAAGTAGGCTGGCGTGGCCACATTCAACGCCGCAACCTCCGGAGCGTCGGAGGCTCGCAGAAACTGCTGCATCGAAAATGCCGGATTGGCGGCCGTGAACGCTGGGTACGCTGTTTTGTGATACAGATTGGCAGGCTCGCGGCGCTGCTCATTGCTGAGCGAGGCCGTTGCCAGCTGCGTTTCGAGCTTCAGCACCGTCTCCGCGTCGGCGGTGGCCTGCGCTTGCGGCTCGTGCAGCAGGACGAAGATCCGTGCAATGTGATCCGTGTACTGCTTGCGCAGCGTGATCGATTTCGGGTCTGTGCGCAGGTAATATCCACGCTCGGGGAGACCCAGCCGCACCTGATCGAAGACCGCAATCTGTTGTGTGGCGTCTTTAAAATCCTGCTCGGAGTTGAAACGGAAGAGCACGGGAACCCCGTTATGCTGCATGGTGGCGACCAGCGCTGGCAGCCCATCTTTCGCCGACAGGTTATCGATTTGCGCCAGCTTGGGCTTCAGGTCCTCGCCGCCGCGCATGTTGATCGACGTCGTGTCCATGCAGGTGGCGTAGTAGTCGCCAATCTTCTGCTCCTCCGGCGAACGCGTGCCGCCCAACGCACTCGCGCGCTCGAGAATGGTCCTGAGCACCAGGCGATTCTGCTCGGAGAGCTCCGTGCCGCGGCCATAGGAGGACTGGTCAGACGGGATTGGATTGTTCTTCAGCCAGCCGCCGCACGCATACTGATAGAAGTTGACGCAAGGGTCAACCGAGGTATCCCGCAGTGTGGGATCGAGGCCCTTTAGCTGCTTGAGCGTTTGTTGACTGGTTGGGAGCGTCGCCGCCGTCTCGACCGGTTTTGTCTGGGCGCCTGCTGCGGCAATAAGGCACGCCGATACCGCAAGGACCGCTAGACGAAGGGGCTGGAAGCCAGGATGGATGCGCATTCATTCTCCGGAACGATGTGGTCCATTCGCGGTTTCAACAAAGCGACGCGAAGAACCTAAGTACATGAATCTGCTATCAGACGGCCTCACGGGGTGAAAGTCAACTGAGAGCTTAAGATTCCTGTATCCCCTGTGTGTAGCAAAATAACAGGGTAGGAGCAGCGAGGAATGCAGCGCAGCTGGCGAATGAGGCAGGGCAGGGCAGGATGTGCCGTTTTGGTGCTCGCTCTCCTGAGCAC
This sequence comes from Acidobacteriaceae bacterium, assembly GCA_965276675.1. GTDB lineage: Bacteria > Acidobacteriota > Terriglobia > Terriglobales > Acidobacteriaceae. Next base: position 4,273,111 of record OZ255624.1, on the reverse strand, counting down.
TGGATTGGCAACAGCCCGCACGCGCTCACCCGCGATGGCTCCGGTCATCAGCATCCCCGTGGACCCGCTGGGGTATAGGCCGCCCGGCCAGATCTATACCTTGGCGCGCTTATCGCTGGCTTCGCTGGATTTTCTGGACGCGACCCACCTGCTCTTTACCTTCCACCAACATCGCCTGCTGCGGCGCGATCCGCACGAGACCGGCGAATCGCAGTTGATCCGCGCTGTGGTGCTCGAACTTCCCAGCGGGAAGGAGACGGCCAGCGCGGAGTGGCGCATGAACAACCGGCAGCGCTATCTGTGGCCCATAGCGGATGGCAAGGTGCTGGTGCGGCAGGGAGATGAACTCGCCGTAGCCGGCGCCGACCTCGAACTGCACCCTATCCTGCGCCTGCCGACGACCCTGCGCGACACCTTTGTCTCTCCTCGCGGCGAGATGTTGGTGGTTGAGTCAGACCTGGAGCGCCACACGCCCGAAGAGCACAAAGCGCAGGAGCTGCGAGCCCTCAGACTTGGGGATAACCCGCCGCCGGAGGACATCCAGATTCGCATGATCCGCCTGGACGAGAAAGCGCTTGTCTTTCGCGCCCGCGCAGACCAGCCGGCGAAGCTGATCGCGAACGACACAGGCTACCTTACGCGCAACGAGACGACGCCGAATCAGTGGGAGGTTCGCCTGCACCCGTTTACCGATCCTGATCCGAAGGCCGGAAAGGTCGTCGGGCAGGTCGCCTCTCTCTGCGAGCCGGACGACGATCTCATCAATAGCTCGACCGTGCTGGTGCGGACCTGTCCCATTCACACGGCGGACCATCTGACCCAGGCCTTCAAGCTGGACGGCAAGCACCTGTGGGATGGCCGCTGGCGCGCCAACTTCACCTGGCCCACCTACGCGACCGCGGCGAACGGCAGCACCTTCGCCGTTGGCTGGCTGGGCGTCTCGCATCCTATCGACAACTTCGACCCGGTGAGCGATACCGATGTGGAGGCGCAGGTGATCTACGTGCTGGACGCAAAGACGGGCGGCCTGCGCCTGAGTGTGGCAATCAAACCGATCCTCACCGCAGGCCAGAACTTCGCCCTCTCCCCGGACGGCAACCGGCTGGCGGTGCTGAACCGCGGAGCGCTGGAAGTCTACGACGTGCCAAAGGCCGAGTCTGGGCCGCCGGCCGAGCAGGATGACGGGCAGACTCCGCCACCCAAGTGAAGAGTTGCCAAGGTAAGCCTGATACCCTCTATCAACACAAGCAGTTGCGTCAGACCGGTAACCACTTATGTGGCGGTGTGCATTACGGATACCCAGGATTCACCGAAGGGGCTGAGACGTGGCTCGATTTCGCATCGAGAGTCTTCCCTTCATTTGGGCCTGATCTGGAGGCGGAGTATTCATTCGCAACCAGGATGAGCCCATTGACTTCGCGTGCATTCGTCACTTTAATTTTGATTTGGTCCAACCCTGATCGAAGATTCCGCTAAGCAGTTTTGCGATCTCCGGCTGTCCTATGGCGGTGACATAACCGGCTAAAACACTGTCTGCAGCGTACAGCTTCACCGTCGCTTTGACACCCTCGTTATTCCAGGCGTCCTCCCACGCCTTGATATACGCGTGTGCAATTTCTTCGGGACTTATCGCCATATCCACACTCCTATCTTCCAATCGCTCAGACGTTACGCTTCATGTTTTTGATTTGAGGTGCAGGCTGTGGCCGATCGTCAAAATCAAATTGACCCATTACTGGTCAAGCTGGCAGCTTGGCCGCCGCAGGCATCTTGTGCTGCTGGCGCCCAACAGCGGCGTCGTACTTCACCGTCGTCTTGAAGAGCCGAAGGTCGGAGGGGGATGGAAGGAGTGGAGTTGAGCATGCTGCTCCTGGTATCTGCTCAAGCTGCCGCCGATGCTGAGGAGTGAGATGCCGCGCGGGGGAAACTCCGGGAGAGTTGCCGATCCCCGAAACAACAAAGGGCTGGGCAGAAGCCCAACCCTCTCAAGCAAGGCGAAGCTGACTAGGCTGCGGTTTTTTGAGAGATGGCCTTCACGCGAGCGCTCAGACGGCTCTTATAGCGGGAGGCAGTATTTTTGTGCAGGATGCCCTTCTGCACGCTCTTGTCCAGAGCGGAGACGGTCTTGCGGAACTGCTCGCTCACGCCCTGGGCATCGCCCTTCACCAGCGCCTCGCGCAGCAGGCGCAGGCTGCCACGCACGCGGCTCTTGTTGGAGCGATTGACGATTGTTTTGCGTTCCGTCTGCCGGGCGCGCTTGAGCGAAGATACATGGTTTGCCATTGACTATTCCTATGCTTTCGTCTGGTAAGGATAGTGCATGCGGAGAGGACACGCACGCCTCATCCCTGCAAACCTAGAGTTTACAGCGTACTGTTGAGGTGGTCAATCATTCCGTGCGCTTGCGCCCGTAGGGCATTTGAGCCGGTTTGGGCGCAGTTGCTGAAATCCGACTTCTCGGCGTCCAGACGCTGAGAACGCAATCACAACCCCACTCCCCGGGATCAAGAGGCTGCGGCTGCCTACTACCTCATGCGGTAACGATTGCTCGGCCTTTACGCTTCCAGTCATTCCGGACGCTACCCAGTCTTGGCTGCGGTCCATTAGCCGGCTCCAATCCTCTCGCGCCTCCAACTACGGGAGACGTAAGACCACACCGGTGCTCAACATCTTGGGCGAGAACGAGTCGTTGCGATCGGGATATCCGTATTGCGTGGAGTATCCCACGTTCAATCCCGGGTAGCCAGTGTAGGCGAAGTCGAAGAAACGCCAGTCCAGCCTGGAGATAATCTTGATGTCGATGCCGCCGACTACCTGATACTCGAAATGGCCCGTGTTGACATTGCCAATCCGGACATGGCCCGCTCCAGCCAGAAGCTCGACATAGGGTGTGATGGGCAGGACGTGGGGATGGAAGGCAAGCCGGGGACCAGCCGTCACGCCATAGATACGCGGGGTGTCCGGAGTCTGACCATTGCCTAAGAATGAGCCGCGGACGTCCAATTCAGCCTTGCTGAAGGGCAGGTGCCAGGCGTCGTGATAGAGGCCGGCCGTGCCACCGTAAATCCAGTTGTCCGGATTGGTTGCGCTGAAATCCAGATAAACGCCAGTTTGCGCGTGTGCGATGGAAGAGAGCGATGCAGCAGCAGTAAGAGCGATCAAAGGAAAGATGGGGTTCATGGGGAAGACCAGAGTAATCACAAAGTGCGGATTCGTTCTATGAAAAGAATCCCTTAGCCAAACAGCCTCTTCCGCCGTTTCCCCGAAACGGGAAAGCCTGCAACCTTATTATTTACAAACAGGCGATTGACGGCGCCCGAGGCAGGGTCTACTCTTTGCGCATCGCTGGATTGCACCAACCCGCGGAGCTGGCCCCACGCCAACAGTTGGCGACCGGCATGCGTCCGATGCATCTAATCAGCATGGCTTGGACGCTGGCAAACTCTCGCTTTCCCAACTCAAACTTTCATCTTCAACTAGCGCCGCTGCACCCGTTGCGGCAGGAGGTCATCTCTTCGCTTGATGAAAAAAGCGCTGGACATCACGCCCAACCTTGAGCCCCTCTTCGGGACCCGCGACGAAAATCTTAGACTGCTCGAAGATAAACTCCGCGTTCGCATCGACCTACGGTCCGATGCCCTGTATGTGGAAGGACCAGACGAGAGCGTGGCGCGCGTGGAGAAGATCTTCAGCGACTATGAACAGTTGCGACGGTCTGGCACGACCCTGCAGAACGGCGAGCTGAACGCCCTGCTCAAGCTGGTGACTGCCGATCCATCGGTGACCTTGAAGGGGATGGTCGAGAGCGGCAAGCAGCGCTCGACCGGCGGCATAAAACGCATGGTCCAGCCGCGCTCCATCAATCAGCGCCGCTACATGGAGGCCATCGAGCAGTGCGACATGGTTTTCGGCATCGGCCCGGCCGGGACTGGCAAAACCTATCTGGCGGTGGCCATGGCGGCTGCGGCGCTGCTCGCGAAAAAGGTGAGCCGCATCATCCTGGTGCGTCCGGCGGTCGAAGCAGGCGAGCGCCTCGGCTTTCTCCCCGGCACCCTGCAGGAGAAGATCGATCCCTATCTCCGGCCGCTCTACGATGCGCTGTACGACCTGCTGGAGCAGGAGCGCGTGGACAAGATGATCGAGCGCAACGTGATTGAAGTCGCGCCCCTTGCCTTTATGCGTGGCCGCACGCTTAACGACGCTTTCATCCTTATGGACGAGGCGCAGAATACCACCAGCGAGCAGATGAAGATGTTCCTCACCCGGCTGGGCAATAACGCAAAGGCGATCATCACCGGCGACATTACGCAGATTGACCTGCCCAACCCCCGGAAATCGGGGCTGGTCGAGGCCATCGATGTGCTCAAAGGCGTGGACGGCATCAGCTTCTGCTACTTCGAAGATGGCGATGTCGTGCGCCACCATCTGGTCCAGCGCATCATTCGGGCATACGACGGCTTCGGGCGCAACCAGTCTGAGCTGCCGCTGCGGGCGCCCACGGGTGAAGCAGGGAAACCGGCGCCCAAGCCGCAGTAGAACTGGACACGGCCGCTACAATAGTGAGCAGGGGAGAGCAAGGGTGCTCTCCCCTGCTGTTTTCCCGACCATGATCGTGTACGAGCCTTCAGGAGACCTGCAGCTTCCGCGAGGCTCCCGCATCCGCAAGCGGGAGCTGGCTGCCTTCGTTGCGGCTGCGAAAGAGCTGATCCCGCTTCCCGGCGCGGTCTCTGTTCTGCTCTCAGGAGACGAGGAGCTCCGGCGGCTGAATCTGCAGTTCCGGCGCAAGAACAAGCCAACCGACGTGCTCTCGTTTCCGGCGCATTTTCCAGCAGCACTCGATATGCTTCCCGATGCGGCATTCCCTGCCGGCGACCTGGCGATCTCTCTCGAGACAGCGTTACGCCAAGCAGAGGCGATCGGGCACCCCCTTGAGATTGAGTTAAAGATCCTGCTCCTGCACGGGCTGCTGCATCTCGCCGGCTTCGATCACGAGTCCGACACCGGACAGATGCGGCGCAAAGAAGCCAGCCTGCGACGGAAACTCAACTTGCCACGGAGCCTTGTCGAGCGGACGGAGCCCGCACCGGCAACTTCCAAAGGCAAAGCACGCGCGAGCACGGCAGCTTCTCCGCCCAGACAGAGACCTGCCCCAGCTAAGGCGGCGCGCACGTGACCTACGTCTACGCCGTCATCATCGTCGTGCTGCTCGCGATCCACACCCTCGCCTGCTATGTCGACCGGCTGTACTCGGAGATGGGTAAGTTTCTCTCCCGCGAGTTCCAGGACAACATCGACTCCTGGGAGCAGTCGGTAGAGCCGAAGCTGGGCTTTTCGCGCGACATGGCGTCACTCTCAGCGGCGGTGCTGGCGCAGCTTTCGCTAGCGTGCGTCGCCCTGGTCTTCGGAGCGCTGCTCTTTGATCGCGCAACCGCCTGGGGCAGGCCCACGACTTCAGAGATTGCACAAGCCGTGCTCAGCGTCGTCCTGGTAGTTGTGGTCTTTAGCCGTCTGCTGCCGTTCATATTTTTCACCCGCACGCGGGGGCAGTGGCTGGTGCGCTTGCGCTGGGTCCTGCGCGTGCTCTTCTATCTCATCTCGCCGGTCACCATGTTTCTCGCTTTCCTGCTTTCGATAGCGTCGCTCGCCGAGATTCCGTCACCCCAAAAGCAGGAGGAGGATGCCTCTGAAGCAGTGGACGCGCTGATCGAGGCCGGGGAAGAGGAGGGCATCCTAGAAGAGAGCGACCGCGATCTGGTCCGCTCGGCCGTGGAGTTTGGCGACAAGATCGTGCGCGAAGTCATGACATCCCGTCCGGCGGTCTTTGCCGTCTCAGCCGAGACCACTCTTGAAGATTTCCTCGGGCTCATTGGGGAGCACGCCTACTCGCGCGTGCCGGTGTACAAAGGAACGCTCGACACCGTGACCGGCATCGTCTTCTCGCATGACCTATTGCAGGTCACCGATGACGAAGCCGTATCGCGTACGGTCGCCAGCCTCGAGCGTCCCGCTGCCTTTGTTCCAGAGACTAAGCGCGTCAACGAACTGTTGCGCGAGATGCAGCGGGAGAAGCAACACATGCGCGTTGTCATCGACGAATACGGTGGCGTCGCCGGCCTGGTCACGATCGAAGACCTGCTGGAGGAGATCGTCGGCGCCATCACTGACGAGCATGAGACCGAGAGCGAAGTGGATACGCCGCTTCTGGAGGCCAAGGGCGTCTGGATCGTGCCCGGCAGTCTCGAAGTCGGCGACCTGGAAGAGCTGGTCGGCGACGATCACTTCGACGACGAGGACTATGCCGCCACCACCGTCGGCGGCCTGGTCAGCGAAGTTGCCGGCCGCATTCCGATGACGGGTGAGGTCATCGTGACCGGCGGCACCCGCTTTGAGGTGCTGGCCTCCACCGACCGCCGCATCGATCGGCTGCGCGTCTCCGTGATCGAAGACACGGCTGTCTAAGCTGCCCGCCAGAGAGCGCATTCGCTCTGCCCTATCGCGGACTGATACAACAAAGAGGTAGACATCCCTGGAAAACCACAGAGGGAAAGCCATAGAAGGAGCATTTGCGTGCGCTCGGGATTTGTATCCATCATCGGACGTCCGAATGCCGGAAAGTCCACGCTGCTGAACGCGCTGATCGGCGAGAAGGTCGCGATCGTGACCAGCAAGCCGCAGACCACGCGCACCCGCATCCAGGGCATTCTGGAAGTTGCGGGCAAGAAGGGCAAAAAGTCCGCCGCCCAGATCGTCTTTGTCGACACGCCCGGCGTGCACAAGGCCGGATCGCAGCTCGACCGCCGCATGCTGCAGGAGGTCTACGATGCTCTGGAGCAGCGGGACATTGTGCTGCTGATTCTCGATGCCACGCGCGAACTCCGGTTGCCGGACGAGATTGCTGGACCCGAACACGTCCACGAACACAATGAGGGCGGCAAGCCGGGCCGCGACGAAAGCCATCGCGACAGCGAGGACGCCTTTGTCCTAAGCCTGATTCGCAAGCTCGACTGCCCGGTCTTTCTCATCATCAACAAGATCGACCTGATCGAGCGCGAGAAGCTACTGCCCTTGATTACCCGCATGAGTGCGCTGCACCCTTTCGCTGCCGTTGTGCCGATCTCAGCACGCAAGAAGGACGGCCTGGAACGGCTAGTCGAAGATCTGGTCAAGCACCTGCCGGAAGGACAGCGCTACTATCCGGAAGACCAGTTCACCGACCAACCAGAGCGCTTTCTGGTAGCGGAGCTGATCCGCGAGCGCATCCTAGTGGAGACCGGCGAGGAGGTCCCATACGCCTCGGCCGTCGTCATCGAACGATACGACGAACCGGACCCGAAAGCGTCACCGCGCCGCGATGGCAAGCTGCCTGTCACCAGCATCGCCGCGGCCATCTACTGCGAGCGCACGGGCCAGAAGGCGATCCTGATCGGCAAGGGCGGATCGAAGTTGAAGAGCATCGGCGCGGCGGCCCGCAAGGAGATCGAATCGCTGCTGGGCACGCGCGTCTTCCTGGAGCTGCACGTGATCGTGCAGGAAAACTGGCGCGAATCACAGGGCTTCATCGAGACGCTGGACTGGCGCAAGCAATTGCTGGAGCGCTCGCTCGACCAGGCCAAGAAAGATGAGGAGCAATCCTAGTGCACGTCGTAGGCGATGCGAATGCCATGCGCTTCGGTCCTGTGTATCTTCATATCGCTGCCGCACGTCATGCACGTAATCAGCACTGAGGTCGCGCTCGTCCACGCCACCTTCACCGGATGCTGGTTCTTCGCGATAAAGACCACCTCGCCCAGCTTCCGCGGCGGCACATTCGCCGTCTGCAAATAGACGCCGGTCATCTGCGAGCTTGACCCCGTACACGCGCGTGTGGTCGTCTTCGCCGTCCACTTGCCGTCGGGTGAAGCGCTCTGGGACTGGATCTCCTCCCGGCACACACCGCAGCCGCCACAGAGTAGCAGAACAGGAATGATCGTGAGCTGAAGCAAACGTCCCATACTGGCAAGCCTATTCCCGCGCGCTGATCCCGAGCGTCTTCATCTTGCGATACAGGTGCGTCCTGTCCATGCCCAGCGTCTCTGCAGCGCGACTCATGTTGCCGTGGCACTCATCCACCTTCTTCAAGATGTAATCACGCTCATAAGCATCGCGCGCCTCCTGCAGCGTGGCGAAGTCACTGCTTGACCGGCTAGGATCCCGGTGCACCAGCATGGGCAAGTGCTTCTTCTCGAAGCGCAGCACCTGCGGGTTCAGAATCATGACGCGCTCGATCAGGTTCTTGAGTTCGCGCACATTTCCCGGCCAATGGTATTGCTTCAGCGCGGACAGCGCTTCGTCACTGATCTCGATGCGCGGCCGTCCGTACTCACGACCGAACTCCTTCAAGAATTCGCGCGCCAGCAGCGGAACATCCTCGCGCCGTTCCCGCAACGGCGGCACGTAAAAAGGAATGACATTCAATCTGTAGAAAAGATCTTCGCGGAAGTTTCCCTTCGCAATCTCGTCTTCCAGGTTCTTGTTGGTAGCGGCGATAATCCGGACATCCACGTTGATGGTGTGCGTGGCGCCCACGGGCGTAAAGCGCTGCTCATCCATGGAGCGCAGGACCTTCGCCTGCGTCTTCAGGCTCATGTCTCCGACTTCATCCAGAAACAAAGTGCCGCCGTCGGCGCGTTCGAGCGTTCCGCGCATCTCCGGCGGCCCGCCTGGAACGGCGCTATGCCGGTAACCAAAGAGTGCGCTTTCGATGCGGTCTTCGGGGATTGCCGCACAGTTCAACTCGATAAACACACCATCGCGGCGCAAGCTGGCTTCGTGGATATCACGCGCGATCAACTCCTTACCGGAGCCGGACTCGCCAAAGATCAGCACGCGGCCGTTGGTCGGCGCCATCAGCCGAATCTGCTGGCGCAGCGCTTTGATGGAGACGCTCTCGCCGGTGACGGGCATCTGCGGCGTTACCTGCCGCTTGAACTCCTGGTTTGCGCGGCGCAGTCGGCGCGCTTCGATCGTGTTTTTGAGCAGGATCAGTGTGCGCTCCATCGAGAGCGGCTTTTCCAGGAAATCGAACGCGCCAAGCTTGGTCGCGCGCACCGCCGTCTCGATGGTGCCGTGGCCCGAGATGATGATCACCTCCGGACGCGCCTCTGGCTCCAGGGTGCGTATGTCACCGAGCACGTCCATGCCGTCGCGGTCGGGCAGCCAGATATCCAGCAGCACCACGTCATACGCGGCGTCGCGCACCAGCAGCAGCGCTTCGTTGCCCGTGGCCGTGGTGGTGACGGCGTAGCCCTCTTCGGCCAGGATCTCGGCCAGTGAATCGCGGATCTCGGCTTCGTCATCGACAATCAGGACGTGGTTCATAGCAGCAGCTTCGCCTCGGCATGCTCGGGTGCGGGGCCCGATGTGGGCGAGTCTGAGTCGGTGCTCACCTCTGCCAGTGGCAACTCGATGATGAAGCGCGCGCCGGCAGGCGTGTTCTGCTCGGCGCGGATCGTTCCCTGGTGCTCTTGCACGATCTTCGCGGCGATGGCGAGACCGAGGCCAGTACCGCGCTGCTTGGTCGAGAAGTAGGGCAGGAACAGGCGCTCACGCATTTCGCTGGTAATGCCGTAGCCGGTGTCCGCGACCACGATCTCGGCCATGGTGCGCGACTCGTTCAGCCCAGTGAGGATGGTGAGCCGGCGCAGCAGGCTGCTCTGCATCGCCTCAGCCGCGTTGTCGATCAGGTTGGCGAGCGCTCGCTTCATCGCCTCCGGATCGGCCAGGACCAGCGGCAGATTCGGTGCGAGCCGCTGCTCCACGTGGATATCCTCGAGCCGGCCCGAGAAGGGGAGCATCGCGGCCGCGATGACGGTTCCGAGCTCGACCGGTCTGGGGGAGCTCGACGGAAACTCCGCTAATACGGCAAACTGATCCACAAGTGTCCGCATGGTCTCGACGGAACCCAGAATCACATCGCTGCACTTGCGAATCACCGCCGGGGAGTCCTGTGTAGGGCGGTCGGTGTGCTTGCGAATGCGTTCGGCAGAGAGCGAAATCGGCGTAAGCGGGTTTTTGATCTCGTGCGCGATCCGCTGGGCCACCTCTTTCCACGCCACCTGCCGCTGCGCCCGCAGGGACTCTGTCACGTCTTCCAGGACCAGAATGTAGCCGCGCTGCTCCGGGCTGATCTGCAGTAGTGCCAACGTGGCAGAGAAGCGGAGAAGACCCCGGCGCGCATGGAACTCAAGCTCCCCCGCGGCGATCCCCATACGCTGGCTGCGGCGTGCCAGCCGGCGCAGCTCTTCGGTGATCTCGGCCGGGAAAAGGAGCTCAAGCGGCAGTGTGGCAAGCGCGGGCTCAGCATGGGTCAGGCTGTCGTGATTCAAGCTATCGGGGGCCAGCTGCACTAAGTCCAGAAATGCCTGGTTTGCTCGCAGGATGCGCAACTCGGCATCGAGCGTCACCACGCCGCTCGGGATTGTCTCGAGAATCGTCTCGAGTTCGCGGCGGCGTTGTTCGAGGGTTCCGTTGGCCTCGGAGAGCTGGGCGGTCGAACTCTCGGCCAGAGCGCGGCTCTCCTCCAGGTCGGCTGCCATGGAGTTGAAGGAGCCGGCCAGCTTGCCCATCTCTTCGGTGGGCGCGACCGCAACACGCCGGCTGTAGTGGCCAGCGGCAATGCCGTCCATCGCATCGGCCAGCGCCTCCACCGGCCGCGTGACCTGCTTCGCGAGATACAGCGCTAGCCAACTGCTCGCAAAAAAGGTAAGCACCGTGAGCAGGAGCATCAGCAGGAAGAAGGTGCCGCGGATGCGATTGCGTGCGCGGAAAAGAGTCCAATAGTCCCGAGCGCCCGCGTGGATGTTCGCGACGGTGCTGCTCAGCCCCGCAGGCATGGGCAGGCCGACTACGATGATGCGCCCGCTTGCAGTAGTGGCCGCTCCTAAGATGTAATCACTGCTGTCGATGCCGATCACCGGCTGGTCCGCGCGGCGGGAGACGGCCAGAACAAACGTGGGGAGCGATTCTGTATTGCTGAGCCGCTCCTCGGCCCGCTCATCCATCCACGGCTTAAGCCCAACGAGCTTGGGCGTCGGCGGCACCTGGAACTGGGCCGTTGCCTCACCATCCCGGTAGATAATGGCGAACCCACCGCCGAGGGTCAAACTCTGCCTGCGTAACTCCGCCAGAACCGCCGAGGAGTTGCGCGCTTCAAGATTGCGATTCAGGCTTCCAGAGGCAGCCAGCGCCGCCGCCTCGTTCCGGGCATTCTGCGCCGCGTACTGAGAGAGCTCCAGCGCGACGCGCACCGAATCCTCGCGCAGCTGGGCCACCGGCTGCGAAAACCAGCGGTCGATTGAGCGGTTCATCAGCAGATAACTGAACAGGAACATGAACAGTGCGGGCGCAAAGCTCAGAATCAGGGCGCCGGCCAGCAGGCGTGTCCGGATGCGGGAGCCCAGCACCCGGCTGCGCTGGTCCGCATACAGCTTCAGGATGTTGCGGCAGAGCAGGACCAGCAGCACCACCAGCAGCAGGAAGATCAGAGCGGACAACGCCGTGAAGAGGAAGATCTGGCCCGTGCCGCTCGGGGTAAGAAAGTGCAGGTTGAAGGCATTCAGCGAGCCAAGCGCAAGCAGGGTGAGTACCACAAAGCCTGCCAAGAGGCCGACCGTGACCCTACGTTGCCTGGACATAATAAAGCTCCTCAAGTGGGGAGTGAACCTCCCGATTGTAAGGGACGGTTACAGAAGCATGTAATCCGTCGTTTCCGTTGGTGCAGCTTCACAACTCGCGTAAAATGAAAAGCATCCCACAGACGCCATGAAATATACCCCGGTTTCAATATCGTTGCTCTCCGTCGCCCTCGCGAGTCTGTTATTTGCCGGGGGTTGCCACAGTAATCAGCCGGCCCAGCAGCAAACCGCGCAGCCGCAACAGCAGCAGGGCTACAACAATCAGCAACCGGCTCAAAATAGCCAATCGCCACAGGGGCAAGCTGACAACAGCCGTAGCCAGCCAGCCAGTCAGACGCCCCCGCCAGAGCAGGCCCAACAGCCCGCGCAGGAAAGCCAACCGGCCCCGCGAAATTACAGTGAAGCAACGCCTGCTCCTGCACCCCGGCCAGTCAGCTATACCATTCCGGCGGGTACGCGTATCAGCGTAGCTCTGGATCAGGCCATCAGCTCTGGTACCGCTAAGGACGGCGACCCGTTCAATGCCACGGTTCGGTCACCTATTGTGGTAAACGGACGAACTGTGGTCCGTTCTGGCGCAGCTGCCAGCGGCACAATTGCCGGCTCGAACTCTCGTGGCCGTTTCAAGGGCGCTGCGGTTCTGGCGCTCCGTTTGAATTCGATTCGCGCTAACGGCCAGGAGCTTCCCATCACCACCAGTGAGTACAGCCGCCAGGAAAAAGGCAAAGGCAAGCGGAGCGCTGCGTTTATCGGCGGCGGCGGTGGCCTGGGAGCGCTGATCGGCGGCTTGGCGGGCGGCGGTAAAGGAGCGCTGATCGGCGGCCTGGCCGGCGCTGGCGCAGGTACGGCAGGTACCGCTTTGACTGGTAACAAACAGATCGTGCTGCCGGCTGAGACCGTCATCACCTTCCGTCTCGCGAACAGTGTCACGCTGCGGTAGGTTTTGTAGAGCAGCAAACGAATATTGCAGCGAAAAGGGCGTGGCCGCGGCCACGCCTTTTGTTTTTCCACGAAGCTAGCTCACCAGGTCACGCACTGGGGTGTACTGCTTTTTCTGAGCCTGTGCTACCGCCTGGTAAGTAAGGCAACCGTCGAAGGTATTCACACCCTCGGCAGTACCTTCGTCTTTAAGGATCGCCTGCTTCGCTCCCAGTTGCGCCAACTTCAACACATACGGGAAGGTCGCGTTGGTCAGCGCGAGCGTTGAAGTGTTGGGCACCGCTGCCGGCATATTCGTCACGCAGTAGTGGACGACGCCGTTCACGGTGTACGAGGGATCGCTGTGCGTCGTCGGCCGCGCGGTCTCGATGCAACCACCCTGATCGATCGCCACATCCACGATCACCGCACCCTTCTTCATCTTCGACACCATCTCCGCAGTCACGATCTTCGGCGCAGCCGCTCCCGGAATCAACACCCCACCGATGACCAGATCGGCCTCCTTTACTGCGTGCATCACGTTGTAGGAGTTCGAGGCCAGCGTGTATAGGCGGCCATTGAAGATGTCGTCCAGATCGCGCAGACGGTTAAGGTTCAGGTCGACAATCGTTACCTTCGCGCCCATGCCAAGCGCGATCTTGGCTGCGTTCGTACCTACAATGCCGCCGCCGATGATGCAGACATTCGCTGGTGGCACGCCCGGGACGCCACCCAGCAGCAGGCCGCGTCCACCGCGCTCCTTCTCCAGAAATGTCGCGCCCACCTGCACCGACATCCGGCCTGCGACCTCCGACATCGGCGTCAGCAGCGGCAGAGCGCCGGTGCGGTCGCGGATCGTCTCATAGGCAATCCCGGTGACCTTCTTCGCCAGCAATTGATCGGTCAACTCGGGCAGCGGCGCGAGGTGCAGATAAGTGAAAAGCGTCAGCCCGTCGCGGAAGAAGCCATACTCCTTCTCCGTAGGTTCTTTGACCTTGACGACCATCTCGGCCATGCCCCAGACGTTATGCGCAGAGCCGACGATCTCAGCGCCGGCGTTCTGATAATCGTCATCGGGAAAGGCGGAGAGCTCGCCCGCCTGGGTCTCGACCAGAACCTTATGACCGGCCTCGGTCAGCGCCTTCACGCCAGCCGGAGTAATGCCCACGCGGCTCTCGTGGTCCTTAACCTCTTTCGGTACTCCGATGATCATGTGTTCTCCTGGGCTGGGATACTGGTCTTAGGCAAACACATGATCATACCTCAGGCGCGCGGTCGCGCCAGTAGCGCTGGGTTTGTAGCTGGAGTGGAGCTAGGGCGTGCCGACCTAACTCCACTCCGTGACGTACCTTAGCGGCGCAGCATTGCTCTCAGGTCTTCCAAAATTTGTTCGGCGGGAATCAATCTGGACTTCTCCCCGGTCTATCTCGTCAAGTCGCCTCTCCGCTTCTTTCATCCATACCTCCTCTATTTCGGCGCTCGACGCGGGTTCAACACTTGCATAGAGCAAGTCAGCCAAGATCGCTCGATCCTGTTCCGGAGTTGCAACACCTCAGAAATAATTGAAGTCGCGCGGCATTCTTAACACCTCCGAAACTTAGACGAAGACGGTACCCACAGGGCTGCTGATCGTATAGGCCTCAAACGCTTGGCGGTCGCCGGATATGTCAAGGTGAACAGATTCGCCGAAACCGAGCCGTAATCCACTCTTTCCAAGACGCTCGAAGTAGCTAGTAGCTTTACCTAACAATGGTAGAATGCAAACCGCTGCCTCGGGTTCACCCGGAATCCAGCTTTGCACATAGTTGTCGCTGACGACACAAAGCGAGTGCTCGACGGTAATGCTTAATGCCTTATCGAAATGCAATATTATTTGCCATCGCCCAACCGCAACTTGAATCAAGGTCGAGTCGATTAGAAACGATAGGTCAAGATTTGGGTCGAGTTCGTACACACACTCACTCCCCCGTATCGATCTGCGCACGCTGCAGCTTATCGGAATAATCCACATACACCGACTTCCAAGTCGTATAGAAGTCCAGCGCGCCGGTGCCGCCCTCGCGGTGCCCATTGCCTGTCTGCTTCACGCCGCCAAAGGGCAGATGCACCTCGGCCCCGATGGTCGGCGCGTTGATGTACGTGATCCCAGCCTCGAGATCGCGCATCGCGCGAAAGGCCTTGTTCACATCGCGTGAGTAGAGCGCGGTTGAAAGCCCATACTGGATCCCGTTCGCAATCCGGATCGCATCCTCCGCACCATCGCACTCGATCAGGCTCACCACAGGACCGAAGACCTCCTCCTGGGCGATCCGCATCTCCGGACGCACCTTGTCAAAGACCGTCGGCGCAAAGAAGTGCCCATTCGCATGCCCATTCGAACTGAGCCGCACCCCGCCAGTCACCAGCTCCGCCCCCTCTGCCTGTGCCACCTTGCAATAACGCTCGGAGGTCTCGATCTGCTGCCGGTTTACCTGCGGCCCCATCTCCATGCCCTCCTGCAGCCCATTGCCCACGCGCAGCTTCTTCGCCCGCTCCGCCAGCCGGGCCGTGAACTCGCTGGCAATCCTTTTATCCACGATGATGCGGCTGGTCGCTGTGCAGCGCTGCCCCGTCGTCCCGAAGGAGCCCCAGACCGCGCCGTCCAACGCCAGGTCCAGGTTCGCATCTTCGAGCACGATCATGGCGTTTTTGCCGCCCATCTCAAGCGAACACGGCTTGAAATGCCCCGCAGCTGCCTGACCCACCATGCGGCCCACCTCGCTCGACCCAGTGAAGGAGATCGCGCGCACCTTGGGGTGCTCCACCAGCGGCGCCCCCGTCTCCGGACCAAAGCCGGTCACAATATTCACCACGCCCTCGGGCAGGCCCGCCTCCATCAGAATCTCGACCAGGTGATAGGTCGAGAGCGGCGTATCCTCGGCCGGCTTGAAGACGCAGGTATTGCCGCAGACCAGCGCCGGAAAGAGCTTCCACGACGGGATCGCCATCGGAAAATTCCAGGGCGCGATCATGCCGATTACCCCCACCGGCATACGCACGGACATGGCAAACTTGTCCCGCAGCTCGGCCGGCGTGGTCTGGCCGAAGAGCCGTCGCCCCTCGCCGGCCATGTAGTAAGCCGTGTCGATCGCCTCCTGCACATCGCCGCGCGTCTCGCTCAGCACCTTGCCCATCTCGCGCGTCATCTCGCGGGCAAACTCTTCCTTGCGCTTCAGCAGCAGCTCGCCGGTGCGGTACAGAATTTCGGCCCGTTTGGGCGCCGGCACCAGCCGCCAGCTCTCAAAGGCCCTGGCCGCCGCATTTACCGCGTCGTCAATATCCGCTGCATCCGACGCCGGAAAGACGCCGACTACATCCCGGGTATCCGCCGGGTTCAAGTTCTCAAACGTCTGCCCGCTCCGGGCCGGCACCCACTTACCACCAATCAGGTTGTTGTACGTCTTCACTGCCACGTTGCGCGTCCCTCACACTCTCTTTGCCCAAACAGATGAGCATAGCTGAGCGGCCAGTTGCATGACCAGCGAACCACTTTCTTCGGCGTGGGTCTCCGAGGAATTTCGCATACGAGTTTGTTAGTGAATTGGACGTTAGCGGCGAGTAGTTTTCTTTGCGATAACAGTAAATCTGACCTAATTCTCCAGTCGGGCGCAAGCCAAAACTGGATTGCATGAATTAACTTTGCAGGTTTTGCCGAATCGGCTTAGGACGGCATCTACTCAGCTGTTCGTGTTGTTTCAGGAGGACTCAAGTGAATGAATTACGGAACCGCCGGTCATTTCTGCAAGGCGGTATCACAGCGGGCATTGCAACAGTAGGTGCAGGCCTTTTCAGAGGACAAGCACGTGCAGAGCGGACTGATGGCGCTCTAAGTAGCGGCGACATAGCCATTTTGAAATTCCTGGCCGCAGTCGAATTAGTCGAAGATGATCTATGGGGGCAGTACTCTCTTTTGGCGGTTAATAATCCAGGATTTAATCGCGCCTTGAAGAACATCGATCCGTCGCTTGTGCGCTATAACGTCGATATCCAGCGGGATGAGCACAGCCACGGATTCTTCATCAATGCGGTTCTAAAGAAATACGGCGAGCAGCCGACCAATCTGGACGCATTCCGGACGATTCCCATGCCGCAGGTTACAGGCGCGGATCAGAAGGGCCATCTCGCAAACCTTACGAGCCTCTCAGTCGATACAAGTTGGTATACAAAGTATCGAACTCCCAGCAACCCTGATTTCGGCGCCAAGCCTGTTCAGTTGGTCAAGATTGTAGACCGTCCAGGAATCCCAACTACGGATAACCTGAGTGACCTGGAGTTTCAGGCCATCGCGAATACTGCTACCTTCCACTCGCCTTCCATTGAACAGGCGGGCGCCAGCTTGTATGACTATTTCATTACGAAAGCTACAAGTCTGGATGTGCTGGCCACCCTCGCTTCCATCCTGCCGGTGGAGGCTATCCATTTCACTGGATTTCATAAATCTTTGGAAACCCTTCCCGGCGTATCCGTAGACGGACTGACCTTCCCGGACCTGCGGAACGACAGACAGTACAGCGAAGGAATCTTCCCCACACCATGCCCGTTCCTAAGTCGTGACCTGCCGGATGTTTCGGTGGTTCGACCGCGTTCGAAAGCAAAGGCAGGAGCAATCAACCTGGTGAACATGCTCACAAAATCAGGGCTGTTCAAAGGACAAACTCTGCAGTTTTTCGATAATGCCATCCAACTCGCATCGGCCGCTGATGCCGCCCAGCGCGAAGTATGAACCGTCCGTAACATTTCGTGTGTGCTTGTAGAGGTCACACCAAAGGCCAAAAATAGTATGCCCCGTTCCCGTCCTTGGTGATACGAACAGGCCCACCGCCGGACAACCTTCCTGCGGTGGGCCACTTTTCTTCTGCCCCCAGGTACTTACATTCAGCAGCAGCCGCAAGTCTGCCCCTGCCAGGCCGCCCGGCCTTCCTTGAGCAACAGTGGTATCGCAACGAGCGCGGCCAGCGAATCGAACCATGCAATACCGAATGCTGCGTTCACCGCTAGGCCAAGGAGAGTAATCAGGGCCAGGTAGGCGCACGTGGCGGATTGCACTGCGTCGGCTGCCAGGGCGGCGTTGTTGCTCCGGTGCGCCTCCCGGCGCTTCAGCCTGGCTAGGATCGGCATGGCGATCAGGGCCGCGACCGTGATGCCAATGCCCACGCAACTTGCCTCGGGCCGCAGGCGCAGAGCCAGCGAAGCGACCGCCGTCGCGGAGACCACAAAGGCGAGGACGTATAAGAGCACCGCCGCAGCGCGACCGGCGTTTCGTGCGGAGATGGAGAGCTCGATCGGGGGCCTGATTCCAGTCCGGGGCATAAACTGGAGGAGGACGACGCTTGCCGATAATAGCTCCACCAAGCTGTCGGCGCCGAAGGCCAGCAGCGCGGGGCTGTGTGCGGCCGCCGCGGCATACAGCGACACGCCGCACTCGACGAGCATCCACGCCAGCGTGATTGCTTGCAGCCACAGGACCGTGTTCGAGTGCCGCTTGGGAGCGCATGTGGCAGCCTTCGGAAGCTCAGCCTCGATCTGGGCAAACTCGGACATAGCGTTGTCTCAAGCATAGACCTGAGTGGATATGCCTCCGTCTTCCCATCGTCACCACTCACCCGTCGTTATCTCTGAGCACCGGTCATGCGGATAAAAGCCGCCACATGCTGCGCCACCCGGCGCAACCCTTGAGCGATGTCGTCGTGCGTGGCCGCCTGGTTGTAGTAGAGGAAGCGCGTCAGCACAAGAGGCGCTACAAACTCAAATGCCAGATGGCGCGGCAGGACATCTTCCCGGATCGCGCCCTTGCTTTGCCAGTGTTGGAACAACCTCTCCAGGCCGGTCAGTGCCTCCTCAATCCCGGCCAGCAGCGCGGTTCGCTTGTCGCTGTTTCCTGCAAAGACCTCGCGCAGCACCACGCTGGCGAGCGCTCGCGCTCGCGGCGCTCTCCAGGCCTCCATGACGTGCCCTGCAAGCTCCTCCAATGTCCCCGCCGGGGGCGCATCAGGTGACACCTCCTCTGACCACCGCGCCACCACAGCGGGGCCACCCTCGGCGAAGAGCTCGTCATAGATAGCCTGCTTGCTTGGGAAGTGTGCGTAAAAGGCGCTCTCACGCAGGCCCAACGCGCGGGTCATGGTGCGAATGGAAGCGCCGGCAAAGCCATTCTTCGCAAACTCGGCCAGCGCCGCGTCGAGCAATCGTTGCCGGGCCTTGGAGGGATTGGCTTCCATCATCCTCGCCGTCATTCTCGCTTAGAAGCGAATCCCATCCGTTGTGCATACGCGCCGAGTTGCTCGGTGTGCCGGTCGCTCCCGCGAAATCCGAGGTAGCCGTCGGGGCGCACCAGAAGAATCGAAGCACCATCGCCGAAAATCTCGCGAACTTCAGCTGATTCATCGCCACTCCGATCCAAATGCAAAGGACGCATTCCCGGTGCGGCCGCCTCGATGGCAACGGAGTCCTTGCAACCGTACGTGAGCAGGAGCGGCTGCCCACTGCGCAGTCCATCCAGCAACCGGACCCGTTCGCCGTCCGGGAGCAGCACGTCAGGATTAGGCACGCGGTCCCCGGCATGGATCGCGCCCCGGCCGGCATGGTCTTCGGCAATCGAGGAGCCGCGGTAGGTAATGGCTGTCTCAGAGACGAATCCCACCGCCGCGTCCTGCACCATGGGCA
The DNA here is from genome assembly GCA_965276675.1 of Acidobacteriaceae bacterium. Taxonomy (GTDB): domain Bacteria; phylum Acidobacteriota; class Terriglobia; order Terriglobales; family Acidobacteriaceae. Next base: position 4,253,819 of record OZ255624.1, on the reverse strand, counting down.
GGTGGGAGGCCACCGAACCAGCAACATCGCGCAGCAGCTCCAGCACCGGATTGGCGGTGACAGCCGCTTCCAGGCCACCGGAGGTTCTACGCAGCAACTGATCGCCCACCTTCCCGCGCTCCTCTTCATAGCTGTCCAGGAGGCGCTCGGGAGCGCCCTGGGCGACTGCAGCGAGCTTCCACCCCAGGTTGGCCGCATCCTGGATACCAGTGTTCATGCCTTGGCCAGCCACCGGGGAGTGAATATGCGAGGCATCTCCCGCCAGAAAGGTATTTCCTACCCGGTAGTGCTCTGCCTTGCGCTGGTTGATATGGAAGGGCGCCTTCCAGTTCACGGATTCAACCCGGATGCGCAAGCCGTAGCTGTCCACGGCCTTTTGGAAATCCTCGAGTGTCGGTTCGCGGTCTGCAGAGGCCCCTTGCTCCGCATGGTTGGCCACGATCAGGCGGTGCAGCGTCTCCGTGAGTTGGGCCATGAACAGGACGTCGCCGTGCCGGAGGTGAATCGAGATCTCGTCTTCCGTTACATCGGGACCGGAGACCGCGACATCCCCCAAAAAGAAGTGCAAACCCACGGTGTCTCCGATGAAGGGGACTTTGAGCTGCTCCCGAACCGTGCTATGCGCGCCATCGCAACCGGCCAACCAGCGGAAGCTGCCGCGCTCCTCCGTGCCGTCCTTCTTTCTCAGAACTGCCTGAACACCCCCACTGTCCTGCGAGAGAGCGGTCAACTCCACACCGCGCTCCACGGTCACGCCCAGTGACTCGAGATGTGTAATAAGGAGTGCTTCGGTCTCATTCTGGGGCAGAAACAGCACATAGGGATAACGGCCAGGGATGCGGTCAAAGGAGAAACGCAGGATCCTACGGCCGGCGTGAAACAACCGCGCCTCCCGGATCTTCCGTCCAGAGTCAACTGCCTGCTTCGCGATCCCGTAGCGCTCGAACTGCTCCAGGGTGCGCGCCTGGACCACCAATGCCTGCGACCAGCGTGCGGGGTGGTCGGATCTATCGATCAAACGCACCGGCATCTGCCGCAGTGTTAGCTCGATGGCAAGGGCCAAGCCGGTAGGCCCCGCCCCGACGATAAGAGCCACGTCACTCATACTCATCCCATCTAATTTCTCGGTTTTACGAACGACCGTTCACTTTTTTAGGATTCGGAGAGTGAAGTATGGGTTGTTGCGGAGACGGGTTTGTGTGGAATCGTCCCAAGATGGGAACACCCGGCAGATTCGTCATTACAAAGTTGTTCAGGAGGGTTGACATCCGAGGGGGCCACCTTTGTGGCATATGCGCGTGAACGTAATCGGCCTTACAATTACCAAAGAATCATCTTTTCTGGGAAAGAGCTCCTTAGCTGCGATGGCAGATAACGGTTTCCATTCGCGTTCTTCGCGTTCGCACGGGATGCGGTCGCTCTTTAGCGTCTTCTCCTCTGACCTCGCCATTGACTTAGGTACAGCCAACACGCTGGTGTACGCCCGCGGTAAGGGCATCGTGGTGAACGAGCCGTCCATTGTCGCGATGAACAAGAATACCGGGGAGGTAGAGGCTGTTGGCAAAGAGGCCAAGGAGATGCTGGGCCGCACACCGGGAAACATTGTCGCTATCAAGCCGATGAAAGACGGGGTGATCGCCGATTTCAAGGTCACCGAAAAGATGCTGAACTACTTTATCCAGAAGGCGCATAACCGCAAGATGCTGGTGCATCCGAGGATCGTGATCGGCGTGCCCTCTGAGATTACGCAGGTGGAGAAGCGGGCCGTCGAAGACTCGGCTTATCGCGCCAAGGCCAGCGAGGTCTTTCTGGTGGAGCAGGCGATGGTAGCGGCGATCGGGGCGGGGCTGCCGATTACCGAGCCGAGCGGCAACATGGTGGTCGATATTGGCGGTGGGACGACAGACATTGCGGTGATCTCGCTCTCGGGCATCGTCTACTCGCGTTCGGTGCGCATGGCCGGCAACCAGATGGACGAGGCCATCATGAACTATCTCAAGCGCAAGTACAACCTGCTGATCGGCGAACGCACGGCGGAGCAGATCAAGATTGAGATTGGTTCGGCGTACCCGCTGGAAAAGCCGCTGACGCTGGAGATCAAGGGACGCAATCTGATCGAGGGCGTGCCCAAGACCATCACCATCGACGATTCGGAGATCCGCGAGGCGTTGACCGAAAGCGTGGCGGTGATCCTGAATGCGATCCGGGTTGCGCTTGAGCGGACGCCGCCCGAGCTCTCCGCCGACATCAGCGACCGAGGCATCGTGCTGACCGGTGGTGGGGCGCTGATCAAGAACCTCGACAAGCGCATCCGCGAGGAGACGGGGCTGCCGGTTTCCATTGCCGACGACCCATTGGCATCCGTGGTCCTTGGCACGGGCAAAATGCTTTCGGATTTTAAGCTGCTGCGTAAGATCAAGATCGATTGAACGCTTTTTCTACAACGGATGGCAGGTTACTTTATGAGGCCGTGTATCCGCTGATTCGAACCATACCGGCCCTCTGACCTCAGGACCATGGACACCTTTCTCGGCCGTTATAAAAACATTCTGGTCCTGATGCTTGTGCTGCTGGCACAGTTTGTGGGCCTCGCCGTGCAGGTGCGGCGACCCGTGCCCAGCGGGAGCGATAGCCGGAGCGTCCGGCTGCTGCGCTACTGGATCATCGGTCTGATCTCTCCGCCGGAGAAGGTCCTGGCAAATACCGGTTCGGGCGTGCGCGGTTTCTGGGGCAACTACGTCGACCTGCGGCACACGCGGGAGCAGAACGCGGAACTGCGCGATGAGGTGAACCGGCTGCGCATGGAGCAGGCCGGGCTGCTAGAGGATGCGCGGCAGGGCCAGCGGCTGCAAGCGCTGCTCGACTTCCAGCAGCACTATCTCTCGAAGACGGTGCCAGCCCAGGTGATCGGGACTGCGGGCACCGACCAATCACGGGTTCTCTACATAGACAAGGGCTCCAAAGACGGACTGCTGCAGGACCAGGCAGTGATCACGCCGGACGGAATCGTCGGCAAGGTGAAGGACGTCTTTCCGCACACGGCGCAGGTGCTGGAGATCAACGATCAATCGAGCGGTGCCGGCGTGCTGCTGGAGAAGACGCGGCTACGCGGCGTGTTGCGGGGCAACGCCTATGGTCAGCCGCAGATGATCGACATCCTGCCCGATGAGCGGATCAAGCCAGGTGAACCAGTGCTGACCAGCGGGGGCGACCAGATATTTCCCCGCGGCCTGCCGGTGGGTGTCGTGGAGAAAGTCGTCACCGATCCGGAACGCGAGCCGTATGTCGATGTGGTGGTGAAGCCGGCGGCAAACCTGTCGCACTTGGAAGAGGTCCTGGTCATTACGCAGACGAGCAAGGAACTGCCGCCTGCGACACAAAAAGACCTGGCCCGGAGCGAGGCGGCCAGCGCAGCCGAGACCGAGCAGCAGCGTGCCTCGCAGATCTTGGCCGAACGCCTTCCCGGGCTAGCCGACCCGAATGCCCCGGCGGCAGCTGAGACCGCTTCCGCAGAGGCCAAGCCGACGGGCGGCGAGGAGATTGGGCGACCCATCCAGCCGCCGATGCCGCTGCACCCGGACCGTTTTTCGCCGAACGCGGCACCTCCGGCTGCGGACCTGACACCGGGCAAGGCGCCGCCAATCATCGTGTCGGCCCAGCGTACCGCGGAGCTCCAGGCAGAGGGCGCTGTCGCCACGCCTAAGCCAAAGGTGAAGGCTCCAGCGAGAGCGAGCGGAATAGACCAGGGGAGCGGCGATCCCTTTTCGAGTGACCAGTTCGGTCAGACAGCTATAAAGCCCGCGCCGAAACCTCTTCCCAGGTCGCCTATTCCCAAGCCGTCTACTTCCGGAGCCACAACGCCGAGAACAGAACCGTCCGCAACCGCCCCGCGAGCCATTTCACCTCACGCTACAGGCGGAACGGCAACAACTACTAGGACCAATCCTGGGCCCACGACCCCGGGGAGCGCCGCACCCAGAGCGGCAGCTCCGGAAGCAGGCGTACCCAGAACAGCGGCGCCCAGAACGACCGGGCCGCCGCGAACCACCGTACGCCCCGAGGCTGGGGCTGCGCCGGGCACGGTTCCACGCCAGAACGCGCCCTATGTGGAGCCCAAGCCGGTGGTGAGAAAGCCAGTTACGCCGCCGCAGGAGCCCCCCCAGTAATGGCCGTGCTTGCCAGCAACCTTCGCCGGGAGAACGAGGCGCCGCCGTTTCCATGGCTAGTGGTGGCAGCTGTGCCACTGCTGGCCATCTTCCTGCAGGCGTACCTGCCGCTGCGGTTTCCCCGGCTGGCTGTTTTTGATCTGCCACTGCTGGTGACCATTTACTTCGCGGTGGCGCGGCGCAGTCCGGTGGCCGGCACGCTTACGGGTGCGGTGATCGGGCTGATCCAGGATGGGGTAACGCACCGGCCCTTTGGCATCAATGGCATTGCCAAAACCATCATCGGCTTTCTTGCAGCGTCGCTGGGCGTCAAACTGGATGTTGAAAACCCGGGTACACGGGTGCTGCTAATCTTTGGCTTCACCCTGCTCCATAGCTTCCTATATCTGGTGATCGTGCATCGGCTGCTTGCGCTAAGCCAGGGTTGGAGCTGGCTGCATGAGGTGATCAAGGCAGCAGTGAACGCAGCACTTGGCCTCGTTCTATTTGCGATGCTCGATCGAACGCGGCGGCAGGAGTAGGTTGAGACCAGTGGATTCCGGGCACAACGTCGACCACAGGCAGCAAGTCTCTGACGAGAGATCTATGCAGGACGCCCCATGTTGAACAGAGAAGAGAAGCTGCCGACGTTTAAGCTCACGGTGATCCAGTACGTCATCATGGGCGTTTTGGTGGTGCTGATCTCGGGGCTCTGGCGTCTGCAGATCGTAGGCGCGAAGAACTACCACGAGCTGGCGGAGGCGAACCGTATCCGCAAGGTGCCGATTCTCGCGCCGCGCGGACGCCTGTTTGATCGTGAAGGACGACTGCTGGTCGATAACTATCCTTCTATCTCCTGCTTTCTGGTGCGGGAGCAGGGCCACGACATCACTCCGGATCTGCCGGAGATCGCACGCGGCCTGAACATGACGGTCGATCAAATTCAGGCGGTGTTGGCGAAATATCGCCTCGCGCCGAAGTACCAGCCGCTGCCGCTGAAGACAGACATCACTCCGGATGAAGAGGAGTTCATCGAAGCACACCGGGATGAGCTGCCGGAGCTGGAAACCATCGACGAACAGCGGCGGCTCTACCCGCGCTCTGGCTTTGCCGCCAACCTGATTGGCTACACGGGTGAGGTGAGTGAAGACATGCTCAATGACCCGAAGTACGCCTACTACGAGCCAGGAGATGTAGTCGGCAGGTCCGGGGTGGAGGAGAGCTACGACACGCTGCTGCGGGGTACGGACGGCTCCCGCGACGTGTTGGTGGATAGCCATGGCCGGGAGGTGGGCAAGCTGGGCTCGGAGCATGCCGTTCCGGGTAAGGACCTGAAGCTGACGATAGACATCGATATTCAGCGGGCGGCGGAGAAGGCGCTCGGAGATAAGAATGGCGCGGTGGTCGCGATGGATCCGCACACCGGCGACGTGTTGGCCCTGGTAAGCCGCCCTAGCTTCGATCCCAACCAGTTTGCGGTGCGCATCACGCGCGACGAATGGTCAAAGCTGATCACCGATCCCAACCACCCGCTGCTGGACAAGGTTATTCAAGCTCAGCTGGCGCCGGGATCGACTTTCAAGATCATCATGGCAACGGCCGGCATGCAGGAGGGGATCGCGCAGACGCTGCAGGTGAACTGCGGTGGTGGTGGCAGCTTCTACGGCCGCTACTTCAAATGCTGGCAGCATGGCGGGCACGGCCACGTCGACATCAGCAAAGCGATCTACCAGTCTTGCGATACCTACTTCTACACGCTCGCCGAGCGCCTGGGCATTGAGAAGATCGCGTTGTGGGCGCACGCGCTGGGTCTGGGACAGAAGACTGGCATCGACCTGCCGAATGAGGTCTCGGGCGTGATGCCGTCCGAAGAGTGGAAGATGAAGAACTACCATCAGAAGTGGTACGCGGGTGAGACCATCTCGGTTGGCATTGGACAGGGCGCCGTAGCGGCAACGCCGATCCAGATGGCGCGGGCGATCGCCGGCATTGCTTCCGGTGGCGCGTTGAAACGGCCCCACGTTGTCTTCCAGGACCAGCTTCCCGCGGATTATCGGCAAGCGATGCTGGACTCTTTCCCAGGATCGGGCAATGCGAATATCCCCATGGCACCCGCGAATTGGGAGACGATTACAAACGCCATGGCATTGGTCCCGACCCCTGTCGGCACGGACGCCAGCGCCCACCTGGAAGGAATCGATTTCGCAGGTAAGACTGGCAGTGCCCAGACGATGAGCAACGCGCTCGCCGCCCGCATGGGGCACAGTCATTCGGTAAAAGACAATGCCTGGTTTGTTGGAGTGACACCACGGCGCAATCCAGACATTGTCGTCTGTGTCCTATATGAAGCAGGCGAGCACGGCAAGCTGGCAGGACGCCTGGCAGCTCAAGTGATTTCAGCGTATGTGACCAAACATCGCCGGGAAGAGGGCAATCTGCTGCAAGCCAAGGTCGAAAAGCCGGAGCAGCCGGCGGAGGTGGGAGCGATCTGGTCGGGCGCTCCGAGCCCCGAAGCTATCAACCCCACGACCCACGGGAGTAAGCCAGGCAAAACCGGGCAGGGAGCGGCCTCGGGTCAGAATTCTATCCAGGGTGGCCACTTCTTCCTGAACGCGCCCAAGCCGGTGACTCCTGGGGTGACACCGGAGACGAGCCCGGAGCGAAAGACGCCGACTCGTCCCGCGCCTGCACGTCCAACGCCCGCGCCGGGCGTCCGCGCCGCGAGGCCAGTCACCCAGGCCAAAGCAGCCCTGCCGGCGGAAGGACAACGGCAGTAGCCATGCAGCGCTTTCTCCGGATTCGCGACTTCGATTGGGTGCTCTTCGGGTTTGTCATGCTGTTGTCGGTCATCAGCGTGCTCGAGATCTATAGTGCGACCATGCACACGAAGTTTGTGGGCTTTGAGACCAAGCAGGTTCTCTGGCTCTGTGGCGGAACGGTGGCGATGCTGGTGCTGAGCTTCATCGACTACCACCGGCTGCTCGATATTGTGCATTGGGTCTATGGCTTCTGTATCGTCTCGCTCTTGGTGGTGATCGTAGCCGGACAGAAGGTGCTGGGGGCACGACGCTGGATTCGCGTCGGCAGTATCCATTTCCAGCCGTCGGAGTGGGTGAAGATCGTGCTGATCGTTGCGGTAGCGCGCTACTTTGCCAGCCTGGCGGGGAAGGAGCTTACCTGGTCGGACATCTTCAAGGGTTTCGCGCTGGTTGGGGTGCCGATGCTGCTGGTGCTGAAGCAGCCGGATCTGGGCACGGCGCTGACCTACTCGCCGGTCTTGTTTGTCGGGCTCTTTCTGGGCGGGATCCGCTGGAAGCAGGCGCTGATCCTGATCTTTGCGGGGCTGCTGCTGGTGGTGCCGATCTGGCACAAGGGGCTGAAACCCTATCAGAAGGCGCGCCTGACCAGCTTCATCTCGCCCGAAGATGACCCGCGCGGGTCGGGATATCAGATCCGGCAGTCCCTAATTGCGGTAGGGGATGGGGGGATCTGGGGCCGGGGCGCCACCAAGGGTACGCAGACCCAGGGTGACTTCCTGCCTATTCCCTATACCGACTTCATCTTCGCCGCCTTCAGCGAGGAGCACGGCTTTGTGGGCGCCGTCTTCGTGCTCCTGCTATACTTCCTAATATTGATGCGTTTGATTCAGAACGCTCAAACAGCCGCCGATCTCTCCGGCACCCTCCTGATCATGGGCGTAGTCGCAGTGCTCATCTTTCAGATAGCAGTCAACGTGGGAATGGTCGTCGGGCTAATGCCAGTCACGGGTATTCCGCTGCCGCTGATGAGCTATGGCGGATCCTCAGTACTGTTCACATTTCTGGCTCTAGGTATCGTGATGAACGTGCGCATGAACCGATTTGTGAACTAGATCCGTGAACTTAGGGGTGAAGGTGGGTCCATAACGGCGCCGCCGGATGTGCACAGGTTTTGTATTTGAAGCGACGTTGAATTTAGAAGCAAGGCCGGCCAGGTGGATCACCGGTGCCGGGCAGGATTAGGAATGAGCGCGCAAAGACGGGGAACGACCCCGCTAGTTTCTTTAGCTGAAGTGGTCACAAACTCTCTGCGCGTGGACAGCCCACGAACCCAAGTAGATCCTTTCCGTGAGATCCCGCCTCATCGCAGGCAGGATACTCTGTATCGCCTCACACAAAAGATCATCTCGAACTTCGTCTCTCGCGCGGCTCTCCCTCCGTCGTCTCTGGTCCTTTCCGGTACTCCGGGAACAGGAAGGTTCCTGTTCTGATCTGCTTCGCCTGCCGCCCCTGCGGATACCCCGCACGGGCAGGAAAGAGGCAGGAGTATGTCAAAAGAGATTTGCATATCGAGCACGCCGCACGAAACACGGCTTGCCATTGTTGAGGACGATCAACTTACCGAGATCTACTACGAGCGCGAGAATGAGTACACTCTCGCTGGCTCCATCTACAAGGGACGCGTTACCCGCGTACTGCCGGGCATGCAGTCGGCCTTTGTCGACGTAGGCCTGGAGCGCGATGCCTTTCTGTACGTTACGGATTTTCTGGAAGAGCAGGAAGACTCCGAAGACTTTGAACATGTAAAGAGCAATGGCTCCGGACAGGTTCAGGGTGGGCGGGGCGAAGGCGGGGAAGAGGACCGCGCCCCAGCAGAGCGTGGCCGGAGCGACCGGCCCCGGAGTGAGCGTCGCCAGCGTCCGGCTTCCGCGGAAGCGCAACTGCCGGTCGAAGCGCATCCCGCAATCACCATCGACGAAGTTTCTGTGGGGTCAGACGCCGGAGCAGCGCAGCCACAGGAAGAGTTTGAAGAGGGAACCCGCCGCTGGCGGGGCCGTCGTGGCCGTCGCCGGGGCGTGAAGAGTCCACGGGAATCCGGTGCGCAGGGGACGTCCATCCCGGGGTCGGCCGCCCCGGCCAGGGAGTACGAGAGCAGCGAGCCGGAAGAGGCGAGTTCGGTGGCATCCGAGACAACACCCTACGCGATGCCCGCAGAATCGGCCCGGCGGCAAGCATCGCCATCCTCCTCTAGTGCAGCGCCAGCAGTCTTTCTGCCCGGCGAGACACTCTCCAAGTATGGTCATGCGGCGCAGGAAGGCCGCGGGACGGAAGAGACGGCAAAACCTCAGGTAAGAACCGCGCCCATTACCTCAAAGCCCTCCACGCTTGTCGACCAGCCGATTGCCTGGGATGGCGTAAGCAGCTCCATGCCGGGCGAGTCGCTCTCGCGCTATCGCAATCGTTCGGAGCCGGCTACTGAACACGCTTCTGCTGCCGGTGAGAAAGACCTTCCGCAGACCTCGATAGCCGACGGAACAGCGTCCGCTGCGCCCGTGCCAGAAGGCGCCCTCCGTGTCAGTTACGGAGATACCGCAACCTACGGAAACGAATTTGCTCCCTCTGCAGCTGCAGAAGATGGCACTGAAGCGCCGCATACCGCGCACCAGACCCCTTCTGCTGTCGTTCCATTCAGAGTGGGAACCCACGACACGAATTACGACACGAACGCGCCCGCCGCCGTAGCGAGTGAACCCGAGACGATCGATCAGGCGTTCCCGCCGGCACAGCTTGAAAGTGAGGCAAACAGCGCTTCGCAAGAAGAGTCGCACCCTGCGGTCCATGAGCACCATATCGAGCACGGTCTGCCGCCGGCAAACGAGACCCTGGCGAGCGACCAGCATGAGACTTCCGCGATAGCGCCTGTCCCGCTGGTGCTTGAAGAGGCAGAGGTTGTTGCGCCTTCTCAGCACCTCGAAGCCGTACAGCCCCAACAGGCGGAACAGAACCACGGGATCGAAGAGCAGCAGCAGGTCGAACAGCAGCATGACTTCGAAGAGGAAGAGCTGGAGTTTGAGCCAGAAAATGCTTCGGCCTCACACCGGATCGACCCAGCATCGCCCAGCGAATTCCGCCTGACGCCAACTCTCGAATCAGACCAAGAAGCCCAGCCCCATTCGGAGATCGCACAGGAGAGTGCAACGGATTCGCGTCTGGTGGCGGTTGGCCCCCATCATGAGCTTGACGAGCTGGCAGCCTACCCCGGGTTGCCTCCGGAGCGCCCCAGCAATTCCGAGACCGAATCTGCCGGCGCGACGCCAAGCGAGCAGTCCGTTGCGCCGGGTGCGGATTCCAAGGCATGGCTCAACAGGCCAGCCATCGAGGCGACGGAAACAGACAGACCGGAGCTGGAGAGATCCGAATCCGACCCATCGCAGCAGCCGATCGATAACCTGCACGCGTTTACGCCAGGTGACGGCCATCTTGAAGAAGAAGTAATCGATGAAGAAGAGTACGACTTCTCGCCAATCGACCGCACGAGTGGCGGGTCCGATGACGAGCATGACTACGGTGATCTGGAAGAGGAGACGCTGGATCACGGAGCAGGAGGGCCGGATGTTGGCGAACTGATCCGCGAAGCGCAGATCGACCGGCAGGTGCAAGGTGCGGGTCCAGTTGAGGAGGGTGAGTTCGAAGAGTCGGATGGAGCGGAAGATACTGACGGCGACTTCGAGGAAGAGCCCGCTGAAGCCATCTCCACAGAACAGGCGCCCGCGCAGAACCGGCGCGACAGCCGCGGCAGCGACCGGCAGCGTGGCGGTCGAAGCCGGCACGGGCGAGGCAATGGCCGCAATCAGGGCGGAGGAGGACGGCGTCAATCCGCGCAAATGAGTGACCTGCCCATCATCTCTGAGCTGTTGAAGCAGGGGCAGGAGATCCTGGTCCAGATCGCGAAGGAACCGATCGCCAAGAAGGGCGCGCGCATCACCAGCCATATCGCGCTGCCGGGGCGCTTTCTGGTCTTCATGCCGACTGTGAACCATGTCGGTGTCTCCCGCAAGATCTCGTCGGACGAGGAGCGCCTGCGGCTGAAGCGCATCCTGACCAGCGAGAAGGGGCAGAACTCCGGCGGCTTTATCGTGCGGACGGCGGCCGATGGCGCCAGCGAAGAGGAGCTTCGCGCCGATCTGCGCTTTCTGATCAGCCTGTGGAACGAGATCAAACAGCGATCCGATGCCGGCAAAGCGCCGGCGCTGATTTACCACGATCTCAATCTGGTCGAGCGCATCCTGCGCGATCAGGTCTCGGACAACTTCTCGACCATCTGGGTGGATAGTGAGTCGGAGTATGAGCGTATCGTTCGCTTCCTGAATCGCTTCCAGCCGTCGCTGGTGCGGCGGGTGAAACTCTACACCAAGGAGACGCCACTCTTTGAGCAGTTCGGTATTCAGGACGAGATCTCGAAGGCGCTGAAATCCAAGGTGTGGCTCAAGTCCGGCGGATCGATTGTGATCAATCAGACGGAGGCGCTGGTTGCGATCGACATCAATACCGGCAAGTATGTGGGCAAGACAGCCCGGCTCGAGGACACGATCCTCAAGACCAACCTCGACGCCATACCGGAGATTGTGCGGCAGATCCGGTTGCGCGATCTTGGCGGCATCATCGTGATCGATTTCATTGACATGGATGAGCGCAAGAACCGGCACAAGGTGATGCAGGCGCTTGAAGAGGCGCTCAAGGCGGACCGGGCACCCTCGAAGGTTCTGCAGTTCAACGACTTCGGTCTGGTTGCCATCACGCGCAAGCGTGTGAAGCAGTCGCTGGAGCGGACATTAAGCGTGCAGTGCGATGTATGCGCTGGAACTGGCATGGTCAAGAGCCCAACCACGGTCTGCAATGAGATCTACACCGAAATGCGCAAGATGCAGAAGCACTTTGAGCGCCACGATGTGATGTTGCGCGTGCATCCCGAGGTGGTCAAGACACTGAAGGCGAACAGTGGCCGCTGGTTGAACGAGCTGGAAGAGATGACAGCCCGTACCGTGATCGTGAAGAGCGACCCGGCGCTGCATCCAGAGCAGTTCGACATCCACTAAAGTGTCGACCCCATTACCGAAGCGAAAGAGCCGGCTCTAAGACGGCTCTTTCGCTTTCCTGGAAGGAAATGCATCCCTCCAGCGAAACCCTCGCATCCCTTTTAGTGTCCATTCACTATGGAAGTGTCTTTGGAAGTGTCTTTCGCGCGTAATTCTTTGTCTCTGGAGTTTACATGACAGGTCGATCTTTTTTGCCCTTGTGCGGCGTCGCTGCATCAGCGCTGGCGGCGGTACTTGCTGTTCCTTTCGCTTCTGCCCAGGTAAGTTCAAGTGCAGATTTCTCGAAGCCGATTGAGCTTCGCTCGCAGACCCAGAACCAGTACCCAGGTAGCTCTGGTGGCGGCTACGGGAACGGCGGCTATCGCCAGTATCCCAAATATGGAGAGTCCGATTTTCACCATCTAGCCATTGAGGCCGGCGGGGGATTTACGCCAATTGCGGGAAATACCGGACGTGAGCTGAAGCTGGGGTATAACTTTACCGTCGGCGCTGGCTATAACTTAAACCGGCACCTTGGACTGATGGCTGAATACCACTTTGACCGGCTGGGCATTCAGGATTCGCTTCTTGCTGCAGTGCAAGCCAGCTCTGGAGTGAGTTCGCTCAATGGCAATGCGCATGTCTGGTCTCTCACCCTGGATCCCATCTACAATATCCGGCCGAAAGCAAAATTTGGCGGCTATGTAACCGGCGGTGGCGGCTTTTATCGCCGTCTTACCTCCTTTACGCAGCCGATTTTTTTAGGCTACTACTATGATTACTACTATGGCTACGTCCCGCAATATGGAAATCAGACCATCAGTCACTACTCGAGCAATCAGGGTGGTCTAAATATAGGCGGTGGCTTCACCTTCAGACCCAATTCCACCAGCAGTGGCCGGATCTTTGCCGAAGCGCGCTACGAGTGGGTAAACACGCCCTCATCCACTTCGTCCAATACGACATTCGCTCCTGGCTCGACGAAGCTGATTCCGGTAACTTTAGGCTATCGCTGGTAGCTTCAGAGTCACAGTGAGATGGCTCCTCATGCGGGAGCCATTTTCACTGTGGCTTTTTAGATCGCTTAATGCGGGGCAAGCGCGGGTTGTTCTGCTTGGCGGCGTAGCTCCCCTGCCACGTCCACGTGATGCTTCATCAGCGATTCGACCTCTTCCGCTGTGTGCGGAAGAGCGGCGATCAGGTCGACCAGCTTGCCGTCGCTGCCCACATAGAAGACATCCTCGATCCGCACGCCTAGATTTTCCTCCGGGATATAGATTCCGGGCTCGATGGTGAAGACAGCGCCGATCTCCAGCGGCCTGGCGTAGTTAAACGGGTCGTGCACATCGATGCCGACGGAGTGGCCAAGGCCATGAATGAAGTATTGCCCGAGCGGCTGGCCATGCAGGTCTTTGCCATGACTGTTCATGTAGTTATAGGCGACTCCATCGAGTGAATCCGCGTATTTATGAGACGGGTCGTTGATGCGCGATTTACCCGCAACAAAGGCCGCCACCGCCGCCCGCTGCGCACCGAGAACGATGTTGTAGACCTCCCGCTGTCGGTCCGTGAAATGACCATTCACCGGGACGGTACGCGTGATGTCCGAGGCATACATCGAGTATTCGCCGGCCGCGTCCATCACGACAACATCGCCGCTCTGCATCATCTGATTGTCATCGGAGTAGTGCAGCACGGTGGAGTTCTTTCCGCTGCCCACAATCGGCGCGTACGAGGCGCGTTCACAGCCCTGCGCCATCGCCGTGCCCACCAGCAGACCGGCGATGCCATGCTCATTCACCCCCGGCCGGACTGCTTCGATTGCTGCCCGCTGCGCCACGATGGAGGCGTCGCTGGCCTTGCGTAGCAGCGTGAGTTCGCCAGCGTCTTTCTCCGAGCGAAGCGTCTCCGTTGCGCTGCGCACATCGCCCTGCTCGGGCGCGCGATCGATGCCGAGGGTTGTGGAGGTCCATTGAAGCAACTGCCGAGCTTGCTGAACGTCCTCCTGGATCCAGAACTTGCGCTGTCCCCAGAAGCGGCCTGTGACCGGATTGGAGGTGGAGATCCCGTTGAGCATGACCGCCAGATCGCCCATGGGCTTCACCTCGGCCACGCCGGTTTGCTTCGCGGCATCCGGAGCACTCGCATCCAGCTTGGCGCCGGTGTAGCGCTCTATGCGCAAGTTGCGTGTGGGCAGAAAGAGAATTTCGCGATAAGGCGTGGCCGCGTGGTTAGCGGAGGCCGGGGTGGGAGCGACGACCATCAGCGCGGCACCGGGTTCGTTCCATCCCGTAAGGTAGTAGAAGTCAGCGTCCTGACGGAAGGGCATGAAGTCCAACAGCGGCTCCTGTCCGGCGAAGAGAATGGCGAGGCCGCCGTCGAGGTGTTGGGCCAGGGCTTGCCGGCGCGCTGCGTAGGCCGCATCTGGCTGGCGTTCCAGTGCGAATGCAGAAGATTGCAAGGATGCCCAAGAAAGCAGGAGGAGAATATACAAATGCTTCATGGCTTCCCAGTGTAAGCGGGGAGTCTTGCTCTCCGGCCAAAGAAAAACGCACCCCCGCGGGGATGCGTCTTTCGCAACAAGGTGGTCTAGTTGGAGCGAACCGGATTAGACAGTAGCGCGTCTGCCGGTAATAAGACGGATGATGAAGGTAAGAATTACGGCGCCGAGAATCGCAACCAGAATGGTGTAGATCAAACCACCCTGCCCACTGCCGCCCAGAGCACGCATGATGAATCCGCCGATGATGGCGCCGATAATGCCGACGATGATGTCACCGATGACACCGAAGCCACTACCCTTCATGATCTTGCCGGTGACGAAGCCAGCAATTAAACCTACGATAATCCACCAAATAATAAACATTCCCATTCCCCCACTTTCAGACAAAGATGTGCGGATCTATCCAGCTCCGGGCGGACTAGGTATCAGGCGGCCGGTGGCAGATGTATCAACTCACTCGCGTCAGATGTTATGCCCGCGTCGTGTGTTGTATCAAAATGATTTTCAGTTCTGAGGAGACTACGCGGCATGGATGGCTGCGCATTACACGCCGACGGGGAAAGGCTTAGGGGAAGACTCGTCCAGGTTGGTGCCCGAAGACCAACGTTCAAAGCGGCCCTGAAGCAGGGAAAGAAGACCGGTGTACCAATAGCCAGCAACAAAAAGGAGCAAAAAGGGGACTGTGAAGTAGTTTTCGTTGACGATGGCGTACCAGATCGTGGTCGCGAAATAGCAGCCAATGAGCAGCTCGATCCAGGGAACGATGCCAAGCCGCTTGCGATACTTGGCCGCATGCGATTTTTCGCCCTTCTTTTCTACACGATACTTTGGTGTCCGTTTAAACGAGCTCTTGATTCCCAAGAGGGCTTCCATGACTGCGCGGGTATTTGTAATCGTGAGGCCGATGCCCAAAGACATAAGAAACGGGATGTAGATCAACTTCTTGCGCCAGGTTTGTGGAAAGAGCTCTTTTTGTGAGACCAAATAGAACGACGAAACAGAGCAGCTCGAGGCAAGAAAAAGCGGGACGTCGATAAGCAGCATCTGGAACCATCCCTGGTAGAAGCGGATGATCATGGCAGGCATTAGCAGGATGGAGAGCACGACCATGAGCGGATAGCTCAGGTTCGCGGTCAAGTGGTAGACGGCTTCTAGCTTGATACGGAACGGCACATCGCTTTTGAAGACGCGTGGCAATATTTTGATTGAGGTCTGGATGAGTCCCTTGGCCCAGCGCGCCTGCTGAGTTTTGAAGGCAGTCATCTCGATCGGTAGTTCGGCGGGACACTCTACGTGCTGCAGATAGCGGAATTGCCAACCGGCGAGCTGGGCGCGATAACTCAGGTCGGTATCTTCCGTAAGTGTGTCGTGCTGCCATCCGCCTGCTCCCTCAATGGCGGCACGGCGCCACATGCCGGCCGTTCCATTGAAATTGAAAAAGACGCCTGCCCGGGAGCGTCCACCGTGCTCGAGCACGAAGTGGCCGTCGAGTTGAATGGCCTCAACCTCCGTCAGGAAGCTGTAGTCGCGGTTCAGATGGGTCCAGCGTGTCTGCACCATGCCGACCGTGGGCTCCGCGAAGTGGTGGATCACTTGCATCAGCCACTCGGGCGGTGGGACGAAGTCCGCATCGAAGATGGCGACAAACTCGCCTTTCGCCTGTTTCAAGCCGTCACCGAGTGCGCCTGCCTTGTAGCCATGGCGGTTGGTGCGGTGCAGATGGACGATGTTGTGTCCGAGTGCGCGATACCGGTCGACGATCCGCGCCGCAACCTCTTGTGTCTCATCGGTGGAATCATCGAGTACCTGGATCTCCAACTTGTCCCTCGGGTACTCCAGCTTGCAGCAAGCATCGATCAGCCGGTCGATGACAAATTGCTCGTTGAAGATGGGCAACTGAACCGTGGTGTACGGTAGCTCGGCAAAGTGCGATGCGGAATCCCTGACCGCATTCCGCTTGTATTTGTAGTAGAGATAGACGAGCTGATAGCGATGGATGCCGTAGAAGGCAAGAATGATCAGCACGACGAAGTAGGGAATCAGCAGTGCGGTGTCGAACCCATTCCACTGATAGAGATGTTCGAAGGTGCGGTCGGCATAGTGAGTGCGGAAGTAGTGCCCAAACCCCCGCTGTGAGAAGAGAAGGAGAGCGGCCTCACGCACCAGAGAAGCCGGCGTGAGTAACATCAAAACGCGAGCTCCAGAGTAGGGGTACGAGCGAGCAGCTGTTTTCTCCGCATTAAGGTGTTCTCAAATCGATTGTACGTGAGCCACGCAGGTGATCAGTGTAACCTGCTATTGCTGAAGAGGAAGTCGCGCGCGACGGGGCGGAAGCCCGCATCGCGGATGATGCGGCGCAACTCCGATTCGCCGCCGTGATGACTGGGCTCCCGAGTGTTGATCTGAGCTGACGGAATCGTTCCTGCATCGTCTGCTCCGAAACGTAGTGCAAGCTCCAGGATCTTAGGGCCCTGCGCAAGCCAATCTGCGCTGATATGTGGAATCTCCTCCAAAAACATGCGGGCCACTGCAAGTGTTTTCAGGTAGTCGACTGCCGTCGCCTCTTCTTCGCGGCGCTGCGCAGCATCCGGAGAGTGGTGTACAGAAAGAGCAAAAGCGACAAAACCGCCGGTCTCGCTTTGCAAGTCGCGTAAAGCGGTAAGGTGCGCGATGCGATCGGCCTCCTGCTCCCCAGCGCCGATGACCATCGCGGCCAAAGTACGCAAACCAAGCAGATGAGCGATGCGATGTACGCTAAGCCAGTCCGCGGCCGTGCTCGTTCCTGGCTTGCTCTCTTTGGAGAAAGCCCTTTGCCGGAGGCCGTCGTTTAGCAGCAGAGCCCCATCAGCGTTGAGCGACCGTAGGCCCACTGCCTGCAGGCGCTCGAGCACCTCGCGGATGGGAACTCTGACCTCCGCAGCAAGCGAGAGTGCCGTCTCGGCGGAGAGCCCGTGTACCGCTACGCGTGAGCCGCGTTCCGCGAGCGAGCGGAGAGTTGCTTCCAGCTCTGGGAGTGATGCCGTGCCAGTGTGCGGTAGAAGCTCTGCCAACAGCACATCAGTGCCGCCCTTCGTTGCATTGCCGTTCGCTACGCTGGGCTGAGAGAGATCGAGTGTGTAGGTGACGACAGACTCCGGGTGCATACGGCGTCTTGCTGCGTCTGCCTCCATCCCTAAGCCGATAAGATCGGTGCTCGCAAGGGAGTCGGCCGCAGCCTTTATCGTGAGAACCATTCCTCCATGTTACCTTCCTAAGCAAGGCGCAGCGCCCCGTTTACCCCAACTGGACGAGCGACAGAAACAGATGCGCCTTATGTACGCTTCCCCCCAATCTCCAGAAGGGAGTTCCACGCTCACTATGCTCCGACTAACCTTTGCTCCTGCGCGCCGGTTTGGCCGCTGTTTACTGCTCTGTTCCGCACTTGCAATTGTCTCTGGCCCTAGTGGTTTGTACGGTCAGAGTGCGGACGCAGCCGCGCCCCCGCAGAGTGCGGCGTCCGCGCCCGATGTCATCGTCTTTACGAATGGCGATCAGCTCTCCGGTAAGCTGCTGCGCGAGAAATCCGGCACGGTCACCTTCCATAGCGACATCGCTGGCGACATCAATGTGAGCTGGGACAAGATCAAAACGCTGCGCTCGGGCAATCAGTTCGCCGTCGTCCGCCAGGACCAGAAGGTACTAGCCGGAAAGCCGAATCCCAGCATAGCGCAAGGTGCGCTGGCCGTTGCCGATGGACAGCTTTCTGTCTCTTCCTCTGCCCTCTCAGGAGCTGCGCCTGCGCCGATCCCAGTGGCGCAGGCGCAGTACGTCATCGACGAGAAAACCTTTCAGACTGAGGTCGTCCGCAATCCACCCTTCACTTATGGATGGAATGGCGCGGTGACGCTTGGGGCAACCCTCGTGGAATCGACCCAGAGAAGCGAGACTCTGACCGGGGCAGTCAACTTCGTGCGCGCCATCCCTACTGTCGATTGGCTCAACCCGCGCAACAAGACCTCTCTCAACTTAGCGGCAGCGTATGGGTTGGTCACGCAACCGCTGATCCAAGTCGGCGGCCGGGTGATTCAAACCGCCTCCAGCGCCAAGACGAATATCCTGCACGGCGATCTGGAACGCGATGAATACATTACGCCGCGTCTTTATTACCTCGTCGATGCCAGTGCCGATCACAACATCGGTTCCGGCCTGCGACTGCAGCAGACCTACGGCGGCGGCTTTGGCTTCACTGTCTTCAAGCAGCCAAAACAGGAGCTGGATCTGAAGGCGGACCTCCACTACCAGCAGCAGCAGTTCTACAACGGTGAAAACAGCCCAAACGGAACGCCGACCGTCAACCTCATTGGCGCAAACTTCACTGAGATCTACTCGCGCAAGCTGCCGCTTGGACTCCTGTTCAATGAAACAGGAACCATCTCACCCGCGTTCAATGTGCCTAGTGCTTATTCGGCTCTGGGTACCGCGAATCTGGTCTTTCCGGTCTATAAGCGGCTCAGCTTCACGCTCGGCAGCCAGGACAACTTCTTAAACGATCCGCCATTGGGCTTCAAGAAGAATAGTTTTCTGTTCACAGCCGGGCTGACGTACGCGCTTAAATAGGGAGGCTCTGTTCCCGGACGCGAGTGATGCCGCCGGTCCTGAACTTTAGTGGGGCTTTAGGGAGTCCAGCACATTGCCGGGCAGTGGCTTGTTCGCGTTGGCCAACAGCACGGAGACCTGCCACATCTGCGTCTCGCTTAGCGAGCTGCGGAACGACGGCATACCGCTCAGGCGGATGCCGTTGGCCACCTTCCAGTAAGTCTCGCCCACCGGATCATCGCTGACGCCGACCACTCCATTGCCGTGCGGCGCCCACAGCTGCGGCGCCATGGGAAACATGGTCTTGCCGAACGGAGAGTTCTGTCCATATAGGCCGTGACAGCCCGCGCACTGGGCAGTGTAGACCTGCGCCCCGAGTTCGAGGTTGGTGGCACTGGCCTCGATCGGGGAGTGCTTGGGTGCCTCCTTGTCGATGCGGGCGTTGAGCGGAACGTCGACGATCCGATTCTCAAAAGGGAAGGGCTTGTCCGCCACCGCTACCGGAGGGGCACCGAAACGAAAATAAAACAAGATGGCAACCGGAATAGCGAGCAAGCCCAGCACCAGACCCAGCAAAAAACCCCTCATGTGTGCTCCCACGAACAGAATTTGCAAAACAGACCAGAATTGGCAAAACGAAAACGGTCAGCAAACGCACGGGTTGCGGCCGCCGCAAGCCCGAAAGAACGCCCCGAATGCTTTAATACTAGAGAGTAGGCGATTTCACAACACTTTGCCTGGGGTGAGACACACGTCAGGGTAAGTGCCGGAGCTCTTATCGCGGAGCACAGTCACCCTGAAATGGGTCAAGTCGCAGTGGAGGCATCAAGATTCATGCAGCGTAGCAACTCTCTCGGGTACCTTGCGTACCCACTTTTGACACTTTCGTTCCTAGGTGCAGCGTTGACACTGCACGCGCAGGATGCACCCGCCGCTCCTCAGCAGGCTCCCGCGGCACAGCCAGACCAGCCGCAGCAGCCCGATGCGGCTCCCCCGAATTCCTCCTCTCAGACTCCGAACTACCCGAACGAGCAAGAGCGCGTGCGCCTGGCGCGCGAGGCGCAGGGCCGCGTGCAGGCACGGCGGCAGCAGCGCGTGCAGGCGGTTATCCAAGACACCTATAGCCACAAGTTCGATGTCTACTTCGGCTACGCATACCTGCGGATGCGTCCCGGCCACTCCCTCCAGCACGTGACAGAGTATGGCTGGAATGCGGGCATTACTGAGTACATCCGGCCGAAGCTGGGGATCACCGGAGACTTCCGCGGCTACTACGGCACTGCGTATACCGGCAACAACCCGGGCAACAACGGTTTCACCTTTTTCAAGCCCTTCATCAGCAACTATTCCGTGATGGCTGGTCCGCAGTACCGGTTCGTCGAGGGCAAGACCTGGGGCGTGAGCGGTCAGGTGCTGGCCGGCGGGAGCCGCACCCTCTTCCAGGGCGACTCGGAGGGCTTTCCCGGAACTCTGCTCGGGCTCTACCCCAGCGAGTGGAGCTTCTCCGCCGCTGCTGGCGTGTCAGTGGATTACAACCTGGGGCCAGGCCTAGCGGTGAGGATTACGCCGACGTATTACCTCACCAGGTTTGGTGGGGATACGCAGCACAACCTCGGGTTTACCGCGGGAATGAACTACCGCTTTGGGCGGCATTAAACCAGTTTTCCTGTAAATGCAGCCGGAGGGTTGAAGCTGGCGCAGCCTTTCTTCGAGGAAAGGCTGCATAGAATGTGATCTTCGCGCAATCACAGTATCAGGAAAACTGGTCTAGGCGCAGGCGGTCAGGCATAGGGACGGACATCCGGCAAGATGCCATGCTAGCGTAAGAGCAGCGGAGGTGGGTTGAATGGACACAATCGCGGGTGTTTCGGTTGCGGAGTACCTCCACGAGGTCTATGAGCCGGATCGTGACTACGTGGACGGGGAGGCGCAGGAGCGGAACATGGGCGAGAAAGAACACTCCGCTTGGCAGACAGCGATCGCTGCTGTTTTGAGGGCGCACCGGGCGGAGTGGGGGATTCGAGTCTACGTTGAGTTGCGCGTGCGGATCGCATCCGACCGCTATCGCGTTCCGGACATCACCATCGTTCGCCGCGATGCGCCAGACGAACAGATCATCACGCATCCGCCGATTGCCTGTATCGAGATACTGTCGCCGGAGGACCGCTTTGGACGCGTCGAGCAGAAGATCGAAGACTACGCCGGCCTGGGCGTCAAAAATGTGTGGATCGTCGACCTTATCGTGCAGCAGGGCTATCGATGCGACGGTGCAAACCAGCGCGACTGGGTGAAGACGAACCAGTTCATCGTGGAGGGCTCTCCCATCGTGCTGGACCTCCCTGAGATTGCAAAAGACTTGGACTGATCTGCTCGTTCGCTTCAGGCCTTCACTCGCGTGTCGCGCTCCTTGGCTGAGTCGAGCGGGTACTGCGGTTCGGTCATGCGCACTGGATCGAGGATTTCGCCGATCTCTTCTTCGCTCAGCAGGTTCTGCGAACGCGCGATCTTGATAATGGATTCGCCGGTCGCGACGGACTCCTTCACGATCTCTGCTGCCTTCGCATAGCCGATGTAGGGATTCAGCGCGGTGGCGAGCGAGACTGTGCTTTGCGCGTAGAAGTTGCAGCGCTCCGCATTTGCTGTGATGCCGGCGACGCAGCGGTCGTTGAACTGCCGCAGCATGTTGGCCAGGATGGTCGTGCTCTGGAGCACATTGTAGGCCATGGTTGGCATCATCACGTTTAGTTCTAACTGGCCAGCCTGGACGGCGTAGGCGACAGCTGTGTCGTTGCCGATGATCTGAAAGCACACCATCGCGGCAAGCTCCGGCATCACCGGATTGATCTTCCCCGGCATGATGGAGGAACCGGGCTGCAGGCTGGGCAGGTAGATCTCCGCAAAGCCCGTGTTGGGGCCGGAGGAGAGAAGGCGAATATCGTTTGAGATACGGATGACCTCGAGGGCCAGCCCACGCAATGCGGCGCTCACGTCGGCCATGCAGGCGTTCGATTGCATCGCCCAGCGCATGTCGGCTGCCGGTTCGAGCCGCTGACCGGAGAGCTTTGCCAAGTGGGCGACGGCCTTCACCCGATAGTCGGGATGAGTGTTGATGCCGGTGCCAACGGCACTGCCGCCAAGACCGAGCTCGCGCAGAGAATCGCTCGCCAGCACGATAAACTTCTTTGCCTTCTCAATAGCGAGAGCGTAGGCGGCAAACTCTTGGCCGAGCCGGATGGGTACCGCGTCCTGCATGTGGGTGCGGCCGGATTTCATGATGCCGTCGAATTCCGCCGCCTTTTCCCGGAAGGTCGCGGATAGCGCGTCGAGCACGGGGTAGAGCGTCTCCAGCACCAGCAGTGTGGCGATGCGCATGCCAGTGGGGAAGACGTCATTAGTGGACTGACCGTAGTTGACGTGGTCGTTCGGGTGCACCTCCGCGTACTCGCCCAGCTTGCCGCCGAGTACCTCGTTGGCGCGGTTCGCGATCACCTCATTGGTGTTCATGTGAAACGAGAC
Source organism: Acidobacteriaceae bacterium (assembly GCA_965276675.1). Classification (GTDB taxonomy): domain Bacteria; phylum Acidobacteriota; class Terriglobia; order Terriglobales; family Acidobacteriaceae. The sequence goes on along the minus strand of OZ255624.1, from coordinate 4,231,246 downwards.
GCCTGCGCCGGCCTGGAAGACATCCACCATGAACTCGCGATCCCACTTGCCGTCAATGACCTCTTGCGCGGCTTGTGCGATGGCATCCGCGCGGCGGTCCTCCACCAGGCCCAGTTCCTTATTCGCCTCGGCGGCTGCTCGTTTCACCATGCCTAGAGCGCGGATGAGCAGCGGATGGGCGCGCATGCCGGAGATGGGATAATTTTCGACCGCGCGTGCGGTCTGCGCACCGTAGTAGGCGCGCTCTGGCACCTCGACAAACCCTAACGAATCTTTTTCTCTGCGGACGGACATGAGCGGCTCCTCTGTAGTGCGGATGCTGTGGTGCGGTGTGCGCGGGATGAAGCGGCAAGTAGATCAACTACCAAGTATAAAGCTGGGCTGGTTGACGATCGGCGACGTGAGTGGCAGGTAAAGCTGTAACGGAAAACGCGCCCTGGATCAGGACGCGTTCTCATCGATACGCTAAAAAGCTTACTGGATCTCTGGCTGGCCGCGGCGCAGGTAGAGCCCGATCGCGCCGGTAACCGTGACGATACCGCAGGCAATGAGGAAGTAGTAGGTCATCGGACGGGAGAGGCCAGGAGAGTACTGCAGATCCTGCCCGACCCAGCAGGTGAGCAGAACCGCGATAAAGGAGAACATGCCCGCTATCGTCAAAAGCATGGTGCCTTGGCGGCGGCGCATATCCAGCCGTTCCACTTCCTTTGGGCTTAGATTTTGTTCTGCAGCTGGAATGCTGGTATTGGCCATGGAATCTGGGTCTCCTCTAAACTCGCAGTGTTGCTTCACCGAGGTCGCCGGCCCGCAGCACGCAAGCGACAGTATAACGGAAAGTGCGTTAGATGAATGCTACGGTCTGGATACCGGAGACGTCGAAGCGTTTGCGGCAGCGCACGTTTTTGCATCCGACCATATCGTCACGCCGGACCATGTATGACTGCGCCTTGGCAAAGCGGGCGCGGTCCCGTTCGTCGGCATTCCGTGGCACTGCCGCCTTTTTGCGCCGTACCAGCCAGCCAACCTGGTACTCATCCGCCTTGCCGCAGTGTGGACACGTGAGGGTGTGATTCCGTTGCTCTGCCTTCTCGTCGAAGAAATCGCGCTCTTCCATCGTGAACCGCCTTCCTCCCAGAGCTTTTCTTCACTCTTCCTTAAAAGTATTCCATACTCGTCCTGCGGGTACAAAACTCGTGCGATGGAGCTGATGTATGGCTAAGAAAAGGCGACCCGGCAGGTTTTCGATCACAAAAGCGGTGAAGGCCAACGCGCGCGAACGCGTCGGCCAACCTAAGCCGGAGAAGGTGATCGTGAGCGAGCCGCGGGAGACTACGCGCAAGCGAAAGTACAAAGAGACGCTGAGCGATCTTCTGGAGAAAGGGAGCTAGAGGCAACAGAGTCGAGCTTTGGCAGCCATCCGTCGCGAGCTTAGGAGCTGCAAATTAGTTCGTGCTATTGCTTTCTCCGCGGCTTGGAGATCTCCTTCAAGAGATCAGGTTTGCCGGGGATGCGCACGAGGTGCGGATAGCGCAAACCGTCGCGATAATCGACTTTTAAATCAGCGTAGTAGCCGTTGCGCAGGACCATTAGGGTGAGCGGCTGCTGTGTCGTCTTTGCGGCGACGATCGCCTCTCGCAAACCATCCGCCGAGTACACGCGCTTGTTGACGGCGGCGATATCCCATTCAGGAGCAAGCCCGGCGCGCCCTGCAGGCGAATCTGGCAGTACGTCGATGATCTTGCCGTCGGGATCGATCAGCAATCCCAACGAATAGCGCAGATCGGTGGCGCCGGTGTTTGCCTCGGCATCCTTGGTGCCCTGGCTAGCCTCATCGGTGTAGACAACATGCCAGCCTGCAGCCTCCAACCCAGGGGCAGGCGGCGCGGGACGCAGAGCGTCCAGACGCGTGCGCAGCAGCGTCGCCCAGTCGTACGGGACGACCGCATTGAGTGCTTTCACTAGGTCGTCGAAGGTGTACGGCAGTGGCCGTGGTTCGACTAGTGTATCGAGGTCCGGCGGCCCAAAGAAGGCGCGAGCAAAATCATCGATGCTGCGCTTGCCGTGGCTCTCCCGGCGCAAAGTGCTGTCCACTTCGAGCCAGAGCAGCGGCCCTTCGATGTAGTAATCGGTGGTGCGGCGCAGGCCCTCCCAGTGCGGCGAGGCGAGATAGAGCAGTTGCGCTGCAGTCGCGGTGTCCCCCAGTGGACGCCAGTCGCGGCCGGTGCGGTAATCAAGCACGGCTTGGTTATTGGCCAGACGGTCGCGCAGGTCATCCGCGGAGTCTAGCCCGGCGCGCGTTGTCAGGATCTCACCGAAGTAGCTCGTCAGTCCTTCGTAGACCCAGAGCAGATCGCCGACCATCGGCTCCTGATAGTTGGCGGTCGCAAGTCCGGCAGGGCGGCGGTATTTGCCGTTCCAGGAGTGCGTCATCTCATGCGCAAGCAGGTAGCCGCTCTCCGCCCGGAACGACGGGGATATCATGCCGAGCTCCGGCACCTGATTGTCGCTGGACTGGTGATGCTCCAGGCCGTTATTCGCGTCGCCATGCGCTTCGACGAGAAAATTGTAATTGTGATAGTGACGTGCTCCGAAGAGCACTCCGGTTTCGGCGACAAGATTGCGATAGCCCGCGATACGGTCGTCGCCGAGCGCCAGATCACCCTGCGTCTCGCCGAAGATGTCGAGGGTGTGCTTGCGCTGTTCGCCCGGTGGTGTCAGATCGAACTGCTTGAAGATAGAGCCCATCATGACTGGTGAATCCACAAGCGTCGTCAGCGAAACAGTGTTGAAGCGAATACGATTGCCCTCGCGAACGGGCGCTGGCAGGGCAGTCGCGACGCTCCAGCCGCTGGGCACGGTGATGGAGGCCTTTACCTCGATGTCATCGCTCTTAAAGCCCGAGGGATAGAGAACGATCTGGTCCCAATTCATATCACCCTGAACAGGAGTCGAGGTGTTGCCGATCCCAAAATCGTTGCCTTGAGAGAACTCACCGAGCGATGAAAAGTCGGCTTCAATCTCCCTCACACCCGCCGGCACGGTGAGGTGAAAGGCATACATATCCACGCCATCGCGCTGCCAGGCGAGCGGTTTGCCGTCGGCGAGAAAGCGCATGCTGACTACATCCGTAATCGGCCCGGTCGGACCGTGGTTGCCGGGGATCCACTTGGGATAGACCAGCGTCAACGCGCCAGGCTGCACTGGGATGCGCTCGCGCGCCGAGATAAGCTTGCGAACGACGGTCGATGCATCGACATCGAGGACTACGGTGCGAGCTGGAGTGGTTTGCGCGTGAGCGAGCATGGTAGGCAGCATGAGAATGAACAGCCAGAAGGCACGGCAGAGTCGGATCAAGAGCGGGATCTCCTGTTCTCGCAAGCCTACACAATAATCAGCTGAATGAGTCTCGCGGCTCTCAATCCGCGCTTTGCAGACGCCGGGAGGCATCGCGTCCGCCGGGACTGGAGAGATCCACGCGTACGGCGGCTTCGAATGCATTGCGTGCTCCGCTCGTATCGCTGCGGTCTGCCAGGATCTGGCCGTAGTAGTCCAGCGCGGCGGCCGCAAGTTGAGATGGCAGCTTGCCCTGCGCGGCGGCTGCTTCCGCCCGGGGCGCGATGTAGGCGAAGTCGCTTTCGGCCTGGGCCTTGCGGTGGTAGAAGAACGGCAGGTGCCAGGTGGTGGCCGCATGGATGAAGCGGACTTCAAGATTTGCCGGCTCAAGCTGGGCGGCGCGGTCGAGCTTGCCCAAACCATCCGTCGCGAGTTTGTGCTTGTTCCAGACAGCCCAGGTGTGCGCGGCCTCGAGCAACTCGAGACTGCCCGCATAGGCCATGATCACGGCGTCACTCGGATGTTCATTCTCAAGTGCGCCAAACTGGTCCACGGCGCGCGTCTCGGCTTCGCGTTCGCCCTCCAGCCCGCGGAAGTAGTCGGTGCGGGCGCTCCTGAAGCGCTGTGTATAGTCTCCAGAGTCTGCCAGAGCCGCGGCGCTGAGTGGGAGCAAGGCGAGCAGGCCGGTGCCGACGATGCGGACCAAAGTATGAGGCTTAACCAACATCGAAGGCTCGCTCCTTCCACGTGACTTTAAGGCCCAGCAGCTTGCGCGCAAGCGCATACCACTGGAGAATGAGCAGCACGACAACTCCAACAGGATGCAGCGCCGCGCCGATACTCCTTTGACGAAAGCGCCAGACGGAAAAGACGCGTGGCAACGCGGAGGCGACGAGAGCAACGATCAGTTGACGATCCAGCGCGCGCGTGCGGAGGCCTGGATCGACGAGAATCGCAAGCAAAAGGACCCAGGGAAGCACCTGCCCGAGTAGCAGCAGGGCCGTAAAGGGGAGGATGCGCGCTGGCGCGGCCAGGCCTTCTGTCGCGTTTTTAACCAAGCCGTACCAGACCTCACCTGCCGTGCGATACATGCGGCATTGTGCGAGCTGCGTCAGGTCAGCGATGTCAGTGTGGAAGCCGTGCTTGCGGAAGAGCTTGGCCATCATAATGCCGTCATGCATGGTGGTGCGGATGCTCGCGTATCCGCCGGTGTTTTCGTAAGCATCGCGGCGCATCATCAGGAACTGCCCGCATCCGGCTCCGAAACCCGGAGAGATAAAGCGTCGCATGCCGAAGATTGGCAAATAACTTAGAAGCAGAAAATGAATAAGCGGTAGCAGCAGCCATTCCAGCGTGGTACCGGTCTCCTCCTGCGGGAAGCCGCTTACCAGGGCTGCTCCCGAGCGATGCATGAAGGTGAGCATGCGAGCGAGGGCGTCGGGCGCCAGACGAACGTCCGCATCCAGAAAGCAGAGAATGTCATACCTTGCCAAGCGAGAGAGCACATGGGCAGCATGCGCCTTGCCCGCCCATCCGGTGGGGAGCGACGGACCACTCTCGCAGCACACGCGCGCATCCTCCAGCACGAAGCCGCGGACGATCTCGGCTGTATGGTCCGTGGATCCGTCGTCGAGCACAACGACTTCGAACGAAACGCCGCGCGTGGTCAGAATGCTCTGGACTGCGGCTGCAATGTTCGCCTCCTCGTTGCGTGCCGGGATCAGAACAGAGACCCGGGGCAACACCGCTGCGGACGCGGGCGGTTCGCGATACAGCAGCAGGTTCCAGAAAAACAGAATGGCTGGAATCACTGCGCACCAGAAAGCGATGTGGACGAGCAATGGGAAACTCATGCGTGGGGCAAGCTCCCATGTTCCCGCGCGTACGGCTTGCCCGTGAGGCGCGCTTGCAGCCGTTTCCAGCTGTCGTACATCGCTCCCACACCGGCGCCTCCGCTCAAAACAGTCGCGAAGTGGTGGCCTTCGCGGGTCATTGCAAGCTCTGCCAGCTCATCCTGTGCTGCCGTCATGGTGCGGATCAGGGCGGTGTGCCATTCGTCCGAAGAGCGCGATGCACCATTCTCGACGTGGAGAGGATCACCGATCAGTGCCAGCGCCTCGGGCAGCCGCTCATCCCAGAAGGTGTACTCGAGCGCAAGCGGCACCACCGTGCAGGAGCCGGCGCGGTGGATGAGTGCAGCGAGGCCAGGCTTCCACGTCAAGGGACGCCGGCGCACATCGGTGAAGTTGCCTTCCGGCGTGACCCACAGGAGAGAGGCTGGTGTGTCTAAAATCTTGCGGCTTGCTCGCAGAAAATGGGCCGCGGCACGGGAAGACTGGTTATCGACCGGGAAGAGACCCAGTCGCCGCATAAAGCCATAATGGCCGAGCGCGCTGGACTCCATGGGGGCGTAGTGGTCAGCGCAGGGCAGCAGAAAGCGCGAGAGCACGATAGAGATCACCGGGTCCCACCAGGAGGCATGATTCAGGCAGACGATAATCCTGTCACTGTTACGTGGAAAGCGTTCCGGATGAGCAATGCGAAGTGCATGGAAATTTCTCGGGATGTACCACTGCAGGTAGCGGCCAAAGGATGCGAGCAGGCGCCGGGATGGCCGGAGAAGTTCTCCACCCGCCACACGTGCGCTTCCTCGATTATGCGATCTCATCCAGCGTGCGCCAGCAGCGCCTCTGCCTGCTCGCGTGCAGTGCTCGCTGTAGCAGCACCGCGGTGTTGCTGATCCAACGCATCGGCGGCGATCCAGCCGCTCATCAGCACCATCGGCATGCCTGGGCCCGGATGCGCCGCGCCTCCGGCTAAATAGAGGCCTTGGATCTCCGTGCTAGCATTCGCCGGCTTGAAGGCGCCGTTGAAGCGACCATGGCTCGAGATGCCGTAGATCGCGCCATTGAGGACCTTGTAGCGATTGTGGATATCAACCGGCGTCAACGCCCGTTCGAAAATGATGCGATCTTCAATGTCAGTCAAACCAGCCGTGCGCTTGAGTTTGTCCAGAATGACCTGGCGGTAGTGGGGGAAGAGCTTGGTCCAGTCGTGCTTGGGGCGAAGATAGGGAGTGTGAACCAGGACATACAGCGCATCGCCGCCTGGGGGTGCTGTGGCAGGTTCAGTGCCGGAGGTCGAGGCTAGGTAGCAGGTTGGGTCCGGAGCTGGCTCGCCGAGATCGTAGATATGATGGAACTCTTCGTGCGGGTCGCGCGAGAAAACAAAATCATGGTGAGCGAGGTGGTCGTAGCGCTTGCTCAGCCCGAGATAGAGGACGACGCCGGAGCAGGCCGGCTCGTATTCGCGGCGCTTGTCGAAGCTCTCGGCGTGCGTGCCGCCGATCAGTTCGCGGTGAGTGCGCACAGCATCTTCATTCGAGACGATTGCGTCGAAGTCGAAGACTTTTCCGGAGGTCGTCGTAAGCCCCTGGACTGCGCCGTTCTGCACGTGGATGCGCTCGATCTCAGTAGAGGTGTGGAAGCGCACGCCTAGCTCGGCGCCGAGCTTGACTAAAGCCTCCGGAACGGAGCGCGTGCCGCCCATCGGATACCAGATACCCTCCTCGGACTGCATGTGGCCGATGGAGCACAGGATGGCAGGAGAGGCATCCGGTGATGAGCCCACGTATTGCACAAGGTGATCCAACATCTGGCCGACGTTTGGGTCTTTGATGAAGCTGCGAATCGTGCCCCCAACAGTCTGACCAAGCCGCATGCGCATAACGTCCTTAAGCACGGACAGCTTCATGCTGCCGCCGAAGTCAAAGGTGTCGCGCATGGAGCCGATGGAACGCCAGAAGAAGAACCGATCCGAGATGCCGTGCAGGTTCTCGGACATTTGCATGAACTCGACGTAGCGGTCGCCTAGGCCGGGCTCCTGCACGTTCAGTGAATCGGCCATCTCGCGCACACTGTGCTTTAGGTCGAGCACGGTACCGTCTTCGAAGAAGCAGCGCCATTGTGGATCGAGCCTGACCATGTCGAGGTAGTCGGACATCTTGCGTCCCGCCTCGCAGAAGATGCGGTTAAGTACGGAGGGCATGATCAGGATGGTGGGTCCCATGTCGAAACGAAAGCCGCCCTCTTGAAGGATGGCCGCTTTGCCACCCAGCCAGGGATTTTTCTCGAAGACCTCAACCTGGTAGCCGCGCGCCGCAAGTGTGCAGGCTGCGGACAGGCCACCCAGGCCGGAACCGATTACGGCGATACGCATGATGCTCCCCCTTTAATAGTGATGCATTAATTCGCTGGCCCGTCTCGCAGCTTTGATGGCAGCATAGTTCGGCAGCCGCGGAGACTACTTCAGTTTGCTGCCCGCGCGCACGAGCGCGTGTAGACTCTCCAACCGCTGCCGCCAGCTCTGGCCGTGTGCGGCTCCCATATAGGAAGCGAAGAAACCCTCGTGCTGCGCTCCGGTCGCTGCGTATGCGCGGCGGCTGCGACTACGCTGCGTCACGATTGTTTTGATCGCCGTCATCTCGAGCAAGCCCGCGCGTCCACGCGTTACGCCAAATCCGCTTCGACCACGTCCACCAAAGGGGACGCGCGGATCAGCGGTGGAGACGATCAGGTCGTTGATCAGCACCGTGCCAGCACGGATGCACGAGGCCATTGCTTTTGCTGCTCCCTCTGGGCCGAAAATTCCAGCCGTGAGCGCGTAAGGACAGAGGCGGTGTGCTGCCAGTGCTGCTTCTTCGTCCTCTGTAGAGATGACGGAGACCACAGGAGCGAAGAGGTCTGTCTGCGCGAGCCGCATCTCCGCAGTCGCTCCGATCACAAGAGTTGGCTGCATGGTCGATGCTGATTGCGGGACCGCAGCGGGCAGGATTGAAGCGCCACCAGTCTTTGCTTCTTCTAGCAACTCGGTAAGCAGAGCGCGTGTTTGCCACGGGATCGGCACCGCTTCGAGTTGCTGAAAGCGTTCTGCCAATTTTGGGATCAGGGAATTCGCGACTGTAGACGTGACAAATAGACGCCGTGGGGCCATGCATGTGGCCGAGCCATTCAGACGCATGCCAAAGGCGAGTGCGTCGACGACGCGATCGAGATCGGCGCCGGGCAGAACGAAGGCAGCATCGCACCCCGACAGCTCCATGACAGAAGGGGTAAGCGTCTCGGCCAGCAGGTGCATGACGGCTCTTCCGGTCTCCTCATGCCCGGTGAGGAAGACCTTATCGACGCCGCTAGCGATGGCTGCTTCAGCCGCCGCCGGAGTTGAATCAAGAATGGTAAGAAGCAAAGGATTAAGGCCGGCTTTGACGAGCAGGTCGCGCACAGCTTCTGCGACAGCCTCGCAGCCAGGTGCTGGTTTCCAGAGCACGGCGTTGCCTGCAGCGAGCGCCTGAATTGTCTGCACGCCCGGAATGAAGAGCGGGTAGTTAGCGGGGCCAATGATGAGAACAACACCAAGTGGCTCGTGATGGATCTCTGCTGTGACGTGGCATAGCCAGAACGGCTGGCCCTCATCACTCAGCCGTTCCGGCGCAAGCGCGCGCGGAGCTTCGCGCTCCAGGAAGCGACAGGCCTCCAGCAGAGGCAGAACTTCGGCGACAAGGGAATCAGCGAGATTGCGATGCAGACTGCCCGCACGCTCGCATGGAATGCTGCGTGCCAGACGCACCGGATCTCCTGCGATGCTATGCCGCATCCGCTTCAGGATTCGCAGTCGCTCCCGGACCGGCACCAGTGACCAGTTCACCTGCGCAGAGCGCATTTCTTGTAGTGATCCGGATCTCGTCAAACCAACAGCGGACTGGATGAAGGCTGCTTGCTCAACAGGTACAGTCAGCGTCGGCAGCATGGGATCACTCCAATTTTCCTCATTACACCGCTCACGAGGCTGCCTCGTAGACCGCTTCTGCAAGTGGCGTCTCGGTGCTCCACTGTGGCTCGATGCCAAAATCTTCCAGCAGCAGCCGAGCCGTGATGCGCGAGGACTCAAAGATGACGGGCAGTCCGCTGCCCGGATGCGTGCCGCCACCGACGAGGTAGACGCCATCCAGGTCCTCAAAGCGGTTGTGGGGCCGCATGTGCAGCATCTGTCCCAGGCTGTGCGCCATGCTAAAGGTGGCGCCCCGGTGTAGAGCAAAATCGCTCTGCCAGCTTTGGGGTGTCAAAACCTTTTCAAAGCGGATTCGTCTCTCGACGCCGGTGATGCCGATCTTTTCCAACTGCTGCAATGCCGTCTTACGAAACAACGACTGTTGCGTATTCCAGTCGACGTTCGGATGCTGATGGGTTACTGGCAGCAGAACGTACAACGTGCTCATCCCATTCGGCGCGAGCGTGCGGTCGGTGACACACGCGTTCTGTACGTAGAACGAGGGGTCTTCGGAGAGCACATGATCGCGCTCGATATCGCGCAGGTTCTTCTGATAGTTCTCTGCAAGGTAGATAGTGTGATGGGAGATGTCATCGTACCGGCCTTCGATTCCGAGATACATCATGAAGGTCGAGCAGGAAAACTTCTTGTTCTTGATCTTGGTGTCGGTCCAGCGGCGGCGTAGCCCATCCGGCACGAGTTGCTCCATGGCCTGCGCGAAGTCCGCGTTTACCACGACGGCATCTGCGGCCAGCGAGCGCTCTGCAGTGCGCACTCCCACCGCTTTTCTGCCCTCGAAAAGCATCTGCTCGACGGGTTCATTCAGCAGAATTTTGACACCGAGTTCTCGGGCCACCCGCGCCATCGCCTTGGTGACCGCGCCACATCCACCCGTGGGATGGAAGACTCCGTGCTCGTATTCCAGGAACGAAAGGATGCTGAACAGACTGGGACAGGTGAACGGCGACATGCCGAGATACTTGGATTGAAAACTGAATCCGAGGCGTATGCGCTCATCATGGAAGTAGCTGCGCAGGTCAGAGTCCAGCGATCGCCATGGGCGCAGAAGGGGAAGCATTTTAAGCATCCGCAACTTGGCAAGATCACGCCAGCTTTCAAAGGGCTGTTCGAGAAAAGGAATAAAGTTTTCGAGCTTTTTGCGGTTGTCACAAAGGAAGCTACGGAAGCGCGTCGCATCTTCCGGCGAGACCTCAGCGATAGCGCGCTCCATGCGCTCGATATCGGGGGTAGCCAGCAACTCGCCGCCAGACCCGAAGACCAGCCGGTACTGCGGATCGAGCCGTGCCATAGGAATCTCTGCGTCCAAATCTTTACCGGCAACAGCGAAGATCTCGCGCAAGACACGTGGGTATAGAAAGAAGGTGGGGCCGATGTCGAACTTAAATCCCTGGCGCTCCATGGTCGATGTTCGTCCGCCGACGGTGTCGCGTTTTTCGACGATCGTAACCTCAACACCAGACTGCGCGAGAAGAATGGCGGCAGCTAATCCGCCTGGGCCTGCTCCAACGATAACTACCTTTTGTAAAGGCTGCATGCTTTCAGATCGGATATTCATCTCTCTCGAGGCGGCTTGTATCGCCAACTATGACTAGCTGCGAGTGCACCAGCCAGTCATTAATCTTTCACAGTGAGAGAGTTACCGCCAGACCTCACCTACACTGAATGCAGCTTTTGCATCATGGTTTTTCATCAGAGCAAAGAACGCCTATACCCGCTAACTTTTGAGGGCATTCCGGGCCGTTTCTCGACTATCACGCACCAGGTCAGGCAACCCGACGCCATGGTAAGCATTGCCGATGAGTGACAATCCGGGAAGCTGCGCAAGCTGTTCGCTCAGCGACCGCATGCGACTGCGATGGCCAACCGTATATTGCGGAAGTGAATGCGGCCACCGGCGGACGACAGTGACGGCGGGCTCCGGCAAACGGCCAAGTATCCCGGAAAGTTGGCGATGAGCAAGCGCGATGATGTGTGTGTCTGGCGCGGTGAGCAGGGACTCCGCCGTCGCTCCCCCAAAGAATGCGCGGAGCAGTACCCCGTCTTCCGGCGCGCGGTGCGCAAATTTCTGTTCCACGAAAGTACAGGCCAGCAGTGATTGTTGCTCCACTGATGAGGCCGGACCATGTGTCGCAACTGGCACCAGGAAGCCAAAGCCGCGCGGAAGTTTGGCTGAGTGCGATGCCGGTGAGGTGAAGCCAAACGCGACCACAATGGCGGACGATGCTGCGCTAGGGAGCAGGGCCGCAACGGCTGCCGCAGGCTCCAGCGCTGTCGATGCGAGGAGCGCACGCGTCGCATCGATGGACGCCGCAATCAGCACGTGATCGAAGGAGCCCTCGCCGAGGGAGGTCTTCAGAAGCCAACGCTTCGCCTCATGGCGCATGGCTATCACTGGAGTCTCCATGTGCACAGAGTTCGGCGGGAGTGTGCCCGCTATCCGGTCGGTAAGGGTGCCGAGGCCGCTCGCGAGCGTGGTAAAGGTGGCTGATGATGATCCGTCTTTGGCGCAATTGCGTTTTGCGAGCGCAGTGATAAGGCTGCCCTCTTCCGCTTCCATCTTGACGAAGGGCGCCATGACCGAGCGGACGCTCAGCTCACGGATATCCCCACCGAAGACTCCCGCCAGAAGTGGTCCTGCGATTTTCTCCGTGACCTCGTCGCCAAAATGCCGGCGCACAAACTCCGACACTGATTCGTCGCTCTCGCTGCCGCGTGTCTCGAGTGCCGTCTCCTTCAACTCTCCCGCGCGCTTCGGCTCGCGCAGATAGGCCAGTTTTGCCTGCCAGGAGAAGAGGTCGGAGCTCAGTAGCGGATGCCACTCGGTGGGCACCATCATGCGCATGGCATTTGGCATAGCGGTGAGTGCGCGGCCCTGCACCAAGTAGATGCGACGAGCGGCATCGTTGGAGGGGATGATCTCATTTGCCAAGCCGAGTTCTTCGGCAAGTTCGCGAGCCCAGGACTTTTCCGTAACCCAGGAATCCGGGCCGCATTCGACTACAAAGCCATCCTGCCGCACTGTTTCCACGATGCCGCCCAGGCGCGCGGAGGTTTCAAACAGGGTCACATCGCAGCGCTCTTTGTGCTCCGGCCGGTTGAGTTCATAGGCAGCGGCCAATCCGCTTATGCCACCGCCGACGATCGCAATACGCTTACGTCCGGCGCTCACTGTGCAACTGTGCTCGTGTGTTCAACTGCGCCTTGGTATCCCGGCCCAGTGCGTTCAAAAAGCCTGCCGAGGCCACCGCGCGCCAGGTCAGCAAGAGCAGCCGTGAGCAGCGGTGAGTCGTTCAAAGAGGCCGGCCGGGCGATCCGCAGACCGATTGTGGCGGCAAACTCGCGGAAGCCAATGTCGATGTCGTAGAGGATTTCGACATGGTCGCACAGGAAGCCAATCGGCTGAATCATCACGGTTGTGTGCCCCGCATCGCGCAATGCTTTCAATGTGTCCTCTACAGTCGGACCGATCCACGGTCCGCCAGACATGCCCTGACTTTGAAAGGCGAAGTACCAGTCGCTCTCTCCGAGACTGCGCGCGCGCATGCGCTCCGCTACCAGTGCCGCTGTGCGCTTCGCTTCCACGGCATAGGGATCGGGATCGAGTGCTGCCACCGAGCGCTGCGCTGGGGCACCCTCCGCTGCAGGTGGAGCGCTCTGGACGGTGCGGCAGGGAACGCTATGCGCGGTAAACAGGATCGGCACCGTCGTCCCAGTCTCTTTGCAGAGCGCCTGCCAACTCAGGGCCAGGCGATCGGCAAAGGCGTCCGCTAGCAGTGGATGCTCTGCCCAGCCGGCGATGAATTCAATCTCGATGGCCGAGCCCGCCTCGGCCATCACGGCCCTGCGGTACAGGCCCACACTGGTGCGCGAGTTCTGCGGCGCCAGGCAGATAGCCACCGCTGCGGTCACGCCGTCGTCGCGCATCCCGCGCACCACGTCAGCGATGTACGGCTTCCAGTTGCGCATGCCCACGTATACCGGCAAGCCCAGTTCGCGCTGCAGCAACTCTCCTTGTTCGAGCGTCAGCTCGGTCAAGGGACTGCGACCGATCAGGCCGTACCGGTGACGAATTTCTTCAATGACAGAGTCGGGCATCGGACGCCCACTGACCACGTTGCGCAGGTATGCGGGTATCTCGTCGAGCGTGCTGGGGGTTCCATGCGCCAGCAGCAGGATGGCTGTTTTGACGTTACTTTTCACGCGCGTTGCCACCCGTTGCAGGCTCAAACTCGCGGACGTACTGCACCACGCGCTGCACGTTCTCCACCGGCGTGCCTGGAACGATGCCGTGTCCCAGATTGAAGATGTGCCCGGGGCGCCCGCCAGCTTGTTCCAGCACAGTATGGACGCGCTTGCGCAGCAGGGTTGGCCCGGCAAAGAGCGTGATCGGGTCAAGGTTGCCCTGAACGGCGCAATTGCTGCCGAGCGCGCTCCAGCCTTCATCGAGCGGCACGCGCCAGTCCAGCCCGAAGACATCGGCGCCGGTCTCGCGCATCGCAGGCAGCAGGCTCGACGTATCCACGCCAAAGTAGATGACCGGAACGCCCAACGCTTGAACGCGGCGTACTAACCCGGTCGTGACAGGCAGCACAAACTCGCGATAATCGATGACGCTGAGCGAACCGACCCAGCTATCGAAGATCTGAATCACATCCGCGCCGGCCTCTACCTGCTGTGCGCAGTAGGCGACCAGGACCTCTACCAGCTTCGCAAGAAGCTGCTGCCAAGCGCCCGGGTCGCGGTACATCAGTGATTTAGTTTCGATCCAATTGCGCGAGCCGCCGCCCTCGATCATGTAGCTGGCGAGCGTAAACGGCGCGCCGCAGAAGCCGATGATGCCGAGGCGGTTCTCGAAGTGCGCCGCTACTTTGCGGATCGCTTCCGCAACGTAGCCCAACTCCGCGGCGCGATGGGTCTGTAGGCGATCGATATCTGCCGCGCTCCGAACTGGACGATGCACCACAGGACCTTCCCCGGCCACGAACTCGAAATCGAGCCCCATGGGCTCAAAGGGCAGCAGCAGGTCGGCAAAGATGATGGCGGCATCCACATCCAGTTTTTCCGCGGCCGTGATGGTCACTTCGGCCGCGAGTTCGGGCCGCTTGCAGATATCGAGCAAAGAGTGGTGCCGCCGGACAGCCTGGTACTCGGGCATATACCGGCCAGCCTGACGCAGAAACCACACCGGCGTGCGATCTACGGGCCGGTGCAGACAGGCGCGAACAAAGCGGGTTGCGCCGCTCATTGGCTCATCATAGGGCTCCCGGTGCGGGTCGAGGCCTGCTTCGGTCTCGAAGGGCAAGCCAGAGCGCGCGCTCAGATCGGAACTCAGTTGCTCTGCAGCGGTTTGCGGCTCTGTGATTTGGGGCTCTGTGGCGTCGTGAGGCATAGATGGTGTCAACACCCAAGGTTAGCACTCACAGGCAGCCCGGTTTGCGCGGAGCCCGGTTCTCCGGAGGTCGACTTTCACCGCTCCAAATTAGAGCACCTGGCACAGGACCAGCGCTACAGTACACCCAGGATCAGCACCCCGTAAGGCGGGAGCTGAACCTCTCTAAGCCGGACTTCTTGGCTGTCTACGCCACTTGCCAGCAGCACCAGTCCCGTGCGTCCTTGAATTCCAAGCGATGTCAGGTCATAGGAGACGTGTTGCGGCTCCGCGCTCATGTTCAGGGCGACCAGCACGGAACGGCCGTTGCCGAGCGTCTTGCGCACAAAGGAGAAGACGTGCTCGTCATTTGGGTTCACTGAAACGTAGCTGCCGCGTACTAGCGCTGGCTCGTTTCTGCGGAGCGCCAGCAGATTTTTGTAGAAGTTGAGAATGGAATCCTTCTCCAAACTCTCGCTCGCCACGTTGTACGTCGCGGCACTCGGTGGTACCGGCAACCACGGCTTCTTTGACGAGGTGAAGCCTGCGCCGGGCAGTGTTCCGTTCCACTGCATCGGCGTCCGCTCGCCATCGCGACCCTTCTCCTTCGGCCAGCCGGTTCGGCCGATTGGATCCTTCACGTCCTCTACCCGGACCGGGTCCGTAGTGCGCATGCCAATCTCTTCGCCGTAGTACATCTGCGGCGTCGCGCGGGGCGTCAGCTCGAGCGCTGCCATCAACTTGGCGATCGCATCGTTATGCTTTCCATCGCCATACCGGTCCCATTGCCGCGGCTGGTCGTGATTGCTGAAGAAATATTCCGGCCAACCCCCGGCAGGGTTGTTCTCCACCTCTTCGAAGAGTTTGCGAAACTTGGGTGCGGAGAGCTCGTTCACGTCCGCGATCTGGAAGTCCATGGGCAGCTGCACTTCATCGTTGTGCGCGCCATAGACCTTCGCCAGCTCAGCAATGTTCGGCTCGTCTGCTTCGCTGATGAGCACGGGATGATCCGGATACGAATCGACCAGTTGCCGCATCTCGCGCAAGACCTCGTGCACCTCGGTAAGGTTGTCCGTGTACCGGTGTTCGATATTCGGATCACCATAGACGTTCTTTCCGGGCAGGATGGGATCGTCGTGCAGCGCGGGATCTTCAAAGAGCCGCGAGACCGCATCCATCCTGAAACCAGAGACGCCGCGATCCAGCCAGAACCGCATCACGGCATACATGGCCTTGCGCACCTCTGGATTGCGCCAGTTCAGGTCGGGTTGCTGCACATAGAAGTAATGGTAGTAGTACTGATTTGTCTTGGGATCGAGCGTCCATGCCGAGTGCCCGAACCATGACTGCCAGTTGCTGGGCGGCTGTTGCTTTCCCTCGGCATCCAGCCCTTTTCCATCACGCCAGACGTACCAGTCGCGCTTGGGATTGGTGCGCGAGGAGCGCGACTCCAGAAACCACGGATTCTGATCCGAGGCGTGGTTCAGCACCAGATCCATGATGACGCGGATGCCACGGCTCTTGGCTTGCTTCACTAAGTTGTCGAGGTCAGCCAGGGTGCCATACTGTGGGTCGATAGCCTCGTAATCAGCGATGTCATACCCGAAGTCGACCTGGGGCGAGGGGTACATCGGCGTGATCCAGATTGCGCCGACGCCCAGGCTCTTCAGGTAGTCCAGCCGGCTGGTAATGCCATTGATGTCGCCGACGCCATCGCCGTTTGAATCCTGAAAGCTGCGCGGATAGACCTCGTAGAGAACGGCGTGCTTCCACCAGAGGTCCCCTCCTGCACCGCCGACCTTTGCGCCATTCCGGCTAGAGAACAAAGCGCCAAAATTGCCGTTGCCGCAACTTTGCTCCATCTGCCCTGTGCTTTCATTTATGGGCCTTCATTTCCACGCTCCGCATACGACTGTACATGCGCCGGGAATGGGTGTGAAGAACCGCAGCGGTCCCTCGGCAGCGGCGCGAACTGCAGTACCCGCACGCAGGTAACAGGTAACGTTGGTGCCTCGCCGCGGCGTTTTTTTGATTGTTTTGCGGGTGTCGGACAGCGTATAAATCAGCGACATTTCATCAAATCAGCAGTTCTCAGTCCCCGCTGAACGAGCATTTCCTTCGAGGTTGACTTTGCGAAACCGCGTCTGTCGTCTTGTGTCATTTCTTGCCCTATCGATTGTGAGCATCCCGGCGTTGGCCTCTTCCAACTGGCAGCAGCCTACCCCTGAAGAGCTCAAAATGACTAGCGACTCTGGCTCGCCCGATGCGGAGGCCGTCTATCTCTACCGCGAAGAGGTGACGGACGACAAATTGCACATGCACAGCGTTTATGTTCGGCTCAAAATACTAAAGGACGAGGGTAAGCGGTACGGCGATGTCGAAATCGGGAATGAAGGTGTCTTCTCATCAATTACAGACATTGAGGGCAGAACGGTCGAGAGCGATGGAACAGCGATCCCTTTCAAGGGCAAGCCGTACGACAAGCTGATCGCAAAGCGGGGTCACTTCACCTATCGCGCCAAGGTCTTTTCCTTGCCGGATGTACGTGCCGGAAGCATTCTGGAATACCGCTACCGGCTGCGCTATGAAGACAACGAAGTCATCTCGCCGGATTGGATCATCCAGCAATCCATTCCAGTGCATAAGGCGCACTACCGTTTCGTGCCGACTGACAAAGAAGTCGTTTCCAGTACCGACCATGGAAATGTTTCGAGCTCCCTTGCCTACACTCACATGCTGCCCAAGGGTGCGGAGGTGAAAGAAAACCGCGGCGTATACGAACTGGATGTGAGCGACATACCTCCGGAGCCCTCGGAAGAGTATCTGCCGCCTATGCAGAGTCTGAGCTATCGAGTGCGTTTCTATTACACGGCCTTCCGGTCGGCGGATGAGTTCTGGAAGTCCTACGGCAAGTACTGGTCGCGGGATATGGACAAGTTTGCTGCGCAGGCGCCTTCGATCCAGGACGCGGCGCGCGAGCTGACGAGTGGAGCAACGACATCGGCCCAGCGGCTGGAAAAGCTGTACGCGAGCGTGATGAAGCTCGAGAACACCAGCTTCACCCGCGAGCATACCGGAGAAGAGAACAAAGCAGAAGGCGTGAAGCACATCAAGTCCGCACAAGACGTTTGGGCGCTCAAGCGGGGAAACTCCGACGAGCTCACGCTGGTATTCATCGCTCTGGCGCGAGCGGCCGGCTTTAAGGCCTACGCAATGTCGGTGACTAATCGCGACCAAGACGTCTTCATTAAAACCTTCCTCAGCGGTCAGCAGCTGAACGACCTCATTGCAATTGTGCAGGTGGACGGTAAAGACATCTTTCTGGATCCCGGTCAGCGTTATTGCAACTACGGAAACCTGCACTGGAAGCACACCTGGGCAGGCGGTATCCGGCAAGTGGACGGTGGCACCGCGATCATCGCGACACCTGGAATCTCCTACAAGGAGACGCAACTGCAGCGTGTCGCCAACCTAAAACTGGACGGCACTGGCCAGGTGCAAGGGACCGTCACCATGGTGTACACGGGCGCCACAGCGCTTTACTGGCGCCAGCGTGCGCTCGAAAGCGATGAGGCGCAAGTTAAAAAGGAGTTCGAGGAAGCGGTGGGGAAAGACCTTCCGCCCGGGGTCGAGATCAAGATGAACCACTTTATCGGGCTCACGAACTACGAAACTGTTTTGGTTGCGCAAATGGATGTGCGCGGGTCGATGGGTACGGCAACGGCGAAGCGTGTCTTCCTGCCGGTATCTTTCTTTGAAGCGAATAGCAAGCCGCTCTTCGCCCACGCGCAGCGGGAGAGCTTCGTTGATCTCCACTTCCCCTACGCCTCCAAAGACTCCGTGACACTTGAGCTGCCGGAGAACGAAAAGGTCCAGAGCGCGCCCACGCCAGCCGACGTTAAGTATCCGTCCATGGCGGTCTATCAGACAGCAATAAAGGTAGATGGGACCAAGCTCGCGTTTACCCGGACCATGGTTCTGGCAAACGTATTTTTCCAGAGCAAGGAATATCCGGAGCTGAAGGGCTTCATGGATAAAGTCAGCACCAAGGATCAGGAGCAGACGATCCTGGAATCGGCACACTCGGGGCAAGGCCAGTGATGCGCAGCCTCTCCCTCCGCCTGGTATTGATCGCGGTAGCGTGGGCAGCCATTTGGGGTCATGCTACTGCTGCATACGGCGGAGACAACTTACCAAACTGGATGCTGGAGGCGGCACATGCAACCGTGCCGCAGTACCCCTCGTCGACCAGGGCTGCCGTGCTGTACGAAGAAGAGGTGCTCACGGTGCAGCCGGACAGCAAGGCAGCTGTTCTCCACAAGCGCCTCGTTATCAAAATACTGCGGCAGCAGGGCCGGTATTACGCAACTGTTGTTGTGCCAATCGACAAGGACCGCAGACTCCACTCTCTCCATGCCTGGAGTATCGGGCCGGATGGGCGCCAGTACACGCTCAAAGACAGCGACTTTGTCGAGACGGGCAATAGTTCATATGGCATTCTGTACGACGATCTTCATCTGAAGGTGGCGCGCGCTCCCGGCGCCGACCCAGGTGCGATCGTCGGCTATGAGTATGACCAGAGCATCCGTCCTTACATGACCGAAGAGGTGTGGCGCTTCCAGTCGGATCTCCCGGTCGACCGCTCTGTCTTTGAACTGGATCTGCCGCCCGGCTGGAAGTACTACGCCGCGTGGCTGAAGCACACGCCGGTTTCGCCGGCCGAGGTAGCGCCGAACCACTTCCGCTGGGAGGTCGAGAGAGTTCCCGCCATCGATACCGAGGATGTGCCGCTGGCGCCCGAAGCTGAAACGCTCGCCGGGCGTATGGCCGTGCATTACAGCAATGTCGAGCTCCCGAAGGGAGACCGGCGGTGGGCAGCGATCGGCGACTGGTATAGCAATCTGGCGTTGCCGCGTGCCAACATTACGCCAGAGATTACGGCAGAAGCCCAGAGGCTCACGGCTGGAGACAAAAATTTCGCCGGCAAACTGCAGGCCATCACCGGCTACATGCAGAGCAACATCCGCTACGTAGGCATCGAGATTGGCATCGGCGGCTTGCAGCCGCATGCAGCGCAGGATATCTATCGCGACCAATACGGCGATTGCAAGGACAAGGTCACGCTGCTGAAGGCCCTCCTCGGCGCAGCCGGAATAGAGTCTACATGGGTGCTCGTCGATACGCATCGCGGCTTCGTCGATCCCGCTTTGCCCTCGGCCGAGGGCAATCACGCCATCTCCGCGATCGAGCTACCAGAGAGTTTGAATGATCCAAAGCTCCAGTCCGTGGTGACAACGAAAGCAGGCAAGCGCTATCTCATCTTCGATCCCACCGACCGGTACACCCCGTTGGGACAGATCCGGCCAGAGTTACAGGGGAGCTACGGCATTCTGGCGCTGGGAGAGGCAAGCGAACTCATTCTGCTGCCCAAGCTATCTCCGGAAGCCGATCTGATGGAGCGATCCGCTAAATTCGAACTGTTGCCGGACGGCACACTCAAAGGCGTGGTGACCGAAAAGCGGTTTGGTGGCGCCTCACTCGGTGCCAGGCGCACCTTCGCGGAGCAGAGCGAGAAGGATCAGCGCGAGTTCGTGGAACATCGCCTTGTGCACGACCTGCCCAGCTTTGCGCTAAGCTCTGAAACCGCTGAGAACGCCACCAAGCTCGAGAAGAACTTCGTCATTAATTACAGCGTCTCTGTGCCCGGGTACGCAAAGACCGCTGGAAACCTGCTGCTGATCCGGCCGCGCATCCTGGGCTCCGATGCGCTCGCGCTCAACGATCGAGAGCGCACCTACCCGCTTGATCTAGGCGCAATTATGACCCGGCGCGATCACTACGACATTACCCTGCCAGCCGGCTATATCGTCGATGAACTGCCAGACCCGGTGAGCCTGGAGACGTCCTTTGCCACCTACCATAGCTCCGTGAAGGTCGATGGCAATATTCTGCATTACGCACGCGAGTACATCACCAAGCAACTGGAACTGGAGCCGCAGCAGTACGCCGAGCTGCGAAAGATGCAGGGCAGGATCGCGTACGACGAGCAGAATACGGCGGTGCTGAAGAAGCAGTAGCGGAGTTCGCCTGCTATTGCCTGCCCGCTACTGCATCTCCTCCTCCCCAATTGGCATTCCGGGTGGAGCTTCTTCCTGTGGAGCAGGCGTAAATTTCGCCGGATCACGCTCGAACTGGTCGATTCGCGCGGCAGCCGCTGCGTAGATTGCGGCTTCCTCCGTCTTCGGTTCGCGCACGGAACGGAGCCAGTCCCGCAGCCCCAGCGCCTCTGAGCGGGCAATCGCCCGGACCGCCGGTGCGGCTTTCTCGTCCGCAGCCAAACGCAGCAGGTGCTCCGTAACGGCCTCCTCCGTAACGGATTGAATCCCAGCTCCAGCACCAGTGGCACGGGGCGCCTTCCAGGTTGCGGAGAGTGTCTGCCCGATCAGCTCTTCGACCGAAGGGAACTGCGGGTCGCGCAGATGCTGCTGATACAAACGCGTCGCGCGTGTGGGCTCGAAGAGCAGGTTAAGCGTGATGTTCGCCGCCGCGGCCGCTGCGCCGTCAGGATCGAAGGTCAGGCCAGTGTGCCCGTCAAACGACTCCCGCGTGCGCGGCCATGCTGGTGGACGCGGCGGAAGAAGCTTTAGCAGAAGAGCGGGAAGCGAAAGTGTGGCCGGCGAGAGCGTCTTGAGTAGTGCCCCGAGCGCACGCTGTTGGTCGGCCGCGGGAACATCCGCCGTGATGAGCTGTCCATCCCCGCGCAAAGCATAGCGATACTTTTGACCGCCGATCTCTTTGGCCGCCGCTGTCGTCTGATACCGGTGCAGCAGGTAAAGTGGAACCAGCGTGTCTTCCAGCTGAGCGTAAGGAGTGCCGGGTAGAATTGCGTTCTCACCGAACTGCGCCAGCGCCGCGGCACGCACATCGAGCATGCGATTCAGCTCCGCCGCAGGATCGGCGCCGTTGTCCCACAAGTGCGCGTAGGGATGCACGCTCCCCTCTGGCCGCGAGTCCTCATCCGTAATGAAGTACAGACCACGCTTATCTGCCGTGTGCAGCAGAGCATCAAGCGCCGCGTGTTCCGCCGCGGGATTTTCGGCCATCTTCGGTGCAAACTGCGAGTAGCCATAGGCGATCGCGACCTTATCCCAGCTGCCGATTCCCGCCGTGTAGGCATGCGTGAGATCAGGATGCCCCGCAACATCCAGCGTGATATACGGGCTCGGGTAGTCCATCACCGAGGCGCCAGGCGCAAGCGAACTCGCGGCAAAGTTATGCGCCAGCCCTAGCGTGTGGCCGACTTCGTGCGCAGCCAGTTGACGAGTGCGGGCGAGCACCATAGTTTGAATTGCTGGGTCTTCCGTCTTGCCGTTCTTGTAGGGAGAGAGCAGACCCTCGGCGATCAGCCAGTCCTGCCTGACGCGCAGCGAGCCGAGCGTGACCTGGCCCTTGATGATCTCGCCTGTGCGAGGATCGGTGATGCCCTCGCCATACGACCAGCCGCGCGTGGAGCGATGCACCCACTGGATCATGTTGTAGCGGATGTCCATCGGATCGGCCCCGGCGGGCAGCACCTCCACGCGGAAGGCGTTGCGAAAACCAGCAGCCTCAAAGGCGGCATTCCACCAGCTGGCTCCCTCGACCAGCGCTGAGCGAATCGGCTCCGGAGCACCGCGGTCCACGTAGTAGACGATTGGCTCGACCGGTTCACTCATCGCGGCATTCGGGTCTTTTTTGATGAGGCGGTGCCGGGTGATGAAGTGAAGGTCCAGCGGTGAACCAAGCGGCGCAGAGTAATCTCGATAGCTCGCGTCGAAGTAGCCGGCGCGCGGATCGAAGATCCGTGGCTGGTAACCGGGGCCCGGCAGCGCCACCAGCGTGAGCCGCTGGTGCAACGACACGGCATGCGCATCGGGCGTGACCGTCGAGACCAGCGACGAGGGCTCGGGCGCCTCGCTGGTGAAGGTAATGAGCGACTCAATGACGATATTGCGCGGGAAATCCTTGACGGTGTCGAGGGTTAGGGCGGAACGGCTTGTGTCCAGGCGGTAGGCGCCCTGCTTGGCGTGCGTCAGATGCTCGGCAATGAATCCCCGGTCAGAGAGCGCGAAGTCATTGATGTCGATGAGAACCTTTCCTGAGCCCTCGGCTTCGATGGGGAAACCAGCCAGCACCGATTCAGCGAAGGACTGACTCACAGCCAGACGCTCGTCCGCATCGGGGGAAGAGGAACGATACTGCAGATTGGGCTCAACAAGTAGCAGCTTTGGCCCGGAGCGCGTGAAGTGCACCACGCGCGATTCGCTCGATACACCGCGATCCAGGCCGAGATCGTTTGACCCCAATCCGTAAGGCAGCGATTGCACCAGCAGAAAATCATCATCGAGCTTGGCTACTTCCAGGTAAAGGCGCCCGGTCTTTGCGTCGTAGTCGAGCGGAAAGAGACCATCCATGTGACGCATGCCACTCACGCGCTCCTCCAGCGTCCTCGCGCTTGCGACTGACGGAGGAGCAGTCTGCGAAAAGGCCGGGGAGGTGAGCGAGGTGGCAAAGACTGCAGCCAAGCAGCAGAGACGAATTAAATAAAAAAGATGAGGCAAAGGCCCTCCACACAGGATGAGCTTGAGAGTAACGTAAAGAGCTCACCGACACGAGGAGTGCTCCGGAGTGGCGATTAGACCAGTTTTCCTGTAAGTGTAGCCGGAAGGGCTGAAGCTGACGCAGCCTTTCTTCGAGGAAAGGCTGCATATACTGTGATCTTCGCGCGATCACTGTATCAGGAAAACTGGTTTCACGAACCGCATGCCGCACGAGGGCTTACAGTGAATTGACACTAAATCAACGACTGATTAAGGTGCTCACCGGCGAGCCACTATCACGGCTGGAAAGGATTGAATGACGATGTTCAAGAGATCGGTTTGCAAGATGGTGCTCGCTCTTCTGGCCATAACAGCGGTTCTACTGGCGCAATCACAGGAACGCCACCCCACGCGGTTCACGGTCGCGGATCTGGATCCAACACGGGAGCTTGGAACCCTGCCACTGCACTCCGTGACTCATACGCCGCTCCCGGAGGAGTACATCTGGACCAAGGAGGATGCCGTTCCTCTTCATCCCAGGTCGAACGGCAGTTGGCTGTCGGGCGCCGGTCTGGAGTTGCAGCCGCATTATTTCCGCCGTGTCTTCGAAGTGGCCAAAGTACCAGAGGCGGCCACTCTCTACATCGCTGGACCGCGCTCGGCATCGGTTTATCTCAACGGAAGGCTCGTCTCGTCTTACCAACTCAACCTGGATTTCCCGATGGGTATCCGGGTCACCGCGATCGATGTGACGCGCGCTTTGCGGCCTGGAAAGAACGTACTGGCGATCGAAGCAGTGCGGGGGATCGAGGTCGGTAGCGGCGCGGATAGCCGCCTGAGCGTGCAGCAGACATATGGGAAGGTGTTGGTGGCCAAGATCGTTCCGGCTGCCCCGGGCGTAGTCGCGCCGCCAATCCTGATTAGTGATGCGCAGTGGAAGGCGTCGATGACGGCGACGGCTGGTTGGCAGAACGCAGGCTTCAACGAGGGGGTGTGGTCATCCGCCGACAGCCTCGGCAGTATCGAGAGCTCTATCGAGTTCCTGCAGTGGAACGCCGATGCCGGGCTGTATAACTGGCCGGGCTACGATGGCATCTCGCCGTTTCTGGCACAATATCCGCTCGCGGCGAAGTCCCTCACGCATGTCTACTCCGGGGCGGGAAGGCTGACGCATCTCGGCGCGCTCACGCAGCCTGCAGCTGCGGCGCTTGCAGTCTCGGCGGACGATGAGTTTCGTGTGGAGCTGCCGGCGGCCACGATGGACGTAGCGTCCTCTCCGCAAGTGCTCCTTGATTTTGGCCGCGAAGTGGATGGGCGCCTCTCGATTAGCTCTGACGCCGCGGAGGCAAGCGACATAACCGTGCAGTATGGCGAGTCGGAAGCCGAACTGCTCAACAGCCCTTACCTGGGAGTCGACCCGCTCCACGTGCCCGCCCACGGCATGGTTTTCGGCCCCAAGAGCGCCTTTCGCTATGCGCTGGTGCGCTTTACCGGTGGCCGCGATATCCGTTACAAGTCGATTCAACTGGCCGGGATCGTGTACCCGGTCTCGTACCGGGGCTCATTTGAGTCGTCGGATCCGCAGCTCAACCAGATGTGGGCCGTCGGCGCTTACACGGCACATCTCTGCATGCAGGACGATATCTGGGACGCGCCCAAGCGGGACCGCGGCCGGTGGATGGGCGACCTGGACGTGAGCGGTCGCACTATCGAAGACGCCTTCGGCGATCACTTTCTGATGGAGCGCACCCTCGACCGGCTGCTGGGTGACGCGCCTGTCAGCAAGAACGTCAATGGCATCGCCGGCTACTCGGCATTCTGGGTCACGGGCGAAGCCGAGTATTGGCGTCACACCGGCTCGCGGCAGCAGCTTGAGTCTGTGCATCCGCGACTAGTGCAACTCTTGCATTTCATGGAATCGGAACTGGATGCGCGTAGTCTTTATGCGAACCAGACCCACTCCTGGCCTTTCGTGGACTGGTCGCCCGAGCTCAACGGCGACGATCCCGAGGCGCGCCGTGCGACTCAGTTCGAGTTCTATGCGGCCTTCCGGCAGGGCGCGTCCTTACTGCGAGAGCTGCACGATGACGAGAACGCCGCGCTCTTCGATAAGCGAGCGGAGGCGCTGAAAGCCGCCGCGCAGCAATACCTACTCGAGAGCACCGGGTCGTTTGGCACGCGCTGGCAGACGAATGCCTTTGCGGTCTTATCCGGCGCTGCGGAGCCGCGGCAGTACGATGCGATCTGGCGCAACTCGCTTTCGAGCGTCGGCCACGTCAAGTACAACGCTCTCATCGTCACGCCCTATTACAACTATTACGTGATCAGCGCGATGGCGAAGATGGGCCATCGACAGGATGCACTGGACTGGATTCGCCAATACTGGGGCGGCATGCTGGACGAGGGTGCGACCAGCTTTTGGGAGGGCTACGATCCGTCCTGGTACAAAGGGAACTTCCACGCATCGCTACAGGCGGACAACATGTCAGGCTACCGTGTCAGCCTCGCTCACGGCTGGTCCAGCGGTGTCACCCCGTGGCTCATGGAGGAGGTCCTGGGCATTCACGCACGTGCTGGAGGCTTCGCGGTGGTGGAGATTCGTCCGGATCTCCTAGACCTTGCCTGGGCTAAGGGCAGCGAGCCCACGCCGCGCGGTCTCTTTAGCATGAGCCTGCGCAAAGTTGCCGGGCCAAACGGGACAGGACCAAAGGTGACGGAAACAGAGACGACGCTCGATCTGCCGCTCGGCACGGAAGCACACGTGCTCGTCCCAGTTACAAAAGCTGCAGCGCAGGTCGCTGTCAATGGCCAGAGTGTCAGGAGCGTGCCCGCGGAAGAGGGTAGTCGCGCCACGATCATGCTGAACCGCCCTGGTCACTACGTCATCGCCGCGCAGTGAGCGCTCGTATATCGGTAGCCTGGATCAGGCTTTGTGCGGTTCCCTCGACCAACTGTCCATAGGGCGAGAAGTTGTTGCTGCCAAGCACATTCCCAGCCCCGTCGGTGGTCTTCTCCAGCGAGTCCAAGTGGTCTCCCAGGCGGAAGGTCGCGACCGCGCTCTGGGTACCCGCATTTTCGGCAATCAGCCGGCCAGCCGCGTAGATGTAGTCGTTCCACCCCCCATTGGGGGCGCCAGGGCTGGGGTCGTGCGTCGCCAGCAGCTGGCCGCCGAAATAGTAGTACTCCAGCGCCGCGCTGCCCGCGTCCTTGCGCACCCTCTCTCCGAAGGGATCGTAGGTGTACCGTAGGTATACGCTGCCCCGTTTGCTGCTCTTGATCTTGTTCTCCAGGTCATACACGTAGTTGTTGCCGAGCCCGTCGCCGGTCAGGTGCTGACCAATTGTCGTTGCCGCCCAGAGCACCCCTCCCGAAAAGCATGTCCATAATAAAGGTCAAGGTAGACTTCGCTACGCCCGGCTGAGGTTCGGGTTCCTCTCCCGCGCGTCGGAGATCTTCAGCATGGCCTCTCGGGAACACGGGGCGATGAGGTGCCAGATCTTTTGCGCCATATGCCGTTCCTCTTCCTGAATCTCGCGCGCCAGTTGTTCGGTCTGCAGGTCTCCCGCGACTGCGGCGATGGTGGCCAGCATCTCGTACATAGCGATCTCGCTATTCTTCATCGCGTACCCAGCTACGAGATTGTGCGCCGTCTCCTCAGCGGTATCGCGTCCGGACCGGGATACTCCTGGTAGCGAACCGAAGACGTGAGCGAGAACGCTCTTGAATCCGGATGGCTTACCACCGACCGCTTCCAGCCGTTGCGTGAGACGTTGATGCTGAAGCCGTGTCTCCGCGGCGTGATCGGAGAAGATTTTGCGGACGGCGGCGTTGTCCCCCTGATCGCTCATGTGGTTCATCTGGGTCTCGTAGTTGTTTTCTGCCGCAATTGCATCCACCAGATATTCGCGCAAAATGCTAGTCGTGTCACGGTTCTGCTCCATTTCTATCTTCCTTTCAAGCCACTCATTACAGATGCGTAACCCCTCCAGCCGAGTGGTCTGGAGACTTGGAAGACGGAACACAGATCCCTCGCGCTGCATCCAATCGACCTTATGGCTACCTCACCGGATACCGTCGCTCAGCTCGAAACCCGCCCGCTCGGCAACTCAGACCTCAACATCACCCGGATCGGCTTTGGGGCTTGGGCGATCGGTGGCAGCAACTGGCAGTTTTCCTGGGGACATCAGGAGGACAGCGAGTCCATCGAGGCAATCCTGCACGCGCTGGATCTGGGCATCAACTGGATCGATACCGCCGCCATCTACGGTTTGGGCCACTCGGAAGAGATCGTCGGCCGCGCGCTCCGGGAATCCAGCCATAAACGGTACGTCTTCACCAAATGCTCCATGCGCTGGGATGATGATCGCAAGATCTACCGCACATTGCGGGCCGAGTCGCTGCGTGAGGAGGTCGAAAGCTCGCTCCGCCGGCTGGGCATAGAGGTCATCGACCTCTACCAGATTCACTGGCCTGACCCTGAAGACCAACTTGAGGAAGGCTGGGAGACGCTCGCGAAGATCAAGGAAGAGGGAAAGATCCGCTACATCGGGGTCTCCAACTTCAACGTCGCGCAGATGGAGCGGATTGCGGAGATCGCGCCCATCACATCGCTCCAGCCGCCCTATTCGCTGATCAATCGCAGAGTGGAAACGGAGATCCTGTCCTATTGCCAGGCCAACAACATCGGTGTTATCAACTACTCGCCGATGGCCTCCGGCCTGCTCACCGGCAAGATGACGGAGGAGCGAATCAAGGGCATGCCGGAGGATGACTGGCGCCGCAAGTCGCCGCAGTTCAACCAGCCCAAGCTCTCGGCCAATCTGATGCTTGTGGAGCTGCTCCGCGAAATCGCGCGCCAGCATAATGTGTTGCCGGGCGTCGTTGCTATCGCGTGGACGCTTGGACATCCGGCTGTCACGGGCGCCATCGTGGGCGGCCGCAATGCGCAACAGGTGGAGGGAACGCTCTCTGCTGCATCTCTTCGGCTTTCTGAAGACGAGATGGAACGCCTCGGCAACTTTGTGCAGCAGAACCTCAGCTAGCTCGGGTCGTGCAGGAGGAGATGTTCGGTGTTTCCTCCTGGGTCAATTTGGGTCAATGCTTCTCGACCTGTTCCTGCCCACGCTGTTGCGGCGGGGTTGGAGGATTGATCGCTGATGGCGGGCTCGACGCAGAGCCAGGAGTTGCAATCGTGAAGGTGTCCTTGGTCTCCCATTCCGGCTTGGTAGCGCCGGGGTCCGCGACGCGCACCATGGCGCCAGTCAGATGCCCGTCACTATGTGTGAACTTCACATAGCTATAGTTTGGGTAGACAACATCCTGGAAGAGATCGTATGGCCGGCGGATCACCTCTGTGGGCGTCGCCCCTCCGTCTCCTGCCACGATATAGTTCACGTTATTAATCAGGAAACGTTCGTAGTTATGAATATACCCTGCGAGCACTATGAAGGCCGCGGAAGACCCTTTCTGCTTCTGCTCGAGATAACCACCAAGGGTTGTCTCGTTGGCACGCGGATTAAGGGTGCTGTCGATGCCGATATCGGCAACCGGCGGGTCGTTCAGGACAAAGAAGATGAACCGTACCGCGCGCGGTACGTGATCCAGCTGATCTTCAAGCCACTTCCGTTGTGGCGAATCGACGGTGAGCGGCTGGTTGCTGTCTAGCACGACGATGTAAGCATCGCGGAATGCAGAGGAATACCAGCGATGCCCCTTCAGCTCTGGGAAAGTGCTCCACCAGTTTGCGACTCCCGCCGGCTCATTACTGCCGACCTCGTGATCACCAAGAGCAGGAAAGATACGAAGCTCCTCGTTTTGCCAAGACTCGCTCTCTTCACGGAAGGTCTTGTAATCCCCCTCGTGCGTTCCGTCGAGCGGCAGGCCGCCGGCAATCAACAGCGCGTCTGGGTGCTCAGCGGCGATCTTCTCGACCAACCAGCTCCGTATTTTGGGATCACTCCCGCGTGTGTCAGCAGGTGTTGTGAACAGAGTGCCGCCGTAGGCGATGACCGTCCAGTCTGCTGGGATCTTTGTTGAATCGACGACAAACGTTGGTCCCGCTTCTCCAGCCGAGACCTGTGAAGCCGCCGGGACCTGCACTTTCCCGCCCATAGCGAAGCTGCACGCTGCGGCGGTGATGACGGTTGCGAGCGCGACCTTTCTGCCCAAGCGTTCCTCCGGATTCATCACTTGATTGCAGATACGATGCGTTCTGGGATAAAGCAAAGACCCGCCGTTTGGCGGGCCTTCTTGAGAGCAGTTTCTTCGGATACAGGTTACATAGCTGCGAGGTATTGGGGAACCAGTTGGCCAGCATGCTCCTGAAAGAGGTTGGTCAGCCGGGCGATCATCTCGCCATAGTGGGTGGCAGCACGGTGAGCATTGATGGATGCGCCCACAGTGGAGCGGGACATCGCATACTTGCCGAGAGCGAGAAGCACGCACAACCGGATCTGAAAAGCGTCACTCCGCAAACTTTCAAGCAGTGCCTCGTCCGGGTCGTTTCCATGCTCTGCCGCATAGTCGGCGAGTTGCACAAACAGGGGAGCGTTGGTGTACATCGCCCAGAGTCCGCGAGCCCCATCGATCCGGCTCCAGATATCCTGAGGTGTCGCCTTAATCTCACCTCTAAAGGGAGAACCTTCGGCGACCTGGTCGAAACCCCAATCGTTGGCGCGCAAGGCAGAGACGATCTCGTCCCAGCTGCGTCCGCGGCGTTTTACCTGCTGGCGTCGCCAGATGACGGCATACGCTAGCAGCGCCACCGTCACGAGGATTTGAATCAAAGGCAGAATCATTTTTCAGTGCTCCGAGTAACCGCCAAGCGGGTACGTCTAGCTGTTCCTGCTATTGTTACCAGAACCTGCTGCATTTGGGGAGTAAATTCTTTACGCGGCGCTTCATTTCGGGAAAACGCCCAAATCCAATAGCCAATGGTGACTAAGAGCACCAAAACTTGGGCTTGGTCGAGCGCATGAAACGCATTCGGGAACGCTTTAGGTCCACCACTGGCCGAGAGATGAGCCAACGAAAGCTGAAGGCCTAAGCTGATCGTCGAGTAAAAGGCCAAGCCACTTGCAATTTGAAGTACATGACTCCGCCAGTTGATCCCCAATGCTTGTGCAAACCCAGCGATAGCCACGAAGAGACCGACTCTCAGCAGAGCGAAGACCGAACTGACTTTGAGTAATGTCCCTGTTGCCTCCGCGCCAGCTTGCACTGGTGCTAGAAAATAAGCTCCGATCGCGCCCGCGCATAGAACACAAAAGAAGACGACCAGTGCGCCTTTCGGTAAAGATCGCCGGACACGCAAAACAACATTCAACGTGATCTCGACCAAGATGAATAACTGCAACAAGTAGTCCAAGACGATCACGGCGAAGTAGCTTTTGAAATAGATTGTTCGCGACTCGTGATCGAGTACCCAGAATAGAAGCGGGTCACCGATTAAAGAGTAAATAAAGCTTGCTGTGAAGAATGGGAATTTAGGAACCAACTTCCGGGCAAAGAGAACTAAGATGAGGAGCAATTGCCCCACAAGGCTACATGCCGATAACACATCGTCGATCCCCGACAGATGCATCCTTGACCCCTAGAGGTGAAGCATACATCAGAACCACTGCGATTTTTCAAACCGACCGTGATCTGGTATCAGCAATCTAATCCTAAGTAATTCTCTTCCTCTGCCGGAACTAGGAGACCGTCACCTGGCTGGAGGTGGGCCGGGGAGCAGTGATCCAAGCCGTCACTTGGCTGGAGGTGGGCCGGGGAGCAGTGATCCAGGCCGTCACCTGGCTGGAGGTGGGCCGGGGAGCAGTGATCCAAGCCGTCACCTGGCTGGAGGTGGGCCGGGGAGCAGTGATCCAAGCCGTCACTTGGCTGGAGGTGGGCCGGGGAGCAGTGATCCAAGCCGTCACCTGGCTGGAGGTGGGCCGGGGAGCAGTGATCCAAGCCGTCACCTGGCTGGAGGTGGGCCGGGGAGCAGTGATCCAGGCCGTCACCTGGCTGGAGGTGGGCCGGGGAGCAGTGATCCAAGCCGTCACCTGGCTGGAGGTGGGCCGGGGAGCAGTGATCCAAGCCGTCACTTGGCTGGAGGTGGGCCGGGGAGCAGTGATCCAAGCCGTCACTTGGCTGGAGGTGGGCCGGGGAGCAGTGATCCAAGCCGTCACTTGGCTGGAGGTGGGCCGGGGAGCAGTGATCCAAGCCGTCACTTGGCTGGAGGTGGGCCGGGGAGCAGTAATCCAAGCCGTCACTTGGCTGGAGGTGGGCGAGATGCGCACTGGCGCTTCAGAGATGTATGAAGCCTTTACCGGCTGAGGAGTAACGGAATGATCAATTTCTTTGGCTTGGGAGGTGACTGAAGCAGCGGCAAGGACAGTGGCAACAACGGCAAACGACAATGTTTTTAGAGACATAGGGGCCTCGAGAGATTTGTATGGCGCTTTATCGCGCAAAATGACCTTAGCCCAAGAAAATTGCGAAATCTACTGCTATCTACAACTTTTGTGGAATTTATCCGTATATACGCAAATCCGATTACGCTGGTAATCCGTACCTCACCAGACGGCGTTCTACGGTCATGGCCAGTACCGTGCTTAGTTCCTTGTTTTCTGCACTTTAGTAATTGGCCCTTGGTCGGAAAGGGTAGTCTCTTCGTGGGATGGAACTACACTTCTATTGCCGGTAGTCTGCATCCATGACTCCCGGGCTCTCAGTTCCGAGCAATGACGACTCGCCTCGCGCTGAGTTGCGAAACGCCGTCCGTTTTCCGCTGCGTATTCCGCTGCGCCTCTTTACCGCGGCCGGCGAAGTGGCAGCTATGACAGAGAATATCTCAGCAACCGGCGTAGCGTTCACTCTCAATCGGCCGCTCGAAGTCCAGACCCCCGTCCGGTTCACGATGAAGATG
The DNA here is from genome assembly GCA_965276675.1 of Acidobacteriaceae bacterium. Lineage (GTDB taxonomy): Bacteria > Acidobacteriota > Terriglobia > Terriglobales > Acidobacteriaceae. The sequence goes on along the minus strand of OZ255624.1, from coordinate 4,199,211 downwards.
CCCGCCGAGGCGATGGGTACTCCTACAGATGTTGTGGTTCACTGTGCCGGTCGTGTGGTACGCTGCACACCAGGCGCGGAAGGCATGCGGGCCGCAGCAGTGATTGACGAATACTATTTCAGCCAATAAACCATTATGTGCGCTGCTAAGCCTGAATTTATGGAAGAAACGATCTCCGACGACCCCACCGCGAACGAGGGAGGGGCCGAGACTAATCTCGTTCGCATCATCTTGGCTGACTCTCAAGCCATCTATCGCGTTGGCATGCGTAAGATTTTTGCTCTTGAAGACGACATTCGTGTGGTCGCGCAAGTGGATACCCTGAGTAATCTAGATGCGGCTATCCAGCGCTTTCCGACGGATATCGTGATCCTCGAGGGCAGTCTGGTTTCCGGAACTACCGACGCCATTCCGGCCATCGTGCGCCGCAGTCCGCAGGTCAAGATCATCATCCAGGCGCTTGCTGCCGACGAATCCAATACCGTCGAGCTCTACCGGCGTGGAGTCCGCGGCATTATTCCTCGGTCGATCTCGCCCGACCTGCTAGTCAAGTGTGTGCGCAAGATCGCGGCCGGTGAGACATGGATTGACAACCAGTCAGTTAACTGGGTCATCGAAGCCTATCGTTCCCAGGCAACGGCGCTGACCAGCCCCAAGACCCAGCCGCGGCTCTCGCCCAAGGAGATGGCGATCATCACCTGCATCACCCAGGGCAAGCGCAACAAGGAGATCGCCTACCAACTGGGTACCACCGAGCAGGTCATCAAGAACTATCTGCGCAAGGTTTACGATAAGCTGGGCGTATCGGATCGTCTTGAACTTGCTCTTTACTGCTTGCATCATCAGCTTCATAAAAAGTATGCAGAGGGGGCAGCGAGCGCCGATGGCGCAAATCCCAATGGGACTGCCAACCATACAACTGCACCCGTCAAATGATTTCCGTTGCTGCAGGCCTTTGCAGCAGCCAGCTAATCTGCCGTCTGAAGCCGAGCGGTTGCATGAGGCAGCGGTCCGCGCACGCAGCAGAGATGTTCTGAAAGACTACGTGCGATCCACGCGTGTAGGCCTGCAAGCGAAGTCATCCTGAGAGGCGTCATCAGGGACAGCTGAGGCGTCCGTTTCACGCGCTTCCTCCAGTAAACCGATTAACTGTTTCAGTCGTTCGGCGTGCATGTGCCCCAGGGTGCCGCGGATGCGGTCGTCGAGAGCTGGAGTGATGAACTCAAGCTGGGCCAAGCCTTCTGCTGTGATCTCCGTCAGCACAACTCGTCGATCCCTAGCGTCTCTTCGGCGGCGCACCAACTTCTGCTTGGCCATGCGATCCAGCAAACGGGTGATGTCGGGATCCCTGCTCACCAACCGGCTTCCCAATTCGGAACAGGTCAGTCCCTCCGGACCAGCTCCGCGAAGGATGCGGAGTGTGTTGTATTGGGTTGTCGTCAGCCCTTGCGGCTTCAGGGCTTGCTGAAGCTCACGTTGCAGGTAGTCTGTGGTACGCACCAGGTTGAGCAGCGCTTCTTCCTGGATGCTGGCGAAGGGCACGGATTGCTTGATCTCTTCTCTCAGCGTACGGCCCACGTCAGCCTCCTCGATTAGCTATCCACATGCGCACGCGGCAGAGTTTCTAATTACTCCGCTGAGGAGGCGCTTGCCAGACCCTGCATGGAAAGCATAGTAAGCCTCTGCCGGGGAAAAGTCTCTCGGGTGGAAAGGGAGTGTTGAAAGGAAGCTTCCTTCTGATCCTGCTATGCTGGCCCGAACCGATGGCTCTTCTCAGTCGTTTCCAGCAACTCACGCCACAGCAGCGCCATGCCTTTGCCGCATGCTTTCTGGGCTGGACGCTGGATGCATTCGACTACTTTATCCTCGTCTTCTGCGTCTCGGCGATCGCGGCGGATTTTCACACGGTCGCCAGCAAGGTCACGGAGGCTCTCTTCCTCACGCTGGCCTTTCGCCCGGCCGGAGCAATTCTCTTTGGGTTGATGGCCGACCGCTTTGGACGCCGTCCAACCCTCATCGTCAACATTCTTTGCTTCTCCGCGCTCGAGCTCGCGTGTGCTTTCGTGCCGTCGCTCAACGCCTTGTTTGTGTTGCGCGCACTCTTTGGGATCGCGATGGGCGGCGAGTGGGGCGTCGGTGCGGCGCTTGCCTTTGAAACTCTCCCAAAAGAAGGGCGTGGGTTCTTCTCGGGCCTGTTGCAGGAGGGCTATGCGGTGGGGTACCTACTCGCCTCGGCGACCTTCGCCTTGTGCTTTCACGCCATTGGCTGGCGCGGCATGTTCATCGTCGGGGCTGCCCCGGCGCTCGTCTCTGGCTATATTGCGCTGAAGGTAGAGGAGTCGCCGACGTGGCGCGAAACCCGCAGAGCCGCGGGCGATGGGGACTCCGCCCCGGGTCTCTGGCAAGGCATTCGTCGCTATCTGCCGACCTTCTTCTTTCTCGTGCTACTCATGGCCGGCTTCAACGCATTCAGTCATGGCACGCAGGATCTCTACCCGACCTTTCTCCAGAAAGATCATCATTTCGATGCCCACCTTACGGGCACGCTCGGCATTGTGCTCAATCTGGGTGCGCTGTGTGGAGGGATTCTCTTCGGCACGCTCTCCGAAAAATGGGGACGCAAGCGCGCTATTATCACGGCGGCGCTGCTCTCAATTCCCGTTATTCCGCTGTATGCTCTGTCGCACTCTGCGGTGGCGCTTGGCGCGGGAGCGTTTCTGATGCAGTTTATGGTCCAGGGCGCCTGGGGTGTGGTCCCAGCCTATCTAAGCGAGCTCTCGCCTGGTCCGGTGCGCGCCACCTTTCCCGGCGTGGCGTACCAGCTCGGCAATCTCATCACATCGCGCAATATCGTGATCCAGTCCAAGGTTGCAGAGCATATCGGCAGCTACGGCCGTGTGCTGGCAGGCACGGTGCTAATCGTTGCTGTTTTTCTGGCGATTGTGACTGCGTTCGGCCGTGAGTCGCGCGGGACGGAACTCGGGGCGGAACCGTAGCTCGGCAAAACTGTCACGCACTGCGCGGCCGAACGCTACGTACCAGTGGAGACCCGGCCGAGAGCGCGCAACACATCACGATGACGGCCACAAAGATGCGGCTGACACCATCCTGCTTTCCAAGAAATCCAAGGACCGGTGGCCCAGCCAGCAGTCCCGCATAGCCCAGACCCACTGCTGTTGCAATACCCGCGCCTGGAGCGACACCCGGCACTTGGCCCGCCGTTCGGTAGAGCACGGGAGAGGCATTTGCCAGCCCGACGCCTACCAGCGCGAAGCCCAGCAGCGCAGCGGGAAGCCCGTGGAGAGTGAGGACGAGCAGCAGTCCTCCGGCCGCGGTCAGGCCGCCAAAGGCGAGCGCCCGCATCTCGCCGACGCGCGCAACCACACGGTCTCCGGTGAAGCGGCCCACCACCATTGCGGCCGCAAAGGCCGCGTATCCATAGCCCACCACGCCTTCGCCCAAGCCGCGCGCTACGCGGAGATAGATGGCGCTCCAGTCGGCGATCGAGCCTTCAGAGACCATGGCGGCAAAGACAAGCAGGCCGAGCAGCAGTAATTTCCCTTGCGGTCGAAGAGCGTGCGCACGCTCCTGTACTCCTTCTTCGCGCCGCGAAAGCATCAGACGGGTGCTGATGAGTAGAGTGGCGATCACGACTGCCGCCATCCCTGCAACCGTCCATCCTGGCCGCACATGGTGCGCCAGTAATGCGCTGGTCACCGCCGATCCGGCAAAGGCGCCGATGCTCCACATGGCATGGAAGAGCGAGATGGTACGCCGGCGGAGCTGCGCTTCAACCGCAATGCCCTGGGAGTTCATGGCCACGTCCATCGTGGCTCCAGTCAGCCCGAAACAGAGGAAGGCGGCCGCCATCAAAACGGCTGTCGGAGCGAGGACCACTGCTACCAGCGCGAGCGGAAAGCAGCAGCCTGCCGTTAAGCTGACTGCCCGGCTGCCGAAGCGGGAGGTGAGCCATCCGGCGAAGGGCATGGCAAGCACCGCACCTAACCCGCTCGCGAGCATGACGACGCCCAGTTGCGCCGTGTTCAGGTGCAGTTCGCGAGCGCGATCCGGAACGTGGGGCACCCACGAGCCGACGGTAGCGCCATTCGCCAGGAAAAAAGCGCACACTGCCCACTGTGCACGCCGAATGTACCTAGAAACCGTGCTGCTATCTTCCTTTGTGCTGGGGAGAGAAACTGTCATGGCTAACTGTTCTCATCGTACCCGCGGGCGGTTGAGGGCGCGGGATCAATGACCTTGAATCACCTTTAGCCGGGGGCTGCCGGCGCGCATTCAGCAAGAACCAAGCTGCTAGCGGCTATCCTGAAGCCATGACTTGGGTATTTTGGGCTTTGCTTTCGGCGCTCTTCGCGGCGGCTACTGCCATCCTTGCCAAGATTGGCATTGCTGGCATTGATTCGAACCTCGCGACCGCCATTCGCACCAGCGTGATTCTGGTCTTCACCTGGGCAATCGCGATCTCACTTGGCAAGCACGGAGCGATCACTCAAATCTCCGGGCGCTCGTGGCTTTTCCTCGTGCTCTCTGGATTCGCAACCGGGCTCTCCTGGCTGTGCTACTTCCGAGCTTTGCAGCTGGGGCCGGCCTCTGGAGTAGCGCCGGTGGATAAACTTAGCGTGGTGCTGGTGATTGTCTTTGCGGCGCTCTTTCTGGGAGAGAGCCTGACCGCACCCAAGCTGATTGGTGGGCTGCTCATCACTGCCGGTGCGGCTACTCTGGTCTTTGCGTAAGCAAGATTAAAGCATTTCTCCTGTTGCTATGTAAGCGCCGAGTTGCTCTCAACGTGGCCTTTCTTCAAGGAAAGGCCACACCCACCTATTGGCCGCCGGACTATATCTACAGGAGAAATGTTTTAGCGGCCACTGTGCAGTTGCAGGTAGAAAAAAAGGCTAACGCCGATTACAAACAGGATCACAAAGACAAAGAAGCCGCCTAGAATCAGCGTGACTTGGTGGCGCTTCTCGGGCGTCGGCTGGGTAATGCCGAAGCCTGCTATGAAGGCCTCCACCAGAAAATTCAATAAGACCACGAACGCTCTCCTGCTCCATACATAGTGTAGGGAGACTCTCGATTAACTGCGATAGAACCCGGGGAGCTACTTGGGCCGTTCGAGATCGAATCGATCTTGTGTGCGTACGTAGGTAGGTCCACCCATGCGGCCGATCGCCTTCAGCTTGCTCGGGTTGATCTTGTAGCCGTCGATCAGGTCTTCACGCACATGGAAACGCAGCACCTCGCCCAATACGACGCTGCCGCCTCCGGGCTTGTCGCTGACTTCGATGATCTGCTTGAGACGGCATTCCATTTGGACGGGGCTCTCGGCCACACGCAGGGGCTTTACCACTTCACTGTTGAGTGGAGTCAGGCCGGAGAGTTCGAACTCGTCTATGCCCGGCGGCACCTGCGCGGCGCACTGGTTCATCCGCTCCGCCAGATCTTCTGACACAATGTTGATTACAAATGCTCGTGTCGCGACGATGTTGCGCAAGGTGTCTTTCGTATTGGGGATGCCGCGCGCTTCGTCGGGCGGGCGAAAGGCTGGGCAGAAGAGTACGACTGGCGGATCCGCGCTTACGGCTGTGAAGTAGCTGAACGGCGCCAGATTCCGCACGCCACGTCCATCGACCGTAGAGACAAAGGCAATCGGGCGCGGCACGATGGAGCCGATCATCAGCTTATAGGTATTCGCCATCGGCTGGTTTGCCGGATCGAAGGTCAGCATGGGCACAGGCGGCTGGTCAAGGTTGCCAGCCTGCGATGCACCCTTGGTCTGATTATTTGCTATATCGGCCGCGTCGACGCCCAGCATGTATTACTCCCAACCAATGAGTTAGCGAGGCAGTGCAACATGGTCAGCGCAATCTGCCAAGACGAGCTACGCTGACTTGCTAACTCGCTCCCTACAGATTGCCGCGTTCGGCCTGTTCCCGTTCGATCGCCTCAAATAATGCCTTAAAGTTGCCTTTGCCGAAGCTACGGCTGCCCTTGCGTTGGATGATCTCGTAGAAGAGCGTGGGCCGGTCCTCGACGGGGCGCGTGAAGATCTGCAGCATGTATCCCTCGTCATCGCGGTCCACCAGAATGCCCAGCTTTTCGAGCTCATCAATAGGCTCGTCGATCTTGCCTACGCGCTCCTGCAGGGTTGCGTAGTACGAGTGCGGCACCTTCAGGAACTCGATGCCCTGTCTCTGCAAGGTGCTTACAGTCTGTTGAATGTCATCGGTCGCAAGCGCCAGGTGCTGCACTCCGGGACCGCCGTAGTACTCCAGGTACTCTTCGATCTGCGATTTGCGCCGGCCCTCTGCCGGCTCATTGATGGGGAACTTCACCCGGCCGTTCCCGTTCGCCATTACCTTGGACATCAGGGCGGAGTACTCCGTTGAGATATCGCTATCGTCGAAGTGCTGGTAGAGCCCAAACCCCATCACGTCGCGGTAGAAGTTGACGAAGCTGTTCATCTCGTTCCAGCCCACATTTCCTACCATATGGTCCACATACTTCAAGCCAACCGGCCGGGCAAGCGTGTCCTCGGGTGTGGCGCGAAATCCCGGCAGGAACGGCCCGTTATACGCCGAGCGCTCCACAAATGTGTGCACGGTATCGCCGTAGGTGGCGATGGTAGCCATTATGACCGAGCCATGCTCGTCGTGGAGCTCCCAGGGCTCGCGCACGCTTCGCGCACCGCGGTCGGTCGTCGCCTTCCAGGAGGCGCGTGCGTCGTCCACCCAGAGCGCCACGTCCCGAACGCCGTCGCCGTGACGGTAGATGTGGTCGGCAATCTCGCCGGTCGAGCGCAAGGGCGTGGTCAGCACAAAGCGCAGCTTGCCCTGCTCGAGCACATACGAGGCCTTTTCCCGCTGACCCGTCTCCGGCCCCGCGTAGGCCACCAGCTTATGACCGAACGTCAGGCGATAGTAATAGGCTGCCTGCCGAGCATTGCCCACGTAGAACTCCACGTGGTCTGTGCCGTTCAACGGCAGAAAATCTCCGGTCGTCTTCAGTGCGGGATGCGAGAGCGTGGACGCAGACATAGAACTCATCTCCTCAAAGTGGATATTCGGTCGCCTTTCCAGACGGTCTGAGAAGGGCCAAGGCAACCTATGACGATATACCTGCCGGCCTGCTGCTGCCTAGAGCTCACGTGAAGAGGGCGCCGGGTGAGCCTGTTACGAAACTCGATGAGCGAGACGCCGTAAGTCTCAGGATGTTCTTACTTTCTGGTGCGATGGCATTCAACGACCATGAAGTCGGTCCAGGACTTCCCGTCGTCAGACCTTTCGCCCAGCCAAGTGAAATGCTCCGGGGAGATGTTCGTGTACGTGGCCCGCGTATAGGCCTGGGCCGCTACGGGTTCCTTGAAGGAGTAGCTGATGGAGTGGTCGGTGATCTTGACCCCACCGAACTCCTCCGATCCGAGGTCGGTCCATGTTCCCGACAGAGCGTTCAACCACTTGATATTCCACACCCGTTTGGCAGCGTCATACGTGCGGAAGTTCATCCCGAGTACGACCAGTTCTCCCGTGGGGCCAGTCATCGTGTACTCGTCTGCGATCGCATAACCGTCGAGGATGAAGCGCCCGTTCCAGGTCGCGTGGAACATTTGCCAGTTCCCATCCGAGGACTTCAACTTTGCCTCACACTTCCATCTGCCAATAAGGAAGGCAAAATGTGAGAGAGCTGGTGGCGCTTTAGGATTGAGCTTGCCAAAGTCTTGCTCGCTTTGCTTCATGACATCCTCGCTTGCGGCCGCTGCTAGCGGCACCGGTGGAATCAGTGAGGACATCGCGGCGAGCAGCACGCCTCGCCTCGTCAGACTCCAACCGACGTTCTGTGCTGACCATTCCACTGGTCGAAATCATCGCATATTCCGAAGAAGGGCGCGGAGCAATGAGCTTGACCCAAGCCTTAGGGCGCAGCTGAGACCAATGCGCTCTTGAACGAAGTCGAAGTCTGCAAAGGAGCCCCGCCGTTCCGACTTGACGCTTCTCACAGTGGAGTTCCGTAACAATCTCAAGGATGGCGCCCTCTTTAGCCAGGAGTTATCGCTTATACGGCGACCGGACGCTCGGCGCGCACCTTGACCTGGGTGAGCCAGTTAAATCGGTCGGCATGCCGGCCCTGGATGATGCCGAAGAACTCATCCGAGAGCTGCTGGGTGATGGGACCGGTCTTACCGTCCGCAACCAGGATGCGATCCACCGACCGGATTGGGCTGACCTCGGCGGCAGTCCCGGTAAAGAAGACCTCATCCGCAATATAGAGCAACTCGCGTGGCAGCGCCTGCTCCACGACCGGGATGCCGAAGTGGCGGGCCAGCGTCAGGATCGCGTCGCGGGTGAGGCCGGAGAGCACGGAATTCGCCAGGGGCGCCGTGTACAGCGAGCCTTTGCGCACGATAAAAAGGTTCTCGCCGGAGCCTTCTGAGAGATAGCCGTTGACATCGAGTCCGATACCTTCGGAATAACCATTGATCTCTGCTTCCATGCGGATCAACTGCGAGTTCATGTAGTTCGCGCCGGCCTTTGCGAGCGAGGGCATGGTGTTGGGCGCGAGGCGGTTCCAGGAGGAGATGCAGACATCCGCGCCACCGTGCTCGGCCGCGACGTACTTGCCCCATGGGTAATTAGCCATGTAGACCTCGACCGGGCAGCCCTTGGGGTTCACGCCTGCCTCGCCGTAGCCGCGAAAGGCGATAGGGCGGATGTAGCAGGGGGCCACGCCATTGGCTTCCACTAGCTCGATGACAGCGTTGCTGAGCTGTTCGAGCGAGAAGGGCAGCGGCATGCGATAGATCTTGGCTGAATCAAGCAGACGCTGCATGTGCTCCGGCAGCCGGAAGATGGCGGCGCCATCTGGTTGCGCGTAGCAGCGGATGCCCTCAAAGACGGACGAGCCGTAGTGCACCACATGGCTCATCACGTGGATCTGTGCCTTCTCCCAGGGAATGAGTGTGCCGTTGTGCCAGATTTTGGCCGTGGTTTGGATGGGCATCGGTGCTCCTTTTAAAGGGATGGGGCGCTGAATCGATTCGGCTCCTGAATTATAACTTCGTGTTCTAGCTTCGTGCGTATGTGAACAACTGTGCGTAGTAGGGAGTTGGCCGCAGAACCGGAGCTTATTCTGAAGTGTGGACTGAAGACAGAAGGTGAGGGTCGCTTGCAACGTCTCTTGTTTATAGCCGCGCATCCGGATGACGAGACCTTCATCGCGGGCGGGACCATGGCGAAGTGCGTGAGTGAGGGCGGCATGGTCACGCTGGCTTGCGCTACACGCGGCGAGCGCGGAAGGACGGCTGGCCTGGTACCCGAGGCTGAACTGCCGCCGATCCGGGAGCACGAGCTGCGGAACGCGATGAGCATCCTGGGCTATACGGACAAGGAACTGGCCGAAGCGCCGGTCGATGAGATGCGGCGGGAGCTGGTGGCACTCATACGCGCGTCGCGGCCAGAGGTGGTCATCACCTTTGACCGCATGGGGGCAACCTCCACCCGGACCATGTCGCGATCAGCCGCTTCACTTCGGACGTAATTCCGGCAGCCGCGGACGAGCGCTGGTTCCCAGAGCTGGGCGCCGCGCACCAAGTTACGCGGTTGTTGTGGACGCCACCGGTGCCGCCCTTTCCTGCGCCGGATCTACCGGAAATAGCAGAAATCCCCGCCATGCCAGGAGCCGATTTTTGTAATCGATATCCAGCCCTGGGCCGAACAGAAGGCAGCGGCGCTGCGCGCCCATCAGACACAGAAGCTCAGCATCGACCCCATCTTTTTCGAGGACCCAAAAGGGGAGCGTCTGTTTCAGGTTGAAGTCTTCTGCCTTGCGATGGGCCCACGTTCCGCGATCGTGCCTGCGAAAGATTTGTTCTCGCCGTGACTCGCCGCACGGCTCTGGAGCTATGAACCGACGCAGCGGCGCTTATCAAGCATCCGGCCGTTGCTTTATCTTGCGTCCGGCTCTTCCACGTCTGATGTACCCGGTGGAAAGTCTTTTGTATAAGTGTCACCAGAACACCGTTATAAGCCCGAGCCGTCGCGTAGATAATGGCGTCGGGAAGCTTGATGCGCATCTCTCGCCGGACGGTCACGGCCAGCTCAGCTATCGCGACGGTTACATCGAGAACCTTGAAGTGCCGCAGGAAATCTCTGGTAGGCCGCTCCAACTGAGGGTCACTCCCACCATCACCTCCATCCATGTGATTATGCTGATCGCACCTTTCCCTCGGAACGCTCCAGTTCTTGAATGGCCGGGGCAGATTGCCCATTTAGAGACCCGATGAGTATGTTGGTGTCAAAGAGCCGAAGACGGTCTACCACTCTCGCCTCAGTTTCTCTTGGTACTCCACAGCATCGACTTGTGGCTGTCGGTCGCGCCACAGGCCCATATAGGTTGAGATGGGCACTTGGTTTGCAGTTACGAACTCTCGGATGGCTTGTCGAATCAACTCAGAGCGCGAGAGGCTTCGAGCCTGGGATAGAGCCGCCAATTTTTGTATTTGATCGTCAGGTATATCGACCAATGTTCGCATCGATATATCATCCCTGTATATCGAGCAGATCGCAAGATCAAAGAGAACAGCTGGCTCTCACTTTCTGCCCCTCGCGCTCAACTAGACTCTTTCCATGATGTTATCTCTACCTTCATTGGACGAGATTCGCCGGGCGGCAGAGCTGGTCTATTGCTCCATGCCACCGACGCCGCAGTACACGTGGCCACTGTTAAATGCGCGCGCCGGCGCCGAGGTTTGGGTGAAGCATGAAAACCACACGCCGGTGGGCGCTTTCAAGATCCGAGGCGGGCTGGTGTACGTGGACTGGCTACGGCGGGAGCGGCCGGAGGTGACCACCGTGGTCTCGGCCACGCGCGGGAACCATGGGCAGTCACTGGCCTTTGCGGCCGGGCAACGCGGGCTCCACGCCGTGATTGTGGTGCCGCACGGCAACAGCGCAGAGAAAAATAAAGCCATGCGCGCGCTCGGAGCGGAGTTGCTCGAGTTTGGCGACGACTTTCAGGCAGCGAGCGATCACGCGCGTCACTTAGCGGAGGAGAACGGTTGGCATTGCGTGCCCAGCTACCATCCGGCTCTGGTCCTGGGCGTGGCCACTTATGCGCTGGAGTTCCTCTCGGCGGCTTCCGAGCTGGAGAGCGTCTATGTGCCTATCGGCCTGGGCTCCGGCATCAGCGGCATGATGGCAGCGCGCGATGCGCTTGGTCTGCCCACGAAGATCGTGGGAGTGGTCTCCGAGCATGCGCCGGCATACGCGCTGTCGTTCGCTGCCGGAGAGCCGGTGGAGCACGCAGCGGCAACCAAGTTGGTGGATGGCGTTGCATGCCGCTCCCCCGATCCCGCAGCGCTTGCGATCATCTGCGCGGGTGTGGACCGCATCCTCAAGGTCGCAGACGATGCCGTGGCTGAGGCGATGCGGATCTACTTCGCCGATACCCACAATGTCGCAGAGGGCGCGGGCGCCATCGGCCTGGCTGCGCTGCTTGCTGATTCGACCCGCGGCATAGGGCGGGTTGGAACGGTGCTCTGCGGGGGCAATGTGGACAGCGAGATCTTTGCCCGGGTGCTGGGCGGTGCTTCGGGGTAGAGTCCGACGCACCGCTTGGGCCGGGCGATCGATCCGTTACCGGATCTGGAAGTCAGCGCGGCAGCCGCGGTCTACCCAGACCCCGCGGCGGTCGTAACCCCAGGTACGCCCCTGCTGGCAGGGTGATCCGCTCCGTTGGCGAGTCAGAACCACGCCGCGGCGGGTGTCCGCCTGGCAGTAGTGCCGCCGACCGTCGTCGGAGGAGCAAGTAAGGGTCTGTCCACCACCGTTGGGCGGAAAGGGCGAGAAGCCGTTGTCAACGGAGCCATTGCCTGGGCGGTTATAGCCATTCCCTCGTACGCCGACGATAAAGTCAGCACGGCAGCCGCGGTCGACCCAGAGTCCTCTCTGGTCCACGCCCCAGGTGCGCCCCTGTTGGCAAGGGGAGCCGCTGCGCTGCTTGCCCAGCTTGACGCCGCGGCTCGTGTCGGCATTGCAGTAATGGCGTCCCCCATCGTCCGAGGAGCAGGTAACGATCGTTTGGGCAAAGGCGACCCTCGCGCCACAGCACGCGAAGAAGAAAAAAGCGATCAGCAGGAACTTCGGCACACGCATCGGATCACCTGTTGGTTTCGGATTGAAAGACTTCGCCCACATGCTACACAATCGGCCTGCACTCGCAAGCCACCTGCACTCGCAAGCATAGATGTGTTCCTCGCCCTCTTGGGCTTTCCGGAGCAGCAAATTTGTTACCGGATGGCTGCTTCTCCTTCGCCGTGCTTGAACGGGCTCGGCTCATGCGCTCTAGATCTTCATGCGCGCTTGACAGCGTAGGGAGCAGACAGGAGAGTGGCGTAGACCGTTTCAGGGTTACTGTAACTCGCGCGAAGACCCCGGCTCAAAGAACGCCACGTTCACCTCTGTTCGCCGGTCTACATTTACCCTGACAATGGTTTAAGGCATTAGGAAAGAGGGCGGGAGAGATGTTCGGACCGGCGAGCGCGGCGATACACACCTTGCATTCGAATTACGTGCGCTTCTCCGTACTCGCGCTGTCATCTATCTTCTTCCTGGTTGACCCATTTGCTGCCATCGGCACGTTCATGGCGGTCACCGCCGGGGCAGACGAGCCGCGTCGCAAGCGCACGGCGTTGCGCGGAGCGGTCACCTGCTTTGCCGTGCTCACCACCTTTGCGCTGGTAGGGCAGTTAATCTTCAGTATGTTCGGTATCAAGCTGCCGGCCTTTGAGATAGCCGGTGGCATCATTCTGCTGCTGGTCGGGATCGACATGCTGGAGGCCAAACGCTCGCTCACCCAGGAGTCGAGCGGTGAGACGGAGGAGGCAGCCAGCAAAGACGACGCCGGCATCGTTCCCCTGGGCATCCCCATGCTCGCCGGCCCCGGCGCCATCTCGAGCGTCATGGTGCTGGTCGCTCAAGCCTCAAAGATCTGGGAGTGGGTGGCCATCCTGTCGTCCATCGCGCTGACGGCATGGGCCAGCTATGGCGTCCTGGTCGGTGCGGATCGCATTCGCCGCATCATGGGCGAGACGGGCATTCGTATCCTGGTGCGCATCATGGGTCTGCTGCTGGTGGCGCTGGCCGTGCAATTTTTTGTCAATGGATTAACAGATTTAGGCGTGATCTCAAAGCAGTAATCGCAGGACGCCTGCGTAAGTGGCCCGCGAAAGAGGCAACGTCGCAGCCGTCCTGCTCTGCATCTCAAGTGGGTCAACTGGAGGAACAAAGCGATGGCGCTCGGCGCAAGACGACCTCTTTCAGCTTTTCGGAGCAAGTGGATCGGGCTGGTGGGCGCAGTGCTGCTGGGTCTCTCGGCCGCACAGCCGGCCTTTGCGCGTTTTCAGCCCGAGCCTTGCAAGAATGCCTACTCCGTGGAGCAGGAGATCGCCGAAGGCCGCAAGGCGGCCGCGCAGGTCTCCCAGCAGATGCCGGTGCTGCCGGACTCCAATCCGGTGAGCCAATACGTGCAAGGGCTGGGCATGAAGCTGGCCCAGTATGCGCCTGGCTATAAGTGGCCTTATAGCTTCCATGTCGCCGATGTGGCCGACATCAACGCATTTGCCCTGCCGGGAGGCACGATCTTTATCAATCTAGGCACGATCCAGGCCGCCGAGACCGAGGCGCAGCTGGCGGGCGTCATGGCTCACGAGATGTCTCACGTTGTTCAGCGGCACTCTACCTGTAACGCCACCAAACAGCGGGGCGCGAGTGTCGCCGCCGGGCTGGGGCAGATTGCGGCACAGGTCCTGCTGGGCGGCAACCTGGGCTCGCTGGCAGCGCAGGGCATCGGCTTCGGAACCGGGCTGACCTTCCTGAAGATGTCGCGCGGATCGGAGAAGCAGGCCGACCTGATGGGCACCGATATCCTCTATGACGCAGGCTACGACCCACGGGCGATGCCACAGTTCTTCGAGACCATTGAGGGCAAATATGGCCAGGGCGGCTCGCAGTTCCTTAGCGACCACCCTAACCCTGGCAACCGGATCGAGTATGTGCAGGGGGAGATTGATTCTCTGCCGCCCAAGGCGCACTACATCAAGACTAGTGCGGAGTTCACCCGGGTCAAGGGGACGGTGGCGGGCATGCACGCCTACACCGCCAAGGAGGTCGCCTCGGGTGTCTGGAAGCGGCAGAGCCCGAA
>OZ255624.1:0-4180000 GCA_965276675.1 Acidobacteriaceae bacterium | reverse complement strand
AAAACTGTATACCGAAGCAGCGGATGCGTACGAAAGTACGCGTGGTAGGAGAGCATTCTCAACAGCTTTGAAGCCAGACTGAGAAGACTGGTGGAGCGTTGCGAAGAGACCCTGCCGGCATAAGTAGCGATAATGAATGTGAGAACCATTCACGCCGAAAGTCTAAGGTTTCCTGAGGAAGGTTAATCCGCTCAGGGTTAGGCGGTCCCTAAGGTGAGGCCGAAAGGCGTAGCTGATGGACATCCGGTTAATATTCCGGACCTCCCAAGACCTCGTTTGACGATGGGGAGACGCAGAAGGATAAGCAGGACCTCCTATGGCTATGAGGTTCGATATGCGTAAGCTGGTTCCGACAGGCAAATCCGTCGGGGCATAACAGTGAGGCATAAAGCAGTAAGCCGTATGGCTGAAAGCTGCTGAGTTCACGCTGCCAAGAAAATCCTCTAAGGAGAGAGATTGGGAACCGTACCACAAACCGACACAGGTAGACGAGGAGAATATCCAAAGGCGCTCGAGTGAAAGCTTGTTAAGGAACTCGGCAAATTGGCTCCGTAACTTCGGGAGAAGGAGCGCCCCGGTAGCGTGCAAGCGCGAGGGGGCCGCAGTGAAACGCGTACGGCGACTGTTTAACAAAAACACAGGTCTCTGCTAAGTCGAAAACGACGTATAGGGGCTGACGCCTGCCCGGTGCCGGAAGGTTAAAGGGAGAGGTTAGCTGCAAGGCGAAGCTTTGAACTGAAGCCCCGGTGAACGGCGGCCGTAACTATAACGGTCCTAAGGTAGCGAAATTCCTTGTCGGGTAAGTTCCGACCTGCACGAATGGCGTAACGATCGTACGACTGTCTTAACGAGTTGCTCGGCGAACTTGTAGTACCGGTGAAGATGCCGGTTACCCGCAGCTAGACGGAAAGACCCCGTGCACCTTTACTACACCTTTACTATGATTTATGACTCTTACTGCGCAGGATAGGTGGGAGGCTTTGATACCAGGCTCTTGGGCTTGGTGGAGCCACCGGTGAGATACCACCCTGTGAGTGTTGTGAATCTAACCTACTCCCGTAATCCGGGAGAGGGACATAGTAAGGCGGGTAGTTTGACTGGGGCGGTCGCCTCCTAAATTGTAACGGAGGCGCGCGAAGCTACTCTCAGACTGTTTGGAAATCAGTCGTCGAGTGCAAAAGCATAAGAGTGGTTAACTGTGAGACCTACAAGTCGAGCAGGTGCGAAAGCAGGCTTTAGTGATCCGGTGGTTCTGTATGGAAGGGCCATCGCTCAACGGATAAAAGGTACGCCGGGGATAACAGGCTGATCGAAGCCAAGAGTTCATATCGACGCTTCGGTTTGGCACCTCGATGTCGGCTCATCGCATCCTGGAGCTGTAGAAGGTTCCAAGGGTTAGGCTGTTCGCCTATTAAAGCGGTACGTGAGCTGGGTTCAGAACGTCGCGAGACAGTTCGGTCCCTATCTGCTGTGGGCGTAGGAGATTTGAGGAGGGCTGTCCTTAGTACGAGAGGACCGGGATGGACGAACCTCTTGTGTTCCAGTTGTCCTGCCAAGGGCACGGCTGGGTAGCGAAGTTCGGTTGTGATAACCGCTGAATGCATATAAGCGGGAAGCACGCTCCAAGATGAGATCTCCCAACCCAAAAGGGAAAAGAAGGGTCCAGGAAGACCACCTGGTTGATAGGCTGGAGGTCCAAGTGCAGTAATGCACGTAGCTGACCAGTACTAATCGCCCGTTCGGCTTGACCATAGAATTAACTCTGCGCAGCATTCCGCTGCTGGAGACATTCAACGGCCTTGTACGAATTAAGCACCACCCCAATGCGATTTCGTTGCAAATGAAAGGTTTGTTGGCGCCAGTTTGCCATCGGCACCCAGGAGAAACTGCCTGTGAGTCTGTCGTTCGGCTGCGGGGAACTTCCCGCCAAGCGCCGCAAAAGTTTGCCGGTGACCATACCGTGAGGGTCACACCCGTTCCCATCCCGAACACGGAAGTTAAGTCTCACTGGGCCGATGGTACTGCACGCGAAAGTGTGTGGGAGATTAGGTGATCGCCGGCATTAGCAAACAAAAAGGCCACTCTCCGGAGTGGTCTTTTTTGCGTGTGATTCCCGCCGGAATCTCTTCAGGAATGCCTCACTTGCGACCTCAGTGATCCTGCCCAGGTGCCAACTCCAGCGTCGGTTCTTCGCTCAGCGGCTCATCATAAATCACGCTTCCGCTTCCATCTCGCAGGGCCTCATCATACGCCGCGGTCAGAATCAGATCCGCAGGCGGCTCGCTAACCGTCTTCAGTCGCTGGATCACCTCATTCCTCCACCCGTTGAACTGCAGATGCTGATGGCAGGCCTCCCGCGCGCCATGTTCGCTTGGCGCCTGCGTAAAAACAAGAATGGCGTGGACCTCGCCTGCGGGATACGGAAGAGTCGAGTTCCCGGCTTCGGCAGTGCAGAGGAGTGCATAGATGTCGTGCATCGGGAATACTCCTTGCTGTCAGGAGATATATGTATGGTTCATGAATAAGACTTCGCCAAAGTTTGACAGTGACGACGCAACCACTTAGAGTTCCGAGGGTTCGTATAACCGTGGAGGAACACGCATGAAAAAGCAACTGTGTACTTTAGCACTCAGTAGTCTGCTTGCAACCGGTATGACCTTCGCACAGCAGAGCGGATCAACAAACGGTGGCACGGCGCAGGATGGTCAAGCGGGCAGCAGCGCGGGTTCTATGCAGAACGGTCAGATGGACCAGGGCTCGATGGGCGGAATGCATCATGGCAAACACGGCGACATGATGAAAAGCCCGGATGAACAGCTGGCGCACATGACCAAGAAGTACAACCTGACCGCCGATCAGCAAAGCCAGATTAAGCCAATCCTAGAAGACTCTCATCAGCAGATGATGACAATGAAGTCAGATCCTTCCATGGCGAGCATGTCTAAACAGGACAAGATGGCTAAAATGCAGGATCAGAAGCAGATGTGCAACCAGAAGATCGAGGCCGTCTTAAACGATGATCAGAAGAAAAAGTTCGAAGCCGATCAGATGAAGATGCAGCAGAAGCACGCAATGAAGATGCAGAATGGCAGCACGAACGGAAGCACCACCAACCCGCAGCAGTAAGCGGGAATTTTTATGCCGGGAACAGGCCGCCGCTCAGGCGGCTTGTTCTATTTGTGTTTGTCAACCTGACAGCTATGGACGCGCTGTCGCCTCTGTTGCCGACGCTCCAAATTTCCGGTAATCGTCAAAGTGCACACTCAAGGTGACGTGAAAGCCGACCAGCATCAGGGCCCTCCCGTTGAACCGCCCTTCGAGCGCGGTAGGCAGCCAGACCTCGTTATTGATCAGCGCCTGATTGAAGGAAACTGTACTGCCTTTGTCGAGCGTGGCCAGCATCCCGAAGCCGATGTGCAGGTTCTCGTCAAAAGTGGCATCCATGTGACTCACTTCGCGCGCGGCCTCGTCGATCGAGACGGTGCCGAAGACCCGCTTCAATGCCTCTTCGTTCCGGCCATGGGTCTTAGCGTGCGGGTCGCCCACAAAATCGATGGCAATCTTGCTCCGGCCGTTCTGGTCGATGCGCCGGGGGTGGGAGAAAGTGACGATGGAGAGCAGCCGACCGACAGAGACCTCGTCCTTATCAGGATGTCCGCTACCCGCTTTGGAGTATTTCTCGACCTCTTTCGCGACTCGGTCGTCTTCCTTCCGAGCATCTCCGGCGCTCAAGGCCTTCCCGTCTTTCTTGATCAGCTTTTCGATGTGTTGGCCGTTGACGAAGAAGACATAGCTTTCCTTGCTTTCGGAGTGACGCATCTTTCCATGCTTATCGAGAACAATGAGGGTCTGCGAATCGTGGAAGGTGTAGTCTTCGCGCGCACGATCCAGCTGCCGCTGGTGTGCCTCCACGTCACGCAGCAAGGCCGTAATCTCTGGAAGCGGCTTATTCCCCGCTGGCGGTGCGGCGACGCCACACCGGGCGGAGAGGCTCATGGCGAAACAACATAGGATGGCAGCCTGCACTCGCAACTTGGAGCCCTCTGGCTCATGGTACCGTAGGCTTGAGCAGAGGAGGGTGGGGGCGATGCTCCGGTTATTAGTCCGCTGGATACTGCACGCGATGGCGCTACTGATTGTTACGTATTTTGTGCCCGGCTTTCACGTGGCGACCCTCGCGGCCGCGCTGATCACGGCGATTATCATAGGCTTCTTGAATTCCACACTGGGCGCTCTGCTCAAGATACTCACGCTGCCGCTCGGCATGTTGACGCTTGGTCTCTTCTTTCTGGTCATCAATGCATTCATGCTGATCGTGGCCAGTCGCATCACGCCCGGCTTTCACGTGGCAAGCTTTGGAGCTGCCTTTGTGGGAGCGCTTATCCTGGCTATCCTAAACATGCTCTTCGATGGGCTGACGGACCGGTCGGATATACGCGAGGGCTCTCGGCGCGTCTAGAGCAGATCAAACCATCTTCAGGGGTGGTCAGCAGAAGCATGGGGCGCCCGCAGAAACGGATGCGGGGGCGCAACAGTTCCGGGTGGCAGAGTCACATGGCTATGTTCAGCGCGCCCGCCGTGGCCGTGGTGGCTGCGTGCACGCAGAGCGGGATGAATCTCCCTCTGCGCGATGGCTATGGCTGCAGAAGCAGCGATGGCGCCGCGAGGAGCGGCGGGCAGACGGGCCGGGACGAAGGCTGACGCCGGTGCCTTATGCCCCGTTTCCCCATCGTGGATACCCACATGCAGCCCCACTGCGACCACCGCCGCGGCAGCAAAGGCGGCCGCCGCGCTGAAGAGGCGAATTGTCCAGAAATGGGAGCGCGGCGCGGCAAGGGAACTGCTCTCGAGCCTGGCCAGGGTGCGCATCTCCAGCCCCGGGCGGGGTTCAACGCCGCGAAGCAGCGCCAGCGTGGTCTCTATCTCGTGATCGGAGGTATGCAGTTCGTTCATCGAGCGAAGCCCTCCTTCGCGAGCAGGGCTGCCAGGTCGCGGCGCGCCCGGAAGAGCCGCGAACGGACCGAAGACTCAGTCGTGTGGAGCACCACCGCGATCTGCACCGTGGACAGCTCTTCCACCGCCGAGAGCAGCAGGACCTCGCGTTCTTTGCGGGGCAGTTGATCCATCAGTCTCAGTACCTGGGAGTGGCGTTGGGCGGCGATCAACGCCTTGTCCGCGGGAAGGTCTTTCCCTGGCAGCACTCGCACCAGGTCGGCAATGTCGTCGTCCTCTGGACGCGTTTTGCTGCGGCGCTTGCGATCCAAAACCAGATTCCAGGTGATCCGCACCAGCCACACCCGTGCATCGCGGATCTCGGGCAGGCGATCACCGTGGCGCAACACGCGAAGAAAGGTCTCCTGCACCACGTCCTCAGCCTCCGCCGCGTTGCGCACCACTGAGAAGGCCACGCGGTAGAGCGTGCTGGAATACTCATGGACCAAAGCTGTAACGGCGGCGCTGATGTCGTCCACGGCAGTGTCGACCTCGCCATTCGCACCCGTCCGCGTGGAAAGGGGCTCTGGAGCGAGCAATCCAGCGAATTGTCCTTCGAATGTGCTCATAGAGCTCGCTTCTACAGACGTCCGGTGGAGGGATTCCGCTCACCTGCCCGGCAAATACTTTGCAGTCCTTAGGGAGCTGGCCCGCTATTTAGTGCCGCCCAGCTTCTGTGCGGCGATCTCGCCAGCCGCCCCGGTCTTGTCCTTGTCCTTCAGCGTGGCGTAAATTTTATTGGCTTCTGCTGGATTGGTGGTCTCGTACATCGCCGCGAGCTGCAATTGTGCCGTTCCGGCGGGCACAGCCGAGGTCGGCTTTGCGATCAGCTCCTGAAACAACTTCACCGCGTCCGAGGTGCGTGACGACTGTGCGTAAAGGTTGGCCAGCGCGAGCTTCGCCAGCGACGCGATGTTCCCGTTGCGGACGTGCGCGGCTTTCTTCAGGTCAGTCTCGGCTTGGCCGTTCTGGCCCATCTCCGCCGCGGTGAGCCCGGAAAAGTAGAGAGCATTCTCGCCTGCTTCCGTGCTGCCATACTTGCTGGCGACTGCTGCGAACTGTGGATTTGAGACCTTGGCGCGTTCGGCCGCGCTGGAGAATGTCTTCATCCCCGGCGGTATTGGCTGGCTGCCGTCTGGAATGGGCGTGCTATATGTACTCATCGCCGCACCAAAGGCGCTCTCTGCTGCGTTGCTCCGATGGTGATAGACCACGACGGCAATTGCAATCAGCAGGATCGCGGCGAGCGCAATGACTGAAATGCGGATGATCTTGCCCAGGTTTGCCTGCACCCAGTCCATGCCAGTGAGCTTGGTGGTGCCCAAAACAGTCGACTTGGGCGCTTGACGTGCTTGTATGTCCACGAGAGGTCCTTCTGCGAGATGAAGCCCGAAACCGCCGGAACCAACCGCAACCGGAGCAAACTGGCTGAGCTCCGCTGCCTTGGGTTGGCTCTAAAAGTGTAGCAGCGCAAAAAGTTGCGGGTCAACGTGCGTCTCCGGTGGGTAGTGGACCAGTTTCCGGTTTGCCCGACGATTCGGAAGTTGACGCTCGGTTAGTTCACACAAGCGCGTTTACTCGGATATACATCCGGGTCATTGAAGCTTCTGGCGCACTCAAATCCGTGTCTGTCCAAGCTTGTAGCGCTTCCGGGGGACTTAACACGCGATTACTAGAGAACTCTTCTAAGATGTCCGCATGCCGCAAGATCGCAATCCCGACGCCAGCAGTCTCGAGAGCGCCACAGCCGCGTTCTTGGGCTGCCGTTCGAGACTGTTTGGCATTGCGTATCGAATGCTCGGCACTGTGGCAGAAGCCGAAGACGTTGTGCAGGACACTTGGTTGCGATGGCAGACCGCTGACCGGTCAGCGGTGCTCGAGCCCGTTGCATACCTCGTCTCGGTGACGACTAGGATAGCGATCAACATCTCTCAGTCGGCCCATTCCCGTCGCGAGACATACATCGGACCATGGCTCCCAGAACCGGTGGATACCAGCTCAGACCCGACACTTGGCGCAGAGCGCGACGAAGCTCTTGGACTCGCCGTCATGCTCCTGCTGGAAAAGCTGCCCCCAGCAGAGCGGGCTGCGTACGTCCTCCGCGAAGCATTCGAATATTCCCACCGCCAGATTGCCGCAGTGCTTGAAACAACCGAAAGCAACGCCCGCCAGGTCGTCACCCGTGCCCGCAAGCATATCGCTGGAGAACGGAGAACCCCGGCCAAGAAAGCCGAACAAGAGCGCCTACTTCGCACGTTCATCGGTGCAGCCCAGCAGGGAGAACTGTCTGGTCTGGAAAGGCTGCTCAGTTCGGATGTCGTCTCGTACTCCGACGGAGGTGGTGCCGTGCGCGCGGCACTGGCGCCAGTTCACGGTCGCACAAAGGTCGCGAAGTTCATCGTATCGTTTGCTTCGCATTGGTGGACGGGCGCCACCATCACCTGGGTCGAAGCAAACGGAAATCTCACCGCGCTCCTCTCCCGGGAAGGCCGTGCCTATGCACTCGCATCCATTGATGCGTCGGGGGAGGAGATCGATCGCATCCTGTGGGTCATGAATCCCGCGAAGCTCGCCTCGATCTCGGCCCGGATCGCACCGTCTCTGTAACTCTTATCGGAGCGTTCCTGTTATCTGTCGTTCCAAACGGAAAAAGAGCATGGCCATGTCACAGATCGTGTACCCATCTTGTCCTTGCTGATACATGCGGCTGACGTCTCCAAGGTGACGCAGGCCGGGTGATTCGCAGGAAAGAGGATGAAAGGACACATCATGAAAATAGTCGTGTTGGGCGGGACCGGTCTTATCGGAAGCAAAGTCGTTCGACTTCTAAAGGAACATAACCAGGACGTGCTTGCAGCCTCTGCCAGCACCGTTGACCTGCTCACAGGCAGGGGGCTGAGCGAAGCTTTACAGGACGCGCAGGTTGTCGTTGATCTCACGAACTCGCCATCCTTTGAAGATGCCGCGGTGCTGAACTTCTTCCAGACCTCCGCGCGCAATCTGCTCCCTGCGGAAGTCGCGGCTGGGGTTCAGCATCATGTCGCGCTATCCATCGTAGGTGCGGACCGTATGGTGAACCTTGGCTACATGCGAGCCAAGGTCGCGCAGGAAGAGGCCATCAAAGCTGCTGGCATTCCGTACACGATTGTGCGCGCAACACAGTTCTTCGAGTTCATCGGCAGCCTGGCTGACGCCGGAACCGATGGGCAAACCGTTCGCCTCTCGAACGTGCTCATGCAACCGCTCGCAGCCGATGACATCGCGGGTGCGATGGCGAAGATCGCCCTGCAGACACCAAGGAACGGCTACATCAACGTAGCTGGGCCGGAACGGCGGCAGCTCGACGATTTGGCAAGAGAGCTTCTGAAGGCGAGGCACGACTCGCGTCACGTCGTGACCGACCCGAGTCTGGGCTACTTCGGAGGCCAGGTGCCCGAGCATGCACTCGTTCCCGATCGCGACGAGCTCACCGGAACAGCACGGTTCTCCGATTGGCTGGTTCGCTCCCAAGCGGAAGCTCTGCAGAAGAACTGAAGCTGCGTGTTCTGGGTACGCCGGACGGATCTCTGCGTACCTGAAGGACCAGAGGAACAAATACGACTCATCACAGCCAGCCGGCGCCGCAGCCACGTACCTGCGGCGACGGCTTACCTCCTCGGTAAAGGAGAACTATGCGCAAATACTCATTGTGGGCAGCGGACGGATCCGTGTCACAAATCACTTGGCTGTCCTGTCTTGGTTAGCAACGCAACGTTGAAGCACTCTGGGGTGATCCGAGTGACGTGCAAAAGGAGCCAAGGATGAAAACACTATTGCTGCTGCTGTGTCTCGTGTCCCCTTCGCTGATGGCGCAAGAGGCGAAGGTCACATCGCTGTTCACAAAGAACCTAACGGACTTCCCAGGCAGGGAAGCTGAGATGATACGGTCGTCTATCCTCCAGGATCATCGGACCCGATCCACCGGCACAATGCGCATGCCTTCCTGTACGTACTGGAGGGAAAGCATCGTTATGGGGCGTATCTGCATAGCGATTATCCTCCTTGTCAGAAGCTGCCACCACGATCCACCTCCTACAAAGGTGGAATCAAGCGGCGGACCATCTCATTAGTCGTCTTCTCGGAAGCGACTCGGGTTACTCCCGAATCACGGCTACTCGGAAACTGACCCACTACCCTCCGTGGGAGCGGCCCAGTTGATTGTTGCGGAATCGGTAGTTATTGTGAGCCGTTCTCTTCGACGAACACTGGTCCACTTCCGCCCTCCCGCACATAGCAAAAGGCACCCGGAGGTGCCTTCTCGTTATTAAATCCCGATTATGAAGTTACGCGGCGCGGCCTGGCAGCTCGAACTCGCCGTTTTCGTATTTCTCCTGACACTCGATGCAGTAGGGCGTCCAGGGAAGCGCCTCGAGCCGCTTCGCGCCGATGGTCGTGTTGCAATGCACGCACTCCCCAAAGGTGCCTTCCTCCAGCCGGTCCATGGCCTGGATCACCAGTTGCAGCTGTGCGTGCCCGCTGTCGCTCTGGCGAAAGAGCAGCTCCTTCTGGTAGGAAGCGACCGCCTGGTCGGCTACGTCCTGGGTATCGTCGACACCCGACTCGCGCCCCTGCTCCACGGCAGAGACCATCGAGCGCTCAAGTAACTGTTTCTGTTGGAGAAGCTTCTCCCCAAAGTTCGGGGTGGGAGGGGTTGGGGTAGGTTTGGGGGTCTTGGCCACAGCGCTGGTACTCCTCGTCTCACTCGGTTGGGTCTACCAAATGTCAACTATTGGACGCACAAACGGGGAGAACATTTGTTTATTTTTTCGACTGGTCCGATTTTGTCCACAGGCTGCTCTTCAGGCGGGCAAAGTACCCTCGGCCGCTTCTATGTCATCCTGACCGAAGCGGAGGGATCTGCTGTTCTCCACCCCCAGGTTGCCGCCCGGCCCGCGTCGACGTAGGCTAGAAGCACCATGTATGAGAACTACGACGTAGTCGATCGCTGGACCGGGGAGACGCTGCACTGCCGCTGGCGCGCCAACATCGTGGCCATCGCCACCCGCCACGCGGACGCCATCGATGTGCGCTTCGACGTCAACGAGCGCCCCATGTGGATTGCGCTACCGGCCCAGGCCTGGGTAGAGCAGAAGAAGCGCACCGGGCATGTGATCACCGATCGGCTGGCTGCCCAGATCGCCGGACTTTACCTGAAGCGGTCGATCGAAAATGGCTATGACAACGGCCGCGAGATGTACACCATGAGCACTGAAGAGGTGCTGGATCACCTGGCAACCGTGATGCAAGAAGCCGGAAGCACCGCCGAGCTCCCCATGCTGCCCGTCATCAACGAAAGCCTGGCTTAGCCGCCGCTAACGCTCGCTCAGGCTCAGAGCCATGCGCCGAAACTGATCGATGGTCATTTTCGGTTAAAACAGCAAATCAACCGATAGCCGGCCTACACTGTTCCGGCGTGTGCGAATTCAGTTTCAGGGACGACTCGGCGATTGACCTCCCATAAATAAATTGTGTTGCCGTCGGGGTCATCCAGATTAGCAAAATTTCCGGATTCACCTTTCACGATGGAGCCCTTGATCTGCACGCCCTTTCTGCTGAGACACCCTATTACCTTTTCAATGGGTTCGTCGATTTCCAGTCCGAGCGCGATAGCTCCCTTTGTTCCGGGTGCGGGATACTTCGGCGAAGCCGGATGCAGACCGATTGTGAGTCCTTTGCCAGCCTCGACTGTGGCCCAGTCATTGCCAAAGCGGTTAGTGAGCTTAAGTCCTAAGACTTCCGTGTAAAACACGATGGCCCGATCCATGTTTGAGACGAATAGGGTTGCGTTGCCACCTGAAATCATGGGTTTTGTCCTCCTTCTTCTACCCCACTATTTATGCGCAATGGGTGCACAATGAAAAGGGCCACTTGAGAGGGCCACTTATGAGCCATCGTCGAGAACTCTTCGTGCCGCCGATCAACCTGGACCGGGCGTCGAGGGTTCCATTATATCGGCAGATTTATTATCAGATAGCGCAAGCTATCCGCAGCGGCTCCATCCATTGTAAGGCGCGTCTACCCTCAACGCGAGTGATGGCGAGGCTCCTGCGCGTCTCCAGGAACACGGTGCTCGTCGCGTACGATAACCTCGCGGCGGAGGATCTGGTTCGTGGAGAAAGAGGCGCGGGAATGTGGGTGAATGGAGGTACTTCGGCGGGCGGGGAAACATGGTTAGGTCTGCGGCATGTGATTCAAGCGGCGGGATATCCTGCGAGGATTCTGAAACTGGCAGATACAGAAGGAAACTCCCTCTATATTCGCTTTTGACACCGGGCTCAGACGTGGGTGCGTTCTCAATAACTGCCCGAAGAATCACACGGGTGGACTCCTCCCGTGTGGCGGCCACCCGGAAACAATTCTGTAATACCGGGAAAGTTCCGTTTTCAGTAACTGTGCTCAACCCGGAACAAGCCGACCCCCAGCCCTCCAGTCAATCCTTTGCCTTCTTCGCTCTCCGAATGGCACAATAGACGGTCTTGTGTTGCCTGCCGGCAATCGAAAGGGAGCGGGAATGGGTGCGGTGACCGCGAGCAAAAATCCAAAGAATCTGGTTGAGGGACCCCACGTCCATCGCAATCTGTCGACACCACAACTGGTCGAAGCAGCCATCGCCCGCGGCGAGGCCAAACTTGCAGCCAACGGCGCGCTGGTCGCGCTTACCGGAGCGCGCACAGGCCGCTCCCCGCGCGACAAATTTATTGTTCGGGATGAGGCGACCGCCGATCGCGTGCACTGGGGCAAGGTCAACCAGCCCTTTCCGCCGGAGAAATTCGCAGCTCTGCTGGAGCGTGTGCTCGAACACATGCGCGAGCGCGACCTCTACGCCCTGGATCTCTTCGCCGGCGCGGATCCCGAGTACCGTCTGCCCATCCAGATCATCGCCGAGTATGCGTGGCATTCCCTCTTTGTCAAGCAACTCTTCATGCGGCCCACGGCTGCCGAACTGAAGGGGCATGCAGCGGAGTTCACCGTTATCGCAGCGCCGGAGTTCGAGGCCGTCCCGGAGCGCGACGGCACCACCTCCAGCACCTTCATCATCACGGACTTCACCCGCAAAATCGTGCTCATCGGCGGCACCAAGTACGCCGGCGAGATGAAGAAGTGCATCTTCGGCGTGATGAACTTTCTGCTGCCCGGGCGCGATGTCTTTCCCATGCACTGCTCCGCAAACGTCGGGGAGGATGGCGTAAGCGCTCTTTTCTTCGGCCTCTCTGGCACCGGGAAGACCACGCTCTCGGCTGACCCGACTCGCCGCCTGATCGGCGATGACGAGCACGGCTGGAGCTCCAAGGGCGTTTTCAACATCGAGGGCGGCTGCTATGCCAAGTGCGTCGACCTCTCCGAAGAGAAGGAGCCGCAGATCTTTCATGCCATCCGCTTTGGGGCGGTGCTTGAAAACGTAGTGATCGACCCCAAGACCAGCGAGCCGGACTACTCGGACATTCGCTACACCGAGAACACCCGCGCTGCCTACCCCGTCGAGTTCATCCACAACGCGATGATTCCCGGTATGGGTGGCCATCCTAAGAATGTGCTCTTCCTGGCCGCGGATGCCTTTGGCGTCCTACCACCCGTCGCCCGGCTGACCCCGGAGCAGGCGATGTATCACTTCCTCTCCGGCTACACGGCCAAGTTGGCTGGCACGGAGGCGGGCCTGGGCTCGGAGCCGGTGCCAGAGTTCTCCACCTGCTTCGCCTCTCCCTTTCTGCCGCTCGCGCCCAAGGTCTACGCAGAGATGCTTGGGAAGCGTCTGCGGCAGCACGACGCGCAGTGCTGGCTGGTCAACACGGGCTGGACTGGTGGCGCATTCGGCACCGGGAAGCGCATGAGCCTGCCCCACACGCGCGCGATCGTCGCCGCCGTGCTTAACGGCAATCTCAACGGGGTGGAGTTCCACACCGAGAGCGCCTTCGGCCTCAGCATTCCGCGGAGCTGTCCGGGCGTGCCGGAAGAGTTGCTCAACCCGCGCAACGCTTGGGCGGACAAGGCCGGGTACGATCGGCAGGCAGCCGAGTTGGCCGCACGGTTCGAGGAGAATTTCGGCAAGTTCGATGCCCCGGAAGCAGTGCGCTCCGTAGGCCCGAAGGCGAAGCGTTAGGGGATCGCGCTCGGGAACCACTCTCATCGCTCGATTTAGGCTCGGTCCTAAAGCCCTGTCCTCCCGACAAAGTTGCGCGTCGGATGGTATGACAATCTTCGGGAGGTATTGATTATGACCGTAATTATCCCCGAAGAGGATGAGTTGCGCTCACGCCTACTCGCGCATTTGCAGGCGAGGCCCGGCAATCCTTTGGTTTCCGCCGTCTGGCACGGCTACTTCGCCAGCCTGCTCGAGTGGGGCGTTATTGACGGCAACTCCATGCCAGGCTGTCTGATCTCCTCACGGACTCTGGAAAGACCGAGACGATCGAGATCATGGTTGGGCTCGATTACGTGGATGCTCACCCGGAGCTGCGCGACCAAGCGCATCCCGCAGGGGAAAGGCAGCAACTCTAAACCACTGTCATCTACCTTCAGGGGCAATCACGCGACCTTCCGTCGTCGAGAGCATCACTCCTGGCAGCCCAAAGTAGTAGCCATCGAAGCTCCGGATGCGCAGCTGTGGGCGAAAGCGGATCGACAGCACCTTCTCCGGGCATTCCCACTGGTCCAGAACGGAATAGCCCTGCGCACTCATGGAGGTCAGAAAGGCCGCGCGATTAAAGACCTGGTATGGGTAAATCACCGGCCCCAGGTCCTGCAGCGTCACGAAAGCGGGCCGGTCCCACAATGGCATGCGGTTCACAAACAAGTGCGGCGGCTTCCGATCTCCCAGCCGTGACAGCATCCGGGCAAAGTCATCCTCGACGCACTGGAGCGTGCCGGAGGTGAGCAGGACGTCGGTGCCCGCCGCATCCTCGAAGTTGGTAGTGAAGGAGAGGCCGGGGCTGGGGTGCAACGCAGCGTGAGCCCGCCCTGCTTCCACCACCGCCGGCACATCGCAGACAATCCACTGCACATCCGGAGGCAGCTTCCAGCGTCTTCCGTAAGCGTAGTAGAGCACACCGATATTGCCGCCGAAGTCGAAGATCCGCATGCCCGGCCTGACTATCTGCGCGAAATGGAAGAGCACTGCGAAGTCGCTGATCTTGGTGTGTTCTGCGAGCCACGGGTAAAGGTTAGCTGCCTCTTCATGGTCATAGCCCACCTTGCGGTCTGCCGGGATAGCCCGCCTCGCCGCGGCCACGTCCGGGTACACGCCGCTAGTCCGTGAACCAACGAAGACCTTGTGGTAGAGCTTCTGAAAAACTCTCATGCTGCTTGCGTCCCTCAGGGCGACCCAGTGCCGGTCGCGACAGGTATTGAAAATTGAAAAGTAGATGCGCCAGGGTCAACCGACTCCTGGAGGAATATCACGGCATTGCTCTGTTCAGTGGACGCCAAAATTGGACATAAGTTACTTACCTAAAGCCGGCGCAGGTTACCAGAGATATAGAAATTACTCAATTCTCCTCGAGGAAGAAACTTAGTATCCAATAAGTTTCTTGCCGGGAACGGCGTCGAATCCAGCTGCGAGTCGCAACCATGAGCCTACCCCCCCAGCAAATCTTCTTATATTCCCACACTGGATGGATGGCGGGCGTTAGCGATCAGTCTGGTCATCGGCGCGCATTGCTACCCCATGCTGATGAACAGCGGTACTGCGCTCGGCCGCCTGTTAGCTGGATTTCTGAGCCATGCCGGGTACGGCGTTGACATCTTCTTCACGCTGAGTGGCTTCCTGATCTGCACGCTGTTGTTGCGGGAGAAGCAGGCCAACGGCGCCATTAGCCTTTCGCGCTTCTATCTGCGACGGGTCTTCCGCATCCTGCCGCCGATCCTGCTGTATCTCGCCGCTCTTCTTGGACTGAGAGTGGCGGGCCTCCTGCCGCAGATCGGGTACCGAGAGCTGGGGTCTGTTCTGCTCTTCGCACGCAACTACATCTATGCTGGAAGCTGGTATACGGGGCACTTCTGGTCGCTCGCGGTGGAAGAGCATTTCTACCTGATCATTCCCGTTCTGCTGCTGCTGCTTTCCTGGCGTTGGGCGATGCGGGTAGCTGGGGTCCTGGCGCTCATGTGCGTTGCGATTCGTTGGATCGAGTACTCCCACCACCTGTTTCCCGGCGCTCTGCTGCAATTCCGGACAGAGAATCGCATCGACGCCCTGTTCTGTGGCGGCATGATGGCGCTGCTGCTGGAGAAGCCTACCATCCGTGCATGGCTGCGAGCGAAGCTCACGGTCGCCACGGCGAGCAGTATCGTGGTGGGCACGGCGACGTTGCTGACTCTGCTCACCTCCCAGCCTGAACGGCGCACGATTGTCGCGCTTGCGATCCCGTTTCTCATCGCGCATACCGTGCTTCGACCCTCGGCGATCTTGGGACGCGTGCTGGAGTTGCGCGGCGTGCGCTGGCTGGGCCGCATCTCTTACAGCTTGTACATCTGGCAGATGCTCTTTCTGGTTGGGGTCGCGCGGCAACTGGGGCCAGTACAGTCCTTTCCGCTTGCCCTGCTCTGCCCGTTCCTCTGTGCAATGCTCAGCTACTACCTGGTCGAGAAGCCCTGCATCCGCTTTGGCCATCAGTTGACTGCCGGACTGCGCTCCTCCGCTCCCGCCCCGGCGATACCCGCACCAGCGATATCAGACACGGTTGTGCCGGAGCTGGAACGGACGCTGGCGTAGGCTGGATCAAGTCTGATTAGAGGTTCGTTCGAAGAGAATGCCGGTGTAGCCTCGCAGTCGAGCACTGGGGTGCCAGCGTACTGAGATCCCGCTTTCGGGGCACTCCCAGGTGTCCGCCACTCGGTAACCCGCGCCCTCCATGCCTGCCAGAAACTCCTGGCGGTTGAAGATCTGGTACGGACAGGTGACAGGACCGAGGTTCTGCAGCGTCGCGATCGCGGGCTTATCCCAAAGCGGTATGCGATTGGCCAGTATGTGCTTCGGCGTTCGCCTGCCAAGCTTGGTCAGCAGAGTGGGCAGGCTCTCTTCCACATACTGAATGGTGCCCGAAGTCAACAAGAGATCCGAACCTGCGGCATCTGCGAACTCTGAAGTAAACGAGAGACCGGGACTGGGCCGCGTCTTTGCCAACTCCTGCCCGGCTTCAATGACTGCGGGCACGTCGCATACTGTCCAGGTTACGTTTCCAGGCAGCTTCCAGCGCCGCTGATAGCTGTAGTACAGCACACCCGTATTGCCGCCAAAGTCGAAGATCCGAGTACCCGGCCCGACCAGTTGCGTGAAGTAGAAGAGCGCGGCAAAGTCGCTGATCTTAGTAAAGTCGAGCAGATACGGGTACAGATTGCTAGACTCCTGGTTGTCGTACCCGAGCTTCCTCCCCTTTGGCGCCGCAGCGCGGGCGGCGGCAAATTTAGGGTAGACGCCGTGCACACCGGAACCTACAAACACCTTGTGGAATAGCTTGTTCGCAAGTCCCATGACTTGCGCAAGTGTAACTCAGCGCCAGGGCCGGGCAATCGCCTACCATCACCGCGATGGTTCCGAAAGTTTACCGCCGCCGCTCCAGCCGAGTGCCCCGTGTGTCTTGAGCTACCTTTGTGACAAACAGGCTGAGATTCGCGTGTTCACTTCCGCCGCTTGCAACATCCAACCTGTGCTGAGTAAGCTGCTTCCGCTCAGGATAGCTTCATCAAGGAGAAACTATGAGGGGAATACTGATTGGCCTTGCCGTACTTCTGCTGATCGGGTGGGTGTTGGGTTTTGCAGTCTTTCACGTGGCCGGGTTCTTGATCCACATCCTGATCATTCTGGCTGTGATTTCGTTCATCATCTCGTTCTTCAGTGGACGAACTGCGGTCTAAGTCCGGCGATCATGCCAGATCGGGAGAGCGACTCTCACGATCTGGCGCTTGCCCGCACTATTCGTTGTAGTGCAGAAGGCTAAAAACGTCATACTCCGGGAAGCGGTCGCGTCCCTTGAGGAAGTCGAGCTCCACGGCAAAGCCAAGGCCGGCGATGCGTCCGCCGAGCTGTCGCACTAGCTTGATAGTCGCCTCCATGGTGCCGCCGGTCGCGAGCAGATCATCCACGATTACGACATTCTGGCCGGGCTCAATCGCATCCACGTGGATCTCCAGCGAGTCGCTGCCGTATTCCAGGTCATAGGTGACGCGGGCCACCTCGGCGGGCAGCTTCTTCGGCTTGCGCACCGGCACAAAGCCGGCGTTCAGCCGGTACGCAAGAGCCGGACCGAAGATAAACCCGCGCGCCTCAATGCCCAACACCAGATCGACGTCACAGGTGAGATAGTGGGCCGCGAGACCGTCGATGAGCGTCGCGAAGCCGGTCGGGTCTTTGAGCAGCGTGGTTACGTCGTAAAAGAGAATGCCCGGCTTGGGAAAATCCGGCACGGTGCGCACCAGCTTCTTGAGCGGTTCACAGTTGATTGGGTCCATGGACATGGCTGAGTTACCACGCTCCTTCGATTTCAAAAAGTCCAAGCTTTTCCCCTTCACTTTCCGCCAGATCGCGTTGTTCGACCGAGTCCACACGGCTGCCGCGCGAGCCGCGTTCGAGAGCCTTGCGCAACTCGGCCAGGTCTTCTTCCGACCCGGAGGCGACTACCTCCACATGGCCGCTCTCAGTATTGCGCACCGAGCCCCTTAACTCCAGAGCGGCAGCCTCGCGGTGTACAAACCAGCGAAAGCCCACGCCCTGCACGCGTCCTTTGACCAGGTAGTAACGAACCATATGAATCGTTCTCGTGCTTAGCGATCGGGTAGAGTGGCCGCAAGGCGAGCCGGAGCTCGCCAACTGCAGAGTAACCGAGTACTAAGCGCGGCTCAGGTATGCGCCTTCCGCCGTGTCTACGCGGATTCTTTCGCCCTCGTTGATAAAAGGTGGCACTTGCACGACGAGCCCGGTTTCGAGCGTGGCCGGCTTGGTGACCGAGGAAGCGGTGGCCGATTTAAGCCCCGGCTCTGTCTGGATCACCGTCATCTCCACGGTCTGTGGCAGTTCGATGCCAACCGCTACTCCATCAAAGAACGAAACCCGTATCTGCAGATTAGGGATCAGGTACTCCACGGAATCCCCGAGTGTGTCGCGTTTGAGATGGGTCTGCTCGTAGTTCTCAGTATTCATGAAGTAGTAATCATCCGCGTCGGAGTACAGGAACTCCATCGCGATCTCATCCACGATCACCCGATCGATCGGGTCGGGGGAGCGGAAGCGATGCTCAAACATGGCGCCGGTCCGCAGGTTCCGGAGCTTGGCTTGGATGAAAGCACGCAGATTGCCGGGTGTCCGATGCTCAACGCTAAAGACCGCGTGGAGTTCGTTGTTGTGCTTGATGATCATGCCTGGACGCATTTGAGTGGCGGGAATCGCCATAGCGAAGGTGCTCCTTAAAGTTTGTGATGCCAGGATTGCAGCCACCGCGATGCGGCGGCGAGGCAGTGCTATCGCGAGCCGGTGCGGCGGAGTTGCACCAAGGATGAATTGTAGCGCAGCCCTCCCTCTGTTACCGTGGGGTCGATTGTGCCCCAATCGGTCATGTCTTCACCAAAAGAGAGCGAGCATACACTGAGACGGGTCAGAAACCTCATGTTTCACAGCCTAGGTGCAGGAGCCACACCGCATGATGGATCGCAGACGATTTCTGGGTCAGGCTGTTCTTTCTTCATTCGCCGCATGCATGGCGCCGGCGCTTACTGAGTCAGCGCCGGCTGCTGTCAAGATGCTTCCAGCCGCAGCAGCCGGGACCGCGCATCGAGCTTCGGTCA
Source organism: Acidobacteriaceae bacterium (assembly GCA_965276675.1). Lineage (GTDB taxonomy): Bacteria > Acidobacteriota > Terriglobia > Terriglobales > Acidobacteriaceae. The sequence goes on along the minus strand of OZ255624.1, from coordinate 4,161,199 downwards.
TCGACTTCGGAGCCGACCCCACCGGGGTCAAAGATGTAACCACCGCCGTGGCGAAGGCGATCGCCTCGCTGACCAAAGATAATGCACGCCTGGTTTTCCCGCCGGGTACCTACAGATTTGCCCCCTCCAGCGGGACCGCGATGGCGTTTCACGGCTACAGCGGGCTGGAGATCTTCGGCAATGGCGCGGCGTTGATCTTCGCCGGCAACACGCAGCCGCTCACCATCGAGCAGTCCAAGAACATTGAGGTGCACGACCTCCGGCTTGATTGGGCACGCCCGCCGTTTTCCCAGGGAACAGTCGTGGAAGCATCGGCGCAGTCGTTTACCATCGCGATCGATCCGGAGTTCCCGCTCGATGATCACAACATCGACATCACGAAGATCGAAGCGTTCAGCGAATACGATGCGAAGACCGGCCTGCCGGCGGCCAATGGCCTGGATGCGCAAGGATCCGTGGCTGCGGTGCGCCCATCTGGACCGCAACTGCTGCAGGTGGAACTCAATCGGGCGCTTCCCGTGAGGGCCGGGATGCGGCTCGTCCTGCGGCATCGCGTCGGAGAATCCGACGAATCCGACGGCTGGGGTTCCGCGTGCTTGCAGTTGCGGGCGTGCGAGCAGGTGCTGATCGAGAGCGTCACGCTTTACGCGGGACCCGGGGCAGGCGCGGTGATGCAGGGCTGCAAAGTCATTCAATTCGACGACTTTCGCGTGCTCCCCGCCCCGGGTTCCAAGCGGCTGATGTCGCTTTGCGGGGGAGCCATCCAGCTCGCCGACTGCGCCGGCGCAGTCTCGATCAAGCAGAGCCAATTCAGCGGGATGGGGGACGATGGCGTCTATATCTTTCAATCGTTCTGGAAGATTGGGCAGCGGGTGGACGACAAGACCGTGCTGGTTGAGGGACGACCAGGGCGGCAAGGACGGTCCATTCCGCAATGGGAGCTGCCGGCCGACGGAGCGATACTCCAGCTATCGGATGGGGCGACGTTGACGCTGTTGGGCGAAATCGCCACCGAGTCGGCCGAGTCCACATCGAGCGGCGCGCGGATCCGGTTCAACGAGACACTGTCGCCTGTAATCGGTCCGGGGGCCCTGCTGTGCAATGCGCTCGCCCAGCCGCGTACCACGGTGGAGCATTGTAAGTTTTTGGGTAATCGGGGGCGAGGCATCGTGATGCATGGGCGCGGGCATATCCTAAACAACTCCTTCGCCGGCTGCTCCATGCCTGCGCTGCTTCTGGCGCCCGATAGGCAACGGATGGAAGGCCCAACCGTCCAGAGCATGATGGTCTCCGACAATACCTTCGAGAGCTGCAATACCGCGGCGACCCCGGCGCGCCGGGGTACCGTCACCGTAGACACCGCACGCGAACGCACGGAGCTCGTCACCCCACCGGCGGTCGTGAACAGCGGCGTGACGCTCAGCCGCAACGCCTTCCGTGGCGGAGAAGGTCCGGCCATCTACTGTGCCGCGACCTCGTGGCTCATCGTGGAAGAGAACAGCTTTAACAATGGCGACAAGCGTCCAGCGGACTCGCCGGCGGGCACAGCCGCAGGCCTCTTGGAGGCAGCCATCGTGCTCAGGCGAGTCGATCAGGCGTTTTTGGAAAAGAATCAGGCAAAGACCCAGAAAAGCATCGTCATGATCGAGTGCACGGAGAAGGTACAAACGTCCGAGAACATCCTGATGACCGGCATCAAGTCCTAGCCTGCACGTCAAGAACAGCGCATTATTTACGCGATATTTTCCGAGTTGGGCAACCCGCCGCGTTTACCACAAAGTATCCAACTATTTGCAATTTGCGTGAATCCGAGTATGAAAGTCGTTACGTTACCCCAGTGTGTGGTCGCTCACTCGATAGTAACGTTACCAGTCAACTCCCTGATGCCGTAAGTAGCCTCAGCTCTGAACTATTCACCGTTGCACCTAGCTTTCTATGTCACTGCCTTTGCAACAACTGACCTCTCCATCGGCGCTTCAGTCGGTGACTCTGCTGCAGGAGTCGCAACGCCTGGAATTCGTGCTGGCGGCCACCGGTCTGGGGCTCTGGGAGCTCGACCTTGACACGCAGCAGGCGACTCGTTCGCTCAGACACGATCAGTGCTTCGGCTACCCGGAAGGCCTGGCTGAGTGGAGTTTTGGCCGCTTTCTTGAGCACGTCTCCCCGGAAGATCGTGAACACGTGCAACAGGCTTTTCAGGAGGCTACAAGAGAGGGCAAGGACTGGTGCTTTGAGTGCCGCATTCTCTGGCCCGATGGCTCGGTTCATTGGATCGAAGCTCGCTCCAAACATATCTTCGATGAGGCAGGAAACGCTACGCATCTGGTCGGGACGGTGGGCGATGTTAGCGAAAAGAAGCGCGCGGAAGAGGCCCGCCGAGAGAGCGAAAAGCTGGCCCTGGCTGGCCGGCTGGCGGCCACGCTGGCGCACGAGGTCAACAACCCACTCGAATCTGTTACCAACCTGATTTATCTCGCCAAGATGGGGAGCAACTCACCCAAAACCGACAAATACCTGCAGTTAGCCGAATCCGAGGTGCAGCGAGCGGCGCAGATTACGCGCATGACCCTCGGGTTCTACCGCGACCGCGCGGCCCCGAAGCTCTTTGACCCGCGGGAGCTCTCCGAAAATATTATGGAGATGCTCGGTACAAAGATCCTCAATAAACAGATCGAAATCCGGCGAGAGTACGCCGAGAGTGTATCCATACTTGGCTTTGAAGGCGAGATCCGGCAAGGGCTGGCCAATTTACTCGCGAACGCGATCGATGCATCGGATGCAGGGTCTTGCATCCGGGTCCGCATCCGGGCCGCCCGGCACACCAAGACAGGGCAGCCAGGCGTGCGGATCAGCATAGTTGACAATGGGTCGGGAATTGGTTTCCAACAACGAGGCCGCCTTTTCGAGCCCTTCCATACAACCAAGGGAGAAATTGGCACTGGCCTGGGGCTCTGGGTAACCAGGGGCATCATCGAAAAACACGGCGGTTCCATTCGGCTGCGGAGCCGGACCGATGCGCTCCGGCGGGGCACTACCTTTTCCGTGTTTCTCCCGCAACAGCACGAGGAGTTGAGCCGGTCGCTCTGAAGCGCCCGGCTGCGCTGGCGTCTCCAGCAGTTTCGTTCAGTCATTCGATTTTGTTGCGATGTTCAAATTAGCGATTCGGCTGAACTACCACCCACGCCTGATGTCGCGGGCGATGTACAGAAGAGGCTTGTCAGCAGCCAGCCTCAATATCCCGCTGCGCGGATGATGAAGTTGACACCGCGCCGGCGATTGACCTCGACTGTCGTTGGCAGATCCAGTTGTTCTATTGGCATGACCACGGGAGCGCCGTTCAGGGCAATGTAGCGGACGCGTGCTCCGCCCTCAAACCAGTAGTCGGTCGCAAACATGCCGTGGCCGTCCCGCATCATGAGCAGCGTAGGCTGTGGCGCTGTTCGCCAACCCGGCATAACCGGTGGCGGCGGCGGAATGCGCGGAGAGAGGATGGGGCGAGAAGCAGGCGGCGGATCGGCATCTGGAGGGGTGTAGGAGATGGGCGCGCGTGGGGCAAATCCGTACTGATCGCGCGGAGGCTGTTGCGTCAACGGAACAGCTAGGTCGTCCATGATCTTGAGAGTGAGCCGCGTTTCTTCTTTCAGCACAGGCCGTGGTCCGCGCCGTGGAAGGTTGATGAGGTCGATGGGCCAGAGGACGGGAATAGCCCACTCGACAGCGTCCCGCACGGGATGACCTTTTCCATGGATTTTGCCCTCTTTATCGACGGGATAACCCGGCACGTAGACCACCTTCGCGGCCACGGGTACAACCGTGTCGGGCTGTATCACCATGCGGTCGAACTTCAGCTCCATCCAGCCTTTCCCTACTAAGTGACCTGGATCCTTGTAGTCTTCAAACCGGCCGACCAGGTAGCTGCCGTAAGGAAAGGCGGAACGGCCGTAGAGTTCGAAGTGGCTTACTTTGCAGAGGACGGGGTCGCCCAGATCCTCTGTTTTGGAGGAGAGCTTCGGCTCCGAGACAGTGCACTGGATGAGCGAGCCGGCCGGGATCAGCTGCTCGGAAGCATACGCGGTGAGCGGTGCGGCGAGGAGAAGCAGGAAAAGAGCAGACACATTGCCCTTCATGGGATGGCCTCCTAGTCTGACAGGCTCTTTAGAGGAGCCGGTTGTCGTGCCATTTGGCTCGCCCGGTCGCGCGGCTAGGAGGAGATGAGGATGCCCGGGAGAACAGAGACGTGCGAGCCGCGGAATAACTATGAGGCAGGTGCTGTGCGGGCGTCAATGGGGAAGCGTGGGAGGGTTGTTTTTGGGGTGGATTGGAGGCGTGGGGTGGTGCGGACCGTGACGAACTTGCTGCGAACTGGAGCGGGCGCTTGCGGTAGATAGTTCTGCATTAGCGGTTGGACGCAATGCGACGCAAACTTGACGATGCTTCAGGTTATAGATCGGATGGCTTAAACCGGTGTACTTGGCGATCCTCGCCAGCATCTTCGGGCCAATTTCTTCCGAATCGTGGAATGCCCAAGTGTACTTACGTGTTCCGTCCTCGTGGATCAGTTGGCGGTGCGAACCACCTTTGGTTTCGTTGGGGTCCCCGCCACCCGATCTTCACGAGCGCCTTTAACACTTTTTGGCTTTACAGCTTCCCCAGTGACTCACGTGGTTGCGAAGTTGACGCGCTCTACAGTGGAGTTTTCTCGCCCCAGTTGGTCGGCAATGACCCGCAAGGCAAGCTGTTCCACCTTCGACTCAGCTTCATGTCGCGTTTTGCCGTAGACCATGACTCCGGGCAGGGTAGGTATTTCGGCGATCCAGCGGCCGTCCTCTTCTTGTTCGAATTCGATGTCGAATTGTGTGTTCATCGTGTCCCCGCACCTCATCTTCTACTGAGGGCTCCTGTTCAAGCGTGGCGTCTTTTGCTGGTTTGTGCCTAAAGCCTGATATCGACGGCTGTATCTGCACTTTACCATCGACCGGGGACACTGGGCACCACGCTTACGGCGCACCCGTCATACTTTAGTGTGCGTTACAAGAGGATAGGTCGTCGCTCGACAAGCCGGTTAAGCAACTCGCTCGCCGGTATCATGCCGGTAGCTGAAAGTTTTCCGACCCAGTCAGTGTTATCCACTGCCTATTATTGACCATTTGGGGCTGCAACATCACCGGCAGTACGATCTCTTTTGATTGATCACGCACTTCAAAGAGCAGCCTCAGCTTGGCTGGACCGGATAAGTTGTTAGGGTCGCGGTCAGAACGAAGTAGATCGTAAAGGGAGACAAGTTTATCGTGCGCAAGTTTTACGTCAATCTCTTCACCCTGTTCGGAGAGTATCTGCGTAGAGATACACGCTTCAGTTGAAGTGAGAAAATCTAGCTGGCTGAGATTAACAAGCCGATTCGATCTAATGTTGAGATATTGGTCATCGGGCGAGCCGGAGATGTTTAGCGTAATGTTTGTTAGCTGGGAAGCCTCCTCTAATGCTTGCGCTTTATCCGCTACGTCATAACCTGCGGCACTGAGCCTGTAGACACCTTTCCCGACAGCTTCAAGGAACTTCTTATCTACAAGTCCTTTTACTATTGCGCGCCACTTAGCTGCGGATCGATTACTGCCGTCCATCAATTCCTCTTCCCCAGCGCGAAGACCATCTCCTCCCAAAGTCTCTTGAGAAATTACCATTCCATCACTACTTGAAGCAGCTGCTTTGATCAGGCGGAGGCTTTCCGGACTTAGATCGCTCGTGCTTGGCTGCGTTGGAGGCTCCGTGACTATAAGCCAAAGGTATCTAGCTTGATTAAGTTCCAGATTGAGGTGGTGACTGAAGTCGGTCCTGAACTGCTGAGCACTGTTAAAAGTGGCGTACAGGCCCGCACTCCTACACTCCTCCCGAAACTGCTGCAAAGAAGCATACTGCGCGGGATTGAGTGAACTAGGGTGCACAGGCACATCTGAAAAATAGATTTTCGCCATCTTACCCGCTGCAACCTGCTTCTTGATTTCTTCGACAGTTCCACTGACATATTCCTCAGTGGGGGTCCCGATACGTGTACCAAAGATGCCGATGACAATATCAGCTTCATCCAGAAGTTGGCGGTTGATGATGGTTTGAGGATGATCTCCGAGTTGCGGGGTACTGTGTGTCTCCCATTTGACAGGTAAGAGGACCAATTTACGGGCAAAGGCGTTCGCATCATTCCACCGGTGAATCTCCTCTGTAACAATTCCACGTTCCTCTGTGACATCTCCGGGGGACGCAATCATCAATCGCAGTACGTTTGCCTGAAAGCTCATGTTGATCTTTATAATCCTGCCGTCTGAGGAATCGAACAGGACGCTGCGAGGAAGATTACCAAAGAGTAGCTGATTTGAAACGCCCAATGCTTCGGGTTTAGCGGTTCTACTGCAGCGAACAATGAAGCTCCTTCCGAGGAAAGGGAACTGCAGGTTCCTCCGCTGCGTTGCCGCCTGCGCGGCAACTTCGGTCGGGATGACAGTAGGGTGGGTGGGTGACGCTTGTGCGGCAGTTTCGGTTGGGGCCGTGGCAGGGGTGGATGGAACGCTTTCGCTATCATGGAGGCTGTATGGCCTTTCCCATCAAAGTCTGCAGCATCTGCTCAGAAGAGTTCGAGCTGAAGCCCGATAAACCCGGGTTCGCCAACCGCTGCCCAGAGTGCAGCATCCCCGAATCAACGGAGCCCGTCAGTAAGCGCCGCATGGACACCGACGAACGCAAGAGTGAGAGCGAAGCGAACGAGGCTCGGAGGCAAGCGATGCGCGAGCTTCTTTATCGCAAGGATAGCTAACGGCTGCATTGCCGAACGAGAGATTTCCTGAGTGTAGGGGGCAGCAGATCCCTCCACTGGCTTGCCGCCTTGGGCCGGGATGACAGCGGGTGTGGTAAGTGGGACGCGCCTGTCGGCGCGTGACCCACCATTTGCACTTAGGTGTGCTGGTGCGTGAACTGGGGCTGGGTGCAAAGGATGGGGCACCCGGTTTGTGAGCGACATACATTGCAGGTCCTTCGGCTCGCTGCGCTCGCTCAGGATGACATTGGGGAGTATGGGGTTACGCGTCGGATTTTTTGTTGCGGGCTCTCACTTTGAACCAGATAGGCGAGCCTACGAAGCCGAAGCTTTCGCGGATCTGATTGGCTAGGAAGCGCTCGTAGGAGAAGTGCAGCTTGACCTGGCGGTCGGTGAAGAGGACGAAGGTGGGGGGCGCTACGGCTGCCTGCGTCATGTAGTAGATGCGGATGCGCTTGGACACGGGCACGGTGGCGCGCTGGAAGTCGACGCGCTCGAGGAAGCGGTTCATCTGGCCGGTGGAGACGCGCTTGCGGCGCTCTGCGGCTACCAGCGCGATGCTCTCGAGCAGGCGGTGCAGGTTGGTGCGCTGCGAGGCGGAGAGAAAGACAATGGGCGCGTAATCCAGATACTTGAGGACGTTGTAGACCTGCTCGGAGAAGATCTCGCGGTCGGCGGTCGGCTTGCCATCGGTGCGGCCGGTGGTGACCATGTCCCACTTGTTGACGACGATGACGACGGAGCGGCCGCTCTCGTGCGCGTAGCCGCCGATGGTGGCGTCGGTGGAGGTAACGCCCTCGTTGGCATCGATGACCAGCAGCGCGACGTCTGCCGCTTCAAGGTGCCGGCGGGCCATGATGACGGAGAGCTTTTCGGCCATCATGTTGGTCTTGCCCTTGCGCCGGATGCCGGCGGTGTCGACGAATCGCAGCTGCTGCCCTTCGTAGTCGATGACCTCGTCGACGGCGTCGCGCGTGGTGCCGGCGACAGGGGAGACGATGGCGCGCGAGGTGCCGGTGAGGGCGTTGAGCAGGGTGGACTTGCCGACGTTGGGGCGGCCGATAATGGCGATGGAGGTCTCGCGCTGGATGAAGTCGCCGTGGGTGCGGTGGAGCGGCCGTTGGGGTGCGGCTTCGTCGCCGCTTTCCGGTTCTTCGACCGCAACGGGCTCCTCTTCGGCGGTGTCTTCTTCGACGCTCTCTGCGGGAAAGGGCAGGACCGCCCAGACGGCATCGAGGAGGTCGCCGATGCCGCTGCCATGCTCGGAGGAGACGGGGAAGAGCTCGCGGATGCCGAGGCGGCGGAAGTTCTGCGCGGCGGCGGAGAGCTGCTCCGCGTCGATCTTGTTGACGGCGAGGAAGATGGGTTTGCCGGAGCGGAGGAGGAGACGGGCGAGTTCGAGGTCGGACGAGGCGAGCTCGGTGCGGCCGTCGACGACCATGATGATGGCGTCGGACTCGTCGAGGGCGAACTGCGCCTGGCGAAAGATCTCGGAGGGGATGAGGGCGGCGTCATCGGGCACGATGCCGCCGGTGTCAACGATGCGCGCTGTGTGCCCGGACCACTCGACCTCGCCATAGATGCGGTCGCGGGTGATGCCGGGCTCGTCGCCAACGATGGAGCGCCGGCTGCCGGTGAGGCGATTGAAGAGGGTGGATTTGCCAACGTTGGGGCGGCCGCAGATGGCGAAGAGTGGCAGGGTGGCCGCGGCAAGCGAGCCAAAGGATTGCCCGGCGAAGACGGGGCGGCCGTAGCTGCCGCGCTCGCTCATATCGCGCTCGTTGCTGTCGAAGTCATCAGCCAACGGCCTCGGGCGGGGTTCCTGTGCAGCAGCGGTACGGCGTGCGAGGGTCTCCTGCGGCGAGGGGACGATGCGGCGCGCTTTGGCACGGGCGGCCTTGCTGGCGGTTCTGCCGCCAGCCTGCCGGGGGACTGCGGATTTGGGCGCGGCAGTGGCCAAGCTCCGGGACTTCGAGGCGGGCGCGGCGCCCCGTTCCCGCTTGGCTTTCGTGGCCGCCGCGGTCGTGGTCTTGCGACCCTTGTTGCGGTCCGCTCGCTGGCGGTTGGCATTCTTGCTTTGGGATTTCTTTGGTGGGGTCAAGGGAATGCTCGTTTCTGAACGGCCGGTTCTTGGCTGGCTGCGCTTATCTCTATTATAGGGAGAGACGTACTCCACTCCCGTGTCCACAACTGCACATCCCGCGCCGGCTCTGCCCCGGATGTACGACTTCTTCGCGCCCGGTGGCGTGCTGGCCAAGTCATCGCTGCCGTATGAGTTCCGGCGCGGGCAGCTGGAGATGGCAGAGGCGGTGGAGCGGGCGCTGACCAACCATGAGCACCTGATCGTCGAGGCGGGCACGGGTACCGGCAAAACGCTGGCGTACCTGCTGCCGGCGCTGCGCATGGGGCAGCGGGTGATCATCTCGACCGGCACCAAGAACCTGCAGGAGCAGCTCTTCTTCAAGGACGTGCCGTTTCTGGAGTCGCTGCTGGGGCCGCTCTGTGTCTGTTACATGAAGGGGCGCGCGAACTACTTGTGCCGCCACAAGCTGTATGCGTTGCGCGACCAGCCGATCCTGAACGGGCTGGAAGAGATCGACCAGTTCCACAAGATTGCGACCTGGGAGAAGACGACCGAGACGGGTGACCGCGCCGAGATCGACGGGCTGCCCGAGGCCAGCCAGCTGTGGAACAAGCTGGACGCGCGGACGGAGGCCTGCCTGGGCCAGAGCTGTCCGGACTGGGAGCGCTGCTTCATCACGGAGATGCGGCGCAAGGCGCTCGAAAGCGACATCATCATCGTGAACCATCATCTCTTCTTTGCCGACCTGTCGATCAAGCTGCAGGCCGGGTCGGCGCCCGATGCGGGCATCCTGCCCGAGGCAGCGGCGGTGATCTTCGACGAAGCGCATGAGCTGGAGGATGTGGCGTCGAACTACTTCGGCGTAAGCCTGAGCAACGTGCGCTTTGAAGAGCTGGTGCGCGATCTGGAGGCGACGTTGCGGACCAAGCTGGCGATCTCCACTGGAGTGCTGAGTGCGGCGCAACTGGTGCGGGAGCGGGCGCGGATGTTCTTCGGCGCGCTGCCGCAGAACGAGCGCAGCGGCGATGGGCGAATGCCGTTCACCGGGCGCGAAGAGTTTCTGGAGAGCTTTGGCGACATCTATCTGGGGCTGATGAACAGTCTGCATCGCCTGGAAGGCGAGATCGAGCGGCTGCGCGGCGTGGACGAGGCGCAGGGGCTGAAGAAGCGTACGGCGGATATTCGCGAGCACCTGAAGTTTTTGCTGGAGGCGGAGAGCAAGAACACCGTCTTCTGGATCGAACGCCGCTCTGGCGGGCCACTGCGGCAGACGATGCGCAACACCTATCTGCAAGCGACGCCGATCGACGTCTCGGAACTAATGAGCGAGGTACTGTTTGAGAGCTTCGGCTCGGTCGTGCTTACTTCGGCAACGCTCACGGTTGCGGGTGGATTCAGTCATATTCGCCAACGGCTTGGATTGCATGATGCAAAGGAGCTGGTGGTGCCTTCGCATTTTCGTTATGAGCAGCAGGCGCTTCTGTATCTACCTTCCGAGATGCCGGACCCGCGTGACAGTAATTTTGGGGCGGAGGCAGCTAAGCAGATGCGGCGCATGCTGGAGATTACGGAGGGACGCGCCTTCTGCCTGTTCACCAGCTACGCCCAGATGCGGGACTTGTATGAGCGATTGCTGATGGATTTGAACTACCCGCTACTGCTGCAGGGCACGGCGCCGAAGAAAGCGCTGCTGGAGGAGTTCCGGTCGACACCCAATGCGGTACTCTTTGGTACCTCATCATTTTGGCAGGGTGTTGACGTGCAGGGGGAGGCGCTGAGCTGCGTGATCGTGGACCGACTGCCGTTTGCCGTCCCCAGCGATCCAGTGGTAGCGGCGCGCATGCAAGCTATTGAAAGCGAAGGCCGTAGCGCATTCTTCGAGTATCAGGTGCCGCAGGCTGTCATCACACTGAAGCAGGGCTTTGGGCGGCTGATTCGCTCGCTGGACGACCGCGGCGTGTTGATGTTGCTCGATCCCCGCATTCAACGCCAACGTTACGGAAGAGTTTTTCTGCAGAGCTTGCCGCCATATCGCGTTACGAAAGACTTAGCTGAGGTGACTAGTTTTTTTCGAGCAGACGCAATCTCACGGGTAACGTCTAGGGATAAATCCTGATTAGTTGGAACAGCGCAGTCCGTGAGCCAAAAGAGTCTTATCTGTTTGCATGAAGATCGTCATCGCCAGATACCTGGCCTGAAGTTGCTGCTGCTGAGCCTGCGCAGATTCAGCCCGGACTGGCCGATTCTGCTGAATTTCCCTGATATGCCGGGTTCGCTGCGGGAGTGGCTGGAGCGCATATCGGGGCTGCAACTGATCTCGGTCACCTTTGCTGGTCCGGGAAGCTACAACGTCAAGCCTCAAGTGCTTGCCGCAGGTCTCGCGACCGGCGCAGAGCGCTGTGTCTGGCTGGACACCGACGTTTTGGTAAGAGCGCCGATTGCGCGACTATTCGATGTGCCATCCGATACGCTTCTGGTGACCGAAGATCCCTGGGTGTATCCGTTAGGGTCGTCGCAACGCGCGCGTGTCTGGGGCTTACCGATAGGGCGGTCTCTGCAGGGGCCGGTGAACACGGCGGTGCTGAGTGTCACACAGCAGCATGCTACGCTGCTTGCCGTCTGGCAGCGGCTTATGTCGGAGGAATGGTACATAACGGAGCAGAAGTTGCCGGTCGAGAAGCGCAATAGTCTCGCGCTCGGAGATCAGGATTTGCTCAGCGCGTTGTTGGCATCAGAGGAATTTGCGTCGGTTCCTCTGGAGTTGCTTCGTCACAGCTCCGAGGTGCTGCACCACCACGGTGCAGGCGCGTTTGCCGGGCCGGAGCGTTGGAAGAGCCTGCGCCGTGGGGTGCCGCCGCTGCTGCACGCCATGGGGACAATCAAGCCGTGGCTAGTGCAGCATAGACCCCGGCTACGCAAAGACGCGCGCAACTACTACGAACGCTACTATCTGGAGATGTCGCCCTATGTGCACGCGGCGCGCAGCTATCGCCACCTCATGGAGGAAGACTGCTCGTGGATGGATGTGCAGACGGCGCCGGGCAAGTTCTCGGCCGCCCTGCTGCGGGTACACCCGGCGCTTGCCGGAGTCTCACAGGCGCTCCTTCACCGTTGGAATCACACGAGGCAGGATACGGTCGGGGATCCTTTCATGGCGTAGGGGCGGGGAAGCGGGTCCCTGCTAGCATTCAGGTGTATGTCTCGTAACTTCTTCGTTCTGGCAGCCACGTTGCTGCTGTTCTCGCTGATCTCGTGTGCCATGGTGGCGACGGCGAGTGCCGGCCAACCTGGATTGCCTGGCAATGCGTCGCTATGGAAGACGACGGGGCTCTTCCTGTTCGTGGGTGCTCTGTTGGCCGCGTTTGCCGGTGTGATGACAGCTATGTTTGAGCAGGTCGACCGCCGCAATGAAGAGCGCGAGCGTCGCGAGGGGCGCCGCAGGCGCTGACCGAGCATGCGAAATAGCCACAGGGAAAAGGTAGAATAACTTTAGATAGTCTCCGTATATCCTTCCAGGAACGAGCATAGTATGTACGAGGTAACAGTGGAGGCCGGCTTTTCGTCGGGGCACTACTTGCGCAACTACCGTGGCAAGTGTGAAAACCCGCACGGCCACAACTACAAGGTGAAGGTCACGCTGCGGGGAGCGGAGCTCGACGGGGCCGGGTTGCTGCTGGACTTCAAGCAGCTGAAGCAGGTTATGCGGCCGGTGATCGACCGGCTGGATCACTTTATGCTGAACGACCTCGAGCCATTTACTGTGATCAATCCTTCTGCTGAGAATCTGTCGCGGTACTTTTTTGACGAGACGAACCGGCAGCTTAGCGAGATGACAGATGGCCGCGTTTCGGTGAAAGACTGCACGATCTTTGAGACCGATACTACGGCCGCGACCTACTACGAGTAGAGCCGCGTGTATCTGATCGAAATCTACAAGTCAGTGCAAGGCGAGTCGAGCTTTGCTGGAGTGCCGTGCATCTTTGTGCGGCTTGCCGGATGCAACTTACGCTGCGCCTGGTGTGACTCCGAGTACACCTTCAAGGGCGGGTATAAGCAGACGCTGGAGGAGGTGGAGTCCGCGATCGCGGCCCAGGCCCCGGTGCGTCTGGTGGAGTTCACCGGCGGCGAGCCGATGCTGCAAGAGCGCGAACTACTGCCGTTGATGGAGAGGCTGCTTGTGAAGGGTTACTCGCTGATGATCGAGACCAGCGGTGAGCGCCCGCTTGCAGCCGTGCCGGCCGCCGTGCACAAGATTGTGGATGTGAAGTGTCCTGGCTCCGGCGAGTGTGGCAGCTTTCGCATCGAAAATCTAGACACGCTCACGAAGAAGGATGAAATTAAATTCGTGATAAGTAACCGTATCGATTACGAGTTTGCGCGAGACTTTACCGGGCAGCATGGCTTGGCGCAGCGGGCCGGCAATGTTCTGTTCTCGCCCGCCTTCTCGAAGTCGCCATCGATCGAGCGCACCACCGCGAACTGTACGCTTGACCCGCGCGAGTTGGTGGAATGGATGCTGGCCGATGGCGTTGAAGCCCGGCTCAGCCTCCAGATCCACAAGTTCATTTGGGAGCCTGCCAAGAAGGGCGTTTAAGCGTTTGGTTGAGGGGCGCTCTGCGCCGGTTCATGAAACAAGGTGAAGCAAATCTTTCGACTCAGCCTTCGGCTGCGCTCAAGATGACAAGACCAAAATTGCTTTACTTAGGTTTCGCAGCTAAGTATTTGTCGAAAGGAATCTCAAAGGCGAAGAGCTCTTTGCCAGTGGAATCGCGTACCTTGCGCACCTCCAGCCGGGCGCCCGGCTTCAGTTGCTGCAGGTCCTCTATGTCGTAAAAGAGGAAGCCGGCGCGTGTGGAGTGTGGCTCGACTGCTACCGAGGAGTACTCGTAATTACTGAAGTCTTCCTCGATCTGCTTGTCCTTGGGCTTGTGTTTGCCAATCGTGAACGGCCCTATCTTGTAGCCATTGTCAGAGCGCTTGGGCGCGCTCATCTTGCGCTCGACATCGATGGGTTCCGCGGCAGGAACTTTGTCCCCACTGGCCGTGATGAAGTCGATGCGTGCGTCGGCCAGCGAGATTGGCCTTTCGCTGTTGTTGGTGACGATCAATCGTACCGGCAGGATGTTGTATGCGGGGTAGTCGATGTGAAAGACAGTGGCGATCTTAGCGTGCGTGTCGTAAGGATCCACTGCGATCGCGACACGGTCAGCCGGGTGTGCGTCGACGGCAAGGTAGTGCGTTGCTTCCTGCGCGGGTGCCAGTTGCGGGCCTTCTGCCCGCGAGAGAGAAGGCAGGAGCAAGTTCGATAACAAGATCGAAATGAAGACGAGAGCGAAACAACGATGGGAGGCGCGCATGGGAGCTGTCGCAGACGATTATGAGCGTGGCACCCGTCCTTGGTAAAGGGTACTCTTCCCTTCAAGCGTGATACTTCTTCTATACAATGCCCTGCTCTCCTTGCTGCTCGTCGCGAGTTCGCCTCTTTGGCTATTTCAGCTCATGGCGAAGGCGAAGTATCGGGCTGGACTACGCGAACGCCTCGGCCGGATCCCCCCCGCACTGCTGCGCCACATTGGGGCAAAGAGGACGATCTGGGTTCACGCGGTTTCCGTGGGTGAGGTGCTTGCGGTGAGCCGCCTGGTCCAAGGATTAGATGCGGAGCTGGATGCGCGTGCCCACCACTATGGGGTCGTGGTATCGACGACGACCTACACCGGTCAGCAACTTGCGCGGGAGCGCTTCGGCGCAGAGCGATGCTTCTACTTCCCGCTCGATCTACCCTGGGTGGTGCGCCGCTACCGGCGTGCCTTGAAGCCAGCGATCCTCGTGCTTGCTGAAAGTGAGTTCTGGCCCAACGTACTCGCGCAGTTCCATAGGGCCGGGTTGCCAGTGATGGTGGTGAACGGCCGCATCTCCGACCGTTCGTTGCCGCGCTATTTGCGGTTGCGTTGGCTATGGCGTCCGTTTCTGCGCGCTCTCTCTTCGGTTCTGGCGCAGAGCGATGAAGATGCGGTCCGTTTTGTCGCCATTGGAGTACCGCGGGAGCGCGTGCATGCGAGTGACAACTTGAAGTTCGATGTGCGCACGCCAACCCAGACAGCGATTGTCGCGAGCCTGCGAGCTACCCTTCCGCAGCACGCACGTGTGCTCGTCTGCGGCTCCACACTGGAGGGCGAGGAAGCGTTGCTACTCACTGCATGGACCACAGTGCGCGCGGAGGCGCCGGATGCCGTGATGATCCTTGCTCCGCGTCATCCAGAGCGCTTTGCGCGTGTCGCCGAGCTGCTGCAACAGGGCGAGACACCGTGGGTTCGGCGTTCCGAATGGGCGCAGTCACCGGCGCCGCTCGCGCCTGGAAGCGTCTTTCTGCTTGACAGCATCGGTGAGCTGGCGGCGGTGTACGCGCTGGGGACGCTCGCATTTGTGGGTGGAAGTCTGGTGCCTGCTGGCGGTCACAACCCGCTGGAGCCTGCGCAGTTTGGCGTGGGAATTGTGATGGGAGAGCATTACGAAAACTTCCGCGGCATCGTGAAGCGCTTCCTTGAAAGAGAGGCGATACGCCTGGCGAAACCGGCGGAGCTCGCAGCGGTTCTTACGCACTTGCTCAGCGATGCACGGACAGCGGAATTGCTTGGCGCTCGCGCGCTGGAGGTGAGTGAGAACGAGACGGGTGCGACGGAGAGGGCCGTCCGTGGCGTGCTGGCGTTGCTTAGTGCGCCTACTGCGGCTGAGGTGCGGTGATGAGCAGAGGGAGATCAATACTGCTGCCGCTGGTTCCCGTTTACCGTGGTGCAGTTGCGCTCGAGACGCTAAGTTACGCACGCGGCTGGCGACGGGTCGAGCGGCTGCGATGGCCAGTGATCAGCATTGGCAATCTCTCGGTCGGCGGAGCAGGCAAGACTCCCTTTACTATCCTCCTCGCCCAGCTGCTGAAAGGGGCGGGCGTATCCGTCGACGTGCTCTCCCGCGGCTATGGCCGGAGGTCGCGTGAGATCTTGCAGGTTGACCCTGAAGGCTCCGCTGCAAGCTTTGGAGACGAGCCGCTGCTCATCGCTCGCGAAGCTGGCGTTCCGGTCTTTGTCGGAAGCAGCCGCTACGATGCAGGCCGGCTTGCGGAGCGTGTCTACGACGAAAGCGACGCTCCCCATGTGCACCTGCTGGACGATGGCTTCCAGCATCGCAAGCTGGCGCGCTCTCTCGATATTGTCTTGCTCCACCCGAGTGACTTCAGCGAACACATGCTGCCAGCGGGCCGCTTACGTGAGCCGCTGAGCACGTTACGCCGGGCCGACGTGGTGATGCTGCGGGAGGAGGACCGCGCGCTGGCTGGAGTCGTGCGGCGGTATGCAAAGCCGACAGCACTTCTCTGGTTTCTGCGGCGCGCGCTCCGGATTTCCGGTCAGGTGAAAGACGGTGTGGCCTTTACCGCGATTGCGCATCCACGAGAGTTCTTCAAGCAGCTCGATCAAGCGGGAGCTGTGATCGCAACGACGCTCTCCTGGCCCGATCACCATCGCTACACGTTGGCTGATACACATAAGCTAACGAAGAGAGCGCGAGAGTTGCGAGCGGGTGCATTCGTCACCACGGCGAAAGATGCAGTAAAGCTGAACCCGGCAATGCGAGCGGCGCTGGAGCACGTCGCACCGCTGGTGGTTGCACACCTCACACTGGAACTGAAGAATGAGCACGAGGCGCTCGCATCCATCCTGCGCGTCCTCCATAGCACACCGCACGTCTAAAGTTTTGAAGATACCAGCCGCAACCGATCAAAGATCAGCCACCGCGCTGTGAGAAAATCAGGGATTGCCACGGGACGACAAACCGCTACGCGTGCTCATCGTGAGACTGGGTGCGATGGGCGACGTGCTGCATGCGCTGCCCGCAGTCGCGGCGTTGCGCCGCCGATGTCCGGAGTGCTTTCTCGGATGGGTGATCGAGCCACGCTGGGCTGAGCTGCTGCGCGCAAGCGACGAGGCCGTTGCCCGATCGGAAGCTATGCCGCTGGTGGATCGGGTGCATCCCGCGCATGCTCGCGGATGGGCCAGGGCCCCGTTTGGGGCGGGAACCTGGCGGGAGATTCGGCGGCTGAAACAGGAGCTCCGTGACGGAAGGTACGACCTGTGTATCGATCTGCAGGGCGCACTGCGTTCGGCATGGATCGGACGTATGGCAAGGGCGCGGCTTGTGGGCGAAGCGCAACCACGGGAGCCAGCAGCGCGCTGGTTCTTCGATCAGCGCGTGTCAACGCGCGGAGTGCATGTGATTGAGCAGGCGCTGGAGGTGGTGGAAGCGGCAGTTGGAGAGCCGCTTGCGTTCGAGCAGCCTGCTTTGCCGTGCGATGCCGCCACGGAGCTGTGGGCGAAGGCGGTAACGAGCGACGGAGTGCCGCTGGCGATCTTGAATCCGGGCGCGGGTTGGGGCGCAAAGCGCTGGCCCGCGGAGCGCTATGGCGCCGTGGCGCGAGCGTTGGATGGCGACGGCTTCCAGGTGATTGTGAATGCAGGGCCCGGGGAGTTGGAGATCGCTCAAAGCATTGTAAGGGAGAGCGGAGGGACAGCACAGGCGATGGAGATGACAGTGGGGCAACTGATCACTGTGACCCGCCGCGCGGAGCTGTTGATCGCTGGCGATACGGGCCCTCTGCACCTTGCGTGCGCACTCGGCAAGCCAGTGGTCGGCATCTTCGGCCCTACGGATCCGGCGCGCAACGGGCCCTTCGGCGTTCCGTCTCGCACTCTTCGCCATCCAGAGAGCCAGCGCGACCACAGCCGTCGTGGAGAGCCAGAGGCGGGTCTTCTGACCATTACAGTCGAAGATGTGATGGCCGCCGTCCACGCCGTTATCGGGGAAAGCAGGAGTGCGGGGAAAGCAGGAGTGCATGAAGGCTAAGTGGTCGAGAGTAGCGCGTCGCATTCGCGTGCCCATGGGGTTTGCCTTCGCGGCGATGTTCTTGTGGCGCGCCCGGCCCTCGCGGGCCTCGCTAGGCTGGAGCCTGCCGGTGGTGCTCCCCGGTGTTCTGTTGCGCGCGTATGCTTCCGGCTGCGTCAACAAGAACGCAGAGCTGACGGTCACTGGTCCGTACGCACATACGCGCAATCCGCTCTATCTCGGCTCCATGCTGATCGCGTTCGGCTTTGCCGGATCTTCGCACAGCAAGCTGATCGCCGTCTCTTTGCCGATTCTCTTTACGGCTATCTATTTTCCGGTCATCCGGTCGGAGGAGCAGTTTCTGCTCCAGCAATTTCCGGAGTTCTTCGAGTACCGGCGGCAGGTGCCGAAGCTGCTCCCGCGTGTGACTCCGGCGCAGCTGGAGTCCGGCGGCGAAGGCTTCTCTCCGGAGCTCTACCGCAAGCACCGCGAGTACAATGCAGCTTTAGGTACAGCCGCGATTTACGCCGTGCTGCTGCTCGGGATCTTGTGGCGGCGTGGTGTCCACAAAACTAAAGCGTGAGTAATCATTTGATCCGGTTTCTCGTTCTACTTCTTGCCGTAAGCGGTCTCACCGGATTTGCGTCCGCGCAGTTGCCGTCCATGCCCGCACCACAGCCGCAGTCCATTCCGCAGCGGGCGACGCTCTCGTATGCGGTGGACTGGCGCGTCTTCCCGGCCGGCACGGCGGTCTTTCATCTGGAGGCCGACGGCAACACCGAGCGGGTTACGGCCAACGGCGATTCCATTGGCGCCGTGAGTTTGCTGTTCAAAGTGATCGATCGCTTTCAATCGGCATTTGATCGCCGGCAAGGATGCTCGCTCTACTTCAATAAGCAGTTGCTGGAAGGGCGCCGGCAGGTCACCAGCACTCTGGCCTTCGACTACCCGCAGAGCAAGCAGGTTCTCGAGGAGCGGAATGTGCTGAAGGGAACGGTGCGGCGGCAGGAGGCGGCCATCCCTTCGTGCGTGAGCGATCTGATGTCCGCAATCTTTGTCGCGGGAGCGCAGCCACTGCAGGTGGGCCGGAGCTTCTCTATGCCTGTGGCCGATGCCATGCGCGTGGTCTCGGTCACGTTCAAAGCGGAGACGCGCGAGGAGATCAAGACCACCGCGGGGACGTTCCAGACGATTCGGGTGGAACCGACGGCTGACGCGGGCGTGGTGAAAAACCGGGGGAATATCTGGATCTGGTATACGGACGACGCGCGTCACCTGCCGGTGCAGATGCGCGCCCGGCTCTTGTGGGGGACAATCACTCTCAAACTCACCAGTTATGAGGATAAGTGAGAGAGCAAGTGTAGTTAATGGAGAACAGCAGATCCCTCCGCTCCGGTCGGGATGACAGTTCTGAGACGGCTCTACTGAAGGCGAAAGCGCTCCCGCACCAGCCGGGAAAAGCGCGGTTTGTAGATGAGGTTGTAGGCGAGCTCCTTGTCCGGAAACATAGCGAGCGCCGCGCGCTTGCTGTCGGCGATCATCTCGGCCGCGTCGTCGTAGGACAGCGACTCATCCTGCGCGATGACGGACATCACCATGTCCATCATCAGCTGAAGACGGCGGATCTTCTTGCGCTCTTCCAGGGTCTCCTGCACTGTTGGGGCTGTTGTCTGGCCCTGCGAGGTACGGGCGTCTTCGGCGCCAGTCGTCTCCCGTTCTTCCATCGTTGAACCTTCCAGGTAAGCGCTGCCTTGCAGCATTGATTTGCTGGGCATCGTATACCGGAAGAGGTGCTGATACCAATCGAAAAGATGATTTCGGAATATGCGGCTTTGCACCCGTCGTTACTTTTGGCATGGCGTGACGGAGCTCCCGTCCAGATAAAAGGTCGAGAGTCCAAGCAGGTCCGTGCGGTAGGTCAGCGCGTGGCCAACCTGCAGCTTTTCGAGCGTCTCCCAGCGCGGATGGTGATAGCTGTTGTGCGAGCCAACGGAGATGACGGCGTAGCGGGGCGAAACCGCGTGGAGGAAAGATGGAATCGTGGAGGTCTTGCTGCCATGGTGGCCGACCTTGAGCAGGTCTGCCGCCAGGCCCGGTTCGGACAGCATACGTGCCTCGCTAGGGGCTTCGGCGTCCCCTTCGAGCAACGCGGAGCTCTTGCCGTAGCCGAGATGCAGGACGAGCGAATCGTTGTTCGTCGCGCGCTCTCCCGGCTGGTAGTCCGGCGCGGGTGAGAGTACGTGCACATCAGCGCTCCCGAAGCGGAAGGTGTCACCGGCTAGAAAGCGCTTGAGCTGCGTGCCTTGCATCGCGGCTTCGGCTAACAGCGCGTTGTATTCCGGGATGCCGGGATTTTTGCCAACCCAGAACTCGCGCGGCCGGAAGTTGCGGAAGATCGCCGGCATGCCGCCCATGTGATCGCTGTGCGCATGGGTGAGCGCGACCGCGTCCAGCCTCTCGATGCCACGGCTCCAAAGGTAGGGCGAGACCACGTCTTCACCCATCTCGAAGTTGCCGTGTGCCTGTGTTGCGCCGCCCACGGGTCCACCGGCGTCGACCAGCAGCGTCTTGCCGTCGGGCGTGATAACCAGCAGGGAATCGCCCTGGCCGACGTCGATGGCCGTAATTTCGAGCGCATGAGATCGCATCGAGAGATGCGCTGGCATGAGCACCAGTGCCGCTGCCGCAAGTAGTGAAACAAAACCGAGCAGAGGTGCGAATCGTGAACGTTGCCGCACCGTCCAGATACTCAAGGCGAGTAGTGCCAGACTGAGCACACAGACCGGCAAGGTGGGGCCGGCGAGGCGGAGGTCGCCGTGAGGCAGGAGAGAGAACGTATGGACGATGGCGGTGACCCCGTGCAGCACAGCTGCTGTGACGGCGGCCGGAAACGCGGCGAGTTGCGGCACGGCCAGCAGCCAGAGCAGCGTCAGGAAGGCCAAGGGCAGCAGCACCGCGAGTGCCGGAATGATCAGAACGTTGACGAAGATGCCGAAGACTGTAATGCGATGGAAGTAGGCGGCCATCGGCAGCGCCATGGTCAGCTCAATAATCGCCGAGACGGCGACTATCTCGGCTGCACGCAAGACCAGCCGAATGGTCCATGCAAGAACGACAGCCGGAGCGCCACCGGGTTTTATATTACGTGGGCCGTTGGCGTGCAGAGGCTTGCCCGTGCGTGCTGTTGCGGGTTGTAGATGACCTGCGATCAGCCGGATGGTCACGCGGAATTGCGCGAGAAGCGGCGGTAACGCGCTGTCGAGCGCAATCAAGTGAATGTCGCGCGTGGCACGAAGGTATGGGCCAAAGGTGCGTTCCAAAAGCGGTGCTGCAACCCCGGCGATCGCAATCACCGAGAGCACCGTCATCTGGAAGCCCGCGTCGAGCAGAGCATGCGGGTCCGCCGTTAGCAGGCACAAGGCGGCGAATCCTAACGCGTTCAGGCCATTGCGCTCGTGAAAGAGCAGCCTTCCGATAAGGTACAAGGTGATCATCCAGAATGCGCGCTGCACTGGCTGGCCCCACCCGGTCAGGAGCGCATAGCTGAACGAGAAAATTATTGTAACCGTAACAGTGGCGATCCGCGGCAGACGGAGGAAACGCCCAAGGGCAAAGACGAAGCCGGCAAAGAGCCCGAGGTGCAGCCCGGAGATGACCAGCAGGTGAAAGGCCCCTGTCCGTTCGAAGCCAACACGGGTCTCCCGGTTGAGATAGCTGCGGTCGCCGGTGACCATCGCGCTCAGCATGGCCGCATCGTCGTGGTCTAGAGTGAGCCACGCTGGCAGTGAATGTGCATGAGATGCATCGGCAAAGGTGAGCAGACGACTGCTGGCCGCCTCCTGCAAACCATGAAGCCAACACGGGAAGCCGGCATGGCTTGCGTGACGAGTGACGGCAAGCCTGTTGGCCTTCGCCGATCCAAGCGCACCGATGCCCTGGTCCAGCAACCAGGCCTGTCCGTCCCAGACGCCCGGATCGCGGTAGCGTTCCGGAGTGCGCAGGGTTGCGACTGCTTCGATGGTGTCGCCGCAGACCAGCGCTGGGAGCGATGTCGCCTCTGGGCTGTACACCGAGAGCCGGACGCCCCCGCTGACCGGTAGCGCGTGTCCAGTGTCGTCAGAGACGGCAACGACGCGGAGGTCGAGGGAGCGCGTGAGCTCCGCGCGCTGCTCCTCGGAGAAGGGCATGATCGAAACAATGCGACGGACGGGGCCAAGCTTGACCACCTCGGCCTTCACCATGCGCGGCGTGGCATCCGCCAGTGTCGTTAAATTCTGTTGTTGGGCCGGGGCCGGGTGCGCCTCAAAGGCGAAGGCACCAAGGGCTAGCCACATGCCCGCGAGCGGAACGAGAGCGATGCGGGAGGAGCAGCGTAGGCCGAGTGCCGCGACGACGCCGAGCAGGAGTGCGGCTACCGCTGCAAAGGCTGGGGAGAGCCAATGCCGGTAAGCCAGAAGTACTCCGGCAGCAAACGCGAAGGCAGCAAAGAGCGCCGGCGCCGCGTGAAAGGCGAGTGGCTCTACCCGTTTGAGCAGATCGGTTGGAAGTGGTGGACGCGGCGATGCGGCAACGGCTCGGGCAGAAGGAATCGCGACGGTTGCGGCCATGCGGAGATCGACCCAGACGCTTCAAGGGGCTTTGGGAATGCCGCTCCTACTCGTGAGTGAGAACGGCGACGGACTCCAGATGAAAGGTCTGTGGGAATAGGTCTACAAGGGTCAGCTTCGTGAGTCGATAGCCAGATAGTCGTAGATCGATTAGTGCGGCGAGATCGCGCGCGAGTGTAGCGGGGTCGCAGGAGACATACACGATTTCACGTGGCTGTATGCCACTGACGAGGTTACAGATCTGTTTGCCCAGCCCGGCGCGGGGTGGATCGACGACCAGCAGATCCGGTTTAATCTTGCGGTGGCTCTCGGTCTGCAAAAATCGGAGTGTGTCCGCGACCACAATCCGGTGTTGCGAGCCGGGGATGTTGCGCCTGAGATCAGCGCTGGAGGAGGGCGCCGCTTCGACCGCGACTACGCGCTCGAAGATGCGGCTGAGTGCCCGAGCGAAGAGGCCGACGCCAGCGTATAAGTCCCAGGCGAGCGTGCCGCTCCGGCCCTCTGTAACTAGACTGAGAAGCCGCGGGACTAGAAAGCGGTTGACCTGGAAGAAGGAGCCTGCGCTCACGTGGTAGTTGTGCTCGCCAACTGCGTAGTCGAGCGCGTTGTCGCCCCAGCTTGCGAGCAGGGCGCCACGCGCCTTGGCTTCGTCAGTGGCGAAGAGAGACGCTCCCCGTAACGCTGGAAGCCGTTCCTGGAGCACTGCACATAGCAGCGGGAGAGTGGCGATGGCTTCTTTTGCGCGGCGGCTCCAGAGCGAGATCAGCAATGCGCTTTCGTCCGCATTGGTGAAGAACTCGATCTCTTTGAATGTGCCGTTCAGGATACGCAGGACTCGCGCCGCCTCCACAGTCTCGGCGAGCGCCCGCTGTAGAATTGGTGCGGCAATGGGGCAGTGATTCACTGCGATCTCGCGGTGCGAGCCGGATTCGCGATAGCACAGGGAAAACTCGCTAAAGGTGCGCACGTGGAGACGAATGCGGTTGCGATACCCCCAAGGTTCGCCGGCAGCCACGTCGATCGTCTCTGGCGCGGGCACACCGGCGCGCCCCAGTGTCTCTCGCAAGATTGCGAGCTTCATCTCCAGTTGTCCGGCGTGCATGGCGTGCTGATACTGGCAACCGCCGCAGCCAGGGAAGTACACGCAGCCCGGGTCAGTGCGTGCGGGGGAGGGTTCGAGAACGGCATCCAGCTTGCCATTGACGAAGCTGCGGCGGTCCTCCGCCACGTGTGCCTCGACGAGTTCGCCGGGAAGCGTCAACGGGACGAAGATCGTCTTACCGCCGTGCTCACCGGCGCTCGCTGGAATGCGCGCCAGGCCGGAGCCGCCGTAGATCGCCTTTTCGATGCGCAGCTCCAAGGGTCTAGTCTCGCTGCGGCATGTAGAAAAGGCTGATGCGCGGCAGCCGGTAGCGCTCGAAGAGGCGCTTGTTAAGGAACTGTTGTTCGATCTGGCGGATCTGCACCGCCTGCATGCGGCTGCGGTATGGGGCGAGCTCACTCGCGGCCTGTTCGCGCAAGGCGAGCAGGTCGGCCTCCGGTGTGGTGGTGAGCAGGACGGCGATCAGCTTTTCTTCCAGGACGGCGAGGTTGCGTTCCAGCTCTTGGAGCTTCTGGGGCGCGCTTTGCATCGCTTGCGCCAGCTCGGCGAGCCGGGTTGCGAACTCGCGAAGTGCCGGGTGTTTGGTCGAGGCGGACGCGAAGTCGCGCGCGCAAGAGTCGAGATGGGCGCCGATGCGCTCTGACTCCAGACCGCTCGCCGGGCCGGCGTCTTTCGCGGGTGCACCTCCCACAGCGGCCTCTTTCATTTCCTCTACGGCGACCATTACGGATTGCGCGGCCCAGGCCAGTCCATTGACCTTGCGCGCCGTGCCCTTGGTCTTGCGGGCTTCGTGCTTGTCGAAGGCGTCGTCGATGCCGCGCAGCACGGCAGCCAGGGGCACTCCGGCCTCGCGCCAGGTCTCGATCAATGCCCAATCCAGCGTGGACAGGAGCACTAGCGATCCGCGACGGCGCGCGAAGTGTTCTTCAATCTCGGTGAAATAGTTGAAGTAGTTTTGCAAGGAGATAGGGAATAGGGAATCGTCAGCAGTGGAGCGTGCGTCGGATTCAGTCAACACCAGTGTAAGGCAGAGTGGCCGTCTGTCAGGCTGGCGTCTTCGTCTTCGGGGTGCGGTTGCGTTCGTAGAGGATGCGCAGTCCGTCCAGCGTGAGCATGTCGTCGATCTCGGTGATGTACTTGGAGTCGTCGAGCACCATGCGGGCCAGGCCTCCTGTGGCCACGACAGTCGGGGGTGTGCTGCCGCCCAGCTCTGTGATGATGCGTTCAAGGATGCCGTCGACCAGGCCGATGTAGCCGTAGAAGAGCCCGCTCTGCAGGTGGGCCGTGGTGTTGGTGCCTATGACCTGACAGGGCCGCTTGATGTCGACGCGGGCCAGCTTCGCGGTGCGCAAGAAGAGCGCGTCTGCGGAGATGCCGAGTCCCGGCGCGATAACGCCGCCGATGTACTCGCCCTTGGCCGTGATGACGTCAAAGGTGGTGGCGGTGCCGAAGTCGACGACGATCACCGGACCGCCATAGCGGGCAAATGCCGCTACGCAGTTGACCAGCCGGTCGGCGCCGAGCTCTGCGGGGTTGTCGACCAGGATAGGCATGCCGGTCTTGATCCCTGGCTCGACGAAGATCGGCTTCTGGTGAAAATACTGTTCGCAGACGCGCCGGAACGTGCTGTCGATGGGCGGCACCACGGAGGAAATAATGATCGCCGTGACGGCCGCAGCGTCGATCTGCCGCATGGCAAAGAGCTGGAGAAAGAGAACGCCGTATTCGTCTGAGGTCTGGGTCTTGTGCGTGGTCACGCGCCAGTCGGCCAGGAGCTCCGGCGGGTCGAGCCGATAGAGGCCGAGGACCGTATTGGTGTTGCCGACATCGACAGTCAGGAGCATAGGTTGAGCTCGCTTCCGCGGTTAGCTTGCGCGTAAAAGGGGCGGACACCCCCGGAGAGGACGGTCCGCACGCCGTCCGCGGTGCGCACGCGCAGGAAGCCGCGGCTGTCTAGTCCATCCGTCACGCCGGAGAAGCTATCGGCTTCTTCCACCGTCACGTGCTTGCCACGAATCCACGAGGAGCTCTCGTTGAGGCGACGGAGGATGTCAGCGGATACCCGGTCAATACAGCCGGAGGTCGTGAGGGCCTTCTCCTCACGCAGCAGGGCATGGAGAAGCGCGATGAGCAAATCCTGCCGGCGCCACGAGCGCTGTCCGGTTTCAATTGCCAGCGACGTTGCGGTCGTCGCGAGCTCGGGTGGAAATGCTGCCTGGTGCACATTGATGCCGATGCCGACCACGGCGTGGCGCACACGCGTGACCTCGGCGTTCAACTCCGTGAGAATGCCGCAGAACTTGCGTCCGGAGAGTAGCAGGTCGTTGGGCCAGCGAATGTCTGCCTGCAGCGTCGTCACCTCGCGCACTGCTTCGGCAACAGCGAGCCCGGCGGCGAGTGAAAGCCAGAGCACGTCTGCGGGAGCCATCACGGGACGCAGCAGAATGCTGACATAGAGCCCGGAGCCCGGCGCGGACTCCCAACCATGGGCGCCGCGCCCACGGCCGGCAGTCTGCTCGTCGGCCAGGTAGACCAGCCCCTCCGGGGCACCACTGTCTGCTGCCTGCATAGCCAGCGTATTTGTGGAGTGAATTGTGGGGAAGAAGTGGATGTTTTCTGCAAAGGGCGTTCCGGCGAGCGCGCGGTCGAGTTCAGGGATGTCGTACGTGTCCTGAGTTGCGGCATCCTCTGAGGCGAAGTTCCGCTCTGGGAGGGTCTTGTCCGTACGGAGGTACATTTCTTAGATTGTCTCCGCGACGATGCGCATGCTCAGGTCGACAGCCGTCGCCGAGTGTGTGAGCGATCCTGAAGAAATGTAGTCCGGACCGGCGAGCGCATAGGCGCGAATCGAATCGAGCGTGATGCCGCCAGAGGCTTCGATGGGAATCGCCAGCCCACGTGCGCGGACGCTCCGGACCGCCGCTGCCACCTGCTCTGGAGTCATGTTGTCGATGAGCAGAGCCTCCGCGCCGCCGTCGAGCGCCTGCGTCAGCTCCTCCACTGTGCGCACCTCTACCTGCACGCGCTGCCCCGGCTGGCGCTGCCGGAGCGCACTGGCCAGCACCTTCGGCAGACCGCCGCCGAGCGTGATGTGGTTGTTCTTGATCAGAATGCCGTCAGAGAGGTCGAGGCGGTGGTTCTCGCCGCCGCCACAGCAGACTGCGTATTTATCGAGCAGCCGCAGCCCGGGAACGGTTTTGCGCGTGTCCAGCACCTTGACCTTTGTCCCGGCGACCTGATCGACGTACTGACGCGTGATGGTCGCGATGCCACTCATGCGCTGCATGAGATTCAGGATGACCCGCTCACAGGCGAGGATCACGCGCGCGTTGTGGCGGATGACCGCAAGCGCCTGCCCCTTTTTCACGTGCACTCCATCGAAGATCTCCGGATGGTGAACCACCTCATAGCGGCCTGAGTTGTGCTTCGACAGCCGGGCGTAGATCTCCAGAAAACGGGGAATGCACCCCAGGCCGGCGACCACACACTCCTGCTTGGCGATGATGGTGCCCGAAGCACGCAGAGCAGGGTCGATGGTGACCGCGGTAGTGACGTCGTTGAGCGCCTTATCTTCCAGCAGTGCCTGTTCGAGAGTGGCTTCGACCCGCTTGCTCTTCCAATCCATACGTCAATAATGATAACCGCTAGAGGCTTCCCGAGCGCCTGGCTCTGCTGGCGAAGTCAATCGGAGCGCATTTCGGCGAGGGCGGTTTAGTGGACGTGGCCGTCTGATGCTCCGAGAGCTTCCAGTGCGGCGCGGGTTTTGGGCACGAGAACGGCTAGCTCGCCGTTGCGTCGGCGCAAGCCCTCGACGACCTGTGCGGGCGCTTTGCCCAGGAAGGCTTCGTTGCCCAACTGTCGATCGCCGTTGGCCAACTCTTTTTCGAGCTTGGCGAGTTCCTTGGTCAGGCGCTCGCGTTCGGCGGCGACATCGACGGGCTTCTCGTATTCGATGGCAAGATCGAAAATGGGCGTGGAGCGGACAATCAACTCCTTTTCGAACGCCTCAACGAAAGCGAGTGAAGAAGCCTTCGCGAGACGTTTGATGAGTTCTGAATTGCGCTCGAGTATATGGCGCGTCTGTTCCGCAGTGCGTATGAGAATCGGTACAGTGGCCCGCTCGTCTACTCCCTTGTCCTTGCGTGCTGCACGCACGTTCACGATTAAAATCTGGAGCTGGCCGAAATCGATCTGAATACAGGCTTCTTCGTTCGTATCCCTGCTTCCGCCTGACGGATATGCCGTCAGAGCGATGGACTTCTTTGGCGGCTTGCCGTCATAAAGCGCATGCCAAATCTCCTCAGTGAGAAATGGCATAAAGGGGGAAAGTAGGCGCAATGCGGCGTCAAAGATGCTGAGCAGAACCGTAAGCGCGGCGCGGGCCTGTGTTGGGTTCGCTGTTGCATCGAATACGAGTCGAAGTTTGACAGCTTCGAGGTACCAGTCGCAGAAGTCGCCCCAGAAGAATTCGTAGACGAGTCGGGCTGCTTCGTCGAAGCGATAGGCGTTCAGCGCAGTATTCGTGTCGGCCGCGACCTGATTTAAGCGAGAGACGATCCAACGATCTTCGAGCGGGCGCGCATCACCGTCCGGCGGGTCAGCGGGAAGCGAAGCTAGGTTAATGACAATGCCCGCCTCGCGGGCGCGCTCCACCTGCATGAAGACGAAACGTGCCGCGTTCCAGATTTTGTTGGCGAAGGCGCGATAGCCCTCCGTGCGCGCCTCGGAAAAGGCGATGTCCGTGCCCGGGGAGGCCATCGCCGCCAATGTGAAGCGCACGGCATCCGTGCCGAAGCGGCCGACGATCTCGATCGGGTCGATGACATTGCCCTTGGTCTTCGACATCTTCTGCCGGTCGGCGTCGCGCACCAGCGCGTGGATGTAGACCTCGCGGAAGGGCACGGCATCGGCCAGCGTGCGCGCGCTGCCATCCGGCATGGGCACGTCCAGCATGAAGTGACAGCCCAGCATGATCATGCGCGCCACCCAGAAGAAGAGAATGTCAAAGCCGGTGACGAGGAGCTCTGTCGGGTAGAAAGCCGCCAGGTCGGGCGTTTGCTTTGGCCAGCCGAAAACGGACATCGGCAGTAGTCCGGAGGAGAACCAGGTGTCCAGAACATCGGTCTCCTGCGTGAGCTGGTCGCTGCCGCACTCGGGGCAGTGCGAGGGTGCTTCGCGCGCGACGGTCACGTGATGGCAAACGGCGCAGTGCCAGGCGGGGATGCGATGTCCCCACCAGAGCTGGCGCGAGATGCACCAGTCATGGATGTTCCTCATCCACTCGTCGTAGGTCTTGCGGTACTGCTCGGGCGTGAAGTGGATATAGCCCTTGTCAACGGCCTCGATAGCCTTCTCGGCCAAGGGCTGGATCCGGATGAACCACTGCGTGGAGAGGCGCGGCTCGACCACTGTCTTGCACCGGTCGCATTTGCCGATCGAGTTGGTGTGGTCTTTCGCCGAGAAGAGCTCGGGGTAGCGGGCCTCCAGATCGGCTACGATGCGAGTGCGAGCTTCGTAACGGTCAAGTCCGGCAAAAGGTCCGGCTGCCTCGGTCAGGTGCGCGGTGGTGTCCATCACGGTGATGGATGGAAGGTGATGCCGCTGGCCCATGGCGAAGTCGTTGGGGTCGTGTGCTGGAGTGATCTTGACCACGCCAGTGCCAAACTCGGGCGATACCCACGGGTCGGTGATGATGGGAATCGCGCGATCGAGGAAAGGCACGAAGGCTTTCTTTCCGTGTAACCCGCGGTAGCGTTCGTCGTCCGGATGCACTGCGAGGGCCACATCGCCAAACATGGTCTCCGGACGCGTGGTCGCTACCTGGACGAAGCCGCCGCCTTCCAGCGCGTACGGAATGGTGTAGATCTTGCCGAGTTGATCCTCGTGCACCACTTCAAGGTCGGAGATGGCCGTGCCGCAGCGCGGGCACCAGTTCACGATGTAGGCGCCGCGATAGATCAGCCCCTGCTCGTGCAGGCGGACAAAAGCCTCTCTCACTGCTACCGAGAGATTTTCGTCCATGGTGAAGTACTCGCGTGACCAATCGACGGAGGCGCCCAGCCGTCGCATCTGGTCCAGAATGGCATTGCCGTAGACGCCCTTCCACTGCCAGACGCGCTCGACGAAGGCTTCGCGCCCCACGTCCTGGCGCGTTGTGCCTTCGGCCGCGAGCTGGCGCTCGACCATCATCTGGGTGGCAATGCCGGCGTGGTCAGTCCCCGGGAGCCACAACGTGCGCTCGCCGCGCATGCGATGCCAACGGACGAGGATGTCCATCTCCGTCTGGTTGAGCATGTGCCCCATGTGCAGACGTCCGGTAACGTTCGGGGGCGGCAGCAGCATGGTGAAGTTGCGCTGCGCTACTACTCCGGCGTCGGGAGGGGGCGGCACGTGAAACAGGTTCTCGCGGACCCAGTACTCGGCCCAGCGTTCTTCAATGGCGGCGGGATCGTAGGCTTTTGGAAGCTCGTGTGGCATGAGAGTTCAGGGTAGCAGCGTGTGCAGAGTCACAGCAGGAGCAGGATCAGAAAGCAGGGAACACCAGTTGCGATCCGGTCACTGATGTTCCTGCTGTTGGCTGCCGTTCGGCTGAAGCGTGCATTTAGAACGGGTTCAGCTTGTCTAAGCCCTTCTTCTTCGGGTGCTTGCTGGAAGACTCAGTGCTGCTGTCGTTTTTGACTTTCGGGTTCTTCTTGCTTCTGCGGCCGCTGGCAGTGGTCCCGGTCTGCACTTGAGCCGTACTGCCGCCATGCGCATCATTGACCTGCGGCGTCGCTGGGGCTGGTTTCTCCACCGGTGGCACTGGAGTGTTGTTGGTGGGGCCAACGGCGCTCAGGCCAGTGTTGGTATCGGCTGGGGCTGGTGTGGCGGTCTCATTACCTGCCGGCGCAAAGGTGCTCCCGGCCGTGCCCTCGTCCTTGGCGGCTGGCGGCGTGGCGCCATTGCTGCTCCGGCCATTGTTGTTATTGATCACGGTCTCGGCGCCCCCAGGGTTATCGCCGAGAATGGTGGCGCCGATCCCTGTTCCACCACCCTCAGGCACCTCCTCAAGCTGCGGACGTGCTGGGTCGCCGGTGCGCGGCGCTGCGGTCCCGTTCCTGACCGCCTCGGAGGGTGTCGTCGCCGAATTGACCGTGGTTGGGATCGCTTTGCCGGTGTTAGCAGCGTTGAAGATGGCCACATTCTCTTTGCTGATCTCTGGAGCCGTGATGATCTTCGGATTGGCCATCGTCGGTTCGCCCACGCGCGCCGCCTCGATCGTGGAGGGACCGTGTTTGATCAGAAGCATCGCTTTATCACGCAACTTCACATTCACGCGGCTCTGCTCTTCTGCTTCATTCTCGGCGAGCGCGGCCTGCGAGGGCTCTGGCACCTGCCGTCCCAGGCCAATCAGCCGTTCGCGGGCATCTTCCACATGGGGCGCCATGGGATAGCGCATCACCACGCGGTTGTATGCTTGCGCGGCACGATCATCGTAGGTGGCGATCAGCCGTTCCTTCGCTGCTTTGTTGATATTCAGGCCAGAGGCGATGGTCGCCTCCGCTGCATACGCGTCGCCCAACTGGAGCAGGGCCATATCACTATGGCTGTAGAGGGGGTAGCTGTCCGTTAGCGTCTGCAGCCGGGCGATGGTAGCGGCCCAGTTCTCGTGCGTCCCGTAGAAGCTGCCCACGGCGTATTGCCGGTCTGCAAGCACCTCTTGCGTCTCGCGCAGGCGCTGCTTGGCACGGGGGATCAGGGTGGAGTCAGGGAATTGCTGGATCATCGTGCGGTACTCCTGCTCCGCACGTTCCACGTTAGTCGGGTCGCGGTCCGGCTTCTCCATCTGCATGTAGTAGATGTCGGCGACCTTCATCTGCGCTTCGGCCGCTTCCGGCGTATTCGGGAAAAAGGTTTCGAAGTCCTTGTACTCAGCCTCGGCCTGCTGTAGCGCCGCAGTGCCACCTTCCTTGAACCAGGTATCCCCGACTGCCAGCTTGGCGCGCATCTGGAACTCGGACTCCGGATAGGTGTTCAGCAGCGTCTGCAGGTCAAGCCGTGCCACGTCGTACTTGCCCTTTTTGAGCGCCAGCAATGCTTTGTCGAAGAGCTCCTTATCCGGCTGCTTGGAGGTGACGCCGGCGAGCGGATCGGCAGGGCTGGCCTTCTTGGGCTTGCGGCTTTTGTCACCGTGCCTGAATATCTGGGCGTCAGCTGTGCTGTGGAAATCGGCGACGCCGGCAAAGATCGCAAACAGGCAAGCGACGGAGATGCTGGGAAGAAAACGCTTCATAACTGAAAACCTCTGAGTCATGGCTGGTCCTGTCTTGAAGGAACTCATACCACTCTCGGTAATATCGGGTCTAACTTTTGGGGTCTGGAGATCAACCCTGCACTCTGAAATATGCGGCGCGGAGTGTCTGACATGACCGCTTGCGTTCATTCTACTCACGGCACCTGCGCCTATCCAACTTGCGCCATCGCACTCTCGGCCTGGCGCGCCAGCTCCAGCAACTCACGACTCCGCTTCTCGGGTTCGTTGTCATCGAAGACCGCGCTGCCCGCGACGAGCAGCTCTGCTCCTGCTTCGACCACGGAGGCAACCGTATCGTGAGCGACCCCGCCATCGACTTCAATCTTGAACGTGAGATTGCGCTCGGCTCGCAGCTCGCGTAGATAGCGGATCTTGTCCAGCGAGAAAGGGATAAACTTCTGTCCGCCAAAGCCAGGATTCACGCACATGATGAGAACGTGGTGCAGCATCGGCAGGATGTCATACAGGAAGTCGACGCGGGTAGCCGGATTGATCACGACGCCTGGCTCCATTCCGTTGTCGCGTATGTGCTGGACCGTGCGGTGCAGATGCCGGCAGGCTTCGTAGTGCACGCCAATCCAGTTCGCGCCCGCATCGGCGAAGGCGGGAATGAACTCGTCCGGATTTTCGATCATCAGATGGCAGTCGAGCGGCAGAGAGGTAGCCTTGCGCAAGGACTTCACCACCGGAGGCCCGAGCGTGATATTGGGGACGAAGTGACCATCCATCACGTCCACGTGGATGACGGTGCCACCACCACGCTCAGCTGCTGATACCTGGTCGGCAAGCCGCGCGAAATCGGACGAAAGGATAGAGGGTAGGAGTTGAACCACGCACGGCTAGTGTACCAGTGGGGTTGGGGGTCGACTACGTGGCGGAGCTTAGAGGAGGCCTTATTCCTGTTTATTGCCGATTCGGTAGTTACCGACACGGTTTTGCAAGCACTTGGGTACCACGGAGAGTGGTGTTACAGTTCAGCCGCTGCGCTCGTACTTTTCATTGCCCAGATGTCTCCAGCAAATCCCGTCTGCGTCTCGCCACACGCCGAGCGGCTTATCTTTTTCTGGATCGGAGCCGATGCGCAAGACGTTGCCGTCGAGGTCTTCGACCTGCATCTCTACTGCCCATTCAAAATTATTTGGAGGGTTCCGGATTTTTGCACCGGAGGTCACGTAGTGTGCGTGTAGTGCCCGGATATCCGCGATGCCAATCCATATCCACATTCGCGGCTGGCTCTGATTGTCATTGGTGAGGAAGATGGAGCACTTTTCCCGCGCGACGCAGGCAAGTCCGTCGCCCGCTCGCCATCGTAGCTCGAAATCAAGAGCGTCCAGGTAGTAGTGGATGCTGGCATCCACGTCTTTGACGCGAAAGACCGGCACTGGCGGACCGAAGCTGTTCGTTGAGGATTCCGACACGGTGCCCTCCACTTAGGCAAAGCATACACCGAGATAATTTATCCATGGGCGGTGCTAAACTGACCGCATCGTAGAGGCACGCAATGGCGACACAGGCCCACATCTCGATCAGCGACTACCTCGATACGGCGTACCGCCCTGATCGTGAATATATCGATGGAGAGGTCCGGGAGCGCAACGTGGGCAAGTGGGAGCACGCCAGAGTTCAGGCAGCGTTGGCTGGATGGTTCTGGGATCACGAGACCGCATGGAATGTGATGGGGTCAACCGAACAGAGAACCCGAGTGGCTCAGTCGCGCGTGCGCGTCCCCGATCTGGTGCTGGTGAAGCCGGGGAGCCAGCCGGACGTTCTGGTATCGCCTCCTATCCTGGTCATCGAAATTTTGTCGCCGGACGACAGTTACTCGGGGATGCGCGAGCGGGTGGCCGACTACCAGCTGATGGGCGTGGGCGCGGTCTGGATCATCGATCCGAAGACCAGGACCGGGCAGATGTGCGTGGGCGATGTCTGGACAGCAGCGCGGATCTTGACAGTGCCGGAAACCCAAATCTATGTTGAGCTTGACCAACTGTTCAGCTATATCGACCGGCCGGCGGATTAGGTAAGTGCGATTGCAAGATGCTTAGCTTATGCTGGCTCTGAGGGACTTTGCGCGATCGGTCCCTGGCGGGCTACGCGGGAGATGGCGCGCAGCAGGGCCTTGTGCGGGAAGCTGCCATTTGCATCGGCGAAGATGGCTTCGCCTACCCGGCGCGCCTGGGGGCGGTAGTACCAGCGCGAGAAGAGGGCCAGGTGGTCTTCGGTCTCCTGGGTGCACGATGGTGGGCGGTCGGCTTGTGCCAAGACGCCAAGAGCTGCCGACAGCCTGTCCTCTAATGTGCTGGCGCTGGTGGCCTGCGCGGCTTCGAGCGGCACGGCTTCGATGGCGACTGGATGCGAGAAGAGCGAGGACGAGCCGGACTGCTCGTTGTGCAAGCGCATGCCGGCGGTCGAGTAGGGGACTGGTCCGGCGAGCAGGCCGCGTGCGAGCGAGAAGAGCGAAACCTGATATGGGTCACTGGCGGGCTGGACAATGATGGCCGCGAGCTCCGAAAGCAGCCGCACGGCTTCGCTCCCCTGGGCGGCTACGGCCTCGGCCTTGGCAAAGCGTTGATGTACGGTCGCTGCGGTTTCAAAGTCGAGCGCGTCCGAGGCCGCGGTGCGTTCGGCGTCCAGCTTGGCGAGCAGGCTTGCGCCGTGCGTGCGCAGGAACTCAAAGACTGCCGTCGTCTCTTCCCCATACCGCTCTGGTGTGCTGCTTTGATTGCAGGGCGCCAGGCATTTCTTCATCTCGGCATAGGCGCAGGCGGGGTGCTCGGGATAGGGCTCGAGGTCCTCAAAGCAGCGGCGCAACTGGAAGAGGTCGAGGACGGCTTCGGTATAGCGCTCCGCCGCCGTGCGTGTGGGGAAGGGCCCAAAGGTGGAGCCTGCAGCCGAGCGCGCGAGCTTGTTGGTCACGTAGAGCCGCGGAAACGCGTTGGCCGTCGACATGCGAAGGAACGCCGGTGGGCGCAGCCGGAGGCGCTTGCGCGCGGCCGCGCCGTGAACGGTAAGCGAGGCGTTGTAAAAGACTAGGTCCGACTCGAAGTCCGAACCGGTGGGCGTGTATTCGATGCGGCGTACATAGCGCGACAACTCCAGCCGCTTGGATTGCGAGGGCGCGGGGCTCAGGAAGCGCTGGAGTCGCCGCCGCAGATTTGGCGTTTTGCCTAGATACGGTTCAGTGAGGGTGCCGTCCGCGCGATCCGCGGCACAGAGGGCGAAGACTGCAGGCGATTCCGGTAGCGACGACAGAGAACCGGTACGGTCTTCGGGGTTGAACGGAACCGAATGGGCGAGCATGAAGCATTCTCACAGAAGGTGGAGTGCGGGAGTGGAACTTGGCGCAGCTTTTCCGTCAAGAAAAGCTGCACAGAACGGAAGCCGGCCACCTCACAATTTCTGTGAGAATGCTTTAAAGCTCTACTTGCCGGCGATGGTCATGCCGTCGATGCGCAAGGTCGGTGCCGCGACCGAGGAGCGAAAGACCAGGTCGCTGCCGATGGCCGAGATGTTGCGCAACATCTCTTTCAGGTTGCCGGCAATGGTGATGCCCTCGACCGGATAGGAGAGCACGCCGTTCTCGAGCCATAAGCCGGAAGCCCCGCGCGAGTAGTCGCCGGTGACCATGTTGACGCCCTGGCCGATGAGTTCGGTGACATAAAGACCCGCCGGTACCCCGGCGAAGATCTCTGCGGGTGTCTCCTTGCCCGGTTCCAGGTAGATGTTGCCGCCACCAATCCCCGGTGCACCGGCTAGCCCGCGTGAGGCGTTGCCGGTGCTGGTCATGCCGAGCTTGCGGGCGGTGTAGGTGTTCAGCATGTAATTCTTCAGAATGCCGCGCTCGACGATGACCTTACGCCGTGTCGGCAGCCCTTCGCCGTCGAAGGGCGCTGTTCCAAAGCCACCGGGGATTGTGCCGTCGTCAATGACGGTGATGGCCGAGTCCGCTACCTGCTCACCAAGCTTCCCGACGAAGAATGAGGACTGGTGATAGATGGCCGAACCGCTGGCCGCCTCGAAGATCGAGCCTACGATCGACCGCGCGACCTCCGGTGAAAAAACCACAGGTACCTGCTGTGTGGGTACGGAGCGCGCTCCAAGCCGGATCAGCGTGCGACGCGCGGCTTCGGCTCCAACAGACTCTGGTGATTCCAACTGTGTGATCGAGCGTGCGCTTGAGTACCAGTAATCCCGCTGCATGGCGCCGTCGGAGGTCTGCGCAATCGGGCTGGCGGAGACGGAGCAGTAGGAGCGGCGATACTCGCCGGTAAAGCCGCGCGAGTTCGTAAGTATCTTGCGCCCCGTACCTGCGTCAAACGATCCGCCGCGGCTGTTCCGGATTCGTGGGTCGACCGCGAGCGAAGCGGCCTCGGCGCGACGGGCATAGTCGATCCGCTCGGCAGCCGAGAGGGAGTAAACATCCTCCGAGTAGAGGGCCAGCTCGCCGGTGAGCTGGCCAAAGGCAGCGCGCTCCGGCAGCCCCGCGAATGGATCTTCCGAGGTGACGCGCGCCAGATCCAGCGCGCCCGCGACCAGGCGAGCGAGACCGTCCTCTGAAAGGTCGCTGGTCGAGGTCGACGCGCTGCGGTGACCGGCGAAGACGCGCACGCCCAGTGCCCGCGAACCAGACTCCTTCAGTCGCTCGACTTCGCCCATGCGGACCAGCGCCTCAAATTCGTCGCCCTCGTAGAAGATGGCTTCCGCATCCGTTGCACCCGCACTCATCGCGCGGTCGACAATGGTTAAGGTGAGCTGCTGGAGCTCCTCGCCTGGAGCCGTCCCAACGGAGACGGCACTACTCACTCAAGCTCTCCTGCTCCACCTCGATCGGGTTCTCGGCGAGCCGTTTTTCGCCGTCAAAGCAATCGCCCATCGAGCAGCCCTTGTTGCGCTTGCGGTGCTCCGCCCGATTGACGGTTACGCCATCCGTAGAGGCTCGGATCAGCCCGACCTTCCCCTTGCACTCGGGACAGCGCAGGTGCGGATCAGCCAGCTTAAGCGCGTCGGAGACCGGAATCGTCTTCCACATGTATGCGCGTGAGCCGTCGGCCTTGGTGATGAAGTGTTTCACATCTACTGTTAACAAATTGAACTCGTCCTCTCTAACGCTTGTTACCGTCCTGTGCCGCCCACGACCATCCGGTCCAGCTTGATCGTCGGCATGCCCACCCCTACCGGCACACTCTGCCCATCTTTGCCGCAAGTGCCGATGCCTTCATCCAATTTTAAATCGTGCCCCACCATGGAGACATACTTCAGCGCCTCTGGCCCATTGCCGATCAGCGTAGCGTCCTTCACCGGAGCAGTGATCTTGCCGTCCTCGATCAGGTAGGCTTCGGAGGCAGAAAAGACGAATTTTCCGCTAGTGATGTCCACCTGCCCGCCGCCAAAGTTCACCGCATACAGGCCACGCTTGACGGAGCGCAGAATATCCTGCGGGTCGTCCTCGCCAGCAAGCATATAGGTATTGGTCATCCGCGGCATCGGCACCGCTTGGTAGCCCTCGCGGCGGCAGTTGCCCGTTTCGGGAATGCCCATCAACCGGGCCGAGAGTTTGTCGCTCATGTAGCCCTTCAGGATGCCGTTTTCGATCAGCACCGTCTCCTGAGTAGGCGATCCCTCATCGTCTACGTTGAGCGAACCACGCCGGTTCGGCATGGTGCCGTTGTCGACCACGGTGACCTTTGAGCTTGCGACCGATTGCCCGATCAACCCGGAGAAGGCCGAAGTTCCTTTGCGGTTGAAATCGGCTTCCAACCCGTGCCCAACCGCCTCATGGAGCAGCACACCGGGCCAACCTGGGCCGAGCACCACCTCCATCTCGCCGGCTGGCGCGGGAACGGCGGTGAGCTGCAGGATTGCCTGCCGGGCTGCTTCTTCAGCAAAACCTTCTGGCGTCTTCTCGAAGTTGAAGAAGTCGAGCTCTACGCGTCCGCCGCCTCCGGCGCTGCCCCGGGCCGTGTTGTCACCACTTTTGGCAATGACGGAGACACTGAAGCGAGCCAGCGGCTGAGTGTCGGAGGCGAAGGTGCCGTCCGAAGCTGCGATCAGAATGCGGCGGACCTCGTCGGCAAAGCTGGCCCTGACCTGCACGATACGCGGATCGTACGCGCGCGCAGCTCTGTCGGCCCGCTGCACCAGTTGGAGCTTCGCCGCGATGCTGTTATCGGTCTCTGGTGAAAGGATCGGGTAGAGATTCTGGCCGGGTTTTTCGGAGAAGGCCGCGACGGACTGCTTAGCTGGCCCGCTCGCGATCAGTGCTGCCGTGCGCGCCGCCCGCAGCAGCCGGTCGCCGAAGAGATCGTCGGTGTAGGCATAGCCGGTGCGCTCGCCGGAGAGCACGCGGATGCCGCAGCCGGCGCTCATTCCCTGGCTAGCCGACTTCACCAGGGACTCGTCCAGTCCAATGGAGGTCGAAGCGACCGACTCGAAGTAGAGATCGGCATAGTCACCGCCAGCTGAAAGGGTCTCGCCCAGGCAGCGCTCAAGGAGCCGCTCGGTCAATCCAAATTTTTCAAAGAAAAAACGTTTGTGCTGCGGTTCGGGAGGGTTCATGTCTACCTATTGGAGGTCTCTTACCATTCTAGACTTCGCTAGTACATCGGTAAATGACCGGAACTGGCCATGGCGGGTGAAGTGCTGGGCAATTCCCACGGAGAACAGCGAAAGGTTAGCAGGAATCCTCTGAAGCGCGAGGACGACCGTGATAATGTCAGCGGCATGAGCACTGAAGAAGCACTTGCGAGTCTTCGCTACCCGATAGGCCGCTTCGAGCGGCCGCTTGCGCTGACCCCAGCTGAGCGAACCGCCGCGGTCGAGACACTGGCGCAGTTGCCACAGCAGCTGCGCACGGCCGTCGCGGGCTTGAGTGAGGCCCAACTCGACACACGATACCGTCCGGGTGGCTGGACTTTTCGGCAGCTCGTGCACCACGTGGCCGATAGTCACCTGAACGCCTACGCGCGTATGCGGCTTGCCATAGGCGAGGACTGGCCGACGATCAAGCCCTACGATGAAGCAGTCTGGGCCGAGCTCGCCGATGCGCGGACCATGCCGGTGGAGGTCTCGCTGGCCCTGCTGGAGGCGCTGCACGCGCGCTGGGTCTACCTGCTGCGCACACTCGGCGAAGAGGACTGGAAGCGCGGCTACCAGCATCCAGAGAGCGGACCGCAAAGCATCGAGCAGGTACTGGCACTTTATGAGTGGCATAGCCGTCATCATCTGGCGCATATAGCTGGGATAGGTATCGGCAGAAGTTGACGGATCTCCACAGTACTTTCGGAACTTGTGAGCGAGGGGCTAAGCAGCGATGATGAGCGCGCATGGGCGTCATCTCTCAGGAGCTTTCCGCGGTGGAACTGGCGCGGGCACTCGACGATTTTCTTCTTGAGCACCCACACGCGGCGGTGCTGGAAGATGGGCGCGTTCTCTTTGACATGCCCACGTCGCGCTACTCACTCGCGAGCGAACACGGCCGCTGCGTCCTGCAACTCTGGTCGGAGGAGCGCAATCTCGTTCGCACGGTTGTCGGCCTGGAACAAAGGAAAGATTCGCTCCGGCTGCTGGTGCGGCGCTTCGGCCAGACCAAACCGCAGCTACTGCACCTGCTCGCCGACCGCGATCAGCGAACGCCGTCATCCCGCAGCGCTGCGCGCGCCCGGTATGTTCGCACCCTTGAACATGTGATCCCGCGGGCCTTCGGCGACTACAAGCTCGAAAGCCTGCACAGCGCCATGGATCTGGAGAACAGCTTCGGCCCGGCGTTTGCGCGGGGCACGCTCGTCCGCGGCCAAAGCGCCTGGGCGCTGATAGGCGTGGGTGGGGAAGAGACGCAGGCTACGGTCGATGGTGTGCTCACGCTGGGACTTCTGTGGCTGCACCTTTGCCGCACGCGCGGAGAGGGCAGGCGGCACTTCGAGGGGCTCAAGATCATTGTTCCGGCTGGCAGCGGAGAGCTCACGCAATCTCGGGTGGGCTGGCTCAACGCGGCTCTCGCCAAGTGGGAGCTTTATGAACTGGACGCGGCTGGGGAGACCCTGACCCGCATCGAGACGGGGCGAGACGGCAATCTTCGTATGAAGCTCCTGCATGCTTTCGATCCCCAGGCGACGCTTGAGCGCATGGCTCCAGCGGTCGATCAGCTGCTCTCCGTGTTGCCGCCAGGGGTACGCACGCGTGCAGAGATTCGCGCTCGCAGCACGACAGAAGTAGCTGCGTTACTTCATGGGTTGGAGTTCGCCCGGGTGCGGCATGGCCTTGCGTCAGGCTCGTTCTCTCGCGAGGATCGCATCACCTTTGGGGCCGGGGTCAATGAGACTCCGCTCACGGACGAGACCGAGGCCATGCTGCGCGAGCTGGTGGAACGGCTCTTCGCAAGCCGCCACTCTGAGGGAAGTGTGCGCGATCCACTCTTTCGGTTGCAGCCCGAGCGATGGATGGAGTCTGTCTTACGCGATGATCTGCAGGCGGTAGAGGCGCACTTCCGTTCGGCCCCGGTTTACAACCAGGTACCGGCCTTTGCGGCTGGAGACCGTGGCATGCTCGACCTGCTCTGTGCCACCCGGAGCGGGCGGCTGGCTGTGCTCGAGCTTAAGGCGGATGACGATCTGCACATGCCGCTGCAGGGGCTCGATTACTGGATCCGCGTGCATCGGCTCCACAGCCAGCGTCCGGCTGGAACCGCGAGTGGCGAGTTCGAGCGCGGAGGCTATTTCCCGGGTGTAGTGCTCTCGCCCCTGCCACCGCTACTCTATTTCGTTGCGCCAGCCTTGCGCATCCATCCCTCGACCGAAATTATTCTGCGCTATCTGGCGCCGGAGATCGAGTGGACAATCATCGCGTTGAATGAGAGCTGGCGACGTGAGCGCACTGTAGTCTTCCGCAAGCGTGGAGGGGGCGAGCTGCGTCCTCCACGCTAGACAGATTTGGGTATGGAGGTTATTTGAGTGTGGAAGCGTACAAGCCGGTGACGCTGGTCTTTTCGATTACGTGTCCGATAAGTGCGCGGAAGAGCGTCTCTGCATTGGCGGGGAAGGTGGAGGAGGCGGGCAGGTTCAGCTCGGTGTTGAGTGCGTAGACGGTGAAGACGTACTTGTGCACCAGCCCTGGTGGCGGGCACGGGCCGTCGTACTCCTTCATGCCGAAGTCATTGGTGATCTGCGTGCCAATGGCGCCGGCCACACCCGCATCCGCGGGGAGTGCCGTGACGCTGGGCGGGATGTTGTAGATGCCCCAATGGGTAAAGTTGGCGGTCTCGTCAAAGAGCACGACGGCATAGCTCTTGGTGCCACGGGCGGCAGGCGTCCAGTTTAGTTTCGGCGAGGCGTTGCCACCGATGCTGCCGTCCGGGGTGCAGGCGTTCACGCCGTTGGTGACCGAGTTAAAGATCGTGCTCAGCGGCAGGGTCTGCTCGTTGCGAAAGGTCTGGCTGGTGACATCGAAGTCGCGTTGCCAGTTGTCAAAGGCGATCTGCTGGGCAGACACGGTTGTGCCGCAAACGCCGGCAACTGCGAGTGCGGCTATAAGTGCTTTGCTGAGGAGCTTCATGCGGGTTCTCCAGTGCAAGAGGGGGATGGGAGTTGCGACGTGAGAGTAAGGAACGAAGATGAATTGCGAATGAATCGCGGAGAAAGTGTCGGCGAGGAGAGTCGCCGCTGTCAACTGCGATCGTCGTGGTGTGATGAATGAGCTGGCTAGCTGAAGAGAAACTCTTTGGTGCGGAGTTCTTTGACTAGGTCGCGGAGCTTGGCGGCCTTTTCGAACTCGAATTTCTTAGCGGCTTCGCGCATATCGGATTCGAGCTTGGAAGCATAGTCGTCGAGCTCTCCCTGGCTCTTGAACTCCGGCAGGCCGGCGTCCTGCTCGGTGAGGTCGGCATATTCGGCCTTGAGTATCTGTGCCAGTGACATATCAATGGGGCGGATGACGGAGGTGGGCACGATGCCATGTTCGTCGTTGTAGGCCTGCTGGACGACGCGGCGGCGTTCGGTCTCGTCGAGAGCGCGCTTCATAGAGTCTGTGACGACGTCAGCGTACAGAATGGCGCGGCCGTTGATGTTGCGTGCAGCGCGGCCGATGGTCTGAAGCAGCGAGCCCTGCGAGCGCAGGAAGCCTTCCTTGTCGGCGTCGAGGATGGCGACAAGCGAAACCTCGGGAAGGTCGAGGCCTTCGCGGAGCAGGTTGATGCCGATGAGCACATCGTACTCACCCTTGCGCAGGTCGCGGAGGATGCGCACGCGCTCGAGCGTTTCGATCTCGGAGTGCATGTAGCGGCACTTGACACCAACCTCGGTGTAGTAGCCGGCGAGGTCTTCGGCCATGCGCTTGGTCAGGGTGGTGACAAGGACGCGCTCGTTCTTGGCGGCGCGGTCGCGGATCTCGGCGAGCAGGTCGTCGATCTGGCCGCGGATGGGGCGGATCTCGACCGGCGGGTCGACCAGGCCGGTAGGGCGGATGATCTGCTCGATGACGACGCCGGAAGATTTGGTGAGCTCGTAGGGGCCGGGGGTGGCCGAGACGTAGAGTATCTGGTTGGTGCGGCCCTGGAACTCCTCGAACTTGAGCGGGCGGTTGTCCATGGCGGAGGGCAGGCGGAAGCCGTAGTCGACCAGGCTCTGCTTTCGCGAGCGATCGCCGTGCCACATGCCGTGAAGCTGCGGAATGGTGACGTGCGACTCGTCGATGAAGAGCAGGTAGTCGCGGGGGAAGTAGTCGAGCAGCGTGGGCGGAGCCTCACCGGGCAAACGGCCGGAGAAGTGGCGGGAGTAGTTCTCGATGCCGTGGCAGTAGCCGACGGACTTGATCATCTCCAGATCAAAGCGGGTGCGCTGATGGACGCGTTGCGACTCGACCAGGCGGCCCTGCGATTCAAGCTCCTTCTCCC
Organism: Acidobacteriaceae bacterium; assembly: GCA_965276675.1. Classification (GTDB taxonomy): domain Bacteria; phylum Acidobacteriota; class Terriglobia; order Terriglobales; family Acidobacteriaceae. Next base: position 4,118,556 of record OZ255624.1, on the reverse strand, counting down.
ACCACTCAAGCTCGTCGAGGATGGTGCCCATGGCAGTCTTTTTGCGTTCGGGCTGGACGACGTAGTGGCTCTTCGGATAGATGGGCAGGCGCGCGTACTTCTGCCGGACGGTGCCGAAGAGCGGATCGATCTGAGAGAGCGAGTCGATCTCATCGCCGAAGAGCTCGATGCGGTAGGCCATCTCGTCGTAGGTGGGGTAGACCTCGATGACGTCGCCGCGGACGCGAAAGGTGCCGCGGCGGAAATCGCCGTCGTTGCGGTCGTAGAGGATCTCGACCAGGCGGCGGGTGATGTCTTCGCGGCGGATCCGCTGCCCTTTTTCGAGCAGCATGAGCATCCCGTAGTAGGCTTCCGGCGAGCCGAGGCCGTAGATGCAGGAGACGGAGGCGACGATGATGGCGTCGCGGCGCTCAAAGAGCGAGCGGGTGGCGGAGAGGCGGAGCTTGTCGAGCTCCTCGTTGATGGTGGCCTCCTTCTCGATGTAGAGGTCGCCGGCCGGAATGTAGGCCTCGGGCTGGTAGTAGTCGTAGTAGGAGACGAAGTACTCGACGGCGTTGGAGGGGAAGAATTGCTTGAACTCGTGAAAGAGCTGTGCAGCGAGGGTCTTGTTGTGGGCGAGGATGAGCGCGGGGCGGTTCATCTCCTCGATGACCTTGGCCATGGTGAAGGTCTTGCCGGAGCCGGTGACGCCGAGCAGGGTCTGGTGCTGCTCACCGGCAGCGAGGCCGGCGAGGATCTCTTCAATAGCGCGGCCCTGGTCGCCGCGCGGGGTGTAGTCGCTGACTAGCTGAAAGTCCATGGTGGGTGTTTCTTATGATACGGCAGCGGAACGGATGGCCTGCTGCAATAAGACTGGTGATGAGGTCTTCTTCGATCCTTTTCTCCAGCTGGTGGATGCGCTCGTGAATGAGTCGCATGAAGCTGTTATCGGACGGGCCGAAGAGTGGCAGCTCCTGTTCGTTGTGCATGCGGTTCGGCAAGAGGGTGATCCGGATCATTTCGGCACAGCCAGCTACACCGCGGGAGAGGAGAGATTATGAAAGTGAATGAGCACGTGCAGAAGCGACTTCAGCGGAATCGGCCAATGGCGACGATCAGCGCGCTGGACTCAGCAGAGCTCCTTTAACGGGCGCAGCTGGTCGTTCGTCCAGTTCTCGGGCATAAGCAGTAGGGTGCGTCGCGGGGGGAAGTACCAGAGCAGCATCTGAGAGGCGTGGGCGGCGGTTTCGGCGTCCGGGAACTCGGAAAACTTGCGGCCGATGACCAGACTGCGCGAGGGGGTCATCTCGGCGTCTACAATAAGGGCGACGCGAGGGTCCTCGATCTTCCAGCCCTCGGTGAGATGGCGATAGATGAGACGGGCAGTGTGCCGGGGCAGGTAGTCCTCCGAGGGGGAGCCGACCATCACCTGCCGCTCGGTCGGGACTACGGTCTCCTCCATGCCACGCTGCGACGGATCGGGGTGGGGACGGGCCAGGATCTCCGCGGTGTCGGTCGGGTCGCCGTCCCACGTGCCAAAGCTGCGGAGAGATTCAAGGACGCCCATGGGCAGTACGTATTCGGCGGCCTCCGGTCCCTCGGTCGAGGAGGGGAAAAAGGCGGCGCCGAAGCCCTGTTCGGCAACCGAGGCGAAGATGTTTGAGAGGCAATTAGTCTCGACGGGCTCGCCGGGCGGCGGGAGTTCGAGGCGGACGTAGGGCATGCCGTCCGGGCCCAGAAACCCGGCCTGTTCGGGGAGGACGATCGAAGCGTTCCATGCGGCCGCCTGAAAGTTTTCGACCCACTCGGCAGTGCGCTGCTCACGAGGAATTTCCATCAGCTCGGCAAGGCGGTTGGTGTCGTCCAGGCTGAAGCGCTCTTCCGGAATGACGTGCACGCGCCGTGGTCCGTAGAGCGGGACCGCTGCCAGCTGTTGATCTGCACTTTCCTGCGCTACTGGCTCGCTTGCAGGTTCTTCGCGGGGTGCGGGCGGCGCGTCCCTCTCCTGAGAAGGCCGCGGCAGAGTTTCATCGGGGAAGGACTGTTCTGGCGAAGCAGCGCTCTTCGGGCGAGGCGCGGTGGCCGGTTGCTTCTTAAAGCGATCGAGGAAAGACATGCCTCAATTGTATGCACGCGAATTGAGATGCGTCATGACAGCCTCTGCATGGCTGAATTTCGCGCACCCATGCTATTCGGGTGAGACCAAGGAGGGGGCTGATCTGTATTGGGCTCCGTGCAGCGTCGCAGGCGCCTTCAGGATCTCGACCCACTCGCTGGGTGAATCGACCAGCAGATCCGGAGGCGCTGTTTCCAGAGTATGCGGGGAGAGCCCAAACTTGCAGCCGAGCGCCCAGGTCTCCGCGTTACGCGCGGTGAGAATGTCGACATCGGAGTCGCCGATCATCAGCGTCTCCCCGGGGGTCGTGCCGGTTTCGGCGACCAGGGTTTTAAGGCCGAGGGGGTCGGGCTTCTTCGTCGCGAAGCTATTGCCACCGTAGATCCGGAAGAAAAAGGGGCTCAGTTCCAGGGCTTCGCAGATGGCCTCGGCTGGGCCGACCGGCTTGTTGGTGAGCACGGCCATTTTGGCGTCTGGCAGTGAGGAGGCCAGGGTGTGGAGTGCTTTGAAGACGCCATCGTAGACGTAAGTGTGGTCTAGCTTATGCTCGCGGTAGTAGTCGAGGAAAAAATCGAGTGCGGAGTTGAGGAAGGTTTCGTCGGCGGGATCGCCCAGGGCGCGACGCACCAGCATGGGCGCGCCATCGCCGATGTAACTGGCGATGACGGGCTCGGGGAGTGCCGGGCGGCCAAGATGAGCGAGAGTGGCGTTGACGGAGGCCGCGAGGTCGGCGCGTGAGTCGATCAGGGTGCCGTCGAGGTCAAAGACGAGGAGGCGGAGGGTGCGGCCGGGGATGGTGCGGGGCGCGTGGAGCATGGATACTTAGTGTAAATGGCGGCTAACGACTGCGAGCTTCTAGCCATTAGCTGCCAATTTTCTCTGGCAAAGGAATGGGTGAGCATCCATCTCAGGCGTGCCCGGTCAGGTGCTATGGTCTCCCACCCTTCCTTAACAAGGGCTCAGGTCAGGATGGGGCACCCGGCTAGTGTTGCGTAGACAATGAGGAACAGCAGGTCCCTCCGCTGCGCCAGCCTCGCGTGTGCGCCAGCCTGGCTTCGGTCGGGATGACAGGGGTGGGTGGTCGGGCCAACAGCAAGGCTGGTGGCTAGGAGCTCGCTCTTAGTGCACGCGGATGTCGCCGGAGCCGGTCTCGGCTTTTACCGAGGGGCCGCCGCCATTGACGTTGCCGGTGACGTGGTGTTTGTTGAGGCTGCCCTGCATGGAGATGGGCTGGTCGGAGTGAATGGTCCCGGAGGCGGTTTCGGCATCGAGGGTGAATTTGGAGCTGCCCAGGGTCATGTCGATGGTGCCGGAGCCGGTATCGAGCTTCCAGGTGGCGGTCGGCTGGCCGGATACGGTGATGTCGCCCGAGCCGGTCTCGGCCTTCAACGCGCCGCGCACATCGGTCAGCTTAATGGAGCCCGAGCCGGTCCCCGCGGTGACGCTGCCGCCGGAGCTGAAGGCGGCGCGGATGTCGCCGGAGCCAGTCTGGAGCGAGGTGTCACCGCCGAGGTTCTGGGCGTCGATGGTGCCGGAACCGGTTTCGAGCTTAGCCCCGGCCGCCATACCCTGCACGCGCACATCCCCGGAGCCGCTGCCGGCCTTGACCTGCGTGTTCTTCGGGGTGGTGATCTCGTAGTCAATGGAGACGTGATGTGTCCAGTCGGCGCTGCTCTTGCCGATGCGGATGATGCCGCCGTTCTGCTCGATGGGCGGGTTTGTGACCGCCTCTTTTACTGCTTCGTCGGGCGATCCCATGCCCATCCAGCCGTGATTTGCATGCACGTGGCCGATGACGTGGACCTGGGTGTCAGACCCCGGGGAGATGTGGATGTACCCGGAGCCGGTCGCAACGCTCAGCTGCACACTGCCGCTCACGTTCAATGTCTTGTCAAAGGTGCCGTCTGCGGCATACAACGCAGCAGGCGCCAGTGTGAGTGCTGCTCCCAATGCGAGGATCGTCCGTGCGTAGCTCATAATTTTCTCCATTCGCCGGTTCTCCGGCTTACTTAGTAATGCCGCACCGCTCTTCCTAGCGGGTTAGTGCTCTTGCCAGATAGTTACTGCTCTAGCACAACCCTGTCGCCTTCTTTGAGCCCGGAGAGGATTTCGGTGTTGCTGCCGTTTGAGATCCCGACCGTGACCGGCACCTTGCGCACCCCATCTTTGCCGTGTGGGTCTGGAGTGTTGATAAAAGCATGCTTCTGCCCGTCATAGCTGACGGCCTGCTCCGGCACGCTGAGGACGTGCTTATGCTCTTCGATCAGAATCTCGGCGTTAGCGGTCATGTTCGCTTTGATCTCGCCGTTCGGATTGTCGATCGAGACCCGGACGGAAAAGGTGGTGACATTGTCTTTTTCAACGCCCAGCGGAGCGATGCGCGTGACCTTACCGTTGAAGACTTTGTTCTTGAATGACTCAATGCGGATGCGCGCGGGTTGCCCGAGGTAGACATTGGCGATGTCCGCCTCATCGACCTTGCCGTCCACGTAAACCTGCTTGATATCACCCAGCGTGAAGACCAGGGTCGCGGTCGAGCCGAGCACCAGGATGGAGCTCACTGCGTCGCCGACCTCGACATCGCGCGAGAGCACTACGCCATTTATGGGCGAGGTAATGGTGGTATAGCTTAGCTGCTCTTCCAGCTGCTTGAGGCTGGCCTGGCTCTGTGCCACTTGGGCGATGGCCTGCTTCAGCTTTGCCTGGTCGACGATGATCGTTGCCTCGGCCACATGTTGCTTGTTGAGCATGGAGAGGTAGTCGCGGTTGGCATTGTCCAATACTTGCTGCGAGACCACGCCCTCCTTGGCCATCTGCTCATTGCGTTTCAGGGTCGTGGCATACATGGGTAGATCGGGTGCGGCGGCGTCGACGCGGTCATGCTGGATGCTGGCATCGGCGGCCTTTACATTCGCTTCAGCGGCGAGTAGTTGTGCGCGTTGGGCCTGCACTTGCGCTTCGATCTCCTCGCGATCGAGCTGGGCCAACACCTGGCCCTTGTGCACTATTGCGTTGGCGTCGACCAACCACTTCTCGACGATGCCGCTGGCCTTGGACTTGACTTCAACCTTTGTGATCGGCTGCACCTTGCCGGTCGCGACGACGCTTTTGGCGATATCCGCACGCGTCACGGAGGCAATCCGGTTGGGATCGATCTTGGTGCCACTGCCATGGGCTACCACGGCGGCAGCCAACACCAGAACGATAAGCACGACTGCCAGCGAGCTCCAAAGCCAAATCCTCTTACGTTTCCGCGGCGCCACTGAAAACCCTCCCAAATGCGGGACCAACTGTCACCGGTATAGTACGTGGGCCGAGGGGAAAAGTTCCTTTGAAAAGCAGGAGGGAGAAGGGAATAAGGTTTAGGGAGTTGAGAGAGGCGGCTCCCGTCACGATCGGCGATACACTAGATAAGACGTACTTCGGCGTAATTCCAGACCTAGCCACATGACCCGGCGTAAGAAGTAGACCAGAGACGTAGACCCTTGAAGCACCTTCTCGAAAAGATGAATCCACCGCAGCGTGAAGCTGTGGAGGCCGTAGACGGCCCCGTCCTCATCCTGGCCGGCGCCGGGTCGGGGAAGACGCGCGTCATCACGCACCGCATCGCTTATCTCATCCAGGAGCGCGGCGTCGCGCCGGACTCCATCCTCGCCGTCACCTTCACCAACAAAGCCGCAGCCGAGATGTCTGAGCGCGTCGACAAGCTGCTGGCCGGCTCGACGCTGGCCAAGCCAACGCTCTCCACCTTCCACTCTTTCTGCGTGCGCGTGCTGCGCCGGGATATCGAAGCGCTGCGCATCGGCAGTGAAGGCCTGACGCGCTCCTTCGCCATCTATGACGAAAGCGATCAGCAGGCCATCGTGAAGCAGGCACTGCGGCGCATGGGCGTGGACGACAAGCAGCTCACGCCGCGCACCGTGCTCTCACGGATCTCCTGGGCCAAAAACCACATGATCGATCCGCAGGAGTACTACCTGGGCTCGGCGGACCCCATCTCCGAGCGCGTGGCCCACGTCTTCGAGGTCTACCGTAAAGAGCTGCGCAAAAATAACGCGCTGGACTTCGACGATCTGCTGCTCGAGACCGTGCGACTCTTTAAGTCCTCTGCCGAAGTGCGCGAGCGCTACAATCGCCGCTATCGCCACATCATGATCGACGAGTACCAGGACACCAACCGTCCCCAGTACGAGATGATGAAGGCGCTGGCTGGCACGGAACACAACATCTGCGTGGTGGGCGACGAGGACCAGAGCATCTACTCCTGGCGCGGCGCGGACATCCGCAACATCCTGGAGTTCGAGAAGGACTTCCCCGAGACCAAGGTCATTCGCCTGGAGCAGAACTATCGCTCGACCGCCGTGATCCTGGAAGGCGCATCGGCTGTGGTCGCGCGCAATGCACAACGCAAGGGCAAGAATCTATGGACGGAGCGGCAGGGCGGCTCGCACATCGGCTACTACGAGGCGCCGGATGGCGAGAACGAAGCACTCTTCGTCGCCGACTACATCCAGAAATACTTCCGCACCGCTGGACAGACTCAGGACCAGCCCCGTGTGGCCGTGCTCTACCGCACCAACTCACAGTCGCGGCTGGTGGAAGAGGCGTTGCGCCGCTACGGCATCCAGTACACCATGGTCGGCGGTTTCTCCTTCTACGACCGCGCCGAGGTCAAGGACGTGCTCAGCTACTTGAAGCTGGTGCAAAATCCCAACGACTCGATCGCTCTGCAGCGCGTCATCAATACCCCTGCCCGCGGCATTGGCCGGGCCACACTCGATACGCTCGAGCGGCTGGCCCTCGAGACCGGCAGCAGCACCTGGGAGGTGCTCGGCAAGGCCATCGAAAGCCGTCTGATCCCCCAACGCGCTATCAACTCGCTCGAAAGCTTCAAGCGCATGATCGAAGACGCACGTGCACTGCTTGAGCCCGACTTCGCGGAGAAGCTGGCCGGAGATCTGGAAGAGGCACTGCCGGAGGGCGGCTATGAGCAGAGCGCCGATCCCGAGGACAGCAGCGGCGCCTCCGATGAGGACGCCACCAGCTTCGAATTCGGCGGGGCCGAGCAGGGAACCCTCGGCTGGACCGATGACACCTCTTTTGGGCCAGAGTCGTTCGACGACCCCGCGACGGCTGCCACCGAAACCAACATAAGTTTCGACACGGGGAGCTTAGAAGCCGTCGACTCCGTCAGCTTCGATCCCTTTGCCGCCGCCGCGGCGGAGAAGAACTCCGGCTGGTCGAGCAAGCCGAAATCGGAGCCAATGCCTGAGGAGGAGGCAACAGTACGCGAGCCCTTCCGCAAGCCCGGTGATGCCGCAACTCTGCCCGAGCTGATCCGCTTTATCAACGACCGCAGCGGGTACATCCGCGCGCTGGAAGAAGAAGGCACGCCCGAGGCAATCTCCCGGATAGAAAATCTGAAGGAGCTCGCCAACGCCGCCCAGGATGCGCAGGAGCGCGGCGAGACCCTCTCCGAGTTTCTCGACCATGCCGCGCTCGTTAGTGATACGGATCATTACAAGCCGGATAGTCGCGTGACCCTGATGACTCTCCACGCAGCGAAGGGTCTCGAGTTCCCCCTGGTCCTGCTCTCCGGCATGGAGGAGGGACTGTTCCCGCACTCGCGCACGCTCACCGACCCCGCGGGTCTCGAAGAGGAGCGCCGCCTCTGCTACGTGGGCATGACGCGCGCGATGGATACGCTCGTCGTGACCCGGGCCCGTTACCGCCGCCGCTATGGCAACGACATGCCGGATGTCGCGTTGCCCTCCCGCTTTCTTGAAGAGATTCCGACGCACCTGCTGGAGGACCTGAGCGGTGGCCGCGCTGAGCGCGTCAGCTCCTGGGGAGGCTATTGCTCTTCGAGCCGTGGCCGCTACGGCGATGACTCCCCCGGCGAGCGCCACTACAGCTACGAAGATGAAGACCAGAGCGCCCGAACACAAAATGGCCGCACGCCAAGTGGGTTCCACTCCGGCAGCAACGGTGCGACTCGGAGCTTCGGTCGGCTGACGGCTGGCAGCTCTCGCGTGGCAGCCGAGGCGAAAGACGCCAACTCCATTGACAATATCGCTAGCTTCTTTGCCGCACGCGGCACGGGGGCAGCCCGGCCCAAGCTTCCGGTTTCGGAGCCGACCGGAGCCACCGGATTCAAAAGCGGCCAGCGTGTCCGCCATCCCAAATATGGAGATGGCGTGGTCTCGCGCCGCGAGGGCGACGGCGATGACGCGAAGATTACAGTACAATTCACAAAGTTTGGGATAAAAAAGCTGGTCGAGAAGTTTGCCCAGTTGGAGAAGGCATAGGATCCTGCCGCAACGAAGCTGCGCGATGACCGCTCCCAGACTTCACCTCGGGTTCAGTGCCGCATCCGACTACGCTCAATGACACCGAGTGCAGGGACGGCTTGCCCCAGAAGACACTAAGACATACTTCGGAGACGAGAGAGACATATGGCAGACACAAGCAAGGTGGAAGACAAGCAGGAGCGGAAGGCCGTCAAGCGTGCTGCCCGCAAGAAGGCCGCGCCTAAGGGCAAGCGCACTGAGCCCCGCGGCGCCAACAAGCAGAAGCTGAAGAAGCTTTCCAAGGGTCAGAACAAGCGATAGAGACGAGTAAGATAGTCTGTTTTTCACTGCCCACTTACTCCGGAGGGCAGCAGACACTCGGAGGAGTCACGGACCCTGTCGCAACTCTTTGCACGCAAATCCATCGACAAGCTGATCCACGACTCCCAGCAGCCTGAGCACGCTCTCAAAAAGACGCTCGGACCCTGGTCACTTACGGCACTGGGTATTGGCGCCGTCATTGGCTCCGGCATCTTCACCGTCATCGGTACGGCAATCGCGGGGGAGAAGTTTGACACCTCCTCCATCCTGAACACCCCGCTTCTCGACTTCCTTATTCACCATCAGGCGCTCATCGGCCGGCCAGGCGCCGGGCCGGCGATCGCCGTCTCCATCGCACTCGTCGCCGTTGTGTGTGCCTTCACGGCCCTCTGCTACGCGGAGCTGGCCTCCATGATCCCCATCGCCGGCTCGGCCTATACCTACACCTACGCCACCATGGGCGAGCTGATTGCCTGGATCATCGGCTGGGATCTGATCCTGGAGTACGCTGTCTCCAACATGGCCGTAAGCGTTGGCTTTGCGGCACATCTTGTCGACTTGCTTGACTGGTTCGGCATCCATCCCAGCCCGCGGTGGATCTCACCCGCATACCTGCCGACGGGCCTCTCAGATCTAACGGGCGCTCAACTCTACAGCTCCGGCTGGCACCTGGGGTTTAACGTTCCGGCCTTCCTCATCGTCATGCTGGTCACGGTGGTTCTAGTGCGCGGCATCCGCGAGTCCGCAGAGACTAACAACATCATGGTGCTGCTCAAAGTCGGAGCCATCATTATCTTCGTCTTCGGCGCGGCGCATTTCATCCATCCAGCGCATTGGCATCCCTACTACCCCAATGGTTGGTCCGGCGTGCTGACCGGCGGCAGCATCATCTTCTTCACCTACATCGGCTTTGACTCGGTCTCGACCGCCGCCGAGGAGTGCAAGAACCCCAAGCGGGACATGCCCATCGGCATCCTCGGGACGTTGGCTGTCTCTACCGTGCTCTACATCTCCGTGGCGGTCGTGCTCACCGGCCTGGTGCCGTGGCAGACGCTTGTCGACGATGCGGCGCCGGTGGTCAATTCACTCAAAAAGCTGTCGGCCTTGCCGGGTGGGCATCGTCTGCAGTGGATTCGCCTCGCTGTGCTGATCGGGGCCATGCTCGGCATGATCTCGTCCATCCTGGTCTTTCAATTAGGCCAGGCGCGGGTCTGGTTTGCCATGTCGCGCGACCGCCTCTTCCCGGCGTGGTTCAGCACCGTGCATCCGCGGTTCCGCACCCCATCGGTGGCGACATGGATCGCCGGCATCGTCGTCGGCGTTCCCGCCGGCCTGCTCGACATCGGCACGCTGGCGGACCTCTCCAATATCGGCACGCTCTTTGCGTTTGTGCTGGTTTCGATCGGCGTCATCATCTTGCGCGTTCGCGAGCCAGACCGACGCCGCGGCTTCCGCGCTCCCGGTGGCTTGGCGACCCCCAGCCTCAGCATCGCCTTCTGCGGTCTGCTGATGGCCGGACTGCCCATCATGACCTGGTTCCGCTTCTTCGGCTGGCTGATCATTGGACTGCTCATCTACTTCTTCTACTCGCGCCACAGAAGCGAGTTCGCCCCGGCTTCGAAGTAGCGCCGTGCGTTCGCGGTAGGATAGCCTGCGGCGCTCCAGAACGGTACTCTAAGTGCAAGAGAACTGTATGACCCTGCAACTGGAACTCAGCCCTGAATTAGAAGCCCGCCTGAACCGGGAAGCAGCCGCGCGCGGTATGCAGCTCGAGCAGTATGCCTACGAACTCCTCAGCCAATCGCTGCCGCGAACCCAACCCGGTAGCGGGATTCTTACTCCCGAAAGTCTAGAGGAACTCACGCAAGCGCTTACCGCGGGCTCGGAAAATCTACCCAGGCTTCCGAATGAGACCTTCACCCGAGAGAGTATCTACAAGGAACATCCTTAGGTGCAGCCGTCACTCATTCTTCTGTACAGCCATATTCTCTTGCGCTGGGTGCAGCCGGATGATCCTACTCACGGGATGATCCTGAACGCGATGGATGCCTCACTCCGCGAGCGTCTTGAGTTCTGCTACACCTCGCAGAACCTGAGCGAGTTCTGGAACGTCTCTACTAGCCCGACCAGATCGAATGGCTTTGGGTTGACGCCAAAGGAGACCGATTTGCGGACACGTGCGATCGAGGCCAAATTTCACCTCCTCGAAGACATCCCCGCCGTGCATCGGGAGTGGCGCCGGTTGCTGGTCGCCCACAGTATTTCCGGAGTCCAGGTCCATGATGCGCGGTTGGTCGCCTCCATGCACGTCCACGGCGTAGGCCGTATCCTCACCTTCAACACCCGCGACTTCGCCCGCTTTCCTGGGGTCGCAGCTGTCCATCCGCAGGATCTCGCGTCGTGACTCTCCCGACCAATCTCCGCACCTTCATCCGCCGTCTGCCGAAGGCCGAGCTTCACCTGCACCTGGAAGGCACCGTCACGCCAGAGACCCTGGTCGAGCTCAGCCAGCGGCATCCCGGGGAGACGCTCACCCTTCCCCACGTTCAGGCACTCTACCGCTATGTGGATTTCTCCGGATTCCTGCTGGCTTTCAAAGCCATCACCGAGCGCCTCCAGACACCCGCCGATTACGAACTCATCACCTACCGCATGGCGGCCGCTCTTGCTCGCCAGGGTGTCGTGCATGCCGAGGTCTATGTTTCGGTCGGCGTGGTCTACTACTGGCGGCGCATTGAATTTGAGCCGCTCTTCGAAGGTATGGAGCGTGGACGCCTCCAGGCGGAGCGCGAATTCGGCATCACTCTCTACTGGATCTTCGATGCCGTCCGTCACTTCGGCCCGGAAGAGGCCGCTCGCGTCTTCCGCAAGGCCGCCGAACTGCGGCCGCACCACCCCTCGGTCGTCGGCATTGGCCTAGGCGGCGATGAGCGGCGCACCGGCGCTCAGCCCTTTGCCGACTTATATGCGGAGGCGCGCCAAGCCGGCCTCCGGCTTACTGCGCATGCGGGCGAATCCGTAGGTCCCGAGGGCATCTGGGGCGCGCTGAACATTGGCGTCGAGCGCATCGGCCACGGTCTCACCGCGGAGCAGGATCCGGAGCTGATGGAGATCCTCGCCGAGCGGCAGGTTCCTCTCGAGATGTGTGTTACTTCCAATGTGCGGACCGGTTGCTGCACCTCGCTTGCCGACCATCCGCTTCGCCGGTACTTCGAATCCGGACTGATGGTCACCTTAAACTCCGACGATCCCACCCTCTTCGGTAGTGATCTGGAAAGCGAATACGCCCTGGCCCATCGCGACTTCGACTTCACCGAGGAGCAGCTCCGCGAGCTGGTCGCGAATTCGGTCGAGGCCAGCTTTCTGCCACCCGAACGGAAGATTGCGTTGCTGCGCCAGATCGATGCCATCGCCTGAAAGTCTCACCCGTCTCCCTCCTCCGTAACGCTGACGGTGGGTTGGGGAGCTGGGTTATCATGACGGCATAGAGATCCGAGTGAGAGGGATCCGTCGTTTTCAGAGGGTATGGACGTGAGTAATCTGCTGCAATTCAAAACGCAAGAGCACCCCGTCGTCCGCGGCATTGGCTGGGCGGGCGTTGCCGTTACTATTGCTGCGTTGGGACTTTTCGTTGGACGTGAACTGCGCATCCGCTACAAATTCAATCACCGCACGCCCTACGACTTCTACACGCACGCAGGGGACACCGGCAACATGGCTGACTATGCCATGGGTGTCTAGCGGTATAGGGATGCAAACTTAAGCTTCTTGCCGCACCTTAAACGGATTCAGGAGCGGGACATCGAGCAGGCGAAAGTCTGCAGTATTCCGCGTGGCGACAGTGAGCTTATGCACCCGCGCTGTCGCCGCGATCAGGGCATCCTCAGTCAAATCTCTGGATTTGCCATGCATCAGGCGAGCCCAGTCTCGGCACACTGCCGTATTCAAAGCCAATACCTGGAAGCTTTCGCTTAGGCTGTCAATCCATCGTTCAATTTCCAATGCCTTATACGGGGCATGAATGCGGGCGCATTCTACCCCTTGCTGCAACTCCGCAATCGTCATAGCCGACAATGAAAGCTGGTGGTCGGCCATTGTCGTTACCCATGCCACCACTCCTCCATGAGGACGAGGTTTTCTGAGTTCTGAAACAACATTGGTGTCGAGTAAATACATGCGAGATAAAACGGCTTCTAAGTAAACGCCGAGTTATTCAAAGTCGATCGGTGGTCGAGACTTCCAGCGTCCGCGCTCCGGAATGTCGAAATCAAAGCGTGCCTCATCCGAGAGCAGGAGCTCCTTCAGGCTGGGCCGGGCCGCTTTTTTCAAGCGCTCCCATTCCTCGAACGGCACCAGCACGGCAGCCTGCACACCACGCCGGGTGACGACCTGCGGGCCGTCCTTGAGTGTCTGATCGAGAAATTCGCTGAATCGCGCCTTTGCCTCTTGAACTTGCCACATAAGAAACTCTCCTAACTGGTTATAGTACTAGTCAGGAGACAAATTTACAACCTTTCAACTCCCAGCCAGTTGCCGCAGCACGTACTGCAGGATACCCCCATTCTCGTAATACAGGATCTCCTGCGGTGTATCGATCCTTACGCGCGCCGCAAACTCCCGCTTGCTGCCCTGCGCATCGGTCACCATCACCTCAAGCAGGCGTCCATTGGCAAACCGTCCGTCCAGCATCGCCTTCAGTCCTTCGAAGTCAAAGGTTTCCTCCCCTGTCAGCCCTAGGGAATCCGCGCTGTCGCCCGTCTCAAACTGCAGCGGAAGAATGCCCATGCCGACCAGGTTAGATCGATGAATACGTTCAAAGCTTTCGGCGATAACCGCGCGAACACCAAGCAGCAGCGGGCCCTTAGCTGCCCAGTCCCGCGATGACCCGGAGCCATACTCCTTGCCCGCCAGGATCACCAGCGGCGTACCTCGCTTGGCATATTCGACTGAAGCGTCAAAGATGCTCATGCCCTTACCCTCAGGCAGCAGCCGAGTCACACCGCCCTCTGTTCCGGGAGCGAGCTTATTGCGTAGACGGACGTTGGCGAATGTTCCGCGCACCATCACCTCATGATTACCCCGGCGGGAGCCATAGGAGTTGAACTCAAACGGCTTTACCCCATGCGCGCTCAGGTACTTGCCCGCAGGCCCGTTGGCCTTGATCGACCCAGCCGGCGAGATATGGTCCGTAGTCACGCTATCACCCAGCACAGCGAGCACACGCGCGCCGCGAATCTCCCCGACCGGAGCGGGAGTCTTCGGCATGCCATCGAAATACGGCGCCTTTCGGATGTACGTCGAATCCGGCTCCCACTCATAGGTGTTGCCGGTGGGGAAGCGCAGATGCTGCCAGTTCTCGTCGCCGTCGGTCACCGTAGCGTACTCCTTCCGGTAGCCCTCGGAGCTGATCGCGCTCGCAATTGTCTCCCTCACCTCGGACTGGGTCGGCCAGATGTCCTTCAGGTAGACCGGCTGGTTCTCCTCGTCATGTCCCAGCGACTCAGTCGCGAAGTCGTGATCGATGCGCCCGGCCAGCGCATAAGCGACCACCAGCGGCGGCGACATGAGGTAGTTGGCCCGCACGTCGGAGTTGATGCGTCCCTCGAAGTTGCGATTGCCGCTCAGCACGGAGACGGCCACCAGGCCATGGTCCTCGATCGACTTCGATACATCGGTCGGCAGCGGACCCGAGTTGCCGATGCAGGTGGTACAGCCATAACCGACCACATTGAAGCGAAGCTGGTCCAGGTACGTCAGCAGCCCGGATTTTTGGTAGTAATCCGTCACCACACGCGATCCCGGCGCCAGTGAGGTCTTCACCCACGGCGGCACTGACAAGCCACGCTCGACAGCCTTCTTCGCCAGCAACCCCGCCGCGATCATGACCGATGGGTTCGAAGTGTTAGTGCAGCTAGTGATAGCAGCAATCACAATGGACCCGTGATCCAGGTACTGATCCACATCCACCCCGAAGCGCTCCCCCACACTCTGCACATGCCCAGGCTCATCGCGGCCGAGGGAGGAGGTCACCGTCAGCGCCGGATGGCCACCCTCGCCCTCCCACCGGTTCACCTGCCGGGCGGCGGATCTGTTCCCCTCCGGCCCAATCAACGTCGGCAGCTGCTTGCCGAAGTTTGAAGCCGCATCGGACAACCGCACCCGATCCTGCGGACGCTTCGGTCCGGCGATGCTCGGCTCCACCGTCCCCAGGTCGAGCTCGATGGTGGTCGTATACTCGGCCTCCTCCGCATCCGGCGTGTGGAAGAGACCTTGCTCTTTGTAGTACGCCTCCACCAGCGCGATCTGCTCCTCGCTCCGTCCGGTCAGGCGCAGGTATCGCAGCGTCTCGGCATCGACCGGGAAGATGCCGCAGGTAGCACCATACTCCGGCGCCATGTTGCCGATCGTCGCCCGGTCGGCCAACGCCAACTCCGAGATCCCGGCACCATAAAACTCGACAAACTTGCTCACCACGCCCAGCTTGCGCAGCATCTCGGTTACGGTCAGCACCAGGTCGGTAGCCGTCGCGCCCTCGCGCAGCTTGCCATTCAGCTTGAAGCCGACCACCTGTGGCACCAGCATCGAAACCGGCTGGCCCAGCATGGCCGCCTCGGCTTCAATCCCGCCCACGCCCCAGCCCAGCACGCCCAGGCCGTTGATCATCGTAGTGTGCGAGTCGGTGCCCACCAGCGTGTCTGGATATGCACGCAGCGTCCCATTTACGGTCGTGGTAAAGACCACCCGCGCCAGGTACTCCAGATTCACCTGGTGGCAGATGCCCATCCCCGGCGGCACCGCCGAGAAGTTGCGAAATGCCGACTGCCCCCACTTCAGAAACGCATAGCGCTCGCGGTTGCGCTCGAACTCCAGCATCGCGTTTACGTGGTAGGCGTTGTTGGTGCCGTACTCATCCACCTGCACCGAGTGGTCAATGACCAGCTCTGCCGGCTGCAGCGGGTTGATCTTCTCCGGATTCCCACCCAGCTGACGCATGGCATCGCGCATCGCCGCCAGGTCGACGATAGCCGGAACGCCCGTGAAATCCTGCATCAGCACGCGCGCCGGCATGTAGGCGATCTCTCGATCCGGCTCGGCTTTGGGATGCCAGCTGGCCAGGAACTCGATATCGCTGGCCGTCACCGTCTTGCCGTCCTCCTGCCGCAGCAGGTTTTCCAGCAAAATGCGCAGCGAGTAGGGCAGCCGGCCCAGGCGAACGCCCTTGGACTCCAGCGCCTTCAGGCGAAAAATCTCATAGCTCTTGCTGCCGACAGTAAGTTCAGATCTGCTGTTGAAGCTATTCATCGAATCTCTCCTCGTATGTGCTCGGGATAGTTCACGAACGAACGAGCCGGGGCGCAGGTGCGCCTGGCCTCAGGCTCTTCGGGGACGGAGCTTAACGAAGGAGGATCCGCCCGCGATCATGCCTGCCGCGGCGAAAGCGCTTGAAACTAGGGGCTGCGAGCGAAGACGGGACCGTATCCATTTCCGACATTCATTTTACTCTGGACGTGCGCTACCTCGAAGAAGGGAAAAGGGTAAAACATCTAAGACTTCAGCTTAGAATGAGGGCATGCGCCGACTTGATCCAGAGAAAGCAAAGGTCTTTATAGCAGGGGATGGGAGCTTGGTCATACCTGCGACCTTCCTGAAAGCAGCAGGGATCGAGCCAGGGCAAGACGTCGTCCTCCATATCCACATCCAAGAAGGAGAGCTGCGAGTGACGACGGCCATGAGCCGGTTGCGTCAAGCCCAGAAAATAGTGCATAAGTATGTCGACCCCAGTGTCTCACTTGTTGACGAGCTAATCGCCGAACGCCGACGTCAAGCTGCGCGCGAGTGAGACTAAGGTGTCACCCAACGTGGAACATTGAGCGAAATGATCAGCGATCCGCGTTCTATTTGTGAGTCCCAGCTGGAGAGTGTCCATCTGAGTTGAACTAAATGGAGGGGTGAATCTGGTTTGAGAATGAACTCTCGAGTTTCGTTAATTCCGGTCCTTTTCTCTTGTGAGAGCAGAAGGTTGTCGAAGACAAGAATGTGACCTTTCGCAGGTTGCCCATTCGTTTCAATGGGCACTCTAGCAGGTATGTACGGTGGGGAGTGACCATTGATTGACGGGTGTGTAGTAGGTGGATCGGCATCGGCCGTATCAAGCGCCAGGACAAGACCTCTCGCATCGGCATCTCCCGAATTTGTGACGGTGGCACGACAGTGCACATCAGTTCCGAGACGTCTTACAGCGACCGTCATATTTGCATTTCGGGTTAAAAGCGCCTGCCAGGCTAAGCTCACGCGATTTGGCGGCGCCTGAAACCAGCCAGTCTGAATGTGGAGCGAATCGCACTCGACGGAAAGCTCCAGAACTGCGTCGGTTTGCCTCAGCTCTGGCCTGATCCAAATGTTGCTGTTCGACCTCAAGTAGTTGTCCAGAGAGACGACTTTGGTGTTGTAGATCACCCTCCACGGTCCTTAAGGAATTATTTGCAGTGTCGAGAAGTGGGAGTGTGCTCGACACAGCTTTCGTCTGTTTTTCCTGTTCCGTTATGCTGGCTTTGAGTGCATCAGTCTGAGTCTTTAAAGCGCTCGCCTGTGCCTGCATCGCCTGGATTTGCGCTTCGCCTGATTCTCGCGCATCTTCTAGCGTGCGTTTGGCATACAAAAGACCAGAAATGGCTATGATCAGCGAAACTACCGACACAATAAGCACGACAACGTTAACGGCATCGGCGAACGGCAGGCCAGTCTTGTCCTCGGTCCAGCGTTTAAACCGTACCAAGGTCCTTTCGGTCGACATAATCTCCGGCACTAACGCTGTGGAAGCATCGTGGATGTCAGTCGACGAGTTTTCAGAGAAATCCGGTCCAGGAGGATCGGGAGGGGGAGTGCTCACGTCGAAAGTGTACAGGCGGTCTCCGATCGTTCCTGGTCGATTTACAAGTAGGCGTGCCGGTACGCATTGTCTATTAGCCTCTGATTCTTAGATCGGATTACCGAACCATAATACTCGGGCTCATGCGGCGCGCCGAAGGATAATGTTGGAACTTACCTTCGCCCCGTTGCGTACGGTTACCGTGCGGAATGTCCATTAGGAGGCCCATGCTACTACGGTTCACCGCTGCAATTCTTGCTACAGCGATGCTTCTGCTCTCGCAGGAGAAGGCGCCGGTAGTTCCAAGTAGTTCGGGATACACGCCCTCCTACACCAAGGACGGCCGTCTGTTCGCCCCGACTGACTACCGGGAGTGGGTCTTTCTCAGTTCAGGCTTCAACATGAGCTACGTTCCCGGCGCCAAAGCCGACGGCATGTCGATCTTCGACAATGTCTTCGTCAATCCTGCCGCGTACAAGGCCTTCCTCGCGACCGGAACATGGCCGGACAAGACGGTACTCGTTCTGGAAAGCCGCGGAGCGCAAAGCAAGGGCTCCATCAACCAGAGCGGCAACTACCAGGGGACCGGCGTCATGGGTGTCGAGGTCCATATCAAGGACGCCGCCCGCTTCCCAGGCAAGTGGGCTTTCTTCGACTTTGATAACGACATCAGCGGCAATCTGATACCCCAGGCAGCGGCCTGTTACTCCTGTCATCAGCAGCACGCTGCAGTGGACACGACCTTCGTCCAGTTCTACCCCACGGTCATCGGCATCGCGACGAAGAAAGGTACATTAGCTCCGGCTTACCTGAGCAAGCCAGGAGATTCTCCGGGCAATAAATAACCGACTCTCCACGCGTGTGCGTTATCCGGTCAGAATAGACGAATGCGCTCAGAAAAACGCTTCGGATCGGCATGCTTCCTTCCCTGGATCGGCGCGCGCTACAAAACTGGTATCGCCGGAGGGCTCAAGCTGCTCATCCTGGGCGAATCGCATTACCATGACCCGCGTCTGTGTACGCGGCACACCGAAGGGGAATGTGTGTGGTGCGCGGCTGCGCGCGACGGCAGCTTCACGAAGCTCGCTGTAGAGCGGCTGGCGCTCGAGCGCGAGCACCGTTTTTTCAAGACCATCCGCAGATTCTTCGAGCAAATCGATGACGGAGAGGCTAGCCAAATCGCCGGGGAGTTCTGGCCGCATGTCAGCTTCTACAACTACGTTCAGTTCTTGATGGACGGTCCGCGCCAAACTCTCAGCAGCATCCGGCGGCTTGCCCCAGAGCACGACGCAAGTCTTGTCCAAGTGCTGCGCGAACTCCGCCCAGACCGTGTCCTGGTGCTCGGCAAGGCAAACTGGCTGGGGTTGCCTTGTGTGCGGCGAACGGAGAATGTACCGGTTCTAGAGTGCATGGCCGACGAAAGACTTCCGTTAGCACGGGCGATGGGCCGGCTCCCCCAGCGTGCTGCGCAGTGTGTTTGGATTCGCGGCGGGGCAGGCCAAACCTGGTCGCTGACCGGCGCAGTGAAGCACCCAGGCTACGGCCTGACGATGAGCGAGTGGCAGGGCTGGGTGCGAGAGTTCATGAGCGCGGAACACGGGCCGCCCGTGGCGCTCAGACGCGCAAAGAAATGAGTGCAGCTCACACCGGATGTTTTAGCAGATGTATGTGGGCTCTTCTTTATCCTCATTCTTGTGACCCGCACCATAGCGCATCTCTTGTATGATTTGGGCGTTCTGATTGCATAGGAAGGGTAACCATCACGCACCTCCTTGTGCCACTGAATCAGAAACGGACAGAGCAGTTTTCGTTTTACACAGTCCATGTGCTAGCTCTGCCCCGTAAAGTTTTGCCATAGCAGCACCCCGTTCAGCACCAGGATGACACTAGTGACCAGCCAGCCCAACGACTGCACTACCGGTCCGTTGGTGAAGCGCTCCATCACTCCCCGCCGTCGTGTCAGCAGCAGCAGTGGAATCAGCGCAAAGGGCAGCGTGAAGCTAAGCACCACCTGCGAGAGCACCATAATCTGCACTGGGTCCAGGCCTACGCCGATCACCACCAGCGCCGGCACCAGGGTGAGCAGGCGGCGCAAGAAGACGGAGAAGCGAACCTGGAGAAAGCCTTCCAGGATCATCTGCCCGGCCATTGTGCCGACCGTCGACGACGACAGCCCAGAGCAAAGCAGCGCGACAGCGAAGATCGTGGCGGAGGCGCGGCCCAGAATCGGTCCCAGGGTGGCGTGGGCTCCTTCGATACCCAGCTCGCCCTTAGCCGTCCCAAAAAAAGCTGCCGCAGCCACGATCACCATCGCTGAGTTCACCAACCATGCGCCGTTCATAGCGACGATGATGTCGACCAGCTCCATGCGCAGATGGCGCAGGCGCACCAGGTAGTTCATCTCCGGGGAGGTCATCGCCTCCTCGCGCAGGCGCGGCTGCACCAGCCCGGAGTGCAGATAGACCACGTGTGGCATCACCGTTGCGCCCAGCATGCTCACGGCCAGGTACACGCTTTTACCGTCGAGCAGCGGTACCGCTGTGTGGTACGCGATTGCGCCCCAGTCCGGGCGGATAAAGAACATCTCCGCCGCATAGCAGATCCCAATTGCGCCCACAAAGGTCATAATGCCGACCTCCAGGCGCCGGAAACCCCACTGCTCCAGTAGCAAAATGAGGAAGACGCAGATCGCCGAAGCGATGGCCGCCAGGAACAAAACATGCGTGCGTGTGAATCCGATCACGAGCAGCTTGTGGCCAAAGAGCAGATAAAAGCCCAGCGCAGCTCCTAGAAACTCTGCCAGATCCGTTGCCAGCGCAGAGACCTCGGCCATCACCCAGAGAAAGATCGACGTCCGCCGCGAGAAGTGTTTCCGGCAGTTCTCCGGCAGCGTCAGCCCGGTGGCGATGCCCAGCTTTGCCGACAGATACTGGATCAGAATGGCCATCGCGTTCGACCACAGCAGCACCCAGAGCAGTTTGTACCCGAACTGCGCGCCCCCATCGAAGTTGGTCGCGAAGTTCCCCGGATCGATGTATGCGATGCTCGCCACAAACGCCGGTCCCATGTACCGCAACATCTGCCTCTTGTTAACAGGAGCCAGGCGCCCGGAGGCCTCGCTATTCCGGAGTGCCTGGTCGGTATGGGATTGGGTGGGCATCGAGAGAGTTAGGCTCAAGTATAAGGGCGGAATCTTTAAGTCTTGGCCTGGCGACTGCGGTAGGCTCTCCGGAGAAGATCACAACAGAAGAGATCGCAAACAGAGGAGATCGCAACCATGAAGGTGTTGATCATTGGCTCAGGTGGACGGGAGCATGCACTGGCATGGACAATACGGAAGTCGCCGCGCGTGACGGAGGTGGTCTGCGCACCCGGGAATGCCGGGATTGCGGCTGTAGCTCGTTGTGTTCCGGTAGACGCCAAAGATCTCAGCGCTTTGGTCGAGCTCGCCCTTCGCGAGCAGCCAGACCTGGTAGTCGTCGGCCCCGAACTGCCGCTCTCGCTCGGGCTGACAGACGCCCTGACCGAGCGCGGCATCGCCTGCTTCGGGCCCACCCGACGGGCTGCCATGCTCGAGACCAGCAAAGCCTTTGCCAAACGCTTTATGCAGCGGCACAGCATTCCCACCGCCGCCTATGCTCTGGTAACAAACGAGGCGGAAGCCCGCGATTCCCTCGACCTCTTCCACTATCCAGTGGTCATCAAGGCCGATGGCCTGGCCGCCGGCAAGGGCGTGCTGATCTGTGAATCGAAGGCCGAAGCCGAGGCCGCCATCGCTGGACTCTTCTCCGGCGAGCTGCTGGGCTCCCCCGAAGCCACCGTGCTCATCGAGGAGTTCCTCACCGGCGAGGAGCTCTCCTTTCTCGTCCTCACCGATGGCACACATGCCGCACCGCTCCTCCCGGCCCAGGACCACAAACGTATCGGCGAGGGCGACACCGGCCCCAACACTGGTGGCATGGGCGTCTACTCAACCGACGCTATGCTCCCCCCCGAGATGCGCGAGTGGATCCTTCACCATATCGTCCAGCCCACCCTCGATGGCATGGCTGCCGAGGACGCTCCCTTTACCGGCATGCTCTACTGCGGGCTCATGATGACCGCGCGTGGCCCCATGGTGCTCGAATACAACGCCCGCTTCGGCGACCCCGAGACCGAGGCCATCCTGCTGCGCCTCGACTCCGACCTCCTCGAAGCTCTCGAAGCCGCCGTCGCAGGCCGTCTCAGCGAAACCGAGTTCCGCTGGAAGCCGGGCGCCTCCGCCTGCGTAGTAGCCAGCTCGGGCGGCTACCCTGGCTCCTACGCCACCGACAAGCCGATCACCGGCCTTCCAGAAGCCGCCACCGTTCCCGGCGTCGAGATCTTCCACGCCGGCACCGCCCTCCAGGACGACTGGACTGTCACCAACGGCGGACGCGTGCTGGCCGTTACCGCCGCCGCATCCACCTTGGGCGAAGCCCTGGAGCGCTGCTACGCCGCCATGAGTCGTCTCCACTTCGAAGGCATGTACTACCGCCGAGACATCGGGCGCCGCGCTCTTCCTAATGCCAGCCCGCCCCAGTCTGCATAACATGTGAGCATGATCGGCGCATATTATATGCGACCAAAGGAGCGCGTTCACGTCTAACTAACTATAGGCTAACTCAGTATAGGCTAACTCCCTGGCCCACTACTCTCCCGTACATCTAAGTAGGCATGAGTCAGAGAGGGAGACGGATCGCATGTTCACAGTTCTAGGCATCACTGGGCAGGTAGGCGGAGCAACTGCGAGGCACTTACTCGCTGCGGGCAAACAGGTCCGCGCAGTAGTGCGCGACCGAGCCAAAGCATCATCCTGGTCCGCGCAAGGGGTCGAGCTCGTTCAAGGCGACGTCAGCGACAAGCAGTCATTGGCCGACGCCTTCTCTGGCTCGGAGGGCGCCTTCGTCATGACGCCGCCTTATATGCACGTCCAAAATCCGCTCGCGGAGAATCGCGTCGCCGTTACGGCCATCGTCGAAGCGGCCCACATGTCAGGCATTGCGAAGCTCGTGTTTCTCTCCTCGATTGGCTCCCAGCACAGCTCCGGAACGGGCGCCATTCTCAAAACCCACGAGCTCGAGCAGCAGTTGAGGAAGTTAGGTATGCCGGTCGCCGCCATTCGCGCCGCCTCTTTCTTTGAGAACTTCCGCAATGCCGTGGAGCCGGCCAAAACGCAAGGCATCCTGCCCACCTTCGCTGGCAATGCAAGCACCCCGGTACCCATGGTCGCTACCGAAGACATCGGCGCCCTGGCAGCCCGGCTCCTGACGGAATACTGGCCGGGCAAGCGCATCCTGGAGCTTGAAGGGCCTCGCCGCTACTCCGCGGACGATGTTGCGAAGGACTTCAGCGCCGCTCTCGGCAAGCCGGTGCGTGCTGTTCTGATTCCGGCGGAAAAGCAGCAGGGCATTCTGGAATCCGCCGGGCTCACACCAAGCGCCGCCAACTCACTCATCGAGATGTACGACGCCGCCAACGCCGGCAGACTCCAGTTTGAGGGTAGCCCCGCCGAGCACGTCCAAGGCGCCACCGAGCTCAGCACTGTAGTGCGCGAGCTATTAAAACGAGATTGATTCAGAAGGAAAGACAACATGGCAATCCGATGGGATAAGTTCACAGTCAAATCGCAGGAGGCTGTCCAAGCGGCTACGTCGCTCGCCTCCGACAACGGCAATCCGGAGCTGCAGCCGCTGCACCTGCTGGCCGCGCTCCTCGAAGATCGTGAAGGCATCATCCTGCCCCTGCTGGGCAAGGTCGGCGTCCCGACCGAGCAGCTGCTGGCCCGCACCAATGAAGCACTTGGCAAGCTACCCAAGGTCTCGGGCTCGAGCGGCCAGCCCGGGCTGTCGAGCGCCATACAGCGGGTGCTCGACCAGGCCTTCAAGGAGGCCGCCAACTTCAAGGACGAATACGTCTCGACCGAACACCTCTTGCTCGCCCTGGCACAGGTGAAAGACACTGGCGCGCAGGCGCTGCTAGTCTCGGCCGGCGCCAGTTACGACGCCATCCTGAAGGGCCTCACTTCCGTGCGCGGCTCGCAGCGCGTCACCGACCAGAATCCGGAGGGAAAGTATCAGGCGCTCGAGCGCTATGCCAAGGACCTGACCGAGCTGGCGCGCCGCGGCAAGCTGGACCCGGTCATCGGTCGCGATGAAGAGATCCGTCGCGTAATCCAGGTGCTGAGCCGCCGCACCAAGAACAATCCCGTGCTCATCGGCGAACCCGGCGTGGGCAAAACCGCCATCGTGGAAGGCCTGGCGCGCCGCATCTTTTCGGGCGACGTGCCGGAGATCCTGCGCGACAAGAAAGTCATCTCGCTCGACCTTGGGTCGATGCTGGCTGGAGCCAAGTACCGCGGCGAGTTCGAAGACCGCCTCAAAGCCGTGCTCAAGGAGATCGAAGAGTCGAACGGCCAGATCGTCCTCTTCATCGACGAACTGCACACCCTGGTCGGCGCGGGTGCGGCTGAGGGCGCCATCGACGCCAGCAACATGCTCAAGCCGGCGCTCGCGCGCGGCGAGCTGCGCGCCATCGGTGCTACCACGCTCAACGAGTACCGCAAGTACATCGAAAAGGATGCAGCACTCGAACGGCGCTTCCAGATCGTCTTTGTCGGCGAGCCTAACGTCGAGGACACGATTGCTATCCTGCGCGGCCTGAAAGATCGCTATGAGGCGCATCACAACGTCCGCATCAAGGACTCGGCCATCGTTGCGGCTGCGACGCTCTCGCACCGCTACATCTCCGACCGCTTTCTGCCGGACAAGGCCATCGACCTGGTCGACGAGGCAGCCGCCTCGTTGGCCATCCAGATCGGCTCTGTGCCGACTGAGATTGATCAACTGGAGCGGGAGGCTACCTCGCTTGAGATTGAACGGGCTGCGCTCAAACGCGAGACCGATCCGAACTCAAAGGAGCGCATGGAAGCCGTGGAGCGCGAGTTGGCCGCGCTCAAGGAGCACACCACCGGCCTGCGGGCGCGCTGGCAGACCGAGCGCGAAGCCATTACCCGTCTCACCGAGATCAAAAAGCGCGTGGAAGAACTGCGCTTCGAGATGGACGACCAGACCCGCCGCGGCAATCTGGAGCGCTCCGCCGCCATCCAGTATGGTGAGCTGCCCAAGCTCGAAGCCGAGCTGCGCCAGCTCAACGCCGACCAGGACGCGGCCACCCATGGCGACGCGGCCGGCAAACGCATGCTCAAGGAAGAGGTAGACGAGGAAGACATCGCCTCCATCGTCAGCAAGTGGACCGGCATTCCCATCTCGAAGATGCTGGAAGGCGAGGTCAACAAACTGGTCCAGATGGAGCCCCGTCTCAAGGAGCGGGTCGTCGGCCAGGACGAGGCACTTACGGCGGTGGCCAATGCCATCCGCCGCTCGCGTGCTGGCCTCAGCGATCCCAAGCGGCCCATCGGCAGCTTCATCTTCCTGGGTCCCACCGGCGTCGGCAAGACCGAAACCGCGCGCGCTCTGGCGGAGTTCCTCTTTGATGACGAAGCCGCGATGGTGCGCATCGACATGAGCGAGTACATGGAGAAGCATGCCGTGGCCCGGCTCATCGGCGCGCCTCCAGGCTATGTCGGCTACGACGAGGGCGGGCAATTGACCGAAGCAGTACGCCGCCGGCCGTACTCAGTGATTCTCTTCGATGAGATCGAGAAGGCTCATCCGGATGTCTTCAATGTTCTATTGCAAGTCCTGGACGACGGTCGTCTCACAGACTCGAAGGGCCGCACCGTCGACTTCAAAAACACCGTCCTCATCATGACCTCGAATCTCGGCGCGCATATTCTGAATGCAGAAGCGCTGAACAGCGACGCCAGCTTCGACCAGGCGCAGGAGCAGGTGATGGATGTGCTGAAGGCGCACTTCCGGCCCGAGTTCCTCAACCGCGTGGATGACATCGTCATCTTCCGGCCGCTCGGCGAAGACCAGCTGGCGCACATCATCGATCTGCGCTTGAGGGATCTCAAAAAGCTCCTGGCCGATCGCAAGATCACTTTGGAGCTCACCGGTGCGGCACGGCATCAGGTGCTGCTTACCGGCTACGACCGCGCCTACGGTGCGCGTCCGCTCAAGCGTGCACTGCAGCGCCTCATCCATGATCCGCTGGCCATCAAGATCCTCGATGGCGAGGTACTCCACGGCGACCATGTCCTGGTCGACGCTGACCCGCTCAACAACCGTCTCACCTTCGAGGTTGGGACTCGAGCCGAGCAGCCCCGCGAGGCCTCAGCCATCGCTTAAACTGCCTACGCGGCGGCGGTCTTGGCCAGACGGGCAAACGCAAAGCGGGTAATGTATGCAGTTAAGGGACTGATGCCCGTTGCCGGGTTGCAACACCGGAATCAAATGCTTGCTCGACTCTTGAGCGAACGAGTGAGTCGGAGGGGCAGTAGAGGGATTTGCTGTCCACCTCTCTATTTCTTACCGCCGCCCTGCCCTTACGTTGTATTGACTTCACCAACCCGCATCACTACTCTCGCCAGACCGGGCGCGTCGGCGCTCCCGACCCTACATGCCCATACTCGAAACACCCGCCGTTACGGAAACTCAGCTCGCCTGGCTTGCCCTGGCTCTCACCCCTGGGCTCGGTCCACGCCGCATCTTTCGCGCAGCCGGACTGCTGGGCGATCCGGCCCGTCTTTTTCGCCTCTCTCTGACTGAAGTCGAGGGGCTGAACTTTCCCGTAGAAGCCGTTCGCTTTATCGCCGAAGGACATGCCCAGCGTGCTGCTGAGGAGGAGTGGAAGCGAGCGGACGACGCCGGCGGCACGATCCTGACCTGCGGCGACCACGATTATCCGGAGCGCCTCAAGGAGATCTTCGATCCGCCCGTGGTTCTATGGGTCCGCGGCGACCGCGCGCTGCTTTCGCGGCCCGCCATTGCGGTGGTCGGCACCCGCCAACCCAGCCCTTACGGCAGCGGCATGGCGGAGATGCTCTCCCGCGATCTCGCCAGCCGGCGTCTGGTCATCCTGAGCGGCATGGCTCGCGGTGTGGATACCGCTGCGCACAAAGGAGCGCTTGCGGCAGGTAGCGCGACGGTTGCAGTCTGGGGCACCGGCATCGACGTCATCTATCCCAAGGAGAACAAGCGATTGGCGGAAGAGATTCTGGCTGGCGCCGGAACGATCGTCTCCGAATACCCCATGGGCACCTATCCAGCCCCGCCCAACTTTCCGCGCCGTAACCGCATCCTGAGCGGGTTGAGTGTGGGCGTTCTAGTAGTGGAAGCGGGCGAGCATAGCGGCACCCGCGTCACCGCCCGATGTGCGCTCGAGCAGAACCGCGACGTCTATGCGGTTCCGGGCAATGTCACGAACAAGAATGCCTGGGGACCGAACACGCTCATCAAGCAAGGGGCCAAGCTCACCGCCACCTGGGAGGATGTCTGGGAGGATCTGCCCTCGCAAGTGCGCCTCCAACTCGAGGAGGAGCTGGGATTTGCATCGAATGGCGAACCTGCCGCATCGTTATTTCAGACAGCCCCCATGCAGGAGCAGGATGCCCTGGTCCTCGCGATCCTGCGGCACGACGAGGCACTTCAGGTGGACGAGGTGATCGAAAAGCTCGAGGGAAAGCTCAGCTCATCGGAGATATTTACCGCGCTCTTCGAGCTGGAGCTGGGGAATCATATCAAGCAGTTGCCCGGCAAAAATTATGTTCGCCGCATGTAGACATTTTCAAAGTAAGTGTTAAAACGGGGGCTGAGGTGGCCGTGGCCGTTCTTCATGGAACGGCCACACTGAGCAGGGTCTTCGCGCGAATCACAGTCACCCTGTGAAATTGTCTAGAAACCTCCGTGGCGCAGCAGCATCCCTGTAGCAGGATCCGAGTCTGCTGGTGGCAAGCCGATGGCAGTGCGTGGTAGCGTTCGGAGTTACCGGCAGGTAATTCGGGCCGGAAGCAGCGGTCGCCGGGAGTCACTCGCCGGATCAGCTGCAGGTAGTGCGTGTCGCCGCGAGGCGGCGCAATGAAGGGAAACAATGAGTAAATCGCTCGTGATCGTGGAATCGCCGGCAAAGGCGAAGACGATCAACAAATATCTCGGCAGCGACTATGTGGTGGAGGCCTCGATCGGCCACATCAAAGACCTGCCCAAGAACAAACTCGGTGTCGATCTGGAAGACGGCAGCTTCAGGCCGGACCTGATCGTAATGCCCGATAAGCAAAAGATCGTCGACCGTCTACGCAAGCTGGCGAAGACTGCGCCACATGTGTATCTTGCGCCTGACCCGGATCGCGAAGGGGAGGCCATTGCAGCGCATCTCGAGGACGAGCTGCGCGATTATGCAAAGAAGGATTCAATCCAGCGTGTAACCTTCAACGAGATCACGCAAAAAGCGGTGAAGGCCGCCTTTGGAAAGGCGCGGCAGGTCGACCGTAACCTCGTGGATGCGCAGCAGACACGGCGTGTGCTCGATCGTATCGTGGGCTATCAGATCTCGCCCCTGCTCTGGGACAAGGTGCGCCGCGGACTCTCCGCCGGTCGCGTGCAGACCGTAGCTCTGCGCCTCATCGTGGAGCGTGAGCGCGCTATCGGAGCGTTCAAACCAGTCGAGTACTGGACCATCGATGCCGATCTGAATGCCGGTGGCAGCAACGGCGCTTTTACCGCGCGCTTTGTTGGGATCGACGGCAAGAAAGCTGAAGTCGAGACCGTATCGGGAACTGCGCTACCGGATGGAAAGTCGACCGATGAGGTTCTGGCTGCGCTTGAAAGGGCGCAGTGGTCGGTGCGCGAAGTGGAGCGCAAGGAGCGCCGCCGCAGCCCTCAGCCACCCTTCACCACCAGCCGTCTGCAGCAGGACGCATCGCGTCAGCTTGGTTTCAGTGTCCGGCGCACCATGGGTGTGGCTCAGCGTCTGTATGAGGGCCTGGAGATCGGCAAGGAGGGCACCGTCGGCCTGATCACCTATATGCGTACCGATTCTACCCGTGTCTCGCCCGACGCGATCACGGAGGTGCGGGAGCACATCACCAAAACTCTCGGTGGCAAGTACCTGCCGGAGAAGCCGAATACCTACAAGAGCAAGAAGGACGCGCAGGATGCACACGAGGCCATTCGTCCCACGAATGTGCAATACACTCCCGACGCGGTCAAGCAGTACCTCAGCGACGAGCAGCTCAAGCTCTACCGGCTGGTCTGGCAGCGTTTTGTTGCCTCGCAGATGGTGCAGGCCGTCTTCGATCAGACGGTCGTTGACGTACAGGCCACGAGCGGCCGCCGCTATGATTTCCGTGTCACTGGATCGATCCTGAAGTTCGATGGTTTTCTGAAGGTCTACGAAGAGGCGAAAGACGCAAAGGACGATGACGACGAGGCGCTCAAAAACAAGCTGCCGGATCTATCCGCTGGGCAGTCGCTGAAGCTCGAAGACTTGAAGCACGATCAAAAGTTCACCGAGCCGCCGCCGCGCTACAACGAAGCTTCGTTGGTCAAGACGCTGGAAGAACGCGGCATTGGACGCCCATCGACCTATGCCACGATCCTCTCAACCATCCAGGAGCGTGAGTACGTCCAGAAGGTCGGGCAGGGACGCAGCGGCAAGTTCATGCCGACGGAGATTGGCCTGGTCGTCACCGACCTGCTGGTCGCGAACTTCCCCTACATCTTCAATCCGGAGTACACGGCCAAACTGGAAGAAGAACTCGACGATATTGAAGACGGCAAGGAGATCTGGACTAATCTGCTGAAGGGCTTCTACCAGCACTTCGAGCAGGAGTTGGTCCACGCCGGCGAGCACATGGAGAACGTCAAGCGGATGGAGAAGCCGACTGACGAGAAATGCGAGAAGTGCGGCTCACCGCTGGTGCTGAAGTGGGGCAAGTTCGGCACCTTCTTCGCCTGCAGCGCCTACGACAAAAAGAAAAAAGACAGCTGCTCCTTCACCAAGGAGAACTTCGCCGGCAAGCCGGGGCTGGACACGCCCGAGGGCGAGAAGGAAGAGGAGTACTGCGAGGCCTGCGGCCGCGTGATGGTGCTGCGTAATGGGCCGTTCGGTCCCTTCATGGCGTGCCCGGGCTACAACGACGACCCGCCTTGCAAGACAGTGCGCCGTCTGACCTCCAAGGAACAGCAGAGGCCGCCGCAACCGCTGGACGAGAAGTGCTCGCAATGCGGCAAGGGCCTGGTGCTGCGCAATGGCCGTTTTGGAGAGTTCGTCTCCTGCTCCGGCTACCCGGAGTGCAAGTACATCAAGCAGAACCTGGTGGAAGGCATGAAATGTCCGAAGTGTGGCAAGGGCGACATTGCCGAACGCAAGACTCGCTTCGGCACCACCTTCTATGGCTGCACGCTCTACCCAAAGTGCGACTTCACCGCCAACGGCAAGCCGGTCCCGGAGCAGTGCCCGGAGTGTGGGGGCTCCTACCTGGTCGAGAAGACGTTGAGGTCCGGAGTGTATCTGACCTGCCCGAACAACAAGAGGCCGGCAGCAGCCGACGAGAAGGCCGCCCCCAAGAAGGGCGCGAAGAAGGCAGAAAAAAAGGGAACGGCTGCAGCCGAGGAGACGGATGGCATCATCTGCCACTACTCCAAGCGTCTCGGAGACGCTCCAGAGCCGAAAGCCAAGCCGGCCAATGAACGGGAAGCCGAAGCTGTGGCTTCCTAAACGCAACGCAATTCTACCGGCAAGGTTAGGGGTTCAATGCAATCAACAATTGCGAACAGTGATGACGCTCAGATCATCCTGAAACTGTATGAACTGCGGGCGGAAACCGTCATGCGCAAGGCACGACAGTGGATGACGGTAGAGTTCTGGCCGTCATCCGCCCAGGACGTGCTCGCGATCCTGGAGAACTTCGGCTCGCAGGAGAACCAATATTTCCGTCAGGTGACCAGTTACTGGGAGATGGCGGCAGCCTTCGTCAATTATGGGTCGCTCGATGGCGAGCTCTTCCTGGATTCAGGCACAGGTGAAGGATTGTTTCTCCTGGCGAAGTTCTGGCCGTTCATGGACGAGATCCGCAAGACCGCGCCTCACTTCTTGCGAAACACCGAACAGCTTACAGTGAAGTATCCGGAAGCAAAGCAGCGTATGGACGGCATGATGGCCAGAATGGCCAAGCGCAGAGCAGGCTCGGCGCAACAGAAAACGACGGCCACTCCCGAATAGGCTTGCCAACGACTTCAGGTGCAGGTACAAGTCTGAAGAGCATGCCTGGACAGAGGTCCGGCGGAGAAGAGCATATGAAGCGGATTGGTATGGTAGTTCTCGCATTGTGCAGCGTGTCGGCGATGGCAGCTGATATGAGCGCAAAGCCGACAAAGATGATGGGATACATCAGTGATTCCAAGTGCGGTGCAACGCACAACAGCTCCGCCCCAGACGCGAGTTGCACAAAGAAGTGCATTGGCATGGGCGCAAAGCCCGTCTTCGTCGACGATGCCAAGAAAGAGGTCTGGGCGATCGACAACCCGGCGACAATTGCCAATGACTACGGCAAGGATGTCACTCTGATGGCGACAGCCGACGATGCCGCCAAGACCATCCACATCACCAAAGTGGCTTCAGCCAAGGATGCCAAGGGGTCGAGCGGCATGATGGATGACACGAGGAAGTGATGCTCTGTTGGGCATTTATGCATTCAAAGTGGGCCTAACTGCGTTGAAATTGTACAAAAGGGCGCGTCTAAGCGCCCTTTTGTGCGTCTAATCGACGGGCTTAATCAATAGCGGTTGAGTACAGCTGAGCGTTGGGGAGAAGCGGAAGACATGGCAAAAGCTATTTGGAATGGCAAGGTGATCGCGGAAAGCGACGCAATCGAAACAGTGGAAGGAAATAGTTACTTTCCCGAGAGCGCCGTAAACCGTGAGTACCTCCGGCCGAGCTCGACGACCTCCACCTGCCCATGGAAGGGGCAGGCACGCTACTACAGCCTGATGGTGGATGGACAGGAGAATCAGGACGCTGCATGGTATTATCCCGACCCCAAGCCAGCGGCCAAAAACCTGAAGAATCACATGGCCTTCTGGCGTGGTGTCGAGGTTGAAAAGTAGTTGCGGAAATTATGGCCGGACTTACGTCATCGAACCGCGATAACTCGAACATTTGGCCAGACCTGAAATGGGCTGAGTGGGAGCAGACTGCGTCGACACTGCACATGTGGACGCAGATCGTAGGCAAGACGCGTCTTGCGCTCAGCCCGCTGCAAGCTCATTGGTGGAATGTTCCGCTTTATGTAAGCGCTCGCGGGCTCAGCACGTCAGCGATGCCGTACAAAGACGATCTCCTCGATATCGAGTTCGACTTCGTGAGCCATGACCTCCGGTTTCGCCTCAGCTCCGGAGCGATGCTGTCTGTTCCGCTTCGACCACAGTCGGTGGCCAGCTTCTACGGGGAGTTTCAAAGCTGCCTTGCCGCACTCGGAGTGTCGGTCCAGATCCATCCAGTACCGGTCGAGATCAAAGACCCTATCCCTTTCACTCAAGACACTCAGCACGCGTCCTATGATGCAGATTACGCTCATCGCTTTTGGCGCGTCCTGGTTCGCATCAACGACCTGTTTCAGCAGTTCTCGTCCAACTTTCTCGGGAAGATCAGTCCCGTTCATTTTTTTTGGGGCAGCTTCGATCTGGCTGTCACCCGTTTTTCAGGCCGGCTAGCACCGCCGCGGGAGGATGCCGACCCTATCACCCGTGAGGCATACTCGCATGAGGTGATCAGCGCTGGGTTCTGGCCGGGCAATGGCGGCTTCGGAGCACCGGCTCTCTACTGCTATGCGGCGCCTGTTCCCGCGGGATTGGAGTCGGCGAAGATACGGCCGAGCTCCGCCAGCTACAACACGACACTCGGCGAGTTCCTCCTGAAGTATGAGGATGTACGAGCTGAAGCATCTCCCGATGAAGCCGTCTTGGAGTTTCTGCAAAGCAGCTACGAAGCTGCGGCAGACGCGGCGAAGTGGGACCGAGCGAGCCTGGAACGTCCGTCACCTCGTTAAACAACGCGGGCTGAATGCTTTTGCAGAGCGCTCAAACCTATGCGAGCGAGCGCCTGAAATGCCGAATTTTAGGGTGCCGTTGCGATGAGCCGTTCGAGGCGTTCATTGACGTTCATGAGCGCGCGCGCTTCGTGGTAGCTCGCTTTCCAGATGTTACCTTTGATTGGCGATGCCGGTGTTCCATCGCGCTTGATGAGTTCGTACTCGCCGTGGAACTGGTGATCGACCTGATAGCGCTGAATCCACTGCCACTGAAGCTGGAAGCATCTCCAGTAGATATCAGTCTCTTTGCCGTAGCGCTCGTGAAGGAGCAGAAGCGTGTTTAGGGACTCCATCTGTACCCACCACTCTTTCAGCAGATCGTCGGGGCGGCCGGCGAACGGACCAGAGTGAAAGAGGCCGCCGTGGGCGGAGTCCCAGCCATAGGCGAGGGCGTGATCCATGAGCATGCGGCCTACCTTCGCGGTGCGATCCGCTTCCCCGGGCGACGGAGCCGCGCCAGCGTGAGTGAGCGCGAGGCCGGCTTCGTCGATGAGGTAGGTGGCTTCAACGTCATGGCCATAGGAATCATGATCCGGGAGGGCCTGCCAGGCATTGGTCAGGTAGAGATTCATTGCGCCGGGCTGGACGGCGATGGTGTCGCGCACGAGATGCTGGAGCTCGGCGACGCGGCTGCGTAGCACAGGGTCGGGCCAGACCTGAAGCAGCTCGGTAAAGGCTTCCAGCAGGTGTATGTGCGTGTTCATTGAC
Source organism: Acidobacteriaceae bacterium (assembly GCA_965276675.1). Taxonomy (GTDB): domain Bacteria; phylum Acidobacteriota; class Terriglobia; order Terriglobales; family Acidobacteriaceae. Next base: position 4,085,263 of record OZ255624.1, on the reverse strand, counting down.
TTATAGCCGACGGGGAAGTCGGCCGGAGGCATGGTCTGGACCGTGGCGGCGTACGGCTCGGCCTGAACCGGTGTGCCGTCCCGAGTTAGCCATTCGAAGTATCCGAGATTTCCCCTGTCGTGGGCATGCTCGTCGGTCCAGCGAAAGGCGCGCTGGGCGAGCTCGAGATCGCGTGTGTCGTGCGTTGCCTGATAGGCGGCCGCGAGGCCATAGATGCAGAAGCTGATGCCGTAGAGGTGCTTGTGATCGGTGAAGAGGGGCGAGACCGAGCCGTCGTCGGCAAGACCCCAGAAGAAGCCGCCATCCTGCTTATCCCATAGCGTGTTGGCGAGGTAGTCGGCTCCGTGGCGGACATAGGGAAGGTACTGTTGGCGAAGCTCGGGGCGACGCAGTACGATCTGTGCGGCAACCCAGGTCATGCGGCCTTGAAAGACGGAGAATTTCCCGTGGCTAAGAAGAGGGCTCCAGTCGCGAGCGAAGTTGGCGGAGAAGCCGCCGTGAACGGTGTCGATCGAGCGCGGATACCAGACGTCGAGGACGTCTTGGTGCAGCATGGTCTCGATCTCATGCGCGAAGTGCTGGTAGGCGATTTTGTTCGCAGGGAGATAGTCGATCGGATCGGGCTTGACGACTGGCTGCGGAGGCCGCTGGGCTTGGAGTGGGGTAGGAGAGGCAGGAGTGAGCAGCATGCTGGCTGCCACGATGGTGAGGCAGCAACGGAAGAGCGAGTTCATGCGGGCTCCTGCTGGGTAGAATTGCGAGCTATGATTAGAGCGGTTTTCCTGTTGCCATGCACCACCTGATGTTTCGTTGCTCCGGTGTACACCGGCAGGAAAACCGCTCTAGGGTTCGCGATAAGGCTGGTTGGCGGGTGGTCGGGTGAGCGGCGCGAAACTCTGGCTGTGGCCGTTGAGGACCTGGTCCGCGGCGAGCACGAGGAACATGTAGTTTGAAGAGCCGCCGCCGAGAACGTACTCCATCTGCTGCCAGAGAAAGCCAAAGTCCTTGAGCTCGGGGAAGTCCGGGCGAATAAGCGCAGTGCCGGAGACGACGCCGCCAGGAATATAGGACGAGTCGGCGCGGTTGAAGCCATAAGCAACGGTGGCAGAGCGAGCGCCCACTCCCGACGCGAAGGAGGCAGTGTTCGAGCCAGGGTGAACGCCGAGCATGAAGTTCAGCGCGTTGAGCATGTAGTCGGTGGAGACGATGTCTGGAAAGGCGCGGTAGAGATAGTACTGCTCGACGCCGAAGCGCTCGATCTCCCAGCCGGCACGCCAGATATACGGCGTGTAGGGGACGCCAAAGGGTGAATCGGTGGCCTGCTTTTTGGCAAGCGCAGTGAAGTCGCGACGGACCGCCTCGCGAAGGTCATGGGTGAAGGTGGAGTCAGTGAGTGAGGCGGAGGCGGGTGCGATCGCCCAGGCGATCTTGGACGAGTCGGCGATGATGTGAGCGCGATTGGAGAGCAGTTCCTTGCGGTAGCGCTCGTCATGCGTCGTCATCCAGAGCTGGGTGGCAGCGATCATGCGGGCGTCAAAGCCCTTCTTCGGATCGCGATCGGCCAGCCAGAGGGACTGTGCAGCCTCGACGCACTCGCGGGCGAGTTCCGGTTTCGATGCTTTGAGCACACGACCAGCGGAGGCGAGAGCCGCGATGGCCTTGTACTCGTTGACTGGATTCTGCTCGGTGAAGACCCAGCGATCATCCGGCTTGCCGGACTCGGTGCCGGATCGCTGATCGGGCCTCATGGAGGTGTTGAAGTGGAGATTGTCGGTCGCGTTTGAGGGATCCCCGAGCAGGACGTACTGCTCAAGCGTGGCCTCCTGAATGCCGCGATAGACGCGGCCCATGGATCGGTAGCCTCCGAGGATGGTAAGGATGCCGTGCTCGATCTGCTGGAGCGCGTCGGCTTTGCCGTCCGGAATGTGTATCTGCGTGCGGCGACCGTGCTCGTCTACCGTGGTGTCATCGTAGTCGAGATGGAAGTTCTCGTATGCCGCAGCGAGGATCGAGACTTCGTCGGCCTGCGACTCTATACGTAGATCGCTGTCGCCGGCGTCGTGCCAACCGCCGTAGTCGAGCCCCGGAATGGTCTCGCCCGATTTGTACCTGGTCAGAGTCGAAGAGCCCTGCTTATAACCGTCGAAGTGATTGTGGTCGGTCAGGGACATGCGCGCATCGTCGAGATGGCACGCGCCGTGCCAGACACGGTACTGCTGCTCGACGCGCATGTGGCACATCTGCACTGGCAGAAAATACTCGAGGACGGGCTGCCAGACGCCGCGCTGGTAGACATCTGGCGCGATACGGAAGGGCTGCGAGACGGTATCGCGAAAGGCGACCTGGTACATGCCGGGCTTCTGAATGGAGGAGAAATCGAACTCTGCGTATTTGTAACGGAGAAAGTTCCCCCAGGCCGTGGGCTTTGCCGAGAGCGCTTCGGTTGTTCCTCCGCCCTCCGCAATACGAAGGAGCCGGGCAGGCTCGGCGCCGGAGTCGGCGCGATCCAGCTCGATGACCGCGACTTTCTTCTGCGCGGGATGATAGCCGACCTGTGAGACGTGGACGACGGGCTGGTAGCGCCAGCCGAGGATGGCGTGAGGTGTGATGATCCACTCTATGGCGTGGGTGGTGGCGCCCGCAGGGATGAGGGAGCGGACGACAAACCAGCCGTTGTTGCGCTTGGATCGCGCGTCCAGCAGCGAGAGATCTCCGGTTTTGGACTCGATCAGCATCCGCTGTCCCTCGGTCTCGGGTGCGATGGAGAGCTTAGGGCCGGTGGCGAACGGGACGGGCTGTACCTCACCTTCTTGATCGAAGGCTTCGGGGCCGTTCGCCTGATGCGAGAAGATGCCTGAACCCGAGCCGAGATACCAGCTCTTGCCGAAGAGGTCATTGGGGAAGAGCTCGAAGTTGAAGCCGACCTTGCCGATGAAGGCTGCGGGAATCGGCTTATCGAGATCGACGGTGATGCGGATGGAGTCGCCCTCGCCATGAACGCGGACCTTGTAAGAGAAGTTGAGATCCGGGTAGTCGATCGGGTTGAAGCCGGTACGGTTCTTGGCGGGGTCGGGATAGGAGAGGGTGGTGGTGATGGTGTTGGAGGCGGCATCGACGGTGCGCGCATCTTGCCTGGACATTGGCTGCCACTGACCGGGCGCCTGATCCAGGCGGAGGTCACCGTTGGTTGCGACGCGAACGCCGTTCTGGATGATGCTGACTCCACCCTGATGGCCGTCGGGGTAGATGTCCTGGAAGGCCATGACGTTGACCCCGGGCTCTTCGAAGTACTCTTTGCTGTTGAGGTAGAGACCGGCGCTCTGCGCACTGACGAGAGCGGGGCTGAGTGCAAGAAGCGCGAGCGAAAATGTACGAAGAACAGGGCGTGCAGCGAGCATGCGGGGGCGTGGCCTTTCGCGGGAAGAACTAAGCGGAGCGGAGCAGCTCGAGCATCTTGCGGTCGAGCTTGTGACCCTGGAAGTCCTCGTAGTCAACGTCCTTGCGGCCGCTGTCGAGGATGCCGAAGTTGCCGCGAAGGTTCCAGAGGGCGTTGCCCCAACCGGCCTCTCGCCAGACGGCGACGCAGTCGGAGATCCAGGCGAGTGTTACGTCATGCGGCGTCTGGTTATAGCAGCCCCACTCGCCGACATGGACCTGCACGCCGCGATCGGTGAGCGGCTTCCACTTATCGACGTACTCAGCTTTCAATTTGGCGCGATCCCAGGTGCGGCCTTTGTCGTCGACGAGTGGCCATGTCGGCTTCTTCATCGTCTCGTACTCATCGAGGGGAACCCAGGTGGCGCCGTAGTGGCTCACCGCTTTGGGCTGGTATCCGCGGGTGCTCTGCACGAGGCCCAGATCGGCGAGCTCGAGCACGGGGTTCTGCCCGATGTTGATGCCGTCGGCGAAGATGAGGCGCTGGGGATCCTCCTCACGTATCGCAGCAACGAGCGCGCGTGCGACCTCGGCATAGCGCTCTTCAAAGTATCCCTCGTAGGAACGCATCTTCGGCGGTTCGTTGATCAGGTCGAAGCTGAGCTGCCTGCTGGGGATGCCTTTGTAGCGTTTCGCAAAGGTGCGCCAATGAAAGCAGGCGGCCTTGAGCGCGCGTGGTCCCTCGTCCTTGCGACCGGTGAAGAGATCCGCGGGCTCGAGCTCACGGCCATTGATGCAATAGCCGGGGATGCGATGAAAGTTGAGGTTGATGTGGACACCGTGCTGGCGGCCGAGCTCGACGACGCGGTCGATTTGCTTGAGCGGCTCTTCGTCGATGTAGGTCCAGTCGGTGGGCTTGCCCCATATCCAGTAGGAGAGCGGGATACGCGCGAAGTTGAAGTCCCAGCCCTGCATCATGGCGAAGTCGGACTCTTCAAAGGCGGCCCTTGAGGTATCGCCGGGGCGGCGCTCCCATTGGATATTGAAGCCGCGCCAACGCGGGATATGTTGCGCGTCGACCGCGGGACCATTGCCAATACTGCCGGGCGGCGCAAGTGCAGAGGAGAGACGTGGAGCCTGGGCGACAATACCAGCTGCGGCAAGGCCGCTCAGGAACGTTCTGCGATGCATAGGGATCTCCGAGTTGCGCATTCGTTCGAACGAGCGGCCAATGATAACGTAATCTTTTGACAATCTGCAATGATTGCATACCTGGTTCGCGCGCACGACTGCATTCGTCATGTGTGCTGTTCTCGGCGAGACCGTTGCCAGCGGATGCTCTTATGAAGAAAGGAAAAGCTGAGTTTTGGTGTGCGCTTGTGTGCGCTGCTGCAGCGCAGCGCTCACCTTCGCAGGTACCGGCAACAGAGGATCCATGCCGTTCAGGGAAGCCTGATGCTGGCCGCTTTCCCGGTGTAAATGACTTCCTTGAAGTCTTGCGAAGGGTTTGGACCATTTCCACGTCCGTGATGGACGAGGGTCACCCGGAACTTTTTGTCTTTAACCATGCCCGGGTATTCGCCCTGACGTAAGTCGAATCGAAGGGTGCGGGCTGCATCGTCCCAATGGATCGCCGTCACTGCGTACTCGCCTTTCTCGTAGCGGTAGGTGTCACCACGGTCGCTGTACAGATCGAAGCTGCCATCCGCGCCAGGGTAGACGCGGAGCTCAATCGGGGCATCCGGGCTTTGCCCGGCGAACTCGCTGGCGGGGCCCAATGGCAAGATCGCACCGGCGCGTACATAGAGTGGAATGCGTGCGAGCGGCGCCAGCGCCAGGATTTGCTGATCGCCATCAAGCTTGTCGCCGGTCCAGAAGTTATACCAGGCCTTCGCTGGCGGCAGGTAGAGAGAGCGCGCGACGGCACCCGCTGAGGTGACCGGGCTTACCAGGATCGAAGGACCGAACATAAATTGGTCACCGATGTCGCGGACCTTCTGCTCCGTGCGCCAGTCCATGACCAGCGGGCGTTGCAAGGTATAGTCCTCGTGCGTGATCTTCCATGCAAGTGAGTAGGTGTACGGGAGAAGGCGTGAGCGCAGCCTGTCGTAGGCGATCAATGTTGGGGTCTGTGCGCCATAGGAGAAGAGTTCGTTGGTGCTGCGGTGACCGTGCGTGCGCAGGATCGGACAGAAGGTTCCGAACTCAAACCATCGTGTGTACAGCTCCTGATAGTCCGGATTCCTCGTCTCGTCATGAAAAGGCGAGGTGTAGCCGGCGATGTCTGTGGTCCAGTACGGCATGCCGGAGAGCGCGAAGTTGAGACCTGCTGCGATCTGGCGTCGCAAGGTGGGGAAGGTGCCAAAGATGTCGCCCGACCACTCGACGGTCGCATTGCGCTGCTGGCCTGCGAAGGCGGAGCGCGTGAGAATGAAGGCGCGCTTCCCGTCTGTTTCGCCACGCCAGTGTTCATAGATGTTGCCTGTGTGCATCAACGGAAAAATGTTGAGATAGCGCGCTCCGGGACCCAGGAAGAGCTGCTTGTCCTCGAGAACAGCGTCGCTTTCGCCCTTCCATGTTTCGGGCTCAGAGCTGTCCAGCCAAAAGCCATCCCATCCCTGCGCGAAGAGCTTGCCGACGAGGTGGTCCCAGTAGAAGTCGCGCGCTTTCGGGTTGGTGGGATCGTAGTCCGGCGTACCGGGGATGGTGAGATGCTGCGCCTGCATAGCGCGATATGTGTCGGAGTTGGGGTCCATGACAGCCCACACGGAGATGATGGCGTGGACGTGCTCGTCATGCAGCGTTTGCAGCGCGCCGGGAACATCCGGATGCGGTTTGAGGTAAGCGTCCGTGTATTGCGGATCGCCCTGCTTCTTCCACCAGAACCAATCCTGTACGATGACGTCAAGCGGCACATGCCGCGACCGATACGTGCCCGCAATGTCCAGCAGTTGTTGCGCAGAGGTGTAGCGATCTTTGGACTGAATGAATCCATACGCCCACTCACCGAACAGTGGCGCATGGCCGGTGAGCTCGCGATAGTGATGGATCACGGTATCCATCTCCGGACCGTAGAAGAAGTAATAGTCAACGCCGTCCGCAGCGTCGGCGCTGAGCTTGAGCTCCCTGGCGAATCGGTCGTCAAAGATCGAACGGGAGGCGGTATTCCAGAGAATGCCGTAGCCATTGGTCGAAAGCAGCAGCGGCACGGCGATGTCGCTGTTTGCCTGCGCGAGTTCCACGACAGTGCCGCGGTAGTTGAAGACGCCATTCTGGTGCTGCCCTAGCCCATATAGGCCCTCAAGCATATCCGGCAAGAAGCGATCGCTCGTTTTGTAGAGCTGCCGGCCGGCGGTGGAGACCGGCGTGTAGCGACGCGGATTGTTGTCGCTCTCCTGCAGTAGTACGTTGCCCGCCGTATCTTGCATCCGAAGTGCGCCCGTGGTGAGGGCCATCGAAACGATGAGCTGCCCACTTCGGATGTGAGCCTGCCCCCTGGATTGATCGAACTTGGATTGCGCCGGCCTGCACGGGCTGACGATCCAGGGCTCGGGACCAGGTGCTGCCTCGCTTGCTGAAGGCTTTGCGATGATGTGTAAAGTGCCAGCGTCGCAGAAGATGACTTCGACGGTTTCGCGATTGTTGTGGAACCGCGCGCCGCCCGCAATGGACTCGGCTGCCATCGGCATGGCGGCTTCCGCCTGCATTGCTTCCTGTCCGGAAGGAGCCTGCGGTCGGGCCCACATAAGGCCGCCTACGAAGAGCCAACTGACCAGCATGGGACCCAGCAGAACTGATCGCGAGTGCGGAACTGAATGGAACAAGATTCTCTCCAGATGTGCGTGCTAACTCTACAAGGCAACAGATGTCATGTCGACCGTCAGCCGTGCCAGCGATTTCCTTCTTCTGTGTGCACGCCTGCTTCCCCACGCGTTGGAGCATTTCTCCTGATGCTATGAACGCGTGAAGTGAATCTCCACGCAGCCTTTCCTCGAAGAAAGGCTGCGTTCGCTTCTGCTTGCCCTCCCTACTTACAGGAGAAATGCTCTATTCTGCTCGGCAGCAAAGGCATGGCCAGGAGTGCATGGATGATTAAAACCGCTCGTCGGATTACGGTGATCGTTTGCCTGCTGTTGGCAGCGTGCGCGGCACACGGCGAAAGCTCCACGGTGATCCTACAAGAGCCAGGATTTCCTGTCGCCGACTCTGCCCCTGTCTCCGCCCGGGCGTTGCAGCAGGGATTTGCTGAGGCGAAGTTTGTGACAACTGTGCAACTCAGCGATGCGCTGCTTGATACATCGACTGCGCTGCTCGTGATGCCGTATGGATCGGCGTACCCAGAGGCTGCGTGGCCTGCGATTCTTCGTTACCTTGACCGCGGCGGAGACCTCATAGTGCTGGGCGGAAAGCCTTTCACCCGTGCAGCGTTTCAAACGAGCGAAGGCTGGCAGCTAAGGGCGCCGAGTGTTGCAGCCTCACTCGAGCTGTTCATTGCCGACTACCAGCAGACGCCCGGATCCTCGGGTCTGCGCTTTGACTCGAATCGCGACGTGCAGCCTATGCTGCCGGCCTTCTCGTGGAAGCAGGCGTTCAGCCCGGTGATCCGGCTTTCGGTCACGCCTTTGTTCCCCGCGGAGATCGGCTCGACCGGCGACGAGGATGCGGACCTTACGACGCTGGTGTGGGGCTCGCGGGAGACGCACCATCGCGCAGCTCCTGCTTTCCTGGTAGACCACCATCGCAGGCGGTTTGCGGGTGGGCGATGGATCTTTCTGGCGTGCGAACCAGCCCCGTACGGCTTTGACGATTCCCGTCTGCTAGCCAATCTGCAGGCCATCGCGCTCCGGCAGCATGATCGCTTTGCGTTCCGGCCAAGACTGCCGCTGTTCCTGCCTGGCGAAGCGCTGGAGTTTCGCTATGAGCCCGCAGACGCTGGAGTGGCTATGACTGGCGATACGCTGAAGCTTACCGTGCGTGCGGAAGAGGGTGCGCCGGCGCAAACGTTTACGATTTCCGCGGATGCATCGCACACCATCACCTTGCCATCCGATGCCGCGGCAGGCAAAGGCCTGCACACGGTCGAGGCGACACTTTTGCGAGACGGTGTGCCACTGTGGACGTACCATTCTGCGTTCTGGATACGCGATTGGGAGTACCTGAAGTCTGGGCCAAAGCTCGCGGTTGGCAGTGACTATTTCGAGCTGGATGGGAAGCCGCTGCCGGTGGTCGGCACGACTTATATGGCGAGTGATGTCGATCGGCTGTTTCTGGCAAAGCCTAACGCGTATGTGTGGGACCGCGACATGGCGCAGATCCGGAGCGCTGGCCTGAACATGATCCGCAGCGGTATTTGGTCAGGATGGGATCTGGTCACGACGACGGACAGGACCGTGAGCGAGGAAGCGCTGCGCACGATCGAGGCGTTCCTGATGACCGCACGGCACAATCACCTGCCGGTACAGTTCAATCTCTTTGCCTTCCTGCCGGACAACTTTGGTGGCGAGAACGCGTATCTCGATCCTGTTGCGCTCGGAGCTCAGGACCGGTATGTGCGCTCGCTCGTACAGCGGTTCCATGACGTTCCTTTTCTGGCCTGGGACCTGATCAACGAACCAAGCGCCAACAAGAACGCCTGGAAGACACTCCCGCAGGGCGACCTGTATGAGCAGGCGGCGTGGCGAGGGTGGCTCAAGCATAGATATCCCGATGAGGCGGCGCTTCTCGCGGCATGGTCCGAGCCGTCGTTCGGCGTGGGGCGCGCGCTGCAATCCAGACCTACGGCGACTCCGCCGACTGTTTCCGCAGAGGATCCGCTAGCTCTGCCGGACGCCGGCGCCTTCGGCTTCGACGGCGTGCGCAGTGGGTATAACCCGCTCAAGGTCTATGACTATTTCCTGTTCACGCAAAGCGTCTTCCTGGACTGGGTGAGGCGTCAGCGTGCGACGATCCGCTCCGCCGGCTCCAGCCAGCTGGTGACGGTCGGGCAGGATGAAGGCGGGGTCTCGGGGCGCTTATCACCGGCGTTCTTCTCGCCGGAGGTCAGCTTCACGACTGACCATACCTGGTGGGACTTCGATAGTATTTTGTGGGCCTCGCTTGCGGCGAAGTTGCCTGGAAAGCCGATGCTGGTTCAGGAGATGGGCGAGCAGCGGCGCCTGATGCAGGATGACCACTTGCGTTTGTCAGTGGAAGAAGAAGGATGGCAGCTTGAACGCAAGTTGGCGCTCTCGTTTGCGCAGGGGGCGGGTGGACTTGAGTGGGTATGGAATGTGAACGCAATGATGGCGAACGATAACGAGACTCCTATCGGCGCGATTCGCCCGGACGGCACCGAGAAGCCGGAGGCCGATGTGCTCGCCGGCTTCGCTCAGTTTGCAGGCAGAAGCCCGCAAAGCTTCACGCGCATTGAACTGCCGCAGGTCACGATCGTGACCTCGCAGTCGCTGCTCTATACAGGAATGAACGCGCTGGCGCTGTCTGCACAAAAGAAAGCGCTGCGCGCTCTCGCCTACTACGATCACACGCCGGCTCGCATGCTGCCGGAGAACCGGCTTGACGAACTCGGCGATCCGAAGCTGGTCATTCTTCCGGCGCCGCAGGCATTTACAGAAGCTGCCTGGCAGCAACTGCTTGGCTACGTCGCACGCGGCGGCTGTCTGCTGGTCTCGGGCCCCCTTGCACGTGATGAGCACTGGCAAATCATCGATAGGCTGTCTCCACTTCATATCCAAGCAGGCCTGGTTCCATTAGCAGTGCGGCAGTCTGCGTTGCGCCTTTCATCGGAAGCGCCCCTGATGCAGATTACCTATCCTCCCGAGGTGCAGCAGGCGCCGGTGGAAGTGCTGCGCTTTGCCGATGGAGCATCTTTGAAACAAATCGTGCATGGCCGGGGTAAGATTCTGTGGGCGGCGGATCCGGTCGAGTTCGCCGAAAATTACGAACCTACTGCCACTCTCTATGCGTATGCGCTGACTGCAGTGGGCGTCAGCCCCGTATTCAAGCAGATACATCCCCTTTCGCCTGGGATTCTGGCTTTTCCGACTGTCCTAAAGGATGCCGTCCTGTACAGTTTTTCATCAGAGTCTCTGGATGACACGGATGTCGACATAGAAGACTCCACCACGAAAGCACACCTGCACTTCCGTCTGGCAGCTCAGCGTGGGGCGGTAATTCTGCTGCGACGCACCGATGGACGCTGGCTTAGCGCATACGGCTTGGAAACGACGCAAGAAAACCCAGATCGGAGTCCCTGAATTGCTTGTGGATCGGAGGGGATTCGAAATTGGACAACAGCCTTTCGGCTTCACGGTCGGAGGAATGGTCCCGTAGACGATTGATAGACGGTAATCGCATCTGCGGCAACGCGCATAGCAATTGCGATCACTATTGATTACCTTTATACAAAGGATATTAGTCCTTAGTAAATAGATATAGCTGCAGGGTTCACTAGTTGATAAGCTCTAAAGGTGTCTAAATATGCGATCGTAGAGTCCCATTTCGGAGCGTGCGCGGATCAGTTATCCTATTAGGTCTTCATGAGCTACATTGATGCTTGATGATACGATCATCGCATTCTTCCGTAGTTAAGGCCATGTCATCCATATCGAGAATGGCTGACTCATCCGATGAGAGAACCAAAAATTTAAAACGGCGCAAGAGGTAATTTCTAAGCGCGTTAACGGGTCCAGGTAAAGAATGGCCACTAGTGTCTTAAGCCACAAAGCTGCAGGGCGACGCTGGAAAACGGTAGGCGCCGAGATCCAGGTTCGCTTTGCAAAATTGATTGTCTCGGCTTACAAGATCGCCGGGCTGATCATTTTGACAGCGATTCTGGCGACTCTGGCTTCTTACATGTTTCTGGTTGTTTTTTACACATTCAGCACCAGATGGATAGCACCTCAAATCATCTCTCCTGCAGACGAACGTGTCCTTCGGCTCAGTAATGAACTGGTGCAAAGCACGCTATTACAAGAAAAGCTGCTGGCCGATCGTAGTGACATGAAGGCTCGGCTGAATGATGCCCAACGGATCGTGACTGCGGGGCGCAATTATCAACAGGCACTGACGCTCGCAGTGCACGCCTCCTACATGGATCGCCAAGGTGAACTGACGAACATTGAGCAGTTGACCAAAAATTTCAAGAGCAGGCGGGCTGATTCTGCCGCAGCCGATCGCAAGTACATCGCCTCCTCGCGAGATGAGCTCCAGGCCATGCACAAGGCGCACCTCATCGATGAGAACGCCTATATGGCTGGAGAGTACCAGCTGTCGGAGTTTGAAACCGCAAACCTCGCCATGCAGAAAAACACCACCGAGTTAGAGAATAAACAAAGTGATCTTCGTCGCGAGGTGGAAGCTCTTGGTGTCGTGAATGCCACGATTTCAAAGGGAGGCGCCGTCACTCATGAGCTGAGCAGTGATGCCTTGCATGCCAAGCGAGACTTCGATGCGGTCTCCGTAGATGTTAGAAAAGCCATAGATACTCAAGAATCCCTGAGAGGGCAGCTTGCCTCGCTGGAAGGTGCTATTAAACGCCAGGACGTGATCAGTGGAGCGATCGCAAACTCGGCATATATTCGAGCAGCGCAGGACAACCTGACGGTCGCGTTCGTTCCTTACACCAACACACACCATGCCAGCCCTGGACAACCCATTTATGGATGCAGCTTTCGGCTGTTGTGGTGCAAACGTGTCGGACGGGTAACCAACGCTTTGCAGGGAGAGGTTGTGGAGAAGCATCCCTTCCGCAACAAGGAAGTGCGCGGGATTCTTGTGCAAATGGACGTAGAGGATCCAAGGTGGGTGCACAACGATTTGCTTTTCGTGGGCAAACCTCCATTGTGGCTGCCGTGGTGAGTGGCAGGGCGACCCTTTGCAGAGCACCGTGCATCGCATTCGTTGCCGCTCTGCTTACCGGGGTCTCGGCAGCTTTGGCGGCCCAGACTGCGGCTGTTCAGGCGACTGCAAATGCCCCATCGGACCTCGCGAGCATCCGGTCAGGCGGTAGCGCGGCGGATGGATATTGCGAGTATGTGGAGGGGGTTGCGGCTTCAGAAAGTGCTCCACTGATGTCTCCAGAAGCTTTTGCGACCGGTGGCGTTTTCAACTCGGCGCTCGGAGCGCAACCACTAGAGTTAGTCAATTCATCCGCCTCACAGAAGCGCATACTGGCCGGGCTGAATTTTAGTCTCCGGGATTTCAAAACGGGTGAGGCGCTGCGACAGCGAGCGCGCGCCGAATGCGAACAGTACCGGGCGACCTCCGCTCTCGAGGATTTCCTTGCACATAATGAGAATGCGGAAACAGCGTCCGCCCTCCATGCCAGGATAGATTCTCTGGAAGCCGCGCTTCCACGAGCCGAGCAGATACTTGCCAATGTAAAAAAGCGGACTGAGGGATTTTCTGCAACCCTCGAGGAGTTGAACGGCACGCAAATACGGGTTAACGAACTTCACGCACTGCTTGAGCAGTCACAGGCCCAGCTGGACAGCCTTGTAACCCAGACATGGAAACAGAACTTTTCAGTGCCCAACCTCCTGCGCTTAAACGAGCTTCTCGACGGAGATGTGGAAGCAGGGGAGGCGCGCATTCGAGAGGCAAGTGCGTGGGATCTGGATATTCGCGCTGGATACGATCACATCTTCGAGGGAAGTGAGGCGCTCCCGCTACTCGCAACCGCGACCCTGTCGTATAGATTCGGACGACTTTCTCAGACCAAAGCGGAGATCCATGCCGCCGAAGGCCGCCGGCTCTGGATACAGCAGGATCCGATAGGAGTAACCGTGCGTTCTAAACAATTAGTTTCGCGTTTGCGTGCGATCCAGACCGCTGAGCGCAAGCGTCTGAAGGAAACTGACATGCTGCTTGCCGATCTGGAATCGCGAGCGAAGGCGCTGGACGGCATCGACTCGCAAAAAGTACAGACATATCTGGATTATTGGTGGTTTGACATTACCAAACTGAGGGCCGAGTCCGCGTATCTCCAGCAGCACCTGATGGATCTGTCTGAGATATTGGGATCGCCTGACGGGACTCCTCGATGAGGAACGCGCGATTTCTCGATCTGGCGCTGATTGCGATCCAGGTTTCCGGATCGACCGCTTCCCACCCGCAAGCCATTGCTCGCCACCAGCTCTGCGTTACGGAAGGAGAGATGAAAGAGATCGCCCCGGGCAAGCTCTTGATTGAGATGCCTAAGACACGTGCGGTTATGAATGCAGGCTCAAGAGACTCTGCGCGTCTACAGTTCAAATATCTTGGACCCACAAGAGAACGGGCAGCGCTGCGTTCAGGCGAGGAGCGCGAACAAATAGGGTTAAAGCTCCGAGCCCAGGATGGTTGCAACGTAACCTATGCGATGTGGAGAATAAAACCTGATGCGAAGCTGGTCGTGCAGGTGAAATACAATCCAGGCAAGAGTTCTTCTGCAGCGTGTGGTAACTCGGGCTACAAAACGGTAGTGCCCAGCGAAGCTACAGCAGTTCCCAGCGTGGTCCTCGGCAGTGTTCATGAGATGCGGGCCTCCCTCAGCGGAGACTCTCTCACCGTGATGACCGATGGTGAGGTAGTCTGGAGAGGAAGTCTGGGACAAGAAGCTCTTGAACTGCGCGGACCGGTAGGCTTCCGGACAGACAACGGTCGATTCGAAGTCACACTTTCCGCAGATGCTACTGAGCATCCGGTCCCGTGCCCACGCGGAGGCGAACAGTAGCCGTATGCTGAATTTCTCGCTCGCGGTCTTTGTCTTTCTTGTGTTCGTAAACCGCTATTTCTTTGGGCTGCTTCTCAAGAAGATCAAGGGCGAGCGCTTCGATCGCACCCGGGCAGGCTTCTTTCCTACAGTAAGCGTGATCGTGCCCATGTACAACGAGGGCGAGTCCATCTATCAAGGAATATTAAGCCTGCTGGGTCAAGACTATCCGGCAGCAAAGCTAGATGTAATCGTCATCGATGATTGCTCGCGCGACAACAGCGTAGAGTGGGCGGAACGAGCCGCAGAGCATGACCCGGACCGCGTTCGCGTGATACGAAATCCGTGCAACATGGGGAAGCGGTTGGGTATTCTCAACGCCGTTCGAACTACAAACGCAGAGATCATTCTTTCCGTTGACTCCGACGTCATACTGCAACGGCAGGCTGTTCGCAATCTAGTTTCTCGTTTTATCGATCCTAAGATCGCAGCGGTGGGTGGGCGAGTCAACGTAAGGAATGCAAACCAGACTTGGATCACGCGGATGCAGGTGATCAAATATTACTTTGCATACGAGTACTTCAAAAACCTCGAGTGCTTCTTCCAGAGCGTTTTATGTTTATCTGGCTGCCTAACCGCATACAGGAGAGCCGTTCTTGTTGAGCTAGAACCGGTCCTCAAGAATCGGAGCGTCTTAGGAGTGCCTATTAAATACGGTGAAGATCGTTTTCTTACGCGTCAGATCCTTAAAGCCGGGTATAAGACGTTCTTGACTCAGGATGCGGTGTGCTGGACCAACGTTCCGGACACGCTGAGTACATTCTGGTCACAGCAGCTGCGCTGGCGCCGTTCCAACATCATAGATTTCATGGGTGGGCTCAGCCATGCGTGGAAGCTTCAGCCTCTTGTAGCGCTCCAGTATGCAGCCATGTTTGCCATGCTCATAAGCTACCCCGTGATCATCATCCAAAGTTTTATTACTGGGGAGTTCTTCGATCTAGCTCTGTTTCACCTCGGAATATTAGCCGTATCGACTACCTTCTACTATTTTGACACGCGGAAGCAGGCTGCCGAGTTCAAGGTACATCCTGTCTGGTTTCTCTCGATGGTCGTGGTTATGCCAGTTACTTATTTACTTCTGACACCCCTTGCCTTTTTGACTCTCGATTCAAGCAGCTGGGAGACCCGCGGGAACGCTAGCAGCTTTCCAGGTAGCATGAGTAGACAAGAAGGCCAGACGCTGCGGGGAGAGACAGGACCCTGAAAGTAGCGTGCCAAGCGAGCTCATACTCCGGATCTCGCTGGCAGCGGAAGACATCCGGCTGGTAGCGACGCTGCTCCTTGCCCTTCGCGACTCTCCGGTATGGGGCCGCCCAACTGCGAAGCCCAATACGACGTCCGGGGCCAAGAACTTCATGACACCGCCGCAAAGACTTGTACCAAAGGAATGAGGTGGGCTTGAACAGCGAAAGGTGTGAGTTCATATGAGTCAGGATTCAGTTACCCGGCGCGATTTCGTACGTCTTAGTGCAGAGGTAGTTGCACTGGGAGCATTCTCCAGAGTTGGCGTGTTCAAAGCCACTGCATCGGAAACAGCGTCTGACGCCGTTGACTCGTCCCATGCTCCGGTAGCGAGTACGAATCTGGAAATGGCCATTGCCGAATACTGGGCCCGCTCGTTTAGGCCGGCCGCTGCGGGCACCCCGGCCGGAACCGGGGGCCACCTGCTGCCGGACAGACTCAAGCCGCCGTTTTCCTTCATCTATGGCGGGAGGAAATCCGCTGACCTCCTTCCCAGCTGGAATTGCGAAGTTAAAGCGTCTAGTTTGGACGCAGTGCGGCAACAGCTCGAGGTGACCTACACGGACCCGCGAACAAATCTCCAGGTGCGTGTTGTCACTACGAGCTTCAAGGATTTTCCGGCTGTGGAGTCGATTGTGTATTTTAAGAACTGCGGCCGCTCGGATACGCCCATCTTGCAGGAGATTCAGGCGCTGGATGCTCCCCTGCATTGCCCGGATCGTGGTCCCATTATTCACTACGCCCGGGGCGCCGCCTGCTCCATCGACGATTTCATGCCGATGACCCGAGTTCTCGGGGAAGGCGGCCGGTTGCAGCTCAAAGCAGGTGGTGGCCGCTCTTCCAGTGAATTCCTCCCCTTCTTCAATATTGAGGGAAACGGAGAAGGCGCAATTGTGGCGATCGGTTGGACAGGCGAGTGGGCAACCGCCTTTGATCGCGAAGAAGACCCGCAATTCCGCGTGCGCGCGGGAATGGCTTTGACCCATCTGGTGCTTCACCCGGACGAGGAGATCCGCACGCCGAGGGTTCTCATACTCTTTTGGTTGGGGCAGCCCCAGCGCGGGCACAACCTATTGCGGCGGTTCATCCTGACACATCACCGCCCCGCCCCGGGGGCCAAACCTTTGGTCGGGCCGATCACTAACTCCAATTGGGGCGCCACTCCGGCGGCCGAACATCTCGAGAACATTCGGCAGATCATCGCGCACAATCTGCCGATGGAGTACTACTGGATCGACGCCGGGTGGTTCGGCAGAGGTCCGTGGTGGAAGAACCCAGGAGATTGGCAGGCCAACAAAGATCTCTATCCCGAGGGTTTCAAGCCAATTAGCGATCTTCTGCATTCTTCGGGACGCAAGCTCCTCTTGTGGTTCGAGCCTGAACGGGTATGCGAAGGAACGCCATGGTACACCGAACACAGCGAGTGGCTGCTCGAGGTACCCAAGGATAAAAAGGTCTTCAGGGGCTTCGGCGGCAACAATATTCCGGCCTCTGATCCGGGTTGGGTGCCCATGGAGAGCGCTCGAAACCAGATCCAAGATAACGACAAGCTATTCAATCTTGGTATTCCCGAGGCACGCCAGTTTCTGACCGATTACATCTCCGCCAAAATTGATGAGTTCGGCCTGGATTGCTTTCGGAATGATGCGAATATCGCACCCTTGGAATTCTGGCGAGCTGCAGATGCACCTGACCGGCAGGGCATGACGGAGATTCGCTGGGTGGAGGGGTTGTATGCATTTTGGGATGAATTGCGGCGCCGGCACCCGAATCTGCTCATAGACGATTGCGCCAGCGGTGGGCGACGCATTGACCTCGAGACCATTGGCCGCAGCACAGTACTCTCGCGGACCGATTTTGTGGGAGATCTCACCGCCAATCAGTGTCATAGCCACGGTCTACTCCGCTGGGCGCCACTTAACATGACGTCCGCGGGCAATCTTACGACCAATAACGATTACAGGATCCGCAGCAGCATGACGGCGGGTCTATCCTACGGCCTCTTTTCTGGGGGCGACGAGCCGCAGGGCAAGACGGACTACAGCAATTTCCCATTCGCCGAAGCGAAGAGATCCATTGAACGCTATCTGGAGATACAGAGATACTTCTACGGCGATTTTTACCCGCTGACTGACTACGCGCAGACGAACGATGTCTGGATGGCGTATCAGTTCGATTTACCCGATGCGGGTGAGGGCCTTTTGGTCGTGCTTAAGCGGCCACTCAGCGAGTACACCCGGGCGGTCTTTCCGCTGAACGCGTTGCAGCCGGGAAGCAATTACGAGCTCAGGAATCTGGACACCAACGAGAAAGGGACTCTTACCGGGAAAGAACTCATGGAAGGGGGCGTTGCCGTGCGCCTGCCAGCCCAACCGGATTCCGCCTTGCTCCGCTACCACCGTATGTCGTAGTAGGTTCCAACTCAATGCTGTGCCTGACGGTGCGGCCGTCAGCACGGACGGCGCCGTTACCTAAAGAAGAAAGTTCCGTGTGTGGGACGGAAGCTACAGTCCGGCGTACCAGTCGTAGCCCAGCTTCGTCCAGTAATCGTCGGGCTTCTGATCGGTATAGGCAACCAGCCCGATGCGCTTGATCTGCTTGTATCCGTACTTTGTGGGCATGTGGAGACGCAGCGGAGCTCCGTGAGTCTGCGTCAGCGGCTTGCCGGCCATCTCTGTCACCAGCAGTGTTTGCGGATGCCGGCAGATATCTATGTTGAATCCGCAGTAATAGTCGCCATTGGGTGTTTCCATATACACATAACGCGGCAGCGAACCATTCTTGTTTCTCTCCGGAGGATAGGCGTCAAGGAAATCCGCCATGCGCACGCCGCTCCAGTGGACAATCTGGCTCCATCCCTCGATGCATTTGAATTCAGTGACCAGTTCATGCCGGGGCAGCTTCAGGACGTCGTCCATGGTGAGCAGCAGACCTGGTGTTCCTGGCTGCAATGTCGAGTAGCTCTTCCCAGCCTCTTCCTGTCCGCGTGGAGGCCTGGTTGTACGCTCCTGCATTGACTTCGCCAATGCCATCCCAGCTTTGGGCGCCATCTTCTCCGCCGTATCCGTCTTCGGAGCTACCTTGGTGTCGTGTCCCTTGTCCCCACCGATGTCTTCCGTAGCGTACTTGTACTCCCAGGCTGTTACGTCTTTCACGTACCGTGGGCGGCTCTGTGCGTCTGCCGCTCCCACCAGCTGCAGCCGCCAGCTCTCTAGGATGAGGGGCTGTTTCAATCCATCCAATCCGTTGACGCGCAGATCGACGGACCGTTCCACCGGATACGTCGGGGCCATCGCGCGCTCATCGAAGACTGTGCGTGAGAGCTTCGCGTTCGTCTGAAGCGCTTGCCTGAGTGGCGTGGGCTGCATGCCATCGCGGTGTGTGTGGTCGATCCAATGATAGAACCCGTAGCCTGCCGCAGCGCCCACGGCTGCCACGACAAAGCTCCGTCTCGTGTGCTGTCGCGATCTCCGTAACACCGCCTCGTCCGGATGTCCGTTCCCTTGCACCTGCGTTTCTTTGCGCTCGCTCATCACCAGCTCCTTCTCTCCGCCTCGAGCGAAGGCTCTTCGACCCGCTTGATTTCAAGCCCGCTGACCATGCTGCGGAAGTTGTTCCACCCTGCCAGAATGACCTGGGCCACATGCACCACAAAGAACGCACAGAAGCCCATGGTCAACCAGAAGTGCTCCCAGCGCGCCATCTCGTATCCGCCGAGCAGTGTCGTGACTAGGTGTGCCTGCGTTGGTTTGTAAATTGCAAGTCCAGTCACTAGGCTGCCGAGCGCCATAAGAATCGTGCTCGTATACGCAATCCTCTGTGCCCCGTTGTACTTCTTTTGCCGCGGCAGCCCCTTGCGCAGGTGCAGATCGACCAGCGTCACTTGGATCGCCTCGCGCAAGCTCTTCCGGCCGGGAACAATAAATCTCCACTCGCCTGACCACACTGTGTACAGCACATACACAATGCCGTTGAGCGCGAAGATCCACATGAAGAAAAAGTGATATCCCAGACCCTGCGTGACTCGGTACGGCGCATCAATCGCCTTCCAGAACCACTGCGGAAAGAGCCGCACCAGTGTCAACGATCCAATCCCCACCCGGTACACCGCATGTGGATGGTGATACGCGTTATCCGAATCGTTCCAGTAGATCAGCAATCCGCTCCAGATCATCGTGAACAGCACTGGGAAGTTGATCCAGTGCATCCAGCGGATGGCAAGCGGGTGCTTTTTGTCGAGCCGGATCGAAGGCTGCGGAGGTGCGACGGGCAACGCCTCAGAAGTCAGAAGTCCGCCAGTCTGGTCGCGATCTACCGCTGTCTCTGACGCAGTTCCGTCGGGTGTCCTTCCGGCCGCTCCGGTGTCAGTTGCCGCGTCGTCGCTGGCCGTAAGCGAGAGGTTCGGAGTGGTTTGGCCGATACGAAGAGGGGTCGCCCGGTCTCCGTATTGCGATAGGCTGGCGGACGAGGCTGGAAGAACGTCGATCGGTGGTCCGGCTGTCTCTGCGACGGGTTCGCTGTCGCCGGACGAGCCTCGTAACTCCGAATCTTCAGATGGTAGTTTGTCGGTCATGACCTGCACCCTTCCAAAGAGTGCAGGTCAGTCTGAGCTCTATGCAAGCGGATTCGAAATCCAGAGCCCGAATTTGCATGCGATAAATTGATGGCGACCTTTATTGCACCGCAGTGAGTTTTCCGTGTAACCTCCGCCGAGCAATTCTGTCTCATGCGCCGCAGCTGCAGCAAAGGTCGGCACCCACGCGCGGTTTTCGCTGCTTACATGCTGCGGCCGGCTTCACACTGTCGATTTGATGGCAATGTGCGCGGGGCAAAAGATGCGCAACCGCCCTTCCTTCGTGAGGGCAAAGCAACGTATCTTGGTAGGCACAGAGCAGAAGGTTAAACTGCGCTGCTAGTATCGTCGTGGTTGGGGGATTTAGCTTGCAGAAGACAGGCTCGCCGTTGGGGTGTAGCGTTGCGATTTTCGGGACGGAGGCAGTGGATGCAAACTGACCTGCTCGGCGCCAGCGGCAGCGGAGCTTGGAAGGACGATAGCCTCTTTGAGCGATGTTGGTGGTTGTATGCCATGTGCCGTGAGCATCTCTTCACAGACCACACGCAGGAGATCACCGATGCAATCGCTCCTCTGCTTGAGACCGGACAATTGCATCACGTGCTGGAGGTTGGCTGCGGCCCTGGCTTCTACTCACGCCGCCTTGCCACTCTTTTTCCCCACCTGCAAACAACTGGAATCGATACCTCGGAACCGCTGCTCTCCCGCGCCCGAGAGCAGGCCCGGCGTTCCCGTCTGCAGAACTGCCGATTTCTAAAGGGCAATGCGCTTTCGCTGGGCGACTTCCCAGATCATGTAGACGCCGTGATCGCTTCCCGGCTCTTTCTTATCCTGGCCAATCGCGACCTAGCACTGAACGCTATTTTTCTGACGCTCCGTCCGGGCGGTCTTTGCTTTATAGCGGAACCAACTTCCAGGCTGCGCGCCGCCGCGCCACTCTGGTGCATGCAGATGCTGGGGCGTCGAGGAGCTCCCGAGCCGTCTGAATCCGAATACCCACTCCGTTGTCGCATCTTCAGTCACCCCCAGTTTCAACACTTCATTGGAACCCAGCCCTGGGCAAGCGTGCGCATGTGGCAAGACAAGCGGTACCAATATGCGCTTTGCGAAAAGGCTGCATGACGCATCCCTTTCGCATTCTCGACGCTGCCGGTGGCTCCGCGAAGTTCAGCGGCGAATTCGAGGGCAAGTGCGCTCTCGCCGTGATGAGCAAGGTCCCTCGTCCAGGTAAGGTCAAGACGCGACTGAGCCCGCCCCTGACCCCCGCCCAAGCCGCTACGCTGAACACGCGCTTTCTTTTAGACACGATAGAGAATCTGCGGGCCGTGGCGTCCTCGGCTCCAGCAGTGTGCGTGATCTCGTATACCCCGGCGGGGGAAGAGTCAGCCTTTGTTGGCATAGTGCCCGAGAGCACGATGCTTCTGCCGCAACGGGGAGATGTTTTTGGCGAGCGGCTCCTGCGCACGGCGGAGGACCTGTTCAGCTGTGGTTTCGCGGCCGTTTGTCTGATCGACTCTGACAGCCCAACCGTACCCGCGGCCGCATACGCGAGAGCCGTCGCAGAGCTAGGCAAAGATGGCGACCGCGCAGTTCTCGGGCCCTCAGAGGATGGAGGCTATTATTTGATTGGCCTGAAGCACGCGCATGCTCAACTCTTTGAGCGCATCGCCTGGAGCACTGAAGTCGTTGCCCAGCAGACGCTCGAACGTGCCGCCGAGACCGGTCTTTCTGTGACCCTGCTGGAACGCTGGTATGACGTGGATGACAGCAATACTTTGAGTCAGCTCCAAGATGAGTTGTTTGCTGAAGAGCATTCACGACGGGGATACCCGGCGCCGCACACGCGCGCGTACATGAGAGAGTTTGCGCGCTACTCCCATCCGGCCATTCTCGCCGGGGCGGAGTTGCCGTGACAGGCGTGCTTCCAACCGAGCGCCGGGGCTGGCCTGCGGTCACCAACGGTGTTCTGCTCCTTTTCGGCGTGCTGATGATCCAGCTCTGCCGGGATGGCGTGGTGGAGTTCCACCATTTTATCCACGGATTTAGTGAGGATCTTTGTGCCCAGCTTATTCTGTTTCTTCTTGCGGCGTGGCTGCTGCGCCGCTACCGCACTGATAAGTGGAGCCTGCGCATTCTGCTCGCCGTTGCTCTGCTCACCAGGCTGGTTTGCGTTTTTGCGCCGGCTTTTCTTTCCACAGATCTTTACCGTTACGTCTGGGACGGAAAGGTGCAGGCCGAGGGCATCAATCCATATCGCTATGTTCCCGCTGACAGCCACCTGCAGGCATTGCGCGACGGCAGCATCTACCCACATATAAACCGCCGCGACTATGCCCACACCATCTACCCTCCGGGCGCGCAGATGGTGTTCTTGACGGTGACGCGTGTTAGCGCGACAGAGACCTTCATGAAGCTTGCGATGGTCGGCTTCGAAGCGATCACCTGCCTGGTTTTATTGCGCATTTTAGAGATGCTTCATCTGCCCCGCGAGCAGATCGTGCTGTACGCCTGGAATCCGCTCTGCTTTTGGGAGATTGGCAGCAGCGGTCATGTGGATGCCGTTGCGCTCACGTTTATTGCGCTCGCATTTTATGCGCGTCTGAAGCAGCGACCCGGCTTCGTGGGTGCATGGCTGGGAGCCGCAACACTCATTAAGCTCTATCCCTTCGTACTACTGCCGGCGCTCTTTCGTAGAGGGGAGTGGCGCATGATTGCAGTGCTTTCCGCTACGGTGGCTTTGGGCTATGCCTGTTACGCCAGCGTGGGCAGCGCCGTGGTTGGTTTCCTGCCCACGTATGCGCAAGAAGAGGGAATCGATTCCGGCGGGCGATACTTCCTGCTGACGCTGGCACGGCGCACACTGCATACCAGTGTCCCTGCGTTTCCTTACGTGGTGGTCTGCGCGGCTGTGCTTCTGTGCTTGAGCTACGTCGCCTTCCGCCGTGATAGTCAACAGACTGCATTTATCTTCTGGAGTCTGGTCATTGCCACCGCCGCCAACCTTTGCTTTTCGCCGCATTATCCGTGGTATCTGTTGTGGCTGCTGCCCGCGCTCACAATAGTTCCCTGGCTGCCCGCGCTTTACTTGGTGGTCGCGAGTACGTATTTGTTTGCCACGCGGCTTGCCATGCCCGGGGAGCCTATGTACCACCTCAATATGTGGCTCTATGGCGGCTTCCTATGCATGTTGGGCTACGACCTTTGCCTGCGCTGGATCGAAAGGCGCAAACTGCACATATCCGGTGCACACTTTTCATTGGCAACTGCGAAGAGAACGAACTTCCACCCAGCACCAGAACCGCTTGCCGAAGCGAGGGAATCATGAGCACCACCACGCAGCCCACACCGCCCATGCAGCAGATGCGCCGCTACTTCGAAAAACCGGAAGACCAGCTCTCCGTGCTTGTGGAAACGGAGCCGATCTGTGTCTATCTCGAGGTGACGAACCGCTGCAATCTGTTGTGCACGACATGCCCGCGCACCTTTGAGGAGCTGGAGCCTGAAGCCGATATGTCCTGGGAGCTATTCACCAGCATCATCGGCCAGCTTTCCAATGTGCAGCGTGTGGTGCTGCATGGAGTGGGCGAACCGATGCTGGTCAAGGACCTTCCGCGCATGGTGCAGTACCTGAAGGACCGCGGCATCTACGTGCTTTTCAACACCAACGGCACATTGCTCACAGAGAAAAACGGACAGGCCGTGATGGACGCCGGGCTGGACGAGTTGCGTGTTTCGCTCGATGCCGCCGAGCCTACGGCCTTCCAGATGGTCCGCGGCAAGGATATGTTTGATCGCATCGTCACCAATGTGCGTCGCTTCCGGCAGATGCAGCGGATACAGGGCGTGGAGAAGCCGCGCGTCTCCCTCTGGCTTACCGGGCTGCGCGAGACGCTGGATCAGCTTGAAGATTTTGTCCGCCTGGCCGACTCCGTCGACGTGCGCGAAGTGTACCTGCAGCGGCTTGTCTTCTTCAGCGACAACGCCAACGGGCTCGCACGCGCGTCCAGTGCCCTCTTTGAGAAAACGACGCAGGAAGAGGAAGAGCTTATCCAGCGTGCGGTGCGCGTGGCAGCGGAGCTCGGGATCAGCTTTAACGCTTCCGGTGCAACGGAGCCAGAGACCAGCGTTAAAAAGCAGCGTGAGGACAGCCCGTGGTCGCTGTGCCGCCGCCCTTGGACGCTGATGTATTTCACGGCGCACGGACGGGCGATTCCGTGTTGCATCGCTCCGTTTTCCATGCACGGCTACGGCAGCTTTACACTCGGTGAGGCCACGCAGCAGACCATTCGCGAGATCTGGAACGGCGAGCAGTACCAAAACTTCCGAAGACAACTGCTGAGCCCGGAGCCGCCACGCGCCTGCGCGAACTGCGGGCTGCGCTGGAGTCTCTAGCGCCATGCCCGGCGGACATGCACGGATCAGCGTGATCATCCCTGCGTTGAACGAGGCCGAGACGATCGCGGATGTTGTGCGCGGGCTTCCACACGACCTGATTCGCGAGTGCATTGTCGTGGATAACGGCAGCACCGACGGGACAGCCCATGCAGCTACGACTGCGGGTGCTCGCGTCGTCCGCGAGCCGCAGCCCGGCTACGGCCGCGCATGTGCCGCGGGGGTGCAGGCCTCCCATCCTGCGACGGACGTGCTTGTGTTTCTGGATGGGGATGGGAGCGATATTCCGGGAGATTTGCCGGCCATTGCTGGGCCGGTTCTTAGCGGCGAATACGATTTCGTCATCGGTTCGCGATTGCGCGGAGATCGCGAGCCCGGAAGCATGCTGCCTTCCCAGGTCTTTGCCGGTCGTTTCGCGGGTCTACTCCTGCGGTTGTTGTACGGGGTTCGCTACACCGACATGGGTCCCTTTCGCGCCATCTCCCGCGGTGCGCTTGCGCGTCTCGGGATGTCAGAGCAGACCTATGGATGGAACCTGGAGATGCAGATGAAGGCAGCGCTCCAGGGGCTACGCATCCTTGAGCTGCCAGTCGACTATCGCTGCCGGCGCGGCGGTGTCTCCAAAGTGGCAGGTTCGCTCCGGGGTTCGATTAAAGCTGCCGTACGTATCGCTACCGTATTTCTGCGGATCGGGCTCCATCATCGTCTGAACGCCTCTCGCTTGGCGAACACCAGTTCCAGACATGGACACCTGAGTTAACTTCCCTGCTGAGTAAAGATAATAGAGCCGGTATCAAATCCCGAAGCACGTGCAGACGCGAGCAGTCTCTCTATAACTGATTGGGGCAGCTTCGGCGTCCTGCTCAGGATCCAGAGATTCTTTCGGTTGGGCGTGCCGACGAGAGCCCACGCATACTCTCCGTCCAGATCCAGAATCCAGTAATCCCCGGCGAATGGCCAGAAGAACGTGACCTTCAACTTGGAGGCTGAACCGCGCTTATAGACAAGCCGGGCAGTGCCTCTCGATTGCATCATTTTTCCGTCAGCCTGCCTGCAGCGATTGTCCACGTCGATCTTTCCATCGGCGCGCAAGGTATAGGTCGCGGTCACATCGCTGGCGCACTTCTTCTCCCAATGCAGCGGCAGGCGGGCGATCTCGTACCATCTGCCCTGATAGCGCTTCAGGTCGACATGAGGCACTGTGTGCAGTGTTGCACCATCGCCTCGGGATGCGGCATGTGCAAACACAGCGTAGGCGGCGAGCAGCGTGGCTGTTGGCAGGATCACTCGTGAAGGCTTCATGCCCGCAAGTATAGAGTGCTTGTCTCCCGGAAGAACAGCTGCCCAGATCAGAGTTCGCAGAGAATGTGCTAGACAGGCGAGTTGTCTCGGATAGAATCCAGCTGAAGTCAAACGGGGTTCACGCACCTCCATGTTGATGCAGCAGGGAACTCAACCGCGTCGAGCATCGCGCACCGTCTTCCCTGAATGGCGGACACGGTGGAAAGTTCCCGTAGTCGCATTGCTTTTGGGTGTTGCTTTCCTTGCGGGTTACGCGTGGAAACAGAGGAATGCCGCACGCGTGAACTGGACTCCCAACCGACTCCAGCTGCCGGCGGATGGGCGCGAGTACACAGCGCTCACGCTCCATACGAATGGTGCGGATGCGTCGCGCATAGGCGCACTCCGGACATCATTTCCAGGGGTGAACTTTGTAGCCACCGATCGCCAGAGTGTCGCGGTTCGCTTGCGAACGCCCGTGGCGCCGCATCCGCCCGCGCTGTTGCGCATTCGCTGGGGTCGCAATGAAATTTCAGTTCCGCTCGAATTTACCTTGGCTACGGGCGACGCCTATGGCGATGGCACGCCGGACTTTCTCCGCTTGCACTCCCCTCAAGACCGCGCTGCATTCCGCGGCTGGTTCACGTTACTCGCGGAGCAGGCCGCCAGTGAGCCAACGGAGAAGCTTCCGGCCGAGATCAACGATTGCGCCGCGCTGCTGCGCTACTGCTATAGAGAATCGCTTCGCGCTCACAATGAGAGTTGGCTGGCTGCAGCGCAACTCCCGCCTGCTTTGGTCGTCGCTTCGGTCCAGCAGTACAGCTATCCGGAGACGCCGCTTGGTGCGGCACTTTATCGGGTGACTCCTGGATCTTTCATGGATGGACCCTACACAGATCTTCGCAGTGCATCACAGCGCTTCTCGCAGTTTGCCGATGCCGAGACCCTGATGCGCGACAACGCCTACCTGCTTACCCGCGATGTGCACGCAGCTCGTCCGGGAGACCTCTTATTCTTTCGCCAGCTTGAGCAGTCGTCGCCCTACCATTCGATGATCGTGACTGGCGGCCACGATCTTAACGGTTACGATGCTGGTTGGGTCGTCTATCACACTGGGCCGATCGGGCGCGCAAAAGGCGAGATACGTCGAGTGGCATTGACAGACCTTTTACATCATCCGGACGGGCGGTGGCGGCCGGTCCCGGACAATACCAATTTCCTAGGCGTGTACCGGTGGAACATTCTGCGGGAGGGAGACTGATGGCTCATCGGGGTTTTGCCGGATGCAAGCGCGTATGGTCTCTGCTTCTGCTGGGCTGCACTTTTTTGCTGTTGCCGGCACCTCTCTTCGCCCGGAAGGCCGTCTCCTTCAACCTGAGCACGACGCGTTCCTACTCTCCGGGAGAGAAGCCGCAGATTCACCTCTACGCGCATAACGTCGATGTTCTGGAGTTCCGCATATATCGCGTCGAAGATCCGGAGAGATTCATGATGGGTTTGCCGGAGCTGCACAGCTTCGGCAATCAGCTACCCGGAGGACCAAAGGAACAGATCGACGAGCCTACCCTGCTTGAACGCTGGCATGACTGGAAGCACCATATCTGGTTTCTGGTGCGGCGCTTCTTTCGCGATCAATTTTCTGCGGAGGCGCGGGACACTCTGCGTGAAAAACAGGCCGGCATGGCACGAAAAAGCCGCATCGTGGGCGCGGCGCAGTTTGCTGCCATTCCGCTGTTGAACGATAAGCGCCTGGTGGCGCGATGGCGTCAGGAGATGCCGCCGACGTTTATCTCGGATTCGCAGGAGCTGCCGATCGATCCGCTGCCTGCGGGCTTTTACCTGATCGAGGCCACGGACGGGCACTTCAAGGCATACACCGTGTTGATGGTGAGCCAACTAGCGCTGATCGATCGCACAACAGAGGGCAGCGTGCTCGCCTTTACAGTGGACCGCCGCACCGGTCAGCCCATCGCAGGCGCGCAGGTTTCACTCTTCTTCGGTAAGGACCGGAAGGGCAGCGGCGTGACGGCTGCGGACGGCACATTCCAGTTTCCAGCGCAGCACAGCGATGCAACGCCTGACAACGTCTGGGCCCTTGCGCGATCGGGAGACAACATCGGCGTCGTCACGCCGTGGGGCTACTCTTTTACCAGCATGGGAAGTCAACGCTGGGCAGCGTATGTGTACACAGACCGGCCCGTGTATAGACCGGGCCATACGGTGCACTGGAAAGCTATCCTGCGAGAACATGCACGCAATGGGCTTGAGCTGCCGAAGCCCGCACCCATTCACACCGTCATCTCCGACGAGCAGGATCACTCGTTGCTGGACAAGGACCTGCCCATCAGCGCCGACGGTACGGTCGCGGGAGATCTGCAACTGCCGGCCAACGCCGCGCTTGGCTACTACACGCTGCGGTTGGGAGACGCAGAACAGGCAGTGGTTGGCAGCTTCCATGTAGAGGACTATAAAAAGCCGGAGTACCAGGTGCGCGTGACACCCACAAAGCTGCAGCTGCTGCAGGGGGATGCTGCATCGGTAGTGATCGACGCGCGCTACTTCTTCGGTGAGCCGGTTGCGAACGCAAAGGTGAAGTACCGCGTCTACACGACACCGCACTACTGGTGGGATGAGTCACAGGACGAGACAGTGCCGGGCGAGCAACAGGACGCCAGTGGAGACAACCAGGAAGGCTATGACTATAACGGTGCACAAGCCTTAGAGCAGGAAGGGCGGCTGGATGGAAACGGCAAGCTGACGGTCAGCATTCCAACGCGCTTTGACGCCCAAAATCATCGTGATAGGAACCACCGCGACCTGGACTACACCATCGAAGCTGGTGTAACGGATGAGGCGCGCAGAGAGATCACTGGACGCGGCCGTTTTATTGCGACGGTGGGATCGTTCCGTGTGCATGTGGAGCCGGCCACCTATGTCGCCCAGCAGGGCCAGCCAGCCAAGTTTGCCGTAACGGCGGTGGACTACGACAACAAGCCAGTGCAGACGGCGGTGCACCTACGCCTGCTCGAACGCAAGTGGTCCAATGGCAGTTCCACTACAACAGAACGCGGGTCCACTGACGTAACCACTGATAGCAGTGGACGCGCCACTGCACAGATCAAGGCAGACGGCGCCGGCAGCATGGAGGTAGAAGCGTCCGCTAAGACTCCGGAGAACCGCACCGTACAGGACACATCTTGGCTATGGGTCATCGGTGCTAAAAATGCAAACGCAGACTATGGTTTCCTGAGCGGCCAGAACGTCCAGATTGTCGCGGACAAGAAGGTCTACGCGCCGGGAGATACGGCACACCTGACGCTTGTTTCGGAAGAGGGAGACATCCATGCTCTGGTGACAGTCTCCGGAATGACCTTGCAAACGAAAGAGGTCGTGTCCTCACCCGGGAAGACGATGAACTTCGATATCCCAATCGGAGCCGATGCGCAGCCCAACCTGAACGTGGATGCGGTTTACATGAAGAACGACCAGCTCTACCAAGCGCATAGATCCCTCAAGGTGCCGCCTGCCGAGCGCACTTTGAATGTAGAGATCACACCTGACAAGGGCGTCTTTCAGCCCGGCGAGAGTGCGTCCTTCGAAGTGACGACGAAGGATCACGCAGGTAAGCCGGTCAGCGCCGACATGAGCTTTGGCGTCGTTGATGAGGCCATCTACTCGATCCAGCGCGACACTAGCGGAGACATGGTCAGCAGGCTCTACCCGGATCGTTCTCCCTCTGTCTCTGTCGAGTCTTCGCTGACCTACTATTTCAGCGGAGAGGCAGGCTTGAAGTCGCCGATGCTGGCGATGCGGGAGTCACGCTATCGGCGCCAGCTGGCGCAGGTGAAGCCGGGCTCGGATCTGGTGCAGCCGAAGATCCGCAAGGCATTCCCGGACACTGCCTTCTGGGCCTCTACAATCCACACGAATGCGGGTGGCCACGCGCGCGTGACGCTGGTCTTTCCCGATTCGCTCACCACATGGAGAACCACTGTCCACACCATTACCGCGGATTCAAAGGCAGGATCAGCCATCAATCGTGTGCTGGTGCGGAAGAACATCATCGTGCGCATGGGCACGCCGCGCTTCCTCAGCAAAGGCGATATGCTCACCGTGCCACTGATCGTTCATAATTATCTTGATCAGCCCAAGCAAGCTACTGTCTCACTTGACGTGCAGGGACTCACGCTGCTCTCGGGCGCTGCCCAGCAACTAAGCGTGCCTAGCCGCGGCGAGGCGACCCTGCCGTGGGGCATGCGCGCGGACGCGGTCGGGACGGCGACGCTTCTCGGTAAGGCGCTGACGAATCAGGAGTCGGATGCGCTCCAGGTCAGCTTTCCTGTGGAGCCGATCGGCGTTCCGGAGACCATCAATGGTGGCGGCATCGTGAGCGAAGCAGATGGCCGCGCCGAACTGCCTGTAAACTTTCCGGCGAATACGGACCCAGCGGCACACTCGGTCGCTATCCAGGTAAGTCCATCAATTGCGGGCAGCCTCTTCTCTGCGCTCGATTACCTTACCAGCTTCCCATATGGATGCACCGAGCAGACCATGTCGAGTCTGCTGCCGAATGTCATCGTGTCGCAGACTCTTGCAAAATTGAAGGTCGCGGCGCATGTGGACCAGGAGTCGCTCGGCCGCAAGATCAATGCGGGGCTGCAGCGCCTGTATGACTATCAGCACGACGATGGCGGATGGGGTTGGTGGAAGGAAGATGACAGCCGTGTTTACATGACCGCCTATGTCGTCTCCGGATTGGCGCAGGTGAAGAGCTCAGGAACGGCGGTGGACACGTCGCACCTGACGCGCGGGATCGACTATCTCGGGAAGCAGCTTACGGCGCATCCCCGCATGAAGCCGGAGCTGCGAGCTTATGTGGCGTACGCGTTGGCGCAGGCCGGCCGGCCAAACAGCAAATCGCTCGACGTGCTCTGGTCCAGGCGCAACGACCTCTCCTCTGAGGCGCTGGCGCTCACAGGGTTGATATTGGCACAGAGCCAGGACAGCCGGGCACAGGATGCAGCCCACCTGCTTGAAAGCAAGGCGCAGCAAAAAGGCGCCGTGGCGTACTGGGAAGCAGCACATGACGAGCTGCTCGACATCGATGAGGACGACAGTGTGGAAGCCACCGCGTATGCGTTGAAGCTTCTGGTGCACGCTGACCCGAAGAGCCCGCTGCTGCCGAAGGCTGCGCAGTGGCTGGTGCTCGCACGCAACGGAGGGGGTTGGTGGTTCTCGACCAAGCAGACCGCCACTGCGATCTACGGACTGGCGGACTACCTCGTCGAGTCCAAGGAGTTGCAGGGCGACTTTGATGTAGATGTGCTGCTGAACGGAGCTTCCGTGGCGAAGCGGCATTTCACCTCTGCTGACGCGGTCAGCGGAGCCGTTCTTCCCGTGCAGCTCCCGGCCTCACCGCTGCGGCCGCAGGGTAACATGATCACGATCGTGAAACATGGCAGCGGAAGCGCCTACTGGTCGGTGCGCGGCACGTACTACGCGACTGAAAAGCGCCTCTATCAGAAGGGCAGCCTCTCGCTCAATCTGACGCGGGACTACTACAAACTGGTGAAGGTTGAGAAGAACGGCGAGATCCAGTACCGGCTCGATCCGCTGAATGGAACCGTCGCGAGCGGCGATGTGCTGGCTGTTCACCTCGCGGTCAACGGCTCCCCCGCGAAGTATCTGGTGATCGAAGATCCGATCCCCGCCGGAACGGAGTTCGAACTTCACGAAGGCAGCTACACCATTCAGGGCCGTCCGGACACGTGGGAGGACTGGTTCATTCACCGCGAGTTCCGGGATGACCGTGCTGCGTTCTTCGTGAATGAATTCTCTGGACGGCACGAGTCGTTTTATCTGCTCAAGGTTGTCAATCCGGGCAGCTTCGCCATCAGTCCCGCGCATGTGGAGCCGATGTACCAACCCGAGGTGCAGGCGACAACGGATGCGCTCCGCCTGGAGGTGAAGCCTTGATCCGGCAGGCGAGGGTTACGGAGGCGAAGATGACTGCGGTCCTGCAGGATGCCGTTCGCTCGGTGCGGAGTAAGTCGGCCATCCTTCTGCTGCAAGGTCCAGCCAACCTAATGCTGGCGCTTTTGGGTATGCTCTGGCTGCAAATTCCAGACTCGCACCTGTGGCAGTTACTTATCGCGATTGTGATAGCAGCGCTGCTCATCGCAGCGTTCCTGTATGTCCAGGTAGAAACCTGCCGCCGTCTTTGCGCTTCCGAAGCCCATCGCTCGATACTCCTCGCGCTTCTTCTGACAGCCGGCTGGTTGTTTCTTTGGTGGTTGTTGCTGCTCCCTATCGCGTCGGGGGAAAGTCACGCGCCCCTGCATGCTGGTTACTGGAACTCAAAGCTGCCGGCGGGCATGCGTGCCTTCTTCACCTATGGGCGGATTTACAAATGGCAGATCTCTGCATTTGCCGCTCTGCGGTGGTGGATACTCCCGGGTCTCTTGCTGCCCCCCATCGTCGAGATGGTTGCTTCAGGACTCAGGCGAGTTCCTCTAGCGAACGCGTGCTCCCTCTGGTTGCGCCCCTACTACTGGCTTATCACCGCGCTGGCAGCTTGGGTCAGCGTCCAAGTTACAGACGGGCTGGTAGGCTGGCGATTCGGTCACGGCGCGGCGCTTGAATCCGCTAGCGTCATCCTTCGATTGGGCATCGTCTTCGCCGTGGATCTGCTGTTTTGGGTTTTTGTGCTTCATCTTATCGGCAGCTATCTGCGTCATCGGACTTTACCTCTTCGGGAGTCCGGCGGGAACGCCATCCCGTAACCACCGGCGAACTGTGCTCATGCCATAGCTTCGTATGAGCGATGCAACACGCCCGCCCGCCTCTTCATGTGCGAGGCGCGACGCATGCGCATCGGAAGGATGCTGCAGCGCGAGATCCAGAGCAGCCATTGTGGGGCGTGCACGTGACATTGCCAGCGGCGGGTCGTCTCCGAACGATTCCACCAGCCCCTCGCGCAACCAGAGCGGAGCCTTATCTCCCGCATCGTGCTCCACGAGGACATGGAGGAACTCATGAAGCAGCGTTGGCTCGAGCTGATGCTGCTTCTGCAGAACAGAGAGTGGCTGCAGATGAATCTCATCGCCGCGAGTGGTACCCAGCATCCATCCCGGCTCGGAGGTCGCCTGACGAAAGAGCTCGGTAGTGGGAAATAGGTGCACCTCAGGATGAATTGTCGCGTGGACTCCGTATCGTTCTTGAGCCTTGCGCCAGGCTAGTGATCCGCTGGCCAGCAGCGCAGCGATTTCAGGCGTAGAGACGTCACTCGCGGAGTTCACCGCATTAAGCGTCCAACCGTTTGCAGGGAAGCGATGCCAGCCTTCGTCGCTCGAGCTGACACCGACGCGCGTGCCCGGATAGTAGAAGCTGAGGATTGCTCTGTAGTCTCGTCCTTCCTTCGCCATCTCGCGCGCACCAGCCTGGCATAGCCCGACCCCGTGGCCATAGCCCTTGCCATCCATGAATGCCCTGCCCTGCGCAATGTGGAGGGTGTACCAATCGCTGCGTAGCTGGTTCCAGCCGTACGCCCGGTTTACAGCAAAGCGAAGGCTACTCGCCGCAACGCTTGCCGTAGCGCCATCTCCTGCCAGAAGCAGAGTTGCTGCACGGCCACTTTCCGTATGTCTCAGGATGCGCAGCTGTTCGATACGCGCGGGAGTATGCCAGCCCTGCTTCTGAAGCGCGCTTGAAAGATCATTTAGAGAGAACTCCGCGTGCCACTGCGCTGCTGATTGGCGCAGACAGTACGGGTCAGCGTGCGAGACCAAATAGGGCGCGTGCACGTTTGGCCAAAGGCTCCGTACATCCTCCGTCCTGCCTCCGCAGTGTTGGGTGTAATACACCTCAGCGCGGCGTTTGCCCGTCCACAGCGTCTCCCCAGTGGTGAGCGCGACGGCCTGCGAGACGGCTGGCCGGAGAGCGCGAAAGTTCAGCGCCTGGCAGTGTGTGCTGTCACATAGATTAAAGCCTTCGCTCCTATGCCGGTTACGGTTGACGAGGGCGTAGGTACGGGCTGCTACAGCCTCGGCCTCCAGCGATGCCAGCGGCTCATCCGGTGCCGATTCTCCCTCCAGCGCCGAGGTCACGTAGCGCTCCACGGGAAGAGTGAGCAGCACCTGGACTGAATCTCCGATGCTTCGGAGATCCCAAAAACCGGCAGCAGTTACGCGTCCGCCGCCCGCTTCCTTAGGATTTTCTTGAATCCGGAGAGCGCCCTCGAGATGGACAATCGGTAGGGGCACAATCTGGGAGTCGATCACGAGTGTCTTCCCATGAAGCTCGATGTGAACTGGCGAGACCAGAGGCTTCGCCGGGCAGTGCTTACACCGTGAGATGGTTGCTCCGACACCAACTGGAGTGATGGTGAGCGCGTGCACGGCATGCGTGGAGAAGAGCCCTACTGTGATATTGCCCGCTTCTGGCGCGCCTTGCGCGTACGCCAGGCCGATGGATAGCAGGCACTGCAGCAGGTACACCAGTGCGTGGCGGCTGCGGTAAAGTAACTTCATCTGTTACGTTTCAGTTGAGGTGAGGAAACGAGCAGGCTGGTAAACGCCAGACTCGCGAGATGAGCCGCATCCGCTCCATTGCCCCGGGGAACGTAGACGACGACCACGTACGCAGGATGGTACGCAGGAGCGAAACCGGCAAACCACCCATGCGTCCAGAGCTCTCCCGGATTGCTTGCTGTTCCCGTCTTCCCGGCGACCTCTCTTCCGGTCACAAAAGCATTGTGAGCCATCCCATATCTCACCGATCCCTCAAGCCCGGCCGCAACAGTCGCGAGTGCAGGATCGTGCAGATGTTGGATGATCTGCAACGCAAGCTTGCGATAAGCCATTGCCACCTCTATCGGCGTAACGCGCATGCCAGAGAGGCCGAGCACCAGAAGCTGCCTTTGCGCCATATTATCCAGAGTGACTCCGTTTGCAGGTGGGTCGAACGCACCATCGAAGCCATAGCTCCGGAGTGTGCGCGTCACCACTGCATCGGAGATGCGCTCTGCAAGCTTTGCGAAGTAGCTGTTGCAGGAGTAAGCCAGTGCCTGCTCTCCGGTGAACACGACCGATTGTTGCGGGTGCGTACAGGCCAGCGAGCGAGATCCGACCTTTAGAACGCGATGGCAGGCGACCGTGGTGTCCGGCGTCACTCTGCCCTCGGCAATCGCTTCCTTCAACAAAAGAGGTTTGAGTATCGATCCGGGTGTTGCAGAGGTGGAGCCGAACTGAGAGAGAGTGGATACATGGTCGACGATGCGCCCGGTTGCAATGTCCAGTACAACGACGCTCTCTCCGCCGTAGCGCTTAGGTCCGTGTATTGCGGATACAGTGCGTTGTGCATGTATCGAGGGAAGATTGCCAGAGCAGAGGAGCGCCAACGCGAGCCAGCAGACCCGGTTGAGTAAGCTTTGAGAAACGTCGCAGGCATTACGTTGCTGCGAACTGGAGCTGCGGCTTCTTCGCACACTTTTAGGGTAGCTTTGATTGTTAGCCTTTCTCCAGAAGAATTGGACAGATGGGGAAACCAGTTATCGAGACCTGTCGTTCACCGTCTGACCCACGGAATCACTTTGTGTCTGTGATTGCTCCATCCAGGACCGGCTTATTGATGCCCTGGAGAACTCGGCCGGGTTCTGCTTGCAGGTCAAAGAGGATGACTTCGCCTATTACTCTGCTTGACCACGGACTGGGAACGTAGAGTGTCTTCTGCGGGCAAGATGGGACTGCGCTGGCTGCTCTGCTATGAAGAAAACGACCGGGATGTGTGTCATTTGCAAATTGCCGCAGCCAAATCGACGCGTTTTGGCCGGGATAGGTGATTCTGTTTGTACGGAACAGACTTCGCGATAGATTGCCAGCCATCTTCTTTGTAAGCTAGATACAGGCGCGAGAGAAGAGCCTCGTGTGTAGGGTGATGCTTCGCCTCGCGTTGCGGCCAGACGGCGATGCGCGGTGTCCAGCCTCACCCAGAGAGCATGGACCAAGCGTGAAATCTACAAAATCAAATCGTAAAGCGCTGACAGAAACTGTACCCATCAACATTGCTGCCTCAAGCAACGGCGACTCTCCTGCTGCGCCAGTCGCCCCAGCGGTTCCAGCCATATCCGAACGCGAGCGGATCTTCGACCTCTTTCGCCGCTTGGGGTACTTGCAAGCAACCCTCGATCCCCTCGGGCAGTATCTGTGTGACGTGCAGGTGCCCGCGCTCGACATCTCCGGTTCCCTGGCCGATGAGGCGCGTCGCTATTACTGCGGCACGATCGGCGCCGAGTTCATGCACATTGCCGATTCGGCGAGGCGCGAATGGATCGAGGAACGTCTTGAGCGCGACGCGGCGGCTCCGGACCGGCAACGGATCCCTGATCGTCAGCGAATTTTAGATCTGCTGATTCGAGCCGACCTCTTCGAACAGGTCATCCAGTCGCGCTATCTGGGCACCAAGCGGTTCTCGCTCGAAGGCGTGACCGCACTGATCCCGCTGCTCGATGCGCTCCTGAGCCGGTCCGGAGAATTAGGCGTGGAAAGGGCATTGATCGCGATGAGCCACCGCGGCCGCCTGAACGTGATGGTGAACACCATCGGCCGATCCGCGGCGGAGATCTTCGCGAAGTTTGAAGATGCCGACCCCCGGAGTGTGTTGGGAGGTGGGGATGTGAAATATCATGTGGGGGCCACGGGGCGCTTCCCGGCGCGGAATGGGCAGAGTATCGGGCTGCACCTGGCGTCCAACCCGAGCCATCTGGAGGCGGTCGATCCGGTGGCCATGGGGCGCGCCAAAGCCAAGCAGGACCGCATCGGCGCGGAGGGCGAGGCCGAGGTGCTGCTGATCGGCATCCACGGGGATGCGGCCTTTGCCGGCCAGGGCATCTGGGCGGAGACGCTGAACCTGGGCGGGATCGAGGGCTACTCGGTCGGCGGTAGCCTCCACATCATCGCCAACAACCTGATCGGCTTCACGGCGGAGCCGAAGGAGTCCAACTCCTCCCGCTTCTCCTCCGATCTGGCCAAGCGCATGGATGTGCCCATCTTCCACGTTAACGCGGAGGACCCGGATGCGGTGGTGCGCATCGCGGAGCTGGCGGCGGAGTACCGCGCCCGCTTCGGCTCCGATGTAGTGATCGACCTGATTGGGTATCGGCGGCATGGCCACAGTGAGGTGGATGATCCGACCATCACGCAGCCGCTGCGCTATGCCAGGATCAAGAACCATCCGGCGCTCTACGAGCTCTATGCCAAGCAGCTCGGGGCCGATGTAGCCCCCCGCGTACAGGAGCTGCAGGCCGAGTTTGCCGCCGCGCAGGGAGAAGCTGCCTCGTTGGGGATCCCGCATCTGGCGAAGCTACCCGAGTACTGGTCGCGGTATCACGGCGGTCTGTGGAAGCCGGAGTACGAGGTCGAGACGGGACTGAGTGTAGCGGCTCTCGGGGAACTCACGACGGCGCTGACCATCTATCCGCCGGAGTTCCATATTCACCCCAAGATCCGGAAGCTTCTGGAGCAGCGGGCGGAGATGGGCAGCGGCAAGCGTGCCATCGATTACGGCATGGCGGAGGCGCTGGCCTTCGCCTCGCTGCTGAAGGCGGGAACGCGGGTACGGCTGAGCGGGCAGGACAGCCAGCGCGGCACCTTCAACCAGCGGCACAGCGTACTGGTCGATGTGGAGAATGAATCGCGGTACGTTCCGCTGGCGCATGTGTCGCCAGACCAGGCCCGGTTTGAGGTTTATAATTCGCTGCTCTCCGAGGCCGGGGTGTTGGGGTTTGAGTATGGGTATAGCCGGGATATGCCGGAGGGTCTGGTGCTGTGGGAGGCTCAGTTTGGCGACTTCGCCAACGGGGCCCAGATCATCATCGACCAGTTCATCTCGTCCGGTGAGGACAAGTGGGGATTGCTGAGCGGGCTGGTGATGCTGCTGCCCCATGGGTACGAGGGCCAGGGTCCGGAGCACTCGAGCGCGCGCATGGAGCGCTACTTGCAGCTGGCGGCGCACGATAACATCCAAATCTGCCAGCCCTCGACCGCGGCGCAGTACTTTCACCTGCTCCGGCGACAGGCGATGCGCTCCTGGCGCAAGCCGTTGGTGGCGTTCACGCCGAAGAGCATGCTGCGGCACCCCGAAGCCTCGTCCGCACTGGCGGAGTTCGAGGCTCCGCACTTCCTGAATGTCCGGCCGGACCGAGAGGTCGAGAGTGCGGAACGCCTCTTGCTTTGCACCGGCAAGATCGGACATGAGCTGATCCTGGAGCGAAACAAGCACGGGGACCGCAAGACGGCGATTATTTTCCTTGATCAGCTCTACCCTTGGCCGGAGGCCGAGATCGTGGCCGAGTTGCAGCGGCACCCCGGGGCGCGGGAGATCGTTTGGGTGCAGGAGGAGCCAGCCAACATGGGGGCGCTCTTCTTCGTGATGCCGCGGCTCCGGCAGCTGGCAGGAAACAAGCCGGTGCGCAGCCTGAAGCGGTCACCGGCCGCCAGCCCGGCGACCGGCTCGGCCAAGGCGCATGCGCTGGAGCAACGGACGCTGATCCAGCTGGCTCTGACCAGGCCGGGTAAGGACTAAATCGGGAATCGGGCAGGATGTGTGACTCTTTTGGCGTAGAGGGAGGGGGTACCCCCCTCCCCCATACTTTCAGGCTAAAGTCCTCTAAACAAAGGGTTAAGGGTGGGCACTTCCGCTAAAGTCCTCGCAGCAATGGAGTTACCAGCAAAGTCCTGCAAACAAACGGGTTACGTGAAGCCATCGGTTGCCGTGCTCACACCCATACTTCCAGTCTAGATAGTTCCGGTGTGGAGTACGCCAACTGATCGGAAGAAGCATCACTTGGCTTCCCGTTTTGGGCTGGTCGCTTACGGCAGCTTTGGTGGGTGGGGGTGGTAATGCAGGTCCCTCCGCTGCGTTGCCGCCTGCGGCGCAACTCCGGTCGGGATGACAGTGGGGGAATGGAGTGGACTGTCCAGGCATGCGCAGGCGCATCACCCACCCTTGCGCTCCAGAGTTGCAAAAGCAAAACTTGTGGGCTTCGCAAGGATGGGGCACCCGCCTTGTTTAGACCATGGGGAGCCACCCGCCAAATGCGACGGGCTAAGCGGGTTCGGCTGCGACCAGGCGTGCTTGTTTGCCAGTGGGGCGGGAGCCCACGAAGCCGTAATAGGCGATGAAGATGTAGCAGAGCGCTGGGATGATGAAGGCGTGGTGAAGGCCGATGCGGTCGGCCAGCAGCGCTTCGATCTCCGGGATGACGGCGCCACCCACAATGGCCATGACCAGCAGGCCTGAGGCCTTGCCGGTGAGGGGACCCATGCCCTCGATACCCAGGGTGAAGATGCTGGGGAACATGACAGAGTTGAAGAGGCCGACCAGCAGGATAGTCCAGACGGCGACGTGCCCGAAGCTGACGATGGAGAGGCAGACCAGCGCGCAGGCGATGATGGAGACGACGCCGACGAGGGGGCCGGTCTTGACCCGCTGGAGCACGGCGGAGCCGATAAAGCGGCCCACCATGGCGCCTCCCCAGTAGAAGGAGACGAGGCCGGCAGCAGCCTTTTCGGTCATGCCGCCGGTGTTGGGTTGGCTGAAGTAGTTCACCAGGAAGCTGCCAATCGAGACCTCTGCCCCGACGTAGGTAAAGATGCCGATGGCGCCGAGCCAGACGTGGCGGTGCTCCCAGATGCTGCCGAGCGCATTGTTCGGATCGCCGCTGGGGCGAAACTCGCTCGTGGTCTGGATGCGGGGCAGCTTGAGAATGGCGATGGCCAGGGCGAGCAGGATGAGCGCGATGCCGATACCGATGTACGGTAGCTTGACCGAGGAGGCCTGGCGCAGTTTATAGGCCTGCAGCGCCGGACCGGAGATGGTGGTCAACTGGGCGGCGGTCAGCCCGACGCCAGTGAGAATGAGCAGGCTGCCGAACTTGGGCGCGATGGTGGTGCCGAGCGAGTTGAAGGCCTGGGTCAGGTTGAGGCGGCTGGAGGCGGTGCGCGGGGGTCCCAGAACCGTGACATAGGGATTGGCCGCGACCTGCAGCATGGTGACGCCGGCGGCCAGCACGATCAGTGCGATGAGGAAGAGCGGGAAGGACGGAACGCTGGCCGCGGGAACGAAGAGAAAGGCGCCGGCCGCCATGACGCAGAGGCCGAAGACCATGGTCTTCTTGTAGCCGATCCACTCGACTACCTTGCCGGAGGGCAGGGCGATGACGAAGTAGGTGGAGAAGAAGGCGAACTGGACGAGCGTGGCCTTGGCGTAGTTGAGGTCGAAGATCTGCTTGAGGTGGGGGACGAGAATGTCATTGAGGCTGGTGAGGAATCCCCACATGAAGAAGAGCGTGGTGACGATAGCGAGCGCTTTTCCGTAGTGGCCCGATCCGCTCTCCGGGGCGGAGATTTCTTGTCCTGACGGACTGCCTACATTCATCGTGTGTGCGGCCTCGTTGCCGACGTTATCACAAATGGGTGGGCTCGGGTTGGGTACGGCAGGGAACAGCAGATCCCTCAGCTGCGCTCGGGATGACACGGTGGAGGAGATGCGAGAGGAGGGGTAGACGCCCACTCGTAGGGGAGTTGAAGAGCGGAGCGCTTCGCGCTGACCCACCCTTTTGCGCTCCCGTGATGTGGGAGATGGGGCGGAAAGGATGGGGCACCCGGTTTGTTTGCGCTGCTGAGGCTTAGCAGCGATTGCTGGTCTGGCCCTCGGTGGCGTTGTGGCGGGCGTGTCTGGCGGTGCCGAAGAGGTGGTAGGCGGCGCCGAGGAGCGCGATGTGGGAGAAGGCCTGGGGGAAGTTGCCGACCAGGCGTTTGCGCTTGACGTCGTACTCCTCGGAGAGTAGGCCGACATCGTTGGCCAGGCCGACCACTCGATTGAAGAGCGCGAGCGCGTCGGCGTCTCGTCCGATGAATTTGAGGTTGCTGACCATCCAGAAGCTGCAGGCGAGGAAGACGCCTTCCTTGCCGGGCAGTCCGTCGGGGGACTTGGCTGGGTTGTAGCGCATGACCAGGCCGTCCTCTGTGAGGTGCCTTTCGATGGCCTCAACGGTGCTTTTGACGCGTGGATCGGTGGGAGGTAGAAAGCCGACCATGGGGATGAGCAGGACCGAGGCGTCCAGTTGCCGGGTGCCGTAGTGCTGCACGAAACTGTTGCGGCTTTTGCTGAAGCCCTTTTTGCAGACCTGCTTGTGGATGGCGTCGCGGGTCTTCTTCCAGCGGGCGACCGGCGCGTCGAACTTGGCTTTTTCCGCCAGCTTGACGGCGCGGTCGAAGGCGACCCAAGCCATCACTTTGGAGTAGACGAAGTGCTGGCGGCCCCCGCGGGTCTCCCAGATTCCGTCGTCGGGTAGCTCCCAGATGGTTTCCAGGTGATTCACCAGAGCGGTGAGGAGGGGGAAGTCGATCTTGTGATGTTCGCCCAGGTTGCCGTAGGCCTGGTAGAAGGCGTCGAGGGTTTCGCCGTAGATGTCGAGCTGGAGCTGCTTGTGGGCGGCGTTGCCGATGCGGACCGGGGCCGAGTTTTCATAGCCGGGGAGCCAGTCCACATCCCACTCGACGAGAGTGCGCTCGCCGGCGATGCCATACATGATCTGCGCCTGGGCGGGGCTACCGGCGACGGCGCGCCGCAGCCACTCCAGCCAGTCCGCGGCTGCGCCGTAGTAGCCGCCGTTCATCAACGCGAGCAGGGTAAAGGTGGTGTCGCGCAGCCAGCAGTAGCGGTAGTCCCAGTTACGCACGCCGCCGATGTCTTCCGGCATCGAGGTGGTGGGCGCGGCGACGATGGCGCCGGTGGGCCGGTAGGTGAGCGCCTTGAGCGTGATGAGGGAGCGCTCGATCATCTCATGGTGCTGGCCCTCATAGGTGGATTGGCCGGCCCACTCGGTCCAGTATTGCTTGGCGCTGTTGTAGGCTTCGTCGACATCGATGGGCTCCGGGAGGTCGTGGTGGAAGTTGCCATAGCTGCCGTGGGTGAGGACGAAGGAGACCGAGTCGCCGGTGCTGACAGTGAACTCGCCAATGCTGCGCATGTGATCGCCGTGCATCTTGACCGCGGAGCGGAGCACGACGGAGTCTGGGCCGGCCTCTGCACGGATGCCGTCGTCGATGTGCATGACCCAGGGGATAGCGGCGCCGTAGTTGAAGCGCAGGGCGAGCTCGCTCCTCATCTTCACCTTGCCGCGCAGGCCCTTGACCACGCGGACCAGCTGAGAGTACTCGCCGCGCGGGGGCATGAAGTCGAGGATCTGGACTACGCCCTTTTTGGTCTCGATGGTGGTTTCGAGGATGAGCGTGTGCTCTTCGTAACGGCGGCCGGTCTGGAGGATCCGTTCGTCTGGGGCGATCTTCCAGAAGCCGTTCTCGTCCGAGCCAAGGAGTTTGGCGAAGCACGAGGTGGAGGCGAAGTTGGGCCAGCAGAGCCAGTCGATGGAGCCATCCCGGCCCACCAGCGCAGCCGTCTCACTATCGCCGATCATGGCGTAGTCTTCGATTCTTGCCATTACGTTTGTGTCTCGTTTCGCGCGGATATGGAGTTACTGCTCGTGGTAGTTACGCATGAGGCCGCCGTCGATGACATAGGTGGAGCCGGTGATGTAGCCGGCGTCGTCAGAGGCTAGAAAGGCAGCCAGGTTGGCGACGTCTTCCGTGGTGCCGAGGCGGTTGAGGGGAATGTTCTGGAGCAGGGCGGCCATCTCGCTCTTGTTCTCCATAAGCTTCTTGTTGATGGGCGTCTCGATGGCGCCGGGAGCGATGTTATTGATGGTGATGTTTTTGGAGCCGAGCTCGACGGAGAGGTCGCGCATGAACATGCGGATGCCGCCTTTTGAGACGCAGTAGGTGGAGAAACCGGGGAAGACCATATCTTCATGGACGGAGGAGATGTTGACGATGCGGCCGGACTTGTCAGCGGCCATCAGCTTTTGCACGAAGTACTGCGTGAGGAAGAAGGGGCCCTTGAGATTGACGGCGAGCACCTCGTCGTAGTCCTGCTCCTGCACCTCCCAGAACATGGCTTTCTTTTCCATGCCGGCGTTGTTGACCAGGATGTCGCAGGAGCCAAAGCTCGAGTAGGCGGTGTCGACGAGCTTTTTCGTGTCGGCGGTCTTGGTGACGTCGGCCTGGACAATGACCCCTTTAGAGCCGGCTGCTTCGACCATCTTGAGGGTGGCCTCTGCGCCTTCGGGGTGCCCGCGATAGTCGATGATGACCTTGGCGCCCTCTTCGGCGAATTTCTTCGCAATGCCCTGCCCGATGCCTGAGCTCGATCCGGTTACAACAGCAACATGGTTGTCTAAGCGTCCCATTCCGTCTTCTCTCCCGTCCCACTAGGGTCCTGTCTGCTCTGATGCCGGGGAGCCCGTGCTGGTATCTGCGTTGCCGATGTCTCTCAGGAAAGTGAACGGCGTGTGAAGAGAGGCGGCGCGGGGGCCAACGCGGATGCTCCGGTTAGAAAATCTCCGGGAAAGCTGGTTTAATAGGAAAGTGGTGT
The DNA here is from genome assembly GCA_965276675.1 of Acidobacteriaceae bacterium. Taxonomy (GTDB): domain Bacteria; phylum Acidobacteriota; class Terriglobia; order Terriglobales; family Acidobacteriaceae. The sequence goes on along the minus strand of OZ255624.1, from coordinate 4,042,160 downwards.
GTGGGCTTACCACATGCATGCATCCCTTACGAATGCTACGCCCGTTGCCAACCCGCAAAGTGAAACTGCTGAGCATCGCGATTTTTCTGCTGCTCGCCGGGGCGGTCTTCGGATGGGGACTCCATTACAAGTTGTCACTCTACCGGACGGTAGAGATGCGGACGGCTCCGGCGGCCAAGCTACTGTCAGAGAAAGAGCGGCCGGCAGCGGCCCAGGCTGCAGCAGAGATCGACGGTCACGCGCCGGAGGCGATGCAGTCCGGCGCTCCTCGCCCCCTGGCGATGCTCAGCGCAGTGCTGCTTCTGCTCGCGATGCCTAGCCACCTTTTGCAGTCCGGCACATTTGCGGCGCAGAAGCGGCCGCTGCGCCGGACACGTGCGTGGCTGCTGGTGCGCTCCTTGCGTCCTCCCCCTTCGTTTCAGCTTCTGTAGCTCGCACGCTAACGGTCTCGTTAGCTCCTGATCTCTGCACCCTTGCAGCCGATCGCGGGTCTCTCCACATTGCTGACGTATAGGAATCTTCACGATGATGCATCGATTGCGACCGTTGCGGCCTTCGCCCATTCGGCTGTCTTCCGCTTTTAGAGGCATTGGCTCCCTTGCCATACCGCTCTTTCTTCTGCCACTCGGGTTGCCAATAGGCTGTTCGCATCCACAAGCGCGTACGGATGCCGCGGAGACGCCGGTTGCGAATGTGGTCGCCGTGCAGCGCGGCTCGATTGCGCACACGCTCTCGCTCGCCGGGCAGTTTCAGCCGTACCAGATGGTGGAGGTGCATGCGAAGGTCGCGGGGTATATCCGGCGGATCAACGTAGATATCGGCGACAAGGTGCGCAAAGGACAGGTGCTGGCGACGCTGGAGGTGCCGGAGTTGAGCGCGCAGCTGAAGGGCACTGTCTCTGAGCTGGCGCATAGCAGGGATGAGATCGCGCGGGCAAAGAACGATGTGACGCGCGCCGAGTCGCTCCATGGGGCGTTGCACACCAACTACGTGCGGCTGCGGGATGCATCCGCCAGCCAGCCCGGCATCGTCGCCCAGCAGGAGCTGGACGATGCCCGCTCGAAAGATTTGGCCTCCGAGGCGCAGGTGGAGGGGGCGAAGTCCGCGCTGTCGGGAGCCGAGCAGCAGTCCGGCGTCGCCAGCGCCGACAATGAACGCGTGGGGGCGCTGGCGGGGTATGCCACCGTGACCGCGCCGCTTGCGGGTGTCATCATCTGGCGTTATGCCGATACTGGCGCGCTGATCCAGGCCGGCACGGCGTCGTCGACGCAATCCATGCCGATCGTGAAGCTGTCGCAGAGCGACCTGCTGCGCCTGCGGCTGCCGGTTCCGGAAGACGATGTGCAGTACATCCGGGTGGGTGCTCCGGTGACGGTGCATGTGGGCGCGCTCAACCGGTCGTTTACCGGGACGGTGGTGCGCTTTACGCATGACATCAGTCTCCAGACGCACACCATGGAGACGGAGGTCGATGTGCCGAATGCGAACCTCTCGATCGATCCCGGGATGTACGCCGATGTAAGCCTGCAACTCGAGCACAAGAACAACATCCTCACGGTGCCGGAAGGAGCGGTGGTTCGCAATGGCACCGAATCGACGGTGCTGGTGCTGGACGGCGACAACCGCGTGCAGAGCAAAGCGGTCACACTGGGGATCCAGGGCAGCACGTTGCTGGAGGTTACGAGCGGCCTGCGCGAGGGTGACCGGGTGATCGATGGTGGCCAGTCGAAGTACCAGGTGGGTGAGATCGTGCAGCCGCACACCGAGAAGCTGAACCCCAACGACCAGAAGACCGAGAGCGGCAGCGAAGCCGCGGGAGGGCAGAACTAAATGCCCAAATTTGCGCTTCGCTATCCCTTCTTCATCATCATGGCGTGCCTGATTGTGCTGGTGGTGGGCGTGGTCAATGTCACCAGCATGCCGGTTGACCTCTTTCCCAAGATCGACCTGCCGGTGGTGGTGGTGGCGACCTTTTACTCCGGCATGCCGCCGGAGCAGATCGAGGCCGACATCACCGATACCTTTGAGCGCTTCTTCACGCTGGGCTCGAACATCGACCACATCGAGTCGCGGTCGCTGACCGGAGTCAGCCTGGTCAAGATTTATTTCCGGCCGGGCACAGATCCCAATGCGGCGCTTTCGAACATCTCGAACCTGGCCATGGCCGACCTGCGGCGACTGCCACCCGGCACCCTGCCGCCCGTGGTCTTGGGGATGGACGCGTCGAGCCAGCCCGTCTGCCTGGTGACGCTGAAGGGCAAGGGGCTAAACGAGACGCAGTTGAAGGATCTGGCGCAGTTCCAGGTGCGCAATCAGATCGCCAACGTTCCGGGGGCGTCGGTGCCGCAGCCCTTTGGCGGACGCTATCGCCAGATCATGGTGTACGTCGATCCGCTCAAGCTGGAGGCGCACAACCTGAGCCTGATGGACGTGGTGAACAGCGTCAACAGCTCCAACCTGATCCTGCCGGCGGGCGATGTCAGGATCGGCAAAAAAGACTACAACATTTACGCCAATAGCCAGGTGCCGACGCCGCAAGAGATCAACGATGTGCCTCTGAAGTCGGTGGGTAATGCATCGGTGCTGGTGGGCGACATCGGCAAGGCCGAAGACTCGGGCACGCTGCAGACCAACATTGTGCGCATCGACGGGCAGAAGTCGGTCTATGTGCCGGTGCTGAAGCAGGGCGGCAATAGCAACACGATCACGATCGTGAACGGCATGAAGGAGGCGGTGCAGCATCTGGTCGATATCCCGTCCGTGCTAAAGACGGCGGTAGTGTTTGATCAATCGCTGTTTGTGAAGGGCGCCATCAACGTGCTGATCAAAGAGGCCAGCATCGGCCTGCTGCTGACCGGGCTGATGATTCTGGTTTTTCTGGGCAATGTTCGGGCGACGGTCGCGGTGCTGCTTTCGATTCCGCTCTCTGCGCTGATGTGCCTGATCGCAATCAATGGCATCGGCGGGTCGATCAACACCATGCTGTTGGGCGGCCTGGCGCTGGCGTTCTCCCGCTTGGTGGATAACTCGGTGATCGTGCTGGAGAACATCTTCCGCTACATGGAAGAGGGAGAGTCGCCCTACGCGGCTGCGGCGCGGGGCGGCACCGAGGTGGCGCTTCCGGTGCTGGCTGCGACGGTCACCACGTCCATCGTGTTTTTTCCCGTGGCGTTTCTGGCGGGCGTGAGCAAGTACATCTTCACCGACCTGGCGCTGGGTGTGGTCTTCTCGATCTTTGCGTCGTATGTCTTCGCGATGACCGTGGTCCCGCTCTACTGCGCGAAGTTCATCAAGCTCCGCCATGAAGACGGGCGCGAGCACAAGCGGTCGATCTTCAAGCGGGGTGTGGATACCTTCAACGACTACTTCCAGCGCATGCTGAACCTCTACGAGCGGCTGGTGTTTCGCTGCCTGGAGGCGCCTTGGCTGACGACGGGCGCCATTCTGGGGAGCATCGTGGTGGTGCTGCTGCTAACCGGGCCATTCATCGGGCGCTCGTATTTTCCACGCACCGATCCCGGGCAGTTCGTGATCAACATGAAGATGCCCAGCGGCTCGCGCATTGAGGTTAGCAATAGCTACGTTGCACAGGTAGAGCAGGAGATCCGCCAGGTCGTGCCTGCGCACGATCTGGGCATCATTGTTTCGAACATCGGCGTCACGCCGGATCTGTCCGCTATTTACACCAGCAACTCCTCGATGGATACGGCCTTTGTGCAGGTCAGTTTGAAAGAGGACCACACGGTGGGCAGTTACGCATACATGGAGCGAGTGCGCCGCAAACTCGCGAATGATATGCCGGAGCTTCAGGCGTACTTCCAGGCGGGCGGACTGGTGGATTCGGTGATCAATCAGGGGCTGCCGGCGCCCGTCGACATTCAGGTCAGCGGCAGCAACCTGGATGAGTCGTATCGGCTGGCGCAAGAGATTGCGACCAAAGCGAAGGGGCTGGCGAGCGTGAGCGATGTGCTGATCCCGCAGAACCTGCGCTACCCCGGTCTGCAGTTGAACATCGATCGCCAGAAGGCGAGCCTGATCGGGCTTTCGCCGAAGGAGATCGTCGATAACGTGATTACGGCGCTTACCTCAAATGGCGTGATCGCCCCGAGCTTCTGGATCGACCCGAAGACCGGCAACAACTACATGCTGACGGTGCAGTACTCGAACCACAATGTCGAAAATATGAGCATGGAGGACTTCAAGCAGATACCGCTGCGCGCGCCGAATAACCAGCAATACACGCCGTTGCAGTCCGTCGCCTCGATCGGCCAGATCAATACGCCGACCGAGGTTGACCACTACCAGCTGCGGCGCGTGATCGACGTGTATGTGATGCCGAAGGCGGAGCCGCTCCAGAGCGTGAACCGCGAGATCAACTCCATTGTGGCCGGGGTGCAGCATTCGAAAAACGTGCGCATCACGGTGCGCGGCGCGGTGGTGAACATGAACGAATCGTTCCTGCGCTTTGGCGTGGGACTGATTCTCGCGATCGTGCTGGTGTACCTGATTTTGATGGCGCAGTTCACCTCGTTCATCGATCCATTCATTATTTTGATGGCGATCCCGCCGGGGCTGGCGGGCGTGGCGTTGATCCTGTTCGTCACCGGCAGCACGCTCAACATCATGTCGCTGATGGGCGTGATCATGATGGCCGGTGTGGTGGTCTCGAACAGCATTCTGATTGTCGAGTTCGCCGGGCATCTGCGCGAGCATGGGCGCACAGTGCTGCAGGCAATCGTTGAGTCGTGCAAGATCCGCCTGCGTCCGATCCTGATGACTTCTCTCGCCACGCTGCTGGGCATGATCCCCATGGCCCTGGGTACGGAGGCGGGTAGCGAGCAGTATGCGCCGCTGGCCCGCGCCATCATTGGAGGACTCGCGGTGTCGGTAATTGTGACGGTGTTTCTGGTTCCGGCCGTTTACCTGATCGTTCATCGCCATGACAAAGCGCGCGTGGAACACGGAGTGCTTGAGGAGACAACTGCGTGAAGATCCATTCTGTAACTGCTGCAGTTGCTTTGTCTTTGTGCGCGCCGATTTCGCTTGCGTGGGGACAGGCGGGTGATGCGCCAAGCCCGCAGCCAGCGCAGGTATCTGCACCGCCCACGTCCATGCCCGCTGCTGCCCCAGGGCCTCGGCTTACGCGGATCGAGGCCGAACAGCTGGCCATTCAGCATAACCCGCACATCAGCGTCAGCCAGCTGTTGGCGCTGGCGCAGCACCAGGTGGTGCGGGAGACGCGCGCGGCGGAGTACCCGACGTTCAACGGCAGCATCACTGGCGTGGAGGCGCAGAGTGGTGGACGGATCGCTTCGGGCGCGCTCAATTCACCGCGGTTGCTAACGCACCTGGGCGCGGGGGCGACGCTCTCGCAGCTGATCACGGACTTTGGGCGGACGGGGAATCTGATTGCCTCGTCCAAGCTGCGGGAGGAGGCGGAGAAGGCGAATGCCAAGGCGACGGTGGAGGATATCGTGCTGGCGACCGACCAGGCCTTCTACAGCGCGCTTCAGGCACAGGCACTGTTACAAGTGGCGGAGCAGACGGTGGCGACCCGGCAGGCGACGCAGGGGCAGATCACGCAGCTGACGAGGAGCAATCTTCGCTCCACGTTGGACCAGAGCTTCGCGGAGGTGAATCTGTCGCAGTCCAGGCTGCTCGCGCTGGATGCGCAGAACAATGCGAACGCCGCGCTGGCGTCGCTCGATGAGGTGCTGGGTTTGGACAGCCTGGTGCGGTACGCGCTGGTGGACGACATCGCGACGGCTCCCCCGGCGCCTCCGCCGTCTGCTGAGCCGCTGATCGAGACCGCGCTGAAGCAACGCCCGGACCTGCAGGCGTTGAACTACGACCAGAGCGCGGCAACGAAGTTTGCCCGGGCCGAGCACGACCAGAAGCTGCCCACCCTGGCGGCGCTGGGGACGGCAGGCGGATCGCCGATCCGCGATGGACGCTACTACGCATACAGCTGGGATGGCGCGATCGGGGTGAATATGAATATTCCGATCTTCAACGGCCACTTATACAGCGCGCAGACGCAAGAGGCCGAAGCCCGGGCCCGCGCGGCCGGGGAGCAGTCGCGCGGGCTGCGGGACCGCATCGTGCGCGATGTGCGTATTGCGTGGATCGATGCGAACGATGCGTACCAGCGGCGGGATGTGACGGCGCAGTTGCTGGACCAGTCGAACCAGGCGCTGGGGCTGGCGCAGACACGCTACCGGCTGGGATTGAGCTCCATTGTGGAGCTCAGCCAGGCACAGTTGGGGCAGACGCAGGCGGCCATCGCCAACACCAATGCGCAGTACCAGTACAAGCTGGCGCTTGCAACGCTGGGCTACCAGACGGGATCGCAACCGTAACGGGGTACGCCTGTGCTGTGGTCTGAGCTGTGATTCCTGAGGGGAGGTCTGATAGGGTGATGTCGATCCCCACCGGCTATGATCGTAGCGAGCGAGAGCACAGCAACGATGAAGACTTACTCCATTGGTGTCGACCTTGGCGGCACGAACCTTCGTATTGCATCTTTTTCTTCTGACTGGCAGCGGCTCCAAAGCATTGTCATGGATACGCGTGTGGCGGCGGGTCCAGAGGCGGTGGTGGAGGACATCTGCCGTGCGGTTCGTACCGTGATGCAGAAGACGGATTCCGGCCTCACGCTGCAGGGAGTTGCGGTCGGCAGTCCGGGGCCGCTGGAGCTGCCACGTGGCCGGCTCTTCCACCTGCCAAACTTTCCCGGGTGGGATGGCTTCGAGTTGAAGGGGGCGCTGGAGGCCGGGCTGGGGCATTCGGTGATCGTCGAGTGCGATGCCAACGCCGCGGCCTATGCGGAGTGGAAGCTGGGAGCGGGGAAGCAGGAGGGAGCGGCGTCCCTGTGCATGCTCACGCTGGGCACCGGGGTGGGCAATGGCATTATCCTCAATGGCAAGATCTGGCATGGCATGTCGGGCATGGGCGGAGAGGCCGGCCACGTCTCGCTGGCGCCGGATGGGCCACTCTGCGGCTGCGGCGGGCAGGGCTGCCTGGAGCTTTATGCCTCGGCCACTGGTGTGCGCAGGCGGGCGCACGAGATGGCTGCCGCCGGCGAGGCGCCGGGGATCGCGGCGCTGATCGCAAAGCAGCCCGGAGTGGACACTGTGGATTTTGCGGCGCTTGCCAGCGCTGGCGACGCGGGTGCGATTGAGCTCTTTCGCGAGCTGGGATGGTATCTGGGGCTCGGACTGGCCGGCTTGGTCAACACGTTGAACCTGCCACTGTATGTGGTGGGCGGTGGCGTCGCCAGTGCATGGGAGCTGTTTGCGCCCGAGATGTTTGCAACTCTGCGCCACTACAGCTACGTCTACCGGTTCAGCGATCCGCAAGGCGAAGGAGACAGCGAGAGAGCTCGCACAAAGGTAGTGCCGGCGCTGCTGGGAACGCACTCGGGGCTGCTGGGCGCGGCGATGCTTCCCTACACGGTGGCGTGCGAGGGGAATTCGGAGGGGCAGCAGCCCAAATCGGGAATGACTGAAGTACGGTCGATCCCCGCTCGCGCTTGACCAGAAGCGGCAACGGTGAAAGGGTGTACACGCACCTCTCGCGTGTTCTGCGTTGCAGATGCAGGGAAAGACCTCTCGGCTCCCACGCGGATCCCCAGAGCTCCGGCGGATCAGTTTCGGCTATTTCCGGGGACGTAACCGGTACGGATGGCTACGACCCAAGCGCTGCCAAGCAGCAGAAGGCAAAGAATGGCGGCACTGAATAAGCCCACCATGCACGATGTAGCGCGCGTTGCTGGAGTCGGCACCATGACCGTCTCCCGTGTGCTGACAGGCTCCGCCCCGGTGGCGGAGGAGACAGCGCGACGGGTCTATCAAGCGATCAAAAAGCTCAACTACCGGCCCAATGAGATGGCTCGGGCATTGCGCGGCATTAAGACCCGCACCATCGGGCTGATCGTTCCGTATCTCTATGACCCTTTCTTCGCGACCTGCGCCCATGCCATCAACATAGTTGCCCGGGAGAATGGTTACTCGGTCATTCTGACGACATCGAGTGAAGACCCAAAGACCGAGTACGAAGAGGCCCTGCTCATGCTGCAGCGCCACGTGGACGGCCTGCTAATCATCCCGGCGAACGGGGCGCCTACGGATGGGGTGCGCACCCACCTGACCGGCCCGGAGTTTGCGAAGACACACATCGTCCTGCTGGATCGCCCTTTGAGCGGCTCGCGCTTCGATTCCGTGGTAGTGCAGAACGGGACAGGGGCCAAGCGGGCGGTGGAGCACCTGATCTCCCACGGGCACAAGCGCATCACGTTTGCCGGGTTGTCGCGGCATTTGTATACCGTGAAGGCCCGTATGAAGGGCTATCGCCAGGCGATGCAAGAGGCGGGCCTGCCAGTCCAGATTTCGTTCGATTGCGGCTCGCAGGAGGCTACGTCGAGTCTGATCCGTTCGCTGCTCGAATCCGAGGCGCCCCCGACGGCCTTCTTTTCCTTCAACAATCTCACTACACGGTACCTGCTGCGGGCGCTGCTGGACCTCCGCATCTGCATTCCAGACCAGGTTGCGCTTGCGGGCTTCGATGATTTAGAACTCGCGGAGGTACTAGCTCCCACGCTTACGGTGGTGCGGCAGCCGGCGCACGAGTTGGGTCTGGTCGCGGCAGGCAGGCTCTTTGAGCGGATGCGTCTGAATGAGTTCCCAGAGGCTGGCAACCGCATAGTTCTACCGGTCGAGCTGGTGATACGGCATTCGTGTGGATGTAAGCCCGGGCACTAGTGTTGAGTGATGAGTTTGCTACATATGTGTTGATCGAGCTGCGCTTCGCGCCAACCACCTCCGGATACGCTCAAGGTGAAGAATCCAAAGAATGACTGACTCACGACACAGACTGTGATCTAAGCCGATCATGGTAAGGTTCTCTCGATGGAGTTGGCGCACCCTCAGGAGGCTTATTCGTGACATCGTGCCTGCGAAGATTGCCCGTCCTCACTTTTCTTATGTTGACTGTGATCGCCGGCCCGGCGCAGGTTGTGCTGCCAAAGATCCTGAGCAGCCACACCGTACTGCAGCGCGAGCGGCCGATTCACATCTGGGGATGGGCGGAGCCGGGCGAGGCGATCACCGTGAGCTTTTACGGAAACAGCACCGCAACGGTTACAGATAAGCTGGGGCGCTGGAGCGCGTACCTGCCGCCAGAAAAAGCCGGTGGCCCGTACACGTTGACCGTGAAAGGAAGTACGACGGTGTCGCTCACCGATGTGCTAGTGGGGGATGTCTGGTTCGCCTCCGGCCAATCCAATATGGAGATGCCGCTGGCTGGCTTTCCCGGGCAGGCCGTGGTGAACGATGCTGATGCGGAGATTCGCGGCGCCAGCGATCCGGAGCTGCGGCTGCTGCTGGTCAAGCACGCATCGTCGGAGTATCCGCTGCCCGACCTGGATGGCGGCTGGGAGGTCTGCTCCCCGGCGAGCGCGGCACACTTCTCTGCTGTCGCCTACTTCTTCGGCCGGCAGATACGCAAGCATGAGGGCGTGCCGGTCGGCTTGATCGATGCGAGCTGGGGTGGCACACCGGGCGAGGCTTGGACCAGCCTAGACGCACTGTCCTCCGACGCCGGGCTGATGCCCGCCTTTGCTGCGCGCGCCGAGATGATGGACGAGGAGGCTGAGGCACGTCTCAGAGCAGAGCAAGAGAAACGGGAGGATGCACGGGCCGCGGAGAGTGGGCGGCCGGCCACCCAGCACGCCTGGCATCCGGATCCGGCGTCCTGGGCGCCAGCGGGACTCTTCAACGGCATGGTCGCACCAGCGACGCCCTTCGCAATCCGCGGCGTGATCTGGTACCAGGGGGAGACCAACAGCAACAATACACGGGCCGCTCTCTACGGTAAGCTCTTCCCTGCGCTCATAGACGACTGGCGTCTCAAGTGGCATCAGGGAGACTTCCCGTTTTTGTTTGTGCAGCTGGCTAATTTCACCTCCACGCCGCAGGAGAGCTGGGCGATTATCCGCGAGGCGCAACGGCGCACGCTGGGGGTTGTGGACACGGCCATGACTGTGACGATCGACATCGGCGACCCGGACAACGTGCACCCGGCAAACAAGCAGGCAGTGGGCGAGCGGCTGGCGCTGGCAGCGCGGGCGAAGGTATACGGAGAAGCAATCGAATACTCCGGACCGCTCTTTCGTCAGGCGACGACGGAAGCGGGTGCAATGCGGCTGTGGTTCGATCACGTGGGCGGCGGCCTGAAGGCAGGGAAGGGCGCACTTACTGGCTTTGAAGTGGCTGCTGCCGATGGGCGCTTTGTACCGGCGACCGCGCGCATTGAGGTGGGCAAAGCAGATGCCGAAAAGGCAGGCGCGGGAAGAGCAGGCGGCGAGACGGTGGTGGTCTCGTCAGCGGCGGTTAAGGATCCTGTTTACGCTCGGTATGCGTGGAGTAATGCACCCGCGGCCACGCTATTTAACTCGCTGTCCTTGCCAGCCTCGCCGTTCACAACGCAAGAGATGGTTCCGTCGCCCTGCCAGCAATCCTGTATTCCATGAGGAGGTTTCAGGCAGGCCAAGGGGTGACCTGCCTGATGGTCTAAGCAGCGGAGTTGATCGAGGCTTCTTCTGAGGACAAGCTGAGCTCTGCGATCTGCTCACGGGAGAAGAGGTGTTTGCTGCCCGTCGCGCGATCGATAAAGTGCGTGGGGAGACCGGCTCGGATGGTGCGGTGCATAGCCTTACGATGGAAGGGCGAGCTGCTCATGATGGAGCAGATCCGCTCAAAGATTGGCTCCCACTGCTGGAACCGGCCCTTCATCTCGCGACCGGGGCCGGTGGGATGTGCCACTACCTCCACCTCCGAGACGCCGTGGGACGACTCAGAGCAGAGCTGAATCGGGCGCAGCTGAAGGGAGTAGAAGGTCGATTCCTTTTGCATGGGACTCCTTTGTAGATAACCGCGGTTAGAGTAGTTTGTGGGCGACAACGTTGCCCTTTAGCTTTAAAGCTGTGTGAAGACGTACTGAGCCCGGGACTTGAGGATGGCTCGCCATTGGCGTAGCGACGATGAATTGCGTGCAACGAAGGGCGGATAAACAAAAGCGGAGAGCAGTCCTGACGGCTTTCGCGAAAATTGCTCTTCGTTCCTCGACTTCCTTCTCACTTTAGCGTGAGCCGGGCTCCAGTCTTCACTATCTTTGGTAAAAATCTGTGCCGCCCATCGGTATAGATGAGTGATTACCGGCGCCGTGCTGTCGTGGTTACCTTGCGCGTGCTGTCTTCCGATGGCGCTAGCATTTGGCATGGAACGTTTAGACGGTTTTCCTGTTGCTATGCACCACCGGTATTGGTGAGGTGCGGCTTTTCTTGACGGAAAAGCCGCGCATTCCTTTGTGACTCCGCCATACACCTACAGGAAACCGGTCTAGCATCAGGATGTGTTCACAACGCGCGCTCTCCTCGCTCTTGTTCTTGCGTTTCCTCTGTCTGCCGCTGCACAAATCACCCTTCCGCTCTGGCCGCACGGCGCGCCCGGGGAGAAGAATGTTGCCGCTTCGGCGCAGGAGCGGGACATGACCGGCCCGGCGGATGCGCTCGTCGGCGGCCAGCGGGTGGAGCGGCTCAGTTTTATCAGCACGCCTACGCTCACCCTTTATCAGCCGGTGCACCCTTCCGCGAGCCGTACGGCTTTAGTTGTCTTTCCCGGTGGAGGCTACGAGGTCCTGGCCTACGATCTGGAGGGCACGGAGATCTGCACCTGGCTGAACTCGCTCGGGATCACCTGCGCGCTGCTGAAGTATCGTGTGCCGCAGGCCGGTCCCTTTCCGGCACATATGCAGGACCTGGCGGACGCCCAACGGGCGGTTCGCATGGTGCGCGCCCATGCAGTGGAGTGGGGGGTCGATCCGGCGCACGTGGGCGTGCTGGGCTTTTCGGCGGGTGGACATCTGGCCGCGGTGCTGGGCAGCCACGCAGCCGAGCCCGTATACCCTGCGACGGATGCGGCCGACGGGCTGAGCGCGCTGCCGTCGTTCAGCGTGATGATCTATCCCGCTTACCTGACGCAGGAGAGCAACGCGCGGCAGATTGCGTCGGAGGTGCAGCCGCTTCCGAGCACACCGCGCACCTTCCTGGTGCAGGCCGAGGACGATCCGATAAAGGTAGAGAACTCGCTGGTCTACTACGAAGCCCTGAAGCAGCTGAAGATCCCGGCGGAGATGCACCTCTACGCCAAGGGAGGCCACGGCTATGGGCTCCGGCCCACGGAGCTGCCCGTGACTCACTGGCCGGAGCTCGCGATGAAGTGGTTTCGTACTCTTGGCGTTCTGCCGCCCGCGCCCCAGTAGCGATTGGATATCGTACTTGGAGCGGTTACATATTGGTGTGACCGCCGCGCATCTCTTCGTTGAACTCGGGCTTGGTGAGCGCAAGCGCGGCCAACATGCGGGCGCGGAAGCTATCGCCCATCTCGTGCAGCTTCTGGGTGGGCGTGGCGAAGTCGCCGGCTAACTGCACGAGACCGTCGGACGCCAGCAGCCCAGCAGCCGTCATCAGCTCCTCCGGCGTGGTGTTCAGGTACTGGGCATCGCGCGGATCGGCGATCCAGACGGGTCCATCTCCGCCGAGCACGGCCGAGAGCCAAAAGACCTTGGAGGAGAGGAACTCCCTCCGGAGCTGATCGTTCGAATCCGCAAAGATGAACTTGTTTTGCCAGCGGCTGTAATAGCGCGTGGTGACGGGGACGGGCTGGCGATTGCCGGATTTGAGCATTTCGAGCTGGCCCTGGTCCATGGTCTTGCGGACGGCGTTGTAAATGAAGCCCTCGGCATAGGGCTGCTCGCGTGCGGGGACCACTTCGGCGAAGGTGCGGGTCATACTCCCCGCAATTTTGGTATGGAGCGGCGAGTTGTTGCCGTCCTCCAGCCGCACGATGCCGTGCACGATGTAGGTGTCGGCGCCGGAGGTCGATCCGTGGAAGGGCCACTTGAAGTCGGCGAAGGCCAGGGGCAGTCCGGCGAGGGTGACATAGACATCGGGCCGCGGATTGCGCAGGCGCTTAGCGACCTCGGCCAGGTGCGCGCGCAGACCGTCTTCGAGGGCGGGTGAGTCCAACTGCAGGGTCTCGCTCATCTCGAGCGGCAGGGAGCGGTCGAGGGTTGTGGCGGGCGAGAGGCCCAGCTGAAAGAGGGCGGTCGGCTCGCCGTGAAAGTCCGTGCCCTCCCGCTGTTCGAGGATAGTGATGCCGGCCTGCTGCGCGGCATTCCCGACCGTCTGGGCGAGTGTTGCGGAGGTGATGGTCATGGTGGATTCCTTAAGAACAATCGAGTCCCTCAGCGAGGGCTCCGCACCAAAACAGAAAGCCGCCGATTCATCGATTCTCTGCGGAATCTTGGCGCGTGGCAGTCGAGCATATGGCATTTTGGCACAGATCGTATTCCTTGAGGATTGCGGGAGCACTACTATCCTCTCCAAGGAAGCTCCTTCTGTTCGAGCGTGAAGTCTGTATACGTCGGTTCGTGGTGAGGGATCGCTTGCGGAACCTGTAACCCTCTTCTTGGAGAAAAGGCGAGGAGTTCTCGTTGCGCTCATAGCGGAACCCAGCAGGCGCCGCCGCACCACAGCGAAAGAAGCTGTGGTGCGGAAGCCTGTGCACGTCGTGCTTATTGAACAGTCAAACGCCAGTTCTGCGGTGTTTGGCCATTCACTGTGTCGAGCCACATCTGCAGCCCCGCTGTAGCCCTACCATAATAAACGTCGAGCACCATCTGCGTGGTGCCATTGGTGGCCGTAGCCCCTTCGTTTTCGATAACATAATTTCCGTTGGTCTGCGGAATGAACTTCCAGTTCTGAGGGTATTGACCATTGCAGGGTATCTGCCAGAGCATCGTGCTAGTCCCCTGCGATTGCGGCAGTTGGCGCGAAGGTGTTCCATTACCCCACGGGTCGTCAAGGCAGAGGCCACTTTGTACGCTGACCATTGTGAAGTATCCGTTGCCCTTCGAGTGAAGCGTCCACTGCTGACTCGCTAAACCGTCCGCCGGATTCTGAACTACCGCAACTCCGCTCGTGGCTCCGCCTGAACAGCCGTCGCAATCGTTGTCTAAGTACATTCCGCTCGCCTGGTTCTGGAACGTATACGTCTTACCGTCACTCACAGGCGCACCGTTATAGCCGGCAGAAACGATATTCGCCTGAACCTGATTCATTGAGCTATCGGACGGGGTACCAACCGTCATTACGCCCTCGAAGAAATACCCTGTCCCCTTGTTGCTGTTGTCTCCGCCGATGCCCAGTATGATAGCTCCCTCCTGATGCATCGGCTTGTATTGACTTGGGAGAGGACTTGAACCGGTAGATGCAAGGTTTCCGGATTGTGCATTTCCCCAGTAGATCTCGTAATTACTCTGGCCGTCGTTCCACCCCATCTCCGTCACGAATGGGGTTCCTGGAGTTATGAGGAGAGAGCCAGTAACACCGTTCTCCATGTCAAGCCCCGCTGATGGATGACCTACAGTGTAATAGATAAGGTTCATAGCATCCATATGGCCATAATTGTTGTCTCTATTGTTTGTTTCGGCATTGCCGAAATCGAAGCAGCAAGACCCAGTAGAGGGTACTGCAAGCGCTGAAGTCACCATATAAACGCCTTCAGGTGCGCCGTTCACCGCAATACCTTTCGTTACGTCATTGCGGTAACCAATATAAGGTAAGACATATACGCCATAGACTTTATGGCCGCCTGCGATAATCGGCAATGCAGTCGCCGAGGCCGGAAGGTCATAACCGTTCGGGCCAGGGCCGTTCGCAGCTCCGCCAGGAGGAGCAGGGGTTAGGTCGTTGTGGTCAGAAGATTGATCGTAAATCTTGGTGATTGTACAAGTCGTATTCGCACAAAATGCGTCCTGTATCGCAGCATTCGCGAAGCCGTCGGACAAAATTCCGACATTCGTTGTAGTCTGGTCCGATTGTCGTGTCACCTGGTACAGAGGCCCCGTGTAGGCATGGTAGAGCGCTCTCGTTGTGCTAAATGCAGCGACACAGGGGGTGGCGGGGGACGCCGCCGCGTAGATGTCGCATGGTCCACCGGACTGAGCGTGAGCTGACGGAGCTCCACTCAGTCCTATCAGTAGGAGGAGTACAGCCAGCGTTAGGTGCGTGAGCAACTTCTGAAACCTGCGATTTCGATTCACTTGTAGGTTCATTTGATTCTCTCCGGCTCATTTGCGGGCGGCTTCGTGGTTGAGTGAACGTTGAAGTATATTGCGCGGCGTTTTCCTGGGCTGAGCTAGGGTGCCGACCTTGTGCACAGCGACCGTAGTGTCCCCAATCGATTGTGGATCTCGTCGGAACAGGATTCTGGAGCATGTACCTACCTAGGACCAGACCGACTGAACTTTTATCTATAAAATATAAAGTTGTCAAGTGGCATGTTTGCCTGTCACATACGCGACCGAATTTTGATGCGTCCCATATCTCACGTGTTTGACCTTTGGCTTGAAGCGCATACGGGTGCGATGCATACGCAACCTGCGGATCATTCAGCAGCGGCGCCCCATCGATGATCTGGCCGACTCCGAGACCATCCGCAACAACTACATTGGGCGCCCCCTGCCTCTCGCACGACACGAATCGTCGCCATCAACGCAGATACTTCAGAGTCCAGCGTGGATTTCATCCGATATCTAAAGAACCACGGTGTCGGGCTTGAGGTCGGAGCTTGGGATTGGGCGCCAGCAGGCTTCGGGATTGCGCGTTGGGGCTTTCCCAAGGGGCGCTTCTCTACCTTTATCGGTCTTAAGCGTCATTGTACGGTGCGTCTTTGGGCGCCTCGGGTCAATCCGAGATTGCGTGGTCCGGCAAGCTCTTGCGCACGAGTGGGGCGACGCGGGTTCCGAGGATCTCGATGGCGTGCATGAGCTTTGCGTGCGGAAGGGCGGCAACGCTCATCTGGAGGCTGATGCGGGAGATCCCTCCAAGCGCCTTACTCATCGCCAGGATCTTCTCTGCGACTGTCTCAGCGTCGCTGACCAGCAATGCGCCCGTAGGCCCGCGCACAGCCTCGAACTGAGCGCGAGTTGTGGGTGGCCAGCCGCGCTCCTTGCCGATCTGGGTAAACGTTTCTGCGTAGCCGGGGAAGAAGTCGTCGGCTGCCAGCTTGTCAGTGTCCGCAATATAACCGAGAGCATGGATGCCGACCTTGAGCTGCTCCGGGTTGTGACCGGCACGGCGTCCAGCCTCCCGGTAGAGGTCGATGAGCGGGCGGAAGCGATGCGGCTCGCCACCGATGATCGCGACCATCAGTGGGAGTCCGAGCGCGCCGGCGCGGGCGAAGGACTGGGGCGTGCCGCCCACGCCAAGCCAGACCGGAAGTGGATTCTGCAGTGGGCGCGGGTAGACACCCTGCCCGGTAAGCGGCGCGCGGTGTTTACCGGACCAGTGGACATGGGTGTTCTCGCGGATATTAAGGAGCAGGTCGAGCTTCTCCGCGAAGAGCGAATCGTAGTCGTTGAGATCGAGGCCGAAGAGCGGAAAGGATTCGATAAACGAGCCGCGACCGGCGACGATCTCCGCCCGTCCGCCCGAGATCAGGTCAAGGGTGGCGAAGTTTTGAAAGACACGGACGGGATCCGCGGCGCTGAGGACGGTGACGGCGCTGGTGAGACGAATGCGGCTGGTGCGGGCCGCTGCCGCGGCAAGGATGACGGCAGGGGCGGAGTCGAGGTACTCCTGCCGGTGGTGTTCGCCGAGGCCGAAGACATCCAGGCCAACCGCGTCGGCGAGCTCGATCTCCGCGAGCAGATGGCCCAGGCGTTCGGCAGGGCTGACCGTCAGGCCGGTGGTGGGGTCTGGAACTGCTGCTGCAAAGCTGTCAACGCCGATCTGCATCTGTGTGACTTCCAATCTGGCTGAATGCCGTTCAGAGCTTGATGCGACGGACTAAGAATAGTTTCAGACCCCTTGGGAGCGGGCGGTCAGCTCGGACCGATATGATCTGCTCTATGTCTTTTGTTAGTGGGTCTCCTGCCGCTGGGTCTCCTGCGGTTACCATGCAAGTTCTCCGCACCACAGCCGAATTGGAAGCGTTCGCACCACAATGGACTGAACTCTGGCTTGCCGATCCGCACGCCAAGCCATTCCAGCGTCCGGAGTGGCTCCTGCCATGGTGGCGCCACTTCGGCCAGCCCAATTTGCGCGTGGTCACAGCTTGGCAGGAGGGTGCGCTGCTGGCGATGATGCCGCTCTATGTCTATCAAGATCCTGTCTCGAACGAGCGCCAGTTGTTGTTAATCGGGGCAGGCACCTCGGATTATCTGGACGGCGTCTTCTCGGCCGCCTGCACGCCGCAACATGTGTTGACAGCACTTGAGCTTCTCCGCGACGAAAACGACTGGGAGATCGCGCATCTGACGCAACTGCTGCCGCACTCACCGCTCTTTCAGGCGATGGAGCAGCTCGGTACCCCGGCCGTCAGGCCATACCCCGGCGAGAGCTGCTCCCGCTGCCCTGCTGTGCCCATCTCGGAGTTGCCGAGCAAGGTTCGGGCTGATGTGCGGTACTACCGCAATTACGCGAGCGGGCGTGGGAAGGTGGAGCTGATATTTGCAGATGAGCGCTCCTGGAAGGAGATGTTTGAGACCCTGGTGCAGCTTCATACCGAACGGTGGCAGGAGGCCGGCGAATCTGGCGTTCTTGCCGATCCCGCCGTTCTGGCCTGGCACCGTGAAGCGTTACCTCAGCTGCAGGCCAGCGATTCCCTGCGCATGTGTGCCCTGCGCGTCGGCGGGGAAACCATCGCTGTGCTGTATTCGCTGATCGATCCGCCTTCGCGCACGGAACGTACGCAGTACTTCTACCTTATGGGCTTTTCTTTGGAGCAGTCCAGGCTGCGGCCGGGTACGCTCCTGACAGGCTTTGCCCTTGAGCACGCCGCAACGGAAGGCGTGAAGACAATCGATATGTTGCGTGGCAATGAAATTTATAAGAGATTTTGGCACGCCAAGCCCACTCCCACATACGGGTTCGCCGTGCGGCGCGATTCTCTGCCTCAAGCGGCTGAAGGAAAGCCACCAAAACATATATCAGACCGCTTCTAGAGGTTCTTCGCTTCGGCCTCGTCTAGTTGTGTATCGGGGATGGGGCGGCTGGCCAGGATGCGAATATCGCTGACGTTCTCGAGGACCAGGGTTGGCGCGCCCGGGGGCACGGGAGCGTCGGCGTGCGTCTCGACATGGAAAAGAAAGGCCTGCTGCACATCGTTGAAGACCAATGCTGGGCGCGCGTCCGGGGATGTGGCGGCGACGCGTACGTTGGTCATGGTCAGTCTGCGAACGTGCCGGACGAAGAAGCCGCGCGAGGGCGTGGGACCGAACATGGCGGTGTCAGGATATTTGTCCCCAGCTTCGGGGAGCGTGTGCGCGCCGTGCGCTGCACCCCCGTCTGTATTCCCACTTGGGCCCGCGGCCGCGTGGTAGATCACGATCTCGGACAGGGTGAGGTCTTCGATGGGATGGTTCGGGATGCCGGTGATGATGGAGGAGATGCCGCCCGGTGTGTTCGAGCAGGTCAGGTTCGCGATGAGCACCCGCCGCAGCGTGCCGACATCGACGCCTCTGGGACCGCGCAGGCGATTGCCCAGCCGTATGAAGATGGGCTCGCTGGTTAGGTCGCGCATGGTGATGTTGGTGATGGCGATGTCCTCCAGCGCGCCGCCGTCGACCGATTCTAGCGCCAGCCCCTGACAACCCTCGAAGACGCAGTTCGAGATCGCGATGTTGCGAAAGGGACCGTTCGATTCTGTGCCCAGCTTGATGCGCCCGGTCGGCGTGACGTTCTCCGGCGCTTTGAAGGGCATGGGCTTTCCGTCTGCAAACGACCCAACCTCATACTTGCCGGTGACAAAGCAGTTGGTTATGGTGACCTGCTCGCATCCGCGCGCCGCGCCCAGGGCGTAGGAGGTCTTGAGCACGATGCCGTCGTCGAAGGGTGAGTTCACGGAGCAGTTGGAGACCCGCACATTGCGGCAGCAATCGATGTCCATGCCGTCGCGCTCTACATCGATGAGCAGGTTATCGATTGTCAGGTTATCCACGCCGGTGGCGAGGATGCCGAAGTGGCCGCCCTTGCGAACCGTGAAGTCGCGCAGCAACACGTTGCGACAGTTCTTCAGCGCGATGGCTTTATTGGCTGAGCCGTTGGCTGCCTCCGCCTGATCATCACCCTTCACTAGCCCATCACCACGGATAATGCCCGGCCCATAGATCGAAACCTCGTGGAGGTCTTCACCCCAGAGCAGGCTATTGTGCCAATGATTGTGACCATAGTCCTGGTAAGGCTCAATCGCCGTGTCCTGAGCCTCGGCGGGATCGTAGAAATGCGCGGCAGTGGGATGCGCCGCAATGAGCGTAGCTCCCTGATCGAAGCAGAGCGCGACGCGGCTTTTGAGGTGCAGGGAGTAGCAGAGATAGGTGCCGGCGGGAAAGAAGACGGTACCGCCGCCGTGAACGGATGCCGCCGCAATGGCGGCGTTGATGGCGGTGGAGTCGATCTCGTTGCCGTCGCCGCGCGCGCCGTAAAGCCGTACGTCAAAGCGGCCAGACTCGGGAGAGCGCGGCACTCCAGGCGTGGATTGAGCAGCCGCTCCGTGCGGGAAGGCTATGCTGGCGGGAAGTGCTGCGCTGGCCAGCCCGGTAAGGCCGCCGAGCTTCAAGAATTCCCGCCGCGGAGTCGCGTCGTGCGGAGTTGCATTTTTGGGCATGCCGGTGATTGTAGAGGAACACCCCTAATCGTGTTGCACGGGGGGTAAGTTGCAGTCCGGGTACGCAATGACGCGAAAGGGGAAGTGCGCCTGTTCGCTTTCCGTTTCCCACATGCGCGGCGCTGCCATACGATGAAGGGCGATGCGGACTCATAAACAGAAGCGGGCCACGGATCAAGCGGCTCCTAAGGCCACTCCTCTCCTGCTAGCGGGAACGCTGCGCAACGTGGAGGCGACGCTCGAGGTGCGCAGTCCGTATGACGGGCACACGGTGGCGAGCGTCTGCCAGGCGACGTCCGGGGATGCGCAGGAGGCCCTCAAGGCCGCGCATGCCGCATTCGCGGAGACGCGGGAGCTGCCCTCATGGCGCCGGGCGGCGATCCTGAACCACGTCGCGGAGTGCCTGGCCAAAGAGGCGCTGGATCTGGCGCGGGGCATGGCGCTTGAAGCCGGCAAGCCACTGCACGATGGCCGCACCGAGGTGACGCGCGCGATCGAGACCTTCCGTGTGGCCGCGGAGGAGGCGAAGCGGATTGGGGGAGAGATCCTGCCGCTGGACTGGACCGAGGGCAACGACAACCGCGCTGCGCTGATCCGGCGCTTTCCCGTCGGGCCTGTTCTGGCAATCACGCCTTTCAATTTTCCGCTGAACCTGGTAGCGCACAAACTGGCCCCGGCGATCGCTTCGGGTAATCCCATCATCCTCAAACCTGCACCACAGACGCCACTCACCGCGCTGCGCCTGGGACAGATGGTGGTGGATGCCGGCTGGCCGCGTGGGGCTATCAGCGTGCTGCCCTGCTCGAACCAGATTGCCGGAGAGATGCTTGCCGACGAGCGAATCAAGATGCTGACCTTCACTGGCAGCGCTGCCGTGGGCTGGGCGTTGAAAGCTGCGGCGCCGCGCAAGCGCGTCACACTGGAGCTGGGCGGAAATGCGGCCATGATCGTGCACGAAGATGCCGAGCTGGAGCTGGCCGCGCAACGCATTCTGTCGGGCGGCTATGGCTATGCGGGCCAGAGCTGCATCTCCGTGCAGCGGGTTTTCGTACATAAAACGCGCTGGCAGACGCTGCTGCAGCGGCTGACAGAGGGCGTGGAGCAGATGATTGTGGGCGACCCGTTGGACGAGGAGACGCACCTGGGCCCCATGATCTCCGCCGAGGCCGCGGAGCGCGCAGCCGCGTGGGTCGAAGGCGCGGTGGATGCGGGGGCGCGATTGCTGACCGGTGGTGAGCGCAAGGGCGCCCGGCTTCATCCTGCGCTGCTCGCGAAAGTGCCGCGTTCGGCGGAACTCTTCCGGGAAGAGGTCTTCGGGCCGGTGGTCTTTATCAATCCGTATGAGACGTTTGAGGAGGCGATCGAACTGGTCAACGCCTCGCACTATGGACTGCAGGCGGCGGTCTTCACTAAAGACTGGGGCCGCATCATGCAGGCGTGGAAGGGCATCGAGACGGGGGCGGTGTTGATCAACGAATCGCCCTCGTGGCGCGCGGATCACATGCCCTACGGCGGCGTGAAAGACTCCGGCGTGGGCCGCGAGGGTGTGCGCGCTACCATCGAGTCGATGACCGAAGAGCGGCTGCTGATCGCAAAGTTTTAGCGGGGTTGGTCTAATGCTGGTGTGATGAGGCCACGGCATTCGCCGAAGCCGATGCGGATGGCGCCGGGGCGCTCGCAGTAGCCGCGCAGGATGACCTCGTCGCCGTCTTCGAGGAATTTGCGCGTTTCGCCGTTGGGCAGCTGCACTGGATGCACGCCGCGTTCGGTGATCTCAAGCAGGCAGCCGCGCGCGCCTGCTTCCGGACCGGAGACTGTGCCGCTGGCGAAGAGGTCGCCGGGCTGCAGGTTGCAACCATTGCTGGCGTGGTGTGTGAGCAGCTGTGCGACGGTCCAGTAGAGATCGCGGAAGTTGCCGCGGCTTAGGGTCGCGGCGGGTTCGTTCGCTGCGCGCATGCGCTCGGTTAGCAACAGAACTTCTAGCTGAATATCGAAGCCGCCGCGTCCCTGATCATGCTCCGCGTGCAGATATGGCAGCGGGGCAGGATCGCCCTCGGGCCGACGAAACGCCGGGACGCGGAAGGGCTCGAGGGCCTCGAGCGTCACTACCCAGGGCGAGATGGTGGTTGCGAAGTTTTTCGCCAGGAAGGGCCCGAGCGGCTGGTACTCCCACGCCTGCACATCGCGCGCGGACCAGTCGTTGACTAAGCAGAGGCCGAAGATGTGTTCTGATGCGGTTGCGATGCCGACCGGCTCGCCCTGCGGGTTGCCGCGTCCGACGAAGGCGCCGATTTCGAGTTCGTAGTCGAGCAGCCGCGT
This sequence comes from Acidobacteriaceae bacterium, assembly GCA_965276675.1. Classification (GTDB taxonomy): domain Bacteria; phylum Acidobacteriota; class Terriglobia; order Terriglobales; family Acidobacteriaceae. The sequence goes on along the minus strand of OZ255624.1, from coordinate 4,020,114 downwards.
GGGTGCGAAGCGAGGGGTTCCGGTCATAGGATCGGCGAGCTGCCCGCTGGGCCGCCTTACCTCCGTGCCGCTGATCACGATCGAGGACGCGCGGCCGTGGTAGCCGATGGGGACCCATTTGTAATTTGGCAGCAGGGGATTGTCCGGGCGGAAGAGCTTGCCGACGTTGGTGGCGTGGAAGATCGACGCGTAGAAGTCGGTGTAGTCGCCAATCTGCGCGGGCAACAGCATGATGATGTCGCGCTGCTGGCGCAGGTGCGGCTCGACCGATGCACGCTGCGCGGGACTGGTGAGCATGCGACTGAGATTGCCGCGCAAGGCATTGGCGTGCTCGCGTCCGAGCGCCATCAGCGCGTTGAGTGTGCTCTCCTGGCATGCCGCGGTGATCTCCGGCGAGAGCGGCTGGAGTAGACCCGCGTCCGCACTGGTGCGCAGGTCGAGCGCGAGCTCGCCGATGGCGACGCCGATATTCGCGATTTTGCGCTCCGGATGGCGAAAGACGCCGAAGGGAAGATTCTGCACCGGGAAATCGCAGCCGGGCTGATTGGCGGAGTCGACCCAGCTCTTCAGCTCTGGATCGCAGGCCGGGTCGAAGCCGCGAGCTACAGCCATCCGAGCTCTCGGAGGTCGGCGACCGGCTCCACGAACGAGCACGAGCCGAAGCTGAGTGCGATGCGGCGGGCCTCGGCGATGCGCTCGGTGGCGAGCGTGACGCGATCGCGCCAGCGCATCTCGTCGTCCTCGAAGACGAAGGCGGCGGGATCGGTCTCGTTCAGGATGGCGAGCGCATCGTCGTCGTTGATCCGGTTATAGAGCACAGTTGCGGCTACGAATAGGTTCACGAATCCGTGCACGGTGACCCGAGGTACGCCGGCGTCGTAGGTCAGCGGCTGTTCCGAGCGAAGGAGGTGGTGCAGGCCGGCGGTGGCCTTGAACGGAACGCCGGTCGCGATGGTGCTCTGGAGGAAATCGAAGACGTCGGTTGTGTTGGGAATCTGCTCGGACGTTATGCCGCCGGTGCGCAGCTTGGCATAGGCCTCGGCCTCGGCCATGGTGGGCAGCAGATCCGGCATGTCAGCGAGAGGCGTTTCGAAATACAGCGCGACACTCGGCCCCACGCTGGCGCGTGCCGCGCGAATCTCCGCTGCGCTCGCGGTCTTGAGCTCGACTGCATCGATGGCGAGTGTACCGCTATTGGCGTTGAGCTCGCGCAGGCGCTGGAGGTCCTCCGCCGAAGAGGCAAGCACGCTCAGAGGCCACTGCGCGACTTGCCCGAGTTCCGCGCCAGCTTCGCCAAACTCCGCCAAGCGCCCAACCGGCACGATGAATCGTCCCAGCATCCAGGCGTGTTCGCCGCGGCGATATTCTGCGTAGTTGCGCACCGCCTCGACCATTGGAACGGAGGCGGGAGGGAAGAGGCCGGCGTAATCGATCAGCCCGGTGAGAAGTGCGCGAAGGCTGCCCGTCACTGTGAATCTCCGGTTTTAGATGGCGGTTGGAACTGGTTCTTCAGCCCCTGCCAGCACTCGAAGTAGTTGCGCTGCAGTGTCTCGCTTTCAAGTGCGTGTTTGGTGGCTTGGATGGCGAAGCGAGTCTCAAACATGAAGGCCAGCGTATTGGCCAGGTACTGCGGCTTCAGCTCCGCGTTGCTGGCGCGCTCGTAGGTCTCGGCGTCGGGACCGTGGCCGCTCATGCAGTTGTGCAGGCTGGCTCCGCCCGGGACAAAACCCTCGGCTTTCGCATCGTACTGGCCGAAGACCAGCCCCATGAACTCGTTCATGACATTGCGATGGAACCACGGCGGACGGAAGGTGTGTTCGGCCACCAGCCAGCGCGGCGGAAAGATGACGAAGTCGATATTCGCGGTGCCGTGGATCTCCGAGGGCGCAGTGAGCACGGTGAAGATGGACGGGTCGGGATGGTCGAAGCTGACGGTGTTGATGCAGTTGAAACGCGCCATGTCGTATTTGTAGGGCGCGTAGTTGCCGTGCCAGCCGACTGCGTTCAGGGGCGAGTGGTCGATCTCGGAGGCCCACAAGCGCCCACCGTATTTTGCGATGACCTCAAAGTTTTCCGAGATGTCCTCGTAGGCCGCGACCGGCGTCAGAAAGTCGCGAGGATTGGCCAGTCCATTGGCCCCGATCGGCCCCAGGTCCGGCAGGCGGAACTGCTGGCCGTAGTTCTCGCAGATGTAGCCGCGCGCCTCTTTCTCCAGCAGCTCGACGCGAAACTTGAGGCCGCGGGGAATGACGCAGATCTCGCCCGGCGCGAGTTCGATCTTGCCCAGCTCGGTAAAGAAGAGCAGGGTGCCCAGCTGCGGCACGATCAGCATCTCGCCATCGGCGTTCCAGAAGAAGCGGCCCTTCATGCTGGTATTCGCGGCATAGATGTGGAGCGCAGCGCCAGTCTGCACCGCGGCATCTCCGTTGCCCCCCATAGTCACAATACCGTCGACGAAGTCCGCCGGCTCGGTGGGGATGGGCTGTGGATTCCAGCGCAGCTGATTGGGCGAGGCTTGCGCATCGGTGCAAGGCCAGCTGCGGAGCGCGCGGCTAGGGATTTCGGCGTAGGGCTTGTGCACCGTCGAGGGGCGTATGCGATAGAGCCAGGTGCGCCGGTTGTGCCCGCGCGGCGCGGTGAAAGGGGTGCCGCTGAACTGCTCCGCGTAGAGACCCAGCGGGTGCTTCTGCGGCGAATTCTGCCCCTGCGGCAAGGCGCCCGGCTCGGCCTCCGTAGCAAACTCATTGAGGAATCCGGATTGGTAACGCAGCTCGGCCATCGTGTCCTCCAGAACAGGTTTTTATACACCACAGCCTTCTGTGCTGTCCGTGTGGCCAGAGTTCTGATGGGTCAGTTGGAGTTGTTGCGAAGTCGACACTTACCAAAATTCCCGTATTCGTGCACTTCAGACGTGATCATCGGATGCCGCCATTCGCAATCCATGGAACTCGAGACTGCCTTGGCGTAGTGTCGCCGGTATGGCATCGCCGAACAAAACCTTATTCAACCGCACAAGGCTTTATTGGCTGGTGTTGGTGAGCATCAACAGCGGCGTTCCAATCGCGACGGTATGGAAGTACCACGCAGGTGAGACCAGTTCCAGGGTCGCCCTCGTGAGCGGAATGATCGTCTTGATAGTCTGCAATCTCGCCGCACTGCTGGCTTTTTGGAGGCGTTATCAACTCGATGGCGAGCCACTCCCCAGAACGCTACTCGTCGGCGCAGCGGCACTTGCGGTTGTCTGTTGCCTGTTAACAATTCTCGGCGTTTCGTCCGTAAGGCATCACAATGAATACGCGGATTTGGCATTTTCGGACACGCCCCTGAGTAGCATTGAGCCAGAGCAGAAGCGCCTAGTTGTCGAACTCATTCGATGCACAGCCGCAAACAGTCAGGAGGAAAACAAGGCCCTAGCCGAGGCACAAAAAGTGCCGATGAATCCGCCCGTTTATTCACCCGAATCGTTCGCCAACCAACAGGTCATTCAATCCACGATGGCGCATCTGACGAAATACGCTGACATCGATTTCCAGTACTTCGGCAAGCAGCAATCCGCTAGGGAAGACTTCCGCCGGAAAATGGCAGTGATCGACCCGGAGTACCTCAAGTCATGGAATGCCAAGCGGCAGGAGCAAGAAGCCGCCGATAAGGCAACAGATCAGTTGGAGCACGATTGGTTTGCGAGCGTCGAATCCCTCTACAATTACGCCGCACAGCATACGCAGGAGATCTCGGTAAAGGATGGACGTATCGCACCCTCAGCCAATGCTATTCGTCAAGCCTTCAATGACCAGTTAGATTGGAGCAAGGCTCTGCATGACAAACTTCAGTCCTCCGTAAAAGAACAAGTGAGGCGCCAACAAGAATCGAGGGCTCAGCTCGCTGCCGAATGAGAGTTCCCACGCTGGAATCCAAGCACGCAATTCATAAAAACTGTTCACCCACATCCCGTGAGTCAACTGTTGTCGATCTGTTGCTCTGCCAGCCGCACTGCCCGTGAAGTCTGGTTTCAGTACTGCGCCCAGCCGGATGAACTGGCCAGTACAGGAGCGACCTGCCCGGACATGTCGGCGAGCGTGAATGGCGTGAATGGCTGTCCTGGTGCTGAGCAGCAGCTATGATTTTGCATTCCTATAAAAGCCTGTGAATCAGTTTCGAGAGGAGCGGAGTGTGCGTAAGCTTTTGACCGCGGGGCATGCCATCTTTGGCCGGCGACTTGTCGAGCGCCCTTGGCTCTTGATCGAGGACGAGCACATTGCGGCAATTGGATCGCGCGAGACTGACGATTTGCCGGAGCACGATGAGCTGGTCGACTTTCCGGAGGCTATGCTTGCTCCGGTCTTTATCGATATTCATGTCCATGGGGGCGCTGGGCACGACGTGATGGAGGCCACGCCGATGGCACTGGACTGCGTGGGCAGGTACCTGGCGTCGCGCGGGGTTGGTGGGTATTTCCCGACTACGGTGACGGCTCCGGTTGACGCTACGCTGCGGGCTCTGGACGGCCTGGCTGCGGCTATTGAGAATCCCCGGCCAGGAGACGTAGCGGCTTCGCTTAGCCTGCGGGCGGCTCCGCTCGGCGTGCATCTGGAGGGGCCGTTCCTGTCGCATAGCAAACGCGGCGTGCATCCGCCGGAGCTGCTGCAGCTTCCGTCGGTGAAGCTCTTCGAGCGCTTCTGGGAGGCAGCTCGCGGCACGGTCCGGCTGATGACGATCGCGCCGGAGCTGCCCGGGGCTCTCGAGCTCATCGAGCACGCAACCTCTCTGGGCGTCCGCGTGAGCCTGGGGCACACCGACGCCACGGCGGCCGAGACGCGTGCCGGGATCGCTGCCGGGGGATGCTCGGCGACCCACACCTTTAACGCCATGCGCGGGCTCGGGCATCGTGAGCCCGGTACGGTGGGTGCGGTGCTGGACGACCCGGCGCTCTATGCCGAGATCGTCTGTGACGGCATCCACGTCGACCCAGCGGTCGTCCGGCTCTTCTACAAGGCAAAGGGGCCGGAGCGCGCCATCCTGATCACTGACGGCATCAGCGCAACCGGCATGCCAGATGGGCAGTACACGCTGGGCGGACTGGAGGTGGAGGTCGCGGACGGCCGCTGCCTGTACCACGGCGTGCTTGCCGGCAGCGTGCTGACGCTGGATCGCGCGGTGAGGAACTTTGCCGCGTTCACCGGCGCGTCCCTTGCGACCGCGGTGCGGCTGGTGACGGCTAACCCTGCACTGCTGACCGGGGAAGCCGCGATGTACGGGGAGCTGGCGCCGGGCCGAAGCGCGGATATCGTCGTGCTCACACCAGCGGGTGAGGTCGCGGCTGTCTTTCTGCGTGGCAGACAGCTCCGGATTTGAGCGCGTCACAGTTTCATTCGAAGGCCGGGCCTATAGCACGGGAGATGCAGCTCGAGGCACGGTCGCCAGAGCCGGTCTGGTCAAGGCAACGTGGTAGGCTTTGGCAAGGGATAGAGCGCCTTCCGCTGCGCCTGGCCCGAGCCAAGCATGACTCAAAAGACGGCCATTATTATTGGTGCGGGACCAGCAGGACTGACCGCCTCCCTCGATTTCCTTCGCAAGTCCGAGATACGTCCGGTGGTGCTGGAAGCCAGCCGGGAGATCGGCGGCATCTCGCGCACCATCCGCTACAAGGGCAACCGAATGGACATCGGCGGCCATCGCTTTTTCTCCAAAGCCGACCGCGTGATGCAGTGGTGGATGGAGCTGCTGCCGCCCGTGCAGGACGACAACGGGCACGGCACCATCACCTACCAGAACAAGCAACGCAACCTCCAAGTGCCGGCTCGGAACAATAGTTCTGGTGATCCAGACCTGGTAATGCTGGTGCGTCCGCGCAAGAGCCGTATCTACTTCATGCGCCGCTTCTTCGAGTATCCGATCACGCTCACCGCCGGAACTCTGAGCAATCTGGGCCTGGCACGGACCGCGAAGGTCGGCACCAGCTATCTGCTGACGAAGGTAAACCAGCGCAAGCCCGAAAAGAGCCTGGAAGATTTCATCATCAACCGCTTTGGTCGGCAGCTGTACCTGACATTTTTCAAGTCCTACACCGAGAAGGTTTGGGGGGTGCGCTGCGACCAGATCAGCGCCGAATGGGGTGCGCAGCGGATCAAGGGCCTGTCGCTTTCGAGCGCAATTGGCCATTTCGTGAAGAAGGCATTCAGTACCAAACCGAAGAACCGCGATATTGCGCAAAAAGGCACTGAAACGTCGCTGATTGAGCAGTTTTTGTACCCAAAATACGGCCCTGGGCAGCTTTGGGAGCACGTCGCGCACCTGGTGGAGCAAAAGGGTGGCGAAGTGCAGCTGGGCTGGCGCGTGAACAAGCTCGAGACCGACGGAAATCGCGTTCTGGCGGTCCATGCCAAACACGATAGTGGCGAGTGCCGGCGCTTCCCCGGAGATTACTTCTTTTCGACCATGCCGGTTCGCGAGCTGATCAACGCGCTCGACCAGCCGGTACCCGCGAATGTCCGCGAGGTCTCGAACGGTCTGATGTATCGCGACTTTGTGACGGTGGGCTTGCTGGTGAACAAGCTCGCCGTTACGGAGCCGGATGGATCGCCGCTTAAGGACACGTGGATCTACATCCAGGAACCGGATGTGCTACTGGGACGGTTACAGATCTTCAACAACTGGAGTCCCTACATGGTGGCGGACCCATCGAAGGTCTGGATCGGGCTTGAGTATTTCTGCTACGACACCGATGAGCTCTGGAATATGCCGGATGACAAGATCAAGGAGTTCGCCATCGCAGAGGTGGAGAAGATCGGCATCCTGAGGGCGAGCGACGTGCTGGACGGGCATGTGGTGCGCGTGCCAAAGACCTACCCTGCGTACTTTGGGACCTATGATCGCTTCGATGAGATCCGCGAGTATCTGGACCGCTTCGAGAATCTGTTCCTGGTGGGTCGCAATGGCATGCACAAGTACAACAACCAGGATCACTCCATGCTGACCGCGATGACAGCGGTGGATAACATCATCGCCGGCGACATGGGCAAGGCGAGCTTGTGGGAGATCAATACCGAGCAGGAGTACCACGAGGAAAAGAAGTGATTACGATTGCGATATTCGAAGTAGCTCGTCAAGTTAGCGAGCCATTTCCGAGCTGGTTCAGAGATGGAAAGACCATCATCACCGCGTACAGGTGTGATCACCCAGCTATCCCGTTCACACCAGCATCTGCAGGGTGCAAAAAGAGAGCACGCTATCGCTACAATCAGCGCTATCAAGCCGGCTACTCGATGAGAGCCTTTAAGTACTCCCACAACTGCGAACCCGACGGATGCTGATCCTCCAAGAAGCCATGCAATTGAAGTTGCCTTACGAATGAGAATCGGGTGATTAAACGGCGTCCGCACGAGAATTATCGCACATAAGAAGATGAACATTTCTAGCAAGCAGATCGCGAATGAGATGTACGACGACCTTAGTGTCGCCCAACCCGTAGAAATCTTATCTCTACGGGTATCAGACCTTACGAGTACTGTAATAGCGTCCTCAATCTATGCCCCACTCTTCAACTCTTCATCAGTCAACGGGTCAAAGGCATCTCGTGCCGCGCAGCCCTGTCCTTCAAGCCGCCCCGGAACCCGCTTCGGCTTCTCCGTTACGACGGGTACGACTCGCACTGCCGGCGTGCCCTGAAGCGTGATAATGACCTCGTGTCCTGTAGCAGCCTCATCCAGCAATTGATCGAATTTAGCCTCAGCCTCGGTCACTGTGTATTGCATACCAGCTAATTTAGCTCTGCAGCGCTTCATCCACAACCAGCAACTACACGCCCGTATAATCCAGGCGAGCACACGTCCCAGCATGAACCTACTCGAATTCTCGTTTGCGATCTTTGGTACGTCGCTGGTGGCTGGGCTGCTGGGTGCGCTGACCGGGCTGGGTGGCGGGGTGGTTATTGTGCCGGTGCTGGCGCTGCTATTCAGGATCGATATCCGGTATGCGATTGGCGCATCTTTGGTTTCAGTGATCGCTACTTCCTCAGGCGCGGCTGCCGCGTATGTCCGCGAGGGCTTCTCGAATATCCGCATTGGCATGTTTTTAGAGATTGCGACGACGGTGGGAGCGCTCTTCGGCGCTTACCTGACGGCCAAAGTCTCGACCCATGCGATCGGGATCACCTTCGGTGTCGTGCTGCTCTACTCGGCAATTGCGGGTCTACGCAAGAAGGCAGGGACAAGCGGTACCAGGAAGCCCGATGCGCTGGCAGAGCGGCTGCGCTTGAAGGGCAGCTTCCCGGGAGCGAAGGGAACAGAAGAGTACAGCTCCGAACATGTGCCGGCTGGCTTCGGGATCATGTTTATCGCCGGCACGCTCTCCGGGCTGCTGGGCATTGGGTCGGGCGCGGTCAAGGTGTTGGCCATGGACCAGGCGATGAAGCTGCCGTTCAAGGTGTCGACCACGACCAGCAACTTTATGATCGGGGTGACGGCGGCGGCGAGCGCCGGCATCTATCTCAGTCGCGGTTACATTGAGCCGGGCCTCGCGATGCCTGTGGTGCTCGGTGTATTAGTTGGCTCGCTGGTGGGTTCGCGCGTTCTGGTGAATGCTCAGGTAAAGACCCTACGCATCCTCTTCTCGGTGGTGATCGTGGCGCTTGGGCTTGAGATGATCTATAGCAGCATGACGGGGAGACTTTAGAGTGGTGAATCGTTAGTTCGCCACGTTCTTTTGGCTGAGTGGCGCTTCGCGCCAATTCTAAATACAAAATGAAGCAGATCTTTCGGCTCCACCTTCGGTTACGCTCAAGATGACAATAACGCTACCAATCAACGACTCACACTAGTCATGGCCACCTACGTTCCGGATGCCAAGCAGGACCAGCAGCTTGAGATGGCAATGGGAACTTTGCTGCGAATCGGCGTGATGCTGTCCGCAGCAATCGTGCTGCTCGGCGGCGTGCTCTACCTCCGTCACCTTCACGCGCCGGTGCCGGACTACAAGACTTTCCACGCAACAGGCGGAGCACCGCGTAGCCTGCCGGGCATCTTCCGCGAGCTGACGACAGGCAAGAGCGAAAGCATCATCCAGCTTGGGATTTTGGTGCTGATTGCGACACCGGTGGCGCGCGTCATCTTTGCCCTGGTGGGCTTTGCGAGGGAACGGGACTGGCTCTATTCGGTGGTCAGCGCTCTCGTGCTCGCCATTCTGATCTTCAGCCTGCTGCACACGCGCTGACGCACCCGTGCGTTGAGTTGTAACTTGCCGAACCTCCTCGTTTGGTTGAGCGGCGCTTCGCGCCGATTTGAAAATACAAGATGAAGCAGATCCCTTAGGCTCCGCTCAGGGCAGGCTTTTCCGGCTCCACCTCCGGTTACGCTCAAAATGACAAAGAACGGCTGCACACGCACTGAGCATCGGTTATCCGATTGCATTTCCGCAACGGGCGCAGAAGCGGGCAGCCGAGGAGGTTGTCGCCCCACACGACCGGCATACGACTGGTGTTGCTGGTGTGTGTGCGGCGATGGATGACGCTAGATACATGGCCTGCTCGGCATTGAAGCGCCGTACCCGCCCCGGCATAAAAAAGGCCTCCACCCAGCCGATCAGGTAAGTGACGCCGGTCCAGCTGAAGAGCAGGTAGAGCACGCCCGTCCCGGGCCGGTTCAGGTAGAAGTGGTGCGCGCCAAAGCCTCCCAGGAACACCGCCAGCAGGACACCCACGACCTCGTCTTTTTCTACATTCCTGTAGTTCGCTGCAAAGATAATGCGCTGCTCTTCAGTCAAAGCCGGAAATGCAAAGGTTTGTGTCATGGTCCCGTCCTCGCTCTGTAGTACGCAAATGGTAGGCGGAATGTTCCCGCTCGTAGCTTGCGGTGGCGCGCACCTATCAAGAGGTGTCGCGCATCCTATGACCATGAGCGCAACAGCGGAAGCAACGGCACAGGCAAGTGGCACCTTCTCTCTCGGCGGAGACCTCACGATTCATCGACTCGGCTACGGTGCGATGCGCATCACGGGCGAGGGGATCTGGGGCGAACCGAAGGATCGGGAAGAGGCCAAGAGGGTTCTGAAGAAAGCGATAGAACTCGGCATCAACTTCATTGACACAGCGGATTCTTATGGCCCTGAGATCAGCGAGCAACTGATCGCGGAAGCACTTCACCCGTACCCCAAGGATCTGGTTATTGCAACCAAGGGCGGATTGACCCGAACCGGCCCAGGCAAGTGGCTGCCGGTCGGGCGTCCCGAGTACCTTAACCAATGCGTAGAGATGAGCCTGCGCCGGTTGAAGGTAGAGCGCATCGATCTATGGCAACTCCACCGCATCGACCCCAAGGTCCCGGTGGAAGAGTCTCTCGGCGTGATCAAGGAGCTGCAGACGGCGGGAAAGATCCGCCATGTCGGCCTCTCTGAGGTAAAGCCGCAGGAGGTCGAGCAGGCCCGGAAGGTGATTGACATTGTTAGTGTGCAGAACCAGTACAACCTGGGTGACCGCCAGCACGAAGATGTAGTGGACTACTGCACGGAGCATAAGCTGGGCTTCATTCCGTGGTTCCCGGTCGCCGCAGGCAAACTTGCGAAGGAGGGTGGCCCCCTAGACACGGTTGCTAAGCGCCACAGCATCAGTGTTTCGCAGCTTTCGTTGGCGTGGTTGCTGCATCGTTCGCCGGTCATCCTGCCCATCCCTGGCACCTCTTCCGTGAAGCACCTGGAGGAGAATACGGCTGCGGCGGGAGTGAAGTTGAGCAACGATGAGTGGAAGGCAGTAGAGGAAGAGGCGAAAAAGGCCGCAAAGTAAAGGCGCCCGAATGGAAGGCCGCGAGTGATCGCGGCCTCCAGCCTGCAGGTAAACCATAGTGGGGGCGAAACTTTTCCCGCGAAGATTAAAGCCTTATTTATTGGGTCAGTCAGTTCTCAGTTCTCGGTTGGGTCTCACGTGCGCGAAAGCGGAACGGGTTGAAATCCGCATGCTCATCAAAGATATCTACGTGCTCTGAGCGTTTCAATCCATACACCACGAGGTACGTCAGAGGTGTTGCGAGTACCTCGTAAACCACCTTTGAAATGTAGGATGACGCGATCACGGTCAGGATTAGAGCGCGCGGCGAGCCCCAGAACGCAATCAGGATCACCAGCGTCGTATCCACTGCCTGTCCGGTCAGCGTGGAACCTACGGTGCGCGTCCACAGCCAGCGGCCGCCGGTGAGCAACTTGAGTTTGGCCATGGTATAGGAGTTGGTGAACTCGCCCGCCCAGTACGCTACTAGACTGGCAACCGCAAAGCGCGGCACCAGGCCGAAGACGATGGCAAAGGCCTGCTGATTATGCCAGTCCGGAGCCGGCGGCAACGCGACCGCAATCCACCCGAAGAGGGAGAGCAGGCCCATCGCCAGGAAGCCCAGCCAGATCGCGCGGCGCGATGCAGCATAACCGTATACCTCCGTAAAGATGTCGCCGAAGATATAGGTGATGGGAAAGAGCAGCTGTGCGCCACTCAACTTGAGTGGGCCCACCTGACAGATCTTCGGTCCGACCAGGTTTGAGATCAGCAGCACGACTACAAAGACGATGGTGAGCGTGTCGAGGTATTTAAACCGCCGCATGCACAGAGCTTATAACCAGTGCTCTGCTGGGCTTTGTGGAGGATGGCGTTGCATGCTCCGCGGGACTAACATGGTGCTTTGACACCCGGGAATGCCCTTGGTAGAGTCATAGGGTGCGAGCTCCCGCTTGCCGGTTCCTCTCCTGCTTTGGTGGAGAAACTACTACGTCCCCGTCGTCTAGCCCGGCCTAGGACACCGCCCTTTCACGGCGATGACACGGGTTCGAATCCCGTCGGGGACGCCAATCGCATCAACAACTTAACCTGATGACCGCGTAATGCGGAAAAGTTCGGGACTCTGACGGGACTTAAAAGCGCGTGCTTGAGGAGCGCAGCAAGCGCGTTATAGCAACCCTTGCTGCGATTTCGCTCAGCAGCGTGCTCTTTAATGTTCCTAGAGGTTTGGCGTTGACAGGTAGCGCATATGGCTATACCTTCAAACCTATGGATCGGCCCGACAAACCCTCTTCATTTCGATTCACCGAGGCAGATCGGGAGATCATCTCGCAGCTGCAAAAGAAGCTGGGACTCGGTGCAACGCAGGTCATGCGAGTAGCGCTGCGTAAATTGCACGACATCGAGTTCGGCAGGAAGAGATTAAGCGCAGGTTGAAGAGCCTGTAATCAGCGAAACGCGACCCGCAGGTGCTTGAACACCCACGAGCCGCTAACCAAAGAGCCTTACTGGAGGCCCAATGGCTACACTCACCGTAGCAGCACGCCCTTTTTCCCTCAAATCAACCACACATGACGCGACCGCATCTCTGCAGTACGCCAGCCGGCATGCCCCGCCGCACGTTGCCGCTGGCGATCCTAATTGCGTTTCGCTGAGCGCATCAGAAGTTCGCACGCTCCTCCGACTCGTTCTCACCGACATGCCGGAAGCAGAGCTCGCGGCTCGTATCGGCATTGTCCCCTTCCAGTTGCGAACGATCGCTCATCAGAATGGGGAGATCGCGCCAGAAGTGCTCCGCTTCTTTTTGGTGCCAGTCGTTCCTTCATCGCTCCGCCGCGGCTGAGACACCTCATCCAAAACCCTTCGGAAGATCAACTTTGAATTCAGGAGAACTACCCATGTCCACATCTGGCATAACGTCATCTGCACTTCTTGCGGGAGCTACACGGCCAAACCGTAAAACACCTAAGGTGAAAGCACCGGAAGGCGACGGCTGGATCCTTGCAGCAGATAGAAAACCACGCTTCACAAAAGATGACCACAATGGACTCGTGTTCTGTTGGTATCGAGATCACGGACGATGAAGTCGTCGATGTATTACCAGACCTTCCAGAAAATCTTGCCCTACAGATGGCGCGCTCACTTATTCGGTCTTCCTACCAGGATCAGCTCATCACTCTGATGGTTGACATAGGTGCATCACCGGAATTTCACCAAATGCTTGAGCAGATGATCTCAGGCGAGATGCTGGTTCGAGAATTCGGTGGTTACTGCTACATGGCAGGAAGGCTCTCGATGGCGATGGCCGAGAAACCCTAGTCTCTAATCGACGAAGGAAGGAGTAATCCGGCGGGAACTTAACACCCCCGCGAAAACCGAAACCACGCAACTTAACCAGGAGGTCACATGGCTGAAACGATGATGAACGTCGCCCACGCATACGATGAGCACGCAACCTTAACAGAAGCTCTTACGGCTATCAGCAAATCGTACGAAGAGTTCGGGTTTATAAAGGTGAGTGAACGTGTTCCGGAGGAGGATCTCTTATATGACTTACTCGTCATTGCTGAGGGACGCATACACTTGGCGCTTTACATCACGATCGTGGGTGAAGAAGAACCATTATGGTTCGATTCCATTTGCGAATCGGATATCGAAGGGGTAACCCACTGGATGAAGATCTCTAAGGCGATCCACTGGGCACCAGACGATTCTTACATTCACGCTGAAGCATAGCTTCGAAGAGGGCGAGGGGACTCCTCCCGGATCTCCCCTTGTATGGCAAAATAACTTGCCCAACCCAGGTCAGATCAACCTGAGTTAGGCAAGCATGTCCTTGCTATTCCCTGTAGGTGTCGTGGCAAACGGCCGTGAGCCAGCTTACTTAATGTATGTACGGAGCCGCGCCTGCGTCAACTGATGATCCTGGTCGAGGAGTCGTTCCGTGGAAGCTTACGGGGCCCAGATCAAGAGGCGCAGGCGCAAGTGATGGATCGGTTCCTTCACCGATCGAAATTGAGGAGGAGGTAAGATCGAGGTTTGTCACTCTGGTTATGGGTGTGCCGCTCGGGATGAAGCCATTTGTTGGTGGAGAGAAACTTCCAATGCTGAGCAATCCTGCATCCCCTGCCACTCCGTAATGCACACCGCTGAGAGACTCGTAGCCTGCCGCCTGCCAGTCAGAGAGCGAGGAAATGTAACGGTAGGAAGTTCCGTCATCATTGGAAATCGGGGTACTGCCCAGGTCGTAAACATTCCCCAGGGCCACCATGTTCGCTCCCAGATGGGTGGGGTTAATCGTCTGGTTGGCCCAAAATGCGGGGCTAACGGTGCTCTTGCAAATGTTGTTCATAAATTCGGCGTTTGTGTTTGGTCCGATTTCGAAACTAAAACAACTTGGATGGCTGCCCCCGGCAATAGACGTCAGATCCATATAACTCGTGTTGTTGAATACCTTGATGGAATCGGTGGAACCCCACAGCCGCAAAGCGCCCTGTTCTGAAACGTTGCGCGCGTTGTTTCCGCGTACATCATTGAAGCTTATGTTGTGATGGACACGTATATTACTGGTCGTTTTTCCGCCATAGGAGCCTATCTGAACGGATGGCCCGACATTGTAGTAAGTCAGGTTACCGAAGATGTCTCCATCCTGCGTATCCTGATCGGCATCGATTGCTGACCCATCAACGTTGGTGCTGCACTTAGTACGGGCAACCTCATTTTGAGAGATACGGAAGCTCCTGGAGTTCGTTACCACAATCGCGGTCGATCCACCCAGGGTCAGGCCCGTATTGAGCCCTCCAAATCCAGCGATGTCGGCAATGTAATTGTGCTCGATGGTAGCTCCCGTGGTGCCGCCGATCTGCATCCCGCCGGCTTCCGTCTTTGCCGTGCCATGAACTCCACCCGAGCCACTGTTTGGATCTCCCGGATTGTTAGTAACCCGGTTGTAACCGAAGTAGACGTTATAGTTCTGGTCAACAGGCCCCTGCTGGTTGGCGAGGGTGCTTTGCAGGTTGATTCCGAGCTGCACATTGTCATGCACATAGTTGTTGTACGCGACGACGTTTTGAAACCCGACAGCGCCCGTTGAACCGGTAGAGAAGTTGATGCCGACGGTGAATCCAGTCACCTCGGTATTGCTAACAGTTATATTCTGCATCCTGGGGCCCGTGGTTTGACCAACGTACAGGAGTATGCCAGTTTCTCCATTATTGGGTACCAGATTCACCCCGGATCCTGTCCATCCAGAACCCACTAACTTAAGGTCGTTGATGTTCAAATACTGGGGATTCGTGATGACGAGTCCGCGGCCGTTTCCCGCGTTGATCGTTGCCACGCCTGTACCGTAAGATGTGATCGTCACGTATGCAGTCGGACTCCCGGCAAGGGTGTCGTTTTGCAGCGTGCCGATGAAGGTATCGCCACCGTTGAAACTGAGCGTATCCCCGGGGACAAACGTCGTGCTGTTCACTTTGGCCAGAGACTTCCATGCCGTTGCCGGAGAATGTCCATCGAGGCTATCGTTTCCTGTGGCAGAAATGTAGTAAAAATGTCCACCAACCGGGGCCGCCCTCCAGTCGGTATTGCGTCCAGTAATTGCGCCCGCAAGATAACCTGAAGTTGGGCTATTCAACGCTTGCGCCGACGCAATACCGATATATCCCGCTGAAAGCCTGTTATCTACATGCGGAAACCCACCCAGTAATTGACCCTGGGCGTATGCAAACAGTACCTGCGCTCCGTTGATCGACCGGACAGAAAGCTGCACGGTTGCCGTTCCACCTTGAGTCGGAACAGATGGATTGCCTGGTGCACCGCCAACGAGGGCGCCATTGTCCGCGTTGCTGATCGCGTAATTCATAAAGTAGCTATTATTGCTCGTCCCTAAGAGATAGCCATTTAGGTTATCGCTAAGTCCCTGGGAGTTGGCGATCAAAGCGAGATAGTTATGGGATCCATCAAAACCGCGAATTTGTAAAGTCTGGTCATGATCCGGTGTCACCGGAACGGTGGGGATGAAATACCATGCTTCGCTAGCTGTGGTGGCCTGATAGACGTGGCCGGCACCGTCCGAGGCTAGGGATGCATCGATGTAAGTGGGAAGATAAGTGTTCTGCCACGGTGCCCCGATAGCTGGGGTTGTTCCAAGCAACGTGGCCCCGGAAGCTCCGGGTAGCGTATCGTTTGCAAACACCGTGCTCGTTCCGATCGGAAGAGATATCGAATGCGCGGTTGCGATTCCGCCGGATGCGGTGGCCGTGAGAGTTACGGTTCCAGTTGCGGTCGACGGAGGAGTGTACACAAATTGCGTCCAGTCGGCGCCCGAGGGAAAGGTGATCGGCGAGGTCGGATAGAACACGCCGCCGGCTCCTCCATCGGACAGCGTAAAAGTTGTGCTGCTGGTTGTAGGACCGTTGGTGACATAGAGCGTGATGGCACTCGAGGGTGTGCCAGCCCCGATCGCGGTAGTGAGAGTGCTTACCGTGAAGTCGGCCCCAGGCCCTGGCGTCGCGGCATACGCTGAAGGCGGGTGCGTTCCACAGGCGACGAACAGTGGAGTTGTGAGGAGAAAAAGCCGGATGAGTTTTTGCATCTTCATTGGGGCACCCTCAAGAGTGATAGTGAACAGTTGACGACGGTGAAGAATCACAGGGAATAGTCCGCTGAGGCGCTGCTATTGGACCGTGACGTAGAGCAGCCTGTTCAAATCTGGAATCTTTGTAGAGGGCCGGCAAGCGGTTGTCAAGGCGTTCAAGGTATTGAATTTACTGCCTGGATTACAGCCAAGTTGCATGAACTTGCGGAAAGCATTCGGCAGCACGGCCTCATCCAGCCCATCACAGTGAGACCCAACAACGACGGATTCGAGATCGTCGCGGGAGCGAGAAGGCGGCCTGGAAGGTGGCAACGTGCGTAACGACCACGAGAGCTGCATCGAATCAATCGCCTAGCCCATAATAGCCATGCAGGCTAGCTCAACGTTCGATCTAGAAGCTCACTTTCAGAATCCGCCCTTCAGTGCCTACCAGCCAACCGGCTTCCGGGCCTGCGAATGCCACCGCCCAGTAGTTTGCAACACCGGGCAGACTGCTCCACGTGTCTCCTTCGTTGTCGGACCATGCCGCGCCGCTCGGCCCTGTCACCACCACTGCGCGGTTCTCGGGTTCGCGCTCTCTCCAACTTGATTCTTGCGCTTGTTCAACGCCATCATCATCGCCGCGCTTGGGGGGTTGATGTACATAGCTCAAGCCGTAGATTGCTCCTGGAAACGGGGTACGGCTTCTCAAGCGCCAGGTCTTTCCCCCATCGCTCGTACGCGCCACTGTATCCGCGAATGCCGTGGGGGCGGCCAGCTCACCTCCACCCAGGATGCCATGCAGCGCGTCGCGAAAGGCCACACTAATAACGCCGGAAGTAGCCGTTCCCTGGATGATGGGTACGCCATACGCCTCCCACGTGTTACCGCCATCCGTGGTCGCGAGAATTCTGGCGTTTGCTGAGCCGCCTGTGCCGATCCACGCGCGCCTCTCTCCTGCCGTCGCCACGCAGGTTCCGCTTGCGGCGAACGAAGCCTCTCCCGGCAGAGCAGCCGGCAAGTGATCCCCAATGTCCTGCCAGTTCTCGCCGTCTCTTGTGCGGATAACCGGAAAACGGCCGTTGACCGAATCGCTCGTTGCTAGGCCACGTGTCGGAGTCCAAAATGCGAAGCAGTCATAGAACGCATTCGGGTCTTCATTCTGGAATTGCACAGACCATGACTCCCCGCCATCCTCGGTCTTGTAAATGCGGGAATCTGTTCCGGTCCCCGCCGAGAGAAGATAAGCCACCTTCTCACTTACGCCTTCCACATCGCGAAATTGCAGCGCGTTGGTGTTTGTAGAGGCAAGCGTTGCCACAGCATCGACCGAGCCACTGACTGTGAGTGGTGCAAAAAAGCTAGCCCCTGCTGGATTAAACCGGTAAATGCGTTGAATGGCCGTTTGATCAGTAGGCGGAGTGGTCGGGACAAAGCCGAATGAAATTTCTCCCGTGTTCGGGGCGAACAGTTCAGTCGAGTAGTTCAAACCACCTGAGCCTTGGTTGTAATCCCCCAAGTGCAAGCCATTAAAATAGTTTTGGTTGGAATAGAGCAACAGCCCAGAGTTGAAGCCATTTACCCTATATTTCGCGTTATTATTCGGGTTCAGGTTCAGGTAGTCCGTGAGCTCGCCGGTGCTGGGTTAAGAATCAGATTTCCACCTGGAGCAGCAGCCGCTGCTGCCGTCACGCTCGCAATCGGTTGAATCGCAGTATTAAATGCATCTCGAAGGTGCTGATACCCCACATCGTTCGGGTGATACTGGTTTGCCATATCCGTCGTGCTATTAACGTACGAACGAACTGGGACGAGTGATACGTAGAGCCCATCCGCTTTAAATGCGGCGCCAACACTCAAGGCCATTGCGTCATACGCCGCAGTCGTTGCAGCCACATTGTCATCTTGCTGTTTTAGAACGCCTCCCAGAAAGACGCGAGGAGGCCCAGTAACAGACGAGCGCGGAGCAGTCCCTATCCAGCCAAACTCAAAATAGTTGGTTGTGGTAGTTGTAACCACAACAGCGTGAGTGCCAGCCGCGACGGGGTATGTCTTCAGAAAAAAGTGCGGGCGTTCCGTTGCGAGTAGCGATCGTCTGTCCGTTAAATCCCCCGGACGTGAGGGTGTCGACCACCGTGCCGTCGATGCTCACGGTTGCAGAGCCACCGGCAGTGTCTGAAGCGCCCCAGCTTACCTGAAGTGCCCCGCCGTTCGTCTGGATTGAGTGAGAGAGAGTTGAGCCATTCACGTTTGTATAAAGCGAAGTCCCACCGCCAACGGATTCATTCGGGGTCCATGTTCCTGTTTGGGTGAAGGTGCTGGCAACAAACTTGTTTGCTTTCGGAACGGTAAGCCATCCCAAGCTAGCCTGAAGACTGTATTTGTAATTGTTCTGGCAACCGATAGATGCTCTGCAAAAGTCCGCATCGTTCGTGCCGACAAGAATGGTTGCCGTGGGCTGCTGCGTGTAATCGGGATCTGTGTTCGCTATAACTTTCTCGATCAAGTCCGCTGCTGATCTCCTGATTTGCAGTAGTTGCGAGCCGCTCCGCCCAGCTCCGGAGCCAGCAGATAGGCGTATCCATTATTGGCGTGGGTCGTGTCTGACGGACTGGATGGATCGCCACTGTAATTGTTGGCGCTAAACCCGCAAGTAATCGAATCGCCGAAGAAGTTGACGCCAGAATAAAACAGTGCGGGACTACCGAATGAAGGAGCGTACTGGGTTCCATCAGAGGCTAGAGGCTGCCCGAAGAGCGGTTGAGTTGAGGATGCAGGCGTTCCCTGGATTGAGGTGGCATTGGTAGACGAGGAACCGCCATTGAAAGGCTCGCCAAAGATAGTTACCTGCCCGTGCGCAGAGGCCGCACAGAGCGTCAGCAAAAGAGTCAAGATCGAGTTACGCATAGGGGAGACCTTTCAGGTGACGGACATAGAAAAGCCCCGGCGTGTGCCGAGGAGGCGAATGGCCCTTCTAACTTGCGCGCTTCGTTTTAGCCGGAATCAATTCTCGAACTGGCCGCGCTACATCGCGATCCAGCAGGCGAATCGTCTTCTCGATCTGCTCATTGATTGCTCCCATGGAGCGCTGCATAAAGCCCAGCCTCGCCGGTCAGCTGGCTTCGCAGGTTCGCAAGTTGCTGGACGCCTCGCTGGATGTTGCGGAGTGTCTCGATGGTCTTTTGGGCGTCTAACGGTTTGGCCATGCATGAAGCTATCTCACGGCGCAAAGCATTGACTGCAGCGATCACAGGACGACGTTCTTCGACTCCGCCCTCAGCCTGATTTCCCAAAGTCGCCATTCGGTCAAGCAACTCGTCCAGTCCATTCAAGATCGGAATACGCTCGACGTTCGGAGGTTCGGGCTCCTGCGCTTCGAGAGGTCGCTTGCGCATTGGCGTTGCCAGGAAATTCAAGAACGCGTCGCAGGCCCCGGTGACGTTTCCGGCCTGCCAAGCGAGGCGCGAGTCTAGCGTGCGCAGGTCATCTATTCGCGCCTTCAGCTCGACTACGGCGGCTGCGATCACAGCTTGATTTGTGTTCGCGTCAGAGAATTCTCGAACGCGCAGTTTCAAGGCTTCCGTGGCGACGCTAAGCCGCTTCGTGAGCGATTTCGCGCCATCCTCTTCGCTACGCAAAAAGCGTGCGTGATTTGTTACATCCATCAGAAATCCGAGGAGAATCAATTTCACCTCCTGGGCGGCAACTCTTACGTCCATCAAATCTTCCTTTTCCATGTCGTTTCCTCTCCCTAGCGGGTGCGCAGTTCCTGTTTGATCTCATGAGACAGGGCGGATAGGCGGCGGCGCTCGCGGAGACGCGCTTCCGCAATTGCGCGCGGATTGCGTTCGCCGTGGATCGTGGCAATAAGCGCGCTAGCCTGCTTTTTCTGCTTCTGCTGCCCCTCGGAAGCGAGCCTAGCGATACGGCGAGCGTTCTCCACGTCATTCATTAGGTGGGAGCTGATAGCTAGCGCCGATAACTGCAATTTTCGCAGCTGAGCGTCCCGTCCCGGGTTCTTTACGCTTCTTGCGATGATCTTCAAAACGTCTCCTTTGTGGTTGTTCTGCGTTGATCGTGAAGGCCAGCGCGTTTCTTCCATCCGAACTCCGGCCCCTTAATTCATTCGCTCTTCAAAGCCAATGGGGCAGCGTCAGACGACCGCACCTCAGTTGACCGAGAAATCCGATGATTCGCTATCTCCATCGAGAATGGCGTCCAGTTCACTTTTCTTCTTTCGCGGTGTAACGAAGATGCGTGAACGAGAGGACGGATCGAACCCAAAGAGCGCGGCAAACTTTTGCATTGCTGCTTTCTCGTCCTTGGCGATGATCGTCGCTGGGTGTCTCCTCACGCGTTGCCCTACAGCCAATCCGCTTCGGTTGTGAATCGTTTCGGTAAGCGTCTGCCCCTCTCGATCTATAAGCTGTTCAGCAGACCTCCATCGGGCGAACGACTGGCAGTATCCGGCCAGGGACGCTGCATCGACCGACTGGAGCATTCCTGAGGCGTCCAACTCGGACACCATTCGCGCCCACTCCGCCTTTGCCTCTGCGGTCAACCATTCCGGACAAACGATGCCTTCGCTGAACTGTGGCTCCGATTCGTTCAGGCGTCGTCCGCCCGGGTTTCCTTGAAGCTTCTTCAAGGCAGTCGGTTTTGGTTTCCGTCCTCGCATCAGTTTTGACCTCAAAAGTGCAATAGCGCTTGTATGTGTTTGGCCCTAACAGGCGGTCTGCGAGGGGTGCTTTCGTAGAAAACCGACCCGCCCCGGGGGTGCTTATGGGGCTTCGACAGATACCCTTGCAGTCGCACACATTTGACCTGAGAGCGACCCCTCGAGTGCAAGGCATCCAATGGGGCACTATCCTTCGGCTCCGGCTCCAGCCATGACACCAGCATGTGCGTCTTGCCGAGCATCACGCTTGCGACCCACTGGTGTCGTCCGTCAAGCATCACGAACGTCTCACCACCAATAACCCGTAGGGCAGGGGAACGGCTCATTTGAGCCAAGCTGCAATCGCCTCTGGTACGCGTCGGCGACATCGCCCACTGCCATCCTTTCTCTACACTCAAGCCGAACACGGAAGACGTCCACGTAGCCCGTGAGCACGATGGCACCTTGGGGTACGCTGATCGTTCTATCGTGAGCGGTAGTGGTGCATTCAGGCCACATACTTACGAAACATCCGGTGACAAGGGCGTATTGGTCACCGAGGCCAGACTTACTCTCGCTTTTAGAGATTCGACTGCCTTCTCGCATCGGCTGACCCGATCACGGTAGGCGGGAAAGTTTACGGCGTCCGAGCCATGAGGTTTCAAAACGTCTCCTTTGGGTTGTTCTGCGTTGATGGGAAGGGCCGGCACGCTTCAAGTCCGGCCCTTAATTCGTTATTTCGTTTAATTCGTGGCGCATGTTCAGATAGCCGATGGGGCTGGCGGCCTATATAGTACTTTCTTACCACCTTATATATGTGTTCTATCTAAATAAGAAGGAACTACTTATCTAGATACTCTTCCTGCTTCAAGTCGCTTTTCAGTGTGAGACCGTACACCAAGCCATCAGCAGTCTCGAAACACTGATCCAGCAGCAGAGCCTCGAAGACATCCCTCCGACACGGAACACCCTGATTCTTGACCGCCCATTCAGAAAACGCGAGATGCAGGTGACCGATGCCAGTAAATCGCCGATCCCGGAACACGCAGTCAGTTTTCGCCCACAAATCTACGTCTGCTTCCCATGCTTCGTGGTCATGCTTCTCCATACCGGCGGGCGATTGCTGCTGGCCAGCAGTGTGTGTTTGCTCAAGCGTCTGCAGTAGCCAGGCGCGACGGTCTGAGGTCGGCATTTCTTCATCCCCTGTCTCTACGAAGAACGAATTTAACGAACTAAGGCAACGCGCGTTCTGGGCACCACCCCGACGAAATAACGAATTAAGGGTGATAGGGGCGGGGCTTAATTCGTTCTTTTTGTTAATTTCGTAACGGCTGCCCAGATCGTGACTGGTGCTCCCTTGGTCTCAAGACGCGTTTGTGTTACTAGTCCGCGACCCTCAAGCACGCCAAGTGCTCTACGCAAATCCTTCGAACTACGGTTGCGGCCGAAGGATGAAGAGATTTCCGTCATACTCAGGCCAGCCGTGTCGCCAGCAAAAAGTTTCAGAATGCTGTCTGCCAACTCGTCGCCGGTCGCGTCGCCATAGATATGCCTTACGGAGTCTTCCGCATAGCTCCAAACCTCGACGGCCGCCCTGAGATGCTCTATTCGAATTTCATGAGAGCAGTCGAGAAGAGCGTAGAGGAGTGCCAGGCGTCGGCATTGAGCATCCGCTCGGGCTGTAAGCGTTCCGAAAAGACCTCCGACGGGAGCGCTCAGCCTCTCGTAGAGTTTCTCCCATGCCGTGTAAGCCTCCCTGGCCCATCCAATTTCGCCTGCAGAATGAGCAAAGTCAACGGCAGCGCGCATCCTGCGAGCTAGCTCCCCCAGTGCCGCTTCGTCGATCCGAGGTCCTCCGTGGGGAAGCAGCTTTGAACGTTTGGCGCAGCACCACAAGAAGCGGTTTGCAAAGCCATTTCCCTTGTCATTCGAAGTGAGAAGTCTCTGCAACTCTTCAATCGTGATGTTCGCGATAATGCTTACGTGTGGATCAGAAGCGCGATCCTTGTTCGAGCGTGAGAGAACCCTCAATGTCTTACCGTCCCAACAATCCCGTAGGATGGGGGAAAGGATGCTGCCTTCACGGCTGGCCGCCTGCAACGCTTGAGCGAACTCTGACTCGCAAATGAGCAGCCGTTTGTCACTTACGCCCTGATCAACTACCTGCACCTCCATCCTTGGAGGTGCACCTCTCTCCTTGACCTCGACAGCTTCGCTGCGGGGATCTCTTAGAGCATTAATCAAGCCCTCGCCTGAACTCATGCCTCCCACTCTGTTGCTGAGAGTGAAGCTTGCATCTATTCGATCTAGCATGCGAAGGACGCGGTCAGTTGCTGTGCCTTTCCTTGCGCGCGCGCTATCTCCCACGATCGCCGCAAAGAGGTTGGGAGCGTGGATCGTATCCTCAACCCTGAAGAAGCGCTGGCGACCCATCATAGAGCCGATCCCAGCTAGCATCGCGAAGAGTAAAGCTGCCTCGTCAGCTTCTGACGAAGAACGAATTAAACGAATGAAGTCCCCAGCGGGACCATGAAAAGCGGCTTCGCCCAAGGGCTCGGGCCATGATGGCTTGTCGTGAGGGTAGGCTGCGGGTCCGCTAGGTTGTGTTATAGCCTCCAGTTCGGCCAAGGTGCTCACCGGGAGAGGTGCTTGGTTAAATGGGTCGTAGCTGTTAATCTCGTTGGAGACCAAGTTATTTCCTTTCAGAGGCCCGCTCGCAACGGGCCTTTAGCTTTGGGCGAAAAACTCTTGGGCGTTGCCAAGTTCAAGAGAAGCCTCGTGAAAGCGTTTTGTAAGCGCGCTGCCTTCAGGGGAATCGTCCGGTGTTCGGGCCAACTCAGCGCCCAAACGATTCACTAGGGAATGCGCTTCGCGAAGCCGGTCGGCAGCAGTACGTTCTAGCTCAACGGCGTGGCGTTCAAGCACAGCCCTTGCCGCCCGCTCTAGCGAGGTCTTCTCTAGCTGCTCTTGCGTTGGTGGTGGCCCGTCACCGAAGAGGTCACGCGTTGACAGCTTCAAAGCTCGAAGCACTTCAATCGTGCTGCAGCCAGAGAAGCAATGGATCAATACGCGCTCACCGTGCCCGGTCGTGATGGAGAGCGAAGGGCTCCGGTCATCGTGCGCTGGGCACTTCGCAATCCATTTGCTGGGGCCCGTCCGACTTGCGCTGAGCAGATTGGCGACCGCAGCCGCGGTCATTGCGGGCTGCTCGGCAGGCAGGTCGCGCACGCCTGAACGTGCGCGAGGCGATCTCGACTGATCGCAGCGGTAAGATCAGCAAATATGAGTACCCACTTCAAGCGATTCGCACCAGCGGCTCTCGCGGCAATTTTGCGTTCGCGCTGAAGTAGCTCAATGCAGACCGAGCACCGTCCAAACTGTGCTGTTTTCGTGAAATTCAAAGTAAATCTCCTTTCGGGCAATAGAAAAGGCCCGCATCGGGGCGGACCCGTGAGTGGTCATCGAAAGAGCGGATCCCCAGCGCTCGAAGGCTGCTGTGATCTCTGCAGATGGCGAACGTCGAGGCCGAATCCAGCCAATCGATTCCGCTGCTGAAGGCTGCAGTCAAGCACGCCCGCGACTCGTAGCGCGTCATTGGCGGTCAGCGCGGTTGGCGATGGGAGAACCGCGCGCTGGGCTTCGGGCCTCAAATGCCTGTAGCTGCCATCAGGACACCGCCTTATAGCCCTATCCGCGAGCAGCTGAGTGATCTCACTTCGGCGCGCCCAGCGAAGGAAAACACCATCAAAGTTAAGCAGCTCACCATTTTTCTAGGCATCGACTTCTTCCTTTCGAGGGCACGACTTCGCTCTCAGCTCGGGCCGCCCTTTCGGGGGCATGGAAAGAAAGGGAGACGCTCAGGTTGGGCTCTCTTCGGTAGCTGGGCGGCGGCTTGCCGTGATGAGCTGTTCGATGTCGCTGCGATCGAATAGCAACCTGGTGCTTATTTTGTGGGAAGGTATCTTGCCCTGGTAACTCCATAAACGCAGCGTCCAAGGCGAAAGGCCGATTAGGTTAGCCGCCTCCGCAACTCCGAGAAGCCGGGGCGTGGCTGAATGAATCGTCTTACTCACTGCTTTCATTTGTTGTTCTCCCAAGCGGTAGCTAAAAGCGTTACGAGCACATCTTCGCTCTTGCGCTTTGTTCAAGTCCATGAGATCCTGCTAACGGAGATAGTTAACAATGCGTAAGCTAGAAAACAAGAAGCGGCGGGGAAGTCGCAAGCCGCGAACTAACGTGGACCTTCCGGGCCAGCTTCTGTATCCGGGGCTGAGATGGCCGCTCAAAACAATAGCCTCTTTGCTGAATGGATCGCTTGATCCGCAAAGTGAAAGGATTTCGCCCGAAGAGAAGGAGCGCGCGACTAAGTTCTTCCGTATCGCGCAAAAGGTTGCCTCGGAAGGCAGGGACGGCCGCTTCACTCTCGCCTCTAAAGAGGAGTGGGTGCGGGAGTGCGAGGGCATGTCTATGATCCCGACGCTCGTCGTGGAAGGGAAGAGATTGGTATGGGAGTTTGTGCGATACCGAGAAAGCGAAGAGTTGGCCCTCAAGCTGTGCATCCTGAAAATGGTCGAGGAATCCACGATAGGGTTAGTCGTGGAGTGCGCCTGCGGCTGCGGGAAGTGGATCGCGCGCAAGAAGAAGACAGATCGTTTTGCGAACAACAAATGTAGGACCGCTCAGTACCAGTCAACTCCTAAAGCCAAGGAATTACGCGCGAAGAGCCAGCGCGAAGCATACTTTGCTGAGCTAAAGAAAGATCGGACCCCGGCGGGAAAGAGGAAGTTGGCGCGCTTGATCGCACTTCGGAAGAAGAGGGGGACTTACGAGGAGCATGCCCAAACAGCCAAGTAGAGACGGAGTCTTCCAGCGGCCGGACGCGCCGGGCTGGTATGCAAGCTACATCGATTCGAGCGGCAAGCGTCGCAAGTGCCGGGTCCAGGGGAGCACCCGCACACAAGCTGTCAGTGCATTGCAGGCGCTCAAGACGCGAGTGCAGCAAGAGAAGATTCTTGGCGTGAGACACGTCACTGAGACATCGACAGCAGACCTGCTAGCGCGGTTTAGTAGACACCAGAAACCTCGCATCGCGGCGAGTACTTTTGCTCGCCTTGCTGGTGTGCTAGAGACTCTGAAAGAGCGTCTGCCGCCGAAGCTAAAGGATATTGGCAAGGCGGAGGTTGCCGAGTACATCGGCGAGCGCGCGAAGAGCGTCGCCCGGGTACCATCCAGAAGGAAATCGCCATCCTGAAACACGCGCTTCGCCTTGCTGTCGAGTGGGAGCTGTTGCATAGCAACCCGGCTGAGCGGGCGAAGCTGCCTAAGCTGCCCGAAGGGCGCACTAGGTGTCTCTCGCCAACGGAGCTCAGGGCGGTTCTAGAGGCTGCGCCGGAATGGATACGCGCTGCGCTCGCGCTTGCTGCGTTTACAGGAATGCGACGCGGCGAGATTCTTGGTCTGCGCTGGCGAGACGTTGATCTCGCGGGCAGGCGCGTCTACCTGCACGAGACAAAGAACGGCTCTCTACGCGTTTTGCCCTTGAATGACCTTGCTGCCCGGGTACTGCAATCAAATCCTGAGGGCGGTCCAGGCGACAAGGTTCTGCCGAACGTCGATGGTCCCCGGCTGTCCGTGTACGCCAAGCGGCTATTCGCTTCACTCGGGATCGAAGAAGCCAGCTTCCATTCACTACGGCACACGGCTGCAAGCTGGCTCGTGATGAAAGGAGCTGATCTGTACGCGGTCGGGCAGTTCTTGGGGCACAAAACGCCACGCATGACCCAGCGTTATGCGCACCTTTCCCCGACATACATGCTGGGCACTGCTAGCAAATTGGACGCTGTCTTCGGGCACACACTTGGTGAGCCTGCCATAATCGACGGGACTCCCACGGGACTAACTTCGTCCCGAACCCATCCAAAGCCCACCGAAGTAGACCGAGAAGAGATGACCCCAGATCGACCTTAAAGCCCTTTGTATCAATAACTCATGCGAATGGTTCCGAAGTGCTGCGATGTTATCGCTTCCCTCTTTCACGGCGATAACACGGGTTCGAATCCCGTCGGGGACGCCAACTGATTGAGTGATTTAGCTCCCAGTATCGAGAGATCTTGGGGGATAATTGGGGCCTTTGGCACTAGTGCCGCGTTCGCAACGCGCAACCAACTGATAGACCCTTTTGCCCTTCGGACGGATGCGCCGCCCACGCCCGATGATAAGCAGACGGCGGTCGTCCAAGAGCGGGAGCAAGTGTTAGCGATGAAGAGCAGATCGCGCTTCAGCAGCCGGACGAGAACGCTTCGGCAATGGCTGCCAACACCCGCATCTTTCGGTGGCGGCGGTGCCCTAATTATGTGCTTGCACAAGTCAACACGTGCGTCCAGGCGTTGCGAATGCTTGTTGCAGGAGCCTAAAATCTTCGACGTGGCGTAGATACAAACCCATACAGTCCTACTACTTGTTCTGACGAGTGACCCCGACTTTCGCCATACCGTCGGGTATAGAAGATTGGGCACCGCGAACGCTCAAAGAGAGCTCATGCAAGCGCACTTGCCTGCTTGAGCCGTGACGGGGTAGAAAATCTGGCCCTCCTCGTCGGCTGCGAGGCTTTCCGCCCTAGAACCCTCCAGGCGTCCAGCGTCGCCCTCAGCGGCTGCCGAGTGCCTCGGGCAGCTGGATAGTGTTGAAGTTGAAGCGCAGGTCACCGTTCTTGCGAAGCCATCCTGCGGAATCAACGCGTGTCACATTCGGTCAGCCCAGGAAACGGCGCTGCTGGAATAACCAGCCGTAACCAGGTAGTCTTTACGCTTTCGACGCTAGATGAAGCTACCGGAGACGTCGTTTTGCAGAAGCTTGTGTCCTGATCACGAGGTTGATTGCGACACGCGCTCCCACATGCCTGTCGTGAGCGTGTGAGTACGCATGTTCACCACCGCAGACCACATGCAGCCGCCTCGTGTTCCTCTCCGGTTGATGCTGAACGTTAAATATGAGTGAAGCGGAACGATTGAGGAAACTTAAGCCAAGCCAATCCTTCTGTCGAAACTTATATGAGCCGGCCAGATCAGCGACATCTGCTCCGCACGCAGCCAGTGTGTGCCTTCCAACTCACCACGGCAGGAGCGAGCGGGATCGCATAGTTATGAACCAGGCTATACAGGCCCGCGGCAAGTGCTTTGAACCGGAAAGCAAACGCCAGAGATACCACGTCCGGCACGAGAATGAGGAGCGCAAATAGTGTCCAGGATCCTCGCAGGATCGCCGATAGAGAAACAGTTCTAGAGCTAGAAAGAGGAAGGCTTCGTTTCGTAATACGAGATCAGGCCGGAGATAGGAGCGGTAGTTGGAGCGATGGCTGTCATGCTCTAATCTGGATAGTCGCCGCTCTCGAAGGGGTTCATGCAACGACCGTCCGCTGGTGCAGTCACTCTCGGGTTCATCCCGTTTGTCGGGATGTGCTTCTCCGTGCCGCTGTGGGACCGCGTTTATCCGATGGTCTTCGGCCTCCCCTTCAATCTGTTCTGGCTCATTGCGTGGATTGTGATCAGCAGCGGTTGCATGGCGGCAGCCAACTACGTCGAGGAACGCCGGCGTCCGAGCGCAGTCTCCGAGCAGGAGAAAGAAGAACCCGCGGCATGACGCCCAGCATCGTCGCCATGAGTGTTATCTTCGGCATCGTCCTGTGCGGCAGCATCGTAGGCTTTAGCGCCGGCGCGGGTCGCAGGATGAACCTCGAGGAGTGGTCGATCGCGGGCCGCAGCTTCGGTCTGCTCTTCATGTGGTTGCTCATGGCGGGCGAGATCTATACCACGTTCGCCTTTCTCGGAGCTAGCGGCTGGGTCTACTCGCGTGGCGGCCCCGCACTTTACATCATGGCCTATATCACTCTTGGCTATGTGATCTCGTTTTTCATCCTTCCGCCGATATGGGAGCTCGGCCGCACGCATGGGCTGCAGACGCAGTCGGACTTCTTCGAAAAGCGCTACCGCAGCAAGTATCTTGCGCTCGTCGTGTCTGTCGCTGGCGTTCTGTTCGTCATTCCCTATCTGCAGATCCAGCTGACCGGCTTGGGGATCATCGTGCAAGTGGCTAGCTTCGACCAGATCCCGCGCGCAACATCGATGTTGATTGCTGTCGCTCTTGTTGCCCTTTTCGTCTTCTTCGGAGGCATGCGCGCCGTGGCCTGGGTCAGCGTGCTCAAAGATTTCCTTATGATCGTTGCCGCTGTTTCGATTGGCGTTTTCGTGCCATTCCGCTACTTCGGCGGCATCGGTCCGTTATTCCGCACACTGGCACAGACACATCCATCGCATCTCACCATGCCCGGAGCTACGCGCAACATGGGCCATGCTTGGTTCGTCTCGAGCGTGCTCTTGAGCGCCTGCGGATTTTATATGTGGCCGCACACGTTTGGCGCGGCATTCACAGCAAAGAGCGGGCATATCCTTCGGCGCAATGCCATCGTCACGCCGCTCTATACCATCAGCCTTGTCTTCATCTTCATCGCCGGCTTCGCTGCGCTTCTCGTCGTTCCCGGTCTCAGCAGTGGCGATATCTCGCTCCTGATGCTCGCGCGTAAGACCTTTCCCGCATGGTTTCTCGGAGTGATCGGAGGCGCGGGGGCACTCACGGCCATGGTTCCCGCCGCCATCATTATTCTTACGGCGTCGACACTATTTGCGAAAAACGTTTATCGTCCGCTCTTCGCTCCGTCCATGATGGATGGCCAGGTCGCCAAGCTGGCGAAGGTGATGGTGCTCGTTCTCAGCCTGACAAGCTTCTTTCTCGCGCTGCATAGCTCAACGACGCTGGTTGCCCTTCTTCTGCTCGGTTATGCTGGTGTTTCGCAGTTCTTCCCCGGAGTCGTTCTCGGTCTCTTCTGGACTCGCGCCAGCGCAACGGGTGTAGCGGCGGGGCTGCTCACGGGTGTGGCTAGCGTCTCGATCCTCCTGCTCATGCATCGCGATCCTCTTTTTGGTGTAAATGCCGGCTTCCTTGCGCTTTGCGCCAACTTCGCAGTGACGTTGCTTGTCAGCACGGTGACACCCGGTGGACCCGATGTTCTCTGGAGCGAGTCGTAGCTGAGTGTTGCATGTGGGACTGCTTGAGGCGACCCCTTTCTGCGCGCTCGTCGAAACCACAGAGTGGCGAGCAACGCTCAGATTCACTTCTGTAATTCCTGCTGTTCTAGGCAGTCGGTTCGCCGGTCTTATTTGTCGGATACCTGCTAGACTCTCCGCACGAGCTAAGTCACTACTCTTCTCACCTGCCTACCAGACGAGGTCGGATGATGGCCGATTTTTTAGGCGAATGTTCGGTTCCGACGGAGTATTCCTCTGCGTACCTCGCTGAGCTCATCGCACACAGCCCTGTGGCGACACTTCTGCTGAACGCGGAGCACGAGGTACAGCTCTGCAATCATGCCTTCGAAAGGCTTTTTCTGTACAGCGAAACGGAGCTGAAAACCGGTGACCTGCAGAAGATGATCGCCATGCGTGATATGGCACCCGAGGCGATCGATATATGGCTCAGAGTGTTGAACAAGGAGCGCGTCTACGTGACCACTCAGCGCCAGCGCAAGGACGGCAGCCTGGTGCAAGTGGAGATATACGGCATTCCGGTGGTCGTGGATGACGTCCTGCTGGGTGTCATTGCCATCTACCATGATGTGTCTCAGAAGAAGGAAGCCGAGCAGAGGCTGCACCAGATCTCGGCCAGGCTGCTCGAACTCCAAGACGAAGAGCGAAGGAGAATCGCGCGGGAGCTGCATGATACTACTGCGCAGAGTATGTTCGCCTTGACCATCAATCTGACACGCTTACAGGATCTGACAGTTAGCGGCAGTAGCGAAGTGCAAGCTATTATCTTCGACAGCATTCAGCTCGCAGAGAGTAGTGCAAAGGAATTACGCACCATATCGTATCTGCTGCATCCGCCTCTTTTGGACGAGATGGGCTTGCTTTCTGCTGTCCGTTGGTACGCAAGAGGTTTCTCGGAGCGGAGTGGTATCCGGGTAGAGCTCCTGTTGCCTGATG
The DNA here is from genome assembly GCA_965276675.1 of Acidobacteriaceae bacterium. Taxonomy (GTDB): domain Bacteria; phylum Acidobacteriota; class Terriglobia; order Terriglobales; family Acidobacteriaceae. Next base: position 3,989,095 of record OZ255624.1, on the reverse strand, counting down.
ATATGGAGCGTTTGCCGCGACAGCTGGAGATCGCCCTCTTCCGTATCGTTCAGGAATCGCTGACGAATGTGCATAGACATTCCTCAAGTCCTGTTGCGTCGATCCACATTGAAGCGGATGTCAAACGAGTCGTGCTCGAGGTCAGCGACCAGGGTACGGGGATTGATATGAGCGCGACCATTCCGCCGAAATTGGGTGTGGGAATTGCCGGCATGCGCGAACGAATCAATCAACTTCAAGGACAGCTCGAACTTGTATCGGGACCTCACGGAACTACAGTTCGCGTGATACAACTACTAACTTGACCACTATGGGACAGCTAAGGATTCTTATTGCGGACGATCACGATGTAGTCCGGTGTGGCTTGCGTTCGTTGCTGGAATCCCATGCGCACTGGGTGGTATGTGGGGAAGCATCAGGCGGCCGGGAAGCCGTCGAGATGACGATTGTTCTCAAGCCTGACGTTGTCATTATGGACATCACCATGCCGACCCTGACCGGCCTCGAAGCCACACGTCAGATTTTGAGGGCAGTACCAAAAACGCAGGTCATCATTCTGACGATGCACGAATCACCAGAACTCGTTCGCGAGGTGCTCGACGCTGGGGCCCGAGGATATGTGCTGAAGACGGACAAGGGGCGCGAGCTGATGAGCGCCGTGGAAGCCGTGCAGAACCAGAACACTTTTTTCACCTCCAAAATCACTGAGGTAGTGCTTCAACGCTTTCATGAGACTAACCGCGATAGCTCCCGCTTGCCAGACAGACGGCAGGGCCTCACGCCTCGCGAGAAGGAAGTAGTGCATCTACTCGCTGAGGGCAAGAGCAACAAGGAAGTTGCGACGGTGCTCGACATCAGCGTTAAGACTGCGGAGGCGCACAGAATGAATATCATGCGGAAACTTAATGCACATTCTGTGGTCGCCCTCGTTCACTACGCAATGCGCAACAACATGCTGGACTAACTAGACGTCGAGCTTCAGAACTATAAGTCGCTGGGAATGCCTTGCGTCCGCGACTTTCGGCCGTAGCATGTCCTGAACGGCGGCGTGGGCCGTCTTCACCTTGACATCAGCGCCTTGGACCCAATCTAACGAGCACGGACAACCTGAAAGGCTGCCAGCTTCGATGCCAACTGATGATCGCAGCGATTCCGCGACAGGCAAATGGCAGAGCTGGTAACGACTTCTGCGCTAGGCTGATCTTGACCGGCTCTAGCGTGATAGTCGTCTCCGCTATCACCGATCCGGTCTCGTCCGTGATCATTCCGATGAGACTGCACGGCCTGGAGAGTGAATTCATAGGGTGAAGCCCCACGCCCATCCGGAAATCACCTTATTGGCCCCTAGAGAATCAGCCGGATTGAAGTAGCTCCCGCATCGCCATATTATCGGTATCTCAGGATCAGGGCATGCCGAATCTGTTACTGCCGAAAGTTGGAAACATCGACGCTTTGCGTCTGAAGTGTAGTATCGAGCGCATGGCTGCGGTCGCGACCACGCGGCTCGCTTACAGTCCTGAGGACATTCAGGGTCGCGCGCTGGCAATGCAGATGATGCACGATGCTACTCTGGACGTGCGAGTGGATGCCGCGGGCAACATCCTGGGAGAGCGACCAGGGCTTACGGATCGACAACCTATCTTGTTCGGCTCGCATATCGACACAGTTCGAAATGGCGGACGTTTCGACGGCGTCCTGGGTGTCATGGCAGCCATTGAATGTGTTCACGTACTCAATAGCATGGGTCACCAGACCCAGCATCCGCTGCAGGTCGTGATCTTCGAAAACGAAGAAGGACAGAACTATACCGGACTGTCCGGGAGCCGCGGAATGGTTGCAGGTCTGTCCGATGAGGAACTGGCGCGCACAGACTCCAATGGCCGTTCGCTGCGAGATGCTATCGCTTCGGTCGGGGGCAATCCTTCGCGACTCAATCGGCCCACGTTGCCGGACAAGGGAGTCCACGCCTATGTGGAGCTGCACATAGAACAAGGCGGCGATCTGGAGAGCAGCAGCAAACCCATTGGCATAGTAGAGGGCATCTCTGGAATCCTTCACGTGGATGTCACTCTACGCGGAGCATCGAATCATGCAGGAACAACTTCGATGAGAGGCCGGCGTGACGCTCTCGTCGCAGCGGCCCAGCTCATCCTTGAAGTACAAAGATTGGCCGGTGAAAAGGACATGTGCAGGGTAGCTACCGTTGGACAGCTCTCTGTGTCTCCTAACTCGCGAAATATCATACCAGGCGAGGTTCGGCTGATCGTCGAGCTGCGGGATCTCCAAAGCGAGCGCATCCGTACCGCACTGGAAAGTCTCAAGGCTGCGGCCGCAGAATTGGAAGTCCACTCGGGCGTCCAGATTACATTTTCAGACCAGCCTCTGGCGCAGCCTGTTCCCGCCGCGCGATCCGTGCAGGACGCGGTTGCGGAGGCGTGTCGAACGCTGGGCTACACCTATATCAACATGCATAGCGGCGCCGGGCATGATGCGCAGATCCTCGGGCGCATCGCTCCCATGGGCATGATCTTTGTGCCCAGCAAAGGTGGTATCAGCCACTCCCCCGATGAATTAACTTCTTATGAAGACTGCGCACGCGGAGCTAGTGTGTTGCTGCACACCATTCTCACGCTAGACGCAATAGATCCAGCGCCCCCGAATGGGGTGAGCTCGCAATGATCATGCTTGGGGTAGATGTCGGTGGTACTTTTACAGACTTGATCGTTACGGATCTCTCGAACAACAAGATCGCAATTCACAAGGTGCCAAGCACCTCGCCTGATCCGTCGGAAGGCGTCGTGGCTGGCATTCGGGAGCTTTGCAACAGGGAAGGCATTCCTCTGGCGAGCATCGACCATCTGTTTCACGGTACAACTGTTGCAACCAACGCCATGCTCGAACACCGCGGAGCCCTAACCGGCATGATCACCACCCGCGGCTACCGGGACATCATTCATATAGGTCGCCATCAGCGTCCGCAAAACTACTCCATCATGCAGGACATTCCCTGGCAGATGACTCCGCTCGTTGAAAGACAGCACAGGAAGGTTGTCTCAGAGCGACTGTTGCCTCCTTTGGGTGAGGTCCTGATTCCCCTGAACGAATGTGAAGTGCTCACTGCCATCCGCGAGCTCAAGGAGGAGGGCGTGAAAGCGATCGCAGTATGCTTCCTGTTCTCCTACCTCGATCCCTCGCATGAACTCCGCGTACGCGGGATGGTGGAAGCAGAGGCTCCCGAAATATTCGTGACGACCTCTTCTGAGATGTCTTCCCAATTCCGGGAGTTCGAACGATTCACGACGGCGTGCATGAACGCGTTTATCGGACCGGAGGTAAAGTCGTTCATCTCAGCGTTGGATAAAAAGCTGAAGCAGGCGGGCGTAAAAGCAGAGATGCACATCATGACTTCCAATGGCGGCGTCGCGACTCCGCGCACCATCGCAGACAAACCGGTTTATGCGCTTGTCTCTGGCCTTGCGGGCGGAGTGCTGGGAGGGCAGTGGGTCGGCGGTCAGGCGAATCGTGACAAGCTCGTCACGTTCGACGTCGGCGGCACGAGCGCCGACATCGGGATTGTAACTGCGCATGGCGTGCTGCAAGCCTCGCCTCGTGACACCTCGATCGCAGGTTTTCCGGTTATGGCCCCGATGATCGATGTACACACTATTGGCGCGGGGGGAGGCAGCATCGCTTATGTCGACGCGGGTGGCGCGTTCAAGGTTGGGCCCCGAAGCGCCGGGTCTTTCCCCGGGCCTGCGGCTTATGGCTTGGGCGGCACGGAACCTACCGTGACCGATGCGAACATCGTGCTCGGGCGCATTGATGAGGACCACTTCCTCGGCGGGGCGATGAAGATTTCATACGCTGCGGCGATGCAGGCGGTCGAGAAACTGGCGGCGCAGCTCAAACTCGATGTCTATGAGGCAGCCGAAGGTATCTGCACAATCCTGGCGAGCAATATGGCGAATGCGATCCGCTCGCGCACCGTTCAGAAAGGCCTCGATCCACGCAGGTTCACGCTCGTTGCGTTCGGAGGAGCAGGACCGATGACCGCAATCGATGTGGCCAACACACTCAAGATGTCACAGGTGATTGTCCCCGTATTCCCAGGCATAACCTCCGCACTCGGACTGTTGACCACGGACATCAAGTACGAATTCACAAAGACGCAGCTAAAGCTCCTCACTCAAGATGTCCATGTACAGCTGACGAACGATCTGCTGGATCTCAAGGAGTGCGCCGGGCGTCAACTCATGCTGGACGGAATTCCTGAAAAGCGGGTCTCTTTTCTGTGCTCAGCTGACCTGCGCTACGCGGGCCAGGGCTATGAGCTCCGATTGCCGCTGGGCTCCGCCGTCGTTAATTGGAATCAGATAGGGAGTGATTTTCATGCGCGCCACGCATCGGAGTACGGACGCGCGTTCCTGCACAGCTCGGTCGAGGTGGTGGCGTTGCGAGTAACCGGAGTCGGTTCCATGCCGAGGCTGCCTGCATCATTCCATCATCAGACCCGTCGCAACCTGCAGGATGCGTGGATCAAGAGTGTAGATACCTACTTTCGCCATGATGGATCGGTACACAAGCTGAAGACGGAATTCTTCCGCAGAGCGGACATTCCTGCAGGTTCCGAGATTAAAGGACCTGCAGTCCTTTTACAGAGAGATTCAACCACCGTCATAGCTCCGGGATGGGCGGCAACCGTGGACGAATATCATAATATTCTTCTTACCAGGAATGTGGTTGGGGTCTAATTTTGGTGGATCGTCATAGCGAAAGGGAGTTCGTGTCTACAGTTATTGGAAATCCGATGTCCATTTCTGCAATTGATCCTGTTTCAGCGCAGATTATCTGGGGAGCGCTCGAGAACATTGCGATCGAGATGGGTCACAAGTTGACGCGTATGTCGCATTCCAGCATCATCCGCGAATCCGAAGACTTCGGCGCTGCGCTGCTCGATGCGGATTGTCATCAGCTTTGTGAGTCGGCCTTCAGTACACCGCTGCAGCTCGGGCCGATACCGGGCTACGTCAGAGGAATCAAGACCATCTTCGAAGAGCGTCATGAGCGGTTTTTTCCAGGTGACGTCATCATGCACAACTCGCCCTACTACGGGGCTTCTCACGGACCAGATGTGGCCTTCTGTGTCCCCGTATTTAAGGACAAAGACCTGATCGGGTTTTCCGTGACCACGGCCCATCACCTTGACATTGGATCTTCTTCACCGGGTAGCTGTGGCATCGTTGATGCCGTGGATGCCTATGCCGAGGGATTGCAGTTCAAAGCCATCAAAGTGTACGAACGTGGTGTGCTGAATAACCAGTTCTGGCATTTCGTCCGCGACAATGTGCGCGCTGCGAACATGGTCCTCGGCGATATGGAGGCCCAGATCTCCGCATGTCTGATCGGCGAAGAGCGATTCAAGGAACTCGTAGAGGATCACGGGCTGGATCGGGTGCTCGCCGCGAGCGAATACCTGATGAACTACTCTGAGAAGTTGCTGCGCGCTGCGATACTCGCCGTTCCCGATGGCGTCTACTACGCAGAAGGATTCGTAGATGGTTTCGAAGAAGACCCGGATGAAACCAAACGCGACTTAAAGATTGCAGTGGAGGTCACCATTGCAGGTAGCGAGATCACCATCGACTTCACCGGATCGTCTCCACAGATTAGCGACCGGCCGATAAACATGCCATTCGAGGGAACGGTATCGATCGCCGTGCACCTGGTGCTGCGTTCGATCCTGCTTGACTCGGCGACGCACGAGCCCATTCCACAAAACTCGGGTCTGCTACGGCCGGTGCGCATCACCGCGCCACTCGGCTCAATCTGCAATCCTACATTCCCAGCCCCAACAATTGCGCGCTTCTGCCCTGGCAACATAGTAGCCAATACTGTCATGCAGGCACTGTCGCAAGCAACGCCGCACCAGGTCAGCGCCGGAGTGGGTAATCTTAAGGTCATCGCCTACAGCGGGCTCATGAACGAGACTTATTGGGTCTATATGGACATTACGGAAGGTTCCTATGGTGGCCGATCCGGAAAAGACGGCATGGACTGTGTGGACACTCTCTACGCGAACACCCGTAACAATCCCATTGAGGACATTGAGTCCCACTACCCGCTTCGTGTGACCCGCTATGAAGCCCGCGAGGACTGTTGCGGCGCGGGCGACTGGAGAGGCGGCGCGGGATCGATCCGGGAGATGATGGTCCTGAGTGAAGGACGCGCTTCGATCGAAGGGGATGGGCATCGCCACGCTCCAACGGGATTATTTGGCGGCGTTGCAGGCTCAACGGGTGCTTTACGGCTGATGAGCCGCGAAGGCGTGATACGCGAGCTGCCATCTATGATCAGCAATCTTCCATTGAAACCGGGTGATATTGTCAGCACCGTGAGTCCATGCGGCGGCGGATATGGAGATCCCTTGCGCCGCGAGCCAGCCCTCGTTCTGAAGGATGTTCTGAATGGAATTGTGTCTGTAGCATCGGCGCGGAGCCAGTATGGTGTGGCGATTGACGATTTCGCTATCAACGAGCAGGAGACAAGGCAGCTGCGCGATTGATACAGGTCGCGTGGTCGCCTGATCGCGCGACTCACCTTAGCGAACACCACGCTTGTGCACATTTAAGGCTGCAGGTGCAGACCGAGTCCTCGATGCCTTCTGCCAGCGTCGTGTGATGATTGCGGACCTCATACCTGCTGACCAGCCGGGTTCTTCGACGAGGATAGAGGTCGGTTAGAATAGACGCGCAGATACTCTTCGAAGGAAATTCCAACCGTATCGTCCTTTCAAAGGCCCTCTTCACATGCCAAGAGGGAGAGACACCTGTCAGCAATTTTCGTGGGCTGGCTGCTCGAATTTCCTGAGCGTCTTGTTGGTGACGAGATATCCCGCTCCACTCGAATCATCGAGGTGACGGTTTGAACCCATGATGTGGGGACCATTACATAGATCAATGAACCGGCTCAGGCACATAAATGCGAGTCTTCCTGGTACTCGCCTTCGGGTTGATCAGCCGGCGATCTCATTTACAGGCTGACATGGTCACGACAGATGTCGAGATGCGCGCCTCACCACTCGCGCCGGAGCGGATATATCAGCATAGGACTGTTACGAGCGTCCTAGGTTGGTCAGAGAAGCTGAAGTGGATGCTTTAGCAACATGTGAGGTAATGATACGATCCATTGACAGGCCCGAGTTTACCTCGAGCCCGTTCTGCAAAGCTCGGCCTGATTAGTTGTGACGGAAGTCCGTCGCACGAGCGCCAGACGAGCTAAACAGCTCAGACTTCAGCAGCCGGAAGAGCACACACTGAATAGAGGTTCGCGCTGAGAGCCGACGAGCTAGAAGTTCGCCTTCAACGCAAACTGAATGATGCGTGGATTTACGGCTGTAGAAGTAATTTGACCAAATGTGGAGTCGGAGTAGGATGTATCGGGATTTGAAAACTGTGGAGTATTGAACATGTTGAAAAATTCTGTGCGGAACTCAATGTTTGCGCCCTCAGTTAGCCAGCCCATAGAGGTCTTTTTTATCAGCGCGAGATCCGAATTATTCTGCTTCGGGCCGTTAGCAATCCCTACTCCGCTATTGCCGAAAGCAGTTCCGATACCGTCATCCCCAATTACGGGAGGAGTCGTAAAGCACGATTTATTGAAGTAGCTGTTAACCTTGCTCGTCACCGAGCCCGAATGTACTGGATTGCCGCACCCCGCAACGGCTTGAGCTCTATCGGAAGTAATGCCGTATACGTTATTTGCATTCGTGTTCGTGACGGTCAGCGCCTGTCCAGACTGAACCGTAGTATCGCCCCCGACAGACCATCCGTTCAGCACATCCCCAAGTAACTTCTGATGGAATCCGTAGGGCGGAAGCTCGTAGACATAACTCAGAATGAATCGATGGGTACGATCGAATGCCGACCGGCCATAGCGATCGCGGAAAACATCCTGATTGCCTATGGCTCCATTGCCTCCGGACGATACACCGACGTTTGCCCCATCCGAATCCAAAGTCTTCGAAAAGGTATACGAAGCTAGGAACTGAAGGCCATTTCCAAATCTCTTTGTAAGGCTCGATTCCAGACCGTTGTACCACACATAACCTCGTGACTCACCGTAAGAAATTCCACTTGCCGCCCAGCCCTCGATTGGCACTCGTTGCTGAATGTTGGCAACTGTATTGGTTGTTTCTCCACGGATTGGCTTACTGGCGCTCGCGAGATTTGCTTGGTTGACAGACCGAGAATTGAGCAGGTGGATTCCCCGTGTGCCGACGTAGCCAACTTCCAACAAAAGGTCCTTCGCGATCTGAGTCTGTATGTTCTGACTAAACTGCTGCGTTAATCCTGGTCTTAGGCTGGGGCTAAATCCGTTAACGCTGAGAGTGCTGGAAGGTGAATAGGCAGGAAAAGAAGGAAATGAGTTTACTAAGGGAATAGGTTGGGGAAAGGGGCTTTGTAGCGTCGCAGCGGCATTGTTCACTCCCTGAGAAATACGAAATGCAACGTATGGCAGAGTGGTGACCTCGCCGAAGAATACCTGGCCGGTCAACCGTGAATAGTAGATTCCGTAGCCTCCACGTAAAAGCAGCTTGTCCGAATTTGGGTACACCTGGAACGAATAGCCGATGCGCGGACCGATGTTGTTCTGATTGTTTCCATCGGTCGCAAGGCCGGTGTTAGACTTCACTACGCCAGCTGGCAAGGTTCCAGCGAATGCATTTGAGACTACGAATCCGGCATAACTACCACTGCTTGGCGGGTTGGGGTCGGCTCGTGAGATATCAAAATTAGCGTTCTTGCCTTGGGCATCGGTGTAGCCGCCCAGTCTGTCGTAGCGAAGTCCAAGATTGAGAGTAAGGCGGGGATTGAGCTTGTAGTCGTCCTGCGCGTAAAGAGAGCCCTCCCAACCGCGGAAAGCGCGATTAGGTTTGCCGATATAGTCAATCGATGCGAAGACATTACTAAAGAGCCGCGTCCCGTTCTGCGCCCCGTCTAGGCCTAACAATAGATCGGGCCAGCTCAGAAACAACGATTCTCCAAAGAAGGACCAATCGATATCAAGCTGAATTCTCGTGAGGGTGCCCCCGAAGCGAAGCGCATGCCGGCCATGAACATAAGACAATGAATCAGCGACGCTGAAAACATTATTCACTTCCGTTTCAGGAATGCCGCCGCCTAGAGAGTACGATCCATTCACAACAATATAGGGCGAGGAGTTGACTGTGGGGGCAGCAGTCACGCCAAGGTCGGAGTAATTGAAGGATGATACATTGTGGCTCGCTACAAATATCCGGTGGTATCCGATGCTGGCCTCATTGAATAGGTTCGAATTGATTACATAGGTATGGCTAAGCGACGCATTCACGAATTGATCGTTCTGAAGCCGCGGGAACCCAGGCACGCTTCCGCTTCCCTCGCTAGGCAGCGTAGCTGTGGTGTTCCCGAAAGCGGAGAAATACCGGGCCGAAAACTTGCTTTTTGGGCTCTGTAGATAATCCGCGTTGGCCATGTACTGATCTTCGTTGAATGTACACGGTTCAGTAAAAGCCGAGAAGCCCTGACTGGCGAAGGGTTGGGTCGAATCAACTACCTGAGGAGTTGGAATTACGTAGCTGCCGTTTGGCAGCTTGGCCTGAAGCAGCGTTAATGCGACTGAATTGATGTTGGAACCGTCGGCCAAGATAGCGGGCCCGACTCCCCCGAGAGAGTCTTGCAGCACCCCGCGCTGGCCGGCAAAGAGCCGGCCCAGCGCGGCAGCAGATCGATCGTTGGTGAAGGGCGGGCTGTGTGCCGCATCTCTGCACTTTGCTAACCCAACGTTCGAGTACCCGTTTATCTGGCGTGTCCCTTGATAGGATCCAAATAAGAGCAGCTTATCCCTCTTCACTGGTCCACCTACGGTGAAGCCGAACTGATTCTGCTTCATCACTGGCTTCTTCTGGCCCGCCTGGTTGAAGAAGAAGTCGTTGGCGTTGAACACGTCATTGCGTAGGTATTCAAAGATCGTTCCGTGGACCTTGTTACTACCCGCCTTGGTGATGAGGTCTACATCCGCTCCCGCACCTGGGCCATAAGAGGCGTCATATTGACCGGTTTGCACCTTGAATTCCTGAATCGTGTCCGGGTTTGGTATCGCAACACCACCGCTCTCCGTATCCGAGCTCTGGTAGTCGGTTGCGCTCTGCCCGTTAATCTCGAAGTTATTGTCATAGGGCCGCTCCCCGTGAACGACGGTCGCGGACGATCCGATAACAGTTGAAATTCCGCCGCTACCCCGACCCAAATTGCCCGCGTTAGTAACATTCGTCGTAACACCGGGCGAAAGACCGATGATCTGAGTGTAATTTCGGGTGACGAGCGGCAAACTACTGACGACTCGTTCATCTGCAACTCTGCCTAAGGCACTCGAATCCGTTTGCAAGAGCTCCGTATCCGCCTGTACGGTGACCGTCTGGTCTTCGCTTCCCACCAGCATTTGTATATTGAGCGTCGATGTCTCCGTGACCACAACTTTGACGCCGTCATTTTCGGCGGTTTGGAAGCCTGGCTTCGACGCCTCAATCCGGTATGTTCCCGGCGCCAGGAGCGCCGCTCCGTAATTTCCCGCGCCAGAAGACGTGACCGACCGGACTTCACCGGTAGCCACACTAGTGATCTGGATGTGTGCTCCTGGAATTACCGCTTTGGAGGAATCAGTCACAGTGCCAGCGACTGCCCCAGTGGAGGCAGTTTGGGACCATGCCACTGGCAAGGCGATTAGGAAGAACGCAACCACAGAACATATCCACCTCGCCCGCAGAAGTATTGGACGTGGTTCTAGTCGCTTCGTATGAGCAGGTGACGTCTCGAGCGAAAAGGTAGTTTTTAGCATGCCAGTAGCCTCCAGAAGTGGAATAGTCACGCGGTTCATACTTACCTCCGGTCTCTGCACAACTTTGCTGCCGTCAGCTCTGCATAGGTATGTCAGCCAATCGCCGGCCGGAAATTCCGAGGGCTCTAATGGATGGTGCCGATCCATTCAAGCAGCGTCCGATCGAACAGGGCGGGTTCTTCAAGTTGTGGCGTGTGGCCGCTGTGCTGAAATACGTGATAGGAGAGGTGGGAAAGCTTCTGCTTCTGGTCGTCCCAAAGTGCGTGTGGGACGACATAGTCGTACCGTCCCACCGCTAGGAAAACCGGAGACGTGATCATTCCCGGACCCTGCTCAAGGTCGTACTTTTGAAATAGTGAGAATAGACGGTCTGTCATCGGGGTATTGGGATCCATACCGGCCCAAATCCAGCTGCAGTCATAAGCCGCGTCATACCAGTATTTGGGACCGTTGGTAACATAGGTCCGAATGAAGCCCTGCCCTCCAGGCATGTTCTTCACCGACTCAAGGCCTCCTTGCTTCTGCCAGTTGATTTTCAATTGCTGCTTTCTAGCGGTCGATGCATCAGTTTCCCAAAAGGCTTGAGAGGCCTTGGTTACCTCGGCCAAACCGACCGGAGGGGACGCGATGACAATCACACCCTTGACGTTTTGCGGGTATCTGCGGGCATATTCAAGAGCCAGATCGCCATGTATGGAGTGTCCTATGATGAAAACTTTGCCTAGAGCAAGGGTTTTCCGCGCCTTCTCGATATCGCTGGCATATGTATCCAGGGTGACCTTCTCGATATCGAAGGAACCCTCTGTCGGTACAAAGTGCCGGCCGTCAAGGAACACGAATTTGATATGCTTGCGCAGCTCTTGCGAGAACGTCCTCGGGTACATGATCGAGGATCCGATAAGCAGGCAGGTGACGCCGTGTCCTTCGATGACATAGTGCAACTTAGCGCCGTCAACCGTGATTACGCCTCTCGATGCGGGATTATTCTCAGCCTGATCTGTGTTCATAGTTTGTCCCATTGATGGAGTGATAGTGGAGGACCAGCTCGTTTCGGCCATGCCAAGAACAGCAGCCAAAGCGATACATTTGCTCAACATTGCCAAGGTTTGGAAGAAACCTTTGTTCGTTCTGTTCTGCATGACACACCTCTCCTGCTGACATTTGGAACGCGTGAGATGCAGTTGATCATCGGGCATACCATCGGAAGGGCCACGGGGTCGATGAGGTGTCACGCATCCAATTTGATTGAGTATGGTGACCCGGCACGAAAGCGATTGCAATCAGGCAAATACCCTACTCGTACAGGAGTGATCTCCTAAGGAGGCCTAGGGTCATCGCCCGGATTGGCGATTCCAGCGGGAAATTATGGGAGCGAGTCACATCTAAGCAATGTGGCTCGATGGCTTGAAGGATTAAGGCTTCCGGCATGGTTATCCGGAGCGGCTATCGTCGCTGAGGGTGAGCGAGCCCTTCATAAACACTGATGTTCGAGAAGGAAACTCGAAGGAGAACGATGATCTCGCCTCTGTATGACAGTTGATTCGGTTGAGGTGTACGTCGCTAATGCGATCCGTAGCTCAAAGGCCGACCCGTTTCATCGACTCTCAATTCTTCATGACGGATGCTCGGAAACCGCCTCCGAGCCGTTGAGAGGAAGCGTCGACCTTTTGTACGCACCGATGTATTACCGATTACAGATGGGACTGGACCTCTGTCCCGAGCTTATGTCGACGAGATTTTTCAACACGCGATGGAAGGTCTCCGAGAGAGCTAATTGCGAATTCTTCAAAGCCCGCTCCTCGATGATTCGCCTTTTCCCCGCAGCAATCGCTGGGCTCGCGTCGAGGTTAACGCTAAGTAAAGATATACAGTAGCGCTACGCCCCGCTACCCGTTTCCAGCAGGAGCCCCGCGTTCCTCAAAATGCGCCGTACCTTCTTAGGCGAGACTGACAGCCGCTCTGCCACTCGCGATACCTTTTTTCCTTCACGCAACCAAACCTGCGGAATTACCACTTCCGCGAACTCCTCGGTGATCTGCTGAAACGTCTTCTGCCCCACGATTCCTTGCGACCACGCGCGCAACGTTTCATCAATACCAATCGACCGCACAATTTTTGATTTCAAGCTCGCCAGCTCTTCGCCCAGGTGGTCACGGTCATCAACGCGCAGCAGCGCGCGCGCCTCCACTTCATACCGATGTGCCTCCTCCCATTCTTCGAAGAAGTTGCTCGCCGCCACGACGCCGCAAACAATCAGGGCACCCGCGAGCAGCCGCCGGTTCTGTGTCCGCTGCGCCAGCTGCACCGCTTCCTCTGCGTACCGCCGCGCTTGGTGCGCATACACCGAGATATCCGCGTCCTCGCCTAGCTCTTCCTCCACGCGCGCAATCTCTGCATACCCCTGCAGCACGCGCGCACGCGCCATCAAGATGTGGTCATGCTTGCTGCACGCCAGCTCATACGCGTTTGCTCCTTCAGCCGCCGCGCGCTCGATGTCTCCCAGATCTAGATGCACATATCCGCCATTCACCAGCACCGCTCCCGCCCCGCCATGGTGCTGGTACAAGGCATAAATTCGTCCCGCATTTTCGAGGTCGGCCAGGGCCTCATGGCAGATATTCAGATAACGCGCCTGGAGACTCTCCGTCGCACCACCACTCGTCGCGCTCACGCTACCCGCACGCCGGCTTGCCGCGGCTCCGTGTGCTCTGCCGCGTCTTTCACTTCTCTCATCCAACCGCTTGCGCAAATACAGTGCCAGCAGCCGTTTCACATACGCAGCATTCACCAGCGTTCTTGCGAGACTTCTGTGGTCCGGATGCCCTCGGCGGAACACCTCAATCGCCCGCTGGTAATGCGCCAGAGAATCCGCATACTCGCCCGTGCGCCGCACGATGCGCCCACGCGCGGAATGAATATTTCCTAACGACAGGTCATCGTCTGTGGTCCGGAGCTCCCGCTCCGCCCGCTCCAGCAGGGCCCAGGCCTCCTTCGGCTCGCCCCTCTGGAACACGCACCATGCCTCCTGCACCTGGATCGCCGCGGCGAACTTCTGCAGCTGGAGACGCTCCGCCATCTCCCGGGCTGACAGGATGTCCTCATACGCTTTTTCGTACTCTCCCTTCTTCCGGTGGGCCCGTCCCTTCCAGAAGTGCGCCAGCGCGGTCAGCTCCTCACTCCCCAACTCCCGCTTAGCCCGCAGCACGAAGCTAAGTAACTCAATCGCCTCGTCCGAATCTTCATGAGCCAGAGCCACGAACGCCTCAGCCATCCTCACCATCAGGAAATCCCGCAACACCATACTCGACCGGATGCGAGGTGAGATCTGGTTCAGTAAATGCTGCACCGATCCAATCGACTGATAGCCGAGATCCACGCAATGCGACAGACACAACAGAAAATGCCCAAGATGTCGCTCAGCGCTCACAAACTTTAGGCGATCGGCGCCGACGTTCTTCAGCAAAGAAATTGCATCATTCACTTGCCGCTCGAATAGTGCTTCGTTCAGTTTCCTCATCAATTGGGCTGTCACTCGCATCGCGAGTGTAATTGTATGTGTAGCAATCCGAAGCGGTCGAGTGAAAACTCACGGCTGGTGCAGTGTGGTCGAGGGCTCTAGCGGCCACTCGTCCACTTCGGACGCGTGACCACTAGAACATACTGGCACCGATCCGGCTTCTTAAGCGGCTAACTCGTCGGAGGCCGCGCTGGTCATCAGATCATGCCGGTGCGCCTTGGCCTGGGCGCCAGAAGACGCATCGGGCTTCAGGACCTCGAGCCAGTTATGGAGATAGCGGGTAGGGTTCTCGCGAGGCACTCATCGGTAAGCCACGCTATAAACGCGCAGGCAAACGCTGTTTAGCTAGCCGTCAATTTGATGTTCAATAGATTGAACGAAAAGTAGACGAATCTCACTCTGTTCTTAACAAATATAGATCGTCCACCGGTCACGGAACCCTATGTAGCGTGGTGTGGAAAGGGAGACATTTTTGTCAACGTTAATTGGATGCATGGTAGTAGCCACCGCAGGGATACTGGTTGGTGCTGGAGCATGGCCGATGAAGATCATGCGCAAGTTCCAGTTTGAACACTGGTGGTTCGTCAGCATGCTGACAGGGCTTGTGCTCCTACCCTGGGCGGTAACGCTGGCTTTCTGTCCCGACCCTATCGCAGCGTACCGCAGTATTGATGCCTCGTTGCTTTGGAAGGCAAACGCCTTTTCTTTGGGGTGGGGAGTCGCTAATGTCCTATGCGGCCTCTGTTTCATCCGGATTGGTTTCGCACTTACTGGAGGTATTCTAACAGGGTTGGGCCTCTCGCTAGGAGTGACCATACCGCTGTTAATCAAAGGTTCGGGGCTCTTTAGCGAGGCGCCGAGTATAGGGTCGCCTGCTGGTCACGCGATCTTATTAGGTGTGGCCATCATGATCGTCAGCGTCGTGCTGGTTGCCTTTGCTGGATTCGGCAGGGACCGGGTGTTGAGAACTTCGGCAAAATCGTCAGGAAGTTTCCGGATTGGCCTCGTGATGGTTATCATAGCGGGCATACTGTCCGTCGGGTTGAGCTTCTCTTTCGTCTACAGTCAGGACCCGATTGTGCGAGCGATGAAAGCTCAAGGTGCTAGCAACATTCCTGCTAATTTCTCGGTTTGGGCAATCAGCTTGATTGGGGGTGCGCTGGTCAACATTCTTTACCCTGTTTACCTAATGACAAAGAACAAATCGTGGAGAGTGCTTGCAGAATGTTGGACAGATGCTGCGCTGGCCATACTCATGGGGCTAAGTATGTCTGCCGCAGTGGCACTCATGGGGCAGGGCATGCTGCTTCTCGGTGCATTAGGCGCCTCAATCGGGTTTGGAATTCAACAGGGGGCACAGATGTTGGGCAACCAGAGCGTGGGCTTTATCAGTGGCGAATGGAAGGGCGTCGAAGGAACACCACGCCGGCAAATGTACACAGCACTTGCCCTCCTGGTTCTCGCAGCAATTGTAATGGCTTATGGAAATACGCTTGCGAAAATGTGATTTCAAGCTAAACCGTAGGCTTGCTATATAAAGCAGTTATGTCACTCTCTCCTATCCTCATCTGCTTGCTCCCGGAGATTCCACCCGCCTCAATGGTTCTTAGCTCACGAGAAAGAGCAACTTGTACATGGACCAGACGAAGTGACGATGAGGTCCGGTGGATATAAAAAATGGCTTGTGGTCGCACTACTCTGGATCGTGGCCTGTCTTAACTACATGGATCGCATGACGATCTTCGCCATTTTCCCACTGCTCCAGCGACAGATGCACGTGTCGAACGTAGCTCTGGCGATGCTTGGTTCAGTATTTTTATGGGCCTATGGCGTCTGCTCTCCAATTGGAGAATATTTGGGAGACCAATTCAATCGCAAAACAGTCATTTTGTGTAGCCTGATAGTTTTCAGTGTTGTCACCTTCGCGACTGGATTGGCTCACAGCCAAACCCAACTGATCACCCTGCGTATTTTTCTCGGTATCTCTGAGGCGCTTTTTCTTCCTGCAGCACTGGCCCACGTCGCCGCGTTCCACTCCAATTCCACCCGCTCCTTAGCAAACGCAGTGACCCTCACGGGTTTACCTGCAGGAGCGGGCTTAGGCGGTCTCTATGGCGGCTTCATGGCAGAGCATTATTCATGGCGGGCCGGGTTCTACCTCTTAGGCGCAGCCGGCTTTATCCTGCTTCTGGTTTTGCTGGCGTGGCTTCCCAATGAGGAATCAGTTCCCAAGCAGAAGCTCGGCGGTTGGGCAAAGCGCAATGGCCGAGGCCGGATTTGGGTTCAGCTCATGGCACTCAGTCTCATGGCCCCGGCAATGCTGGTTGTGGGCTTTATAGTTTCCGAGCGGCAGCTAACCTATGACCTGCTTGTATATTCCATTGCGCGAGGCATGCTGGAAGTGAACTCGATGCCGATCTTCAGCAGTGTAATGCCCCCCAACAAATGGGCAACAGCTTACGGACTTTACAATTTTGCCGGCACGATGGCCGGCAGCTTCGGAATTCTCTTTGTCGGTTACATGAAGACATCCTGGGGTATCGGGCGCAGCCTATCATTAATGTCCGTTATCCTTTTCTGCGCGATAGTGATTATGGCGCTCACTCCTCTTCATCTCTCCCCTGAACGGAATGTGGAGGAGTATGTCTCCTAACCTCTGGGCGAAAGACCGCGAAGCTTTGGGGACATTCTCAAGTTTCGCGTGCGATGCAAGCAGGAGCGGTTCTTCTGGGCGCATCAATCTCCCTTTCGTAACTGAGTGCCTCGCTGATTCCGTGGATTTCTTTTGGATTGATATGGAGCACTTTGGGATGACAGTCGAGACTGTGGCAGGGCATCTGCTTGCAGCTCGCTCACGCGGGATACCAGCCCTCGTACGAGGTTGTTGGCAGTGGATCTAGATTTATCAAGCCGGTGCTGGACGCAGGGGCCGAGGGAATTATTATCCCTCAAGTGCGGAACGCCGGCGAAGTCGAAGCGGTAGTGCAGGATTGCAGGTATCCACCGCTGGGCAGGCGCGGCTTTGGCCCTCGTGTGCCCTCGAATTACGGACGACACGGCGGACCACGTTACATCCGCCGAGCCAATCAGCAACTCTATGTCTCGGTGCAAATAGAGAATGCAGAGGCGCTGGCGGCGCTCGATGACATCGTTGCTGTCCAAGGACTAAACGGAATAGTGCTGGATCCGGCCGACCTCTCCGGGGCACTGGGCGTTCTCGGGGATACACATGCTCCGCGAGTAATCGAGCGATGGAGAGGATCATAGGCAAGGCAAAGGCGGCTGGACTAAGTGTAGGCGCCGGTTTGGGTCCGGATCCTCAGGATGGCGTAGCTATGGCGAAGCGCGGCGTGCAATGGATGCACATGGGCGCGGATGTGCATTGTCTGTGGCGGTTTTTGACCAGATAGCGGCCGGGGTGCGTCCCAAACTGAAAGAACACTCGTCGAAGTAGTTGGGCCAAGCTTTCAGCCGATCACGCTATACGGCGAACTACAAGAGCGAACTCCAGAGCTACGGTTCACTGTGGAGAGCTCGGAATGGTGTTCAAAGCCGTATGGATCGAATTGAATCGATTCGTTCTTAATCTCCGAGCAGCCGGCCGTTAGCAACTCGCGAACCGCTCATCGTTGACCATTAGGACGCAACGCGAGCTTGTCAACGATTAGACGTTGGACCTCTAGAGAGAACTGCGCTCCACCCTTATCCGATGGGTGAACCCTGTCCGGAGTCAGCAAGCCCCGCTTGTTTACAGCGGAGAACGAGCCCCAAACCTCCCCGAGACTCAGGTAACCAATCTTACGCTTCGAGGCAATTTGCTGCGCCACGTTCCAGTATTGAGATTGAGACAGTCCCAATGGATTACGGAACTCATCACTGAGCACAGAGTATTGACTGACAATTAATATCGACGTATTGGGAGAGCTCTTTTGGAAATCGGTGACGATCGCGGAAAGATTCGATTGGTAAGTGGTGAGCGGTACAGCGTGTGCAAAATCATTGATTCCGAGCGCTATAATTGCTAGGCCAATGTTCGGCACCGTGTGCAGGTAAGCGAGCTTGGCTGAGCTATCAAAAAACGTTGTTGTCGCCCCTCCGACCGCGAGGTTATCTACCGCAATGCCTGCATCTCCCACTGTCCACTCAGCCGCGTAGATATATGCGCTACCCTCGCCTGCTTTGATGGTAACCGCGTGCTCACCCAATGGCCCTTTGAAAACGCGAGTACGCTTGGCAACGCACGAAGGTGAGCGGTCGTTACCAAAGCGACCACTTGGGATTTTGTCTACTTCGACGGTGAAAGCACTGCTGTCGGGACATGAGGCCCAGTAGATCCAAAGAGCATCTCCGCGCTGCCTTGAGAGAGTAGCTTCCTCCTGGGTTGCCAGACGTACAGTGCTCCCATTTGCCGGTAGGTGGCCCCCTTCATCACGGGCTGGCTGAAAAGGGCCGATCTGCGCGTTGTAGGCATAGGGACCAGATACACGCCATACATCAGTATCATAGCGCCCTGCGTTCGCTTCAAGCGTGAGGAGACCTGTTCCATGCGATCCGCCCGGAGCGATCTCGGCGAGTGCGACCTGCAACTGATTGGGCCAGAGGTTCAGCCGTTTATCGGGTCCATAGCCGACGCCATTCGTCTGATCGACATGGGCTGTGCTGTCGCTTAACACCACAACGTGTACGGGTTCAATCTTCGAATTATGAAAGGCAGTGACCCAGCCTTTAGACCACGCCAGCTGCATTCCAGCGACTGTTCCTAGTAGCAAAAGGGTTACGATTCTCTGGATCACTGTCTCCACTTCCCGTGCGCGAACCCGGTTGCTCGTCTTTACTTCGGATAGCGTCTGCCGCATCTACCCCATGGTCACTGGGTCATGGCTAACAGAGAACGCCAGCAACAATGAGGGTGTCAATATCGTTCGGTATGTTGAACGAAAATGTGACTGGCGCCGTTCTTGCAATCTTTCGTTTGGTTCAGCCATGGTCTGTAACGCTGAATCGATCGCCGATGTGACTCCGGTATCTCCTTCAGAAAGAAGCAATTATCTCGGCGAGTTGGAAAGGCTAGATGCGGAATGAGAGACCCGAGGTGAATTTGTTTGACGGCTCAATTTGGCTGGTGCTATGGTTCGGCCATTGTACCAATCGTCCTGGCGCACTCCGCTAACCGATTGGAATCTTCGACTGGCCTCGAGGCAAATTCCATGTCAATCGTAACCCCACAGGAGACGTCCTCCTCTGCGCTGGGCTCGTCTGAAGGCGCCTTGCCAGCAGGGATCGTTGCCTCCTGCGTCACCCCCTTTTCAGGAGACGGAAAGATCGACATTGGACGGTTGAAACCACATGTCGACTGGCTGATCGATGAAGGGGCCAATGGTCTTTCTCCGCTGGGCAGCTCTGGCGAGTTTACTGTACTCGAATTGGAAGAGCGCAAGCGCGTCCTAGACAAAATACTGGAACTCAATAATGGGCGGGTCCCGGTATGGGCGGGTACGCACCACTACAGCACACGATCGACGATCGAGTTATCGAAGCACGCCGCGGCCGCTGGAGCAGACGCGCTACTCATTGTGCCTCCCTACTACATGGCGCCCACAGCGGAACAAACGATGAACCACTATCGGATGATTGCTGACGCTGTCGATATTCCCATCGTCTTCTACCACAACGTGCCACTAACTTGTGTGGACCTGAAAACGGACCAACTGCTAACTCTCTTCCACGACGGCGTGATTGCAGGGGTAAAGATGTCAAACCCTGAGCCGGATCGCATTTGCCAGCTGCTCCAGCAATCTGGCGGTGGATTGCGGGTCTATTGCGGAATCGATTTAGTTGCTTTCGAAGGACTCTGCCACGGGGCGCACGGATGGATCTCAGGAATTCCGAGTATCGTCCCCCGAGCAGCACGACGATTCTACGAAACCATTGCCATCCACGGCGACCTTGCGTCAGCACGTGAACAATGGCGTGTGCTGTCAGAGTTGATGCGGCTCGAATTCTCAGCTTATTCCGGGCGGGGGCATGGTCCTCACTGGTTCAGCGTGATGAAGGCAACACTGAACCTGATTGGGCCACCAGTAGGGGATCCGGAACTTCCGGTACAGCCCCTTGAGATGAAGTATCACGGCGAGCTTGTACGGCTTCTCATAGAATTAGGGTATCAAGTACATGAGCGCTAATAAGTCTCTGCGTCTCAAGTCGAAACAAATAGCGGAGAGCGTTTCAAGGAAGATGAGTGAGCTTGGGCCGCAGCAGCAGGGCTAAACATGCTGACGAAGAGTCTTCTGGCTCAAATTACGAGGAGATTATGAAGGTTATGGGTGCAGCAATAAATACCGCCGATGCAAGCGCTCTGGTACTTGAGCCTCACAGAGAGAGTCCACACTTTAGGCTGCCTGCCGTGGATCGGGCTATGAATCTGTTTGAACTCCTGGCGAGTTCCCGGGGTGGCTTCACGCTATCAGAACTAAGCCGAAAGCTAAATATGCCGAAGAGTACCACCCACTACCTGATCTATACGCTTGCTACGCGGGGCTATGTACAGCGAGCGAGCAATGGACGTCACTCACTCGGACTTCGCTTCAGCGATGTAGCGAGCGCAAGCACCGCTGAGTTGAACCTCGGCACGTTAGTAACAGCTCACCTGCGTCAGATATCAGCAAAACTGAATCTTACAGCTACTGTCTCGGTGCTCAAAGGCGCGGAAGCAGTCATTATCGGTAAAGTGACGTCGGTTCAGGATGCTGGCGGAGGGGCGTGGGTCGGGCGACACCTGGATCTGCACTGCACCGCCCAGGGAAAAGCTTTAATTTCCACTTTGTCGGATGAAGAGTTTAGGAAACTTTTTGGAGGACGTGAGCTTGCCCTATTCACATCGAGAACGATCAAGTCTCTTGCTGCACTGAAAATCCATCTGTCTGAAGTGAGATCGCAGGGCTTTTCGGTAAATGATGAAGAGCAAGTTATGGGCGTCAGGGCAGTGGCTGCCGCAGTTGTCGATCCGCTGGGCGTAGTCATCGCTGCGATTTCTGTGCGCGGCTCAACGACCGAAATTGCAAGCACGCGATTGCGTGACCTTGGACAGGAGATGATTCGCGCATCACGCGAGATAACCTTGCAACTCTCCGGCCACTGACGATCAGTGCGAAAAGGGCATATTACAAACACGGATTAGAAAACGTCTGGTCTGCGTATCCGGGATTCGGAGTGCCCCATCTCCAGATTAACGTGCATGCCCTCCAAGCCCCTTTTACTATGCTTAGCTCCGATGCTGTCGCGCTCATCCTTCGTTCCATATGTTGAACCAGCTGTTGACCATGGGACATGGCTGATTGAGACTTCATAGCACTGAGTTAATGCCGATTGCAAGTGCATGCACCAAGCGTTTTCTGATGCGGTACATCGCCCACCAGCTGACGACTTCAGGACGAAGACGGCTGGCCAAGCCTTACTAAGTTCGTTAAGAGCTTGCTGCATCAGGAAGAACAGGGGCACCTATATGAGGTCGATTTCACGTCGGGATGCAGGCAAAATCCTTTTGGCCGGTTATGCAGGTCTGCTAGTAGATGGCCGAGAGGCCTGGAGTTTGGAAACTTCTACTTCCTTGGCTTCTGATTCAGCTCTTTACGGATCTGAGAATCACGGAGCAGCGGGCGGAGGTTCAGCTACCCAGGAGGCTGCAACTTCCAGGCAAAGGCAGGCTGTGCCTGCGACTGCGCGTACCTCTAAGGGAGGGCTGAGCGCGGGTTCTACGCCGAGTAAACAGGATAATAGAGCAGCCATATCCGAATGGTCCGATGTATTTGTCGTTGAACAACCAGAGCCGATAATTAGCTATCGCACAGGTTGGGTAGTGTATGAAGAATCGCTTACCAATGGGCAGTTCGTCGGACGCGGATGGAATGGCGCTGGCTATATCAATTTTTATGATGGGCGTATCGACCCGGAAGAGTATCCCGCGCCGGAGGCATTCGAATTAGAGATTGACGGACAGTCACTGGTAACGGATTGGAAGTGGCAGGGCCTGGAGAAGACCTCTTCTGGCAAAGCAAACATGCACATCGTTGTCACACTGAACCATGCTGTTCGGCCAGTGAGCGTTAAGATTCACACAAAGTTGGATGGAACACCGGTTCTTACGCGCTGGCTGGAAGTGACAAATACTGGAAACCGTCCTGCTGCGCTGGCCAAAGCGAGCTCATGGAGCGGCGTGCTGCGCAAGAATGATCGTTGGCGCTCTCATCTCAATGGGACATCTGTGCCTTTGTATTCCCTTGGGTATTTCGATGGGTCCAGGTGGGGGGAAGAAGGAAACTTCCATTGGCACGACATGCCTGAAGCAGAATATCGGATTGACGGACGATATCGCCGCGATCGATACCGGCATCCGCTGTTTATGCTTCGTAATAACGCCACGGGAGAATTCTTCATTGGTCAACTGGCCTGGACGGGAGGGTACAGCTTCGGCTTCGACCTCGATCCCGAGATTGGAAAGCAGGGCGACGCCGCCGCGCTGAGCTTCAGTGCGGGACCGGACTCCATAGCTCCCATGCGGATCATTGCTCCAAACGAGACAGTTGCGACTCCGGAAATGCATCTTGGGCTTGTCTTCGGCGACCTCGACACTGCGGTTCAGGCTATGCATCGGCATCTCCGCCAAAGCGTGCTCTTGCCGCAATCGCGCGGCCATGGGGGATTGATTGAATCCGGCATCGGACCGGAGATCGAGATTACGACGGAGCAGGTAAATCATGCGATCGACGAGGCAAAGGAGATGGGCGCCGAGGTCTTCTTCATTGACGCCAGTTGGTACGCGCCGCCTGGAAGCTTCTGGTGGAAGATGGTCGGCGATGCAGTCGTGAATCGTGAACGATTTCCGCAAGGCCTCGAACCCTTCCGTGAGCGAGTTCATGCAGGAGGTATGCTATGGGGTCTGTGGATGGATGCAGAACGGATTGGAGATACAAGCCAAGTTGCCAAAGAGCATCCGGATTGGCTAGCGATGAATTATGACGGAGTACGGAAGATGGGTGGGCAACTCGATCTGACGAATCCCGAGGCCGCCAAATGGATGGAGAGCGAAATCGGTCGAGTCATCGAGGAGAACAAGCTTGACTTCTTCCGGTTGGATTACAACACAGTCCCGGGCCGTGGGATTAAAACTATGAAAGAGGGCTATATAGAAAATGGCTATTGGCGCTACTATCAGACTTTGTATGGCATTTATGAACGATTGCGAGCGCGATTTCCAAACGTTATCTTTGAGAATTGTGCCGGCGGGGGTGGTCGCACCGACATCGGCATGGTGAGGTGGTTCCATCATACGGATGTCACGGACTGGCAGATCGCCCCGCGCTCCTTTTTAATCACGAACGGGATGACCATGGCGCTTCCGCCAGAATCCGTAGACCGGCTGCTTGGCGGACAGAGCGGTCAAACCGCGGCGGACTTCGACTTCCAGTCCCGCTTGCTGCTATTCGTTGAGCCAAAATTTGGTTTTTTATACCCTCTGGGAGCGCAGCCTAATCCGATCTTTTTAAACCGCGCCAAACGATGGGTAGATCTCTACAAGAACTTCGTACGTCCATTCATAAGCACAAGCCGGATTTATCACCACACACCTGAGGTTTCGGGCGTCGACCCGCACGGCTGGGGCGTCCTCGAATTGGGATCGGAAGATCGTACGCGGGGTATTTGTGGACTCTTCCAGCTTTCGGTTCCGACTGAGCCAGAGTATCGATTGCGACTAAGAGGCCTTGATGTCTCAAAGCGCTATCGCGTAACCTTTGACAATCTAGGGGAGACGAGCCTGGTAGACGGCTTCGTTTTGATGGAGCAGGGTGTCACAGTCCAACTTCAGGGTGCCCTAACCTCGGAACTTCTTTTATTTGAGGCCGTCTAGAACCTCTGCGGCCGAGCAGGATGAGGCGTTCACAATCATGAATTTGAGAACAGAGAAGATGTATCGGAAGTAGTGCGGCACCTTCGATGTCTCCAACCCATGCTGTTCGTCCTTTACTTGTGCAACAAATTACTTATCCCGGCGTAAATTATACCCAATTGATTGGTCCTCTTGGTATCAGCTTGGCTCCTTCATGGACCCAAGTCGTTTCTCCCAGCCTTTCGTCGAAGTATCGAAATACGCATTCGGGTCGTAAGGATGATCTCGCACCACATCCATATTCAGATCCAATCCGAGACCCGGGGCAGTTGGCAGCGAAAGATGTCCGGTCTTGGGGTCGAGATCGGGCGTCCATGTGACGAGTTGTCTGGTCCACTGTTCATTGAAAGGGTCAAAGTGCTCCTGGATAAGGAAGTTCGGAATTATTGCGGCTAGTTGCAAGCATACTGCCGTCGCGACAGGGCCGCCGCTCTGGTGAGGTGCAATCCAGGCGCCATTGGCTCGCGCGATGTTGGCTACTGCAATGGTATTAGTGATGCCGCCGAGTGACATCGGTTCGGGCTGATATATGTCAACGCGTCCGCCACGTGCTAATGTTTCAAATTGCCCAATCTTGCTAAACTGTTCGCCGGTGGCCACGCGTATCGGACACTGAAAGGCAATTTCATTTGTAAGCTCCTCACGTTCGCTTGTTGTCGGCTCCTCCCACCAGAAGATATCCAAATCGGCCAATTTGTTGGCGATACGTAAGGACTCGCTGGGAACAAAGCGGGTATGTACATCAATCAAAATTTTCAAATCTTTGCCGAACCGTTTCCGGAGAGCGTGGACGATCTCGTAAGCCAGGTCCACGTCCGCATTGCTGCCAAACCACTTTGCCGTTCCAAAGGGATCGAGTTTCAGTGCTTGGAAACCTTTAGCGATAACCGTTTCCGCAATCTGTACAAAGTGTTCTGGCGTTCGTTCAGTTCGGTACCAGCCGTTGGCATATGCCGGAATAGAATCGCGGTGCTTGCCTCCTAAGAGCTGCCAGATCGGCACTCCCAATGTTTTCCCCAATATATCCCAGCAGGCGACCTCTATGGCTGCCATTACCAGGCGATGGATATGGCCGACATCGGCAATAGGGCTGATTATCGCATCGGCGACTGCATTGACCTGTCGTGGGTCTTTGCCAATCACGAAATGAGTCAGCTCATGGACTGCCGCTTCTGTCGTGGCGATAAATCCATTAATGGTGGCTTCAGCAATTCCATAGACGTCGCTGTCAGTGCATAGCTTCAGAAACAACCAGTTCTTCCACCCCGCGCTAACCGCGTAGGTTTCAACTCCGGTGATCTTCACAGGGCTTTTCCATTGGAACCGTCTTCCCAAATGTCAGCTAATTAATCAACTTACTTAATCCTACTTTAACACTTTTAGCTTGTTAATCCCCTTTGTTCAATATATTGAAAGGGCTACACTGGCAACCTCGGTCTCAATATTCCAACATAGGACGACTTGGAAGGAGGGAATAGCTGCGCATATGCATAATACCGAGAGTAAGAGAAACAATGTTGCCTACGATAATTTTAAATATATGCGGAGGCGTGACCAGAGCCTGAATAGTGCCGCGGCTTGGGGCATTTTTGCCTCAGTCCTCTGCGGGTTCTGCTCGATCGGTCAAACATGGGTCGACACGGGAATGGTATCTCCGACCACCATAGAGCATGGGGAGTAGAGACATCCTGGTGCACCAGAGGGCTAGCTGGCTAACGCGGAACGTCGGTGCTACATTGGCCTGTGAGACGTACCGGCGGATTCTGGTTCGATGCCGCCGCGATCAGTTGTGCAGGGCAGTAACCATATCAAAACAGCACGGGCAGCGTCTTCAACATTCGTGAATTAGGCTTCTGCAAATCCCAGGCAGGCTCCCCGTTAACAAGCTGCATGTCAGGCACCCGCTCACGTAACGTGCCGAATACGATCTGACCTTCAGTCCGGGAGAGCACCGCGCCAACGCAGAAGTGGATGCCTAAACCAAAGGCAATGTGACGATTCTTCTGTCGCCGGACTTCAAATGTGTCGGGTTCCGTGAAGTAGGCCGGATCGCGATTTGCTGCGTTGAGCATCTGGAACACCATCTGCCCCTTCTTAATGTGCTTACTGCCCAATTCCGCATCATGTTTCATAAGACGGGGCTGCCGTGAAACCGGGCTTTCATAACGAAGGACTTCTTCGATTGCCGAGGTGAGAAGCGACGGGTCATCTTTTAGCAGATGCCACTGGTCCGCGTGTGACAGAAGCGCATAAATCCCATTGCCGATCATGGATGTGGTGGTTTCGTGACCGGCGACGAGCAGAGTGATGCAGGTATTAAGCAGCTCCGCTTCCGAAAGTTTGTCTCCTTCCGACTCGGCCGCTACCAGCTCACTGATCAGATCTTTGCCTGACTGGCCCCGGGTTTTGCGAATCAGCTCCGTAAGGTAAGAGCGAATTTCAACCAGCGCTGCTTGGGCGCGGAGGAGGACGTCCTCTCCCGGCTTATTCACCCCCTGAAAGGCCAGCAGCGCATCTGCCCAGTGCTTGAACAGCATCCGGTCGGCCATGGGGGCACCCAGAATTTCAGCAAGGACGGTGATTGGCAAGGGCACGGCAAAATCCGCAATGATGTCCATCCCGCCTTCACGCAGACCCACGTCCAGCAGCTCGTTCACAATTTCCTGAATTCTAGGCTGTAGGACCTCAATCATGCGCGGTGTAAACGCCTTTGTCACCAGCTTACGCAGGCGGGTATGATCGGGCGGATCGGAATGAAGAAGGCCTTTGGTGCGGTAGTGGTCTTCAAAGGTTTTTAACTTGGCGCGCGACTCGGCCGCTAGATACTCAACGGCCCGGGCGAGACGCCCCTCATTCGAATACCGCTCCGAGTCTTTGAACGTACTCACGATGTCGTCATATTTCGTCAGCACCCAGCCGCCAATCGAGTCACTCCAATGGACTGGATCCTCCTCGCGTAACTGGTGCAAAACCGGATAGGGATCTGCGAGAAACTCTTTAGACACAAGCACGTTATCGAGCGCTGCTGTGGAATTGTAGGTCATAACTCTTCCTCTCGCTTGTTTATTGCCGACCTTCGGAGACCATGATTCATACGGGACGATTCTCTACGAACGGATTTAGTTCTTTCGAATAAACTTAAGGCTAAGTCAACTTATTGCCGTAAACCAGAACAATCGTAGCGGCCTCCGGGACTGCTGCCGGATAAGACTTGAGAAGTAAATCTCGCCAGTACCGAGTCGCCAGCACTTGACCTCGCTGCTTAACGCAGACCACTGTGGCCCTTTCACCGTACCCTCGCTTGGCGTCTTGCAGCCTACCTATTAGTTCCGAAACGACGGATCATCTGCCTGCCGATTGAATTGCTTCCACGAAGCGGCATGCATTTGAATAGATGAGATCTACGTTGCCTGCCTCGAGCGCCTCGCGAGTGAAGATCTTTTCACCCACGCCAACGGCGACCGCCCCTGCTGCAAGGAACTCGGCGATGTTGTCGACATCGACTCCCGCTGTGGGCACAAAGCTTATATGAGGAAATGGGCCCTTGAGTGCTCTGATGTATTTCGGCCCTCCGAACAGCCCGCAAGGAAAGATCTTTACCAGATCCGCTCCGGCCTGCCAGGCCGCGAGCACTTCAGTAGGTGTGAGCGCGCCGGGCATACAGATTTTGTTGTTCCGATGAGCCTCCTCGACTACACGATTATCAAGTGCGGGACTAACGATGAACTGCGCGCCCGCCAGTAGTGCGGAGCGGCAAGTTTCCGCATCCAGCACCGTGCCAGCGCCAACCAGCAACTCGTCTCCATAACGCTTCGACAAGGTTTCAATAGTCTGCAATGCGTTGGGAATGGTCAACGTGATCTCAATCACGTCGATACCGGCGGCAACAATACCTTCAACGGCACAGAAGGCTTGTTCCGCGGAAGGCACTCGAACGATTGGAATAATCCCACTATGGCGAATTCGCGCGATTGTCGCTGTTCTAAGCTGGTCTACACTCGTGCTTTTACTGGCCATCTTTATCAGCTCCGGTTAACCTGCCCCGACTGTCGGAGTCATAGTGAGTTCGAACTCGATTGGTTGCTTCTTCAAATGACCCTGCGTATCCTGTAAAAGTCATCGCTAGAATGAGCAACCCAAGAAGCGTATCTTCAGATACCGGGCATAACCGTGATGCTGACTGAAAGCGGTCTTCGATGATCTGCCGCAGTATTGCAAGCTTACTCACAAGTCCACCAGAAAAAACTAGGTTACTCCACGAACGATCTGGCCAGAGGCGCAACGCACACGTGTAATAGTTCTGGGCCATGCTCTCGAAGGCAGCTCTGAAGAGGCTTCCAACCCTGAGGTTTTTTTCGCTGATATTGAATATTGCACCTCGGTCTCCGCAAGGACCCGGAAAAAAGCTGAGCGCAGCGCCGAGGTCCGTATGAGCGACTGCAGCTGCTGATGCCGCAATGTATGCCCAGGGATCTTGATTGGTGACCCCCTGAGCTCGTCCCAACTCAGTCAGCAAATCAACGATTACGTTAAGGGACTGACCCGCGGGGAGATGAGAGACCGTGTTTATGAACTTTCCGCCGAAAAAGGGACGGGTTTGGTAATCCCCCAATTCTAGACGGTTGGTGATCCGGCTTACTTGGGAGCCAGTAGAGATGTTAAGAGACAGTTCGTCTGTTGCCAGCAAAGCTCCAGCAAGCGCACACTGATGGTCCCCCACAGGTGTGAAGCACGGCACGCAAGTCGCCGAAACCTGTGTGGAGCCAACAATCTCTCCATGCTTACGTATTTTAGGCCAATGGACATTGTGGAAGCCAAGCTGTTCAATCACTTCACCATGCCACTGCAAAGTGGTTAGATTCAGCAGCCCATATGCCATGGCGTTTGTTGAATCAACGGAAGGTGGCGAGCCACACAAGCTCGTTAATACGAAGTCTGCGAGCGAGACCGGGATTGCACCCGATTCAAGCCTTCCGTGTTCTGCAAGCCAAAATAGGAAACAGATGGGCGCACCGACTGGTAGCTCATTGCCGAGTTCGAGCCGTTGCTTCTCGCTGATTCTCTGTTTCAAGACGTCGTAGTACGACCCGGCTCCCGAAGGATGAGGTTCGAGCGCCCGCTTGTCGCGCCAACCGATGCAGTTGGAGCGCACATTACCGCGATCATCCATCAGTATCATGCACGACATCTGAGTGCACAGGACCACGCCTTCACAGTTCGGAGTGAGAGCTGCAAGTTCGTCGATTAGTTCCCGCACTGTAGCTACAATCTGCCCAGGTTCAAATTCGAGATAATGAGAATCAAGTCCATCAATCGGGTCTGGAAATGGAAGGCGCCGAACATGTTCAATTCGGCCTCTCTCGATATCCAGGGTTGCGCCCTTTATAAAAGAGGTACCGAGGTCAATTCCTATAAAGGGCACGCGAGCTCCTTAGGGCTAAACAGAAAGCATTTGCTATCATCTTTTCCCGATACCAGCGGTTTTGTGCATCTGTTTGTAAGTGAATAAGGCGCTCCCTGGAGCCTCTTTGAGCAAGACCTCGATACCATTGGCCATCAGTTCCTCACCTGACATCTCTTTGCTGCCTGCACTATCCAAATTCGTAACATTGTAGCGCACGGCCGGATCGAGTCCTTGGAGTTTGAATCGTGCGCTTTCATAGGGACTCTTGGAACGCCGGAAGACCTCCACAAAACCTTCCGCCGCCTCGGGCCGGTTAAACTGCATTGCTGCCCAGACATCTTTATTCATGTTATACGCAGTCAACGGATAATAATCACCATAGTAGTTTGAGGCAATTTCGCGCCATTGCTGGATGAGCATACGCATCTTGCTCTCGTCTAAATCATCCCGACGCAAGTCCCAACTTGTGATGATCGCCGGAGTCATCTGACTACGGAATACATATGCGTCCGTTCCACTCGTCCCAGTTCCGAAGTAGGGAATCCATAGCGCGATTCCGTAGGTCTGCATCTGCTGGCTGATGGGCTCGACTGGTTCAAGGAGATAGTCACTTCGCGTAAGCGGCACAGCGCGACGAAGTGTTTCGAGGTCATTGCGCCGGCCGCCACTCGCGCAAGAATCAATCAGCATGTTGGGGTGACGGCGCCGGAGCTCGTCCCAAAATTGAAGGTATCCGGTGACGTAGCGAATCTCCGTGATCCCCTGCCGGTCTTGAGCATCATTGGCGCGCCAGAAGTATAAAGGATCTAGATTGAAGTCTTGACGGTATAGGTCGACACCCTGATCGATGATCAATCTGTCTATGTGATCGGTCATCCATTGCCGAGCTTGGGAATCGCCAAAATTAAACAACCGCCACTTGTCGTCGTAAAGCTGATCACCTGGGTTGTGTGGAGGAGTGAGAAGCCACTCTGGATGGTTCTCGTACAGCCAACTGCCCGGGGTCACTCGTTCTGGTTCAAACCAAAGAATTATTTTGACGCCGACCGCATGTGCATGATCGCTTACTGCACGCAATCCGTGTGGGAATCGCGCTGAATCCACCTCCCAGGTGCCCGTGTTTATCCAGGAGTCATGATTGGGGTACCAGCCAGCATCCATCCAAAAATAATCAGGCTTTAGACCATCGGCTAAGTAACGATCGATGAACATGTTTTCGGTTAGCGCGGTAGCCTCGGTCATTTCGATGTATTCCCGCGATGTGTTTGCGGCCATCTGTGGTGGAGGCAGCTTGCCTCCTGGCCGGGGCATGTTGTGGTTCATCATCCAGCGCCGCCAGATGTTTTGCGAGCGGATCCAATCGCCTCTCCAAAATTGCAGCACGATCAGCGGGGTTCGAATTTCTTCTCCGGGCAGTAAGGTCAGGTGCGTCAACTCTTGACCGCCACGTACTTGTATCGTTTGAGCAGAATCGCGCGTAAACTGAGCGGCCCACTGTCCCGGCCAGCCGACCGCTAGAATGACCCCGTGACCAGACCAAGCTAGATTGAAGTAGGAGAGATCTTTGTTTGTCGGACGCCCTCCAGCGCCACCGAGGTGCAGCACAGCATTCTGACCGAGTGTAGTTTCGTAAGGCTGATAATCGTTGGGCGTAGCCGGTGCACCTTTGTTATGGTGAAGGACGAACTCTCCTTGCCCATCATGTTCAAATCTGGTATCGATAGCTTGGATGTCTTCGAGAATCGGGGTGCGTGTGGTACCAGTGTTCTTGAAGTAAACTGTCCACTCGGCAGTGGGATAATCCTGGTACGCGACACCTGTGCAGCGCACGAGCAATCCACTCCCGGGATCCTTGTAAGTCACCGCGTATTCAGTGCGCTGAGTATCGAGCTGACGCGAGCTTCGTTCTACTTTCCAATTATTCAGTAGGTCTCGGGATTTCGCGCCGCCATAGCGAAACGAGAATGGAGGGTCAACAGTGTAGCCACGTTGGAGAGGTCCAAGCGGAAAATCATTGAGCTCAAGTTTTTCTTTGCTCGCGAGAGTAACTTCAGGATCTACAAAATTCACCTGATTCCACTGGCTGTCGGCGGCGAGTCCGGTGATTCGTAAGGTGAAGTCTGTTGCACCCTTCAGATCAACGACCACCCGGGTTCCCTCCATGCCTTCGTGCATCACAGGCGATCGATATACCTCTCTTGCGGACGTCTCAACCGCTACGACCACGTGTCCCCTCCCGAGACTGGAATAGTAGGTTATGTCATTACTGTCAATCCCCACGACTGCCGAAAACCGCACAGCGGGGGTGGCTAGGTGTACTTTGATCGTGCCGTCCGAAGGACAGTTGAACCCATGAGCATAGGATACTTTCGCGATGCGCAAGGTGTGTCCTTGGCGCGAGTTGACCTCAAGTTGCCCAGCCTTGAATAGGGGCAGGAGATATCCGCGATCCTGTTGAGGCTCCGGCCGCCCTTCGAACTTCGCCGTTACCCACCTCTGTGCTTCGGAATGTTCATCCAGTGTTATCCCGATAGCGTGAGCGGGAGGACTTGCGACCAACAGAATCGCTAACACAACAATGCGCACAGTGAGAGCCATCCTCTTTCCTGCTAGAAGTCTCACAGGCACCCAAAAGCCGCAACCGGCCGCACCTGGTGAGTTGCTTTTCCGTTCCGTGGCTATCCATATCGCATCGGTCATAAACGCAGCTAATAATCCTGCAAGTATCTATCAAAACATGGAGGAGCTCACGATCATCGACGATTCGTTCAGCATATTGAACATAGATTTGTGCTCAGCCTAGATAGTGATCGGCACGATCTTAATTAGATTTAAGGTAGTGAACTTACTTGACAATTGATAGAGCGCCATCTACTAAGTTGGGCCAAACCGGGCTCTCCCAAAGCTTCGGAGCCCGCAGGAACCCCGCATAACACAGCCATGTTACGAGGCGGAATGACCTTAAATGCAGGCATAACAACTCTCAGATATTTTCGTTCAGCATATTGAACTTGCTTGATAGTGACATAATCGTTTTCTGCCTCCCGGTACACGGATATTGGCTCACAACAAGAATATCAATACATGCAGAGCAGGGACGGTAAGGCCGGCTACATCATGAATTGGAGTCTTACGGTAGAGCACGAGCTACCGTGGCGTACAGCTCTCAAAATGAGCTACGTGGAGCAGTGGTGTTCGTATCGGGTCCAACCTCTTAAACGAGAATCAAGTACCTGCAGCTTATCTAAGCCTGGGGCCTCCCTGAAGCCCTAGCACTTTGGGGCCGCTATTGCTCAGACGCCCGAAGGAGGCTATCGTAGACCTTCAAAGGGCTAGTTCTCTGGATCCGGAAGATGCAACAATTCATTTTCAGTTGGCAGGGGCCTATCGCCCGTTTAGACCTGACTCCAGAGGGCTTGAAAGAAGACAGCATCTTCCAAACACTTCAAGATGAAAATAGTAGGCAAGCTGAGCAAAAGACACAAGAACACGTTGACAAAGACGCGCACTCCCGGATGGAAATCCCAGCCGCGACCCCACGATAGGTGCTCTTTGGGGAAAAGAGCTCTCGGCTCTGTGGGAACATAGTATGACTTCTTACAACCCCTTAGTAGTTGTATGGGCGCCGTCCCGCTGTTCGTTCCAAAAGAGCAGCGGCAGTTCTGGTCTCCACGCGTTATTAGGAGAGGCATACCAAAGCCGGGACAGGTTCGTAAGTAAATTTGCTTCGGGCGCGAAGAAGCTTACGTTCAGATCGGATAGATGCACGCGATTGAAAGATAGATGGTCAGCATTCTTTCTCCTCTTGGCATCGTTATGGATTGTGCTGCCCGCAAATTTACAATCACTCTCTCAATCTTCCGCCCTTCCTGCCGAAGCAGGAGCAAAGATCGCGAATTTAGCGCGCCAGAAGCAATGGAAGGATGTTGCTGTGCTCGGTCAAGAACTGGCTCTCAAAAGTCCTTATAATCCTTACGGGTTCTACTGGCTAGGTACCGCTCGTTTCCAGTTGCATGATCCTATTCGAGCGGTTCAGGCCTTCCGCGTTGCGGAAAGGCTTGGATTAGATAGCTCGGTTTTGGATGAGGACCTCGGCTTGGCTTACTACGACTTGAATCAGTTCGTCCTCTTTGAGCAACAAATGAGAAAAGCCTTTCTCCAAGATCCGCGAGATTACAGGCCCCCGTACTACCTGGGCCTGTACCGTTTAACAATCAAGTCCGACATCGACGGCGCTTTGACAGAGTTTGATAAAGCCATACAGCTTCAGCCGGACGATTGGAAGAGCTTGTACCAAGAAGGTAACTGCTTAGAAAAGCTCGGAAGATCGACGGAGGCTCGCCAGTATTATTCCCGCGCGATTTCCTCGGTGAGAGGCAGCGATCAACCCTTTGGATGGCCGTTTCAGGGTATGGCCCGACTGCTTCTCGAAACAGATCCGCAGGAGGCTGTTGGTTTTGCAAAGAAGGCAGTAGAAGTTCAACCTGATGAGTACTCTAACCATCTGGTTCTGGCGAGGGTCTATAAACGTTTGGGCAATCTTCCTCTTGCGATTCAGGAAGCGAAACTCGCAGCGGTCCAAAATCCTGAAGATGCAGCTACACGGTATCTTCTCTTTATGCTTTACCGACAGGCTGGTGAACACCACGCCTCAGAAATCGAGTTGGAAATGTTTAAGAAGCTGAATTCTGTGTATGGTCCGGAATAGGTTTCGCACTTTAGTCGGTGCGCTAAGGCTCATGTGTTTCATCGTTCTGACGAGCCCGGGTTTT
This sequence comes from Acidobacteriaceae bacterium, assembly GCA_965276675.1. Classification (GTDB taxonomy): domain Bacteria; phylum Acidobacteriota; class Terriglobia; order Terriglobales; family Acidobacteriaceae. The sequence continues at coordinate 3,954,584 of OZ255624.1, read as the reverse complement.
CTTCTCCAAGCCCAATTTGGTCCTCTCGCCAATTCAGCACAAGTACCACAGGCCAAAACACAGGAGGAACTAGATGCATACTTGGAGATCATCACAGCGACAGAGGCACAGGACATAGTCAAGGAAGTAGATGTTTTCGCTTCCAGATATCCCAAATCCGAATTGCTCGGTGCTGCTTATCAGTACCAGTTGCAAGCCTTTCAGGATCTGGGCGACTTCGAAGCAGCCATTGCTGCCGGTGAAAAAGCTCTTCTGGCAAGTCCGCGTAGCGTCAAAACCCTGCTTACCTTGGCTACAGTCATTGCGAATAGCCCTCCTCATTATCCGGATAGGCAGAAGTTACTCGTTCAAGCGGGGGAGTACGCTCGAGAAGCATTGCAAGGAATAGAAGTAACCAAGCCTCCACGTCAAATTACACTCGAAAAATGGGAATCTGAGAGCCGTGAAATGCAGTGTCAAGCGCACGAGACACAAGGGGTCGTTTTACTAGACCTCGGTAATCCCAAAACCGCCATTCGTGAATTCGAGGCGGCAATCAGTCTCACGCCAAATCCGAACGGTGCCCAGTTCTTTCGACTCGGCCTGGCGTTCGCATCGTCGGGTCAATCCACATATGCGAAAGAGAACTTCCGACACGCAGTCGATTTAGGACCCGGCTCTGTGCGGAGACTTGCCTTGGAGCAAATCGCAAAGCTGCCCAAGGTAGACCAGCGTTGAGAGAAAGCTAATTCGGAGCTTGTGGCGAATCGAGGTAAAGCGCCCTTTCGTCAATCCGTGTACCCGATCTCTTTTATTTGCGCTTGGAAGTCTGCCGGAAGTGCGGTGGATGGGCCGGTGGCTGTGAGAGAGGTGTATTTGATGAGATTGATCAGCAGGCGATCCGCGACGGGGTGTTTATCGATGTAGTCGAGGATAGGAAACGTATTCATAAAAAACTGCCCGGCGCCGAATTTGTACGAGGCTAGCAGAACTCCGGATGCGTAGCCGCCCGGCGTGGAGTAACCAGCTGCAAATGCCGCTGCGATGACCTCTGAGGGAGTATCCTGCCCATCAAACAAATAGCTAGGAAGCATCGGCCCATAATAGTACCAATCCAGTATTCCCTTTCCTTGAAGTCCTGCAAAGACCGGGTGTCGCTTGGCTACACATTCCTTATGATAGAGCTGGTCAGGGAATTCGTATGCCCGGCCCTTATTTGCCAGTGGCAGCCAAGCGGTGGATTGGTGGCCGCGCGCGAAAGCCTTCGGCGAAAGGAAGACAATGGTGCTTCCAGTTGTCATGCGTGCCGCAAGCTCCTTCCATTCACTAGTCTGGGGCTGATTTTGTGAGACGTCTCCTACCAGGATCACCTCACGACTTTCGAGATGTGTACTTTGCAGAGGCTTCACTGCTAATCCTCTGGAGATCAGCCACGATTCGACACTCCGCGGCACATGCCAAGTCGCGACACTCCAGTCGCCCCGGGGCAGAGATGCAGGGTCCGATAAATGAAACTGCCACGACGTTTCGGGCGGGGCAATACCTTTGGGTATATAAGGAACGAATTCGTATGTGCCCTCAGCCCCTTTTAGGATGACTTCTTCTTTTAGCACCGGCAAAGCGAGAGGGCCATCTTTCCCAGCCTCCACGCTAGGAACCGTAATCTGCGTTTGCCGTTCCCATGCAGTTCCACTGGGACCCCAAACGCGAAATTGGACTGGATACTCGCCTGACCGCAGCACATCCTCATTCGCCAGCACTGCCTCGAGGCTGATCGGCCGTCCCACATAAGTATGCGTCGGCTCCACAAACAAGCACCAACGCACCGGGGCCCAGCCATCTCGCATTGCATCGAATGCGCCTGGCTTCCAGTCACGCCAGAACCGCCACACTCCTTCCCCTGTCATGGCATGATCCAGCATGCCGGTGAGGTTAAATCCGCAAATCTTCGGATTTGATCGAATGAGGTTGAATCCTAGCAGACGGTGTCGCGCAGTGGACAGCTGGCTCATTTGCAGTAGAACCTCTGGGTTTGGGTAAGCTTCATCCATGCTGAATCGCGACCAGTCTGCCGAGAGGCGCTCCGCCATCGATCGGATGAGAACGAAATCCTCAGCGTCCTCCGGAATACCAGCTTGCTCGTACATCTTTGCCTCGTGGATCACGTCCATCATGCTGCCGATGCCATACTCTGAAAGGAAAACGGGCTTGCTGTCCTCTCCGAACGTGCGCATCATTCGATTGACCTCTACCGTCTGCGGAAGAGAAGGGTAAAGATGGAAGTCCCCGGAACCAGGGCCCGATGGATAGACTATGGCCACATGCCCAGCTCCGGGAGCTTCTTTGCCCCATGTAGTTTCCCAGTTCAAGCCGCCCGGATTGCTGGCCGAACCGATCTCAAGGTGCCCGTCGAACCGTCCGCTGGAAAGCAGGATTAGCCGTGTTTCGTCAAGAGATCGCACCATCTTGAGTGCCGACTCTGCTTCAAGGAATACTGGACCGTCCAGGGTCTCATTGAGCAGCCCCCATACGACGACACTTGGGTGATTGCGGTCTCTTAAAACCATCTCACGCACAGAACTCTCATAGCGCGTCTTCATCTGTGGTGAGTCTTTCAGCAGCCAACTTCCAGAGGATTCCTCATATACCATCAAACCTAGCTCATCGCACATATTGAGCTGATAAGGGTAGGGAATGCCAGATATGAAGCGAACGGTGTTGAAGCCAGAAGCTTTCGCGTACAGCAGGTCGCGCCTGAGCAGATCTGAATAGCCGGAAGGTGGAACAACCTGGCCGAATGGTACGTTGTTTCCGGTGTGCGTACACCGCATGATGACACGCCGGCCGTTCAGGCGAAAATATCCATCTACAACGCGAAAGTCTCGAAATCCAAAGTTGGTGGAGGCTTCATGGGAGCCCTCCATATCCGGAGATTCGATGTGAGTCGTAAGGCGGTACAAGCAAGGATTGTCAAGATCCCACAAACAACACCCTTTGATCTCAACCTGGTGATGGACAGGTGTGTCGCCACTAGGTATTTCCAAACTCAGAGCATCTATCAATAGAGTTTCACGGGTGACAGATCCGGTGACAACAAGGCTCATTCGCACGCGAGCGCTTCTCGCCGATGTATTGTGGATAATTGCCTGGATCTGAGCAACGCCTGTTTTCCAGTCGGTACTAACATACAGATCCTTGATCCTAATAGAAGGAGTCAGGAGGAGCTCGACCGGAGCGATAATGCCCCCGAAATCATAGAAATTCCCATTTGAAAAATTGACCACCTTATTGCGATGAGGTGTTTCCCCAAGCACAATGCCATCTATACGGCGATCATCCGGATTTAAGACGCGCACAGCAATAATATTGTTTTCGCCAGGATGAATCGCATGTGTCGCATCAAGTACGAACGGCGTCTCTCCGCCTTCGTGAGCGCCAAGATAAGTTCCGTTTAGCCAGACATGAGCTAAGTAATCTACTGCATTGAAACGCAACAAGTACCTGCCATCCCGGTATGGATGTAATTCGGGCTTGAACTCTAGCCAGTACCAGACGAGACCGTGATATGCGGGATAGATCTCCTGAATGATCGAGGGAACGCGCGTGGCTTTGGCCCCAAGCTGGCGAGCTCGGAACCATCCTTGACTCCGGCCGACGTTATCGGGGTCTGTGACAATGAACCATTCCGTATCGAGTGGCATCACGAGCGCCGGTGCAGATTGATCTGCCGTGGCGTGCTTCCCTTGATGCTGTTTGCTTGCCTCAGTATTAGCAGAGGATGGCTGCGTAGCTGGTGCAAGCAGAGGGGACGCAACACCCCAGGCAGCACTCAGGCGGCCGACAAGCTCTAAGAATCGGCGACGATGCATGTCGTTCCCCTTACACGTTAACTATGGCTGCTGAAATAGGTTACTGTGCAGACGTCGCTGACTCGTCCTGCTTCGTCGAGATAGTCTCCAGTAAAGAAGAGCTTAAATGTGGGCACTATCTACCAGCTCTTGACCTGTTTCTCTGTAGTCACTTCGACATGAGCCCCCGGCCTAGACGCAATGTCTTCGCGGAGCGCTGTACCCAGTCCTGGCTTTCCGTTGAGGGATAGCTGTCCCTCCTTGACCGTGAGCCGGTCAGTCACGACATCGTTGTACCAGCCGTCAACGTACCCTCGCACGATCTCCTGGATCATCGCATTCGGAATATGCATCATGAGGTGGGCTGCGGCCCACAAGGCTACCGGCCCAATCGTGTCATGTAGCGTTATCGGCAGGTAGTATGTGTCCGCCAGGCTACAGATCTTGCGAGTTTCGGTAAAGCCGCCGCCCCAAGAGAGGTCTGGCATGATAATGTCCGCGGCCGGTTTTTCAATGAAGTCCCGGAAGCGGAACCGAGTGAAAACGCGTTCGCTCTGACATATGGGAACGACAGTACTGGCTTTAAGGCGGACATACGCATCGACATTATCGGGAGGCATTATCTCCTCGAGCCACATTATGTTGTAGGGCTCAAGTGCGCGCGCAATCCGGATAGAGCTTGGCAAATCCCATCGGGCGTGTCCCTCGATTGCAACCATCATCGCTCCGCCGCTTGCGCGACCTATATCTTCAATGATGGCAAGCCCACTCTTCAGATCGCTCTCGTTGATATGGTGCGCCAGCGTCCCCGCTGCTGTTTCCTGGCCCCAGATGGTCACCTTTCCGTGAGGGTGGGCTGGCCCGGCAAGAGTCGTGCCAAACTTGTCAAACGGCCAAATCTTCATAGCACAAATCCCCTGGTTCAGCAGGTCGAGAGCAAGCTCGCCAGCGCGGCCTTCAGTCCAAGCCGTGTAGTCCGGGTAACTTCCTGATCCGACACACGTGTTATACACGGGGATGCTCTCGCGGCTGCGACCACCTAGAAGGTTATAGATGGGTTGTCCTGTATATTGACCTGCAATATCCCATAAGGCCACATCAATGGCTGAGAGGGCGCGCAACTCAGCGCCGGCAAATCCGCAGAAGTTTACTAACGAAAACAGATTTGTCCAGTGGTTCTCGATATCGAGAGCGTCTCGGCCAATCAAGAGTGATGCGTAAAGGTCATGAATTACGGCGCTCACGGCGCGTGGCAGGTAGTAGGTCTCTCCCAGACCTATCAATCCTTCGTCCGTATAGATGCGAACCCACAGATTATTCGGTAAGGCCTGACGCGAATGCGGAGCTTGCTCGCGCCATATGTCGGCAGGTAATGCCTCAAACCATATTGTTTCAAGCTTTGTAATTTTCATGATGCCCTGCTGCCAAACTGCTCAGGGTTGGCTAACTCAAGATATCTCGTACCGTTTCGGGCCGAGCCCATCGGATGCGACCACCCAACAATGGTTGTCTCGCTTCATCTAAGGTGAACATTCCGTGCTGGGCTCACAGTTTCCAGAAACCGCAAAGGGCTTTCTTTAGTAAGCTCCATTCCAAGAGTGCTAATCAGATTGGACAATCCTGATGTTGCGATCACCTTTTTAGTGGGCGGGCAGGGGCGTGTCAATCGGTTTCAGCTTATTGAACGGGGAGTGGCCTCTGGAGAGGTGAAGGCACAGGGCGCCGCGAAAATATCTTTGACAACATTCGAGAATTAAGGATCGATATAATTATCGTCTCCAACAAAGCTGCCTGCCGCAAACCCAAATTAAGAGGCGAGGACTCCTACGCAAGCTTTAATGTTCATTTAGCAGAACAGGTCTCTTGGCCGCTTGCGAGTAATCGAAGCCTCTGTTTCGCTGTGGAGCTATCAGGGCTGTAAATCAATACGCGCTGCAGAACATTTACCGCTGTCTCCAATTGACCCAGCCTACATTCAGCAAGAGCGAGGTTGATGCCGAGTGACTCGATGTCCTCGTTTAGTTTAAAAGCCTTCTCCCAAAGAATTACGGCGGCTTTCAATTGCCCGGACTGCGCCTTCAGACTGCCAAGATTATTTACCACAGGAAGGTCTGTAGGATCCAGCTTCAAGGCTTTCTGGTAAAAGTCCATCGCCTCTGAGATCTTTCCCTTTGATTGCTCTAAGTATCCCAGGTCCGCAAGGACAGTTGGATCTGATGGTTCCGAAACCTCGACTTTAAGCAGGAGCTGCCATGCCCTTTCTTGCGCGGAATACGTTCCATTTGCGAACATATTGTAGTACGCGATTGCGAGATCCCGTTGACTCGTGTTTTCGTGGAGGAACGAGATGAGTTCGGAGTTCGCAGGTGCCGGCTGTAGTGCAGATACCGGCTGTAGTATTGTGGGCTGGTCCGGGTGCTGCCGGATACGGTGATCGGTCCACGCCACATGTGGTATGTTTTCCGCTTTACCTGTCGGCATGTGGCATCTGGTACAGTCCGGGTCATTTGGATAATGGGCTGTCAGATATTTGGCTTGTGTATGACATGCCAGACACTTATTGCGATAGAAGGTGGCGCGTGCCTCGGCGGGCGGCGAATAATGAGGGTCATGACAGCTCATGCAGGACATGCGATCTCCAGAAGCTCGTTTGCATTTGCTAACACTCAGTTCTTCAATCTCGCTCACGCCGCGGCTCGTCATCTCAGGTCCAGAATAGACAAAGTAAGATACGTAATCCTCAATTCGTTCCCCAGGCTTGTAGTCAGCAACGAGGCGGCCTCGATGCTCGACGCTTGTGTCCCCCTCCAGGTGACAATTGATACAGATAGAATCGCGCCGTTCCGGATCAAGCTTAACCGGGTTGATGACCGCGGCTCGTCCTGCGGTGCTGATATGTTCCCTGGTATCACCGTGGCAGCTCTCGCAAGTAATACCTCCATGCAAGAACGGCAATCCCTGATAATGGTTGCGTGTCGCCGGGTCCTCCCGCTGCACATCGCTCATATGACAGCGCATACACCCGGGGGGCATTGGCAGAGCCGCAGGCACGGTAGGGGAGTTGGCAAGGCCTGGCTTCATGTCATATGCATTAAGGTTAGAGTAGTAGGCGATAGGGGATTCCAGGAGATAGCCATCGAGGCTGTACAGATAAGTAACACCAAGATGGCCTGAGCCGAGGAAGTAGTCGAGCTTATGCCGCTCCTTAAGGCTTGGATCCCGTGGCCGCTGGTAGCTAAGCCATAATGAATTTTCTTCAGCGGAGATACGGTAGGCCGTATCGGATTGTGTGTGATAGAAAGATCCAAGGATCGGGCGCTCCGACGCCAAACCGCTGGCGTTAGCCATGGGCGTACTCAGATAGCTCCGGAGTATCTCACCGTGACATTTCCCGCAGATAGCATCCGCCTCGCGTACCGGTGTCACCATAGGGCGCGAAGGTTGCTGCCCGACTGTTACAGCAGGGAATATGCATGCAAATAAGAAGACGATCGCTTGCAGCAATCCTGAATCACGCATTTTAGTCAAAGCCTATCCAAACCATTGAAATCGAGGAATTCCACTCGGTAACTGTAGCCCTTTTCGACTTCAGGCCGCCAACGATCATTTCGCACGCTCTGGCTCTCTGGCGCAAGACTTGCATTAGCCTCCTCTGCTACTCGGCGAAGCTGGGGGTAGGGAGTGGTGACTTTCAAGCGTCATCTAATCGGAGACACAACCCGCAATTCCATGTCTGTAGCTTTGTCGCTATAAGCCTTGCTCAGCGTCAGATGCGCCAACATTTCCTTCCTCGCCGTGTCAGGCGCATGTGCTCCAATCGCCTTCAGAATATCCTCATGCTCCGCGACGACGGTCTCAAGTTGCTCGGAGCGGGTATGGACGAGTTGACCTTTCGCCAGCACTTTCTGCAGGAGATCGATAAACCAAATAAAGACGCTATTGCCTGAGGCTACAGCGATGTGGCGATGGAAGGCCTGATCCCGACTGACAAATTGGCGAATATTGGTCAGAGACGAACGAGACGCTTGAATCTCAGATCGCATTCTATCCAAGTCGTGATCGGTCGCACGGAGGGCAGCACACGCAGCAGATTCGGCTTCCATTGCGCGTCTCGCTTCGTACATCTCAGCAAAGGAATGTCCCCGCAGAGGAACCAGAATTGCTTCAGGGTCGCGGAGAACTGCTTCAGCGGCATCCGCAAGGTACGCTCCCGAACCATGAACAACATTCAGCACTCCCATGATTTGGAGCGCCTTGAGCGCCTGCCGCAATGACCCCCGGGAGATATTCAGCAAGGACGCTAGCTCGCGTTCGGGAGGAAGGCGTTCTCCAGGCTTTATGATTTTCCTGCGAATACTATTTTTGAGCTGGCGGACGACATTTTCGGTCAAACATTCAGTTCGGACCGGCCCCATCTCCTTGGCTAGTCGCAGCAGCGCTGCAGATTGATCGGACTTTCCGTTTGTGCTCCGATTCATCCCGCTCTCTCCGTTAGACGCTCCTTGGCAAAGAAACGGAAGACGAGTGCGGCGACAAGATGCAGGCCTAGGAAGTTCGACGCGCTCCAATTCCAAGATAGTTGATAGGCCGGGCTCCCTTTGACAATTCAATGGTAGAGTACCATGAAGAAATCTTTTATAGCTGTACTCTGCATTCCGTCAGAGTTTGTTCAATAGGCTGAAATGGATTGACACTTCCCACTAGACCCCTTTACAAGAGGAGCGTCCACTAAACGTCAGTGAAGTCGGAACCTGATCTTTCTCATCCAGTGCAGATCAAAGGTATACGTAAGTCTTTGGATGAAGAATTGTTGGTAGAAGTGGATGAGTAACAGTTACTACATATTTTGCAGGGGTCGTCTGAGTAGTTGTATCGCGAACGGACCTGAGCTGTCGGGTGCCATTCATGAGTTGCACGAGCAGATCGCTTACGAGTTGACGTGAATAACATAGCCGGTTTCGCTTTGACTCTAGTGGCGGGTGCCAGTGTTGGCTTCAGTATGTGGCCCCTGAAGTGGGTACGCCTTTGGAAGTGGGAAAATTTTTGGCTTCTATATTCCATCTTTTCGCTGATTATCGTGCCGTTCGGATTAGCGTTCGCGGTGCTGCCCAATTTGAGCACTGTCTACGCGGCATTGACTTTGCAGGAAATTATGCGACCCTTTCTGTTGGGAATGATGTGGGGAATCGCCCAACTTGGGGCGGGAATTTGCGTCCACCGCCTCGGCCTCGCGGTCGCGGGAGCAGTTCTTAACGGCATTGGAGCAGGGGTTGGAACGATCGCCCCTTTGCTGTCACTGCATGGCGAAATGGTCTTGACGACAAGTGGTCTATTGATTTTATCCGGCACGGTCATGATGTTAATCGGCGCAAGCTTCTGTGGCTGGAGCGGTTATCTGCGAGAGACGGAAGCCAGGCAACGGGATAGTAGTGCGGGTTTCGCGCAAAAGCAGGTTGCCATGCGGCAGTCATCCTTCACGAACTCAAGATATGTATGGACTTTAGGAATCGCAGTCCTTTCCGGCGTGATTTCTTCCCTTCCGAACATTGCTCTCGCCTATGCAGGCAAGATCATGGCAGTGGCACAGGACCACGGGGCGCAAACCTCATGGGCTCCCTTCGCAGTATGGCCAATTGTTCTTTTGGGCGGATCCGTAGCCAATATCGGGTACAGTGTCTATATGATTTCAAAAAATAAAGGCTGGGGAAGGTTCAACAGCGGCTTCCTCAAAGAGGTCTTGTACCCGGCGCTCTCCGCCTGTCTATGGATGGCGGGTATCGCCCTCTACAGCAGCGGGACTACATTCCTCGGAAGCCTCGGCATCTCCATTGGGTTCGCAGTTTTCATGATCACGATGATCATCAGCGGTCAGTTCGCGGGTATGATGACAGGTGAGTGGCACTTGATGAATCCGAAAACATATAAGCCCTTTGTTCTGGGAGTGGGGATACTGGTGGTGGCAGTAGTAATGATAGGTGCGTCCAGGTACGTGGAAAGATGATGGCGGCAATTTCACTTGGACCACGCGGGCAAGTCGAAGCGACACGAGGCTATTCATGACACGGTCACAGACGACGAAGGTGCGATCAGGAGTCAAGCCTGATCGAGAGCTGATTCTATCGCTTTACCGAAAAATGGTTTTGATCCGGGAATTTGAGCTGAAGGCGCGCGAGGTCTTTCGTACCGGACGGATGCCTGGGTTTATACACGTCTACATCGGAGAAGAGGCGGTTGCGGCCGGCGTATGTGAGCAGTTGCGAGAGGATGATTACGTCGCCAGCACGCACCGTGGTCACGGCCACGCACTGGCCAAGGGCATCCCTCCGCGCGAGGCTATGGCCGAGTTGTTGGGCGTCGTGGCGGGCTGCTCAGGTGGCCGTGGCGGCACCATGCATCTTTTTGATCCTGCGGTCGGATTTCTTGGCTCAAATGGGGTGGTCCCACCGGGAATCCTGATAGGAGCCGGTGCTGGACTGAGTGCCAAGCTGAGAGGAACCGGCCAAGTTGCCGTCTCTTTTTTTGGGGATGGCGGATCCAACAACGGCGCTTTTCATGAAGGTTTAAACATGGCGGCTATCTGGGATATCCCGGTCGTCTTTGTTTGTGAGAATAACCTTTATGCTACAGAGATGCCCTTTTCCAAAGCTACAAAGAACACCAATGTGGCGAGCCGCGCTGCAGCCTATGGAATGCCGGGAGTGCAGGTAGACGGCAACGATGTTCTGGCGGTCTATGAAAAGGCTGGGGAAGCGATCCAGCGGGCGCGCGAGGGTGGAGGTCCCACGTTAGTGGAATGTCTGACGTATCGCTGGTTTGGACACCATGAGGGGGATCCTGGCACAGCGTATCGAAGCAAAGAAGAAGTCGCTGACTGGAAGGAACGAGATCCCATCAAGAGACTCCGGGACTCTGCTATAACGGGTAACTTGGCGTCAGAAGCGGATTTCAAAGGAGTCGATGCTGAAATCAAGGAAGTGCTTGAGGATGCGGCGCAGTTTGCCTTAGCGAGTTCTCTCGAATCCGAAAGCACCGCATTGCGCCACGTGTTTCAAGAACTTCAATAACTCCATTGAGAAGAGCCCTATGCCCCAAATAACCGTAGCTGCCCGACCTGTCGGCGAGATGTCCAGTGAGAATCAGCGCGTGATCTCTTACGCCCAAGCTGGCGTCGAAGGTGTCCGTGAAGAGATGCGCCGCAATCCCGATATTTTTTATATCGGGCAGGGCATAGGACCGCGGGGTGGAAATTTTCAGCAAAGCCGTGGTCTCTGGGAGGAGTTCGGCGAAGAGCGTGTGCGAGACACACCTATCGCGGAACGAGCCCAGACGGGTCTAGGAATCGGAGCGGCGCTCGCCGGCAGCCATCCGATCGTGGACATCGTGTTTTTGGACTTCACTCTCGAGGCAATGGGAGAGATAGTTCAACAGGCGTCCACGATCCACTACATTTCGAACGGCAGATTGAAAGTACCCTTCCTGCTCCGTGCCGCAGGTGGAGGCGTCCGCAGCACCGGGCCTCATCACTCCCATACGTTCTGGTCCTTTTTCGCTCATATTCCTGGATTGAAAGTAGCAGTCCCTTCCAGCCCTTATGACGTTAAGGGGTTGATTAAGACAGCCTTGCGGGACGAAAATCCCGTGATATTCATTGAGCACAAAGGGCTTTACAACAGCAAAGGTCCTGTACCCGAAGAGGAATACCTGATTCCCTTCGGCCAAGCCCGCATAGTTCGCTCCGGTAGGGATGTAACGCTGGTCTCGCTCGGCATGATGGTCCAGCGAACTGTGGAAGCTGCTGAAGAGCTGGAGAAGTTGGGGATCTCTGTCGAAGTGATTGATCCGCGAACCCTGGTGCCGCTCGACAAGCCGGCCATTCTTAGTTCATTAGCGAAGACAGGCCGGTTGGCAATCGTGGATGAGGCATATGCAACCTGTGGCATGGCGGCCGAAGTCGCTGCTATCGCGGCAACGGAAGCACTGGATGAACTCGATGCGCCGGTGCTGCGGATCTGCACGCTTCCGGCTCCGCACACCTTCAGCCCGTCGGTCGACGCTTACCTGGTTCCGTCCGTCAATCGAATAGTCGACGAGGTTGCAGGGATGATGGGCAGGAAGCGATGAAGCAGCGAGTCGACGGGATCATCAACATGGAGATTGAATAGGTATGACGATTACGATAGCCATGCCCCAACTCGGCCTGACGATGACGGAGGCCACGGTGAGTGCCTGGCTGAAGAAGCCCGGCGACTCCGTAAAGAAAGATGAACCCGTTCTGTCTGTATCGACCGATAAGGTCGACATGGACATAGAGTCCACAGTCGATGGAGTTCTACGGGAGATCATTGTTTCGGAAGGCGAGACAGTGCCAGTGGGAACCGCACTGGCTTACATAGGCGCGGCCGGAGAAGAGCCTCTCTCACCAGCGAGCAACGGCCACGCCGATCCACCTCGCGCAATCGTTACTCCAGACACCTTGGCTCTGACGGATATCTCCAACAACGATGAAGCAGAGTTGATGGCAGCCCATCAAGAGGAGCGAAAAGAGTCTGTAGAGCGAAGTGAACATGTGCATGCTTCGCCTCGGGCCAAGAGGAGAGCCAGCCAACTCGGGGTTGATCTGGCAAGTGTGAAGGGCAGCGGACCCGGTGGCCGGATTATTGAAAAGGATGTGCAGAGCGTCAGTCCTGGAACTCCGATCCAAAGGGCGAGCAGTGTTGACTCTAGGCGGCGCCAGGCGATCGCCGACCGCATGGTCGAGAGCATCAGGAACATACCAGCTTTCTCCGTATCGGTCGAGGTGAATGCGGAAAAGCTGGTTGATCTTTATGAAAGTATGCGCGAGCCGATCAGCCGGCGCACTGGATTGAAGCTCACCTACACGGACCTGCTGCTAAGAGCTCTTGCATTGTCGCTGGCCGACACTCCGGAGGTAAATGCCGTATGGGAGGAGGGAGCGGTAAGTCAGCGGGTGCAAATCGATCTAGGGCTTGCCGTGGCAACGGACCGCGGTGTCGTGGCGCCAACCTTGGCCAAGATCGACTCCCTTTCACTCCAGCAGCTAGTTATCAGGCGCAGCGAGCTGGCTGACAAGGCACGCCAAAGTCGGCTAACGTTTGACGATTTGGAAGGTGGAGTCGGTACGCTCAGCAATCTTGGTATGTACCGCATTGATCGCTTCGAAGGAATCATCACCCCTGGCCAGAGTTTCATACTTGCTGTCGGAAAACTGCGCAATCGACCGTGGGCAGAATCCTCTTTGGTTATAAAGCCAACCGTTATGCTGAATCTTTCAGTCGACCACCGTGTTGCGGATGGTGCATCGGCGGCGGTGTTCCTGGAGCGTATCGCTGATGCCATTGAGAATCCGTATCGCCTCCTTTGGCAGGAAGGTAATGAGAAGTAAGCAGCCAGGAGCTACCCTAGTGAACGATCTTGCTAAGACGATCGCCGATCTCCAAGTACCCGAAGGCAGCTTGGCTGTCTACTGGCTTTGCCAAGCTGGCTTCGCCTTCAAGACGAGTACAGGCCAAATCGTGTATGTCGATCCTTATCTGTCAGACGTCGTCGAGCGAGTCATCGGCTTTAAGCGGATGATGAGAAGTCCCATCGCTCCAGATCAGGTAATCGCAGACTTGATCGTCTGTACTCATGAGCATCTTGATCATATGGACGTAGATGCGCTGCCAACCATAGCCCTGAATCCTCGCACCCACTTCGCAGGCCCGATTGAGTGCATGAAGGAGTTCGAGAAGTTAAAGATTCCGGTTGATCGTTGCCACCTTCTTGAGGAGGGAAAGACGATCGCGGTGGGCGGCACTGAAATCAGAGCAGTGTATGCGGATCATGGTGAGTTGGCGCCGGACGCATTGGGAGTTGTGTTTGATCTAACGGGCATAAAGGTATATCACACGGGTGATACCGCATACCGTCCCGAGCAGTTCCGGCAAGCGATCCAAATGCGCCCTGATATCTTGCTTCCTTGCATCAATGGTGCATTCGGCAACATGGATTGGCGTGAGGCTGTTCAATTGACTCAACTGGTCGCACCGCGGCTGGTGATTCCAACTCACTTCTGGATGTTTGTCGAGCAGAATGGCGATCCGGCGAAATTTCTCGATGGGTGCTCACCATTGGCGCCGGGAATTACAGCCATGCTGATGAAGCCTGGCGAAGAACACCTATTTCGAAAGGCAGCATGAGTCAAAGCCTAGTCGATACATTAAGGGCTGCCGGAAAAGCGACGGAGACATGGACCAGCCCAGACGGTAGTGCAGTCTTGGTGCTTCCATATGGCGGACGTATTCTGGGATTGTTTGCGCCGGGATGTGAAAAGAATTTCTTCTGGACCCATTCTGCGCTGAATTCAATAGACTCCGCCTGCGCCTTCTATCAGAGCACGGCATGGCACAACTCAGGCGGAGATCGCACCTGGCTTGCCCCGGAAGTTGACTTCTTCCTGCCTCACTTCCCAAAACTCGACATCTATATGCAGCCTCGCGAATTTGATCCAGGAAGATACGAGCTTATCCGCGAGAACAGCTGTATAGCTTTGAAGAACCGGTGTGCCGTGCAGCTTTCACGTTCAAGGCAAATCGTGGCTCTTGAAATCACCAAGCGGCTGGCGCCAGCCAGAAATCCATTGCGGCACCTTGCTCCTCATCTGTCCGAACAGATAAAGTACGCCGGTTACACACTTCATACACGATTGGAGTTTGCTAGCCAACGCGCAGAACCCGCCGCGATCGGTATTTGGAGCCTGCTACAACTGCCGCATGGCGGAGAACTCTTGATCTCCACATTCTCAAAATCAACCCCCACAGTCTATATGGGGCATATCGATGAAAGCGATTTGGCAGTGGGGGAACATCTGATTCGTTACAGAATGCGAGCGAATGGAGAGCACAAACTGGGCATTCAGGCGCCAACTCTCACTGGACGCGCGGGCTATCTACAAGCTGCCGGACTTGAGTCTTCCCTGGTGGTCCGGAATTTCACGATCAATCCTTCGGGCGAATACGTAGACGTGCCATGGACAGATACAGAGTGCGCCGGCTCCGCTATCGAAGCCTGCAATGTGAACAGTAATCTAGGCGCTTTCTCCGAGCTCGAATACCATGCGCCCGCGATCGGCGGCTCATCCGGTAAGTCGAACTGCGAAGATGAATCGCAGCTGTGGGCATTTACTGGCCCGGAGTTGAGTATTATGAAGATAGCCCGCCTTCTGATTTCCTCGGATTTATAGGTCAAGCAATTCTGTAACGCGAGTGCATGCTCGAAGACTCCACGTAATTAAGTTTGAAAGGTTGATCAAAATGCCTAACGCCGTTGTCAGCGACCATACATTCCCGTCGCTAGACCTGCAAAGGAATGTGCTCGAATCGGCTGGATTCCAATTGGCTGAAATTCAGCCCATCTGTAAAACAGAAGATGATGTGATTCGTGATTGTTATAACGCCGGCGTCTTACTGGTTCAGTGGGCGCCTATTACACGACGTGTACTCAAAGCCTTGCCAAACCTAAAAGGTGTAGTGCGATACGGCATCGGAGTGAATAACATCGATCTTGATGCCGCCAGAGAACTCGGTATCGGAGTAGCCAACGTTCCCACCTATTGCTTGGAAGAAGTTTCAAACCATGCTATGGCTATGATGCTGGGGTTGGCCAGACGCATCCCCCAGGACCATTACGGAATCGCTCACGGCGGGTGGGGAATCGGCGCGCTGCTTCCTATCCCGGCCTTCACCGACATGACTCTTGGACTGGTAGGGTTCGGTGCGATTGCCCGCCAGGTCGCTAAGAAGGCCAGGGTGTTTGGCTTCCGCATTATTGCTTCGGATCCATATATAGACAGCGCACTTTTTGCCGATCATAAAGTGGAGAGGGTTGAGTTGGATACTCTGTTGCGCACAGCAGAGATTATTTCACTTCACTGCCCGCTTGTTCGGGAAACAACTCATTTGATCAATCGTGAAGCTATTGACAAGATGAAACCCGGCGTCATAATCGTAAATACTTCTCGAGGTCCCATCATAAACGAATCGGATTTGGCTGAAGCTCTCACCAGTGGGCGGGTATTGGGTGCAGGGCTCGACGTCTTCGAAGAAGAGCCCCTAGCTGTCGACAGCGTACTGCGTCGTCTGCCGAACGCCGTCCTAACCAGTCATGCGGCTTCGGTCTCGACCAGAGCAGTGGAGATGCTGCAGATCAAGGCAGCCGAGTCGGCACGCGATTTTCTCCAAGGCAGGCGCCCAGAAGGCGCACTGGTGTGGCCGAATGCGATCTGACGGGGCGTCCATAGCACATGAGCCTCGATCTCAATTCTAGGAGAGAATAGATGAAACTTCTTTCAGCCGTGACCTCGGAGGGACCGCGCCTAGCGGCCAAACTCGACTCAGGCATTCTGGTCTTTTCCCATGCTCGCGAATTATTCCCGGAAGACGTGTCCCTGCCACTCACCTTGCAGCAAGCCCTTATCGACGAGGGTGGATTCGAACGGCTCAAAACCTTCTTGCAGTCTGTGATCCGCAACCCAGCAATAGGTAAATTTATACTTAAGCAAGATGAGGTGCGGATCGCCCAGCCCTTTTTGCCAGGCAAAGTAGTATGTGTTGGCTTGAATTATAAGGATCATGCCAAGGAAGGCAATAATCCCTTACCAAAGCAGCCGGTGCTGTTCGCAAAATGGACGAGCGCAATTATCGGACCTGGCGACCCGATCGTGTTGCCACCGGATAGTAGCGAAGTCGATTATGAAGCCGAATTGGCTGTGGTGATCGGGCAGAAATGCCGCGGCGTTTCCACCGGCAGAGCACTCGAGTATGTCGCCGGGTATACCTGTATGAATGATATAAGTGCACGAGACTTTCAGCGAGATGACGGCCAGTGGGTGCGCGCTAAAAGCCAAGACACGTTTGGGCCGATTGGACCTTACCTGGTTACTCGAGACGAAATCCCCGATCCGCAGACCCTTACCATCCGGTGCTCGGTCAATGGGCGGGTACTGCAGGATTCGAATACCAGCAACATGATCTTTAGCGTTAGGGAGTTAATTGCCTTCATTAGCCGTGGCATAACTCTCTACCCGGGAGATGTTATCAGCACAGGCACGCCCCATGGGGTGGGATTCGCGCAAAAGCCCCCAGTCTTTCTTCGGGATCAAGACGAGGTTGTCGTCGAGATTGATGGTATTGGCCGGTTATCGAACCCGGTCAAATCGATGTGATCCCCGTCTAGGAGGCCGGTGCGGGCTCCTGATTATTACCAGAGCTACACCACTGACTCCATGAACGACTCAAGGAGCACTATGAAGGTTGATCTGAAGAACCGGGTTGCTCTGGTTACTGGCGGTGCAGGAGCGATCGGTCGCTCGATTGCGCTAGCACTTGCGGAGAATGGCGCGATTGTGGCAGTAAATGATCTGCAGAGTGCGGAACAGGTTTGTCAGGAGATTCAGCGCAACGGCGGCCAAGCCAGGTCTTACCAAGCAGACATTTCGGATCCAGAAGCCGTCAACGCCATGGTTTCTGAAATCGAACAAGGTTCAGGGCCAATCGACATACTGGTAAACAATGCAGGAGTTAACGTCGGCAAGAACAGGGTCCCGATCCACGAGTTCCCGGATGCTGAGTGGCATAGGATCATTAGTGTTGACCTCGACGGAGTGTTCTACTGCTCACGTGCCGTGTCGGCACTCATGGTGCATCGGCGCAAGGGAACCATCATTAACATCAGCTCCGTTCTCGGGGTAGTGCCTGCACGCCTTCAGTGTGCTTTTACTGCGGCGAAAGCCGGCGTCATTAACTTCACGCGCTCTCATGCACTGGAGATAGGCCATTATGGTATACGCGTCAATGGAATCGCCCCGGGTTCCATTCTCACAGAAGGAACAAAATCCATCTTCTACAGTCCTGAGAACAAGCAAAAGGCAGATAGCTTGGTGAGTCATATCCCGCTCGGGCAGCCTGGGGAGACACAAGACATAGCCGCCGCCGTCCTTTACCTTGCGTCCGATGATGCTAAGTACGTCACCGGGCACATCTTAGTAGTCGATGGGGGCTGGACCGCAGGTTTCTCGCGCGATTGGTAGCGTATCCATGTCTGTGGAAACCGGAATTAAAGCACGCGGCGTGTACTCCCGCTTAGAGGTATGTAAGGCGAGTTGATGCCTTGCAATGCGGACAAGCAATTTTTTTAATAATTGGATAGAAAGCGCAGCTCCATGAACGAAGCAGGCAGTCTAGCAAACAAACGGGCGCTCATTACCGGAGCGGCAACGGGAATCGGGCGGGAGATCGCGCTGGAATTTGCACGGCGAGGCTCCGATGTCGTTCTCCACTACAGCCATGCGTCAGAGGGAGCTCAGACCGCTGCAGCAGAAATCGAGGCCATGGGTCGCAGGGCAACAGCGCTAAAGGCGGATTTCAATGAGAACGGCGCAGCAGTCAACTTGGCTGACGCTGCTCTCAACTTCCTGGGTGGGATAGACTGCCTCGTGAACAACGCGGGCATCACCTTCAATAGCCCTTTTCTAAAGACCAAGCCGGAACAGCTCGATGTACTTCTCAATGTCAATTTCCGTGCACCTTTCCTGCTTACCCAGAGAGTCGTAGAAGCAATGCTTCAACAAGGCAGTGGGGCGATTTGCAACCTGACCTCCATCCACGGACTGCAGGGTGCGCCTGAACATTCCGCTTATGCTGCCACAAAAGGAGCAATCATTGCATGTACGCGGGCTCTCGCAATTGAGCTCGCCCACAAAGGTATACGCGTTAATGCAATCGCTCCGGGGTGGATCACGGTTGAGAACTACGCAAAAGCAATTCCCGGCTTCAATCTGGAAACAGCTGCGAAGGAAGCACACGAGAAGGTGCCGATTGCCCGGTATGGGCTTCCACTTGACGTTGCCAAATTGGCCGCGTATCTATGCTCAGAAGATGCCGGGTTCGTCGTCGGACAAACCTTCGTTATTGATGGCGGCACAACAGCTCTGATGTCTCTCATATCGGATTTTCGAAGTGAGTCAACGGCAAAATTTGGAACCGGATACATGCCAGGAAGATGAATCGCTTGTGAAGTTTTCTAATCATTCAAAATTCGCCTGCAGCCTGTCAGCTGACGAGAACTACTCTCACCTCCAACGTCGCCGCTCGTGTTGCTGATTCGAGGTTTTCTGGGGGCAGCAAGCGCTTCGGCATCATGCACAACTGCTCACCCGCGGTCCCCAGATCGTCAGATCGGGCAGCTTGACTGGCCGCTGGAGGAGTTTCACACAGCGAAGGCCGGGCATCCTGCGCCGGCGGCGGTTTGGAAAATCAACCGCACGCTTCACGTGCTAAGAAAGGCGGAAATCCTCATTTGCTAAGAATGCTGTTATGCCAGATGATGGGATATTGCTTTAGACCGTCAACATGTGGCGCTTTTGTGGACATTCTACGTAGCGCACAGAAACGGGCTCTTGCAGAGAAATTGAGATTGACAATTTGAGCGATATAAGAAGAGCAGCTTTCACAATGACAGGAAAAGTTGCGCTGATTACTGGCGCAGCGAGCGGGATTGGAGAAGCGACAAGCCGGGAGCTTGCTGCCGCGGGGGCGCATGTTTGGATAGCAGACGTGAACCTGGAGGCCTCGAAAAGACTCGCGGCGGAGTTAGAAGGAGCCGAGGCTTTGCTAATGGACGTTACCGATGCGACCTCTATCAGCAAAGCGTTTGAGCGAATACCTAAGCTGGACATCCTTGTAAACAACGCTGGAGTGGGACTGGTTGGCGATATAGAGCACACATCGGAACGGGACTTTGCACATGTAATGAACGTGAATGTCCTCTCGGTCTTCCTGGTTACACGGGCTGCTCTGCCCCTTCTTCTCGCAAGTCACGGGACTATCGTCAACATCGGTTCGGTAGCAGGCCTGGTAGGAATGAAGCAGCGTTTTGCCTACTGCGCGAGCAAGGGCGCAGTGATCGCCATGACCCGCCAACTCGCGGTAGACTACCCGAAGGAACTCCGCGTCAACTGCATCGCTCCAGGGACCGTGCAGACTCCTTTTGTGGAGGGTTATCTTGACAAGTACCACGCTCACGAGAAGGAAAAGGTCCGAGAAGAGCTGCGGTCGCGTCAGCCGATTGGCCGGCTGGGCATGCCAGAAGACATCGCAAACCTCGTCCATTATCTGTGCTCAGATGAAGCTTCGTTCATGACCGGCTCTGTTGTGAACATAGATGGTGGCCTGACAGCTGCATAAATCAGCTGAAAGGGTATCCGTAAGCAAACCAGCCTGGAAGTAATAGATGTGCCAGGCTGGACGTTTTCTTCCCGATATTGAAGACGAAGCTAGTTTCAGACGCGCAGTGCGCTTCAATAATCCGGCTTGTCTGCACGCGGGCTTTTGCGAGACGTGCACACATGTCAACGATCGGTTACCTGTGCATCTCGTGGTCGCTCGAAAGGATCATGGAGTTCGTTGACCCTCTCCATTTCGCCCTGATCGTCGAAGCCCTCTGATCTTGCGGTCAAGCTTACGCAAGAAAGTCTTTACACCCAGACGCCGGTATGGACAATGATGGGCGCCCCCTCTGGTCATAGAGGACGATGGCATCGCCTGGAGTATCGACATTCTGAATCGAGTTTATCCCTGCGGGGATGGCGAACAGAAAGATCAGGTACCGCGCTGTTCTCTTTCCGCCTGCAGGAATCACACACTGCTGGGGCGTATTGAAAATAGATCCGCGGCGGACAGTCTCTTCCCGGCTCCGTGGCAGCGGGGCCGTGCCGAATTCCATGCCGCGCGCCTGCGCTTTTCCGTTCCAGGGAGTGCTCTGCCTCCCGCAGTTCTCCTCCCAGATGGTCATCCAGGGGAAGTCATGCCGGCGGAAGCAGTAGCCCACGCCCAGACGCAGTTTCCAGTTCATCGCCAGCACGTATTCCACCTCGCGCTGAGGATCAAGCTGCACGCCGGCGATAAAGCCGCATCCTTTCTCAGAGAAAGGCTTTCTCAAATCGACAAATTCATTCCCACTCTCGCGTGACGCATATGGCCAGACGAACTCGCGATCCTTCGCAAGCAGCGAGCCTCCGTCATAGTCCAACGGCGAACTTATCCCACGCTGTGCGGAGGCGGCCAACGTACTCTCGCCTTCCTTTAATAAGGGTGAGCCAAATGCGACATGTTGCACCCAATCGCAGGCATGCTCTGCGCTGCTCTCGTTGCTAACGGCCTCACGCACATATGCTACGCTTTCTCCGTCGCCCAAAAGAATCTCTCGCTCGAACGTCAACCTCGCTGAGGGTAGCTCTACATTCCACCGACAATGGGCCTTTTTTAATCCAGCGGGTTGGATCACGTTCCACTCTACGCTGGCTGCCTCGCCATGCAAGCTGAGACCGGCAGCAGCTTGCTCGGCTGATGGCTCGCCAAAGTAATCCAGACAAAGCGCATGTCCCGTATAGCCTGCGAGAAACTTACGTACCTCCACGGGTCCATATATTGGCGACAAGTCTTCCGCTGGACCTTTTGCCGGACCGTATATAACCCACGGAGCTTCCCATAATACGTTCTGTGACGAGCGTCCATCCTGCTCTAGGAACCGGAACTCGGCCAGATGTCCTCCGCCCGTCAAGGCGATGAGCTCGACGACTCCATTGGTCAGCCGCGTGGCCCCGCAATCCTTCCAACGAATGGATTCAGAACCCGGCATACGCGTATCCTTTCCCAGGGTGCTTCACAGGATCATACTGGCATCACAGGTTAACATACGAACACCCAAGCAGAAACGGACTATCTCTGGTCATACAATCGTGAAGGCGGCTATGGATAATGGTCAAGGCATTCCGCCGTCTGGATGCATGTTAACAGTCTGTTGCCCGTGTCGGCCGTTGGCCTCCGCCGGAGGGATCCCAAAATTGCGCTGCAAGTGCCGCGAAGGAAATTAGAGTGCCTGCAAAGAGGTTCCTCAAAGTAGATTCCATGATGATCTCCCAAGAAGAGGACGTAGATGAACGATTGCGGCAGTCCAGAACGAATCAAGCCGAAAGCAGCTACGATACGGACTCCTGCCTGGCCGGCTACCGTGGCTTTTTAGCAGGGGATACCTTGGATGCAAAGCTTCTTGCGATGGCGAAACTTTGAAACGACATATACGATCGCGGTAGATCCGACCGATTGGAGGAAGGCTGCAAATGTGCCCAGACGAGACGCGTGATTTGATCCTTGAGCCAAGCCCCATCCGACGCTCCAAGCTCCATGAACTGGTCTCGCAGAAGCTCGAAGATATGATCCGATCGGGTGAGTTGAAATCTGGCGACAGGCTGCCGTCCGAGCGCGACATCATGGCCGCCTATGGCATTGGCCGGCCGGCCGTACGGGAAGCATTCCTTTCTCTTCAGAGCAAAGGTTTCATCACCACAGAATCGGGACGGCGGGCACGTGTTACGGTGCCGAGCGTTGACAGCGTTTTTACGACCTTGGACAGCGTTGTTGGCATGATCATCAGCAAACGAGAGAGTCTGAAGAATCTCTTCGATGCGCGCAGATTCATCGAAGCGGCCATGGCGAGACAAGCGGCCATAGTGATCGACAAAGTTCATCTAGCCGAGTTGCGAGAAGCACTCGAAGCAAATCGGCATGCGATTGGCAATCGCGCCCTGTTTATGGAGACAGATATCGAGTTTCACCGCATCCTCTTTCGTGTCTCTGATAATCCAGTCTTCGATGCAGTCCATACGGCCGTAGTGAACTGGCTGATGGAAGCCTGGAGCAAAATCGAACGGAACGAAACGACGGAGAAGCTAGCTTTCCAAGGCCACGTGCAAATCTCGAATGCGGTTGGTCGAGGAGATCCAGATGCTGCGGAAAAAGCAATGAACAAGCATCTCTCCTCGTCTTGGTCAGTCTGGGCTAAGCAGTTGGACCGCATTGAGAGATGACTGCGAGCGGAACCGACGGATTTCTTCCATCGCTGCCGTCGCGATGAACAGGTTAAGTCGCAACCGAGCGGGCTATCTCAGGATTAATGTGGGCCGCACTCAGAGCCGCCGCCGCAAACCCCCTGACTCGATATGAAGTTGCCGTCGCATCCGGCTAAATGCGATTGCTTTCAATCGTCTCCTGTATCGAAGCTCATGCTCCCGCAGCCTCAGGAGACTAAATCATAGTGGCATAATAGCTTGACACACCAAAAGCCTTAAAAACTATAATTACTCGACCGCTAAAGTATTAGCGGAAGCGAGGAAGTATGGATGATGTCCAATGCGTTCAGCAGGCGAATGCGATTCTTGCTGAGGGACCTAGCTGGAGTAGCACCGAAGGAGTGCTTTATTGGGTCGACATCCATCGCCCCGCTATCTTCCGGTTCAATCCCTTGCTCGGACAGACGGGCCACTGGCCAATGCCGCGGCAGATCGGATGCGCTGCTCCAGCCCAGTCGGGGCGCCTTGTGTTCGGAGATTCCGATGGTTTCGGGTTTCTCGACCTTGCGACTGGAGCAATAACGCCTATAGCCGACACAGAGAAGGATCTTCCAAACAATCGCTTCAACGACGGCAAAGTCGATCGAAGGGGCCGCTTCTGGGCTGGCACCATCGACAGTAGCTTTCGAAATGCAACGGGCAGTCTCTACCGACTCGATCCGAACGGATCCGTTCATCGGATGGCAAGCGGATTTGTATGTTCAAATGGGCTCGGCTGGAGTCCGGATGATCGCATTATGTACTTCACAGATTCCATTGCCCGCACAATATGGGCATACGAGTTCGATCCTCAGGCCGGCACACTCGGCGGTCGTCGCGTCTTCGCGAGTTTCCCGGAAAATGACGGCGTCCCTGATGGACTCACGGTCGATGCCGAAGGTTTTGTCTGGTCGGCGATTTGGGACGGCTGGCGCATCCTTCGTTTCGCACCTGACGGCACAACAGACCGGGTAATCCGTATGCCTGTACAAAGACCAAGTAGCTGTATGTTCGGCGGTCCTGACCTGAGAACGCTCTATGTGACATCGGCTTGCGTAGAGCTCAGCTGGAATGCGCTTAAAGCCGGACCACTGGCGGGCGCGCTGTTTGCACTTAAAACGGATGTGCCCGGTCTCGAGGAGATGCCTTTCGGCGGCTGAATCCGGTTGTTTAGCAACGTGTGGGGTACTTGATACGACCGAGAAGGCTACAAATGTGCCCAGATGGATGCGAGATTTGATCTTTGAGTCCGATGTTGCGGATTCGGACCTCAGCTACATGGAACCCTGCTATCGAGTCTACTCAATCTTTTATAGTTTTCTATCTCCTTCTCCGATGAGTGCATGCATTCTGCCCAGAGCCGGTCTCTTCAAGGCCGCACGGTGGTACTTCCTTCAATGATATTTTGTTTTGGTTCTTTGAGGGTGGAATAGGGAAGCGTTCTCTTTGGCATAGCTCAATGCGCCGGAAGGGGATTCCAGATTCGAGCTTTGCCCGGAATGAGGCGGAGCAGCACCAGCCCAAGCCCAATATTCCTGCGTTGGATCCGTACTATTTGCGAAATCAGTTATAAGTTTCGCGGCCAGAGGCCGATTCGTTTTCGCCAATGTCTCTGCAATCCATCCATTCGCTACCGACCATGCACCATTGTCATATTGGCCTGATGTAAAGTGACACGTTCCACCATGAATGTAATAGCAGAGAGCCCAGTCTTGTGGGCTTTCTCGCACATAGCCTCTGGTAGTTAAATTGTTGTAGTTCTTGGCTAGATAGGTGCTTATCGCCGTTGCTTGCGAAGCTGTCGCAACTCCGATATAGACTGCGTAGGCTGAGCCTTCGATGTCGATCTGTTTGTCCTGACCTGTGGCCGCATAGAACATGCCATTAGCGGAATCCCACAACTCTGGAAGATTCTTCTGGATCTTGTTGGCCTGAGCGGTAAAAGCCGAGGTATTCGAACTGTCTCCAATGGTCTTATAGAGAGCAGCCATCTCGGTAGCAGCTTCGTAGTACAGCAACGAACCCATGAGGTCGTCCCCGGTTTTTCTGACCATATCTTGAAATCCCCAGGGTACCCATTGATCATTACCCAGCACCTGAACCATCCCGGTTGCGCGATTCACAGGAACCGCCGAGAGGGCGGCCTTCATAGCAGGTGCATCCTTCGAGAACGCGGATGTGCTTCCTGATTTCTTATAATATAGATATTCCATTTGCGGCACATAGAAGGCGCCATCGCCAGTCGCATGATGGTGCAACAGATCCCACGCAGAATAGAAGCCCTCTGGAACTCCGGTCTTTTTGAGGCAAATAGGAAATTCCCCCGCAGAATTCTTGGCGGCGATAAACTTTTCAGCAATATTCAAGATCTGTGCAGGAGTGAAGTAGTCAGGGTAATTCACCATTGTTATCCCTGTATCCGCGGCAAATGAGTAATCATATAGCCCGGGTGAAGCTGTCCAACCGTCTGTTGAGTCAACAAAGAAAAAATGGTTTGCTCGTAGATTTGCATTCGCTACTCTGGTCAAAGTGGCTTGTACTGAAGACGTGTCTTGCTCAAGGTTGTGTGCGTTATACGCGGGAGTCAAAGAACTACCCGGAGCGCCAGATGCTTGGAATGCAAGTTCTCGCGCTGTACTTCCATGACGACTTTTGAATAAGTGCGGACGAATGGCAGCTCCCGAGATCAGGGCTGCGGTTGGATCGGAGGCCGTTTCGGAGATGGAGTCGGTTGGGATGGTCTGGGTCTGAGCAGCATGGTGGCTGCACGTTGACAGGATGATCAGACCACCTGCAAATATTATCGGAATCACGCGGAAGCTCCACATTTCAAGTCTCCCTAATTGCGACACAATCCTTATGGTATTTCAGCCGCCCATACATACTGGTAGCTTTCGATCAGCGTTTCGTTAGATGCGTTGTAAACTAATCTTACTGACACTAGCACTGTGCGCGAATTTGTCTTTCCAGAGACCCTCCACAACACTGTCAAGCAATTTCAATTCTCTGAACGAAAGCGGTTTGAGAATCCTGTTATTCATTGCCACGAACTCGCGCGAAAGTGAGTTGGTATATGGAACCTGTTCTACTCAAACGGCATGCGCACGTTCCTTCTGCAAATGCCACGGTTAGACAGACTTCCGGGGGCAGTCATTCATTCGGCGTCTCGATTGAAGAATGTGTGGCATTCAGGGCGGCACAACGATCGAACTCTTGCTTCGCCCGATCTTTCAGACCTTGGTCGCGGTAATTTATGCCCAGCTCAAAGTGCAGGCTGGAATCATTCGGTGCGAGTTGCACAGCCTTTTCCAGCTCGCCCCGGGCATCCTTCGGCTGCTTCAGCTTGAGATAGGCACGCCCCAGCTGTTCGTGGGCCTTCGCGTTCTGGGGAGCGAGCTGCGTCGCTTTCAGCAGATACGGCAAGCTCGCATCTGCATGCCCCTGGTCAGTCAGAAGACTCCCGAGGTTGAGGAATGGTTGCGCATTCTTCTGGTTTGCATCCTCCTGCCAATGAATCGCCGTTTGAAATGCCTTAGCTGCTTCCCCGGAGCGACCTAGACCCTCGTACGAAAGTCCAATATTGTCTTCCGCTTTTACATTGCGGGGATCGAGCTTCATGCACGTGGTAAAGGCATCGATCGCTTCGGTGAAGCGATTTTCGTTGTATTTGGTGCGGCCGAGATAATACCAACCCTGCGCATTCGCTGCGTTCCAAGCAAGCGACTTGGTCAACCAGCGGTCTGCATCCGCGAAGTCCCTTAACAACACATAGTCCAGCGCGACGATCTCGAGGTCGACTGCGGTGGGCGTGTGCTGTTGCGCCGCAAGCGTGTACTCGGCCAAGGATTCCTTTGGGCGAACTTCGAGATAGAGAATGTAGCCGAGGAGATAATGTCCAGCTGCGGAAGCAGGCTGCTGGGAGAGAAATTCCAGAACCGATGCTTCCGCGCTGGGGAAAGATCCTTCTTTCGCCGCTTGTCGAGCACGGAGCAACAGAGAATTCGCCTGTTCCGGGGATACAGCTTGCGCTCTCCCTTGTTGTTGACCGGAAGAGAGAGGAGCAGATGGGATGTCTCTCGATTGCTCCTGGGCATAAACATAGGGTCCGCTCCACGACATCTGCCAGAGAGCGCAAACGAACAAGCCGACGCAACAGCATACGATCCATCTCCGGGGAAGCCATCGAAGTTCGTGGAATCGACCCAAGACCCGAAAATCAGCGTCTTTGCCCAGCATGAATCCATCCCTCAGCGGCAACTTCCATTCAAAGTGCCCTGGCGTGGCCCTTTCAATCGCCTCCTGAGCAAAGCTGGAACCGGAGCTGTTGCTTTGCTTAGTGACCCGCTTTCGCAAGAATCGTGATGGCGATCATCAAACAGAATATTCCTACGGCCATGGACACTTTTGCCGTGCTGCCCGAGTTCTTCCACTCTCCAAAGAGCGTGCCCCATGCCGCGCTGGCGATCACCGCGCCGGACATAAACACCGGCCATCCAACGACCAGACCGAGCGTACCTATTTTTGTCACCCCGTTGCCATAAACAACGATGCTCCCGAGCCACAGCACGCCCATCACGACGACGAGCGGCCAATAAGCGCCTGTTCCTCTGACTCGAAAGAGGTCAAGCGAGTGATTCTTGGCGAGGAGGGTGAGGGTATAGAGCACTCCGGGAATGCCACCGGCCAAAAGAACGGGAATCCAGACAGCGATGCTTGCTGCGGGCGTGGAAGGGTGTTGCTGATCGACGGTCGCGTTGATAGTAGCGCCGGCCGCGAGCGCCAGGTTGAGAGTTGCAGTGAGGGTACCGCCCACGCTGGCAAATAAGAAGCCACGTATTGACTGGCCCGCTACCATGACTCCGGTTCCTTGTTGCCGCTCACGCGCCCGGCCGGCAAAGCCGCACACGCCCACACCTAGGAGCACAATGATTACGCCCAAGAGAAGCAACGCGCCTGTAGATCCCGGCAGCGACGGTGTGTCTGCATAGAGGATTGGCAGAAGCGTGCCCATGGCCGCCGCACAACCAAGTCCGACAGCAGCTCCTACCGCGACCCCTACGAGTGGAAAAGACATGCCCAAGAGCAGCACGCCGACTCCCCACAACAGGCCCATCAGGCCCATACGCATCAAAGAAGTCCACGATATTTGACTGTAGGCATCGATTGGACGGGGCACGGCAGCCCACGCCATAGCTACAGGGAGCGCCCACAAACTCAGCATCGTCCACACGAGCCAGATATTTTCCCATTTCCAGCGGGACATGAACCTCATTGGAATCGCGTAGGCGCCATTCATGGCTGCCGCAAGCAGAACCAGGAAAAAGCCCATGACGATGCCGGTTTCCGTTGGACTCTGACTCAAGTTCATTCCCCTCGACACTCGCTCGACATGTCTTGCCTCAATCCTTCAACATCCGCGACATGTCTACTTATTCTGGTGAGCCAGCAATTGGAATTAGAAGACCGCCATCCACGGTAAGTATCGAACCCGTCATAAAGCTGGCACGATCACTGGCGAGAAACGCGACGACTTCCCCGATCTCCGAGGGTTGAGCCATGCGTCCAAGCGGATGCATTTTGTCCAAGGTCTTTCTCAGCTGGTCCGGATCACTGTCCAATGCGATGATGCCCTGGATCATGGGCGTGTCGACCGTGCCGGGGCAGACACAGTTCACGCGTACATTACTCGGTGCCATATCCACTGCCATCGAGCGCGTTAAGCCGATCATTGCGTGTTTGCTCGTCGAATAGGCAACGACATTCCGCTGGGAGGCCAGCCCTTGCACGCTGGAGACATTCACAATCGAGCCCTTGCCGCGCTTCAACATCTCTGGAATGGCATACTTCGACATCAACCAGTGTCCTTTGAGATTTACATTCATGGTCTTGTCCCAGACCTCTTCGGTCGTGGTCACAGGGTTCCCGAAGGTCTGAATACCAGCGTTGTTCACCAGGATGTCGACTGCGCCAAAGCGCTCCACCGTGGTCCGGACCGCCTTTTCGACATCGGTGACTTTCGAAATATCGGCGACAATAAAATCGACGTTACCTGGTAGGCTGTTCAAGCTCTTAGCAGCAGCAGACGCCGCATCTCCGCTCAAATCTACGAGCATAACGTCAGCACCCAAACGAATAAGGCACTCCGCGGAGGCAGAACCGATGCCCTTAGCTCCTCCAGTTACGATCGCAACTCTATTGCTGAGTTCCATTCTCTTGAAATCCTCGCCTTGCAGGTACTAAATTTCCGGATCAGCTCCATGGCTGCAACGATCGTTCCCGTGCCCGCGCGGTGCCGTCGTCCACGTCCTCGTTCGCGGCAGAAGTTAAAGGATCTGGTAACTTCTTCTGCAGCGTGAGTGATGTCTCGAATGGTGATTCGACGATGAAGAGATCTAAGTCACCTCAACCAGGGTATGTCCCAGTGCCGGGATGCTCACCGTGCCGACGTAAGCATCTCCCGACCGGCTCAACGAGGCGCCGGAAAACTGATAGGACTTGTTGGGCGAAAGTCCTAGCTTCGCTGGCTCGAAGCGGATCTCCCGCTTCGCCGGATGCCCATCCAGATTGAAGCAGTTCATCACAGCGCTGTTTGCCTTGCTGTCAGAGTGGACGTGCGTCTGCTCATCGATTCCATAGAACGCCCCCACGGCAAAATAGGGTTTGAGCCGCCGATAGTTGGCCATGCCTTCCTTCTGCGCCTGGCGAACCGCGGGATCGGGATGCGTGCCGCCAATGCCCAAGTGGCGGCAGGTGGAAGCGTTCCACCAAAATACGACCGCGTTTTGATTGTCCGTCCTTAGATCGATATGGATATAAAGAGGCAGGCTGTAGGCCAAATTGTAGTAATACAGTGCGATACTGCGGCCGCTGGTGAGATCTTGCATCGGCTTCCACATCAATTCGAATGCCCATACCGTGTCAAAACCCAGAGCTTGGCATACTCCCTCGCCCTCAGGACAGTGTCCGTACCCATAGTAGATGGGACACGCGCGCATCGGTGCCCCGCCGAGGGCCGGATCGTGCATCTCAATCAATACATTGGGGGAATCGGCGTGGACCATGCGCGCCAAGCGGCATGTGGCTTGCCCATGCTCTTCCAGCTTCGACGGCACTTGGTGCCCGTGGTTCGGGTCCCAGCACGCTTCGTGGTATGCCGTCCCGTCGAACATGAAAAAGGCCGCACCGCCTTTCGATAGGGTTTTCAGGCGATCCGCTGTTACCGTGACGTATTGCTGCGATGCGCCGCAAAGTACAGGCTCCGAAAACCCTCCCGCAGGGTTCCAAGTGGCTCGTTTCCCGAAGCGGTCGAGTCTACACGCTTCGACCGGATATGAGCTTGGATCGCACCACCCAGACAAAGGAGTGTGCAGAGAGGACTTCAATCCATACTCTCGCTCAAGCATGGTGGTGAAGGACTTGTATGGCGTTAGCCGCTCCTCGTCCCAGATCTTCGAACCAAAACTGGTGTCCCAGCCGGGGTCCATGTACAGAGCCTCGCAGCCGATGGCCTTTGCCTTGGCGGCTTCCTCCTTCATGCTGTCCAGGGTGTAGTACTTCTTGCGCATCGCAGGATCATTTTGCTCATCGCCAGGGAGCCACCACAGCTTGTTGTCATAGAGCTCGTTCCAGTGAACAGGCGGGTTGAATCCCTCCGGAACTCCATGGCCGCGCTTCTCCATCTCGCTGCGAAAGGTGTAGAACCCCTGGAGCCAGTCTCCGGCAAAGGCCGTTACCCGCGTAACTCCAAAGCGGTGCGTCTCCCCTGGCCGCAGCCACGCTCCGTGCTCCGGGTTGCCGCGGTAAATGCCGACCCCTCCCCAGCGGAAGCCCACCTTTCCTTGCGGCAGCGCGACACGATCCAGAATGGCAAACTCCAAGCCTCCGGGACTGTACTTCGAGAGGAGGAAGCCTTGCCTGCCATCCGTCCATGCCCATCCCTCGGAAGCAAAGGCAGGGGTCACGGTAGTCTCCATCGTCCAGAGCTCGGAAAAGTACTGTCCGCTAAGAATTTGACTCAACGAAAAGTCTGCGTACTGTGCCCTATGGCCATTGGGCTCTCGTCTGAACGGAATGGCGGTGAGCTTATAGGCCGCCCACGGTCCTTGCACCTTCTCGCCTTGGAGCGGGACCGGGAGTACGAATCCAGCCCGGGCAGTGTGGAGGTCCAGTGGTGTGGAGCCGTGATTGGTGAACTCAATCTCTTCGTCGATCCAGGAGGCCGCCGGATCCACCGTGAAGCGGTGCTGGATCGCCAAGCCGGTCTCCGTGCTCCCATGAAGCACCACCGACCCACCGTCCCTCTTCACTTCAGAGAAAACCGGCGTTCCAAAGGAATAGGAGTAGAAGCCGTCCGCCAGAAGAGTGCCCGTCGGATGATGGACCAGCTTGCACTGAAGTCCGCTACCGGGCGTGAGCGTCAATTCAAATTGAGCATTCTTAAGCGTTACGCTCGAATGAGCACCTTTGGCCTCAGCACTTGCAGAAGGCACGATAACGGCGGGCAATGCAACCATCGCCGTCTGGGTGGCGGCAAGCTTCATGAGGTCTCTGCGATTCATTCCATTCCCTCTGGCTCCTAGTTTCTCGAAAAGCTCTGCATGATGCGAATTCTTTGCTGCCCAGCTGCGCCCGCTTCGGTACCGCTGCCCTGGCCCGATGTTCATGGCTGCGGCTATACTCCTGCACAGCCTTTTAAGTTGTCAACCTATGATGCCAACATCATAATGAAACGCTCTATGCTCCGGGTCGGGACGGTCGCGCCTTCTCGGAGTTTTGACCTCGTTTAGCATGTTGGCTAGATCGAGTACCGCGCTTCACGGTTGCCACGATTGTTCTCGTAACGCGCAGCGCCACCCGCCCTCGGCATCCTCGTTAACGGCAAACCTGGCAATCCTCTTCGACAGCCGACATGCGATGTCTCAGGCGATTATTCGTTGAAAAAGAGGTTTACGTCACCTCGACAAGGGTATGTCCCAGTGCCGGGATGCTCACGGTGCCGACGTAAGCATCTCCCGACCGGCTCAACGAGGCGCCGGAAAACTGATAGGACTTGTTGGGCGAAAGTCCTAGCTTCGCTGGCTCGAAGCGGATCTCCCGCTTCGCCGGATGCCCATCCAGATTGAAGCAGTTCATCACAGCGCTGTTTGCCTTGCTGTCAGTGTGGACGTGCGTCTGCTCATCGATTCCATAGAATGCCCCCACGGCAAAGTAGGGCTTGAGCCGCCGATAGTTGGCCATGCCTTCCTTCTGCGCCTGGCGAACCGCGGGATCGGGATGCGTGCCGCCAACGCCCAAGTGGCGGCAGGTGGAAGCGTTCCACCAAAACACGAGCGCGTTTTGATTGTCCGTCCTTAGATCGATATGGATATAAAGAGGCAGGCTATAGGCCAGATTGTAGTAATACAGTGCGATGCTATGACCGCTCAGAAGATCTTGCATCGGCTTCCACATCAATTCGAATGCCCAGACCGTATCAAAGCCCTCAGCTTGGCAGTCTCCCTCGCCCTCAGGACAGTGTCCGTGCCCATAATAAATTGGACTTGGATTGTGCATCTCCATCAACACATTGGGGAACTCGGCGTGGACCATGCGCGCTAAGCGGCATCTGGCCTGATCATGCTCTTCCCGTCTCGCCGGCACTCGGTGCCCGTGGTTCGGGTCCCAGCATTCCTCATGGTAGTTCGTCCCGTCGAACATGAAGAAGGCCGCACCGTCCTTCGATAGGGTTTTCAGGCGATCCGCTGTTACCGTGATGTATTGCCGCGATGAGCCGCAGAGTGGGGACGCCAAAAAACCTTCGGAGCGGTCCCACATGCGTCGCTTCCCGAAGCGGTCTACTCTATTAGCTTCGATCGGATACGAGCTTGGATCGCACCACCCGGACAAGGGAGTGTGCAGAGAGGACTTCAATCCATACTCTCGCTCAAGCATGGTGGTGAAGGACTTGTATGGCGTTAGCCGCTCCTCGTCCCAGATCTTCGAACCAAAACTGGTGTCCCAGCCGGGGTCCATGTACAGAGCCTCGCAGCCGATGGCCTTTGCCTTGGCGGCTTCCTCCTTCATGCTGTCCAGGGTGTAGTACTTCTTGCGCATCGCAGGATCATTTTGCTCATCGCCAGGGAGCCACCACAGCTTGTTGTCATAGAGCTCGTTCCAGTGAACAGGCGGGTTGAATCCCTCCGGAACTCCATGGCCGCGCTTCTCCATCTCGCTGCGAAAGGTGTAGAACCCCTGGAGCCAGTCTCCGGCAAAGGCCGTTACCCGCGTAACTCCAAAGCGGTGCGTCTCCCCTGGCCGCAGCCACGCTCCGTGCTCCGGGTTGCCGCGGTAAATGCCGACCCCTCCCCAGCGGAAGCCCACCTTTCCTTGCGGCAGCGCGACACGATCCAGAATGGCAAACTCCAAGCCTCCGGGACTGTACTTCGAGAGGAGGAAGCCTTGCTTGCCATCCGTCCATGCCCATCCCTCGGAAGCAAAGGCAGGGGTCACGGTAGTCTCCATCGTCCAGAGCTCGGATGAGTACTGTTCAGTGAGAACCTGGCCTAATGTAAAGTCTGCATACTGGGTGGTATAACCAGCGGGTTCTCTCCTGAACGGGATAGCGGTAAGCTTATAGGCCGCCCACGGTCCTTGCACCTTCTCGCCTTGGAGCGGGATGGGGAGTACGAATCCAGCCCGGGCAGTGTGAAGGTCCAGTGGTGTGGAGCCGTGATTGGTGAACTCAATCTCTTCGTCGATCCAGGAGGCCGCCGGATCCACCGTGAAGCGGTGCTGGATCGCCAAGCCGGTCTCCGTGCTCCCATGAAGCACCACCGACCCACCGTCCCTCTTCACTTCAGAGAAAACCGGCGTTCCAAAGGAATAGGAGTAGAAGCCGTCCGCCAGAAGAGTGCCCGTCGGATGATGGACCAGCTTGCACTGAAGTCCGCTACCGGGCGTGAGCGTCAATTCAAATTGAGCATTCTTAAGCGTTACGCTCGAATGAGCACCTTTGGCCTCAGCACTTGCAGAAGGCACGACCATGACGACGGGCAATGTAACCATCGCCGTCTGGGTGGCGGCAAGCTTCATGAGGTCTCTGCGATTCATTCCGTTCCCTCTGGCTCCTAGTTTCTCGAAAGCTCTGTACATGATGCGAATTCTTTGCTGCCCAGCCGTGCCGGCTCGGAACTGCTGCTCCGGTGCGGTGTTCGTGGCTGCGGCTATACTCCTGCATAGGCTTTTGCGTTGTCAACCTATGATGCCATTATCATGCAGTTTAAAGGTAAGGAGGAGCATGCCGACAGAGAATCGACTGCGAATCAGCGAGTGGGCATTTTCGAACGCACAGAGCAATGCACCTTACGGAGGCTTTGCCGTCCATAGCACACGATTCGCGAGCGAGACCACTCCCCGAGGACGCTCCACACTCCTCCGTGAATGACCGTAAAATTCAAAGATGTTCTTGGTTCGAGAACAACGCATAGGAGAGGGAAGTCAGAATGCAGGGGCTCCATTGATGGCGGCTTCTCTCGTCTTTGCTATAGGATCAGGCTCAAATGCGAAAGGAGTCCGGCAATGATTCGCATTCGCTAACAGAACACATATCCACTTTATGCTCGGCGAGCCCCAAACCCCGATACCTGCAAATACCAGGGGATGCATACGTGAGCTCTGATTCAAGCGAACCTTTGCGTCTGGCGATAGGATCTGCGATGCGAAGAACCGTGGCGCGTTGGAGCGATCTTCTTGCCTGGAGGAAGCTCCCCATCATTCTCCTCTTCTGTTCATATGCCGCGATCAATGCACAATCCGCCCCCGGCCCGGTCGAAAAGCCGCCAAGTCCGCCTATATCGAAGCCTGCGAACGGCATCTATCCTGCTAGCACGGATCACGTGCCTCCCGCATGGTTTGTTGACGTAGCTGATCCATCCGGCATCCGGGTGATGGATGTGAACGGCGGCTTGGAATCGAAGCGCTACATCATCGAGTCCACTGGGAGTGGCGTAGCCATTTTGGACTATGACGACGATGGCTGGCCCGATATCTTTCTTGTAAATGGCACGACTCTGGACGACTCCTCGCAACAAGAGTCATCGAAGCCGACCAGCCATCTTTTCCATAACAATCACGACGGAACCTTTACCGATGTAACTGCACATGCAGGTTTGCTCGGCACGGCATGGGGTCAGGGGGTGTGCGTCGGCGACTATGACAACGATGGGTATGACGATCTGTATGTGACCAGCTACGGCAAGAATAGGCTCTATCACAACCGGGGCGATGGCACATTCAAAGAAGTCGCGGAATTTGCCGGAGTGGCCGGAACCGGAAAAGAGTGGGGGGCAGGCTGTGCTTTCGTCGACTATGACCGAGATGGCAAGCTAGATCTAATGGTTTCCAACTATGTTCACTTCAATCTCGCGGACACGCCCGCTCCGGGCAAGGCTACCTATTGCATGTGGAAAGGAGTGCCAACCTTCTGCGGACCGCGCGGTTTGCCCAATGCGCCCAACACTCTTTACCACAATTTGGGTAACGGCAAGTTTGAGGATGTCACTAAGTCTAGCGGCATTCAGAACACAACCGGCCATTACTGCTTCAGCGTTTCCACGCTCGATTATGATGACGACGGCTGGACCGATATTTATATTGCATGCGATTCCACACCGTCACAGCTATATCACAATAATCATAACGGTACGTTTACAGATACGGCGGCGGATGCTGGCGTTGCATTTGATGAAAACGGTCGTGAGCAGGCGGGCATGGGTTCGACAGTTGGGGATTATGACGGCGACGGTCGCCTCGATATTTTCAAGACAAACTTCTCCGATGACACTTCCACGCTCTATCACAACAATGGCAATGGAACATTCACTGACGTAACTTACCAAAGCGGTGTTGGGGTGAATCCTCAAGATCTCGGCTGGGGAACTATGTTTATGGACGTAGACAACGATGGCTGGCCGGATCTGTTGGCCGTAAACGGACACGTATACCCCGAGGTGGATAGTAAGAATCTTGGTTCTTCTTATAAGGAGCCGCGTATTCTTTACCATAATCTTGCCAACGGAAAGTTTCAGGATGTCTCGAAGGGTTCCGGCCCGGGAGTCACAGTACCGGAGCCTAGCCGCGGACTAGCCGTCGGCGATCTGTGGAATGATGGACGGTTGGAAGCTGTTATCAACAACATGAACGATCGCCCGATGGTCTTGGTCAACCTCGCAAAGAACGCAAATCATTGGCTGGGTGTGCGCCTGATCGGAACCCAGTCGAATCGCGATGGAATCGGCGCGCGTGTGGCGGTGCATGCAGGCGAGCGTACCTGGGTAGATGAGATACGCAGCGGTTCCAGCTACAACTCAAGCAATGATCTACGATTGCATTTTGGTATAGGCCAAAGATCGAAGGCGGATCGGATTGAGGTACGCTGGCCCACCGGACGTACCGAAGTCTTCGACGGGAGCACAGCTGATCGCTTCGTAACTTTGCACGAAGGATCTGGACGCATTAAGCCGTAGCGGCAAATCTTACAGATATGTTTCCCGATCAGGGAGTTGGGCAGCCGTCGATTATTGGGCTGTCCTTCAATGTGCGTTGTTCTTGATACGCTCATCTTCGATCGCCCGTTTCGATTCTGAATCGGTCGCACTTTCCATGAGCTGCTTGTAAATCTGCATTTCATTGTGTGCGTCATCGACGCGTCCTTGAGCGCGATAAGCGCTGGTAAGGTAGAAGTGGATGGAGGGCTCCTCGGGGCTTGCCTTTTCAGCCAAGATTAAATCCGGTAGCGCCTCCGCAGGTTGCCCGAGCGCGATCAAAGCCCGACCGCGGTCCACGCGAGCTTGCATCAGGTCGGAGCACTGTTCAATAGCCGCGCCGAGTTCCTTCACTGCCTGCTCAGGGGAGCCATGCATATTGAGCAGGCAGTTCGCCATTTTCCAACGGGCTTGGCAGTTGTTCGGATCATTCGCGAGTTCCGCCTGGAATTCATCGCGCGCCGATTCCCATTTTCCAAGTGTCCAGAACTCATCAGCTAAGTGCTCATGCGTACCTGGCTGCTGAGGAGCAATCTCGACGGCCTTTTTGTATGCGCCCAACGCCCCATCGCTGTTTCCCATGCTCTGCATGATCTCGCCTGCAATCTGCTGAGATAGAGCTGAGGTGGGATCGATCTCGTTCACTTTGCCGAGTGCGGATTCAGAGAGCTGCAGATATACTTTCCCCAACAGATACCACGCATCCTGATCTTTGGGGTTTTTGGCAACCAGAGTACGGAGTTGGACGACTGCGCTTTCATAATCCTTCAGGCTGAACAAATCGCGGGCCAACAATGTCCGGGCAAAGTTATCCTTGGGATTCCCGCGCACAGCTGCTTCCAGATGCGGACGTGCCTGCTGATATTGCCCCATGGCAAATTGCGCCGACCCGAGCAAAGCCGAAGTGGCTACGACGCTGGAGTCGATCTTCAATCCTTTTTCGAGGATGGCGACCGCTTGAGGCAGATCATGCTGCTGGTAATACAGCATGCCAAGGTTGTTATAGGCAGGGGCCAAGCGAGGAGTAATCTTCAGAATTTCCTGATATTTTGCGATCGCGGTTGCCGTGTCCCCTTGAGACTGCGCCTCGTGTGCTTCCGCATACAATTTCTGGACCGCCGGACTGACTGGTGCCGGGGTGGTCTGAGCCCGCAGAACATTCAAAAGAAAAAATGCAGGCAGAAACGCCGAGAAGAGACGCATGCATAGACGCACGCCGGGTCGGGGAATCCATCGGCCATCTACTACACGCCAATACTCGCGACAGTCGGGTGCTGGATCCGTCAATGGGTGTGCCATGTTCCTGCTCCTTTGCGTAAACCGGATCACGGAATCATGTTACAGGCCCTCCTGTGTCGATTGCTTCTTCTGGTCGATTAAGCCAGACACACGCAGACAGCCATAGGGGAGGCCAACCGTGGCGACATAGAGCGGATTTGCAGTCTTTCCCGTGTCAGGATTGAACCACTCCCAAGACTGAGATAGCCCGTCCTGACGACGGTTTTTCCGAAGGAATCCAATGTAATCACGCGCCATCTCGGTGGCCGCAGGTTCATTAAACTTGTGCATCGCTACCAGGTACCACCCGACCGGAGTTCCCCAATAGCCGCCGTTCTGATACACGCCCAAGGGGACGACCGTCTTCTGCCAGCCGTTAGGGTTTTCAGAATCATTGGACAGCAGACTCCTCACGCACCCCTCTCGTACAGCCGTCTTCTCCCGGTATGCGCGGACGAGAGCACGACTGATCTTGCGGGCAGTCAATGGGTCCACTGCATTGCTGTATACCGCGTAAGCGCTGCCCCAGACATCCGGTTGGTGTCCCACCCCAGTCGCTGAGTCGAGCCACGCTTCCTTTCCGTCAGCTGAGGCATGCAGAAAGGTTGGAGGAATGGCTGTTTTGATCATGCGTGCGTCGCGCCGGAACGCCGTCGCTTTTTCCGGAAGGCCAGCGGCGCTAAACAGCTCAGCAAGCTGCTCTGCAGCAATGAATTTCAGAACCGAGGCAAACAACAGCTTTCCGCTCTTGGACACACTGTCACAAAAGCCAAAGTCCTTCGCGTTCTCCGTATTAACATCCCCCGCAATGCAAAGCGCCGTGCTGGCGTCGCTCGGCACTATGCGGTAAACGCGTTCGCAAAAGTCGAAAAGCTGCATCTCTCCAAACGCGGCCTTGATTTTAGAGCGAAACAGCGTGGTGCTGCCAGACTTTTTCCAATGATGGTATACGGCGCTGATGTAGTAGAACTGGTCGTCCAACGGTGGATATTTTCCCCACGGGTTGCCACCCTGCTTCGAGCCTGTCTCGTAACTGCCAGGATAGAACGAGGCCTTCCCATCCAAATCAATGTGGTCCGGAATGGCGAAAGCCGGCACAACAACACCCGGACGGACATCCCACTCGCGATCTCTCACCACCGACGACATCAATCGAATCCAGCCCTCCAGCTCCGGAAGCGCGATGAAATCACTGTCCAGCATCATCACGGCATCTCGAACCCAGAAGGCAGGGTAGCCCATGTTGCCACCTGGCACGTGCACTGTATAGGGGGTAAGATTGCGCCACTTCCCATTCGCCTGCCCCGGCAACAACCGCGCTGAGTCCATGATTCCGCGTGCCTGGTTAGCCAAAAACACTTGATCTGTTTTCGGTATTATCAGGCTGGGTGCTCGGTTTTGCGCATACGCGGACCCAAATCCAGCAAGCCATCTGGTTACTCCTGCCCAACCTATTCCCGCCGTAGCAAAGACTGAAAGAAAATCCCGCCTGTCTACGTTGCTCATAAATTATTAAGCCCCCAAACCTTGATTTTTCTACCTAGATGTCGCGTATGCAGTCTCAGCAGGCGAAGGTGTGCTCGACAACCTATTGCTTGGGCAGCACGCGAAACAGGTGCAACTGGCTGCGTTTGACAAACTCCAGTTGGTTATCCAAACATTTCTCTGGCCCAGTCGACGAGCTTTCCCGTATATGCGCCGTCGGCGAGACCGTGGCGATGGTGTCGGGACCAGGAAAACAGCCGCATCAGCACCGCGCACGCCGTGACCCGGTCCTGGATGCCAGCCGAGTGAATTGTAAGCGCACGCCGATTGCCTTCTGTGTTAACTGCGATGTGCTGCTTGCGTCCCTTGATTTTTGACAGCGGCGTAACTGCGCCGCCCCTAGAGCCGTCCTGGCCGGCAGCACATTATCGACGACCAATCCGCAGCGCTTTCCGAATCTATTCGGACGAAAAGCGATCCTCCGTAAGCCATCCTCGGTTAGCTGCCTCCTGCACACCTCCTGGCGTACTATCAAAGCCGCGTCAGAAACTGAACGCATTCAACATCGGCCATGCTCATCCCCTCCTCCGCAATAATTTGTAACCAGCGGATTATTTATATGATACTTTTAGCGTATCGACCTATTATACCAATAGTATAGATGTAGGATACAGGACGAAAGCAAGGAGGGAGCATGAGCTTCGAAGCGGTAATGGACGAACAAACCGCAGATAATCGGCCGAAGCAAGCAACGCCGGATCGAATAAAGGAGTTTGCAACAGCGGCGCTGATTGCCGCTGGCACCGATCCTGAGCCTGCACGCTCGGTTGCCTCCGCACTTACAGAGACTTCTTTGCGTGGCGTGGATAGCCACGGAATTCGGCTTCTATTGCATTATGCCAAGGTGGTTCAAACAGGCCGGATCAATCCCAAGCCCAGACTCTCATTTACCCAAACTGGTCCGAGCACAGGGATTGTCGACGGGGATCACGGCTTCGGTCACCACGCGAGCTTCTTCGCCATGGACCGTGGCACGGCTCTGGCTCGGGAAAGTGGTCTTGCAGCCGTATCCGTCATCAACTCCTCGCATTTTGGATCGGCTGGATGTTACGTGCTTCATGCCGCCAACCTTGGTTACGTAGCTCTTGGAGTCTGCAATTCGGATTCATTCGTGCTTCCACATGATGGAATCCAGCCCTTCCATGGAACAAACCCGCTGGCGTTTGCCGCTCCAGTTTCTGGGGCGCGGCCGCTTCTGATGGACATGGCGACGAGCGTCATTCCGTGGAACAGGGTGCAGGACCTTTTGAATGAAGGGCTTCCGCTGCCCACAGACGTTGCGGTCGATAGTAACGGAGAACCGACCCTCGATCCAGCTCGATCCGCAGC
The DNA here is from genome assembly GCA_965276675.1 of Acidobacteriaceae bacterium. Taxonomy (GTDB): domain Bacteria; phylum Acidobacteriota; class Terriglobia; order Terriglobales; family Acidobacteriaceae. The sequence goes on along the minus strand of OZ255624.1, from coordinate 3,914,142 downwards.
TCTTCTGCCCCTGGGCGGGATGCGCTACGGTTATAAAGGCGCCGCTCTCGCAAGCATCGTGGAAGTGTTGAGTGCAGTCATTACCGGAATGCCTCATTGCAGCCGCCTGCCAGGAATGGCGGGACCGGATCTTTCTACGCACCGCCGGCTCGGTCACTTCTTCATCGTCATCGACCCCCATCGCTTCGTTTCTCCAGAGATCTACAGTATGGGAATGGAGGCCTATCTTCACGATCTTAGAACCCAAGCGGGGCGGCAAGGCATGAAGGTCATGGCTCCGGGAGATCGCGAATGGGCGGTTGAGGAGGACCGGCAGCGGCAAGGAATTCCCATTGCCGATCAACTCAAAATCGACCTTGACGAACTGGCGGACAGTTTAGGAATTGCACGACTTTAATAGATTTGATCTCCTAGGAATCCTCACCGGACCGAACTGGACCATGGCTGCACTCGGACGCGCGCGTTGAGTGACTCGGTGAAGGTTTAGCGAATCGTATCTCGGCGACGCTACTGTGCCTGTACAGAGGTCCGGATATCGCGGGCCACGGGCCAGGACAACTGCAAGTCCCCCAAAGACCGCGATGTCAGAGTGACTGATATTGAGAGCACGTGCGTTCTAGCTGTTTCGGATCCAGGCATTCCTCACCGGAGAAAAGCCTCCCATCGCAAATTCACCGATCCGAAGCCGGCCTGTCCTCTGCGGCGCCGCGAAGCTCTCTCGCTTCGAATGTCGGAAAAGGCGTTCTTTTTTGGCATAACAGGTTGACACCACAAAAGTCTACGTGACAGTATTACTCCGCGCGATCAAAAGGGTGTAGCGTTGCGTCCAAGGTGCTTTCAGAACCAGAAGCAATAAGACAAGCAAGACTAGCAACTTGTCCAACCACGTTTATCTATTTATTTGGAGGAGAGTGCGATGCAGGGACTGAGTTTCTCTAGGCGTTGCCAACAGCGGATGGGTGTTGTGTTCATACCAGCCCTCATGTTCTGCTTAGCCGTTCTCGTGCCGAGCGTTCGGCTGAATGCACAGGTGAACGTAGGTATCAACGGCTCGGTTACAGACGCGACAGGCAGTCGTATTCCCGGGGCAGGCGTTACGATTACAGAGGCCTCGACCGGTTTGGTATCGCATTCCACTACCAACGAGAGTGGGACCTTCACAGTTACCCCACTGGTTCCTGGGCACTACTCCGTCATTGTCAATGCAGCGGGATTTAAGAAGTCGGAGCAAACGAACGTCATCGTCGAAGTTGGCAACATGACGTCGATTGTTCTCCAAATGACGCCCGGCGAGACCAACCAAACTGTGCGGGTACAAGCGCAAGCACTTTCGCTCAATACCACGTCGCCAGAGCTAGGTACGACTCTGGAGCCTGCACTGGTCAAGATGGCTCCGATTGAGATTAACGGAGGAGCCCGGCAGATCGACTCATTCGTTTTCCTCGCTCCCGGTGTTCAGGGTAGCGCATTTGCTAAAACCATCAATGGGGGTGTGAATTTCGAAAGCGAAGTGGAATTCAATGGCATTCCAGCAGTCCAGGCGGAGACCCCAGGCTTTCAAACCCTCCTCAATCCGCCTTATGAAATGATTAGCGAGTTCCGTGTAGTTAGTTCGGCCTTCTCCGCTCAGTATGGGCTTGCGAAGGGTGCCGTTACCTACCAAATGGCTTCGGGCACTAACAGGCTACATGGAGACGCTTTTGAAATCCTTCGCAATCAGCTTTTTGATTCCGATGGGTTTTTCCCGACCGCATTTAGTGCCGATGGGCACCCAAAACCACCTGTAAATCAACAGAACAATTATGGATTCACCGTAAGCGGTCCGGTTGTTTTGCCCAAGGTCTACAATGGAAAAAATCGGACATTCTTCCTTTTCTCGGATGACTGGTTTCGGCAGAACCTTGCGCAGAAGCAAATTGGGACTGTACCGACAGCCGCAATGAAGGGCGGTGATTTTAGCCACTTTGTCGATGCCAGCGGCGCCCTAATTCCAATCTACGATCCCCAAACCGGGCAGCCCTTTCCGGGAAATATCATCCCCACCTCCCGCTTCAGCGCATTGTCCAAGTCACTCATTCCCTTGATCCCTGATCCGGATCGTTCCGGCCTCAACTCGGGTCTGCTCTCAAACAAAAACCCCGTAATCCAGTCGGTGAGCATCAAGCAGAATCTATGGGGATACACGATCGACCACAAGCTGACCGATTCGCAAAGTCTTCGCTTCAGCCAATGGCGGGCTCCTCTGAATAGTGCGACTCTTAGTACTTCGAACATTGCACCTGCGACCAATCCGCTCTCCAGTCTCAATATCGAGCCGAGTCTCGGGTCGGGATTCCTGCTCAACTATGTCAAGACTATAAATCCCAATCTGGTGACGACCGTGGGAGCGGATGCGATTGGAGCGATCAACTCTCAACACAATTCCCTTCAAAACGTCAGCTTCCCTGGTGTCGCGGACGGCACAATTTTTCCGCAGATCACCTTTGATGGCCAAAACGCCCCGTCCGCTTGGGGGCAACAATTGACTAACCTGGTCAACCGCAAATTGGGCATTGCAGTCGTCAATAACTGGCTCTGGTCCAAAGGACGGCACACCTACAACATTGGAGGCGAATTCCGCAAGGTCATCATGGATGACAACGAATGCCTTGCGGCATGTGGCGGCGTATTCAACTTTAGCCAGCGGACGACATCCGTTCCAAATGTCAATGATCCAAACTTCGGGAAGTACGGCAGTTCTTTTGCCAGCTTCCTGTTGGGAGGGGTAGATGCTGGCAGCCGGCAATCCAACAATGCGCTCAAGCTGCGTAGTTATAGCTACTCGCCTTATATAGAGGACGATATTAAGGTGAATGATCGATTGACGCTGAACCTTGGTCTTCGCTGGGACATCATGGTCCCATTGAAAGAGATCATTGACAATCGCATTACGTACTTCGACCCTACCATCCCAAACCCAGGCGCCGATGGCCTGCTTGGCGCAGCCTCGAAGCTCGGTACCTGTACCGGGTGTGCCGGGACCGAACGGGCAGCTATTCATTGGGCCCACTTTGGTCCGAGGCTCGGCTTGGCCTACAAACTGAACGACAAGACTGTGCTCCATACCGGGTTCTTCCTGTCCATTCTAAATGGGGGTGCGTATGCGCCGGGAGACTACCGGGTTGGTCAGGACTATGACATCATTTTGAACGGCACATTCTTCCGCAATTCAAATGGCACGAGTGTTCCAGCTTACGGAAATTGGGATGGTAATCCACTACCCCCTACACTGCCCGTGCCATTTAGCCCTTCGGTTGGGAACGGATCGCTCCTCTATGCCTTCAATCCCAAAACAGATGGAGCGACGCCGTACAACGAGGCATGGAATGTGAGCGTTGAGAGGACGCTCCCCTGGAATATGCTTCTAACTGCGTCCTACGTTGGCAACCGCGACGTCCATCTCCCTTCTCAGTTGAATCCATATGACCAATTGGACCCGGCCAATCTTAAGTATGGAGCGCTTTTAGGCGCCCTGGTCAATTCCCCCCAAGCCGTGGCAGCCGGGATCAAAATTCCATACACAAAATTCCTGACAGATTTCGGGTCTGCGGCGACGGTTAAACAAGCGCTCTTACCCTACCCTCAATATTCTGGGATCCAAAGAAACTTCGATCAGTCCGGAACAGCTTTCTACAACGCGTTGCAGGTGCAAGCCGAGAAACGCTATACCAACGGCCTCAGTTTCCTGATCGACGCCACGCTGGCACGGAATATGGCGAACGTGAACTCTGGATTTTCAGCGTTCGCAGCTAAGCCGTTAAATAAATACAATCAGAAGCTCGAATATTCTCCATCGACACTGGATCAAAAGTATGCCACAAAGTTCGTCGCGACGTATGAGCTTCCTATCGGTCCAGGACGAACGTTTCTCAATAGTAATAGCTTGGTGAATCGGCTCGCCGGGGGGTGGCAGGTCAGCACCATTCTGGATTATGAGAGTGGCTTCCCTTTCGGTACGACCGAAAGCTTCAATCCAGTCAACAATGCGGGTCCGTACGGCGGTTCCGATCGACCGTACTCCGTCGCGGGAGTTACCAAAAAGACCTTCAGCTATCAGCGAACAAAGGACTACTTGACGGGACGTTCTACGACAAGACCGGTACAGTTTTCAACTAACGCTTTTGCCCTGACAAATCCGTTCGCTCTTGGTGATACATATATTACGTATGCAGCTCTGCGTACTCCTCCGTTGAGAATAGAAGCATTCAACGCGGTCAAGTACTTTCCGATTGCCGAAGGAATAGTGGCTAGCGTGCGCGTTGACTACTTCAATGCATTCAATCGAACGCAACTGCAAGGTCCTGATAATAGCGCCACGAATTCAACGTTCGGGCAAATTACAAACTTAACTTCGCAAATATCAAATAGACAAGGGCAGGCGACCTTCCGAATAGAATTCTAGACGCAAAAGACGATGGACGGGGTAGGGGAGGAGCGTGATTAGCTGCCCCGTCCAACATGCCAAAGAAGCGCCCGGATGCCGGCTGCGGTGCGCCGAGCAGGCGATCAAGGTTGGCGGAAGGATGGCGGACGGTCAGATTCAGGTTGTCCTCGGTGTTTATTTGGTTTTGTGTCTAGAATAAACCCCAGCTCATTGATGCCGTGGTGGAGAATGTTGAGCGGCAACCAGCTACTTGGATAAGAGGTCCCGTTCAGAACAATTTTCAGCACATAGGGTCCTGAACCCACCCCCTGAATGCCTAGCGTTCGACCGTCAGCAAAACGAATGGTGGCGTTTCTAAACATGGGTGTTCCAAGTACCACTCCGCCTACACCCGGAACGGCCGGGTACATGCCGAGCGCATTCCAGACATAGAATGCGCTCGTGGCGCCAAGGTCATCATTGCCTGGAAGGCCACTTGATGTAGTGTTAAAGGCGTCTCTGACAATACGGCTCACTACTTCCTGCGTCTTCCATGGCATCCCGGCAAATACGTACGCGTAAGGGGTGACAAAATCGGGTTCATTAAATGCGTTGAAACATGCCTCATAGGGCGCGATAGGCTTGTCGCAAAAGAACTTGTCGAGACGCGCAGCTACCTTCTCGTCTCCACCGATTGCGGCAAACTCTTTGGGATAGTCGAACGGAATCATAAATGTGTATTGGGCAGTGTTGCCTTCCTGAAAACCATATTGCTCCGGTGAAGCACCCCATGCATTCTGCTGTGGCAGCGAAAAACGCGCGTCGAAATCTTTCAACCATGTACCGTCTGCATAGCGTGGACGAATCCATCCTGTCACGGGATCAAGCAGATTTTTCCAGCTTTGCGACTGGGCCATGAAGCGCCGATATATTCTCAAATCTCCGATGTCTTTTGCGAACTGTGCGATAGCGAAGTCGTCGTTGGCATACTCCAGGGTACGGGAAGCAGAGCGGGGGTCGGTAGCCGGAACGTACCCCAATTTAAGATATTCGGCTAAAAATGCCCTTTCTACTCTCATGTTGTACAGCTGAAAGGTACTCGAACCCTCCGCAGCTTGTGTTCCACCTTTGATCATGTATTGCAAGGCGGTTTTGAGATCAAAATCGCGGGCACCGAAAGCGTAGCTTGACGACAGCAAAGCACTGGAGGAATCCCCTTCCATTATGTACGTTTGCTGGTTGGCAAGCGGCCAGCGTGGTAGCCAACCGTCTTGTACTGCATCGTTAACCAGCGATTGCATCATGTCGCTCTCGCGCTTAGGAACCAAAACTGATTGCAGCTGTACAGTATCTCGATACGTGTCCCAATCCGAAAAATTTGCATACTGAGCCGCTTGTCGAGTACCCGAAACCGAGTGAACCTTCCAGTCAAAACCGGTATAGTCCCCATTGTCGTCGCTGAAGAGAGTTGGAGTAAGCAAGCTATGATAGAGTGCAGTCGCAAATATCTTGTACTGATCGGCGGTGCCACCTTCAACCGACACGCGGTTCAGAAGCTCAGTCCAGGTACCACGCGCGCGCGAATGCACTTCATCAAAGTTCCATCCGGGCATTTCTTTACTTAGGTTCTCAAGCGCACCAGCCTCATTAACATATGAGAGCCCAATTTTCATTTGAATCTGATGGCGATCACCGAAATCAAGCCATGCTCCGGTGTGCTTTCCATCGGCCATCCGCTGACTTTTGTGTATTTCGCTGTCCTGCCATGTATCGAACTGGCGGTATGGTTGATCGAACTTTGCTGCCACGTACAGCGTGTAGTGAGTCGGGGTCTCACAAAATCCGCCTGCAGTTACGGTACCGGTCAAGGCATCGTTGCCTACGAGGGCAATCCGGCTTCCATCATGTTCACGCCCGACTTGAACCAGTTTTGGCAGATGAATATTAGTGTCGGCGCTGGCTCCGGTTTTTACCAGCAATGCTGCCCTCAATCCAGCAGGGAATTTGAACCGCGCCATTCCAGCACGCTCACCCACTGTTAACTCAATCTTTGTGCCATTCGCCAAGGTCACAGCGTAGTAACCTGGGTGCGCGTCCTCTCTGTGGTAATCGAAGCCCTGCACAAACTGTAGGTAAGTAGTGTTATCTTCTCCCGGACTCCTTTGTGGTTCCTCACTCCATGGCAGGATTGGCACATCAGAACCTATGGGGCAGCCTACTCCATTGAGGTGGGTAAGACTAAATCCATAAACTGCTCGATCACCTCTGAAGTAATAACCGGCTTCACTTGTGCTGGGCCCCCACTGGATCATTCCAAAAGGCAGCGAGGCGGCCGGAGAGGTAAATCCACCGCCGGTGGTCCCAATGAACGGGTCAACTTCGTCATAAAGGCTGCTCTTTTGTGCGAAAGCTAAGAGGCATGCCGCAAATAGTGATAGAAATGCGACGAATCGAACAATCACAATACCGATCATCTGACGTGCTCCAGTTGCGCATCGCGGGTCAAGGCACGCGACTGCCATATTCCGGCTGATAGCTGCAGCCGTCGTCAACATGGTGTTCAGGGGCGATGCACTGTTGGTGACCGCTCCGCCATCACTATTGAGCCGTTGGTGAAGCCCACATCAAATAAAATGCCAGTAGCTTTACTTTACCCACAGCCGCGCAGTCAGCTGCGCAGTCCAGGCTTTTATAAGTATAGCGACGTCCAAAACGTCAGAGCCGCATCTTCATTATCCGTCGCATTTCTCGAATCGCAAACGCTCACCCCAGAAAACACTAACAAACTTGAAACATCGTAAAGTTTCCTCGGTCACATAACACAATCAAGCCAAATTCATTATGTTGAACACATTTGGGCTGCTTTGGCATTTGTTAACGCGAAGCTTCACGACGAAAGCGGTCAGTCGCATTCTACTCCGCTGCTGAATCAGCCGATGCGCAAGCCATCATCGTGAGCTTGCGCAATCGAGCCAACACTGAGCTTGTCACGATGCTCAGAACTGCTCCCGGAGTCCACTTCCATAACTTCGAAACGACGGTACTCGTCTTGTACACAGCCACGGCTGGTACGGCACGCGCAGTCCTTGAGGCCGGGGCTGGGAAGAGGCGTTGAAGCGACTCGTCGTGAGTTGGTCTTAATTGCAGAAGGTCACCTAACAAGAGCGTATCGGGCGATGTCCGCCAAGTCAGAAGTGACGGTCTCGAAGTAATGAATTTCTTGATCTCGATCAATCAACCTGAACCTTGTTGCCGGCCCACATAATAAGTTCGTGGAGCGCCGGACCCATAGACACGAGAGTGTCGAATACTCGGTCGATGTCCGCCTCCGATAATGCGGGACGACTTGCTCCATTTGAGCTTCGCGCGGGATTTCGGCGCTTTGATGTGAGCAAGCCACTTGCAAGCGGCGAATAAGCGAGGACTCCAAAATCCAGCGGCAGAACCTCGCGCTCGATAGTTCGCCGAAAAAGGCTGCACTCGAGTTCGATAGAGGACATTGGTGCCCAACCCGCTCACGAGCTGCTACAACGCCGCTAATTCGCGCTCATTCTAAGTTGGCCAGATGGACCAGGCAGACACCATCCCAGCTTGTCCGTCCCGCCGCTGTCGGTGGCGCCGCGCTCAATCCGATGATCCCTGTGTTCTTCGGCGCAAGATGGAAATGTATCTGCAGGTATGCCCGCACGAGCATTGCTCGCTGCCGGGAGCGAACAAGCACCTGGCCTGGTGTGCCCACGCTCGCATACCCTTCCACAATGAGCGGGCTGTCATACAGGCCCGGAATTTGGCTGACAGCTTCGTCGATCTGTGCCCTGCCCGCCGTTGACAGTGCTTCCGTGCCATCCGAGTTCTGCTGGAATAGCGAGCTTGCGGCAATCCACTGGCGGCCCTGTGGCAGTTTCTTCAGCAGCTTCCCGTCGCGGTAGGGTTCGACCGGTAGCTGGTCAAGATTGTCGTAACCTCGCTTTTTGAAGAAGCCCTTGAAAAAGAACTCATGCTTCAGCGCTTCCGTGTCATCGGCAAGATTGCCGGTGGCCTGGTTGATATTGGCGAGTGACTGCTGCAGGTTAGCGCCAGCGTTCTGACCGTACTGATCCTGTGCGAATGCGCTCTTGAGCGTGCCATTCACCTGCTGCGACGCTTGGTCTAGTTGCTGCGTTGCACTCTTTGCGCTGTTGAGCGTGTCATCCACCTTGGCGACGAGCTTGCGTTGCTGCATATCCTGCACTATGCTATTCACCTGCGCGGAGGCCGTATTTAGATTGTCCGTCGCTTGGCGTGCATTCACCACGAACTTTTGAACATCAGCGGCAGTCTGCTGATTTTCTAGCAGCATCCCCGCGGTTCCCTTGCCGCGGCGAATATCGGTAACGACGCCGTTGGTGTTGTCCACCGTCGTAGTTACAGCACTAAGCGCGCCATTCAGTTGCCCCTGAACGTCGGTGATCGTGCCGCCCACCTGCGTCAGCAGCCCATTTGCCTGCTCCAGCATCTTGCCGATCTCAAACGGTTCCTTGCTCGGAAGTGTGGCACCGGCCGCCGCTTCGGGCGAGCGATCGCTGCCGTTCTTGATCAGCAGAAACTTGTCTCCTACCAGACCCTCGGTTTCGACTGAAACGATCGAGTCATTCCTGATCAACCCATGGAGCTGGTCTTCCACCGTTATTTTCAGGCGGAACTTGTGTGACGGGCTGGAGGGGATGATGACATCCTGCACCTGGCCGCCATCCATGCCATCGACTCGAACCTTGGCCCCCTTGGCGATGCCGTCCACATTGGCGAACTCAGCAAAGAAGTCAATATGCCGTCGAAATGCCTTGTGCTGGTTGCCGATGAGAAACAGCCCGGCGCCGAACAACAGGATGGCCGCCGTTACGAAGATCCCGACCCACAGGTTGCGACTGTTCATCGTCCATCCTCCGAAATGAATTGCTTCAGGTGCTCGTCGGCCTGCTCATCCAGTTCGTCCGGGGTCCCGAAAGCCAGCAGCTTACTCTCATCGAGCACCGCGAACTTGTCTCCGACGCGGCGGGCCCCGTGGATGTCGTGGGTCACGATGACCATCGTGGTGTGCCGCTCGTTCTTTACCTTCAGCAGCAACTCGTCGATCTCCGAAGCAGTAATGCGATCAAGACCGCTGCTTGGCTCGTCCACCAGAAGAATCTCCGGCTGTAGCACCAGCGCCCGGGCCAGGCCAGCGCGCTTCTGCATGCCTCCCGAAAGCGCGGCCGGCATCTTATCTGCTTCATCTTCGAGCCCGACCTGCTGCAGAGCTTCTTTCACCGCCTGTTTTATATCCTCGCGCGATCGATTCTTGTCCAGCCGGTGTAGAGGCAATGCGAGATTGTCTTTGACCGTGAAGGAGTCGAACAGGGCAGCGCTCTGGAATAGGAAACCCATCTTCCTGCGTATCTTCGACAGCCCCTCGCCGTCGAGGGAGGCCACATCGTTCCCCATCACCATCACCTTGCCACTGTCCGGCTTCATCAGGCCGATCATCAACCGCAAGGTCACACTCTTGCCGGAACCGCTGCGGCCCAGGATGCAAAGGGCCTCTCCCGCTGGCAGAGAGAACGACACCTTATCCAGCACTTTGCGATCTCCAAAGCTCTTTGATACGTCCTCAAAGGCAATATCAGCTGAATTCCTCTCCCTGTCTTGCTCCTCCGTCATATGGCCTGGTTTGGAAAAATAAAGAAGATGCACTTCACTAGGATTACGTCCGCGAGGATCACGACCAGCGAAGAGACAACCACGCTGTTGGTGGACGCGCGTCTGACTCCGTCCGATCCTTCGTTCATGGTGTAGCCGAAGAAGCAGGAGATGGTCCCGATCAGGTATCCGAAGACCGCCGTCTTCAAGGTCGGCGGGATGAAGTTCGCCAAAGCCACTCCATCGAAGGCCCGGGTGAAGTAGAGGCGCCAGCTCAAATGCGAGGTGATGTGCTCGGACGCAAAGCCGCCCAGGATGCCGGCCGCGTCCATGAAAATGGTGAGCAGCGGAAGCATGACCGTGCAAGCAACGATACGCGTCACCACTAGGAACTTGAACGAGTCAATAGAGAGCGTTTCGATCGCATCGATCTGTTCTGTTGCTCGCATGTTCGCAAGCTCAGCACCGATTCCCGCACCCACGCGTCCTGCTAGCAGCAGAGCGGCGACCAGGGGGCCGATCTCGTTGAAAAACGCCATGGACTGGAAGGTCGGGATCTGCGCTTGAGCGCCAAACTGCACCAGCGTGCTTCGCGTGTGGAGTGTCATCACGACGCCCAGTGCGAAACCGGAAGCGAGGATCAGCGACAGAGAGCCCACACCAATTTCATAGAGCTGCTTCATCAGATACTCGGCCTCGAGGGGAGGGCGCAAGAAATCGCGAATCGCCTTGAGGCCAAACAGAGTCACCTCTCCCAGGAACTCGAAGAAGCTCCTCACCATGTATGCCTCCAATTTTTAGAAACCTTACCAATTTAACGTTGGCTTCGTAACAACGCGTGAAGTGCTCTACCGACCATGCCTGTTTCAGCATGACTTAGTTCGCTGCCAAGGATAGGATGCCTGCTATGCGCATGCTGTTCTGAGCTGGGTTGAATCCTGCCTGCGACGACCGATAGTGACAGCAGAAGGCTTACTGGAAACCTTCCAGGGCTCTACGATGAGTCCGGTAATCGCTGCTCTATCCTGTAGAGGCGTGAAGGGATCGCTGACGCTGCAGCGTAGTCCTCGTGCTGCGGATGCAAAGCGCACATTCGAAAAGAGCAAAAGATGTTGAGCAAGCAGGCCGACGAATATAAGAGGTCCGCTCACGAAGCGAAAAAGTTGTACGGCAAGGAAGCGGCCTCCATCACGGCGCGGCTTCCGCTTGTTTTGTCGTGACTGGTTCCGCACTTTAGAATCATCGCAGGGTCTGCGGCGACGCTGCCGGAACCCCACCAGGTAACGATGAGCGAACAGGAAACAGGGATTTCCAAACAGGCGCAATCGGTTTCGCCGGCGTGGATCAAGGTTGAGCAGGCGCGGCATCCCAAGCGGCCTTCCCCCATGGACTTCATCGAGCGGATCTTCACCGATTTCAGCGAGATTCACGGGGATCGCGCCTTTGGCGATGACGAGGCGGTGGCCTGCGGCATGGGCCGGCTGGGCGGGGAAGAGGTAATCGTCATCGGCATCCGAAAAGGCGGTTCGCTCAAGGAGCGCATCAAGCGCAACTTCGGAATGCCGAGTCCCGAGGGCTACCGCAAGGCGCTGCGTTGCATGAGAATTGCGGAGAAGTTTAGCCGCCCGGTCATCTGCTTCATCGACCTGATCGGAGCCTACCCTGGCCCCAGTGCCGAGGAGCGCGGCCAGGCCGAGGCCATTGCCCGCAATCTTCTCGAAATGTCCCGCCTGTGCGTGCCCACCATCTCGGTGATTAGTGGCGAGGGCGGATCGGGCGGGGCGCTGGCGCTGGCTGTCGCCGATCGCGTGCTGATTCTGGAAAATGCGGTGTACTTTGTGGCTGCCCCGGAGTTCTGCGCGAGCCTCACATGGAAGAATCCGGCGCAGAAGCAGTTGGCCGCCGAGGCCATGCGCATCTCAGCGCCCGAGGTTCCCGCCCGGCAATTCCTGAGCTTGAACTCCACCAAGTTTCACTGGACCGTGGGCGTCAAGACTGAGGAGAACATCAACCCGGACAACTGGATTCTTGACCAAGCCCTGCTCGACCGGCCAGGCACGCAGGACTACCAGGTCGATCTACTGGAGAACTACAAGAGTAACGTCGCAGCGTACGACTCCTGGCAGGCTGCTTTCCGCAAGCATCAGCCGAAGACGTTGATCGTTTGGGGAACCAAGGACCCGTTCTTCATCCCGTCAGGCGCTGAGGCTTACCTGCGGGATATCCCGCAGGCAAAGCTCGTGTGGCTGGACGCAGGTCACTTCATACTCGACGAGAACACTTCGCTTGTCGCCCGCGAGATCAAAGCCACCTTCGCGAGCTAACCTCCACGACAGAAATCAACTTACATCCAGAAAGAGAACTTGCTATTACGACGACTTATCACCACGCCACAGTGCGCGGACTCAAGCTCTTCTACCGTGAAGCGGCCGTACCAGCACTCCTACCATCGTGCTGCTGCACGACTTTCCATCCCCCTCGCACATGTTCCGCGACTTGATACCCAAGCTCGCACAGAAGTTCCACGTCATTGCTCCGGACTATATCGGGTTCGGCTACAGTGATGCACTGAGTGCTAAGGAGTTCCAGTACAACTTCGACAATCTCACGACGCATGTTGAGGAGTTGTTATTCGACGTGCTTAAGCTCAAGAAATTCAGCATCTACGTGCAGGATTACGGAGCGCCAGTAGGTTTCCGCATTGCTTCGCAACACCCTGACGCAATCGAGGGCATCGTCGTGGTAGTCCTAGTTTCTGCGCATACGCTTACGGGAAACCCGCCATCCAACATCGTTATGTGAGCTTTGATGGCAAGACGATCGCGCTTCAGAAGGACTTCACTTATACCAGCGCAGCCGGAGCGGTTGATGGTGAGTTCTGGCACACGAAGACGACGCAAATCGTGAACCACGACTTTGTAGGAGGCACGATCAGAGAGCGCAAATCAGCAACGTTTGAGGCATTCGTAGCGATTTGGGAGCGGGATTATCTATCGCTGTCGAAGCCATCAACTCAATCCGGTACACGAAGCCAATTGAAACGTCTTAAAAGCAGCATTCGGGAAGAAGGACATGCGGCAGATTGACGCTGGTGATATACAGCGGTTGATCGCTACGACTGTGGCGGAGGGTCTTGAACCGAAGACAGTCCGCAACCTGTGGGGGACGATTAGTTTGATTTGGAATGCCGCTCTCGCACAAAAGTACGTGGACGCTATGCTCCCGAAGCCGAAACTGCCCCGCAGACCTAGAAAGAGAGCCCGGTTTTTTACTCTCAACGATGTTGCAACGCTGATTGCAGCTTCGCAGGGTGAGCGCCAGGTCTTCTACTGGCTTGCGGCTGAAACAGGGTTGAGAGCTGGCGAGCTTGCCGGGCTGCGACTGACCGCTATCGACGGCGACCGTTTGACTGTGAGTCAGTCGGTTTGGCGTGGCAGGGATCAGAGTCCGAAGACTGATAACGCTATACGGACGCTGGCGCTATCTCCGCAACTCGTCTCTTTGCTGTGGGAACAGTTCGCATGGCAAAGGGCCAAAGGGCACGATTACCTGTTCTCGTCTTCTAGCGGGAAACCGTGGGACATGGATGTGTACCGCGAACGCAAGATGCGGCCACTCCTCAAGTCTCTCGATATCTCACTGGCAGGTTTTCACGCCTTCCGACATTTCAACGTTTCGTTGCTGGACGCATTGCGGGTTCCACTGAAGACGATCCAAGAGCGGTTAGGCCATGCACTCACCGGTTCGTTCACGTTGGACGTGTATGGCGGTCAGCCGGAGTGGGAACGGAATCTCGAAGCTGCACGGCAAGCTGGTGCGGACATCGAGAAGGCTGTTGCTAAAGATGGAAGAGGAAAAGAAGGCTAAGGAGACTGGTTGTTTTGTCAGCTTATCTGCAGTAAACGAAAACGGCCTAGGAGTTTGCATCCCCTAAGCCATTGAATCATCGAAGAGTCCACACTGAAGCTGTTATTGCTTTGAGGCACTGGATCGGCCGGATCGCTTAGAGATTGCACTCTTCGGCAATCGCGGAACAGCCTGGACGCCCGCCCAAAGCGTTGCGATCGTTTGCTCGACCACGAGAGTCTGGTTAGGCAAGTCAGGCACAACCCCTTGGATGACCATGAGTGTGGCGAGGCCAAAGATCGTAAACCACCAGGTGTGGGCTATCACTATGTCATCCCTATTTGGCAATCCTTCATCCTTGGCAACATCGAAAAAGAGCTGCACGAAACGTCCGAACAACGGCGCGCCAATGTCGTTGATGTATTCTCCAGCGCGGACGCCGTTGCGGTTCTCAGGCCCGAAGAAGACATTACGGAACTGTTGTGGATGGGCAATGCAGAATTGGATCAAGCCGCGTGAAGTCGCAAAAAGGCGCTCCTTCGGTGCAAGATGTTTAGCGGCAATCGCGTCGAAGTTCTGAACCAGCAGCCCGATCGTCTCGCTGCTCAACTCGGCAAGAATGTGCCATTTGTCGGGGAAATGCTGATAGATCACGGCGTGCGTATAGCCGATCTCTTTAGCGATCTCGCGAAGCGTCACGGCTTCGTAGCCGCGATCGGCAAACATTTTGCTGGCAGCCGCAAGGATTTCGCCCCGCAACCTCTCCTTGCGCTCTACTCGGCGACTTGGTGATGTGGATGTCACTTCAATAGCTTAGTCCTTTTTGATGATTTTTTGCGACCGTTTGTTGATTTACAATCATTGATTTTAAAACCACTGATTAATTTAAAACCAATGGTTTCCATAAGCTTCTAATGGTCAGGTCGCTCATTTGGATTGGCGGCCATATACGAGGCAAAAGGAGGATGCGATGAAAGTTCTAGTGATTGGAGCAGCGGGCAAGAGCGGAGAGGCGCTGGTAAATGAGGCGTTGGCGGCTGGGCACAAGGTGACGGCTTTCGTGCGCGGTGCCGCGCAGTACAAGAAGGCGAATGTCAGAGTTGTTGCAGGCGACGTGATGGACGCGGCTGCGGTCGACGTTGCGGTAGCCGGGCAGGATGCGGTCATCGACGCGCTGGGCGGCAAGACGCCGTGGAAAGTGACGACGATGGAAACGAGCGCGGCACACAATATCGTGGACGCGATGCGGCGCAATGGCGTGCGGCGGCTGCTGAAGATTTCGGTGGTGGGTGCGGGCGAGAGCGTCAAGAACGCTGGCTTCTTCAACGAGCACGTACTCATGCGGACGTTTCTGCGGGGTCTGTTGGTAGACAAGGCGGGCATGGAGGCCGAGATCGAAGGCAGCAACTTGGACTGGACGCTCGTGCGGCCGCCGATGTTGACCGACCGCGAGAAGACCGGCGTTGCCAGGGTGCTGAGCACGGAGGGCGGCGAGAAGGCGCACAAGATCGGGCGGGCCGATCTGGCAGCCTTCATGGTGCAGCAACTGGAAAGCGGCCGGTATGTGCGTCAGGCCGTGACAGTGACGACCACATAGCAAGGCCTCCGTGAGGATCAACCACCTCTCTCATCGAGGCGATCCGATCGGGTGTCTAACCGCCAGTAACGATTCATGCGACAGATGACTGTGGAAACCCCACGGAACTAGCGGAGTGCTAGCTGCGCAACTCACAAGCTCTGGCGTTCGCATCAGAGCATCACCTTCGTTCTAAGAAAGGATCGTCTTATGTCAAACTTCCCCACACCGCTTGAAGAAGTCATTCATCACAACGTTATTAAGAACAACAAAACAGGCGGCCCGGCGCTGGATATTGGGCCTATGCAGTTGCTGTGGAGGGCACTGGGAGAAAACACGGGCTACACATTCTCCATTTTTGAGACCACGGTCGTGCCGGGCATGGGGATTCCCCTCCATAAGCACCCCTTTGCGGAGTTTTTCTACGTTCTGGAAGGCACGCTGTCAATTGGACACTGGAACAGTCAGGGCGCCGCTGAGTGGGACGTGTATGAAGTCGGCGAGAGCCTGGTGGTGCAGCCCAATGCGCCTCACACGTTCTTCAACAAGAGTGAGCGTCCGTGCCGCGTGCTGAGTGTGTCAACGTATCACCACGAGCGAATGATGAAGGATGCGGTGCATCCGGATGGCAGGACAGACTTCTTGCCTGCTCAACTCACTCAGGCCGACTTTGAGAAGTTGACCAAGTCCATGGAAAAGAACCAGACATTTCTCGTCGCCAACCATGCTTAGGATGGGGCGTCTCTTGAGTTCACCTTTGAACTCAAGAGATGCGCCGCGACGCAAAAACGGGGCTGCAAAAATACGGTCCCGTAACGCTGCAAGAACAACAAGGAGAAAACGAGCATGCATTTAGTCATGGGCATTACTGGAAAAGTTGGGGGCGCCACCGCGCGGCATCTGCTGAAGCAAGACAAACAGGTGCGAGCACTTGTGCGCAACCGCGAGAAAGCGGCGAAGTGGGCAGACCAAGGCGTAGAGTTGGTGGAGGGAGACTGGAGGCAACAGACGACACAGTCGAATCTAGAGTAGACGGGACATGCTGACATAACACTGCATAATGGTAGTATTACGAGATTAGTAGTACGGTGGCTGTTGTTGAAGGCGCTTACTTGCCGGCGAGTATCCGTTGCGCGTGTTCCAAGGCAGAAAGAGCAACGAAACTGCTGAGGCTGCGGCGTTCCAGCTTTGCCGCCTTCTCCAGCAGTCGACGTTCTTCCTGGGTGTAGTAGGAAAACACTTTCGCTCCAAGTGGGGACTTGCCGGTGCGCCGGGAAGGAATGTGATCCCTTTTGGCCACCGGCCTCTATGGTACTACTGCACTGCATAACAGAGGCACTATGCCCTGTGTTGTGATCCAACGATTAGAAGACACCGGAAGGAAAACCGACTTTACGCGACGTTCGTAAACCTATGTAAGAGTTTGATCGTTGCTTTTTGCAAAAGGATAAGGGAGGTCCTATGGCGAAAGGAAAGCACCAGTCTCATGAACTGGACGGGGGGGAAGCAGTCGCTGGGAAAGCACTGTTGTTTGAGGTAGCAGGCAATAAGCATACAGATCAGGAGAAGGAGAGACGGACGCTACGCATCGCGGCGCTGTCTCTCGAAGAGACTATCCGCTACATCAAAACCAAGCATTCCGATTTTGAAATCGCGGAGATAAAGGTTGCTGGCTGCATTGAGGTCTTATCTAGCTCGGAACATCTGGAGTGAGTCGGGAGATTCTTTGCCGGATGCGGGTAGAGCGTAGGAACTCTATCTGCGCCTGCTGGCTTCGCTAGCGAGCAGAACCCGTATGAGTTCAGGTGCTGCATGGAAGTTCGTGGCTTGCAGCGCCGTCAAAGCCTGCGACAAATCCAGAAGGTTGCGGCGAGCTGCTTCCGCAAGTACGCCAAGGGTTCCAATGACAGGAAGTTTGCGAGTTGCGGCTTCGCGTCTGCCAGCGAGATCATCGATAATCAGCCGGTCGGCCTTGACCGATTCCGCAAGCAGGATTGCATCCTGCTCTCCGCGATCCAGAAGATCCAATAGCTGGTCCGGTTGATAGGCGATGTTGCTGATCCGGAGCCAGGCTGGTGGTGCCGAGAGCCACGCACAAACCTCGGCTGGCGCGTCGCTATCCTGAAGCTCATCGTAAACGGCCTGCGGAATCAGGACCTCGCCGTAGATCTTCGGCAGGATTTCAATGTGTCTGAGAAGCACGAGATAGTTGATGGGCGACGTGTCTGCTACAACGATCATGCAGCTCCGCCCTACGGGGCCAATGTTTCTTCAAAAGTCTTGAGCGATTCAAGATCTTGTTCCAGTTCATGGATCGAGTAATTGAGATAGACGCTGTGGGCCTTCAGGAAGGCATGGACCTGCATCCGGGTTCTGAAACCAAGCAGACGGCGCACCTGCGTTTCGGACAGGCGTTCGCTGCGGTACCCCTCTAGGGCTAGGGCTTCAAGGGCGGCGCGAGAGAGGTCCGGCTGTTCGCTCTGGAGGATTCGCGCGACATCGTCCGGAATTTGCAGTTGCACGTCCATAAGGCACCTTCCTGTTATTATCCCCCAGCCAACGACCCCGCAGCAATCAAAACCGGGCTATCCGCCTTTCCTACATGGTGTCCATTTGGACACCGCGTGGAAAATCTTTCCACTCTGACTCAACATTATGCGCCCTACGCTTTTCTGAGACGGACGATCTGCGTCTCGGGGGATAGCGTGGAAGACAAGATCGCCAGGAACGGAGAGGTGCGGGCGCGGGAGTTCCGCTCTGATCGGTCGGCGACTTCTGGAAAGCGCCCGATCAAGCTCGACCCGGTCCTTAAGTCATGGCTGGACAATGTCATAATCCCCGCGCTGGTGCGAGAATATCTAGCCGAAATTGGAAAGCAGAATCGACTTGCGATGCCTGGGGGTTCAGAGTTACCTTCCGACCAGGACGGATAGAAGCCATGACCCTTCGTTGCGCCGCTTATGCCCGCTACTCCAGCGATCTTCAGAGTCCTCGCTCTATTGAGGACCAGCTTCGGATTTGCCGTGAATATGCCCATTCTCACGGGTTCACCTTCTTGGAAGAGCACGTCTATGCCGATGAAGCATTGAGCGGCGTCGGCGCGGACCGCCCTGGGCTGGGGCGCTTGCTGGCTGGGGCGCTCTCTCCTGCGCGCCCTTTCGACATCATCCTGCTCGACGACAGCAGCCGTCTGGCGCGAAACACGAAAGATGCGTTGACCTTCTTTGAACGGTTGAACTTCGCCGGCATCCGGCTCATCGTCGTGAGTCAGGGGATCGATTCCGATAACGAGCAAGCCCATGTACTTGTGACCGTGCATGGCATGGTGGACAGCCTGTACGTGAAGGAGCTTGCCAAGAAGACCCACCGGGGACTCGAAGGTCTCATGTTGCGAGGCCAGCATACGGGTGGACGCTGCTTTGGCTACGACTCCGTTCCCGTAGCTGGCAACACCGGAAAGCAACTCGTCATCAACGATAGCGAAGCGGCTGTGGTTCGCCAGATTTTTGAGATGTCGGCGGACGGCCAGTCACTCAAGACGATTGCAAAGACTTTGAATCACGAATGCGTTCCACCCCCAAGACCGAGGGCCGACAATCGGTATGGGACATGGTGCCATACCTGTATTCGGGAGATGCTCAGACGGGACCTGTATGTGGGTAAGGTGATCTGGAACAGCTCCCGCTTCGTGAAGACACCCGGCACCAACAAGCGGGTGCGGCGTGCAAGGCCCGAGAGCGAATGGCGCGTCGTTTCTCATCCTGAACTTCGGATCGTCAGTGACGAGCTATGGCAGCGCGTGCAAGAACGGCAGAAAACTCTGATGGCCACATACGGAGGAGCGAAGAGTGGGGGAGTCCTAATACCTCGTTCGGCCACAAGCCCCTATCTCCTCAGCGGCATCCTGAAGTGCGGGATGTGCGGCGCGAATCTGATTATCGTCAGCGGCTATGGCTCTTACGGCCACTATCCCAAGTACGGTTGCTCTCAGCACTTCAATCGTGGAACCTGCTCGAATGCTGTTACGGTGAGGCGGGATTGGCTTGAAGGACGACTCTTAGACGAGTTGCAGAATCAGGTCTTGAAGCGCGAGGCCATCGAGTACGTTTTGGACGAGTTCGGGAGCCACGTCAAGAACGCGTTTGCCAATCTATCGAACCAGTTGGCTCAAATGCGTGAGCGGAAACAGAAGCTCGAAGGAGAGTTGAGGCGGCTGGCGGCTACCGCGGCGGAAACCGGCCCTTCGGCATTCCTCATCGAGGCGATCCATGAGCGTGAGCAGCAACTGCGGGATATCACCGATCAACTGCTGGCGGGAGGGGCTGATTCCGTTGACGCCCATTTGTCGGGTATCCGCGGCTTCGTGACGCAGAGGCTGGGAGACCTTCGGATCCTGCTATCCGGCGATCCTGTGCCCGCTCGGAAGGAGTTGCTGAAGCATGTATCGGAGATCCGGATGGTTCCGCAAATGGGCGCTGGAAAGCCCCATTACGTTGCGGAAGGCAATTGGAATTTGCTTGGTAGCCAAGAGGAGAAGTTTGCCGGAGATGCAACGTCACGGCAAATTCGTGTGGTTGCGGGGGTAGGATTTGAACCTACGACCTTTGGGTTATGAGCGACCGGGCGCTCGCGTAAGTTACTGACTCCGCAACACGATTGGCTACCCCGGAGTATAGCAAGGTACGGCCTGGACAGGCTCGTGGGAGTCAGTCGGGAGTCTGTTTTGGCGGTTGGGTTTTTCGTGTAACCGTCGTTGGATTTCATTTGTACGGACCTGTACGGACCTGTTCCGATTGGTCACCCTAGCGCTCATTCGACGGAGTGGACGTCACGTAGAGGCTGTGGGCAATCCTGGCCTGCTGCATCTTTTATTAGTTTTCCTCACTATTAAGGGATAGATCCCTATCCTTGAATAGTGGCTCGCGTTTCTTGAGTCATATTCGGAGGCCGGGGACATGCCCGCCGCCCTCTCCGAAGATCGGCTCGGAAACCTTTTCTCCTCGAGATCTTCTCATTTGACAGGTTTAGCGGGCTGCACCCAGGAACAGCTTTGGATTTCTGCCGGATGACCCATGATATAACAGGATGTGTTATATTGGGAATGATGACCGGCAGCGATCTCAAATCGGCTCGCACTGCCTCGCATTGGACGCAGGCCGAAGCCGCTCATCGCCTTGGCGTCACACAGGCGTATCTGTCGATGATCGAACGGGGAAGCCGGCCGGTTTCCGGCGACCTCGCTTCAACCGTCATCCGCGTCTTCTCCCTTCCTGCCACAACTCGGCCACTCGGAACTCACCTGGATCCTATCCTCGGAGAGGAGTTCTTCAAGAGGTCCCTCGGAGAGCTGGGATATCCGGGCTTCGCATATCTGAAAGGCCGCGTCTTGCTCAACCCGGCTGAACTGCTGTTGCTCGCCCTTGATACCGAGGACCTTGATGCCCGCGTGACGGAAGCACTTCCGTGGCTGCCATACCATTTCGTCGATCTGAGGTGGAACTGGCTCACCACTGAGGCGAAGCTTCGGAACCGGCAGAACCGGCTCGCGTACGTCACGGCGCTGGCCAGGGATGTCGCCGAGTTCCGTGGTGAAGTCGCCGCCGCCGATTCACTGCGCACTCGCGTGGAGGCACTGGAGCGTTCACGATTGGCCAACGAAGACACACTTTGCAAGGCTTCGCTATCGCAGGCGGAGCGCAAATGGCTCCGCACCCACCGGCCCCCTGCAGCAACTCACTGGAACCTGCTCACCGATTTGAAAGCGGGGGACCTGCAGCATGTCTTCTGAAACATCTCCGTCCGAGCCATGGCACGCGTTCCTTAGTGATCTTGATGAAATTCTGCAATCTCCTGCGAGGCTCGACTGTATCGGCGGGTTTGTGGTGACGCAACTCTATGGATTGGATCGACCTACTGCAGACGTGGATGTGATTGAACTCGCTCCCCGCGAAGCAGTGGACACAATTATGCAGGTGGCCATGCAAGGCGGCCCGCTTCACCGCAAGCACCGCATCTACCTTGATCGCGTAGCCGTTGCGGCTGTGCCGGAGAACTACGAGGACAGGCTGACTGAGATGTTCTCAGGAGCTTACCGAAACCTGCGACTGATGGCGTTAGACCCCTACGACGTGGCGCTTTCCAAGCTCGAACGGAACAGCCAGAAGGATCGTGATGACGTTCGGTTTCTTTCACGGACAGTACCCTTAGATCCCCGCATCTTAGAACAGCGCTACAGAGAGGAACTGCGTTGGCAACTCGGACGTCCCGAACGTGAAGATTTGACGATGCAACTCTGGATGGAGATGCTGAAAGACTAGCAGCAGCACGAATGCGGACTCACTTGATGACAAGCATCGGCGACTACAGAGTTATGGAGGGACGAACTGACGAGGTGCTGGCCGGCATACCTGACCAGGACGCGAAGGTGCTTGTATTCGTCTCGCGCTGTAGCGATGCAAGCGAACGCGATCGTTAATTCGCCACTATACGGAGAGCGTCACTTTACATCGATTCGCTTGTCCGCGAGCTTGAGGAGAGAAGATTCAACGCTCTTGTTGATGCATTGACTCCTGACATTGAGATCTAGCCGCTCGAACGGCGCTGGCTGTTGGGCAATCGATAACTTGGGATCGCTGGTCTTCCGGGCCTGGGGTTAGCAGTGGAAGAGGAGTCGCGCGAAGTCGGGTTGGGAGCGTAATAGCTCCTATGTCCCGCGTTTTCTCGCTTCTGATTCGTCCCGACGAAAGTGACAGCATTCCGTTTAGGAATACTGCTTTCCTGAGAAGTTATTGGACGTCCACAGCGTTCATTCCTTAGGTTCGCCTCATTGCTGACGTAACCAAGCGTCAGTGGAGGTGCCGATGCAGCGTTCCTACCCCATGATCCGATCGGATGTAGCTTCCGTTCGGTTGCCTGTTTACCTCGGCTCTTCGAGTCGCGCTACGGATCGCACCCGCGCACTCCGTCTGCGTCTATGGAGCCGAGCCAGACTCATCCTTCGAACTCTCCTTCCTGCGCTATTTGCCATGTCCTTGGCGAGCGCCGCACATGCCCAAGGCACGATGGACTTCTCGGGTGCTCAGACACTCATGGGCACTTTCAAGACGTTTGCGATTTATGCGGGTGCGGTCATCTGCTTCGGCGGCTTGATCTTCGCCGGCATCCGGATGATGAGCGGTCGCTTTCAGGACGCGATTCCTGGACTCTTCGGTGCACTATTTGGCGCCGGTGTTCTCGGCTGGGGAGCTGGCTGGATCGGCTCGCTGACCGGGCAGCAGATGTAGGAGGTGCATCTGCGATGACCAAGCGGGGAGAACCGTTACCAATCAATCAAGCGCTGAACCGTCCGAGAGCCAAGCTCGGCCTCGACCTTGCAGCATGGATGGCGATCGTATTCGTCTGCGTAACGGTTTTCCTCGTCGGCTTCCGGCTTCTCGCAATGCTGGCCTTTCCAACCCTTGCCGTTGCGGCGTGGCTTATCGTCCGTAAACACCCGAAGATGTTCCAACTCTGGGGCCTGAGCCTCAGCCAGAAGAGCTACTATGACCCGCGCCAACGCTGAACGACTGAAACACACGCCATGGTTCGCCAAAGCCGGCGCAGCGTGCAGCATCGTGCCGATCTCCCGATTTGTCGGTCCGAATACCTTCGCGCTCAAGGGCGGTGGGTACGGATGCTTGTTCTCCCTGAACGGCGTGGACGAAGAAGGGCGAACCGACCAGGAGATTGACGCGCTTGTGCGCTCCATAGAAGGCGCTCTTCGCGGTCTCCCAGAAGGCTCTTGCCTTTACCAGTACATGCGCGTGATCTCCGGCGCATCCATCCCGCGGCAGGTGCGCTACAGCAACGCGGTCAATGAGAGCTTTATTACTGATCGCGAAGTTCATCTGGCAAAGAACGGGCGCTTCCGCCGCGTTGACCTGCACTGGTGCCTTACGCTTGAGGCGCCTCAGATGAAGGCGTTTACCCGGAAACCGTTGGAGAATGCTTCCGGCAATGGACGGATGCTTGCGCACCTGCAGAAAACCGCAACGCTTCTAGAGGGTCATCTCGGCAATTTGATCGGTTTGCAGTTGCTCGACAAGCAACGCCTCTTTGCGTTCTTCAGCTACCTCTTCAATCTCGAGGACTGGGCGGAGCAGGACCAACTTCGTGCTGATCAAGGCGTAGACCGCCAGATCGTGAAGAGCCCGGTGGCCTGGCACCACGACCACCTCGAAGTTGGCAGGCGACACGTGCAGATGTTCTCACTCCAGGCGACGCCGGAGGCATCGCGGCCCTGCCTGTTCTCCGACCTGCTTACGCTCGACTGCGATAGCATTCTGTGCACGACATGGCGGGTGAGATCGACGGCTTCGGCGCGCCGTGAGATCGATCAGCAGGAGAAGTTCATCTCTTTTTTCAAGGTCGGCGTACTCACCCGCGTGATGAGCGGGCGCGACACTACTTCGCTCGACTCAGGCGCCAATGCAAAGGCTGCCAACAATGCCGTTGACGATCTCAGTGACGTAGTTCGCTCGCTCGATAGGAAGGCGCAAGGCGAATTTTCGCTCCGGCTGCTTCTTGTCGCCGAAAGCCAGGCAGAGCTGCGTAACGCAACACCGACGGTGCACCGCATCTTCGTTGGTTCCCGCGCCCAGGTGATGGAAGAGACGCTCGGCAGTCTCTCGGCGTTCTATGCCATGTTCCCCGGCAACCAGAAGTTCAGTGTCTTTCCACTGTGGCTTTCGGAAGAGCACCACGCTCGGCTCTCTTCCGTGTTCGCTCCGCATCTCGGTCATCCGCATTCAGATGACCTCGACGCCGAGTACCTGAATGTTCTGGAGACGCGCACCCGCACGCCGTTCTACCAGGATGTGTATGTGGACGGTGTGCGCGTCATGCTCATCCTCGGACCAACCGGGACCGGCAAGTCCGTTCATGGAAACACCATTGTTGCTCTGGAGCAGAAGTACGGTGGCTTCACTTACGTGTTCGACATCGGGGGCTCTTATGAGAGCGTCGTCGATCTGTATGGCGGCAGAGTGGACCGCGTCGGCAAGGACGGTCCGCGCGTCAACCCGTTCGCGCTGGAGCCAACCGAGAATAATGTCAAATTCCTGTACAGCTTCGTTAAGCTGCTACTTACGAACGGCGGTGCTGAGCTGGAGCCCGAAGACGGCGATGTGGTTCACAAGGCGGTACAGGACATGTACCTGCTCGACCCCGAGAACCGTCGGCTCTCGAGCCTGTTCCTTCCCAAGAAGCTCGACCGGTACCTGTCGAAGTGGGTCGGCAAAGGCGTGTACAGCGCGATCTTCGACAACGTTGAGGATTCGCTCTCGCTCTCCCGCGTTCAGTGCTTCGATTTTCAGGGCGTGAATAACGAGCAGTACGCCGACCTGATCGAACCGCTGATGGTCTGGCTCCTCCGCCGCATTGACGATGTGCTCTACGACTCCGCAAATCTAGGCGTTCCCAAACACATCCTCATCGAAGAGATCTTCTCCTCCATGAAGAACCGACAACTACTTGAGGGAGCGCTGGCCTCGATCAAGACGGTTCGCAAGAATCTGGGCGGCGTGACCTTGATCGGCCAGTCCGTCGAAGATCTTGGTGAGAACGCCGACTCCATTGTGAACTCTTGCACGTCGTTCTTGTTCCTGAGAGACGCGACCTTCAACCGGAAGCGGTATGCCGAGCTTTTCAAGATGAACGAGCAGCAGATTGCCCTCTTCGAGAGCCTGCAGGATCGCGAAGCACTCTACATCCGCCGGGACGGCATCACCAAGGTTGTCACACTGAACCTTGACCCTCGCAGCTACGCCACGTTCTCGACCAAGCCAAAGGACCGGGTACGCCGGTCGAAGCTTATCGCCAAGTATGGATTGTCCGAGGGTATCTCCCGCTTTGCCGCAGGCGAGACCGCGTAACGAAGAAAGGACCAGAAAGCATGAAACCGCCTATCCCGATTGCGATCGCTGCCAGCCTCGTCCTTGCGTCTGCTTCGATGCGAGCTCTGCCGCCAGCCCACAGTTTGGAGCCGAGCACGCCTAGAAATGTGAACGTTTCAGAATCTACGGCTCCCCCTGTGATCCGTGCCGGCCTGCTGCAATCGACATTGATTGTGC
This sequence comes from Acidobacteriaceae bacterium, assembly GCA_965276675.1. Lineage (GTDB taxonomy): Bacteria > Acidobacteriota > Terriglobia > Terriglobales > Acidobacteriaceae. The sequence continues at coordinate 3,888,554 of OZ255624.1, read as the reverse complement.
TACCGGCCGAAGAAAAGGTTGCGAATGTGTTCGCGGGCGACACCGTGGATTGGGTGTTCGATGGCGGTCATGTGGCTTCGCGCTTCATCAGCATCAAGCCGAAGTTGGCCGGCAGCTCTACCGACGTTCATATCGTTTCCGACCACGGCAACGAGTACACGCTGCAGTTGCGAGAGATCTCCGGCCAGGAAGACACCCATTTCGATTCCAAGGTGTTCATCAATGCAGGTGACAAAACAGCGCAGCAGAGGCTGACCGAACTCCCGGTGTTCGTGCCCGCTGCCGACCTCGACAAGGCCAAAGAAGAGGCTGCGACCGCAAAGGCCGCGCAAGCTGCCGAACGGAAGGCGGAAGACGCCAAGGCCGAGCAATACCGGAGCCAATATCCCGGCTCTCTCCGGTTCGATTACGCCTGGGACGAGAAAAAAGGCAAGACGCTTGGCCTCCAGGAGATCTGGCATGACGACAAATTCACCTACCTGCGAGGCCGCTTTCAGGAGACACCTGCTCTGTACGAGCTCAAAGATAAAAAGCTGTCGCTCATCAACTTCGACTTCAGCAACGGCCTCTACACCGTGCCGAAGCAGCTCAACAACGGGTATCTGGCGATTGGCAAGCAGAAGGTCGAGTTCCATCGCACAGCGGGGAGCAATTAGTCATGCCGGACACTATTCAGCCAACTGTTCCTGAACAGCCGGAAGCAAAACCCCCGCTCCGCAAGGGCATGCCGGTGGTCATAGCTCTCGTTGTGATTGTGGCTATGATCGGACTGGCGAATATCTCGAGTCTGCTGAGCGGCAACAGGAAGGCGGTGCCCCAGTCCGCTCTGACCATGCGGCCAGCCGCGCCCAATGCCCAACAGGTGAAGAGCTTTGAGACGGAGCAGCAGATGCAGGCCCGCCGGGACTTCGAGGAGCGCCAGCGACAGCAGGAGCTTGCCGCGGCGATGCAGCAACTCCAGCAGGCAGAGAGCGTGCCCGGCCCGGAATCTCCGAATACGCCGCCGATGACGCCTGCCCAGCGTTCCGCGATCTACGGCGACAGCCCGAACTCGCCACAGAAGACTTCCGGCGCCTCCGAAGCGCAGGCTCAGGCCAAGCAGAGAGCCCTCGCTAAGGAGAAGCAACGGCAGGACGCGCTGAACAGCGACACCGTTGCGATCGACTTCTCTCACGAGGTGAATGCCACAAGCTTAGGCAAGGACCCAGTCATAGTCGGCGAGTCTGCAGGAGCGAGGGACAGCACGGCAACTACTGAAGTACGACCTTCCTCGACGCTTCAGCCGACAGACAGTGGCAAAACCGCTCCTATGTCCGCCTATGAATTCGATCAGTACCTGGGGCATCTGTATCGCGTGTTCGAAGGCACAATTCTGGAAGGTGTCGTCACCAATCACATCGACGGCGGTTTGAGCGGGCCCATTCTCGTAATGCTTACGACTGACTACTACTCGCACGATCACCAGCAGCTTCTGATGCCGCAAGGCACGCGTCTAATCGGCGCGGTTCAGAGTGTCGGAAACGCGCAGCAGCGCAAGATCTTTGTGACCTTCCACCGCGCGGTCTGCCCGGATGGATTCTCGCTCGACTTTGACAAGTACATCGGACTCGACCAGATCGGAACCACTGGACTGGCTACGAAGGTTGACCACGGCTACCTGATGGCTTTCGGAGCCGCGGCAGCCATTGGTGGGCTAGGCGGCCTCGCACAGATTGGCAACAACGGCAGCGTCTTCACACCCTCGACGCAGATTCGCAATGGAATCTCGGAGCAGACTGCCGCGGAGGGGGAACAGGTCCTGAACCATTTCCTGAACCGCTTACCAGTCATCACGCTCAAAGAGGGCTCCCGCGCACGGGTGTATATCGGGCGGGACATCCTCATCCCTTCATACGCGGACCATCGCGTCGATCCCACCCTTTAGTAGAAAGGAGGACCCATGCATTCCGGCATCAACTCCCGCAGGTCTTGGATTCTCGTCAGCGTGACTGTGGTGGTACTCACCATGACCGGCATGTCTGGCGGGTTCTCGGCTCTCGCGCGGGCTGGCGATGCCTCTCTCGAATTCGTCGGCCACCTTATCAGCGTATTCAATCCATTTCCTTCGGGCTGGCCTGATCCGACGTGTCCCCAGTGCCTCTGAAAATTCAGATTGGAGCTTCTCTATGCAGATAGACCTCACAAAACGGCGCAAGTGGCTTATCGGAGGCAGCCTTTTGCTGCTCACCGCAACGCCCAGCTTTGCGCTCTTCGGGATCGGTGACATCGTCTTCGACCCGACCAGCTACGCCAGTCTTGTCTCGCAGCTGACCACAATCCAGACGCAGTACAACATGCTGAAGAACAACATCACGCACTTCTCCGTCAAGCAGCAGTGGCAGGTTGCGGTAGGTCGCTTCGAAAACCTGAACATCGCAAGCATGTTCGGGGAGACGGCGGGCCTCAGGGTGGCACTTACCTCCAACTCGCCGTCGGCATCTGTAAGCGGCTGGAAAGCGGCTACCTTGCCTATGTCGGCTGGTACCTCTACTTACCTTCAAAGCCAACCGGCGGGCGGTACTCAGCGTGCGGCACTCGCCATGATCGAAACCTCGGACGGCATCTCCCCCGATTGCTTGACCGCCATCGGCCAGTACAGGTCTACCCGAAACCAAAACGCCTCGGCCAACGCATCGCTCGCAGCCGAACAACTTGATTCCAGTGATTCAACGAACAGCGAAGTGCAGCAGCTCAACCTTCTCAACGCGGCGGCAGCCCAACAAATCGCAGAGGAGCAGTCGCAAGGCGTGCTCCAGTCCTGCCTTGCCTCGCAAATGACAGTCGCCAATATGCAGCAGAGAAACGCTGCTGTCGTCGATCTCAACACGGCAGCGTTTGTGCAGTCCCAGCGCCAAACCAACAACGTGAACGCTGCCAACGAGAGCAACACCTGGCAGACCTACCTGCCGTGATGGAGAAGCAATGCTGAAACTCCTCAAGACGAAGCTGCTGATTGCCATCCTTGCGGTGCTGGCGACGATCGCCAGCGCCGTCCTTTACCAAAAGCATGAGGCTGCAAGAGCTGCGACCATCCTTGAACAGCAACAGCGTGAAGCTGAACGCCGCAGGCAAGAGGATGAGGCTTTCCGCAAGCGGGTCGAGGAAAACAAGAAAAACCACAACTCCGCAGCGGGCAACGAGGGCAAGACCTGGCGGACATACATCCCCTGAACCGAAGAAGAGAGACTGCGATGGATTGGCTCTATCAGTTCACCAACAATCTGACCAACCTGACGACCCAGAACGGCGGCGCACTGACGCAGCTGGGACTTACGGAACTCAGCGCCATCGCGCTCTTCTCGCTCATCAGCATGGTCATTAACTGGAACACGAGCGGCATGACCCTCCGCTTCCACGCGCAGCCAGTTCGGGCAGGCGATTTGACCAATTTCCTTCTTCGGCTGATCGTTTGCTGCCTGCTCGAGAACTACTGGGTCAATCCGTTCCCAGGCGCGAGCTTCGGGATCAATCATTTCTTCTCCTACATCGCGCAAGCTATGGTCGCAGCCTTCGATCAACACTCGCTTGACCAACTGCTCCAGCTGCTCAAGACAGCGGGCGATGGCACGGCCATGCCGTCCCTAACCGCTCCGGTTCAGATACTCTGCTACGTGCTCGTCCAGATCCTGCTTGGGCTCGCGTCTGCGATCCTCTTCGTCATCAACTGCAGCGCGTTCATCCTCTACGGCGTCACTGCGCTCTTCGGACCGATCTTCATCCCGCTGCTGATGACCCGGAACTTCAAGGCCAAGTTCTTTCACTTTCTCGATGTGCTGATCGGCTTCGCCATGATTCGCGCCGTCGCTGCCGCCTTCATTTACGTCTGGGCTGGCTTTCTGAACGGCTTTCTACAGCAGACTTTCAACGGCAACTATTCGATGGAAATGTGGTTAGCAAATCTAGTCCCTTGCCTGATGGTTTTCATTGCGTTCATCGTGAACATGCTCTTCATTCCGAGCATGACGCAGGCTATCTTCGGAGGCGCGGCTGGTTTGGTGTCTGCCGCACCTAGTGCGGTGGGTGGCGGAGCAGTATTACTGGCAAAAAGCGCAGCGGGAGGTGCTTGATGAAGACATGGTTTTGGCTCGCTGTTCTCCCAGATGGCCAGCTTCGTTGGCCTGGGTGGTTCAAATCGTTGCTAATCGTTCTCCTGCTTGGGTGTCTCGCGGCGGGTGTGGTCTACGCCGTCGTCGTCCTGAATGCAGTGAAGGAAAGGAGCAGCGATCCCCATGTCCACTCACACAGCACACATTGAGCAGGCGCTAACTTCGAAGCAGTCGCTGCTTACAGATCAGATCGGCAACGAGGTCTATTCATCCCACTATGCTGAGCGGAAGGCCTACCGCTTCGTGATCGGTTGCGGCACGGCCATCTTGTTCGGTTCGCTGTGGATGAACTACTCTTTGGCGCACCGTCCGGTTGCCAATCGCTACATCCGCATCGACGAGATGGGCCGCGCGCAGGCGATCCAGTACACGGACCTGAACTACAGCCCACGTGAGGGCGAAATCCGCACCTACCTGACCGACTGGGCCAACTACCGCTACACCGTCAATCGCGAGACCATCGGCAAGAAGTATCCGTTGAACTACTATTTCATATCCCAGCCGCTCGCCTCGAAATTAATGCTCGACGACAACACGAATCACCTCGTCTCGCAGGTTGCCGGAGGTCAGATCGAGCAGAGCGACGATGAGGTCAAGAACGTCACCATCACGTCCATGTCTCAGGAGACGCTGCAGGGGGCCGCGATGGCCCGTGGAACCGCCCTGATTGCTCTGGACAGGCGTTATTCAACCCAGAACTCGCGCGAGCCCAGGGCGGAGCATTGGCTGCTATCTGTGACCTACTACCTGAATCCGAAGCAGGTCAGTGATCAGGCACGCATCTTCCCGCAATTCGAGACGATCAACCCGCTCGGACTCACGATCACAGAATTCCATGAAAATCGTGTTTCCGTGGACCAGATCGGGCCCGGCACTCCGTCGCAAAGTTTAGGCCTTACTGCGTCGCCATCATTTCGGGGTGCGCGATGAGCTTCCAGTTGATTCTTCCATTCTTCCCCGAAGAACTGCGCGGGCTCTTGCTCGACCCGTCAATCTCCGACTTGATGATTAACGGCGCGACCGGCGTGTACGCGGATCGCGGTGGCGTCGTGCAGCATATTCCGTTGTCCACGCCTTACACCAATGAGCGGCTTACAGCGGCTATTGAGCGTGTCGCCCGCATCCTGGGCCAGGACCTGACGACCCAGAATCCTATCCTCAATACGCGCTTGCCTGACGGCTCGCGCGTCGCGGTAGTCGGCGCTCCGTCGTCCATCAATGGCCCGACACTCACCATCCGGAAATTCAATCGTTGGTTTACCTCCGATGAGCTGATCCAATCGGGTAGCCTACCAAGCGAGGTTCGCGACACGATCATCGCGCTCATGCTCCAGAAGAAGAACGGACTGATCTCGGGCGGAACTGGCTCAGGGAAGACGACCTTGATGAAGGCTTTCCTTGACCATATTCCGGCCCATGAACGCCTCGTGATCATCGAGCAGCCGGCAGAACTCAAGGTCTCGCATCCGAATGCCGTCCGCTGGGAGGCGGTCGAGGAGATTCCGGGGCAGGTTGCGATTACACCGAGCGAGTTGGTGGCTGCTGCTCTTCGTCACCGTCCGGACCGGATCATTATGGGTGAAATTCGCAATGAGTGCGGGTATGACCTGCTGCAGGCGATGAACACGGGGCATGGTGGAACGCTGTCCACCATCCACGCAAAGTCCGCTTGGGACGCCCTAAATCGTCTGTCCAATCTCGCGCTGAGCGCCAGGCCGAACCTCAATCATGAATTCATGCGATCGGAGACCGCAGAGGCCATCGACTTCGTGTTGCATTGCGAACGCGACCATACAGGCCAGCGTCGTGTCCGTGAGTTGATTACGGTGAGCGGCTACGACCATGCAGACCAACGCTTCCTAACCGAGGAAGCCTACCGCGCTCCACCAGGCTGAAGCCCGGCTCACCAGCCAGAGAACCGAACCCGATCACGAGGTCTATACGATGCCCACACATGCCGCCAATCCGGCTGCACAGCCCCTCCTGTCTCTGAGCATCTTCAGCGCGCCAGCAGCGAGGCGCGAAGAGCACAACGGAGGTGGCGTGAAGCCGTCCTTTTGCGGAGCCTTTGCCAGTACCGGTGAGCTGCGATTTGGGCGACTTTCTGCAGCCGAGAAGCAATGGGGTGACACGGTCCAGTGGGTTTCTTCCGCCTCGTATCCCGTCCTCTACTCGGTCACTGCTTCGGGGCCAAACCGGCGCCCCGCGGCACGGCGTCGTTCTGCTTCGCTTGCAGCGCCCCTTCGGGGTCTCGGTTCCTCCCAGAACAAGTTTGAAAGCTGTGGCAGAGAACGCCACTCAAACTTCTACCGGGCCCCACCAAGAAAGCACTCCTTGGCACTTGGGAGCCGGGCCCACTCGCTCACTTCGTGAAGGGTGACCCGAGCAGGATACGGGAAATTGCAACGAAACGGAGATCACCATCATGTACCAGAACAAAGTCACCCTCATCGGCTTCCTCGGCAACGACGCAGAAGTTCGCTCCAACGACAACCGCAGCTTCACCACTCTCTCACTGGCGACCAAGAGCTCCTACAAAAAGGACGGCCAGTACGTCTCGCACACCGAATGGCACCGTTGCGTGGTCTTCGCCAAGAAGCTCGCGGAGTACGCCGGCACGCTGAAGAAGGGTGCCCACCTCCAGGTTGAAGGCGAACTGCGTAGCCGGGAGTACGAGGCAGCAAAGGTGGGCAAGAAGGCAGCCGTGAAGAAGACCATCTGGGAGATCCGGGTGAACTCGATTCTCAAGCTGGACCGGGCCGAGAAGGCCAGCCCGGAGGAGCACGAAGCGGCAGACGAAGCTCACGAGGAACCGGCTGCATAAGCCGCTTTACTCCATCAACTCGGAAGCTCGGCTGACGCCGGGCTTCCAGCTCTGTAGGGACCCGCAATGAACACGACGATGGCTACTGAATTCCTCAACCGTTGCTTCTCTCCCGGAGAGACGATCGCGATTCTGCTACGCCGGGCAGAGCCGACACGAATCGTGCAGCGAATCGTTCGCTTGGAACAGGTAACGACGCCCACCTATATGAGGTGGCTCGCCCACGAGAACGCGAGCGGCATGAACGTCTACGTCGCTGCCAATCCGCTTCGCTCCGGCAGCCGAAAACGCACCAAGGAGTGCATCGCTGAAGTCCGACATCTCTACATCGATATTGACAATGATGGCGACGCCCGTCTCGCTACGCTCCGGGCGTCCGATGCCATACCTAAACCGAACGCCATCATCTCGACATCTTCCGGCAAATATCAAGTCATCTGGAGTGTCGCAGGTTTTGCCTTTGCCACGCAGGAAGAGGTGCTCAAGCAACTCGCCCTGGCCTTCGGCGGCGATGCTGCTTGCACCGACTGCAATCGTGTCATCCGAATGCCCGGCTTTCACAACAACAAGTACGCGCCTGCCAGACTTGTCACCGTAGCTTACCTTTCCGATTCCACCGCGAGCCCAGACGGATTCCGGCTTGCCTATGGCTCGCCAGAACCCGTGCTCCCGCTTCGCGGGAACGCACGGCCAACGACCACGGGAAAGAAAACGCATTCGGAACAGGATTGGGCGTGGGTTCTAGCGGAGTTGACCAGCGGAAAAGACGCGGCGCAGCTGACCCAAGCACTCGCTGAACGTCGCGCCGATAAGCCGAATCCTCTCTACTATGCCCAGCGCACCGTGGACATGGCTTCCGCCCGTCTTGCATTGCTCGCCGGTGCTTCCATTCACGACCTAATTACCAGCCTTGAAGCTCGCCGTTCGGCTGAGCTTCCCGCCGCACTTTGCTCCGCTCGTGCTCGGGAAATTGCTCAGACCGCAGCGCACATGATTGGGCGCCAAAAGCTCGCCTGAGTCCACCAACCAAGGAGAACCACGATGCCCCTACTTGAAGTCGTCCAAACCCGTCAGATCAGCGCTTCCATTCGGCTTTCCGACACAACCGCAACCCAGGTCGACCAATACGCCGCGTTCATCCACGCCTGCGCCGATGAAGTCGTGGAACAGGCGCTGACCTATGTCTTCGCGAAGGATCGCGACTTCCAGGAGTTCATGAAGACACCGGAAGCCCGACAGGTTGCTGCCACGCTTCGCATACGCAAAGCGCCTGCCCCAGAATCAGCGGAGCCGTCTGCAAAGAAGCCCGCAACCGGAACGCAATCGCCGGCACAACCAACAGCTGCTGTGGCGGGATCGAAGGCATGATCCCGCGCCTAAATCTGTGGCAAGGCCACAACGGTGCTGCGCACCGGAAGGATGTTGACACTTCATCCCTCGTAGGGTCGTGCAGGAGCGCCGTGCGGCGCTCTGACGCGAACGAAGAAAACGAATGAGTTATGGAGTTCAGAGCGCCTCGGGGCGCTCTCGATTTCGGAGACAAAGATGCCGCTACTGTCCGAAGAGCAGATCGCCCGACGAGCAGCGAAACGGGCGACGTTCCGACTCAAGACCGCCGGAACAAAACTCAATTCTGCAGAAGTCGAGGCTCTCGAAAAACATTGCAGAAGCCTCGCCACGACGCCGGGAGAGCTGATACGGAGTCTCATCTTGGCCGAACTGCGCCGCGCTGCGGGCGGGCACACCACGCAGGCCAGGCCAGAAGTCGCGGAGATTCTCGGCGTTCGTCTGCTTCTCGTGAATGTTCTCCGCCCACTCGCAGCGGGACAAAAGATGGCACCTGAAACGTTCGACAAACTCCTCGATGACATCGGCAAGGCAAAGCATGAGCTCGCCGCCAAGTTGACCGTCGAGATAGGAGGGTAAGCCATGCCTACTACGAATTGGGGCCGCAAGGAATCGATCGTATGGCCCCGGCACATGCCGGTCTACACCTACTCCGCTTTCTTTCTCTCTGCTTTCTTGACCTTCGTCTTCGTCTGCACACGCATCCATCTTGCCGCTCCGCTGCAACGATATTACTTGCCGGTCTTCGAGCGCACCTCAGCGTTCGCCCAGTTTGTTCCGAAACACCGCAGCGACTATCGAATGCTCTTCGTTGCCGACGGCAAAAGCACGCCCCGGCCCGCGATGAACGAGGATGTCTCGCTGGGCCGTACACCGCAGCCCAACGGGCAGCCCATCCCGCTTACGCTCACCCCAAACCGGTACGGACAAGCCAACGAGATACTGATCCGAGGGCCACAACGAAGCTATATTGATTCACGGCTGCGTGACTATCTTCAAGCGACTGTGTACGGCGGTAGCAATCTGCTTGCATTCTTTCAAGTGCCCCTTTTCGGTGGCCTGGCACTATTCTTCGGCGTGTTCCCTTTCGCGATTGTGGCGGATATCAGACGCCAGAAGCGCCTTAGGTATGGCCGCAGGTTGAAGGGGCCGGAGATGCTTACCCCGAAGGAGTTCAATCACACCGTCGAGGGAGATGGCATCGGTTTCAGAATCGACGGTCTAAAACCGATGCTTCGCATCCCGGCCCGTGCCGAAGCGCAGCACATGCAAATCATCGGAGACACAGGCGCGGGCAAGTCCGCTCTGATTTTTCAGGTGCTTCGTCAGGTGCGCAGTAGAGGAGACTCCGCCATCGTCTATGACCCGGCGCGTGAGTTTGTGAAGCGCTTTTACGACCCTTCGCGTGGCGACGTCATCCTCAATCCTTTGGACAAGCGATGCCCCTACTGGAGCCCAGCGGATGAGCTGCGCAGCCGTTCAGAAGCAAAGGCGCTGGCCACTTCGTTGTTCCAGCCGCCGCAGGACAAAAAAGGTGAGTTCTTCATCGAATCGCCACAGAAGATCTTTGCGTTCTTGATGGCCTACGGGCCATCGCCGGAGGAGCTGGTCGAGTGGATGTCGAACCCAGAGGAGATCGATCGTCGTCTGAAAGGAACCGAGCACGCGCATCTCATCGACTCACGGGCACACCAGCAACGGGCGGGTGTCCTGGCGTCATTGGGATTGATCGCAGATAGCCTCCGTTTGTTGCCAAAGCGCACCGAAGCCGAGAGTGAATGGACAGCCACGGAATGGGCGGAAAAGCGTCAGGGATGGATCTTCCTCACATCGCTTCCCGCCGAGCGCGAGGCGTTGCGGCCGCTCCAGAGTCTATGGATAGATTGGCTCGTCTTGCGTCTTCTCAACGAGCCAACCGAGGCCCAGAAGCGAGTTTGGTTCGTAATCGACGAGCTCGCCAGCCTGCAGAAGTTACCGCAGCTCCACACAGCCATAACAGAGGCGCGCAAAAGCAAGAATCCAGTCGTACTTGGCTTCCAGGGTAAGGCGCAGCTCGAATTCCTATACGGCCACCTCGCGGAGGTCATGCTCTCTCAGCCGGCGACCAGTGTCTGGCTCACCACCAAAGAGCCAAAGGCCGGCCAATGGGTAAGCGAGTTCATCGGGAAAGTCGAGATTGAGCGCCTACGCGAAACTCACTTCGATGGCACTCGCGCCGGGCGGAACTTTGCGCTGGATAGGCAAGTTGAGCCATTGGTTCTGGAATCGGAAATCTCCGGGCTGGCCGACTTGCACGCCTATATGAAGTACCAAAACTACGTCACGCGCTTCTCGTTTCCATACTTCGATATGCCCGTGGTTGCGAGCGGCTTCGAGAAGCGCGAACGGCCAGATGAAACACTCCCGTACCAACCCCGGAGCCGACCCGGCGCATCCCCGACACCCGTTGAACTCAAGCAAGTGCCCGACCAGGGAAGTTCGCCACAAGCCAGCGTGTCTGCGGAGATAGCGCAGGTCGAACCTGAAACCGAGCTTGAACCGGACGCCGACGAAACCCAGAACCTCATTTTGCGCGGATAACAGAAGCTGATGCTCACCATCTCCAAGCCGCTCTCAGCGACTCAGGCGCAGACCTATCACGCCAAGGAGTTCACTGCCGCCGAGCAAAACTATTGGAAACAAGGTGACACGATCAAGGGCGAATGGCACGGTAAGCTGGCTGCCAGTTTCGGCCTGGATGGAGCTGTAGGCGCGCCGGAATTTGCGCGGCTTTCTCAAGGCCAGCATCCAGAAACAGGTAAGCAGTTGGTCCGGCATCGTGCCGTACGGCAGTATGAAACCGAGGACGGCAAAACAGTAGCCCCGGTGGAGCATCGAGCAGGCTGGGATGCGACGTTCAGCGCTCCCAAGTCCGTTTCCCTGACGGCACTTGTCGGTGGCGACGACCGCGTGCGTAACGCGCACCGGGAATCCGTCAAGTTCGCGCTAGACGAGCTGGAGCGATACACGCAGGCACGGATCGGCGGCAATCAGGCGCCAGAGACCACGGGGCGCTTCGTTGCGGCCACGTTCGAGCACGATACAGCCCGTCCAGTGAACGGTTACGCCGCGCCCCAACTCCATACGCATTCGGTAATTTTCAACATGACGGAACGGGAGAACGGGCAGACAAGAGCCCTTCAGGAGCGTGGCTTTTTCGCTACACAAAGCTATGCGACTGCCGTCTATCAGTCCCATCTCACCTACCAGCTTCGCAGTCTTGGATACGAAATCGAAGCGGGCAAAAGTGGAGCTCCGGAAATCAAGGGGTACACCCAAGAATACCTCGACGCGTCTAGCCCGCGTCGGCAGCAAATCGAGGAAGCACTCGCCCGCAGCGGGTTCACTGGCCCAGCTGCAGCTCAGATTGCAGCCCACAATACCCGCGACGGCAAAGTCATCATGTCTCCAGAGAAAGTGCTTGCCGCGCACCGGCAGATTGCAGCGGAGTTCGGCAACCAGGCAGAGGATGTAGTTCGAGTCGCCAGAGAGCGAAGTCGAGGTCCGGTCCAGGAGATGAGTGCAGAAGATCGAAGCAAATCTGCGCACTCGGCTCTGACCTTTGCCCGCGACCGTGGGTTCGAGCGGGAGGCCGTTCTCGATGAGAGAGCCATTCTGCGGGACGCTTTGCGCCGTGGAATGGGTGAGGTCACTCATCCGCAGATCCGCGCCAGTTTCGATGCGCGCATTGCTTCCGGCGAGTTCCGCGCCGTCCAGTCTGAGAAGCATGGAAGCGGACGACGCTTCACGACCGCGGCCACCATCAGTGCAGAAAAGGAGATCGCCGAAAAGGTGCTGAAGGGCCAAGGTCGTGGTCAACAGATCATGAACGTGCAGCAGGCCATTCCGTTGACTGAGGCTCGTCCAGATTTGAATCAGGCCCAACGGAGAACAATCGAAGAAGTCCTCACGTCGCGCGACCAAATCCAAGGCTTGCAGGGCGTGGCCGGTTCGGGCAAAACGACGACCTTGGCGAGCATCCGTTCAGGAGCGGAGCAGAGTGGGTATGTCGTGGAGGGCTTTGCGCCGACTTCCCGCGCGGCGCGTCAGCTTCGTGACGCGGGAATATCAGCGGACACGCTACAGCGCTTCCTCGCAAGCAGCGAACGTTCCGATATGCCGCCGCAGAAGCACCTATACATGGTGGACGAATCTTCCCTTGCTTCCACGCAACAGATGCGTGATTTCCTGCGGCGCCTTGAACCCCAAGACCGGGTGCTCCTGATCGGCGACATCCGGCAGCACCAGGGTGTTGACGCCGGAAAACCCTTCGAACAGCTTCAGCAAGCCGGCATGAAGACTGCGCAACTCGACCAGATCGTACGCCAACGCGATCCCGGACTCCTGAAGGCCGTGGAATATCTTTCACGAGCTCAAACCGCAGACGGCATTCACTTGTTAAGAGAGCACGGCCGCATTTCCGAGATTCCCGAGACGCGACAGCGGATCGCCACAATTGCAAAACAGTACGCCGACAGTCCGAAGGGAACGCTCATAGTCTCTCCCGACAATGAGTCTCGCCGTGCAATCAATCAGGTCGTCCGGGAAGAGCTGAAAAGCCGCGACATTATCGGAAAGACAGATCACATCGTCGGTGTTCTGATTCTGCGCAACGATATGACAGGAGCGGACCGACGTTGGGCAGCTCGCTACCTACCTGGCGACGTTCTACATTACACAAAGGGAAGCAAAGAACACGGTTTACAACGCGGAAGCTATGCCCGGGTCACCACAACAAACCCAGAACTGAACCTCCTCACAGTTGAGCGACCGGACGGTCAGCAAGTCACCTACGACCCGGCTCGGCTACGGGGCATCTCCGCCTATGTGGAGAAAGAAGTTGGTTTCTCCAGCGGAGATCGCGTCGCCTTCACCGCACCCAACCGCGCCCTCGGGATTGCCAATCGTGATCTTGGCTCCATCCACGCTATCGCCAAAGACGGACGGTTTACCGTCCGCATGGACGACCAAAAGAACAGATTGCTTGAGTTCGATCCTCGTGAAATGCGACACCTCGACCACGGCTACGCTGTTACCTCGCACAGCTCACAGGGACTCACATCGCACCGCGTCCTTGTGAACATGGACACTGAAGTACATCCAGAGCTTCTTAACAATCGGTTTGCATATGTGTCCGTTTCAAGAGCTTCTCACGAGGCGCAGATCTTCACGAACGATGCTGCTTCATTAGTGGATCGCCTCTCGCACGATGTCACCAAAGCGTCGGCAGTTGATCTTGGAAGAAAGCCCGTAGGAAGCGTGACTATGCAGCTTCCACAAAATAAGAATCAAGTGATGAGCTCAGGTTTAGGTCTCGGTCTCTGACCGGATTCGCGCTTGGATACCACGTCTACCTAAACGTCATAGGCAGACTGAAGGTTGTACCCATCCATGATGGGGCACCCCGGCCATACTTGCTGGACCATAAGCGTATGCACCTTTGCCCTTGTTACAGCCACCATTAGGATTTTTCGGCTCCGTCGATATGGCGCCGTATCGCCCCGCCAAACAAGATTCGATACAAGCCCAACTCCGTTGTGCGTTTCGCGCCGAACCACGATCACGCCATCGAACTGTTTTCCTTTAGCTTTATGCACCGTCATGACCTGGATGCCGTCGGGGTCGTCTACGCCATCCAAAATGAGGTCTTGCGTGAGTGCTGCATCTAACGCTTCTCGAGCCCGCATGTACGTCTGGCTGGTCTCCCATGCTGCGGTAAGGTTCGCACCAATGCGCTTCCCTCGATTGAACGCGACCAGATAATCCAAATGCTGTGCCACCTGCCCCAACAGGCCATCACCCGACTCGCGCAACTTCTGTTTAACCAAAAGCCAGTCCTTGGCCGGATTGCCGGTAAAGCTGTTCGTGGTCAACGCACCGAGCAAATTGCGGATTGCGTTCACTTGAGCTGCGTTGCTGATACTACCCGCGAGGCACTTTGTCGCCCAGCCTGTCAGTTGCCGAACCGTCGAATTTGATCCGGATGCTTTCTTGAGATCGGCAAGCAAGAGAAGTGCCTCCGCCACCTGCTGTCCTTCGGACATACCTTCGCGTGGTTCCAAAAGGTAGGCAGCAAACCGCGCTGCCAACCGAGCTTCATCTTCGTCGAACATCAGCTTGTGCGTGACCGGCTTCTCGCCACTGTTCAAGCTCGTAGAAACTTTGGTGGCCTCGCCGCCAGAAGGGACCAGGACGGCTATCGTCTTCGGCCACTGTTTTGTTTCGCTCCGAATCGTTCGCTTCAGACACCCGAGTGCTTGGCGCATGACACCGCTGAAGTTTGCCGTCCGTGCGAAAGAAAGCGAGGAGACGCCTTTATATCCGCTCCGCTTCGCTTTACCCGCCAGGATGTCCCTACCAAATTCAGCAATTTCGGAGTCGGGACTTCGCATGTTCTGCGACCCAAGTTCGACTTCGACCGGCGTTAGCGCATGTTTGATGGCCTCAATCCGCTCCGGACCAATGCCAGGCAGATAATCGAAAATCTGCTGTTCGAGGTCAGCTAGGCAAATCACCTGGGTCATGGGCGCCAACAGCTCAACACATCGCCAAGCGTCCGGCCCGGTATCCTGGGCTTCGTCCACAATCACCAGAGGAAACCTCTCTGCGGTTAAGCGTCTTAGCAACGGACATTGCTCCAGCAACACAGCCGCTTTCGGAGCAAAGAGATCGAACGCTATCAGCCCTTCGTTCAAGTAAATCTGTTCGCGTTGCTGCAGCCACGCTTCCCACTTCTCCGGCTCCTTACCACTGCGGATGCCTTCGCTTCGAATCCGTTCGTCTTGTGGCATCAGGATGCGAATGGAACGTGGTGTGCCGAGAAGATAGGAGTGTGACTTGAGAAGGTCCCAGAAGAACGAATGGAATGTTTGCACGTTAAGAAGCGCGCGATCCTCTCTGGCTAGCTGCAAGCGTGAGGCTTCGACGATTCTGGCAACCGCTGAACGCGAGAAGCTGAGAAAGAGCACCGACTGCCCAGGCAACATGCCGCGCTGTATGCGTAAAAGTGCTTTCTTGAGCGCAATCGTCGTCTTGCCACTGCCGGGCCCACCCGTTACAAGCGCGTGACCGCCGCAATCGAGCAATTTCTGCCGCTCTTCACAAATCGTCATGTCGTTGCCTTCGGTGGCGGTGGCGGTGGAGGCGGCGGCGGTACGGGTGGTGGCGGTGGTGAACCCGGTGCGGATGGCGGTGGCGGAACAGTCGGAGGTTGTGTAGGTTGGCCAGGTGGCGGAGGTGGCGAAGGTGGCGGAAAAAAGCCATACACTTTTTTCAAAAAGGTCACCGCTGTTGCTGGAAGCTCGACTGGAGCACATTCCTCAACGAGTCGCATCGCCCACCCTGCGCCCTTCGTGGACGACAGCACAGCCAATGCCAATTTGCGGATATCCGCATCGGCCGCTGGAAGCGTAGCGGGAACTTTGTATTGAACCAGGTCCAGACCGTTATCGATCAGCCCTTGTAGAAATGAGCGTAGCCGCGTTGCGGGGACTTCAGTCGCGATCAGCTGCTCAAAGCCTTTGTAAAGATGCTCCTCGTTGACGTCCAGCGCTACCGCAAACTTCGCTTTCTCCGCAGCGTCTCTATCTTTCAAATCGTAAAAGCCGAAAGCCTTAAGGCCCAACGTGCGAAAAAACGTCGCGAACTTCGGGATCTGACCGTCGCTTTCGGCGTCAAAGATGGTCACGCCCGCGAGATCGAGGGGGTGCAGACCGGCATCCTGAGATTCCATACAGCGCGCTAACACCGGCAACGCATGGGATTCCGTGACACCTTCCACCAGAATCACGCCCCTGCCCAACATGCACTCCGCCAGACCACGCCGCGCATACCGTTTGTAGTCGTTTTCCTTGAGGCCTGTGGCGTCGGAAACGCACGTCGCTTGCAGCCCCTTCCCCGTGGTTCGAGTGAGCAGATAGGTATTCTCCGCAGTGAAACGTTCAATCACGTACGGCGAATGCGAGGTAACGAAGGCCTGCGTGGTCTTCGTCAGCAGATACTCTGCAATACGCCGCTGCGTATGCGGCTGCACTGCGATCTCGGGTTCCTCCATCGCAAAAATCACGCAATCGGGCTTGAGCTCCGCAATGAACGATAGCAACGCCAAAACCAGCGTGTTCAATGTTCCTGTGCCAGCTTGTTGGAACGGTACAGCTTCCTGGTCGTCACGCAAGGCCAGAAAGAACGCCATCGTCTTGCGCAGGTGTTCCCGCGTGAGCTGTGAGATGTAGAGTTTCGTTTTCCGGCCCGGTTTGCTCGCGGATACGTAGCTGGACAGCTTATCTTCGATGGCCGTCAGCACCGGCTCCAGTTCTACTGCATCCTTTTCAATGTCCAAGCCCTTGAGCCTTGCAATCGCTTGTTCCCACAGGCCAGTCCTTACCTTCTGCAACCGCAAAAGAATGTCAAGAAGCGATCCTCGTTCCAAGCTCAGCGCACGGCTACCCGTTCGCAAGGCACGCAGGTACAGAAATCCGAAAAGCCGCTTGATATTGCGATGGACTTCTTGCCTTTCTCCGTCCACGGCGTCCGGGCTGTGCGTGTAGTAGGTGGTCGCACTGAATTCGTCCTCATCAACGTCGTACGCTCCCACCGTTTCGAGCCGCAGACAGGAAACGGCGGTGCCCGGCGTAACGGCGGAGGCTTCACCTTCGTTGAGCACGCGCTTCTCCGCGACGTGCCAGAACTCAAGATGCGTGGCGCATCGTTTCTCGACTTCTGGGCTCACTTCGATCAGAACGACCTCGACACGAAGTTCGATCGGAACAGGCTTGTCACCCTCAAGCATGGCAGGTTCAAGGTACTTTCCGTTGTAGAAGTCATACTCTTCGATGGGAGGAAAGCGGGAGATACGGTCTGGCCCTAAAACCAAGTCAAGAGCTTCGCAGATCGTGCTCTTGCCGACGTTGTTTCCGCCCAGCAGTAATGCATGACCGTCGAACTTCAGTTGCGCCGATTCGATACCGCGAAAGTTCTTAATGTCGAGCTGAACAACCTTCACATGAGCTCCAAAAATGTCCCGTACACCGATGATACTGGTCATCGTTGCGTGGAATGCGACCCGGAGGCGTAGTTGCGATTAACTCAAGCGGCTGGCGCATACACCAACTCAGCACGCCTCTTCCCGCATGCATGCCGGGCCGACATCTAGTCGGTTGGTTCTATCAATCGGTCTGCGTTGACTTCGAAAGGTACGCAAGCTGTTCGGCGAGACCCGGCAACGTATCTGCCCTGTGCGGTATTTCTACCCGAAGTGTCCCATCGCTGTTCTCGATGAAAGTCAATCCTGACGCTTTGTACATATCGTGAATGGCTTCGCTCAGTGGGCAAAAAACATCGAGAGTTGTGAAATCGGGGTAAAGCTTGTGGAGACCATGCAGTTCATTCTGAATACGCTCGACAAATCTTCCCAACTCCGGATGGTCCTTCGTACTCTGCACGGCTTTCGGCGCTTCACTGTCCAGCTCCTGCTCGTTGTGGGCCAAATAACCCATCATGTAGGCGGAGTAGATAACGATATGTCGGATTTGAGAGCCAACCTCGCTGATGACCCGGTCAATGTTTCCGTGCATTCGGTATTGCCGAATGGCTGCTGTGATCGCCGGCCAGGCGGCCTGCAACCTCTCACAGAATGCGCTTTCATAGTGCCCGAGAGTATCCTTGTTGCCGAACCCTGCACTTAGGTATTCCGCAATATATTCGCCCCAACAGGCCAACGCCGGTTCTTTCAAACGATATTCGAGCGCACTCCATGTTTTGCTGTATGTGTCTACGGGAAAACTTTTCCAATGCATCGCGTGGTCATGCACATGGCCGCATTCGTGCGCCAATGTGTGGAGGGTTTCGGCTTTGAGAGCATCAAGTTGCTCTTCGGTCACACCGTCCGAATCCCTCCTTTCATAAGAAAGCGTACGTGCGTAGGCTGCGTTAATAACAATGACGGACTTCCAGCCATCTTCCCGCAATACGCTCGGGGCCATCGCCACGCCAGTCGCAACCTCATCGTTCGTGGGTTTGAGAATTGTATTGGTGCCCGTTCCCAATTCTAAAGACGCTAATGTTCCCTCATAATCGAACGTGATATACACCCGATCCAAACGGCTCAGTTCCATCAATCGCCCAAATACTTCCAGATAGCCTCGCACGGCATCAGCGCAGCGGTGAGCATCTTGCTCGTCCGCAAAGTTGGTCAATGTAATGACCAAGTCGTTTGGCAAGGTAGTCGGTTTTTTCATGAATTCTTGAAATGTCTTATCGAGCTCTTCTTCGGGGGTTTTGTTGGTCGTTTCCTGTTCGTCCATGGGCACACACTCCGTTCCGAATGACGACTTTGTCATATACGAGACACCGGATCCAAGGGTATTCGGTGTCGGCTAGGTAAACGCGTCTTCCAGCGCCCTCACGGAATGGACGTTCAACCGGTGCGGGAATACCAGAACAAAGTAGGAGAGGAATTCAGGGTTGTCACGCAGCAACTGAGGCACCGCGTCGGCAGTTCGCGCCTCGGCAGTCTGGCGGAGATCCAGCCAGCTCTGCGGCTCAGGGAAGAAGCGCGACGCAAGCGAAACGGTCGCGGCGCGCCAGCGGAACCACTCCCAACCGTGGTCCGGTACCGAGGTCATTAGCGAAATCCGGGTGAGCCCACGCCAACGCCGTGCAAGTCCCTGACGCCGCCAACATCGCGCAAGGTACTCCACCACCGGCTCGACGACATAGGAGAACCCAGCATAGCTCGAACCTTCCTCGTAGCCTGTCAGCCGATGCTGGAATACCAGGGCATCCTCAATCGAGACAAAGATGTCAGGCACTCCCCGGCGCCCGTATTCGTTAGCCATGCCGGCGATGTCCAGCATCTGCAACATTAGCCCCTCTGCCGCCACGGGTTGGCATCGCTGTCCTAGTTCCAGGGATGCAATGAAGAGGTACGGGACCACCGATTCGCCCCAATAGAAGCAATGACGGATGGACTTCGCCAAGAACTCACCCGCGAATTCGGCTCGCTGCCCCTTGCGTCGCTCATTCAGTCCCCACGCCGCAACCAAGCCCGTTAAAAGCGTCTGACGCGCTCCGTAAAAGTATCCGTCTGCGAGAGGGTGGCCTTCGATGTATTCAGTCCGCTCGCGACACTCCTTTACCAGTCCTTCCAACGCACGCCGTGCCGAAAGGAGCGCCAGATCGAATGACGGCTTCCAGTCAGGTTGATCCAACCCGTCTCGCGTCACTCGACTCGCAATGTAGCTGCAAACCATCGTCCACGCTTCGAACTGAGCCCAGAAGTTTCCCAACTCCACAGAACTCCCCAGAACATAGCTGGTGAGCAGTAAACAACTCGCGAACGACCGCGCAGCGTCCAGCCGCTTCAGATCCTCCTCGCTACGCAATGTGATTTCCAAGAAGTGCGCGAAAGCGGGTTTGTCGAGCGGAGCGCTCCCATCCCGCAGGATGAGACTCAGCAGCGTCTGGAAATCGCGCGTTTCCTTGGGCAAGAACGTGCCGTGCAATTCTGTGAACTGGCGAACGAGAGAGCTCTTTTCTATCGTGCGCAATGGGTTCGGAAACTTGCGCCGCTCCCAGCCCATATTGGCGGTGTTGATGTAGTCGAGTACCGCGTCTTCTACGCGGCCATTGGTTACCAGAAAGGGCTCGTGCCAGTTGGTGCTAGAGACGGCTGGTAAATCAACGGGGAGTTCTACAAGATTGTTGATCTGCTTATCAATGTCGCGCCACTGCGCCAGCTTGATGTCGCCACCTTTCATCTGGTAAGCACGAATCGTGCCATCCGGCAGCTCGGTGATGACATCCTTACCTTTCTCGAATTGGCCGTGGCTCGCAATGTAAACGAGCTTCTCCCCCTGCGCCGACAACAACTGGCAGAATGGGATTTGAAAGCTTCGTTCGCTGGCGCTAGTCAACCAGTTTTCGACGATTCTCTCGATCAACCCATTCGCTGTATTGTTTGTCCCGGATGTCTCGCTGTCGGGATTTGAGTGTAGCGTCATTTTCGATCTCTTGGATGGCAGCCTTGTACGTGTCCATCATGCTGGGGTGCGTCAGCCACTTGTTTGTAGGCAGGAACGTTCCATCGCTGTCGAAGTCTGCAGGCATCGATCCGATGGCATCCAGCAGTAATGCGCCGTCCATCGGCCGTCCGCCAGCGTCCATGCGATTGCCGGTCATCTCCGTGGTCTCTTCGTGCTTTGAGATGAACATCTTCATCTGATGTTCGCCGACAACCCGCGCCAGCCCTTCGAGCTTTTCGTCCAGCTTTTCGCCGATGAGCGTTGGCACTTCATCGATCTTGACTTCTATCGGGAACGAATGGTGCGTGAGGTCTTCCTGTTTCTCTCCGTACCCGACCTGTTCGTAGCGCATGGAGCGGCCTTCATGCTGGGTACGCGTCTTGATCTCCGCGAGAATCGGGTGATCGCGATGGATCAGCTTCCGAATCTTCGCAGACGCTTCCTGCATGACAGATTCTTTCAGCTCTGGGAAATCAGGCAGCATACGAAGGTCCTCTTGACCACTCGTCAGTTTATCGTTTTGTGTTGATCGCAGTGGTTAGAGGCTTTGTGTTTCGTAGGGAGGAACAAGCTCCTCCCTGTCTCCAGCCGCTCACCCGTCTTCCGCCATTCACCTACGCGGGCCTGTTCCTGCCCGCAGCACCGACCCTTTACGGCTGTGCACCCACTCGCGCGAAGGGCAATCACCCACACTTGGGAACCAGCAAGGGCTCCGAGGACAGCTCATCTTCAGTTCTAAAGTTGCTCAACCCCACACCGACCAAACGATACAGCTGGTGCGGCCCAAGGTCGATCCGCTCGCATAGTCGCACCGCTAACTCGGCGAAATCCTGGCAGTTGCAAGGTGATATTGGAGCTGTCAAGCTGCGAGTGAACGAACTGAATTCCTTAGTCTTCAGCTTCAAAATGATGGTCCGTGCACCACGCGCATTTTCGTTCGACGCTGCCCAAACTTTCTCGGCAAGTCTGCGAATGTGCGACTCACAATCTGACAGGGGGAGATCCTCGGGAAACGTGTCCTCAGCCGAGACCTGTTTTCGCACGCGATTCGACACCACAGGGCTATCGTCGATCCCTCGACCCAGCTCATAGAGCCGCTGTCCGTAGCTGCCGAAATGACTTTCCAAAGCTGCCAAGTCCCTCGCGTACACGTCACCAACAGTCTTAATGCCAGCAATATCCATTCTCGCTTCCGTGACCTTCCCGACGCCGGGGATACGACCTACAGGAAGTGTGAGCAGAAACTCTTGCACTTCGTGCGGCTGAATCACAAAGAGGCCATTCGGCTTGCGCCAGTCGGAAGCAATCTTCGCCAAGAACTTGTTTGGAGCCACACCGGCAGAGGCCCGCAGCTCTAATTCGCCCCAAATCTGTTGCCGGATCGTTTTCGCCACGAGTGTCGCGGTCGCCAGCCCGGTCTTATTCTCTGTCACATCGAGGTAGGCCTCATCCAGCGACAGCGGCTCGACGGCGTCCGTATGACGCTGGAAGATTTCGCGCACAGCTTGGGAAACAGCCTTGTAGCGCACGAAGTCAGGCGGAACGAAGACTGCCTCTGGGCAAAGACGTTCCGCCGTAATTGCCGGCATCGCAGAGCGGACCCCGAACTTCCGCGCTTCGTAGGAAGCTGCGCAAACAACTGAGCGTTTGCCCTTCCAGGCGACAACGACCGGACGCCCGCGGAGCGCCGGGTCGTCGCGTTGTTCCACGGACGCATAAAACGCGTCCATGTCTACGTGCACGATCTTGCGTTTGCCTATCGCTGCGATGGCATCAGCGTCCGTCATTGTTCCGTTGCACCTCTCTTTGTGCAGGCTAGATTTCCCGCTTCATTCTGCGCTACAGTAAGCATCCTACAGGCGAAGAAAGGGCGAAGCAATGGGCTTGAGCGCGGCGGTATTGAAACAGGAGATCGAGGCAAAGCTCGCCGCCCGCATTCCAGCGGCCCTTTCGCCAACTTTGCAATCCGCGCCACGTCTCCATCCGACCGGAAACTCTCATCTCGACAACCTGTTGGACGGCGGCTTTCCGCTCGGCACACTGTGTGAAATCACCGGGCCGGATTGCTCAGGCCGGAGCGCGATCGCACTCGCGCTGCTGGCGTCCGCGTCACGCGAGGGGGCATGTGCCTACATCGACGTGAGTGATTCCTGCTCGCCCCATAGCGCGGCAGCGGCGGGTGTTGTACTTCGCAATCTCCTTTGGGTACGTCTCACGTCCGTCATCGAGCCGCAAGTCTCTTCTAATGCACGGGCACTCCCACTTCCCGCCGACTACAGTCGTGAACGGCAACAGCTCAGCCAGCAGCATTGCGGAGGTCCGCATCCGCGCGGCGAAACGAAAGGACTCGCTCCCGCGCTGGACCAGATGCTGTTCCAGAAGGAAGAACGCCGCAAGCGGAAAATGGAGGGCACGCCGGGCTACCCGAATCAGCCATTGAGCCTGTCATATGCGTCAGCCGACCAGGTTGAATGGGAACAGTTCAACTCGCGGAAGGTGGACGACCGCGATCCGCTGCGTCAACTCGACAAGGCCGCAGCCGAGGCCACGCGGCAACGTGCCGCTGTTAACGCATCTGTGCCCAGCAGGCTAACTTCGCAAAACAAACCGTGGAGTCTGCTCGACAGAGCACTCCGGGCGACAGACCAAGTTCTCCAGGCTGGCGGCTTCCGTGTGATCGTCCTGGACCTCGCGTCCGTCACTCCCGCGCAGGCGCAACGAATACCGTCGAACTCATGGTGGCGTTTCCAGAAAGCCGCCAAGCACAGCGATTCCATTTTCCTTGTCCTAAGCCAAGCGCCGTGCGCCCGTTCCAGCGCCGATTGCGTTCTTGAGTGTTCAGCCGGTGAGGCGCCACGCATCAAGGGCGTGCTGTGCTCAGCGCAGCACATCGCGCAGGTCTCTCGACAGCGCACCGGACCGACGTTTGGCAAAAAGGCGCCCGGACGGGTCACGAGTTTGCATTCGGCTCCTGCGTGGATGCGTGCGGTGGGGAGGTAGTGTGTCCTTTGCCGCCGTTCACATCCCGGAGTTTCCCGTCGCTGCATGGCTCTACAACTCGCCGGAGCTGATGGCGCGACCGCTCGTGTTGCTCAGCGGAACACCGCCCCAAGAGACCGTCGCGTCCTTGAACGCCATCGCCGCAGCGTCCGGTGTCTCGCACGGCATGAGCAAAGTGCAGGCGGAGACCGCTTGCCGGGCGCACTTCCGTTCGCGCGATGAGAGCGAGGAGAAAGCAGCCTTCCAGACCGTCCTTGAGGCCGCGGGTCGATTTTCCCCGCGCGTTCAGAGCATCGCGGCACCGACTAATCAGTATGGAGGAAAAGATCGTCTCGAAGTGTCCCTCCTCATTGATCGCTCAGGCACAGGCACGCTGTTCGGAACGGCACAGTCGTACGCTCAGCGCTTCCACGATGAGCTCGCGGCACTTGGCTTTCCAGCCGGCGTCGCCACGGCCCCGAACGCCGACGCTTCGCTGATGCTTGCTCGGAGCAGCAACCGAATTCTCTGTGCAGAACAGACGACCTTGCGGGAGAGCCTGGCGACGCTTCCAACCTCTCTCTTGTCGTGCGATCCCAAGACCCATGCGGTCCTGCGGCGCTGGGGTATCAAAACGCTGGGCCAACTCGCCGAACTGCCAACTGACGGGCTCATTAGCCGCCTTGGTCAGGCCGGGAAACGCCTGCAACAGCTCGCCCGAGGTGAAGCACCTCATCTGCTTGCACCCGCAGAACAAGCATTCTCTCTTTCTGAATCGCTTGAACTCGAATCGCCATTGGACGACTTGGAACGGCTTGTCTTCGCACTGTCCCGTTTACTCACAGACATCCTCCGCAACGCTTTGGAGCATGCCTACGCCATTCGCAGCCTAACCGCAATTTTTGCTCTCGATCACGCCGAGACGCACAGCGTTCACATCGCGCCGGCGAACCCAACGCAGAACGGCGATGCGCTGCTGCGGTTGCTGAGCCTTGAGCTTGAGGCCCATCCGCCGCAATCTGAAGTCCTCGCAGTGCGGCTTGATGCCGATCCCGCGCAGCCGCAGAGAGCACAAGCCGGATTGTTCCAGAGCCAGTTTCCAGACCCGGACAAGACAGACTTACTTCTAGCGCGCTTGCGGTCTATCGCGGGAGAACAGAATGTCGGTTCGCCAGAGCTGGCGAATAGCCATCGCGAGGATGCTTTCACGATAGCTTCGTTCCGTCCGGAGCCCGATGACTCTGACAGACAGCCAACCACGAACATGCGTCCAGCCCTTCGGATCTTGAGACCGGCGCAAAGCGTCCGTGTGTGGCTGGCGAACGAGCGGCCAGAACTTCTCTTTTGGCGTGGCAGCAAGTTAAGAATCACTGACCTCGCAGGGCCGTGGCACAGTAGCGGGTCGTGGTGGGACCGCAAGAGCTTCGATTGCGATTTCTGGGATGTGTTGACGATCGAGCCGCCATTGATGCTGCGCTTGCAGCAAGATCACGCCGCAAAGATCTGGAACGTGGTGGGCCTCTATGACTGAGCGTTATGTCGAGCTACACGCCCGCTCTGCCTTTTCTTTCCTGGAGGGCGCATCGCTCCCTGAAGCGATGGCGCAGCGAGTAGCCAACTTGGAGTTGCCCGGCCTCGCAATTCTGGATCGGGATGGCCTTTACGGATCGCCGCGCCTCTACACACACGCGAAGAAGCTAGGCTTTCGCTCGCATATAGGGGCGGAGATTTCGGTTGATGCGTTCGGCCATCAAGTGCAGCCGCCCTCCTGGCAGCCGCACATCATTCCAAAACGGCCAGTTCGCCTCTCGCTTCTCTGCGAGTCCCAGAAGGGATACCAGAATCTTTCACTCCTAATCTCACATTACAAACTCGCGCAGAAGACAAAGGGCGATGGCGTTGCTCTATTTCGCAAGCTCCAGGAGCACACCGGAGGTCTCATCTGCCTCACGGGAGGTGACGAAGGACCGCTTGCCGCAGCTTTGACAAACGGCGGCATGGACGAGGGACGGGCGACGCTTTTAAGCCTTGTCCAGACGTTCGGCCAAGAGAATGTGTACGTCGAGCTGCAGCGTCATGGGGTCTGCGAGCAAGAAGCACGTAACCGTGCTGCAATATCACTCGCGCGAGAATTCCGCCTTCCATTGCTTGCAACCAACGGCGTGAACACAGCCACCGAGTACGAACGCGAAGTGCTGGACGTTATGACCAGCATCCGTCACGGCTGTTCACTGGATGAGGCCGGCCTACTTCTACAGAAGAACAACAAGCGTCATCTTCGCTCCGCGAAAGAGATGAATCAGCTCTTTCGTGACCTCCCCGATGCCATCGCCAACACCGGCGAACTGTCCGACCGGCTCACATTCCAGATGAAGGACATGGGATACGAATTCCCCCACTATCCCATTCCCGAAGGCGAGACGATGGATTCGTTTCTGCGCAAACGAACCTTTGAGGGTGTCGCACGGCGGTATGGATGCAAAGCCAGCGCGAAGCTGCGCTCCCGCGCCGACAAGCAGGTCGACAAAGAGCTGGCCCTTATCGCAAAGCTGGGCCTTGCTGGCTACTTTCTCATCGTTTGGGACATCGTTGAGTTTTGTCGAAAGCGCGGCATTCTCGTGCAGGGCCGCGGCTCCGCGGCCAACTCCGCTGTCTGCTACTCGCTCGGCATCACGGCTGTAGACCCCGTGGGCATGGAGCTTCTGTTCGAACGCTTTCTTTCTGAAGTGCGCGGCGAATGGCCCGATATCGATCTTGATCTTCCCTCGGAGGGCGACCGCGAGCAGGCGATCCAGTATGTCTATGAGCGTTATG
Organism: Acidobacteriaceae bacterium; assembly: GCA_965276675.1. Lineage (GTDB taxonomy): Bacteria > Acidobacteriota > Terriglobia > Terriglobales > Acidobacteriaceae. The sequence continues at coordinate 3,862,386 of OZ255624.1, read as the reverse complement.
GCCAGCTCGGCGCGGCCATGTGCGCCAACGTGATTACTTACCGCGGCCGTTCCGCAGCGCGTGAAGTCGGCAAAGCTCTCGGCTTCGATGTTGACATGCAGAACCGTTTGACTCGGCTTGTTGGCTCCTGGGAGTGGAAAGGGCCAACCGATACGATGGAACATCAGTTCCGCAATGCCGGCTTCGACCTGAACCATCCGCGCATTGCCAAATACCTTGAGCTTTCCATTCGATTGCTCGATTTGCCGCGTCACCTGGGACAGCACTCGGGCGGCATGATCATTGCGCAAGGACAACTCGCTTCCGTCGTCCCTATCGAGCCTGCCAGTATGGTGGGCCGCACTGTTGTCCAGTGGGACAAGGAGGATTGTGCGGACATGGGCCTCATCAAGGTGGACTTGCTCGGGCTCGGCATGATGGCTGTGCTCAAAGATTGTGTGGAGCTGATTTCGCATTATTACGGAGAGAAGATCGACATCGCGCAGATCCCGCATGACGACGCGGAGGTGTATAAGTCGCTTCAGGAAGCCGACACGGTCGGCCTGTTTCAGGTGGAATCGCGGGCCCAGATGGCTTCACTGCCGAAGAACAAACCCGACAAGTTCTACGACCTCGTTGTGCAAGTGGCGATCATCAGGCCGGGACCCATCGTGGGCAAGATGATGAATCCTTACATGGAGCGCCGCATGGGCAGGCAGGAGGTCAGCTACCCTCACCCGCTACTGGAGCCTGTACTGAGGCGAACGCTTGGCGTCCCGCTCTTCCAGGAACAGTTGCTTCGTATCGCCATGGTGATCGCAAACTTCACGGGAGGCGAAGCCGAGGAGTTGCGACGTGCGCTCGGCAGTCGCCGCTCGCAGGAGAAGATGCGTGCCCTGGAGGTCAAGCTACGGGCTGGCATGGACGCGAATGGCGTTGACGCCAAAGCGCAGGAAGAGATCATCCAGGCCATCAGTTCCTTCGCCCTATACGGCTTCCCTGAATCGCACAGCGCCAGCTTCGCCTTGATTGCGTACGCCAGTGCATGGCTGAAGTTTCACTATCTGCCCGTGTTCACCGCCGCCATCCTCAACAACCAGCCGATGGGCTTTTACAGCGCAGCGGTGCTGGTCAAAGACGCCCAACGCCACGGCCTTCGCGTCAAGCCCGTAGACGCTACGTGTTCCGAATGGAACTGCACACTGGAAAAGGAAGAACACGGCACTTATTCGCTCCGGCTCGGATTGCGTTACGTGCACGGGCTGCGTGCAGCCGTTGCCGCCGAACTCGAGAGAGCGCGGGCAATTCAACCATTCAGTAGCATCGAGGAGCTCGCACAGCGCGTTCCGGCCCTCTCACAAGCGGAACTGACAACCCTTGCCGAGATCGGTGCTCTCAATCCTCTCGGCTCGAATCTCCATCGACGTGATGCGCTTTGGCAGATAGAACGCGCCACGCGACGAGCGGGACCGCTCTTCGCCGGTCTCAGCCAGGATGAGGCTCACGTTTCGCCGCTTGAGATGATGAGCCCCGTCGAACGCATGGTCGCCGACTACAGCGGCACAAGCGTGACGGTGGGCCGCCACCCCATGGCCCATTGCCGGAGCGAGCTGCGGCGGATTCGGGTTTTTCCCGCAAGTCACCTGAAGCATGTCCGTAACGGAACCGAGGCACGGATCGCCGGCTGCGTCATTGCTCGACAGAGACCGGGAACAGCACATGGTTTCATCTTTCTTTCGTTGGAAGACGAGACCGGCATTTGCAACGCCATCATTGACCCAGATTTGTACGAGAAGAACCGAAACATCGTTACTTACGGCAAGATCCTTTTGATCGAGGGCACGCTGCAAAACATCGACAAAGTAGTTCACGTGCGCATGAAGAGCGTCGCAGAGCTGACCCTTAATGCGCAGTTGGCTCTCACCTCGCATGATTTTCACTAGGAGACCTCATGTGCGCTCAAATGAGTTCTCCAGGCGACAAACAGCCGCCGAAAGACTGGTGGCTTGAAAACGCCTGCCGCATCGCTGCGTTTCGATTGAGGACAGCGAAATACCTTAGCGCGAACGTAACCCCGCAAAGAGACCAGATACGGGATTGCGTGGAGTTTGTACGAGTGGTTTGGGAACAGATCGAGAGGCACATGCGCGAAGAGGACGAGCAGCCATGATGAAGTCGAGCCGCGGCACCCGCCTTACGGCTGCATGGCAATGTCCACACTGCCACACGGCCATCGACACACACAGCTTTCGCCTGGTCCCCGGCTGTTCCTCAAAGCTCATCTGTCCCAATCGGGGCTGAGAACGCGAGTTTTGTTGGAAGACGCAAAACAAGGGCAAGCTGTGGCCGGAGCAGCGCGCTTACCACGTACTGCGATAAAGCCTCTCATGCGCTGTTCAGCAGGGACGGAGGCTCTTCAGGGTTAGGACACTGCAGCAGCTCCGGTCCGTTGTTGCGAACATTGCCGACAGCCGGATTGCATAGATTGGCTTGCATCGCGTCCGCTTCGTAGGGACGCAGCAAGTCGATGGGCAACTGTTCCGTCTCTCCACGATCCAGCCATCGGTCGTAATCGCGCGGGTGCAGTATCACGGGCATACGATCGTGCACCTGTCCGGTCAACTCGTTTGCCATCGTCGTGATGATGGCGAATGTCTGTAGCCACTCGCCCGTTGCCGGGTCTTTCCAGGCGTCCCATAGCCCCGCAAAGCCGAACGGCTCTCCCTTCGTCAGGGTGTACACGAAGGGCTTCTTAGTCTTTGGATCAATCTTTTGCCATTCGTAAAAGCCGTCCGCTGGTACAAGGCAGCGACGCTTTCGGAACGGACCTCGCCACAGCGCCTTCTCTTGAACTGTTTCCGCTTTTGCGTTGATCGTGCTGAAGCCTTTGAAATCGGCGGCCGAGTTCGCGAAGTACGGGATCAGTCCCCATCGCATCATCACCATCTCGCGTTCCCGGGTATCACGGCTCAAGCGAATCACCGGCTGAAACGTCGTGGGTGCGACGTTGTAATCCGGGGGCAGAACGAAGGATTCCGGCAGCCTGCCAAGCCGAAACGCCTCAGCGATTCGTTGTTTGTCCGCTTTCCGCAGATATCGTCCGCACATAAAGTCTCCGACTCGAAGTCTAGCGATCCCGCCAACTTTTGTGCGTTGAACCTAGAACGATACTTCCGCTTTTAGTTGACCGGACATTCACAAGGATCGTTGTCGCTCCCGCAACGCGCTTCGTCCTTCTCGGTTCCAAAGACTTTCTCGGCTTGCAATTCCCAAGCTCATCCGAAATCATGGTTTGGGGCGGCCACGCACCGCCCTGGGGTGTGGAAACCCCAACAGAGTAAAACGCGCCCTCGGGCGCGTGATGGATCCCTTGCCTTTGCGGTCGGGGAGCCTGTGACGTATGTCCAGGCCCCTAAAGCTAAAGGTCACAGGAACCGTACTCTGTTCGGTTTTCCAACTCCCCGATCACGGGTTATAAGGGAAGTTTGCGGGGGCGCACCGCAGATACTTCTCGAATCTCACCTTGAAAAGGCGAAGACCGGCATGATCCGTTGCGATGATTTCGTGGGCAAAGTTGTTCAAACATTTTCCTTGTACGAAAACGGTCCGTATGGCCCGGAGATCCAGATCGAGTTCACCGACGGCACAGCCTTCAACACCTGCCTGAAGAGTGCTGTCACCTTGGAGGCGAGACTCATCCGCAACTCCGGGGGACACTCCGAGGTGCTCAAGGATTTCTCCCTGCCAGCCGGCGTCTGATCCCATCTCGTTCTTGACGGCCTGAGGGAGGACGAGTCTCCTCCCTGGCTGCAGCCGCTGTCGCGTCTTTCTCCACCCACCTCTGCGAGCCGTTCCCGCCCGCAACGCCCACCCTGACAATTCCTGTGCGCGAATGCGCACCCATTCGGAAGCCACACCTCGCTAAGGGTGAGTGTACCGGGACCTGCGTTACGCTTTGGACCTGAGACATCCGCTACAAGCCCCTTGCGGCAGCAGGCTTCCAGTGGGAGGGGAGATAGGAGGCAGAGAGCCGCACTTGTATTCCGCCGTGAGCTTAAAATATCTGTTCGGGTTGTAGCCGAATGTGATATCCATCCAGCTTCGAGGATGAGGCCGTCAGTCGATATAGAACATACTTGACTTCGGGCATAGCTCGTTTTTTGCGGTGTCTAGAAGGACGATGCTGCGAGCATCCCGCATACATCTGCGACAACAGGTTCATTCGGTTGCGCGTCGGATACCGATCAGCCCAAACGGAACGAAGAGGGATGTCGATGCCAACCATTCATCACTCGGCAGCAGCGGGCTACACTTCCAGCCCCGACACATACGACAGAGGCAGACCTGAGTACTCTGCTGAAGCGAGTTCATGGCTGTCAGCTGATCTTGGGCTTCACGGAGATCAAACTGTGCTTGATCTTGGAGCCGGCACCGGAAAGTTCACCAAACGGCTTCTTGCGACGGGAGCGAAAGTCTGTGCAGTTGATCCGATTCCGGCCATGTTGGAACGCCTCACGAGGCAACATGTTGATCTCGATGTGAGAACCGGTTCAGCCGAGGCAATTCCCTTTGGAAATGCGTCCTTCGATGTGGTCGTCTGCGCACAGTCGTTTCATTGGTTTGTCGCTGAGGAGGCGATCAGCGAGATACACAGGGTCCTGAAACCGGGCGGCCGGTTAGGACTGATCTGGAACGTCCGAGACGAACGTGTTGCCTGGGTCGCAGCACTGACGAGAATTATTGAGCCGTACGAGGGGGAAACACCTCGCTATCGCACCCAAAGATGGCGAACGGTATTTCCAGCAGAAGGGTTTACGCCTCCCCGCGAACACAACTTCTCTTACCGGCACAGAGGCTCTCCCGAGCAAGTGATCGTGGATAGAGTCCTATCCATTAGCTTCATTGCTGCTCTCGATACGGAGGCTCGGGATCGAGTCGCTACCCAGATTCGGGAACTCATCGCTGATACGCCAGAGCTCGCAGGAAGAGCCGAAGTGGACTTTCCTTACGAAACAGTTGTTCTGAACTGCACAAAAAAGGGTTGATAAGGCGAGCATTAGCCATGCGAGTAGTGTGGTGTCGAGAAACCTACTTTACGGAGTGCCATCGAATGGCGCTGCAGCATCTCCAGCCTACCTTTGAGCTTGCGTCCGGCGCATGACGGATCCTTCGCGCGAAGCACGAGGATGCTGTTCTCAATCGGCTCAAGCGTCGCGTGCGAACAACTGTGCGGCAGGCTGCTTTGATCCACGAGTCCTTCACGGCCCGTCTCGTTGTAGCGATTGATCCAGCGGTAGGCTGTTGGGCGCGAGATCCCATACGCGCGGCACAGCTCTGCTACCGACATCTCTCCCTTCTGATAACTCGATAAGTACTGCAGGCGTCGATCCATGATCCGATCTCTTTCCAGGGCATACAACATCGTCGTGCGTTGCCCAATTGCTGAGTATTCGTAGCCGTCGCGCTCCGCTGTAAACCATGTCTCCGGTCTGTTTTTGTAACGGAAGTGCTAAGTACGCTAAGGGGCTCCGCCCCGATCGCGCGGCGCAAGGGGTATCCCCAATCTTCCGCGCTTCGCTTGTGCAGACCTCCGCTGCGCTCCGTCCTTTCCGCTCCAGCTTCGCCTCCGCTCCAAGGATGGGGAGACCCCTCCCCTTGCACCTTGCTACCCCCGCCTTCGCCAGGAGGCGTTCGGCATGTACATGCCGCGCTCAACGCGGACGTGCAACAGCCAAAGCCAAAGGAGCAAACCCCATGAGCAGCGCAGCCAACACTCCCAACAGCCAGCCCAAGACGGCGAAAGAAGTAATCGCCGCCAACGTCCAAAACCTCATCGAGCAGCTAGAGGCTGGACACTCCGACTCCCTCACCGCCTACCTGAACGCAATGAGCCGCTTTCACAACTACAGCTTTGGCAATGTGCTGGAGATCGCACGCCAGAAGCCCAACGCCACCCGTGTGGCCGGAATGTATGCGTGGAACCAGCTTGGCCGCAGGGTGAAGAAGGGCGAAAAGGCCATTCGCATCCTCGCGCCGATCATCGGCGTTCGCCGCAAGAAGGACGAGGAGGCCGAGAAGGACATCACCAAGCAGAACACCCGCGTCCTGGTTGGGTTTCGCTCGGCGGCAGTGTTCGATGTCTCGCAGACGGACGGTGCCGACCTGCCGGACCTGAACGAGGTGTCAGGCGACGTAGGCGAGAACCGTATCCGCCTCGTTTCGTTCATCAAGGCCCAGGCCATCACGCTTGTCTACAACGAGAAGATCGCTCCTGCGCTTGGAATGAGCTACGGCGGACGCATCGCCATCCTCCCCGGTCAATCCGAGGCCGAAGAGTTTTCCACACTTGTCCATGAATTAGCCCACGAGATGTTGCACAAGGCGGAACGTCGCACGGCAACCACGAAGGTGGTGCGGGAGACGGAAGCCGAGGCGATTGCCTTTGTCATCGGCAAAGCGGTTGGTCTCACGACGGGCAGCGCATCAGCTGACTACATCCACCTCTATCACGGTAATGCGTCGCTTTTGGCCGAAAGCCTTGAAGTCATCCAGCGTACCTCCGCTGTCATTCTGGCCGCGTTGGAACCGCCTATCGAAGATAGCGCCGCCGAGCCGCAGGCTGACAAAGCCAAAGCAGAACTCACGGAGGCAGCCTGATGCAGACCGTCCTCGCACTCCTCAAAGAGGCCGGAGGGTGGCACCACGGCCTCTACATCAAGATCGAGAACCCGCCGTTCATGGCGTTGGTCATCGAAGCGACCGACGATTCTGGCCCGTGCGGTCTTCCGGCTCTCTCCGTTGCTCACTACGGGGAGCAGAACGGCGACCTGATGCGCGATCCGGAGATGTGTTTCGAGCTTGGACTGGCGGGAGGGGCGCACCTAAACCCCTTCTACTGGCGCAACGATTACGTCGCTGTCGAGCAGTGGTCACGCTTCCTTGACGACGGGCAGTACGCATATCACAAGGCACTGCATAAGCAGCACGAGGACTTTGCCAAGTTGTGGGACAACAACCTGCGCTTGCAGGGCTTCGCCGAGGCCTATGAGCGGCAGCGGCAACGCACCTAGCCCAACGCTTTCCCCGCCTACGGAGCGGATGCAGGGCAGCGTGTGCGCTCCACAACCCCACCACCAACCCAGGCCCAAGGAGGGCATCATGCAAGATAGCAGCGCATTCCAGTTCCTTGCCATCGACACCATCCACGAATCCACCACCAACCCTCGCCAAACCTTCGAGGAATCCAAGCTGCATGAACTGGCCGAAAGCATCCGGCAGCATGGCCTCATTCAGCCCATCACCGTTCGTCCCAACGCAGATGGCTTCGAGATCGTGGCCGGAGCGCGTCGCTTCCGCGCGGCGGAGCTTGCCGACCTCTTCTCGCTTCCCGCCCGCATCGTCGATCTCAACGATGCCCAGGCGATGGAGTGGCAGTTGGTCGAGAACTCGCAGCGTGTGGACGTGCACCCGTACGAGGAGGCGCAGGGCTTCCAGCGCCTCTTAGACCTTCCCGGTTATGACGTGGCCACCCTTGTCGAGAAGTCGGGCAAGAGCGCCAGCCACATCTACGCCCGTCTGTCTCTTTTGCAACTCATCCCAACAGTGGCGGAAGCGTTCGTACAGGAGCGCATCACCGCCAGCCATGCCAACCTGATCGCGCGTCTGCCGCAGGAGCACCAAGGCGATGCCTTTGAGCAGTGCTGGCGCAAGGACTGGCAGGACAGGGAACCGCACCTGCTTCCCGCCAAGCACCTTGCCGCGTGGATACAGGCGAACCTTTACCTGAACCTTGCGGAAGCACCGTTCGACCGCGAAGACACTACCCTCAACCCCGCTGCCGGAGCTTGCGTCACCTGCCCCCGCCGCAGCGGATACAACACCAGTCTGTTTGCCGACGTGCAGGGCGACCAATGCCTTGACGCGCCTTGCTTCCAGTTGAAGGTGTGCGTCCACATCGAGCGTGAGCTTGCCTCCCGCCCAGAACTCATCACGATCGAAACGTCATGGCGAGCGCCCAGGGAGCAACGTCCCGGTGCATTGCAGAAGTATCAATATCGTGAACTCGACATTCCCGATAACCCGGATGCCGAGCCGCCTTGCAGCAACACCAAAGACGCCATCATCGTGTTCGGCAAACATGCCGGGCGCACCCTCACCGTATGCACCGATACCGACTGCCCAGTGCACAATCCGCGCATCGCGGCACAACGTGCCGCCGACCCTCCACCGACCATCGACCCGGCACCCGATCTGGAGACCGAGCAAGAAGCTGAGCAGCGGAAGGCCGAGCATGAGCAGCGCATGGCGGAGTACCGGGCCGAGCAGGAGCGAAAGGAGGAGGAGCGCAAGGCAGAGTTCGAGCGCCAGCAGCAGGAATATGAAGTTGAGCAGGGCCGCCGTGCCGAAGTGAGGAGGGAAAGGCAAAACACATTCGAACGCATTCTTGCCCACGCACCCGCAACCCTCACCGCGCCGCAGTTGCGGGTATTCCTCTCGGCGCTTGTCAATCTTGACCCGTACGACTTCGCCGAGGATGTCGCAGCGTTTTACGCCGGAGACGATGAGAACAACCAGAAGACGCCCGAGCAAATTCTGCTAAACGTTCTCATTGACCTGCCGGACGATAAGCTGACGCCATTCGCGTTGCGCCTGGTCTTGACCGGGCACACTGATATCCCTCGCGAGGACGACTTCGATTTCCTCGCGCAAGCTGCCGCTGTATTCGATTCACCGAAGCCAAAGGCGGCGAAAGCCAAAGACAAGGTTGCGCCAAAAACGAAACCCAACGTGCGCAAAGCGGCAAAGAAGGAGGTGATAAAGAAGAAGGCTGCATAGCCGCAGCGTTCGGCCTCGGATTAGTCCGGGGCCGTTCTGTCTCTGCCAGCCGAAAGCGGCGTGGGGAAGAAACCGCTTTGGTTTCTCCCCCTTACCCCCCTCATCCCGCTCCGTCACGGCGCGCTCCCAGTCTCCCGCAGGACGAAGATTCCGAGCAACACTCGATGCGTCTTCAGGATTGAGTAGAGGGAGCTTGGCTTGCTTGGCGAACTTCTTGAGCGCATGGCAAACGGGCCGAATCCGTCGCGATAAAATGCTATTTTTGCGACTAGTCGTAACACAGCCAGCGAGTTTCACCGTCGTAGTGTTCTGAAACTACCGATTATCACCTAGCTCAGCTATTCGGCCCGAGAGTTGTCGCGTGCTGTAGCAATAAAAATCTTTGCTCCTGGCATTTTTGAGACAGAGCTAGGGATGCAGTTGATCGCATCCCTAGCTTCCGGCTAGACAGCGTTTACACCGCCATCGACAAACAGTTCTACCCCTGCCACGAAGCTGGAGTCAGCAGAGGCGAGGAAGACAGCAGCCTTGCCGATGTCACTGCCTTGGCCGATCCGGCTACGCGGCACCATGTTTGTCACATATTCGCGGACTTCTTTGATGCTGCCTAGCGTCGATGCATTGCCTGCCGTGTCAATTGGACCAGGACTGATGACGTTGATGCGAGGGCCCACGCCTTTCAGTTCCGCAGTGAAGGTTCGGGCGAAACTTCGCATGGCAGCCTTCGTAGCTCCATAGACCGACATGCCAGGAAAGCCGGAGCTGCCGATGAACGAGCCATTCAAGATGATGGACCCATCTTTGTCCATCAGAGGAATCGCCTTCTGCACAGTGAAGTAGACGCCCTTCACGTTGATGTCGACGCAATGATCGTAGAAGTCCTCGGTCACCTTGTCATAGGGCATCTGCTCGTAAACGCCGGCGTTGGCAAACACCACGTCAAGCCTACCTTTTTGCTCCTTGATCTCGGCATACATTCGGTCCAAATCCGCCAGCTTGCCGGCATCTGCCTGAATGGCCGCGGATCCAGTCCCGAGTTTCTCAACTGCCGTGTCGAGCTCAGGCTTCCTGCGTCCTGTGATGAACACGAACGCTCCCTCTTGCAGGAACTCCTTTGCCGTATCGAAGCCCATGCCTTCACTCCCACCCGTGATCAATGCGATCTTTCCATCTAACTTCCCCATTTGCCACACTCCTTTGCACCTGAGTATGAGATGGAATCGGAACTTACGATGCATTGCACGATCCGATGGAAGTATTGCCTAATTCAACAAAACCACGCATCGCGATGGTTCACACCGCGTCCAACATAATGGAGCAGGTGCAAACGATGACTAGTTTTGCGGGCATGATCGAGAAGTTGTGCCACGGTGAGGGTTCGTACCCTACACGAATCGAAGGTTTGTTCCTTACCCGATACTCCACCACGGACGTGCCGCGGACCTCACTCTTTCAGGCTGTCTTCTGCGTCGTGGCGCAGGGAGCCAAGTCGATTCTGCTGAATGATGAGCGCTTTATCTACGATCCAAACAAGTATCTGCTTGTCTCGCTTGATCTACCCCTGGTTGGGCAGATTGAGGAAGCCAGCCGAGCCAAGCCGTTCCTGGGTCTAAGCCTGGTACTGGATTTCGATGAGATCGCCTCGCTCATGCGCGAGGCGGACCTGCCTCACGAGAGCGCACCGCCCTTACGACCTGGACTGATGATCGGCTCGTTGGATGACGACTTGCTGGAAGCTGTGACTCGGCTCACCTCGCTCCTCAAAACTCCTGAGCAGATCGCTATTCTCGCGCCGCTGGTCAGGAGAGAGATCTTTTACAGGCTTCTGCTGAGCGAGCAGGGAGGCTTGCTGCGCCGGATGGCTGCGGATAGCGGCAAGGTCCAGCGTGTCGCGACCGGCTTGGCATGGCTGAAACGCAATCTCGCTCGGCCCATCAGGATGGAAGAACTTGCCCGCGAGATGCGAATGAGCCCCTCTGCCATGCATAGCTGGTTTCGTGCCGTTACGTCGATGAGCCCGCTTCAGTATCAGAAGCAGCTGCGTCTGCAGGAGGCCCGGCGAATACTGCTATCCGACACTACGGACGCGGCCACAGTCAGCAGGCGGGTTGGATACGAGAGCGCTTCTCAATTCAGCCGAGAGTATCGACGATTTTTCGGCGCGCCTCCTATGCAAGACGTGCAACGTCTTCGTGCCGCCTCGGGTTAGGAAACGGGCTGGCCTGGAATCCGCCCGTGATGAGGGCCGTATCGGAGGGCGCCGTCCAAAGCTGATGCCCAGCAACAGACAGAGGTGCTCAAGATGGCTTCGCCCGTTGCCGAACACGAATGCAGCAGGAAACACCCGTGATGGCTTGAATTTCAGCAAACCTACTCCCGCAGTATGGCTGATGGGGGAAAAATCCGGGTGAGTCGGCCAAAGAAGGGTGCCCAAAAGTATGGGGAAACACCAACACGATTGAGAACACCCGGAGCTAGCTCGGCAGCGTTATGTTATCCAAACGGGAAGATTTTCCTGGTACTCAATCCAACGCCGGTTCGCCGTTTCAATTTGTCTCAGTCTGAGGAGTCGGCGCATCACTGAAACCGAGTATTTCTTCGCATGAGCCGCGAAGCCAATATTGCCGCGCAGTTGCGCATGATAGAAGCCGTCAATGCCGGTGATCTTGAAGTTCTTCACGAGATTTTTGCGGCGGACGTCATCGATCATGACGCCGCCGATGATCAAGGAAAAGGTCCTGCGGGATTTGTTAAATTCTTTCGCGACTTTCGATCAGCTTTTCCTGACCTGAAGGTGAACATTGAACACATGACTGCCGAGGGGGACTGCATCGCGATTGCGGTTCGCGTCCATGGAACACACCTTGGACCACACATGGGTGTCCCGCCAACAGGACGGACAATTGACGTCCGTGGCTTGCAGATCGCTCGCTTCAACGACAGGGCACAAATCAAGGAGCGATGGGAAGCTCGGACGAACTCACAATGCTGCGTCAAATCCGAGCGCTCGGAGGGTTTCCGAGCGCCACATCGTAAACGGGAAATGAATCATTGATCTCTCAGACCGGAGGAAATATGAAAGCCGTGACTATCCGTGATTATGGCGAGCCTGACGTTCTTAAGTTTGAAGATGTTCCGGACCCAATCCCGGGCGCAGGTGAAGTCCTGGTGAAGGTGGTCGCATCGTGCGTGAACCCCTTCGATTACAAGATCCGATCAGGTGCAGTGAAGGATCGCGTCCCGCTTCAGTTTCCCGCGGTGCTGGGGCTCGATTTGTCCGGAACCGTCCATTCTGTGGGCAAGGGGGTCGAAGGGTTTGCTCCAGGCGACCACGTTTTCGCCCACACAAACCACACCTACGCTGAGCTATGTGTAGTGAAGACATCTGAATTGGCCAAGATGCCGACTGGAATGAGCATGGAAACGGCGGCTGCGATACCAACAGTGACAACGACCGGTGCTCAGCTAGCGAAACTTGCTCTTGGGAACTCGCCGCGAGGCCAGACATTATTGGTAACAGGTGCAGTCGGTATGGTGGGACGATCCGCGGTACATGTGGCGAAGAAGCAAGGCGCAACAGTCATCGCGGGAGTGCTCAAGCGCCAAGTAGACGAGGCGAAATCCGTAGGGGCTCAGCGGGTAGTCTTTCTCGATGATCCTGAATCGTTAGCTTCGCTCGAAGGTTTGGACGCTGTCGCGGACACGATCGATGGGCCGACCGCCAACGCACTTCTTCCGAAGATCAAGGACCGAGGCGTTTTTGCCTCCGTCGTCGCAGTTCCGAGTGATGCCGTTCGCTTTCCGGGAGTCAGTATGAAACTGATGCAGGTGATTGCTGACCCTCAGTCTCTCGTCGAGCTAGCGAACGCTGTGCTGGAGGGCGAGCTTGAGATTCCAATCGGACCGCACTTTTCGCTTAAGGACACAGATAAGGCACACGCCGCAGCCGAAGGGGGCGCCAAGGGAAAGGTGCTGATAGTCATCTAAGGGTGAGCGGCATTGCTCTCTCCTGGACGGTAACGGGATCGTCCTCGGCGACCATGGCACCGGACTACAATCCATTTCGCATCGACCTGAAGAAAGCACGGATGTCCGCAGCCAGGAGTTCCGGTACCTCCGCAGCGGCGAAATGTCCTCCCTTAGGCATTTCGCTCCAACGCTGAACATTGTACCCCCGTTGGACCCATTCCTGCGGAGGAAACATGATCTCCTTCGGAAAGTGAGCGATGCCACAGGGCACATGAACGAAATCGTTCTGCCCAAACTGGAGGGGCGTCATTCTACCTTCGTAGTACATCCGGAATGAGGACGATACGGTCTGTGTCATCCAATACAAGGTGACATTGGTCAGCAGCTCGTCACGGCTGAAGCATTGATATACGTCTCCTTCACAATCAGACCACTCGCGAAACTTTTCTACGATCCATGCGGCGAGTCCGGCCGGTGAGTCGTTGAGTGCGAAGCATGCGGTATTCGGGCGCGTTCCTTGAATATGTGCGTATGCGCCGTTCTCCTCATACCACCTGCCAGCTCGGGCCAGGTAATCCTTCTCGGAGGCACTTGGTTCTGGGCCATTCTGCAGATAAGGTCGGTAAGAACCGGGAATGTAGTTGAGATGTATGCCGATGACGCGCTGGCTGTGACGAAGACCTAGAGCCGTGCTCACCCCGGCTCCAATGTCTCCGCCCTGTGCGGCAAAGGTTTGGTATCCCAGAGCGCTCATCAGTTCCGCCCAGATCTCGGCAACGCGAAAAACATCCATCCCCAGTTGCTTCGGTCGATCCGAATACCCGAAACCAGGCAGCGATGGAATCACGAGGTCGAACGCATCCCGCTCGTCGTAGCCATGAGCGGCGGGGTCGGTGAGAAGCGGAAGGATGTGTAGCATTTCCAAGAACGATCCGGGCCACCCGTGGGTAAGAATCAGCGGAATTGGAGACGGGCCCTTTCCTCTGACATAGAGGAAGTGGATGTAGCCCTCCTGAACCCGATAACGATAGTGATTCAGTCTCGCGACGTTGTTGAGCTGTGATTCCCAATCAAAGCTGTCTCTCCAGTAGCCGCATAGATCCAACAGAAAATCACGGTCTATACCTAAATAGGCTATGTCCTCGACCGCAGTATCGGGCCAGCGTGTCTGTCGCAGACGGCTGCGGAGATCGTCGAGATCTCGCTGCGAAAAAGGTGGAACAAATGGCTCCACTGTATGTGTCCTCCCGAACCCTGCAGGCAAACGCAGGAATGTTTGTGCCGTTTAGATTCTCTGTTCAGCATATCGGCAGCGGCTTTTCGTCGAGAGTGTGAAGACTCGAAAGGACTACGCGCAACCGACCCTATACAGCGTCTTTTCGGGAGACGCTCTATGGCCTATACCGGATGTAGGTGCGAAGACTGGATTGGAGGCCGGCTTTGAGCAAGCGAAACGAAGACATTGTAAGAAAGCTTTTGAAGAACGGAACGGATGAAGCCACGGTTTACGACCTCATGGCTGAGGAATCGACCTACATGTCCTTGACGTTCGACAATCCAGAGCTGAAGAAACTGATGCCGTGGGCGGGAACCCATACCGACGGCCGAGCAGGAACGGTCTCTACGTTTCAGGGGGTTCATAGCTTTTGGCACATCGATGATTTCACAATCAAAGACATCTTCAGTGCGGGAGAGGACGTCGCTGTGTTTGGGAGCTTCACGGTTCGTTCGAAGAATCTGGACAAAGTTTTCGTTTCGCCCTTTTCAGTTCACGCAAAGGTGCGAAACGAGAAGGTTGTCTATATGCAATACATGGAAGACACCTTCGGGACCGGTGCGACGTTTCGATCGGGCGGTGTGTGGACCTTTGCCGGAGACCCAAGTGGCCTCAGGGTCACGGTTGGTGAATGAGTAGGCTGGGTAAAAACTGCGAGGTCGGCTTGGCGGCTCAAATTTTGAGCCTCCGACAGCAATACCATCTCGCAAATTAGCACCATTGAGGATGAACGATGGGTGTACGGAGTGTGGGCTCGACGTTGGAATTGGACAACGCATTGAAGGCGTCTCACTGCGATGAGATCGTTGTAACGAGAAGTCTCTTTGACGTCCCGACTATCCGTTTGAGACCAGGACAGTCATTAAAGGGATCCGCAGGGGCAGAGATCCAGGTGGATTTCGTCGAGGGCTCTGACGGAGTACTCTGTAGCACCGACAACACGATCAGCCAAGTCTCGCTTCGTGTGTCACCGAAACGGCGAGCGATTGCAAACGACACTTCCGTCGCTTCGCTGGGTTCGCTTCGAATCAAGAACACCACCACCGTTGGATCAGTCCAAATCCTCGCGCGAGAGGCACTCACGGGCGGGAGCGTCGACGTATTCGGACTCCACATCATTGACTCCGACACCACGGGTCTCGGCGAGCGTCCGCACGCGTACGGAGTGAAGGTACTCCAAGGTGCCTTCACACTCTGGAATATGCAACCAGAACCGTCTTCGGTGATCCACGCCGTGCTGGACGGCATCTCTGTCGGTTGTCAGGAAAAGCCTATCTATGGGACAGGAATCTTCGTAAGCGGTGCAGGCGATGAGCGAGGCTCAGTCGAGGTTGAGGTCCTGCGAACCGGATCAGTCTTCTCGGACGGACGAATACGTGAAGGAACCCCCGATCAGATCAGTGGAGGCGTCTTCGTACTGTACGGTGTGAAGGCTCAGTTTGTGGAGAACATCGGTCCTGTCGTCACGTTCGGAAGCAACGACATGGCACTCGACAACTGGGGAACAGTGGATCGCTGGGCTGCGCGGGCTACAGTTACCACGCATGGGCCAAGTGCTATCGGTTTTGTAAATTTCGGGACTTTGCACGATCTGCAGGTGTCACGTGCGATTGAGACCTTCGGGATCGGAGCCCGAGGGTTCAATGTCTACGCAGGGACGGTGCGAAACAGTGAATTTGACCGCATTGTGACGCATGGTGATGGTGCAGTTGGGATGCAAATCAACCAACCCGTCGGTCGAATGGTCGTGAATCGCGGCATCGAGACGTTCGGAGCAACAGGTCCATCACTGGTCAAGGGAGTGGTCACTCAACTGTCCGCCATTCCACTCAGCATAAAAGCCGGAGGCGATGTAGAAGACTTGTCCATCTACGGCGGTCTCGTCGCACATGGACAAGGTATTCCCCCGCTTGAGCTTGACGGTCTCATTCGCAATCTGTCCATTCGGGGTGGTGTTGGAGCCGGCAATGACGGTCCCTGATGAATGCGTAGGGTCTTGCGTTTTGTTGCAGGGATGGAGGTGACGATTGGAATACAACCTTACGAGATGGCCCGCGCTGGACTGGGACGCGTGGAAAGAAACCGCGGAAACCTTGCACATGTATCTGCAGATCGTGGGCAAGACGCGGCTGGCTCTGACCCCGGTTCAAAACCACTGGTGGAATGTGCCGCTCTATCTCACGGCCCGCGGTCTATGGACTTCACCAATGCCATACGGGTCCGGAGAGACTTTAGACATCGAGTTCGACTTCATCGACCACCTCGTATTGTTCAGGACGAGTACGGGGCTGATCGAACGATTCGAACTAGGCCCGATTCCAGTTCAGGCGTTCTACAGGCGCTACCTGGAGGTGCTTTCGAGTCTAGACGTTCAAGTCGCCCTGAATCCTATGCCCGTGGAGATTCCAGAACCCATCCCGTTTGGCCAAGACGATCAGCACGAGGCTTACGCTCCTGAGGCAGTGACGAGGTTCTGGCACGCGCTGCGACTTGCAGATGTAGTTCTAAAGGAGTTCTCCACCTCCTTCTATGGCAAGATCAGCCCGGTCCATTTCTTTTGGGGCTCGATGGACCTGGCAGTGACGCGATTCAACGGCCGACGCGCCCCGGCTCGCACGGATGGAGACTCCGTGCAGGCTGAGGCATACTCCCACGAAGTCATCAGTGCTGGTTTCTGGCCGGGGAACGGTGGCTACGGTAAAGCAGCGTTCTACGCCTATGCAGCGCCCGTTCCAGCGGCACTCAGCCGATCTCAGATCACTCTGCCCGGCAGGTACGATCCGGCGCTGAAAGAGTTCCTCCTGGACTATTCGGACATTGCGCAGTCTCCCACGCCTAGCGGCACCCTAATGCGCTTTCTCGAAGAAACCTACAGAGCAGCGGCTGACGCAGCGAATTGGGACAGGGCCGATCTTGATCGGAAAGAACCTTACCAGCCTGCATCCCGCGAGAAAAACCGTTGAGACCAACCGCAGACGGAGTTCGGCTCTTTAACGAAGCGACCTGAGACAGACGATGACAAAGGGCAGACTAGAAGCGTTCAGCGACGGCGTGTTCGCCATCATCATTACCATCATGGTCTTGGACCTTCATACCCCAAAGGGAAGCACGTTATCGGCTCTCCGACCGATTCTGCCGACCTTTCTCAGCTACGTGATGAGCTTCTTGTACGTTGGGGTGTACTGGAACAATCATCATCACTTACTTCAGGCCGCGGAGCGAGTCACAGGCTCTATTCTCTGGGCCAATCTCCACCTCTTGTTCTGGCTTTCGCTGTCCCCTTTCACAACAGCCTGGCTCGGCGAGGATCCCCGAGCTTCTTATCCGGTAGCCATCTACGGGGCCGTGCTTCTCTTTGCTGGAGTGGCTTACTTCATTTTGACAAAAGTTTTGGTCGCCGAACACGGGATCGATTCACGCATCGCACGGTCGATCGGCAGAGACTACAAAGGGATGTTCTCTGTGACCGTCTATGCCATCGCAGTTCCTTTGGCGTTTGTGCGTCCTTCAGTCTCATGCATCGCCTATGTCTTGGTGTTGATCGTTTGGCTGCTACCAGATCGGCGCATTGAACGATACCAAGATGAAGAACGAACGAACGTAAATGCAGCATAGAGGAAAGTGATATGGAAAAATCGTGGCTAGTCACGGGTAGCGGAAGCGGTTTAGGACGTGCCATCGTAGAGGCGGTTCTTGCAAAGGGCGAGCATGTCCTTGCTGGTGCTAGAAAAACTGACGAACTGCAGGACCTCATCGAGAGGTTTGGTGATCGCATCACGCCATTTGATCTGGATGTCCGTGATGAGGCTGCGGCAAGATCCGCTGTGCAGAGAGCCGTCGAACTGCGCGGCAGATTGGATGTCCTGGTCAATAACGCTTGTTACCAACTCAATGCCCCCTTCGAGCAGATTTCTACCGAAGAGTTTCAGGACGTTGTTCAGACCTGTTTCTTCGGCGCCGTCTACACCTCCCGAGGGGCTGTGCCAGTGATGCGCAAACAAAAAACTGGTTACATCTTCCAAGTCTCATCAATTGGAGGACGCGTTACCATCCCCGGCAACTCTCCCTACCATGCTGCGAAATGGGCCCTAGGCGGTTTCAGCGATTCGATTGCCGATGAGCTCCTGCCCTTTGGAGTCAAAGTGTGCACTCTCGAACCCGGTGGCATACGGACAGACTTCGCGAATCGGGCAAGCAAGCGGCTCCCAGACCTGATGGCAGACTACGAAACTTCAGTTGGTCCAACCTACGAGATGCTCCGTTCAGAAGAAGGAAAATCTGAGAATGATCCCCGCAGGATCGCTGAGTGCATTCTGAAGCTTTCAGAGATGAATGACGTTCCGAAGCGCCTCATACTAGGTAAGGCTGCGGAGAGTTTTGTGGAGCGTGCAGAAAAAGAGCGAGCGGAAGAAGCCGTCAGATATAGAGATCTGACGCTTTCAACCATTTATGCCGACCGATAGTCGGCGGGCACGCGGCCCAACCAGGTGTGGGCTATGGATGACATACATCCTGATGGCACCGGGTTCGTCACTTTGGCTTTGATGAGCCAGTCACGTCGAAGGCTAAGACATTGATGATGAAGCATTCACCTCTTCACTGTTTCAGATATACCAACTCACCTGCATATTCCGGCTTGCCCGCGGGCCAGGACAAATCCACCCAAGCCTTGCCATTCTCCACCAGCGTCATACGCCCTTCGCCCTCCGTTTTACCATTACGACTCACTCTGTAGAGCAGCACCGCCGGTCCCTCAGCCTTCACGCTCAAAGTTATACCTGATGTCGGTTTCGGACGACGAATCGGCATCGGTTTCCCATCCGTTTTGCCGGTTACAACTTCTCCCAGAGAGGGAATTTCCCACTTGATCTCGCCCCCTGACCGAAGTGTGAACCGGTATGCGTCTGCAGCCTGATCCTTCGCCCCGGGAGTGCTGCGCGCGGCGTCGAGGACCCATGTTCCATTCCAAGGGCTGTCATTCGGCGCAACAGCCACCTGCAGGAATAATGCCAGCGATAACACAATCATCAGTTTCAATTCGCTACTCTCCGAGTGTGATTTCTTCCTCTTGAAGTCTGCGATTGATCTGCGACCCGGTCCGTCTAGAATCCTTGTGGCGAACGTAGCGGATCGGAAGCGGGTGAGCGCTATTTCTGTTTCGGCGATCTGCTACTTGCACCGACAATCAATCGATCATCTTTGATGAGGAGCAAGTAGGTTGAGGTCAGCTCCCAGAGAACAGCGAGACGGTTGCGGAAGCTTAGGAGGAAGGTGATGTGTACCCCAAGCCAGGTCAACCACGCGATCAATCCGCTCCAGTGCGCCCGAAATGGCCAGTAGATGTCCCCAACCGCAGAGTAGCGACCGATTGTAGCGATCGTACCCTTGTCAAAATAGCGAAATGGGCTGCGAGCGTCGCCTTTGAGGTCGCCTCGAATGGTGCCAGCGGCGTAGCGTCCCATCTGAAGAGCTGGCTGAGCCACGCCGGCGAGTTCTTTGCCTTCCTGCACCACTACAGCTATATCGCCGCAAGCAAAAACATTCGGAGAACCCTCCGGATTGAGTGTCTGATTGACTATTACGCGTCCTTTCCGATCAAGCGGAACACCTAGCATCGCACCCACTGGTGATGTCGCAACGCCCGCACCCCACAGTGTGACGGCAGCGCAAAGCACTTCGCCGCTTGCAATTTTGACGAAACCATCGCCGATCTCCTCCACCTGCAGGTTCACACGCACCTCTACGCCGAGGCGATTGAGCTGCCGCACCGCACTTTCGGAGAGATCTGGTGGATAGGCCGGCAGAATTCTTGGACCGCCGTCGATCAAGATGACCTTTGACTTGGCTGCGTCGATATGACGAAAGTCTTTCGCCAAAAAATAATTGGTCATCTCCGCGACTGCGCCGGCTAGTTCCACGCCCGTGGGACCGCCTCCGATTACAAGGAAATGCAGAGGACCGTGTTCGCCGAAGCGCAGGGCGTCGCGTTCGGCATTTTCGAAGGCAAGAAGAACACGTCGGCGCACCTCGAGTGCATCCTCAATCGTCTTCAAACCTGGTGCAAATGCTTCCCAGTCAGGATGTCCGAAGAAAGATTTCTCTGATCCCGTGGCAACAACGAGGTAGTCAAAAATAAGCAGCGTACCGCTCGCGAGCATGACGCGCCTTTGCGCTACATCCACATCGCCAACCTCATCCATGAGCACTGTTGTATTGCGACTGTTCTTAAGGAGAGAACGAACTGGTCGAGCAATTTCAGATGGGGAAAGCGAAGCTAAAGCCACTTGGTACAGCAACGGTTGAAATACGTTGCAGTTGTTACGATCCACCACTGTGATCTTTACATCGGCGTTCCTGAGCTTCTTGGCGCAGTTCAGGCCTGCGAAGCCTGCCCCCAAAATCACGACGTGCGGAGGTGCGTTGTTCTGCGATGCGACGGCCACTTTATTTGCCAAAGGCATTGTGCCCCCTTTTGCTGTGTCCCCCGAATTTCACGTTGTGTCTTTCGCTAAGGACGCCCATGTGCGTCTACCGCAAAGACAGAAGGTGCCGGTTTCGTCTGAATGGGGGGAGGGGCGCTATTCAGGGCGACCCGGTTTTTCAACTTGCCTCGCCACTGCGACAGCGACTCGTCATCTGTGATCGTTGGTACGGTCCAGCCGATTCCAAATGTTCCCCAACTCTCCTCACGCGGATTGGAAATGCCGATCTCGGTCAACTGTAATGCCGCCCGATGCGCGGCCTTCTCGGACTCCGGTGACGCGGTTAGCCTTGGCCCGACTTCGTCTGACAGCGCGTCGCACATATTCCAAGACGTGTGAGTGCTGTAATCCCTCTCCACGGTTACGGGACAATGCGAGGTCTTTTCCTTGGATCTCAGCTGGGGCTGCTGCGCAGACGTCAGATCTGCGCAGCAGCCAAAGCCGAGACAAGCGAGCAAGCAGAAACCGAGAAGCGTAGCTGGACGGAACCACTGGCCTCCACGCGTGGGAAGCGAAGAATCAACCAAGAGTGCCACAGTCAATATCCCCGAAAAAGCACCTAAGAGTGGTTCAGCTCGCCAAGTTGAGCTGTTTCAGGACGGCATCTGCGGCGACGCCGGCGGAGTTTTGCTGCTGCCCAGTGATCAAGTTTCCGTCCACGACGACATGCGGCTTGTAGGGCTCAATAGAAACGAAAACTGCTCCGGCAAGTCGCAACCGATCTTCCAGCAGCCATGGCGCGTTTCCGGCAAAAGTGGCTTGCGTCTCTTCTTCGTTGGTGAAGCCGGTTAGCTTGCGATCCTTGAACAACCACGTTCCGTCGTCGCGATGTGCCGACAGGAACCCGGCGGAACCATGGCACACTGCCGCCACGATCTTGCCCTTATCGTCCAGCGTTGGAGTGAGCAAGCTTCCGA
Organism: Acidobacteriaceae bacterium; assembly: GCA_965276675.1. Taxonomy (GTDB): domain Bacteria; phylum Acidobacteriota; class Terriglobia; order Terriglobales; family Acidobacteriaceae. The sequence goes on along the minus strand of OZ255624.1, from coordinate 3,840,928 downwards.
TCGTTGGATGGACAGCCATATCTTGCATCGGGCCGTGGCCGCCAACCAGAAAAATAACGTCGAAGTCCTCTGGCTTGACATCTTCAAGCTTCAGGGGCTTGTTCAGCGTTTCCGAGACCTTCTGGAGGTACTTCTTCTGCGATTCGACCGCTCCCGCATCATTGTTGTTGTAGGCCACGTTGAAACTCAGCGGATCGACTGTCGGCTTAATGCCACCTGGCGTGGCGACTTTGACCGTCAGTCCCGCAGCCAAGAATTTCTGGTGCGGCCCTACGAATTCCTCTGACCAGAACCCTGTTGGGTGTGGGGCCCCGTTTTTCATCGTCCACGTTGTTGCTCCTGTGAGTACCATCAATACTGTCTTCATTGGTTGTCGCCTTTCTTTGTGATTGTGGTGGTTATCCTCTCTCCCCTGAAAGGTTTACTTGATCGGGGATCAGCCCTCGAAGATCCAACTATCGGGGAATGCTCATCGTCTGTTTTGAGATCGCGGCTCTTCCGTACAAGGGGAATGACACTCTCTCCAATCAGACGGGTTGACTTGAGCAAGTGAGGGTGTGCGACCGCAGCCGGGCTCATCTGAAAATCGAAGCGGCTTATGCCCCCAAGCACCTGAGAGAATCGGTCGATTTTCTGCGCAACGGTTTTAGGACTGCCAACAACAAGCGCTCCTTCCTCGCCAGTGAGTGCCTCGAAACGGGCACGTGTCATTCGCGGCCAACCTCGCTCCGCTCCGATTTTGTTTGTTCCGTCCGCGTAGCCTGGGAAAAAGTCGTCCGCAGCCTCTCGGTCTGATTCGGCACAATATCCGAAGGCGTGTACGCCCACCTTGATCTCCGCCGGCGAAACACCGGCTTGATGAGCGCTATTTCGATACAAATCAACGAGGGGGCTGAACCGCTCCGGCGTGCCCCCAATAATGGCAACCATGAGCGGCAGTCCGAGCCTGCCTGCACGCCGGAACGATTCAGGCGAGCCGCCCACACCAAGCCAGATCGGTAGCTTCTTCTGCGCCGGCCGCGGGAACACCCCCTGGCCACGCAACGGAGCTCGAAACTTACCTTGCCAGTTGATGTTCGACGAGTCGCGCAATTGAAGTAGAAGTTCGAGATTCTCCGCGAAGAGGGCGTCGTAGTCTTGGAGCCGTCGACCAAACAAGGGAAAACTCTCCGTAAAGGAACCCCTGCCAACCGTCATTTCAGCCCTGCCGCCCGTCAAAAGGTCCAGAGTGGCAAACTCTTGAAACACCCTGACAGGGTCGGCTGCGCTCAGTACTGTCACCGCGCTAGTCAACTTGATGCGTGTTGTCTTCGCAGCCGCAGCCGCGAGGATTACCACGGGAGCCGAATCGAGAAAATCCGCCCGGTGGTGTTCGCCCAAACCGAACACATCAACGCCTGCCTGATCGGCGACCACAATCTCTTCGACGAGATTTCGCATTCGAAGGACTGGCGGCAAAGTCTGACCCGTTCTCGGGTCGGATTGCAACGCCGCAAAGCTGTCGATGCCAATCTCCAAGATTATCTCCAATGCGCCGGAGCACAAGACCGTTGGTGTAACCGACCTGACCCCGGACGGATAGGCTTCCCGTCTACTTCTGGCAATGATCACGATGTCGAGGGACGATTCTTGAAATCGATCAACATGCGACACTCCCTGAGCAGAACGCTCCTGCGTTGACCCTCGTTGCTACGACTCGCGAAACTTCTCTGAAGCAGTCGCAGCCCAACCAGCAAAGACCTCCGCGGGGAAGTTCGGATCGACGTTTGAGATCCGCTCTACGCATTTCCATCCTCCGCGCCGCTTCTCAAAGCGATCTGCGTAAGTGCCTGTCGAGAGAACACCTTTCTGATCCTCTTTCCAGTTCACAATCCAGCGCCAGTCTGCCTTCGCGGTAACGCCATCGCCAGAGATTTGGAACGGCCCCATGGTGTGAAACATCTTGTCCAACGGGAATACACTGTGGGCGTAATCGAACATCTGCTTCAAGCCCTTTGCCCCACTGAACACGCTATGCCGAACATCGTTTACCGTGAAGCTCCCCTCAGGCCAATACAGATCGACATATGCCTGAGCGGACTCCTTCCCCCACGGGGTGTCGATCAATCGCTGATGCAGATTAAGTTGTTCAAAAAGTTGAAATCTATCCTCTATGGTTAATCCCTCTCCAGCCATCGCTCTCTCCTAATCACGCTCAGAATGTTCGATTCGTGTCTTAGCCGCATACCTAGTGCCAAGCCCTGTCCATAGAAGGAGGTTAGCCGCATTCTCGATTGACAGGTGCCACTCGATGGAGTGGGGATCACACCCTCCTTTTGGCTATGAGAGCCGTTGTGATGCACCTACGTAAATTCGTGTCAGCGGCATTGGCGCTGATCACGTCAAGTACTCCATCCGGCTAGCCAGATCGACGCTCAACGATGTTCTTCTAGAGGTAAGGAATGGACCGAAGTATCGTTGCAGTGAAGGCAACAGCAACTAAACGATTGCACGCACTTGCGACCCCGAGGCCAGGCGAGGACTGGACGTATAAACAATTAAGCAGGGCGAAACGATGAGAATGACTCTTGGTGAAAACGGTCGCCGGCTTGCTCGTGTCACATTACTGCTCAGCTTTTTGTGTGCTGTCGGACCGCTCCATGCACAGGAGCAGCAGATATGGCAGATGAACCATGCTTCCTGGAGCAGTAAGAACGGTGCTCCCCGTGATGTGAACGCGCTAGGGCAGGGGTCGGATGGCGTATTGTGGCTTGCTTCAGAGCGCGGTCTTCTCACTTTCGACGGTCTTGAATTTAAGGCTGCGTCCGTTCCAAGCGATGTCTCCGGGGAACTTCGAAAGCCGCTTTGGCAGTTGCTGGTTGCTAAAGACGGCTCCGTGTGGTTCGCCCCAAGAGTTGGCGGTGCTGTACGCCTTCATGGTGGAGAAGTGACGACCTTCGCGAGCGTGCAAGCGAATGAGCCCCTACGCAACCTTGGGTCTCTGCAGCAGGACCGTCATGGGACCATTTGGTGTGTCTTCAACGACCAACATCCCGCCTTTTTGAACGCAGAGGACAAGTGGCAAATGATTGCACTTCCGCTCGCCAATGGCGAACACGTCCAAGCGTTTCTGGTCGACTCAAGCGATACACGATGGGTATTTCAGAACAATCGGCTGTATCGTCAGGCTGCGGGGAAGGCGACATTTACTCAGACTTCGCTGCAGATTCGTGGCCCAGTAAGCATACGTGAAGCTCCAGACCGTTCCGTTTGGATTGCCGGCGTTCCCCTCAAACAGGAACTCGACGCCGACCCGCTAACCATACTGGATCGCGTTAGCGCCTCGGGACATCTGCTGCAGGCCGTCACGTTGCAGGGGCGCTTGCGGACTCTCCTTATCGATCGAACTGGCAGTGCGTGGCTAGCTATCACGGGCAGTGGTGTGCGAAAAGTGCCAATCACTTCTCAACAACGTGGACAGTTTCAGACCCTTGACGAAAGTTTTGGCAGCCAGGACGGGCTCACCTCAAATGATCAATGGTGCTTCTTCGAAGACAGAGAAGGCAACGTTTGGGTCGGCGGTACTCGCGGCGTGGATCGGTTTACTTCTGCGACATTAGTGCCTGCGATCCGCACTCAGGCTGTGGGTGTCTGGTCCACGTGCGTCGATACAAATGGAGAGATATTGGTAGGTGGCGAAACCGGTCCATTGTATCGCTTGAACCACGATCAGGAGATCGAGGTGAAAGGTGCACGAGAGCTCAATGGACTCTTCTGCAATGGTGGACCGGTATGGTTACTTGACGCGAAGGGCATCGCAAGGATTGAAGGACAACGCCTTCACCGTGTGCCGCTGCTGCCGGGTCACTCCGGCTTTTGGGATGACTACATTTTTTCAACCATCTGCTGGATTGATCGCCATAATCTCTATGCATGGGCCACTGGCGCGAATGAGGACTCCCTTTGGATATTCGATGGAAAGCGTTGGCGGCGCATCGCTGGCACCGAGCGCTTCGGCCGAGTGATCTCAATAGCAACAGACTTGGACGGTCAGGTTTATCTCGGAAGACGTGACGGCAAGATTGACCTGACGGAAGGGGGGCGCGTCGACGTACTTAACGTACTGAACGGTGGCATAGATGGTGTCTACGGTTTTGCGCGTACGACGGAAGGCCTGACCGCCTTCGGGCGGCGTGGCATAGCAGTTAAGTCTGGCGCCGGCTTCGAGACCATCCAATTCGCCGCGGCCCTTGTGAGCACCCGAGTGACAGGCGTAGTGCAATCGAAGAACGGCGACTTCTGGGTGAACAGTGCCGCCGGGATCAACCAAGTGCCAAGGGAGCAGATTCGGAGGGCGCTGAGAGACAACAGCTATCGCGTTATAGCGAATCAGGTTTCGCGAGCAAGCGAAGGAGCACCCCTTAGGCTCGCGTTAGCCGGGGGCGGGTCTGCGCGTATGGACCGTCAAGGCCTGCTGTGGTTCGGCACTATGGATGGCATAGTGTCCGTTGACCCTACTCATCTCAGAACTACACCAGCGCCCCGACTGAAGATCTTCGATTTGCTCGGAGATGGTCGACCGATTGGCTCAGATGGAACATTCCGGCCTGGATTGCGAACGTTGCGCATAGAGTATCTAGGGGTACACCTGACTGACCCAAATAACGTTGTTTATCGATATCGACTGAGGGGCAACGACAGTGACTGGCAGGATGTCGGCTCTCGCCGAGAGGCGGTGTACACCAACCTCAAACCTGGCAGCTATCGTTTTGAGGTGATTGCTTCCAACGGCTTCGGAACATGGACCGAGCCTGTCCAGAGCGCGACGTTTCGCATTCGTCCGTACTTCTGGCAGACTTGGTGGTTTCTCGTCATCTCAGTTGTTTTGGGCGTCTGGGGGCTCCACCTGCTCTATGAGCAACGGCTGCGGACCATGAGACAACGAGCGCGGATGCTAGCTGAGGAACGAGCTGAGGAGAGGACACGCATTGCGCGGGAGCTTCACGACACTCTTCTGCAGGGAATCCAAGGTCTCCTGCTAAATTTCGAGGCCGTACGTCAAAAGTTATCTCATGGCGGCGAGGTCATGGATCTCCTGGACCGTAGCCTCTCCGCGACTGAGGCACTCGTTATCGAGGGTCGGGAGCGCATCGCTACAATACGCCAGGAGAACACTTACGCTGACGCTCTTCACAGAAGACTGAAAGCGCTAAGCACGAGCCTCAGTGGTCAAAGTGGCGTAGAGATCCACTTCAAGAGTATAGGCACAGTTCGAGACATGTATGCGGTTGCCTCCGAAGAACTATACTTCATCGCCAGAGAGGCTATAAGAAATGCGCTGAAACATTCGAGTGCGACCCACGTTCGGCTGGTTCTCTACTACAACCAGCGTCTTTTCCGAATGGAATGTCGTGACAACGGTGTAGGATTCGATGTCTCCAAGGAGCTTCTTCAGAGCGATCTCAGGACGAAATGGGGTCTTCAAGGTATGCGTGAACGTGCGGAGTCGATCCGAGCACAATTGAGTATGACCTCAGACGTCGGTACCGGAACTCTCATCGAGGTGAGACTTGACTCGAAGTTTGCTTACGTTGACGACCGGAACCACCAAAGGTTGTGAGATATCGCGCACCGCTAGCCTCCTCAAGGCGATGCGGGGGACGCGAAACGTCGGTGACTCCGATTTGGCAACGCGTAAACGTGACTGATTCATCGTTCACAACGCCATCGTCAAACGTGAGAAACGTTAGTTCTACATTTGTGCGGCTAATCCTCGAGTTCGAGAAACCCGCGTCTGATCGCGATCGTGACGGCGTGCGTTCGATCGTTGGCTTTCAGTTTGGAGAGGATACTGCGTATATGGCCTTTGACGGTGTCTTCGCTGATCGCCAGATGATCGGCAACGATTTTGTTGCTGCAACCGGAAGCAACCTCACGCAAAATGCCAATCTCGCGATCCGTCAGTTTGGTGTCGGTAACATGACGCGCCAGTTCATCAGCGACTTCCGCTGGGACGAAGAAACCGCCGGCGTAGACGGTACGGATCGCGTCAATGAGCTTGCTTCTCAAAGTTGCCTTCAGGAGGTAACCTGTCGCTCCTGCTTGGAGGGCTTGTGTTGCTCGAACGTCACCGTGAAACGTTGTGAGCACGATGAAGCGCGCTTCCGGCCGAAGCCGTCGCATGCTCCGAATCGCATCCACGCCACTCATGTCTGGAAGCCTTAAATCCATCAGCACCAGATCCGGGGAGTACTGCTGGAACATCGCAATGCCTTCTTCAGCATTCGCCGCTTGCGCTACCAATTCCATATCGTCTGCAGCCTGGATGGCAAGCGCGAGGCCATCCTGCATCAATGGATGATCGTCAACGGCGAGTAAACGGATTTTTGGCTCTCCGGCGGTGGGCACAGCGAGACTCCTTGCACAATTCATTTTACTCGGACATCGAACCTCTCACCTCTCGCTGTGCAGTCGTTTGCTCCGCTCAATCAGCAGCACGCTATCACAACACTTTTGAGCTACGCGCGTCTAGCCACTTTTGATTCCGTTTCACACGTGCAACCGACCGTAATCTGAATTTAGGCCAGTTGGGGTACCTCGCCCCTTGCCACCGGAATTCTAAGAGAAAAGGAATGCAGATCGCGTCGGAACTGACTCCATCATCGCTGGACCGTCTGCGCAGTCTCCCGTTCTGGTTGAGATACGGTTCTGCGCTGGCAGCAGTACTCGTCTCCACATGGGTGTCACTTCGGTTGACAGGACCCTTCTACACGCCTGAGTGGTTTCTCGCGCCCGCAGTTCTGATCGTCATTACTTGGTACTTCGGTAAAGGGCCTGGCTGGGTAGCGTTGCTTGCAAGCGTCGCTGCCGCGAACTATTTCTTTGTTCCTCCGATCCGGAGCTTCCAAATCGGATGGCACGACATACCCTTCTTCCTTTCGTTCATTCTCTGCGAAGTCTTGGCAGGGTGGGCCGTAAACGTTCGAGCAAGGACAGAGAGACGCCTCCGGGAAGCGAACGAAGCTCTTGCTGCGAAGGAACGCGCCGAGAAGAGTCTAGGCGAAGCAAACCTCGAAGTTGCTCGACTGATGCGTATCTCCGCGCTGGCCGAGATGGCTGCCGCAATTGCACACGAAGTCAACCAACCTCTTGCCGCCATCGTGGCGAATGCCGATGCCTGCGAAGCATGGCTGAAAGCGTCACCTCCTGGTCTTGACGAGGCGCTATCAGCTGCAGGACGGGCTGTTTCGAGTGCCACCCGAGCAACGGAAGTGATCGGGAGAATCCGCGGTATGATGACCAAATCCGAGGCGACCAAAAAGCTGGTGGATCTGAATGGATTGGTGCGTGCAGCGATGGAATTGATTTCCTATCGGTGCGCAGGAACGACTGTCGCTTTTCGAACCACCTTACGAGAAATACCAAAGACCCGTTTGGATGAAGTCCAAATTCAACAAGTGATCCTCAATCTGCTCTCGAATGCGGTGGATGCGACGGGAAACCTGAGCAGAAATCCACGGATCGATATTAGAACAAACTTCGACGAGAAGAATTTAAAAGTCGAAGTCTCCGACAACGGGCATGGAGCGTCAGTTCCGGATGTAGAACAACTGTTCAAGCCGTTTTATACGACTCGCACTCAAGGAGTCGGCGTGGGTCTGTCCATCAGCCGATCCTTCGCAGAAGCGCACGGTGGCCGGCTCTGGGCCGAGGCGAATCCAGATTATGGGTTAACGTTTCACCTCTCAGTGCCCCGCGAAAGCTGATCAGATGAGAAACCCGTCTCAAATGGTCTACATCGTCGATGATGACGACGCGGTCAGGAACGGCTTCGAAAGCGTTCTTCGATCTGTTCAAATTGCAGTCCGTAGTTTTCGGTCGGCATCGGAATTCCTTGAGGCAGCGGCCAGAAGTACCTAGCTGCCTAATTCTTGACGTGCGCTTGCCTGGGATGGGTGGGATGGAATTGCAGAGACAGTTGGTGGCGGCGGATGTTCAGATTCCGATCATCTTCACTACCGGCTACGGTGATGTGCCCATGAGCGTGCGGGCAATGAAGATGGGTGCAGTTGAGTTCCTCACAAAACCCGTCCGGGGTCAGGATCTGTTGGAGGCGGTTCAACAAGCACTCGTGCAAGATCAAACCCGTCAAAATAATCGCCTACAAAGTGCAGAGTTGACTGCTCGATTCGAACGCCTCACTCCGAGGGAGAGAACTGTGCTCGACTTGATTGCCGAGGGGCTTCTCAACAAACAAATTGCTGATCGTTTGGACATGAGTGAGCTCACAGTCAAGACGCATAGGGCTCACATCATGGAGAAGACAGGAGCAGACTCGCTAGCGGCTCTGATGCGTATGTACCAGAGAACAGCTTCGGGATGAGGTCACTCGTGCTAAAGCAGGATGGACGGCCATAGTGCGGCTCGGTACCCTTTCGTTATTGAGGGAAGGTGCTCCGTGAACGAGATAGAACATAATATGGCACTGATCGGAATCATCGAGGATGACGAGGATGTCAGCCGTGGTCTGACAAGTGTTTTAGGAGCTGCACGGTACAAGGCCCTAACGTTCGATTCGGCCGAATCGTTCCTTGCCTCCCCCGATCGCTCTCGCATTTCGCTGCTTGTTGTCGACTTCCGCCTGCCCGGCATGACTGGGCTTCAACTTCAGCGTCAATTGCGTCTTGAGTCATGCAAGGTTCCAATTATCAGCATCAGTGCCCACGCTTCCGAACCGCTTCAAAAACTTCTACTCGAAGACGGTGCTGTCGCGTTCTTCAGCAAACCTGTGCGAGGAGCAGTTCTCGTGGCACAAGTGGCGCGGACGCTCCAACAAACAAGTCCGTGACAACCGCGAGGCAGATGCGAATCGGTCTGAGGTCGATCTTGTGTGAACAACATCACGTTTGGCGCTGAAACTCGCAGGAGAGGGTATGTCCAAAAATCCAAGACGACTTCGCAACTTGCAAAACAGTGGTGATTGCGGCGGCAGCGACGCGTTCCCTGTATTTTCAGGTGATGCGATTAGGCGACTGAGGGTCTACGGCGAGGAGGAAGCAGTCGAAGCGGGAACATTCCTCTTTCACGCGGGTCAACGTGACAACGACATGTTCGTGATCTTGCAGGGTGGTGTAGACATCATTGCAACTGATCATGAAGGCCTGCGGATACTCGTCGCACGGAAACAGGCAAAAGAGTTCATCGGCGAGCTTGATCTCATCACGTCACGAAGAACCCTGGCGGACGGCGTTGCGCGCGTTGATTCGCTGCTGCTGCGAATACCCCGAGAAAGGATCCGCGGTCTGCTCGACGCAGAGGGAGAGATTGCAAACATCATCATCCGAGCCGCCATTCTCCGTCGAGCAGCCATGATGAGAGGAAATGTCCGCGGAGTTCTCCTTGTGGGCTGTCCCAAAGACCCGCAAACCCTCCGGGTACAGGAGTTCCTGGAGAGAAACAACTATCCCTACCGCTTTGTCCATTTTGACGAACAGGCCAAGGCAGCGACAGGGCTGCCCGCTGTGTCAAGTCAGGCGGGGCTGCCGGTTGTCGTTTTACCGGGGAGAAAGCTGCTGTACCAGCCCAAGCTGCCCGATCTCGCCGAAGAGATCGGTCTGACGGACACCATTCAAACGAGAGACGTGTATGACGTAGTGATTGTCGGCGCTGGACCTGCGGGTCTTGCCTCTGCAGTCTACGGCGCCTCTGAAGGTCTGTCGGTGGTCGTGCTGGACGGGAAAGCGCCTGGTGGCCAAATCGGTACTAGTTCTCGAATAGAGAACTATCTTGGTTTCCCAACAGGTTTATCGGGGCAGGAACTGGCAGATCGTGCTTTGATGCAGGCACACAAATTTGGTGCCCGGATTGTAATCTCTCGAGAAGTGTGCGGCATTCGCTCGGACGGGCCGCTTCATCGTTTGCTGCTAAGCGATGGGACGGAGGTTCGAACGCGCGCGGTCATCATCGCTTCGGGCGCTACTTATTCAAAACTGCACGTCAAAGACTATCAGCGGTTCGAGTATAGGGGTATCCACTACGCAGCGACCGGAATGGAAGCGAAGCTTTGTAGAAATCAGCAAACGGCCGTCGTTGGAGGCGGCAACTCAGCAGGGCAGGCAGCACTCTTTCTTTCTGCTCATGCTGATCATGTGCACCTTCTTGTGCGTGGCCGGAGCCTGCAGGCAAGCATGTCTCAGTACCTGATAAGCCGGATAGAGCGAATGGCCAACATCACGATCCATACTGAAACAGAGATCAGCGAGCTCACAGGCAGGAGCAGCTTGGAGTCCGTAACTTGGAGAAACACAAGGACAGGAGAGCACTCTACCGAGAATCTTACTACCGTCTTCGTGATGATCGGTGCGACGCCGAACTCTGACTGGCTGGGTTCTTGCGTCACGCTTGACGGCAGAGGCTTCGTCGTCACCGGAAACTCCCGCAGTCGTTTTGAGACTTCGGTCCAAGGGATTTTTGCAATAGGAGACATCCGGGGAGGTTCCGTAAAGCGTGTTGCGGCAGCTGCTGGGGAAGGTGCCGCCGTCATCTCGGACGTTCATAATTTCCTCGCGACCGAAGGAACCAACGATCCTGCTTCCGCAACGAACTCCAGCAGTGCTCGTTCCTCGTCACTGCGCAGCTGCAGCTTCCCACAAGGCTTGGTCGCCGCCGTCGCCTAGACAGCAAGATTATTCGACCAAGAGCTCCATGTGTAACACGTTGCGCTAACAGCGGGATCGAACTCATGCCTGGTCGGTTCGGCTCTGAAGTGTGCGCGTCGATCCACCCTAAATGACTGCACTAATGGAATTCCGCTCGCCCTAGTATCTAGGTCTGTTGATGGAAGGGCGCGTAAACCGGCGCATTCAACCTCTTTGATTTGGGACGGATGTTACACAGGAAAGGTTCCGTATGGCGAACGCTTTGACCCAAGGGCCTCCAGGCGAGGCAAGGAATTGGATTGATGGAAACTGGACTGAGGCTTCAAATCGAAGCGCTAGTTTCGATCCTGCTACGGGAGAACAAATTGGAAGCTACGCCGACGCGAGCAGCGACGACGCGCGTGTCGCCATTGAGGCTGCGTCTCGAGCGTTCAAGTTGTCGCCATGGAAAGACGATCGGCAACTTCGTTCGCGAGTCTTGAATCAACTGGCGGAAGCATTCGAGAGCCGCCGAGACGAACTTGTTTCCATTTTGTCGCTTGAGAACGGGAAAGTTCGTCGAGAAGCGCAATTCGAAGTGGACATGATTCCAAGCAAGCTGCGCTTCTGGGCTGCGGTAGTGCTTACGGACTACGGTCGTGCTCTTGAGGTGAAGCCGGGCCGGTTCTCGATGGTTACCCGTTCCGCCATCGGCGTTGCAGGCGTTGTAGCACCGTTCAATTCACCCTTGATCCTGACAATTCGGTCTCTAGCTCCAGCCTTAGCAGCAGGCACGACGGCCGTGATCAAGTTGCCGGGCGTCACCGCACAAACGAATTGGCTGTTCAGCCAGATCCTCGCTCAGGTCGATCTACCGAAAGGCGTCTGCAACGTTTTCACTGAAAGTGGTAGCGGGGGATCTGCTTTGCTCATGGAGCACCCAGCCATCCGAGTCATCAGCTTTACAGGCAGCACCAAGACTGCCAAAGCAATTTCCGCGGCGGGGGCCTCCACTCTTAAGATCTTTCAGACCGAGCTTGGAGGGAAAACTCCAATGCTGGTTTTTAACGATGCGGATCTGGATGCGGCCGCTACCCAGCTTGAAAAAGCTCTGACCGTGTTTGCCGGCCAATTCTGCATGACCGGATCTCGTCTGTTGGTTCAAAAGGGTATGGCGGAGCGAGTTCGCACACTGATGAGTGAGAGGCTCGGGCGTGTCAAAGTGGGCCCTGCATCGGATCCGGCCAGCGATATGGGACCACTGATTGACAAGAAGAACGTTGATCGGGTCGACGCCATGGTGAATGATGCCATTGCTCAGGGTGCGAAAGTGCTCCTGCGGGGCGGCCCTATCACTGACGGTCCGCTCGCAAAGGGTGCTTTCTACCGTCCCTCTCTGCTCGAAGTCGACAACCCATCACTTCCGTTGTTTCAGGAGGAAGTGTTCGGACCTGTCTTGACTCTGACCGTCTTCGATTCTGAAGCGGAGGCTGTGGAGCTTGCTAATAACAGCAGCTATGGGCTGGCGGCAAGCATATGGACCCGTGACGTGGATCGTCCGTTGCGTGTCGCTCGCGAACTGGAAGCCGGAACAATCTGGGTGAACGACTGGGCAGTAGTCTACGACGAATTCGAAGAAGGTGGCTTCAAGTCGAGTGGCAACGGTCGCCTGAACGGACTGAGTGCCATTAACGAGTTCCTCGAGTACAAGCACATCGCTTTCAACGCAGGGATCATTCCTCGTCCACATCAAGCGTCGTGAGAGAGAGCTTCGATCAAGCTCAAATCGGTGAAGGAGAGCATTCATGGAAGGCAAGATCGCTATCGAAGAACACTTTTCTACAAAAGTAAATAATCAGTACTGGGATGCAAAGGGTGAGTCTGGCCGAAATGGTTTGGCATACACCAAGGACATCGAGTCCAGATTGCTAGATCCGGATATGTGCTTGCGCGATATGGATCGTGCGGGCATCGAGATCTGCGTTCTTTCACTGACCTCACCCGGCGTTCAAGGAATTGTCGACCCTGCCAAGGCAAACGAAGTGGCAGCGGCTTCCAATGACTATGCAGCTTCACTAATTCGCAAGCATCCGGACCGATTTTCGGCGTTTGCAGCGGTCCCGCTACAAAACACCGCGTTCGCCGTGGCGGAACTCCGCCGCGCTGTCAGCGAATTAGACCTGCGGGGCGTATTGGTGAACGGCTACACGAATAGGGCAGGGGACGAAGATATCCAGTATCTGGATGCGGAGCCCCTGCGGGAATTTTGGGCTGCTGTATCGGAACTTGACGTTCCCTTGTACCTACACCCGCGTGAGCCGCTGCCAAGCCAAACACGCAGCATTCAGGGTTACCCAGAGCTCGGCGGCTCAGCTTGGGCATTCACGTATGAGACTTCGAGCCATGCGCTTCGGCTCATGCTCAGCGGTCTCTTTGATGATCTCCCCAATCTTAAAGTGTTGTTGGGACATCTCGGAGAGGGTCTGCCATTTATCCTTCCACGCATGCAACACCGTCTCGACGAGCAATTCGACGGGGAGCGCGGCTCGAAGGCGAAGCGTCGCCCTAGCTATTACTTTGCCAACAATTTTTGGCTCACGTCGAGCGGACACCACCACACGAAGCCACTCATGGAAGCAATCAACGAGTTGGGCGAGGATCATATCCTCTTCTCGGTGGACTATCCGTACGAACAAATGAGGGCGGCTTCCCAGTGGTTCGACGAAGCGCAGATGCCGGATGGCGTGAAGGCAAAGGTCGGGCGAGAAAATGCCGCCAACCTCTTCAAGTTGAAAGTAGGAGCCGCGACTACTTCTTCTGTGGCGAGTTCAGGCTCATAATGCTGGGCTCGGGAGCTAGCCTGGCCAAGCGAACATGATCGTCGTTGCAACGGGCTGCAGTTTTCCTCCGGCCCGCGCCATCTCGCGCCAAGGTCGACATGCGCTCAATCACGCCATCGTGTGAGCTGCGAGTGCAGCTGCATCGAAGTGTCGTAGCGAACACTAAGGAATTACATGACACTCAAGGATCATCGCACTCTCGGCCGTTCTGGTCTCGTAGTCAGCCCTCTCGCACTCGGCACCATGACCTTTGGAACTGCGCGTTGGGGAACAGACGACACAGTTTCCAAGGCTGTCTTCGAGTCCTATGTTGAAGCTGGCGGAAATTTCATTGACACTGCGGACGTGTACGCGGGCGGCCGGAGCGAGGAGATGCTGGGCGCATTTATCGCTGACCGAAAACTGCGAGACAAGCTCGTCTTGGCGACCAAGGCCGGATTTTCCGCAGGCCCAGGAGCTCACAACGGCGGGAACGGGGCAAAACATCTCCATACCGCGCTCGAAAGCTCGTTGAAACGACTGCGCACGGAGTCCGTGGACTTGTTCTGGATACACATATGGGACGTGGTGACACCGGCCGAGGAACTGCTCGAAACCATGACCTCCTTGGTGCGGGCAGGTAAGATTCGCTACTGGGGCATGTCCAATGCGCCGGCGTGGTACGTCGCAACGCTTGCTACGCTGGCCTCGGTACGCGGTACCCCGGGTCCCATCGCAATGCAGTATTTCTACTCGCTCGTGAATCGCGACATCGAAGACGAGCACGTACCACTCGCGAAGGAGATTGGGAGCGGCATCGTTCCCTGGAGTCCGCTCGCCTTTGGCTTTCTCACAGGCAAATATGATCGGACCAAAGTGGAAGCATCGGGTCCTCGCGCCAGCGGTTTACCGAACGAAGCTGCAAAAAGCAGGGAAAGGCGATCAGAAGAAGACAGACGGCTTGATGGAGCCAATCCGTTTGGTGACTCGTTGTTTACCGACCGCAATTGGAAAATAGTCGATGAACTCAAGCGGGTCGCGGCGGAAGTTGGGCAAAGCCCAGCGCGGGTTGCGCTAGCATGGATCTGTGGCAGGCCGGGCGTCACGTCGACGCTGATCGGTGCAAGTCGGCCCGAACAGGTGAAGGACAACTTCGCGGCGTTGGATCTGCAGCTAACCCAGGAGCAACGCACGGCGCTGGATTCCATCAGCTCTCCATCAGAGCCACGTATGCTTTATAGCCTCTTTACGCCCCTGGCGCGACAAAACCTTGTTTTCGGCGGTACTCCAGTGAGCACACTTCCATAGGGCTGGGCCAACCCGCTTGGGTTGCCACTGTTCCTGTGTTCAAAAACCGGTAGCGTCAGTGAAGCAGTGAGCGCCAGTTATGCGGAACCTTGGACCCGGGGCCGGGTGCGGGCTGGTCCAAAGGGTGTGAATGAGGCGGCGCAAGCTCTGGCCCCATGAACATCGCACCACTCTCATAGTTGTAGAACCACTCTTCGCCGGGCTCAAAACTTTGCGCAACAGCGTGACCTGTCTCACGCGCGTGCCTTGATGCGTGCTGTTGAGGCGAACTGTCGCAGCAACCGACATGCCCACATTGGGCACATCGACGGAGATGGAGCCACCAGCCATCGCTTTTGAGGCATTCGACACATCCGACACCGGATGGCTTCGCATTGCTGTCAATTCCACGCCGATCCATAGTCGCTCCAATCGCAAGCGTCGATTCGCAAGCTGTGTGCAATCCTTGCCCTACTCAGCACGCAAATAGCGCCTGGTTCGATGAGAACCTCACTTTACAAAATGGTCAAGACTGCCTTTGGTGTGGCTTCGGAAGAATCCCAAAGAGAGCATTTTCAGTTCGGCAGAGTGTCCACAATAGAAGCAGGAAGCTTCGTGAGATGTGTATGAGAGCCGCCATACGCATGCACTACTCAGACAAATTCTGAAGAACTGAATTTTGAGAAATTTCCAAAGTGGTTCGTGGCGTTGCAATAAGCTGACAAACCGCGAAGACTCCGCCCATCGTTACGTTTGCGGGGCCGAAATGGGACACGCATGACCGAACACACGGACAAACCTATTGCAGTTCATGTATGCAAGAAATGCGGTCATGTTCTTCTTCGATCCGAAACGAAGTCGACAGAGCTCGTTTCAGGGGTTATACAGTGTCCGTCATGCCACTCCTCCGGTGCTTTGAACATAGCCATTCGCGCATCGGACGACAGAAAGCCTCCCAGTTCAGCGCATTGATCCCGACGACTTTCGTTAGCTAGCGTGAGCAAAGCGGAGCTGCTCGGGTTTCGGACTAAGCTTTCGTGCGAAGCTGCGAGTGAAATCCGCGATGAGTCTGGAATCTTCCTCCAGGCGAGCTGACAGATATGTCTTTAGGACGAGCCTCTCGTCACTCAGCGGTCTGATGGCTATGCCATCATCCAAGATCCGCCACGCGCCAGTCTTCGTAAGCAGTGACATGCACCCGCACTGCAGGATAAGCGCTGCAGCCTCCTCGGCTTGTTGCACATGCTGGATCTCCGCAGGATGTATGCTATCGTCCGCAAGTATCTGCCGCAGTCTGTCATAAATGGCTGGATTCACATGCCGTTCAAAGAGGGCTAGGCGGCGATTGCTCAAATCCGCTAGTCGGAGCTCATAGCTACAGCAGAGGGGATCTGTCGCCGGCAGCGCAACGAAAAGGCTTTCCTCCGCCCACTTTGTTGAGCTGAATCCACTCGGCTCGCCGAGCCCGCAAGTCAGAGCAAGATCAGCCTCACCTGCACGCAACATCCGCAGCGCTTCGTTCGAGAAGTGACTAGAGAAGCGCAGCTCGAAGTCGGGATAAAGCGGCAAGCGAATCGTTCGCATTATTGAGGAGAAATAGGGATCAATGTAAGGGGATTTCACGATACAGATCACGGAGCTTGAGCCTTGTGAGGCCGCTCTTCCACTGTTCACCGCTCGTTCGATCTCAGCAAGAGCGATTCTCGCGTGTTCTATAAAGGCGGCGCCAGGCTCCGTTACTTCGAAACGCTGACTGTTTCGCTCGAACAGGACAAAGCCGACTCGATCCTCAAGTTCGGCCAACTGCTTGCTGAGCGCAGGCTGAGTGAGGCCGAGGCGATCAGCGGCCCTCGTAACGCTACGCTCCTCTGCAACAACGACCGCGGCCTGCAACAGCCTGAGTTCCACCATGGCCCACCTCGCGTGTGCCAATCGTGCCGGTCTCTGACGCAACACACAGGTGCCAGAGGTGACTATGTTTGAGACGCAGCCCGAACATAATTGGTTAACCGACCCAAAATAAGAGGGGATGGCTTCTGTTCCTGTGTTGCTGGTTGCATTCCAGGCGGGAATGATGCTGTTCCGAGAAGTTATTAGACGCTGACAGTCCGGACAGCGGAGCATTCTGGCACCACAATGCGCTGGAGGTTCCTCCCATGCTGGAAGCCGTTCCGAAGCCACCCATGAGTGCCGGGGTTCAAGGTCCGTACGCGACCGAGCGTTTGCTCGATAGCCACGAAGCAGCAGCACTGTTGAAAGTCCATCCGCGCACCTTACAGCGACTGGCGCAACGCGGGGAGATTGCAGGGATTCAGGTTGGAAAACTGTGGCGATTCCGCGCGTCTTCGATTGACGCCTGGATACAGCAACGACTTGCAAGCTGACGGTTACGTACCGCTCTTTCCACAAAAGCCCCCACCGCCCGGCGAGCACGCGAAAGTCTATCATCGTGATAGCCAATCGTGTCGCGAGTCGAAGGGAAACCTGAGATGCGCGCATGTTACCAATTCGGAAGTCTGACCAGAAAAAAGCGGGCGAAGGGACCAGACGCCTGGGAGTTCCGGTACTACGAAACGACAGCAACGGGCGACCGTGAACGAAAGACAGCGACCCTTGGCTCCGTTGAAAAGTACAGGACGAAAGCTCTCGCGCAGAAGGCGGTTGAAGCTCTTCTCTTAAAACTTAACTCAGAAACCCCACAGCAGCGCATGACCGTGGTCACGTTCGGTGCCATCTGCGACCGATACCTTGAGGAAGAACTGCCGGAACGGTACTCGACGGCGAAGTCCTACCGCTCGAATATCAAGAACTACCTCAAGCCACGGTGGGGCGATTACCTGCTCGAGAAGATTCGACCGATGGCAGTCGAAGACTGGCTGAGGAACCTCCCGATGGCGCCTAAATCCAAGACGCACATTCGAAGCGTGATGCACCTGATGTACGAGTGCGCCACACGATGGGAGCTCTTCAACGAGCAGCGTAATCCGATTGCTCTCGTCCGCATCAAGGGCGGCAGCAAACGCCGGCAACGGCCCATCATCCTGACTGTGGAACAGTTCGAACTCGTCGTCGCGACACTACGTGAGCCGTATCGCACGATGGTGCAGATTGCCCAATGTCTCGGTCTTCGCGTGAGCGAGATCGCGGCGCTTCAGTGGGACGACTTCGATTTTGAGAAGAACCAGCTTCTTGTTCAGCGCAGCTTCGTGAGCGGGCGGGTGGATGACGTCAAGACCGAATACTCCCAGGACTATGTTCCGCTTCATACCAGTCTAAGCAAGATCGTTCTGGAGTGGAGCAAGCAGGCTGTGCCGACGGAGGAAGGCTGGGTGTTTGCCAATCCGATGACCAACCGGCCCTACCACCCGGGCGAGATCCAGAAGCGTTACCTGCGCCCGTCCGGATGTTGCGTCGTGCCGTGTCCGGCATGCGGAGCCAAGCCAGGTCTCTGGTGCTGGCAGCACGGTCCCACAGCCAACGGCAAGCGGGTCCTCATCCACGAGGAGCGCAAGCTGGCGGCAGGGAGGCTGGGTGAGATCGGCTGGCACACGTTCCGCCACACGTACCGCTCGTGGCTGGACGAGACCGGAGCGCCGATGAAGGTGCAGCAGGAACTGATGCGTCACGCGTCGATCCAGACGACCATGAACGTCTACGGACAGGCCATGTCGTCATCGAAGCGGGAAGCGAACGGGAAGGTCGTCGAGATGGTGCTCAAGCCGGTTGCGGCGAGCGCCTGAACGGCGATTTTTCTTATTGGGAGTTTTTGGGAGTTTATCCGAAGGAAGCAGTCTTCGTAACTGATTCAAAGGGTTGGTTGCGGGGGTAGGATTTGAACCTACGACCTTTGGGTTATGAGCCCAACGAGCTACCGGGCTGCTCCACCCCGCAACTTGATATTAACAATCCGGTGTGCTCCGGTCAAGGTTGGGACCGCTCTACACGACCTTGAAATCGGCCTCTGCCGATAGTGCACGTAGCGCCTCTTCCGGCTCGGGACGGACGCGAAAATCGGCATGTCCCTCCGACCACTGAATGATCCCGTTCTGCCCTACGACGAAGGTCGCAGGGATCGGCAGACGCCAGGAACCCTCCCCATTGATGAATGGAATGTTCACGAGAATCGAGCGGTAGTACTCCCGCAGAAACTGCGGCACAGGATAGGCGATGCCAAATGCCTCCGCCACGCGCGCACCTTCATCTCGTAACAGTGGAAATGGCAAATCGTGCTGGGCCAGCATGAAGTCGTTCTGCCGCACGCTCTGCGGGGAGATGCCCACAACGAGCGCGCCGCGTTCCCTAAGCGCGGGGAAGAGGTCTCGCCATGTTTCGAGTTCAGTGGTGCAATACGGGCACCAGCGCCCGCGAAAAAACGTGACTACTAGCGGTCCCAAAGCGAGCAGATCCGAAGACCGCACCAGCTTGCCATTCACATCGGGCAGGGCGAACTCCGGGGCCTGCGCTCCGGCTCGCAACACGCTATCCTCAATACCCGTTGCGAAGAGCTCAGAGATGGCCCGCTCGCTTAGGGCAAGCCGCTCCGGCTGCACTAGAGTCCGCGTCTGTGCCGTGATCTCGTCGAGCTTCTCTTGAAGGGATGCCATGGTCAACTTCATGGGTCAGGATGCTTCGAGAAAGCTACCGCCCGGCACCCCCGCCCATGCCGCCGCGCATGGCACCCAGCGAGCCCATCAGCTTGCGCTGCATGCCGCCACCCTTGCCGGCGGACTTGAACATCTTGCGCATTTGCGCGTACTGGCGCAGCAGCTGGTTGACCTCCTGCACGCTGGTGCCGGAGCCATTCGCAATGCGCTTGCGCCGCGAGCCGGAGATGATCTCGTGGTTAACGCGCTCCTTCTTGGTCATCGAATCGATGATCGCTTCTACGCGCGAGAACTGCTTTTCGTCCACCTGGTCGGCAAGCTGCTGGATGCCCTGGAATGGCCCGACGGAGGGCAGCATCTTCATGATGCTCTGGAAGGAGCCCAGCTTGCGGATCTGCCGCAGCTGATCGCGAAAATCCTCGAGCGAAAAGCCATCGCCGGAGAGAGCCTTGCGCGCAAAGTCCTCCGACTTCTTGCGGTCCAGCGTGGACTCGGCCTTCTCGATGAGCGTCATGATGTCGCCCATGCCGAGGATGCGGCTCACGATGCGGTCCGGGTGAAAAGGCTCGAAGGCATCCGGCTTCTCGCCCATGCCGATGAACTTGACCGGCTGGCCGGTCACGTGGCGGATAGAAAGCGCCGCACCACCGCGCGCGTCGCCATCCATCTTCGTCAGGATGGTCCCGGTGAGCGCCAGCTGCTTGTGAAAGGAATCGGCCGAGCGCACCGCATCCTGGCCGGTCATGGCGTCGGCCACGAACAGGATCTCCTGAGGCTGCAGCAGAGCCTTTAGCGTCCTCATCTCGTCCATCAGCCCTTCATCGATATGCAGGCGGCCTGCGGTGTCGACGATGAGCGTGTCGCATCCGTAGCTCACGGCCTCGCGACGCGCCTCCTTCGCCAGCCGCTCGACCAGCGGCGTGCCCGGAGCTTCGCCCTTCAGGTCGCCCTCGTAGATGTTGGCCTTGATGCTGTTGGCGATCACCTTGAGCTGCTCGCGTGCGGCTGGCCGGTAGACGTCGACCGAGACCAGCATGGGGCGGTGGCCGCCCTTCTGCAGCCACGCCGCCAACTTGCCGGAGGTGGTTGTCTTGCCCGACCCCTGCAGGCCCGCCATTAGGATCACAGTCGGCGGCTTGGAGGCGAAGTTGAAGCGCGCCGTGTCCTTGCCCAGCAGGCTGATCAGCTCATCGCGCACGATCTTGATGACCTGCTCGGTGGGCGACAGGGCCGTCATCACGGACTGGCCCATGGCCTGCTCGCGGATGTGCTCCACGATCTCCTTGGCCACATTCAGGTTTACGTCGGCCTCAAGTAGCGCCACGCGGATCTCGCGCAGGGCGTCGTTGATATTGTCTTCAGAGACGGAGCCTTCGCCGCGAAGGTTTTTGAACGCGCGTTGCAGCTTATCGGAAAGGTTCTCAAACATAGGAATTTCTCAAGTTTACCAGTCAGGCCCGGGCTGCGATATGGATGCCTCTTTAGCCTCGGGCCGCCAGCGGTGTATGGTGGAGGACGTATGCGATCCCGCTTCAGCAGTGCTCTTCTCGCCCTCATCGTGAGCGTCGCGGCAGCAGCCTCCGCCCAGGAAGGCAATCAGCCTCCACCGGCGCTCCAGCAACGGGAGACGGTCGCCTCTCCCGCTCCAGCGAACCCGCAGGATGCGCCGCTCACCGCCTGGCAGCAACAGAATATGAATGTCTTTGCCAACGATTTCGGCCAGCGCGCCCGCTACCGTGATGCCAATGCGGCACTCCCGCCTCGGGCAGCCGGCGAGCACCGCGTCGTCTTCTTTGGCGACTCGATCACCGATAACTGGAAGCTCGATATCTCTTTCCCAGGCAAGGGATACATCAATCGCGGCATCGGCGGTCAGACAACGTCACAGATGCTGGTACGTTTTCGCCAGGACGTCCTCGACCTCAAGCCGGAACTTGTGGTGATCCTGGCCGGCACCAACGACATCGCGGGGAATAACGGCCCCATCTCACTCAAGGACATCGAAGCTAACCTGAGCACTCTAGCCGAGCTGGCCAGGGTCCACGGTATCCGGGTGATCCTTTCCTCGGTCACGCCGGTGAACAACTACACGGCACTCGCCAAGCCACTCTTCGACACGCGGCCTATCCCGGAGATCCTGCAGCTCAACGAATGGATGCGCAGCTACTGCACGACCGATCCCAATGCGTCTTACCTGAATTACTATGACGCACTCGTCGACGAACGCGGCATGATGCGACAGGCCCTGGCAGATGATGGGCTGCATCCTAATGCGGCAGGGTACAAGATCATGGCGCCGATCGCGCAAGCCGCGATCGAGAAGGTGCTGGTGCAGAAGTAGTTCTTTTCACCCGAAACTGAGAGTTGCAGTTGAACGAAAACAGCGCATTCCTCGAATGCGCTTGGATAATGGGGCACTGCACCAAACGTCCCAAATCGTATGATAAGGCTCCCTTGAGTCGCGAGGCTAATCGCAATATTTTGTGCAACGTAAAATTTGTCGCTTTCAGCGCAGACAGAGACTCGTGCAGAAACGGTTCCTTTATGTACGCCCTCCTTGCCCTGTCTTCGCCTGAAGTAATAATGAACTCAATGAGGGAATGGAGTCTCCCTTAAACCGCCGCAAGGGCTGATGACTCCTGCCAATCAAGAATGCCTCAGATCATCGAGGCACAGGTGAGGGCAGGAATGGTCACGTATCTCTGGATTACAGCGGGAAGCGCTCTCGGCGGGCTGATTCGATAGTCCATCGCTCGCGCGATGCTGAGCGCGAGCACTTCATTTCCGTGGAGCACGGTCCTGGTCAATGTGCTCGGCTGCCTCCTGATCGGCTTCTTTGGGACAGCCACTCTTTCAGACAGTCGCTTTGCAGTTTCAGAGAACGTTCGCTTGTTTGTGATGGTTGGCATCTGCGGCGGATTCACCACCTTCTCTTCATTCAGCCTTCAAACGTTCGACTTGTTGAGAGCGGGAGCTCGGGGTAGGGCCGTCGCAAATGTTCTGTTGTCAGTTACGCTATGCCTCGTGTCCGTTGCGGCAGGGCATCATCTGGCTCAGCGTGGCACGAACGTCTCAGCAGTCGTTCAGACAGAAGAAGAACTTGGCTAAGCACATACATGGCCAGCATGAGACCTTTACCGTACTATTTTGGACATCTGTATAGGGACCTATGGTACTCGGTGCGGATCTCACCACAGAGAACACGGAGAGCACAGAGGGATAACTTGACAAGTGCTGTGGGAACTCGCGCAACTCGCGAAACCGAAATGAGAATCTCTGGCTAGAAACTAGAAGCTAGAGCTGTATCCTCAGCAGCTCGTCGCGCCGTGAAAGCTAAACACCTCAGCCGCCGCCAGCACCGTGTTGGTGTGGATCGTGACTGTATCCTCCAGCTCGCGTGCGTACCCGCCCGCGAAGACGGAAAAGACCGGCACGCCCGCGCTCTGGGCCGCACGAAAGACCATCCTGTCCCGCTGCTTCAAGCCTTTGATAGTCAACGCAAGCCCGCCTAATTTGTCCTCCAGGTACGGATCGCTGCCGGCGACATACGCGATCAGGTCAGGCCGGAAGCGCTCCAGTCCTAATGCCAGAGCGCGTTCGAGCGCATCGAGATACTCGGTATCCTCTGTTCCGTTGTTCAAATGAACATCGATCGACGACGGCGGCTTGTACGGCGGATAGTTGTTCCGCTGGTGGAGCGAGACTGTAAAGACTCCATCTGCGCTCGGCATCGCGGAGCCCACCAGTTCGCCGCATGGAAGCTTCTCACGAATCGGAGCTGCTTGACTCGCAACTGGAGGAAAGATCGCTGCCGTGCCATTTCCGTCATGCACATCCAGATCCACCACCATCGCTCGCCGGGTCGTGCCCTCCCTGGTCGTGCCTTCATAGAGCAGCCGCCGCAGCGCAATCGCGACATCGTGCAGCATGCAGAAGCCCTCGCCGTGATCCGGATGCGCATGGTGAAAGCCGCCGCCGATCGAGCATGCCACCCCATCCCGCAGCGCCAGCCGGGCGGCCAGCAACGTGCCGCCGCAGCCAAGCAGCGTCGCCTCGACCAGCTCCTTCGAGTACGGCAGCTCCATGCGCCGGATCTCCGCCTGCGACAATGTTCCATTTACCAGCCGGTCCACAAAGCCGGCCTCGTGTACCCGCAAAACATCGTTCAGCGCGATCGGCTCGGTCAACACGAAATCGTGTTCAGTGGCCGCCCGGGTCGCCAGCAGACGCTCGCGTATGAGCTTGTACTTCAGGCCAGGGAAGACGTGCGCCTTGCCGAACGGCAGATAGAAACCTTCGCGGTAGACGAGCTGAAAGGGAAGCATGCCTCTGCCGATTGAATACGAGCCGGGGCTTCCACGCAAGGCGGCCGGATGCCAGAATTGATGAGCACGAAGTAGCCGGATACGAGACCGCTGCCCGGTACAATCAAGAGTGCTTCAGTCAGATTCTAAAGCGGAAGAAATCATCCTCGACCCGATCCCCGCGGCAGCGCCGGATGCCACTGCACTGGACGCCACAGAGATCGCTGCCGAGGCCCGGCCTCAGGCCAAGACCGAAGGCCTCTCGCACGCCTGGCGGGCTCTCCACGCGCCCAACTTCCGGCTCTTCTTCAGCGGCCAGAGCATCTCGCTCATCGGCACCTGGATGACCCGCATCGCCACCAGTTGGCTGGTCTATCAGCTGACCGGCTCGGCCTGGATGCTAGGCATCGTCGGTTTTGTCGGCCAGATCCCCACCTTCCTGCTCGCGCCCTTTGCTGGCGTCTGGGTGGACCGGCTTAACAAGCGCAAGGTGCTGGTGTGGACGCAGGTGCTGGCCGCGGTGCAGTCGCTGATCATGGCAGCGCTTACGCTCGCGAAGGTCATCACCATCAAAGAAATCATTCTGCTCAGCGCCTTTCAGGGGCTGGTCAATGCCTTCGATATGCCCGGCCGCCAGGCCTTTCTCGTCGAGATGGTCGACGATCCACGCGATCTCGGCAACGCCATCGCTCTGAACTCGTCCATGGTCAATATGGCCCGGCTGGTCGGCCCCTCGCTCGCCGGCCTTGTCATCTCGGGCTTCGGTGAGGGGTACTGCTTTCTTATAGACGGCGTCAGCTACTTCGCGGTGATCGCGTCGCTGCTCATGATGCAGCTGAAGCCCCTCACAGTCCAGCGCGCCACCTCCTCCATGCTCGAACAGTTGCGGGAGGGATGGACCTACGTCCGCAACTTTGCCCCGGTCCGGACCATTCTGCTGCTCTTCGCCATCGTTAGCCTCATGGGCATGCCCTATGCCGTGCTCATGCCGGTCTTCGCGTCGGCGGTGCTGCATGGCGGTCCGCATACTTTGGGATTCCTGATGAGCGCCTCCGGCATCGGGGCCCTTGTGGCTGCCGTCCTGCTGGCTCTGCGCAAGTCGGTCCTAGGTCTGCTGAAGTGGATTCCCATCTCGGCCGCCGTCTTCGGTGCGGGCCTGGTGCTCTTTGGCCTGTCGCACGTGCTGTGGCTCTCCATGCTGCTTATGCTGCTGGTCGGCTATGGCATGATGCAAGGCATGGCCGCCAGCAACACCATCATCCAGACGCTGGTGCCAGGGGATATGCGCGGCCGCGTGATGAGCTACTACACCATGGCCTTCGTGGGCATGGCGCCCTTCGGTAGTCTGCTGGGTGGCGGGCTGGCTCATGTCTTCAGCGCGCCGGTGTCGGTGATCGTGACGGGCAGCTGCTGCATTCTGGGCGCTGGGTGGTTCAGCCGCCAGGTGCCCGCCATCCGGAAGGCGATGCGCCCCGTTTATGTCGAGATGGGGCTACTTTCACCGGACCGCGTTACGAGCACAGCAGCCAATACCCTGACGCACTGAAGCTTTCGAATCACTGCGGCGAGCTTGTGGTGGGAGGTGACGAGGAGCCGAAGCCCGAGCCGTTGCTCGATCCAAAACCAGAGCCATTACTGGAACCAAACCCCGACCCGTTGCTGGAACCAAAACCCGATCCGCTTGAGCCGCCAAAACCGCCGCCGCCGCTGCCACTCCCAAAGCCACTGCCCCCAAAGCCGCTGCCGCTGCCGGAATCGCTGGACCCGGTCGGCGAGATGCTATTCCCTCCGGTCCCTTGCAAAACCCCCGCGCCAGTCTGCCCGTTGGCGCCGCCCTGGTCCTGTTGTGGATCGTAGACAAACTCCCACTCGTTGTAGTGCTTCTGCTTGTGCAGCACGCGGATTGATTCCTTGGCAACCGGAATGCCTACGCCAACGATCGGACCCGCATTTCCGAAGGTGCCGCTCCCGCCCGTGCCCGTCGCGCCTGCTCCCGGCGTACCAGTTCCTGGCGTGCCAGATCCTGTTCCAGAGGAGCCATCGGTGCTACCGAATGTAAGCCCCGAGCTCGATCCGCTCCCGGAGCTTCCACCGAAGCTGCTCCCACTTGAGCTCCCAAAACTACTGCCGCCCGAGCTCCCGAAACCGGATGAGGACCCAAAGCTGCTGCCGGAACTCCCAAACCCGCCCGAGCTCGAGCTGCCGAAGGAGCTCCCAGCGGCGCCGCTCCCGAAACCCGCGCTGCCGGATCCCGCGCCCCCTATCGCAGACGTACCATTCCCACCCAGACCCGTCGACGCGCTGGTCAGACCGTTCTGGATAGGCTGCCCAAACAGCCCGGTTACGGCCACCTTGGCCTCACCCACATGGATCAACCGCCAGTCGTCCTTGCCCGTGATCGGATCTACGTAACGCTTGCGCAAAAACCGAATTTCGTTAGTCTTTTCCAGCTGCGAGACATTCGCCGGATAGCTGCCGAACTTCTTGTAGTAGAGCCGGATCGCGCGCGCATATTGCATGCCGCGATGCATCGCCTCGGTCTCCTTATCGCGCTGCAGGTCGACCGCGACCTTCGGCACCGCCACTGCCAGCGAGAGCGCCAGCAGTGCCACCAGGATCAGCACAGCCATCAGGATGTAGCCGTCTTCCCCAGCGGTGTGGGAGCGCGTTGTTGAGTGGGTCGGCATCGTCTCTGCCTCTCTCTGCCGTGCTCTAGTTCTGCGTAAGCGGAAGGCTCTGGGTGTTGTGGTAGGGGATGTCCTCGACCTCGACCGAGAACGGGCGGATGGAGACCACGCGGTAGCGCCGGTCCACCACGTCTCCCTCCCGGGCGATAAAGATGTCGTCACCATGGAGCAGGAAGATCTGTTTCGGCCCGCCTTGCGAGGCAGCGTAGCCGTAGAACTTCAGATCGATAGCCGGTAGCGGCGGCGGCGGAGGCGGCCCCGTCGGCTCCGGCCGGAATTGCTTCGGTTTCTCAATCTGAGATACCTGTGTGGGCGCCGAGTTCGGCGAGAAGATGTTGCGGCCATTGCCGGAGTATTGCGTGTTCTCCGCCTGGGCCATCACCTCAGGGTGCAGGGTGGGGTCCAGACCGGAGCCCGCCGGCACCTTGATCGCCTCATGCGCGTACGGGGTGCTGGTGGCTCCCGGAGTTACCGCAATGGGTGCTGTGGCCGGGGCGACGGCAACGGGCGCGCTTACCGGCGCTGGGCTGCTACCCCCAAAGAACTGAAAGAAAATCCGCAGAGCCAGAATCAGCACCACTATGCCAAGACCGGCCGCGATGTACGTCTTACGCTTGTCTTCTTTTCCTACCCGCAGAGCCATGCTACTGGCCCCCCCCGGTATTTGTCGCAGTGGGCTCACCGGCAATCGCGGGCGGCGCCAGGCTGTTCACATCCGCGGCATGGAGATAAGTGGTAAGGCGCAGTCGCAGGTTGACCACGCCTCCCTGCTGCCCGGTGAGCGTCAGTCCGCTGATCACGAAAAACATCCGGTCTCGCTCCAGTCCATTGATGAAGCGCATCATCGGGGTGTAGTCGCCACTCAGGCCTGCATCCATGCGCACCTCGGCTAGGTCTCCGATCGCCGGCGTCTGCACGTACTGCACACGCGCCAGGCGGACATTGTTCTTCTGGGCCAGCCCATTAAGTTCAGCCGAGATGGAAGAGTAGTTCGACGGCATCCGCGCACCCAGCAGGGCATTGGCCTGCTGGCGAGAGTTCGCAACCTTCTCGGGCAGTCCGCGCAATGGCTTCGTTTGCAGCTCCATTGTGCGCAATGTCGCCTGATCCTGGGTGATCTGCTCCGAGTTATCGGTGCGCAAGGTATGCCAGGCGAGTATCAGCTGCGTCGCCAGAAAGAGGTTTACTGCTGCCAGTATCACCACAATAAAGATGTGGAAGTTGAGCAGCGTCAGGCTGTTCTCCCGCGTGATCTTCATCGCGTCACTCCCACGGCGGCAGCTGGCTTGGGAACAGTAACCCGCTTGCGCCGGGCGTGGGCCGGAGCCGGGCTCGCTCCCGGCACGCGCTTGGTCGCAACCGGTAGCGGATTGTAGTCGGCAGCCAGTTCGAAGTTCACGCCGTTGGTGATACTTACCTGCTGGACATTGCCGTTCGCCCCGCCCGTCGTCAGCGCAGACTCTCCCGTCAATCTCGGCGCCAGGAAGCGATGCGACCGCTCCAGGTTGCGCACCAGGTCCACGGCGCGCTCGTGCGGCCCCGCCACCCGCATCCGGATCACCACATGGCCATCCTTCGCCACCTGCGGATCGATATTCAGCACCTGCACGCCGCTGGGCAGCACCTGCTCCAGATCCATCATCACCGCGGTCCAGGAGAAGGCCTTGCGCAGAAAGAGGTTGTTCAGGAACTGCGCCTGTCGCAGAACAGCAGCGTTCGCTGGCTGCTGCATCTCGGCCTCGGAGCGCTGCTTCTGCCCCTGTGCCTGCGCGATGGAGCTCTGGATCGCCATGACCCGGGCGTGCGCCTCGGCTGCGCGTGCATGCTGCGTGCGCAGGACCCACCAGAAGAGCAATGCCGTGATGACCAGCAATCCCATGATCAGCTGCAGCCGCTTGTACAGCGGACCGAGCTCGACATAGGGGCGTGAGGCGAGATTGAGAGTGATGCGCATTTAGTGTGGTGAATCGTTAAATCGTTGCATTATCGTCATCTTGAACGTAACCGAAGGTGGAACCTCAGTGTCATCTTGAGCGTAGCCGAAGGCGGAGTCGAAAGATCTGCTTCATCTTGCATTACGAATCGGCGCGAAGCGCCGCTCAACCAATAAACATAGAGCGAACTGATTAACTCGCCACACTAGCTTGCGAGCGCCCCCACCACGCCCGCCAGCATGCCCGGAGGTAGCCCGGGCGACATGGCTCCAGTGCCGCCCATGGCTGGCGACGGTACCAGATCGCGCACGCGCACGGTCTCCTCCCCAAGCAGCCGGGTAAGTTCGGCAGCGCCCCCCGGGCCGACGGAAAAGATATGGGAGATGGGCTGAGACAAGGTGTCTTCAAAATACGCCATCGCTACGGAAACCGTCTGCTGCAACTCCGAGATGGCGTGCGCCTCGCCCAACTCCTGGTCCAGTCCGCGGCCGCCCAGTCCGTGCTCGCCTAAGTCCAGTGTGCGATAGAGCAGCACCTCGTTACCCCGCGTGATGGCCGTCGTGATCGCGTTCCAGTTGCGGTTCACGACCAGCGATGAACTATCGCCCGGCACTGCAGCCAGCGCCGCCAGCGAGCTGGACAGCACCGCGCCCGGCTCATAGCCGGCTTCGCGGACTGCGTCTTCGTACTCCGCGCGCACCGGACCCGGCATGACCGCTACCATGGCCCGCACCAGACCATCGGCCTGCCTTGTCGAGGGCATCAGCTGATAGCTGATCGCCGCATCCTCCACCTCGAAGGAGACCAGCTTGCGCAGCCGGAAGCGCAGGATCGGGATGACGTCCGTGTCCTTGGGTGGCAGGGTGTCGAAATCGAGGAGCAGCACACGCATCGCTGCATCTGGCACAATCACGGTTACCTTTCGGTCGCGCTCTCCCATGCCGTCGAGCGCTTGGCGGATGGCGGCAGCCACCACCGCGCGTTCCGGCATATTCGGCGGCTTCAGACCCGGCGCCAGCACGCCCAAGCGCAGCGGCGCGAAGCCGGTCAGCACATCCTGCGCCTCGCCGGCAATCGCCACGGTTCCAGGCCGCGCCGCCAGCACGCCTAGCGGCGTGATCTCGCAGGCCAGCCGTGGACGCAACGCGTCGATGGAAGAGGGAAAGATGCGGCGGACGATACTCATAGGGAGCTACGCATTCTTAGCGGTTCGCCTCGATAAAGGTGACCTTGTTGATCTCGTGCAGGGTAGTGAAGCCATTGCGGACGCGGTCGATCGCCGACTCGCGCAGGAATTTCATTCCCATCGCCTGTGCCGCCTTACGGATCTCGGAGGTCGGACGCTTCTCCAGGATGAGCTCGCGAACGGTGTCATTCAGATCCAGTAATTCGTGGATCGCCGTGCGGCCGCGGAAGCCCGTGCCGCCACACTCAATGCAACCAACGCCCTCGCGAAACGGAAAGTCGCGCCACTCCGCCGGGTCCAGCGCGCTCTCGCGCAGTGCTTCGTCGCTGTAGTGCACCGGCTGTGTGCAGAAATCGCAGACAGTACGCACCAGCCGCTGCGCCAGTATGCAGTTCAGCGCCGAGACGAAGTTGTAGGCCTCGACGCCCATGTTCAAAAAGCGCCCCAGCACATCGAGCACATTGTTCGCGTGGACGGTGGTGAAGACCAGATGACCGGTCAGCGCGGAGTTGATGGCGATCTGTGCCGTCTCCTGATCGCGAATCTCACCCACCAGGATCTTGTCCGGATCGTGGCGCAGAATGGAGCGCAGTCCGCGCGCAAAGGTCAGACCCTTCTTTTCGTTGACCGGAATCTGCGTGATGCCGCGGATCTGGTACTCGACCGGATCCTCAATGGTGATGATCTTGTCTTCGTCGCTTTTGATCTCGTTCAGCGCGGCGTAGAGTGTCGTCGTCTTACCGGAGCCGGTTGGCCCTGTCACCAGCACCATCCCGTACGGCTCGCGAATGTAGCGGCGGAAGCGGGCGAGGTCGTCTTCGGCAAAGCCCACCACATCCAGCGTAAGCTTGCGAAACTTTTCGCTCATCGACTCTTTGTCGAGCACACGAAGCACGGCATTTTCGCCATGCACCGTCGGCATGATGGAGACGCGGAAGTCGATCAGGCGGCCCTTGTAGCGCACGCGAAAACGGCCGTCCTGCGGGACGCGGCGCTCCGCGATGTCGAGCTCGCTCATGACCTTGATGCGAGACAGGATGGTCGTGTGATGCTCGCGCGCAATGGGCGCCATGGCAGCTTGCAGCACGCCATCGATACGATACTTCACCAGCAGCGAGTCGTCATAGGTCTCCAGGTGAATATCGGAGGCGCGCCGTTCGAGTGCCGTGAAGATCGTCGTGTCGACCAGGCGGATAATCGGGCTGATGTCCTCTTCGGAGGTCAGCTTCTCGATCGTGATGTTCTCGTCCGAGTCCTCAAACGAGGTCACCTCAAAAGTTAGCCCTTCGGTCGCCTCATCGAGCACGCGCTGTGACTGCTCGGTCTTCTTGAGCAGGTCGGTGATCTGCGACAGCGTAGCGACGCGCGTGGTGACGCGCTGCCCCAGCAGCCCGGCAATCTCATCCAGCACCATCAGCCGGCTCGGATCGCTGACTGCGATCACCAGGCGATCTTCCAGCTGCTCCAGCGGAACGAAATTGTAGCGGAACATTAACTCCACCGGCACAGAACGGAAGAGCTCGTGCTGGATGCGGAAGTGCTTGAGATCCACGAACTCGCAACGGTAGCGCCGCGCCATGGCTTGCGCCTGGGCTGCCTCGTCGGGCAGCGGAGCGGGCGGGGGAGCGATCGGTTCGGGCATGGTCAGGACCGGTGTGTCGGCCATTGGGGAACTCCTCTTATCTCGTGCGACTGGTGCTTTGGGAACTAGTGCTGTTGCGGTTAATTTCGGGCCGGTTCTTTTGTTCCTCAACTCGGTTCAGGCGCTCATCAAATCTGTCGACTTCGCGCCAGATTGATCTGGTTCTCCAGCCGCATCACGGCCGCCTTGTTCTCCTGGCTCATCTCGGCCATTATCGCTTCCAGGCGCGCGAACCCCGATCGCACTTCATGCTCAAGCGCGGTGAGCCGCGCATCCACAGCTTTGAGCTGTGGCGCGACTAGATCTTGAAGTAGCTGTCGTACATCCTCAATTACACCCACATCCACCTCATATCCTGCGAATCAGTATCTTCATTATCGCCCCAGTGTTCCCGCCTGGCCGAGCGAGAAGATCGGCAGGTAGAGCGCGACCAGAATAATCACCACCACCACCCCCATCACGATCAGGATGATCGGCTCAATCAGCGAAAGCGAGGCGGTCAGCGCTGACTGCACATCCTCTTCAAAGAACTCGGCCACCGAGTTCAACATTTGCGGCAGCGCTCCAGTGGACTCCCCGACCTCCACCATCTCTGTCGCCAAGTCGGGAAAGATGCCGGTCGCGATCAGGCTCTTCGACAAGCCCTTGCCCTCACGCACGCTTCCGACGGAGGTGTAGACAGCCCTGGCGATGCTGCGGCTGGAGATGGACTTTGCCGCGGTCTCGAGTGACGGCACCAACGGCAGGCCGCCCTCGAGCAGCGTCGAGAGAGTGCGGGAGAAGAGCGCGGTCTGGTACTTCAGCCAGATCTTGCCGAAGACCGGCATTCCGATCCGTACCTTGTCGATGCGGTTAGCGCCCCTCTCCGTCCGGCTCCAGCGATAGGCCAGGTAGATCAGCAGCGCGACAACCGGAATCGCATACAGGATGTAGTGCTGGAAGACCTTACCCATCGCCAGCATAAAAAGCGTAAGCGCCGGCAAGTGCGTGCCAATCTGCTCATACAACTGCGCAAAGCGCGGCACCACAAAGCTGATCAGGAAGATAAACAGCGAGATCACCATCACGATCAACAGCGCCGGGTAAAACAGGGAAGCCGTTACCTTCTTGCGGAAGGTGAGCGAGATGCGCTGGAACGATAAGTAGCGCGCCAGCACCTCTTCCAGGTTGCCGCTGCGCTCGCCTGCCAGCAGCGTCGTCGTATAGATGAGCGGGAAGCTGCCCTGCGCCTCAAACGCCTCTGAAAGCGACTGCCCGGTCCGTACCCGCGTTGAAACGTCGTTCAGCTGCGCGTAAAAGAGCGGATTCTTCTGCCCCTTCGCCAGCATATCCAACGACCCCAGGATCGGCAGACCTGCGCGGATCAGGGTCAGGAACTGCTGGTTGAAGATCAGGAATGTCTCCAACTTGACTTTTTTGCGTCCGCCCAGATTCCCCGACGACAGACCCCGCGCCTTGACTGAATAGACGTAGTAGCCGGCCTGCGTGAAGCGGCCGCGCAACTCGTCCGCCGTCGACGCCACCTGCACCTGTTCCTGCATGCGCCCACGCTCGTCCGCCAGCTTGATGACAAACTCTGCCATGTCTTCTCTTGTAAGGCTATCTTCCCTTCAACGATACCAGCTTGCCAATACGACCTTCAGGGCCAACCACCCACGGGAGGCTGATCGCGTTATAGCCATCATCGCCCAGCTCCGACCAGCTCTTCCCTTCGTCATACGAAACGTCGGAGCCGTTTGGACCTACGGTAATCCACGCTTTGTTCGCCTTATCCCACGCCACCCCGGACCGGTACCCGTGCGGCAGCTTGCTTGCCCGCAGCCACTTCCCAGTCTTGGGATCGCGATACGCCGCCGTCCCACTGCTCTCTCCCGGCTTGGTGTAGTCGCCGCCGACCGCCACAGCCTCCTGCGCGCCCGGCCCTGTTTGCCGAAGTCCCACGGCAAAGACCCCGGCCGACTCGCTCCCGCTTGCCAGCGGAACATCGTGCTTTTCGAACTCCCAGTTCCGGTTCAGACAGGCCGAAGGATTGCTATGCGCTGTGCCCATGGTGCAGTCGATTCCACCGGTATAGACGAAGGGACCGGCGCCTCCGCTCACGCCGCTGGTGCCAAACCAGGGAATGTAGACCGGTCCCAGCGCCGGGCCGCTCAGCACCATAGCGGAGTTGCTCGCCGCAAAGATGCCTAGCTTCGCCGTGCCGGTGTTTAGATCCTTGGATTTCACCGCCGTCCAGTGTTCGCCGCCATCCGCTGTCCGCAGCAGAACGAAGTGCCCGCCGACCGGATCGCCAATCAGGAAGCCGTTCTTGCTGTCAGAGAAGGCCAGGCCGTCCCAGAAGCCGGTCTCGTCCGTATTCGTGTGCAGCAGCCGCCAATGCACGCACCCATCGGTGGTCTTGTAGAGCCGTGAGAGCTTTCCGGTTCCTGAAGACATCACAATCGCCGTCTTCGCATCCCACGCCCACACGCTGCGAAAGTCCAGCGACGAGCCATCCGGCGGGATCTGGCACTTCTGCCAGACATACCCCGCGTCCTCTGTGCGCAACACGGTGCCATGTGCGCCGCTCGCCCAGGCCACTCCCTGGCCAACGGCGTGGATGCCGCGCAACGCCTCGGTCGAGGTGCTTTGCTCCGTCTCCCACGGATTCCACTTGGTGGAGAGCGAGCCGGTGGTCTGCGCCTCGAGGCGCAGGGAAGCGGGAAGCATGAGCAGCAGAAGCAGGCCGAAAGGGATACGGGCAGAGAGGGATCGGAAAAACTTCATCGTATCCAGATTAAATGAGTGCAAGGACGGCGCTGGCTTCAGCGGAGCCGCCCTAAACCGGTGGCAGACCCCTCACCACCAGCACTCCCGCCGGCGGATGAAACGTAAAGTCAGCCGCTGTCGTCGGTAGGTTTGGCTGCTCGTCAGAGAAGGCGAAGCTGGTCCGGGCGCCATCCGCTTCCTCGAGGGTCATGGAGTGAATCGCCCCATCCCGGCTCACGGCAAGCTCGATCGAGCTCACGCGTTTCTCCATCCCTCGCGGCACGCCCGAGAGCAGGAAGCCATTCCCTAGGGGAACAGCCTTGATCCCGCTCAGCTCCTTTTCCAACTGCGTATGTCCCAGCAGAAAGCGCAGCGGCGACCGCAGGTCGTCCAGCTGCTTGGCGGCGATTTGCTGCACCTGGGCATCGCCCGGTGCATAGAACCAGGCCCATTTGCCATCCAGCAGAAAGGTTTTGCCGGGCGGCTCCGCGTAGCTCCAGCGCATCTCGCCCGGTTTCCTCAGCAGCAGAGTGCCGCTCTCGGTACGGTGCATGCCCATGCCGGCGTAGCTCTCCGTAAACTGCACCCGCAGCGAGCGCAGCGCGTTGTAGTGATGATCGACGGCGGCTGCGAGCTGGGTGGCAGAGTCCGCTGCCCCTCCGTCCGAAGAAGCTGCATATGCACTCTGCCCCAACGGCGGATACATCGCTCCGAACCCCAGCAACATCATTGCAACAGAGAAGGCCCGCAAAGCAAAAGGCCAGCACCTACGCTGACCCTGCTCGTGCTGACCGCTCTTCTGCCAACCGCTTCTTAGCTGACCTCTTCTTAGACGGCCGCTTTTCTGCCAGCCTTTCCTCACTGGAGAGAGACCGTGCAGTTCGTGCCGCCCGCTGGATCCGTCTTGATCTCGCCCGAGATGTCCATGCAGAAGCCCCGGTGGCCGGTTTTGCCCACCGACTGCGGCACTGCCGTCACTTCGTAGGAGGTGATCATGTCTTGGTTGTTGACGCTGGCTTTGGTGCAGTTCGTAATGTTGAAGGTGTAGCCAGCCTTGTTGCCGGTCGCGAGGTCCCCCTGCAGGAACTGCGACTGCTGCGCGCTTGGCGCGCCCGCCGACGGATTGCCGCCGAGAGACGCTAGCGCACAGGCGAAGCCGTTTGCCGGGTAGTTGGTCTGGTATTGGATCTGCGCCTGATTGATCGCGCGCATTGACTGCAATGCGGAGGTCTCGTTCGCCTGGCTGCGCATATTCAGCAGGCTTGGAATTGCCACCAGCATCAGGATCAGAATCACCGACATCACGATCAGCAGCTCCATCAGCGTGAAGCCATCTTCGCGTTTCGCCTCGCCCTGCTGCTCCATGCTACGGCCCTGCCACTCTTTAGTCAGCTTCATCCACCTGCCTGCCATTGCACCCAAATCCCGCATACCCGCCACCCCGCACCGCCCTGACATCGTCGATCACGAGGGTATCAAACCCAGCGTCCAAAATGAAAGACGTGAAAGCTCGGCACTCGCCAGCGAATAGACGTCTCACCAGTATGATTCGCTCAGGCGGGAGCATCCCTTAGCAGGCCAGGTTGGTCCGCCTCACCTTGATGCCATCGAGCCGTCCCAGCATCGTCACCGCGACCTTTTCCGGATCGAATAGAGTGTTCGCCATCTCCATCACCTGCTCCGTATTCACCTCTTCGACCTTCTCCATGATCTCCTCAACCCCGAAGAAGTGGTCGAAGTACATCTCCTGCCGGGCCAGGTTCGACATCCGCGCCCCCGAGCTCTCCAGGCCCAGGATGATGTTGCCCTTCAACTGATCCTTGGCCCGGCGGACCTCCTCGGGGGCCAGCGGCTCGGTCTTCAACCGGCGGAACTCCGCCATTACCAGGTCGATCACCTGCAGCGCCTTTCCGGAAGATGTCCCGGCGTAGACGCAGAGCATCCCGGTATCACGATAGGGGTTCAAGTCGCTGAAAATCGAGTAAGCCAGACCGCGCTCCTCGCGCACCGTCTGGAAGAGCCGCGAGCTCATGCCGCCGCCCAGCACCGTGTTCAGTAGCAGCGTGGTGTAGCGGCGCTCGCTCGAGATCGGCGGCGAGGGCACGCCAAGGCAGAGCTGCACCTGCTCCAGCGCCTTTTTATTGCGCAGCGCAATGCGGGCGCTGGTCACCGGCGCCTGCTGCTGATCGTTCGGAGCCCCTGCGAGCAGCCCACCGAACTTCTGCTCCACCATCGCCACAAAGGCATCGTGCTCCAGACTGCCCGCCGCGGTAAAGACCATGTTGCCGGCGCGGAAGCGGTCGCCGTAGTAGCCAAAGAGCATCTCCTGCTCAAAGCGGCCCACGGTCTCGGTCGTGCCCAGGATCGGCCGGCCGAGCGCGTGCCCCTTCCAGAAGTTCTGGGTAAAGATCTCGTGCACCAGGTAGTCGGGGTTGTCTTCGTCCATCTTGATCTCTTCCAGGATCACGCCCCGCTCGCGATGAATATCGTCGCTGGCGAAGGTGGGCCGGAGGACCAGATCGGAGAGCACGTCGAGCGCCGTGGGAACATGCTCGTCCAGCACCTTGATATTGAAGCAGACCGTCTCCTTGCCGGTAAAGGCGTCAAGATTCCCGCCGATCGCGTCTACCTCGCGTGCGATGGTCTGCGCCGAGCGCGCCTCGGTGCCCTTGAAGACCATGTGCTCCACAAAGTGCGAGATGCCGTTCAGCTCCGGCACTTCATGCCGCGAGCCCGCCCGCACCCAAATGCCCATGGCCACGGAGCGGATATGCTCCATGCGTTCCGTTAATACCGTCAGCCCATTGGGCAGCACTGTCCGTCGAATACTTCTTTCATTCACCATAGATATCCAAAGCTCTTCCGTAAACGGAGGCTCGTCCCTAAGCGTCTAAGCAACGCGGCTACATAAGAATGGCCACACAAAATGGCAAGATGAGCTGCTGCAGCTGCACACGGTTGCGACGCTCCAAATGCTACTCTGAGCAGGTCCGGAGCCGCCTTTTATGTCGCTACAGGTAAAAAGGGAAGAGCGTGTCATTCTATTAGACGCGCCACCGCCGATTTTGGACCAGCCTACCGGCAAACCTCTTTTCGGTTTTTCGAATGAGCAACTTAGCGAGGTAATCGCCGAAGTGATGCAGCCCGGCTACCGCGCCCGGCAGCTCGCCCAGGCCTTATACCGTGACTGGCACAGCACGATCGCTTCTATGAGCACCCTGCCCAAAGCTCTCCGGGAAATGCTGGAAGAGCGTGGCTTCAGCGTTGGCCTTCCGCAGCTCGCCCATTCGTTTCAATCCGTCGACGGCACCGAGCGCTACCTGATCGCTGTGGCCGGCGGCCAGACTGTCGAGACCGTCTGGATGCCAGAAGGGGACGGCGGCGAGCAGGACGACGGTTCGGAAGCCGGCGCAGCGGATGCCGAACTTCAGGCTGGGGCAGGGGAGAGCCCCTACCGCCGCGCCACGGTCTGCGTCTCCAGCCAGATTGGCTGCGCCGTGAACTGCGAGTTCTGCCTCACCGCCAAGCTTGGTATCGAGCGCAACCTGACCGCGGGCGAGATCGCTGGCCAGGTCGTGACGGTTCTCAAACGGCAACGCGTGGAGCTCGGCCGCGACCGCATCAATCTGGTCTTTATGGGCATGGGCGAACCCTTCCTCAACTACGACGCCTTTATGGACGCGGTGCGTCTGCTTGTCACCCAGGTCGGCATCCCAGAATCCCGCATGACCGTCTCGACCTCCGGCATTGTCCCCGGCATTCTTCGCTTTGCCGGGGAGCCGGTCCGCCCCAAGCTGGCCATCTCACTCAATGCTTCCAACAACACGGTCCGCGAGTCGATCATGCCCATAACTCGCAAGTGGCCGATTGAAGACGTGATCGAAGCCGCGCGCACGGTTCCCCTCCGGCCAAAAGAGCGAGTCACCTTTGAATACGTCCTGCTCGGTGGGGTCAATGACTCCCTCGTCCACGCCGACGAGGTTGTTGCGCTCCTGCGCCGCGCCAACCTGCCCAGCAAAGTCAACCTGATTGCCTGGAATCCAGGCCCGGGTATCCCCTACCGCCAGCCGGCGCCGGAAGATGTCGCCCGCTTTCAGGCACGCCTGATCGCGCGTGGCATCCCAGCCTTCCTCCGCCGCCCCCGCGGCCGCGACATCTACGCCGCCTGCGGCCAGCTCAAGAAGACCGCGGTGGAAGTTTCACCCTAGTGCTAATACTGATTTGCGGGCTGGTCGGAAGGACTGAGATCCTCAGTTTGGAATCCAGTCAATTGGGCTGCCGCAATCAACCGCCGGTCATGGGAAAAGAATCTCTGACCGGAAGCGTCGTTCCCAACCCAGCGTAGCGCAGCCGCAAGCTGGAGCGCATCGCCGGCGCGCAACTCATGGCGATAAACCAGCTCGGCGGCTACGCTGCGCAGGAGATCTGAAGGCTCTATCTCCTTGGCTTCGCGAAGAAACAGGTCTCCTGCTATCTTTGCCTGGACGAGTTGGTCTCTATCGATGATCCTGATTCGTACCAGGCGAGCCAGCGCGCTCTCGATTTCGACGAGCGCTCCCCACCAAATCACAGCTGCATATACCTGGTAATTCGCAATAGCCTGCGCTGTCGTTGATTCCGAAATCAAAAGCGGCAGAATCGCACTGGAATCCCAGAAGGATTCCTGCTTCACCGGCCCTCCCGGTCTTCGTCCAGAATGGACATCAGCAGCGCGTGTTCAACGACCGGTCCAACGGGATATGGAAATGGAGTAGTTCCCGGCTGAGAAACAGGAAGTTTGAGCTCGCCCCTCGCAACAAGTTCTCGTTCGTGTTCTGTCATATCCTTGGTTACACATGGCAGCAATCGTGCAACAGGCGTATTCCGGTCCTTGATGATCACTTCTTCGCCTGACTTGGCAATCTGAAGCCAGCTACTTAGTGACGCCTTCAGCTCAGCAATGTTGACGGTCTGCATAGCTCGGCCCTCCTATATGACTATTATAGTCACAAGTGAGCGCCTACCGCCATTCACCCCTCCAGCCCTAACCGCAGCAGCGTCTCCGTCACTGGGTCCGACGCGTGGCGCAGCACATCGCCCTCGGCGGCAAAGTCGCCCGCGATGCAGCGTACCCCCAGCGCCTCGATGCGCTCTATATCTGCTTCGATAGGTCGCGCCCCCTCTTCGGCGTAGCGCAACCGCAGCGACTCCGAGACTGGTGCCGTATTCACCAGCGCGTAGTCGAAGATCGGCTGCCTGGCGTGCTCGTAGATACGCTCGATATGCTGCGACGCCGACAGGTTTAGGCTCTCATTCGCTTGCGTCATCAGATTGCAGATATACACCCGTGTCGCCTGCGTGCGTCCCAGTGCCTCAGGAATGCCCTTGACCAGCAAGTTAGTGATCAGGCTGGTATAGAGTGAGCCCGGCCCCAGCGTGATGATATCCGCGCGCGCAATGGAGTCCAGCGTCTCCGGCAGCGGCTCGGCGCCGGCCGGCTCCAGCATCAGCTCGCAGATGCGCTGCTTGCTGGCCGTGATGTTGGTCTCGCCCTCGACCAGTGTGCCGTCATCCATGCGCGCCGCCAACACCAC
This sequence comes from Acidobacteriaceae bacterium, assembly GCA_965276675.1. Taxonomy (GTDB): domain Bacteria; phylum Acidobacteriota; class Terriglobia; order Terriglobales; family Acidobacteriaceae. The sequence continues at coordinate 3,801,528 of OZ255624.1, read as the reverse complement.
ATTCTGTGTCGTTGCCGGATAGATGTGTCCGCGGGTCGCCAGCACCTGGGAGGACAGCTTGATCGCCTGCGCGAAGTCGCCCGTAATCTCGGCTAGCGCGGCCACAAAAAGATTGCCGAAGCTATGCCCCTCCAGCCCCTCGCCCGCTGAGAAGCGATGCCGAAACAGCCGCGACAGCAGAGCCTCATCGTCTGCCAGCGCCACCATGCAGTTGCGCAGATCGCCCGGCGGCAGCATGTTGAAGTGCTTGCGCAGCCGTCCGCTCGAGCCACCATCGTCGGTGACCGTGACTACCGCGGCGAGGTCGCTGATCACGCTGGGGACGCTGCCTACTTCGCCACTCTCCACCCCACCGGGGAGTGGTGAAGCAACATAGTGGCGTAATCCACGCAGCAGGGTCGACAACCCCGTACCCCCGCCAATGGCGACTACACGCAAGGAAGAGCGCCGGTTCTGGGAGCCCATGTTTTGGGAGCTCAGGGTAGCTCGGCCCGGCTTGTATTCAACGGAAGGCGGTATCACAGAGGAACAATCACTCGCTAGCGGTGAGTCGTTCATTCGGTGCAGCACTGTCATTTTGAGCATGGCCTAAGACGTAATCTTAGTGTCATCTTGAGCGTAGCCGAAAGATCTGCCTCATCTTGTATTTCAATGTCGGCGCGAAGCGCTGCTCCACCAACGCTATGTAGCGAACGTATGACTCACCACACGTAGGATACCTTCGGCTAAGACATCTCAGGATAGAGCAGCTCGGTGAAGCGCGGATCGTCAGCCATATCCTGGAAGTCCGAATCCGCCCGCGCCTGGATGCGGTTGCGTCCGTTTAATTCTATGGCGCTCTCCAGATGTCGCAAACAGCCCTCGGCCTGCCCCGTCATGCTCTCCAGGATGGCGAGACCGTACAGCACGTAGTCTGCCTTCGGCGACTTTTCCAGGATAGCCTCGAACTGCTCCCGCGCCTCCTCATAGAAGCCAGTGTTCAGCAGCGAGATAGCGTAGTCGTACTGCTCTTCGGGACCGCCAAAGGTCAGTCCAGCCTTCTTGGCGTTGCGGTCACAGGCAGCCAGGTAGACCTTCGAGCGCTCTACCAGTTCGGCCGGGCCGTTCGCCACCAGCTTGTCAAAGGCCTCGCGCGCCTTCTCGAACCTGCCTTCCTGCATCCACTGCAGCGCATGCTGGTACTCCCCGATCGACTTCTGCTGCGCAGGATCGGCCATCGTACGCACTTTGCCTTGAATGGTCTTCGGTGCACGACTCTTGGTGGTACCCTGACCCGCACTCTGCATACGTTGTCTCTCTCTTCGCGAATCTCAGCACTGAACGCACCAGCCGCCCTTGGGAGCCGAGCCCCCAAAAGTCGAGCCGAACAGCTGCCGGATTCGTTTAAGTGTTTCAGAGGTTATATACGGAGAACCCCGCACTCCGTCAACCACCCGCAAGCGTCACATCACTTTCAGCGTTATCGTGGCTCGCGCGAAAAGCTCGCTCCATGTGGCCATTCCTCAAAGAACGGCTACGTTCACCTTTGTTCCCCGATTTACCTTCACCCTGAAAATGGTCACGACCTTCCGGACCCAGTTGCGTCGCTCCGATACATCGCCGGATTCAGGCTCGGATCGTTGTACATCTTCAGCTGCCGGTACTGCTTGAAACGCCGCTCGCCAGCTATCACCTGCCCCCACAGCCGGCCTAGGCAGCGCGTCAGGTCCGTCTGCTGCTCCATCAGAACACGGAGGCGCTCGCAGTTGCGCTCCCGGTGGCCTTCAGGCGCGTCCTCCCGGTCTAGCTCTTCACGTGTGTGGAAGAGCTTCAGCGACAGGATGGACAGCCGATCGACCATCATTCCCGGGGTCTCGGAGTGCAGCTCGGCGCCCTCTTTCATTAGCGTGTGTGTGCGCAAAGCTGTGAGCAAGAGCGTATCGATCGCCTCGATCAAGTCGTTGCGCCGCTGATTCACCGCATCAATCTCTTTTTTGACGGCTGCTATCTCGCCGTCGCTCGCAGCTGGGTTACGCGCCTGGTCTTCGAAGTGCCACAGCTCAAAGTTAGCCAGGTGCTCCTGGAGCACGGTCCGGTCCAGCTCGTCGGACATCGGAGGCAAGACGGGCGGCACCTGGGGCGATCCTTCATGCCACGCCACAGTGTGCGCTTCCTGCAGGTTCACGACATGCTGGCCAGAGAGCATAGTTGGAAATAGAGGAGGAAAGGTGCTGTGCAGGGCGATGCGAGACGTGGTGAGCTCGCTGGGACTCGAACCCAGGACCCACGCATTAAAAGTGCGTTGCTCTACCAACTGAGCTACGAGCTCACGGGCTTCCTCGCCAGTCCCTAAAATACCACAGGCATGGCGATCCATCCTTGGTAGGCCCTCCCTCGCCCATCGCGCATTTACTGTCCGAAAACGGACGCCGCTGCGCAGAATCGGACACCGCCGTACCTCGTTCCGATCCTCAATCCTCAATAAGGCTGGGTGCCCCATTCTTCGCGCCACACCTTCGTCTGTCCTCATCACGATACCGAAGCGCGAAGGGTGGGTTAAGCGCGCAGGCGCATCCGCTCTCTCCTGACATCCACACCAACCGGATCACCCCGCCTCTCTGTCATCCCGACCGGAGTTCTCGCGCAGCGAAAAACGCAGCGGAGGGACCTGCTGTTCTCCTGACATCCACCACCCAACCCATTGGCACGCCACATGCAATACACACTCATGACAGCCCCCCTTCTCCGGAGGCGCGCACAGGAGATCCGGCCCATGCACACGCTCGTTCAAGACATCCGCTACACCCTGCGCGGGCTGCGCAAAGCACCCGGTTTCGCCCTTACCGCCATTTTGACGCTCGCGCTCGGTATCGGCGCCACCACGGCCATCTTCACCCTGGTCCACGCTGTGCTGCTGCGCTCGCTCCCGGCATCCAATCCCGCCGAGCTATGGCGTGTGGGCAGCCACAATGACTGCTGCTTTAACAGCGGATATACGCAGTACCTGGATTACAACGAGAACAACCCGCCAGACTTCTCGCTCTTCTCCTACCCGTTTTACGAGTACCTGCGCGACCACACGCCTGCCCTGCGCAACCTTGCGGCCTTTGAGGCTGGCGAGGATACCTTCAGCGTGCGGCGGCAGGGAAGTGATGCTGCGCCTGAATCCGCCCCAACGCGCTTCCTCTCCGGCAATGCGCTCCCGATGCTGGGCATTCCGGCGTACCTGGGACGCGCCATCACCCCGACCGATGACCGCCGCGGCGCCCCGCCGGTCGCCATGATCAGCTATCGCGACTGGCAGCAGAACTACGGCGGAGACGCCTCGGTCGTTGGAGCTGTCTTCCTGATAAATGGCCAGGCCGTTACTATCGTAGGCGTAACGCCTCCCGGCTTTTATGGAGCCGCCTTGAGCGATAGGCCGCCCGACTACTACCTGCCTATCGCCGCCGAGCCGCTGGTGAAAGGTGCGGGGAGTGTTATTGAGCTTCCGGGGACCAGCTGGCTCGACCTGATCGGCAGGCTGGGCCCGGGCGCCAATCCCAGGACCGCGAACGCCCAGGTCAATGTCGCGCTGCAGCAGTGGTTGCGCTCGCATTACGCGGATATGACCGAGGATGAGCGTCAGCACCTTCCCATACAACGAACCAAACTGACGCCCGGTGGCTCCGGCGTGACCCAGATGCAGAATGACTATGCCAGCGGCCTGCACCTTCTCATGGCGGTCTCCGCCTTTGTGCTGCTGATCGCCTGCGCCAATATCGCCAATCTGACGCTGGTGCGCGGCATGGCCCGGCGGCAGGGCAGCTCGGTGCGCGTGGCTCTCGGCGCTTCGCGCGCACGTATGGTCTGGCAGTCGCTCATCGAGAGCCTCGTTTTGTCACTCCTGGGCGGGGTTGCGGGGGTGGTCACCGCTTACGGCGGCACGCGCCTGATCCTCCACTACGCCTTTGGGCAAGCCAGGGGATTGCCTATCAGCGCTGCCCCCTCCTGGCCGGTGCTGCTCTTTGCCTTCGGCGTCTCGGTGCTGACCGGGCTGCTCTTCGGCATCGCTCCCGCGCTGCGTGCCTCGCACGCCAACCCCATCGAGGCCCTGCGCGGCGCCAGCCGCTCCACGCAGAGTGGGGCGGCGCTTCCGCAGAAGGCGCTGGTGGTGCTGCAGGCCGCACTCTCGCTGCTCCTGCTCTGCGCCGCCGGCCTGCTGACAGGCAGCCTGCGGCATCTGCAGACGCAATCCTACGGCTTTACTCCGGACGGACGCGTCAACGTGCACATCGATGCGGACCGGTCCTTCACCCGTCCCGAGCAATACGCCGCATTCTTCCGGGAGCTCACGCGCAAGTTCAAAGCGATCCCAGGCGTGACGGCCGTGACTTATGCGCTTTATAGTCCGATGGAAGACGACAACTGGAGCGATGAAACATACATTGAAGGACGTCCCGCAAGCCCCAAACCGGACGAGAACGAGGCCTCGTTCAACCGGGTGGGTCCCGACTACTTCAACATCGTGGGTACGCGCATCCTGCGCGGTCGCGGCATTACGGACGACGACGTCGCCAAGGCGCGTCCCGTCGCGGTCGTCAGCCAAATACTGGTGAAGAAGTTCTTTGGCAACAAGGATCCGCTCGGCCAGCACCTTGGTCTGGATGAGGAGAGCCACGCCGGCGACTACGAGATCGTCGGAGTCTCGGAAGATACCCGCTACACTACGCTGCAATTCCGCGATCCCGTCCGGCCCATGTGGTTCACCCCGCTCTCTCACTGGGTCGCGGGATACGGCCGCCCAGACCACCAGGTCACGGAAGGGCGCAGTCATTTCGCGCAGTCGTTTGTGCTGCGCACCGGGCTTCCCATCAGCGTCCTGGAGCCGCAGGTCAAACAGGCCCTCCGCGAGGTGGACCCGAACATCGCCGTGGACACCATCCGGACCATGCATCAGCAGGTCCTCAGTAATTTCACCCAGCAGGCTCTGGTCGCTCGCCTCGCCGGTCTCTTCGGCGTATTAGCGCTCCTGCTGGCCTCGATCGGCCTCTATGGCGTCACCGCGTACAGCGTCGAGCGGCGCACCAACGAGATCGGTATCCGCATGGCCCTGGGGGCCGACCGCCTCTCCGTGCTGCGCATGGTGCTCCGGGGCGCCTTCGCTCAGGTGCTATTGGGCCTCGCCATTGGGGTTCCCGCGGCGCTGGTCGTCAGCCACATGATCGCCAGCCAGCTCTACGGTGTCGCACCCTTCAGTCCGCTGGTTCTACTCATGGCCGCCGGCACGCTCGCGGCGGCAGCCTTTATCGCCGCCCTCATCCCAGCGCGCCAAGCCTCCCAGACCGAACCCATGACCGCTCTCCGCGCCCAGTGAGCTCTGGACCCACCAAGTTGCCTGTCATCTTGAGCTACGTGGCTCAGAAACCACGTAGCAATTGTCATCATCCTGAGCGAGCGCAGCGAGTCGAGCAACAGAACTGTCATCCTGAGCGGAGTGTCCGCAGGACACGCAGTCGAAGGACCTGCATTTCTGCCCAATCAGTCACCACACCCGGGTGCCCCATCCTGAATGCAGAGAAGGGTGGGATACCACAACACTCCATTTACTCCCCTCCTGTCATCGCCGACCGGAGTTCTCGCGCAGCGAGAACGCAGCGGAGGGATCTGCTGTTTTCCCCATAATCCGTGGCGTAGCATTCCGCCCAATTACGTAAACTGGAGATACGGCAAACCACGCAAATGCCCCTTTGCGCGGACGGGAGCCCACTAAGTCCTTTCCTGAGAGGACTTTGCCCATAACTCCTATGCTGCGAGGACTTTACACGGACACCCCGGGACTAAACTCCAATGGGCAGAAGAGTTTAGCTTAAGACGGGGGAGGGGGGTACCCCTCCAAACAGAAAGGGGTCGCCCAACCGGGCGTCCCTTTTCTGTTACAGCAACAAACTACTGCTTCTTCGGTCCGGCCGAGGTGGGGAGGTAGTAACGGAACGAGGTCCACACACCGTTGTCATTCCCCTTCGGCGCCAGGCCACCCGCGCCCGACCAGCTGTGCCGTTCGAAGTAGCTGTACTGAATGCCCTGACGCAGGCGGCCCTTGTCGCCCTTGTAGATGTCATACCAGTAGCCGAGCACCGCTTCCTGAACGTCCTTGGTATCGGCGTTACAGTTGGTCTGCGAGCCCGGAGAGTAGCCACCCGCTGCAGGAATCGGCTCGGTGAAGCAGCCGGAGTTGTTGGCTGCATAGCCGCCAAAGCCTTCCGTCGCCGTGCGGGACGCATTGGTGAAGAAGTAGCGGCGGAAGTCCTGGTCCGCGCCGTAGTTGACGTAGATGTCCAGCCGCGGCGTGGCATGAAGTTCAAGCGTGCCCAGGGCTGAGAAGCCATGGATCAGCGCGAGCTGCCCATTGGGACGGAGCGTCAGGTCGCCAACCTGACTGCTGCCGTACCGGCCGACACCATCACCCCACAACCCCTTGACGCCAACGTCCAGGTGCTTGTGGAAGGTGGGCACGCGCAAGCTGCCGCCGATGCCGCCGCCCACCGTCGTATCGTTGAAAGCTCCAGCTGCAGTGCCGGTGACCGTTCCGTTGACGGTTCTGACATTTGGGTACACCCGGTTGCGGAAGAAGCGTCCGATGCCGAAGATCTCATAATGGCCGCCGAAACCGGGCTCAAAGGCCGCTTTGGCGATCACGTCGGGAGCAACGTTCGAGGCATAGTTTGCCGTTGGGTTGTAAAGACCGCCGCCCGTGCCTGGGAGGCCGATCACCGTATTTGGCGGCAGGCTGCGACCGCTGATCGACGGAACCTGCGCGTTCTCGACCGATGCGCCGAGCCAGAAGTGGTGGCCCATATCCTGCACCACGCGGAAGCCATACTGACGCGCCCAGACATACCCGGCCACGTACTGGGGATCGATGGTGCTGGGCAGGATCTCGGTGCCGTTCTCCTCGCCCGTCTTGTCCTCGGCTGCCAGTGACCACATCTGGCCGCCCGTAAAGCTGAGACCGCTGTTCAGCTTCGCCTGTGCCCAAACTTGGCGCTGACGGAGGGTGTAGCTATTGGACTGATTGTTGTTCGAGGTCGTTCCCGCCGAAAGGAAATCGGCCTCGTAGTAGCCCTTCATCGCGATGTTGCCGGCCTTGCCCGTAGCCGTGATCGCGATGCGCGACTGACGGCCAGAGCCATAGAACTCTGAGGTCTTGGCCTGTTCCTGGTTGCTGAAAGGAATGCCGGTGAATGGTGTATTGATACCGCCACCCGTTGCCCGGTTACGGTACACAGTTTCCGCCGCCAGGAAGCTTCCTGAGGGCGAGATCGTGATGCCCTGATAGTGAATGGCATCCGGGGTGTCGATCTTCTTGTTCAGAGAGGTCTGCGTCTCCTGCAGTGTGCCGGCCAGCGAGGTGCTGTTGGTCTTCAGGTCGGAGACCGCGCCCTGCAGACTGGAGACGGCCGTCGTGTTGTCCGTCAGCGTCTGTGCCTGCTGCTGGGACTGCGCCTGCGCCTGCTGTGCGCTTGCCGCCGCCGCCGCCGCGGACTGTTGCGCCTGCTGCAGCTGCGCGTTGCTCTCCGTCAGCTGCTGCTGGAGCTGCTGCAGCTGCTGCGTCTGCTGCTGCATGCCCGTGCGCAGCTCTTCAATTTGGGATTGGACGGAGGGCTTGCGTGGGGCTTTTGTCTTCTTGGTGGTGGTGCGCCGTGCCGTGGTGCGCCGTGCTGCCGATTTGCTGCCAGCAGCCTTTGTCGTGGTGGTCGTAGTTGTCTTTGCTGTGGTTCCGCTGGCATGCGTCGTCTGCGCATGTGCGGCAGCCATCGCCGACACCAGCACACACGTAGCCAGCGCCTTCAGGTGGTTTTTCATTGGGCCTCTCATTTGGTTGCTCGATCTGTGCTGCGTCCATCTTTGCCCCGCTCCCGACGGAGAGAGCAAAAAGTCTCTGCAAGACGCACAGTACCTACTTAGAGGTTGGCAGGCGAGTGTGAAGATTTGAAGAACAAGAATTAAATAGACGGAGAAAGGGGCAGTGGAAAAGCTGGTACTGGCGTTCTAACCTATTGACATCCAATGGTTTGCGAAATGTTACCGGAGCGGTACTCCCGCCTGGAAAGTTGCTCCTCAAATTGATCTTTATCTGCTTTTACGGCGTTGCGCCCGCTTTCGGGGGGTTCTTTCCGGCACTGATCAGGTTTGCCAGCACCCGGAACGCCCCCGGCACTCCCTCCGGTGTCTGCCGGTACAGCGCATACGCGGCGTAGATGTAGGCGCCCTTTCCATAATGCGCATACAGCAAGCCGCCGCGCTGCGGGTCCTGCCCCGGATCGTGCGTCTCCGTTAGCGCCGTGTATCGGGGATCCCACGACCGCAGAAAGGAGTGGCCACGCTCCTCCACCCAGCCGTTGAAATCGTTCGCCGTAATCCGGTTGGGCCAGGTGAATAGCGAGTGGTTCGGTTCGAGCAGCACCACCGGCGCACGCTCATCCACCACCTTCTCCGGGTTCGAGCCCAGTGTGTAGGGATATGGTCCGTAGTCGTGGTCGAACTCCCCGCTCATGTACTGCACGACGACTGTGCCGCCGCCCTTGACGTACTCGAGCAGCCGGGCCGAGACCGCGCCCAGCTCCGGACGGGCGGCATAGGCGCGAATGCCCAGCACGATCACGTCATACCTGCTGAGATCGCCCGTCAGCAGCTCAGGCGAAATGAGTAAGTGCGCGTGGACGCCGAGCTCCTCCAGCGCTCCAGGCACGTCGTCGCCGGTGCCCATGACGTAGCCGAGGTTCAGGCCCGGGGCCACCCGCACATCGACGCCGCTGACGGAGTACGTCGCGGACCGGTAGAGGTTGTAGGGGATCAGTCCGGGGTAGCCTTCCGGTTCGTAACCGTCGCTGTACTCATGACCGTTGCACGCGGCAACCGCCTGGATGGTATACCGCTCGGTCGAGAGCGCCTTTGGATGTACGGCGAATGCAATCGTCTGGTCTTCACCGCCGTGCAACGTGAAGTGCGCCTCTGCCGGCGTCGCCTGCCACCCGTCCGGCAGCTTCAGGTGGAGTGTTCCCTCTGCCGCGTCAGGGGCATTTGCGCCGGGGGCATTGCTGTGCACGCGCACTGGAAGTGAGAAGTCGTGGCCTGCCGGGGTTATGCCGGTTGGGGAAGCGAGTGCCACAATGCCAGCGCTTTGCTGGAGTGTGACCGACAAAACCGGCGTGACGATCACCGGAGCATAGACGGCTCCCAGACCAACCACGCGATGCATGCTCTGGACCACTTGGGCCACGCGTACCGGTGTCCCGTGATAGTCGAACTCCACCACCCCCGTCACCGGATAGGGCGCAAATGATTGGTTCCGCCACCGCGGGTCGAGCAGGTCGTAGTCTGCCTGCTCGGTGGAGGCACGGCTAAAATATGGGGCGGTCGGGTGCGCATTCGCCCCGGTCGTCACGTTGAAAAGTACGTCGGTGCTCGAGTTCTGGGCAGTGCTCGCTTCCGGCGCGTCACTAGGCTTGACACGCTCGACGCTCCAGTTCTCGCCCGCCGGCGTGCGCACGGAAACCTCCTTCAGCCGAACTTCCGGAGGCATCGCCGCATGGATTCTTACCGCAAACTGCTCGCCTGGAGTGACTGACGCCATGGAATCCTCAGGGGTCAACGGCAGCGACTTGGAACTTCCCGCGTAGGGATCGAACCGGGTCGCCTCGGTTCGCGGCAACACCAATGCAGCTACTTGAAGCCCCAGCGCCTCGGCCAACGCATCGTTAAACTGCACGCGCTTGATTTCCAACTCGTGCGCGATGTTGTACTTGTCGTCCTCGCTTAGGCTGCTCGCCTTTACTTGGGCTATCAGCTCAGTCGTCCGCTTCTCACCCTCCGCCAGCAGGGGTGCGAGCTTGCTTGGCGCAGCCGGGACGTACTCGCGCATCGCGGTTGTGATCAGTTCTTGTATCTGTGCCAATGACGGTTGCATAAACGCAGCGTCGCCATGTGCGAGCGAAGCGATGCCTCCGAGCGAGACATCGATGCCGTCGAAAAAGCTCTCTTCGTGAGCCGCCGGTTGCGCTCCGCCCGGCAACGCCGCGCCATAGCGATGGTATGCCACGTTCACGGCGCCGGGCAGCGGCACAACAGGCCCTTCATGCTGCGTCTTCTGCTCGCCCAAGCCGCGCCGGGCGACTTGGAAGTAGGTCTCGCCCAGGATCGCATCGCGCGTACCTTCGGCGATCTCGACGTTGGTTGCCGGTGTGCCATCGATCCACGTGCCATGCACATAATCGCGAAAGCGCACCGGGGCCCATTTGCCCGTCGCGTAGTCATACATGCCCTTGGCCGAGATGGAAAAGTTCGGAACCCGGGCATAGACCTTGAGCGGCTTCCAGGGGCGCAGCCCAGCGGCGATCTGGTCGGGAAAGATCTTCGGGTCGGCCGCCGCGTTGAAGACCTCCTGCGCCAGCATGCCCGCCACCTGATGGTGTCCATGCCCGTCCGTCACACCGCCGACAAAGACAGAGTTGACCACCAGCGGCCGATACAACCGCACAGCGCGCACCGCGTCATAGAGCACGCGCTCGTGCCCCCACTGGCCCAGTGCCTCCTCCATCGTCTTTGAAAAGCCATAGTCTGCGACGCTGCCCCAGTACTGCTGGCTGCCGTAATAAGCGTCGGCCCGCAGCAGCTCATTGGTGCGAATCAGCCCTAGCGCGTCATAGTCGGCGGCGGACATGGCGTTCTGTCCACCCTCGCCCCGCGTCAGCGTAAAGAGCGCGGTGCGCGCGCCTATCCCGCGCGACTCAAAGGCCAGCATGCCGCCGTCCTCGTCATCCGGATGCGCCGTGATCATCATCAGGCTGGCCCGTGTGTTCAGGCGCTTGAGGCTTTGGGAGAGCGCCGCCGCGCCGCGATTCTCCGCGATGGGCTGGCCCGTTATGAGCTGCCCGAAGATCGGTGGTTCCCCGGCTGCGGTCGTTGCGGTCGTTGCAAATGGTTGCTGCCCCGGTGCAGGCCAGCTTACGAGAAGACCGCTGAGTGTAAGAACGGCCAAAGACCTGGATGTGCGTGCGAGACCCTGTGTCATCAAAGGCCAGTGTACAATCCACAAACCTTCCCGGACCTCTCTTCCTCCCCGATGCCTTCACCAGACGACGCAGCTTTCGGCACCTCGCAGCTCCCTCGCCAGATCGGCCTGCGGAGTGCGGTCGCGCTGAACACGCTGGAGATGGTGGGCGTCGGCCCGTTCATCACGCTGCCGCTCATCGTCGGCGCGATGGGTGGGCCGCAAGCCATGCTGGGCTGGATACTGGGCGCGCTGCTCGCCGTGTGCGATGGCCTGGTCTGGGCAGAGTTGGGAGCGGCGCTGCCGGAGGCCGGAGGCTCATATGCCTTTCTTCGCGAGATCTACGGCCGGGAAGGCGCGGGGCGGTTCCTCTCGTTCCTGTATGTGTGGCAGTTTTCCTTCAGTGCGCCACTGGTAATGGCCTCGGGCGCCATTGGCCTGGCGCAGTACGCGTCGTTTCTATATCCGAGACTCAACGCGCCTGTTGTAGAGGCGCATAGTGGAATTGCGGGCATTCGCTCCGCATTCATAGCCGTTCATCTGCGCTACACCACGCTCTTGGCCGTACTGGTCTGCGTCGCAGTTACCGCGCTCCTGTATCGCCATCTCCGCGCGGTGGAGCGGCTGGCCTGGGTACTGTGGGCCGGCGTCATGCTCACGCTGGGGATCGTCATCGTGGCCGGGCTCACGCACTTCCATCCCGCGCTGGCCTTCAGCTTTCCTCCGGGAGCCTTTCATCTCTCGGGCAGCTGGTTCGGGGGGCTCGGTGCTGCGATGCTGATTGCGACGTACGACTACTGGGGCTACTACAACATCTGCTTTCTCGGCTCGGAGGTCCGCGATCCCGGGCGCGTGATCCCGCGCGCGGTGCTGCTTTCAATCGCCATCATCGCCGTGCTCTACCTGCTGATGAACATTAGTGTGCTGGGCGTCATCCCATGGCATGAATTTCTGGGAACGCAATCGACGGCCAGCCGCTATGCGGTAGTGGCGGTGCTGGTCGAGCGCACGTTGGGTACCGTCGCCGGCCGCATCGTCGCGTGGCTGGTGATCTGGACCGCCTTTGGCTCGCTCTTTTCCCTGCTGCTGGGTGGGTCGCGGGTGCCATACGCGGCGGCTTTGGAGGGGAACTACTTCCGCGCGTTTGGGAAACTGCACCCGACTGGCGGCTTTCCCGCGCGCTCGCTGGTGTTTCTGGGCGGTATCGCCTGCCTCTGCTGCTTGTTCGATCTCAAGACCGTGATCCAGTCGCTCGTCGCGATCCGTATCGTCCTGCAATTCATGTTGCAGCAGGTCGGCGTCATAGTATTGCGGCGCAGATGTCCCGGCCTGCCCCGCCCCTTCCGGATGTGGCTCTATCCTCTGCCAGCTCTGCTCGCCTGCGCCGGCTTCCTCTTCGTGCTGATCTCGCGGCCCGGCGCAGTTCACGAGCTATGGGCCGCTGCGGCCGTGGCGCTCTCCGGGACGGTCATCTATACGGTGCGCGCCTATCAGCGCCGCGAGTGGCCCTTCCGTTCGCAAGCTTAGCTGCTACTCGAAATGCACTACCACGATGCCGAATTTGCCGAAGCTAGCCTCGGCCGTGTCGCCCTGCTTCAGATAGGTCTTGCCGGTCCAGCTGCCGGTGGTAATCCATTGGCCGCCCTCCAGCCCACCCGTCCGGTGCTGCGCGTTGTTCGCCAGCCATACCACCAGCCCGATCAGGTCGCCGCCCGCAATATTCGATCCGTTGCTGACGGCCTGTGTCCCATTCACATCAAGCGACACACTCTCTTGCGCGAAGTCGAAGTCCTGCCATCCCGGAACTGCCTCCCCGTAGACAAAGCCGCCATGGATTTGCAGATCGCCGATCATCGACAGCTGGTCGACGGTCTCCGGTACGAAGAAGGCCGATTCGAGCAGCTCGATCGCCGGATGGCAGCTTGCAATCGCTGCGATCACCTCCTCGCGCGAGTAGGGCCTTCCGCGCGGCGGCAGATCGTCTCCCATCAGGAACGCTATCTCCGCTTCGACGCCGCGCAGCCGCCGGAACTTGTTGGCTACCGTCGTTCCGCTGGACATCACAGTGTTCTCCACCATGGGCGCGAAGAGCGGCGTTGCACCGGGCGCCGATACGCCCACCTTCCAGCCGGCTACCTCTCCCAGCGAGAGCAGCATGTCGTCCTGCAGGCGATAGGCCTCCTCCAGTGTGCCCGGCCGCAACTGCGGCGGGAGCTCGCGGATCGGCGTCAGCGTCCGGCGCGCGTATAGCAGCATCTCCGATGCCTCCCGCATTCTCGACTGGTCATATGGCGCGACCTCTCCAGTGGTCCGATCCTGTGTCTCTTCCATGCTTGTGACCCTTTCCGTCCTGATCTCGTTTGCTAACAGTGTGTTGGAAGGGAAGTGGCTCTGCGTGGTTGTTGATGCCACTACGATTTTGGCCGCCCCGAGAGTTTTGGCCCTCCCGTGTCGCTTAACGTCCATCCGCCTGAGCCTTCCGGCGCGTACTGTAAGTAGAGTCCCTTGCATCCGTCTAAACGTAAGGACACATGAGGGAACACACCACTTATGCTGATACGCAAGCCTTCCGACATTCCCTCTTCCGAGATCACGCCGAAGTCGGCATTCCTAAACCGCCGCACGTTTCTTGCCGGTGCAGCCGCGGTAGGCGCCGTTGCCCTGGGCGCGGACAAGCTGGCGAGCATTGCTGCCCCAGCGCAGGGGGTGCACGCGGCCGAGAAGTTGAATATTATCAAGAGTCCGCTGTCGACCACGGGTCTGACACCAACCTCGTTCCAGGACATTACCCACTACAACAACTACTACGAGTTCGGCACGGATAAGGGCGACCCGGCCCGCAACGCGGGCAGGCTGAAGACGCGGCCCTGGACCGTCGAGATCACCGGCCTAGTGAAGAAAAAGAAGACGGCAGACATCGACTCCATGCTCCGGTACCGCCCCATCGAAGAGCGCGTCTATCGCTTCCGCTGCGTGGAAGCCTGGAGCATGGTCATTCCGTGGGCCGGCTACTCGCTCTCCGAGTTCATCAAGTACTGTGACCCGCTCCCCAGCGCCAAATATGTCCAGTTCCTCTCACTCGCCGACCCCAAGCAGATGCCCGAGATGGGCTCCGCCGGCATGCAGCTGCCCTACTCCGAAGGCCTGCGCATGGACGAAGCGATGCACCCGCTCACGCTGCTCACCTTTGGCCTCTACGGCGAGGTGCTGCCCAATCAGGACGGAGCCCCCGTCCGCATCATCGTTCCCTGGAAGTATGGCTTCAAGTCGGCCAAATCCATCGTGCGAGTCCACTTTACCGACGAGCAGCCGCAGACCACCTGGAACCTGATGGCGTCCAGTGAATACGGCTTCTACTCCAACGTGAACCCTGAGGTGGATCATCCGCGCTGGACCCAGCGGAGTGAACGCGTCATAGGCGCATCGCTCTTTCACCAGCGGCAGCCCACGCTCATGTTCAACGGCTACGGCGATCAGGTCGCTGGCCTGTATAAGGGGATGGATCTTAAGAAGTACTACTAGGGCTGAGTTCCTCCACGTCACACCTTCGATCCATGTTTTTGGGCGTGGGCCCGATGTACACTCATGCATGTTGAAGTTGGCTACGAAGGAGCGGGTCTTGGGCAACGTTGAAGATCTACGCAGGATACTCCAGGACTTTCTAGCCCCGGAGATGCGTGAGCTAAAGGCACGCATGGGTGCCGTGGATGAAAGCATCAAGACCTTGCGTTCAGAATTTCGCGAAGCCATTGGGGAAATGCGCTCAGATTCTCGTGATCTTCGTGCGGAGATGAAGGAGGGCTTTGCGCGGATCGAGACGCAGATTGGCCTTACGGCACGTATCGAAGCCTTGGAGCGCAAATCAGCCGAGCCGAGCCAACAGTAGCTTTCTTAATGCGCCCCAAACGCTCTAAGACCCACGTATGCCAAATCGCGCAGTCGTCACACTTAAGGTTCTGATCCACATCGCGTGCCTTATCCCGCTTGCGCTGCTGGTCTACTACTTTCGCGCAGACAATCTCGGGCCCGACCCCACCGCCACCATCGCGCACTCGACCGGCTTCACAGCCCTACATATCCTGGTCATCTCGCTGGCCATCACACCCGTGCGCCGGCTCTGGTCGAAGCTCTCCTTCCTTGTCCGTTTTCGCCGCCTGCTGGGGCTCTATGCTTTTTTCTATGCCACGCTGCACCTGTTCGTTTATCTCAAGCTCTATGCCGACCTCGACTGGCCGACGATCGTCGACGACCTGACCAAACGGCGATATATTATCGTCGGCTTCACGGCATGGTTGCTGCTCCTGCCGCTTGCGCTCACCTCGACCAAATGGACGATTCGCAAGCTGGGCGGCAAGCGCTGGCAGGCCCTGCACCGGCTGGTGTACCTGGCCGCGATCGGCGGAGTGGTTCACTACTGGTGGATCGTCAAAGCAGGCGTCCGCACCCCGCTCACCATCACCGTGATTCTGGCTCTCCTGCTCCTCGCCCGCCCGGCCTGGACCGCCTACGATGCGCGCCGCCGTCAGGCCCGGCTGGCCGCAACGTAATCCTGGCCTGACCGCAACATCCGGGCCCAAAGACGGTTTAACGGTGCAGGTAGAGGTCTTTCTTTTTATGCGCAAGTCATCGCTCGTGCTCTCAGCCTGTGTGCTGCTCGCGACGGCCGCGGCCACACTGCCCGGCTCGGCCCAAACCACCGGAGGCCAGACCACCGGAGCCCAGACCACCAGGCACATCTCCCGCAAGTCTCCCGCCGCGCATGCTTCCGCGCCCACCCACCTCCCGCCACTCACGGAAGACGAGCGCGCCGAGCAGATGCTGAACCGCTTCACCTTTGGCCCCCGTCCCGGCGATCTCGCGGCCGTCCGCGCCATGGGCGGCCCGGACGCGTGGTTTGAACGGCAGCTCTCCCCGGAGAAGATCGACGATGTGGCGCTTAACCAGCGGCTGGCCCAGTACCCAGCCCTGGCTCTCCCGACCGACCAACTCCTCTACAATTTCCCATCGGTCCAGGATATCCGTCAGGTTGCGGCGGGCAAGCGCCCCATACCGGCCGATCCGCTGCTTGCCGGCCTGTATCAGACGTTGATCACCAAGTACGACGACAAGCAGAAGCAGGACAAGAGTACCGCGGCGGGGAGCACGTCGGCGATGGCACCCATCCAGCCCGCAGCAGCTCAGTCCGCAACTGGACAGCCCCCTAAGACCCCATCAGCGGCAGAGCCCACCGATGCTGAGATGAAAGCCGGAAAGAAGCGGGATGCCGCTGCCGCCGGGCGCCTGGTCGCTCCCATCTTCGAGCTGCCCAAGACCGACCGCATGGCCGCCATCATGAAGCTGCCGGTCGAGGACCGCATTACTCTCACGGCTGGCCTGGCCGAGCCGCAGCGGTCCACGCTCCTTAACGACTTCACGCCACGCGAGCGCGATCTCTTCAACGAGATGGGCGGCGGCCCGAATGCAACAGGCGCAGTTGCAAACGAGCTGCAGCAGGCCAAGGTGCTGCGCGCGGTCCTCAGCGAACGGCAGCTGGAGGAGGTGATGACCGACTTCTGGTTCAATCACTTCAACGTCTTCCTGCGCAAAAACCAGGACACCTACTACACCGCAAGCTATGAACGCGACGCGATTCGCCCACACGCTCTGGGCAAGTTTCGCGACCTGCTGCTGGCCACCGCGCAACACCCGGCCATGCTCGTCTACCTCGACAACTGGCAGAGCATCGGGCCGGACTCCCTGGCCGCAAACATAGCCGCGAACCGGGCCCAGAACCGTGTCAAGATCAGCGCCAAGGGGGGCCAGCGCGGCCTGAACGAAAACTATGGCCGCGAGGTGATGGAGCTGCACACCGTCGGCGTGAACGGCGGCTACACCCAGGGAGACGTGACCGCGCTCTCGAAGATCCTGACCGGCTGGACCATCGATCGTCCGGACGACGGTGGCGGCTTCGTCTTTGATCCGCGCCGGCACGAGCCGGGCGCCAAGCAGTGGTTCGGACAGACGGTCCATGAGAACGGACTTGCGGAGGGCGAACAGGCGCTGGCATACCTTGCCTCCCGGCCCCAGACAGCGCACTTCATCAGTTACAAATTGGCGCAGCGCTTCGTTGCCGACGATCCGCCATCCGCGCTCGTCGACCGCATGGCACAGACCTTTCTCGCATCCGATGGCGACATCCGGCAGGTGCTGCGCATCATGGTGCACTCGCCGGAGTTCAACGCGCGCGCGAACTATCGCAACAAGATCAAGACGCCGCTTGAGTTCGTTGCCTCGGCCTTCCGCGCGACCGGGACCGATCCCTCCAACCCCGGCGCGGTCGTTGGCCTGCTGAACCGGATGGGCGAGCCACTCTATGGCATGCAGCCGCCCACCGGCTACCCAATGACCGCGGACCATTGGATGAACTCGGCCGCGCTGGTGGACCGGCTGAACTTCTCGCTGCAGCTGGCGAACAGCCACTTCGCCAACATTCATTTCGACGCACCGCGCCTGCTAGCTGCTGGCCTGCTCTCCCGGGGAGTTGTCGCCGGACCGTCTCAACCCACCCCACAGGCGAGTGTCGCCCGCACCGTTGCCCTCTCTCAGAGCTCTCCCGCCTTGGCTTCGGTCGCTCCGCAACCAGAGCTGGGAGAGGACGAGGCCCTCAATTTACTCCAGCAGATCCTCACTGGCGGCACACTCTCACCCAAGACGGACGCCGTGATCCGCCAACAACTGGCAGCGCAGCAAACCACTCCCGCTGCCGACCCCGGAGTGACGCTCGACACCATGACCGCCTTAATTCTGGGATCACCGGAGTTTCAGGTGCGGTAAATCCAGTGAGATGAATCCAGATACGGCAGACCACACCCGCCTTACTCGGCGACGTTGCCCAAAGCAGCAGGCAGGCTGATCATCACTGCCCCGGCATCGCCGCCGCTGACCTCGACCGCCACCGAGGCTCCGCTGTACTGGCTGGCCCCACTGGCTCCCCTATCGCTATAACCGCTGACGCTGGCCATGTATTTGCCATCCGGTACTGCATTAAAGGCGAAGCTTCCATCGGCTGCCGTCAGCGCGTTCAGTCCAGGGCCACTGCTCTCATCTGCCAGCCGCAACTCCACAGATGCCCTCGGGAGCCCGTGCCCATCCCGATGTGCCACCACCGAACCGGTCACCCGATGCAGTCCCGCAACCGGCACCTGCACATCCAGTCCCGTGTGCTCATCGCCTCCACGAACCTCCACTTTTTTGGCGGCGGAGCGCTGCACCGTGTTGCCTAGGAAAATCGGAAACAAGGTTCGCGGCCAGGCCTCCACCGTGTACACTCCGTCGGGAAGTCCGGAGATGCGGAACTGTCCCCGGTCGTCAGTCTGCGCCGAGTTGCTAAACCGCCGCGGCCGGCCCGTGGTCGCCGTCGTTTGTGCCACCGTCCCGGGTGCAACGGAGGCGCCGCTCGTTGAAGCGTCAGCCGCGGCGACCTGCGCCAGCACAAAGACACCCGGCGCCGCGCTCCCGTCGTCGTAGGAGACGACTCCGCTCAGCACCCCGCCGCGATACAAAGTCACCTGGGCTGTGACCGCCTGATTTGGCAGCACGGTCACGTGTGTCACCTGCCCCAGGAGCTTCTCCTGGTCCCCTGTTGACAACAGGGCCAGATCATCCATACGGATGCCGCGCATCGGCTGCACATAGCCGTTCAAGGTCGCGTCCACGTAGTACTCACCTGGCGAGACTCCGGTGATCTCAAAGCTGCCGTCTGCCGTGGTGGTCGCCATCGAGCCGCCACCCAGGATTCTCCCCAGGCTGCTGCTATCTCCTGAGGCTGCACCGGCAATCAGCCGGACCGTCGCGAAACGCGCGGGTTTCTGCGTGTCCGCGCAAAAGACATGCCCGTAGACGGAGCCAGTGTCCGCAGCTTGCGCGCCAGCCGCTTGCCCGTAAGTAAAGGGCAGCGAAGTAGCTGTCCAGAGAGCGAAGAGCAGAACAACGGCGGAGGTGCTTCGATTGCGCATACAAGCAGTTAGACGGCGGATACCAGAGTAAGCCTCTGCCTGGACTGCACTCCAAACCTATGCGTCTTCGTCAATGCCATCGAAGAGGCCTGCCTCCCGGCCAAAGAGCTCCGGCTTGCGCGCCGCCACCAGAAGGTAGCGTTCTTCGTGGCCGTACTTCTCGAAGACCTCCGCAGCGCGGTCCATTACCACCTGCGTGCCGTGCGCTTCGAGCGCCCGGCGCTTGGTCGCCTTCAGCTCACCTAGCTGTAGCACCAGCGACGCTGGTGTCTTCGGCGCTACAGCGGCCTCTTCGGTGAACTTGGTTACATTGAAGCTGGTCGACGAGTAGTAGAGCTTTTGCGGCGCCCAGAGCGTCAGCCCCGCCTCCTGCTCCTTCGGCTCAAAGTAGCTGCGGCCGCTCCAGTGAAATGCTGCTGTGGCAAAGACGCCCGCCATCAGGTGATCCCGATGCATGTTCGGGCCGCCGTCCCCGCCAAAGGTCAACACCACGTGCGGCCGGATCTGGCGCATCGAGGTCACCAGTTTCTTGGCGATGTCGTACACGGGTGTGTTCCATAATTCGCCATCCGGATACTTCCAGACCTCCGCATGCGTCACCTCCAGGATTTCGCAGGAGACCGCAAACTCCTGCTTGCGCGCCTCGGCCAGCTCGTCAGCCGTCTTGGTCGTGCCCCGGTTGGAGGCAGCGCGTCCTTCTGTCAGGCAGATCACCGTACTCTCCACGCCCTGCGCCTTCGCCAGCAGCAAAGCTCCCCCAAAGCCGCCGCTCTCGTCATCCGGGTGTGCCGTGATACACATCAGCCGCAAAGCCACACTATCTCCTTGGTTGTTCCTGAGGGTAAGGTGAAGCCGAATCTTCAGCAGGGCGCCGGGTAATCCCAGGGCAGAGAGCGCTGCGCGACCGGGCGAAAACTGAAGCGGTGCAGGGGACTAGGCCCGTGTTCGGAGAGGGCGCGTTTGTGTTCCGGGGTGCTGTAGCCCTTGTGCGAACGCAGCCCGTATTGCGGATAGCTCTCGTGGTACTCGCACATTCGCCGGTCGCGATAGACCTTCGCCACCACGGAAGCTGCCGCAATCGAGATGCTAAGCGAGTCGCCGTAGATGATGCTGGTCTGCTTGCATTCCAGATCCAGCCGGAGCGCGTCGATCAGCAGATGGTCCGGCGCCGGCGCCAGGCGGACCACCGCGGCCATCATCGCGCGCTTGGAAGCCTGATAGATATTGATCCGATCGATGGTTTCGGCGTCCACCTCTTCGATCGCGATGGCAACTGCCTTTTTCTCCACAATCTTCGCCAGCCGTTCGCGATCCGCTGGCTCCAGCTGCTTGGAATCGCGCAGGCCGCGGATGCGGCAATCCACTGGCAAGATAACGGCTGCGGCGACGACCGGACCGAAGAGCGCGCCGCGTCCTACCTCGTCCACACCCGCGATTCTCTCCGCCCCAGCTGCTCGCGCGGCGCGCTCAAAGCGGCTGCCGCAGATCAGTGTCCGGAGCATGCGCATCTTGCGGGCGGATGGGGAGAGCTCACGCGGGCTGCCCTCGCAAGCGTCAGGCGACGCATACTCTAGAGCTTCGGTATCAAGCTCCTGCATCTCCCGTTCGCTGATGATCTTCGCGCTGCTCATGTGCTATTCGAGAGTGTACTGCGAATGGAGTGGGATCGTACGTGCGCACGACATTCCTCCGTACACAGTAAAAGCCCCGGGCAACTTCGCCGCGGGGCTTTTGCAGAAACGTCGGGTGAGTTTCTTACCGGCGATCGATTTCTTTGAGACGCGCCGCCTTACCGCGCAGACCGCGCAGGTAAAAGAGCTTCGCACGGCGCACACGAGCCGACCGGACCTTCTCGATCTTGTCGACTACCTTTGAGTTGAAAGGGAAGATGCGCTCGACACCCTGGCCAAAGCTCATCTTGCGCACGGTAAAGGTGCCTTGCGGCCCGTTTTTACGCGCAATCACGAGACCTTCAAACGCCTGGAGGCGTTCTTTCTCACCCTCTTTAATCTTCACTTGCACACGGATCGTGTCGCCGGGCACGAAATCCGGAAGGTCCGTACGCTGGAGCTTATCGGCGAGGCGCTGCATAACTGGATGAATAGACATGGCACTTCCTGGCTGTTGATTCAGAACTTCTAGTGTACACGGAATGGCAGCGTCTAGCCGCTAGCTCCAAGCTTGACTCGAGTAGCCCCATAGGAACTGTCATCCCGACCGGAGTTTATCGCCGCAGGCGTCAACGCAGAGGAGGGATCTGCTGTCTTCTACACCAACGAGGGGAATGCTTTGGAGGCTAATAGCTTTTTCAGAAAAATCCGGTCCGCCTTACTCAGCTCGGCGCTTTCGAGCAGGTCTGGCCGGTTCTTAAAGGTTTTCTCGATCGCTCTTTCCCGCCGCCACTGCCGGATCGCCGCGTGGTCGCCGCTACTCAGCACCTCGGGAACGGCTAGTCCGCGAAACTCCGGTGGGCGCGTGTAATGCGGGTAGTCTAGCAGCCCGCCTGCTCCGTGCGTCGACCTGGGTGCGGATCGGGGCAATCCGCTATCTTCCGCGCTTACGACGCCTGCATCGGCTGGTCCGAAGCTCTCAAACTCTGACGATGCCTCATTGCCTAGAACCCCCGGCAGCAGCCGCATCGTCACGTCCACAACTACCGCCGCCGCCAACTCACCACCCGAGAGCACATAATCACCGATCGATAGCTCGCGGTCGCAGAAGAGTTCATTCACGCGCTCGTCCACGCCCTCGTAGCGGCCACAGATCAGCACCACTTGCTCCAGCTGCGCCAACTCACGCGCGACGGCCTGCGTAAACCTGGCTCCTTGCGCCGAGAGTAGCACCACGCTGGTGTGCGTTCTGCTTCGCTGGAATTTTCCCCCAACGTCCAACGACTCCAGAGCCTCGGCCAGCGGCTCAGGCTTCAGCACCATGCCCTCGCCCCCGCCAAAGGGCCGGTCATCGACCGTGCGATGCCGGTCGTGCGTAAACTCCCGCAGGTCATGAAGCGTGACGTCCACCAGCCCATTAGCCCGCGCGCGCCGCAGCACTCCGTGATCGAAGATGCCGGCAAAGAGCCCGGGAAAGATCGTGATGATGTCAAAGCGCATGAGGTGGAGTGGGGCTCATCAGGCTGGTTCTGGAGTGATAGTGTTGTGCGGGTGCCCTGCCGCCTGCTCAGCGTCCGGGTCTGGTGCATTGAAGTCTGGTGTGTTGATTGACACCAGACCCTCGGGAAGAGACATCACTACCTGCCGCGCGGGCAGGTTCACCCGCTGCAGGTATGCCTTCGCAAAGGGAATAAGCAGCTCTTTCCCTGCCGTCGTGGTCACCTGCAGAATATCTGCCGTCACCGTCTGCCGATAGACAGCCGTGATCTCTCCCAGGTCAATTTCACTCCCGGAGGCGACGTCGATCAGGTGGCAGCCCATCAGGTCGCCGATGTAGACCGCGTCCTCTTCGAGTGGCGTGCGCTCTTCGGCTGGAATTGTGACGTCGAGCCCGCGCAGCGTCTCCGCGTCGTTGATGGAGTCGATGCCTTTGAACTTGAGCACCACGCGCCCACCGTGGGGCCAGTGCCGCTCAATCTCCGCGGGACGCAGGGACCCCTTCGTACCATCCGGTCCGCGCAGGAACACATGCGTGCGCTCTGCAAAGCGCCTGGGAAAGTCTGTCAGAATCTCCGCCAGCAACTCGCCATGGCGACCCTGAGGCCGCACCAGTCGAGCCAGCAGAACATAGCCGTCAGTGTTCATAATGGGTGTGCAGAGCAGTGAAGAGGGCACGCGGATGCCGCCTGCGCGCATCGAGATCAGGCAAGTGGTGCGTCTTCCTCACCCGTGCCCTCATCGTCTAAGTTATCTTCATCTTCGACAATGTCGAGCGTGTAATGCGCGTGGTGCTTGAGCGCAACGGCGTTCAGCAAAGTCCGCATCGAACGGGCGGTGCGTCCCTGCTTGCCGATCACTTTGCCCACATCGTCCGGAGCGACGCGCATCTCTAGGACAGTGCCCTCATCCTCGTCATTCTCGTTGCTCTCGACCGCTTCTACTGAGACAGCGTCCGGGCTGTCGACCAGCGCCCTCGCGATCTCGGTCATCAGCTCTTCAATCGCCGTGAGCTTCTCTTCCTCTGTCATCGAAAACGTCTCTAAAGGTGGAATAGTAGGCGGATTAGGTGGAATAGTAGGCGGATTGGGGAGGTGAGCCGGGTGCTCTTTGAGCGCGTGAGCTAGGCTGAGGGTATTGGCGCCGGCGTCGCCTGGTGCTGGGCGACTAGTTTGCCGACCCGGTCCGAGAGCTGTGCGCCCTTGCTGGTCCAGTAATCGACGCGGTCACGCTTCAGCGTGATAGAAGCGGGGTTGGTGCGTGGATTATACGTGCCAACCACCTCGATCGAACGTCCGTTGCGAGCGCGGTCTTTCTCGATGACGACAACACGGTAGTAAGGCTGCTTGCGCGCGCCAAAGCGCGCTAGACGAATCATCAGCACAGGCAAATTCCTTTCAATTTACGTTTCTCGATAGCTTTTGGGGAGTGTGGTCTGGACACTGCAGGAGACATTCTCCTAAGGCATACCCGGAAACAGGCGCGGATAAATGGACCCGGCACTCGCACTCATCCCAACCCATCAAGTATTGCCGAATCCCGCCATTTGTGCAAGATAGCGGCTGAGAGTGGCAAGTGGCGCGCCGGAAGCCGATATCGCTCAATGCCAAAGCTGTTGATGTAAACACAACGGACACCGCTCAACTTCCTCCAGTTTTGGCATATCATTCGGGTGAACGCGGTCTAGCGATTTACGCGGAGGCATCATGTCCGGCCCAGCAAACGGCATTTCAAGACGCGGCTTTCTGAAGGGTGCAGGTGTGACAGCCGCCGGCTCCCTGGTACTCGACAACATACAAGCGCTGGGCGAGCAGTCCCGCAAAGATCACGAAGCCAAAGAGCTCGGGCCCGACGCGACCCCAGTGACCCTCCACATCAACAACAAGGCCTATCCCGTGGCCATCGAACCGCGAATGACCCTGGCGGACACTCTCCGCGACGTCGTGGGCCTCACCGGTACCAAGGTGGTCTGCGATCGCGGCTCCTGCTCGGCCTGCACCGTCTGGTTGGACGGGACGCCAGCGCTGGCCTGCATGACACTTGCCGTCGACGTGGGTCCGCGCAAGATCACGACCATCGAAGGCATGGCGCACGGCGAGACACTGCACCCGCTTCAGGCCGCTTTCGTCAAGCACGACGCCCTCCAGTGCGGCTTCTGCACGCCCGGCATGGTGATGGCCTGCGCAGCGCTGCTCGAGCGCAAGCCCAAGCCCTCGCTCGACGACGTAAAGCAGGCGGTCAGCGGTAACCTGTGCCGCTGCGGCACCTATCCCAAGATCTTTGCGGCGACGCTTGAAGCTTCCGGTCAAACCGAGCTCGCTAGCCTCGTCAATCCGCTGCACGAACTCGAGCAGGAGGCATAGCCATGACCCCGGAAACGGAAGAAGCAGTGGAACAAGCGCCGCAGCAGAAAACCAAGTCGCTTAACGAAGGCGTCAAGGGTGAAGCGAAGCCGACACGCGAAGCCGCCAAACAGGATGAGGCTGGGCAGTCCGCGAAAGCCCCGGTCGCTAAGCGCAGCGAAAGCCTGCTCTACGGCATCCCGCAGCTCGGGCTCACGCAGGTGGAGCGGCAAGTCCCGGCCGACGAACCGCCGCCGCTTGCCCGCAATGCAGACCTGCAATACATCGGCAAGCCGACGGCGCGCTATGACGGCCATCAAAAGGTCACAGGCTCCGGCCACTACACGGCCGACGTCCATCTTCCCGGCATGCTCTACGCCCGTCTCCGCGGCGCGGAGGTGCCCCATGCGCGGATTCTCTCCGTGGACACCACCGCCGCCGAGCACTACCCCGGCGTGCGCGCCGTCTATGTCATCCAGCACGTGCTCGGCAACGCGCAACTCCGTGATCCGGCGAAGGAAGAGTCCTCCCGCTATCCCGTCGTTCGCTATGCGGGCCAGCCTATCGCTGGTGTCGCCGCCACCACGCAAGCTGCCGCCGATGAGGCTGCCGCGCTGATCAAAGTGCAGTACGATAAGCACCCCTTTGTAGTGGAGCGCAGCGCTGCGCGGCAGCCGGGTGCTCCGATGGTCTACCCCGGTCCCGCCGACCAGGGCAGCACTGCCGGCGGTGGCGGCGGACCCAAGGACGTCCCGCAGACCGGCAATGTGCACGGGCCTGCGCGTAAGAAAACGGGCGATGTGCAGCAAGGCTTTCACGACGCCGATGTCACAGTCGAGGGCGAGTACTACACCCAGGTGCAGACGCACTGCGCGCTCGAAACCCACGGCGTTGTGGCTGACTGGAAGCCGGAGCTGCTCACGGTCTACGCCTCCACGCAGGGCACCAACAGCGTGCGAGAAGAGATGGCCGCAGTGCTGAAGCTGCCCAAGAATCAGGTTCGCGTCATCACCGAGTACATGGGGGGCGGCTTTGGCGCGAAGTTTGGCGCTGGAAACCATGGCATCGTCGCCGCGCGGCTCTCGAAGGCAGCCGGCGCGCCGGTCCGGCTTATGCTCGATCGCGAGCAGGAGCACATCGTTTCCAACCGGCCCGACTCCCACCAGAAGCTCAAGATCGGCGCCAAGAAGGACGGCACGCTCACCGCCATCCAGCTGGTGAGCTACGGTACCGCGGGCGTAGGCACCGGCGCTGGCACCGGGGGTCCAGCGGCGAATATGTACAAGTGCCCCAACCTCCTCACCGAGGAGTACGACGTCTTCATCAATGCCGGTCCGGGCGCGGCATTCCGCGCTCCGGGCCATCCCCAGGGCTGCTTCGCTCTGGAGCAGGCCATTGATGAACTGGCGGAGAAGCTGAAGATGGACCCGCTCGCCCTGCGCGAAAAGATCGACGACAGCCCGGCCCGCAAGGTCGAGCGCCAGATCATTCTCGAGCGCACCAATTGGAAAAATCGTCGCAAGGCCGGCGCAGACACCGGGCCGGTCAAGTGCGGCATCGGCCTCTCACAATCTGTCTGGTACCGTTTCACCAACTTGAAGTCCTCGTGTGAGGTGCGGCTCTCGAGCGATGGTTCGCTCGAACTGCTCTCGGCCGTGCAGGATATCGGCAGTGGCATCAAGACAGTGCTGGCGCAGTGCGTCGCGGAGGAGTTCGGCGTGTCTCCGCAGCAGGTTGCCATCCGCATCGGCGATACGCGCTTTCCCATCGGCCCGGACTCGGGAGGCAGCATCACCACCGGCTCCATTACCCCGGCTGCCCGCAATGCCGCATACGCGGTCAAGCAGCAGCTCTTCGCGGCCATTGCGCCGGGCATGGGCGTCGCCGCGGACGACCTCACGGTACAGGGCGGCCGCGTCGTACTCAAGTCCAACCCGGCTCGCTCCTGGACGCTGAAGCAAGCGGCTTCCCGCCTGCCCAACGGCGAAATCTCAGCCCGGGCCACACGCACGGAAGACTACGAGAAGGCCAAGATCACCTACGGTGGCGTGGACTACGTCGAGGTTGCGGTCGACACCGAGACTGGCCGCGTCCACGTCGAAAAAGTCTTCGGCGTCCACGACTGTGGACGCCCCATGAACCCGCTAGGCGTGATCAGCCAGATCAACGGCGGCATCCTGCAGGGCATCTCCTATGCGCTCTTCGAGCAGCGGGTCATGGATTCCAGCAAGGGCTTTATGCTCAACGCGAACCTCGAGAACTACAAGATCCTCGGAGCGCGCGAAGTGCCGCAGATTGAGATCGTTCTGCTCGAAAATTATCTCGCGCAGAGCTCGACGGATGCTGCGGGCATTGGTGAGTCGGCTGGTATTATCGCCCTCGCGGCAGCGGTCGCCAACGCTGTTTACAACGCAACGGGCGTGCGCATGCGGCGCATTCCCATGACCCCGGCAAACGTGCTTGCAGCACTCGGCAAGACGGAAACGGAGCTGCAGGCATGAATCGTTTCTCGCTCGTAGACTGCTCAACAGTAGGCCAGGCGCTTGACTCCCTAGGCAATGGCGCCACCGTCAAAGCCGGTGGCATCGACCTGCTCGACTTGATGAAAGAGGGCATCGTCACCCCGCCGCGTCTGATCAATATCCGCAACATCGCTGAATTGCGTGGCGTTGCCGTGGAGAAGGACGGCGGCCTGCGACTCGGGCCGCTGGTAACCCTGGTCGAGATTTCGCAACACCCACAGATACGTGAACGCTACACTGCCTTCTCTGATGCGGCTGGGCACGCCGCGACGCCGCAGGTACGCAACATGGCAACGCTGGGCGGCAACCTGATGCAACGCCCCCGCTGCTGGTACTTCCGCTCGAGCGACTTCGACTGCCGCAAGAAGGGCGGCTCCGACGAGTGCCACGCACACTCGGGCGAAAACCTCTATCACGCCATCATGAACAACGAGAGCTGCGCCATGGTGCACCCGTCGTCTACGGCTGTGCCGTTGCTCGCCTTCGACGCTGCGGTCGAGCTCACCTCCAAGCACGGCAAACGCACCGTGCCCGTGAGCGAGTTCTACAACCCGCCCGAGAAGGATCTGATCAACGAGACCGCGGTGCGGCCGGACGAGCTCATCACCGGCATTCTCCTTCCAGCGCCACAGCAGGGCACTCGCTCGGCCTACCAGAAGTACGGCGAAAAGGAGAGCTTCGACTGGCCGCTCGCGGATGCCGGCGTTCTGCTGCGCATGGATGGGAACACCTGCCGCGAGGCCCGCATCGCGCTTGGTGTAGCGGCCCCCACGCCGATTCGCGCCACGAAAGCAGAGGCGCTCCTGGCCGGCAAGGCCATCGACGAGCCACTCGCGCGCGCAGCCGGGAAAGCAGCAGTCGCCGGCGCCACGCCACTCTCGCAAAACGGCTACAAGACCCAGCTCTTCCAGACCGCAATTTACCGCACCATCCTGCTCGCAGCCGGACAGATGGATCGCGACCCAAGCGCAATCGGAGGTATGGCATGAACACCGCAACCCTCACTGCAAAGTGCGCCTGTCTGCGCAGCAAGTCTTCCTACGGCGCCTACGGCCCCGACACCGATCTGGTCGAAGAGATCGCTGGCGCCACCACCACCTACTGGTGCCTGAAGACCATGGGCAAGGCCGGTCCGGATGAACACTACGTCCACGGATCTATTTGTCATGCCGGAAGAAGCTGCTGGGAGCCCAGCGACCTGGACTAACGCTTAAAGGAGCTCGGCACACTGGTGGACTGCAGTTCCACCAGACTGATCAACAGCAGCAACTCAGAACTTCCGCTTCGCGCTCCAGGCAACCGGTGATTGCATCGGCGAGGATTCAGTAAATCGTCCTTTAATTGTCCAAGCAGACTCGTAAGCTATCGATTCCATGGCGGAGAGTGAGGGATTCGAACCCTCGATAGAGCTTTTGACCCTATAACGGTTTAGCAAACCGCCGCCTTCAGCCTCTCGGCCAACTCTCCGCTGCTGCAAAACTCCATGCGGGCGCATGGGCATCGCTTCGGGGATTATAGACCATCCTCTCAGTTCATTCGCTGCGGCTCTTCTCGCAACACCTTCTCCCAATACAACGGCCCGAACCCGGCTGTCCACAGAAGGGGATTGCAACCCCCGCCATTTCCGGTAGAGTCTTCGCAATGCCCCCTCCGCTCCGGATGCCGTCAGTGCCCGTCTGCACATCGTCAAGCCCTCTTGAGGGGCGCACGAGCAAGGTCAAGCTGGTACCGCTCATCGCCGCTACCTTCTTCATGGTTTCGGGCGGTCCCTACGGCATTGAAGACATCCTAGGCGGCGCAGGCTACCTGCGCGCTCTTGTCATCCTGCTGCTTCTGCCTTTTCTCTGGAGTCTGCCCACGGCGCTGATGATTGGCGAACTCGCCAGTGCCATCCCGGCGGAAGGTGGCTTCTACGTCTGGGTGCGTCGTGCGCTTGGCCCTTTTTGGGGCTTTGCTGAGGCGTGGCTTTCGCTGGCGGCCAGCATCTTTGACATGGCAATCTATCCCACGCTGGCCGTGCTCTACCTGGGCCGGCTTGCACCAGGGCTCACCGCCGGTCATCGCGCTTTGCTCTGGTCGCTCGTCGTCATCGTGCTTGCGGCTGGTCTTAACCTGCGCGGTGCGTCTGCTGTCGGCAAAAGCTCGGTCGTGCTCTCGCTGCTCTTGCTGCTTCCTTTTGCCGTGCTCACCGCCGCTGGGCTCTGGGCCGCCCTGCACGCGCATCTCTCGTTCGCGCAGTTCACACATGCGCCCACGCCCGACCTCTCCACAGCCATCCTGGTCGCCATGTGGAACTACATGGGTTGGGACAATGCCTCAACCGTAGCCGGAGAGGTCGACCAGCCGCGTCGCAACTACCCCCGCGCTATGCTGGGTACGCTTGCCGTGGTGGCGGTCAGCTACATCGTTCCACTCGCGGCCGTGGCGCTCGCGGGCATTCCTCCGGCTAGCTTTTCCACTGGCTCATGGGTGGATGCAGGCCGCGCGCTCGCCGGGCCCGCGCTGGGCCTTGCCATCGTCGCAGGTGGAGTGATCAACGGCTTCGGCATGTTCAACGCGCTCATGCTCTCCTACACCCGGCTGCCGGTTGTGCTGGCTGAAGACGGTCTGCTTCCTGCGTGGCTTGCTGCGCGCAATCGCTGGGGCGTACCCTGGGCTGCTATCCTGCTCTGCGCCTGCGGATGGGCTCTGGCGCTGGGCTTCACCTTTGAGCGGCTCATCTCTATCGACCTGACGCTCTATGGCGGCAGCCTGGTTCTGGAGTTCATTGCATTGGTGGTCTTGCGCGTCAGGGAGCCGGCCCTCGCGCGCCCATTTCGCGTGCCCGGCGGATTAGCTGTCGCCGCCCTGCTGGGTGTGGTGCCCACCTCACTGATCGTCTACGCGCTCGCCATCTCGCACACGGAGAGGATGGCCGGGATTCCCACGCTACTCTTTGGCGCGTTGATCGCCGCTGCAGGGGCGATCGTCTATGCTGCGATGCGCCTGGCCACGCGCAGGTCAGTACTCACAACTCCCACTCTGAAGTGAATACAGGCTCGGCGGGGAATTGCTAGTCATAAGCAGTAATTATCATCTTGAACGTAACCCATCTCGAGCAGCGAGATCGGTGGAGTCGAAAAGCCTGCCTGAGAGCAGCCGAAGGGACCTGCTTCATCTTGGATTTAAGAATTGGCGCGAAGCGCCAATCTTGCTTCCACCGCCCTCAGCCCGAAAACCTACCGGTGCACCGCTGGCATACCTTTGTTTTCCAGAAAGCGGTTGGCTGCCTCCGTGACCTTGTCGCGGGCGAAATGCGCATCCCGCCAGCCCTTGATCTCCACCCGCTTGCCCTCCAGGTCCTTGTAGATGGAGAAAAAGTGCGTAATCTCCTTCAGCATGTGCGGGTACACCTCGGAGTAATTCCACACATCGGTGTAACGCGGATTGTTCTTGCCCACCGCCAAAATCTTCTCGTCCGGCACCCCTTGATCGAGCATCAGTAGCACGCCGATCGGCCGCACCTGCATCACGCAGCCTGGGAAGCTGCCCGCGTCCACCAGTACCAGCACGTCCAGCGGGTCACCGTCTTCGCTCAGCGTCGAAGGGATAAAGCCGTAGTCTCCCGGGTAGTGCACCGGCGAGTACAGGTTCCGGTCCAGCCGGAAGACATGCAACTTCTTGTCGTACTCGTACTTGTTAATGCCTTCGAGGGGAATCTCAATTACCGCGTCGACAACTTCTGGGGTCTTCTCCCCGATCGGTAGTTCTAAATAATTAACCATAGCTCCTATACCATCCGCCGGGTCATACGCAATACCGCCGCGGGCCAACAAGTAGTCTCATAAACCAAAGCCGCAAGCCTATATGAGACCACTTCAAGGGTTATAATCTGCCACGATGAAGGCTCATGTCTACGTTACGCTCAAACGAACGGTCCTCGACCCGCAGGGACAAACCATCCAAAGCGCACTCAAGAAAATGCAGTATGCCTCTGTGGAGGACGTCCGCCAGGGCAAGTACTTTGTCCTTACCTTATCCGACTCCCTCGATGAAGAGAAGGCCAAAAGCGAAGTCGAGCGCATCGCCCGTGATGTCCTCACCAACCCTGTCATCGAAGAGTTTTCGTATCGGTTAGAATCTTAGAGTCTGCGAGGAATTACGTGATGAACAATTGGCAGCTGTTTATCTCGGCTGGTCTGCCTACACTTGTGGTGCTCGTGGGCATCCTAATAAATCGTTCAGACGCTAGCAGGCTAGACGCTCGAATCAACAGCCTGGAGTCCCGCATGGATGGACGTTTTAACGCGATGGATGCCCGCTTTAACGCGATGGAGGGCCGCTTCAGCGCGGTCGACGGGCGACTGGAGTTGCTCACTGGTAAAGTCATTGAGCTCACAGACCGCGTCTCTCATCTTGAAGCAAGGATAGCGCGGTAACGCAGCTGGAGAATAGGAAGCAGGGATTAGAAGCGGCACTTTGAGAAAAGTTGAGCTGGCCCTTCTCCGTGTTCTCTGTGGTGCAACCTTCGATATGCCCTTGCGTACTTCGCGTACTCTGCGGTAATTGCTCCCACTCTTACGCACCTCCGTAACTCCATTTAACTTCGTCACACCCCGTATGCCCGCTACAATCAAGCCATGTGCGGGATCGTCGGCTACGTCGGTAAACGGAAAGAAGTTGTCCCTGTCATTCTTGAAGGTCTGCGCCGTCTTGAATACCGCGGCTATGACTCTGCCGGCATCGCAGTGGGCGGCAATGGCGCCGGCCTGGAACTTCGCCGCGCCCCCGGCAAACTCCGCAACCTCGAAGAAGCGATCCGCGAGCACCCCATCCACGGCACCTATGGCATCGGCCACACCCGCTGGGCCACTCACGGCCGCCCCACGGAAGAGAACGCCCACCCTCACCGCGACTGCACCGGCCGCATCGTCGTCGTGCACAACGGCATCGTCGAGAACTACCTCGCCCTCAAAGCGGAGCTGATCGCCGAGGGCCACGTATTCGTCACCGAGACAGATACAGAAGTCATCGCGCACCTCATCGAGCAGGAGATAAAATCCGCTGCCGACTCTGGTAAAACGCTCCCCCTAGAAGACGCCGTCCGCCGCACCGCCCGCCGCCTCACCGGCGCCTTCGCCATCAGCGTCATCTCCGCCGATGAGCCGGACAAGATCGTCGCCGCGCGCATGGGACCGCCCACCGTCATTGGCCTCGGCGAGGGCGAGTACTTCGTCGCCTCTGACGTCCCCGGCATCCTCCACCACACCCGGAATCTTTACTTTCTGAATGACGGCGACGTCGCCATTCTCACCCCGGCTGGCGTCACCCTCACCGATTTTCACGGCAACCCGGTCGAGCGCCCCATCACCCGCATCCAGTGGGACCCCATCCAGGCGGAGAAGGGCGGCTACAAGCATTTCATGCTCAAGGAGATCTTCGAGCAGCCGCGCTCCGTCCGGGACACTACCCTCGGCCGCATCTCGCTCGAAACCGGCAAAGTCTTCCTCGGCGAGATGAAGATCAGCGAAGCGGAATTCCGCGCCGCCTCCAAAATCAACATCGCCGCCTGCGGCACCAGCTGGCACGCCGCCCTCGCTGGCAAGTACATGATCGAGCGCCTCGCGCGCATGCCGGTCGATGTTGACTACGCCAGCGAATACCGCTACCGCGATCCCATCGCCGACCCAAAAGCCCTCGGCATGCTCATCACCCAATCCGGTGAGACCGCCGACACCCTCGCTGCCCAGCGCGAGATGATTCTCAAGGGATCGAAGACCATCGCCATCTGCAACGTCGTCGGCGCGGCCGTCGCTCGCGAGGCGGACGGCACCATCTACACCCACGCTGGCCCGGAGATCGGTGTCGCCTCCACCAAGGCCTTCACCGCCCAGCTCACCGCGCTCTTTCTCTTCGCCATGCACATGGCCCAGACCCGCGGCACCATCAGCGGCGAGCAAAGCATCGCGCTGGTCGACGAGCTCAGCCGCATTCCCGGAAAGATCGAAGAGATCCTCCGTGCCCGCGACGGCAAATGCGAGGCGCTGGCCAAGCCCTACTCCACTGCGCGCGACTTCCTCTTTCTCGGTCGCGGCATTCACTACCCCATCGCGCTCGAAGGCGCGCTCAAGCTCAAGGAGATCTCCTACATCCACGCCGAGGGCTACCCGGCCGGCGAGATGAAGCATGGTCCCAACGCCCTCATCGACGAGACCCTGCCCGTCGTCGTCATCGCCACCAAAGACACAGCCAATCCCGACTCCGTCCTCCGCTACGAGAAGACGCTGTCTAACATACAAGAGGTCACCGCGCGCTCCGGCCAGGTGATCGCCATCGCCAGCGAGGGCGACGACTCTATACGCCAGCTCGTCGACCACGTCATCCACATCCCAACCGCCCCCGAACTCCTCCTGCCCATCCTGGAAGTCGTGCCATTACAACTGCTCGCCTACCACATCGCGGTGCGGCGCGGCTGCGACGTCGACCAGCCCCGCAACCTCGCCAAGTCGGTCACGGTAGAGTAAATGATCTAGCCCGAAAGCCCCCGGAAAGCCTAACCCTTGATGGAACGTCTCCTCCACACAGCCCGCCTCGAACGCAAGCTCCTGCTCTCGGAACGCACCCAGTGCTATCACCTGGAGTTCTCGGTCGACGGCCTCGAAGCCTTTCCCTTCGAGGCCGGGCAGTTTATCTCAACCGTAGTTACAGATAGCCGGGGCAAATCCCAAACCCGCGCCTACTCCATCGCCTCTGCTCCCCGCGGCCGGTCTTTCGACCTCTGCCTCAACCGCGTCGAAAACGGCTTCTTCTCCAACCTGCTCTGCGACCTCGAGCCCGGCCAGACCGTGCCCTTCCACGGACCGCACGGCATGTTCCTGCTTCGCCACCCGCTCACCGACGCTATCCTGATCGCCACCGGTACCGGCATCGCGCCGATGCGCGGCTTCGTTGAACAGCTCTTCCCAGAAGACCGGCCCGAGGAATCCCAGCCCGAAGAACCCCAGCCCGACCGCACCGGCGGCAAAGTCATCACGCTGGTCTATGGCACCCGCCACCCCTCTGAGCTCTATTATGCCGACTACTTCGAGCGCATCGCCGCCCGCCACCCGAACTTCCGCTACATCGCCACGCTCAGCCGCCCAGACGAAAGCTGGGCTGGCCCCCGCGGCTACGTGCAGGAGCACGTTGAAGCAATTGTCCGCGCCCACCCCTCCTTCTCACCCGAAGCCCCAGCTCCCGCCGCCGAAGCCCCCGCGCATTTCGCCATGCACGCCTACATCTGCGGCCTCAACGAGATGGTCGCCGCCAATCGCGAGCGCCTGAAATCCCTAGGCTGGCAACGCAAGCAGATCATCTTCGAGCGCTACGACTAAAAGCAGCCTCTAGCTTCTAGCAACTACTATCATCCTGAGCGAGCGCACCGGGGTCCCGCGGGCGGTCTTTGCCCGTTGGGGTGGAAAGCAAGTCGAAGAGCCTGCCCTGAGCGGAGCCGAAGGAACCTGCATTTTCCACGAAAGCAGGGTGCCCCATCCTGACCTGAGGTGCGCCGAAGCGGAGGGTGGGATACCACACCACCCGTCCACACACCCTGTCATTCCAACCTGCGTTTCGCAGGAGCGAGAACTACAAATACTGTCATCCCGACCGGAGTTCTCGCACAGTGAGAACGAAGCGGAGGGATCTGCTTTCCTCTCCACACCAACCAGAAAACCGGTCTAAGCAGCGTCTGGAACAGCAGAATCCGCGGCTCCAGGATGAGGGAAGATAAGGCTGAAAACCGTGCCGCTTGCGCCTGGCCGCTGGCAGCTGCGAACGCTCATGCGGCCCTGATGCTTACGGAGAATTCCCGCCGTCACCCACAACCCAAGCCCAGTGCCCTTGGCTCCTTTGGTGGTAAAAAAAGGTTCGTGGATGCGCTTCAGCGTCTCGGGCGTCATGCCGTGGCCCGTGTCGGCTACGGTGATGCGTACCCCCGCGCGCCTGCTTCGCCAGTCCATAGCCGGGCCCACCTGTATGCGGAGCCTTCCCCCCGCCAGCCATCGCGTCGACGGCGTTGCCGATCAGGTTCACCAGCATCTGCCGTATCTCGCCGGGAAAGCAAACCAGGGTGGGTGAATCTTGTTTTTGGAGGCGGAGGCGAACCCCGGCCTGCGCCAGCTTGCCCTGATACAACAACAAGATCGAATCCGTGAGCGCAGCCATATCCGTAGCCGTCGGTGAGGGCTGTTCCTTATGGAACCCGAGCCTCTGCACCACAATGCGCGTCACCCGCCCGAGCTCTTCCTGGGCCATCTCGGCGAAACGCTGGATCTCCTTCGGGCTCTCCGCCTCTTGGATCAGAAAAAGCAGGTTTGTGATGACCTCAAGCGGATTATTGATCTCATGCGCAATGGACGTCGCCAGGCGGCCGACAGCTGCTAGTCTCTGGCTCTCCCGCAGGGCTTCCTCAGCCTTGCGCCACTCTGCGATGTCCTCAGACACGACGACCAACTGGACTGGGCGACCGTCGCCGTCGTGCAACGCAGAACAAGAGTTCCGCACCCAGACCTCGCTCCCATCCGGGCGAAGGTAGCGCTTTTCAATTACGAAACACGAGCTCTTGCCCGAAGCCAGTTTATTCAGCTCGGCTTGATTGCGTGGGAGGTCTTCCGGGTGGGTGAGCGACTGGATGCTCTCGCGCTTCGCCTCTTCCGGCGTCCGGTTGAGAATCCGGCAGAACGCAGCGTTGGCCTCCAGAATTTGGCCTTGAAGGTCAGTGACGGCCATCGCCGCGGGAGTCTGCTGCACGATAGTCCAAAGGCGGTCTTCACTGCCGTCCACAGACTTTTGACTCAGCGGAACCACGGGAACCCTCCAAGAGAAGGGAGAACTAGTATGCAATCGGCTGCAGGTCACCCCTCATTTTGAAGTAGATGCGGAAAGAGGGCGTCGAAGTCAGGAGGTATTGACTGGCCATGCGTGACGGTAATGGAGTCGGCCGACCGTGGGCCTCGGTTCGTAAACCAAGCATCTCGTTGATCTTGGACAAAAAAGCCTGCGGACCAAAGAAGGCGTCGAATGAATCATCCGCAACCGGCCGTTGCGGCTCAGCGATACCGGTCCAGAGTGTCAGGATCTTCGCTCCGGGCCACCGCCGGCGCGCGATCTCAACCACGTCGTCATACGCTTTGCCCGAAAGTGAGTAGCAGAGCACAACAAGATCGAACGTCTGGCCATCCGGAAGTGCGGCTGTCGCAATGGGACCGTCTACCGGTATCACCTCGAAGTGCTTCTCAAGAATCCATTCCCTGGTCTCGAGCAGCCGTTTATCGCTACCACAACAAAGAATTCGATGCTGAACGGACACCGTTCAACCCCATGAGTGTCAAAGACGTATACTTAGACAGTAAGCGCTTCGTCGAGATCTCTCTGCCCGATACCGGACAGACCCGATGATTTAGACTGCATACCGTTAAGTAGGGCTGATCACTCTACTCTCGCTCTCTTCAGAGACGGCAACGTTCCCCGCTCCCGCACTGGAGAGCTTGTCCTTTGCTAACTGTCGCAAAGGACGGACCACGTGTCTTCCGCTACTCCTAGTCAGACGTCGAACTTTCTGCTCGGGTCGCTCCCCAGCTCTCTTCGAAATGGTCTCATGTCGCGCATGGAGGCGATTGCGCTACCCAAACAAACCGTCCTCTATGAACCAAACGAAATTCCGAAACACGCCTACTTCATGACCTCGGGCGTCGCTTCTGTCGTGTCCTATACAGCCGGGGGTAGCAGCGCTGAGGTCGGCCTTATCGGGCGGGAGGGATTCTCCGGAAGTCTGCACCTGCTCGGCCCGGCAAGTGTCCCCAGCCGGTGCTTTATCCAGGTGGAGGGCACGGCACTCAGGACCCCGTTTGAGGAACTTCGGCAGGAGTTCTTCAGGTCCGAGCCGCTCCGCACTGCAGTGCTGAAATTCATTCAGGAGCAGAGCCTTATGCTGGAGCAACTCGCCACCTGTAACCGGCTGCATGAGGCCGAGGAACGGCTCGCGCGCTGGCTGCTCATGGTTCAGGACCGGGTGCAGTCCCATATGATCAATATTACGCAGGAGTCCCTCGCCGACATGCTGGGCGCTCGCCGGACCACGGTCGCGATCGCCGCCGGAACCCTGCAGCGAAGCGGCTTCATCGAGTACAACCGCGGTCGCGTCCACATCCTTGATCGGGAGTGCCTGGAGACCGCCGCCTGTGAGTGCTACGGCGTCGTCCGCCGCCTGCTCGCCAACCTCTACACCTGAGCGGCTTTCAGCCGCTCAGGTGTAGAGGTTGGCCGCTAGCTCCTAGCTTGTAGGCGTTAACCTCTACAAGCTGTCATCCCGACCGGAGTTGCGTCGAAGGCGTCAACACAGCGGAGGGATCTGCTGTTCCTCATTGAGCCCGAGGCCACCCAGTATTTAATGGGGAGGATTTTAGCCAAAAAGACATTGGAGAGAAGTTGCACAAGGGCCACCAGCCAAAAAAACTAGAGGCTAGGAGCTAGCGGCTGCTCCTAAAGCTTGAACAGCTCACGCAGGCGCCGTGTTTGGGCACGGCTTACCGGGATCTCCGTCGCCTTCTTGTCGCTCATGCGCAGCTGGTAGCTGGACTTAAACCACGGCACCACTTCTTTGATGTGGTTGATATTCACCACAAACGACCGGTGGGGCCGCCAGAACATCGCCGGGTCCAGCAGCTCTAGCAACTCTTCGAGCGTACGGCACTTCGACTGTCCATCGATCGTTGGCGTCACCACCGAGATCACTCCTTCATCGATGGCGGCAAAGCAGATGTCCTTCTGGTCGGCCAATAGTAGACGGCTCCCGGCCTGCAGCACAATCTTGCTGCTCGGTCCGCGCGGGGTGGTGCCTTGCTGTTGCTGCTCCATTAGCCGAATTAGCGCGTCTAATCGCGCGTCGGGGCGCGAATCTCGGCGCAGAACCGGGTTCAAACCCCCGGCAGCATTGGGCTCCGGGGCCTCGGCCGTCTCATGCAGCCGCAAACGAACGCGCTGCAGCGCCTGCAGCACACGCGCGCGGTCAAAGGGCTTCAACAAGTAGTCGATCGCATTCACGTCAAAGGCGCGGACAGCATACTGGTCAAAGGCCGTAGCAAAAACAATCTGTGGCATCGGCTCCGGGTCGCCGGCATCCAGTAGCTTCTTTATGACTGCGAAACCATCCAGCCCCGGCATCTGCACATCCAGGAAAACAACGTCCGGCTCCAGCGAGCGGATCAGGGTCACGGCCTCGATTCCGTTCCGGCCCTGCCCCAGCACTTCTACATCGCCGGCCGATTCCAGCAGATACTTCAGCTCGTCGCGCGCCAGTTGTTCGTCGTCGATGATAAGAGCCGTAATCGCCATGGGTAACTAAGTATAGGAAGCGCCGGAAAGAGCGGTCAACGTGCGCGCCAGTATCCCTATTCCCTGATCCCTAGCTTTCAGGAGTGTAGCGCCCGCAGCCGGGCCGGGGTATTATCCGTGGCCAGATCATGCCCGCAGTGGACGCAGAACAGGTCTGTAACCCGTACCCCGCGGTAGCAGTTGCCGCACGCCGCCGAGATCTGGCACGCGCACTGCGGGCAGAAGTGATATTCGCTTAAGACGGGGGTGGCACACGCCGGGCAGATCGAAACAGTCGGTTGACGCAACAGAAAATACAGCACAGCCCCCACGCCTCCAGGCATCACCAGGCACACCATAATCCAGAAGCGCATACTCATGTTGCGCCGGGGCGCATCCCGGCTCACATAGCCAACCATTAGGACATACAGTGCGGCCAGGGCGCTCCAGGAGAGTGCAAAGTAAAACCGCAGGCCCAATGGCGGCCCCGGGTGATGCCGGTGGGGGGGCAGCACCACCCAGTAGAGATACTGCATGCCTACGAAAGCCAGTGCCGAGAGCGCAATGGACCACTGCGGAATCAGTTTGAATTCTTCGCTCACCGAGAATTTGTGGGCTTCATCGCGCGTTCGAGATTGATGCGTCATAATGCTGTGTCAGAGACGCTAGAGCGGGAGGGAAAAGTTTCTCTGGCAGAGGAGCCTCGCGCCAAAGATCGCAATTCAGAGATCGCGTTCCCGGGATTCAGCGTTTTGCGTATGCCAGCCTGCAAGAAGCGCAGCCAACACAGCCATGAAGAGCACCAGGAGAAGCAGCGTGACCTGGGTGTGCAGATCGGCGAAGTGCTCGCCCCCAAAGAAGTCGTCCACACTGCTCCAGAGGGCTGGGGCGAGCAGCATAAGCAGGCCAAGTCCCGCAAAGGCAGCCAAACCGAAGTTACGCCGTGTCGTCTCCCGCCGCTCTTCGCGATCGAGAGTAAAGTTGCGCACCGCGCGGCGGGTGCGCTCTCCCACGGCAAGCCCTGCCTGCGCATGGTGTCCTGCCAGGGCGCTGAGCAGCTCCTGGTGTTCACCTCCATTATGAGCGGCGTGCTGATTCATGCGCCTGCCCTCGCGACTTCCGCAGCAGTCTGTTCTAAAGCCGTCTTTTCCGAAGCAAGGATGCGCGGCTTTAGCGCAGCCAAGCCGCGATAAAGTCGCGACTTCACCGTCGACAGCGGCGCACGCGTCACCACCGCGATCTCTTCCAGCGAGAGCTCGTCGTGAAAGCGCAGCACCAGCACCTCGCGCGGCAGAGGCTCGAGCGACAGCAGTGCCTCGGCCACCCGCTCCGTATTTTCGCGCAGCTGGTACACCTCGAAAGGAGTGGGGTCGTTGGCTGCTACCTCGAATGGCCGCTCATCATCGCCACCGTCGCACATCTCTTCCAGGCTGGCCATCGTGCGTTTCCGCCGCAGATCGATCACCAGATTGCGCGCAATCGTAAACAGCCAGGTGTCAAACCGCGCATTTCCGTTGTATTGACTGCCGCGCTGCAGCACGCGGATCCAGGTCTCCTGAAAGAGATCCTCAGCCATCTCACGATTGCTGGTCAGGTAGAGCAGGTAACGGAGCAGCCGGTGCTGATACTCCACGATCAACTGATCGAGCAGCAGACTGTCGCCGCGCTTCAGCCCGTGTGCGATGCGGAGATTCTCGGCCTGCGGATGTCCGGCGAGCGTGAGTGAGGCGGCAAGCATAGTCGTCTGTTGGACGCCCGGCTGGCCGCCAAAGACGCGCGAAGTTGTCAGACTTTTGAGCTTAATTCCTTTAGTCATGAGGGGGCGTTTGCCACTAATTTCCTCTTATTTGCCACTAATTTCCTCTTATAAGTATCCCGCCAGTCTCGAAAGGATGGCAAGGATACACTGAAAAAGATGGAAATCCTCTATGGCGTTCATCCGGTTGAGGAGGCGCTCCGCTCCGGAACCCGGCGTTTCGACCATGTCTGCATCGCCAAGGAGCGGCAGGATCAGCGGCTCACCAAGATAGCCGAGAGCTGCAAACTGGCCGGCATCCGTCTGCGCTCCGAGTCTCGCGAACAGCTTACCCTTCTGGCACGGAACGCAGCCCACCAAGGTGTCGTCGCCTTTGTTCGTCCGCGTGCCTTGCTCGATCTGGACGACCTGCTACGTGAGCCGGTCGCAGCGCCCCTGCTGCTCGCGCTCGATGGAGTGGAAGACCCGCAAAACCTTGGCGCTCTGCTCCGCACCGCAGATGCGGCTGGCGTCTCCGGCGTCGTTCTTCCTGAACGCCGCTCCGCTCCTCTAAGTCCGGTGGTTATGAAAGCCTCGGCCGGTGCAGCCGAGCACGTGCGCATCGCTCGCGTCGTGAACCTGGTGCGTGCCATGGAGCAGATCAAGGAGCAGAACATCTGGTGCGTGGGACTGGATGAGCGCGGGTCGGCGGACTACACCGACTTCGACTTCACCCCCGGCTGTATGCTGGTGCTCGGCCGCGAGGGCTCCGGCCTCCACGACCTGGTGCGCCGGACCTGCGATCACCTGTTGCGTATCCCCATGGCTGGTCGAGTGACTTCGCTCAATGTCTCAGCCGCCGGCGCCGTGGTGCTTTACGAAGCCTATCGC
The DNA here is from genome assembly GCA_965276675.1 of Acidobacteriaceae bacterium. Classification (GTDB taxonomy): domain Bacteria; phylum Acidobacteriota; class Terriglobia; order Terriglobales; family Acidobacteriaceae. Next base: position 3,760,598 of record OZ255624.1, on the reverse strand, counting down.
CAGCGCCGACTTGCAGCCGGAGCTTTTGTGGCGAGCGCAGCAGTCGCTCCCGCCGTTACGCCAAAGAAGCAGAAGGGTCTCGGGTCATCGTGAGGAGAGCTGCGGTACTCCGAACTCTAGCTGCTCTCTGCCTCTGCAGTAGGTGTCTTGCGCAATCCCCGCCCGCACCCCCGGCGCCTCCGGCGAGTACAGGGGACCCCCACGGGACGGTTATCCTTCAACGCGGCGCCCAAACAGCGACCCCCGACACAGCCACCCCCGATGCTTCAGCCCCTGGCACCCTAAAGCAGACGACGCCCGAGTCCCAGATCGAGGCCCTCAAAATCGAAGTCACCGACGCCGAGCGTCGTGCCCTCACCTTCACCGCGTACTCGCTTGACATTCGGCTCACACCGCGCGATGGCAGCATTGCGGTGCGGGCCAAACTGACGGTGCGCAACGACAGCGATCATTCGCTGACGCGACTACCATTGCAACTCTCCTCTACGCTGGATTGGTCATCGATCCGCATCCACGACAGGTCAGCCACCTTTGCGCATCACCTCATCGACAGTGATGCCGATCACACGGGGGAGCTCAACGAGGCACTGGTCACGCTCGGCACGCCTCTGGCACCCCAGGCTGAGCTCACGCTGGATGTCGTCTACAGCGGCCAGATCGCACCCAATGCCAAGCGCCTGGTGAAGATCGGCACGCCACCCGACCTGGCCGCACGCTCCGATTGGGACGGCATCTCTGCGGAATTCACGGGTTTGCGTGGCTTCGGCAATGTTGTCTGGTATCCCGTCTCCTCCGTGCCGGTTGCGCTCGGAGATGGGGACAAGCTGTTTGCGGAGATTGGAGCGCTCAAACTCCGTCAGAGTTCCGCAAATGTATTCATGTCTGTTACAGAAGAGAGCTACGGCGTCGCGCCCACGATCACGGTCGCCAACGGCGTGGTCGTCCCGGTGCGAACGGTTGTGGCCTCCACCGAGGCTGACCTGCCTACCATCGTTGCCTGCAACCTTCCCCAAACTGCGCTTGGGTTTGGGACGCCCAGCCTCTTCATCGCGACGCGCACAGAGCGAAGCGGAAACTACCTCAACATCTTTGCCCGCGAGCCCAACCTCGATGTTGTATCCGCTTACATGACGGCATCCTCGACCGTCACGCCGCAGATGCGCGAGTGGCTAGGCGCTCGTCCCAAAGCCGACCTCACCGTACTCGATCTCCCCAACCCAGAAGACGCACCCGCAGAAGAGCGGCAACTGCTACTGACCGGATTGCAGAGTGTCGAGCCCAGACGGCTGGCGGATGCCATGAGCCACGCGCTCACGCATGCCTTCTTCGTCTCGCCGCGTCCCTGGCTCGACCAAGGGGTTGCGGAGTTCATGGCGAGTCTCTGGACGGAAGCTACGCAAGGCCGCGATGCCGCGATCGCCCAACTCGACAACCGGCGCTCTGCGCTTGCGCTGGCCGAGCCGGCATCTCCCGATGCGGACCCGGGCCAGAGCCTGCTCGCTGCGCACGACGCCATCTTCTATGGGACCAAGGCGACGTATGTCCTCTGGATGCTTCGTGAGATCGTCGGCAAACCCGCACTGTCCGCTGCTCTGCGTGCCTACGATCCCCACAAGGACACGAATAATAACTACTTTCAGGGTCTAGTGGAGGGAGCGAGCAACAAGAAGCTAGACTGGTTCTTCAACGATTGGGTCTATCGCGATCGCGGTCTGCCGGACCTTTCCATTGAGGGTGTCTACCCCAGCCAGGGAAGCGGCACCGATAACTATATCGTCGCCGTCACGGTGTCAAATGAAGGATACGCGTCCGCCGAGGTGCCCGTCACCGTCACCTCGGCAATCACAACGGAAACAGAGCGCTTGCTAATTCCAGCTCGCGGCAAGGTGACTCATCGCGTGCTCATCCAGGGCCACCCGACAGAGGTGCAGGTGAATGACGGGAGTGTTCCGGAGGTAGAGGCTAGCGTTCATCGCAAGACCCTGGATTACACCAAACAATAGTCAGGGAGTCGCGTCAGGATTGGCCGCGTTCGGAAGAGTGATCACGGGATCAGCAAAAGAGCCTGTCACGGTTACATTAACCCCATCCACGGTTCCCGGCAAAACAAGATGAAGCTGGCGATCGAGCGAGATCGTTCCAGTCACGGGCCGCTCCGCTCCTCCGTTCGTCATCAGGCTATGGTGAAGTGTGACGATGCCAGCGTCCAGGCGTCCGTCGGCGGCCCAGCGGTCGAAGTGATGCAGAGGTGTACCCTCTGCCTGCTGCCACCCGCCATTGCTCCAGTTCCACTGAAGGGTGCCAGCAGCCGATTGTGTCAACGCTGCCACGTCCCATCCCGCAAGCGTCAACTTCGCTGTCGTATCCACTATTCCTGAGCCCCAAGCCTCGCCGGCAAGCGCTGAAAGCCCTGTGATATCTACACGGTTGAGCTGAATGTTTGCGACATAATTGGGTGTATTTGCCAGTACCATGCTTCCGTCGCAAGCGAGCGTCCCGCCCAGCGTACGGCCACGGAATGAGGTCACCTGCAGCACGCCGCCGCTCATATTGAGCGATGCGGCTGCGTTCGCTACCACAAGGGGCCCGAGCGTCAGTTTGCCGACCCGCACCGTACCCGCCAGGGGCGGCCACTCCGGAGTCCTCGGCTCTACATCGTTCAGCAGTGTGCGCACCATGCCACTGTCGGCGCTTTGGCCGCGTAGCGCCGCCTCGAGCGTTGCGATATCCAGTGCCGTCGCTGCGACATCGAACTGGCGCACGCAGCGACCCGGAACGCAGGGCAGCGGCATGCGCATGCCACCTGTAAAGTCGAAGGAACCAAAGCTCCCGCTCACACCGCTCCAGGTGACGGCGTCGCCAGTGATGGCGCCCTGCGCGCGGCTAATCACGAGCGGCTGCCGCAGGTAGGCTGTCTCTACGGTCGCATCGCGCAGGCTAATGCTGCCGCTTGCGGCGGAGGGAAGTGCTGGATGATCCACATCCGCCAGCGGCATCAGCCACGGCCCGCTAAGCGTCACATTCATAGTTGCGTTTCCCGTGGGCACTAAACCCTGCGTAGCAGAGGGCAGCAGCGCGAAGGTGCGGCTGAGCGGCAGCAATCGCTCCAGCGCCGCTGCCCCAGAGAAGTTCATAGTGAAGCCGGTGTGTGAGAAAAATCCGCTGACCGACAGCGGTCTTTCTTCGCCCAGCGCGACCGTCACCGGCTGCAGAATCACCACGAGGCCCGAGGATGGCCGCGCTGTTCCGCTGGCCGTCAGCTCTACCTTAGGAAGCGAGAGCGGTGCGGCAAGAGCGGGTGACGTGAGCGTAAGGTCCCGCAACGTTGCCGTGCCTCCGAGCGCAAGCCCACCAGTCCGCAGTGCGTTGTACTCATACCGCCCGTCGATCGTGCCGCTGACGCTAGCATCCGGCGAAAAGCTGCTGCGAAGGTGCCGTAGGAAGGCGAAGGCGGCTGCCGCAGGCACCCGTTGCAGAGCCAGCGTAAGGTCAGGTTCCATACCATCGCGGCCGGTACCTGGTGCGATCTCGCCCGTCAGCTTGAGTGAGCCGTTCCCAACGGGCGCCACGCAATGGATGCCATCCAGCCGATGCGCGGCATGGGCATACGCGGCTTCGCATGTCGCCGCAAGTTGCAGGTTGCGCGATGTCGTAAACTCCACACGGTGAAACTCCGTCGCACGTGCAGACACCTTCAGCAACAGGCGGTCCGGCGTGCCTCCAAGGTGTGCTTGGAGGTCCGTGTCTGCGCGCCAGCCGTAGTCCTCGCCGGCCAGCAATCGGCTGATCTGGCCCAGCGGCGCCTTGTCCCACTCGGCATCGATATTCAGGGGCAGCGAGCCCATTGCGCCCGCCCGCTGGATGGCGCCGCTTACATGGAGTATCCCCGTATCCGCCGCAGAGAAGTGCATGTCCGTTCGCACCGGCTGCGCTTCAAACCGCACACGCCACTCGCTCGGATTCTCAAGCCACACCGCGACGTCGGCGTTGAGGAGAGAAAAGGGCTTCTTCTCGTCGCCATATTTGAAGTTGATTCGCGCCGACGACGCCTCGATGTAGGGAAAGCGAAGACTCTGGCCGGGAACACGCTGGCTGGTCGGCGCACTGGGCACGCGGGAGGCCTGCGTAAGCACGGACGCAAAGTTCCAGTAGCCCTGCGGATTACGCACGAGATTCAAGCTAGGTTCTTCTAAGGAGATACGCGAGATCTCCAGCCTGCCCCGCCAAAGAGAGAGTAGCCGCACCGCTGCTTTCATCGTGGAGGCCTGTAGAATCGGCTCCGCGCCAAATCCCGGGCCCTCATCGACCACGAAGTTTGAGATCTCGAAGCCAGGCCGCGGCAACAGCACCAGGTGAACGCTCGACAACTCAACCGGCCGACCCAAACTATTCGATATGCTCGCCGTAATGCGCCGCTGGTAGCGGTTGATGTTGATCAGCGGGGGCAGAACGGCGGCGGAGATCAGCAGCAGCAAAACCAGAGCCGCAATCCAGTGGCGTCCTCGCTGGGTACGCTCCGCTGCTTCTTGTGCCGGAGTCTGCTGTTGCGGGGTGTCCGTGGCGTTCATCCTTGCTCACCATGCGGGATCTCTACACCGTCTGGCATCCTCTATGCGCGAGGGGAGGTGCTCAGCGTATAAGGTGCATCGTTCTGTGCCACCGAGTCTGATCGAAGAAGTGCAGAATGATGTGCACGGTAAAGCTGATCCGGTCACCCAGGCTCTGCTTCTCGTACTGGTCCTCCGATTGTATAAACGACCAGTACACAAACATCGGCCGGCCCACGATGTTCTGCCGCGGCACAAAGCCCCAGTAACGGCTATCTAGACTCACCAGACGGTTGTCGCCCATGGCGAAGTACTTGCCCGGCGGCACTACCAGATCCTCCCCTTGAATGTGGCTCGCGATTTCATCGCTCCACACCGGAGTGACTCCGCTGGACTGCGACGTGGGAATCGCAGGGAAGTCGTCGCGGTAGGGATTGTAATCACCGTAGTTAGGCTTTGCCGCTTGTGGCTCGTCCTGCCGTTGCCCGTTCAGGTAGACGTATCCGTCGCGCAGGTGCAGTCGGTCTCCCGGTATGCCCACCACGCGCTTTACTAGAAAGAGATCCGGCTCGCCTGGCTTGTAGAAGACGATGATGTCCCCGCGTTGCACATTGCGGTAGTGCACAAACGGAGCCCAGTGTGCCGGAGGCGCCAATGTGATGCGATCGACCAGCACGTGGTCCCCGACGAGCAGTGTTTTGATCATCGAACCAGAGGGAATCTCGAAGTTCTGAAAGACAAAAGTGAGCACGAAGAGCCCGACCACCAGCACGGCGCAGATGGAAGCGACGAACTCGGCCGCTGTCTCATCACCTTTTTCCTTGGCTGATCCGGACGCTAATCCGGGGCCTGATTTCGGGGCTGCCCTGGTCGGTACTTCCGGCTTTGTTTCGAGCTCTTCCATCCGTTGAGAATGCGATCTTTCTGAGGCTAAGGTGACCCGCGTTTGATGCACCGTCTCTAATGAACAACGTGCAGCACGCGGTCCCAGCGCGCAAAATCGACCAGCCTGTTGCCCATGCTTCTGCCGAGTCTATCATCCGGCAACGGTGTGTTATCGGTGGCCGACGGCTCGCGCACGGAGAAGTACACCAGAAACGGCATCCCGACGATGTTCTGTTGCGGCACAAAGCCCCAGTACCGGCTATCGCGGCTGTGATTCCGGTTATCTCCCATCACGAAGTACTCTGCCGGCGGCACCACCACATCGCCATTTACCACCCCGTGACGCATCTCCAGCCACCAGTGTGTGTCCACACCCGGATCGGTGTACATGCGCGAAGGGAACTGATCGCGATAGGCATCCGGGAAGGCGCTTTCGTAGACGGCGTACGGCTCGCGTTGCGGCTGTCCGTCGAGGTATACCTCGCCGTTGTGCAGGTGCACCCGGTCGCCCGAAGCCCCAATCACCCGTTTTACTACATGGTCCTGAGGATCGAGAGGGAAGTGAAAGACCACGACGTCTCCGCGTCTTGGCTGCCGATACGGCAGCAGCCATCCCCAGGCCCCAGGCGGAGCCAGCAGGCTCTTGTTCACCAGCAGGAAATCGCCGACCAGCAGCGTGCGTTCCATGCTCTCGGAGGGGATCTGAAAGGGCTGCAGCAAAAATGTAAGGGCAAAGAGAGCCACAACGATGGTCATCAGTAGCGAACGCACCGTGTGGAAGAGGTGCGGGAATGTCAGATGTACTCCGCCCCGATGGTACGTCTGCACCTCTGGAGGGAGCGTGACCCTGGGACTCGCGTCGACCGTCGCGTCGAGCGCATCTGGAACCACCGTGAGGGCAGCGGGGATATGAGCGTGGTCTATGCTCAACGGGAACGTTCCTCTGGAGCAGCAAGCCTTTGCGCTGCTGCTTCCTTTCCGCCTTGAAGTTGCGTGTACGCGTGGCGAGCCGCCTCCTGCTCCGCTTTCTTCTTTGTGCTACCCATACCCGCGGCGGTCAGCTCCGGTATCTCCTCGTTGCCGTGCACGCGTACTTCCACCGCAAAGCGTTTGCGATGATCGGGCCCGCTTTCGGAGGTCACTTCATACTCGGGCGGCGCAGCCTTGCGCGCTTGCAGCAACTCCTGCAATGCAGACTTATGGTCGCCCATCGCGTGGCCGCGCTTCAACTCGCTGCGCAGGTCGTCGATAAAGGGATCCACCACCGTCCGGAGCACGAAGGCCCGTGCTGCTTCAAAGCCGCCATCGAGATACAACGCCGCTATCACCGCCTCCAAAGCGTTTGCCAGCAACACGGCTTTCTTGCGGCCGCCGCTGCGCTCCTCGCCGCGCCCGAGCCGCAGGTACTGTCCCAGCTCCAGACGCCCCGCCACCAACCCCATATGTCTGCGGCTGACCAAGGTCGCCCGCATCCGCGTCAGGTCGCCCTCTTCTAACTCTGGAAAGCGTGTGTACAGCACCTCCGCCGCCACCAGGCCCAGTACTGCATCGCCCAGGAACTCGAGCTGCTCATTGTCGGCTAGCGGCTCCTCGGGGGCAGACGGTTCGGCTTCGCCGGAGATCTCCGCATTCTGCTCAAATGCAAGGGAGCTGTGCGTTGCGGCGCGCACGAGCAACTCTGGCTGGCGGAAGCGGTGCCGGAGCTCTGTCTCCAGCTTTTCGATGGCAACGTGACCCATGGCGGGTGCTGTATGTCCTCTCCCTTACCTTAGATCATCGAATCCGGCATAGCGCTAATCGCTTCAAGGAAAGTGTAGACCGGCGGACAGAAGTGACGTGGCCGTTCTTCGAGCAAGATGGGAGAAACGGCCGTACCGAGCGGGTCTTCGCGCCAGCCTTAGCAGCCCTGAAATGATTACTGCGGCGCCTTTGGCGGGGTCGAACTCCTCGGCGGCATACCCCCGCTCTGGCCCGCACTGCCCTGAGCATCTCCAGCCGCTCCGTCATCTTCCCCGTTATCGGCGCTGTTCTTGCGCGCTCCGGGTGGCGGTGCATATGCGGACTTCAGCCCCCTCTCTGCAGCCTCTTTGGTGTCTACCTGGCCATCACGTGCATTAAGCGCCGCCTGGTACTCCGTAACTGCTTTGTCGCGATTATCCTGAAAGTCGTAAATCCTCCCAAGATAGATGTGCGACCACGCCAGCAGCCGCGGGTCTTTGGAGAGGCTTACCGTCTGCTCGAAGTCGTGCTGGGCATCGGAGACATTGTTATGCAGCACCGCGCAGCGCGCCAGAATGAAACTGGCCCGCGCCGCATCCGAGTGCTGATCGACGGCCTGCTGTGCCAGCTTGGACGCGCCGTCAATATTCCCCCGGATCAGCTCCAACTCGGCCAGGTCCAATCCGTGCAACTGCCGTGTGGTGCGCCGCACCACATCCGGATCGGTCTGCTCCACGAATTCAACATTCTTTATGCTGCTCAACTGCGACGGCACATCCATGCCGTACACCATTTCGCCGATCGTCTCCTTGAAACTCTGCGGCTCACGCTCGAAGACGGCAAGCCGGTTGTAGAAGTACGCAGTCAGCACGTAGCCCTCGCTCATCGACCGCAGCACGGAGGCATGCCGCACCCCCTCGGCCTTTGCCTCGGCCGCGCGCTTCTCCCGCTCCACTTTCTCGATATCGTCGCGCCGCACTGTGGCCGGCATCTTAAAGACTGCCACCCCGGTGTCCATCGTCCGTGCCTCAACTGCCCGGATCATGCACTCGATCACCAGCGAAACAATGTCGCTGCGGAAAGCGTAATCCAGCGGCGCATCGCGCACCGTCTTCAGCACCGGCAACAGGCGATCCAGCGCGGTTGCGCGTGCGTAGAGCAGCGGCTCCAACTCGTAATGCAAGTAGGTGTGCCGCACCTCGTCCATCCTAATCTGACCGTTTGCGGGCGAGACCACCGTGACGTAGTCCGTCCCGTACACACGCGCATTCGTCTGCCCGGGAGCGAGCATCGGCTCCAGCACCACCACAAAGCGGCTCGCGGTGCCGGTGTTCGTCGGCATCTTTAGATACGCATTGGTCTCGACGATCATGCGGCTCAACGGATCGTGGAGCCGAGTCACCTCAGCGTCATACTGCGGACGGCTGTTCACCCAGATGGCGTGCAATTTGATCTGATCGGCAAACTTCCGCAAGGAGGGAAGTATCTCGACTACCTGCGTGGAATCCGGTGGCATATCCGGCAATTCCACGCTGGTCGTCAGTTCGGGTGGAGGCGTGAGATACAGCGCTAGTGACACATACTGCGCCAGGTCGTGGCTGGAATCCGACAAGCGGTGCTCCTGCACAAAACGGCACAGCCGGTCGCGCGTGTCCTGCGCCTCCGGAGAGTGCACGACGGCATCGTTCACCTCGTCCCGCACATGCTTGCGGACCGGGTCCGACTCCTCCAGCCCCGCATCATAGCCGCACGTATTCAGCGCTACGGCCACGTCGAAGAGTGCTTCGCTGGTCTGCAGACTGATCTGCGGTCCCGCCGGATCGATCAGCGCGGGTGGCTTCTGCGCTTGCTGCGTCGTGGAGACAGTGGCCGAAGAGGAAGATGAGGAGGGCGCGTTCTGGTGTTGATCGTTCTGGGGCCGATCCTGCGCAGCGGAGACAGCCGCGAGCGAAAGGACGAGAACTGCGCTCAATGAGGAGGCGCGAAGTATGAAGGGTTTAGGTGACAGCATAGGCTCGCATCGGCATGGGTTGCCTAGCTAGTGTATGGAACGGGCAAAAAGATGGTCAATCTCGTGTCAGTATTGACAGGAATTTAGTCCAGGAGTACCGTCCTGGTCAATCTGCTTGTCGTCGAGAGCAGCAGGAGGAAATCGCTGTATGGCAACTCCTTACAACCAAGGCAAACAAGATGCCACCCTGGGCAAAGGCCCGAAACCGCCAAACACCTGGAAGACTTCCCAAGCGAGAGAAGTCTACAATGCCACCTATAACAACACTAAGAAGAAGTAAGCACGGTGCGTGGGCCCTTCACGTGGGAGTTTGACTAACGACTCCCACTTGTTTCTCCATTCCATCCTATTCGTTATCCTCAGCGTCGCACTGTATCACAGCTATACTCCGGAATTCATAACCAACTCGATTTATAAAGGGTCCGAACGGGAACGTAAGTTGTTCTCGCTAGAGTTCGTCTCCTAACCGCGGACGGAGACGCCGGAGAACGACATCACGGCTTTCCCGTGCACTGGCTGATCAAAGGTGCGGGCCGGCTCAAAGATAGAAAACAGCAGCACATTCTCCAACTGGGCGCGCGTAGCCGCATCCGCTTGCCCGGCAAGAATGCGGTAGTCATATACCTTGCCCTGCGCCCCGATATACACCTCGACCACCAAGGGATCTTCGCGTAACCCGATCGCCCGGTCCGGCTCCAACGCTGAATACAACAGGTGCGGAGTGGTCGACATGGTCAGCGGTTCATCCCGCGCCTCGACCGGCACCGGCGTGGCAAACATGCCAATCAGCAAAGCAAAAGTTCCCAAGAGGAAGACCGCGCTGGCCATGCCTGCCGAGGCGCGAAGCACTAGCGGACGTCCCGTGTTATGCCACTGTACCTGCCACCGCCCCAGGCTCTCCCGGGGGGAGCGCGCGTGCTCCTGCGACAAGGCCACCCGCAGCTTCAGACCCAGATCCGCTGGCACCTTTGCCGGACCGAGCGCCATCAGCAGCGACTGCGTATCGCGCATCGCCTGAAAGTCACGGTCGCAGGCTGGGCACTGTTGGAGGTGTTCTGCAATGGCGTGCATGGCCACGCCGGTCACCCGGCCGTCAAGATAGGGTGAAAACTGGTCTCGGATTTCGCTGCATGCGTTCATTTGCTCTCCTTACAGCCGGGGATGGCTGCGCGGACTTTCAACGAAGATGCGGGAAGGGTGGAAGAGCTTGCTGGACGTTTCTTGGCGGCCTCGGCATAGGGAGCCAGCCTCGTTTTCAGATGTGCGCGGCCACGCATCAGCCGCGACTTGATGGTTCCCAGATTGGCATTCAGAATCTCGGCGACTTCCTCGTACCCGAATCCCTCGATATCGCGCAAGATGACCACTGTGCGGAACGGCTCCGGCAGGCAGCGTACCTCTTCTTCCACCCGCGCCCTAAGCTCTGCATGTGCAGCCAGATCGAAGGGCGAATCATGCGCGTCCACCAGCGTGTCTTTCAGGCTGAAGCTCTCGCCATCAATCGCGTCACCCAGTTCCTGCTCAATGGTCACTTCTTTGCGGGTGTGCCGGCACCACCAGCGGCGCTGGTTGGACGCCTCATGCAAGGCGATCCGGTAGATCCAGGTACGCAGGCTGGCCTCACCATGAAAGCCGCCAATCCCGCGATACACCTTCAGGAAAACCTCCTGCGTTATGTCTGCCGCATCGGCCGGATTGGGAATCGTGCGCGCAAGGAGGGAATAGATCGGCTGGTGATACTGCGCGATCAGCCAGGCAAAAGCCTCCTCCGACCCCGCCTGCAGTTCAGCGATGACCGAAGCCTCTTCCGGCCGGATTCCAATAACACTTGCCAAATTTCCCAAGGCTATTCCCGCTCGCAACCCACTACCTCCATACATTATCAGGAAGCTCTTCTCGCTGCCCGGCACTTCCCGTTACGAACGTGCGCGAGACAGGTCACCGCCGGCGGTGGACAATCTTCCTGATCAATGTATGCATCCGAGTAGCTCATCGCATTTACAGTCGCAGGAAAATTGCTAGCCGGGCATCGCTCGCTCACTCTGCCCGAACTACCTGTATAGACACTCCTCTGGGAAGAATTGTTCCCAATCAGAGAAGTGCGTCAGTACGACGAATGACTATGAGTGCAGAGCCTGGGACCGGCTGCCCCGTTCTATCGAAGCCAGGTGTCTCCTGAACCCATTCCGTGAAAGGCAACCTATTCCCTATTACTGGGGATGGGAGCTCTGGCCGCTGGCGGCTGCGGATTTCTTGCGCCGCGCCGTCTTCGCTTTGGCCGTTGAGGCGGGTCCGTCGCTTACCACTGTCTTGCTCGGCGGCGTGGATGGTGCGGTCCCTGTTGTCGTCGGTGCGGTGCTGCGTAGTTGGGCCAATGCAGCATCCTGGTCCGTCGTAGCCTGCAGGATCGCGCTTCCCAACTGCGACCGCCCGTTCTCAAGCGCGACTCGCGCGCTCTCCAGTTTGCTCGCATCGTTCCCAGCGGACGCCAGGGTTGCGGTCTCCGTCACCCGCAGCAGCACATCATATACCGCATCGATGTTGCGATAGACGGCAAACGCGGGCGACAGCGCATTCGGCGACGCCTTAGCCCTATTCATAATGTCGGGAAGCACATTATTCAGATCCCGCTGAATGGAGTCGACATCTGCCTGGGTTGCGCTTCGTATATCGCTGGGCGCCTTCCACTTGTTCACATTCAGAGACACTACCGTCTGATGAAGCTGGTCCACGATCGCGCCCAGGGCGCCGATGCTATCACCAAGCACCAGAGTGGCCGCCTGGAAATTCTCCCCGGCCGTCGTCCCTTGCGCAGGCGCAGGCGAATCTTGAGCGGCTGGTCCGCCGTGAGCGGCACTCACCCCAAGATGCATCTGCCGCTGCACGAAACGAGAACCCGCAAAACAAGGGGTTGGCAGAAGTGCAGCCGAAGCAACGAGCAGTATCGGCGAAACGAAAATGCGTCGGGATTGCGAAAACAAGGACAACGGGTACTCCTCCATACCTCTCAGTTTGACGAATCTATCTTACTCAACGAGAATGACCTCAGTCCGCAAGAGTGGGCCTGTGGCGCAGCTGGGAGCGCGCTTCCATGGCATGGAAGAGGTCATCGGTTCGATCCCGATCAGGTCCACCAACCATTTCAACAACTTACGGGTTTTGCGAAATTGCCCGAGGGTCCACAAGGGTCCAATAAGAGGATTCCTCTCATTTCGCCACGCCAGCCTGCAGCAGCTCCGCTACTTTTGACTGAGCCTCGCGCTTGTCCGGGGTGACCGCTTGCGCATACACCTCAAGCGTCATCTTGACCGTCGCGTGCCGCAGCAGCTCCTGCACCACTTTAATGTCCTCGCCATTGGCTTTCAGCAAGGTCGAGAAGGTGCGCCGGAAGGTGTGCCACCCGATGTGCTTGGCGATCTTCGCCCGCGTCGCCGCAGGCTGAATGCACCGCTTCAGGATCGAGTCGGGACTGTACGGCTGTTTTCCCTTCTTCCTCGTGCTTGCGAAGACCCAGTCCTCCGGCTGGTTGTAGGGAGTGGCGCGTTTCCAGGTCAGCAGTTCTTCGGCTACCCAGGGGTCGAGCGGCACCGGCTTACGGGAGATCTCTGTCTTGCATCTGCCTACCCTCTGACGGTAGACCGACCGCGTGACGGAAAGCTCCAGTTGCTCGAAGTCGACGTCCAGCCACTTCAGCCCGATCAGTTCGCTCCGGCGTAGACCGGTGACGACATCTAGCATCACCATCGCCCGGTCTCGATGCGAAAGCTGGTCGAACAAGCCGATCAGTTCGCTCACATCGAGGATGTCCGGCGCGTGCATCCGCTTCGCGCTCTGCCGCACCATCGTGATCGGGTTCGCTCCCTGCGGCAGGAACTCGTGACGGATGGCGTGATTGAACAGGACGCTCATAATGCTACGGATCTTCGCCTTGCTTCCTCTGGCCAGCTTCAGCTTGCGGAGCCACTTCTCCACTGCGACCGTTCGTACCTCGTGCAGCTTGTTGTCGCCCCACTTCGGAGCCACATGAAAATCGAGGATATCGATGTAGGTGGAACGGGTCGAATACGCCCGGCCCTCTTCTTCGTCCTCGCCACCCTGGACAAGGCTCAGTTCATGCCGCTTGAAGTGGTCTACGAGAGCTCGGACCGAAACCGGTTGCTGGGACGGCTGAGGCTGCTCTCCATTAATGGTGATGCGTAGAGACTCGGCGGCCTTCAGTGCGCTCGATTCGGTTGGATACTCCTTCACCGTGCCGAGGACAGCTTTCCGGCGAACCCGCTTCCCGTTGATGTCGGTTTCCCGCCAACGGAAAATCCAGCAATCCGGGCCCTGCTTACGCTTTACGCGGGCAATCGTTCCTTGTTGATACCGTGTACGTTGAAACATGTGCTCCTCCCGTTTCAAACGCCACAGACCGCTGACTCTGATGGTGCCATAGATTCAGCGGTTGAGTTGCGCTTTATCGCATCAGGTTGCGGATATACGCGTCCAGGCCGGAGGCGCGGAAACGCCATACCTTGCCGAACTTCACCCCCGGAATCTCTCCGCGCCGCGCTCTCCGCTTCAGTGTCTCCGGATGCACCTGCAGTAGGTCAGCTGCTTGCTGGCTGTCCAGCAGTGGTTCGAATTCCCGTAGGCGCTCATCCCGATCTACACTCTCTTCTCGCATTTGATCTGCTCCCACCAGACTTCCCGACCCGCGCGCTATCCATCCGCTCCGAATCGGCGTGGAGGGATCATTCCCGAATTGCCGACGTCACCGGTAGATGTGCCGGTCTCAGAAAAGCGTAGAGCGCAGTGGCGCTGCCAGAGTGGAAAAACATTCCACGCTGTGTCCTAAATGGACACGCAAGGTTCGGGTAAATCGATACGCATAACCCCAAATAAAGAACAGCGCCCCCTCGCCTCCTCTCGAAGTCCAAACGACCCGCCGAAGGTGTCCGAAGAGGACTGTGCTTATCGTCGGACGCACTCAGGCAGGAATGAAGGAAGCCCGCCGAAAGAGCGTGGAAGTTGGCCGCCGAAGAAAATCGTCACCAACTCAGGTCATCAAAGCACGAAATATGATCGAGGCAGGTGAGCGCGTTGAAAAAATGGCGTCTTTATGGAATGTAAGTGGGACCATGCTGTACAGGTGTTGAGCATATGAGGATCGCCAGCGCTACATGAAGAAGCGAAACTGATATGGCGAACTGCCCAATCCCTTCATTCGCTTCACCACTCGCGCCAAGACTTTCGCATAGCCGATCGTGACCGGCAGCGGATCGTAAAGCGCATCGTTGTTCCAATCCATCTTTGAGAGGGCCAGGATTGCCCGAGCCGTATCGTCCCACGCTCCGTGCCCAGCGTGTCGCACCAAGCGCAGAGGACGAGGTGTACTGCGGGCACCTTGGAAGTACGATCCCCGCTCGTTTATTCCACCCACATCACCGTGAATCCACAAGAGAGCTTCACGTTCACCGAGACCGACAATCGTTCCGCGAGATACAGGAAACGCCGCAGGCTCCCCTTTGCTCCTAGAAGGCTTGCTTTCGATTCGAACGCCTCGCCAGCCTATATCTTCGACAATCTGCACCAAATCCACGGCTTCGCACAGATGCAGAGCTTCCATCGCTCCGTCCACTTCGTCTTTCTTGAATTCGGTTGTCTTATGAACCATTACACGCCGTGGTGAACTTCCGGCATGGCGACGGCGATAAAGGTCCATCGAGCGGGTGATAACTCGAAACATTTCTGTACGCGATAAAAAGGGATTATCGCGTTGCACTTCAACCTCATGGGCATCGTAGGCAACGAATTCCAGACCTGAACCCTCTGCATCGAAAACCTGACTACAGCAGGTTACAAATCGCGCTCCGTCCGTCTCAGGGGGCCGGATCGCATAGGAGATGCCGATGTAAGCAGTTTCGGGATCAGAATCGGCCAGCTTCCAAGGTACGCCCCCAGCTTTCGCGTAAAGTGCCAACCCTATACGCCACATGACACTGGCTCTATGCGGGTATGCCAGACCCTTATCCTCACGTATCAATTGAACGGGAATGCGGCGTGCCGCAGTAGCGGCTTTCAGATGATCGTGCAGATCGAAGTCCTCACCAGGACCGCCAACGTAGCCCCGCGCCCAACGCTTAGGTATATAGACGAAAAGAACGTCGAATGCATCGCGGTGAGCTTCGAGAGACTGAATGGCTCTCACAAGTCGATCCGCCAATACGATGTGTGGCGTCGATGATACGTCGAACTCGTTCTCCACTTCTTTTTCCAGTTCGACATGGCAACCCTTACCCGCGCCTCTGATATGCACTCCAAAGATGCTATGGAAGCCGGGCCATTCGGGTAAGTAGTCGGCACGTTCCGTAGGTTTTGCGACGAGATTGAGTTCTTTCATCAAACCGTACAGCCGGGAGCTTTCCCCAGCCGGGGCCAATGTAGCGACACGAATTGGATCGAGTACCAAACCGCTCGAATGTGGGCCAAATCTAATAAGACCGCGAAGCGGGTGAGTTTCACGATCGGTGGTTCGATCGGGGTGAAAGGATAGCTTCGGCTCCGGCAGCCATATGTGCGGCGCAATCTGACTGCTCATACCCCCAACCTCCGTGAAAACCCAGTGTCCGAAGAGAGCCTAAAAACGGCATCGACGCCATCGCCAACACCCAACGCCCGCAAGTCGGTTCCATTCCCGGCCAGCGAGCCCGCCCAAAACGCCAATAGATCGTTCAGTTGCCGGTTGTACCGTTTGACCGTTCTCTCTCTCTCGCAAAATCAGTAGCCGCCGCCTTATTAGTCTCAGTTCTACCGATGAAGACGGTCCGAGGTTCGATCAACAACCACAGCCGGTTGTCCGCCCAGTCGAGACGTATGCCGACTCCCTCAAACCACTGCAGCTCTGAAAAGCCCGACACCGTTCCGCTAAGATTACCGACGAGACCACGGAGCGCTTTCCAATTTTCGTCCTGGACGTTTACCGGTATCAACAAGTCCGAACTGCTACGGCGGATGGAGGTGAGCTTTCTTTCTCTACAGATTGCGCGGGTCAATGCCTCACGCATCAGTCCACGCTCCCCTGAGTCGTACCGCAGACGCTTGGTTTCAATCGTGTGCAAGTCGAATTCGGTTATGCCATGCGGAGTGAACGCTTTGCGTACATCTGCATCGGCACCGTAAATTAGCACTCCGGCTCTTACGCGAGCGACCGGAAGATCGACTTCCGCTAGACCGACTGCGGCGCGAGCCTCCGCATAGCCACCAATGTTGCAGACGACACGTCTGCAAACAGTGGGAGACAAAACCACGGGTAAAGCGTTGAGGCGCACCACTGGCCAGCCTTTGCTCCCTTGAGGAGTTGGAGCGGCACTCCACCTACGTCGATCGGTCGCATAGGATTGAAGAACCGAAGTGTCTATGCCTTTCGCGATACGCACGAGATCGCGCATCACCTCATCGAAGTTTTCTACCCTTACAAGTGCGGACTCCACCCCGGCCTTTTCCGCAAGCGTTAGGAGTTCCTCGACTCGGCCAAAGGGAGGCTCTTCCCCTCGATGCAGCCAAAACAAACCCGAAGGGAACGCACCCGGTTGCGCGACGGCTTGACCGAGGGCATCCATGACCGAACTGTCCCGTCCGCTATACCCCGCTACCACGAGACCGAAGCGATGACAGCTTTCTATGAGCACTTGGCGCAATCGTTGGTCCTGATGGCGAAGTTCATCGCTGGTATTCTTCAGCCGTCTCGACCGAAAGTCGCCGTGCAGCTTTACCTCGATCGGCCACCGTCCGTCGCCGATGCTTTGCGACGCAAGATCGGGAGCGTCCAGAGCCACTGTCGTCAATGCACCGGTACCGTCGTACACCTTCGCGCAAGCATCGGCGACTAGCGAATCGAAATTTGTAGTCCAGGCGATCTTGGAAAGACCGGCCCGCATGAGCGTTGCCAATGCCAAATGACCGTAAGATGGCTTCGCCCCTTTGACTTTGGCGTCTACATAAATGCGCCGATCTTGCTCCGCTGGATAGGCCGCTTCAAACAACGCGGCGTATTCATCCGCAGCGCCGGGAAACGGCATTGTTTTCAGGGAGTCGATATGCGCTTGCAGTTGCGAACGAATGGCTGGGCTGGATAGATCGGCCACCGAGCTTTGCGAGACGCGCCGCTGGCTGATGAACAGTTGCTGCTTAAACTCCCACACCATGTCGGAAGCTGTCGGTATACCTGCTGAAGCCGACGCTCCTGCGCCAAGCAACCAAATGACGTTGGCAGCCCGCAACGAAAACCGCCGGGCAAAATCGTCCGCGCCAATTTGTGCGACCTTTCCGGGTTCATCCATATGCGTTCACTGCGCCGCGTTCTCTGAAATGGGAGCTGCCTTGAAGCAATAGATCAGTCGGGTTCGGGAGTCTTGTAGCGCTTCAGATCGGATGCCGTGATTGCATCGGCTTCCGTAAGTTTGTAATGGCGTTCGCGCATAATCGACACTTCATCGCCGTCGAACGTCGTCTCGAAAAGTGCGATCGTGTCGTCTGCCAAGAATTGCGCCGACACCGCGCGAGGGATGCAATCGCTATAGCGCTTTTCCGTTTGGCAGAATGTGACATCCTGAATCGTCTGAATTACTCCGAGGATGTCCGAACCGCCTTTGGCTTGCACCGGGATGATGTATTGAGCGCCCCTGGTATCGAGACCGACATACAGTTCATCGATTTCGATCTGCCCATAGTTGGGGATCTTTGTACGGAGATGATTTTGCAGCGAATAAGCGGTCACCCCCAGGAATATGTCGATCAACCGGTTGTAACGAACTTTGGCAAGAAGAGCTTGCTCATCGGTCAGAGCATAGCCCGAGATGATCTCCGGCGTTGCGTCTGGAATCTTGCGGACGAGAAGCCCGTTCGTAGGCTTTATATGGGTAAGTTTGTTGAGACGAAAGCGGTACTTTGCGTCGCCGTCGCCGAGGATTAGCCATGCTCTATCGTGCGGCTGCGTCTCCAGAATCGATTTGGGAAGACTTTGGCGGTAACGGAAGGCGTAGATAATATCGCCAAGATTCTTCGGTGGTTCGATCTTGAGGGCTTCGCAAACTTGCCGAAGATCGTCACGCCCGAACACGAACTCCGTTGCACCCTTCTTCCAGTAGCGATGAAATACCGCTTCAATGATCTGTTTGTACCGTGCAACCGCTTTGGCCGTCTTCGGCAGTTCCACATCGTCATTCATGCGTAAAGTCTCCCCTGCTCTTCCCGCGCGATCCGATCGATGAGCCGTTCACGTTTGGCGATGGTATTCCGAGGAACTCCGAAATATTTAGCGGCATCGGCCATCGTGTACGACAGAAGAGCGGTATCTCCGAGGCTGAGAGTGATTTCTGGAACCGTCGGATGGATGTGCAAAGCCGCAATAAGCATTTCCGCTACCGCCTGAGCCAGCAAAGGGGGCACCGAATTTCCTATCTGTCTGAAGCCGTGCCATTTCGTGACGTGGAAGCGGAACCAATCGGGGTATGAATGGAGTCTCGCGGCCTCACGTACCGTGATGCAGCGCGGTGTGTATGGGTGTATTGGCCGTGGCGAGGTGAACGCACCCCGGTCGCTGTTCGTCCCCGCGCGGAGGGTATTGCAAACGCCATCGGGATCGAGTTTATGAAATCGGCTGACGAGTTCCGTTTCTCCGCATGGGGTCGCAGCGAATCTCTTTCGGGACAAGGGAGTGTGATAGGTGCGGAGACTGGACGTAAGAATATGCCGATCAAATTCGCGGCGGTGCGAAAAGTCGTATGGATCGTTCAGCAAACCGCGCAATGTCTTCGCGTAGGCCGAGGATGTTTTGTACTTAGCCGGAATCCAATCGCTTTCGATGAGAGCGGGAAATTCCTCGACTTCAGGTAAATCGCCGATCGCCTCGGCTACGGTCACTCGGCGCCGCGCTTCAGGGTACATGGGAAGGTCGAGTTCTTTGCGCGCACCGAGCAAAAACAGCCGCCGCCTATCTTGAGGAACGCCGTAATCCGCAGCGTTCAGAACGCGGTAGTCCGTAACGACACCGTAAGTGCCGTCCGCTTGGAACGCTTCAATGATCTCCTGCAGGAATTTTTTATGAGCCCCAACCGTTAGTCCTTTGACGTTCTCAAATACAAAATACTTGGGCCGAAGTTCAAGCACTAAACGTACAAAGTGGTGCACCAGGCTATTGCGCGGATCATCGAGAGCGCGTTTCCCGATCAGTGAAAATCCTTGGCAAGGTGCGCCGCCGAAGACGACATCTATGTCCCGATCGCCGACTCCGGCTTTTCGACGGATTTCCTCGCTGTCGAGATCGGTCACACTCTTGCAGATCGTTGCCGCGTTCGGAAAGTTGAACTCATGGACCGCGCAGTGTACCGGATCGATTTCGACAGCAGCGACCACATCGAACCCAGCTCGCTCGAACCCGAGAGACAGTCCTCCAACACCGGCGAACAGGTCGATTCCGATCGGGCGCGGCGCAATGTTTTGCTCATTCGCCATTCGAAAGAAAGTCATTGAGCCGCTCCGTCAATCGTTCGGGTTTCTTCAGTTCGCATTGCCACACTGTAAATACCGCCCAACCCATCTTCTTCAGTTCCCGTTGTGTCCGACGATCACGGGAGACATTCGCCGCGAACTTGGCCTCCCAGAACTCGCAATTGGTTTTCGGTGAAGTGGCATATCGACAGCTCTTATGCCGATGCCAATAGCACCCATGTACGAAAACGACTTTACGCCTCGCCGGGAAAACCAGATCGGGCCGACCGGGAAGCGTCGAGACGTGAAGCCGGTAGCGATACCCGAGAGCGTGAACGATCTTGCGGACAGCCATTTCGGGGCCAGTATTCTTGGAATGGACAGCCCCCATGATAAGGGAACGCTTTGCGCGATCAACGTGATCGGCCACACTCTAGGACCCCGCCAGGAGCGGCCACTTGTCCGCTATGTACTTCTCCGCAGCCTCACGCACCACCCAGGCCAGAGAGACTTTCTTCTCTTTGGCGATCGTTTCGAGAGTTTCGTAGATTTCCGGTGGGAAACTGATCGAGGCGCGTACACAGGCGGCGCTTTGTGTGTTGCCGTCGGCAACTGGTTTCTTCGCTGGCATGATCATGGATTGTCCTCTTCACCACATTACACCATGTCGGTGAAACGGCAACCTACATCCGGGTTCAGCAGGGGTTCCAATGCCTTTGACGAGACACCCACCCTCGGTGCTCTCTTGCCGCGGTGATTTGCGACACCAAAAATACGGCTCGACACGAAACGAAGACAGAAAAAGAATCGGCCAATGTGCAGCGAGTCTGCCACGCATTTTTCTTACCGTTTGGTGGGTGAATTAGGTCCATAAACAGCAAAGCACCTCAGTGGCGGGCCGTACAGGCCGGTGTGAACCGGATAATCCGTTTCCTTCTACAAGAACGACTTTCCCCAAAAAGCAGCCTTGATCCGAGCGAAAAATCATCTTTTCGCTAACGGAGTGTTTTGTGCCGATTTCCGGCCCCTCCACTCGGTTTATCCACAACCATAGGAGCGAACGGCTTAACCAAGGTGTTCCGAACTGGAAAGGACCTCGATCTGTCCTTTGACTTTCACTTCCGCGATGTCGAGATCCGGGTGACAAGTTCTGATGTACCGGATGATCTCTTCGAGAGACAGCGCCGCTATATGTATCGTCCGTCCTTCTTTATCCTGATCGGTGCGCTTGGTGCCAAGTACCTCAAACAATACTGCTTTCCCAGCGGCTGCTTCGCCCATGTCCAACACGTGAGACTGGTGTTTTCCTTTCGCCATAAGACCTTCTATCCTTTCGCAAGCAGACAACGATCAAACTCTTACATAGGTTTACGAACGTCGCATAAAGTCGGTTTTTCTTTCCGGTGCCTTCTCGTTGTTGGGTCACGAGATCGGGCACAATGTCTCTGTTATGTAGTGCAGTAGTACCATAGAGGCCGGTGGCCAAAAGGGATCACATTCCTTCCCGGCGCACCGGCAAGTCCCCACTTGGAGCGAAAGTGTTTTCCTATTACACCCAGGAAGAACGTCGACTGCTGGAGAAGGCGGCAAAGCTGGAACGCCGCAGCCTCAGCAGTTTCGTCGCCCTCGCTGCCCTGGAACACGCGCAACGGATACTTGCCGGCAAATAAGCGCCTTCGACAATGGTCACCGAACTTCCGATTACATAATGCTACCATTGTGCAGCGTTATGCTTGCTTGTTACCGTCCGCTCTAGAGTCGACTACGTTGCCTGTTGCGAGGGAGCTGGGTAGTTGTTTCTATGCTTGTAAGCTGATCAATCTCCGTAGGTTCCTGCGTATTCTCTCAGGCACCGCGAGAGAGATGCAGGCTGCGCCCGGCGACTGGCGGGATTCTGCTTCGTCTGCCGCTACCTATGAATCCTTCACTGGAAAATAGGCGTTACCGGCAGACGCCCTGCGGGTTTCGGCTCCCCCTAAAGGTCCCCCCGAAAAAGCATCCCGCCAGTCTTGGGAGCAGCCCTCTCTCGCGCCCTACGGGGCTGTGTCCTGAGAGAACACTCCGGGACCACAAAGGAGATCAAGGTCATGCAAGCACAAATTACAATCCAGCATCAGCTAACCAACACCGTTACGTACGGGGACTGCATCCAGGTGATGCGCCAGATGCCAGCAAACAGTGTGGATTTCATCCTCACGGATCCGCCATATCTGGTGAACTATCGCGACCGGCAGGGTCGCACGCTTCAGAACGATACTGAAGCCAATTGGCTCAAGCCAGCGATGGCAGAAGCCTATCGAGTCCTCAAGCACAATCGCTTGATGCTTTGCTTCTATGGCTGGCCGCGCGCAGAGAAGTTCCTAGAGGCATGGCGCGAAGCGGGTTTTCGTCCCGTGGGTCATCTAGTGTTTCGCGAGTCGTACACGACGAAAGCTACCGACTTCCTCAAATATCAACATGAGCAGGCATATCTGCTGGCGAAAGGTCGTCCGCCGATGATAGGCGGCGCGCTACCAGATGTTCAGCAGCTGCTGTTCACGGGAAACAAGCTGCATCCCACACAGAAGGCTGCGATGTCCCTGGTACCTATCATTCGGGCATACTCACTTCCTGGCGATGTAGTTCTCGATGCCTTCTGCGGGAGCGGAAGCACCTGCGCTGCAGCGCTCCTTACAGGTCGCAAGTATATCGGAATAGAGTTGGATGCCGAATACCACGAGGCGGCTTCACAGAGAATGGAGAGAGTAAAAGAGAGGATCGCAAAGCGGTCCTCTCCGGTACTCATTCCCACGTCGTGCTGAGTGTGCCCGCGTGCCCACCGCGCCTCAAGGCGACCTCTCGTCTGAGTTGTAATTCTCCAGCCTTGACCCGCGGCGGTCCCGCGGATTCTTGCCTGACATCGTGGGAATGAGCATCTCCGCGCAGTTTGCGCGGTAAATTCACTGCTTCCAACGAGTTTGTCTTGAGTTCCCATTTGAATGGCTTCGTCCGCCAATTCTGGCGGCTGCTCTGCCACGGTCCATTGTTATCTGGGTGTCCATTTTGGACACCGCGTGGAATTCTTTTCCACCCTGACCTGCCTGCCCCAGACTTACCTTCGCTCCAGACATTGCAACGGGGAGTGCCCCTCGCCGAAGCGCAAATGAAAGGAGTCTATGCAAAACCGTCTTTCCCTCAAACGTCCTCGCTTCCTGTGGATGCGCAAGCATTCCCGGATGCTGGGCATTCCCTCGCTGATGTTCCTGGCGTCTCTACCCGTCTACGCGCAAGCAACTGGCGGCGATCCGTGGGACAACGCAGTCAACGTCCTTCGAACCGCTTTTACCGGAACGATTGCGACCGGGCTATCGCTGGTCGCCATCGTGGTCGGAGGACTGATGTTCGCTTACGGCGAAGGCCAGTCCAAGAAAGCCCTCGCCGGAATCGTCTTCGGTGTGGGCATGGCCATCGGCGCAGTCAACTTCATGGCTTGGCTCTTTCCATGAACAACGGAAGAGAGGAGGTGATCCATGTCTAAGCCAGCGGACGGCAGGGTGAGTCCGGTATTCAAAGCCATGAACCGTCCGCTGACTGTCCTCGGAGCGGAGCGACGACTGTTCTTCGTCGCTCTGATCTCCGGGGGCGCGATCTTCTCCCTTTTGCATTCCTTGCTCGGCGGAATCGGTCTGTTCATCGTGGGCGTCATCATCGCCCGCATTGCGACAAAGCACGATGTCGAGATTCTGCGGGTGCTCTTCAACTCCGGCAAGTTTCGCCGACGATACGACCCCATGAAGTGGGAACCCACCGCAATCAAGATCAGGAACCGCAATGCTCAGAGTTGACCACATCACGAAAGACTGGAAAGAGGCCGGTTCATTCGCCGCCCAGATGAACCTGTACGGCTTCTGGGATGAGCACTGCTTCCTGACGAAATCCGGCGACCTCGGGGCCGCGCTGCATATCGGCGGTATCGACTACGAAAGCCTGGACCGGGCTGGTCGTGACTATGCGGTCAAGCGTCTCGAAGCGGCCTTCCGCTCGCTTGACGACAAGTGCCGTCTTTACCAGATTCTTTTCAAGCGCAACCGGCCAGCGATTCCACACGCTGAGTATGAGAACCCGCTTGTTCGCGCCGCTGTGGAACAGCGCAGCAGATTCCTGCAACCGAATGCAGACCGCCTTTACAGCATCGAGATTTACTGGGTCGTCATGATCGACGGCAGCTACCAGAAGACGAACCTGCTGCACGCACTCGCGCAGTTACCGAAGCACCCGCGCTCGTCGCTGCGCGACTTGCGTGCCCTGTTCTCTGGCAAGAAAGAACGCACACTACTTCGCGGACAGATCGAGCGCGACCGGCTGAGATTGCAGCAGAAAGTACAGAGTTTGAGTGGGCAGCTAAGCGACCTCACCACGGTCGAGCTGCTAGGGGCGGAGAAGACTTTCCGGCTTGTCCGGCGTCTCGTCAACTTCCGCCCCTCAAAGATCGATGACGCGCCGCTGTGCGGTGCGCGTCATCTGGACTGGCAAGTCTGCGGCTCGGAGCTGGAAGCTCATCGCGGCTACCTGCGAATGGATAACGATTATGTCCGCATCCTTACCCTGAAAGAGCTTCCCGGCGAGACCCGGCCTCTGATCCTCAATGGCCTGCTCGACATCCCGGCGAACTTCCACGTCGTTACGGAGTGGCATCCTGTCGATAACGCAAAGTCGCGCAAGGAGATCGCGTCGCGCCGCCGGCACCACCACAACTCGAAGACCAGCTTCGTCTCGAACCTTCAGGACCGGCAGAACACCGCGAACCAGGACAATCTGGTCGATGACTCAAAGGCCGCAGCGGTCGCGGAGCTGGGGAACGCGCTCACCGCAATGGGCATGGAGGGTAAAAGCTTCGGTGAGTTCACGCTCTCGGTCGTGATCTATGACGAGGATCGAGTAAAGGTTGAGCACGCTGTCGCCGAGTTCCAAAAGCTCTTCACCCAGCACGATGGACTGCTGTACGAAGAGCGTTACAACCTGCTCAATGCGTTCTTCGCGACGATTCCAGGCAATCGGCAGTTCAACCTTCGGAAGCAGTGGGCGCTCAACTCCAACTATGCCGACCTGTCATTTCTCTTTACCGTTGATACCGGCTCACGCTGGAACCCGCATCTCGAACGCGAGTACCTCGCAGTTCTCGAATCCACGCACGGCACTCCGTACTTCCTGAACCTGCACGCAGGCGATGTGGCGCATACCCTGATGCTGGGCGCGACGGGCGCGGGGAAGAGCTTTGCGGCATCGACGATTCTCCAGTCCGCTCAAAAGTACGAGCCGCTGACCTTCGTATTCGATCTTGGAGGCAGCTACGAGGCCCTTACACGCGCCTTCAATGGAACGTATCTGAACGTCGGCCTCAAGAGTCCGGGCTTCAGCATCAATCCGTTTTCACTTGAACCGACGCATGAGAGCCTGAACTTTCTGTACCTGTTTCTCCGGGTACTCATAGAGTCTGGCGGCCGTTATGAGCTCAGCGCCGCCGATGAAAAGGCGCTCTACGCTGCGCTGGAGCGCATTTACAAGCCGCCCCGTGAGATCAGGACACTCACCAACTTTACGTCCATTCTCGGGCCGCTGGGCGAACGGCTGCACAGGTGGACGAAGTCTGGGTCGCAAGGGACCGGGCAGTTCGGATACCTCTTCGACAACGTCGACGACACGCTGACGTTCTCCCGCTTCCAGACCTTCAACTTCGATGGCTGGTCCGAATATCCAGACATTCTGGAACCGCTGCTGTTTTACGTCCTGCAAAGGGCCTCTTCAGAGATCGAAAGGCCGGAGACCATCGGGACCTTCAAGATCTTTCTGGTCGATGAAGGATGGATCTTTCTTAAGAACACGATCATCTGCGACTGGATCGTTCGGGCCGAGAAGACGTGGCGGAAGAAGAATGCAGCCATGATCCTGGCGACGCAGTCGGTCGTTGAACTTGCGGCGTCGGACATGCTGCACATCGTCAATGAGTCGTGCCCCACCAAGATCTTTCTGTCGAACCCCAATATCGACCGCAAGCTGTATGCCGAAACCTTCCAGTTGAATGACACGCAGCTTGAGCTGTTGGAATCGCTCGTGCCGAAGCGCGAGTTGCTGCTGATCCAGCCGCGCGGCACCAAGAAGCTGGTGCTGGAAGTCGACGCACTCGGTTACTGGATGGCGACCAACAACGCACGCGACAACCTTCGCAAACAGGATTACTTCGCCCGCTTCGGGCCGGAAAAAGGCTTGCTCCGGCTCGCCCACGATTATCCCAACCCAGCCAATTCCTAACCGAGTTTGCTGATTTTCTGAGGAGATTTCATGCGCCCTTCACCCATCTTCCCTCTCCTGCTTGGCTTGGCGGCTACGGTCGCCCACGGCCAGCAGACTGCCCGTCTCGTGAAATACCATGCCAACGACATCGTGAGTGTTCGCGCAAAGATGCGCTACACCACGCTGATCGAATTGCCAGCAACCGAGAAGATCATGGAGGTTGCCACTGGCGACAAAGACTTCTGGATCATCGATACGGTGGGCAATTACTGCTTCCTGCACCCCGCAAAGGAAGGCATTCGTTCCAACCTGAACCTCATCACTGACAAAGGAACGGTGTACTCGTTCACCCTTGACGATGTCGAGTCCGGCGATCCCGACCTGAAGGTCGTGATCCAGCCGTCCGACCCTTCCTCGCTGGCCGCCGCCAACGGCGTCAGCAAGCTCGTGTCTGCCAACGAACTGGAAGCGGCCCGCGCCCAGGCGCAGGTCGCGCAAACCCGCGCTGCTGCTGCGGTCGAGCAGTTCCGTGCCGACTATCCTACGTCCGCGCTGAAGTTCGACTATGTCTACCACGACGATAAGCCCTTCGACGTGTCGGCGATCTACCACGATGACAAGTTCACCTACATCAAGTCGACTGCGCCTGAGAAGTTTTCCGTTTACGAGCTGAAGGACGGCAAGCCCGACCTCATTACCTTCCAGTTGAAGGACGGCACCTACGTTCTTCCCACGGTTGTCGACCACGGCTACCTCGAAATCGGGAAGCACAAGCTGGACTTTCAGCGGAAGGCTCGGTAGGAGGCGCGATGTCAGACGAGAAGCAACTCTCACCAGCAGAGCAACCGGCTTCACCGCTGCCTCCTGAGAACGCCTCCGGCCTACGCGACAAGCGCGTCAAGCCCGAAGGCGTCGTCCCCAAACAGGCGCAGAGCTACGTCATCGCTGGACTGGCCGTGCTCATCCTGATGGCCGTCATGTTCTCGAAGAATCACGCCCGGCCTGTCACGAAAGAAGTCGCGCCTGCTCTCGCTTCCGTGTCCACGGATCTGAACCAGCGAAAGATTCAGGAGCTGGAGCAGGACCTGAGCGCGGACCAACGCCAAAGCCAGCAACAAGCTCAGAGAGCGGGCGCAGGGACATTACAAGCAGGCATGGCGAGTAACACCAATCCTACGCAGCCCGGCGTCGGGTCTCCTGCTGCGCAGTTGCCGCCGCCTGTTCCGATTGCAAATGGCGAGCCGCCTCGCGACCCGGTTGCGGACGCGGAAAAGGCACTGGCCTTCAAGGCCCGCTTTGCGTCGAATCTCGTCTCCGCCAATGATGGCGCTTCGCGCCCATTGGCGGAGGCATCCGACACCAGCGTAGACGCTTCGGCGCGCTCTTCGAGCTTGCCGCAGGCCCCTGCTGCGCAGGTCGCCAATCCTGCGACTGGCAACAAACGTCCGCCGGAGGTGAACCTGAACTCTGCTCATGGTCAGCCTTTCGTAGTCTTCGAGGGCACCACCGTGGACACTGTGCTGCTCAATCGGCTCGACGGCGAGTTTACCGGACCGGTGAAGGTCATGGTCACCAATCCGATCTACAGCCAGGACCGCCAGCACATGCTCATCCCCGAGGGAGCCTTCATCCTCGGCGATGTGCAGAAGGTCGCCGGCCTCGGCCAGAAGCGCCTCGCCGTCACCTTCCACCGATTGCTGATGCCGGATGGCTACTCCGTCGATCTCGACCAGTTCCACGGTCTCGATCAAGCGGGTGCCGCCGGGCTTAAGGATAAGGTCAACAACCACTATGTCGAGATCTTTGGCGCGTCGATTGCCCTCGGCGTTATCGCCGGAGCTGCCCAGTCCTCCAACTCCAATCAAGGTCTCTACCAATCTGGCTCAGAAGCGTATAGATCCGGCATCGCTTCCAGCCTCTCGCAGTCGGGCGCCAACGTCCTTGACCGCTACATCAACATCCCGCCCACGATCTTGATCCGCGAGGGTCATCGGATCAAGGTTTACATCACCCAGGACATGCTTCTGCCAGCATATGAGAACCACGATATGCCGCCAGTGATGTAGCGCATCGTCGTCCTACCCCTTCTCTATCCACCTACAGCTCCACGGAGGTTTATCCATGAAGTCGACTAAGCTGCACGTCCTTTCACTCGCCGTAACCGCTGCGCTCGCGCTCATGGCGCACGCGCAGTTCGGCTCCGGCATCGTCTTCGATCCGACACAGAGCGCGCATGCAATTCAGCAGATCACGCAGGCCTCGCAGCTCTACACGACGGCAGTCGCCACCCGCAACCAGGTCGTCACCATGTACAACCTCGCTTTCCAGATGGCGCAGTTGCCGCAGAATTTGGCCGCGCGGTATCGGGCCGATTGGTCGCAATGGTCCAGCTTGCAGGCCACGACGGACACCTACGGTAACACTGCCGCACTGGTAAACGCGCTCAACTACGGCGCGCTTACTAGCGCGCGGCAGGGTTACACCAGCGCCTATGTGCAGGCACAGAGCTACCCGGCAGGAAGTTATTCGTCTCTCGATTCGCGCACCCAGGCTACGGTCGCGAATCAGTACGCCACCTCAGAGCTGGCGCAGACCGCGACGACGAGCACTCTTGTGACGCTGGGCACGATCCGTTCCGACTCGCAGTCGTTCGCCTCGAAGCTCGCCAATCTCGAGTCCGACACCTTCTCCACTGATCCGAATCAGCAGACCACGAACGCTCTGCTCGGCAAGATCAATTCCGCGACACTGCTCCAGATTCACTCGCAGCAGGACACAAATCAACTCCTCACCGCTTCGATCCAGCAGCAGCTTCTCGCCCAGAAGCAGCAGATCGACGCGCAGAACCGCGCCCTCAACAATGCGATCTATTTCCAGCAAAATTTCCCCACAACCATGCAGACCGTCAACAGCGGCGTAAGCGATTCGATCCACTCCATCTCCCTCTCGACGACAGGACACTGAGCCATGCAACAGAATCCCTTCACCTTTTTAGGCCAGGCGATCTCCCAGTTGCTCTCGTCGCACAGCGCCGCGCTTCAGGCCACGGGCCTCGACATCTTCCGTGGCCTGGCGACGATCTTGATTGTCTGGTTCGGCATCAAGGCCGCCCTGTCCGCTTCGCAGGGACATGGCGGCTTCCACTTCGCCAAGTTTGCCGACCTGATCCTGATGATCTCGTTCGGCCTTGGAATGCTGACCTACTACTCGACGCCGATCCCCGGCACCGGCTACAGCTTCAGTGACCTCATCACCAAAGAGGCCCTCAGCATCTCCGCTCAGATCGAATCGGACCAGACGCAGCAGATCGCTGAAGCCGTCTCCAGCGAAGAGCAGCAGCTCGGCGCGCCTCCCGGCAGTTTCAACGTCCTCGAAGATCTTACCTATCTGCTCATCGCAGTCATCCTCGCCGCAATGGAGGCCGTCGCCTTCGCCGTAATTGCGTATGGCTACGTCGCCTCCGCTGTCTGCGTGCTGATTGGACCAATCTTCATTCCGTGGTTCATCGTGCCGAAGATGGACTGGCTCTTCTGGGGATGGCTGAAGGCATTTATCGGCTTCAGCTTCTATCAGGTCATCGCATCGGCCTTCATCTTCGTCTTCTCGAAGGTCCTCACGTCGATGTTTCATGCCATCGGCAATATCAGCATCACCAACGCCTTTACGATCCTGCCCGCGCTGCTCATTACGCTCTTCGTCTGCATCTACGGCCTGGTCAAAATCCCGGAGCTTACCAGTGCCGTTCTCAGCGGACGCACCGGCACCTGGGTCAACCCGATGGGGAACTAGTCATGACAAGAACAGAGACACAACGCCCAATCACCGATGCCGGTCACAGATTCCTGGAGTTGTACGCTGAGCCGGTCGTCACCAACACCTATCTCAAAGTCTCCATTCTCGTGCTGTCGGTCGTCGCGCTTGGTTTGCTCGCGCTCCTCTATCGCGCACAGACCGCTGCCTTGCAGCTGAAGCCGCTCGTCATCTCGGTCTCGGATATGGGGCGCGGACAGGTCGTGAGCTATGCCGACTTCTCGAAGGTCCCTATGGAGCGTGTCAGCAAATACTATCTGGCACGCTGGGCGCAGCTCTACTACGGCCGCAATCACGCCACGTTGCAACGCGACTTCGCCGAATCGCTGAATTTCTTCTCGAACGAATTGCAGGGCGCGACGCTGGCGCGCGTGACGAAAGCCAAAACACTTCAGGCGTTCCTTCTGGACCCGAGCGCCCAAAATGTCGATATCGAGATCAAGGCTGTGGTGCTCGACGATACGCGGCAGGCGCCGTACCGCGCTCACATCGAGTTCGAGAAGATCTCCTATTCGCTCGGCGACCAACAGGAGCAGAGCCGCGAACGCTGGACCGCGAATGTGGTCTATGGCTTCCGCGATGAGGTACCGAACGCGATGTTGCTCACCAATCCCCTCGGCGTCGTCATCAGCTACGTCCACGAAGACCAGGCTTTCGGGAGCTAGGAATATGCAACCGAAGAAGCCCATTCTGCTCTACTGTCCCGACCACGAGTTGTTGTCCGCCATAGCGTTCGTGCTACGCCTGCACCCCTACGAAGTTACCGCTGTTCATGATGCTGTTGCTGCTGAGAGAGTGAGCGAGCGGGGTCTCGCCGCCTGCGGCGTGCTCGTCCACGCGCAGCAGGGCGACCTTGCCGGTCGCCTGATTCATCGCATCCTCGCATGCGCTTCGCACATGCCGTTGCTGCTGGTGGATCGTGCCGGCGACCTCGCACCCGTCCGCTACGCGGACATGGTGCTCTATGGCCGCAATACGACCACAGCGCACATCCTCGCTTCGCTTGATGTGCTGTGTCGGCGCAAGCCAGGACCGCGGCCACGGAGTGCCGAATGAGATATCTCTCTGTCTGTTCGGGCATCGAGGCGGTCTCGGTCGCGTGGCAGCCGCTGGGCTGGCAGCCCGCGATGTTCGCCGAAATCGATCCCTTTTGTTGCTGGCTGCTGCGCTCGCGCTATCGCGCATCGCGGCCTATCTCCATGCCCGGTCCGCATGACGCGCCGGACCGGAAAGAGGCGAAGCGCAGGGCGGCAGCCATTCGCAACGTGGTTGCTCTGCCGGCCGATGGCCATGTCATCAACGCCGGGGACTTCACGCGCATAGGAGCGAACGATGTTGGAGCAATCGACCTTCTGGCCGGAGGCACACCTTGCCAGTCTTTCTCCATCGCCGGTAAACGAGCGGGACTGGATGACCCGCGTGGCAACCTCACCATCGAGTTTGCTCGTCTTGCTGGCCGACTCCGGCCCCTATGGGTGGTGTGGGAGAACGTCCCCGGCGTCCTGTCCATCGACGATGGACGGACGTTTGGAGCCTTCCTCGGGATGCTGGTCGAACTCGGGTATGGGATCGCCTACCGAGTTCTGGACGCTCAGCATTTCGGAGTACCCCAGCGACGGCGTCGTGTCTTCGTTGTCGGCTGTGCTGGAAACTGGCGAGCTGCCGCAGCGGTACTACTTGAGCGGCACGGCCTGTCGGGGTATCCTCCGCCGCGCCGAGAAGCGGGGAAAGACATTGCCCCGACCCTTAGCGCACGCGCTCATGGAGGTGGCGGCTCACCACACCACGGACATGGACCCGTCCGTGGGGACCCCGGCCCAGGATCGTACTTCGATATCGACGGCGGCCTCATTCCTGGCGTCGAGAGCATCTCGCGATGCCTGAACGCCGGAGCTATGGGTAGGCAGGACGTCTCGACCGAGACGCTAGTCGCACACGCGCTCTCTGCCGAAGGCTTCGATGCCAGCGAGGACGGTACAGGCCGGGGTATCCCGATGATTCCCATAGCCGTCTGCACGGCGCACACACAGTCGCCCGGCAGCGGCTTTTCGGATGGCACCACGCACGCCCTCAAAGGTGGCTCAATTCAGGCGGTGGCCTTCTCCGCGAAAGATTACAGTGCGGATGCCAGCGACGTTTCTCCGACACTGCGCGGCATGGGACACGACGCGAGTCATGCCAATGGCGGTGGCCAGGTGGCTATCGCATTCGCGCAGAACCAGTCCGGCGATGTCCTGAGCGGCGAGGTGATGCAGTCGCTCGGGACCAATGCCAATGCGACGGGCCGCAACGCAGCGAATGTCGCAGTCGCCTGGACGGGAGAACTCAATGCATCGACCGACATCGTCGGGACAATGCAACGCGGTGGCGAAGGTGGCCGGGCCGATGGCGTGATGACCCCGCAGATGGCGGTGAGGCGGCTGACGCCACGCGAGTGTGAGCGGCTGCAAGGATTTCCCGACGATTACACGCTGGTTGAGTATCGCGGCAAGCTGGCAGCGGACGGACCCCGCTACAAAGCGCTTGGCAACTCGATGGCGGTTCCTGTCATGCGCTGGCTCGGGCAGCGTATCGCAGCGGTCGATGCGATCCTCCGCGATGGGCACGGCACCGGGAGAGTCCGATGAGCCGACAAACGCCAATTCCAACGATACTGGCGCGCACCTCCCAACCGCGGATCGAAGCGAGTCTTCTTCTTGCCCTCGCCGCCCTGGATGAGGAGCCGCACACTTCGCCTACTGCTGTATCACCCTTCTTCAGGCTCTTCGCGCGTCAGAATGCCGGAGGCCGTACAGTGCCACCCGATGCGGTGCACTCAATCTCTGCTTTTGTAGCCGGACTTGGTGGCCTGCGAACACAAAAAGGCTTCTGCCGCCTGGTGGCGATGGCGTCCGACGCGCCATGCACCCTTCAGAAAGGTGTTTCCGTAGAGCACCATCTCTCCCGTATTTTCCCTGCTCACCCTCGGTCACTCGCTTCGGTGCTTACCCCGCGCCCTGCGGCACGGCGCGTCTCTGCTTCGGCTTCGCCGCCCTACGGGTTACGGCTTTCAGAAAATCTTTGTGCAAAAAACAAGAACGCAAAAAGATTTTCCGAACCTTCCGTAAAAGCGCCGCTTGGCACTTGGGAGCGGGGCACCTCGCGTCGCTTCGCGCAGGAGTGTCCCGAGGGCAATCCGGGCAAATACAAACAGGAGAAATGACATGGCACTCTACGAAAACAACATCAAGCTGAAGGGGTTTTTGGGCAAGGACGCCGAGAACTTCGCCACCAAGCAGCAGAAGACCTTCACGGTCCTGTCGCTGGCCACCAAGTCCGGCTACAAGGACAAGCAGAAGAACGAGTGGGTGAACCACACCGAATGGCACCGCATCGTCGCCTTCGGCAAGCCCGCCGACTGCGCGAAGAACCTGAAGAAGGGTGACTACGTCGAGATCGAAGGCGAGCTGCGCAGCTCCGAGTTCGACGTCCAGGTCGGTGAGGGCAAGAAGAAGACCACAGTCAAGCGCCGTGGTTGGGAGGTGCGCGCCAGCATCGTCAAGAAGCTGGCGCAGCCCGAGAGCTCGCGCGGAGAGAATCCCGATGCCGAGCCGATCACGGAGGACGACGCGGCTTAGGCCGCGTTGTCCTCCCTCGGGAGGTTCCGCCATGCAGCTCTTCGAAAACACCGTCAAACTTCGTGGCTTTCTTGGCAGAGATGCCGAAGCTCCCGCATCCGACCGAATCCAGATGGACGCATACGCGGTTCTGTTGCTGGCGAGTGTCTCCGGTACCTGGGATCTCTCGGCCAATGAATGGAACTCGCGCATTGACTGGCATCGCATCGTCTGCCCCGGTCCTTACTTCTGCGGAATGGTCCGCGGCATGAGGCGCGGCGACTACCTGGAAGTCGAAGGCCAACTTCGGGCGCAGCAGCAGGAACGATCGGTGATCGTTGCCGGTGAACGCTTTCCAGTGATGCAAAGCTCCTATGCCGTTCACGCAACTCGGATCACCAGGCTGGATCGGCCAGAGGCGCTCATCGATTCCGGTGAAGACAGCTAACCGTTTTCCCTATTTTGCGGAGAGGCTCAACCTCTCCGCTTTCTTTTGATCGTGCCGCGCAAAGATCGCGGCGGAAAGGATACCGATGATCGCCAATGCAGTCTTCGTCGCCACACTGATCTTTCTCGCGCTCGGCTTCTGGTCGATGCACGAGCTGCACTTCCTTGTGCCATGGCGCAGTCTCATCCTGCACCGCTACCTCCAGAGCATCGCGGTCTACGCCGCTCTTCTCTTCGCCAACATCCTCGGACTCACCGTCTGGATCGAACGCAAGTTCTTCCTGCGCGACACAGGCCGCAAGCTCAGACATCTCGACCAGGAAATCCATACCGGACAGAGCGAACTCTCCGGCGAAATCCTTGCGCAGTTCGGAGATGAGGAGGAGCGCTGACAATGCAGACCGAAGATCAATACGTGGAGCGCACGCCAGATCTTGTGGCCAAGATCCGCGCGATGCGCCAAGCCGCCGAGAAAGAGATGGATCGCTTCACCCGCGTGGCCGACTACGACGTGCGTCATGTCGTCGGCCAGAAGCCAAAGGCATCATCCGTTTCTGTTGAAACCGTTTCGCCGTCTGCTGCCGGTGACCGAGTGAAGAAGCCGGCCGCGAAGTCCTCGAAAGTACAGACCTCGATTCAATTTGCGCCTGCTCCTGCGGAGCGCGGCGATGACGGGGAGGGTGTATGAGACTCGATATACCCCAGGACGTTCCGCGTCAGCGTGAGATTATGCCCGAAGCTCCGGGCACGACTGAACGCAATGTTCCGAAGCCGCAGGAGGCGCACCCCATCCTGCGCCGGCTGAAGGCGCTGACGGAGCGTGCCGGAGAACACCGACTGAACCATGCGCCACCGCGCCGTGCCAAGTCTGCGCCGCAACGGAAAGAACATGACGCTCCAGCGCGACGCGAGGGGAAAGACCCGCGCGAGGCCCCCGACTCCCGGCGCACCCAGCGGAACCGCATTCCCACGCAGACTATCGGCATGCAGCTCAGGCCCGAGGAACGTAAAGCGATGCTGGAGCTGGGACGCTTTCGCGTCGTCCGCACCGACGATCTCGCCGATACGGTCTACGGCGGCAAGCAGCGCGTGTTGCGGGAGGACTTGAGCTATCTGCGTTCCAAAGGTTTGGTCGAGACCCGGCACATCAATCTTCGCCGTGACGGGAAACGCCGTCATATCGACCGTATCGAGGTCGCCACACTGACCAAAGACGGTCGCGCGTGGCTACGGAATAGCGGCGAGGTTCCAGCGGGGCAGACTGTGTACGCGGGATTTGTGAAGCCGCGCGAGATCGAGCATGACTCCCTCATCCGACGCGCCTATCGCAAAGAGGCGGAGAAGATAACCGACCAGGGCGGTACGAATCTCCGCGTGAAACTCGACTTCGAGATCAAGGCCGATGTCCAGAAGGCCATTTATGCCGAGCGTAAGGCCGACCCGACGCGCGACATGGCCGATATCAAAGAGCATGTCGCCAAGCAGCAGGAGCTGCCCTTCGTCGATGGCCGCATCCAGATCCCCGATGTGCGGGTCGAGTTCGAGCGCAAGCTGAACGACGATCAGGATCAGGGTTCGCGCACCGGCCACGAGGACATAGAGGTTTTGACCGCAGCCTACCGGCCCGGTCACCTGCGCGCTAAGGCGCAAGCAGGTTTCCGCGCTTATGCCGCTGGTGCCGACCGTGCCAGCATCACTTCCAAAATTGAGGACGACCACAACATGATGCGGGATGTACTCGACCTATGACACTCAATTACGATCCCGTTCCGGTGCTGGAGTCCGTGGGGTACACGGAACGTGAGGCCGCCTTCCTGTACCTGGTCGCCCTGCACTCCGGCTACTTCCTGCGCCGACAGTATGGCCGCTTCATCGAGCGGGAGCGCGGGGCTATCGCCGCGCAGCTCCTCCGCAAAGCTGGTGCGCTCGGTCATCTCCAAAGCATCGCCTGCGGGCAGGCTCGCTTTGTCTATCACCTCACCTCGAGGGAAGTGTATGCGGCAGTCGGGCTGGCTGCTTCGCAGCACCGCCGACTGAAAGGTGACGCACAGATTAAGTCTCGCCTTATGGTCTTGGACTTCGTCCTCGACCACCTCAGCGACAGGCTCCTCGATTCGTCTGAGGCAAAGCTAGCCTTCTTCACTCAGACCCTTGGCCTGAGTGAAGCCCTCATCCCGCATACGCGCGGAGGAGGCACGCATCGTTTTCCCGAAGAGTTCCCCATCCTTGTAGATGAACAGCGATCCGTCCGCTTCAGCTTCTTCGACGAGGGCGCTCTCTCCACCAGCGGTTTCGAGAGTTTTCTGCGCCGGTGTCGCGCTGTCTTCGCGGCGCTCCCTAGCTTCGAGCTGCTCTACCTCGCCGACTCCGACCGTAATTTCGAGCGTGCCGCGAAGGTTTTCGCGGCGCTCTACCCGGAGACGGGCGCGCTTGGTGTCACTTCGATGACGCCGCGAGGAGTCGATCACTTTCTCGAATACCTCCGCGTCGACGAGAACAAGGAGACGCAGAAGCGTCCGATTACCCTCGGCGACCTTGCTGTCCTGCGGGAGGGTGAACGCATTTACACGACGCTCGAACATAGGGCGCTGTGCGCTGCCTGGAAGATCGGCAGCACCAGCGCGGAGCGCATCCGCCTACGGTTTCAGCAGCAGGGACCGCAAGCGAAGTTCACGACCGTCCTCATGTCGTACAACTATCCGCTGTATCAGTTCCGCCGCGAGAGGAAGGCACAGCCGCAACTCGGGTCTAGTGCCCGGTCTAATAGTCTGCCTCTGTTCCGACAAGAAGTCTTGCAAAGACAACGATTTACGAAAGAAGGTAGGTGATGGAAGGTAGGTGTGGGGGCGGGAGCGACCCCAGTGCTCCGCACTTCCCGCGACGGCTGAAGCCGCGCTGGTCGCTCCCGCCCCGAGGCCCCAAGTATCCAGAACAGATCTGGCAGATACCGGATTGATCTGCGCAGAACATGAAGCGGATCAGTTCAGCATCAGTGACTGATCCATATCGCATCCGGGAAGGATACGCAATTCATCGACAGGAGACATCCATGAGCAAGCTGAAACTAGAACACGGCGTCAGCAAGATTCGGCGCGCGAAGCTCCAATCCTCCATCGACCAGACTATCGCCGAGGACATCGAGTTGCTGGCGCAGTGGTCGAACAACGAAACGAACTATGTCGTTAACGAGCTACTGCGCTTCGCGCTCATCCAAGAAGAAGACTTCCAGAAATATAAGACGAGCTCTGTTGCGAACACTGCACGGTCAGCAGGAGCAGCAAAATCTTCTCTTACACCAATCAAACCGGTATCCGATCCTGCCACAAAATCGAATGGGCCGACATCAAGCGTCGCAGCTCACGGATAAGAGAGGCATCAATCTATGCGCCTAGTAGGTTCACTTCAGAACATCGTCCGTCCGCTGGTCGAGTACCGCATCGTGCTCGCGCTTGGAACGAGCGCGACCGTTGGCATCCTCCTCA
Source organism: Acidobacteriaceae bacterium (assembly GCA_965276675.1). Classification (GTDB taxonomy): domain Bacteria; phylum Acidobacteriota; class Terriglobia; order Terriglobales; family Acidobacteriaceae. Next base: position 3,723,358 of record OZ255624.1, on the reverse strand, counting down.
ACAGCATGTTCCAAGTCAATACTGCAAATCCGTTTCTTCGCCTGATCGAGTTGGAACGGCCTGCAGCATTTCACGCAGTCGTCTGGAGCTACGATCTGTTTTTGTATTCGACGCCGTTCATTGCTTGCTCCATGATCTTTTCGCTGCTGTATGTCCATTTCTATAGGAGTGAGCAAAAGCTGCCTCCGGGTTCATTGCCTCCGTATTCCAATCCACGAACCCGAACAGATCTGTCTCTCGTTCTTGGAGAGGTGCATAGGCAGCTCGTTCCGACGCCGAGCGCCGCTCCGCAGTGGCTCTCGATTCCAGAACGCGGCCTCTATACCGGTATCGCGTCCTTCGGCTCGATCGGCAGCGGCAAGACCTATGGGCTGATCCTGCCCGCGATGCGCCAGTTGTTCGCGTATCGCGCCGACGATCCGGTGCGTAAGCTGTCGGGAATCGTCTTGGAAGTCAAAGGCGATCTCTGCCGTCAGCTTCAGCGCATTCTGAAATCGTGCGGGCGGGGACAGGACTACGTCGAAGTGTCACTCGACGGCGACATTCGCTATAACCCGCTCAACAATACTCTCGATGCTTACGCGCAGGCATTCAACATCGCCTCCATCATCACGTCGATCTGGGGCAAAGGCAAGGAACCGTTCTGGCAGCAGTCCTACACGGACCTCGTCCGGTACGTGATCCTGCTCCATCGTATCCGCGACGGATATCTCACAATGGTCGATCTCTTCCGCACCGTCATCAGCGCGGGCAAGCTCGAGGATCTGCTAACTGAGGTTGGATCGCGTTTCAGTGCTACCAGCTATATCGGAATGAGCAAGGATTCTTACCGGGAGCATGAAGGGCTGCTTTCTCCGCTTGGCTTCGAGTGGAATAAGGATGCAGACCTTCATCTGATCCCATGGACGGAGGCGCTGGAGAACCTGCTCACACAGGAGACTTCCGCAGTCTTCGATATCTTCACTCGCAAGCATTACCCACCGGAGCAGCGGGATCGCTTCGACAGTATCCAATATTGGTATTGGGAGCACTGGAAGTTCTTTCGCTCCGAGGTCAAGACCTCCATTATCCAGGGTATCGTCGTCTTCCTTTCGCTCTTCGAGACCGATCCCGACGTGCGCCGCGTCTTCTGCCCACCGAAGGAGCTGTATGACGGCAAGCCGTGCGCTACCGATCCGACAGGCCGCGTCCTCCCGGCCTTTGATGAGTTGATCGAATCAGGAGCGGTCGTCGGTCTGAACTTTCCTGTGGCCCTGAACCCGGCGCTGGCGAAGACCATCGGCACCATGATGAAGATCGACTACCAGCGTGCGGTTCAGTTGCGCATTCCCAGGATGGATGCTCACCCGGAGAGACACTATCGCCCGACCGTCTTCGTGTGCGATGAGTATCAGAACTTCGCCACGGTCGGCGGTGACAATCCCACCGGCGACGAGCGATTTCTGTCCCTATCGCGTCAGCCGAAGTGCATTCCTATCGTTGCCACGCAGAGCATATCCAGTCTCAAGGATGCGCTGCCTAATGAGGGTGTCAAGACACTTCTGCAGGCCCTCCGCAACAAGGTTTTCCTAACAACGACCGATCCTGAAACCGCCCGGTACGCCTCCGAGCTGTGCGGAAAGGCGGACCGCACCCGCATCAGCTACACCGTATCCGAGTCTTCGACCAACGCCAACGTAGGATGGCTTTCGGGTCGCACCTCATCCAGCAAAGGTTCCGTCTCCGCGTCGAAGCAGTATCAGAAACACATGGAGCCGCTCTTCGAGGAGAAGGTCTTCTTCGATCTTAAAAACGCACAGTCCGTGGTCGTCGCATTCGACGGAATCAGCCCATTGCCACCGACGTACTGCTATCTCAAGCCCGACTTCCTGCCCATCGCGATGTCCTGGTTCGACCAGGAGAGGATCGCCTTTGATCCGGAGAGGATACCGTCTTGAGCTTTGAACTCATTATCCCGTTCCTGAAACCAATCGAGCATTTGCTACTGAGTACGGTCATATCCGAGATCATGGTCAATCCTGACGGCTCAGTCTGGATCGAAGAGCAAGGTCACATCGTTTTGCAATCCGGTATCCACTTCGAGGATGGTGAGCTGCTGACTGGCCTCGAAGTGATTGCCAATCGTTTCGGCAAGAAGCTCGACGCCGATTCACCCATCATGAACCTGCGTCTCCCGGACGGGAGCCGCATGGCGGCGCTCATTCCGCCAGTCGTCAATCCAAGTCCGATGATGAGCGTCCGCAAGTTCACCTCGCGGAACTTCAATATTGATGACCTGATCGAGCGTGAGATGCTCACCGACTCACAGGCGGAGGGTCTGGCAAATCACGTCCAGCATGGCGACAACATCTTGATCTCGGGCGGAACCGGCTCCGGTAAGACAACCCTCGCAAATGTATTGTCCGCATTCATCCCCGACGGCGAGCGAATCCTGATCCTTGAAGATGTCGCCGAACTCAACATCAGGAAGCCGCACGTAATATCCGCCGAGGCACAGCTCGATACGCATAGGAGTCAGATCGGTTTCGCCGACCTGCTTAAGGCTGCGCTTCGCCACAGGCCAGACAGGATCGTTGTAGGTGAGATACGCGGTCCAGAGGCTCGCGTCTTCCTCGATGCTTTGAACACAGGCCATCGCGGGTCGCTGACGACCATCCATGCCAACAGCGCCCAGGACGCATTGCGGCGACTGGCCCAGCTTGCCATGCGTGGCGCAGGGGGCGTGCCCTTGCACGATGTCGAGGAGGAGTGTGAACGATCCATCAACGTGGTCGTGCATGTAACGAATGACGACGGATGGCGCCATGTCACAGAGATCCGTAGATCTGTCTGAGATGTCGATCCCTACGCTTCCAAGATCACGGATTATTGTCCCGGTACCTCCCAGCCCCTGCTGGTCAACTGCAATCCGGTCTGCTCAGTCGTCTTCGATACCCCGTTGAGATTTGATCGGATGTCCGGGAATGCCTGCTGCACGTCCGGGCGTTCCGCCCAGGCTGCAGGGTCCACGATCCTGTAGGTATAGGTGATCTCAGTCTGAGAGGATTGACCCACCGCAGCCGGCTCCGTCCATTTTACGATGGAATCGACGGTCTTCCGCCCGTAACAGAATCCTCTGGGCTGCCCGAGTGTGCCGGTGATTTGCTTGAAATACTTCCGGCCCTCCGCTGTAAGTGCGTATCGCCTCACCAGTTGGGGCGGAGTTGAACCTCGTAGTGAATCGAGCATCCCGGGAACCACCGCCGTAGTGTCGCTAGCCTTTAGCAGACTCGCCTGCTCCAATGCCTCCAGCTTTGGACCGATACCAAACTGCTCTTTCTGCTCGGATCGGGGAAGATCGACAGGGAACTGGCGACCGATGACCGTACAGACTTGGCCATGCTTGGCCAGATAGTCGTTGATGGCTTTCGTGAAGTTCGTGTCGCTCGGTTTATTAACACCATTGCAAGCGGCGAGGCAGAGCAGAACTAGAATTGAAATGAGAGAAATGCTGTTGCTCATATATCCATCCTCATGATGTGATTCGTTCCGTGGCTATGCATGAAGACCGCGATCGCCTCGGTGATTGATCGTCCGCATAGACGCAGTCTCGGCCCATACCCGGTCGAGGAACTGCCTGATCGAGTTGCCGCTACGGTCGTCTTCGCGCCGAATGAACATGCCGCTCTTTACCGTTAGCAGGCGATCCGCCAACGGCCTGACCACGATGCCCGAACGCTGTGAATCGGCTGAAGAGCGAGTCATGACCGTGAGCCCGGTTCCCTGGCTTACCATCCAGAGGGCTTCTCACGGCAGATAGGCATCGGCTACTATCCTGAGTGCTATCCCCAGGCTCTCAAAGTGGGTAACAATCTCCTCATGTCTGCCGGGCAACGCCTTTCTGCCCACTGCGATAAGAGGTTCGCCGTCGAGTTCCGTAGGTTCTATGGTGCGCTTCGTGCCGAGCGGATGACCTGCAGGCAGGCATACCATCAGCGGTTCTTCCATGAGTTGCTGTGCGAAGAGGTCAGGCTCATCAAGAGGCAAATAGCCAAACCCGATGTTCAGGTCGCCTTGCAGAACGCTGACAACGACCTGGTGAGTCAGCAGGCTCTCCCTGCTGATCTGAAAAGCGTCATTCGGTCGCAACTGGAATTGGGAAATGATGGCCAGGAGCTTGCCGTTGAGATGGCTGGAATACCCGATGCGAAAGTTTTTCGTTTGAACTCTCATAAATGCGCGGACGCGATCTACGCCGAGAGATGCATGTCTGACCGATTCACGCGCAACAGGCAGGTAGAGACTGCCGGCATCCGTCTGAAGCATCCCGTTTGCAACGGAATGGAAGATCGGAGTTCCCAGTTCGATCTCGACACCTCGAACCCGTTTGCGAACCGCAGATTTCCCAATGCCGAGATATTTCCCGGCTGCCTCGAACGATCCCTTCTCCGCTACCGCGAGGACGGCTATCTGACCATCCATAGTGACTCTGAGCCGACGCATAGCTGGTCACAAAGCACATACGGGCCTGTTTAATGGTCAATCATGAAATGCCCAATGTGCCCCTCTCCTGTTAATGCAAACTGAAATCGGTGTGCTTCTTTACCGTCTTGTGCCTTCAACAATTTCGTCAACAATTCGTTCAAGGTGTTCCTTTCTGAATTCAGCTTGGGGGAGATTCCCGCCGCGACGGGCTATGAGCAATGGAAAGTTCCTAACGCGTCTCTTCCCAGCGGATTACTTTCTACGATATTTACTCGGTGAGACGCCCGACCAACGCCCGAATGCAATCGAGAAAGCGGCTTCGCTTGGTAGCCGCGATGTGCATCCGCCAAGAGAGAATGCTCAACACCAACCTTGCTGTCAATATGGTATTCAGGTGACGCTTATGTCTTGTCGCCTTACGTTGAGGATATACACCATCGGCGGCTGGCCTAAGTATTCATGAGATGTATCGGTGAGTCACCGAGTCCCGGACCAGTCATAGCCGAGCTTGGTACAATAACCTTCCGGCTTTTGGTACAACAATCTTCCGGCTTGTCGTTGGTGTAGGCGATCAGGCCGATGCGGTTGATTTGCTTGTATCCATACTTCGTCGGCAGGTGCAGCCTCAAAGGCGCCCGATGAAATTGGGTCAATGGCGCTCCCATCATTTCTGTCACCAGCAGTGTCTGTGGGTGCCGCAAAGCGCGAAGATCGTAGCCGGTGTAGTAATCCCCATCTGGTGTTTCCATGTACACGAATCTCGGCTCGCTCCCATCAATATCTGCGGGAGGATAGGCGTCCAAGAAATCGGCCATCCGTACGCCCGCCCAGTGCACAATTTGGCTCCAGCCTTCAATGCGCTTGAACTGTGTTACCAGTTCGTGTCTTGGTAACCCCGCCGAGGTGTATGCAATGCGCTGCGCTCCGTTGTACTTCGTCTGCGGCGGCAGCCCCTTACGCAGGTGCAAATCCACGAGGGTCACCTGGATCGCATCCTGCAGGCTGCGGCGCTGCGGCAACAGAAAACGCCACTCCCCGGAAAGCCAGGTATACAGCACGTAAATCAGGCTGTTCAACGCAAAGATCCACATGAAGAAGAAGTGGTAGCCCAATCCTTGCGTGACGTGGTAGGGCACATGCAGCCTTTCGTAAAACCAGTGCGGAAAGAGGCGGACTAGAGTCAATCGACCAACACCAATGCGGTAAACGCGATGGTGGTACCTATAGGAGCTATCCGAATCGTTCCAGTAAATGAGCAGTCCGCTCCAGATCATGGTGAAGAGCACCGGGAAGTTGACCCAGTGCATCCACCAGATGGCAAGAGGGTGCTTGTACTCCAGCCGAATACTTGGTGTCTGCACACCCGCTTCGTCCGAGGGTAAGGCCACCACGTCACCTCCAAATGCCGAACGCACAACGTTGAATTACATCGAATGCAGCGAGCCCAGAGTGTTGCGGAACTCGCGTACGCATGGACCAGCACTACGATTGCTTTCTTTTCTAAAAAGGCCGTTCATGCCACCGCCGCCACCTTCTTCGCGAAGAACGCGCTGGGCAGGCCGACGAACAAAGCGTGACCGATGACGCCGTTGGCGAACGCCGCAGTCGTGATCGGGCCGGGAGCGACCGCGGTCAGCGGCAATACCAGCAGGTTCATCACCGCCCACACGGCAGCGCCGTACAGCAGTCCCAGGAGCGCCCACTGCGTACGCAACACAGCGACGCGTCGGCTCGCAAGAATGTAGATCGCTGCGACTACCAGCGCGATGGCGAAATGCACGACGAGGCCTAGTCCTGCGGTTGCAAGCCCGCCCGAGAAGGACCGTGCGCCCAGCAGGCTGCTCGCGATGTACTGCAGCACCTGGATCGGGTTCTGGCCTTGCAGGCTGCGGAAGACTACGCCATCGGCTGCATCGAGCGCTCCGACCACCAACGTGGCATAGAGGATGGCGCTAGAGATGGGCAATGTGCGCGTTGCCCACTGCGGCTCGCTCCCATGGGTTGGATTCAGGGAAGAGGTGGTCATCTGCCCACCTCCGTATTCTGTCTCTTTCCCAGAAATCCAATGATATTGCCTGCGACGAGTTCGCTGTGCTCTTCCAATAGGAAGTGGCCACCGTCGATCAGGTGCAGTTCTGCCTTGGGCAGGTCGCGCAGGAACGCCTGCGCCCCCGGCACGATAAAGAAGGGATCGTTCTGCCCCCACACGATAAGCGTGCGCGGCTGGTGCTTGCGGAAGTATTCGTGCCACGTGTCGTAGAGCGCCACGTTCGAGGTGTAGTTGTGAAGGAGCTCTAGTTGAATGGCGTCATTGCCGGGCCGGTCTAGCAACGCTTGGTCGAAGGTGTAACTGTCCGGGCTCACTGCCGCCGCGTTTTTGGCACCATGCGTGTACTGGAAGATCGTCGTCTCCTTGGTCAGGAGAGAACGTGGAGCCTTTTCCGTCTCCTCGTTACGATTCACCCAAAAAGGCTGCAGCGGATCGAAGGCGGCGCTGATGCCCTCCACGTAGGCATTGCCGTTCTGCACGACGATGCCTTCGATCGCCTCCGGATGACGCGAGGCAATGCGGAAACCGATGGGCGCACCATAATCCTGCACGTAGATGCTGAACTTCTTAAGGCCCAGTGTCGTGAAGAGCAACTCTTCAATCTGCGCGGTAACGTTGTCGAAGGTGTATTGAAAGTCGGTCGCTGCGGGAGCATCACTGTAGCCGAAACCGAGGTAGTCCGGCGCGACAACGTGGAAGTGGCTGGCGAGCAGCGGGATCAGTTCCCGGAACATGTGCGACGACGACGGAAAGCCATGAAGCAGAACGATCGTTGGATTCGTGGTCGAGCCAGCCTCGCGATAGAAGATTTTGTGGCCCTGAATGTCGGAATGCTGGTACATAGTCATGTGGTTTACCCCTTTTCAGGTGGACTGCGAAGGAAGGATGTTCGCCGTGCGGCCGAGAGCGCAGTGATTTACCGAGCCGCCAGCTCCGCAGCATGCAGAACGACAAAGAAGTCGATTTCCATGCCGGCAGTATGGTTGAAGCAGTTAGTGAGGGTGTTCACGGCGACCAGAAACCTGTTTATTTCTGGAAAACGGCATGGAGAACCCGCCTGGGCTTTTCCCTGGGTCCTTATCCCGCCCGTCGGTTGCGTGGCAGAAGAAGTTCCTCCATCCCGGATGGACGATTCGGTTGAGGATCTGCTTAACTGTTTTATCGTCGGCGGCTAAACCACTCAACATGTCCTCATTCGCAGGTGAACCGCCGACGAAGCCAGTGTGCCCTAGAGGCCTCCTGGTGAAAGAGGCCTCTAGAAAACTTTCTACTACTCAAGTCGTTGCACCGGCGGGCAGTTGATTATGAAATGGCTATCTCCGAACTTTGCTCCACTCGGACCGGTTATCAGCCCATCTTCCGCGTAAGTCAAAATCTGAAACTCCTCCCTCAATTGTTGCCGGTAGTTAAGTCTTAGGCTATCTGGGGTCCATTCATACAGCTGACCATTCCACATCGGGCTGTAGTCCGTGGCGATGGTCGGAATGCCGCCGAAGGTATTGTTCGGACGGTGGTCATCTAGTAGTGCTGCGTCAAGCCCTTGCCTCTTAGGATTCGCGCATCCTCTTGGCCCGTTCGTCGCGATAAAAATACGCTCCACTGGACTGCTAAAGCTATCGTCTCCGCCGGTGTGCAGGTTTGCCATCAATGGCGCATAGGTATTACCTTCAATTGCCGCTACTGCGGGTACACTCGCGTCCAGCGAAATGTACCAAAGCGGCCGTCCGAAGCTAAAACCATTGACCAGTTGAAGAGTCACGGTTTGGTTATATGGGTCAATCGCAATGACTTGGTCGTGCACCTTGCTATGATCGACATCGCCGTTAGGAAAATTGATCTCGTTCGGCTGGTTTCCGAACGCCACAATTGACGCGTTGTAGATGATCCCCCCGGCGTTTTTTACTTGAACCAGCGGACTGTAATTGGCATCTCCGAATGATCCCGGTTTGGCAACAGAGGGTGGATAAGGATTCGCTTCCGAGCCTGGCTTCACCTCTCGATGTGGGGCAAAATCCACCGTGCCGGCGTCGAAAATCAAGTCGCCGTTGTTATCAAAGTTCGCGGTACGTGCACCCGGACCTGCGTTCGTGAGCTTGGCTGAAAAATTGAGGCCCAGCTGAGTCGCGACTTGCTGATCATCAACATCAGTAAGTACATACCAGACTGGGACGTGGCCCTTCTTCATATATCCCTCATAGAGAGGCAAAGTCAGCGTTCCATTCTTGTCGTCAACTTGACCGGATTGAAGCAACTGATATGGCCCAACCAGACTGGGGTTGCTTGCCGATGGTGGTGGCCCGAAGTACGACAGTGCCACGCTGGCTCCAGTCGATGCGGGAGCTGGGAATAGGTTGCAACCCGGACCATCTCCCAGTGGACCTGCTGACGGGCCATCACTACCGACCGGCAAGCCCCCGATTGTGGCCGCTGGGGTCGGTGCGGCTGCCTTCGCGGCCGCCAGGATTTCACTGGTGGCCTTGGAAGTTGGGATTTTTGATGTTTTATCGCCGGTGATTTGTTCGGCCGGTCGGAATGGAGTGCGCGTTTGGGCGTTACCGTGCACGCTCGCCCACAGGCAGCCGAGCGCGATGGTTGCGGAGGTGAACATGAGTCTTCGCATTATGATTGTTCCTTATCGATGACGTTGGGAAGAATTGGATCGGCGTCGGAGTTTAAGATCCCGCTCAGCCACTCCGCATCTCGGTTATTTATTCAGAGTCACTGGATGGAAGGGGATACAGTCTTGCGCACATGTTTTGTGCCGCAATCTGCAAATCTGGGCAGGCACATAAGACTCTCTTGAGCCGTGTAGACAGCAGCTCCCAAGAGAACAACATCCTTGATCAAAAATTGTCCGACCGCACCGGAAAGCGCGGGAAAGCCACCCAGGCTTGGTTCCCAACCCGGTGTGGTGAGTAAGAAGCTAAGCGTGGTCAAGAACATAAGAATAGCGATCGAACTGCCGACCAGTCCGGCCCGCGGAAAGAAGCGCCCAGCTATCAGGAGGATTGCGGTCGTGATCTCTGTGACGCCCAGGAAGTCTGCCGATCCCTGAACCCCGAGCCCAGCGAGCAGGGGCCGCATGAAGGGGCTGTTCGCTTCCAATCCCATAATTCCGTGAGCTTCATATGAGGTGAATTTCATGCCGCCGATCCAAATGAGGACCAGAGCGAGCCCATAGCGAAGCAGAATTTGCTCAGCCACCCCTGCGGTCCTCAAAAGAGGCGTCGTCTCGGCATGCTGATATGTAGTCATGTGGTTGCCTCTTGTCATCAGTTCGATTGTTTGTAGGCGAGATGACCTGCTGTTTAGAGCAACGTACTGGCCGCTGCCAGCGCGAACTCCACAACGGTTGAAGGCGATGAGATCTGAGGAGCGTGATCTACATCGTGCGAATGGACCTGTGCGCCCATGCGCTCGGCCACAAATCGTTGTGTCTTCGGGCTGAACATACGATCGTCTTCGGCCAGCAGATACCACGAAGGTTTCCTCCTCCATGCTGGCGTCTGTATCGCTCCTCCAAGACACTTCATCGCTATCGGGCGTTGCGCTGCCGTACTGATCGCGCTTTGCTCCGCCGTGGCTCGGTGGGCGACCGCATTCTTCATTCCTTCCTCCGACATCCATAAGAGACCATGACTGTCCGGCTCCAGATGGGGAGCCTTTTCGTGTGGAGGCTCTCGAAAGAACAAGTCCCCTACTGTTTCACCTTCGGCCGGCGGCATAGCTGCCACATAGGCCAGACCTCGGACACGATCGTTACTATCGAGGGCGGTGATCACAGCGCCGGAGTAAGAGTGAGAGACAAGAAGGATTGGCCCCGCGTCCGCTCTTTCTAAAGCCACTTTCAAAGCAGCGACATCATCGGACAGCGAAGTCATTGGAATCTGGGCAGCGATCACCTTGATGCCAGCCTTAAGCAGTGGGCCGATCACAGCGGACCACGAGGATGCGTCCGCCCACGCAGCATGCACCAGAACGATCGTTGCATTAGAAGGAATGTTTTTCATAAATTAACCTTTCGCCGATCTGACGCACACGTGGTAGGCCACTGTTACGTAGCTGAAAAGATCGGCGCTCGAGATGCATCGCTTATCAGCGGCCAAATCGCAATACAACCGCGAGCTGCGTTACAATAAAGCGTACGGATGACGGGAGCTCACGAAAAGCGAGAAATTCTAACACTATCGGTGAGAATATCTAAACTATGCTTCTGAACAACCTCAGCCTGGACAGTCTTCGAACGTTAGTGGCCACCCAAGACCTGGGTGGTTTTGCCCGCGCTTCGGAACGCCTTTTGCGGACTCCCTCCGCAATCAGTTTGCAGATGAAACGGCTTCAAGAGGAGATAGGAGTGCCGCTCTTTCGGAAGAAAGGCCGGAAGATGCTTCTCACCGAACAGGGAGAGATCGCTCTCCGATATGCCCGGAGGGTGCTGGAACTCAATGATGAGATGATCGATACTCTGCGCGGATCGTCTCTTGCGGGTGTCGTTCGAATCGGATTCGGGCAAGATTTCACCGGCAACGTTTTGCCATTAGTCATCGCGCGGTTCAATGCGCTCTATCCGCTCGTAAAGCTTGAGGTGACGGTAGACCTCGGCCAGGTACTCCTGCAAGCGATCGACTCCGGCGACCTCGATCTTACCTTAACATTAGGCGGGGCACAGAAAAAGACGGCGCAACTGTTGAGCGAGCTGCCGTTGCACTGGATCGCAAGCCCCAGTTTTAGGGATCATGCAAAGCAGCCGTTACCGCTCGCTCTCTTCAACCCGCCGTGCGGATGTCAGACACCGGGGCTGGAGGCACTGGAAAGTGCTGGACGCTCCTGGCGCATTGCAATGACGAGCCCCAGTCTGACGGGCGTGTGGGCCGCCGTCAGTGCGGGACTGGGACTGACCACACGAGCCGAGCTTGGCCTGCCGGCAGACGTGCACACCGTCGAACTGGGCCTCCCGCCACTGGGAAATATACCCATTACGCTTCATCGCAGACGCAATCTTCGGGCTCCGAACGCGATGCGGTTCGCTGAAATGACAGAGGAGTCGGTCGGTACTTACTTACGTTCCCGTCCAGGACGAGCGCTCATCTAGAACCGTCGATCCTTGAGCCCAGGTAGTGAGTCGACGGCTTGTTTAGCAGACTTCATGGTAGCGTGGCGATCAGCCGCCTCTGCTTCACCCACCCTTTCGATTAGTGTTGTGGTTGTATCATCCTCTTTTGGCTGTGCACCGCTTTGTTGTTGAGCCTTGCAGCATTCCTGGCGAACATTTCACCGCCCTGACGATCACGCCTGGTGCCGCTACGGGAGTGCCAACAAAGTACAAAACAGTTGCAAGTAATATTGCGCCTCGAAATGCCATCTAGTGTTGTCCAACCTTCCTCGCGGATCGACCGCAAACCTTTTAGACGCCCCCATTCGGCAGCCTTCCTAACAGAGGTGGACCGAAGCAACCGACTCCTGATTCCCTCGCGAGCCTTTGACCACTCGTTGAGTCGTCAGCATCATGCCAAGTGCTCCGACCCGCTCAACTAGGGTCTCAGGAGCAACCGACGGGATGAGGCTGGGTATTAAGTTAGGGTTGAGTTGGCGTCGTCAACAGCGCGGGATGCAAAGTGTAGGGTAGTTGCTGTGAGAATTCCTAGTGCCATCGTCTCAAAGGTGAACTGCGCGTAGCTGAGTACAGCCGTGAGAGGAGCCGTGTTCGCATAATGGATGTTTATGAGCGGAGCGAACAATGGCCCTTCAGTGCGACGATGAGGGCCGCCGTGATGCCAAATCGGGTGAGAGATTCCGGAGGAAGGTTATCACGGACCGCGCGGCCGATTACAAGGGCAGCGATCACCGGCTCGAAGAAGGTGAGATAGGCGGGCAGAAGAATATGCCAGTCATAGGGAAGACCATACCGCTGATGGCCTTCCCGCGCTTCTGTGAAGTGCATGACGCCTGCGAAGGCGTAGTTGGCGAATGGCTTCACGAGGAGGCCGGCGACTATGGCGAGCAGAACGGCGGCTATGAGGTTAGCCCTGAAGCTACGCTCGTGGCTGGTCCAGATTTCCACGCCTATCGCGATGACGGCCAACGGAATCAGCTTTGGTATGTTGTCGAGAAAGGGGTAGAGCGTGAAGTTGCTGAGATTGATGAACTCCATGAATGGGTCGCGGAAGAAAGTCTCATGAATGGTCGCGAGGAAAAAAACACAAGCGCACAGCGAAGGGCGAAGCTCTGTTTCCGAATGCCTTGCGGAAGATGCGTGAAGAGATAGATGACCCCAAATGCGGAGAGGATTCCGTCCGGCAATCTTGCCCAGCCTGTGTGGGGAAAGTTGTACGGGTAGGGAACATGTAACCCCTGGAGCATTACTGCATGCACGCTCAGCGACAGGACCGTTGTGACGATCGCTCCGACAATGAGGACCGGCCATGAAACGCATTCCGAGAGTTTGTTCATAAAACTCTTTTTCCAAGGTATAGCCGAGAAACTGCGGGTGCTACTTTGGACTGAACGGCGGCGCCTTCTTCGGTCAAAGTGAGTGGCTTTCATGGACAACCCGGTCAAGGAATCTCTGGACAGTAGCACTGCAGAACCGATTGCGTTGCCGGTGCTAGGGCTCATGTTCGGCAACGGTACCAATCTCCCGCCTTCGTCTCAGGTGATACTTATTGCGCTTGCACATTCAGTTTACGTAGGTAGGGTCGTTCTGAGTGGGAGGGTGACAGGAGATTCTCGTAACAAATCCTCATCGATAAATTGAGTGTTTGGAACTTTTGCTTCGTGCTTGCCGGGCCCTATGTTATTAGCAGGTCGTCTCATTCGAAGTGCAATCGACAAGGAATTCAAATGGCATCCCCAACATCTCAAGCGCAGTCGCAACTTACCTACTATCGAACAGCGGCTGTCAGCGGCCATTGTTACGCCAGTTTTCCGATTCGTCCACGTGACGAACTCGAGAGCAGCCATCCATCGGTATCTAGCTCATAGACGCCTGGCTTCGCAGAGCAGGTAAGCTCCAGAGAATTCCGATAGATCATGCTCAAACGGTTTATGGGCAGTCACAATTACGCGTTAGAGCACAACACACGCTGAAGGAAGGTTAGTCGTGCCAATAAGCCAAGAGGAGTTTGCAGATTCGTACCCGACTCTGTTTCATATCTCGCTTGCACAAGACATAGGACAGGTAATGAGACATGGACTTCTCAGCACATCGGCCTTGTTGGACCTGTGCGAAGTCAGTGGCGAACAACGATTCAACATCGAAAGTTGTCCGCGGCCTCGTTCGGTGCGCGTAAGTCACAGCGTTCATGGGGAATTCGTGATCAACGATCAGGCCCTCATGAATGCTGCGGCTCTTTCGAAATGTCTGATCGATCTCTCGCCTGAGCAATGGTGCAGGTCTCTCAACCGCCGCGTCTTCTTTTGGCCGACCCAAGGTCGGCTTGCGAAGCACATCGGAGCAAGGCTAGCCGCTGAGCGTTCGAAAATAGTGTTTTCTTTCGAGACAAGATCGGTCTTTGACGTTCTTGATTTCGATTCCTTTGAGTTTTCGGCAATCAACTCAGGGAACACGATGCGCAAGGCTGCTTTGAGAGGCTCTTCAACATTTCTGAAGGCTAGCGACTATCCCTTTCAGGAGCGACGTAAGAGTAGAGGATTAGGTGACACCGTTGCAGAAGTGACTTATCCGTATGCGCTGACATCATCACAGCTCGCTGCAATATGCATGACAAGCAAGATCGTTCTACACCCCTGCCAGCGCAACTAGTTGAAGGGCATTCTGAAGGAAAAGCCAAGGAGAATCAAATGACAACCCCAGTTGAAACTGTGCGTACGTTCTACTCCGCAATTGCAGCAGGTGACACCGGCAAGATGGTGGAGCGAAACTAATGACCTCCGACATCGAATGGATCTCGGCTGTCGACTTCGACGTTCAGGAGAAGGGGCCTGCTGAGGTCATGAAGAAGGTGTTCGCTCCGCTTATGCAGGAGTGGAAAGCTTTTCGCCGGCGCCGTCCGAGCTTCTTGTAGACGGTTCAACGGTCGTCTCTCTGGGCCGTTTTGCTTGCGTTCACCGGGCAACGCACAAACGTGCCGATCTTCCATATGCCCATGTATGGGATTTTCGGGAAGGAAAGATCTGGCGTCACCGTCAGTATCTCGATACATGGATGAATTGCGATCGAAGCCTCCTATTAAGCTCAGAGCACCCCGGCCCGCTCCCCGCCTACCCATTGGCGGGTGATGTGCCAGGCGCAGTTTCAGCAGCAACTGATCGGCTCTGTGGCGTCAGGTTGGAAGCTAAGCATCGTCAGCGTGAAAACATTCAGCGGTGTCTAGTTTCTTCTCTAACGTCAAAGCGTAGATACACGTCTGATCTCATCTGGTGAGTACGACTCTTTGAGAAAGCAAGGAGGTGACACAGCGTGGAATTCGGAAGGGCCCTCCCTCGCAGTTACTCCTGTCCCGCACCGACCAGGATCTGGTACGGGACAGTTCCGCTAAGGAGTAGCGCTCGCGGCCGTCAGCCGGGCGGCACGCTGGTCGTCATACTTATTAAACCACGCGAGCGTTGCCGCGATGACAGCAGTGTTCTGTGACGGTCGTGATCGTAAGCTGCCGTGGCTTGCGCCCGGCGCTCTAAGTAAAGCCGTAGGTATGCCACGAAGCTGTAGAGCGTCGTACATCTGAAGGCTTTGGTCGACCGGTGTTCGGAAGTCCTCTTCGCCCACAATGAATAAAGTCGGTGTAGTCACCGAGCCCGCAAGAGAGAGTGGTGAGTTGGCCCAGAGCTCTTTCTCGTGCATCCATGGAGGTCCGCCGTAGACCAGGAAGGCCGCCAAGTACTGATCTGAGGTAAGAGCCTCACACATTTGATTGATTGGGGGCTTTTCGGCTGCTGCGGCCCGGAAGCGATGCGTCTTACCTGTAATCCAAGTCGTGAGTGCTGCGCCTGCAGAGGCCCCAGTTACAAAGAGCCGGTCAGGATCTACGAAGCCCCGGCGGATGCCCTCGTTCACCAGACTCATGGCAGAGTCATAGGCCACACCGGGGAAGGCGTAGTTCGCCGGCTCAGAAAAGGCTGCGCCGTAAGAGGTAGATCCGCGATAATTTCCATAAACGACAACGTAGCCTGCTGCAGCGAACAGCTCTCGTTCGCTATCCCAGGTCGGGCCATCGTCTCCAAAAGGTCCACCGTGCAGAACCAGAATCATCGGCAATTGTTCCTTCCCGGTGCTCCCGGGAGGCAGAGGGCCCATCCTTCTATAGGGACGCTGCTGCCACTTGAGCTCGCCACGAGATGGACTAGCTTGCCAAGCTGCCGCCGCTCCAAGAACGAATTCAATGACGTGAGCGTCTCCGCCAATTTGCCAGGGGCCTGAAACATCAGCTCGTTTGGGCTGTCGGCGCGTCCGCCGGAGTACGCGATCGTATTGTCGCGAGAGACTGAGAAGGTGCCATTGAGCCCGGAAGCAAGCACCTTGATATGGCCGTCCACACCAAACAGCGCCACATGCCCGACACCATGATCCGTGTATTTCGCGTACACGCCTTGACCATCGTCCGCCCAGGAGACCGACGAAAGATCCCTATCTAAATCAACCGCAAGTTGATGGGCTTGCGTTCCGTCCGGATGCATAATGTAGAGCTTGCTCTGGGTGTAATTTGCCTGCCGGTCTGAAGTCTTCATGTAGGCGATCCACTTTCCGTCCGGGCTCGGCCTCGGTTCGAAGAAGAAGTCGCTGCCTTGCGTCAACCGGGTGACATGGCCTGCCATGTCGGTCCGGTAAATTGAAGTGACCGGATACAGATGTTCCCACCCCGGTCTGCGGTCTGAAGCGAAAAATAAGTATCGGCTGTCCGCCGACCACGCAGGCTCGTTGTCGTTGAACGGTCCCCTACCAACCTGACGTAAGGTGCCATCCGTGGTCGAAAGCACAAAGAGTTGACGGTGACCGGCTGCTTGCTTGAGCCAGCCTCCGCCATCTTCGCGGTAGTGCGCAGCCTGTGTGATCTGCACTGGCGCGGCCCATTGCGCATTCTGAGGTCTCTCAAGCTGGCCCTCTGCTTGATCCACCGCCTGCTCCAGGAACGATGGAGATCTTGCCTCGGGGGTCATGAGTGCAAAGGCTAAAAACTTACCGTCTGGTGACCAAGTCATGCTACTGGGTCCGGTAGGCACATCAAAGCTCCGAAGCACTTCGAGCGTGTCAGCACTCAGAAGCTGCATAGTGCTCTTGTTCGAGCTGTAACTCACGACGGCCAGTGATCGACCGTCTGGAGACCATGACGGCCCGTTAACGCGTGGAAGAGCCACCGGAACTTTTGGGTCAGAGAGCCGCACGAGCCAGGACGTTCGGTCCAGACCATCATGGGGTACATCGATCGAGTGCACGCCATACACGATGGCGCGACCGTCTGGACTGATCTTCACATCGCTCAGAGACTGCAGGTGCTGAAGGTCGGGATAACTGAACGGCTTCCCTGCGGGCACAGTCTGCGCGTTGACGACGAGCGGTGTAGATGCAAGGAGGCCGAAGAGCGGGTATGACAAAAGGCTTCGAATCCGAAGGTTCATGACAGGTAAACGTTCCTCACGGTGTAGCAGTTCCGCGCGAAGAAGGCCAGCCAAGAACTGGCCCTAGGCGCATGGAATGCGCGATACAGGTGTTGATCTCGCGCGCAAGCTTTGTGTCAGGATAGGTACTCCCGACATGGGTCATCATCAGCGTGCGCCAGTGTTGCTGTAAACGGCATGCGCTCTCCTGTTCATTGAATCTCTGTTCTGCTTGCTTGCTTTCAGCAAACGCGAGATTTCCTCGAGCTGGAAAGCTCTATATGCTGATGTTCTGTGATGTTGACGCATAATCCCGCTACTACTTAGGATTTGCGCCAATTTAGTCCCGCTCTCCCGCTGTAGAACGCAGCGGTTCTGAACTGAAGAGCATCTGTAAACCCTCTGCCATCGTTGGGTGTGCGATGATCGCATCGAGTATGGCGGTATACGGCTGCTTTGCCAGCATGACAAATTGAACGGCGGACATGACCTCACCGGCATTCATGCCAAACATGGTGAAGCCGAGGATTGTATCGTCCGGCGCGACAAGAGCCTTCATAAAGCCACGCGTTTCTACGATGGCCTGGGCCCGCAAGATAGCGGAAACCGGGATCTTAAAGAGCCGGTATCCCAAGCCTCTCGACGTGGCTTCACGCTCGCCGAGGCCCACTTTGGCGAACTCCGGCTCCAGAAACAGGCAGTAGGGCACGAGTCTATCGGTGGTGACGCGCCCGCCGCCAAGAACTTGGGCACGAAAGACGCGGTAATCGTCCTTGCCGACGTGCGTGAACTTCGGACTTCCTGCCACGTCACCCACAGCCCAAATACCTGAAGCTGTTGTTTCCAGCTTTTCGTTTGCGCGTATGTACCCATCGTGAGTGATTTCAACACCTGCCTGCTCCAGGCCGAGCTCCTCGGTGTTCGGGCGTCGTCCCGCAGCGACGAGGATGTGTGTGCCCTCGATCTCTTCCATTCGATCGTCTCTGTTCACAACGAGTTTGACGTGATCGCCTGAGAGGCCGTCGACTTGAGTCACTCTGGAGTTGAGTGACACGTCGATCCCCTCGTCGTTGAAGAGGCACTCGATCGCTTCACTCACGTCCTGATCTTCTTGGTGCAACAGGTGCCCATTATGCTCGACGACTGTAACCGCGCTGCCGAAGCGCCGCATGGCAAGCGCGAATTCCAGGCCCACATACCCGCCTCCAAGGATGATTAAGTGGCCTGGAACGGTTTCCAACTCTAGAAGTTCAACATGAGTCAACGGGTTGGCCTCGCGCAGCCCCGGAGTGTCTCCAACAACGGCACGCGAGCCTGTACCGATGAGGACACATTTGCCCTGCAGCCTCCTGGTCGTGCCGTTGGGCAGAGTGACTTCGATCGTTTTCGAATCAACAAAGCGCCCCGTGCCGAGGATCAACTCTGCGCCACTCTTGCGAAAGAGGTCGAGATGTGTCTGCACCTGCTTGGCAACCATCTCCCGCTTGCGTTCTCGTACGCCGGCCATGCTTACAGTGAAGTGCTCAGCCGACATGCCAAAGTCGGCCAGCCTTTTCGCGTATCCGGCGACTTGCGAGGTGTAGATCACGTTCTTCGAAGGGAGGCAGGCAATGTTTGGGCAAGCTCCGCCTATATATTGACGTTCTACGACCGCCACCCGCTGACCCCGGCTGGCAAAGTCCCATGCTGCGAGCTTGGTGCCCTCGCCAGAGCCCAGGACGATCAGTTCGAATTGCTCGATATTGGTTCCTTCGCTTGCGACCATAGAGAACCCTCGTATCTTTTGCATCCAGCTCACCGAAGCGACATACTTGTTGAGGTGTTATAGCGTTTCACGCTTTCTGCTGAGCTGGTCAGCTCTGTTATCTGCACTCTTGAGGTGCAAGGAGGTTCTCAGCCTTTCACACCAAATGGCGCGCCCGGAGAGCTGCTTTGTTGGCCACAGGCGGAATTGATCTTCGCCACGCAGTGTCCTTTCCCCTCGTGATCGCTAGCCGGGACAGCCATCTCTATTTGCTCGTCTGCTGCGTGAGAGAGGAACCTCAGGCCACTGTCTTATTATAAAAGGAGTGGATATGCTCAGCGATGTAACCTAAGCAGTCCTCAGTCGCAAAATGGCCTGCGGCAAGCCGGTGCATCTCGGCGCTCGGCAGCTCGTGGAGGTATGCTTCGCCGCCTTCGGGCGTGAAGAAGATATCTCCCTGCCCCCAGAAGATGATCGTTTTCGGCTGCTGCTTTTTGAGGAACGCTTGCCATTTGGGATACAGGGTGACATTGTTGCGATAGTCGTAGAACAGATCGAGCTGGAGCTGACGACCATGAGGCCGTTGCAGCGTGTGGAAGTAGTCCATGTTCCAGGCATCAGGGCTGATCAGAGCGGGATTGGTTGAGCCGCCCAGGTAAGTAGCCTTGACCGTATCTAGTTCAAGTAGGCCGGCAGCTCCTTTCTCGTTCTCTTTGCTGCGGTCAAGCCAGAGCGCATTCCGCAAGCCGCCCCACGCCGCACTGAATCCGACCTCGTAGGCGTTCGTATTCTGGATGATCAGCCATTCCAAAGCCTTGGGGTTGTTCGTCATGATCCTGAAGCCGACTGGACCGCCGTAGTCCTGTATGTAAAGGCCGTAGCGTTCAAAGCCCTTTGCCTTCAGAAAACCCTTAGTGACTTCTGCCAACTTGTCGAAGGTGTAAGGAAAGACCGCCGGGTCGGGAGTGTCACTATTCCCGAAGCCGGGGTAGTCGGGGGCAATGACATGGAAGCTGGAAGCGAGCGCTGGAATAAGCTCACGAAACTGGTGTGACGATGCCGGCCAGCCGTGCAGCAGGACAAGCTTCGGACTGGAAGGATCGCCTGCTTCGCGATAGGCGATGTTCAGACCATCGACGGTGATGGATGCAAATGTGACGGTGCTGGCAGGGACAGCTGGAGTATAGATATTGCTCATAGAACCTCTAAAAGTGCGGAATGCCGGACTTGCTGTCCGGGGTTGTGTTGGGATTGCCATACGAAAACTCTCCTATGGCCTTGGAAATCAGGCGCACGCCGTGAGGCGCTTGCATTGAGTTTTGGCATCAGCTACAGGCCCGCGTACCAATCGTAGCCAAGCTTGGTCCAGTAATCGTCGGGTTTCTCGTTGGTGTAGGCGATCAGTCCGATGCGCTTGATCTGCTTGTAGCCATACTTCGTCGGGGTGTACAGGCGGAGCGGTGCGCCGTGGAATTGTGTGAGCGGCGATCCCATCATTTCTGTTACGAGCAGGGCCTGGGGGTGTCGCAGGGCGTGCAGATCGTAGCCCACGTAATAATCTCCGTCGGGGGTTTCCATATATACGTAACGCGGTTCCTTGCCATCTATTGGCGCTGGTGGGAACATCTCGATGAAGTCCGCAAAGCGGACCCCAGCCCATTGCACAATCTGGCTCCAGCCTTCGATGCATTTGAACTGCAGCACCAGTTCATGGTGCTGCAGCCGCGGAACGAAATCTTTGAGTTGCAACAGCAGACCAGGCGTCCCAGGGGACAGCGTCGAATCACTTTCGCCGGCTTCCTCTAGACCACGTGGCTTTCTGCCGGTGTGGTTCTCATCCTGTTCGGTTTTCTGCTGCATGCCTTCCGGTGCCATCTTGGTTGAGGACATCTTGCTCGGGTCTGTCTTGGTGTCGTGTCCCTCACCCTCCTGTGAAGCGACAGCCTCGTACGCGTACTCCCAGGCTGTCGCGTCGCGAACAAAGAACGGAGATCGCTCCGCGTCCCGCACACCTACAACCTGAAGTCGATAGCTCTCGGGCTTCAACTGCATTTTGAGCCCGAACACGCCGTTCACCCGCAGTGTTTCTGCCCTGCTGCGTGGGTAGGTGGGCGCCAGCGCGTGCTCACGAAACGCTGCACGAGAGACGTCAGCGTTCCACGCATACGTCTTGTGAAGGAGACCCGGAACCATCTCATCGAAGGGTGCCTCTTTGAGGTATCTCCGAAAGCCGTACGCCGCTGCGGCGGCAGCACCAAAGCCTACGAAGGCGCGGCGTGTACGCCGGCGAGAGGCAGCGAGTACAGCAGCATCGGCTGCATTCCGCTCCTCGACAGCTTTGGACCCGCCGCTGAGCTTGTGCGTCAGAATGTCGTCTGTATCCTTCGGATCAGCCGGACGCGCCCCTCCCCTGTGGGCCGCTTTCTCCTCACCGGCTGGGCACGCGCTCTTCGCAACAGGTTTGTCCTGCTGAGACAGGGACATCGCTTTCTCTGCAGGGTGAGCTTCTCTGAAGTGGTCCGGCCGCTCGTCACTCATCCCAGCTCCTTCGCTCCGCCTCAGTGGACATCGCCTCCACGCGCTGAACTTCATAGCCGCTAACCATTGCCCGAAAGTTGTTCCAGCCCGCAAGAACGACCTGAACGATATGCACCACAAAGAAGCCGAGGAAGCCCATCGTGGTCCAAAAGTGAACCCAGCGGGCCATCTCGTAGCCACCGAAGAGAGAACTCAGCCAGTGCAATTGTGTGGGTTTGTAAATGGCCAAGCCGGTCAGCAGCATGATGGCACCCATCGCCGCGCACGAAGTGTAGGCAATACGCTGGGCTCCGTTGTACTTCGTCTGTGATGGCAGGCCTTTGCGAAGGTGCAGGTCCACAAGCGTCACCTGGATCGCGTCCTGCAGACTACGGCGCTGCGGCAGGATCAGCCGCCACTCGCCTGACAGCCAGGTGTAGAGCACCCACGCCACTCCGTTGAAAGCAAAAATCCACATGAAAAAGAAGTGGTAGCTCAAGCCCATCGTGACGTGATACGGCACGTGCAGGAACTTGTAAAACCAGTCTGGGAAGAAGCGCAACAGCGTGAAGTGGCCTAAACCAATGCGGTACACGCGGTGCGGATACTGGTATGCGTTATCGGAGTCGTTCCAGTAGATGAGGACGCCGCTCCAGATCATGGTAAACAGCACAGGAAAGTTCACCCAGTGCATCCACCGGATGGCAAGCGGGTGTTTACGTTCAATGCGAATTGAAGCTTCAGATGAACTCATAGGCATCGCAAAACGACTGCTGTGGCGCGCCGCGAACGACAAGGCTGTGAAGCGCTATGATCAGAATACGAGTGACGAAATATGAACAAAAGTGAGAAATGCTCACTGAATCGGTTAGTAGGACTCAACTATGACTCTGAATAACGTCAGCTTGGACAGCCTTCGTACATTGGTGATCGCGCAGGAAGTAGGTGGCTTCGGTCGTGCTTCGGAGCGCCTGGGTCGCACGCCATCCGCCGTAAGCCTGCAGATGAAGCGACTGCAGGACGAGATCGGCGTGCAGCTTTTTAGAAGGCAAGGCAGGAAAACTCTCCTCACCGAGCAGGGCGAGATAGCGCTTCGGTACGCCCGCAGGGTGCTCGATCTGAACGATGAAATGATTGATGTACTGCGTGGTTCATCTCTTTCCGGTGTAGTTCGCATCGGATTCGCCCAAGACTTTACAGCGAATGTTCTGCCCTTGGTCATCGAGCGCTTCAGCGGTCTCTACCCGCTGGTAAATCTTGAAGTCATAGTAGACCGAGAGCAGGTACTCTTTGAGTCTCTGAGTTCTGGCGATCTCGATTTAGCATTGACCCTCGGCGGATCTCAGAGCAGGACTGCGCAGATTCTCAGCGAGCTGCCATTGCACTGGATCGCCAGCCCCAAGTTCAAGGAGCGTGCGAGTCAGCCCCTGCCTTTAGCGCTGTTCAATCCACCGTGTGAGTGTCAGACAAGGGGACTGGACTCGCTACAGGATGCTGGGCGTTCCTGGCGGGCAGCTATGACAAGCCCCAGCTTGCCTGGGCTGTGGGCCGCCGTCAGCGCAGGGCTCGGGCTGACTGCACGAACCCTCATAGGAATACCTGAAGATGTACAGACCATCCACCTGGGATTGCCGCCGCTGGGAGACATGCCTGTTGTCCTACACCGCAGGCGGAATCTCCGTAGCCCGAACGCGATGCGCTTTGCGGAAGTGACGGAGGAATTCGTCAACAGCTATTTGCGCTCTCTATCGGGGAAGAATTGACCTCTAGAAGTGTCGGCATGATTGTTGAGCTCTCCCTAGCTCTCACGCAAACTTTGCACCTGCTTAGCCTGATAATCGACCACAGCCGCCGCCGCCGCTTAAGGCGATACAGGAGACATACAACATGAGCGAAGCGCACGAGGAACTCACCGCAGCAGCGAAGGCGGCATCACCTGATGCTGTCAACGCATCCGTTCCGGATGTACAGTTCCGCAGCGATCTGGCTTTCCCAAGGCTCAGCGATGAAATGCTACAAAGAACCCGGTCCTATGGACAGGAAGAGACCATAGCGGAGAACACGCAACTCTATACGTATGGTGATCGTGATACGGACATGTTCGTGGTCCTCAGCGGGGAAATCGAGAGTCGGCTTTTGTTGGAAGGGGGAAGATCGAAATGCTTCCGCTTGTTATCTGCTGGCGAGTTCACTGGGGAGCTCAACCTGCTGAATACGCAGAGAACGGTCGCCTTGGCTCGCACCACACGGACGAGCCGCTTATTGCGAATCTCCAGGAGAAGCTTGCGGCTGCTGATGCGTGCCGAAGGCGACTTGGCGAACATCATTGTTTCCGCCTGCATCTGGCGGCGAATTGGCATGATGGACGATCCGTCTACGGGGATTATTCTCCGAGGTAAGAGCGACGATCCTGACCTGATCAAGCTTCGTCGCTTTCTGGTGCGCAATTACTACCCGCATCGAATCGAGGACCTCCGAACGGTCACAGGCGACGCCGGGCCGACCGCAATGACCGCCCCGCTGGTCGAGTTGCTGGACGGTCGCCTCCTTGTGACGCCGGCTATCTGCGATCTTGCTGATGAACTGGGCATCACAGAAACTCCGGAAACGGACAAGCTCTATGACGTTGCCATCGTCGGCGCTGGGCCGGCAGGTCTGGCCGCCGCAGTCTATGCGGCCTCTGAGGGTTTGTCGACCATTGTGGTTGAAGAAAATGCACCAGGTGGACAGGCGGGCACCAGTTCCAAGATCGAGAATTATCTTGGCTTTCCCACCGGAGTGTCCGGAGCGCAGCTAGCGAGCCGCGGCCACCTGCAGGCGTTGAAGTTCGGAGTTCGCTTCGCTATCTCGCGGGAGGTCATCAGCACTGCACAAGTGGAAGGGCATCACCGATTGGTGCTGTCGAGCGGCCTTTCAGTGTTGGCCCGCTCGGTCGTTATCGCAAGCGGCGCACGCTACAGGCGCCTGAACGTAACCAACTACGAGGTGTTTGAGAACCGCGGACTCTTCTATGCCGCGACAGCGATGGAAGCCCTGCTCTGCCGTGACCAGGAGATCGTCGTAGTAGGTGGCGGCAACTCCGCTGGACAGGCTTCAGTTTTCCTTTCCGGCGTGGCGAGACACGTACATCATGTTGTTCGCGGTCCTTCGCTCCACAGTTCCATGTCTCAGTACCTCATCGCGCGCATCGAGCGATCTCCCCGCATTACGCTCCATACGCATTCGGAAATCGTGGGGCTTGAGGGCCAGGATTCTTTGGAATTTGTCACGTGGAGGAATCGCGAAAGCGGCGAGGCGGTTCGAAAGCCGATCTCAAGCGTCTTCGTGATGATCGGTGCGGAACCGAACTCCGGGTGGGTGTATGGTACGGTCAAGCTCGATGAGAAAGGGTTCGTTCTCACCGGACCGTGGGGCTTCGAGGCGACATCGTTCGCGACGAGCATACCGGGTATCTACGCTGTTGGTGATATCCGCGCCGAATCTGTAAAACGCGTCGCATCGGCTGTCGGCGAGGGCTCCGTGGTCATCTCAAACATCCATCGCTACTTGGCGCGCACTCACCTCGCTGTCCTGGATCAAGCGAAGGCCGATTTGTAGAGGCGGGCCACTTTCTCGCGTTCGCGGGAAGCCATGCAGCGGCTGTTGACGTGCCTCGGCGATGCTTTGTAGCCGTAACAGGTAAAAGAAACTTCACTGTTACGCGACTATTCCGAACTATTCCTTTCTCCTTGCATACCTTATCTTTGACACTGCTTTGTGTTTGCGATTCTTCTCCCTGTAGGGCGGGTGACAAGCACTCCGGCCGCAGCAGCAGGAGACTCCAGTGGGAGGTGCAATGACGACGCCGGTCGAGACAGTACAGGATTTCTATGCAGCCATCGCGGCAGGTGACACCGAGAGGATGGTTGCGCTTATGGCTTCAGATATCGAGTGGATTTCTGTTGTCGATTTCCATGTCCAGGACCGTGGTCCTGAAGAGGTCATGAAGAAGGTCTTCGCTCCTCTCATGCAGGAGTGGGAAAGCTTCTCGCCGGCTCCTTCGGAGTTCCATGCGCAGGGGTCAACAGTAGTTTCGCTGGGTCGCTTTGCTTGTGTACACCGGGCAACGCACAAACGTGCTGACCTTCCTTACGCACATGTGTGGGATATCCAGGATGGGAAGATAGAACGGCATCGTCAATACATCGACACTCTGGCGCTCGAACAGATCCGGCGATCCGGCGATTCCGAGGCAACTGCCTGACGCAGGCTGCCTTGTCGCTAGAACGCATGCACGTTGAGATGTTTGGAGGGGAGGAGATGTAGTGAAACGAATAACCAAATACATTGCTGCCACGGCTCTTCTTGCAGGTTCTGCACACGCCGCTCCGCTGCTTTCCACGACTGCGACGACCACGTTCCACAAAACAGACATCAACGGCATCGGCGTCTTCTACAGGGAAGCTGGTCCGGTGAACGCCGCAACGATCCTGCTCTTGCACGGCTTTCCATCTTCGTCGCGCGAGTTCGATACCCTCATCCCACTATTGGCGACCCGTTATCATGTGATCGCACCGGACTACCCAGGCTTTGGGCTGAGTGACGCGCCCCCGGCGAGTTCCTACGTGTATACCTTTGATCACCTCGCCCAGACGATCAGCGCTCTTCTGGATAAACTCGGGATTTCGCGGTGCACGATGTACCTGCACGACTATGGAGCGCCCGTCGGTCTCCGCATGATCATGACGCACCCTGAGCGCTTGCAGAATCTCATCATGCAGAACGGCAATATCTACCGTGCCGGTCTAGGAGCCAAATGGACAAAGATCGCGGAGTATTGGACCGACCCAAAGGCTCACCCGGAGGTGCTGGATGCTTTTCTTTCCTTTAAGGCTACCCGGGAGCGACATGTTGCCGGCATCTCGCATCCAGATCGCTACAACCCAGACACGTGGAGCGACGAGTATGCCGCCCTGTCGCGGCCCGGTCAGCGTGAGATCCAAGGGGACTTGCTTTACGACTATCGGACCAACGTCGCGTCGTACTCCGAGTGGCAGGGCTGGCTTCGTGATCACCAGCCCCCAACCTTGGTCGTCTGGGGCGAGCACGACCCGTCTTTCATAGCCGCCGGCGCAAAAGCATTCCAGCAGGACTTGCCAAACGCGCAAATTCACATGCTGGATGCGGGGCACTTCGCTCTTGACGAACAGACAGACGAGATTGCGAACCTGATCATCCGGTTTATGTCCGGCTCACCTTACTGAGTGGCAGCGGCTCTGAGCCCAATTGGACCATTTGCCTGTGCAGCTTCACCATTCGCAGCGCCGCTATACAGAGTCTGGAAAGCGATCGAATCGATCGTTCCAGCAAAGGAGATTCTATGACGGACCCCGTTGAGATCGTTCGCAGCTTTTACGAGAAGCTCAAGACCGGAGATGCCGCAGGTGCGCTGGGACTGATGGCGCCCGACATCGAATGGATCACGATGTGGCATTACAAGGTAAACGGGCGCGGACCGGAGCGCGTAGCCGAGGGCCTCTTCAAGCCGCTGATGGCGGAATGGACGATCTTCGCGCTTGAACCCACGGAGTTCATTCTGGACGGCGACACCGTCGTCTCTCTCGGCCACTTCACCGGTGTGCATGGGACGACGGGCAAACATGCAGAAGCCCGTTACGCGCACGTCTGGACCGTCAAGGACGGCCTCATAACCCGCTTTCGTCAATACATCGATACGCTTGCCGTCGCCGAGGCACGCCGGGCATGAACCGTCCGCCACTCCCACCCTTCACTGAAAACACTGCTCCACAGAAGGTTCGTGCGGCAGAGGACGCGTGGAACACGCGCGATCCGGCAACGGTGGTGCTCGCTTACACACCGGACTGCCGCTGGCGAAATCGGACAGAGTTTCCTTGCGGCCGCCAAGAGATCGAGGCTTTTCTGGTGCGCAAATGGCGACGAGAACTCGACTACCGGCTCATCAAGGAACTGTGG
Source organism: Acidobacteriaceae bacterium (assembly GCA_965276675.1). GTDB lineage: Bacteria > Acidobacteriota > Terriglobia > Terriglobales > Acidobacteriaceae. The sequence continues at coordinate 3,696,059 of OZ255624.1, read as the reverse complement.
GGCTTCCGGGGCCATCGCATGGCCGTGCGTTTTGCCTACGAGTACCACGACGACAGTGGGCAATGGTTCCGCGCGTACGGCAATGAAAACTGGCAGTTCGATGCAGAAGGTCTGATGGAACTGCGTTTCGCGAGCATCAACGAACATTCCATAACTGAGGCCGAACGCAAGTTTCACTGGACGCTAGGTCGGCGGCCCGACGATCACCCTGGGCTTATCGATCTTGGGCTCTAAGCAATCTTGCCTTCTTCTTACCCCTACCAAATCAGGAGCAGTGACTTGAACCGTCTGCTTTTTATCCAATCTTCGCCGCGACATACACAATCGAAGTCAACCCAGATCGCCCAGGCGTACCTCTCTGCCTTGTGTGAGAACAACCCAGATCTCAGCGTCGATGTGCTCTCCGTTTGGGACATCGATCTACCTGTCTTCGACGGCGACAAGGTCGGGGCGAAGATTGCCGTCATGCAAGGTAAAGAACATACCGCATCAGAGAAGACGGCTTGGGACCAGATTGTTGAAATCGCCAATCGCTTCATCGCGGCAGACCGATACCTGTTGGCTGTTCCCATGTGGAACGGCGGCATTCCATATCCCCTTAAGCACTACATAGACTTGATCCACCAGCCTGGCCTGCTTTGGGGTTTGAAGCCGGACTCGGGCTACTTCGGCCTGCTCAAGAACAAGCATGCCACCCTGGTCCTTACGGCAGGTGCATATTCGCCTTCCGCACCTTCCCCTGCGTTTGGCACGGATCACCACTCTTCGTATTTGCGCGCCTGGCTCAACCAGGCACGGGTGACAGCGATCGACGAATTGCGCTTCGAGCCTACGCTGCTTACCGCCAATCCATCAGGTGACTTCGAGCGCGCGAGGAGTGAGGCCGTGGCACTCGCAATTGTCCATGGCCGCAATGATAAGGGCATTCAATAGCACCCGCTGGCCGGCCTCCAAAAACCTCATCTCGGTAAAAAACGTCGGAGCAGGAGAGTGCATGAGCAGTAAGCCAGCAACGCCTAAAGTTCACTCCGTCAATGTCAGCGGGCCATTGCGGAGCGTCTTCTATGCCGGCCGATGGGTCACTACAGGCTTTTTCAAAACTGCGCTACATGAGGAGGCGTGCGCGCAAAAGCTCGGCCTGAAAGGCGACCTTCAGGCTGACTTGAGCGTGCACGGAGGGCCGGAGAAGGCAGTTTACTTCTACCCGCACGAGCACTACGCCGTATGGGAAAGGCTGCTCAACACGGGACCGCTGCCGCCCGGTGCTTTCGGCGAGAACATTACCTCGCAGGGCTTGCTGGAAGGAGAACTTTATATCGGCGACATCCTCCAGATTGGCGCAGCTACACTGCAAGTTCGACAGCCTCGCAGCCCGTGCTACAAGCTTCAGATTCGCTTTGGTCGGCCTGACATGACCGCTCTGTTCTTCCAGCAGGCTAAGCCAGGCTGGTACGCTTCGGTGATCCAGGAGGGTACCTTCGCAGCAGCGGACGAAATTCTCCTGCGCTACCGCGCCCCAGAAAGCGTTACCGTAGCCGACGTTTGGCGCTACAGCGCGCAGCTGAAAGCCGACAGCACCACCGCAAAACGCATAACAGGCCTCGAACTTCTCCCAGATTTCTGGAAAGATAGAATCGGCCGTCACGCTTTTCTGGCTAAGGAATCTTGACTGGCCTGCTGTGATTCACACCTTCTGCTTGATTTCGATTTCACCCTCGATGCAAGAAAACTCACAATCCGAAGTCTGGGAGCGAGACCCTGATGTGGTTCCATAAGTTTGATTCGCACTCGTCCACGAGAGCGTTGGTTCTTGATCTACGGCGAAGACTGAACGGCGTCAGCGCGCCGGGAGACAACATTAGATAGTGAGAACGCTCTTGCTGAAATTCCTCGTTGCTCTTTGTGCGTTAGCAACCAGCTCTCTGTGCCTTAGCGAATCAGGCATTGCACAAACTTCCAAGGCACATCTTGCCGGTGCCGCCTCCGTGCAACTCTCGCCATCGCAGCAGGCCACCCTCGATCGCATCGAGCAGTTGCAAACGCTCCCTGGCGGACCGTGGCGTGTCCACGCTGGTGACCTTCCCCATGGCGAATCCCCCGCTCTCGACGACAGCTCCTGGCCCGAGGCCAACCCTCACTCCACTGCGCCCAAGGAGGCGGTGTGGTATCGCCGCGTCGTCGAGGTCCCCAAGACGCTTCATGGGTATGACCTGACTGGCGTCAGTATCTCCTTCCAGTTCTTCGCGTTCACGGACGGCCCAATGCCTGAAATCGTCTACTACAACGGCCGCCGCGTCGCGCTCGGGGAAGATCTCGATGCGATCAACCTCTTCTCCGACGCCAAGCCAGGCGATAAAATCCTGATTGCCGTCAAGCTTCTACCAACGCCCGCCCCGAAGAAGTTCTATGACGCGCTCATGAGGATCTCCTTCGCTCCCAACCGACCCAACCCGGCGGACACGCGAGATCAGCTGGTCAGCGCCGCCAATCTCGTGCCGTCGCTTGCGCCCGATTCCACCTCGGATAGGAAAACCCTCCTGCAGTCCATTGATGCAGTCGACGCGAGCGCCCTGGACCGAGGCGATCAGCGCAGCTTCGATGATTCATTGCGCAAGTCGGTGCAACTCCTCGCCGCACTCCGTCCGCTGGAGCAGCAGGTGAACTACAGCCTCACTGGCAACTCCCACATCGATGCCGCATGGCTATGGCCCTGGACGGAGACCGTGGACACCGTCAAGCGCACCTTTGGCACCGCGGTACAACTCATGCAGGAGTATCCCACCTACACCTACTCACAATCCGCAGCAGTCTACAGCCAGTGGATGGCTGACAAGTACCCCTTTCTCAACGCCGAAGTTGCGCAGCGTGTTAAAGAGGGCCGCTGGGAGCTGGTCGGCGGCATGTGGCTTGAGCCAGATCTGAACATGCCCGACGGAGAATCTTTGGTGAGGCAGATCCTTGTCGGTCAGGCGACGTTCAAGAAGCTTTACGGCGTTACCACTCGCGTTGGCTGGAACCCAGACTCCTTTGGCTACAACTGGCAGCTGCCGCAGATCTACAAGCGCTCAGGCATCGACTACTTCGTCACACAGAAGATGAGCTGGAATGACACGAATCAACTCCCCCTGAAACTGTTTTGGTGGGAGTCACCTGATGGTTCCAAAATCCTCACATATTTCCCGCATCGGTATGACAATGGGAGTCTCAACCCCGACCGGCTCAGCAAAGACATGCGGGTCGCCCGCAACCGCGCGCCCGGCCTCACGGACATGCTTGATCTCTACGGCGTCGGGGATCACGGCGGTGGGCCGACCCGGGACATCCTCGACGAAAGCTTGAAGTGGATGGAACCCGGTAAGACTGTTCCCAAGTCCGAGTTTCGCACCGCGCAGCCCTACTTCTCCAAAGTTGAGTCCAAGCTCAATCTCACCTCGCCCACCTGGAACTATGCATCGCTCGCCAAAGGAGATGTTGCGCTGCCCGCTCCCAACCCGGGTCAGATCTCCGTCCCCACCTGGAAGGACGAGCTCTATCTCGAATTTCATCGCGGCGTCTTCACCACCCAGGCAAACCACAAACGCAACATGCGCGACAGCGAAGAGTGGGTACTGAACGCAGAGAAGTACGCCTCATTCGCTTGGCTAGAGGGGCAGCAATACCCCGCCTCCAAGCTGACCGATGCGTGGAAGCTGGTTCTCTTCAACCAATTCCATGATCTGGCCGCAGGTACCGGCATCAGCGACGTCTACGCAGACGCCCAGAAGGACTACGATCAGGTCTACGCCACGGCAGACGAAATCAGCAGTACTTCTATCGCGACCCTGTCCTCCCGCATTGATACCCGAGTGGACCGAGGCGTTCCGGTCCTCGTCTTCAACCCCCTCGCCTGGCGGCGCGGCGGTCCGGTGCAAGTCACGGTGCAGCTCCCCTCCGGCTCCGCGTCTGAGGTCACCGTGCTCGACAGCAAGAACCACGTTGTGCCCTCAGAGCTTCTGTCGCATGATGCCTTCACACACAGCGCGCAAATCCTTATGCATCCGGAGTCCATACCATCCATGGGCTATAAGGTCTTTCACGTCGTCGAGGGCAAGCGCAACTTCCCGTCGGATCTGAAGAGTGCTGGCAACACGCTCGAGAACGCCAACCTAAAAGTCGTCATCGATCCGCTGACCGGCTGCATGACTTCGCTCTTCGACAAGAGATCGAATTTCGAGACCCTCGCGCCCAACTCCTGCGGCAACGAGCTGCAGGCCTTCAAGGACACGCCGAAGACGTACGACGCCTGGAACGTGGATCCCGGCACCTTTGACGTGCCCCCCGCTCTCATCCATGAGGTGGACTCCGTCCAGATGACCGAAACCGTGCCCCTGCGCTCCACCATTCGCATCACCCGTCACTGGCAAGACTCCAAGTTCACCCAAGACATCACTCTTTACTCTGGTTCCGACCACGTTTCTGTCGCCAACGACATCGACTGGCACGAGACCCACGTCCTGCTCAAGGCTGCCTTCCCGCTCTCCGCCACCTCACCCAACGCGACCTATGAGATCCCCTACGGCACCATCGAGCGTCCCACTACGCGCAAGAACTTCTGGGAAAAAGCCCGCTTTGAAGTGCCTGCCATACGTTGGGCCGATCTTGGCAATCCGCAACATGGCTTCTCGTTGATCAATAACTCAAAGTATGGATACGACGGCGTTGGCAACCTGCTTCGCCTCACGTTGCTGCGCTCCCCGACTTCGCCTGATCCCGACGCCGACCGTGGCGAGCAGCGCGTCACCTACGAGCTCTATCCGCACGCCGGCACCTGGCAGCAGGCCGCCACCATGCAGCATGGCTACAACGACAATTACATCCTGAAAGCGACGCAGGTAGAAGCGCACGAAGGCAGCATGCCTGCCGAGAACTCCTTCCTCTCCACCGACTCGGACCACATCGTCGTCACCGCGGTGAAGAAGGCTGAGGACAGCAACGCGCTCATCATCCGGTTCTTCGAGTGGGCCGGCAAAGGCGGAGAGGTCACTCTCACCTTGCATCCCGGGGCTACCGGCGCTATCCTCACCAACCTGATGGAGGCGCCAGAAGGTGCTTCGCTTTCCGTTTCCGTAAGTCACATAACCGTACCCGTAAAACCCTTTCAAATCCAGACGGTGAAAGTGAAGTACGAACCATAACCCTGCGGCCTGTAGGAGCTTTACCTGTCTTGTATTCACTCTCGTTGTACACAGAGCTGTGTGCGTAAACAGGCTCGGTTTCAAGGAGAGAAGCTTAACTGACAACGTAGGTCAGTTGCTGAGGAAACTATCGGCTGGTATCTCTTTCATCTCCAAACAAGGTACTAGCTTGGCCGCTAGTTTCTTCGAGGTGAAGTCGAGTTGAACTTGTTCGTGACCCTTCGGGTGCTGCTCTCGCCATGACTCCAAAGCAGAGGCGGCATCGCCAAGAGAACAGCTCGTGTGCGATGGATCTTTGCATGACAGCCCGGGCACATTTAGCGACTGCGGAAAGATAGACAGGGGCAAAGGCGCAAAGGCCAAGGAAAGTTCTTGGAAAATCGAGCATATGTCCTCTCGGGATACATCAAGGCAGAAGCTCCTCGCCGGTCGTATGACGAGCAAGCGAACGGCATGTAGTGCGCCGATTCTGCGGACGCCGGTGGTCTGGCTTATGGACGAAAGCTAGAGGAGGGACAATGCAGGAGGCCCGCGCTTCTGGCGGGAACGGACTCGCGAGGTACGCCGCTTCGATTCCGTTTGTGCAACACCGGCGGGATGGCTTACCGAGGAAGCGAAGATGGCTTGAACGGTAGGAGCGGTTAACACATTGGGGTGTGTTGCCCCGACGGTTGCTGGACAGTAAGGGCACTTCTCAGGGAGTGGGCTAAAAGCAGGACCGCCGTGCTGCGTGAGTTGGCTACGTTCCGCCATACTCATCATGCAGTGATGCTTTCCGTTCCTGCGGCAGCAGGCTGGCAGACTCGCATCCCCATCCGCTCCAAACGCAAGGAGTGGAGTGAGGAGAGGCAAGCAGAAGATCGCCAGCAGCAGGATGGACAACCTGTTGAAACTTCACATTTAGTGGACCATTCCGGCCGCACTTTAGCAAGGATCGAGCGAACATCGTCTGTGCCGTCACAGTTAGCGCATACGTCAATATCGGGACATTACTGTCAGGCAAGTCTGAGCACCGGATGAGGTAGCACATCATGGGTTCACTGTGACCACTCCCAACAAACGGATCGCGCGGATGATAAGACTCGCGACAGGGCGCTCGATTGTGAATCTTGATCTGAGGGTCCAATAAGGGTCCAACAACAGGGGTTTTCGGTGTAATCAGTAGCGCACAGTGCGGTCTGTGGCATTCAGTTTCAATGAGTTGCGTTACGTTGCCGAAATGGCATGGAAGAGGTCATCGGTTCGATCCCGATCAGGTCCACCAAATCCTTAAGAATTGAACAAGTTAAGCGTCCATCACCCAGCAACCTCCAGACGTTCCGAGGGTGCCGAAAGGTGCTGAAGCTTTTCATCCCCGTAGGCAAGAGCATTTCCACGAGTTTGGAATTCGCATCCCGCTTCTGCTGGGATACGGCGCGCGTGTAATATCGAGCGTCGTCCGGCTATTAGCATTATCGTGGAGTTACGGATACTTAATAAGAATTCGTCGGGTTATCAGGAACAGGAATAGCGAACCAAGCTTAGAACACTTCAAATCAGTGGATAATTTTGTTCCTTAGACATCGCTATCGGGTAACCAGGAACAAGTATTCGGGGAACGGGAACGTCCTGTCGGGGAATCAGGAACAATCATTCGGCGGAGACTTTCTCTCCTTGCATAGAAGGCTCTTTACGATTCCGGATATGATAGTAGCGTTTCCCGGGGCGGGGTAATTTCATGCGAGTTTTTCACTATACCTTCGCAGCCATAATCTTCCCACTTCTGCAGATGTCTGCCCCTCAGCAGCTGCAGGAGGCCGACCAGAATGGCAGCTACACGCTCTCTGCGACCTCGAGGCTCGTTGTGCTGGACGTAGTCGTCACTGATAAACAGGGCAAGCTGATCACGGACCTCAAGAAAGATGACTTCGAGGTTCTGGAAGACAAACAGCCGCAGCGAATTACGGGTTTTGAAGCGCCCGCTGTTCATGCCTTGCCCCCTGATGTGGTCATCCATTCCACCGAGGAGCTCGACCGCCTCGCGCCCAAGGTTCCGGCCACCATCATCGTGCTGGACGAGTTTTCTGTGCAATGGCATGACATGACCTATGCGCGCTTCTCGATCCAGCAGTACCTGAAGCATCAGCCAAAGCTGCTGCTCCAGCCCACCATGCTGGTGGCGGTCAACGTCAACCGCATGGTTGTGCTGCACGACTATACGCAGGACAAAGATGCCATTCTTGCCACTCTGGATCACCACAAACCGGATATTCTGACGACCAATGGTAGCAACACTTCAGATTGGTTTGGGGAAGAGGCAACTGCAGCCTACCGCTCACTGAGGCAGGTGGCGCAGGCAACGGCGGGCCATCCTGGGCATAAAAACATGATCTGGGTCGGACGTGGCCTGCCTGTGTTCAGGATTGCAAGGAGTAGAGAACGATTGAACCCAGAGGAGGTTGGCGTTTCTGCTGATCAAGCCCGGGAATTACATGTCGATCTTGAGCAGATCATCAATCAGCTGATCGCATCGCGCGTCACGCTGTACACGATCGATCCGAATGGGGTCGGGTTGCATCATGATTCCTCCAACGGGATTGCGAGCTTCTCCGAGGTAGCAGTCTCCACGGGCGGAAAGCCAATCTTCAATCGCAATGACGTTGATACGCAGATCGACAACAGTGTGCAGTACGGAAACGAGTTCTATACCCTCTCTTATATCCCTACCACATCCAGCGATGCGAAGGGAGCATTTCGCAAGATTCGCATTGTGATGAAGGATTCCAAGCTGCTCGCTATAACGCGCACCGGCTACTACCCGAATCCGAGCACCGCGCCTCCGCAGCAGGTTGCGGAGAGCAAGGCCGACAAACCGATGCGTCATGATCCTCAGAACGCGATCGATAAGACGGTGGCCGATACGACCCTGGTTTATGATGGCATCCCGTTGTCGTTGACGCGTACCAATACGCCGGACCAGGTGATGGTGTGGATGGATGCGGAGGCGCTGCGTGGTGCAGACAACGGCCCGGACCAGCCGCGCGCAACGAAGGTGCAGGTATCCTGCGTCTCCTTCGACAAGAAGGGAAAGGTGCTCATCCATAACGGACGGAACATAGAGGTTCCTGGCACCGCGCTTGGATCTGCTCATGCCACAAGGGTAGGTATCCCGCTTAATCAGTGCAATCCCGATCCCCGCGCGGTACGACTGCGCGTGGTAGTGCAAGCATTGAATTCGGGGAAGATTGGCGCAGCCAACCTAAATTTAGCGGAATCCATTACAAAGTAGAAGAGACTAGCTGCCTTCTGCCGATAGACCATTGCAAATCATCGCTGCGGTAAAGCAAGTAGAAGCCAGCGTAGGGCCGAAGACTCGGCGTGTGAGTGCGGCGTCTCCGAACACACGATCTATGCCTGCTGCTGATAAGCCGCGATTTCGCGAAGTGTAACCGTCCCTGCGAGCTATCGGGCCCACTCGCAATTCGAAGTTATCGTGCCGGCCGACGGCACTCGATTGATGGTGCGGAAGAGCGCACCTTACCTTCGAGATGCCGCGGCTACCCGCTCTGGACGACATACTTGACAAGCGAGTAGCTGTTCCTGCTTAATGGCAAGCGCGCCTGAAATATAGTTAAGGCAAACGTTTGTCTTAAATAATTGGCGACCCGAGTCCGCAATGAAGGGCATAACGACTATATGGCATTTACAGGCAGGATTGGATTTTTTTCAGAGGCAGCAGAGCGACGCATTCGCTGGGCAGCGGGAGTAGCGATGGTGACCGGGTGCTTGCTGCTCCCCGCGGCTCCGTACGCAAGGGCACAGAGCACCACGGCAGACATAACGGGCACGGTTACGGACAGTTCAGGGGCGTCCATACCGAACGCCACTGTGACGCTCACCAACTTGGCTACAAACGAAACGAAGACCGCGCAGACCACCGGTTCCGGTGACTACACATTTACGCAGCTTGGGCCAGGCACCTACTCGGTTCAGGTAGCCGAGTCCGGCTTCAAGAGCTTCTCCATCCCGTCGGTCGCTCTCGCGGCCGGTGACCGTGCCCGCGAAGACGCAAAGCTCCAGATCGGCTCTGCAGCGCAGACCGTGCAGGTAACCGCACAGACGGCCGCGTTGCAGACGGACACCTCAGCACTGTCGTCGACTGTGACCGAGCAGGCAGTGCAAGATCTGCCACTGAACGGCCGCAACTACATCAACCTGGCGCAGATTACGCCGGGCGCAAACGAAGGGCCAGGAAACGGCCTGACCAGCGGCGCAAGACCGGATGACCGGCGGCAGACCTCCCAGGTCTCGGTTAATGGCCAGTCCGAGATCATCAACGATGAAATGATTGATGGTCTCGACAACAACGAGCGCATCATCGGCACGATCGGCGTTCGTCCTTCGATCGAAGCCATCCGCGAGATCAACGTGCAGTCGAATTCCTACACGGCCGAAGTTGGGCGCACGGCAGGCGGCATCATCAACATCATCACCAAGTCCGGCAGCAACGCCTTCCACGGCTCGGCGTACGAGTTCTTTCGCAACGACATCCTCGATGCGAATCCCTACCAGTTTGGCGCGCACAACCCGAAGCCGAAGCTGCGGCAGAACCAGTTCGGTGGCTCCATAGGCGGACCGATTCTGAAAGACAGGCTTTTCTTCTTCGGTGATTACGAAGGCCTGCGGCAGGTCATCGGCGGGAATCCGGGCGTGAGCCAGGTGCCGACGCTGTCGCAGTATCAGACGTTGCATAGCGGCAATACCGCGGCTATCACCGCGTTGGCTGATGGAGGCCCGATCGATCCGGTTGGACTGAATTACGCTCTGTTGTATCCCGCTCCAAATGCTCCCGCAACCGCTGGAGCAGTCACCGGCGCCTTCGTAGCCTCGCCAGTCCAAACGCGGAACTCGGATACGGCAGACGGACGCGTTGATTATCAGTTAACGCAAAAGGACCTGATCTTTGGCCGTTACACCTATAATCGTGTGCCGTCGAACTTCCCGGGACCGTTGCCGACTACGAATGTGGCGGGGGTGAACGTCGCACCCGGCGGTGCGATCTTCAATTTCTATGGAGCAGCGAAGGACGACGCGCAGAACGCGCAGATCAACTACGTTCGCACCTTCAACTCCAACCTGCTACTGCAGCTCGGGTTCGGGTATACGCGCATCAATAACCAGTCGTTCCCGCTGAACTACGGGACGGCGGTAAATACGGCGTTTGGGCAACCAGGCATCAACCTGGACACCACAACATCGGGGCTTTCACCCACCACTATAGCTGGGCTTGCCGACCTCGGGGATGGTGCCTTCATCCCGATCTTGGACATCGACAACACCTTTCAGGAGCAGGGTGCGTTAACCATCAACCGCGGAGCGCATAGCATCAAGGTCGGTGCAGCCTTGATCCGTCGTCAGGCCACAAACCTGCAGAATAACTACGGCAATGGTAATTACGGTTTCAACGCGATCAACAAGGATGCGACAGGCCTAGCCTCATTGCTGCAGGGGACCTTTAACAATGTGCAGCGCTCAACCAGCCTGGTTCCCCCGCATTACCGCGTCTGGGAGCCAAGCGTCTACGTGCAGGATGACTGGCGTGCGGCGCCTAATCTGACGCTGAACCTCGGTCTTCGGTATGACGTCTTTACGCCATTTAGCGAGGTAAAGAACGCCCTTGCCACTTTCGACCCGGCGACCGCATCCATCTTGGTCGCGGGCCAGAATGGCGTCAACAGTCACGCTGGATTGCAGACAACGTACACCAACATAGCGCCTCGTATCGGGTTTGCCTTCACCGCGGGACCAGGTTTGGTGCTTCGTGGCGGCTATGGACTCTCTTATTTCCCAACGAACTACACGTCGAACTCTTCCTTGAAAGCTCAACCCTTTGTCTCCGACTACAGTTGCAACAACGGCGCTTGCCAGGTTAACCCCGCGACAGGCGTTGCACCAACCCGCTTTGCGCAGGGCCTGCCCGTTCCGACGCCACAAAGCGCCACCAACCCATCCGGCAGCATCAGTGACGTTGTGGATCCAGCGTACCGTACCGCTTACATTGAGCAGTTCAACCTCACTCTGGAAAAGGCATTTAGCAGCAATGTAGTGCAAGTAACATATGTGGGCGCGCTGGGTAGACATCTGGCGCAGATCACTAACGACCTGAACGCGCCCGCGCTTATTTCGAACGAGGCACTAAACCAGATTGCAATCCAAAACCGAGAGACACCCTCGGCGGCTTACAACACGCTTCGCCCGTTTCACTCGGCGCTTCCAAACGTGACGTCGATTGGTCAGTTCAACAGCCGCGGCGCTTCCAGCTATAACGCGCTCCAGGTTTCGCTCACTCGCCGCACCTCGGCTGGACTGACGGTTGGCGCAAACTACACGCTGGCCCATAACCTGGACAATATTCTCGGGTTCAGCAACGAAGTCAACGACGGCTATGGTGCGATCCCATCGCAACTCAGCACGGTAGAGTACGGCAACAGCGATCTCGACCTCCGTCAGCGCGGCGTGGTAACCGCCAACTATGCGCTGCCCTTCGGCAACAACCTGACCGGCATCCGAGCAGCGCTTGGCAAGGGCTGGCAGGCAAATACCTTGCTGATCTGGCAGACTGGGTTGCCGTTCACCGTCAGGCAGTCGCAGGGCGTTTCGGGTACTAACAATGCGTCGACCACTGGTCGGCCAAACCAGCTAAGGAAGGGCACGGTCAGCAACCCCAATGTCACTCGCTTTTTCGATACCACGGCGTTCGCGCCTCAGGTTGCGGGAACGTTAGGAAACGAAGCTAGAAATCCGCTGTACGGACCGCACTTCCGCCATGTGGACTTCTCGGTCTTTAAGAGCTTCCCTGTGTATCGCGAGTCGACGCTCGAGTTTCGTGTGGAAGCCTTCAATATCATCAACCAGACAAACTTTGCCAATCCGAACGACACCTTGCAGATTTCGCCAAATAACATCACCGCTTCCTACCCGGGAGACGGGGCGGCACCTGGCCAGAATGTCACGCTTTCGGGAAACACCTATACTGTAAATCCCAGCAACGCCGGGACCATCACCGGCACTTCTGCCAACTACGCTCCACGACAGATTCAGTTCGCGCTCAAGTACCAGTTCTAACACTGGCAACAAAGAGAACGCCCGGCGAGCAATCGCCGGGCGTTCTCTTTTGGGCAAACGGTGAGCTCGGCCATTTGCCAGATTCGGCAGGATCCCACCATCAAGGGCCGTCTCCGCATCGGACGTTTAGTCTTATGTGTGCTCAGGAATCGCGACCATCAATCCATGCGCCACTTGAGCCTAGGCGAGGCCTCCGGTCGTCTCAGCAGCGCCTCTAGTCAGTCTTTGACAAAAATAAAATGAAGTTGCGTCTGTTGTGGTGTCTCCTAAACGATGTTCGGAGCCTAACGTCGGGCTCGTCCGCGTTGCGCCGGGACGCGGCTCGTCGATTCCCGCACGATCAGCTCCGGCTCTACCAGCATCAGTGTCTCGGTTTCTTCCCCCGCGAGCTTCCGCAGTAGCACTTCCGCGGCGAGGCTGCCCATCTTCTGCAGCGGCTGGCGGATCGTCGTCATGCTCGGCACATGGTATGAGGCCGATTGAATGTCGTCGTAGCCGATTACGGAGACATCCTGCGGAACGCGCAGCCCACCATCGTGCAGGGCGCGGATGGTTCCCATGGCAGAGACATCGTTGAAGCAAACGACCGCCGTGAAGTAACACCTTTCTCCCATGATTCGCTTGATTCCCGGATAGCCGATCTCTGGGGAATGCGAATCCTGCGTAAGCCGGATCGTCAGCTCCTCACGCACCGTCAACCCGAGCTGGCGCGCCACGTCGAGGGTTGCGGCCCAGCGTGCATCGGTGTCGGCGCTGAAGGGTTGTCCGCGCATATAGACGATCTCGCGGTGACCGAGCTCGTGGAGGTGTCCCAGCGCGAGTTCGGCGCCTAAACGGCTGTCGACTACGATATTCGAGACTCTCGGCAACTCGGTGTGCCCCGCCACAAGAACCGTGGGTAGCAGGCTCTCCGCCTCCAAGTGAGTGTCGATGGCGAGTATGCCTTCAACGCCGCGGGCCTGGAGGATCTCCGGATAAGCTCGCAGCAGATCAAGCCGATGGCGGTGGTGCACAGTGAAATAGAAGTAACCTTCGTGCATCAGCAGCTCGCCCGCACCGCTTATGACCTGCGAGTGATAGCCTTCGCCCAGCTCCGGCAGCAGAATGCCAACGGTCTTGATGCGCTGTCCCTGCAGCTTGCGCGCGATCATGCTGGGCTGGTAGTTGAACTTGCGCGCTGCGGCGCGAACACGTTCCCGGGTCGCGGCGGGGATGGAGCGGCCGGGCGAGTCGTTAAGTACAAATGAGATAGTCGAAGGGCTTAAATTGAGGTATTCGGCGAGTAGCTTGAGGCTGGGCCGCTGCAGAGGCGGTGCAGCCGGAAGCGCATTCCGTGGAGCGGACAATTTTGTAGGAGTACTCTTCGCGGGCGGTTTAGCCATGGGACGTATTCGTTACATCTGCCTGGCTCGAGAAGACCGCCGCTTGCTCACCAAGCAAACCGAGGCCGCACGACAAGGCGAATATCTTTGCCATAATCACGAGAGTATCAACAAGCGTTGCCGGGCGTCGCTGAAAAGCAAAACGGGAGAAGATCTGCTGCGTTTGTGCAGGAGCACGTAGTCATACTCCTCTACGATAGACAGAAGACAAACGTTTTTCTAAACTAGGGCAGCCCGCTCACCCCCGTATAGCTTGGTATTGGCTATGCAGCATCCTCAACTCCTGGATAACTGCGCATGTGGGACGAACTTACTTCGATTCACTGGAGCTCCCATGTTCTCTCGTTGTCTGCTGCCTGGCCTCGCTCTTTTCACGCTCTCGCTGGCTGTTCCTATAGGCACTTTGCTGCCGTATGCGGCACATGCGGCTATGCCCCTTACGGTGCAAGACACTCCCGCAGCGAACGCCTTCACTGCTAATGATCCTGAGGCCGAGCGCTTTGTAGACCAGCTTCTGGCGAAGATGACGCTTGGGGAGAAGCTGGGCCAGATGACGCAGATCGCATTGAACGGTCTTCCTGACGGCCTCTCGCCGAATCCCGCTGACCGCGTCTCACCTGAAGAGCACGCCCGCCGTGGAGAGGTCGGCTCGTTTCTCTTTGTTAAAGATCCCATGCGCATCAATCAACTTCAGCACATCGCCGTCGAGGAGAGCCGCCTGCACATCCCGCTGATCTATGGCTTTGACGTGATCCATGGCTTGCGGACAATCTACCCGATTCCTCTGGCATTGGCTGCTTCATGGGACCCGGCGCAGGCCGAACGCGCGCAGAGCATGGCCTCACGCGAGGCATCCGCGATCGGTATCAATTGGACATTTGCGCCCATGCTGGATATTGCCCGCGATCCGCGATGGGGTCGCATGATGGAGGGCGCTGGAGAGGATCCATACCTTGGCTCGCGCATGGCGGAGGCCCAGGTGCGTGGCTTTCAGGGCGCGCGACTCGGCGACCCGAACCACATTCTCGCGTGCATCAAGCACTTTGCTGGCTACGGGGCGGCTTTGGGCGGACGCGACTATGAGGAGGCCAACATCTCCGATGAGCAGCTCTGGAACGTTTATCTGCCACCATTTCATGCCGCAATAAAGGCAGGCGCGGGATCTCTCATGAGCTCCTACACGGACCTGAATGGAGTACCCGCCACAGGAAATCGCTGGCTGCTGCATGATGTGCTGCGCGAGCAGTGGGGCTTTCAGGGCTTCGTCGTCTCCGACTGGGAGTCGGTTCAAAACCTGACTACGCACGGCTTCGCTTCGGGGCCAGAGGATGCGGCCGTACACGCCGTAAATGCCGGCGTGGACATGGAGATGACCAGCCACGACATCCGTGATTGTCTGCCGGAGGCGCTCAAGCAAGGAAAGGTGCAGCAGAGCACGATCGACGCGGCCGTGCGTAGCATCCTGCTGGTTAAGTACCAGCTCGGTCTCTTTCAGCATCCATATGCCGACGTCAGCAAGGCGGCCAGTCAACTGGTGACGCCCGAACAACGGGCTGCCGCTCGCTCGGTCGCGGAGCACACGGCGGTGCTGCTGCGGAACGAAGGGAACCTGCTGCCGCTCCGGAAGAGCCTCTCGTCCATTGCGGTGATCGGTCCGCTAGCTGACTCCAAGCCAGACACCATGGGTTCGTGGAGCCTGGCCGGACACTATGACGATACGGTGACGATCCTGGAAGGCCTTCGCCGGCGCTTTCCGACGGGAGTTACGATCAACAGCACCAAGGGAGTTGAGATTGACCGGGGCAGCTCCACAATCTTCGACACTCAGTTCCAGAGCCCAAAGCCGGCGCTGAAGACCGACGCGGAGCGGGGAGCAGAGTTCCAGCACGCGATCGACCTCATCAAGCGGTCGGAAGTTGCGGTTCTCGTCCTGGGAGAAGAGCAGAGCATGAGTGGCGAGCGCGCCAGCCGGGCCTCGCTGATCCTGCCCGGCCGACAGCAGGAACTGCTCGAGGCTGCGGTGGCTACCGGCAAACCAGTGGTGCTGGTGCTGATGAACGGACGGCCACTGAACGTCACTTGGGCCTCGACACACGTGCCGGCAATCCTCGACGTCTGGTACCCGGGCACGGAAGGCGGCAACGCGGTTACGGACCTCCTCTTTGGCGATGCTGTCCCCGGAGGCAAGCTCCCCTTTGCATGGCCACGAAGCGTGGGACAGATACCGGTCAACTACGCTCGCAACCTGACACAGATCCCGGATGACCCGGACCATCGTTACTGGGACGAGTCCAGTCTGCCGCTGTATCCCTTCGGCTATGGCCAGAGCTACACGAGCTTCTCGCTAAGCAGGCTCAAGCAGGACGCTCGATCAGTGAAGGCGGGTGAGGCTCTGCGGGTGTCGATCGACGTCGCCAACACGGGGGAGCTCGCGGGCGATCAGGTCGTGCAGCTTTATACGCACCAGCGCGCAGGTTCGGCGTCGCGACCGGTCCGCGAGCTCAAGGGCTTCGAGCGCATCTCTCTTGCGGCTGGCGAGAGGAGGACGGTCACGCTGACGCTTGATACCAATCAGCTCGCCTTCTGGAGTCCGCAGACGCACCAGCGTGCAATCGAACCCGGTGACTTCGATTTGTGGGTCGGCACGGACGCGACCGCGACCGAGCACAGCAGCTTCACCGTGACACCTTAACGCACTGTGTTGGAAGATGTAGGCTTCAAGAGCACATCGCGGGGCTCCGGTAACGAACTACGGGGCGAGCTATTAAATCATGGCTCGCGAGCCGGATTCCACGGGCAGCAAAACACCCAATTCCTCCACTCACGAAGCTGGAGGGACTGGGTGTTTGCAGGTTGAGTTATTTGATTGCGTGTTGATTAACGGACTCTGCAAGCTCCGCTGCCCACGTAGTTCGCGACCGGGCTTAACACGTCATGATTGACACTGTTGACCGCTGCACCCTGACCATTGATCACGTGTGTGATCGAGCCGTTTCCGTTCAGCCATACCGTGCCTGCATCGTGAATCGCTATCCCGGTCATGTCCGGCACGGTAATCGCATTGTCCTCAACGATGTTGAGCCCCGGTATGTTGAAGAAAGAGTAGATGCCCAGTCCGTAGGCCATGTGCGTGCACACGTTGTTTGTGACCGCATAGGATGGATAGCCGTTGGCGGTGCCGTCCTTCCATGCGCTCTGGCTCGGCACATCATAGGGAAGTTCGCTCTGGTAGAAGATGGTCTCGCCGCCATTGCCGTTCCACAGCACCTGTTCCTTTTGGTAGTGCTCCACTGCGAGACCGAGCGCCGTGACATTATCGCCATTCACGATAAGACCATGGTCAGCCGTGTTCACGGTCCAGCCCACGCCGTTTCCGTGGTCAGCGCGCCACGCCCAGATATTGTCGAGGATGATGTTATCGCTGTCGATTTCGAAGCTGGTGGTCGCGCTTCCGACAGTGGCGCCGCCGACGCGGAAGTAGACATCGCTGATCGAGGTGGGATTCTTCGCGTGATGATTGTGAGATTCGCCAAAGAAGGAAAAGAAGCTGTCACCGCCTACGCGAAAGAGCACGGGCGATGTCACAGGTCCGGCATCGATGAGGACTCCAGCAATCTGCACTCCATCGACGTCCGATACGGTCAGGGCTTCATTCCCTTTTTGAGGTACAAGTGTCGCGTAGCCCAGGCCTAATACGATGGTGTTCGGGTAGTCAACATGAATAGGCTGGTCGAGTTGATAGATGCCAGGGGTCAGGATGAGGCTCTTGCCAAAGGCCAGTGCCAGGTTGATCTCCCATGTTGGAGTCGAGGGCTGCGCGATAAAGAAGCGATGGATAGGGAGAGAGCGTCCGGGAGCAGTGCCGATGGACCAGGTCGTCCCGGTCGAGTTTCTCTTTATCCCCGGCGCGAACACGTTGTAGTTGCCGTTGCCATCCACATACAGGAAGGGCTTTTCTCGGCTTACCGGAGTTGTCGGGAGCACCGTTTCTGGGGGATTCGGGAACGATGGCGCCGGGGCACCCTCCACACCGGAGAAGACCATATTCCAAACGCCGCCTGTCCAGCTGCCATAAGAGCTGTTGCGTGTATACCACTGCTGCTGGGAGCAGGGGTTGACGCTTCCGGTGACCACCGTATCGCTAATGAATCCACCACTGGCATTCCCGCAGTATGAATCCGTCAGTTCCAGCGAGCCATTGATCTGCAGACGCCGCAGGGGAGCACCCTGCGAAACGCCCCATTGAAGGGTGTTCGGGGCGGCATTCTGCGCTTTATCCTGGGTGGGGTTGAAGGTCATGTTTTCCATGGAACGCCAGAACGTGTCAGTGATATTGGCGCCAGGAAACGTAGTGCCGTAATTCGGGGTGAGGAAGCCGTTGATGGTGACGGCATTGGGCATTGCGCCCAGGCCTGCAATCGACTCGTAGTATCCCACCGGGGCTTCGACGCTGTATGCACCCGGCTTAAAGAGCACCGCGTGCCGGTTGGTGCTGAACTGGTCTTCATTCGAGATGGAGGCCAGCGTCGATTGGACCTGAGAAGCCGGCATGCTGGGGTCAAAGATGATGACGTTGGGGCCGAAATCCGGCGTGTCCGCTCCACTTTGGGCAAAAGCTGCGGTAGCCACTGCACAGCTTACGGAGAGAAGCGCTCCAAGCATCAGGCCGGAGTTTACTAACTTCCTGCTGGTTGATTGATTGGCCATGTGTGTCACTGAATGTCCTTTAAACAATCGTTTGATCCGATTGCGACATGAACTATAGGCTGCTACATTTTGGCTTGTCAACCAGTGCTGGATCCGTAGAAATTCAGCTTCTCCCCGGCTGCGCTGCGTCGGATATGCAACAGAAAAACACCCCAGTCCTCCACTCACGAAGCTGGAGGAGCTAGGGTGCGCATGCAGGTTGAGCGGGTTCACGAAGCGGGAAGCGGTCAGAACGACGGGACAGAGATGAGTGTTGTCGCTTGCGGAGTCGGTCCTCAGGTAAGGTCGCAGAATGGTGGAGACATAAGAATCCTGCACGCATCATCGATGCGTCACTGCCACGGTGTGCTACCAATGGCTGGCAGCATTAGGCTCTCTGCTTTCAAAAGCTGTCAAGGAATTTGGCAAATACTTCGTTACAGACAAACGGTTGTCTCTATCCTTGAAGATCGCGAGAGCCGAAGCGTCAGCATAGACTTGCGGTTGGTAGTCGTTAGGAGAGATGGCGAGTGAAGAGCATAGCGAAGGGCGCCTCACGCATTGCGCGCAGCACAGCTTTCTCATCTTCGTCTTCGCTACTCTCTTTTACGTCGACCGTTATACTCTCGCTCTTGTTCACCCTCAGTGGCGTGGGAACGGCGCTGCTTGGGTCGGCGCTTCCTGCATTCCTCGCACACTGGTCTCTTAAGGATCGGGATGGAGGACTGCTCTTCTTCATGGCCTGGTTCGGATCAGCACTCGGTGCACTGCTCAGTCGAGGCAAGCCGGCAAACTCAGTCGCGCGAGGCGTCATTCTGGTGGCGGTAGCCTGCTTTGCTTTGATACACGCTGGACGGATTAGCGCGTTTCCGCTCATCTTCTGCTACGGTCTTGGTCTCGGCATAACCATGACCTCAATTAGCCTGCTCCGATCGCAACGGGAGGAGGCGCGGCGCGCTCAGGAGCTAAACCGTCTCAATCTATTGTGGGCTATCGGTGCTGTTGCCTCACCAACGCTGGCAGCGCACGCGCTATTCACCTCCGGCATCGCTTACCTGTTCGCGTTGCTTGGCTTCGCGTTTGCCTTTCTTGGTCTCTGGGTCGTTGCAGTTGAGCCGCGATTGCCCTCGTTCAGCCCTCGGTATGTCTCGCATAAAGGGCTGCCACTTTCGTCATTGCCCTTAGTGCTCTGCGCTGTTTCTGCGCTGATGGTGGGGATAGAAGCCTCTCTTGGAGGCTGGTTGACGACATATGTGAAGCGGGCCGATCACAGCGTTGCCGGAGCGGTGACGGCAACATCCGCTTTCTGGGCAGGACTTCTTGCGAGCCGAGCTCTGAACTCGACACCGTTACTGTTGCGATTCAACGCAATTTACTCACTACGCTCTTATGTCTGGCTGGTCACAGTCACCCTCTGTCTGCTGAGTCTTACGCATCATCCAGGGACTCTGCTAACTCTTGCTTTCATTCTCGGCTTTGGGCTGGGGCCCCTCTATCCGCTTCTTCTAGCTCTGGTGTTGCCGCGATATCGCGGCAACAGAGTCTTTTTTTGCGCCGGCTTGGGATCGGCGGTGCTCCCGTGGCTGACTGGAGTGCTCTCCAGTGGTGCTGGTTCACTGCGCGCCGGTCTTGCTATTCCTTGCGCCGCCGGGTGCCTGCTTGTGCTTCTTGTGGGATACGTGAGTCCGGAGCGGCATGGGATCACGAGATCATAGCTGGGAACGGTATGGGAAGATTAACCTGAATTTGCCCAGCCTAGAAGGCCTGCAAAGCGAGCGACCGGTGCACAATCACGGGGCCCGTAAGATAAGAAAGTCAAAGTATTGTCGGCACTCTACTGCATAATCGGCTTTACCGAAGCGAGGTCAAGGTTAAGTTCAAGCACGTTGACCCGTGACTCGCCTAGGATGCCCAGCTGTCTCCGTTTTGTGTGACGCTCTACGAGTGCACGCACCTGCGATTCACTCAAGCCGCGGGCGTGTGCCACACGGGCCACCTGAAACTCCGCCGCCGCTGGCGTAATGTCCGGATCTAACCCGGATGCGGATGCGGTCACCAGGTCAATGGGCACGGCCTGCCCCGGATGCTCGGCTGATAAAGCCTGCACGTCGCCTTCGACACGGGCGATGAGCTTTTTATTCGTAGGCCCAAGATTGGAGCCGCCCGAAGCAGCGGCATCGTAGCCCGTACCTGCCGCAGAAGGTCGCCCATGAAAGTATTCGGGACCGGTGAACGGCTGGCCGATGAGTCGTGAACCGACCAGTGTCCCATTGCGCTCAATCAATGAACCATTGGCCTGGGCTGGGAATAGGAGATGCGCCAGACCAGTGACCAGTAGCGGGTATCCGAAGCCAAGCAGTAATGTCGTCACGAAGGTGTAGAGCAAAGCGGTAATGAGCATTTTGCGCATAGCAGTTCCTTAGGCGAGGTGAATTGCGGTGATGAGAATGTCGATGATCTTGATGCCGACGAACGGGACGAGAATGCCGCCGGCGCCGTAGATCAGCAGGTTGCGGCGCAGCAGAGATTCGGCGCTCATCGCCTTGTAACCTACACCGCGGAGCGCGAGCGGAATCAGCCCGATGATGACCAGCGCGTTGAAGATGACTGCGGAGAGCACCGCCGAATGCGGCGTCTTCAGGTGCATGATGTTCAACGTATTCAGCACCGGGAAAGTGACGGCGAACATCGCCGGAATGATCGCGAAGTACTTCGCCACGTCATTCGCAATGGAGAAGGTGGTGAGCGCGCCGCGGGTCATCAGCAGCTGCTTGCCGATCGCGACAATCTCGATCAGCTTGGTTGGGTTCGAGTCCAGGTCGACCATATTGCCGGCCTCTTTTGCAGCTTGCGTGCCAGAGTTCATCGCGACACCCACGTCTGCTTGCGCCAGTGCGGGCGCATCGTTGGTGCCATCCCCGGTCATGGCCACCAGCTTGCCTTCGCCTTGTTCCCGGCGAATCAGGTCCATCTTGTCTTTGGGTTTCGCTTCTGCAAGAAAGTCATCGACACCAGCCTCGCGCGCGATAGCCGCCGCTGTGAGCGCATTGTCGCCCGTGATCATCACGGTGCGAATGCCCATCGCGCGGAGTTGGTCGAAGCGCTCGCGCATCCCGCCTTTCACGATATCTTTCAGATGAATCACCCCGAGCGCACGCTGGTTCTCCGCCACCACCAGCGGCGTACCGCCACTCCGCGCAATCGTTTCAACGGCAAGCCTCACCTCCTGCGGCAACTGTCCCCCGTTCTCTCCCAAAAATTTCGCAATCGCATCGGTGGACCCTTTGCGGATCATCCGTCCCTCCATGTTGACGCCTGACATGCGGGTAGTCGCGCTGAAGGGGACGAACTCTGCTTGCAACTCGGAAAGCTCCCGCCCGCGCAGGCCGTATTTCTCTTTCGCCAGCACCACGATCGAGCGGCCCTCCGGCGTCTCGTCTGGCAGCGATGAAAGCTGGGCCACATCTGCGAGTTGATCGGCGCTGACACCTGGCGCTGGGATGAACTCCGCTGCCTGGCGATTGCCCAACGTAATCGTGCCCGTTTTGTCGAGAAGCAGAGTGTTCACGTCCCCGGCTGCTTCCACTGCACGCCCAGACATAGCCAGCACATTGTGCTGCACCAGCCGGTCCATGCCCGCAATGCCGATCGCGGAGAGCAATCCCCCGATCGTCGTCGGGATCAGGCACACCAGAAGCGAGATCAGCACAAAGACGGATTGCGGCGCGGTCGAGTAGATCGCCAAAGGCTGCAGCGTGACCACTGCGATCAAAAATATAATCGTGAGGCCGGCCAGCAATATATTGAGAGCGATTTCGTTCGGTGTCTTCTGTCGCTCGGCTCCTTCGACCAACGCAATCATGCGGTCAAGGAACGTCTCTCCCGGGTTCGACGTAATGCGCACCTTGATGTGGTCGGACAAAACGCGCGTGCCCCCCGTGACGGCAGAACGGTCGCCGCCCGCCTCGCGGATTACCGGAGCCGACTCGCCAGTGATCGCGGACTCATCGACCGAGGCGACCCCCTCCACGATCTCACCATCGCCCGGGATCATCTCGCCAGCGACGACCATCACCAAATCGCCAACGCGCAGTTGAGCGCTGGACACATCCTCGGTGCGGTCTCCAGTCACAATTCGTTTCGCGATCGTCTCTGACTTCGCACGGCGCAGTGTGTCGGCCTGTGCTTTACCGCGGCCCTCCGCCATCGCTTCGGCGAAGTTCGCGAACAGCACCGTGAACCACAGCCACAACGTGATCTGTAGATCGAACAGAACGCCATGCCGCGACATCGCTAAGTCGCGCACCAGATAGATACTGGTGATCACACTGCCGATTTCCACAACAAACATGACCGGGTTCTTCATCATGAGTCGTGGATCCAGCTTGGCGGAGGCATCGAGCAAAGCGCGGCGAACGAGTTTTGCATCCCAGAGCGAGCGTTTCTTGGCCATATCTTCCTTAAAAACTCTTTCCGGCATGCATTAGCAGGTGCTCAAGAATCGGTCCCAAGCTGAGTGCGGGAAAGAATGTGAGTGCGCCAACGATCAAAATCACGCCCACCAACAGCAACGTGAAGAGCGGCGTGTGTACGGGAAAGGTCCCAGGCGAGGGTGGGACCAGCTTCTTCGCCGCAAGACTTCCGGCCACCGCCAGCATGGGCACGATCATCAGGAATCGGCCGATCAGCATGGCTGCGCCAAGCGACAAGTTGTACCAGTGCGTGTTTGCGCTGAGTCCCGCAAACGCCGAGCCATTGTTGCCCGTCGCAGAGGTGAACGCGTAAAGAATCTCTGACATACCATGCGGACCGACGTTGTTTAAGCTCGAAAGCCCCAGGTTCGGCATCAGCACTGAAATTCCGCTCAGACCCAAAATAAGAAATGGAAAGATAAGCACGTATAGCATCGACATCTGCACGTCGTAGGCTTCGATCTTTTTGCCGAGATACTCCGGCGTGCGGCCTACCATTAAACCCGCGATAAAGACCGTGACGATCACGAAGATCAGCATGCCGTACATGCCCGCGCCCACCCCGCCGAAGATCACCTCACCCAGCATGATGTTGAGCAGCGGCACCAGGCCACCAAGCGGCATGAACGAATCGTGCATCGCGTTCACGGCGCCGCAGCTTGCGTCCGTTGTCACCGTGGCGAAGAGAGCGGAATTGGCGATGCCGAACCGGACCTCTTTACCCTCCATATTTCCGCCGCTCTGCGTCGCCGACACGTGTTGATCGACTCCATGCAGCAGTGGATTTGGCTGCACCTCTGACCGGTAGGCGAGGGTCACGCCGGCAAAGAACAGCACGGCCATGGCGGCGAAAACTGCCCACCCATGTCGCGGCGACTTCGTCATGCGCCCCAGCGTAGCGGTGAAGGCCGCCGGGATCAGAAATATTGAGAGGATCTGAAGAAAATTCGAGAGCGGCGTGGGGTTCTCGAAAGGATGCGCGCTGTTCGCATTGAAGAAGCCACCGCCATTGGTTCCCAGCATTTTGATTGCCTCCTGTGAGGCGACTGGACCTTGCGCAATCGTCTGGGTCATCACGGCCTGCACTGCAGGCTTTCCGTCCGACCCCGTGCTAGTCACTTTTTGCGTTTCCACGAGCTTGGCCTGGTCATACGGCCGAAAGTTCTGCACCACGCCCTGCGACACCAGCAGCAGCGCATAAATGATGCACGAGGGCAGCAACACCCACAGCGTTCCGCGCGTGGTGTCGACCCAGAAGTTACCCATCGTCTTACACTCACGCCGGCTGATACCCCGGATAAACACGATGGCGAGCGCCATGCCGACTGCAGCCGAGAAGAAGTTGTGATATGCCAACGCAGCCATCTGGGTCAGATAGCTCATCGTCGCCTCGGGCGTGTAGGCCTGCCAATTGGTATTGGTGGTGAAGGACGCGGCGGTGTTGAAGGCCAGGTCCGGCGTCACCCCTGCGAGATGCTGTGGGTTGAACGGCAGAAAATGCTGCAGTCGCTCGATGCCGTAGGTGATCAACATGGACGCTGCGCTGAAGAGCAGCATCGCAATGGAGTACTCTGTCCAGCGCATCTCGCGCTTTTCATCCACTCCGGTAAGTTTATAGATGAGCCTCTCCAACGGGCGCATCATCGGATCCATAAACGTCCGCTCACGCTCGAAGATGCGCGCCAGGTATAGGCCGAGCGGTTTCGTGACCAGCAGCACAATGCCGAAAAAGAGCGCTATCTGAAACCAGCCATTTGCTGTCATAGCTTAAAATTTCTCCGGGCGCAGTAGCGCGAAGACGAGATAGATAAGCAGCAGCAAAACGACCATGAGTAAGAGCGATGTCTCGATCACTTCTTCTCCTTATGGCCTAGCTGCTCGCAGGTGTGTGTATAGCTAACCGCGATAGCGAAGAAGCCAATAGTTACCGCAATGAGCACTATGTCCAGCATGAGAGCCCTCCATTCCGAATAATTTCCAGACGTACGGCCTCTGGAAATGTGCGAGTTCATTCTCAAAAGTGGTAAATGATGTCCCCAGCAACTGTGAACTGGGTACTCTTGTGTCCGAGGTCGAAGGCCGGACCATCATAGGAATGCTCTAACCGCAGCTCGGGACGAAAGGTGACGGTGGAACCAATCCAGTGGTCGATACCGATCAGGTGCTCCGAGTAGCGCGTTTTAGTTCCTGTGCGCTGCCCGCGTATATCATCGACATACTCGTTGCGGATGTTTAGAGAGTCGTGATGATGATTGAAATCGCGTTCGACATAGTTGACAACGGCCCAGTCGGGTGCAAAGCACCGCAACTGGCCCGGGTTGCAGAATGCGCCGTTCGCACCGGCCTCCGGAGTCACTGGGTTGGCTACATTCCCGGCTATATTGGGCACCTGGGATTCGTACTGATACCAACCTTCCGTGTCCGTGTGCCAGTGGCTCTTGCCGAACTTGTGATAGTAAGTCAGATAATAGCCGTTCAGGTTGTTGTAGGCGTACTTAGTGTCATTAATAGCATTTGCGCAAAGGTAGAGGTTATCGCCACCAGTATTCCAGTAGTAAGATGCGCAGGCCGTGCCCGTCAGCTTGGCGTCGTCGACCCAGGGTGCCGCCTCGCAGCCTCCCGAAACGCCCCCCTGCACTTGCCAGTGATTACTAAGCTTCACAGTGGCCACGGCGCCAGTCTGGGTGTAGCAGTCCACGGTGTAGAGAAGTGAATGGCTATAGGTGTAGTTATTCGGGGCAAGCTGCGCTTCGATGTCTGGCAAAGAGATGTAACGGCCTATGCGTAAGTTCATCCCTTTCGCTACATGCGGAAACCATAAGTCGGCATAGAACATGACCGGATCGTACCCATAGGTATTGTTGCTCTTGATCAGCTGCTGGCTGAAGATGCCCTTTGCTGTCGTGTAACGGTAGTCTAGGCCATAGATCTGCGCTAACCGAAAGCCATAATCGAAGTGCTCACGCTGCACCTCATTTGGCAATCGTTCCACATACAGGGCTGCTTGATCCAGCTGTACCGAGTTGGGAATTACGTCATACGCCAAGGGCGCATTTGCGTATTTGCCGCGGTTGGAGGTGCTTACGTTGAAGCCGGCATTGAACCAGCCATAGATCTTCGTCCGACTCCTGTCGCCGTTGATAGCGTTCATCAAGGGATATGTGCCGGTATCTGGAGCACCGATCACGGGAGAACCCCCATAAGGCCAATCAGAAAAGGGAAACGGAGGCGAGTCGACCGGGGCCGGCGTGCCTTCGCGTTTAGGAGTAGGCGTCTCCGTCGAAGAACTCGGGTACCAGTCGGCGCTATAGGCATGAGCAAGTCGCGATGCGAAGCCGCCGGTAGGCTCTGGTCCACTCTCTGCGGGGTCTTGCGCGTGTAGCGAATGGACACTCGAGAGTGCTAAAGGAGCGATAACACAATAAAGGAGCAGTTGTCGTAGTTGGAGTCTCATAGAGTGTCGCCAAAGCTTGATTGGCAACACCCTCATTCCACTCGACGGCACGTAAAGAAGCTGTAGAGAAGTTATAAAGAGTGCATAAAGGTGGTTAGCTCTCTAACATTCGCCGCCGTCCGCGCAAAAGCGATACCCCACCCATGGTTCCGTGCGTATATAACGAGGCTCATCGTGCTCTTCGATTTTCTTGCGAAGCTGGCCGATTGCGACCCGCAGATACTCCGGCTGCTCAACCGCATTGCCGCCCCACACCGCTTTCAGGAGAACACGATGCGTCAGCACCTGTCCGGCATGACGCGCGAAAAACAGCAATAGGTCGAACTGCTTCGGCGTGAGGTGGACGTCGGTCCCGCGAACCCTAGTCCGGTGCTGGGCTACGTCGATCACGAAGTCTCCGCAGCTCAGCGCTCCTTCGATTGCTGCAGGCTGAACGTAAGCGCCACGCCGTAGCTGGGCGCGTACCCGCGCCTCCAGCTCCTGCATGGAGAACGGCTTCGTTACGTAGTCGTCCGCGCCTGCATCCAGGGCTTCGATCTTGGTCTGCTCCTGGTTGCGCACGGACAGCACGAGGATCGGAGTCTCCGCAATCGCGCGCACTGCACGGCAGAGCTCGACGCCTGTCATCTCTGGCATGGCAAGGTCGGTAATCACAAGGTCAGGCTGCCAGGCTTGAAAAACCTCCAGCCCTTCAACGCCGTTGCATGCGGTCCGTATCTCGTACCCGCGCGAACCTAGCGCCGTCTTCAGCACCCGCGTGATCTGCGGTTCATCGTCAACAACAAGGATCTTGCGATGGTTAGTTTGCATCACTCGTGTTCATGGCTTTGCGTGATGATGTGCACGTCCACCTTAGGCGCCTGATTTAAGAATTTCTGGATCGCCCAGTGATACAGGTACTTTCGTACGCCGCGAAGCGCGGAGCGGCCGAAGATCACCTGCGTGATGCGCTGGTCGCGCACAAAAGCTGCCGCGCACGCCGGAATGCTGCTTCCCTTTAAATGCACGATGTTGGCCTTCAAATTTTCGGCGAAGCGAAGATTGGCATTGAGTGAACGTTGCCGCTCCTCCGGCCGGTCGCGATCCGTCTCAACGTGCAATACGTAGAACTCGCCATCGACGGCTTCGGCAATGCGAGCGCCCCGCGCGATAAGCTCCTGCGAAGCAGGATTGGAGCTGATGCACACGGCAACACGTTCGCGAACAGACCAGTTCTCGCGAATTTGCTTGCGATCCATATAGTCGATCAGCGTGCGATCCACGGCCTTGGTCACGTGCTGCAGAGCAAGTTCCCGCAGCGCGATCAGGTTGCCGCGGCGAAAGAAGTTTGCCAGCGCCTTCTCAGAGCGCTCGATCGGGTAAATGTCGCCGCGGCGCATGCGGGTCTGCAACGCTTCTGGCGTCAGATCGGCCATTACGATCTCATCTGCACGCGCAATCACCCAGTCCGGCACTGTCTCGCGGATTTGCACGCCAGTAACACTCTGCACCGTCGGAGTGACGCTTTCGATGTGTTGAACATTGACAGTCGCCAGCACGTCAATCTTCGCTTCGAGCACCTGCAGGACATCTTCATAGCGCTTTCTATGTTTGCTGCCCTCTATGTTGGTGTGGGCCAGTTCGTCGATCACCACCACCTGCGGATGTCGCTCCAGAATGGCGTCAACATCCATCTCCAAAAATTGCACGCCTTTATACTCGAGCGGCCTGCGCGGCACTGTCTCAAGCTTTGCAGCGAGCTCAGCCGTGCGAACCCGGCCATGCGTTTCTACCAGGCCGATGACCACATCTTCGCCACGCTCGTGCCGGCGGATTGCCTCGCTCAACATGTTGTACGTCTTACCCACCCCTGGCGCGTAACCCAGGAAGACTTTAAACAGGCCACGCGTCTTCTCTGGTTCAGCGTGCTCCAACCACTGCTCAGGGGTTTTTCCTGGGACCGAGACTGTGGTTGGCTTTGGCATGCAGGCTTAAGATTAGCTGGTGAAGCCCAATATCGCGTATGAAACCCAGTGATGGTGCATGAAATACAGCATCGTGTATAGGATTATTCGCTACATCATCACGACTGGCATCGTCACGGCTGTCGTCTTCGTCTGCTTCCGCCTGATCCATGTCAACGCGACTACAGTTGCCCTGACACTGCTCATCGGCATCCTTCTGGTCTCGGCAAACTGGGGCGTACGCCAGGCGATATACATGTCTGTACTGTCAGCGCTCGCCTTCAACTTCTTTTTCTTGCCGCCGCTATTCACGTTTACGATTGGCGACAGCCAGAACTGGATCGCGTTGCTCGCCTTCCTCACCACCGGTATCGTGGCCAGCCAGTTGGCAGAGCGCGCCCGCAGAGAAACGCAATCGTCCAACCGCCGGCGCCGCGAAGCGGAACGGCTCTATGAATTCACACAGCGTCTGCTGGTCACTGGCAATGTCATCGATCTGCTCAAGACTGTGCCTTTCGATGTCGCTCACAGCTTTAGTCTCCGCAGCGCGGCGCTTTATCTGGCCACAAGTGATCGCGTCTACCGTTCCAGCTCTGATCTTATGGAGATCGATGCCGCAGACCTGCGGGAGGCTGCGCATGCGCAGCAGCATATCAAACGTGACGGGAATGTCACTCTCATTCCGATACGCCTCGGTCTTCGACCGACCGGCGCGCTTGGCATCGCGGGTCCTGGTGTCTCGCCCGAAACCCTCGACGCGATCAGCGGTTTAATCGCCATTGCGATCGAACGCGCCGGTGCCGTAGAGACCCTGGGCCGCAGCGAAGCGGCACGCGAAAGCGAGCGCCTGCGTAACGCACTGCTCGATTCCGTCACGCATGAGCTGCGCACGCCGCTCACGTCGATCATGGCCTCCATTACCAGCCTGCGCTCCGACCCAGAGCTCGACCGTGAGCAGAGCGGCGAACTGATGAGCGTGATTCAGGAAGAGACAGAGCGGCTCAACCACCTTATCGGCCAGGCCGTCGAGATGGCGGAGCTGGAGACACGGGAAGTGAAGCTCGATCTCGCGCCGCATGACATTCGCGAAGCCATTGAAGACGCTGTAGCTGCGACACACTTGGATGGCCAACATCCGACGGAGATTCGCCTGCCCCAATCTTTACCGCCGGCCCTCATGGACGTCGCCCGCATCACCAAGGTTCTGCAGCACCTGATCGAAAACGCCGCAAAGTACTCACCGAAAGAAAGCCCGATCTTCATCAGCGCTGAAGTGCAGCATGGCAAACTCAACACCAGCGTTGCAGACCGGGGCCCCGGCATCGACGATCTCGAACGCATGATGATCTTCGACAAGTTCTACCGCGGGCAGAGCCAGCGCTATCGCGTGCAAGGCACAGGCATGGGGCTCGCGATCGCCAAGGCCATTGTGGAAGCTCACGGCGGCGCCATTGAAGTCACCAGCCAGCTCGGCCAGGGCTCGGTCTTCTCCTTCACCCTCCCGCTTGCAAATTGATCAAAACCAGGCGGGTTCAGAACCGGCACTGCAGGCACGCTGTCACTCCGACAAGTTGAAATGATGAAGAGTGTATTGGCGAGTGCGGGCGACCACCGACGCGACGTGGATCAGCAAGTCGCACGGTGTACGAATGGTTTCCCATTGCTGTGCCGAAAATCCGATGAGGTGTTGCGTCTGTTGTACAAAAGTAGAAGAGCCGCTGCTAAGCGGCTCTTCTGGTAGTGAGTGAATCCAGTACTACTCAAATGCGCCGACAGAGGGGGGATTTGAACGTGTGATCCCCTTGAAGTCGACGATGGAAACGCGTGAGCTGGTTCCGCGGCGCGCAGCCGGGGAGCCAGATTGAAGGGCGAAGTTGGTGCCACCGACGAATTGCGGATCCACAGTGACGCTGCTGGAATCCCATGAGGGTGCAGGGCCAGCTCCGAACCACAGATTGTTGCTACCGCTCAGGCCTTGGCTCTTCGACTCCACATATGGCTGGTTTGAGGCAGGCTGTACGCAGATGTTGTTTGTCAGCGACATACCCGCACCTGGAGCCACCACACCGAAGCAGCCGTTCTGGTTGCCACTTGTGTAGCCACCAGCATCGACCACGGTGTTGTTGTAGACCAGAACATTCCCGCTGGTGGAACCGGCAGGATCCGTGTTCACGGCGATGCCGACTTCATTAGCCACACCGTAGGGGTTGGAGGCAATTGCGGTGTGGATGATCACGTTGTTGTACGCCTCGACGGTGCCTTGCGATGGATCGACAGAACCGAAATCAATGCCATCACAGTAGCCGCCGGTAATGAAATTGTCATGCGCGTGCAGATCCGAGAGGTTAGCTCCGGAGGAAGCATGGAACATCAAGCTTCTGCAGTACCCCTGGAAGCCATTGCCAATGGAGTTGTAAGAGACGTCCGCATGGTTTACGCCGGTGGAAAAGTAGACAGCGTGGTAAGTCTTGTCGACATTTCCGCCGGTGTTGTGCATGGTGTTGCCCTGGAAGGTCCAGGTGTCGGAAGTCGTCTCGGTCTCACCCAGGAAGCAGGCTGTGCCTCCGAGGCCGTTTGGAGGTGCAGGGCAAGACAGGTCGTTGTTGATGACGCGGATGTTGCCTGCCTCTGCATCGATGGCAGAGTTGCGACCGATGATGGTGAGATCGGCAACAGTTAGATATTTTGCCCAGCCATGAATGCCGTTATCGACCTGCAGGCTGCCGATGGTTGCTTGTCCACCAGGGTAACCAACGAGCGCGAGCTGCTTAATCGGTGACGTGCCGCCGATGTCTGTTGAGACGGTTGCGCGATAACCGCGGCCATCGTCAGAGCAGGCGCACGTCCCTGGTTCGAAATAGATGACGGTGTTCTGAGCAGGGGAGCTGTTGTCTCCGGACGTCGCTGCGTTGAAGGCTGCGCGCCAGCTCTTAAAGGGAGCCGTGAAGCTGCCGCTATTGTTGTCAGAGCCGCTGTTTGCAACAAAAAGGATGGTGGTGGGCGCCACGGTGAATGAAGCTCCATTGGAGGCCTGACCATTCACATTGACGACGATGTTGCCCGTTACAGCCGAGGGTCCAACCTGCGCGATGATCGTAGTATCAGTCCAGCTGCAGTGAGCGCAGTTGGTGACCATGTCACTGCCAAGAGTGAGCCGGCTGCCGCCCTGCGAACTGCCGAAGTTATGGCCGAAGATGCGGACGTAGACGCCGTTGCCCTCATCTCCACCAGATCCGGAACCCACATTCAGATCGGTGTAGTCGATGTGCGGAGCCGTTGCTGCAGTGCTCGGCGCGGTTGGTGGCGCAGGTTGCGCCTGCTCCACAACGATGGCAGCAGTCGCGGTCGCCGTCTGACCAGAGCCCTGAACTGCGAGATTGACATTCATGCTCTGCGTGGGAGTAAGCGTTTGAGAGCCGCTTGTCGCTACGGATGCGCCATTCAGTGTGGCTGAGGTTGCGTTCGTACTGCTCCAAGTTAATGTTGTGCTTCCGCCGGGCTTCACCGTCGAGGGAGAGGCCTGAAGACTGGCAGTCGGCGCCTGATTTCTGACCGGTGCTGTTCCGGGGGTGATGACCAGGCTGTGCTGCTGGGAGGTACTCTTCGCCCGACCATCTATCAGAACGCTCTTTGCTGGGGTGGCTTGCGGTGTGTAGACAATGGTGTGGCTGGTAGTTGGATCGAGCGGATGACCATCGACAGTGATGGTTTGAGCGACGAGTCCAGCAGAACATGCTGTCGTCAACATGAAAAGAGCAAGTTTTAACTTCACGAGGGATCTCCGGTGGGGGTATCGGATGACACTGCTCAACTTCCGCTCATGGACCCTGGCAACGCCCAGGTGTCAGGGAAAGATGAACTGGCGATGTGGATTCGTCAGTACTTAGGTCCATCGTCGATTGCCCATCAGAGCGCAAGCGGCAATGTCGCGGAAGCATGGTGAAGCGTCAAGGCAAGCCGGGGGTGCCGCGCGCACCCGTCCAACGCAGTAATGCAGGAGTTAGTAAGACGATCCTATTGAATAGAACGCATTTCCTGCAAGCCCCCAAAAAGTGTTATAGGGTACTTCAGTTTGTAACCTCATCGAGATATCTTCTCTAGATCTAGTAAACAGGCTCCGAGTTGACGCAAACTCGCTACACATACGATGTATCTGCTATCTCTAACGCGGAGGCTCTGTAACTCGGTGATGGGCAAAGATAGACCGAATGCATCAGTAATTCTTACTCGAAGCTGAAAGCTTCCGGTAGCGGGTTGCAATGCTTTGCACATTCATCGGCCGGAGTTGCTACCGCCTCTTCGCCTTTGAACGCAGAAGCCCGGTGGTCTTCCGCTGACGCTGCAATGAATGAGTTTCGATGTGGCAAGCCGTGTGCAAGGAAGGAGTTAGCGAAACCGGTGAATGAGACCATCCAGGCGATTTGCCTGCGAGAAGCTCGCTCGCGAACTTATCTCCTGTGCAGCGGATTCACAACCTCGGCTGCATTCATCTCCGCCTGTAGTTTTTACTCTATTGACAGTGGATCCAGCATGCCGATTAGTCAAAGCGTGGATGAGGCCTTACTAAGCCACGCCATGAATATGGATGTGCCAACGCCAAAGCCTCTCCCGCTTGTCATCAGTGCAACCTTCACAGCGGAGCCAATCGCCACGGGTTTACACTTTTGGATTGACTCTTTGGGCATGAACTATGAGCTCACATTTGCTCCTTATAATCAGATTTCTCAATCGCTGCTGAACCCGGGTAGCGAGTTCTGGTCGGGACCTGAAGGCGTCAATGTGGTCCTGTTGCGCTGGGAGGACCTGGATGAGAGAGATGCTGTCGAGGGGAACGCCCTTGAACTGTCGCGAGCACTGAAGACCTATGCTGCGGCCAGCACGCGGCCCCTTCTTGTGCTGATCTGCCCATCGTGTTTAGAGTCATCCCGGTATGAGGCTGTCGAAACACGTTTCCTGATCGAGATGCAAGGAGTAAGTGGCGTATATATGCTACCCAGGGCGCTATATCGGTCCTGGTACCCGATGGAGGAGTGCTACGATTCTGAGGCCGATCGCCTGGGACGAATTCCTTATACTTCGGAGGGCTTTGCAGCGCTGGCTACAGTAGTGGCGAGGCGACTAGATGGCCTCCGGCGTTCGCCTTTCAAAGTGATTGTGCTTGATTGCGACAACACTCTCTGGGGCGGTGTTCTCGGCGAGGATGGGGCGCCGCACCTTCGCTTGGATCCTCCGTTTCGCGCGCTGCAAAGCTTTATGTGCAGGCAGCAGGAAGCTGGTATGCTGCTGGCGCTCGCGAGCAAGAATAATCATGTCGATGTGGAAGAGGCATTTCGCCTTCGTACCGAGATGCCACTCCGGCTCGATCACTTTGTGGCCTGCCAGGTGAACTGGAGACCCAAATCAGAGAACATTCGGGAGCTTGCTTCTTTGCTCGATCTGGGCCTGGATGCATTCATCTTTGTAGACGACAGCGCAGCAGAGTGTGCCGAAGTGAGAGCGCACTGTCCTGAAGTCTCGACGCTGCAACTACCGAAGGAGAGCGACACCATTCCACTGTTTCTGGAGCATGTATGGGCATTTGACCAATGGGTGATCACCGGAGAGGACACGAGCCGCTCCGCAGTCTACGCGCAAAAGCTTGAACGGGAGCGCGTTCTAAGGCAGGCAACCAACATGGCCGAATTTCTCTCAAGCCTTGATTTGGACGTCAAGATCAGTGCTGTCAATGCGGAGAGCCTTCCCCGCGTCGTCCAGTTGATGCAACGCACAAACCAGTTCAATTGCACTACGGTCCGCCATAGCGAGGCTGAACTGCGAGCACTCTTTCGTGAACGATACAAATGTTTTACGGTGGACGTCTCCGATCGCTTTGGAAGCTATGGCTTGGTAGGTGCCGTTGTGTATCGGACAATGGGAGCTGAGCTTGATGTGGACACACTGCTGTTGAGCTGCCGTGCGCTGGGTAGAGGCGTGGAGCACAGGATGGTACAGCATCTAGGCGAGATCGCGCTGGGCTTAGCTCTCAACACAGTCAGAATCCCTTTCCGGTCAACTGCCAAAAATGTACCTGCAAAGTCGTTTCTGGAGAGCATCGGCAGCTCCTGGCAGCGCGTGTCGCAAGACGGCTTCTTCATCGAGATGCCGGCAAGCGCGGCAGCCGCGGTGCGCTATGTCGTGAGCGAGACCGCACTCCCTGACGTCCAGAAAGCCGAATCTAAAGTCAACAAAAGGCTAAATGGGGACGCAGAGATATCTGAGCCGAAACGATTCTTAGGCTACGAAGAGATTGCTACTGGTATGCGAGAGATGCGAGAGGTTGCAGCAAGAGCACAGGCGTCCCAGGCGCGCACCCTTAAAGTTTCAATCGCTGGCCAGGTCGAACCTCGCACCGAACTGGAAGCGAATCTGTGCGCGATGTGGGCAAGCGTGCTGGAGCTTCCTGCCGTTGGAGTCCACCAGGACTTCTTCGATCTGGGGGGATGCTCGCTGAGTGCCATCCGGCTCTTCAGCCGAATGCACCGGGAGCTTGAGGCAACGCTGCCAGAAAACATTCTTTTTGAGTGCCCGACAGTGGCGCAACTAGCGCAAAAGATTTTGGATCGTGAGGCCGGCTACACTGGAATGTTCAGAGCCGTTCCCATCCAGCCGAAAGGAGATAAGCACCCACTGTTTTGGATCCCGGGCGGGCGCGGAATCCGAGTTCTCGCCTATCGAGAGATCTCATATCAGCTTGGCAAGGAGCAGCCCGTCTATGGACTTGAGAGCCCACGCCTCGAAGACTCCGAATCCGTCCCCACGATCCGGGAAAAAGCGCGAGCCTACATCAAGTGCATACGAGCGGTGCAGCCCACCGGACCTTATCAGATCGCCGGATTTTGTCTAGGTGGTGTAGTGGCATTCGAGATGGCACAGCAGCTGCTGGAGGTCGGGGAGCGCTTAGGCCTGCTAGCGCTGATCGACGCCGATCTACCTGGAAAACGTTTTTCGCCTATGGAGAAGCTACACAGGCGAATGCAGCGCATCGCATTTCACTCGCGAAAGCACGGCCTGGTTTACGCTGGGGCAAAGCTGGGCCGTGCCTTAGTGGGCATGAGCGCTTTGCAGAGACAGACGAGTACGGTGCGCTCCATCGAGGCGGCGCCGCTGGATAGTAGCACTATGCAGGAAGAACTTATAGATTGGGCCCGGTACATTGGCAACTATCAGCCTCAGCCATACGCGGGAGAGTTGATCGTCTTTGTCGCCAGAGACACAGAGTACAGTGGAGTCGAAGAGCGGCTGGACCCGAGACTGGCATGGCACGAGGTTGCCGCGAGCACGAGAACCTATCTGCTGGCTGGTGGACATGAATCGATATTGCAGGCTCCGTATGTCGGTGAGTTTGCGGCTGCATTGCGGAAAGAGCTTTCAGCCAACTCGAGTTAATCAAGGTGGGCGTTGCGCCGATGAACAGTGTGGGCGGTCTTAGCGGAGGCAAGCTTGTAGTACAAGATCTCGTAGGCGAGCCAAGTGAGAAGCGTCCGCTCGTGGTCCTGATTGCGCCCTATTTCCCACCTGCCTACTACGGCGGCGTAGTGCAGATCTATCTGGGCCTGATCACACGGTTAAAGGAGTTCCGCGTTGTGGTGGTGAGTGACCACCATGCGTGCGACACCACTCTTCAACAAGTCTTCGATACGCGTTCCGAAGAGGTGGACGGCTTTCGCGTCGTTCGCATTCGTGCATTTGAGATCCATCTCAAGAAAGGCCAGTCCTGGTGGCGCTCTCTGCGCGAGGTGTTCAATTTCTTCCGCCGCGGCAGGCGCGAATGGAAATCGCTATCGCGGCAGCTCAATCCGGATCTGCTGATCTGTGGTGGCACGTGTTCTGCGGGATGGCTACTGCGTGGAACAACCCGGGAGTTTCCGCTGGTCACCTACATCCACGGCGAAGAGCTGACGATGAATGCCAATCAACGCCTGCTGATGCACGTTCTGCGCCGGTGCCAGATGCAGCTCATCCGGAGAGCAGATCTGAATATCGTCGTGAGCCGGTACACTGGCCGCCTGACGCAGCGGCTGGCTCATATCTCGGAAGACCGGTTGACGGTGCTGCCAAATTTCGTGGATACGTCACGCTTCCAACCGCCACTTGACAGGGGTAAGCTCCGCGCCGGCCTTGGGTGGCATGAGGCGCTGGTGATCCTGTCTGTGGCGAGACTCGACCCCCGCAAGGGACTCGACCAGGCGCTTCGCGCATTGGCTCTTCTCCACCGCGATCAGCGGCTCCCGACGAACTGGCGCTATGTCATTGGCGGTCGCGGTTCGGAACAGGCGACTTTAGAGGCTCTCTCCCATGAACTCGGCATCTCGGACCGGGTTTACTTCATCGGCTTTGTAGCGGACGAGCAGCTTGCCGGGATCTACGGCGCGGCAGATGTCTTCCTGCAGCCCAACCGGGAGATCGCTGGCGATACCGAAGGATTTGGCGTGGTCTTTCTGGAGGCGAATGCGTGTGGCATTCCGGTGATTGGCGGATCTGCGGGCGGCACAGGAGATGCCATCGAGGAGGGGGAGAGCGGCTTTCGAGTAGACGGCGAGAGTGTGCCGGAGATTGCCGGTGCGTTGGAGCAGCTTTGCAATGATGCTGCGCTACGTAAGCAAATGGGCGCGAAGGGAGCGGCACGGGTGCGTAGGGATTTCACAGCAGAGGCTGCGGCCACTCGCTTCGGGGAGCTGCTTACGACGGTTCTCCAGGAGCATCATGCGCGATATGGCCGATCCTCAACGCGTACCCGATGCGACACTTGAGCTGAGCGAGTGGAGTTGTTTTGCCTCGCTCATGTTCGTCTCCAGCCGCTGACCAGCACCGATGTCGGGGTGTTTGTCCAATGGACGCAGTCTGCCGCTGATGTCGTGTCTTAGCCCCGTGGTTGCGCCAGCTTGCACCGCAGGGCTGCCCTCTCGCAGAGTAAAGTCGGCAGCCGCTGGATCGCTAAGCATGGGATCGCGATATATCAGGTTTGGCAGCATGCGCTGAAGCAATGACACAGAATCCGAGCTGCCCCAAAAAATGTTGTTCTCACCTGTAAACTGATTTTCATTGCTGTTAGGAGTGAGATAGCTTTCTCCGCGCTTCTGAAGAACGATGTTGTTGCGCAGACGGGTAAATTGCAGAGGGGAACCATTGGAGAATGCCAGGGCGCCAGAATCTGTATTCTTTCTCGCTCCGCAGTTATAGAGGGTATTGTGATAGATCTCCACCGCCCCAGAGCCTGCTGGTCCATGCTCCGAACCTCCCTGGACGTAGATACAGGCGTAGTTAGCTTCGCCATCCTCGGGGTCAGGCCCTGAGCCTGTGTTGTAGATAACATTGTTGTATGCTTCCACCGGACCCTTCGAGGGATCGACTGTGGCGAAATTGATGCCATCGCACACTGTGTCGTGGATAACATTGTCGTGCACGTGCAGATCGTATTGGTTGTTGCCGGTGCCTGGGTCGAGGGGCGACGAGTGAAACTGCAGACCCCTGCAGCTGTGTACTCGAGCGATTGTGTTCCAGCCCACTTCGATGTGATTGCTGTCAGTGCTGAAGTAAACGGCATGGTAAGTTTTGGTTGTTCCGGGCTTGGCTATGTCATGCACGTTGTTGCCGAGAAAGGCGATGTAGTTCGCCTGACCTGTTTCGACGCACCCGGTGGGACCGAAGCCAGTTGGGCAGGAAAAGTCATTGCCAATGATTCTCCAGTCTTTGGAGGCAGTAAGGTCAAGCCCTTCCTGCTTGCCGCGAAAAGTAAGGCCAGCCAGTACCCAGTGATCGGAGGTGCGGTCGATATTAGGCGTACGGGCGGCCATTGCGGGCCCCGTGAGTGAACCGATCACAACGGTTGCGCCTGGATACGCGACAAGCGCGATCGGCGCTCCCGCCCGGCCGCTTGTCTGAATTGAGAGCGACGCATCGTAAGCGTCGAGTGTCACCTGCTGAACACCACCCATGGCATACGCGATGTCTCCGGGCATGAGAGTGTGTGTGGCGTGCGTAATCGTCTTCCACGGCGAAGCATAGCTTCCTGAGCTCACGTCGCTGCCCTGATTGGAGACGAAGTAGATATGGCCTGGGCGAATGGTGAAAGGGCTGCCGTTGCTCTCTGGAGAGCCAGTCACATGTGCGACGATGTTCCCGGTGGTTGCTCTCTTCCCAACCTGCACTGTGATCTTCGAATTGGTCCAAAGCGGATAAGCAGCCGCTCGCCCGCTCCCAATGGAAACCCATGAGCTCCCCCGCTGGGAACCAAAGCCGATGCCATAGACCGTGATGAAGGCGCCCTGCTCATCCTGTCCTCCAGTAGCGGGCCCGCTGACGAGATCCGTAAAGAAGATCTGCGGGGGAACTGCAAACGTGGCTTGCGACCAGCATAGATAGGCGTTCAGAACGAACGCGAAAAGAAGAAGCTGGCCGAGGTGAACGACGGCTCTCAAGCGGTTCACGGTAGCTCCTTTGCCGGTCGGGCGTGCCAGCGCTGCATGTGTGTAGCCCGCGTTGATGTCCAGAAGAGAGCGTATTCGAGATGTTTAACGCAAAAATTGCCATGTTGGTCGGTGAGTGTACCGTCCCAGATGTTCACGCGCGGGATGCGGAGCGCGTCTGTGCTCTGGCTCCAGATTCCGGGCGAGTTGCAGAAGCCGTAGCGATAACCGGCGTCTCGCGCGGCGTCGGCAACACCAGAGCTCACGCCTCCATTGGGGTACGCGATCCACGCCATGTCTTTCACGTTGGCTGTAAGCTCCCGTCGTGATGCTTCGAGCTCGTAGCGTAGCTGGACCTCAGAGGCGTTCGGAAGAATGGAATGGCTTACCGTATGGGATCCGAATGAGAGGCCCTGAGAGGAGAGATCTCTCACCTGGTTCCAGTCGAGAAGTCGTTCGAATCGATCATGCAACGCGCATGTGCTAGAAGCGGACGTCTCCAGCCGGTCTATCCACGGTAGGAGCAGATCTGTAGGAATGGTTTTCAACCAGCTCAGAACACTCTCCGTGTCCTCATGGCCCGCTCGCGAAGCGGGCAGCAGCTGCCCCCGAAAGCCACCCGGGAAAGCGCTTGCACCCAACGCCATCAACAGCTCTTGAATTCCTTGTGTCCTTCTGTCCGCCCCGGCTTGACGCCATACACCGAGAAAGCGCTCCGGCCAGAAAGGGTGTGCATGGCCCATGGAGCCGGTCGTGAGAAAGATGACCGCTTGAGCCCTCGCCCGCTGAAGGTAAGGCCAGGCCACTACGGCATTGTCGAGCCAACCATCATCGAAAGTGATCAGAATCCTGGGCCGTGGTTCGATCGAGCCTTTTGAAGCTATCGTCTCTGGCGAGACACAAGTGGTCTCTGCGCGAAGATAATCGACCAGCTTCGCAAACAAGCTTTCGCGCAGAACCATGCCCCGAGGAGACCGACACGCGTGTATCTGCCCGTCCGGGATCACGCGATGAAGCGTGAGTACGATGACGCCGCGTTGTGCGGCCTGCTGCTTGGCGCGCTTGAGCTTGCCCGTTGCGTGCAGACAGTTAATGCCTGCGTGGCGAACAGTCTTTCGTAAATCGACGAGGGTGGTGCCGGTCATTTGCGGAGTGGTTGCCATGTCACATATCTCTGGCCGCAAAGCAGCTGCACGAAACCTGCTACGGCTGCAGCATTGATCGTGCAGAAATAAAGAGGCAAGCCGAAGACCTTCCACCTGCGATGCAGCGGAATGATCAAGCAAATGAATGCGAGCGTGTACAAAGCAAGCTGCAAGCCGAAGGCTACACGGAAGAACGGCGACTGAAGCAAAAGCGCACTGGAGATGAAGAGACCTGCAAGAAAGAAGGGTATGCACCAGCGGAGGATCTTATGCGACCACAGCTGAAAGGCTGTCCAGGGCGAATGCCAAGGCATCAGCATCTCCGGTACGCTCAGTAGCCCAACCATCGCTCGAACGATAACTCGCACGCGCATGCGGAACTCCTGGCGAGGGGAGTTGGTCGTCTCCTCGTAGGCAAGCGCCCGGGGCTCAAGGGTGACGCGAAAACCCTGCCGCAGGATATGCAGCGGCTGAACCAGATCGCTGATGATGTTATGGGCAAGTGGCGTGTAGAGCACACGGCGTACCGAGTAGATGCAACCGCAACAACCGCTGATCGTCCACACCCGCGACTGTAGAGTCCGGATAAGGTTGTCATAGCTTGAAAAGGAGCGCGCGCCCAAGCCGTTGGGCGAGATCTGCGTAGGATCCACATAGATATACCGCCCGCTCACACCGCCAACGCCCGGATCGGCATAGTTACCGGCGATGTGCCGCAATGCGTTCGGATGGTACTTGGTAGTCGCGTCAGAAAAGACGATAACATCTCCTGTCGCATGCTGCACCGCCACGTTCTGCGCGTGCGTCTTGCCTTGCTGCCGGTCGATGCGGACGAGCAGAACACCCCGATCGGCAAATCGCCGCACGATAGCGTCAGTCTGATCGCTTGAACCATCTGAAGCGACGATTACCTGCAACTTCTCGGGCGGATAGTGCAACGCGAGCGTGCTCTGTAGCTTGGCCTCAATGGACGCTTCTTCGTTATGTGCGGCCAGCAAAACAGTGACCGACAGATCTTCAGCCTGCGTTGCAGCGGGCCGGCGTACGACGGAGGCCAGCGCAAGCAGCAGGAGCGGATAACCGGCGTAGGTGTATGCGACCAGTGCGGCGCAAAGCCAGAACACAACCAGAGTGGCATGCATCGGATCAGGACCGTTCCAGAAGAGAATTGTAGAGATCCACATGTTTGCTCACCATGGTCTGCACGGTGAACTCACGCAGAACGCGTTGTCTAGCCGCACGGCCCATGGCATCGCGCACTGTAGGGTTTTGTAACAATGCCAGTACCTTACTGGCGGCAGCGCGATGATCTTCACTCTCAACCAGCATGCCCGTCCGGCCCTCGTCAACCGCTTCGGGCGTGCCGCCAACGCGAGTCGCGACCACCGGGAGGGCACACGCCATGGCCTCTAGTACTGCATTGGGGAAGCCTTCGGTCCGTGAGAGCAGGCAAAATACATCGCTGGCGGAGAGCAGCGTGCGGACGTCGGGAACTCGACCTAGAAATCGAACGCGCTCACGTACTCCGAGGGAATCGGCTAAGAGCCGCAGCTCCTCGGTCAGCTTTGCGTCGGTGAAATCTCCGGCGATGGCGAAGTAGACATTATCACGGCGGTGAGTAACTTCAGACGCGCAGCGAAGAAAGACATCTAGACCCTTCCATACGTTGATATTCGCGATGGTGGTGACAAGAAGCGCAGTCTCTGGAATGTCCAACTGCTGACGAGCGGCAGGCCCGCGCGGCGGTGCAAGGAAACGATCTGCCTCAATGCCGTTGTAGATGGTTTCGACACGGTCTCGCCGAAGATGATCGGCCTGGATGTTCTGTTCGCGTACCTGCTCTGAGACGGTGACAACCCGGCTGTACACCGGGCCAAGCAGGCGGTACGCGAGACGGTGCTTGGGTGTTCGCAGGATGCCCATATCTCGCCGGCTCGAGACTACGTGACGCACGCGGGCTAGCTTGGCGACTAAGGTGCCATAGAGGTCGGAGGTTTCAAAGAAAGTGTGCACGATCTTGACGTCCCGCTCCTGGATCAGAGCGCGAAGCCTCCAGGCCACTTTCATTGCTTCCAGGCCGACGGCTGCTTGGAGCGGCATGAATTCGACATGGCCGCACAAGTCGAAGGCCGCGGGATTGGGTTGGTCGCGGAAGCTGATGACCGAGGTGGAGAACTCGCGTGGCGGTAGCCGGCGCGCCAGCTCCAGCAGCACCCGTTCACCGCCTCCCAACTCTGTGAGCTGATCCACGAGGAAAAGAATCGGAACGGGCGTGCGCCTCGGCTTCAGTTGCAATGGTTTGCACACCGGGTGAGCAGTCGAGTGCACAAGCGTTGTTGAGGAAGAGTCCGCGGGTTCTGTAGGCGGCGAGATCAAGGGCGCGGTCTGCACTGGCGGGACTCCCAGATCAGCAGTGTGCAATCACCATGCCACTCATGGTCTATGGTCTTGGCTGCAGGAGTCGATCGGGATCAATGTCAGACCACAAGCGATGCGTCGAGAACGCGAATCTGCTCTGCGTCCACCCGCGCTGGAGGGAGTGCCTCTTCCGCGCGCTCTGCGGTTGCAAGCGATCTCCCGGATACCACGCAGCCAAGCAGAATCCAGAGGTTCGCATCGACTTGAATGAACATCCACCGGTCGCCAAAGACATTGATAATTGCGGCGCAGAGAATGAGCGCGCTGTAGCCGAGGCCCAGGGTAGAGAGAAAGGAATCTTTGCTTGTTCTGAATAAGCGAAAGCCTGTGAAAAAGAACAGCAGCAACTGGGCGAGAAAGAAAGTGAGTCCAACCACACCGGTCTCGACCAGAATTTTCAAGTAGTAGTTATGGGTATCGAGGTAAGGTCCAACGCGCTTCATGTGTCCATAGGTGAGGAAGCCCGTGCCGATGACCGGATTTGTTTTGAATAGGGCCATGGCGTCGGTCCACAAGACGACACGCTCCTGTGCTGAGCTGTCTAGTTTTCCGACTGGAGAATCATAGGTCATCGTCATGCGCTCCTGCACGGCGGTTGGCAGAACAGCTTGCCAACTAATGGCGACGACCGCGAGGGGGATCAGCAGCCATCGTATACGGAAGATAGCCAAATAGCACAGCGCAGCTGCCAATGCGATGTAAGCCTCGCGCGAGTAGCTGAAGAGGGTGCAGCATATGTTTGCGGCAAATAGAAAGAGTGCAGCCACTTTTAGCAGGCGATATTTCCTTACAGTAAGGAAAGCCGCCAGGAAGGATGTGATCTCAACCACGTAGGCCGCCAAGCCGTTCTCACCGGCGTAGCCGAGAGGACCTGCATCACGGACATCTTCTGAGTAATGAGCGAAGCTGCGATCAGTCGAGCTTTTGTAGTAGCTCACATCCACGGCAAGGGAAGTTACACAAGCCAGAGCAATTACGATCGCAATCTGCCGGCGGGTGCGGATGCTTTGCGTGACCGCGAAGTAGAGCAGCGGCATGACCATGAAGTTCTTGTAATCGACGAGGCGTGCGTCGTTGAACCAGACTGGCAATGGTGCATTGAGATAGAAGGCGCCACGCCAGAGCGAAATGTAATAGAAGAAGCCGATGCCGGCCAGGAAAGCAGTCACGACAGACTTCTGGACGACTGTCTCTGCTGGCCGTAGCATGCTACCGACCAGAGAGCAGAACAGAAGAATATCGACGATATTTGCGCCGAGCGGCAGAGAGTGCAGGTGATACCGGGTAGTCTGAAGCGGCAGCAGAAGCGTGAGCAGATAGATGCCGGACTCCGGCTTCCAGAGTACGCTCAGCACAGCCCCAGCAACCACGAATCCATAGAGCAGACAGGCCTTCAGCACGATCGGCCCTGCGAGCAGGAGTGCAGTCGCGGTCATCATAATGCGGCCTGCTGATTCGAGCTGCAGTGCTCAAGGAGCGCGGCGCCTCGCCGGCCGCCTACGGCGCTTTCTACCGCCAGTGATCTGCCCTGGGGCGGTTTCGGATTAGGTCGCGTCATATGTGGCGTCGAGGGCAAGATCTCCCGCGCCATTGCGGTTGCGATGCAAAAGTCCATTGACATGCTTTCTGAAGTCACTCGAGAGCAGGTAGAGGATCAACAGGAAAATAGCAGCGCTGAGTGTAAGTCGCAACGAAAGAGAGGCGAGAACGTAATGGGAATGCACAAAGGAAGTGGGAAGGTATGCGCCGGCCGCAGCCACTAACGATTGACCGAGAAGCGGCAGATTCAGGCGAAGCGGGAGAATACGCTGATTCACATAGGCCATCAGGCCGATCAGCAGGAGATAGCTCACGAGCGTCGCCCCAGCAGCACCGACGATGCCGGCGTGTGGGATGAGATAGAGATTCAGCAGCAGATTGAAGATCGCCGATAAGAAGACCAGGCCGGCCATGAGCACCGTGCGCCTCTGGAGAACAAGACCGACATTCAGGAAGATATGAGTGGCATACACCATGAGGCTGGGAATGAGGATGGGCAGCAGTAGGTGTGCTTCAAGAAAGCGATGTGAAGCTAACAGAACAATGAGGTCACGCGAGCAGAGGAGCGTAATACACGTGATGGCGATGGCAACGACCACGAACCAGTTGAGAGCGCTCGACAGAAATCGCTGGGTGGCCTTCGCCCCTTCCTCGTTCCACAAGCGCATGTAGAGGGGAAAGATCGCAAGGTTCAGCGGTGTCATCACCGTATCCTGCAGGTAAGACGAGATGTTGTAAGCGGCGGAGTAGTAGCCAAGAGGTGTGTCGCCAAGGTAATGGCGAATCATGAAGCGATCTCCAGAGTCGAGCAGGATGCTCGAGAACTCGTACGCGATAAGGAGCGAGCCGAAGAGGATGGAGGTGCGGATCAACGACCAGTCAAGCATCCCAATCTTGAGGAGATTGCGCCTCAGCAACAAGGCCAGCTGCAGCAGGACGACGGTGCCTTCGCTAAAGAACATGGCCAGGAGGATGCCGACGCCAGTGCGGTAGGGAGAAAAAAAGAGAGCCGCAAGTCCTGCGAGCGTGAGCGCTTTTGCGGCGACTTCAAGAGCACTGTGGAGTTTGCTCCTGCTCTCGTTCCGCAGAAAGCCAAGCAGCAGGGACTGCAATGTCCGCAGGATGACCAGGAGCGATGCCAGCAGCAGGCA
The DNA here is from genome assembly GCA_965276675.1 of Acidobacteriaceae bacterium. GTDB lineage: Bacteria > Acidobacteriota > Terriglobia > Terriglobales > Acidobacteriaceae. The sequence goes on along the minus strand of OZ255624.1, from coordinate 3,651,146 downwards.
GGTGAAGAGCAGCGCGTCATGGAGATGCGAGCGAACTGCCAGAATGCCTGCGAGATAAAGAGCCGTGACCGCACCGGCGATGAGAAGTGGGCCAATGGTCAGCGTTGAGTAGTAGCGTTGTCTCGCTTCGTCCGTACCAGACGCAACGCTCTCGTGATAGAAGCGGGTCACCGAGTACTGAAGGCCGCACTTCGACAACACAGTCAACAGAGTTACGACGCGGAGCGTGAGGCTGAGTACCCCGTATTGCGGTACGGAGAGCATCCGCGTCATCAGTGGAAAGGAGGCGAAGCCGAGCACCACCAGCAACACCCTACCAGACAGGTAGTTGGCCATGTCCTGCAGCATGGAGGGCGGCTTATTCATGACCGGTGCCGGTTGAGCTGCAGGGTTGAGCATGCCTCGCTGCATCTTGATACACGCTGAATCGAGGGCTGTCGTAAAGGCGTGTGAATCGCCGATTCGCCGCCGCGGCGGCGCTGACTGCTCGATACTCCTGCCGGTAGTCGGACGAGGCGATAATGTGAGTCCAGTCCTTGTCAACGATCAGGTACTCGTAGATAGGTGTGTGGTATTCGAGCAGGCGATGCGTCTGATAGAGGCAGTCACGATTCGCCAGGTGCGGGAGCATGTAGCGGGGTGCGGCAACGGAGGTTCCCGGCGGAATCATGGTGAGGATAGTTTTGGCTTCTCGATCCCATGGCTTTGCTCTGAACTCGTCGACTTGGAGGCTCTCCGTGACAAAGATCAGGCTGCCGATACACAGAGCGAGCAAGAACAGCGGCGCCGCAGACGCAAAGGGAAGCCCTAGACGGCCTAACACTGCAAGCCGGGCCCCCGGCCGTCCGGATCGCGCGTGCGTGGCCGTGTGCAATGCGCCTACAAAGAGCAGAGTGGCCGGTACGACGGAATATTGGGCAAAGATGACAGTAGTGATACAGCGGCCCGCGCCGGCCAGCAGGTTGATGCCCACATACGGGAGTGCCAGCACCGAGAAGAGACTGCCACCGGAGAGCACGATGCCGGTGGCAGTGAGGAGGGTCTTCAGGTAGACGATATTGCCGTGGACCAGAACATTGTCTCGAGGATGCAGCAGAACGCGCCGCGCCATCTGGAGGGGCGTCTGCCCCAGATGGCTGAAGCAGACGTCGGTGACAAACGTGGCCCCATGCAGGGCAGCGGGAAGGACGACGCGGAAAGAGAGCGCCGCCCACAACACTGACGTGAGAACCGGAAGATAGGCCCATTTTCTGGGACGAGAAGACGACAGGAGTGCGATGAGTCCAAGGCCAAAGGCAAAGAAGACCAGATCCTCGCGTACCAGAAGCGTCAGAGCGAGAAAGATGCAAAAAGGAGTAAAGCGGTATTCAAGATAGAAGTACACCGTGCAGAGAAGCGGCAAAGCGACAAAGGTAAGCGGATAGAAGTCGAAAACGGTCTGGTAGAGAATCGCTGGCGTGAGCAGAAAGACGCCGACCCAGAGCCAAGCGACGCCATTGCTGCAGCCTCTGCGTGCAATCGCAAAGACGGGCGAGGCACACGCCAGGAGCGCGACGTTACGCAAGACAAGAAGCGTGATGGGATGGGGCAAGAGAGCATAGAAGGGCACCATCAGGAACATGATGGGAGAGTTGTGCCCGGCGAAATCGGTGGAGACTGTCTTGGAGTAGATGAGGTCCTGCAGCAGGTTTCCCCAGAAGAGATGACCATGCACCGTCGTGTATAGGATCTGTCCGAAGTAGGCGAGATCCTGGCCGACATACCCAAAGACTTCATATTTCCGAATGGAGAGGGCCGTCAAAACCGAGAACCAGAGCAGAAGAACCAGCAGACCGGCTCTGGACCGGCTCTTATCAGGAGCAGGCGTCTCGTTGAGTGACTGTGCCAGCGAGAGACGGCACAAGATGGCGAAGAGTAGTGCTGTCACGAAGAAGAGCAGCGCCGAGCGCAGAAGGGCTGGCGGTGATTTCGCCAAGTACTCCGGGTAAAAGACGAGCAGCACGAAGGTTGAGAGTGAGCATCGCGCAAGCCAGCGCCTGCGCATCATCACTGCGCGTTCTGCCGGCTTACCTGTGTAGCTCAGCATCCCGGCGACTGCGGAGAAGCAGCCAGCGAAGAGCAAAGCGAAGCCCAGGATTATGACCAGCGCTGCTGCATGGCTGCCGCGAAAGAGGGCGAGATAGATCCACACGGCGGCGATCAGGGCCGAGGCCGCGATCGGCAGGACGATGTGGGCATCCAGCGCTTCCCGCCGCAGTTCAGGGGGTGAACCCTGAGAGCTGCGGCGAGTTGAGCCGGGCGGGGTGTGCAGAAGATTAGGAGCCATAGATCACTGCTGCAACACGCTGACGTTGCTGAAGGCTATTGGCTGCGAAGAGACATCGAGTGCAATGGCGCCAGTTGGATACGTGGAGTCATTGGCGCTGACAACCTGAGCGTTGTCGTAGTAGACGGCGATCTGGCTGCCGTTGAAGGATAGCCGCAGCTGATGGAGCTGCGTGTCCATCGGGAGATTTGCGGATTGGCCCAGCAGCGTCAATCCGCTGGAATCGATGTTCCATCCCGTAACACGGAAGAGCTTGATAACGTGCTCGGCTGGATAGAGCCACGCCGCATAACTCGCGCCATTGGATAGATTGACCCTGCCACGCAAGCCGCCTGGATAGTCCGACAGAGATGAGAGAGTGATTCCGGTGGAGACAACATAGTTTGCCCAGTTCTGGTTGCCGGCATACTGTTGCGTGTGGCCGTTTCCGTTGTAGCGGAAGGCGTTGCCGGAAACTGACCAGTTCGTGGCGAGTCCAAGCGGCGACGGTGTCCACTGTGCCGATCCAGAGGCGAACGTATCGCTAAAAACCAGCGTTCCAAGGTGCACGGTGACCGGCAGAGTCGCTGAGCCATTGGCAGCGCTGTTTGAAGAGGCAGTGACGTGCGCCAGCTGATTGCCAGTGGGCAGCGCTGTGGTCTGCGGTGTGGCCACCAGGGTGCCGGGGGCAGAAGCCGAAGCCGGAGACAGGGTGAGCCACGAACTGTCGCTAGAGGCCGTCCATGCCATCATGCCTGTGCCCAGATTCTGCACCGAGATATTGAAGGGCGGCAGCGTTGCGCCCACTGCGCCGAAGATATCGACAGTGGGTGGAGCGAGATTGATGACAGCGGAGGCGAGTGAGAGGCTCACTGGAATCGTGATCGGAGCGTTGCCACTGCCGGGCGAACCCAGTGTGATGTGGCCGGTATATGCGCCATTGGCGAGATTTGAGCTGTTCACAGAGACGGTGAGCGTCGCAGGAGTGGTCGCAGACGATGTCTGGACGGTTAGCCATGGAACGTCCGTTGCAGCACCGTAGGTCACGCCATACGAGGTTGCAAGGCTCAACGTCTGCGATGGTGGATTTGCGCCTGTATTCGGGGAGCTGAAGCTGAGCGACGTGGGTGAAGGTGTAAGCGTCGCGGCCGGAGTTGAGGACAGGACGAGCGCCGAGTTGTAGGAGACGGGTTGATCGGATGGATCGAAACAGACATAGCCTGCCGTGTAACTCGGGTCCGTGGCAGTGAGCAGCAGCATTCCGTCCTGGTAAGCCGAGATCTGCGCGCCGCTGAAGACGAAACGATAGCTGTGCCACGCTGTATCCAGCTTTGCAGGCGCCTGGGCGATGACCGCTGGGCTGCCGACCGGCCACCCAGTGATGTTCAGGAGCTTGACAACCTGCTCTGACGGGTAGAACCAGAGGCCATATCCTGCGCCAGTGAACGGATTGACATGAGCGCGGACCCCGCCTGGGTAGTCGGACGCGACCTGAAGGCGCATGCCGAAGTCAAATTCATAATCCCCATAGCTGCCGCTGCCGGAACAGCTCTGCGTATTGCCGCCTCCGCTGTAGGAGTACACCTGGTTGGCAACACTGAAGTTTGCACCCAGCCCATTGGGAGAGATGATCCATCCAAGTGCGTTGTGCAGAAAGCTATCGGAGAGAGTTGCGCTGTTTACCTGAAGAATCACAGGGACGACGACAGGGGAGTTGGGCAGCGATGGTGCGGCTACCGTGATGTGAGCCGTGTACGTGCCTTGGCTGAGCGTGGAGACCGCGGGTGTAACGGTGACGGTAGCTGCAGCCGAACCGGAGCCGGGCGAGATCGCGAGCCATGGTTGATCCGAGGAGGCGGTCCACTGGAAGGCGCTGCCACTCTGGTTGGCGATCGTGATCATCGCCTTCGGAGCTGGCTGACCGGTATAGGCCGTGAGCGAGACCCCGGTGGGCGCCACGAGCAGCGATGGTGTTGCGACGGAGACGGTGAGCGTGACCGGAACCTGAATCGCCGAACCAGCGGAGGGAGTCAGGGTGATGGCCCCACTGTACTTTCCAGCTGCCATCGTCGAACTGTTCACAGATACCGACACAGTTGAAGGTGTCGTTGAACCGGTTGGTGTTACGGTCAACCACGGTACGCTGGCTGTAGCCGACCAGGAGACATTTCCTGGCGTTGCTGAAAGTGTGAGATTCTGCGGACTGGGGTTCGCGCCGTTATAGATCGCTGAGAAGCTAAGGCTTGCGGGAGCAGCCGTAAAGCCGGTCTGCTGGGAGATGCTGCTGTTGACGACCACGCTGCTGTAGGAGAGAGTCTGCGTGGATGGATCAAGCGCTATCATGCCGGAGCTGTAGGTCGAGTCCGTAACCGTAAGTACAAGCTTGCCATCGTAATAGGCCTGGATCAGATTGCCGTGCACGCCAAGTTTCAGCTTGTGCGTGTTCGTGTCAAAGCCGATGCCCGTGGCTGAGCCGAGTACCGTGTAGCCACTGCTGATATTCCAGTTCTGCACGCTGAAGAGTGTCAGCGTATTTTCCGATGGATACATCCAGAGGGCGTAGCCGGAGCCTGTTGCAGGATTGACGCGGGCGCGGATGCCGCCTGGGTAATCTGCGACCCTGGAGAGCGCCAGGCCCACCTCAACGTCGTAATCCGTCCAAGCCGAGGAGCCGGTATAGAGCTCCGATTCTGTCGTGCCATTGAAGTGGATGGCGCCGCCGGATGAAGTCCATGCTGCGGGATTTCCAATGGGAGAGATGGTCCAGCCACTCAGGCTAGAGGTGCTGGGCGTGTCAATGGGACCCTCAAGCTGAAAAGAGACTGGAATCATCACATCGGGAATGCTCGCCCCCGTCGCATGCAGCTTGATGTTGCCCGCATAGTTGCCCAGAGACAAAGAGCCGGCGTTGACGGATGCCATAAGGCTTCCGGGTGTCTGACCGCTCCCGCTCGAAACCGAGAGCCAAGCGGAGTCAGAAGAGGCTTGCCAGCCAAGCGTGCCGCCCCCTGAGTTGGTGATACGAACGAGTTGAGCGGCAGGTGCAGGCTGATTGATGGTTCCGTTGAACTGCAGTGCGACGGGTGCAGCCACAAGACTCGGAGGTGCAATTGTAAGCAGTACCGGGACCGTCTTGGGACTGTTCGCAGCGCCTGCGGCAGTGAAGGTCAGGGCGCCCGAGTAGCTTCCGTTGGCGAGACTAGCGCTATTGATGAGCGCGTTCACGGTGGCGTTCGATACACCCTGAAAGGTGCTGGTTGTGAGCCACGGTGCATTGCTGGTCACCGTCCAGGAAAATGAGCCGGAGCCTACGTTGGCAACACTGATTGGCGTTGGAGGCGTTGTGGCCCCGGGCAGCGCAGTGACGCTGATCTGCACAGGATCGATCTGGAGCGTGGCCGGCTGCGTGTTGGGATACGTGTACGTGGCCCCATTCGCGAAGCCCGGCACGTCGAGCAGCGTACCTTCATCGTCCCCATAAAAGATATAGGTCTTGGTGCCAATCAGATTCCCGTCGGCGTCCGTTGCGGCGCCCGTGAAGTTGAGCGAGATCCCCTGATTACTGATGGATGCGGTCGATAGCAGCGAGTGATTGCGCGCCCGCATGTAATCGCCCATCGAATCCATGAACGCGTGGCGTGCGCCATTGCTGTTGAACCACTGCGACATCTGCTGCACGAACGTCTGGCGGTTGCTGGTGCTCGTGAATTCCAGATTGGCTCCATCGTGGGTATAGATCTCGACGGGCGCCATGCCTGACCAGAAACGCCAGGTGTAGTACTCCCATTGATTGAGGCTCTGGCTGACGCTATAGCTGTTTTGCGTGCTGGGGAAGAGAGCATCCGGACGGGTAAATCGTCCAGCTTCGGTACCAACCTGGCTGGCAAAGGCAAAGAAGGTCTTTGCGGGCAGGCCTTGACGGCTCCCAACCGTAAGGTCGTCGGCATAGAAGAAAGGAAATGTCTCTTCAACATCGCCGGAATAGACGGGGGGCTGTTCATAGATGCGAAAGGGCCGCAAGCCCATGCGCTGAGAAAGTGGTTTTGGAGAGGTAAAATAGTAAGCGCCGGGCATCTGTGGCGTGGTGATGTACCGCAGACCGAGGTTCGTCCACATCTCGTAACCAGAGTTGTTCGAGATGTCCCAATAATGTGCGACCATCGATCGGTTGAACGCGGGGAAGGTGTCGCTGCCACCCTGGCCCGTCTTCCACGTCTGCACCGCCTGGACGTTCGTCTGCCATTGCGCGTCCGTGTTCGCCACCGTGAGATTCCAATAGAGGTCACCGCCCGAGCCGTAGTTCAGCCCATGCGGGGAGACGCGTACATTGCCGTTCTTGACTGCCTGGATGAGCTGCGCGCGTTCGCCGCCCGGGTCGCCCAATGAGCTGAGCTGGAGGTTGCCCTGCGGATTCCAGGGGCCGCCTGTTCCATCGGCGGCTGTGGTTCCGGTGAGTGCCGTGTTCCAGAGATCCGGCAGGCGGGAGAGCCAGCCTGGTTCGTTATCGTCCATCTGGATGGCGACAAAGCGCGGATAGCCGCGGAGAACAAAAGGCTTGCGCGCGGCCCAAACTAAGCTCCTCCAGAACAGATCGTCGACTCCCATCACGAAGCCAAAACGGTCTGCGTGCAGGTAGTCGTACGTAGTGAAGTCGACTGCTCGACCTTTGCCGTAGGTCGTAGCCAATATGAGGGGATCTGTTCCTAGTGTGGCGACGACAGTCCCGTGAGCCCCCTGCAGGACGGTTGCAGAAGAGGGAATCACTACGCTTCCATTGCCGTGGTAGGTGTAGGTGATATCCCCCGCGGGATCGCCCAGCCAGTGCTTCTGCAGGGCGGCGATGTAGTGCGGCGTCGAGCCTCCGGGAAGCACGGCCGCGGGTATGGTGATACTCTGCTGCGCGCTCCCCAGAGCGGAGCCGGTGGCGCCGAAGATCTGCTGGATGTGCGTCTGTTGGCCGATCGCTACATCGTTGTCGAGGTTCACAAAACCGGTGCCGTTGCTCACGGCAGTCGTGATTGCATTTTGCCAGTCAGAGGAGAGATGAAGTCCATGGTGGCCTGCGATGATCAACTGCGTCGCCGTTAGATCCTGCGCAGGAGTGGTGCTGATATCGACTACGCGGTAGGGAATCTGCAGATGCTCCAAGTATCGCTCGGGCAAGACCTGATAGGTGCCGGGCGACGTATGGCTGGTGTTGTAATCGAGGGTGTTCGTGGAGTCCACCAGAACCACCACTGTCATCTCTTCGCTCTGCGCTTGCGCGTAGGGAGACGAGAGCATAAGCATCGCAAGCAACATCGTGGCTGCGAGGAGCAGGCATCCGGACAACCACATAGGTGCTGCGAAGCGAAGGACCAAGTTGCAGAAAGTTTTCATAAGCCACCAACACGATTCAATTGCGAGACGGGCCTGGTTAGTAGAGTTTTAGATAGCCATATCCATAGACCGCGGATTTTTTCACATCATTGAAGATGACGTAGTTCAAGCGCTTGCCAAGCCGTTCCGCCGCACTGCGCACCAGCGGCAATGGCGTGACGCGTTCCCGAACGATCATCAGCACCAGGTCAGCATGCGGCACCAGCTCCTCTACATCGGAGACGGAGAGTACTGGTGGCACATCCATCACGATCCATTGGAAGTTGCGTCTGGACCACTCGAGCAGCTTGAGAAGCGCCGACGAGCGCAGCAAGCCTATTGGATTTTTCGCTGGCCGGCTGAGTCCCAGGTAATGGAGCTGCGTGCCCTCGATGCGGCAGGTCGCTTCGCGGGGTTCGCACGAGGCTTCGAGCACATCCTCGACACTCCGCTTCAGCCTTGCGGAGAATATATCGCACTGCGAGGGCCTCCGCAGATCCAACTCCAGCAGCAGCGTCGGCCGTTCAGCCTCGGCAAAAGCCCATGCAAGATTCCGTGCATTCAGGCTTTTTCCATCGTTAGGTCCGGGGCTGGTGACCAGCAGACAGCCTCCGGCAGGACGCGCATTTGTCAGCTTGCGCTGCATCAGTCGAAATTGCTCCGCTGCGAAGCCCTCAGGCTCGGACTCAAAGAGGCAGCCGCCGCTTTGCGTGGACGCGGCTCTCTCGAGCAGTGGGAAGCTGTCGCAACCCTCCGCGCCCGCCCGGAGTGCAGGACGCGCGGGCACCAGGCCGATGGCTCTTTCTTCAGCGGGTGTCATAGGCCGGCGCTTCTCCTTTCAGCCGCGCGCTGGTCCGCTCGCGACCGCTGCGCTCCGCGGTTCACTCGACGCTGGGCCGCCGCGATTTGCCAGGATGCCCGCTCTCGTTGAGCGATTGCGAAGCAGGGGGTGGACCCCAGAAGCAGAACGCCCGGAAGTGCCTGGTGCAGCTCCTCTTCTGTCTTGATCGAGTTGTCGAAGATCTCGCGCAGCACCGCTACAGCAACTCCCAACAGAAGCGAGAAGAGCAGAGCACCGCTGAGATACGCCAGGCGATTTGGGCGCACCGGCCGGTCGGGCACACGCGCCGCATCAAGCATGGTGAAGCTCTCACCCTCCTGGCGACGCTCGAGTTCAGTCGCCATCTCAGCCGAATATGTTTTGTCTAGCAGCGAGCGGTAATGTTCTTTGGCCGTGTCGTAATCGCGCAGAAGTTGAGAGACCTCCTGCTCGCGAATGGGCGAAGCATCCACCTTCCCCTGATAGGACGCAATCTGGCCTTGTATTTTGCCTTGCTCCGCTGCCAGGCGGCGGCGTTCATTTTCAATAATCTCCAGGCGCACTGCCGCTCCGGACTCCGGCACCGCAGCGAGTGGTGAAGCGGGTGCCGACGCCAGCACCTGTGCATGCAGCGCCTTGACCTCGGCTTCTTTTTTGATCAGATCCGGGTGTGCTGGCGTATATCTCTGCCGCAACTCTGCAAGCTCTTGTTGCGCCGCAGCTTCGCGTGCGCGCAGCTGTTGATGCGGAGAGGGTACACCTGTGCTCGCTCCGGGTGCGCTTTCGGGAGACTCTTTAAGTAGAAACGCTTCCTGATCCAGGCGGTTCTGTGCATCCACATTGGCCTGCAGACCCACCTGCAATCTGGACAGTGTCTGCATGTTCGCCGGCATCTGGTCTGGAAGCTCGCCCAGGTGCTGCAGCTTGTAGGCACGCAACTGCTCTTCCAGGCCATCCAGCTGCGTCTTGGTATCGTGCAGCTCCTTGGAAAGGAAATCTGTCGTGCCCAGCGCCTCAGCTTCGCGATCACGTAAATTCCACTGTATGAAGCTCGCCGCGAGCTGGTTCGCAACGCGTGCCACTGTCTGCGGCGAGGAGCCGGAGTAGGTGATTGTGAACGAACTCGGTCCGGTCCCAGAGCTCTGCTTCAGCTCGATCAGAATATGATGCCGCATGGTGTCCAGCACCTGCTCGTGCCCGAGCTTGGCCCTGAGCTCCGGGTACAGGTTGAACTCGCGTTCAATCGTCTCTAGGCGGCTGGAGCTGAGCACCTGCTGGCTAAGGGTGTTAAGCCGCTCGTTCGAATCGGTCGTTACCGTGCTGCTGACATATTTATCCGGCACGCGCTGCGGATTGACCAGAATAGTTGTTATAGCCTGGTACTCGTTTGGCAGACGGGAGATCCAAGCCGCGGCGCCCATAAAGACGATCAGAGTAATGAGTCCTGCAACCTTGAAGTGGCGGTGCAGCAGCTCGTACCATTCGGCCAGGCGGCTGGCCAATGCTTGATTAGCGGCCGGCATTGTCGCCTCCTACAAATGAACTGTGCAACGTCCGCCGTGCGGGAGACCAGGTGAGGGTCACGAAGGCAAGATTCCGATTCAGTTGCGCGGCCCCCGGAGAGCGAGTCAGGTGACGGGCAGTAGCCGAGATCTCAAACGCACTACTCAGCCGGCGATGGAACTCGCCAGATACAAAGGCTCCGTGTAGGGGCGCGGTTGCCCATGCACGTTGCACCAGCGTGTAGCGTGCGAGGCCGCCATCAACACGGATACGAGTATGGCTCTGCTGACCTAGCGCGCCGCCAGCGAAGACCGAGCTCTCCCATGTCGCTTCCTGAATCAAGCCATCACTGCGTTGTCGGCCGCCGGCTACATACATGATTGCCGTATGGGGCAGGGCAGCGGTGAGCGAGGCGTTGAATTGATAATCTCCGCCCCCGGAGCATCGCGATGATCCAAAAGCCGGTCCGGCAGAGGCCTCCAGCTGTGCCGAACGCAGGAGCGCGCTTGACACTGTGAAGCCTACAGATCCAGTGGTGCAGTGGGCCGCAGAGTAGTTCTCCTGTACAAGCTGCGTGTAGCCACCGACCGAAGTGCGCACGGAGACCTGGTCGCGATAGCGGGCAGAGAGGTCGACCTGCTGGTTCGACGAGCCACTATCGAAGAAGCGGTGATAGAAGCCGCCGAGATTGACATCCAGAATTTTGCTGGCGGAGGTCTGGTGCTCCATACCGACGATAGCGTGGGTACTCAGGACATTTCCGCTGTTCAGCCCCAGCGCCGTCACGTCCCTGCCCGGAATCGCAAGCGGGCCCACAACCGCGGAGTTGAGATTGCCCACGGCGCGAGCGGCGTCCGAGCCAAAGCCGTTTTCTGTTGTGAAGGACCAGGAGGTCTTGCGCGAGAACACGCCAGTAAGCGACACTGCTGAGCGCTGATACTGCTGCCGGCCGAGGTTGGTGCTAGAAGAATCCGTGAAACTCGAGTCATGCTGCAGAAGAAGATTGAAGCTCCGTTTGTGCCATAGGCTACCCAGGTAACCTTCGACGTTCGTCACGGCGCCTCCGAGGTGAGGCACATCATTCACGGCTGAGTCGTATCCAGAGCTGACACTGGCCGAGTAAACAAAGCCGTGTGCCTGCGCCTCGCTTAGATAGAGAGGGGCAGACCCATCAAGAATGTTGACCGGCACGGCAGCTGCGCCCGGTTGAGACGAGGGCGGCTGCACGAGAGGCGCAGGTGCGCATACCCCAGCTGTCGCCGTTGCGCACTGCAGGACCGCGCTGCCCGATGACAACGACGCCCCACTGCTGGTGGCGGCGGTTTGATTCATCTGCGCAGAGCCAACTGCGGACGCGGAAAGCATAAGCGAGATCACCAAGGAGGCGCGGCAGGTGTTGCCATACATGCACAACAGCCTCTGCCCATTCATGGAACGACCACCGTGTCACCAGGAGCGAGAACGAGGTTGCGCCTTGAATCTTTTCCGTGGACTACGCTGTTGTAATCGAACGGCACTCCTTTACCCGATTCACTCGCCTTCAGTACGCGGATCTTCCTGCGCTCCGCGAACTGCGTGAGCCCACCAGCTTGTGCGATCAGCTGGAGCACGTTCAGTGGAGCATTCAACGGGTACGCCCCAGGCCGCCCGATCTCGCCGGTGATATACACCATACGGCTGCGTATCTCGACGACGCTGACTGTTACCTTAGGATCGATGACGACGGTCTTCAGCCGCGCCTGGAGCAGATCTTCTGCTTGCACTGGAGTCTGTCCTGCGGTGTAGAATTCACCGACCAGCGGAAGCGAGATCTTGCCATCGGGACGCACCACAACCGTTTCGCTAAAGTCCTTCTCCTTCCAAACAGAGACGTTCAGCAGATCCCCCACACCGATCACATAATCCGAGGGGAAGGTGGGAGCCGGACTGGACGACGGCTTGGAGGAGTGCGAGTTCGTGACGATGGCCGGGTCCACAGACGGTCCCGTGGTTCTCGCCGCGACATCTATCTGCGCTGGCGCATCTATGGCCCCTGCCGCAACGAAGCCGGTAGCCATGATGCAGGCAGTCACAACGCTCGTTCTGATCGTACCCCAGCTTCTGATCACACGTGCTCCAGTGGTTCACCGGCGTGGGTGCAATCCGACCGCCAAAACTGTGGTGCAGGATACCGACAGAAGTGTGCCTCTAGCCCGTCTGGAAGGACAGCCTTCCTGCACCTGTATGCAACGAATTGCAAACTACGTTTGCTCTCAGTTACAGGAATGTATGGCAGCATTACGTTTGCGCAAATTTCCGTACAGAGCAAGGGTTTGCTCCGCAATCGCGTCCCAGCTGGTGTACCGCTCGCGATTGCGAGCAGCTCCGGGTCCAAGCTGCTCGTAGAGCGTTCCTGCTCCTTCACGAGCAAGCGCTTGAATTGCGTGCGCTAAGGACCTCGGTGAATCTGGCTCGACCAGCCGTGCATTGTCCCCATCGTTTAGATACTCACCGAACGCGGGAAGCCATGAGGCGAGGATCGGTTTGCAGTAGCTGAGACCAGTGAGTAGCGCGCCGCTCGTGGTGATCTGCCGGTAGGGGTACACCAGAATATCGGCAGCAGCGTAGTACTGCGGCAATCGCTCGGTAGGGATATAGGCCAGATCCGCTCGGATTGACGGTCCGGCGACGGCCGACACGCGTAAAACCTCCAGCTCTAGGGCGCTCGGCCCAGAGCCGGCGATGAGTAGCAAGGGTGGGAGATCGCCGCGCGCCTGCCACTGACCGATGCAGATCTTCCACGCCCTCAACAGTGTATCCAGTCCCTTGTACGGAGCGAAAATTCCTTGAAAGAGGAAGATCCGCCGATTGAACGGCAAGCCCAGCCGTTCGCGTGCGCTGTTAACAGGAATGTGAACTCCGGAGGCAAAGAGCGGGCCGTGCGGTATAACGGTGACCCGGTCGGCGGGTACGCGAAACTCTGCCCGAAGCTGTTCCGCTGTGCTGGTCGAGTGACAGATGAGGTGGTCGACCGCCGTGTAAAACTCGGCATAGATGGAGTGGAGCCGGTGACCAGTATCGTGAGGCACAAGATTGTGCACAGTGTGCACGATCGGCACCCCGGCGCGGTGCGCGCTTGCAACGAGCGCAAAGTCTGACCGCAGGCCTTTGCTGAGCAGCGGCGTCTGTTGAAAGTGAAGCACGTGTGGAGGCTTCGTCTTGAGCGTGTGTTGCAGCGCGCGTGTGTTGAACAGCGCCTCAGCCAGGCGGAGAAGGCGGCACGGCGCACCAGGGGAGGGCAGAGTTGCACTCCTGTTCAGCGGTCCAGGTTCGAGCGAGAGGCCTCGGCTGCGAAAGTAGTGTGGTTCTCGGCTGAAGTTGCTGCATACCAGCCTGATACTCAGCCCGTGGCGCTTGAGCGCCTCGGCAAGTGCTGCGGTGTACCAGGGAGTAAAGCAGAACTGATCGAGCATCCATACTTTGAGTTGCCGCACTGAAATTTGGTGGATTGAGAGTTGCTGCCCGGAGATCTGCAGCCCAGGCGTGGGGGAAGAATACGTACTGATAGGAATCACAGACATGGCTTCGTCCGATGGTCTCAATCTGCGGCCACGTCTGCCGCGAGAACCGGGTGTGCCACTTGGCAGTAGAGCTGCAGATATTTTTGTGCCATTAGGCGGACGTCACAGTGCTGGATTACATAGCGGCGTGCAGCAAAGCCAGCAGACCGCCTGAGTGCACCATCGTTGAGCATGCGCAGGATACCGTGTGACAAAGCATGCGGATCGTCGGGTGGCACGAGTATCCCAGAGTGCCCATCCTGGATAAGTGTCGGGATGCTGCCTACTGTCGTGGCTACGATTGGTTTGCCAGCCGCCATCGCCTCCAGAACTGCAAGTGGCATGGCCTCGATACGAGAGGGATGTACGACGATGTCACAGCCAGCGAGAAATAGCGGCACATCTGAGCAGAAACCTTCCAGTGCGATATGTGCGCCCACGCCGAGCTCGGTCGCGAGGGCCAGAAGAGACGAGCGCTCTGGTCCATCGCCAGCGATCCGGCAGCGGACATTCAGTCCTTGTCTTCGCAGCTCGGCAACGGCGCGCACCAGCACATCCACACCCTTCTCACGAGACAGACGGGACACGGTTCCGAGCGTGGCCGCTCCGTCGCCGGTCTCCTCAAAATTCCAGCGCGAGTGAGCGTTTTGGTTCGTGTCAATCCCATTGCCGATCATCGTCACCCGCGCTGCATCGAATCCCTCTTCTATCAAGGTCTTTGAAGTCGATTCCGAGACAGTCACAACATGATCGAAGAAGCGGAGCAAGCGTTTGTCGAGCGAGCCGTACGCGCGAAGGCTGCGCGTGCGGTTCGTCCAGTTATGGCAAGTCGCGACAACGGGAACTCCCGAGAGGCGCGCCGCCAGAAGGCCGTAAAAGTTAGCTTTGTAACTGTGGGTGTGAAGCAGGTCGATCTTGCGTTGCTGGAGGATGCTCTTAACGGTTGAAATGGCCGCGAAATCTAGCCGACCCGAGCAGGGAATATCCAGTAGATCGATTCCTAGATTGCGTGCCCTGGTGATCAGCCCGTGATCCGCCATCTGTGAAGCGTTAAAAAGGGCGATGATCACGTCGCACCCCAGCTCCACGAGCGAGCGCGAGAGCTGGGAGACCACACCTTCGGCGCCATAATAGCCGGTGCTCGCAAGTAGCTGGAGGACGCGCATCCAATCCTAGCCTTGTCTCTTATCCGCTATACGCGGTATTGAGTTTCCAACCCGATCGTCTAAGTGGCGACTGATATCGGCTTTCGTAGAAGCTTGCGCCACACTGTCTGATACATTTGATCACCAAGCCCCCGTTTGGCAGCCCACTTCAGCAGATACTCCGCACGTAACCGGAGTATGGTGGCCCTATCACGTCTTGCATACCGTTCGATTGTTTGCACGGGCACCTCGCGACGAACAATAAGACGCCCGACAACATCGATTCCGTGACCCTCCCACTGCGCGAGCCGCCGCCTCTCCCCAGGTTGAGACGTGTAGAGAGTGGTGTAGCCGGCCTGGGCGCAGGCTTCCGCAACCCGAACATTCCAGCGGCCGCCGGGCATGGAGATTGACGTGACGGAGACGCCTAGCTTGTGCTCGAGAAGCGCGCGTGAAGTGCAGAGTTCACCATGCAACTGTTCTGGAGAGCAGTGTGTGAGCAAGCAATGCGTGTGGCCATGCGACGCAATGGTGTGGCCCGCGGCTAAGAGCGCGCGCAGATCCGCCCACGTAGCTGTGCTGCGGTGTTGATCAATCCAGGAGGTTGTTGCAAAGAAAATGCCACGCGCACCCGCGGCCTGGAGCGCTGGCGCGGCATAAAGCACCTGTGAGTTATGTGCATCATCGAAGCTGATGGCGAGCGGGTCAAGCAGCCCTCCGCATCGTAGCATTTCGAGCTGCTCGCGAAATGTGGAGACCGTCTGGCAATAGATATCCCTCGACGGTACCTCTGAGAACTCATGGTAGGCCAGCATCATGCGTCCTCGGAGTGAGCGGGCGAAGAGATCCGTGCACGATAGAGGTGCAGTGTATGCATTCTATGGAGCGTGCGCTGGCTCACGAAGTCGACCCTCCGGGTGTCTCTGCCAATTGTCTTGCATTCGAAGCCGAGGCGTTTTCCGCGCGCGCTCGTTTAGAGAGCGTGGCGTAAGCGCGGCCGAGTCTTCGCAGCAATACAGCAAGGAATAAGAGGCCCGCGCCGATCAGCAACAGAATGAAAGAATGTTGCCTGCTGCTTAGGCCGCCCCCGATATATGAAGTGGATCCAGTGAGGACATCGAGCCAGAACGCGCGCGCGAGCAGGATGAAGAGAACCGGTGTCATTGGACCGCTACTCCTTCGCTGACAACAGCGTAGACCGGGTTGGCGCCGCGAGCTGACGCATCATCCTCCGGATGCGGAGTCTCTCGTTCCACCGGGATCCTTGCCATCAACTGTTGGCAAGCCTCATGCGCAATACGGGTCATCACATTGTTGTTCAACGTGTTGTTGACAATACGTGAGGTGTTAGCAAGGAAAACACGTGACAGTGGCGTAGTCGCTGCCGGAAGAATGCGTGAGTAATGCAGCGTGGGTACGGGCTGCACGACGCGTTCCCGGAAGACGAATCTGCCGGCAATTTCGCTCCGCTTCAGATCGGGATGCATCTTGAAGAGAGCTGGAGCAAACTCCTCCCAAACATCATCATCGCTGGCCGTAATGAGAGGATCGTTCGGTACAGTGTATTTCGGTAGGTACACAAGGTGCTGCCCTGCGGTCTCTATCTCGGGATCGATAAGGTTGGTCATCTCGATCAGGCCGGTAAATGGAGCCGCTTGCGTGATATTGGTTACATAGAAGGGGCTCAGCCGGCGCTTGAGCACCAGCACCATGCACACTAGGCCGAGATACTCCACTTCTGTTAGCCGCGTGAGATAGGCGGTGTCGCTCGTCTCAAGGACGGCGGCGATCGCACGATTCGGTATCGTTAGAACGGCGGCATCGTAGGTCGTCGACGATGCTCCCTCGTCGATCACAACGGCCGAGCCGTGCTCCCGAATGCCCAGGATCTTTGCGCCGCTCTGAAGAGTTCCTCCGAGAGCCAGAATGCGCTCGGAAAGCGCCTTGAAGACAACCTGATACCCGCCATGCACGTAGCCGAGCTTCTCTTGCTTCTTTGGCCCTTTCTCGCGGGTGGAGTAGAGGCGTCGCAAGGTGGCCCATAGAAAAGCGGCGGATGCCCGAGAGCGCGTTTCGCCAAGCTTGCAGCGCAGGAGAGGCTCCCAAATCTCCTCATACACTCGTTTGCCGAAGATGCGTTTAGTCCACGCTTCGAGAGGCACGGATTCCAGAGCGTTTCCATCTTCCAGGCGAGCAGCATAGAGCGTACCGAGCGCGAGACGTGTCTTGTTCAAGAGGGAAAGATGCGGGAAACGCAATAGTTCACGAGCGCCCGTCATCCGGTAGAGTGTGTCGTGCGAGAAAAAGCCCACCTCCGTCGATTTCCAGCGGAGCTCGCCGGACAAACCGAGTTCCTCCAGTAACTGCAGCAGGGCAGAGTCTGAGGTGAGAATGCAATGGTAAAACTTGTCCCAGGTGAATGCGCCAAAGTTGAAGCTCGTCGTCAAGCCGCCCGGACGATGTTGGGCTTCAAGGACCGTCACCCGATAGCCCGCTTTCAGCAGGGAGAGCGCGCAGGCAAGTCCGGTGAATCCTCCGCCAATGATCGCGACGTGGATACCCGGCGAGTCTTTAAGGGAGTGGTTGGACGCGAGCATGCTAGCTACTCCTTGCGACGAGTGCCGCGCCAACCGCGATGGTGATCACCGCTAACCAATGCCGCCGCGACACATGCTCACCCAGAAATACTGAGGCGAGTACCGTCACAACGACATAGCCGAAGCCGAGCAGAGGATAAGCATATGAGATCTGCATCCGGGAGAGGGCCACGATCCACAGAACCGTAGCAACGCCAAAGCTGATCGCCCAGAGCATCACCCACGGCGACGCCATCAGACCAACCAGGCTGCCCTTGGACGAAGTATTCACCCCATGTTTCAACATGATCTGAGCGCACGCGCCAAGAAGAATGCTGCCGCTGAGTGCAATCCACGGGTTCATGTCAACTCCTCTGGCGCTACTTGCGTGAGCACCACAATGCCGGTGGTCATGACAAGTATGCCGAGCCACCGGCCGGGGCGAATCGGTTCATGCAACAGGAGATGTCCACCCAGTGCGACGAAGATGTAGTTGAGCGAGGCAAGTGGGTAGAGATAACTGATGTTGCGCTTGGAGACAGCAAGAACCCACAGCAGCGTTCCCAGCCCGTAAATCAACAATCCGCCAACTATCCCGAGCGTGATCGGCGTGGCTGCAGGACTCACGGGCTTCGTCCAACCTGTCGAAAGATGTCCCAATCCAAGCTTGATGCAGAGCTGCCCGGTGGTAGCGAACAGCACGGACGCGAGTACAAACCACTCGGCCTTAATCTCCCGTGCCACCCTGATCTCCTGTCGAGTTCCGATCACCGTATCCTCCGCGGCGTGCCTACTTGCCTTCGCGACCAATGCCGCACCCGATTAAGCGAAGCGTGGACCAAACCGCTCACGCATGGAGAGCAGTCCAGCGTCGGTCACTCTGTTGTGGTGGACAGACGAAGCCACCGCTAGAGTGGATATTGACGGGTATGCCATCCTGATCGAGCGAGCGCTGTGCTGCGTCTAGTATGCGCACGACGCGCAGTCCGTCGTAGGCATCGCTGCGGGGCCGGGCGCGTGTCCGGATGCAATCGAGAAAATGCTGGAACTCCAGCTTGAGCGGCTCGGCAGCGGAGATGCGCGGAATGTGTATGTCGCCGAAGCGCACCTGGATCGCTTCGCCGTAGCTGCGTGCCTGCATATTCTGCGCGCAGCTGTCATAGACGCGCAGCTTCTCCGAGGTGGCAACATCGTCGAAGACCACCATCTTCTTGCTTCCGACAATAGTTGTGCTGCGCACCTTGTGCGGATCCAGCCAACTGAGATGGATGTGCGCCATGACCCGGTTTTTGAAGAACAGGCTAAGGAAGACAACATCTTCGATACGGTCCTGGATGTAACTCTGTCCACGGGCGCTTACATCGACCGGGTCAGCACCGAGCATATAGAGAATCTGCGAGATATCATGGGGGGCAAAGCTCCACAGAGCATTCTCATCTCCGCGAATACGTCCCAGATTCACGCGTTGCGTGTAGACATAGTAGATCTCACCCAGCTCTCCAGAGGAGATCAGATCCCGCATCTTATCCACCGCCGGGTGATACTCCAAGAGATGGCCTACCATCAGAACCTTCTCTCGCACCTCCGCGAGGTGAAGAAGCTCTTCCGCATGCGCCACGTCGAGGGTGAACGGCTTTTCAACAAAGACATCACGGTCGGCTAGCAGCACTTTCTTGGTCAGCGTGTAATGGGTGACGGCTGGAGAACTGATCGCCACTGCATCGATATCGCCCCGGTCCAGCATTTCATCCAGGGTCCCCATCGCCTTCACGCCCGGCCAGCTCCGCTCCGCGGCAGCGCGCCGGGAGAGGTCAAGGTCGCTGCAGGCGACCAGTGTGCAACCAGGAATTTCATAGAGGCAGCGCGCTACATTCCATCCCCACGCACCCAGTCCGACTACACCAACCTTTACTGTGTCCATGCTGCTCCCGCGTACACTCTCGTATTTAATTCCTTGGCCAGGAGCCCGGGCGATCCCAGTTATCAATTCCAGGAGGTACCCGCTCCGACGCATGGGGCTTAAATTGTCAGTAAGTCCCATGCGTCAACATGGAGAGTTTTGCAATCCTGGGGCCGAATGGAAAGGATCTCCCTTTGAGTGGCAATGATCCTGAGTCGCCGCTTGCAACGACTGGCGAAACGAACTTCCGGTATTTCGCGAGCAGAGCGCTTTGAAAAGTTCTGCGGGAACGCGCAACAGTTTGCATAGTTGTGCCTTCAATACAGTCGACTCCCACCAGTTCTCTACAGGCAGAAAAGGGTGCTGCATAGAGGAAGCGTTGAGATCCCTTCTTGCGGCGAGTGTGGCAGGCCGGGTGCAAGTAGCGCTCGCATGACTTCCACGACGACGATGCCCACCCTTCCTCGAGTCGCACAAGAGCAGCTCGACCGCCTCCACAACCGTACCGCCAAGATCGGGGTAGTGGGTCTGGGCTACGTTGGCTTGCCACTCTCGTTGCTCTTTGCGGAATCCGGGTTTCAGGTGTGCGGCTTCGATATCGATGCGACCAAGATAAGCAAACTCGAAGACGGAAGCTCATACATCTACCGCATCCCGCATACCGACATACAGCTGGCCCGAGAGAAAGGATTTCGGGCGACTACCGACTTTGCGCGCATCGCCGATCAGGACGTGGTGATCCTATGCGTTCCCACTCCACTGACGGATCATCGCGAGCCAGACCTCAGCTTTATACGAAACACGGCGCATGCGGTTGCGCCAGCACTCCGCGAGGGTCAACTGATCGTGCTTGAAAGCACCACCTATCCGGGAACGACGGAAGAGGTGCTGATCCCGATTCTCAACGACGGCAACAAGGCTGGTCTGCGGGCACAGACCCCTGAATCTGATACTGCGGACCCCGCCTTCTATGTCGCCTTCTCTCCAGAACGGGAAGATCCCGGCAACGACAGCATTGCCCGGCACGACATTCCAAAGGTCGTTGGCGGCCATGAGAAAATCGCCAGCGAACTTGCGGCAGCACTCTATACCAGTATCTTCAATCGAGCTGTTAACGTCTCCTCGACGCGGGTAGCCGAGATGACCAAGCTGCTGGAAAACATCTATCGCTGCGTCAACATAGCGCTGGTCAATGAGTTGAAGCTGCTCTGCCTGCGCATGGGCGTGGATATCTGGGAGGTGATCGACGCGGCTGCTACCAAGCCCTTCGGCTTTCAACCCTTCTATCCGGGTCCTGGATTGGGCGGCCACTGCATTCCGATCGACCCCTTTTACCTAAGCTGGAAGGCGCGCGAATGGGACTTTCACACCCGCTTTATCGAGCTTGCAGGCGAAGTCAACGAGGCTATGCCGGCCCATATGGTGCAGTTCGTCGCAAAGGCTCTCAACGGGCAGAAGAAGGCGCTGAATGGCTCGAAAATACTGGTGCTTGGGCTGGCATACAAGAAGGATGTCGACGACCTGCGCGAGTCGCCCTCTCTCAACATCATCGAGCTGCTAAGACAGGAGCGTGCAGTGGTCGCCTACAACGATCCCTATTTTCCCACTGTAAGTCGTGGACGCCACTATGACCTGGGAATGACCAGCACGCCCCTGGAGCACGTCTCGGAGTATGACTGCGTTCTGATTGTCACCGATCACTCTGACTATGACTATCCCCGAATCGTGAGGGAGGCGAAGTTAGTGGTGGACACGCGCAATGCGACCCGTGGCATCCAGGCTGACAATATCGTCCGCTGTTGACAGACGGCGAGCGCCACATATGCAAAGCCTTACGTATTTAGACACGCGAGTTGCAAACCGGCCTCACGCTCTGCAGCCAACCTGCAATTACCGGCAGGAAAGCAGGAGCCAGCGATCACGCAACGCAAGGTAGGTTCGGCTCTGCAGTTGCACACTACTGACCTTGTTGGTGGTATTTATGAACGACTTACAATCCGCTCTTATGCATAAAGTCTGCATTCTCATCCCCTTGTGTAATGAGGAAGAGAGTATTCCAACATTGCGCCTGAAGCTGGCTGAGGTTCATCAAACCTTGAGCCAGCGATTCGATGTGGAGTATTGCTTCGTGGACGATGGAAGCACTGACAACACGGTGCGACTGCTTCCGTCCGTGCCGCCTCCAAATGCCAGATATTGCATTCAGATGCATAGCAGCAATTGCGGGATAGGTGCGGCCTTTCGAACCGGCTTCCAGCACGCAGAGGCGGACGTGGTCTGCACTATTGACGCGGACTGTAGTTACGGGCCGGCGAACCTCGTCTCCATGATCGATGCTGTACTGGCTGGGCAAGCCGACGTCATGGTTGCCTCTCCCTATCATCCGGACGGGGATGTGGACGGCGTGCAACGCTGGCGCCTGCTCCTCAGCATGCAGTGCTCACGCTTCTATCGCATGGCAACTCCGCTACAGCTATACACCTACACCAGCATCTTCCGCGCCTACAGGGGCTCCGTTGTGCGCGAGGTATCTTTCCCCAGCAACGGCTTCGTCGCTGCAGTGGAGATCCTTCTCTCGGCTGCGAGTCTGGGCTACCGCATCGCGGAAGTGCCACTCACTCTGCGCCGCCGTGCTGCCGGGCATAGCAAGATGCGCATCGCACGTACCATCCGAGCGCATTGTGGCTTGATAGGGCAGTGTCTTCGCGCCGGAGCTTCCGGATACCCGCAATTCGGCAGAACAGTTGCCCGGGCAAACGCTCAAGCAGCAACTCCGGCCGGGGCACTTCCAGCCACGATAGTTCTGGACCCGATCTTAGACACACATGCGCTCGCCGCCGCTGTCTCGCAGGCGGCTTTGCAGAGTGCTGATGGCGTACCGGTTCTCGCCGAAGCGCCGGTCCCACAGGTATCCACCCCACACGGATGGCGCTTCCCGCTGCCACTCGCTGGGGTTCTACGGGAACAACGAGATGCTCAGCAGCTGGCTAAAGTGTCTACGTTGCGACCGTTGATCAAGCCTACGGAAGGAAGTTGGCCGTCGTGAGCGCAATCGTAGCGGCCACACGGCTCAGCCCGTTGACTTACCCGGACGTGCGCATCGGACGCCATGTCGTGATTGGTGAAGATGTGGAGATCGGTCCTGGCAGCACTCTTGGCCATGGAGTGGTTCTGCATGACGGCACGCGCATTGGATCACGTGTGCGCATTGACGATCACAGCGTCATCGGCAAATCTCCCATGCGAGCGCGCCTAAGTGCCGTGACGAAAGCGGTGGCGCTGGATCCGCCCGTCGTCCAGGATGACTGCCTGATAGGGGCTCATACAGTGCTGTATCGGGGATGCGTCCTTGGGTCTGGTGTGCTTATTGCCGATCTGGCAACGGTCCGTGAGCAGAGCACAATCGGCGACCTGACTATCATCGGCCGGGGTGTCTCGGTCGAAAACCAGGTGACGATCGGCGCTCGCTGCAAGATCGAAACGGGAGCCTATATCACAGCGCTCTCAGTCATTGAAGATCTCTGCTTTATCGCGCCAGAGGTCACTTTCACCAACGACAACTTTGCTGGGCGCACAGCGGAGCGCTTCCTGCATTTCAAGGGAGTGACCTTAAGACGCGGAGCCCGCGTCGGCGCCAATGCTACGGTTCTTCCCGGCCTGGTGATCGGCGAGGACGCGTTCGTTGCAGCAGGTTCCGTGGTCACTCGCGATGTTCCGGCTCGTATGGTGGTAGTCGGATCCCCGGCCCGGGTTCTGCGTCCGGTCTCTACCGAACAACTTCTGGAGCACCAATGAAGGTGACCCCATGAAGATTCTCTCAGTTGTAGGCGCGCGGCCACAGTTTGTGAAAGTGGCGGTTCTGGTCAATGCATTCGACCAGTACAACCGCGATCACGGCAATTGCATAGAACATCGCCTGCTGCACACGGGCCAACACTACGATCCACAGATGTCGGACGTCTTCTTCGACGAACTGGACCTCCCTAAGCCCTACGTGTCGCTCGGTATCGGCTCCGCGACGCCGGGCGTGCAAACAGCGGCCATGCTTGCCAGCATTGAGGCATGCCTCGGGAAGTGGCGACCTGATGCTGTCATCATCTATGGGGATACTAACTCGACCCTGGCAGCAGGGCTGGCTGCGGTGAAGCTTCATATACCGCTGGTGCATCTCGAGGCTGGTCTGCGCAGCTTTAATCGTCGCATGCCTGAGGAGATCAACCGGATCATCAGCGATCATGTGTCGGATCTGCTGCTTTGTCCAACTGCGACGGCGGTCTCCCAGCTCGGAACAGAGGGGTTGGCGGAAAAAGCGAGGCTCGTCGGCGATGTCATGCTGGATGCGGTGCTCCAGTTCGCGGAGAGGTCTACAGCGGCTGCTCTGTTGAAGGCCATGGGACTGGCGGGGAAAGACTATGCGCTGGTAACGCTACACCGCGCCGAAAACACCGACGACTTCTATAAATTAGCCGATGTCATCAGCACTTTGGAACAACTGCCAGTATCCGCGGTGCTTCCGGTGCATCCCCGGCTCAAGAAGTTACTGGGGGATGAGGGCAGGCGAATGCTCTCAAGCTATAAGCACATTCACTTGATTGATCCAGTGGGCTATCTAGAGATGCTCGCCCTGCAAAAGAGCGCGCTGCTGATTCTTACAGATTCCGGCGGCATTCAGCGGGAGGCCTACTTCCTTGGCGTGCCGTGCCTTACGTTGCGGGAAGAAACGGAGTGGCTGGAGACGCTGACCGGGGGCTGGAATCATCTGGTTGGCACGCGCCCTCCAAAAGTGCTCGATCATGTGCGAAGCCTATTAAGCTCCAACGGTGCTTGTCCGAGAGCACAACGAGATCTGCGGATCTTCGGCGAGGGCCATGCCGGAATCCGGAGCGTAGAAGCAGTAGTCAGCCTGGGAGAAGGTTTACGATGAAACGAATTTTGATCACTGGAGTTGCTGGATTTCTTGCTTCGCATGTTGCAGACGCTATGCTTGCTCGGGGCTACGCTGTCATCGGGGTAGACAATTTATCTCACGGGAATCTGCGCAACATCAAGGAGGCGCTGCGGAGTTCAAATTTCGAATTCCATGAAGCGGATGTCTGCGACCTGTCGGCTCTGCGGAGCTGCGCTAGCTCGATCGACACTGTCCTGCATCTCGCTGCTTACAAGATTCCGCGCTATGGCAAAGCCATCGACACGCTCCTCATCAACTCGGAAGGCACTGTCAATACGCTTAGGCTGGCCTGCGAACGATCTGCAAAATATGTAATTACTTCTACGTCTGACGTGTATGGAAAGAATCCGTCCCTTCCGTTTCCTGAAGATGGAGATTCAGTATTGGGTCCGCCAACGATAAGCCGCTGGGCATATGCTGCTTCGAAGCTGTTCGATGAACATCTTGTTCTCGCCATGGCAGAAGACGCCGGCATCGATGCAACGATCTTAAGAATCTTTGGATCTTATGGGCCACGGCAGAACCTGAGCTGGTGGGGAGGACCGCAATCGGTCTTCATTGACGCTGTACTGCAGGGCAAGCCGATTCCAATCCACGGGGATGGGCTTCAAACACGCAGTTTTACCTTTGTCTCCGATACAGTCCGAGGCATTGTGGCTGCAGCAGAGGCGACCAACGCTAATCGAGAGATAGTGAACATCGGCAGCAATGAGGAGATCAGCATCCTGGAATTAGCAACGCGCATTCATCAATTGTGCGGCGCTGGTGGTGAGGTAAAGATTGAAAAAATTCCCTACGCGGAGATCAGCAATCGCAAGTACGAGGACGTGCGGCGGAGAATTCCCGACATCCGGAAGGCGAAGCAGCTACTGGGCTTTGAAGCCAAGATTCTACTGCAGGATGGTCTAAGGCAGACGATCACCTGGCAGCGCCAGTGGATTAGCCAGCCCACGGAGCAGTCCGCAGTTGCCTGAGGATAGAAGCCGGCCGGCCGCTTATAACAACTGTCCCGTCTGGTCTGCGCGGAGGTTGAAATTTTTCTTTTCTACACATACCAGTAAAAAAGAAGGCAGCCATCTTTGAATAGATGGCTGCCTGAAGAATCGCACGCGTTCTCAGACTACACTTCAGAATTTGTTAACGCTGCCCGACGGCTAGTCGCTCGGCGCTTCTGCTCAAACCATACTGTTGAATCTTGTACAGCAAAGCACGGTAGCTTATGCTGAGCCGAACTGCGGCATGTCGCCGGTTCCAACCGGCGGCATCCAGAGCTTCCTGAATCAGGCGACTCTCCGTCTGGTCCTTAATGTCCCGCACGATGGCCCGCATACTCTCGGGAGTTTTGCGAATAGCAGTATCGGCCTGCTGGGCTGCGGCTCCCCGCTTGCAGGATCTGATCTTGATGTGCAGATCGCTCAGCGCCGACTGCTCGTCGTTCAGGATTAGTGTGCGAATGACGAAGTTGGAAAGTTCGCGCAGATTGCCGGGCCAGCTGTACTCCTGAACGGCCTCCATCAGCAGAGGTGAAAAGGGGATCGGCTCCTGATGAAAGGTGATTGCACTGCGCCGAAGCATCTGTTCCACAAAGAAGGGCAGCTCCTCGCGCCGCTCCCGCAGCGGAGGAATGTTGATGGTAAATGCGCTGATGCGGTAGTAGAGATCTTCGCGGAAGGTATGATCCGCGATCGCTGCTTCCATGTCGATGTTGGTTGCGGCGAGAACGCGGACATCCACCTGGGTGGTGAGCCGGGCGCCCAAGCGAGAGAAGTGTCCATCATGCAGAACGTGGAGAAGTTTAGCCTGCATCGAGGCGCTCATCTCACCGATTTCATCCAGCAGAAGAGTGCCCTTATTGGCAAGCTCGAACTTACCTGGCTTGGCTTTTATGGCGCCAGTGAAGGCTCCAGCCTCGTAGCCGAAGAGTTCACTTTCCAGGAGCTCAGACGGCAGCGCGGCGCAGTTCACGTTCAGGAAGCCTTGACCGGCTCGATTTGAGGCGTTATGCAGCAATGTAGAGACGACTTCTTTACCGACGCCACTCTCGCCGAGAATCAATACAGGGACATCCAATGGAGCGAGAAGACGGATAGTTTTACGAATCTTCATCATCGCGGGCGAAGCCGCAAGGAAGAAGCGTCCGTTCGGCAGCTCCTCAAGAGAGTAAGGGCGGTCCTTCGCATGCGCGGCACACTCATGCGCCGCGCCGATGGCCGTCTCTCGAGGGCTTGGGGAAGGAAGCAGACCTATCTCAGAGAGCAGACGTTCGAAATCATGACGCAAAAAAGGCTTGGTGAAAGTAAGGCGGATGCCTAGTCTTTCTGCATCTCGATTCCAAACATTCCCACCTAAAGCAGAAAGCAAGCATATGTTGTGGTTACCCGCCCGCCGCGCTAGAACTTCCAGAAGATACATGTTGCTGGGAGGCTGGCGAGAGGTATCGAAGACCACCAACTCAAAAAGCTGACCGGCACCAAGCAACTGGAGTGCGGCCTGTGGGCTGGAGACGCAAGTGGCCTGATGACCCTCAGCGTCAAGCATGGATTGCACGAGCTGGCAGACAGATTGATCAGTACTGATTACAAGAACACGCAAGTGGTCGGGCATGATTTTCCAACTGTCTGATCGCATATGCGCGAGGCGCCAGCGATCGATGTTTTGACTACTTCGGACCGAGGTGATTCCAAAACAGCACGGCAAGGTAGGACTTTGCAGTGTTGAGGGAATATGAATGCATCTCACACCACAGCAGGGCGCGAGATCTCTTTTATAAAAGAGCCCTGAATTCTTTCAATGGCCTCGGGGGAGAGTAAGCGATTCGTTGCGGCCGCCAACCCGCTCTGGATGACGGTGCAAACTGCCTTGATCGGGGCGCCAGTCGCAATGATCACTGTTGGAAGCGACAGTGCCCGGATGTACTTAACAGCTCGTCTCAGCAAGTTGTTAGAGCAAACGAAAGATAGATGGATGAATGTTATTGCGTCAAGTGAAAAGTTATTCACACCTTTTTCGGCATATGTTGTGTTGCGAGATAGGCTGAATTCAACTTCGCGCGAGGACATCGATGCGATCGTGCGACAGCTACTCTGGGCTGCATGAGCTGTTCGCATCGGGTAAAAGGGCTAGAGACTCGTGGCGGTTGCAGGCTCCTTTGCCGCAGACGCAGGCTTTCTTTGCCTTTGCTCAAGATACCAGTCGACAGTGCGGCTCAGACCATCGCGAAAGCTCGTCTTCGGATGGTAGTTTAGCGCGCGCGCTGCCTTTGACGTATCTGCTTCAGAGTGCTCGATATCGCCCGCGCGTGGAGTAGCGTATCTGGGAGGGGCATCGAAGCCGAGCAGATCAGCGAGGTGAGCGTACGTTTTGTTGAGTGTATGGCTTTCGCCGGTGCCAATGTTAAATACTTGTCCTGCGGCAGCCTTCGCTGGGGCTTGACAGGCCAGCAGATTTGCCGCGACCGCATTCTGCACGAAGGTGAAGTCGCGGCTTTGCGCACCAGTCCCAAAAATAGTTGGTGTTATCCCTTCCATCATGTCGGAGATAAAACGTGCAATCACGCCTGAATATGGCGAGTTGGCCGCCTGCTTCGGGCCGAAGATGTTGAAATACCGCAAGCACACTCCTTCCAGCCCATACACATGCCAGAAGCTCTGCACGTAGTGCTCTCCGGCAAGCTTCTGAGCCGCATACGGAGAGAGTGGTTGCGGCGTCATATCTTCTCGCTTCGGTTGTGTAGGCTGGTCACCATAGGCGGACGACGAAGCGGCATAGACCACGCGGGAGACCCCTGCATCCCGCGCAGCCAGCAGCAGGTTCAGCGTGCCACTGACGTTGGCGTCATGGCTCGCGAGGGGGTCTTTCACCGATCGCGGTACGGATGCTATCGCGGCCTGATGCAAGACATAGTCCACGCCCTTGCAGCATTCGTTGAGCCCCCTTCGATCGTTCAGGTCGATCTGGTGAAATTCAATCTTCCGGCGAATATTTGCCAGGTTTTCGAGCGTCCCGCCAGTCAGGTTGTCGATGCCTCGGACATCGTGACCTAGTGCAACGAGTTCATGGGCGAGAGAAGACCCAATAAACCCTGCGATGCCGGTGATGAGATAGCGAGCCATATCCAAACCTCGTGGAAAGCAGGACATCCAGGGACGTCTTCGTCCCCGCTCCCTGCATGCCGGCTGCCACTGTTTGAGGATGGCGGGGAGGGCGCCGGCACAATTCTTCGAAAAGCTCTACATTCCCAGGCCTGCGACCATCCGAAACGTCTCCCCTACGTGTTCGAGTGACATTTGAGACCCAAGCATGCAGTGTGCACATAACCTGCAACAGTGTGCAAAGTCACTTCTCCCAAGGAGGGGTGACGCGCACATGGCAATTGCACTATGGGCACGATGGGCGGCTCTTCGAACTTTAGGATGGAGTCGAAGATGGCCTTCCTCTTGCTTCACGCTCAATGAACACCGAATTGTCAAAAGAAGTGAGCCGCGTAATGACACTTGAAAGATGCAGTATTTGCCTGGTCTAGCCTAAGACTCGCGCGGGCCCACCTTCGCGAGTGCTAGTTCCACCAAGTGCAAGTGGTAAATGCGTAGGAGGCGCACCCATGGCTGCAACAGCAACACCTGAACTGCTTACCTTGCTCAACCTTGAGGGGCAGTACTCTGCTCTTCGCGGCGAGATTACGGCTGCGATCCACCGCGTGATGGAAGCACAGCAATTCATCCTGGGCCCGAACGTCATCGCCCTGGAAAAAGAGATCGCCCAGTACTGCGGCGTGGAACATGCGGTCGGCGTCGCCTCCGGTACGGATGCCCTGCTCCTTTCGCTAAGGGCCGCTGGTGTGGGTCCAGGCGACGAGGTGATCGTCCCTGCGTTCAGCTTTATCGCAAGCGCCGATGCGGTCAGCCTGCTGCATGCAACGCCGGTCTTCGTCGATATCGATCCGGAGACCTTCAATATCGACCCAGGGGCGGCGCTCAGCCGCATCACGTCTCGAACGCGCGCGATCATCGCTGTGCATCTGTATGGTCAGCCTGCAGAAATGGCTGAACTACGAAGCATCACTGCACATCACGGACTAGCCTTGCTGGAAGACTCCGCGCAAGCGCTCGGCGCGTCGTATGGCGACGAGCGGGTGTGCTCCCTGAGTGACTTTGGGTGTATCTCGTTTTTTCCAAGCAAGAACCTCGGGGCTTGTGGCGATGGAGGGATGGTCGT
Source organism: Acidobacteriaceae bacterium (assembly GCA_965276675.1). Classification (GTDB taxonomy): domain Bacteria; phylum Acidobacteriota; class Terriglobia; order Terriglobales; family Acidobacteriaceae. The sequence goes on along the minus strand of OZ255624.1, from coordinate 3,621,838 downwards.
AACGCAGGATGCTCAACAGGCCGACCGGCTCAGGAAGCTGCGTAGTCATGGCAGTGTAAGAAAATACCACAGTGAGGAGCAGGGATGGAACAGTCGTCTCGATGAGCTGCAGGCGGCAATTCTTCGCGTAAAGCTGCCGCACCTCGACACCTGGAACGAGGCAAGGCGGCGGAAGGCAGAAGCCTATCACGAGGTCTTGTCCTCCATTGAGGAACTCACAGTGCCGAGAGTCGCCACCGGGCGTAGTTCGGTCTTCCACCAGTACACGATCCGGGTTCCACATCGTGACTACGTGCAGCAGATGCTGGCGGACAGGGGCATTCAAAGCGCCGTGTACTACCCCGTACCTCTTCACTTGCAGCCCATGTACAAGAACCTCGGGTACCTTCGTGGCGATCTTCCACACGCTGAGGCCGCAGCGGCTCAGGTGCTTTCGCTGCCGATCTATCCAGAGTTGAGTCTGGCTCAGATCGAACGCGTCGGTAACGCGCTTCGAGAGATCGTCCATTCCCGGTCGTGCTCCAGCTCAATGACTTAGGAGGAGCATCGATGAAGATCTGTGGCAAAGCACTTCCGCCCAGGGCAGCGTTCCTTCTGTCCTTTGATTTCGTCGCCTTCGTCCTGGTGCTTCCGGCATTGTTTACGTTGCCGGCATTCCTGTTCGCACAACCGCTATCGCCTGCTGCACTGTTGGCAGCGATGGCCAGGCTCATGTTCGCGGGCTTGGTGTGCGAGGCGGTCTTCTACTATAACGAGCTCTATAACTTGCAGATCATTCGCAACAGCGGCTCAGTTGTGGTGCGCACTCTGCAGGCCTTTGGCATGCTTTTTGTGTTGCTGGCGATCTGCTACCGAGTGAGCCCTGAGCTCACCCCCGGCCTTGATCGTCTGCTACTGCTTGCGATACTGCTAGCGTTCGTGGCCGTAGTAACGAGACTGGTCGCGCTGCCAAAGCGGCGAGAGCGGGTGTTGATCGTAAGCTCTGGAGCGGAATCCGCGGAGCTGCTTGGGGTGGTCTCGACCTGTCCTGAATGGAACATGCAGGTGATCGAAACCCTTGATCCGCAACGCATGCTGGTACGAGCGAGCACCTACGCGGCCTACGAAACAGTGGATCGGATGGGATCACGCTATGACAGGATCATCGTGTGTGAGACAAGCTCTCACGACAGAGATCTTCTCCAGGTGCTGCTTGAATGCAAGATGAAGGGACTGCGGATAGAAGATGCGCACGCTTTCTACGAACGGGCCACCGGACGGGTGCGTGTCGATCATCTGCAGCCGGAGTGGTTTGTCTTCTCCAATGGTTTCGAAAATGGCAAGCGTAAGCGGGCGGCCAAGCGCATCCTCGATCTGTCATTGTCGGCTCTGCTTATCGTGAGCACTCTTCCGGTGATGGCGATTGTTGCAGCGGTTATCTATTTAGAGAAAGAGGGCGACATTCTGTTTAGCCAGGACCGTACTGGTGTGAACGGACGACCCTTTCGGATCTACAAATTCCGGACCATGCGGCCAAAGAGTGCCAACTGTGCAGCGCGCTGGGCCTCTGAAGAGGACGACCGGATCACGCGCACCGGCCGCTTCCTCCGCAAGTACCGGTTGGACGAGCTTCCGCAACTCTTCAACATTCTAAAAGGGGAGATGAGCCTGGTGGGACCACGCCCGGAACAGCCGCAGTTCTGCTCTCTCCTTGCAGAGCATATCCCCTACTACTCGCAGAGGCATGCAGTCCCGCCGGGTTTAACAGGGTGGGCGCAGGTGCGTTACCACTACGGAGCGAGCATCGAGGAATCTAAGCGGAAGCTGGAGTTTGATCTCTTTTACGTGAAGCACCTGTCTCTGTGGCTGGACTTCGCGATCTTGATTGAGACTGTCAAAGTCGTCCTGATCGGACGAGGTGCAAAGTAAATCTCTTTCACGAGCTTTTGCCAAGTAGATCATGGCTGCGGTGACTGCGCCTGCCCAGCCCGTGCTATGCGCAACTACCGCATAAATCTGCAAGGGTAAGCATTTCGTGAAAGACCACGGATCGGGTGTCTCCCTACATTCATTGACAGATGGTGCACGAAGCTGTCTGGCTATCACCAGGTTCACTCGACCCGGCGAAAGACCAAGCTGGCAATTCATGAGCGGAGCAAACCGACGACAGTTTGAACGGCTGTTGTCACCTTGGGTGGTATGGAGCTAAGCCTCAGTCTTAGGCACCAGTATCTGATCAGCAATGATGGTCGAGAGAACCAGCGACGTCGAAGTTGCAACATAGGGACTGAGGCGGTCAATGATTCTCTCTAGATCCGGGATAGAAGCGGCCACCACTTTCAAGATAAATGAATTTGGACCCGTGATCCGATGACACTCCATCACCTCCGGAATTGTCTTTGTAATACGAGTGATGTTCGGCAGCATTGCACCGTCCACATTGTTCAGCGCGATGAAAGCAATGATGGAGTAGCCTATGCTCAAGGCATGCACCTGCGCGCGATAGCCGACGATGATGCCAGTCTCCTCCATTCTTCTCACCCGCTCCATCACCGCAGGGGTTGACAGGCCCACTCTTCTGCCCAGCTCGGTGAATGGAAGCCTCGCATTCCTCTGCAGTTCCTCAATGATCCGCATTCCAATCGCGTCCAGCAGCTTTGGAGCTGTTTCTGTCATTTGCCCCAGTCCTCATTAAATAATTCTGTCACAGCTTCGCAAAACCTTAAATACCCTATTTCAATTAGCGCTAAATTAGGCCATAGTATGAGGCACCCAATTAGGACGGTGGTCGAAGCCAGATGGAAAGGTACCGTGCGCGCGTTGTGGAGCTCCTTCCGGTCTGCAGCCGTGAACGACGCGAGCAGTTACTTTACGAAGCCGAATATAACCTCTATCGCATTGACGGAGACGCCGTGACGATCGATCTGCTTACCGATAGTGGACTCTGTGCTCTGAGCGCAGAACAGTCAGCGGCGATGATGCGTGGCGATGAAAGCTATGCGGGCAGCGCGAGCTACCGTCGCTTCGAATCAGCGGTGCAGGAGATCTTTGGCTTCCCGCACGTCCTTCCCACACATCAAGGAAGAGCGTCAGAGAGACTGCTGATGTTCTGCCTGCTGCGTGCAGGAGACGTGGTCCCCGGCAATATGCATTTCGATACCACCCGGGCTAATGTGCGGGCTTTCGGAGCTCTACCGGTCGACTTCCCGGTCGAGGAGTTCTGGAAGTTCGAAAATCCGTCCCTGTTCAAAGGGAACATGAATGTAGCTGGCCTTGCGTCATGGCTGTCCAGGGCAGACAGGCCGCGCGTTTCCTTCATCCTTCTCACAATCACAAATAACGTCTGCGGCGACCAGGCCGTCTCGTTGGCTAATCTCCAAGCAGTCCATGAGGTTGCCCGCGAGCACCGCATCCCGCTTTACCTGGATGCCTGCAGATTCGCCCAGAACGCGTGGTTTATCCAGCGCGATGAGGTATGCTGCCGCACCATGAGCATTCCTGAAATTGCGCGGAGAATGTTCGCGCTTGTGGACGGGTGTATTTTCTCGGCGAAGAAGGACGGCCTTGCTCACGCAGGTGGTTTTTTCGCTACTAAATCCGATTCCGTAGCTGCACTTGCGCGGCAGCATCTCCTGCTGACGGAGGGTTACACAACCTATGGTGGTATCACCGGTCGAGACATGGAAGCCATCGCCGTTGGATTGCGTGAAGCCTTAGGCCAGTCCTATCTTGACGATCGCATGGGCGCCACGCAATATCTCTTTGATCGCTTGGCGGAGCAAAGAGTGCCCCTACTGCACCCGGCAGGAGGCCATGCCGTCTATCTCGATGCTGCCCGCATGCTTCCCCACCTCGGTCCTGACGAGCACCCCGCGCAGGCCTTCCTCGCCGAGTTATATGTCGAATCTGGGATACGCGGTACAAGGATCACTGTCTCTGAACAGGTCTGCCGCCGGAATAAGACCGAACTGGTTCGCCTTGCCCTGCCGGCGCGTGTGTATTCGAGAGCTCACCTGGACTATGTAGCCGAGGCAGTAGGAAGAGTTCTGTGTCGATCTTCAAAGATTCCGGGAATGCGTTTGCTAGAATGCCCCGAGTTTTTGGGCGGGTTCTTGGCCAGATATTGCCCGAACATAGACCGGCCGTCACTCTGAGCTGTAAGCATAACATTGGACGCCCGGTACTCTAGGCCGTGAGGCTTTGCAGCCACTGGGCTTAATAAGTCCATCAGCATTTTGCTGGTGGTTCACGGGCTAGATAGCGTAAGAGCAACGCCGCGACTCGCACTACGAATGTCACTTGCCCACAGGAGACGCCATGCTGAAGAGACTGTTTTTGTATTACCCCCTCTTGGTGATTGCAGTTGCAGGCTTTCTTTCAGTTCGATCCGCCCAGGTCTATGGCCAGGTTGCAGGCGCCACGCTGACAGGGTCGATTACGGATCCGAGTGGAGCCAGCATACCTAACGCTGAGGTCGCCATTCGTAATGTATCCACCGGCGTGGTGCAAACGGTCACTACAAATTCGGCGGGGCTTTACTTTGCTACGAACTTAGTACCCGGCTCCTACCAAGTCAAAGTGTCTGCGACAGGGTTTTCAACCGAATCAGCCTCAGCAGTCACACTTACAGTGGGCACCGAGCTACCGCTCAACATATCGCTGAAAGTTGGACTGGCCACCTCGACTGTGGAGGTCAGCAGTGACGCTGGTGTGACGCTTTCCACGGCCACGCTGAGCGGAGAGATTGATGGAATTGCTATTCGGGAATTGCCTTTGAATGGCCGAGACTGGTCACAACTGGCGACGCTCGAACCCGGCGTGAATGCTGTACGCAACCAGTCGGCCATTGGCGGCGTCGGATCCGCGGACGTTTCACGTGGAGCGAGAGGTTTTGGCAACCAGCTAAGCATCGCCGGAACGCGCCCTACGCAGAATAACTATCGCCTGGATGGAATCAGCTTCAACGATTACACCAACGGTGCTCCGGGCAGCGTGCTCGGCAACCTAACGGGAGTAGACGCTATTGCCGAGTTCTCGGTTCTCACGTCCAATTACTCGGCGGAATACGGGCGCACCTCGGGTGGCGTGGTCAATGCCGTCACCAAGTCCGGAACCGACCAGTTTCACGGCGACCTTTACGAATTCATCCGCAATAGCGCTCTGGATGCGCGCAACTATTTTGATGGTCCGTCGGTGCCCCCCTTCAAGCGCAACCAGTTCGGGGGCTCGATCGGTGGACCAATCGTGAAACAGAAGACTTTCTTTTTCTTTAACTACGAAGGGCTTCGGCAGTCTCTGAGCACAACCAGTGTGAATCTTGTTCCCTCCATGAATGCCCGCCAGGGAATTCTTTCGACTGGAAACGTAGCTGTCGACCCGAAAATAACTCCTTATCTCACTTTCTGGCATGTACCGAATGGGCCTATTATTGCTCCGGGCGATACCGCACTCTACGATGTGGTGACCCTGCAGCGCGGAAGCGATAACTTCTACACAGGGAGAGTCACTCATCGCTTCTCTGGCGAAGACAATTTAGGTGCGACTTTTCTCTACGACAAGAGCTTTCTCACAAATCCCGATCCACTAAACAATGAGGGCTTCTCTAACAGCAACTCACGCCCTTTCTTCACTATTGAAGAAACTCATACTTTTACACAAAACCTCATCAATTCCTTCCGAATTGGCTTCAGCCGTAATAGCGCTTCGATTGCCACTTCGCCTGCGATTAATCCTGCCGCTGCAGACACCTCGCTGGGAGCTGTTCCAGGCCAGCCAGCCCCGTTCATCTCTGTACCCGGCATTGCCACCTTCTCTGGCGGCCTCGATGGTTTTCCGAACTTTGCCTTTGGGTGGAACTCCTATCAGTTATACGATGACGCCTTCTGGAGCAAGGGCTCGCACCAGCTGAAGTTCGGCTATGCCATGGAATACATGAGGTCGAACAACATATTCCATTTCTTCGATAATGGGCGCTTCAGCTTCGGTTCTCTTTCGAGCTTTCTTACTAATCACCCACAGTCGTTTAGTGGCACCGTGCCAGCAGATGACTCTCCACGCAACATGCGCGCGACCCTATTCGGCGGCTACATTCAAGACGATTGGAAGGCGAAGCCGAACCTGACCCTGAACCTCGGATTGCGTTACGAGATGTCGACGACTCCGAATGAAGCACATGGGAAGCTTGCTACCTTGCGTTCCATGACGGACTCGCAGGTGCATCTGGGCGCACCCTACTTCTCCAATCCCACGCTCAAGAACGTGGAACCGAGACTGGGGTTTGCCTTGGCGCCGTTCGGAGGCAGTAAGACTTCAATAAGAAGCGGCATCGGTCTCTTCGATGTTCTTCCGCTTCCCTATGAGTTCCTGATCATCAGCTCCGCCTCAGCACCTTTTCTCCAGAGCGTTGCTACAGCCAATCCGCCTGCAGGCTCCTTTCCCTCACAGACATACCAGATCGGCATCAGCCAACAGTCGCCTGGAAGCCTGAGCGGGCAGCGTGTGGCGTATGTGCAGCCAAACCCGTCGCGCAGCTACGTTATCGAATGGAATCTGAGCGTACAGCAGGAGCTGTTCAAGCAAGTTGTCGCAACCATCGGCTACATCGGGTCAAGGGGATTGCACCTCCCATTCAGGACCGACGACGCGGACATTGTGATTCCCACCAAGGTTGGCGCCAGCTATGTGTGGCCGACCCCAATTTCCAGCGGAGTGCCTATCAATCCCAATGTGGGGCGCATCGACAGGCTTAGCTTCGATGCAGATTCCTATTATCAGGGGCTAGTGATCGGTGTTCAGAAAAGGTTAAGCAATGGTTTCCAGCTGCAGGGATCCTACACTTGGCAGAAGAGCATCGACACAGGATCCTCCACCATTGCCGGCGATCAGTTTTCGAATTCGCCCTCCAGCTTGCCTTTCTGGTTCGACCCAAATCTCAGACGGGGGGTATCGGATTTTAATCTCGGACAAAGCGCGGTCATCAGTGGGACATGGACTGTTCCGGGGCTAGAGCGAGGTAGCGATCTTCTGCAAATCTTCGCCAGCAACTGGCAGATCGGCGGAATTTTCCAGGCCAGCAGTGGCTCTCCGTTTCCGGTTCTAATTGGTGGAGACCCGCTGGGGCTGAATAATACTGACCCTTTCGATTATCCGGACCGCGTGCATGGTAATGGTTGCGGGCACGCGATAAATCCCAGAAATCCTACGAACTACATTAAGCTGCAGTGTTTTGCGGTGCCTTCGCCTATCAATCGGCTCGGCAATGCGGGTCGAAATCCACTCACTGGCCCCGGCCTGTCCGAACTTGACGCCTCACTGTTCCGCAACTTCCCTCTCAAACGCATTTCGGATTCTACGAGCGTCCAGTTTCGCGCCGAGTTCTTCAACGTACTCAATCGCGCTAACTTTGCTGCGCCCCTAAATGACGACACTTTATACGCGCAGGACCCCGCCGTGACCGCTGGCGCGTCGCCGGTGGGCGGAGCCGGAACAATCGATGCCACTCAGACCACGGCACGACAAATACAATTCGGCCTCAAGATCTTGTGGTAGCTGGGCATAAGAATCACTTTAAGAATGGAGCAGCAATGAATCGTATCTTCCTAGTCTTGATCTTATTCTGGGCTCCCGCCTTTTGGCACGCGGATCTGACTGCTCAGACTGTAGGGGCCTCGACAGTCGCGCCCGGCGGACCTATTACCATGCAGGTCTTCTACCGAGTTCCACCCGGCAAGCGTGAGGAATGGCTGGATCTCTACAAGAAGTATCACTACCCCGTGATGAACAAGTTTGTCGACATGGGCATTGTGAAGAGCGTGCACATCTACGATCGGCGGTTCAGAGCGGAATCGCCGGCCTGGGACTATGAAGTGATCCTGGTCTGGCGCGACTGGGCTGCTATCGAGGAAGGGCATATAAAGGAGCCTGGATTGATTACGAGTATGTATACAGACGCTGCACAATATCATGCAGCAGATCAACGTCGATTTGAGCTCACGACCGATGTCTGGATCGATATCTTAGAGGAAGTTAATCCCAAATAGGCCAACGTTGAGGTGATCAGGTGAAAGATTTTAAACAACTGTGCTCTATCGGTCTTTGTGTCGTGGGGTTAGCCGCTTCGAACCTCCCCCTCTTTGCCCAGGCAACAAATGGGGCAGCCGACACGCAAAACGTAATGTCTGTCGATTTTTATAGAGTGCCGCCGGGCAGACAAGATGAGTGGCTTGCACTGTATAAGAAGTTCCATTACCCCATCATGCAGTACCAGCTCGCTCATGGGCTGGTGCTGAGTGAGAAGGTGTATACCCGGACAACACACGAGCTCGAGCCGTCTTGGGATTTCGCGATCATCATCATCGCTCCGCCTTCGGGGAAGGGTCCTAAGTCAACCATGACACGCGGACAGCTGATTCGCAGCCTATTTCCGAACTTGGAAGAATATGTCAAGGGAGAGAAGCAGCGCTGGTCTATGACTACTGCCCACTGGGATGAGCGTTGGGCAGAAGTGGATATCGAGAATAATCCGTCTCTTTACTATCCTGCTCCATAGGAAGACGCGACCGCCTGGCTACTCATCTGTTGCAGGTTTTACGAAAAAGGAGATTTCTGTGAAAGTGTTCTCGCTGCTGGTTGGCTTCACCTTGGCCGCCGCTCCATCTATTCTCATCGCACAAGCGCCGCTCACCCAAATTGGGACCTTGGTAATGCCAGAGGTTCCTCCTGGGCCATATATCGACCATCTTACGGTCGATCTCGCCGGACATCGCCTCTTCACTACACCGCAGGCCAACAAGGCCGTGGACGCGATCGATCTGACTTCTGGGAAGGTTATTAAAGTGATTTCCGGCTTTGGCAACCCACACTCGGTCTTCTACAGGGAAGATACGGCACAGCTCTTCGTCACCGATGGTGGAGTAGGTGCTCTCAAGGTCTTCGACGGCAAGGATTACCACCTGATCAAGCAGATTCCACTGCTGAAGGATGCCGACGGCCTCGCATATGACCCGAAGACGAAGTATCTCTATGTGAGCAACGGGGGTGAGGGTGCTGAGAAGCGTTATAGCCTCATCACCATCGTAGATACAAGCAGCCTTGAAGTGAAAGGCGAGATTAGGCTCGACGCAGACAAGCTGGAAGCAACGCTCATTGATCCCAATGCTCCGATCATGTATGCGGACCTGCCGGGAAAAAATGAACTCGCTGTTATCGATCTTCAGACCAAGCGAGTGGTGAAGTCCTGGCCAGTTGCTCCTGGGAGGAGCAATATGGCGCTCGCCTATGATCCGGCCACCCATCGGCTATTCATCGGCTGCCGCAATACAGACGTACGCGGTTCAGTTATCGTGATGGACTCGACCACAGGCAAAGTGCTGCAGTCCTTGCCGATTGGAGGCTGGGTCGATCAGATCGAATACGACTTCAAGAGAAAGCGCCTGTACGCATCGTGCGGCACCGGCCAGGTATTCACCTTCGGACGGACGGCGCAGGGCTCCTATCGTCCGCTCCCCAGCACTGATACTGCAGTGCTGGCAAAAACCGCACTGCTCGTGCCTGCTATTGATCTCCTATTCGTCTCAGCGCCGCACCTCGGCGAGTCCGATGCGAGGGTGCTTGTCTTCAGGGTTAACTGATTCGCTCATTCAGTTTCTAGTCTGCTTGAATATGCTCAGACTTGCTGCAAACTCAGATAGATCGAACGGTTTACGTCTGGAGCCGGATCGGAGTCATACACGGACGAGTCCCGAACTGTAAGATCTGAACCGAGAATCTCCAGTTATGATTGGGTTAAAATGGAAGTAGATTACGGAGACTATAGTTACCCCTCACAATATCGCCGGCTCTGCAGCTACCGCAAGGCAACGCAGTGAGCACTCAATCCTCGAAGGGCTCACTCGTTAGTCGAGGCGCGCTCGCCCACGATTGTGAGGGGAAGCGCGTCTTTGCCCGATAGGACAAAATCTAGGACGACTCGATTGTGCTCGTCGCGGCTGATCTCGGCGGGTTGATCGGTGTACGCGAGGTTCCATCCCGCCGGTAAAATATAGCGGTTGAGAGTGCGGGCTAGGAATCGGTCCAGACGAAACTCATTTGGTCCCGTAAGACGATAGCCATTAGAGTCAGTGGCTGTCTGGAAGGAACGGAGTCGGGCCGAACCGTTCTCCGGAATGCGATAGCCGAGATCAGCGACGAGCACGCGGGAGTCTTGAGGGAATGCCGACGGCGCATCACCGATACTATTTGCTTGCTGCCCGCTCACAATCCGAGTCGGGATCTCATCTCCATGATCTACATCGAGCGTCACGGGATCACTCGTGGCGTCCTGCAAGCGCAATTGCGAATAGAAGTGACTTTGACCCGGATTCGCTACATACATCTCCAACCACAATCGGATCTTGTGCGCAGAGGGATCTCCAAGGTCATAGGTGATGAGGCGGTCATCGAGTGCGCGAAGAGTCACGCTAGCGGGCCTGTCAGAGAACTTCGAAGTCCGAATCATCTCCAACGTTACTGTGGATGGTGTGGGACTTGCCTGCACGATGCCAACTACGAGGCGTCCATCGCGGAACTGAACCTGTGCCGGTAGCGAACAGCTTTCTATCCCAAATCCAGAAGGAAGTATGAAGACATAGCGGCCCTTTTTGAGTGTCGTGGAAAATGTCCGATCGTCACCAGGTAATGATTCAGCGATGGACAAGCGAACCTCGGAGCGATTCTTGCGATTAGCTGGCAGCGCGATGGATACCTGCGTTCCACGACGGCTGACGGCTAGCTCCGCTCCGTCATTTAAGTTGTGAGCCGAAAGCAGAGCTGGCTTACTGCCCTGCAGGGGGATGTATGCGAAATCATGATCATGCGCATCTTTAATAAATACCGTGGTAGTAACACGAGTGTTCCCTTTGGTGGTGAATTCGTAGGTCCGGACCATCTCCTGCGCGCAGAGTGGGGAGAGCGAGAGAAGCAGCAAAGTTAGATAGGACATCCTCATTCAGCCACCTCAACGCCAATTTGACAATGAGGCCACGCGAGATCAAGCCAGCGGACCTCTCTTCCCAAATAGCTTGCCTTCCCTCGAAAACGAAATGTGTCTAATGAACTCTTGATCTTTGCTGGTCGCAGTACTGCGCAGTAAGGTGCTTCGCCGAATGTGCGCAGGAACTCATTGGGAGAAGACAAGCAGACCGGGCTATCTTTGAAGTGCAACACCTCACCCTCCACCGTGTAGTCGTTCCAGCCGTACAGGCGACTGAATATATGCGCGTACCGCTCGATGTCGTACACGGCAAGGACGACGAAGGACCATCCGAGGATAAGTCCATCGAATCGAGGATTCGGCCTCGCCCGCAAAAGCCTCGAAGTGAAATCGTGAATCAGGAACGGAAGTGTCGCTCCTGGCTGACCGCTTCCCAGGTAGCCCAACTCCCACCGGCCCTCTTCGCCGCACGGCTTACTCCGCCTGATCTCGACGGGTCCGTGGCCGTCAACTCCGTGCTCTCGCGCTCGCGTGATCTCGAGGGCAACGTCTTGAACCTCAATCGTCCAAGCGGTCCCTCCATGGGCGGCCAGGCAGTGATTATGCCAAAGAGGCACGGTTCGTGCATCAGCATAGGGAGAGACAATCTCCAGATAAGAGCCGTCTTTGAACGCACATAGGGACATGTGCGTCTTCCCGCTCGAATGAACTCCTCCATACTCCGCATCTAGCCCAGCCCTGGCTAGATCCAGCTGCGCTGCATGGAGGTGGGGAGAGGCAACCGTGATGTGGTCAATCATCATCGAGGCAATCCAATCGCAAGTGCTTATTATGAGGTGAGCTTGAACGGTCAGCGGTTTAGAACAATAAGATCCTTCTACTTAGCGAAGAGAAGGGTTCGGTCGGCAAGCGCCTTGAATTCGAGGGCGTTTCCCGATGGGTCTAGCAAGAACATTGTGGCCTGTTCCCCTACTTGGCCTTTGAAGCGTGTGTAAGGTTCGATCACGAAGTTTGTTCCGTGCTTCTTTAGTCTTTCCGCAAGGCCTGTCCACTCTGGCATCGTCAATACCACTCCAAAATGAGGAACTGGGACATCGTGTCCGTCTACAGGATTGTGATGAAGCTTGTCTGTATCAGCCTTTCCGGGTTGCAGATGGGCAACGATTTGATGGCCGAATAAGTCAAAGTCAATCCAGGAGTCGGAGCTTCTGCCCTCGGGGCAGCCGAGTACTGTTGCGTAGAATTTGCGGGCGGCTTCCAGATCGCAAACTGGGAATGCAATGTGAAACGGGGACAGATCACTCATCGGTTCCTCTTTCCTTCAAACTAATATGGACAAACGTACTGCTTGCAAAGGCTTTGCGGCTTGTTGGACTCAGATTCAAAGAGTTAGCTCATATTGCATCAAACACGACCACTAAAAAACAGATTCAAGACTTTTTTCTTGCGCTTGAGGCAGGGAAGGTGCTATTGCTTTTCTATCGCGCCCATGTCTGCCGCGTCATCTGATATCCAGAATACATAATTCTGTCTGAGGAATACAAGATGATGATAAGCCGTGGCGTGCCCCTCTTCTCCCTTCTCGCTTTGTTGGTAGTTTCGTTCGTTCTGTTTTCCTCTAACGCCCCTGCCCAAGAGCAGACAGGGACTCTGGAGGGCCGGGTCACTGATAGCACAGCCGCTGCCCTCCCCGGGGTGATCGTGGGTGTGCAGAGTTCTGCCCTCATTACTGGCAGCCGCTCCCTCAAAACGGATAGCGGAGGCGCCTATCGCTTTGCGAATTTGCCCGTTGGCACCTATGAAGTGACGTTCGAGAGCAATGGCTTCACGAAGGAAATCCACAAAGATGTGCAAGTTCATGCTTCCACGACTTTCACAGTAAACACTGCACTGAAGGTCACCAGTGCAAGTGCAACGGTTGAAGTCGTCGGCGACGCGCCGGTGATCGAGACTGCGCAGACCGACATCGACTTCACCTTCACCAAGCAACAAATGGACACCGTGCCAAATGCGCGTGATCCATGGGCCATGCTTTCCCAGGTGCCTGGCGTCGTCACTGACACAGTCAACGTTGGCGGAACACAAACCGGCAATCAGCCGACCTTTCGCGGACTAGGCGTAGATCCGACGCAGAACACGTACCTACTTAACGGAGCCAACGTAACCGATAATACCGGCAATGGAGGTTCGCAATTCTACTTCGATGTCGACTCGTTTAAAGAGATGCAGATACAGATCGATTCACACGGTGCAGATGTTCAAACACCAGGCATGGTCATGAACATCATTCCCAAGTCCGGCACGGATGCATTTCACGGAGATGCGAGTGGCTATTTCAGCAGTCAAGGAATGGAGACTAACAATCTAGATAGCGCTCTACGCAGGATGGGGGTCACTAACGGAAGCAATCTGCACAAGTATTGGGATGCTGGCGGCGATTTAGGGGGGCCCATCTGGAAGCAAAAGGTGTGGTTCTGGGGCGCGTACCGATATCAAAGTGTAGGACATCTGGTTACATCGACGCGCACTCCGGACGGCGGTGTACCGATCGATCAAGTGCACTTGTGGTATCCCTCCGCGCAAATCAACTGGCAGATTTCGGCGAACGACAATTTCTCATTCTTCTTCGACATGGGCCAGAAACAGCACAGTAACGTCGGCCTGAGCGCCTTACAACCAGTTCCGGAAACCTGGAATCAGCAGGGCGATCCCATCGCACGGCTCTTCACCTTCCGGAATGACTATATCGCTTCTCCCCGGCTCGTGCTTAGCGCAAAGGTCTTCATCATGGACCAGGGTTTCGAGTATTTGCCACAGCCAGGTATTAATACCGCGACGACTCCGTCCGGCTATGATCTCGCGACTGGAGTCTACTCTCTTGCGCCGCCCTATCTCTTTGGAATCGCGAAAAGCCTACGCGCCGGAGGGGTTTCAGGAAACTACTTTGGTGGTCGTGCTTTAGGGGGTTTGCATGAAATCAAATTTGGTTTTGATATCGACCGCTACCAGGTTTTTGGCAATCAGAATGGCAACGGTGGGACCGCCTACCAGACATATCCTGCAGACACGCAGTTGCAGTTCTACAACGGAAAACCAAGCCAGGTTGTTCTCTACGCTGCCGGGGCCCAGAACGTGTCGGATCCAACCTTTGATCTTTACGGCCAAGATGGCTATCGGATTCATCGTCTTCGGATCGACCTAGGCCTTCGTTATGACCGCCAGGCAAATAGGCTGAATGCCGTCACGGCACCTACAAGCCAATGGCTGCCGCAGGTCAAACAGTCACCCTCCAAGAATCTGATTACGTGGAACACTCTGGCACCCCGCATCGGGGTCCTCTATGATCTCACCGGGAAATCCAAGAGCCTTCTTAAGGCAAGTTATAACCGCTATTACTATCAGTTGTGGACGAATCTCGCTGCAGCCACAAGTACGGCTGGACCCCGAGCTTACACCTACGTGTGGAATGATGTAAACGGAGACAAGCAATTTGAAAACGGTGAACAGGGCACGAGACTCTCCGTGGTAGATCCATCAGCAACTCCTGTAACGGTAAACCCGGCCCTCAAGTCGACCTACACAAACGAGGTGACGGTCGGTTACTCACAAGAGGTTATGCCTACGGTAGCGCTCAATGTCAGCTATATATATCGCGAAGATCACAACCTGACATGGCAGATCAACCCTAACATCACGCCAAGCGACTACACGCCTATTCAGGCAACGGATCCTGGCCCTAATGGGGTGGCTAGTGCAGAAAATACTCTGATCTTTTATAACCTTACGGCGGCCAAAGTCGGCCTTTCGCCAAACTATCTCACGACGCGCCCTGGTTTTACCCAGGAATATCAGGGGATACAGGTCGAAGCGATCAAGAGGCTAACCCGTGGAGTCCAGTTCATTGGATCGTACAATCGAGGCGTTCAGAAGGAAAATTACGGTCCAGGTTCTTATCAGAACCCCCAGGATATCGAAGAGCTGAATGGAACACGGATTCCATCTTCGCGCCCGAATATCTTCAAGCTAATTGGGAGTTATCAATTTCGCCAGCATTTCTTGCTGAGCGCAAACTACAACTTTTATAGCGGACCAAACTACACGCGTACTGTGAACTCCTTGAATGCAGGGGTAAAACTAAATCAGGGGAACGTAGCGATTTTAGCCGGAAAGCGCGACTTGAACAGCTACGCGAGCCAAAACCTCCTCGATGTCCGGGGTAGTTATAGTCTCAGGCTTCATGACCGTTATAACGTAAGTTTCGTGGTGGATGCCTTCAACTTTCTTAACATTAACACCATCGATAGTACTCAAACCCTTTCAGGTCCGCATTATGGCCAGGTGCTCGATTTTATTGCGCCGAGGCTGTTCCGCGGTGGGCTGAAGTTAGCTTTTTAGAGAGATCTTAGGAAAGTGGACAATGATAAAGTCTTATGCTGGACTCCTTCTTTTCGGCTCTACTCTGCTCGCACTCTGTAGCTCCGGCCATGCCGTCCCTTCAGGCCGATCGGAGGTGCGTTCAGATGCTGCCGTTTGTGACAATGATTATGGTGTTCCTGGAAGCGCGGAACAGTTTAGGCTCAAAGCAGCGATGGTCCGGCAAAAGCTCGATACCGCAGTTCTGCCCGCGATGCGTCTGCATGGCATTGATATGTGGATCGTCCTTGATCGTGAAAACCATCTTGATCCATTGCACGATGAGCTAGGCGGAGGATACGCCGGGGTCCGGGGCGCTTTCATCTTTTATGACAACGGGGGTGTTAAACCGGAAAAAATCTATCTGGGATCTCACGAGCAAGGGAGCGACTCTGTCGTTACCGTCGACTACGATATTAAGAGCTATTACGGGTACTCAAAGGCCGGATTAACGCCGTTGCTGCAGCAGATCGTCTTTGCTCGTAAACCGAAGCACATCGGGATCGATACCTCTCCGACGTTGCCCGATGCGGACGGTCTCACGGTTGCTTTGAAAGATTATCTTATTAAGGCTCTCGGACCCGAGTACGCGAGCCGGCTAACCTCTGCTGAGCTTGTGGTGCGCGATTTTCGGGAGAACCGGACGCACCTCGAATCCGCGGCCTACAAGCAACTGCTAGAGTGGACCTCTCGCTGGGAAACAGAGGCCCTAAGCACAAGAGACATCCAAGTTGGCAAGACCACTGCGATGGACATCGCCTGGTGGTTGCAGGACCGGGCGTTAGAAGAGCATCTGACGGGGGAAGGCAATCCACGCATTGTCCGTCAAGGAGAGCTGCTTCCGCTTGCTGATCCAAGCATTACTGTTCAGCCCGGCGATATCATCGGCATCGATGGCGGTCTTCGTTACTTGGGCTTTGAGACGGATATCAAGCGAACGGTTTACATCCTCAAACCTGGAGAAACCGAACCGCCCGCCTCAATTCAGAAGGCTTTTGCGGCGGCAGTCAACTTCTCCGATGTGTACGCCTCCAAACTCATCCCTGGGGAGATCGGCCACGTGGTATGGGAGCAGCTTGCCCAGATCACCAAGGAGAAGGGTTATGCCGTCGGCTATCCGGACACCGGCGGGAGAGCGGCGACCAGCACAACGGCCGAGATTGGCATTTATGGTCATTCGACTGGCAGTGTAGCTCACGATATTGGGCCCCGCATCGCTCAGGATTGGCCATTTGCGTATGGCGATAGGGTTCGTTACCCGCTCAAGCTCGGCGAATGGGAATCCATGGAATTTCACGTGAGTACGCCGATCCCTGAATGGGGTGGCAAGACCTACTACGCGCGCTTTGAAGAAAACATACGTGTTGGTCCCAATGGAGCGGAATGGATTATTCCCCGCCAAGAAAAGCTGCTGCTTCTTGGTGGCAAAACCGAATGACGAAAGAGAAAAAAGGATTACCAGCCGAGATGAAGACGCAAGGACCAGATCCAGTCTCCAGCACGCGAAGGAGTTTCTTGCGCAACGGGCTTGCCATAGGTACTGCAGCATCGGCCAGACAGCTCATTCCAGGCTCGACCGCAGCCTTGCTGAAGGCTGGCAGCGGCGCGAAGCCCAATCCAGCTTCACAGGCATTGACTGCGTTTCTCGCCGAGTTCACCGCACATCCTCAACGAGAAGAAGCGGCGGACTTGAGCGCCGCTGCGTTTGCCGCACGCTCTGCCAGCACTCGCAATTCTCTCGCCGGTGTACGATCCATTGACTTTCAGCAACTCGGGCCAAATGAGCAGATCAACTACCGGTTTGCCGAGAGTATTCTTGTTGGTCGCGAAATCTCCGAGGACAAGATTGTTCCGTGGAAGAAGGACCCACGTGTATATATGCAGTTCCGTGGTTTGTCTCGTGCGCTAGGACGATCCGCATCCAAAGACAAAAAGGCCCAGGAGACACTACGCATCCTGAAAGGGATTCCTGGCCAATTGGAAGATGGCAAGCGCAACCTATCAATTTGCGTGCCGCGATTTCGCGAGTTGGGCATCTTTATGGCGGACAACGCCATGTCACTCTTTCGCAACGACGTGGCCGCCTTTGCAGAGGAGCTTTCTGCCGAAAAAGTGCAGCTTCTGGCGGCCAACTCCTCTGCAATCCAAGCGCTTTCCGCGTATCGTGCCTTTCTGGAGAATGATCTGGCTAAGCTGCCTAGAGGAGACTTTGCGATCGGTAAGGCAACTTACGATTCAATGTTGAAGGGTCAGTATCTGCTCGGCTATGACTCCGACAGCCTCTACGAGTTCGGCTGGCAGCAATTCCACCTCACCGTTCAGCAGTTGGAGCGGGTCGCTCGTGCGATCGATTCCAAGAAGACTTGGCAAGAACTAGCCAGTCAAATCAAAGAGGAAGGACCGGATCCGCTGAAAATGATTGAAGTCCATCAGCTCTGGGTGAACAAGGCCAGAGCTCACATTCTTGAGAAATCCCTGGTCCCTATTCCTTGGAAGGAGAGGGTAGATGTCGTGCCGCGCGAAGAATATTTGCGCAAGACGTCCTACTACGGGAACTTCTCGCCGGCTCGGGGTCCAGATGCGGAAGGGGTCCTGGTAGGCCAGTGGCAGATCAATACGTTTGATTCGAGTTGGGACGAGACTACGAAGCGCCAGTACATGTTGGAGCATGATTGGGGTGTGATTATTGACACCGCACCGCATGAGACGTATGCCGGACACCATGTGCAATTTTTATATCAGTTACACAATGCGGATAAACTGCGGCGGGATTTCGATATTTCAATCTTCGCTGAGGGATGGGGACTCTATAACGAAACTCTTATGCAAGAAACTGGCTTTTTCCCCAATGAGCGTATTCACCTACGTCAGCTGCAGCTGCGGCTCTGGAGAGTGGCTCGCGTGATCTGGGACGTTGGAATCCATACCGGAAAAATGACTTATGAAGAAGGAGTGTCGCTTCTTGCGGACAAGGTAGGTTTTCAGCGTTGGGCCGCCCAGCTTGAAGTAGACGGTTCGGCCGAGCAACCAGGGTATCGTATTGGTTACTTCATGGGCTACTCAGAAATCATCAAAATGCGAGAGGAGTTTCGGCAACGCCGTGGCGTGGATTTTACGCTCTCCGACTTCCACGAACGGCTTCTTAAGGTTGGAAGTATGCCGCCCGCACTTATGAGGGAAGGATTGATGAACAGCATCGCGGCAAGATAAGAAGGTCTGGAATCAAATTTTATAAGAGAGGAAGTACCTTTTGCGACCCAAGTTCAGGAACGAAGCCCTCACAGATTTCAATCTAGAAGCAAACCAGAAGAAATTCGCGAAATCGCTTGAATCCGTCGGTTGCCAACTTGGCGCCGATTATCCTATCGTCATCGGTGGCCGGAGGAGCTTCTCCAATACTAGGTTTTCATCTACTAGTCCCGCAGACCCAGGAAGGATTGTCGGAAACTTTCCTTCGGCAGGTGCAGCCGAGGCCGTGGATGCCCTCGAAGCTGCCAACCGCGCTTTTCCCTCCTGGAGCAAGGTGTCCGCCGAGCAAAGAGCCCGTTTCTTGCTTGCCGCAGCTGCAGAGGTTCGTGTTCGTAGGTTCGAGCTCTGTTCCTGGATGGTGTATGAAGTAGGCAAGAGCTGGGATGAAGCAGACGGCGAAGTAGCGGAATGTGCTGACCTGATGGAATTCTATGCTCTTCAAGCAATTCGGGTTGCTGGTTCGCAAACCGGGGAGTTAGCAAAGCTTCCTGAGGAAGCGACGGACTTCTTTTATATTCCTCTAGGGGCGGGCGCGATCATTTCTCCTTGGAATTTTCCCATGGCTCTCACCTTCGGGATGGCCGCTGCGGCGGTCGTCGCGGGAAACACGGTTGTCATAAAACCAGCCAGTACTTCGCCAACCTCGGTGTACCAATACTTCCGCATCTTTGAAGACATTGGACTGCCTCCAGGCGTTATGAACTTTGTCACGGGAGCCGGTGGTCCCGTCGGTGACGCGCTGGTGGACCACCCGCGCACTCGATTCATTGCCTTTACCGGGTCGAAAGAGGTAGGAATAAGGATCTTCGAGCGCGCCGCCAAGATACAACCTGGACAGATCTGGCTCAAGCGAACGACGCTGGAGATGGGCGGCAAGAACGCTGTCATAGTGGATGCAGAGGCGAACCTCGAACTCGCGGCAGAAGCTATGGTTGTGTCTGCATTCAGCTTCCAAGGTCAGAAGTGTTCAGCCGGCTCAAGAGCGATCATTGATTCCTCGGTCTACGACGACTTCGTCCATCGAGTAGTTGAAAGGGCTGCGCGCCTTCGCGTTGGGGACACGGTCCTACCCGAGCACCAGCTAGGACCGGTGATCGATGAGGGCGCCCATAAGACCATTTGCAGGTATATTGAAATCGGAAAAGAAGAGGGCGAATTGTTGCTGGGCGGCCACGCAATTCAATCCAAGGGTTATTTCATTCCACCCACAATTTTCGGCCGAGTGAGTCCCCAGGCCACAATCGCCCAGGAGGAAATCTTCGGTCCCGTCCTCACGTGTATTCCTGCTAAGGACTTCGACGAGGCCCTGAAGATAGCCAACGGCACAGAATTTGGTCTAACAGGATCGGTCTTTAGTCGGAACCGAACGAAGCTTGAACGGGCTCGGTCAGAGTTTCATACCGGCAATCTGTACTTTAATCGAAAATCGACAGGCGCATTCATGGGTGTGCATCCCTTCGGGGGCTTTAACATGTCCGGCACCGATTCAAAGGCTGGAGGCCCCGATTATCTGCTGCAGTTTTTACAAGGAAAATCCATAGGAGACAAACTGCTCTGAAAGCAGTGAGGACAGACTATGACGGCTGAAAAAATTGGCTTCGGACTAGTTGGAACGGGCATGGCAGGCCTCATCCACGCTCGAGAGGTTCCCTTTGTCAAGGGTGCTGAGTTGGTAGCGGTGTGCTCACGGAACGAGACGAACTTGAACAGCTTTGCCGACGAATTTGGCGTTAAGCAAAGATTCACAGACTATCGTGCCCTCATCGATTCTCCCAACGTGGATGTGGTCGTCGTACTGGTGCCTACTGGTCTGCACCGGGAAGTTGCCCTTTATGCTTCCAAGGCTGGCAAGCATTTGATTATCGAAAAGCCGCTCGATGTCAATCTCGAGCGAGCCGACGAGATTCTTCGTGAATGCCGAAAGAACAACACCAAACTGGGCGTGATTTTTCAGATGCGCTTCGGAGCGGTCGCAAGACACTTAAAGAGGGTGGTAGAGAGCGGCGCTATGGGCCGCATCTTCCTGGCAGACGCTTTTGATAAGTCGAGCCGGACTAGCGCCTATTACAACTCCGCCTCATGGCGTGGGACGCTGGAACTCGAGGGTGGTGGGTGCTTGATGACGCAATCAATTCACATCGTGGACTTGCTCCAGTACTTGGTCGGTCCGGTCCGGTCCGTAGTCGGAAAGGTAAGGACAATGGTTCACGACATCGAAGTGGAAGACACAGCCACAGCATTACTACAGTTTGAAAACGGCGCCATCGGGGTGCTTGAAAGTACCAGTTCAGTCCGTTCGGCCTTGAAATCTAACTTGCAGTTACACGGGGAAAATGGAACGATTGTCGCAAACGCACAGTACGACCAAATTATGTTTTGGGATGTGAAGGGTTACGACCCACCGCTTCCGGTGTCCGGCAATCTTCAACTGGGAGATATTGACGACCCCTGGGCTTACCCCCAGACCCGGCACCGCATCCAGCTTCAGGATATGGTGAATGCGATTCTAGAAGATCGTCAACCTATTCTGAGCGGAGACGAGGCCCGGTTCTCTTTGGCGATCAACATGGCGATCTATGAGTCTTCACGAACAGGGAAAGAAGTTTTTCTCACCGGCTATCCATATGCCGCACCAATCGAAAATCGAATGAGTACCATGGCCCGATAATGACCGCTAAAAACGTACTTCAGATTACACCCATATCTTATGCCAGCCTCACCGACACGGTCTACAAGTCGATCAAGGAGAGAATTTTGAATCACGAGATGCCAGTGGGTTCTCGTATTCGCGACGAGATATTGGCAGAACAACTCGGCGTTAGCCGCACGCCAATCCGCGAGGCGATCCGCGCCTTGATCCGTGACGGTCTGGTAGAAGTAGTACCACGTAGCAAGACCAGGGTCCGCAATCCTACGGAACAAGACATCATCGAGATCTTCGATTTGAGGATCGAATTGGAATCCCTTGCCGCGCGGAAGAGCGCCGACCGCATCCCTTCTGCCCAGCTCCAACACTTGCAACTTCTCCATGAGGGCGCCGAAGAGGGGCTGCTCCGCGGGAACATTCGCATCGCGCTGGATTTCGATCGGGAAATGCACCGGGTCATCCTTGAAAACTGCGGAAACGAACGCCTCAAGCAGATGATGCTTAATATTAACGATTC
The DNA here is from genome assembly GCA_965276675.1 of Acidobacteriaceae bacterium. Classification (GTDB taxonomy): domain Bacteria; phylum Acidobacteriota; class Terriglobia; order Terriglobales; family Acidobacteriaceae. The sequence goes on along the minus strand of OZ255624.1, from coordinate 3,600,064 downwards.
TGTCGCTTTCTTCCGCAATTTGGGTGCGAAGACGCCGGCCCATCGTGGCTTCAACTTCCGCCATCGCGAAATCATGCGCGCCCTCGCGCGCGAAGACAGTGAGGCCGCCGCTCGCGCCTTGGGAGAACATATCCTAATGGCAAAGGAGCAAACTTTGCGTGACTTCGAGCACCACAAGTTACAACGAGCTGATGAAAACAAGGCCAGCCGAGCATCTCGGCATCACGGAGAGAGTGCATGACATGGAGGCGTCACCAGAAAACCCTCGCCTTCCTTTTCTTCGCCACCGTCCTGAACTATATGGACCGGCAGACGCTTAGTATCACAAGTCCCATTATTCAGAAGGAATTCAGCTTAGACAACCAGCAGTTAGGTCTTCTTTTTTCTGCCTTTTATGTCAGCTATGCTGTCTCCGTAGCTTTTGTTGGTGAAGTTATTGACCGGATTTCCATCCGCTGGGCCTTCGCCGCAATCGTCATCTGGTGGTCCGGCGCAACTATGCTCACCGCGCTTTCCCGAAGCTTTCCCGAGCTTTTCGCTTGTCGTCTATTGCTCGGGCTGGGTGAGGCCGGGTTATGGCCCGCGACTGCTCGCCTTATTTCAATGTTTATGGCTGCGGACGAGAAGACACTGGCGAACTCCTTTTATATGGCCGGTGGCAGTCTTGGCCTGGTGATCATCCAACCTCTCATGGTGTGGCTAACGCTGAAACAGGGCTGGAGGTTAGGTTTCCTGGTCGTGGGCGGGATGTCTCTTTTCTGGATCATTGCTTGGCTTCTGTGGTTCCGGCCGCCCACCGAGAATCGCCTCCAGCATGCTTTCGAGAGAACTCCCTCTGCATGGCCTACCATCTTGCGTACACCGCGCTTTTGGGGTCTCATGCTGGCTTCCTTTTGCGGTAATACTTGTTTATATTTTTTGATGAACTGGCTTCCTACTTTCCTAGTTGAAGATAGGCACTTTGCTTTCAACTTGAAATTTGGCGGAGTCGTTCTTATCCCTTATTTAGGTCTCGATTGCGGTTATTTCATGAGTGGCTTTACTGCGATGCGATTTTCGCGGTCGCAGTCTGTCCTCTTTGTCCGGCGGTGGAGCTTAGCTCTCGCCGCTTGTCTTATGGCTGTAGCAGTCATTGCCACGCCCTTCTCCAAATCTGATGTCATGCTGATGGTATTGCTCTTTGGAACAACGTTAGGAATGGCCGCTTGGAATGCGAATTATCTTTCGACGGTAGAAGAGCTGAGTCCGAAAAAGCCGGCAGCCGTCGCCGGAGTGGTGGGAAGCTTGGGAGCGGTTGGCGGAGCAATCTCTCTCTGGCTTATCGGCTGGACATCGCAAATTACGGGAAGCTTTACTCCTGTTTTTGTGGTCGTGGGTCTACTCATCACCGTTGCGACATGCGGTATCCTTCTCACTCCGGAGCCGGGTATGAAAGAGCTATTAAACAACTAGTTAATTACGCGCGGAAGGTACACGCAAGCCCAGGGATGGCCTTCCTTGAGAGCTCACATCGATATGGAACCTAAGTTTGTCGACAATCCGAAACCTTATGCAAGCAATCTTGCATGGCTGCAACTGTTGCACCTCGCAGATAGCGCATTGCCCATCGGGGCGATGGCGCATAGTTTTGGTATTGAGACGCTCACCGTGGAAGCTGGGCTCGCGGAAGCCGACCTGTTCTCTTTTTTTGCCGACTGGCTTAATGGAGTGGGTGGTCTGGAAGCGGCGTTCTGTCTTTGGGCTCATTCCGCGAAGTGCGAGGACGGGTGGACCAAGCTCAATAGGGAACTTACGTCATTCAAAGTCGCACGCGAGAGCAGAGAAGCAAGCCTGCAGCTTGGAAGGAGGTTTTTAGCGCTCGCGTCTATGCTGATCAAGGATCCGAAGATCTCCCTCCGGGGTGATGCACATTTGGCAACAGCCTTTGGCCTGGTAAGCGGTGCTCTCGCAGTCGAACCTAAACAGGCCACAGCTGCTTATTTACACCAGACCTTGTTTAGCGCCATTTCTGCCTGCCAACGCCTGTTACCCTTTGGGCAATCGGCAGCGATGGGACTGTTGTGGGCGCTTAAACCGAAGATTGTGCAGGCAGTCGACGAGGCTGCAAAAGTACGACTCGAGAACCTCTGGAGCCTCCAACCGATGCTTGAAATTGCATCCATGCGACACCCTCAACTTGCGACACGGCTGTTCATCAGTTAGCAACTATGAACGCAGAGCTTTCTGTTGAGTTCGTTCGTAAAGCGGAAGCGACCGCTTTCCGCTGCCTGCGGCAGGATCCGCCGTGGAAGGTGGTTCGCGGCTTCACGCAGGGGACAGGCGAGAGCCTGGTGCATTTGAACAACACATCCGGTGGCGTCTTTGGAGGAGATTCTTTAAAGCTGTCTGTCAAACTTTGCCGCGGCTCTGAAGCGCAGATTACAACCACGGGAGCGACGCGTATCTATCGTCCTCGTTCCCACACTCCGGATGCTACCCTCATTTCTGAGTTTCAACTTGGACAGGGTGCCATTCTCGAGTACCTGCCAGACGCGCTGATCCCGTTCCGACAAGCTCGTGTCTTACAGCGAACGGCATTCTCTCTTGAAGAGGGTGCCACCCTGTTCTACTGGGAGACGGTTGCTCCAGGGCGGGCAGCGGCCGGTGAGTTATTCCAATACGAGCGGTTGCGGCTCGTAACCGAAATTACAGCCCTGGGCAGGCCTGTTTTGAATGACCGTCTCCTCGTTGAACCGCAGCGCTGCTCACCCTTTAAGCCGTCGCGTTTTGGTTCGTACACTTATCTGGTCACGTTTGTCGCCCTGCGGATCGGGAGTACATCATTCGAGATTGCCAGCTTGGAAGAGAATTTGGCGCCGATCATTTTTGACCAAGACCGGGAAGGAGAGAAACAAGACTCAATGTGGGGAGTGAGCACCCTGCCGGCTTACGGTGTTTTGGTGCGCGGCCTCCTAAGTTCACCAGTCAAGATTCCCTGTCTGCTCCACTCTTTGTGGAGCGTAGCCAAGAGGCAGCTATGTGCTGGTGTTGCGGTAGCTCCACGCAAGACTTACTAGTTATGGGGGTGGCCCGTTGCATCTGACACCACGCGAGCAAGAGCGTTTGTTGATTTATGTCGCCGCGGATGTGGCGCGTCGGCGCCAGGCCCGTGGACTCAGACTTAACTATCCGGAAGCAGTGGCTATCCTCACGGCAGAGGTACTGGAGGCCGCGCGAGATGGCAAGAGGGTGACGGAGATCATGGCCTTGGGAAGCAACATCTTGCACCGCGAAGACTTGATGGATGGGGTCGCCGGCATGATCCATGAAGTCCAGGTGGAGGCAACATTCCCTGACGGGACAAAGCTGGTGACGTTGCATGATCCGATTCAGTAGACACAAGCCGCTTGGGAGTGAGATAAAGCGATGAAAGTGGGCGAATATTTGCTATCCGCAGACAACATAGAGATCAATGTTGAAAGGCGCACCGCGCTTCTCGTGGTGCGTAATATGGGTGATCGGCCAATTCAAGTCGGAAGCCACTTTCACTTTTTCGAGGTGAACCGTGCTCTGGAGTTCGACCGGAATGCAGCTTACGGGATGCGGCTCGACATCCCCTCCGGTATGGCGATACGCATCGAGCCTGGAGATGAGAAACAGGTGCAACTCGTCGCATTTGGTGGTACACGCGAAGTCTTTGGGCATCGTGGTCTTGTCAACGGAAAGCTCATGGATGATCTTTGGGGAAGGCAGGCATGAGTCAGTCCATTCCTCGGCGTACCTATGTCGACTTGTACGGTCCAACCACGGGGGACCGGGTACGATTGGCTGATACCAATCTCATTCTGGAAGTGGAACGTGATTTTACTGTCTACGGGGACGAGATCGTTTTCGGGGGTGGAAAGACGATCCGCGACGGTATGGGCCAGAGCTCCAGTGCATTGCGCAAAGTAATCCTAAATCAAGGCCAAGCGCAATTGAGTGCTCTTGATCTGGTAATCACGAATGCCCTGATCGTGGATCATTGGGGCATTGTGAAGGGAGACATCGGAGTTCGCGACGGACGGATTGTGAAGGTAGGGAAAGCGGGTAATCCGGCCACGATGGAGGGAGTCGATCCGGAGCTAGTTGTCGGCGCGTCCACAGAAGTTATTGCCGGGGAGAATTTAATTGTCACTGCCGGGGCTATCGACAGCCACATCCACTTTATTGCGCCGCAGCAAGTCTTCGAAGCGCTATCCAATGGCGTGACAACAATGATCGGTGGGGGCACCGGTCCTGCGACTGGAACCTGTGCGACGACCTGCACGCCCGGGGCGTGGAACCTTGCGCGCATGTTTGAAGCCGCTGAAAGCTGGCCGATCAACTTTGGATTTCTTGGAAAAGGTAATGCCGGACAGCCCGGGCCACTTGAAGAACAGGTCTACGCGGGTGCATGTGGCCTTAAATTGCATGAAGATTGGGGAACGACTCCAGCGGCGATCGATACCTGTTTGCGCGTGGCCGACCGTTTTGACGTGCAGGTCGCAATTCACACTGACACGATCAATGAGGCAGGGTTCGTTGAGGACACCATTGCTGCCATCGCGGGTCGCACTATCCATACCTATCACACAGAGGGGGCCGGCGGTGGTCATGCGCCTGATATCATTCGCATCGCCGCACTTCCCAACGTGCTCCCATCGTCGACCAATCCGACGCGCCCGTTTACGGTAAACACGATCGCCGAGCATCTGGACATGCTTATGGTCTGCCATCACCTCAATCCACTGGTGCCAGAGGATGTGGCCTTTGCCGAGAGCCGCATTCGCCCTGAGACGATTGCAGCGGAGGACATCCTTCACGATCTGGGAGTCTTCTCGATGATCTCGAGCGACTCGCAAGCCATGGGCCGTGTTGGAGAGGTGGTCCTCAGGGCTTGGCAAACCGCGCACAAGATGAAGGTCCAGCGTGGGGCCCTCCCTGAGGACTCGGCACGCAACGATAATCATCGCATCAAGCGATATGTTTCCAAATACACAATTAATCCCGCGCGCACCCACGGCATCGCGAAGGAGGTCGGTTCCATCGAGGCTGGAAAACTTGCCGATCTGGTGCTGTGGAAACCCGCATTCTTTGGTGTGAAGCCGGAGATGATTGTGAAAGGCGGCCTCATTGCCTGGAGCGTGATGGGTGACGCGAACGCGTCAATTCCCACTCCGCAACCAGTGCTCTACCGTCCGATGTTCGGCTCTTTTGGCGCCGCGCCGGCTTCGACCAGCGTGCTCTTCACTTCGCAACTAGCTATCACGGAGAATTCATTGACGTCACTTGGCCTCAAAAAGAAGCTGCTCCCGGTAGAAGGCTGCCGTGCGGTTGGCAAGTTGGATATGATTCACAATGCCGCAATACCGAGTATTGAAGTAGATCCCGAAACGTATGAAGTGCGTGCAGACGGTGAGCTTCTAACCTGCGAGCCTGCCACGCACCTACCTATGGCACAACGCTATTTCCTTTTCTAAGTGAAAGAGAGAAGTGTATGACTGAAACTCTCAGAAATCGTGCGTATCGCATTGGCATTGCGGGTCCGGTAGGGTCGGGAAAGACTGCGCTTGTAGATGCGCTCAGCCGACGCCTCAAGAATAGCACCGACCTCGCTGTCGTCACCAACGACATCTATACTCTCGAGGACGCCCAGTTTCTCATCCATCAAGGAACGTTGGATGCTTCTCGCATACGCGGTGTGGAGACGGGCGGATGTCCTCACGCCGCGATTCGTGAAGACGCATCGATGAACCTGGAAGCGATTGACGAACTCGAAAAGACCCATCAGAGCCTCGAATTGATTTTCGTGGAGAGCGGTGGGGACAATCTCGCCGCCGCCTTCAGTCCCGAACTTGTCGACGAGTGGATCTATGTCATCGACGTCGCTGGTGGCGACAAGATCCCGCGCAAGGGTGGTCCGGGCATTGTCCGGTCAAGCCTGCTTGTCATCAACAAAATTGATCTGGCGGAACAGGTCGGGGCTTCGCTCGCTGTGATGGACCGCGATGCCAAGAAAATGCGCGGAGAGAGGCCTTTCCTTTTTACCGATTTGAAGCACGAGTACGGTTTGGATGAGGTTGTTGCTTGGGTTTCCCATCAATTGCAGCAGGGAGCTGACCGTGTTCTAGGAAGTATTCAGCATCCCAGTAACCTGGTGAGTGGACGCCACGATCACCGGGATGGCCATGAGCACCATCATCACCAGCGCGACTAGCTGCAACTTCGTCAACTCTGAGTTCTCCATCTCTTCGCCTCAACTCACCGTAGCATGACCGGGAAATGCGGAACAACTTTGATTGAATTATTTTCAGATAAGTCAGTTCCTGCCTGAGAGTTTTTGGTCATCTGGGCCTTTGGACTGCATGTCCTAATGTAATCGTCTATGCATCAGTACCGCCGTAAGTACTCTCAAGCTAAAAAGCGGAACAGCAGGGCGGAATTCACTATGTATCTACAGAAGTACAGCTATCGTTGTATGCGCCTGCCACAGCGGAGCGCGAGATCGTCCCTAGCTCAGACGCGCTCTCGTTGCCGGCTCGCTATCTTAACAGCAGCTTGGGCTATTCGCTTTTGTGGCTAGAAACTGCCCTATGCATTCCCCTGACCGATGTCCATCGACTTCGCAATCGGGTTGCGCTCGTCGATGTACTTTTCAATGCATTCGCTCAGCAGGCCCTTCGCTTCAAGAATGAAATCCACGGCATCTCGTCCCGCGCCATGCCCACCCTCACTTGGTGTTACGTAATGCGCGGCCGCCTTCACCTGCTTCCGCGCATTCGCCACTGCAACAGCAAAGCCGCACTCGCGCATCACTGGCAGGTCGATCACGTCATCGCCCACGTACGCAATCTCTTCGAGCGTGATCTTTTCTTTTTGCATGATCTCGCGCACTGCCTTCATCTTGAATGCCTGTCCCATGTACACGTATTCCAACTTCAGGTCGCGCGCGCGCAATGCCACCGTCTCCGAGATGCGCTTGGTTATGATCCCGCATTTCATCCCGCCCAGGCGCGCCAGTGAAATCCCCGCGCCATCCTGCGCGTTAAAGCCCTTTGCCTCGATCATCGTCGCCGAGTGAATGGCATACCCGCCTTTGCCCTCCATCTCTTTCGCATGCTCGTCTGTGGATCTCGCCCCTTCATGCGTGGGAAAGATCCAGATACCGCCGTCGGTCAAAACCCCGTCTACGTCAAAGATGATGAGCTTGATGCGCTTTGCGCGTTCCGCTGCTGAGAGTTCCATAGGCTCTGATTGTACGATCGGTTGCGCCATGTGCCAGAACGGCGAAAGGCGTACTCCCGATTTTCGGCATCTCGCTTGCAGCAATAGCGGCTGTTCTAACGCTCAAAGCATTTCTCCTGTAGGTGTAGCCCGGCGAGCATATATTTGTGTGGCCCTTCCTAAAGAAAGGCCACGTTGAGAGCAACTCGGCGCATATATAGCAACAGGAGAAATGCTTTAGTGCAACTCGCCAAAGACCGCCACTCCGTTCTGCGTGCCCACGTAGACCTTTCCGTTGACGATAACCGGCGTGATGAACTTGTTCCCGTTCCCAAAGCTATCGCGCCCGCTTGCAGCCTGGTTGCTGTTGTAGAGCTCCTTAGTTAGATCGGTAGCGTCGTATGCATGCAGCACCCCCGGTGCCGTCAGACTATCCTCAACTGCCCAGACGATCCCGCTTTGCGTGCCATTCGCGCTTACTGTTGGCGTGGTACCCGGATAGGGATACACGGCAGCCGAGTGCCCGGTGAGTGCCGGCGCCACTGCCCCTTGTGCATTAACTACCTGGAAGGACTTCAGCGTATCCGCCCGGCCGCCGTAGAAGATGGTGTTGTTGAAGTAAGCCGGAGAGGACCACGCCCCTTGGGCCAGTGCGCCGATCAACTCTGCTGCCACGTTGTTTTGTGTCGGGCTGAATTTGCCGAGGTTGTCGCGGTTGAAGAAGTAGATGTTTGTATCTTTACCCGCACCAACGGCCAAATGCAGCGTCGCGCCATTCGCTCCTGGAAGGTCGGGCAGCAGTAGCTCTCCACCCGAGCCCAGATCCTGGTCGACAGCCGATTCCGCTACACCATTGCTTGGCTCGAAGTAATCCGCCACGGCAAGCGAATTGTTCGCCGTTGAGAGCTTCAGGAAGGTGTTGCCGTAGTCCTTGTTGACCGGGAAGCCATTGGCATCGAGTGCCGTGTCAAATGTGCCGTTGGCATCGAGCAAGTAGATGTTGCCGCTGTTGTCCGCAGCCAGGCCTTGCCCGCTCATCCAGACTGAACCATCGCTGCCATTTGGTGTCAGGTTCAGCACCTGTGTCTGCTGCAGTGTCGATTCGCTATAGGCCATGATCCAACCGGTGTAATTGGGCTGGTCGCAGTGGGATGTCCATCCCGTATAGATCGTTCCGTTCATCAACAACAGCCCTACGCGCTCTGCATACACGCCCGGGTTGAAAATGTTCATTCCATTCTGGCTGGTGGCGCCCGTTCCTGGATACTTCGCCGATACCTCCGTCGGGCTACCCGCTTGCTCCTTGCCCGTCGTAAGGTCGAGTGCATGGAGCCGCTGATGGTAAGCGCCACCAGCATCTTTGCTCATACCGGCAACAAAGAGTGTCCCGTTGGCTCCTTGCTTGCGATCGATCACCGGTGTTGCGGTAATGCCAATCTCCGGCGTGATCTGGTTGCAATTATGGTCGTCGCTCGTCATCTCGTTGGCGCCCAGGATGGAGCTCTGCCACAGTTGCGCTCCACTGTCCGCATCGAACGCGAAAACACTGTCGTGCTGCGTCGCGACGTAGAGAACATTGTGCACAGTGCCAGCGACCGTAACACCAGATAGATACAGCGGCTGCGCATCCACCTTGCCGTCCACCTGGTCAAAGCCGAGCTTGCCAAAGCTTGCCGCGTTAACGTTCGCTAATGTCAGCAGCGTCTCGTTCGCATTTAGACCCGTGCGCAAATTGTCATAGTGATACGTCGTGACATCCGTTGTCTTTGCCGCAACCGTCAGCGCCAGTGTTGCCGCGTGATTCAGTGATCCTGAGCTCCCCGCAAACATAACCGTGGATGCACCGACCGTAGCTCCATTCGCAGCCGTCAGCGCCACGTTCTGCGGCGTGCCAGGTGCGAGGATGAAGTTAGCCGGAGTGGCCGTGATCCCATTCGGCAAGCCAGTTATGGTAAAGGTTATATTCCCGCTGAAGCCGCCCACCGCAGCCGTTGCCACCGTGACGTTCTGCGCCGGAGCGCCCGCCGTCAATGTCAAAGCCGTGGGCGCGACCGTGACCGTGTAGTCCATCGCGGGCGGTGGCTGCGCTGCTGTGACGTTCAGTGCCAACGATCCCGTGTGACTCAATGACCCTGAAGTGCCGGTAAAGATCACAGTGCTCGCTTCAGCGCCGACCGTTGCGGGCGCTGTGAAGGTCACGTTCTGCGCGGTTCCGGGTGTCAGGGTCAGCGTGGACGGGGATACAGTCACTCCGGCTGGTAAGCCCGCAAACGTCACCGCAACAGAGCCTGCAAATCTATTTGCTGCGGTCGCAGTCACGGTCACTGGTGCGCTCGTGGCGCCAGCCGCGAAGGAGAGAGTCGCTGGAATCACAGACAAGGAGAAGTCAGGCGGGGGCGCGGGCGGCGCCACGGCCAGCATGAACGAGGCGGTATGGCTCTTCGAGCCGAGGATGCCGGTCAACGTAACCGTCGCAGTTCCTTGGGTCGCGCCGGAGGTAGCCGTGAGCGTCACGGTCTGGGAAGAGCCGATCGGAATACTGAGGGTTGCCGGTGATGCGGTCACTCCGGCCGGCAATCCCTCAAGGGTCACGCTTATCGGGCTACCCGTTCCGGAGGTCGCGTTTGCGCTCACGTTCACAGTCGCGGTCGCTCCCGTCGCCAGGCTCACGGTGACCGCGCTACTTGCTAAGGAGAAATCCGGGCTGCTAGAGCTGCCACATGCGGCAAGCAAGCCCAAAAAAATGCAGCTCACGATGACGAGAAACGATTGGAAGAGACGACGCATGCGGACCCTCACTAGAACCCATCATAGTGTGGCTTTGCCGTTTCTTTTTTAAGTACGGCGATGGAATGACAAAGGTGTGGCGTTCCGCTTACATCTAACCCGAAAGCTAGATATTCTCAGCCCCAATTGTTTACGCGCTCAAAAAAGGGTCGCGATCTCTCGCGCCCCTGCTCCCCGGCAATTCCGGCCGCTCCGCTACTCCGTCTCACTCACGAAAACGGCGGTTGTTAGCGCCGGCACCGTTGCGGTTCCCGTTCTGCCGTCAAAGGAAGCGCCCCGCACTACCGGATCCGCAGACCGCCCCTGCACTGGATGTAACTGCAGCTGCAAACCCTGGAGCCGTGCGTCGGTAAAATTCGCTGTCGCGTGGGTCGCGTTGAAGACGACGAGCAGATGCTTGAACCTGCCGTATTGGCCGCCGTTTGCGTCGAGCTTCATCACGATCAGCCCCGGCGTCTGCCGCTGCCCGGTGTTCAGGAACTGTAGGTTCCGCTGCACCTCATCGAAGCTCCGCATGCGGAACAATCCCGAGCTATACCGGATCGCCATCAACTCCCGGAAGGCAGCCGCGCTCGCTGCGATATTTGCCGGCAGCGGCGTGTACGCCGGGTTCGAGAGCAGCGGCTGCATTAGGGGCCACTGCGCCATGTTCTGGCTCGCCAGCGGCAGCCCAATGCCCCAATTTGCCGTCCTGCCGCTCCAGTCGATCTTGTTGAACCAGTCCCCGGAATCGTAGCTGTTCTGGTCCATGTCTTTCGACCGCAGCAGGTCATCGCCCGCCTGGAAGAACGGCACGCCCTGCGCCAGCGCGATCAGGCTCATCGCCAGCACCTGCCGCCGCTCACGAGTGGCAATGTCATCGCCGAAGCTCGACTTCAACTGTACCGCGTCGAACAGGTCTTGATTGTCATGGACCGAGCAGTAGTTCACCGCCTCCACTGGACTGGCCGTGTAACCGGTTGGCTGCCCGTTGTAGTCCACCTGCGACCCCTTCACCGTTGCGCCGGTCCGGTCGGTAAATGTGTAATCGCGCAGATCGCCCGTCAGCCCGACGCGGATCCAGTCCGCATACTGCAGTAGCGTATTCACCTGGTCGGTCTGCCCGGTGTTTCCGTTGGTGTAGTCACTCGAATCTGTAGCCAGTCCGGTTGCAAATCCCTGCACCCGCTCATCCGTAAACGGACTGCCGCCGCGCACGCCATCGCGGATACGGTCGTTGAAGGTGCCAATCCCGTTGCCATAGAGGTTCACCTGGCTCGCATTCGGCCCGATCTGGCTGTTGGCGGTGTCGCCGAAGTTGAAGCCCTCGCCGTACAGATAAATTCTTGACCCATCCACGCCATCCTTCTCCGGCGTCAGCGCAGCCAGCGCCTGCTGGATATGCTGCAGGTTGTAGACGAAGTGGAAGCTCAGAATGTCAAAGCGGAAGCCGTCGACCTTGTACTCGCGCGCGTTCAGCACGAGCGTGTCGATCATCAGCTTTTCCATCATGCGGTGTTCGCTGGCTGTATCCGGGCAGCACGACCCGGTCAGCAGTCCACCGTCGCTATCCAGCCGGTGATAGTAGCCCGGCACCACCTCGTCCAGATTTGAGTTCGGCCCCTCTCCCGCCGCATTGGTGTGGTTAAAGACCACATCCTGAATCACGCGCAGTCCCGAAACATGCAGCCCCTTGACCATGGTGCGATACTCCCGCACTCGGTCGTCCGGATTCACTGCATAACTGCCTTCGGGCGCCATATAGTGCACCGGGTCGTAACCCCAATTGTAACCATCACTGCTCTGAATCGTTGTCACCGCCGCCTGCTGCTGGTCGCTCGCAGGAGGGAACTGCGACAGGTCGCCGGTCGTTTTCCAGGTCGACTTGTCTTCGTTGATGCTGGCGAAGTGGAAGCTCGGTAAAATGTGCACCGCCTTCATTCCGGAGGCGGCCAACGACCGCAGGTGCCGCATGCCATCCGAACTCAGGTCGTCAAACGCATCATAGGTTCCGCGATCTCTCTCCGGCACCGTCGAGTCTCCGATGCTGAAGTCGCGCACGTGCAGCTCATAGATGCTCAGGTCACTTACGCTGCGCAGATTGGGAGTGGGCAGGAAATCCCAGCCGATCGGCTTGGCCTCCGCGGACTCGAGATCGGTGATGCGGCTCTTCGTCCCATTCAGCGCTAAGTCAATGGAGTACGGATCGCTGGTCAGGTTCGTCTCCACTGCCTTGTCAGCCGGAACATATACCTGCACGCTGAAGAGGTAATACTTATCGCGCCAGTCCTCATCGCCGCGCGCCACCCACACGCCTCTGTGCTCGTGCATCGCAATCGTCTGCGATGGCGTTGCGTCCATCGCGTGATTGAAGATCTGCACCGAAACGCCTTGCGCCGTCGGTGCCCAGAGCTTCAGCTTCACCGCCGCATTGTCGTCATCGCTCCAGTCGAACCACTGCCGCTCCCGCGGATGATGAAAGACCACGCCCAACCTGCCCCCGTAATAAAACAGATCGTCCAGCACCCCCGGCGTCTGCAGCCCAGTCGCATACTTCAGCGTGCCATCCGCAGCCACGGCTGAAAGCGCAACCTGCCCCTTGAGTGCCTGCTTCAACGTCGACAGCGGCACGGATGCCGGCATCTGCAGAACCGCGTACTTCGCCAGCTGCGGACACCGCGCCAGCTCGTCCGCAGTCAGGCTGCCACCCTGCGTAAGAGCAATTTGCGTTCCACCTGTCACGCCGGTGTCGGTCACGTGCAGGCCGCCCGTCGGGCTCGTGTTTACAGCATAAGTCCAGCCGCTCTGGAAGTACTCTGGTCGCACCAGCACGCGCGTGCGGTCCAGCCAATACGCCTGCTCTTTGCCAAAAACCGAGTTCAGCAACTGCGCGGGAGTCGGAAGCGTGGTGTAGACCGTCGCATCGCCTGAGATCACCCAGCCCTCGTTGTACTGGTTGACCTGCAGGTGCTGGTCCGGCCCCGGGTCCTTCACGCCCGTGCTGCAATTGTGAATGATGAACCCAAGCTGCCCGTTGTCCAGTGACGGGTTCACACCCACATCGTAGTACACGCCATAACTGTCATTGCCGGAAGTGTGATCCTCGCTGTTACAGAAGCTGCCCGTCGGGTCTGTCGTCGCAAAGAATGGATAGAGACTCCAGCTCGCGTAGCTTCCATCTGGCCGGTAGTAGTGGATGCGCGCATGCCCCGCCGGTATCGGCGATGTCTGGGCCAGCAGGCCGGAGGAAGCAGCCGCCACCACGAGCAGCAAGACAGAGAGCAGACGAGCGCCAAAGATCCATTCAGAACTGAATGCAGGCACACGGATGCGAGGAACGCGATCGGCTTTCGGCATCATTGGCGGACTCTCGAGTAAAGCGTCTATGAGAACGGATCGGGAGCGGCGAGCTCTGGGGCTCCTCTCACTCCCGATCTTATGGCGCCAGCATCCTAACCCCGGCACTCCAGGGCTGTCTAGAGCGGTTTTCCTGTTGCTATGCACCACCTGACGTTTGTGCAGTGCGGCTCTTCTTGACGGAAAAGCCGCGTGCTCTTCCGTGACTCCGGTATATGCCTACAGGAAAACCGCTCCAGCTTTCTGCGCAATCGCCAGCGGCGGCCCTCAAGACGGTGGCAGGTTCTCTCGGACATGCTCCGCCATATGGTCGAGAGAGGTGATCTCTTGCATCTCCTGCACCTCTTCGTCCGCCGCCGCCTCTTTGATCCCGAGCCGTGCGCAGATCAGAACTTGGAGCTGCAGAATTTTCGTGATCTCCTTTTCGGCCAGCAGATCGATCTGCAGGTTCAGGTGGTTTCGGTGCTCCGAACGACGCTGCATACGGGTCTGCTTGCTCAGCACGAAGGTTGTCATCAGCACCGCCTCCACGGTCAGAACAATGCTCAGCAAACCAAACGGGTACGGATCGAACTTTCCGGTGGGAGAGGCCGGGCTGGTGTTCAGAAGAATCCAGACCGCCAGCAGCGAAACGTTCAGCATTAGGAAGTATCCAGTGCCGGCGAAACCGCCCACCGCCTCCATCGCGCGCTGGAGTGGCGGGAGCTCTTCCTCATAGGCCTCCTCCATCTCAACGATGCGCCGTACATTCGCCTCCACCTCGCCCTGCGAGCCCGGCGGCATCGTGCTCTTTTCGTTATCGTTCATCGCCGATCCTCAATTTTTGTTGTGAGCTCATTGCGTTGCCGTTGAGCAGCAACGCACGCAGAGAAGCTCCAGCGCCCTCTCGTCCCGCGTTACTCTCGAATTCTGGCACAACCAGCCGGATACCCGCGAATCGGGCGGGTCATATCGATCCCGCCCTTGCTGTATACCAATCCATCTGTATACAAACAATGACAGCGTCTCAGACAGCGGTTCATCCCGCAATCTGCGGAGCTCAAAAACACGCTATGCCCCACTCATCCCAGCAGGACTCCGCCCGGGAGCAGCTCTTCCGCAAGCTCGCCCGCCGTCTCGCGCCCTTCCTGATGCTGCTCTACTTCATCGCCTACCTGGACCGCGTCAATCTTAGCTTTGCCGCGCTCACCATGAACCGCGACCTGGGCATTGGCCCGCGTCTTTTCGGCCTCGGCTCCGGCATCTTCTTTTTCGGCTACCTGCTGCTGGAGGTCCCCAGCAACCTCATCCTCCAGCGCGTGGGCGCGCGCCGCTGGATCGCCCGCATCATGATCTCCTGGGGCATCGTTGCCGTGTGCATGGCGCTGGTGCGCGGCCCGGCCTCGTATCTCTCGCTGCGCTTTCTGCTCGGCGTGGCCGAGGCCGGCTTCTTCCCCGGCATTATCCTGTACCTCACCTACTGGCTTCCCTCCGCGGAGCGCACCCGCCTCAACGCGCTCTTCATCCTCGCCATTCCGCTCTCCAGCGTCATTGGCTCGCCGCTCTCTTCGTATCTTTTGGAGTTGGACGGGAAGTTAGGCCTCGCCGGCTGGCAGTGGCTCTTCATCCTGGAAGGTATCCCAGCCATCCTGCTTGGCTTAGTCGTCTTGTTTGCCTTGCCTGATGGCCCGGAGAAGGCCAGCTTTCTGACGAGCGGCGAAAGGGAGGAGATCGCGCGATCGCTCGAGCGCGAACGGAAATCCCAGCCGCCGCATCACTTTGGGCTGCAAGCTGCGCTGGTGAGCCCCGTTGTGCTGCTTCTGAGCTTCGTCTATTTCGGGCTCATGCTTGGCCTCTACGGCCTAGGCTTCTGGATTCCCAAAATCCTCGCAAACCTGGGACTCAGCGTCCGCCTTACCGGCTGGTCTACGGCCCTTCCGTACGCCATAGGCGCGCTCATGATGTGGTTTTGGAGCCGCAACTCGGACCGCACAGGCGAGCGGCTCTGGCACCTGATCCTGGCCATGGTCGTCTCGGCCGCAGGGATCGCGCTGGCCGGCTTCTCCCACGAGATCGTGCTCGCGACCGTCGGATTCGCTATGGGTGCCGGCGGAGTCTTCGCCGGCATGCCAGTCTTCTGGACGATGGCCTCGCGCCGTCTCGAAGGCTCCGCAGCTGCCGGCGGCATTGCGTTGATCAACTCGCTCGGTAATCTCGGTGGCTTCGTCGGATCCTTTGCCATGGGGTGGCTACGCCAAGCCACGCAAAGCTATGCCAGCGGCCTCTTCGCCATAGCCAGCTCACTGCTCGTCTGCGCCGCCGTAGCTTGGCTCAGTCAACGGGCCACCAAGCCATCCAACTCCCTGAACCCTGAACCCTGAACCCTGAACCCTGAACCCTGAACCCTGAACCCTGATTACGGCTGCGGCGGCACCATCACCTCAACCCCCGACGCCTCGGCCCGGCTCCGGTACACCTGCTCCGTCGCCTTCTGAAACTGCTCCGGCTTCGCATGCGGAATGTCCGTAAACGTCTGCGGGTTCCGGTCCGTCAGCGGAAACCACGAGCTCTGCACCTGCACCATGATGCGGTGTCCCCGGCGGAAGGTGTGGTCCAGGTCCGGCATCTCGAAGTCCAGCTCCGTCACCTTGCCCGGCGTCAGCGCCTCCGGCTTCTCCCAGCTGCCACGGAACTTCGCCCGCATCGGCTCACCACGTAACAGTTGCTGATACCCACCCATGTGCAGCGGCGGCACACCCAGAATGCGCTTGTTGCCAGTCGTCGCGTCCGGTGCATCCGGGTAGTCCTCCGGATACACATCGATCAGCTTCACCACAAAATCCGAATCCGTCCCCGATGACACAATCTTCAGCTTGGGTGAGATCGGCCCGGCGATGGTCACATCCTCGGCCAGCGGCTCCGTCTGGTAGACCAGCACATCCGGTCTGCGCGCGGCGAAGCGCTGGTCGTCGACCATATAGCGCTGCGGCACTGTGTCCGTCGTGTAGTCCACAAACGGCACTGGTCGCGCTGGATCGCTCACGTACGTATCCACCGCAGCCGCGCCGCTCTCGCTCGGCGCTTCAAACGATAGTCTCCCATTTGCGTGAAAGTAAAGCATCTTCGGTTGCACGCCGGGCGGCGGCCAGCTGGGATACTTTCTCCACACATTCGTGCCCGTCTCGAACATGTACGCCTCGGGCGGCGCCTCGCCCTTGCCCTTCAGGTAATGCTCAAAGAAAGGGAACTGAATGTTCCGGCGGAAGTACTCGCCCGTCTTCGAGTTGAAGCTCACGTCACCCAGGCGGTCGCCGTCCGTGGCCGCCCATCCGCCATGCACCCATGGCCCCTCGACAATGGTATTCGGCGTCTCCGGATTGTTCTTCTCGATCGCGCGATACGTCCGCCACGGCCCCAACAGATCTTCGGCGTCGTACCAGCCGCCCACCGTCATCACCGCACAGTGCACGTTAAACATGTGCTGCGATAGGTCGCGCGCTTTCCAGTACCCGTCATACGTGTCATGGTTCAGTTGATCCGTAAATAGCGGATTGCTCCCGCGCAGTACCGCCGTATCCAGCAGGGAAGTGGGTGTCGCCTTCAGGTAGAACGCATACCCATCCGGAGTCCCCATGTCGAACGGCACATGCACCTTCGGAGGCTTGGCCGGCTCGGCCATCGGCGTGAATGAGCTATAGAACCCGAAGTTCGCCGCCAGCATAAACGCGCCCCCGTGGTAGCCATCGTCCCCCAGGAAGAGGTTCGTCATCGGTGCCTGTGGGCTGGCCGCCTTGATTGCCGGATGCGAATCGATGATGCTGGCCGAGGTGTAAAAGCCAGGATACGAGATGCCCCAGATGCCCACCTTGCCGTTGTTGTTCGGCACATGCTTCAGCAGGTACTCGACGGTGTCGTAGGTATCCGAGCTATCGTCCACATCCTTCGGTGATGTCTTGTGATCGATGTGCGGATGCATCTCGACGAATGCTCCCTCGGACAGGTAGCGACCGCGCACATCCTGGTAGACGAAGATGTAGCCGGCCTTCTCGAACTCATCGGAAGGTCCGACCTTCTTCTTGTACTCATCCGCTCCATAGGGTGCGACCGAGTACGGCGTCCGGTCCATCAGAATGGGATACGGCTGCGCTGGATCCTTCGGCACATACACCGAGGTGAACAGGTGCACGCCATCGCGCATCGGAATGCGGTACTCGTACTTCGTGTAGTGCTCCTTGACGTAGTCATCGGCCGGCTTGTCCTGCGCCAACACTGACACTCCACTTACCAGTACCAGCAGCGCTACCGCAAACTGCTCTCGTAAACCTCGCCTCATCCACTCTCTCCTCAGAATCCTCCCTAGAGTATCCCGGCCGCAATCGAATCGCTTCACTCCACACTGTCATCCCAACCGGAGCTGCCGCCACAGGCGTCAATACCATACGCTGTCATTCCGACCTGCGTTGCGCCACATGGCGCAATGCAGCGGAGGGACTGCATTTTTTTCTCCATGCACGAAAGAATTGCGTCCGTAAGCAAAAAGGCCAGCCGCTCTGGGGAGCGGCTGGCCTCCATTCGCGTACTGCTGGAGTTTACTGGGCTGCCGGAGTTGTGATCGCGGCAGCACCGCTTGCGGCAGTAGTCGCCGCAGGTGGTGTGTACGAACTGGGGTCGGTGCTGGGACGCGGATTGAAGTCGCTTGGGATCTCGTTCTTGATACCCTTGCGGCGGTCCGTCGTCACAATGCCCAGTGTGGAGCAACCATAGCCCGTCGTATCTGGCAGCTTACGGATCAGCCCCTCGTCCACCGTGGCATAGGAAGCTGGCAGTGTTTCCGCTTCACCCTTCAGCCGCGGCACACTGAAGGCATTCAGCAGGTTGGAGATATCCGGTGTGAGCGCATCCTGCGGACCCAGGTTCTTCTGCCCGTAGGTCTCCTCGCCAATCAACCGCGCGATGGACTCATCCGGCAGCAGCGCCAGCGGTGTCAATCCAAAGACAGTGTCGATGAACTTGACTACCGACGAGTGGTTCCCCGGCTGGTGGGAGATGAAGTTCGTCTTCGAGTACGGCGAAATCACCATGAGTGGAACCCGCGGACCATCCGTGATCAACGACCCATCCGGGCCCTTGGACTGCACCGGTGGCGGCACATGGTCGTAGTCTCCCTCCGAGTCGTCCCAGGTCACGATAATTGCGCTGTCTTTCCAGTAAGGGCTTGCGGCGATCTTGTTGATCGACTCTGCCACCAGCGCCTCGCTGATCTGCGCGTCCGAGTAGGCCGGATGGTCGTCATCGCCCAGGAAGTTCGTCTGCACCTTGGCGTCGTTAAACGTCGGCTTCAATCCCAGGATGTTCTGAAATCCACCCTTTACGAAAAAGACTCCACCCTCCACCGGGAGCGACTTGTTGTCGACTGCCGAGAAGAAGTCCCCCAGCCCGTGCAACTGGTTCGCCATCTGCGGATTGTTGGCGATGTAGCCGAAGTACTGCGGACCGTTGTGATGCGTGACGTAAGAGGCATGGCTGCCATCTGCCGTCAGCGGACCCTGGTCGGTGGACTCGCGGTCGTAGCCCTCCTCAAACCAGCCAAAAGGCACCGTCTGCTTGCCTTGCGCGCTGATCAACTCAACATCGTCGCGCACATCCTCCAGATCGCCATCCGGATCGCGGTCAGCTTTGGCCACAGTCGCCAGCTCGCCGCCCTTCATCGTCAGCGGAAGCGTGGCGTACCCCTGGTTGTACTGCGGCACCGTAGTGCTCTTATAGTCGCCAGGGTTGTACGGGACCAGCGTCCCCGTGCCCTCGGGATCCTTCTGCGATCCCCACAGCGGGTTCGCATCGTTCAACACCGGCACGCCCGGCCCGGAGGCGCCGTTGCCGGCATACGCCTGCTCCGGATGCTTCACCAACTGCGTCTCGCCCGCCTGCGCCCCGATGATCGCCAGATTGCCCGGCGTGGACGGCCCGGTGAACTGCTGGAAAATGTGATCGAAGAGCACGAACTTGTTGGCGTATTGCCAGAGCAGTGGAACCGTATCGCAATCCTCATACGCCATAGCCAGCTCGCCATACTGCCGGGCCTGCAGCGGGTTCGAAGCCGGGTTGATCAGGTACTTCTGCTGCTCTACATAGGCGAACTGGTCCATCTTTGGCAGCCCGTTCCCCGCCACGTCCATCTTCGCGACAATTCGCGGATGGGAGTGATCGATATCGTCCGTGTCGGCGGCGTGCTCATTCGGACCGATGCGGAAGGGGTGGATCATGCCCCGCGTGCCGTCCACGTTTAGGATCTCCTGATAGTAGCCCGGCGTCTGGCTCTCCGGATGGCTGTACAGACCCTCCGCACCGGGATACGTGCCGAAGTACGAGTCGAACGAGCGGTTCTCCTGGTACAGCACGAAGACATACTTCACCTTCTGGTGGATCAGCTTCTCGATCTGGGACTGCGACAACGCGGCTGGCGCATTGTCGGAGCTGAGCTTGTATTTCTGGATGAGCTGCTGGTGGGGGGTCGACTCCTGCGCAAAGGCCGGGAGCGCGGGCTGCATCACCATCAACGCGGCCAAGCTGGCGGCGGCAATGGAATTCATGCGTAGCGTCATACAGGTTCTCCAAAAAGAGAGGCTTATCTCTGAAATTGAGGGTGTGCGCCTCCGCCGCCCTGGGGGAACAGTGAGCGGAAGCTGCGCGGGGCACGGTTTAGGTACCCTTGTATTGATCGCACGTCCGCTACCCGCCGCGATACACAACGAGATGAATATCCGATGATTTCTGAGGCTGTTCAGACGGCTGCCTCCGCAATCTCTGCGGCGAACCTCTGTCGCGGAAACAAAGAATTATTCTTGCCGCTGCGTATCGGAGATTGACATGTCAATTCGTGATAGCGCCGGGCAGGACACCTGACCACAGGGTGAACCTAAATGAGGCCCTGTTGCATTAACCGACGTGGGCATATTCTAGAGCGGCAACGCGAAGAGTTACGTATCGTTCGCCGTTCTGGCGAGTAGACGAGACATAGAAGCCGCAGCAAAGCCATTATCAGGGCAGCTCGGACTTGTGTCGGCGTCGATGGTCTGCTAGCATCGTTCGAATGGTGAGCGCTTCCAAAAGCCGCTTCTGTTGTAGCCCGTCGATCATCTTCGATGGGTGTATGTAGTCTCTGATTTCTCTCCGCAATCACATCAGAAGACACACCCGTAGCTGAACTGCCGGGTGTCCCATCCTATCGCTCCGGTCTTCAGCATTACCTTTTACTCAACGAGGTTTGCATGCCGATCATCGAGAGCGAGCTATTCTATGACACATCTTCCGCGAGCGCTAACGCGCTGTCCCGCCTCAGCCATCTACGCCTGCTCGAGGCCGAGAGCATTCACATCCTGCGCGAAGTCGCGTCCGAGTTCGAGAAGCCGGTCATGCTCTACTCGATCGGCAAAGACTCCTCCGTAATGCTGCGGCTCGCGCAAAAGGCCTTTTATCCGGCACCGATCCCATTCCCGCTGTTACACGTTGATACCGGCTTCAAGTTCGCCGAGATGCTCACCTTTCGCGACGAGATGGCCCGCTCGGTCAGGGCAGAGCTACTCGTCTGGCGCAACGAATCTGCAATCGCCGCCGGCACAAATCCGATCGCGCTTGATACCAAGCGTTGTTGCGGCTTGCTGAAGACGCAAGCGCTGCTCGACGCGCTGAAACATTACGGGTTTGACGCGGCTTTCGGCGGAGCTCGTCGCGACGAAGAGAAGTCACGCGCCAAGGAGCGCATCTACTCCTTTCGCGACGCCGCCGGCCAGTGGGACCCGAAGAACCAACGTCCCGAGTTGTGGAACCTCTACAATGCGCGCGTCCACCCTGGCGAGAGTATCCGCGTCTTCCCCCTCTCGAACTGGACGGAGATGGACGTCTGGCAGTACATCCACGAGGAGCAAATCCCGGTGATCGATCTGTATTACGCAAAGAAGCGCCCGATGTATGTGCGCGGCGACGCGCTGCTTCCCGTCGAGCAGGCCTTTGTTGCGCGCCTCGGCGAGCAGCCGCAACTGGTTAAATCGCGTCTGCGCTCGCTTGGCTGCAGCCCGTGCACGGGGGCAATTCGCTCCGACGCAGACACCGTCCCCTCCATCATCGCCGAGCTCCTCTCCTTTCGCTCTTCAGAACGTGCCAACCGGGCCATTGATCATGATCAGGAAGGCTCGATGGAGATCAAAAAGCGGGAGGGCTACTTCTGAATGCCCGGTGAAGCGCTTCCGCAAGGCCCCGCCTTCTCAATCGCCGAGTTCCTTGCGCAGGAGCGCAAAAAGAACCTGCTCCGCTTCTCAACGGCCGGCAGCGTCGACGACGGAAAATCGACACTCATTGGACGCCTGCTCTACGACACGCAGAGCGTCTACGAAGACCAGGTGCGATCGATCGAAGGCAAAGGCACCACTGCGCCCGGGCAGATCGACTTTGCCTTACTGACCGATGGTTTGCGTGCGGAGCGGGAGCAGGGCATCACGATCGATGTCGCATATCGCTATTTTTCTACCGCGCGGCGCAAGTTCATCATTGCTGACACACCGGGGCACGAACAGTACACGCGCAACATGGCGACCGGCGCCTCGACTGCCGATGCAGCTGTCGTGCTCATCGACGCGCGCAAAGGTGTGCTGCTGCAGTCGCGTCGCCATGCTTACATTGCCTCATTGCTAGGCGTGCGGCACATTCTCGTGGCTGTTAATAAGATGGACTTAATCGGCTACGATGAAGGCGCCTTCCGTGCAATCGAGCGCGAGTTCAGCGGTCTGCTGGCACAGATAGCTGCCGATACGGGTAGCCCTACCGAGTCCCTTTTTGTGCCGGTCAGCGCGCTCGCCGGCGACAACGTCGTCCATCGCTCGAAGGCGATGCCCTGGTACACCGGACCCTCTCTGCTGGAGTTATTGGAGTCGCTGCCCTCTTCTACGGACACGCGCAACACGCCGTTCCGGTTTCCTGTTCAGCGTGTACTGCGGCCAGATGGAAGTTTTCGCGGCTTTGCGGGCCAGATCGCCTCGGGAACAGTACGCCCCGGAGACCGAATCACCGTGCTCCCTTCTGGTCGAAACGCACAGGTCACCCGCATTGTGACGTATGACGGAGACCTCCATGAGGCGCACGCTCCTCTCTCAGTGACGCTGGTGTTAAGCCCGGAACTCGACATTAGCCGCGGCGATCTGCTCGTGTCCACGGACGCTCCCGCGACCATTGCTCACGGCTGCAAGGCAGCGCTAGTCTGGATGGACTCTCGGCCACTTGAGCGCACCCGCCGCTATCTGCTCAAACACACAAGTCAAACCGTACCCGTGGTCATTCCAGCGCTCGAGCATCGCACCAATATCAGTACGCTGAGACATGAGCCCGCGGAGACGCTTGAGATGAATGGTATCGGCCTTGCAAGCCTCAAGCTGCTGCGTCCCATCGCTCTTGATCGCTACGCAGATAACCGCAGCACGGGCGCTTTCATCCTGATCGACCCTGAGACCAACAGCACTGTCGCGGCGGGCATGGTCACTGAGGGGCTTAGCCGCGAAGCGGCTCCGGAAAGTGCCTCCGCCCCGGGAGCGGTAACCGCCGAGGAGAGGAGCGCGCGCTGGGGGCACCGCGGCGGCATACTCGCGCTGAGTGGACCGTCCGGGCTCATCGACCGCATTGAGCGTTCGTTGTTTGCAACCGGAGCAGTAACACTCCGCAGCTCACAGGCTGACCAGGCTGAATGGATCGCACAGGCTGGCTTGCTTGCGCTTGCTGTCACGCAGACAAAGGAAACATCGCTCACAGCGCGCGTGGGTGGGCAGCAGGTCACGGTCGGTGCGAATGACTGGGACGGAGCAATTTCTGCCATTCATCAACTGCTGGCGCGTGCCGGCATCACCTCTCAAGGAAAGGCAGGTTCTCGATGAGCCCGTTAGAAATCACAACACAGGTAGACGCGAAGCTAGACCAGGTGCGTGCAACACTTGCCCGTGAGCTACCCGGCGACCACGACGCGTGCATTACATGCAGCTTCCAGGCAGAAGATGTGCTGCTCACGAAGCTCGCGCTCGACATCGATGCGCGAATCCCGGTTCTGTTTCTCGACACCGGTTACCACTTTGCGGAGACTTACGCCTATCGTGACCGCATCGCGCGCGAGTGGCAGCTCAACCTCATTAATCTGCTCCCGGAGAAGACGGTCCCAGAACAGGAAGCAGAGCACGGGCTTCTCTATCAATCCGAGCCAAACCAGTGCTGCAAGCTGCGCAAGGTCGAGCCGCTGTTCAAGGCAGTCGGCAGCTATCGCGTATGGCTCACCGGCATGAGGCGCGAACAGGCGAAGAGTCGCGCAGCGCTGGAGGAAGCGGCGCCTTTCACACTGCCAGGCGGACTCCAGGTTCTCAAGCTCGCACCACTGGCTTCATGGTCGACGCGCGACGTCTGGTACGCCTGCGAAAAGCTCGCAATCCCGCTGCTACCGCTTTATGAGCAAGGCTACTCCTCGATCGGGTGCGAGCCCTGCACCACGCTCCCGCTCGATCCGAACGATCCGCGCTCTGGCCGCTGGGCTGGCCGCAAAGTCGAATGCGGAATCCACATCGAAGCAGCGCCAGCAGAGTAAGACGAGCAGGGCCGCTCACAGAACTGAGGCAACCGGTGCAGTACGTCATTGGATTCGTTATCGCCTTGTTCATCGCGCTCACCGGGGTGGGCGCCGGCACAATCACCGTGCCACTCCTGGTGCTATTTCTGCACGTCCCCGCTGCGACGGCAGTCGGCATCGGGCTGATGTTTTCGGCTGCGATCAAACTGGTGCTGGTGCCGGCACAAATCTTCCGGCGCCAGGTCGCCTGGCGTCCTCTCGGCTACATGCTTCTCGGTGGAGCACCTGGCGTCCTCATCGGTTCGTTAGGCTTGAAGCACCTCGTTACTGCGGGATCGCAGACCCTTGTGAACACGATACTCGGTACGGTTCTTGTATGCACGGCGAGCTGGCAGATTCTTTATTCCTTCCGGCCTGTGCAGCAGAACGCCCATACTGCTGACCGTAGCTCTCTGCTGCCCTGGTTGATGCTGCCAGTAGGTGCCGAGGTCGGCTTCTCTTCTGCAGGGGCAGGAGCGCTAGGCAGCGCGGCGCTTCTCGGTCTTACTCCATTACTGCCTACTCAGGTCGTCGGCACCGACATTGCTTTCGGCTTCCTGATGTCCCTCATCGGCAGCGGCGCACACTGGTTCTCGCACGCCTCGAATCCGCAACTGTTGATGCGGCTTATTGCGGGAGGCCTCTTCGGAGCAGTTAGTGGAACGCTGGTAAGCGGTTCCATCCCGCGCCGGCCATTGCGTGTCGCGCTGTGGCTCTGGCTACTAGCGCTCGGCGGGCAGTTCCTCGTCAACAGTTACCAGGCCTGGGTCGCCCCACACTAAGCGCATCACGCAAGATGAGGCGTACGGGGCGCCTCTGGGCATCGCAAGAACTGCTTCATCGCCTGCAAGACCGAAAGGCGCATGAACGATGACTCTGCAAGCAGCTGGAAGAATCGCTGCGGCGACAGACGTCTTTGAGGGTGCTCTTCGTGTCGAGGGCTGATGGGACCATTGCCATCCTGCGCTCGAAGCTCTGAGCGATAGGGCGGCGCAGCCGGCATGCGTAAAGCGCATAGCAGGATGTTAGGTGGCATGCATGGCGGACTGGGTGAGTGCGGTTGCAGACTGCAATGCATCAACGACGCGGTTCTGGTTGCGTGTGAGCTCGACAAATGCGAATTTAAGCTGCTCAGGCGGCAGGTGCGAAAGCGAACTGGCGAGGCTCAGGACTGGAATCGCTGGGCGTGGCAATGCAGGGTCATGCGAGAAGCGCGGCTCACGGGAGTGGTCGAGGGGAACGAGGATTCTTGCAAGGCGTTTTATGATTCCGTTAGCCGTTGCAGCTGGAATCGATCCAGATTGGACGTTCAGATAGAAGGTGTCGAGGGCGTTTCTTAGCTCGTGGAGTGCTGCGAGTGCAGGCCGGAAGGAAAAGCTGGATTGAACGGCATCTTGAAAGCCTTGCAGCGCGGCTTCGAACGAGGCAGTAGTGGCGCGCCAATCAAACGGAAGGATATCGGCGTTGGCAATTCCCCACACAGCGGCAAGATAAACCTTAATGTCGCGCAGCATGCTGTCGCGGTCCGCGATTTCCAGAGTGTCGTTTTCCGTGTGCCAGGCGATGTTGCCGCCGCAGCCGCCTACAGCGTAGTAGTGAAGCTCCTCGGCCAAACTCTCAGGCATGGTGGAACTAAGCATGAAGAATCCACTGAGGCCGATGTTATTGAACGACCAGTCACCAGCACGGGGCGCCCTGCCGCCAGCGCTGGACAGGCCCGTGACTTCGCGAATGACACCCTGAGCGAAAGAGGCAGTCTCGGGTGTCCAAGCGAGATCGCGGAACTCTGTAGCGCGACGGCAGCCGGGGCTATCGCAATTGATATGCGCGACGCAGTTCTCGCTGAGATCGAGGGCGAAGGTATCGGCATACCAAGTGCTGCCAGCGTAGCGGCCAGTCGAGTGACCGGGCCACCATGCGATGCGAACGGAGCGCTCGAGATTCGCGCGATTGTTCCACAGCACGTTGGCGATTTCAAGCAGAGTGGCGTCGCCGGTGGCGTTGTCTCCCACGCCAACGTCCCAACTGTCGTAATGACCGTGGAGAAGAACGAAGTCATCGGATTGGCTGGTGCCAGGAATCTCTGCAACCAGGACCTTCTGCATGAACCAGCCTTCGTCAAGACGGGTCTTGACGAAGGCAACTTCGCCGCGCTGGGCCAGCTCGATGAGCGTGTCACCGTCGGGGTGACTGACTGAGACGACTGGAATTTTGGGCTTGGCGGCAAGGTCGCTCAGGCCGGGTGAGCCCCAGATCGAAGTGCAGATAGCCCAGTGAATGTCGGCACCGGGATTGATCGTAATGATAGCCAGGGCGCCTGCATTCTCAAGCGCGGTTATTTTCTGCGGAATGCCATATCCCTCGGTAACAGCGATTTTGCCCACCAGATCCTTAGGTGCGCCATCGGCAAGGTTGGCTGCGAATAGATTGTTTATGGATTTGGATTGAGCCGCAGGCACGTAGACAAGTTGCCCAGTGACACCGTGGGGGACCGACGTGCTATATGAGGGTGTCTTGGCTCTCAGATCGCCGATGCCGGTAGATACGCTCGCCTCATAAGGAATGGAAAGATAGAGCTCCGGCTCGTGAACAGTGACCGGTACGCCGCGTGACATGAGTCGCTCGGCTATGAGGTCACCTGCGGCATTCACGTCCTCAGGTTTCCATCGTGGCAAAGTGGAGAAGGCGGTGACCAGGTCCCACGGCGCCTCGATGGTTACGGTCTCGAGAAGACGATCCAGATTCTGATTCAAAGCGATTGCTCCGGAATTGGCTTATGTTGGGCTAACGTGTTTTCAGATTGCTACGGATCGCCCGTGAGCGCGCTATCTGAGCTCGACGGTATCTGTCATTTATAGCAGACAGTTTTCAGGGGGAGTGCTGCTGGCTTGACCGTAAAGCGCGTTTTTTTCCAAAAAACTGTTGACGGACATCCCCGGCTGGCATATTGGTATGTAAACAACTGTCATGCAGTTATGACAGTCGATCGCTTTACAGGTACCCACCAACATTATGCAGTGACCATGTTGTCCTGCGCGGCACGCCGATTGGGCGTCGTGTCTCTGTGAAGAGACCGTGACGACGCTCCCCTCACGTGCTGTTCGTGATTGGGGCAGTTCAGGTCACTAAGTTCAATCCATCTCTGTGGGGTTACTTGCATGTCAAAGACTGCTGTTAGTCGGCTTCTCCGTCTCTGTTGTTGGGTGGTTTGGGTCATTTCGCTGCATCCATCTTCGGCTTGGGGCCAAGCATCCGTGACTGGCAGGGTCTCCGGCACGATCACGGACTCGGCGGGAGCGGTCGTGCCCGGGGTGAGTGTGACCCTGCATAATGTCGGTACAGACGAAACACGCACGGTGACGACGAACGGCACAGGCGAGTACGACCTCCTGAATGTTCCGATCGGCACGTTTACACTGCTAGCGCAAAAACAGGGATACGCCGATGGGAAGGGCAACGTTGAAGTGACGGTGCAGAATACCTCGGTTGTGAATTTAAAGCTGGCAGCGGGCGGAGAGACGCAATCGATCACTGTAAGCGCGCAAGCCGAGGTGCTGAACACGCAGGATGCAACTTTGGGTGGACTGGTGTCAGCACAGAAGGTGAGCGATCTGCCTTTGAACGGCCGCTCCTTTACAGACTTGATTAGCATCGAGCCGGGTGTCACGCCAGTAATCAGCACGAGCGGCGGCCGGACCAGCGCGACGCGTAACGATGGCGGGTTCGCTGGCGGTGCCGACGACTTCTATAACGATATAACCATCGATGGCGGGGACTACAACGATATTTCCGTGCCGGGGTCATTGATCAACAAAGCCCTGATAGGTACCGGGGTGCCTCCGGACGCGATTGCCGAGTTTCGCGTGATTACGGGCGCAGCTGGAGCGGAATTCGGCACGGTGGCAGGTGCGCATGTGAACGTGGTGACAAAGTCCGGCACCAACCAACTCCATGGAACTCTCTGGGAGTTTTTGCGCAACGATGTGCTGGATGCGGAGAACTACTTCGACACGCGAAAATTGCCCTTCAAGCTGAATCAGTTTGGCGCAGTGGCGGGCGGCCCTATCCAGAGAGATAAGCACTTCGTCTTTGGGTCATATGAAGGCTACCGGCAAAGACTTCTCGTCACGGCGGTTCCCGTCGTGCCGACTCCCTTTCTGATCAGCCATCTGCCGAACGATGCCGCACATGGGCATCTACAGCAGCTCTTCGCGAATTTCTATCCCGCGCCGGATGCGGGCTATTCGCCGACGGCTCTGGTGGCACCCGTCCACACAACCCAGAATCAAGGTGTGGACCGCGACAGCTTTATTATTCACCAGGACAGCAACTGGACGGCGAAGGACACGGTCACCAGCCGCATAGTATTCAATAATGCGGTCGGCACGCCAGGCGTAATTCTGAGCACAGGGTTGCCGGGGGGAAATGACGGATTCAGCTTCCGTGCGGTCGTGCCACAGGTTACGTGGACCCACATCCTGTCTCCACAAATGGTGAACGAAGCGCGTATCACCTACAACCGCTCGGGCTTGAGCACAACTTGGGACACGCCGTCAGATACAGTTACGACACTCGGCTATTCGAAAAGTGCGGCCGATGCAAACGGCTTGCCTTACCTGACGGCGTCGGGCACAGGAATTACAAGCCTGGGCATTCTGACCTCGATTCCACAGGGTCGTGTGTCGAACGTATTTCAATACAATGACACCCTTAGCGCCACCAAAGGCCGGTTGACCATCAAGATTGGATTCAATGCTTTCCGCTACCAGGTGAATAACTCGGGAGCAGATACGCCGAGAGCCGCCACGACGTTTCTAGGATTCGGCGCGCCGTTTGACACCAACACGACCGGCCTTACGACAGGAAATTATTTTCAGCAGACACAGACCTTTAATCTCAATCCGCTTAATTCCTCGCGCCGGTATATACGGTTCTCTCTCTTCGGGGGATTCGTACAGAACACCTTCCAGCTGCGCAAAAACCTCACCTTGGATTACGGATTGCGCTATGAGCTAAACACAATTCCCAGTGAAGCGAAAGGCATCCAATCAAACCTGTATCAACTGAACTCCTCGGGCAAGATCCTTGCTGACTCCCGCATCACCGACATCACGGACGTAACACTGGCTCCATCCGTCCACGGCCTTAACTATGCGCGAATCAATAAAAATGAATGGCAGCCGCGCGTAGGGATTGCATGGCAACCCGGATCGGGGAATGTGTCGTGGCGGGGAGCCTATGGTGTTTACTACGAGCGTCCCGATCTTTACAACTTCAACACAGGCACGGGCAATCCACCCTTCTCGATTCCGACGAGTCTTACGGGGCAGCCTTTTGGAACCTCCGCGAATCCGCAGAACTTCTTGACGACGAAGAAAAACGTCTCTGCATATGATCCTGCAAACGATCCCATCTCCGTACAGAACTACAACGTAAATATGCAAGTGAAGGTGGAGAAGAATGGCTACCTGCAAGTGGCCTACGCGGGGGCGCACACGACGCATTACAACGTAGCGACGCAGCCAAACCGGGGGGGTGCCTACGCTGGAACACGTCCCAATGGGACGTTCCAGACGATTACACTCACCGAGGGTATTGGCAACTCGCACTATAACGCGCTCCAGGTGGAGTTTAACCACCGGCAGGGGCATGGACTCACCCTCCAAGGCTCCTACACCTTCAGCAGGAATATAGGACTGGTTGAGCCCGGTGCCACGCCAACCAACTTGTTCAACTTCCTGGTAGACCGTGGCCGGATGGACTCCGATATCCGCCATATCTTTGTCGCGAACCTGGATTACCGGCTTCCGATCGGTGCAGGTCACGCTTTCGCCAGCTCTCGCATGGCTTCAGCAATCGCAGGAGGCTGGGCGATTTCCTCGATTGTCTCCACGCGCAGTGGGCTGCCCTTCTCGATTGTGACTGGTACAGACACAAACAGAGACGGAAACGCAACGGATAGAGCGACGCAGATTGGCGGTACTTTGAATGCGATCTACAACCCCGCCGGGCGAAAGACGCAGTTCCTGCTGCCACAATCGCAAGTGGTGGGACACTACTTGGCGGCGAGTGGTGGTACGCCGCTATCGCGCAACTCCTTCAATGGACCGATACTCACCAACGTCGATGTGGGTCTTCATCGTACATTCAACCTCATAGAAGGATCTAGCTTGGAATTCCGGGGAGAGTTCTTCAATGTGCTGAACCATGCAAATTTAAGTAATCCAAACAATTCCATCTCCTCACCGCTGTTCGGCGAGATCTTCTCCACCGTAGGTAATTCACGACAGATCCAATTTGCCCTGAAGCTTTATTTCTAATCGACACAGGCCTGGAGATCTGTGGAATCACCACACATCTCCAGCATTCCTTTATTGGGGGTGAAGGATGCAGAGACGCAGCTTGGTCCGCCATATTGCAGTATGGGCAGTGCTGGTGATGGGATTGGTGCGTGGGTTAGAGGGGCAGAAGGGAGAGGATCTGACGCTGGGGGCGATTACGCAGGCGAGCCGGATCGGGGAGGTGGCGTTTTCACCGGACGGGGAGAGGATTGCGTTTGTCTCGAACCACTCTGGGGCTCAGAAGATCTGGGTGATCGGCGTCGGGGGCGGAGAGCCGAAGCAGCTGGTGGAAGGAGCCGGAGCGGAGAGTTCGCCGCAATGGTCTCCGGACGGCAAGCAGCTCGCATTTCTGCGGACGCAGGATATCTGGGTGGTGAGCGCGCAGGGGGGCATGCCGACCGAGGTTACCCACGAGAAGAGCGGCAAGCACAGCATCCGCTGGTCGCCGGATGGGAAGCAGATCGCGTTTATCTCAGACAAGGCGAAGTATCAGGACGTGTATGTAGTGGCGGCGGCGGGTGGACAGACTCCGCGGCAGCTCACCCAGCAGACCAATGAGTGGGACGAGCTGCGTTGGGCCCCAACCTGGTCCCCCGATGGAAAACAGATCGCCTTTGTGTCGGCCCACAGCGACTACTTTTCCGATGATCTGTGGCTGGTGAGTCTGGATGGCCGAGCACCGGAGAAGCTGACGAGTGGCATTACTGTGATGACAGATCCGCAGTGGTCTCCCGATGGGAAATACATTGCGATGAATGCGGTCAGGCGCGAGGAGTTCTGGTTCGACGATGCGTCTGACATCTATTTGGTGGAGATGCCCAGCCGTGAGACGCGGAAGCTCTACATGGATCAGTATGTAACCGATCTGAACGGCATGATCCACATGGATTGGGGGCCGGACAGCCGTACGCTTTATTTTCGTTACAACGTACGCGGAGACTCCAACATCTGGGCGGTCAATGTAGAGGGCAACGGGGTTGCGACGCAGGTTACCAACGGCGAGGGCGTGGTGAGCGCAATCAGCATTGCCCCAAGAGGAGGCCGCATCGCGCTGGTGCGATCGAAGCAGACGAGCCCGGGCGAGCTTGCGCTGATTTCAACGGCCGGCGGCGAAGAGGTTCAGCTAACGCACTGGGCAAAGATATATAACGATGTTCTTCCTCCTGTACGCGTTGGCTACCGTAGCAAGGACGGCCTCTACATACCGGCCTATCTCTATAAACCTGCGATCGAGCCCGGCAAGAAGTACCCGGCTCTGGTCTCAGTGCACGGCGGTGGTAACAACGCCTTTGCTGACGGCTTTCACGGGCTGGAGCAATACCTAGCCAACAAAGGTTACATCGTGCTGGCGATTGAGTATCGGGGTAGCTCTGGCTACGGACGTCAGTTCCAATTGGAGAGTTGGGGCAAGTGGGCCTCAGAGCAGGGATGGGATGCTGTTGCTGCTGCGGATTATCTGCGATCGCTCGACTACTGTTCGGGCATGGTGGGAATCTATGGCGGCAGCTACGGCGGCATTATGACCATGGCGGCGGTGACCCGGGACTCTTCGAAGTTTCAGGCGGCGGCCCCGTTCTACGGCATCTATGACTGGACGAACGCATACAAAGATGGCGATCGCTTAATGCGCTTCTGGGTGGTGATGGGAATGAAGGGCTATAAGCCGGATGAAAATCCGGAGCTCTACCGCATGAACTCCACCATCAATTTCGTAGATAAGATCACAACGCCGTTGCTCATTGAGCATGGAGCACTGGATCGGCGGGCTCCCTTTGCACAGTCAAAGGAGCTGGTGAGCGCGCTTGATCGCTACCATAAAACATACGAGTACTTTACTTTCCCGGACGAGCAGCACGGCATAAGGAACCCCGCGAACTACGTGGTCGCTTATACACGGATGGAGCAGTGGTTCGATAAATATCTCAAGCAGCCCAAGGCAGCGGCACAGACCGTGCCAGGCGGTGTGCAATGAAGTTGAGATGGACGTGGGCAGTATGGGCAGTGCTGGTGATGGGGTTGGTGCGTGGGTTAGAGGGGCAGAAGGGAGAGGATCTGACGCTGGGGGCGATTACGCAGGCGAGCCGGATCGGGGAAGTGGCGTTTTCACCGGACGGGGAGAGGATTGCGTTTGTCTCGAACCACTCTGGGGCTGCGAAGATCTGGGTGATCGGCATCGGGGGCGGAGAGCCGAAGCAGTTGGTGGAGGGAGCCGGGGCGGAGAGTTCGCCGCAATGGTCTCCGGACGGCAAGCAGCTTGCATTTCTGAGGGCGCAGGGAGGGCAGCAGGATATCTGGGTGGTGAGCGGGCAGGGGGGCACGCCGACCGAGGTTACCCACGAGAAGAGCGGCAAGCACAGCATCCGGTGGTCGCCGGATGGGAAGCAGATCGCGTTCATCTCAGACAAGGCGAAGTATCAGGACGTGTATGTAGTGGCGGCGGCGGGTGGACAGACTCCGCGGCAGCTCACCCAGCAGACCAATGAGTGGGACGAGCTGCGTTGGGCCCCAACCTGGTCCCCCGATGGAAAACAGATCGCCTTTGTGTCCGGCAGGAGCAGCTACTACAACGATGAACTCTGGGTGATTGGCAACGATGGTAGCGGTCTCGAGAAAATTACCACCGGCATATGCCTGATGGGTGATCCAGTTTGGGCGCCGAGTGGAACGGCCATTGCTTTCAATGCGGTGCGGAATTCTGAGTACTGGTTTGAGGATATGTCCGAGCTGTACGTCCTCGAAATGGCTGGGCACAAGCTGCGGGAGATTCCGACAGAGCAGTACGTCAGCGATTTTGAGATGGCAGCGCATGTCTACTGGTCGCCGGATAGTACGACGCTTTATTACCGCAACCTGAGCCGGGGCAACACCAACCTCTGGACGGTAGGGGCCGACGGGTCGCATGTTGCGACGCAAATGACGTACCTCGAGGGGGCCATTCCCGCGCTCGATATTGCGCCGAATGGCAATGCGGCCGCATTTGTAAGGGCGAGCTCCACCTCGCCGGGTGATCTGTATGTCTTACCGATGATCGGCGGCGAACCCAAACAACTGACCCACTGGGCCACGCACTTTGCCGGCATGAAGCCACCTGTGGAGCTGTCCTTCAGAGCGAAGGACGGCTTGTATATCCACGGCTATCTGTATAAGCCGGAAAACGCCGGAAGCCATAAGAAATACCCAGGGCTCGTATCTGTTCATGGTGGCGGGAGCAATGCCTATGGCAACGGCTTCCATGGCCTTGAACAATACATGGCTTCGAAGGGATACTCCGTGCTCGCGATTGAGTATCGCGGCAGTTCGGGATATGGCCGTCCTTTTCAGTTGCTGTCAGTGGGTGATTGGACCCGCGGACAGGGCTGGGACGCAGTTGCAGCCTCTGACTACCTGCGCTCGCGGGCTGACTCTAACAGCAAAGTGGGGATTTACGGCGGCAGCTACGGTGGGATTATGACCATGGCCGCGGTGACCCGGGACTCTTCGAAGTTCCAGGCGGCAGCCCCGTTCTATGGCATCTATGATTGGGTTGCAGCCTACAAGGATGCAGATCGGCTTGGAAAGATATTCCTGGTGACCGGCTTTAATAACTACACTCCACTGGAGAATCCGGAGCTATACCGGGCGGATTCGACGATTAATTTTTTGCAGCCGATTACCACACCGCTGCTGATAGAACATGGCGAGCTGGATCGTCGCGCACCATATACCCAGGTGCTGGAACTGACGGATGCGCTGAAGAAGGCAAACAAGAAATTTGAGTTCTTCCATTATCCCGATGAAATGCATGGCATTCATAACCCCGCCAACTATGTCGATGCATATACCCGCATGGAGAAGTTCTTTAATAGTTATTTACGTTAGAACGATGAGCTGAGAGGGCAGGAGGCTGCTTGAAAGTTAAAAATTATGATGGGTATCGCTCGTTCCAATACCTCGAATCTGGAGTGGATTACAAGCCATTTCGCCTGGCCAAGGAGATCGGACGAGTCGAAGCATACACCGTGCCCACTACCAAAGAGGAAGAAAAGCGCCTCGACGAAATTCTAAACCGTGAGATGGTGATCTCGCTGCATGACCATGCATTCATCACGCCGGATGATGTGACGGAGATCTTCGAATTCAGGCGACACGGACGAGACTGGACCGGCTATGAAGGGCTCTCGCTCTCCGGGCTGGATGTGGTATTTGACAACTTCATGAATGGCACTGCGATGATCACGAGCCGTGCCGGCTGGAAGTGGGGCGATGTTCTCCACGACATAGGCATCCGTTTCAGCGATATTGCGCACCAGAAGATGGTGTTCCGTGCCGAAACCGTTGCAGACCTTTATTCTGCCAAAGAGACCGGCCGCATTGCCTTTGTCGGAGCGCTCGAGGCGGCGACAGCCATTGAAAACGAGCTGGACAGACTGGATGTCCTGTACGGCTTTGGCATTCGGATGAGTGGGATAGCTTATAGCGAAGGCAACCAGCTGGGTGCGGGGTTGAAGGAGAAGCGGGATGGCGGCCTGACGGAGTTCGGCCGGAAGGCAGTACAGCGCATGAATAAGCTGGGAATGGCGGTCGATGTCTCCCATTCAGGCGACCAGACTTCGCTGGATACGATCGAAGTCAGTGAGCATCCGATCTTCATCACCCACGTTGGTGCGCGAGCATTGTGGGACAGTCCCCGTATGAAGCCGGACAATGTCATCGAAGCATGTGCGGCGAAGGGTGGAGTGATCGGTATAGAAGCGGCGCCACATACGACGCTTACCGCTAAACATCCTGAGCACTCGATAGAGTCCTATATGGAACATTTCGAATATATCGCGAAGCTGGTAGGCATCGACCATGTGGCGTTCGGCCCAGACACGCTGTTTGGCGACCACGTGGGACTGCACAAAGTATTTGCTTCAGAGCTCTCGCTGGCCTCGGCACATGGCAAAGCAGAATTCCAAAAGGTATCACATGTGAAAGGAGTGGAGAATCCAACGGAAGCCTTCCCAAACATAGTGCGGTGGCTAGTTACGCATGGCTATTCCGATGCTGACATCGCGAAGGTTATCTCAGGCAATATTCTGCGGGTTCTTAAATGTGTGTGGGCCTAGAGCTGTGTAGGAGAAGATGAGCAGTTATTTGTGGGGCGCAGATCGTCAGACTCTATGTAGAATACTCGCAATCGCGATAGAGCACTGAGAATGCATAATGCAAATCCATGTCGATAGCAATTCTTCGGTCCCCAGTTACATTCAGATTAAGGAGCGAATCAAGATTGGACTTCTCTTCGGTGAACTGAGGGCGGGAGATGCGCTTCCGTCACTTCGTGAGTTGGAGCAAGAGACGGGAGTGGGAAGGGCGCTGATCCATAAGGCCTATCTCGAACTGCAGGAGTGCGGCATTATCGAGATGCACCATGGCAAGCGGGCCCGTGTGAGCCAGTATCTCCGGTGTCAGCCTGCGCAGGAAAAGATGCAGCGAGTCGAGAGCTTGATCAAGCAGACCCTCAGCAGTGTCCGCCACCTGCGTATGAGCAGTTACTCCTTTGCCAAGCTGCTGCTGCAGCAAGCGCGCGAAGAGGACCGCAAGCGTGTGTGCTACCTGTACGCAGATGTGAGTAAGATGCTGGGCCATCACATCGCGGCTGAGATCGGACGAACATGGGGCATCCCGATTCGGCCCGTATTGATCGACGAGTTGAAGAATGTCATTGCGCTAAGCCACTCGCAGGAGTATGTCGTGATCGCGAACTATTACCGGTTGGATGCGTTGAAAGGCTTAGAGAAGAGCAGGGGTAACAAACGACGTATTGTGGTGGTGCCGATCAGCATTAGATTTACACCGGACATAATTGAGCAGATCGGAGCTTTGCCGAAAGCATCAAAGGTGCTTCTGCTGGCCGAGGATCAGGAATTCGAGCGACACGGCCAAACGCCCTTTGCCTCCGCTTACGAGGAGGCCTTCGGGAAGGGACAGTTGGAGTTCATCGTGCGCCCCATCAGCGGCATTGAAAGCCTTGCGGCTGTGGTGAAGTCAGGAAAATATGCGCTGGTAGTGGTAAGTACTAGCATTTGGGAGCAGCTGCCGGCGAGCACACGAAGATTGAAGCGGCTTACCTATCCGCGGTTTGAGGTGGACATGCGCTCGCTCGAGGCCGCCAGGAATACCGCAGGAGTCATTGCATAGTTCAGAAAGGAAAAGCGTGAGGCTGGTCTACCTGATTCCGGCACAGATCTCGAAGCGGTCCTATGGCAAAGAGGAGATGGTCCGGCGCGAGAGATGGCTGCAAGAGCTTGCTCCTGCTGCGGTGAACGTATCTGTGACCGATATTCAGGAGGGCCCGCTAACGATCGAGTCAGAGAAGGACGAAGAAGAAGCGATGCCGTACGCTCTTCGCCGTGTGATGGAGCTGAAATACGAAGGGGTGGACGGCATTCTTCTAGGATGTTTCAGCGATCTAGGACTTGCGGAGATGCAAACGGCGGTGGCTATCCCTGTGATTGGACCAGGGCGCAGCTCGTTTGCAAGAGCAGCAGCTGAAGGAAGATGTTTTGGCGCAGTGACGGTAACGGAATCCGCTATACCTCTGATTCGCAGGGTGGCGCGGGGTGGGAAAGTAGAAGAGCGGCTGATAGGGGTGGAAGCGATTTCAATGGCGGTGATGGCTGTAAGCGGCAGCCGGGCCGCGGTGGTTGAGCGTTGCATGAACGCGGCAAAGCGGCTTGTGGATGAAGGCGCAAAGGCCATCGTGCTGGCTTGCATGAGCTTTGGCTTCATGGGCTTGGCCGATGATATGTCCTCGCTTGGTGTGCCAGTAATATGTCCACTCACGGCAGGCATGGAAGCCGCGAGCAAAGAGCTGTTTCAGAGCAAAGCGGGCGGTCTGGATTAGCAGGCATCTTTACACAGACCAGGGTGCAGCATCTCAGGGTCGCGGATAAGACTCCGTACGGTTACTTCCAATTTGTTCATAGCAGGCACTCTATGGAAGGCAGGTCATGGGAGCTATCCCGAGTTATTTCATCATTGTCGCTGTGATCTACTTCTGTGGCATCGCCATTATCAGCTTCAGCGGGCTGAAAAAAATCAGGACGGAAGATGAGTTTTTGACGGCGGGCCGGACGATTGGTCCGTGGACAGGTGGCGCTGTGCTGGCGGCAACGCAAATCAGCGCCGGTACGATGGTGGGTACGGTAGGCCGCCATTACCTGACCGGCGTGAGCTGGGTGTGGGTATGGCTTGGCGTATGGACCGGCTGGTTGATCTCAGCTGTGCTAGTAGGGCCGAAGCTACGGGAGTTCGGGGCGGTGACCATTCCCGACTTTCTGGCAGTGCGATTCAAGAGCGAGTCTGCGCGGCTTCTCTCGGCTGTATTCATTATTGCCGTTTACATGATCATGCTTGTGGCGCAGTACCAAGCATGCGGGGTGGTTTTCGAGTCAATCTTCGGTATTCGACCCATCGTTGCGATGGCGATTCTTAGTGTGAGCACGTTACTCTACACGACCCTCGGCGGAGTTCGATCGAGTTCCTACATAGATTTTCTGCAGATCATCATTGTTCTAACCGGTTTGTTGCTCGCTGTTCCGAATCTAATCTCAGATTTTGGAAGCTTACATATTGCTGGAACCTTTCTGCATAGTATCGATACCCGCCTCACTGGCAGCTGGTATAGCGGACCACAGATATTTGGATACTCATTGGCATTTGGTCTATCCATCGCTGCGGCGCCTTATGAGATGGTCCGCTTCAATTCCATGCGAGACAAGGCTACGGTAAGAAAGGCGATTGGGGTGTGCTTCCTATTTCAGGCAATCATCGCGAGCTGTGTGCTGATCATGGGAGTGATGACGCGGGCATTGTTTCCATCTATCCAGGATGCCGACCAGGCCAGTTCGCTGATGGCGCTTACTGTACTGCCACCCCTCGTGGGATCGTTATTTCTCGTGGCCCTGCTTTCGGCCATTATGTCGAATGTGAATTCGATTCTGCTGGTGGCGTCCTCGGGTTTATCGCATGACATCTTTGGAAAATATCTGCGACCGATGGCCACAGAGAAAGCCAAGCTCTTCGTGAACCGGGCGTCTATCGTGCTGCTGAGCGTAGTGCCAATCGGATTTGCGCTGCGTCGGCTTTCGGATGTTCAGTCGCTTGTGGTTCTGCAGACGCGCTTCATCGCGA
This sequence comes from Acidobacteriaceae bacterium, assembly GCA_965276675.1. Lineage (GTDB taxonomy): Bacteria > Acidobacteriota > Terriglobia > Terriglobales > Acidobacteriaceae. The sequence goes on along the minus strand of OZ255624.1, from coordinate 3,561,607 downwards.
GCTTCTTTTTTGTGCCGGTTTTATTGGGGTTGAACACAGAAACCGGCGCTTCCGCCAGCGTTGTGAGTGCGATGCTGGGTGGCATGGCGGGATGCCTCTTCTGGACCATTTGGTCGGGTCTCCACAAAACGCTGATCGATGCGTCCGAGGTGGGCATTGTGGTGAGTGCGTTGGCCTATCTTCTAACAGTAAAGACGATCGGGCGCAAGCAGGCAGTCGCCATAGCGAATGGAAATGAAAAACTTTAGGGAGCGCCTGCGAGGCGGAAGCAATATTCGTTTACTGATCGTTGCGGCGATGGCATGCGCGGGTGCGGTTCCGATGAACGCGGCGCAAGCGGATCGGTTGAGTGCTTACAAAGCACAGATTGCGTATGCAGATGAGCGTCATGCAGCGGTGCGGGCGAGCTTTACGGTGGCACAGAATTCCCGGAGTAACCAGCCGGTGCGCATCATTGTTTATCCCGGGCAGACGATTCAAGGCCTAAAGGTGCAGGCGGTTGATGTACATGCAAGCGAGGAGCCGAATGCAGGCGGGATGCTGGTGCCGATTCCGCCACCTCACAACGTTGATGCGGAAAGCTACACCATCGAGTATCAGGTTACAGCAACGTCGCGGCTGCGCCATGTGCCGCTACCGGTGCCGCTGGCTGTGCCATCGATGAGAGAAAGCGCGGTAAAACTGGAGACCGAGCTGCCGGAAGGAACGGCGCTTCTTTATGACGCCTTTCCAAAGGAGACGTGGAACGATGTAAGGCACGGCGCGACCCAACTTTCGGCTGTGCCCTCGGTGCTTACCCTTCAGTTTCGGCCGAATGGGAAAGCTGTCTGGTTTGAGAGATGGACTACTGTAGGGCAACTATCCACCGTGGTCATGATGCTCATCATTGGGCTGGGATTGGTGCTGTTGTATTGGTTCAAGCGAGGGCGTTCTTACGGCCAGAAAGAGCACAGCGCATGAGTGGCTTTGGACTGAACTTCTATGGGTTCTTTGTGTTCGCGGCACTCTGGATATGCGTCTATTCGGTCTGGGTGGCTCGCGTGAATAAGCGTGAGCGTAGCCGGGAGGCACGCAACCGCGAGATCGAGTAATCGGATGGCTCTCACGGTCTGAGTGTCTGTTCTAGATTTGCCCCTCGTGAGGAAGCTCGTCACGGTTGCCATATCGGAGTAAATCTATACTAGGCACGAACGGAGTTTCTTTGTCCCCGTATACCGCTCGCCGGAGTGAACTGTGGCTCTGATCATCAATGGAGAATATGTTGGCGATGACCTGTTCTTTGAGGAATTTCGCCATCTTGGCGGCACTACGATCGATCCCCATGGCGCAACCTCACAGCAAGGGATTGAAATATTGCAGCACGCAGCGGAGCAGCACGTTCTCCACCGAGTCGTTCTTCGTCAAATGGCCTTGCGGGAGGGATTTCAGGTTTCCGACGAAGAGGTGGAGAAGGAGCGTAGACAACGTTGGGGCAGTTCCAGCAACACAGTCTGCGGAACGGGAGTCCTTCAATCGCTCAAGACCGAATTGCTCATCAGGCGTTTGTGCGAAAGACTGACGAGACATGTGCTTCGCCCTACACGTATGGAAGTGGATCATTTTTACCACGCCAATCTGGAGAATTTTTGCCAACCAGAACGCATACATGCCGCGCACATCATCAGGAACGTCGAGCGTCCAGAGGATGAGTGTGAAGCTCGTGCGATATTAGAAGCTGCGGATGTGGAACTGGGGGCGGGGAAGCCGTTTGCAAAGGTGGCGGATCGTTATTCAAACTGCCGCGGAGCAGGAGGTTCTCTGGGATGGATTGCACGCGGCGAAATGGTGGATGAGTTCGACGATGTCGTCTTCGCTTTAAAAAGAGGCGAGCACAGCTCCATCTTCCGTACCCTATTTGGCCTGCACATCGCTACTGTGCTTGGTAGAAAGCCCGCCGGCAGACAGCCTCTCGAAGAGATTCGTCATTCGCTCGCTTTAAATCTTCTTGAAGGCCGCCGGCAGAGTGCGATCGATACTGCGTTGGCACACGCTCTCAGCCGTTCACAAATTCAAGTGGCGCCTGCAGGCAATCGCAGCTTCGCAGCAGCCGAGGAATCTAGACTATGAAGCCGCCGGCGCCCTGCTGTGTTCCCAGTAAACACCGCGGGGAAGTGCTGGCTCAATCGCGCTCCGCGTCCGAGGGGCGGCAGCGCGTCTTCACCGGCTCTACAGACGAGATGGTATTGTTGCCGGGCGGGAAGTTTCTCATGGGTACTGATTATCGGGAAGGCTTTCCGGCTGATGGCGAGGGGCCAGTGCGCAGAGTGACCGTGGACAGCTGCTACATCGACGTTTATCCCGTCCGCAACCGTGACTTCGCGCACTTTGTCGATAAGACAACGTACGTCACCGAAGCGGAACGGTTCGGCTGGTCTTTCGTCTTTGAAGGAGATCTTCCTGATCGTGGAGCATCTATTGAAGGGCAGGATACCGTGCAGGGCACTGAGTGGTGGAAACGAGTCTACTGCACTGACTGGCGACATCCTGAAGGTCCGCAGAGCAACATCGACTCCCGCCCGGATCATCCCGTGGTGCAGGTCTCCTGGAACGACGCCGCAGCGTATGCTGCGTGGGCCGGAAAGCGCCTGCCAACTGAAGCGGAGTGGGAGTATGCTGCACGTGGTGGTCTGGAGCAGAAGCTCTATCCCTGGGGCGACGACCTCACACCCGACGGAAAGCATCTCTGCAATATCTGGCAGGGAAACTTTCCACTGCAGAACACTGCCGAAGACGGCTTCGCAGGCGTCGCTCCGGTAGATGCCTTTCCGCCAAACGGGTTTGGTCTCTACTCGATAATAGGGAACACTTGGGAGTGGTGCGCCGATTGGTTCGACGCCAAGTTCCACGAACTCGCCACCCTAGATAATCCCATAGGGCCTCCTTCAGGCACAGCGCGGGTGTTGAAAGGTGGTTCGTATCTCTGTCATCGGTCTTATTGCAATCGTTATCGAGTAGCAGCTCGCAGCTCGAACACCTCTGACAGTGCGACCGCGAATACGAGCTTCCGCTGCGTCCGCGACGTTTTCCGGTAGCAGCAAGTCAGATAGCTAGACGACTTTCTTTGGCTACGCTCCCATCATCAGGTTTATTTATCAGGTGCTGCCGACAACGGCTCCTGCTACCGCGCTCACCGCTTCCTCAGCGCTTTTGCGCCAAGCTTCGGGCGCCAGCATCGTAGCACCCGGCCCTACGCCCCACACACCAACGGCCCGACAAAATACTGCATCCAGACTGCTCTCAGAGAATGGGCCTACACTCGCCTCTACAAAACTCAGCAGACCGTACCTCCTCGCTCCAGTCTTGGACCTACTACAATTGGCACCATTCGCATGCCAGCCTCAACCAACAACAACCATCAGCCGAGCAGGCCTCAAAGACAACCTATTAAGACACCAAAAATTTGGTGCGTGCGGAAACAGTCGTTGTGTGCGAAAAGAGTTCCGCCCGGTGCAAGGATCGCCTACAAGGTTGACACGTTGTACGGGGATGCCGAAAGGCAATTCCTGACTAAGCGAAGAGTTTGATGATTCAAGCGAATTTACGACTTGACAACCCTATAACTTGAACAATAGAGTCCCCCGATACCAAACTATAAGCGCTTGGACGCTCAATCGAGGACGATTTCTCTTTTGAGCCGCTGCACTTCGCTAGATTTGGCAAAGAACATACCCGACGCAAACAGTGCGCAGGTAAGCGCTCAGGCGGTTAACCGGCTGAGCGAAAGAGGATCTCGTAGGCTTCGCTAGCAGCAGATGGGCGTGACGAGTTGGGGTGACTTATGACAGGACTGCGTGTAAATATGGTTTTTAGCTGGCTGTTGATCCTAATACGTCGCGTTCACGCACATAGCAGCAAGACCCTTCTGCTAAACCTTATCGCCATCTTGTGGTGGTTACTCTGTGGACCAATCTATGCTCAGGTCACTTCCGGCTCACTGACCGGCACCGTATATGATTCAAGCGATGCTGCTGTTGTTAGCTGTACAGTGACCGCGACGAGTGTCGCAACCGGCACTGTGCGCACCGTCCAAACCAACGCGCTCGGCTACTATAATATTCCATCGCTTCAGCCCGATCTCTATACGGTGATAGCTACCGTCGCCGGATTCCAGACTGAGAGCTCTCAGATAACTGTGTCGCTGGGCCAGATATCAAGCTTCGACTTCCACTTGAAGGTCGGCAGCAATACCCAGATCGTTTCGGTCGAAGCTTCCTCTAGCGCTCTTCAGCTCGAGAGGGAAAGCCATCAGATCGGAAATCTCCTGAGTGGACAAACCATCGAGAACCTACCCGCCAACGGCAGAGGAGTGTTTCAGGCGCTGACGGCAGCTACCAATGTGGGGTCCTTCAGTGGTGGAAATGTTGGGTATTACAATTTGGGTGCCAATAGTCTGACGATCGGTGGCACAACATACGGAACGACCACCTACTTGCAGGACGGCGTAAGTAACTTTAATTTGCTCGCCAAGACCGCGAACCTGCAGCCTTCGATTGAATCCGTCCAGGAGGTCAGCCTTATACAGAATGGAGCATCTGCACGCTTCGATGAGCCCAGCGTGGTCAATGTCATCACAAAAGGAGGCACCAATGGATTTCATGGGCGGGCATACGACTACTTGCGTAACGATTCGCTAGATGCAGTAGGCTACTTCAATGTACCGAAGCCACCACTGAGCTACAACCAGTTTGGTGCGAATATTGGCGGACCGATAATCAAAAACAAGCTGTTCTTTTTCTTTGACTATGCAGGTCTAAGATATGATCTGGGCCAAACACTATTCGCTAATGTCCCGACAGCCGCAGAAAGAGGAGGAGATTTTTCGCAAGACGCGTTCACCATTTACGATCCCGCTACATACAACCTGCAAACAGGTGCGATCGCTGCTTTTCCAGGCAACAAGATTCCTGCAAACAGAATCAGCAATTTCGCCACCTTGTTCTTGCCGTACTACCCGCTGCCAACCGCTAGTGCAATCTCTCATACGAACTTCCAAAAAAATGCTACAAATACAACAACATATAACTCCTATTTGGGAAGGCTTGATTACTCAGTCCGTCCAAACGACACGATATACGGTGCATATGAAACCACCGATCCAATCACGGTAGCTCCTAACTTCACTACTAGCTCAATATTTAATAGTGAGTCTCTACAGGCCGCACGCAACGCATATGTACAAGAGACACATATCTTTACTCCTAGTCTGCTAAATATAGCCCGCTTTGGATATAATTATAGCGACATATCTGTAACGCTGCAGGGTGCAGGAAAGCAGAACTATATTGCGCCGTACGGCCTGCAAAACTTACATCCGGAGCCTAGCCAATATATGCCCCCGGTGGTGACCTTAGCATCCCATAGTGGGGAGGGCCAGCCCAATTTTCCGAACGGTGGAGTGCAGGATCTTTACCAATATGCGGACGAACTCGACTGGACTGTTGGGCGTCACTATATCTACATCGGGGGTGAATTGGACAGGTTAATTCTGTCGCGTTTCTCGGCAGATTGGCCTAACGGCTCATATACCTTCACTGGACAATACACTTCGAATCACAATTCGCGCAAACTTGCGGGAGGCAATGATATCGCCGATCTACTCCTTGGCTACCCAACGTCGGCTACCGGAGGCAGCGGTGTAAGTACAGGGGAGTTCAGTCAGTGGAACGTCTCACCGTACATCCAGGATGATTGGAGAGTAACCAGCAAATTGGTTCTAAATCTCGGGGTTCGTTACGATTTTTACGGCTCTCCTGCGAGTGCCCGCTCGAGTGTCTATCAAGTGTCGACGAATACGACGCATGACGGAACATACCATCAGAATTACCTTAACCTTGCGCCACGCATAGGCTTCGCTTATTCGAGCGGTAACTCTACTGTGGTCCACGGAGGCTATGGGATATACTACACCCCGTTTGATTATCAAGAGTTGACATTTCTGCTTGTACATGCGCCTAACTTTATACTCCAGTCAAATACATACCCGCTTGGTGCTCCTACTCCAGTGACTAACACATTCCTGGCAAACCCCACGAGCAGCAGCCAAGCTCCCTTTACGACCTCGCTCCTGATGCCGACGCCTTATGTCCAGCAATGGAATCTATCGCTACAGAGGAGTATCGGGTCAAACTGGGTTGCAACGTTGTCATATCTCGGCAATAAATTCACTCACCAACAGCTCAGGCACAACCCAAACCAGGCACGCGTGCCGTCCAGTCCAAGTGATAAAAGCTCTATACAAAGCCGGCGTCCTTATTCCTACATTGGTGATGTCTACGAGGCTGCAGATATCGGATATGCTAATTACAATGGCTTAGAAGCCGAATTAGAGCGCCGCTTCGCGGCTGGTCTGTCAATTCTGACAAGCTACGTATGGTCAAAGGCGCTTGACATTCAGAGTGCAGGTAATGCCTCTCCAGAGGATGGAAGGAACATAGCGCTGGATTATGGACCGGCAGATTTCAATTCGGCACAGATATTTAAACTGAGCTCTGTTTACGAACTACCTGTTGGAACTGGTAAGTCTTTTTTGGCTAGTGATAAATGGTTCAGCAGGACGCTAATAGGAGGGTGGAGAGTCAGTAATTTATTGACTGTGAGCAGCGGATTGCCGTTTAGCGTGTCGGCTACCGATCTCTCCGGAACGGGCGCGTATCATGCCCAACGTGCGAATCAGCTGTGTAACGGGAATCATCCTGCGCATCAGTCTATCGCTCATTGGTTCAACACTGCGTGCTATGTTCAGCCAGGCGTTGGTGAGCTAGGCAATGAAGGTAAAAATAATATAGTTGGTCCACGAACGACTAACATCGATATATCATTATTCAAAAATTTTGCTTTTATGAAGGATAAGTCCGTGCAGTTTCGGTCGGACTTCTTTGATGCGTTCAATCATCCACTATTGGGTACCCCATCTGCGTCGGTTACGGCGCCGACGTACGGTCAGATCACTAGTATCGCAGGCGCGCGGGCTATTCAATTATCAGTTAAACTTACGTACTGAGGGTCGGCTAGGAGTGAGGGGCAGAGTTGCGTTTGCTTCGATATCGCAGTCGCGCAGAGCCGAGGGTGTCCGCACCTGGAGGTCTGGGAAGCGCCAATAATTATCTGCCGCGCTCAACTCTACCAGGCGTTATTTAGGATAGCCGTCACTGTCCCTTTTGCTATCAGAAGTGTGTTTTTCAGGGGTCGGCTAGAGCCCGAGTATGAACTAACAAGAAGGAATTAGGGGCGGAGAGATAGAGAACGAACCGGCAGGTGGACCGTGGCGTTCCACTCCGCTCGCTTCAGCTTACGATGAAGCTGCTGCCTTGAGAAGGAAGTGGATAATGGGGGGAGTTCTGAATGAAAGCCGCAATCGATAGACGGGAATTCTTGAAGGGCGCCGCTGCAGTAGGGCTCTTGCCGCGCCTGTCAGGGGTGACCTCGCGCAAGCCTAACGTGCTTCTCGTTGTTGTCGATGAGTGGCGTGCACAAGCATTGAGCTATTCGGGTGACCCAAATGCTCACACCCCGGTGCTCAACCGGTTGGCACAACAGAGCGTGAATTTTAGTAATGCGATCTCCGGGCTACCGGTGTGCTGCCCGTATCGTGCGAGTCTGATGACGGGCCAATATCCGCTAACGAACGGCGTATTTCTTAACGATGTGCCTTTGGAGCCCAAGGGAGTGACTCTGGGGGAAGCGTTCGCGCACGCCGGTTATCGCACTGGCTACATCGGCAAGTGGCATCTCTACGGCAGTCCAGATGGCCACTGGGAACGGCGACTTTCCTACATTCCTCCGGATAAAAGGTTTGGTTTCGATTATTGGAAGGCATGCGAATGCACGCATGATTACAACCATTCTCTGTATTACGCGGACAATGATCCAAAACCGAAGTACTGGCCCGGGTACGATGCCTTCGCCGAGACCGATGATGCATGCCGGTTTATCGAGGCCCAGATGAAGGCACGACAGCAATTCTTTCTGACGCTCTCTCTAGGTCCGCCGCACTTTCCATACGCGACGGCCCCCGAGAAATATAGCGCCATGTATGCCACTCGCGAAATTCAGCTTAGGCCGAATGTACCGGAGGACAAGAAGAAAGAGGCGACGCAGATTTTGCGTGGATATTACGCGCATATTGCGGCGCTTGATGAGTGCATCAGCCGGCTTCTAGCAACGCTTGAAAGGTCCGGAGCAGCGGAGGACACGATCGTGGTGTTCACGTCCGATCACGGCGACATGCTGCTATCGCAAGGACTGACGACAAAGCCGCATCCCTGGGAAGAGGCTCTTCGTGTGCCATTTCTATTGCGATATCCAAGGAGGCTAGGGTTGAAGGGGCAGCAGTTACGAACGCCGTTAAATACGCCGGATATTATGCCGACTCTGCTGGGACTTTGCGGGATCCGGAAGCCCGAAGGAATTCAAGGAACAGATTATTCGAAGCTCCTGCTTGGCAGGAAGACGGTAGACCAGCCAAAGTCAGCGTTTATCAATCTCCCTGTGTCGTTCGGTCCGGATAGGGTCTACGGATTCGCCCCGTATCGCGGTGTCCGGACGGACCGCTATACCTATGTGCGCTCAATTCACGCCCCGTGGCTGCTCTACGACAACGCGCGAGATCCTTATCAGATGCACAATCTGTGCGGGCATGACGAAGTCCGCCAAATCCAAGCCGTACTGGAACGTGAGTTGAGTGGCTGGCTCACACGGCTGCAAGACAAGTTCCGTCCCGGTGAAGAGTATCTAAGGCGAAGCGGGTTGACCCACTATCGCGAAGCGAACGAGAAGATAGGCCATTCGCGCAGCCCATGGGGTGATTGGCAATCGACGATTTCCTGAAGGTCACAATGTGTCTGGGCCGAGCTGTATGGCTGTTACGACAGGCAAGCCAGCACAGACCTCACGTTCCCCGCGCGACTGTAATCCAAAGCAGTAGAAGCATTAAGTCGATATGGCCGGCGTCCATATGGGCGAGAATTTCATTGACAAGGCCTCGGCCAGCGGGTGTGGCAATGTCTCGCCGAGTCCCGTGCATCGACTTTCCATCACGCCGAAGCCACCTACGCGTTAGCGGCCAACGTCACACAGGATGCCGAAGCGGAAATCAGCATCTCACGTTCTGAGTACCTGGCAAACTTTTGTCTCTGCGAATCTCGTTTGCAAAGGGCCGCAAAGTCTCAGACTGCAAAGCAGGAAGAACGACAAGCCTGCAGCATTAAATGCCCGTGCGCCTCGCGCACGCCCATCCAACATTGTCTCGAAACCAGCGCCTCGCTCGAAAACACCGCGATGCCGAAAGGTAATTTCATGAAAGCACTCGTCTACCACGGTCCCAAGAAGGTCTCCGTCGACAAAGTTCCCGACGCTAAAATCGAAAAGCTCACCGACGTCGTTATCAAACTCACCACGACCAATATCTGCGGCTCCGACCTTCACATGTACGAAGGCCGCACCGACGTCGAAAAGGGCAAGATCCTCGGGCATGAGAACCTCGGCGAGGTCGTTGAAGTCGGTAAGGCCGTCGACACCGTAAAGAAAGGCGACAAGGTTGTCCTTCCTTTCAATATTGGCTGCGGCTTCTGCGCCAACTGCGAGCGCGGTCTCACCGGCTTTTGTCTCACCTGCGCCGACCCCTCTGTCATGCCCGGCATGGCAGGCGCCGCCTACGGTTTCGCCGGCATGGGACCCTACGCCGGCGGTCAGGCTGAGTACCTCCGCGTACCATACGCCGACTTCAACTGCCTCCAGCTCCCAGAAGACGCCACCGCTAAGGAGAAGGATTACGTCATGCTCTCTGACATCTTTCCCACCGGCTGGCACTCCACCCGCCTCGCGGACCTCAAGCCCGGCGAGTCGATCGTCATCTTCGGCGCCGGTCCCGTGGGTCTCATGGCCGCCATGTCCGCCCGCATTCAGGGCGCCAGCCAGATCTTCGTCGTCGACGGCCAGGCCGATCGTCTGGCGCTGGCCAAGCAGATCGGCGCCACCTCCATTAACACCATGAACGGAGAGGTCGGAGACCAGATTCGCGAACTCACCGGCGGCCTCGGCGCGGACTGCGGCTCGGAGTGCATTGGCTACCAGTGCCACAACAGTTCCGGCAAGGAGGTCCCGAACCTGGTTATGAACTCGCTCGTCGATGCCGTCAAGGCCACCGGCACCCTCGGTGTCGTCGGCGTCTTCGTCCCGCAGGATCCTGGCTCCGACGATAAGCTCGCCAAAAAAGGCCAGATCGCCTTCGACTTCGGCAAGTTCTGGTTTAAGGGCCAGAAGATGGGGACCGGCCAGTGCAACGTGAAAGCCTATAACCGCCGCCTCCGCGATCTCATCCACCACGGCAAGGCCAACCCATCCGTCATCATCTCGCACGAACTCCCGCTTGATGAGGCGCCGAATGCTTACAAGCACTTCGATAACCGCGACCACGGTTGGACCAAAGTCATCCTTCACCCCCACGCCGCATAACTACACCCCAAATCACCGCCGCCGGACCTTCTCGTGTCCGGCGGTTGTGTCTGAGCCACTCAACTCAGTTACCGGGATCCGATTAAGCCTCGCCACACCGCATTCTGCTAACGTGATCCCTGACCTGATCTAGGCCCTCTACAGAATTTGCGCTTCCAAAGGGTCGCGTTGCGGCAGGAACTGGCCGCATGAATGGGGCAGATGAAGCCGTGGCCGGTTGCTTCACTGCCGACGACGGCTGAATGCCCAGGGTAAGGGAACAGCGACGGGCGAGCAATTGCTCTACCGTCTTTTCTATGATATTAAGGAATCACGTTTGTCGCGCAATCAGGAGAATCCCATGGAAGAGTATGTCTCCCCTGCCTCTGACCGACTGATCTTCACAGACTATAGTTTTTATGCCGGCGGTATCACTGATGGTACGGGGCCGGTTGCAGTGCTAAGTCAAGGTGCGCTGTTGATGCTCCGGGATCTTTTCTTCCCAAGTTCAACGACCACCACCTCACGCACCGAATTAGAGAAGATGGTTGCGGGAATTCTCCCGCAAGCGTCCGAACAGGAAGTTAGAACTGCTGCTACGAGCTTCGTCTCCGAAATTCCCGGCATTGAATTCGTTAATGCGCCGCTGATACTGGGTAAAATTCAGACCTCGAATTATGAATCTGATAGTCGCGTCTCCGTAGGCGCCGTTTCGACCTTCGTTCCTGCCGGTCGCCTCTACCAGCGCAAGATCGGCGAGTTCACGTTATACTTTGCAGTTGCCGCCGACTCGCTCGCAGGGATTGTCACACCAGACCCCACGATCTCTGCTGTTGCCGTCGACCACGCAGGCATCCACGTCCTGCTCCAGACGCACCATCCATATTGCGGCGTATGCGGAACTTGTGGACTCTGCGTATTCTGTGGAGAGATCAATTATGGAGTCGCCAGCGCGGCGTCTGCCTCCTTGATAGCAGTGTTGTCTACTGAACCAGAAAGGCTCCCTGCCTTTGCGCAAGATTCTCCTCAACCCCTCTCCACGGCGGTAGCAGGCCGGCGACCGCGATCCGAAACTGGAGCTGAGATTCGCAAGAGGACGCGGCCGCTGCTTGACATCCCAGACATTATAGCTGGCACTTTCCCCAAGGGTGGTGACCAGTGAGGGCCGCGCTAGAGAGCGGAGACGAACGCGCCGACTTATATCCTGTAGTGCGCGACGGCCTCGAGGCCCACCGGACGGCAGATGGCGGCTACCTGATCACAGCGGAGGGTCACACCCTTCAAACCGAAGAATACCTGATCCGCTTTCTTGAGCTTGCAAACGGCAAGCGGTCGGCACGGGACATCGAAAGCCGATTTAGTAAAGAGTTGGGGCCGTTGTTCGGTCCATTGCTTGCACAGCGTGCCTATAACGGCGCAGTCATGTCTGGCCTCTGCGAAGCGGCGCCCGATCCTACCCCCGAACTGCGGGGTCTTCGGCGCGTCACCGGTTCTGACGAGAGCTACCGTCCTTTACACGCCACATTCGAAATCATCGAGACGTGCAACTTCACCTGTTCACACTGCTATTACTCCTCTTCGCCGTTTAAACGAGGACGAATGACGCTGGAGCTCGCCATCAAAACGATGGATAAGCTTGCTGAAGAGGGCATGCGTGCAATTGAGCTTACCGGGGGAGAGTGCACGATTCATCCCGATTTCTTGGCCATCCTCCACCATGCCAGCAAGACTTTCAAGCTCGTCGCCATCATTTCAAACGGATATTTGCTAGGAACGCAACCGAACCTATTGCGCGAAGTGGCCTCGCTGCCGAACGTCGTTGTGCAAATAAGCATCGACGGTCTTGAAGAGACACACGATCTTTGGCGCCGACACAAAGGCTCGTTCATGGCTGCAGCTCGCGCTGCGCGTGGGTTGGCCGAACTTGGAACTGTCGTCCGGATGGCATCGGTAATCTCAGAGGAAAATGTCCACCAAGTCAGAGATCTGTTTGAGCTAGCCGCGTCGCTCGGCGTTGCGGCGCTATCCCTTTCGCCAGTCGCTGCACTCGGACGGGGGTGCAATATCTCGGAGCCCGGGAAGGGTTCCAAGGAATTGGTAGAAAAGATTAACGACGCGCTCGCGCCATTCTGGGAACACCCACTGCTCAGACGTCCACTACCATCCAAGTCAATCGGACGAGGGAGGGCCGTCCCCAATTGTGGTGCCGGCTCCAGAACCTATGCGATCGACTACGACGGAGAGGTTCGCGCGTGTAGCTTCTCTCGCGATTCTAAGAAATTCGGCAATATCCTGTCTGATTCCCCAGATAGCATCTTCGGTCAAACGGCAAATCATCTGTTCCGGAACGCTCCATCCCCGGGAGGGAAGGAATGCGAGGGATGCAAGTATTATCATTACTGCCGAGGATGCTTTGTTAAGGCATTTATGACCTCGGAAAATCATTACCCAGAATGTGCTTGGCGACAGCGCTGGTTTCCGAACATGGGACTTGGAAAGGATACAGCGCCTCAGATGCTGAGCAAGGCCACGCTCCCGGTATTGGGTGAGACGTCGAAGCCACAGATACATTATTGTGGGTGCGCGGACGCCTCGAAGAAGCCTGACGTTCCCTCAGATCTGGTCCAATTGCGTGTCTGAGGTTAAAGCCACCACCGCCAAGTTTGGTGGTCGGTTATGATAAGGCGCTCACCTCAGCAAGCGACGACCGCTTTCCCTAGGGCGTGTTCGTTCCATTGGTTTAGAGAGTGAGTGGGGATTCAAAAGGCGGTCCAGCGTTTGAAAACATCAGCTTCTCGGCTCGGAATAACAAACAGTGATCCTCCCGACCCGAGTTGCGCCTAGGCGTAAACGAGCGGAGATCTGCTTTTCTTCGACACACTAAAGCTATCAATGTCTAGATGCTCATCTAGTCTCGTTTAACTCGCTGCACCTGCTCTTGCGGCGCCTTCAACTTCGAGCAGCTCTCCACTCTTCACGTCGTAGATGTAGCCATAGATTGGGATAGAAGCGGGAACCAGCGAATGAGTGCGTATGCGCACTACATCGTCGAGGACAGACTGCTTCTGGTCTGGAATACTGAGCCACTCGACAAACTCCCCGGCGCGCGAGCCCGGTCCCGCGCCCACATCTCGAAAGCCGGCGGAGGTGAGCTCTGCAGTCTCCAAACTCTTGCTGAGCAAACCGCGCATCACGTCATTTGTGAAGAACTCCATGCCGCAGTTGGTGTGATGAATCACAAAGAACTCGCGGGTTCCAAGCAGCTTGTAGCTGATTACAAGCGAACGGATGGCATCGTCACTTGCACGCCCGCCAGCATTGCGAATGACATGTGCATCTCCCTCGGCCAGACCGGCGAACTTAGCTGGATCGAGGCGGGCATCCATACATGTGAGCACGGCGAAGCGACGTGAGGGTGGCATCGCCAGATCCGCCTTGTCTCCGAACGATGCACTGTACCGATGATTGGCCGTTAAAACCTCATCGAGAACACTATCCATTGATGACTCCTTGTATCTGCGCCATTTCATTCCTGTACATGGCGCGCCTGCCTGGACGGCTATGCCCGTAGGTAAGGTCGCCGGATCGAGCTCCCAGGTACCCACACATGCTGCTGCGGATCAGGATGCGGATATTGCCCTACAGTACCCGTGCCAGGAAAACCCCAAAGTGCTGCTTCGGATCGGACCAGGTCTGCACCGTTGTGTATCCCGCATTCGCCAGCAATTCATGGATGCGCTCTGGCGTGAACTTGTAGCTGTTCTCCGTGTGGATAGTCTCGCCGCGCGCAAAGGCGATACTTAGATCGAGAGCGGGGATCGTAACCTCCTGGGCCAGGCGGCTCTCCAGGTGCATCTCAATGCGCGACTGCTCGCCATTCCATCGCACCCGATGCCGGAAGGTCTTCAGGTCGAAATCTGCACCGAGCTCCCGGTTAATCCGTGTCAAAACATTCTTATTGAACGCAGCAGTGATCCCCTTGGCATCGTCATACGCTGCAATCAGCGTGGGGATATCTTTTGCCAGATCTACGCCCAGCAGCAACATGTCTCCGGGCGCAAGCTGTCGTCCCAGCTCCCGCAATAACTGTTGCGCCGCCGCCGGCTCGAAGTTGCCCATGCTCGATCCGATGTAGAGCACCAGCCGGCGCGCTCCTTCAGTCTCGATGGTGCCCAGCCCATCGGTGTAGTCGCCCACCCGCGTCTCCACCATCACACCCGGGATCTCGCTCTCGATGTGCTTCCGTGCCTCTTCCAGCGCGGATTCAGAAACATCGATGGGATGGTAAGTCACCGCCTGTTGACGCCGCACGGCAGCCCTGAGCAGCAGGCCCGTCTTCGTCGCGGTCCCGGCGCCCAGTTCGATCAGTACCAGATCGTGCCCCTCGCCGGATGGAAGCGCGACCTGGGCTGCAGGCGCGTTGATCGGTGTCGATGCTGCCCTTATGATCTCGTCGGCATACTCGAGGAAGATTCCCCGCTCGGTGCGCGTGACGTAATACTCCTCCAGCTCCGTGATCTCTTCAAAGAGGCGCGATCCTTCGGCGTCATAAAAGAGCCAGGGAGACAATGTCTTTGGGCGTGCCGTTAAGCCCTGGTAGACCTCGGAGCCGAGCGAAGAGTAAGCAGCTTCCGGTAGTTGCGGCAGCGTTGCAGCCTTCATAGCAAATCTTTCTCCCTACAGGGATGAGTCCTGCGCCAGCCGAATGCCAGCAAACTGCCAACGGGTCGCAGGCGAAAAAAAGTTGCGGTAGGTAGCGCGAATATGCGACAGCGGAGTCACTGCGGACCCGCCGCGCAACACCATCTGGTTGCACATGAACTTGCCGTTGTACTCGCCCAACGCACCCGGCAGAGGCTTGTAGCCCGGATAGCCCATGTACGGACTTCGTGTCCACTCCCAAACATCGCCAAACATCTGGTCGGGCACATCCGCCATACCCTGGGCCGCCCGCGGATGCATCAACCCGTTCTCCAGGAAATTGCCAAGTATCGGAGCGCGGCTCGCCGCCACCTCCCACTCCGCCTCGGTCGGCAGCCGCTTGCCTGCCCAGTGTGCGAAGGCATCCGCCTCGAAGTAGCTCACATGGCACACCGGCGTGCTCGTCATCTCGCGTAAGGGGAAGATCCCGCGCATGGTGTAGACCATCCACTCGCGCCGACCCGCGCCGTCCTCCATCTCCCGCCAGTAGAGCGGCGCCGTCCAATCTTGCGCCTTCACCGTCTCCCAGCCCTCGGACAACCAAAGCTCCGGACGCCGGTAGCCGCCGTCTTCCATGAACTCCTGATACTCCGCGCAGGTCACTAGCCGCGAACGGAACTCAAATGGCTGCAGAAACTCCGTGTGCCGCGGCGACTCGTTGTCAAACGAGAATCCTTCTCCCAAGAACCCGATCTCCCGCAGACCGCCCTCAAACCCGACCCATCGCAATGGCGTCTCCGCGCCGGTCAACGACTCCGCACTTCCGTCCAGATACGCCGGGTGCAGCGGATTCGTCCAGAAGGCATTCTTTGTGTCATAGCAGAGCAGCTCCTGATGCTGCTGTTCGTGATGGATGCCGAGCACCATCCGCCGCTCTGCCTCCTCCGGCATGCCGCGCTCTTCCAAACGGCGAATGCCGTCTTCCACATGCTGCCGGTATTCCAAAATCGCCTCGATCCCCGGCCGCGAAAAGGAAGCGCGCAGCTTCTTCTCCGGCTGGTCGGAGAGCGAGTTGTAGTAGCTGTTGAAGAGCCACAAGAAATCGAGATGGAACTCCCGATACCCGGGCAGGAATTCACGCAGAATGAATGTCTCGAAAAACCACGTCGTATGCGCCAGATGCCACTTGGCCGGGCTGGCCTCCGCGCACGACTGCACCATCATGTCCTCCGGGGTCAGTGGCTCGCAAAGCGTCAAGCTCTGCCGCCGCACCGCCCGGAACGCCACCGCTTTAGGCGCAGTGGAAACCTTCTCAACTGCCGGAGTCATTGTCTGGTCTATTTCCTCTCTTGCTTTAGAGCGCCAAACACCCTCTCCGTTGCACTCAAAACCGAAGATTCTCTTTCAACGCATAGAAAGAGCGCCCGTCAGCCGCTCCGGTTCTCGGCAAATCTCACGCCCGACGCATAGAGTACGGCACCCACCCATCGTTCATGGGCAGCTCTATTGACAGCAACAGATGCCGGAAGTAACCCAAAGCCACTACGCTGGTCACTACCCACCAGCTCACCTGCCACTGAGCAGCCGCGCCAGCCCAAACGCCACCGCCGCCGCTAGACCTCCGATCACCGTCGTCTGCGTCCCGCTCCGCAGGGCTCCCGTCCCCGTCAGCCGTCCCTTGATGCTCCCAAAGACCGCCAGCGCGACCAGCGTAATCACCACCGAAATCGGCAGCGCTCCCGGGCCGTGCACCACCATGTACGGCACGAGCGGGATCAGCCCGCCGGCAATATAGGAGCAAGCAATGGTCAACGCACTCTTGCCCGCACGTCCCTTCTCCGGCTCGTCCAGTCCCAGCTCAAAGCGCATCATGAAGTCCACCCAGGCCTCAGGATTCCGCTTCAGCGCCTCCAGCACCGATTGCGACTCTTCCCGCCGCACTCCATAGTCTTCAAAGATCTCGTAGATCTCCTCCTCCTCATCGCGGGTGCGCTCCACCACCTCGCGCTCTTCCCGCAGCCGCTCGTTTGCATAGTGTTCCGCATCACCACGGGCCGCCAGAAACCCGCCCAGCCCCATTGCGATCGACCCGGCAGCGATCTCCGCCAGCCCGGCCAGTACCACCACGTGCGTCGAATCCACCGCCCCGGACAGCCCAGCCGCCAGCGCAAACGGCACCGTCAACCCATCCGACATCCCAATCACCACATCGCGTACCAGCTCGCTCGACTGAAAGTGCTTCTCCGTGTGTGCGTGGACCTCAGGTGTCGGCATGCTGGGGCAGTGTAAATCATCGGCGTCGTCCCGGCCTCCCATCCCATCAACACCCCACCGCGTCTTTCTCTCTTTATCGGCGTCTATTCAGAAACCGTTAGAGCATTTCTCCTGTAGGTAATTGAGCGCGAGCGAAAGTCGGCGCAGCTTTTCCGTAGAGAAAAGCTGCAGGCAACTTAAGTCGGTCACATCACAGCATCAGGAGAAACGCTCTAGTTCGTTCATGAAGAAAATTTCCCACAAGTCACCTCCAGCACCCCGGCCCGCTTCCGGTCTCCGGACTTCCGGCCTTCGGATCAGTGCGCTCGTCCTCGCCGCCGTGACTGCCGTTGCCTTGATGTTCGCACCCCTGCCCAGCCACGCCCAGGACGTGAATGACGACGGAGGAGACGATCAGGGCTGGTCTCAGTTCACCCGCGACAACACCCTGCGCGGCACCGTGACCGCGGACGCGTCCACCGGCAAGGGCAGCGGCAGCTTCGAGATCAAGATCGACTCCGGTGAACAATGGCGAGTCCTCTATGGCCCCAACACTCGCTTCCTGAAAGAGCGCCAGCCGGGCAGCGCCGCTGACATCCATTCCGGCGACATGCTCTTCGCGGCCGGCAATCTCGACCGCAAAAAGAAGTCAATCGGCGCCGCAGTCCTGGTCGGCATCTCCGGCGAAGAGGTGCGCAAAGCCAAAGAGGGTCTGGGCCGCACCTGGTCCGCTGGCAAGGTGACGGCAATCGCCGGCACCCGCATCACCGTCCAGCGCCTCGACGGCGTGCCCCAGACCATCGGCGTCGACGAGAACACCTCCTTCCGGCAGCGCAAAGACTCCATTACCCTCGCCGACGTCAAGGTAGGCGAAGGCGTACGTGCCGACGGCCATTTGGAGAGCGGCCTCTTCGTAGCCAGCATCCTCCACGTCTTCAACCTCAACGGCCACGAACCGTGGCTGGACGCCGGGAACCGTTGATGCCGCCACGCACCCGGGTGCCCCATCCTATGCGGTTTTATCGCATAGGGTGGGTCTCTGCGCGTGAGCGCAGACCCCTCGTTTACCTCGCCATCACACTGTGGGTGAGCGTGCTCCTGCTATGCGCAATTCCTCTATCAGCCAAAGCCCAGGACAGCCAGCCTTCCTCCACCCCGCAAACTTTCCCCTCCGCCGGCGGCACCGTCCACGGCACGGTCAAATCCGGCTCCACCCCGCTCCCCGGTGTCACGGTCACTGCGACCAACACCCTCACAGGAACCAAATACACCACCGGCACCGACACGGGCGGCAACTTTACCCTCCATGCCGCCGAGAACGGACGTTACGTCCTCCGCACCGAGTTCGCCGCCTTCGCTCCCATCACGCAGGAGGTCGTCCTCAACGTTGCCCATCCCGAGGCGCAAGCTAGCTTCGCCCTCCTGCTCGCCTCCCGCCAAGCGCAACTGGACGCGGCGGCCGCGCACGCCCCGACCCCGGCAACCGGGGCAGGGAACAGGGGCGGCACCCGCGCCTACTCTGGAGGTGGCACGCAAAACCTCGGCCTGCTTGCCGGCAATCTGGGCGCCATCGCCGGCGACTCCGGCAACACCGGCGCCAGTCTCCCCTCGCTTGCTGGGAACGGCGATTTCGCAACCGAATCCGTCGCCGTCTCCGGCCAGAGCGGTACCACTAACCCGCTCGCCGGCATCAACACCGACCAGCTCCGCGACAATATAGAAAACCTGCAGCAGCAACAGACCCTCGCCCAGACACCCGGCGGCCCCGGCGGAGGCGGTGGTGGTCGTGGGGGGCCTGGTGGCGGGGCCTTCGGCGGTCCGGGCGGTGGCTTTGGAGGTGGGGGCCGCAACGGCATCAACTTTCGCAAGCTCAACCCCAACGTCCTCCACGGCGCGGTCTACTGGAACGGCGGCAACAGCGCCCTCGACGCCAAGGACTTCGCCATCCGCGGCCAGCAGATTACGCAGCCCAATTACAATTCCAACCACTTCGGCGTCACCGTCGTCGGCGCTCCGCATATACCGCACCTGATCGAGCACGATACCAAGGACTTCGTCTTCCTCACCCTCGCCGGCAATCGCTCCTCCACCCCCTTCGACCAATACGGCACGGTGCCCACAGCCGATCAGCGCAACGGCATCCTCACTGGCCTGGCCACGCCGGGCAGCGGCGGCAGCGGCCCGAGCCCGGTCACGGTCTACGACCCTGAGACCGGTCAGCCCTTCCCTAACAACGTCATCCCGGCCGCCCGCATCGCGCCGCAGGCGCGTGCTCTGCTCAACTACGTTCCGCTGCCCAACCTGCCGACGGCCAGCTTTCAGAACTACCAGCGGCTCACCACCGCGCAGACCAATAGCACCAATCTCGGCTTCCGCTATATCCGCAACTTCGGCGCCGGCACCGCGGTCTCGAACATGATCCAGCAGTTCATGGGTGCCAGCGCCCCCGGCCTGCGCCAGAACATCAATGCCAACTTCAACTACTCCCACACCGCTACGGACGCGCTCAATCTCTTTCCTGGTCTTGGCGGCAAGCAGCAGACCCATCAGTATGCCGTCCAGCTCGGCTACTCACTCGGCGTCAATAAGTTGACCAACAACTTCACCGTCAACTGGAACCGCTCCACCACGGACCGGCGCAACTACTTCACCGGCGGGCAAGATGTAGCCAGCTCCCTTGGCATCAACGTCTTCAACGGATCGGCTGCTGCCAACCCCATCAACTACGGCCTCCCCAATGTCACGCTGACCCAGTTCACCGGCCTCAACGAGGTGCAGCCCAATCTCCAGAGCAACCAGACTATCGGCGTCTCGGAGTCGAGCTCCTGGATCCGCGGCAAGCACAACGTCAAGTTCGGCGGCGACTACAAGCGCGTCCACTTCGACCTGATTGGCAACGTGAACTCGACCGGCACCTTCATCTTCACCGGCCTGGCCACGCGCGGTCCGGCGGCAAATCAGGGGGTTGGCGGGACCACCGGCACTGGCAACAGCGGCGTGCCCCGGGAAGGCTCCTCGCTCGCCGACCTGCTGCTCGGCCTGCCCCAGCAGACCAACCTGCAGGCTCCCTACAGCAAAAGCTACCTGCGCGCGAACATCTACGACGCCTTTCTGCAGGATGATTGGCGCCTGCGGCCTAACTTCACCGTGCTGGCTGGCCTGCGCTACGAGTACTTCTCGCCGTACTCCGAGAAGGACAATCGCCTGGCCACGCTCGACACCGGGAACAACTTCGCGAGCGTCGCCACGGTCACGCCGAACGCCGTCGGCGCTTTCACTGGCCGGTATCCCCAATCGCTGATCTACCCCAACAAGACCGACCTCTCACCTCGCGTGGGCTTCGCCTGGAAGCCCTTCCGCAACACCGTCGTGCGCGGCGGCTATGGAGTAAACTTTTCCAACGGCCAATATCAGAAGTTCGTGCAGGACTTCGCCTTCCAGCCACCCTTCGCCGATGTACAGGTCAACCAGGTCACTGCCGCGGCGCCCATTACTCTCGCTAATGGATTTCGCACCTCGCAGACGGTAGGGAACTACGCCGTCAACAAGAACTTCCGCCTTCCCTATGTGCAGGTCTGGAACCTCGACATCCAACGCACCCTGCCCGCTGGCATCGTGCTCAACGTCGGCTGGAATGGCGCGAAAGGCACGCGTCTGGACATCGTCACCGCGCCCGGCCGCAGCGCCACCACCTCGCTCTCCGGCGTCTTCTACGATTACGAGGACTCCGTCGCCTTCTCCAACTACAACGCGCTTACCGTGCGTCTGCGCAAGCGGCTCAGCCAGGGCATCGCGCTCGGCGCGACCTACACCTACTCGCATGACATCGACAACGCCAGCTCCATCGGCGGCAACGGAGGAACCGCCACCGTCGTCGCGCAGGACTGGCAGAATCTGCTGGCCGAAGAGGGCAATTCGTCCTTTGACATTCGTCATAACCTGCGCGGCGACTTCCTCTACGAGCTGCCCTTCGGTCCCGATGAGCACTACCTATCGACCAGCAACTGGCTCTCGCACGCGCTGGGCAATCTCTCGCTCTCCGGCAACTTCAACATCGCCACCGGCGAGCCGCTCACCCCGCGCTACATCGCCAACATCGCCGACGTCGCCCGCGGCACCACCGGTTCGCTTCGCCCCAACCGCATCCCCGGCGTCTCGCTTTCCGCCACCGGCGGCAGCGTGCACCGCTGGTTCAATACTGATGCATTTACCCAGTTGGCACTCGGTCAGGTCTACGGCAGCGCCGCGCGCAACTCCATCGCCGGCCCTGGCGCCATCGTCTTCGACGCCTCCGTCGCCAAGACAGTCCGCTTCAGCGAAACCCGCACCTTCGAACTCCGCGCCACCGCCAACAACGCCTTCAACACCGTCCAGTACGCCGGCGTAGACACCACCCTCGGCTCCGGCACCTACGGCCAGGTCACCTCAGCCGCCGCCATGCGCCAGTTCACCTTGCTCGCCCGCTACCGCTTCTAAGGAGACGTCCATGTTCAGCAATATCTGTCATCCTGAGCGAGCGCAGCCCCAAACTGTCTGTCATCCTGAGCGAGCGAAGCGAGTCGAAGGACTTGCTTTTATCCTTGAAGCGAAACCCGGGTGCCTGCTCTTCCTCTGCCTTTTCCTGCTGTTCACTGCCGTCCACTCCCAAGCACAAGACCAGCCCCCCAACTCCACCTTCACCCTCAAAGTCGAGAACAACCTAGTTCTCACCAACGTCGTCGTCCGCGATAAAAAGACTGGCGCCCCCGTCCCGAACCTCACCCGCAACGACTTCACCATCCTAGAAAACGGTAAGCCCCAACCCCTCGTCTCCTTCGACTACGAAAGCATCGACCAGGCCACGCCGCTCAGCGAAGCCACAATCACCGGCCGTGCCGGCGCCCCCATCCTGAATCCGACCCCCGGCAAGACCGGCATCGCCACCGGCGACGCACTCCGCAACCACCGCCTCCTCGTGCTCTTCTTCGACCTCCCCTCCATGCAGCCGGAGGACCTCCAGCGCTCCGTCGAGTCCGCGCAGAACTTCATCAATCGCCAGATGGGCCCCGCCGACCTGGTCGCCGCCGTCTCGCTCGATTCCACCCTCTCCGTGGACCAGGACTTCACCGCCAACAAGCAGCTCCTGCTCGACGCTCTAGCCCGGTACAGCGGCACCCAAGGCCAGGGCTTCGCCCTAGGCGCCACCTCCACCACCAACCAGACCGAAGACGCCACCGCCTACACTGCCGACGAGAGCGAGTACAACGACCTCAACACCGACCGCGAGCTCTTCGCCATCCAGCAGATCGCCAAGTCCCTCGCCTACATCAACCAGAAAAAGTCCCTGCTCTACTTCTCCGGCGGCATCCAGCGCAACGGCATCGAGAACCAGGCCGCCCTGCGCGCCACCACCAACGCCGCCGTCCGCGCCAACCTCTCCGTCTACTCCGTCGACACCCGCGGTCTCGAAGCCATCTCCCCGCTCGGCGACGCCACCACTGGCTCGCTCCGTGGCACCGCCGCCTACAACGGCGCCGCCTTCCAGAACAACCTCGACTCCAACTTCAACACCCAGGAGGTTCTCTCCACTCTCGCGTCTGACACCGGCGGCAAATTCTTTGGCGACTCCAACGACTTCGCCCCCGCCTTCCAGCAGGTGGAACAGGACACCTCCGCCTACTACGTCCTTGGCTTCCGCTCCTCCAACCCGGCCCGCGACGGCCGCTTCCGCAAGCTCACCGTCAAGGTCAACCGCGCAGACGTTAAGCTCGACTACCGCCCCGGCTACTACGCCCCCGCCGACTACCAGCACTCCAACCGCGACGACCGCGAGCGCCAGTTGCAGGACCAGCTCGCGAGCGACCTCCCCGCTACCGACGTCGCCCTCTACCTCGCCGCCTACTACTTCCGCACCACCCCCGCGGCCCACGGCAACCCCGCGCTCTACACCGTCCCGGTCGCCCTCATCGTCCCCGGCTCGCAGATCCCCTTCGTCAAAAACGGCGACAAGGACAAGGCCACCCTCGACATCCTCGGCCAGGTCAAAGACGCCGCCGGCCACCCCGTCGGCGACATCCGCCAGACCGTCAAGCTGGCCCTCGACCAGGCCGAAGCCGTCGCCCGCAAGAACATCCAATACTCCACCTCCTTCACCCTCGCCCCCGGCCGCTACCACCTCAAGTTCGTCGTTCGCGAAAACGAGACCGGCCGCATGGGCTCTTTTGAATCCGACATCACCGTCCCGGACCTCGCCCGCGCCCCGCTCAAGCTCTCCTCCGTCGTCTTCGCCTCCCAGCGCACCGCGGCGCCCAAGCAGTCGGGCAAAGCCGCCGCCAACCCGCTCCTCCAGGACGGCCTGCTCTGGATCCCCAATCTCCCGCACGTCTTCCGCCCCGACCAGCACCTCTACCTGCTCTACCAGGTCTACGATCCGGCTACCTCACTCATCCCGGAAAACCCCGCTAACCAAGCCAGTGACGTAACGCCGAAGGCATCTGCCGCACGCAGTGCTGCCCCATCCCCGGGTGCCCCATCCTTGCGCAGCAAGGGTGGGTTGGCACACGTCCTCACCTCCATTGAGTTCCTCTCCGGCTCCACCAAGGTCTACGAGACCCCCCTGGTCGAAGCCGCTCGCCTCACCGACCCCGCCACCGGTGCCATCGTCTTCCAGTTCGACATTCCCCTCGCCGCCCTCAAGCCCGGCCTCTACACCTGCCAGATCAACGTGATCGACGACAACGCCGGCGCCTTCACCTTCCCCCGCACCGCCCTGCTCGTCCGCCCCGCCGCACCTTCGCCCAACCCAGGCTCATGACTATCCGCAGCGTTCCAACTCCCCTGTCATCCTGAGCGAGCGCAGCGAGCCGAAGGACCTGCATTTGCTTCTGCGCACCGCAAAGCCGGGTGGGGCAGCGCGAAGCGCTCCGCTCCCCCATTCACCCAAGGCAACCAACTGCCCATTCCGCCCCAGGCCAAATAATCTTGTTATCCAAGTAAGCACCACCCGCTATGCAACGGCTATCAAAACTGTTACATTTTGCCTGCTTGGTCAGGGCTCGCCTCAGACGGGCCATACCACGTCTTCTGCCGCTCTTTTGGAGGCTCCATGCACACCAGATCCCGCACTCGCGCAGTGGGATTCGTCTCGTCGGCGATCCTCTTCTTGCTCGTCTTTCTGCCGCTCGCCGCTCACGCCCAGTTCAACGCCTCGCTCTCCGGCACCGTCGAAGACAATACCGGCGCCGTCGTCTCCGGGGCCACCGCCACCCTCACCAGCAGCAATACCGCCGCGGTCAAAACCACTACCACCACCGCCTCTGGTTTCTACAGCTTCAACGAGCTCGCACCCGGCAGCTACTCGCTTACCGTCTCCGCCAGCGGTTTCCAGGGCACCAGTTTCAGCGACATCAACCTCGTCGCCGAGACCCCCCGCAACGTCGACGCCAAGCTCCAGGTCGGCGCCGCTACTCAGACCGTCACCGTCTCCGCCAATGACGTTCCCGTCC
This sequence comes from Acidobacteriaceae bacterium, assembly GCA_965276675.1. Classification (GTDB taxonomy): domain Bacteria; phylum Acidobacteriota; class Terriglobia; order Terriglobales; family Acidobacteriaceae. Next base: position 3,536,759 of record OZ255624.1, on the reverse strand, counting down.
TCAACACCGCGGACGCCTCCATTGGCACCTCCATCTCCGCCGCCGATGTCACTCGCCTGCCCACCTTCGGCCGCGATCCCTACGAGCTGCTCCGCCTCACCCCCGGCACCACTGCGGACAGCGCGCGCAACGGCTCCGGCGCCAGCGTCTCGCTACCCAATGCGCAGGGCACGGGCCAGTCCAACTCCGGCATCTTCCAGACAGAAAACCAGATCAATATCTCCTCCGCCGGTCAGCGCCTCACCTCTAACTCCTTTCTGATAGACGGCGTCAGCGTCGACAGCCTCTCGCACGGGGGCGCCGCCATCATCACCCCCAATCCCGAATCCGTCGCCCAGATCACCACCACCTCCGGTGCCTACAATGCTGAGCTTGGCCGCAACGTCGGCGCGCATATCCAGACGGTTACCAAATCCGGCACCAACGAACTTCACGGCTCCGCTTTCATCCAGTACGACGAGCCCGGCCTCAACTCCTTCAACAAATACGGTGGTCCCAACGGCGCACTCCCCACCCGGGTTGAGAACAAGCAGCGCGAGTGGGCCGGCAGCCTCGGCTTTCCCATCTTCAAGAACAAGCTCTTCTTCTTCGGCTCCTATGAGGGCGTCACCAACGCCAACAACGGCTTCTCTACCACCTATGTGCCCACGCCGCAGTTCTACGCCGCCCTAGGAGCCGGACGGCAAGGCGGCATCGTCAACGGCGTCCTAAACGGCCCCGGCGGCCTGCCCACCGTCATCAAGGTCCTGCCCACCCTCTGCCAGAACCTGCAAACGCAGGCCCCCACGAAGACAGTTCCCAACCCCGCGCCAGTCTGCCAACAGGTGTCTGGTGGCGCAGATATCGGCTCTCTTTCAGGAGGAGTTCGCACGTATTTGCCGGCTTACGATCCCGCCCACCCCGGCGTTCCCAACCAGCTCACCGGCAACGGCCTGGACGGTGTACCCGACGTTGAATTCGCTCAGGTTCGCACCCCAGCCCGCTTCCGCGGCAATCAGTTTAATGGCCGCGTTGACTGGAACATCACCCCCACCGATCAGTTCGCAGTCTCCCTCTTCTTTTCCAAGCTTGACCAGACCAGCGGTGATAGCGGCACTGGCGCTCAACCGCTCTCAAATCTTCCCTTCAAACCGTTCACCTCCTCTGGCACTGTTGTTTACATCCACACCTTCTCGCCTTCTCTGATCAACGAGGCTCGCGGCAACTACACCCGCTTTGCCGATAATCAGCTCAACGATTCGGCTGGCTCCGTGGACTTCGGCATTCCGCGTTTTGAGGTCCAAGGCTATACCTTTGGCCGCCTTTACTCTGGTCCAGCTCCCGGCGCTGGTACTCCTGGCATCCTCGCCCAGAACACCTACGAGTTTCGCGACACCCTCATCCAGACCTTTGGCTCGCACACGCTGCGCTACGGCGGCCTGATCCGCTTTGAGCAGGACAACGATAACCTTTCTGGCAACGCTCGCCCAGACTACGTCTTCCAGAACATCTGGAATCTGGCCAACGATGCGCCCGTCTTTGAGTCTGTCGCCGCGAATCCGGCCACCGGTGGTCCGGCCAACGGCCAGCGTTATTTCCGCGATAAGAACATCTCTGCATACCTCCAGCATGATTGGAAGCCCACAGCCAACCTCACGCTCAACGCCGGCCTGCGCTGGGAATACTACGAGCCGTTAAGAAACAAGACTGGCCCGATCAATGAGCCGGTCTTCGGACCTACCACCGCCACCTTTCTCAGTGCAGCGCGGCTCGCGCCCGTGAATCACATCACAAACTCGAACTACAAAAACTTCGCCCCCAAGCTCGGCTTCGCCTACGCGCCGCCCGCGACGAATAACAAGATGGTGGTGAGCGGCGGCTTTGGTGTGGCCTATGACCGCATCGACGATGGCCTTTACATTCCAGGTTTCGAAAATGGCCCCAACTTCGCCCAGTTCGGCCTCTGTTGCGGAACAGATACGGCCGCAGCCGCGAAGGCGAATATCCTCTTCGCCCGCGGCTCCTCACGCTCGCCATTCAGCTTTCCAGTGAATCCCGGACTCGCCGTCGGTACAGATCCTGCAACCGGGTTGCCCAAGGGCGCAGGTTCTATCGAGGTTTATGGAGCCGCCCCGCACACCTACCAGCCCATCCTCTACAACTTTTCGCTCCAGACTCAGTACGAGTTGCCCTACAAAATGGTCGCGACGCTCTCCTATCAAGGAGCAATCGGCCACCACTTCCCACGGCTGGTCGATCAGAATTTCCTCTATCCAACCTGCTCTCCAACCAATGCTGACGGCACCTGCGCCACAGGCGCGACGACAACTCCCTTTGTCAACACATACATTCCTACCACGGACGTCTATACCAACTACAACGGCTTCAACGCGCAGCTGGAAAAACGTTTCAGCCATGGCTGGAACGTGAACGCCTTCTACACCTACTCGAAGAGCATGGACCAGGGCTCCAATGAAGGCCCGGGTAGTCTCTCCAACCAGACCAACCCGGCTTTTCCTGCTACGGAATACGGCCCCTCCGACTACGACGTGCGCCACAAGGTCACCGTCGCCGGCAACTGGGATCTGCCCAAGTACCACGAGGGCCGCGGTCTGATTGGTGAAGTCCTGACAGGCTGGCAGATCAATGGCATCTTCAACTACCATACCGGCTTTCCCTGGACTCCGGTCACAGGACAACCCACTGTGGCCATTGTGCAGAGCGCCGCTACCATCGCTCCCACCCGTCCGCTTGCCTATTTCGGAGGTGCCCATGACTCCTGCTCGAATGATGCTCTCATCAACGGCACCAACTTTCCCGGAATCAACGCCGCAACTCCCGGTCTTCCCTACTTCCTCATCGGCAAGCCTGGACCTCCAGGCATCGGACGCAATACCTTCCGCAGCTCCTGCTACCTCAATACCGATCTGACTGCGGGCAAGTCCCAGCCCTTCTCAGTCGCGGGTCACGAGGCAAACTTCCGCTTCCAGGCCAACTTCTACAACGCCTTCAACAAGCTCAACCTTGCGCCGATCCTGTTCGGCACGCAAAACGCCACCATCGAGAATTCGCTTTTCGGTAAAGCTCCCGCCGGCGACGCCGGTCGCGTCGTCGAGTTCTTCGCCCGCATCGACTTCTAACCCAAGTACAGGATTAGGGACACCCGGAATTACCATCAACCCGGGTGCCCCATCCTGAACCTGAGCCCTCCAGGCGAGGGGAAAGGGTGGGAGACCACTACATCCCACGCCGCTGTCATCCCCGTCGAGGCTGGTCTCTCGCAATGCGATGACTCACAACACTGTCATCCCGACGGGAGTTGCGCCGGAGGCGACAACGGAGTGGAGGGATCTGCTGTTTTGCCACACCGTATTTTCCTCTCAAATCTGGCGTACCAACCGAGAGAAATAACTAAACTGGAATCAGTGAAGAAATCTACGAAGCAAAAGCTCACCCGTAACTCCTTTGTTTGCAGGATTTTGCCCGTACTCCAATCAGAAGAGGATTTTACGGGACCTCCCCTCCCTTAAGTCCTTTACTTGGAGGAATTTAGCCTGGTAATTATCCCTTGACATCAAGTAGAAGAAAAGGCATAATCAAGATGTCATGAAGCCTAAGCAGAGCATTCCGAAGAGCTTGCGGTTCACCATCAAGGACTTCAACGCCCAATTCCCGACTGATAACGCTTGCTTAGAGTTCCTGAAGGAGCAGCGGTATCCGGGCGGGGTCGGCTTCTGTGAGAAGTGCCAGAAGGACCGCAAGCACTATCGCGTTACGGGGCGCCCCGCCTACGCCTGCGATCACTGCGGAAGCATGATCTCGCCGATGGCTGGCACGATCTTTGAGAAGACCACCACTCCGCTGCGGCTTTGGTTCTATGCCATGTACCTGATGTCAGCTACTCGCTGCGGGATCTCTGCCAAGCAGATTCAACGTGAGGTCGGAGTGACGTACAAGACTGCATGGCGCATGTTCAAGCAGATTCGCACCTTGATGTCGGAGGACATCAGCTTGGAGGGCGAAGCGGTGGAGATCGACGAAACATACATCGGCGGGAAAGCCAAGAATAAGCATTTGGGCAAGCGCGGCGGCACTGGCCGCGATTTGGATTCAAAGACACCCGTATTCGGCATGGTGGAGCGTGGTGGCCGCGTTGTGGCTCGCGTGACTCCAGATGCCAAGGCTAAGACGGTGCTTCCGATTGTGGCCGAGCGCGTGCTTCCTTCAACGATCATCTACACAGACGATTACCCAATCTATGACGGGCTTTCCAAGTTGGGAAATGGGTACGTGCACAACCGCATCAATCACTCGCAGCGCGTCTACGTCATGGGCGACACGCACACAAATTCGATTGAGGGCTTCTGGAGCTTGCTAAAGCGGGGTATCGGAGGCGTATATCATCAGGTGAGTGCGAAGTATTTGCAGTCGTACTGCGACGAATACAGCTTCCGTTACAACCGTCGCAACTCAGACGTGCCCATGTTCACTTCGCTTTTAGAGCAGGTTTCAGAGAGGGCAAATTAGCCGCTCGTCGTAAGAGGCCATGAAAGGAATCCCGAGACAAGGGCTTCATCTTCGCTTTCACTTCTTCTGACGTCTTCAACAATTCGGGTTTCGCGTCGGACTGATCGTCACTAGAGTTGCCGCTCATGTGCCATCTGTCTCCCTAGCCGCAGTGTACCACCCATGCGGCGGAAAGGGAGATGTGCGCCACGCTGTAGAACCATTTTCATCTATATCCGACTTCAAACTTCTCTACGATGTATCGGACCGCATCAATGATCCTCGCAAGTTCGAGCATGACTCCTTGTCCGGTAAGCCCCGGAATCTCTGCGACGCTTATCTCTATGGTGACACCGGTTGCCAACTTGAAATAAGAGTCAGGTCCACTGACCCCGGAGGCATGGAAGGCGAGAAACTCGCTTTCGTTTTCGAGAAAGTTGGGCCTCAATTCCCTTACGTTGCTAATCTTCCCACCCGGAGAGATGTCAAATTTCCACTCAACGGATGTGGGGATAGCGGCGACGACGTGAAGACGCCGATGGCGGTCTTTTCTGGCACAATTGTGCAGAAGGGTGAGCAGCCTCCTCATGTCAGCCGTCTCTGCGTATCCGGGTTTACCAGTGTTGTACGGTTGTATCGCCTCGAACCAAGCTTTGAGTTTCTCCGGGAATGGCGCTCTGTAGGCGGCACAGCCCTCGAATTTCCCTTTAGTGGGATAGATCGGGAATTCCAGTGTGCTCTCATTGGCGGGCGGATCGACCTTGCCCTGAATGATGACAGCCTTAAAAATCATTCCATCAAGAGCGGCCCGGAGTTGGTAGAAAAACTCGCCCAACTCGATAGCGAGATCATGTTCGGGGTTCACCTTGTGGATCGCGAATGCGACCCATGTCCCATCATTCTTGCGTTTGATTCCCACTTCCTTGGCTTCTGGATCAATGAGGCCAGCCCACTGCGATGCGAAGGCTTCCGCATGCATTGTGGCCCGGTCAATACGCTTCCAGCTATCCTCAAAGCGTCGCATGGAGGCCATGATACCAGCCTTACTTGACGTAAGGGGATAATTACCTTTAGCCTAATACATAGGGGGAGGGGGTACTCTTCACTTCTCAACCGCAATCCAGCCATACGGACAGTGCCGGCACCCCGACCCGCAGCAATACCCCCGCTTCAAGTGATAAGCCGCCGTAAACACCACGTAAGGGCCGTCCCAATAGAAATCTTCCCCCTCGACCGGAGTCGGCGGGGGCGCGCGTTTTTGGGACGGCTCAGTCATGCCCCAACTCCGCAGAGGCAGAGCCATCACCGGACAACGGCAACAACGTCGGCACCAGGGAAAAACTCACCGGCTCTGCAGTCGAATCGGCCAACTCCGGAAGAAAGATGCCATTGGTAAACTGCACCGTTCGCCCGGCAATCGCAGCCGGCCGTTCGCCAGGAACAACAATGCCGACCAGGTTCATGGGATCAGCCGCCGCGCAGGTGACGGTGCCCTGCCCCTGGCTCCGCCGCCGTGCCTCGCGCAGCGACACCACTGCCTCCGGCAGGGCAAACTGCTCCCCGGCCATCCCGGAGACAAACCGTCCACCGCGCACCACCCCCCGGCCCTCCAGCCGCCGGTACATCGCATGGAGCTCCCGCCATTTTGGAATCGTCGTCTCCCGCTGGAGCAGATCGCGGAAGACCACTCCATACCGCGCCAGCAACATCGAGCACGCCGACTCGATCTGCGCATCCCGCTGCTCCGCCTGCCGCAGCGCATCCGGCTCTGGTGTGAACCCGGTCTGCTGAGGATGCAGCAGGCTCCAACGCCCCGCCGTATTCCGCGGCCGCGCCACGCTCTTCATCCGCGAGGGCGACGCGAAGACCGCCTTCCGCCGTGGATCGATCAGCACCCGCAGGCTGTCAAAGCCGTCTGCCGTCACCAGGCCCGCAGCCACCAGCTCCCACAGCGCATGGTTCGTCTCGGCCGCAGTCGCCCCGAGCAACCGGACGAGGTCCCCGGCGAAGCTGGCGCCATACTGGACCAGGCAAGCCCGGACCCTGAGCGCCAGTGGACTCAGACAGCAGCCCAGCGCCGCATCGGGCACCAGCCGCTCGAGGAGGCACAGGTCCATCCAGTGCGCATCGGCGCGGAGGAAGAAGGTGATCGGCGCCATGCTGGTGGGCACCACCCGCCGCGGGCCGCCACTCTCCGGCGACGCAAACGCCGGATGCGGCGACACCCGCCCCCAACCCACCACTCCCTGAAGGCACAGAGCATCCAGCCACCGCGGATCATACCCGGCCACCCGCATCGGCAGGATCGACCGCTCCCACTCCACCGCCGGCGCCTCGAACCCCTCCAGCTGCCGCAGCGCCTCGAACACGCCCTCCTCGCCAGCCAGTTGCGACTGTGGGGCCAGGTGCTGCCAGCCCATCAGCCACCCCATGAACGCCGCGGGCGAGACCGGCTCCACCTGCTTGCGCAGCCCGGCTACCGTGCGCTTGTGGATGCGCTGCAGCACCCGCCGCTCGCACCACTCGATCTCGCCGTCACCCCCGGCGGGGGTCTCTGCTTCAAACACACCCCTCAACACCGACCCCTGCATCTCCATCGCGAGCAACGATTGGAAGATCAGAGCTGAGGGGAAACCGAGCAGACTCTCGAGCGCGCGGGCCGTGACTGGGCCTAGAATGCACAGCCAACCGTGGAGACTCTTCGCCAGCAGCAAGCTCTCGCCGGTGCCCTCAAGTGCGCTGCGAGCCGCGCTCTCCCGCTCTGCTGCAACCAAGTACTCTTTGCCATGCGCCGAGAGGCGGAGAGCACGCCGTTGCGTCACAAGCTGCTTGAAGAAGACGAGCCAGTCGCGGGCACTGCGATCTTCCAGCGCAGCTTCTGGCACAAGCAACAGTGAATGTAGCAGATCGTGCAGCTCATGCTGGTCGCGGATGTCCGGCCAGCACTCCTCGCGTATGGAGCGGATCGCCTCCGGATCGAGCCGGCCGATCTCACCAAGCAACTTGTCCGGTACCATACCACGCATGTTCACGGCGCGGGCACGGCGTTCTTCGAGCGGCGCGTCATCCAGATACGCGTACGGATTGGCATTGAGCAGCCCATGCGCGAAAGCTGACGGCGTGGTGCTATCCACGGCCAGGCAGCGGATCGCACCCGAAGCCATGCCGGCCAGCACACCCTTCAATCCTTCCAGATCCATCGCTTCGCCAAGCACATCCTTCATCACCTCGCGCACGAGCGGATGGTTGGGAATTTCGATATCGCCTTCGATATTCTCCTGACACGCCGCGACGGAAGGAAAGACGCTGGCCAGCAGGTCATCGGAGCGGCTGCGCTGCACCTGGGGCGCGACCTTCTTTCCCTTCTGAAACCGTAGCAATTGCAAACTGCGGATCGCATCCCAACGCCAGCGCGCCTTAAAGATGGGGGAGGTCAAGGAGGCCTGTTGGAGCAGTTCGGTAACAGTCTGCTGCGTCAGGAACTGGAAGACATCGCTGAGCGGAAAGCTGTGTTGCTCAGCGAGCGAGATGTTCAGCCCATTGTCGGTAGCCGACGCCTGCAACTCGAAGTTGAAGCCGCGGCAGAAGCGCTTGCGAAGCGCGAGCCCCCAGGCCTTATTGATGCGTCCGCCAAAGGGAGCATGGAGGATAAGCTGCATCCCGCCGCCCTCGTCGAAGAAGCGCTCGGCAACGACCGTGGTCAGAGTGGGTACAACACCCAGAACCGCGCGACCAGCAACGATGTAACCGATCATCTGCTCGGCAGCAGAATCAGTCACACAGCATTCGTTCTTCAGCCAAGTAACTGCGGCGGATACAGTATGATCGGTCTGGCTGATATAGCCCGGCAGCACATCTGGCACGCGCGCGCTGATCTCCTCGCGCAGTGCGGAGACGAAGCGGCACAGTTCGAAAGAGCGCTGTGGCGCCTCACCAGTCCAGATCGGTACACTGGGCGGCTGGCCGTGAGCGTCCTCGACGAAGACGCGCCCTGCACTTTCCACCCGCTGGATGCGCCAGCTAGTATTTCCGAGCAGAATCACGTCGCCGGCATGCGACTCGATGGCGAACTCCTCATCGAGGGTCGCGATCTGCACTCCTTCCGGCTGCATGATGACCGAGAAGATCGCCGTATCAGGGATGGTCCCACCATTCAGCACCGCGACCATGCGTGCGCCACGCCGCGACTGCAAGCGCCCATGAATGCGGTCGCGCAGCAGATAGGCGCCGAAGCGTCCGCGCGACGCTTCAATGCCGTCGGCTAACAGGCATAGCAGCTCTTCGAATTCCTCTCGGCTGAGATCGCGATAGGGATGCGCGCGTCGCACCAGCGCGAATAGATCGTCCTCCTGCCAGGGCTCCGCAGCACAGGCGGCCACGATCTGCTGCATCAGCACATCGAGTGGCTTGGGCGGTATCTCCAGTTGATCGAGCACACCGGCGCGCATGGCGCGAATGAGCGCGGCCTGCTCCACCAGATCATCACGAGTGGTGGCGAAGAAGCGACCCTTCGGCGTGGCTCCCCGCCAGTGACCCGCTCGGCCCACGCGCTGCATCGCCGGCGCAATGGCGCGCGGCGTGTTGATCTGGCAAACCAGATCGATTGCGCCTATATCGATGCCGAGTTCAAGCGAAGCGGTCGCCACCAGCAGCTTGATCTCGCCGGCTTTCAGTTTTCTTTCTGCTTCGAGCCGCAGCTTGCGCGAAAGGCTGCCGTGGTGCGCGGCCACGTTTTCGGCACCCAGGCGCTCGCTGAGCTGAAAGGCGAGCCGTTCCGTCATGCTGCGCGTATTGACGAAGACCAGCGTGGAGCGATGCTCGTTGGCCAGCTCGGCGAGCCGGTTGTACACATCGTCCCATATCGCATTCGTGGTCACCGAGCCGAGCTCTTCGTCAGGTATCTCGATGCCAAGATCGAGTGTGCGGCGCTTGCCAACTTCGACGATCTCGACCTCTGGGGAAAGCGCGCCACCCAGAAATTCCGCTACAAGCGTGATGGGGTTTTGTGTGGCGGATAGGCCGATGCGCAGCGGCGGACTGCTCTGTCCGCTAATCACGGCTCCGGGAGAGAGCCGGTTCTCACCGCAGACCAGCGCATCCAGCCGCTCGAGCGTGAGAGCCAGGTGCGCACCCCGTTTGTCGTCTGCGATGGCATGTATCTCGTCGACGATAACGGTGCGCACACCGCGAAGATTGTTGCGGCTCTTCTCCGACGTGACCAGGATGTATAACGACTCTGGCGTGGTTACCAGGATGTGCGGCGGACGTTTGAGCATCGCCAGGCGTTCCGCGGGAAGGGTATCGCCCGTGCGAACAGCGGTGCGCACCTCCGGGCAGAGATAGCCACGTTCAAGAGCAAGCTGCTGGATCTCTGCCAGCGGCATTTCCAGATTCTTCTTGATGTCATTGGAGAGCGCCTTGAGTGGTGAGACGTACACCACCTGCGTCTCGGCGTGAAGATCTCCGACAAGGGATTGGCGAACCAGCCGATCGATGCAGATGAGAAAGGCGGCAAGGGTTTTACCGGAGCCAGTGGGTGCAGAGATGAGCGTGGTGCGATCGTGCAGGATGAGCGGCCAGCCAAGCTCCTGCGGCTCCGTTGGCGTGCCAAAGCGGCGCACAAACCACTCCGCCACCACTGGATGGGCCCAGCGGAGAGACTCGGGAATGTGCGGAGCTCTATGGACTTCGGGTTGAACGCCGGGAGAGAGATCCAGGAGCGGCATGGCTCATTCTACCGCCTGTTTCGGCGTTTGTTCGCCATGATGCCGAGAGCATCGGGAGTATGCTGGCCGGAGCCGACGGATGCCCTTAGTCTTGCGTCTCACGATGCAGCGTGGGCGGAGGCTGCTTCTTCCATGCAGCGTGGTCCCAGGCCACAGGCACGAGCTCGTTATGACGCAAGTTGAAGACCATCGGGGCTGATGCCGGTTTGCCGGCCTGCGGATCAAAAGTAAGCCGGATCTCGTTGCCGGCGCGGGCCCAGTGTGCGAAGCTGGTGCTCTCACTTACTGCATCAGGGCTTTGTGTCACAGTCGCAGTGCCATCCGTACCCAGGCTAACGACAATGGTGTGGTGCTTAATCGCGTATGCACCCTCGCGACTCTGCTCCCGAGACTCGTCCGCGGCGCGAGTCTCGCCTTTGTAGACACCCGCAAACTTCTTGAGATCGTTATGGGCAGCACCTCCAGCGTAGACGGGTAGGGTCCCGAGGACCAGTGCAAGGCCAGCGAGCGAGCGAAGGTGTGTGCGGGGGATCGCCCTCATGCGCTCCATCATAACTTTGCCGTCCGTTGATGGCTACCTATGGCAGAGAGGGCGAGGCCGCAACTACCAGTCATTCTTCTGGACGAGCTTGGGCTGTTTACCTTGCTTGCCGTTGAGCAGCCAGTCCAGGCGCGATTGAATGTCCTTCTCCCGAGCCTCTCCTTCTATGCGGCCGATCACCTCGCCTCGCTCGTCTAGGATCATAGTGGCCGGCACTAAGACCCCGAGACCGAGCTCTTTCAGCGTATCGCTCGATGCGCCGCTCCAGACCGGAACACGAAAGCCGCGCTTATGCACTAAAGGTTCTATCTTTGGCCGCGTATCCGGATCATCGATCGAGATAGCGACAAAGCTCACGCCCTTACTTGTGTAGGCATCAGCCATGGTCTGCAGCCGTGGCATCTCCTCTTTGCAGGGACCGCACCATGTGGCCCAGAAATTGACAACTGCAGGATGCCCGCGCAGTTCTCCGAGGGTGTGTGGTTTTCCAGAGAGATCCATCATGCTGGCGGTCGGCTCCCGAAGCAGTTGTGCTCCTGCCAGCACAGACGTTGCCGATAGGACAGCAAAAAAGAGATATCTCTTCACTAAAAATCCACCTTTCAGTCGATGCATATCTCGTAAGTCTCCAGCTATCTTTCATCGACCTTACTTCTTATATATGCGAATCTACATAAATCTACTCGTCTTCTTCCTGGTGTCTGGATACGCCTTTGGCCAGGGCTGTATTGCAGCACATACCAACCAGCCTCTACTATCCGGTCTCTGCGAAGAGCACGGTTCCATCAATGCGCGGAAGCTGCACCCGATTACTGTCGAGGTAGATTGGCGCAGCTTCAGCTCGTTCCGTCATTTTATTGGTGAAAAAGAGCAGAAACAGCGCGAGTTGCTGGATACACAGATCAAGAACCACCAGAATATCTATAACGTGAGCCTGACCTATGAGCTCTCTCCGCGATGGAGCGTCAATGCATTCGTGCCCGTGCTGCAAAGCACGCGGGACCAGAAGTATCCTCCAAGGGGCATCTACGACATCGGCGGGATCGGAGATATGATCGTTGGCGCGCAGGCCTGGGTCTTCCGTCCGCCGACGGAGAGTGGAGGCAACGTTGCATTCGGTCTGGGACTTAAGCTGCCGACTGGCATCGACAATGCCACGGGCACAGGAACACTTGCCAACGGCACCATGCAAAAGGTAGTCGCCGATCAGTCGATCCAGCCTGGGGACGGTAGTTGGGGCTTCGATGTCACCACGCAGGCTTACAAGCGAACTTACTTCCATACCACCGCGTATTTCCAAGGATCGTGGCTCTTCAATCCGCGCGACACGAATGGTGTTGCAACGTTCCGTACCGCCAAAGGTGAAGGAGTGATGTCGGTGACGGACCAGTATCTCTTTCGCGGAGGCGCGGCGCACCGCATCCCACACCTGCGCGGCTTGGTGGGTAGCTTTGGCGGCCGGCTCGAGGGCGTTCCGGTGCGCGATGCCTTCGGAAAGAGCGATGGATTTCGCCGGCCCGGGTACATCATCTCCATTGATCCAGGTCTGACCTATGAGCACGGACGCAGCATGATCTCACTTAACGCACCCTGGGCCGTTGAGCGGAACCGGCGTCGCAGCGTGACCGATATCGCGAATGGCACACACGGTGATGCCGCTTTCGCAGACTATGCGATCCTGCTGAGCGCGACCCGTACGTTTTAGGCCAGCTCGCGAGTGGCGGTTTTAAGGTGAAGAGCAGCACCGTCGCAGCTCTTCACCCGTTTCAGGAGCTACTTTATTTAGGGCTTTACTGCGATATATGAAGCAGGACAACGCCATGCTTCGGAACCGTCCAGAGATCCTGGTGGCTTGAGTCCTGGTTGGCCCATATGTCGTGGATGCGTACGTTGCCAGGCTTCAAGCCAAGCGCACTTACAGGCAACGTCATAGACTCGGTATCTTCGCCACGATTGAAGAGCGCCACAGCTTCCGAGCCATCGGCGAGCGGCTTCGACCAGACCTCAAACGGCCCGGTTGCGGAGATCCGGTCGCCCTGCTTGCCGAGCCGGTCCTGGTCGATGGCAATGACGTCGCGGTTGGTGAGAATAGACAGTGCCTCCGGCGACATTTTTGACAGGTCGTTGCCAGCCAGCAAGGGTGCAGCGAGTATTGCCCACAGGCTCATATGCGTACGGTATTCGTCGTCGGTCATCTTGCCGTTGCCGACCTCCAGCATGTCAGGATCGTTCCAGTGGCCGGGTCCGGCGTACTTTGAAAGGCCTGCCTGCCCAAAGCCAATCACCGACATTCGGTCATAGCTGTCGTTAATGTCGCCCGTGGTCCGCCATGCATTGCCGCCCACCTTCGGCCCCCACTTCCAGACCGAGTCAAAGCCGTATTGGCAGAGGCTCAGCACAATGGGTCGCTTTGTCGCGAGCAGCGCGTCGTGCATTTTGGCGTAAGCCTGACGCATCATGGTATTGGCCTTAGCGCGGTCGCCACCGGATTCGCGCTTCATCATGTCGCCAAAGGAACATAGGTCGTATTTGAGATAGTCGATGCCCCAGCCGGCATAAGTCTGCGCGTCCTGCGCCTCGTGCCCATAGCTGCCCAGATAGCCGTCACAGGTCTTAGGCCCGGGCGAAGAATAGATGCCTAGCTTCAGCCCCTTGCTGTGCACATAGTCGGCGAGGGCCTTCATGTCCGGAAATTTGCTATTGGTCTGGATCACGCCCTTCGCATCGCGCTGTCCCTCCCATGTGTCATCGATGTTGACGTAAACGTAGCCGGCATCACGCATTCCCGAAGAGACAAGAGCATCTGCCGCGGCGCGGACATCGGCGTCCGTAACGCGAGTGGCGAAGTGGTTCCAGCTATTCCAGCCCATGGGCGGTGTGGCCGCGAGGGCGTTGGAGTTTTGGGCGAGCCCTACTGACGGAAACAAAAGCGTGGCGAGCGCAAGGGCGCGTACGAGCATCGGCAGAGTCCTCTTGAGAGTGCGGTTCCACTTTAGACACACTGCCCACGAGCGTCAAACATCTTTAGGGTGCGGGCGTGCAACCGATTTCGTTCGCACGTACTCTCCGCTTTTGCCGCCGCTCTTGCGCTCAAGTTGGATCGAGCGAATGCTAATGCTTTTATCGAGCGCCTTGCACATGTCATAGACCGTGAGTGCTGCGATGCAGGCCGCCGTGAGCGCTTCCATCTCCACGCCAGTCCCCGCCGTAGTGGCAGCAATGCTTCGTATCGCAACTCCGCCAGTGACGATGCTGGCCGTGACATCGACAAAGCTGAGTGGGAGCGGGTGGCACATGGGAATGAGGTCGGAGGTGCGCTTTGCGGCTTGAATGCCGGCGAAGCGCGCTACTTCGAGGGGATTACCTTTCGGATTGGAGGGAAGCGCCGCGAGCACGGCATCCGAAAGGACGACAAAGGCTGACGCCTCCGCCTCACGCCGGGTCGCGGACTTGGCGCTGACATCGACCATATGCGCTTCGCCCGCTTCATTGTAGTGGGAGAGCTTGGTTGGGAGTTCTTCGGCCATGCTTTGCTCAGGTTAACAGGACAGTGACGGAGCTACCGACAGCGAGCAGCTCTCGGTCTGGCGGAATAACGAGAAAGCAGTTGGCACGCGCTGTTGCGGCCAGGTCGCCGGAGCCTTGCCATGCCACCTGAGTCACGTGTGCACCATCCCAGGCGCCCTCAAGACGAGCTGGAAGAAAGCGGGTGAGCCCGGTGCGCGTGCGAAGCTCTTGCGTCAACTGCGCCTGAGCGAAACGGGGGACGGCACCGGCCTCACCGCTCAGTGCACGGAGCAGCGGCGCGACGAAAAGTTCAAATGTAACCATGGTGGATACAGGATTGCCGGGCAGGCCGAAGAAGGGAAGGCGCCTGCCAGGCTCCGGCCCCGGCACCGTTCCGAAGACTACCGGCTTTCCTGGCTGCATCTGTACGCCGGTAAACAGAAACTCTGCACCGCGCTCGCTCAGCGCTCTCTCAACCAGATCGTACTTGCCCATCGACACGCCACCGGAGAGCAGCAGCAACTCTGCCCGTGCCTCTGCCTCTATCAATCCTTTCGTCAACGAGCCCAGCTCATCCTGCGCCACGGGCAGACGTACTGCCACGCCGCCGGCGGCCCGTACCGCCGCCGCTAATGAATAGCTATTAGAATTGCGAATTTGATGAGGCAGCGGGGTCTGGGCGACCTCCACCAACTCGTCGCCAGTTGCCAGAATGGCCACCCGTGGCTGTGCAAAGACCGCCAGCTCCGCAGCTCCTATTGAAGCAGCCGCAGCGATCTGCGCCGGGTACAGACGCGTGCCGGTCGGAAGAATGACCGAACCGGCACGGGCCTCGCTACCCGGCTGAACAATGTTTTCGCCACTGCGCAGTGTGCGTCCTGACTGCAATGTGATCGCAGGCGCTGCTTCCTCCCCAAGCCGTTCCTCAATTACATGCTCGACCATAGCGACGCAGTCGGCGCCCTCGGGAACGGGCGCTCCGGTCATGATCTCAAGGCATTCACCAGCTTGAAGCGGGCGGCTCGATATAGGATCGCCCGCCCGGAGCTGGCCAACAACTTGAACCGGCCGGCCACTGTTGATGACGCTCGACTGGCAGGCAAACCCGTCGCGCGTTGATCGTGGAAATGGAGGTTGATCCCGGTCAGCTCGCAACTCGCTAGCCAGCACGCGGCCTTGAGCAGTGAGCAGATCCACATGCTCCGTCCTGGTATTGGTAGGAAAAAGTAAGCCGGCGGCTTCAGCGACGATCTGCGCCGCTTCGGGATAGGTCATAACACTCTGGATCACGATTGAAAGTTGGATGCTCCTCTGCGGCTCGTGCAAAGAAAAGCGCCGCCCGGATGGCGACGCTTTTTGTACTTACTCGGGAAAAATCTATTTTTTGCCGGCCGTATACTTCGTCTGCTGTTTGGCGCCAATTTCATTCAGGATGTTCTTGGCGTCAGCCGCCATGGGGCCAGTGGGGTCCAGATCGAGATACTTCTGGTAAGCCTCCGCCGTTCCTGGAGGGGCGACGATGCGCTGTGTCTTGGGGTCGACTGTCGCTTGGCCAATCAGAGCTTGACCCTTCAGGTAGTAAGGAATGGGCTTCTTGGGGTCCGCCGCGATGGCCTTGTCCGCGGCCGCGATTGTGGCTTGCGAGTTACCGGCCCTGCTTAGCACAATGGTCTCGTTGGAGTAAAACATACCAGCGCTCGCCGGTTGCACTTTGGCCGCGGCGTCATAGGCGGCCGTTGCCTCCGGGATCTTGTTGGAGCTGGCGTAGGCTTCGCCGAGACCATTGTTAGCCGCACCCGCGACCTCCGGGCTAGGCTTCTTAGAGGCAGCGTCCAGGTCGACTGCTTTTTTCAGCGAAGTCACCGCATCGTCATACTTTTTCTGGCCGTTCTGCGCCAGGCCAAGCTCGAGCCAAACCACTGCGGCATCAGGCTTGATCGTCGTGCCTTGCTGCATCAGCGTTGCCGCATCGTCATACTTTTTTGCCTGCATGTCTGAGCGCGCTTCCTGGATCATGCCATTCAGCTTCTTGACATCGGTGTTTTCTTTGCTGATCGCGGCGTTCTTGCCCTTAAACTCCTGAATCTGTTTCTGCTGCTCGGGCGTGAGCCTCTTGATGTAGTCCGGGCGGCTCAGGTCGAAGTCCTGGGTGAAATCCTGACCGGCCGTAATTTTCACGTTCTCGAAGCGATCGACCGGCTTGGGCGCACCGCCACCGGTGGGTACCTGAAAAAGTGTCACATAGTAGCTGCCCGGTGCGATGTTGTCGCCTTTGTAGTCGCCGTTTGCATCGGTGGTGAAGGTGTACTTGGCCGCCTTCCCATCAGTGCTCAGCTGGATCTGTGCGTTGGCGATCGGTGTGGCGGCCGGATCCTGTGCATGACCATGAATCTTGCCCATCTCCTGCGCCTGGGCGAGTGCGGTGAACATCGCCATCACCACGACGGCAATCCAGAGTTTCGTTTTATACATGGGTTTCTCCTCTTTGGACGTTGGCGGTCTGTTTGCAGTCCGTGGCATAGGGAATCGGGTCGTCATACCCGGCTTCCGCAAAGGCGCGGAGCCGCAGAATGCAACTCTCACAAGTGCCACAGGCGACTTCCTCGCCCGAATAGCATGACCACGTTACATGGAATGGAGCGGACAGTTCAAGGCCGAGGCACACGATCTCGCTCTTGCGAAGACCGATCAGCGGTGTCTCCACAGTGATGGATCCGTCGCGCGTTCCGGTACGGATCAGCTCCTGGAAGGCTCCGTAATAGGCCGGGCGGCAGTCCGGGTAGCCGGAGCTGTCCTGCTCGACGGCTCCGATGAAGATTGTCTCGGCCCCGATCACCTCTGCCCAGCTGACAGCCGCGGAGAGGAAGTGCGCGTTGCGGAAAGGGACGTAGGTGACGGGGATTGCGGCTCCGATTACCGGATCATCCATTGCGGCGGCAGGCACAGCGATGGTTGAATCCGTGAGCGCGGAACCGCCGATGATGCGAAAGAGCTCCGTCGAGAGCGGCAGGAACTGCCGGTAGCCAAGTGTCTCGGCAACCGACCGCGCGCTCGCCAACTCACGGCGTTCTGTGCGCTGCCCATAGCTGAAGTGCAGCGCGTACGCCTCGTAGTCGCGGGCGGCGAGTGCCGCGCAGACGGCGGAATCCATGCCGCCAGAGAGGCAGACGACCGCTTTCGGCCGGCTTTGTTGTTTCGGTTTGGAGCTCGAAGCTGCTGAATTCATAAGCTGTTCTTCAGATGCTTAGAGTGCGAAAAAGAGCTACAGTCACGCTCTTATAATCATGGAATGGCGAAGCGGGTACGGGTGATCGGCGGGGGACTGGCGGGACCGGAGGCGGCACTAATGGCGGCCCGGCGTGGCTGCGCCGTGGACCTCTACGAGATGCGGCCTGTGCGGCAGACGCCAGCGCACCAGACGGCGGATTTTGGCGAGCTGGTCTGCTCGAATTCACTGAAGTCGGAAAGCGAGAACACAGCCCCCTGGCTCCTGAAGCAGGAGATGCGGCGCGCCGGATGCGTCTTGCTGCGGCTGGCCGACCAGACGGCGGTGCCGGCCGGGCATGCCCTCGCTGTAGACCGCGTCGAGTTCTCCCGGCGCATTGCAGAGAGTATTGCGGCCCAGCCCGGCATTGCCGTGCACCGGGAAGAGGTGACGGAGATCCGTCCTTACAACGGCCAGACGGGCTATGACGGGCTGACCATTGTGGCCAGCGGCCCGCTGACCTCGTCTGCACTGTCCGAGGAGATTGCGCGCCTGACCGGGGCCGAGCATCTGGCCTTCTACGACTCGATCAGCCCCATCGTGGAGGCGGACTCGATCAACATGAATCGCGTCTACTTCGCGGCACGCTGGGACAAGGGCACGGCCGACTATATCAACTGCCCAATGACGCGCGAGGAGTACGACCGCTTCTACGATGCCCTGGTCTCGGCCGAGGACGTCGAGTCCAAGGAGTGGGAGAGGCTGAAGTACTTTGAAAGCTGCCTGCCCATTGAGGAGTTGGCGCGACGCGGGCGAGATACGCTGCGCTTTGGACCGATGAAGCCGGTTGGACTGCGTGACCCGCGCACCGGGAAGACGCCCCACGCGGTAGTGCAGCTGCGATGTGAGAACCTCCGCGCCGACTCCTACAACCTGGTCGGCTTCCAGAACCACCTCAAGTACGGCGAGCAGGCCCGGGTGCTGCGGCTGATTCCCGGCCTGGAGAACGCGAAATTCGTGCGCTACGGACAAATCCATCGCAACACGTACATCGAATCGCCAAAGGTGCTTGACGGGACGCTCTCGATGCGTGAGCATCCGGAGACCTTCTTTGCCGGGCAGATTTCTGGCGTGGAGGGCTATACCGAGTCGATTGCAACCGGCATGTTGGCCGGGATTTATGCGGCGGCACGGGCGCATGGCGAGGCGATCCAGACGGTGCCGCGGGCCACGGCGCTCGGCTCCCTGGTGAACTACATCACGCGCGCGGATACCAAGAGCTTCCAGCCGGCCAACATCACCTTCGACCTGCTCGAACCGCTGGAAGAGGAGGCCCGCAAGCGCATCCGGGACAAGAAGGAGCGCCACCGGCTGCAATGCGAGCGTTCGCTCGCGGCCTTTGATGGTTGGTGGACGGCAGTGAATCGTGCGGCTGTGCCGGCTTGAGGGCGTCGGGAGAGGCATCATCCCCATTGCCAAAGTACCCATGCCAAAGTACCGATGATAGAGCTTGAGGAGACCTGCCAAATTCCTCTGCACCGTTGTTGTACCTTATTGCTGAAGAGAGAGTGTATGCCGGATGCGAGGTGGGCAGGGAAACTGCTATGTGCGCTGCTTCTAGTCAAGGCGATGCTCTCTCTGGCCCAGGTTCCATCGCCCCTAATGCCGCTCGATGCGTTGCTGAAGAAACATCTCCCTCAGACCAAGGTAGCCGAGTGCCAGGAGGCGGAGCGGATTCCAGTCCAGGTGAGAGGTATCCGGCTGGCGGGCCAGAATGGTGATCTGCTAATTGCCGGCACAGATAGCGGAGGTCAGGCCTGGCAGGCAGTCATAGGCACGAGTGTGGCCGAGTGTCAGGTGTGGCTAGCCGATCTGGACGGTAGCGGCCACGAGGATGTGGTGATCATGAACCACGGAACGAATAGCAGTGGCGGCTACGATACGGATCTCACGCTGCTGATGCTCGACGACCAGCAACGGCCGTCTCCTTGGCAGGCCACCGGCTACTTTGACGAGGATGACCGCGGCGTTCGGCAGATTGTGCGTACGCCCGAGGGAGTGGGTGTGTTGGTCGAAGGCAAAGAGGGCAATTCCGCCTGGGGTGAAAGCTTTACGGACGACCTTTATGCGATTCGGCGGGATGGAGTCGCGCGTGTGCATGGCAAGCGCCTCGGCATGACCTGGCCCGCGCTGCGCCCGGCCAGTCAAACCAAACATCAACCTACCCACCGGGCTGCTGCAAATTCACTTTCCACCAATGTCCCGGCCTCTCCGATTCTGGGCCGGATCACCGCATATCTTCCCGCGAAGGAGCAACAGGAACAACGAATCCAGCTTTCCAATGGCCACACATATCTGTATCCGCGACTGATTGTGATGGACGCGGATGGCAAGCGCACGATCGCGCTTCCAGACGCCGTGCCGGAGACACTGAAGTTGGTGAAGGAGAAGCGATTGCCGATTCGGCTCCAGGGGATTGGGTGCGATCACGGCGAAGACTGTCACCCGTATATTCTCTGGGCAGGTTCCCGCCATTAGGGGTTATTGGTTTGCGTAGAGTCTCCGCAGAACGTGACGGCTAGAAGCTAGAAGCTCAAACATTGCCGCTGCCGTTATTCTTAACACGATGGGAGAGTGGGGTCTTTTCCGGGTAGTGGCGGTCGTCATTCTGATCCTGGCGAACGGCTTCTTTGTGGCCGCGGAGTTTGCCATGGTCAGCGTCCGCGAGACCCGCATCGAGCAGCTGCTGGCCCAGAACAGGCCTGGCGCCCGATCGTTGGCGCGGCTGCGTGCTTCGCTCGACGACTTCCTGCCGGCAGTACAGTTTGGCGTAACCCTGGCGAGCCTGGCGCTGGGCTGGGTGGGCGAGCCGGCGATTGCCGTGCCGCTGGAGCATGTGTTGGGTGACCTCCCGCACTCTGCGTTGTACGCCCACATCGCTGGGGTCACCATCGCGTTTGCCATCATCACGTACTTCCATGTGTTGCTGGGGGAGCTGGTGCCAAAGTCGTTGGCCCTGCGCAAGGCGGAGCAGCTGGCACTGAGCGTGGCCGGACCGATGGACGGGTTCATCCGCGTGACCCGTCCGCTGGTCCGGCTGATGAATCACTCGGCGCAGCGGGTGCTCCGGCTCTTCCGCACGAACCTTGAGCAGGAGGCCGGCGTCCACTCGCCGGATGAGCTAAAGCTGATCGCCACCGCGACCCGCCGTATGGGGCTGCTGCCCGTCTACCAGGAAGAGCTGATCCATCGCGCGGTGGAGATGAACGAGATTGTGACCCGCGAGATCATGACGCCGCGGCAGCGCATATTCTCACTGCCTTCGGACATGCTGCTGGAGGACGCCAGCGCTCGGGTGATCGACGAGCAGCACTCCCGGGTCCCGGTCTACGACCCCGTCCGCGGCCCGGAGCATATTGTCGGCATCGTGTACTCGAAAGACCTGGCGCGGCTGATGCACTTCGCGCCGCAAGCCGGACTGCGCGGGTTATCAGTAAGCGTTAAAAAGGAGCTAAGCCTGCGACAGATCATGCGTGATGTGCTGGTGGTGCCGGAGACCAAGCCGGTTCTCGACCTGCTGCATGAGTTCCAGGAGCGGCGCCGTCATCTCGCCATTGTGGTGGACGAGTTCGGCTTCACAGTGGGCATGGTGACGGTGGAGGATGCGCTGGAGCAGCTGGTGGGCGAGATGGAGGACGAGTTTGACGTGAGCGCGCGCCGCTGGAAGAACGAGCCGACAGAGACACTTACGCTCGATGGCAGCGTGAACCTGCGGGACCTGGAGGTGCAGCGGCAATGGCACCTGCCCCGGGATGGCGATGTGGAGACACTGGCAGGATTTCTGCTGACGCGTCTCGGCCACATTCCTCAAATTGGTGAAAGTGTGGACTATGAGGGTCGCCGGTACACTGTCGTGGAGATGAGCGGGCATCGCATCAGCCGGGTGCGCGTGGAGCCGGTTCGCAGCGAAGGGTTACTGGACGGAAGCGGTGGAAATCTAGCCGTGATCGCGGGAGAGGATGCGGCGTCTGCTGGTGATGACGGACTTGGTGCTGCCGGACGATGAGAGTTTTGCGTGCGCTGGCTAAGCGCTTTCTGTATGCGGTTCCAGTGATCTGGCTGGTGGTCTCCGTCGTCTTTCTGCTGATCCATCTGGTGCCGGGCGATCCTGTAGCGCAGATGCTGGGCGAGGGAGCGACATCGACGGATCTGTCTGTGCTTCGACATCAGTACGGGCTGGATCAGCCGCTGGGAACGCAGTATCTGCACTACTGGCGCGGCGTGCTTCATGGCGATCTCGGGCATTCTCTACGGCTAAACGATTCGGTGACGCACCTGATCCTCACCCGCTATCCATATACGCTTGAGCTTACGGTCGCCGCTCTTGTGCTCGCGCTGCTGCTCGCCACGCCGGCCGGCATATTTGCGGCGCTTCACCGTGGGCGCTGGCGCGACAACACGGTGGGTGTCGTCTCGCTCTTCGGGCTGTCGTTTCCGTCATTTGCGCTGGGGCCGATTGCCATCCTGATGGTCTCGATCAAGCTGGGCTGGCTGCCGGTTTCGGGGGCTGGTTCGCCTGCGCACCTGGTGCTGCCGGCGATTACCATGGGCTCCGCTTTGGCTGCAATCCTGACGCGCATGATCCGCACGGCGATGCTCGAAGAGCTGGGCCAGGACTACATCCGCACAGCCCGTGCTAAGGGCCTACCGGAGAGTACCGTGCTTTACCGTCATGCGCTGCGCAATGCGTTGATCCCTGTGGTCACGCTGGTGGGTTTGCAGTTTGGGGCGCTGCTTGCGGGCGCTATTGTCACAGAGACCATCTTCAGTTGGCCGGGCATTGGACGGCTGACGATCTCAGCTATTTCGAATCGCGATTACGCGCTGGTGCAAGGCTGCATTCTGGCCGTAGGTCTGACGTACATACTGGTGAACCTGGCCACGGACGTGCTGTACGCGGTGCTGAACCCGCGTATTCGGGACTAGGTATACAGGGTATAAAGTAGGTCTTCACCGATGGCTTCCGCAACGGCACAGATGGCCACGCACCCGGCAGCGACTTCGCCCCAATCTTCCTCCCACTCTGGGCGGCTGATCTCGCTTGATGTGATGCGTGGCATCACGATTGCGTTCATGATCCTGGTGAACAACCCAGGCGATGAGCTTCATGCGTACTGGCCGCTGAAGCATGCCGATTGGAACGGATTCACACCCACCGATCTGGTCTTTCCAACCTTTCTTTTCCTGATGGGCACCTCGCTGGTCTTTTCCTTCGAGTCGCGGCTGGATCGCGGCGTGGCTCGGGCGATTCTGCTCGCGCATGTTCTGCGTCGCTTTGCCATTTTGTTTCTGCTGGGCTTGGTCGTAAACGGCTTTCCGTTTTTCCACCTTGGCACGCTGCGGATCTATGGGGTACTACAGCGGATCGCGGTCTGCTATCTGCTCGGCAGTGTGCTGCAACTGCTGGACCGCCGCGCACTGAACAAGGTGGTGCTGGCCGCGGTGGCGCTCGTCGGTTACTGGGTGCTCATGCGCTTCATCCCTGTGGCCGGCTATGGAACGCCCGGACGAGACGTCCCATTCCTGGATAAAGATGGCAACCTGGTGGCGCTGATCGACCGGCATCTGCTGCCGGGTAGGCTGTACGAAGGAACGCGCGACCCAGAAGGCCTGCTAAGTACGATTCCGGCCCTAGGAACGACGCTGCTGGGGATGCTGGCGGGCCTGTGGCTGCGTTCGCCCGGCGCTACGCTCGCGAAGAAGGCGGCGAGTCTGCTAGCGTCCGGGATTGCGGGTGTAGTGCTCGGAGCGCTTTGGAGCCCGTGGTTTCCCACCAATAAGAAGCTCTGGACCAGCTCGTATGTTTTGTTTGCCGCCGGCTGGACGCTGATCGGGTTTGCGCTCTGCTACTGGGCGGTCGAGATCAAAGGTTGGCGGCGGGGCTGGACGTACTTCTGGCTGGTGCTGGGAACGAACGCGATCTCGGCGTATGTGCTGTCCGAGTTACTGGCGGCCGGGTTGGGGTCCATGCACGTGCGTGGCGTGGGGCTGCAGCGTTCCCTGTATCGCGAGGTCTTCGCGTCCTTGCCATCGCAGGCCGTCGCGTCGCTACTCTTTTCGCTGTGTTTTGTGCTGGTGTGCTGGATACCCGTGCTGCTGCTCTATCGCAAAAAGATCTTCATCAAGGTCTAGCGCAAAAGTCTTGAGGGAGAAAAGAATGCGGAAATCTTTACATCAGCTTTTTATCTGCTGGGCCTATATCCGGAGCTATGCAAGCTGAATGCCAGCCTATAATGGCCCTACTTGGACGCGCTAAGATCACAATCCCCGGGTGCATCCGCTTTGGACGAAAGAATCGCCGCGACAGAACGCATGGGGTATCTGCGCGTAGTTGACTCTGCCGTTCTGCTGATCTTTATCGCGATTTTCTTTGTTCAGCTTGCCCACCATCAGATGTGGCGGGATGAGCTAAATGCGTGGGGTATTGCTGTCGCAAGTCCTTCGCTGAAGGCGCTTTTTGCGAACATCCATTACGAAGGACATCCTAGTCTCTGGTATCTGATGTTGTGGTTTATCTCGCGCTGGACGACCTCGCCTGTGGCGATGAAATTGTTACAGGCTATGATCGGGGCGGCTATCTATCTCATGATTGGCCTACGGTCCCCTTTCTCGCGTTTAGAGAAGGTCCTACTTTACCTGAGCTACTTTGTTTCTTTTGAGTACACGGTGTTCAGCCGGACTTATGGTGTCTGCTTTCTGTTGCTGCTGGTGTATCTCTACCAACGAAACAAGCACCCCGAGCGGGTGGTCGCGAACACGGCTTTGATAGGCCTGGTGGCCAATACCGATGTGCTCGGCATCATCCTTTCAGGAGCGCTGCTGGTCGAGTATGCCATCGACCGGGTTCAAGCACAGCGGCTGTTGCGAATGCCACCGTTGGGACGTCTGTACGCAGCTGCGTTAACCTACCTCCTCTTTTTGGGGATCTCGGTCGAGACGTTAAGACCGGCTGCGGACATCAGCTGGCGCACGACGGGGCACATGTTCGATGCTGCACGAAGTGTGCGGCACCTGGCCGACGTGATCGTGAGCTACATCGCTCTGCCGTGGTTCCCGATCTCGGGAGGCTTTCCGCGACACTACTGGAACCCACTGGCGATTGACCATTTTCGACTTTACCTGCTGGCGCTCCCGGTGGTCTGCTGTGTGGGTTTCCTGCTGTTCCGCCGGGACCGTAACCTGCTCCTGATGCTAGTGCTCACGGCCGCTGGGTCGATCACGTTTGCGCATCTGGTGTACTTCGGATCCATGCGCCACTACGGCATTATGTTCATGGCATTTTTGGCAGCGCTCTGGATTCAGCGTTCCCATCGTCCTGGCGTTCCTATGCTGGGCATTCTGCTCCTTGTCTTGAATGCGATCGGGGGAGTGGGAGCGGCGTATGGGGAGTGGCATCACCCATTCTCAAACGCCACCGCAGTCGCGAACTGGTTGAGTGCGCATCCGGAAGGCAAGCTGCCGCTAGTGGGAACACCCGACACCAGCATTGCAGGAATCGCAGAGCTGGCCCGGCGGCCTGCATACTTTCTGGATTGCAGCTGCACGGGGACTTTTCTGCTCTTCTCCAGCCGGCGAGATCACTTCAGTGTCGCGCAAGTGCCGCAGCGGCTGACGACTGCTGCACGCGACCTGCATGCTCCCGAGATGCTATTTGTCACAGATCATGCACTCTCGCCCGGTGAAGGGGGAGCCATCGCAGAGCAGGGCTTCCGGATAGCGTTGCTCGCGGGGTTCACGGGCGCCGAAGCGATACAAGAAGACTTCTTCTTGTATAAGCTAACGAAAACCACTTAACATCTTTCGTGATAGCTGGACTGGGAAGCTGGGTTTCCCGAGCCTGCAGTTTCGCGCCGATGTGAACGCAACACACACTAAGCTGCAAGGGAGCCATCAGGACACACATGCTCAACAACAGGAAAGTCGCTGTAGTTTTGCCGGCCTATAACGCCTCCCGCACCCTGCAACGGACGGTGGACGAGATTCCGCGAGAGATCGTCGACGACATCATCCTCACCGATGACGCGAGCTCTGACAACACTTCAGAGGTGTCGCGGAAACTCGGGCTGCAGACCATCCGTCACGATCGCAATCGTGGGTACGGAGGAAACCAGAAGACCTGCTACACGGCAGCGCTCGCGCGAGGCGCGGATATTGTGGTGATGCTCCACCCGGACTACCAGTACACGCCCAGGCTGGTCTCAGCGATGGCTTCCATGATCGCGTATGGCGAATACGACTGCGTTCTGGGTTCGCGGATTGTGGGCGGTGGCGCACGCCGCGGGGGCATGCCGTTGTATAAGTACATCTCTAACCGCGCGCTTACCTTCGCGCAGAACATCCTCATCGGGCAGAAGATGTCGGAGTACCACACCGGCTACCGCGCCTGGAGCCGGACGGTGCTCGAGCGGTTGCCGCTGTTGAGCTGCTCAGATGACTTTGTCTTCGACAATCAGATGCTGGTGCAGGCTGTCTACTTCGGCTTCCGGGTCGGAGAGATCTCGTGTCCCACCAAATACTTTCCGGAAGCCTCGTCGATCAACTTCCGTCGAAGCGTCACCTACGGGCTGGGTGTGATGAAAACGGCTTTCCAGTACCGCTTGAAGCGCATGGGACTAGCGAACCCGGCGTTCCTGTCGGATGCGCCCAATGAGCGGCTGGCCTACAGTCCCGTGCCGGTTACCTCTGTATAGTTTTTCCGCAGCTTCTTTCACTTATTACGCCAACTGCACGCGTACTCTTCAGCGACGTGGTCCTGGCGTGTTATCTGGAGGGTAGATCTGGCCCTGGGCGGGGGCGCCCGGAGAGGGATACGGGGGCTGCTGCATTACAGATGACGGTCTGCGGGCGGGAGAACGCCCATAACAAACAGATCACCCAGACAATTACCGTCGCACCCAGGAAGAGGTTGAGCAGCAGAATCGGCATCATCTTGTTTGGGTGATCGCGGCGAAAGGCAATGATCGTCGGCAAGAAGTAGAGCAGAACGGAGATGGCAAACGCCACCAGGATAAAGGCCGATGGCACGACGTGAAAATGGGACATGCTTTCTTCTCCCAAGCTGAGATGTGGGCCGTTGATGAACCTTTGTTTCTTTCAAACGGCGAGCTGAATTATCTGCGCATCGAGCTGAGTTCCCTCGATGCGCAGGGATGCAATGGTCACCGGCAACCGGAACCGGCGGGGTCCGGCGCTTCCTGGATTGAGGAAGAGAACCCCCTTCCGCCACTCGATCAGCGGCTTGTGCGAGTGCCCCGAGATTACGGCGGAGAAACCTGCCGCCCCCGGATCGAGGTCGAGCTGCTTGCGATCGTGCAGCATGTAAAAGCTATGGCCGGCGAACACGGCGACCTCCACGGCAGGTAAAAAGCCGTAGGTTCGGCCTTCGTCAATGTTGCCGCGGATCGCAGTCACTGGTGCGATTTCGCGCAGGCGGTCCAGGATTGCTGGATCGCCGATCGCTGGATCACCCACATCCCCGGCGTGCAGGATGTGCTCGGAGCCTCGTAGCGCAACGAGGGCCTCTGGCCGCAGGAGCCCGTGTGTGTCCGAGATAACACCAATTTGCAAGCTGTCCTTCCTCGTGAAGTATCTCTCTTGCGCCGCAAGGCGCGTTTGCCTGGACGGCCAGTCCCGGCCAATTCCTAGAGGCCGATGGCGATGCGCGTTCTGGGATCGAGATAGTCCCGCAGCGCATCGCCGATGAAGTTGAAGGACAGCACGCAGCCCATCACGGCCAGAGCAGGGAAGACGACCAGATGCGGCGAGTCAAAGAGGTGCGAGCGCGCGTCATTGAGCATAGAGCCCCAACTGGACGCAGGCGCGGGAATGCCCAACCCGAGAAAACTGAGCGTTGCTTCGGCGAGCACCGCGCCGGCCATGCCGATCGCAGCCTGAACCAGGATGGGCTGGATGATGTTGGGCAGAATGTGCCGCAGGAAGATGCGCAGGTCAGAGGCGCCCAGGGCCCGGGCCGCTTCCACAAACTCTCGCTCCCGCGCGGCCAGCACCTGTGCACGCACCAGCCGTGCGTAGCCCACCCAGCCGCCGATGGAGAGCGCGAGGATCAGATTCCATAGCCCCGGCCCGAGGAAGGCAACGAAGGCGATGGCGAGCAGGATGCCGGGCAGGGCGAGGAAGGCGTTCATGACGAAGACGTTGACCAGGGTGTCGACCCAGCCGCCGTAGAAGCCAGCGAGGCCGCCCAGCAGCAGTCCGAGCCCGAGGGAGAGGCCGACAACGCTGACGGCCACGGTGAGCGATATGCGCGCGCCGTAGAGGATGCGCGAGAAGATGTCGCGGCCCAGCTCATCCGTGCCGAACCAGTGTGCGCTAGCGGGCGATTGCAGCCGGTGGGTGAGGTCGATCGCAGCTGGATCATAGGGTGCGGCGACGGAGGCGAAGAGTGCGGCCAGCACGAAGATAACAAAGAGTAGGATGCCGATGACGGCCAGGGGCTGGTGCTTGAATGTGTGAGTTAATTTCACTTGCCTCCTTTGGCCGGCCTGATCGATTTACTTTGAGATTCCGGAAAGCTCAGGGGCATCATCGCATACCGGCGTGCGCCGCATCCTGCGAGCGGCACCCGTGTTTAAGCTTTCGCTATGCTGGGAGGAAATATGAAGCTGCTGACTGCCACCATCGCGCTGTTGCTGATCGCCACAACGGCCGCTCTCCCGTCGCAAGCTTACGCGCAAGCGGGTGAGGCGTCGGCAATTCCTGAAGATGCCGAGCAGCTGCTTTCGCTGACCAATCAGGATCGCGCCGCGGACGGCCTGGGTCCGCTGAAGTGGGATGCTGCACTCGCGGGGGCGGCTCGCGCCCATGCGGAGCTGATGGTGGAGCATGCCACGCTCGAGCACCAGTTTCCCGGCGAGCCGGATGTGCCCGCACGCGCCGGGCAGGCAGGGGCGCACTTCCGGTCCATTGCGGAAAACATTGCGCTGGGGCCGAACGCGACGGATATCGAACGGCAGTGGATGCGCTCCGTCCAGCACCGCACGAATATTCTCGATCCGCAGATGAACTCGATCGGTATTGCATTGCTACGCAGTCGCGGGGAGTTATACGCCGTGGAGGACTTTGCCGCCGGGGTGGACAGCTACTCGCCCGTGGAGGTGGAGAGCCGGGTGAGTGAGCTGCTGCGCGCGGCGGGAGTGGCAACAGTGCGTGCGACCGAAGATGCGCGCCAGACCTGCGAGATGCCTCACGGCACGGCCGGGGGCTCGCAGCCGAGCTTCGTGATGCGGTGGGAGGGACCGGAGGTCTCGCGCCTACCCGACGCTCTACTGCAGCATCTGAGAGGCGGCAAATCCGGGGGGCAGAAGTTCGCCTCGGCTGCCGTAGGCGCCTGTGGCAGCGGGCACCCACGGCAGGGCTTTACTACCTACCGAGTCGCTGTCCTGCTCTACTGATGCGCGGCAACCGGTTCGGCTGAGGGATCGGTCTCCGCAGTGATTGCCTTGGCGGTAGGCTCCATCGCGAGGAGATTGTTGAAACGGTTGAAGTAGTTGAATAGCCCGCTGGCTGCCATGAGCTCGATGATCTCGCCTTCGCTATAGAAGCGGCGCAGGTCGGCGATCTCCACTTCGCTCAGCGGGCGCTCGTTGCGTGTGAGTCTCTCCGCCAAACGGAGCGCGGCTTTTTCACCCTCGGTGAAGTCCTGGCGCTGTTCATAGTTGGCGAGGTCTGTGAGCTGCTCTTCGTTCCAGCCCAGCTTCTTTGCGAGCAGCGAATGAGATGACAAGCAGTACTCACAGCCGTTCATCTGCGAGGTTCGAACGACAACCAGCTCCTTGAGCTTGGTCGAGAGCGTGCCGGTGCCCAGCACTGCTTCCATGTGCGCGATCATCGTCGCCAAGATCTCCGGCCGGTGCGCGACCGTGCGAAACATGTTGGGGACGTTTCCGCGCGTCCGCATGTACCGGTCATAAATTTCACCGACCTGCTCTGAAACATCGTTTCTGCCCAACCTTGAAAGACGCGGCATAGTTCCCTCCTGACTTCCACTCAAGCCTATTACAGCCGCCAAGTTCTTCACCAGGCTGAACTCGCTGCAAGGGGAGCGCGTAAATCATCTCCGTAGCCGGAGGTAATCGTTCGGTTCTTTTGATTGGGCAGAAAGCTGCTTGTCTGACCTACAGCTTTGCGCCACGGCAGCCGCATACCATTCAGTATGCACGGTTTTCTCGAACAGATTGCATACGCCCGTCCAGCTGCCGCCGAAGCTGCTGCGCGCACCTGGATCTATCTGCCCTATGACCGTCTGACTGCGGCTACGGGACCGCTGGCCGAGATCGACCCGCAAGCGGCGGTGCTGGTGCTGGTGGAGTCCGAGGAGAAGGGCAAGCGGCGGCCCTATCACAAAAAGAAGATCGCTTTGCTGCTGGCGTGTGAGCGGCACTTTGCGCTGGAACAGGCCGCGCGGGGAGTGAAGATCGCTTATGTAACAGAGACGGGTACACACGGAGATGGGCTACTCAGAGTGCAGGAGGAGTTTGGCTTTAAATCAATCACGGCGATGCACCCGGCTGAGCGCGAGCTGCGGCTCGACCTCAACGAAGCCGTGGCGCGCGGACTGAGGCTGAAGCTAGTCGCGGATACCACCTGGCTCTCGACGAACGAAGACTTCGATACGGTTTACAAGCTCGGAAAGGGGCCGCTGCCCAAGCATTTTGTGATGGACAGGTTTTATCGCGCTATGCGCAAGAAGACCGGGCTGCTGATGGAGAATAGCGAGCCATTTGGTGAGCACTTCTCCTTCGATACCGAGAATCGGAAGCCATACAAAGGACAGGTCAAGGTGCCGGAGCGACCTTCTTATAAGCCCGACGCAGTGACGCAAGAAGTGCTGGACCTGGTCGCGCGCGAGTACCCAGATACCTTCGGATCGCTGGATAACTTCGACTGGCCTGTGACTGAGAAGGAAATCCAACACTTCTGGAAATTTGCGCTTACAAAGTTGCTGCCGGAGTTTGGTCCGTATGAAGACGCCATGTCGAGCGATCAGCCAAACCTATTTCACTCGAAGATCTCTGGCCTGATGAATCTCAGCCGCATTCTGCCCGCGCAGGTAATTAAGGATGTCACGAAGGCGTACGCGCAGGGCAAGCTGTCGCTCGCCAGCACGGAAGGGTTTATCCGCCAGATCCTCGGCTGGCGCGAGTTCATGCGGCATGTGCATCGCGTCACCGATGGCTACCGCAACCTCGATGTCTTCTATGAGAAGAAACTAGACAACAAGGAAGGCGGCACCGGTCTCTACGCTGGCGCTGCGCCATCCGCCCTACAAGCCACGCTCCCACTGCCCGCGGCGTACTGGGGCGTGAAGAGCGGACTCAACTGCCTGGACACTGTGGTCGCGCAGGTGGTGGCGGAGGGCTGGTCACACCACATCACGCGCTTAATGGTGCTGAGTAATCTGGCAACGCTCTGCGGCTTCTCCCCGCGGGAGCTGACGGACTGGTTCTGGTTCGCGTACGTCGACGCTTATGACTGGGTCGTGGAAGCCAACGTGCTTGGCATGAGCACCTATGGCGACGGGGGCGTGACCGCAACCAAGCCGTATGTCTCCGGTGCTGCCTATATCCACCGCATGAGCAATTATTGCGAAGGCTGCCAGTTCAATCCGAAGAAGGCGCTGGGTGACGACTCCTGCCCCTTTACCGCGCTCTACTGGACATTTCTGGAGCGCAATGCGGATACCCTGCGCACAAATATCCGGCTCGCCATGCCGTACCGTACGCTGGAGAAGAAATCCGCGGCGGAGATGAAGCAACTGCGCGAACGCGCGCAGGGGGCAGTCGACGCGTTGCAGTCAGTGCCGCGCCCGGAATACTAAAGCATTTTCACAGATGCTGTGTTGTGGCTGGTTTGGGTTCTGTGCAGCTTTTCTTAACGGAAAAGTTGCACGAGTTCAGTTGTCGCTCTACACCTACTGTGAAAAATGCTTTAAGGGCCTAAACCTGTGTCGCTACGGGACGTATTTGCCGTCCTTCACCTTCAGCCGGAATCCAGAACCGGTCTTCCTCTACGGTGCCATGCAGCAGTGTGCGTAGTCGATCCATGGGCTCGGTTTCGCCATCATCGGCAAGCGAAAATGTGCCGAAATGAATCGCCATGCTCTGTTCGGCTCGCAGAATGCGGTGTGCTTCCAAGGCCTCGTCCGGGCTCATGTGGACCGGACCCATGAACCACTCTGGCCGATATGCGCCGATGGGCAGCAGGGCGAGACGCGGTTGTGGAAGGCGGTTCGCGATCTGCTCGAAGTGGGGACCGAAGCCGGTGTCTCCCGCGAAGTAAACGTTCCCGCTGCTGCGTTCGATCATCCAGCCACACCAGAGTGTGCGGTCGCGATCAAAGGGTGTGCGGGCCGAGAAGTGCTGCGCTGGGATGCAATGCAGCTCCATATCGCGGAAATGCACACTCTCCCACCAGTCGAGTTCCGTAACGTGATGGGAGCCGATGCGCCGAACGAGGCGAGCGACACCGAGTGGGCAAAAGATCTCCGGACAATCCCGTCGGAGCAAGCGTCTCAGAGTTCCCGTGTCCAGGTGGTCGTAATGATTATGGCTAAGAAGAATGGCGTCAATCGTTGGCAGGTCGTCGAAGCGAATACCCGGCGCGCGGTGCCGCTTGGGCCCGGTCCACTGCACGGGGCTGGCGCGGAGTGACCACATCGGGTCGGTGATGAAGTTAAGATCACCGACTTGCAAGAGGACGGTGGCATGATTGACGAAGGTAGCGCGAAGATCGTCTCCGCTGAGCCGTGCTGGGGGTCGTGCGCCCGGGGTTGATGGGAGCCAAGGTCGCCACGCGCCACGCTGGCGATTGCGCATCCAGCGGAAGAGGTCGCCGAAGCCGTGCTCTTTCATTCCCGGGTTGAAGAAGCGACCGTTGCGATAGTGGTCGGAGGTCGATTTCCGGTCTTTGGTGACGGTGGTTTGCACACTCTATGGATGCGCTTGGCGGCGATCTGTCGCGTGTAGACAGATGCAGCAGAGCGAGATGAGCCAGTTCGCTCTTGATGCGTTTCGAGAGGTAGCCGTGCCAAGATAGAGGAAGATGATCGATGTCGCCATCATTGGAGCCGGGCTTGCAGGCCTGAGCTGCGCTGTTCACTTGGAAAAGGCCGGCTTGAGCGTGCTCTTGCTGGAGGCGCAGGATGCGCCTGGTGGCCGCGTGCGCACGGACATGGTCGACGGCTTTCGCCTGGACCGTGGCTTCCAGATTTTGCTGACCGAGTATCCCGAGACGGAGCGGCTGCTCGACTATAAATCGCTGCGGCTGCGCTCGTTTTCCCGTGGCGCACTGGTCCGGCAGGGCGGACGATTTCACCACTTCGCCGATCCTTTTCGCGACTCGATGGGCGCTGCGCTGAGCCTGCTCTTCGATCCGGTAGTCACGTTGCGGGACAAGCTGCACGTAGCCAAGTTGCGCACGCATGTACACCGGGGGTCGATCCCAGACCTCTTCGCCAAGCCCGAGATCACCACGCGCGAGTACCTCGCCAACTTTGGTTTTTCGACGCTGATGATCGAGCGCTTCTTTGAGCCGTTTCTCGGCGGCGTCTTTCTGGAGAAAGAGCTCGCAACATCCAGCCGATACTTCGAGTTTCTCTTTCGGATGTTTGCCTATGGCGATACTGCGGTTCCAGAGGCCGGTATGGAGATGATCCCGCGACAGTTGGCGGTGCGCCTGCATACGGATACGCTTTTGACGAATACGACGGTCACGGGGCTACGCCATGCGCGCAACGGGTTCACGGTCGAGACGGACAAAGAGGGTCCGCTCGGAGCTCACGTCGTGGTCGTCGCCGTCGATGAGCTCCAGGCGCTCACACTGCTGCGATCACTCGGAGTCCGTACCGAACTCGCTCACGAGCTCCACCACTGGAACCAGACCACCACCTTTTACTACGCCGCCAGTGAAGCGCCAGTCGACGGAGCGCTGCTGGTGCTGAATGGCGATGGTTCGAGCGCGGGCCCGGTGAACAACGTGGCCGTGATGAGCAGCGTCAGCGAACGCTATGCGCCTGCGGATAGGCACCTCATCGCGGCCAGTGTGGTCGG
Organism: Acidobacteriaceae bacterium; assembly: GCA_965276675.1. GTDB lineage: Bacteria > Acidobacteriota > Terriglobia > Terriglobales > Acidobacteriaceae. Next base: position 3,503,168 of record OZ255624.1, on the reverse strand, counting down.
CCAGGCTCCGGAGACCGCTGCTGGCATGGAGAAGCTGGAGCGCGCGGCGCGTACGCAACTGGCGCGCTGGTTTGGACGAGAGGTGGGGCAGTGGGTGGTGGTTGGCGGGTATCCAATCACGCAAGCGCTGCCGCTCTGCCGCAACGCGGAGTGGGAGGTGAGCGCCACCAGCGTGGCGAAGGGCATCTTCGTCTGCGGCGATTACCGGGAGACTCCGTCCATTCAGGGTGCGCTAGCTTCCGGGCGGCGGGTCGCGCACGCTATTCTTCGCCAGCCGGGCTGAGGAGCGAGTGCGTCCGCGAGAACTCTGGCTTTGACGATGCCTGTCCGCTTTGCTATAAAAGTGTGAGGCGACCCGAAGTTCCCGTCCGCCTTTCACTCCTCAGTAGCTCAATGGCAGAGCATTCGGCTGTTAACCGAAGGGTTGTAGGTTCGAGTCCTACCTGAGGAGCCATATAATCAATAACTTAGCTTCCCCCAGCCGCCTTCTTATATTGTGAGCGTGCCTAAAAGTGTGCCTCGATTTTGCATGTTTTTTAATGCATGTGTCTCGCTAAGTTCTGAAAAGTGTGGTTATAGTCTGGGCAACTAACCAATGTTTGTGCCGGCGAGATCGTTAGTGTACGCAGCGTTTGAAGGTCGCCTAACCAACTGTTGGACGCTTCGGCGTCAGGTGCCAAAGTTGCACCAGCGGCACCGAAGGCGCGGAACAACGTGCAGACTGGAAAGGCAATCGGTATGCGAGACTGAGGCCTAGGCGGTCGCGACTAATCGAGAGCGTCCGCCTGGATCGATGGGAGCTCCGTTCGTATCGTATGTTTCTTGTCACTGACCGCCTTCCAGGCTGGATCGTGCTGCAGGCGCATGCGCACCTTGGCGGTTGTGACAGCTCGTTCCCCTAACGATGTATCGTCCTTATACTCCAGCAACAGGATGGAAGACCACGGCCGACTGGCTGTATCGCGCCCCTGTAGCGCACGATAGCCAGCCAGCACACCCTCTTCCATCCATCCCAAGACTTGCGGCTGCACGTAATCTGCCACATACTTCACGTACTCTTCGGGTGTAACCGTCACGTTATAAGGCAACACCAGGTACACCGGCTTAGCCACCGGCCTTTCAGAGAGACGCTGCTGAACGACATCCATGGTGTAGGTCTCAATGCTGGTGACCAGCTTCAAGACCTCCGGATCAAGACCTGCGGGAGAACTCTTCTCCACGGTGGACCATTGCGCCGCGGCGGCTGGGCTGGCGAAATCGAGAAGAATCAACATGTCCCAGCTATCGCTGTTTACATAGCGGCTGAAGAGAACCTTGTGCGCAGTGAGCATGCCTTTCGCGCGAAGGGTCTCAAGCCGTGCAGTACCACGGCCTTCCATATAGTTTCGCAGCGCTGGGCGATCAGCTGGCGCGCAGCGATACATCATTAGGAGCTCAGTCGAACCTACCTTCCTCGTATCTGCTGCTGTCTGACCGTAGCAAGCGTGACTGAGAACGAGAGCAGCGGCAAAACAGAGAGAATGAAGCCGAAGAGCGAGAAATTTCATAAGACCTCGAAGCTGCGGGATGTGTGCTGCGGATTTCCAGAGACATCGCTTTTAGACTATGCCGCCGAGTGCGACCAACTTCGTCTCCAGGTACTCCTCCAGACCTTCGGCGCCGGACTCTCTGCCCACGCCGCTCTGCTTCAGGCCACAGAAAGGCCCTTCCGTGGCCTGTGGAGTCCACTCATTGACGCCGATGAGGCCGTAGTGCAAACGCTCATAGGTGCGGACGGCGCGGCGCAGATTATCCGTCCAAAGATACGCGGCAAGCCCGAAGCTGCCGCTATTGGCGATCGCGATAGCCTCTTCCGGCTCGTCGAAGGAGACGACCGGAAGCACCGGACCGAAGATCTCTTCGGTGAAGATAGCTGAATCCGGAGGGACCTGCGCGATCAGCGTAGGTTCGAAGAAGTAGCCCCTCTCGTGCTGCGAGGGCCTGCCACCCCCAGCGATCACCTGGGCCGTGGTCCCGTTCAGAGCGGCAACAAGACTCGAGACGCGGTTGCGCTGAATTGCATTGATCAACGGCCCCACATTGACTGAAGTGTCGAGTCCATTGCCGACCCGAAGAGCTGCAATGTGTCTGGCAGCGAGCTCGGTGAACTCCGTAGCGATGCTGCGATGTACGAGAAATCGCTGCGGAGCGATGCAGACCTGCCCGCAGTTGCGGAACTTGGCGGCAACAGCCGAGGCTGCAAGGGCAGGTAGGTCCACATCCGGAAAGATGAGCACCGGGGCGTTGCCGCCGAGCTCGAGCGAGAGCCGCGTGACGGTCTTCGAGGCTCCGTCCATCAGCAGCTTGCCCACGCGCTGGCTGCCGGTGAAGTGGATCTTGGCACACTCCGGGTGGTCGAGCATCTCTCGAGCGATCGAGGCAGGCTCACCGTTGATCAGGTTGACCACGCCGGCAGGAGCTCCGGCCTCGACTAGCAGGTTGGCAGTCATCATGGCCGACAATGGCGTGTATTCGGACGGACGGATGACGAGGACGCAGCCGGCAGCCAGGGCCGCGGCGCCGGCACGTGCCACGTTGTACACCGGAAAGTTCCACGCCGTAATAATGCCGACCACACCGACCGGCTGGCGTAGAACGATCAGGCGCTTGCTCGGCGCGCGCGCTGGGATTACACGGCCGTACGCACGCTTGCCCTCCTCGGCGAACCACTCGAAGAGATCCGCTGCGACGGTCCACTCACCCACTGCCTGGGCGAGCGGCTTTCCCGACTCGAGCGTAGTCACTCGGCCGAGCTCCGGAGCCCGAAGCCGCATCAGATCGGCGGCACGTCTCAGGATGGCGGCACGTTCGTAGGGATTCATCGCCGCCCACGCAGGTTGAGCGGCGGCAGCGGCCTCAATGGCCGCGCGTGCATCGCTTCCATCTCCGAAGGGAACCGGGAGTACGACCTCTTCCGTAGCCGGATTTATCACATCCCAGCTCTTCGCGTTGCCGGCATCACACCAATGACCGCCAATGAGTTGGCGAAAGCAGTAACGGCTGAGGGCTGCAATTGCGCTGTTGCTCTCTGAGCCGTCACTCGCTTCACGATCTCTCATTGCTCTATCGCTCATAAACGATCTCTCCATCCAACACGGTAAGGTCGACCCGCAGCATCTGCAGATCCATGGCTTCGACTGCAAGTGGGTCGCCCGAAAGGACAGCGAGATCGGCGCGACTGCCACGCGTAATGCTGCCCTGGTGCGCTTCGTCTCCGCTGCTGATCGCGCCACCCATCGTGTAGCTGTAAAGCGCCTCCGCAGCGGTGATGGCCTCTCCCGGAAGGATCGCGCAGCCCTCGACGTCCGTGCGTTGAATCGCGGCTTCCATGCCCGTCAGAGGATTATCATCGGCGACCACAGGAGCGTCGGAGGAGAGTGCGACTGTCAGGCCGGCGTCCAGCATGGAACGAAGCGGATAGACCTGGCCGGCGAGCGATTCCGGGACGAACGCACGGAAGTTGGGCCCTAGGACGCGCAGAAAGATGGCCTGCGGAACCGCGATCACCGCCAGTGCGCTGGCGCGGCGAAGGTGGGCCGCGGACGGTAGCCCGAGATGTTCGATACGGTGACGGAGCGGCTTCGGGATGGAGGCGAGAGCCTCGTAGACCTGCAGCACCTGTTCGATGGCCGCGTCGCCGATCGCGTGGGTCGCGATGCGCCACCCCCGCGCCTGGGCCTCGTCGCAGAGGTGCTGCAACTCCTTCTGTTCGAACCGCAACACCCCCTGCGAGGGCTGATGACGATAGGGCACAGTCAAGGCCGCCGTGGCTCCGCTCAATCCACCGTCAGCAAGCAACTTGACCGTGTCGACGCGGAGACGCTCGCTCACGAAGCGCTCGGGCAATGGCGGCGGAGCCGGAACGCCGTCCAGCTTGCGCAGCGGCATCACGTTTACGCGGCTGGGCAGCAAGGCCTCGCGATCCATCTTGCGGTAGACATCAAGCTGGGCGGGCGTTACACCGCAGTCGGAGGTGGAGGTGATGCCCAGGCTAAGCTGGTGCCTTATAGCAGCAAGGATCATGGCTCGGTACTCCGCCGAGGTTGGCGGCGGAAGCGCCTGGACGATGAGGCCCATTGCGGTCTCGTGCAGCAGGCCCATGGGCTGGCCGTCGGAGCCGCGTTCGATGACGCCGCCGCTGGGTGCTGGAGTATCGGCGGTGATGCCGGCTTGCGCCAGCGCCAGCGAGTTGGCCGCGTAGATGTGCCCGCACGTACGGGTCAGTACAACCGGACGATGAGGCACCGCGCGATCCAGATCATAGCGGGTAGGCAGGCGCCGCTCTCCAAGTTGCGCCTCGTTGAGGCCACGCCCCAGCAGCCATGCTTCCGTTGACAGCTTTGCATCCCGGGCACGAAGCTGGTCTGCAAGCTCGACCAGACTGCGGGTCGAGCGCAGGTCCAGCATGGAGGTCAGCAGGTGCCCCATCTTCCAGAGGTGCGCATGCGCGTCGTTAAAACCCGGAGTTACCGTGCGTCCCCCCAGATCGACACGACGGGTGTGGGTGCCAGTCGCGGCGAGCAAAGCCTTCGATTCGCCCACCGCCAGAATCCTTCCACCTTCCATGGCGACAGCGCTCGCAACCCCTGAGGTGATGGTGCGAACGATGCCATTAAAAAGGAGCAGATCCATCAGACAGCCGCGGCGACTGCAGTACGGGATTCGGCAAACGTGGCCAGTGATCTCTCGACCGCTTCAAGACCTTCTCGCAGCATCTCCTCCGGAATGTTGAGCGGCGGAAGGAACCGGATACAGTTGCTGAACAACCCGGCTCGGATGAGAATCACGCCATTGCTCACCGCGCCACGGACGATCTGCAGCGTGTCGTCGGGGGAGAGCGGCTCCCGCGTGGCTGGGTCTTTCACAAGCTCGATCAGCATCATGGAGCCAAGTCCGCGCACGTCGCCGACAAACGGCCACCGCCGTAGCCAGCCTAGCAACGTCTCGCGCATCACATGGCCCAGGTGAGTGGCGTGGGCCAGGAACTCGGGCTGGCGGATCATGTTCACCGAGGCAAGCGCGGCCGCACAGGCCAGTGCTCCACCGCCATAAGTGCTGCCGATCCCACCAAGATGAGCGGCATCTAGGATCTCCGCCCGGCCGGTGACCGCGCCGATCGGGAAGCCTGCGCCGATGGACTTAGCGGTCGTGATCATATCCGGCACGATGCCATAGTGCTCGATGGCGAACAGCTTGCCCGTGCGCCCGAAGCCGGACTGGATCTCGTCGGCGATCATCACAATTCCATGCCGTGTGCACATGTCGCGAATAGCCTCGAGGAACCGCTGTGGAACGGGAACGAAGCCGGCCTCGCCCTGGATCGGTTCGACGAGAAACGCCGCAATCGCCGAAGGGTCCACCTGCGAGACGAGCGCGAGGTTGAGTTGCTCGATGCTGAAGTCGACGTAGTCCTCCTCGGTCATGCCCTTTGGAACACGGTAGACATTGGGCATCGGCAGCCGGACGATCTCGGACGCAAAAGGCCCGAAGCCGCTCTTGAAGAGACCGTACTTGCTCGTGAGCGAGAGCGTAAGCAGGGTGCGGCCATGGTACCCGCCCTCGAAGCAGACGATCGCTGATCGGCCAGTATATTTGCGTGCCATCTTGACAGCGTTCTCCACACATTCGGCCCCGCTGTTCGCGAAGAGGGTCTTCTTGCGAAAGTCACCGGGCAGGATCTCGTTCAATATCTCGGCCAGCGCAACCATGGGCTCGGTGGTCGTGGTCAGCGAGCCTGGATTGATACAACGCCGCGCCTGTTCGCAGATTGCGTCGACCACAGGTGCGGGCGAGTGCCCCACTGCTAGCATTCCGATGCCACCGGCTAAATCAATCAGGGTGTTGCCGTCTACATCGTAGATGAGTCCTCCTTCGGCACGGTCGACGGCCACGTCGGTTGCCTTCCCCAGGCCCGAGGGCAGCGCTGCAGCGCGGCGCGCGACCAGGGCGCGGGATCGCGGGCCGGGGACTTCCGTAGCGAGGTGTATGTGAGACATGGCCTTCTCCCTTTGTGCGCCCTTCACGTCCTTCGAGGAATCGAGGACAAGGAGCACACCGTAGTTATCGCAGCTGGGGTCGTTCAGGTAGTTGGCTAGTAGCCCACGCGGCTCGAAGCCCACCCTCATCTGCATCGAGAGCGTCGCATCGTTAAGGCGGCCTTCGACGACCCCGGCGTAGTATTCCTCCGCGGAGAGCGTCTGCTTCAGCGCGCCGTAGCCAGGGAGCATGCCGACCGTGACCTGGCCTCGAAGCGCCAGCCTGTACACGAGCTGCTGCCGCGCCGCATAGAGCGTCGACGCGATGCCACGGCCACGCGCCTCCGGAACGACACTAATGTCCGCCCCGTACAGCCATGCACCCTCCGGCTGGTGCGATGTGAGCCAGCCCCCCTGGATGATCTCAGCGAAGGTGTGGTCGATGTGGTAGAAGTCGAAGTCGAGGCGGATGGTTGTTGTGGCGCCAACAACCCGGTCGCCTTCCAGCGCCACTATCTGGCCCTCCGGAAACAGCTCCATGTGCCGCAGGTAGTGAGCCTGCTTGAACCGCTCCGCGTCGTCAAGCGTTGGAAAGCAGGTACGCTGCAGCTCTTCCATCTGCGCCGCATTTGCCGGCCGCGCCTGCAGGATGACGACTCCGTTCGAAAGCCTGCGATAGTAGCTCATGCGTGAATCTCTTGCGTGGAATTCTTTTGTGCGGCAGTCTCTTGAGTGACAGTCTCAGACACTGCTGCCTGCAGTGCCGCTTCGAGAACGTCCAGGCCCTCCTCGATCTGGGCGTCCGTAGCCACCAGCGGTGCAAGCAGACGGATCACGTTGCCGTAGGTGCCGGCGGTCACCAGAATAACCCCTCGCTGATACGCCTCGCGCGCAATTCGCTTCGCCAGCGAGTTCGCCGGCCTATGAGTCGTGGCGTCCTCGACTAGTTCGATCGCCTGCATCGCGCCCAGCCCGCGCACATCGCCGATGCACGGGAAGGAGCTCTGCCACTGTCTCGCCCGAGCCTGGAAGCGTTTGCCCAGAGCCCTCGCCCTCACACAGAGCGAATCGTCCGCAAACAGGTCCAGTGTGGCAAGCGCGGCTGCACAGGAGAGCGGATTGCCACCAAAAGTGCCTCCCAGCGCACCGGCTACGGGATGGTCCATGATCTCCGCCTTACCCGTGACGGCCGCGAGCGGCATACCGCTCGCCAGGCTCTTCGCTGTCAGCAGCAGGTCCGGCTGCACACCGCTATGGTTGCAGGCGAAGATCTCGCCGGTGCGCCCGAAGCCAGTCTGCACCTCGTCGGCGATCAGCAGAATACCGTGCCGGTCGCAGATCCGCCTCAGAGCCGGTAGAAACTCCGCAGGAGGGACCACAAAGCCGCCCTCCCCAAGAACCGGCTCGACAATGATGGCCGCCAGTCGTTCTGGCGCTACATGTGCGAATAGCGCCTCATGCAGCGCCTCGTCGGACTTCATGCAGCAACGGTGGCCCTCCGGCCCGCACCCGAACCGATAGCAGTAAGGGTAGGGAGCGCGGTAGACCTCACCGGGAAAAGGCGCGAAGCCTCCCTTGTACGGATTCACCTTGCTCGTGAGGGCCATCGCCATGTAGGTGCGGCCATGGTACGCGTCGTCGAAGCAGAGCACCGCGCTACGGCCCGTGTACGACCGCGCCAGCTTCACCGCATTCTCGACCGCCTCCGCACCGCTGTTCGCGAAGAAGGTCTTCTTCTCGGCCGGTCCGGGCGCCAGCGCGTTCAGTCGCTCCGCCACCGCGATGTAACCCTCGTACGGTGCCACCATGAAACAGGTATGCAGGAATTGTTCGCTTTGTAATTGAATCGCCGTGACGACCGAAGGTGGCGTATGGCCCGCGTTCGCACAGCCGATTCCCCCCGCGAAATCAAGCAGCGTATTGCCGTCGACGTCTTCGACCGTCGCTCCGCTGGCACGCCGTACGAAGACAGGAGTAAGTATGGAGACGGAAACAGGCACAGCCCGCTGGCGGCGCTCCGCTAGCATAAGAGATCGTGGGCCCGGGATCGATGTAACCAGAGAGATTGTGGACGGCATGGCACCCTTGAACAATGGATAGGCGCAACGGAAACCGACGCGCGAGACAAAAGCAAAGCCGGTCCTGTCAGTTGTAGGAGACGGCCTTCACGTTGACGAACTCTCGTATGCCCCACGCGCCAAGCTCGCGCCCAATGCCCGAGCGCTTGACGCCGCCAAACGGCATACGCGGATCTGAAATAGTCATGGCGTTCACGAAGACTTGGCCACTCTCCAGTTCATCGATCAAGCGCTCCTGCTCAGTCGCATCCTCCGTCCAGACCGAGGCGCTGAGCCCGAAGCGCGTTGCGTTTGCGAGCCGGATGGCATCGTCCAGATCAGCTACGCGGAAGAGCAGTGCAACCGGCCCGAAGAACTCTTCCTGCAGCACGCTCGCGTCCCGCGGGATGCCGGCCAGGACTGTCGGCCGATAGTAGGTCGGACCGAGCGCGTCAAAGCCGCCGCCGATCAGCACCCGGCCTCCTGCAGATACTGCCCGGCGAACCTGGTCGTCGAGTGTAGCGGCAAGCCGTGCCTCCGCCATCGGCCCGATCGACGTATCGGGCTCAAACGGATCGCCCAGCCGCAGTACGGCGACCTGCGCGACAATCTCATCTTCGCATCGCTCATAGATTGAATCCGCAATGAGGAACCGTTTCGCCGCAATGCACGATTGACCCGAGTTCGCCATGCGGGCCTCGACTGCCGTTGCAATCGCCTTCGGAAGATCGGCGGACGGCAAGATAAGGAATGGATCGCTGCCGCCCAACTCTAGGACGACCTTTTTAGTGTGGCGCCCCGCGATGCTGGCCACAGAAGCTCCCGCCGCCTCGCTTCCGGTAAGCGTCACCGCCGCGATCCGGTCGTCGGCGATAATCTGCTCGACCGCAGACACCTCAACGTAGATCGCCTGGAAGCAACCTGCGAAAACGCCTGCGCGCAGCAGAAGATCTTCGATCGCCGCGGCGCATTCGGTTACATTCGGCGCATGCTTCAACAGGACCGCGTTCCCGGTCATCAGCGCAGGCGCGGCACAACGGAATACCTGCCAGAACGGGTAATTCCATGGCATGATGGCCAGGATCGTCCCCAGTGGCTCGAAGCGGAGGAACGCTCGGCGCGCTCCTGTCGCCAGCGGTTCGTCGGCCAGCATCTTCTCTGCATTGTCTGCATAGTAGCGGCAGACGAAGGCGCACTTTACCACCTCTGCTACAGCTGCCTTCAAAAGCTTACCCATCTCCCGCGTGATGATTGCGGCGAGACGCGCACGCTCGTTCTCGAGCAGTTCGGCGGAACGTCGCATCCACTCCGCGCGTGCTTCGAGCGGCGTACGGCGAAGTCGCACGCAGGCGCTGCGAGCGTGACACAGCTTGACCTCAATCTGATCTGGAGAGTCGACATGACCCTGCCGGCGAGCAGGTAATTCTAGAGAATCCACGATCAATTTCTTCATAGAGGAGATAAACCTTACGATAACTTAATAAGGATATAAACGGCTCATCCAGAAAGTCAACTCAAATATTTAATGGCAGAATAGAGCCGCAAATAGGCAATGGTTCAAACCTGCTCGCCGATTAAGATTGCGATAAACAAGCAACGTCTCCATAATCTGGAGACGGTCCGGCTATCGCGCTCGGCGATTCACTTATGCAAAACAGGAGAAGAAGATGGCTAAGGCCATGTTCGGCGATAAGAAGGCGGCTGGACTTCATCGGGTGCTCGGCCGTCGGGACCTGGTGCTTCTGTTTGTCGTCGCGGTCGCCAACCTCAACCTGGTTCCGCCGATCGCAGCCTCTGGGCCGGTCACTATCTGGCTCTGGCTCCTGGCGTTTGCGCTCTTCTTCTGGCCGCAGGGTGCAGCCGTAACAGAGCTGTCGCAGAAGTGGCCTGGAGAGGGTGGAATCTATCTCTGGTCCAAGCGCAGCTTCGGAGAGAAGCACGCCTTCCTCGCCGGTTGGTCCTACTGGCTGACCAACGTCTTTTACCTGCCCACCATCGTGCTCTCCTGTGTCGGAGTCGGGCTCTACGTCATGGGGCCGCGCGTACAGAGACTCGCAGAGAGCGCCGTCTTCACGGGATTCGCCTCGGTTGCGATCATCGTCCTGCTCATGCTCTTGAACATCCGCGGCCTGTCGATCGGCAAGTGGATCAATAATCTCGGCGGTGTGGCGACCATCGGCGGCTCCGCCGTGCTGTGTGCGCTCGCCACCATCACGTTGGACCATCATCAGAGTTCGCTTCACATCGCGCAGATCCGGGTCCTGCATCTCGATTGGCGCGTCTTCACTGCATTCGGCACCATCTGCTACAGCCTAGTCGGACTGGACCTGGCTTCCATCATGGGCGGGGAGATTCGCGAGCCGCGGAAGAACCTGCCGATCGCCATTCTCATCGGCGGACTGATCGCCGGAGCGATTTACATCGGCACGACCACTGCGATGCTGGTCGCCATGCCGCAGCGGCAGATCGGCGTCCTCGCCGGCGTCCTTCAGGCCATCAGCGTCATGGGAAGCCGGACGGGCCTCGCGGGCCTCGTTCCACCGCTCGCCTTACTCGAGTGTCTTGCTATATTGGGAACTGCCTCGGCCTGGTTCGCCGGCGCCGCGCGGCTGCCGTTCGTCGCCGGCGTCGATCGTTACCTGCCACCGTCCATTGGTCGCCTCCACCCGCGGTTCGGGACACCCTACGTCAGCCTCATCCTCTTCGCCGCTATGTCTTCCGTTCTAGTCTGTACGAGCTATCTTGGTGCGTCCGTAGCCGAAGCCTATGTGACGCTGCTCGATCTCTCGGTCATCCTGCAGTTGCTTCCCTCGTTCTACCTCTTCGCCTCACTTCTCAAGCACGCCTGGCGGCGACAGGAAAGACTGCGCGCAAATCGAACCTACCTGCTTATCAACGGCGTCCTCGGTATGGCAGCAACCGGCATGGGCTTCTGCATCGCGTTCATTCCGTCACACATGGTTAATTCCATCTGGGCCTTTGAGTTGAAGCTAGTCTCAGGCTGTGCTCTGGTCTTCGGTGCCGCCTTCTTCTTCTACCATCGCGGCACACGCGGCCTCGTGCGGAATTAGAGCAATTCTCCCGTAAGTGTACCCAGGCCTCAGATGCTAAGCCGTCTTTTCCGACTCTCAGTACAAGAGAACTGCTTTAGAAGGTCGGCGGCGTGTTGATCCAGAGAATCCTCGCCTCCTTGCTGCCCGGATTGAGAAATCTGTGTTCGCGATTGCTCTCGAAGTAGAGGCTGTCGCCCGCATGGAGTTCAAACGTCTCCGCCTCCAGCTTAAGCGTAAATCTGCCGCTCAGCACATGGATGAACTCCTGGCCTTCGTGCGTATAAGATTCGCCGCTGTGTGCTCCGGGTGCGATCCGGAACAGATGAGGTTCCATAACGATCGGACCCCACGCAAGAAGCTCCATGCGGACGCCTGGGCCGCCGCTGAGAATCTTGCGATCGTCAGGCCTCACCAGAGGACGAGGCTGCTCGGCGCGGTTGAAGAAGTCCAGAATATTCAGGCCATAGTACCGCGCTAGGTTCTGCATGGTGCTCAGGGAGGCGCTTGTCTGGGAGCGTTCGATATTGCTTAGAAACCCAACGGAGATGCCCGCCGCCGCCGCCACGGTATGCAGGTTATCTCCCCTCTGGATGCGAAGCCGGCGCAGCATCGGCCCAAGTGACGAGTGCTCTCCGGCCAGCTTGCTCGCCCCGCTCGTCAGGTACCCCTCTTCCCTAAGTTGCTCGAGAATTGCCCTCGCATTCAGGCCGCGATAGCGCCGCAGGTAAACCGCCCGCTGCAGTAACACAATGTCGTTTTCGTGATATGTGCGGTAGTTGCTCTCCGTGCGGACCGGTTTGACGATACCGATCCGCTCCCAGGCCCGGACCATCGAAGCTGAGATGCCGACACGCCGTGTCACTTCGCTGATGTTCATCGTGTTTTGCAACGTCGTGCCTTGCGCTGCCTTCGATCCGCTCGAGAGCTTGCCGCCTGCGGATCTGGAGCTCCCAGTGGACGTTCGGACAGTCTTTGACAAAGGCTTCGCCACTCCATCTCTGGGCATGCCGTCATCATAGCAAGGCCGTTTACGGCCAAGATGCAGCAGTTAAGGCTTCAGATACTTGCCGCTCCAGGCGAAGACGCGCTCAAAGACATCGTGCCCTTCTACCGTATCCGCGAAAGGAAACATATGTCCTCCTGGCGCATTCACGTAGACATGCGAGTCGTACACCTTGCCGTCCGCCTTCAACAAATCGATCAGGCGGCCGGAGTGTAGCTCGAATGGAACCGTCTCATCGAAGGTGTTCGCGAGCACCAGCAGCGGCGTCTCGATGTCCTTGACGTAGTTGATCGGAGAGACCTTCATATAAGGAGCCAGATCCTTGTCAGGTCCGAGCCCATGGAACTGCGGCTCCTTGGCCACCTCTGCGCGGCGGAAGTCGGGCTTATAGCTCATATACGCAATGAAGTCCTGGAGCCCCGCGATCTCAGTGGCGACCTTGAAAGTCTTGGGCGCGCGCTCAATGGCAAGTACAGTCACCATACCGCCGCGGCTGTGTCCCACGATTCCCATTCTCTCCGGGTCGACATAGTCGAGCTTGCGGAGGAAGTCTGCGCTCGAGAGAACATCGGCTACATCCGTCGTTCCATAGGAGTTCTCATAGAAGATGTCTCCATAACCCGAACTGCCACGATAATCCGGATACATGACGACATACCCCTTGGCAATGGCAGCCGCGATCAGGTTGAAGAAGTAGGGCTCCAGCCGGTCATGAAAACCGCCATGCACAAAAACGAGCGCGGGATACTTTTTTCCCGGCGTGCGGTTCACAGGAGTAAAGACATACCCCGGGATCACCTGAAGCTCCGTCGATGGAAAGTTCACGGGCTCCAGATGGACCGTGCTACCGTACTGCATCTGGAAGCGGAGAATCGTTGTTTGCAGCTCCTGCTGGTAGATCTCCTGCTGAATTAGATTGAGCTTCGAGGCAGAGTCCTTCGCGTCCATATTCGAAAACTGAGTCAGGCCGTTCTGCTTACCGGCGGATGCGTCGGTCTGGGCAAACACAGTCACGCAGGCAAGCAGAGAGGTGCCAAGGAACACGATGCTGCCAGAGCGACGCACCCGCCGCGTCAGGAGAATGGTAGAGAGCGTCGTAGCCATGAATATCCTTTCAAACCCTGCGATAAACCAGTAGATCTTTCGAAGCATAGCCCGAAGATTGGTGAATGTCCAGAAAATGAGTGCAGTTTAGCTTCCTCTGCGAAAGCCATCGAATACGCGCTTCCAAGGGACATTCCGGCCTGATCTTCATAGGTTTAAGGTGCGATAGCAGCTTATTAATAATTGTTGACATTTGTAGAATTCTGAATATATTCGCCATAAACCTTACCAGGTTATCGCAAGTATCATCGCAAGCTTCCAGTGCTGCATCGCAAACTTCTAGGAGGACTTCACCGTGTTGAGATCTCCTTTCAGGTCTTCGATTTTGTTCGTCCGAATCTCGCTATCTCTCGCGGTGTGTTGCTCCTTCGGCCTCGAGTGCCCAAGCATCCATGCCCAGACAACCGGCGCCACCGTCACCGGGACAGTCTCCGATGCGAGTGGCAAGCTCCTCCCCAATGCGCACATCGCCGTGAAGAACCTGCTGCAGGGAGTCGAGCGGATGGCCACCTCCGACGGGCAGGGCAGCTACATCCTGCCCAACGTCTTGCCGGGAACTTACCGGTTCACCGTCACCGCTGATGGCTTTCGCACACTCGTGCAGCAGCCCGTAGAGCTTACCGTCGGTGCTCGCCCCGTCATCAACCTCAAGCTTGAAATAGGCTCCTTCGCTCAGTCGGTCAATGTTGATGCCTCGGCAGCCAGCATGGAATCCGCAAGCTCCGCGCTGGCCTCGGTCGTAAGCGGAGAGACGGCCCGCGAGCTCCCGCTGAACGGTCGCGACTGGACCCAGCTCGCCACCTTACAACCCGGCGTGGCGACCATCCGCAGCCAGCCGGATGCAACTACCGTCGCCAGCCGCGGCAACCGCGGCTTCGGTCAGCAGCTGACGATCTCGGGTGGGCGGCCGCAGCAGAACAGCTACCGGCTCGATGGAATCAACATTAATGATTACGCAAACTCGGCTCCCGGCAGCACCGCCGGTCTCAGCCTCGGGGCCGACTCCATCCAGGAGTTCTCCGTCATCTCTAGCAATTACTCGGCCGCCTATGGACTGACATCCGGCGGAGTCATAAATGCCCTCACGCGCGCGGGTGGAAACAAGGTGCATGGCTCCGTCTACGAGTTCGTACGGAACGATGCATTCGACGCCAAGTCCTACTTCGACCAGTCGAAGCTGCCCTTTCGGCGCAATCAGTTCGGCGCTACGCTTGGTGGACCGGTGGTCAAAGACAAGACGTTCCTGTTCGGCAACTATGAAGGGTTTCGGCAAGTATTGACCTCCACTGCAATAACGACGACGCCGACTTCCGCCGCCCGCGCGGGCAATCTGGTCGCCGGCAAGGTTATGGTCGACCCGAGCATCGCGCCTTACCTGAAATTCTGGGCCGCGCCGAATGGAGCTATCACTGGCGATGTCGGCACCTACCAGTTCGCGAGCAAGGAGGTTACGCCCGAAAACTTCTTCACCGTTCGCGCCGACCAGACGATCTCGCAGAAGGACACCCTCTACGCCACCTACCTCTTCGACGACGGCAATACACAGCAGCCGGACGCATTGAACGTCTTGACCAACGCCAGCAAGACCCGCCGCCAGGTCGCCTCCATCGCTGAGAATCACATCTTCTCCGGATCGTTCTACAACTCGGTACGTGTCGGCTTCAACCGCGAGAGCGCTGGCACGCTCATCACTGCGCCAGGCTTGAATCCAATGGGCACCGATCCTGCCTATGGCGCCGCCACAGGGCTCTACGCCCCATCCATCAGCGTTACCGGCCTGACTACCTTCGGCGGCGGACTGAATGGAACCAGCCTTGCAACCTACGGTTTTACGACCCCCCAGTTCAGTGACGACGCACTCCTCGCCAAGGGAAGACACACTCTGAAATTCGGTTTTGCGTATGAGCGCATCCTGCTCAACACCACGCAGCAATCCACTCCGGACGGTCTCTTTCGATTCACCTCCCTTGCGAATTTCCTGACGAACAAGCCCGCCAGTCTCCAGGTCCAGATCACGCCGGGTACGCCGCGCAACCTGACCCAGAACATCTACGGAGGGTACGCCGAGGACGACTGGCGCTTTACGCCCAACCTCACCCTCACGACGGGCATCCGTTACGAAGCATCCAGCGTGCCTGTCGAGAAGGCCGGCAAACTCGCCAACCTTCAGACCCTGACGGCCGCCGCGCCTGTGCTAGGTTCACCGTTCTTTCAAAATCCTACGTTGAAGAATTTCGAGCCCCGCATCGGCTTCTCCTACAGCCCCCCGATGAGCCGAGGGCAGACCAATCTCAGCGGTGGCTATGGGATCTTCGACGTGCTTCCGCTCACCTACCAGTTCAACCTTTCCATCACGCAGGCAGCACCCTTCATGGTCAATCTCAGCAGCTCCGCCCTCGCCCCTGGCTCCTTCGCAAAGAGGGCGTATGCCTTCGTCTCGAACACGACCGCCGGCAAACAGCGTGAGACCTACGTACAGGACAATCCGCCGCGCAACTATGTTCAGCAGTGGAACCTCACCCTCCAGCAGGACATGCTCTTCCATCTCAATCTGAAGGTCGGCTACGTCGGCTCTCATGGTGTGCACCAGGCCTTCCGCACCACCGATGCCAACGTGCCTGTGCCGACCGTCACCAGCACCGGCGCTCTTATCTTTCCCTGCACAACCTTCACCCTTGCGAATGTGAACTGCAAGACCGGCGGCCCTCCCATCAATCCGGCTTTCGGTCAGATCGACGGGCAGAACTGGACGGTAAGCTCCGTCTACAGCGGTCTCTTGCTACAGGTCAAACAGTCCATCGGCAAGACCCTGCAATGGCAGGCTTCCTTCACCTGGCAAAGGAGTGAAGACGGTGCATCCTCGGTCATCGCGGGCGGCCCCTTTCAAAACTCCGTATCCGGCCAGTTCCTCTTTCATCCTCTGCGCGGCGTCTCGGACTTCGACGTGCCTAAGGTCTTCGTTGTCAATGCCATCTGGCGCGTTCCGGACACGGCAAGGCCTAATAGCTTCGCATCCTATCTAGTGGATGGATGGCAGCTTGGCGGCGTCTTTCAGGTCGCCAACGGGCAGCCCTTCTCCCCCGTGCTCGGTGGAGATATCCTTGGCCTGGGCAACACCGTGCCCTTTGATGTCCCGGACCGACTCACAAGTCCTGGGTGTCAGGGCAACGCCGTCAATACCGGCACCCGTAACTCGCAGAACTACATCAAACTGCAGTGCTTCGCGATCCCCACTAACACCACCGGCATCTCCGGCGTGCGCTTCGGTAACGCCGCACGGAACAGTCTATTCGGCCCAGGCCTGGTCGATCTCGATGCCTCTCTGGTCCGCAACTTCGCCCTGAGCTTCCTCGGCGGCGACGCCGCACATCTCGAACTCCGTGCCGAGGCCTTCAACGTTGCAAATCGGCCTAACCTCGCGGCTCCCTATGCGAACAACAAGTTCCTGATCACCTCGGCCGGTACCATCTCGACCACAAGTACGACAGGGCAGATCACCTCCGTGGCAAGTTCGCCGCGTCAGTTGCAGCTCGGTGCCAAGTTGATCTTCTAAAGTCCTCCGGATCGGCCGCTCCACTGTGAGTCGAACACCCAACGCAATGGAGCAGCCCTGTCCTTCTCGGCAAAGGGGAACAACGCAATGTAACGGAAGCAGTGGAGGTCATATGAGAATTCTTCTCGTAGAAGATGCCCTTCCCGCAGCCCAGATGCTCGCGAAAGGACTCCGCGAAGAGGGTTATGCTGTCGATATCGCCATCGACGGTGAGGACGGCGCATACAAGGCGTATCTCAACCCCTACGACCTCATCCTGCTGGACGTTATCCTCCCGTTGAAGAGCGGCCTGCAGGTCTGCCGCGAGATTCGAGCGTCGGGGTCTTCCGCGCCCATCCTCATGCTCACAGCCTGCGATGGCCTGGAGGACTGCATCGCCGGCCTTGAGGCGGGCGCAGACGACTACCTCACCAAGCCCTTCGCCTATCGTGAACTTCTGGCCCGAACCCGGGCGTTGCTGCGCCGCGGTCCCAAGTCATTCTTCGAGGTCATCGAAGTCGCAGACCTTCGCATCGATCTCCGGTCTCACAGGGTCACCAGAAACCGCCAAGTCATCGAACTCACAGCCAAGGAGTACGCGATCCTCGAGCACCTCGGCAGGCATCACGGCCAGGTCGTAACCCGCGAAGACCTCTCCGAGCACGCGTGGGACGAGACCTTCGATCCCTTCTCGAACGGCATCGAGGTCTACATGCTCCGGTTGCGGCGAAAGATCGATGCCGACCAGCCGGTCAAGCTGCTGCATACCCGGCGCGGCGAAGGCTACATCCTGCGCAGCGAGGAACCAGCCTCCCGTGCTTGACTCCGTACGAGTCCGGCTCACTCTGTGGCATGTAGGCGTTGCAGCCCTGATGCTTGGAGTGCTCTGTGCAGGGGTCTACGTCGCCCTCAGGCAAAACTTCTACGAGAAGGCTGGCGGCATCCTCAAGATCGTCTGCCGTTCGAACATCGCCGTCCTCCAGCACGAACTGCTGCGCGGAGAGAATGACGAACAAGCCGCGAAGCAGACTCTCGCGATCCTCCGCTTCGAGCCGTACACGGTAGCCATCTTCGACCAGCAGGGGCTCCTGCTGGCGGAGAACGTGGAGGGTATAGGGGCCGGGCTTCGTCTGGGTACGACCACGCCAGCCGAGGATGGGACCATCCGCCTGCTGACTATCCGTAGTCTCCAGGGCAATGCTGAGCTGCGGCGAATGGCTGTGGTCGGCGTACGTTTGTCTCCACCCGGCCGCGCCTACACCATAGTGGCCAGCCAGTCTCTAGGGCCTCTGCTCGGCGCACTCAACGCCGACCGGCGCATCCTTTTGCTGGTCGTCCCCTTCGGCCTCCTGCTCGCAGGTCTCGGCGGCTGGTTTCTCGCCAAGAAGAGTCTCGCGCCCGTGCTTGCCATGTCCGAGCAGGCACATCGCATCGGTATCGAAAGCCTCGACCGGCGCCTGCCAGTCGACAACGCCCGCGACGAGCTCGGGCATCTGGCCAATACGCTCAACCAGTTGCTCGACCGCCTTGGCGAGGCCTTCTCGTCGCAACGGCAGTTCATGGCGGACGCATCGCACGAGCTGCGTAATCCCGTCTCCATCATCCGTACGGCAAGCTCCGTCACCCTGGAGCGCGATCATCGTGACGAGAGCGAATACCGAAGCGCGCTGTCGATCATCGACGACGAAGTCGTCCACCTCACCCGCATCGTCGACGATATGTTCCATCTCGCCCGCGCCGACGCCGGCAGAATGCGCCCGCGGCGCTCCGCTTTCTATCTCGACGAGATGCTGCACGACATCACCCGTGCGGCAGCCCTTCTCGGCACAGACAAGCAGATCACCGTCGCCATCGACTCCACCGAGGAGCTAGTATGCCATGGAGACGAGAAGCTCCTCCGCCAGTTGTTCTCCAATCTGCTCGAAAACGCGATCCGCTACACGCCTCCCGGCGGCCGCATCACGGTCCAAGTGCAGGAGGAGCGAGGCAATTGCGAGATTGCTGTCGCGGACACCGGGCGTGGCATCCCAGAGGAGTTCCAAAGCCGCATCTTCGAACGCTTCTTCCGGGTGGAGACGGTAGAGCCCACCCTGGTCGGCAAGCACGGCGCTTCCACCACCACAGGCGCGGGCCTTGGCCTCGCAATCGCTCGATCGATCGCCACCGCCCACGACGGCAGCCTGGTTCTGCAGGAGTCCAACGCCACCGGAAGCGTCTTCGTCGTCAAACTTCCTCTCGGTCGAAGCCATTGATCTGGCGGATCGCTTCACCATCTCGACAACCTGCCCATCTCATTCATCCCTCGTTCATCTCGAGATCGGTAGCAGTAGTGCAACCATCTCTGGATTTGTATCCTGGCACGCCACGTGACCTGGGTTAGTAAATCGACTAGCTGGAGGTTGTCATGAAAGTATGCGTTTCTTGCTTCGCTCTCTTCCTGGCGCTTTCTTTCATGGGCGCGGCAGGGCAAACTTCAACCGGTAGCATCAACGGCAGTGTCTTCGACGCATCGGGAGCCGTGGTTCCAAAGGCCTCGGTCAGCATTCGCAACCGTGCCACGGACCTTCTGCGTACCGGGGTCACCTCCGGCGACGGAAGCTACGACTTCGCTGCCGTCCCCGCCGGAGCCTACACCATCCACGTCGCAGCCAGCGGATTCGCCCCCGCCGACCGGCTCGCCGAGGTCACGGTAGCCGGTGCTCTTCGCGTTGACGTCACAATCAGCACCGGGCCGGTCGCCGAGTCCACCACCGTGGTTGGTGAGGGCGGCATCAGCATCATCACGGAGACGCCAGAGCTCTCGAGCGTCGTGACCAGCCGCCAGTTGCTTCAACTCCCGACCATCAATCGAGATCCCTACGCCTTCGTCGCGCTCGCCCCCGGTGCCGGGCGCTCCGACCCCGATACTCGCGGCGTCGGTTACTCAGTCAACGGCCAGCGCACCTCATCCGGTAACTTCATCCTCGACGGCGGAGACAACAACGACTCCTTCGCCGCCGGCCCAGCCCAGCAGATTCCGCTGGACTCCGTCGAAGAGTATCGCCTCCAGACCAACAACTACTCGGCCGAATACGGTCGCGGAGCCGGCTTCATCGCCAACGTCATTACCAAGTCCGGAACCAACAGGGTTCATGGCTCCCTGTACGACTACAACCGCAACTCCGCCTTCGCCGCCAATACTTACGACAACAAGGCCAACAGTCTCGCCCGCCCGCACTTCAACCGCAACCAGCCCGGGGTCTCGCTCGGTGGCCCTCTTCTTCGCGACAAGCTTTTCCTCTTCGGTAACTACGAAGGAATCCGCATCCGCAGCACGGCGCCGGTAAAGTTTTACGTGCCCACGCCGCAGCTCCTTGCCATCAGCTCACCCGGAACGCAGGCGATCTTCCAGCGCTACCCCGTTCCGTCCAGCATCTCGACGACCGACACCCGCACGCGCACGGTCTGTCCCTACGCCCTCACCTGCGCCCTTTCATCGCAGCAGGTCACCCTTCCGGCCTTCGCCGCCGTCTTCCGCAACGGACCCTACGACGCGGGTGCGGGAGCGCCCCAGAACACTTCGCTGCTGGTCACACGGCTGGACTACAACCCTTCCCCATCCAACCAGCTTTCATTCAACTACGACTACCAGCAGGCCGACCAGTTCGCGACTGTCCAACAGGCGTACAGCCCCACGCTCGACCAGCCCGTCGCTATCCGCAACCAGCACTCCGGCATAGGGTTCGTTCATACCTACACCCCCCGTCTCGTCAGCGAGAGCCGCCTCGTCTACAGCCGCGTGGTCAACAACTATCCCTTGACCCCCAGCCAACCCTTTCCCATCTTCAGCATCGACAGCGAGGGCGGTGCCAACCTGCCTGGCGGCCTCTCCATCTTCAGTGCCCACGAGAACCAGTATCAGGTGCTTCACTCCGTCAGTTGGGCAAAGGGCAATCACAACTTCAAGTTCGGCGGTGCCATCGAATACAACCAGCAGAATCTTACGCAGGGTTCCTTTCAGGACCCCGTCGCCCGCTTCGCCGATCTGCAGGGCTTCATCGCCGGAACCATCCACAACTACCTCATCGCGCTCAACCCCCAGGGCCAGGTGCCGCCCGGCGTCGTCAACCCGCCCTTCGGGCCGCCCTCCTACTCACGTCCGTTCCGCAGCAAGGAGCCTTCGCTCTACGCGCAGGATAGCTGGCGCATCACTCCCCGCCTTACCCTCTCCGCCGGCCTTCGTTACGAATACTTTGGCATCGTGCATAGCGCGGGCAACGCTGCTCGACTCGACTCCAATTACTCCTACGGACCCGGCAACAACATCTATCAGAAGATCGCCAACGGCAAATACGTCGCCGTCAATAATCTCACCGGCGATCTCAAGGGACGCCTGTATCGCCCGGAGTATCTCGACTTTTCTCCACGAGTCGGCTTCAGCTATGACCTCACTGGCAAAGGCAACGCAGTCTTCCGTGCCGGCGCAGGCCGCTTCTACGACCGCAACTTCGGCAACGTCATCTTCGGAGTTGCCCAGAATCCTCCGGCCTATGCCACCACCCTGTTGACCGACATCCCTGTCAACCAGGCGCTGCTCGCCAACGTCTACAGCGCCTTCCCCTCCACGCCCACTTCGCTGCTCACGACCGATGGCCAGTTCCTCGATCCGAACCTCAGGAACGCCTACACCTTGACCTGGAACGCGGGCATGCAGATGACCTTCCACGACCGTTTCATCGCAGGGCTCACCTACGTCGGCTCGAGCGCCTCGCACCTCTACGTCGAAAACCAGATCAATCGCGTCGGTAGCGGCATCTTCCTCGGTCGTCCCGACGAGCGCCTCAACAATCAGGCAGCCTCTATCCGGCTTCGCGGCAGTCTCGCTCACGCCTCCTACAACGCCCTCCAGGCCACCTTGAACAGCACCGTCCTGCCAAAGCTCGGGCTCCAGTTCGGCATCAGCTATACGTGGAGCCACTCCATGGACAACGCCAGCAACGTCTTTGGCGAAGACAATAACGCGCCCATCCAGGATGGCGGCTTCGTCGATCCCTTCAACCCCTCGCTCGACCGCGGTAACTCCACCTTCGATATCACCAACCTCGCCTCCGGAAACTACGTCTGGGAGTTCCCCTGGTTCCTGCATTCCAGCCATTCGCTCGCCCGTTACACCCTCGGCGGCTGGGGCAGTAGCGGCCTCATCACTCTGCAGAGCGGCATGCCCTTCACCCTTGCCGATACTGGCGCGCCCAACTTCACCGAGGAGTCGACCCGGCCCACCTGGAATGGTACCCACGTCTCCTCCGTCCGCGTCTCCGACGCCTCCGCCCCAAACGTCTTCCTCATCCTACCTGTCAATAACGTCCATGATCCGGCCGCCAACTGCCAGCCTCAGCCCTTCGGCTGCGCGCCTTCAGTCGATGGCCCCTTCAATAACATCCTCCCCCGCGATACCTTCCGCAGGCCCGGAACGATCGTCAACAATATAGCCTTTTTCAAGAATCTTTCTGGCCCCCGTGAGAGGTTCACCCTGCAGTTGCGAGGCGAGTTTTACAACCTCTTCAACCATCCCAACCTCTACTTCTCACCCAGTTCGCTCGACGTCAACACATCGCAGTTCAACACCAGCACCGGTTCCACGCCCGGGGTCGTAGCCTCGTTCCGCGATAGCCGTCAGGTCGTCCTCGCGCTGCGAGCCAGCTTCTAGCCATAGCGTCGTCGCGCTGCTGCCGGGCTCAGCGCCATCCGAAACTGGTCTTCCAGGATAGGTCTCCATGTCTTCTGCCCGCCATTTCGTCCAGCTCGCGTGCCTCGTCGCAGTCGTTGGCCTAGTCAACCCCGTCGCCCACTCCCAGGCCAGATACACTCCGGCCAGAGCCTTCCACATCGGAGGTCTAGGCGCCTGGGACTACACCAGCATCGACTCCGTCCATCATCGGCTCTACGTCTCCCATGCAACGGAGGTAGACGTCATCGACCTGCTCTCCGGCAAACGCGTCGGCACCATCCCTGACACCATCAGCGCCCGTGGCATCGCTCTGGTTCCCAGCGCAGGGCGCGGTTTCATCGCCTCCTACAAAAAGAACGCGCTCCTCGTCTTTGACCTCGCCACGTTGAAGCCGCTACCCCCGATCCCCACCGACGAGCGGCCCGATGCCCTTACCTACGACCCCGTCTCCGGCCTGCTCCTCGCCTTTACCCATAACCAGACCGCCAACGTGATCCGCCCGGCGGATTCAACCTTGCTCGGGCGCATTCCCCTCAAGGGAAGCCCTGAGTTTGCCGTCCCTGACGGCAGGGGCAAGGTCTACGTCAGTCTCCAGGACACCAACGAGATCGCGCAGATCGACCCCGGCAAGCTCACCTTCGACCATCGCTGGCCAACCGCACCCTGCACCGCTCCCACCTCGCTCGCCATCGATACCCAGGCCCGCCGTCTCTTCACCGGTTGCCACAATCTCCTGCTCACCATCCTCGATGCAGACTCCGGCGCTCTCGTCGGCACCTTGCCCGAAGGACCGGGAGTAGACGGAACTGTCTTCGACTCCTCCACAGGTCTCATCTTCGTCTCAAGCGGAGGCTCCGGCCAGGTCTTCCTCTACAAGGGCACGCGAGGTAAAGACTACAAGCTCGTGCAGACCGTTAGGAGCCGCGTGACCGGTCGTACCATCGCCCTCGATCCCCAGACCGGGAGCGTCTACGTCCCCTTCGCCACCAAACCGGAGTCAGGCTCCGACGAAGGGCTGCCAGGCACCTTCGGCGTGCTTGAGATCGCCCGCCATCCCTGATGCTGCACTCAGAATGAAAGAACCAACCGCCACTCCAGGAACTCCCCGCATGATGTCGCTTCGTCCCCGCGGTCACTCTCGAGCTGTGTTGCTCCTCCTTTGCGTCTCCGGCCTCCGCTGCCGCTCAGCTCGCGGAGCGCCCTCTCGTCACCGGTCGCACGTCCATGGTCACCTCGCTCGATCCGCCGCCTCCGAGGCCGCATGAGAATCCTGCAGCAGGGTGGCAACGCCTTCGACGCAGCCGTCGCCACCGCGGCCGCCGTCGATCCACGCATGTCTTCGATCGGCGGCAACGGCTTCACAACCATCTACCTCGCCAAAACGCACCAGGTGCGTGCCCTCAACTTCTATGGAGTCGCGCCCGCAGGCGCTACCCTTGCCGCCTATGCAGGAAAGGACTACTCCCGGGGCGTCCTCTCCGCGCCCATTCCCTCCTCGCTCAAAGGCTGGGACCCTGCACGCCGCCAAGGTAGGACGCACCAAAGCGGTATTATCCCTAATGCCGCTGCTGCTCCGTGACTCTGGCGCGAGCAGCACCCCGAAGGCCCGAGCAAACCATGCTGGACTTCCACCGGCGAGCGCCAGCTGCGCGAAGTGTGCCGATGTTCGAGGAAGGCCGGGAAGGGAACTAACTTCGCCTTCCGAGCAGCAGGCCCTCTGTGCCAGGTGTCTAATGTTGCGCCGCCTTACCTGGCCTAAACCCAACATTGCTGTCACCAAGGGCAATCCGTAAGCCTGACTGCCGATCGTAGCCGAGCAGAAGCTATGTACCGACGGTCCGTGGGCCGAATCGCGGGGGATCGAGCCGGAAGCTGCCGTAGGGGTTGGCATGGCCGTAGAGGAGCTCGTCCAATGAAAATAGGCTACGCCGTGTCTCGACCGGAGATTAGCGGCTGATTCTTCAACTCGACTCCCTCAAGAAGGGCCGGCTGTACACGCATCTTCCGCGAAAAGGTCTCCGGAGACTATCGTGACCGGCCCGAGCTCAACCGGATGCTCGACCAACTGCGCGAGGAAGATGTCGTCACCGTTTGGAAGCTTGACCGGCTGGCTCGCTCCACCCGCAACTGCTCGAGATCGTCGAATTGATCAGCAATGCCAATGCTCGCTCCAATCGATCTCCGAACCTTGGGCCGACACCATCACTCACGCGGGTAAGATGATTATGACGCTCTTCGCTGGCATCGCCGAGTTCGAGCGCGATCTGATCCGTGAGCGGACCGGTGCCGGTCGCGCGGACGCTCAAAAGCGCGGTGTTCGCTTCGGACGGCGGCAAAAGATGAATGACGACCAGAAAAGCCTCGCCCAAATCGTCGGCCGGCTTAAACCTGGCGTCACGCTATAACAGGCGCGCGCAGACCTCAGCACTATTCAGTCCAGCCTCGCGCAGAGCTATCCGGAAAACCGCTTCCGCACCGCCGTCACGCTGCAATCGAAGCTCACCGACCTTACCGCACTCCACCGCGTCTCCCGGAAAATCGTAACCTGGATTACACTGGTGACAATATTGTGACCAAAGAGACTTACCGAAAAGAGACGAACCAGATTTACTCGGAAATTGTCCGTCAGATAGCGGCTGGACAACTTTCTCCGGGCCAACGTCTGGTCGAAAAAACCTTAGCTCTATTATTTGATACTAGCCGTACCCCTATAAGGGAAGTTTTATTCAAACTGGAAAGGGACGGCCTAGTCCAAAGGACTCGAAATGAGGGCGCCCGAGTCGCTGCATTTACCCCTGACGATATAGAGCAGATTTACGAAATCCGAGCTGCCTTAGAGTGTCTCGCCGTCCGCAATGCCGTTAAGAATCTGAAGCTCAAAAGCCTCTTCGAACTCGAGCGTCAGTTGGAGGAGTTGCGGACCAAGGCTGGACCGGACACATATAAACGGATGTATGAGATTGATTTACAGTTGCACGAGTTGATTATCGACCATAGCGGCAACCCCCGTCTGAACTCCTACCTGGAGAGACTATCGCTGCTGATCAATTCGGTTCGAATGCTCACCCATAAATCCGACGACGTTCTCAGGGCAGCTTTCGAAGAACACCTGGCAATCATTAGGGCACTCATTGCCCGAGATGGTGAGTTGGCGGAACGTCTGATCGGAGAACACATTCAATCCGCCAAGCAGCGTGCAATCAGGTTTTTTCAACATACCGGGCGAAAGCACTCATCACTGAAAATGGCTAATCTTAAGTCCAGCGCTATACCAATCAATAAAGAAATAGCCGGCCATGAAACTAGAGAAACTGGTAGGCCAAGTAAAGGCATACGCGGCGCAACGTCTGCTTACAAGTAGATGTCCATGGGCAGAGCTAAGTGTCCTCAAATAGGTACTTATCTGGACGGTCGAAGGTCCTAATCCAGTCACTGGAGACACCTTCAAGTGATCTTCCGGTATGCCAATATAGCTGCCCCGGGCCTGGGCTGTATTTCAGCGAGCAAGCCGTTTTCCAACAAGGTTGTCGCCGGCACAGTTTTTGGCGTTGCTTTGTCTAGGTCCGTGATCTGATACTTTGCGGACGGGTCAAGACCATTTAGCCGAAATCTCATCAGAGCTTTCTCGCTGAGGCCACGACGAAAGGCCTGTACGATCCCATCGCCATGTTCGGGTCGATCGAACTGCCAGCCGATCCATTGGTCGTCTCGCAACGTATATTCGGTCAAAGGATAGTAATCCCCTAACATGCAGTCCGCAATATCTTTCCAGTCTTTAACTAGGCGACGGTAAAGAGCCCAATCGACCTGCTGTTTGTGCCAATTCACGGGCATTGCGAACGCGGGGCACATATAGCTGCGAGCGAAATAGGCTGTATTCTCATGTTGAATATAAGCGCCTTGGCCATAGTATGGGATCCATGACGATAGCCCGTACGTGTGGCCCTGGTTTCCCACCGCGGATGCAGGGTCCCCGTCGAACGGTGAATAATCACTCCGAGTAAGAGAGACCGCGCGCCGCATCGTCTCCAAATCGATCCGTCTTCCCCCGGAAGCGCAACTGTCGATAAGCATCTTCGGATGCCTACGGCGGAGTTCGTCCCAATAGGCTAGATAGCCTTGTACATGCAGATTTTCCGTCATGCCCTGGCGATCTATCTGATCGTTCTGCCGCCAGAATCGCAGAGGATCAATATTGAAATCCTGACGGTATAGGTCGATTCCCTGCTCAGTTATGAGGTGATCTACGTGATTGGTGAGCCACTCCCGCACGTCCGGTTTTCCCAAATTCAAGAGGCTGCCCTTGATTGACCCGGGATGGGCCTGATCAGGATCAGACCCATGATCGTTAAGCAACCACTCAGGATGATTTTGCGCCAGCCACGAACCCGCCGTAACACGCTCGGGTTCAAACCAGACGATTAATTTCGTTCCCCTGGCGTGTGCGTAGTCGCTCACCGCCCTAAGGCCTTGGGGGAAACGGACGGGGTCAGGCTCCCAGGTTCCCGTATTCGCAAAGCTGTCTCCACAAGGATACCAACCGGCGTCGAGCCACCAGTAATCGAGCTTGATGCCTTGGCGATCGAGTACATCCATCGACTCCTTTTCGCTGACTTCATCGACCTTCAAACCCGGAAAGAATGCGCCATCGCAGAAGGAGAAGATGGGAGAAGGCAGCTTGCCACCCGGACGAGGAACATTATGGGCTAGCATCCAACGCCGCCAGAGATTCTGAGCTCTCATTACGTCCGTGCCCTGCCAAAAGAGCAGCGCGATGAGCGGTGTCCGAATCTCTTCATCCGGTTCCAAGTAGAGATGAGTGAGTTCCTGACCGGCGGAAACCCGGAGGCCCGCACCGGTATCGCGTTTGAAACTGGTTGCCCACTGGCCGGGCCATCCAACTGCGATGATCACTCCCCCGGCAGCTGTCTGAAGGTTGTAATAAGGAAAAGCGGAGTTCGTCGGGCGCCCGCCAACAGGCCGAAATATCTCCTTCGTATTCTGCAGTAACTTTCCCGAAAAGGGCTGATAACTTTCAGGAATATTGGAGTCACCTTTGCACTGATGCAATACGAATTCTGCGCCTTGCGGGCGCTCCAGATAGATATCCAACCCCTCGATATTCTCTAGGATCGGCGTATTTTTCTGGGAGATATTCTTGAAGTAAACAGTCCACTCGATGACTGGGAAATCGGAGTACCGGACCGCAACGCACCGTACCTCCAATCCTGTGGTGCGATCCGTCCAGGTTACCGTGCGTTGAGTTCGTTTACTGCCAAGATCCTTGTCTCTAATCGTTCTAGGCCAATTCGACAAAAGGGCGGCGGATGCTTTCCCTCCAAAAAGAAAGGAAAAGGGAGCGACTCGAGAGCTTCGGCCGATCTGCTTCACAAACCATTGGTTCGCTTGCGATATTTCAGCAGCAGTCGGCGTAATGCTGAACGGCACGTCGGAGGTTCCGGGATTTCTGCCGTCGCCCGCACGATCAGGAACTCTTGCATATTCCTGGCTTTCTTGCGCCGATGCCTTCAGGCTGGAAGCAAGAGCGGCAAACGCCGAAGATTTGAGGAAATCGCGTCGCTTCATTGTGTTCCCTTCAAGAGGCGGAGCGATTTCAGTGTGGCGCCACCTCAAAACAGCTGCACTGGTCAGGGCTGTGCTACATTCGCCGCGTTCGTCTCCGCCAATTCGTAAGTAGCCCCAAGAAAGGGCACCCTGCATTAGGGAGGGACGTGAACGACCGACCGGAAGACCACGCAACAGAGAGCTCTCGTGGACGAGGGAAATGATGTGAGGATCCCAGTCGCCAGGCGGTTTCTAACCCGTCTGGGATGCACTTGCGGGAAAGTTGTCCACTCGACCTCCGTGATTGCCCCAAGAAAGCAGTTGAGAACACACGATATGCCATAGCAATAAGGAGTCTCTCCGAAATGGTATACAATCCTGTAGCACCCTCGTCAAGACTATTTTTGTACCTGCGTCCAGTGAATGGCGCCGGTCTTAGCCGATATTTTGTTCGCGCCGGCGCATTTTTATTGATCGCTGTTTCTGCAGCAAATTCCCCGCGAATGCCATTCCTGACAGCATTTACTCAGCCTACACATGAGCCATTCGCAATTCTTGAATATGCCGCAGATTCGTGTATGTATATTATTTTTCAATTCGAGAATCCTCGCTATTCTGAGGAACCGAAAACTCTGCACTCCGTTTGTTGCGGAATCAAGCCATTATCTTCAAAATTTAGCGGAATACGCCAACACGAATTTGGATGACGGACAAAATCGCTTGACAAGTACAAGATTGGCTGTGTATACAGGCAACCGCAGATTGTATACCGTGTGTTGAAGGCTGCAGATCTCTGACGGGCAGTGTGGGCAACAATCTGTGATGTTCGTGGCCGAGGGTTCGATGTCACGGCCCGGTCATAGGAAATCTAGGCACAAATGAGCACGAGGGTTCTCGCCGAAACGGGAAAATGCGCTGGTTGCAAAATGGGCGACCAATCACTTTCTGTCGGTGAGATCGCGAAAAGTGTGAGGCGGAGGAGATGGCTATGAGAAATCGATCAACTCTACAGGAACAGGCAGCTGCCTTTGCCATGCGAGCAAAACGAGGGAGCTTCGCTCGCCACACGAGCAATTCGGTACAAGTCTGGCCCAAGGGTGGGAGCTTTATCTTCCAGGTGCTCGTTGGGCTGGCTTTGTTAGCTACGCTGCCAGCGCTCGCCCAAGTCACTAATGGCACAATCCTGGGTACCGTTGCCGACCCAGGGGGCGGGGTCATTGCTAAAGCGACGGTTCTCGCCACCAATGACGCCACTAGGGAGACCTTTACCTCCACCACGGATGATGGGGGTTCTTTCATATTTCCTCTTCTACCCGTCACAGGCACGTATTCCATTTCAACTGAAGTTGCAGGGTTCAAGAAATTCATTCAGCCCGGCATTATCCTGCGAATTAATGCGAACGCCCGTGTCGATATCAAACTCCAGGTAGGCCAGCTCTCCCAATCGGTTGAAGTAACCGGTCAGCCTCCGCAACTGGACACCGAGGAAACCAGTGTGGGTGAGGTGGTTGATCAGAGGCAAGTCTCAGAACTTCCTCTGAGTGGGCGCAATCCTATTCAACTCGCTCAGATTGCTGCTGGCGTTACAGCTATCTCGAC
Source organism: Acidobacteriaceae bacterium (assembly GCA_965276675.1). Classification (GTDB taxonomy): domain Bacteria; phylum Acidobacteriota; class Terriglobia; order Terriglobales; family Acidobacteriaceae. The sequence continues at coordinate 3,473,534 of OZ255624.1, read as the reverse complement.
TCCAGCAACCTATTCATTTCGAGGCGGCGATTATCTTTCGGTCAACGGCTCCAGAAACAATGAAAACGACTATCTGATCGATGGGGCCCACTATCAAGGGGGTTACAACAACAACGGGGTTACCTTCCCGTCCCCTGATTCCTTGCAGGAATTCAAGCTGATCACGAACACCTTTAGCGCTGAGTACGGGTATAACGCCGGCTCCGTGTTCAACACCGTCACAAAGTCCGGCTCCAATTCAATCCACGGCTCAGCGTGGGATTTTCTGCGAAATGACGTTTTGGATGCAAAAAATTACTTCGATCGGTCAGGCCCTAAATCAACCCTCAGGCAGAATCAATTCGGCGCCACCGTGGGAGGCCCTTTCCTCAAGAACAGGCTATTCGGGTTCGGTTCTCTTGAGAAGCTGCGGATTCGTCAGCAGGTGCTCGACATCGTCAATACTCCGACTGCGGATCAACGGGCCGGATACTACACCACACCACTGGTCGACCCCGCCACGGGTCAGCCGATTGCACCGAATGCTCAAGGCCAATACTATATCGACCCTGCCCGATACTCTCCCGTTACCGTTGCTGTGGCGAATACGTACCTTCCCCTCCCTGGGCCTAATGGGCAAGTGACTGTGCATGCAGGCGCGCCCAGTAATAGCGATCAATACCTTGGGAAGCTGGATGCCGACATTACGGCGAAGAACCGGTTCAGCCTCACCATGTTTCTTGACAAGGGCAGTGTATTTAGCCCAAACGGGTTTTCGAGCCTGCCCAATTACTCTCCCGCCACAAATCATTCGCGCTCAATCTTATTCGCTGCTAACGATACGCACACGTTTGGAGCCAATCTGCTGAATCAGCTTAATCTTTCCTTCCATTCATGGGATGAGGGTATAGAGTGCACTCCTTCCAGCCAGCACACCGCCACTTCGTTTGGCGTGACAAGTTACCGTCAGGATGGCACTCAAGTCAACAGCCCGGATTTTAATATAGCGGGCCAGCTCTCTCTTGCTTCACTGGGCCTCTGCACGCTGAGGGAATTCACTATCAGCAGGCAGATTGGTGACACGGTTAATTGGGTGCATGGGCGCCATACCGTAAAAGCTGGCGGCGAATTCATTAAGCTGAACGTCTTCACGCAAGCTGCGGCCGGTAACGAAGGAGTGTTCAATTTCAACGGTACCTTTACAAAGAGTCCCGTTGCTGATTTTCTTTTAGGCCTGCCAGCTGCCTATTCGCGCGGCTCGCAGTCTTCCGAGGCTCGGTTGTCCTGGCACATAAGCTTCTTCGCCCAGGACGATTGGAAGATCACCCCCCGGGTGACCTTGAATCTGGGACTTCGATATAGCGCCCAGGTACCCTGGGTCTCACAGGCGCTCCTGGGAGGCTTCGCCAACATCAAGACGACTTTTCGGCCGGGGGTACAATCTGTCCGGTTTCCGGGTGCCCCTGTCGGGCAGGACTACGCCGGCGATCCGGGAATCCCGAATGGCATTTACTCCACTCCCTGGAAGGATGGATTTGAGCCCCGAGTCGGCGTGGCCTGGGATGTTAACGGGGATGGCAAAACTGCAGTACGCCTGGGATATGGCATCTTTCACGACATCGTCTACGCCGATGTCTTCGCCCAAAGTGGTGGGACTCCCGTACTTTATAGCGAGGGCTTTAACAACCCTGTAGGGGGTGTAGCCGATCCTTATAAGGGGCATCCTAATCCCTGGCCCTATCACTACATTCCGGGTGCGCCGTTCCTATTACCCCAAGCATTCGGCTCAATTCCCAGGAATTTTCAGAATCCCATAATCCAGCAATGGACAGTGGATCTCCAGCGGCAGGTGACTCCCAGCTTGATGGCGGATATTGCCTACGTCGGAAAGAGATCGACACATCTGGTTGAATTATTCCAGCTCAACGCGCCGGTTTACATTCCGGGGACGGACGCGGAGGGTAACCCTCTTTCAACGCAAGCCAATATCGACCAGCGGCGTCCCTATTATCCCAATTTCACTAGCATCGCGGAGACGGCGGACCAGGGGTATGGCAACTATGACGCGCTTCAGGTAAATGCCAGATACCGGCTAAACCATGGGCTCTCCTTCACCGCCGCCTACACCTGGTCGAAGTCGCTCGATACACTCACGATAATAGGTGTAGGGAGCGCCATTCCGCAGGATCCGTTTAACCCCTTAAGGGGCAACTACGGTCCCTCGGACAATGACCTGCGGCACGTCTTCACGGGATCTGTTGTTTACGACCTTCCAACCCCCCTGAAGAGCCAAGCTTACTTGAGGCCAGTACTTGGAGGGTGGGAAGTATCGGCACTGCCCCGCCTGACGAGTGGTTATCCTTTCTCCATCTACAGTGGCGTCCAAAATTCGTTGAACGGGCAAGGCCAAGATCGCGCTGACGTTGTGGGCAATCCGACTCTTTCAGGATCGCGGTCGCGCTCGCAGAGTATCGCTAGATGGTTCAATACGAGTGCCTTCGCTCTAAATCAGATAGGACATGTGGGGAATTCAGAGAGAAATCTCATGAGGGGGCCTCACGCTTTCTCGACAGATCTTGCACTTATAAAGAACTTTCCTTTCGGCGATCAGGAAAAATACGGAACCCTGCAGTTCCGATCAGAGTTCTTCAATGCATTCAACAATGTGAACCTCTTTCTTCCGAACAATACCGTTAATTCTCCTTCTTTTGGGCAGATCACGGGCTCGAATCCCGCGCGAGTCATCCAGTTCGCTCTCAAGTACTCAAGATAGGTGGTTTCTAGTCGACGGAGGGTTTGTTGTGAACGCATACGACGTTAGCGATTGCTTAGAGACCATCGATGCGTGTTGAAGTCACATTGCATCGATGGTGCGAAGTACGTCACCGGTCATACTCTCGTAATGGATGGTGGTTGGACGGCGGGCTTTCGCGTGATTGGTAAGTATCGCCACGGATGGAGTGCTCGATGCTCTTCGGGCGCCGCAGCATATGTATTGTTTTATGAAAGACCAATCAAACGGAAAGTTCTGAAAAAGCATGAATCGACCATATATCGAAACCAAGAAACTTCAGGCGGACGGCCCCCTTTCATCTTCGGAGATCGCTCCGTGGGGCCGCCGCATTCACGGGCCAACTCTACCGGGCCAGGGCATCCGCTGTTCGCGTGAGACGCCCCTGACTCAGTCCGAGATCGAGGAAATCAGTGACATCATTGTCCGTGCCCGTCGCGGCCATTGCTTAGCCGATGCATATCCTGAGCATCTCAAGACGCGCAACTGGGATTCTGTTATGGCTGTCATTGACGCAGTCAACGAGAAACTTGCATGGCCGTCAGCTGGCTGGAAAATTGGCGCCGCCAGTGAAGAAATCCGGCGCGTTGAAAAGGTTCCAGGCCCCTGTCCGGGCCAGATCGCACGCAAAGGAGTTGTCCCTAGCCCGGCCTCTCTGCCGGAGAGCCTGTTCATCCGATACCGCTGCTCTGAATGCGAATTTGCTTTCCGCATGGGCACTACGCTTTCCCCGCGCAACGACGCTTACAGCGAGCAGGAGGTAGCCGATGCGATCGAGTCGCTGCATCCGGCGATTGAGATCGGAGACTGCGTTTTTGAGGATTGGTATGGATCGAGCGGCTACTTTGGCGGATCTATGGACAATGGCGGAGCAGCAGCTTTTGTTCCCGGCGCGCCCATCCACGACTGGCGGGAAATCGATCTGGCCAACGCGAGGATTGATCTCTACCTGAACGGACAGTACCGGAAATCAGGCTATGGGCGCGTTGCAATGGGCAATCCGCTCACCTCCTTGACCTGGATGGTGAATTGGCTGAGCGAGCGCGGCAAAGGGCTGGAGACCGGTGCATACGTGAGCACGGGAACCTGCACAGGTCATTTTTTTACAGCGCCCGGGGACCATCTGATCGCAGACTTTGGCGATATCGGTAAAGTTTCGGCTTTCTTTGAGTGAAATTTTGTACGGGGGTGCTGCTCGCGATTACGTAGCTTAACCGCCGCCCTGCTCTATCGGCAAATACCGGCTAGTAAGGATTCGTTCTCTATACCGGGGAAACAAACTATGAAAAAGATTCTTCTTTGCGTATTTAGGGAACACCCTTCAAGGAAGGGAATGTATGGTCCGCCGCTTTGCAAGCGAAATATGAAATTGACAGGGTAAGTCTGCGCAAGTGTATACGGCCTTTGTTGGAGCAGGGCACCTGGCCAGGATGGAATGCGCTGCGCTCTCGTTCCTTCTATTTACACAGTCTTGGAAGACTTTAGGTTCGAGTCTTACCTGAGGAGCCAATAAAATCAACAACTTAGTTCCCCAGCCGCCTTCTTATATTTGCTACTGTGCTGTAGACTGTGTCGCGATTTCAGTATCATAGATAGCTAGTAAAGCGATGTTGAGAGTTGTAAACCTTAGCGCTCGGAGTGTTCTTGCTCGCCTTTTCCAGGGACGCTCATCATGCGTAGCATCGCTGGACCACCTGTGCGCAGGAATCTCCAGAAAAGGAGAGCCGCCAGGGAAAGAAAGATGATGTTCAGCCATGTTGTGTAATTCCAGGAGATGGCCTCCTCCATGATCCGAGCGTTGCGCTGTTGTGGAATAAGATGGAGCGCCGCGAAGAGGAACTCGACCGCCAGCGCCGCAGCTGCCATAGCGACGTAAAACGTGACGAACAGAAAGGCGCTTACTTTCAGGCCGTAGTACTTGCGATAAATATCCAGAATAGGCAGGACTATTAGGTCGGCAAATAAAAAAGCAACCACACCGCCGAAGCTAATTCCGCCGTTCCATAGCACGGCCGCAAGAGGTACATTTCCGACCGAGCAAACGAATGAGATCACCGCAACCGCGGGGCCGATGAGGGGCCCCCAAAGCTTTGCCAAGAGAGGATGACCGGCAAAGAAGAAGGTTTGCCAAAAGTGCTTTGGCACCCACGCCCCCAGAGCTCCGGCGATGAGCAGACCCGCCAGGATATCGAGCCATAGCGATGCCCAGTCCATCACAAAGAAATGGCTGATGGCAGTGCGGCCTTTGCTGGACGAGATGCGCTGCAACAGAGAACCCTCGTGGATGCTCATGTCCATGGCAGCATGGCCTTCCATGCGCCCCTGGATGCCCCGCTCGGCCTGACGCCGTGCAGCTTCCACCATCGGCCGCCGCAAGAACAGACGAAAGAGCAGCACGAGCAGCAGGATCATGAGCGGGCCGCCTGTAAACTCGGCCAGGGTGAATTGCCAGCCCATGAGTACCGCGAGCAGAATGCCCAGCTCCATGACCAGATTGGTGGAAGCAAACTGGAAGGCCATAGAAGCGGTGAAATTGGCTCCCTTCTTGAACATCGACCGGGCGAGAGCGACCGCAGCATAGGAGCAGGACGAGCTGGCAGCGCCCAGGCCGCACGCCTTCAGAATCGTGCGAGGTTTATCGTCCGGCAGCAGACGTGACATCTCTTCCTTCGACACCACAGCCTGGACGACTGCGGAAAGCGCAAACCCCAGGATCAATGCCCAAAGGATCTCCCAAGCCATGATCCCCGCCATGGCGAGAGCATGTAACACTGCAGCGCCCATATTCTTCTCCTTGCATCCGAGCAGGCTAGGCCATGTTCAGGGTTGCTGTGGCTCGTTCAACAGTTGGATGTGGGACACAGAGGATGAGGCTAAGAGCGAGGGGAGCGGTGTGGGAAACGCGATCGATCTCTCGGAGACTATGATCTGAGCGCAGCGTATACGAGAGACAAAGCAGGTTTGTCGGTATGGTATGCGTAATAACAGGATCTCAAGCAATCCAACATGATGCGCTGTCAAAAAAGAGGCGCGGAGCCGACGTGCATCCTCGAATAAAGATGGTGGCTGGCAGATGCCGAAGGTAGTAATCACTGGAATCGCTGGATTCATTGGCTGCTCATTAGCGCGAGAGTGTGTGGCTCGCGGCTATGAGGTTTTCGGAGTCGACAATCTATCGACTGGCAAGCGGGATAACATTGCGGATCTTCTACATACCATCGATTTCCGGGAAGGGGAGCTCGGGGATAGAGAGCTGCTGCGCTCTGTTTGCAGTGGCGCAGATGTGATCTTTCATCAGGCGGCCTTGCCTTCAGTGGCGAAGTCGGTACTGGACCCGCTGAAGAGTCACATCGCGAATATCGACGGCACGCTGAATCTGCTTCTGGTCGCGCGCGAGCTGGGCGTTCGGCGGATAGTCTATGCCGCATCGTCTTCAGCGTATGGCGACTCCGAAACTCTGCCCAAGCAGGAGTCCATGCCCACGGCTCCCATTTCGCCGTATGCGGTGCAGAAGCTCACGGGAGAGCACTATATGCAGAGCTTCACTCGCGTCTACGGACTGGAGACGGTTTGCCTGCGCTACTTCAACGTCTTCGGGCAGCGCCAGGGTGCAGACTCGCCCTACTCTGGAGTGCTGGCAAAGTTCATCACGACGATGCTGGCTGGCGAGAGGCCTGTGATCTACGGCGACGGTACGCAAAGCCGCGACTTTACCTACATAGAAAACGTGGTTCAGGCCAACATGCTCGCTGGATGGGCCGTGCCGGAGAGGGTCAGCGGCAAGGTGTACAATATCGCCTGCGGCGAACGGCATTCACTCTCTGAAGTTTATGAATTGCTGGCGGGAGCTCTTCAATTTGACGGGCCACCCGAATATGCTCCCGCAAGGACGGGCGACATCCAACACTCGTTGGCTGACATCAGTCGTGCACGCGCGGACCTCGGATACCAGCCACATGTAAGCTTCGCCGAGGGATTTGACCGCACTATCGACTGGTATCGGCGATCCGGGCAAGACACCGCTCGACAGCAACGTGATGGGAACGTACGGTGCGTACCTGCGATCATTGAATGAGTATCGGCTGGTGTATGTCCACATCATCGAGGAGGCGGAGTACTCCACGCGCGAGGTTCCGCCCGATGTTGATTTTGCGAAGCTTCGGAAAGGATGTTCGCGGCGTTTACATTGCCAATAAAGGCACGTAAGCCTCTCCGAGATCGTGCAGCTCGGCGATTTCGTTCGATTGAACCGCTCGGCCTTCGTCACAGCAAAGCCGTTTCATTTCTGCTCGCAAAGAAGTGCCATCTGAATATATGTGCGTTCGGACTTGATTACAGACGCCGGAGGATTTTCCCGCCATGAAGCGCAGAGAGTTTATGAAAGTCGCCGCCGCGAGCAGCCTCGTTGGCGCATTGCCAAAGGCCTTAGGTTTGCAGCAAGAGGCTGCTGTGACCGGCACTCCGACGGCCTCCGCAGGGCTTATCCCGCTTGCGTCTTCTCCGGGTACGATGTCAGGCGAGATGCTGTATCGCACATTGGGCAAGACTGGTGAGCGCGTATCGGCGATAGGACTTGGAGGATCTCACATTGCCAAGCCTATCATTTCGGAGGGCGAAAGCATCCGGCTCATCCGAACGGCGATCGATCGAGGCATCACCTTCATGGATAACTCGTGGGATTACAACGAGGGGCAAAGCGAACTGCGCATGGGCAAAGCGCTCCGGGATGGATATCGCCAGAAGGTCTTTCTGATGACAAAGATCGATGGTCGCACTAAAGAAACTGCTGAGCGGCAGATTGAGACCTCACTCGACCGCCTGCAGACCGACCACATCGATTTGCTGCAGCATCACGAGACACTCCGTTTCGACGATCCCGACCGTATCTTCGCGAAGGGCGGATCTATGGAAGCCTTCGTGGCTGCCAAGAAGGCGGGCAAGATCCGCTATATCGGGTTTACGGGGCACAAGGATCCGCACATTCACCTTTACATGTTGAAGGTGGCTGCGGAGCACGGCTTTCATTTCGACACAGCGCAGATGCCGCTCAACGTCATGAACGCGCACTTCCGCAGCTTCGCCCAGCTTGTGGTACCGGAGCTGGTCAAGGGAGGGACTGGAGTTCTGGGAATGAAGCCATTTGGCGGAGGAGATGGCATTCTGCTCAAGAGCAAAACAGTCCAGCCGCTCCAATGCCTTCACTACGCACTCAGTCTGCCGACATTGGTCGTAATTACGGGTATTGATAAGCAGGCCGCCCTGGATCAGGCCTTCGAGGCGGTAAAGACCTTCAAGCCGATGGATGAGCAGCAGATCGCCACGCTGCTGGCGCAGACGCGGGATGCCGCGCTGACCGGGCAGTATGAGCTCTTCAAGACAACATCGCACTTCGATACCACGGCAAAGCATCCGGATTGGCTGGGCGGGGACACGCCCGACATACAGAACCTAGCGCCCGCTAACGCTGGCTGACCGCCCGGCGCATGCGCCTCAGCACCTGCGGGACGCACCAATGAAGTGCTATGGCGTGGTCGCCTGGATGCGGATTGGGCCTGCTATCCGCATATCGTCTCAGCCTACCTGTAGCAATGTTTCACACCGCCTCGCATGCTTGGACCGGCACATTGCCCGGGCGTCTTCATTGGTGGCCGCCGCAGATTTTCCTGTCGAACACACGGCCATGTGGCGGCAGGGCCATCCTCTACGTACAGCTCACGCGTGGGGATCCTGACAGACTGCAAATCCAGAGTGCCTGAAGTGTAACTGCCAAAAAAGTAGCGAAACGTTCACTGATTGCGTGTAGGATGACGGCTGGCAATTAATTGCCAGCCTGCTTTTTCGCTTGCCCTCAGCGTTAAAGCGCCACATTCCACATTCCTCCCATGGAGATCACGCGCGCGTGAAAAGAGTTCTGGTCTTATTCGGCTGTTTATCTGCACCGATTGCACTCGCTCAATCAGTTGAGCAGGCCATCCCGGCATCTGTATTTACCGACTCAGTGGGCGTAAATGTCCATCTGGATTATGGGGACACAGTTTACGTGAACCAATTTCCCAGGATCGAGCAAGCCTTCCTGGATCTAGGCATCAAGCACTACCGCTCTGGCGTGGCCGATGGAACCATTGCTTACCAGACAAACTGGGACCATGCAGAAGAGCTTGCTTCACATGGCATTAAAGCGAACTGGCTGATCGACGCAAACGCGTCAACTGACACCATCAACGCAATCGTGGCCAAGGCGCCGCACGCCCTTTTTTCCTACGAGGCTGTCAATGAGGCGGATTGGGAGATAGGCTGGCGGCTTACCTCGGACGTGCAACGGCTCCACGATGCGGTAAAGGGGAATCCTGCGACTGCGTGGGCGCCCATTATCGCTCCGTCCCTCATGTATCAGTCGTCCTATGCGGCGCAGGGGGATATGAGCGGGTTGGTGGACCTGGGCAACATCCACGACTACTACTCCTATCGTCCGCCTGAGACGCCGTCATACGGTGGTCAGTTCTACAACTGCGGCTGGTATGGGTCCATGGGGTCGCTGATCTGCCTTGCGGAGATGGAGGCGCAAAAATCGGTGGTCGCAACTGAATGCGGTTATCAGAGCGGGTACCTGCTCTCGGACGAGGTGATCAGCCGCTACGAGGTGAGATTGCTGTTTGAGCATATCCGCGAGGGCGTTGGCCACACATACCTCTATGAACTAGTGGATGAAAACGGGATCAACTTTGGCCTCTTGCGCAATGATCTGTCGCCAAAACCTGTCTACAGAGCCATCAAGAGCGTTATGGATGTTCTGCAGGACCAGCCGTTCCCTTCGCCAGGCCAGCTGGATTTCCAGGTGACTGGGCAAACGCAAAACGTCGAGCATATGCTCTTCCAGAAGAGTGACGGGACCTTTGTGATCGCGATCTGGCAAGCGGTGCGGGCCGTTGACCCGGACACAGGCGCGGAGAACGATCCGGCGCCTCAGGACGTCACGATCGCGCTGAATACTCCCGTAAGCCAGGGAACCATCTACCAACTTGACGACCAGGGAAATGAGACGCCAGTGGCGCTGAACGGTATCAACGGGAGCGTCAATCTGCAAGTCACGGACCGGGTGACGCTGGTAGCACTGCGGTAAGGAGATGAGAAATGGGGTCAGTTCACCGGCGCTGCGGCAGAGTTTGCCGGGGCAGAGTTCAGCCGAGCTGGCCTCGTCTCATACGGGCTCATCGCTCAGGCCAGGTCGTTGCCAACACCACCCAGCGAAGCGAACCTCTTCGGATGGAGGCAGCTAAATTGCGCCGCTTGGGACGCGCATCGCTGAGATAGAGGAAGAATCTCTCGCGCCTCCTCTTCCATCGAGCGGCCGTGACCGGCGGCTCGGAGGCGGAGCCTGGACTTGGTGGTCTCATCGAGTTGGCGAATGGTGATCGTTGCCATGCGCGCAATGCGAGCACAATCGATCGCACGTGGTCAGAAAACTCGTGTGGCTCAGAAAGATGGCTTTCAAGACCAAGCCTGGTCCGCTGCAAATGCCTTCTGGGCACAGCTATACTGGCTGCACTTTATCTGCAATTCCGCGTATCGCTTAAGGTGTCGTTTGCACTGGAGTCGCCGCCATTTCCTTCGATCGCTGAGCCGTACAGCGCTGGTCTTGCCACTTGGGGATGTGCTCTCCATGGCGTTGCCACCGTGGCAGCGTATGGCTCTGGCGGCTGAAGGCCAGCAGGGGCCTGCTGGGCAGCACGAGTATGAGGCCAAGCCGATGCCAGCGGTTCCTGGAGCGCCGTCGCCGGTTACGGGCACACCGCTGGGGGTGCAGTTCGTCGATGTGGCCGAGCAATCCGGCCTAAATGCGAAGACGGTCTATGGCGGCGTCGGTAAGAACAAATATCTGCTCGAAACCACGGGTTGCGGTGTAGCGTTCTACGACTACGACGCGGACGGCTGGATCGATATCTTTCTGGTGAACGGTTGGCGGCTGGAGGGCTTCCCCAAGGGCCAGGAGCCGACCTGCCATCTTTTCAAGAACAACCGCGACGGCACGTTTACCGATGTGACGGCGAAGGCGGGGCTCGGGCGCAGCGGATGGGGGCAGGGCTGCTGCGTGGGCGATTACGACAACGATGGGCACGACGACCTCTTCGTTAGCTACTACGGCCAGAACGCGCTCTTCCATAACAATGGTGATGGCACCTTCACGGATGCAACGGTGAAGGCGGGACTTGCGCAAGCGAAGACCAGATGGAACTCGGGTTGCGCTTTTCTGGACTACGATCGCGACGGGCACCTGGACCTGTTCGTCGCGAACTACATCGATCTTGATTTGAAGACAGCGCCGGTACCGGAATCGGGTCCGTGCACCTACAAGAGCATTCTGGTGGCGTGCGGGCCGCCCGGGCTACCGGGCGGCAAGAACATTCTCTACCACAACAAGGGGGACGGCACCTTCGTTGACGTGAGCGAGAAGGCTGGGATGTGGAAGACCACCGGCAACTATGCGCTGAGTGTTGCGGTGGCCGACCTGGACAACGATGGCTGGCCGGACATCTATGTCGCGAACGACTCGACTGCTGCGACGCTCTACCAAAACCAGAAAGACGGGACCTTCCAGGACGTGGCGATCGAGGCAGGCGCTGCGTTTTCCCCCGATGGCAAACCACAGGCGGGCATGGGCGTGACGGTCGGGGATTACAACCGCGACGGCAACCTGGATATCGTGAAGACCAACTTTGCCGGGGATACGGATTCCCTCTACACGAACCTGGGTGATGGGACGTTTGAGGACCACACGTACCTCTCAGGATTGGGCATCAACACGCGCTACCTGGGTTGGGGTGTGGGTTTCTTCGACATGGACAACGATGGCTGGCTGGACCTCTTCATGTCCAATGGGCACGTGTATCCGGAGGTGAGCGGGTCGAAGACCGAGGCTCCCTATGCCGAGCATAAGTACCTCTATCGCAACCTGCGCAACGGGCGCTTTGAGGATGTGACAGAGAAGGCCGGCCCGGGCATCACGGCGGCAGTGCCGGCGCGCGGCTGCGCCTTTGGCGATTACGATAACGACGGCGATCTGGACATCGTGGTGAACTGCGTTAATACGTATCCGCAGCTGTTACGTTGCGACGCGGAGGGGAAGCGCAATTGGATCAAAATCAAAGCCGTCGGGGTAAAGTCGAATCGGACCGGCATTGGCGCGCGTGTGAAAGTGCTGATGCGGACAACGGGAGCCGACGCTAAGCCTCTATTGCAGATCGATGAGGTGCGGAGCGGCGGCAGCTACTACTCGCAGAACGATCTGCGGCTGCACTTCGGGCTGGATAAGGCGGAGACGGCGGATACCGTGGAGATTCGCTGGCCCTCCGGGCAGGTGGATACGTGGAAGAACCTCGCGGCGAATAAGCTCTATGTGCTGCAGGAAGGCGGCAAGCTCCTGAAGGCGGAGATCATGACGGGGTTGAAGAAACGATAGGCATGCCGGGTTTGTTTGTCATGCAGCTCGCGTGCACTCTATGCATGACCGGGCTGATCTGGTTTGTGCAGGTGGTGCATTATCCGCTCTTCGCAGAGGTGCCGGATACGGCGTTCGTGCGCTACGAAGCGCTGCACGCCACGCGCACTGGATGGTTGGTCTTTCCGCCGATGGTGCTGGAGTTCGGGACCGCGCTCGCGTGCCTGATTCCGCGGTATCGGCCTGTGCTTCTTTTGTCAGAGCAGGCGTGTGTGGGCGCAGTGCTGGTGGTTGTGATCTGGTTGAGCACGGGAGTGATTCAGGTTCCGTTGCACAACCGCTTGTCGCGGGCGCATGAGCCGGGTGTGATCCGAACCCTGGTGCGCACAAACTGGCTCCGCACGTTGGCGTGGACGTGCCGGGCAGCGCTGCTGCTCTTCGCGCTCTGGCGCAGGCTGTAGGCTCAGTAGCTGTTTACTGCGCAGCCTGCTTGGCCAGTCCCTCGATCATCGCGACATTGCTGAGGAGAGCTTCGGGCAGGTGGTGCCGGTCGCGAAGGTACTCTGCGGAGTTATAGGAGACCCAGACCTGGCCGGCGTTATCTCTCCAGATGAGAAGCTTGAGTGGCAGGTCGATGGCGGCAGTCGGAGACGCCTGCATGAGCGGCGTTCCGCCAGCGGGGTTGCCGAAGATCAGCAGCTTCGTAGATTCTATGGAGAGGCCGGCAGAGGCAGCTTCGCCGCTGTGATCGATGAGGGCAAAGAGCTTGACCTTCTTCGCGCTCAAAATGCTCTTCACTCGTTCGACAACCTCATCCACCGGGGAACTGCTCGGGATGCTGACCAGACCCGTTACCTGGGACGTCGCCATCGTTTGCTCCTCTGCAGTGTTAGCAGAATATCCGTGGTGCACTACATTAAAGTAAAACCGTTACTTGCCATCCAGCGCGTACGGAAAGGCGAAGCGACCGATCTGAATGACGGATTTGGTCTCGGATGAAGAGCTGCCCGGTGGCCAGATCCGAAAGGACTCAACGCGGGTAATAGAAGGGCTGCGGGCAGCTTCGACCTGGCCGACTGGTTTGCCGGAGGAGGCCTGGTAGAAGCTGACGACTAGCGAGTCCTGCGAACGCGTCCAGCCAAAAACATAGTCGCCGGCGGCGAGATGAAGAGTGCCGAGCACGATCGGAACCTGGGTGAGAAAAAAGTGCGAGTACTTGCCTTCCGCAGAGTAGCCGGCGGTGATCATGACCACGCCCGCAACGAAATGGCCTTTGCCATCGGTGATGCCGGATGCGGTGCGGAACTCGGTCTCGATGCGCTCAGAGATGACGGGTGCCCGGGCGGGGATGACGGTCTTCAGCTCGTCTTCCGAGGCGGTGCGCCAGGTGGCTGCTTGTCCGTGAGCAAAAAAAGGCCAGAGCAGAAAGCAAAGCGCGAAGAGACCAAAGCTCACCGGTTTAAGCGAGACAGAGCGCTGGGGAAGAGTTGAGGTTGGGCTAGTCAAGGTGAACGATGCCTCGTTGCAGTGCGGTGGTGGCGGCCTGGGTGCGATCGCTCACACCCAGCTTGCCGAGCAGGCTGTTGATATGCGTCTTGACAGTGGCCTCGGAGATGAAAAGAGCGGCAGCAATCTCCTTGTTGCTGTTGCCGCCGACGATGCACCTGAGCACATCCGTCTCGCGGTCGGTGAGCGCGGGGCCGTTCATGCGTTCGGCCAGGCGCTCGGCGACCGGGCCGGGAATGCGCGATTTGCCGCTGTGCACGGCGCGGATCGCGGCGAGCAGCTCTTCGGTGTCCATGCCCTTCAGCAGGTAGCCGCGGGCACCGGCCTGGAGGGCGCGGTAGATGTCTTCATCGCCATCAAAGGTGGTGAGCACGATGATGCGAGCGCCGGGGAACTCGGCGCGGATTTTGGCGGTGGTTTCGACCCCGTTCATGCCGGCCATGCGGAGGTCCATGAGCGTCACATCCGGCTTGTGCTGGCGAAAGAGGACGATAGCCTCGGTGCCATCGGCTGCTTGTGCGACGACGCGCATGTCGGGAACCGTGCCGAGCAGGGCTACGAGTCCTCCGCGCACGATGTGGTGGTCATCAACGACTAACAGACTTATGGATGTGCTCATGTCTTCTGATCAAGCCGATAGAACGAGTATGGCGGTGCGAGGTTATGGTATATCGGCACGAACAGAAATGCGCGTGCCTTCTCCGGGGCCGCTCCTGACATCGAGGTGCGCATGGATCTGAGCGGCACGCTCGCGCATGCCCTGCAGTCCGAAGTGGCCCCCACTGGCGAACAAGGCTGGGTCTTCAGCGAAGCCGCAACCGTTGTCGGCGACGGAGAGTTCTATACCTTTGCCGTAGGTGAGCGTGAGCTCGATGACCGTCGCTTCGGCGTGCCGCACGGCATTGTTGATGGCTTCGCCAGCGATGCGGAGCAGCTCATCTTCCACGACGGCGGGGGCAGCGCGATAGGTGCCGTGGACTTTCATGACGAGCTTTGCCGCCTTGCCAGCGGTGATCTGGGTTGCCGTCTGATTCAGGCGCGCCGGAAGATCGTTAGTCTCGGCAGCGTGCGACCGCAGGTTCCAAATCGAGGAGCGCGCCTCGGCGAGGCTGCTTTTGACCAGGGAGCGAGCTGCATCGAGTTGGGTGCGGGCAGCCTCGGCTGAGGAGGTGAGAAGGCGGGAGACAAGCTCTAGTTGCACGCTGATGGCGACGATGTCCTGCGCGAGCGTGTCGTGGATCTCGCGCGCGATACGGTTGCGCTCGCCGAGCACGGCGCTGAAGCGGCTCTCGACCTGCCGGACGCGCAGACGGAAGAGGACGTAACCCATGGCTAAGAGAGAGAGCAGCACGAGGGTGCGAAACCACCAGGTTCCGTAGAAGTGCGGCGCGACTCGGAAGTGAAGCGCCGCCCCGGTATCGTTCCACAGGCCGTCATTGTTCGCCGCGAGCACGCGAAAGGTGTAGCTGCCAGGCGGAATGTTGGTGTAGTAGGCAGTGCGGCGCGCTCCGGCATCGATCCAGGTGTGATCGAAGCCCTCAAGCCGGTACTTGTAGCGGACCTTTGAGGGTGCAACAAAGCTCAGGCCGGCGTAATGGACCGTAAGCCGGGTATGACCGGGGGTGATGGTGAATGGGGAGGCAGGAGAGACAGACTGGTCGTCGACCGCGACGTCTTCAATGGCGACGGGCGGCGGCAGGGGATTGTCCAGCGTGCGCTCCGGATGGATCGCGCTGACACCTTTAAGTGTCGCGAACCAGAGGGTGCCATCCGGCGCGCGCGAGGCGGCGGGATGGCCGCTGGAGCATTCGCTGATCTTCATGCCATCACTGGTGCCGTAGCCGGCGATGGTCAATGTAGCGAGTGTGCCATCGGCAAAGGCGTCGAGTTGCCGGCGGCTGACCCGATAAATGCCGGTGGAAGCGCCGAGCCAGAGATTGTCACTGTTATCTGTGACCATGCTGTAGATCGTTGCGGGCAAACCGGTTTTGTCTGGAGGAAGGGCGATGATGTGCCCGTTGCGTAATCGGTTGAGCGCGCCGCCGTCTGTGCCGATCCAGACCGTGCCTTCGGCGTCCGCGTATAGCGCCGTGATGACATTGGAAGAGAGTCCGTCCTTTGTGGAAAGATTCGTGATCCGGCCGTCACCGAGGTGGCTTAAGCCCCCGAGGGTAGCTATCCAGAGGCCACCGCGAACACGAGAGTCCGGGAGCAGGGCGCCGATGATGTCGCTGCCCAGGCCGTCGCTTTTGCTCCAGACGGTAGTAGTGCCTTGGGAAATATGGGCCAGGCCGTGGCGTGTGCCCACCCAGAGCGAGCCGGCACGCGGGTCGGCAAGCACGGAGCGAATCAAATCGTCCGGCAGGCCGTCGGCGGAGGTGAGGGCGTGAAAGTGATGAGGCCCGTCCAGCTTGTCTAGTCCGTCTAGTTTGTCTAGTCCGTCAGGGGTACCGACCCAGAGGGCGCTCGGGCCTTGGCTGGGGGAGGAACCTGCGAGCGCGAGCACAGTGTTGCTGGAGAGCCCGTCGTGCGTGGTGAGTGTGGAGAAGGAGTGGCCGGCCAAGTGGCTCAGCCCGGCGTTATCGGTGCCAATCCATACTACGCCATGGCTGTCGGCAAGTACGGAGCGGGCGACGTTGCCAGCGAGACCGTCGGAGGTCGTGTAGGTGACGAATTTTTGATCGCGCAGGACGGTGACTCCATCGGCATCGGTGCCGATCCAGAGGTCGCCTTCACGGTCTTCGTAGAAAGAGAGCACAGCACTTGCGGAAAAGCCTTGCTGCGCTGGGAAGCTCTCCAGCGTGCCGTTGAAGAGACGCGCCGCGCTGCGATCGGTGGAGATCCAGAGTGCGCCGGCGCGATCCCGAAAGAGTGCCTCGATTCGGTTTCCGATATGGCTTCCGGGGCGGCTTCCTGAAAGACCACCGGTCGTGATGAGAGAGCTGAGAACTCCGTTACGGAGCGTCGCCAGACCGTGATTCGTGCCGATGATGAGCGAGCCGTCCGGCATGGGGAGCAGTGTAGTGACGACCGTACCTGACGGAAGCGGGACGGTCTGGAGGCTGTGGTTTGCGTAGTGGAGGAGCGCTGGGCGGCTGCCTGGTGCTCCGGCGATGGATGATGCCGTGCTGGACGATTCGGGGGCGATCCAGAGCGATCTATCGGGCGCTGCTGCGATCGCCGTCACGGTGCTGAGCTGGGAGAGCGTGGTGCGCACGGAATCCGGCCCTAAATTGACCACCCCACTGGTGGTTGCGATCCAGACTGAGCCATCCGGAGCGAGCGCATAGACCGGCTGCTCCTCTCCTGAGAGAGCGGTTCCGGCGAGCACGGGCACGAGCGATGGCATGCCGTGCAGGGCGCCATTTCTTACCGAGGCGAGACCGTCGGGGGTGATCACCCAGAGCCCACCGGCTGGCGACGCAATGAGGGCGAGTACCGCGTCCGCGGGCAGGCCGTCGCGGGTGGTGAAGACGCGAATACCATCCGCTTTCTGCATGCCATTGGGCCGAGAGCCGCTGCGGATAGCGAGCACGCCTTTGGCAGTGCCGGCCCAGAGTGTCCCGGTGCTGTCCTCGGCGAGGCTGGAGACGAGATTGCTGCCGAGCTCCGGGACGGTGCGCTTGTCGAAGACCGTGAAGTCAGCGCCATCGAAGCGCACCAGACCGCCCTCAGTTGCAAACCACAGAAAGCCGTCGCGCGTTTGCAGAATGGCATGTACGGTGTTCTGGGGGAGTCCGCTGTCGGTGTTCCAACTCTGATGGCCGTAGTGGCGCACGGCCTTGGTGTTATCCAGGGCTTGGACTCGCGACGCGACCCCGCAGCACAGGACAGTTGCCAGAAGCGCTGCGAGTTTGCGGGAGCGGAGTGTCGCGAGCATGAACAGAGATTAGGGAACAAGGGAATGGTACACAACCGCGCGACCGGAAAGCCGGAGAGCGGGGCAGGTGAAATCGCGTTAGGCTGGTGTGCATTGAAAGTGCGATGGAGGTGGCGAGAATGGGGCTGCGGACGATAGGCCGGTGGGTGCTGGGGAGTGTGGTTTTCTGGAGTGCGATTGTTGGGGGAACGCTGCCGTTGCGCGCCCAGAGTGGAAAGACCATACAAGCTGTTAAGCCGCTTAAAGTGTATTTCGTGGATGTGGAGGGCGGGCAAGCGACATTGTTCGTCGGGCCCCGTGGTGAGTCGCTGCTGATCGACACTGGCTGGCCGGACAATGCCGGCCGCGACGCGCAGCGGATTGCGGATGCAGCCAAACGGGCCGACGTTAAAAAGCTAGATTACGTGCTCATCACGCACTATCACCAGGACCATGTGGGCGGCCTGCCGCAACTGCTGGCCAAGCTACCGGTGGGCACCTTTATCGACCACGGACCGAACCGCGAAACAGCGGATGCCGCTACGGAGAAGGGATGGGAGGCCTATCAAGAGGTGTTGGCTGCCGGCGGCGTAAAGCGCATCGTGGCTAAGCCGGGAGAGGTGCTGCCCTTACGCGAGATAAAGGTGACGGTGATCAGTGCGGATGGGCAGCTGATCGATCACGCGCTGCCGGGTGGCGGCGAAAAGAACGCGTATTGCGCGCAGTCGGAGCAGCGGCCCGCCGACCAGACCGAGAATGCACGTTCGCTCGGAGTGGAGATCGAGTACGACCGGGTCAAGCTACTGGATCTCGGCGATCTGACCTGGGACAAGGAGCTGGCGTTGATGTGTCCGGTGAACCGCTTGGGGCATATGGATGCGCTGATCGTCTCGCACCACGGATGGAACCAGAGCAGCAGCCCGGCGCTGGTGGACGCCATCTCGCCCGAGGTGGCGATCATGGATAACGGCGAGAAGAAAGGCGGGTCGCCGCCGACACTGGACACGGTCCGGAAGATCCCCGGGTTAAAGCAATTGTGGCAGTTGCATTACTCGGCGGAGGGCGGAGCCGCTCACAATGTTTCTCCCCAATACATCGCAAACCTCCAGGGCGACGATAAGGGAAACGACCTGGAACTCACAGTCAGTGGGAGTGAGATGAAGGTGCTGAACTCCCGGACGGGAGAGCGGAAGAATTACCCGGTCGCTCGGTGAGAACTGATCCTGCTGAAGCGAGAGATGCGCGGATGTGGGTTGAAGACGGACGCAACTCAACACATCTCTGTCTGTGTACCAGTAACGTACGGCGAGTACACTGTCGGTTAATAGGAATGAGTACGAAGGAAACCAGCACGCGCTCTTCTTCATCACATCACCTAGTGACTTACGTGAACGTTTCTTCTTCATCACATCACCTAGTGACTTACGTGAACGTTAAAGTCCAAAGCTGCGGTCGTGGTGTGGCCAACTCCCGTGAGGCTCACAGAGCAAATAGAGTTCGCTCGGTGAATCTTAGGGCTTTGCGAACATTTGTTGGGGCTGCTCTAGGGGCTGCAATGACGGCGGGGTCTGCCCATCCCCTATGGGCGCTGTCGAGCAATACCAGCATCTTCTCCCCGGTCTCCACGCCAGCTAAATCGATCTTCAATCTATCGATGTTTGTGCTGGCAATTACGGCGGGCATTTACGTGACCGTGATGGGGATCCTGATCGCCGCCATTATCAAATTTAGGACAAAAGCGAACGACGATGGGAGCGAACCGCCGCAGGTCTTCGGCTCGAATCAGGTGGAAGCGGCATGGACGATCATTCCCGTGCTGATCATCGTGGTGCTCTTCCTGGCGACGGCGCGCATGATCTTCGCCATCCAGGATCAGCCCAAGCCGAAGTCCGCCATTGACGTCACCGTGATCGGGCACCAGTTCTGGTGGGAGTTCCGCTACCCGAAGCTGGGCATCATTACTGCGAACGAGATGCACGTTCCGGTGAGCGATCCCAAATCGCCTACTCCGACCTATCTCAGTCTGACCTCGGCTGACGTGACGCACAGCTTCTGGGTCCCGCGCCTGGCCGGCAAGACGGACATGTTTCCTAATCGTGTTAACGAGTTGTGGATGGACCCGCACCAGGCCGGCATGTACGAGGGGCAGTGCGCACAATTTTGCGGTACGCAGCATGCCAATATGCTGCTGCGCGTGTATGCAGATACGCCAGAGCAGTTCACGGCCTGGGTAAAAGGGCAGCAGACGCCTGCCGAGCAGGATCCAGCCGTGGCGGTAGGCCGCCAGCAATTCGAGTCACTGGCCTGCATCAACTGCCACAGGGTTCAAGGGACAGATGCACAAGGCCGGTTTGGTCCGGACCTGACCCACTTGATGAGTCGTCAGACCATTGCCGCAGGGGCGGCAGAAAATACGATACCCAATCTCAAGCGGTGGATCGAGAGTCCGGATGCCTTCAAATCAGGCTGCCTGATGCCTCCGATGCACCTGGACTCAGAGCAGCTCGACGAAGTTGTGGCTTACCTCCACACCTTGAAATAGCAACGCAGCACACCAGCATTTTCACCAGGGCAACAGGAAGCAGGAGCGGGGGAATGGCAGGTTCTAGCATACCAATGCCCGGAGGCTTGGAAGGGGCGCTCGACGTCACTCGGCCCCGTGGATTCCATGGCACCACGCTGGAGTGGTTGCACGATTGGGTGATCACGGTCGATCACAAGAAGATCGGCATTCTCTATATCCTGTATTCGCTTTCGTTCATGATCGTCGGCGGCATAGAAGCTCTGATCATGCGGACGCAGCTCGCCGTGGCCGAGAACTCGTTTGTCTCGCCAGAGGTCTACAACCGGGTCTTCACGATGCACGGCACGACAATGATCTTCTTCGTTGGCATGCCCATCCTGTTTGGCTTCGGCAACTATCTCATTCCGTTGATGCTCGGCGTGCGGGATATGGCCTTTCCGCGCTTGAACGCGTTTTCGTTGTGGATGACGGCGCTGGGCGGCATCCTGCTCTATTACAGCTTTATCGGCGGCACAGGATTGCAGGGCGCGGGCACCGCACCGGATGTGGGCTGGTTCGCCTATGCGCCCTTGACGGAGCGAGCCTTCTCCCGCGGACATACTATCGACTACTGGACTATTTCTCTATTAGTCAGTGGCGTGGGTAGCATTGGCGCGGCGATAAACTTCATTGCAACCACCTTTAGCATGCGCTGCAAGGGCATGACGTTATTCCGGATGCCGTTGTTTGTCTGGCTCTATCTGGTCACGGCCGTTCTGGTGATTCTGGCCGTCGCGCCGCTCACCGCGGCGCAGATCATGCTGCTCTTCGACCGCTACCTCGGGAGCCACTTCTTCGATACACAGGCAGGCGGTTCGGCAGTGCTGTGGGCCCACTTCTTCTGGATCTTTGGCCATCCTGAGGTCTATGTGCTGGTGATGCCGGCCTTCGCCATGGCGAACGAGATCATTCCGGTGTTTTCGCGTAAGGCGATCTTTGGCTACCCAGCGATGGTCGCGGCATCAGTGGGCATTACGGTCATCAGCCTGAGTGTGTGGGCGCACCACATGTTCACGGTGGGTATGACGTCAGTATCCAACGCGTTTTTCACTCTCTCGACCATGTTGATTTCGATTCCGACCGGGATCAAAATCTTCAACTGGCTGGCCACGATGTGGGGCGGCAAGCTGCGATTTGCCACGCCCATGCTCTTCTCGATCGCTTTTATCGCGCAGTGGCTGGTGGCGGGGCTGACGGGCATCATGCTCTCGGTCTCGCCTTTTGATTGGCAGTTGCACAACTCCTATTTCGTGGTCGCCCACTTTCATTACGTGATCCTGGGCGGAATCTTCACCATGATCTTCGCTGCCTTCTACTACTGGTACCCCAAGGCGACAGGTCGCATGCTGAGCGAAAAACTCGGCAAATGGCACTTCTGGCTCTACATCCTCGGCTTTCACCTTACCTTCGACTTCATGCACATTCCCGGCATCCTGGGCATGCCGCGCTGGATTTACACCTACCAGGGTGACCGCGGCTGGGGCACCTGGAACTTGATCGTCACGGTCGGGGCATTTGTGCAGGCGATTGCTATCTCGATCTTTGTCTACAACCTGGTTATCTCGTACTTCCGGGGCGAGCGGGCGGGGCCGGATCCCTGGGATGCGTGGACGCTGGAGTGGGCGACCAGTTCACCGCCCCCCGCATACAATTTCGCCACGGAGCCAGTAGTGGCAAGCCGCCGTCCGTTATGGGACATCAAGCATCCGGACGATCCCGATTCCCAATTTGATGGGGAAGACTAAGATGGCCACGATTCCTTTAGACCATACCCATAAGAATGCCGACTGGATTTTACCGTCGCGTGGCAAAGCCGGGATGTACTCATTGATCGCGGCGGAGACCGCGATGTTCTCCATCTTCATTGTTGCCTATGTCTATTACGTGGGCAGAAGCCTATATGGGCCGCAGCCCAAGGATGTTCTCGAACTGCCCATCCTCGACAGCATCCTGCTGTGGGGCAGTAGCCTGACCATCTGGTTCTCCGAGCGCGCGCTGCGCAGCCGAAATATGCAGGCTTTCAAAGCACTGTGGGGTCTGACGATCCTGCTCGGAAGCATCTTCCTGTTGGGTACGGCCAGGGAGTGGAAGAAGCTGATCTTCGAAGACGGGCTGAAGATCAATACCAACCTCTTCGGAACCACTTTCTACTCGCTGGTTGGTCTGCATGCGACTCACGTCGTTGTGGGACTAATCATGCTGATTACGGTCTGGGTCTGTGCCATGCTGGGCAAGGTGGAGCCGCAGCATACTGACAAGATCGAGACGCTTGCGCTTTACTGGCACTTTGTCGATGCGGTCTGGGTGGTTGTGTTCCTCGTAGTGTATGTGTTCGGGAGATAGCAGCCGCAATGGAAGACGATCACAAGGAAATGCAGATGGAGGCGGAGTTGATCCACATGCCTTCCGGCACGGCATGGCCGCTGGGTCTGGCTATGGGGATCACGCTCAGTCTGGCATCGCTGGTCACCAACAACATCATTGGCATGCTCGGCCTGGTGATCACCTTCGCATCCATCATCGGGTGGTTTCGCCAAGTGCTGCCGCACGAGGCGCACGAGATGGTCAGGGTTGTGACCGAGGTCATTCCGATTGAGACGGAGCGCAGGCATGTCACGCCAGTAGAAAAAGATGAGACGCATCGCGCGCAACTGCCGCTTGAGCGCTACCCGCTTACCTCTGGACTGAAGGGCGGATTCGCGGGCGGCACTGCCATGATCATTCTGGCCGAGATTTATGGAATTCTCAGATATCACAGCATCTGGTATGTCGTGAACCTGCTGGGTGGCGCAGGTGTCGCGGGCTGGCAAAACCCCACGACTCACCAGTTGGAGTCCTTCCGTCTGAGCGCCTTTTTGATCGCCATCGTGATCCATACGACGGCATCGTTCTTGGTCGGGCTGCTGTACGGCGCACTGCTACCTATCATGCCAAACCGGCC
This sequence comes from Acidobacteriaceae bacterium, assembly GCA_965276675.1. Lineage (GTDB taxonomy): Bacteria > Acidobacteriota > Terriglobia > Terriglobales > Acidobacteriaceae. The sequence continues at coordinate 3,450,459 of OZ255624.1, read as the reverse complement.
CGTTCTGCTGGGCGGTTTGATCGCGCCGGCGCTGTGGACGGGAGTGCTCCACTCGACGCTGGGCCTGGTCAATCCTTACTTTGACAGTCACATCAACTGGTGGTGGTTCGCTGCGTCGCAGGTCGCCTTCGGTGTAGTCGCCGGGCTGGTGGTGAAGAAGGTGGGACGCATCAAGTCTTACCAGGGAGTCCCGTTGTCAGTTCGTCTGGGCGTGGAACGTCCAGGGCATATGCAGGGACATGGCCCGCAGGGCGGCGGCGGCATATGAGGGCAACACCCCTCTTTGCGCTTACCCTGGGCGCGGCCGCATGGATGACCGTTGGTTGCAGCCTGCCGGGGCAGCCAGGACCCGAGCCCGAGGTGGTGCGTCCGGAGGCGATTCACTCCGCCACGATTCTTTACCAGCAGAACTGCAGTGGATGCCATGGTGCAGAGGGCAAACTCGGTGCGGCGGCGAACCTCGCCGACCCGGTCTACCAGGCGTGGGTGGACGATGCGACACTACGGAACATTACTGCCAACGGCGCGACCGGCTCATTGATGCCGGCATTCGCCAAGAGCATCGGCGGCGAGCTAACCGATTCGCAGATCGACGCGCTGGTGCAAGGGATGCGCAAGATGTGGTTCAAGGGCAATGTGCTAGCTGGGCTAGATGCGCCTCCCTATCTGCCGGACGGACCGGGCGATCCAAGCCGGGGCCAAGCCGTGTACACGACCTATTGTGCGAGCTGCCATGGACCGGTCGGTGGCAAAGCTGGAAAATCCGGCTCGGTGCTGAATGGATCGTTCTTAGCGCTTTTACCGGCACAATCGCTGCGGACTGCGGTCGTGGTGGGGCGCACGGACCTGGGCATGCCGGACTGGCGCAATGACGTGCCCGGAAAAGCGATGTCGAACACGGAGATCAACGACGTGGTGGCATGGATGGTGTCACTGACGCCGACCCGTCCAGGGCAGGTACATCCGCAGGCTTATTCGCCGCTGCCACGACCGCCGCATGCGTCACCCCAAACCGATCCAACGATGCAAAAGGGAATTGAAGGAAAGAAGCTATGAGCGATCCTGTTGGTCCGAGCCATGAAACCGGTCCGCATACCGACCACACTCCAGGCGTGCTGGAACATGCCAAGCAAGAAGCAGCGGGAGGTCCAGCAGCAGTTTCGCGCCGCACATTTTTATTCAAGGTGGGTATTGCGCTGAATGGCTTGGTGGGGCTGGCGATCGCGGCGCCGATCGTGCGCTATCTGTTAGGGCCCGTTCGCAAGAGCGGCGCTTACGACGCGTGGATCCCGCTGGGCAAACTCGCGGAATATCCCGACGGCAAGACGACGATTGCAACCTATCGAAACCCGTCTTCCCACGGCTGGGATGGCGAGACTGCAAACGTGGCATGCTATGTAAAGAATGAGGGTGGCGGTAAATTCGTCGTCTTTGCCGTGAACTGCGCGCACCTGGGATGCCCGGTGCGCTGGTTCCCGCAGTCGGAGCTGTTCATGTGTCCCTGTCACGGTGGCGTGTACTACGCAGACGGATCGCGCGCCGCCGGGCCGCCGGAGCGCGGACTTTTCAAATATGAGTACCGCGTCAAAGGCGATACGCTCATGATCCACGCAGGGCAGACGCCGACCCTGTCCAACGAGGCAAAGCTGGTAAAAGGAATCATTCCATGCCCTGGTACAAACAAGCCTACGATTGGGTAGAGCGTCGCGTTCAGCTGGAAGGCTTTGTTAAGCAATCCGCAGAGCACCAGGTCCCGAGAAATACCGCAAGCTGGTGGTATGTCTTCGGCAGTGCTGCGTTTACGCTGCTGCTTCTTCAGATCGTGACCGGCATCCTGCTCGCCATCGTCTATGTGCCTTCGGCAGCCGAGGCATGGAACAGCTTGCAAGTTTTGAATCATCAGCTTCCATTGGGCTGGTTTCTGCGCGCCATGCACAACTGGGGATCGAACTTCATGGTCGCCATTGTGCTCATCCACATGACGCAGGTCTTCCTCTTCGGTGCGTACAAGTTTCCGCGCGAGTTGACGTGGCTGCTGGGCGTCTTCCTGCTCCTGATGACGCTAGGCATGGCCTTCACTGGGCAGGTGCTGCGATTTGATCAGGACGCGTACTGGGGGCTGGGCATCGGCGTCTCGATCACAAGTCGCATTCCCTTCATCGGCGGACAGCTCGTCCATCTGCTCATGGGCGGCCCCATCATAGCCGGCGCCACGCTCACCCGTTTTTTCGCGTTACATGTATTTGTGCTGCCGGCTGCGCTTTTGGGTTTTGCCTCCCTGCACACCTGGCTGGTCCTCACGCTGGGCATCAATGAGTGGCCGGCGCCCGGGCGGCTCGTCAAACGTGACACCTATGTGCAGGAATACAACGAACTCGCGCACAAGGATGGCGTCCCATTCGTTCCCGGTGCGGCCTGGAAAGATGCAATCTTCGCCGCAGGCGTAGTGTTGGCTGTTGCGGTCTGCGCCGCGTACTTTGGGCCGAAGGGACCGGGTGGCGTCCCCGACCCGACCATCATCAATACCGTTCCCAAGCCTGACTACTGGTTCTTGTGGATCTTCTCCGGACTCGCCTTTCTACCGCCGAGCATCGAGACGCCCGTCATGCTGATCTTGCCTGTTATCGGCATCGGCGTCTTGTTGGCGTTGCCATTTGTTGCAGGCGTCGGTGAGAAGCACTGGTACCGCCGTCCGGTTGCAGTTCTGTCTGTGCTGATCATAGCGATTGGATGGGCTGCGTTGACCCACCTGGGCGAGTACACACCGTGGAGCCCGAAGATGGACGCGTGGAGCGGAGATGCGGTGCCGGTCCACTTTATCCACGGCACCACGCCGCTCGAACGCCAGGGTGCGCTGGTCTTCCAGTCAAAACAATGCCGCAACTGTCATCAGCTCGGCGGCGTTGGCGGCCGGCGTGGACCCTCGCTGGATAGTGTTGCCACACATCTGACGGAAGATCAGCTAGTGCGGCAAGTCATCCAGGGTGGAGGCAACATGCCCGCCTACGGCAAAGATCTCTCGCCGCCACAAGTAACAGCGCTGGTTTCTTTTCTCGAGACACTGCATCCGCAAGACCAGCAGGCAGCGTATGATGCATCGCGGCACGTCGCGGAGACGAACATGCCTGCGCCGAAGGAACCCGTAGAGGCTGTGCCTCCGCTGGAGCCGCTTCGCCGCCAGCAATGAACGATCCACTTGAGGCAGTAGTCCGCTCCTGGTGCCTTCCCCCGTGGGCTACGTTCTTTCTTCTGCTGACTGCCGTTCTCTATCTGCGCGGATGGCGGCAGGCGCAGGTGACCAGGCCCGAAGAACTGCCGCCCTGGCGAGCCGCCTGCTTCCTCGCTGGCCTCTGTGTCGCATGGCTGGCGATTGCGTCACCGCTCGATGCGCTGGACAGCCTCTCGCTCTCCGCGCACATGGTGCAGCATTTCCTGCTGATGTCCGTCGCGCCTCCCCTGCTGCTGCTGGGCGCGCCCACCGTGCCTATGCTGCGCGGAATTCCACGGGTGCTGGTGCGTGAGGTCGTCGGCCCTCTGCTCTCGGCCAAGCCGGTCCTTGCCGTGGGGCGCTTTCTGGCGCATCCGGTCGTTGGCTGGCTGGCGATGAACGTCGCATACATTGGCTGGCATCTGCCCGGGAGCTACGAACTCGCGCTGCACTCCGAGAGCTGGCATGCAGTGGAGCACGGCTGTTTCTTTTTCACATCCCTGCTGTTCTGGTGGACGGTGCTGCAGCCCTGGCCGAGCAGGTGTGTCTGGTCGCGCTGGGCGGTGCTGCCTTCCCTGATCGGCGCCGATCTGGTGAACACCGCACTCTCGGCCGTCCTGGTCTTCTCCGGACGCGTCTTCTATCCCACGTACGCGCAGGCGCCGCGGCTCTTCGGAGTCTCGGCCATGAACGATCAGGCAGCGGCTGGAGCCTTCATGTGGGTCTTCGGCTCGATAGTCTTCCTAGTGCCTGCGCTCGTCATCACCATGCACCTGCTATCGCCCAGACGAAAGATCGCTCCTCATGCGAAGGGCCTGGTCAGCATCCAAAACCTGCGTAGAAAACCGCTGCCGTTGGATGTGCTAAGGATGTCGGTTGCTGGGCGCTTTCTCCGGTCACGCTATGGTCGGCAGCTTCTGCAAGCGGGAAGTCTCGTGATTGCGGTCATGGTCATTCTGCACGGGCTCTTCGGCCACCAGATGGGCTCCATGAACCTGGCCGGGGTTGTTGTGTGGAATGTCGTGCGCGCCCTCGGAGTGCTTGTGCTGATCTTCGCCGGAAACCTCTTCTGCATGGCGTGTCCATTCATGCTGCCGCGGGAGTTGGGGCACCGTCTCGGGCTGGCGAAGCTGCACTGGCCGCCGTGGCTGCGGGTGAAGTGGATCGCGGCCGCGCTGATGGTCGTCTTTTTCTGGAGCTACGAGCGATACGCACTGTGGGATAATCCCGCGCGTACCGCGTGGCTGCTGATCGCGTACTTCGCCGCTGCATTCCTGATCGACACATTCTTTCGCGGCGCGAGTTTTTGCCGGTACGTCTGCCCCATTGGACAGTTCAACTTCCTGGGATCACTGCTCTCGCCCACTGAACTGAATGTCCGCAGCCACAGCACCTGCGCCTCCTGCGCCACGCGCGACTGCATCAAGGGCAATGCCCAACAGCGCGGCTGCGAGTACGACCTCTACCTTCCGCAGAAGCAAGGCAATATTAACTGCACGCTGTGCATGGATTGTGTAAAGGCGTGCCCGCACGACAACATCGGGCTCTTTGCTAGGCCAGTCGCGCGTGACATCTTGAGCGACCCGCTGCGCTCGTCGGTGCGCCGCCTCTCGGGCAGAGTGGACATCGCGGTCGTGGCACTGGTGCTGGTTTTTTCGTCCTTCGCGAATGCTGCCGCCATGGTCGCCCCCGGTTCGGCACTGCTCTCATGGTTGGGCCGGCGCGCGCCCGTGCTTGACTCTGCCGGTGGCAGCATCGCTGCGGTCTTTGCAATAGCAGTGCTGCTGATCGCCGTGGTGTGGATTGTTGCCCGCGCGATGCGTTGGGCTGGCGCGCAACTCAGCACCAAGCGGATCTTTTGCCGGTTTTCGCTTGCCCTGCTTCCATTGGGAATGGGAATGTGGGCCGCGCACCTACTCTTTCATCTGCTGACCAGCGCGCCGGCACTGTGGCCGGTAACGCAGCAGGCTGCGCACGATTTCGGTCTGGGTCTGCTGGGCTCTCCGCAGTGGATGATCAGTAGTCCTTTCAGCGGTAACGGGCTGCTGCAGCTGCAACTCTGCTTCCTGGATGCGGGCCTGTTGCTGACGCTCTATCTCGGATGGCGGATTGCCGGACAGGTGAGTCGTGGAATAGGCCGCGCCACTGCGGTGCTGCTGCCATGGGCGGTGAGCGTGAGCATCCTGTACGCGCTTGGCATCTGGCTTCTGACCGAGCCAATGCAGATGCACGGCGCCATAATGATGGGCGGCATGTGATCGGCCGGCTCGCCGCATCTGTCTTTCTGCTGCTCGTTCTCTCAACAACAATTCCCGCGCTTGCCGATGGCGGTCGCATGCAGATGCACGCGACCGCTGGCCCGTTTGTAGTCTCGCTTTTTTCTTCACCAGACACGTTGCGCGTTGGACCTGCAGACCTGAGCGTGCTGGTGCAGAAGCGGGCGAACAACGCGATCGTGCTGGATGGAAGCGCGATACTGACGCTCGCGCCAGAAGGCGGTGTCACTGGCGCGTTCACCGTGCCACTCACGCAGGCCGCGGCAACCAACCACCTGCTGCGAGCGGCGGAGGTGCGGTTTTTAAAACCGGGGCGGTGGAATGTAACTGTAACTGTACGCAGAGGGGCAGAGCAGGCCGAGTGCAGCACCGTGCTCGATGTCGCGCCTGCGAACTCGCGCCGAGTGACGCTCTGGTTCTTTGTCTTGCTGCCGCTCGTCGTCATCCTGCTGTTCTTCTTTGTGCAGGTGCAAAAGAGGAAGCTGCGCCACGGCTCGCAAACTGGCGCATGAGCCAGCCGCAATCGTGACCCGTACCCCCGGGACAGTTTATAGTAATCGGTTTGCCGGCTCACACTATGACATCTGACGACCCTTCCTGCTCACTTCAACCTGGCGTACTCGTACTCAATGGCGATGCGCTGCAACTCGATGAGATCGAAGCCGTAGCACGCGGAGAGCAGCGCGTGAGCGTGGCGCCCGAAGCATGCGAGCGCATGCGGGCTTCCCGCCGGGCCGTCGATCGAGCCGCCGCCGGGATGGATGCGGCGTACGGCATCAACACCGGCTTCGGCAAGATGTCGGACGTGCGCGTGGCGCCGGATCAGGTGGCTGAGCTGCAGCGGAACCTGGTGCGCAGCCACTGCTGCGGTGTGGGCGAGCCACTCGCGGAGGATGAGGTGCGAGCCATGTTGTTGCTGCGCGCCAACGTCCTGGCCAAGGGCCTGAGCGGCGCGCGGGTGGAGGTGCTCGACCTGCTGCTGGCGATGCTGAATACTGGCGTGCATCCGGTGATCCCATCGCGCGGGTCAGTCGGCGCCAGCGGCGACCTGGCGCCACTGGCTCACTTGGCCCTCGCAATGATCGGCGAAGGAGAGGTGTTCTTTCGCGGCGAGCGCATGGCAGCCTCTCTGGCATTGGAGAGCGCGGGATCGCAATCGTTGCGGTTACAAGCCAAAGAAGGGCTTGCGCTGCTCAACGGAACGCAGGCTATGGCCTCAGTCGGCGGCCTTGCCCTGACGCGGGCTCTTCGAGTCGTGCGCCTGTGCGATCTCGCTGGAGCGATGTCACTCGAAGCACTGCGGGGAACGCCGACCGCATTCGATGCGCGTATCCAGCAAGCTCGCCCGCACCCCGGCCAAGTGGCTGCTGCTGCGCATCTGCGATCGTTGCTCGAAGACAGCGAGATTCGCGAGTCACATCGCGATTGCAAGGCCGATCCGCGCGTGCAGGATGCGTATTGCCTGCGCTGCATGCCACAGGTGCACGGCGCCGCGCGAACGGCGCTGGAGCACGCAGCGGAGGTGGTCCGCATTGAGACTGGCTCGGCTACGGATAACCCTCTCATCTTTATCGGGAGCCGGGCCGGGGGCGAGTCCGGAGAGGACGAGATACTCTCGGGTGGCAACTTTCATGGAGCTCCGTTGGCGCTGGTGCTGGACTATGCAGCAATCGCGCTGGTTGACCTGATGAGCATAGGCGAACGCCGTATTGACCGGCTGATCAATCCAGACATCAACGAGGGGCTGCCGCCCTTTCTCGCCGACAGTCCGGGACTCTCGTCCGGCTACATGATCGCGCATGTGACAGCTGCCGCGCTGCTCAATGAGGGCAAGGTGCTGGCGCATCCGGCGAGTGTCGACAGCGTGCCCACCTCCGGCGGCAAGGAAGACCACGTCTCGATGGGCATGATGGCTGCGCTCAAGCTGAAGCGCGTTGTTGAGAATGCAGAGATGACGCTCGCCATCGAGCTGATGGCGGCAGCGCAGGGCCTGGAGTACCGCGCTCCGCTGAGGGCAGCGCTCCGGGTGGAAGCAGCGCGGCTGCGGGTGCGCGAGTCCGTGCCGCGGCTGGGAGCGGACCGCGTGCTCTCTGGCGACATCGAGCGGCTGGCGCGCGCGATCCGTGAGCGGGCATTTGATCAATGGCTGGAGTGATCCGTGGCTGGAGTGAGGCATCGCCGCGCTTAAGGACGCGGCCGCAGCACCTTCAGAAACTCGTCGGCTGAGCGGGTGTTGAGCACGTCGTCTTTCGTCAGCCAGGCGCGGCGTAGTTGGCGGATGCCATAGCGCAGGTTGTCGAGCTCGCTGGTGTGGTGGGCATCGGTGTTGATAACGATGCGGCAGCCCTGCTCTTTGGCGAGGCGCAGGTCGCGGTCGCAAAGGTCGAGCCGGTTGGGATTGGCATTGTGCTCGACCCCGACACCGAGCTCGGCAGCGCGCTTGAGTACTGCGAGCAGATTCACCGCGAAGGGCTCGCGCCGCAGCAGCATGCGCCCCGTGGGATGCCCCAGGATGCGCACGTAAGGGTTCTCAAGGGCTCGGAGAACGCGTGCCGTCATCTCCTCTTCCGGCTGCGCGAAGAGTGTGTGCACGCTTGCGATCACGACGTCCATCTCCGCCAGCACGTGATCCGAAAGATCGATGGCTCCATCACCGAGAATGTCCACCTCGATGCCGGCAAAGACGCGGATGCGCCCGGCCATCTCTGCATCCACCTCGCGAATGCGACGCAGGTGTTCGAGCGCCCGGTCATCGTCCAGACCGTTGGTCATCGCCAGGTTCTTCGAGTGATCGGTGATGGCGATGTATTCGTAACCGTGAGCGATACCTGCTTCGGCCATCTCGCGGATTGTGTTGGTGCCGTCGGTGGCCACGGTGTGCATGTGCACATCGCCACGTATGTCGGCCTGCTCAATGAGCGAAGGCAGCGCTCGTTCGGCGGCGGCCTCGATCTCGCCGCAGTTCTCCCGTAGCTCGGGCGGGATCCAGTCCAGGTCGAGCGCGGCATAGACCTCTTGCTCGGTCGCGGCGGCCACCTGCGTGCCGTCGTCGATGCGCGCGAGTGCATACTCCGAGAGTGTGTAGCCGCGCTTGATCGCGCGTTGCCGTACCGTGACGTTGTGCATCTTCGAGCCGCTGAAGTACTGCAGCGCGGCCCCGAAGGACGCACGCGGCAGCAGACGCACATCCACCTGCAATCCGGTACGCAGACGAAAGCTGACCTTGTTTTGACCCTTCGCGATCAGGTCCGCGATGGGCGGGTAGGCAGCAGTGTACTCGACGGCTGCGGCCACCACCTCTTCCTCACACGCCGGGCCGGTCACCAGCACGTCGAGATCGCCGACAGTCTCTCGCCCGCGGCGCAGCGATCCAGCGGGCGTGACGCTCTCGATACCAGGAAATTCCTTCAGATAGAGTGCCAACCGCTCGGCTGCGGTCTCGGCATCGTCCAAATGAAAGCGGCCGCTATTTTTCTTGTAGTCCTCGATGCCGCGACGGAGCTTGGCGATCTGCTTCTCGCCGAAGCGGGGTAGTGTAGCGAGCTTGCCGGCGTCTATGGCGGCGGCAAGCTCGTCGACCGTAGCGACGCCCAGCGCCTCCCACATTAGCGCGACGGTCTTTGGTCCCATACCAGGCAGCTTGAGCAACTCCAGCATGGTGGCTTTGTAGCGGGTGAGCAGCTCGTCCCGCAGCTTGGTGCTGCCGCGCTCCTCGATTTCGACGATGTTGGCGACCATCGCCTTGCCGATGCCGGGAATCTCGAGCAGGCGTTTAGGCTCGCTCGACAAAGTGGCGAGCTGAACCGTGCTTTGCTCGACTGCTTCTGCGGCGCGGCGGTAGGAGCGGACGCGAAACGGATCCGCGTTGCTGATCTCCAGCAGGTCGGCTGTTTCACCCAGCAGTTGAGCGATGGCGCGGTTTTCCAAGTGGCTCCTAGCGTATATAAGCTACGAAGCCATTATGGCAAAAGAGAAGCTCAGGCCGCGTGGCCTGGGCTTCTCCTGATGTGCGGAAATTGATTATGCTGCTTCGCGTGTACGCAGCACGCCGTCGGCTTGCGGACCCTTTGCCCCCTCCACGATGTCGAATTCCACCTCATCTCCTTCTTTTAAGCTCTTATAACCGTCGAGCTGAATGGAGCTGTAGTGCACGAAGACATCCGGGCCATCGTCGCGGCCGATGAAACCGAAGCCTTTAGCATTGTTAAACCATTTCACCTTGCCTTTGTACTGGGACACGAGCGACTGCCTTCCTTTGAGCAGAATGCGGTACGGGCGGACCCGGCCCTACAAGAAGGACGTTTCAGGATGAGGTTTGGTTTTCCACAGCTTTCGGCCGCTTCTACCTCGCACAAGCGAAGTTGTCAGCACTCTGTAACTTGCGCAACTTTCTTCCAGGATCTGCGTTCATGTGCGCGCAAATACTCCCCGCGCAGCCAATCACCGGGCTTTGCGCAGGCGATCGTAGAGCAGCACCGAGACGATGGTCTTTCCGTCGTGGATCTTGCCGGTCTCGATCTGCCGCAGCAGTTCCGAAAGGGGAACCTCGAAGAGTTTGATCCGCTCGTCTTCTTCCGGCTGCGCTTCGCCAGCGGTCAATCCCTCAGCGAGGTAGACCTGCATCCACTCACCAAGAAAGCCGGGGCTGGCGAAGAAGCGGATGAGTTTGCTCCAGCGCTTGGCCTTGTAGCCGGTCTCTTCCATCAACTCGCGCTTAGCGCCCTTCAGCGGGTCTTCCCCCTTCTCGAGCTTGCCCGCCGGCAGCTCAAAGAGGTACTGGGCAGCGGCGTGTCGGTACTGGCGTTCGATAATGATCCGCGGATCGCGCTTGCTCTTGGAATCGTCCACGGCAAGGATGACGATGGACCCGCCGTGACGCACCACATCGCGCCGCGACTCGGCGCCACCCGGCTCGCGCACCTGGTCTGTCTGCACGTTGAAGAGCGGCCCTTCAAAGCTGATCTTCGATGAGAGGACCTCAACCCCTTTGGGGTACTTGCGCTCTGGGTTGGCCGCCGCACCTGTCTGTTTTTCTTGCTCCGTCCTCGCGTCTTCGAGTGTCGCCGCCTGCTTGATCCGTGCCATGTGTCCTCGTGTCTTCTCTCGATTTCAGCCGCATACAGTTCGTGTGGAATCTCGAACAACGGTACCATCCATGCGATGCATGCCAAGGAGGGACAGGGCTGATGCGCGTTCGTACAGGAGTCACGGTGGTCGGTTTAGGTAACTGGGGCTCGTCGCTCGTTGCGGCTCTCCGCGCTTCTGACGTTCCGGTGCTGGAGGTGGTGCACGTGCCGGGGCATCGCGCCGGGAAGGAAAGCGTCGCACTGGAAAAGGCGGCGCTCGATGCGCGCGTGCTGTGGCTCTGCGTGCCGGATCGGGCAATCACGGAAGTCGCCAGTGAGATCGTCCGTTGCCGTCCGGATCTGCGGGGGCAGGTGGTCGTGCATTCCAGCGGTGCCCTGAGCAGTGCTGTGCTCCAAGCGGCAGCCGAGGCCGGAGCGGCAGTTGCCTCCGTGCATCCCCTGATGAGCTTCCCCTCCCGACGACTGCGGAGCGTGCGTGGCGCCCCCTTTGGGGTGGAGGCAGAGGGGTCGGCACAGCGTCGCCTCTTTGCGCTGGTCCGGACGCTGGGTGGGCGTCCGTTTGCTCTCAGCGCTGCCGGCAAAGCCATGTACCACGTAGCGGGCATGTTTGCCTCTCCGCTGCTCACCAGCCTATTGGCGGTTTCGCTCGAATCCATGCATCAAGCCAGGGTGGAGCTTAACGAGGCCAAGCGGCTCCTCGGGCCGATCGCACGGGTTACGGTGGAGAACGTCGTTCGCGATGGAGTGGGGCGAAGCTTCAGTGGTCCCGTTGCTCGCGGCGATCTCTCCACCATCAAGCTGCATCTTCGGGCCCTCGAAGCTCATCCTCTACTCGCGCAGGTTTACAAAAGCTTGGTGATGGCCTCGCTTAAATTCTTGCCATCGCAGGGCACGGAAGCACTCCATCGGCTTCTAACCGAGAATGGCAAGGTTCGCCGGGCTCGGCCCTCTATCAGAGACCGCGCACGACCCCGGCCAAAAAGCCGCGTGAGAGACTAACTTGGCAGCTACCGCCTGATGATTCGAGACAGGCAAGGAGAGATACGGCATTGCCCCCTGAGTGTTATCCCATCTCGGTTTTGCCGCACCTCAGCAGGCTGTTTTTAGACTATTGCGAGCACAGCGAGGCGCTCTCGCCCTTCTACTCGGCCAGCCCCAACGCAAGGGGATGGATGGCCTCGGCTTCACCCATCAGCCCACAAGCTCGGGTCACGCTCGCCGATCTGCTCGAAAGCCAGAGCCGCAGATATCGTGCTGAAGCGGCAGCGTTCGAGAATATCCAGAAGCTCCGCAATGGCGCCTCGGCCATGGTTACCGGTCAGCAGGTGGCGTTGTTTGGCGGCCCGCTCTATACCCTGCTTAAAGCGGCCACAGCCATCCAGCACGCCCAGGAGGCGACCGCTGCTGGACATCCGTGCGTGCCGATCTTCTGGATGGCCACAGAGGATCATGATTTTGCCGAGGTGGATTCCGTAAAGCTGCCGGACCACCACGCCCTGCACACTGTCAGCCTCCAGACCGAGCACGCCGCAGGTCTCCCGGTCGGGGGAATCCGGCTGGGCGATGGCATCGAGCAAGCGTTGAAAGACGCAAAAGAGATTCTTGGTGCCGGCCCAATCCTCGAGCAGTTGCGATGTTGTTACACGCCCGAGGCCACCTTCGCCGAAGCCTTCGGCCAGCTGATTGCCGCCGTCTTTGCCCCGTGGGGACTGATCGTGATGGATGCCGCCGGACGTGAGTTTCACCGGCTTGGGAGCCATGTATTAAGGCAGGCGATTACCGAGACAGGTGCGCTCCGAAAAGCACTAAGTGAGCGCGATACTCTGCTAATGGATCGCGGTTACCATGCACAGGTGTTGGTCGGGGAGCAGTCGAGTTTGCTGTTCCTGCTCGATGAGACCACTGGCGCGCGACTCCCATTGCGACGCCCCGAAAAACATGAAAAGCATTCCGAGAACGGCTGGAAGGCTGGAAGTCGAAGCTACTCCACCGACGAACTGCTGAAGATTCTCGAAACCGCCCCAGAGCGCCTGAGTCCGAGTGCGCTGCTTAGGCCGGTCTTCCAGGACGCGATCCTTCCCACGGCTGCTTACATCGGCGGTCCAGCAGAGATCGCATACTTCGCCCAGACTGAGGTGCTGTACCGGTCCATTCTGGGACGCGTAACTCCGGTCCTGCCCCGCCTCTCTGCGACGCTGATTGAGCCTGCCATCGCGACCGTGATGGCTCGCCATGAGCTCTCACTACCCGACGTGTTTTTGCCAGCAGGCGAACTGGCACAGCGGTTGGGTGCGCGGTCGATGCCGGTTGAAGGCAAGCGAAAGCTGGCCGCGGCCGGCGAGGCGCTGGGGAATGAGTTGGAAGCACTCACTGGATGGATGGGATCACTTGATGAAGGCTTGGGACGGGCGGCAGCCACCTCCGCCTCCAAGATGCGTTATCAGATGAACCGGCTCCGGCGACTGGCGGCAAACTATCAGCTGCAGCGGGAGGCGAGCCTCACGCGCCACGCCGACGCTGTCCGGCAGAGCCTCTACCCGGACGGTCACCTGCAAGAGCGAGTTGTCGGGTCCGCGTACTTTCTAGCGCGCGGTGGCGACGAACTCCCGGCCCGGCTGGTGGAAGCAGCGCAGACGCCCTGTCCCGGGCACAAGGTTATTCCGCTCTAGCGGCTTAATCACAAAAACTAAGAGCGACCGGCAAGCGATCTCCGAGGCTGAGCCGTAGGTGAACCTGAAATCGCAATTATGCTAGTCTGCTCCCGATGTCGATCACGGTCGAGCGAGTTGTAAATGCAGTACGCTTCAGATGGTACTGCCGCCGGATCGCCGCTGCGGTTGCGCAGAAACGGGGCCTTGAGATCGGTGGCCCAAGTCTGATCTTTTCGCCCCAGCCGAACTTTCTCTTTCCCGCCGTTTATTCCCTCGCAGCTTCCGTTGACAACGTGAACTTTGCATCGCACACGGTCTGGTCGCAAGGCGAGGAAGGGAACACCTTCGCCTATCTCGCCGGACGGGCTCCCGGACGGCAGTACGTGCAGGACGCGACTTGCCTCGACTCGATCGAAGCTCGGCAATATGATTTCCTTCTGGCGTCGCACGTTCTCGAGCATGTCGCCAATCCGCTCAAGGCGCTTCGAGAGTGGCGCAGAGTCCTTAAGCCAAACGGCGTCGCGCTCATCCTGCTGCCAAACAAGAACGTCACCTTCGACCATCGGAGGCCAGATACGACACTGGCTCATGTGCGAGAAGACTTTGCACGGGATCAGCAGGAGGACGACCGGACCCATGTAGAGGAGATTCTGGCATCGCATGATCTGGCACTGGACCCGCTCGCGGGCACTCCGGAGCAGTTTCGCGAGCGCTCTCTCAAAAATTTCGAGAATCGCTGCCTGCACCATCATGTCTTCAGTCCCGCACTGATTGCGGAGGTTTGCCGGGAGGCAGGTTTTGACCCGCTATACGTCTCAGCAAAACTGCCGCCACACATCCTGGCATTCTGCAGGTTGGCAAAGCAATCGGCTTCTTAAGTAATGGTCCGCTGCCCGGGATCGGTCGGGCGCTCTGGATCATTCCGCACCGGCGGCCTAGAATATTGCAAAGTTATGGCAAGCAAGCAAACCCAAACATTTGAAGTGGCATGCCCGGAGTGCGGCGCCATGTTGACCGTCGATCCGACGACCCGGTCGATTATCGGCCACACGCCCGCGCCCAGAAAGCGGACCTTTGAGGATTTCGAAACCGCTGCCCGGGCCATGCGGGAGCAGGATGAGCGCAAGGAAAGCATCTTTCGCCAGTCCGTCGATGCCGAGCGCAATAAGAAGGAGTTGCTGGAGAAGAAGTTCGCCGAAGCCGTGCGTAAAGCCAAGGAGTCTCCAACCGAGGGCAAGCCGCTGCGTGAATTCGACCTCGACTGAGAGCTGGGTCGGAATCGACCCCCACTCTGAAACTCTTCCGCCGGGCGTGTCCATGCGAGACGTACCCGCATCCTACTACTCGAAATTGATCTCGGAAGGATGGGCGACGTGTCTATGGAACTGACGGAAGTGTCTAACAGAGTGAAAGACGAGCTTCAGGAGTTGAGTGGAAACAAGAACTGGACGCGGGGTCTTGCCGCGGGTTCGCTGATCACAGGCGCCGTGTTGCTGGCCACAGGTAAACGCAAGGCCGGGTTTGCGGTCACCGCACTCGGCGCGGTAGTTGCGCTGCTGGAGGATCAGGAAAATATGCGCGAGATATGGGAGCGGCTGCCGCACTATATCCAGACCAGCCAGCATTTCCTTGGCCGCTTCGAGGGTTTCATCACCGAGCTGGCACAGCAGGGCGATAGGATCCGCAGCGTGATGGGTCAGCGCCAGGTCTAGTGGCTGAGCCGGAGAGGCGCCGTCTCCGGCTCTAATGTGTGCGTTCTACTAGATAGCGGGCCACTGATTTCAAAGGCTCCGCGCGTTCACCGTACACCTCGAGTTGCGCAAATGCAGACTCAATCAGGCGGCCGGCATCCCCGAGGGACTGTTCGACGCCGAAGACGGCAGGCCAGGTGGCTTTGTCGCTCGCCACATCCTTGCCGGCTGTCTTTCCCAGCTGTGACGACCCCTGTGTCACATCCAGAATATCGTCTACGATCTGGAAGGCAAGCCCGGCGTTCCGGCCAAACTCGGTGAGCCGATCTATATCCGAAGTATCACCACCTGCGTAGATACCGCCGGCAACCAGGCTGACCCGGATCAGCGCTCCCGTTTTGGCACTATGAATCGCTAGTACCGTATCCCCCGTAGGTTTTTTCGATTCTCCCTCAAGATCCAGCACCTGACCGCCGATCATGCCATTAACAGTTCCCGTGGCTTGTGCGATCTGCTTGACGATCTGAACCGTGGCAGAAGGCGGGCACTGAAGTCCAGCAAGTACCTCGTAAGCCTGAGTCTGCAGCGCATCTCCGGCGAGGATCGCGATTGCCTCGCCGTAGACGACGTGGCAGGTCGGTTTTCCGCGGCGCAGGTCGTCGTTGTCCAGGGCCGGAAGGTCGTCATGGATCAGGGAATAGGTATGCAGCATTTCGAGCGCAGAGCCAAGCTCGTCGACGCCCGGCGGATACGCGTCGCCACCGGCGACCATGCGCGCGGCCTCCAGGCACAGAACGGGCCGCACGCGCTTGCCGCCGGCAAAGACGCTGTGTCGCATGGCGCGGTGAAGGGAGATCGGTTCCTGCTCTGGCGGGGGCAACAGCCGTTCGAGAGCGGCATCCGTGCGGCTTGCGCCGTAGTCCAGGATTGCTCGGATGTCATCGTGCATTCCGCTCATCATACCTGAGCAGATTCGCGCGAGTTGCAGCTGCCGTCCTTTGACGACATACTCCTGCGTAACGGTATCGTACGCGTGACACGATTGAAATCGAGTATCCTGATTCTGCTCACATCCATCGCAACTGTCGCTGATCTCAATCTGAAAGGACTTGCCAGGCTTGCGCATTCTGCTGCACGGGATCAACTACGCTCCAGAGCTGACAGGCATCGGCAAGTACTCAGGAGAGATGGCAGAGTGGCTTGCCAGCCGCGGGCACGAGGTGCGCGTGGTGACCGCGCCGCCCTACTACCCGGCCTGGCAGGTAGGGAAGGGCTTCCGTTGGTGGGCGTATTGCGTGGAGCGGGGGAGCGTCCGGGTCTACCGGTGCCCCCTGTGGGTGCCGCGCCGCCCTTCAAGTCTGACCCGCCTGCTCCACTTGACTTCGTTCATGGCAAGCAGCCTGCCCGTTATGCTCGCCCAGGTTTTTTGGCATCCGGACGTGGTTTTGACCGTGGAGCCGGCCCTCTTTTGCGCGCCAGCAACTCTGGCCACTGCCCGGCTCGCAGGAGCCGCCTCTTGGCTGCACATCCAGGACTTCGAGATGGACGCCGCCTTCGGACTGGGCTTTCTGCCTGCGGATGGATTCGTGCACCGTCTGGCGGAGGGTCTGGAACGGCGTCTGATGGACGGCTTCGATCGTATTTCAAGCGTTTCGCGCAACATGGCCGACCGGCTGCCAGCCAAAGGAGTCGACCGGCGAAAGATTGTGCTCTTTCCTAACTGGGTGGACATCGACGCGATCAGGCCTACACCGGGGCCGAACCGGTTGCGTGAGCAGTTGGGTCTCTCTCCCGAAAAAGTGGTCGTGCTCTATGCCGGCAATATGGGAATGAAACAGGGCCTGGAATTACTGCCCTTGCTGGCGCAGCGGTTTGCCGAGGATGAGCGGATACGCTTTCTGTTTTGCGGGGATGGAGCATTCCGGCCACAACTTGAATCTATGATCGCAGGGTTGCACAACGTCACACTTCTTCCGCTGCAACCACTCTCGCGCTTGAACGACCTGCTAAATGCCGCCGACATCCACCTTCTGCCACAACGCTCCGGGGCTGCGGACCTCGTCATGCCCTCCAAGCTGACTGGAATGCTGGCCAGTGGACGGCCAATCGTTGCGACTGCGGCTGCGGGTACGCAGGTCGCCATCGCGATTGAGGGCTGTGGCGTGGCCATTGATCCCGGCAACATGGGAAAGGTCGTCGAAGCGATCCAAACCCTGGCGTTTTCCCCGGAGCTGCGTGCCCGCTTGGGCGCTGCAGCCCGTTGCAACGCTGTTGACAATCTCGGCAAAGAGCTTGTGCTCGAGCGCTTCGAAACCCAGCTGCGACGCCTGGTGGAAAGCCAGATTCCCGCTCACCCTAAGCATAGTCACTCGCATCGGCTGTGATACTGTGGGACCGATGTTAGCCTCAGAGACGGCCAGCAGTCGTTTTTGTTGAAGTATTGGTTGAACTATTTGCTTTGGAGGGTGAGGGTTTGGCGTGAAAAAGGCGCTGATTACAGGAATTACTGGGCAGGATGGCTCTTATCTCGCTGAGTTGTTGCTGAATAAGGGCTATCAGGTTCACGGTATTAAAAGGCGCACCTCGCTTTTCAACACAGCGCGTATCGACCATCTTTACCAGGATCCTCACGTGGAGCACCAGAACCTAGTGCTTCACTACGGCGATCTAACCGACTCGTCCAGTCTTATTCACATCGTTCAGCAGGTACAGCCGGATGAGCTCTACAACTTGGCCGCGCAGAGTCACGTCAAGGTGTCGTTTGAGGAGCCCGAGTATACGGCCAACAGCGACGCGCTAGGAACGCTGCGGCTGTTGGAAGCGATCCGCACCCTGGGCTTGGAAAAGAAGACGCGTTTCTACCAGGCCTCGACCTCCGAGCTATACGGCTTGGTGCAAGAGGCACCGCAGAGTGAGACGACGCGCTTTTACCCGCGCTCTCCGTACGCTGTGGCCAAGCTCTATGCCTACTGGATCACCGTGAACTACCGCGAGGCGTATGGGATCTACGGGTGCAATGGAATCCTGTTCAATCATGAGTCACCCCGGCGGGGGGAGACCTTTGTCACCCGAAAGATCACGCGTGCGCTGGCGCGCATCAAGGTGGGCCTGCAGGACCGGCTCTTCCTGGGCAACCTGGATGCCAGACGTGACTGGGGCCATGCCCGCGACTATGTCGAGATGCAGTACCTGATGCTGCAGCAGCCGGAGCCGAAGGATTACGTGATCGCGACCGGCCATCAATACAGCGTGCGGGAGTTTGTCGAGCGGGCGGCGGAGTTGCTCGGCATCCGGCTGCACTGGGAAGGCACGGAGGCCGAGCAGAAGGGGCTGGACGAGACGGGCAAGGTGATTGTCTTGGTCGACCCGCGCTACTATCGGCCGACGGAGGTGGAGTCATTGCTGGGCGATCCTTCCAAAGCCCATCGCGAGCTCGGCTGGAGCGCCAAGACCACCTTTGCGGAGCTGGTTGCCGAGATGGTGGAAGAGGACCTGAAAGAAGCCGAGCGGGATGCGCTGGTGCATAAACACGGCTTCAACGCCTTCCGGTACTTCGAGAACTAGTATTCCTTGGATCGCGAGAGAAAATGGATCGCCAGAGAAAAATCTATGTAGCCGGGCATCGTGGGCTGGTGGGGTCGGCCATTGTGGAGCACCTGCGGGCGGAGGGATACACGAACCTCCTGACGCGCACGCACGCGGAGCTTGACTTGAAGGACGCGCGGGCCGTCGAGCAGTTCTTCGCCTCGGAACGCCCGGAGTACGTGGTGCTGGCTGCGGCCAAAGTCGGCGGCATTCTAGCCAACAACACCTATCCTGCGGATTTCATCCGCGAAAATCTGTTGATTCAGAACGCTGTGATCGATGCGAGCTACCGGGCCGGGGTGCGGCGGCTGTTGTTTCTGGGCTCGAGCTGTATCTACCCCAAGCTCTGCCCGCAGCCGATTCGCGAGGAGTACCTGCTCACGGGGGAGCTTGAGCCGACGAACCGGCCGTATGCGCTGGCCAAGATTGCCGGGATCGAAATGTGCTGGTCCTACAACCGGCAGTACGGAACACAGTTCCTGGCGGCTATGCCAACAAATCTTTATGGGCCGGGCGACAACTTCAATCTCCAGACCTCGCATGTGCTGCCCGCGCTGATGCGTAAGGTGGTGGAGGCAAAGGCGGCCCGTCGAGACCATATCGAAGTATGGGGAACCGGAACGCCGCGGCGCGAGCTGCTCTACAGCGAAGACCTGGCACAGGCGTGCGTCTTTCTGTTGAACTTGCCGGATGAGGTCTTCGGGATTTTGCTGAACGAGGAGCACGCGCCCTTGGTTAATGTCGGCACGGGCGAGGATGTCACCATCCGTGAGCTGGCCGAGACAGTCTGCCGGGAGCTCGGCTTTGCAGGCCATCTTGTCTTCGACGCGACCAAGCCGGATGGAACGCCGCAGAAGCTGCTCGATGTAAGCCGGATCCATGCGCTGGGCTGGCGGGCGAAGACTAGCCTGGCCGAAGGCATTCGCAAGACGTATAAGGCGACCCGGGAGCTGCTTGTGACTCCTGTCCTGCGGAAGCCCTGACAGGGTTTCGTGGCGCACTCTCTCGTCGACCCCCTCCCCCCGGGATTTTCGGCTAAATTCCTCTTACCATTGGACTTAGAGGTGGCACTGGCCGTAAAATCCTACAAACAAAAGACTTAGAGGCAAAATCCTGTAAACAATGGACTTACCGGGCGCTCCTGCTCACTGCAAGCGTCCCGTTTGGTGACCTACTACTCATAGCTTAGCGATTTTCTTGAGCGGGTACGCCAATCGTGAACCGTTTGTTTTGTGCGCAGCTAGGCTGAACAGCGGGTCCCTCCGATGCGCCGGACTTCCACGCATTGCCCGGCTCCGCTCAGAGCAGGCTCTTCGACTGTGTGGCTTTCCGAACCACTTCGCTCAGGATGACACTTTATTCAGGTAATAGACGCCGGCGCTTGAGAATCACGATGGAGACTACGGTCGCGAGGAAGGCCAGGGAGAGATCCTCTCCGGCGAAGACGTCGGGTGTGGCGACCCACTTCACCTCCAACTCCGCGGCGCCGGCGCTGAGGGGCACGGCAATCAGGCCGTCCTCGCGATGGGTTTGCAGGTGCATCACGACGCCGTTCCTGAGGATCTGCCAACGGGGATAGTCTTCTAAGCGGAGGACGGCATAGCCGGGGATCGAGTTCTTGATCGTGAGGCGACGGTCTTCTCCCTGCCAATGCTCAAGGTGGATTTGTGCAGGGAGTTCCCCTGAACTGTCGGGCTGCCACGGCGGATTTTCAGTGGCGGTGCTGCTGGCGATCCCGGCGTCTGGCGAGCGCAGTACGCGGACTGGTGGCAAGTTTTGTTGAATGGCAGAGTTATCTACTCCTAAGGCGGTGTACTCGTCGGTGCCCTCCTGCCCCTCCTCGCTGGCCAGAAGCGCCACCTGAGCCGGAATGGCGTCTTCGTCATCGCAGTGCTGGAAGTAGAGGGTGCTACAGAGGACGATCGAGAGCACCGCCAGGGTGCAAGCAACGGTGTATTGCCACTCTTTACGGCGGATACATACCAGAGCGCCCGAAAGAGACAGGGCGGCAACAGGGCTGACCACGATCAGCCAGCGCCAGGGAAACTGCAGGAACCGAAGGTGGGGAGCAACGCGCCAGAGCGGCGCACTGACTGGCAGGAGCAGAAAGAGCACCAGCACAGGCAAGGAAGCAAAGGCAAAGCGCGCTTGCATGGCCGTCCGACCGCCAGCTGTCCCTACAGGATCGTCGTCGGGCTGCAGTGGCGATGTGATTTCGAGACGCCACCACACGAGAGCGCCGACCACGGCGATGGCGATTAGCAGGACAGCGATCCAAGAAGCTGTTCGCAGCACCCCATCGTGCAGCGGCTCCCCGGTGTGCGCGAAGAGAAAGCTGTCCTGGACGCGCATGCCCGGCAGGATCGCGCGGCTGATCTGCACCCAGCGCTGCTCATAGGCAGCGGGCACCAGATAAAAGCTGTCGAGTCCCAGGCCGAGCAGCGTGGCTGAGCCGATGCGCAGGGCGGGCCAGAGGCTGCGCTCACACAGCAGTTGAAGCAGAGCGAACCACAGCAGGGTATAGCAGGCGATGACCCCAGCAGGCGCATTCGAGAGCCAGGTGGCGGCGACCGCGAAGGCGAGCGCGGCGACTGGTGGTTTTTGCCGCAATGCAAAGAGCAAGACGAGCGGGATGAACGCTGCGGCCAGCAACTCGCCATACGCGGCGCGCTCGTAGACGACGAAAAGCGTGTACGGGTTGGCGACGTAGAGGCAGGCGGCGATGGTTGCGCTGGGGTCCGGGAGCCACTCCCGCGCGAGCCGGTGCATGGAGAGGCCCGCCGCGAACAGAGATGCCACGACAAAGAGGACCGGCGCGGCGGTCCAGCCGAAGAGCGATCCCAAGAGCGCGCCCAGCAGCCAGGAGGCGGGGGGATAGAAGACCAGTCGCGGCTCTCCGGCCCCGTAATTGGCGGAGCTGATCCAGTGCGGATAGGCGAGCCCGGCATGCCAGTCGCGCGCGACCTCCATCCAGGAGACCAGGTGGAAGTCGAAGTCATGGCCGCAGGAGGAGCCGCGGAAGAAAGAGGGAGCAATGGCGGCGAGCGTTGCCAGGGCGATCAGGAGCGGTGGGAGCCAGCGTTTTTCGCTGGAAGCTGGCGAGGAGCGTTGCTCAAACAAACAGCAGGTCCCTCCACTGCGTTGCTGCCTGCGGCGCAACTCCGGTCGGAATGACACGCGTGTGGGTAGCTGCCCGCGGCGCAACTCCGGTCGGGATGACAGAAAGTGTGAGTTCGACAGAGTTGGTCATGGGATTAGCCGCAAGGTGTGCTTCGCGGCGGCATCGACGGCCGGTTGCGTGTACGGCATGGGGAATGTCCGGCCGGTGTACCAGAAAGCAAATTGGTCGCGGTACCAGGGGTTCATGGGGCTGCCGGACTGACCTAGCACGATGTCCTCTGTCGACGCGTCGATGTCGCTCCAGTCCATGGTGAAGCGTTGGGAGGGGCCGAAGGTGCGGCCGACCTGCTTGACGGTGGTGCCATCGCCGGACTGCGGCAGCGCGCCGGTGCCGGTCCAACCGAAGAAGGGAAGCCGGCCATAGAGCGGATGCTGGAGCTCTATGGTGTGCTCGGTTCCATAGCGCCACGCCTTCAGGTCACCTGGAACATGCGCGTCTTTCAGCCCCGCACCGACTGCGGCGGCCAGCAGGTCATCCCAGCTTCCGTAGCCCAGCGGGAGCCACTGCGCGGGTGCATGGGTGATGAGCTGCTCTTCGGCAAAGGCGCTCTCCGGCCAGTCGTAGAGTTGCCAATCGTCGCCGAGCTTGGGCTTGAGGATCAGGGGCCAGAAGGCCTCTTTCGCGACAGAGAGGATGGCCGGGGCGGCTGAGTCGACGCGCAGCACGCCATCCCAGGAGCGGAGAAGATCGGCGGACTGCCGCAGCTGCGCAGTTGGGGCTTTGGCGTGGTCGATGGCGTAGGCGAAGCGCTGTGCCAGCTCCTGGTCGATCTCGGAGTAGATGTCGGTCTGGAGCGTAAGCATGTCGGCACGCGTGAGCTTGCCCCCATCGGAAGCATGCCGCCCAGCGAGCCACTTCCAAATGCGCTCGTTGCGGTAGGGCGAGGCCCACTCGAGCGTGAGGGGGTGGGGGTAATTGTCCGGGGTGATGCGGGAGTTCGCCGTGGCCAGGATGCCGTTGGGTGGGTCGAGCACCGCGGGCAGCTCGGCGAAGGGGATGGCGCCCTGCCATTCGTGTTCGGTGTCGCCGATGGGCGTTCCGGCGAGGCCACCTGGGCGGAGCGGGATGCGCCCGGCGGCCTGATAGCCGATGTGGTCCTGATCGTCGGAGTAGATCATGTTGAGGGTGGGCGCCCACCAGGCGCTGATCGCGTGCTCGAACTCCCCCCAGTTCGCGGCGGTGTTCAGGTCGTAGAGCGGGATGCCGGAGACGGCTGGATCATAGGCAGTCCAACGCAGGGCGACGGTGCGTTTTTCGTTGGGGAGCAATGGCGTGAGGACCGGGCCGTGGCCGGTGCGGAGAACATCCAGGGTGACATCGCCGTGCCAGCGAACGTGTATGACCTCGCGGTCGTGCTCCATCTCGTGCCAAGCGTTCGCAGCCCAGTACTCGCCCTGGGGGTTGGTCTTTTCGACGTAGAGGTCCTGGGTGTCGGCGTACATCGCGGTGAATCCCCATGCGATGTGGTCGTTGTGGCCGGCGACGATAAAGGGAAGGCCAGGGACGGTGACCCCGGCGGCATGGAAGCCGGCGGCGCGGAGGTCGGCCTGGTACCAGATATTGGGGACTTGGTGCTGGAGGTGCATGTCATTGGCGAGCAGCGGCCGGCCGCTGGCAGTGTGTGCGCCGGAGACGGCCCATTCGTTCGAGCCGGGCTGGCAGCTGCGGCAGACCGCTTCACGCCCGGCAAACTTCTGCAAGCGCAGCAGGTCTCGGAGCGAGCTCTGCGACTCGTCGAGCGGGACCTCCGGAATCCGGGGCTGGGGTTGCGTTAGGTCGGGCACGGACTGCGTGGGCGGGTGGTCGCGCCAGGAGCCGGTGGGGTAGAGATCGGCGGCCAGCGTTGGGCCGAGGCGGTGCTCCACGCGCTCACGCTCGAGCTTAGTGGGCCACTGCTGGTCGAGCATCTGGATCATGGTGAGCGCCGCGAGGATGGAGTCAACCGGCTGCCAGGGTTTCGGCGTGTAGCGGAGCAGGCGGAACTCCGCCGGGAGGTGGCCGCGGTTCTCTTCCATGTAGGCGTTGACGCCGCGGGCGTAGTCCTCAAAGAGGCGGCGGTCGCGCGGGGAGAGCGAGGCGGCGATGCGTTCCGCAGTGGGGCGAAACTGAAGTACGCGTTGCATGCGGTCGTGGTCGAGTAGGCCCGAGCCGAGGATCTCCGAGGCTTCGCCGGCGGCCATGCGGCGGATCATGTCCATCTGCCAGAGGCGGTCGGAGGCGGTGACGTAGCCCTGTGCGGCGATCAGGTCGTCGATCGTCTCGGCCTGAATGTGGGGGACGCCGTGCTCATCGCGGCGGACGGTGACGGGTGCGATCACCGTGGTGGTGTGCTCCTCGCCATCGAGCTGCGGGAGTTGGGCCTGCATGGCGTGGCGGAGGAAGAGGACGCCGGCACAGGCCAGCACCGCGACGATGAGCAGCAACATGAGAACGAGTGCGAAAAGACGGCGGAGCAGAGGACGGGGCTTGCTCGTCATTGTGTTGGCGCGGGGGACGCGGGGTTTTTGGTCGGCGGAGATCAAGCGCGCTCTCCTGCGGGGAGTTCATGGTGGGCGGCGGGCCACTCCGGGGTGAGGCGCGAGCGCCACCAGAGATAGGCGACAGGGGTGACGATGAGCAGCAGGATGACGGCGTAGAGGCTCCCCTCCGGGCCGGTGTTGCCGCCACTGAGCAAGGGCGCTCCGTGCGGAAGCGTGGTGTGGAGGTGGCCCTGCAGGAGCAAGCCGCTATCGGGTGTGCCGTAGAGGTACGACTGGCCCCAGTCCCACGCGGCGTGGAAGCCAAAGGCCCACCAGAGCGAGCCGGTATACCAGAGGCTTATGCAGAAGAGCAGAGCGACCAGAATGGCGGTCACGATCCCCAGCGGCGACTCACCCAGGTTGTGCAGGTGGACACCGCCAAAGGCGAGCGATAGCACCACGGCGCTGGCCGGGAAGCCCATGCCACAGGTGAGGATGGATTGCAGGTAGCCGCGAAAGAGGCTCTCCTCAAAGAAGGCGACGCACAGGAAGCCGACGGCGTGAATCAGCGCGAAGCGGAGGGCGGCCCCACGGCTGAGCTCGGCCGGGCCGATCGTGAGCAGGTGCAAGCCAGCCATGGCGAAGACGAGCAGGCTGAGCAGGGTCAATCCCCAGAAGAGTCCAGAGGCGAAGCGGAGCACTCGCGCCGGGCCGCGGAAGCCGCCGCTAATCGCCGGGCGGCGTTCGATGCGACTCAAGAGGAACGCGGCCAAAATAGTTCCGGCTAGCTGCAGGCCATCGCCCGCCAGTGGGAGCCATGGGGAGTCGCCATGCGTTTGCAGGTGGAGCAGAGGCCAGACCGAGAAGAAGAGCAGAGTGGTCAGAATGGCGAGCAGAAACAGATATAGGAGCAGCCGCCAGCCGGCGCGGAGCACTTCGCTGGAGCCGAAGAAGAAGCTATATATAGCGTTGCGGATGCGCTCGCGCTTGTGGCGCTTGGCCTCGTCCGCAGATGTGGTGTCCGCGGATGTGGTCTCTTCCCGTGTGGTGTCGTCTGATGTGGTCTTTGGGGCCATAGATATCGGGCGGCGTCAGCTGCCATTCGGCAGGCGCCACCTCTCCAACATACCCCAAACGTTTTCTGGCGTACTGAGGGCGAGAAGGGCAATGCGAGGGTAGCCCGAGTCGAAATGGGAAGACTGAAGGCAGTTTCTCACGCTCTCTCTGGAAGAGCATTCGGAGCGCGTGATAGGATTGCGTCCGTTAAATCCAGATCATGCAGGAGGGGCCATGCATCCGGTGCTCTCTTCCAAAGCCGCGAAGGCACTGCATCTGGTGCCCATCGCATTTACCCGCCCCCTTGAGTTTTACGATCGCATTCACGCCGTCGTGCAGGTGCACAAGCAGTGTTCTACGCAACGCTCCGAGTACCAGGCGTTGGCGATGAACGACGCCTGCCGGATCCTGGAAGCCGCGACGGGGAGAGAGATTCGTCCCCACCTGCAGGATGGGGCACTGGTGGAGTTCGAAGCCGGCATGCGGCGGAGGTGGGCGGAGCTTGCCGACAGCGGGCCTTTCAACCATGTCCACAACGGTGACCATCGGCTGGCGCGCACCTGCTACGCAGTGGTGCGCGGGCTGACGCCAAAGATCGCGGTCGAGACCGGGGTCTGCTACGGCGTCACCTCGTCCTATCTGCTACAAGCGATGGAGCAAAATGGGCGAGGGGAGCTGCACAGCATTGACCTGCCGCCGCTGGCCAAGGAGGCGGACAGCTATGTCGGCCGGCTGGTTCCGGATAGGCTGCGCCACCGTTGGACTCTGCACCGCGGCAATGCACAACGTCTGCTGCCGCCGTTGCTAAGGGACTTGGGCGAGATCGACCTCTTCTTCCACGACAGCCTGCATACCTACGAACACATGAAGATAGAGTTCAAGTATGCTTGGGCGGCGCTGTGTCCCGGCGGCGTTCTGATCTCAGACGATGTGGAAGGCAATACAGCTTTCCTGGAGCAGTGCTCGGCGCCGGATGTGCGTGCCTCGGTGGTGATGCGCTTCTCCGAAGGCGATGCGCTCTTTGGGGTGGCGGTGAAAGAATAAGGCTTCGCTCCCGTACTACCAAAAGATTGGTAGTGTCTCAGTTTAAGATTCCGGTCCCGACCCAA
The DNA here is from genome assembly GCA_965276675.1 of Acidobacteriaceae bacterium. Taxonomy (GTDB): domain Bacteria; phylum Acidobacteriota; class Terriglobia; order Terriglobales; family Acidobacteriaceae. Next base: position 3,424,156 of record OZ255624.1, on the reverse strand, counting down.
ACTGGCCCAAGCTGTTCGGCGAGCTTACTCTTGCTTAGGAGACCGATCTAAGGAGCGCGCGATGCCCAGCGACACAGAACTTCTCGAGCACCTTTACGACCGTTTCAACGCCCGTGACATGGAAGCGCTGCTGGCGGCCATGCATCCAGACGTCGTGTGGGCCAACGGCATGGAGGGCGGCCATGTCTACGGACACGACGGCGTCCGTGAATACTGGACGCGACAATGGGCGATGATCGACCCACACGTGGAGCCAGCCGGCTTTTCTGCAAGTGCGGATGGAACGACCGATGTCAACGTCCACGCGACCGTGCGCGATCTCAAGGGCAAAGTGCTCTCCGACAACATGGTTGGTCATATTTTTCGGATAGAGGACGGCCTGATCAGACGTTTCGATATCCGCTAGTGTCGTAGCGGGTAGTGTCGTAGCGGGAAAATTCAAACTGAGACACTACCAACGATTCCGTAGCTTGACAGGCGGACTGCTCCCGGCAATCCTAATCATTCTCTGTTTGCGTTTTGCTAGCCGTCTTGCCGGAGTGCCGCTCGGGCCGGTTTAGTACAGGAGCTCGATTTGAACGTTCGCATTTTCTATCATGACAAATGCTTTGATGGAGCATGTTCTGCCTCGCTGTTTACCCGCTTTCATCGGGAGTGCATCGCGCCCGATGCTCACTATGACTACCACGGCCTGGTGCACCGCGCGGGTGCGCTCTTCAATGAGGCCGACTTTACCGGTGACGAGAATGCCATCGTCGACTTTAAATACTCACCATCGCCGCGCATCACCTGGTGGTTCGATCACCACCTCAGCGCTTTTCTGACTCCGGCCGACCACGCGCAATATCTGCGTGGCCTGGAGGATGGCAGCTTTGCCATGCGGCGCTTCTACGATCCGGACTACACCTCCTGCACCAGCTTTCTGGCACAAGTTGCCTCGACGCGTTTCGACTTCAACGCAGAGCCCGTTGCCGAGCTGGTGAAGTGGGCCGACATCGTGGATGGCGCGCTTTACGAGAGCCCGGAGTCGGCGGTGGAGATGGCCGCGCCAGCGATGAAGCTGACCCTGGTGATCGAGTCGGCACAGGACCCGACGCTGATTCCGCGGATGATCCCGCTGCTCACCGAGATGCCGCTGGAAGAAGTACTGCGGCAGCCGTTTATTACGGAGCTGCTGCCGCCGTTACTAGAGCGGCACGAGCGCTCACTCGCGCTTATCCGCGAGCGTTCCGAGTGCATCGACGGCACCATCTACTTCGACATCAGCGACCAGCCGCTGGAGGGCTACAACAAGTTCATTCCGTACTACCTCCATCCGGAGGCGACCTACAGCATCGGGCTGAGCAAATCGAGCTTTCGCACCAAGGTGGCAGTGGGGTCGAACCCGTGGACCCAGACAAACTCCGAGGAGATGGTGAATCTTGCAACGGTGTGCGAACGCTACGGGGGTGGCGGCCACGCCCGGGTAGGCGCGATCTCGTTCCCGCCGGACCGCTCGGAGGAGGCGCGGGCGGCAGCGGCGGAGATCGTTGAGGAGTTGCGGGAGCACGACCGGCGAAAGGCAGCTGCTAGCCTTTAGCTTCAATTTATTTGACTGAGCGTTTCCGCGGCACCTTTGACATGATCAACTGCAGCGCACGCTCATTCAAGATTCTTGTATTAGGGACTGCCTTAGGAGCGCTTAGCCGCAGCACAGAGCAGTGCAGGTGAACTTAGCTTCCGTGCAGCCGTTTCAACTCCTGCATGAGAATGATTGCCTCCGCTATCTGGCGCATGCTCATGCGCTTTTGTCGGCTCTGGTTGCGCAGCGCCAGGTAGGCAGCCTCTTCGCTCAGGTTCAGGTCGCGTTGCAATATTCCCTTCGCGCGTTCGATCATCTTTCTGGTTTCTAGCTGTTCCGCCAGATCCGATCGCTCATTCTCGAGGCGCGCCAGCTCGATCTCCGCGCCTACCAGAAATCCGAGAGTGGCAATCAGTTCCACCTCCTGCCGGGTATGGTGATGAGCCTGCCGATGCTGCACATTGATGACCCCGACCAGCCTTCCCCGGCAGACAATCGGCACAGAAAGAAAGGCCTCGAAACGGTCCTCTGGCAGTTCATTGAAGAGCTTGAATCGGGGATCATTGGCTGCACCCGAGGCGATCGCCACCGGTCGCTTATGCTGGCCCACCCACCCGGTGATACCCTGCCCCAACGGCAGGTCCAGATGGCCCACAAGATCTGCGTGTGGATTGACCGACGCCTGCAGCACCAACTTGTCTCCCTCCAACACATAGACGAGGCACGAGTCGCACCTGACCAGGGAAGAGACGAAGGCAACTATGCGGTCCAGTACGACATGCAGAGGATCCGCGTCGGCAATGCGGCTCCCGATCTCGTGCAGAAATTCGATGTGCTTGCTTGGGTTTTCTTCTGGCGTCTGTGGCAAATCTTCCTCCCCCATTGCAATGTTCACATCCGACGCGTTCATCACTACACCGAAGTGTCCATCTGGAGCTATGACCTTACACTAATGCTTCTCGAAACCTGCTTTTTCACGAGCAGTGCACGGGCGCCGGATCTACAGCGAAGGCTTGCTTGCAACCGAACACTCGAAATGCCTGAATGGCCGATAGGCCGATCATTCCTGCGCTTATGACGCCGGCTGTACTTCCTCGCTCGATATCGTGATCTCGCTGCGTGTACGCAATGGAGACTGCTTCGATCATCGCAGCTCGTTCGATAGGGAATGAGTCTGGCAGCCGATACGCGATATGTCAGGACGGGCCACGTGCTCGGCGAAAGCGACTGCCGACCGACGCTACCGATCTGAACCACACAGATCTTGATGATCAACAATGTTGGAGGTCCAGAGATGCTGCGGACCGCTCTGGACCTGCTCGGCTCAACCTCTACATTTCGTCAATTACATTTCGTCAATTGATGTACTACGAGCCAAGGGTATATACCCGGTCATGATCGTGTTGTAGCAATCTATAAGTTAATGTAGGTTATCTTTTATGAAGTCCGACTGACTGCAGCCATTTGGCGTAGAGCATTGCAGCCAGGATGATGTCAACCAGTCCTTCTGGAAGCAGTCGCATGATCAGAAGCACGTAGATATCCGCAGATCTGCTGCTTGCCGTCAGATCCGCCAGGAAGCGCCTGCAGCTCGCCAGCCGGAATCCAATCAAGATGCATGAGCCTTAGCCTACTATCTCCTTCTTCATCGTTTTACCGCTCCCCCGGATCGCCCCTGGCAGCGCTCGCGAGAGCTTGATACAATCGGCTCGTTCGGTGGACGCGCACCGGCGCGAGGGAAGGCACTGATGCAGATGCGATTTGGACGCTCTGTAGTAATGATTCTCTTGATCGTTCTAATGGGTGCGGGCAGCATAGCGCAGGGGCAGGGTCGCTTGAACGATAAGGATCTGCAGCGGCTCATGCAAAATTTGAAAGAGGATGCGCAACCCTTTCGGCAGAGCTTCGCTGTTGCCTTGAAGAAGAGCACGATTCGCAAGACCAGTCGCGAACGAGATGCGCGGGCTCTCGCCGACACTTTCGCCAAACAGTCAGATCTGGCATTTGAGACTTTCAAACGTAAGCGCAAGGCCGAGAACGAAGTCGCGGCATTGGTGGGCACCGCGGGACAAATTGACTCCCTCGTTTATAGCCTCAATCTGAATCAGGAGACTATAAGCCGTTGGGAAAAGCTGCGCACCGAGCTGCACGAAGTGGCGCAGTCGGTCGGCGTACGGGAACCTTACTACGGGTCGCAGACCTCGGCGATTGCGCCTGTCGCCAATGACACCCAAAGCTGCATCGGTGCAGTGGGCGCAAAGCGATCCAAGCAGCTGGTAATCCAATGCACCCAGGTGTCGCCGGCTACGCATCCACCGTGCAATGCGCAGAATGCGTGTTCACTCATCGTCAGCGAGATCAAGCGCGGCTGTTTGCTGATCGGCCAAGGTGCGCCGGCGTTCTGCGCAGAGTACCGGTAACGTACGCAGCCTATCTCCGCCTGTCATCAGCTTGGAAAGCTTGCACGAAGGACAGGTGAGCGAATAAAAGGTTCTAGCAAGCGATACTGACCAGGCGAAACCACTCGAGATTGGAAATGAAGGGTTCTTTGCGACAGGATCCCTCAGGCTACCGCTCCCGGTGTTTTCCAGTGCATTCGGGTCAACACTGTCGCCTGCGGAACGGTAGATAGCCAATCGCACAACGGTCGGCGGAGGCCTCCGGCGACCCCGCGGACTACTGGTCGATGCTCCGGAGAAATCATCCATCGGCCGCATCGCGAGCGCAGAGGAGTAGCTACTTCTACGCCTTTATGGCATCAGACCTGGCCACGTTTTTCACCGGGGCGGTTCTCATGCTGGATGGCGGATATACCGCTCAGTAGCGGAGGCTCTATTTATGAGAACAATGCTCGCAGCTCGATACTAGGGCCCGACCATCTTGAGCCAAGAGAGGTGTCGCTTCCCGAAATAGGGGCCGAAGAAGCGTTGATCGAGGTCGAGGCTTGTGGCTTCTGCGGGTCCGACATCTCCATCGTCGCTGGATCCCACCCCCGCGCGAAGGCGCCTCTCACGCTCGGTCACGAGTTATCAGGCCGCATTGTGCAGTTGAACAGTTCGAGCAGCACACTCTCGGCTGGCGATCTTGTGACCATATACCCGCTCATTTCATGCGGAAGGTGTTATGCCTGTACTCACGGCAATCCTCATGTATGCCGCTGTCTCCGGCTCTTTGGCTTTGATGTAGACGGCGGCATGGCTCAGTTTGTAAAAGTTCCTGTTTCCTCTTTGGTGAGACGATGCCGACCATCACGCCGCGCCGACATGTCGCTCCCCGATTCCTGGAAGGCCGGACGTTTCCACGATTTATGGTCGAAACAGAAGTTTGAAAGTCATGGCCGCAACATAGAACTCAATCTGGACCATGCCCAGTCCGTGTTGCTGACAGATGGCCGATGAATTGTCAGAGAGAGCGCGTATGAGAATTCTGGCAGATATCCCCCGTTGTTACTTGTTTTGCCAAAACTCGTTGTCTAGCGGGCCTCGCGCCGGCCGCTTTCGGTTCTCACCGAATCGAAGACCAACCCGCGCCGCATCTTTGAGGATGCCGCATGAAAAGAACTGGCCCATAGCATCCGCGGTCAGAGCGTTCTCTCGCCCTTGCTTGTGCGACCTTTGAACGAGGGGCAGCTTCGAGATTGTGGCCGGAACGGCGTTATCGCAACTAAGGCTGCACGGGAGCAGGCTCCCGCTCGCTCTCAGGCGGCATCGGCGGCAAAGGCGCGTGCGGCTCCGTCTGGTACCAGTAGACCGTGGAAGAAAATTGCATCACGCTATCCGGCTTCGACCCGTCAATCCGGAACGCCGGGTCCTCGTGCACGCCAAATCCAATGGCCACGTGCAGCGACTTGTCGAAGTTGATCGCGTCCTGTCTGAAAAAACGATAGGCTGCGGCCCCATTGAGAAACTTGAAATAACCCGTAAGCGGAAAGGAGTTGTCGCTGCTCGGCGGAAAACCCCAACTGAACCCGAACGAATCCTCCAAACCCTGAAACTCAATCGAGGGATTCTTTTCGGCATCGATATAGAATTTTTCATTTTCATCCACCGGATAACCGTTATGGTGGAGGCTGCGGACGGTCACATTCCAGCCAACAAATTTTCCTTTTCCCTTGGCGTCGAGAGCAACATAATCCTGCTTTCCCAAAAGCAATTTCTGCTGACGCCAACTCGCGTGGAAGTATCCTTCATCGGCGGGAACGTTCTTTAGGGTCCTCCACATAACGTAGCTATAGCAGGGCATGCTCGATTGCAGTACTTTCCCAGGCTTCAGCGGTCCGTCATAAACCAGTTCGATTTTCGCCGAGCGGCGGAACGGCATGGGAAAATACGCGTTCCAGCCGCGCCGCTTGTTCACCAGCGCGGTGTTCACCCGATGCTGCAACCCATCCGGATCGGCAAAAAAATCCACCAGCGGCACATCCACGCTGGGCGAACTTTCGTCGTCCCAATAAATGCGCAAAAGAACATCGCGATTTAGTTTCTGGTATTCCGGCAAAGCAAAATGCATCATTGTTATGATGCCGGGGCCCTTCATCTGGGCCACTACGACGGTTTTCGAGGAAACAAACTGGGCGTTGAGCGAATTCTCATGCCACAAAGCATTTTCCGCCCGGGTCCGTCCCGGCGTTAACGTCTCCAGGCCATTCAGGCCGGGCGTTTGCGCGCGAGCGTCTGTAACGAACACAGGAAGCAAAATGCAAAACGCCGCCGCACATGCAGCCCATCGAATATATTTCTTCGGCAAAAAAAATTGAGAGATCAAATTTGTATTTTCCTCAAACGCAGAAATAGTAGTCTACTATCGGTATGCAATAATCTGCAGGTGTTCGGCCTCAATCAGCCGCTTAGCTTGCCAATATCCAAGCAACAACAACCACAGCAGCAACGGCAACCGTGGCAGTCAGGAAAAAACTGCCACGCAACAACTCATCAAGCAAAACGTGAACTTCCTCATCCAGCAGCTTGAGGCTGGACACAGTGACGCGCTCACAGCTTATCTCCAGGATGCATTGGAGGCAATTACCTTTCGTCTTTGTATTTTCGGTGGTTGGCAGATGGCCTGATACTCCAAATGCTACGAGCGAAAGAATTGCGGCAGTCCAGCAACATCCCGGTATCCTGGAGGGTATTCGAAGCGGCAACCCGCAAAAAGCTCGGCACGTTTCGTCAAACAGACGGTACAGTACTGGAATATGCAATATGGATTGGATCTAAGTGTCGAGGATATGCTTGTTGAGAGCTATTCAGAAGCCGATGGCTAATTTCGCCTAGGACTGCGGTTGAATGGCGCGCCCAGAAGTATGACGGCGAGATGCATTCTCAGTCGTTCGGCACTGACCTGCCCCCCTGGAAAACTCCACCAATCAGAGCTGAAGTCCTCTCGTAATGACCTGCTCCGGAATGGAATTAGCTGTGGCGGGGGACATGCCGACGAGGACATGTCTTTCCTTCATCAACCACTGCGCTTCGGAGCGTGAACAAAGAACCAGCGCAGTCATACGGCATTGCTTTGTAATGGCAGTGCAGGAGGAACATAATGGCAATCGAGCAGCTTTGGCTTGGTGGCGAGTGGCGCGTTGCCACCGCGACCTCAACCTTCAGCGCAACCAACCCATCGACGGGCAAGAAGCTACCCAGCGAGTATCCGATAAGCGCATGGGCAGACTGCGACATCGCGCTTGATGCAGCGGTCCATGCTGCGCGTGGGCTGCGAACAGTCAGCGGTGAGCAAATCGCTGGTTTCCTCGAAGGGTACGCAAGCGCGATCGAGGCACGCGTGCTGGAGATCGTTGCCATCGCTCACTCCGAAACAGGATTGCCCGTCGCACCACGGTTAAAAGATGTCGAGATCCCGCGCACAACGACCCAACTGCGCCAGGCTGCCGCAGCCGCGCGCGAGGGCTCTTGGGCGAATCCTGTGATCGACACGAAGGCCAACATCCGCTCGCACTTTGCGCCGATTGGTCCCGTAGTCGTCTTCGGACCAAACAATTTCCCCTTCGCCTTCAACGGCATTTCGGGCGGCGACTTCGCAGCAGCCATCGCGGCCGGATGTCCCGTCATCGCGAAGGCGCACCCGCTGCATCCGGGAACGACCAAACTATTGGCCGAGTGTGCTGCCGCCGCATTGACTGCCAGCGGCTTACCGAACGCAACGGTGCAGATGCTCTACGGCATCGCGAATGAGGACGGCTTGCGGCTTGTGAGCGATCCGCGCATCGGAGCCAGTAGCTTTACGGGTAGTCGCGCCGGCGGCCTCCGGCTGAAGAGCGCCGCCGATGCTGCGGGCAAGGTGATGTATCTCGAGATGTCGAGTCTGAATCCGGTAGTGCTGCTGCCCGGCGCCCTCGCGGAGCGCGGGGACGCGCTGTCCGCCGAGCTCGCTGACAGCTGCCTGGCGGCATCCGGACAGTTCTGCACCAGTCCGAATTTGATCCTCGCGCTTGCGGGTGAAGCAACAGAGCAGCTCGCCACCGGTTTGGCCGAGACATTCGAGAAGCGATCTCCGGCGCCGTTGCTGTCGCAGGGCGGCCTGCATAGCCTGAATGAAGGTGTGCAGTGGCTCGTCAATGCCGGCGCTACGGTTGTCACCGGAGGCGCGGTCGTTGCCGGTGACGGGTGGCGCTACAAGAACACTCTGCTGAAAATCTCTGCCTCTGGCTTTCTCGCCGAAGCGGAGAAGCTGCAGCGCGAGGCCTTCGGAAACGCCACGCTCCTCATCACGGCAGACGATCTCGAGCAACTGCTGCAGGTGCTCGAAAGACTTGAGGGCAATCTTACTGGAAGCATTTACTCGAGCAGCGCAGGCGCGGACGATTCAATCTACAGCGTCGTCGCTGACGCGCTTCGCTTTCGTGTCGGTCGCTTGCTCAATGACAAGATGCCGACAGGCGTCGCGCTTTCGCCGGCGATGAACCACGGCGGTCCTTTCCCCTCCACATCCCACCCCGGATTTACGGCGGTGGGTATTCCCAGATCCATGCTGCGCTTCGGCGCCCTGCAATGCTACGACAACGTCCGCAACGATCGCTTGCCGGCAGCGCTGCGCGACAAGGCGCCCTCCGCCTGCATGTGGCGGGTAGTTGACGGCAACTGGGTTCGCGGTTAGCGCTCGTAGCGGGCTGGAGCTTCGTCCGAATGCCTGTACGAGGTTCGGATCAACTTACCCCAGCGTAAAGCGAAACGTTGCGCCACCCTCGGGAGCGCTTTCCGCGCGGATGGTGCCGCCATGGCGCCGGATCACGCGCTCCACCGTGGCGAGTCCGATACCGGAGCCCTGGAAATCCTTATCTCCATGCAGGCGCTGAAAGGCGTGGAAGAGCTTGCCTGCGTATTGCATATCGAAGCCGGCGCCGTTATCGCGGATGTAGAACTCTGTCGAGGCACTCGCGTCTTCTCCTGGCCGCGCTCCGAATTCAATCACGGCGTGCGATTGCTTGGAGGTGAACTTGAATGCATTGCCGAAGAGGTTTTCAAAGGCGACCTGCATCAGCCGGAGGTCGGCGTTGGCGTGCAGCTCCGGGGCGATGCGGAGTTCGACCGAGCGCTCGGGTTGCACGCGCTGGAGCCCCTCGCAAACCTCTTGCGCAATGCGCGACAGGTCGACATCGTGCCGTTGCAGCTCCGCGCGTGTGACTCGCGAGAGCTGCAGCAGAGCATCGATCAAGCCGCCCATACGCTGCACGCCTCCGCGGATGCGGCGGATATAGCCGCGGCACTCCTCATCCAGCACCGGACCGGCATCTTCTTCAAGCGCCAGACTGAAGCCGTCGATGGTGCGCAAGGGAGCGCGCAGGTCGTGCGAGACCGAATAGGAAAACGCCTCTAGCTCCTTGTTCGAGGCCTCGAGCTCTGCCGTACGTTGCCGCACGCGCTCCTCGAGTTCGGTATTCAGCGCGAGGATCTCGGCCTGCTGCTGCCGGCGTTCCGTCACGTCCGCATGCACGCCCACCCACTCGCGGATTGTTTCGTCCTCGTCCAGGATCGGAAGCGCGCGCACCAGGCAAAGCCGGTAGACGCCGTCGTGGCGGCGCAGCCGATGCTCAAAGACGGCCATCCGCTTTTCGCGAACCGCGCTCTCCCATGCCGCGAGGGTGGAAGCGATGTCGTCCGGATGCAGAGCGTCGGTCCAGCCGTAGCCCTGGTACTGCTCCTCCCGCTGCCCGGTGAACGCAGCCCAGCTAGCCTGCTCGCCGCGCATCTTGCCCTCCGCGTCGTTGGTCCAGATAATGTCGCTGACGGCGCGAGTGGCGGTGCGGAAACGCTCTTCGCTGGCCCGCAGCCGCTCCCGCTGGCGGCGAGGTTCGTCAATGTCCGTGCAGCTGCCGAACCAGCGGACGATCTTCCCTGTGCTGTCGCGCAAAGGACGGGCGCGACCCAGGAACCAGCGATAGCTGCCGTCCCCTGCGCGAAAGCGGTACTCGATATCGTAGTTGTCGCCGGTGGTGAGGGAGTGATTCCAGACGGCCCAGGAGCGCTCGACATCATCCGGATGAAGAATCGCAGCCCAGCCAGCACCATCAGTCTGTCCGGGTTTGGTCCCGGTGTAGTCGTACCAGCGCTTGTTGAAATAATCGTGCGCGCCGTCGGGCTTAGTCGTCCAGATGAGTTGCGGCAACGACTCGAGGATCTGCGACTGAAGGTCTTCGCTGCGGGAGAGCGCCGCCTCCTTTTCAAGCAGCGAGGTCATGTCATAGAAGGTCGCCTGGACGGCGCGGCGTCCTTGAAAGAGGATCGGCCAGGCGACCGCGCGGGTCTCGTAGCGGCTTCCATCAAGACGGCGGAAGCTGGTGCGCGCCAGCGGCACTGGCGCGTCCTCCCTCGTCACTTGTTCGATCCGCGCGGCGGTCTGGGCCCGCTCGTCGTCAGAGATGAAATCCAGAGGGGAGCGGCCAAGAAGCTCCTCCTGCGAGCGGGCGCCGATAGACTCAACCGCGGCGGTGTTCAGGTAGACGAGGCGGAGATCCTGGTGCACCCAGACGGCATAGGGCGCTGGATCCCAGAGCGCTTGAAGATGCGGCAGGTCGATGCTGGGTGCGGGGGTGGGGGCCGGGCTCCCGGAGGAGCTGAGCCTGACCTTGATGTCTTCCGGTGCGTTTGGCTTCACGTGTGCAGGGTACCTTAAAAGCTAGCTTCTAGCCTCTAGCTGCTAGCTTTGTTAAATCCGGGGCTGACTTTGTTTCTCAGCTAGTGGCTAGAAGCTAGCTTGGCTTCTTCGGCTGCTTTCATCTCCACATCGGCTTGCGCTTCTCCAGAAACGCCGCGAGGCCTTCATGGAAATCCGCTGTCCCGCGCAACTCTGCATTGGCCTGCACGGCTTCGTAAAGGGCCATGTCGAGGCGCGTATGTTGCTGACTGCTGAGCAGATGCTTGGTCGCGCGCAGAGACGTTGGGCTGTTCGCCACCAGTGTGTGCGCAAGTACGGCAACGGTGGCCTGGAGCTCCGCAGCCTCAACAATCTGAGTGACCAGGCCAATGGCGTGGGCCTCTTCCGCTGTGATCAGGCGGCCGGAGAGCAGCAGATCGCGCGCCCGCTTTTCGCCAGTCTGCGCGATCAGAAATGCAGAGACAATAGCCGGGATAAAGCCGATGCGCACCTCGGTGTAGCCGAAGCGGGCCTCCGGCACGGCGTAAGTAAAATCGCAGATCGTCGCCAGGCCCATGCCGCCAGCGACCGCAGCTCCATTGACGGCCGCGATGGTTGGGATGGGCAGGTCGTAGAGCGTGCGCAGCATGGTCGCAATGTTTTCCGAGTCTTGGAGATGGTCATCTGGGGAGCGATCGGCCATCTTCCGGAGCTCTTCAAGGTCGAGGCCGGCACAGAAGGACTGCCCGGCCCCGGTCAGAATGATGACACGTAGGTCACTGTCGCTGGCTCTGGCGAATGCCTGCGTGAGCTCACGGACCATCTCGGCCGTGAGCGCGTTGCGGCGCTCAGGGCGATTAAGTGTGATCGTTTGGATCGTATCGGAAACAGTTACGTGAAGCGTTTGGTACGCTGGCTGATCGTGAGGGCTCTCCTGTGCTTGGCTCATTGCTCCGTAGCTCCGTAATTGTTCGCAATGGCTAGGCTTGCTTCGAGCACCGTGTCGAGCGAGCCGAAGTCCGGCAGCGTGGCGCACGCCGCGCTGAGTGCGTCCAACGCGAGCTCCGTGGCAACATTGCCAACCAGCATATCGCTGGCGAAGGGGCAGCCGCCCAAGCCGCCGATGGCCATGTCAAAGCGGCGGCAGCCGGCGCGGTAGGCTGCCGTGATCTTGGCTGCGCCGTCGTGCAGCCGCGCATGAAAATGCACGCCGATCTCAATGCCTCCGGCTGCGCCGCCGACGGATTCAAGCGCCGCTCCAACGACGCTTTCGATCTGGTCTGGTGTGGCCAGGCCGATGGTATCGGCGAGCGAGATCTGCTCGATCCCCGAGTCGGCGAGCAAATCGCAGGCAGCGACAACTTCATCCTCGTTCCAGGGATCGCCGTATGGATTGCCGAAGGCCATTGAGACGTACGCGACCATGCCGAGTCCGGCCTTGAAGCCGAGCTGGCCGATGCTCTCAAGCGCGTCCAGCGACTCCTCCGGCGTCTGCCGCTGGTTGCGCTGGAGGAACTCCGGTGAGACGGAGTAAGGGAAGCCGAGGGTTGTAACAGACTCGGTTGCAATTGCGCGTTCGGCCCCTTTGCTGTTGACGACGATGCCAATGATCTCGACGTCGGCCGGCGGGTCCAGCAGTGCGAGTACGCGTTCGGAGTCGGCCATCTGCGGAACGGCAGTAGGGGAGACAAACGAGGCAGCGTCCAGGTGGCGGAAGCCGGCTTCGAGCAGCAGGCGGAGGTAGTCGGCCTTAACCTCGGACGGGATCTGCTTGGGCAGCCCCTGCCACGCGTCGCGCGGGCACTCGATGATCTTGACGGGTGAGCTCATAGAACAAACGAGAGTATCAGGAAGCGCGCGCGGCTGGCTCCTTACAACTGCGCCCCCTAGAGTTGCGCAAAGAGCCAGACCGCGGCGAAGGCGAGCGCATGCACGACCAGCACGGCAAACAGCGCGCGGAGCAAGCCGAAGTGGCGCAGGACCATTGCCATGATGAGGCCGTAGAGAGGGAACTGCGCGTACATCATGGCCTGGGCGACGGTATCGGCGGCAGCGTCCTGCAGGCCGAGCTGTGGCTGGTGTGCGAGCATGGCGAAGGGATAGAGCAGGCGCAGGCGGAACAGACCGGTGTTGCCCAGCAGCGGCAGGATCTCCGCGTAGTGCACGGTGAAAGGCGTAGCAGCGATGCCCACGAGCAGCGGCCACAAAAAGAGCCAGCCCGGGGTGGAGGCGCGGCCCTTGCCCTTTTTGGCAGCAAGCTTCCGCTTGCCACCTGTGCCGCTCCGGTCTTGAGCTTTCCGGTACTGAGCTTTCCGGGTCCGGGGAAGCGTCTCTGCGCGCGTAGCCATGGCTCCAGCATAGCCGCTCGCAGAGCGGAAAAGAGCTGCTGGGGTGCACTGGGCATCTGTGTTGTCACTCAGGGGCTGACAGCCCGCGTACTCTTTCTTGGCCCGGAATATCGCGATCAGAATAGCGACCCGCGCCCGGGGCGCACACTGAACTCTTGGTATTCACATCAGCACTCATATCCGGCCGAGACTCGAATGGCCGATGGCGAAAGTTCAAGCGAGACTGCGTAGCCTCCGTACTCCGCTTTAGCGGAGTACGGCGTCAAACGGCAGAAACAAAGTGAAGACAGTGCCGCTGCTGCCCGCCCGCTGGCTGCTACGGACGCGAAGCGCACCATGGTGCCGCGCTACGATCCCCTTGCTGACCCAAAGCCCTAATCCGGTCCCGCCGATTCCCTTGGTCGTGAAGAACGGTTCGAAGATCTTCGTCATGACGTGCGGGCTAATGCCGCCTCCTGTATCGGCAACGGTTAGCATGAGGCCTTTCCGGCCGGTGGTCCAGTCTGTCGCCTTGCGGCTTCGTATGAGCAGACGTCCGCCGTTTGGTTGCATGGCGTCGATAGCGTTCCCAAGCAGGCTATTGAGCACCTGGCGGATATCGCCCTCGAAGCAAACCACCGGCTCATGCGCCCATTTGCGAGTCTCTATCTTGATATTCGAGTTCTTGAGTCGTCCTTCGTAGATGCTGAGCACGGTCGTGAACAGATCTGCGCAGCCGATTGCCTGCGGCTTTGAGGATTGCTTGTGGAAGCGCAAGGTTTGATTGGCGATGAGCGAAACGCGGCGCAGTTCGCGTTCCGCACTTTCGAGGTACGCATGGTTTGCTCTGAGGTCCTCGCTGGCGAGGGCCAGATAGAGGAGGTTGGTTACGGACTCGAGCGGGTTGTTGATCTCGTGTGCGATGGAAGTTGCAAGTCGGCCGACCGCGGCGAGTTTTTCGCTCTGAATCAATGCCTCTTCAGCTCGTTTGCGCTCGTGGATGTCCTCCGTCGTGCCGTACCACTTCATGATTCGTCCGAGCTCGCTGTGCCGCGGGAACGCGCGCGCACGCATCCACCGGTACTCGCCCGCAGCCGTCCGAAGGCGGTACTCGATGTCAAGTGGCTCGCCACTCCGCAGCGCGTGGCTCCACGCCTTTGTCATGCGCGGCAGGTCCTCAGCATGCGGCACTTGCATCCATCCCTCACCTTGCGCCTGCTCGCGCGTGAGGCCGGTAAGCTCCAGCCAGCGCTGGTTAAAGTGGAGGATGCGGCCTTCGTCGTCGGCCGTCCACGGAGTCTGCGCACTCAGCTCCACCGTCCAGCGGAGCTCTTCCTCGCTGGCCGCAAGCGCTTCGGTGGTCTGCCGCAATGCTTCCTCCGCACGCTTCTGTTCCGTTGCATCGCGGAAGAACAGGACGATTCCGTCCCTCGTTGGCTGTACGGACAAGGCAAACCAGGCATTGAGCGGCTCCGGGTAGTACGCATCAAATCCACCCGCTATGCCCTCGTCCATCGCCCGAAAGTAATGCTCCATATATGGTGAGCCCTCATAGATCGTTTGCGGATAGGTCTCCCAGAGCTTGGTTCCCAGAATGTCGCCGCTGGGCGCGAGTATCTCCTTAGCCCGCCGGTTGAGATAGGTGATCCGCCAATCCCGGTTCAGGCTAAGGACACCATCCGTGAGGGCCCCAAGCACCTGCCGCAGCTGTTCTGCTGTTGCATCGCTGTCGCGCTCCTCCGCTAACGGTGATGAAAATTTGTTCGACGCCATCGCATCACAGGATCACTTGGTTCCGCGGTATTGGCAAGCGTTTAGAAGTGCAGCTCAGGCACAATTGTGCGGCAAAGCAGTTTCCCTATGCTCCAAATGTCTGTAAGCTCGCCTTTTCAGTAACTGCGCCCCAGCCCGATTTAATTGACCCGCGACCGATTCCAGAGAAATGCTCTTCCCCAACGCACACGGCTGATACACTCAAGTGTTTTTGCGAAAGCAGGGACGGCGAGGAGTGGAAACGGCGATGCCCGAGGGAACGGCAACAGCAGCAACATCGGCAACAGGGACGAGCACAGCGGCTCCAAAGATCCAGCGCGAGATTCAGCGCGCCGGCGTGGTCGGCGCCGGCACCATGGGCAACGGGATCGCCCACGTCCTTGCACGGAGCGGGCTCGAGGTCGTCCTGTGTGAGACCGAGCAGCGCTTCCTGGACCGCGGCGCCGCGACCGTCCGCAAGAACCTCGACCGCGAGGTCACCAAAGGCAAGCTCACTGCCGAAGAGGCAGCAGCCGCGCATGCCCGCATCCACGGCGTGCTCGATCGCGAGTCTCTGGGGGACTGCGACTTCGTCATCGAGGCCGCGACGGAGCGCTTTGAGGTCAAGCGAACGCTCTTCGCCGAGCTCGATCGCCTTCTGCGCCCGGAAGTTATCCTGGCTTCGAATACCTCCTCGATCTCCATCACCAAACTGGCCGCGGTCACAGAGCGCCCCGACCGCGTCATCGGCATGCACTTCTTCAATCCGGTGCCGGTGATGGCGCTGGTCGAGGTCATCCGCGGTCTCGCCACCTCGCAGGCGACCTACGAGACTGTCGCCGCCCTGGCCCGGCGGCTGGACAAGACGCCGGTTGAGGTCAACGACGCCCCTGGCTTTGTCTCCAACCGCGTCCTGATGCCGCTGATCAACGAGGCAATCTTTGCGGTTATGGAAGGTGTCGCCACACCCGAGGCCATCGATGAAGTCTTTAAGCTGGGCATGGCGCATCCTATGGGTCCACTCACCTTGGCAGACTTCATCGGTCTCGATGTCTGCTTGGACATCATGCGTGTGCTGCTCGACGGCCTGGGCGACCCGAAGTACCGTCCTTGCCCGCTGCTCATCCGCATGGTCGACGCCGGGTGGCTGGGGCGGAAGTCAGGCCGGGGCTTTTACCAGTACTAGCTCCGCACGAGCCGCGGCGCGAGACAGCAGCAAAAAAGCAGTTGAGACGTGCAGCAATCTGGCAAAGGAGGCGAAGACGCATGGATAGCATCAGCGTAGGCGCCCTGGCGGCGGCAAAGCGGGTCGCCGAGGCGCACGGCATCGCCGTAACGGACACCGAAGTGCTGGCCGACCGCAGCAGTCTGCTGGTCCACCTCAAACCGTCGCCCGTGATGGCGCGTGTGGCCACCACTACCGCCCTGCTGCGGCGTCCCGTGGGGGCCTGGCTGGCGCGCGATCTGGCCGTGGTCCGCTTTCTCCACGCCGCCGGTGCGCCCGTAGTCCCGCCCAGCCGCGAACTGCCTCCCGGTCCCCACCACGCTGATGGCTATGTCATTACCTATTGGGAGTGGGTCGAGGCGGACCGGAACTCCGCCCCCACCGCCGCCGAAGCCGTGCCGCTGCTGAAGGAGCTGCATGGAGCTCTGGCCGGCTACACCGCAGAGACGCCCGATGGCGAGCTGCCCTACCTCGGCGTGGTCCTGGATGAGATTCCGCGCTGGCTGAAGTTTCTGGAGACCCGGCACACCCTAGGTGGTATGGACCTGATCGGCCTGCGGGAGGCGCACTGGCGTCTCGAAGCGACGCTCAAGGAGCGCGCCCGGCACGCGCAGCCGCTCCATGGCGACGCGCACCGGTCCAACCTGCTGCGGACGCCCCAGGGCCTGCTCTGGACCGACTTTGAAGATGCCTGCCTGGGCCCGGTGGCCTGGGACCTGGCCTGCCTGCTGCGCACCGCGGCCGGCGGCGAAGAGGCGCTGCCGCTCTCGCTCTGTCCCGACGCGCCCGGCTGGGAGGAGCTGACCCCCTACATGGAGGCGCGGACGCTGGAGGCTGTAGTCTACGCGCAGGTGCTGGCCGTGCGCTTTCCCGCCAACCGGGCCGGGGCCGCGGAGCAGTTAGCCGCGTGGCGCAAGACATTCGCATTGCGCAGCGCCTCCGGCCAATAACAGCAGAGTCGATGCGCGATTGCGCGCCGGTACCAGTTAGGCACAGAGCGCCCTGATTTTTGTGCAATCGAGCTGCCCATTCAGGCGCTCGCGAGAGTATTCTGAGATGCAGCAGCTCCGAATCGGGGTCGTTTCTTCCGGGGTCTTTTTCTTCGATGATGCGCATGACAGTGCTGGCGAGCGGTTCCAAAGGCAACAGCACTCTTGTCGCCACTGGACGGACGCGCATCCTGGTCGACGCCGGGCTCTCCTGCCGCGAGTTGCTAAAGCGCATGGCGGTTGCCTGCGAAGACCCAGCGACCCTTGACGCCATCCTGATTACCCATGAGCACCAGGACCACGTGGGAGGGGTAGCGGTGCTGGCGCGCAAGCTCGGCATCCCGGTCTTCTTTACCGAGATGACCCATCGCGCCTGGATGCATTGGATGATGCCCAAGAAGCGGCTGACCTATGCTGACTGGCTCGAATTGCGCCAAGCAGAAGCCGCTGCCCGGAGTGCAGAGGTGTCTTCCGGTGGGGTGCATCGGAGCTTGGCCGAGGGACTCTCCATGAACGCCAGCAGTGCCGAAGAGGTATGCGATGAGGGTGAGGACGTGGCTGCCTCCCAAGCCGAAGAATTGAGAGCCGAAGAACGCGATCCCTGCGCGCTGCCCGGCGTCGAGTACTTCCAGGCGGGGGAGCGCTTCTGTGTGGGCGATATTGCCGTGATGCCCTTCACCATTCCCCACGACGCCGCCGATCCGGTGGGGTTTGTCTTTGAGTCGCAAGGGATCCGGATCGGGATCGCGACCGACCTGGGCTACATGCCACAGAACGCGCGTCAGGCGCTCCGCGGCTGCGATGTGCTGATGCTGGAATCCAACCACGACCTGGAGATGCTGCGCGACGGGCCCTATCCCTGGTCGGTCAAGCAGCGCGTGATGTCCCGCGTTGGCCACCTTTCGAACGATGCAGCAGCCGAGTTTCTGGAGACGAACTACGACGGGCAAGCAGCTTATGTAGTTCTGGCGCATCTGTCAGAGAGCAACAACATGCCGGAACTGGCCCGGGTGCGGGCAGAGTTTGCGTTGCGCGACCGGATAAATCTGCTGGCCAATAAACTGATTCTGGCCGAGCAAAACCGGCCACTTCAGGCTATCTGCTTGTAGAGTTTCGCGACTGAGCTGTCTGTCCGGTACCGGGAACAACACGGGGTATCTGGTCGGAATCTGGTCGGGAGTGCATCCAAAAGGTTAAACTGGGGTTACATGCCCGGTGCTCCGTGGCAGGCGAAACAACTATGACTATGACATTTTGTACAGATCAGGTCGTTGGCGACATTCTTTCCAGCTGGAGGTACGACATCTCCGGAATCACGCCAGCTATGCGCGTGGACTACGAACAGCACCTGCAGGATTGCCAGCACTGCCGCTCGCGGCAGCGGCTCCACCGCACCATCGATGTCGCGCTCATTGGGGTGAGCACTGTCTCCATTGCCGTCTTCGTGCTGGCGCTCGCGATCATCCATCACATCCAGCCGCTGCAGCACTGGGCGCTGGTCAGCCTGCATCTCTGGCAGATCCCCATTATTCTTAGCCTGCAGGCAGCCGCCGTCGCCGGCCTGCTGGTCTCCATGCTCACCTGGCTGCTGGTCGCTGTGGCCACGCCAGCTCCTGTCTTTTTGACTGGCATCGCCCTGAGCCAAGCCAAGCAGCTGCAGGACCGCAAGCCGGAGAACCTCCGCACCGGCAGCTCGCGGGTAGCGTAGGACAGCAGAAGAGCGGTTGGCAGAGAAGCGGTCAGCCAAAAAAGCGCGAAAAAGCGGTCGGCAAAGAAGCGGTTAGCGGAAAAGCGATTGGCAAAGATGCAGACCAGCCAATAATGCAAATATTTAGACCAGCCAATAAATTGTAGGGAGACGGATGCGGTCTTCGAATTCCCCTGAATCGCAGCCCTAAAATCCTTGCCGACCGCCGTTTAGCTAACCGCTTCTTAGCTCCTCCCCCTACCCCAGCTTCATCCCCCCGGTCAGCTCGGCCACCCGGCTCACATGGTTGTGCGCGCACCAGCTCTCGAGCGCCTTGGCAATCCGCTCGACCGCCCGCGGGTCGGCATAGCTGGCCGTACCCACCTGGACCGCGGTGGCGCCGGCCAGCAGAAACTCGACCGCATCCTCGGCCGATACGATCCCCCCCAGTCCAAGAATAGGAATCTTCACTGCCCGCGCCGCTTCATAGACCATGCGCACTGCAATCGGCTTGATCGCCGGGCCGGAGAGGCCTCCGGTCACGTTGGCGATGCGCGGCTTGCGCGTCCGGATGTCGATCGCGAGCGAGAGAAAGGTGTTCACCAGCGAGAGGGCGTCCGCTCCTGCCGCCTCGGCAGTGCGCGCCATCGCACCGATCGAGGTCACGTTGGGAGAAAGCTTCACGATCAGCGGCCGCTTTGCGACCTCCTTTGCTGCCACCACCAGCTCGGCCAGCAGCTCCGGGTCGCTGCCAAAGGTCATGCCCCCATGTTTGGTGTTGGGGCAGGAGGCATTCAGCTCGTAGGCCGCGATGCCCTCGGCCGCGTTCAGGGTCTCGAGAACGGCCAGGTAATCCGGGATGGTGAATCCGAAGACGTTCGCGATGCAGGCAGTACCCGCATAGCGCCGGAGCAGCGGCAGCTTGCTGGCCACAAACTCGGCTACGCCCACATTCTGCAGGCCGATGGCGTTGATCATGCCCGACGCGGTCTCGATCAACCGGGGAGCGCGGTTGCCGGCCATCGCTTCGCGCGACAGACCCTTGGTCACAAAGCCGCCAATGCGGTCGAGCGAGAGGACGTCTTCAAACTCTATGCCGTAGCCAAAGGTGCCGCTCGCGGCCAGTACCGGATTGCGCAACTCGATTCCGCAGAAGCTCACCCGCATATCGGGCTTCATGGCGTGGTGGGACCTTCGGGCGGCGTGGCAGGGCTTGCGGCAGGCGTGGTGGGCGTTTCAGCAGGCGCGTCGCTGCTGGCGTTGTGGCCATGGCGTGTAGTCTTTTTTGCTGGCGGCGCAGACGGGGCCACGACCGGGTGGATAGCCTGCGTAAGAATATGACCAATCGAGGCGGACGGCTGGTTGATCCCCAGCAAGGCGGCGAAGGTGGCGGCCAGATCGACCGGCCCCACCCGTCCATGGTAAGTCCCCGGGGTAAACGGCGCGCCGAAGAAGCCGAGCGGCACGTGGCGATCATAGGACCAGGCGCTGAAGTGCGTCGTCCCCAGGCCGGATGCGGCGCCCTCCATTTGGTAAGCCTCCGGTACCACCATCACGTACCAGCCGCCCTCCGGACTATAGGAGTGGGCGATCAGCTCGCCAAATTCGGTGGGGGGCAGGGAACCAGAGGCCAGCAGAACCCGCGTGTAGCTCCCGACAGCAAAGGGATGCGGCGGCAGCTTGCTCGATGGCGGCTGGAGCGGCTGCGGAGCAACCGGGGTGGCCGGAACCGCAGGTGTAGGGGCAGTGGCCGCCGTTGCATGGTGCGCTCCCTTGGCCGTTTTTCCGGCCGAGGCAGAAGACCCGCGGCGGCCCCGCCTGCCAGTTACCGCGACGGCTTTGGGGACAGCGGCTACGGGCGGTGGCGCTGGCCGCATCAGTGGCTGGATAGCAGGCTGCGCGGGCAGGGCGGCGATGGCATCGGGCAGAGCCGCCTTGATTGCATCCTCAGCTTCTGTCTCGTTGATGCCCGCGCGTTCAAAGGAAGGCCGGTTAAGTGCCAGATAGGGCAGCTCCTGGCGGGGCAGCAGGTACTCGACCTTCTCGCCCGGAGAGAACTTGCCGTTCATGGCTTCATTCAGCGCGGCGGTGAGCTTGGCCATGTCAAAGATGGCGGCGGGCAGGCCCAACGCGGCAGCTTCCGCGGGGGTGGGCGCCACGCCATGGTCTGCGGTCAGCGCGACCCAGACATTCGCCAGACCGCCATCCACATTTGCGTCCAGCCAGGAGAAGAAGCCGTCCAGCTGGTCGTCCAGGCTATCGACCATCCGCCGCTCTTCGGCGGCGTCCGGGCCCACGCGATGGCCAAGCAGGTCGTTGGCCGAGAGGCTGATGGTGAGCAGGTCCGTTGTGGGGTGGTGTCCCAGCCCCTCGTTCTGAATCAAGGCACGGGCGAAGTCGAGCTCGTAGGCGTTGGCGGCGGGCTTGGGGCCCACCTGGTCGAAGAACTTGCCCGGAGTGGTAACGCCAGCAGCGTCCATGGCATCCTGCGCCCGGCTGCTGGCGTTGAACTGCGTCGCCCAGTCCGGCAGCGCATTCATGTAGTAGGTGGAGGTGATGAAGCTGCCGCTCTGGGGGTCGATCCAGAAGGCGCCGTTGGCGGCGTGACCCGCGGGCAGGATGGCGGCCCGGTCCTTCAGCGAGATGCCATAGACGCGCGACTGCCCCGCTGTGGCCAGGCGTAGCTCATCGCCAACTGTCGAGGCTTGCTCGTTCAGGGGAGACGCACCCACGCTGCCTTCGCGCGCGTTGACGAGGCCAACCGTGCGGTAGCGCTCATCCTCGACCGAGGTGATGGGGTGCTCCTTATTGCGGTTCAGGTCCCACCACTCGTTTGCGCTGATACCGTGGCCGTCGGTGTATGCTCCCGTGCCGATGGTGGCATGGCCGGGTGCTGTTTTGGTATTGGCGTAGTCGTAATAGCAGTCCGGGAAGTAAGCCCCGTGGTCCAGAAAGAGCCGGAAGCCGCGTCCCTTCAGGTCAGCCCGGTAGCGCTCCAGGTAATCCTCCCGGAACTGATCGATGACCAGGATGACCACCAGCTTGGGATGGCCATCGTAGGCCGCGGCAGGCGCTGGTGGCACAGCAGTCAGCGGAAGCAAGGCGGCAAGCGAGAGCGAGAGGGTACGCGTGGGGAGGCGCATAGGCGTTCTTAGTATCGCAAATGCATCGGGTGCGCGGTGAACGCTGCCGGCTACTTCTTCCCAGCCGGATTTTCGGCCTTCGACCAAGGAGGAACAATTCCGTTCATGCGAGCGTAGGCAATCAGTTGTCCCATGTGTTCGTTGTCGTGGACAATGATGCGCAGGTACATACCATCAACCGGGACTGTTTTGCCCTCAATCTCGACCTTGCGCTGGAGAACTCCAGGCTTCAGCTGAGCGCGCGCTGTTTTGACCGCATTTAAGGATCGCTCGAGGAATCGGATGACCTCGGCCTTTGAAATTACGGTCCGCTCCATATCACTCGATGTGATATCAGGAGGCATCTTTGGGCCCGTAACGCTCAGCAGATAGAAGTTCGCGAGTGCGATGTGCATGTAGACCTCGCTGATCGATCTCACTCCCGGTGCAGGGCGCCACGTGTATTTGTCGGCAGGAATAGCCTCTGCCAAAGCGACTAGCTGCCGGGAGACATGGCCCCACTCTCCGTCATAACCCTCCCAGATTCCTTCATATTGGGGATTGAGCGGAGCGGTTTGCGCGTGAAGCGAGGCGGTACTTAGGGCGAAAAGAAGCAATAGCGTTTTCATGGGACCTCCAAAAGAATCGATTCTGATACACAGTTGCAATCTCGCAATATCTGCGCAACCCACTCGCGCCGCTTTAGTCGAAATCTCCGCGCGTCTCGACAGCCCTTCGCCTGGTTGATTTGCCGCTCGGAAAGGCGCGAGTCTGGACGCACAAAGCGCGTCCCAACAACCTACAGGCGCAACCTCTTTATCGAGCTAGAGCAGTGGCCGGCTGTTGACCTGCAATCCAGCTATCGACGCGTGCTTCCAGCATATTCAGGGGTAGGCTCCCAGCGCTGAGTATCTCGTCATGAAAAGCCCTGATATCGAACCGAGGCCCGAGCTGCTGCTTTGCACGCGCGCGGAGTTCCAGAATCTTTAGCTGACCTATCTTGTAGCTGAGACCCTGGGCTGGCCACGCGATGTACCGGTCAATCTCAGCCTGAATCGTAGGCTCATCTGCGGCGCCGCTTTGGCGAAAGTAAGTGACGGCCTGCTCGCGGGTCCAGCCCTCCGAGTGAATGCCGGTATCGACGACAAGGCGGACTGCGCGCATCAGTTCCGTGTTGAGCCGCCCGTAATCTGAAGCCGGGTCCTGGAAGAAGCCGATCTCCTTTCCAAGTGCCTCCGCGTAAACTGCCCAGCCCTCGGCGTAGGCGTTGTTGATGATATGGAGGCGGAACTCCGGTAGTCCCTTGAGCTGCTGTATGGAGATTTGCAGGTGATGGCCCGGAATGCCTTCGTGGTAGGCGATGGTTTCATCACTGAACAGCTTCCGATGGGCGTGGTTCGAAGTCGCAACGACGACACGCGCCGGCCGGCTACCATCCGGTGTGCCACCGATATAGTGGGTTACGTTTCCAGGCTGAGAGGCCGGAACAGCTTCCACGGTGAGAGGAGTCTTCGGAAAGACGTTGAAGAGCTCGGGCAGCCGTGGTTGCATCTGGGTCACGTAGTGCCGAAAGTCGTCAACGATGTGATCGGGAGATTTCGGCGTGTACTTAGGATCGCTGTTGAGCGCCGTACGGAAGCTGCTCAGATCGCTATACCCTGCCCTATGCGCCAGATCGTTCAGAAGGCCATTAATCCGGGCGACCTCTCGAAGACCGAGCGCATGGATTTCGGCCGGGGACAGATTGGTCGTCGTCTGCTCTTGGATCACATTCTGGTATCGGCGCGCCCCATCCGGCAGACTGCTCAGACCAATTGCGGTGCGACCATGGGGAACGTAGTCGTTTGTGATGAAGTCAGCGAAGCGCCGGTATGCGGGCAATACCTCCGAATTCACCGCCTGATTAATCGCTTCGGTCAGCCGTTTTTGATCTTGCGGAGAGATCGAAGCGGGAAATTTCTTTGTCGGTCCCAGGAACGGGTTTTCAGTGATCGCGCCTTCGCATTGAGCCGGAATCTGCTGAAGAAGAATTCGGACCGGCATCAGGCCGTCTTTCTCGCCTTGCCTCAAAACTGCAATCGTTTGGTCGAAGGCACGGGGAATCTGGTGCAGACGGGCGATGTAATCCTCATAATGCTTGACTGTATCGAGCGGCACAGAGTTGGGAAGATCGGCAAGGCTGTTCTGAATACCCTGCATCTGCGAGATGGGCATCTCGTACTGCTTCAGCGAATAGTCCGTGAGGCGCTCATCCAGAACCCGAAGCAGGAGATCGTGCGAGAGACGGTTCTGTTCAGGGAACCCCTCAGTAGAGATAGCCTCTAGCTTGGCCCGATATGCTCCATCAACTGCATTCTGCCGCGTGCTTGCCGCGAGCGAGTAATCATCCAGCAAAGCATTATCGCGGTAGTCTCCGACCGCTGTTTCGCCTTCCGGAGACGACTTCATGTCGTCCTCCCACTGCTGTTTGAACAAAGCGTTCTGAGCGGCAAGGCGGACCTGGACGGATTGCGTGATCGTCGGCTGAAAGTGCACATACGCCCAGGCCGGGACAGAGAAGAACTGGATGGTGCGTGCTTCAGGAATGGAGGCGGTGGCGTACGTTGAGGCCAAGATCAGCACGCTCAGCATTGCGCAAGAAATCGTCTGCGATCGCATGGAAACTCCTGAACACAGAGTATCGCCCAGCTTCCCCCTTCGTTCACAAAGAGGGCCGCTCAAGCAAGGTGCTTGAGCAAGTTGGCTTAGAAGCCTTCTATGTGCTGCTGCTGCGTGTTTCGTACAACGGTTGTCCGCTCCCTTGCTTGTATCGCAAGGGTATACCCCTATGTCACAAGTTTAGGGTGGAGGACCGCAAAGTATATTGTTTGAATGGGCCACAATGCCTACGTCCGAACTGGCGCCGCTAGAACGTTCTCAGCTGAAGCCTCCAGGTAAGCGCGGACCATCACGGTCAGCTCTTTCTCCATTGTCGCCATGGTGCCGCGCGTCACTTCCATCTCCAGCATCGCTCGGCTCACCCCTGCCATCGCGCTCAACAGGGTTGCCGCCACTACGTCAGGCTCCGTAATTGTTTTGTCACGTGCTGTCTGAAACATGGCAGTCATGGCCTTTGTAGCTCGCGCATGCATCCCGCGCGCAATGCGCTTGCCTTCGATGTCGTCGCTTACGGCGTAGAGCGCAACACTGGCGTCGATGTTGTGAAACTTAGCCTGCACAAAGGCGGATGTGATCGCCTCGGCCATCCTCGCAAGAGACGCTCCGTGTACGGCTTCGCACGCGGTTTCCACTGCGACAGCTACGCGGTCCAGATGTTCCTTCAAGAGCGCCTGCAGTAGGGAACTCTTGTTCGGAAAGTACTGGTACAGAGTTCCAACGGAAACACCCGCGCGTTCGGCGATACGTGTTGTCGTCAACTTCGACTTGCCGTCTTTCAGCAGAACCTGAATAGTTGCCTGCATGATGGCTCTGACGCTCGCTGTCGAACGCGCCTGAAGTGGCGTCTTTCTTGGCTCGAACCGTACGGCGGCCGCTTTGCTCAAATGCGAACTCCAGACCTGAAGCTTCCTTCATCTAACCACTACGAAGTGTATAGGAGAGATGGATATGAACGCACAGAACAATCTCGGTGGCACATTCACGTTTCCCAGAACCTCAATCACAGTTAAGCGGATGGGCTATGGGGCGATGCAACTTGCAGGCCCTCATGTTTTCGGTCCCCCAAAAGATGTCGACGCTGCGTTGGCGGTCCTTCGTGAGGCCATCGAGAGTGGTGTAAATCACATCGACACAAGCGATTTCTATGGACCACACATAACGAACCAGATCATCAAGCAAGCGCTGCAACCTTACCGAAAGGACTTGACGATTGTCACAAAGGTAGGCGCCCGCCGCGGAGACGATGGTTCGTGGATTCTCGACCCCTCTCCCGAGTTCCTGAAAAGGTCGGTACAGGATAACCTTCACAATCTCGGCCTCGACGTGTTGCCGATTGTCAATTTGCGAGTCGGTGGCGTCTCTGCGCCAAGCGACGCATCGATCACGGAGCCCCTCACAGCGCTGGCGGAGTTGCAACAGCAAGGACTGATCCAGCACATCGGCCTCAGTAACGTGTCACAGAAGCAGTTTGATGAAGCTCGCCCAATCACGAAGCTCGTGTGCGTACAGAATTACTACAATGTGGCGCATCGAGAAGACGACGGCTTCCTGGATCGGCTCAACGCCGAAGGCGTGGCGTACGTTCCTTTCTTTCCGCTTGGTGGCTTCACGCCGCTACAGTCGTCGACCTTAGACGATGCGGCTTCGGCACTGCACACGACACCGATTGTCGTGGCTCTGGCGTGGCTCCTGCAACGCTCACCCAACATCCTGCTGATTCCTGGCACATCCTCTGTGGCTCACCTACGCGAGAACATCTCGGCTGCGTCGCTTCAGCTGCCCCAGGATATTTTGCACAAGCTGAACGAGATGGGCCATGCTCTCGTAATTTGATTCGCGAGGACAAAGGGCGGTAGTCAACAGCTGCCGCCCTATTTGGCCACGATCAACCTCAAGAGCGATGTCTTATTTGGGAATACCCCAGAACGACCTGGATCGGTATCGATTAAGGCGCAGATCGCCTCGAAGCTAAGCTAGACATAGCGATCATGGCCAAGCGTTTCGTGCGGCTTCGGGAGCGTCAAAACTGAACTTTTGTTGCTGGCGCTTTCGCCTTTCTGCTCAGCTGCGTCGCCCCTTCCTTTAAAGTACAGGTATGCTCGATCTTCAATTTGTGCGGACCAACCTGCCATTGGTCGAAGAGAAGCTGCGCGCCCGTGGAGGCGACCCCAAACCGTTCCTTAAAGAATTTGTTGAACTCGACTGCGTCCGTAGAGAAAAAATCATCGAATTGGAGCGACTACAGGCAGTTCACAACAGGCAGTCAGATGACGTTGCACGCCTAAGGAAATCCAACACAGCAAACGCGTTTCAGGAAGCTACTGATCTGATCGAACAGATAAGAGAGCGGCGTCCTAGACTGGATGAACTGACGCTCGCAGAAAAGATAGCAAGCGGATTTTTACAAGCTCTATTAAGCAGCTTGCCCAATCTGCCCAGCGACAGCGTTCCCATTGGCCGCTCCGAGCACGACAACGTTGAGGTCAAGAGTTGGGGCAACAAGCCGGAGTTCGACTTCGCACCCAAGCCCCATTGGGAGCTGGGCGAGCAGCTCGGCATCCTGGACATGGCGCGCGGCGCGAAGCTCTCCGGGGCGCGCTTTCCTCTCTACTGGGGTCAGGGAGCGCGGCTGGAGCGGGTGCTGGCCAACTTCATGGTCGACCTGCACACCCTCGAGCATAGCTACCGCGAGGTGCTGCCGCCGGCTATCGTCAACAGCAAGTCGCTCTTCGGCACCGGGCAGCTGCCGAAGTTTGCCGACGATCTCTTCCGCTGCGTCGATGCGGACGACTACACCCCGGGCGTCTACCGCGACAACGACCACTGGCTGATTCCGACAGCCGAAGTCCCGATAACTAATCTCTTCCGCGACGAAGTGCTGGACGACGCGCAGCTGCCGGTCTCGCTGGCTGCCTACACGCCGTGCTTCCGCTCTGAGGCTGGTTCCTATGGAAAAGATGTGCGCGGCATCATCCGCGTGCATCAATTCCAGAAGGTGGAGCTGGTGAAGTTCGTGCGTCCCGAAGAATCCGAAGCCGAACACGAGCGGTTGACGCGGGATGCCGAAACCGTCCTCGAACGGTTGGGTCTGCCCTACCGCAAGATGCTGCTCTGCACCGGCGATATGGGCTTCGCCTCCGCCAAGACCTATGACCTGGAGGTCTGGCTGCCCGGGCAGGGGCTCTACCGGGAGATCTCGTCCTGCTCCAACTTCGAGGCCTTCCAGGCGCGTCGCGCCAACATACGCTACCGTCCGCAGGGCAAGAGCAAGGCCGAGTTCCTGCACACTCTTAATGGAAGCGGATTGGCCGTCGGCCGCACCTGGCTGGCGATTCTGGAAAACTATCAGGAAGCGGATGGGTCAGTACGAATACCAGAGGTGCTGCAGCCGTATATGGGTGGCGAGACCGTGATCCGCGCCAGGACTGAACGTGCGAAGACGGAGAAGGTGCGATAGCGATGCTGAAGACGCTGAAGAATTATCTGTTCTGGACCTACGAGCGCGGCAGCTTCCACTACGACGTGATGGTGACGCTGGTTCTGCTCTTCCTGTTTATCTCGCCGCATGTGATTAACTTTCATGACCGGCCGGAGCAGGAGCCGATCGTCGGCCGCAAGGTGCTGGTGCAGGCAAACGGGCAGCGCTCGTTCACCTTTGAAGTGGCAGCCGATCAGATCTCTGATACCCGGGACACGGCCAAGCTACAGGGAGAGCTGCTACGGAGCATCGCACCTGTAACCGGCCCAGTCGAGATCGATCGTTGGCAGGCGCTCAAAGATGCGAGCGGCAAAGTGACATCCTACAAAGTTTGGGCAAGGCGATAAAGGAATGAGCAAAAGCGAATGACTATACAGAACGCGAAGAGAGTGGCAGGAGTCGGGCTCGCCGCAATAGGATGTCTCGCCCAAGTGGCTGTGGCGCAGGGCTGCGATACAGACAAGGTTTTGCGGCAGATGGATGGGGGCGCGGCGAAGTTCAAGAGCGCCCAGGCCGATTTCAGCTGGAAGCAGGTTCAGGCCGTCGTGCCCGACGATCAGGATGTGCAGACCGGGACCATCTACTTCGATCGCCGCGGCGCCACCATGCAGATGGCCGCTTACATCCAGAAGCAGAATGGGCAGAATGCTCCCAAGACGGTGACCTATACCAACGGGGTACTCGATCTCTATCAGCCCGGCATCAACCAGGAGACCATCTTCCAAGCCGGTAATAACCGGGAGCAGGCCGAAAGCTTTCTCACCCTCGGCTTCGGCGGCAGTGGCAAGGACCTGGAGACGAACTGGACCGTGAGTTGCACGGGGACCGAGACGGTAGACGGAGTGCCCACGACCAAGCTCGATCTCAAGCCGAAGCAGGGGAGTGTCGCCGGGACCTTCTCCCACGTGGCGATCTGGGTCGATCCCGCTCGCGCGATCAGTCTGAAGCAGGTCTTCTACGAGCCTTCGGGCGATACACGGACGACCTCCTACTCAAACATCAAGTACAACACCGCACTCAACCCAGATGTATTCAAGATCAAAACCAAAAGCGGAACACAAGTGGTACGAAAGTAAGGTCCCCGCAGCGCCTCCGAAAGAATCTCCTTGACTCCTGGCCCATCACCGCTTGAAATATAACCAGTCCCTCGAACGGCGCCAACCGCCCGAGGGTGTGTTCGACCTACAGCAACAGCTTCCAGACCACAATCGCGATGACTAGTCGCCAATCGACTAGTATCACAACTCGCAGCCAGGACTTCTGAAAGTCCATAGGCACCTCCGCAGTGAAGATCCCCGGGCGTTCTCAGTCCGGGGTTTCGCTTTTTACGGCGAAAGGGTCGCTCCTCCCGTGCTGGTACAAGGACCACGTCGAGCTTGGCGCATGCCTGCGAAGGCTACTTCAGCTTGCACTCCCGCACGCTACTTCGTCTCTGCACCAAACGTTGCACTGGCGGCTCTGCATCGGACAAACGCCATGCCTCCCAGCACGAACAGAATAGGAAAGCATTCGATGGTGTACCGCGCCTCCGGGGCCTCGATCGTCCCCAGCAGCAGGCTCCGCAGCAGCAGGTAGCCCAGCATGGCGGCCAACAGGGTTGCCCGGTGCCCCCACCATCGCAAGAACCCCACCACCGCCAAGGCGACATAGCAGAGATTCAGCGCCCCATAGGCGGTCGCGAAGTCCGTCTCGTGCCGGTGCTTGCCATGCTGCCACCAGCGCAGCTCGATATTCAGCATCTCGGTGCGGGGGCGCAACCACATATCCAGAACGCGCAACAGCGGCAGCTCTACCCGAGAGCGAAATGGATGCGCCCGCACCCGCGCTCTCGCCAGCTCCCGGAACCGGTTGTCGATTGCCGGTGTGAGTGTTGTCGTTGCGTTGTAGTCGGCGAAGAGGTCGCGCGTCTCTCGATACTGCTGTGGCGAATCAAAGGCCCGCGCTGGTAGCTTGCTCTGGTCGAGAAAATCGGAGTTCGCGTTCCAGTAAATCTCATACGTTGAAGCAAAATCGACTGCCCAGGTTTTAGTCCACTCCTGGAATCCCGGAGCCGTAAACTCGCCCGGATCGGTAGCGTACCGCGGGGCGAGCGGCTGGAAGACATGAAAGGTATGCCAGTTGCGAGCGGTCCATATGGCGAACGGCAGCAGCGACAACGCGCCTGCAGTCAGGGCGTAGCCCCAAGCCCGCCGCGCCCCCAGCGCAGGCTGCCCCAGAAACTCCCGCTTGCTGAACAGGATCATCGCCACGAAGCAGGCGACCGCGAGCAGTGCGCCATCCGGCCGCAGCAGCGTGCTGTAACTCCACGCAAACGCAAGCAGCGCAACCGCCGGCCAGCCAGGACGAAGCAGCAGGCGCCCCAGCGCATAGAAGCCAAGCGCTACGCAGAAGATGGAAAGCGTCTCCGTCAGGGGCGCGGCCACGTAGTTGGCGGTAAAAGGGCAAAGCGCGGCAAGAAAGACCGCAATCCGCGCAGCCCGCACCGAGCACAGATTCCGCACCGTCCCGTACACCAGCAGGCAGGTGAGCAGGTCCAGGATGACCTGAAGATTCAGAACCGCCGTGTAATGCTCAAGGCCAAAGATCGCGAAGCAGCCCACCAGGAACAACGGATAGCCCGGCAGACGGATCAGCGTAGGCGCAGCGTAGGCGCCCGCGGAGGACGAGATCGTGCGCCCGTAGACCCCGTGCAGCATCCAGTTCTTTGCGATATCGCCATAGACCAGCCCGTCGCCGTTGACCTGCGGAAAGGCATGGAGAAACCAGAGACGCAGCGCGGCGCCGAGCGCAAGCGCAAGCCCGACCAGCGCCAGGGATGTGAGTGAACGCCTCCGCTGCATTGCTCTGCATAATACAGGCCCTGCATAATACCGCTCTGCATGATAAAGCCGGCGTGGAGCGAGCCTTCTCTCGGCGCCCCAGCCAGGCCGAAGGAGCTACGTGCGCTGCCGCCATTGCTGTAAGCTTTTCTCAACCCATGAGCCGCCAGATCTTCTACGATCCGCAGCGCAAGCGATGGAAGCGTCTCCGGCGCATCCTCGACATCGTCGCTGTTGCCTCCACTCTGCTGCTCGTGGCTTTTTTCCTGAACGTCATCCATCGCGAGCAACTGCCGCAGCTGTTGCTGCCGCAGCAGAAGCGCAACTACCGCGCCATCAAGCAGCGCCAAACCACTGAGTTGAAGAGCAAGTTGGCGGGAAAATTCCTGCGCCGCAAGACAAACCGCAGACCCTCTGAGATTCCGCTGAACACGGGCGAGAGTCTGCGCGCTGCCTACTATGTCGACGATGATGCGGCGAGCTATGCCTCGCTCAAGGCGCATATCCACCAGATCGACATGCTCTTTCCCGAGTGGCTCCACGTCACGGATGCCGCCGGCACATTGCAGGGCGCGGTCACCAGCCAGTATCCGGCGCACACCTACAACATCATCGATCCCAGCGGGACCGTGCATGGCGTCGATCCCGAAGACAAGGTCCGCCGCGTCATCGCAGCAACGCACGAAGAGACTGAGATCTTTCCGCTGCTACAGAACTATAACGTCCTCACGCAGAGGTGGGACCCGTCGGTCGGCGCCATGCTCGGGAGCGCCAGCGCCCGGCACAATCTCGAGAATCAGCTGGGGCAGTTCTTTGCGGCCAATCCTCTCTACCGGGGACTCTCGCTGGACCTCGAAGACGTTCCCGATGCGGCAAGCGAGGGCTACGCCGCCTTCATCACCGAGCTCTACGCGCAGATGCACGCCCGCGATCTTCGGCTCTATGTCAACACCGGCATCTCGGCCGACAACGACGATCTGAAGCTGCTGGCCGGCCACTCCGATGGCATTCTGCTGATGAACTACGACCAGCATGAGTCGGAGAGCGGTCCCGGCCCGATTGCCGCGCAGGACTGGTTTGAGGGCAACCTCCGCCGTGCGCTCAAGATCGTGCCCAAGGAAAAGCTTATCTGCGCCATCGGCAACTATGCCTATGACTGGACCATGCCGAGTGGCGGCAAACGCGGCGCGAAGCGCAAGATTCTCGACGTCGGCGACCTGCTGGTGCAGGATGCCTGGCAGGAGGCCGACGACGCCGGGGCCGACGTCCGGCTGAACGGCGACGAACTCAACCCCCACTTTGCCTTTGAAGACGAGGACACTCATACCCAGCACGAGGTATGGATGCTGGACGGCGTCACAGCCCTGAATGAGTTGCGCGCCGCTCGCGGCATGGGACTGCAGACCTTTGCGCTCTGGCGGCTGGGTTCGGAAGATCCCTCGGTCTGGAACATCTGGGACAAGCCCAATAACGCAAATGCGCCCAGTCTGCTGCAGACCATCGCGCCGGGTGAGGATCTGAACTCTGAGGGTGAGGGCGATATCCTGCGCATTACCGGCTCGCCGCGCTCGGGCTCGCGCACCATCGACATGGACGCGGACAATCAGACCGTCACCGACGAGCACATGGTCACGTATCCGCAGCCCTATACGGTGCGCTTCTACGGCTACCACCCGGACAAGATCGCGATCACCTTCGACGACGGCCCCGATCCGAAGTGGACGCCGAAGATCCTCGACGTACTTAAGCAGAAGGGCGTCAAAGCGGCCTTCATGGTCATTGGCGAGCAGGCCCAGGACAACGTCGGCCTGCTGCGGCGCTATGTGCGCGAGGGTCACGAGATTGGTAACCACACCTTCACACATCCAGATATCAGCGAGGTCTCACCGCGCCAGCTCCAGCTCGAGCTCAATCTGACCGAGCGGCTCTTTGCCAGCAAGCTCGGCGTCAGACCACTTTACTTCCGCCCTCCCTATTCCATCGATCAGGAGCCCGACACCAACGGTCAGGTCGCACCCATGGCGCGGGTCCAGGACATGGGCTATGTAGTCGTTGGCGACAAGATCGACACCAACGACTGGGAAGAGCACCCGCGCAAGTCACCGAAGGAGATCACCGACAGCGTCTTCGCGCAGCTCGACGCCATGAAGACCAGGTCGGTCCTGCGCGGCTCCGTCATCTTAATGCACGATGGCGGCGGCGACCGCTCGGCCACCGTCGCTGCGTTGCCAGTCTTGATCGACGCGCTCCGCGCACATGGCTACGGGATCGTTCCCGTCTCGGAGCTGATGGGTAAGACCACAGCCGAGGTGATGCCGCCGCTCACGCCAAACCAGCGCTGGCAAGCGCGTGTCGACTCGGTAGCCTTCTTCCTGTGGGCCTTCTTCTTCCGCTTCGGCGTCATGGTCTTCTTCGTTGGCGACGTGCTGATGAGTGCGCGGCTGCTGCTCATCGGCATCTTCGCGCTCATCGATCGCTTCCGCTCACGCAAGGTGCCGGTCGTCCCGGGTGGCTTTGCGCCGCGTGTTGCCGTGCTTATTCCGGCCTACAACGAGGAGACGGTGATCGTGCGAACGATCCGGTCTGTGTTGAATTCGGACTACGCCAACCTGCACGCCATCGTGATCGACGACGGCTCCACGGACCGCACCTACGATGTGGCTCGCGAAGCCTACGCCGATGAGATCGCGGCCGGACAACTGCAGGTCCTGCGCAAGCCCAACGCCGGCAAAGCAGAGGCGCTCAACTTTGCCGTGGCGCGATTGACAGAGGAGTACTACGTCGGCATCGACGCCGATACGGTGATCGCGTCAGACGCCATCTCCAAGCTGATCTGCCACTTTGCCGACCCAGCGGTCGGCGCAGTCGCGGGCAACGCTAAGGTCGGCAACCGCGTGAACCTGTGGACGCGTTGGCAGGCGCTCGAATACATCACCAGCCAAAACTTCGAACGGCGCGCGCTGGATCTCTTCAACGTGGTCACGGTGGTTCCGGGCGCGATTGGCGCATGGCGGACCGGCGCCGTGCGGCATGGTGGCGGCTACCCGGCAAACACCGTAGCCGAAGATGCTGACCTCACCATGAACCTGCTCGAACAGGGCTATAAGGTCATCTATGAGGACCGCTCGCTGGCCTTCACCGAGGCGCCGGTCACCGCCAATGGCCTCATGCGGCAGCGCTTCCGCTGGTCCTTCGGTACGCTGCAGGCCGTCGTCAAACACAAGAAGGCCTTTCTGAAGCATCGCGCGATGGGTCTCTTTGCCCTTCCCAATATCGTGATCTTTCAGATCATGCTGCCGCTCGTCTCGCCCTTTATCGACATCATCTTCGTCGCCGGCCTCATCCATTACCTGGTCGACCGCTACTTCCACCCCGAGGCCGCGAGCGCCGCTAATTTTGACAAGCTGCTGGTCTACTTTCTCACCTTCCTGGTGATCGACTTCATCACCTCCGCCCTGGCCTTCTCGCTCGAACGCCGCCACCCGGCAAGCAAGGGCGATGGCTGGCTGCTCTTCCACATCTGGCTGCAGCGCTTCGCCTATCGTCAGGTCTTCTCGATCGTGCTCTTCAAAACCATCAAGCGTGCCATCGACGGCCGCCCCTTCAACTGGGACAAACTAGAGCGCACCGCCAAAATGTCCGCCCAAACCGAACGGCTAACCGCCGCCAAGTAGTTCGTTTCATTGTCTCCGCTAGACGTCTGCCTGCAATTTACAAAGCAGGCTAGCCGTCCCGTTTTGGCTTCCTCGTAATACAGCTCGGAGCCAAATTGTCTGGACAAGGAAATTTGCATCGGGTAGGGTGAGTCTGCTCCCCCTACCCTTGCCGATCTCCGGAGAGATACTTGCGTCTCCTGCCCCGCGTCGCATTCCTTTGTACTTTTCTCACATGTTGCCTGTTCGCTTCGGCGCAAACTTCGCCCCATCCCAAGACATCGTCGGCCGCTGCCGCAAACGCTATTAGCAATCTGGCAACCAGCAACTTGCACCCGAACGCAACCATAATGCAAGTGCCACTGGCGATTGAGCCCAACGTAGGCCAGGGAACGCCGGGAGCGATATACCTGGCCCACTCCGGCAGCCTGCAAGTCGGTTTCTTTGCGAACCATGTGGATGTGCAAGCTCCGGGGAGCAGTGGCAGGGAGAAGCTTGGCATGTTGCTGGTCGACGCCAGGCGCGATGCAACGATGGTCGCCACGGAAAAAGGTGCGGGGGAGTCGAACTACTTGCTCGGCAATGCACCGTCGGGCTGGCACACGCATATTCCCCAATATGGCCGCATCACCTACGAACGTGTCTACCCGGGAGTGGACCTGACCTTTTACGGCAGGGGCCAGCAGGTCGAACATGACTTCGTCGTACAGCCCCGGGCGGATTACCGCCAGGTGCGCGTGCGCTATGAAGGCGCCGATAGACTCTATCTCTCCCACAACGGCGACCTGCATGTAGTCATGGATGGCGGCGAGTTGCTGATGAGGGCACCGCACATCTATCAGCCAGCAACCGGTCGCAAGATCGAACGAAATGGAAGCTTTGTTCTGCTCAGCAAAAACGAGGTCGGATTCCACATTGATGCCGTCGCTCCAGACCTGCCGCTCATCATCGATCCCGTGCTCGACTACTCGACCTATCTTGCCGATCTGCCGCTTGCTGTTTCAGGGGTCGCAGTCGACGGGTCGGGAAATACCTATATCGTCGGTTCAACCTTCTCTTCCAACTACCCGGTGACGGCTGGATCGTTCCAGACCAAATGCGCATCGTGCGCGGCGAACAAGCCAGACGTGTTCATCACCAAGCTCAATGCCACCGGGACCGCCCAGGTCTACTCCACCCTGCTGGGCGGTAGTGACTATGACGAGGCCCGGGCGATCGCTGTCGACGCAAGCGGAGACGCGATCATCGCTGGCCGCACCTCATCGAAAGACTTCCCACTCAAGAACCCGATCAGCGCCGGCGTGGTCTCCTCCGACGACGGATTTGTGACCTCGCTCGCTCCCGATGGAGCATCGCTCAACTTCTCCAGTCGGCTGGGCGGCACGGACAACGCGGGTCATTCACCGGTCACTTTCCCCGGAGCTGTCGCAGTGGACTCCAATAGTGGTGTCTACGTGTCGGGAACTACACAGTCACAGTATCTGCCAGTGACACCGGGCGCGTTGCACTCGGCATACGTGAGCTCCGGAGTCTTCCTCACAAAGCTGCAGCCAACGGGAAGGCTGGCATATAGTGCCATCGTTGGGGACTCTGGGGATGCTACAGGAGGAACAGGGCCGTCAGGTCTCGCGGTGGATCTGTCTGGTAATGCTTACCTTGCGGGCACCGTCGGCATCACTGGTTTTACGAACACCACCCCATGGCCAACTACGCCGGGCGCCTACCAAGCCGCGCTGATCTCGCCGTCACGGGATGCACCTTTCGTCACAAAAATCTCCCCGGACGGAGCTTCGATACTCTACTCGACGCTCGTCGGGACCGGCCATGCAAACAGCATGGCATTGACCTCAAACCGCGAAGTCATTCTGGTAGGCGCCGGCATCAACTACCCGATTACCCCGGATGCCTTCGATTCAGCTGTGGGAGCGGGCTTCATCGCTAAGCTGAGTGCTGACGCCAGCCAACTGCTCTATTCCAGCTACTTCGGGACAAAGGGGAGCTACGGGGGCCCGGGTATTCAAAGCGTCGCCTTGGACACCTCTGGAAATGTCTGGATAGCAGGATACGATTTGTCCTCTCCTCCACTGCCGGTGGTTCACCCGCTGCAATCTCTGCCAGGCCCGGTTCTTTCGAACTCTTCGGCTTTTGTCTCAGAGTTCGATTCTGGGATCCATACACTCCTGTTCTCCACCTATTTCAATGGAGCGCAGGCGGGCTCTCAGATCAGCGGTGTAGCGCTTGACGTGCAGGGCCGGGCACATATTGCCGGGACAGGCGCATCGGACATGCCGACGACCTCCTCGGCATTCCAGCGGACTGTCACCCCGCCGCCTCCGGGCTACAGCTACACTTACGGCTTCGCCGCGCTGATCGATCCCGCGCAGCCCGGGCCAGGCATATGCTTCTCACCGAACGTCTTCACCATAGCTCAGGTTGGCTCCTCAAGCTCCGCGCCGCTTACCGTCACCAACTGTGGCACCGTGCCGCTTACCATCGACAGCGTTCAGCTCTCCAGTCCGATCTTTGCGCTTCCTCCCGGCAGCAATTGCGTCGGCACCTTGAGCGAGAATGCAAGCTGCACCATCTCGGTAATCTTCACGCCGCCAGCAGCCGGCGATTTCAACACGTCGCTCACTCTTACCTCCAGTGCCCTGATACCTACTTACAGCTTGCCTGTTTCGGGTTCCGCAACGACTACACCAGGCGTCGGAGGAGCTACAGCGACGCTCAGCCCTAAAACGCTTGCCTTCGGCACGCAGCGAGTCGGAGCGGCTTCCGCGCCGCAGCAGCTTACGCTGACCAATACGGGCGGCCCCACGCTCTCGTCTCTGGCGGTCGCCATCAGTGGCGCCGATGCGGCGAGCTTCTCGCAGACCAATAATTGTGGGAAGAGCGTGGCTTCTGGCAAGAGCTGCACAATCAATGTCATCTTCACGCCGTCCAGTGCCGATGCGAAGCAGGCTTCTTTGCTGCTCACCGACAGTGCAGCAAACAGCCCTCAAAGCGCGGCACTCAGCGGGTCGGGAGCCGCTGCCCCAGGGATTGCCATCGCCTTTCCTGCGGGTGCGAGTAGCGCTACCGTGCAATCCGGGCAGCCAGCAAACTACACCTTAGCTCTTTCCAGCACTGGTGGGTTGAGCGGACCCGTGACTCTTAGTTGCTCCAAGCTGCCGCCCTATGCAACGTGCAGCTTCTCGCCTTCGACTATCAATGTGTCGTCTGGAAGCGCAAGCAGTGTCTCGCTCACGATCTCTACGCAGCAGAAGAGCCAGAGTGTGGCCAAACTTGTACGCACCTCCGGAGCTTTGGTTGGCTTGGTGGCGATCCTGTTCTTCCCCGGGACGATAAAACGCAAGCAACAGGCGTTCGCAAATTTTCGACGCACGCACGGCCTTCCGCTGTTCTTCATGACCGCAGCAGTCATTGGGACCTTGACGTTTGCAGGATGCGGTGGCTCGGCGCCAACTCCAGCTCAGCCTGGCAATTCATCTACCCCAGCGGGTACTTACACGATTTCTGTGGTTGCAACAAGTGGAACTACGTCCCAGGCGTCCTCGGTTTCTTTGGTGGTCCAATGACGCTGTTTCTGCGGTCTAATGGCGTAGTCACCCCACCATTTCTCTACACTAGAAGTAAAGCTGACACATCTAGCGCATGGGGCCACTCATCAGCCACTTAAGTCCTCTGTTTGCAGGACTTTGCCCATAACTACTTTAGAAAGAAGACTTTACAGCGCTAGCCCCCGGCTAAGTACAATGGAAACAGGACTTTAGCCAAAAAGGGTGGGGGAGGGGGGTACTTGCCAAAACTACGCCACAAACGACCACACCGAAGTAACGTCAGCAGTGACAACCCGAGTGCGCCAAATCTCGGCACAGCCTTCTGCGTTAAACTAGTCGGTTATGCAAACCGCCGAACTCTCTACCGTCATCCTGCCGCTCTCGCCCGAGGGCGATTTTCGCAACGAACCCTTTGTCGACTTCTCAAAATCGGAAAATGAACACGCCATGCGCGACGCCCTGGTCCGCGTCGGCGACATGCTTGGCCATGAATACGAGCTGATCATCGGTGGAGATCGCTTCCGCACGCAGGGTAAGATCACCTCCATCAATCCCGCTCGCCCCGCGCAGGTGGTCGGCATCCACCAGAAGGCCGGGGCGGAACACGCCGAGCAGGCTATGGTGGCCGCGCTGAAAGCCTTCGGCAGCTGGCAGCACGTCTCGCCGGAAGAGCGCGCATCCTTGCTACTAAAGGCGGCCGAGATCATCCGCGAGCGCAAGTTCGAGTTCTGCGCCTGGCTGACCTACGAGGTCGGCAAGAACTATGCTGAGGCGGACGCGGATGTCGCCGAGACCATCGACTTTCTGGAATTCTACGCGCGCGAGGCGCTGCGGCTGGCGACGGCAACGCCGCCGGTCCAGTATCCCGGTGAGCGCGACGAACTCCTCTACATCCCGCTTGGCGTCGGCGCCGTCATCCCGCCGTGGAACTTCCCGTTCGCGATCATGGCCGGCATGACCGCCGCCTCCATCGTCTGCGGGAACACCGTCATCCTCAAGCCGTCGAGCGACTCGCCGACCATCGCGGCGCGCTTCGTCGATGTGCTCGAAGAGGCCGGGATGCCGCCCGGCGTCGTCAACTTCTGCCCCGGCTCCGGCGCCACCTTCGGCAATGCAATCGTCGAGCACCCGAAGCTGCGATTCATCGCCTTCACCGGCTCGAAGGATGTCGGGCTCGAAATCCACGAGCGCGCCGCCAAGACCAAGCCCGGCCAGATCTGGATCAAGCGTACTGTGCTTGAAATGGGTGGCAAGGACTCGATCGTCGTCAGCGCCGACTGCGACATCGATGCCGCGGTTGAGGGCGTGGTGAGCTCGGCCTTCGGCTTCAACGGGCAGAAGTGTTCGGCGTGTTCGCGCGCGATTGTCGAGGAGTCCATCTATGAATCCTTCCTCGAAGGACTGGAGGCGCGGGTCGCCAAGATCAAGGTCGGCGATCCGGTCAAGAATGCGTATATGGGTCCGGTCGTGAGCGAAGGCGCGATGAAGATGATCCTGGGCTATATCGAAGCGGGAAAGCATGAAGGCCGCCTGCTCACCGGCGGCAACAGGGTCGCGAGCGATGAAGGTGGCTACTATATTGAGCCGACGGTCATCGTCGATGTTGCCCCTACGGCCCGTATCGCGCAGGAAGAGATCTTCGGGCCGGTACTGGCGGTGATCAAGGCCGACAGCTTTGAGCACGCGCTGGAGATCGCGAATAACACCGAATACGGCCTGACTGGTTCGGTCTACTCCACCTCACGCGAAAAGCTGGACCACGCCCGCCGTGCCTTCCATGTGGGCAACCTCTACTTCAACCGCAAGAGCACCGGCGCGATGGTCGGAGCGCATCCGTTTGGCGGCTTCAATATGTCGGGCACGGACTCCAAGGCTGGAGGGCCGGATTACCTCTACCTCTTCACGCAAGCCAAATCGGTGGGAGAGAAGCTGAGCTAGAGAACGGTAGACAGCAGTGGACTGCAGCGGAAGACAGTGACAGCAGTGAACTGCTTTTGACTGTTGTTTGCTGTTGTTTTCTTCTCGCATAAAAGAGAAAGCCCTTCTGGTTAGAAGGGCCTTTCTTAAGTACGCGCGCGGTCTGGTTAGTCCGCGTGTGTTCTATGCGCTCCGCATCTGCAGGGCGGCGGCGCTGGTTTGCAAACCGTTCCCAGCCTCAGCAGCAGCAGCGGCAAGAATGCGATGGTGGATCGTGAACAGCGCCAGCTCCAGGCGGTCCGAGACCCCGGTCTTGTCATAGACGCTGCGGAGATAGTTCTTGATCACCTGTTCGGTTGTGCCCAGGCGCTGTGCGATCTCTTTGTTCTTGCAGCCCTGCACGATCAAAGCGACGATCTTCATCTCCTTGGGCGTGAGGCGATCGCGAACGCGTGCTCCAACGAA
Organism: Acidobacteriaceae bacterium; assembly: GCA_965276675.1. Taxonomy (GTDB): domain Bacteria; phylum Acidobacteriota; class Terriglobia; order Terriglobales; family Acidobacteriaceae. The sequence continues at coordinate 3,383,856 of OZ255624.1, read as the reverse complement.
GTCCTCTTCATCGTTTTGCGCGGCGTCTGCGGGACGCTGCACGCAGGTAAGCCCATGGATAACTTTGTGGACGCAATCGACGAGCGCGGCTCCGGTAGTGTTGCGATAAACCACACCGCGCACACCGATCTGCGTGTAGCTGGAGGCCGGTTCAGAGTTTTCTGCGATCACGATCGCGCGGCTGCCTGCACCTTTGACGCGAGTCATCAGATCTTCGATCTCTGGCTTGAGTGCGGAGGCGAAGACCACAATGGAGGCACGGTAGGTATCGATGGCGAGTATTAGGCGGGCCAGGTCGCCGCATTGTGCTGCTACGCGAAAGTCTTCTTCGCTTGCCAAAACCTTGGCGATGCCGGCTCGGAAGATCGCTTGATTGTCACCCAGAATGATCTTGTTCATTGCGCCTCGCAACTCTTTCCTCGTTCATCCGATGAACCAACGTGCGCAACTTTCGTCACTTTGGCGAACCCAATTTCCCGGCCAAAGTTCTGCTGATCGTACGTACCCTTTACGAAGAGCTGCTGCCACCAAGACTATCGGCAAGAAAACTAAAAGCTTCACTCAATATTTGCAACCATCACGGTGTGGATTTGGACATCCACTGCCGCTTCACTGCGGCTCACGTGTTTCAAAGATCAGCTATCCGGCGCTCCTGAACAACTCCACGAACGTGTTACTAATGTTTTCCGAAGAGTTGCCGATATGTAGCGCATTGATTCCGGACGCGCTATACAGTTGTCACGGACTCCGGGACTACACTAAAGAGGCATGAGCAAACCGGTAATTCTCGCCATTGATGACGATATAAGTGTGCTGGAGGCGATTGTGCAGGACCTGCGCCGCAAGTATGGCGCGACGTATCGGATACTGCGAGCTCCCTCCGGCCAGGCTGCGCTCGACACCTGCCAGCAGCTGAAGCAACGCAATGACACCGTGGCACTCTTTCTGTCCGATCAGAGAATGCCAGGGATGTCGGGCACGGAGTTGCTGGAGCGCACGATCAAGATATTCCCGGCAGCAAAGCGCGCGCTGCTCACGGCCTATGCCGACACCGAAGCCGCGATCCGTGCCATCAATGCGGCCAAGATTCACTTTTATCTGACCAAGCCGTGGGACCCTCCCGAAGAGAAGCTCTATCCGATCCTGGACGATCTGCTGCAGACATGGTCCTCGGGCTATAAGCCTCCGTTCGAGGGCCTGCGCGTAGTGGGCGTGCGCTACTCGTTGCGTGATCACCAGGTGCGCGACTTCCTAACAAAGAATTACGTGCCATACCTATGGTTGGATCCGGAACACTCGCAAGAAGCGCGGGAGCTGCTCGAAACGTATCACCTCGATGGCAGCAAAATGCCAGTTGTGCTCTTTCCTGATGGCACATATCTGGCGCAGCCGGACCAGACGGAGCTGGCTGGCAGGATCGGCCTGCGCACGCAGGCGGCGCGCGACTTCTATGACCTGGTCGTGCTCGGGGCGGGCCTGGCTGGACTGGCCGCAGCTGTGTACGGCGCGTCGGAAGGATTGCGCACGCTCGTGGTTGAGTTTGAAGCGCCAGGCGGGCAAGCGGGCAGCAGCTCGCGGATCGAAAACTATCTCGGCTTCCCACAGGGGCTGAGTGGGAGCGAGCTGGCGCGGCGTGCCTACCAGCAGGCTTCGCGGTTCGGCGCTGAGTTTCTGGTGCAGCGGGCAACGAACATCCGCACCGAGGGAAACTACCACTTCGTGCAGCTGAACAGCGGCCCGGAGATTTCAGCGCAATCTTGTCTGATTGCTACGGGAGTGAATTACCGGCTTTTGAATGCGCCGGGCATTGAACGGCTAACAGGAGCGGGTGTGTACTATGGCGCTGCGTTGACGGAGGCCAAAAGTTGTAGAGACGAGCAGGTCTTCCTGGTAGGCGGGGCGAACTCAGCGGGGCAGGCAGCCATGTATTTCTCGCGCTACGCGCGGAAAGTCGTGATGGTCGTCCGTGCGGCATCGCTTGAAAGGGGCATGTCGAAATATTTGATCGATCAGATCGCGGGTGAATCGAATATAGAGGTCTGGACAAACTCCGAGGTAGTTGAAGCGATGGGCGATGGGCACCTGGAGCAGTTACGTGTGCGGGGGTCAGCCGGCGAGCGTACGGTGCCTGCAACGGGATTATTCATCATGATTGGTGCTTCGCCTGAAACAGGATGGCTGCCGGGTGACATTCTGCGGGATGGGAATGGATTTGTTTTAAGCGGTCGAGACCTCAAGACGGATTCCAGGTTTTCCAGTGGATGGAAGCCGGACCGAGATCCTTATCTGTTGGAGACAAGCGTGCCGGGAATCTTTGCGGCAGGCGACGTACGGCATGGTTCAGTAAAACGGGCAGCTTCCGCGGTGGGTGAGGGCTCGATAGCCGTGCAGTTTGTTCACCAGTACCTGGCGCAGTTCTAATGGAACCGGTTATGGGGCATGCAGTTGGAGAGATGAGCGCGAGCGACGAAACATTACGGATTGAGAGAGTAGCGCCGGCTAGCTTACATGCCGAGCTCGTCAAGCTCGCTGTTTTTGCAGAACTGAGCGAAAACACTCTGGGGTGCCTCGGACCGCTGCAGGTGGTGCATGCGCCGGCGGGTGCGGTGATCTTCTCCTCGGATGGCACCCAGCGCGCGTTTTGGGCTCTACTGGAGGGCGAAGCGCGGCTGGTGAAGAGCGAGCATGGCCTGCACGAACGAATGCCGGCGCTGACCATCACACTAACGACAGGTGAAACCTTTGGCGAACTGCCCATTCTCGCAGGAACGGATTCGGCGTATACGATCACGGCAACCGCCGCAAGTAGGCTAGTCCGCTTCGACGAAGAAGAGTTTTGGCAGCTGATGTTCTCCTGCCCCAAGGTGAGAGGCGCAGTGCTTGGCAACGTCGCACGCCGGTTGCAGGGATACCAGGCACAGACACTGCATCGCGAAAAGCTCGCTTCACTGGGAACGCTTGCCGCAGGCCTAATGCATGAGCTCAACAATCCCGGAGCCGCGGCCCTCCGCGCTGCGTCACAGATGCGGGAGAATCTGAGCCGGTTGCAACAGACCAGCCTTAGCCTGGCGCGTACCTCGAAGACACCTGAGCAGTTGCAATGCATGGTGGGATTGCAGGAGCAGGCGCTCTCAGCTAAGTGTTGCCGGCCTATGGGCACGCTCGAGCAGTCTGATGCCGAAGAGACGCTGGCGGCGTGGCTTGAGGAAGCCGGGGTTGAAAATTCCTGGCAACTGTCACCGACACTGATCGCCATAGGACTCGATCAAGCGCAGCTGGAATGCGCTCGAGATGCGTTCAGCGGAGCGGCCCTCTCTGACATGCTCAATTGGCTTGTGTCGCTGATCTCCAGCGCGCAGCTGGTAAGCACCATCGAAGAGAGCCTAGCGCGAGTGAGTGACCTGGTGCTCGCGGTAAAAACGTATGCCTATGAGGGCAAAACCGGGCCGCAGACCATCAATGTGCATACCAGCATCCAGAGCACACTGGTAATTCTGGCGCACAAGCTGAAGGGGAAGGGGATCACGGTGCAGAAGGATTTCGCGCCCAACCTGCCACTCCTACTCGTTACTAGCCCCGGCTTAAACCAGGTTTGGACAAACCTGATCGACAATGCGATCGATGCCTCTCCGGAAGGTGGCACCATTCGCATCCGGACCACGGCAGAACCTGAACATCTTGTCGTGGCAATCCTGGATCACGGTCCGGGTATTCCGGAGCAGGATCGCGCACGGGTCTTCGAACCCTTCTTCACCACCAAAGAGGCAGGTTGCGGGACCGGGCTCGGCCTTGAGATCGTGCGTCGCATTGTTGTGACGCAGATGGGCGGCGCAGTAGATCTGGAGTCGCAACCCGGAGCGACGGAGTTCACGGTTCGGCTGCCCCTCACTAACAAGAGCTAACCGCCGGTCTAGCCGACGGCGAGCAACCCAGCTCTCCCGTAAAAGATGCGAGAACTTTTCGCTCGCGCTCGCGTTCAAGCTGATGACGGTATGCAGCATTCGCATTCGTCATGAGTGCCGCAGTTCACGGGCAAGGGAGAAGACGATGAGGGAGACACGGCAAGTAGGGAGACTGCACTCATGGCGCTGTCGTTACACCCCGCGCAATGCTTACTGCGGCTGGGCTGATGTTAGCTGGTGCCGGAATGGCAGTGGCTCAGTATGGGCCGCGAGAGCCGCTGCCGCCGCCCGACCCCGGATACGGCTTGTACTATCACGATGGCGAGGCAACCGCGAATCGGGCAAGCCGGTGGGGATACCACGATGGTTGGGTGGACGGACGTAAGGATATGGAAACCGGGCACAGCTTCCGCCCGACGCACGATGACCAGTTCAAGGATGCTCCGGACCATGGAAATCACAGCGGAATGAGCCGCCAGCAGTACAAGGACATCTATCGCGATGCCTACATGCATGGCTACGAGCGTGGCTACAGGAGGTAGTCAGGATAGAGCAGGTAGGTTTTCGACGCATCAAACCCTACCTGCTTCTATTTGCGGCAGCACTACTTGTGCACGAGGTCGATGCTCTCGACCGGCATTGGCGCGGCAGAGTGATTCAGAACGGTGAAGCTCTCGCTTCCGGCTGAGATCGGGTTGTTCTCAGAGACAGCAAGATTGGCCGCGTCCTTGCTGTGCACGTCGAACTGCCATGGACCCTCAGTCACAGGGACGTCCTTGAACGTGGCCCTACCGCCGGGCGGGAGCACTAGCTGCGCGTGACCATCGACCAGCTTTACGGAGTTCGCATCATTGGTTGTGGCGAGGTATGCGGGCACGGTGATCCGGTTTGTCGATTCCTGAATAGCCAGGGGTCCGTTCAGCCTGCGCACATACATCGACGCACGCGTTGCATCCGGAGGGTCAGTATCGAAGCTTACCTTCTGGTAAGAGGTTTTAAAACGCGGGTCTTGCATGATCTCGGTGTCGGACGGGAAGTAAATGTCACTATGGAAGTTGCTAAATATCAGCAGGTCGGGTTTCTGGTCCATGACGTATTTGCCATCGGCCAGCTCGTGGCCCAACCAGCCCTCGCCACGCAGCTTACTCTTCATGCGTGAGATGTGGTAATCGTTCAATCCAAGCGGATCGATGGCCGGAAGCTGCGAATAAAAGGGAACGACGCCTGCAGCATCGGAGGAGAGCAGCGGGCGCTTGTCCCCGAAGGCCTGTTTCAGGAAGAGTCCGATGGATTTGCCCTGTCGCTCCCAGGTCTCTTGCCGGCAGTAGTAGTCCGAGGTGACGACCAGCCCAGTCAGGATCAGAAATACAATGACGCGCCCGCGTGAAAAGCGGAAGGGCGCGCCCAAGGTGAGCAAGCCGCAGCCGCAGATCAGGAATGCCGCAACCGCAAGCGCCGGGACAAAGTGGCGGACCGCAGTGAAGATGTCGCCGCCGATCACTACCAGATAGACCAGCCAGACTACAACGATGGTGACCAAGAACTTAACCTGGCGTTGCTTGCCAGCTTTCCACAACGCAGCGGCGCCGATCAAAGCGAGAAGGCAGAAAAACGCCTCGATCTTAAATCCCACTAAGTCATATCTGAGGCCGGTGTAGAGGCGGTGCAGGGTGAACGCCACTTTGACATAGGCGGTATTTGGCAGCCAGTCGTGATAGTAAAAACGGCGGAAGAGTAGCTGGCCAACACACAGCAGAATGGGGATGGGGAGCAGGCGGGCGCGGGAGAGAACAGTCCGTACGCGGGGCCCATCTGCCAGAACGCCGCCCAGGAAAAAGGCCGCGGTGAAGAGTGCGGCATCGGCGCGGGTGAGGCACGCCAGGCCCAGGAGCACACCCATGATGGTGGTATCCCTGGGGTTCGGTTTCGAGGTCGAGACCCAGCGCATGCCGAAGTACGCAGCCCAGGCGAGTAGCGCCGCTAACATCGGCTGCTCCAGGCCACCCTGTGCCCATACGTCGACGGGGCCGCTGAGAACAAGAGCGCCGCACCCGAACAGGGCAGCGAGGAAGCGGATCTTGATCGGGTAATCGCGAAATGCCTGAGCAGCCACCGCGGCTATGCCGAAAACGGTGCAGACGATCCCGAGGAACTGCGCAGCAAAGGGCAGGCTGAGTCCGAGCCCTCCAAGACCAGCACAGGCCAGAACCCACAAGAGGTTGGTATAGCCCTCGACCGGGTGCATGTCATTCCAGGTGAGGCCCTTGCCCTGCAACAGCCGCTCGCTGTACCGCAGGGAGATAAAGGCGTCATCCGTGATAAACGGGAAGAAGTGACGCACCTGCAGGAAAAAGAGAGTGCCCAGGACGACAACCAGCGCGGCGATCGCAAGGGCCGTGCCCCGTCGGTGAGCCGCGCCGGTTCGCTGAGGTGTGCTGGGACGCGCGCCTTGGTTGGGAGTCGAAGGAGCGTGGCTCCGGGTGGTTGACATGCAGGTGCTTGGCCTCTGGGTGAACTCAAGTTTACCAAAGAGTGATCCGCCTGCTATCAAGCGATGATCAAGGAGGACGGCGGGTCTGAGTAGGGAGCAAGGGAACTCGTCTTGGTACAATCCACGGGTTACGTATCGGGAACCGCCATGCTGCTTCACCTTGCGCTGAGCGTCTTGCTCATGCCCCTTCCGCAACAGCTACAGCCGCAACAGACCCAACGCTCGGCGCCTCCGGATGCAGCCGCGTTGATGGAAGCCGGCAAGTATAGCGAGGCCCGCGACCAATACGAGCGCGCGCTGCAGGCCCATCCAGAGGACAAGGCCGCTCAGGAGGGGGAGGTCAGGGCGTCCGAACGCCTGGCATTGACCGCGCGAGCCCAGCGCGACAACGACACTGCGCTTGCGGACCTGCTGCGGGCGCAACGGCTGGTGCCGGAGAGCCCGAAAGTGCTCTTCGACCTCGGCGTTCTCGAGGACGAGATGCACCTCTATCGCGATGCCGATGCGACGCTGGCCCACTTGCAGCAGCTGGGGCCGAGCGATCCGCAGACGCTGTATGCCGTTGCGCGCGTCAAGCTGGACCTGGGGCAGCTGGCGTTGGCGGAGAAGGCGATGCACGCCTATCTGCAGCTCCGGCCTGACGACGCCACGGCACACTACGGGATGGGCCGCATTCTGCAGATGAAGCAAAGCCCGGCTGAGGCCAAGACGGAGTTCCAGCGCTCGCTCGAGCTCAAGCCGGTCCAGACGGAGTCTCAGTTTCAGCTGGGACAGATCGCGCTTGATGCGGGGCAGTATCCTGAGGCCATCGTGGAGTTCCGCAAAACCCTGGCGGGCAATCCGCACCATGGCGGCGCGCTGACCGGTACCGGCATCGCGCTCTTCCGGCAGAAAGAGTACGAGCGTGCGCGCGCGTTTCTGGCGCAGGCGGTCGGCACCGCACCGGAGTATCAGCCGGCCCACTACTATCTTGGACTCACGCTGGCGCGGCTGGGGCAGAAGGCTGACTCCGCACGCGAACTGGCCCAGGCGGCACAGATGGCCGATGAGCAGAATAAGACAGAGGCCGGGCGGTTGCGGCTTACGCCACCGGCACAGTAGCTTACACGTGTCTAAATTTAATGCGTCTCCGGCGCGGAATGTGTGGCATCCAGAGCGGCCGCGCGGCTAAACTCCGCCTTGGCCTTCTCCGCGAAACCTTCTTTGCGGTACACCTGCCCCAGCTGAAAGTGGAGCGCCGCCCTATCTGGTACAGCCACGGTGGCTTGTTCCAGCTCGCGCTGGGCCTGGGCCAGGTTGTCCTGGCGCAGGTACAAGCGGCCAAGCTGCTCATGGATCTTCGCGTCTCCGGGCGCAATCGCCTGCGCGCGACGCAGCAGGGGCAGCGCTTCCGTCAATTGGCCGCGATCGACGAGGAGCGTTCCCAGATTCAGGAAGGGCTGTTCGCTGGGTTCCGCGGTGTCTTGTTGCCAGGCGATCGCCAGACGGTAAGCGGCGGCTGCGTCGTCTAATCGGTTCAGGCCTGCATAGGCAATGCCAAGGTTGTTCTCTGCCTTTACGAGGTGAGGGGTGAGAGCGAGCGCTTTGTTGAAGCATTCCACGGCTTCGCTGAAGCGGTTCTCCGTCGCCTTCACGCGGCCCAGATCGTACCAGCTCTCGCCATCGTTGGGAGCGGCCGTCACAACGCGGGTCAGCCACTTCTCTGCGTCGGCGTAGTCGTTCATGAGCACGTAATCCAGCGCGACATGGCGCAACTCTTCCGGAGTGGGCGTCTGCAATTGCGCTGCGTGCGTGTATTCGGCGAGCGACTCTCCCGGCTTGTTCTCGCGAAAGAGGGTGAAGGCGAGTAGATAGCGAGCGTTGGCCTCGGCCAGGTGTGAGGCGAGATAACTCCGCAGCGTTTGTTCGGCCTCGGCCAGTTTGTTTTGCGAGAGAAGATTCCGCGCCGTGCTCAGTTCCACCGGTTCGAGCGCAGTGGACTGCGCATTCGCGGGGCGTGCCGGGAGACAAGCCATGAGCAAAGATATCGCAAACTGGAAGATGCGCTGTCGAGTGCGGGGCCGGCCTGGAGCGAGCGGAAGCATCGATCCCCTCATGGTACGTCACCCTTCTACGGGTGCAAACATATGGTGCAGAGCAGGATTCGACCATCCGGGCCACCGCAGTGCACGACTCCGGTAGCATAGAAACAATGCAGACAGTGACGGCCAAAGCCTTGTTGTTCGACATGGACGGGGTACTCATCAACTCGATCCCGGCGGTAGAACGTGTGTGGAAGCGCTGGGCGATCGAGCACGGCTTCGACCCGGAGGAGGTAGTGCGCCGAACTCACGGACGGCCAAGTATCTCGACGCTTCGCGATCTATTGCCCAATGCGGATCATGAGGCGGAGAACAAGGTGATCGAGCGGTGCGAGATGGAGGACCTGGAGGACGTCGTTCCCTTGCCCGGCGCGAGTGCGCTGCTCGCCGCGCTTCCACGGGATGCGTGGGCGATCGTGACCTCGTGCACGCGACCGCTTGCTGAGGTCCGCATTCGAGCTGCCGGTCTGCCGATTCCCGAGCACTTTATCACTTCAACCGAGATCACGCACGGCAAGCCGCATCCAGAGCCGTATCTGAAAGGCGCCGCCGCGCTTGGCTTAGCCGGAGCGGAGTGCATCGTGGTGGAAGATGTGCCGGCCGGCATCCGTTCCGGCAAGTCGGCGGGGGCGCGTGTGATCGCCTTTCGAACGACGACCGTTGAGACAGAGCTGAAGGACGCTGGGGCCGACTGGATCTTGCAGAACTGCGCCGCGATCACCATGGAGCGGAGGTCGGCGAAAGGGCTCACATTGGCGCTTGCCGATTAAGCAAGTAAAAGTCGCAGTCTTAGTTGCGAATAAGAACTCCGGCCGATGAGTGGACACGGTCTTCAACAGATCACGGTTCCAAGCCGACGGCGGGTTCGCCCGTTCTCGCCGTGGGCCCTATCCAGCAGCGTGACGGATATTCAGTGTTCCAAAATCTACTCCTGCAACAATAGCCAATTTCCTGCTCGTACTCCCGACGTATTTACTCGTTCGGGTCGTTGTGGAAGTACATATCCCAACCCAGATAGCGGATTGTTGCTTCATGCACCGCGCTCGCAGTCTGCGAGAAGTTGGCCGCGACGTGGTGTTCGAAGCCTTGCGTGCAGATCAGGCGAAGCAGCTTCTGCAGATGCGGAATCTCGACGACGCCCGCGCCGCCAAAGGTCTCCAGCGGATCGTTGGTGAATTGACCTTCGCCGACATAGCCGCGTATCCGGCCATGGAGGTCGTCGGTCGAGAAACGGGCAAAGCTCATGGCGCCGGTCTTGACGCGACCGACGCAGGTGCCGAAGGTGTTCTCCTTGCCTACGGTGCCGGCGATGATGGCCTGGAAGTCCATGATCATGTCCGCGAAGAAATGCTTGGGCAGGTTGGCGCAGTGGAAGCAGACGCACTTGTTCGGATCGCTGCCATAGTTGTTGTTCCAGTCGAGCAGCGCACTCGGTGTCTCAGAGGCGAGCGCGAGGGCGTGCATGCCAAGCACGCCGCAGACGTCGACTTCGCAGGCAGAGGCGAAGAGGTTCTCGCTCATCATGCTCATCACGGTGCAGGGAACGACGCCGAAATTTTCTTCAAGTGAGGTCCAGCACTGGATCGCCGAGACGGTGCAGTAGGTCTCCTTCATCCATCCCTCGATCACGGTGCCGAGCTTGGACATCTTTATTAGCGCGGTCTCCGGCACGCTGCCGGTCGAAACGTAGCCCTTGATGGAGGCGAGCTTAGTCTGCACGGCATCGTTGTTGTCCGGCAGGCGTCCGATGCGGCCGAGGATCTCCGATAAGTCGATTGGCTCGACCGAGATGCCGGCGTGCTCCAGCAGCTTTTCCGAGTAGCGCACCGTGTTGAAGGCCGCGGGCCGCGCACCGATCGCACCCACGCGCAGGTTGGTGAAGCCGCGCACCACACGACAGACTGCCTTGAACCAGGCGAGGTCATTCGCGAAGAGTTCGGAGCGAGGGGACTCCGTGTGCTCGGTCGTGATGGAGTACGGGACGCCATACTGACGCAGGTTGTTGCAGGCCGACATCTTGCCGCAGAAGCTATCGCGGCGGTCGGAGATCTTCATGTCATCGGTGCGGTCGGGCGTGGCTTGCACCAGCACCGGAACCTTCAACGTGGAGTAACGTATCGCGTCGACCAGGCCGCGCTCCTCGCCGAAGTTTGGCAGCGTGATGATGATGCCGTCGATCTCATCGCGATGTTTGCGGAAGAGGTCAGCACAGCGGCGCGCTTCAGTCGGCGTCTCAACGGCGCCGAATTTTGATTCGTCCGGAGTGAGCGCAATCACGCGCACGTTCGCGGCCTGGAGCACGGCGATCATCTCATCGCGGCCTTCTTTCGCGAGGTGGTCGGGGAAGAAGCCGCGGTTGCCAACGATAAGGCCGAAGGTCATTTGCTTTGGCATATTCAAAATCCTTTGTTCATGAGTATTGTGCCTGTGCACGCAGCGCTTAACATGGCCCTAGCGCCGCGGCCAGAACTTGACACTGTAGGCCAGGCCGGCGACGGCGAGCAGCGCTCCCCACCAGATCGGCGCATGGAGGCTGGCGAGTACCGGCGGATGGGCGAGCGGGTGTCCCAACTCCCACAAGCCCGCGGTGAGAATGACGATGCCGTACGCCAGCAGCATGATACCTGCGAAGAACCAGATAGACATTGTTGCGCGCACGGTGTCCTCCTTCTACCAGAAAATAATGTTCAATGCGATGAAGATCACCAGCACGACGCCAGCCCAGACGATTGGCCGCTGGTGCCAGTGTTCCGCGTCTTCCTTGGGCAGCGGCACGACGCCATAGACTAGGCCGCCGAGTTCGCTTACGGGACGCGGTCGTGTCATTAGGCTAATTGCCACAGTAACGAGCACACATACAATCCACGACCAGAGCGCGCGGTAGATGTTCTCAGCCATGTCCTTGGCATCCGGCGAGAGCGCGACGTAGCGCAGGGCTGAATGATCGAGGCGCACCCACGCCCACAGACTGATTGAGGTCGCGGTGCCGGCCAGCAGTCCCCAGAATCCACCCTGCTTGGTGGCGCGTTTCCATAACATCCCGAGAATCACGGTCCCGAACAGTGGCGCAATGAAGAAGGAGAACAGCGCCTGCACGTAGTCCATAATCGAGGGCGCGTTCTGCACCAGGTAGGCGGTGCCAATCGAGATCAGCACGCCGATCAGGGTGCACCAGCGGCCCATCGCAACGTAGTGCTTGTCGGTCGCCTTTTTGTTCAGGAAGGCGCCATAGATGTCGTAGGTCCAGACGGTTGAGAAGGCGCTGACGTTTCCAGCCATGCCGCTCATAAAGCCAGCGATCAGCGCGGTAACGCCGAGACCGAGCAGGCCCGGTCCGCAGTAGCGCACCAGCATCAGCGGCAGCACTTCGTTGTAGCTGTGCAGATGCTGCGCGACTGCTTGTCCCTCGCCAACCAGGTGAAAGGGAAGCACGGAGAGTGCCAGCAGCCCGGGAAGAATGACGATGAACGGCACAGCCATCTTGAAGGCAGCGCCGATGATGGGAGCCATGCGCGCGGAGCGCAGGTTGTCTGCCGCCAGCACGCGCTGGACAACGAGAAAGTCGGTGGTCCAGTAACCGAAGGCAACGACGAAGCCCAGACCGAAAACGATACCCGCCCAGTTCACACCCATCGGATTGGTATTGAAGTGGCCCAGCGTAGACCACAGGTGCACGTAGTCGGTGCGGCCGAGGTTGGTCGCGATCTGGTGGCGCAGGTTGGTGTAACCGCCTACTTCGATGAGCCCGAGGATCGGCACGATCGCCGCGCCCACCCAGATCAGGATAAATTGCAGCACCTCATTGAAGATGGCCGAGCGGAGGCCACCGAGCATCACGTAGACCGCGACCGTCACGGACGAAACCCAGATGGAGAAGTTCAGGTTCCAGCCCAGCACCACCTTCATGACCAGCGCCATTGAGTACATATTGATGCCGCTCATCAACACCGTCATGGCTGCAAACGAAATCGCGGAGAGTGCACGCGTGCCGTCGCCAAAGCGCAGGTGCAGGTAGCCGGGGACCGAGTGCGTCTTCGAGATGTAGTAGAACGGCATCATCACAATGCCGAGAAAGAGCATCGCGGGAATCGCGCCAATCCAGTACCAATGCGTCGCCAGAATGCCGTACTGGTAGGCCGCCGCGGCCCAACCCATCAGTTCGAGCGAGCCCAGGTTCGCGGAGACGAAGCTCAGTCCGGCGATCCACGCCGTCATCTCGCGGCCGGCCATGAAGAACTCTTCGCTGGTGTTGGAAGAGCCTTTTAAGTAAAAGCCGATAAAGATCACGATCGCAAAGTAGATCGCAATCACCAGAACGTCTACCGAGTCCAGCCGCGCCAACTGGTCTGCCGCAAATGTCGCTATCAGCATGAGTCTGGGTCCACCGGGCCCTGGAAGTCGCTAAAGAAAGAATGAGAGATCGTCCGCATTAGACCATTTTCCTGGTGTGCAGATAGGGAGGATTGGCATCGGCTCATGACGGAAGCTACTGTCCATAGGTCTTGTTCGCGCCATGCTTGCGGAAGTAGTGCCGGTCGAGCAGGTGTTGGGAGACGGCCGGGCACTGTGCATTCAGGGTGGAGGTGAAGTATGCCATGCGTGCCACGGACTCCAACACCACGGCATTGTGGGCGGCGTCGGCTGGCGTGCGGCCCCAGCAAAACGGCGCGTGACCGGCGACCAGCACCGCGGGCGTGGCCAGCGGATCGACCTTTGGTTGCGCCTCGTGAAAACGCCGGACGATCGCGGCGCCCGTATTGAAAACATAGTCGCCGGCAATCTCTTCCGGGGTGAGCTCTTCGGTCACCGGAACCGGCCCGTAGAAATAATCCGCGTGCGTAGTGCCATACGGCGGGATAGCTCTGCCGGCTTGCGCCCACGCGGTTGCGTATTCGGAGTGCGTGTGGACGACGCCGCCGATCTCCGCGAACTCACGATAGAGCAGCAGATGCGTAAGTAGGTCCGATGAGGGCTTCAGCTTCGATTCAACGAGCGTACCGTCAAGATCCGTGATGACCATGTCTTCTGGCATTAGTTTTTCGTAAGGCACCCCGCTCGGCTTGATCGCCACGAGCCCCTGTTCGCGATCAATGCCGCTGGCATTGCCGAAGGTGTAGAGGATCAGTCCACGGCGCACCAGCTCAAGGTTAGCCTCGAGGACGTCTGAGCGGAGTTTTTCGAGAAGCATAGCCGGCCCACCGGTGGAGCAGATGAAGGTCGCGAGCAGTATTGCACAAGCGCTGCTTAGATTCTCTCCAACTGAGGTAGATCCACGCAGACCGCCGGGGATCGAACCTCTAAACGACCCGGCTCTCGTCTGGTATAAAGGGTTCGCTTAGCAGAACATCAGCTCTACTATGGAAACCAGCACGGAGACCAGCCTTTGCGAGTAGGACTCTTCACGCGCGAGTACCCTCCCCACATCTATGGGGGCGCCGGGGTCCATGTCGACTATCTCAGCCGCGAGCTGGCGAAGAAGATCGATGTCGACGTCTACTGCTGGGGCGAGCAGCACGTGGATGCAGATCATCTCCATGTGCACGGCAATGAACCGTGGAGCGAGATCACTGAAGGCACTCAAGGGAAGTTCAAAGGCGCGCTCGAGGCCTTGAGCCTGAACCTGACGCAGGTAAAGAACCTGACCAACATCGATGTTGCGCACACGCATACGTGGTATGCAGCGATGGCCGGCTTTCTCGCGAAGAAGCTCTATAAGATTCCGTTCGTGCTCACAACCCATAGCCTGGAACCGCTGCGTGCGTGGAAAGCCGAGCAACTTGGCAGCGGCTACGCTATGAGTTCATGGATGGAGCAGACCGCGATCCTCGATGCCGACGCAATCATCGCTGTCTCTCACGGCACCAAGGCCGACGTGCTGCGCGCATATGGCGTTCCCGCTGAACGCGTCCACGTGATCTATAACGGCATCGATCTTGCCGAGTATCAGCAGACCTCGTCAGCAACGGCTCTCGCGACGTATGGCATCGACCCAAGGCAGCCTTATGTGCTGTTCGTCGGACGGATTACGCGGCAGAAGGGCGTAACGCACCTGGTGGATGCCATCCGCTATCTTCCCCCGAATACGCAGGTGGTGCTGTGTGCCGGAGCCCCGGATACACCCGAAATCGCCGCCGAGATGCGGGCCAAAGTAGAAGAGGCGCGCGCGCACAATTCGCACGTGATCTGGATCGAGAAGATGGTCACAAAACCAGAGACGATTGAGCTCTACAGCAATGCGCGCGTCTTCTGCTGCCCTTCCGTATACGAGCCGTTTGGCATCATCAATTTGGAAGCGATGGCCTGCCGCGTTCCCGTGGTTGCGAGTGCAACAGGCGGCATCCTGGAGGTGGTGGTAGATGACGAAACGGGATACCTGGTGCCCTTCGCGCCGGACCCCCTCACCGGGTTTCCCGTCGATCCGGAGCGCTTCGCGCGCGACCTGGCCAGCAGGCTCTCCGAGCTGCTCGCAGATGAAGCGAAGTGCCGGGAATTTGGCGCAGCAGGCCGGCGGCGTGTGGAAGAGACGTTCTCCTGGACGGCCATTGCAGACGAAACCATAGCACTCTACCGGGCTCTGGTCGAGCAAAATGCCACCCGAAGCTGATCATGCCGTCTGAAGCCGATCCTCGGGTCCTATTCGCAGCCGAACGTACCTACCTCGCGTGGATACGCACTGGCCTCGCACTGATGGGCTTTGGCTTCGTTGTCTCGCGCTTTGGGCTCTTCCTGCGCGAGCTGCAGCGGAACGCGGGAGGCGCGACGCAGCAGGGGACTGGGCTCTCGCTATGGTTGGGGATCGCGCTGGTCGTTCTCGGCGTTCTGGTCGAAGCGGGCGCGACGGCGCAGCACGTGCGGACGGTGAAGCTGCTACGTTCTGGCGAAACTGTCCCGGCTCGTCCATCTCACATCGCCGTCGCTCTTGCGGTCCTCTTGTCCGCAATCGGACTCAGCCTAGCCGCGTATCTGCTCTTTGTCCGCTAGGCACTAGTCGTGCTCTCCACGCAATGCACTGCGTCGCATCAAATGACAGCGCACGCCTTGTCAGTGCTTCTTGACTCGCGCCGACTGTTGGTAGTACGTTCACTGGTTGCTGTCTTGCTCGCCGGTCCGGCAAATCCTACAAGCCCTGGTGTCGTCCCTCGGTTCTGTTCGCAGTGACGATTCAACGAGGAAAAAGAACAGGCATGTCTGCTCCAGGCTATGCGCAGCCCCTAGCGTTGCATCTCGTCTCCCTGCACTTCTCTGAGCCACCCTCGTCGGCTCTATGGGAGAAGCTGCTATTTGTCGTGCTGCTCATCGTCTCGCTGGCGCTTTTCTGGATGCGCTTTGGCAAGGTGCTGGGCCGGATTACCGCCGCAAAAAAAGACACTGATTTCTCCTTACACCCCATCGGCAAGCGTGTCTGGGACTTCGTCTGGGAGGTCATGTGTCAGGCGAAGGTGATCAAGGAACGCCCGCTGCCAGGTCTCGCCCATGCTTTTGTCTTCTGGGGCTTTTGTGCCTTCGCTCTCGTGTCGCTCAATCACCTCGCATCTGGCGTGGGCCTTGCCTTTTTGCCCGCTGGCAGCTGGATCGGCGGCTTCTACTTTACCTTCGCCGGCATCTTCGCGCTGCTGGTCGCCATCTCGATCTTCGGGCTCTTCGTGCGCAGAGCCTTTGTTCGTCCTATCTGGCTGGGCAGAAAGGTTTCCTGGGAATCGGTCTTCATCGCTTTCTTGATCTTTGTCCTGATGGTGACGTACCTGGCCGCCTTCTCGCTGGACCCCACAAGCGTTGCTGCTAAGGCAGACTGGTGGACCCACACACTCGCCCTGCTGGTCTTTCTTCCGCTCATCCCGCACACCAAACATCTGCACCTCGTGCTCAGTCCCGCGACAGTCTTCCTTTCGCGTGGAGGCTTCAGCCAAATTCCGCCACTGGCCAGCGATGAAGACTTCGGACTGGTTGCCGGCAAAGACATCACCCAACTCGTCGCCTTGCAGGCCTACTCGTGCGTCGAGTGCGGACGATGCACCGAGCATTGTCCCGCGACCAACACCGGCAAAATTCTCAATCCGAAAGAGGTCATCCTGGGTGTGCGCGATTACCTCAACGACCTGGGACCCACTTCCGAAGAGCCGCTGCTCGGCACGTATAACTCGCAAGAGGCGATCTTTCAGTGCACCACCTGCGGCTCCTGCGAATATCAGTGTCCGGTCGGCATTGAGCACCTGCCTGTGATCATCGGCATGCGTCGCGGCGCGGTAAACACCGGTGCGTGGGAAGACGAGTACGGCAGCAAGCTCTTCCGCGCGTTGGAGCGTAACGGTAACGCACTGGGCATGAGCGCCACCGACCGCGACAAGTTCATCGCGAAGCAGGCGTTTCCCATCTTCGACGGCACCCAGGAGTACTGCCTCTGGCTTGGCTGTATGGGCGGTTACGATCCCCAAGGCCGCGAGATCATCACATCGTTTGCGCGCGTGATGGAGCACCTCGGCACCAGCTTCGGCGTCCTGAAGAAAGAGAAGTGCACTGGAGATCCTGCACGCCGTCTTGGCAACGATCTCGTCTTTCAGCAACTCGTCGAGGACAACCTCGAAATCTTCAAGAAGAACAAAGTGCAGAAGATCGTCGCCATCTGCCCCCACTGTGTCCGCACCATCGCAACGGACTGGAAGGCGTATGGGGTCTCGCCCGAGATTGAGCACCACAGCGAGTTCATGGCGCGCCATCAGGACCGGCTGCCGAAAAAATCGAATGGAGAGACCATCGTCTATCACGACCCCTGCTACCTTGGCCGCTACCAGAACATCTACGACCAGCCGCGCGAAGTCCTGGCGCTTGCGGGTACGGTGATCGATCCACCTCGTGCCCGCGAGCGCAGCTTCTGCTGCGGGGCCGGCGGCGGACTCGTCTTTCTCGGCGAGGAAAAGGGAGAGCGCATCAGTCACGCGCGCGCCCAGGAGCTTACCGATACTGGCGCGATCATCGTTGGCGCTGCCTGTCCCTTCTGCAAGACCATGCTGGGCGATGCACTCTCCGGCATCAGTGCGACGCCGCCCAAGTTACTGGACATCGCACAGATCACGGCTATGTCGCTGCCGGAAAAGACCGCAACCGTGATCCAATAATCATAGGTGGAAGAATTCAGAGATGAAGATCATAGTTGCAATCAAGCAGGTGCCGGTCCGTGATACCGCTGTTCGCATCGACGGCGACGGCACGTGGATCGAGGAAGACGATCTCGACTTTGAGATCAATGAGCCGGATGCCTATGCGCTCGAAGAGGCTCTGCAACTGAAAGAGCAGCACGGTGGGGAAGTGGTCGCTCTCTGCGCTGGACCGGAGCGGGTGGCGCGCACCATACGTGAGGCTCTGGCCAAGGGTGCCGATCGCGCCATTCACATCGAATGCGACAACCTGCAGGCCTATGACACGCTCGGCATCGCGCGCCTGCTGGCCGCGGCTGTGCAATCGGAGAGCCCCGACCTGATTCTTACCGGCCTGCAATCGGACGACCTTGGGCTGGGACAAACCGGCGTAGTTATGGCCGAACTGCTCGGCATCCCGCACGCCACCATCATCATGCAGGTGGAGAAGACCGACACCGGTATCCGCGTGAAGAGGGAACTGGAAGACGGCTGGTTCCAGCACATCGAGATCCCGCTGCCCGCACTACTGACCATTCAGTCCGGCATCTCCAAGCTGCGTTACGCCACCCTGATGGGCATCAAGAAGGCCAAGACCAAAGAAGTGAAGAGCCTCGCAGCAGACGAGCTCGCGCCCGCCGCAGCGCAGTCGGTCTCCATCGGGAGTATCTACATGCCTGAAAAGAAAAAGGAGACGCAGATGATCGGCGGCTCTCCGGCAGAAGCAGCAGCTACGCTGGTTGAAAAACTGAAGTTTGAGGTGCGCGTTCTATGAGCGGAGTTCTGGTAGTTCTCGAGCAGCGCGGCGGCGCGTGGAACCGCATGTCCTGGGAGACACTCGCGGCCGGGCAGCAGCTCGCCACGGCTCTCAATCAAACACTCGCCTGCGCCGTGGTGGGAGACGACCTCCAGAGCCTCTTGCCGGAGTTGGGAGCAAAGAAGGCAGCTGAAGCTTTCACCATCACGCACCCTCTACTCAAGGACTACACCGCGGATGGCTACACTGCCGCACTCGAGCAATTGGTCCGCAAAGTCGAGCCGGCCTTCGTGCTCTTCCCGCATACCTACCAGGTACGCGACTTCGCGCCCAAGCTGGCCACGCGCTTTGGCGAGGTTCTGATCGCCGACACCATTGGCTTTCATCTGGAGGGCAAGGAGCCTGCCTTCGTTCGCCAGCTGCTCCAGGGCAAACTCAACGCAGACTATCGCCATATGGGGGCAGGTCCGTGCTTTGTCTCTGTGCAGGCCGGAGCCTTTCGCGCTGACACATTGGAGGCCGGTTCCACTGAGGTGAAGTCCGTGCCGGTTGAGCTCGACGCATCGCAGATTCGCAACAAGCCTGAGCCTCCGTATCGCGAGTCCGCGCAGACTGTCGATCTGGGCTCTGCGGCCATCATCGTCTCGGTTGGCCGTGGCATCAAGGAAAAGGAGAACCTCTCCATAGCGGAAGATCTGGCGGCAGTTCTCGGGGCGGAGCTCGGCGCGTCGCGGCCCATCTGCGACAACGGTTGGCTTCCCATGGAGCGCCAGGTCGGCAGTTCGGGGCAGACAGTCTCGCCCAAACTCTACCTCGCTCTGGGGATCTCTGGCGCCATTCAGCACCTCGTCGGCATGAAGGGTGCAAAGTCGATCGTCGCCATCAACAAGGACGAAATGGCGCCAATTTTCGAGGTAGCGGATTATGGGATTGTCGGGGATCTGTTTGAAGTTGTGCCAGCTCTTACGGCAGCGGTGAAGAAGGCGAAGGACGCGTAAGCCTCAGGCGCGGTTTCTCTGTGCGCAGCCGAGCGGCAGGCTTGGCTACTTGCGTTGGGCCATGCGTGCGGCAGTGCGCATACTATTTGCTATGTGCAAAGAATTGCCGCAATGCCTCTCTGCTCATCACCTCTCTGGCAATCGCTAACGCTCGCACAATACGATATTGATCAACTCCGTCACCGAATCGTAACGAGGAGCAACCACCCGCTCCCACAAGGTCTCCTACCTTTTACAATCCCACTTTCACGAATGGGATCAGTATCGAGACAAGGTCAGGTGCGCCAAATTTCCCATGATTGCATGCAGATCGAGACGCGACTGGCTCAGACCGAAGAAGCTCTAAGACGGGCTGAACGCAGAGCCACAGCTGGTCAGTTCGCGGCGTCCGTAATGCATGAAATCACCAATCCGCTTGAGGCGATCAGCAACCTGGTTTATCTTGCGCGCCTGAAAGAGAATGACCTCGGTAGCACACAGAGATGTCTGAGCATGATTGAAGAGCAGCTTGGGCGAGTGCGTACCATCGCGCGGCAGACGCTCACCTTCTACCGGGAGACCGCGCATCGCAAGACGGTCGACTTGGTGCAACTGATCGAATCAGCACTCCGCATGCACGATGGCCGGATCAGGGAGAAGAATCTCCGTCTCCGGCGAGAGTTGCCGGAGCGCGCTTTTTCCTCTGTGCGTGAAGGCGAAATCCTGCAGGTGCTTACCAACCTCCTCGCGAATGCGATCGACGCCTCCCCAATGCAAGGCTGGTTGTGCATTCGCGTACGGATCCGGGGCGAGAGAGTGCACATCGTAATCGCAGACACAGGCCACGGCATCCCAATGCACTTCCGCCCGCAGCTCTTTCAACCTTTCGCAACCAACAAACCGGACACCGGCAATGGCCTAGGTCTTTGGGTGGTCAAGTCGCTAGTGGAAAAGCATGGTGGGCGGATCTGCTACAAAAGCAGCGTACACCCGGGGAAGAGTGGTACTGCTTTCAGGGTGGCCCTCGCTTCTGCCGAGGAAGGAACCCTACCAGAACGCGCTCTGCGGGCGATTGCATAGAACGAGCCCACATAGATCAGGCCCTATGTGAATTAGGCCGCAGCAGAGCGCGTCTCGCGCCTTAGCTCAAGGCGTTCAAGTCGATCTTTTCGTACTCCCGATGCGCGATTCCGTCGCGGATCTGCTTGGGCGTCTTACCCTGCTTGGTCATCTGGTAGGCATATACGCCTTCCTGGGCGCAGGTGGAGCAGACTGCTCCGTGCGTGCCAGAGAAGCAGCTGTGCAGGCTGGTATGGCCGAGGGCTTTGTCACAACGGCAGTTACATGGTAGCTGATACAGCACACGCGGGAACTTGGCGGCATCCTGATAGACCTTCGCTTGCCATGGTAGCGTGAAGTTTTGCTGCTTGAGTTGGGCAGGGGTCAAGATCGCGGGAAGCACCGTCACCCGAGCTGGAGCCTGGGTGTGGTACGCCGGGACGTCATCCGCGGGGTTGGACCACTGTCCATAGGCGGCGGCCGTTAACAGGGCAAGTGCCGCGCTCATGAGGATTCGCTTCATTGCTCGGTCTCCTGAGACGAGTGTATGAACTTTTCCCTAGGCTGACCACCCGGAGCAAAAAAAGCGGCACGAACGGTAATTTGTCCGTGCCGGGAGGCCAGTGACGCAACTTATAAACTTAACCGATAGGCGGGAGACTCTCTCAACCACCACACCGGAGCATCCAGTATCGGACATCCAATCATTTTCTGCTCTACTACAATAGACGCACTTCGAGAGAAAATGTTGCAAAGAAACCAACAGAATTTGAGAAAAGATGATCCGAAGTCCTCCGCGGCTGGTGAGGACTGATGCGCATCTTGCCATCTGCCCGGAAGCAACTCTCCCCAAAGACCGTATTAAGCGACACTGAGGGGTCTCTTGTCAAGAGTGATGTCAAGCGGCTTGGCAGGAAGGAGTGGCGCTCCCGCCTGCTGCTGGTCTCCTCGGCGGTCTTCGGCGGTATCGCGGTCGCACTCTGGAACCGGCGCACGCTCGCCGGCATTCGCCTGCAGCTGGAAAAACAAGCTGCCGACCAACTGCAATCTGAGCCTGGCTGGTCGCCATACGAGGAGTAACGCCCGCTTTAGCTTGCAGGCCCGAGCAGCTGCCGTGCATTCGCGTCCGCCTTTTTTGCTGCTTTCAGGTCCTTGCTCGTCAGCCCACCCATATCATGACTTACCAGCGCCAAGCGAACCCGGTTATAGCGCACGTCGATGTCGGGATGGTGCTGCTGCTGCTCGGCATCGTCAGCAACCTGGCTGACAAACCTGATTGCGCTCGCGAAATCCGTAAATATAAAGGTGCGTACCAGAGCGCCGCCCTCCACCGCCCAACCGGGCAGCGAGGGAAGAACTTCTGCCAGGGCTTCCTCACTCAATCTTTGCGCCATCACTCCACCTCGCTTCCAGCTGTCAAAAAGAACTGCGCAACGCGGTCAGCGATGAAGGCGAAAAACGTTGACCGTGCCCCGTGATCTCCGCGCGAAGATCCTCCCACAACTGGTTCGGCATCTCCAGAAAGACCTCAATCACCTTGGGGTCGAACTGGCTACCCGAGCAGCTCTGAATCTCACGGCGAGCGGCGGAGAATGAGTTGGCACGCCGGTAAGGACGGTCGGAGGTGATAGCGTCCAGCGCATCTGCAACGGCAAAGATCCTGGCCCCCAGCGGGATCTCGTTCCGCTTCAATCTGCGGGGATAGCCGCTGCCGTCGTAGTGCTCCTGATGGCTAAAGACGATCTCGGCTGCCTCTTGCAGGAAGGGAATCTTGCGCAGCATCTGGTAGCCGCGAAGACAGTGCTCGCGCATGGTGGCCTGCTCTTCGAGGCTCAGCCTGCCGGGCTTGAGGAGAATCGCGTCGGGAATCGCCATCTTGCCCACATCGTGGAGAAACGCTCCCCGCGCCACAATGCGCAGCTCTTGAGGTGACAAGCCCATGGCCCGCGCAAGGGCGATGGTATAGGCCGTCACGCGCTTGGAGTGTCCCTCTGTCTCGGTATCCTTGAGATCGAGAGCGTCCCCGAGCGCCTCCAGCGTGATGTCGTAGGAGCGCTCCAGATCGGACATGGCCTTGTTCAGCATCTCGGTCCGCGCCGCAACCAGGCTCTCCAGCTGGGACCGATAGACCGAATTCTGTTCCGTCAACTGGCGAAATTGCAACGCGCGGTTCACCGTGCTCAAGAGCTGATCGCGCTCAAATGGCTTCAACAAGTAGTCGTACGCGCCCTTGCGGATGGCAGCCATCGCCACTGCCACATCATGAACCGCCGTGACCATAATCATCGGCGTCTCCGCATGATGGGCGTGCACGCGCTCGAGCAGAGTAATGCCATCCATGCCCTGCATCATGATGTCCGAGAGGATCAGGTCGAAGGGTCCCTGCCTCTCCAGATACCCAAGCGCCTGGTTGCCATCGCTCGCGGCAACCACGGCGAAGCCGGCCTGCTCCAGCATGGCTGAGACCACGGCGCGAATATAGGCCTCGTCATCGACGATCAGGACTCGTGCTATCTGCATCGTTTCCCGTCGTGCCTTTCCTGGAGGGGGAGTAAAAGCAAAGTACCTTGATCATAGCCTCTGCGATGCTGAAAAACACCGCCATTTACAGCAAGTTACCGCCGAAAATTGAAGGCATAAACTATCCGTGAGGACAGCGACCCAATGGAGTCGCCGCTTACCGTTCACCGAGTGTTGCGCACTCGTAGTACAGTTGGCTGACGCAATCGAAGCCACTCAAGAGCTCCACTTGACTGCACTGGCAGACGACATCCATGCTTAAGGGGAGTTCAGTTGTTAAGCAACTACGCAGAACGCCGCGACACAGTTCCGCAATGAGGTCGAGATTGTTCAATCTAGAACGTGAACTTGCAGGTAACGGATCGCCCAGAGTTGCCGAATGCCAGATGGCGGAACGGTCGGTGGTGCAGCGCCAACGCGATGTATACGAGACGCATAAGCACCGGACATTCGCCGTCGCTTTCTATATGACCGGAAACGAAATCGCAGCGGAAGAGGTCCTTGAGAGCACCTTTGTGCGCGCCTTCCAGACGGCCCAAGAGCCGAACGGCCAGGGCGTGGATATGGCTATGGTAGACGAACTTCGCGAACGTGTGCCCCTTGACCAGCCCACCGCCCCAGCTGCGGCCGAGCCAGGCGAATCCCTCGGCGGACGCAACATTAAACGAACGGAACTCGAAGAGGCACTCGGGGAGTTGCCGGCCAATGAACGGATTGTCTTTCTGCTACGCGATGTAGAGGGATACGACCCGGACCGCATCGCCGATTTATTGCAACTCTCTCGCCAGCAGGTGGAGCGCACGGCACTCTCAGCCCGCATCCGGCTCCGGCAGGTGCTGGCGAGAACGCGCCAGCGGGCTGCCGCAGCGTAACTCGCGCTCTACTGGTTGACTCCCCGCCACGTAGACCTGTCATCCCGACCGAAGTTGCGCCGCAGGCGCAACGCAGCGGATGGACCTGCATTTCTTCTCCCCACGCCTAGCTCTTTGCGGGATGTTCCTTGTCGTGACGCCGCTTGGCCCAGTCCTGCTTGATCGTCTGCCGTGCCCGGCCTAACGCGAGCGAATCTGCGGGAACATCGTCTGTGATGGCCGAACCGGCCGCTATATAAGCTCCATCGGCCACTGAAAGCGGTGCGATCAGGGTCGAATCGCTCCCGATAAAGGCATTGTTCCCAATCACTGTCCGGTGTTTCGCGAATCCATCGTAATTGCAGGTAATCGTGCCCGCGCCAATGTTGGTGCCGCTCCCCACCTCAGCGTCTCCCAGGTAGCTCAAATGATTAGCCTTGGTACCCGCCCCGAGCCGCGTCTTTTTGGTTTCAACGAAGTTCCCAACGTGGGCTCCCTCGCCGATCTCCGATTCCGGACGAATGTGGGAGTAGGGTCCAATACTCGCACTGTTTGCTATCGTCGATGCTGTGATGATCGACCCGTGGCGTACCAAAACCTTATCGCCCAGTGTTGCGTCCTCCAAGACTGAGTAGGACCGAATGCGGCAGTCAGATCCAACAGTCGTGCGTCCCAGCAGCTGAACAAACGGCTCCAAAATCGTATCCTCTCCGATTTTCACCTCGGCATCGATCGTCGAGGTCTCCGGGCGGTACACCGTCACCCCATTGGCCATCAGTTCGCGCGCCTTGCGCATGCGCATGGTTGCATCCAGTTGCATCATCTCGGAAATCGTATTCGCGCCCAGCACCTGGTTCGCATCTTCCACTTCGAGGGCCAACACACGCTCGCGAGTCTTTACCAGAATGCCCGCCATATCGGTCAGGTAGAACTCTGAGTGCGCATTTTCGGTCGAGAGCTCGCCGATGTGCTTGAACAGAGGCTCGGTGCGAAACGCGTAAATTCCAGAATTGATCTCCCCGACGCCGACCTGATCGGCCGAGAGCGCCTTCTGTTCCACAATCTCTGTCACCTCAGGAAAGCCCTTCAGCCGTCGGATGACGCGTCCGTAGTTCGTCGGGTCTTCGGGTGACGCGGTCAGGATGGTCATGGCTGCCTGCTCGGCTATATGGAAGTCTCGCAGCTGGAGCAGGGTCTCGGGGGTGATGAGCGGGGCGTCCCCAGAGAGCACGAGGATGTTCCCATAGCCCTGCACCTCGCTACGAACGCTCTGGATGGCATGCCCCGTTCCGCGTTGTTCGGTCTGGGTGACAAAGCGGACGCCGGTCGAGGCCAGCGCACTCTTCACCTGCTCCGCATGATGGCCCACAATGACGAAGATGTCGTTTGGAGGCACGAGCTGTGCGGCTGCGGCGACGACGTGCCCTACCAGCGAGCGGCCGCCAATCTCATGCAGCACTTTGGCGCGCTTGGATTTCAGGCGGGTGCCTTTTCCCGCGGCCATGATGACGATGGCGAGCTGCATAGGTCTAGTTCGCTCCAGGTTGCGGCCCACCCTGCTGCATGCCAGCGGGAAGGGGAATGGTGATATCGATGGGATGCACTGACCCGAGCTTTGACAGCGGCGTGCCGAACTGGGGCTGGTTTCCTACAACCAGGATTGCCAGCTTCGATGGATCGACGTACTTCTGGGCGACTCGCTTGAGATCGGCTGGCGTCACCTTCTCAACTGCATCGTGGTACTTCTCCAAATAATCAGCGGGATAGCCATAGAACTCGAGTTTGGCCCGTTCCGCCAGCACCTTCTCCCGCGTGTCATAGTGGAAGACAAAGGAGTTGAGCAGCTCGTCCTTGGCCTTGGCCAACTCTCCATCGGTAAAAGACTCGGTCTTGAGGTCGCGGATCTGGTCGAGCATCGCCTGCGTCGCTTCCACGGTCGACTGGCTCTTGGTCGCAGCCACGACGTAGAACAAGCCAGGATGGTCATAGGAGGCTCCGTACGCGCCGCCTACCGAATAGGCGAGGCCGAGCTTGGTGCGCACATTCTGGAAGAGCCGCGAGCCGAAGCCGCCGCTGAAGATCTGGTTCATGACGCTCAGCGCGTAGTAGTCAGGATTGTTGCGTTCTGTGCCCAGGCCTACCACCCAGATATTGCTCTGGTTCACATCGGTTTTATCGACGGCGTAGACGCCCGGCGCGGGACCGGGGAAGCTCTCCTTCGGAGTCACCGGTGGAGTGCCCTTGGGAAGGCTACCGAAGGCCGCGCGCAGCTTCGCTTCCATCGCAGCCGAGTCAAAGTCGCCAATCACGCCGATGATCATGTTGTTCGGCATCACCGTGCGTGCGTGAAACTGCTCGAGGTCAGCCGTGGTCACCGATAGCATCGTCGCGATCTCCACATTGCGCCCATAGGGGCTCTTTGTCCCGTAGACGAGCCGTGCTGCCTCCCGGGCCGCGATACCGCCTGCGTCGTCGTTCCGCCGCACGATCCCGGCAGCCATCTGCTGCTTGGCCAGCGAGAGTTTCGCGTCGCTGAATTTCGGGTGCTCCAGCAGATCGGTCGCAATGCCGAAGACCTGGTCGAAGTCACCCTTCAGGCACGACCAGCTGAGCGAGGTGGAGTCAAGGTCACCGCTGGTCTCGACCTTGGCAGCCTTGGCCTCCAGGATGTCATCAAGCTGATCACCCGATTGCTTCGCGGTGCCACTCGTGCGCCACGCATCTCCATACAGACTTACCAGCCCGGCTTTGGCATCCGGCACATCCCGGCCGCCGCCATGCATCTCGACGAAGCCATTGATGAAGGGAAGTTCGTGGTCTTCTTCAAGAAAGATCACGGCGCCGTTCTCCAGTTGGACGCGGCGTGGCTGCTCTGGATGGAAGGCCGGCAGCGGCGGAATGGGAATCGCTTTCCACGGCTGCGCCTGCTGTGTTGACTGCGTGGCAGTTGGCGGCGTTTGCGCGCTGGCGTTCCCGGCGAGAAGTGCTGCGTAGCACAAGCCAGCGGCGAACAGAGAGGATACCCGGTTCACTGCCCACCCCCGGCTGGTGCGCCAGCATGTGGGCTGGAGGCTGGTGCCCCCGGCGGCGGTGCAACCGTCTCGATGCTGGCATACGTTCGATTGCTCGCAACAAAGACCTTGGCCGAGACGCGCCGAATGTCGGCCTTGGACACAGCGTCAATTTTTTTGAGTTGCAGGAAGAGCTCCCGCCAGTCCCCATAGCGTGTCTGATAGGTAGCTAATTGCGCGGCCAATCCCTGGTTATCGCCGAGCGACCGCAGCAGGTCCGCCCGGGCACGTGTCTTGAACATCGCCAGCTCGTCGTCGGTCACGTCCTGTGTCTTCAGACGGTCGATCTCCTTATGAATGGCCAAGCGCATCTGCTCCGGCGTATGGCCGGGCAAGGGCACCGCATAGAATGCAAACAAGCCTGGGTACTTGTCTCCAGGATAGCCGCTGAACCCCTGGGACTCCGCCGCAATCTGCTGGTCGCGGACCAGGGAGCGATAGAGTCGCGAGACCCGGCCGTTGGAAAGAATATCGCTGATCGCGTTGTAAACCTGATCATCCGGATCGAGATAGCTCGGCCGATGGTAGCCCTCGATATAAAAAGGCTGCGAGAGGTCGTGGATGATCACGGACTTCTCGGCGGTCTGCGGTGGTTCCACGGTGGCGAGCGGCTCCGGCTTCGGCCCAGCTGGAATAGCGCCGAAGTACTTCTCGAGTATCGGCAAAGTCTCGCCAGATTTCAGGTCTCCAGCCACCGCAATCACAATATTCGCTGGCGTGTAGTTCACTTTGTGGAAGACTGCGGCCTCGGTTGCGCTCAACTGGCTAATCTCTGACTCCCACCCGACGTTCGGCCGCTGATAGGGGTGCGCTACGTAGGCGGTGGCGACGAATTGCTCCAGCGCCCGGCCGATCGGATCGGAGTCGACGCGCATGCGGCGCTCTTCCTGCACCACGTCACGCTCCTTATAAAACTCCCGCGGCACGGGATGGCCGATGCGGTCGCTTTCCAGATACGCCCAAAGCCCGAACCTGTTCGCCGGCATGCTCCAGAAATACTCCGTGGCATCCAGGCCTGTCTGCGCGTTGATGCCGACGGCGCCATTCTCTTCGGCGATCTGCGTGAACTGGTTCGGAATCACATACTTCTGTGCCTCGGCCCGCGCAGCATCGAAGTCCGCGCTCAGTTGCTTCAGCTTCCCCGGATCCTGCCCTACGCGCTTGCGGAACTCGGTGTCATACGCAGCGTAACTCTGCTCTACCTTGGCCAGCGCCAGCTTCTCTCCCGGCCAGTTCGTGGTGCCGATCTCCTCGGTTCCTTTGAAGGCCAGGTGCTCAAACATATGCGCCAGGCCGGACTGGCCACCCGGATCGTCCACATCCCCGGCGTCCACCATGGTGAAGTAGGAAAAGACCGGAGCCTCGGGACGTTCGCAGAGCAGCACGGTGAGGCCGTTGGGCAGCACCTTGACGGTTACCCGCTTCTCGAACTGCTGCAGCTCCTCGGTCGCTATATCCTGGGTTGCAGCTACTGGGGCCGCAGCGACCTGCGTCGAAGATCTCTGCGCCCAGATAGCAGGCCACACACATGCGACAGACGCAAGCGCCAGGATAAAACTTCGATTCGGAAATCTACTCCGGGATCGGCTCCGGAGGGAACGGACGAGTATGGGCAATGGCACCTCAGCAGCTCCCCTGCCTGATCGCAGCGCCGGGAGGACTCGAATCCGAAACTAACTGTGCTGGCGGGTGAAGTCAAACGGTGCGGAACACCAAAGTAAGCATCGCCACAACTTCTTTCCTCCCTGCGGGTTCTCGCCTTGGCATAATCAACAACACGCGCTATTTTTTGCTTGGCAACGAGACTCCGTCTCCGGCACCCTCCTGCGTAGGGTACGAAGAAGATCGCGGTGGCGCGCTCTTACTATGACCGGCCCATGATCGTTACGGACCGGAGTGTTTGCACAGAAGCTCTACTGCTGAAGGATGGCTATGTCTCACCGCTGGAATCGCCTCGCCCGCTCGCTCGCCTCGCTCTCTCTGCCGCTCCTCTCGATATTGGGAAGCGCCACGGCCGCTTTTGCCGCAGAAACCGCTCCGCACTCAGGAGCCGTCCCGCAAATTACGCAGCGGGTAGATAGCTCGTCCTACGTCACGTTGAAGGGCAACACTTACCCTCTGGGCGCAAAGGCGCTGGACCGCGGCGTTTTGCCCCCGGCTACACCGGCCCAGCGACTGCTGCTTGTCCTCAAACGGCCTGCGGAACAGGAAGCCGCTCTCGAGCAGTTCCTCAGCGATGCACACACGCCCGGTTCTCCGAACTTTCACAAGTGGCTCACCCCGGCGCAGTTCGGAGCCCAATTTGGGCCGGCTGACTCCGATGTTCAGGCCGTGGTCGCGTGGCTGCAATCCCAAGGCTTTGCCGTCGCTGGGGTCTCCGGCGGCAAGACGGCGATCGAGTTCTCCGGCACCACGGGGCAGATCCAGAGCGCCTTCCGCGCGGCCATCCATCAGTACAGCGTTGCCGGCGTGGTGCACATGGCGAATGCGAGCGACCCGCAGATCCCCGCAGCCCTCGCCCCAGTGGTCGCTGGCATCTCGTCGCTGAACGACTTCCGCGCCCGTCCGCTCAGCCATGTCCTGGGGCAGGCTACCTACAATCTCAAGACTCATACCGCCGTCCCGCAGTGGACCTACCCGGAGATGGGCGGCACCACCTTTCCGCTGGCGCCTGAAGACTTTTCCGTTCAGTACAACACCAAGCCGCTCTTAAACTCCGGCATCACTGGCCAGGGCCAGACGATCGGTATAGTCAACAACTCGAATATCAATCTCGACCTCGTGGCGGCCTTTCGCTCTCTGTTTCAGCTACCGGCGAGCGCACCTCAGATAGTCTTGGACGGCAACGATCCTGGCATAAATGGGGATGCAGTCGAGGCTTACCTGGACGTCGAATGGGCCGGAGCCACGGCGCCCGGAGCCGCCATCAAACTCTATGTGGGGGGAGGTACCGCACTTCAAGACGGTATCACTCTCGCATCGTTGCGCGCCGTCGATGAGAACTCCGTTCCCATCATCAGCGTCAGCTTCGGGCTTTGCGAAGCCTTTCTCGGCAGCTCCGGAAACGCGCTGATCTCTTCGATATGGCAGCAGGCCGCAGCACAGGGCCAAACGGTTCTCGTCGCCTCCGGAGACAGCGGGTCCGCGGGCTGTGATGACCCCAACACGGTTACGGTCGCGAAGGACGGCCTCCAGGTCAGTGGCTATGCCTCCACCCCGTACAACGTGGCGGTGGGCGGTACCGACTTCTATTACAGCAGCTGGAATAGTGGGAACGCGCAGACCATTGCGAACCAGGTAGACGGCTTTTGGGCGCAGAACAACGATCCAAGCCTCGGTTCATTGCAGAGCCGGATACCCGAACAGCCCTGGGACGACAGTCAGTTCGGCGACAATGTCGGCGGCTACAATCCAAAATTCCCCACCATCACTGGCAGCGGGGGCGGGGTGAGTAACTGTGCAACATCCACGCAAGATGCGGCCGGCAATATCACCTGTACGGGCGGAGTGCCGCAACCCGCTTGGCAGGTGGGGGCTGGCGTCCCTATTGGCGGGGGCCGGGCCATCCCGGATATTTCGCTCTTTGCCGCCGATGGTCTTAATTACAGCTACTACCCCATTTGCGCGCAAGCGTTGGACTGCACCGTGCAGACCGCCCAGAACGCTCCGCAGATCAGTGGTGTGGGTGGCACCTCCGCCGCGACTCCGGCGATGGCGGGAGTCATGGCGCTTATCGTCCAGAAGTACGGGCGGCAGGGCCAGGCAAACTACGTGCTCTATCCCTTGGCTGCGCAGCACTCGTCGGTCTTCCACGATGTGACGGTGGGCAGCAACAACGAACCCTGCACGCAGGGATCAAACAATTGCTCGCAGGACACCAACGGTGATGGCTTCTTCTCGCTACAAAACTACGCCGCTACGACTGGATACGATCTGGCGACCGGCTTGGGTAGCGTGGACGCGAATGCGCTGGTCACGAACTGGAACAGCATCACCTTCCAGGGCTCGACAACCACTCTCGCGATCTCGCCGACCAGCTTTCCGCACGGGACAAAGGTCTCGCTTACCAGCAATGTAAGCTCCACCACAGGTGCTGCCGTTCAGGACGGCAGCGTTGCCTTCCTCACCAACAACAGCAATCCCGTCAATATCGGCCAGGGCGCCGCTTCGGTGGTGAACGGCACAGTTACGGCGACGACGACGGGTCTCCCGGGTGGTACCTACCAGCTCTACGCGCGCTACTCCGGCGGTGGCACCTATGGTCCCAGTCAATCCGCGCCGCAGACCCTGACCGTTACGCCGGAGAATAGCACCCTCACCCTCAATGCCCTCACGCCCGATGCCAACGGCAATCCTGTCAGCATTACGACGGCCCTGCCCTACGGCACCTTGATCTCGGCTGACGCCACCATCCTGAGCGCAACGGCGCCTACCAATCAGGTGAACGGCATCGCCACCGGTACCGTTGTCTTTCAAGATGGCAGCGCTCCGGCCGTTACCACCAACGTGAACCGCAATAGCCAGGCAGAATACCTTCCTTCAGCACCGGGCTACTTCGCGGTCGGCCAGCATAGTATTACGGCCAGCTACTCCGGCGATCCCAGCTTCAGCGCCTCGAAAGCCGGTCCGGTTGCGTTCACCGTCGCCAAGGCGAACACCACCTTGACGGCTGCAGCATCCACCACGGGAACGGGTTATACAGTCGTTGTCGTTCCGGGCGTCCCCCCAACTGGGGCGACTGCGCCTTCCGGAACCATCACTGTGACCAGCAACGGTCAGACCGTGGGGACTCCCGTTCCCGTAACGGCCACCACGGATCCCAAGACTGGCGGAAGTGAGGGGACAGCAACAGTTACCATTCCGGCAGGCTCCGTTGCTGTTGCGCTCACTTACAGTGGCGATGGCAACTACAATGGGTCAACCGGTCAGGTAGGCGCCAGTTATACCGTCGCCGCAACTACACCAGCCCTCACCATCGCCGCTCCAGGACAATCTGCCACCACGGCTGTTTCGATTACGCCACTCAACGGCTTCACGGGAGTGGTCGCACTGACGTGCAGCGTTACCGGACCGGCCGGAGCGCAAAACGCTCCGAGTTGTAGCCTCTCTCCTACCTCTGTCACAATCGGCAGTGGTCCCGCGAGCTCCGCGCTCACGGTCACTACCACGGCAGCAAGTGGAGCCGTCGCACATCCGCTTGCGCGAAACGAAGGCCGCTGGTACCTGGCCGGGGGAGCAACACTGGCCTGTGTCTTCCTCTTCGGACTGCCCGCAAAACGTCGTCGTTGGCAAGGAATGCTGGGCGTGTTTCTGTTGATTGCAGCGCTCGGCGCACTCGGCTGTGGTGGTGGAAGCAGCACTCCCAAGCCACCCAAAACACCTGGGACCACGGCCGGGAGCTATACGGTGAATATCAGCGCAGCCAACGGGGCTAATACCTCAGCCACCAGCGTAACCGTCACCGTCCAGTAAAGGCCAACATGAATGGCGCAGGTCCTATTGAGTGGCCTGCGCTTCAAAACTGCCAACAGTACCGGCATTCACGAAACCGGAGGGGCAGCTCTGACCAAGCCACCCTCTCCGGAACCGCTTTACCGTGGTTGCAACTGCGGCGACTCCGAGTCGGTATAGGTCCGAGCCGCAGGCGCCGTCTGCCCGCTAGTGACATTCACCGGCGACTGCAGTGTGAAGTTGATTAGGGACTCCGCCGGCAGCTTTATCTGCTGCCCGCGCGTTACCGCGTTCACGCCAGCACCGATGCCGCCCCCGGAGGCTGCCCCAATCGCCGCCCCCTTGCCCCCGCCCGCCAGAGCGCCAATGATTGCGCCAAGAGCTGCGCCACCACCAGCCTTCACGGCCGTGTTCTTGCCACGGCCTTTGCCCTGCTGCGCGTAGGCGGTCGTGACCACGGGTACTTGCCGTCCGTTGGTGAGGCTGAGCGAGGTGAGCTCGATCGAGAGCGCGGCGCTTCCGGAAAAGTGGGTCGCGTCCTTAGCGTCGATGACTCGCCCGGAGACGACCGTTCCGCGCGGAATCGCTACCATCCCTTCAGAGAGTATGTCGGACGCCAGTGTACCGCGGAAGGTCTGTCCGGTCTGTGCAGTGGCGCTGTCCAGAGCGTCGGTTAACCGCACCGGGATTGTCGTTCCCGTCGCGATCGTAACCGTCTTTTTGGCGGGCGGGGCTGGCGGAGGCGGGGGTGTTGCCGTCTGCACTCCGCGCACAGGATTCTGGTATTCCGGTGCTGCGGGAGATTGCACTGCCGGTGGATTGTTGCTCTGAGCAGTCTGATCCCCACGCACCTCGCGAGTGCGGCGTTCCGTATTGCGTTTAGGGGAGGCTGTCGCTGGCGGAGCGGAGGCTACCCGGGCTGGCTTCGGCGGGGAGACGCTCAGGTTGTTCAGCACGGTCTTCACTCCATCGATCGCGCCCGCGTCATTGCTGGCCAGCGCCCGGGACGCATCATTGTCCACCGTGCCATTCAGCGTGGCGGTGCCATTCGTTACGCTCACCTGAATACCTTGGCCGTTGAGCGCCGATTCACCACCTATTCTGCTTTGGATGTCGCTCGCAATCTGCTGGTCGTTGCGCGGCATCGGCTGGTTCTGTATCGGAGTCGAAGTGGGCTCAGTACTCGCCTGCTGGTGGGTGCAACCAGCCCCGATGAGCAGCAGCCCGCTCGCCAGAACCACCTCGAGAGAACGGATCTGAAGATGACGTATGTGCATGGATACTCCTTAAACTGCGGACTTGTGTCCGGATCTGCGGACATGTACTGAATAGCTGGCTGGTTCGCTGCGACCTGGTACCCCGATACCTTTAACCCCAAACCCCAATGCGTTAACCCGGATACATTCCTTGAAGTTGCGGATGGCCCATTCTGGGACGCCCAGAGATCGCCCGTGTTATAAAGACGAAGCCAAACTACGATGTGTCTGATACTTACCGTCCTTTTCTGGTGCTTATCTGCATAGCATTGGCAGCGTTGCCGGCGGAACGGGCATCTAGTGACACAGACGCAGGTTAGCCCGGGAAGGCTGTACGGTATTGGATTCCTGTATAAAGGCGATCACTGCTAAGGAGAATGATATGGCTTCCGATAAGGGTGGGTTTAGTTGGTTTTTGCTGGGGCTCGGTGCAGGTGCGGTTCTTGGCGTGCTTTACGCCCCCAAAACCGGCCGCGAGACACGGGATGATTTAGCCTCGAGTGCGCGCGAAGGGTCTGAATATGTCCGGCAGCGCTCGCGCGAAGCGGCAGATAAGGTGAGCGGCATTGTGGACACCAGCAAAGAGCAGCTGAGCGAGTATGTCGACAAAGGCAAGGACTACGTAGACAAGGGCCGCTCGCAGTGGGACCAGTATGTGGACCGGGGCCGCCAAGTCGTGAACGAGCAGACCGATAAGGTTGCTCAGGCAGTGGATGCTGGCAAGCAGGCCTACCGTTCCACGAGTTCGTCTGAGCCGACCCATAGCTAAGGTGCACGGCACAGCACCACCTCCACCTCTAACAGCTACGCCAATCCGAAGGGTTTTGCTCGCATGCACGACGCTCTGACAGGTGTTTTACTGGCCCTCACCATTGTGATCGGCATCAGTGTTCTTATTCAGGTTGGCGTAGTCTTGGCGCTGGCAGTGGCGGCGTTCAAAACGCGACGGAAGGTTCACGAGCTTCTAGATCACTACCACAAAGATCTGGAGCCGCAGATTACGCCAATTGTCGCTAACGTACGAGGAATCGTCGAGGACCTCACTCCTAAGGTGAAGACAATCTCAACCAATGCAGTGGACGTAAGCCATACCGTTCGCGACGAAGCTAAAAAGGTTGGCCACACGGTCAACGAGGTGATGTCGCGCACCCATCACCAAGCTGCTCGCGTTGACGACATAGTTACCGACACCCTGGATGGCATCGGTAACGCCACCTCGGCGGTGCAGCATGGGTTGTCTCTGCCAATCCGGCAGATCAGCAGCATCATCTACGGCATAAAAGTGGGTGTGGAGAAGCTGCGGCAGACAGAGCGCGAGTAAGCGTTACAACTCGAGACGGATGAATTCACGCGATCCATCCGCCTCCGACCACCAGATCATCTTGGTAAAAGACAGCAGCCTGCCCAGGCGTTACCGCGCGGACTGGCTCATCAAAGATCGCCACTACCTCATCCGGATCGCTCGGCGCTATGGTCGCCCACGCTGGCTCATGGCGATGGCGAATCTTCGCCTGCACGCGCATGGGAGCGGTCAACTCCTCGACTGCGATCCAGTTCAGCTGTCGCGCTCTTAACTCAGTGATCATCAACTCCGGCTCACTGCCCACGGTCACCCGCTTTGTACTCGCGTCGATCCCGATCACGTAGAGCGGCGTCGGCGACGCCAACCCCAGCCCCTTCCGTTGACCGACAGTGAAGTTATGGATGCCGGTGTGCCGCCCGCTTACCTCGCCCGAGACGGTCACCAGCTCACCAGCCGTATCCGGCATGGCCTCACCCTGCTCATCCAAATAGGCGTCGATGAACTGCTTGTAGTCGCCGCCCGGGATAAAACAGATCTCCTGCGAGTCCGGCTTGTCGGCAAGCGCCAGCCCGTGCTCGCGAGCTTGCTCCCGCACCTCCGGCTTGGTGAAGTTGCCCAGGGGGAAGAGAGTGTGCGCCAGCTGATCCTGCGTCAGTCCGAAGAGGAAGTAGGTCTGGTCCTTACTGCGGTCCGCGGGCCGCTTCAGCAGCCAACGGCCGCGCTCCGGGTCATACTCGTTGCGGGCGTAGTGCCCGGTTGCAATCAGGTCCGCGCCGATCTGTCGCGCGGTCAGTAGCAGCTGGTCAAACTTCAGGTGGTTATTGCAAAGGCTGCACGGAATGGGCGTGCGCCCGGCGAGATATTCACTCACAAACGGCTTGACCACCTCGCGCTCAAAGCGCTCCTGATGGTTAACCAGGTAGTAGGGAATGCCCAGCCCCTCGGCGACCCGCCGTGCATCGTAGACATCGTCGATCGAGCAGCATCGCCCCTGCACCTGCTCCGGCATGCCCTCGCGGCCAGCCAGCCGACGCTGGTTCCACAGCTGCATCGTCAAGCCGATTAGCGTGTGCCCCTCGTCCTTGAGCATCGCCGCCACAGCCGACGAGTCCACCCCTCCGGACATGGCTACAGCAATGGTCTTTCCGGATTGTGATTGCGTCTCTGTCAAGGATCTTCCAGCAACTACATCTGTCATTAGATGCTAGCGGGCGACTGCGGATTCAACGCGGCGGTACGTAGGCGAGAGCTCGCGCAACCGTGCCACGGCAGTCGGCACGACCTCCAGAGCGAAGTCGACATCCGCATCCGTAGTACCCATATCGAGTGAGAAGCGCAGGCTGGCCCGCGCCCGCTCCGGCAGCACACCCATGGCCGTCAGCACGTGCGATGGCTCAGTTGCTCCGGACATGCAGGCCGATCCGCCAGAGACAGCCAATCCTTTCAGATCCAGCGCAATCACCAGCGCCTCGCCTTCCAGGTGATCGAACCAGATGTTGGTCGTGTTCGGCACGCGCGGCGCACCACCGGCATAGACCCCCGCTTCGTCCACGCGTGCGAGAATGCCAACTTCCAGCCGGTCGCGCAGAGATGCGATGCGCGCTGGCTCGTCACTCTCGATCAGCTTCATCGCTAAATCCGCCGCCCAGCCCAGCCCTACGATTCCCGGCAGATTTTCCGTGCCCGCACGGCGCTGCCGCTCATGCGGGCCGCCAAAGAAGATCGGTTCCAGCTGCGTGCCGCGCCGGACGAAGAGCGCCCCCACACCCTGGGGCGCATGCATCTTGTGGCCGGAGATCGTCAGCAGATCGCAGCCGATCGCCTTGACATCGATGGGCAGCTTGCCCGCGACCTGGACCGCATCGGTGTGGAAGAAGACGTCCGCCTCCGCGGCAATGCGCCCAATCTCCACCACCGGCTGCAGCGTGCCGATCTCATTATTGGCCATCATGATGCTGATCAGCTTGGTCTCCGGACGCAGCGCCTGGCGCACCTCGGCCGGATCGAGTACCCCCGCCTCCGTGACGGGCAGAAAGCTGACGGCGACTCCCCGGTCCCTCAGCCGCTCGGCTGCATGGAGCACTGCATGGTGCTCAATACTGCTCGTAATCAGGTGGTCCCCGGGACGGCAAAGCCCGAAGAGCGCAAGGTTGTCGCCCTCCGTGCCGCCACTGGTAAAGACCACCTCTGCCTCGCGGCAATTGAACAGCTGCGCCACACTCTCCCGCGCGTGCTCGACCGCTCCCCGCGCCCGCTGCCCATGGAAGTGGATCGAGGAGGCATTGCCAAACTGCTCCGTAAAGTAGGGACGCATGGCCGCGAAGACCTCCTCAGAAAGAGGCGTAGTAGCATTTGCGTCCATGTATACGCGCCGCATCGTTAGCTCTATGGTACGTCTTTTGGATGTGTTGGCGAGTAAGATCAATGCTAACGATCGGATGTGCGCTGCGATTCACTTCTGGTAGGCTTCTCGCGGTGCCTGGTGCACAGGAGGATTGCGATGAAGATGAACTGGATAGCAGTTGCGGTGCTGGGCGGCGCTTCGGTAGTGCCGGGAGCGTTAGCGCAGAGTACTGGAAGCATGGGCTTGGGCGCGCAGGGAACGATGAGCGCGCAAGGGGGCGTGCAGGTGGCTCCGTCCAAGGTGTATGGAGACTTGCTGCGCTCGATGGAACAGGAAATCGTGGGTGCGGCCGAGGTCATGCCAGAGGACAAGTACAACTTCGCTCCTCCAGCCAGCGACGGCAACTTCGCCGGTGTCCGCACCTTTGGGGATGAAGTAAAGCATCTCGCCGGCGGGAACTATGCGTTCTTTGCACCCTTCGGCGTGGGCGGCAAACCGGACATGTCCAAGATGAAGGCGATGACCAGCAAAGCCGAAATCGTTCAGACGCTTAAGGACTCTTACGCCTACGCCGAAAAAGCCGTCGATAGCATCACCCCAGAGAATGCCTTCGCCGAGATGAAGGGCGGTATGCATGCGGACACCCGCGCCGGAAGCGCTACCTTCGCCCTGGCTCACTCCATGGATCACTACGGTCAGCTGGTCGAGTACCTGCGCATGAACGGGATCGTGCCGCCAGCCAGTCAGAAGAAGGGGATGTAAGCGGCGGAAAAGCGGTTGGCGAAAAAGCATAATAGCGAAGAAGCGGTCGGCTAAAAAAGCGGGTGGCAAAAAGCTGCCGAAGCCGTTAGTAAATGCTGGTGTACTGTCCCGAAGATTTGTAACAACAAAGTTGTCATCCGGAGAGCAGCGAAGTCGAAGGACCTGCATTTGTTTCGGTTGGCAGCTACGCTTATCACCGCAACTATGGCGAATTTCAGGGACACTAGAGGTCTACGGGCATGCTAACGGCTCTTCTGCCGACCGCTCTTTAGCTGACCGCTTTTCCAGCTCTTCACCGCTTCTCCACCGGCGTGTAGGCCACCGGATACTCCGGCCCGATGTACTCCGCGCGTGGACGGATGAGGCGGTTGTCGTCCAGTTGCTCGATCACGTGGGCGGCCCAGCCGGCGATGCGGCTGATGGCGAAGATCGGCGTGAACAGATCGATGTCGATCCCCAGCGTAGTGTAGGTCGACGCAGAATAAAAGTCGACATTCGCGTTGAGCTTCTTTTCTGCCAGGATGTATTGCTCGATCGCACGCGACATTTGGAACCACTTCGGATTGTTCGCCGAGTTGCCGAGCTGCTCGCTCATCTTGCGCAGATGGGTCGCGCGCGGGTCTTCGGTGTGATACACGCGGTGGCCGAAGCCGGAGATCTTCTTCTTTTGCGCCAGCATCGTGCGCACGTGCTCGACCGGGTCCTCGCCCGCCTTATCGATCGCAAAAAGCATGTGCATCACGGCCTCATTGGCGCCGCCGTGCAGCGGGCCCTTCAGGGCGCCAATCGCCCCTGTAATGGCCGAATGAATATCTGACAGGGTGGCGGCAATCACGCGTGCGGCAAAGGTCGATGCGTTCAGCTCATGGTCGGCATGCAGGATCAGTGCAATGTCCAGCGTGCGGGTAGCCGTTTCGGAGGGCTTCTCCCCGGTCAACATCCATAGAAGATTGCCTGCATGCGAGAGGGATTTATCTGCTTCGACCAGATCCTTCCCCTTGCGGATACGATCGTAGAGCGCCACCAGCATGGCGATCTGCGAGGTCAGCCGGAAGCTCTTGCGCACATTGGCGTCGTGAGCGTTGTCGGCCTGATCCGGATCGTACATGCTCAGAGCGGAGACACCAGTGCGCAGCACCTCCATCGGCGTAGCGTTCTTGGGAAAGGAGCGCAGCAGCTCAACGATCTTCGGATCGAGCATGCGCGCCGCGGCAAGGTGCTGCTTGAACTCCATCAGCTCTGACGCAGTCGGCAGCTTCCCGAACCACAGCAGGTAAGTGCTCTCTTCAAACGAAGACTCCTCGGCCAGCTCGTGAATGTCAATGCCGCGATAGGCCAGCACGCCCGCATCGCCATCGATCCAGCAGATGCCGGAGTTTGCTGCAACAATACCTTCCAGACCCTTGGTCGCCACCGCAGTCGACATTCAACTCTCCTTAGCTCTCGTCAGAACCTGTGATGCTCAGCGCGGCGGGTGAATTGCCCCGGCCAAACGCAATGAGCCAAACAGGTTGTTATAGCTTAGCGGCAATTGGGTTGTCACATCACGCCGCCCTTGTGAATCGATCCGGGCGGAAGATGTCGAGGTTGACGGCCGGAGCCTCTCCCGCGATCAGTGCCGC
The DNA here is from genome assembly GCA_965276675.1 of Acidobacteriaceae bacterium. Classification (GTDB taxonomy): domain Bacteria; phylum Acidobacteriota; class Terriglobia; order Terriglobales; family Acidobacteriaceae. The sequence continues at coordinate 3,344,278 of OZ255624.1, read as the reverse complement.
TACGGCCTCGGCTGTGCCCGGTGCGAGCAGGATGCCGTTGCGGAAGTGGCCCGCTGCGATAAAGCAATGTGGCTGGCCGCTGGCTCCAAGCACCGGCAGCGCATCGTGGGTGCCGGGACGTAGCCCGGCCCAGCTATCGACAATCTCTCCATCGGCAATCGGGGGCCAGAGTGCCGCGGCTTTCGCGATCAGCTCGCGGAGAGCGCTCTCGCTCACCGACTTGCTGAAGCCGGCATCCTCCACTGTGGCTCCTACTACCACCCGGCCGTCACCGCGCGGCACCAGATAGATCTCTGGGGAGCGCAGCACCAGCGGCAGGCTGGCGGGCTCGCGAAGCCGCACCACCGCCATCTGGCCTTTCCGGGGATGCACGGAGCTCCGCTGTCCACGGGGGTTTAAGGGCATGAGCTCCCCAGCCCAGGCCCCGCAGCAGTTCAGAAACGCATCGGCGCGTGTGAACCCCTCGGCAGTTCTGATCTCCACTCCGTCCGCGCGACTGCGCACGCTCGCGACAGCGATCCCTTCGTGCACGGCCACCCCAGCCGCTCGGGCAGCCAGCGGGAGTGCAAGGCACAGGTCGCGGGGGTCGAGACTCTGCTCGGCGAGGGCCAGGAACGTGCGCTGGTCGGTCTGGAGCCTGGGAACCATCACTCTGGCGTCGCGGGCGCAAATAGGCGTGCCAAAACCGTGCGCAAATGCATCCAAACCGACGCTTTGGAGCGTTCTAGAGGTGCGAAATGGCACCAGTTTATCCGCCAAGCGCTCCACTTCGGCAAGATATTCCGGATACAAGGTAATGCTGCGCTCAGCTAAAGGGAGCAGGGCCGTCGAATTCTCGGGATCATGCGCCGCCAGCATACCTGCGGCGGCCCAGGAGGCCTCACGCATAGCCGTATCGCGCTCAAAGACGGCGACCGTGTGTCCACGCCCGCGCAACGCGAGTGCGCACGACAGCCCCACGATCCCACCCCCGGCGATCACGATGTCCGCAGTAGTCACACTGTCATTGTAAAAGGGAAGAGGAGCCAGCAGTAGAGGACAAAACGGGACAGAAGTTGGCCCAGCGTTCTATTTGTCTTTACTGAAGATTCTTCGGGAGACTAGCTTTGATATTTCAGCATCCCTTGGTGTTGTGCATTTGTAGAGGTGGAGGATCGGCATGCGACCTTTGGGCGTTCAAAGGATTGATGAAGTGGAGCCGCAAGAAGACGAGTTCCCCCCCAGCGATGAGTATCCGGCAGGGGAACCGTTCCTGCACGAGTCCTTCCTGCACTCGAATAAGTCGATGGGGCGTCATGCCCGCGAGCGGGAAAGCTCCACCCCCTGGCTCTCGCTCTACATTCCAGTGGCGGCCTTTGCTCTCTCCGCAGGCGCGCTGTTCTGGAGTTCGCACCTGCGCGGGGACGTTCAGAGGCAGGATGACTCCATTGCTGCCATACAGCGGGAGAATCAGCGCATGGCGGACAATGTCCAGGAGAACACGGTCGAGCTGAAAGCAGCGGGCGACCTGGCGGGAGCGCGTCAAGGAATCAATCAACCGGGCAGCATACTCCAGCTTGATAAGCCAAGCGCTGAAAAGACTTCCACTCTTCCCGTAGGGCAGGGGAGCCCGGCAGAGTTGGCGGAGAACGGCCTGCAGCCCGCAGCAGACGGAGCCGCGCCGGATCAGCGGTCTGCTGCCCAACTCCATACGGCACATCGGCACAGCGCTGCTACTGGCCGGATCGCCGGGAGTTCACATCTTCTGCGTCCAGACGCCGCCCAGCCCAGTGATGGAGGGCACCACCCATTTCGGTGGTTGGCAGGAATCCAGCGCCTCTGGCGATCCCCTCACTCCGCGCGGAGCCACCCCCCACCTTCTTGAGAAGGAGGGGCTCCAGAGCGAAGGCGCATTCCGGACGTCGCCGTCTAGTAAAGGGGGCCGAACTAACCCGACCCGAGCAACCATCCCAAACTGCTCGGGTGGGGTACTGCCAAAGCGTTTCTCCCCCCAAACTCGTCTTAATGAGATGCGGACAGGCTCGATATGCAGCCTGTTCAGGAGAGCCGCGTAGCGGGCCAGGTGACTAAATCTCTCGATTTCTGTTTACTGAAGTCTAACGAGAGATGGGAAGTGGTTTCAAGATGGCTGAGGTGGCGATCAGTACCGCACAGCTCAGCCGTCAAGTCTGGACACATAGGCCAGACAAGATCGACAGGATGAGTAAACCACTTCTAGCTTCGCCATTTTCGGCATTCGTGGAGGTGGGAGGATAGGCATGCGACCTTTAGGGGCACAACGTATTGAGGAGATCCGGCTGCCTGAGGAGGAGTTCGCTCCGAGCGAGCAGTTCTCTCCGCAAGAGTCTTATCTACATTCTGGTGAGTCGCTGGGCAGGCACGCCCGCGAACACGGAAAGCACTCCCCTTGGTTGGCGCTATATGTTCCCGTGGCGGCGATCGGCATTGCCGTCGGCGCGCTGGCCTGGAGTTCGCACCTGAAGAGCCAGGTTCAGCAGCAGAATGACTCCATTGCCGCGATGCAGCGTGAGAACCAACGGCTGGCGAACAGCCTGGAGGAGAACACCGTCGAGATGAAGGCGACGGGCGAACTGCTGGGAGAACGACTCGGCATGACGCAGCTGGACATCGATAAGCAGAACGCCGCTCTGGCCGCGCGGCAGCGTGCCTCCCAGCCCGCGCCAGGCCAACTCCAACCACCGATCCAGCTGCCGAATCAGCCGCCAAGCTCCCACTTCGCTTTCCCTGTGGTGCCGCTAAAGCCCGCACCGCAGCCTGTCTCCGCGGCATCGCAGCCGCTCGCCACCCACCAAGTCGCGGAGAGCGCCCGGCCCACGTTTCCACAGTTGAACAGCTTAGGGGAGGGCGGCCGTCCGGAGCTGGGTGTCCCGCGAATCGGAACAGTACGGTCACCTCTTGCAGCCCACAGTGGTGAGACCGGGGCAACGCAGCCTGTAAACCGCCCAACCGCTCCGGCCGCCCTCTCTGCCATGAAGCCGTTAGCCCCCGTGAGCAATGTCCCCTCGCCCGCAGATCAGGTTGCCATGGTTTCGGTAGCCCACACCGTCTACGGAGCGCCCCTCGCCCAGAACCTTGCCTCTGTTGCCGCGCTGCAAAAGAGGACAACGGCCCCAATCGAGGAGTTTCATGTGCACGAGGGAAACTTAACCCAACCCCTACCCGGGTTAGGGCTGGAGGTGAGGCGGCCCGATGCCAAACACGGAACCTATACGCTGGTCGTGCTTGAAGGCCAGTATTCGTCGGAGCACAAGGGTTCGTTAAACATTCCACTGATCTTTGCCGGAAGCAGTGGACACCGCTTTCAGCTGGTGGTTTTGAATATTCGCGACGAGCAGATCTATGGTTACCTGACCGGCCTGCACTGAGAGCAGGATCACAAACGTCGGAAAGACTGGATTTGAAGGGCCGATTTATCCTTGGGGCGCACGCAGGGTCAGCTCCCGCGCATTCGCGAACGAGATGGTGACATCCATGGTCTGGCGCGTGTCCCATTGGGCGCGGGTGACCGGGTAATTGAAGACCAGCAATCCGTCGATGGAGTCGCCGGGCGCGATGGCGATATCCCGGCGCAGGGGCTCGATCCGGATTGGGCTCAGCTGCGGGTAGGCGGCGAAGACCCGCTTGAAGTCGCTGTCGCTGGCTGCCAAGCTGCGGCGGATCTCTCCGTTAGGAAGCTTGATGGTCGCCCACATGTCGTCAACCTTGAGCGGAGCCTTGCTCTGGTTGTGCAGGCGAACCAGCGCGAAGACCAGCAACTGGTCGTAATTCTCGTCCTGTCCCACCATACCTGGCGCGCCTGCTACGGCGCCACGGATCAGGGTGTGCACGGGAAACTCCGACAGGCGGACGACCTCTCCCGTGGACTCCGGAGTCCGCCGCCCGAAGTAGAAGTAAGCGGTGATGGCAAGGCTCACGAACAGGGCTGCCAGCACGATGCGCAGGCCGGTGCGCGCCAGACTGGGCGGGGGGTCTACCTGGGCGAGCTTGGGCCCAACGCCGTCGACATCGGGGAGATTAGACGAGGTAGTCACCGTGTCAGCATTTTACCCCTATGGCCGTTCTCTGGGGAATTTGGTGCGGCACGGGGTAGTTTGAGTCTTTGCGGATCAACGGTTACCGAGGTTCCTGTATTGCACGTCTGAGTTGAAGTTTAAGGAAGAACGAAGGCGACGACTGCGTCTCCCAATGACTCTTCGCGGATTCCCTGATGTCCTCCAGCGGCGACAACCAGATATTGTTTTCCCCCACTCAGGTAGGTCATAGGCATATCGACGCGCGCATTGTCATCGATGGCCGATCCGGCGATGACGAGGTCGTCAATCACAGTCGGCGGCGAGGTCATATGATACCAGCCTTGGTGGTGTTCGCCGAGACCGCGGCTTGCATATCCGGGAACGTCTCTTAACTTGACTGAGCCGCTATCGCCGAAATCAACGCAAAGTCGTCCCGTTGTGGAGTCCAGAGCGATGAGACGCGCATCGAGGGTAGCTTCAAAAACACGCCGCCGGCATGGCTGGCTGACTGAACGCGAAGAGTCGAGCCAGGTAGCTACGCCGCGATTGATGAGCCCATCCCCATAATCGAGGCTTCGGTCGATTTTCGGATCGTAAGCCCAGCGCTGTTTCCCCGTGGCCGGATCAAGCGCAATGACACGGTTGAATGGAGTGGTGATATAAAGCGTTTGATCCACCAGGAATTGGCGTCGTTTCGAACCCACTGCGCTTGCGGTCGCCGCTGCCTTCCGCTATGTCTTTGGTGTGAAAGATCCATGCGATGCTAAGCCTTGAAAGGGTATTCCGGCTAATTTGAGTCAAGCTGGAGTATCGCATTCCACCGGGATCGTTTCCATAGTTCGGCCAATCGGCCTTGCCTAGGCTTTGTGCTTGCACGGAGAGGTGCGGCCACAGCACACTCAGTCCGAAGGCACACCAGTAAACGCAATGCAGCCATCGCAAATTCTTCACGCTGATTCCTCTGGACTTGGCTAATAGCTGCTTGTGAACTCCAAAGGATATCCTCTTCTCGTTGAGTACTTCCCAGAAATGTCAGCTCTTCCGTAACTGCGTTCAAGCCGGGTCAACCAATCCTTTCGCTAGCACGGGCACTCTGAAATTGAAGGGCCGCGGTGCTACCATCGAGCGCAAGAAGGGTTGCTGGCGCTGCATGCGGGCGCGGGTGCATGGTCGAGACGGAAATCGAACACAAGGGAATCGAGCGCAAGGGAACCGGACGCAAACTCAGGCTGGCCTATTTCGTAAGCCACCCCATTCAGTACCAGGCTCCATTGCTGCGGCGGATCGCGCGCGAGCCCGATGTGGACCTGACCGTCTTCTTCTTCAGCGACCACTCCGTGCGCGGCTACCTGGATGAAGGCTTTGGGGTCAAGGTGGAGTGGGATGTGCCGCTTTTGGAGGGCTACCGGTCCGAGTTTTTGCCCCGGGTGCGGGAGCAGGGTGCGCAGCCGAGTTTTGCCCGGCCGCTTAGCTCCGGCATCTTCAAGCGGCTGGAGGCTGGCGGCTTTGACGCAGTCTGGACCCACGGCTATAGCACGGCAAATAGCCTGCGGGTGATCCTTTCGGCGAGCATGCTGGGGATGCCGGTGCTGCTGCGGGCGGAGTCCACACTGCACGACCGTCCACGTTCCCGGGCCAAGCTGTTGGCCAAAGAGGGCTTCTTCCGGGTGCTGCGCCAGCACCTGCGGGCGGTACTGACGATTGGACAGGCAAATGCCCGGTATTGGCGGCGCTACTTGGGCGAGGAGGCGCCAATCTTCTCCGTGCCGTACGCCGTGGACAATGCCTTTTTTCGAGGCCAGGCCGAAGCGGCGGCCCCACACCGGGAGGCGCTTCGGAGGAAGCTCGATCTCGAACCCGATAGGCCAGTCCTTCTGTTCGCCTCCAAGCTGCAGGAGCGAAAGCGCTGTGCGGACCTGATCGATGCCTTCCGAAAGATCCGGGGAGAGTTCGGGGCTGGTGCGGAACCCTATCTGTTGATTGTGGGCGATGGCGAGGAACGGGCGGCGCTGGAGACACGCGCGGCGGCCGATCCTGCGATTCGCTTTCTCGGCTTCCGTAATCAGACCGAGCTGCCGCGGTTTTTCGACCTATGCAGTGTCTTCGTGCTGCCCTCGGTCTTCGAGCCGTGGGGGCTAGTGGTGAACGAAGCCATGAACGCCGGCCGCGCAGTGATTGTCTCCGAAGATGTGGGTTGCCGGGAGGATCTGCTGCGGGATGGCTACAACGGCTACAGTTTCGCGCCCGGCGACGCGGATGCTCTGGCTGGGGCGCTGCTCCATATCCTTTCGGACCCGGAGATGGCAAAGGCCATGGGGCAGAACAGTCTGCGATTGATCGGTGAGTACAGCTTTGAGGCGGATGTCTGGGGGCTACGGCAAGCCCTTGAGTCGTGCGTCCCGGGCTTCCGGGCGTAAAGGATCCTGACTGCTATGGTATCGATCCTGATTCTGACCAAGAACGAAGAGAGCGACCTGCCGGGCTGTTTGGAATCTGTCGCCTGGTCGGACGATATTCACGTCTTCGATTCGCGCAGCACAGATCGGACGGTGGAGACCGCACTCGCGGCCGGGGCTCACGTACTCGAGCGCACCTTCGACGACTACGCCGCGCACCGCAATGCCGCACTGGTCCAGTGCCGTTTCCGTCATCCCTGGGTCTTTCTGCTGGATGCCGACGAGCGCATCACCCCGGAGCTGGCGCGTGAGGTGCAGGCCGTGGCGGCGGCTGCTGCGGGCGAGGCGGACCGGGAATCGCCGGTGGGCTACCGGGTGCGGCGGCGGGACTTCTTTATGGGTCGCTGGCTGAAGCACGCCCAGATCTCGCCGTTTTATATCCGTCTGGTGCGCCCGGGGTATGCCCAGTACACGCGCGCGATCAACGAGGTGCTGGAGGTGGCGGGCACGGTGGGCGACCTGCGGGCGCCGCTCGACCACTTTCCGTTCTCCAAGGGAATCTCTCATTGGATCCGCAAACATAATGTCTATTCGACGATGGAGGCGGAGCTGATCGTGCGGCGGCAGGGACTGCAGCGGCCATCGCTGCGCACCGCATTGACAGGGCGCGACTTCCACGAGCGGCGCTTGCACCAGAAGGCGATCTTTTACCGGATGCCAGGACGTCCACTGCTCAAGTGGCTCTACATGGTGATGGGGCGACGCGCGATTCTGGACGGCGGCGCGGGCCTGACCTATGCCACGCTCCAGGCCTTTTATGAGTACATGATTGTGCTGAAAACCCAAGAGATGCGGGGTAGGAAAGCAAGAGATGCGGGGCCGGAAAGCCGGATGATGCCATGACTTTGGTTGTAGTCGCCAGGCTTGGAGCCGGCGCGCCAGTAGGGTAGTATCGGATGCATCGCTCAGCCTCAGCCAGCACTCCAAACGTCGCGTTCGTCCCGGCGTTGGTGTTCGATGTGAGCGTGAGATGGGCTGTTGTGGTGGCCGTTCTGCCTCGGGGCAGACGGCAGGTGCCGGTGGCAGGAAATGATTCGAGAACAGGGGCGCAGGGACGAACAGAGCGCGCGCTTAAAGAATATGTGGTGTGCCGGACATGGCTGACGGTTCGCAGTTTTCGCCGCCCTTAACCAACGAAGTTGACTCGCCGCTGGCTTCCCGGTCTGCGAGCGAGGGACTGTCGCTCTCCGACATATGGCGCGTAATTTTCAAGCGCAAGCTGGTTATTCTCGCGCTGGTGGCTGTGTCGCTAGTATTGGGCTGGCTCTATTCATCCACGCGCGTCCGCCTCTATCAGGCCAGCGCCACCGTCGATCTCAATCCATCGTCCACCAACGTCGGTCTCAGCGACCTGATCCAGCAGAGTCTGTCTTCCGAGGACGTGCGCCTGCCTACCGAGATTGCCCGGATGCAGGACAATCTGGTGATCTTCGGCACCATCAAGCAACTGGCCCAGCACCACAAAGGTCCCTTCCCACATGCCTTTGACAAGCTGTCGGCGAATGCGACGATGGACGCTTTCTCACCGGGAGAGGTCCAGGGCATGATCGGGCTGGTGCGCGGTGGGTTGCAGATCGGCGTGGTCCCCAGCACCGACATTGTTTACGTCAACTATCGCAATCCGAACCCGGAGATCGCGCGAGATGTGCCAAATACGCTGATCAACGTCTACCAAGACCGCAACCTGGAAGATCATATCCAGGGTACCGGCCGGGTAACCCAATGGCTCTCCAATGAGATGACCGGCCTGCGCGACCAGGCGTCTGCGGCGCAGTCCCGGCTGGCGGAGTACCAGAAACAGCACAATCTGGTGGGCGGCCAGAACGACAGCCTGATTCTGGACCGCTTGCGTACGGAGAATAGCCAGATTGCCAACGCACAGGCGGACCGTCTGCTGCGCGAGGCCAAGCTGCGCATTGCGGACACCAACGATCCGGACCTCATCGCATCGTCGGTTCCCAGCCAGACACTATCAGCCATGCGGGCCCAGCAGCTGCAACTGCAGGCCTTGTACGACCAGTACACTACTAAATACGGGGTCGGCTATCCAAGAGTGCGCGAGCTGAAGGCGCAGATCGCGGCATTGCAGGCGCAGGTGGATATCGAGATGCGCGCCGTGCAGCATCGTCTGCACGAAGAGTACGACACGTCTTCGCGGACATTGCGGCTGCTGCAAAACCAGCTCGATACCGAGATGCAGGGCGCCTATCAGCTCAACCAGAGCGCTGCCCAGTACGCGTTGCTGCGGCAGGATGCCGACTCCAGCCGGCAGCTCTACGACCAGTTGCAGCTTAAGTTGAAGGAATCGAACCTGGCCGCCGGCTTGAATACGGCTTCGATAAGCGTGATTGACCAGGCAGTGTTGCCGCTTGGGCCGGTGACGCCTAATGTGAGCATGAACCTGGGGATTGCTGCTGCCATGGGTCTGATGGCGGGGCTGCTGCTGGCCTTTCTGCTGGACTCGCTCGACGACACATTGCGCACCACGGAGGATGTGGAGACCTTCTCGGGACTCCTCTCGATTGGCGCGATTCCGCACTTCCAGTCGGCCACCAAGGGGCCCAAGGGAGCGGAAAAGGTGGAGTCCGTCGACCGGCAGCGCATCATCTCGCTTTCGGCTCCAGGGTCGCCCGCGTCGGAGGCTTACCGCGCTCTGCGCAGCTCCATCCTGCTGAGCGCGATCGACAATCCCTTAAAGACCATCGTCGTTACCAGCGCCTTCATGTCGGAGGGCAAGTCGACTCTTTCCGCGAACATTGCCGTGATGCTGGCGCAGCGCGGCGAGCGCGTGCTGATTGTTGACGCCGATCTGCGCCGCAGTACGCTGCATCTGCTCTTTGGCATGCAGCGGCCAGTGCAGGGCCTTACCAACCTGCTTAGCCGGCAGACTGGGGACTCCGTGTTTCTGCACCCGTTACCCGAGTTGCCAGAATTGACCTACTTGCCGGCGGGCGTTGTTCCTCCGAACCCGGCGGAGCTTCTGGCCTCGCAGCGCATGGCGGAGGTGATGCGGCAGTGGGCGGAGCAGTACGATCGCATCATTATCGATACCGCGCCGATCCTCGCCGTCTCCGATTCGCTGGCGCCCGCGGCCCGGGCAGATTCCGTGCTGCTTGTGGTGCGTGCCGGAGTGACGCGCAAGAAAGCTCTGCTGCGCACCCGCGAGCTGCTGCGCCGCGTCAATGCGCACCTGTTGGGCGCTGTTGTGAATGACGTCGATATGCGTAAGGAAAGCTATTACAACTACTCAGGCCCCTACTCTTACGGTTACGGATACACGAGCGATACAGCCGATGAAACAGAAGTCAAGCGCTAGGAGACGGATGCGCTGCCGAGTTCGCCCGCTGGCGGCGACCTTTGCCGGCGTCTTTCTGCTGTGCCTCTTGGCCGCCATGCAGCTCCGGGCACAGACTCTTGGCCAGCAGGTCTCGCCGCAACCGTATGGCTCCTCCGGCGCCAGCCCACAAGCTCCGGCCCAGACGAACCAGCAGCCGTTGCCGTACTCCGGCGCTGGACTGGGCTCGATGACCGCAGGCACCATGCAGCAGCTTTCCACCGGCGTGGATATCCCGCAGGCTAGTATTGTTTCCCAGATCTCTCTCGGGGACCTCGTTGACGTCCTGGTCTTCGATACCCCGGAGCTCTCGGGGCGCTTTCGCGTAAACACGCAGGGCAACATCATCCTGCCCCTGGTCGGCCCGCTGCATATGGATGGTCTGACGATCCCGGAAGGGGCCGATGCCGTTGCCCGGGCTTACAAAGATGCCCTGGTGCTGCTGCACCCGCAAGTCCAGATCTTCATCACGGAGTTTGCGACCCGGGGCGTCACCATGAGTGGAGAGGTTCGAGCTCCCGGCATTTACCCGCTCACTGGTCCGCGAAATCTGACCGACATGCTGGCTCTGGCGGGCGGCCTCAACGATAGCGCCTCCAAGACGGTCAGCATCGTGCATCGCGGCGATCCCAACAAGATCACGACCGTGACGCTGCACGTCGGTGCGCAGACGCCAGCCTCTGTCATGGCTGCCAACATGCAGGTGGGGCCAGGCGATACGATCTTTGTCGCGCGTTCCGGCATTGTGTATGTTGTGGGAGACCTGAACCGCCCAGGGGGGTATCAGGTGGAGCACAATAACCGGCTGACCCTGCTGGACGCAGTCGCGCTAGCCGGAGGTCCCACCCAGACCTCCAAATTGTGGGATGCCCGCCTGATCCGCCGAACCGACACCGGACGCGAAGAGTTGAAGATTGACCTGAAAAAGATCCTGTATGGCGGTGGCCCGGATATGCTTATGACGGACGGGGATATTCTGTATGTCCCGATCAGCCAGCGTAAAACCTACACTTTACGCGCCATCGATGCCGTGGTGGGCGCCGCGACTAATTACCTCACCTTTAAAGCGGCACAATTCTAAACGAAGACAATAGCGTAAGGCCATTTCACACAGATGCGCATTCTTCTCTTTGGAAAAAACGGGCAAGTAGGGCATGCGTTCCTGAACCACGCATCCGACCCGGTATCCGCCCTGGGCGAGGTGATCGCCGTGGGGCGCGGAGAGTGTGACCTCACCAATGCCGCCGCCGTCCGGGAGACGATTCGGCGGTCCGGTCCAGATGTGATCGTGAATGCCGCAGCATATACGGCTGTTGACCGTGCGGAGAGTGACGCTCAGACCTGCTATGCCGTGAACGAGGACGCTCCGGAGGCGATGGCCAAAGAGGCAGCCGCACTCGGCGCACTTCTGCTCCACTACTCCACTGATTACGTCTTCGATGGCCGCAAGCTTTCGCCCTATGCCGAGGACGACCCGACCGGCCCACTGGGCGTCTATGGCGCCTCCAAGCTTGCTGGAGAGCAGAGAATCGCCGAGAGCGGAGCACGCTACGTTGTTCTGCGGACGAGTTGGGTCTACGGCAACCACGGCGCCAACTTCATGAAGACCATGTTGCGTCTCGCCGCCGAGCGTCCGGAGCTGCGGGTTGTCGCCGACCAAACCGGGTCGCCGACCTCAGCGGATGCCATCGCGGGGGCCACGGCGCGCATCCTGAGGGGAGCAAAGGAGGACACAAAGCCATTCGCTTCCGGCGTCTATCACATGACAGCTGGGGGCGCGGCGACGTGGTTCGACTTTGCCGGAGCCATCTTCGCAGGTGCGACCGATGCATCGTTCGCCCGCTTGGGCGGCCCTACCTTGACCCCGATCGCCACGGCCGAGTACCCGACTCCGGCGAAGCGGCCAGCGAATTCAGTCCTGGCCAACGACAAGTTCGAGCACGCCTTCGGCTTCAGGCTTCCAGACTGGCGCGAGGGATTACGGGACGTTCTGACCTCGCGCGCGGCGACGCTCAACGCAGCCGAAGCTACCCCGATGGAGAGATAGTCATTCAGATCACAGAGACCAGTCTTCCCGGCGTCCGCATTCTCGAGCCACGTGTCTTTGCCGACAGCCGTGGTTTTTTCCTCGAAAGCTACAACCAGCGCACCTTCGCGGAGCTTGGTATCCCGGAGCACTTCGTGCAGGACAACCACTCCCGTTCTGAGAAGGGCGTCCTCCGTGGACTGCACTATCAGCTCCTCCAGCCGCAGGGAAAGCTGGTCCGCGCCGTACGGGGAGCCGTCTACGACGTGGCCGTGGACCTGCGTCGCAGCTCACCGCACTTTGGTAAGTGGACGGGGATCGAGCTGACCGAGGAAAATCATCGTATGCTTTGGATTCCGGCCGGCTTCGGGCACGGCTTCGTAGTGCTGTCTGAGATCGCCGAGGTGCTCTACAAGGCTACGGACTTTTATGCCCCGGCGGGGGATCGTTCTATCCTCTGGAACGATCCGGAGATTGGCATCGAGTGGCCCTACTCCGGCGACCCGATCCTCTCTGGTAAGGATGCCCAAGGCAAATCCCTTCGTGAAGCTGAGGTTTTCCCGTGAGATACAATCAGCGATTCCTTGGGGATATGCAAGAACGAGGGCAGAGCAGCAGGTGAAGACTTCAGGTCAAGGAGCGGGGATGCCACGACGCATTCTGGTAACGGGTGGCGCGGGCTTTATCGGGTCCAACTTCGTGCTGCAGCGGGTCGCGGCGGGGGACCGCGTCATCAATCTCGACAAGCTGACCTATGCCGGCAATCTACGGAACCTCGCTTCGCTCGAGGGGAATCACGATCACATCTTCGTGCAGGGCGGGATCGAGGACGGCGAACTGGTGGCCGAATTGCTGCGCGAGCACCGTCCGGATGCGGTGGTGCATTTCGCCGCCGAGAGTCATGTGGACCGCTCCATTCATGGGCCGGAGGAGTTCGTGCTCACCAACGTAGTGGGCACCTTTCGGCTGCTCGACGCGACGCTGGGGCACTGGCGTTCGCTGTCAGGGGATGCAAAAGAGAACTTCCGCTTTCTCCATGTCTCGACCGACGAGGTGTATGGGTCTTTGGAGAAGGCGGACGCTGCCTTTTGCGAGACCACACCCTATAGCCCGAATAGCCCCTACTCTGCGTCGAAGGCCGGCAGCGATCATCTGGTCCGGGCCTACCACCATACCTATGGACTGCCGACGTTGACCACGAATTGCTCCAACAACTATGGTCCCTACCAGTTTCCGGAGAAGCTGATTCCGCTGATGATCACCAATGCACTTGAGGGCAAGAGCCTGCCAGTGTATGGCGACGGCCTGAACGTGCGGGACTGGCTGTATGTTGGTGACCACTGCGAGGCGATCGCCACAGTGCTGGAGGGCGGCCGCGTGGGCGAGACCTACAACATCGGCGGCCTCAACGAGATGTCGAACATCGATGTGGTGAGTACCGTGTGCAGGATCATGGATGAACTACATGCGGCAGACCAGCCGCACGCTGAGCTGATCACTTATGTGACGGATCGTCCGGGGCATGATCGCCGCTATGCCATCGACTGCAGCAAGGTCGATCGCGAGCTTGGCTGGAAGCCTCGGGAGAGCTTCGCGACCGGTATCCGCAAGACAGTGGAGTGGTACCTGGCCAACCGGGAGTGGGCGCGCGAGATCACCAGCGGCGAGTACCGCGGCTGGATCAGCTTGAACTACGCGGCCCGGAGCGCATCGTGAGAGGCATTGTCCTGGCCGGCGGCTCCGGCACGCGGCTCTACCCGGTCACCCTGGCTGTCTCTAAGCAGTTGGTGCCGATCTATGACAAGCCGATGATTTACTTCCCGCTCAGCACGCTGATGCTGGCGGGAATCCGCGAGATCCTGATCATCTCAACGCCGCACGATCTGCCGCGCTTTCGCGATCTGTTAGGAGACGGCCAGCGCTGGGGTCTGGATATCTCCTACGCTGAGCAGCCGAAGCCAGACGGGCTGGCCCAGGCCTTCCTGATCGGGGACCAGTTCGCGAAAGACGAGCCGTGCGCGCTGGTATTAGGGGACAATATCTTCTATGGCCACGAGATGGCGGCTATGGTCCAGCACGCGGCCAAGGTACAGGACGGGGCCGTCGTCTTTGCTTATCCGGTGCAGAACCCGGCCGCGTACGGCGTTGTCGAGTTTGATGCTCAGGGTCGCGCCATCAGCTTGGAGGAGAAACCTGAGCAGCCGAAGTCCCGGTACGCCGTTACGGGTCTTTACTTCTACGATGGCCACGTGGTGGAGCATGCAAGATCGCTCAAGCCCTCCCCGCGGGGCGAGCTGGAGATCACGGACCTGAACCGGATCTACCTGGAGCGCGGTAAGCTGAGTGTCATCTCACTGGGTCGGGGCATGGCGTGGCTCGATACCGGAACGCACGATTCCATGCTCGATGCATCCATGTTTATTGCTACCCTGGAGAAGCGGCAGGGACTCAAGATTGCCTGCCCGGAAGAGATCGCCTTCCGCATGGGGTACATCTCGGCGGGCCAGTTGGAGATGCTTGCGGCCCCTCTGGTGAAGAGCGGGTATGGTCATTACCTGTTGCAGATTTTGAATGAATCGAAGGCCGAGCCAGCCCAAACCACCATCGATTAAGGAAAACCGAACTCAGATCAGCCCACCCGTAACATTCCGGGGCATCATAGGAATTTATGATTCTACGCACCGATCCAGATCCGGATTTGGGGATCTCAGGCGAAGAGGAAAGCGGGTTCGGCATGGACGCCGAGTTGCCGGTGGACAGGCCTGCCCTGGGCCGTCCTGCCTTGGACTTGGGAACATACCGGAAGAATCACATTCTGAAGGTGCTGGTCCGCCGGGCACTTTGGGAGTGCGTCCAGCTTCCTTTCTTGCCGTTGCGGCCTCGGAGCCTGAGCCGAGTGCGGGTGGCACTGCTGCGCCTTTTCGGAGCGAAGATCGGCGAAAATGTTTTGATCTGCGGCGGCACGCGGGTCCACGTCCCCTGGAATCTTGAGCTCGGAGACTATGTCGCGATCGGAGACAAGGTGGAAATCTACAATCTTGCCCCGATCACGATAGGTGCTCATTCGGTAATTTCCCAGCGTGCGTATCTCTGCGGCTCTACCCACGACTACACGCGCACAGATTTTCCTCTGTACTCGCTTCCAATTAACATTGGTGCACAGGCTTGGGTAGCGTCCGGCGCTTTTATAGGACCCGGGATCACGATCGGTGAGGGAAGCGTCGTTGGGGCAAATTCGGTCGTCACGAAGGATGTTCCGGCCTGGACCGTGGCCGCTGGGAATCCTTGCCGCCTGCTCAAGCCCCGCTTGCTCCGCCACACTACCGAGCCAAAGTAGACCGGCAGTACTGGTCTACGGCTCTGGTACTTCTTCTGCTCTGCCCGGCACTCCTCTAAAGATGAAAATACTGCTCGTCAGCAACTACCCTCCTGAACGCCAGGAGAGCATGCAGCGGTATGCGGATCTCCTGAGCCGTGGTCTGCGGAGCCGTGGGCACAAGGTTGAGGTGATTGCGCCCCGTTCGATTCTTCGGCGGCTGGCGGGGTCCTCGATGCAGGCTGCGAAGTTCTTCGGGTACGTCGATAAGTTTCTCCTCTTTCCGCGAAGGCTAAAGTCTCGGGCCCGGGCTGCCGATATCGTGCACATCTGCGACCACTCCAACTCGATGTATGTGCGTACCGTGCATGCCCGTCCGCACGTGATTACCTGTCATGATCTGCTGGCCGTGCGTAGCGCGCTCGATCACTTCCCGGAAAACCCTGTTTCCCGGACGGGCAAGATCTTTCAGCGGCTGATCTCGCGGGGTTTAAGGCAAGCAGCGTGCATTATCTGCGTCTCGGAGCAGACGCGGGACGACCTGCGCGACGTACTGGCGATCCCACCTGAGCGGATGACTGTTGTGCACTCCTCACTGCACTGGCCGTACACACCAGCTTCGCCGGAAGCGCGCGATCCGGTGTTGCGTGAGATGGGGCTGCCACCAGGGCGAGAGTACTTCCTGCACGTCGGGGGAAATCACTGGTACAAGAACCGGTATGGAGTGCTCCAGATCTTTCGGGAGCTTCGGCAATTGGTTCGGTTTCGGGACGCGGTTCTGGTGTTGGCTGGTCAACCCTGGCCGGATTCGTTCGCCTCGTACCTTCGCGAGCACCAGCTCGCAGAGGCGGCAGTCGCGGTGGAGCACCCCAGCAATGAGCAGCTCAGAGCACTGTATAGCGGGTCCGCCGGTCTGATCTTTCCGTCGCTGTACGAGGGCTTTGGGTGGCCGATTCTTGAGGCACAGGCCTGTGGTTGTCCGGTATTTATTCCTGACCAAACCCCTATGAACGCTGCCGCGGGTGAGGGCGCGGTCTACATCGAACCAGGCAATCCGGCCCGTGCCGCGGCGAGCATTGCGCACGGACTTCGGAACTCACCTGCCCTGCGGGAAGCCGGCTTCCGGAACCTGCAGAGGTTCGATCCGGAGGGCATGATCGATGCGTATGTCCACATTTATCAGAGGGTTCGAGAAACGTTTGGTCAACCGGCTGTGTAAACCATTCCGCTGCGTCACAGTTACCTTTCGGTCGGATCGGATCACGTATACTCCGGACAGCGAAAACCGAAGCAGCTTAGGAGAAAACTCTCGGTGACGAGTGAACCGGTATCCATCGCTGTCGTTGGCTCTGGCTACGTGGGCCTGGTAGCGGCGGCGTGTTTTGCAGAAATTGGGCACGACGTCGTCTGCATAGACAATGACGAGCGGAAGATAAAGATGCTCCGCGAGGGCGACGTCCCGATCCACGAGGATTTTCTGCCAGAGTTGCTGGAAAAACACCGGAACCATCGGCTGCACTTTACCTCCGACCTGCAGTCCGCAACCCACGATGCGCAAGTGATCTTTATCGCCGTCGGCACACCTCAGGGGGAGTCCGGCAATGCCGACCTCTCCTATGTCGATGCAGTCGCGACGCAGATCGCGCGATCCGTAAATGACTACAAGGTGATCGTCGAGAAGAGTACAGTCCCGGTCTACACGAACGAGTGGATCCGTCGCGTGATCGAGCGTAACGGGATCTCGCGAGCGCTCTTCGATGTCGCCTCGAACCCGGAGTTCCTGCGCGAGGGAACGGCCGTAGTTGACTTCCTTCATGCAGACCGCATCGTTGTGGGCGCTGACAGCAGCCGCGCCGCCACGCTGTTGCGGGCCATCTACGAACCGCTCACCTCTGGTTCGTATTACGAGAACGAAGATGCGATAGACGGCCAACGCTCGGTGCATGATCCGCCACCACTTCTGCTGACCTCCACCAAAGCCGCCGAGCTCATTAAACACGCGTCGAATGCGTTTCTGGCGATGAAGATCTCCTTCATCAACGCGGTGGCGAACGTGTGCGAGGCGGTGGATGCGAATGTCGAAGAGGTGGCGCGGGGCATGGGATTGGATAAGCGCATCGGGTCAAAGTTCCTGCGGGCCGGCATCGGCTACGGCGGTTCCTGCTTTCCCAAAGATGTGGCTGCCTTCCGGTATGTGGCGGAGCAACTTGGCGTCGATCTCGGTATTTTGTCCGAGGTAGAAAAGATCAACACGCAGCAGAAACGCCGCTTCTTCAATAAAATCCGCTCGGCCCTGTGGACTTTCCGCGACAAAAAGATCGCGGTGCTCGGCCTTGCATTCAAAGGTGGCACCGACGACGTTCGTGAGTCCCCAGCCTTTGACATCATCCAGATGCTGCTTGCGGAGGGATGCTCCATCGCCGCCTACGACCCGGCAGCAGGGGAGCGCGCCGAAGTGCAACTGCCGTCCGGGCCGAAGTTGCGCTATGTGGATGACCCCTACACGGCGGCGGAGGATGCCGACGCCCTCGTGATCCTGAGTGACTGGGAGGAGTTTGGCCGGCTCGATCGCGATAAGCTGCATCGCACGCTGCGCTATCCCATTGTGATCGACGGCCGAAATCTGTATGACCCGCAGGAGATGCTGGAGAAGGGGTTTACGTATCTGAGTGTCGGCCGGCCTGCAATGCATCCAGTGCGGGAGACGGTGGGCGTACAGCGGCTGTCATAGTAGCTATTCTTTGGACTCTGAAACTGGTTTCGCAATAAACATTCGCTGACCGGCGCCCCCACGGTCGCACTGCCTGAGAGGACTTGTGAAGACTGAACGAATACTGGTGACCGGCGCTGCCGGCTTTCTTGGCTCGCACTTGAGCGATCGATTTTTAGCTGAAGGACACTCCGTGGTGGGCGTCGATAATCTCTGCACGGGGCGCCAGGTCAACATCGAGCATCTGCGTAACGAACCACGCTTCTCTCTGGTCGAGCGGGATATCTGTGAGCCGTTTGATGTCGGCCATGTTGACTATGTCTTCAACTTTGCCTCGCCGGCCAGCCCTGCCGATTACTCGCGGCTCGGCCCGGAGACTTTGCGTGTGGGTTCCTACGGAACCATGAACTCGCTTGAGGTCGCGCGCAAGCGCAACGCAGGTTACCTGCATGCCTCCACGTCGGAGTGCTACGGCGACCCGGAGGTTCACCCGCAGGTGGAGAGCTACTGGGGTCACGTTAACCCGATCGGACCGCGCTCGGTGTACGACGAGGCGAAGCGCTTCTCCGAGGCAACGGTGACAGCATATCACCGCTATTACGGTGTTAACACGCATATGGTGCGCATTTTCAACACCTACGGCCCGCGGTTGCAGCCCACGGACGGGCGCGTGATCTCAAACTTCATGATGCAGGCGTTAAGCGGGGAAGATCTGACCATCTACGGCGACGGTTCACAGACCCGCTCCTTCTGCTATGTTTCGGACCTCATCGATGGCATCGTGCGTCTATCCAGAAGTGACGAGCACACTCCGGTAAACATCGGCAATCCCGTCGAATGGACGATTGGCGAGTGCGCGCAGGAGGTGTTGGCGGTCACTGGTTCAGCAAGTAAGGTAGTGCATCATCCGCTGCCCACCGACGACCCAACGCGTCGCCGGCCGGACATCACGCGCGCCCGTCAGCTGCTTGGCTGGGAGCCGAAGGTGCAGCTGCGGCAGGGGCTTGAGCTCTCTCTGGAATATTTTAAAGCGGCATCGCTGGCGTCTGCAGAGCGCCTGTCGTAGCGACCTAATGGCCTAAACCGCGTTGGCCAGCATGTCTCTGGCCTGGCTACGTGGGCCTGACCGGTCGCTCGAGTCATCGCGCCTATTGTGCTAGGATAGCCTTCATATCTGCCGAACAATCTCGAACTACGGAGAGGTGGCAGAGCCCGGTTGAATGCAGCTGACTCGAAATCAGCCATACCTTTACGGGTATCGGGGGTTCGAATCCCTCCCTCTCCGCCATGTTTTAGAATCAATAACTTATAGACTGGTTAACGTGGTGGTTAACCTTTCGCGAATCACTCAATTTCCTGAGTATTTCACCCTCTCATGCTGTTTGCGTGAAGTGGAAGCTCCACACACTCCGAAAGACCTTCGCCACCATGCACCACGACGCAGGCCTCTCTGCTCGGACCATCCAGGGATGGCTGTGGCACAGCAAGCTGGAAGTTACGCTGGAATACCTGCAGAAGAACGACATCCGGAGTGAACGGGTACGGGACATCGTGAACTCTACGTTCAGTGCGTTGAGTGCTTAGTGAATAAACCTTCTCCGGCTGGCGCTCCGCCGGAGAAGGTTTAAAACTCACCGTAAGGCATCGACCTGTTTCTGCGTGAGCGTAAAGAATTTATTAGGCAAGAACTTAAGCCTCTAGGGCGCTCCTGCAGCCCAGTGCCCTAAGCTAAGCCAGACGCTATTCTGTCCATCATTCTTGCCTTCCAGTTGACACGCAAGTTATGCACGTATATTTCTTGAAAGCGTCGAGAGATAGTTCTCTAGGATGCACGCCCCAGGAGACGGTTTCACCGCGATTGATCGCAAGATGGAGAGAAAGATGGGCACCGCCACCACGCCACATTCGCAAAGCATCCGTACCGCTCTGGAAGAGGGCGAAGGCCTGCTGCGCCTGGCTCCTACCTGGGTCCCCCGGTCGTACCTGGTGCCCGGCCGCCGCCTCAAGCTCGACGCGCGCGATCTTTATGCCTACGGTGCCGATCGCGGAGGCATCGATGAGCGCTGGATTGCCTCCACCACCTTCGCGATGAATGAAAATCGCACTCCAGACGAGGGCCTCAGCTTCGTTGTCACACCCAACTGCGAGTGCTTCCTCCTCAAGGACGCTGTCGCTGCAGAGGGCAAGCGCCTGATCGGTTCCGCGCTTTGGGACAAATATCAGCGCTGGCCGGTGTACAGCAAATTTTTTGACAACCTTGGTCCCATACCGCACCACCTGCACCAGAGCGAGGCGCAGGCCAACCTGGTTGGACGCGAAGGGAAGCCGGAAGGGTACTACTTTCCGCCGCAGCTCAACGCTAACTCGGGTAACTTTCCCCATACCTACTTTGGTCTCGAGCCCGGCACCACCAAAACCGATATTCGCACCTGCCTGGAGCGCTGGAATACTGGCGACAACAATATCCTGAACTACGCTAAGGCCTATCGACTGCAGCCGGGCACCGGCTGGCTGGTCCCCACGCGCGTTCTGCACGCGCCTGGCTCGCTGCTTACCTATGAGCCGCAGTGGGGTAGCGATGTGCTCTCCATGTTCCAATCCATGGTTGACGGCCGCCAGATCAAGCGCGAACTTCTGGTACAGGACGTCCCGAAGGACAAGCACAATGACCTTGATTACATCGCCGACCTTGTCGACTGGGACCGCAACACGGATCCCAATTTCAAAAGCAATCACTTTCTCGATCCGATCGCCGCGGAAGGAAGCGCCGACGCCGACTTCGTTGATCGCTGGGTCGTCTACGGCACCATAGCCGGGGAGCAGAAGTTCAGTGCAAAGGAGCATACCCTCAAGCCTGGCGCCCGCTGCACGCTGCGCGACAAGGGTGCGTCCGGCCTCATTGTCACTCAGGGCCATGGCAAGCTTGGCAAGCTCGCTATTGATTGCCCCAGCCTCATCCGCTTTGGCCAGATGACGCAGGATGAAGTCTTCATCAGCGCGGAAGCTGCCGCCGCCGGCGTTGTACTCGAGAACCATTCGCAGACGGATCCGCTGGTCACCCTCCGTTACTTCGGGCCCGATGTCCACACCGATATGCCTGAGGTAGGCGACCATCGCTGAGTCGTAACGCTTCCCCAGGAGAAAATCTCATGCAGCGCCAGCATTTCGAAGAAAAGGACGCGATCATTCGTGACCGCTTCCAGCAGTTGAAGAAGCAGTCTCCTGAAAAGCTTGCAACGCGGCTTCACCTCTCGTGGAGTAATTGGGGCTTCGGCCGCGAATCGCTGGCCGAATCGGCGCGCCGCCTTCAGCAATCCAGCGTGCAGTACATTGAACTGCACGGCAACCACTACGGGCCGGACCTTGGCTACGACGTTAAAGAAACCCTTTCTATTCTCGGCGATCACGACCTGCAGGTCTCGGGTGTCTGCGGCATGTTCTCCGCGGATAACGATCTTGCCAGCAACCGCGCCGTCTGCCGCCAAGCGGCCATTGATTATCTGCGCCGCGAGATTCCCTTCACTCAGGCTGTCGGAGGCTACTATCTGCTCGTCGTTCCCGGTGCCGTCGGACGCCCCAGGGCCTACGATGATGTCGAGTTCGACCGTTCAGCGGAGACCCTCGCGCAGTGTGCACACTGGTTTACTGAGCACAACGTTCAGGCCGCCATAGAGCCTATTCGCGCCGCTGAAGTCAGTCTTGTCCACACGCTCGCCGACGCGGAACGTTATATCCGGCAGGTCAGCCAGCCCAGCGTCGCGCATATTAACGCAGATGTTTACCACATGCAGTCGGAAGAAAGCCATATCGGAACTGCTCTGATAAATGCCGGCGACCGGCTGCTTAACCTGCATTTTGCTGACAGTAATCGCTCCGCACTCGGCGAAGGGTCGATGGACGTGGCTACCATCATCCGCGCGCTTTACATCCTTGGTCACAATCGCCCAGGCCGCTTCGTCACCTTTGAACCTCTTGGCCGGGGTGGCGACCCGTACCCTGCCATGCACGGTCGTCCCAACAAGACCAAGCTCGATGCACTGGTTAGTACCAGCATTCGCTATTTCCGCGATTGTGAGGAAATGGTGCTCGCCGATTGACGGGCCGACCATATCCCGCCATTCTTCGGACGGAGACCTGACCGCATGAAAACTTACTGCCTCGCGCTTGACCTCAAGGATGACCCTGCCCTAATCGCCGAATACAGGCGCTACCACCAGCGCGGACACATCTGGCCGAGGTCGTCGAAATGTCAGACAGCAGGCCATTCTCAGCGAGCGAATCTTCTGCTCGGGACGCGAATGGTCATGGTTCTGAACACCACGGACGACTTCATCTTTGAGGACGTGGGAGCAGCTCATGAGCAAGTTCCAACTGGTCCTTCCTTAGGCTGTACCGGGCGAAAAATGGGTGCGGATGGAAAGAGTTTTCGATACCGTCCGTGGCCATTGTGGCCGACGTCGATTTCGGAACCCTGAGCGCTCGGCGTTCCCCACCAGTTTTGGCTCCGTCATTTATCGCACTGGTGGGTGCCGGGACCTTCAGCACGCTTGAATTTGCCGTCATGCTTGTTCCATTCAGCATATAAAGGATCGATCCCATGTGCGTCACCTCGCCGATGCCCGCCCTCTGGCTTCCGAGCAGCGATCGGCTGATCTCGCTCTCGCCACCGGACCTGCTCATCATCTTTATCTACTTCCTTATGGTGCTGGGCATTGGCATCTACCTCCGGCGCTTTGCCAATACTTCGGATGACTTCTTCATGGCTGGCCGCGACATGTCTGCCTGGGTCGCAGGCCTCAGTTTTCTGTCCGCCAACCTGGGCGCGCTCGAACTCATGGGATGGGCTGCGGCCGCCTACCAGTACGGGCTGCTCGCCACGCACTTCTACTGGATCGCCGCCTTTCCTTCAATGGTTGTCCTGGGCCTCGTTATGATGCCCTTCTATTACATCTCCAACACTCACTCCGTCCCCGGCTATCTCCAGCTTCGCTATGGCGAAGCAACCCGCGCGCTCAGCGGAATCTCATTCGCCTTCATGACCGTGCTCATGTCCGGGATCAATATGTACGCCATGGCGCTGGTGATGAAAGTAGTACTCGGCTGGAATATCCACTTCAGCATCTGGGTCTCCTCCTTCACCGTTGCTGCGTACGTCACGCTAGGCGGCCTTTATTCGGCCATCTTCAATGAGGTTCTGCAGTTCTTTCTCATCTGGCTGGGTGCCATCGCCATCCCTATCCTCGGAATGGTGGAAGCTGGCGGTTGGAGCGGCCTCGTGGCCAAGATTCATGAACGCGTCCAGGGTGATTATGTTCATCTCTGGGCGCCCCTCGCCACCTTCTCCGGAAATCCCATGGGCGTCCACTGGAGCGGCATCGTCCTCGGGCTGGGCGGCGTTATCGCTTTCGGTTACTGGACGACGGACTTCCTGGTGGTGCAGCGCGCCATGGCTGCCAAAGACCTGCGCTCCGCCAAGCTCGCACCCATCATCGCCTGCTACTTCAAAATGTTCGTGCCGCTGATCGTGATCCTGCCGGGCCTGCTTGCGCTCGCCGTTCTGCCATTCAAGCTGGTTCCCGAGAGCGCCGTGGGCCCCGGCCTTCACAGCTACAATGAAGTCCTTCCGCTCATGCTCGCTCGGTACTGCGGCCCCGGTCTGCTTGGCCTGGGAATCACCGCGCTCATCGCCGGCTTCATGTCCGGCATGGCCGGCAACGTTAGCGCCTTCGCTACCGTATGGACTTATGACATCTACCGCCCCTACATTCACAAGCGCGGAACGGATAAGCATTACCTGCTCATCGGCCGCTGGTGCACTATTCTCGGCGTCATCGGCAGCATCGGCACCGCCTACCTAGTCACCCACTTCAAGAGCATCATGGATTACATGCAGGCGCTGGTCAGCTTCTTCATCGCGCCGCTTTTCGGCACTGTTATCCTTGGCATGTTGTGGAAGCGCGCTACGCCAAAAGCAGGCTTCTGGGGTCTGTTCGCCGGCACCATCTCGTCAGTGGCGATGTACAGCTATGTCGCCTTTAACCCAGACGGGCTGCGCTACATCGCTCTCTCGTCCGACGCCAAGCCTATGGCGGAAAATCTCTACCGTGCCTTATGGTCCTGGATCATCTGCGTTCTCGTCACCATCGTGGTCAGTTATTTCACCACTCCAAAGTCCGATGCCGAGCTTAAGAACCTCACCTATAGTTTTACTGACATCCCATCAGATGGAAACGTGGCACTCTACAAGCGGCCTATCTTCTGGGGTGCCGGCGTCGCTGTCGTCTTCGCCGCGCTGCAAATCATCTTCTGGTAACTAACAGCTTCTGCATCCGATTGGAGACCACCTCATGCCCAACCAAGAGACAGACCTCACAGTTCATCATGAGCACCATAAAATGCTTCCCGTCTGGTTCTTCATTGGCGTGCTCCTGCTCATTTTTGGCCTGATCATTCTCTATGCCGGAATCAAGGATTTTTATCACCCTGCGCCCGTCATGTTCGCCCACTATCACGCCAGCTTGTGGGGCGGACTCCTGCTTATCATCTTAGGCGGCGCGTACACCATCCGCTTTCTGCCCCGAAGAAGAAGCCGTTTTCGGATACGCTGACTCCTGCGCCGATAAGGCTCGCGCTTAGGCCTGCCCAGCATCAGAAAATCGCTTCTACTGTCTATTCTGTAGGTCACACCTCCGGTTTACCCGGGACAATCTTCCTCCCGCACCGGCGGGGTTTCATTGCAGGTGGACAGCGACCCCCATCTTCGCTTAGGAGCTAGCCGGTTTGCATACTACTGGTGGAGATGGTAATGCATCAGTGACAGCTTTGCACTTCAGCCAGCATCTCGGCTACTTCGGCGCGCAGCGCTCGACGCGATCAAGCCTCTCTTTTGGCTTGGCAGTGGAAGCAGCGATACCCGGCTTCTGGAGCTAAGCTTTGAAAGTCTGTTGGTTGAAACGCAGATGACCGCGGCTCGTGGATGCCAGCATCGGTGGGCATGACACCTGAAGTGACCATGTTGCGAATCCCTACCGCGTCGGAATGCAACATCGCTTGTGCCACTGCCATTCAAATGCCGTTGTAGAGCATTTTGTTTCTTCTTCGATTGATGCCAAACTTATCGATGAGCGACCACATTCGTCACTGGATTATGATCGTCAAGAAGTTAGTTGAGAACTCCGGAGTGGAAGTTCCGGCTTGACGCCGACCAGTGACAAATGATCAGGCCTGCACTTGAGAACGTGCGCTAGATCTTCAAGCTTTTGTTTTTGTGTCATATTCGACCAAAAATCCTCTGCAGTCGCATCCTCCTTGAGGACTACTGCTAGAGCCTCTTCATCCGTGTAGCTGGTTTTTTCAGGTACAGTCGGCACGTAAGGAAGGTATGCGCAGGGATCTAGATCTATCTCTGGTTCTGACTCTAGCTCTGGTTCAGGCTCATGGTAAAAACTATAAATATGTACTTGCTCTGGCTCTACTTCACGGCCGACATTCTTCTGAGTCCTGGGTTGTCTATCAAGCTCGGCCATCAGATCGTCAGCTGAGTAATACATTTCTGTGCTCGAAGAAGCAGGCTCTGGTTCCGGAGATAGTACCGGTTTAGGCTTCGGTGCTGCGTCGGGCTGGGCTACTACACGCGTGTCCGATTCCGATTCACACTCGACCGCGAGATCATCATCCGATGACTCCGTCTCTGCGATCGATAATGCGCCTAGGCGAGTGATAAGATCGCACCATTCCTCCTGGTGGTTCTCCAGGGAGAACTGCAGAACATGTCCCTTCAGGCTCTCGCTGATATTCTAGATCAAAGCTTCCGTTTTCGAATGATGGATAGCCCTGACGGAGTAAACACCCTTCGTCAGAAGTGCCTTTTCAGCTTCGTAAAGACATCCCAATTGCCGGGTTCGGATTCCATGCCGGTCGGCGGTATGGTGCGCTCTCCCTTATGCCTGATCGACCAGAGAAATAACATCTGTATGCCTTCGCACTAGGGCTTTAACTCGAAGCGCAGGCTCATCTTGAACAGCTTTTGAGCGTTGGCGCGCAACCACGTGCATGCGCGCGGTGATTCCTAGATCACCGCGCAGCCGTACTGATGCAAATGCTGGAGCTGGAAGGCAAACCACTCCTCGGAGTGGTCTTCGCTCAAGCTTTTGTGAGCGATCAAATCAGCTTTGCGCTCTACGCCCAACTCATCAAGGCGGGGCTTGTAGGCCATCACCGCCTCGATGAGCACGGTCCGCCTCCGGTCTCCACGCCACGAATGCGCTCGGGCGGCAGAGTGCCCTGGCGAGTAACAAACTCCGCATCCTCGCGGGTGTAGATATCGTTGGTGACCACGGCGAATTGATAACGCGGTGAGAGCGCACGGCATAGGCAATCGACCAAAGCTGTCTTACCGCTGCCTATGGGACCGGCGATACCGATGCGAAATGCACCTTCAGTTCGGTTTGGGCTGGACACGCGTCTTCTCCTTTGTGGTTGTGAGTAAGGTTTAGAAGAGGAAGTATCATTGCGCGAGTGGAAGCTCATTTGCCGGTTCGCATTCAATCAACTTACCGTCGACGGTGACTTCGTAGGTTTCGGGATCGACCTCGACTTCGGGGTCGAGGAGTCACTACCAAGCGAGTTAATAGCGAGGGTGGTCCACGGAAACGATGTGTCTAACCCAAGTGTCATTCGACCGAGAGCAACGCGTAGCGTACCACCGAGCATGCTACGGATAGCGACCCACAAATAGTCCATGATCCTCACCGATTGCTCTTCGAGATGGTGAGCTATGTCATGCCTCTCTGAAAAAAAGCGGGATGGCCTCCGAAGTCAGCTTGATAGTAGGGAAGTACCAGGGTGATGTCCGTTCCACAAAGGTGCTAAGTCGCAGATCCAGCCCGAGACACGGATATTATAGTGGCCATCCACTATCGGGGCACTGTTGCATTAACCGGGAATCTGCACCTCCGGGCGCTACGCTGGTTCATGTTCAGGCGTCGTCGCTTCCGAGTTGAGATCATCCTATTCCGTGCTGTCGACAAGCATGGGTGCTCATAGATTTCATGCTCTCGGATCGCCGCAGCACTCGCGCAGCACATCGTTTTCTAGCGAAGGTACTGACAGTGATGCGGAATTGGTCACCATCGTCCATCACCACCGATAAGCTCCGCTCATACCCGAAGCGATCGGAAGGCTCAAGCGTGACGGCCAGCTGTCGAAGGAGACGAGGCACCAAACATCGAAGTACCTGAATAACATTATCGAGGCAGACCATGGGGCATTGAAGCAAGTCATCAAGCTAACACGAGGATTACAAACCATGAGGACTAAGACGGCGACGATCAAGGGTTTCGAGATCATGCAGATGATTCGGCGCGGACACTGCCTCACGTGCAAGCCAGGCGTCCGCAATGAGGTCCGCTTTGTGAACCAGCTCTTCCAAGTTGCCGCTTGATCGCTCGCCCGGATATGGGCGAAATGCGCTCCAGCTCGTTAATGCAACAGTGCCACTTTTACCTTCGATTGCTCGAGAGATGCTACTTGGAGACGAGAGTAAACGCACCAGCAACATCTCGGAGATGTCGTCCTGAAGTACATCAGTCCGCCCTGCGGTGGGACGACCGATCGCACTCATGAGAGTGAGCCATCGATCAGGAGAAGCTGTTGTGTTCCTGTCACCCAAAAGTGTCAATGCTTGTGGGATGCGAATACCCGTATTCTCAGCAGGTCATCCCCGGAGTTTCTTTTTGCATAAATTGGCTTCCCGTCGCTGCCTGTTTGTATCCTCACTGCTGGCTCTCGTCGCGGCATTCACTTCTTCTGCGATCCATGCTGCGCAGCCCGCGGCGCCGATCGTGACGACGACCTCGGGCATCATCAGGGGCCTGAACGAGGGAACTGTCCTGTCCCTTAAAGGCATTCCATATGCAGTGCCGCCCACCGGCGAGCAGCGCTGGGCTCCTCCGGCTCCCGCCACGCCATGGAAGGGAACTCTTGATGCGACCAGCTACCGCAATGGGTGCCCGCAGGTAGCCCGCTATAGCCTGACGCAAGCTGGTTATGAAGAGGATTGCCTCTTCATAAACGTGACAGTGCCGAACGACGGCAAACCAGCGAACGCAAAGCGTCCCGTTTTCGTGTGGATCTATGGAGGCGCGTTCGTAGGCGGTTCGAGCGCCCTTTACCCGCTCACAGATCTTGCACTGGCTGGCGATGCGGTTGTGGTCTCTTTCAACTATCGGCTCGGTGTCCTTGGCTTCATGGCTCACCCTTCGTTCGAGGCTAGCGCAAATGGCGCGTACGGTCGGGAGGACCAGCGAGAAGCACTCCGCTGGGTTCAGAGGAATATCGCTGCTTTTGGCGGCGATCCGGCGCGCGTGACCATCGGTGGGGAGTCGGCTGGTGCAGCCTCCGCATGCATGCACATCATTGCTCCAAAGGAGACTAAGGGCCTCTTGAGCGATAGCAGGCTTCTGGCCGAGCGCATCGACTTGATGGATGCCTTCGACGAACAGGGCGTTCGCATCCTCTTCTGTAAGGAAGCCTGTGAGATCGAAGCGGATGTCGCCGCACCGTGCTCACCGAGCGTCAGATGTTAGTGCTGCAGCAATCATGTCCTCTCGATGACCTGGAGCAACGCGTGACAAAGATGCGTGCGCAGGCAGGTGAACTGTTGAAGGACGGGGATGTGCAACAGGCCTACGAACTCATGGTGCAGTCTGCACCGGATGTGCGCATCTTCATCGAACCCTTCATTACGGCGCGCGTCCTGCATTCGACCCCGAACGCAACCAGCAACGCCACGCTACAGTGTGTAGAAGCCGCGTTCTCACACGAGGGCCTGCCGATTTACGGGCAGGTCCGTTCGGATGGATACCTCGGCGTCCATGGTGTCTGTGGTCTGCCCGTCGTGCTAAGCCGTGAAGGATGGCAGCCGATCAAAGGTCAGAGCCTCAGCGCACAGGAGCAGGACCGACTGCTTGCCTGCAACCGATCCATCACAGAAGCCGTGCAAGTTGCGATGTGTGGAGAACCAGGCCATGCCTGTACTTGAGAGCACATTGCTCCTGCTGTTTGCCGTGGCGCTGTCGGTTGTCGCAGCGGATCTCCTCAGATTGCCGCTGGCGCTCCTGCAGATCGCGCTTGGGTTCGTCCTTGCGCCGCTCGCACATCCAAGTGACATCTCCGATCCCGCGCTATTCATGACGCTTTTCGTCGCTCCTCTGCTGTTTGTGGATGCTTATCTCGCCCCACGAAAGGAGCTCCTGCGACTCAGAGGCGCGATCTCGCTTATGGCGTTCGGACTGGTCGGGTTCACGGTCTGCAGCGTTGGCTTCTTCATCCACTGGCTGATTCCGGAGATGCCGCTCCCCGTGAGCTTTGCTCTTGCGGCCGTGCTGTCGCCGACCGATGCCGTTGCGCTCATGAGTTCCTTGCGCGGAGTGAGGCCCCCCGGACCGCTCCTGCATGTGCTTGAGGGTGAGGCACTGCTCAACGATGCTGCGGGCCTCGTCTGCTTCCGGTTCGCAGTCGTTGCGGCGGCTACGGGAACCTTCTCGTGGGGTGATGCCGCTACTACTCTGCTGAGGATCTCAGTCGGCGGAGTTCTGACAGGAGCCTGCCTCGCGTTTGCTGTCGCGCACGTAGAACTCTGGATTCAACGCAAGACGGGTCCGCTGCCTGCCTCCCAGGTGCTCCTCGGCTTGCTCCTCCCGTTTGGCTCTTACATGCTGGCGGAACGGCTCCACTGCTCGGGCATTCTATCGGCTGTTGCCGCAGGTTTTGTGCTTTCGTGGATGGTGAGGGGTATTCTTGCGCCTGCAACGCGCGATCACGGTCTTGGTGTGATCGAGATGCTGCAAATGACCTTCAACGGCCTCATCTTCGTGTTTCTGGGCGCAAGGCTCCCAAGCATCGTCAACGGCTTTCAGAACGATGACCTACCCTCACCCATGCATGTTGGCTTCAACATCATCCTCATCACGGCCGCCCTCATCCTTATCCGGATGGCGTGGGCGTGGATCACACTGCGCTCGCTCAGACACAGCGATCCTGCTCTCCGTATAAGATCTGCCTGGACCAGGTACGTTGGCTTCTTTGGCTTTGCAGGTGTGCGCGGCGCGCTCACGTTGGCCTCCATCCTTTCGCTGCCGGTTGCAATAGCAACCGGTGTGCCTCTTCCAACCCGTGAGCTTGCCATCGTGCTTGCTGCGGGAGTCATCCTCCTGTCCCTGACGGCTGCCCCTGTCGTGCTGCCTCTCCTGGCTCAAAGCGGGTCACTGAAGCCACTTCGGCCGGAGCAGGGAGCTGTTCGCCACGTCCCTCTCGGCATTCGCAAACAACATAAAGCGCACTCTCAGTCTCTCCTCCTGCTGGTGTTGTCCTTCGGATATCTATGCGCACGCTAAAATACCTGGAAATCATCGTTCTCTCTGCACTGCCATTGCTCACCTCATGCGGATACGGGCGAGGGACTTCCTCCTATCTTCTGGTTGGGGCGACGCTGGTCCGCCCCTCGGAAAGCCCCATTGCAGATATTGCCATCGAGATCACAGGGGAGCGTGTCTCAGGGCTTTACCGGAGCGATAGCTACCCCCACGATGAGCCAGTGATCGAGGTTCACGGAAAGTTCGTTATGGCGGGCATGATCGATTCTTTGAGCGAAATGGCCACGCAATGTGAAGCAGATGAGGCACTTCGCTATGGCATCACGACGGTGGTTGCAACGGCAGGGCTCGACCGGGAAGCGATCAACCTGAAGCTGGATCCATCGCCGGTCATCTATCCGATGGCGCTCATTAAAAGCCGCGGAATCGGGGGCACATTCACGCAGGCGCAACTGGACGATCAGCTATCTGAGGCTCTTGTGAACAGCGAAGGGATGAAGTTCGTTGACCTGAACAAGGACATGAGTACCAGCCAGATGGTCTACCTCCTGCAACGTCTTCAGCAGGACCCGAAGGTGCGGATCAACGCGGAACTGGCATCTGCAGACTATCGCCATGCAATCGGGGTACACAACCTGCTTCATACGGAGTGGTACTTCGATTCACTAGCTCCCGACTCCATCCGTGATCTGCCTGATCTGCAGACAAA
The DNA here is from genome assembly GCA_965276675.1 of Acidobacteriaceae bacterium. Taxonomy (GTDB): domain Bacteria; phylum Acidobacteriota; class Terriglobia; order Terriglobales; family Acidobacteriaceae. Next base: position 3,313,319 of record OZ255624.1, on the reverse strand, counting down.
CGCCTCCTCTCTGTTGAATTTCTATAAAACGGTCGATCGGAGCGGTGCCGTCACGCAGGCGCATTCGAAATTTCTGGTCGATAATTTCTTTCTGACGCCGGCGCTCGGCCTCTATTCCTTCCACGACTTTGCCAGTTTCGCGGAGTTCTCAAAGTACTACAACGAGCACAACACTTGCGGCATTCCCATGACGCGAGTCAATGACGTCGTGTTTATGAACTACGCGCGCAACCAGTGGGCGGAGGCGCTCTACGCACTGGAGCGGATCAATAAGGGGAATGGCGCCCGGTATCTCGCTGCGAGCGCAAATCCTCGTTTTGGAACACTACCCGGCCTCTCCTTGCTGAACGACCTGGGAAAGTTGAAGTCGGTCGTCGGCTTAACGAACGACGAAGTGCTTGCAGCCGCCACCGTGAACTTCGATAAGGCCTATGGGCTGAAGAGTGTCGGCCGCGTGCAGCCCGGGTATTACGCGAACCTGATCATTCTCAGACGCAATCCGCAGGAGGATCTGGGCTACCTGCAGACGGACATTGAGGCAGTCGTATCGAAAGGCCGCATGCTGAAACGGTAAGCATACTGATCAATGTCGAGACTTTCCCCGGACATGGGCGGTCGCTTCTGCACGCGCTGCCCCGCATGGAGACCGGAACAATTCGCCTGTAATTATTGCGGCTTCGACCAAAGGGGAGACACGTGCCGCCGAAACTCTTGATGTTTGATTTAGATGGGACACTCGCCGACAGATGCTCTCAGGAAGCTCCATGCGGCAGGTCATTGCCTCGCGCTGGTCTCTCCGATGCGCAGATCTTTGCAAGCGGTCTCTTGGGGCTTGGGCTGCTGGGCCTGTTCTCGGAGACGAGCTTCGACGTACCTCTCTCAGCAAGGGGTATGCAGCTCAAGGAAAACATGAGTCGCCGCGCGGGGCTGGTTGGCACGTTAATAACGCGGTTTACGTGGGCGATGAATTGCGTAACTTCACGGCTTCAAGAAGCACGGGTTCCATTCGCTGCGGCCACCTGGCTACAACACACCCGAAGCTTGCGGGCAGCAGGATGCAGCATGTTTCTGTCCGCATCCAGATGCTTTGGCAGAAGAGCTGAGCGCCTTACTCCCGGAAGCTACTCTCCGCAACTGCGTTTTTAGTCAGGGTTGGCCATTGAGCCGGACAGGTGCTTTACAGTGCAGCCGTGCAGCGCTCAGGGTCCGGTCTGATGAAAGCTGTCGCACCTGCGCGCGAAGCAGGTGCGACAGCCCGAGTCGCTCATGATGACGGCAGTCGCTTATACATGAGCTTCATGGGTAAAGCGACCGTTCATCATCGTCATGACGACTGCTGTCTTTGCGATGCTTGATGTGGGCACCTGGAACAGGTTCTTGTGGAGGACGATGAGATCGGCAGACTTACCCACTTCGATTGAGCCAACCTTGTCTTCCATGCGCAGCTGGTGCGCCGCACCAATGGTATTCGCTGCCAGCGCATCTTCGAGCTTCAGGCATTCGCCTTCGGGTTGCAGGCACGGTTCAGAAGCTTTCTTGTCGAGAAGCTTCCGCGTCACGCCAATCTGAATCGCATCGAGAGGCTTATAGGTAGAGTAATAGCCGGCTGCGGGCCAGTCGGTTCCCAACGAGATGCGACCACCCGCTTTGAGGACGGCGTTGGGTCGATAGATCTTTGCCTGTCGCGCCGGTCCGCACCGTGCAAGCAGAATCTCAGTCGTATCTGGATCATGCGAATGCCAGTTGGCGGAGAATTGAGCGTTGACTCCAAGCTGCGCGAAACGGGTCATGTCCTTATCGTCCACCAGTACGTTATGCGCTATGGTGTTCCGCCGATCGCGCTTGGGATCGCTCGCAATGGCGGCCTCAAGGGCATTCAAGCCATGCGCACGGTCGCGTCGCCGCAGGCGTGAATGTGGACATCGATTCCTGCAAGATCCGCTGCAGAAATCATAGTATTCATCTGCTCCTGCGTGAACGGCGGAGTGCCGTGAAAGCCGGGCTTGTCGGTGTACGATTCGAGCATGAATGCGGTCCATCCTTCCTCGGTGCCATCGGCAACAATCTTGAGCACGCGCGCCTGCACCAGAGGAGAGTTGAACCGCTTGCTCAGAGCCACGGTGGTGGATGCGGCGGCAGCCACATCTCCGGCCCCCTTCGCGGCATGGCAAGTCACCACGCGGAACGGTAGTTCACCCTTCGTTTCATAGTTGGCGTAGATCTGTATGATGTTGCCCTCGCCGCCAGCTAGCGGGGGAACTGAAGCATCGAAGATCGTTGTGATGCCCGCCTGTGCCGCCTTGGGGAGCCACTTCCCCAGATACGCAGACATGGATTGCACGGTCACCGGCTCTACAGCATTGACGACCATCAACTCAGCCAGCACCTCGAGAACGAAGCCCGTGGGTTCCCCCGCTGCATCACGGGCAAAATAGCTGAACCCAGGAATGGGATCCTTCGTTGCCGCTGTGACCTTCGCTACTTCGAGAGCCTTGCTGTTCACCCAAAGGCTGTGCACGTCGATAGCAAAAAGCATAATCGGGCGATCGCTGACGATCTCGTCCAGCATCTGCCGCGTAGGCCAGTGCTCGGGAACATGTCCATCCGCCAACCGAAGCCTCGCAGTGGTCCTGTGGGGTTCGTGGCGACGTACGTCTTGATCGCGTCAAGGGTTTCTTCCACGGTTGGGAATTGAAGATCGACGCCGGAGGTGAAGAATGCCCCAAGGAACGAATGCGTGTGCCCCTCAACAAAGCCGGGCATGAGCATCTGGCCCTTGAGATCGACGACGCGCGTGCTGGGTCCAATGAACGACTGCACCGCACTATTCGTTCCGACCGCAACAATCTTGCTTCCGTTGACCGCCACGGCTTCCGCCCACGGATGTGCTGAAACCATCGTGCAGACTGAGCCATTTTTGAAGGCTACGGAGCCAGACCATCCTTCGACGGCGTCGCTGCATGCGCGGCTGCAGACCAGCCAGCAAGCATCTGCAAACTCATACCTGCCAGGCCCGTTACTCCAGCGAGGGCGAGTGCACCCCCTAGGAACTGCCTCCGCCCGAACTGCGCTCCATTGGTTTCTTCGCTCCGGGCGGCACGAAGGTTTTCGGAAGCCACTTTTCCCAGACCAGCAGACAGGCACACGCGACACACATGAAAAGTCTCCTCTTGATGCGGATAGCGGCCACCTCAGCGGTGACACAGGAATAGATGAGCGAAGGTGGAAAGGCGGCAGGTCCGGGAGCCCAGCTAAGGGTAAGGGGTTCTCACCTCGCATGCACATCCCCCAAGCGCATGATAGGTAATCCCAGAAAGTTGTAGAAGATATGGGGTTGCAGCAGTGACTCTAATATGTGATAGCACGTTTCCTGAATGCACGCGAAGATCGTTGAGTCTCCATCGGCTGCGTTGCAAATCGCATGGCTTCACAGCTATGCAGGCAGCGCTATCCTCTACGATGTCTCAGGTCTTCCGCATTAAGAACTGCTCCGCTTCATACAAGACTCATTTATGACAAAGCCCCTGTGTAAGCGTCTGTTTGCTTTTTGGCCTCTCTTTTTCGCTTTGCTGGCAGGGTTCTGCACGCGCGCCCATGCCGAGTTCAGAATCGCGTGGACCATCACAGACAGAGTTGTAGCTCCGGGCCGGACGGCACAGATCGCCATGGATCCGCAGGGTAACTTTTACACCGTCTCGACCAGCGGAGAAGTCGACTTCTGGACAGTGAATGGGAGAGATGGAGTTCCAGTCGATCTGCCTGGCATTCAACTTCGTTCCCCGCAGGGCATCGCTCTTGATGACAAGGGCGCGCTCTATCTAAGCGACACGGAGAACGGCCGCGTGATAAAGCTCGACGTAGCGCATCATGTGTCTGTGATCGGGGGATTCGGCACACCGGGCAGTATGGTGGGGCTTGAAGATGGGGTGCTTGTGGTGGACACAGAGGATAACTCTCTCAAAGTGATAGACGGCGGCGGCAGTCTGACCACGGTCTCTGGCGGTCTTGATTTTCCGATCGCTGTAGCGCGCGACAAATCGCGAGGTATTCTGTACTACTGCCTGAACCACGGCGACGACGCAGGCATCTATGCTGTGCGGAATCGTGACTTTCAGAACCCAGAAGGAATTGTCACGAAGGGGTTAGCACCGGATTTCAGCCACTACCACGCCATGGCAGTAGACGGCGCCGGCGACCTCTACTACTCGGTTCAGAGCGATACTTACAAGAGAGCATATGGCTCCAGCGATGATGAGAGGATCCGCGCCTACCTTCCACCGTCGAGCATGACCGGGCTCACTGACCGTGGGTTCTACGCCTTTCGCACGTCTGATCAGGGAACGACCATCCAATCGTTTCGTCCGGGCAATGACCTTCCTCGCGCGGCAGTCTGTGTCGCGGGTGCTTCCCCGTCGTATCCCTGCAGCACGAGCATGGTCCTCATCTTCGACGCGGGTGATGACTCGGAAGAGCTGAATGGAGCTCTTCTATCGGGCACCCCACCTGGTGAGCCAGACTTCTCGACGGAAGGCAGCTACCCACTTAATTGCGTTATCAACGGCCCACGTTGCGAGCTTCACCTTGTCTTCTCGCCAAAGGCGCCGGGGCTCCGGACTGACAAGGTGTCCATCTACCAAGGTTACAAGAGTCTTTGGAACACCACGACCATAAGCGGTACTGGCATGGCTCCTGTCGTGGCGTTTCCCCTGAGCACGCCCCAGGTGGTTCGGCAAGGCGCGTATACGGATGGAAGTCTGCCGGCAACGGATCTGGCTGGCAACTTCTACTATTCGTCCATAGCATCCGTGCTGGAGGTTACCCCAGCTGGCAGCAAAGATCTTTTTCGCATCTCGGATTCTGGGATTGACAGCTTGACCGTCGACGGACAAGGCTCTGTTTTCTTCACAGATACATATCAGGATCTTGTCTGGAGCAGCAAAACTCCTGACTACAGCACACGCATCTTAGACAACTTTGCGACTCCAACAGGGATCGTCACGGATGTTGATGGATCCCTGCTCGTGACAGAAGGATCGAAGGATCAGGTAATCCGTTATAGCTTCGTCGATGGCTCCAAATCGATCTTTGCGGACCATCTAAACTCACCAAGGGGATTGGCCGTTGATGCTGACGGTACGGTTTATGTCACAGAGGCGAACGGTGTGCGCAAATTCCCTCGTCATAGCCCGAGTTCGCTTGTTACTCAAGGTATGTCTCACCCGGTTGCAGTGGCTGTCGATCCTGCCGGGGACATTCTGACAGTTGATGAAGATACAAGAAGCGTCAAGATGCTTCCAGCCGATGGCTCTGCTGCTGTCGTCGTCACGAGCTCGCTGTCGGCACCCTACAGCATGGCTCTTAACAGAAATGCGGATCTTTACGTCAGCAACAGGACTCTGGACGGTCAATCCGTATCGCCGGAGGTCTTTGCCATGCGCCGATCCTCACCGGAGGATCTGGTCTTCAACACCACTACTGTAGGAGCCGTCAGCAGCGACAGCCCGCGCTCGTTCCCCGTGATGAACACAGGAAACCTGCCTCTGCACATTGCTTCGGTGCAGCTGGCGAGTGCCACCGAATTCCAGATCTCAGTGGATTCCAGCTCGTCGACCTGTCATGCAGGTTTGACGCTTAAAGCGGGGGCAACCTGCTTCGTGAGCATCAACTTCAAGCCTTCGAGCGGCCATGTATCGGAGCCAGCGACTGATATGGTCACTCTCGTCACGGACTCCAACAATATCCCTGCGGCAAACACGTTTTCGTTATCGGGGAAGACCACATTGCTTAATCCCCAGCTTGCATTCACGCCGACTGGCGGTATCGTTTTTCAGTTCGACTACCCAAAGCTGACCGCCTCTAGTCTTTCGACAGGAGCTATCAGGTTCCGCGTTGCGAGTGGCAACGCTCATGTTTTGATGGTTGGTAAGACGCCCTACCTTTTCCCCCTCGTTCCGGGGCCGGTAACTGTTGTCGCCGATCAGGACGCTCAGGGTATTTATGCTGCAGCCTTCACGCAAAGCAACTTCACAATCGTGCCAGGTGGAGCTTCGATGAAGCTGGAGGTCCTGGGGCCGCCAACTGCTGATGTCTCCTCGACGAGTATCAGCTTTATGCTCACCCCCGGGGAACAAGGTTTTTTGCAGGATGTCAGCTTCAGCGTAGAGGATCTTCCGGCTGGCTACTCATTCAGCTTGTCGCCACCAAAGATCTCTGCTGGTGCATCCGCAACCAAGATTACACTCGTAGTCTCTTTGAATCAGAATGTTTCCATCAACCGTGCTGAAGCTGGGGAAGCGCTTGCATTGTTGTGCATTCCGATATTTCTTTTCCGCAGAAGAAGGTGTCTCTTGAGCGCAGCAGGAGGAAGGCTTTATAGCGTCGTTCTGTTGTCTCTGCTCTTCGCCGGGAGTGTCGCTTTGATGAGTTGCGGTGGCAAGCCTGGTCCCGTCGAGTACCCGCTCACGCTGACGGCGTCCAATGGTGGGGAGAAGGTATCACAGTCTGTCATCATCGCTATCGCCAAATAAGAATCTCCAATGGTGCTCACCTTCACTCGGACAGTCAGTGCTCCTTATCTTCGATCTGTCTTAGCCCAAGTCGTTCCCGCGGCACATACCACACCCTCCAGAACAATGCCTCCCGAGACTATGAACTGGCACACAAACTCCTGGCTCTTCTTCTGCTCAACTGCATGGATCGGGCGCACGCCTCGGCTGCTCTGCTGCTGCGCAAGGAGTGTTGACCAGTCCGCTTTGACGGACATCCGGCGAAAAACTCACTGATGATTGCAGCTCCTAGGCAGATCTGTTCCGCTAGGTCTGCTAAGTAAGCTGTCCCATCATTCCCAAGCAGCGCGATCAAGCGCGTCCGGATCCTGGTTCAGCCATGACGAATACGTGGGCGTGAAGTGGAACCGCACTGCTGCCCGGCACGATGCTGATTGCCGTGCCACAGCAGCCACTTGATCCGTTCGAGCTCCTTCAACAGTCTTTACCTGCTGCTTCGTCCTGATTGCCGACACCGCGAGCGTACTGTTCCAGCACCGTGATCCGCATGGCGATGTGAAACCAGTCGAGCACATGCTCGGCTTCCGGAGTGATTCGCTCTGTCAGGGAGCGTATCTCCTCGCCGCCATCGGTTAGAAAGGTGACATCCTGATTGGCTTGTAGCCCTTGCGTCTTCAGAAGGTCGAAGAGCCGCCGTTCGGGCTTCCCATCGTAGCCAGGTACCAAACCGATATAGCGCGCTTCGCGGTCCTCGGGCATGGAGCGTCCGCGGCGGAGAAGCAGAAGGGCGCCGTATCGTGGAGCAGCTGGTGAGGATCTTTGGCCGCGAAAGCATCTACATCGAGCTGCAGCGCCATGGCGAGCGCGAAGAGGAGTGGCGTAACCAGGCTGCTTTGCGTATTGCTGAGTCATCACAGTTGCCGGTGCTTGCGACCAATGGCGTCCGCTATGCGGCGCCGTACGAGCGTGAGGTGCTGGACGTCTTCACCTGCATCCGCCGCGGCGAAAACACGACGCTCGAAACAGCAGGTCGCCTGCTCGGAAAGAACTCCCAACGGCACCTGCGAACAACGCAAGAGATGAGGGAGCTCTTTCGCGACGTGCCGCGTGCAATCGCCAACTCGAACGAGCTTTCTAAGCGGCTCACCTTTGAGCTGGACGATCTTGACTACGAGTTCCCACGGTATCCCACGCCCGATGGAGAGTGCATGGAGAGCTTTCTGCGCAAGCGCGTCGCCGAGGGAATTGTGGGACATCGTTCGGTTCTGCAAAGAGAATGACATTCTCATCCAGGGGCGAGGCAGCGCAGCGAACTCCGCTGGGCACTGTTACCCTGATGACGCCTTCTACCTGAGAGAAGATCAAAATGCCTATCGGGAGCTTCGCCGCCACATGCGGCACTTGCGGAGTCAAGACTGAAAGGAGTTTCATCGCGACCACCTTCTGGAATGTGAACTTAGACGATTTGACCCTCTGGTCGTCTGCCTTCGAGGAAAGCAACTGCAGCTTCGGCAGCCTTGATCTGGAGCAGTTGTAGCGACCTCGTAGAATACGATGCGGCATGGCTGGTCAACAGGACATTGGGAGCTTGGCGCAACGGGCTGTCGATCGGTAGTGGCTCCTTCTCGAAGACGTCGAGTCCAGCGCCCGAAACGTGACCGTCGGAAAGAGCGGCGATCAGGTCCACTTCAGAGATGAGCGCACCGCGCGATGTGTTGACAATGGCCACCCCGGGCTTCATTGCAAGAATGCTGCTCCGGCTAATCAGATGTCTAGTCGTCGGTAGGAGAGGGCAATGGAGCGAGATGACGTCCGCCACAGTGAAGAGTTCGTCCAGCTCGACTCTGGATACCTCTTTTTTTCTGAAGATCAAAGCATCAACATGCGGGTCCGCGGCCACGGTACGAAATCCGAAGGCGCGCGTCTTATTGGCAACCCGCCGAGCGATCGCTCCGAACCCGACTAGCCCAAGCGTCATGTCCGCAGTGGGAGGGGGCCACTCAGTTTCGCCCCTCCATCCGCCATGAACCACTCTGTAGTGATCCTGGGGGATACGTCTCGCCAGTGCGATGATCATCGTTGCTGCGTGGTCGGACACCTCCTCGATGCAGTACGTGGGGACGTTTGCTACGCCAATACCCAGTTCCCTTGCTGCTTCGAGGTCAATGACATCGACACCGATCCCATACCGTACGACTCCCTTGAGCTTCGGAAGGGACTCGAGGACGCGTCTCGTGATGGGCGCACGTTGAACGAGCAAGGCACCGGCCTCGGCACAGCGAGCAATCACTTCGTCTTCCGTCGCACACAATGGCTGGGCTTCCATGAACTCGACGCCCGCAGATGCGAAGACCTCTCGTTGCAGCTCCAGGGACGCCAGGTTGTGATCACTCACAATCGCTTTCAGCATTCAATCACCTTCCGATGCATCGCTATTTAAGTTCTCAGTTATGTCATCCATGGCAGGGACGCCAAGCGACGCTGCGGTCCGTAGCTACGGCGAGCGCCAGATTGATCGCAGAGCGCCTCCTGTGTCAAAGTTGTCGCCCACCGAACCTCCTGAGAACTGTCTATCCCTCAGTCATTTGCCTGGCATTTGTGCATACGTATAGATCAGTGACCCTGGTGCGTCTTGCACCTCGGAGTGGATGCCGGTCTCCATCAGAGCTCTCCCGGTTGCAACCGTCTGATCCTTGGAATCAAGGTTGGTGACCGAATAACGGAGGTCTGGACGGAGTCCTCGCAACTTTAACTGGGCAGCGTTGTCGCGACTATCCGGACGGCGAAAGACCTGCACCATACCGCTGCCTGCTTCGGGTCGATCGAATTGCCAGGCCATCCACGCATCCTTCGACGCGCTGAAGGAGGTGAGGGGATAGTAGTCCCCCATGTAGTCCGGAGCGATCTGCCGCCACTGACCGACGAGCTGCCTGAGCCTCTCGTAATCGATGTCCTTCCGTCGTACATCCCAGTGCGCGTGGATGGAGGAGTACATATCACTGCGAAAAGCATAGGTATCTATGGTCCGCTTATCCTTACCGGTCTCGACGAGCTGGGATGCCAACCCCTCGTATGGAAACCATAGAGATATTCCATAGGTCTGATTCTGCATTCCAATTGGCTCGATGATGTAGTCGCTGCGCCAGAGTGGAACGGAACGTCGCAGGCTTTCAAGATCCAGGCGCCGCCCGCCCGAAGCACAGTTGTCGATCAGTACGTTGGGATGCCGCCGTCTTAACTCGTCCCAATAGGAGAGGTACCCGGTCACATAGCGGATCTCCGTGATGCCCTGCCGGTCCTTCGCGTCGTGCGCACGCCAGAAAGGCAGTGCCTGCATGTTAAAGTCTTGCCGATAAATGTCGATATGCTGCTCCGATATCATTCTGTCGACGTGGTCTGTGACCCAGTGAAGGGCGGCTGGATCGCCCAGATTCAGGAGCTTCCATCCCTTCTGTGAGGGCGGGAAATCGGCTGTCGGTGTCACACTCAGAAGCCATTCCGGATGATCGTTGTAGAGCGTTGTACCGGGTGTAACCCTCTCTGGCTCGAACCATACAATCAGCTTGGTGCCCTTGGCGTGCGCGTAGTCCGCCACGGCTGCTAAACCTTCGGGAAAACGCTTCTTGTCGATCTCCCATGTGCCTGTGTTGGTCCAAACTCCATTGTTGGGATACCAGCCGGCATCAATCCACCAGTAGTCAAGCTTCAGGCCTTCTTCCTGGTAGCGCCGGATGAAGAGCTCCTGGTTCTCCTGGTTGTTGCCAATGAATGGTCCAAAGTACGGGCAGCTTCCGCCAGCTAGCAGTGGAGCCGGGAGCTGGCCACCAGGCCGGGGGATATTGTGTGCGATCATCCAACGCCGCCAGCCGTTTTGTGCGCTGATCCAGTCGCCGGTATAGAACTGGAGCGCGATCAGAGGACTTCTTACCTCCTCACCAGGTAGCAGCTGGAAGTGCGTCAACTCCTGGCCAGCCTGCAGCCGGAGGTGGAGACCTTCATCCCGTGAGAACCTTGTGGACCACTGTCCGGGCCAACCGACAGCGAGGATGATGCCGTGTCCGGCTTGCTCCAGATTGAAGTAGGGGAAGGCTCCATCCGATGGGCGGCCGCCTATCGGCGAGAATTTTAAGTCGGTCTTCGGCGATAGCGTGGCCGCAAGAGGTTCGAAGTCAGTGGGCTTCGCCGAGCTTCCTTTACTGTAGTGAAGACGGAACTGTCCATCGCTATCGCCCACCAGGCTTGTATCGAGCGCCTGGATGTTCTCGATGATGGGCGTTGGGCCCTTGCCTGAGTTCTTGAAGTAGAGTGTCCACTCGACAGTTGGATAGTCTTTGTACCGCACCAACACACATCGCATTTCCAAATGAGTGGCAGGATCGGAGTAGGTGAGGGTTTCCTGGTCGCGGTACTCGTCCAGGGGTACTGACTGCTTCTGGAGCTTCCACTGTTTGAGGAGATCCGTTGAGGTTTTGCCTTGATAGATGAAGGAAAAAGGCAGTGCGGATGTTGCCGAAGCGAAGTGAGCTCTGGTCCATCCGGCTGCCGCCGCGGTCGCGTCAGCGGAAGGCTGCGCTACCGCACTGGCCCGCGAACAAAGAACTCCTATCACCGCCGCTGTTATAAGGATTCGAACTGTTGTTACCATTATCTCGTCAAGCCCTTTCCTAGCTACTGCTCACGATCACCGACCGTCTCGGCCAATCTCAGCTATTCCGTTTCCAATCGAATAAAACACGGGTAATCACGCACCATCAGGCCTTGCACTTCGCCAGCGGAGACGTGTAACGGTTGCTCCGTGCCATTCAAGATGTGAATGCACGTGGCCTTCTGAAATGATTCCGCAGGAAAACTAACATTTGTCAGAACCACCGGCGAGCTGTCCACCGGTTCGCCGCGGAGAGAGAGCCCAGCCAGAAGAGCTCCGCTCGGGAGTCGAAAGGTATCAACCTCGAAGGACTCTTCATGGTTCCTGAAGACGACCGAGGTGGAAGCGGGCATCGCCGAATCCAGAAGGGTGCAGAGGTTTCGCAGCACGAAGTATGCGGCCTGGGGCTGCAGCGGACTGATCGGATCGGCGGAAAAGGAGTTGCGAAACAGGCCGAGATCCCACCATGTGTAGTGGTGCCACGTCGTGTTCCAGAAGGTCGTCAGGCCGAGCCCGACGCTCATGGTGATGTAGCGAGCCAAGCACTTCGCCTTGACGATCTCCGAAACCACTCCGCCGCCGAACGGCTTATCCGGCGCCGGATACGGGGCGTACCAGCCCGACTCCGTTGCCATGTACTCGCCTTTGAAACCCAAGTTCGCACATACCTTTTTGAAGGCAACCACGTCTGTCCGATAGCTACGGTAGTCCGCGCTGTCCAGCCTGGTGCCATAGAACGGATGCCATGGGATCACGTCCACGAGTGGGCCCAACCCACGTTGAAGACACGCAGTAATGTACTTGCGATCAAACCTGCCCACGGAGCCAAGCATGATCTTCGCCTCCCGATCTTCACTCCGGATGACCTGCGCCGTCTCTTTCGCAAGGCGGCAATAAGCCTCTATCGCGTCATCTGTATCGGAGGTCCTCCGGTAGTAGGAGTTCCAGTTGAGGTTTTGCTCATTCCAAATCTCGAAGTAGCGGATCCGCCCTTTAAAATGTCTCACCATCGCACGTACAAATCGTAACCACGCCTGGAGGTGCTCCTCGTTATCCGTGGGAGGCGGTGGCCACTCAAAAGGCACCGGCCAAAGCTGCTTGGTTGCGGTTGAGTACGGGGGCAGGGCTTCCACGTCCTGCTTTTGGGCGGCTTCCTTGGAGTAGAGCCAATTGCCATATGCGAGACACAATACAATGTTGATGCCGTTGTGCGCCGTCTCGGTGATAGCGTCATCGGCGACCTGGTCTATAACGATTCGATCCCGCTCCTGCTCGACATAGTGCCAGTTGAAGACGCTATCCCAGTAGCTGATGCGCATCCAGCTAAGCCCAAGATCGTAGTGGACGGGCCAAAGCATATCGTGTGTCGGTTTCTCCCCGGCGGAGCCGTGATTGGTAGAGGAGACCGTGACACCCGCGCCGCGCGTGAGGAGCGCGAGATTTGCGCCTTTCTCGTCGTGCACCTCTACACCGGCCAGGGAGAAGACCAAGAAGCTCTCGGCGATGGCCCACCGGAGCTGGTTAGCGATGATCCAGACCTGCTTGACCGCCGTCGGCTCAAACGAGAAGGTCTGTGGATCTCCGTGCGCCGGAGAATCAAACTGGTGGTTCTCGTACACGGTCTTCCAGTGCCAGGCATCTGTGCTGACCCGAATCGTTATCTCGCCTGGCCACCCCTGATGATCAAGCCGTGGAACCAACACAACTGTTCCCACCATCGCCTCACGCGTAAGGTCGATGCGAATCCATTCGGGCTCAACATCTGGCCGCGTCTGGCCGCGACTGGACCAATAAGTAGTCGGACTTCCGTCAATAAGATGTGCTGCTCGGAGAGGTTTGAAATCCATCATCCAGGAGCGTGGAGTGCGCGGAGGGGTCGCCCCGATCTTATTGTTCTTCATCTCCCAGGACTTCTTCAGCTGCAGCTTTCTTATTGGCTCAGTGTTCCTCTCCTGCACAGGCTCGCCGGGGGCAAGATCAGGACTGAGGGAAAGGATATCCGCCGACCCAAACCCTGAGACCGGGATGCCATCACTGATGGCGACGACCGGTTGAACGCGGTTTCTCGTGGCGAGCTGCTGCCATGGTGGCCGGGTGATGCCGTCCTCCGACCCTGTTGCAGCCTGCTCGATCACGCGCAGAAGTCCACCTCGTGCCTTCGACCAGGCAACCATCGCGACACCGGCTTGGAATAGGGATCTTCGGCTCAACATGTCTGTTCACTTGTCTCCTGTTTCTGGTGCCATAACGTTGAGGCGCGAGCCCGGGAGTGAGGAGTGGCGTCACCATCTCCTCACTCCGCAAGCAGTCGTTCTCTTCCCGATTTCGACTGCTCCGTTATTTGGGAACTTTCCCGTAGGTCACGAATCCCTCTGTGTTTGTGCGTAGGCGGTAGATCGCGTCGGGTGTCGCCAGGTAAAGACTGCGATAGTCGGCATCACCCCAAGCCAGATTCGCCGGGATCGCCGGAGCGTGGATCGTTCCTAGATGCTTGCCGGCGGGACTAAAGATCCAGACGCCGGTTGGCCCCGTCGTATAGACATTTCCCCGCTTGTCGATCTTCATGCCATCGACGGCGCCCACCTCAGTTGACGCGAGATCTGCGAAGAGTCTTCTGCCGGACAAGGAACCGTCAGCCTTGATGCCGAACGCGAACAGCTTCTTCCTCGACGTGTCGCCGAGGTAGAGCGTCTTCTCGTCGGGCGAGAGGCCGATACCGTTTGGCAACCCAAAATCCTGGGCGGCGATGGATAGCTTTCCGTCTGGGCTAAGTCGCCAGATGGCCTGAAAGCTCAGCTCCTGAACAGCCCCCGGAGGAAACTTCCAGAAGGGGTCAGTGAAGTAAATCGTCCCGTCGTGGCGAACCACGACATCGTTTGGAGCGTTCAGCTTCTTGCCCTCCCAGCTATCAGCCAGCACAACAACGGAGCCATCGGCCTCGATCCGTTCCAGTCTCCGCAGCTTCTGGTTACATACCAAGAGCCTTCCCTGCTGGTCAAAGGTGAGACCATTCGGGTACCCGGCCTGGTCTCGAAAGACCTTCATCTCCGAGTCCTGGAAGGTGTAGATCCGGTCCCCGTAGATATCGCTGAAAAGCAGAGACCCACGCGGATCCCAGAGTGGCCCCTCGGTGAAGTGCTTGAACTTGCCGAAGGAGACCTCCATAACCTTGTTCTCCGGCAGCTCGATGGGCAGCTTGTCCAAGGTCGCGTTCCGATCGATTAGTTTGGAGAACTCGGGGTCCAGGGCTTCGAGGGCCGGCCCTGCTGTCTGGGCTACGGCGGCTGCGCATGTGAGCGCGACGCCTCCGCAGATGGCAAGGCATCTCCTCGCAGAAGGCTGGACGAGCTTTCGGGGGGAGCATGATCTGTTTGTATTCATGTACGTGCCTCAGAAGGAGTAACGGAGCGAGAACTCAATGTTGCGTGGAGTTCCGACGTTTGTCGTGATTCTTCCAAACTGGACGCCGGAAGAGAGGTTCGAGTTAGGGTTGCCGAAGTTCGGGTGATTGAGCATGTTGAAGAACTCTGCTCGGAAGAGAACGCTCTGATCTCTGAAGACATGGGTGGACTTGGTCAGAGCCAGATCGATATTGGTCAAGCGCGGTCCACGAAGCGTGTTGATGCCCGTAGATCCAAATGTCCCGATGGCGTTGGATTGGAAGGATGTCGTATTGAACCACTTGGCCAGCTTGTCCGGAAGGGGGCGGTCGCTCGACAGATAGGCGTGCCCAACCTGGTCTGCCGTATCGAGTCCGACGCCGCTCCTTGAGTTGTCCGTGCCGCTGCGAACGGTGAACGGAACGCCTGATTGCCAGTTCACGATCCCTTCGGTACCCCACCCATTCGTGACCAGTCCCAGGGCTCTGCCATCGGAGGCCAGCCGAGGAAACTGATAGAGAAACGAGCTGATGACGCGATGGGTAATGTCCTCGGGCATGATGCCGTAGTCCAGATTCGGCATGAAGGGATTGCGTGTGCCTCCACCACCTTCCCCCAGCGGCACGTTCAAGCCAAGAACCTTGGAGTAGACGTAGGATCCCATGATGGTCAGACCCCTGCTCATTCTCTTGTCTACGACCATCTGCAAGGAGTTGTAGTTTGAATATGCAGCCGTGGACTCGATTTCAAGGTTGCCAATAGTTGGAAAGACTCTTCGGGCCTGCGTGTTCGTGGTCGTTGATAGTGGCTGCCCGTTCGCACCAGTGCCCGGGACATAGATGGCCGGATTGATATTGTGCGAATCGAACTGCTTGGTTGCCTTAGAGCCTACATAGGCGGCCTGAACCAGCCAGTTCTGTCCAAGCATGCGCTGGACGCTCAAGTTATACGACTGCGTGTACGGTGTAGCAAAGTTGCGGTCCCATCCGACCACGTTCGCGCCCGGAGAAAAGGTGACGGTCTTCTCCTCCTCTGGCGTCGTGGGCGCAGAGTACGGGAAGGGTGCGTTTCCGTTGAATGGCGCTACCGCGTAAGGATTCGCAATGTTCGTCGAAAACACGGTAAACACCCGCGTAAACGGTTGGTTATAGATTCCGCGGATGGTTCGAATGCCTACGCTGAGGCCGTTGTAGAAGACCCCGTAGCCGCCTCGAACCGACCACTTTTCCGTCCCGCCTGGATCCCAAGCAAATCCGACCCTTGGGGCGAAGTTCTTCCAGTCCTTATTGATGATGGTGTTCTTGTTGGGGATCACTGAGTTGTTGTCGAATGCAAACAGCAGGCCGGGGGTGGCGTTTGGGAATCGGGTGGACTGTTGTCCAGGTGCCCAGAACCCTTCTCTGCCTTTGGTTTCGAAGTAGGGAAAGTATGGTTCATAACGTAGACCGAGGTTCAACGTGAACGTCGGCGCGACCTTATAGTCATCCTGCACATAGACGGCGAGCCTAGATTGACGCAGGTCTTCGGCGTTGGTGCTTTGCTGCGTGAAGGTGTTCATATCGCCGAGCAAAAAATCGGCGATCGAGCTACCGGTCACCTGTCCGTTGAAGGACAGTGTCCCATCAATGCCGAAAGGGGTTCGATTCCAGATCTCGGTGTATTGGAAGTCTGCACCGATAACGACGGTATGCTCGCCGTGCGCGATGGTCAGTTCGTCAGAGACATCCGGATTGTTGCGGCCATTCCGCCAATTGAAACCGGAGTACGTGCTGAACAGCCCGGCGACGCTGATGTTGTTGTCCGGGGAGGACGAGTTGTCCGCCGGGAGAAAGCCAGCACCCAGGTCACGCCAGGTAAACATGGTGTTGGGAGTGAGCAGATGACGTTCGTTGCCAAGAGTGAAGTTGGCGTAGTTGACGAGAGCGGGAGAAAAGATATGCGTCTCTTGGAGCGTGTTGCTGTGGATGACCACCTTTGAGTTATCGAACCAGTTCAGCCCTGGTCCAATGCCCGCCCCGTAGGTTACGACACCAGTTGGATTGTCGTAGAAGTACCGGTAGGACATCGTGTCTTTCGCGCCCAACCTTTCGTCGATGCGGAAGATGAACTGGTTTTCATCGTTCGAGCCGCCAGCCGGAAAGGTGAGCAGGTTGCTCGAGTCGGTCGGCAAGGGCAAGTATTTCTCCAGAAAATTCTGGATCGGAACGGAAAGCTGGGGCTGCGGGATCACATACTGGCCATTGCTGTTTGTCGGAAAGGGTGCCCCTGTCTGCGGGTTGATGATCGGCTTCGAACTTGTCAGAATTCCCTGTCTCTGCTCGGGGCTGAGCGTCGTGTAGGTATTTACGGCAGGAGATCCAAACTGGCGCGTCGTCTGCCAGGAGAAAAACCAGAACGTCTTGTCTCGGCCGTTGTAGTGGGGGAAGACAACGGGGCCACCCACCGTGGCTCCGAACTGGTTGCGCCGAAAGATGGGGACAGCGGCCGAAAAATAAGGCCTCGCATCGAGAGCATTGTTGCGGAAAAATTCAAACAGTGTGCCGTGCAGCGAGTTGCTGCCGGACCGGGTAACGGCATCTACGATCGCGCCCGCGTTTCTGCCGAACTTCGCACTGAAATTACTGGTCTGAACTGTGAACTCCTGCAGAGCGTCGGGATTGGGATAGGGTAGTCCCGAGCCGAACCAGGTATCCATATGCTCTCCGCCGTCGAGGCGGAAGTTCACCTGGTCCTCTCGTGCGCCGTTCACTGAAAAGCTTGGCGATGCGATGAACTGGTCGAGGGGAGCCTTCGTGACCCCTCCCGGTACCAGGGAGATAAGTTGCCGCGTGTCTCTCCCGTTAAGCGGAAGATTCTGAATCCGTTCTCTGTCGATCACATTCTGCTGCGTAGACGATGTGGTCTCGAGCAATGCGGCGCTTCCCGTAACTGTCACGGTCTGCATCTCAGTCCCGATCTCTAGACCGACATCCACCCGGGCATGCAGATCTACCTGCACAATCACTCCGACCTGCTTGTAACCCTTGAACCCGGATTTTTCCACCTGGACCGTATAGGACCCAACGGGCACAGAAGAGAACTCGTAGGAACCCTGGTCGCTACTGAGGGTGTTACGAGCCCAGCCTTGCTGATCGCTCGTGATCTCAACCGTTGCTCCGGGAACAACCGCGCCCGAAGTATCCCGCACGGTTCCGAGGATCTCCGCTCCACCTTGCGCGAACGCTTCGAAGGTCAGGCTCGAAGCCAACAGTAAACCAGCGACAAACAACCACATCCTGTGCGTCCATGAACTGCTTTGCCGCATATCGAGTCCACCTTTTCAGAGGCAACTTCACTACCAGCGGGCCTGGGATTTGGAATGGGGGATACGCTAGGCTCGCGACGGGAGGGGTGTCAAGAGCTTTTTTGCATTTTGTATACAATAGTTTGTAAACGGTCCGGAAGGATTGATATACAGTCACAACGGACGCGGACGCCGGCTGCCCGTTCGCAACTTCGCCCTATCCAAGAGGGGTTCTCGGAGGAACCACTAAGATGGGATTGCTTCAAGAAGCCGCTGTCACGAACGACAGCTGCGCTCTGCGACCGAGAGTACGGAGAAGACAAGAATGAAATCTTCCATTCACCTCGCGTATATCAGAGAGAGCAGAATGAAAGTTGCTGGTGCAGAAGCGACCGCACCTAATATCGACCAGGTACGTCTGGAGCTCAAACGTGACGGTACAAGCATGTCGAAGATGATCAAGCTCAGAAAGCAGTCGCTCGCCGAAGATACGGTTCGTGCGCTGCGCAACGCGATCTTCGCCGGTAGCTATCTCCCGGGCCAGAGGCTTGTTGAAGAAGAGGTCGCGGCGCAGCTCGGGGTCAGCCGTATCGTCGTCCGCGAGGCCTTTTCGGAGTTAAAGAGCGAAGGACTGGCCACCGGCGAGCACAACCGCGGCAAGAGCGTCACCGCCTTGAGCATCGATGACATCGCGGAGCTCATTCCGCTACGTCTGCTGATGGAATCGCTCGCTGCAACGTCGGCCGCGAGGCATATCACGTCGGCACAGACAAAGTCGCTGAACAGGTCTCTCGGTAGGTTTCACCGTGGCTTCAAGAGCTACTCCGCCTATGTGGAGGCAGACTTCGAGATACATCAAGCCATCTGGGAGTTCGGCGGAAACAAGCAACTTGTGATGATGCTTGAACGCCTTGCAGGCCCAATGATCGGTTTGGCGTCTCGTGTTTACGCTCCGCTGCTCGATGATCTTGTCACTAAGGAAAGAGAGGCCAATGAGGGCTCGCATACCAAGATCATCGAGGCCATCTGCGCGAAGCGACCTGCAGAGGCGCGGCACGCGATGCAGGCGCACATCCTCTCGTTTTGGAAGCTCTGGGTCAACAGATTCACGGACGCAGAAGCGAGCGATCCGGCAACTGCTCAGCAGATCAGTGACTCCTTGCATCTGGTGGATTCGCTAGCGGAAATGATGGAGCTGCCGATGTCAGCCAAGCCTCCTGCAAAGAGGAAAAGCGCCAAATAGGCTGCTCAGCCCAGCCCTTTTGCTAATCGCGATACGGGATCTGGGACGCACTCGCACGAGGAGGAATCGAACCGGTGGACACGACCGTTCCTGATAAACGTAAGTCGATTACAGTCGTTTCGCTGATTCTTGCCGCCGGTTTCGTTGTGAATTACGTGGACCGTGGCAATATCTCTGTGGTCGCTCCCTTGCTCCAGCGAGAGTTCAAGATCGATTCGACGCACCTCGGACTTCTATTCTCCTCCTTTATTTTCACCTATGCGCTGATGCAGATCCCGGCCGGGTATCTCGTCGACCGCTTTCATCTGAAGTGGCTGTACGCCGGAGCGTTTATCTGGTGGTCTCTTGCGAATGCGGCGATCGCGTTCGCAGCTGGTTTCGGATCCTTATTGATTCTGCGAATGCTGCTGAGCATCGGCGAGTCCATCTCGTTGCCAGCGAGTTCGAAGATCCTGGCGTCAGCCTTCAAGGAGCACGAGCGTGGCATAGCAAACGGAATTCTGGATAGTGGTTACAAATTCGGTCCTGCCGTCGGAGTGTTCTTCGGCGGCATCTTTATCGCGCACTATGGATGGCGCAATCTGTTCCTGATCACCGGCTTTGGAGCCCTGCTCTGGTTGATCCCGTGGTTGTGGATCGCGGATTCCATCGCGGACCCGAGACAGAGCAGCTCGACCGACGGCCCGGCCAAAGTACATGCGCTGCTGTCGACAAAGGACATCTGTCTATCCTTGCGGGCATGGGGAACGTTTGTCGGCAACTTCTGTGGCGGCTACGTGTGGTATCTGCTCCTCTCCTGGCTGCCAACATATCTCGTCACCCAGCGCCAGATGAATCTCACCAGCATGGGAATCTTCGGATCTCTGCTCTTTGGAGTGACCGGCATCTCTTCGGTCTGTACGGGGCTTCTTACCGACCGGCTTATCCGTAACGGACGCTCTGCCGGCAGGACCCGTCTTGGCTTCATGATCGCGGGACTGCTGCTGAGCGGCTTTCTTGTCCCGGCGGGATTTGCGAGATCGAGTACTGCCGCCCTTGGCTTTCTCTTTCTCGCGTTTGCGGCGTATGGGATGTTCTCGTGCAATGTCTGGGCCGCAACTCAATCGATCGCAGGTCCCCAAAACATTGGGCGGTGGGCGGGCATTCAGAACTCCATCGCAAACCTGGGAGGCGTGGCGTCGCCCGCATTGACCGGCTGGATTGTGACGGTGACCGGATCGTTTCATTGGGCGTTCCTGATCGCCGCGATCTTCATGGTGCTCGGGGCGATCACGTACATCTTCGTTGTGAAGTCACTGGGACCAATAAGCATTGCACTCCCTTCGGAGCGGATCATCCCGCAGATCGCAGTATTAACCGTTAAGAAAGCAACCCCCATCAAGAAGAAGGAAGGCCAAGGATGAACAAGAAAGCAAGAAAACGGCAAGCAGCGCCCGTGGCGAAGAGATCACAGGCCCAACTCAGGTGCGACAACGGCCACTCGTGAATATAGGTAGACTGCAAACCGCTCTCGAAAGGCTCGCGCAGGCATGTCGGAAAGACTCCGACCGCAAGAGACTAAATGTCGCGAGGCGCTCACGGCCGCGGTCGGCAGCTTCGCTCAATCGCGCTTCGAGCTCGGCAGAGCTCTCTCGCAGTACCGGGAGATCTACAAGGAAGAGCAAAAATGGATGCCGTTCTGTGGTGAGGTCGAGAAGGAAGGTTGTCCGGCGATACAAAGCACGAACGTCAAAGTATCTGAACAACAATCCTTGAGGCAGACCATGGAGCACTCAAGCGGGTGATCCGCCCCACTCAGGGTTTTCAGACGATGAGGACAGTCTCTGCCACCATCAAGGGATTCGAAGTCATGCGCATGATCCGCCGAACCAATCTCTGGTGCAAGATTTCCGGCTTAGCGACTGAGGCCGATCATCAGGCGTGGAACGTTGGCGAGCTCAAGCGCTATATCGAGGTTGCCATTGAGGCATTTGGGTTTGAGCGCATCTTGTTCGGGGGGATTGGCCGGTCGCCATTCAGGCCATTAGCTTCAGCCGCTGGGTCGCGATCCTTGAGGAGATGATGGACGGAGTCAACGAGACGGATCAACGCAAGTTCTGGCGTCACAATGCGGTCCGTTTTTACCGCCTGGAACTCTGACCAGTGAGCGAGATTCTTACGCCCGTCAACGATCGCCGTAACGCTCCAACTTGATCCCGGATCTTCGAGTATTCGCTCTGAGACAATTCGGCGAACAAACGAACGATTAAATCCCCGGCTTCCGGGACAAGGACGCTCTGCAAAGCTTTCCCGCTCGCCGTCAGAAAAATACGGGAGACAGACCCTGAGATCCGACGCATCTTGCTGCCTGATAATGAGCCCGCGCGATTGCATCGCATCCAAACCTACGGTGATCGTTCCGCTCAGCTGCGCAAGACATCTTCGTATCTCGCTTGTACGCAATCCGTCCTCCTTCCAGAGAAATCAGAGTATAGCCCAATGAAGGGGAGATAAGACCCATAAGGAGTTATAATTTTTTGGAACTTCTTGTTCATTTGCTGAACGAGCAAAGCATCTGGTACTGGAGATTATAAGGAGCACACATCACTAATTGTGGGATTCAGCCGCGGCAGCATGCGATTATCGCGATTTTATCAACTCGAGACGAGCAGCCGCGAAGCTGTGGCTAGCAGTGACCACCGATGTCACCAGAATGCAGGAATAAGTGAACCTGGAAACGAATTCGACACGATATTACAAATGGATTGTTGTGGGGGTGATTTGGCTTATCGCCTTCCTCAATTATGCGGACAGGATGACTATCTTCTCCGTCTTTCCAGTGCTCAAGAAGGAGATGGGATTTTCTGACGTTGCGCTGGCACTTGTTGGTTCTACCTTTCTTTGGAGTTATGCACTCTGCTCACTATTAGGGGGCTATCTTGGAGATCGCTTTTCGAGGCGCCGAGTCATTCTCTCCAGTCTTGTGATCTTCACTCTTATCACGTTCGCCACAGGTCTGGTTCGCAGCCCCAGAGAGATGATCGAGCTGCGGTGTCTGCTTGGTCTTGCGGAAGCAATTTTTCTACCTCCCGCATTGGCGTACATTGCCAGCTTTCATTCCGACAAGACCCGCTCTCTCGCCAACAGCATCGCACTTACGGGACTTACGGCGGGGGCCGGGTTTGGAAGTTGGTACGGCGGCTACATGACAGAGCATTACTCGTGGCGCGTCGGATTCTTTGGGCTTGGCGCGGCTGGGCTCATCCTGGCTTTATTTGCGATGCTGGCCCTGCGCAAAGATACCCTTTTGGCGCCGGAGATGAAAGCAGCAGGCGTTGAGCCGTTCGGGACGAGAATCACTGAGATCCTCAAGACACCGACGGCCCGTTCACTCCTATTTCTCGCATTCGCGTTATCCCTGACGAGTTGGCCTACCCATTCTTGGCTGCCGACCTACCTCTTTGAGAGATTCAAGCTAACCCTGACCTACGCTGGTTCTGTGGTTAGCTTGTATGCGGCTCTACCGGCCCTGCTAGGAGGGATAGCTGGGGGGATAGTGGCCGACCGGTGGACCCTCTACGACATGCGCGGGCGGATGGCGGTCCAAGTCATCGGCTTCAGCGTAATGGCTCCAACTATGCTGGCGATTGGTTTCATGACGTCGGCACACACGGTCGCTATCGATCTATTGGTCTACTCCATATTTCGAGGAATGCTGGAATGCAATTCGATGCCGCTGTTTTGCTCTGTTGTGCCGCCGCACCGGTGGTCGATGGCTTACGGGATGTACAATCTCGCCGGGACGTTTGCAGGTAGCGCGGGGATACTTTTCGTGGGTATTGAGAAGGAATCATTAGGAATAGGATATACGTTGTCGGCGATGTCAGTACTTCTGTTCGTCGCGCTAGTGGTTATGATTTTCACTATGGTACGCTACTTGGCTGCAGACATGCGCCAAGGCGAGATCGCGACGCCGAGAGTTGTCAGTGCGGCTCATCTAACCGATACCTAGAACTAAAGGGAAAAAGATGCCTTATAAGCCAGGTCGATATTGGCATAAATGAATAAGGCGCTGTTGTCTCTAAGCGAGTCAAGATTATCAGCCGCCAGAAGATTGGCGGAAGATACAGAGCTACCATGATTCTTGTTATCGAGAGACCTGCGGCTGACATAATATGCAGACGTCTCATGGGGTCGAGGTATCCCTGAAACGCGGAAGATCGGTAAGCAGGGCCGATGCTTACTACGGACGATCACCCTGGACGATACGATTGGGCGGGGTTGCATCGTGGGCCGCTGCGCATGATGGTGCATATTCCTAATGCCATAATCCAGGAAGTTGTGCGAGGATATGCGAGGATATTTGAACGGGTAGTATAACGATGTTCTCTGGACCTCTCACCTTAAGGATGGGCAGCTTCGTTTGAACGGCAAACCCGGTTGGGCGCGGCGCTTCGCCCAGAACTCCTGGTACGCGCTGGTGTCCACGGCCGCCTGATCACACAGAAGAACAAATGAGCGAGGGTAAAGCGATGCCTCCATTTAAATTATTCTTCACCGGCGACTATCTGGATGAGACAGGGACATTGAAGGTAGGTGACGTCGGCCTGGACACATTCGCCGCTACGGGTTATATCGATGCTGGATTCTTGACAGGTCAGCAACCGACACGGGGTGACACCACATACTGGGACCGGCTTTACTCACTTGAGATCACGCCGCATGATGTTGCCCTGGCGGACGGGATAGTGATCTTTCGTCCGTGGGTGAAAGCCTCCGCCTTCGTCGATGGCGCGAAAAATCTAACGGTTCTCGCACGCGCCGGCGTAGGCTACGACAAAATCGACATTCCTGCATGCACGGCGAACGATGTGGTCGTGTTCAACACACCCGACACGTTGACGCATTCTACATCTTCCGCAGCCTTCACCCTGCTGCTTGCGCTAGCTAAAAGACTTCCCCAGCAGCAAGAGCTGGTTCGCACCGGAAGGTGGGACCGTCAATCCGAGTTTGTCGGGGATGATCTCATTGGTAAGACGCTCGGGATCATCGGCCTCGGAAGGACTGGCTCCGAACTCGCCCGATTAGTGGCGCCTTTTCATATGCATCTGCTATCGTACTCGCCAAGCGCCGATCCGCTACAGGCGGAAGCTCTAGGCGTGCAATTGGTCGACTTGGACGTTTTGCTGCGCACCAGCGATTTCGTCAGTCTGCATTGCAGGCTTGAGGCTCGAACTCACGGAATACTAGGACGGCGAGAACTGCAATTGCTTGCACCTACAGCCTATCTCATCAATGTCGGGCGAGGTGAGCTGGTTGACGAGGATGTTCTGGTCGAAACACTGCGCGAAAGGCGAATCGCGGGGGCGGGCCTCGATGTATTTCAGACTGAACCGCTGCCGCCCGCGCATCCCTTGCTTGATCTGGATAATGTGATTCTGACACCCCATTGGCTGCCCAGCACCCATCGAGCCGCGCGCGCAACACGAGATGTGATAGTCCGCAACGTCATAAGGGTCGCTCAGGGTTTGGTACCGCAGAATGTACTAAACCCCGATGTGCTTCAACGGCCAGGATTTCGTGCCAAGCTTGAGAGATTTGCAGCCAACCAGCGAGGGCGCGTGAACGCGAGCACCAAAGGAGATGAATAATCAACCCAGCAGTTCTTTGCCGGAGAGCACGAGACTCCGCGTTCTCTTCAGAAGTGACCTGTGTAGCAGCCCCGCAACGGGAGGCAACCAGCGCTACGACGAAGGCGGTATTACCCGACGTGCTCTCCCGACCTTCAGGTGCGAACCTGTTTCAGCCAGAGCTCATTGTGAACCGGACGGATTACACACTTTGTTAGTCTGACTTATCAATTATGTTTGGTTCGGTGTTCGCCAAGCCGCGATGGGCATCCTCGAGTTCTTTGCGAACTGCTAAAACGGTTTGGTCGCAATAGCGCCATAGATAATGCACATCTGTACCGAC
Source organism: Acidobacteriaceae bacterium (assembly GCA_965276675.1). Classification (GTDB taxonomy): domain Bacteria; phylum Acidobacteriota; class Terriglobia; order Terriglobales; family Acidobacteriaceae. The sequence goes on along the minus strand of OZ255624.1, from coordinate 3,288,310 downwards.
GCACATCCAGTGAACACCGTGCCGAGCCATCGTGGTCCCGTCTGCAACATCAGGCCCCGCACCCGCTCCCACTGTGAGACCTGCGGCCCGGGCCTTTCTGATCACTGTTTGCATCGCCTCTACCACCCGAGGCGCATCGATTTGACCAAGAACTCCCAACGAACCCGATAGGTCAGCGGGCCCCAATACCACACCATCGAGACCCGGGGTCGCGAGTATCTCATCGAGAGCATCCAAGGCCTCCTGGTTCTCGATCTGCACCGACACGTAGATATTCTGGTTGGCACTACGAACGTAGACTTGGCCCTCCATCCTTCCATAATTTGAGGGCACACGCGGTCCATACCCGCGCAGGCCCGCAGGCGGGTAGCGACAATCCTGCACGACGCGAGCTACTTCCTCCGCACTGCGCACCTGCGGCACGATGATGCCTTCCGCCCCCTGATCAAGTACAGGCTTGATGAATTGCGAACCGCTGGCAACCACCCGCACGAGCGCGGGCACACCTCGCGACCGTGCTGCCAAAAGATGACCTGCGACGGTCTCAACTGTCATGCCGCTATGCTCCATATCGATCCAGAAGAAATCGACGGAGCTGGCCAGGCAATCGGTCACGAAAGGGTCTGTAAGCGAAATACAGGCACCGATTAATAACTCTTTAGACCGGAGTCGCTGCCGAAACTTCAGAATATCCTTCATCGAGACTTCCCCCTCGACCCATCATAGCCAACCACGCGGAAGAATCTTGTGTAACAGCTGCGAGCGAGCATTGATGATCTGCCTCCCAAACAGCAACCGAGCCGTCAAATACCATTGGAAAGGAGAGTCTTGTCGAAGCTGATGCCTATCGCTCGAGGATCACAACCGTCGATCGGACTGGGACTTCAACAGTCCCATCGCAGGGATGCTCTATAGGATCTTCCGGGCTCACCGAAGCAAGACCCAAACTCCTCGGGTGGAGAAATGACACGGACGCTAGTATCGGGTGATTCGTAACATTAGTTACAATAACTGCGTGCTTCCCGTCTGTCGTACGGCGGAACACTGTATAGTGCTCATACGGTTTCCGGTCCACTGTAAGGCTTGCTTCGAGCGTGTCCCTAAACTCGGCATCCCATAGATAAGAACGGTAACGCCTTCGCAATGAATCGACCTTCTTGCCGTACGTTACCGTCAGTGGGAAGTCGGCAAGGTTACCTTTGAAGTTGAATGGTTCGTAGCTGATGATGAATCTGTACATCAGTGCGCGGTTAATCATCTCGCGATCGTCAAACCCAACGACAGCAATCATGATCGGTTGAAAAGGATCGATATAACGATCGAGTGGAATGTAGCCAGGCTCGATTCGGAAATAAGACAGCGAATAGTAGAGCGCGAGTTTGTCTGCAGGCCATTCTCCAGACATTAAATAATGATCCTCGCCCACAGTTCCGTGAACAATCCCACGGAACATCTCTCCGAGCCGCTCATCCCCAGACGCTAATGTGTCTGGCACGCGGTGTCCGTGATCTGGCGAGAAGCAGAAGGTCGCGTTATGCCCCCCACTCTCGTCGAATAGCATGCCGCTGGCGCCCAGATTGATGCTCTTTTTGAACTCTCGCGCCGAAAGGTCCCGCCAGAACCTATCGTTCGTGCAAGCTACGCCAAAGCGACGCGTATTAATATTTGCGAGCTGTTCCGGTGTCTGGTACCTATATCCGTGGTAGGTGTACGGTATTCCGTAGGGATCAGTCGCCATGTGGCGGTACAGCTCGTCCTTGTATGCCTTCGTGGACATATCAGCCCAGACGTATTTGTTGAATAGGATGATATGGACACCCATCTTCTGAATTTCCGCAATGGCGTTCTTCAGATCGTCATAGGTTCCCAGCCGAGGATCGGTGTCATGGGAAGGATTTCCCCGATCCTGTCCTCCGTTATTCCATCCCACCAGCTGAATGGCCGCAATTCCATTCGCTGCGGCCTGAGCGGCCCGCCGCGGTAAGTCGAGGTATCGGGTGCGCAAATCATCTTCTGCGGAATTGATCTGAATTTGCTGCCAAGCGTTTATATCTGTTACCCACTGCGGCGCCACTGGACGATGAAACCACGTAGCCCGCCAGCCCTTAAATATGTCAACGCCACTGTGCCAGTCTCCTTGGTAGGGGTTTATCACGGAAGTCGCCAAGGAGGCAGTTTCTCCCGGGGCGATATATGGATAGTGGACAACCTCCTCCGACATGCGCGCTGGATGGCCGCTCATGGGACTACCGAGTGATACCTTTTGGTCAAACCCGTCCTCATAGCCCGGCTTTAAATCAAACTCCCGCATCGTTAGGTCGTGGATACTACCAGAAGCCGAGCTGTCATAGCTGCTTTGATAGAGCCCTTGCGTATCGGAAGATACAAGGACAAACCGGCCACCCACCAAGCGTTGAGGATAGCTGGTACCAAAATAATCTGGATTACTGAAATTGGGATACAGAGGGATTGAGCCGAGCCCTCCGTAATTCATGGAGTCGGCTGTCAATTTATTTTCTGCTGATGGTCGACTTAAATCTCCAAGTATCGGCCAACTAACCGTGTGTATCGATAGGGGCGAATGGTTCGCCACCGTGAGATCAAATAGAGCTTGGCTACCTTCTATTCGCACCACTCCAGTGGCGGTTATGTCTAACGTTCCAGCATATTCGCTTTGTAAATTCTGCCATACGAGAGTGAGGCTCTGGCCATTCTCCGACTTCCTGTAAGATGCAAGCCGATTGCGTGCTCCGACGATGGGACTATAGGAGCGATCTTTCATTGGAACAAACATCCGGAAGGAATCACCCAATTGTGATCTGCGCTCCACCTCCCAGCCAGTTTTCTTATAAAGAAGCTGAAGCAACGCACCCGAACCCGTATCAAAGGAAAGTTTTATGTCCTTGTTCTCGAGGACGATCACCTTTCCGCTGAGCGGAGTCAGGCGGTCCGAGTCGTGCACTGGAGAGTCCTGTCCAGACTTCCAGTCCTGCTCATCGCTCGACGCTTGTAAAAGTAATGCAAATGAGTTCGCACCGACGGCAGACAGGCAAAGCACTGCGATGAGATTCATTATGAAGGGTGACGACCACCAATACGCTAATCTTGATCTCTCGCTTTTCATATCAAGTACCTGTCCGATTCCGATTGTGGCACACTCAGATCAACTATTTGCTTCGTATTCGGAGTCAATCAGATCAGCTTCACTATCCTCCGCTTAGAAGCATTGAGCTTAATCGAGAGCCCAGCGCGTTTTCCATTGTTAATAAGGCGAGCCACTGTTCGATAAGCTGCGCGTACTCAGAATCACTATGTAACTTGCCAAGGTGCCACGCTGTACCGATCGCTTCGCGTCTCTCTGGCCGGGTGGGAGATGTTGGCGCGCCCGAGCGGCCGAACCCGTCGGCCGAGAGATAGCCTAGAGATCCCCTCGCGGTTCTTCGAGCTTTTCTCACCATGAAGCGCTCGGCCCGGAGCGTTCTCCTCCCGTGACAAACACGTTGTAACCCTCCGAGCGGCATCTCTCGGAACTTACGCATTGGCGGCAAAGGTAAGTGCAGCCAGGGGACCCTCATTCGCAAGGCGATTCCGCGTCGCCAAAAAGATGTCCTTAAACGCTTCGTTTGAGAACAGCCCGAGAGGTTCGAACGGCGATAATTTCAGGATCGCTAGCTGATCATTCGAGTCCAGGAGCGCTCGATCATGATCGGTTAGATGTGGTTCGTAGACAGTGAAGGTAGCACCATTGAAGTCGCGGCCATCGAAGTAGCGCTCGAAACTCGCGAGGCAGACCGCCACCCGTTCGAACGGACCGCCACGGCTTAGCAGCTGCATCAGAGTTTTCGATAAGAACACCGGCAGTTTTGTGATCCCATTCCTAGAAATACGGAATAGTCCATCTCCGATGGCGCGATTGGCGAACCGCTCGATCACCTGACGCTTGTAGGCCTGCAACGATACGCCCACCGGTCCTTCCAATAACGGGATCACGTCCTTTTCCATGAAAACGTCCAGAAAAGCAGCCATGACCGGCTGCCGCACGGCTTCGTCCACAAAGCGATAGCCACACAGCAACGCGGGATATGACAGCATCATATGCGACGCGTTGATCAGGCGCCCTTTCATAGCTTCAAAACGTTCGATGTCGTTGCGGAATTCGACGCCCACCCGATCGAAAGCAGGACGGCCAGCTACGAAGTTATCCTCCAAGACCCATTGTATGAAAGATTCGGCGACCACCGGGACCGCATCCTCAATGCCCGTGAGTTCCCTGGCACGGTGCTTGTCCTCCGGACCAACGCTCGGTGCAATACGATCCACCATGCTGTTTGGAAAACTCACCGAGTTCTCGATCCACGTGGCAAGCCCTTGATCTCGCGCTCTGGCGAAGCTCGTGATCGCCTTATGTGCTACCGCTCCATTGCCGCGCAGATTGTCGCAGGACAGGACTGTGAAGCCGCCAAGCCCTGCCGCACGTCGCCGCGCAAGGCCCTCAACGATGAAGCCGAAGGCTGTGCGGGGTTGTTGCGGGACCGCAAGATCATGCTGAACGGCCGGATTTGCCAGAACAAACTGCCCACTCGCTTCGTTGATGTTGTACCCACCTTCGCTGATCGTGAGCGATAAGATGCGCGTATTCGGGTGAGCCAAACGATCGAGGACAGCTTCGGTTTGCGATGGAGCGTAAAGATAGTCGAGCAGCGCTCCAATAACACGCATCTCGACATCGCCATTCGGCGCATGCTCGATCAGAGTATAGAGGCCGTTCTGTGACCTGAATGCGCGTGCCTTCTCAAGCTTCTCCTCACTTTCCCCGAGGCCGACGCCTACAATACCCCATCCTTCTTGGCCGGGAAGATGAAGACAGCGATCCACATAAAGCGCTTCATGGGCCCTGTGGAAGTTGCCTACGCCGATATGTACGATGCCGGCAGAGATCTTATCTCGGTCATAGCCTGGGCTTAACACTGTCTTTGAAAGATGGGCTAACGTTTCGTTCGATAAGGGAATCCGTTCAGTTGACTCTCTGTCGTTTTGGACGTCCGATTCCGCTGAGTCCCAAACGCGGCGCGAAGCGCTTTTGTCCATCATCATCGCATTCCCCTCTAGAGGATGTCGGCATGGTATACCGCAACAGATGCAAATTGATAGTTTACAAAGAAGTTGAATTGATCAACCTTATCTATGACCGGCTTAAGGGAGCATAGGCAGAAGCCTTCCGGCGCTCGCGCCTAAGCAACGAGCACGGATGAGCCATGCACCGCAGGTACCTTGATCCCGACCTATCCACGATGCCCCAAATAGGCCGACCGCGCCCTTCGAGTGAAGACGGATGCCGTGGATCTTGCTTTGGCGCGATCCGAGGAATACCGGCAAGCGTCACTGCGTCGGGGGGTTGAGGAGCCGCCGTCACTGCTCACAATATATGCACTTCAAAAAAGGATCTTTAAACCAAACTCGATAACGCGTGGGTCCGAGGCGGTAGACGTGATTGACCCGAAGGTCGGGCTCGTGAGCGTATTGGAGGGATTCCCAAAATTAGGATGATTGAAGGCGTTGTAGAACATGCTCCTAAACTCCATACTCATTGATTCTGGGAGCTCAAATCGCTTGGTCAATCCCAGATCCATATCCCAGAAACCTGGTCCTCGCAGCCAATTAATACCTGTATTTCCGAATGTGCCTATCGGATTCGTTTGGAATGCGGAAGTATTAAACCACTTTTGCAACTCCTGTGTATGAGACCGCCCTGAGGGAAGATGGGGGTTGCCAACTAGGTCTGCTGTATCTTCTCCTATCCCGCTGAATGAGTTATCCAATCCAGAATAGACCGAAAACGGGAAACCAGAGTGTAAGCTGTTGATTATGCTAGATTGCCAGCCCCCAAACAGAGCGCGCAACGGGCGCGATTCCACATGTTGGTTCAGCGGCAAATCCCAGAGGAATGAGGTCACCCAATTATGGGTTATATCCGAGCCAGCCGGACCATAGTCCAGGTTGAAGTTGAACGGATCACGCGGGCCCGCTGCCCCTTCGCCGAAAGGACTCTGCACGCCTAAAGTCTTCGACCAGGTATACGAGGATAGCAGGGTCACGCCCTTCGAATAGCGCTTATTGAAGTCAAGTTGCAGGCCATTGTAGTTACTACTGATGAAATTGCCCAGTTGATTTATTGGACCTATATTTGGATTTATGCGCCGCGCCTGCGTGTTGGCCTCCGTCGATTGCCCGGGAATATACACCGCCGGATTGCCTTCATGGGAACTTAGGAGGTGCGAGGCTGCCGAACCGACATATGCGACTTCGAGAGCCGCATTGTTGCTAATCGCGTGCTGTACAGACAAGCTCCACTGTTGCTCAAGTGTTGTCTTGAAGGGTAGTTGCAGAGATGTGTCCGCGGTGGTGGGTGTAAAAGGAATCTTGACCAACGCTGCCTTATCCGTAACGTTCGGCCGCGGGAAGGGGTTAACGCCGTTGAAAGGAGGACTAGCCCATATCGAGTTAGCGTTCCCTGCGCTATTGTTCACTGAAAATCCAAATGGTGGCGTTTGCGGAAATCTGTTGAAATTGATGCCTTGGACGGTCGGCATAAAAAAGAGCCCAGCGCCTAGCCGAACCGAAGTACGACCATCTCCCGTAACATCCCACGCTAAACCGACACGGGGGGCGAAATTGTTATACCGAGAGGCAGCCACGCCTTTTGGGATCCCTCTGTCGCCGGGATACAACAGTCCGGGTGCCATCAGTGGGAATACTGTCGATTGTCTCCCCGGAATGTACGTGCCCAGCTCGCCATCTTCGGATACAAAGGGACGGAATGGATCCCAACGCACGCCGGCATTCACCGTAACATTACGTCCAATTCGAATATTGTCTTGTACAAATACGCTGGGTATTGTCTGCCGGAGGCGCGTTATAAGAGGTGTGAGTTGCGCGTAGTTTGAGAAATCGCCCAAGAGGAAGTCCGCAGCAGCATCTCCGGTTGCGAATCCGCTAAAGCTCATAACTCCGCCGGTCTCGTAGTTCTGAATTTGATTGATCCTGCTGTGGTAAAGTTCTACACCAACATTCAGTTGGTGACGGCCCTTTGTGAGAGACAATGTGTCCTCGAAGTGAGTCACGGGAACGATGTCGCGTGTGGGGACGCCTGCTCCTGCTTGGAAATAGCCGCCGATACTCAAGATTGAATTCGTCGTCAGCCCGTATTCAAGGACGGCGTTGTCCTTGATGTCTAGGCCCAGTCCCGCCAATGAAAAGTTCTTGCGGTTTATAACTCCATACGTGGCGCGGTCATAGTCTAGGATTGCTGTGTTGACCGCACTAGACGAGAGCACCTTCGTGTAATTTAATAAGATGCTCTGGCTTCGGGTCGGTAGATTTGCCAGCCACGTACTATCTAAATACTGGCTCACTCCATTGCCCACCTGCGGGTCGTTCTCCCACAGATACCGCGCCGATACGTGGTCGTTAGGTGTAATCAGGTAGTCGACCTTGGTAAGTATTTGCGTTCCGTTCTCTGTGCTTGCCGGTGCAAACCTGAAGATGTTGCCCGGGGAATTTACTGCTGGAAGGAACTGCTTAATGAAATTTGTCGCATATGGCTCAATACGACCGGGCGGTATGATGTTGCCAGGAAACGGTGCTCCCGTAACCGGATCGGTAATCGGGGTGGATAGGCTGGAGAAATTACCCTGGCGCTCAGCGGGCGAAAGAGACGTATAGGTATACAGACCAGGTGATCCCCGAACGATGGTGCCTTGATAGGATCCAAAGAAGAATAGCTTATTACGAACGATTGGCCCTCCGACGGTTGCGCCGAATTGATTGCGCTTAAAATCTGAAGGCTTGGTCGAAAAGTAGTTGGCAGCATCTAGGACCGTATTGCGCAGAAACTCAAATGCCGTTCCATGAAAGCTATTTGTGCCCGATTTGGTGACAGCGGATATGGAACTAAGGCCGCGACCAAGCGAAACACTGTAGTCCCGCGTAGTCACCAAAAACTCCTGAAGGGCGTCGGGATTGGGGTAATCGGCGGGAATGTTATAGAAGGCGTTCATAAAGAAGCCGCCATCCAGGCTATAGTTATTGTCGTTAGGGTCACTTCCAGACATTTGAAATTGTATATTCGTCGCACCAAACTGCCCAGTTGTTCCTCTTGAAACAGCCCCAGGAACTAGGGCTACCAGCTGGAGCGGATTGCGGCCGTTCAGCGGGAGGTCCTCAATACGCTTCGAATCCACCAGGTGGCTAATGGTACTGGTGGAAGTTGTAATTTGGGGAGGTTCACCCGTGACGTTAACGGTCTCGCTGACGTTACCAACAGGTAAGACCACCGGGACTGTCAATTGTCGTCCTAGCGTGAGTTGCAACGAGTCATACAGGACATCCTTAAAGCCTGCCGCAGCAACCTTGAGACTATATGAGGCGGGCGTAAGCTCTGGGAAGTTGAAAAATCCCTGTGAAGAAGTTGAAACGTGACGCTCCTGACCGGTCTGTATAGTGATGAGTGTCAGTTGCGCATCAGCAACTGGTGCTCCGCTCGCATCCACCACCGTTCCATTGATTGAACTCGGGGTTTGTGACCAGACGAAGCTAGCCGGCGCAATCATAAGTAGACAAAGACACAATGGAAGAGATAACCATCGGGGCAGGGGCCTAAATCGTTGCGCGGCTAGATTACTGCGGGATGTAGCGTCCTGTGCCACCACTCGAACCTGGAGCTTCAGGCAACGCGCGATGAATAGCTGGTGGGTCTGCATATCAGGCGACAAATGGATCATGGGTGAACCCCTTTTCTATCGCAAAACTTATCCCTTGCATGAGCGCTGAGAGCCTCGCCTGTTAATACCGGCATTTCTGGTGCCGCGAACGTGTGAGGTCATACGTGTTGACCTCTCCGCTGCACCCTTACACGCGTAGGCCACTGCAAGTTGCCAAACCTAGATAAGCACTCACAGGTAACTGATTAATAGCGGGGATGCTAGTCTGGTAATCAGACCGCTGTCAATAGAAATTTAGCGAGCTGTGACCTGAACTGGAAAGGCCCCGAGGTAGCCCTCTGGAATGGCATTATGGCCGTGCTACGGGCAGGTGAAGCTCCATGAATACTGCGTTCTCGGCGAAAGCGGGCGACTACCGGAGTAGACGGTATAACCAGTCTCCCCGGAGGGAACGGTCAACACCTGCTGCGCGCCATATAGAGCGCTCGCGGTGTTGCTGGTCGGCGTCTGTATGCAGTAGCTAGTATGACCGCGCGAGATAGTAAACGTGGTAGTAAACAGGGCTTGACCTGCCTCCGGCGAGCCTCCGGTCGTGATCGAAATATCGTGCGTGCCGTCCCTGCCCGTGACCGTGTTGACTGTCCCCAATCCCGCGCCGCTGGCCAGGACGACGTTCGAAGTCGAGAGCCTGCCGCCCAGTGCAGGAGCACCTGGAATACCGTAGTTCGCGACCTTCGAGGCATTCGAGACTAGGTTTGTAATGTTGGTGTAATCCAGCCCGGAGACCGAGAGTGTGGTGATGCTGTAAGTACCCATGTTGATCGCGTTAGCAACGGCGCTGCGAGAGCCCCCGTCAGAATCGACGATCCGCGCGCCGTTGATTGTAAGGCGGTTAATGAGGCCGGTGCCCGCAGGGCTGTAGTAGCCAGCGGCAAGGTCAACGATTCCTGCGACGCTCGAGCCCCCAGAGTTGCGGTTGGCGGTGACGTTGGTCAGGTTCAGCGAAACCACGTTTGCTCCATCTGTGAAGTTTATGAAGCCCGGGGCAGAAGAGGTGCTAGCGATGTCATCGATCTGCACGTCGTTGAAGCTGAGGTCAGCGATGTTATCCGCAATGACAATGCCATTGCCGAGGTTCAGGTTCCCGGAGTAGGCGCCTGGCTGCATCTGAATGGCGATGTTCGAGAACTTAATATCAGACATCGTGAGTCGGATGGGCATGGAATGCTTCCCCTCGTTGCCGATGATAAAGGGAACGACCTGCACGGTTCCCGTCGCACCAGAGACGGTGATATGGCTGATGGTTGGCATGGCGTCACCGCTCGGCGGCGCGGTGCTATAGGTGTACATACGGCCGCCGGATAGCGCCTGCTCATACTGAGAGTTGGTGATGTTGATATAGGTGATTGGACCAACCCAGCCTTCGGGAGCGTTTAGCGCCCAAGCGTCATCCCCGGTTTTGAAGTAGTTGCCGTCCGCCGTGATGTTGTTCGCTGGCCCGCTGATATGCAGGCCATCACTGTTGGACTCGTAAACTCCAGCGCCAGGGCCGAACTCATCAAACCGATTATGGTTGACGGTGACAAAGCCATCGTTCATCAGTCGGAGATTGTAGGCCGAAGTTTGGAAGAAGTAATTGCCCTCGATGTCCACATTATTCACATCGTAGATATTCATGCCTATAAACGAGCAGTAGGCTGCGCCATAAGTCGCCGTGAAGCCGCCCCGGCCGGTGAGACTGCCGGTCGTGGAGTTGTGCACGCGGTTGCCGTTGATCATCAAGTTTTGAAAGATGATGCCAGAGCCTCGCGCCGGAGCTGGCCCCGGCGTTGCCCAGCCGGGATCGCTGTAGCCGCCAGGGCAGGGAGGGTTCGTCGCTCCGTTGTTGATGACGTCAGTATTCGAGCCAGCCTTCTGAAAGAAGCCGCTCCCATAGAGCACCTGGGCTGCTCCGTTCTCGACTGTGGCATCGGCGTGTGAAAAAGGCACCTGAAAGGAGGTGCTAGTGAGATTGGCTGCGGAGACGACAGCCGGAACGAGGTTTAGGTAGGTCGATGTCGCAAAGCCGTTCAGGACAATGCCCTGCCCAGCGATTAGGTTATTCGGGAGCGTTGTACATCCAAGAGTATTGTTGCTGATCGCGCAGCCGGTGATCGTGACCATGCTGATCCCGGATGGGACGTCAGAGACAATCCCCCAGCCTCCGGTCGGACCCGAGATGCCGGAGGATACAGAGCTGCCGTCCTGATGTAGGAGCAGCATCTTGCCCGGCAACATGTGCGTCTTGAGGTACTTCGTGATGCACGGGCCCGCGTCCGGCGCTGGGGTGGTGGTTCCGTAGAGAAATCCCGTGTTCAGGTCTGCTCCCTGTGGGCAACCGGTGTTTGAAATGTATACATTTGTAGCGCTTCCTGATGGGCTGATGGACGCTCCAAGGACTCCCGCCGTGGAGTTGGATGTCGTAAATCCGGTCGTCGCATTGGGGACGGTGTTGCCGCTCGAGTTGATCAGCTTGTGGCCAGAGAGCGTAAAGTTCTGCGCAAAAGCAACAGGAGCAAGGGCGCACATGAATGCGCCAACGGCTGCAAGGAGTCGCTTCATGGGTGGGATTCTCCAGGCTATAGAAAGAGAGAGTAGGGCCTTAACATGGTAGCTTCAAGACAGCCTAGACCCCTAATGCCGTATACGCGACCACAATTTAAAACTTTTGACCTGTTCGTTGATGCCCGAGCTACGAGAGAGAGCAATTAGCCATTCGGGATCTTAGCGTCTCCTAACAACACCAGATAGCTCCGATGGATCTCTTGGAACTGAACCTCGCCGCTGCTGACTTCCTTTCACTGAATCGGCGCTTCTTCGTCTTCGCTCTTATGTCTACATTACGAGGGTGCTCCAGCATCAATTTGTAAGATCTCGGCGCATCATCGAGTCACGGACTTGGTACGCCGATCCCTCCGACCTGATCCGCCCCACTCTTCATAGTTCCGAGGAGTCGCTGTTCATCCAGTTCCGCGTTCTTTATCTCCTTGACTTTAGAAAACATGGCCTGAGCATGCCGCTTGTCTCCACCACGGCTGTATAGGATGCCCATCTGATAATAGGCGGGGCTGAAATCGGGGTGGATCTGAACAAGTTGTGTAAATGTGGCAATTGCATCCTGCACTTGTCCGCTCTTAACCTGAGATCGACCTACAAAATACGGCGGCAGGGGATCCCGAGCGTCTAGATCTGCGGAAGCGCGGAACGCAGAATTGGCATCTACGTATTTTCCGAGTCGGAAGAGTGCAAGGCCATAATTGTAGTAGTAGGCGTTCAGTGCGATAACTCGCTGCGATTCTGCGAGATGTATGGCGGAGTTGTACCAGGAAAGGGAGCCCTCCAGATCATTTTGTCCGAATCGGCAATTGGCGATAAAGAAGCTTGCCGCCGCTTCCATATTCTTCGCTATTAATAGCTGACGAAATCCAGTCTCCGCCTTCTCGTACTGCCCAAGCCGGAACTCGCTGAAGGCCAATGTGAAACTATACAGGGGAGAATGCGGACGTTCGCCTGCGCGGTGTCCTAGAAGTTGCAGAACGTTGTCATCTCGATTGAGTCGCTGATAGCTTTGTGCAAGAGCCAGACGAACTGCTTCGTTCTCTGGTTCTACTGACAATGCGCTCGTGAGCGGCCCGATTGCATGCGAAGGATCTTTGGCACTTAAGTAGGCTTGTCCCAGCGCAGCGGCGAGAACCGGATTGGAGGGATCCGCCTTTTGGGCTAACGATAGATATCTGACGGCGTCTTCAAAGTTGCCTTCTTCAAACGAGACAATACCCTGCTGCTCCAGTGCTGCGGGAGAGCTTTGAAGCGGCTCTTGTGCCTGAATGGCACTTACCTCAGCAGCTGAGAAGAACTCGTGTATACCTGATGGTTGTATTGGCTGAAACGCCGCTGCGCCGCTATTCGATGAGAATAATACGCCACTCATTGAAACGAACAGAGATAGCACACGCAACTGGAATTGCATTTCAGTGATACTCATGTTCTATACTTCAATCGTAGAATGAGATCGCTTACGCGTACATCAAATAGATTCGCACACTTGCAGTTTGTTACCATGGCTGCCGGCTTACCAGCTGGCTGGTCATTCCCCCGTCGGCAAATATGTTCGCACCGGTGATGCACGCACTGCGGTCGCTCAATAAGAACGCCGCGAGTTCTCCGATTTCTTCAGCCTCGATAATTCGGGCGATAGGAATATTGCTGCTCCAGTACTCTTCGCATGCTGATAGATTGGGGGAGGCGGCTAAGATATCTTTCCATATCTGAGTATTCAGCAGTCCCGGGGAGATGCAATTCACACGTATCCTGTGGCGTGCCATCTCAACTGCGACACTCTTGCTGATCCCAACAACACCCCATTTCGCAGCGTCATACGGTCCCGAGCCAGGCAACGTCGACTGGCTATGGACACTGGAGATGTTGACTACGCTGCCTCCTGAAAAACCTTGCCTCAGCATCTGACGGCATACCAGCTGTGTAAGAAAGAACACCGCCTTGAGATCCGTTTCTAGTACGTTGTCCCACTCCTGGGGGCTGGTCTCCAAGAATGGCTTTACAAAGTTGATCCCCGCATTGTTAACAAGGCCGTGGATTTGACCAAATCGATCGAGCGACTGCTCCACCAATCGTGTGAGCTGATCGAGTCTACGGACATCGCATGGGACTGCAACCGCACGATCACCTAGTGCTTCGGCCAGTTCAGCTGCCGCAGGACCGGCCATGTCAGCGATGACCACGTTCGCGCCTTCTCGGTGACAGACAGTTACAATGCCCCTTCCGAGGCCTTGGGCGCCACCTGTCACTACTATCGTCTTTTGACGTAGCAGCATGCGATTATCCTCCAGAACTTCTGGGAAGCTTCGCGGCAAAAGTATCTACGCATGACGTTCGTCGGAACATTCAATCCTCCGAGCGAAATATTGTAATATCGTAACGAACATCATTGTCAAATCATGCCCGGTGGTGGAAGTCCCTAGAATGAATACTGCGCGCTCTTCACCGAAAAGGTACACGCACTCGCTCACTCCATCCAAGCTGCAGAAGGTTACTCGGACGTCACTGAGCGAGGATATCGTGCAACAAATCCTCGCCTTGCTGTCCACCGGAGACCTGAAGCCAGGGCAACGGCTCCCATCGGAACGTGAGCTTTGCAAATATTTCGGGGTAGGCAGGTCCTCTCTCCGGGAGGCAGTCCGTTGTCTAGTAATGATCGGCATACTTGAAGTCTCGACCGGCAACGGAACGTTCATGGCGATCAACGCAGAGCGATTCATCGGCAAGATCTTCGAATGGCGGATGCTTACTCAACGTCATAATATGGAAAACCTGATGGAGGTGCGGCTCGCACTCGAATGTGCCGCTGCTGCGCGTGCAGCCGTCTGCGTGACGGAGGCGCAGCTTAAGCAATTAGAACTCGTTGTAGAGAAGATGCAGCGCACCATTGGACAGCCGAAACGGTTCATAAAACTTGATCTTGAATATCACGTTCTTCTTGCTGAAGCTTCGAATAACGACCTGCTATTTGATCTTCTATACATGATACGCAGCCAACTCAGCACGGCAATGTTGACGTTTGTCACCATGCCTGGAGGAGATTCGCTTGCGTGCAAACACCACGCGGCATTGCTTAAGGCATTGCAAGCTCGCGATGCGATGGAAGCACGATCGATCATGCAGACCCACTTGGCTTGCTCCCTTGATCGTTATCGTAAAGCACAGGATCAAGTTGCTCAGGAGGAACTAGGGGATTACTAGCGGCAAGACCCTAGTATGCTGCATCACAACGTGTTATCCATGCCGGGCCGATTCATACAGCAGTATGCGGGAGCTCATCGGATCTAACTGGAATTCCAGACCGTTCTTCATCGCTGCGTGGCCGTCAGCTCGCAGCGTAGCACCGCTAAGAGCATCTCGAAACTCGTACGCATCGTTGGGGCGAAGGCCAAATACTGCAATGCTCATAGAAGCAACTGCAGATTCCTGTCGAAAAACTTGAACAAAGCCGGAATTGGTTCGTGGATCATGGAATTGCCATCCGGCCCAGCCATTTAGATCAGTCGCCTGAGGCAGAAGGGGATAGTACTCTTCCATGAGAAAACGCCGAACACGTTTGTGAACACTCTCAACAAGGCTAAATCTTTCCTTTTGCTTTGCTGACCAGAGATCCACTCTCCCACCTGTCCCAAAAGCTCCGCCAAAGCAACTTAAGTAATCGATATCTCTCGGCTTGAAGTCCTTTTGTGTAGGTGCAGGCAGCGTGTATTGTACGTAGCTGTAGTTGCCGGGTAGGAAGTAATTGATACCTTGAAGATGAAAGCGGACAACTTCAGGATCGATGGTGTCATCGCTGATCCAATATGTATGGAAGCGACGCGCCGTTTCAAGATCGATACGCCGGCCGCCGCTCGCGCAGCATTCAAGCACCGTCCTCGGGTGATGCTGTCTGATCCAATCGATGACCTCATAAAATCCTTCAATGTGGCGGATCTGCGAAATGCCGAGGCGGTTAGGCTTGTCCACAGATTCCCAGTAAACCAAAGGATCCATATTGAAGTCGTGGCGAATGTATTCGATCTCAAGCTGCGTGATGTAGCGACTCATCATCTCCTGAACCCAGCGTCGAGCTTCAGGCCTTCCATAGTCCAGGAGTCCATACTGACTATGGTCAAGCCATATGACCCACTCGGGATGCTGCTTTGCGAGCAGAGAAGTACGATGCACGCGCTCCGGTTCAAACCACAAACCGAACTTGAGATTTCGCGACCTAACATAGTTCGCGAAGTGGGCTAAGCCCGAAGGAAACTTCGTTGCATCAACCTGCTCCCAATTGCCGACACCTCCGCTGAAGCCCTCTGGGCCATTTGCGCCTATATACCACGCTGCATCCAGAAGAAAATATTCCTGGTTGATGGCGGACGCTGCGTCAGCCAAAGGCCGAAGAAGCGCCTCATCATACTTCTCTTCGATCCCCCACCATGCATCGTAAGTTGCAATTACCTTAAACTCTTCGCCGCCTAGCTTCGGCGTATAGTGCGTGCGAATGAGCTGCCTTAGTTGATTAGATCCATTGGAAGGCTTGCCTTCGTAACTACCTATCAAAATGCGGGGGCCTGTAATCTCCTCTCCGGGTTCAAGTTCGATCCAAAGGTTTGGTATTCCGCCGTGCAATTGCAACGTGGCTGCCCCATCGGTGGAAGATCCGTAATGTGCCGTAATCGTCGATTCCCACTGGCCTGTCCAGCCGATACCCACAAAGATGCCAGCGTGGTCTTTATCATTGTGGACGAAGTAGAAGGGCAGATCGCGATTGGAGGAACGACCTCCCGCGGTCGTCAGTCTGACCATACCTTCGCTTGGCAGGGTTGGATTGAAATAATGCTCTGTAATCGCGAATTGATCGGGCGGGTAAGTTCCATCAAAGAGGCCGCCTCCGCCGCCGGAGGAGATGACATACGAGCCGTCCAAAGCTCTTGCATCAAAGGATATCGCAAGTGCATTGAGACCGTGGACTGCCGCAGATCGACTCGTGCCATGGTTGCGAACTCGGACGGAGTATTCTATTGCGTCAGTACCGGGAAGCCTCGTCAAAGTGCGAATGACTTCCAAGCCGGCGCCATAGCGAAACGTGGTTTCTACGGAAGTCCCGAGATCGCGATGGGATATCGATTCGGCAACTCCGGAAGACTTGCCGTCGTACAGAAAAGAGAACCCGGTGCCTTGCAGCAGAGCCTTGCGAAAAGCGTGTGATGTGGCCGGCCAGAGTTCGGAGAGGTCGCCTGTGTTAGCTCCCGTGGGAGCATCGGACGGAGAAGTCATTAAAGGCACGCTGGCCGCATGGCCGCTTCGAAGATCAAGCGCCGTTCCTACGGCTGCGGCCACCGCACAGGAGACGAACTCTCGACGCTTCATTGTGACCCCCGGTTAATTCTGGCGTAGGCCCACTTGACCTGGGCCAGTTCAAAGTCTAGTTAGGCCTAGAGAAGCATGGCCCTAACAATCGTTTCCGAAACAGCTTCACCTGAACCGGTCTCACCAACCTAGCTTCTTTCCTGCAGCTGCGGAAGCTGTCATCGAAGCCTCGCATCAGTGCGGATACTAGTGTGGTAGTCAGACCACTGTCAATAGGAAAACAAGAGTTCAAATGTGCGCCTTGTGCTCGTGTTGGCCTAGTGCTCGTGCCGCTAAACAGACTCCGCCGATCCATTTACGCCTATGAAGACTGTCTCCTGGGCGGCTCCGCCAGACGGGTTCCCACGACCTTCTCCCGCAGCTGCCCGTTATACACCTGCCATGCTCGACATCCTTGATTTTCATGTGGTCTCGCGGTCCGAGCCATTGCTGGAGCTGGTCGAAATCTTTCGTGCGAGGAACGAGGCAAGCGGGTTGTTCCTCAGAACCGTCCGTTGAATCGATTGAGCCGGCGAAAGAGACCGTATCTTAGGGATGACGGAATCGGCCGACGCTTCTACCAGGTCGTGTGCCTTGGCGAATCCAAGAACCTGCTGCGTTCAGTTGATGTAAGGGTACTGGGCAGCCGTCAATTTCAAGGGATCTCATTTGAGCCTCGCGCTTGCCTGAACTGCAGACGGGCAGAAGCTAGCTCTGCCCATCGAGCAACGATGGAAGCTCCTACCTTGCGGAGGAGATCGCCGCTAATACGTGGCCCGTCCTCCGCTGATGTCGAATACTGCACCTGTGGTGAAGGTGTTCTCCTCAGAGACCAGCCAAGCCACCATGGCGCTGACCTCATCTACTTCGAGAAAGCGCCCACGAGGAATACGCGAAAGCATAAAGTCAATGTGCTCCTGCGACATCTGGTCGAAAATACGGGTTCGTGCCGCGGCAGGGGTGATGCAGTTCACGGCAATGTTTTGCGTCGCGGTCTCTTTGCCGAGAGACTTGGTCAATGCGATGACTCCGGCTTTCGATGCACTATAAGCAGAAGCATTGGGGTTGCCCTCCTTCCCTGCGATAGAAGCGACATTTACGATCCGGCCGTAGTTCTGTCGGATCATGTAGGGAACGATCGCGCGACAGCATAGAAACACACCTGTGAGGTTGATATCGAGAATATGCTTCCACATCTCGACCGGATAATCCCATAGCTTGTAGTTTGGTCCTGCAATACCTGCGTTCGCGACGAGGATATCGATAGAGCCATGCTTCATCGCAGCCCTCTCGGCCGCCTCAATCACGCTTTGTGCGCCGGAGACGTCCACGGTCTCGCCTATGACGTTTCCCAAAGCTGCCAAGTTCTCGATGGCTGAGCTAAGCACCTCAGCATCGTGATCCCAGAGCGAGACCTCCGCTCCCGAAGTCAACAGACGCTTGGCGATGGAAAACCCGATGCCCTGAGCGCCCCCTGTAATCACCGCGTGACGGTTCTTCAAATCGATCTGATTCATTGCCCCACTATTCTCCTCCCCCGCTAATCTGCATTATGTGTGAGTACGAGCTCCGGACATTATCCAGGGGAGATTCACGTGAATGAGCCTTGAGATCAAAAGGCCAATAGTCTAGCTTTTTGCAAGCGTATTTCCGTACGCAAGGATTAAGGCGGCGATTAGCAGAAGGAGTATAGCAGCATACATCTGTTTTCTCGGCCTTCCCCGCACACCCTTCCATTCTCCGCTGAGGAATCCAACCGCTTGGTTGGCAAGCATCTGTGAGCTCTGTTGGATCCCAAATCCCACAGAGGCTCCAAGAGCACCCAAGAGCAGCATGCCTTTTCCCATGAATGCAATCGATGAAACCATCGTTAGTCCGATAAGAGCGGACAGCATCGCATCGCGGCGGGATTGCAGAAGAAGCCCCCATGAGCGGTTCTTTGTCATCAGATAGATTGGATAAGCCAGATTAACCAATGCTCCTCCGAGCAAACTCATTGCCCAAACGGCAAAATTGGCCCCGATATCGCCTGCTCCTCTGGCCTTCATCGCACGAATGATGGGATCCTGACTAAAAACAAACGAGAAACTCAGTCCTACTGAAAGGATGCCCGCAAGGACAACCATTAAAATTCCTACACGAAATGATTGTGCAGGACCAGAGGAGCTGGAGGCCTGCATTTCACGACCAAAGCCAGCGCGCGAAACCAATAGCACGCCGCAGAGTATGACTGCGACGCCCGACAGAATCACATGACCAGCAGGTGACCTCAGATTTGGTGCCTGCGCAAAAAGTCCTGATCCCTTGATCACCAGCGGGACCGTGACACCAATCGACACACCGATTCCCGTGAGAATCCCTCCCGTAAGCGCAAAGCCGATGCGGACATAGCACAAGCCACACAGTACGTTTGCAACACCCCATCCGAGAGAGAACAGGTTGGCCCTCAGAATGGGTTGCAATCCGATATCCCGATAGGCGGAGATTGCGTTCGGGCAAGTTGCGAGGGTTAGGCTCCATGGAAGCACCACCAAGCCAAGAAGCATGCTCACAAACCACCAATTCTCGAACTGGTACTTGCGCATTATCTTCATGGGCCATGCGCTGCCCCCGATAAGTACTCCACCGAGAGACACAAGGAAACCACCTAATAATGCTGACGTTTTCGTCCCCCGATGAGATGTAAAAAAACAGAGATCTTGAGCAAAGTGAAGTTAACCGAATAGGTTATTCGGCCCTACCCACGTCCAGATCGGGCAGCCGCTCTACCTTTTAAATACCATGTCTGCCTGATCGTAGTTGCTGCGATCTGTGTTAATCGTGCAGCATGAAGGTAACACATTAGAAACGATTCATCCGAGTAGCTGTGCGCTAAACCAAGCTGATTACAGCTCGGCCTAATCACCATAGCTGGGTTGCAATTGCGATTGTCAAGCCGGTCCTGGTGCGGTTGAATTCTCACAGACAGCTTCCGCCCGGTGGTAGACTAGCGCTCTCCTCCGGGCAGCAGTTTTGCGGCTGCAGAATGTAATCAAGGGCAGATTTCGCGGCCGCCTCTAGATCGTCACAAGTATTCAGCGTGAAGTGTGGATGCGTAATCGGCTCGAAGGAGCTCTTAATCCGTTGATAAAGGGCTAGATCTCGATTGCGGGCGGGATGTTTCGGGTCAGGCTGTGCGAGACGCTCAATTGAAACCGACTCCGGGCAGATAAGTTGCAGAATGCGGGTTTCGGCTCCGGCGTTCTGCGCAGCTTTGAGCGTGGCGTCTATCAGTGCCGCGCGGGAGAATGTGCGGCCGTCGAAGAGAATATATCTGGCGCTTTCATGGGCGGTAAGGTATGCGGCAGCCTCAAGCATGGCACGGAAGCAGATAGCATCCTGTTCTGCGGTGTAATCGGTGACAGGATCGGGAAACAGAGTGCTGCGTACCCGGTCTTTGTCAATGATGACCGCACTTTGTTGTCTGGTTTCGAGGTGCTGCCGAAGCAGGGCCGACAAGGTGCTCTTGCCAGTTGCGGGCAGCCCTGCTAATAAAACCCAGGTAACCATACCTTAACTATAGCCTCAAGCCCACCGAACAGATGCGCCGTCACGACTGCCCTCCCGAGGCACTAAATAGAACTCAGTACAACGCGTTCGAGCCGGAGTTTTCGTGTGTGGGAAATGAGAAGCGCGATCTAATTTAAAGTGGAAGGCCTCTCTGGGAAGCGGATGTTGACGGTGGTCTGATGTCCAACTATTATCATTTGTCGCATCTGATCCAATATTGTTTGTTGCGGCTGGAGCGACAAACGAAATGGAGGCTTGGCTCAGGCGAGAAGGGATCCCTTGGCCCACGCTTCCATCAGGCAGCCTGCTCTCGATAAGGCCAGCTTTCGCAAGATGGCGGCACGCTTCCTCAAGTAGAGCCCCTGCGCCAGCTTCGCAGCACACTTTCACAGATGCGTACGCTTAGCCTGGCGGTGGGAACGGATGGACGCAATCGCACCCTGCTGTCGCCCTTTGGATCATGCACCCGGACGCAACCAGCCGAGGACATCATAAGACAGGTCTTCGGCGAATACTCCAGGATTACGCTGTCAGCTTCACTGTCCGGCATTGTGAGTAGATTCTGAGTCTTGGCGGAATCCCGCTACCCGCCATCACCTTCGCTCGTTCACTAAGCAGAGCGGTCGCCAAGTCAGCGGTTGCATTCGCCAGCTGCTCTTCGCTGTCGAAGATGTTCGTCTCGATCTTTAAGGGAATCGAAGCCAGCCCACCCAGAGCCGCGATAGCGGCTCGATCCCAGAACTCCTGCTCCTTCTCATCCATCGTCGGATTGTATGTCACTTGCGACGCCAGTGATGGTGAAGGTGCACGGGATGACCAGCATCAGCATTCCGCTTTAGGCCACGCGTAATCTATTGAGCCCCTGCCATGGCGTACCCATGCCAAATCGTACACAGCATCAGCCAGGAACACGGCATCCTCCAAGGCGCGAACCACGCGCTCCGACTTGTGTCCCGCGCGAGGATCACGGGCCAGCCGGACGCCGACAATCAGGGCGGCTGCCAACACCAGCAGGCGACCGTCTTTCTTGTGGGAAGTGGCAGGGCTTGACATGCTGGTCACCGCTGCACCTGTGCCAACTTGATCACTTCGTAGGAAGGTGAGCCGAGGAAGACCTCAGACGGAAGATAGAACCGGCGCTCTGTGCACAACGGACAGCCCACCAGTACGGGTCAGGGATATACGGTTAACCATTGCTTAGCCGTGTTTAGTCTCTTTTACACCTCTCTATATGTAAATCCGAAGAAAAACGTTAACCATGTTAACCAGAATCCCGAATCCGGCATGTTTCTCAGTGTTAGCCCCTCAGAAAGCAAATCAGAGGGTTAAACGTGACGATAATAGATCGGCTAAAATCGGAGAAGAATTGCATCGGCGTTCGCTATCTGTCAGAGATTCTTGGCATGCATTACATGACTGTCTATGGCTGGGCTCACGACGGCAAGATCCCGTTCATTCGGCTGGGTAACCGGATCAAATCTGATCCAGCAGTCGTGGTCACCTGGCTGGAGGCCCGTAGCTCCTGACTGAGACTGCCGCCTGAAACTGTGGATGGCTTTCGCCTTCTCTTCGCCATATACTCAGGTCATGTCGCCTCTCCAATCTCAAAGTCTCCGTCGTCCGCTGCAAGCACTGCCAGCACAACATACCCGTTCCCGGTGATTCTGTTCCCTCTAACATTGGGCGAAGCGCGATAAAGCTAGTTGATGAGGCACTTGCGGAAGGGAAGAGTTCGAATCCCTCCCTCTCCGCCAATAACTCTTCCAGATTAAAAAGTTTACGCCCTGATGCGATGTGCCAATCGTAACCTGCTAAGTTTCCAGATTTTGCCGGTGGCTGTACAAGTGGCTATTGGTGGCTGAACGTCTTGCAGTAGCAGCGGAAGCAGCTGCTATCACGGTCTCTTCTGCTGGAGTACCGTGCGTCGCTGCTCGAACGGGAGCTGAGTGCATCGACCGTCAACGTCAAGCTCTCCGCGATTCGCAAGCTGGTGAACGAAGCCAAGCGCTGGAGTGCTCGAAGCCAACCTGTGCCAAGCTCTGCAGGAGGCCGGCGGCGATCTTGAGCAGATTAAGTTCCTGCTCGGGCGTTCGTAGATTCAGACCACGGAGCGGTATCTCGGGTCTGAACAGGAGCTGGCGGTTGCCGTGAATGACAACCTGGGGCTCCGAGGAAGAGCGCCGCTCGAAGACCGCACTTACCACGAGTATGCCAGCGCAGACTCCAGATGGTTGCTTGCTCTGCCTGGCCACGGATGATGGTCCTGATCTCTTCCATCTTCACTGACATTGTGTCAATAGACTCCAGCCCAAACGGGGACCACGCCGAACCGCAAAGCGCGGCAAAGTTTCAGCGCCCAGATGTACCGACAGGAGCTCACCAAAGAGATCCGGGTTTTGAGACAACGTCTTCAGCGCTCTCTTCTGCATCGCTGGCCAACGGTCCAATACCAGCATGAGAGAACCCATTGCATGAGGCAGCTTTCCAATGCTGCGGTGCGCCGTGGTGTAACTGCGCAGGTCATTCCGCTTCACGGCGGCGGCCAACGCGATCGCCTGCCGAAAGGACATGGCAAGACCTTCGCCAGTGATGGCATCTGCCGAACCTGAAGCATCCCCGATCAGCGCCACTGGCCCACTCACTACATTTCGCAATCGCCTTGTAACTGAAACTGCGCCTCTCGGTTGGGAAACCACGAGACTGTGCCTAAGTCGTCGTTCCATCTCCGGAAATTCCTTGAACAGATTCTCTCGATTCACCTTCGGATCTCGCGAGATCCGGATGACGCAAACACAATCCTTTGCTACGGGTGTCACGTAGACCTGGCCGGCAGCACCCCAATGCACCTCTACGTATTCACTCCATGGTTCTACTTTGTAATGTCTGCGGACAGCGAAGCGAAGATTCTCTTTGAACACCTCATTCAGTCCAGCTAACCTGCGAGTGCTCGATGCCTGACCATCCGCACCGACCAACAAGCGGCAGCGAATCTGTTGACCCCCTACTACTGCGGTGCTGTTGTCGAGAAGTTTGGCGCTCGCTCCCCAGAGGAGAGGGATCTTGAGCTGTTGGGCGCGTGTGATCATGCGCCGGTGAAGATGCGTGCGACGAACGCCAATGCCGGGTTTATCAGGGAAGGCGGCATCCGTTTGGTGTGACGCATTCTGAAATCGGATACCGCGAAAGGGGTGGCCGTCTTCCTCGGTGATCGTGATTCCGAGCTGCTGCAATGCTTCGAGTGCGTCCGGCATCAGACCCTCGCCGCACCCCTTGTCGATAGTGGGCTGAAGTGCGTCGACCACCATGCAATCTATGCCATTTTGGCGAAGCGCGATGGCGGCGGAAAGCCCGGCAGGGCCACCCCCGAGGATAAGTGCATCCGTACTCTGGGGAAGAGATGTCATAGCATTCACCATTGAAGAAGAAGCAGCTCTGAGCAAAAGCCCGGGCCCATCGCAGCAAGAACGCTGTATGTTCCTGGAGCGCCCCTGTGACCTCTCAGGTGCTCTTCCAGCACCAGCAGAACTGAAGCGGACGAGAGGTTACCGACTCTCTTCAAGCTGGCCCAAGAGGCCTGGAGCGCATCCGGAGGGAGCTCGAGCGACTCTTCTACGGCGCGCAGCACCTTCGGCCCTCCGGTGTGAATGATCCAGCTTCCTATGTCGGTGCGCGCGAGCCCATACTCGTGGAGAAACTCGTCGACATCCACCCTGAGGTGCGCGTGGATTACATCCGGAACATCCGGTGAAAGCACGATCCTGAAGCCCAGCTCCGAGATGTCCCAGCCCATCACATCTTCCGTATCGGGGTAGAAGGTTGAGTGGGTGCCGAGGATCCTAACTCCTTCCGGCGCCGTATCTTTTCCTCCAACGATCACGGCTGCAGCGCCGTCCCCAAATAGGCCCACCGAAATGAGGTTGGCCGTCGAAAGATCCTGCTTCTGCCAATTCAGAGAACACAATTCCACTGACAGCAGAACTGCAAACTGATCAGGAAAAGCCCGCACATAGTCGGCTGCGCGAGCAAGTCCGGCAGCTCCCGCCACGCAGCCGAGACCGAAGATCGGAATGCGCTTGATGTGGCGCGATAGCGGCATGTGGTTGAGCAGACGCGCGTCGATAGATGGACTCGAAATACCCGTTACTGAAACGAAGAAGATGGCAGAGAGCGACGAAATGTCGATCTTCGCGGCGCGGGCAGCTCTGCAGATTGCCTGTTGGCCCAGCTCCTGCGCGGCGTCGATCCAGATGTCATTCGCTTCACCGAAGCTTTTTATGGAGAGGTATTCCTCGAGTTGGCGAACCAGATGCCGTTGCCCTACGCCGCAATGCGAGTGCAGACGGTTAAGAACAGCAGGATTCTTAAGCTTATCGTGCCAGAGCTGCTGCAGAGCACCCGTGATGCTCTCCTGAGAATAGACATTTTTGGGCAGCGCGCTTGCAGCAGAGAGAATCTTCATGCGGGGTGACTCCTTCGGGGCGTGACATTCGGGCAGTCGTGCAATCTGGCTCGGTTACAAGGACATTGCACGCCGACCCAGTTTCAACGCGTCGGACCAGAAGGACGCCGAGGTATGCATGGTCTCGACCACCTCGTGAATCGCATTGATGCAATATGTAAGCTGCGCCTCGGAGGCGATCAACGGGGGAGCGACCTTGAGCACCATGAAGTTGTTGCCACAAATTTGAGTTAGGACCCCTTTATCCTGGAACAGTCGCATAACCAGCATCTGACCAAAAAGTCCGGAGTGAATCGCCTTGAAGGCCTCGAAGGAGAGCCGCATGGAGAGGCTGCGCGGTGGTTGAAACTCAATGCCACAGAGCAGTCCCTCGCCGCGCACTTCCTTGACCATCTCGTAGTGCTGGAGGGCAGCTCTCAGCCGCTCCCGAAGCTCCCTCCCCAAGCTGTCGGAGCGCTCCACCAGCCGCTCGTGATCGAGGACCTCGACGGTGGCAAGCCCAACCCGCATTGCCATGGCATTTTCACTGAAGGTGGAGGTGTGAATGAATGCTCTGCGCAAGGAATGAAAGACCGAATGGTAGATGGCTTCCGTCATCAGAACGGCCGCGCAAGGGACCAGTCCTCCGCTCAAGGCCTTTGCCATCACCACCATGTCCGGTTCTACCCCGTATCGCTGAGCGGCAAGGAATCTACCGGTACGTCCCATCCCCGTCTGTACTTCATCCAGCACGAGCAATGTGCCGTATTTCTGGCAGAGTTTCTGAACAGAAGGAAGGTACTCAGGAGAGGGGACTACGATGCCAGCCTCTGCCTGGATCGGCTCTAAGACCACGGCCGCGATAGTTTTGGTCTTCAGCAACGTCTCCAGCGCGGGGAGCTCACCAAACGGAACCTCATGGGTTCCTGCCAGCATAGG
This sequence comes from Acidobacteriaceae bacterium, assembly GCA_965276675.1. Taxonomy (GTDB): domain Bacteria; phylum Acidobacteriota; class Terriglobia; order Terriglobales; family Acidobacteriaceae. The sequence continues at coordinate 3,262,732 of OZ255624.1, read as the reverse complement.
ACCAAAGCTTTCACGCCAGAAGTCGCTGCCCATCAAGGAAAGCGCACCGCAGGTCAATCCATGGAAAGCGCCGGAGGCGTATACCAAATCCGCTCGCGACGTGTGGGCGCGAGCGAACTTGATCGCTGCTTCAATGCCCTCACTGCCCGAGCTGCAGAAGAAGGCTTTGGACACCTTGCCTCCAGCATGCTGACACAATGTTTGCGCCAGCTTTCCTGCGTTTTCCACCACGTTGCTCTGCAACATGCCCGGACTTTGGCTTTGCAGCTCTGACACCAGCTCCGCCACAATATGCGGGTGATTGTGTCCGGTGTTGTGCACGCAATAGCCGGAGAGGCAATCCAGGACGGTGCGGCCATCCCGCGTGTGCAGTTCCATCCCATGGCAACGGGTGTACTGCACATTCATCCCCAGTACATCGAGGAGTTTGACCCAAATTGGGTTCACGTGGCGGCTGTATAGCTTTTGGTCGTCCTTCTGGGAGCCGCTGCCAGGCTGATCCCCCGCATTCCCGGAAAGCATCCCTTCCTTTGCGCCGTGGTCAGCTGGAGCAATTGCAGCCATAATCTTGTCCCTCGTGTTTGGCAGGCTATACACATGCGCCTCTGGTTCAATTCTTAATTCCTTAAGACTGGGAAGTCAAGTGCATCTTAAATAACTAAGACTTACTGCCTTGCAAATGGTAATCTCCTCTCGTCTTGAAAATTGCCGGGCATCCACCCCGGCTCTCATGAGGAGGGTCTATCGCACGCATTCGCAAAGCTGCTCCATTGCCCACGGCTGCAGAGCTGCGGCTGCTGCAGGTTTTGTGGGAGCGCGGCGAAGCCACGGTAGACAGCATCCTGGAAGCACACGCGCCGGAAGATCGTCCCCATTACAAGACGACGCAGAGCTTGCTCAGGATCATGGAGGGGAAGGGTTTCATTGCACATGAGACGAGGGGGCGTGTTTTCATCTTTCGGCCTGTAGTTTCGCGTGAGGAAGTGAACCGGCAATCCATCGAGAAGCTGGTCAAAGGGAATTTCGGCGGCTCCGCCGCAGGGTTACTCGTCAACTTGCTTGAGACAACTCAAGTCGAAGAGAAAGAGCTTGTGGAGATCGAATCACTGATTCAGGAATGCCGGCAGAAACGCCGGCTCGGTAAGGTGGAAAAAGAAGGAAAGCATGCACCTCAACCCTGAACTCGCACTTGCCGTACTCGCTGCCTCGCTAGGCTTTGTGCTTAAGTCCTCCCTGGCTTTTGCGATTTGCTGGACCGTAAGTCGTCTCCTCCAGTCTCCACAAAAGCGGTTTACGCTCTGGCTCAGCTTTCTGTTGGGCGCGGTTTTCTACTGGTGCTTTCTCGCCGCCGAACTGTTCGGTTTCCACAGCTTGGCATCGACCGCGTTCGTGCTCGACCCTGGGTCTCAGACATCTCCGATACCTGCGATTCGAACCTGGCAGTTACCGGCTTCCTGCGCGGGTGCACTCGCGTGGAGCATCGGTGTCGCCTGCTTGCTTTACGTAGTTACCGTTACCTGGTTGCTGGCTTCCGCTGTTCGCAATCAGCTACGTCTTCAGTGGGTGTTACGTTTCACTACAGCGCCGATCAACGCAATTCGGGATCGATTCATGCCCATTGCGCAGCAGCTCGGAATTTCGCGCTGCCGACTGTTGGTCCTTGCGGGTCTCACCTCCCCTGCAACCGTGGGCTTTCTACGCCCCGTGATTCTGCTTCCGGATATGGACGCGCTTCCCCTCGCATCCGATGGAGATGATGCCGAGCTTACAGATATTCTCCGGCACGAGCTCCACCACGTTCGAAGATGTGATTATTTGTGGAGTTCTCTGGCCTCCTCCTGCCGGGCCATCCTTTTTTTTCATCCTGGAATGACATTCGCCATGCGGCGGATGCAATTTGAGCGTGAGTTGGCCTGTGACTTCGCTGTAGTCGCGCAATCCCCTCATCGAAGAGTTGAGTATGCAGAGACGCTTGTGCGCTTTGCGCGCCGCGAGCTCGACCAGCACCATGCGAGCTGGGGCATGGAGTTTGCCGCGTCCTCGACTCCCTTTCAGGCGCGGCTCCGCTCTATCCTGACGCCCTCCACACAGATTCCGCGATGGTGGATGTTCGCAAAAAGTGCGTTTAGCGCAGCACTCTTCTTCTTACTTCTCGCAGTGTTGCCGCTGCTGACTATAGCGCTTCATCTCCAGCGCGAACTGCACGGACTGGTCTCCCAAACTTCTGTTCAGTCAACCTCAACGGCAGCTCGACACCGTGCTCCCAGACTCAGAAAAGTGCATGCGCTCACGGCGAAAACTGATCCAGGCTTGAAAGATGCCCAGAGCAGATCCCTGCAGACGGCTCTTCGCTCACCATACTACGTTGAGGAATCTAGCGTTCGTCTCGGTGAGCCAGACGGTGATTCGGGAGATCACACACGAAGTGTGTCGCCTGTTGATCCACCTATCGCCCCGGATGATTCCGCACCGCCCTCCGGCCTGCCTAGGAGAGCGCCTCCCCAGCTTCCCACCGTCACCTCGGTCATTGTGAACGCTGCGCGTGGGGTCGGAAGAATCGGTGATCACGATCACGGTAGAGACATTCATTGAGTCTAGCCTTTGCGACGGCGTTATCGTCATGCCAAGTGCGATCACGAAACTTGATTGATGTGCTTCTAGCAAGCGACGCTATGAAGGAGATCGGATGGTTGAGGATTTAAGATCAGAGCCGTAATTTCAGTAAAGCAGCAGCTCGAGTGGAAATCCGGAGCCAACTTGTCGGGGCCGATCTGGTCATGTGGGCCGATGAGCCAACGGATGGCGAAAAGGTGATTGCTGATCAATCGCTGAGTTTAGAATCGGGAGCCATGAAGGTCCGTCGTCGATTACGTTTGGTTTTGTTTATTGCCGGAGCAACAGTAACCGGTCTCCTAAGTGCTTCATTGCACGCCGCAACAGCCGCAATGAGGCGGGTTCTTTGCGTCCACTTTCCGCATAAGCTCTCCGGGCAGATATTGACGACGCTCTCCCATCCGCGCATTATAGACATGTTAAAGCTGCTGATCGGTCCGAATCTGAAGTGCATGCAATCCATGCTGTTCGTGAAAGCCGCAGGAAAGCCAGGGCAGGCATGGCATCAGGATGAAGACTTCATCCCAACGCGTGATCGCTCTCTGGCTGGTGCCTGGATTGCTATGGACGATGCCACGGTAGAGAACGGCTGCCTGTGGGTGCTTCCCGGGTCTCAAACGCGTGGCATACTTTGGCCGCAGCGTAACCGTAGCGACACCCGCTTCGACTGTACGCACGAATCCTGGAACTTTCCATGGCAGGATGAAGACTCGATTCCTGTCGAGGTCAAAGCCGGCTCGGTTGTCTTCTTCAATGGCTATCTGCTTCACCGTTCTTTGCCAAATCGATCACAAAGCGATTTTCGCCGCACGCTGGTGAATCACTATATGAGCGCCGAGTCTCTGCTGCCCTGGGTCAAGCCAGCCGACAAGACCTCGATAGCCCTTGCCGATTATCGCGATGTTGTCCTGGTCGCCGGTACCGACCCCTACGCCTACAAGGGAGTGGAAAGTGTTGCCAGCGCCTTTGTACGGCCTGACTTGGGCGGCGGCTGCGTGGACTGGAACGATGACGACCAGAAGGCGATGGCGGCCGAGCATGCTCGTCAGCTGACCGCGGAAAAATCGGCGTCGGCCAGATGAAGCTGTTCCTTGTACGCCACCTCTGGGGCGTGGATCTCACCAGCGGACTAAAGCCACACCTGGCGCACTGGCGCGAGATAGGCTATCAGGCACTCGAGTTCTCGCCGAGAATCGTGCCTTACACTCCGGAACTGCGACGCGTTTTGAAAGATGAGGGCCTGGCGTGGATACCGCAGGTCTTCAGCAATATGAAGAATGGAGGCGGCACCGTGGAAGTGCACCTCGCCTCGTTGCGCGAACAAATTGAAGAGTGTCTGGACGGCGAGCCATGGTTCTTCAATGCGCATACCGCCTCGGATGCCTGGTCGCTCGACGAAGCTGAAGACTTCTATAGCGCGGTTAAAAACATGGAAGAGCAGCTAGGCGTAGTGATCAATCACGAGACACATCGCTCCCGATTCTTCGGCAATCCGTGGAATACTTGTCGCCTGCTGAAGCGTATTCCAGATATAAGGCTCACCGCTGACTTCAGTCACTGGGTATGCGTAGCGGAACGATTGCTTGCAGATGCTGGCCCGATCTTTTCTCGCGTAGCGCAGAATTGTCATCACACTCACGCAAGGGTGGGCTATGAGCAAGGCCCGCAGGTGCCCGACCCTCGCGCCCCGGAATGGCATACACATCTCGAAGCACACGAGCGCTGGTGGGAGATGATCTGGTCGGCGCAGCAAGCGCGAGGAACTGATGAAGCGACGCTTACGCCCGAGTTTGGTCCGCCGCCCTATCTTCACACTCTTCCATATACCCAGCAGCCCATCGCCGATCTTGACGCGATTTGTGATTGGATGGCGCGGCGGCAGGCACAGCGTTTTGCCACCTGGTCGAGCGGCAAAAACGAATAAACTAGCTGGAAGCGATCGACTCCTGCAGTGTTCATACAAACGGTGGCAAATGACTCCTGCGAACCCGACACCAATCGTCCGATTTACTACTCCACATAAGGAGCGTATCTCCGGATCGCTATACATGGTGCTGATCTCTGGAGTCGCGGCACTCGGCGGATTGCTTTTCGGCTACGACACGGCGGTCATTTCAGGTGCCATCGGGCTGTTGTAAATCTACTTCGTTCTCAGCCCGGCCGCAGCGGGATGGGCGGCTAGTTCAGCGCTTGCTGGATGCGTGCTCGGTGCCGCAGTCGCCGGTTTCGGTGGAGATATACTCGGTCGCCACAAGATACTGTTCATCTCTGCAGTTTGTTTCCTACTGTCAGCATTCGGTACGGCACTCGCACCTTCGTTCGCGATCTTTATCATGTTTCGGATTGTTGGGGCATCGGCATTGGTGCTGCCTCCATGGCTAGCCCTCTTTACATCTCGGAGATTGCGCCTACGAAATGGCACGGCCGGCAGAGGTTTTCCGAGCAGCACCCTGCTTACGTTTCCCACAAGTCATTCAGTTCTTAGCGCGCGAATACAATAAAACTGTAAACTTGGCAATTCTTGAGAAGACGGTGATTGTGTATACCACGGGAGAAGGCGATTATCTCTAGTTTTTAGAGGCTATACGGTTTATAACAGATTCTTAAAGTCTCCGCAGCTTTCTGATCCTTCCTACTTCGACCCATTCAACTATAAAAATGTTTTTATCGTGGTCTAAAAAAGCTCCGTGGGGACAAACGAATTTTCCGCCGTGAAGTGACTTCGATCAAGCATGCGGCGCTCACGCCAATCGTTCGCGTCACCCTCTCGGAATTCGCAATGTGAACAGGACAGCAGTCGATCAAATGGCTAAAGCTAACTTTGCGTTGCATACGTGTCTAGAGATGCGACAACTAATACGCGGATAACTTTTGAATAGTGATTCAACTGTTAGTGATATAAACCAGGATGACCATATGCAAGGCGGCGTGACCGAACTGGAGAAGATATATTGAGAATCCGATTTCCGATGATTGACTTTAACGATGTCTAAAACTTTATTTGAGGCGCGGCGGTTCAGACCAGAGTGCGGAGGAGTGGCTTTGTGAATTCATGCCCTGGGGATCTGCAAATGACTCAATTTGAGGTGAGTGCATCTGGCATGTTGCGGAAAGTTGCGGCGAAAATATTTGAGCAAAAATTCGGAAGCGTATCATGTCCTCTAATTGGTGGACACTGATGGAGTCCCCGAAGTCCAGATAATAGCGCTCGTTTGGCCGCCAAGCGGGCCACGGAATACTTCTCTCTGAAGGATCACCGCTGCTGGCGAAGCGGACCCAAGCATCCATCATCATACCCGAGAGCCGAGCATCTTGCTCGCGGTAAAGGTCGGGCGCGATAGTTGGTGTCGACTGCCCAAACACATAGGCGACCTCACTACCATGCCAGGCTCCATCGCCCGTGATGAGTCCCTTAGGAGAGACTCGCGTGAAACGATAGACATAAACGGATGGGTTACGTTGTGATAACGAAGTCGCGGCGAACTGGACTCCATACACGAAGAAGGCGTCGGTGATGATGTGTTCAACAGCCTCGCGGATCTGTACCGAAGACTCTGCTGGATACACAGCGAGAAGCTCATCTGAGCAAGGGTGGTAGTTGTCTCGTAGATAGCCTCTATAAGCTGCGTGAGTGTCAATTGGAAACTTATGTAGAAACATAGATCCTTCGTTCGCATTAGTGCCTAGCATAACCGGGACTGCTGCCTCACGACCTTCCTTGTACAATTCAATCAGTGGCTGCGGAATAACATATCCGTCGGCGAAGGCCCACCATGGGGAATCATGATTACGTGGATCATGTACATGGCTTTCCGGTCGCAAGCCGATGCGCTCCGGGCTACCAGCCGCAAAGAGACTATTGGTAACCGCCGCTGCCTGTTTCATGACCGCCCAAGAGCTGAGTTGCCTTAAATGAGCAATGCTCGGATCGATGGCTGAACCGATGGATTCCATAGACGGAAGCCCGGCATAGGGCACCGTTAGCTTGGGGTCTGGCAGGAAAAGTCGCGATGGACTTTCCAGAATAGCTCGCGCGAAAAGTCCGTGGGCTAGAGGAGAGGCGAGGAGATAGCCGATGCTTGTGCCTCCAGCGGATTCGCCGAAAACTGTAACCTGTGCAGAGTCACCTCCAAAGGCACCGATGTTCTGCTGAACCCAATGAAGCGCGGCGATCTGATCCATCAATCCATAATTGCCCGAGGCGTGGTGCTCCGATTCGGCGGTCAGTGCGGGGTGGGCGAGAAATCCAAAGACGCCCAAACGGTAATTGAAAGTGACGATAACTACACCCTTGGCAGCAAGCCTCGCAGCATCCATGTCGCCCGATCCGACAACGAATCCGCCTCCGTGAATCCATACCATCACCGGTAGAGGCTTGAGATCGCGAGAAAGGACTGGCGACCATACGTTGAGGTAAAGGCAGTCCTCGCTTATGCTGCTCTCCGCGCTGCTGGGGCGCACTCCTTGCATACAGGAGCTACCAAAGCGGGTCGCTTCCCGCACACCCTGCCAGACGTTCAACTTTTCGGGGGGGCGCCACCGCATTGGCCCTGTGGGCGGCTCCGCGAATGGAATCCCCTTGAAGACACGAATCTTAGGACTGGAGGCGGAACGTGAGATAGGATCCGAACGCGAATTTTCGAAACTTCCGCGAAGCTCACCCTGCGCCGTCTCTACTGTCAGGCCAGTTGATTCGACCAACTTGGGCAACTCAGTGGCAGGTTTGGAGTATTGTGCGGTAAGAACGGAAGAGTAGAGCAAAAGAAGCAAAATGAAAGAAACGCACGGCTTGGAAGTATAGCTTTTAGTGCTCTGCTGAAACATCGGTACGTAGAAGGTCAAATATTTCACAAGTAATCCTTACGCCTACATTGCCGTGATACGGAAGAATCGAAAACTTTTGAAATAAGATGGAAAGCGAACTAGCGCGATCGTCGACGATCTCGTGTACAAACTCGAGGATCGGCCGCATCGACCTCACGATTCCTTCCTTATTAAGATCAAGCCAACAAAGCTCTGGGCGTGCCATCCTGAGGCTGGAATGCTTCGGGATGATGATCCTCTAACAACCAGAAACCTGTCAATAACTATGGAACTGCGTTCCGTACCACGGAAAACTCCGAGCCTTCTCCTCGTCAGCTTCGGGATAAGAAGGATCGGGCCCGATACGACCTGCAAGCTCATCTATAAATGACATGAATCCGCGCGAAGCGCAACCACTGTGAACCCCAGAAACATGCAGGGTTGTTTCATGTCTAAGGGACACATTGCTTGTGCAGCTTGCGACATCGTCCAACTGGATCGGTCCGATGCGCAGTATGAGGCCACAGATATTTTGCTATTCTACATTACGGAATAGCTTTCGAAAACGGCTTGACAACAAATGGCGGCCAGCTTAATATCCTGCTGGTTCGAATGAATCTCTGGGAAGTGCCACAGGCAAAACAATAGGTCATACCGTCGTATGGAGGAGAGAGTATGGATCCCAAATATCGGTTGAGCGAGAAGCAAAAGGAATCTTACAGGGAGAATGGTTATCTCATAGGAACACCCTCGGTATATACACCCGAGGAGATGCGCACACTAAAAGAAGAGCTACCCCAGCTGATGGCACTCCTCCGTTCAGGGGAAACGGCGAAGGACATCCGCGAATGGCACGAAACGAGCCGGTGGCTCTTCGACATTTGCATGAATCCGAAAGTCCACGATTTAGTCGAAGGGGTTTTGGGCCCCAATTTCTTTCTTTGGGCCAGCAGCTTCTTCGTAAAAGAACCACGAACCATGGAGACCGTTGGATGGCACCAGGACGCCTACTACTGGCCGATGAGCCCGCATAACTCCGTGACCGTGTGGTTAGCCTTCACTGACGTTGACGAAGAAAACGGAGCAATGAAGATCGTCCCAGGGTCACACAAGGCTGGAATCATGAAACACCAGCGCTCGACGGCGACGAATTCAATTCTCACGCTCGAACTTGAAAGGGGAAGCTTTCGCGACGATGCTGCCGTGTCTATGTGCCTGAAAGCGGGTGAAGTTTCGCTGCACGACGATGCAGCTGTGCATGGCTCGCCCGCCAATCCATCTGATCGAAGGCGGGTCGGATTGACGATGCGATTCTCAGGAACTAATGTCAAGAACGACGTGCATGTCAATCCTAACTTCAAAACTTACCTTTGCCGAGGAGTAGACCAGTTCCATCTAAACCCTGTTGGGGCGGTGCCTGTGGAGAAATTTGCTCGCCCTAATTTCAAGGCGATCAGCATTGAGGAGGCGGGTTCCGAGTATGAACCTGCCGTTTGAAATCGACTGTTCTGGATGATTGCAATTGATTGAAAAGAGTAGCGCATGGAATGGCTAGATTCTTAATTCGGAGACCGTATGAAAGCGAACAAGCTGTGCGCAGCCGTTTTGTTTATCATAGCAACGGCGCTGACAGGTGGGGTGGTCTGGGGTCAGGCAAACGGGGGCGGGAGCATATCTGGTGTTATTTACGACTCTGCACATTCTGTTGTCCCAAACGCTGCCATTGAAGTGACGGACAATGCTACCGGGGTGACGTCCACGACAGAGAGCAGTCCGTCAGGGCAATTTGGATTCCCAGTGCTATCAGTGGGCGTATACACACTCAGAGTCACGAAGGCTGGCTTCGCCGCTGAAGCGGTTAACAATGTGACCGTGTCGCTCGCGCAGACAACTAGCGAAGCGATTGCGCTTAAGATCGGAGGCGCAAGCGAGACGGTTGAGGTATCCGGCTCTTCTGCTAGCCTAAATACAACCACGCCAGAGACAACCACCGGCCTCGACTCGCAAACTTACGCATCTCTCCCGGTGCCGAACCTTGGCGGTCCCCGTAGCGTGGTTGCCGTAGCCACACTGGCACCAGGGGTGGCTTCCGGCGTGTCTTCCGGTGCCAACTCGAATGGCAGTAGCCCGAGAAGCACACTGGTCGTCAGCGGCGGCCAAGGATATGCGGGACAGAGCCAGATCGATGGAGTGACGTATCTCACTTCCAACACTTCGTCGGATTTCGATGCCTATCAACCGATACCGATACAAGCGCTATCCGAGTTCGCGCTGATACAAAATAACTTTTCCGCTCAATATGGAAGGACACCAGGCGGCGTGCTCTCCTTCAACACTCGCTCGGGAACCAACGATTGGCACGGGGAAATCTTTGAGTTTAATGAGAATACCGATTTGAATGCCCGGAGTTATTTTGCAACTAAACGGGCTCCTACGGTACAGAACGAATTCGGCGCCAACGTTGGCGGCCCAATTTTAAAAAACAAAGCCTTCTTCTTCGCTTACTATAGCGGCTTTCGCTTTTCAGGGGCTGCCCCTTCAACATTAGCTACGATACAAACCACTCAAGAACGTGCCGGCGACTTCTCTTCATACTTGGACGGCTCCGGTAACGTAATCCCGATCTATGACCCAGCTACGACGCAATGTGGTGCCGGGGGCATTTGCACGCGTCAGCAGTTCCCTAACAACATGATACCTGCAGCGCGTATCGGGCAAGTGGCAAGAAATTTTATTCCTTACATCCCAAACCCAACCAATAGCAGCGAAACGAATAATTATTCGTACGCTGAACGAAATACAAATGACGCAACGCAATACGGTGGCAAGGTCGATTATACCTTGGGGAAGTCCGACACGCTTCACGGGTTTTTGGGGGGCGCTCCATTCACTGCCGAGCAAGGTATCAGGCAAATCTACAATCCACCATTTTACTCAAGCGGGACGGGCAGCCCCAACAATGCATTAATCGTCATTCTAAGCGAGGACCATGTATTTTCCTCTTCTTTGTTGAATCACTTTGCCTTTGGCTTTAGTCGCACCAATGAAAGCTACGTTCGCCCAGGATATAACTCACCTGTGACTCTAGGAATCGGAAATATCCCGACAAACACCCCACCATTACTTTACTTCAATGGATACCCTGGTGTGGGATCGACTGGCCAATTCTTAATTAGCAATGGTTTTGACTACAATGATTTCGTTGCTCTCACAAAAGGCAACCACGAAATACAAGCAGGAGGAGAATACCAGCGGATCCAGGGGAATACCAACTCCCCTTCCACTGCCACATTCACTTTCAGCAGTCTCGAGACCAGCCAGCCAAGCGCTCCAAACACAACTGGCAACAGTTTTGCCAGCTTCTTATTGGGTAATGTTGATAGCTCATCTCAGTCGTATACGCCAGTAGAGATTGGTACACGTTACAGATATGCGGCAGTTTACGTGCAGGATAATTGGAAGTTAAGACCCAACCTCACACTAAACCTGGGAGTTAGGTACGACATTCCCTTCACTAGAACACAGGTACATAATACATTGTCAAGCTTCGATCCCAATATGCCCAATCCGGGCGCCGGGGGGCGCCTCGGTGCTCTCGCCTTTGCCGGCTCGGGGGGGCAGCCTTACTGCAATTGCCAGCGCTTTAGCGCGATTGACTATTCGGGCGTTCAGCCCCGTGTAGGCTTTGCGTATTCCTTGGACAAGAATACAGTCATTCGAGGAGGAGCTGGCTTGTTTGAAGGGACTACGGGCGACGTCATCGACAATGGATGGAGAACACAGTTTTCCGATGGTCTTAACGCCTCTCCGAGTTTCGCCAGTCCAAATTTGGGCGTGACGCCGGCCTTCAACATCAATGATGGATTTCCCGCGTTTAGGAAGCCTCCACATATAGATGCGACTTTAGATAATGGCGGCAACATCACCTACTTGGCAAAACGGAATGGCACGACGGCACGGATCACAACATGGAATCTGGATGTTCAAAACAATTTCGCCGGTAACTTCGTCTTAGATCTAGGGTATGTAGGTAATTCCGGTCATCATCTGGGGAGCGCACTAGCAAATCCCAACCAGGTTGACCCGAAATACCTTTCCTTAGGCTCTACATTGAACGCTCCGTTAAGCTCTTCGGCTGGACAGGCAACCGGAGTACCCCTTCCTTATCCGGGGTTTAGCGGGACGGTCGCCCAAGCCTTGAGACCATATCCGCAATATCTTAATATACAGGAACTCGCGCAGAATGAAGCTAATTCTAGCTATAATGCGCTTCAAGTTAAGCTGCAGCGCCAGTTCAGCAGAGGCCCCACGATCCTCGTAAGTTATACCTGGGCAAAGGTTTTATCAGATAGTGATTACGCTGGACCCACGGGTGCCGGATTGGTTGTGGGGGGACAGAATGCATTTAATCCCCGAAGCGAACGGGGACTGAGCACGTTGCAACCGCCCCACATAGTCAGCATAGCGTATGTATGGCAGTTACCATTTGGAAAGGGGCAGCCATATCTGGGGACTCGTTCGGTTGCCAGTGTTCTGCTTGGTGGGTGGCAAGTTACTGGAATTCATTCCTACCACAGTGGCGAACCGTTTATCGTGAACAGTCCGAATAATCTCCCCATCTTCAATGCGATTCTGCGCCCTAACATCGTTCCAGGGGTACCATTAAAGGGTTATCAAGGCAGCTTCAATCCGGCTAAGAGTGTTTACCTCAATCCTGCCGCATTCAGTATTCCTGCTCCGTTCACTTTTGGAAACGTCCGGCGAACGCTGGATGGCATTCGCAGTTTCGCCTATTATGACGAAGATTTGGGCCTCGGTCGGAATATCCCTTTGTCTGAAAGGATAAATCTCTTCCTTGGGTTGAATACGTTTAATACATTTAACCGTGTAATCTTTGGTTCCCCGGATACAGGCAACCTGGGGACTAACCCGAACTTTGGTCATATAGGGTCTCAAGCCAATTCGCCACGGCTTCTTCAATTACAGGGGAGAATAACCTTCTGACTCACAAGCTTGGACCGGCCGGCTGGAAATTGTATCCTTTTGGTCCATCGCTGAGTGTGCTGAGCTCTCATTTAAACAGTATGCGCTCAGCAACGCTGATCCGGCTTGCCGAGGGCTGTATGGCTGCTGGCTCGCGGCAGAACGGTATTCCAAATTGGAGGATAAGACAACTCATCTTTACGCCATTGTTCTGGTTGCAACCGGAGGTCGGGCCGGCTGAGTAGAGCTGACAGGCATATCCAATCCAATGAATACTTGGAACGCGGAGATTTTATTGTGAGAAGAATACGAGTTGAAGAACTGCAAAGGTTTTGCTTGGATACGTTGCAGTCGGTTGGGTTGAGCGAGTCTGAAGCTAGCATTACAGCCGAGGTGCTCGTGGCTACGGACGCCTGGGGAATCTTCTCGCACGGGACGAATCATCTGCCGAACTACGTAAACAAGCTGCGAGCTGGTGGGATGGATCCGACGGCGAAACCGGAGGTGGTTATTGATGGCCAAACATTCGCCATTGTTGACGGGCACAACGCAATAGGTATGGTGGCGTCGTGTATAGCGATGGGTATAGCGATCGAGAAAGCGCGAGCTCACGGAATGGGGTACGTGGGCGTGAGAAACAGCAATCATTTTGGCGCTGCTGGGTACTATGCCAATATGGCGGTAGAGCAGGGAATGATTGGAGTGGCCATGAGCAATGCCGATGTCAATATGGCGGCCCCAGGCTCCCGGGGCTCGGTCATTGGCAACAACCCTTTTGCGTATGCAGTTCCGGCGGGTGAAGAGTGGCCAATCTTTCTCGACATTGCACTGAGTGCGACCGCGGCTACGAAGATCTTCACTGCAAAAGCTCTGGGCCAGAAAATACCCGATAACTGGATTGTAGATGACGAGGGACGTCCAACATCTGATCTTACGAACTGGCCGGCTACTGGGTCTCTGCTGCCAATGGCCGGCCACAAAGGTTATGGTCTGGCGGTAATGGTGGAAGTTTTTGCTGCTGTTCTGAGTGGCGGAGCGATAACTCGAGAGGTCAAGAGTTGGCTGCTAAGTCTTTCTGAACCTCCGGGCATGGCACATGCTTTCCTGGCGATCGACGTAAATCAGATCATGCCGATTCACGAGTTTAAGAAGCGGATTGACGGGATGATTCGCAGTATCAAAGATTCATCAAAGGCAGAAGGATCAAGAGAAATCTACTTACCTGGGGAGATCGAGTGGAAGAAGCGGGAAGCTGCCCTGAAGGAAGGTATCCTCCTGCCCGACCCAATTGTTGCCGCGTTGTCAGCGCTTGCAGATTCAGGTGATTTCGACTCTCAGCATCTGTTCGCTAAGCAATAAACGGTCTGACCTTTTTGGCACTGGCATCAGGCCGCAACAGTCTGGGCCGTCAGAGGGGCACAGTAGGAGCTGCTTAGTGTGGTCATGCAGGCGCATGATGACGTAGCTCGCTCAGCTCCCAGACCTGCATACTTCTTCACAGGTAAAAGCTCTGCTGGCTGATGCCATGCCTGCGACAGACTTCGACCACCGTCTAGCCCGACTCTGTTTCCGCAGGATCTCTTCCTCACTGTGTCCTCGGTTCGTCATCTCCCAGGTTCTCCTCTCGCCTTCAGAGAACCACGACAGTCCGGAAATCCTCAACTTTCCCTATGGCCTAGTTTTCAGGTTTTGGTCACTCGGTCACAGATCCGTCTCAAATTGGCGTACATCGCCAAACTGTGTAGAACCCCGCAGGAGCTTTCCAAGCCGTGGCTTGCGGCCCTTGTCGACTTCAACAGCATCGGCATCCGCATAGCGGAAAAAGAGAATTCTCCGATCGCGATCGGTGCGATTTCCTTCCGACTTGTGGAGAGTCCAGCAATGAAAGAACAGACATTCGCCGGCCTTCATGGTTATTGGCACTCCGAGCGATTCGTCAACCGATGTGCTCACTTCATTCCGGAACTCCGCGGCGTGTGACTGCTGCCCCCAGTGATTACTACGAGGGGCAATCCAAAGGCATCCGTTCGCTTCGTCGGTATCATCGAGCGCCGTTAGACAGGAGATGGAAGTATAGGGATCTAGTGGACCGTATCCGTTATCTTGATGCCATTGAACGGGCTTGGTGTTTCCGCGAAGCTTAAAGGTAAGCTGACTGGTTGCGGCCTTAATGTTCGGACCGATGGTTTGGGTTGCCACATCCACGAGCGGGCCTTCGAAGTAAAACTTGCGGACCGTACCAGAATGATGGTGAATATTGGGCAGCAAAGTATTGTCAAGCCAGGACTTCTCTTCGCGAAAACCTTCTTTTTCTTTATTCCAAGCGGTCATACATTCATCACGCATGAGCTCGAGACCGTCCTGTGTGAGCACCGGTCCGTAGAAAAGATATCCATCTTTATGATAGCTATCCAATTCCGAATCACTAAGTGCTCGCGAAATGAACAGGCCAGGTGTAGCTACTTGGGGCGAGTGTGTTGCCATGATTGCTCCTTTAACTAGAATGATGAGCCGCGTCTTCTGACCATTTTTGCAAGTCCTCAACTCCAGATTCGAGAAAGCTCTGGTAGAAGCCGCGCAATATATGACGATCGACCGTCTCATTGATACGTTTAACGCTCTTGCTTGAAAGAGCCTCGAGAATCTCTTCGTGAGAAACAACAACGTCCCGTAGATGCTGTGCCCTTGCGCTGAAGACCAGGCTCACAAAGGCGTACAGGGGAACCGTCAGCTGCTCTAACACGTGGCAGAGAACATAATTCCCACTTTGAAGCCAAATAGATTTGTGAAAAGCCATGTCGGCGTGCGTACAGCTTATATAGTCGTTAGCCAGAACCGCGCGGGAAAGTTCCCCAAGACGATCCTTCAGTTCCGTGCGGCCTTTTTCGGTAAGACGATTCGCGGCTTCGATCCAGGCGAGGCGCTCAAGTGGAACGCGAGTGGCGAGCCGCTCCCTGATCTCCTGCCCACTGAGGCGCGTAACTCTCGTACCGCGATGGGTCTCGCGCACCACCAATCCGATTTGCTCGAGTTGCAGGAGCGCTTCGCGAACCGGGGCCTGACTTACCTGCAGTTCGCGACACAAGTGGAGTTCCCGAAGAGCATCCCCAGGCTTAAATTTGCCAGAATAAATGGCTTCGCGAAGCCGCTCAAAGGTTCGCCGCTGGATGGTATCGAAACTGATGGGTTGAAGACCGTTCGCCGTCATTATCGTTTATCGATAATAATGCGTGAACGCTCACTTGTCCATGCATAGTGCACTATTCCGGCTAAATTGAAGGATTTAGTAAGCGGTGCGCTGGCAAGCGGGCGCCGCGCATTGGATTCGCAGTGAGGGCTCTCTTCCAGACAAACGTGAGGTAAACCTCAACATGCGAATGCAATTCTGGTATTCGGGTATCGAGCACACACCGAGAATCGTAGTAGGCGGGGTCCCCCGCCCCAAGCGCTTGCGTCTGTGCCGCCGCTTGCTAAACCAGCTTCCGCAGTGCAGCCGGTACATGCGCTTCAGTTCACCTCGTAGCCGCGACGGACGAGCAGCGCATGTAAACGCCAGTGGTCGCGAAGTCGTGCTCGCCTCTGCTGCCTTTTATTAGACGTTAAGATTGCGAGATAGATGTAACGATAGTTATATGCCTGACTCAGTGCGACTTCGAGATTGAGTATGGAGGTACACGGCGAGACCTACCATCACTCAACCTCTGGGAGATAATGCAAATTGTAACGTTTGGCAACTTGTGGGTGCAGTTGCCATGATCAGAGAACTTAAAGCGCGTGTAGATAAGACTTGCGATTCTGGCGGCCGCGATTCCTACATAGAAGATCCATTTGTAGCCTCAATCCTCAAGCCGAGTCTCGCCTTCTGTCAGTCCCAATGTGCCACCGCGGAACTCCACGTGCCTCTATACCGGGTTGGTGGTGTGCTCCATGGGAGCGTGAATGAGAATTGCGACACCAGCTGCGAGAGCTTCTTGAGGACATTCATCGAGATTTGATTTCCCGACGCTTTACTTACATCCTGCCAGTAAAGCGGAATTGTTCGACAAGATTGTCCCAACGTGGGGACCTGTTTGGAAGATGTTCCCTGAGTATGAGGCTGATGCTAGGGATGCGGTGGATAGCTACGCAGTGGGCCTGTACCCCGCTGCTGTGTTCCACGCGATGCTGATTGCAGAAATGGGCCTTCGAGCGACGGCCAATAGCCTAGACGTTGAGTTGAAATGTGATGGGCAGATCATCCACGCAGCGGTCAGCCATTTGTCCAAACCGAGAGGCGAATCCTCGAAGGTGCTGCCTACCTTGATAGAGAACTGTTTGCGGGGGTGCTTCTGCTTGCACTCCCAGATGCGGCGGGTAGAGATGAAGCGCATGTCTTTGCTGCCACAGGTAGGGCAGGTGACACCCTGCGGCCAGCGCCGCGCTCCAAAGAACTCGATATAGCGGTCTTGGTCGGCAAAGTAGATGATGCCTTCTTGGAGTGTCTTTGGCGCTTTCACGTTCTAATATAGGCCAAGATCTCCTGAGTCAAGTACATAATTACCCAAATTTGGGTGTATATCCGACCATAATCATGACTTGTTGTAGAAGTCTATAATTTACTATAGATTGCTTCTATGCAAATCTCACTTGCAGGGAAGGTGGCAATTGTCACCGGGGCGTCTTCCGGCATCGGGCTCGCAGTTACACGAGCATTCCTCGATTGCGGCGCGACGGGAGTGGTCGCGGTCTTCCGGAGGAAGGAAATTCCGGAGGAGCTAGAAGAAGCGCGGAGACTCCATCCAGGAAAGCTCTTCGTCGTTCACGGAGACGTCGCCGATGAAGCAACTTCGATCAACTTCACGCGAGCTGCTCTTGACCATTTCGGCCGCCTGGATATCTTGGTCAGCAATGCTGCGCTTAGCGTAGTAAAGGCGCTCCACCTGCATACTCCTGAGGAGTGGGACGCAGTCATGAATGCCAACGTGAAGAGCCTCTACTGGGCATCCCGGCATGTCATTCCGGTCATGATCTCACAGAAGGGAGGCCTCATTCTGATTAGCGGCTCCATCTCCGGGGAAGTGGGGATTCCCACACAAGGAGCTTATGCTCCTTCGAAAGGTGCGCTTCATCAGATGACGCGGCAGATGGCCGTCGAATACGCATCGCATGGCATTCGGGTCAACACTGTCGCTTGCGGGACGGTAGATACCCCGATCGTACAACGATCGGCGGAGGCCTCCGGCGATCCCGCCGGCTACTGGTCGATGCTCCGGAGAAATCATCCCATAGGCCGTATCGCGAGCGCCGAGGAAGTAGCTAACTTCTACGCTTTTATGGCATCAGACCTGGCCACATTCTTCACCGGGGCGGTTCTCATGCTGGATGGCGGATATACCGCTCAATAGTGAGGCTCTATTTATGAAAACAATGCTCGCAGCGCAATATCTAGGGCCCGACCGTCTTGAAGCAAGAGAAGTATCGTTTCCGGAAATAGGGGCCGAAGAAGCGTTGATCGAGGTCGAGGCTTGTGGCTTCTGCGGGTCCGACATCTCCATCGTCGCTGGATCCCACCCCCGCGCGAAGGCGCCTCTCACGCTCGGTCACGAGTTATCAGGTCGCATTGTGCAGTTGAACAGTTCGAGCAGCACACTCTCGGCTGGCGATCTTGTGACCATATACCCGCTCATTTCATGCGGAAGGTGTTATGCCTGTACTCACGGCAATCCTCATGTATGCCGCTTTCTCCAACTCTTTGGCTTTGATGTAGACGGCGGCATGGCTCAGTTCATAAAAATTCCCATTTCCTCTCTGGTGAAGCTGCCAGAGGCAACGCCACCCTCCATAGGAGCCCTTATCGAGCCCCTGGCCGTGGCCGTGCATGGAGTCACACGCACAATCCTTGAGGGGGTGGAGGTTGCCGCAGTGCTCGGAGCTGGTCCTATTGGGCTTCTCACCGCTCTTGTCGCGCGCGCTCGGGGAATCCCGCACGTAGTCATCAGTGACATTCTGCCCTCTCGCTTAGAGCTTGCCGCGGAGCTTGGGTTGCAAGCCTTACCGGCGGGCGAACCTCTGAAAGATGCCGTGATGAAGCTCTCCGGCGACAACGGAGCGGATGTCGTATATGAATGCGCTGGCGCTTCCTCTTCGGCCCGGGAGATGACTGGCCTTGTGCGTTCGCGCGGCGTGATCGTTAATCTGGGTGTTTTCAAAAGGCCCGTGGAAGTCGATATGCAAGCGGTCAATTTCAAAGAAATCGAGCTTATCGGCTCTAGGGTGTATGCGCGAGAGGATTTCCAGGCAGCTATCGAGCTGGCGTCACAACTTCCTCTCAAGCGCATCATTACCCATCACTTTCCTCTCCAGGACGTCTCTGCAGCGTTTGACCAGTTCCGCTCCGGCGAGGTCTGCAAGGTCATCATTCTCCCCACATGGACCGCGCCATGAATCCGTTTTCTTTAGACAGCAAATTAGCGTTAGTTACAGGTGCGACGCGAGGTATAGGGCTGGGAGCCGCTTACGGTCTGGCGAAGGCTGGAGCCAGGCTGGTCCTTGTAGGTCGGGACGAGCGGAAACTGCAGCGCGCGGCTGAAGATCTCAGGCAACATACGCCGTCGGTTTACGTCGCCCCATTTGATCTGCTCAAGACGGTTGAGATCGCGGCATGGTTCCACGATCTCTGCGCCGAGGTTGGCACGCCAGACATCCTGGTGAACTCCGCGGGCATTTCCCGGCGCGGCGCTGCTGTCGATCTTTCGCTCGATGACTGGAATGAGGTCCTAACGCTTAACACGACAGCCATTTTCGAGCTGAGCCGTAACTTCGCAAGGGCGCTCATCGCCGATGGGCGGAAAGGGAAGGTCATCAACATTGCCTCGCTGATGACAGCTGCCGCGAGACCTGGAATCTCTCCCTACATCGCCTCAAAGGGCGCTGTAGGTCAGCTCACCAAGGCATTTGCAGTTGAATGGGCCCAGCATGGCATCTTGGTGAATGCGATTGCACCGGGATACATTGATACCGATCTGAACAAGATGTTGATAGCCGACCCGACGTTCGATAGTTGGGTGAAACAGAGATGTCCGCTCGGGCGATGGGGAACGCCAGCAGACATTGCATCGCCTATTGTGTTCCTTGCAAGCCCCGCATCTGACTTCATCACAGGTCAGATCATCTTCGTCGATGGCGGATGGATGGCGACCTTCTAGTCCCATCGCCGGCCAGTTGTTCAAAGATCGTGGCTTTATTCGCCAGGCAATGCGCCAGGCGTACGAACATCGTGTCGTCGCCTTATCGTTGTTCGGAGTGTCCGTACCTGAAGGTAGGACAAGGTTTGCCGAAATCCCTTTGACAAGTGTATCAATCTATATTCTATAATTGCGCCGTTTCGCACTTATCTTCCATGAGGTATCGATGCATATAGCTGCCGATCCAGCGCCCAGCGCTGCAGCGAAGGTCCGTCTCAACCGTAAAGTCGTCGAAAGTACCATTACGGCCGCACTTGGGGGTCTCCTCTTCGGATTTGATACTGCCGTGATTGCCGGGATTACACGAGCCCTCACCCTCCGTTTCGGCCTTTCGCCATCATCGCTGGGATTCACCGTAGCCATCGCCCTCTGGGGAACGATCCTCGGCGCGGCCTGTGGAGGCTATGCAGGAGATCGGTTCGGTCGGCGGGACAGCCTGAGGAGCCTAGCCGTACTCTTTATCGCGTCGGCCCTGGGTTGCTCCTTTGCCTGGAACTGGAGCTCGTTCCTGCTCTTCCGCTTCGTGGCTGGCATCGCGATTGGAGCTTCCTCCGTTCTCGGGCCCATGTATATCGCGGAGATCGCGCCGGCGCACTGGCGAGGCCGCATGGTGGGTTCCTTCCAGCTCAACATCGTCTTTGGAATCCTGGTTGCGTATCTCTCCAATTACATCATCGGTACATATCACCTTGGCCCAACGGAGTGGCGCTGGAAGCTAGGGGTGTCCGCAGCTCCGGCATTGCTCTTCCTCCTGATGCTACTCAGAATCCCCCGCAGCCCTCGATGGCTTGTCGAAAAAGGACGCCTTGAAGAGGCGAACATCGTACTTAACGAGATATCGGAGAGCGCCGCCCGCCCGGAGCTGATTGCTATCGAGGAGTCATTGGCAACCGACCGCCGCGCCGGCAATCAGCCCTTGTTCTCGAGACGGTACCGCATTCCGGTGATGCTCGCTGTTGTGATCGCGCTCTTCAACCAACTCTCCGGCATCAATCCCATCCTCTACTACCTGAATGACATCTTCGAAAAGGCAGGCTTCACTAAGGTGTCCGGTGATGTCCAGGCAGTCGCGATTGGCGTCACAAACCTGCTTTTCACCGCTTTGGCGATGTCCATCATCGACAAAGTCGGTCGTAAAAAGCTGCTGCTGATCGGCTCTGTCGGTACCTTCGCCTGCTTGTCGGCAGTGAGTTTCCTGTTCTACACGGGTCTGCACCAAAATCTTCTGCTTTGGCCACTGGTGGGCTTCGTCGCCTTCTTCGCGGTGTCGCAAGGCTCCGTTATTTGGGTCTACATCAGCGAAGTGTTTCCAAACTCTGTGCGCGCCAAGGGGCAGAGTCTTGGGAGTTTTACGCACTGGCTGGCGTGCGCCTCGCTTGCCAATGTCTTTCCCATCATTGCTGTCCACTCGGCGGCAGGGCCTTTCATCTTCTTCGCGTCCATGATGATCCTGCAGTTCATAGTTGTGCTCTTCTTTTTTCCCGAGACGAAGAACTTCACCCTGGAAGAATTGCAGGAGCGCCTCGAGACGAAATAGCAGTCGCCTCTCTCGTATAGTCGATCGCCCTCCAGATGATGAGAAACAGGACAGGGAAAGCACAGCCTGATAGTCGCCCAGAGAAGCTCATACCGTATTGGAATTAACAAGCATCTCTGCGTTCAAAAGCAACGGATCGCAATTAATTCAAGTAATTTCACACGCCGGGGATGATCCATGGCCAGCCTGATTCAGCGAAAGGAAACAATGATGGAGCGAAGACAATTTCTGAAGAGCTCGGTGATGGCTGGGGCTGCGCTTGCTATCTCTCGATCAGACCTTTGGGCCAGGTCGTCTGACTCTAGCATTGAGATTCTTTTAAGCGAGCCCTTGGGCGAGATCTCGCGGAATGTCTATGGTCAATTCACCGAGCACATTGGTGGAGTCGTCTACGACGGCATCTGGGTTGGTGAGAAATCGAAGATTCCAAATCGATATGGGCTGCGGTCTGAGCTTCTCGATCGCATGAAACAGATCGATGTATCTGTCATTCGCTGGCCCGGAGGCTGCTTCGCGGATAGCTACGACTGGAAGGATGGAATCGGTCCGGCAGCGAAACGCCCGCGCCGGACGAACTTCTGGGAGGTCGACCCTGATGCGGCGAGACTGCATGAGAAAGGGCCGCAGGTGTTCGAGCCCAACGAGTTCGGCACGAATGAATTCCTCCGATTTTGCAAGCTGGTCGGGGCCGAGCCTTATCTCGCAGCGAATCTCCGCAGCCTTCCCGCGCTTGAATTCGATCACTGGGTGGAATACTGCAATTCTCCTGAGGGCAGCACAACCCTGGCAGAGATGCGTGCAGCCGCAGGCTTCCCAGAACCATTCAACGTGCGTTACTGGGGCGTGGGCAATGAAAGCTGGGGGTGCGGAGGGAACTTTACTCCCGAAGATTATGCATCAGAATTCCGCCGCTATACGAACTGGATTCCTAGCTATGGAGTCAACCTCCAGTTGGTTGGCTCGGGTCCGAATGGGAACGATATCGACTGGACGCATCGCTTCTTCGAGGAGATCTATTCCGGACACGCCTATGACAATCCTCATTTCACTGGGTGGTCCGTCCATCACTATGCCTCGAATCTGAGTCGAGGGAAGACGAAGGACTGGATCAAGAGCAAAGGGGATGCCCTGCGTTTCGAGACCGTGGACTGGTACGAACTGTTGCGTGAAAGCAACCGTGTCGAGCAGATCATCCACGATCAATGGTCCGTGATGGGGCAGTACGACCCAACCCATCGGGTCAAGCTGGTGGTGGATGAGTATGGACCATGGTACCGGGAGGGAACCGAGGTCGATCCAACACACATCTTCGGTCAGCAGATCACGATCCGGGATGCCCTGGCGACCGCGCTGACACTGGATACTTTCAATCGCAACCCTGAAAAAGTAGGTATGGCGACTTGCGCCCAGCTGATCAACAATCTGAACGCTCTGTTTCTTGCGCATGAGGATCGATTCCTGGCCACGCCAAACTTCTACGTGTTTGCCATGTATGCAGCGCATCAGGGAGCAGAGGCTCTGCGCGCGGAGTTCTCAGCTCCTAATGTTCAGTATCAGAGAGACGGTCAGCCGGCGAGTTTCTGGGGCCTGAATGGATCCGCCTCACGGAAAGGAAACGCCGTTACGCTGACGGTGATTAATCCGGATCTGGTGAATCCCAAAGAATCGCAGATCTCGTTGCGCGGAGCGAACGTCAAGAGCGCTTCCGGTATAGTGCTGGCAGCCAGCGATATGCACGCACACAATACGTTTGAGCAGCCGAAAGCCGTGCAGCCCTCAAAACTAAACGTTACGGCAACTTCAGACATGCTCAATGTGAGCTTCCCCTCTGCCTCCGTAGCAAAGCTCGAGATACTTCTTCAATAGAAGCTGCGCCGGTTCGCACTGCGTCAGCATTCGCTCGGATGTGCAACGAGCGATCGAGTTTACAAGATGAAATTGCTGCATAAGGAGGATCAAGGATGAGCCCTGAGGATTCGTTAGGACCGTCGCCCTATACGCGGCGTCGTTTTCTGCGTACCGGAAGCTCTGTGGGGCTCGCGCTTGCGGGTCGCAATCTACTTGGCGCAGGATGCGCACTTGCCGACCAGCAAGTCAGCCGACCGCAGACTGCGACTATACGAGTAGATACGGAACGTACGCTGGGAACTATCGACCCGAATGTCTTCGGCGGCTTCGTCGAACACAAAGGGACTTGCGTGTACGGAGGCCTCTACTCCGAGGGCTCGCCTGTGGCAGATGCCGATGGCGATCGCAAAGACGTCCTCGATGCGATTCGCGGATTGCACGTGACGCAAGTGCGCTGGCCAGGCGGCAATTCTGTCTCCGATTACCACTGGCAGGACGGAATCGGCCCCAAGGGTGCCAGGCCCATGCGATACGACCTTGCGTGGCTTCAGAAGGAGTCCAATCGCTACGGAGTGGATGAATTCATAACCACCTGCCGCAAGCTTGGGACCGAGCCATACATCTGCGTGAACATGGGTACGGGAACCATGGATGAGGCGACAAGCTGGCTGGAGTACTGCAATCGGCCGGCCGGCACGTCGTTCTCAGACCTGCGGAAGAAGTACGGCCATGCTGAACCCTATCGGGTGAAGTACTGGGGGCTGGGCAACGAAGTCTACGGCCCATGGCAGATTGGCCATAAGAACGCCGAGGACTATGCGAAACAAGCTCTCGAGTTCGCCAAGGTGATGAAGTGGATGGATCCGAACATCAAGCTCGTTGCGTCCGGAAGCGGAGATCCGGCGTGGGATCGCCCGGTGCTGGAGATGCTGGGCGATCACATCGACTTCATCTCCGTCCATTGCTACGCGATCTGTGACGACTTGAAGGACTATTACGAGATTATGGGCTCAGTGTCTCAGATGGAGTCACTGATCCGAAGCTCGGCTGCCACAGCGGATGCCACGGCCCTCAAATCGCGGAAGAGGCTGGTTTCGATCGCCGTGGATGAGTGGAACATCATCCCAGTCCAGGACACGGGCAAGACAGAGAAAGGCTCTCAGACGCATCCTTTTCACTTCAATGTGCGCGATGCGCTTTGGGTGGCGTGTGGCCTGAATGCGTTGCTGCGTAACTGCCGTTCCGTGCGCATGGCCAACCACGCGAACCTCATCAACGATCTTTCCCCGATCTACACTACCCCGG
The DNA here is from genome assembly GCA_965276675.1 of Acidobacteriaceae bacterium. Lineage (GTDB taxonomy): Bacteria > Acidobacteriota > Terriglobia > Terriglobales > Acidobacteriaceae. The sequence goes on along the minus strand of OZ255624.1, from coordinate 3,238,420 downwards.
ATGGCATTCTGTTCAGCACGATCTACTATCCTCTGCAGCTTTATGCCAGCCGGGCGGGCAAGGTGACACTCGACGTCCTGACCAGTGAAGATACGTTTGAGACGCGAAGCTTTGGCCCACAGCCTTATCTAGATGTGCTCGGCACCTATGATCCAGACAGCCGTAAGTTGACGCTCGCCGTAGTCAATCGTTGCAAGGAAGCAGCTATCGTGGGAACCGTCGATCTTTGCGGCTTGCGAGCAAAGGCCGGAGGCCGAGTGTTTACAATCACGGGATCTACTCCCGAAACTGAGAACACGTTTAGCAGTCCCACGCAGGTGGTGACCCGTTCGGCAGACTTTCATAGCGAAGGCAGCCACTTCGAACATTCGTTTCCGGAGCATTCGATCTCATGGCTGGAGGTCAATCTGGTTTAAGGCTGCCCCTCTCGGGGACGCTGAGGCGACAGGGACGGCTCCTGGGCCGTCACTGGGGCGGCAGAATCTGCATCTCGGACTCGGTGCGGGCCTCTGTTCCCAACTGCTTCACGATCGCGAATTCCTTGTTGGAATCGTCAGTACGTCCGAGCCGCTTCAAGAGAAGACCGAGCTGATAGTGAACCTTTACCGAAGAAGAATCGAGTTGAACCGCTCGCTTGAGAACTGGCTCCGCCTCTGAGTAGCTACCCTTCCGTACAAGAAGTGTGCCGAGGGCAATGAGCGTGGCGGCGTCCTCCGGGTTACGATCTGCAAGCGGGCGAAGCATGCGCAGCGCTTCTTCACTGTCACCTTTGGCCTCCGTCACCAGACAAAGATAGTAGTAGGCGCCGACCTGGCTCGGATTGAGCTGAATGCTGCGTTTCAGATACCGCTCGGCGTCTGGAAGATCGCTGGATAGGAAATGCACGGCGCCCAATGAGTAATTGAGCACCGGATCGTCCGGATGCTGGTTGAGCAGACTGGTCAGCAGCGGAATGGCTGCTTTGTACTCCTGCTTGCCCACGTAGGCAGAAGCCAGAACATACATGTACGATTCTCGGTCTGGACGAATCGCCAGAGCTGCGGAGAGGTTCTGGATCGCGTCGATGTAGAGGTCCTTCTTGAGGCAAACCCGGCCGGTCTCAAAGAGTATGTCTGGATCCTTGGGCGAGAGCTGCTTTGCGCGGATCGCGTAGGCAAGCGACCGATCCAGGCTGCCGTGCTGTTCTTCGATCCTCGCCATCTCGTACAAGCAAGCCGAACAGTCTTCGCGCAGGTTGAGCGCGCGCCCGTAGTCCACCGAAGCCTGAGTCCAATTCTGCTGCTTAAGATGATAGCCGGCGAGACTGAACTCCAGGTCGAACGAATCTGCCTCCGCCTTCCTACCGCTTTCGAGGACCGCGACCGCATCGGACAGCAGATCAATTCTTGCCAGCTCCTGGGCAAAGTTGACGGAGAGCGCGGGCGGAGGGGGAGGCAATGTCAACCAAGCGGTGATGTAGGAAGCCACTCGGCTTCGATCGCCTAGGCCGAGATCGTTGTGGGCCAGTAGCGTCAGGCCCTCATGCGAGTGATACAGTTCGGGTTCGATCGAACGTTCCAGGTCTCTCGATGCCCGGTAATTGCCGCTCTGACTTTCAATACGCGCCAGTGCGAACTTCGCCTCGAAGTTCTCAGGGCTGACTCTTAGAACGTGACGAAAGGTCGCCCTCGCCTCGTTCGACTTGCCCTCCGTGGCGAGGAGATTGCCCAGATTTAACTGAGCTCCCATGAGGTGAGGATTCAACTGGACGGCGCGCTTCAGGAACACTTCGCTTTCTTCGTATCGTTCTTGCTGCAGCCGGATGGCTCCCAAAACAGCATCTGCCAGCGGACGGCTGGAGGGCTCATTCAGCGCCTTTCGCGCCTCTGCTTCAGCTTCGGTCAGGCGACCCTGCTGTATCAGCTTCACGGCAGCCTCGATGTGCTGTTGCTGGGCAACTGCGGGCAAGGATGCAGCGCAGATCAGCCCGGCGAGCCAAAGTAGCGTGAAGCAGAGACGATGACGTAACGAGAAGCGGGTGCGACGGTCTGCGCTTATGAAAGGTCGTGCGTGCATGGGAAATCGTTCGCCCTTGAGGACGTCCATCGCTGTAGATTATAAATAGTTGCATTTCATCCAGCGACCATGATGATTCCAGCAAAGCTAGATTGCTACCGGCAGTCCACAAAAAGATTGAGTTACGCCCCAAACGCAACTTGGGCCCGCGTTCTCGTTCTGGGGGCGATGGCCACTATCCTCTCGCCCATGTTTGCTCTCCAATCGCTTTCCGATGATCCGCGATCCGTTCCGGACGCATCCAGCGTCCAGGAGGATGCGGGACAGCTTGCATCGTTCCGGGCAGAGATCGTGGAAGGCAAGTACGTAGAGGCCGCGCCGCGTCTGCGCACGTACTTAGAGGGCCACCCACTCTCATGGCAGGCGCACTACGAGCTGGGATACGTTCTGTTCCGGACGCATGATGTGAAGGCCTCAGTCGCAGAGTTGTCCCGCTCCCTCGAACTGAACATCAACAACGCCGAGGCGCACAAGATTCTGGGGCTGGATCTCACGATCGTAGAAGAGGAGAACCTCGCTGGAGTGGAGTTTCTGCAAGCTGTGCGGCTCGAACCCAAGTCGGCGGAGATCCACTACTTTCTCGGCAGACACTACATGACCCAGTCGGCCTTCCGGAATGCCCAGCGCGAGCTCGAAGCCGCGATCGCGTTGGATCCGGAATACGTGAAGGCCTATGACAACCTTGGACTTACGATGGAGAGTCTCAACGACAAAGCCGCCGCGCTCCGAAATTACAACCAGGCGATTGCTCTTGCGGAAAAGCAGAGCCTGCACTCAGAGTGGCCTTATCTGGATCTCGCGCGGTTCTATCGCAGCCAGCATGAGCCTGATCTAGCACTCACTTATGCCCGGAAAGCGGTAGACAAGAATCCACGCGCAGATCAGGCCTACTTCGAGTTCGCCAAGATCTACCGCGATTGCGAGGAATGGGAGCTTTCGGTGCAATTTCTGCATAAGGCGATTGCAATCGATCCGCATTCCGGCGAATACTACTACGTGCTGGGACAGGTCGACCGAAAGCTCGGCAGGATGGACGAGAGCCGTGAAGCTCTGAAGAAGTCCGCCGAATTGCACGATCAAGCCGGCTGTTCTCCAGCGCAGGGTGCCCTTACAGTCCCATCCTCTTCCGATCCGCACCCATGATCTCTTGAGAGCACCGGCACGACTGTGCTTTTCTTGCCTGTCCGAATAGAGAACGTGTGCGGGAATGAGCTTGCCTCCCTTTATATAAATAATCTATAGACATTAAAGCCAGCTCAGGTCTCAGGTCATGCCTGCAGATGGAATCATTCCAAGGCCAATCACATGCGCTTTCTGAAACCGGCATTCGCTTCACTGCTGCTCCTCTCCAACCTGTTTGCTGTCTCCGGGAGTATGGCTGAGAGTCGCCTCGCCACCATTGACATCGATGCGACGAAGGTTGAAAACTCCATTAACCCCGCGCTCTATGGACAGTTTGTCGAAGTCATGTTTGGGGGTGTCGATGGGTCCCTCTGGACAGAGCTCATCCGCAATCGGAGCTTTGAAGAGCCACCCAATGAGATCGGCCTGTCGCGTTTTTGGGAACGTGAGCCGGATGACCGGAATCATGATCCGGCCCTGCAATTCTTCTGGGATGAATCGATCTCCTACCCTCCCCACGCAAGCCTTGCTCAGCAACGGGTCGATCACTCGCTACGAACCACTATCCAGCAGGATCAGTGGGATGTGCGGCAGCGGCGGGGGGTGAGCCAGGGGCGAATGCCGGTGGAGCAGGGAGTGAAGTATCGCGGTTACGTGTGGCTGAAGGGGGGTGACTTCGACGGATTCGTAACGGTGGCATTGGAGCAGGATCGAACCGGGGGGCAGTCCTATGCTTCCGTTGATCTTCCGGTGAAAAGCGACGGTTGGGCGAAGTATGAGTTTACATTATCGCCCACCCACTCCGACCCACTAGCCAAGTTCAGTATCTTGTTTCACGGCACCGGCAGGATTTGGCTTGACCAGGTCTCCCTCATGCCTGGCGATTCCGTGAACGGCGTGCGCGCCGACGTATTCGAGAAGGTGAAGGAGCTGCATCCGTCGTTTATTCGCTGGCCTGGCGGGAACGTTGCCCAGGACTACCACTGGATGTGGGGCATCGGCCCTCGCGACGAGCGGTCCACCTGGACCAATCGCGCCTGGTGGAATGAGGTCGAATCCAGCGATTTCGGCACCGATGAGTTCCTCCAGCTCTGCAGGAACCTGGGTACGCAGCCTTCGATCACTGTCAACGTGGAAGGGCGTGGAGCGACCGCGGAGGAAGCCGCTGCCTGGGTCGAGTATGCTAACGGCCCGGCGACCTCAAAATATGGGCGCATGCGTGCCACCAACGGACACCCAGAGCCGTATGGCGTGAAGTACTGGGAGATCGGGAATGAGATTTGGGGCGCGTGGGAGATTGGCCACAGCGACGCCGAGACGTATGCCAGAAACTTCAATCGCTATGCCGCCGCCATGAAGGCGGTAGATCCCAAGATCCAATTGATTGCGTCCGGCGGCAACGATCTGGCCTGGAATCGTACGCTGCTCCAGATTGCCGGGAAGCAGATCGATCTCGTGGCGATTCACCACTACTATGGAGCGGAGGAGATGCATGGGGATCCAGCCAATCTGCTGGCGCATCCACTTACATTGAACGCTTTTTACGAACAGATGAGACAAATACTGCGGCAGCTTGTGCCCGGCAGGCACATTCTGCTCACTGTGAATGAGTGGAATACTTCGCTTCCGCTGCCTTCCCAGCACACCATGCGGTCTGCCCTTTACGCCGGCCGCATCATGAACATGTTCGAGCGCAACGGCGATGTCATCGCATCCAGCGCGGTGTCTGACATGGTGAATGGCTGGTCCGGAGGGGTGATCCAGGCAAGCCGGAACGGACTCTTTGTAACACCCACGTACCTTGTCAACAAGCTCTACAACGATCACCTGGGAGCAGAACGTCTCGCAGCCAGGGTAGCGGGCCCGGTGTTTGATACAACCCTCGAGGGCAAACGTGTGCCCTCGCTTGATGCCGTTGTGAATCGCTCGGCCGACGGCTCGAAGATTTTCATCAATGCGGTCAACGCGGACCTCATGAGCGATTTGCATGTACGGGTCCACCTGACAGGTGCCGTGTTAGACCCTGTGGCCGATGTGGATACGGTGTCAGCAAAATCCCCGGACGTGGCGAATACCTTTTCGACCCAGAACGCAGTTTCAACGCAAGCCGCAAAGCTGAAGGCCGGGAACGATTTCGAGCTGGACCTGCGCAGCGACTCCGTGTCCACGATCACGCTCCACGTGCGAAAGGCAGGCCAGTCCGCACCATAGTTCATGAAGCCTTGCCTCACGTTGCTGAAGGCGTCCGGCGATGGACCGGGAAGCACCGCTGCGCTCATCGGAAGAGGACGTTACGGAGTGACTGGTGTGCTCCTGCAGGATCTGGCTGCCTCTGCTGTTTTGCAGTAGGTGTGCCTCAGATAATGCGCAAAGCGTGACAGGCGGCTTGAGATAGAGGTGCGAGAAGCGGTTTCCAAACGCGGCAGTAGGCGTCACGCTCGCTGACCAGGACTCGTTCCTTCTCCTTCGCAAGGTGCCAGAAGATTCATCTCTTCTACTCAGGACGAGGCCAAACGATTTATATAAAAATAGATTGACAGAAGAATCAATAATCTATTATCTGTAATCCGCTGCCTGGAGGACTATCCAGATCACGCATTGGGATCGGGCCAAGCCATCGGACTCGCCCTGCCGTGGATCAGCAGCAGCCGGAACAGGAATTTCACCTCTCTCGAGCTTGGAGGCTTTGGCCATGATGCGGACAAATTTCAAAGAGACTCTGGGGTGGATGCTGCTCGCGTGCATCCTCTTCACGGGATCGGCGTGGGCTCAGCAAGCTGACCGGGCTATCATCACCGGTCTCGTGACGGACCCATCCGGCGCGTCCGTTCCGGATGCTGTCGTCACGGTCACGAACCAGAGTACAAACGTCGAGACGAAAGTAAGGACCTCCTCGGAAGGGAACTACAGCACTCCACCGCTCATTCTTGGTACTTACTCCGTCAAGGCGGAGAGAGAAGGGTTTGAGGTCACGATTCAGACGGGCATCGTGCTTCAGGGTGGCGCCAACTACCGGCAGGATCTGAATCTCAAGTCGGGCTCCGTTACCCAGACGATAGAGGTTAAGGCGCAATCCGAACTCGTCAACCTGTCGAACGCAGAAATTTCGAACGTGATTGATCAACGGTATTACCATGACCTGCCGGTGGTCGCCAGTCAGGATATGCGCTTGCCGGAGGCCCTTTTGTACGCTCAGCCCGGCTTCGTTCCCGTCAAGTTCTCCTCCTACCCCAGTGGAACGGGGTTCATGTCCCGTATGAATGGCGGGCAGGCTGGCGCGGTCGAAAGCTACCTGGACGGTGCCTCCTTCGGGCAGGGGGGAAATACCAACCTTACCTTTGAGAGCTCGCCGCCGCTGGAGGCAATCGCGGAGATGAAGGTCAACAACAGCACCTTTTCCGCACAGGTGGGGCGGACAAGCGGCGGTCTCGTTTCTTACACGACTAAATCAGGAACATCTCAGCTCCATGGAAGCGCCTACGAGTATGTCAACACAGACGCCTTCAATGCCCGTGGGGAGAATGAGGCAAAGCCCACCTCGCTTCACCTCAACTCGTATGGCTTTACGTTAGGCGGTCCGGTATGGATCCCCAAGGTGTACGACGGCCGGAAGAAGACGTTCTTCTTCTTCAATATGGACTTCACACATAAGACAGCGGGAGCGCTACCCAACTTCGGTCTGACCACGCCGATCGATCCATTCAAGGCTGGCGATTTCTCTTCGGTGCTGAACACGGCTCAGCCGATAGGCAAGGATGCGTTGGGCCGCTCGATCTACCAGGGAGAGGTTTTCAATCCCAGCACCAGCCGGATCGTCAATGGCACACCCGTCCGCGACGGCTATGGTTTCGATCCTGGCACCGGACTTCCGACAGCAAGCGCCAATATGATTCCCGCGGGCGACCCTTTACGCAGCAAGGTGTCGGCAAAATACACCACTCTCATCCCGGAGCCGGAGCGGCCAGGCGTCCAGTTCAACTACCAGACCCCCTCGAACGATGCGAATATCAACGATAAGACGGTGATCACGCGCGTGGATCACAGCTTCAGTGACTGGTTCAAGAGCACCACTACCGTGAACTGGGATACCCGTCCTCGCATCACCAATTGTGCCTACCTGGGTGGCTGCTCGAGCTATCCTACCCCGACCAAGAACACGTATATCGGGAATGGTTATTTCCAGAGAATCCGGGACACCCTGGTGCACCAGCAGTTCGATTGGGTCATCAGCCCGAAGGTTTTCAACCACACTACAGTCGCGTACGAAAGCATGGATCACCCCGATACCGCGCTGTCTTCGCAACAGGATTGGCCAGGATACCTGGGCATCACAGGCCTGCATGAGAATGCCGGCGGCGCGCCGCAGATTGACTTCAGTGGAACCGTTCCCTTCGGCCAGCTCGGGAGCTCGATGTATACGGCCAATGATCGCCCCCACTGGTACCAACTCCAGGACGACGCAACCTGGATCACGGGAAAACACTCGGTTAAAGGCGGTATCGATTATCGGCATCTAGTCTTTACCAGAATCGACAAGTCGAATGTGAGCGGGGTATGGAATTTCGCGGATCGTGAAACTGGAGGCTACGACTCTAAGGGCAATCTGCTGGGCTCTACTGGCAACTCGTTCGCCTCCTTCCTGTTGGGTCAGGTGGATAACGCCAACTTTACGATCAATAGCAAGGTCACATTCCGATCTGACTACATAGCACCCTGGGTGAATGATGACTTCAAGGTGACGCCGAGGTTGACAGTGACGTTTGGCTTGCGTTGGGACTACCAGACTGCTATGACAGAGAAGAATAACAGTCTGTCCACCTTCGACCCCAATACGCCAAACCCCGCCGCCGGCGGCATACCTGGGGCTATGATCTTTGCCGGAACGGGTCCGGGGCGGAGTGGGGTTTCCAGCTTCCAGCATCCGCTTCGCGACAACTGGGGACCGCGATTCAGCTTTGCTTATCAAGTGCCGGGCAAGGTGCTCAGCGTAGTCCGGGGCGGCTATGGCATTTACTACGCCAGCGTCAATATGAACCAGTTCGCTGCGTCGCCGGACATCGGGTTCAACACGAACCCCACTGCGCCCAATACCACCAATGGGTTCTCTCCGGGGTTACTGTGGGACCGGGGGTTTCCGGCTTCGGACGTGGTTGTCGGGCCGGTGATCGATCCATCCGTAGCCAATGGCACATCCCCGGTCGCTCTGCCGGCGCAAAGCTTCAATCTGCCTCGTTACCAGAATTGGACGGTCACGCTTGAAAGGCAGATCGCCGAGAATATGCTCCTCGATGTCTCCTACATAGGAAACAAGGGGACCCGGTTGACGAACTCCGGCACATCGCTGGGAATTCAGGACAATATGAACGATCCCGCGATCCGTTCCTACGGGGCGTCCGTCCTGAACGCGGATATTAATAGTCCTCTGGCGCAAGCGGCTGGCATCAAGAAACCATTCCCCAGTTTCACAGGGAACGTTGCCCAGGCGCTCCGTCCGTGGCCGCAGTACCAGAACATCGCTTACTGGGCTGTGCCAACGGGGGAGAGCCTCTATAACGCTTTAGAGATCAAATTTCTGAAGCGCTTTTCCCAAGGACTTCAGGCGCAGGTTGCCTACACCTGGTCTAAGTTCCTCGTCGATGATGCTGAGAATGGCATGTCGGGGCTCGACCCAGGTCCTCAGAATCCAGTTGATATCCGCGCGGAGAGGTCGCTGAGCTATGACAATGTTCCCCAAATTCTTATCGTTACATATAGCTACGAGTTGCCATTTGGCCACGGAAAGCAGTTCCTGAATGGCGGCGGAGTGACTGATAAGTTCCTGGGCGGCTGGAGGATTTCAGGGCTCCAGCGGTATGAGGCCGGTCGGCCGCTTGGCATCACCATCAACAACGACTTGAGCGGCATATTGTTCAATAGCACGAAGCGGCCTAACAAGGTAGGCCTTGGAACCGACCATACCGGCAGGGGCATGAATCCCAACACGGAGTTGTATCTTAAATCCAGTGGTTGGGCGGACCCGGGCCCCCTCCAGTTCGGCAACGCCTCCCGAACCGACCCGCACATCAGTGGATTCGCGAACTTTCAGGAAGACCTGAACCTAATTAAGGACACCAAGATCAAAGACGAGTTGAACTTCCGCTTTGAAGTCCAGGGTTCGAACGCCTTGAACCGCCACACCTGGTGTGACCCGAACACCAACTGGAGTTCACCCCAGTTCGGCCAGGTAAGCGGTCAATGCAACTTTCCCAGACGGATCCAACTCGGCGCAAAACTGGAGTTTTAGCATCTCCTTCTGCATTCCTTGCATCCAGCCTCCGGAATCGCTCGTCGGTTCTGAGGCTGGGTGCATTATTTGCTGTAGTGCCTCGATAGAACGTGACGGGTTTGTAGAAAATCGCTAAGGATGGGCTCTAGAAGAGATAATCTAAAGTTCAGGAGGCAATCGTGAAGCTAGGTCCGCCCCGTAGGCTCATTGGACAGTTGGCGATTCAAACGGCACCGCAAGCAGCCGCGCAAACGATAAGAGAGGCTATCATTGCTGGCGAGCTGAAGGGAGGTGACCGGGTTCTTGAGCAGAAATGGGCCTTACGCCTCGGCATAGGGCAACCTACCTTGCGCGAAGCTTTGCGAGAACTGGAACATCAGGGGCTCTTGCAGAAGACGCCCCAGCGCGGCACATATGTCGCGCAGCTTAGCCCTGACGATTACCGCAAAATCCTCGAAGTTCGCATTCCTCTTGAGGCTATTGCGGTGGGCAAAGCTGCCCAGAGACTAACCCCTGATTCGGAAGAAGAGTTGACAACATTGGTCATGACTATGGCTGGCACGGGCAGAGATGTGGATGTGAAGAACTTCCACGATTGTGATGTCTTATTCCATCGCAAGATTTGGGAGCTGGCCGGTAACGATTATCTCCAGGATGCATTGGAGGCAATAAGCTTTCGTCTTTTTGTATTTTCGGTGGTTGGCAGATGGCCTGATACCCCAAATGCTACGAGCGAAAGAATTGCGGCAGCCCAGCAACATCTCGGTATTCTAGAGGGTATTCGAAGTGGCAACCCGCAAAAGGCTCGGCACATTTTCGTTAAACAGACGGTACATTACTGGAATATGCAGTATGGATTGGATCTAAACGCGCAGGATATGCTTGTGGAGAACTATTCAGGTATCGATGGCTAATTCCACCCGAATATTGCCAAGTGACTAGAGCGTGTTAACACTATTGCAATCTTAAGTACGTCTAACAAAACCGTCGCGTAAGCAGCCAAGGAAGCAGAATAGGAGCCATGGAGGAGGGTGCCATGGCGAAGGAACTGTTGCCTGATGCGTTCTGGGCGCGGATCGCGCCGCTGCTCCTGCCGGAGCCGCCGGAAGCCCAAGGGCGGACGGCCCCGGGTGTCGGACCGGGCGGCGCTGACGGGGATCCTGTTCGTGCTGAAGACGGGCATCCCCTGGGAGTACTTGCCTGCCGAGATGGGGTGTGGGAACGGATGACGTGCTGGCGCAGGCTGCACCAGACGCTTCTCGAAGAGCTGCCCAGGCCGATCGCATTGACTGGGACCGGGCCGCGCTGGACTCCGCCGCGGTGCCGGCCCCGGGGGGCCAAGAAACGGGCAAGAACCCAACGGATCGCGGCAAACAGGGCACGAAGCGCCATCTTGTAGTCGACGCCATCGAGCCCATCCGAGCCAAGACGCGCGGCAGGCCCGTCGCCGACCGCACAAGCTCCATGCCGACAAGGGTTACGACTACCGTCACCTCCGTCTGCCCTGCGCAAGCGCCGGATCATCCCCCGCATCGCCCGCTGTAGTGTCGAGCCCAAGAACCGCCTGGGACGCTACCGCTGGGTGGTCGAACGGACGCTCTCCTGGCTCAACCGCTTCCGGCGCCTGAAGATCCGCTACGACCACCGGGCTGACATCCATCTGGCCTTCTTGCAGCTTGGCTGCGCCCTCATCTCCCTGCGTTTCCTCGGCTAACCACGTCCAACTCGAGAGAACGGTCGGCCTGGACCGCCGCGCACGGCCTCTATGCTAGGGACATGACGATCAAGAGATTGGACCACGTCAGCGTCGTCGTCGACGACCTTGCAGCAGCTATCGCTTTTTTCACCGCGCTCGGCATGACGCTCGAAGGCGAGATGCCGGTCGAGGGCCCCTGGGTGGACCGCGTCAACGGGCTCGAAAGTGTTCAAGTCGACATCGTTATGATGCGGACCCCAGATGGGCACGGGCGGCTTGAGCTGACGAAGTTTCGCAATCCAAAACTGGTCGAGATCGAACCGGCGATTGCACCGCCGAACACGCTGGGCCTCCGGAGCGTCATGTTTACAGTCGAAAGCGTCGACGACACTATCGCTCGCCTGCGCGCCAACGGCGCCGAACTCGTCGGCGAGGTGGCCCAGTACGAGGACAAGTACAGACTCTGCTACATGCGAGGCCCTGCGGGCATCATCGTCGCGCTGGCCGAGGAACTCTTCTGAAGCGTTCACCGCCTTCGGAGAAACCAGTGGCGCCCTAGGCGCTCCTTCGACTCGATCCCATGGCTCGCAACCATCCTGCTTTCTCGCCTACTTGCGCCGCGGTTTAGTTAGGCGCACTAAGTCAGTTAGTCTTGCAATAGATGGAGATCACAGAAGAGCAGTACGCGCGGATCAAGAACAGTCTTCCAGTGCAGCGTGGCAACGTGAGCCTGTCGAACCTTCAGTTGTTAAATGCCCTGTTGTACGTAGCCGAGCATGGCTGCAAGTGGCGCGGCTTGCCGAAGCGCTTCGGCAACTGGCACACCATCTACACGCGGATGAACCGCTGGTCGAAAAGCGGCGTGATGGACCGGGTCTTCGAGAAGCTGCAGCTGGAGCAGATCGTACGCATCAAGATCGAAGCCATCGCGCTCGATTCGACCTCGGTCAAGGTACATCCGGACGGCACCGGTGCGTTAAAAAAACGGACCGCAAGCCATCGGCAAGTCCCGCGGCGGATGGAGCACCAAGATTCATCTGGTTGACGCGGATGCTCGAACGGCTATAACCTTCGCCCTTTCGCCCAGCCAGGCACACGATGCGCCGGAAGGCCGAGAGCTATTGCGAGACTTGGGGCCGATGCCTCAAGGGCTGCCGTTGTTGATAGATCGCGCTTACGAAGGCGACGAGACAAGGCAACTCGTGCTCTCTCTCGGCATGGTCCCGGTGGTCCCGCCCAAGTCAAATCGCCTCGATCCCTGGCGCTACGACCGCACTCTGTACAAAAAACGCAATGAGATCGAACGCCTCTTCCGACGCATGAAAGGCTATCGCCGTATCTTCTCCCGATTCGAAAAACTCGACGTCATCTTCCTCGGCTTCCTCGCCTTCGCCTTCATCGTCGAAGCACTCAGATAGTGCTAACACGCCCTAGTGACCCGGCAATGATCGAGGCTTTTTTATCGACCTGCCCCGGTCTTCCCGGCTCCGATACGTAACTGCGCTTCAATAAACTAGGTGCTAAGACACGCTTTGTAAGCCGTCACACCACCAGGCGAAGCACTAAGCGGGCGGCGAGAGACTGGGTGTGATGTGCTCGTGCGTGCTCCAAAGCTGGGAAGCTCTGGGGCTTTCAACGCGAGGAGACCAGCTTGGCGTCCTGACCTGCTTTGAGGTAGTTGCCGTACCCGACAATTACGGTCGAACCTACGAGGAGGAAGAGTCCTGCTGCGACCAGACTCTTGGTGCGGCGGCTGGTCCCGCGCCACTCCTTCAAAAAGAGTCCCCAGAGTGTGGCGAAGATGATGATCGAGGCCATGTGAAGGGTCCAGCTCGAAAAATCGTACTTGCCCATCTTAGTCTGGCCCATGGAATAGAAGAAAAACTGGAAGTACCAGACCACGCCGGCGAGTGCGGCGAAGATGTAGTTTGCGGCGAGCGTCGATGACGAGAGTCGCTCGGAGGTGCTGGGGTTCCGCAGATCGAAGCCGGCCAGGGTGTCTCCGCAGGCGGCTGTAGACCGCATCGGGTTGCTGCCCGGTTGCCCGGTGAACTGGGCGACGGAGCGATTGCGAAAGATGAGGATTGCGGACCAGATAAAATTTGTAAGGAAGCCACCCCAAAGAACGACGACGAGCACCGGAAGGTTCTGCCAGAGATCGAGCCTGTTCTCCGCAAGCAGGCGCTGCTTCGCAATGGCAGCGATCGGAGCTCCGGCGTCGAGGCCAAAAGCGAAGAAGGAGCTCATAATGCCGGCGAAGATGGCAACGGCTACCCCTTTGCCAAAGGAAAAGTCGCTCTCACCGGCCTCGGCCTTTTCTTCTGGCGTCACTTCTTTTTCTTTGGAGAGCCCGGCGGCCCCGTTCACGGCTACTGCGATGAGGCAGACGGCGACTCCGGCAAGGATGATGCGGCCGGAGGTCTCGTGCAGGATGGTGTTCATCTGGCCGTGAAAGATCGGAGGCACGAGAGTTCCGAAGGCGGTGCAGAGGCCGAGCGCAATTGCGTATCCGAGGGCAATGCCGAGATAGCGGATGGCAAGGCCGAAAGTGAGGCCGCCGACGCCCCAGAGGGCTCCCCAGAAGATTGCATAGCTAATCACCGATGGCGGCGCCGCATGGAGAATGGAAAAAAGACCGGGAACCAGCAGCGAGGCGAGGATGATGGGAGCGACGATCCACGCTGCAAATCCTTGTATGAGCCAGTAGACCTCCCACGACCAGCGTTTGATCCCGCGGAACGGGATGAAGTTCGTGGCCGAGGCGAAGCCGCCGATCCAGTGATATACGACGCCGATAAACGGATTTAGTCCCACGGTGGCCTCGTGCAGGGGATTGGTACTATAAAACGCATACCATCGTAAACTGACGGTAGTTACGTCCGGGAAATACACTCCCCAATTGAATTCCGCGCCTCTGGCGAGTCATTGGTTGCGCGGCCTGGAGCTGGTCTGCGAGTTTCGCTCTTTATTACGTGCTACAACGACACGCTGTTCCCCGAGACCGGAAAGTCCGTGGTACGGGTGCTCGAGCGGCTCGGTCACACGGTCGACTTTCCTGCCGGGCAGACCTGCTGCGGCCAGATGCACTACAACACGGGATATCAGACGGAAGCGATGCCTCTGATGGAACAGTTCGTTGCGCAATTCCACAATGCGGAGGCCGTGGTGGTCCCTTCGTCAAGCTGCGTTGCGATGATGCGCGATCACTACCCCTTGATGGCGGAGAAGCTGGCGGCTGAGGAAGGGCGCAACAAGCTGATGAGCGAAGTGAAGGACCTGCTCCCGAGGGTGTGGGAGTTCTCGGAGTTTCTCACCAGGCGTCTGGGACTCGAGGACGTCGGAGCGTACTATCCGCATCGGGTCACCTACCATGCGAGCTGCCACGGCCTCCGGAACTTGCTGCTCGGCGACGGACCGCACCGGCTGCTGAAGGCGGTGAAGGGCATCGACCTTGTTGAACTGCAAGGACTGGAGCAGTGCTGCGGCTTCGGTGGGACTTTTGCTGTGAAGAACGCGGAGGTCTCGAGCGCAATGCTAGCGGAGAAGACCACGGCGGTCCTGAATACGCAAGCCGAGGTCTGCACGGCCTGCGACAATAGCTGCCTCATGCATATCCTCGGTGCTCTTCACCGGCAAAGAACCGGAGTCAAGACAGTTCACCTCGCCGAGATCTTGGCGAGCGAAGAGGCGGTCTCGCGATGAGTGGTGGAACCGCGCTCGATCCTCGAACCGCGCCTTCGTTCCAGGTCGCGGCAAAGCTGTTGCTCGGCGATACGCAACTCCGGAAAAACGTCCGGCATGCCACGGAAGTGATCCAGGTGAAGCGCGGCCGCGTCGTCGACGAGATGCCGGACTGGCAGGAGCTGCGCGAGGCCGGCCGGCGCATTCGTGAGCACACCATGGACCATCTTGACGTGTACCTGGAGCAGTTCGAAGAGAACTGCACCCGGGCGGGAGGTGTCGTTCATTGGGCACGCGATGCGGCGGAGGCTCGCGCCATTGTCGTGCGCTTGGTAAAGGAGGCGGTTGCTGCCGGAGCAACGTCTTCCAACCTCAGCGGGCGCACTGCGGGCGAAGCCGCGGTAACGGCGTCCGGCGCGGGCGAGGGATCAGGCCAGGCATTTCTCGGTGAGGTCATCAAGATCAAGTCGATGACCACGGAGGAGATCCAGCTCAACAAGGCGCTCGAAGACGCCGGCGTCCACCCGTACGAGACGGATCTGGCGGAGCTCATCATCCAGCTTGGGGAAGACCAGCCATCGCACATCGTCGTTCCCGCGCTGCACAAGAACCGTCAGCAGGTGCGCGAGATCTTTCGGCGCGAGATGAATCTGCCGGAACTGGGCGACACCCCACAGGACCTCGCCGACGCGGCCCGCCGATTTCTGCGTGAAAAGTTCTTACGGGTGCAGACCGGTATCAGCGGAGCGAACTTCCTGATCGCTGACACCGGAGGAGTCTGCATCGTCGAGAGTGAAGGCAACGGACGCATGTGCCTCACTTTGCCCGAGACGCTGATCACTATCGCCGGAATCGACAAGGTGGTTCCGCGTTTTCAGGACCTCGAGGTTCTGCTGCAGCTCCTTCCTCGCTCGGCTACAGGCGAGCGAATGAACCCGTATAACTCCATCTGGACCGGGGTGCGAGAGGGTGATGGACCACAATCGTTCCATGTGGTCCTGATGGATAACGCCCGGACAGAGGTGTTGGCCGATGAGGAGGGCCGTCAGACGCTGCACTGCATCCGCTGCGGTGCCTGCCAGAACGTCTGCCCTGTGTACAAGCAGACCGGTGGTCATGCCTATGGGAGCGTCTACGCCGGCCCCATCGGAGCGATCCTCACCCCGCAACTGCAATCGATGGAGCACGCGCAATCGCTGCCCTACGCCTCATCGCTTTGCGGAGCGTGCTATGAGGTGTGTCCGGTAAAGATCAACATCCCGGAGGTCCTGGTGCACCTTCGGAACAAGGTGGTGCGAAAGCAAAGTTCCGGCTTGCGTGTTCTCGCGAACCCTGAAGCTTTGGCGATGCGCGCCATGGGTGCGATCTTCCGGAGCGAGCGGCGGTTTCGCGCGGCGCAGCGGCTGGGCCGCATGGCGGAGACGCCTCTGGTTCGAAGGGATGGACGCGGAGAGAGGTGGATCGGGTGGCTGCCTGGCCTCCTTGGAGGCTGGACCCAAGTGCGGGACCTGCAGGCAATGCCCGAAGAGACGTTTCGGCAGTGGTGGGAGAGACGCGATCGTAAGGAAGATGACCATGACCGCTGACGGAGGTGCACGCGCAGAGATCCTGCACAAAATCCGGGCAGCCCGTAGGGCTGGGTATGGGGAGGAGAGTGGCACGGCTCGAGCGACTGCGGCCGTGGAGTGGTTATCCATCCCGCGCAAGTATCGCCGGTTGCCGTCGCGGAGCCGGAACGAGATCCTGGATTTGCTCCAAGATCGCCTCCGTGATTACGACGCCCATGTGGTCCGCTCATCGCCGCAGGAGGCTGCGCAGGTGGTCAGACAGCTCCTGACGCATCGCAATGCCTCGCGGATGCTTGTGCCGGAGGCACTACCGGATAGTCTGCTGTCAGCGGACCTCGACATCGTCGTTGATCGGGGCATGTCGCTGAGGGATCTCGATAGCTTTGATGGCGTGCTGACCGGAGCTACTGTCGCGATCGCCGAGACGGGAACACTGGTCCTGCAGCATGGGCCGGGGCAGGGTCGCAGAGCGGCCACACTGGTTCCTGACTATCACCTGTGCGTTGTGCGCCAGCAAGATGTTGTCGAGACAGTTCCCGAGGCGATGGACATACTGGCAGGAACAGCCGCTTTGCCGACGACGTTTGTGTCCGGACCCTCCGCTACGGCTGACATCGAGATGACGCGCATTAAGGGAGTGCACGGGCCACGTTTCCTGGACGTGCTCCTTCTCATATAACTCATATAAATGGTGGTATTGGGAATGGCTTTCGCTTCTGCGTTGAAATGATGCACTCTGCTGGGTATTCAATAGGGAGTAGATTTCCGGACTGGCAGGGCGGGGAAGGTAGGGGCAGCGAAGATGGGTATAACGGAGGGCGAAAGAAGAGCAGAACGGGTCTGGAAGGCACTGGATAGCTTCCGGATCGAGGTGCCCTCCTGGGGTTTCGGCAATACGGGGACGCGCTTCGGCAAGTTCACCCAGGCCGGTGCGGCGACCACCCTTGCGGAGAAGTTCGCGGATGCCGGTCAGGTGAATAAACTGACTGGCGCTAGTCCGACGGTGGCGCTGCATGTTCTGTGGGACCTGCCAAACGGAAAGAAGGACGTCGCCGAGGTCCGCGAGCTCCAGAAGAAGCACGGCGTGCGCTCCGGATCGATCAACCCGAATCTCTTTCAGGCGCAGGAGTACAAATACGGGTCGATTGCGAACCCCGCCGCCGAGATTCGCGGCAACGCTCTGGCACATCTGCTGGACTCGGTCGAAATTGCGCAGGAGCTCGGATCGCGCGACATCTCTCTTTGGATCGCGGACGGATCCAATTACCCCGGCACGCAGAGCATTCGAAAACGCATCGTGTGGATGGAGGAGGTGCTGGCGACGGTCCACGGCGCGCTCGGGGCAGACCAGCGCATACTGGTGGAGTACAAGCCGTTTGAGCCGGCCTTCTACCATACCGACATCGCGGACTGGGGAATGGCGCTCGAACTGGCGCGCAGGGCTGGACCGAAGGCGAAAGTGCTGGTAGACACGGGGCATCATTACCAGGGGACCAACATCGAGCAGATCGTGGCATGGCTCCTGCATCTCGGCGCTCTGGGCGGATTTCACTTTAACGACCGAAAGTACGCCGATGACGACCTGACGCTGGGCTCGATTGATCCCTACCAGGTTTTTCGCATCTTCCACGAGATTCTGAGCGCCGAAAGCTCAGAGCGCGAGGGCATCGCTTTCATGATCGACCAGAGCCACAATCTGAAGGGAAAGATGGAGGCGATGGTCCAAAGCGTTGTCTCAGCGCAGGAGCTGTATGCCAGAGCCGCTCTTATCGATCAGGAGAGATTGGCCGAGCTTCAGCAAGAGTGCCATTTGGTGGATGCGGAAGAATGCTTCCGCGCGGCCTTCTGGCAGGACGTGCGGCCTGTGGTGCAGCAGTGGCGCGCCGCCCGCGGGCTGTCGGCCGATCCGCTCCAGGCGCTGCGGGAGAGCGGGTACGTGGAGCGCGTGGAACGGGAGCGGGCAAGTAGGAATGCGAGCACTGTTTCAACCTACGCCTGAGCCGGAGTTCTACAGAGCGGGCACTCGTGTTGCAGTTTCAATAGTGAAACTGATGCGTTCCGCGTGATACTGGAGCGGCTGAGTACGCTCGGCTGGAGCAGACTGCATTGCGCAAGACGACCAAGCGCCTCTATCTCATTCCCATTCTCTCCAAGGCTCTGGACGTCCTGGAGCTGCTGCAGACCGACAATCAGCCGATGACGCTGGAGGCGATCCATCGCCAGACAAGAATCTCCAAGACCACGGTCTATCGCGTCCTAAAGACTTTTGTCCACCGCGGATATCTTGCCCACTCTCCTGATGGCCTCTACCGGCATGTGACCCGGACGAAGAAGATGCGGTTCGGCTTCGGTGGGCAGAGCGCTGACATGCCCTTCTCAGAAGAAGTAACCAAGAGTCTGCGCGAGGCAGCATCCGCTGCGAGCGTTGATTTGGTCGTCCTAGACAACCGCTACGATGCAGCGACCACGGTGAAGAATGTCGAAGAGTTCCTCAAGGAGCAGGTCGATCTTGTCATTGAGTTCCAAGTGGAGCAGGAGGTCGCACCCGCAATCGGCGACAGGATCGCGGCTGCGAAGATTCCGCTGATCGCGATCGATATTCCGCACCCGCATGCGACCTTCTTCGGTGTGGACAATTACCGCGTCGGCATTGAAGCGGGAGAGAAGCTGGCTGCGCACGCCATACGGGAGTGGGGAGGCAAAGTCGATTGGGTGATTGGCCTCGACTTGCAGGAGGCCGGCCAACTTGTGCAAAGCCGGATTACGGGCGCATTCGCCGGCATCATCCGGCGCGGGATCGCCGGCTACTCTTCCCTGAATGCGATTACGTCCGAATAGCCCGTGATTCGGGAATATTCGGATCGCTTCCGACAAGCCGACTTCCCGGTACTAATTCGGAGCGAGCCGCACTTGCGTCTCAACTCGGTTTTGTCGCCAACAATGCGCGCGTCTCTGCGACAACGCGGGCTGTGAAGAGTGGGTCCTGTACGAGCGCGGAAGCAAGCATCGGATGGCCTTTGTCGTCATAGTAGACGCCGGTCTCGCCCGGTGCATTCATCAGCACTTTAGCGATCACACGCGCGGCCTGCCTGGGGGTGCTCCAGTACTTCATGACAGGCACCAGCAACGGAAGAATGTATTTCAACAGAAATCGGACAGAGGCATTGGCCTCGCGTCCGAGAGCCGTTGCGGGATTGAAGCCCGGCTCAACAGCGTTGAAGCGTAGACGTGGAGTCTCGCGGGCGAACTCCAGGGCCGTGGCAAGGGTGCATTGCTTCGAGGTGGCGTAGGCGTCTGCACCGGGAGCTTTGGAGCCTCCAGGCTCCCACTCACCGCGTGCACTCGCCTCTGCGGAGATGTAGCGGCCACCACGAAAGCCCGCCATTTTAGCTGGTTTGCGCTCAGGATCTTCTACGCCGGAAGCTACAAAAACCACATTGGCGCCGTCAAGCAAATGCGGGATTAATGCTTCGGTCAGGGCGAACGGCCCAAGGTGGTTGGTGGCAAAAGTCATGTCCCACCCCTGAACGCTCTTCGTGGGCCGCGCTTGATGGATGCCCGCGTTGTTGACCAGCCCCGCGAGCGGAAGACGAAGGTCAACGATGTCTCCTGCCGCGCGGCGCACACTGGCCATATCCGACAGATCGCATACCACGGGCACCGCTTGCCCGCGCTCTCGCTCGATTTCCCTCTGCAACTCGTTCAGCTTTCTGTTGTCGCGTCCGACCAGGACGACTGCGCCGTGCTTGGCGATTTCGAAAGCGGTAGCTCGGCCTATTCCGGAAGTTGGGCCGGTGATGATGTACGCGTTGCGCCCCGAGGCGTCGCTTGTCACTGTTGGATCGGTCATGCTGCGCTCCTTTGTTGCGTGGCTAGTCAGTCATTACAATAGAAAGCGATTTAGGCCACAGCGCGCCAGAGGGCGTCGAAGCCTTCGTTGCAACGCTTTTTTGCATGTAGCGCATCCTGAGCCATCATGTCGATCGTCGCCTCCGCGATAGAGTTCATGATCGCGACAACGAATCCCATCGGGGTCTGACGCATGGGACCGCTGGTCCGAATGTCTTCGAGCAACTCGGCAACGCGTGCCATCGTCTTGTGGCCCGCCGCACGGGTCTCCGGAGTGATCTCGTCGGAAACATTGAGTTGTGCAAGGGCACGGCGTTTCTCGGGGCAGGACACCGCCCATGTCACCCAGCGCTGCCAAATATGCGACAACTGTTCCCGGGGTTCCGCACCCGCGCGAAGGTCCTTCAGCGCAGCGGTCGCCATCTCTGCCTTGAGTTCCAGATAAAGCTGATTGAAAAGGTCGGTCTTCGTCTCGAAATAGGTGAAGAGCGATCCATTGGCAACGCCGGCTTCTTTCGCGATGCCCGCCGTCGGCGCGCTCAGGCCTTGCGTCACGATAATCCGCGTCGCCGCTTCCAAGATGGCGCTTCTCTTCTCGTCGCTTTTCGGCCGGGACATGACTTGATGGTATAGATAACCGTCTAGCCAGTCAACCAAAAATTATGGCGGGGCTTTAGCTCGTCGCCATCGCCTCTCAGGCCTTCTGCACCAAAGCCTTTGATGTTAGGTACCCATAGACGCGCTTGTGTTGCTTGACTTAAGCGTCTACTCCTAGTGTTTTCCCTTCGTTTCACATGAGAAACAATTGCCGTATTGGTCATAGCTGTGGAAGGATGTTGCGGGCACAGCACACGCATCACAAAACAGAGGCATATGGCAACTTCGGCGGGTCTGCGATTTCTGGAAGACCGGTGGGACGAGGCGGTGGCGGCGAAGCTCGATGGCCCGGAGCTTTTGCGGTACCGGTCCAATCTACTCGGGTCTGACCTGCGGATCACGAACTTCGGCGGTGGCAACACGAGCTCTAAGCTCGACCAGCTTGACCCTCTGGACGGCCAGACGAAGAAGATCCTTTGGGTGAAGGGAAGCGGCGTCGACCTCGGCAGCATCAAGCGCGCCGGCTTTGCGACGCTCTATCTTGACAAGCTGCTGGCGCTCGAGAAGGCATATCGGGGCGTCGACCTCGAAGACGAGATGGTGGACATGTATCCGCTATGCACCTTCGGGAACAACCCGGTTGCCACGTCGATCGACACACCACTGCACGGATTTCTCCCGTTCCCGCATGTCGATCACCTCCACCCGGACTGGGGCATTGCTCCTGCGGCTTCGGCCAATGGAAAGACCAAGATGGAGGAGTTCAACAAGGAGTTCGGGCACAAGCTGGCTTGGTTGCCGTGGCAGCGGCCGGGCTTCGAGCTCGGGATGATGCTGAAGCGGATCGTGAAGGAGACGCCGGGTTGCGACGGAGTCGTGCTCGGCGGCCACGGCCTGTTTACATGGGGCGAGACACAGCGCGAGAGTTACCTGAACACGATCACGATCATCGATCAGCTTGGACAATTCCTGGAGCGGCACGGGCAGCGGCCGGGACACAGGGTCTTCGGAGGTTCAAAGAGCTCGCCGCGTGAGGATCGCTTGAAGATCGCAGCGGGGATCATGCCGTATCTGCGGGGTGCCGTCTCCCACAAGCAGCGATGGATCGGCAGCTTCTCGGATTCGGATCAGGTCCACAACTTCGTGAATTCGGAGAGTGCTGAGAAGCTGGCGCATCTCGGCACGAGTTGCCCGGACCACTTCATCCGTACCAAGATCCGTCCAATGTTCATCAAGTGGGACCCGGCTGGCGATCCGAATGAGCTCAGGGAGCTGCTGGCGCAGGCGCTTGAGACGTACCGGTCGGAGTACGCGCAGTATTATACGAAGCACGCGCTCCAGGACTCGCCCGCGGTGCGGGATGCGAGCCCGACGGTCGTTCTGGTTCCGGGGGTTGGGATGTTCTCCTTTGGAAAGAGCAAGACTGAGGCGCGGATCACCGGCGAGTTCTACATCAATGCGATCGGCGTGATGCAGGGCGCGGGCGCTCTCGGCAGCGGCTTAAAGTGCGAGGACATCCCGCAGGCTGGGCCGGCAGCCTCGGCCGATCAGTTCACGATGCATGACAACTACGTTGCGCTCCCGCCGGGCGAAGCCTTCCGTATCGAATACTGGAAGCTAGAAGAAGCGAAGATCCGCCGGCAGCCGCCGGAGAAAGAGCTAAGCCGGCACGTGGCGCTGATCGTTGGTGGGGGCAGCGGCATCGGGCGCGAGGTCGCGTTGCTGGCCGCCGAACGTGGAGCGCACGTTGTAGTCGCAGACCGTGACCTTGCAGGTGCGGAAAAGGTGGCTGAGGAGGTCAAAGCGATCTCCGGCAAGGAAGCGGTGAGCTGGACAGGTATCGACATCCGCGACCGCAATGCGATCAAGGCGGCACTCGATGCGACGATTCGGCAGTTTGGCGGCATCGACATCCTCGTCAATACCGCCGCACTCTTTCCCTCCTCTCCGGATGGCAATGTCAGCGATGCGCAGTGGGCGCTGACGCTGGAGGTAAACGTCACTGCAAACTACTTGCTCGCGGATGAGGCGGCGAAGATCTTCGCCGAGCAGGGAATAGACGCAAGCGTGGTTCTGACGAGCTCCGCAAATGCAGTAGTCGCCAAGCGGGGCAGCGAGGCCTACGACGTGAGTAAGGCCGCCCTGAGCCACCTCGTCCGCGAGCTTGCCGTCAGCCTTGCACCCAAGGTGCGGGTCAACGGTATCAGCCCTGCAACTGTGGTCAAGGGATCGACTATGTTCCCGCGGGATCGCGTCATCGCCTCGCTCAAGAAGTACAACCTGCCCTTCGATGAGGCAGACACCGACGACGGTCTGCGCAGCGTTCTCGCTCAGTTCTACGCCAAGCGCACGTTGACGCACCAGCCGATCGACCCTAAAGACTGTGCGCAGGCGATCATGTTTCTCGCAGGGCCTCAGGCGCGCTGCACGACCGGCCACCTCATCCCGGTGGATGGCGGTCTGGTAGAGGCCTATCTGCGATGAAGGGAAGATCTGCGCAGGCTTATGCCGCAGACCGCGCGTTGGTGCCCGCAGACAAGCGCGCCTTGATTGCCGTCGATCTCGGTGCGGAGAGCTGCCGGGTCTCGCTGCTGCGATGGAACGGCAACGAGCCATCCATTACGCTTGTTCATCGGTTTCCCAACGCTCCCCGCACCGCGGATGGCGGCCTACGGTGGGATCTCGCCCGCATCGAGGCGGGTCTCGACACTGGTCTGCGCCGATGCGCGGAGATCGCCGCTGAGGGCATCCGCTCCATCGCCGTGGACGGATGGGCTGTGGACTACGTGCGCATCGATGCCGCAGGGCGGCCTTTGGGGGATCCGTTCTGCTATCGCGACGAGCGCACCATCGAGGCGGAGCGATCGCTCCACAGCCACATCAGTCCCAAGAGGCTGCGTGAGCTGACCGGCATCCAGCTCATGCGCATCAACACGCTCTACCAGCTCCACGCCGATGCGTTAGCTGGCCTGCCCCAGAGCCGGCAATGGCTCCAACTCCCGGAGTACATGCTGCACCGCTGGGGCGGAGCTCCGGTAGCAGAGCACACCAATGCGACGCACACAGAGATGGTCGATCTCTATGAGCGACAGTGGTCGAGCGAGATTCTCAGCGCAGCCAATCTCGACCTCGCACGCGCTCCAGAATTCCCAAAGATCGTCCCGCCCGGGACCGAGGTTGGCAGGCTGACGGGCGAGCTCGCGGACCTAACCCCCTTGCGCGACGCCGTTCTGATCGCACCGGCATGCCACGACACCGCCTCCGCTATCGCAGGCATTCCGGCAACCGGGAACGATTGGGCATACATCAGCTCCGGCACATGGTCGCTCGTCGGAACGCTTCTGAACCAGCCGTGCAACAACGAAGCCGCCATCGCGGATAACTTCACGAACCTAGGCGCAGCGGGCGGCCGCATCTGCTTCCACAAAAGCGTTAACGGCATGTGGCTGATCCAACAATGCTTGGAGGCCTGGGCCGGGACCGGCGCACCATGGACCGTGCAGGACCTGGTCGCGGCAGCGGAGACGGTGGAGAGACCACAAGGCCTGCTTGATGTGGATGACGACGAACTTCTGCTGGCGGGACACATGCCGCAGCGCATCAACGCGCAGCGCCTGCGCAAGGGCCACAAGCCGCTGGATGAATCGCCGGCAAATGCGCCCGAATTCGCCAGCCTCATCTTTCACAGCCTCGCCGCACGGTACGCAGAAGTCCTCGGCCGCATCGAGAGCCACAGCGGAAAGAAGCTGCGGCGTCTCTTTATCGTCGGCGGAGCGAGCCAGAATGAGTTCCTGAACCGCCTGACGCGGGAGGCCACCGGGCTCCAAGTATTTCGCGGAAGCCCGGAGAGCTCGACTATCGGCAACTTCGCTGTGCAACTGGCTGTTCTCGAAGGCCATCGTGACCTGGTTACCGGCGCGCATGCGGAGCATGTATCGCGGCTGGCAGCGTTTCTAACCTGAGCTCCGGAGCATTCGCGCGAGCCAATCAACCTCGACCTAAGATTCAATTCAAGCTGACAGCACGAACGTGGAGGTGGACCTATTGTTGTTGCTGCATCTGCTGGACCGCCATCAGGGGCGCTGCCGGCTGGGGAGGCTCCAAAGATCTTTCCACTAGGATCGACCAATCATCGGGGATCGGTAGATCTTTATCCAGCGGGGGAGGGTCTGCTGACGCAGAGACTCGCACAGCAACGTACAGCTCACTTTCTGTCTTGCCACGGTACACGCCGCGGGTTGGCGGCACGTCCGCATAATCACGACCAAGGGCGGTCCTTATATAGCGCTCATGCGTTAGCGAATTGTTCGTTGGATCGAAGCCTACCCAGCCGAGACCTGGAAGGAACGCTTCAACCCAGGCATGTGTGGCATCGGGAGTCGAGCGATAGTTTTCCTGATCTCCATGGTGTAAGTAGCCGCTAACATACCGGCAGGGAATACCGAGGAGCCGCACCAGGGCAATCATGCTGTGGGCGAAATCCTGGCAGACACCCTGCCCCGTTTCAATAGCTTCATCGATTGGAGAGTCGACGCGTGTGCTGCGGCGGACGTAACTGAAATAGTTGTACAGAGCAGTGTTCAATTCACGCAGAAGTGAGAGTGGGTCGTCACGGCGGCGCACGTTCAACCGGTCTGCCAATCGCATCAAGGCCGGCGAAGGCTTGGCAAACTCGCTGGGCAACAACATCTCCCAATAGTCGCCATTCGCTAGCACGGAGTCGAGTTCCTCCCATGCGCTCGGCGCCAGAGACCCCGGTACTTCGCCAAGGTCCTGCTGCTCGACGATCGCTTCCGCGATGATGACCAGTTCTGAGTGTTCTCCCGGGATATCGAAGTGCTGAATGTTATTACCCAGGTGATCTCGATATGAAAAGACGCGGCAGCGAGGGCTGACCGATAAAGAGAAGGTAAGGCAACGCTGGTTGCTGTCACTGCGCGGCTGCATGCGCGTTTCCATCACGCTTTCACTTACTGCGTGCGTATAACGAAAGTTGGTCAGGTGACGTATTGCATAAAATCTCATGAGATCTCACCTTTAGAGAGCCAATGCTGCCTGGACGGAATAGTGGATATAGAGGCGGTAGATCAACTCGTGGATTTGCAGGCACTGCTGCTGGATCTTGCGAAGATAGCCGATGGGATTTTCTGAAAGCACCTCTGAAATTTCCATGAAAGTGAGAGACGCCTGCAGACGACCGGCAACGCGTGCGAGCTCATCTGTCGGCTGAGAAGCGCGACCGTGCTGTATAGCCAGAAGAGCCTGCCGAAGTGCATCGATGGAGTAGCGAACCGAGTGCGGAAATTCACGGTTCAGAAGAAGAAACTCAAGAACGCGCTCGTGTGTGAGATCAGCCGTATAAACCGTGCAATAGGCTTCAAAGGCCGTGCAGCAACGCAGGAGCCCGATCCACTCGAGGTATTGCTGCCCATCAGTTGCTTCTTCCGGTGCCGTGAACGTTTCCGAGTGATAAATGGCCAGGAGTGTTGCTGTAGCTGAAGCGCGTTCTAGGTAGCGGCCAAGCTGGATGAACTGCCAACCCTTCCCATGGCTCATCGTAGTGTCTGTGATTCCCTGAAACAGGTGCATACCGTCCATGACTGCCGGGAGAAAGTCAGACAGTCTTGTGTAAGAGTCGCTATTTGACGGCGGCCCAGAGACCTGATGGTAGATGCGATTGAGTTGCTGCCATTGCTCCGTACTCATCTCATCACGCACCTGCCTGGCGTTGTCGCGCGCAGAAATTATGCAGGCGGTGATGGAGCTGCCAGGGCTCGCGTCGAAGGTGAGTGCGCGCGCCAACTCGTCAAAATCCCCGTTCCAGGTAAGATCGGCCGGCTTGCCAAGCGCAGCAATAACACGCTTCCATCGTCGTTCCGCGCTGGTGGAAGAGCGGTCGAGCATGAGACTCATATTCACTTCCAGAAGGCGTGCCGTATGCTCCGCACGCTCAAGGTAGCGGCTCATCCAGTACAAGCTATCTGCTACGCGAGAAAGCATAATGGCCTCTCAGTCGTTCAGTACCCATGTATCTTTGCTGCCGCCGCCTTGCGACGAATTTACAACGAGCGAGCCCTTGCGCAGGGCCACACGCGTGAGCCCTCCTGGGACAATAGAAACCTTTTCGCCGAAGAGAATATAGGGCCGTAAATCAACATGGCGCGGCTGAATGCCGCCTTCGAGCAGACATGGCGCTCTGGAGAAGTCGAGGGTGGGCTGCGCAATGTAATTGCGCGGGTCTGCTTCTATACGAGCCTTGTACTCGCTGCATTGTTCTACCGTGCTGTGGGGGCCGATGAGCATGCCGTAGCCCCCGGATTCCCCTACTGCCTTTATGACCAATTTGTCAATATTCTCGAGCGCATGTTGCCGGTGCACCGGATTTGTCATCAGGAATGTCTCAACATTTTGCAGAACCGGATCTTCACCCAAGTAATAGCGGATCATCGCGGGCACATAGGCATAGAGGGCTTTGTCATCGGCCAGCCCGGTTCCGAACGCGTTGGCGAGGGTTACATTCTTGGCGCGATACGCATTGAACAGCCCGGCAACGCCGAGAATGGAATCGGACCGGTAGGCAAGCGGGTCGATGAAGTCGTCGTCCACCCGGCGGTAAATGACATCTACACGGCGCAGGCCGGAGGTAGTCCGCATGTAGACGATGTTGTCGTGAGTGACGAGATCCCGCCCCTCGACAAGCTCCACGCCCATTTGTCGTGCCAGGTAGGTGTGCTCAAAGTAGGCAGAGTTGTAGACTCCGGGTGTCAACAAGACGATGGTTGGCTCCGGGCGTCCTTCCGGGGCAAGCGACCTAAGCGTGCTGAGCAGCAGCTGCGTGTAATGCTCGATCGGGCGGACGTCATACTCGCGAAACAACATCGGGAAGGTTCGCTTCATTACACGCCTGCTGGTGAGCATGTAAGAAACGCCGCTGGGCACTCGCAGATTATCTTCCAGTACTACGAATTCGCCACTGCCCACGCGCAATAAATCAGTGCCGGCGATTGCGATGTAGACGTTCCTGGGTACCTGCAGTCCACGCATCTCTCTTCTGAAGTGCTTGCAACTATAAACAATCGCACGTGGCACAAAGCCGTCAGCAAGAATCTTGCCCTCGTTATAAACATCGTGGAGAAAGAGATTGAGGGCAGTAATACGCTGGGTCAAGCCCTTCTCGATATGCGCCCACTCTTTGCTGGTGATGATGCGCGGAAGTAAGTCGTAAGGAAAAATACGCTCTGTGCCTTCGTCGCGGCCATACACAGTAAAGGTGATGCCTTGCGTAAGAAACGATAGATCTGCAGCCTGTTTGCGGCGCTGGATGTCATCCGGCGGAAAGCGCAAAAAGGCCTCTAGCAGACGCCGGGAATGGGGTCGCACCGTACCGTTCGCTTCGAACATCTCGTCGAAGGCGTGGTCAAGAAAGTACTCCTTGAGTGCCGGAGATGCGAACGGTTCAGGAGTGGCGGCTTCCATATAGTCGTCTCTTCCGATGCGAACAGAGATGAATCGTTGTTTGTGTCCTTGCAAGCTCGTCTGGGAAGGCTATGCCAGAAGTGCCGCGCTAAAGCTTCTGGGAATTAGTATTCCTTCCCATCAGCTGTCTCCGTGATCACCTGGAAGTGCTGGAGATCTGCTCGCCCGAACGATGTGGTAAGAGCGACGTCTGCGGCGTCGCGTCCAACGGCCATCAAGACTCTGCCAATGCGTGGATGGCGGTGCCGTGCGTCAAAGGTCCACCAACGATTGGAAAGGTAAACCTCGAACCAGGCGCTGAAGTCCATCGGTGTGGCCGCAGGAGGCACGCCGATGTCCCCCAGATACCCTGTTACATACCGAGCCGGAATGTTGAGGGCGCGGCAGAATGTCACGGCAAGGTGCTGGAAGTCTCTGCAGACGCCGATGCGCTCGACAAATACGTCAAGCGCGGTTCTGGTTGGGCGCGCATGCTGATAGCCGAAGGTGACGCGGGCGTTGATCCAGTTGCAGACCGTCTCTACGCGCGCCCAACCCGGAGCAACGCCTCCAAACAGATCAAGCGCGATGTTTGATAGGGAATCCACTTCGCAGTAGCGGCTGCTCAGAAGATATTGCAGAACCTCATTTGGCAGCTCCTCGACAGGATGCTCAGCGGCAGCTGGGTCCATCGGGTCTGCACTTTCTGAGCTCTCGATCAAGGTTGCTCCCATCAAGTGCAAAAGCCCTTGCGGGGCGGTGAACCGGGTGCACCTGTTCCCAAACGTGTCTACATAGGCAGAGAGTTTCACCGCGGGCTCGGTCGCCAGCAGATCTGGCGCGCGCAGGTCTGCGACTCGCGATGGGTGCACGTGCAGCATGGCCACCATTGCAGTCGGTGAGGGGAGAGAGAATCCGATATCGTACCCAAGTCGAATCAGCATGCGCAAAGGCCAACCTTTCACAAAGAAGAGTGAAACCTGCGGCTAAAACGAAGACGGCTTTAGAGCCGGCGGCCCGCCGGTCCGTGTGGCGGCACAATGAGGATTCTGTGAATTTAACAGAAGATGGCGAAGTCGTCAGAAGGTTTAGCATCAGGGGAAAGAAGAGTGGAGCGAAACGATGACATATTGCGTAGGGATCATGACTCACGAAGGTCTGATCATGGCATCCGATTCAAGGACCAATGCGGGTTCCGACCAGGTGAACATTGCGCGCAAGTTGTATACCTTTGTGCAGCCTGGCGAGCGGGCGTTTGTCATCCTGGTAAGCGGTAACTTGTCTCTGACCCAATCGGTGCTGACTCTGCTGACGGAAGAATTTAACTCAGGCGAGGGGCTGGCCAAGGCAGAGTCTTTCTACGCAGCAGCGAGGGCCGTGGGGAATTGTGTGCGCCGCGTTTCGGAGATGGATCGCAATGCGCTCGAGAAGGATGATTACAACTTCAACATTCACCTGATTCTCGGCGGACAGGTGAAGGGCGAGGCTTGCAATCTCTATCTGATTTATCCGCAAGGAAACCCAATCAGCGCCACGCGTGAGTCACCGTATCTGCAGCTCGGCGAATGCAAGTATGGCCGGCCGATCCTTGACCGAGGTATTGTATACAGTACCTCGAGCCTGGAAGTCGCGAGCATGTACGCGCTCCTATCGTTCGACGCAACGATGCGGTCGAACGTGACCGTGGGGCCACCAATTGAGATTGTTTGCTACCGCAACGATCGCCTTTCGATCGATGAATACCGGCAGTTCGCCGCTGACGATCCTGAGCTAAATACCATTCATTCAAAATGGGAGCAGGCTTTGCGCAAAGCTGTCGAAGAGTTGCCAAAGTTTCAGTTCACCGCATGTCCGATGAACTCTTGCTAAAGCTGTGTGCTCCGCCGGGAAACTAACTCGCTGGTAGAGACAGCAGCGCATTTTCTTTCAGTGCGACACCCGTGCCTTGAAGACGTTTCGCTCCGTTCATGTAGAAGAGAATCCGCTGCGCCGCTTCCGCATAGCTCAGGCCTTCATGACGGATGTTGGAGATACAGTTACGCTCCGCGTCCGTCCGGCCCGGGCGTGGGTCCCAAGTTATGTAGACGCCGAGCGAGTCCGGTGCGCTTAGGCCGGGACGCTCCCCGATCAGTATGACGGCAAGTTTTGCCTGGAGCAGCGCCCCGATCTCATCCCCGATGGCCACGCGGCCTTGGCTAACAACGCACGCCGCCCCCAGACGCCACTCCGCCGTATTGAGAGATCCCATCGTTGCATCCAGCAAGGGAAGCGCATGGCGTTCCACTGCCAGCGCGGAGAGACCGTCGGCAATCACGAAGACGGCATCCGGTCTCTCCGGAGTATGTGCAGAAAACTGCTGCAACAACTGCGCGGAATCTGGATGCAGGCAGCGGCCCAGGTCCGGGCGGCGCAGGTAAACCTGGCGGTCGTCCTGCCCGGGTTGGCCGACAATCTTGCTCCGCAGCCCAAAGCTTTTCATGTGCCTCTCCCGCAGCTCCTTCAGCAATGCAGCCCCATCCAGCCGCGCGTGAACGGCGTCGCGGGCAAGGGCATGATCAAGCTGGAAGCGGAGCTGCTCGCGTGTTGGTATGGCCGGACCGGCCTGACCCAGCGAAACGCGCGCGGAGGTATAGCGTCGCAACCCATCGCCCAAGCCGGTCTTCTGTTCCGGGATAGCCAAGATCTCGTCGCTCATGCGGGGGACCCTACGCAGGCAGCAGGGCCGCGGGCTGTCCTATTGAGTTGAGCCGCCGGCACGCATCGCTTGCCAGCCATGCCTCAAACTCCGGCGCTGGCCGCAGTCCAAGCAGCTGGCGCACATACAGGGCGTCATGGAACGAAGTGCTCTGGTAGTTCAGCATAATGTCGTCGGCGCCGGGCACTCCCATAATGTAGTTCACTCCGGCCGCGCCCAGCATAGTCAACAACGCATCCATGTCGTCCTGGTCGGCTTCGGCGTGGTTGGTGTAGCAGATGTCGCATCCCATCGGCAATCCAAGCAGCTTGCCGCAGAAATGGTCTTCGAGCCCGGCGCGGAGAATCTGTTTTCCATCGTAGAGATATTCTGGGCCGATAAAGCCAACCACCGTGTTGACCAGCATTGGCCGGTAATGCCGCGCAACTCCATACGCCCGGGCTTCCAGCGTCTGCTGGTCCACGCCGTGGTGCGCGCCTGCGGAAAGTGCGCTGCCTTGTCCCGTCTCGAAATAGAAGATGCTTTCGCCGCCCGTTTCGCCACCAATGCCGCCGCGCTTCAGCTCTCTGGCCATCACATGCGCTTCGCCAAGCAGAGCCAGACTGATACCGAAAGAGGCATTGGCCATCTCCGTTCCGGCAATCGACTGAAAGAGCAGGTCGAGTGGCGCGCCCTGCCGCATCGCTTCCATCTGCGTGGTGATGTGGGCCAGCACGCAGCTTTGCGTCGGGATGCTATAGCACACCCGCACATGGTCCATCAGCCGCAGCAGCAAGGTCACGGTGGCCACGTTATCCGAGACCGGATTTATGCCAATCACCGCATCGCCAGAACCAAGCAGCAGACCGTCCAGCATGCTCGCGGCGATGCCAACCGGATCGTCTGTCGGGTGGTTCGGTTGCAACCGGGTCGAAAGCCGCCCTGGCAAACCGACCGTCGTCCGGAATCGTGTCACCACAGAGATCTTCCGCGCCACATAAATCAAGTCTTGTACCCGCATCAGCTTGGAAACCGCCGCAGCCATCTCCGGCATCATCCCGGCTGCCAGTTCCGCAATGCGCTCGCCGGTGGCTTCGTCTGAGAGCAGCCAATCGCGCAACTCGCCCACGCTGAGGCCAGCAATCGGCGCGAGTGCAGACTTGTCTTGCGTGTCAAAGATCAGCCGCGTGACCGCATCGCTTTCATATGGAACGACAGCTTCATTCTGAAAGGCGCCCAACGGAAGCTCGGACAAAGTCATCTGCGCAACCGCGCGCTCCTCCGCGTCCGCCGCTGCGAGGCCGGCAAGTTGGTCGCCCGAACGCAACGGCGAGGACTTTGCCAGCAGCGTTCGCAGGTCCGCAAAAGAGTGCTTTACGCCGCGAACTGTATGGCTATAGAGCATGACCGCAATCTCGAGAGGCTTGGGTAGCTTCTCCCTCACACCGATTGTATTCGGTCGATGTTGCGTTCTCCACCAGTCTGCCTGATACCCCGTCCGGTACTCATTAGCCCGGGCAGCGCTTGAGTTTACCTTCGCTGCATTGTGGCTGCTAACGGTTACAGGAATCAACAGGACCGGACCAGATCAGGCTCAATTTCATCTGCGGGATTGCGGTCCTGTTTCTAAGAGCTGCGTAATTGCATTCCAAATAGGCATCAGGCTACTGAGGCTGCTGATTCCCCTTCATCTGATCCTGTTTCATCGAACCCTTTGACTTCTTGTGCTTCATCTTCTTGCCGGAAGCCTTGTCGTTCGCCATGGCATCGTGCTTCATAGAATCCTTCTTCATGGAATCTTTTTTCATCGAGTCATGCTTCATGGAGTCTTGGCTTTGTTGCTGGTTGTTCTGCGTGGAATCCTGAGCGAAGGCCGGCAAACCCATCTGCAGGATGCCCGCAGCTGCAACTAACATTGAAGCGAAACGCTTGGTCTTCATAATTTCTCCTGGTTATTTCTCCTGGTTTAGCACCTAGCTGAGCGCTCATACCGGGTAATAGGAGCCGCTTCCGGAGCGGAGGTTACAGCAAGAGGAGCTTATTAGCCCTACTACTTTGCAGTATCGAGGCAGATGTTCACCGAACCCACTGAGCTGTGACAGATCCTTCGGCGAGCGCTCATCCCCCTGTAACCTTGCGTGTATTTTCTTCATCGAATGGCAGCCTAAGACAGAAGGTGCAGCCGTGAGCACGTACTCTTGCGTGGGGGACCATCAGCACCCCCTTGTCAGAGCGCAAGAGCCACGGAGGTGCGCGGCTGATCGAACGGAGTAGCCCAGGAGCTGACGATTGAGAACGGAATCGATTATGTACGGCAAGACAACTCAGCACGCTCGATGACGGACCAAGCGATAGTAGAACGAGAGCTCATCAGCCGCATTCTGAATGGCGAACGCGACCTGTTTCACGAGTTAATCCGGCCCTACGAGAGAATCGTATATCTCACAGCATATGCTGTGCTGAAAAACGGGGCCGAATCCGAAGACGTGGCTCAGGAATCTATCGTGAAGTCCTACCGCGCTCTTGCCAGTTTTCGCGGGGACTCCAAGTTCAGCACGTGGCTGGTGTCTATCGTCATGAATGAAGCTCGAGGGCATCTCCGCAAGGTGAACAGGATGAATCTAGAATCGCTGGATGAGATGTCGCTCGAGGGCGGAGACTATACGCCTGCCTTCCTGACCGACTGGCGCGAGGTTCCCCTGGAAGCACTGGAGAACAAAGAGCTTGCCGCGAAGATAGAAGAAGCGATTCAGGACCTGCCAGCTACCTATCGTGAGGTCTTCATCCTGCGTGACAGAGATGAGCTCTCACTCGACGTTATCGCGGGCATGTTGGGCATCTCCACCGGGCTAGTCAAGGTTCGCCTGCATCGGGCGCGGATGTTCCTTCAAAAGAAACTTGCTCCCTATCTTAAAAATATTGCTTCACCCCGTCGCCGCTGGCCCTCCTTCTTGAGAGGCAAGAGATGAGGATCAGCTGCAAACACGTCTGGAACTACATCTCGGACTTCATCGATGGTTCTGTCGACGCCGAACTCCGGCAACACATTCAGACTCATCTGGAGCACTGCGAGATCTGCTCCGCGATTCTCGATTCAGTGCACAACATTCTGATCCTTGTGGGGGACGACCGTGTCTTTGAACTTCCCGTCGGGTACAGCGAGCGGCTACACACGCGTATCTCGGACGAACTCGAACGAGCGGCCGGGGAACTGGAAAATGCCGAACCGGAGACAGGGGAGTGAGCCGGCGAGGCCGTCTTTTATCTATCAAATCCTATCTGTATCAGAAACAGAGACAAACTACGAGTGCACGTGATGGATGATGCCGTGGGTCCACCACTCTGCGCCCAGGCAGACAAATGTCAGCACAGCGAGCGTGATCTGTAGCCGCTCCGAGCTTAGCTTCTCTTTCGGGATTGGCCCGAGCCGCCACTGCGAGGCAGGCCGCTTGCGCAATCGCCGGATCTGCCAGACTACGAAGAGGTTCAGGCAAGCCCCGAGCAGAGCGAGAATCATGATCGGGATTCGGATGGCATCCGCATGCCAGCCGTGCGCGGGGGCATCTGTACCGGCCGCGCCCGCAAGCGCGGTTAGACCGATAATTACGCGCAAGCCACTGATGGCGATGACTGCTGGGCACAGGGTCTGCAGAAGCGCAAAGAGAAAGCTGGAAAACCCTAAAATTCGTGTGTGATTGCTAAGAAGTAGTCTCATAACTCCATCGGCTCGCCTCGTAAGGTAGAGCTTTCCGCAAAGCGGAACTTGTAACTCTCCCCCACTCTTCAGCTATAAATGAAACCATTTCTAGTGCCCAGAATGCCAGTCATATCCATTCTCCGCCCAGTAGTCTCTTGCTCTTTGATCGGTGAAACTGATCCTGCCGATCTGCTTGATGTGCTTGATTCCATACTTCAAGGGCGTGACCAGCCGGAGCGGCGCCCCATGCTCCCGGCTGAGCGGCTGGCCGTTGATCTCGTAGCACAGCAGTGTCTGCGGATGCACCGCGTCGGCGTAGTCGAGCCCGACATAGTATTGCTGGTCCGGCGTCTCTAGCCCCACGTACTTGGCTCCGGCCGCCGGCACATAGCGTTCGATGAAGTCACGCATCCGCACCCCACCCCAGTTCACGATTTCACTCCAGCCCTCGATACACTTCAGCTGCGTCGTCATTCCGACATGTGGCAGAGTCCGCAGCTCGGCCATGCTCAGCAGCAAGCCGGGCTCGGGCGCCGCCTTGGAGTCGTCTTGATCGTCCAACAACGCGTCCGTATTGTCGGCCTGCTCAGCCAGCGCGGCGAGGTCCTGATATTTCCAGGAGTTCACATCCTTCACGGATTGAGCACCGGATGCCGGCACGTGCAGACCGACCACCTGCAGCCTCCAGTGGTTCAGATCGAGCGCCGGATCGATACCGATGTCTCCGTTCACCCGCACATCCTGAACCGCGTCTTTGAGGGGAAAGGTCGGCGCCAGTGCGCGATCTCCCAGCACCCGTCTCGATACGGCAGCATTGAACTGCTCGGCTTCGCGTAAGGGAGATTGCAGCTCGTCCACCGGCTTTGCATGATCGATCGCACGCCAAGCAGCGTAGCCACCCACGACGGCCACACCGGCGATCAGGAAGTCGCGGCGCGACCGCTTGCGCATCTCAGCCCGCGCCGCCTCTCCCCGCACCACCGTGTCTTCATGCACCGCTTCGTGCTCGCGCATCAGGAGTGTTTCTCCTCAGTCCTCGTCGAGGGGACCAGCTGGTACCCAGTGATCATGCTCCGGAAGTTGTTCCATCCGGCCCGGGCTACCTGCGCCACGTGAATCACGAAGAAGACCACGTATCCTATCGTCAGCCAGAAGTGCAGAAAACGCGCAAACTCATAACCGCCTAGCAGCGTCGTCAGCAGGTGGAGCTGCGTAGGCTTATAGATCGCAACTCCGGTCACAAGGGAGCCAGCGCCGGCCAGAATAATCGCGGTGTACGCGATCTTTTGCGCTCCGTTGTACTTCTTCGCAGGCGGGCAATACTTGCTTAGGTGTAGGTCGTGCAGCGTTACTTGCACCGCCTCGACGAGGGAGTACCGATCCGGCACCAAATCTCTCCACTCGCCGGAGATGAGTGTATATACGACATAGATCAGACCGTTGATCGCGAACAGCCACATAAAGAAAAAGTGCCAACCCATCCCCTCCGCCAGCATGAATGGAAGGTGCAACTTCGCATAGAACCAGTCAGGAAAGAAGCGCAGCAGCGTCCACGATCCAACGCCGATCCGGTACACCTCATGGGCGTGCGCGCCGTCCGGGTCGGAGTCAGCCCAATAGATCATCAGTCCACTCCAGATCATGATCCCCAGCAGCGGGAAATTGATCCAGTGCATCCAGCGCGAGGCGAGATCGTGCTTCTTTCGGAGCACTGGAAACTGGTCCTTATACTCAGGAGGTATGTCCGCTGTATCTGCGCTTCCGTCGCTGACCACGGGCGGCTGCTCAACGGCCGATTGGAGTGCCGGACCGGATTGCCGGTCAAAGACTTCCTCTGTTGCTTGCGGGTCCGCATCTTTCGAGTTCACCGGGATATCCTTCTCCATAGCCGGGTCCGCGAATACGCCTCTTTTGTGACGACAAAAGCCAGAGCAGGTTACACTTCCGCCCCGGAAAAGCTCAGAACCTCAAGTTACAGCAGGCGGTTGTTACTGGTACGTCGGCGTACATATTCGGCAATAGCAAAAACTGATAGCCCAGTACTCGAAGCTTTCCGTGAAGCTTAACGCTGCCGCACCTTTACGGCGCGGTCTCTTCACGCTGATACGGCTTCTGCAGATACACCCTGGCCTGGTTTACCGCGCCCTGAGTGTTGTCGTTGGTCTGCACGGCCTGGCGATATTCATTCACTGCGCGGTCGCGCTGGCCGGTCACGTCGAAGATCTTCCCGAGCTGGATGTGGCTCCACACTTCAGTCCACTTCGGCTCGTCGTCACCGCGGAGAGAATCGCGATACGCGTTCGCCGAGGCCTGATAATTGCGCTGATTAAAGAGCGCCTCGCCGATGCGGTAGTTCGCTAGCGAGCTGGCGGGATTTGCGGTCAGCGCTTTCTGGTACTCGGCAAGAGCGCCAACCAAGTCGCCCTGCGCCAGCAATTGTTGTCCGCGGAGGATGGAGACCCGCACCTGCAGGTCGGGCGTGTTCTTGAGGATCCAGTTGTCGGGATCGATAGCGATCTTGCGCGGCATGCCAAAGGTATCGATCACATATTGCGAATCCGTCCCGACGACCTCAATGCGCTTGGTCTCCGTCTTGCCTTCGGTTTGCACACTGAGCTCGACCGGCATGCGGAAGAGGTCCAGGTCCTGCTGAATCTCGCCGATGGTGCGGAAGCCCGTGCCGTTCCCAAGGCGATAGACGGTGTACTTGTCCATGAACTGCGGAGCGCCGGTGCCATCGAGCCACTGAGCAAAGAAGGCGGCCAACTGCTGCTGCGATTGTGCTTCGGCTGTCTTCTCCAAGTCCGCTGTCCGAACAGCCCCGTCCTTATGCTCCGTGAGCAGCGTCTGCAAGGTCTTCTTGAAGGCGTCGTCGCCGATCTCCCAGCGCAGCATGTGGAAGACGGTTGCGCCCTTCTCCAGCGTCATGGACTGGAACTGCGGCGAGAAGGGATCGAGCCGCCCCGCTGACGTGAGCGGGATGGTGTCATAAGCCAGCGCCCCGGCCGAGACATCCGCGACCGCCTGCTGCAGCGCTTGCTTTCCGGCGAGTTCCTCGACATACATCAGCTCGCCGTAGCGCGACATCCCGTTCGTGATCCAGGCATCGTTCAGCGTGGCCGGCGAAACCTCCGATCCCCACCACTGGTGGGCGATGGTGTTGGCCAGCAGGCGATAGTTATTGCGATCCGCGATGCGCGCACCGCTGATGGCCGCGATCTCCGGCGCCCAGTAGGCGGGCACGGTGTCATCCGGCAGCTCGACGATATTCAGGCGAGGTGACTCGGCGCCCCCAAAGGTGTCGCTGAAAAAGGAAAACTCCTTCGAGGCGGTTTCCGCATAGGGAGCAGCGCTGGATTGGTGCGGCTCCGTGGTGAAGACACGGATGTTCGCCGTGCCAGCGACCTGCGCCGGGTCGCCGAACTTGCCCGCAATGATCGTGCCGGGGAAGCCGGGCTTGTCCCAGCGGAAGTCGTATTGCTGGAGCGTGTGACCGCCCGCGCTCACCGAATGAGCAGCTCCGGTCGACCCACTGCCGATGACCTTGTAGCCCGCGGGGATCTTGACCGTAATATCGGCGGTAAAGCGATCGGTAAGATAGCCGACCGTGGGGAACCAGCGGCCAGCGTAAAGCAGGTAGCTGATAGGGTCGGTGACGACGGCGAGCTTCAAACCCTCGACCGGGCTATCTTCCGTGCCGGAGAGCGTGCCGTCATAGACAAAGGTGTAGGTGGCGGATTCGCCTTTGGCGAGCGGCGCCCCCGGGGTGACGCGAATGGTCGAGTTGGCGCCGCGCTCGGCGCTCAGCGTCTTACCATGCGCATCGGTGATGCGGCTTACCTTGAGCGCGCTGTGGAGGTCGAAGACCGCCGTGTCCACATTGTCGAGCGCCGTAAAGGTGACGCGGGTGGTGGCGCGCAGGGTGTGGTCGGCGGGCTCAAGCTCCGCGTCGATTGCGTAGCCGGTGACCTGGATGGTGGGCTTCGAGGGCTGCTGAGCATGAAGCTGGTACGGGCCAGCCAGAAGTAGGAAGGCGGCGATGCTCGTCAGGGTAAGGGAGCGATAGAGTTGCGCGGCGCGGAGGGTCATCGGGTTAGCTGGCTCGGCTTAGGTTCAAGCGATGGAGGCTCGATCAGGTTGGATGCGGCTGGGGAAAGGAGGCCAAGGGCGATGCGGGCAACGCGTTCGATGGCGGTATCGCCTGCAGCGTGTGCGGCATCGGACTGTGCGGCGCCGGACTGTACGGTGCCGGACTGTACGGCATCGGAGTGGCCGAGGCGGAGCAGATGCCGGATCTGGGTTAGACCTTCGATCATGCGGGTGCGCTGCGGGGTCTCCTGGAGTAGCGGATTCTTCTGTGACGGACTCTCGACTAGCGGGCTCAATTCTTTGACGATGTTGGCGGCGGTAAAGTCATCTTGGATCAGCTCCGGAACCAGCCGTCGGCCAGCGATCAGATTGACCATAGCAACATGCGGTACGGTCACGACGCGCTTCGCGATGGCATGCGAAAGG
The DNA here is from genome assembly GCA_965276675.1 of Acidobacteriaceae bacterium. Lineage (GTDB taxonomy): Bacteria > Acidobacteriota > Terriglobia > Terriglobales > Acidobacteriaceae. Next base: position 3,199,246 of record OZ255624.1, on the reverse strand, counting down.
CGGGAGAGCCGGTAGACGACGACGAATGGATTGCCGATCAGCGCCGCCTCCACGGTAGCGGTGCCGCTGGCCACGACCGACGCGCGCGTATGGTGGAGCGTGGCACGGGCGTCCGAGACCAGGTGGACCGGACTGCCTGAGGGCAGGTAGGCCGCTACCGCTGCGCGCGCGAGCGTCGGCGCCACCGGCAGCAGACATTGGTAGCCAGGGCCAAGCATCGCGGCGGCGCGGAGCATCTCGGGCAGGTTTAGCCTCACCTCTTTGATACGGCTTCCGGGCAGCAATCCGATCCATTGTTTCTCAGGATCGAGCCCATGCTGGCTGGCAAACTCTTGTCGCGAGACGGTCGGCGCAGCGATGTCGGCCAGCGGGTGGCCGACGAACTCTGCCGAAACGCCGCGTTCGCGATAGAACGGCTCCTCAAAGGGAAAGATCACCAGCATGCGCGTCACGTACCGCTGCACCCGCAGGATGCGGCGCTTCTTCCACGCCCACAGCTGCGGTGAGACGAAGTAGACGACGGGGACACCGAGGCGGGAGAGCTCTTCGGCTAGCCGGAGGTTCACGTCGGGAAAATCGATCAGGATGGCCAGGTCGGGCCGCTCGACAGCGATCGAACGCTTGAGCTTTTGGTATTGGCCATAGATGTAGGGAGCGTGGCGAATCACCTCGGTGATGCCCATGTGCGCCACGTCCTCAGCCCGCACCACCGCCCGAAAACCCAGCGCCGCCATACGCTCCCCGCCCAGGCCAAAGAAGCTGGCATCAGGGGCAAGGCAGCGAATGGCCTCGATCAGCAGAGCCCCATAGTGCTCACCCGAAGCCTCGCCCGCCGAAAGGAAGAAGACCGGCCGCCCCTGCGACCGAGCCTTCACTGTCATCTTATTTGAGAGCGCGATCCCTTCCGGTCCAGACATATCTTGATCATGCCACGGACGATGAGTCACAAGCAGTTCAGTGCGAAGGGGGAACGCTCTGACGATCACCGATCCAAGGAGTCGTCCCTTCCCAGGAACTAGGATCGTTGGTGAATTACCTCGCCGAATCCGGATTCCTGCCAATTAGTAGATACATCACCAAAAGCGACCATGTGGCAGTCCTTTGATCGATCAACGGAAGCGCGTTTAGCGTTACCGACTCGATCCGCTGTCGATAAGCCACTCACTTCGGTGCCTTTACCACGGTAGGCTATATACATACCGTTGGCCTCGCTAACTTTGCCGCGAGACGACGGATGGCAACGCATTATGGAAATTGTAGGAGTAGCGAAGTTGCAATCCTGTCGTCGATTGCTACAAAGAAACCATGCTTATCAATGCCGACAAGCCACAACTTTGGAAGGCGGACACTCGTGCCTCAGTCGATCAATTCAATCAATGGTTCACCCAATTTGCACCAAAGGCTTACCGCGATACGCGGAAGCGGACGATCGAGGATGTACAACAAGGGCTACTTCGCACCGACGACTTGACGGCGATAACACCTGATGTCATAAAAGCGACTCCTGGTATCCTGCCGATGCTCCGAATGTCTACCTGCCCACCACTTGCCCGTGACCGGCTCATAGGGCTTGCCAATTCCAGCAAAAACTTTGTCGGGCGAATGGAAAAGGGCACGATCCCGCCCAAGCTGGCCGAGGAGCTCATCTTGGACCATCTGGGCAAGATCTCCTCCGTTCTCACGAAGATGCTTGATGTGGACATTTTTCCCTGGCTGGAAGGAAAGCGCCGGCCAAGTGAAGAAGAACGCTACCGGTCCTCAACCATCGTCGCCGATCGTCTTTGTGGAGCCGTTGCCGAGCCCATTGTCCGCAATGCCCAAGAGAAACGGCAGCTTGGTCTCATCGAACAGCACCTCGTCGCGAAAGGTTACAAACATAAACCACACCCGCCTGCGACACCGATCATCGAAATGGAACCCGGCACGTTCAGCTTCCGCCTGAATGTAATGGTGAGGCCTTCCAAAGACGACACCAAAACGGTACGCATTCCCGTCGATGCGGTCATTCAGCCAAAAAATGCCAAACTGCCGCATCTGCCGCTTCTCATTGAGGCGAAATCAGCCGGTGACTTCACGAACGTCAATAAACGCCGGAAAGAGGAGGCGACCAAAATCAATCAGCTGAAAGCTACATATGGAGAGCAGGTTGTTTTTGTGCTATTCCTGTGTGGCTACTTCGATGCTGCCTATCTCGGGTATGAGGCGGCAGAGGGCATAGACTGGATTTGGGAACACCGCACATCGGATCTCGAACGGCTAGGCATTTGAGGCAGGCATGATAACGGTTGTTACACACAGCATCGAAGTGCGTAGGCAGGAAGAACAGGTACGCCTTGACCTGCTGAAGACTGCGCTGGAGCGCAACAAACTCGGCCAGTTTGCCACACCGCCGGAACTGGCGCTCAGCCTCACGCGTTATGCGCAGACACTCCTTGACACGAATCCTGTTCGCTTCCTAGACCCAGCGATTGGGACCGGTTCGTTCTTTTCAGCTCTGCTGCAAACCTTCCCCAGGAATCAGATACAACACTCCGCTGGAATCGAAATCGATCCTCTTTTTGCGGAAACAGCACGGGAATTATGGAACAAAGAGGGGCTAGAGGTACTCGAAGCAGATTTTACGCGGCAATCCCCGAAACCGCTCTACAATTTTGTGCTCACCAATCCGCCGTACGTACGCCATCACCACATGGCGACCTCGGAGAAAGACCGCCTGAAGACGCGTCTTGCGGAGTCGCTGCGGCTTGAAATCAGCGGCCTTGCTGGCCTGTACTGCTATTTCCTGCTGCTTTGCCACGAGTGGATGCAAGAGCAGGGGCTTGGTATCTGGCTAATTCCGTCCGAATTCATGGACGTGAATTATGGTCTCACCATACGCCGCTATCTGACCGACCGTGTCACGCTGCTCCATATACATCGCTTCTGCCCGACCGACGTCCAGTTTTCGGATGCGTTGGTTTCTTCAGCCGTCGTGGTGTTCCGCAAAGCTCCCCCGCCGGCGGGACATACAGCGCGATTCTCATTTGCAGGCTCTATTGATGATCCCCGAACCGAGGCTCATGTCTCGCTCGATACACTGCGGCGCTCCCGAAAATGGACGCGGTTTCCCGAAACAACGACCATCGACGAAACAGCGGGGCTGACACTTGGAGATATTTTTTCCATCAAGCGTGGGCTTGCCACCGGTTCGAACGGATTTTTCATCCTGAATGAAGACCTAATCCACGAGTGGCAAATTCCTACTCACGCATTAAAGCCCATCCTCCCAGGACCTCGTTATCTGACGACCGATGTTGTTAATGCGCTTCCTGACGGTACACCAAACCTATCTCCTAGGCTTTTTCTTCTCGATTCGGTAGAACCTGAAGAGTGCATCGAGACCAAGTGGCCTTGCTTTCATAATTATTTGCAGATCGGCAGAGAGCAGAAAATTGCTGAAAGCTATCTCGCCAGTCGGCGCGAGCCATGGTACTCCCAGGAGCAGCGCCCTCCGGCTCCGTTCCTTTGCACCTATATGGGACGTTCGCGCGGAGGGAAAAATCCGTTCCGATTCATCTGGAACCGATCACAGGCAACGGCCCACAACGTGTACCTGCTGCTCTACCCGAAAGGCACTCTTCTTCAAGCCCTGAAACAGCACCCAGACCTCTACGGGCAAATTTTTGAGGCGTTGCAGCGGATTACTCCGGCGCAGCTGCTATCCGAGGGCCGGGTATATGGCGGCGGACTTCACAAGGTCGAGCCTAAAGAACTTGCGCAAATACCCGTGACGGCCATCCTAGACGAACTCGATGTAAAGGTGCACATCGAGCGGCAAGAAACATTGTGCTTTGTCGATCCGAATTAGTCCTCGTAAGTCGGCTTGTCGGAAGTTGGGGAACACGTGAGGTACTTGAAGGAACTCGGTGGGCGCCTCGTCGGTGATGAGTAAGTTTAATCCGTCCCGAGTGCCAGCGAGGCATCCAGAGGTCCATCGACCAGGTTTGCTTCGGAAGTAGGCCCGGAGAGCGACGGCTGGGTGAACTCTTGGTCGCGGTACTGTAGCCGGTAGAGCTTCCAGTAGAGGCCGTGCAATCCCAGCAGCTCCTGGTGGGGGCCCATCTCGCGCAGTTGACCTTTGTGCATGACCAGGATGACATCGGCACGCTGCACGGTAGACAGTCGGTGGGCGATGACGACGGAGGTACGGCCGGTGATCATGCGGTCCAGCGCGGAGCGAACCCGGAGCTCGGTATCGGTGTCAACCGAGGAGGTCGCCTCATCCAGGATCAGAATGCGGGGGTCATGCGCCAGCGCACGCGCGAAGTTGATGAGCTGCTTCTGGCCGGTGGAGAGGCCGGCGCCGCGCTCACGGAGCGGCTCGTTAAAGCCGCCGGGCAGCGATCGGATGAAATCGCCAACGTTGACCTCGTCGGCTGCACGTTCCATGCGGTCATCGGTGATAGAAGCAGTGCCCAGTCGGATGTTCTCCGCGATAGTACCGGAGAACAGAAACGGGTCTTGAAGGACCACACCGAAATAGCGGCGGAGCGAGGTAAGGTCCTGGTCGCGCACGTCCACGCCGTCGATCAGCACCTGTCCGCGCTGGACATCGTAGAAGCGCATCATCAGCGAGATGATCGTCGTCTTGCCCGCGCCGGTGTGGCCGACGATGGCGGCAGTCTGATCTGGTTCGATGACGAAGGAGACGCCGCGCAGGATCCACTCCACCGACATGGCTTCCAGGTCCGCAGGCGCGGCCTGGGCGATGGCGGCAAGATCCTCCGGCGTGAGACGTCCGTAGGTAAACCAGACATCGCGGAACTCGATGCGGCCGGCGCGGGAGCTGATCTGTGCCGCCGCCGGGGAGTTGATCTCAGGCGGAGTGTCTAACAGCTTGAAGACGCGCTCACTCGCGGCCATGGCCGCCTGCAGAATGTTGTATTTCTCGCTCAGATCCTGGATGGGGCGGAAGAACCGTTGCGCGTATTGGATAAACGCGACCAGCACGCCTAGGGTGACAGCGCCGCGCAGGACCCCCCGGCCGCCCAGCCAGATGGTGAGCGCGATGGCTACGGAAGAGAGCAGCTCGACCGCCGGGTAGTACAGGGCATAGGCCAGAATGGCATCCTTAAATGCCTCCATATGCTGCCCATTTACCGCCTTAAAGTCACTGAAAGCACGCGTTTCGCGACCAAAAAGCTGCACCACATTCATGCCGCTGACGTGCTCCTGCGTGAATGAGTTGATGCGCGCGATGGCTGTCCGTATGCGCCGGTAGGAGTCCCGCACGTGCGTGCGGAAGACCCGTGTAATCATAAAGATAAAGGGCAAAACCGCGAACGAGATCAGCGCCAGCCACCAGCTCATTCGCAGCATAACCGCAACAATGCCGGCCAGCACGAAGACATCTTCAAAAATCGCGAAGACGCCCGAGGTAAACATCTCGTTCAGCGCATCCACATCCGAGGTGAGCCGGGTGACGAGGCGGCCCACAGGATTGTGATCGAAGAAGCCGATGTGCATGCGCTGGATGTGACGAAAGATCTCCGAGCGCATGTCGTACATGATCTTCTGGCCCGTCCATTGCATCAGGTAGGTTTGGACGAACTCAAGTACATACGATAAGCAGAGCGCGCCGAGGTAGATCAGCGCAATCTGCGTAATGCCTGTGGCCGCGTTGGGGCTTAGGTGCCTGGCCAGATAGGGCAGATGCTGGCGGCTCCCTGCATCCGAGGTGAGATAGCGATCAACCGCCACCTTGGTTAGGTACGGACCGAGAATGTCCGCTCCAGCCTTGATGAGAATGGCGATCAGGGAGATGGCGGCCTGCCACTTGTAGGGACGCAGGTACCGTATTAGTCGGCGCATCAGCCGGCCGTCATAGGCCTTGCCGACGACGTCTTCCTCGTGCTGCGCAGGCTTCTTCGCGTTCTTCTCTTTTTCCGCGTTCTTCTCAGGGTCGGCCATGAGCTCTGCTTCTATTTTACGTTGAGCGGTGGAACACTAGGGAATGATGGTGGACGCACAGCAGGGGACTCTGGGAATTTACATTTCGGTACCCTTTTGCCGGTCGAAGTGCACGTACTGCAACTTCGCCTCCGGCGTATACGGGAGCGGGCAGCATGTGCGCTATGCCGAGCGGATCTGTCAAGATCTGCGCGAGAGCGGAACGCTCGCAGAGGAGAGCGGGGCCGTGTTGCCGCGGATTGCCGGCAGTGTGTATCTGGGCGGTGGCACCCCCAGCACGCTCGCGCCGGAGCTGCTCCAGCGGGTCTTTGCAGGGGTGCGGGAGCAATTCGCGGTCGCGCCCGGGGCTGAGGTCACGGTGGAGTGCGCGCCGGGGCAGATCGACGATGCGTTCCTGGAGGCGATGCTCCGGGTCGGGGTCAACCGGGTGAGCTTGGGGGTGCAGTCGTTCGTGGACCGGGAGGCGTCGGCTACTGGGCGGCTGCATACGCGGAAGACGGCGCTCGCGGATATTCGCCGCTTGCGCGATGCAGGCATCGCGCACGTGAATGCCGATCTGATCGCTGGATTGCCATACCAGACAGGCGCGTCGTGGCGGGAGTCGCTGGAGGTGCTGGCGGCTAGCGGGGTCGATCACGCCAGCCTTTACACGCTGGAGGTGGACGAGGACTCGCGACTTGGCCGCGAGCTGCTCGGCAGCGGGGCACGTTACGGTGCGGGGCTGGTGCCGCACGATGACGCCATCGCAGCGATGTACGAAACCGGATGTGCGTTTCTGGAAATGCAAGGGCTGCGCCAGTACGAGATCTCGAACTTTGCGTGCGAGGGATCGGAGTCGCGGCACAACCGGCGGTATTGGCAGCGGGAGCTCTACCTGGGCCTGGGGTTGGACGCGCACTCAATGCTGCGGACCGTGAGCGGCGGGGTGGTGCGATGGGGAATGACAGATGACCTTGCGAGCTACGTGGTGGGGAGCAGTGAGCGGGAGACAACGCTGGTGAGCCGCGCGGCGGAGCTTGAGGAGGCATGGTTCCTCGGACTGCGGCTGAATGCTGGGCTCAACCTGGCGGTGCTCGGGGCTGAATTTGGGGCAGAGGCAGTGGCGGCGTTCGAGAAGGTCGTCCAGGAGCTCTGCAGTGACGGCCTGCTGGAGTGCGAGGAAGATTGGATCCGGCTGACCACACGTGGGCGGATGCTGTCGAACGATGTCTTTAGCGCGTTTCTTGGTTTGGCAGACGGGTCAGCGGCTCAGGCATAGGTGCCAGCGAAAGTGTGGCGGCGCTCGAAGCAAGAGAGCGCATAACCAGTCCTATACGCTCTGGTGTGCCGTGAGTGAAGTCGATGATGTGGCGCTTAGTATGGCGCCCGGTGATTGTGGATGGCTCGATTTGGCTCTGCATCCTTTGTTCAGCGCAGAATGTGCGCCCTCGCTAAGAACCAAGAGGAGCGGTTCCGCTAAGTATTTCTCCTGTAGGGTGTAGTCCGTGGGCCTAGGTTGTGTGGTCTTTCCTTGAAGAAAGCCCACGTTGAGAGCAATTCGGCGCGTACGTAGCAACAGGAGAAATGCTTTAGTTGCCTAATTTAAGGTCCACAAAGTTCTTGCTGTCCAAAGCAGGTTGTAGGCTGAGCGATAAGGTGTGATTGGCACCGGCTCCGGAGCTCGTGTTCCAGCTGCTGATCCAGCCTTTAAACGAGTAGGTACAAAGAGCATCCGCTTGGCTCTCATCGGCCCAAAACTCGACCTTAACATCCACGATCTTGTCGCGAGTTACCACATTGGCGAGTTGGAAGAGCTTCTGCAACGTGCCGTACGGTAGGTTGACGTTGTCGTGCATATCCACCGTGCAGTCAATAGCACAACGTAAGGTGCCCATCTGTGGCATGCCTGTGTGATCATGATCGGTGGCCAGACCGACATGAGCTGACAGGGCATTGAATTTGGTGCCGTCGATGGTGAGAGTCGACATGAGAGGTAGGGCCATGGCTCACTCCTGAGATGGTAGAGGCTATCTTCCGCTTAGGTCGTCGCTTGGTTTACCGCCGAGCATTTTGCCGCGTCCATCGGGGAAGGTCGTAAAAAGCGTGTTTCCTGGACGAGCTTTCCACTCAAAACTTCGCCCCATAATGGTCACCGAACCCTGCGCCCAACAAGAAGCGGAAAGATACTTATCGTGAAGTTCGCCGGCTGCGAGTTCGTGGTACGTACGAAAGCGCCAGCGCACCTGCGAGGCTGTTAACCGAAATCCTTTGCATACGGCTGATTCCGGATCGGAAGGATCGAAGCCACCAGCATCAACATGAACCTGTGCTGCCGCGGGAAGCGGAAGATGGCCGGAGGCAAACAGCGCACCGGGCGTAAGAAAAATGCTGAGCAAGAGGCTACCAGTGCGCATCCGCGGCCTCTCCTTTGCTTTTGCGTGAGACTTCAGGGTGCCGGTAGATGTCGGTCCGTGTCAGATGCAGGGTCTCAAGCAGCTCACGAACCAGCCACTGTAGCGAGTTCTGTTGTTGCTGAGTAGGCGCCTCAAAGGGACTGTCGTCATCCGCGCCCAGCTTCTTACCGACGAGTTCGATGCCGATGGCATCTTCGTTTGTAGGGTATCTGCCGGGATAGCTCTTCTTCATTTCGTGGCGATAGCCGCCAAGCACAAATGTACTGTAGTGCCCTTTCGCGGACCGCTCGAGATTTGAATAGAAGGTCTTTTCAGCTCCGATGCAGTTATGTTGCTCGTAGCACCTCGCCTTGATTTTGCCGATATGCCAGCATTTCTGGTCAAGTCGTGCAGTTTGGTAGATGGTGCCATCCTTATCGATCAGGAAATGAGCTCCCTTTCCGTCCGCTCCGCTTCTGTAACCATTTAAGGTCGCGGCAGCAGTGCTCGAATCGGTCTGATGCACGATGATTGCGTGAATGGTGAGCAAAGGTCCATGAGCCAGGCCAGGAGCCAGCTCCACGCGGACAAGAGAGTTACGCACAATACCTTTGTCGACCTGCAACATGAGTGAGCTATGAGCCAAATGGCGGGAGATGAATCGCCAGATTACTTGAGGCAATGAAGGATTGCAATTTGTTAAAGGACTGCACAGCCGCAGAATGGTGTGCCCGGTCCAATGAAGGCTGAGTGTTGAGCAATGGCGGATGACGCTTTTGTGCAATTCCGGGTAGTGCTGTTGCTTCCTATACTTGATGCATGTCCAAGTATCTGATTCGTTTTCTGGGAATTCCTACAGGTGTGATTTTGTTTTGCGCGGCCTTTGTTTTTGTGGCGCGGTATTGTGAGCAAAGTGCGGAGCTGCAGCTGAGTGCACTAGTGGCGCGGGCTGTCATTCTCGGAGCGTTTGTGTTTTTTATGCGTCATTGGCGTCGCGTGATCGTTCTGCCCACGTATTAGGCGTGGATGCGGCGAGGGTAACGGATGCCTGGTGTACCGGAGCGTCTGCACTCGCGGCGCACAATGTGGTTGGTGGAGACAAGGCCCTCGCTTCGGCGAAGGGCTTTTTTGTTGGTGGGCGATTGTAGTATCGGGAGGAGAGTGGCTTTGGAGGTGAGATGGCGGCGGGGAGATTGGATGAGCGAGCGTTGGGTGAGGCGAAGGGGGTAGCGGAGATCGATCTGCGGAGCGACACCGTAACTCGGCCGACGGCGGAGATGCGGCGGGCGATGGCTGAGGCCGAAGTGGGCGACGACGTCTATAGCGAGGACCCGACGGTGAACCGGTTGGAGGCGCGCGCGGCGGAGATCTTCGGGCGCGAGGCGGCGCTGTTTGTGCCGACCGGCACGATGGGGAACCAGATCGCGATCCGGCTGCACACCGAGCATGGTCAGGAGGTGATCTGCGAGGCGCGGGCGCACATTGTGGACTGGGAAATGGCGATGGCGGCGTCATTTTCGGGCTGCCAGTTGCGGCAGGTTCCGGGAGCGCAGAACGGAGCGGAGCGTGGCGTGTTGCGGTGGGCGGAGATCGAGGCGGCGATTGCGCCGGAGATCTACTACCGGCCGCGCACGGGGCTGATCGCGCTTGAAAACTCGCACAACATGGCCGGCGGAACGGTAACGCCGCTTGCGGTTCTCGAGGAGATCTGGGCAGGCGCACGGGAACGCGGGTTGCCGGTGCATCTGGATGGAGCACGGGTCTTCAATGCGGCGACGGCGCTCGGAGTTCCAGTGGCGGAGTTGACGCGCGGCTTCGATACGGTAATGTTTTGCTTGTCGAAGGGGCTATGCTCCCCGGTGGGGTCGATGCTGGTGGGCAGCCGGACGTTGATGGAGCGGGCGCGGTCGGTGCGCAAGGCGCTGGGCGGCGGGATGCGGCAGGCGGGCGTGCTGGCGGCGGCGGGGCTGGTGGCGCTCGAGACGATGACGGCGCGGCTGGGGGAGGATCATGCCCATGCGCGCTTTCTTGCGGAGCGCTTGGCGGAGTTGCCGGAGGTGGAGATCGATCTGCCCGGGGTGCAGACAAATATTGTGATCTTTAGGCCTGTGCGCTTGGGGCCGACGGAGGTCGTGAGCCGGCTGAAGACGGGGGGTGTGCTGACCGGGACGGCCGGGCCGGGTCAGGTGCGGTTGGTGACGCATCGGGATGTGGATAGGGCGGCGTGTGAACGGGCGGTGGGTGTGATTGGCGGGGTGCTGGCAAAAGCGTAAGCGCCGGGCGACCGGCTCGACCTCCCGCGTTTATAATTTTCGTATTATGCCGAAGTATTCAGTCGTCGTGCCTTTCCACAATGAAGAAGAGAATGTCACCGCGCTCTATGACCGCTTGAAAGCAGTGATGGAGAGTGTGGGAGACAGCTTTGAGCTGGTGCTGGTCGACGATGGATCGAGCGACCGGAGCTACAAGCTGCTGGAAGAGATTGCGGCGGTGGATAGCCGCGTGCTTGTGGTGAAGCTGCGGCGGAACTTCGGGCAGACCTCGGCGCTGGCGGCGGGCTTCGATCATGCGCAGGGCGATTTCATCCTGGCGATGGATGGCGACCTGCAGCACGACCCGGCGGAGATTCCGAACTTCCTGGCGAAGCTCGAAGAGGGCTATGACGTGGTGAGCGGGTGGCGCAAGGAGCGGATCGACAACTTCGTGATGCGGCGCTTGCCATCGCGTTGCGCCAACTGGCTGATGGCGCGGTTGTCGGGCGTGGATATCCACGATTTCGGTACGACGTTCAAAGCGTACCGGCGTGAGGTGATCCATAACATTCCGCTGTATGGCGAGATGCACCGGTTCATTCCGGCGCTGGCGTCGTGGTACGGCGCGAGCATTTGCGAGATCCCGATCAAGAACGTGAATCGAGAGCGGGGCAAGAGCCACTACGGTATCTCGCGCACCTTCCGCGTTTTTTTTGATCTGCTGACGATCCGATTTCTGCTGAAGTACATGTCGCGTCCGATGCATTTCTTCGGCACGCTGGGCGCGCTGAGCATTCTGTTTGGCGGCGCAATCTCGGTGCTACTGGCAGTGCTCAAGATTCTGACGCCGCATGCGCCGGTGATGGACCAGCATGGGCCGTTGTTTGTGGTGGCGGGCGTGCTGATTCTGGCAGGCATTCAGATGCTGGCGATCGGGTTGCTGGGTGAGCTGCAGGTGCGGCATTACCACACGGCGGCGCAGCGGGCGCCGTATGCGATCGACCGGCTGGTGCGGCTGCGTGCGCCGGAAGAGCCGAGCATGTTGCAGGATAGTTAGGCGTCTTTGTTTTAAGAAAAGGCTCACCCTTGGAGGTGGGCCTTTTTTCTGGACCGGCTTGTGGATGCGCCGTAGGCGCTGGGCTCGGCTTCCTGCATCCAAAGTCGTGACAAGGACGGGATGAATTAATGACGGCGACGATGCTGTTTGCACTCTGCTTTCTGATCGGCTGCGTGACCGGGCTGCGCTCGATGATGGGTGTGGCCCTGGTGTGCTGGGCCGCGCATCTGGGCTGGTTGAATCTCCCCGGCACCAAGCTCTCGTTTCTAGCTTCAGTGATTTCGCTGATCGTGTTTTCGTTGCTGGCGGTGGGCGAACTGATCGCTGATAAGCTGCCCAAGGTTCCTCCACGTGTGCAGGCAGGTCCGCTGGTGGTGCGGGTGATCTTTGGCGCGCTGGCGGCGAGTGCGTTGGCAGCGGCTGCTGGCGCGGCGCTGGTGCCGGCGATGATCTTTGGAGCGATTGGCGCCATTGTTGGAGCGTATGCGGGCTACGCGGCGCGCAAAGCGATCGTGAAAGGGCTTGGTATAAGGGATCTGCCGATTGCGCTGGCGGAGGATGCAGTGGCGATCTTGGTTGGGCTGTTTGCGGTGTCGCGTTTCTGAAGCAGTCAGCGAAAGGAGCAGAGGATGAGCGAAGAACGCGATCAGTATGACCTGCGCGATCAGTATGACCTGGTGGTGATCGGTTCGGGGCAGGCGGGCAACCCGCTGGCCGGGGCGTTTGCTGAGGCGGGCAAGCGGGCGGCGGTGGTGGAGCGAGCGGAGGTGGGCGGGAGCTGCATTAACTACGGCTGCACCCCGACCAAAACGATGGTCTCAAGCGCGGCGCGAGCGCACCTGGCCCGGAGCTCGGCTGGCTATGGCATCGAGGTTGAGGGGGTGCGCGTGAATATGGAACGCGTACGGCAGAACAAGCGAGAGATGGTGGAGAGGTTCCGGGCAGGTACAGGAAAGCGGTTTGAAACGGGCAGCCCGGAGCTGGTGCGCGGAGAGGCCTCGTTCGTGAGCCCGAAGGAGATCAAGGTTGCGCTGAGGGGCGGCGGTGAGCGGGTGCTGCGCGGTGGGATCATCGTGGTCGACACGGGAACCTCAGCGGCGATCCCGAAGGTGGACGGCATCCATGACGTGCCGTATCTGGACAACGTAAGCGTGATGGAGCTGGCGGAGGTACCGGAGCATCTCCTGATTCTGGGCGGGGGGTATATCGCGGTCGAGTTCGGGCAGATGTTTCGCCGCTTTGGCAGCAAGGTCACGATCATTCAATCGGGTAAGCAGATCTTGTCCCGGGAGGATGAGGAGATTGCAAATGCGGCCGCCGCGATTCTCGAGGAGGACGGCGTTGAGATCCTGACCGGCGCCAAAGCTAAGGCGGCAAGCGGTAGTGCGGGACCGATCAGGGTGGAGTTGGAGGATGGCCGGTCGGTAGAGGGATCGCATCTGCTGGTGGCTACGGGCCGCACGCCGAATACGAAGGAGCTGAATCTCGCGGCAGCCGGTTTGGAGACCGATGAGCATGGTTACATTCGGGCCGATGAAGAGCTGAAGACGAGCGTGGCAAATATCTATGCGGTGGGCGATGTTAAGGCTGGGCCCGCGTTTACGCATATTTCGTATGACGACTTCAGAATCCTGCGGGAGAACCTATTACATGGGGGCAGCCGGCGGACTTCGGACAGGATTCTGTCTTACGTGGTCTATATGGAACCGCAACTGGGACGTGTGGGACTCTCGGAAGTCGAGGCGCGGAAAGCTGGCAAGAAGATCAAGGTCGGCACCCTACCGATGACGTCCGTGGCGCGTGCCAAGGAGACAGGCGAGGCGCGCGGCGTGATGAAGGTGATTGTGGATGCGGAGTGCGAGCAGATTTTGGGCGCGGCGATCTTGGGCGCTGAGGGCGGCGAGGTGATGTCCATGCTGCAGATTGCGATGATGGGGAAGATGACATGTGAGCAGCTATTCAACGCACCCCTGGCGCATCCGACGTACGCTGAGTCGTTGAATAATCTGTTTGCGACCCTGGTGGGTTAACGAGTTAGCTTGAAGAGCTAAGAAGCGGTTAGCGGAGTTTGTGGTGGGCGGAGATGCCAGCGAATCTCTTCGCTTCTTCATCCCAGCACGGCTGCAGCTCGCTTTCGTTATGCTGAGAGTGACAGCGGTTACAGCGATGATGGATAGAGAGTAAGTGGAGAATCATGGCCAAGACGAAGCCAGCGTCCGTAGATCAGACAGGGAAACAGGTAAAGCCAGAGAAGTTAGGAAAGTCAAAGAAGAGCCGAAGCACATCCAGTCCCATGCCAGAGAGTGGGCGGAAGCGCGTGGTGGTGGAGAATGTGACGCCGCAGGTAGACTGCGGGCGCTTTCCGGCCAAACGGATTGTTGGAGACGCAGTGGTCGTCGAAGCGGATGTCTTTGGCGACGGGCATGATCTGGTGCGCGCGCGGGTGCTCTATCGGCATGCGGCCGAGGCGGAGTGGCGTGCCGTGGAGATGACGGCGCTTGGCAACGACCACTGGCGGGCCGCATTTACGGTCGACCAGATGGGTAGTTACAGCTATACCGTGGCCGGCGAGGAGGATCATTTCCTGACCTGGCGCAGCGACCTGCGGAAGCGGATCGATGCGGGGCAGGAGTTGGAACTGCCATTCCGAAACGGAGCCATGCTCGTGCGGGCGACGGCAGGGCGCGCGTCGGGTCAGGATGCCAAGGCGCTGGCCAGTTTCGCGGAGCGGTTGGAGAGGAGCACGCCCGATTCCGCGGTGGCTTTCGACGAGGAGCTGTTTGCGCTGATGGGGCGGTATCCAGATGCTTCGCTTGAGACACGCTATGAGCGCGAGTTGACGCTGTGGGTAGATCGCGAGCGGGCTCAATATTCGTCATGGTACGAGCTGTTTCCGAGATCGTGGGGCAAGCCGGGCGAGCATGGGACGCTGCGCGACGTCGCGGGGCAGTTGGGGTATGTGGAGGAAATGGGCTTCAACGTCCTCTACCTGCCGCCAGTCCATCCGGTAGGCGAGCCGTTCCGCAAAGGCAGGAATAATACAACGGAGGCGCAGCCGGGGGATGTGGGCAGCCCCTGGGCGATTGGCGGTGGACCGCAGGGCGGTCACAAGGCGATCTTGCCTGCGCTGGGGAACTTCGACGACTTCGAGTATTTAGTGGAACAGTGCGCGGCACATGGGCTAGAGCTGGCGCTCGATATCGCATTCCAGTGCGCGCCAGATCACCCGTGGGTCACCGAGCATCCGGAGTGGTTCAAGAAGCGGGCGGATGGGTCGATCCAGTATGCGGAGAATCCGCCGAAGAAGTATCAGGACATCTATCCACTGGATTTCGAGTCGAGCGACTGGCGGAGCCTTTGGGAGGAGTTGAAGGGCGTCTTCACTTTCTGGGCGGAGCGCGGGGTGCGTATCTTCCGCGTGGATAATCCGCACACCAAGGCGTTTCCTTTCTGGGAGTGGTGCCTGGCTGAGGTGAGGCGCGAGTACCCGGATGCGATCTTCCTGGCCGAGGCATTCACGCGGCCACGGGTGATGGAGCGGCTGGCGAAGGCGGGGTACACGCAGTCCTATACGTACTTCACCTGGCGGACGACCAAGGAAGAGCTGACCACCTACATGCGGGAGCTGACCGAGACAGAAGTGCGCGAGTATATGTGGCCGAACTTCTGGCCGAATACACCGGATATTCTGCCGCTGGAGCTGCAGACCGGCGGCATGCCTGCATTCCGCAGCAGGCTGGTGCTGGCGACGACGCTCTCGTCGAACTATGGCATCTATGGGCCGGCGTTTGAGCTGGGGGAGAATGCGCCCTACAAGCCGGGTAGCGAGGAGTACCTGAACTCAGAGAAATACGAGATCAAGCAATGGGACCGGAGTGCGCCGGCGAGCTTGAGACCGCTGATCACGCGACTGAACGAGGCGCGGCGCGCGCATCCGGCGCTGCAGACAAACGAGGGTCTGCGCTTTCACCCAACCGATAATGAGTGGTTGATGGCCTACAGCAAGAGCGCGCCCGGGAGTGATGGACCGGCCGGGACTGGGGTGTCGGGGGGGGACGTGGTGTTGGCGGTGGTAAACCTGCATCCAGAGTATGTGCAGTCGGGCTTTGTCTCGCTCGATCTCCCGGCGCTGGGGCTGACGCCGGGCGAGAGCTTTGAGGTCTATGACCTGTTGAGTGGTCGGAGTTACAGCTGGCAGGGGGCGCGAAATTTTGTGGAGCTGCGGCCTTACGAGGCGCCGGCGCATGTCTTTCACCTGTGGAGGCGCATCTGAGTGGGAGTTGCGTACTGGCGGTGCATGCAACAGAGCAAAACAGCAGTGTTGCGAGGGGATAAGCGTTGACGCAAGCGGGAAGTGCCTCCGATCCGTTGTGGTTCAAAGATGCGGTGATCTATGAGTTGCACGTGCGTGCCTTCATGGACAGCAACAATGATGGCATCGGCGACTTTCGCGGGTTGATGGAGAAGCTCGACTATCTGCAGGACCTGGGCGTGACTTGCCTGTGGCTGCTGCCATTCTTTCCATCGCCGCTGCGGGACGATGGCTACGACATCTCCGACTACAAGGGCGTGAATCCGAGCTACGGCACGCTGGACGACTTCCGCGAGTTCATGGACGCGGCGCACGCGCGTGACCTGCAGGTGATGGTGGAGCTGGTGGTGAACCACACCTCCGACCAGCATCCCTGGTTCCAGCGGGCGCGGCATGCGCCGAAAGGATCGCCGGAGCGCGACTACTACGTCTGGAGCGACACGGACCAGAAGTACGAGAGCGCACGCATTATCTTTACGGATACAGAGAAGTCGAACTGGACTTGGGATCCGGAGGCGGGGCAGTATTACTGGCATCGCTTTTTCTCACACCAGCCGGATCTAAACTATGACAATCCAGTGGTGCTCGAAGAGGTGCTGGACGTGATGCGCTTCTGGCTGGATATGGGGGCGGACGGGCTGCGCATGGACGCCATTCCCTACCTGGTGGAGCGAGAGGGCACCAATTGCGAGAACCTGCCCGAGACGCACGATGTGATGAAGAAGGTACGCGCAGCGATCGACGCTGAGTATACGAACCGAGTCATTCTGGCCGAGGCCAATCAATGGCCGACGGATGTGCGGCCGTATTTCGGCGATGGTGATGAGTGCCACATGGCCTTTCACTTTCCGCTGATGCCGCGGCTGTACATGGCGCTGCGGCAAGAGGACCGGCTGCCCATCACGGACATCATGGCGCAGACGCCGGACATCCCTGGCAATTGCCAGTGGGGGCTCTTCCTGCGCAACCACGACGAGCTAACGCTCGAGATGGTCTCCGACGACGAGCGCGACTACATGTACCTGGCATATAGCGCCGATCCGCGGATGCGGATCAATATCGGAATTCGCCGCCGCCTGGCGCCGCTGGTGGACAACAATCGCCGTCGCATCGAAATGCTGACTAGCATTCTGTTTTCTTTTCCCGGCACGCCGATCCTCTACTACGGCGACGAGATCGGGATGGGCGACAACATCTATCTGGGTGACCGCAATGGTGTGCGCACACCGATGCAGTGGAGTGCGGACCGCAATGCAGGCTTTTCGCGCGCGGTGCCGGCACGGCTTTACAGCCCGGTTGTGATGGACCCAGTGTGGGGCTACGAGGCGATCAACGTAGAGGCGCAGCAGAGCGATCCGTCGTCGCTGCTGAGCTGGATGCGCAACATGATTGCGCTGCGCAAGCTCTTCCAGGTCTTCGGGCGGGGCTCGCTCAAGTTTCTCAATCCGAAGAATCGCAAGGTGCTGGCGTATATCCGCGAGTCGGAGAATGAGACCATTCTGTGTGTTGCGAATCTGTCGCGCTTCGCGCAACCGGTGCAGCTGGATCTGGCCGAGTACGCCGGTATGATGCCGGTTGAGATGCTGGGGTACGTGGAGTTTCCGGGGATCGACAAGACACCGTATGCGCTGACGGTAGGGCAGTACGGATTTCTGTGGCTGGAGCTGCAGGGCGCGCCGGAGAAGGTGCATGAGCTCCTGCATGCGCAGGAGGCAGAGAAGGCGCTGCACCTGACCAGCACACACGACTGGCAAAACGTGCTGCACGGCGACGGGCGGCAGGAGCTGGAGCAGCAGTTGTTGCCGGCGTTTCTGCCCAAGCAGCGCTGGTTTGGCGGCAAGTCGCGCCAGATTACGGGAACGACGATTGCCGACTGGACGCCGTTTGGAAGCGGCGACCCAGCGCTGCTGGCCGATACAGCATTGCGGGCCGAAACGGCTTTGCGGGCCGAAACGGCTTTGCTGTTTGTCGAGATCAAATACGCCACGGGTAGTCCGGATACTTACCTGATTCCGCTCAGTATCTCGGTCGGAGAGGCGGCGGATGCCATCTGCGCGAATCACGGGCATGCTGTGCTGACCAAAGTGAGCACCCCCGAGGGCGACGGCTTCCTGCACGACGCGATCTTCAATGACGAGACGGGCCGGACGCTGCTGGCGACCATCGCAGAAGGGCGTGAGATCAAGACGCAGAACGGAACGGTACGCGGCCTGCCCAGCTCCCACTTCGGCGAGTTGCTGGGAGAGGATGGTGGAGTGCTGGAGCCGAAGCGGGGCTCGGCCGAACAGAGCAATACCTCGATTCTGTTTGGCGGCAAGCTGATCATGAAGCTCTTCCGGCGCCAGCAGGTGGGACCGAATCCAGATACGGAGATCGGCAGATACCTGACCGAGGAGACGGGCTTCCGGAACATCGCTCCATTCGCGGGCGCGATCGAGTTCGTCCCGGAGGGGCATGCCGGGGAAGAGGAGTTCACCTCCACGCTGGCGATGCTGCAGGGGCTGGTGCCGAACGAGGGCGATGGCTGGGAGTGGACGCTGGAGAACCTGGACCGCTACTTCGAGGATGTTGCCGTGCGGACGATGACGGCGCAGTGGAATCCGCCTGACCATACGTCGTTTCTTACGCTCAGCGAGACGCCGCCGAGCGAACTGGCTCAGGAGACAGTGGGTTCGTATCTGGATGCGGCAGCGCTGCTGGGCAGACGAACCGGAGAGATGCACCTGGCGTTGGCTTCGCCGACAGACAACGCTGCGTTTGCGCCCGAACCGCTGCTGTCCTCCGACATCCGCGCCTTGCAGGAGACCCTACTAGCGCAGGCGAGCGTGGCATTTGACGCATTGAAGGCAAATCTTTCGAAGTTACCCGACAGTGTGGTGGAATTGACGGGCCTGGTGCTGAGCCGGCGTCGGGCGATCCTGGATCATTTCGCGGAGGGTTACTTTGCCGGGGATCGCTTTGCGTCGGGCAGTGTGGCGTTGGCAGGGGCAGAGGAGATCGGCGGACTGCGCACGCGCGTACACGGGGACTATCACCTGGGGCAGGTGCTCCGGTCCAAGGGCGACTTCGTCATTCTGGATTTCGAGGGCGAGCCGGCGCGGTCGCTCGCCGAACGGCGAAGCAAGCAGTCACCGATGAAGGATGTGGCGGGCATGCTGCGGTCGTTCAGCTATGCGGCATTCTCTGGTCTGACGAAGTACACTACGCGGCATCCCAACGACTACGACCGGCTGGAGCCCTGGGCCCGGTTGTGGGAACAGTCGGTATGTGGCGCATTTCTCGGGGGATACCGGCAAACGACCGCGGAGAGTGGGTTGGTTCCCGACGTGGTCCCGACAGAGCCGCGCGCTTTTGAGCAGCTGCTCGAAGCGTATGTTCTGGATAAGGCTCTCTATGAACTGGTGTATGAATTGAACAACAGGCCAGCGTGGGTAAGAATTCCGTTGGCTGGCATTCTGGCGTTGGCGCTGTAAGCGAGGGTCGCAGCACCTGGGAAAGAGTCTTCTGGGGATGCGGCCGGAAAGAACTATGGCGAAGGTAGAAGCAGAGGAGCAGACGAGAAGCGGGCAGGAGATAGGCGACGGTCACGCGTCGGCGCAGACCTTGATCGGCATCTCCGGGCCGGTGGACTTCGATCGCCTGAAGACGACTGCATTGCAGGCCGTCTCCCGCATCGTCGATGCTGGAGGTGCGGCGGAGGAAGCGGCTTCGATCGCGATCGCCTATCCATCGTATCCAGGTATGCAAACGGGCATGGAGAATGGACTCGAGGTAAACCATCCTGCCATCCGGCTGTTGCCGTACGACCTGCAAGGCGCAATCAACGCAAAGCTGCCATGGCTGGGACAGACGACGGCCTATGAAGCGATCTTCCGGCTGGCCCAGACATTGCGGGCGAGCGCGTGTGTGGTGCTGAATCCGGATCTGGCTGCACTTCGCACGGATGCGCTGGGGACGTTAGCCGCGCCGGTGCTGAATCGTGAGTGCGACCTGGTGATGCCGCTCTATCCGGTTGACCGGTATGAGGGGCTGCTGAACCTGGCGATCCTGGCTCCCTTAACGCAGGCGCTCTATGGCAAGCGTGTGCGATTTCCGCTGGCACAGGATTTCGCTGTTTCAGCGGATCTGCTGCCTTTTATGCATGAGCCGGTGAGCAGGCGGGATGCTGCCGGACAGATGCTGCTCTGGCCGGCGACCGAGGCGGCAGTCCGCGATCGCAAGCTATGCCAGGTGCATTTGGATGTGCACCATGTCTTCTCGTCGGAGGGCGTGGAGTTGAGCGCGGTGCTGGCGCAGGTAGTGGGGCCGCTCTTTGCCGAAATGGAACGGCATGCGGCGCCGTGGCAGCGGGTACGCGGGTCAACCGAGACCGTCATCGCCGGGCCCGCGGTCGAGGTGCCGGCGGACGGACCAGCCATGGATGCCAGGCCGATGATCGACGCCTTTCTGCTGGGCTACCGGAATCTGCAGGATGTGTGGGGGCTGGTGCTGCCGCCAGTGACTCTGCTGGAGCTGAAGCACCTGAGCCGTCAGACGCCGGATGCCTTCAAGATGTCGGACGCGCTGTGGGCGCGCATCGTGTATGACTTCGCGCTGGCGCACCGGCTGCGCACGCTGGGCCGCAACCACTTGCTCGGAGCACTGACGCCGCTGTATCTGGGCTGGGTGGCATCGTATGTGGGCGAGGTGAGACTAGCCTCCGACAATGAGGTCGAGCTACGGCGTGAGCGGCTGGCGCGCGCCTTTGAAGAGGCCAAGCCGTATCTGGTACAGCGGTGGCGTTGGCCGGACCGCTTTAATCCCTAGCTGCGCCGAGGAGGATTGATATGTGGAATCAGGTAATCGACACGCTGGGCGACTCGATGGCGCGCGTGACGAGCAGGCTCGCGGCTTTGCTGCCAGGGGTCTTCGTTTTCATCGTGGCTGTGGTGATCTTTTTACTGGTGGGGTGGTTCTTCGCCTGGCTGCTGCGCAAGTGCCTGCGGGCCATTCGCTTTGACGAGCGGCTGGGCAAGGGGAGCGAGGCGATCGCGGAGTGGTCGCCGCATCAGACGCCGACCAGTCTGCTGGCTGGGCTGGTCTTCTGGATCTTCGTAGTGATTGGGATCGCGGTCGGTGTGGAGGCGTTTGGTGCCTCGTCTAACACGCTGATCGCGGTGGGAATCCTGTCATACCTGCCGAAGATCGTGGGTGCGATCGTGATCCTGATCGTGGGCAACATCGTGGCGCGGTTTCTGGCGCGCGGTGTGCTCATCGGCGGCGTCAACATGAACCTGCAATATGCCCGGCTGCTCAGCCTCGGAGTGAAGTGGCTGGTGCTGGTGCTGACGGCGGCGATGGCGCTGGACCACCTGCGCATCGGGGAAGAGATCGTCGACCTGGCGTTTGGGATTTTGTTTGGCGGCATCGTGTTGACGCTGGCGCTTTCGGTCGGGCTGGGGTCGCGCGATTTGGTGAGCCGTTCGCTGGAGCGCGAGACCGCACGGGGAGCGGCGCCGGTCGACCCGGTGGCCGAGGAGCGTTTGCGGCATTTTTAACAGATAGGAAGTAGAGAATAGGGATGAGCGAGGGCGGGCTCGAAAGAGTTCGCCCTCTTTGTTTATGGCATGCCGCCTCCTGCCATCCAAGAGAGAGGAATCAACTTTGGACTGAGGTGAGGCGATGAAGGCAGTGTTGCTGAAGGGGTATGGCGATGTGGACCAGTTGGAGTACGGGGATGCCGAGAAGCCAAAGCCGGGAGCTGGCGAGGTGCTGGTGAAGGTGGTGGCGACGAGCGTCAATCCGGTGGACTGGAAGATTCGCCAGGGCGCTGTGAAGGAGCGGATGCCGCTCGATCTTCCGGCGATTCTGGGCCGCGATGTGGCTGGCGAGATTGCGGAAGTGGGTGAGGGTGTGACCAAACTGAAGGTGGGCGACCGGGTGATGGGGCTGGTGAACCATGCCTATGCACAGTTTTTGGTAGCGAAGACCGAGGAGCTGGCCATAATTCCCGAGGGAATGAAGACGGAGAATGCGGCCGCGTTGCCGTTGGTGCTGCTAACGGGAGCGCAGCTGATGGAGCTGGGCGCGAAGCCGAAGCCCGACGATGTCGTGCTGGTGACGGGCGCTGTGGGCAGCGTGGGACGCACCGCCGTGTTTGTGGCCAAGCAGCATGGCGCAAAGGTGATTGCCGGTGTGCGCGAGAAGCAGAAGCCGGAGGCCGAGAAGCTGGGCGTGGAGCGGACGATCGCTATCGACAGTGATCACGAGATCGCGACGTTGGGCCAAGTGGATGCCATTGCGGACACGGTCGATCACGAGGTGATTGGGAAGCTGATTCCGCACTTACGCAATGGTGGAAACTTGGGATCGGTTCTGGGTAAACCGCAGGCTGCCGAGGGTAAGGACATTCAGGTGAATGCGATCCAAGCCAAGCCGGATGCGGCGCAATTGCGGCAGCTGGCGGAAGCAGTGCAGCGCGGAGAGCTGATGATTCCGATCACCGAGCGCTACCCGCTGTCACAGGTGCGCGAGGCGCAGCAGAGGGCCGAGAAGGGCGCTAACGGAAAGGTGCTGCTGCTGCCGTAGTTGCTGTGAAGAACTCCACCGCCAGGTGCGCTAGTCTAAGCACGCAAATCTGAGAGGTTACAGAGCTTCCTTGCATATTTGGCGTACTTGGCGGTGCAACGACGCCTTCTACTAGCTGAAGCCGAGTACGGGGTGAGGTTCGTAGGGCTCCTCGAGCGCCTTGATCTCGTTCGCGTCCAGCTTCAGATCGAGTCCCTTGACGGCGTCTTCCAGATGCGGCAGCTTGCTTGCTCCGATGATGGGAGCTGTCACACCAGGACGTGAGAGCACCCAGGCTAGTGCGATCTGCGCGTTGCTGACGCCGCGCTTCTTCGCGATCTCGGTGATGCGGTCGACGAGAGTGAAGTCGGAGTCCTTATAGTAGAGCCCTTGTGCGAAATCGTCGGTTTTGGCGCGGACAGTCTCGCCGGCCTTGTCCCCGCGCTTGCGATTGCCGGTGACGAAGCCGCGAGCGAGCGGACTCCAGGGAATGAGGCCGATCCGCTCCGAGAGGCAGAGCGGAATCATCTCGCGCTCTTCTTCGCGATAGACGAGGTTGTAGTGGTTCTGCATGGTAACGAAGCGGGCGAGACCATTGCGCTGCGAGAACTCCAGCATCTTGAGAAATTGCCAGGCGTACATGGACGATGCCCCGATGTAGAGCGCCTTGCCGGAGCGGACGACCTGCTCGAGGGCCTCGAGCGTCTCCTCGATGGGCGTGTGCGGGTCGAAGCGATGAATCTGGTAAAGGTCGACGTAGTCGGTGCCGAGGCGACGAAGGCTTTCGTCGATCGAGTGCAGGATGTGCTTGCGCGAGAGGCCGGCATCGTTCGGGTCGTCGCTCATTTTGTTGAAGACTTTGGTGGCGATGACGAGCTTGTCGCGCGATGGGCCGAACTCCTTGAGGGCGCGGCCGGTGATCTCTTCGCTCGCGCCGAGTGAGTACACATCGGCAGTGTCGAAGAAGTTGATGCCGTGCTCGATAGCGGCCCGGTAGAACGGCTTGGCCTCGTCTTCCTCCAATACCCACTCCCGCCAGCTCTTAGCGCCGTAGGTCATGGTGCCGAGGCAGATGCGTGAGACTTTGGCGCCGGTCGCGCCCAGGTTCACATACTCCATCGCTTAAATTCCTCCAGTATGTGTGATGTGAAACGGCGATAGCTTCGGTCGGGGATCGATGATTCTTTTCAATGGCGGACAGTTCCTTGCGGTTATCTGCTGACGTTGGGCCTCCCACTCACTTGCGCCTCAATTCGATTTTGATCGGGATTGCAGAAACGTCGAAGAGCTACCGAAGGATGTCTACACAGATGTTGCTCGTTGCATCCAACAGAAGCAGTTATGGAAATCCCTCACGATTCGCAGAAGCTTGTAGTAGACGGCTATCAATACATTCAGACTCCGCGTCCCCTCGGCGTTCATCCGGTGGAGATAACTGTAGACGGAAAACCGGTCAGCGCAGAGTCGGGCGAGTGGCTGGTGGACTCGATCGTGCGCGAGGCGCATGACATTCCCCACGTCTGTTATCACTCGCAGATGGGCCCGATCCAAACCTGCGATACCTGCATGATCGAGGTAGATGGCCAGCTTGTGAGGGCTTGCGCGACCAGGGCCGCTGCAGGGCAGGTGATTGCGACTGAATCCAAGCGGGCGCAGGACGCGCAGAAAGAGGCGTTCGACCGCATTCTGGGCAATCACATGCTGTATTGCACGGTGTGCGACAACAACAACGGGAACTGCGAGGTCCACAACACGACCGCGTTCCTGAAGGTTGAGCACCAGGCGCATCCTTATAAGCCGAAGCCATACGAGTGCGACTTTACCAATCCGTTTTATCGCTACGACCCGGACCAGTGCATTCTGTGCGGCCGTTGCGTCGAGGCCTGCCAGACGGTGCAGGTGAATGAGACGCTCTCGATCGATTGGGAGGCGCAGTTTCCGCGCGTGCTGTGGGATGGCGGCCATACCATTGGTGGCTCCAGTTGCGTGAGCTGCGGGCATTGCATCACCGTATGCCCGTGTAATGCGCTGATGGAGAAGTCGATGATCGGCGAGGCGGGCTACTTCACCATGTGGCCGAAGAAGTCGCTCGACAAAATGATCGATGTGATCAAAGAGATCGAGCCGGAGATGGGCTATGGCCCGATCCTGCAGGTGTCTGAGACAGAAGCGTCGATGCGCCTGGCGAATCGCATTAAGAAGACAAAGACGGTTTGTAACTACTGCGGTGTCGGATGCTCGTTCGACATCTGGACCAAAGACCGGCACATCCTCAAGGTGGAACCAGCCGAGGGCCCGGCCAATGGCATTTCGACCTGCGTGAAAGGCAAGTTCGGCTGGGACTACGTGAACCATCCGGACCGGCTGCAGAAGCCGCTGATCCGCGAGGGCGATGACTTTCGCGAGGCTAGCTGGGATGAGGCATTGGGATTGGTCGCGCGCAGGCTTTCGGAGATCAAGTCGGCTCACGGACCGGATGCGATTGGCGTGATCGCGTCATCCAAATGCACCAACGAAGACACCTTCATGATGCAGAAGTTTGCGCGTGCGGTGATCGGCACCAATAACACCGACAACTGCTCGCGCTACTGCCAGTCCCCCGCGACGCAGGGGCTCTTTCGCACGGTCGGCTATGGCGGCGACTCCGGATCGATCGCCGACATGGAGATGGCCGAGCTGGTCATCATTGTCGGCAGCAATACCTCCGAAGCGCATCCAGTGCTGGCGACGCGCATCAAGCGGGCGCACAAGCTGCGTGGACAGCGGCTCATCGTGGCAGACATTCGCGAGCACGAGATGGCGCAGCGCGCAGACCTCTTTTTTCGGCCCGCGCCGAGCACCGACATGATCTGGCTCTCGGCAATCACCAGGTACTTGCTGGACAACGGGCTGGCGAAGCAGGAGTTCCTCAACACCTGGGTAAACGGCCTGGACGAATATCGCAAAAGCCTCGAGCCATTCACTATGGAGTTCGCCTCCGAACGTTGTGGCGTGCCGATCGAGACGCTCGAGACCGTTGCGCATGAGATTGCAAAATCGAAGGCGACCTGCATTCTGTGGGCGATGGGCATTACGCAACACTGTAGCGGTTCGGACAATTCGACGGCTATCTCGAACCTTCTGCTGGTCTCCGGCAACTACATGCGTCCGGGGACCGGGGCGTATCCGCTGCGCGGACATAGCAACGTGCAGGGGACCAGCGACTTCGGAGCCATGCCGCAGTACCTGGTCGGCTATGACAAGGTGGCGGACGATGAGGACCGCGGACGGTACGAGAAGGCCTGGGGCGTGACCATCTCGCCCGAGAAGGGACTGGACAACCACGAGATGGTGGATTCGATCCTGGAAGGCAAGCTGAAGGCCATCTACCTGGCCGGCGAGGATATGATCAGCGCCGATTCAGATGCAAACCGGGTAGGGAAAGCGTTCTCGCAGCTCGACTTCTTTGTGGTGCAGGAGATCTTCTTCACCGAGACCTGCCGCTACGCCGATGTTGTCTTTCCTGCGGCGCCAAGTTTGGAAAAGGATGGCACCATCACCAGCACGGAACGGCGCATTCAGCGGCTCTACCAGGTCTTCGAACCGCTCGGGGAGAGCAAGGCTGACTGGCGCATCACGATGGAGTTGGCGAACAAGATGGGTGCGAACTGGAACTACAAGCACCCGGGCGACATCATGCACGAGGCGGCGTCGCTTTCTCCGATGTTTGCTGGCGTGACCTACGACCGTCTGGCCGGGTATAAGACGCTGCAGTGGCCTGTGGCTATCGACGGCACCGATACGCCGCTGCTCTACACAGAGAACTTCCACCTGCCTGGCGGCAAAGCACAGCTCTTTCCGCTGGAGTGGTGGGAGCCTTGCGAACAGCCGGACGCCGAGTTTGATATCCACTTGAACAATGGCCGGCTGATGGAGCACTTCCACGAGGGCAATATGACCTATCGCGTGAAGGGTATTAATGAGGAGACGCCGGAGCGCTGGATCGAGGTCTCGCCAGACCTGGCGGCAGAGCGCGGTATCCAATCAGGAACATGGCTGCAGGTGACCTCGCGCGTGGGTACACTCAAGGTCAAAGCGCTGGTGACGGAGCGGGTCAAGGGGATGCAGGTGTACCTGCCGTTGACCTCCTCCGAAGGACCAGTGAATGTGCTGACTGGGAGCAATGTGGACCGCCAGGTACATACGCCTGCATATAAGGAGACGGCTGTGCATATCGAGGTATTGCCGTTCAAGGGAACCAACCCATTGATGCCAATCAACTTCCGGTACTCGGGACACCCGACGCCACAACCGGGAGTCGAAGTGGAGCGCAAGTGGAAGCGTAGCGACTATCGTCTGCCCGGCGAGCCGCCGGAGCTGGTGCAGATCCACACCAACGGCAAAGGTGGGTTAAGCGTGACGTCCAAAAATGGTGCAAGCAAGAACGGCGTGAGGAGATAGAGGGATGGCACAACCAGTTGCTTACAGGAAATTCACGCCAGCTATTCCCGCGGAGATCACTGAGGACAAACTTGCTGCCGCTCCGATGGAGCACGCGGATGCGGTGCTGAACGCATACCGGGTGCTGCAGCAGGCGCATGATAGCGGCACGCTCGATGTGCTGGCTGGCGCAATGGCCGGAGGCGACGCGATTATTAATCACGTGGTCGACTTGGCCAGCGCGCCCGAGACTGTGGTGGCGCTCCGTAATCTACTGCTGCTGGGCAAGGTTCTAGGCAGTCTCAATCCGCAAATTCTGCACGGGGCCTTGGGCGGCTTGTCGGTCGAAGGCAGCCAGATGCCGAATCACAAAGCGCCATCGCTGTTTTCGCTGCTTCGCAGGCTGTCTTCGGAAGATGCCCGCCGCGGGTTGGGTGTGGCGGTGGATCTGCTGACCGCTGTGGGCCATGGTCTGGCTAAGGAACAGGAGCGCGAGTAAGCGGTAGTTGTTAGCCTGGTGCCCCTCGGGGGCTAAAGCCTTAGGATTCGCAGTTATTTACGACGGGACTGAAGTCCCGCCCCTCAAGCGCTAACGGCTCAGGCGATGCTCACCTCTTCATAGGTGCCCAGCACCTCACGGAGTGAGTTGCAGATCTCGCCGACGGTGGCATAGGCACGCACACAATCCAGAATGTAGGGCATAGTGTTCGCGTCCGAGAGCCCGCCCGAGGTGGCTGCGGGCGTCTGCAGGACGACGCGGCGCAGTGCATCCAGCGTGCGCTCGACCTCTTTATTGGAGCGACGACCGCGGAGCGCTTTCAGCTTGGCGGTCTGCGACTCGCGTACCTCTTCGCCAATGTAGAGGATCTCCTGCGGCGTCTCCTGGACGACGTAGTCGTTGACGCCCACGATGACTTTCTCTTTCTTCTCCACCGCTCGCTGGTAGACGTAGCTGGCTTCCGCGATCTCCTTCTGCGGGAAGCCGTACTCGATAGCTTTGACCATGCCGCCCATGGCGTCGAGCTTCGCGAAGTACTCGAATGCGCCGCGTTCCATGTCAAGCGTTAAACGTTCGACGTAGTATGAGCCGCCGAGTGGATCGACCACGTTTGCAACACCGGACTCATAGGCCAGGACCTGCTGGGTTCGAAGCGCGATGCGCGCGGCATCCTCAGTGGGCAGTGCGAGCGCTTCATCAAAGCCGTCCGTGTGTAGCGACTGCGTTCCTCCTAGCACGGCGGCCAGCGCCTGAATGGCGACGCGCGCGATGTTGTTCTTTGGCTGCTGCGCGGTGAGCGAGACGCCGGCGGTTTGGGTGTGAAAGCGCATCCAGGTAGACCGCGGGTTTTTGGCGCCGAAGCGCTCCGTCATTAGGCGATACCAGATCTTGCGTGAGGCTCGGAACTTCGCAATCTCTTCAAAGAAGTCGTTGTGCGAGTTAAAGAAGAAGGAGAGCCGCGGGGCGAAGTCGTCAACGTCGAGGCCACGGCGGAGCGCCCACTCGACGTATTCGACACCATCATAGATAGTGAAGGCGAGTTCCTGCAGAGCGGTCGAGCCGGCCTCGCGAATGTGGTAGCCGGAGATGGAGATGGGATTGAAGCGAGGCGTGTGGAGCGAGCCGAACTCAAGCGTGTCGATGACCAGACGCATCGAGGGCGCGGGCGGGTAGATGTATTCCTTCTGCGCGATGTACTCCTTGAGGATGTCGTTCTGCAGAGTGCCGGAGATCTTGGTCCAGTCCGCGCCCTGCTTTTCCGCGACAACCAGGTACATGGCCCAGAGCACGGAGGCAGGCGAGTTGATGGTCATCGAGACGGTGGTGGCTTCGAGATCAATTCCGGAGAAGAGAATTTCCATGTCTTCGAGCGAGTCGATAGCGACGCCGCACTTGCCGACCTCACCCTCGCTCTCGGCGTCGTCGGAGTCGTAGCCCATGAGCGTGGGCAGATCGAATGCGACGGAGAGGCCGTTGCCGCCGTTGGCGAGCAGGTATTTGTAGCGCTGGTTGGTCTCTTCCGGGGTAGCGAAGCCGGAGAACTGACGCATGGTCCAGAGCTTGCCGCGGTAGCCGGTGGGGTGGATGCCGCGGGTGTAAGGCGGCTGGCCGGGCTCCGCGAGGTACTGCTCCGGCGAGGTCTGCCAGTCTTCCGGCAGATCGGCCTCGGTATAGAGGCGCCGTACGGGAACGCCGGAGATGGAGGTGAAGCGTGCGGCGCCTCTCTCGTCGACGTTGATGCCGCTCGGTGCACCGATGGGGCGCTCCGGTGACTTAGCGAGCGCTGGCGTCAGCGTCCGCTCGGCCCACTGCTGTTCGAAGGGAGAGGGGTGGCGGCCTTCGGTCAGGTCGGCTGTGAGGAGGTTTTCGGCTGTGGTCGTGGAGTCGCCGCGCTTGGGCATCAATGCACCTCAGGGAAACCTTTCAGCATAGGCGACGGCGCGGGTCTTTGGCTACTGCTTGAGCTTAGTGCTCGACGGAGCGCTCAGTCTTCTCAGCTTCCAGTCTCGCAAGCCGTCAAGGCGAGCCGCGATAGAACGTAGCTCAGGGCTGAGAAATCCAACAACTTCCGCGAGTCTTCAACGACGCTCATGGTTTGGTTCACCTGTATAGAATCTTACGCAAAAAGTGGGGCAAAGACGTGATTACCGTTGGCTACGCGCCTGCTCCCAGGCCTTGGCGTACTTCCAGCTGACATACGCGGAGTGGTAAAGATGTAGTAGCAGGCCTTCGCGGCCTTCAAGTAACCCGAGGCGCAGGAGGTAGTTATAGAGGAAGGTGGCCGCGGGGTTGAGCAGGACGTTCCAGAGGAAAGCAGGCGTGCTGCGACTGGTCTTGCCGCGTTCCGCTGCGGCGACCGTCCCGAGCGTGCTGTATCGGTTCATATGCTCGAGGTAGCCGGTGAGCGTGGGGTAGGCGTGGTGGATGAGGTCGCCGCGCAGGTGTGCGATGGGGAGTGAGGTTTTGACGGTCTCGTGCACCGCCGCTTCTTCAAAGAGGGCTGCTCCGCGTTTGAAGAGCCGCAGCTTGCGGTCGGGGTAGTAGCCGCCGTGCCGTATCCAGCGGCCGAGGAAATAGTTGCGGCGGGGGAGCGCATAAAGCGAGTTCTGCGGGTGGCCAGCAAGCAACGATTGAATCTCCGCGGCGAGCTCTGTGCTTAGCTCTTCATCCGCGTCGAGCGACAGCACCCAGTTGGAGGTGCATTTAGCGATGGCCGAGTTCTTCTGGCGTCCGAATCCCTTCCACGGTTCGGAGAAGACACGAGCGCCAGCGGCTTGCGCTATCTCCCGTGTGCGATCCGTTGAGCCGGAATCGAGCACGACGATCTCGTCTGCGATGCCCACGACACTCGCGAGCGTACCGGGCAAATTGCTCTCTTCGTTAAAGGTGATGATGGCGACCGAGAGGGTTGGCTTGGGGGGTTCGGGCATACGCTGGACCGTCAGTTGAGGGCGACGGTGTCCAGGCCGAGGTGCTGGCCGATGGCGCGCGCGATGACCTGCTTCAGCGTCTCGCCGGATTTAGGGAGAACGAAGGCCTGCGCGGCATCGGACCACTCCAGCTTGAAGCTGGTGGAGAGGGCCGAGATCCACACCTGGCGGACGGGCGTGTTGGGTGTGACGACGAACTTGCCCGGCGGGTCCTCGAAGAGGATGTTGAGTACGCCGTTTTGCTCCTCGGCCTCGAAGCCGCCATCTTCCTCGGCAGTGATGAGGCTCTTCTTGAGCGACTCGATGGCAACATCGACGTGATGACGGAAGGTGGTCTCATCCAGCATGCAACCAGTGTACCGGGGGACTGCCCATCCGGGCGGACGCGCTTCGCACCAAAGAGACTGGTCCGAGCGAGTGAGATCAGTTCTCGGCACTACGCTTTGCGCGCCAGGAGTGTATCTCAGTTCAGGCGCTGAAGACGTGAGATGAGCTTTTCTGCCAGGCTCTCGCCGCTCTCCGACCACAGCAGCCGGCTGGAGATGTTGGCGTTAGTCTGAATGGCAGTGGTGAAGTCGATCAGCTTCTGGACGTTTCGTCCGACGTAGTCGGCGGCTTCGCAATCCAGGTCTACGTCCTCTTGAAGAAAGGGAGTGTCGGTACCGAAGTCGACGCGAACGTGGCCGTTCTGTCCGTAGGAGCCCTCGTCAAACTCTGGACCGAAGCCGACGACTCGCAAGATACTGGGCTGCTGCTTCCAAAGCGTGTCCAGGCCCCCGGCGGACTCCGGCGTCCAGAGATCCCATCGGGTTTCGAACTCATAGGCGTAGTCGTCGTGCAGCATCTCCGTCGCTTCGGCGACCGCGCGCTCCGGGGCTCCCGCCTCGGGGTCATCTTCGTCGTAGATGCGCTGGTAGACCGGGGTCTCGTTCCAGGAGATCGGGTAGGTAGCCGCAGCAGAGACACTCGAAGCACCCGCCGCCGAAGCCGCCTGATTGAGCACCACCACCAGCGCAGCCGGGAGCGCGGCCAAACGAAAGTTTGGAAACCAGAGACTTAGGTATAGCTGATCGGCCATCGATCCATTGTAGTCTGCTTGGGAGGTCGATATCGGGTGAGACGGTGAAGGTATGAGGCTGACGATCGAGCGCTTGCGCACGTGGATTGTGCTGCTTGCGGTGGTTCTGGTGATCGCGATCGTCGGCTTCTTCGGGTATGCGCGGTACCGCGTGCGTCACTTTGGCCGGGATCTGCCGGGCAAGCTGGGAATCGAGATCCAGCAGTCGACGAACGGCTTCACTTTTTCTAAATCCGAGAAGGGACGAACGCTTTTTACACTGCATGCCTCCAAGGCCGTGCAGTACAAGGGCGGCGGCCGGATGGCGCTCCACGATGTCAGCATCCTGCTTTACGGCAAAGACGGCAAGCAGGCAGATCACATGTACGGCAGCGAGTTCGAGTACGACCCGCAGACCAGCATCGCCCGTGCCACCGGCGAGGTGGAGATCGAGTTGGCCGCTCCTGTGGGGCAAGGTAGCGCGGGGACGCAGCCGGGAGGCGGGGCAAAGCCAGTTCACGTAAAGACGAGCGGACTGGTCTTCAACCAAAAGACGGGCGAGGCCAACACTCCGGAGTTAGTGGAGTTCGCTTTTGCTGGTGGGCAGGGTAACGCGAAGGGTGCATCATACGATTCCACTAAAGGCGTGCTGGTGCTGGCGAGCGACGTGCTTCTGAAAACGGAGTTGAACAACGAACCGCTTACGGTCCGGGCGTCTAAT
Organism: Acidobacteriaceae bacterium; assembly: GCA_965276675.1. Taxonomy (GTDB): domain Bacteria; phylum Acidobacteriota; class Terriglobia; order Terriglobales; family Acidobacteriaceae. The sequence continues at coordinate 3,167,132 of OZ255624.1, read as the reverse complement.
GCGCAGTTTGGGCGCGAAATCCGGCAGGTCACATTGCTTCAGGACGTGGCCGAGTACGGGGACGAGCGCAGCACCTCAGACCAGGCACTCGTTACATTCCGCGCGGACGGGTCGGCGGAGAAGATCGACGCGCGGGGACACGTCCATGTGACCGGCAGTGACCGAGAGCTACATTCGTCGATTGCGGAGGTCACGATGGACGAGAAGAGCCAGCCGCAGTTGGTCGCGCTTAATGGCGGGGTGCTCTTTTCCGCGAAGGATACGCAGCGCAACATTCAAGGAAACGCGAACATGGGAGTGCTCCAGATAGGGCCGAGCGGCTCCCTGAAGCATCTGCAGATGCGCAATGCAGTGAGTGTGGTGGACCAGGAGAGCTCCGGCACGAACGACGGTGGTGTTGCGATCACGCGGGAGGTGCAGGCCACGACGCTCGACATTGACTTTGCGGCCGGACCAGAAAGGCGCGCAGAGGCGCGAAGCCTGCTGGCAAAGGGAGCCGCTACGGTTACAGAACGCAAGATGTATCCGGATTCACCGCCGCAGAGCACGACCATCAAGGGCGATCAACTGTTTGCCACGCTGCGCAACGGTCAGGCGCTCTCGACGCTGCGGGGCGATGGGGATACATTCCTGACCAATAGCAGTCCGAGTGGCGTGAGCCAGACAAGCAAGGGAGACTCTCTCGAGATCACCTTTGCACGCGAAGATTCTCTGAAACCAGGCCTAAAGAAAAAGACGAAAGCTGCCGATACAGCAAATATCCCGGGTCTGGTGGAGAAGGCGGTGCAAGCGGGACATGTGCAGCTGATTCAGACGCAACCCGGAGATCACGACGCGACAGAGCCCACTCGTTACACTGCGAGCGCAGAGAAGGCCACCTTCGATGGCGCGACGCAATCGGTGCGCCTGGAGGGCGGCACTCCGCGGCTTACGGAGGAAGGTTCGGAGCTCACCGCGAACTCGATTGTGTTCCATCGCATGACCGGCGAAGCGGAGGCAAACGGAGGAGTGAAGACGACCTACCAGCAGGGCAGCGGTGGGGGAGATCCGGTGCACGTGGTGGCCGGCGCGGCGAGATTCGACCGGGCTCGGGACGAGGCGACTTTTCTGGGTGCAAGCGGAACTGACGCGCGCTTGTGGCAGGGTGCTGACTCCATCTCTGCGCCGACGATTGTTGTTGCCCGGAAGCTGGGAACGCTGACTGCGCACGGCGCCGGTGGAAGAACTGCCGTGCACGCGGTTTTTGCGGAGAGCAATGGCGCGAAGGGGAAGCCTGGAACGGCGCCGGGGGCGGCCGTGGTGCGCGTGACGAGCGCCTCACTCGTCTACTCAGCTGCGGAGCGCACAGCTACTTTGAAGGGAGACGTTCTTGCGCAGAATGGCACGGCACAGATTCGGGCCGCAAATGCGGAGGTCTTCCTGGCTTCCGCGGCAGCGGCGGGGGGAAAGGGGACGAGGAGAGTGGTTCCCAACCCGGGAGGTGCGGTGGAGCGAATCGTAGCCCAGGGTGGAGTGCAGTTTGCAGCGCCGGGCAAAAAGGGCTCGGGTGAAAAGCTGGTGTATACCGCGCAGGACAGCCGTTTCGTGCTGACAGGCACGGCGGCTAAGCCTCCGCAGTTGACCGACGCGATGCACGGAAGTGTTACTGGAGCGTCGTTGCTTTTCACAAATCGCGATGATAGCGTCGTGGTGAACGGTGGCGCTTCCAGTGCGGTCACAGAGACGCGAGTACCGAAGTAGATGCAAAAGCTGTTTACAGACGAGATCGCCAAGTCCTACAAGGGCCGCCAAGTGGTGCGGGGCATGAGCCTGGAGATCTCGCAAGGCGAGGTGGTCGGACTGCTGGGGCCGAATGGGGCCGGAAAGACAACCAGCTTTTACATGATCGTTGGGCTGATTGCGCCGGATGCTGGCCGGGTCTACATCGACAACCACGACATCTCCCGCGTGCCAATGTACTTGCGGGCGAGACGGTACGGAATCAGTTATCTGCCGCAGGAGCCATCGGTCTTTCGCAAGCTGACGGTGGAAGAGAATATCCTGGCGGTGCTGGAAGCCCAGGCCATCTCCTGGGAGATCCGCCGGGCCCGCATGGAGAAGTTGATCGATCAGCTTAATCTGGGGCACATCCGCAAAACGCGTGGGTATGCGCTCTCCGGGGGTGAGCGGCGGCGGGTCGAGATTGCACGATGTCTGTGTATCCAGCCGTCGTTTATTTTGCTAGACGAGCCGTTTTCCGGAATCGACCCAATTGCGGTGCTGGACTTGCAGGAGATCATCTTCGATCTAAAGGCAAGCGGTATTGGGGTGCTGATTACTGACCACAACGTCAGGGAGACGCTTTCGGTCACGGATCGGGCCTACATTATCAATGAAGGACGGATCTTTCGCGCGGGGACGCCAGCGATGCTGGAGCGAGATCCGGAGGTACGCAGGGTGTACCTGGGCGAGGGATTTTCGCTCGGATGAGACAGGGGACTTTCCGAAGTTTGCGCTGCACGAGCCGGTAGTCGGCTCTGTGGGGCGTAGTCTATCCATTCAGAACCGGTACGGCAGTAGGGAACGATGGCACTTCTTCAACCAAAACTGAGCCTCAAGGTAGCGCAACGGCAGATTTTGACACCAGGCCTGATGCAGATGGTCAGTGTGCTTGCCTTGAACAAGCTTGAGCTGAAGGAGATGATCAACGCCGAGATTGTCGAGAATCCGGTGCTGGAGGAGATGGAGGAGAGCGTTCCGCTGCTCGATGACGTGCACATGCGCGAGGCGGAGCGTGACCGGCCGGTAGAAGAAGCAACGGCTGCGGAGACGACCCCGGAAGAGCGCGACCCCTTTGCGGAGATCGACTTTGGCTCTTACTTCCAGGATTATCTCGACCCAGGATTTCGGACCGGCAGCAGCTTTGAGCTGAGCGAAAAGCCGTCCTTTGAAAACTTTCTGTCGCAACCGGATACCCTTGCAGATCACCTGTGCTGGCAGATCGGCGCACTGGATCTGTCACCGGGGCTGCGCGAAGCGACTGAGTATATAGTTGGCAATCTCGACGACGATGGATACCTGACCTCGTCGGACGAGGAGCTGCTCGATGGTTTTGTGCGGGAGCTCCGTGGAGAGCTGCAGCGTACGGCGCACCATCCCGAAGCAGCAATGCGCTTGCTGGAAGAGGCTGTGCGGATCGTGCGCAAGCTCGACCCATGTGGGGTGGCGACACGGGATTTGCGGGAGTGTCTGCTGGCGCAGATCCAAGCGCTCGCGACGGAGCTCGGACTTGCAGGTGTGTGTGCGCCTCCGGACACGTTTGTTGCAGACGAGGCCGCTTCTCCATTAACAACGGCGATCGTAACAACGGCGTCCGCGGGGATCGATGAGAATGGAAGTGAGAACAAGGTCGTTGCTGCGCCAAACGGTCGACCACATACCGGCAGAGATTCTGCTTACGATCCGGAGATGGCGGCGAGAGCGGAGGTGTTGGCGAGCGCTGCGCTGATCGTGCAGCAGGCTCTGCCTCTGCTGCTAAAGCGGGATCTCGGCGAGCTGTGCAGAGCGATTGGCAAACAGGCGGCGCATGTGCAGCTGGCAGTGGACCTGATCCGTACGCTCGATCCACGGCCCGGCCAGAAGTACAACCGCCCGGACGCGCGCTTGATCGAGCCGGACGTGGCGATCGTCAAACGTGGCGATGAGTTCGTGGTGGTGATGAATGAGGAAGACCTGCCGTCGCTGCGGCTGAATCAGGGCTACCGCAAGCTGCTTAAGCAGGAGGGGACGGAGCGCGAGGTCAGGGAGTACGTGAAGGAACGTTACCGCTCCGCGCTGCAGTTGATTCGCAACATAGAGCAGCGGAAGAGTACGATTCTCCGCACATGCGAGGCGATCGTGCGACGGCAGCCGGAGTTCTTCGCCGCGGGTGTCGAGTCACTGAAGCCGATGATGATCAAAGACGTTGCTGAGGAGATTGGCGTGCATCCGTCGACAGTAAGCCGGGCCGTCTCGAACAAGTACGTACACACACCGCAGGGAGTCTACGAACTGCGCTTCTTTTTCTCTGAGGGCGTGAACGGGCCGGAGGGCGCGAGCACACCGCTGATGCTGCTGAAGCGCCGGGTAAAGAAGCTGATCGACGAGGAAGATCCGAAGAAGCCGCTGACCGATGACCTGATCGCAAGCATGCTGCAGGACCAGGGCATCGAGGTGACGCGACGCACCGTGGCGAAGTACCGCGAGGATCTGCGCATTCCCAGCACCCATCAGCGCCGTATTCGTAACTGAGCCGGATGTACGCTTCACGCGTGTGTTGCATCTTGGTTACAAGGAGGACCTCCGAATGAATGTGGAGTACACCGGAAGACAGGTCGCTATCACGCCGGCCTTGAAACTGCTGGCCGAAGAAGGACTCGCGAGGATCGGCAAGATCGTCGGCGAGACGGCCAGCGCCCACGTGGTACTGACGGCGGAGAAGTACCGGCAGATCGCCGAAGTGACAGTAACCGGTAAGCACAATACTCTCGTCGCGTTATGCGAGTGGCCCAGCATGGAGACGGCGCTTCGCGATGCCCTGGCCAAGGCAGAGACGCAGGCCTTGCGCTCAAAAGAGAAATGGCGCGCGCAGACCCGGCAGCCGAAAGAAGATAAGTCGGTTGCCGAGCCGGAACTTGCGCGGGCTCACCACAATGGAGCCGGGAAGGCGGGGGATGAGCGCACAAACGGCAATGGGGTACGCAAGACTGCGGCCGTTCCCGTGGTTGTACACTCCCCGGCTGAGAAGAGGCTGATCGCAGAGCCGCATGTCTTGCGGTGTGCGGACTGCGTGGCTGAGAGCCCGATGACACTGGAGCAGGCGGTGAAGGAGGCAGAGTTCCGCGACAAGGATGTCTTTGTCTTTCGCAATGGTGAAGACCTCATCCATGTGCTGCATCGCAAGCGGGATGGAACGATGGAGCTGATCGAGGTTCCGTAGTCGCTCTGCTCCGGAATTAGCGCTTCAGAAAGAAGGCGATCACGGTGAGCTAATCTGCACTGTGGTCGCCAAACAAATTCCGAGATCAGAGCGCCGGATTCCTAGGCGAGGATTCAACGCTCCGGCTCATTTTCCAGTGCTACGATGAGCCATGCCGAAGAAGCCCCCGTCCACTGCAAAGAAACCGAAGGAGCGCAAAGCGCAGCCTCCCGAGGTGGCTGTTGTGTCCGCGGAGCCGGGGCGAGAGCTGGTGATCCTCACGGGTCTTTCGGGCTCGGGCAAGGCGTCGGCGCTCAAAGCGTTTGAGGATCTGGGCTTCTACTCCGTGGACAATATGCCGCTGGACCTTATTCCGGCGTTTGCGGATTTGGTGCGACAGTCGGCGGAGATCACACGTGCCGCGCTGGTAGTGGATGTGCGCGAAGGACAGCGGCTGGATCGTTTTCCGGCGATTCTGCGCGAGGTCCGCAAGGTGCTCTCGACCACGGTGGTGTTTCTAGAGGCGTCCGATCCGGCGCTGCTGCGGCGGTTCTCAGAGACGCGCCGGCCGCATCCCCTAGGTCGCTCCGATAGCGTGAGCCGGGCGATTAACGCCGAGCGCAAGCTGCTTGAGCCGATCCGGAATGTAGCCGACGAGACGATCGACACTTCCAAGCACAATGTCCATGAGCTGCGGGCGTTTGTGCAGAGCAAGTTTGCGCGCGAGGAAGCGGGAAAGAATCTGCTGGTCTCCTCGATCAGCTTTGGTTACAAGAACGGCGTGCCGCTGGATGCAGACCTGGTCTTCGATGTGCGTTTCTTGCCGAACCCCCACTTCGTTCCGGAGTTCCGTCACCTAACTGGTCGGCATCCCAAGGTGGCGCGGTATGTGCGGCAGTTTCCGCAAACGGCGGAGTTCCTGGACAAGGTCACAGACCTGCTGCTCTTTTTGCTTCCGCACTACATTCAGGAGGGTAAGAGCTACCTAACGGTGGCCTTTGGCTGCACCGGCGGCCAGCACCGATCCGTGATGATTGCTGAGGAGATACGCAAGCGGCTGGGCAAAGAGGGATATCGGGTGAAGACGGCGCATCGCGATATGCCGCGCTAGGGTGTAGCTCGTTGAGATTGACCTACCCTCGTACAATAGTGGCATGCACCCGCAACAATTCTGGGACCATCCAGGCGGTTTACGCGGTCCCTCTTTCTGGCATTCGGCGCCTCGCGTCTGGGCCACCCTCCTGGCTTCCGGAATAGTGGCTTCCAGAGTGGCGGCTTGACGGGAATGAGCAGAGTCGGGCGGCTGCTCTTCTACCTGCGGCCGTATTGGGTGCAGGCTATAGCCTCCGTCGTATTGATGTCGGCAGTGGGGCTGCTGGATGCATTCCGGCTGCTGCTGATCGGACCGATCTTCGACAAGGTGCTGAATCCACACTCACCGGACCGCCAGATCTGGCTTTTCGGCAATCGATTTCACGTAAGCCTGCAGCAGTTTGTTCCATCGCATCTCCACAATCCCTGGAACATCGTGGCATTCGCACTGGTGACTTCGACGCTGCTTAAAAGCGTGTGCGACTATGCGGGCACTTATCTGGTGAACTATGCCGGCTTCGGCATGATCACGGACATGCGCGATGATCTGTACGGAGCCATCCTGCGCAGGTCGGTTTCGTTCTTCCAGAAGCACGCAACGGGCACCATTCTCTCGACGCTGATCAATGACATAGAGCGCGTGCAGTTTGCCATGTCGTCGGTGTTGTCGGAGTTCTTGCAACAGGTCTTTACGCTGCTTTTCACGGCGGCAGTGGTGGTGCTGATTGGCGGCAAACTGGCGTGGGTGCTGCTGCTCTTTGTTCCGGTGGTGCTGAGCTCGGCACGGCGGGTCGGCCGAAACGTGCGCCATACCACGCGGCATGGGCAGGACAAGCTGGCGGAGATTCAGAACATCCTGCATGAGACGATCACCGGCAACCGCATCGTAAAGGCGTTCAATATGGAGCGCTGGGAGATGGTGCGCTTCAAGGAGGCGGCGCGCCGGCTCTTCCGGGCAAACCTGCGGTCCGTGCGGGCGCAGGCTTTGAGCTCGCCTCTGATGGACGCGATCGGCGCAATTGCCATTGCGTTTCTGCTGCTGATCGGACGCGGCCGCATCAACCACGGCGCCATGACGGCGGGCACGTTCATCGCCTTCATCATCGCTGTTTTCAAGCTGTACGACCCGGTTCGCAAGTTCGCGCTCTTCTATAACAACTTCCAGCAGGCCATCGGAGCTTCAAGCAACATTTTCGCGTTTATGGATGAGCAGGACGATGTGCGGGAGAGCTCCCATCCGGTTGCGTTGAAGGGGTTTATGAAGGCCATTGTGTTCGAGGATGTCAGCTTCCGCTACGAAGCCGAAGAGGGCGAGCAGGAGGTGCTGAGCAACATCGACCTGACCGTGCCACGCGGCGAGGTGGTGGCGCTGGTAGGCCCCAGCGGGGCCGGCAAGTCGACGTTCGTGAATCTGATACCGCGCTTCTTCGATGTAACGGGTGGACGACTGCTGGTCGATGGCCACGATGTGCGCGACCTGGAGACAGACTCGCTGCGAAAGCTGATCGGGAACGTGACGCAGGAGACGATTCTCTTCAATGACACGGTGCGGAATAACATCGCGTATGGACAGCCTGCGGTGCCGCTGGAGCGTGTGATGGATGCGGCCAAGGCAGCCCTGGCGCACGACTTCATCGAGCGGCTTCCGGAGAAGTACGACACGATCATCGGTGAAAAAGGACTGCGGCTTTCTGGAGGGGAGCGCCAGCGCATGGCCATCGCGCGCGCACTCCTGAAGAATGCGCCTATCCTGATTCTCGACGAGGCAACGTCAGCGCTGGATATGGAGAGCGAGTCGCTGGTGCAGGCTGCTCTGGCAAATCTGATGGAGGGCCGGACGGTCTTCGTGATTGCCCACCGGCTATCCACGGTGCGGCGGGCGACACGGATTGCAGTGCTCGAAGCCGGACACATCACGGCGATCGGCACGCACGACGAACTGCTAACGACTTCTTCCACGTATCAGCGACTGTATCAATTGCAGTTTTCGGATGCGCGCGAGCTTCCATCCAGCGAAGCGCCGACCGTCGCCGATTCGGACGCCGATCCTGTGCTCGCCGGCGAGCCCGCGCTGCTGGGTGGGCAGGGCGTATGAGCACAGAGAGGGTGTACTCGCCGGTGTACTCGATGACAGGCTTTGCGCGGGCAGCCGGGCATGCAATCGTATCCCCAACCGGAACGCTGGCTTGGACGCTCACGATCAAGAGCGTCAACCATCGCTTTCTGGATCTGGCGATGCGCATGCCGGGCGGCACGGAGTCCCTGGAGATGGAGCTGCGGCGGCGGCTGAAGGAGCAGGTGAAGCGGGGCCACCTTGAGGTGACGCTTACGCTGGAGCGATCCACGAAGATGGCCTCGGAGGGAGCAGCATCGTCGCAGGTGCGCTACGATCCAGCGGTGGTCGCCGGGTACTTCGACGCTTTCCGGCAGGCGGCTCGTGAACATGGCCTGATGCAGGAGCCGGACCTGAACGCCATCCTCCGTCTGCCGGGTATCTTCACGCTTGGGCCGGTAGGGGGCCATGGAATTGCCGGAAGCTCCACCGAAGAACGAACTGCCGAGCTGCAGGCAGTCGAGAAAGACATTCTGGCCGCGCTTCCTGAGCTGTTGGCCGCGCTCAAAGGGATGCGGGCGAGCGAAGGGGCGGCTCTCTGCGCCGAGCTCCTGGCGATCAACGACCGGCTCGGAGATCACGTCGATCGGGTTGCCGGCCTACACCAAAGGATGCAGAATGCGCATTTTGAACAAACGCGAAAGCGAATCGAGGCTATGCTTGGCGGTAACGTGGATGGAGCGCGGCTGATCGCAGAAGCAGCGATTCTGGCTGAACGCAGTGATGTGGCGGAGGAGATCGTCCGTACCCGGGCCCATGTCGCTCATTTCCACGAATTGGTCCAGCACGGTGGGGAGCTGGGAAAGAAGCTGGATTTCTTGCTGCAGGAGATGAATCGCGAGGCAAACACGCTACTTTCAAAAACTGCCGGTGTAAGCGGCGAGGGAACGGTAGTGACAGAACTAGGGCTGCTGATGAAATCGGATATCGAAAAAGCGCGCGAACAGGTGCAGAATCTTGAGTAAGAGAAACGGGGGATGATTGGCGGGAACACTCTTTATCATTTCGGCGCCCTCAGGGTCGGGAAAGTCGACACTGGTGAACCAGCTGCGGTCGCACGTCACCGATCTGGAGTTCTCCATCTCCTATACGACCAGGCAGCCGCGCGGTTCCGAGCAGGCTGGAAGCGAATACCACTTCACGACACGTGAGGAGTTCGAGCGAATGCAGCGAGATGGCGAGTTCCTGGAATCCGCCGAGGTCTTCGGTAATCTCTACGGGACGGCTTGTCACTCACTGACCGATGCCGCGATCCGGGGCAAAGACCTGCTGCTGGACATCGACGTCCAGGGCGCGGCGCAGGTGCGGGAGAAGATGCCGGAGGCGGTGAGCATCTTCGTACTGCCGCCGAATCCGGAGACGCTGGCGACCCGTCTTAGGAACCGCAGCCGGGCCGAGGGCAGCATCTCCGAAGGGGTGATTGAAGGCCGGCTTGCCAAGGCCACCCATGAGATCGGGAACTACGGCCAGTACGGCTACATTCTCGTCAATGATGTGCTGGACCACGCAGTCGAGGAGCTGGAGGCAATCGTGTACGCCGAGCGGGCGCGCTCGGGGCAGACCAAGCCCGGTCCAGATGGCGCCCACCTGTTGCAGTTGGCAAACAGTTGCCGCCAAGAAAATGCGCAGGAGCGGCTACGGCCGGTTCTGGCGTCCTTTGGGCTCCAGAACCTTTCGCTCGACAGAGCAGCAACCCACGTTTGAACCACTTTACGGAGAAAGCCAGTCATGGAAATCAAAGAGGGATTCGATAGCAATTACCGGTATGTCCTGGTGGCCGCACGGCGCGCTCGTCAACTACAGAACGGCTCCCAACCACTGATCCATTCGGATTCCCGCAAGGCCTGTCGGGTGGCGCAGGATGAGATCGACGCCGGCATGGTGGGCTACCAAAATCCTCAGGTAGTCGAGAAGCCGGAGTTCGGGATTGCCGATTTTCCACCGATTCGTCTGGTGACGGAGAGCTAATCAGCTCGATTGCCTTCAGGAGCGGCCCCGCCCAGGCGTAGAATCTAGCCCTATGAAGGTCACGGTTGGCGTCTCGGGTGGGGTGGCGGCGTACAAAGCGGCAGAGTTGGTACGAGCCCTCCAAGGGCAAGCTCTGGACGTGCATGTGGTGATGACCGAGGCTGCGCGGCAGTTTGTGCAGCCGCTCACCTTTGCCGCGCTCACCGGGCACCGGGTGATTACAGGGTTGTGGCCGGAGGCGAGCGCCGAACCTGCTGCCGATGCAGCTATCGAGCATATCGCCGAGGCGCAGTCGACCGACGCGCTGGTGGTAGCTCCAGCGACTGCCGACCTGCTGGCGCGCTTTGCCCATGGGCTGGCGAACGATTTCCTGACCACGTTGTATCTTGCGACGACGGCGCCGGTGGTCGTTGCTCCGGCCATGAATGTGAATATGTGGAACCACCCGGCGACGCAGACCAATTTGGCTCTGTTGGAGAGCCGCGGTGTGCGCGTGGTGCCTCCAGCGAGCGGGTACCTGGCCTGCGGCATGGTGGGCAGCGGGCGTTTGGCCGAGATAGCGGCCATTGTGCAGGCAGTGCTGGAGACGCTGCAGCACAGCAACGACCTGGCGACCGAGACGGTGCTGGTGACGGCCGGAGGCACACGCGAAGCTATCGATCCGGTGCGGTTTCTGAGCAACCGGTCGAGTGGCAAGATGGGCTATGCGCTGGCCGAGGCAGCACAGCGCCGCGGCGCGCGGGTGATCCTGGTGACCGGGGTCACCGCGCTTCCGCCGCCAGCAGGCTGCGAGGTGGTGCAGGTGATGAGCTCGGCTGAGATGCGGAGCGCGGTGCTGGCGCGGCTGGGCGAGGCGTCGGTCGTGATCAAAGCCGCTGCGGTCTCTGATTATCGGCCGACAGTGACAGCAGAGCAGAAGATCAAGCGCAACGGCGGCCTGACGCTTGAATTGGAGCCGACAGCGGACATCCTGAAAGAGGTGGTGGCGCTGCGCCGCCCCGGCACGCTAGTAGTCGGATTCGCGGCAGAGACGGAGAACCACTTTGAGCATGGGCGCGAGAAGCTGCTGCGTAAAGGCGCAGATGCGCTGGTGCTGAACGATGTCTCTCGCGCCGGGTTGGGTTTTGACTCGGATCGCAATGCCGTGACCTTTCTGACGCCATATACCTCCATAGAACTCCCGGAGATGAGCAAACGCGAGTTGGCGGATCGCATCCTGGATGAGGTGAAGGGGCTGCGGCGTCCAGCTTCCCTGATGGCGGAGATGGAGATGGCGGAGGTGTTGAGCCCAGGGCGCGAGGTCGTCCGCGAGATCGTCGAGGAGCGCTAATGCAGCAGCTCGATCCAGAGCTGTTGCGATCCCTCTCCGCGCGGCTTGATTTCTATCGCGACATGGGCGTGTATGACCTCTATCGGCGAGGCGGGGCTGAGGGAGTGACGGAGCTGCTGGCCGAGGCCGAGGTGGTCGTGGCCACCGGTTCTCCGGCCGCCCGAGAGTCGTCTCCAGTCCCTGTCGACTTAGCCGAAGGTTACGGAGAGGAACCCGCTATCGCCGCTCGCAAAGTTGCACCCGCTTCTCCAGTGATCGCGATCACGCCCCAGCACATTGCAGACAAGCCTGGCGCGCTCCTTGGCGTGCGGAATGAAATCGGCGATTGTACCCGCTGCAAGCTCTCGGCGACCCGCAACAAGATCGTCTTCGCCGATGGCAACCCGGATGCCCGGCTGATGTTTGTGGGCGAGGGTCCGGGTGCGGACGAGGATGCCCAGGGGTTACCGTTCGTGGGCCGGGCCGGTCAGCTGCTCAACAACATGATTACAGCGATGGGGCTGAAGCGTGAGGCGGTGTACATCGCGAATATCGTGAAGTGCCGGCCGCCGGGAAATCGTGTGCCGGAGCCGGACGAGGCCCACACCTGCATGCAGTTCCTCGATCAGCAGATTGCGATCGTGCAGCCGGAGGTGCTGGTCGCACTGGGCTCGACGGCTGCTACCTATCTGCTGGGCGCGAAGTCGCCGCTGAGTGCGTTGCGGGGGCGCATCCATCCGATCCGCGGATCGAAGCTGATCGTGACCTATCATCCTGCGTTTCTGCTGCGCGATCCGCGCCAGAAAAAGGAGGCTTGGAAGGACCTGCAGATGGCCATGGCGGAGTTGGGGCTCAAGCCAGCCGCCGCTCCATCTCAAGCCTAGCTGAGTCCGCGCCTATGCCCGAGTTTTGCGATGTTGCCGTGCCTGTGCCGCTCCATGCGGTCTTCACCTACAAGCTGAGGCCGGAGGGCGTGCCAGTGCTCGGTGGCCGGGTGATCGTTCCGTTCCGCAACGAAAAGATGATCGGCGTGGTCACTCGTTTGCACGATGACCCGCCTCCTGTGACGGCCAAGCTGGTGGAAGCCGTGCTGGACGCAGAGGCGATCCTGGCGCCGCAGTTGCTGGAGCTGGCCACATGGATGAGCCAGTACTACTTGGCGCCGCTGGGTGAGGTGTTGCGTACCATGTTGCCGCTGGTCGCGGAGGTTCGCCGGCAGATCCAATACCGCATTGCAGAGCAGGGCGCGAAGGTGCTCCATGAAGGCGCCGAGCAGGGGTCGTCACGCAGGTCCCGGCGTACGCCCGAAGAACAGAGCGCGGAGTATGCAGTGTTGAACTACCTTGCCGGTGGCGAGCCTGCCCGGCGGCGCACCTTGATGACTGCTGCTGGGGCCACACGAGAGCTGATTGACGGCATGGTGCGGAAGAAGTGGATCGCGCGCGAGACGGTGGCGACGGAGCGCGATGCGCGCCGCCTGCTGCGCTACGCCGTGCTGGTTCCGGATGCGCGGATACCGAAGCTGAACGAGAACCAGCAGGTGCTTCTGGCTGAGCTCGCGGGAGGGGGTGGCACGCTGGCTGTTCCGGAGCTGCGTCGTCTTTCGGTGCCGGTCAGCACCCTTCCGTCGCTGGTGAAGCGGGGGCTGGTGCGCCTGGAAGAACGGCCCCTGGAGTTCCACCTCTCCGGCATGAAGCATGTGCAGCACTTGCTGAACCCTTCACAGGAGGGTGCTTTGGCCTCGCTGACGGAGGGGCTCGGCAACGGGAGTTTCCGCACCGCTCTGCTTCACGGGGTCACGGGTTCCGGCAAGACAGCGGTGTATCTCGCGGCTATGCAGCGGGCGCTCGATGCTGGCCTGTCATCAATCCTGCTGGTGCCGGAGATCGGCTTGACACCGGCGATGGCAGCGCAGCTGCACACGGCGTTTGGGGGTGAGGTGGCGCTGCTGCACTCGGCGCTTACGCCAGACGAACGGGCCGAGCAATGGCACCGGATTCGGCGAGGCGAGGCGCGGGTGGTGGTGGGGACGCGTTCGGCCGTTTTTGCGCCAGTGGCGAAGCTCGGGCTGATGATCGTCGATGAGGAGCACGATTCCTCTTACAAGCAGGAGGAGAACCCGCGCTACCACGCGCGTGACGTTACCGTGATGCGTGCGAAGTTCGCTGGCGTGTCGGTGATCCTGGGCTCGGCGACGCCGTCGCTAGAGTCCTGGCAGAATGCGCAGCGTGGACGCTACCAGCTGGTCGAGATGCACCAGCGGGTCATGGAGCGGCCGCTGCCGTCTGTGGAACTGGTGGATATGCGGCGGGAGTTTCAGGAGACGGGACAAGACCACCTCTTCTCGCGGCGGCTGATCGAAGAGACGGAGGCGACGCTTGCGCGGGACGAGCAGGCGATCATCCTGCTCAACCGTCGCGGCTACTCTTTCGTGGTGCTGTGCCGGGCCTGTGGCGAGAAGCTGCAGTGCGAAAACTGCGCCATCGCGCTCACCTATCATAAGACGCCGCCGAAGGACGACCTGCACGCGCACGTAGGGGAGCGGCTACAATGCCACTACTGCGGTTACAAACGCACCGTGCCGAAGGTCTGCCCCAAGTGCGAGAGCGAGCACCTGTATTTCATGGGCGCGGGTTCGCAGCAGGGCGAGGAACGGATGAGCGAGATCTTTCCGCATGCACGGATCGGCCGCATGGACCGCGACACTGTGCGCAGCCGGCACGACATGGAGCGCCTGCTGCAGCAGCTGCACTCGGGCGAGATCAACCTGCTGGTCGGCACGCAGATGATCGCCAAGGGGCATGACATTCACGGCGTCACGCTGGTCGGCGTGGTAGGCGCCGACTATGCGCTGGGGCTGCCGGACTTTCGCGCGGCTGAGCGGGTCTTTCAGCTGCTCACGCAGGTCTCAGGCCGCGCTGGGCGTGGCGTGCTGTCAGGCAAAGTTGTGGTGCAGAGCTACCATCCCGACCACTACGCGATTGAGTTCGCGCAGAAGCACGACTTTCACGGCTTCGTCGAGAAGGAGCTGAAATACAGGCGCTGGATGCACTATCCGCCCTTCGGTGTGCTGGCCAACATCGTGATCCAGAGCAGCAAGCTGGAAGAAGCAGCAGGATGGGCTAGCGCACTAGGACGGTGGTTTGCCGCAACGTCGTTCGAGCGCATCCGGATCCTGGGTCCGGCGGCGGCTCCGATCACGCGGCTCAAGCGCATCTACCGCTTTCACGTTCTGCTGAAGGCGGAAACGCGCAGCGCCCTCAATGCCGCGCTGATCGCGACACGCAAACAGGCGGATACGGCGGGCATTCCACCACGAAACCTGATCTTCGACGTCGACGCCGTAAGCCTGATGTGATCGCGAATCAATCCATGAGCTGGAGCTCTTTGCCCGGCTTAAAGCGGACGGCTTTGCCGGGGCTGATGGTGACTTCAGCCCCGGTACGCGGATTGCGCCCAATGCCGGTCTTGCGCGGACGCACGTTAAAGACCCCGAAGCCGCGCAGCTCGATGCGGTCTCCGGCGGCGAGCGCCTTTTTAAGGCTTTCAAAGATGATGTCGACGGCAGCCTCCGCCTTGGTGCGGGAGAGCCCAGTCCGTTCGATCACCTGATGCACGATATCTTGCTTGATCAAAGCTCACTCCATAGGTTGTAAAACAAGCGCGATTCACTCGCATTTGCGAACCATGCGAACCACTATTAAGATGCAGATTCTAAGGAAAAACACCTTCAGGTAAGACTACGACGTCTCCGGCACTGCCGTGGGGCAGGTCGTAGTCGAGGAGAGGCATGTCGATCAAGAGCGACCGTTGGATTCGTGAGCAAGCGCTGGACCACAAGATGATCGCTCCATTCAGTGAAAAGCAGGTGAGGGAAGGCGTCATCTCGTATGGGCTCTCCTCTTATGGCTACGATTTGCGGGTCTCGAATGAATTCAAGATCTTTACCAATGTGAATAGCGCCATTATTGACCCAAAAAAGTTCGATGAGCGCTCATTTGTGACGGTTGAGGCCGATTCGGTGATCGTGCCGCCGAACTCGTTTGCGCTGGCGCGTTCCATTGAGTACTTTAAGATTCCGCGCGATGTGTTGACGATCTGCGTTGGCAAGTCGACCTACGCGCGCTGTGGGATCATCGTGAACGTCACGCCGTTTGAGCCGGAGTGGGAGGGCTTTGTGACGCTCGAGATTTCCAATACCACACCCCTGCCGGCCCGCGTCTATGCCAATGAGGGCCTATGCCAGATCCTATTTTTTCAGTCCGACGAGGTCTGCGAGATCAGCTATGCAGATCGCAAAGGCAAGTACCAGAACCAGCAGGGCATCGTCCTGCCTAAGCTTTGATCTCGGCGGACACGATCCACGATAGGCCTCTGCGGGTCGGACTCTATGAGCCAGACCCGATCCGCGCTGAAGGTTTCCAGGCACTTTTCGGGAAGCATGCCGAGCTGCACTTTGTGCCGGCGAGCCTCCCTGGCCTGATCCGGGATCCGACCATTAACCTGGCCCTGATTGGCATCCACGGCGGGGTCGACTCATCCCCTGTCGTTACCACGCTGCGCGGCCTCCGGCCGGCAATGCGGATCCTGCTGATGGGCCCGTCAGCCAGTGACGAACAGATGCTAGCCGTGATGACGGCCGGAGCCAAGGCCTACCTGGAAGAGTCGGCAACGCCGGAGCAGATTGTCGAAGCGATCAGCATCGTGCAGCAGGGGTCGATCTGGATGCCCCGCCGGGTGCTATCGCAGTTCGTGGAGCGCGCCTGGACACGCGGTCGCCATGGAGGCAGGACTGCAGGTGAGCTTTCGTTTACAGCACGGGAGCGGCAGGTGCTGAGGGAGCTGGTGGCGGCGCGGTCAAACCCGGAGATTGCGCGCATCCTCGGCATCGACGAGCGAACCGTTAAGGCGCATGTCGCAAAGCTGATGAGAAAGGTGGGGGTGGAGAACCGCGTGGCGCTGTCCATCTACGCCGCTTCGCAAGGGATTGTGCCTGTGGATTTAACGAGCGATCTAGAGTAAGGGAGATATTCTCGTTGAGAGGTAACAGTCACCCTGGTAACCTTTACATGAGGACTAGAGTGAGCGAAAGTAATCACAGGAACAACGCAGATCTGGGGAATGGGGTTGTGTGAGGGCGGCCAGTCTGCTCTCCACAGCCCCTCTTTTTTCACCGCGATGCGCAAGGCGATCCAAGATTTCCCAAAATAGATTTGACGTGACTACTGCGGTCTGCATCTCAGTGCTTGAGATTGGTTAAGTGCTTGATTTAAAGAGCGAAAGCCGCCCAAACAAATCACTCTGTCCGATCAGGCGTTTGGAATGTTTATCCACGAGGAGATTTAGAAAGATATGAAGAAGTTTTTAGCGTTCCTTTGCGTAGCAGGTTGTTCCGTGAGCGCGTTTGCTGCCAGCAGCAAGTCCGATTTAAATGAACGCCTCAACGACGCCAAGCAGGTGATCACTGAGATTATGCTGACTCCGGACAAGGGAATTCCTAACCAGATTGCGCAGCAAGCGACCTGCATCGGGGTGATTCCGAGTGTCAAGAAGGCCGCCTTCGTGGTGGGCGGACAGTATGGACAGGGAGTTGTGACCTGCCGTACGGCAAATGGATGGAGTGCTCCGGTATTTATCCGCCTTGCGGGTGGAAGTTTTGGGTTCCAGATCGGGGGCCAGGCGACAGACCTGATCCTGGTTGCGGTGAATGACAAGGGCTTTCAAGACATGATGAAATCGAAGTTCAAGATTGGTGGCGATGCGTCGGCAGCGGCCGGTCCGGTTGGCCGCAATGCCGGTGCTTCCACCGATTGGAAGTTGAACGCAGAGCTGCTTACCTACTCCCGTGCTAAGGGCCTGTTTGCCGGTATTGACTTGACAGGTGATTCGGTGACACAGAATGAAGACGATACGAAGCTTTTCTATGGCGGCAACACTATGAGCTTCGAGAAGATCCTGCACGGTGGGGTGCCAGTGCCGCCAGACGCAGCTCCGTTCGTTCGCACCGTGGCCAAGTACTTCTCCAAGTCACAGATGAGCAGATAGGATTTATGCAGCAGCAATGGACAAAGCGACCCGCTCAGGCGGGTCGTTTCGCATTTAGGCCGTCTATGTCTCGTCGCGGTACACTGCTGGTTGGCAGATGCGCAAATGGATTGAGTATGGCGTAGTTTGGTTACTGGTCGCTGGAATGGGCTCTCTGCCAAGAGGGGTAGCCCGCAGGGCGGGCGGTGCGCTGGGTACTCTGGTCCTACAGATACTGCCACGGCTACGCCGGGTGGGGGAGCAGAACCTTCAGCTTGCCTTTCCGGAGAAGAGCGCTGCCGAGCGCCGGGCGATCCTTCAGCAGCTCTATCGAAATCTTGGTTATCAGCTTGCAGAATTTTGCCAGATGCGGCGGTACACGCCCGAGAGCACGCGCGGGCTTATCCGGTACGAGGGGCTGGAGAATTTTCTCCAAGCTAAGGCTGAAAGGCGGGGCGTGCTGGTGGTTACCGGGCACCTGGGCATGTGGGAGCTGTCCAGCTTCTATCACTCGCTGATGGGCTACCCGATGAGCATGGTCATCCGCCGCCTGGACAACCCAATGGTTGACCGGCTGGTAAACGGCATTCGCTGCCTGCACGGCAACCAGGTGCTGCATAAAGACGATTTTGCCCGCGGCTTGATCCTGGCGATGCGGCGCGGCGAGACAGTCGGCATACTGATGGATACCAACATGACGCCGCCTCAGGGAGTGTTTGTGGACTTCTTCGGGCGCCCCGCGTGTACCGCGTCCGGACTGGCGCGTGTTGCACTGCGTACCGGTGCTGCGGTGCTGCCGGGCTTTCTGCTCTGGAGCGAGACTGAAGGCCAGTATGTACTGGAGTTTGGGGAGCAGCTAAAGCTGGTGAACACCGGCGATGCCGAGGCGGATGCGGTGGCAAATACGCAGCTCTTCACCTCCGCGATTGAGCGGTACATTCGCGCGTACCCTGAGCAGTGGCTCTGGGTGCACCGGCGGTGGAAGACGCGGCCCCCTGGTGAGGCGCGGCTTTACAGTTGAGTGCAGGAGGGAAGCTGAACGGCATGCGTCTTTCACGACTCGCGGAGGTGCTCGGGGCTGAACTCGTGGTGCCCAGCAGCGATCCTGAAGCGAGTGACGCTCAGATCACCGGAGTTGCCAGCGCCGCTCGTGCATCCATGGCGGATATCGTCTTCGCGGAGAGTGAGGCAGCGTTTTCGGCGGCGCTCGCTTCCCTCGCAGCGACGGTGATCATCAGCCAGCGGCTCCGAGATGCTGCGGGAGCTTCGCCTGCTAAGCCGTTGCTCCTCGTGCTGCAGCCGAAACTGGCCTTCGCACGTGCGGCGCAGCTTCTGCGCCATAGTCGGGGTGGTGGTTCCGTTCACCCAAGCGCACAGATTGTGCACGACGCAGTGATCGGCGAGAATGTCACGGTCGGCGCCTTCGCCTCGCTGGGGACGGGTGTCCATATTGGCTCCGAGAGCGAGATTGGCGCAGGCGCGGTGATTGGCGCGGGAGTGAGCGTTGGAGCGAATTGCCGCATCTATCCGCGCGTGGTGATCTATCCCGGCGTGACGCTGGGCGACCGGGTGGTGGTGCATGCGGGAGCCGTACTCGGCGCCGACGGCTTCGGCTATGTGCGGGATGAGCTTACGGGCGCATACGTTCAGTTTCCGCAGCAAGGCACGCTGGTGATTGAGGACGATGTTGAAATCGGCGCGAACAGCACGGTTGATCGAGGAGCGCTCGACGAGACGCGGATCTGCCGTGGCGCCAAGATCGATAACCTGGTCCACATCGGTCACAATGTCCGCGTCGGCGCGGACGTCGTGATTGCGGCGCAAACAGGCATATCGGGCAGCAGCGTCATTGGCGATGGTGCTGTCATCGGTGGCCAGGTGGGGATCGCCGATCACGTGACGATTGGTGATGGCGTGATTTTAGGCGCGCAGGCAGGGGTTCCCTCGCGTAAGAAGCTGGGGGGTTCTGGTGTGGTTTTTTGGGGGACACCAGCACGCCCCATCCAACAATATCTGAAGCAGCTCGCCGCGTTGGCGAGGCTGGCCAAGGGATCAGGGATCAGGGATCAGGGATCAGAGATCGGCGATCGAGGTCCAGAGGAGGGTTAGGATGGCCATCATCGTTGTTGGCGGGCACTCCCGCAATGTGGGTAAGACGTCGGCGGTGGCGAGCGTGATTGCCCGGCTGCCCGAGATGCATTGGACGGCCTTCAAGATTACGCAGTTTGGACACGGCTTCTGCTCGGCGAATGGCGAGCCGTGCGATTGCCAGACAGATGAGCACACCATTGCGGTGAGTGCGGAGCGCGATCCCGCTACGGGGACAGACAGCGCGCGCTTTCTGCTGGCGGGTGCAGTGCGCTCGTTGTGGGTGAGGACGCGGATTAGCATGCTAGCCGAGGCGATGCCGCGCATTCGCAAAGAGCTGGCCGCGGCTGAGAACGCGATCTTTGAATCGAACAGCATCATCAAATTCTTGAAGCCGGATCTGTACCTGAGCGTGCTCGATCACGCGAACGCCGACTTCAAAGAGTCAGCGCGGCTCTTCCTGGACCGTGCCGATGCAATTTTGCTTCGCGATGAGACACAAGAGCTGGCGCCGCACTGGAGTGGAGTATCCCTGAAGCTGCTGCGGGACAAGCCGACCTTCCGCATCTCGCCTCCCGGCTACATGACGGATGAGGTGATCGCGTTTATTCGGGAGCGCTTGGGTGTAACAGCTGGGATGGCGACTTCAGCGCTGTCGAGTCGAGTTGCATCTTGAAGCATTTCTCGCGTGAATGCGGAGGGAACAGCAGATCCCTCCGCTCCGTTGACGCCTGCGGCGTTAACTCCGGTCGGGATGACACTCCCACAATCTTTATGTTTGCAGCACGCCGGGGTGGAAGCGCTTGACCTCAGGGTTCAACGAAGCGGCTTCGAGAGCGGTGATCAGGACGTCGCGGGTCTTGGCTGGATCGATGATGGCGTCTACCCAGAGACGGGCCGCGGCGTAGCGGCAGTCGGCCTGCGCGTCGTAGGTGGCGACGATGCCGTCGCGGATCTCTTTCTTGTCTGCATCGCTGAGCTGCTTGCCCCCGCGTTCTAGAGCGCGGATGCGCACTTCGACCAGCGTGCTGGCGGCGGAGGCTCCGGACATTACGGCGTAGCGAGCGGAAGGCCAGGCGAAGATGAGGCGGGGGTCGTAGGCCTTGCCACACATAGCATAGTGGCCCGCGCCAAAGGAGCCGCCGACGATGACGGTGATCTTGGGTACGGTGGAGTTCGAGACCGCGGAGACCATCTTCGCGCCGGAGCGAATGATGCCGGTCCACTCGGCATCGCGGCCGACCATGAAGCCGTTGACATCGTGGATGAAGATCAGCGGGACAAGATTCTGGTTGCAGTCCATGATGAAACGAGCGGCTTTGTCGGCGCTTTCGGCATAGATGACGCCGCCAAATTCGATGCGCTTCTCGCCGGTGTGGCTGGTCTGCGGCTGATGCGTCTTCTGGTTGGCGACAATGCCGACGGCATAGCCGCCGATCCGGGCGTAGCCGCAAAGCAGCGTCCGGCCGTAGTCGGGCCGGTACTCGTCAAACTCAGAGCGGTCGACGATGCGCGCGATGAGCTCATGCATGTCGTAGGAGTTTGAGGCGGCACGGGCCGGATCGGGGTCGATGAGGGTGTAGAGATCCTCGGCTGGGTACTTCGGCGCGTCGCGTTCCGCGTTGTATGCGCTGCGGTCGAAGGGCGCGCGAGGGCCGTGACCGAACTTCGAGACAAGAGATCGTAACCGTGCCAGGCACAGGTGATCGTTGGGTTCCTTGAAGTCGACGGTGCCGGATATCTCAGAGTGCATGGTAGCGCCGCCCAGCTCTTCGGCGGTGTATTTCTGCCCGATGGCTGCCTCGACCAGCGCGGGTCCGGCGAGGAAGAGGCCGCTGCCCTCTGTCATCAGAATGTGATCGGTCATGACCGGCAGGTACGCGCCGCCGGCCACGCACATGCCCATAATGGCGGTGATCTGCGGGATGCCCTCGGCGGACATGACGGCATTGTTGCGGAAGATGCGGCCGAAGTCGTCCTGGTCGGGGAAGACATCTTCCTGGAGCGGCAGAAAGACGCCGGAGGAGTCCACCAGGTAGAGCGTGGGGATGTGGTTCTCCATGGCGATGTGCTGCGCGCGCAGAACCTTCTTCGCGGTCATGGGGAAGAATGCGCCGGCCTTCACGGTAGCGTCGTTGGCGATGATCATGACCAGGCGGCCACTGACGCGACCAAGCCCGCAGACGACGCCTGCTCCGGGCGCACCACCCCACTCCTCATACATGCCGAAAGCGGCAAAGAGGCCGAGCTCCAGGAACTCCGTGCCAGGGTCGAGCAGAAGCGAGAGCCGCTCGCGCGCGGTCAGCCGTTTTTTCCCGTGCTGGCTTTCGATGGCCTTCGCTCCGCCGCCCTCGCGAATCGTCGCTTCCTGCTGCTCTAGTTCAGTGCGCATGGCGCGCATGGCAGTGGCGTTCGCGCCCTGTTTCTTCCCCCGGGGATCGAGCTTGGAGGCGATCGTGTTGTTGAGCTTGGCGGGGGTGAGCTGGGGATCGGAAGAGGCGGACTGAGGATCGGACTGAGAATCGTGGCTTGCCATAGGGAAACTCGCAAGCATAGCACCCAGACATGTCTCTGCCTAGGTTTGCTGGAAGACTATGCGGTTGAGTTGGAACCAGAGCGTGCCATGCCATCACAAGTTGACGAGAGGCGGGCGCGGCATTTGCGGTCCTCCGTCCGCATCACAACCACTGAATAGGAAGAACGTGGGGTGATTTCATGAGCAAAGATTTATTGGCACAGGTGGCGGAAGAGCAGAACTGCTCGAGCCTATAGAAGGACCATTGCAGGATGCGGTACATGCTGCATTTGGCAGTCTCGGGCCGTCGGCTAAGACGATACGTGACCTGCTGCATGGCACGTGGTTGCACGAGCCGCTCCACGCAGTGATCACGGATATTCCGATCGGCTCTTGGACTGCGGCTGTGATCTTCGACGTACTCGGGGTGCTGGGAGCTGGACGCTCGCTCGACACCGCGGCCAATGCCTGCGTAATGGTCGGGCTGGGAGGTGCGGTTGCGGCCGCCATCACTGGGTTGAATGATTGGTCGGAGCTGGAGAGCGCACCGCGCCGCATCGGTTTGGTGCACGGATTACTGAATGTGGGCGGCTTGGCACTGTTTGCGACATCCCTGGTAGCGCGTCGAAGAGGCTCCCGGTCGTCGGGACGGGCGTATGCCGCGCTGGGCTACCTGATGAATTCCGTAGCCGCACATCTTGGCGGCAACCTGGTTTACGAGCACGGGGTAAGTGTGGCGGGGAAGCATACGCCGCGGGTGGATACGGAGACGGCGGCGGAGTTTGTTGGGGAAGACCACGGGATCGGCTCGTAACCTGCCTCAGGTTTGCAGGTGTGGCGGTAAAGCTTGGCCAGCGCCTTGGCAATACGCCGAGCGTGTAGAACGTCTACAAAAGTATATATTGCTGTAACAGCGTCTATATGATCGCCATTATCAACGGAACTTCCTGGAGCTGCTATTGATCGCCCTCTTGCTTCTCCTCCAACTCTCGGCGCCCGGCAGCTTTGTGCCGGGCGCGGGCGGCCCGAAAGCGTGGCAGCGGAACACGCCCGCCATCAGCGGCCTCACGGCATCCCCCAGCGCGACGACAGTGGTGCTTCAGTGGACTACCAGCATAGGTTCAGACTCACGCGGCCACTGTGGGACGGAAGAGGCGGTTGACGATGGCATGCAGTCGGTAGTGACCTCGCACCAGATCATCGTGGCCGGGCTTGCGCCTTCGACTGGTTACACCTGCACGGTACAGAGTGGGGCAAGTACTGCGACGGTATCAACCCGCACTAACGCTCTCGCCACCAGTAAGCCGATCACCAGCGTGTCCATCGGCACGGCTACGCAGTACAACACCACGTCACCTCCGCACGCGATGAACGGCGATACCTTCTACAACTTCGTCTCAAACGACGGTACGACCTACATCACCACGGACGACACGGTAGGTTGGTCAGGAGGCAGTGTCAGCGCGGCGATCATGCTGGCCAAGTTCACCAGCCTTTCGCCCATGGTTGGCACGAACGTGAACACGTTGTCCGGCTACGGGCCGTGCTGCAAGCCGCAAGGCCCGCAAGGTCTGAGTCCGAAGCTGAATGGCCTGTGGGGGCAGGCCGGGCAGTTATACATCTCGCTCACCAATCAGAAGCAACAGAAAGGCACCACGTATCCGCAATATTTCGGCTCGCTCATCATGTCCCCTGACCACGGCGCGACGTGGAACAACATGCAGTCACCGGCTACATTCAGCACCACCGGAACGCCGATGACGCCGTACACCCGCACGCTCTACACCGGCACGGCTCCGAGCAGCTTCGCATCGTCTGGCTTCGTGGTGTACGGAGCGGACGACGGCACGCTGGGGTATCTCACGGCGGCCAACCGCTTCGATAACGGCGATGCCTTTGTCTACGGGATATCGAACAACACCGGAGGATCGTCGGCGACCTGGGCCAACGGAGATGCGTACTACCTGTGGCGCGTTCCGAGGGCAAAGCTCTCACGGCTGAACGGGACGGACTACCAGTATTACGTCTCCGGCGATGGAATACTTGATGCCAGTTGGAGTTCGAATCAGGCGAGTGCCACGGCGGTAATCTCAAACACCGGCAAATTGAGCATCGCGAACATCGAATACATTCCGGCGCTGAACCGCTATCTGCTGCTGACGTTCAACTATCCCAGAGGGCTGGGCGTCACCAGCAACACGCAATGGCTGGTCTACGAATCGCCGCATCCGTGGGGCAGCTGGACGCTGGTGAGCACATTCAATTACCCGACGACCGGCCTCTACAACCCCGTGCTCCTGCAAGCTGACGTTCTGGCGGCAACCTTCTCCCCCACCACCATGCGTGTGATGTGGAGCGGAGATTTTGGAGCTTCGGGACAGCCGAATTACAACCTGTTTTACGCAACTATAACGGTTGCTCATTAATTTTACAGAAAGGAGCAGCGGAGAATCACCAGAGCGGGGCTGGGATTGCGGCTGCTGCGCACCGACCCAACCAGCCACTCTTCTTAAGAGTGACAGCGGGCATTTTAATGGCATTGGTGTATCTCTTCCAAAGGCTAAGGAGATCGCTAAGTCGGATAAGTACCTTTCGACCTAACTTGCGGCCGGCAACTTTCACAACGGGTAAACTTATCTATTAATTAGACGAAACATCTAGGGGTTGTGCGGCGTGGACGCGGCTTATGTAGGTAGAGAGCGGTCCTGCGGGGCTTCAGCTTTCATACGTGTTTGCCTGTTCTCCCATGACTGTAGACTTCTCGCAGGAGGCAAGATGCGTTCGTCGGAAAAGCGTTTGAATGAGATGAATAGGCTGGCCGACATGGGGCACTTCCCGGCGATGGTCAATCTGGGTGCGACGGTGAACGTGCTGCTGACGATCTCCGTTACGTGGTGGCTGGCGCCTCGGTTTCCGCAGCCGTATGCGCCTGCGATTTGGATCGCGATTGTGCTTGCACTTAACCTGCTGCCGGTTGTGCTTCTACGCCTAACGCTGCGGCCAGAGACGGAATACCCCCGGCTGGGAGAGATGCGCTTCGTGCCGGACCAGCACAAGTTTTCCGACTGGGTATACCTGGCCGCCTCGGCAGACATGGCCTTCTGGATTCTGGTGTCGTGGTCGGCCTTTGCCGCCGCACATAGCCCCAATGTTTTGATCGCCATGCTGGTAATTGCATTTCTGCTTACCTTTTCACCGGTGCTGCTGCGCGGCTTTTCTCGGGGTGCGGCTGTCGCTCGCTGAGCGCGCCCAGTCAAGCCCTAGAGCGATTCCTGTAGGTTTACATCGGGGCTACGGAAGAGCGCCCGGCTTTTCGTCAAGAAAAGCCGGACAACGCAAACGCTATGTGATCCATAGCAACAGGAAAACCGCTTTAAAATTCAGAGATGCTCTCCCGCTTCTTCTCTTTCGCTTTGCTGTTCGTCATTCCCGTGCTCGCCGGAGCACAGAGCCTTCCCACAAAAGAGTGCGGTATCACCGCGCTACAGGTGTGCGCTGTTCACATAGCGCAGGATGAGCTTGGCATTGTGACCAGTCCGCTGCACGCGAGCAAAGCCGACCTCCTGTGGATCGCGCCATTTGGCGTTGCTACGGGCGTTGCACTCGACACCGATGCCCGGGCACTTCGCGCCGTGGGTCATAATCCTGGCCGCGAGGACAAGTTCGGCAAGGTTTCAGATTACGGAGGGGTTTTCGCTCCCATTGCGGCCATAGGGGCGGGATACGTCGCCGGCGCAGTAACGCACAACGACTACCTCCGCCGGACTGCCATGTTGGCGGGGGAGGCGATGGCGGACGCGACGATCCTGGGTCAAGGCCTGAAGTACGCGATCAACCGGCAAACTCCAAGCCAGGGTGACGCGACGGGGCGCTTTTGGCTGCATGGAACGAAGAGCTTTCCGGATGGGCAATCGATGCCGTCTGGGCACTCGATCAATGTGTGGGCCTTCGCGCATGTGGTGGCGGCACAGTACTCCGGCTGGGGGACCAGGCTGGTGGTGTATTCGCTGGCCACGACCGTCTCTGGGTCGCGCGTGATGGCCCGCGATCACTTCCCGTCAGACGTGCTGGTGGGCGGCGTCTTTGGCTACCTGATTGGCGGTTATGTCGTGCACCATCGCGCGGACGAGGATATCCGGTTGTCGTTTGCTCCAGTGCGCACGCCGAATGGGCAGGGCATCCAAGTCTCGTACAACTTCAAACACTGACTTTCGTCCATCACGCCGCGAGCAGTAAGCACCCGGTGACGCTGCAGGTGTGATTTTGGTGGTTGTTTGTAGCTCCTTCTAGCAGAAGGGCAGGATGCATTCAGGTTTCTTCGGGTTTTCCGGTAAATACACCCAAAGTTGCAGGTTTCCCACTGGATTTTCACTTGACAGCAAAATGGGCGGGGCCGCACTGTAAAGGTGCACCGGCGGACTGCGATCCGCTGGCGGAAGCCCGCTCTGGCCTCCGTACAACTTATGGCAACTACCTTAGCAACCGTCGAGGCGCGCGAGGTACTACGTTGTGACCACTGTAGCCTTGTGCAATTCCGCACATTGAACTCACTCTGCAGACGCTGCCACAAATCCCTTGAGATAGAAGAGCTGGAGCCCATACTGCCGCAGTTCGTGACGCGGATGGCAGAACCGGCGGAAGAAGAGTCCGGCCTCCAGGTCGCCCGCGCCGTTCGCGATACACGCCGCGGTCGTGGCCTGAGCCAGAGACAGCTTGCCGGCCGCATGCAGGTGCCGCGCACATACATTTCAAAGATCGAGAATGGCAAGGCAATGCCGACGATCTCTTCGCTGGAACGCCTGGCCACCGCGCTCGAGGTGGATATCTGCACTCTGGTGCACGATGCCCGGAGCCGCCAGCACGACGAGACGGCGGCGATTCTTGCCGACCCATTTCTGGCGGAGGTTGTTCCCTATATCGCGCATCTGGACGCGTTGCAACGCTCCATGTTCCTGAACCAGGTCCGCGATATGGCGATCGGTGGGCGCCGGCGTACCGCATAAGCCGGGGGAGCGAGGTCGAGAGGGCCTGATCCCCCGTCCCTCTACCCGGGTCCAGCTTTTTGGCTGCTCTTGCCTGCGATGATCCATTTCGGCGCCGGTCGCGCAATCTTCATGGCGAGACTCGTTGCCCCTGGGTGGAGGCCTGTGCTACGGTCGGAGTTTGAGAGGCAGTCTGTTGCGAGCGACACCACCAAGCCCAATGCACGCCAGCCCGAGGCACGCCAGCCGGGTGCACGAGCTTTCCCTGGAGGAGCAGGCGGTCTACCGCCAGCTCGATCCGGAGAGGATTCCCGAGCATATCGCCATCATCATGGACGGCAATGGCCGGTGGGCGGGGAAGCGCAGTCTGAAGCGCTTTTTGGGCCATCAGCAGGGGGCCGAGTCGGTTCAGTTTGTGGTGGAGACGGCTTCACGCATCAACCTGCCCTGGCTGACGCTTTACGCGTTCTCGCTTGAAAACAATCTTCGCCGCCCAAAGACAGAAGTGAACTTCCTGATGCGGCTCCTGCGGTCGTATCTGATCAACAACGTCGACCGCATGAACGACAATAATGTCCGGATCGCCTATATCGGGCGCACGCATGAGCTGCCCTCCGAGGTGCAGGACAAGATGCAATGGGCCACCGAAGCCACGGCGCGCAATACCGGCACTGTGCTGACGCTGGCACTGAACTACGGTGCGCGGTGCGAGATCATGGACGCTTTTGAGAGCCTGGCGCGCGAGCGAATGGCTCACGGAGAGCCGCTGGAGAACCTCACCGAAGCTGACCTGCACCGGCACCTCTACACGGCGCACATGCCGGATCCGGATCTGGTGGTGCGCACCAGCGGCGAGCTGCGCATCTCTAATTTTCTGCTATGGCAGATTGCGTACTCCGAGATCTACGTGACGGATCGCCTCTGGCCGGATTTCCGCGGGCTACACCTGCTGGAGGCGATTGCTGAGTACCAGCGTCGGGAGCGGCGGTATGGCGGGCTGAAAGAGCGCTCCGGCTCCGACGAGACCATCCCGGAAGAGGCGGGCGTGCTGCTCCAACACTAAAACCTGCTTCGAAGCATCCCGCCGCATCTTACGCAGGCGTGCTTACCATCGGCCACTCGACGCTGCCCCTTGCTACCTTTCTGGGGATACTCCAGGAGAATGAGGTCGGGGTGCTGGTCGATGTGCGCACGGTTCCGAAATCGCGGCACAATCCACAATTTGCCGGAGACGCGCTCTCGGCTTCGTTGGGTGCGGTCGGCATTGGGTACCACTGGGCAAAGGCGCTCGGCGGCTTGCGGCATCCGCGGCCAGACTCGATCAACAATGCGTGGCGGAATCGCAGTTTTCGCGGCTACGCCGACTACATGCAGATGCCGGAGTTCAAGGCTGCGGTTGACGGCCTGATTGAACTTGCATCTGGAGTTGCGTCCAGAGCCCCATCGCCATCAGGCACGGTCATCATGTGCGCTGAGGCGGTTCCCTGGCGATGTCATCGCTCACTGGTGGGCGATGCTCTCCTGGCGCGTGGCGTGGAAGTAGAGGACATCTTCTATGACCAGCATGGTGCGAGCAAACGCAAGCCACATACGCTGACTTCCTTCGCGCAGGTTGACGGTGACCGAGTCTGGTATCCGGCCGAGGACCCCCTCTTTCCTGAAGCTTCGCAGGATAAGTCGAGCAAC
Organism: Acidobacteriaceae bacterium; assembly: GCA_965276675.1. Lineage (GTDB taxonomy): Bacteria > Acidobacteriota > Terriglobia > Terriglobales > Acidobacteriaceae. The sequence goes on along the minus strand of OZ255624.1, from coordinate 3,138,419 downwards.
TTTTAGATGAGTCCGCAGGGAAGAGAGCTGGCAGTCGTGAGACATCTGAGACCAGTGCGCGTCTAACGCTCGATGGTCTAGACCAGTTTTCCTGTAAATGTAGCCGGAGGGCTGAAGTTGGCGCAGCCTTTCTTCGAGGAAAGGCTGCATAGAATGTGATCTTCGCGCGACCACAGTATCAGGAAAACTGGTCTAACGAGCTTGGGTATGCTTTGGGTATGCGTGTGCGCGTGTTGTTCTTTGGCGTGTTGAAGGATGTTTTTTCGCGGTCTGAGGAAGTGCTGGAGTTGCCCGCCGGGGCGACGGTGAGCGGCTTGCTCGATGCGTACCGCAGGCGCGCGCCAGAGCAGCATAGCAGCGTATGGCCGGCGCTCGCGGTCGCGGTCAATCAGCAGTACGCGACAGTGGCGGAGGTTCTGCATGAAGACGATGAGGTAGCGCTACTGCCGCCGGTGTCGGGTGGGTCGCAAGATGGCGGACCGGATGATGCTGCAGAGCCATACGTTGCGTTCACGCGCGAGGTAATCGAAGCAGGGGCGCTGCTTGCCGAGCTGAAGCATGCAGAGGATGGCGCTGTCGTTGTCTTTGACGGTATCGTGCGGAACAACACCCGCGGACGCCGCACGCTCTATCTCGACTACGAGGCTTATGAGGCAATGGCGCTAGCTGAGATGCGCAAGCTGGTGGCCGGCGCGCAGAGCCGCTTCTCTGTACGGGAGATTGCGCTGGTGCACCGGCTGGGCCGGATCAAGATTGGCGAGACAAGCGTGCTGATCGTCGTCGCGTCCGCGCATCGTGGTGCCGCCTTTGACGCCTGCCGCTTTGTCATTGACACGCTCAAAAAGACCGTGCCGGTGTGGAAGAAGGAGTTCTTCGAAGACGGCGCGGTATGGTCCGATGGGGAACCCTTTCCGGCAGAGCTCAACCCGCACGGCGGAACGGAGCAGCCGCTCGCGTGATCTCTTCTGTGCTCAAAAATGTGCTCAGAACGCCGCTGACAGCTGCGCTACTGGCGTGGGGCCTGGCGGGTGGCATCGCGCGGGCACCAGCCATTGCACCAGTGCAAGACCAGAGCAGGCAAGACCAGAGCAGCCCGAGTGACCAGAGTGAATCGGTGCCGACCATCAGCGTCAACGTGCACCTGGTGAATGTGTTTGTGAGCGTCATGGACCGAGAGGGAGCGCCGGTAGGCAAGCTCGCGAAAGAGGATTTCGTGCTCTTTGAAGAGGGGTCTGCGCAGAGGATCGCGGTCTTTGAGAGGGACACGTCGGCCCCGCTCTCGATGGTGCTGGCTCTGGACACAAGCGGCAGCGTGCACAAGGATTTCGCCGAAGAGCAGGAGGCGGCCCGCCACTTCGTGCACGCGACGCTGCGCTCGCAAGATCGGCTCGACCTGATGGCGTTTTCTGACAGCGTGCGCGAAGTCGTTGGATTCACCAACAACGAACGCCGCATCGACAACGCGCTGAACAGCTTCCATGCGAGCGGGGGAACGGCATTTTACAGCGGCATCTATTTAGCGTCCGAGCTGCTGGGGCCGGAGCATGGGCGCAAGGTGCTGGTCGTGATCTCCGATGGCGGTAATACGCTGAATGGTACGACGTACCAGCAGGCGCTGGAGCAGGCGATACGGAACGAGGTCATGATCTACAGCATCATCGACGTGCCGGTTGCCTCAAGTGCAGGGCGCGATCTGGCCGGCGAGCACGCTATGATAACGCTCGCCGAAGGGACCGGTGGCCGGTACTTCTACGCGGATTCCGCGCCGCTCGAGCAGATCTTTGCCCGCATCTCCGAGGACCTGCGGACGCAGTATCTGCTGGGCTACTACCCGGCGCCTTTGAAGAAACCGGCGGCATTTCGAACGATCGCGGTGAAGTTGCGCAATGCCGATGCGAATGCAAAGTCCGTGGTTCGTAACAGGCCGGGGTACTACCCGACATCTGAACGTTAGGTCACATAACCCCGAAGCCAGGGCGACAAGGCCTCAGCTACAATCAGCGCATGCCGCCCTCCCTGCTTCCCAACTCCCCGCTTGGAAAAGCGACCGCCCGGCGTAGCAAGAAGGGACCTCCCTCCGACGAAACGGGGCAAGAGGCAGCGTACCTGCGCTTTCTGAGCGAGAAGCAGGTGCAGGTCACCGTAAAACTGCGTGACGGCGAGAGCGTTGGGGGCTGGATCGAGTACTTCGACGAAAGCATGATTCGCCTCACACGCCAGGGGCGGCCGAATCTTTTCATCTACAAGCATCAGATCCGCACTATAACCGAACAGCCGCGGCGCACGGGCAACGAGGATGAGAGTAGGCGCCGCGCCGTCAAAGGTGAAGGACCTCGGAAAGCTGAAGTCCAGGGCAAAACTGAAGAAGAGGAGGGACACGCACGATGAGCCAGCTTCCGGAGACGGTCGACCTGAGCAAAGCAGTTCCCGCCGCGGCGATCGCGCTTGAAGCAGGCGCGCTCATCCGCGAGTTCTATAAGCGCGGTGTCGAGACCGAATACAAGGGAGATGTGGATCTGGTCACCGAAGCGGACCGCGCCAGCGAACGGCTCGTCGTCGAAAAGCTACACGAGATCTTTCCTGACCACGGCATCGTGGGCGAAGAGGGTACGCGCAGCGGGCTGGAGGCGGAGTACCGCTGGCATGTGGATCCGCTGGACGGCACGACGAATTTCTCCCATGGCTTTCCGTACTTTTGCGTGTCGCTTGGGTTGGAGTGCCGTCCCCCGGGCCTCAATCCGGACGAGGATGGGGAATTGATCGCGGGTGTGGTTTACCAGCCGATTCACAATGAATTGTTCGTTGCGGAGAAGGGGCAGGGCGCCTACCTGAATGGCCGCCGCCTGCACGTCTCAAAGACCACACTGCTGCAGGAAGCCTTACTGGCAACCGGCTTTCCCAGTCATAAGCGCCACGCCAATCCGAATATTCACTTCTACCAGCAGCTCACCTTGCGCTCGCATGGGGTGCGGCGGGCCGGCGCGGCGGCCTTGGATCTGGCCTATACGGCAGCGGGCTGGTTCGATGCGTATTGGGAGTTCAATCTGAACTCCTGGGATACGGCGGCGGGGGTGCTGCTGGTGCGCGAGGCGGGCGGCACCGTGACATATTTTGACGACTCGCCATTCAAGCTGGAGAGCAGGGAAGTGCTGGCCACCAACGGGCTGCTCAAGGAAGAGTTGCAGGAATTCTTCCGGGATATGTTTGCCGGACGCACGATCAAGCCCGTGCCCACGCCGGCCGAGTTTGCGGCACGGCGCGCGGAGGCTGTGCTGTAGCCTGGAAGTGCGATTTTAGAGGTGCGTTTCCCCTGCTACAATCGAGTCTGACCTTACAGTTTTGGAGATTTGCTGTCATGGCATACGTAATCGCTGAACCCTGCATCGGCACCAAAGATTCGGCCTGCGTCGATGCGTGTCCCGTTGACTGCATTCATCCCAAAAAGGATGAAGCTCAATTCGGTGAACTCGATCAGTTATTTATCGATCCGGTGGAGTGCATCGATTGTGGCGCATGCGTACCGGTGTGCCCGGTTTCGGCGATCTTTGCGCAGGATGACCTGCCGGAGAAGTGGACTGGCTTTACGGAGAAGAACGCTCAGCACTTTGGCCGATAGGCATTCCATGTACCGCACCTGCGCGCAGCCTTCGGGCTGCGCGTTTTACATGGGACGGACAGGTCCAGCCAGATGACCTCCGAGGCGGTGGTTCTTCGTACATGGCCGATTCACGAAGCGGACCAGATCGTCTCGATCTTTACGCGCGATCATGGCAAAGTGAAGGGCGTGGCGAAGTCTGCGGCCAAGAGCCGCAGGCGTTTTGGCGGCGCGCTGGAGCCTATGACTTATGTCCGAGCCAACTATGTCGAGAAGCCCCGGCAGGAGCTGGTGCGGCTAGACTTCTTCGAAATCCTGCGTTCGCCACTCTCCGGTCCGGTCGATTATCAACGTCTGACCGCACTTGCGTTCTTCGCCGAAGTAGTTGACGAGAGCCTCCCGGATCACGATCCCAATGACGATGTCTTCCGCCTGCTTTTGTCGGTGCTGGAGGCAGCAGAGTCGGGCGAGATCTGGATACCCGTGACCTACTTTGCGCTCTGGATGACGCGCCTGATGGGCTGGCTGCCGTCGCTGCGCACCTGCCTGATCTGCGGCGAGGGTTTCCGGGATGAGCCAGCCTACTTTCACGCGTTGAGCGATGGGCTAGTCTGCGTCCACCATAAGCGGCTCGCGAGCGGGACATTGAGTCCAGAGTTACAGGGATTGGCACAGCGGATCTTCCATGCGCCAGCTGCCGCGTTCGGTGAGGAGCGCTGGCCGCGCGAGCGTACCCGCGATCTGCGGCGCTTCGCCGTACAGACGCTGGAGCGGCATCTGGAGCGGCGGCTAACGACCGCGGCTGCGCTCACGAAGCTGGGCGGTTGAGTGTCCTTCCGATCGGCAGTCCAAATGTAACCAAGTATTCATCCTTCGTTGACGCTCCGAAGGTAGGGGCAGCGTTACGCTCGGCCCAGTACGAAGCGAACGGTTCGCAAGCTCAAGCGACGCGAATGAGGAGGACGGATGAAAAAGCTAACGACGTGGTCCATTCTGTTTGCGTTATTGGGCATGGTCGCCACATCGGCGATGGCGACACCGCGCGACCAGGATGATCGCGATCGGGATGATTACAGCAGGATCCGGCACGTGTTCGTCATTACACTCGAAAACGAAGGGTATGACGTTACGTTCGGCCCTAACTCGAAGGCGCCGTATCTGTCGCGTACCCTGCCCACAAAGGGCGCATTGTTGACGCAATACTTTGGCACCGGGCATGCCAGTCTGGATAACTACATCGCAATGATCAGTGGCCAGGCTGCCACCAACGAGACGCGCAATGATTGCCAGACCTATGCCGATTTCAATCTGACAGGAATAACGCCGGATGGGCAGGCGATTGGCAACGGTTGCGTGTATCCATCTACTATCAAGACCTTGCCCGATCAGCTCACGGAAGTTGGCAAGACGTGGCGGGCGTACATGGGGGATATGGGCAACGACCCCAGCCGCGAGTCGGCTACTTGCGGTCATCCGCAACTCAACACGGTGGACATGACGCAAATTGCGGAAGCGCCGTCCGCAGCGGTGCCCCAGGGTGACCAATACGCGACCAGGCACAATCCTTTCGCGTACTTCCACTCCATCATCGATTCCTCGGACTGCAACAAGAACGTTGTCAATCTGAATCAGCTGCCGCAAGACCTGAAATCAGAATCCACGTCGCCGAATTTCGTTTTCATCACGCCTAATCTCTGCGATGACGGACATGACGGCCCTTGTAAGACCGGACAGCCTGGCGGGCTGGTCTCCGCCGATCTGTTTCTGCAAAAGTGGGTGCCGCTTATCATGGCGTCTCCCGCCTATCGGAGGGACGGACTCCTGATTGTCAACTTCGACGAGGGTGGCTACACCACCGCTCCCAACCCAGCTGGGGGCTACATTATCTCTTTTCCCGGACAAATGTGCTGCAGCGAACAGCCAGGACCAAACCTAGGCTCGTTTCCGCAGTCCAGCACCATCGGCACTTACACCATCACGGAGCAGAACTTCGGCGGCGATCGCACCGGGGCGGTATTGCTCTCGCCATTCATCCGGCCGGGCACCGTGTCCAACACGCCTTTCAACCACTACTCCCTGCTGAAGTCGCTGGAGGACATCTTTGCCGTTGACGACCATCTGGGCTACGCTGCTCAGCCTGGGCTGGTTGGATTTTTCGGGTGCGTGACTTCGGACATCGCCATCAGGGGCAACGATCAGTTCTCCCACTGTGAAAGGCCTAACCGGTAGCTTCATCTCGGTTGATTGCAAATTGAAAGCTAGTAAGAGTCGAGGATCGAGGCGGCCGTTGGTGTGAACCAACGGCCGTTTTGCGCCTGCTCACTCTCGATGAGTGTCACTCCAGTCACAAGTAGACTGTCCGGTGCAGAGTTGACTGCCGCGCCCTCATCGTATACTTGCAGTATGTCTATCGTCCGCAACATTGCCGGTGTCGCCAAGGGTATGAGCATCACCCTGGGCGAGATGTTCAAGCCCACGGAAGTGGAGAACTACCCGGACGGCCCGGGGCCGAATCGCGGTGCTCACTTTCAGGATCGCTTTCGCGGCGCGCATGTGCTGCAGCGGGATGAGAACGGGCTGGAGAAGTGCGTCGCCTGTTTTCTGTGTGCGGCGGCGTGCCCGGCCAACTGCATCTACATTGAAGCTGCGGAGAACACCGAAGAGGTGCGCATCTCCAGCGCCGAGCGCTACGCCAAGGTCTACAACATCGACTATAACCGCTGCATCTTCTGCGGCTACTGCGTCGAGGCCTGCCCGACGGACGCCATCACGCACGGCCATGGTTTTGAGTTGGCCAGCTTGAACGCGACCAGTCTAATCCAACGTAAGGAAGATATGCTGGTGCCAACGCTGGGACTTCCGCACCACACTGAAGCGCACTCCGACGCAGTGAAATAGAGCCCGAAGCTTTCAGGAGAGATGCAATGGCGAAGGTAGAGTTGATCGTTCCCGCGCATGCAAAAAAAGGCAAAGCCAGCGAGCTTAAGGCAGTTCTCCGAACCCTGGTGATGCCCACACGCGCCGAAGAAGGGAACGAGTTCTACCACCTCTATGAGTCCGAGACGGAGGGCCATTTCTTCTTCCACGAGCTATGGAAGAGCCAGGAGGCGCTGGACCAGCATATGCGGGCCCCACATTTTACCGACGCCACCGGAAAGATGAAGCCCTTGCTCGATGGAGACCTTGAGATTAACAAGGTGACAGATATTAGCTGATGAACCGGGTTCTACTTGCGACCCGGCACGCGAGGATCCTTGCAGAACTTTCTCGAACGCCTGAACGACCGTGTTGTTATCTACGATGGTGCCACCGGCACCAATCTCCAGGTCCACAATCTCACCATCGATGATTTCTGGGGCAAGGAGGGCTGCAACGAGCTCCTGGTACTCTCCCGTCCGGATATCATACGCGAGCTCCATGCCAGCTTCTTCGAGGTTGGTTGCGATGTGGTGGAGACGAACAGCTTCGGCTCATCGCGCATCGTGCTGGATGAGTACGAAATAGGCGATCGCACACGCGAGCTGAATATTGCAGCGGCCCGCCTGGCAAAAGAGGTCGCGCAGCAGTACTCCACGCCAGAGAAGCCGCGGTATGTCGCTGGCTCGATCGGGCCGACGACCAAGCTGCCGTCGCTGGGCCACATTACATATGATGCAATGGCTGCTACGTATCGCGAGCAGATCGAGGCGCTGCTCGAGGGCGGGGTCGATATCCTGCTTATCGAGACGTCGCAGGACCTGCTGCAGGCCAAGATCACGCTGGCTGCCTGCGAAGATGCGATGCGCGCGACCGGCCGCCGCGTGCCGGTGCAGATGCAGGTGACGCTCGAAGCCACGGGCACCATGCTGCTGGGCTCGGAGATCGGCGCGGCACTGGCTTCGCTCGAGTGCTTTAGGCCGTATATTGTCGGGCTGAACTGCGCAACCGGACCGGAGGAGATGAACGATGCCGTCCGCTTCCTGTGCCAGAATGCGCTTGAGCCGGTCAGCGTACTGCCGAATGCCGGCCTGCCGCAGAACGAGGGCGGCCGCGCCGTATACAAGCTGACGCCAGGGGAGCTGGCTGCCTACCATCACAGGTTCATCACCGAATATGGCGTGCAGGTGGTGGGCGGCTGCTGCGGCACCACGCCCGAGCACTTAAAGGCCGTGGTAGAAGCCTGCGCCCATGCCACGCCAGCAAAGCGCACGGTGAAGCCGCAGAGTGTAGCGGCGAGTGCGTTCTCCGCGCAGCCGCTCGAGGTGGACGGTCAGCCCGTGGTAGTGGCTGAGGAGATGAACACCACGACGCGTGTCGACCACTTCCGCAACATGGTGCGGGACGGCGACTACGATGGCATTCTGGCGCTGGCGAAACGGCTCAGCGTGGAAGGCTCGCAGATGCTCGACCTCTGCTGCGCGATTGTGGGCGAAGACGAAAAGGGCTATATGAATGCGGTGCTGGAGAAGATCGCGACCCGCATCACCGCGCCCATACTGGTCGACTCGACGGAAGCGGATGTGATCGAGGAGGCGCTAAAGCGTATCCCCGGAAAGCCACTCATCAATTCGGTCAATCTCGAAGACGGCGAAAAGCGCACCTCCGTGGTGCTGCCGATGGCGCGCCGGTATGGCGCAGCGGTAATCGCGCTGACCATTGACGAAGAGGGCATGGCGCTTACCGCAGACAGAAAAGTCGCGGTCGCCAAGCGCATCTACGGGATGGCAACGGAGCGCTTTGGTCTGCGTGGAGAGGACATCATCTTCGATCCGCTGACGCTGCCGATCTCGACCGGACAAGAAGACTACCGCACGGCTGGCATGGAGACGCTGGAGGCGGTGCGCCGCATTAAGGAAGAGCTGCCGGCGGCGAAGACAATCCTGGGGGTCTCGAATATCTCGTTCGGCCTCTCGGCCTATTCACGCCGGGTATTGAATTCGGTCTTTTTGAAAGAGGCGGTCGACCGCGGGCTGGACGCGGCGATTGTGAACTACGTCAAGATCTACCCGCTCTACAAGATTCCTGAGCGCGAAGTGGAGCTTGCACGCAAGCTTATCTTTCAGGACACCTCTGAAGGCGATCCGCTGCAGGTGTACATGGCGCATTTCAGCGGCGTCGTGAAAGGCGCAGCCGTCGACGAGACGGCCGAAGCCGATGCCCTGCTGAGCGAGGAAGACAAGTTGAAGCAGTTGATCATCCGCGGCGAGCGCACCATCGGGCAAGGCGAGAAGAAGATGACGCTGGTGGAGACGCTGGAGGCAGCGCTGGCGCGCTATACGCCACTGGAGCTGATCAACACGGTGCTGCTGGACGGCATGAAGACAGTGGGCGAGCTCTTCGGCGCGCGCAAGATGCAGCTGCCGTCCGTGCTCGATTCCGCTGCCGTAATGAAAGCCGCTGTCGCGCACTTAGAGCCCAAGATGGAGAAGGTCGAGGGCACGCAGAAGGGAACCATCGTGCTCGCGACAGTAAAGGGCGACGTGCATGATATTGGCAAAAACCTGGTGGACATTATTCTTTCGAACAATGGCTACAAGGTGGTGAACCTTGGCATCAAGCAGCCGGCCGACATCATCATCAAAGCCGCCCAGCAGCACAAGGCCGACGCGATCGGGCTGAGTGGTTTGCTGGTAAAGTCGACGCTTGAGATGAAGTATGTCATCCAGGATCTGGAACGGCTGGAACTGGATGTGCCGGTCATCTGCGGCGGCGCTGCGCTCACGCGCAAGTACGTCGAAGAGGATCTGCGCAAGGAGTATTCTTCGGCCGTTTTTTACGCCGAGGATGCATTCGCCGGGCTGCATGTGATGAGCGACCTGACCGGCGATGAGACGGAGGCGCACAAGCGGCTGGATGAAGGCAAGACGGTTAAGGTGTACGCCAAACGCGCTGCTGCAGAAGAGGCGGACGCGCTTCCGGAGGTGGCGAACACCGGACGTTCCTCTGTTGTGCAGGACGCTGAGTTCATTCCGCAGCCTCCGTTTCTAGGCGTGCGCGTCAAGGCGGATTGGGACCTCGACCAGGTCTTCTCCTACATCAACGAGACGGCGCTCTTTAAGAATCAGTGGCAGCTGAAAACCGCTTCGGCGACCGACTACATTCGATTGGTCGCCGAGAAGTATCGGCCGGTTCTGCATGAGCTTCAGGCCGAGGTGAAGGCCAATGGCTGGTTTCTTCCCAAAGTCGTCTATGGGTATTTTCCTGCGCAAGCGGATGGGAACGATCTGGTCGTCTATGATCCCGACGCGATTGCGAGAGGCGAGAAGAAGGAGCTGACGCGGATCGCATTTCCGCGGCAGCGGGAAGGCCGCAAACTGTCCATCGCTGACTTCTTCGAGCCAGTCGCAACCGGGCGCATGGATGTGATCGGCTTTTCGGTCGTCACGATCGGCCATGTGGCGAGCGAGGTCACGCAACGGCTCTTCGAAGCTGGCGATTTTACCCGTTATCTTTATCTGCATGGCCTGAGCGTGGAGACCGCGGAGGCACTGGCCGAGCTGAGCCACAAACACATGCGCGAGGAGATGGGCATCGCCGGGCTGGACGCGCCAGTGACCAGGGACCTCTTTCACCAGAAGTATCAAGGGTCGCGCTACTCGTTTGGATATCCGGCTTGTCCTAATCTTGAAGATCAGACGAAGATCTTCGACCTGCTCCATCCGGAAGAGACAATCGGCGTGCGCTTGACAGAGGGCTTTCATCTGGAGCCGGAGCAGAGCACCGACGCGCTGATCGTGCACCATCCGCAGGCGAAGTATTTTGTGGTGTAGCGTGTCTCGCATTGCGTGCACACGCCCGCTGCAAGGTGGAACACCTGGTCTGACTTCACTTCGATTGTGAAAGGAACTAAGATATCCGTTTTCGCCGGCACATCACGCTGCGTCACTGATATGGCAAGAGATTGTCACGCTAAAGGAGAGAGCCAGGGTTTGCGAAGCCATGGCCCTCTTTTTGCGTTCGAACCCGCCTGCCTTCACAAATCAAGCATCGTACGAAATATGCTCATTTCGTCTGTCCGGTAGCTAACAGTTCGGAGAATTTGAGCGCGCACTCGATTGCAGTGAACTTCAACCATATGAATGGGTTGGGCTTGCTGTTTCGATTCCGTAATAGAAAGTAGGCCCGGTGAAGGTTCACCTCATTAATCCAAGCGACAATTCCTTTGGCACGGCGGTCATTACGCCGCGTTGGCTTTTTGTGCTGGCAGCGGCGACACCACGAGATCTCGGCGATCCGATTCTGGTGGATGAGTCGATAGAGCAGCTCGATCCAGCCACCATCGAGCCTGGGGATGTCGTCGGAATCAGCGTTCACACGGGAAATGCTTTGCGCGGGTATGAGGTGGGCAAGATGGCGCGTGCGCGTGGAGCCTGGGTGGTCTATGGCGGAATCCATGCGACGCTGTTTCCGGAAGAGGTGTTCGAGCGCGGAGAGGCGCATTGCGCCGTGAAGGGCGACGGAGACGTGATCTGGGCGGCGGTGATTCGAGATTGCGTGGCCGGAACTCCTGGCCGGATTTATGAGGGCGGCAGGATCGAGGGAGACCAGTTCCTGGCGGCGCGCTGGGACCTGATGCCGACCGATAAATATATGTGGGCGTCCGTGCAGACGATTCGCGGCTGTCCGAAGCATTGCTCGTTCTGTTCCGTATGGCGCACCGACGGGCAGAAGCCCAGGCAACGAAAATTTCAAAGCGTGATCGATGAGATCGTCGATCTGCGGCGGAAGGGGTTTCGCTTCATTGCGTTAGCGGACGACAACTTTTACCCGGTGACGCTGACGGATTTGCGGCTGGCACGAGAGCAGAAGAACTGGGCCAAAGTAGAGGAGCTAGAGGAGATCCGGGGCGAGCGGTTCATGCTGATGGCTGAGCTTGCGAAATTGCCCAACGACATGGTGTTCTTCACGCAGATCACGATGGAAGCGGCGGAAGACACGGATTACCTAGATGCCATGCGTCGCGCCAATATCAAGGGTGCGCTGGTTGGTGTAGAGGCCGTAACGCCAGAGGGACTGAAGGCGGTTTATAAGGACTTCAACCTGTCCGGCGATCAGTTGGTTCGTCAGTTGCAGACCTTTCAGGAACACGGCGTGCATGTTCTGGGCTCCTTCATCTTCGGCCTGCCCACAGACAAACCCAGCACCTTCGACGCAACAGCAGAGTTGGCGCTGAAAGCAAACGTCACCTTTGCGCAGTTCGTGATGATGACACCGTTTCCGGGCACTGTAGACTTTGGCCGCTGGGAGAAAGAGCAGGCAAAGAACCCGACTCTTGTGGAGGGCACCCCAATTACACGCTATTGGCTGATCCCGTCCAGAATCCGGCCGAAGATGTTTACGCCGCATCCGCTCATGAGCTCGGATGAGATTCGCGATCGGACGCAGGGAGTTTGGGACCGCTTCTACACTATGAGCTCGATCTGGAAGCGCTCGGCTTGTACGCCGACGTGGCGCGCGCGTCTGGCGTTTGTGCTCCTGTCGAAGCTCTACCGGCAAATGTATGCAGGTACCGGAATCTCAACCGATAGCGCACGCCGGAAAAAGGCGAAGTCCTCGGCGCGATGGATTGCAGCCCAGTGCCGCAAGATTTTTGTGGCCAAGCCGATGCCGGAGCTGCAATCGCCGGTGTGGGAGATCGGGCTTCCGAGTGCGATGAAACATGCGGTGTTTTCAGGCATTGTGGATGATCAGGTGACTTCTTTCCCCATCCTTCCTTAGCCGCTCGGGATACCGGTCAAGAGCTGCGTTTGACACTTTGGCGTAGTTATGCGCCGGTTCTGAAACAATAAAGGGAGTGGTTAGACACACAGGGCAGAGCCTCCGGGCTTTGCCCTTTTGCGTTTGGGGCGGGTGAGGGTGACACAGCAAAATGAGTTTCTGTGCAGGGCCGCGGCTGCTGCTGCGGAGGCAGGGCATGTCTTTCCAGAATACGCCGCGTGCGAAGCGGCGCTTGAATCTGGTTGGGGGCTATCGCGCTTGGCAGTGGAGGCGAACAATCTCTTCGGTCAGAAGCAGTATGCGACCCCGCTAAGCGGTACCGGCACGTTGGAGATGTCGACGCGGGAGTTCCTGCATGGGCAGTGGGTGACGGTGCCGGCGCGGTGGGTGAAGTTTGTGGATTGGGCGAGCTGCTTCAAGGAGCGAATGCGGATGCTGGAAGGATTAAGCGGGCGTTATCCGGTTTATGCGAAAGCTCTGCAGGCGGCAAGTGGAGAGCAGTTTGTCACGCTGGTCTCGAGCCGTTGGTCGACCGATCCGGAACGCGCAAAGAAGGTGTTGGAGGTGCATGACCGGCACTGTGCGGCGTTGATTACTGCTTGAAGGTAGGGCTTGTGAGATCCCACCCTCCGCGATTAAGCCGCTCAGGATGGGGCACCCGGGATGACATGGTGAGTTTGCAGGAATGGAACTGCAGGTCCTTCGACTACCCTGCGCTTCGCTCAGGACGACAGAGATGCGTCTGTACTCAGGCGGCGTTGCGTTTGCGCGGGTTGGACTCCCGGTGCTCCGCAAGCAGCAACGATTCGCGAATTGGCTTCTCGTGGAGCAGCAGCTCGGTCGCTCTTAGATTCGGGTTGGCGTGGAACCACTCTTGCACGATGTTGTCGTGCAGGAGATTCAAGATGGCGAGCAGGGACATGCCTTGGTGGTGGGCCATCCATTCACGGACCAGCTGTGGAGTCTTCAAGGATTCCTGGTAGTCGGCAGCCTCGTAGAAGCCGTAAGCGCCGATCCAGCCTGCGTCGGCCATGCGATGTAGATTGCGCAGGGATTCAATGGGATCGATGGCGAGGGCCAGGAGTGTGGAGTAGGGCGAGATGACAGGCCCGGCTTCGGCGTCCCACTTGAGTGCGATCGCCGGCATGCCAAAGGCCTGGTAATGGTAATGGCCGGCGTCGTCTCTCTTAGAGTAGCCGCACTCCGAGACTCCCCAAGGAATTTTGTTCTGCTCGCGAGCGTAGGCGCGCTGGACAGCCACCACACCGTCCAAAGTGCGCGAGACCAGGGTGTCGGGATACGAGCGCATCCAGAGCGCCGGCATCAGGTACTCGAACATGGTGCCGGTCCAGGAGATAAGAACCGGGCGACCGTAGGCGACGGTGTGAATGCGGCCGAGCTTGAACCAGCTTTGCTGCGGCGCTTCGCCCTTCGCTACGGCGATGAAGGCCCCGATGCGGGCCTCAGAGCAGAGCAGGTCGTAGCAGGCCTTGTGGAGTTCGTGTTGCTCAACCATGTAGCCGATGGAAAGCATCTGGCGCGAGGGCTCGATAAGAAAGCTGAAGTCCATCTCGGCTGCGCACCGCTCGGCCTTTAGGGAGAGTGCATGGAGTTCGGCGGCGAGAGCTGCGAGCTTTTCCTGCGCTGCGGGAAGAAGCGCGCGCAGCTTCCCGGCTAGCAGGAGCTCGGGCGAGCCCGGAGACAGAGTGGGTAGGACACGCTGCAGCCGCGCGTAGAGCTCGATGGCGAGAGTCGCGGACGTGTTGGGCTCCGTGGGCGTTTCAAGCAGGGGTTTGAGGTCGGGGATCCCGCGCAATGGAGCAAACTCCGGCTCAAGCCAAGGAAGATACTCGCGCACGACGCTGCACAGGGCTGCGACGCGGCGGTGCAACTCGGCGAGCCACCATTGCGCCTCGCTGAGGGTCTTATCTGTAACCGCTGTTGTTCTAACGGGCGCAAAGACCAGGTTGCCTTCCGCCGCGAAGGTCCAGGCTGTCCACTGGCCGAGTTCGTTTGTGAGCGGCGGAGCCGGCAACCCGACAGGAGCGGCCTTGAGTGCGTGCAGCAACGCCAACTGATCGCGAATTCCGGAGAAGAGGTGTGTGTCGAGTAGCGGCTTTCTCAGCATCCACTCAGCGCCCGAGCGCAGCGTATAGAAGGAGGCCGCGAGATTCCCGCTGTCGACGGATGAGACAGTGATGGGGCGCAGTGGCTCGAGCGTGCGCGTGTCATACCAGTTATAGATATGACCATTCAGCTTTCCCAGTTTGTCGTACGTGAGCAGGCTTTTCTGGGTGAGCGAGACGAACTCGGGCGTTGTGAGATAGCCGAAGGTATGCGCCGCCTGACGCGCATTGAGTAGCAGCCCGAAGTTGGTGGGAGAGACGCGAGCTGCCTCGAAGAGCCCGTCTTCCTCGACGTTGTCCGGAATGAGATAGTTATGCGCCTCGCCGCCGTACTCGTAAAAGAAGCGCCAGGTGCGCAGCGCAAGCTGACGCATGAAGTGGTCCTGATCCCGCGTGAGACTCGCCCGCTGTTCGCGCGGAGGTTTGTTGAGCCATGCCGTGATGCTGTTTTCCAGACCCCAGAGCAGCAGGATGGGCCACGCGATGATCAGCGACGCTGGATGCATCAGGGCCACGATTGCGGCGATTATGAGCGTGAATACAGGTGTGGCGCGCAGATAGCGGTCGACGGGAGTCGTGCGGCCGGTGTTTGATTCCGCTTCTGCCGCGGTTTCCCACTCCAGCAGACGCTGGCCGGTGATGAAGCGGCGCACCAGCGCCCGGATAATGGCATCCACCGTGAGCAGCGTTTGGTGAGGCAGGTACGCCAGGTTTAGTAGCGTGATGAAGAGGCTCTGGGAAAAGCCGACGAGGGTCTCCTGGACCTCACCTTTTTGCGTGCTGGCGAGCGCGCGGCCAATCCCGAAACAGAGCGAGACGAGCGTGGGGATGAAGAGCAGAAAGAGCGTGACCAGCGTCCAGTAGAGCGGACCACCAGGCAGACCGAGCCAGCCGGCGACGAGCAACGCCAGCGTAAGTGGTTCGACGAGTGAGCGGCGAAGATTGTCGAGGATCTTCCAGCGGGAGATGGTCGAGATAGGATTGGGCACCTGACGGCCGCTCTCATCCGGAACCTTGTTGAAGATCCACTGCGCGATCTGCCAGTCACCGCGCACCCAGCGGTGCTGGCGCCGGCGAAAGGCGCTGTAGTGCGAGGGGTAATCGTCGATCACTTCGATGTCGGTGACCAGCCCGGCGCGTGCGTAAGCGCCTTCGATCAGGTCATGACTGAGCAGGGAGTTGCGCGGGAAGCGGCGGTCCAGCACGGCGTGAAGGGTGGCGACCTCATAGATGCCCTTGCCGGTGAAGCTGCCTTCGCCGTAGAGGTCTTGATAGGTATCCGAGACTGCGCGTGTGTAGATATCAAAGCCGGTCTGGCCGGAGTAAAGTGCGGCCAGCCGCGAGCGCGAGGCGGAGTGCACACTGACCCCGACGCGCGGCTGAAGGATGCCGTAGCCTTCGGTCACGATGCGCAGTTGAGGATCGATGACGGCACGATTGAGAGGATGCGCCATGGCGCCGACCATGCCGTGCGCGGTGCCACGGGGCAGTTGAGTGTCGGAGTCGAGGGTGATGACGTAGTGGACAGACGAGAGTACGCCGAGGTTGCCGGCCTTTACCGGAAAGCTGTCGTACTCGCCTTGCAGAAATTTATTCAGGTCGAGCAGCTTGCCGCGTTTGCGCTCCCAGCCCATCCAGACACCCTGGCGTGCATTGAAGATACGATGGCGATGCAGCAGCAGAAAGTGTCCGCCCCGCGCGCGCGCATAGCGGACGTTGAGCGCGTCCGTAAGTGAAACAGCTAGATCGACCAGCGGATCGGTGTCGTTCGTAAGGGGACGCGTGACCGAGTCCGGCAGATCGCTGACGATCGCGAAGTGAATATTCGGATCTTGGTTGGCGAGGAAGCGAACTTCCAGTTCGTCGAAGAGTTCGCGCACCTGTTTGTCATTCAGGAGCAAGGTGGGGACGGCGACCAGTGTGGTCAGCTCCGTAGGCAGGCCTGCGCTGAAGTCCATCTTGGGCAGAGGGTTCGCTTTGAAGATGGCGGTTACGGTGTTATTGACCAGATCGACTGCGCCCTGCGCCGCTGGAAGAAGCAACAGGATGAAAGCGACGGTGAGGCCGCCAAAGATGGAGTAGTTGGGCACCAGAACAGCGAGGATCAGGCCGATCAGGATGATGGTGAGGATTTGAATGCCGCCGATGTAGAAGTCATCCGCACTGCGCCACACCGCGATACGGATGCGGTTCAGCAGTCGTGGCCGGTAGCCCACGCGCGCGGCGAGGTCGGGAAAACCTTTATCAATGAGGTAGTAGCCGACGTGCGCGCGACGCTGTGCCAAACGGGGTGGCAGCTGACCAGTGGGTGTGCGCTGCGCTAATGCCAGTGCTGCTTCGGCAACCTCTAGTTCTGTGTGATCGGAAGAGCGGGAGATCTCCGCAACGCGCTCACGGTAGAATTCGCGGCTTTCGAAGTCCATGGCTGGGTAGGCGCCGACCGGATCCCGGCGCAGGACCGCGTCATAGACGACAAGCGATTCGATCATCGTCGTCCAGCTCGCATAGATGGCAGCGCGGATGCTAGAGAAGCGCCGTTTGAGCAGTGCTGCACCTGCGGGATCGTGAGAGCCGGGATTGGCGATGACGGCGCGGGCCTGCGTGAGGATCTCCTCAAGCAGTAGAAACTTGACGGCGGTGGGGAAGGCCCAAAGCTCGCGCAGGGTGAGCGGATCGTTCTTCTGTACCTCGTCCAGGAAGGATGTGACGGCATCGGTGGACCAGGTGGACGCGGTCGCCTGAAGATATGCATCTGCCACAGTTACAACGCGCGGCTCATCGCCTTCGCGTTCGCGGATAAGGTGCGGCAATCTCGCGAGCCGCTTCCGGATGGAGGCTATTTCATTGAGTACGGCCTGCAGCAGCCGTGGATTTTCGCGCAGTTCAAGAAGTGGATCGAGCGGCTCACCTGGCTTATAGGTGGGCATCGGACGGCGGTCGAGTTCGTCGTAGACCTGGTTGAGCACAGAGCGCGTCGCGGTGATGCGCCGGGAGAAGAGATCGGCGCCCGAGGGAGTATGGGCGACGTTCCAGGTGGGCGCAGCGGCGCGCGCTTGTTGCCGCAACGTTTCGAGATCGATTCGGTATTCCTGCGCTCCGGTCGATTCTATGGGAGTTGCGACCGGAGGCGCTGCGACTGGCTCCGTCTCGGGAGCGGTGCTAGCGGAGAGGTTGGGAGCTTGATTGTTCATCGGTAGCTTGCCGCCTGCATCTCGAACATCCCAGCGTAGCGGCCGCCTAAAGCTATAAGCTGCGCGTGAGTTCCTTCTTCAACGAGCCGGCCACCTTCGAGCACGACGATGCGATCGGCCATCCGTACGGTCGAGAAGCGGTGAGAGATCAGCAGTGCCATCTTGTCCTCGGTGAGTTCTGCGAAACGCTCAAAGACCTCCAGCTCGCTGCGTGCATCGAGCGCTGCGGTGGGTTCGTCGAGGATGAGAAGCTGCGCATCGCGCAGGTAGGCGCGGGCAAGCGCCACGCGCTGCCACTCACCGCCAGAGAGCTCGACGCCCCCTTCAAAGCGGCGTCCGAGCATCTGGTCGTAGTTGCCGGCGAGCTTGGCGACGACGCTCGCGGCAAGGCTTTGCTCGGCGGCGTGCTCAATCTCGGATTGCGAATGCTCGCGTTCCACACGACCGACGCCGATGTTCTCGCGCGCGGTCATCTCGTAGCGCATGAAGTCCTGAAAGATGACGCCCATCTCATGGTGGAGATCCTCAAGCTTGTACTCCCGCAGATCGATGCCGTCGAGCAGGATCTGGCCCTCGGTCGGATCATAGAGACGCGTGATGAGTTTGACGACCGTGGTCTTGCCCTGACCATTTTCGCCGATGAGCGCGATGCGTTCCCCGGGCCGGAGATGAAAGTTGAAGTTGCGCAGCACCCGGCGCGTCGTGCCCGGGTAGGCAAACGAGACGTTGCGGAACTCAAACCCCTGGCGGATGGGCCGGGGAATTGGCAGGCCGTCGGGCTTTGAGAGCACGGTAGGTTTCATCTCGAAGAAGGCGATGAGATCGGTGAGGAAGAGTGCCTGATCGGCGATACCAGAGGCAGTGGAAAAGACCTGCTGCAGGTTGGAACTCGCCTGGATAATGGAACTGGTGAGGAATGCGTAGGTCTCAATGTCGTAGCTGCCGGTGACAGCGCGATAGATTACGAACGCGTACGAACCGTAGTACCCCAGCGTGCCGATCATCGTGAGCAGGCCGCCCCAGAAGAGCTTGCGGCGGGAGAGATCGACGTTTTCTTCGTAGACCTGCTGGGAGAGCTTGGAGAAACGGCCCGTGAGGTAGCCGGCCAGGTTGAAGAGCTTCAGCTCCTTGGCGCCCTCGCGACTGCCGGCGACCTGGCGCAGGTAGTCCATTTGGCGCTTGGCCGGAGTCTGGCGGAAGTTCTTGGCATAGCCCAGAAAGGCGTAGTGGGTCTCGCCAAAGAAAGAGGGCAGCACGCCGAGCGTAAGCAGCAGGACCAGCCAGGGCGAGTGAAACATCAGGATGCCGGTGAAGATGGCGGTGGTGAGCACCTGCTGCAGCAGACGGCCCATCGCCTGGATCATAGAGAGGCGGTCGGTGGCCTGCACGCGCGCGCGTTCGAGGCGGTCGTAGAAGACCGGATCTTCGTAGGTGGTGAGGTCGAGCTGGGCCGCTTGCTCCATCACCCGGACGCTCACGTGATTGGTATAGCGGTCGGCGAGCAGGCTGTCGAGGTAGTCGACGGTGCGGTTCAGCGTGTTCGCTAGGATAGCCAGTGCGACTTCCAGAACGACGAGCCACCAGAAATAGTGCGGCACGCCTTGATGGTCGATGGCTTGCTTGACGTAACCGAGAATGACCGCGGCAATCTTTGCGAGCAACACCGGAAGGGCCGAGACCAGCACACGCAGCACGACGCCCCACGTGACGACAGATGGCCCAGACTCCCACAGGATGCGGAGCACAGGCGGGATGTTGCGCAGTGCTGAGAGGCGCTCGCGCCAGGGGCTCGTAGCAACGGCTTGTGTGCTGGGTTCGGTCATAGCAGCAGATTCATGGGCAGCAGATAGGGAGGAGGCATCCGGGTTCGCGGTGCTAAGGAGATTCGTGCTGGGTCAAACTCGCGATTTCATCGTGAGACAAAACCTTAGACCGGCTGGTTCTAGACTGGTTGATCCAGGTAGCGGAAGATTTCTGCCAATTCCATGAAGATCGGTGTACCGGGCACTTCGAGCCGAGTTCCGGCCTTCCACACATCCCCTCCGGCCTGAATATCGTCGATACACATCCGGCCGGTACGGCTCTTGGGATCAATGATCCAGATCGTGCTGACACCCATCTTCCGGTAGTCTGCCGCTCTCTCCTGAGTATCGGCATATGTGTCATCGGGAGAAAGAACCTCTACCACTAAAACGGGTGGGTCGACAAGAACCCCAGGCTGTGAACCCGCTTTGACCACAACCACATCAGGGATACGGACACGGGTCTGAGCCACCCGTGTCCTCTGTTCGGTAGAAGTCATCACACCCCACTCGGTTTCATGGGTGATGAACCAGTTACCTATAAGAATTTGTACTCGCGCGTGTTCCCATTTGCCCACGTTCCGCTCCCGCACCTCGCCGTCTACGTACTCGCGGTCTGGCCGGTACGAGGTGTGCAGGTATTCATTCAACGAGATATAGGTCTGAGTGGCCATCTTTCACCTTGAAGTTGTAGTGCTTATCCTACCGCACTCAACCCGGCCCTGATCCCCACTCACCCGCTAGAATTGGACGTCACCAGTTGGTGCATTCTTGATAGAGGGCTAACGGCTAAAAGCTGGATGCCAAGAGCTTGAGCTGTTCGCAGGCGCGGTCCAAGTCGGCTGACTTCTTGGCGAAGCAGAAGCGGAGCAGGTTTTCGCCCCGTCCCTCGCCGTAGAATGCAGAGCCGGCTACTGCAGCGACACCGGTCTGGGTAAGCAGTGTACGGGCCTTCTCGCGCGCCGTTACGCCTGGAATCAGAGTCGCATCCGCAAGCACATAGTAGGCGCCGTCGGGCACAGAAGGGATCAGGCCGGCTGCGGTCAACGCACTGCAGAGTTGATCGCGCTTCTGAAGGTGATCTGCTGCGAGCTCAGTATAGAATTTGTCCGGAAGCTCGGCCAGACCGGCAGTGGCTCCGTGCTGTGCGGGCGACGGACTGCAGACGTAGGTGAGGTCGTGAAAGTAGCCGATCGCTCCCAGCCATTTCGCACTTGCGGTCAGATAGCCGATGCGCCAGCCGGTGATGCTGAAAGTCTTTGAAAATCCGGAGATCGTGACCGTGCGTTCGGCGGCGCCGGGCAGGGTCGCGGGACTGATGTGCCGAGCACCGCTGTAGAGGAAGTACTCGTAGATCTCGTCGGTAAGGATGAACAGGTCGTGCTCTTCCGCGAGTTTTGCGATGGCCTGGAGTTCGGGCAAGGTGAAGACCTTGCCGCAGGGGTTGGACGGTGTGTTGACGATGATGGCGCGCGTACGCGGAGTGATCGCTTCCCGGAGTGCGTCGGCGTCCATCTCCCAACTGCTCGTGGCAAGCGGGACCAGCACTGGATGGAGCCGCTGAGCCAGCAATGTATTCAGGTGGTAGCCGTAGAAGGGCTCGAAGACGACGATCTGGTCGCCGGGGTTGAAGAGGGCAAGACAGGTTGCGTAGAGCGCGCCTGTTGCGCCGGAGGTGACCAGAATCTCGCGATCCGGATTGGCTTCGATGCCGTTGTAGTGTGCGAGCTTTCGACTGATGGCGCCTCGCAGTGTGGCGATGCCATCGAGCCGCGTGTAGATGTTGTGACCGCTCTGCATCGCATCGATGGCTGCATCCATCACCGGCGGAGGCACCTCCGTATCGCAGATGCCTTGGGCCAGGTTGACGCCACCGACGCGGTCGCACTCCACCGACATGGCGCGGATCTCGGACTGGACGAGATGGGGGGCGATCTGGCTAAGCTGCAGGCGGCGGCTGGTCGCGGTTGGGAGGGTCGCGGGGCACATGCGCACAAGGTACCATGCGGCGCTCCCGATTGTGAGTGCCCCCTACGGGGCATCTCTCCGCCCGAGGAATGGGCTAACGGCTCAGTGCGAGCTCTTCGACGGCTGGAGCGCTCTCCGTCGTAGGAGTCCGCAACGCGACGATCTCGGCCCGGGTCTCCACGGCCGCAATCTTACGGTTGGGGTAGATGCGGGCGACTGGAGAGAAGTGAATTTCGGCCTTGATCCCCGGTCGTCCCAAGGTGGCGAGCAGGTGGGGGCCGAAGACCATGTCGCCGTAGTAGGTGATGCTGGATTCTGGGCCATCGGCGACGGAGTAGAAGATGGCGGCAGTGGTAATGGGCGCCTCGGCCCGGATGGCTGGCTCAAAGAGTGACGGGTAGAAGGGCAGCATGGCTTCGCCATTGGTGCTGGTGCCTTCGGGGAAGAGGACGACGCACAGTCCGCCGGTTAGAGCGTCTTTGATCGCCGCACCGGCCTCGACGGTCTGTGCGCCACGCGACCGGTCGACGTAGATGGTGTTGGCCAGTATGGACAGGTAGCCCAGAAAGGGCCAGCTCCGGACTTCTTGCTTGGAGACAAAGGCGCAGGGCACGACGGCGGCAAAGGGAAGTACGTCGAGGTAGCTCAAATGATTGGAGACGATAAGTCCGCCACTTGGAATGGGTCCGTGGGCTGTGACCTGAATACCGACGCGGCGCAGAATGTGCTTGGCGGCGTGGTGTTCCCAGGCTCCGCGCTCGAGCAACGTGAGCGGACGACGCTTATGCAGGCGAAGAACTCCATAACGGCAAAAGACCTCGACGAGGGCAGTTGCCAGGG
Organism: Acidobacteriaceae bacterium; assembly: GCA_965276675.1. Taxonomy (GTDB): domain Bacteria; phylum Acidobacteriota; class Terriglobia; order Terriglobales; family Acidobacteriaceae. The sequence continues at coordinate 3,116,200 of OZ255624.1, read as the reverse complement.
CGGCGGTTCGGAAAGTCGAGCGCAGGACGCGCTGGGCTGACGGCATATCTATTCGTTACATAAGAAGCGATTTCGCGCTACTGGGGTGAGTTGTTCCATATCGAGCAGGGTGAGGAAATCGATGGTGCCAAAAGCGCGATCCCAGGCGGGGGCTCCGCAGATGCGGGAGCCGACGTTCAGGTAGGTCTTGAGCAGCTTGGGCACTTTGACGAGCTCCCCCGGCTCGGTCAAGCCCGTTTCGGCAGAGTCGGGTAGCGCGTAACGACCCGTCGGCATGGTGCGGAACTCATCGGGGACCAGGTAAGGCGTTAGCCGCTGATAGAGTGACCAGCCGGTGACCGGATTCTGCGAGGTAACGGACGAGCAGCCCAAAAGATACCGCAACCCGTGGTGCTGCGCATACTGCGCGATCCCACGCCAGAGCAGAGTCAGCACCTCGCTCGAGCGGTGATCGCGGTCGATGCAGGCGCGGCCGAGCTCAAGCAACGAATCTCGCAATGCCTCATAGGGAGCGAAGTCGAACTCCTGCGCGCTGTAGTAGCCGAGATGACGGCGAGCCGTGGTTCCGGATTGCATCCGGTAGGTACCGACGATGCGCCCGGTTGAACGCTCCTCGACCAGGAGGTGTTCGCAGACATAGTCGAACTCGTCCTGATCAAGGCCGCTAGCGTAGGAGGACTCCAGGCCTTCACCGAGCTCTAGATTGAAGACGCGGAAGCGAAGGTGGCAGGCAGCAAGCCGTTCGACTTCCGTGGTGGCCAGCCGAAGCCGGTAGTCGGCAAGCTCGCCCTGTATCCACTGCGGCTGGTGGGTAGCCGGCAGTGGGACAGGCTCGAGGACCGCGGGCTCCACATGAGCGGCCAGTACAGCGTGAAAACCTGAAGGCGTGCCGGTGAGAGCGGAAAGTTGGCTACTCACCTGCAGTATTCGGCGGTGTGAGGTGTTCACGCGCTCATGATGAGGCTGGTTTGAAGAATGCCGTGCAAAGCGGGGATGAACTTTGCGTGAACGCGTACATCTTTCGTGGGAGGTGCCGGTGACCAGCCATCCAGATCGGTTTTGCGGATTTGTGGCTCTTGCAGGAGGTTCTCTCATCCAAGCTGGTGAAGAGCGGAAGTCAACGGCTAAACAAGGGTCTGGCCGGTGGTCTACGCTGGTCTGGGAGCTCAATTCATTAATCGAGAGAGACATGGCGCACGAACTGAAATACACACTACCTTCCGAACTTAAAAAGTCCTACGAGGCTGCAGTGGAGGATTGGCAAAAGAACGGTAAGGTCAAGAAGCTTTGGGATCGGGACGCGTCGCTATGGACCAACCACGATGAGTCCGAGTGGCTGGGCTGGCTGGATATTGTGGAGCGGCAACAAAGGGATCTGGAGCAGTTCCGGAAGCTCGCCGAAGAGGTAAAAGGAGCGGGCTTCGAATCCGCTTTGCTGATCGGGATGGGAGGATCGAGCCTGTGCCCGGAGGTGCTGGCGATCACCTTTGGCCGGCAGAATGGTTTTCCTAAGCTGCAGATTCTGGACTCGACGGATCCGGCTGAGATCCTGGACCGGCAACACTCGGTCGATCTCTCGAAGACCGTTTTTATCGTCTCCAGCAAGTCGGGCAGCACGCTCGAGCCGAACATCCTGAAGCAATATTTCTTCGAAGAGGTCAAGAAGGTGGTTGGCGAGGAGAACGTCGGGAAGCACTTCATTGCCATCACCGATCCGGGTTCAAAGATGGAGCAGGTGGCGAAGAAAGATGGCTTCCGGCATGTGTTCTATGGCGATAAAAGCATCGGCGGACGGTACTCGGCGCTGTCGAACTTTGGCGTGGTGCCGGCCGCCGTCATGGGACTGGATGTGAAGCGGCTGCTGGAGAATGCACAGGGTGCGGTCGAGGCTGCAAAGCGCGAGCAGGTCGACGACAACCCGGGCGTGCAGCTTGGACTGATTCTGGGTACGGCTGCCAATGCGGGTCGCGACAAGTTGACCTTCTTTACGTCTCCTGAGATCTATGACCTGGGTGCGTGGTTGGAGCAGCTGATCGCCGAGTCAACGGGTAAGCAGGGCAAGGGGATTACGCCGGTCGACCGCGAGCATATCGGTGCGCCGAATGTTTACGGCAACGACCGCGTCTTCGTGTATGTGCGGTTGGAGGGCGGAAAGAACGATGACCTGGACCGGCAGGTTGAGGCTTTGGAGAAGGCCGGCCAGCCCGTGGTGCGCCTCAGCATTCCCGACACCTACGCGGTGGCGGAGCAGTTCTTCACCTGGGAGATGGCGACGGCTGTCGCCGGGTCGGTGCTGGGGATCAACTGCTTCAATCAGCCGGATGTGGAGGAGAGCAAGATCGCCACGCGCCAGCTGACGGAGGAGTACGAACAGACCGGCAAGCTGAAGGAGCGCGAGCCGATCTTTCCCGCGGAAAAAGATGCTTCAGGCAAAGCTTCTGCTAAAGGTCTGAAGATCTTTGCCGATAAGAAGTATGCGGAGGTACTCAAGAAAGGTGCGGGTGACAATGCTGGTTTTAATGGGTTGATCAAGGCGCATCTAGACCAGATCAAGGCTGGCGACTATTTCGCAACGCTGGCGTACATCAATATGACGGAGGACAACGAGAACGCGATCCAGTTGTACCGGCATGAGGTGCGCGGGGCGAAACGGGTGGCGACGTGCCTTGGTTTCGGACCGCGCTTCCAGCACTCGACGGGGCAGGACTACAAGGGCGGCCCGAATACGGGTGTCTTTATCCAGATCACGGCCGATCACGAGCAGGACCTGCAGGTGCCGGACCAGAAGTACACCTTTGGGGTGGTGATTGCGGCTCAGGCGGCCGGGGATCTGACCGTGCTGCAACAGCGTGACCGTCGGGTCATCCGCGTGCACCTGGGGTCGGACGTGAAAGGTGGATTGCAGCAGCTTTCAGGCTCAGTGGAGAGGGCGCTTACGGCGTAGGCGCTCGAGAGCGGTTTAGCGAGAGGCCTGAGCGTGTGTGCTTCGACCTCTTTCGTGGATACCACAGCAACCTTTACGCATAACTAGTGTTTGAGCTACCGATAGGATCGCTCGTAAAGAAGCGAACTGGAGTCATAGGTTATGGGGAAGTCCACATCGCTGGTCTGTCGGTTATCACTTACGGGAGCACTGGGCGCTGGTCTCGCGCTGCTTCCGATCGCCTTGGCCTCGCCGGCAATGGCACAACAAACTCAGACCCAGGCTAGCCGTTCGGATCTGGCTATCGAATCCGACGTGCTCCATCAGCTGAATGCGACACCAGGGTTGAACGATCAAGGGATCTCTGCTTCCACCGAGAACGGGACCGTAACGCTGAACGGAAGTGTAGCGGACCGCGCTACAAGCGAACTGGCCCAAGCGACGGCTGGGGCTGTCTCCGGCGTCCGCGCGGTGATGAACAACATCACTGTTGGCGGAGGTACGCAAGCTGGTCCACAACAGCCCGAGACTTCTTCGCGAGCTGGCGATGCTCCGGCAGCTCAGCAGCCGCCATCGGGCGCTCCTGCGACCGCGCCAGAGCAAAGCACATCAGCCTCGCCCTATCCGGAGAGCGGGCAGCCCCAGCCTGGAACGAAGGGAAGCTGGGGGCAAGCGGGTCCGCCTCCAGATGCGCAGAATGGGGAGATCCCGCCGCCACCATCAGGACAGATAGGCGATGGCCAGGGCGGGTCGCAACAGCCCGAACAGCCCCCAGAACAATCGGGGAACGGCTATCCGCCGCAGGGTAGCCGCAGCTATCCCCCAAATGTTGGCTATCCACCGCCAAACCAAAACGCACCGCAACAGGGTTATCCAGCGCCAGCAAATCGGCCGTACCCGTCCGAAGGACGTGCCCGTGGAGGATATGCACGTACCGCCCCGCCGACCCCGACCGGTCCCGTTTCCGTACCTCAAGGCACACTCCTAACTGTGCGCACTAGCGAGCCCCTCGACACCCGCCGCTTGCAGGATGGGGATTACTTCCAGGTGACCGTAGCCGCTGATGTCTTTGAGGGCAATGCACTGGCTATTCCCCGCGGAGCCGTGCTGCAGGGCCGTGTGCTCCAGGTGAACAAAGCTGGTGTCTTCCGGGGCAGCGCCGGCTTAGCGCTCCAGTTGACGACCCTAAACCTGAGCGGCCAGTCTTACCCCCTCGCGACAGACATCTTTGTGAGCGATACGCGGGGCAAGGGCGGCTACACGGCCGCAAACACTGTTGGTGGCGCCGCAATTGGAGCTCTGATTGGCGCGGTGGCGGGCGGCGGTGGTGGCGCCGCGATCGGCGCATTGGCTGGCGGTGGTACAGGCGCTGGTATCTCAGCCGCCACTCCCGGCCCGCGAGATGTTTTGCCGCCAGAGACCTTGCTGAACTTTCATCTAGCCGCACCGGTCACGGTCGCGTCCGTAAGTTATGGCGAAGCCCAAAGGCTTGCTGCTTCGGTTGAGCCACCGCGGCGCCCCTATGTGCGCCCACGTCCTTACAGGTATCCTCCGCCACCGCCGTATGGCTATCCTCCACCCCCACCGCCCTACTATCCTTACTAATGCCGGACTGCGCTGCTGTACGAAAACGCGATTCAGCTCGTTTATAATGGAGACATCCTGACATCGAGCTTCTGTATGTCCGGGAGATTTTCCGTTCCTCAGGCGCCGGTGGTATCCAGCGCGACTTGAGGCTGCGCATCCGGCAAAGGTCGTACCGCTCACATGATCCGTTTCCTCCAAAAAGATAGTCGCGTCATCAAGTTCATCTTCTTCGCCATTATTGCCGTGGCCTGTATCACGATGGTCATCACTTTGGTGCCCGGTATCTTTGCCGATGAGGCGACGTCCAACAACACGTACGCTACGGTACGCAGCCCAGGTGTTCTGGGCAGGATCTTGGGACCGAGCAAAGACATCACCATGCCTGAGGTTCAGCGGATAGCGCAAAGGATGGCGGAGCAACAGCACCTGCCCGACTTTGCGCTGCCGTTCCTGGTGCCACGCGCTGGGCAAGCCTTGATCCAGCGTGAGGTGTTGTTGCAGGAAGCCGACCGTCTAGGCTTGAAAGTGACCGACAACGATCTTCGCCACGACCTCGAAAACGGGCCCTTCGCGCCCTACCTCTTTCCCAAAGGGCAGTTTGTGGGGGAGGACAAGTACGCAGACTTCGTCCAGAACGCGTTTGGGATGTCGCGTGAGGACTTCGAGCGTCAGATCAAAAACGAGATCGAGATCAGCCGGCTGGAGGCCATGGTCACGGGTGGAGTTCTGGTTTCAGACAAAGAGGTGGCGGATAGCTTTCGTCAGCAGGGGACCAAGGTCAAGTTCGACTACGCCGTGCTGAATGCGGACGAACTGCGGAAGCAGATCAATCCGACCGATGCCGAACTGCAGACATTCTTCAAACAGAACGCCGCGCGATATAAGAACGCAATTCCGGAGATGCGCAAGATTCAGTACATCGCCTTCACGCCAGAGCAGGTCCCGGGTGGAGTGCCGCAATTGAGCGACGCCGAGATCCAGCAGTATTACGGGGGACACCAGAAGGAGTACCAAGTTCCGGACCAGGCACGTGTGCGGCATATTCTGATCGCCGTACCGCGTGGCGCAGATGCCAAGACCGATGCAGCCGCGAAACAGAAGGCCGAAGACCTGCTCAAGCAATTGCGCAGTGGAGCGAACTTCGCAGAGCTGGCAAAGAAGAACTCGGACGATCCTGGGAGCAAGGTGCAGGGCGGGGAGCTAGGCCTTATCCAGCATGGCGTCACTGTGCCGGAGTTCGACAAGGCTGCCTTTGCCCTCAATCCGGGGCAGATCTCGGACGTTATCAAAACGCAGTTCGGCTATCACATACTCCAGACCGAGGAGAAGCAGACCGCGCATACCAAACCGCTCTCTGAAGTGAAGACCCAGATCGCGGCGACGCTCACGCGTCAGAAAGAGGCGCAGGCCGAGCAGAACTTCGCACAAGCGCTAGCGAACGAGAGCAAGAAAAACGGCTTGGCAAAAACAGCGGAGGCGCATCATCTGCAGTTGGTGACGACGGACTACCTGGTCCAGGGTTCGACCATCGGTGGACTTGCCGATGGAACCAAGCTGCTCAGCCAGGCCTTCAGCTCAAAGCAGGGTGCGGCGCCGGCAGTCTCGCCCACCGGCGAAGGATTTGCGGTCTTCCTAGTCATGGATGTGCACGCCGCGCATGCACCGACTTTCGAGGAGTACAAGTCTCACTTGGCCGACGATTTTCGCGAACAGCAATTGCCGCAGCTGCTGGCTCGCAAGACCAACGAGCTGGCGGCAAAGGCGAAATCAGAGAACGATCTGGCAAAGGCCGCAAGGGAAGTGGGCGCAACGCTCAAAACCAGTGACTTGGTGGGACGGGATGCTCAGGTGCCGGACCTCGGGCAGATGGCTCAGATAGCCTCACAGGTCTTCGCGCTCAATGTGGGCCAGATCAGCAACGCCATCAACACGGGCCGCAATGGCGTCGTACTGAAGGTGCTCGACAAGCAACAGCCCCCGGCAGAGGAAGTCACGAAGAATCTCGGCAAGACTCGTCAGCAACTTGTGGGTCAGCGGCGTGAGGAGATGTTTGCTGTCTTTGTCACAAGCCTCACTACGCAGTACGAGAAGGCAGGCCAAGTTCGCATGAACAAGAAGGCGCAACAGGCCGCGGCACAACCGGGTGTACCCAGCTAAAGACGCAGTAGCTCCTCACTACGCAATCAGGAAAGCAACCGCAGCCCGCGCTTCATGAATCTTCTTTGGAGCGCGGGCTTTTCTCGCCGATTGGACCCCTCCTTCATGCCTTTTGAACGCTCTTCTGGTCTGCTGCTGCACATCTCTTCTCTTCCTTCGTATGGCGGCATTGGCGACATGGGCCCAGCTGCTCTTCAGTTCGCCGATTTTCTCGCTCAGGCCAAGCAGCGGTTCTGGCAGGTCTTGCCGCTCAATCCGGTGGGGTACGGCAACTCGCCGTATGGCGCTCTGTCTGCCTTTGCTGGCAATCCCTTGCTCATCAGCTTGGAGGTGCTCGCGGACTGGGGCTGGGTTCCTCTGGAGCGCATCGGAGCGGCTGCTTCAGTGAGTGGGAGCGTCCAGTTCGAACAGGTGAAGGAACACAAGCTGCCAATTCTGATAGAGGCCGCAACGTTTTTTCTCCACAATCACGATCAGCTCACGGACAAAGATCAGTGGGCTCGCTTCGAGCGTTTTTCGCGGGGAAATGCATACTGGCTCGATGATTACGTGCTCTACACGGTGCTCCGCAAGGAGTTTCACTCGGCCACGTGGACGGAATGGCCGAAGAAGCTCGCGCGGCGTGATCCACAAGAGCTCGAAAATATACGCCGAGACTACGCGGAACGGATTGAGGTAGAACGTGCAGTCCAGTTCGCCTTTGATGAGCAGTGGCGCGCTCTGCGCGCTTATTGTGCGGAGCGGCAGATTCAGTTCATCGGCGATCTCCCTATTTTCGTCAGCTTCGATAGCGCGGATGTCTGGACGCATCCGGAGCTCTTCGAATTAAATGCGGAGTTGATGCCCGAGCGCGTCGCCGGCGTGCCTCCGGATTACTTCAGCAAGACGGGGCAGCGTTGGGGGAATCCGCTGTACAAGTGGGACGTGCTGGAACAGCGCGGCTTCGATTGGTGGGTGGACCGTACACGGCGGGCGCATGATCTCTATGATGTAATCCGTCTCGATCATTTTCGCGGCTTTGAAGCCTACTGGGCTATTCCAGCCAAAGATGACACGGCCGAGAACGGAGAATGGGTGAAGGCACCCGGCGCGGCATTATTCAAACGGCTTCGCGAAGAGTTTCATGGGCTGCCGTTCGTCGCGGAGGACCTCGGCATGATCACTCAAGAGGTGGACTCCTTGCGCGCAGATTTCGATCTACCTGGCATGCGAGTGCTGCAGTTCGGTTTTAGCAACCGTGGCGCGCACAATTACCTACCACACCGCTTCGAGAAGAATACGGTCGTCTACACCGGGACGCACGACAACGACACCACGGCTGGCTGGTGGCGTCACGGTGCTTCGGAAAACGAGATCGCCGCGGTGCGCGCATATCTCAATCCGGCAACCGAGGACGATGTGGTCTGGGCACTCATCCGGGCAGCAGCCGGATCCGTTGCGGATATTTGTATCTTTCCAGCGCAGGATGTCCTGCAATACGGGTCGGAGGCGCGCATGAACACGCCATCGGAGCCCGCGAACAACTGGGCATGGCGCATGCCCTCTGGCGTGCTCACGCCAGAACTGGCCCAGCGCTTGGCTACGCTGATGGAAGTAACGGACCGCGACGGGATAAAGGCCGAGGGCGACTGAAACGGATGGAGCGAGTCGCAGGTCTCACTCCCCGCTACTTCACTGCCTGTTCGTAAGCAACGCGACGGGGTACGTGGCGAAGACTTCCGCCAGGTTAAGGGCTCCGGAGCTCGCGTCAATAATTTCGTCGGTAAAGACATTCCGAAACCTGCCATGGACCCCATTTGGCAGCGCAATTTTGGCCTTCCCCCAGATATCGCCCAACGGAAGCGCAGCCTTTCCACCGGCCAGGGTGTACGCGAATCTCGGCACCATGGCTAGCACCGTCTCCCCTGTATCTCTGGCTTGGCGTGCGAAGCCGATCAGGTGCTGCTCGTAGTCGCGGTCTGCCCGTAGCTCGATGTAGTCGCCATGGCGGAAGAGTTCGTGCTGCGCCTGACGTAGTTCGAGAGCCCGTGCCATGGTCCACAGCTTGATCCGGCCATCGCCCAGATCACGGGTGACCTCCTGCGCGACCGAGGTTGCACCGGACTGCACTGCTGCGGCTTTCATCTCCCGGAGCAGTCGTTCGCGTAGACCGTAGTCGACAGGGCGACGGTTATCAGGATCGACCAGGCTGAGATCCCAGAGATCGGTGCCCTGATAGAAGTCGGGAACGCCGGGAGAGACGACCTTGAGAACGAGTTGCGCTAGCGAGTTGACGGCGCCGAAGATAAGCAACTGCGGCAGCATCTTATTCAAAGTATCGACAAACGCGCTATCCCTTCCGCGCTTGTCCGGCATCAGAATGTCCGCAATGAAGCCGTGCACGGCTTCCACGTACTCCGGATTGGGATTAAGCCAGCTCAGGTTTACTTTAGCTTCGCTGAGAGCCTTGGTGGAGTATTCCTGGATGCGCTGGAGAAACTCCTTGCGAGTATCCGTTCCCTCGAAGCTCCAGGGCCATGCTCCTACGATCGTCTGATAGAGCAGGTACTCTTCATTGCCATCTGGAGCGACGCGTCCATCTCCCAGCTTGCGCTTGTACTTCGAATTGCTGCGTTGCCAGCGACGTACCGCATTCGACCAGACCTTTGGCATTTCCGACAACACGTTCAGTCGGTTGCGCACATCTTCGGAGCGCTTGGTGTCGTGCGTCGACGTGGTAAGCATGGAGTCGGGTGAGTTCTCGAGGCGCTCTTGGTTGCTGGCGTGCAGGAGATCCAGACCGATGCCGAATGACTTCGCCGAGCCGCCAACTTCATTGGAAGAGATGAAGCGGTTGTACACGTAAAAGGTAGTATCTTCCACTCCCTTCGCCATCACCGGGCCGGTGAGTTGTTGGAACTTCAGAGCGAAGTAAAGCTGTTTGGGGTCGACCTGCTTCTCGCGCTTCCCCTCTTCTGCCGAAGCGCGCTGCTTCTTGAGCAGAAGCATGTCCTGAAGAAAGTCGAAGACGGACGCATCCACATCCGGGTTGCGCCGCTTGGCGGTCGAGATAGCCTTTTGTATGAACTCAATATCGCGCTGGGTATACTCGCCGCGGTCGTCAATGTAGGTGCGATAGACAGGAAAGCAGGCGATAGTTTCTCGCAAAGCAGTTTCGAGAATGTTGTCAGTAAAATCGCGCGCATAGCGATCCGATGAAGCGACTTGACTCAGAAGATTGCTAAGCACGTGGACTTCACTGGCCAGCGAGTTTTGCATCACCTGCAGTTTGGACCGGTAGATAATGTCGTCTGGGTTGGCGTTCCATCCAAGCACATACGCATACAAGGCATTGAACTGCTTCTCGTGCTCCCGCTGGATGAAGATGCTGTTTGCGAAGTAGACAAAGTCGTAACCGGAGGTTCCACGCACCGGCCATTCGCGCGGCATATACTCGCGCGGTTCCAGAATTTTCTCTACAACAACGTAAAGAGGTCCCTGACTCGCCGCCCAGTCGTAGCCGCGCACCTGGTCGAGCACCGAGCGCTCAATTCCGTTCGCGGCTACGTCGCCCTGGGCCGTGCCGCCGTTGCACTGGCTTGCGAGATACAGGAGCTGCAGCCGGATCAGGTACTGGCGCGGGTTAAACATTCCGTCACAATGATCGATACGTAATCCGGTGACCTGATGGCTTGCCAGCAGCTCACGGATGAGGCAATGCGTCTGCGCAAAGACCTCCGGGTTCTCCATACGCAAGCCCACCAGATCGTTGACGTCAAAGAAGCGGCGGTAGTTGATCTCCTCCGCCGAGGTGCGCCAGAACGCGAGCCGGTACGGCTGAGCGTCCAGCACCTCGTTCAGATGGTCGAAACTGACAGGATTGCCTTCCTGGCCATTAATGTGCTGGAGCGCGGCGTTGACAATGGGCTGCACCTCCTCTGAGCCGAGGACTTCATGCAGTCTGGGCAACGTGATCTCCAGCTGCTGCTGGCGTCGGTCTTTGAGGCCGGGGTCAGAGCTCTCGTGCGGTGGAATCTGCGACAGGTCGCGGAGCAAGTCATAGAGCGCACGGGGGAAATCCTCGCCTGCTTCCATCTCGCTCGGGAAAGTCCCGATCGGTCGCCGGAAGAAGAGCATAGGCACTGTGCGCGGGGCGACCGGCATGGTGTGGTCGAAGTACTTTATATAGGGCTTGCCGTCCTCGATTGTGATCTGAATGTGTTTGCTTTCCAACTCATCGCCATATTGATTGCCCAGGATAGGTAGCAGCAGTTTGTTCTTCATCTCCGGCTTGAGCGGGTGCCAGTCGATATCGAAGAACTCGGCGTACTTGGAAGCGTGGCCGTTCTCCAGAACATCCTGCCACCAGATCGCGTCGTTGCCGATGCCCATGTGGTTGGGAACAATGTCGAGCAGAAGGCCTAGACCCTCTGCCTGGAGCTGCTCTGAGAACGGCAGGAAGGCTTCTCTCCCGCCCAGCTCAGGATTCAGCCTGTCCTGCCGGGTCACGTCATAACCATGCATGCTGCCGGGGCGCGCTTCGAAGATGGGCGAGGAGTAGAAGTCGCCAATGCCCAGCTGTTTGAGATAGGGTACGATCGCTCCCGCATCCGCAAACTTAAATCCCTTGTGCATCTGCACGCGGTATGTCGAGGTCGGGACGCGGGGGTCTGTCTTTAGCAGCTGTTCGACGCAATTCTCGGTCATAGCGGATCTTTCGGATGAGCTGGATGGTGAACCTCCGCGCTTGCGCGGAGCGATGGATTCCTCAGTCAGAGTTCCAGCCCCTCCGAACGGTTGCTTGCTGCAAGGTGTAGCCGCCTGTTCGAAAATTAGATGGCGACTTTACGAGATCGACCTGCTCACTGAGAATAGGATGAGTACACGTTGCGGAGAGATCACATGATGCCACTATCTGGCGAAGCTATTCGAATGATGAACTACGTTGACGACGTTTCCGTAACCATGAGACGTTTGATGTCCCTTGCACCCGCGCTCACGCCTGAAGAGCGGAAGCGTGTCAGCGACTACCTGCGGGCGAGTATGCCAAATGCGCAGGAAGTGCTTTCCAGACTGGACGAGAAGTAGGCGGCAGCGTACACCATCCGATGGTCGAAGCCAAAGCAGTCACAATCCGAACCGTCGCGATCATCGGAGCCGGCGCGCTGGGACGCGCGCTCGCGAATCTTTCCGTTGCGGCCGGTTTTGAAACAGTGCTCGAAGATATCCTGCCGTCCAAGCTGCGACGTGCCGCGGCAGAGCTGGAAGGAGTGGATTCTCCTGGGACAAACAACTCGAGCAGAAGCCTGCAGTTTGCGAGCAGTGTGGAGGATGCAGCCCGGAATGCTGACCTGATCCTCGATTCTGTGCCGGATGAGCTGGAATCCAAGCTTGAGATATTCAGCATGCTGGACCGCATGGCGCCCCCTCGTTCCATTCTGCTGACTCCAACGCGGGTGCTGAGCATCGCCGATCTGGCGTCTTGCACCTACCGTGCCGAGCGGTGCCTTAGTTTTCAGATCGATAGTTTTGAGACCGGGGCCGTTCCCGGGGCGCCTTTCTGCCGCGGAATGCAGGTCCGCGTTATTCAAACGGGGGAGACACTGCCGGAGGTGGTTGAAGCAGTATTGGGGTTCTGGCGGGCGACGGGATTGCAGCCCAGCATTGCCGTTGACCCGCAGCCTGGCATTCCTGCGACTATGCAGCGGGAGCCTTTTGTCTATCCCGATGCTGGTGAAAAATAAAGGAACCTGAACGCGCCGCTTCGCGTAGAGAGTAGTGAGTTATGCGCAGCTTTTCCGATATTGCGGGTCAGGTCTTCCAGGCGATCTGGGCGCACAAGCTACGCTCGTTTCTGACTATGTTTGGCATCGCCTGGGGTGTGGGCTCGTTGCTGCTCCTGATTGGATTGGGCGAAGGCTTCCGTTCGGGACAGCACCGGCAGATGGCAACCCTCGGCAATGATGTGATCATGATGTGGGGCGGGCAGATCCCCGCATTGCCTGGCCAACACACTGGCATGCGCCCTTACAAGTTGACGCTCGAAGACGCAGCAGCGGTGCGGGGAGCTCCAAACGTGCGGGCGGCTACTGCTTTGCTGAAGAATAACGCCGTGCAGCAGGTGAGCGCGTATGCGACCTCTGGTGGAACGGTAATGGGGGTCGACACCGATTACGCGATTATCCGCTTTCTGCCCATTGAGCATGGAAGATTCCTGAACGGGGATGATCTTCGCGATAACCGGCGAGTCGTGATTCTTGGGCAGAAATCCGAGACGATGCTCTTTCCCGGTCATGCCTCGATAGGCGAGTTCATTTTGCTCAACGGAGCGCGTTTTCAGGTGATCGGCGTCGCGGGTAAGATGGGCCGTGGTAACAATGACAGTGACAATCAGCTGGTCTACATTCCTCTGACCACCATGATCGAGATGTTTCCGATGAAAGGTGAGAACATCCCGGAGAATGCACTCACCTCGATTCAGTACCAGCCGAGGACCCACAACAGCAATGAGGCAGCTGTAGCGGATGTGCATCGCATCATCGCCCAGCGCCACGGGTTCTCTCCGGAGAACAAAGACGCGTTTGAAGAGTGGGACTCGGTAAAGAGCTCGAAGATGGTGGAGAAGATCTTCGACGCAATGGACGTCTTCCTGGGCGGGGTCGGCATCGTGACACTGGCGCTCGGAGCGGTTGGCATCGTGAATATCATGTTGGTATCGGTCACGGAGCGTACTCGGGAGATCGGGCTGCGCAAGGCACTGGGGGCCACCAGCCGCAGTATCGAACTGCAGTTCCTGCTCGAAGGTTTGTTTCTGACGGGCTTTAGCGGAGTGGTGGGCATGGCGGCGGCGGCGGCGCTTATGTTCGCGCTGAAGGCGATGATAGGCACCAATGTGCAGGGGTTTGACCCGCCACGGCTGGTGCCATGGTCGGCGGCGGTTGCCATTGGGGCGTTGAGCGCCAGTGGCATCTTTGCCGGCCTGTACCCGGCCCGCAAGGCCGCGCAGTTGGAGCCGGTCGAGGCCCTAAGACGTGAGTAGCGAGCGCCCGGGGCCGGTTGCCAGACGCGGGAGAGGACGGTAACGATGTTCCCCGATCTGCTGAAGCAGGCGTACGAGGCCATGGTGTACAACTGGCGGCGCACGGCCATCACCATGGTGGGCATGGCTTGGGGGATTGCGACGGTGGTGCTATTGCTGGCCTATGGAGCCGGGTTCAGCCGCGCCATCGAGGCCATCTTCTCCCAGTTCGGCGTGAACTCCATGGGAGCTTTCTCCGGGGTGACCAGCGAGCAGGCCGGAGGCGCCAAGGCTGGGGTGAAGGTACGCCTCATCCAGGATGATGTGGACCGGCTAGCCAACGATGTGCCCGGTGTCATCCGCATCACGCCGGTGATGTACAAGGATGTGACCGTGTCGAACGACCTTCACAGCTACACGTGGCAGTTGGGGGCGGCGCGTCCGGCGATCGCGGAGATACAGAAGCTGGACGTGGATTCGGGGCGGTTCTTCACGGAGCAGGAGAACGAGCAGCGCGCCCACGTGGCGGTGCTCGGGTCAGAGGCGAAGACCAAGCTCTTCTCCGGGATGTACGCGATCGGCCAGCGGGTGCGACTGAACGGCATCAGCTTCACAGTTGTCGGTGTGTTGGCGGGCAAGATGCAGGAGGGCGATGACAATCTCAACCGTGTTGTCTGGATCCCGTTCAACACCATGGGCGACATCGAGGACCTGAAATACATCGATGGCGTGTGGCTGAGCTACCGCGGCGATCACGAGCGGGTGGCACATACGCTGCGGGAGACGCTGGCGGCGGCGCACAGCTTCCGGCCCAGCGACCACCGGGCGATCTTTGTCGCCGACCTGATGGAGCAGCTGAGCCAGTTCCGCATTATCACGACGGCGCTGCAGGTGTTGATGGCGTTTATTGGCGCGCTCACGCTGGGCATTGCCGGGATCGGTCTGATGAACATCATGCTGGTCAGCGTGCAGCAGCGGACGCGGGAGATCGGCGTCGAGAAAGCGTTGGGCGCCCAGCGCGGGCACATCTTGATGCAATTTTTGGCAGAGGCGCTGGTGATCACCGGAGTGGGTGGGGTGGCCGGGATTATTCTGGCCTACACGGTTTCCATGGCCGTGGGACGGATTACTTTCTATAGCGCGATCGCGAGTAATGCGCAGAACGCGGATATTCAGCTGCTGATCTCGCCGACCATCGTAATTGTTGCGACCGGAATCCTGGCGGTAGTGGGCCTGGTGAGCGGGATGCTACCAGCCATCAAAGCCGCCAGCCTGGACCCGATCGAGGCGTTGCGGTACGAGTGACCCCCCTCCCCCTATGTTTTTGGTCAAAGTCCTCCAAAAAAAGGACTTAGCTGGTGGGGGTGGCGCCAAAGTACTCCAAGCAAAGGAGTTACGGGCAAAGTCCTCTGTCCATTGGACTTAGCAGCGCGTTTTTGGCCTAAACGCGAGCATCAGCCAGCCAAAATCAATAAAAACCCAGTTATAGAGCCGGTTTCGTTGAGAGTGAAAATGCAGGTCCCTCCGCTGCGTTCCTGCTTTGCAGGAACTCCGGTTGGGATGACAGTGGGGTGGTTGGGACCTCAACTTTGGTTTGCTCCTAATTACAAGTCTACCGATTCACGACGGCGACTACGCCACTCCTCGCGCTAATCCGCTGCCTGCGGGAAGAGTAGGCGAGGCTGGCCCATCCAGAAGCGGTTGTTGGCGCGGGTAAGTGGGCCGATGGGCCGTCCTGCGAGGCGAGCCTGCGCCTCTTGGAAGGGGCCGACGAAGCGGAGCCGCCCGGGGATGCGGCGGTAGAGGCGTGGCAGCCAGAGCTGCGCTCTTCTGAGCGAGCGCTCTTCGCTCGGCCCGAAGGCAAGCTGGAAGTCTGCGCGCAGGCGGGGCGGCAGGGAGGCGGCGGTGAGGGCGCGGTACCAGCGTGGCGGGCGCACCCAGGAGCCCGAGCCGGCCAATAGACGATGCGCCATGGTCCGGGAGAGGTCGTTGATGCCGAGCACGCCGGAGTCCCACATCTCGCGGTTGTAGCGGACAAAGGCGGCCCAATCCGGCGGCAG
This sequence comes from Acidobacteriaceae bacterium, assembly GCA_965276675.1. Taxonomy (GTDB): domain Bacteria; phylum Acidobacteriota; class Terriglobia; order Terriglobales; family Acidobacteriaceae. The sequence goes on along the minus strand of OZ255624.1, from coordinate 3,100,476 downwards.
GGCCGAGGGCGGGATGCCGAAGAGCGCGGCCATGGTCATGCTTTCGGCGTAGTAGCGTTCCCGTTCCGCGGACGAAAGTGCTGGCAAGACGAGCTGGTAGGCGACGAGCGCGCTGTCCACCAGCGTGGCAAAGACCCAGAGCAGCGCGGCGGTCTCGTTGGCCTCGTAGTGGGAGCCGGCGGGGTGCGCGGCGACGGCTTCGGGCAGCTCACCGCGGATGCCAATGTGCAGGGTGTGGAGGTGGCGGGAGGCGGCGAGCGCCTGACCGCGCGTGCCGAAGATCATGGTGAAGATAACCCTAAAGGTTCCGTGGAATCTGCCGATAGGGTTAGTAAGGAGGTTAGAGTGCTGCGCGAGCGAGGTGGCGACCCAGGGATGCGCCAGTTGGAGCAGGGCCGCGCGCCCGGCGCCGAGAAAGAGGGCTGATTCGCGGTTGATCCGCCAGCTGATGGAGTCCGGACCGAAGATACCGGCTAGGGGATTGATGGTGCGGTCCGCGACGGAGCTCAGCAGCGTAGAGAGATCCGCGCGGGTGACGAGGGGGTGGTCTGGCATAGTGATGAGACGCTGTGGACACGTTCGATGCCGGGCGGATTTCACTTGTGGTCGACTTTAGGGAGGGCTTTCAGGCACTACGGAGCGGCGACTCTCCTGCTATGGCAACAATTCGCGGAAACCTAAAGCACTTGTCTGTGGGGTAAAACAGCAGATCCCTCCGCTGCGTTCCTGCTCTGCAGGAACTCCGGTCGGGATGACAGTTGTAGGTTGACGCCTGCGCGGCAACTTCGGTTGGGATGACAGTTTGTAGGTTGATGGCTGCGGTGGCAGCTTCGGTCGGGATGACAGTTTGAGTTGACGTTTTGGGCGGCAACTGAGAATTTTAGGTCGACAGGTGAGATGTGGCCGGACGGGCTGTGCGGAAACACTATGGAAATATTGGAGCGGTGTTGCTTTTGTTGGTGCTCCTGGGCGAGCTGACACTTTCGGTCCGGCAACAATCGTTGACATGGGATGAAGGCGACCACATCTTCGCCGGGTATATGTCATGGAAGAAGGCGGATTTTGGTCTCAACCCGGAGCATCCTCCTTTGGTGAAGGCGCTGGCTGCGATTCCACTTCTTCCGATGCACCTCAGGGTACCGCCTCCCAAGGGGCTTGCATCGTTTAAAGACGAAGCCTACTTCGATGGAAGCGATCTCATCTTCGGCAATGGCGGAGAGGCCAAGGCGGACCGGATTATCTTTCGTGCACGCATGGCAGCGGCAACCCTGAGTCTGCTGCTCGGGCTACTCGTCTTTCTCGCAGCGCGAGAGATGTTCAGCGTCCCTGCGGCGCTCTTCGCTCTTACGTTGTTGGTCTTTGAACCCAACATGATTGCGCATGGCGCATACGTCACGACGGACATGGGCATCTCCTGCTTCATGTTCGCCAGCATTTACGCCTTCTACCGTTACGTGAAGGCGCCTTCCTGGGGCAGGCTGGCTACGGTGGGTTTGGCAACGGGACTGGCGCTGGCTTCCAAACACTCGGCTGTGCTGCTGTTTCCGATGGGGGTGGCGCTCGTCCTTACCGAGATCGTGTGGCCCCAGACCCAGATCCAGACCCATACGCAGGCCAGCAGAAAGAGAACAGCTCTGCGCCTCGCTGGCGCCTTTCTGGCCGCGTCTGTCATCGCTGTCGTGGTGCTCTGGGCGTCTTACGGTTTTCGGTATGCCGCGAGACCAGGTGGCGTGCCGTTGCGTCCGTCTTTGGCCGAGTATGTGGGGGGATTGAAAGGGGTGGAACCGAGCCTCTACCTCGCTCTGGCGCGCTGGCACATCTTGCCGGAGTCGTACCTTTACGGGTTGGCAGACGTGCGGCTGGTTTCAAACTCGTTCCCCACGTACATCTTCGGAAAGATACGCGCGCATGGTGTCTGGTTCTACTTTCCCGCGGCCTTTATCATCAAGTCCACGGCAGGCTTCATGGGCTTGCTGCTGATGGCCGGCTTCGCCGTCGCCGCTGGTAGATTGCGCGCACGGCGCGAGATCTTCTTCCTCACCATTCCTCCGGCGCTCTACCTGCTGATCGCAACCGGCACCGGGCTGAACATCGGCGCACGGCACATCCTCCCGATGTACGCATTTCTCTCCGTGTTGATTGGCGGCGCCGTGATTGCGCTCGCGAAGCTCGACCGGCGTTGGGCATACGCCGCCGGAGTGCTGCTGGCATGGCATGTGGTCTCCGCTTCGCGGTCGTATCCGGACTATCTCGCCTATTCGAACGAGTTCTGGGGCGGCCCCGCGAATACCTATAAGTACCTGACCGACTCCAATACGGACTGGGGCCAGCAGTTGAAGGCGGTTAAGAGATACCTGGACAAACGTGGGGTGAAGGACTGCTGGTTTGCGTACTTTGTCGAGCCTGCCATTCCCTTCAGCGCGTACGGAATTCCTTGCAAACCGTTGCCGACGGCGGACAGCGGATGGATGCACTATCAGATCGATACGCCGCGGACGATCACGGGGCCTGTGCTGATCAGCGCTGGAACGCTTACTGGCTTTGAGTTCGGATCCAACGTGCTGAACCCTTACCGCCAGTTTCAAAAGCTGCAACCGGTGAAGGTCATCCAGCACGGCGTCTTTGTTTACGACGGCGCCTTCGACATGCGTTTTGCTTCGGCGCTTGGCCACGTCACGCGTGCCATCGATCTCACCGCGGCAAAGCAGCTAACGCCCGCACTCGCGGAGGCGCAGACGGCTGTCGCCATCGACCCCGATGAGTTGCAAGCACAGATGATTCTTGGCGACACACTGACCGCGCTCGGCCGGCGACTGGAAGCGAAGCCCGCGTACGAGAACGCACTTGCCATCGCGAAGACGATGGAGCCCAGTGCCGTAGCGGAATGGGTGCCGCAGATTCAAAAGAAGCTGGCCTCCCAGTAGTGCCGGTGCGCTCTTCACGAGTGGTTCTCAGCGTAGTTCCCGACAATGGGGTTCCGCGGCCTCAGAGCGTAGTTCTGAATGGCGCCGGATGGATGGCCATGCATGAAACTCCATGGAGTCCACCATGCGCATCCCACGAGTGGAGGATGCAATGGAAGAGATCAAGATTCCCGAAGACCAGGTTGTGTCCATGGACGATATAGCGCCCGGAGTGAGGGGCTTGCGCATTACGTTTGTGAATGTGTTTGCGGTGACGCACCCGGATGGCGGATGGACGCTGATCGATGCGGCGATTCCGTTTTCGGCGGGGTTGATCCGGCGCTGGGCGGAGAAGCATTTCAACAGGCCGCCGCAGGCGATTGTGCTGACGCATGGACACTTCGACCACGTGAGCGCGGCGGGCGATCTGGCAGGGGAGTGGGGGGCGCCAATCTATGCGCATGGGCTGGAGTTCCCGTATCTGACCGGGGAGAAGGAGTATCCGGCGCCGAATCCTGGGGCGGGCGGGGGATTGATGACGCTGCTGTCGCCCATCTACCCGAGAAGTCCGGTGAACCTGGGCAGCCGTTTGCGCCGTTTGCCGATGGCTGGAGATGCGCCGATGCCACTCCCGGAGCTGCCGAGCTGGGAGATTCTGCACACGCCGGGGCATACGCCGGGGCATGTGTCGTTCTTCCGTTCCGGGGACCGGACGCTGCTGGTGGGAGATGCCTTCTGCACTACTAAGCCGGAATCGTTCTTTGAGGCAGCGGTGGCGCAGCAGCCGGAGTTGCACGGGCCGCCATCGTACTTCACCTCCGATTGGAGTATGGCCCGGAAATCGGTGCAGCACTTGGCGACGCTGAACCCGACGATCGTGGCGCCTGGACATGGAAAACCGCTGGCGGGACCGTATGTTCCGGGGGCTCTGCGGAAGCTGGCGGCGGAGTTCGATGCGGTGGCGGTGCCGGAGAATGTGAAGGCTGGCGGGGTGTAGGTGAGAGGATGCGCCTTCGGCGCATGACCCACCCTTTGCGCTCCTGTGTATTTACGGAAATACGGTTTGTGGCGCAAAGGATGGGGCACCCGGGTTCTGTCGCGTTAGGGGCGGCTGAAGTCGATGAAGGCGTGCTGCGGGTCGGTGTGGAGCAGGGTGACGTCGACTGGGTCGCCGACGTCCACGCCCGACTCACCTCGAACGATCTTGCCCTAGACCGGTGGATCGAAGACGCGGACGAAGACGCCTTTGCTGCTCACTCCGGTGATGACTCCATGGAAGCTCTTTCCAATGCTGCCCGCTAACGCGACAGCGGCTACGCGCTTCTGCATGGCGCGCTCGACCTTGCGGCCGGCGGACTCGCGCTCGGTGCAGTGTTGGGCGAAGGTGGCGAGCTCGTCGTCGGTGTAGGGCGCGGGCTCATTCGCCAACATGGCTTTGACGATGCGCTGCGTCACCAGGTCGGCGAAGCGGCGGTTGGGTGCGGTGGAATGCGTGTAGTCGAGTGCCGCCAGTCCGAAGTGGCCATCCCCCTGCGCGTCATCGTTGCCTTTGGCTAGCACATACTCGCCGGGCCCCATGAGCTTGATGATGGCGAGCGAAAGGTCGGGATAGTGCACGGGATCAGCTGCGCGCTGCGCCTGGAGAAAGGTGTTGAGGGCGGCGGAGTCGGGCAGCGTGGGCAGCGTAGTTCCGTGCTGGCCGACTAGCTCGACGATGCGCGACCAGCGCTCCGGCGACTTGACGACGCGGCGGATTGAGGAGCGCTTGGCTGCTTTGAGGGTGCGCGCCATGGTTTCGTTGGCGGCGATCATGAAGTCTTCGATCAGATCGGTCGCGCGGTTACGCTGGGCTGTTTTGATGGCTTGCACCTTGCCATCGACGACGACGGGATCAGCTTCGACCCGGTTGAACTCGAGGGCTCCACTGCGCACGCGCTGGGCGTGCAGAGCGCTGGCAGCTTCGGCTTGCAGCTTAAGTTGGGCTTGCAGCCCTGGGTTTGCAGCGACCTTCCCGTCGGGCGCAGCAGTGCCTTCGAGCCACGCACCGACACGACTGTAGGCGAGCTGCGCGGCGTTGCGGACACGGGCACGATAGATGCTGGGATGGGCCACAGCTCCGTTCGCGTCGAGAGCTCCGTTTGTGGTTACGACAAACTCGATGACTACGGCGTCACGGTCCTCGCTTTCGTTGAGCGAGGTGAGGCCGGTCGAGAGCTCGGTGGGCAGCATGGGGAAGTTGCGCACGGCAGTGTAGACGGTCTGCGTCGCCTCTGCTGCGTGCTGGTCAAGAGGGGTGCCCTTAGCGACCGACGCAGAGACATCGGCGATGCCGATCATGACGCAGATGCCACCGTCGACGCGCTCAGCGAACTCGATCTGATCCAGGTCGCGCGAGGTGTCGTTGTCAATCGAAGACCAGAGGAGGTCGCGCCGATCGCGTGTGTCTGACGCCATCGGTGTGTCGGCGGCGGCGCGAATGGCTGCGATCTGCTCATCGCTGCCGGGTGGAAACTCTGGATGGAAGCCTTCGCGGAGCATCTCGGCGTAGGCGGCGGCTGCAAGATCGAAGGGTTGGGCAGACATGCGAATGAAGACTATCACGGGCGGGGATGGATAATGCAGGCCCTTCGACTCGTTGCGCTCGCTCAGGATGAGACGACGTTGAAGTACTGCTGCGCTCGCTCAGAATGACAGTGAGGGCACGCTGATGACTACACCTTCGGCGGGACCTAGGGAGACGGTGGGGCCGGCTTGCTCTCCGTTGCGGTCGGTATGAGTCGAAGCGACGATAGTGCCGGCTGGAATCGTGGCTTGTTCGTCGGCGTGGCCGAGATTGAGAACGATGGCGTAATGCTGATCGTCCGTGACGCGTTCGTATTGCAGGATGTGGCCAGTGGCGATGACGCCTTCGAGTCGGCCGGAGACGAGGGCCTCATTGGCCCGGCGAAGCCCAAGGAGAGTGCGGTAGAGCGAGAGGATGGAGGCTTGGTCTTCCGAGAGGGTGGCGACGTTCGTCTGTGCCTGGTTTGCGTTCAATGGGAGCCAGGGTTTGCCGGTAGTGAAGCCGGCGAGCGGGGACGCGTCCCACTGCATGGGGGTGCGCTCGGGGTCGCGGCCGAGGCCCAGGCCAGGTTCGTTTTTCTCCGCGGGGTCCTGCACCTCGGCAGCGGGGATGGGGACGTCGGTCATGCCGAGCTCTTCGCCGTAGTACATCGTCGGGGTGCCGCGCAGGGTGAGCAGCAGCATCGCGGCGATGCGGGCTTGAGCGGGGCCGATACGGGTGGCGATGCGGGATTGGTCGTGGTTGCCGAGCACCCAGTTGGGCCATGCTCCGGAGGGCAGTGCTGCTTCGTAATCGCGGATGGCGGTGGCGAGGGCGTCCGCGCTCCAGGCGCACTGGATGAGATGGAAGTTGAAGGGAAGTTCGGCGCCCTTGAGGTCTTCTCCGTAATAGGTGACGAGTTGCTGGACGGGCAGGTAGATCTCGCCGATGAGAACGCGGTCGCGGTAGCGGTCGAGCACCGCGCGCATCTCGCGCACGATGCTGTGCACCTCGGGGCGATTCGAATTATACAGCTGGAGAAAGCGATGGGCAGAGGGTCCGGCACCGCGATAGCCGGGATTGATGGGGTTGTCGCGAAAGAGGTCGTCTTTGATGAGCAGCCACATGACGTCGACGCGGAAGCCGTCGACGCCGCGGTCGAGCCAGAAGCGAAGCACGTTGAGCATGGCGTCGCGGAGCTCAGGGTTGCGCCAATTGACGTCTGGCTGCTCCTTCAGAAAAGAATGGTAGTAGTACTGGCCGGTGGTCGCGTCCCATTGCCAGCCGGAGCCGCCAAAGTTGCTCAGCCAATTGTTGGGCGGCCCGCCGTCGGGTGCTGCATCGTGCCAGAGATACCAATCGCGCTTGGGGTTGTTGCGTGAGGAGCGGCTCTCAAGGAACCAGGGGTGCTGGTCGGAGGTGTGGTTGGGGACGAAGTCGAGGATGAGCTTGAGGCGGCGAGCGTGGATGGTGGCGAGGAGGCGGTCGAAGTCGGCGACGGTGCCGAATAGGGGATCGATGTTGCAGTAATCTGAGATGTCGTAGCCGAAGTCGGCCATCGGAGACGGATAGATGGGGGCGATCCAGATGCCTTCGATGCCGAGGTCGGCGAGGTAGTCGAGGCGCCTGAGGATGCCGTTGAGGTCGCCGACTCCGTTGCCGTCGGAATCCTGAAAAGAGCGAGGATAGACCTCGTAGACGATTCCACGCTGCCACCAGGCAGTTGCTTGCATCTTAGCTGACGCTCCTCACACGCTCGTATTTCACATCATCCGCAAAGATAGCGCCCGCGCTTTATGATCCATCTTTATGATTAATGACCTCTGGTACAAAAACGCGATTATCTACTGCCTCTCTGTTGCTACCTACATGGATGCAGATGGCGATGGCGTTGGTGACTTTCGCGGACTGATGAACCGGCTTGATTACTTGCAAGGCATCGGCGCCACGGCGATCTGGCTGATGCCGTTTCAGCCGTCTCCGCAGCGCGACGGCGGGTATGACATCGCGGATTATTACGGGGTGGACCCGCGGTATGGCACGCTGGGCGATTTTGTCGAGTTCACGCATGGCTGCAAGCAGCGCGGCATCCGGGTGCTGATCGATCTGGTTGTGAATCACACGTCGGACCAGCACGCGTGGTTCCAGAGTGCGCGGTCGGACCCGAAATCAAAGTACCGCGACTGGTACGTGTGGGCGAAGAAAGAGCCGGCGCACGCCAGTGATGGCGTGGTCTTTCCCGGGGTGCAGAAGTCGACGTGGGACTACGACAAGCTGGCGCGGGCCTGGTACTTCCACCGCTTCTACGACTTTCAGCCGGACCTGAATACCTCGAATCCCGAGGTGCAGGCGGAGATCCTGAAGATCATGGGCTTCTGGATTCAGCTGGGGGTCTCGGGCTTCCGGATGGATGCGGTGCCGTTCGTAATTGCGGAGAAGGGAGCGAAGGTGCGCGAGCCCGTCGAGCAGTATGACATGCTACGGAGCTTTCGCGAGTTTCTCTCCTGGCGGGAGGGCGATGCGATCATTCTGGGCGAGGCCAACGTGCTGCCGAAGACCGATATGGACTACTTCGGCAAAGCGGGCGAACGGCTGCAGATGATGTTTAACTTCGAGGTGAATCAGCATCTGTTCTATGCGCTGGCGACGGGCGATAGCCGGCCGCTGATCAAGGCTTTGAAGAGCACCGTCTCGCGTCCGGATACGACGCAGTGGGGGCAGTTCCTGCGCAATCACGATGAGCTGGACCTTGGCCGGTTGTCCGACGAGCAGCGCGAACAGGTCTTCGCTGTCTTTGCTCCGGAGGAGACGATGCAGCTCTACGGACGCGGCATCCGGCGTCGGCTGGCGCCAATGCTGCAGGGCGACCGCCGGCGGCTGGAGCTGGCGTACAGTCTGATGATGACGCTGCCCGGCACGCCGGTGGTCCGCTACGGCGACGAGATTGCCATGGGCGACGACCTGAGCCTGCCGGAGCGCAATTGCGCCCGCACGCCGATGCAGTGGTCGACGGAACCGCATGGGGGATTTACCAAGAGCGACACGCCGGTGCTGCCGGTGATCAGCGGCGGACCGTACGGCTTTGAGCACGTGAATGTGGCGCAACAGCGGCGCGATCCGCAGTCACTGCTGAACTGGATGGAGCGCATCATCCGCATGCGCAAGGAGGTGCCGGAGATTGGCTGGGGCGTGTTCACGGTTCTGAAGACGCACGATCCGGAGGTGCTGGCGATACGCTACGACTGGAGGAACAACTCGGTGCTGATCGTGCACAATCTCAGCGCGATCCCTCGTGAGGTGCGGTTGGAAGTGGGAGTGGATGGCGCGGAGTGCCTGGTAAATCTGCTGGCGTCGGAGAACAGCAGTGCCGAGGAGTCAGGGGAGCACTGCCTGTTGCTCGAGCCATATGGGTATCGCTGGTATCGGGTGGGCGGGTTGGATTATCTGCTGAAGCGGAGCGCGGTGTAAGGGGAAACGCAGCCGCTCGAGCATTACCACTATCTACATCCTCCTAAGGAAGATTGCCTCATGGCAACCTTCCTTTGAGCGAATCAACACATTATCCGGTCTGGCTTCCACTTTCGCAGATACCCGCTCCACTCACAGAAGCTTGTTCCGGCTAGAAAGAGATTCTCGCTCCGAATTGGATAACTCTCGGCGAATTTGCCTGGGAGGATACTTTTCCAAATCCTCCAGTAGCTACATCGCTGAAGTTCATATCAGGCAGTCCAAAGATGACACGGTTGAAGGCATTAAAGAAGTCCGCCCGAAATTCAAAGCTGGCGGATTCCCAGATCTTCGTCGTTTTTGAGGCCGAGAGGTTTTCGTTGTAAGTAGGGAACGCTGGGGCAAAGGGAAGCGTAGGTGGAGCGTTGCCCAGAGCATAAGGGCCAGCATCACTAAAGGCAGCCGGGTTTACGTAACTCTGTGTACGAGGATTGAATTTACCCCCGTGCCACAGCTTGGTGACCACACCTGGGACGAGATTCGGCCGCGACTGCCCATTGAAGATCGGATTGGGTGTTCCGGATTGAGCAAAGACCTCTGCGCTTGTCCCGGTTGGATTTGTGATGGGCAAAGGAGCACCATCGCTATATTGCGCTACTCCTGAGATCCCCCATCCCCCAAGCACTTTTCCGACAACTCCGCCCCCGTGCAGAAATGCTTTTCCTGGGCCAATGGGCAGTTCGTACGATCCCGCGATGGAAAGGTTTTGCGGACCGGACGCCCCATCCGCGTTGGCGCCTAAGACCTGTCGCTCGCGCCTGGGTTGTCCTGCGTCCAGAGGCAAAGCCGCGAATTGAGAGAATTGGGTGATGCCATCGGTGAGGTTTTTGCTCCAGGTATAGCTCACAAGGAAGTTGACCCCACTTGAATACTGCTTCTGCAGGCGCAGCTGTAAAGAGTGATAATTTTCATGACCGTCAGTCTGGACTCTGTCGTAGATCTGCCGGTATTGAGGGTATGGGCGGAGAGCTTGGGCAACAGTTCCCGTGAAGCCTGCGTAAGGCGGCGTAATACCAGCGGCTGCCGCCTGCGGGGAATAAATATCTGCATTAAGAACCGGACCAAGGCTCAGGTAGTGCGACGGCACCTGATTTGGATTCAGCAGATTCGCACCAATATGAACGCTACTGCTTCCTACATAACTTATCTCGAAGGCAGTGCGTGACGGTAGCTGGCGTTCCGCTGTTAGGCTCCAGTTCATGGTATATCCGGTCCTACCATCGACAGGCCGAAGGTAATCGATGTTTTGGTTATTGGCTATGCTTCGCGTACGTGGAGGCACAGCTCCAACCCCTGGTATACCCACATCCCAACTTGGTTGAAATTGGGCAGGTGGTGAAATCCCATTGTCGAGGCTGGTCAGAGTGTTTTGGAACTGGAAGCCGGCCAGATAGTTTGTCGCAATGTCGGGCCCCATTATCGTGGTCGCACCTCCGCGAAGGCTGGCCTTTCCGGCGCCGCCTCGGATCACCGTCAAATCGTCTAAGCGATATGCAAACCCCACTCGAGGTTGGTAATCATTCCAATATGTGTCTGCGATATGGTGGCGGCAGAGAGAAGCCCCGCCATTTGGGATGCATGCTCCTCCCTGCGAGCCTGCAAATACAATCGAGCCTAGCCGGCCACCTGCAGCGGGATTCGGCACTGTGGGATCGAAAGTGGAGAATTGGTCATGCGTGTCGGACACAGGAATTGACAGATCCCAGCGAAGCCCGAGATTGAGTGTGAGTTTGGGGTTTACCTTGACGTCGTCCTGGACGTAGAGGGCCCGGTAACCGGTTTTCGCCAAACGATTATTGACGGGTCCCGTTCGACTGTAGGTGTTGAGAGTGCCCAGATAGAAACTTGCAAAGCCATACCCCAGGGATCCGTAATTGGGAGAGTCCGGCAGGGAGGTTGTCCCCCTTTGAAAGTTGTAGGTTCCGAGGTTCAGCGCAAATTGGTCGTACTCGTCTTCCCAGCGAAGCTCGGTCCCGAAACTGAGCCCGTGTCTTCCCTTCTGCAGTTTGAGAGTATCGGCAAAAAAGACATTGACGCAAGTTGCGCCGCCCTGATTGTTATTTACTCCAGATCCTAATCCCGCCAAGCCTTGTATATTAATGGCCGGGTAAGGCTGGTCTGGAATCGCGATGGGGCTGTCAAAATTACTCGGGACGAGCGGGGTGAAAGTACGTGAGTCCCCCCCGCACTGAACACCCAAACTAGTTTGATTATAGAGATTGCTTGAAAGATTCTGGTCTAGAGAGACTCGCGTGAATTTGCCCGAGCCGTAAAACTGATTTCCCGACCCGAGCGGCCCGGGGATTCTGGGAGAGGTCGGAGTGCCACTCGTGTCCTGATAATAAGAGAGATGCAAGATGAGTCTGGAGGAAAAATTATGATCGATCTTGAAGAGAGGGTAGAAGGTGTTGATTGGGCCAGCGGGTGCCTGTACCACCGCGTTGTTCACGATGCCTGGCAGAGTGGAGGCCGGAATGAGCGGCAGAAACTTAGCGCTAATTGCGCTTACCCGGTTTGCGGGGATGATATTCCCAGGGAATGGCTGCCGCGTTAGACCTCCATGGCCGTCGGGGGCTGTCGTCGCTGGATCATAGATGGGAAATGGTAGTTGAGAGAAATTGCCTTGTAACATCAGGGCTGTTGGTAATGTCGTTAACGAAGTAGAAAGCCCTCCGCGAAACTTGTACCAATCCATCAGGAAAAAGAAGAACGTCTTATCCCGGCCATCGTAGAGCTTGGGAATAATGACCGGACCCCCAATCTTGAATCCATACTCGTTTTGCTTCTCGGTGCCAGCTTTGGTCGCGAAGTAGCCGCGCGAATCCAGCACATTGTTGCGCAAATATTCCCACACGCCGCCATGGAGTTGGTTTGTTCCGCTCTGGATATGAAAATTCAACAAACCGCTAGAGCGCCCATATGCCGCAGTGTAATCATTGGTATCAATGGCGTACTGGTCTATTGCATCAACCGGTGGTGAGTTGTTCTCCTGCCTTCCTCCTCCATCCGCGTTCATATACGGTATTCCGTCGTAGTAAAAATCCTGGCTAAAGTCAGGTGCTCCGTTGATCCGGGCAGAAAAGGTGTTTCCCGTAACCCCGGGAGCTAAAGTCAGGAACGCATCGACCTGCCGAAAACCACTCGAGATTTGCAATGGAAGTTTTGCAATGGTTTGTGCCGAGACCGCCGTGCTGCGATCTCCAGTATCCGTGGTAAGCGGCGCGGTCTGCGCCTCGACAGTCACCGTCTGGGTTTCCGCTCCCAGGGACAGCTGCATATTGAGGACTGCAGCCTCGTTGACCGTCACCACAACGTTCTGAGTCACCGCCGTGGTAAAGCCCTTCTTCTCGACCCGTACCCTGTAGGTGTTGACCGCCAAATTCGGGATGGTAAACGCTCCGTCAGCGCGGGTGGTGAGCGTCTGACTGATGTTTGTTGCGGAGTTAGTCACTGTGACAGTGGCATCCGGCACTAACGCTCCTGAGGTATCCGTGACCGTACCTTGAATGGAACCGGTAGTGACGCCCTGGGCGCGAGCGAGTTGATGGATACATAGCATCATGGCAAACAAGCTAATGCCCAAAACTAGCGGCCGAACCCAGCGAAACACCTTCATACTTCTCCTTGGGAATCGAACCCATCCGTCTTCAATTGAAATCGGTCTGGCTGATCGATCAGGAATTTGCTTTTTACTCGAGCTTGGGGAACACCCACTTTCGAGCTTCCGTTTCATCGAGCATCGGCAGTAATCTTTGGTACGAGATATTGGTACATCATTCGGACGACGAAGACACTATCTCGGTGTGTAGGGAATTGTCAATTGGATTGTGAATGTATTCCGCAATGTAGAATTGGCGATTTTTACGATGATGGGCTCTTGACAAAACTTCTTGACGAAAGCGGTAGAAATCGGTCTTCCAGTACTATTGAGGACGCGGAGAAAAGTCGCATCGAGCTCCACTTTCCGTCCTGGGCCCGGCCTCAGCCGAAGAATCATACCCGGCTAATAGTGACGGGCAACCCGCCTCTATTGGAGAGCGGCATGGTATTTCTGGATTGCAGAACTAGTGTTTCTGGATTGCAGAACCAGTTTCTCTTAGCTTGACAGCTAATTTGATCTGCTGGATGATGATGATCGTTCGTAAAAAAGAGCGGCATTGCCGGCCGCCGCCTAATCAGGCCCGTTGACTGCCCGGGATGTATGCAGTGTTCCCGGGTTCACATCAAAAGACAGAGCGTCCACATTATGACGACAAATTCGAGGAATGTATGAGCAAGAGGGAAATAGAAGGAGTAGTTGTGCCTGTCGTCACTCCAGTAGATTCTCAGGATCGTGTTGATGAGGAAGCCTATCGGGGTTTGCTGCGATATTTGATTGGGGCTGGGGTTCATGGAGTATTCGTCGGGGGCTCTGCGGGAGAGGGGCCGCTACTCACCTTTAAAGAGTGGGAACGGATGTCCGTGATTGCGTTTGAAGAATGTCACGGAAAAGTTCACCTGTTGGGCGGAACTCTCGATACTTCGACCAAAAGAGTTATAGAGCGGGCCAAAACCCTGGCGGCGATTGGTTATGAAAATTTCGTAGTTCTCCCCACCTTTTATCTCAAATTGAAATTGCCCGAAGAACATCTGCGACTCTTCGGGGAATGCAAAGAGGCTGTGAGCGATCTTAATATGGTCGTCTACAACCTCCCTTCGATTGCCGGATCGACTGTTCCAGTAGAAACAATGTGCGACATGGCCCGACGCGGCTGGATTACGTATTGTAAGGACACCTCAGAGGATATGGCTTATTTCGGCCGCTTGATTTCTGAGGCCGGGCCGCTCGGGCTACGAGTGCTGATCGGATCCGAAATGCACGCCGTTGAAGCGCTTCTGATGGGAGCGCAAGGTCTTGTACCTGTGAGTGCAAACTACGAGCCACAGACGTTTGTTGCGGCTTATAACTCGCGCAAAGACACGGAGAAGATGAAACTGCTTAAGGAGAGAATTTCAAGCCTTGTTCAGAACGTACTTCTTCAGCCTAGGTCTTGGCTGTCAGGCGCGAAGTATGCGGTGGCAAGCATGGGCTTCGGCTCCGGAAGGCCAATATCTCCAAGCGAGCCGCTTAGTCCAACAGAACAACATCAGATTGATCTCTTTCTCACGGAATACCGATCGGCATACCCTGTTAAAGCGTAGGGTTTGCCGCTGGGAGGCGAAAATGCAGCATTCTGGCTTGGGTGAGAGTTTTAATGAATAATGGGGACGTCTTGGCTCAAGCGGGTCCGGAGTGGCTCAATCCATGTTTGCGACCTGAAGCTTTGAATCGCGGTCGCCGAAGTAAAGGAAGCGGGACCATGAAACGTACTTTAGCACTTCTCGCGTTGCCGTGCCTGTTTGCCGTGTTTTGCCAGGCAGCGACAAACAACGACGCTGCCATTGCAGAGCACCGATGGGTTACAGCCAAGTTTCTAGAAGTCAATGAGCCACCACCTGCAGAGAAGTCATTTCTGGATGTCCGGCTAAAGCCGGACTCATTGGCGAGGGATCGTATTCAGGGTCACTCGCTTTTAATTGTGGACCAAAAGTTTGACAATGGACTTGCAATGCGTTCTCCGGGAGAGATTGTTGTTCAATTACCCTCGGGTGCACGTACTTTCCAAGGAGTGCTTGGCGTCGACAGTAACGATGTTGGGTATTATTCGAATGCTGGACGTGGAAGTGTCGTAGCCTCGATTGAAGCAGGAGGACGGCAACTCTATCAGTCACCTGTGCTCCACGAAGGAATGAAGGGTATCCCCATTCATTTAGATCTCGGTGGGGCGCGTGAGTTCATCCTCAGGTTGAAAGCGGTAGGCGAACGACCGGCTACATACCAAGCGGAATGGGATCAGGCGGATTGGGCGAATGCGACTGTGACTCTGGCCGACGGCACCAGTCTGTCGCTTTCCGAGCTTCCACTTGGACCCGCAGCCCAGAATTACTCACGTACACCCCCGTTTTCGTTTCGCTACGGAGATCGGCTGTCGACTGAGCTCTTGAAGAGTTGGCCGGTGCAACGCAGCACCCGCCAGCTCGACGAGCAAAGAACGGAATACACCTCGATCTATCAGGACCCATCGACTCATCTGATTGTGCGATGCGTGGCGATTGCCTATCGTGATTTCCCGATCGTGGAGTGGACAGTTTACTTCAAAAACGAAGGAACAGCGCGAACTCCCATCCTTCAGGATATTCAGGCTCTGGATACAGAGTTTGAAGGAGAAGCGCAGAGCACATTTCATCTTCATCACTCGCAAGGAAGTAGCGCAGCCACGACCGACTACCAACCTCTGGAAAGCGCCTTAGCGCCGAAGGCCCAGGAGCATTTTGCTTCCCGCGAAGGTCGGCCGACCGATGGCGACATGCCTTATTTCAATCTTGCATGGCCCGGTCACGGCGTGATCTTCGCACTTGGATGGCCCGGGCAATGGTCGCTAGACATCTCGCGGGATCAGTCGGCCCAAGCCCACGTCAGAGGTGGCCAGGAATTGACTCATTTCTGGCTGGCGCCGGGGGAAGAGGTGCGGACGCCGCTCGCCGTGGTTCAATTTTGGGATGGCGACTGGATCGACGGACAGAATCTTTGGCGCCGGTGGATGATTGCCCATAATCTGCCGCGGCCAGAGGGCAAATTGCCGCCGCCGTTTATTGCTGGATCGAGTAGTCGCTACACCATCGAAATGCAGTACGCGAATGAGGAAAACCAAAAAAGATATATCGATCAGACGCTGCAAAAAGGAATTCCCATCAACTACTGGTGGATGGATGCAGGCTGGTACCCGTTCACTGTGGGATGGTGGAAGACAGGGACCTGGGATCCGGATCCGAAGAGGTTCCCGCAGGGCTTGAAACCCGTTACGGACTATGCTCATGCGAAGCATCTGAAAGTGGTTCTGTGGTTTGAACCCGAACGGGTCACTGCTGGCTCATGGCTAGACCAGCATCATCCGGAATGGTTGATTGGTCCAGATGGGAAGGGCAACAAACTGCTTTTCTTGGGAAACCCAGACGCATGGCATTGGTTAGTTGATCACGTGAGCCAAATGATCACGGAGGATGGAATTGATATCTATCGCCAGGACTTCAATTTCCCGCCGCTGGCGCTCTGGCGGGCGCATGATTCCCCGGATCGCCAAGGCATCACGGAGATCGAGCATGTCGAGGGCTATCTGGCCTATTTTGACGAGTTACGGAGACGCTTTCCAAATCTTTTAATCGACACCTGCGCCTCAGGTGGTAGGCGGAACGACTTGGAAACACTTCGCCGCGCTGTACCTTTGTGGCGCAGTGATCATCCCTATAAGCCGATATCTCAGCAGGGGCAGACCTACGGCCTTTCACTCTGGGTGCCGTATTTTGGTACTGCGGTCAATTCGCTTGATCCTTATTTTTTCCGCAGTCAGATGACCCCGGCTCTGGGTTTCGCAATGGATCCTGATCAAGTCGGCACACGTCAAGAGATCCTGGAACGTTTGATCGCGCAATGGCGGGATATAGCCGACTTTTACTACGGCGACTTCACTCCACTCACCCCCTACAGCGTGGACAGCAATGCTTGGATAGCTTGGCAATTCAACCGTCCAGATTTGGGAACCGGCGTCATTCAGGCTTTTCGTCACGACACCAGTCCCTTTGCTTCAGCACAATTCAAGCTACGCGGTTTGGATCCGGCAGCGCGCTATCTCGTAAAGAATCTTGACACTTCGCAAGAGGTAGACTTCACCGGCAAGGAGTTGATGGAAGAAGGCATCCCTGTTTCCATCCAGAGCGAGCCAGGGGCGGTCATTCTCACGTATAGGAGGAGCACGCGGGCGGCCGAGAAGGCAGCAGCAGAAATGCCGCCTCAGCGTACGGCGCCGACGAAATCAGCCACTGAGGCCCCGCGTTTCAGGGAGCTCGGTCGCGCTTCCTCTCCCAATCTGTGAGATGAAACGATTGGCTTCGCGCAGTTAACTGAAGAAATCGACTACTTGATAAACAATGCTTTGGATGGAATTTGGACATCCAGCCCACGGGTGCAAGTCCGGTGTGGCGTAGTTTGCGCATCAGGCACGACCGTCTTCATCCAGCCGAAGCACTCCTCGACTCGCTTGCGTTTTTCTTTGCGAGACGAGATATCCCACGATGATGTGGGGTGCGCCGCCTTTGCAAGACGGCGCAAAGCGGAGACCCAAGCGGTTTCCGGTAAGATCGTTTGCAGTCCAGGACGCTTCGCCTGGAGGCTTTGCGAAGTAAGCCGAGGATATAATCTCCTATTGAGGCTACCGCGGTGCACAGGTAGTCCAGCACGGAGGAACCCGATGATAGATGTGCTTGAAACGACCGGGCAGGTCACGCGTGAAGACAAACCGACCTTCGGGGAAGACTGCCAATTGTTTGAGTACAGCAAGGCGGCCAACCCAATTGCATCCGGCGCGACGCCAGCCGTGCCCCACACGATCTTCAAAGCGGAACTTTATGCAAACGGTCCCAGTCGTGTGATTCCGCTCGATCTCAGCCAACAGCTTCGCTGCCCTTCGCCTGCAACAGGGCCATCTCTATTGGCAAGCTTTGTCCGCATCTGCGTCGGTGAACGGCTCACTACGACACCGAATGCCAGCAGCGAGTTCTTTTATGTTATTCGCGGCAGCGGATCGACGCAGACGCAAGAAGGAGAGATTGTCTGGAAGCAGGGGGATTTCTTTGCCCTCCCGGGTCTCCGTTCGGAACACACCGCGTCTTCCGATGCCGCTCTCTACATGGTGAATGACGCGCCATTGTTCACCTACCTTGGGGCGCGCCAGCATGCGCCGCGTTTTCGACCGACCCTCTATACCGGAGAATCGGTCCAGGAGGAACTCCGGCGGGCGGAGGAAGACCCCGAAGCGGCCAAGCGGAGCCGCATCAGCGTCCTGCTGGCGAATCGAAATTTCGAGCAGACGATGACTATCACTCATGTCCTCTGGACAATGTATGGCACTATAGCGCCTGGGACACGTCAGTTACCCCACCGTCATCAATCGGTAGCGCTCGATTTCGTCATTGTAGCCCAGCCTGGCGTCTATACCCTGGTTGGCACAGAGCTCAATCCTGACGGTACGATCAAGGATGCAATCCGGGTAGACTGGCACACCGGTTCCGTCTTTGTTACGCCCCCCGGACACTGGCACGAACATCGCAATGAGTCCAGCCAGACTGCCTATATCATGCCCATTCAAGATGCCGGCCTTCACACCTACCTGCGCACGCTAGACATCCAGTTCTTCCAAGAGGATTGATGCCGTCTTCGGGGTTTGGATCAAGCGTAGCAACGTGCATGGCCCCTCTCCTGGTTTCGCCCGGGAACACTTCTCTCGCAAGCGAATAGCAGCAACGTCAAGCAGCTTTGTAGTGAAGCGCAGACGGCCGCGGGTGCTGGTCAACTCCAACTGGGCAACCGACAAGTACCGGCAGGTCCTGCGATTGGCTCCTGACATGCCAATCTTGGCCAGATCTACTATCAGCAGGGTCAGTTAGAAGAGACGATTAAAGAGCTAAGGCGCGCTAGCCAGTTGAGTCCAGAATCAGCGCGTCGGAGGCGTTAATCGCCGATGAGAGTGTTGCTCGCAGCTACTCCTGAGTTATGGTATCCAGAAAGACTCTGGGGATTTGAATTTTGCTGTGTAATCCTCCATTCAGAAGATGGATCGTGGAACAGGCGCAATCCATTATGCTCTTGGGGGAAGGATTGAACAGCTTGGCTTTCTGGGGTCTGATCTTCCTATCTATCTTGCTGGTGTCTTCAGGCGACCTTCGCGGCCAGAGCTCTGAATCTCCACAATCTCCAGCCGCAAGGCCTCCACAGACGGAAGGCGTAGCTACGGGCGGGAGCTACACGCCGGTGCTGGATTCCGCGAAGCGGCCGATTACGGAGAGTGGCTTCGTGAAGAATGGACCGGTGGTTTTCGAGGACATTACCGCCAAAGCTGGCCTGACCTCCTGGCATCACACGATGGGTACGTCGAAAATAGAGTTCATCAGAGAGTCTCCAGGGTCGGGCGTGGCATTGCTGGACTACGACAGAGACGGCTGGCTGGATATCTATCTGGTAAACGGCTCAACCTACGATGCGATTTCCGATAAGGCGTCACCCCCGCATGCGGCCCTCTTTCACAACAACCACGACGGCACCTTTACTGAGATTGCGGCCAAAGCGGGAGTGACGAACGACCGTTGGGGATTTGGCGTGGCTGTGGGCGACTATGACAATGATGGGTGGCCGGATTTATATGTGACCAACTTCGGCAAAAACCGCCTTTACCATAACAACCACGACGGAACGTTTACGGACGTAGCGGAGAAGGCGGCCGTGCAATTGGGCGGATGGTCGAGCGGACCGACCTTTGGTGATTACGATGGAGACGGAAGGTTGGATCTCTTCGTGCCTGGCTATGTGCACTATGACCTGCATCGGGAGCCAACGCCGGGAGCCAACCCGGTAGACCCCAAATCTTGTCAGTTTCACGGCGTTAACGTAATGTGCGGGCCGCGCGGCCTGGCGGGTGAGCGCGACCACCTCTTTCACAACAATGGCGACGGCACATTTACGGATGTAAGCGTGAAAGCTGGCGTTAGCGATTCGAACGGCTATTACGGGTTCACGAGTGTCTTCGCAGACCTGAATAATGACGGCAGGGCGGATCTGGTGATAGCAGATGACTCCACGCCGAACTACCTATACATCAACAAAGGGGATGGCACATTTAAGGAGGAAAGCGGCGCTTCCGGTTATGCTCTGAACGAAAACGGGCGGGAAACCGCATCCATGGGCATTGCCGTGGGCGATTACCAGAACAATGGCTGGCTGGACCTCTTTAATACTACTTTTTCTGATGACTACGATGTCCTCTACCACAACGATGGCGACGCTAACTTCACCGATGTCAGCTACCAAGCCGGTCTGGCGGAGATCACCGTACCGTTTCTGGGCTGGGGGGACGGTTTCATCGATTATGACAATGATGGGTGGAAGGATCTGTTCATCGCGAACGGTCACGTCTATCCGGTTGTGGATCAAAAAAACTGGGGCACCACCTTCGCCCAGCGTCCGCTGTTGTTTCACAACCAGCTAGGCAAGAAGTTTGAGCTGGTACCGGCAGTGGAAAGCACCGGTCTTGCCGTGGTGATGTCGGAGCGCGGTGCGGCCTTTGGCGATTTATTCAACGACGGAAAAATTGACGTGGTGATCAATAATCTGAACCAGGTGCCGACGCTGCTGCGCAACGTAAACCCCGACCAACACCATTGGGTGGAGCTGAGCTTGGTGGGTGGACCGAAAAGTCCACGGGATGCGGTCGGGGCTACGGTGTATCTGACGGCCGGTGGCTCGAAGCAACGTGGCGACGTGCTAAGCGGTGGCAGCTTCGCGTCCTCCAACGATCCGCGGGTGCACTTCGGTTTGGGCGATGCAGAGAAAGTCGATGCCGTGGAGATTCACTGGCGAAGGGGTGTCACCGAGAAGGTAAGCCTGCCTAGCGTGGATAAAATATTTACTGTAGAGGAAGGCAAAGGGATCACCGGAGAGACCTGCGCCAAATGCCCCACGAAGAGGGGGTGAACTTTGCGTTCACCCCCTGTCCTTGAGGGTCTGCCTCGAATGAAAGCCAGCAGTTACCGGCGGGAATGTTCGGACGTCATGATACGGCAGCATTTTGACGTATATAAGTTCCAGCCAGATCCGTTCATGCCATACTCGCGACTGACCTGCCTTCTTAAACCTGATTTCTTCGTGGATGGGCTCCCCGGGCAATGGTCGCTTGATCTTTCACGAGGTTAGTCCCGCAAGTCCTCGGTCGACCGGGAGGCGGTGAGCCAAATCAAGGCCGTTACGAAGGAGTCATGGGCGAAGGCGGAGCTCAGGGCTGTCGGAGTTCTTTGGTAGACATATGTTTTCGGCAAGTCGGAAACCTACGCTTAGCTAATGGAGTTGCCTCTGGCCTTTTACTTTCTTGCCGATCAAACCCGGAACTGCGCCGTAAGTTCCAGGCGAGTATTGGCGGGTCAGGTTTGGTAATAATTAGCGGCTCCGATGGCTAGGACGGCCAGCATAAGAAGACCAATGCCCATAAAAAATGAGCGGTAGATGCTTCGCTGCATGAATCGCCATTCGCCGGTGACGACGGCGGCCAACTGGCCACTCAAGATCATCGTAATCGTGAATAGAGCGAAGCCGATCGAAATGCCGAGAGTGCCGAGATAGGTTGTGGCACTGCTGTAAAGAGCGATCGCTCCCATCCACATGAATGCAGCCAATGCAGGGTTCACGATTTCGCTGAATTTCTCGCGGAAATAACCCCAGCTCTTGTTCTTGAACAGCAAATACACGCTAAACGAAATATTCACCAGGGATCCGCCTACGAGCGCGATTGGCCAAACGGCAAAGGGGGCCCATGATGCCTGACCCCCGTGAGAGCGCACTTTGTCCATGATGCCACTGCTGTAAGCCAACGCTATGTTGAGCAATGCCGAGAGCACTCCTGATCCGAATGCAATGGCCAGATTTATGATGTATTCCTTGCGGGTTGAAGCGCTTTGCGCCATAGCAGTTTCCGTGGTCGAGAATCCTGCACCCCGGCCCTGGCTCCTCGCTGCTTCTTCTCGCCGGTATCCGCTCCAGCCGCAGAGCGTCACACCGCCCAGCGTAATCGCCATACCGAGAAGGATAAGTAACCCACTTCCTTGCAAGAGCACCTCGCGGTGCAAAATGATGAGCGGAACCAGCGTTCCCACAGCGGCTCCAACGCCGTTAAGGACGGCACCCGACACGGCGAAACCAAGCCGGTGCACGCAGATACCCGCACCGAGCTGGGCAAAACCCCAAAGAACGCCGAGTACAAATGGCAGCATCACTTCACGGGTTGTCAGGGATGCATAGACCAGAGATAAATGCGGTAGCAGCAAGAAGGCAAGAACCAAGGGAGCTATGATCAGCGACGCAATCGCATAAACAAACCAGAAGTTTTCCCATTTCCATACTCTGGCCCACTTGATAGACCACATCGAGAACCCCATGGTGATTCCAGCCAAGAGGGTAAGAGCGAAACCGGTGATTAAGGCCATCTCTGTCTACGGCTCCTTATGTTAAGTGTGCGCATTGGATCTACTAACCGGTCCATGTTGGTCATAGCACTTTACGAATGAGAGCTGGTCCGGAAGAGCATTCGTGCACTCATCCATGAAGAGTGAAGAATGGAAATATCGATGGCCATGGATATGTATGCACATCGTACTCAGGGAAAAATGGGATAGTCAAGGGGAGGGAAGGTCTTTGAGAACAGACGAACTCCTTACTTATCGTGACGTACGCGCCGTCTCGACTAGACTTCGTCGAGCAGACGAGTATCTAAACCGGCATCTTGGGCTGCACCATAGAGTGATGCTAGAACGACCTCGGGCAAGGGTATCCCGTTCTTGAGTGCGTCTTCTCTCCGCTCCCACTCGATCTCGCCGGGCAGGTAGATGCGCGCCGAATCCTTCGATCTCGAAGACTCGTGGATCGTGCGAATCATCGCATCCACCCGGCGCTTGAAGTCTTCTATGGGAAGGATTGCCCCCGGGTTGATCACGATGAAGGCCTGTCCGAGGCAGCCCTTTGCCGTGGGGTCCATAATCCAACTCTTCACCTCATTGAGCACTCCGGCACCGGGCAGAAGGGCCGCGATCGCCTCGATCAACAATGCAATCCCGTAACCTTTGTGCCCGGCCATCGGCATCATCGATCCTGTCGACGGCCAATCGCCTACTTCTGTTGCCGGCATTCCTTCCGCGTCGGCGAGCCAGGTGGGCGGGATCGGTTGTCCTAGCGTTTTCATGGACAGGATTTTGCCAGCCGCGACGGCGCTAAGCGCGATGTCTAGTAGGATAGGGTGTCCTTCGCCGGCAGGGACCGCATAGGCCAGCGGATTGTTGCCGATGATACGCCCGCGGGCGCCTGGGACTACCATGTTCGGATCAGCATTGCTCATGGCAATGCCGATCATGTCATGTCGCACAGCCATATAGGCGTAATATCCGGCGGCGCCGAAATGGTTGCTGTTCCGGACGCCTGTCCATGTGATCGTATTTGTGCGGGCTTTCTCGATCGCCGTGTTCATGGCCAAGCAGCAAGCTAGCATGCCCATTCCGGAATGGCCGTCGACCACCGCCCACGAATCCCCTTCCGTCACCACTTCGGCTTTGCCGTGTGGATCCATGCCGCCGGCACGCAGAGAAATCAAGTAGTTTCGCAGCGCGCCGGTACCATGGGAAAATGTCCCCCACATATCCGTCATGACTAGGACGTCCGTCACTATAGCTGCATCGTCAGGCTGAAGACCAGCCTTCATGAGCGCTTCGACACAGAATTTTCGCAGCTTCTCAACAGACAGACGTTTTGACATACTAATCTTTCCTCTCATACTGAATTGAGTATTTGGTTCCGGTTTCCATCGACTGTCCACACGACCTGACCAGGGAGATTCTTCTTAACCCTAACCCCGGATCATTGAACCCCTGATCCTTGTGATGGGCGCCGCGCCATTGCCAAGTCGATCTCTTCGCCAACATGGGGGATAAGGGCCTCTCCCGTCCCACGAAGACTATCGTATGTGCTCAAGAAGAGCTGCGGATCCAGGGTCTCTTCAGCAGTACCAGTAGTCACTGCCCAAAGGAAGTGGTGGATGGGCACCACCAGCCCGGCACCCAAATGCCAAGCCAGCAA
This sequence comes from Acidobacteriaceae bacterium, assembly GCA_965276675.1. Taxonomy (GTDB): domain Bacteria; phylum Acidobacteriota; class Terriglobia; order Terriglobales; family Acidobacteriaceae. The sequence continues at coordinate 3,076,784 of OZ255624.1, read as the reverse complement.
TGCGGCCTCGTGGGCATCCATATTTCCTGAGACTCCGTTGATGCAAAGCAGCGCCACATCCGGCTTGCGTGACTTGAGCCGCCGCAAACGGACGTCGTATTCCGTGTCGCCGCAATGATAGATCGTTAGCTGTTCGGTATTGAGCAGTACGCCCATTGCGTCGGGAACTTCCCAGCCGGGAATGTTTGCCTCATGCCTCGCAGGCGTCGCTTCGACACTTACATCCTTCACCTGCACTGTCTGGCCCCATTGTAACGGCGCGATTTGTGAGCGTCGTAGGCCCCAGCTCAACGCATGAGAGGTGGCACTGGGGGGCATGATGAACTTGGCATCGGGGTTATTCCGCGCGACGATGGGAATCAATCCCGGGTCCAAGTGATCTTCATGCCAATGGGTTGAAATGACGGCATCTGCACGGACCTCTTGTGGATCAATCGGCGGCGCAAAGGCGCGTTCCGCGCCAAAGATATCCTTCACGACATTGGAAAGATATGCATCAAGGTAGATCACAGTGCCTTTGGAGGTCTTAAAAACAAAACCTGACCCCCCCAGCCACCAGCACGAAACATGTCCCTCGACAACATTTGTTGTTGCGATCGCTTGTGACACCTTCGTTCCGTTGCTCATCGCTTAAAGCCTCCTGACCAGCTGATCGAGGTGATCCGTGTTATGTGCGGATATGCGCTTGGATGTCCACCTCACTCCGCAGTCGTCCTCGAGAAGATGACAAGAGCACAATCGTACACTTTGCGAAGCAAAGAAGATTTGGGCGTTCATTTCGCTGAACATTTGGGGTGAGTAGGGTTTCAGTCTAGCCTGGCTCGCAAGCCTTCCACACTGCTCCAAACTATCTTTTGATTCGCATCTTAGGCAGCCAGGAGGAGAGACCACCCGCAGCTGTATGCTAGACGCTTCGTTGCTGTATGGACATCCTGGTGCACAACGCTGGGTGAATGAAACTAGAGTTCCCGTCCGAAGCTTGGCAGCGCGTGTGAGTGATTCGCCTGCTCCCCTTCCTCAGCGCGGCTGTCATCTACCCTCGTTGTGCTTGCTCATCTTGATCTCCCTGAATCCCAAAATGATACTTGCTTCGTGTGCGGATTCAGTCGGCAGACCAGCAGTGCGAAAAGGCTTTTCAGTGCGAATGCTTCGCCGAAGGGCAGGAGCCGTAGTCCGTTACGGGCCCAGCGGGAGGAAACGCGGATTGGTTCAATACATGCAACCCCCAAAACGAGCCCGCACCTTGTCTGCCCCGGATACATATCTAGCATCCGAGCGCGGGCCGCAAAATCCGGGGAGATCATTGGTCTGCACGGCGTCAGTCTTGGTCCATGAGCGCTTAAGCGCATAAAATTGCCAGGTCGAGGTGTGGTCCACATGTAAGAGAGTGATAGTGACTACTGGTTACATGCCTTGTTTGTACTTGACAAGCATTTCGTCTTTGAAGTAGTTTTGTCGTCGTTTAAGGGCTTGAGCGCTTGTGAGGTTGAAATCTGGCCCTAGATCCTACCGACCAAGACTGACCAACGACTATGGAGACACGAAAATGCACTACTCAGATAATGAAAAGCTTTTGAGGCCAATCCCTTCGGTGCGATTTGTAAGGGCTCCATATGGCATGTTCGGACAGATCTGTTTTATTCTGCGTGGCTTGTGCGCAATCGTTGCAGTCGCAGCTCTCGCGTTCGCTTGCATTTCCGGACATGCTCAGACGAACTTGGCAGCTATTACCGGAACTGTGACGGACAGTACCGGAGCTGTCATTCCAAATTGTCAGGTAGAAGTGAAGAACCTCGCAACATCGGCTATCAGAAGTGTGCTGACGAACGCGCAAGGAAATTACTTGGTACCATCGCTGCCCGCGGGAAGCTATGAGATCGATGTTACGGCGCCCGGCCTTCAAAAAACACGGTCCACGGTCGACCTGGCTCTCACCGGAGCGACTGCAAACTTCCAGCTAAATATGGCAAGTACATCAAGCCAAATCACAGTGGAGGCAAGCTCTACTCAGAACCAACTGCAATCGGAGAGCCATGATGTGTCGCAAGTCGTCAGCTCCACGCAGCTTGTAACCCTTCCCAATAGCGGAAGGAATCTTATCAACACGGCGACCCTTGGTCCTGCCTCGCAACCCGGTGGGGACACGGTCAATAACGGCGGCGATGTCGGCTTTTTCAATCAAACGTCAAATGCTGCGTATATTGCAGGATTAGACAACTACCATACCTTGTTCCTGCAAGATGGTGTCGAAAACGTTAACCTACTCGATCAGACGGCGAACATCCTGGCGTCGGTCGAGGCGGTTCAAGAGGTCGAAACGACTCTGAGCAATGCTCCGGCACGATTTGCTCATCCTGCGGTTATCAACGTGATCACCAAAGGCGGCACAAATCAGTTCCACGGAACTGCATACGATTTTCTGCGAAACGATGTATTCAACGCACGAAATTGGTTCTCAAACTCCGTGCCCGTCCAACGCTATAATCTGTTTGGAGCGAATCTAGGCGGTCCGATCGTCAAGAATAAAGTATTTGGTTTTTTTGATTATTCTGGACTGCGCAATGGTTCGAGTGGTACCTTTACCGGCCGCGTTCCCACCCTAGCCGAACGCAGCGGAGATTTTTCCGGCCAAGCTACGATCTATGATCCGGCTACCTACAATCCAGCCACAGGGACTTCAAGCCCATTCCCGAACAATGTCATTCCTAGCGCCCGTTTCAACCCATTTGCAAACCTGTGGCTGGCAAATTACCCCAGTCCGAACACACCCCTTAATGCCAATAACGTCAACTACATAAAGAATATTCCAAACACCAATACCTATGATGAATACCTTGGCCGGGTGGATTGGAATATTTCTGCTAAGCATCAGCTTCTTGGCTCCATCGTACGAAATAATGGCCTCATCGGTGGAAACTCAATCACGCCGGGTTTGTTCGGTATCGAGTTCTCTTCTAAGGGCGTGAATGCGACTGTGGCGGAAACAGCAACCCTCAGTTCCAGCGTCGTCAATGTCGCCAAAATCGGCTATAACCGGAGCATTGTCAACCGGACGCAACAAGGTGCAGGCGCAAAGGATTATGCTACGTTCTATGGTCTCGTCGGCTTGAACGCTGCTGCCATACAACGGGCCCCACCATTTATCGGTATTAATGGGATTGGTGGTTTAGGAGATCCATATTCTCCCCAAGGCGCAATCCAAAATCGTTTCCAGTACGCGGATGAGGTAAATTGGAGGCTGGGAAACCACAACATTTATTTTGGAGGAGAGTTTGTTCGAACCCAGTTCTATGGATACTGGGTGGTCAACAATAACGGCCAATATAATTTTGCCGGCAATGCTACGGCCAAATACACGGCAGGAGCGGTTACTAAAATTGGAAACGGATTAGCGGACTTCCTGCTCGGGTATCCTAACAATGCTATCGCCGCGCTAGGCGTATCGGCCGATCCTTTCCGCAGTTCCGCAGTCGATGGATATATTCAGGACGATTGGAAGATCAAACCTTCGCTGACTTTGAATATTGGTCTACGCTATGATTTCGCACAGGCTCCATATGACATTAAAGGCCATGCGGCCGTCATTTCCGCCGACCTCAGTAGGTATATCAAAGGGCCAACCGATTCGAATTTCGGTGATGTGGGGCCTCGGTTCGGATTTGCATGGAGTTTTGATAAGAATAGTGTGCTCCGCGGTGGCTATGGAATCTACTATGCGGGCAATCAGTGGGAGAATCTGCAGTTCCAGCTCCTATATCCTCCCAACGTCGAACAGCGGTCCTACCTCTTCTCCGTTACGAATCAGCAACCTATCCAAACTGCGGTTTCTACGTCGGGGCCTGGAGCGGGGTTAGCCAGCCCATTCGCTATGCCCAAAGTCTTCAAAGACCCGTCGGTGCAGGAATGGAACTTAAATATTGAACGAAGCCTCGGTGCGAATACGCGGTTTACCTTGGGCTATCTTGGAAACGTCTCACGCCACGTGGAGAGTAGGGCTGATGCCAATCAACCTTATGCGCTGTCACCTGGCAACAAGAGCGGCATCCTGGATGTGAGGCCGAATCCCAACCTGAGCTTCGTCTATGTGGAAGAAGGGAAATCGATCGCAAATTACAACGCCCTTGTCACAGCGTTAGATAGGCGCTTTGCTAACGGCCTGCAGTTTCTCGCGTCGTATACATGGTCGAAGGCAATGGATCTGTTGGATGGAGACAATGGCGTGTTCTCCAACCAGTACAAACCACATTTGACATATGCCCCAGCCGGGTGGGACCGCACCAACAACTTCGTCTTTAGCGGGGTGTACGCATTGCCCATCGGGGCTGGTGGAAGATTTGCTTCTTCGAACAATTGGTTTAACAGGCTGGTGATCGGCGGGTGGCAGCTCTCTGGTGTTTACCGCCTGGCCACAGGTGAACCAATTGCGATTACCGCGGTCAACAATTCAGATGGAAGCCCTTATGTCACAATATTTGCAAACAAGATCTGTAATCCAAACGACTTTCAGCGCACGCGATTTCATCGTTTCAACGCGTCGTGCTTTGCGCAGCCCGCGAATGGACAGTATGGAATTGGAGGACGAGATTCTGTGCGAAATCCACGGCTGAATATCGCGGACGCCTCGCTTTCCAAGGCGTTCAAAATTACCGAGCATCACCAATTGGAATTCCGCGCGGAAGCTTTCAATGTCTTCAACCATCCAAACTTTGGCGCGACCGGAGGTCTTGTGGGAACGCCAGGGATCGGTCAGGTCACGTATTCATCAAGCCAGCGGGTTGGGCAGTTTGCGCTTAAGTATAGCTTTTAGCAGGGTTGACGCCTGTGCGGCTGAGGAGAGTGTGGCGGCTGCTGACTTTTCCCGACCGGACAGCGCCGCCCTACCCTGCCCACTACTCAACAGCCGCCTGGCGGGAGTAGATTCGGCAACGGAGAAGAGGAGCAACTGATCTTATGGATAGACGAAAGTTCTTAGGAATGACACTCGGCACTGGAGCAAGTGCTACTGCTTCACGCCTGTTGGGTCCGGCGGTTCTATTGTCAGGCGCTTCCGGTGTCTCCGCCGCAACACACTACGAGATTGCAGACTGGATCGCTGCCACACCCGCGACATCCTACCGGCCCTATCATTCGAAGCCGGTAACTAGCGCTGATGCAGTTTCTTGGGTTCAGGTGGACCTTGGCTCGCGCCAACCTTTCGACGCCATTAGGTTGTATCCATCTAGTGGTCACGACGGATGGCCCTACCCCTATGGCTTCGGCACTTTCCCTCTGCGCTTCAAGATTGAGGTATCCGATCATCCCGACTTCACTAACGCCAGTCTCATCGCAGACTGTGCCCGCTCCGATTATCCCGACCCCAAAGACCAACTCACGGAGTATCCAGCCCAGGGTAAAGGGGGGCGATATATCCGCTTGACGGTCACCCGAATGAGACCGGTACCGAAGAGCTCGACTTTCACTTTTGCCGTGTCCAAGATAGCGGTGCTTTCTGCTGGTAAAGATATCGCTGAGCGGTGTGCTGCTACTGCTGATGCTGTCTCTGGGAACCATGATGACCTGATGCAGCTCACACGTCTACCCCGCCCCCAGGGGGAGGGGTTCGTCACGGACTACCCAAAGAATGTCACTCCTGCAAATTCTTGGAAACCAGTTGAGTATCAGGCTCAAGTGCCCCGAACCGGCGTGACTCTCGAAGATGGTCTGTTCCAGACCGTTCTGGAGCAAAATATTGGCTATCTGCTCGACTCCTTTACGGTGGACGAATTGCTGCGTCAGTTTCGTGAGCGGGCCGGTAAACAGAATCCTCCGAATCTGCCAAAGCCGGACAAGTTCTGGGAGGAGGATCTTGCGGGATCAAATGCGGGTCGCTTTCTAATGGGCGCCGGGAACACTCTGCGCTGGATAGATCATCCCGAACTGCGCCGGCGGTTAAATGCAGTTGTCGATGGCATCGATGCCTGCAAGCAGCCCAATGGCTATATCATGGCCTATCCGGAAGACACGATCTTTTACTCGGAACGTGGCGCATACACACGCGCATGGGTCACGCATGGTCTGATTGAAGCTGGATACAGCGGCAATCCCAAGGCCTTTGGACTGTTGCGCGGTTACTACGACTGGTTCGACCGGTGTCCTTACCTTCCCAAGCTTCTACGTGGTGCTGGCCTTGGTCCCCAAGGCATGATCGCCAACACACGCATGTACTTTACGCCCGTCGGCAAACCAGAGGACTTGCAGGTGATCCAGCGCTACTTCCAGGAAAACTATTGGCTTGAAGATCTATCGAAGCGTAAGGACGATTCCATTTGGCAGTATCCCTACGACCGTCCGCATTGCTATCAAGTGACGTTTTTTGAAGCTTATCTGGATCTGTATCGCGCTACAGGAGATCAACGGTATCTCAATGCCATGCTCGGCGGATGGGATCTCTACCATCACAAATGGGAACACACCGGCGGTAGCATGTCTATGGAAGAGTTTGTGAAGGATCCGCCGCTGTCGTACTCGCTGGACCACGAACACGGCGAATTATGTGGCAGCTCCTTCTGGACATTCTTTAACCAGCGCTTCCATCTGCTGTATCCGGACCAGGAGAAATATGTAGCGGAAATTGAGAAATCTATCTATAACGTGGCCATTGCGAATCAAGCTGGGACGCAGGGTCTGCGTTATTTCGCCGTACTAGTGGGCCCGAAGAATAAACCGTCTCGGATAAATACCTGTTGCGAGGGCCAAGGAACGAGATTGCTAGGCTCCTTACCAGAGCACATCTATTCCGTCGCGTCCGACGGCGTGTACGTGAACCTTTTTGAGCCATCTACTCTCTCCTGGTCCGGAGCTGGGCAAACTCTGCAATTAAAAATGATAACGCAATTTCCCGCCAAGCCCAACGTTCATTTAGGGATCGCTACACCTCATCCAGTGCGCGCAAAGATTCGCGTGCGTGTACCCTCTTGGGCATCAAGTGAAATGCCGCTCATGGTAAACGCTAAATTAGCAGCCACTGGAAAACCGGGAAGCTATGTGACTCTCGATCGCACGTGGTCCGACGGAGATACGATTACATTCACTCTTCCGTTGAAGCTGAAGCTCACCCGATACACGGGCTCTGACCAGATTGCAGGTCACCATCGGTACGCGCTAGAATACGGGCCAATTCTCTTGGCCGCGGTTGGTTCTACAGATGTCACTCTTCGGGTCGATAAGGGCTCGCAACCTGAAGATCTTCTGGCTCAGCTCACTCCGAAACCCAACCATCCACTTCACTTCAGCATTGCACAAAATCAAGGAGTAGAGTACATGCCATACTGGCAGGTAGCCGATCAGCCGTTCACCTGTTTTCCTGCGGTGGCTATCCAGACCGCATGAGTTCACAGAAGCGCCCTTCCGGGAAATCTGGGCAGGCCAATCTGAGCTCGAGCGAGAAAGTGCCCAAGACAGCGGACCTTGGCGAGGCCAACTCTGCACGAGCTCGTTTTGCAATGGATAGCTGCAGAAGGGCAGTGCAGTCGCTGCCCGGGATGGAGCTATGCAGCGGTGTGGCTCGCGGATCTCTCTACTTCAATAGCAGGAGGGTGTGGCCGTGCCTCTTAGAAAGGTAGTTCAGAACCGCTTTGCGGGTAAGGTCGCAATCGTCACCGGAGGCTCTGCTGGTATCGGCAGAGCAACGGTCGAGGAGTTCTGCCTTGAAGGTGGATCGGTAGTGTTCACGGATATCGATTTAATGCAAGGTGCGGAGGTAGAGAGGGAACTGGCGTTAGCCAAATCGGAGGCGCTTTTTCTTCATGGCGACATGGCAGATCCTCAGTTCGTTGCGCGGGTAACTGAGGATGCCCTCTCGCGATTCGGCAGAGTTGACTATTTAGTGAATAATGCTTTTTCTTTTATCTCAAAGGGTGCCGACGCAACTATCGAGGACTGGCACCGTACTTTTGACGTGGGACCAATAGCCTATGCTCGAATGGGAAATGCTGCAGCAGAGGCAATGCAGAAGACAGGTGGCGGGTCAATCGTGAACCTCTCCAGCATTTCTGCGTTTATTGCGCAGCCTGGCCGCTGGACATATAACAGCGCAAAAGGTGCAGTTCATACCCTCACTAAATGCATGGCGCTGGACTTCGCTCGATATGGAATACGCGTGAATAGCGTCAGTCCGGGCTGGATATGGACACGAGAGGTATTGAAGGCAGCGGGTGGTGATCGCGCTAAATGGGACCCCATATGGGGACAGTTCCATATGCTTGAGCGATGTGGGGACCCAGTTGAAGTGGCGGCCGCGATCTTGTTCTTGCTGAGTGATGATGCCTCGTTCATCACAGCAGCAGACTTGCCCGTGGACGGAGGCTATCAAGGACTCGGCAGCGAAGGTACCGGGAAATTGAGCCAATTCGCTGGATCAAGATAAGTGTCAATAAACATTTTCATCGGCGTTGTAAGAGTTCCTCAACGGACGGTGATGTTTAGGGCTGTCCAAGTTCTATGGCAGGCATACAATTCCGGTGAGCCGGAAGCTTGCATTTGACCAGAGTTGCTTCTGCTCTTTTAATTTTTGGCGATCAAAACGCAGGAATTGCGCCACAAGTTCCCAGTGGGGAAAGTATCGCGCGATACGCTGATATCTCTCATCTCGAACTGAGCTGCATCCACAGCGGATTCACTACCGGCTATTCCCAGCCGTCTGACGCTAGAAGAATATCTTATCGAGCGCTGCGTTTACTTTAGCAGCGCTCGCACTACTTATATCCGATCTCTTCCAGCTTATGCTCAAAGTCCGCCGGCAGCTCTGTAAGTGGCCCCGAAGCAGGGCCGCCTGCAAACTGGATCATATTGATCAGCATTCGGTCCGCAGCCGGATGGCTGTCCAGGCAATCCAAAATCGGGAAAGTGTTCACGAAAAACTGGCCTGCTCCAAATGTATATTTGCCCACCAGCACACCGGAAGCGTAGCCGCCGGGGACGGGGTAGCCCGTCGCAAATGCCGCTGCAATCACCTCTTCTGGAGACTGCTCAACCTCGAACAGCCAGTGGGGAATCATTGGCCCATAGTAATACCAGTCGAGTAAGGCGCCTGCCTGCAGGCCTGCAAATATTGGATGGTTCTTTGCGACACATTCTTTGTGGTATAGCCAGTCATAGAATTTGTATGCTCGGCCCTTCTTCACTAACGGAAGCCAGCCACTGGACTCGCTCCCCCGCTTGAACGCCATTGGCGAGAGAAAGATAACGCTGCTTCCACGCTCCATCCTCGTTGCCAGTTCACGCCACGCGTCCAGGTTTCCGTCAGAAGCGGATACATCTCCTACTAGGATCAAGTCTCGACGATCTGATGCCCTGCCAGGGAACGATGCGATGGATGCGCCGTTCGACTTGAGCCAGGCTGTGGCGCTGGATGGCATTCCCCAACAGACAACTTTTTGATCAAGTCGGGGCAGAGAAGCCGGATCGGAGAGGTGGAACTGCCACGAAGTCTCCGGCGGAGCCGCGCCTCGATCGATATGCGGTATCAGCGAATATGCGCCAGCCTTGCCTTTTAGCACGACATCCTCTGAGAGTACCGGCACGGCAAGCGGGCCATCTTCGCCCTTGGCAACCTGCGGAATGTGCAGTGTTGAGCTTTGGTCCCAAGCCACTCCGTCAGGTCCCATCACGCGGAACCGCGCAGCGTAATCACCTGCATCCAGTATGTCTTCATTGGCTAGCACGGCTTCAATCTTTACTGGCCTTCCAAGATAGGTATGTGTGGGGTTGACGAACAGGCACCAACGAACCGCTGCCCAGCCGTCCTTTACAGCATCCATCGCCCCGGGCTTGAAGTCTCGCCAGAATCTCCAAAGACCTTCGCCTGTATAACCATGGTCGAGCATGCCGGTAAGGTTGTAACCGCAAAATTTAGGATTGGCGCGAATTAGATTGAACACCAGCAGGCGATGACGAGCCATGGCCTGCTGACTGGCATAGAGAAGATTTTCGGCGAATGGATATACCGTTTCCATTCCCCATCGTTGCCAGTCGTCTGTCAGCTTGTCTGCCATCGACCGAACGAGCTGGTAGTCTTCGGCGTCCGATGGAACCCCGGCTTGCTCATATGAACGTGCTTCATGAATTACGTCCATCATGGATCCGATGCCTGTCTCAGTGAGAAAGATTGGTTTGCTGTCCTTGCCCATGGTCCGCAGCAACGCGTTCACTTCCGGCGTCTGTGGATCTTCAGGATAGAAGTGAATATCCCCCATACCTTCGTCGTAAGCTACAACATTGTGCGCGTTGGGATGGTCATTCTTTCTCGGCGAGCCAGTAGATCCCGCGCCAGGAGCCTCCTGGCCCCACACACATTCCCACTCAGAGGTATTGGGATTACTGATAGAACCAGTACCTAGGTGGCCATCCCAACGTCCGCTAGACAGTAGGACCAGTCTCGTTGGATCGAGAGAGCGCACCAATCCGAGCGCCGAAACTGCTTCGCGAAACACCGGCCCATCGTTGGTCTCATTCAGTAGTCCCCAGATCGCGAGACACGGATGATTGCGATCCCGGAGGACCATGTCCCGCACGGAAAATTCGTACCGCTCCTTCATTTTGGGAGAATCATGCAGCAACCACGACGCGAGCGATTCCTCGTAAACCAGCAGCCCAATCTCGTCGCAGAGGTCAAGCTGATACGGCAGCATCATCCCGGATATTGAACGCACAGTATTAAAGCCCACTGACTTCGAGTAAAAGAGGTCCGAACGCAAGATGTCCGGATATCCCGGTGGAGGAACTGTTTGCCCGTATGGGCAATGATTGCCGGTGTGAGTGCTGCGAAGGAAAAGACGCTTACCGTTGAGGCGGAAGAAGCCATTGACTACGCGGAAGTCGCGAAATCCGCAATTTGCTGAGACCTCATGAACGCTTGCGTGCCGCTCCGCTTCTACTCGCACCGTGACGCGATAGAGAGCGGGATTCTGCAAATCCCAGAGCTCATGATGGGGAACTTGCATTTCTAGCTGAAGACTGCAGTTGCCCGCGGGCGCATCGAGCTCCATTGTTTTCATCAGGAGCAAGGAGCCTTGCGGAGCAAGGGACACGGAAACATGGCAGCGGATGCGTGTTGTTACATGCAGCGAATTGTGCACGCTCGCCTGCACTTCGATCCGTCCCGATTTGCAATCCGGCCGAAGAATCAGATCTGCTGTACGCACCGAGGGACTGATCAGCAAAACTACCGGTTGCCAGATTCCGCCCGCATCGGGTCCATTACCCGGCCGATAGTCCACTGTCTTGTTACGGTGCGGAGTTTCCTCCAGTACGATGCCGTCAATCGCTTCTTTGCCAGGATTAAGGACACGAACCGCCAGGCGATTGCTGCTATCAGTTTTGATCGAATCTGTAACGTCGAATTCAAAGGGGCTTTCGCTGCCTTCATGGCTCCCGATGCGCACGCCATTAAGCCAGACCTCCGCGATGTAGTCGACCGCTCCAAAAGAAAGCAGGTAACGGCCTCGCATGTTTGAAGAATAGTCTGTTGTGAAATCAATCCAATACCACGCCAGCCCGTGATAACCAGGGAATGCTTCCTGAATGATCCCCGGAACGCGAGCAGGCTTGGCCGCTGCAGTAGGTTTCAGGAACCACTTTTCTTCGCGGCCAATATTCGTCGGATCCGTCGCGATAAGCCACGGGTTTTCGAGCACCTTTCTCGGCAGGTCGGCCTGAACTGTCCAGCCTGTGTTCGACTGCTGATACATGGTTGATGCATGGCTGTGCGGATGAAAGGTTGCGCTTGCTGCTCCGACTCCTATTCCAAACTGAGTCGCGCTTCTGAGGAATTTTCTGCGATTCATCTCGGGCTCTTTCCTTTAGCGATGATAGCGAACGTCGTTCTTTGCAAGGTGCTTATGGAAATGGAGGGAACAACTCCGGCAGTTCACGCAGTGCAAGAGGACTCAATCGCCTTACCTCATTGGGGTCAATCCAGCGATAAGGCCATCGCAAACGGGTACCTGCGGTTGACCAGCCGCCAATGGCAGCAAGCAACTTATCTAAGGCTTGGTTTGAATATCCATGCTGATCTCGCAGCGGCAGCAGGTAGCGCTGCAGAAAGGAAGCGATCCGAGTTTCGGTTGCCAGGGCAGCACTATAATCGGTATGCATCCGTTCATTCCAGCGCTTTGCGCCTTTCGGGTGCAAGCACGCAATATTTGAATAAGAGCCTGTGGCGCCGGTCTTCACGCCAGTCGCAAGCTGATGTCCCGGCACAAATAAACTGAGGCCCGGCGCATGCGTCTTGAAATGCGCATACCAATCTAGGTCTGCAGCCACCTTGACCCCCACTAGAGCAGGCACAGCATTTGCCAACTGGCCATATTCTTCTGGCTGCAACGTTCGCTTGGAATGGGGGGGGTTGTAGAGGATCAATCCAACCGGGCTTGCAGCTTCTGCTATCCTTTTGAGGAAGATAAGAGCTTCTGCTGGTCTTAGCGGAAACCAATCAGGAAGAATAACCTGAATCGCACTCGGGCGAAGCTGAACAGCTCGTCGCACTCGAGTGAGCGATATCTGCGGATCCATGTGACTAGCGCCAATCTGGAAGGGTAATTGCGCCTTTTCACACCGCTCTGCTAAAACCGCGTGAAGCCGGTCAAATTCGGCTTCGGTCTGCGAGTAGAATTCTCCGGCCGTACCATTAGTATAGATCCCGTCCACGCCGGTCGTCACAAGGTAATCTATATCCTCTGTCAGCCGCGCAAAATCTATAGACTCATCGCGATTGATGGGCAGAAGAACACTCGCCCATGTTCCCTGGATCTCTTCTGAGCGAAGAGGCTTCATGCAAGAACCTCTTAAGGAAGACTACAGGTCTATGTCATCCGCTGCGAGAGATTAATCTGAGCTGGGGATTCGCCGACGCAATGCATAGGCTTTTGATGTTACACAATCACCGAGCGATCGAGTTGTGCTCCGCCCAGAATAAATTAACCTTGGCTCTTTCAGCAGCGTTGAGAGGCTCAAAGGGAGAAACCGGTATGCCGATGCCTTTTTGCCGCAACAGCAGACTTTGCCCCGGCCAGCAACGTCGTTCTTTGCAAGATGCTTATGGAATAGCGGGAATGGGCTCGGGCAGTTCACGCAGTGCGAGAGGTCTTAAGCGTCATCTCATCGGGGTCAGCCCAGCGATGCGTCGAGACATGGCGGACGAGATGTCTGTACGCAACTAGGACATTACGTGTGGCTTTTCCTCTGAATTCCGTCCGTTAGTGGCCCTATCGCGTCCGGAACGAGCAAAATATCCAAGCGCCTCGGATAACCGCCCGCTAGCGCGAAGAAGCCCCTCCCGCAATGCGGGCCTGCGCGTGGCCGTCATTCTCGATTTAGGAAGAGAGAAGCTGAGCGCGGCAACTAGCCGTCCGGAATAGTCCCAGATCGGCGCGGCTATGCAGTACACGCCCGACCCGCTCTCTTCATTGTCATAGGCAAAGCCCGACTTGCGCACGCTGGACACCTCTTCCAGCAGTTTGTTGATGCTGGTGATAGTTTTTGGCCCAGTCTTTGCGAGACGTTTGACGCGTCCGTAACACTGGTGAATCTCCTCATCGGAAAGATCAGAGAGGCATACCTTTCCCAACGCGGTTGCATGCGCCGCTGCCCGATAACCAAGAACGCAGTGGCTGCGCAGAAGCTCGCGACCCTCTTCTCCCGCGATATACACAACCTCAGTGCCCTCAAGAATGGCCAGGTTCACCGTCTCGTTGTACTCTCGCGCCAGACGCTGAATAATGGGCACGCCAAATGTGAGCAGTGGGGATTGCTCCGAGAGCTGCTGAGCAAGCTTCGCGATCCGTCCACCCAGAATATAGCGAGAGTTGACAGGATGGAAAACTACATAACCTTCTTCCTTGAGCGTAGCCAGCAGGCGGTGAACGGTGCTTTTGCCTATGCGGAGCATTTCGCTCAGTTCGGTGATCCCGCAGCCGCTAGGCTGCTTAGCCAGTGCATCAAGGATTTGAAGAGCTTTTACCAGAGATTTTACTGGATATTTATTTTTTGATGCTGCCCGTCGCATAGTGTGTCCTTACCAAAATCTGTTGATGTGCGCTGCGCCATAACGATACGCCATCAAGAAAGATAGTGACCAGCAGCCTGCAATCAGATGAGTGCATTGCACCCAGACCTAACAGGGCGAAGTAAGCTCTTCCTTGCTTAAGCAATTCAGATTCTACCATTCAGAACGATCACGGAAAGCCGCTACAAGATGTGAGGGCTAAGGGATTCAATTGTCTTATCCGGGTAGACCTCATTGCCAGCGACTTAAATGTGGATCCGTTGTAGAAGCTTGTGCTCTTAGCCTGCCATCTTCAATTCATCACGAGACATGCTGCTCCGATGATTCCTGCATCTCTGCCTAGCTCCGCTTTTACTATCGTGGTTTCATGAAATCCGGCCATAGTGCGTCTGCTGATGGTTCTCATCATCTCGGATTCAAAGAGCGGAAAGCTGTTTGAGACTCCGCCGCCTAGTGCGATACGCTCAGGTGAGAAAGTGTGGATTAAGCTGGCCAAGCCGATGCCGAGCCAGCTTCCTTCACGATGCATCAGCCCTATGGCGAACTCATCTCCTTCGCTCGCGGCTGCAGCTACGTGATGCGCCTGCAGCGGGCTTGAGCGGGCAATTTCTGAGAGACGCGACTTGCCTCCCTCCGCAAGGAATTCGCCAAGCCGCCGGTGCGCGAACACTCCCAGTGCAGTTCCCGATGCAAAGGCTTCCCAACAGCCTTGGATTCCGCAGCTGCAAACCGGGCCCTCTGGAGACACCGCGATGTGGCCAACCTCGCCAGCAAGGCCATGGCGGCCAAGAAGCAGATGCCCGTCTACTATGACGCCGCCTCCGATACCAGTGCTGACTGTCACGTAGATAAAGTGCTGCAGGCCTTTGCCAGAGCCGAACCTCAACTCCCCAAGCGCGGCAACATTCGCATCGTTATTCAATTCCACGCGCAGGCCCGTCCGACCGGCAAGTAGTGATCGCAATGGTATATTGCGCCAGCCGTTCAGCGTGGGCGCATGAATGACCACGCCTTCATACGGGTTGAGCGGACCCGGCGATCCTACGCCAACTCCAAGCAGATCGCTCTCGGCTAGTCCTTCACGCATCCCGCAGATGAGGGTCTCAATCTGTGCAATCACAACATCGGGACCAGCCGCCGCCGCAGTGGGCACCTGCATCCGCTTCTTCACGAGTCCTTTTGTGTCCACTACGGCAGCGCGAAGTTCTGTGCCACCCAGGTCGATCCCAATGGCATATTTCATGCATGCATGCTCCACATCCTTCTCGCGCGAGACGCAAACGCGGTGGTCTGCCCACTGGTGGCATCAGACGGCCATGGTTTGAAGTGGAAGTTCATACGTGGGCTCATGAAGGAAGAACAATTGTTTTGATGCCCTGGCGACTGCGCACCATGTCCAAGGCCTTGTCGTATGCGGACAATTCAAACTCTTGCGTGACAACCTCATCGACTTTAACTCGGCCACTTTCCAGATAATGCAATGCGCGATCAAAACAATGGTTCTGCGAGAATGAACCTTTGATCGTCAACTCGCGGCGAAAAATCTCATACGGGCTCCACTGCATTTTGGCTGACTCTGGATACACGCCATACACAACAACTTCTCCGCCTTGTCTTGCGAACGTGATTGCCTCTTCGCAAACCTCCGGCGAGCCCGTTGCTTCGATTACGCAATCAAAGCCTCTGGGCGCTGATTCGCGAAGGTGTCGCTGATACTCAGCGCGATTATTTCTGTCCATGGGCACTATCTCATCCGCACCCAGCCGTTCCACCAGATCCAACTTTCGTCCTTTTGGGGCGGCTACCGTCAGTTTTGCAGCGCCATTAAGTTTCAGAAGCTGCGCCAGCACAATTCCTGTTGGGCCGGCACCAAAAAGCAGTACCTCGCTGCCCGGCTTGAGAGCGATGACATCCATTCCGTGAACCGCGCATGCTGTGGGTTCCACCATCGCGGCTTCGCGCCATGAGAGCTTTTTGAACGGATACACCTTCGACGATTTCACCACTACATACTCCGCCAGGCCGCCTGGCATGTTAACACCTTGCGCCATCAGGTGTTCGCAGTAGACCGGCTGATCGCGGCGGCAGAAGAAGCAATGGCCGCAAAGCTCCATGTTGTCAGCGACCACAGATTGACCGACTTCAACGTTGCTGACTGCAGAACCCACACTCGCCACTTCGCCTGCGAACTCGTGTCCTGGAATTAGAGGGAATTTGGCGAGGAATTCTCCTTCGTGGATATGCAGATCGGTACCGCAAATGCCGCAGGCGCGTACGCGTAGCAGTACTTCATCGTTAGCCAGCACTGGATCGGGTACGTCAGTGAACGAAAACTTTCTGGGAGCACTATATAGGATTGCTTTCATGCTTGTTTCTCCTTATTGGAATCTTCGGTGGTCAGGGAGCCACGCAGACCTTCAGTCCAACTCCTTGCGAATGCGTTTCCCAGGCACGGTGAAAGTCATTCAGCGGATAACGATGAGTAATGAGAGCCTCCCATGGCACTTGGCCCGATGCCAGCAATGCCAGCGCACGGTCCATGGTGCAAGGGTTGGTGTAAGTGCCAATGATCTTCAACTCGCGACGGAACAGCTCGTAAGGATGAAGTTGTAACTGCTGATCAGGGGCCACCACCCCTATCCATACGATGTTTCCTCCGCGTCGCGCTCCATCAATGGCAGCCAGCATCGCAGGGGCCGCGCCTGCGCATTCAAAGACTACGTCCATGCTTTGCGGGGCCACATTTTCCGGAGCAATGCACTCGAAACCCAGTGCACTTGCCCGATCGCGCCGCCGCTGGTCTTTTTCGCTGATTAATACCGTGCTTGCCCCCGCTGCCTTGGCCAGGTAAGCGGTCATCAATCCGATGGGACCAGCACCAATCACCAAGGCGGCGGCTCCCAACTGAACATCACCACGGTCAACCGCATGCACTACGCAGGCCAGCGGCTCGGCCAGAGACCCTGCCTCGGTCGGCAGATTGGACGGTAGCAAGTAGGCCTGTTCAACCGGGCAAAGCATAAATTCAGCCAGCCCGCCGTCCCGGGAAGAGCCAAATGCTTGCTGCTGCGCGCATAGGTGAGGTCGCCCAGCGCGGCATTGAAAACAGGCCCGGCAGGGCATGTTTGGATCAACCGTCACTCGATCGCCGGGTTTTACTGCACTAACCGCTGCTCCGACGCTAACCACTGTTCCTGCGCACTCGTGACCGAGAACTACGCCGGGATGTGCGGCCGGAAATTCTCCGGATACAATATGTAGATCAGTGCCGCATAGTCCCGAGGCCTCAACGCGGATCAGGATTTCTCCTGCAGACGGAAGCAGAATTCGCCGATCTTGAATTGCGACTCGGCCGAGAGACTCCCAAACCACGCTTTTACTTACCGAATAGTCCATTTTGCCTCGCCTCCTCGCAACAATACCCTCTCGATATATCGCGATCACGCCTGGCTGATCGCCGAAAATCTCGTCTAGCCTGGTTGCATAGATGTCTACCTCACTAACCAAAATCCAAATAGAAAAGTTGGTCACAATGATTGCTCACAATTCTTGACCTTGTCAACGGCACATTTTTGGCAGTCCGATTTACCTAGAAACTAACTCTCGCAAGGACAACATACAGTCAGTCTGGCAATACTTGAAGTAACTGATGCCATGTATGTTGCTGGCGAGAAGAACAGGAATTGTTCGTAGCCCTTGCGTTCTTGGATAGTGTGCTCCCGCTCACTCGACTGCTTTGGAAAAATGCGCCATTCCGATCACACGCGCATCCCGTTTCGTGGCATATTTGGGCTGTCTGTTCGCTGCGAGATTTCAACAGCGAAGAGTACGCTAAGAGATCCTAACTTTTAAGAAAACATAGTCTTCATATTCTTTGCTGTTCCGGCAGTGCGACTATTTGGTTCGAAAGGTAGTATAGAAGACGCAAGCTAGAATATACCTAATCAAGCAGATTCAGGCTTTGCACGGCCCGTTGTATCTGGACGGATGTGCCGGCATTGTCTGCGAGGCTTATCGAGAGGCAAAGATTTACTAGACGGCGAAATTGGCATAACCAAGAACTAAAATCGCCAGAACCATGATGCCTACACCGAATGTCATGGTGCGTCTGGCTCTCGCTGTTGTATTCCGCCATTCTCCTAACATTGCACCCGCTGCATTTCCGGTCAATATGGAAACGATGAGCATAATTGGAAAGCCGAAGACTGGCCCATAAGCGCCTTCCATCGAAGCGCCGCGCCCATAGACCACGATGCCGCCAGCCCACAGAATGCCCATAACCCCTGCCAAGAGCCAATAACGGAACGTCGATGCTATGGAGAATTTATATAGGGTCTTATCCTTAATGCTCTTAAAAATGCAGTATCCGAGATTCACAAGATAGCTTGAAGTGAAGACCAGCGCCCAGATCGCATTATTGGCGGTGGCAAGATCGACACCTTGCGCGACCGCCTGCCCGGTGATTGGTGCGCCAAAGATGAGAGCAAAGTTGACGAGTGCTGAAAGCAGCCCCGCTGCAACACAATAGAGAACACCGAGGGCGAAGGGCGACAAGGAAGAGGCAGTTCCTGCAGGGCGCGTGTTGCCTGCTCTCAGGCCGCCGGCACGCGAGCATACCACCAGTCCGGCTAACATGATGCCTATCCCCACAAGCAACGCAGCGCCACTTTTACTGATCAGCTGTTCCCTGTGTTGCAATGACAATGGGACAATGGAGCCACCAATCGCAATCAGGCCCATGATCAACGAGGTGCCTATAGAAAGCCCAAGAGATGAAATCCCCATGCCAAAGAAGACGCCACCGCATCCCCAACCTGCGCCGAAAAGAATGGCAGCCAAGATCGCTGAGTGAGGAGCACTTGAGTAGATGGTTCCAACGTGCGGTACCGTCAAAAACAGAAGTGGCCATGGAACCAGAACCAGTGCTGTGAGAGAGCCCGCTGCCCAAATATTTTCCCACGACCATCGGGGCGTGAATTTCATTGGAAGTGAAAACAGACCTTCCATTACACCGCCAAGAATGATTAGCAGCAACCCGGTCACGTGCATTTTGGTATGCCACCTTTGCCCTCATGCGTTATGCCGCAGATCGTCATGACATGAGAAATTATTTAGAGCCGATCGAGCACTGCAGGATCGTATAGAGGAAGAAGGATATCGGCCTCCTTCTTAATGCGCGTATATGCTCCCATGCACTCATCCAAACTTTCCATGATCCCGAGGGGAATCATGCTCTCGATGTTTGCGTATTTGAAGAAGCAGTCCGAGGCTATGATCGTGCCGCGCCCGGTTTCAATGGCATAAGCCATGGAAGATCGGTGATGAACACCTGTCCAGAAACAGCGAAGTCCAGGTAGAATCTCTTCCTCATCGTCAAGCAGACGAAGTTTTTCCGGAGCCTCGATCTCAAGGTAGAGGAGGGTGTCATCCGGTATTCGCAGCCGTCGCGGGATGTGCATATCGAACTTCGGAGCGTGAAAGTCCTCGATCCATCCCCGGCGAGAGATACATATTGAAGCATTCGTAAATAGAGAAATGTTTCCAGTTGCATAAGCTTGTAGGGGAGTAACAAGGACGTAGTCGATCTCCGAAGGGGCAATACCAACAGAGCGGAGAGCCTGCTCTGGCCGCTCGCTATCGCTCCTTACTAGTTGTGACCGGGGATCAATTGCTTCGCTCCAGACTGCGTTCAGTGGAGCCAGATCTCGCGGTGGCCCGGTATTTATGATGATGTTCTTTCCATTCCCACGAATTAGCACCATCCAGAAATATAGAAGCTCCCACGTATTCCACTTACTCATCCAAAACACTTCGGGCCCAGGTACCTCACACTGACCCATCTTAAGTACCTGAACATCGTAGGACATCCGACCCTTCTTTCGTATGTTGTTGTTACTCGATTTGTTGCAGAGCGTGAATGTCAGCTTCATCCCACGCGATTTGGTACTGCTTCGCCGCCAAGCGCCCGGACTGCTACTTGAGCTGCCATCCGTTGCAGTTCTGGCACACTCATTTCCCTATACCAAGCGACGTGGGAAGTCAAAATAACGTTTTCACATTTCCGCAATGGAGGGTTTTCGTGCAAAGGCTCTTGCTCAAAGACGTCAAGCGCCGCACCCGCAATTTGGGCGTGACTCAAGGCGCCGGCAAGTGCCACGGTGTCCACCAGGCCGCCGCGCGCTGTGTTGAGCAGCAGGGCAGTAGCTTTCATTCTCGAGATAGGTTCTGCGTTCATCAGATGATGCGTCTCCGCCGTGAGGGGGGAGTGAAGAGAGATGATATCTCCGGTTCCCGGATGTTTCCGTCTCGCATTGGAATGCGGCCAGTTCACCGCCAGCGTTCTGTATGATTTGCTCTTCTGTTGAGATCGTCGGAAATCCGTAATCGTGATGACAAATTTCGACAAACCTGGCACGCTAAACTCCATTTCTTAAGCAGAGATCCATCAAGAATTCGAAAGGCGTTCGTCTAGTCGTAAAATTCCTTTAATGTTGTTACCTTTTCCGAGCAACATGTTCCGGAATCCGGTTTCACCCTCTTCTATCAGGTAGCTTGTAGCCCAGCTGGTGTCGACAACCCCTGAGGCCAGAAGTTGGGCAGCCTGCTGGAAGTCCTGGAAAGAACCGGAGTACGAGCCTGAGACGCATTTCTGTTCGAGGGTTAACGCGCAGCTGCTCAGATGGATCATGTCTTGATGCAGCCCGAGCCATACAACTGTTCCACCGGGCTCCACAAGTTTGAGGGAAAGAAGTTTGGTCACCTCGCTGCCAACCGCATCAATGACAAACTCTGCGTGATCGCCAGACCAGTACTCTTTCATCTCCCGTGCAAGATCTTGTTGTTCAACGTTCACGGTCAAGTCTGCTCCCAACATCCGGGCAGCGTAGAGGCGTTCCGGGACCAGGTCAGAAACGATGACGGTCGACGTGTGAAGGTGCTTTGCTGCGGATAAACACATAAGGCCGATTGGTCCCGCTCCGATAACAACGACTCGTGATCTTCTTGCAGTGAGTCCCTGACGCATCGCGTTAACACCATTTGCCAGAGGCTCCGCGAAGATAGCTGTTGCGGCCGGAACGCCCTCAGGCCAGGGAATCAGAACTCTTTCAGGAACAGCGACATACTCGCCGAATCCACCGGGACGATGCATTCCAAATAGCTGCCGGTTGGGGCACAGATTCGTGTCTCCTCGAAGGCAGGCTGCACATTTCCCACAGTGAATTAAAGCGTGAGCGATGACACGTTCACCCTCAGTCCAACTGCTTTGCGAGCTGTGTACTTCCTCGATATAACCACAGAATTCATGACCCATGATTAACGGCGGCGTCCGCCGGGCATTGTGAGTACGAAATGTTTCAAGTTCCGAACCACAGATACCACAGTCTGAGACACGAACGAGCACCTCACCGTCCACCAGCGAGGGCTGTGGAACCTCACTGACCTCGAGTTTCCCCCAAGACGGGTAATAAAGGGCCTTCATCGAATTCCTCTTCCGTGAGCTTCGTTCTAGCGAAGCTAAATTTGGAGCCCGTTCATCAAACGCCTCTAATATATACTCGTAAGCGCTTAAGCGCAAGGAGTCGGTGGGCTCACACCTGCACGGCAATAGAGGTGATTCGGCTTGAATTCTGCATTTAAAGGCGTAGGAAAGTGCAAAATTTGCATGGGTTCCAGTCCTGATTGTATGAGATAAATGATGGACTTACGGTGCCAGCTGTTTACGAAGCTAAACGGGAAGACATCGCTCGCTACTTGGCTTGAGATCTTAAGCGCTTCCCCCGATGGAGGGGCTATTAAACTGAATGGCTCGTGAGCGTAAGAAGAGCCAGTACGGTCGGAAGGCACTCGGGATAAAGCCTTGTCGCGCGCAAGCGCAAGCGGACCGGGAGATATTGGCTGGAAAGCGGTCGGGCGGATGCGCAAGCCGAGCCAACCCGGGCTTATAACCGTGGGCTGGATTCACCGCCGCTGCCCTAAAACCCGGTGCGCCTGCGCCACCTGATGCGCAGTTCTCTCGGGCGCAGTGCGCTTGAAAACAGCCCGGTGACTATTCAAGTTCCGCCCCGAACCCAACCGGATGGAAATAAAACTATAAAATCCACTGTCAAAGCCTTTAACTGACTCAATACATAGGTGATCCAGGCCCTTTTCCGCACCCTGCTAGTGGATGTACAACCGAACAATCGGTCCAACATTAGAGCTGCTACCAGCCAACTAATTCCAATAAGCCAGAGCTATTGCCTGTTCTTCCATTTACTGGACGCTTCAAGTTTGAAGGAAACCGTTCGGAACGCCACGTCGTATTTTTTGCTATGCCGATGCGGATTGGATCGAATCGATAACCCATCGGGAAACCGTGGTTTGATGGCCTTCCTCGTGGTACAACACAATTATGGTGTCCGAAGTTTAGAAGTTGATCCAATGACGATCGAGATCGCAGCTTCTCAACAATGGTTAGTTCAGTTAAATCTTCAGTTTTCGATCAACGCTCTGCAGCGATCATGCTAGAACGAGAATCGCGGTAGATTTGCATTGTAAGGAAAGCTGCGGTCAGCAAGAGAAGAACCACGTACTTTGCTGGAGAGTGACAATGTTTATTAGAGTCTCGTTTTGTCAGTGTCTGGCCTTTTCGCTTGCTCTCACCTCGATCGGCTTAGCCGAGTCCGCAAAAGCTGATGGAAAGGCATCGGTTGTAAAGACGGCGGCCGTATACTCACTTCCCGGATCTCCAGACACATGTTATCTGATGAACTCAAGCAGTGGTGCCGTCATCAAAGATAGCTGCGGTAATCACGACGGTGCTCTTTCAGGAAGTCACTATACATTGTCAACTCAAGGTATTACATGGAACGCAGGTGGTTCGCAAATTAGAACAACGATTACGACTCTGCCTAGGAGTGTTCTGGCCTGCTTTACGCATCAATTTGGAGGGACTCGATACGGGGACGACGTGACTAATACGTTTGAAAAGTATCCTTCCCTTCTAACGTCAGACGCTGCATCTGGTTCGTCAATCTCGCTCGAAGGTCAAGATGGAAGCCAACAAGGTCTGAGCTCAGCTAATTTAGGGTTTCTGTACTTCACCGAACGAGACTCAGGCCATAAGCGCTACGTAGCTGCTACCCGAGACGGCACCAATGGTGGACCACACTGCCTAATACTGAATCGAACGCATTCGGGCGGAGACAAGTTCTACCTTGACGGAGCTGCGATGGGTATGGTTTACGATGCCGATACTGCGGATGGAACATTAGGAAATGGGAACCTTATTATCGGTGGACGCTTCGGCGATCCTGATTTTTGGTTCAACGGTACTCTCCACCTGCTGGTGCTCTGGGACACTGAAGCACTCGAAAGTCCAGCCGCCATTAACCAGGCGATGTCTTGGGCAAACGACCAGCTTCGGATAAAAGGATTGCCAAGCGCCGGATCACAGCCGCCCCACATGAATGATCTTCAAAGCCGCTTCATTATCGTGGGTGATTCGATCACTGTGGCTGCTGGAATAGATCCCGCAAAGGGTGAAAAACGCTGGGCGCCAAACGTTAAACTCAAAAACCCGGCGATCGTGACTGTACCCGTCGCGATGGGAGGATTGACTGGTCAGTTTGCCGCAATAACCTCCGCATGGCGAGAAGCAACGTTGATCGATCCCCGCGCACCTTTTAACGTCGCGCAGTTCTACTACGGAATTAACGATGGATGCCGAAACCAATTCACGGAAGACCAAGTCTGGCAACGCGCGGTACAGTGGTCGCGTTATATGCATAGCCTTGGCGTTCGAACACTCTTCACGACCATGGTCGACATCGGGAACTCTGGCAACTGTGGACCTCATAACGAAACTGGAGCAACGTTCAAGAAAAACCTGAATACTCTTGCACGCGGCAACTACCGAGGTGTCTTCGATGCAATTGTGGATTTCGCCTCTGATCCGGAATTGGGCGCCGACGGTGCCAGTAAAGGCAAGTGCTTCGGAACGGATCATGTCCATCCAAATGGGAAGTGTCAAGACAAAATGATCCAGATGTCAGAAGACAGTGCCAACTATGTTTTGGATGTGGGCCCGACATATGTTGCGACTTCAAGCTATACAATGGATGGGGGTGATAAGACCGTGATCGTCCTGCCAACGATTGCGACAGACTCTACCATAACTCTGCCGAGTTGCATCGGAAAAACCAACATGCCTTACACGATTGCGAATGGTTTACCGCCTTCGAGCACTCACGTTGTAGATCTAATTCCCATGTCAAACGAGAGGGTCTTTGGAGTATCAAATCAGAAGATTCCCGTTCCAGCAGGGACATCCCTTACGCTTGCACCGATCGTACTTGCTTCGTCAGTGGGCGGATGTACCTGGATCAGAATGTAAGAATTGTGATATGCCTTCGGGCACTAATGAAAGTCGCCGGATACTGTATCAGAGCTGGCTCGTAATCATGGTGCAGCGGCTACTGCCGCGCCAGCTGTATAGCTTCTCGGTTCAAGTCTGGCTCTTCCATTGCCGCAGCCGCTGCGCCTCGATCACGTCCATGCCCCGAGCTTCCATGCATAGAACGTCGCCCCACTGAATTCCATGTCCCGGCACAGATCACCTTCTTTACTCCCGTTTATGCTGCTTCAGAATCGGATGATCGGCTCTTCCGCGTATCGGCTCTTCTTCATCCCCAATCCTCCGCCTGCGTTACGAGAAATCCCAGCTCAGAGTGTAGAGTTGCCCGGCGGCAGGTCATACCCTTCTTTCCTCAATCTTCGATAGCCATAGTCGAATAGCAGCTTGTACCTCATCCAGGTGCCGTACAGGGTCAGAAGACTTGGATATAACCTGCTGGAATTCGCCCTGAGGAAGCGTTGCGGCGAGAGTCTGAGCAACGCTCAATGGATGAACGGGATCCTCGGCAGTTCCGATGACGAGTGCAGGAGTATCCACGCATCTGAGTGCTCGGTCATCGAAATATGGCGCGGCTAGTGGAATCTTCTCTAACCTCGCCGCTCTCTCTGCTGCCTGCGGTGCATCGAATTGGCGTAGTAACGAATTTGCCACATCGACGCACTCTATCCTCAACGCTGCATATTCGGCTGAGGCAGCAAACGCCTTCTTCCCTTCGACAATAGACTTTTCCCGTATGAGCTTCGCAACTATCTGAAACCAGCCAGCCGCCTGCATAGCTGCTCCTAACCAGGCGGGGCGCACCAACATCATGCCCAAGATGCGGGGACACTGCCTCAACGCTAGATTTAGAGCTACACCCGCGCCCATCGATATGCCTCCTAAGTACATCTGAGTAATCTCGAGGTGTTCGAGAAGACTTAAGAGATCCCCGGACATGAACGAAAAGCTTAGTTGGTCACTCGATGCAGGTGGCTCAGTCCTCCCATGGCTTCGGCAATCAAGGGCAATCAAGCGAAGGCCATTGATTCGTGGAAAGATTTCTAACGACTGCTCGGTGGAACCGCTAAGCCCATGCTGGAAAATGCACGGTATCCCATGTCCCACGTCTTCATAGTAAAATCTGATTCCGTCGTGGAAGAAGTAAGGCAAGGTGGCTTCCTCTCTATGGCGCGTCGTTCAATACCCGCGTCAAGTAGTCTAAGCTTGAGTCCACCTGACCTTCGGAGATTCCGTGGATGATGAGTGGCGCGTTATAGCCAATTCCTTTAAGTAGGTTCACGTAGTGCTTGAAGTCAATCACACCTTCACCAATCGCAATTCCACCAAGCTCGCCGCCCGGTTGGTATTCCTTTGCGTGTGCTAGCACGACATCATCGCCGATGAGATCAAATGCTTCTTCTAACATACAGTTTGCATTGTTTATGTTTCCTGGATTCAACAGGTTGGCCGGATCTATCAACACCTTGATATGGTCTGAGCAGACTTCGTCCAAGAGTCTCCTGGCCTTTGCGGCACAATCTACGATGTTGCCCTGCTCCGGTTCAAAGGCAAACGAAATCCCACTCTCGTCTCCGATGCGCGCTACAAGCTCTATCGAAGCGAGCATCTCCCGCCACGTTTCGGCGTTACCATTCTCTGGATGCTTAGCCCACATGTTGTTTGGGTTGCGTGTTCCAGTTGAGATGCTGATAAGTGCAGTTCCAAGTCGATTGGCTGCTGACGCTAAAACCCGGAGACCTGAAAATCCTTTCGCACGCCTATTGCGGTCCGGATCGATGATGTTAAACGTACCGGAAAGAATGGACATCACCAAGTTCCGCTTCTCCAGTTCGCTCCGTATCCCCTCACACTGAGTGTTGTCAATCGCAACGGGCAATGTAGGGAGGCCAACGCAAGAGAGATTGAACTGAAGATGCTTGAATCTGTGAAGACGAATCGCCTCAAGGACGTCAGCCAGAGATGACCGCGAAAACACTTTTGCAAAGATACCCAGTTCCATCGGACGTTTAAAGGCCACCAGAAACGTCCGTCAACCGAACGCTCTCGTCTTTTGAAACTGACTCTGCAATGGCTACCATTGCCCGGATGCTTGCAAGGCCATCTTCGGCGCTCGCTCCTATTTGAGGCTTTCCATGAAGGATCACGTCTGCAAACGACTCGACCTGCAGCTTATAGGTGAATGCATCTGCCCCTAGTGGACGACGATATAGGCCATCTTTAACTGAGAAACATTCAACGTCGCTAGACTTGTGGTACCACGTGAGTGGGATGCGCGCGCGAATGGAACCAAATTCTCCTGAGATTTGGAATCCCTCCTCGAAGTCTCCTCGCACAGGAATATTTAGATCGACGTGCCCTAACGTCCCGCGAGCAAAGTCCAGATCAACAAACCAGCAATAGGCACCAAACGCCCGAAGGAGACGAGCTCTCACGCTGACGATCTCGCCCCCGAGGTGAAGCGCCATATCAAGCAGATGGCTGCCATGCGTCAGCATGAAGTATCGCTCGCGATCGGCCTTAGGATTGTCAGAGGGCTGTTTTGCCGACGAGCTCGCGATAGTGAGGGCCTGCAAGTTATCCGTCATCGTGTAACGATATGTCGAATCGTAATACCAGCCCTTATACGAGAGCATGGAACCCAGTTCTTCCTGAACAAACCTCCGAGCGAAGACCACGCCCGGGTCGAATCGACGATTGTGACCGATTTGGAAGACTAAGCCAGTTGCTTTAACCGCCTGGCAAACCTCAAGGCACCCTTCGACAGATGTGCCTAGGGGCTTTTCCACCAAAACATGCTTGCCCGCCGCAAGCGCTTGTAGTGCGAGTGGGATATGAAATTGGTCTGCAACTCCGATGAGCACTGCGTCGACTGTGGAGTCTGCCAGCATTGCGCCATAATCTGTGAAGGACTTCTCCGGATGATAAGTATCCGACGCGCGGTCGAGTAAGTCGCGTGCGATATCACATACTGCGTAAAGCCGAACGTTGCGCGATTTCTGGCAGGCTTCGAAATGTGCGGCCTGCGAAATTGGCCCTGCGCCCAAAACGCCGACATTCAGAAGAGTAGATTCCTTTGTAATCATCGTTCGTTCGCTCGTGATTGCGCTTGATTGATTATTAGCTATCTAGATAGGCAGATCTTACATGCATTTAGTTTCATTTTTCAAGCACCTTCCTGTTTATGCCTCCACTCTACCTCATCTCGTGTTGTCAAAGAAGCTTTCCAGCAGTCCTGAGAGCGGAGTATTCTTTAAGAAATGCGCGATTCTGCTGGTATAGTGAGCACTAAGGAGTCAGCTTGAGCATGCAACATTCTGTCGCCTCGAAATGGGAAGACCTGCCCAAAACGCGACTCATAGCGGAGTTCTCCTTGTGGTCAGCCGATCTGTTGAATCTAAGACGAGAAGTTGAGAGGTCCGAACCATTTGCGGACATGTTCCATATTGATGCGTGTGACGGTCACATAGCTCCATCCTTTTTGTTCTTTCCAGACCTGCTCCGCCAGATCAGGCGAGCGACAGAGCGGCCTTTACATGTACATTTGATGGCAACGGAAGACATCCTAGCCTCTCAAATTGATCAGTTTGCAGAGGCAGGAGCAGACCTCATAACAATTCAATTTAAGAGTGGAATGAATATCCTACCGGCAATTGATCGAGTTCTGCAGCGCGGTTGTCGAGCAGGAGTTGCTTTACCCCTAGATTCTCCGATCCATATGATCGAGCCTTACCTTGAGAAAATTAGTTTCGCTACTCTAATGGGTACATCAGTGGGTATAAAGGGCCAATCTTTGGCGCCGCTAGCTTTCTCCCGTCTAGAAGAGACGCGCCTATTGCTGGAGACTCACAACCTGCAAGATCGAATTTTCATAGGTGCAGACGGCGCAATCAGGAAAGAAACAGTACCAGCTCTTCGCGCTCACGGAGCGGATACTATTGTGATGGGTTCTTTAGCATTCGATAGCGAAGATCTAGCCAAGACAATGGATTGGGTCTATAACCTCCCTTCTCCTCCATGGAAGAACGAAGTAAGAGCAGAAAGGGATGATTCCCGAACTGGTTTCTGAGACTGCCGCGTCCCCCGTTGAGACTATTAACTATGTTTGACAACGGACTGAAAGTTTTGGGGCGTCAGCGAACTGATGTTTCGACGTGGTTTCAAGATATCCCAGATACCACCCGAGCCGCCCGTCACTAGGTCAAAGCTTCATTGGGAGAGTTTTACCACCTCTTTTGTTTCTTCTAGAAAAGCGCTGACCGTTTGGGCAACCAACCGCTCCGCGAACACTGGATCATGTGTTTTGAGGGCCTCAACGATTCGCTTATGCTGATCTAAGCTTCGTGTCCACTGCTTCTCTTCAGTCCTCGCGCCTTGAACGCGCATAACTACAAATGCGAACAGAGGAAGAATGATTCGTTTGACGGCTTGCACTAGCATGCGATTGCCAGTCTTTTCCGCCAGTAGAACATGAAACTGCAAATCGCGCTCGTAGAATGCTCTAAGATTGTTGCATTCAATTGCAGAACGCATATCCGCGAGCGTCTGTTCGAGCTCTGCCAAATCTGGCTTTTCTTGAGCTACGATGCGTGCGGCGTAGCCTTCCAATACAGCCCGTAACTCATAACTGTGAGAGACGTCATCATCGCTCAGTTGAATCACCTGTGCAGTGCGACCTGAGCCCTTCTGAACAAATCCTTCTGCTAAAAGAATATTTAAGGCTTCCCGGACGGAGCTTTGAGAAGTTTTCAGAACCTTGGCCCACTTCACCTCAACAATCTTTTCGCCAGGAACGAGTCGACCGCTAATTATTTCTTCGCGGAAGTACGCAGCAAGGTTGTCCTTCACGAGTAGAAGGCCTTGTTGAGATTGTACTAATCCTAGCAAAGAAGCGTTCATGCTAACAGGTGAAACAGGATTTTAGCACGCAATACCAAGGCCGACAATCAGAACAAATGTCGGTCGAGTTTAAGCTCTTTCTCCATTCGAGATCTTAGTCCGAAAGGACGACTGGCATCACAATAATCCCGACAAGGAGATATGGCAAGCTCGGGCAAAATTGATGACGGCAGTCCAGCGTTCGGCAATCCTCTGCGACCAGTAAGGGGACCAAAGTGGGAACCTTCCCGTGTCGAAAGTGCTTCTAAATCAACGGGAAGGCTCCAGTCAGGTCATTGAAGGGACATGTGCGCCGTCGTCTCGAAGTCAATTCTAATCAACAGGTTATAAATTTGATTCCTACCGCGTCCACCAAACTTTTATCGTCAGCCCGATACGGACTAAGACTTGTTTGTTCTCGTCGCTTCGTTCCAAAGCTTGACCAAACTTTCCGCCGGTTACGTTGATTGATGACCTTCCGCAGTGATTTCATGAACTTAAGGTCGACATAGTCCATGGACTTGGCGGAAGGTGTTGCGGCTCTTCTCCATCGTGTACGTGCCATGGGTATGCCGTGCTGAATAGGGCACCAGCAGCAGCTTTTTGTCCAGACCGGCTCGACTCCGAGCTGCCTGGAAGCCTTTCGCAATGGTGGTCAGATGACCGATTTGGATCGAGGAGGGAAAGACCCATCCTTCCTTATGTTTTCCGCACCAGGATGACCCCAACTCATGCTCCGTAGCCTGCGCGACGAAGCTCATGTCAAAGAAATCTGCCGGATTGAGTTGTGCACTTTCTGAAACCACGCCGAGCGCCTTTACCGCCTGAATATTATTTGCAACTGCCTCGGCAGTGACAAAGTCATCATCCGAGAACGCCGACCGCGTGTGTTCCACGCTTTTTACAAAAGTATAGCGGTCCTGCACCACAGACAGAAGGCAGAACCGTGGCGATATCAGCGGCGCTGTGCGTTGCGATGAAGAGATTGGCTCTCAGCAGCGCGTTCACCACCTTTTGCACAAGTTCGTGATGCGGAGAAATGACATCGGCCCGCGTGAGAACGCCGGTGAACTGGTATTCGCCGGTGAAAACACGCTGAGTCTCCTCGTGGGTAACAGTATCGAGCAATAGGTAAGCATCGCCGTTAACGAGCAATTGTTCTCGAGAGCTTGGGCTGCAATGGGGCCGCTGTCATATGACTGAAATTTCACATCAAGATTCTCGTCTTCGAAGTAGTGCAAGGCTTTAGCAACATCGATTTGTAGATAGACGATATTCCCTGGTCGGGAAGTCCGCGCGATTCTAACGATTTGTCGGGTGGCAGGCTTCACGCGATTCCCATTAGCCGCGAAGGCAATTGGCAAGCTGAGTACCATGGCGAGCATCAGCGGAAGGAATTTGCCAGGTACGATCATGAGATGCTTCCAGCTTGATATGATGTGACGAATCATACCATTGTTAGTTGAATGGTTTAGCTCTGCCTGCATGAGACGACGACTGTATGCGTATTGCAAATAGAAGACGAGCCAAGAGCCGCTTTTATGCTCTCTAAGGGACTACGTAATCAAGGCTATGCCGTGGATATTGCGAGCGACGGAGAAGATGCGCTGTATAAGGTAGCAGTGAACTCATACGATCTAGTCATCCTCGATCTCGTGCTGCATGGCCAAGATGGATTTAGCATCTGCCAGCAGCTGCGCACGCAAGGGCACAAGTTTCCGATCCTCATGCTGACGGCTCGGGACGCCGTTCAGGCCCGCGTCAAGGGACTCGATATTGGTGCGGATGATTACTTGACAAAGCCCTATGAGTACTCCGAGCTGCTCGCGCGCATTCGCGCTCTTCTAAGGCGCGGGCAGACTCCTTATGCGGAGGGCATCGAGGTCGGCGATCTGCGCATCGACACGAGCGCACACTGCGTAACCCGCGCAAATAAACGCATTCACCTCACCGCGAAGGAATACGCGATTCTCGAATACCTCGCTCGCAAGAAGGGTAAGATGGTATCTCGCGAGGAACTTTCAGAGCACGCCTGGGATGAGAATTTCGATGCGTTTTCCAACGTGATTGACGTGTACATTCTTCGGCTCAGAAAAAAGATTGACTCTGGGCATGAAACGAAGTTACTGCGTACCCGCCGCGGGGAAGGCTATGAAATTACCGCGGATGACTAGAAGTACGATGATGACCTCAACGCTGCTGCGACTTATGTTGTGGCATGTTGTGATCCTTGCTCTATTCATGGCTGTACTCAGTTCAGTCATCTACACTCTGATCAGCAGAACTTTCTACGCCCGTTCCGACGGCGTCTTGTCTTCAATCACCGGCGCAATGGTCGCTATCTTGCATCATGATTTGAGTGAGAGCGGAATTGAAGAGCTGGCCGCTCGCGATGCGGTCAGGATGCTGAACTTTCCGGGATACACGCTCTCCATTTACGACTCAGACGACAACTTGTTAGCGGAAAAGCCGATCGGCAGCGGCGATCGGATCTTGATCCCGTCGGGTGGACCGCCGCGCGATGGACAGATCCATCTCTACACTGTGATCCTGTAGGGCAAAACTGGAGACCTACGGCGTGTTGCTGCAGTGCACGTTATGCTGCAGCCCGGTGGTCGAAATTACATCGTGGTCGCGAGCCAGTCGCTCGACTCGCTTCAGCCAACTCGAAAAAGGCCGCAGGATCCTATTGTTCGCCGTGCCCACTGGGATCTTACTCGCTGGCCTCGCGAGTTGGTTCCTTATCCGGAAGAGCCTTGCGCCCGTACTCGAAATGTCGGAACATGCGCTTCACATCAGCGCGACGAATCTCGAGCAGCGATTCAACGTTGGCGAGTCGCGCGACGAATTAAGCAGGCTCGCGAGTACATTCAATGACTTGCTGTCTCGCCTGAGTGCATCATTTAAACTGCAGCGGTACTTCATGGCAGACGCGTCGCACGAGCTAAGAACCCCGCTGTCCATTATCTGCAGTGCGGCTTCTGTCACGCTGGAACTTAACCAGCCCGCTAACGAAGATTACCAGGATTCACTTCGGCTCATCTAGCAAGAGGGGCGCCGGTTAACACACGTTGTTGAAGACATGTTCTGTCTGGCGCGAGCAGATTCGGGCGGCATTGTGCTACAGGGCACCGAGTTCGATCTAGATGAACTGTTGCTAGACACCGTTCACGCTATTGGCTGGCTGGCGTCCCCAAAAGAATTCAAGTCCAAATCGGTTCGCTGGACGAGTCGCCTGCATACGGTGATCAGGATCTGCTTCATCGTATCTTTACTAATCTCCTTGCGAATGCGGTGAAGCACACGCCCGCTGACGGGTATATCTTTGTCCGCCTCGAAAAGTCAGCAGACGGCTACCGTGTGTCGATCCGAGATACCGGTGGCGGTATTGATACTGAACATGAGCAACGTATTTTTGAACGGTTTTACCGCGTGAGTCCTGGCTATTCAAATAGCGAAGACAGGTCGGACGTCACTAGTGGCGCCGGTCTCGGTCTGCCAATTGCGCGAACGCTCGCACAAGCACATGGCGGGAACGTTTCTCTCGAATGCTCTGATCAGCACGGTAGTACTTTTGTTTGCTTTTTACCGATCGCCCGGCATGTCGAGAAGTCCGTTAACGAGCCAATGCCGACGATGAGCGCGTAGCCCAGCCACTCCGTACCTGCCTTCCGCCCCTCCCCGTCGATTGTCACGCGCTCCTTCGTAAATGAACGAGAGATGAATCTGTTTGGTCGGCCGTGTAACGGCGCGTTCATGTAGAAGGGGCTACGTTGTACCGAAGAGCGGGTGAGAGAACATACCATTCTGCTCATAGGTAATCTCGATAATGTTGGCGTCCAACGGGATTACTTGGGATGACGTGCCGCTCGATGACCACTATTTCTATGTCGCCGGCGTCACATTCACGCCGCGGTCAGAGATCGAGACTTCTGTACGAAGCACGCACCGGAATCGGGACATTCGAGGTCGAACGTGAGAATTAAAACTATCAAGATTGGCGCAGCCGCTCTTCTGTGCGCAATCAGCATGTTGTGCGGATTGTCGGCGAACGGGCAAGTTACGGGAGCGACGGTAACGGGGACGGTTAGTGATCAGTAAGGAGCTTCTATCCCTGACGCGCAGATTGCAATTAAAAATGTGGATACGGGGATTAGCACCACTGTCATTTCAGATTCTCGCGGGCTATACGGCGCACCCAATCTGTTACCAGGCAATTACGAAGTTTCGGTCGCAGCCCCGGGATTTTCAGTTGAATTACAAAGGGACTGACCCTCGCAGTGGGAGCGCAACAAACTCTCAACGTTAAGATGAAAGTGGGCGAGGCTAGCCAGCGGATAATCGTGACTGATGAGACACCGCAGATCGACCTATCGAGCTCAAGTCTCACAAACCAGGTGAACGGCGCTACTGTCCGCGAGCTGCCATTGAATGGCCGCGACTGGACGCAGCTTGCAGCGCTTCAACCTAGAGTCGGGTCTCTTGGAAGCCTGCAGCCGCCCCCGCAAGTGGCTACGGTAGGGGAAATCGTGGCTACGGAACGCAGCTGAGCATCTCGGGAGCCCGACCGCAGCAGAATAATTATCGTATCGATGGCGTCAGCGTAAACGATTACGCAAATAGCGGCCCAGGGAGTGTATTGGGCAGCACCCTCGGAGTGGATGCGATTCAGGAATTCTCCGTTATCAGAAGCAACTACCCCCCGAATACGGCCGGACATCAGGGGGTGTCGTCAACGCCGTTACGCGTGCAGGGTCAAACGCCTTCTATGGCGATGCGTATGACTTCAACCGCAGCAGCGCGCTTGATGCGCGCAACTACTTCGATACAACAAAGCCGCCCTTCCATCGCTACCAGTTTGGCGGGGCCGTCGGCGGTCCCATCATCAAGGACAAAACCTTCTTCTTCGCAGATTATGAAGGGATTCTCCAATCTCTAGGCGTCACGGCTGTAGACCTCACGCCCTCACCAGAAGCAAGAAACGGTATCCTTCAAACTGCAGACGGAGGGAAACCACAGTTACCGTCGATCCGGCGGTGAAACCGTTCCTTGCTCTATACCCGCTCCCGAACGGACCGATAGCTGGAAACACAGGAAACTACTCCATTGCTACGCAGCAGGAACCTACCGAGAATTTCTTGACGGCGAGAATAGATAACACCTTTACTGACCGGGACAGCATAGTCGGAACTTATCAATATGACAAGTCACTGCTAACACTGCCAGACAGCCTAAATGCCGTCACTTTAGGAAATCAGTCTCACAGAGAGTTTGTGAGCATTGGTGAAAGTCATATCTTCTCGTCTACACTCCTCAACAATCTGCGGTTCGGATATAATCGCGAGTCGGCTAGGAATGGCTATGGTGTGACAGCTAGCAACCCAGCTGCTGCTGATCCGGCGTTAGCCGCGATACCTGGACACTTCGCACCATCCATTGCTGTGCCTGGCATCACAGGTTTTGGTGGCGGCCTCGGAACACCGCCAAATTACGTATGGTTGTGGAATTCATATCAAGCATATGATGACCTTCTGCTTACTAAGGGTAAGCATGGCCTAAAGTTTGGTGTCGCAGCCGAGTGGATGCAAGAGCGGCTCCTCGTGGCGATCGGCGTAGGAGGTGGGTACAACTTCGGTTCACTCGCTGGCTTTATTACCAATCAGCCGATCAGGTTCAATGCTGATATAAGCCCGACACACACCGCTCATGACTTCCACCAAACTCTATTTGCTGCGTATGTGCAGGATGACTTCCGAATTCGTCCCAACCTGACCATTAACGCGGGTGTACGTTATGAAATGGTCACCGTGCCAAGCGAAGCTAGCAATCACATAACCAACCTGCGCTATATCACAGACTCTACTCCAACAACGAGCGGGGACCTATTCAAGAACCCTACCAAACTCAACTTCGAACCGCGTGTCGGCTTTGCTTGGGACCCGTTCGTTAATGGCAAAACATCCGTTCGCTCTGGCTTTGCGGTGGTTGATGTACTTCCTTTGACCTATGAGTTTATCGTCCCCCAAGCGTCTGCAGCTCCATTTACAACTACGGGCAGTGTGCCTTCGCCACCTCAGGGTGCGTTCCCGGCAGGCGGTCTTGGACTGATTACGGCAGCGGCACTTTTACGCAATGTTCATATTCAGTACAATCCACACCGCAACTACGTTATGCAATGGAGCCTTAATATTGAGCAGGAGATCGGCCCCAGTCTAACGTTTATGGCCGGCTATGTCGGCACTCGTGGGGTGCATCAGCCGTTTCGCGCTGATGATATCAACATCGTACTTCCAACCCTTACCCCTCAGGGCTATTTGTGGCCCTGCGGCGGCTCCATTATCAATGGTCTGTGCACTAATTCAGGGTCTGGAACACAGGTGAACCCTGCAATTGGGCGTTTAGACAACCTATCGTGGGATTCCAATTCGTTTTACGATGCGCTAGAAGTACAAGTCACTAAGCGTATGAACAGCGGCTTTCAGGTGCAGGGATCCTATACGTGGGGCAAGGCGCTTGACGAGGGCTCAGCCTCAATGATTGGAGATCCGTTTGCGAATTTGATCTCAAGTCTTTTCTTTTTCGACCGGCACTTGCGGCGTGGTCTGTCCGACTTCAACATCGGACAAAATGGCGTAATAAACGCAACATGGACGTTACCGACGAGGCGCAGCTCTCGTCCTGCAGTAGATTGGTTAACCAACGGATGGAAGTTGGGAGGGATTTATCAAATTCGTAGCGGTCTGCCATTCACGCCGCTTGTGGGTGGGGATCCACTGGGTCTCAAGAGCAATGACCCGTTTGCTTACCCGAATCGCAGTTTCGGTGCAGGGTGCGGTTCGGCGACCAATCCCGGGAAAGTGGCCTATCTTAAGCTGCAATGTTTTTCATTCCCAAGGCCGAGCACCTTGTTGGGGAATGAAGGACGAAACTCTGTAATCGGGCCAAGCCTGTCTAATCTAGACTTCTCACTCTTCAAGAACAATTACATTGAGACGATTTCCAGCACATTCAATGTTCAAGTGAGGGCAGAGTTATTCAATGTCCTAAATCAAACAAATTTCAATGCTCCTATTTCTAACAGTGCGCTTTTGATCAGACCGGTAACCCTCTCGCCAGTGCAGGCTTCATAAATTCAACATCAACAACATCCCGGCAGATTCAACTCGCGTAAAGGTGGTATTTTAGCCTCTGCCTAGAATGCTTGTACGGGTTGAATAAACGTTGTGTTGAGCCGCTCGCTATGCGGTGCCAGTGCACTCAGTTTTAGAACGGCCGACAATTCGGTGGCTCTCACTAGATGAATCTGGTGTCATAACGAATCAGCCACCCATTATCAAGCAGGTTATACCCACGTTGGTACCGCGTGTAGATCAGAATGGGAACGAGGACACGGGCATACCATCCTTGCTTCTCCAAGCTTCCCTCGGTACTTATCTCGGCTGGAACATCGTTCGAACAGGAGCTTTCGCGGGCCTAATCTGTTTTATAATGGAGGATTCATCCCCTTTGCAAAGACTCGTGCACAACGTCTGTTATCGACTGATCTTCGAGAGTCGATTGAGGAGAGGTACGGTAATCGAAACGGACACATATGTGCGATAAAGCTCGCGGCCATTAGATCTATTCGCAATAGGTGGCTCCTTCCGAGGATGCAGAGCGGATCATTGCCGAAGCAACGGACGCTACCGCTTCGGGAGACCTGATGTTTCTATCAAAGGATCCTAGTCCAATCGCCAAAGCGCTTTGTTCTAGATCACATGAACGATCACGGCGGAAAGAGGTCGGTCCTCCTCTCAATGACGAGCCACGCGGAAGGGACGCCCAAATAGATGGGGCTTGGTGAAGTGGCCGGAATGCATCCATCTTTCAAGACGGGAGATGATGTATCTCAGTCCGAATGGGATCGTGGAGCGGGATCGACCTAAGGATCGATACGTATCTCTCGGCATATCCATGAAACACGCTCTAGGCGGAAGGTCGAAGAGGCGACATCTGTTCGCGAATTGTCACCAGGATCACGGACGTTTGCGGATGACAAATCAACTTAATGATTCTCCGTGTTTAGTTTCCTAACCTTCGTTCACGCTTTGAAGAGGTCATAATGTCTATGTACCGCTCCTTGCAACTTCTAGCGTTCACTTCTCTGCTCAGCGCAGCTTGCTTAGCACATGGCCAACTAGTTACGCGGCCACTCGTCACCGGCAGAGAGTCGATGGTTACATCGCTTGAGCCGCTTGCTTCAGAAGCAGGAATGATTGTTCTGCAAGAGGGTGGCAATGCGTTTGACGCGGCTGTCGCGATCGCGGCTGCTGTAACAGTGATAGATCCTCGAATGTCTTCATTTGGGGGGCAATGGCTTCGCCACCATATACATTGCGAAGACCCATGAGGTTCGCACACTGAATTTTTATGGCACCGCGCCCAGGGGAGCGACAATCGAGTTTTCAAAGGCAAGGAATACTCGCGTGGGGTGCTATCCGCTCCGACGCCATCTTGCCTGAAAGGATGGGAAACGCTGCATGCGGCCTATGGGAAATTACCATGGGCAAAAGTGCTGCAGCCCGCGATTGATCTCGCCGAAAACGGCTTCGTCGTGAACAGGTTCCTCAGTGAAGGCATTGAGCAGCATCGTGATCTGCTTGCGAGCTATCCAACTTCAGCAAGAGTCTTTTTGCCTGGTGGGCATGTTCCGCAACCGGGCGAGATTTTCAAACAGCCCGATCTTGCCCGCACGCTCAAGGAAATCGCTGCAAAGGGAGGAGATATCTTTTACAAAGGCGCGCTCGCAACTCAGATTGCGGACTTCTATCATCAAAAGGGGGGCATTATCACCCGCAACGATCTCGCTAGCTACGAAGCACGCTGGGTCAAACCCATCTCGACGACCTATCGCGGTTATACCTTCTACACGCAACCACCAAGTAGTATCGCAGTTCTTGAGCAGCTGAATCTACTGGAAGGCTTTGACCTGGAACCGATGGGTCACAACTCTCCTCAGTATTTGCACACGATCGGTGAAGCCATGCGGCTCGCGATTGCAGACAGAAACCGCTACGTGGGAGACCCGGATTTCGTGAAGGTTCCAGTGGAGAAGTTGCTGTCAAAGAATTATGCAGAACAGCGTCGAGCGCTTATCCACGCGGATTCGACCATCCCCATCGCGATAGCGGGCGATTTTGGCCAGCCTATCGAAACTCACACGACACATCTTAATGCTGTCGATGAAGAGGGCAACATGGTGGCCTTAACGCAGACACTCGGAGCCGAGTTCGGCTCGGGTGTGGTGACTGGGAACACCGGTGTCCTATTTAGTAACGAAATGCGACATTTGCACCTAGATCCGAACGATCCATCACGTCTGGAACCCGGCAAGAGATCGCGTTCAAACGAGAGTCCGCTGATCGTGCTCAAAGACGGAAAGCCTTTCATGGCTTTGGGTACTCCCGGCAATGATGGCATTTGGCAGCGGCTTGTGCAAGTGATCGTCAATGTCGTTGATTTCGGCGAAGACATTCAGACTGCAATCTCCGAACCGCGCATGGTCTACGGCGGAAATCAAGAAAGTGGTACCGAGATCAAGCCGGTCTTTAACGTAGAGAATCGCATTCGTGAAAGCGTGATGAATGCCCTAAGAGAAGGGTTACGTCATCAACAGTGTGGCCGATGATATTGGCCGTGTGAGCGGAATCGTTATCGATCCAAAGACCAACTTCCGTCAGGGCGGCGCCGATCCGCGCGAAAGTGTGTACGCCATTGGATGGTAGTAAGCATTCCTATCCAACTTGCGGGCTTCAAGACTATGAATATATTTCAGCACTGAAGGGAGCATCCGTCTCGCCCGTCATCAATGAATTACGGCCTCTCAGTTCTCTTCAAGGCAGTTGATCAGCACCGATGCTAGCTGGCCGCTTCCTCGACATCCACCCCAATGCGCCAAGCAGAGCAGGAACAGGGTCGAAGACGGTCCAGACCGTTCACCGTTGCCCGTTTGCAATCCACAGTGCGAGCAGCGCAACGCCCTCTTCCACGCGGTGCTCTTCGTTCGCGCCGTTCAGCTTCTGAATGAGTTGGGCGGTGATGGGCACTGCAGGGACGAATGGCGCAGGGACAGGCATGCGAGCTCATTGGAAGACTGCTATCCGGAACGGTCGAGTAAAAAACTGTCCAGAAAGGACGTTCCGTGCTATTGATCTGAAACTAGTCCGAATCGGACGGGCGTCCATTTCGCCCCAGATCCCTTGCCGATGGTGTCCACGCTAGCGTCTACTTCTCGCATTGGCTACATGGCACAGCATAGAAGTGCATGTGCCCCCTCGCACTCCAGCGAGCATTCCAGCCCAGGAGTCAGCAATGCCCAAAACACCCGTGGACAAATACGACGTTTATCGCTTCAGCGCAGAGACCACCGACGGGGATGGAACCATGAAGGCCCAGCTCGGAGGCAAGGGCGCCGGTTTGGCCGAGATGACGCAGCTCGGTGTTCCTGTACCTCCCGGTTTCACCATTCCAACGAGTGCCTGCCGCCACTACCTGAAACACAAACGGCTGTCAGAGCAACTGGAGCACGCGATCGACATGACCGTCTCCTGGCTCGAAGGAAAACAGAAACAGACCTTCGGTGGTGTGCAGGATCCCTTGCTGGTGAGCGTGCGTTCGGGCGCTGCTGTATCAATGCCGGGCATGATGGACACCATCTTGAATGTGGGCCTGAACGATGCCAATGTTCACGGACTGGCAGCAGCGAACGGCGATTTGCGGTTCGCTCTGGACTCCTACCGGCGGCTTATCCAGATGTTCGGCTCAGTGGTCCTGCAGGTGCCGAAGATCCAGTTCGATCAGATCTTGGAACGCGTAAAGCGTGAACACAGCGTGGAGTTCGACTTTCAGCTGAAGGAAGAGGCTCTGCGCACCATCATCGCCAGGTATAAAACATGCGTACTGCAGCATGTCGGCCGACCATTTCCTGAGGACGCGCGCGAGCAACTCCTGATGGCGACGGAAGCGGTATTTCAATCGTGGACGAACACGCGCGCCCAGCACTACCGCAGCATGTACAACATTCCGGAAGAGGCTGGAACGGCCGTCACCGTGCAAGCCATGGTCTTTGGAAACTCCGGGATGGACAGCGGCACCGGCGTCGGCTTCACGCGTAATCCCATCATTGGCGACCATGCGATCTTCGGCGAATTCCTGCCAAACGCACAGGGTGAGGACATCGTCGCGGGTATTCGCACGCCTCTGCCACTGTCGGAGCTCGCGAAGACCATGCCGGCGATCTATGAACAGCTTCGTTCGGTCACCAAGAGATTGGAGACGCACCTGCACGACATGCAGGACTTCGAATTTACGGTACAGAAGGGCGAGCTCTTCCTGCTGCAAACGAGAACAGCGAAACGCAGCGCGCTCGCAGCACTGCGGTGTGCTGTAGACATGGCCCATGAGGGCCTTATCTCAAAGACCGAAGCCCTGCAGCGCGTGAAGCCGGAGCTCATCAGCGAGATTCTGTCACCGCAACTCGATCTTTCCGACGTAGACATTGCATCCGTGACGCGGGGAGTGCCGGCATCTCCAGGCTCGGCTGTTGGACAGATCGCCTTGACGTCGGATCGCGCCGTGAGCATGGCCGGTAAACATCGCGAGAAGGCGGTGATCCTGGTGCGGCAGGAGACGGTGGCCGACGATATTCATGGCATGGAGGCCTCGGTCGGCTTCCTGACGGCGCATGGGGGAGCGACGAGCCATGCGGCGGTGGTCGCGCGCGGCATGGGCAAGTGCTGCGTTACGGGCGCCAAAGACGTGATGGTGGACGACCAGGCCCACACTGTGCAGATCGGCGATGTGGTACTGCGGGAAGGGGATTGGCTGTCGCTCGACGGACTCTCCGGGCAGGTATTTGCCTGTAAGGTGCCGCTGCGCCCTGCTGCGCTGAACAATGCCACGCTGGACGAGTTCCTCGGATGGGCGCAGTGCGTTAGTTTCACGCCCGTACATGCCAACGCGGATACGCCGGAGGACGCTGAGCGCGCACGCCGCGCTGGCGCATCCGGCATCGGCCTGTGCCGGACAGAACATATGTTTTTTGCTCCCGAGCGGCTCAAGTGGATCCGAGCCATGATCCTGACTGAGAACGTAGATCAGCGTCGGCAGGCGCTCAACCGCCTCCTGCCCATGCAGAGAGCCGACTTTGAGGCGCTCTTCCGCACCATGGACGGGCTGCCGGTCACGATCCGGCTGATCGATCCTCCGTTGCATGAGTTTTTACCGCGGCTGGAAGAGATCGACGAGCAGCTTCGCAAAGGCCGCCAAAACGTCCGGCATCAAGAAGAAATTGCCGAACTCGAACGTTTGCGTGCGCGCACGCGGGATCTTCAGGAGTCCAATCCGATGATGGGCCACCGCGGCTGCCGGCTCGGGATCACTCATCCGGAGATCATCATCATGCAGGTAAGAGCGATCCTGGAAGCGGCGATCGCGGTACAGAGAAAAGGCGTGCGCACGGTGCCGGAGATCATGGTTCCACTGGTCGCCGGGCTGAGCGAGGTTCGCGCCATCCGCAAGCTTGTGGATGATACGGCCGAGGCGGTCTTTGCCGAACTCCGGCAGTCCACGCCCTACAAATTCGGCGCCATGATCGAGCTGCCACGAGCGGCGGTATGCGCTGGGGCGATCGCAAAGGAAGTGGACTTCCTCTCCTTCGGCACCAATGATCTAACGCAGATGACGTTCGGGTTCTCCCGCGACGATGCGCGCAAGTACCTCGACGCGTACATCGAGGCCGGAATTCTGAAGAAGGATCCGTTCATCACGCTCGACCGCGAGGGCGTGGGAGCGCTCATGCAGATGGCCGTCGAGAGTGCGCGCACAGCCAATCCGACGATCAAGATCGGAGTCTGTGGTGAGCACGGAGGAGATCCGGAGTCCATTGAATTCCTGGAGACGCTCGATCTGAACTACGTGTCCTGCTCCCCGGCGCGTATTCCGGCAGCACGGCTGGCGATTGCTCAGACTGCCATCGCCAGTGGAGCCCACCCTTCTTCACTCGTCCACACGGAGGTGCACCAGGAGGAACTCCGTGTGGCGATGTAGCTTGCAGATTCGGCTTTCCCTTAGGCCCCGCGTTCCGGTGTGCGTCGCAGGGCCTCATTATCCCGCAAGGGCACGATGGGGCGGTTAAGGAAGTGGAGAGACGGTCACAAATGTCAACATGTGACCTCCGATTTCTTTGAGTGGCTTTTGTTTTGGTTTTAAGTTGCAGTGCATGTCATTCTCCACCGTGCGTCTGGCAGAAGTGAATGAGTAACAATTGATACATATTCTGTAGGGGTTATCTGAGTAGTTGTATCGGGAACGGACCTGAGCTGTCGGGTATGGGAATCGCCCAAACTTGGGGCAGAATTTGCGTTCACCCTCTCAGTTTAGCGGTGGAATATGGGTCATATGTGTCAGCCATATCACTGTATCTCCGCGATGCGCCGTTCAGGTTTTGGCGCAGCTGGATGAAAGCACGTAATCTGTAGATCTGTTAGCCCGGTATGCATGTTGCTAAGACTCTGTTCCACAATCTCACGTACCTGTGCAGCCGCTCCTACAGCCCTGAGATTCAGAAGCAGGTCATGTTGCGATGCGGGAGATGCGTCGAGCGCGCCTTCGACAGCTGGTTGCTGACCGTTCGCGCAGATTGCAGCTTTCAGAAATCCCGTCGGAGAATGAATGATTGCCTTGAGATGAACGATGGAAATTCCAGCCGCGGTGAAATCGGCATCCAAGCCGTCGAGTAAGGGTCCCAGGATCATCGCCCCTGAGAGTGGTTCTGTGGGTTGAATTCTAATCTGAAGGTTCAGCCATGCCAACGCGGCCTCGGCGCGAGCATACTGCTCATAGTCGATGTCGAGGATTTTGCTCCCTGCCGAGAGACTTCCCGACAGGACTTCATCAAGCCATGCGGCAACACCTTGCTCTGTTTTGGCGCTAACTTGCCGCACATGCTGGGCCTGGATATCAGGATAAACCGGACTGATATCGGACTTGGTGAAGCAGACCACGTCGGCTTCCTCCAGCTGATTACGAAAAAGAAAGCTGAGATGCGGTTCGGCATCGTCGCGAAGCAACTCATTCGCTCGCTG
The DNA here is from genome assembly GCA_965276675.1 of Acidobacteriaceae bacterium. Classification (GTDB taxonomy): domain Bacteria; phylum Acidobacteriota; class Terriglobia; order Terriglobales; family Acidobacteriaceae. The sequence goes on along the minus strand of OZ255624.1, from coordinate 3,033,349 downwards.
GGGATCAACCAATACCGTAAAGGGAGCAAGGCGGTAGGTTTCGCTGTACTCGCGCAATGGCTGGAGGGTTGTGGCCGAGATATCAGTACAGCTGCCGACTGGTTCGGCAAAGATTACGTCAGGTGAGTGCTCACACAATTGATCCATAACGTGAACCAGCTCGGAAAATCTGCAGCAGAAGCATCCTCCGGTAACTTCTCCGCGCTCTAGTCCATGGAGCGCCGCGTACTCGGTATCGACTAAGGCCTCCCCCTGATCGTTCAGGATCACAGCGCTGCGCAGACCGCGCCTTTCCAGCTCATGCGCTGCGGCGAGGAGTAGAGTAGTTTTCCCGGCGCCAAGAAAGCCACCAACCACGACAATCCATGGTCTTGCAACGGCAGTATGTTCGGTCACGCCCGCACCTCGAGTTCAAGGTCGCCATCCGCTGTCAAATGCGCGCGACACTTGGCTCCCTGCTTGTAGACTCACTTCCGCACGAGCAGCTTATCAAGATGCTTGCTGAATCAAGAAAGACATTTTATGTTCTCATTCTGAAGATTACCCTCGCCATGCCATACACGTCTGTTTTCTCCGGCTGGATTGGAAATACTGGAGCGAAGCCTCAGAACATGAACTGCGCAAAGCCATGAAGCAGCACAGTTCGCATTCAGGAGGGATAGCATCCAAGTGAGTACCTCGGGAGGAAAGATGAGCAAAAACGGTAAGCTGCCACGCCGATCATTCTTGAAGCAGGCGGCCGGAGTAGTCGGTGCGGCCACTCAGGTGCGAGGCTGGCCTACTTTTGCCGATTCACCGGCCTCTGGCGGAACAACCGTCCGCCAGAAAAAAGCGCACGCAGACATCTCGTATCCGCGCGTCTTCCGCGGGCAGGAGCTCAAGATGATCTCCTTTCCGCTGGGAGGGGTCGCGGCCGGCAGCCTCGGCCTCGGAGGGCGCGGACAACTGCGCGACTGGGAGATTTTCAACCGTCCAAATCAGGGCTTTTCGCCGCACTATGCCTTTCCAGCGATCTGGGTGCAGTCGGGCAAAGCAAAACCCGTTGCTCGTGTGCTGGAAGCACGCATCCTCCCTCCGTATCAGGGCGAGAATGGTCTGGGGTCGAACAATGTGCCGGGATTAAGCCGTCTGGAGTCAGCGGAATTTACAGGAGAGTATCCTCTCGCGCATATAGATTTTCAGGACCCCACGCTTCCCGTCTCCGCAGAGCTGGATGCGTTTTCCCCGTTCATCCCACATGACCCTGATGATTCGGGCTTACCGGTGACTATACTGCGCTATCGCGTGACCAATCATCGGTCTTCCGCAGCAAAGGTTGGCATCGTATTTTCCATCGATAATCCAGTGATGGTCAGTCCCCTTCCCAGGGGCTCAGCACAGCCGCAGGATAAGCGACGCAATCAATATCAAGACGGCCCCAAGCTGGCCGGATTTCTTATGAGCAATCCAGGGTTGGCCGGCGACGATCCTATGTCCGGCAGCTTTACCCTGGCCGCTGTCCCAGCAGCTGAGATCCACCTAACTCACTGGCAGGGTTGGCCCAAGGGCCGTTGGTGGAACTCACCGATGTTGTTTTGGGATGCCTTCTCCGCGGCCGGCGAACTCGGCGCCGAACCCGATCCGCACAACGGCGTTGCCGCTCTGTGCCAGCAGCGCAGCATCGCCCCCGGCCAGAGTGCAGCTTTTACTTTTGTGATGGCCTGGCATTTCCCGAATCGAACGCCCGACTGGTGCGGCTGGACGGCCCCGGAGGGAAAAGGGAAGACGGTCATCGGTAACTACTACGCCACGCGGTTCAAGGACGCATGGGGTGTGGCGCAGTATACCGCGGAAAATCTGGACCGACTTGAGAGCCGAACTCGCCTGTTTGCGAAGACTCTCCGGGAGAGCACTTTACCCGGAGTAGTGAAGGAGGCTGCCAGCGCTAATCTTTCCACCCTGGCTTCAACTACATGCTTCCGCACTGCAGACGGCGAGTTTCACGGCTTTGAAGGAAGCGACGATGCCATTGGCTGCTGCTTCGGAAACTGCACCCATGTCTGGAATTACGAAACGGCGACCACCTTCCTTTTTCCCTCCTTCGCGCGGTCTCTCCGCAAAGCTTCTTTCGGATATTCCATGGACGATGCCGGGGGAATGCGTTTTCGCCAGCTCCTCCCGGACGGATACGCACGGTTCGGCTTCGCGGCCGCCGACGGCCAGATGGGTCAGATCATCCATGCCTTTCTTGACTGGAAGCTCTCCGGAGACAACTCGTGGGCGCGGGCTATGTGGCCGCGCATACAAAAGGCGATTGCGTTTGCCTGGGAGCCCGGAGGATGGGACGCCGGTCGTCAGGGAGTACTGACGGGCGTCCAGCACAACACCTACGACGTTGAGTTTTACGGCCCCAATCCCATGTGCAGCATCTGGTATCTCGGAGCATTGCGCGCCTGCGAGGAGATGGCGCGCGCACTCGGCGACAATACCTCGGCCAATCAATACAGAAAGCTCTTTGACCAAGGGAGCCGTTGGATTGATGCCAATCTGTTCAATGGCAACTTTTTTATTCAGAACATCGTCGGGTACCACCAGTCTCAGATCGCCCCGCATCTCCAGAGCGACATGGGCTCTGAGGATACCGAGCATCCCCAGTACCAGGTAGGCCAGGGATGCCTGATCGATCAACTGATCGGACAATATCTCGCGGAAGTGGCCGGTCTCGGTCCACTGCTCTCTCCCGAGCATGTCCGCTCCACGCTCGTCTCCCTCTACCGCTTCAACTACAAGCGCACTCTCTTAGATCACAACAGCGTGGAGCGGACATTTGCTCTGAATGATGAAGCGGCCATGGTCGTCTGCGACTACGCCGACTCGCCGCGCCCTCGCATTCCCTTTCCGTACTATGCGGAAGCGTGGACGGGCCTTGAGCACGCCGCAGCCGCGCTGATGATTTTCTCTGGAATGGTTTCCGAGGGCATCGAATGCATAGGCAATATCCGCTCCCGGTATGACGGCGAACAACGCAATCCCTGGGACGAAGCCGAGTGCGGACATCATTACGCTCGCGCCATGGCCTCCTGGACGAGCCACGTCGCCCTGAGCGGATTTATATACGACGGCGTGCAGGCGTCGGTCGTTGCCGTACCCCGGCTACCTCATGATAAGTTTCACTGCTTATGGGCGACGGGAACTGGTTGGGGCACGTTCTCCTATGCACGATCCAGCGGGAGCAGCACCGTGTTCACTCTGGAGGTTCTCTCCGGCATCCTGCCGTGTCGCTCATGCGAGATTAAGGCAGCAGGCGCTGCTTCCTCCGTGCGACTCACTGATAGAACGCTCACGCACACAATGGACAGACATGGAGACCGGAGCGTGCTGCGCTTTGCCGATCCGGTGACGCTGCACGAAGGCAATGCGCTCCAGATCGAGGTACATGCATGAGTGGCAACGCTCCGCCCATTAAGCGTGAATGGTGGTAGTGGGCTCCAGTTGCAGAGGTCACCCATGGCTGCTTTGCTGCAGGCTCTTCGATATGGTGAGTACGGCTAAAAACTTCGCACCTACTCGCCTCAGGTGATCTTCGCTGAACCCGTCGGCAGTTGCGCGCACAAGATTCCTTCGAGATGATTCACGCTTGTGCTCGAGTGGGCTGAGAGTCTTCGTTGCCGAGACGTTAGTGAACACAATGCCGGACGGCGCCGGTGTCATGCTGAAAGGTGGATGCAGCGTTCCGTAGTCCCTGGTGCATGGACGTTCCCGACACGAAACTGCATATATCTCTACAATTAGAGGTTCGTGTGGGAGAGGTCTTTTTCAACCTTCACCGAGAGTCAGCCTATGAAGAATTCAACGCCAGATTTCATTGCTGCAACTGTTCGCAGAGCCATTATGGAGTGCTTCGTTGCCCGCGACGACATTTCGTCCTTGCCGGACGAGCCGTTGCAGCTTTTTGATTCTCCGATGGCGAATACGATCAAACAGGAGATCGTACGGACCGGCAGAAAGCTTTGGGAGAGGCAGTATGTGGACGGCAACGGAGGCAATATCTCGGCTCGCGTGTCGCCGAAGTACGTCCTATGCACTCCGACGCTTTGTAGCAAGGGCGATCTTCGGATAGAAGACCTCTCGCTCGTCGACCTGGAGAACCGGCAGATCTGCGGCAATAGAGCGCAGACCAGCGAGATTCTTCTGCATCTGGAAATTTATAAGGCAGTTCCAAGAGCTAAAGCGGTCATCCATTGTCATCCTCCTTATGCAACGGCACATGCCATTGCTGGGGTCGTGCCACAGGGCGATCTTTTGCCGGAGCAAGAGGTGTTTATCGGGCCGGTCGCTCTAGCGCCTTACGAAACGCCAGGCACGATGGAGTTTGCGAGCACGATTCTGCCGATGGTGAAGCAGCATAACACCATTCTTTTGGCGAATCACGGCATCGTGTGCTGGGCGGATACGGTTACTCATGCGGAGTGGTATGCAGAGGTGATCGATACATACTGCAAGACAGTGATGATCGCATCGCAGTTAAAGTCTCATCTTAACGAGATTCCCGCGCATAAGATCTCCGAGTTGCTAGCGATTAAGAAGAAGCTGGGATTGCCCGACGCGCGGCTGCCGCTAGAGGCCGAACCTATTCCGGGGAATGTGGTTAAGATGGCACAGTCACTGCAAACTCTGAATACAACTGCTCGTAATAGCAGCGCGCTATCACAGAAGAAGGAAGAGATTGAGCAGCTTGTGTCCACGATAACAGCAGAGATCGTGCAATTTGTTGAAAAGAATGCATGAGTCGCCAAGCTAGATTCCTGGCAGCCGATCTGGGAGCATCCAGCGGAAGAGTGATGGTGGGCCTGTGGGATGGCAGACGGTTTTCACTAGAAGAGCTGCATCGATTCCCGAATAAAGGAGTGAGTGTAGGGGATGGGCTTTACTGGGATGTGCTTGGAATCTGGAGCCATCTGCAGGAGGGGATGACCAAGTATCATGTGCGCTTTGAGGGCTATCCGGACGGTATCGGGGTGGATGCATGGGGAGTTGATTTCGCCTTGCTGGATAAGTCTGGACGCCTCATTGGAAACCCTTTTCATTATCGGGATTGCAGAACGCAGGGTATGTCGGAGCGTTTATTTAGAATCATTGCGGAGCGCGAGGTGTTTGCCGCAACCGGCACGCAGACGATGGAGATCAATACTCTCTTCCAGCTTTACAGCATGGTGCTGAGAAAAGATGTCCAGCTTGCTTGGGCCGACAAGCTGCTTATGATTCCCGATCTTTTTCTTTATTTCTTGACCGGGGAGAAGAGCATTGAATACACCGAGGCGACTACCACGCAGATGTATTCGCTGACAGAAAGCAGATGGGCCGATAAAGTACTTAGTCGCGTTGGCATATCTACCTTGCTATTTCCGAAGGTGATCTCGCCGGGCACAGTTGTATCGCCAGTCCGGGGGAATGTGCTGCGGCACTGTGGTTTTGAGAAGCCGATTCCGGCCATTGCTGTGGCTTCACACGATACGGCAAGTGCAGTTGCTGCTATTCCAAATATGGACGCGAGCAGCGCTTTTATTAGCAGCGGAACATGGAGCCTTATCGGTGTTGAGATCGCGGAGCAGAACACTTCAGAGGAGGCGAGGAAACTGCGCTTCACAAACGAAGGTGGAGCAGATGGTGCGGTCCTGTTGCTGAAGAATGTTACTGGGCTCTGGATTCTGCAAGAGTGTATGCAGCACTGGAAGTTGCAAGGCCAGTACTATCGATGGGGTGATATTGTTCAAGCCGCACTTGCGGCGAAGCCACTACAGAGGTTTTTCGATCCAAACGACGGACGATTACAGGTGCAGACCAATATGCCCGATACAATTTGCCGTTACTGTCAGGCCACGGGTCAGGCAGTTCCAGCAACAATCGGCGAAATTGCGCGCTGCGCCTTTGAGAGCCTGAGTCTCAAGTACAGATCGGCTTTGGAGTCGTTGGAGTTATTAACCGGCAGGGAGCTGCAGACATTGCGGATAGTTGGGGGCGGCTCTCTGAATGCTTTCCTCTGTCAGATGACAGCAGATGCTTGCAATCGTCTAGTTGTAGCCGGGCCGGTGGAGGCTTCCGCGCTGGGTAATGTCATGCTGCAGGCCATCGCTACCGGCCATCTGCCAGATATTCAGGCAGGACGATCGGCGCTTGCCGCGTCCATCGAGTGCATCTCGTTTGAACCGCGACTGAGCAATGCTTGGCATGAGGCGTATGCCCGATTCAAGCGCCTGGAAGCAGGCTAAACTAGAAACCAACCAATCGTTACGGACGCTATTAAACGAAACGAGATAATGAGTTCCAATATCATCGTATCAATCCCGGTGGAATTAGAGATTGTACTGCAAGATGTATATTGCCGCCGTACGTATTGCCGACGAGTTCGGATGCGACGTTATCGGCATTCAGTACCAGCAAGGACTGAAGGACGGCAGGCTCGGATGGAACCACATCATCACGCCGAATCTGCTAACCTGGCAACACTTGATCCGCGCATGGCAGGATCGGATTTACTGCATCTCTACCTGCACAGTCTCTGCTCGCAGCTGTGGCATAGCAGGCCGCGCATATTGACACCATACGCCGAGAGATAGCGCGCCATTTCGGGACGTCGATGATCAGCCATTCAAAGACCCTCGCGGTCAGCATGGTGAGAGGGAGCATTGATCTTCATTGCGTCATGATGCGAGGTCCCTCGCGCCATGAATTTTCGCTGTTTCTGGATGTGCATCTCGAACAGTCGCGGGCACCAGCTCTCCTCGTTGCAAAGCCCTTTCTTTGATCATGACGAAGAAGACCGGCACCAGAATCAGGACGTGGATGGTTGAGGTGATCATGCCTCCGACGATGGGTGCAGCAATCGGCTTCATTACGTCTGAGCCGATGCCCGACTCCCAAAGAATCGGCGCAAGACTCGCCAGCACGGCGAACACCGTCATCAACTTTGGCCGTAGACGGTGCACAGCACCTTCAATCGCCGCTGCCTGGATGTCTTCTTTCGTCAGGAGCTTACCTGTACTTAGTTTGTGCTCGAGTGCTTCATGCAGGTACAGCACCATGACCACACCGGTTTCAACAGCAATGCCGAACAGGGCGATATATCCAACAGCCACGGCCACGCTGAAGTTGTAGTGGAGGAGCCATTGCAGGAGCAGTCCTCCCGACATCGCATAGACTGTGGGAAAAATTAGCACAAGGGCTTCTGTCACTGAGTGGAATACCAGATAAAGCAGCAAGAAAATGATGAAGAAGACGATCGGCAAAATCAATTTGAGGCGCTGCTTTGCATGCAACTCAAATTCATACTCCCCCGACCACTGATAAGAGTAATTAGCTGGAAGAGCCAATCTGTCGTGCAGAAGTTTCGTTGCGGCTCCGACGAACCCACCATAATCGCTATTCTTCAGGTCGATATAGATGTATCCGGTCAGCTTCCCGTCTTCGTCCCTGATCATCGCTGGGCCATGAGAATAGGCGATACGTGCTACCTGCCCTAAGGGAATCTGTGCACCCGATGGGGTGCCGATCAGGACACCACGCATCTGATCAATGTTGTCCCGGAAGTCTCGTTGGTAACGGACGCTGATCGGGTAACGTTCTCGACCCTCGATATTTTCCGCGATATTCTGTCCACCGATGCCGGACGCTACCGCGGTTTGTACATCGGCGATCGTGAGGCCGTACCGGGCCGCTTCCTCCCGATTCACATCGACGTTGACGTAGAAGCCTTGAGCAATTTTCTCAGTGAAGATGGATCGGATTTGCGGCATTCCAGTGAGAGCATTTTGTATGCGGGAAGCAAGATCCTGAATGCCATCGACAGTTTCTCCTTGGACCTTAAGGCCGAGCGGCGTTTTGATCCCGGTCAACTCCATATCGAGGCGGTTTTCTACCGGCATGGTCCAGGTGTTCGACAGGCCGGGGAACTGAAGCCTGTCGTTCATCTGCTGGATCAAGGTGTCGTAGGTTACTCCGGCCGGCCATTGGTCGCGCGGTTTCAGCATGACAGTGGTGTCATACATATCAAGTGGGGCATTATCTGTCGCGCTGTCTGAGCGGCCTGCTGAGCCGAACACACTCATCACCTCGGGAAAGCTGCGGAGCACTCGATCTTGTTCTTGAAGCAGCGATTTTGCTTGGCCGATCGCCAGACCTGGAAGTGCCGTTGGCATGTACAGCGTAGCTCCCTCAAAAAGAGGAGGCATAAACTGGCTTCCAAGGCGCAGCGCCAATGGAAACGTGACCAGCAAGAAGAGTAGATTGACGATGAGGGTGAGCTTGCGATGCCGAAGACAAAAACGTAAGACGGGGAGATACAGCGCCTGCGTGATGCGCGAGACCGGGTTGGCGTTTTCGGGGCGCAGGCGCCCACGTATGAACATGACCATCAGCACGGGAACGAGAGTGATGGCCAGAATTGAAGAAGATCCTACGGCCAGGGTCTTGGTCCAGGCAAGCGGGCGGAACATTCGGCCCTCTTGTGCCTCAAGCAGAAACACAGGCAGAAACGAGACCACAATAATGAGCAGCGAAAAGAAGAGTGCCGGGCCGACCTGTTTCGCGGCGTTGATCAGGATCTGTCGTCGTTCCGATTCTGACACTGGTCTTATATCGTGCTCTAGTCGCTCTGAAAGATGCCGATAGCCATTTTCCACCATCACGATCGACGCATCCACCAACACGCCGATGGCGAGCGCGAGGCCTCCCAGTGACATGATGTTCGACGAGACGCCGAGCAGATACATGGGAATGAAGGAGATCAGCACAGCAATGGGGAGGGCGAAAATCGCGATCAGCGCTGAACGAAAGTGAAACAGGAAGACAATGATGACGAGACTGACAATGACCGCTTCCTCGAGTAGATCTCGTTGCAAGGTCTTGATCGAAGCATGGATCAACTCAGATCGATCGTACCCAGGAAAGATCTCGACTCCCGGGGGTAGGGAAGGGGCGATCTCGTGCAGCTTATTTTTGACTCCTTGAATCACACTCAGCGCATTCATGCCCTGGCGCATGACGATGATGCCGCCGACGGTCTCTCCTTCACCATTCCATTCCGCGACGCCTTCGCGGATGTCCGGACCGAAGCTCACAGTGCCCAAATCTCGCAATAGAACTGGAGTTCCATTCTTGCTGCCAACCGCGACCATGGACAGACCGTTCAGTGAGTGCAAATAGCCCAGGCCACGAATCATGTATTGTGCGCCGCTTAGATCAAGCACACGACCTCCGACCTCATTCGTGCTTGCCTTGACGCGGTCAATCACTATCGAAAGCGGAATGCCGTAGGCGAGCAACTTGTTAGGATCGAGTTGCACTTGGTATTGCTTGACGAAGCCTCCGATGGTCGCCACTTCGGCCACTCCCGGAACGGTCTCAAGGGCGTATCGCAGGTGCCAGTCCTGCAGAGTCCGCAAGTCGGCCAGATTAAGGTTGTGACTCCTGTCGACGACTGCGTACTCGTAAACCCAGCCTGCACCCGTTGCGTCTGGACCGATGACAGGATGAACGTTGGCCGGCAGTCTGCCACTGATCTGCTGCAGATCCTCAATAACCCGTGAACGAGCCCAATAAAGATCTGTGCCATCTTGAAAAACGACAAACACATATGAATCGCCAAACATCGTTTGGGCACGCACTGCCTTCACGTGCGGCGCGGCGAGCAAACTGGTCACAATGGGATACGTGATCTGATCCTCAATAACATCAGGCGGTTCTCCGGCCCAATTCGTATGCACGATAACCTGCACATCTGAAATGTCCGGCAGTGCGTCGAGGGGTACGTGCTTCAGGGACCAGATTCCGGCAAGCGTAAGCAATAACACCCCGGTGAAAACAAGAAAGTGATTGCGGGCACACGTTTCTATGATTCGGGAGATCATGTCTACATACCTCCCGTTGCGTTGACGCGCAGCTGCTTCGTCGTAATGGTCTGACCATTCTTCTGAACTGTGATCGTGACTTGCCAGGTGCCGCCGGAGTCGAGCTTTCCGTTGCCCTCATACATGCCGTTGCCCTTTCCGCTCAGTTTCGTGGTCATGTCCATAGCTGCCATGCCCATTGCTGGCATAGCTGACATATAGAACTTGACCGTCACATCAGCCCCAGTGACAGGAGCTCCGCTCGGATCAGCGACCTTTACCCGAAGGACGTTGTTACCTCGCTGTGCTGGATTTGGCTCGGTGGACAACTCGACCTTCGGCTGCAAGAGCTCCGGTTTGCCGCCCTGCGGCGTTGTCGCTCCTACGCCAGGAGAGAGTGGTACGAACGATCCAGCGGCAGCCTGCAACTGGCTTTCGGAGTCGATGAGGAAATTGGCGGAAGTCACGACCTGCTGGTGCTCTTTCAATCCGTTCAGGACGATGAAGTCGTCGCCAGCTCTGGGTCCGAGAGTAATGTCCTTCGGTTGGAGGTTGCCATTGCCCTGGTCGAGGAATACAAATTGCCGCATGCCTGATTGCAGAACTGCCGAGGCTGGTATAACGAGTGCCCGCCCCATACCTGCCTTTAGATCAACATTCACAAACATGCCCGGCTTGAGTTTGAGGCCAGGATTTGCGATCGCCAATCGCACGCGCACTGTGCGCGTCGCCATATCGACCTGCGGCAGGATCTCCTCGATGCGACCCGTGAACATTCTCCCTGGGTAAGCATTCACGGTGATCTGCCCCGTATCGCCCGGTTTGAGGCGGCCCACGTCCTGCTGGAATACCTGCGCGTACACCCATACGCGCGATAGATCGGCAACCGTGTAGAGGCGAGTCGACGGCTCTACATACATATTCGGCAGAGCATTACGCTCCGTGATATACCCGGAAACAGGCGAGTTGATGGTGAGGTCAGTGATAGGCTTGCCGCTGACCTTCAGCTTGTTCAGTTCGCTTTGAAGTATCTCCCACTGCTGAAGCCGCTGCTCGGCTGCTGCTGCAAGTGCATCCGCTCCGGACGCGACACCGTCGACGGTGCTTGCATCAAGCGCTCTTTGGTTCTGCCTCGCGAGTAGGAACTCCTGCTGCGTCGCCACCAGATCAGGGCTATAGATGGTGAAAAGGGGCTGGCCTGCTCGCACATGTTGATAGGTGGCATTGGCAAAGACCTTGCGAATGTAGCCTGAAAAACGAACCTGCACATAAGACACTAAGCGTTCATTGATATCTACGTTTCCTGTCGCGCGGATATCGTCGCTCACCTGCTTGTACTCGACTGTGCCTATCTTCACCCCGATGCTTTGCATGCGCTCCGGCGTGAGTTGTACTGGCGCCAGAGGGGCAGCGGCAGTGCTTAGCTCGCGCATAGGTTGATCCGGCGTCGTCAACTTAGACGTTGAGCCCGTCGGCGCCGGTCCAGCGGCTTCCGGCTGCACTTGCCCGGATGCGGGTGTAACGTTTGGGTTAGATCGGTCAGATCGCGGTTTGATCGCGCCAGAGCGGTACAACAGAATTCCGATCGGGGCTGCGAAAATGAGGAACCAGACGAGAGAGGTTCTCAAGACATATTTGTTCATCGCAGTGTCGCTCCTGTCAGCGATTCGAGGTGGGCCAACGCCATCTCGTGGTCTGCAATAGTCTTGGCAAACTCGAGCTTGAGATCTAGGAGATCGGTAAAGTACTGGAGAACATGTGTGAACTGCTCACGATTCGACGCGTATGCGCTTAATGTTGCACGATAGGCTGCGTCGGACTGCGGAAGGAGTCCTTCGCGATACTCCTTCAGGAGTTCAGCATCGCTCGCCGCCTGGACATAAGCTTGCTGCGTCGCTGCGATTTGCTGTTGGAACTGCGCGTCGAGTGTCGCCTTCGATTGCCCCAGCATCTCAGCAGCCTCGGCGACCTCTGCATTGACCCGTTTCTTGCGCGGGAACCGGACGTCAAAAGTCAGCATGTAGTAGTCGCGGTATTTGCGATCGGTGTTCTGGTACATGTAACCAAGCTCAAAGTCTGGCTTGCTCTCTCGCTTTGCGGATGCAAGCCGCGCGTCCTGTTTGCGCATGGAGCTCTCGTCTGCCTGGACTTCGGGGTTATGCTGACGGACCAAAGCGAGCAGCTCGGCGGAGCTCACCGTCATTGGGCTTTCCGTCAGCGCTTCAGGGCTGACATCAGCTGAATCCTGATCTCGTTGCAGAAGCCCCTTTAGGTGAGCTTCGAGCTTGCCCATTTCCTGGTGGTGCACCGTGATCTCACGAACGACTTTTGTTCGTTCAATCTGCGCATGCAGCACATCCTGTTGCATGCCCTGTCCGACTTGGTAGTGCGCGAGAGCGTCCTGAATGAGCTGCCCCAGCACCGATTCGTTTCGCTGCAAGATGCCGAGAGTCTGTTGCAGATAGGCGAGCTGCAGGTAATCCGACTTCACGGCATCGGCCACACCGGTTCTGGTCACCTCAATCTCTGCTTGTTGGGCATCGGCTTCCCGTTCAGCAACCTCCCCGCGGAGCCGCAGTTTTCCTGGATAGGGCAACTCTTGGGAGGCGCCGATGCCGATATATGCGAAGTTGCTGTTGGTGTAACCGGCGAACGGTTTAGGACTGCCGACACTGAACTGCTGCACCGTGAATTTGGGGTCTGGCAGCGTCGTGATCTGCTGGGCCACATGAGCCGCAGCTCTCCAGGCATGGTCCGCAGCGGATATCTGTGAGTTGTTCGCCTCGGCTTCAGCGATCAATTGAGCAAGTGGTGTCGGCAAAGCCGACGTAGCCTGCGCAAACGCAGTCACACCGGTTACCAGCACCAGTACGGCGGACCAATGTAAGGCCACCTTCATGGAGCAATCTCCTGTCTCGATAACTGTTTGGGTACGAGCGCGCGAATGCGCAGCTCGAACAAAACACGAGAAGGAGTTCTAGACTCTAAGGATGGAGACTACAGCGGACGAGGACTGAGGGGGAGAGTGTTCCGGGCGTTCCAGCCATCGACTAAAGGTCGGATTCGGGGCCGCGAGTTCGAATTCCATGAAACTCCCGGCGATAGCTGCGACTGGCTGCAGCATTACCGTCTTAGCATTAAGCGCGTTGTCCTGGACGCTCTGCAACGTCTTGTGACAGCACCCATGCGAGGCAGACATCTGCATTTCACCGCAATGACTCTTCATCATGCGGCAGCAGGCACGCTCTTGTGCGCTCATCTGCACATTAGGCTGCATGCAAGCCATTGCAGGAGCCACGCAAGAGATGAGCAAGAGCACAGTTGCTCCAAATTGATGCAGCCATTTCACGTTGACATCAAGTGTATCAGCTCTGACATTTTGCTCTTCCGGAGAGGAGGGCTACAGTATCGTGGGCAGGCCGAACTGAGCGTTCCGTAATAAACCGCCCAAGCTACGCCGCCGCCGAAAGGTACGTCATAAACAAAGTACGCCATAAACAAGGAGCAATGGCTGCTCTACGTCGCCCGGACCAGACAGCAGATAGTGGCGGAGAGTATTCTCATCTGCCCGTGCTTGTCAGTACCATGACAGACCTACGTGCCCACCAAGTGCTAGAGCGGAGCGCAGGCCTGGCCCTGCGTGTAGGGCGTGCTGGGCATGGCTATCCAGCTTCGGGTGGGGCGGGAAAATCGATGAGAGTTGGTAAAGGCGCACCCTGAAGAGCGGTGAACTTCGCGGGGCTGCAGCAAGCTTTCGACAGACGCGCTCGATCGATTTGCATGCGCCGGTCCTCCTTCAACCAGGCCAAAGTCTGATGCAGCACCTGAGCGGCCCCGATGTCCGGCGGCATGACGATCCGGTAATGCATCCACTTGCCCTCGCGTCGAGCCGCTACGATTCCAGCGCGACGTAGATAGGCCAGGTGCCGGGATACCTTCGGCTGCCCCTGCTCCAGAATCTCCACGAAGTAGCAGACGCAAATCTCCTGCTCTCCCATGAGGTTAAGCAGACGGAGACGAGTATTATCGCCGAGCGCCTGAAAGAAGAGCTCCACATTGAACGGTGACTGTTTTCCTGCCATACCTTATTTATACGCATTGACGAATGTGTTAGCAATGGATATAGTCGGCACTGCATATATGTTTAGGAGACGTAATGGCAGAACAACTACTAGAGTCGGTGAAGTCGAAATATGGAGCGGTGGCGGAGAGCACGCTATCGAGCGATCATGCAGGCGTGAAGGCCGTAGCGGAGGCCTTCGGGTATACCGCCGAGGAGCTGACCTCGATTCCTGCAGAGGCCAACATGGGCCTGTCTTGCGGCAATCCTACTGCAACCGCTCATCTCAATCCGGGTGAGGTGGTGATCGATCTCGGTTCCGGCGGTGGCCTGGATGTCTTTCTAGCGTCGAAGATGGTTGGACCGGAAGGCCGCGCCATCGGGATCGACATGACACCGTCCATGCTCGAGCGGGCGCGAGCCAATGCCGGAGCGGGTGGCTATCAGAATGTTGAGTTCTATCTATCGACCATCGACCAGATTCCGCTCCCTGACGATTCGGTCGACTGCGTCATCAGCAACTGCGTCCTGAACCTAGCTCCCGACAAGCCGGCCGTCTTCCGCGAGATTGCTCGCGTTTTGAAACCTGGTGGGAGGGTTGCGGTCAGCGACATCGCGCTGAAGCACGAGCTCCCGGAGGCCGTCGCCCAAAGTATTGCCGCCTACGTCGGGTGCATCGCCGGAGCCATCAAGATCGACGATTACCGCAACGGTCTGCTCGCCGCGGGATTCGAGCACGTGGAGATCGTGGACAGCGGCGCGGACCTGAACGCGTATGCCAAGGTCGAGAACCAAGCCGGTTGCTGCTCACCAGTAATGGACGCGAGCAATCCCCTGAAAATCACCGAGGAGCCCTATTGCACTCCCGCGCCGGCTTCGCTCCACGAGGATCTGGCAACGCTTCTCTCACAGTACGACGTCAACACGGCGGCAGCGAGTGTGAAGGTTTACGCGATTAAGCCGCGAGCCGCAGCTCCGAAGGCTTGCTGGGGCCCAACCTGCTGTTCGTGAAGAGTTGCGCGATCGAACAGCGGGAACTCGGCCCGTTCGCTCATGGCCGAGGCGATCATGAATCGAAGGCGCAGCGAACTTCACGCCTACAGCACTGGAAGCCATCCGACAGGAGCGACGATCTTGAGAGTTTGCGCCCGCGTCTCGCGGAGGTGCCACTCGGGAATCCACTTGGGCTCCAGATCGAACGCGATATTTTGTATTATGTAGCTCTCAAGGGGGCGCGACAGTGAACGATAGTCTCACCTGAAGGCCATGGGGCGCGAAGACAAAGTTCTCCTGCGCAAAATCCGAGGTAACCGCAACCTCACTTCACTTGTGGTGTCTGCATGGAAAGAGTGCATCGAGCACTGATGCTCAATTTTCACTGATGCTCAATTTTAAGGAGTATTTGCATGCGGATCCTGTCCCCCTCTTTTGCGCTGAGCGCCGCTCTACTGGTCGGGTTCTTTCGTGGTGCTTTGGCTCAAGATCAAACGCAACCACCGGCAGGGGCAAGCCAGCCATCGACAGCTTCTCCATATCCGTCGTCTCAGTCCCCCTCGGCTACACCGGCGCGCCATGCTCCGAACCCAAAGCGGCAAGCCGGGATCATGGCAAAGAAGCTGGGTCTGACGCCAGATCAGCGGGCCAAGATCGAACCCATCCTCGCAGATCGTCAGCAACAGGTTCAGAGTGTTCTCTCTGACACCACACTCGCGCCGAAGGACAGAGAGGGGAAGATGCGTGGCATTCGCCAGGACAGCGATAGCCGAATCGAAGCAGTGCTGAGCGATACGCAAAAGCAGCAGTACGAACAAATGAAGCAGGACCAACGCGCTCGCAGACAGCAGCGCATGCAACAGCAATCGGGCGCTCCCTCAAAATAGATGAAGAGCAGGGCATTGCTAAAGAAATATGCCGGATGCGGCAAGCGAGTGTAGATATGGGCAGGTTTACCAAATTACGCAACCTTTTCCTCACACTGCTGCTATGTGCAGCGCCTATAGCGTCTTTTGCACAGATTGGCATAGGTGTCTCAATACGGCTGGCGCCTCCGGCGCTGCCTGTGTACGCACAGCCGCCGTGCCCAACCTCCGGTTTCCTGTGGACTCCGGGCTATTGGGCGTATGGCCCCGCAGGCTACTACTGGGTTCCTGGTGTGTGGGTTGCTCCACCGCGTCCTGGAGTTCTTTGGACGCCGGGATACTGGGGTTTTGCCGGCGGCTTATATGGCTGGCATGCTGGCTATTGGGGTCCGCACGTCGGCTTCTACGGCGGCGTCAATTATGGCTTTGGCTATGTTGGCAGAGGATTTGTGGGTGGCGCTTGGCAGGGTGATGCATTCCACTACAACACCGCGGTCACAAACGTGAATACAACAGTCATCCACAACACCTATGTCAACCGGACGGTGATCAACAACACAACTGTGGTGAATAATCACGCGAGCTTCAATGGTCCTGGCGGGGTCACGGCGCAGCCCACCTCGCAGGAGCAGGCCGCGATGCGTGAGACGCGCTTCCAGCCAACAGCCAATCAGCTGTCGCACCAGCAGGCGGCGAGTCAAGACCGGAATCAGTTGGCCTCTGCAAATAATGGTAGGCCCACGACGACGGCAATGAATAGGGTGAACGGACGGCGCTACAACCAGCAAGGACGCATTGCAAATGGTGTTGCCTCGGGCCAGCTGAATGCGCGCGAAACACAGCATCTTGAGGGTCGCCAGGCGAACCTGAACCAGAAAATTCATACCGAACGGCAGGCTAACGGAGGCACGCTTAGCCCGCAGGAGAGAGGTCAGGTAAACCGGCAACAGAACCGAAATAATCGCCGTATCTACAACCAGAAGCACGATGCACAAAGGGCGCCCAGATAGTCCTCTCGCGATTACGCTTGTACCAATTTCGGCATCTCCACGACGAGAGCTAGACAGTCCCGGCATAGCTCAGAAGGCGAAGGGCCTGCTGGGCCAGGTCGTGAACCCGCACGAGCGGCGGGATCGGCAACCGGAACTAACCATCTTTACGTATCCACTGCTATTTCATGTGGCTTAAGACCTACTCTTCAGGAGCGAAGGAAGTGGCATGAAGAACTTTTCGGTCTGGCAATGTTGCTGATACCGATAATGCTTGCTGGATGTTCTCATCCCCGTCCGGCCCCGGCGGTCTTCTATTACCCGCCACCGCCATCGTTTTACCGAGAGTGCTCGTCAGGGTTTTCATGACGGTGCAGCAGCGGCGCAACGCGACATTCGTGAGGGAAGGCCGCCGGATGTCGCTCGCCACCCGCGCTTCCGCAATCCGCCAGTACCTCCGCCAGCATTCGAAGAATACCAGCACGGCTTCCGCAACGGGTATGACCGGATCATCCATCCCGGTCCCCCGCCGCCACCTCTTGGCTATTGAGTCTGGAGCAGCTTGCCGCGCAAACAGGCCGTTCCACATGAGGAACTGATGTATTGCATGCGTTTCTACGTGATTGCACAGGCCGCGCGGTTTTTGTTCTGCGGATCTGTGCTGCGGTCGGGGAAAACAGCCTTTTGCTGAAGGGAAATTTCCGCAATGAGATTACTGACAAGAGCTTTTCTACAAGCAGCAGCCGGGTGCGTCCTCTTTGCGGGAGCTACAGTCTCCGCGCGTGCGCAAACCACAACCGTCAGCCCTCGATCGCCAGCATCTCTACAGGGGAGTGCTGGACAGGGGAGTGCTGGTGACGACGGGATTCACAAAATCCGCCACGTCATCGTCATAATGCAGGAGAACCGCTCATTCGATCACTACTTTGGGACATTCCCGGGTGCCGACGGAATTCCCATGAGCGATGGCGTGCCCGCGGTGTGCATCCCCAACCCAGCCACAAATTCCTGCGAACGGCCATCTGTTGACCACCAGGATCGTAATGGCGGAGCGGCCCACTCCTCTGACGCCGCTGCCAAGGCCATCAACGGTGGCAAAATGGATGGCTTTGTAGCAGTTGCCGTCGGTGTGAAGAGCCAATGCAAGAATCCGACTGACCCAAACTGCGGCGAAAGCGGCGGCGCAGGAGCGAACCGAGTAATGGCGTATCACGTCCAGTCGGACATTCCCAACTATTGGACGTATGCGAAAGACTTCGTTCTGCAAGATCGCATGTTCGAGCCCGTCGCTTCGTACAGCCTACCTTCGCACTTGTACATGGTTTCGGGATGGTCCGCCAAGTGCTCCGACCCCAACGAACCGCAAACATGCCAGAGTGATATCGAACGCAAACGACCTAGACCAGATATCGAAACACCCTACGGTTGGACCGACCTCACATGGTTGCTCAACCGCAACCATGTCTCATGGGCTTATTACTTGGACGGCGGCCCCAGGCAGCCTGGTGCCAAGCGGAGAGGGAAGGGTGCTGCGCAGGGCGGAGTGCCGCCAATCTGGAACGTGCTTCCGAAGTTCAGGGATGTTCATCAGGACAAGCAGGTCGGGAATGTCCAGCCGCTCGGTGCTTTCTTCGCCGCAGCGCAGGCCGGGACGTTGCCTGCGGTCTCGTGGATCGCACCCAACTTCCGCGACAGTGAGCATCCACCAGCCCTGGTCAGCGTCGGGCAAACCTACGTAACGCACATCATCAACCGGATTATGCAGAGCCCGGACTGGGACAACACCGCGATCTTCCTTGCCTGGGACGACTGGGGTGGATTCTACGATCATGTGCCGCCGCCAGGCGTCGACAAGCTCGGCTACGGCATACGGGTGCCCGCGATTGTCATCAGCCCGTATGCACGACGCGGGTTTATCGACCACCAGACGTTGAGCTTCGATGCCTACCTTAAGTTCATCGAGGACGACTTTTTAGGCGGTGCGCGTATTGATCCCAAGACCGACGGCCGTCCCGACCCGAGGCCTGACGTTCGCGAGAATGCGCCAGTACTCGGAGATCTGACCCGCGACTTCGATTTTTCGCAGCCACCGAGACCACCGCTCACTTTGCCAGAAGATCCAAAGACCACACTGATTCCGTGAGAGACGGATTTCGCGTAGAACGAGTCATTCAGGCTTGCAAAACAAGACGACAGTGTGTCCACACGCGTGTCCATTTCATCGCAAATGCTGGATCACAATACTCCGCTGATTTCTGTGTATCAGCGTGTTGCGTTGTGCTCGATACGATCAGATGCACCGAGATCGCTACCTTCAAGGATTTCGTCGGGCCGATGCCAAATCAGCATGGCCTTCGCTGCACAATGACGGCTGCTCCCTGCAAGATCGGCAGTCTATACGGCATTCTGCTGTTCACTCAATGCGCTGTCGTTGATTTTAGGACGCATGAGACTGCATCGAACCCATTCACTTCTTCTGTTGCTGGCAGCCGCTTCGCCGCTGTTCAGTCAAGTCACCGCGCAGCAGCAATTGGTTGAGATATCTGTCTTGGAGCGCAACGCTCAACCTGCGCAGGCGATTGCTGCAGTCCAGTTGCTTCTGCACACAGCCGGATTGACCGCGTTCGAGCGAGGAAAAGCGTGGAACCTGCTGGGACTGGCTTACGATGATCAAGAAGATTTAGCCGAGGCTCAGCGTGCATACGAGCAAGCTCTTCTATGCTTTGGCGATGATCCGCAGAACATTAGAAGTCGGGCTGCAGTTCTGGATGACTTGGGCCAGCTCTATCGCCAGATGGGACAGTTAGATACGTCGAAAAAGCTACGGCTGAGCGCGCTTCGTATTTATGAAAAATCTGGCGACCACGCGGGTTTAGCGGTTGTGAACAACAATCTTGCGATAATTGCGCAAGCTCAGCGGCATGTCGCCAAAGCAGAAGACTACCTGAAGCGAGCGGTCGAAGAGTTTGAACTCGCTGGTTCAATCAACCCGGATGACCGCGCCGCGATGATCTCCATTCAGGCGTGGGTTGCAGGCGTGAAGGGGAAGAGCCGCGAGGCGGTAGCGGGATATGCTCGTTGTCTCGCGTTGTGGAGACAATCCTACGGCGATATGCACCCGTCGGTTGGATGGGGAAGGGTGTTGCTGGCCGATGCTTATGCCCATGCAGGAGACAACGAGAAGGCACTTGCAGAGATTCGTGAAGGTCTGGCTGTGCTAGACCATTCCCTTGGGAAGCGGAACGAGCGATATCTTACAGGCGAACTCGCTTACTCGCAGATTCTCGACCGGACCGGCGTTCACGAGCAAGCGGCCCAGCTACGGGCGGAGGTGGAGGTCGCCCGCAGGCAGCTGTCCACCAGCCAGTGCAGCGGCTGTACTATCAGCGTAGCTGCATTCAGGTAAGTGATGGCTGATACCGAGATGGTCTGGCACAGAGTTCACGCTTCACCTTCCGGCAATGTGCGCGAGGGGCGTGCCGTCTTCGGAGCCGGCTGGGTTGTCAGCTGCGTGGCTGTCTTGCTCGCCACCGTGGCGGCCATTGAGTGCCACACCGCTGCCGCTCAGGCTGTCCCTCGCCCGCTATGGGCGCCATCGTTACTGTACGGCGCTGCTCTGTGGCTCTGGTGGGCTGGAGTCGCGCTGGCTTTGTGGAGGGCCGGGCGGCGGTGGCCGAGGCTCTGGCTTATGTCATGGGGCAATGGCGTATTGCAGATCATGGTGGGGCTGCTCTCGCTTCCGGTCACCTGGAGGGCCTCCGCGCAACAATACGTTTCATGCTCTGGCGCTGGCCTTATCTTGAGGCGCTGGGTTATCGCAGGCTGGTCTTTTTAGACATTCAACGCTTCAGTCTCGAAGTTCTCCTCTATGCAGTCGCATGGGTAGCGTGTGCCGCCATCTTTATGCAGATCTCCAGGCAGAAGGAGGCGTTACAAACTTCAGAGCTGAAACAGCAGCTATCCGTAGCCCACCTGCGCGCACTGCAGATGCAATTGGAACCTCACTTCCTCTTCAACACTCTTAACGCGATCACGACGCTGGTTGAACTGGGTAGGCCGAAGGAGGCGGTCGAAACGCTCGCACATCTGAACGCGATCCTGAAATCGACGCTCGTGCGATCTACGCCCGAAAAGGTTTCGCTCGCTCAGGAACTGGCCGTCGTTGAAAGCTACTTGGCCATCGAGCAGATTCGATTCGCAGACCGCTTGCGGGTCGAGATGACAATCGATCCGGACGCTCTCGATGGACTCGTGCCATGTTTTCTCCTCCAACCGATCGTTGAAAATGCGATTCGCTACGGTATCTCTCAGCTGGAACAAGACGGTGTGATTCACGCTAAGATCGAGCGCAATGGCAGCCGCTTGCTCCTCTCTATCCGCGACAACGGGCCGGGACTGCAGAGCACATCGCAGCAGCCCGGCTACGGCATCGGGCTGAGGAACACCGAAGAGCGCTTATCGCACTTCTATGCGAGCGACTATAGGCTGTCAGTCAGGGAGCCGGAGGCCGGAGGCTTTGAGGTGTCGATCACCATCCCGTACGAGCGAGCAATGTTTTGAAGCTGAAGACGCTCATCGCAGATGACGAGCCCCTCGCGCGGGAGCGCCTGCGATTTCTTTTGGCGAGCGATGAAGAAATACAAATCGTAGGAGAGTGCCATAACGGACGTGAGGTGATCGCAGCTCTAAAAGCCAAGCCGGTCGATCTTGTCTTCCTCGACATACAGATGCCCGGCAATACAGGTTTCGAAGTGGTGGAAGAGATCGGTCCGGCAAAGATGCCGATGACGGTCTTCGTGACGGCGCACACTGCTTTTGCGGTGAAGGCATTTGAGGTCCATGCTCTCGATTATCTGACCAAGCCTGTCGAACAGGGTCGCCTCCAAGCGGCGCTCGTGCATGCCAAAGAGCGGATTGCGGCAAATGCAGCGCTGATGACGTATGCGCAGCTCGGCAGCATCCTCGACGGTTTGGAAATCCGTAAGGCACGGTATGGAGAGTACCCGCAACGTCTTCTGGTACCGGACGGAGCGAAGAATCTGTTCGTCAACACCTCCGAGATCGAATGGATTGAAGCCGCGGATTACTATGCTCGCCTCCATGTGGGTGGCAGGACCTTGATGCTGCGAGAAACGATCAAGCAGCTCTCCAGCGCACTCGATCCGAACAAGTTTGTTCGCGTCCACCGTTCTGCAATTGTGAACCTCGAGCACGTCCGCGAGATTCTGCGTGAGGGACGCACGGAGGGCTGGGTTGTGCTGGGGAGTGGACAGCGGTTGAAGATGAGCAAGGCCGGTTGGCAAAGCCTTCTCACCGCAGGCCACTTCCCAGTCATCTGAGCCGGCAACACCAGTGCGCATCGGTGCTAAGAACTGTGCGTGCGCCGAATGCAGCGACGCAGAGCTAGAATGCAACGCATGCGGTTTCCCGGCATACTCTGCGCGCTTGCACTACTCCCAGGATTGCTGCAGCCGCCGGCAGCTCGTGGGCAGCTCGGCTCCGGCACTTCAGCTCCGCCGAGCCTTGAGGCAGCCAAGCAAGAGATCCGCGCGGGCAAGCTCGAAGAAGCCATTGCACACCTGAAAACATTGGCTGCGGCCGAACCGGCCTCCGCCGAGGTCTTTCACCAACTCGGGTTGGCTCTCTATAAGGCCGGACACCTCGGGGACGCGGAGGGGGCGTTTGGCCGGGCCATCGCTCTCAATCCAGAGGATAAGGAGGCCGTGCAACTCCGCGGACTGGCGCTCTATCGGACCGGGCGTCCCAAGGATGCGCTGCCGCTGCTTGAGCGGGTGCGGCAGTGGGTGCCGGCGGGCAGCTCCGATGTCGACTACATTCTTGGCCTCTGTTACACGGATGTGGGCCGGTACGATGATGCGCGCCAGTCTTTTGCGCAGCAGTATCGCGTCGAACCGGGCTCCGCAGCCGCCTATCTCATCGCCGGGAATCTCTTTCTGCGCGCACATCTGACTCCCGCGGCGGAGGCTGCTGGCCGAGCGGGAGCGGCTTTGGACCCACATATGCCGCTGATGCATTACTTGCTCGGGGAGATTGCGCTCTCGAGAGAAGATGTGCCCCATGCCATCGAGGAGTTTCAGGCCGAGGCGCGGATCAACCCCGGGTATGGCCGAGTCTACGACCGGCTTGGCGATGCATTTCTGCGCCAGGGGCGATACGACGATGCACAAGCCGCTCTTAACCGGTCCATCATCCTGGACCCGGCTGTGACTGGCCCCTACATCCAGCTGGGAAAGCTCATGCTGCGGCGTGCCGATCCCGTCTCAGCCGAGATGTATCTGCGGAGGGCCGAGGCAATGGACCCCAACAACTTCATGACGCACGCTCTTCTGGGACAGGCGTTACGTTCGCTGGGCCGCGCGGACGAAGCAGCCCGGCAGACCAAAGCCGCTGAGTCGCTGCAAGAGGCGACCCAGCCACAACTGGAACAAATCCACTAGCTCAAAGATGTGAGAGCTCCGGTCCGACTTTCTGATTGACAACACTGTTTGTTGTAACTACTTTGCTAATGACAGTCTGGTATGAGTTTCTCGGCTTCTGAAACGATTCCAGCCGGCGTAAGACTGAACTTTTGACGGGCAATGGTCCGCGCGCTCTCACTTTTAGGAGAGGCAAGATTCAGTAAGCAACATCTTTTAGGGAGATCCATCATGACGCTATACGACAAAGCCGGGCTAGGCGCGCCCGTGGAGCACCGGAAAGTTTCCCCCTCACCCTCTCTTTCGAAACGCAGTCCGCTTCTCCTTTCACTATTTCTACTTTGTCTGGTGCTGCTCCCGCTTTGTCCGCGAGCCAGCGCGCAAGCTGTCTTCGGCTCATTCTTCGGAACCGTCACAGACTCCACAGGCGCTGTTGTTCCGAACGCAACGGTCACGGTGCTCGATGTATCCAAGGGAACGCAGATCACGGTGCAGACGAATGCGAGCGGGGACTACGCCGCCCAGCATCTGATCCCGGATACCTACACAGTGCGTGCGGAAGCGCCTGGATTCGCGCCGAGCGAGGTGCCAAATGTTCGTCTCTACGCGGACACCTCTCCCAAGATCGATCTCAAGCTGCAGACCGGAGCTGCTACCAGCACCGTCACGGTCACCGGTCAGGCGCCCGTGCTGCAGACGGAGCGCGCCGACGTCTCGACGATCCTCAATGACCGCGCAGTCGAGAACCTGCCCAACTTCAACCGCAACTTCACCGCCTTCGAACTGCTCACGCCCGGAACTTCCTACATCGGGTGGAATGTGGGTGAGTCACAGAACCCACAGCGCAGTCAGCAGATCGAGGTTAACGGCCAGCTGCCCTTCGCTACCGGATATGAGATTGACGGGACCAACAACCAGGACCCGATCATCGGCGTCGCGGTGATCAACCCCAACCTCGACGCCGTCTCCGAGATGAAGGTCACCTCCCAGAACTACGACGCGGAGTTCGGCAAGGCAGTCGCAGGTCTGGTTACTGCGCAGACTAAGTCTGGTAGCAATAGCTTCCATGGTTCAGCCTTTGAGTTCCGCCGGTCGGACGCTCAGCAAGCGCGCGATCCGTTCACGCAGTATGCGCCGGATTCAACTACCGGCCGGTATATCCCGTCCAACCTGCACAATCAATTCGGCGGGTCGGTTGGCGGCCCCATCAAGCGGGACAATCTCTTCTTCTTCGGCGACTATCAGGGATTGCGTGAGAAGACTGGCATCTCCCAGCTTACGACTGTGCCGACAGCGCTCGCTCGCAGCAGTTGCACCTCGGGTGGCGACTGCAACTTGAGCGAGTACCTGAAAGAAGGCCAGATCTACGACCCGGCAACGAACCCAAATACTCCTGCCGCTCGTACGCCGTTCGCGGGCAACATTATTCCGGCCGCACGGGTTTCTGCCCCCGCCGTTAATTTCTTCAAGCTGCTGCCTGCGCCCAACGTGGCCGGGGCCGGAATCTCACAGAACTACATCGCGTCGGGTTCGGGCATCTTTAGCAACGACCAGTTTGACGTGCGGGTTGACGGCCATGTCTCAGACAAATTCCACCTGTTCGGCCGCTACACGCGGTTCAACTCCTCACTTTCTGGCGCTCCCTACTTTGGCGCTGCTGGTGGCCTGGGTTTCGGTAGCGGCAACTTTGCCGGAACCGACACAACTCTTGATCAGAATATTGCGGCAGGTGGCGATTACGTTTTATCGCCAAGTTGGCTGACCGACTTCCGCTTCGGATGGTTCCGGCTGCACATCAACGAAGTTGGGCCAAATAACACCCAGGCTTTGGGCAACGCGCTTGGCATTCCGAATGCCAACGTGGGCGACCTCGCCCTGAACGGCGGTCTGCCTCAATTCAACATAGACGTCCCGAACAGCGGCGGGAACGGAAGCAGCAATGTCGAGTACGGCACCTCCGCCAACCAGTTCCTGCAGACGGAGAACCAGTTCCAGATCGTCGATAACTGGACCCACACCATCGGCAGCCACAACATACGTTTTGGTGGTGACATCCGGTACGCGCTGAACCATCTGGTGGGGCTCGACAACAATAACGTCCGTTCCGGCAACTACCAGTTCGGGGCGATAGGTACATCTGGCGCCGGCTCATCCGGCGTCGGTTTTGCAACCTTCCTGCTGGGCGACACCACGAAATTCAACCGCACGCAAACCCAGAACACCAACGCGCAGGAGCGGCAAAAGCTGGGCTTCTTCTATGCCCAGGACCAATGGAGAATCACGCAAACCGTGACCTTGAATTACGGGCTGCGCTATGAGCTCTACTTCCCCGAGACAGTCAACGGCAAGGGCGATGGCGGCTTGCTCGACCTGAATACTGGCAATATCCGCATTGCAGGTTACGGTCCTTATGGCACTAATCTGAACGTGGAAAAGAGCTACACCAATCTGGCGCCCCGCATTGGTATCGCCTGGCAGGCTCACCCGGGCACGGTGGTCCGGGCCGGCTATGGGCGCGTTTATGGTCAGGGCTGGTCTGGCGACACCTTCGGCGAGGTGCTCACCTTTTCCTATCCCACCCAGGTCTCGCAAAGCCTGAACCCCGCAACAAATGGAGGGTCGGTCTTCAATCTGTCCCAGGGGCCGCCGGGATTCACCTTTGCGCCCATTCCGGCCAGCGGCAACTACCCGCTGCCGAACGGCGTAGGCGTTCCTACGCGGCCGCTTCGGATGCGGTTGCCCACGCTGGATGCCTGGAACCTGACGGTGCAGCAGCAGATTACCCCTACCATGTCACTGCAGCTGGGTTATGTCGCCAGTCATGGCATCCACAACATGTTCGACTCGTCCAATCAGGCCAGCCCCAACCAGCCCACAATTGCCGGCTTTGCCCAGGGTGTGAGCCAAAACGATCGCCGACCCTACTACAACGGTATCCTGTACGGTCATCCATTCGGCTGGACACAGGATCTCCGCTATAACGCCAATGAGGCGACCAGCAGCTATCAGGCTTTGCAGGTCGTGCTTGAAAAACGCTACAGCTCTGGGGTGCAGTTCCTGGCCCACTACACCTGGTCGCGGGCGATGGCGCATGAGTCCAACTACTTCTTCATCGATCCGCGCAATGGCTATGGCGCCAGCTATTACAACCGCCCCAATGCCTTCGTGCTGGCCGGGAATGCGGAGCTGCCGTTTGGCCGGAATAAGCCGATTGGCGGCAACCTGCCCGGCTGGGCGAATGAGATAGTCGGCGGCTTTGCCGTGAATGGCGCGCTCACCGTGCAGAGCGGTCTGCCGTACACGCCGACATACCAGAATAACAATCAAGACACGGACACTGGCCGCACCACCCCAAACAAGGTTAGCGACTCCTTTCATCTGGGCGCTGGCTCCTATGACCCGATCGCGCGCCGGGTGCGGTACTTCGCATCTTCGCCATACGTCCTTGCTAATGGGCAGACCTTCGGGCCCTACCAGCGTCCGCAGGTGGGCGTCTTCGGCACCATTGAGCGCGACTCGTTGTATGGCCCAGGGCTTGTCAACACCGACTTCTCGGTGGCGAAGACCTTTCCACTGCACGAAAGCCTCTCGCTCCAGCTCCGCGCCGAGGCCTTCAACATCTTTAATCACCCTAACCTGGGGAACCCTACGAACTGCGTCGATTGTCAGGATGGCAACTCTGGGTTGATCTCCGGTATCGTAGCCTCGCAGGATGGAACCTCCATGCGTCGGCTGCAGTTTGCAGCGCGCTTCCAGTTCTAGGAATCTTCCTTTTACGATGGCGGCCTTTCGGGGCCGCCACACTTTTTGGGCTCGCATCCAATGCACGACCCTTCTCCGGTAGGAGACGCACTGTCATGAACTGGCGCATTCTTTTGTTCGGATGGTTCTCCATTCTGTTGGCCCCAGTGAGCGTTTCCCAAAGTCTACCGGATACTGCTTCCGGAAAACACGCTGCAGATCGCAGCCAGCTTCTCTGGCAAACGGACGCGTACCCGTCCCATCGCTTTCTCGCTGTCCATGGCAAGCGCGCGCTGCTGGACGGCTACTCCGCGGATGGGCTGGAGTTCTGGGCCTACCCGCTTCAAATCTTTGACGAATACCGGATCGGCTTTCGCCACGAGAGCGACGCATCCACGATGGACGGCGCCGCACTTCTGCGCAGCATCGAGGTTGCGCCAGAGAGCGAGACGCGGGTCTATGTCGGGCCGGACTTCGTTGTCCGGGAACGCATCTTTGTGCCGCCGGACTCTCCCGCGGCTATCATCGACTACTCCGTGCAATCGACTACGCCGGTTCTGATCACTGTTCACTTCACTCCCTCGCTCAACCTGATGTGGCCAGCAGCAATCGGCGGTCAGGAGGCGCATTGGGACGGGACGCGCAACGGCTACACGCTGGATGAACCGACACACCGCTTCGCAGCCATCCTCGCGTCACCGCAAGCACGCGAGCACGACACCGTTGAAAACAACACGCTGGGATCGCGCTTCAGGCGAGAGCTTTCGCTGACGCTGCACCCAGGTGGAGCGAGCGGTGATCGCATGCACACGGCAGAGGTTGTGATCGCATCCCGGACGGCTCCCGGCGAAGACGCCATCTCGCTTGCCGCCGACGTGACGCGGCGCAAGGCAGAACTGGAGAGAGCCGCCCGAGCTCGCTATAGCAGCCTCGATCTTCTGGAGCTAGAAACGCCAGATCCCGAGGTCAATCGCGTCTTTGCCTGGTCGGAGGTTGCGCTCGAACAGGCCTGGGTCTGTAATCCGCAGCTCGGTTGCGGGCTGGTGGCCGGCTATGGACCGTCCAGGGGTGAGCGGCGTCCGCAGTATGCATGGTTCTTTGCCGGTGATGCACTCGTGGCCGTCGAGGCCCTCATGCAGGAAGGCGCTTACCCACGCGCACGAGAGGCGCTCCAGTTCGTGATCAAGTATCAGGACAAGGGGAACGGGATGCTGTGGCATGAGCTCTCGCAGAGCGCTCAATACCTCAATTGGGTCCACGATTACCCGTATATGTACGTGCACGTCGACATCAGCTTCCAGTTTCTGGACGCGGTAGCCGGCTACATGCGCGTCACGCATGACCGTCAATTTTTGGAAGAGAACTGGCTTGCAATCGCGGCGGCGTATCAGTACTGCCGAACGCTGGTCAGCACAGAAGACGGTCTTCCGCGCATTCCGCCGGATAAGGAAGGCGGCAATGAGCAGGACAGACTTCGCGATGAACTTACGCTCTCCGCCGGCTGGATGAGGGCTGCAGAAGGATTTAGTTTTTTAGCGCGAGAGGCGGGCCAAAGCGAGTTGGCAGAAGATGCAGCGAAGGCAGGCGCCCGCGCTCGGAGCAGCATTGCAGCTGAGTACTGGGATCCGAAGACAGATTTCTGGATCAGCGGTCACCTGCAGTCCGGAGCGGCAGTCCGGGACCATAGCAGCCGCGGTGTGGGGCTGCTCGCACTCGGGATCTTCACCCACGCCGAAGCTGCAACGGCGCTCGACGAACTTGCCTCCCCAAAGTTCATAACGCCTTGGGGACTCCGAAGCTCGTCAGAGACTGCCAGCGACTACGACCCCAACTCCTATGCGAAAGGAAGTGTGTGGGCCACCAGCACCGGAAGTGCCGCTGTTGCATTCTGGGCGGAACACCGGCCGCTCGTGGCGGAAACACTTTGGCGCTCACTGCTTCCCTGGACGTGGTTGGATTCACCGGGCCATCTGCATGAGGTGCTTGCTGGCGATCTCTATCACCCGGAACGCGAATCCGTTCCGGAGCAGATCTGGTCCTCCGCAACATTTGTAACCGCTACGGTGACTGGTCTGCTCGGGCTAGAGGTGCAGGCCGAAGAAGGACGCCTCACCTTCGCCCCGCACCTCCCTGGCGAGTGGACGACGCTCAGCGTCCGCAAGCTGCGCGTGGGTAATTCCCAACTCGCGCTCCAACTTACCCGTTCAGCCAACCAGATTGAGCTGCTCGTGGAGAACAAAGGGCCAGCGGTGCACATGCTCTTCGCGCCAGAGCTTCTCCTGGGTGCGAAGCTTGGCCGCGCAGTGCTCGCCGGCCATGTCGTGACCGCCAAGCGCGTGAGCTATCCGGAAGAGACGCAGGCGCAAGTCGAGGTGACACTTTCATCCGGCAGCAGCCGGCTTACGCTTGACTACTCTGGCGGAGCCTTAGCGCCACACCCTCAAGCCATTCCAGTCATCGGCGCCAGCAGCATATTACCTAACTAGCCGCAGGAACGATGGTCTGTGATATCGCTGCTTCACTTTCCTGCAACTACAGTCTTCGGCTTCTGTCCTTAAGAACTTCGGCTAGTTTGTCCGACTGAGCAGCGCTTGTGCTGTGTTCAGCAGAGTCTGAGGCGGGCATGGCTTCGCCAGAAAGAGGCAGCCGTTATTCTGAGCCTGCTGCAACTTGTTTGCATCCGGCGTGGCCCCGGACATCAGCAAGACAGGCAAATGTGGCCGCAGCTTGAGCGTCTGCTGCGCCAGTTCCAGGCCAGACATCTCGGGCATCTGAATATCACTCACCAGCAGCTGGATCCGCGGTTGGGAGCGTATTAATTGCAGAGCATCGGCGCCGCTATTGCACGAGAGAGTCAAATATCCCGCGTGCTCCAGGCACGCACTGATAAGGACACAGATTCCAGGCTGATCGTCGACAACGAGGATGGTAGCGTGCATCCCCCTGCTGGTGTCAGGCAAGAGATTCGGACGAGGAAAGATCAACTGATTGGTCATGGTAACCAGCTCCCGTATACTTAAAGTAATCCCAGGAGCCTGGATATGTAACTAAGATAATGACGAGTAATGCAAAAAGTTTGTAGCTCCATTAGCAAAAATTAAGCCCCTAGAAAGAAATAAATGCCGGCATCATGCAAATCTTGCATAGCTAGAGTTATGTTTTTACGTGAGGTGTCTGCCTGACCAGATAAGCGCACACCTAAAGGTGCAAAGTAGGTCTGCTTATTATTCCCTGTGGCGCCGGAAGCCGTTGAACTCGGAGCCGCTAAGTTCGATGGTGACTACGGCGGAAACCATTCAGTTCAGACTGCGACGATGCCGTACTTCTCCGCCAGGAAGTGTTGCAGGTCACCTGGTAGAAGGACTGCAAGCTCCTGCCAAGTCAGCAGCTTCAAGCGGTGCCGTAGGTCGACAGGCCCGACTGCCTGCATGACGGCGTACCAGGCCTCGATCAGGTCCGGCCGGCGCGCATCGCAGAATACGCAGAAAGATTGACCGTAGGCGAAGGCCGCCAGTGTGCCGCGGATGAGTTGATACGAGACAAAGCTATCGGCTCTGCGGGGCAGGCGCTCGAGATCGAAGACCGCTTCGAGATCGCGGTAGCGGGAGAGCAGACGCGCGGGTGCCAGCTGGAAGTCTGACTCGGTTAGCTTCGCTTCCACCAGCAAAGCCCCGAGTCGCATGTCGACTTCGGTGCGGTCCTTTTTGTCCCAGTCTTTTTTGCTACTGATCAGCGGTACGCCCACGCGATGACCGAAAACCGGCGTCTCTCCGCTCTCCACACCCAGCAGGCTACTTACTGCAGACTGCGCGAGCGTCTGGGGATGGCAAAAGATATTCATTAGTAAAGCATCGGAGCTATGGGCGCTGTCCAGCTCGCGCCAGCGCCGCTCCGTCCGGGGCAGCGAGGCTCGTGCTTGTGTGAAGACCTTCTCCAACCGGCACGCCCACTCCGGCCTGGCGCATATCTCACGGTAAGAAGACGCAAGAAAATTGCCGTGCTCGCTGCGTTCATCGGGAGCATAGATCACGCACGGCGCTTGGCCGTAGGTAAGCACATGATGGAGTGTGTGCTGCTTTGCCCAGACATAGTTCCGCTCGTTCAGCTCGTGCCGCAGCAGGGAAGAGTAGAGAGCAGTGGGCGGCGCGAAGAGCATCTTTTTTCCGAAACAGCAAGTGAGTTGCAACTACTGCAACTCTTAGCATAGCTCCTCATGATAGCGAGCATTGCCATCCGTGTTTGCCGCTGTTTAGAAACACAGCGGCGCAGACCGAGGCGTCCAACATCGTTTGCCCGATGTATACGGACATCGAAAATGTGGTGGTACGACTCTAACCCCTTGAAGGTACTTAGGAGATGAGATGGCAAAGATAGTTGCGGATCTGTTAGTGGAGCGGTTGATCGAATGGGGTGTAGACACGATCTTCGGTCTTCCGGGTGATGGTATCAACGGCATTTTTGAAGCATTGCGCACGCACCAGGACAAGCTGCGTTTCATTCAGGTACGACACGAGGAAGCAGCCGCTTTCGCTGCGTGCGGTTACGCCAAGTATTCCGGCCGGCTTGGCGTCTGTCTCGCGACCTCCGGACCTGGAGGCATTCATCTTCTGAACGGACTGTACGATGCCGCGATGGATGGCGCGCCAGTGCTGGCGATCACGGGCCACACCTTCCATGACATGATTGGCACCCATTACCAGCAGGATGTCGACCTCGATAAATTGTTCATGGATGTGTCCGTGTATAACGAACGCGTGATGGGCCCAGCCCACGTGCACAACGTCGTCGACGAGGCGATTCGGACAGCGCTGGCGTATCGCGGCGTCTCTCATATCACGATCCCGAAGGACATGCAGGAGTGGGAGATAACAGCGGCCCATCGCTCCTCGGCCAATCTTCAGAAGCACAGCTCGGACGTGTTTAGTACCGGCAGTATCCATCCGACCAAGGCGATGCTGGAGAAGGCAGCCACCGTATTGAATGCCGGTTCTAGGGTTGCGATTCTTACCGGACGGGGTGCACTCGGTGCAGGTCCGGAGCTGGAAGAACTGGCGGAGAAGTTAGCTGCCCCGGTGGCGAAGGCCTTGCTCGGCAAAGCGGTCATTGCCGATCACAGCCCGTACACGACGGGTGGCATCGGCCTGCTGGGCACGGCTCCCTCGCAGGACGCGATGATGGAATGCGATACGCTGCTGATGATCGGCACCAGCTTTCCCTATATGGACTTCCTGCCCAAGGCAGGCCAGGCGCGGTGTGTGCAGATCGACTTCGATCCGGCGCGCATCGGTTTGCGGCACCAGGTCGAGGCGGGACTCGCCGGTGACGCCAAGACAGTGATTCGCGATCTACTGCCGCTGATCGAGCACAAGAAGAATCGTAAGTTCCTGGAAAAAGCGCAGTCCCGCATGAAGGACTGGAACCGGCTGATGACCGGGCGCGGCACGCGTCAGGACGTCCCGATGAAGCCGCAGGTGGTGACCCACACCCTCAACAGATTGTTAGACGACAATGCGATTGTCTCCTCCGACAGCGGTACGATTGCTACCTGGGCGGCTCGCTACATTGAGATCCGCGGCGACATGAAGTTCTCGCTCTCCGGCACACTCGCCACCATGGCCAATGGTCTACCGTACTCGATCGGCGCGGCTGCAGCCTTCCCCGGACGCCAGGTGGTGTGTATTGTCGGCGATGGTGGCTTTACCATGCTCATGGGCGAAGTGGCGACGCTGGTAAAGTACAAGATGAACGTCACAGTGGTCATCATCAAGAATGACGTTCTCGGCCAGATCAAGTGGGAGCAGATGGTTGAGGACGGCAACCCGCAGTTCGGCGTACAACTCCATCCCATCGACTTCGCCAAGTATGCCGACGCAGTCGGATGCGCCGGGTACACCATCGACGATCCGAAGGATGCCGAACGCGTGCTACGGCAGGCGCTCGCTAGTAGTGGTCCGGCGGTTGTCCAGGCGGTGGTTGATGCCAATGAACCGCCATTGCCAGGGAACATCAACACCACCCAGGCAATCAACTTTGCCGAGGCGCTGGCCAAGGGGCAGAGAGGCCGCTTCAAGATCATCGAAACGGTACTGAAGGATAAGGTCCGAGAGGTCATCTAGACCACTCTCTGAATGGCCGGTCATGTGTGCGATGATGCCCATGGCCGACCCCCTTTTGATCGCTTTAAAGTCTCTTGATCGCTTTGGAAAAAGAAAGTTATATGCATGGAAGCCAAGATCACACGCACGCAGGTTCAGGCCTACACCGTGCCGACAGATGCCCCGGAGTCGGACGGCACGTTCAGCTGGGATAAGACTACGATCGTTATCGTTCATGTGGAGGCCGCTGGGAAAATAGGCCTTGGATACACCTACGCCAACACGGCGACGGCTAAGTTCATCCACTCTCTACTCAAAGAACAGGTGGAGGGGCGAGATGTCTTTCAGCAGGGGGCGATCCTTGCCCACCTGCGGCGTGCCGTGCGCAACATGGGCGAGAGCGGTGTAAGTGCGATGGCTATTGCGGGCATCGACAATGCGCTCTGGGATCTACGTGCTCGTGTGCTGAATCTGCCTCTTGTCCAGCTCTTTGGACAGGTGCGCGATGGTATTCCTGTTTACGGCAGTGGCGGCTTCACCTCCTATACCGACCAGCAGCTGACGAATCAGTTTCAGGGTTGGGTGCGGGATGGATTCAATATGGTCAAGATGAAGGTTGGTACCCATCCGGAGCAGGACCCGCATCGCGTGAAGATTGCGCGAGCCGCCATCGGTCCTGATGTAAAACTCTTCACCGATGCAAATGGCGCTTACTCAGTCAAGCAGGCACTCCAGCTGGCAGATGACTTTCGCGAGCAAGGCGTGAGCTGGTTTGAAGAGCCGGTGACTTCGGACAACCTGCCAGAGCTGCGTCAGGTGCGCTTCGGCTCGCCTGCCGGATTCGATATTGCAGCAGGGGAGTACGGGTATACGGCCTGGTACTTCAAGCGCATGCTGGATGCGGGCTCCGTCGATGTTCTGCAGGCGGATGCGACACGCTGTCAGGGTATGAGCGGATTTCTGGAAGTTGCGGCGCTCTGCTGGGCGCACAACATCCCGCTCTCCGCGCACTGCGGCCCCAGTCAGCACCTCCACATCTGCTGCGCAGTACCACGCGCCATTCATCTCGAGTTCTTCCACGATCATGCCCGGATCGAGCGCATGTTCTTCGACGGATTTGTCGAGCCTCGCGATGGAGTGATGTATCCGGATCTTTCGCGCCCCGGGCTTGGCCTGGAGTTGAAAGAAGCGGATGCCGCTCCCTATGCAGTGAATTGAAGTGCGGTGAGCTGAGCAGCGAGACAGCTGCTCTACCGTGTGAATGTAGCTGTATCTGTATCGTAATGAAAGGGGCTCTTGTTTGCCTGGCAATTCGATGTCGTTGTCCACTCCCGTTCGCGACTTTCTTGTAGCTGATACCTACATCCGCGAGGGGCGATTCCAGCGCAGCTTATCGCTAATCGCCGCGGCGTCCTCACTCCTCAGTGGACTGGAGGTCGCATACGAGCACTACCGTGGCAGCTACTCGTACCGCCTTATGTACACGCCGGTGATCCTGAGTGCAGCGCTCACCGGGGCGGGGTTGTCAGGCTTCTTCTCGAAACGCGCCGCCACTACCATAATGCGTTGGACCTCAGCGGTGACGCTGTCGGACTGTGCGATCGGCTTTTACTTTCACGTGCGCGGCATCCAGCGCAAGCCGGGTGGATGGCGGTTGCCGGTCACCAATATCGTCATGGGACCGCCCGTCTTCGCGCCCCTGCTCTTCGGCACGGCCGCATATCTGGGCCTTATCGCGTCGTTTCTGCGGCGGGAAGAATCGCCTGAGTCAGAGAGCGGACTGGTGCCGCACGGTGCCCACGCCAGTAGCTGGATGAGCGTAGCCCGCGGCAAGCACACGCGGATTACCTGGGAGCAGGATCTCAGAGAAGGCCGCTTCCAGAAGCATGTAGCGTTTGCCACCGGACTTAGCTCTCTCTTCAGTGGACTCGAGGCGCTCTACTCGCATTACAAAGCGACCTTCTGGCACTGGTCGCAGTGGACGCCCATCGTAGTTTCGCCGCTGCTGGCGGCGGCCAGCTTTGGAGCGATGGGCAGCCGCCGTGTTGCGCACACTGCCCTGCCGGCCCTGTCCGCCGTGGCCATGCTCGATGCAAGCGTCGGCTTTTTTTATCACGGGCGCGGCGTATTGCGTAGGCCTGGCGGCCGCAAGCACCTGCTCTACAACATCATGTATGGGCCGCCCATCTTTGCGCCCCTGCTCTTTGGAGCCGCCGGCATGTTGGGGCTGCTGGCAAGTCTATTGCGCCGGGAGGAGAAATAAAGATGGCAACGCACGGAGAAGCACCACGCCCCACAGATCCGGCTACCGGAGAGACGCAGCCGCAACGCGATCAACCCGGCTACTATCCAGGTTTTAGCACGCTCTCGCAGCAGTCATTTTGGGACGCGGCGACGCGGCGCGTGGTGCTGGACCGCGTCACGGATACGTGGCCCATTCAGTTCTTCACCGGAAAAGAAGTGACCACCCTCGAGTATGTGCTGGAGCATCTGCTGCCGCAGTCGGATCGCGAAGAGTCGCGTCGCATTCCGATTCTGCCGCACATCGACAAACGGCTGCATGATCACCAAATCAGCGGCTTCCGGTATGAGGACATGCCGCCCGACGAGGATGCCTACCGCATCGGTCTAGCAGCGATCGAGATCATGGCGCAGCAGATGCACGGTTGCGGCTTTTCCGAATGCACCTACGAGCAGCGCGAACTGCTCATGAAGTCGCTCCACGATAACCAGCCAGCAGCTGCGCATGAGCTTTGGCAGAAGATGAACGTGAAGCGATTCTGGAACATGATGCTGCACGACGCCGCTGCGGCGTACTACGCGCACCCCTGGGCGTGGGATGAGATCGGCTTCGGTGGCCCGGCTTACCCGCGCGGCTATATGCGCCTCGAGAACGGCAGGGCTGAACCGTGGGAGGTAGACGAGCGCCGGTACGAGTGGGCTGCTCCCGAGGGCTCTCAATCTGATCTGGAACGGAAATTCTGAACACAGCACGCGAACTCTCGCCACAGCAAAGGCAGCTTGATAAAGCACGCTTTGATCAAGAAAGTGAAGGACGGTTTTGAAATCACCCATCTTCGGCTCTTTTGGCGCCTCTCGCAGCCATACACACACCCTGGGTCCGATCCAGAAGATCAAAGTCCCGCAGCATCGCTTCAAGGACAGCGACGAGGTCGACTACGTCATCGTCGGTGTCGGATCGGCGGGAGGTGTGCTGTTGCAGCGTCTGGCGCGCGCGGGCTTCGATGTGATCGGCTTGGAGGCTGGTCCGTTCTGGGATACGGAGAAGGACTGGGTCAGCGATGAAGCCGGCTCGCATAATCTCTACTGGGAAGACCTGCGCATCATCGGTGGAGAAGACCCGCTGGAGCTGGGCTCCAATAACAGCGGCAAAGGCGTGGGCGGAGGCTCGGTGCACTGGGCCTCCTTCACGCCACGTCTGCATCCCTCGGACTTTCAGATTTACACCGAAGATGGCGTGGGCGTGGACTGGCCCATCAGCTACAACGACCTCAAGCCCTACTACGAGCAGCTGGAGCTGGAGATGCCAGTCTCTGGGCCGGCGTGGTACCCGTGGGGCGACCCGCATAGTTATCCCTATGGTCCACACCCAATGGGCGGTGTTGGCAACGCGCTCATCAAGGGCTGCAGCGCGCTTAATATTCCTGTTTCGATCGGCGGTCCGGTCGCGATTCTTGCCGGCTCGCATGGCGATCGTCCGCACTGCATCTATCGCGGCTTCTGCATTCAGGGCTGCAAGGTCGGCGCGAAGGCTTCCACGTTGATTACGCACGTTCCTGATGCGATTAAAAACAAAGCGGAGATCCGCCCGCTCTCCCTTGCGAGCCGGATCGAGCTTGGACCGGACAATCGCGTCACCGGCGTGCATTATTTCGATCGCGAGGGGAAGCCGCACTTTCAGAAAGCCAAGGCGGTGATCGTCGCTGGCTACGCGATCGAGACTCCACGATTGCTGCTGAACTCCGCGTGTGCCGAGTATAAAGACGGGCTGGCGAACTCCAGCGGCACGGTCGGAAAATATCTGATGGCGCAGGCCGGCAACACCGTCTCTGGCCGCTTCGAGGATTTGGTGCGCATGTATAAGGCGCCACCGGCGCATGCGCTCACTGAAGAGTTCTACGAGACCGATCCGAAGCGCGACTTCGCCCGCGGCTTTGCTATCCAGACCATCGGTCCGCTGCCGATCGCATTTGCCAAGCAGATGATCGGGTCGAAAGACGCATGGGGATGGGGGATGCGCCGCGCGCTGATGGACTACAATCACTGGGCCGCGCTGGGGCTGCTGGGCGAGATCTTGCCGTGGGAAGACAATCGCGTGGAGCTGGCTGAAGCCAAAGACGCCCACGGCTTGCCGGTAGCCAAGGTCACCTTCAACCTGCACGAGAACGATAAGAAGCTCATTGAGTTCGGCAAGAACAAAGTGAAGGAGGTGCTCTACGCCGCCGGTGCGCAGGAGGTGGTCCAGGAGCAACGCTACGCCCACCTGGTAGGGGGCGCCCGCATGGGGAGCAATCCATCGAGCTCCGTAGTCGACGCGTACGGCCGCACGCACGACATCGCCAATCTGTTCATCTGCGATGGCAGCGTGATGCCGACGCAGGGCTCCGCGAACCCTGGGCTAACGATCCAGGCATTGGCCGCGCGCACGGCCGACTATCTCATCTCGCAGGGGACAACGGTCTTCAACTCCAACAAGCGCAGCATGGAAAAACCGCCTATCCGGCGCAACCTGGCGCCGCCCGATACTTGGGGCCATGGCATTCCAGTCGGCCCGGGGAAGACTGGCATCTTTAAGTAGAGACGGAGTAATCCGCCTCCCTTCTACACTATTCTTCTGAAAGAGCAGGGGCGCGAAGTTCACCAGGTTCCATCGGCGCTTTGCGTCAACGGCCCAGGAGCCGGGCTACTTCGAGATCGAGCAGCACAGACTTCACCTCGCCTAGCCGCGGAAAAGTAAACGTCACCGAGCGGTCTGGATAATGACCGGATCGATCGCTCGTGTGTGGCTGGCCCGTAGCGGCAGGTGGAGCAATCTGCTGATACGTAGCTGGGAGAGCAAGGCGGTCCCGAAAAGAAGTGCACAGGCAGCAAGGAAAGAGAAGCTCAAGGTCGTCGCCAGCGTACAGGCGCGCGATGGTTGTAAGCACTGGAATATGATGGCACCTGTGAGAACATGATGGCCCCGGATAGCAAATCATCAAGAGCGATATACAAGGTGCGACCACAGCGTTTGAGTCCGGCTGGCTCGATACTCCTTGATATAGTTCGTTTTGGTGCTGCACTAACGGTGGCCGTAGGTCACTTTACATACGGCACCTACGCTATTGGTTGGCCACAGCTCACAAGGTATGCAATTGATGCTGTATCTGTTTTCTTTGTACTCTCTGGATTTGTCATCCGCCTGATTACGACCGTGTCACCCGTCACGGCTAGAGGATATGCGGTTGATCGCATATCCAGAATCTACTCGATTGCTCTACCTGCACTCCTGTTCACTTTTGGAGTAGCTTTTACTTTGCACCTAAGTGGATTGATGCCTGCCCCGGCCTTCAAGACAGCTTCCTTCCAGTTCGTCGCTAATCTCTTCTTTGTATCCCAGCTTTGGGGGATGGATATACCGGCGAGCATAAACGACGTGTTCTGGTCCCTTTCCTACGAATGTTTCTACTATTTGATTTACGGAGTAGCCTTTTTTGGTAGAGGTGCGACTCGCATCTGCTCGCTGATTGTTCTCGCTCTGCTTGTTGGTTCACCGATTCTGTTTTTGTTGCCGGTCTGGCTGCTCGGCTGCGCGACTCACGACTTATATCAGCGGCTCCGGCAAATTCGCCTCAGCTACGTGACCGTGGGCTTTCTACTGTTTGCTATCCTCGGAGATTTAGCAGCAATTCTCTGGCACTTTGCTGTACCAGGTCTGAGCCACATTCTTGCGAGCAGTGGCTTTTGGACCCTTTATGGATTCGCCAAATCTCATCATCTACGTCTACTGAACCGTGCAAGCTTCCGAGCGTATCTCGTTGGAGTACCAACGGCGTTGATTCTGTTATATCTGCTGCTGGTAACAGATCGTATTCGTGTGAGGGCAGATCATCGAGTATTAAGGATGATTCGCAAAGTTGCTGATGGTACGTTTTCACTCTACTTATTCCATATTCCGCTTTTCATGTTAGCCAGTGCTTACATCCCATACAATCATTCAAGTATTCTGCAGGCTGCCGGTGTTTTATTAACCTGCGTCATACTTGCTGTAGTAGTCGAAATTCCTCTTGACATTCCGAAAAGAAAGTTGCGGAAGTGGTTGTCGGATTCCTCGACGGTTTCACGCAAGCCAGTACTTGTTGAATAACGGTCGGTTGAGCGTCCGGCGATGTGAGCACCAACTATCGGCTGGATTGGCTCCTCAACAGCGGACATGGCGCTTTTGAACATTCCGTGCTCGTCAGCAGTTCCCGAGAAAAGCTGAATGCAAGTGCTGTCGTAGTCTGCACCGGACAGTTGGTCGGTGATTGCCGTCGGCTGAAGCGACGCAGCAATCATGGAATGCAGTCTACGCATTAGTGCACGGATAACTGGAAGACGAGAGCAGTTGTTACTTGGCTGGTTTGGAGGTGCTGGTCGGGGCCGCCTTCACGCCTCCCAAAACGGAGTGCGGTCCGGCATGGCGGCCAACCATAACGAACAAGCTGATCGAGGTGATCATGAAGATCACGGCTGCCCAGGCCGTTAGTTTGGTCAGCAGGTTGGCGGCGCCGCGCGGACCAAAGGCGGTCTGTGAGCCTTGCCCGCCAAACGCGCCAGCGAGATCTGCGCTTTTGCCCTGTTGCAGCAGGACGACGCCGATAAGAAATAGACAAACCAGGACGTGAATGACGGTGAACAAATAAATCATACTGCTCGATTCTGCTGAGCCACACCGGCTACCAGAGCAAACGGTGGGAGAGTCTTGTATAGATTAGTGCCGATCGCTAAGTGCGGAATCGGGTGGTGCGGAAGGGGGGACTTGAACCCCCATGCCTCTCGGCGCCACCCCCTCAAGATGGTGTGTCTGCCATTTCACCACTTCCGCAAGCCGGGTGATCCGCCCTGAGTATAACAAACTATCCAGCAGGAGAACCCAAGGTAGCCCTGCCATCTTTCTCCGCTCGAGTATACCTCCAGGCGCTCACCGACTCTTGCAGCGCGTTCGGCTTCTGGGCTACAGACTCCATCTGAGCTCGCTCTCCACTCGATCCCTCACGCGTAGACAATCGCCGACGCAGGCTAGCGCCGGTTCGCTCGCCTGTAACAAGAAATTAACCCCACAGACCAAGACCGCCGCTAGTGCCGCATGAGACAACACTTGCGTCAGCGAGAGCGACTCCGGCACGCTGCGTAACGGGCCAGCACACGCTGCATCCGCACCTTCTTGAGATGACGGACCAACCCTCCGGCATCGGTTCAAATCCCCTCCACCCACATGCACGAATTCGGGAGAAAAGTGATGAAGAGAAACACATTGATGTGGAGCACGGCTGCCGCCAGTGTTCTAGCGACGTCCTTGCTCGCGACTGCCACGCAGGTCCTGGCGCAGGAGAACGATGGCCGGCCGGAGGTCCTTAGCACGGGGCAACGCATCACGCCACTAGCACCGAGAGAAGCACGCTTTGAGCCGCTGAATCCGGGACTTGCGGACAACCCGGCCTACACGGTTGGCCAGGCGGAGACCACGGTGGTAAGCCCGGACAAGAAGACGCTGCTCATCCTGACCAGCGGCTACAACCTGATCAACTACCCCTCGGGTGCGAATGCCGGCCAGCAGAATAATGCCGACTCGACCGAGTTCGTCTTTGTCTTCGACATCACCGGAAAGAATCCCGTGCAGAAGCAGGCGATCGCTGTGCCGAATACCTACAGCGGCGTCGCCTTCAATCCGAACGGCACCGAGTTTTACGTCTCTGGTGGGGATGACGACAACGTCCACGTTTACGACCTGAAGGCCGGCGTGTGGGCCGAGTCCGGAACACCAGTCAAGCTTGGTCACCTGGCAAAGGCGAATGCCGCCACGGGCAACAGCGGTGGACTTGGATTGCAGGTGCCGCCTGAAGCAGCGGGCATTGCGGTCACCAAAGATGGATCAAAGCTGGTTGTGGTGAACTACGAGAACGACTCCATTAGCGTTTTAACTCCTGGTCAGAATGGCTGGACGTTGAGTGGCGAACTCGACTTGCGCCCCGGCATCATCGACACAGCAAACGCGGAGGGGGTCGGCGGCGGTGAGTATCCGTTCTGGGTGACGATCAAGAACAGTGACACGGCTTATATCTCGAGCATCCGTGACCGAGAGATTGTCGTCGTGAGCCTGGCCGGAGCGCCACAAGTAACGAACCGCATCAAGCTACCAGGACAGCCGAATAAGATGGTCATGAACAAGGACCAGTCTCGTCTCTATGTTGCTCAGGATAACAGCGATTCAGTGGCGGTGATCAACACGGCTAGCAACGCCGTCATGGACGAGATCAAGATCACGGCTCCGGTCTCCATCTACCCCAATAAGAAAAACTACAAGGGCGCAAACCCCAATAGCGTGACACTCTCGCCCGACGAGAAGACGCTCTATGTCACCAACGGCGGGGAGAACGCGGTCGCGGTGGTTCGCCTCAGCGACGTTGCCGGCAGCAGCTACGTGGACGGCCTGATCCCGACTGGCTTTTATCCCAACTCTCTAAGCACCAGCGCCGACGGCACCTTCCTTTACGTCATCAACGGCAAAAGCGCGACTGGACCAGATCCGCAGAACTGCCAAAGCGGTACAACAGTAATTCCGCATGGCGATTGCAATGCTCCCAACCAGTACACGCTGCAGCAGATCAAGGCTGGCTTCCAGAGCTTTCCAGTTCCGCAGCAAGCCGAACTGAGGCGGCTTACAGAGCGCGTTGCCGCGAACGATCACCTGCTTCGTGCCCTGACGCCAGAGCAGGAAGAGACGCTGGCCACGTTGCATAGCAAGATCAAACACGTCATCTACATCGTCAAGGAAAACCGCACTTACGATCAGGTGTTGGGCGACCTTGAGGTTGGCAACGGCGACCCCAGTATCACCCAGTTCCCAGAGGAGTTCACTCCCAACTTCCACAACATGGCGCGCAACTTCGTGACATTGGATAATTTCAGCGACACCTCGAACGTAAGCTATGACGGTTGGGCGTGGTCGACATCGGCGCGCACGACAGACGTGGTCGAAAAGCAATATACGGTCAACTACGGTGGACGCGGCCTGAGCTATGACAGTGAAGGCACGAACCGGAATATCAACATCGGGTATGGCGCCCTGGCATCTCGTCTGAAGGCCAACCCGCTTACGCCGAATGATCCCAATCTGCTGCCGGGGCGCAGGAATGCCGCATCGCCCGATGCTCCGGATGGTGAAGAGAGTGCCGGATATATCTGGAACGCGGCACTCAAGGCCAACCTGAAGGTCCGCAATTACGGATTCTTCATTGATCTCGCCCGCTATCAGCTGTCAGGATCGCTAGCCAGCTTCAAGATCCCGCTGCTCAGAAATCCCGCTGCCACCAACACCACCGTCGCTTATAGCGCCAACTCGGTGCTGAGGAAGTACACCGACAAGTACTTCCGTGGCTTCGATAACGCACTCCCGGACTACTACCGCTTCACGGAATGGGAGCGCGAGTTCGACAAAAATGCTCAGAGCGGTGACATGCCGAATCTGACGCTTCTGCGCCTCATGCACGACCACTTCGGCAACTTCTCGAATGCACTGGATGGCGTGAACACGCCAGAGCTGCAGATCGCGGACAACGACTACTCCGTTGGCCGCGTTATCCAGCGGGTCGCCAACAGCCGGTTTAAGGACAACACTCTGATCTTCGTCATCGAGGATGATGCTCAGGCTGGTCCCGATCACGTCGACGCCCACCGCAGCACTGCTTTTGTCGTCGGCCCCTACGTTAAGCAGAGCTTCGTCGACTCTACGCACTACACCACCATCAGCATGCTCCGCACTATTGAAGACATTCTTGGAACGGAGCACCTCAACCTGAACGATGCCTCAGCCTTGCCTATGGTCAACGTGTTCGATACGAACCAGAAGGAATGGAAGTACAAGGCCACTGCATCGACGGCGCTGAAAACCACCACGCTGCCGATCCCTGCCGGCGATTTCAACCCACAAACAACGGCAACCTTGCAGTCCATGCATAGCGCAGCATGGTGGGCATCACGGACTA
The DNA here is from genome assembly GCA_965276675.1 of Acidobacteriaceae bacterium. GTDB lineage: Bacteria > Acidobacteriota > Terriglobia > Terriglobales > Acidobacteriaceae. The sequence goes on along the minus strand of OZ255624.1, from coordinate 2,990,058 downwards.
AGGGCATGAACTTCTCAGTTGAAGATCATCTCGATAGCGCGAAGTTCAACCGTGTTTTGTGGAAGGGCACCGTGGGCAATCGTCCGTATCCCACGGTCCGCACCGGACTGGATCTGAGCGGAAACCGGCAGCAACTGCTGCAGGACTTCCGCGCCGGTCAGGTCCAGACCAAATACGAAAACCAGGCGAAGGAGGGAAGCGAGAGCACCCACACTTCACCCGCGGGTAACTAGCCGCGTTCACCTGTAATGCTGATGAGGCGGACTGCTTCTGCAGCCCGCCTCATCCTCGCACTATCGCTTTGATCCGCAATCCAGATGACTCTGAAAGGAAGCAAGATGCGCGCGAATGCTTTGCTTACGTGCATTCTCGGTGCAACGGTCACCTTTCTCGCCCCGATGCATGTCGATGCGCAGGTAGATCGAGCCTCGCTCAGCGGCACCGTGACCGACGCGAGCGGCCGGGCGCTCCCCTCCACCCATGTCATCGTCCGGGAGGATGCGACCGGGGAAGAACGCGACACGGTCTCTAGCTCCGTTGGCACCTACAGCATCCCTCAGCTTCAAATTGGAACATATACAGTTACGTTTATGCACGAAGGGTTCGAGCAGCGCGAGTTCGCCAGCGTGGTTCAGACGGTGGCGCAGACCCGCACCCTAAATGCCATGCTGAAAGCCGCAGGCGTCAGCCAGCAAGTCGAGGTCTCCTCCGCGCCGGTGCTCCTGAACCAGAGTTCGGATGCGCTAGGAGCGCAGATCGAGCGCAAGCAGGTCCGAGAGTTGCCGCTGAACGGACGCAACTGGGCCACGCTTACTGCGCTAGTTCCAGGCGCGGTGGATACCGGCGGCAGCAATCAGCGTTCGCTGCGCTTTGCCGGCCGGGGGCTGGACGACAACAATTTCACCTATGACGGCATTGACGCAACCAACGTCGTGAACCAGGCACAGCAGTCGTTCGTCCGGCTGGCGATTCCCACCGATTCGGTGCAGGAGTTCCGCGTCGACTCGATGCTCTTTACCGCCGAGAATGGCAGCACGCCCGGCGGGCAGGTCGCGGTGGCATCCGGCGCGGGCACCAACGCCTTTCACGGCAATGCATTCGACTTCCTGCGCAACGACGCGCTGGATGCGCGCGAGCCCATCGACCGGCTGAACCCTACCAAGCCGCCCTTTCGTCTGAACCAATTTGGCGCTAGTTTCGGCGGACCGCTCGTGCGCAACCGCACCTTCTTTTACCTGACTTACGAGGGCCTGCGGCAGTCGCTGGGGCAGACGCTTCCCGGCTTTGTTCCGACTGCAAGCTACCGCGCCTGCGTGGCTGCGCAATCGCCGTCGCTCATCCCTGTCCTTGACGCGTATCCCATAGGAACGATCGCGATCGATGCCAACCAGGCCGAGTTCGTGGGTGAAGGAAAGCAGACAGACCAGGAAGATTCCGGTATGGTCCGCGTCGACCACCGGTTCAGCGAGCGAACCACCGGCTACATACGCTTCAACTACGACGCGGCGGAGAGCGAAGTACCGCTGGCCGGAGGTGGAGGGTATCTCAACGACAAGCAGCAGGTCCGGTCGAGCCCGATAAATGTCCCCGTTGAACTGCTGCACCTCTTCTCCGACACGCTGATCAATGAGGCGAAGTTCGGCTTCAATCGCGGCAATGTCTACACCACGAACGAGCCTGCGCTCAGCCAGCCATATTCTATTGCGGTCTCCAGCTTTACGACGCTGAATAGCAACCAAACCAAGATCGGCGTTGGCAACTCGTTCTCTTGGATCGACACGCTGACCTGGGTCAAAGGCAACCACCTGCTGAAGTTTGGCGGCGAGGTGCGCCGCATTCAACTGAACCAAGGCAATTCGGCGATCGGCTCGGTCTCGTTCGCTTCGCTGGATAGCTTAGCCGCGAACCGTGTAAGCTCCGCCAGCTATGCCGCCCAGCTGCCGGTCAATGGTTTGCGCAAAACCGAGGCCTACGCCTTTGCTCAAGACGAGTGGAAGTTCCGGCCAAACCTGACCTTCAACCTTGGCGCTCGCTACTCTTTCTACAACCGCTTTCATGAGGTCTTAGACCGCGCTATCCCGTTTGATTTCGCGACCTGCGGCCCTGGTGGTTTCTGCGGCGTGGGCGCAGAGTTCAGCAGACCGAACCTGCTCGACGTCGACCCGCGCGTGGCCGTGGCATGGACGCCGGCGGCGCTCGGCGGTAAAACCGTTGTTCGCTCCGGCTTTGGTATCTATCACGGTGACGGACAGCTAGACGACCAAAATCTGCCGATCAATAATGAGGTCCAACGCTATTCACTGACCAGCATCGCGAACCTAAGCTATCCCGTCACGCCATTTCTGGCCGCCGCATCTGGCACTGTGTCTCCGCGCGACATGGACCGCCGGCGCAAGGACTCGTATGTGACGCAGTGGGGTCTCTCGGTGCAACGAGCGCTGCCGCACGCGATGGTCGGCACGCTGTCGTATGTGGGCAGCAAGGGCACGGACCTGCTGACGACTTCCTACATCAATCTGCTCGATCCCGCAACCGGCATACGTCGCTACCCTGGTTTTGGTCAAGTGGAGTATCGCGGCAACACTAACAACAGCTCGTACCAGGCGTTTGTGACTACCGTGCAGCGTTCCTATACCAGTGGGCTGCTGCTGACCGGCAACTACACTTGGTCGCACGAGATCGATCAGGATGCGGCAGGAGGCGGCGACGCCAACTTTCCGCAAAATCCGGCTTGCCTGGCCTGCGAGCGCGCCTCCGGCGATTTCGACGCGCGGCACGTCCTTAGCGGAAACGCGATCTACGAGCTTCCCTTCGGCCGGGGGCGCCGGTATTTAGCAAGCTCCGGCGTTGCCCGTGCCGTGCTTGGTGATTGGCAGGTAACCACGATCGTGACAGCGCGCACGGGGCTGCCGGTGAATGTGACCATCGATCGCTCCAGCGCGAATTCTCCGGCCGGCTACACCATGAATCAGCGTCCCGACCGCGTACCCGGAGTGCCGCTCGCGCCCGTTGGCGGTTCGTCAATCCAACACTGGATGAATCCTGCGGCTTTTAGCATGCCGGTGAATGGGGAGTACGGCAACCTGGGCCGCAATGCCGTTCGCGGACCAGGCCTGTGGCAAACAGATGCTGGCTTGGCCAAGCACATCGCGCTGAGCGAGCGCGCATCGCTGCAGTTTCGTAGTGAGTTCTTCAACATCTTCAATCGCGCTCAATATGGCTTGCCGCTCGCAGACGTCTCCTCCGGCACCTTCGGTCGCATTATCGGTACCGCAAACCTAGGCCCCGTGGGTACTGGGACGCCGCGTCAGATCCAGTTCATGCTCCGGCTTGAGTTCTGAGTTGCATTCGTCACAGGCATGAATAAAAGCTGAAGATGTTCCAGACGATGAATTTAATCTTAAATAACCAAAACGATAAAGAATAAATGCCAAATACTCCTCAACTTCAGCTTGTTTTCAGGTGACCGGGAGCATGCTTGTTTGCAGAGTGGAATCTGAGGAGAGAAACAATGCAAGTATTTCGTTATACCGTGGTCGCAATAGTGACAGGACTTGTGCCATTCATGGGCGTATCAGAGACTAAAATTCAGCGTTCGCAGCTTCCCGCACCAGTAGAAGCAACGGTAAAAACACAATCACAAGGCGCCGAGGTCACCGGCTTCACAAAGGAAAAAGAGAAGGGCCAGCTCTTTTACGAAGTGTCGTTACTGTCGAGCGGCCATACCAAAGATGTCCAGATGGATCCGCAGGGAAATGTAACCGAGATAGAAGAACAGGTCTCTCTAGACACGCTACCGGCAAACGTCAAAGCCGGTCTCCAATCAAAGGCCGGGGCGGGTCATATCACCAAAGTAGAATCGCTTACCAAGCAGAAGAGGCTGGTCGCGTATGAAGCCCAGGTAGAGACTGGAAGCCGTCATTCAGAGGTCCAGGTCGACGCGAATGGCAAACCACTGAATCACGAAGAGTAGCCAGCTTGTTATCATCGCGCACCGGCCACCGACGCATTGTGCAACGCCTGCTTTTCGGCGTCCAGTGCGCTGCTATGCAGTTGTATCACTCGATGCATAGCTGTCTCAGCCTCGGGAATGTGACCGGCTGCGCGTTGAGCTCTGGCCAGCAAGAAAAAGACAGCCGGCTCATCCGGATTCATCTCAGCGGCTCGCTCCAGCAGGGGAATGGCCGCCTCCCGCTGGTTCAGCTGAAGCTTCGCTTTACCCAGATAGAAGTATGTAGCCCATGAATCCGGAAGCATGTTCTGCGCGCGCTCCAAATAGGGCAGGGCATCGGCATACTTTCCAGTCTGCACCAGCAGCGCGCCCAGAAAATAAACGGCCCCGCTGTCCTGCGGATCGTCTTTCAGTGCGAGCAAAAGCTGGTGCTCGGCATCGGCATTCTGTCCCATGCTGACATATACTTTCCCCAGCTCGCGATGAACTCCGGCGAGTGTGGAATCTTCGCGCAAGGCCTCCTGAAACTCTCCTTCAGCTTCCTTGAAACGAGCGCCGTCATAATAGGCTCTCCCTAGCAGAAAATGCGTTTGCGCGCCGGTGTCGCTGCCGTTGAGCAGTTGCGCAAAGACCCGCCGCCCTGCCTCCATTTGGCCAGTGCGCGTGTACGCCACGCCCAGCAGGTACAGCGCATCTGTGCTCGGGTCTTCTGCGGATGCCTGCTTCAAAAGCTGAATGCCATCCTGTGGCTGCGTCCCAAATACCAGGCAGGTGGCAAGCAATAGCGTTGCCTGACGATCCGCCGGACGGAGGGCGTGCAACTGGCGAAAGAAGGGCTGCGCCCGCGCGTAGTCATCCTGCTTGAAGTACACCAGTCCAAGGTTGAGAAGGATGCCAGGATCGTGCGGGCTGGCGCGGAGTCCTCGCTCATAGGTCGTGATCGCCTGTGCAGAGCGATGCGTATGCGCGTAGACGATGCCAAGGTTGCCCAGCGCCGGAAGGCTCCGTGGATCGGCGCGCAGCACCTGCTGAAAATCGGCCTCCGCTCCGGAGTAGTTGCCGGCTTTGAGCTCTTGTGTGGCGCGTTCGAAGACCTGCCCCGTCTGGGTGGGGGCACTCGCGGCAAGTGAGGCGAGCCAGAGGGCAGCAGCGAGCGTCTTCATAAGGATTTAGAGAAAAGCTTAATACAAAAAAGTACGGCTGCGCTCGTACTGAGTGCAGCCGCCTGGGAGACCAACAGTTTAAAAGTAGAATTTACCGCCGATCTGGACTTGGCGCGGGTCATAGGTACCGCTGACCCCCCCACTGTTGCTGCGGTTGGTAGCAGTTACAGGCTGTCCAGGACCTTCGGGAACGCTGATGTTGTTGAAGACTGTCGCAAACTGCGTGTGGTTGAAGGTGTTGAAGGTTTCAAGCCGGAGCTGCAGACGGGTGCTCTCTGTAAAGTTAAAGTTCTTGAACAGGGAGATATTCCACTGGTCGATACCCGGTTGCCGGAATTGATTGCGCCTGGTATTGCCTAAAGTGCCGTCGAGCGGACGTGAGAAGAAAAGCGGGTTGAAGTACTGGCTGTAGGTTTTGGTGTAGATATTGCCTCTGCGGGGTCCGTTGTAATCTGCGAAGACTCCAGAACCGCTCAGGTTTCCAGCGTTGCCGTTGGAAGTGACGCTGAAGGGCTGACCGCTCCAGAAGCGCGAGATACCAGTGATCTCCCAGCCGCCCAGAGCCGAGCGGAATAAGAGGCCGTGGTTCAGGAAGGTCGGGGCGGTGTAAACGTAATTGACGTTAAAGACATTGGTGCGGTCAAATCCAGCGACAGCGCGATCCCGCCCGGGATTATAGGCGTCAAGGATCTCGTTATCATTATTGTCGTCGTCCGTCAGGTCGATTGCTTTGCTCCACGTATAGTCGGCTGTTACCACTAGGTTCTTGCTGAACCTGCGCTGGATCAACGTTTGCAGGCCGTTGTAGTTCGATGAGGCATCGTACTTGGTGTACATGATGCTCGAATACCCCTTGTAGGGCACGATGGCGTTCGATACTCCGTTTACGTTGGTAAGGATAGTGTTCTGCGTGTTTCCGATCGGCGTGGTGGTCGCGCCAACTGGAAGTGTGTTGAGATTGTAGGAGTACTGTTCGTGACTTCCACTGTTGCCGGTATACGTAACGGAGAAGATGGTGTTGTAAGGTAGTTGCTGCTGAATGCCAACGTTGTACCCATAGTAGGTTGGGACTCGTCCCGTCTTGTCGAAGGCATTGATGCCCACCGGGAAGCGAGTACCTGTCGCGACGAGTGCTGGTGAAAGGTTGTCAATGTTGCCGTTGAACAGCTGCGGCGTGTAGGCGAGCGGCGGATTCCCTAGTCCGTCGAAGCTGTCGTTGTTCTGCCGGATGCGCTCGTTGAAGATGCCCGCACCAGCGCGGAATGCCGTCTTGCCGTCGCCAAAGAGATCATAGGCAAAACCGACACGCGGCTGGAAGTTGTTATAGCGGTGCTGCGAGAAGCCCTTGGGAATGCCGTTGGTCCCTTCCTGCACGATGCCGTTAAAAGGATTGCCAGAGCCAGGAATAATGCTGCCCTGGGTCAAGCCTCCAGTCGTCTGAATCGCGACCGCGTTCGCAGGATTGTACCGAGTGGGATCGAAATAGTTCTGCAGGAACCTGCCGTACGTGAAGGTCGGTCCCAGGTAGGCATAGCGCAGCCCGTAGTCGAGCGTCAGGCGAGGTGTTACGCGCCAAGTATCCTGACCAAAGATCTCCCACTGCCAGAACTTGAAGGCGCCGTAGAAGACGCCATTGCTCTGGCTCACTGTCTGGTAGTTGCCCAGCAGCAGGTTCGCCACTGGGTTGCCAGAATCCCTCAGGTTGGACTGACCGGAGCTGAAGTCAAAGAAGGGAGCTTCCGTGAATGAAGGCTGCTGTCCCGATTTCACTTCATTGACGAAGCCACCAGCTTTGACGGTGTGTACCCCGATCGTCTTGGTTACATTGTCCGTAATGCCGAGAGTTCTGCCTTCACTGTGCCAGCCGGGTGCGAAGCTATTATCAAAGAACCCGCCTGCGTTGAAGCCCGGATATTTGTTGCGCAGGTTGGTGCCGGGGTACAGCTGCTGGAAGGTGAAGCCGAGGGCAGTCTGATCGTAATTGGCTTTAGGCGTGTTGACGTCAACCCGCTGCGTGAGGTGGTTGAACTGGAAGATCGCCTCGTTGGTCAGTGAGGGCGAGATCACGTTATTGATGGCAAAGGCCCAGCTGGCGCCCGGCTTTTCACGATACTCCGGGAGAATGGGGAAAGAGTTGTAACCGAAGATGCCAAACTCCTGGCTCTCCCGCTGTGCATCGTCCACCCAGCGGAAGAACATATTCACCTTGTCGCTCGGGTCGAAGTCGACACGGAGAGCATTCTGGTCCTTCTTGAACTGGTATACGTCCTGAAACTGTACTTCTACCTGCGACGGATCTCCACTTACGGGTGTATTGACTCCGAAAGTGTAGGCCCGGTTCAGCAGCTTTTGCCAAGCCGGAGCCTGCGCGCTGAGCGGGGTATTGATGATGTTGCCGACATAGGGGACACCACCGGTGATATTGCCACCGGAGTCGCGGGTAATGGTGCCGGGAACGAAGATCTGTCCCGTCCGGAACTGCGGAGCGGTGCTGATCTGGCTGTTCTTATAGAGGGAGGAAAAATCACCGGTGAGCTGCGCCTGCGCTGGAATGTCGTAGGCGGCGCGATTCGTGGTGGGCGCGTTATTAGGTTTGGTCGCCCGTGTACCTTCGTAGTTATAGAAAAAGAAGAGCTTCTTCTTGTCCAGCAGCGGCACTCTGGGAACGTAGAGCGGGCCGCCCAGGTTTCCACCGAACAGGTTGTAGCGGAGCTTGGCATTGGGCGTCTTCGGTACAGTGTGATTGTTTGTGTAATAGTTGGCGTCGAAGCCGTTTTCACGGTTGAACTCATAGAGTGTGCCGTGGTATTTCTGCGTGCCGCTCTTGGTGTTGATCTGGATATTGACGCCCGGGCTGCGGCCATACTCGGCGTTGTAATTGCCGGTCAGGACCTTGAACTCGCCCACTGCATCCAGGCTTAGCTGCGTGTACTGGCCGTCGTTCGCGCCTACGTCAGTATTGATGGCGCCGTCCAGGTAGATGTTGTTGGCGCTGCTGCGGTATCCGTCGACAAAAAAGTTAGTTGTCGAGTTGAAGGATAAGGCAAAGTCGGTCGTGTCATTCGAGACGATGCCGGGCAGCGTACGAATCAGGGCTGAAAAATTGCGGGCGTTCAAGCTCTGCTCGGTCACTTCTTTGGAAGTGATGACGTCGGAGTGCTCCGAGGTCGTCGTCTCGATGAGGTCAGGAGTGACATCCACGGTGACTGTCGTGGCCTGAGAACCGACCGACACGGCAACTTGGCCAAGGTTCAGCGTCTGCGCGATGTCGAGATTGATATTTGGCCGGCTCAGGGTGGTCATGCCTGGGGCGCTGACCTCAATCGAGTAGATGCCGGGCCCGAGAGGCTGCAACTGGAATTCTCCACTCGCATTTGTCGTTGTTGTGCGAACCAGGACACCCTTCTGCTGGTCAGTTGCCTTTACTGTCGCATTGGGGATGATTGCGCCAGACGAATCGACGACCGTGCCTTGTATGGTGCCGTTCTGCGCCAGCGCCGGGGTGGCGAACAGCCCCAGGATAAGCAGGCAGAGCAGGCCCAGTCTTGAGAGAGCGGAACTCGCAACTCCTATGTACCACGTGGGTTCTGCATAAGTGCTTATGCCTGTTGTGTCTATGTCATGTGTGGCGGCGACGCCTTCCACAGCCCAGCGCTGCGCCGGATTCAACCGGCCTGTGTGACTGCTATCGCCGTTGTGGCGTATCTCTCGTTTGATTCCCATGTGTTCCCTTCATCCATTCGCGATTCTGGCTAAATAAGTCCTGGCAGTGCTAAGCGGAGCGACAAGCTGACGGAGAGACAGCTGGCACTGGCGGCGAATTGCTTCGCGTGCAGCTCTCCGGCATCCTGCCGAGCGCATCGTGATAACGATCCCACGTTGCGCCGTGACTATATGTGACGGCAAATTGCGCTGTCAATAAAAACTTACGTATGGGTAGGCCCGGAGCCCGGCAGAACCGGCCTGGACTGCAGCTCAACAGTCAACGGGTGCACACTGAGCAACAATTCTGGCGATCTCCAGCTATTCGCGAACGCAACGAGTCGGCCCGCTATCCAATCTCCCGCGAGAAGGTCTGGGAGACGAAGTGGATGCGCCCGTTTGGGGCGGATAAGATGATGTCACCCGAGGACTCAATCACGATGGTGGGGCGGCCGGTTTCGTTGGCTTTCTCCGTCATCACCAGCCGCGTGCTCTTGGGCGTTGCCATCGACAGCGTCTCCTGTCCTGAGGTGTCGACAGCCGTCAAGCGATGGCCAGATTTGGTGACAAAGCGCTTGATGTTGTTGGCCGCGAACTCCCCGGCGTTAGCCGCCCCGGGCTCCCAAAAGCCCTGCGTCGGCGGCTGCTGGATGCCATTCCAAAGCGAACCGAGGATGTAAGGACGCTCCGGATCTCCGGCTTCAAAGGTGATCGCCACTTCGTCCCCAACTTCAGGCAGGATTAACGAGCCCCGGTCCGCTCCGGCGTGGGAGGAGATCAGTCGCGCCCAGGTGGTCTGCGACTGCTGTTGCCACCAATACTGCACCTGGATGCGCCCCTGGTTGTGCGGATCGTGGTTGGCCGTGACCCGTGCCGGATACAGCCCGGTTAGGCTGGGTCGGTCAGGTCGCGTCTTTTGCGACCAGCGCTGCGCCGGCGTTGCGGAGAACTGGTTCTCGTACCCGCGCGTGGTCCATCGGTGCGTACACTCGATGACACCATAGCTGGCATCCACTCCGGGAAGTCCAGCGATCGTGACTGCATCACCGGCGCGCACCTGCGACTCCCGGCTCACGCCGCTACACACCACGGAGCTCGCCAGGGCCCGGCGGGATTCGCGCTGGAGCCGCCCCTGGTAATCCTCCTGCGTCAGGGAGCGATGGCGCTCTGGAACGCTCGCCGCCGGCAGCTGGCCGCCCTGGTTTTGCACCGCCGAGACCAGACCGGAGACCGCGCTCGAGAAACCAACCTGATCGGTGACATCCGAGTGTTCCGTGCTCTGCATCGGCAACGGATCGTAGTGGTTGCCCTGCATCTTCAGCGGTTGAATAGAGGCGCCAGCGCGCCACTCCAGCAAGCCATACTCGCCCTCACGCCACTCCAGTGTGGGACCATCCTGGAATGACGTTTGCACTTCAATACCTGGGTCGTCGCCGTGAACCGAGGGCCGCAGCCACGCTTCCGTGTCGTCCACCAATTGCAGAACAAAGTCAAAGTCGCTCTCTTCCCACTGCGCGTAGCTTAGTTCTTTGCCCGCGGGCATGGCGCCGCTCAGCGTCATGCCGCCCTTGGCCACGACCTGCTGCGCCGCGGTACTGGCGGTCGCCTTTTTGAAATAGTTGTGGCGGTGCGCCTGGTCCAGCTTCCAAGTGTAGGAATAGGCTTCGATCAGCGCGCCGAAGCTGCCGGTGACTTCATAGATCAGCTCCGCGGAGACGATGAAACCATGGAAGATGGTGTTGGCCGCGCCCAGCAGATTGAAGGTCTCGATCTTCAAGGGTAGCCCGATCAGGTCCTCAATCCTGGGCCGGTCATCGAGCGTATTTCGCAGCTGGATTCTGCATCTCCAGTGGGCATTCAGCGCCTGGTGTACCTCAATCTCGCTCCAAAGGGTGGAAGAGATCTCCTCGGAACCGATGCTAATGTGCGCTTGCGCCATCTTTCACCTCACCTTCCCTGGATTCCGCATTTCTTGAGCTCTGCATCCATCGCTTTTCACATAACGTAGTTCGTCTGAAATCATCGCGTCACTTCCTGCTAGTCGATCTGCACTATGACGCAGGTTGCGTTGTCATAGCCTCCGGTCTCGTTCGCTGCCAGCACGAGCTGATGGCAGGCATGCTCCGGAGAGACGGATGCCATCATCAGCGCCAGCATCTCCGAATTTGACAACACTTTCGTGATCCCATCTGTCGCCAGCAGAAAGCAATCTCCCAGTTCGACCTTGACCATCGTGACCTCTGGAACCACGAAGTCGCCCGAGCCCAGCGCTTGTGTCAAAACATGTTCGAGCGTGCGCATCTCCTCTTCGTTCTGCCAACGCCGTCCATTGCGGATGTACTCCGAGAAGGCCGAGTGATCGTCGGTAAGACGATGTAGCGACTGTCCGCGCAACAGGTAAGCGCGGCTGTCGCCCACGTGGGCGATCCACATCTTCTGGCCATCGAAGTGAGCCGAGACCACCGTGGTGCACATGCCGGCGTAAGCCGGTTCGTGATGGGCGGCGTTGCGGATCGCGCGATTCGCGGCTTGGATCGCACGATTGAGCTCCGGACCGCCGGAGAACTCGGCGTCCGCATCGGGGAAGCGCGCCAGGATGCAATCCACTGCCGTATTGCTGGCGACCTCTCCGGCATTTCCTCCGCCCACCCCATCGCACACGATAAAAAGCCCCCGGTCCAGATCGAAGCCAAACGCATCCTGATTCGATCGCCTGCATCGGCCCACATCACTCTTGGCTGCTGCCCGGATTCGAATTTCCATTCTGTCTGCCCGATTCCCGATGTGGCTGTGATTTTGCCTGGAGGCGTGCGCGATCTCTTATTGCTTCTCTCTCTTCCGGTCATATTCCAGGCGCAGCTCCACCGAGTTGGCCAGACCGATGCGTCCGCCACGCCGGACCAGCGCCGGTCTCCCGGGTGCCACTGTCTCGCCATTCAGTCGTGTGCCATTGGAGCTGTTCATGTCCACCAGGTAGAAGTCGCCATCCTGCTTGCGCAGCTCGCAGTGAAAGCGGGAGATGGCGTGCTCCACATCGCGCACCACGATGTCGTTTTTTTGCCCACCGTCCTGGGCTACTGCTCCAATGCGCACGATGTCCTTCTCTAGCGGATACTTCCGCCCGCTGTCCAGTCCCTGCACCATCTCCAGCACGGGATAGCGCTTGCGCTTGCGGCTGCGCAACCACCAAGCGATCAGGCCGGCAAGCCCGAAGAGTCCTGCTCCCGTGCCCAGAAAGAAGAGCCGGTGCCGCAACGAGAGCGCGGCATTGATGCGTGTGCGTAGATCGCGGACCAGCGGATTGGAGGGAGCGAGGCGCTCGGCGAGGTTCAGGCTGGTGTTGGCCTGTCCCAGGCGTCCGGCTAGGAACGCCGATTCGGCCTGATTGAGCGAGGACATCGCCTGTTGCTGACGATTCGTCTCACTCTCCTGGTGCGTGATCTGCGCGGTCTGCGCCTGCTGCTGACTGGTCTGTTGCCGTTCTACTTTGCCTTGCGCCTCTTTATAGCCCTGCACGGCCGCGGCATTGCCCGGATCGATCTGCACCACCTGGTTATAGAGATCCATCTGCTGCTCTGGATTGGAGGTGCGCAGGGCCTGACTCATCAGCTTGGCAGAGTGCTGGCGGTCGGCAGGGGAGGGCATCCCGAGAGCCGCGGCCATCTGCGCGCTGCTCTGCGCTGGCGTCGGCGCAGATGGCGGCGGGGGCGCTACGCTTGCCACAACCACTGGTGCCGGGGGCGGGGCGGTATGCGGTGTGCCGCCATAGGTTTTGGACAGCGTGCTCACGGCAATCTGTTCGTAGTCTGTCGTCTGCTTATCGTCTGGCAATTCAAGGCTTAGCACGCCGCTGCCGGTGCGGGCACCCTGGCGCGCCAATGGCGCCTCCGGCCGCGGGTCCAGGTAGAGAGTGGCCAAGTTCGAGTTGATCCAGATCGCCAGCACGCGGCCGGAAACGACGATGGTCTCTGTCCCCATGCCAGAGGCAGGAGACCGTGGCGTGGCCAGGGTGCCGATGTGACCGCTGGAGGAGCCAACCCCGACGGGATACCCGGTCCCCAGCGTTCCCGTATTGCCGCGGAGATAGACGCCCGGAAACATTCCTTTTTCCGGAGCGCCCTTAGCGTCGGCGCTTACCTGCAGGAGAAAGTCGTCATACTGAGCAACCGTCTCCAGCCCACCCGGCCCTTTCTCGCCGTGCACTTTGCCATTGCGCACGGTCCAGGTGGCGGAGTGAGGTTTGCCGCCGCCGCCGAGGCCCAAGGTAAATGCTTTCTCAAAGGAATGCCCAAGACCATTCGAAGGAGTGGGCGCATACGGAACGTTCTTCCACCCGCCGAGATCAGTGCCATTGAAGATGTGGTGTAGGTCCAAAGGCTGCAGCCGTATTCCGCGGACTTCCAGGCCTGCTCCGGAAGTTTCAAAACCGAGATAGCCCGCCGCCGCTCCGGAATCTGTCGCAGTCGCAGTGGCCTGTCCATCCAACTGCACGGAGAGCTTACCGCCATTCGCCTCGACCGCTAGAGTGTGCCAGCCGGCGCCGGAGGCGGAGGCGGTGGAGCGGGCCAGCTGCTCGATGCCTCCATAGCCCCATGGCGCGCCGCTGCCATCTAGATCGATGCGGTAACCGCTGTTTGCCGGGGTGCCCTCGTGCGGAGCGCGAATGCGCAGCACGGCTCCGGCATTGCCCTGCGTCTCGCGATACTCCAGGTGCAGCGCAAAGTTGGAGAAGGGAACTGCGGTGTAGATCGCGTGATTGCCGGGGCCAACCGGCGTGAGCGTTCCGTTCCCCGCGCTCCAGCTGCTGCCGCCCGCGCTATTCCAGCCCAGCAAAGAGGAGCCGGTAATTAGGTTCAAGGAGGTCGGGGGAGCCTCGGCCAGCAAAGCCCGTTGAGCGGACAGGCACAAAGCGATCACAAAGACGATTGCCCAGAGTGCGGCGTTAGGAATGGAAAGGAGTGTACGGTCTCTGCGCATACCTTTATTGCTCGACCCTCTCTCCCGGAAATAGCTCCTGCCGCGCTACAGCGCCTTCGGCAGTCTCGTCCTGATCTTTATCCTGGACTACTGTAAAGACCAGCTCCCCGTCGGCACCATCGCGATCGATCCGCAGCTGATGCCCAGCGGCGACCTCCTGGGTCAGAATAATCTCGGCCAGCGGCGACAGCACCTCGCGCTGCAAGACGCGCCCCGCGGGACGTGCACCATACTCCGGATCGTAGGAGCGCTGGGCTAGCAGCTCGAGTGCCGCGGGCGTGACCTCGAGCGAGATGTTGCGATCGTCTTCGAGCTTCTTGCGCAGGCCCTTGAGCTGAAGCTCGACGATCTTGGTGAGCTCCTCCGAACGGAGCGGATCGAAGAAGATGAGCTGGCCGATGCGGTTATAGAGCTCTGGTCGCAGACTGGCCCGCACCACCTCCAGAATGATCTCGCGGCGCTTCGCTCCCTCATCGGTCACCGCCATAGCTTCGCGCACGCCAAGGTTGGAGGTAAAGATAACGATAGTGTTGGTGAAGTCACAGAACCTGCCCTTAGCATCGGTCAGGCGTCCCTCATCGAGCACTGCTAGCAGCAGGTCTAGGATCTCCGGATGCCCCTTCTCGACCTCGTCAAAGAGGACGATGGAATAGGGTGAGCGCCGCACCTGTTCGGTAAGAAAGCCGCCTTCGTCCGAGCCCACCAGTCCGGGACGCGAGCCGATCAGCCCCGCGGCGGAGGACTTGTCCTTGTACTCGCCCATGTCGATGCGGATCAATGCGTGCTCGTCGTCAAAGAGCGCCTCGGCCAGCGCTTTGGCCAACTCGGTCTTGCCGACGCCGGTAGGCCCGACAAACAGAAAGGAGTTGGGACTGCGCTTTAACTGCACGTCTGTCCGCATGCGGCGCGCGGCATCGGCAACCGCATGGACCGCCTCCAGCTGTCCGAAGACGCGCTCACCCAGGCGCTCCTCCAGCCGGAGAAGCCGTTCGCGCTCGCTCTCGAGCATCCGGCTCACCGGGATGCCGGACCGCTCGGCAATGACCTCGGCCACGTGCTCGGGCAGCACGCGGTCGCTGACCATTGCCGTTTCCTGGAGCTGCGCCGCGCGCCCGTCCAGATCCGCCCGCTGCTGCTCAAGATACTTCAGCGCGCCATAGCGAATCTCCGCAGCGCGCGCGACCTCCCCAGCGCCCTCGGCCGCCAGGAGCAGGCGTCCCTGCTCTTCAATGGCTTGCAGTGTTTTCTGTAGATCCGTTCGAACAGATCTCTGCTCAGTCCAGGCAGCGGATTGCGCCAGAACCTCTGGCTCGAGGGCCGCAATCTCCGCTTCGAGCGCTACCATGTTTTTGCTGCTCTTGCCCTGCTGCGCAGTGGCATTGCCACGCAGCGCCTCCAGCTCGGCACGCTTGCGTGTGAGCGTGCGCTCCGCCTGGTCGATCGCGGTCGGTTTAGACTCGTTCTGCATGCGCAGCTTGGCCGTTGCGGCGTCAATCACATCGATAGCCTTGTCCGGCAGAAAGCGGTCGCGCATGTAACGGCGCGAGAGTTTAATCGCGGCCTGCAGCGCCTCGTCAGTCAACCCAATGCCGTGAAAGGCCTCGTACCGCTCCCGGATGCCGCGCAGGATGTACAGCATGGACTCGTCGGAAGGCTCTTTGACCACCACCTGCTCGAAACGCCGGGCCAGAGCGCCATCCTTTTCGATCCGCTCGCGATACTCATCGAAGGTGGTCGCTCCCACACAGCGCAGCTCCCCACGCGCCAGCGCCGGCTTCAGGATGTTGGCCGCGTCCATGCCACCCTCGGTCCCGCCAGCCCCGACCAGCTGGTGCAGCTCATCCAAGAAGAGAATGATCTCGCCCTTGCGCAGGCGCACCTCATCCACCACGGCTTTGATCCGCTCTTCGAACTCTCCGCGATACTTCGCCCCGGCGATCAACGACATCAGGTCCAGCGCCACCACGCGGCAGCGCTTCAGGCTTTCCGGTACGTCTCCGGCCGCGATGCGCATGGCCAGGCCTTCCACAATCGCGGTCTTACCCGTGCCCGGGTCGCCCACCAGCACGGGGTTGTTCTTGGTCTTGCGCAGCAGGGTCTGGATCAGCAGGCGAATCTCATCGTCCCGGCCCACCACGGGCATCAGCTCACCCGCCCAGGCCTCGGCCGTCAGATCGCGCCCAAACCGCTCCAGCACCTTTGACCCTTGTAGGGCATCCCCTTCGCCGGCTGCCGGTTTCTTTGCAGTGTAGGTCTCTTCGAGATCCTTCTGTGCCGCGTCGATCTTCGCCACCTCGCCCTCGGTCAGCCCCGCCCGGCGCAGTTCGGCGCGCAACTCTGGGTCCGCATCCCGGAGCGCGGCCTGGAGCACGTCCATGGCCTCCGCATTCGCTCCCGGGCGCCCGGCAGACCGCGCAAAGGCCCGTTCCAAGAGCGCACGCAGCTCCTTCGAGGCAGTGGGGCGGCGGCCGGCTTCGAGCCGCGCCGTCGAGAGCTCGTCGGCCCTGCGGGAGAGTGCGTCCAGCAGCCCGTTGAGCGCGACACCCTGCTTCTCGAGCGCCCCCCGCAGGCTGCCGCGGTCACCATCCAGCAGCACGAAGAGCAGGTGTTCCGGCTGGATCTGCGCCCGCCTCCGTTGTTCGGCCAGCAGCCGCGCACCCTCCAGAGCGGACTCCATCTCATCCGATAACCGGCTTAAATCCAGTGCCACAATCTCGTTCCTTTCGTCTCCGGCTGATTGAGATGGTGTGCTCTATTCCAAACGGCGCCGTCGTGGCCGTGACAGTGTATCGTCTGGCGCGGAGGGCTCCGTCCCCCGTTCCCGGGGCGTCCATGGCGGAGCCGCCTGTGGGTCTGACGGGTAGCTCTCCCGGTGTCCATTGCCGAAGGACTCACCCGGTCGAGAGCTGGATGGCTGCTGCACGGGGGTAGGAGCCTCCCCCTCTGTTCTTACCGAAGGCGAAAAGCCTGATGGCGAGTTCTCGTACCGTATCTCCGGGCCTCCTGCCACCCGTCCGGCATAGAAGCGGTGGCGCATAAACAGGAGCGCCGTGTGCACGGCATGGTAGGCCGGAACGGTCACGCGCAGGTCGGTTATCGTGGGCACGTCGGGCGCTTCGAAATCCAGCTCCAGGTTGTACTGCTCGTCCAGCTTGGCCTCCGCAGTCAGGATGATCGCCTCGCGGCGGTAGCCGCTGCCTTCGTTCAGCCGGATCTCTGCCCCAATCGAGGTGCCTCGCGTGTAGGGAGCATTGCGGTCGCCCACCAGGATCATGCGGTAGCGATCGCGTCCCTCCAGGCGCAGATTGGAGAAAAAAATGGTGAGCTCATCGACCACTCCTTGCACTCGCGACGGCTTGGCGGCCAGCTTGTAAAGTGTCTTGCCACCCCGGTCGAAGATGAAGTTGGTGGACTCGAGCGACGGGCTCTTCCGAAAGTCGATGTACTTGCCCTCCAGCGCCCACTCCAGCTTTTCGAGGACGGCCAACGACTGCACTCCGTTGCGCACCTCCACGCTCAAATCGTCCTGCAGTCGCAGCGTCCTGCCCATCTGTAACGCATGTTTCTGCAACTCCATAAGCGCCACCAGCTCGGTCTCGCCAGTCTCGCGCAGCATCTCGTAATACTGCTGCATGCCCGGCGCAAGATCGAAGAAGATCGCGGCCGTGTGCAGGAACTTGCGAATCTTACCGAAGAAGGCCGTCGGGCTCTGGTTGCGGTCCAGCAACCCGTACGCTGTCTCCTGGAGCGCCATGACCATGCGCTCGGCAAAGGCGATCGAGTCGCGATCGACCACGGTCTCGATGCCACGCTCGGTGAACAGGACTAGGAACTCGCGCATGGCGCGATGCAGCTCGGCATACCCGCTAGCCATACGGTTTACTGCGTCGACGATGCGGCGGCAGCCGGCGGTCAGCTCGCTATGCGCTGAGAGCGCCATGCACGGCGGAATGTAGTTAGGGTCTTTCTCATAGTGCATGCCCACCACGGGACGGCGTACCCGGGCCACCGCCAGCGCGTGCTGCCGTTCGGCCGCGGTTACATCGAGCGCAACGCGGTAGCTGTAGGCGCGCTCGGTCTTCATCTGCGGATTAAACGGGTCAGCCGCGCCCTCCACCTTGTGCCGCTCCCCCGGCTCGCAGACTACGTAGAGAATGGCCTCTGCCACACCGGCCAGCCGCTCCTTGGGAAAACGCTCGGAGAGCGCGCCACTCTCCTCCACATCGACGATCAGCCCGGAGGGCGTCACGCCCCGGCACTTCGTGACCGAGATCGAAAGCGCCTCCGCATTTTCATCCAGCGCGACCTCGGGATCATTGCGGACTGCGCCCAAATCACTCTCCGGCAGGCGTACCCCGCCGCCCAGCAGTCCCGCACCCGGGGTTGCATAGCTCAGGGTCCAGGCGAATAGCGACTCCAGATACTCTTCCTGACGCAGAAAATGATCTGGCGTCAGCAGCATGCCATGTTCCCAATTCACCGATCTAAGCCGTAAGTCGTGCCGGATATTGCTCATCTTTTTTCCTCAGGCAAATCTTTGCTCAGGCAAGCACCCCAGCCGCCAATCCCATGTGGGAGTTTATGCCAAGCCGCGCATTTTGCTCAGCCATTCCGAGCCGCGGGCTCCCCTTGCGGTCCTCCACCACCCACCGGAGCTCATAGTCGATGAATGCCGGTAGCAGATACTCCAAAGCGCGCCGCAGCAGACCCGCGTCTTCGCCCTTCTCCGCAAATCGCTGATAGCGGGCGAGCGAGACGGGACCGATCTCCAATACAAGATGCGACAGGTCCTCGACTGCATCACTCAGAATCAGGTCTACGCCCAGGCGGGAGGCGTGACTGCCGAGTGCCGAGACCGCATCCTTGCCCAGCACGGCAAGCGAGCGCTGGTAGCGGAACGAAGTCACTGGTAGCCCAAAGAGGATATCTAGGACCAGCCGCACTCCCGCTTCACTCGCGGAGAGCTCTGGCAACTTGGCGACGACGCTGGCCAGCCGATACCACAGCGACTGCGGCCACTCCGATGGTTCAATCCCGAACAAGAGCAGCCACCGAGCGCATGCGGAGAGGTCCTCGGGGGTCAGGCGAAAGAGCGGCGCACCCTCGTGGAACCAGTGCCGCAGCTTTTCGAGTGGGTCGTCCAGCCCCTCCAGCAGTTCGCGTGTTCCCGGCTCGCGCTCCCCACCCGAGTCCCACATGCCCACCGGCAGGGCATGGGCAAAGCCCAGCCCGACAATGTCCAGACGAATCGTGGCTTCCGCACCCAAGGGCGCACCCGGCGCTGGAAGCTGCCGCGCTACCGTGCCCGAGGGCAGCGCCTCGCGCCCAACCCGCCGGACTGAGATGCGATGGCCCGCAACGCCCAGGGCCTCCAGGCATGCCAGCGCCGAGTGCAGCGTATGGCGATGCGCATGCGTGCCGCTGCAGAGGTCCGGCATCGAGATAGGTGTGCGCCGGGCAAGCCCGGCTGCCGATGGGCTCATGGGGGTTGGAGTCATCTGGGTCTCAGCTCCACTCAAAGCGGACCGCCAGTTCCAGTCCCTGCACCAGGCGTGCGCGCAGTGAGGCTTCCAGTTCTAGTTGCAACGCTGCCAGCTCGAGCTCGGGCTTGGCGAAGCTCTCGGATTCAAGAGTGAGCGTCAGGTTTTCCACCCGCCGCAAACCCTCCACCCGCCGCTCAATGCGCGACTGGACCTCTGCCCGGAGGATGCGGCGATCATAGGCCAGAGCCGCGGCCTGGAGATCGGCGCGCGTCACGATGCGGCCACGCGTCAGCAGCGCTTCGGCAAAGCGGCGCTGCTCGCTCCCGTAGTCCTCGCCATTGGTCCCGCCCGCCGCGGCAGAGAGATGCGCCACCTCCATGCGGTCAAAGGTGGCGCTGTTAGCAAATCCAGTGATATCGCCGGGGCCAACCCGGTTCGCCAGTTCGCCATTGGTCAGCCATAGGCGTACATTCGCGGCCTCATGCGGTGTATCGTCCGCGTTCAGTCCCGGGTGCAGCGTGAGCCGGTTGTTGTGCAACTCATACCAGCCGGTCGCCGCGTTCTGCCGTGGCCGCATCCCTTGCTCGTAAGGCTCGTTGGCCACGCCCGTGACGGCCAGCGGCGCCACCAGATACTCCGGCGCTCCGGTATCGCGCGAGACAGGAATAGAAGCGCCATCGCGCTCAAAGCGCACCGTTTGGTTGCGGCAGAAGACGTTGGAGGCGGTCATGGTGTGCAGCAGGATGTTGTTGATCGAGTGATGGAGCGCCACCACTTCGGGCGGCATGGGAATCTTGATCCACACGCGTGGGGTGGCGAGCAGCCCGCTGACCTCACGACCGCACAACCGGGCCAGCGCCGCTTCGAGCAGGACGGGGCAGTGGCACATCAGCTCGGGTCCCGCGTCCATGCGCGGAAAGACAAACTGACGTCCGCTATAAAAGCCATCCGGGATCGCGGGCAGGTTGCCGTCATCCGCGGTGGTCCCCGCGTTTTCCCGCACCTGCCAGTCGAGTTGATAGACGCCACTGTTGACGCGCCGTGGCCGCATCAGCCCCTCGCTCGAGAGGTCGCCATCGGCGCCAAAGATCCACCAGGGCTCGCGGCGCAGGGCGTCCTGAATGCGGTAGGTCCCCGGCCCCAACTCGAAAAAGATCCCGTGCCGGCTGAGCGAGGTCGGCGGCAGGTTTTCGACGGCCACAAAAACTGACGGCTGCGCACCCAGATTAATGCGAACCGGCTCGAGCGAGGGCCGGTAGGCCTGGAGCGCATCGCTCATCTCCACCCCGGTGAGCCACTGCAGTGTCTGCGCCTGATAGGCAAGCGCAAAGCTGATCCGGGCAGCGGAGACATCGAGTGTCGCGTCCAGTCCGAAGACCAGCCGCTCGCCCGTGCTGGCCTTGGCGTTGAGCTCCGTGTCGGCGCGCAGCACCTTGGCGTGCGGAGAGCTGGAAAGAAAGCGCACCGCGGTCTGTGCTGGCCGCGCGAGATGCTGCTGCATCTGAATCCCGGCCATCAACTCGTTCAGCAGCGACTGACGGATGCGCCCGGTATCGCTGTATACCTGCTCGATCTGCTGGGCAAAGGTCCGGAAGAGCACAGCTAGCAGAGGATCGGTAGTGTCGGCGACGATCCCAAAGTCCTTGATGCGGCGTCGGAAGTCGTCGCGCAGCTTGCGGTCGATCTCAAGGACGGTGGGTGTTTGCTGACTCATAGCTGACTCATAGCAGACGCAAGGGCCCAGGGTGGTGTGGTTTAACCCCGTTCCGTCTGAATGCTGGTAGAAAAGGTTTCTGTAGTGCTGGTTCGTGTAAGCGTAACCGTGTACACGTCGGTGTCTAGCCGCGGGTTCACCTCGCGCACGACCTCCGAGACGCGATAGTGCAGGATGCCTAAATCGGCTAGCGCCTGGTTAGTGCGTTCGGTCGCCAGACGTGGAATATCGGCGCGCTGCCGGCCATTTTCGAACAGATCCCGCAGTCCGAAATGCGGACACGCCGCCCACGAACCAGCAGGCGTGCTGGCCATGATCTGCAACAAGGAAAGCAGGGAAGCGGGTTCCTCAGTACGTTCGAAGAACCCACTCTCCCCTAAACGAAGCGGGAACGAAAGTGATGAGATAGTACGCCCCCATTCCTGACAGATCGACTTAGTTGCTGAGCGCGATATCGCGGAAGTTCTGTTGATTCATGGCTGCTTCCAGATCCAGTACCAGCACGTGATTGATACCGGCATGATCGGTGTTAAGGTCTTCATCGCTTTGGTAGGGGTTCATGGTGTGAAATCCACTGATCCAGCCGTTGAAGGCATAACTGACAAGTGCATCCTGGTGGCTGTCATCCTTCCAGAACTCCAGCTTGATCGCCTTGACCTTGTCCCGCGTGACCACATTGGCCAGATTGAACAGGCTGTTCATGGTGGAAAACGGAACGTTCTGGTCGTCGTGAAAGTCGACATAGGCGCGGATTTTTGTGGCCAGACTGCCCATCTGCGGCATGCCAGCGCGGTCTTTATCGGTCTGAAAGGCGACAGAGATGGAGAGACAATCGAACTTGTTGCCGTCGATGGTGCAGGTGCTGCGGTATGGAGTTGCCATAGCTTCTTCTTCCTTTCCCTGCGCGGGCTAGTTGCTCATCCGGATGTCTTGGAAATTCTGCTGATTCATGGCTGGCTCAATGTCGAGGACCAGCATGTGATTCAGGCTAGGCGCGGCGCCGTCGGTGAGTAGATCCTCGGTGCTGACCGCCTGGGCGCGGGGAAGAAAATCCAGCGGGTTGCTGGTCTCGAAGCGCCGGATCCAGCCGTTGAAGCTGTAGCTGCAGAGCGCATCCTGCTGCGACTCGTCTTTCCAGAACTCGATCTTGATCGGCTTGATCTTGTCCCGGGTGACCACATTGGCCATATCGAAGAGCTGTTTGACCGTGGAGAATGGCAGGTTCTGGTCATCATGCAGATCTGCCCACACCCGGATCTTGGTCGCCAGACTTCCCATCTGAGCGACGCCGGCGCGGTCCTTCTCCGTGGTGAACTTTACACTGGTCGTGACCGCGTCGAACTTGGTGCCATCGATCGTTACCGTTGCGCGATATGGAGTTGCCAAAGTTCCTCCTCCCTTTGCTGTTGAGCCCGTACCTCAGCGATTTAAATTTGCCGCTCCGAACCACCTCGGAACAGCGACTGTAAAACCTCAATCCCGGTCCGCAGCCGGCCCGCCATCCCAGGGTGAGCGGGTGGCGTGGGCGCAAGGGCGATGGGAGCTGGTGCATGCGCGCCAGAGGCGGAAGGCATATGCGGTGCACCGCCGGTGGCCCGCAAGCCAATCGTGACCGAGCGAGACCTAACGGAGCGAGACGCGGGAACGGAACGGCTGCCGCTGGAGGTGCCGAACCCGTCTGCCGGGTCCGCAAACTCCCCCGCCAGCTCTAGGTCCGCACGGCGGAGTTCGGCCTTCGCCGCCTCCGCCATCCGCGCTGCATCTCCGGCTCTGGGAATCCTACGGCCGCCGTTCTGCTCCATCCCCGCTCCAGTCCGGATCTGCCCCTGCGTGCATTTACCGCGTTCGTGTTAACCCTGCGTTGCATTACGCCTGTGGTGAAGCCTCTGGACGACTGAACTCCGGAACATCGATCTTCAGCACAAAGGTCTCAGCCGGGCCGGTCGGCATCACGCTAAGCGTAATATCGCAGATTCCTTGCATGCGTTTGTTGGAATCTTTGTCAACAAACAGGTCGTATCCCAAAATGGTCCCTTGTTCCACCTGCTCGTCGAGCAAACGCTTCAGCGGTGTCTCGATCTGCTGGTCCATAAAGTCGCGTGTCAGGATCTGCCCCGCGACCTGGAGCAGGTAATGGCGGCAGCACCGCTCCAGGTAACGCAAGATGCGGTACGAGGTAAAGAACTTCAGCACGCCATAAGGATCGTCCGCCTGGGTGCGGCAGCCGTAGAAGCACAGGTGATTGTCCGCATCGCGAATGATGGGGATCAGCTGCCGCTCCATGCTCAGGTGCTCCATCTCGCCGATGAGCGGCTCGATGCGCGCCTTCGATGCGCCATTGACCCGTCCAAAGCGGGAGCCGACTGGCCCTTGGGCCAGTCCCTGTGCATCGTCGGCACGGGAGACGGCGCCGGCGAAGACCAGCGAAGGCGGTCCGTAGAGACCATCCTGCAGCTCCGCATTTTTTTCGAACCAATGTGGCGGTCGCAGTTGCAAGTAGCCCATCAAGCAAACGTCGGCCGCAGCCTGATCCTCCGGGCGTTTCAAGAACTCGTACTTGCCGCCAGGAAGGAAGTTGCGCTCAACGTTCTTGAAGGACTTCTCATCGTCCAGATCGCCGATCAAGAGCATGCCCCAGGTGTTGGCCAGCTGCTCCAGCTTCTCCCGGATAGGCTGCGGATAATAGCCGGGCACGACCAGGTTGCAGATGTCGTCGCGGAAGTTGAAGTTGTCGTTCCGCTGCACGATGAACGACTCCAGCGCGGCAATGTTCATGCTGAAGATATCGCTCATCGCCTTCGGATCGGCGTTCAGGATAAACAACTCCACCGGCTTGCGGACTTTGCCGTCCCCGACCTTGGCGTTCTCGAAAAACAGTTGAAGCTGACGATAGCTGGATTCCAGCGGGCGGATCTGCTCAAAGACCTGCGCCAAAATATCGTCGCGCACCGCCTCTGCTCCATCAATCTGCCCTTGCAGTTTTCTCACTGTCGCTTCGTAGCTGTCGTCCTCGCTGAGCAACTTTTCGAAGTTGGTCAGTTGGGAGAGGAAGTCCTTCGCAGACTGCTGGGTAAATATGCTGGCCAGATCGCGCTTCTCATCCGTCAGTGCCGGATGGAGATCCGCGAAGATATCCTGAAGCAGCTCACGCGTTGGTGAGCTGGAGAGGATCTGCTCTGTGGTTTTGGTCTTGCTAGCGGTTCCCGCCATGACTTATTTTTCTCCTTCCGCTACGCGTTCCAGTTCCGTGCGCAACTTGCCCAGGGCTTCGATGATCTCTTTGCGCTGAGCGGCGTTTCCCCATGCTCGCCGGACCGTTGGCAGCTTCCAGCGATCCTTGAGCCGGTACAGCAGATCGATGTTGGTCTTCAGGTCGGCAAGATCATTCCGCAGGTACTCGACCTCGCCAGCGGCGTTCCGCGACTCCTGCTTCTTCTGCAGGTTCTCCGGTTCAAAGTCTTTGATGCTGCGGAATTGGAGCGCGGCCTGGAACTCAGTCTCGTCTGCACCCGCGTATCCGCGAAAGTTCAGCCGCGGCTCGAATTTTCGAAAGGCGTCGTTCAGGTCTTCCACTTTGACCAGATCTTCGGTCTCCGAGCCCGCCTCCGCGCCTACGCGTCCGAGCGTCATTGGCAGCATGGCGGCTGCGGTTGAGGTCGGCACCTTTCGAACGGCTGGTGTTACCCCCTTACGAACGACTTTGATTAAGGGCATCTCTTTCTCCTTTCATTCCTGTTCCACTGTTAATCGACCTCACGCACAAGACGCGTTCGGGAAAGCTCGGTGCGCGGTTGCACCTGAGTGATCTGCGCGGCGGATCGTTGTTGCAGTCCTTCGTGCTCCGTACCCGGCTCAAAGCCTGCAGGCATCTTATCGGTATAACGCAGCTGCACGCCGGAGGCAGTGGTGGCGCGCTCCTTGCTCCAACGGCGCGAGGGCCGCACGGGTGCCAGGCCGACGTACTCGCCGCCCCAGATTAGACGCGGCACCCAGAACCACAGCAACACCAGCAGGACCGCGGCCGCGCAGAAGATAAGCACTCCGACCAGTACCGCACTCCATCCGGAGCTGGCGGGCGGCTGCACCGCGATAAGCGCCGCCAGTTCCGGGGCGGAGGCATGCCGTCGGTAGACGGGCTCTCCCATGGCCGGTGCAATCACGCGCAGAACTGGACTTATCAGCGTGCGGCCATTCGGCAGCCTTAAGCTCGCCGAGAACTGGGGATCATGGCCGATCAGCGCAATGCGATCGCGCTCCGGAAGCAGAAAGGTGAACTCTAGCGCATGGCTGCGGGCGAATTGCGTGACATGCAGGGCTCCGAGCAGTTGATCGGCGTCGGAGGCGAAGAAGAACCGGCGGGACATCCGGCGCAGTGCATCAGCGTCGACTTCGCTCCGCTTGCCGAAGCCGATCCCGACCACGTCAAAGCCCGACGACTGCACCTGAGCAGCGGCCTGCTGCAGCCCCAACGGCCCGTTGAGCAGATTCGGGTCGTCCCCTCGCCCCACCTCGTTTTTGCCATCGGTCATGACCACGATGTGGGGCTGAATTTCGTCCCGGCCATGCCCAGCCCTTTCCAGCGCACCGACCTCGTCGGTCATGGTTTGCACGCTGCTGAAGACAGCCTGGTAGAGCGCCGTGTTGTTGTGGCTGCCGGGCAGCGGCAGTGCGCGGAGCTGCGCCTTCGCCTGCGCCCGGTTGGTGGTAAAGACCGCCGAACGGATGGTTGGAACGACATCGTGGCTTTCAAACGGCAGAATCGCGATGCGCTCCGAGCCCTCTTGCATGCTGTCCAGATACCTGCCAATAGCGCTCTGCACAGCGGCAAAACGCGAGACCCCTGGGGAGACCTCTTCGTTCATGCTGCCGCTGATGTCCACCAGCATTAACACCACGCTGGTGTGCTGCGAGGCATCTGGGCTTTCGCCGGTGCCGGCATAAAAAGGTTTGGTCTCCACGCCATCCAGATTCAGCGTCAACGCGTCGCGAAGCTGGTTGGGCGGAGGCAGATCGACAGGCGCGGGCTTGCCTTGAGCGTCGATGGGGGTAACGCCTGCTCCCAGACACGGATTGAGCGTCACGGGTGAGCAGTCCACCAGCCGCGCTGGGCTCGTCACCGCGAGTGAGATCGGCTGCTGTGCCGCCAGCGGAGTTAGTAGCACACAAGCGCAGCACGCCAGGAGGCCCGCTTTGTGGGCTGTGCTCTGGAGAAGACTTAAAACACATGGCTCGGAGATATGGAAGCGCCTCATAGAGCGTCCTTCCTGCTCTCAAAACGCAGGGCCGTTCTCCCGATCAGCAGATCGTCTGCGGGTTGTAATTCACGCGAGGTGACGATGGTCTTGCCCCTGACACGAAGGACATACTTGGCGATCCCTTGCGGTCCGCCGGCCTCCGGATGACGTGCAATATAGAAGCGGCCTTCTTTAGAAAACAATACTGCGTGCCGTGGTGCAATGGATGAGTCTGGGATGAAAATGTCGGCGCCCTGCTGAAAGCGCAGGCTGCCTTTCTCCGTGGCCAAGCTACCCAGAACGTAGGACTCGTCCGGATCCAGGGCCCATTCTTTCTGGGTGCGTCCGAATTTGCTCTGCGCCCGGGCATCGCCGCTGCTGATGAACTTCATCAGGCCGTCCTGGATCAAAACCGGCGCAATCGCGGCGCCAAATCCCGTACCGGCGCCGGCAAGCATCAGGCCGGCCGCCTGCACCACCATCGGCGTGTGCGCCGCCAGTGCCACAAACAGCAGGCCACCGAGCAGGCTGCCAAACAGGCCGCCGGCATAGGTGTGGAGCACGCGCGGGCGGTTGGTCTTGCTCCAGCGCAATCCTAGTCCGAGACTGATCAACGAGGACGCAAGCACCCACACCGTAAGCCGGAAGGCGAGTGGAGAATCCGACGAGATCTTCTCGCGGAGAAAAACCGCCAGAAGGCTTCCCAGCACCGCGAAGCCAAGCCCGAGAAGCGTTCCATACCAGATATTTTTCCCGCGGATTCGCTTGCCCGCTGCCCGGTCCAAGTGAGCGAAAAGAAGGCCACCCACGAAGACTCCGAAACAGACGAGAACAAGCGCGTCGGGCAGCCACTCATGCCGGGAGGTCGTCAGCCGACTGGTGATCAGGGCTGCCAGTGCCCAGGCCAAAAGTCCGCCGATCGCCCCGGTCAGGGCAGAAAAATAGACACCACGGTAAATGCTCATGATTAAGAAAGTCGCTCAGCACATCGCCGCCAGCTCGAAATGGAACAGCCGTGCCGTAGAGCGGGTTGTCTCCATCCGCTTAGTGCGATGGTCAGTGCTCGCCGCGGGTAAAGTAAAGTGAAAAGTGCGCTCTCGGTGTAACCCATGTGCGCTCTCAACATAAGTTATGTCAGTTGACTCGCTTAGAGATCGATTTATTCCACGGGAGTTGCTTGCGGCATGACCATCGCGTCTGACCACCGGCGTCTGGAGGGTGACCTCTTCCGCCACGCCACCGTTGGCGAGCTCTCCTTTGCCGTAGCGGGGTTGGGAGCTCTAGGATCGGAGGTGGTGCGCCTGCTCGGCCAGCTTGGCGCGCGCGCCGTGCTGCTGGTCGATCCGGATGTCCTCGGTCCCGAGAACCTACCCTTCAATGTCCTCTACCGGTGGGCCGACCCGGCGCACGTTCACGGTTCCGTCCC
Organism: Acidobacteriaceae bacterium; assembly: GCA_965276675.1. Classification (GTDB taxonomy): domain Bacteria; phylum Acidobacteriota; class Terriglobia; order Terriglobales; family Acidobacteriaceae. Next base: position 2,962,407 of record OZ255624.1, on the reverse strand, counting down.
GGCCTTCAAGAGCGACCGAATAATCGAGACCTGCCGAATGCTCTTTCCCGATACGGGATGGAGTTCCTACCCGGTAGAGATCGCGGATGTCGGGCTGGCCGCGCTTGCCCGGTGCGATCTGATCTTCTCCTGCACGGACAATGCACTCGCGCGCGCGGAGTGTGCCTACATCGCCCGCCGGCTCGGCAAGCCCATGGCGGACGGAGGCCTGGAGGGGGAGGGGAGCCGCAGCGGCCGGGTGAGCTGGTTTCCTCCAGAGGGGGAGCACGCCTGCTACCTGTGCCAGCTCTCAGAGGCGCGGCGCGCTGAGCTGCTCTCCCTGGCGCAAGCCACCTCAATGGGCTGCGCTACTGGATTGGAGCCGGTCCCGATGACCAGCACGCCCTCCATGGCGAGTCTCATTGGAGGTGCTCTGGTAGAGCTCGGATTACAGCAACTCTTGTGCTCCGATGAGCCTGTGGAAAAGGGAGCGCACGCCTGGGTCTTCGATCTTTCGCTCGCCCACTCCCGAATGGAGAACCTCCATATTCCTCGCAGCGCGACCTGCCCCTGGCATCCCGTCTCCCACTTCGGGAATTCTGTGACCTCGGTGCGTCTGGCGTACGAGACACCTTTTGCGGATTTGCTCCGGGTAAATGATCCTGTAGGGGAGTTTGAACTCGACTGGCCCATGTGCATCCTGGCACGCTGCCTCGCCTGTGAGTACCGTTGGGTTCCGGCCATGCGTCTGGCCTTGTTGCGGAGGAAGGGGAGGTGTCCACAGTGCGGTTCGGGTGCCGTCGATCCGCTCCAAAGCGTGGAGCGAATCAGTGCAGCGAGTGCCCATGCGGCGCTCACTCCACGGGAGCTCGGGTTGCCGCCAGAGCATATGTGCTTTCTATACCGCTCCGGGGATAATCCTGCCCACGCAGTACGCGAGACCAGGCCATGAGCACTCAATTGGAACGAAACGCCCTCTTTGCCGGACTCTTTATTCTCTGCCTCTCCGTTCTATTTGGCGCCGGCCTGCTCGGCGATGGGGCCGCCCTGACGATGGCCGTCATGCTGGGCGTGGGTGGAACTCTGCTGTGGTCGCACTTTGCCATGCTGCTGCGCCCACTCTGGGCGTTGCCGGTCTTGCTGGGGCTTCTGGCGGCGTTCGCGTCCTTGCTGGTCAATGCCGGCATTCACCCGGCGCCGCTGCAGTGGTTTTCCGCGCCCCTCACGCTGCTCGCCAGTGCGGCTACGGTGTTTGTGCAGAACCTGAACGGCAAGCGCTGCGGGCTGTGCAACCGGCGCATTGGCCGCGCCGAGGTCACCTTTACCTGCCCGCGCTGCGCACTGGTGGTGTGCGACGACTCCTGCTGGAGCTATGAGTTTCGCCGCTGCGCTATGTGCCTGGAGAACCGGGTGCCCGCGCTGCCCATGCAGCGCTCCTGGTGGGACCGTCTGCTCGGGCCGCAGTCCGCGCAAGGACGCTGCCAGATCTGCATGGCCTCAGCAGAGTCGGCGGACCTGCGGGCGTGCGGTAAGTGCCGACGCGCACAGTGTCGCGACTGTTGGGATTACAATAACGGCGAATGCAGCCGTTGTGGCTGGGTGATTCCCGACCTGCCAGCAACACTCCGCATGGTTGTGGCCAACACGGACAGCCCAGAGCAGCACCCATCCACACCGCGCACATTCTGAGACCCACTATGCCCAAGTACCAGATTTACTTTGATACCGTCCGCGGCGAAACCAAGTACAACGTCGACATCGATGACGAAGAGAACCTCAACATGGTGCTGGAGGAAATTCTCTTCGATCTGCGCGAGCGGGGCGACATGCTGAAGGGCGACGGGGAGCCGGAGGTTGTGTGGAATGGCCAGAGCTTGGACTTCGCCACGCCTCTGCCACCTCAGGGAGTGCGCGCGAACGATGTGCTCCGGGTCTCGACCATTGCCACCAACGGATAGCGATCTCAGCCCACATGCGCGCCGCGTCGCAGCAGAGCAGGCTTTGCTGACGCGGCTGGCCCAGGCGAACCCTTCCCGGCTCCGCGACCTGGTCTACGCTCGGGAGAGCGTTGGCTTCACTCTCGAAGCAGTCCCGGGGCTGGTGAGAGCCCCATTTGGGGAATCCGCACCGCTCATTCGTCACTCTCACCGGCTCCGCATCCGCTTTCCCCGGTACTATCCCAGCATGCCCTCTGAGGCTTACATCGACGACCCGGTCTTCCATCCCAACGTACATCCGGAGACGGGGTTTATCTGTCTCTGGGATCGGCACAGGGTCGCGCATACGGTGGAAGATGCCCTCTTCAAAACAGTCGCCGTGCTCACCTGGAGGCTGACCAATCCCGATCCGCAGCACGTCATGCAGCCCGATGCGCTCCAGTGGGCAGCCACCAACACTGCGGCCGCAATGCTGGAGTGTTCAACACTCACGCATGTGGAAGGCGGAGAGTGGCTGCCGGAAGCGGCCACATCCGTGCGGCGCCGGCTGTCATGATCAGTCTCGGCCTGGGCACGAGCGCGCCTGTCGCGACTCGGGAGACGGGCTTCACGGCGCCCGATCTGCGCGAGTTGGCGCTCCGTCTTGAGGTGATCTTTGGGAATCGGTATGAAGTCCTGCGTCCGGTTGGGGCAGGCGGCATGTCGTCGGTCTTTCAACTCCGGCATCGGCTTCATCGGGGACTTTTCGCCGTCAAAGTTTTGCATGCGCAGCTTGCCGAGGAGCCCGAGTTCCTCGCGCGCTTTCGCACCGAAGCCATTCACGCCGCCTCGCTCTCCGGACATCCCAACATCGCCTCGATCCTCGATCTGGGCGAAGCGGACGGACTCTTCTATATCGTCATGCCTTTTATCCAGGGCGAGGACCTGGACCACATTCTGGGCCGGCTCAAGCGTATCGACCGCCGGGAGGCTTTGCGCGCAGCCGCCCAGATCGGCAGCGCGCTGATGTACGCGGAGAGCCGTGGCGTGCTCCATTGTGACCTGACGCCCGGCAATATCCGCCTCAACACCTTTGGTCTCTACCAGGTCTTTGACTTTGGCCTCTCACGGGCTATCGGTCCCGGACATCGGGCAGATCGAACCACGCGCGCCGGTACACCGCTCTACATGAGCCCGGAGCAGATCGAGGGTGGTTCGCTGGACATCCGTAGCGATCTCTACTCCTTGGGAGCGATTCTCTTCGAGATGCTGGCAGGCCATCCACCCTACTGCGCGGAGACGCTGCGCGAGGTGGAGGAAAAACACCTGGCAGGCGACCTGTTGCTCCCGCAAGAGTTGGACGGAGACGTGGAACTTGCAGCACTGCTGCGTCGCTCCCTTGCCCGCACCAAAGAGGACCGGGTGCAAAGCCCGGCAGAATTAGAAGATCTGCTAAGTGGCATGGGGGTTCAATGGCAGCGAAGCGCGATCGACCCGATTCCCGCATTTGCGGAGCTCTCGGAGGCGCCGAGACGGCGGCTGATGGCTGCCGGGGAAGAGCCATGCATTTCACCGTAACTCCGTGTTGATACCTATTGAGGAGTTTACGCGATACTGTAGGGCGCGGAGTACGATAAGGGCCAACTTTACTTTTAGACTCGGGTACGGAGGTGACTGCAATGAGCGTTTTCAATGGAACTCCAGCGAACCAGAGAGCTGTTCCAGATCCCGGCAAAGATCACGCCTTACCGGCTTCCAAAGCCCTGGGCTATGGCAGCATCACCTCTGCAACGGGGCTCGGCGGCACCACTGGCGTTGATGTAAAGCTGATCCATGGCGACCGCTGGCAGGAGATCAAAGGCAACCAGACTGAAAACATCGAGAAAGATCTGAAGACACATATCAAAGAGAACGAAGAGTGGACGATCGACGAAAACCTGACTTATAAAGTGGGTGCTAAGACCGAAGACACGCGTACCGAAGATTACAAGCAATATTTTCATGCGCACAGCTTCTTTGAGTATTTCGAGAAGCGTACTGAATACCATCACGAGTCGGATCATCTGATTAATCCGACCCACACTTTTGAGATCTTTAACGTCGAAGGTGAATTTAAAACGGTTGATCTCGCCGTAAAAGCGACTTCCTTCGAAGCGAAGGGGACCAGCGTGGAAGCAGTCGTGCTGAACGCAGAAGGACTAGGAGCTACAGCGGAGGCCTTTGGCGCCAAGGTAGAGGCGGGTGGATTTGCCAATGGGGTGTGCGCCTTCGATGTGCAGGAACGGGCTGCAAATGCCGAGGCCAAGGAGTTCAGCGCTAAGTTGCATGCTGTAGAGGTCAAGGCCGGCGGTCCAAAGACGCTGATCATGCCGATCCGCATTGGTATCTGCATCGGCGTTCATATCGACAGCCCATTTGCTTAAAGGAGCGCAATGTCCGCGAGTGCTTACCATCTGACCTACCCGTCGGCTTCGCAGCTCCAGGTAGTTGTGCCGGGTGGATCGCTGTTCTCCAGTTGGCTGATCTGTGCCATTCTCGCGATCTTGCTTCTCGTCTTCATCCCGTGCGCCCTCACACCGGTACGCATGTACAAGAGACAGCCTCTGACGTTTCCCAACAAAACTCTTCCGCAGGTCAAGGAATTCGCACTCAAGCTTTTCTTCGGAATGACAGCCGGCAGCATTTTATTATTGGCATTCATCTGGGCGGCTTCGTACTCTAGTGGAAGTATCGTTCTCGATGGGACGAACGACACCGCGTCTATGACCGCTAAAATGACTCTCTTTTTGCCGGGAAAGACGGTTTCTCGAAATCTCCATGACGTTGACAGGGCTGTTCTCGATTCTGCCCCAAATAGCAGACGTATTCGCCTGGTGACCAAGGATGGCGCGGATTTGGCATACCCGATGTGGTCCAACCGGCATGGGCAGGACGAAGCTGTGAATGCGATCAATCGATTCCTGAACCATGCACGCTAGGGAAGGAGGCGCTCGTGCCAGAACTTAGGGTAAACGGCATACGAGCGACTCCACTGAGATCGCGTCATCCTGGTAAGGGGAAGAAGGCCGCTCTCTATGGCGGGTTGATTTCGACACTGATAGCCGCTGCTTTTGCGTTAGGAGTCTGGAAGGTCTACTTCGATGATTTCGACGATACCTACCATAAGAACGATGCAAGAGGCGGCCTTAACTATGACGCTAAGGGATCAAGGGCAAGTGAGGTCGTGGACTGGGATGTGAACGGGTGCAAGTTAGCACGCGATGCTGGCGCGAAAGGGATCGACTTGTTTGACCATCGACAATTGCTGATAGCAGTGCGGCAGAATGCGTCTGGCAGAGCCACTCTGGAGGTACACACGCCCCATGGTCCACAGCATCTTGACTGGTTGCAATGTGACCCACTAAAAAATTCGGCTCACGGCAACGGCAGATATACGCGCGGCGGCCAACAAGAAATCGATGGGCAACTCACCTTCGACTGTGATTTGCGCGGCGACCACATCCTGGGCAGCGTAAAATTTCATCGTTGTGGAGAGTGAATATCTGACACGTCGTCCAATGCATATCAAAGTGGTAGCAGAGCTGTTGCATAACTCACGCTAGCCAATCATCAGCCTACTTAGAAAACCTTGCAATCACACTATGAATTCTTTGCCTCCCGCGCCTTACCGCCAGCGGCTTAGCCCCGCGCTTACTGACGATTCCCTCTCTCCGTTTGTCCGCGCTACAGCGCTGGAAGACATCTCGCTCTATTGGCTGCCCATCGACACTTTCCCTGTTAAGTTTCGCCAACGGGAGTGGATACTCACCTTTCTGGACCTGCTGCGGGATGAGCTTGCCAAGCAGGAGTTCCTGACCGAAAACTTTCTCCAGTTGAAATACGCGCGGGAGGAGCTGAACCAGCGCTTTACCGAAACGCTGATGACTTACCGTCCATTGACTGGCATGGTGCTAACTCCCGGGGCGCAGATGCCCGCGACGCCTACAACACTAGAAATCAAGGATATGGTAGAGAACCCGGCAGCGGACGGCAGCATCAGCGTCGACCATTTCGCGCCCGATTATTGCTGCTGGTTTGCTGGCCTGCAGGATAGCGAGCAGCGTCGCGATTTCTTCGGTGTTGGCGGCATGCTCATCCTTTGGCTCGCGCAAAGCGAAGAGACCAAGGCGCCAGTCATCGAGATTCCGCGCGTCCTTCGCACGCATCCCGCCATGCAAGGCGTCGACTTTAATGCGCAACTCCGCCAGGGGTTCCGTTACAAGCACCCCTTCCTGAAGCGGAGCAAGGAGGTCTTTGCAGCACACCTCAGCAATGAGGCAATCAAGCGCGGTGCGCCGTTCATTCTGCCGCGCCTACGAAGCCAGCACTTCTTCGACGCCACTCCAGAGGAACGCGCAAAATGGTTCGAAATCTTTGCCGGATACTGTATTGAAAGTCAGGCCGACAAAGGACTGCTGCTCGCTCTCAAAGATCCGAAGTTCGACGAGAAGCTGGTCTTTCTCCTTGAGGCTATGGAGGGGAAAGGGATGGGCTACTTTCAATGAGCTCAAAGGATCGTGAGTTTGTCTTTGAACCGGTACCAGCCCCGCTTCCCTGGCAGGCCTTTCGGATGCACACAGGAAAATATCCGATCCCGAAGGAGGAACGGCCGCGGCTTGCTGAAGTCGCGCAGATGTTATCCCAGACACTCTGTGCTGCGCTGAACCTTACCCCCTCGGTGTGGATCGATACAGCCGAACTGCATCGCGACGGCGCCTCCAGCCTGATCAGTCCAAACGCGCGCGCCTGGGGACCCACCATGGGTTTCGCTTTCGACCCCACCGGTGAGCCTCCCCGCTCACTGACTCTTGCAGACTTCATGGATGTGGATTTCGGGACACCGCCGCCCATCTTTATGCGGAGCGCTATCTTCGTCTCCAAACCTAATGGAACTGAAGGAGCTCGAAAAGTTTTGACCGGTCGTGGACTGCAAACGCTACTGCTACTAAATGGCACGGCGGATGCATTCATGAAGAACACTCTGCAATCGTTACTGCCCCTGATCAAGGAACGCGAGTTCCAGACCTTTCGCTTTTATTTACCATTGCTCCACGTGAAATCGCTCGAGAAAGTTCATGCCGAAGATCTGGATGCGTGGCTTGGCAACGCACAGGTCTACATCCGCGAGGTGTTCGAAGAAGGCGCACTGCTACTGCTGGCGCGCACCGATCTCGAAGCCAGATTCCGCGCACTCGGCATGCGGCGGCTGGGGGAAGGCGATGGCCCAGTCGCGTGGTCACTCAGCCTGGCAACAGGGGCCGGAGGAAAACCCGGAGGACAGTCATGACGGACGAGATCAACATCACTGTGGGTTCGCAGGAAGAAGCCGAGACGCTCAAGGAAGAGTTCGAAGAGGTTATCGCGCGGGTGAACGGCGAGCTGATGTCTTATGCCTACCAGCCGGACGATCCCGTCAGCGTGGAGGCCGCCGTGGTCTATGCAGAGCAGCGTGTTGATGCAAACCTGAGGGAGTTCCAGCACAACCGCACCTTGCAGTCGCTGGCCATGGAAATGAAGCTGCAGTTTCGGATACAGATCGAGATGCAGGCCAGAGCTGCAGCGTCTGGTCGGTAGAGGGGTCATCGAAAGACTCCTGGCCGAATACTCGATATTGAGTGCACCCGTTGCCTTTGAGCGGGTGGACTGGCGATTTACGCCATGGTCTCCGCCCGTATTATCATGCGGTATCGCCTCTCATAGGAAGCCCAGCCTGGCAGGACAAGATGACGCAAAAAAAGATTGTGGTGACGGGTGCCGCCGGACTGGTGGGGCAGAATTTGATTCCGCGGCTCAAGGCAAATGGCTTTGCGGAGATTGTAGCGATCGACAAGCACGCCAGGAACGTTAAGGTCGTGGAACGTTTTCATCCGTCCGTGCGGACCTTGCGTAAGAACTTGGCCACAGAAGATGGCTGGCAGGATGAACTGACAGGCTGTCAGGCGCTGGTGATCTGCCATGCGCAGATCGGCGGCTTGGAGCCGGGCGAGTTCGTGCGCAACAATGTGGACGCAACCGCCCGGCTGCTGGAGTCCGCCGCCCACCACGGTGTTCCGTACATTGTGCACATCTCGTCTTCTGTCGTGGACTCGATGGCGGTGGACGATTACACCGAAACAAAAAAGGCGCAGGAGGCGCTCGTCGAAGCCTGCGGGATCAAGCATGTCGTCTTGCGCCCGACATTGATGTTTGGCTGGTTCGATCGCAAGCACGTGGGCTGGCTGGCACGTTTCATGCAGCGCGTGCCGGTATTCCCTATTCCTGGCTCCGGGCGATACCTGCGGCAGCCTCTCTACGCCGGTGATCTGTGTGACATCATCGTCTCGGCGATCGAGCACCAGTCCACGGGCTCATACAACATCGCCGGGCAGGAGCGGATCGACTACATCGATCTGATGCGCGCGGTGAAAGCTGCAACAAAGGCCAGGGCGCGCATACAGAAGGTGCCTTATATCCTCTTCTGGATGCTGCTACGGCTGAATGCACTGTTCGACAAAGACCCTGCGTTTACCACCAGACAATTAGAGGCTCTGGTGACGCCCGACGTCTTCGAGGTGATCGATTGGCCGCAGATCTTTGGGGTGCGCGCAACGCCCCTCAAGCAGGCGCTTGAAAGTACCTTTCGCGATCCAGTGTATTCAGGAGTGGCCTTGGAATTTTAGAGCTCCCAGCATTGTATGGCAGGATGTGAGCAGAGCAGCTTCTGGACAGTATTGAGCCGGTCAGTAGCTTGCGTCACTGGCAGCACACAGCAAACTATACTTCTGTGCAGTAGAGGGGGCACGTAATCGCGCAGGTGATCATCATTGGGGCTGGCGCGATGGGGCTGGCCGCGGCATACCACGCGCTCGAGGCTGGACACACAGTGGAAGTGTTGGAGGCAGCGCCGGAGCCAGGCGGCATGGCTGCACACTTCGATCTGGATGGGCTGTCGATAGAACGCTTTTATCACTTTGTATGCAAAAGCGATGAGCCTACATTTGCGTTGATGCGCGAGTTGGGCATCGGCGACCGCATGCGCTGGCGCGTGACTTCGATGGGGATCTTCACCGGCGGACGTCTGCATGACTGGGGCAATCCCGTGGCTCTGCTCAAGTTCTCCGAGATAAGTCTGCTCTCGCGACTCCGCTATGGTTTTTTCGCCTTCGTATCGACCCATCGCGAGCGCTGGGATTCCATCGAGACAGAGTCCGCGCGCTCATGGATTACGCGCTGGTGCGGTACAGAAGTCTACGACCGCCTCTGGAAGCCGCTCTTTGCGCTGAAATTCTACCAGTATGCCGATAATGTCTCGGCGGCCTGGATCTGGACGCGCATCAAGCGGATTGGGCGCTCGCGCAAGTCGCTGATGCAGGAAGAGCTTGGCTACATCGAAGGTGGCAGCCAGGCGCTGGTGGATTCGCTCTGCGCAGCTATACGCGCGCGCGGCGGAACGATTCGCCTGAAGTGCCCGGTGGGGAGGGTGACGGTCGAGAGTGGGCGGGTGACCGGCGTCGACACACCGGAGGGCTTCCACCCGGCCGATGCTGTGATCTGTACCGTACCGACACCACTGGTCTCTGCCATGGTGCCGGAGCTGCCGCCGGAGTCCAAAGCCGCGTACAACGCTATCCACAACACGGGCGTATGCTGTCTTGTTTTTAAGCTTAGGCGCTCCGTGACACCGCACTTCTGGGTAAATGTCTCTGAGCCGGATATTGCGATTCCGGGGCTTATCGAGTTCACCAACCTGCGCCCCATAGGCGACGAAGTCGTGGTGTATGTCCCGTATTACATGCCTACGGACAACGTGAAGTTCGGGTGGACCGATAAGGCACTGCTGGATGAGGCCTTCGGGTATATCCGGCGTATTAACCCCAAGCTCGGGCCGGAGGACATCCTCTCCGCTTATGTAGCGCGCCTGCGGTATGCGCAGCCGGTGTGCGAGCCGGGCTTTGCCGCGAAGATCCCGCCAGTGCAGACCCCGATCGCAGGCCTGCAGATCGCGGACACCTGTTTCTACTATCCGGAAGACCGTGGTATCTCTGAAAGTGTCAGGCTGGGTCGAGAAATGGCCTTACGCGTGGCGATGCAATGACTGGGGATCATCGATAAGGTGATCTATGATCTCTATAGGTACTGCTAAAAGGCCGAGTAAGCGCCGATAGAAATCATCCGGGAAGCGAAATGGAGTATGAATCCCCTTCGCTCAAAACCTCGAGAATCTCGACCAGCTAAATAGACCATTTTCAGGGTAGATGTGGACCGGGGAGCAAAGGTGAACGTGTTCGTTCCACGAGCCGGGGTAGGAGGAACGGCCACACCGAAACGGCCACACCGAGCGGATATTCGCGCGAGCCAAAGTAACTCTGAAATTGGCCTAGCGCTTTGAGAAAGAGACCATGGACCGCTCTGCCAGAAAAGCTAGCCTAGGGTTTGGAACGAGTTTACTGATGGGGAGAGTCGGGTCGGAGGAATCGCGCCGTTTGCTCGACGTGGCCTACGACGCCGGTATCCGTCACTTCGATGCCGCGCCGCTTTACGGTTACGGTGCGGTGGAAGGAATGCTCGGACTCTTTGCCGCGGGCAAGCGCGACGGGATCACGATCGCCACCAAGTTTGGAATCTACCCTCCCGAACAATCCCTAAAGCTCCGCATTGCCAAGGCGGGAGCACGCGTCGTCACCAGCATCTTCCCCGGCCTGCGCGCGAAGCTCCGGAAGCGGGCGGAGTCGCTCGTCGTCAGCGGCTCCTTCGAGCTCCCGCAAAGCAAAGCCAGTCTGGAGAGAAGCCTTCGTCAGCTCCAGACCTCGTATATCGACTTCTACCTCATGCATGAGATCGCGGCAGCGCAGGTCTCCCCAGAGCTGATTGAGTTTCTTCAGGAAGCAAAGGATCGAGGTTCGATTCGCGACTACGGGCCAGCCTCCTCCGCCTCGGATGCGGTCAAGATCGCAGCAGCCCCCGACGGCTGCACCGTCTTCCAGTTCCCCAGCAATCTGCTTGGCGAAAACGTCGCCAGCTTCCCACCCCAGGTCATCAAGATCACGCACTCCGCCGTGCGCCCGGTCACGGAACGATGGAATGAACTCTTCTCCCGGGATCCAGCCCTCCTCCAAACCTGGTCAAAGCAGCTGGACGAGAACTGCTCCGATTCAGCGGTGCTCGCAAATCTGCTGCTAGCCGCCGCACTGGAGGAAAACCCCGGCGGCATCGTGCTCTTCTCCTCACTAAACCCGAAGAACATTCAACGCAACGCACAACTCATGCAAGAAGAACGCTTCCCCCCCGAGCAGCTGCAGACATTACGAAACCTTGCGGCAGATCTGGCGAGAAACGACGGCCGATGATTGTAGATAGTAAGCAGCAGAATATTCCTTCCGAGCTGGATTGCGATGTGTGTATTGTCGGAGCAGGCCCAGCGGGCATCACGCTCGCACTGGAATTGCGCAACTCCGGCTTGGACATCCTGGTTGCGGAAAGCGGCGGCAGAACACCACAGGCAGCCGACCAGCAGTGGAACGAAGGCGAAGTCGAGGGACTTCCATATACAGGCCTGACCGATGGTCGCGTTCGCGCGCTGGGTGGCGCCAGCAAACGCTGGTTCGGTCAGTGCATTCGCTTCGACGGTATCGACTTCGAGCAGCGGCCCTGGGTTCCGCACAGTGGCTGGCCTATTCAGTTTTCGGACCTCATTCCCTGGTACGAGAGGGCGGAAGCATTCTTCAAGCTAACCGGCGAGCGCTACGACGAGCGTGTCTATTCGTACTTCGGCCTGGAGGCGCCACCGTGGAATCGAGAGCTGCTGGAGACGCACTTTACTGTCTACTCTCCTGAGCTTGACCTCGGGCGCATCCACGAGGCGACACTGCGGCGTGCGGAGCGCGTGCGGCTTCTGCTCCATGCGACCTGCACTGAGGTCACGACGACGGACGACTCCGGGCAGCAGGCGAGCGGCATTCGGCTGCGGACAGGGAAGGGAACCGCCTCGCGCGTGAAAGCCAAAGTAGTAGTGCTCTGTGCGGGCGGCCTCGAGAACGCCCGCATCCTTCTGCTTTCACGCGGTGCGCTCGGAGCAGGATTGGGCAATGCGCACGACCTGGTCGGGCGCTTTTTGCAGGACCACCCCAATGCTCTCACCGCCACGATCAAGACAGAGAACGTCGAACGCCTGATCGCTTTGTTTTCGGTCCTGCACCGGAAGCACCTGCGCTACTTTCCTAAGTTTCCGCTTACCGCGAAGCGGCAGCATCGGATGCGCACGCTCAACTGCACCTCCCACCTGGTCTTTGAGCAGGAGGAGGATTCCGGGATCGCCGCGGCAAAAAACATCGCCCGGGCACTGCGACGGCGCGAGCTTCCGCCGGATCTGGCCGGGAACCTGCGGGCGATCGGCACGCATCTACCGGAGGCCATGGCCGCTGCCAAGTCCTTCCTTCTGGACCGCACGACGCCGCAGGGCACACCCAGCAGTATTCGTCTGCAGTGCCACACCGAGCAGGCACCCGACCCGGAGAGCCGCGTGACGCTTAGCGCGGAGCGGGATGCGCTCGGGTTACAGAAGCTGCGCGTCAACTGGCGTCTCAATGAGAGCGAACGTCGCGCCATGTGCGAACTTACCGATGCAGTCGGAGTCGAGATGCTACGGCTCGGGCTGGGCGAAGTAGTTCCCGACCCTTGGCTAGCGGAGGAGGGAAGCGTGTGGAAGCTGGGTGTGGGTGACGCGTACCACCATGTGGGAACTACCCGCATGGCTGCCCACTCATCCGAGGGTGTGGTCGATCGCAGCTGCAAGGTCTTCGATGTGGCTGGGCTCTACGTCGCGGGTACCTCGACCTTTCCCACCTCCGGCTATGCCAACACTACCCTCACTATCGTCGCATTGGCGATGCGCCTTGCCAGCCACTTGACGCAGCAGCTTGCGTGAAGCACTCGTTCATCTCTCAAATAATTTAGACTCCCGCCAAATACCTCGATCCCTTCATTTACTGCGTCCTAAAATATCCCCGTTGCTCATTCGTCTACAAAGGTAGATGGAGCAAGCGTTGAGCATAAACGGGATGGCCGCTGAACAGGATCAACGGATCGCCGAAGCCATCGGACGAGAGCAGGCCCGGCTGCGGAATTTCATCCGGAGGCGGGTACCCGATCCGGGCGACGCAGAAGATGTTCTCCAGGATGTCTTCTACGAACTGGTGGAGGCATATCGCCTGATGAAGCCGATAGAACAGGTTGGAGCCTGGCTGTTTCGGGTGGCGCGCAATCGCATTACAGACCTCCTCCGCAAGAAAAAGCCTGAGGCGTTCGCGGATCAACAAGCCGTCGAGATGGATGGAGAGTCATTCATGCTCGAAGAGCTGCTCCCATCGTCCGACGGCGGCCCGGAGGCCGCCTATGCCAGAACTGTGTTGCTCGAAGAACTCGACCTTGCGTTAGCTGAACTGCCGGAAGAGCAGCGCGAAGTCTTCATCGCCCATGAAGTTGAGGGCCGCAGCTTCAAAGAGTTGGCCGCTGAAAGCGGACTCAGCATCAACACGCTTCTCTCGCGCAAACATTATGCCATCATGCGTTTGCGCGAACGACTTCAAGCAATACACGATGAATTTACTGAAATGAGGAACACCTAAATGAAATCACATCGGACCGCAATCCTGCTTCGGATTGTGCTTTTCCTGATTATTGCAATCGCGGGTTTTGGCCAAGCAGTCCACCAATTATGGAACTGGCTGATGCCCAAACTCTTCGGGCTTACCAAAATTACGTTCTGGCAAGCAGTAGGTCTCTTAGCCCTTAGCTGGACTCTGTTCGGAGGCTGGCGCGGCTTTCGCGGGCCTGGTTCTGGCCATCGCGGCCAATGGCGGCGTCGGATGCTGGAACGCTGGGAAGCGATGACACCCGAGGAGCGCAGGCACTTCCACGAAGGCATGCGCAGTCCTTGCGGGCGGCTTTCACCTGATGCGCAACCTCAGCCCTAATAGGTTCTCCGCTAGTCGGTCCTCTAGTAGACCGACTCGAATCTAGTCTAGCATCCAGGCGGTTAATCTTCGTCGGAAGCGTTTGCTGCAGAATGATGCTTCGAACTACGGAGCACCTCTTCCGGAGACAAGACCCTATGCTCCCCAGGTAATGGGGAGGCGAAGCCTTTCATTGTGTACCAGTTCACGTGTCTCATGAAATTTGCATCCACAGTGTCGGGGATCACCGATTTGGGCATCTTCGCACAAGCGAGTGCCCACTTCTTTGCCATGCCTTGTAGTGCGCTCATCTGGGGAACGACGGAATCCAAAGGTACGCTGTTCGGCACGAAATTATAAGGCGTGTAATCGGGCTCATCCTGGAACAGCTTCGTCATGGGGTGAGTTGCAGCATCGAGAGGATGCATCGGAGGTAGCCCCAAAATCTGCTCAATCGTTCGCACCATACTGATCTGTGAATAGAACTGATGGTCGACATAACCCCGCCGAGTGAACGGGCTGATCACGAAGCCGACAGTTCGGTGCCCGTCTACGTGATCGACGTCATTTTGAGCGTCATCCTCTATCACGAAAATAGCTGAGCTGCGCCAATATTTGCTATGACTGATCGCATCGACTATACGCCCCAGAGCAAGATCGTTATCTGCGACCATGGCTCCCGGATCTGGATAACCCGGAGTGAAGCCATTGTTATGATCCGAAGGCAGGATCATAACGTTGAGAGTCGGCAGCTTTCCGGCTGCAACGTATTGCCGAAACTCCCGAAGAAAGATTTCGGTCCGGTACTGGTCCGGTATCGATATGTTGAAGGGCGGATAGTTCCGGTTCAGATGTGCTTCGACCGAAGGGACATCAGAGTGGGTCTGGAAAGCGCCGATCGGGACATGGAGATTCCCGGTTTTCTTGCCGCCGAGGATCAGGGCGTCGCTGTACCAGTCCGACCAGCTTCCAAACTGGTTGCTGGGGCCTGTGAACTGAGCTGCAAACTCACCGTAGATGCGAACGGTACGACGATGGCGAAGTGCGTTATCCCATAAAAATCCGGAAGGTAGATAAGCTAGGCTATCTCCACCATTAAATGGATATGAACGGATGGTGCCGCCAAGCATTTTTTCCAAATAATCCGGCGCAGTAGCTTGATCCGTCCACTGGTGACCTACGGCAGAATTCACGCTCACTACATATAAATTGTCGAGAAGATTAAATTGAGTTGCGAGTGCATGATGGTTCGGAGTAATCTCCTGCCCGAAGTATGCGAGCTTCGGATCGCCATTGCCGCGAATATCATCACCAAGGATCGAATCGTAAGTATTGTTTTCCTTGATGATGTAGAAGACGTGCTTGATTGGGGATGCTCCTCCCACTTCCGCTGGGACTGGAGCACCTGAGTAGCCTTGATCGTCATCGCCCTCGGCGCTGTCGCGTTCTCTAAGAAGCTCACTTGACCAATGATTGTTCTGAAATACTCGTTCTGTGTACTCCTCCAACATCTCGCGTGAGGGCTGGGGAATGATGGACGTACTTCCAGCAAAGGTAGCAACAAACTTGCCCGTTGCTGAAAACGGCTCGTTCGTGTTGTCAGTAGGGCCGACATCCTGGTTCACTGTCACATCAGGTCCGATGGATCCGATACCCTTGACATTCGCCACCACCAAACGCTTCCGCGAATCAACTGCGATCGCCCCAGGGTACCAACCCGTAGGAACGAGTCCCTCCAACTCAACCGCTTGGTCGGCGCCCAGCCACTTATAAACTGCTACCGCGTTGCTGGTCCCGAGGCTTACAAACAGTCGGTTGGGGCCGGCGAATGCCAGGGCGTTCGGGGAAGTTCCGCGTGGAGCTCTGTCAAAAGTATGAATGTCGAACTTCGTCAGAACAGTGTTGGACCGTGTATCTATCACAGAAATAGTGTCGCTGTTAGTATTCGCGACGAACAAGGATTCTCCGTGCAACAAGAGAGCTGTTGGTTGTAAACCAACGGCGATTGAGGCGGTAGTCGTAAGCCCATTCAGATCTATAACCGAGATAGATCCGGTCGTTGAGGCCCCGTTGTGCTGGTTAGCGACTACAGGGGTGCCACTCGACAGCACCGTAAAATCAGCAGCTACTGGCCGTCGTCCGCCCTGATTACTTACGTATGCAGTTTTGCCGGAAACGACGACAGCATGTGGAGCAACGCCAACTGGAATCTCCTGCAACAATTGCCGGCTAGCGATATCGAATACACCAAGGCTGTTGTATCGTCCGAGCACGATGTAAAGGAGCTTGTCGTCATCCGAGAGCGCCAAACCGGCTGGATAGGGCCCTTTCGAATCGCCTGTGTGCTTGGGAAGCGCCACAGCAGAATGAAGCGACAGCATGCCGTCAGAAGCTACATCGGCGATGAGAAGAGTTCCTTTTGGATCCGAGGCGAACAGCTTCTTTCCGTCATGAGAGTACGCGATGCCATCCATGGACGCAGCGCTTCCCTCGAAGTAAGCAGGACCTTGGGCTTCGTGCAACGGATCGAAAAGCTGAATGACTTTGCCTTGCACGAGATCGACGAGAACAACTGGCGCGATACCACGGCCGTTGAGGAAAGCGGCCTTGGTTCCGTCGGGACTGAGCGCAACCGCGGTTGGCCTTCCACCAAAAGTAATTTCGGCTCCAGCCGATTTGATAACTTGTCCCGTTGGAACTAAAACGGAACCGTCAGGCTGCTTCCCAACAAGAGCGGTGCGGCTCACCGGAGCCACTTGCGCTTCTATTGAAAACACGATGCTGCAACAAAACAACAAAACCAGTGCGTTCCACCGCGTCTGCCGCAATCCTCGCCTCTGCATTCTGCCCCCCCGGCCTTCCGACTTTCAAGCTTTCCGAGGGAAGCGTAAGCGCTCATAGTTAAAGCTCGATTACAGTGGAATGAAATGGGCCTTGCAGGAAACTAACGAGGATCGCTGCTCGCCGCTGGGACGCGGAACACGCTCATCGGACAAGTGCGATTCAGCCCATGGAGAGAAAATCATGGCTGGGCCAGTCCATTGCGGAAGGCGTAGATCACTAGAGACACTCGGTCTTCCACCCCCAATTTGCGAAAAACGGAGGTGAAGTGGTGGGAGACGGTCGCCTCGCTGATAAATAGCCGCGCGGCTATCTCCTTGTTGCGCAGTCCCTGGGAGACGAGCAGAACAATCTCCCTCTCGCGAGCACTCAGCGTAGGGAGTGGCGGTGTCTCCCTCCCCGCTGCCTTGCCTGTAAGCCGTTCCTGCACCATATCCGTCGCGACCTTCTCCGTAACTGAGCGATCAAACCACAGGCCGCCCGTGCGCACGATGCGGAGCGCCTTTTCCAGGTGGGCCGTGGTCTTCTGCTTGGCCACTACGCCCCGGATCCCGGCGCGCATCACTTCTTTACAGAACGATTGATCGTTGCCCGAGCTAAGCAGCAGCACCGGGATAGTGGGGAACTGCTCGACCAGCGGGTCCGGCTGCGTCTCCGTGCCTCGGTAGAGTTCAGCATCAAGTGCGATGACATCGGGCAAGTAATCGTGGATCGCTTGAAAAAGGGCAGTCCGGTCGGCGCACTCGGCAAGCACCTGGATCTCTTTATGGTCCGCGAAGGCGCTTCGGAATCCGGTAAGAATCAGCGGATGCTCATCTGCAACAACCAATCGAATCTGAATAGCCTGACCTGCCTCGCCCTGGCCGGGTGGAATCGTGGGGGCTCAGACGAGTAGTTGCCTGAGGGAGCCGCGAGGTTGCCGCGGCTCCTTCACAAGCCTATTCCATTCAGGGCGAGTTGGGTTAGGGGATGATGTTAAGCGATCGATCCTCTCCTTTTTCGGGAACTCTCTCTATGCGGACTGCAACTCTTTCTCATCCACGCTGACCGGGGCAGCAATCACTACCGGTCGCCTGTATCCGACCACCAGCATCAGGGCTGCGAGGGGCAGGCACGCCGAGATCCACATGCCGCCTTCCCAGAACTCAAGCACCCGCATCGGTGCGCCGTACAGATGCACCTTTTTGATCAGATCCAGCACGGCAGGTACAAAGAAGATCATCGACAGATACAGCAAGAGAGACCAGTCAAACCGTGATCGGGACTGCCACACAATGACAAGCAGGGCGATGACCAGAATCGGCAGAGTGGCCTCGAGCGAACCAACCATCCGCTGGCTGGACAGCAGATGCGAGCTCGTCAGCTTATACAGAATATGCAGCGGGCCATCCGCAATATAGCTGGACGGGTTCCAGAGCAGAAAGGCAACCTGCATCAGCAGCGCGAGCGCCGTCGCCCAGATCGCCGCCGCTCTGCCAATCTGCCGCGTGAAGAAGGCCGGAATCAGCAGGGTCGGCGCACGAAACTGGGCCACCAAGCTCAGCAGGAGCACCAGCAACACGGTACCGAGCCCCAGAGCATTCTCCAAGACTTTGTGAGAATGCCCCAGCCGCCGAGCCACGGCAAAGAGCGCCGCAACGCTGATGCCGAAGGTCAAGAAGTCCGTCCCATTGGCCGCTGACAGCCACAACCCAGGGGAGAGCGCGACCAGGGTAAAGAGGCCGGAGGCACTCTCCCAGCCAAGCGCCCAGACCAACGCCGCCAATGCGATCGCCCAGATCGCCGCCATATTCCAGGAGTAGTTTGTCGCTTCGGTGACTGGAGCCTGTAAGGCCACCCAACCTGGGCCGCAGCTCATGGGATTGTGGGACCACAGCTTCTCCCTTTGGTAGGGCCACTGCCCGGCCACCATGCCATCCGCAGCCACGGTGATGCAATCCGGCTGGTCGGTGCCGCGCCCGATCGCGTGCATCCCATGGACTTTGGGGTAGACAACCAGCAGGACACCGAACAGACCCAGCAGCGCCAGCGGAGTCAGAACCCGGTGAAATCGCAACGCCACCGGCCAAAGCAAGGGAAGGCAGATGCCCAGGCCAACAACGCAGGCCAGCAGCGGCAACGGCAACGGAAGCAAGTGCCTGACCAGGCCAATCTTGCCCAGCAATCCCGCGCCCGAAAGAACGGCCGCGCTCAGGTAAAGCGCAATCGACGGCCAACTCTGGTTAGACCAAGTATGGCCCAGCGATCGGGAATCGTGTGTCGGTTCAGTCGCGTCCACGGTCTCTCCTTACCTTTTCAGAATGTGCGCTCTAGCTACTTGCATTTTTCGCGGACGGCAGATGTCAGGCCCGTGCGACCAGCGATTGCTGCTCTTCGTACGCCTCCCACGCAAGCTCGCTCTGCACTGCCGCAGCCGTGGAGAGCTTACGTTTGGAGCTCACAAAAAACCCGGCAAAGACCCAGAACAGCATCCCGGAGACCGAGACAAAGACCAATCCGCCGAGCATCTGGGCCAGCATAGCCACGCAAATACTCAGGCTGACCTGGTGCGGCCCCTCGGGCAACTTGCCTCGGCCCGCGCCCACCAGGAGCAAGGCTCCCAGCCCGGCCGCGAAAAACAGCGTGCCGAACCAGCCGAGCTCGATCAGCATGGCCAGGAAGCCGCTGTCGATCACATACCCGTGCACCATCACGCCGTTCTTCAGCCCCTGCCCGAAGGGGTTGGTCGCGATCTCTGCAGTCACGTACTTGTACATCTCCGACCGCTCTTCGTAGCTGCCGTCCTTACTAAGGTGCTGAAAGGTGTCCAGGCGATCCTTCACCAGAAAGGCAGCGCGTGGATCATTGAGTGCAGGCGCGACGCAGGCCAGGATCAGCAGTGTGCTGATCAGCAGCCGGGCAAAGACCTTCGGCTTGGAGCGAACCAGCAGGAAGACCATTCCCACCATCCAGCTCAGCCACGAGGTGCGGACCACGGACAGCAGCAGCGCCACAAAGCCGGCAATCGAGGCCGGAATCTTCAGCTTCGAGCGGGTTGCGATCAGCAGCAGCAGCCCTACCACCATCACATTGGCAAACGGGCCCGGAGAGTTCAGCGTTCCCCACACGCGCACCATAAACGGCTGCGGATAGCCGAAGCTCGAGATCGCGATGATCTCATTCTCGATGGTCAGCCAGTACACATCCCAGGCCGGTGGATTGATGTACTGCCAGACGGCGTAGAGGCCGAGTAGCAGGGTGGCCCATACAAATGTCTTCGAGGCCGCCCGCCAATACCGATCGACATCCTCCCAGTTGAGGGCGATATGCAACCCCAGAAACAAGGGGCACAGCCAGTCAAACAAGCCGAACGCCACCTCCGCCGTGGGATGCTGCAGCATGCCGACAACGAAGCCATAGACCACGCCGAGGATGCAGAGCAGAAACGGCGATATCTCGCGCAGCCGTCCCGCGCGCGCGGCCCGTACCAGCGTCCAGCCGGCCACGCTGCTCGCCAGCAGTGGCGCCAGCAGGACGAAGTTGGGCTCAGCAAAGCCGAAGCGCAGGTCGACCAGGCGCCGGACCAGTGGTGTCAGAAACCACACCCAGAGCACATAAGGCAGGTAGGCTAGCGGCCTCCACAGATAGAGCGCCAGCGCCACGATCATCGCCAGCACTGGCAGCGCCAGCCGCAACAGAGTCGCGCTGCCGGAGAAGTACACGCCGGCAGCCGCCAGCACACACACGCCGATCAGCATGTTGGCGTGCATGGTCGTCCGGGGCTGGGGTTGGATGACCTCGAGTGGCAGCTCCTGAAATGGTGGGACGTAGCTTGTCATCCGGCGCTCGCTCGGGCAAAGACATCCTCCCGCTTGGACCCGGCGTACAGGCGGCCTAACGGCGCGCCTATCTTGGTCAGAAAAGCATCAAATCGGCTCTGAAAGACCTCCACGCTGAAGTTTTCAGCATGCCGGCGCAGCGTGGCCGACGGCCACTCCCGGCGCTCAAATTCTTCAATAGACGCCATCAGGCTCTCCGGGGTCTGTTCATTGAAGAAGAGCCCGGTGCGGCCGTCGACGATTGTTTCTAGCGCGCCGCCTGCGCGATAGGCGATGGTCGGCCGGCCCGCCGCCGCGACCTCCACCGGCGCCATGCCGAAGTCTTCCTCGCCCGGAAAGAGCAGCGCCCGGCAGCGTGAGACATACCGTTCCACATCGCGGTCCGACGCCCTTCCGGCGAAGTGGATCGTCGGCCCAGCCATCGCCTCGAGCGACTCCCGGTCCGGTCCATGGCCGATGACGATCAGCTTCCGTCCCAGTCGCGTGCATGCCTGAACGGCAAGGTCGATGCGCTTATATGGCACCAGTCGCGCAAGCACAACGTAGTAATCTTCGCGTTCGCGCGAAGGCTGAAAGCGCCGAATATCGATCGGTGGGTGGATCACCTCGGCGGAGCGGTCGTACACGCGGCGGATGCGCTCGGCCACCACCTGCGAGTTTGCGACAAAGTGGTCCGGCTGACGCGAGGCGCTCTCATCCCAGCGCCGCAGCGCATTGATCAGGGTGGGCAGCAGCGCCCGTTGCCCAGCGCCAAACGACTCGCGGCTGGAGTAGCCATCAAAGTTCCACACCCAGCGCATCGGCGTATGGCAGTAGCACACATGCACCGCATCCATGCTGGTGCGCACGCCCTTCGCATATCCGGAGGAGCTGGACAAGACCAGGTCGTAGCCTCGCAGATCGAGCGCGCTCACCGCCAATGGGTAGAGCAGGAAGTAGAGGCGATAGTACTTCTCGAGGCCGGGCAGCTTCTGCATCCAGGAGGTGTGGACCGGCAGTTTCCGCAGACTCTCTGGCATGCGGCTGGGCAGCGCTACCGTGGCATACAGGTCGGATTCCGGAACCATTCGCACCAGCTCTTCGGCGACCTTCTCCGCTCCACCCAGTTGTGTAAAGTAATCATGCACCACAGCTACTTTCATCTCCATGCTTCGCCTCTATCGGTTTTCCCGGTCATGATGCTCCAGACCGTTTCACGACGGCCGAAACCGTACGGGCAAGAATCATTAAATCCAGCTTCAAGGACCATCCATCGATGTAGTTAAAATCGTGCGACAACCACTGATCGAAGCCCACCGAACTGCGCCCGCTCACCTGCCACAACCCGGTCACGCCAGGCTTGACGCTGAAGCGCCGCATGGAGGACGGACTGGTGAAAAGCAGCACATCGCGCACGCTCATCGGCCGCGGCCCCACCAAGGACATATCGCCCACCAGAACATTCCAAAGCTGCGGTAACTCGTCGAGCGATGTCACGCGGAGAATGCGCCCAAGCGGCGTAACGCGAGGGTCGTTGCGGATCTTGAAGATCGGTCCGCTCGCCTCGTTCAGGTGCTCGATGGAGGCCATAAGCTGCGGCGCATTCTTGACCATGCTGCGGAACTTGTACATGGTGAAGAGCCGGCGCCGGTGCCCATACCGGTCCTGCTTGAAGAAGACCGGTCCCGGGCTGGTCAGCTTGATCGCAATCGCAACGATCAGAAAGACTGGCGAGAGAAACACCAATCCAATTGCAGCGCCGATGATGTCGATGACGCGCTTCAACACCTGCCGCGTCACATAGGTTTCATGGAGCGGGACTAGGTCTCCGAATAGCTCTCCGTCCACATCGGAGAGGGTCTGCGGCTTGAGCGTCGAGGTGTAAATGTCCTGCAGGTAGGTCACCTGCACCCCTACCTGTTCCGCAATCGTGATGGCGCGGTGGATAGTGTTGTAGCACGACTTCACTGGCATCGCGACGACCACACGGTCCACTGTATTCCGCAGAAGCAGCTCGCTTAGCTGGTCCACTGTTCCCAGGTAGCGATCCGCCACATCGGGCGCCATCTCTTCGAGTGCACGATCGTCCACAAAGCCCAGCAGCTTCATAGTCAGGTGATAGCGCAGCCGCATCCGCCGCCACGCCTTGCCCGCTCGCCGGCCGCTACCCAGGATGATGACCACCTCCGGATCGCGCGCCGCGAAGTAGGTACGTAGGGAATTGCCACCAATCACCCGCAGGCATTCATAGAGCGCCGCGGTAAAGAAGAAGATCACCGCGATGTGCAGGGTTGGTCCCTTGGCTCGGATCACGATCAGATAGAGGGCCAGCAGGAGCGTAAGCGCGAAGCATCCCTTGAAGATGCGATATGCCGTCCGCATCGCGTGCGTGGAGTCGGCGACAAAGCGGTGCATTCCCTTGAAGTAGCCGCGCCAGATCAGCGTAAACAAGCCGGCGAAGACCGCATTCTGAACCGTAACCCGAAATGTCAAAAACGCCCAGGCATCGCCGTTTGGCAGGCGTGCGTTGTTGCCGTACACCACCGCCGCAAGCGTCACCAGTAAGGCGCAGACGCAGTCGATCGCCGCCATGATGCCGTGTGTCTTGCGCGAAGATCCTGTCATAGCTGATGTCCCCATGCGCTCTCGGTGGATGTGCTCTGTGATTTGGCCTGCTGTGGACTGCTACTGAGCTTCAGGGTCTCGCAGTAGATCCCTTCCAGCCGGGCCGCGACCCGCTCCCAGGTCATGGTCCCGGTCACCAGTGCGCGGTTGTAGCGGCCCATGGCCATACGCTCTTCCGGCGACTGGAGCAGCTCAATCAATGCCCGCGCCAGCGCGTGCGCATCGCCGGCCGCGACCCGCCGGCCCCCTTCGGGATGCACCATATACGGCAGGCCACCGGCATCGGTGACTACCAGAGGCTTGGCACAACTCATTGCCTCAAGCACCGTCGTTGCATACGGCTCGCCAAATGACGGCAAGCAGTAGACACTGCAGTTACGGTAGAGCTCCGGCGCCTCGGCCCGCTGCTTTGTTCCCAAAAACTCGATCTGTGCGCTGCACGGCAAAGCCTCTGCCCGCGCTTGCGCCGCCGCCAGCTCCGGCCCGCCACCCGCAACCGTGAGTCGCACGCCCGGCACCGCCCGCGCCACGGTCTCAAAGGCGTCTAGCAGGGTGAAAATCCCCTTGCGCTTCCAGACATTCGCGAAGAACAGTACCGACAGACTTGCCTGCTCGGCGGCCTGGCTTGCGGCATTCTCCCAATCTGCGCGCGGCGAGAATAGCTCCGTATCGACCCCGTGCGGGAGCGTGTACTGCCGGGCTCGCAGCCCCTCGGGCCGGGGCAGCCGGTTCATCGCGGCCGGGGTCGTTAGCAGCAGGGTATCGGCCTGTCGCTGCTGCAGGTAGGCGATGGCCGATCTGCCAGCCGACTTGCCAGCAGAGATCAGCCTGCTCTTCAGGGAAGAAGCCTGCCCCGGCTCCGCATCGGCCGGCCAGCGCGCCACATAGGTCCCCAGCACCAGCGGCAGACCGCATCCGGCAAGCGCCAGGCTCAACCCGGTAAAGACTGGATTCAACTGGTGGACCAGATCGAACGCGACTGTCCGCCGCAAGGAAACGAGCAGCAGTCGCATGCGCACCATGTACTCCAAGCGAGCCAGTGGTCCGCGAGTCGCAGTAGTCCGGACGATGTGCAGCACCACGTTTGGGGGAAGGGGATTGCGCAGGTCGGCCTCCTGAGCAGCAACGTGGATCGTGTGCCCACGCCGCGCCAGAGAGCTGATGAATCCATGCGCGATCAAGCCATCGCCATGCGGCCGGTGATCGGTCAGCAGGTCCGAGCAATGCGCGATAAAGATTGTCAATGGGCGTTTGCTCATTCGGACTCTCCCACCACCACCAAGCGCCGGCGTGACCCACCCAGCCGCCGGCGTACCGTGACAGCCATAAACGTGAAATCCTCCGCTGTTGGCATCAGCTGGGGAAAGCCTGTCTTCAGGAAAATCGGATAGCTGACGACCACAGAGATAAAGCGCACCGTAGTTGAAATCAGCAGCGCCAACCCCGCGCCCAGCAGCCCAAAGCGCGGCGTAAGCAGGAGCAGCAGCGGAATGGTGAACAGCAGTCCCACTATCTGCAGGGTGGTCACAACCCCTGGCCGGGATAATGCCATGAACGCCTGCGACAACACCAGCGTCGCACCGGAGATCACCACCTCGGCCACCAGCACCCGCAGCACCGCGGTAGCATCGCGGTAGCCGGCACCGTAAAGCATCGTGAGCACCTGTGGGCCGAATATCACGATCACCAAACCGGCGCAGGAGGTCAACATCGTGCTCATGCGCGCGGCCCGCCCCGTCATCGCCACTACATGATTCCGCTCCAGTCCCACCGAACGTGGAAACAGCACCATCACCACCGAGGTATGGAAGGCATTCAGCATGCGCGAAAGACTCAACGCGACCACATAGGCGCCCATCAAGCTGGGCAGGAGCAGGCGCACCACCAGCGCCTGATCGACATAGAGTGCCATGGTTCCGCACAGATCGATACCGTAGGAGCGCAGGCCATAAGAGCCCAACAGCCGCGTGGCTTCGCGGAAGTGCCGTAGCGAGGGGTGATACTCATTCAGCCGCCGCAGCATCCAGATGAGCGGCGGAATGCCCACCGGCCCATACGCAATCGCAGCACTCACGGGGGTTAGCGTCCCGGTAAGCTTCAGGATCACCAGCCAGATCAGCGTCAGTGCGGGTGTGGCAAAGAGCAGCTTATTCGAAGCAGAGAACTTGCCCTGGCTCTCCAACGCCGCTCGCCCTGCCAGCAGCAGCGTCGTCAGCGGCGTGCCCAGCAGCAGGATGCGCGCAAACAAGATGGTGTGCGGCGAATACTGCGGCAGCCAGTACGGCATACCGACCACGCCGACAATCATGCCCAGCAACGCGGTCAGACAGGCGATGAACAGCGCTGCGCCGACCAACTCGGAGCGCTTCTCCGGTGAGCGCTGCATCTGGTAGGTCAGCGCGCTTGGAACTCCCAGCGTCAGCGCGCTCCCCAGCAGCACCGGCCACAAAATCATCGCCGCCAGCTCGCCGCGTCCTGTCGGTCCAAGCGCGCGCGCGCAAAGGATCCCGGTCCCGGCATTGATGCCGATGATCAGGAACTTCGCTCCCACGGACTGCATCACCGCCGCGGCTGAGCTCATCGGGCGCTGCGCCTTCGCGGGGGCTGCCCCGGCGCTCTCGCTCTGCTCAACTTTAAGGGCTAGGCTCATTGCTCGAAGACAACCCTCTCGCCAGCCATCTCAGGTGTTCTGATCACAGCGTTATAGAAAGCGGTAAACCGCTTCACATACGTCTCCTGGCTGAACTGCCCCAACGTCAGCTCCCGTCCATGCTGTCCGGCTCGCTCGCGCAGGGCAGGGTCGCGGGCCAGCTCGACCAGGCGCGCTGCCATCTGCTCGGGGCGCCCCGGCGAGGTCAGGAAGCCGTTCTCTCCCTCGACGATGATCTCCGGGAAGCCATCGATGGCCGGCGCAACCACCGGCTTTCCCGTGGCCAGCGCCTCGGTCACTACCAAGCAAAACGGCTCATGAGAGGAATTCAGCGCCAGGGCGTCCGTCGCATTCAGCAGCGCTGGCACGTCGCGCCTCGCCCCCAGCAGGCGGACGTGGTTCTGCAGCCCAAGCGCCTGGATCTTTCGCTTGATGGATTGCAAATACACCTGGTCGGCTTTGTGGAACATGGGCGTGCCGACGATCAGCAGCTGGGCTCCCGGCACTTCGCGGACCACCTCGGCAAACAACTTCACGATCCCGAGTTGACCTTTGCGCGGCGTGATCTGCCCCACGGTCGCGACGGCAAAGGCGCCATCCTCTAACCCAAGCTCCGCACGCATCGCGGCGCGCTCTCCGGCGTCCGGCCGAAACTTCTCCGTATCGACACCATTGTGGATCACCTGGACCTCGAGCCGCGTATCGCTGCCCACGAATCCCCGCGCCGTGGCGTGCGAGACAGCCACAAACACGTTGCGCTTGCGCAGACGAGCCACCGCCCGCACCAACGATGAGATTGGGTGCTCCGGCAGCACATCATGGATGTGCCACAGTATCGGCACCTCGGTGCCCAGGCTGGCCAGCGTCGCCACCATGCCCGCGCGCACACTATTGGCATGCACCAGCGCTGGCTGCTGCTCCCCGAGCACACGGCGCAAAGCCACAATGGTGGCGGCCGCGGAACCCACGTATCTCAGCAAACGCAGCGGATTGTGGGTAAACCGCGCCTTCAGCGCAGGTATGACAACGTGCGGCACTCCCAATTGCGCCCCAATCCCGGCCATGTCGCCCTCCGGGCACACCAGCACCGGCTCAAACTGCGCCCTCGGCAGCTGTTCCAGCAACATCCGGAGCACATACTCCGCGCCGCTCACCTTCGCCGTATGGTTAAAAAAGACCACTCGCCGTGTTGTCATAGAGGGTGCTGTCATAGAGGCGTGTCCGGGGGACCCTTGCCGTTCTGTAACGCGCCAGCCGAGGCCGGCCGCACTGGACATTTTCAGGATTACTGTGACTCGCGCGAAGATCCGCTCTGTATGACTGTCGCTCCCACTCAGCAGCAAAGTTGCCGGAGACTAGGCTCGAAAAACGGCCATCTTCACCTCTGCTCGCCGGTCTATACCTACCCTTAAAAATGGTCTAGAAAGTAGTTGGGTTGAAATACAGGCCCAGGTTAAATATCTTGATGTAGCGCGAGACCTTCTCCAGGTTGTCGCGCGGCACCAGAATCATGTCTCCGGGCAGCAGTGCAAAGTCGCGCTCGAGGTCCGCGCTCTTTTGCAGATGGTTGAGGTTGAGCTGATGCACCTCGGCCGTGTCGCCGTTGATCTTGCGGAAGACCAGCACCTTGCTTTGGCGCGCCGATTCCTTGAAGCCGCCCGAAAGCATCACTGCCTGGAGCGCCGTCGTTGGCTCCCGTAGCTCGATCTTGCCCGGCTTTTCTACCTGGCCGGAGACGACAACATAGGGCTTCTGAAAGTCCTTCAACTCCAGGTTCAGCTCTGGCTGGTTCAGCCGCTCGCCCGCCTTCGACAGAATCAGCGCATGCGCCTGGTCGAGTGTCATCTCGCTCAGCTTCACATCGCCCACCACGTTCAGGTTCACAAAGCCATCCGGCTGGATGGTCACTGTCTGGTTGAACTCGGGGCTGTAGCGATAGTCCAGCTGCACCACATCGCCCGGTTGCAGCGTATAGCGCGGCCGCTGGTGAAGAGCCTGGTCGGCCCGCGCACCCACGGCAAAGCTGCCCAGCAGGAGAAGAAGAACGATACGCATGGTTTGCTTCATGTTGCTCATGATGTCTCCGGTACCTCTAAAGGCCGACTGCGTCCAGCTTGGAATACAGCCACTGCGGTATGGTGTAGGTGCGTTTGTTCAGGATGTGCCCCAGCAGCCGTCCGTTCGCTCCCCGTATGGCTCGCTCCGCGTAGAGGATCTGTTCTTTCTTGGTCTTGTTCGCCTCTACGATCAGGATCATCCCATCTACCATCGGCGCCAGGCTTAGCGCGTCGTACCCGCTCTTCAGCGATGGCGCATCGATCAGCACATAGTCATAGGAGCGGCGCAGCGCATCGATCGCCGCGGCGCGATTCAGCTGCGCGTGGTGCCAGTCGGTCCTCGATCTCGGTTCAGACCTTGATTCGGATCTCAGCTCCACCTCTTGCATCCGCAGCTCCGAGTGGTAGCGGCCGCCCAGCTCTCTCGGGTCGAGCTGCAGCAGCTGCGAAAAGGGAAGCGCGGCCACGGAGCCGCCGTCATCCTGGCCTAGCTCCAGCGCGAGCGAGTGCGTGATCGTGCTCACGCCGGCTCCGGGCTGCGGCGACGTGATGCCGATCACGAACCCATAATCGTTCTCCCGCCGCGGCTTGCTGAACAATCTGCTAAGCAGCCCATCGTACGACAGCTGTGGGTTGTTCTCCTGCATGCTTCTCCTCACACGTGGTTCTCAGTCTCGGTCCTACGTTCCTGACTGCTTCCAAAAGTTCAGGACGGCATGTCGCAAGGGACGCGTCCGTGTCCCAATCTGCGCTTTGCGCACCCTGGCCTCATACCCGGAACCTCCGCCTGAGCTTGATCGCGCCGCGGCAAGCGAAAAGACCGGAATCGTCGCCAGCACCGGATATCCCGATGCTGCCTCGAGCTCACGCGGCGTGGCCACCGTTGACCGTCCAAGCTCCGCGAAGTACACGGCGCAGATACCCAGAAACAGCGCCGTCACCGTAGCCAGCAGCATATTCATCACCGGCCGCGGCTTCACAGGCACAAACGATAAGGTTGGCGTCTCCGCCACCGCCACGTTGAGCAGCTTCTGCTCATCCATGGCGTCTTCCATCTGCGCCTGGTCGCGCTTTTGCGCATATAGCTGGTAGTTGTCCTTCAGCTCCGTATCCTGAGATTGCAAGGTATTGAACTGCACACTCAGCGTCTGGAGATCCGCCAGATTTTTCTGCAGGGTATCCAGACGCGTGGAGAGTGCTCCGCGTTGGGCCACTGCCGCATCCCGGCTGATCTTGGTCTGCGCCAGGTTGCTGTTCACGATTTGCCAGGCTGGCGCAACATCGGTCGTATTCTCTTGCCCCAGCATCGTCGTCGCATTGCTTAGAGCAGCCTTGGTGTCAGCGATCTGGCGATCTGCTTCCTTCACCAAACGGTCCTCGGGGCGAAACTTGGTCAGCAGCTCTGTCCGCTTGTTCTGCAGCCGCACCAGCAGCGTGTTCAGCTCCTCGACCGACGCCTGGTTGGGAATAGTGCGCTGCATTGTCGTCTGGCGCTCCGGCAGACTGGCCAGCTGCGCACTGCTGGAGTGGATGCGACCATCCAGCTCGTGCAGCGTCGCGTCGATGCCGTGGATCTGCTCCTGGGTGCTCACGATCTCTTTATCGATCGAGGCCGCCTGGTCGGGAACCGAGATCAGGTGGTGCTCCTGCTGAAACGCGACCAGCTTTTGACTGGCGTCATTCCACGCATTTTGGTAGCGGGCTGCCTCGTTGGCGAAGAAGCCGGAAGCTCCGGAGGGGCGCTGTAGCTTGCGATGCTCGGCCAGGTACGCCGCCGAAAGCGCCTGCAGCTCTCCTTGCGCCTCCGCCGGTGACTTGGCCAAAATATTCACGTCGATGACATCGGACTTGCGCACCAGTTCGGTTGAGAACCGCTTCTCAAAGGAGGCCAGCAGCTTCTCGTGCTCCCGGATGCGCCCCGGTGTCCTCTCCGCGTTCGACAGCGTCTTCCAGCCCGGGTCGGCGATCGCATTGACCACGTCCTGACTATGCAGCACCTCGAGTTCGGAGTTCAGCTGCTCCTCCGTTACATCGCTGACCACCGGATTTGCCCCGGTCTTTTCCGGGGTAATCACCACGTTGCCACGTGCGTTCTGCACCAGGAACTTGGTCTGCGATTTATATTGCTTGTGGGTCAGCAGGGTCGCAAGAAGCGCGATCGCTTCTATGCCAACCAGCAGAAGTACGAGAAGGCGCAAATGGCGAAAGATCGCCTCGATCGCAGTACGTCCAGAGAGCGGAACCGCTGCTCTGGGAATGGGAATGGCCTGGTGAGCTATGGGCTCAATCGAAGTCATGTTTTATTTGTCTCAGAAGTCCGCAATACGCTAATTGTGCGAAGGCTTTTAGGGCTCGTGTGACGACGCCAAGGAAAATGACAGCCGGCCAACAACGAACTGCAGTCGATGGGATTGAACCCATTCGGGGAATAACGACCTGCACTCGTCTTCGAGCGCGGGCAGTGCCTAACAAGTCTCAGTGTGATAGTAGCGGGCGAATGCAAGCACTTGGAATAGAGGAAAGCTGCCATTCGAATGGCAGGAGGTGATCACCACAATTAGATAAGTATGCTATTGAAGAAGTAGTAAACTTGTGATATGGGTGTTTGTTCCTGCTAAGCCCGGTAGTAGACGCAGGTGCGCCCTAAGCCGAAATTGCCCGGACTTATCTCAGGGCCGCCCGTGACTGAGCGGCATTTCGTATGTTTCTCAAAGCGGAACGAGGGCGAAACTGTAGCGGTTACGAATATAGAATAAAAAGGCTGGCGTGCGCCAGCCTTTTTTTAACCGAATCTAAATCTCCGTCATCACTTGACGGGCCGCCCACCCTGCTTCCGCAGCAGCGTAGCCTTGGGTTGCACGGCTGGCGGCAGCACCTCAACAAACTCCACCCGCCCGCTAACGCTCATCTGACTGCTAGACAGGTCGCCCAGAGCCGTCGTCGACATGCTTCCATCCACGTTGAGCTGGTACAACTTGTCCACTCGCTCGCCCGTGTTCAGCGTCAACGTGACCGCCTGGACCGGCACCGGCGTTGGACCCACGGGCGGGTTCTGGTTCCAGATCGTCGTTTCGATCCACAACGCCAGCCAGTAGCTGCCGTCCCGCTTCTGCAGCAATAGGTGGTGCAGGTCGGTTGTTTGTCCGGTGAGCGAATAGTTCAGGCCACCCGGAGTAAATGTCGCCCCGGCATCCGACAGCAATCCCAAGGTATTCTGCAGGGCAACAAACGCCGCTTTGAGCGAGCCGTCCCGGTGCAGAAGCCCCCATAAAGGCGTGTTCGCCTGGTCCGCGAGTTCATAGAGATATGTCCGCTTGATCCCATGCCGCAACTGCTCCAGCAGCAGGCGCGGGAGATAGGCGGCAGACACCTCTTCACTTACAGACCCTTGCTGGGGCAGAAGGTTGGGGTAGCCGGTCTCCGTCGTCCACACCGGCACGTTGGGAGCATCGGACTGCGTCTGGTCCAGCGCCCACGAAATGCTCCCGTAGAACTGCCCTAGCTTATCCGGACCGCCCCACCCCAGCGTTCCCGGATTAAAGCCGCCGAAGTAGTTATGGAGATTGTTGATATCCATAGTGGAGCCGATATTGCCGATCGCGTCGTATGACGAGGAGTTGACGAAGGCGGGGCCCACCACTGTCACACCCGGCATCGGCTGGGGACCATTCACCGTCCCATGCACCGCTCCATAGATCACAGGAAGGTAGCTGGTGAACTGCTTTACCCAGTTCGGGTTGCTCCCGTTGTCCTGCTCGTTCGGCGCCTCCACTGCCTCCATGTCATTAACGTGCGCCGGATAAGCGCGGATCAGCGTTGCGGGCTGGTTCATCGAGGTGATGTAGTCGGTCTTGATGCCCAGCGTTCCCAATTGGTTATGCACACTGAAGAATGGCGCTGCTCCAACAAAGATCTCGTCTACCATCGAGTCCCGGATGTGCCGGACGCCCAGTTGGTGCAGGGCCGTGACCATCTGCGATGTTCTGGTCGTATACGGCGTATTGCCGACCGAGAAGTGAACGTTCACGCCCGCTGAGTCGACCAGTG
Organism: Acidobacteriaceae bacterium; assembly: GCA_965276675.1. Classification (GTDB taxonomy): domain Bacteria; phylum Acidobacteriota; class Terriglobia; order Terriglobales; family Acidobacteriaceae. Next base: position 2,930,526 of record OZ255624.1, on the reverse strand, counting down.
TATCGGACTGGATCGCGGCTTCTGCATTTGGGTCGACCACGTTTACGGTCGTGGTTGCAGACGCGCTCTGACCTCGATCGTCTGCGACAGTACAGGTGATCGTGATCACTCCGGCGTGAATACCCAGCGTCTTCAGCAGCGCCACATTGCCCGCGCTTGTGATGGCTCCTAACGAAGCCGTCGTGGTGTAAGTGAGAGGACGTCCCTGCGAGCTGGATCCCGTCGAGGTGATCGTCGCAACCTGTCCTACGTTGACCGTCGCCGGATTGGCGGCACATGAGATGGACGGCGGCAGAAGCGCGCTCACCTGAAAGACCAGGGGAGCCGACGAACTGGACTGCGCATGTGCGTCACCTCCGTAGGTTGCGATCAGTGTATGTAGTCCGGCTTGCAGAGAGCTGGTGCTGAAGCTACCGCGTCCGGTGGCGTCGATCGGGACTGCCGCAAGCGGCGCGGTTCCCTCTGCCAGTGTAATCACCCCGGTCGGCAGGTATGTTCCGGTGCTGGCTTGGACCTGTACGGTGAAGACAACAGTGTCTCCCTGGACTGCTGGGTTCGGCGTGGCGGAGATCACCGTCGAGGTCGGGACCGGCGGCGGCGGGTTCACCAGAACCGTTGCCGAAGCCGACGTACTTTGGTTGATGTCGTCAACGACCGTGCAACCGACGGTGACCGTGCTTGGCGGTATACCGAGGGTACTCAGCACGGCCCCGCTGCCCGAACTGGAGAGCGAACCAGCCGAGGCGGTGAAACTATACGTGAGCGGGCGGTTCTGCGGGCTGAAGCCGGCCGCCGTAACGTTGACTGCCGTGCCCGGGTAGATGGAGTTCGGGCTGGCCACGCATGACAATGTGGGCGGCGCCGGCATGCTGACCTGAACCGTGACGATGGCGGACGCACTCGGCAGGAGCCGCGCGTTCCCAGGAAAAGCGGCCGAGATCTGGTGAGTGCCGGATACCAGCGAGGCGATGCTTAGACTCGCTGTGCCACTACCATCCAGGGCGGCTGAACCCAGCACAGCCGCACCCTCCTTGATCGTCACTCCGCCGGTGGCTGCCGTCCCATCGCCTAAAGCAACATGAGCGACCAGCTGAACGGCTTGTCCCAGAACAGCCGATTGCGGTGTTGCTGTCAATGTAGTGCGCGTAACGGCGGGAGCTGGAGCATTGACCGTTACCACGGTAGTTGCGGACGCGGACAAGCCCCGGTCGTCGGCAGCGCCGCAGCTGATGGTGATCGCTCCAGCGAAGGTCGCGTCGGTGCTGAGCGTAGCGAGATTCCCACTGCTGCGGAGAACTCCGGCGCTCGCAATGAAGCTATAGGTGAGTGGCCGCGCATCGGGGCTGCTGCCCGTCGACGTGATCACAGCAGTCGCTCCCTGATCGATCACCTGCGGATTGCTGGAGCACGCCACAACTGGCGGCTGCGGCGTGGGCGCCGGCGGCTGTGGCGTGGGCGCTGGTGGCTGTGGTGTGGGCGCGGGCGGCTGTGGCGTGGGCGCTGGTGGCTGTGGTGTGGGTGCGGGTGGCTGTGGCGTGGGCGCGGGCGGCTGCGGCGTGGGCGCTGGTGGCTGTGGTGTGGGTGCGGGTGGCTGTGGCGTGGGCGCGGGCGGCTGCGGAGTGGGCGCGGGTGGCTGTGGTGTAGGCGCGGGCGGCTGCGGAGTGGGCGCGGGTGGCTGTGGTGTAGGCGCGGGCGGCGGTGTAGGCGCTGGCGGCGGTGGTGTAGGCACGGGTGCTGGTGGCGCAGGTGCGGGCGGCGGCGGTGCAGGGGCCGGAGGTTGTGGCGCAGGGATAACAGGCGCGGTCACCACCAGATCCACCGGCACTGACCGCGCAGCCTGCAGAACACCATCTCCTGAGTACGCGGCCAGCAGTGCGTGATGTCCAAGCGGCAGCGATCCAAGACTGAAGAGGGCCTGCCCCGAGCTCCCGACCTCTCCACTCGCGACCGCAATCTCTCCGTCATAAAGGGAGACGCTCCCCGTCACTCCCCCAGCGGCCCCATTCGACGCTGACGATACAGTCACGGTTACGTGGACGGTGGAGCCAGCCATCGCCGGATTCGGCAACACCTCCATCGCGATCGAAGACGCCAGCGGCGAGGGGGGCTGCACTGTGACCGTCGCCACTCCGGAAGCTGTCCGTCCCAGCTCGTCTTGGACATGGCAGCCCACTTCGACGTGCCCTGCCGCGATTCCTGCCGCATCGAGTACAGCTACAGACCCGCTGCCTGTAAGCTTGCCCGACGTGGCCGTCCACGTGTACTTCACCGGAATCCCGTCAAAACCAACGGCCGTCGCCACCACACGGCTACTGCTGCCCGGCGCAATGGCGCTCGGTGTCGCGACACACAAAGCTGTGGGCTGCTTAAGCTGGCTCGCTGGCGTGTCCACCTTAAACCCACAGCCACTCAGCGCAACCATGCAGAGCGATGCAAGCGTGCTAAGTGCATATTGTGCGGACAGACTACCGCGCGAGCGAATCCTGTACCCCAAAACTAGCCTCCAGGTGCCGTGTCCTTTCACGCGCGCACCCTGTGGCAAGGAGCCGTTCGCGTGAAACTTCGTGGAATAGGCGCAGCGAGGGAGAAGGCCGCGTAACTACGCAGCGGTTTGCTTATCGTTTGTTGTCTCTGTGTGTAGCGATATCTTCGCGTGGTCGCGCTGATCGGCAAATGTATCTAACGTGGTAGCGTGTTGCAGATTACCGAATCGGGAATTGTCCCGAAGGTGGTATCGCAATAACTAGTCCGCGTAGTATGCGCGGGGTTTGCGTGCAAAATAGTTCACGCAGCTACGCGAGAACTACACAATGTGAGTAAGAAGGACATGCACGCGTGGATAGGTCCGGCACAGCGAGGCTTTCGCCTTATCCCAAACAGGGAAATACGCGTCCATTACTGTTGAAAAATACGCGGGGATAGTTCCGAAAGTACTGTGGTGAGGCGAGCGTACTAGAAGGCGCGAGACGCCGGGTGGCGTCTTGCGAGCGCTACTAAAGCGCCTACTTCATTCCATCCAGGATCGAGCCCACAATGCCGCCGACCACGCCTGCCTGCGTCTCCCGGGCTTGCTGCGCGGGCATATACTCCATCAGCTTGTGCGCCAGCCTGGAGATCGGTAGCGTCTGCAGCCAGACCTTGCCCGGCCCCGTCATCGCGGCCAAAAACAACCCGTCCCCACCGAAGATCATGTTTTTGATCCCGGGTACCCTGGCGATCTGAAAAGCAACGCTGGACTCGAATGCGCCCACATGCCCCGGATGCACCCGCAGCGTCTCTCCCGGACGAAGCTCCTTCAGGATTACCTCGCCCGACAACTCCAACCACGCCGAGCCCGCGCCGCTCAGCTTCTGCAGCAGAAATCCATCCCCGCCGAAGACCCCGGCGCCCAGCGACTGCTGAAATCCCACACCGAGCTGCACCTGCGGCGTCGCACATAGAAATCCGTGCCGGTGCACGAGATACTCATGCCCGGGCGCAACCTCGACCGGCAGGATGTGTCCTGGCACCTTGGTCGCAAAGGCGATCTCACCCCGCGCGCCGGTCGCGCGATACTCCGTCATGAACAACGTTCCACCGCCCGCCACTCTGCGCAGCGCGCCAAAGAAGCTTCCGCCACCACCGAACTGCGTGTGTGTCGTCAACTGGATCGCACTGCTCATCCAGGAGAGCTCGCCCGCCTCCGAGATGATGGAGTCGTTCGGTTCCAGCAGAAACTCAATAACCGGCATCGTCGTGCCGACAATTCGACTTTGCATGACGCGCTCCTCAACTCAGTTTTGGATGCTGCGTCCGATAGTCAGCAAAGCGGCGGCGAGCATTCCGCACTAACCTACATCGTTCATCGAATGAGAATCTACAAACTGTCATCCCGACCGGAGTTGTCGCCGCACGATTCAACTGACGAGGAGGATCTACTGTTCTCTCCACACCAGCAAGAGAACGCTTAATTGTTTCTCGCGAACTGCTTCAGCTGCTTCGCGTTGTCGATAGCAGAGGCCTGGAGCAGACCGGAGTTGCCGCAGTTGTCGACCTCATAGCGGTTGTAATCGAGGTGAACAAAGAGTAGGTACTGCTGGCCAACCGCCATGGGGAATTGCTCGCCGCTGTTCTCGCTGAAGATCGTCACTTCGCTCTGCCCGACCATCTTGCCGTGCAGCACACGATCGATGCGCACCGTGTAGTTCACGCCGTCCATGTGAAACGAGGAGTCAGGAACTGCCTGCGCCGACTCTACCGTGCCCACGATCGTTGAGCCCGACTGGTGCAGTTCCTGGGTCAGGGTGACCGGCGTGCTCTGGCACTGGCCGAAGCAGGCGACAGCGGAAAGGATGAAGGAAGAGAACGAGAGGGCCAGGGAGACGATCATGTGTTTCATGGGGGAAGCTCCTAAAGTTGTATTGCGATCCGACTGCGTGAATGGAGAATCCCACGCCGGCTTCCGTTCGCCAACAAATTCTTGTCTAAATCGCGCGTTTTCACCCTTACTTCCGGTCACCCAAAACGATGAATATCCCAGCCCGTTTTACGCTGCAGTACCGTGACCATTGGGCTTACCGAGATTCCAGCAGCAGCGCAGCCTCAGCACGGATCACCTCGCTTATATAGGCTAAGTGGCTAATCTAAGGCGCAATGAGCGCTCTCTCACTGCCCCAAACCACTGAGTAACCGCGAGCGCCGCAAGTAACTAACCAGACTCTAGAACAATGGTCAGGTAACCACCTCAACGCGCCCCGCGATTCCCCACCGATTCGCCACTAGGAGGCAGAGCAGGCCCCATCCAGTCCTCAGGCTTGACTGCCATTGCTTCCTTCAGCGTCACTCGCCTCTTCTCCAGAAATGCCAGATTGGCCATATGCGCTGCAATCGCCGACTGGTACCCCATTTCCACCGTCGCATTCGGCTGCTCGCGGTTCCGAATGCACTCCATCCAGTTCGCCATGTGGTCCACGCCCTTGTTCTCGCCCGTCATCGCCGAGCCATCGGGGTTATTCACCTTCTCCGGAAAATACTCAATCGACGAGGTGTACTTGCCCGTCACCATATCTGTCGCGCCCGACACATGCTGAATCGTCCCATTGCTGCCTAGGATGTGCTCGCCCAACCCATACTGGCTGTTGTCAAAGGTGGACTGCCAGCTCACCAGCAGGTCCGGATACTCGAGCGAGACCCCGATCGTATCCGGCACCTGCCGATTATCTTTCTCCGAATAGACGCCGCCCATCATCGCCGCCGCCTGCGGCAGGTCCAGGTTCAGGGCGCTAATGATCCACGAAATCTGGTGCACCATATTCTCCGTGACGTTGCCGCCGGAAAACTCCCAGAACAGCCGCCAGTTGATGAACTTGTTGCCGTCAAACGCCATCTGCGGCTTGTCGTTCAGAAACAACTTCCAGTTCACATGCTCGGGATTGCAATCCGCCGGCACCGGCCGCACCCACTGCCCCTTGCCCCGCGGCGTATTCCGCGACATCCACGAATCCACCTGGGTCACCCTCCCCAGCATCCCCTGCCCGATCCACCGCTTTGCATCCGCCAGCTCACCCGAACTTTCATGCTGCAACCCGATCTGCACCACCTGCTTCGAAGCAGCCGCGGCTTTCCGGCACGCCACCGCCTCCGGAATATTCCACGTCATCGTCTTCTCGGAGTACAAATCCTTCCCCGCCGCGAGCGCGAGCTGAAAGTACTTCGCATGCAGATGCAGCGGCGTCGCGTTGATCACCGCGTCCACATCTTTGCGCTCCAGCAGCCGCATCGGATCGTCATACATCGTCGCATTCGGCAGCAGCTCCTTCATCTCATCCCGCCGCCGCGAGTACACATCCGCCACCGCCACGCACTCCACATTCGCCTGCCGCAGCGCATCCTTCAAGTCCTGCTGTCCCCGGTCGCCCGCGCCGATCAGCCCAATCCGTATCCGGTCGTTCGCCCCCAACGCCCGCGTCATCGGCATCGCCGCCGCCAACGCCACACCCGCGCCCACTTGCCCCAGAAACTCCCGACGCGTCACCATCTCCAAACCTCCCCGTTCCCCACAAAACTCAACACGAAATACTCGCCTTTCCCAGCGTCGTCTTCAATCCCTGCATGCTGATCCGCGTCGAAGCCGCCGGCGTCCCCGCGCCCCGCCAGTGCGTCTCCAGGCTCACCCCCATGCCGTAGCCCTGGCGCTCGAGCGCCCGGAACTGCCCCACCCAATCGATTACACCCGCGCCCATCGGAGCCCACTCGTACTTCTTCCCCGGCTCCCGCACCACATCCTTGCAATGGCAGTGCCCGATGCGCTCCTTCGGCAGCAGGTCGTAGCCCGTCGGATACGGCGTCGACCCAATCGCCGCCGCATTCCCCGGGTCCCAGTTCAGCATGAAGTTCTTGTTCGGAATCGCCGCCAGCACCGCCGCGGACTCCTCGCCCGTCGCCGTGTTGCAGCTCATCTCGTTCTCCAGCAGCAGCACGATGTTGTCTTTCGCGCACCGCTCGGCAGCCTGCTTCAACTTCGCATTGATCGCCGTCCGGTACGGCTTCTGGTCCTTCAACCGCCAGAAGTCGAAGCACCGGATGCGGTCCGTCCCAAACGCCTTGCACAACGAAATGCAGCGCTCCAGCAGCTTGTCCTGCGCCGTAAAATCGAAGTCCGCGTGGAAGCTGTCCCGCCGCTCGCTCTCCGTGGAGCGCGGCGCGCCCGGCCAGTCCACCTTGAACAGCGGACTCGCAATGTCCGTCACCCGCAGCCGGTGCTTTTCCAGGATCTCCCGCGCCTTCGCCACCTCGTCCGCATTCAGCTCCGTAATGTTCTTGTTCCACATCCCGCGCAGCTCAATCCAGCTCAGCCCAAAGTCCTTCGCCGCGATCTCGCACGACTTTTCAAAGTCCTGCGTAATCTCGTCATTGATCACCGCCAGCCGAAACGGACAGCCGCTCATACCTGCACTCCCATCTTTTGGAGGAACTGCTTGCTCATCTCTGCCGACTCCTTCGGTGTCCGCGTATCGCCCGTCCGCTCGCCATCCAGCTCCACCACGCCCCAGCCGCGGAAGTCCGTCGCCTTCAGCGCGGCGAAGATCTCTTTGAAGTTCACGGTACCCTGGCCCAGTTCCACGAACTGGTAACCGCTATTGTTATTTGAAGGACCGACGTCCTTCAAGTGCAGGAACAGCACCCGCCGCCCATACTTGCGGATCGCCGCGACCGCATCGCCGCCGCCTTGCACGTAGTGCGCCACGTCCAGTTCCAGCTTCACGTACCGCGGATCGGCTGCCGCCAGGATGGCGTCCGTCGCCTCTGGTGTCTGCCCCACAGAACTCATGTGGTTATGAAAGCCGGTCTGGATCCCATACTCTGCCGCGCGCTTGCCGATCTCGGTTAACTGTGTCCCCTGCATTCGGTAGTCCGCGTCACTGTACGTCCTCCCTTTGGCAAACCCGCCGATCACCTGCAGGTACTTGCCCCCCGCATCGTGCAGGTACTTCGCGTTCGCCGCATGCATTGCTACTGTCTCTGTTACCTTCGCCAGATCGAGCGTCGTCGTCCCACTGGACAGCGCCACAAAGGCTAGTTTGTGCTGTGCCAGCAGTGCCGCCAGCGCCTTGGGATCGGGAAACTCCTTGACCGCATTCGCCCGCAACTGAATGCCCGGATACCCCAGCGCCGCAATCTCCTCGATCGCCCGCCGTTCATCGCCGCCCCACGTAATGGACGCACACCCCACCCGCAACTCCGACGGACCCCGATGCACCGGTTCATCAAAGAGCGACAGATCCATCGCCGGATACAGCCGTCCCGGAGCTATCAACGCCGCCCCTGCTTCGCACACCAACGGCGGCAGAGCCGCACACGCCCCCACCATCCCCAACCCGGCCAACAACTCCCGCCGCGTCCAACCCATCCGTGCCCCCTCGTCTTCTTGCCACCTGATACTAAACTCGGGGACTCACCCCGAATCACGGAGACCACAACACACACACTTTAGAATGGAACCAGGAACAACAAACCATTAGCCCTGTCCACGTTGTCTATGGCGAATCCTCTCGCCTCGGAGATCACAATCGACGTTACTACTCTGCACGTTTTATTCATCGTGTTTATCGCCACGCTGATTAGATCAGCATTCGGTTTTGGCGAGGCGCTAGTCGCCGTTCCGCTGCTCGCCTTTTGCATTCCGCTGGAGGTGGCCGCCCCGCTCGCCGTGCTTGTGTCGATTACCGTCGCTGGCATAGTGGTCGTGCAGGACTTGAAGAAGATCCACCTGCGCAGCACGGGCTGGCTCGTGCTCTCCACACTTTTTGGTATCCCGCTGGGTCTTCTGCTTCTGACGAGTAGCCATCAGAGAATAGTGAAAGCCGCGCTAGCAGTGATTATCATGGCGTTCTCTGTCTATTCCTTAATAGGCCGCACCCCGCTGGAACTACGGCGCGACAGCCGAGGATGGTTGTTAGCCTGTGGATTCTGTGCTGGCGTGCTTGGCGGAGCCTACGGAATGAATGGCCCACCGCTCGTCATTTACGGGGCTATGCGACGCTGGTCAGCGCAGCACTTCCGGGCGACCCTGCAAGGATATTTTCTCCCCGCAAGCATCATTGGCATGGGTGGTTATTGGTTGGCTGGACTCTGGGTTCCCGCCGTAACGCATTATTATCTGCTCTCGTTGCTGGTCACGCTACCAGCCGTGTTCCTCGGCAGAGTCATCAATCATCGCCTGCATGGAGAGGCTTTTTTAAAGTACGTTTATCTCGGTCTGGCAAGCATCGGAGCGCTCTTGTTGATTCAGTCAATCACCGGCCGTCTCTGAGCGTATCTCTCAAATGTGTCCCAAACGGGGCTTAACGTGCGCGTAAGTGGCACTTTCGTGTGTCAAAATGATGCTAATGGACGCCCTGAAATATGTTCGACACAACCCTTTAACATTGCTTCAAATCTGTGTCCGAAACGGCCTCTAAGGTGGCTCGCAAATGACAGTTGACTTCCCGCGAACCTAAGGAGCAGCCTCGACAGGCCGGGTCAAGTGTCAGTCGCTGCAAGGATGTCGGAAATCATTACAGGGTTCGTCCTAGATGCCATTGCTCCATCCAGACCGGCTTTTTCCGCCCGACCCGGCGACCCGAAGCATTGCTCGCCGGATCTATGAGACCATCCGCGATCTGCCGATCCTGAGTCCGCATGGGCACACGGACCCGCAGTGGTTTGCCAGGGACAGCGCCTTTCCTAACCCCACTGAGCTCTTTCTGCTGCCCGATCACTACATCCTGCGCATGCTCTATAGCCAGGGTGTTTCGATGGAGCAGCTGCACCGGGGAGCGAATCCGGCGCATGCCGAGGAGGTTTGGAGGCTCTTTGCAGAGCACTACTACCTCTTTCGTGGAACGCCAACGCGCCTTTGGCTGGACTACGCCTTCGCCGAGCTCTTTGGGCTGACGGAGCGGCTCTCGGCGGCAACGGCGGATGCGTACTGGGAGCGAATCTCGGCCCTGCTCGCCGAACCAGCTTTTCGCCCACGGGCCCTGTATGACCGCTTCCGCATCGAGGTGCTGACCACGACCGACTCGCCACTGAGCACGCTCGCCGCGCATCAGACGATCCGCGACTCAGGCTGGGTGGGACGTGTTCTGCCTACTTTTCGTCCAGATGCCGTGGTCGATGCTGCCGGCTCCGGTTTTCGCGCGAACATCGAGAAGCTAGGCGAGATGACGGGTGAGGAGACGAGCAGTTGGAAGGGATATCTCCAGGCATTGCGCAAGCGGCGGCAGGCGTTTATCCGGCTTGGCTGCACGGCGACGGACCACGGTCATCCCACGGCGGCGACAGCGGATCTATCGAGTGCGGAAGCAGCGCAGCTCTACGCGCGCATGCTGTCGGACGAGAGCAGTGGGGAAGAGCAAGAGCTCTTTCGCGCGCAGATGCTGACAGAGATGGCGCGCATGAGCCTGGAGGATGGACTGGTGATGCAGATCCACCCCGGCAGCTTGCGCAATCACAATCCACTGATCTTTGAGCGGTATGGGCTGGATGCCGGAGCGGATATTCCAACGCCGACAGACTACGTCCGCGCCCTGCGTCCGTTGCTCGCCCGCTTTGGCAACGAGCCGGGGCTGCGGATCATTCTGTTCACACTGGATGAGTCGGCGTACAGCCGCGAGCTGGCGCCGCTCGCGGGTCACTACCCGGTGTTGCGACTCGGTCCGCCGTGGTGGTTCAACGACAGCCCGGAAGGGATGCTGCGCTTCCGCCAGCAGGTGACGGAGACCGCGGGATTCTACAACACGGTCGGCTTCAATGACGACACGCGTGCCTTTCTCTCGATTCCAGCGCGGCACGATACGGCGCGGCGGCAGGACGCGAGCTTTCTCGCTACGCTGGTGGCCGATCACCGGCTGGACGAGGAGGAAGCCATGGACTTGGCGCAGGAGTTGACGGGCCCGCTGGTGAGGCGGGCGTACCGGCTCTAAAGCAGCGAGTTAGCGGGTTAGCAAGTCAGCGGAGAAGCGGTCGGCGATTGGTGAGAGGTGGGGCACCCGGCTTTTGCCGGGGTGAACGAGTTTGGGTGCAGAGGTTTGTGAGAGTTTGAACTGCGGATAATGACAAAGTCCAGCACCACGACACCTACCGAACTGCCCAGCATGATGGCAGCTCCGGGTGTTGCTAGACCACCGACTTCGCACGTCCGGTGGACGATCTGCGCAATGCTGTTCTTTGCGACCTCGATCAACTACATGGACCGGCAGGTGCTCGGCATCCTGGCGTCGACGCTGCAGCACAGCATTGGATGGACGGAGGCGCAGTACGGATACATCATCAGCGCCTTTCAGGTGGCGTATGCCGTGGGCCTGGTGGTGATGGGGCGCCTGGTGGACAAGCTGGGAAGCAAGCTGGGATACATCCTGGTGATGGGGATGTGGAGCCTGGCGGCGATGGCGCATGCGTTGGTGCACACCGCGCTCGGCTTCGGGATTGCGCGCTTCTTTCTGGGGCTGGGCGAGAGTGGCAACTTTCCTGCGGCGATCAAAACTACGGCGGAGTGGTTTCCGCAGCGAGAGCGTTCGCTGGCGACAGGAATCCTCAACTCCGGGGCCAATGCAGGCGCGATCCTGGCGCCAGCGCTGGTGCCCTGGGTGACGGTGCGCTACGGCTGGCGGGCGGCCTTTCTGATGACGGGACTTTTCAGTCTCACCTGGATTGTGTGGTGGGCGACGCACTACCGCGGTCCGCGCCAGCACCCCGGCGTGAGCGCTGCCGAGGTGGAGCACATTACTCAGGACCAGGCACCGGCCGGGCCGCCGATGCCGTGGCATTCGCTGCTGGGATACAGGCAGACGTGGGCCTTCGCTGGGGCGAAGTTCCTGACGGATCCGATCTGGTATTTCTACCTCTTCTGGCTGCCCAAGTTCCTCGACGGCAGGTTTCATCTGGGGCTCTCGCGCTTGGGACTGCCGTTGATTCTGGTCTATAACCTCTCCGCTGTGGGCAGTATCGGCGGCGGATATCTGCCGGCGCTGTTGAGCCGGAATGGGCGCTCCATTCAGAATGCCCGGCTGCTGGCGATGCTGCTGTGTGCATGCCTGACGGTGCCGGCGTTCTTTATCGCACGCACGCCGTCGGAGTGGGTGGCGGTGGGCTTGCTGGGCGTGGCCGCGGCTGCGCACCAGGGCTGGTCGGCGAACCTGTTCACCACTGTCTCAGACATGTTTCCGCAGAGTGCGGTGGGCGCGGTGGTGGGGATCGGCGGGATGATGGGCTCGGTGGGCGGCGTGCTTTTCGCGCTGAGCACGGGATGGATTCTGCAGTGGACGGGCAGCTATGTGCCGCTGTTCACCATTGCATCCACTGTGTACCTGGGGGCGATGCTGCTGCTGCGCATGGCCGTGCCGCGACTCGAACGCGTGGAGCTAACGGTGTGATCCTGTGACTGAGTGCGGGCGGGGGACTCGCACTTGCGAGACCGGCTTCGCTCAGGATGACAGGGAAGTGGGTAGCGCATTGATGACAGCAAGAATGCGATGTCCGGCATGCAGATAGCATCGTTTGATGACGAAACTCGTGCTATAAAGATGATGGAGACCTTCATGCGTACCACGCTTGCACTCGATGATGGATTGATAGCTCAAGCCCAGGCCTTTACTGGTCTTCGTGAGAAGTCGGCTCTGGTGAGAGAAGCCTTAAAGGCGTTGATTGAGCGGGAGAGCGCACGACGTTTGGCTCGATTGGGTGGCAGCGAACCCGCACTGCGGGCGACGTCGCGCCGTCGAACAGAGCCCGAGTGATCCTGTCCAAGTGATACTCGTCGATACGTCCGTCTGGGTGGATCATCTGCGAAGTGGAGAGCCGACTTTGGCAGCTCTGCTCGAACGGCGCGAGGTGCTGGCCCATCCGTTTGTGATCGGGGAGATAGCACTCGGAACTTTGCAGGGGAGGGCGCTTATCCTGCAGGCGTTGGCAGATTTGCCGCAGGCGAGCGTTGCGAGGGAATCCGAGGTCCTGCGCTTCGTTGAGCAGCAAGCACTGTTTGGGCTGGGGATTGGCTACCTCGACGTGCACCTGCTGGCTGCTGTGCGGCTTACGCCGGATGCCAGGTTGTGGACGCGTGACAAACGGCTCCATGCGGCTGCGGCCCGATTACGTCTGAATGCTGACCAGTCTCCGTAGTTCACTCCGGGATAGTGCGGAGTGGATGGTGCTGTTCGGGGGAGGAGTGGGCCCCTAGTTTAGGGGTTGGATGTCGCTCACCCGATCTGGTTCTATTTCAGAATCTTCTTGTCGATCGAGACTTTCCGTACCGTCCCACTTTCATCTTTCACAAAGATATGTTTGCCCTGAATCGCGTACTCGACAGGCCCGTTTACAGTGAGGCCAGGGTCTTTTTGCCAACGCCCCCATAGAGTGTTGTCCAAAACGTAGACATATTGGCCCGCGTCGATCGCGTACGAGCATTTAACGGAAGATGCCGTGTCTGGGTTTGTATAGGACGAGCTTACAAAGGCGTTCGTCGGCGCCCCTGTGCTCACCGTGTTGTGCTGGGATGAGAGGTCAAGAAGCGTACCAGTCTTCCAGTCTTTGTCTTTGGCGAAGCTCAGCGCAGGGAGGGAACAGACGATTATGAACGTCATGACGGTGCGGTTCATGAAGCTCTCCTCGCACACACTGTAATGAGAACCGTTCCCGTGACCCATACCACTTTCGTCGTGGCTCGCGTCTGCTGACGCTGCGACGAGGAGCCGTTCTGGCAGTCTCGGTACTACGACTTCAATGTGTGATCGGAGGGAAGATATCGGAGAGGGTGGAGTATATCCACTCCAATCCGGTGCGGCGTGGGTTGGTGTTGAGTGAGACGGATTGGCGGTGGAGTAGTGCTCCGTTTTATCTGGGGATGGGTGAGGATTGAAGCGGTGGAGAGGATGGTTCTGTTTCGGGAAGAACGAAAGTCGTAGGGGTTGAGTGTGGTGGTCTCCCTTTTCCGACTCTCGGGGAGGAAAACATTGTTTAAGTAAACCGGAACTGGGGAGTATGAAAAAAGTACCCTGCGGGTTCCGTGGGTGCTCTGATTCTCCCTTCCTCAGCATAATGTTGGGATTCCGAGCAGGCAAAGATGTGAGACGCTTGCTTCATGCGCTTGCTTTTCTACGCTGAGGTAGATAGTCGTATACGTCTGGCTGAAGACGTTTCGTTTGCTTCAGAGGATTTAGGAATAACCATAAAGCGCAATGCAGAGGGTGTATTCGCGCGTATCGAGGTCTTAACGAGAGTACCTATTCCTGAATTGTTCTTCTCTAGCGTTACGCCGCTCACGGGCGTTCTGGCCAAAGCACATGTAGAGATCAGAGAAGATGCTTCGTTGATCGCCAAAATGACGCAGGAGCTTCAGTGCATCGAATCTGTCGTCAGCTTTTTCTTTCCATTGACTGCAATTAAGTGGGAGGCTCGTTCGTACACTCTTCTTTTCGACAATGAAGAGGAGAGGGCTAAGACTGAAGCATGGGGGCTGGAATACTCGCGGAAATTTAGCGAAGCTCCTGAATTGGTTTCAGGCGCTGAGCTCTCCCAGCTCATCAGATCGCGAGCCAAATTCGTAGATCTGGTTTCACCGCTAGCCTTTTTTCGAGAAGCTACAAACGATTTTCGTCGATTTCGGTTTATCAATGCCTTCAGTAATTACTACTTCGTGTTGGAGGGCCTATTCGGTTCTGGAAAAACCAAAAACAGCCAAGTTAAGGATGAGTTTAAGACCTCGAAAATGCTGGCGTTCTGCTGTAGAGAAGCAATCGGCTTCCTTTCACAAAATAAGCCTGAATTGTTGGCACTACTAAGTAAGGAAATGACCCAGTACCACTTGGAGACAGCGTGTGTCGAAGACGTCCTGGCATTCCTAGTCGATACAAGAGGGCGCATTCAACATTTTTCTTTGCGACGAAATGACAGGCAGGGTATACCGTTCTTTCACTCGCACTATGAAGTGCACGCTTCATTGATTCAGGCAACGGCGCACTTCGGTATCGGGCAACTGATTACAGCGAAGAATAGGCAAGAAGCTGGCCTTCCTAGTGAGTGGGAGTAAGCTCCCTGTGCGTAGATGATTAACAGAAAAGCCCTCGCTTGCGCGAGGGCTTTCTTTGGAACAACTGCTGGCTCGGTGTTTGGCGGCCAGAGGCCGCGTCCCGCCGAGCGCGCAGCTCAGTACATGCCTTCCATGCCGCCGCCGTGACCACCGGCTGGGGCGGCTTGGCGGGGTTCTGGGATCTCCGAGACCATGGCTTCGGTCGTCAGCATGAGGCCGGCGATGGAGGCTGCATTCTGGAGTGCGGTACGGGTGACCTTGGTCGGGTCGATGACGCCGGCGGCGACCAGATCCTCGTACTCGTTGGTTCCGGCGTTGTAGCCGAAGTGCGGGTTGGTGTTTTCGTGGATCTTGCCGACGACCACGGCACCCTCTTCACCGGCGTTGCCGACGATCTGGCGCAGTGGCTCTTCGATGGCGCGACGGACGATCTGGGCACCGATCTTCTCATCGCCCTGCAAGGACTTGACAAGCTCGTCGACATCCTTGCAGGAGCGGATGAAGGCCACACCACCGCCCGGGACGATGCCTTCTTCCACGGCAGCGCGGGTGGCGTGCATGGCGTCTTCGACGCGGGCTTTCTTCTCCTTCATCTCAGTCTCGGTAGCCGCGCCGACCTTGATGACAGCAACGCCGCCGACCAGCTTGGCGAGGCGCTCCTGGAGCTTCTCGCGGTCATAGTCAGAGGTGGTCTTGTCGATCTGGTTGCGGATCTCCTTGACGCGGCCGGCGATGACGCTCGGTTCGCCTTTGCCTTCGATGATGGTGGTGTTGTCCTTGTCGATGGTGACGCGCTTGGCACGGCCGAGGTCTTCGAGCTTGACGTTCTCAAGCTTGATGCCGAGGTCTTCGGTGATGGCCTTGCCGCCGGTGAGCTTCGCGATGTCCTCAAGCATGGCCTTGCGACGATCGCCGAAGCCGGGAGCCTTGACGGCAGCGACCTTGAGCGAGCCACGGAGCTTGTTGACGACCAGGGTGGCGAGGGCATCGCCATCGACGTCTTCCGCGATGATGACGAGGGGCTTGCCGGTCTGGACGGTCTGCTCGAGCAGGGGAAGGAGGTCCTTCATGGTCGAGATCTTCTTCTCATGGATGAGGAGGTAGGCATCCTCGAGGGTGACTTCCATGCGATCCGGATCGGTGACGAAGTAGGGCGAGAGGTAGCCGCGGTCAAACTGCATGCCTTCGACGACTTCGAGCTGGGTTTCGAGGGTCTTAGACTCTTCAACGGTGATGACGCCGTCCTTGCCAACCTTCTTCATGGCCTCGGCGATGATGGTGCCGATGGTGGAGTCGGAGTTGGCGGAGATGGTGCCGACCTGGGCGATCATGTCGCCGGAGACGGGCTTGGAGAACTTGGAGAGCGCTCCGCCCTGAACAACGCCGTGCTCGTCACGCTTGCCGACGATGGCTTCAACAGCCTTGTCGATGCCGCGCTTGAGGGCCATGGGGTTGGCGCCGGCGGCAACAGTCTTGACGCCTTCGCGGTAGATGGCCTGGGCAAGGACGGTGGCGGTGGTGGTACCGTCGCCAGCGACGTCGGAGGTCTTGGAGGCGACTTCACGGACCATCTGGGCGCCCATGTTCTCGAGGGCATCCTTGAGCTCGATCTCCTTGGCGACGGTGACGCCGTCCTTGGTGATAGTGGGTGAGCCGAATTTCTTTTCAATGACAACGTTGCGGCCCTTGGGGCCGAGGGTGACCTTGACAGCGTCGGCGAGCGTGTTGACGCCACGCAGGATGGCCTGACGCGAGTCTTCTCCGTGCAGAATTTGCTTTGCCATAAATATTCTCCTTACAGGTGCTTACAGCTTGGTTCTGAATGCGGTGGACGAACTACTTCTTGCGGAGGATGCCGAGGACTTCGTCTTCCTTCATGATGAGGAAGTCTTCGTTGTCGATCTTGATCTCGGTACCGCCCCACTTGCCGAAGAGAATGTGATCGCCAGCTTTGACGTCGAGGGGAAAGGTCTTTCCTTCATCGTTGGACTTACCCTTGCCGACGGCGATGACTTCGCCTTCCTGGGGCTTTTCCTTAGCGGTGTCGGGAATGATGATGCCGCCACGCATGGTTTCGCCTTCTTCAATACGGCGGACCAGGATGCGGTCATGCAGGGGGGTGAATTGCGATGTTGCAGCGGGTGCTGTAGCTGTTGGCATTGCTTCTCCTTGCGGACGAGGGGTTACCTCGCGGTGGTAATGGTCGAGATGACTCGGGGTGCCGGGCGGTGTTGTTAGCAGTGTCGCCTGACAACTGCTAAGGTACGCCTTAAGTGGGAGAGCGTCAAGGCGTGGAAGATTTAAATATGAGTGCCTGCTACTCAGGAATGCTAGAGTGAGAGGCACGAAGATTCATAGTACACCACCCTTCGCGACGGAGCCGCTCAGGGGGGCACCCCGGATTATTGCAGTGTGATCTCTCTAAGCGGCGGCTTTTTCGATTGGGGTGGAGGGCTGCTCGGAGAGTTCTTCGAGGCTCTTGCCCTTGGTCTCGGGTAGCAGGAAGACGGTCGTGATAAGGCCGAGGACGCTGACCGTGGCGGCGGCGCCTTCCGCGGCAGGCAGGCCACGCCAGTTCATAAAGAAGGGAAAGGTAAAGACGCCGATAAAGCCGCCGATTTTACCCATAGCGGCAGCGATGCCGTGGCCGGTGGTGCGGACCTTTACGGGGAAGATCTCCGAGGGATAGACGAAGGTGGTGGCGTTGGGGCCGAACTCGGTGAAGAAGTAGCTGAAGCCATAGATGATCAGGAAGGGGTAGGTCATCTTTTGGATGTTGGGAATAAGGGCGAGCAGAGCAAAGGTGCCGGCCATCATGCCGAAGCCGAGGCACTGGATGCGCTTGCGGCCGAGGCGGTCCATAGTGAGGGCGGCGACGGCGTAGCCGGGCGCGGCAAAGATGGCGAAGATGGCGAGCTGGGTGAGGGTCTTCTGCAGGATGGTGCGGTCGCTGTGGAGGGCGGAGAGCACGAGCGGGCTGGAGACGGTGTTGCCGTAGTAGGCGAAGTCCATCAGGAACCAGGCGGCACTGGCGCCGACTAGGCGGGAGAGGATCATCCGGTTTTCCACCATGCGGTGGAAGCCGTCCCAGAAAGAGACGGAGTGAGTCTGCTTATTGTAGTGTTCGGCGTTCTTGAGCTTGCCGGACTTGTCTTCTTCCTGGCCGGCGGCCTTGAGATAGCGGGGAGTCTCTTTAAGGTGGCGGCGCGCCCAGTAGACGGCCATCGCCGGCACGGCGCCAAAGGAGACCAGAATGCGCCAGATGATGTCATGCGAGAGGTGGGTGGAAAGAAGGGCGGCGGCAAAGAGCGGTCCCAGGATCAGGCCGGCGGCCTGCATAGCGAAGACCAGGGTGACCAGCATGCCGCGATGCGCCTTTCCGGCGTATTCGCTCATGATGGTGGCCGAGACGGGGTAGTCGCCGCCGATGCCGATGCCCAGGATGAAGCGAAAGCCGATGAGCCACCAGATGCTGGGAGAGAAGGCGCAGGCTATCGCGCCCACGGCAAGAACCAGCACCTCCACGCCATAGATACGCTTGCGGCCAATCATGTCTGCGACCCGGCCAAAGAGCAGGGCGCCAATGGCGGAGGCGAGCAGGGCGGTGGACTCGACCAGACCCTCTTCTACTTTGCCCACATGCCAGATGGGCTTGAGCAGCGCCATGACGACGCCGATGATGAAAAGGTCATAGGCGTCGGTAAAGAAGCCCATGCCGGAGATGAACATAATCTTCCAGTGCTCTTTGGAGATGCCGGCGTTGTCCATCTCGGAGAAATCGGAGTGCTTCGCAGTGATCGGTGTGGCCATGGCATTTTCCTTATCGAGAGTGGATGCCGTCGATTGTTACAGCCGTGCTACGGGAGTGTGAATTCGAGGACTGGGCGTCCGGGCGAACGCGCTTCGCGCGCAAAGAGCTAACAACAGGTCCTCCACTGCGCCGGTCGTGCACGGTGCGCAAGGCGGCTTCGGTCGGGATGACAGGGGTGGGGAGAGGATGCGCCTTCGGCGCATGACTCACCCTTTGCGGTCCAGTGATAGAGGACGGTCGGAAGTAGGGCGCAAAGGATGGGGCACACGGTGACGTGGTGGGATGACAAGAGATGGTTCACAAACCAGGTCGAATATCACGGAAGTGCGTAAGGCGATCCCGATCTGTCTGGTAGTATCAGCGCGATATGGTTCACGCGGAACTAGCTTGATTTGCGGCATCCTGAATTAATCAGCTATTACGCTGTGCTGCGCGAACGAAGTTTGAGGGCGTTGGATGCCTCGCCGAAGACCCAAATGGCGACCCCCAGCGAGACAACGTCCTTAATCAGAAACTGCCCTACAGCCCCAGACAGAGCGGGAAATCCACCGAGGGGCGCGGCCCACGCTCCAGGCGTGGAGAGCAGGAACGACAGCGTGATGAGGAACATAGCGATTGCCATCAGACCGCCTACTTGAGCGGCGCGTGCCGAGAATCGGCGTGAAGCGATCAGCACTGCTGTAGTGACTTCGATCACTCCCAATCCAGCTGAGATGGCGCGAATGCTCATAAAATTCAGCAACCATGCCATGAGTGGACTGTGTGAAACATACGGCGTAATCCCCGTGGCTTCATAAGCGGTGAACTTCATCAAGCCAATCCAGATGATGACGAGCGCTAACCCGTAACGGCTGAATGCGGCGCCAAAGCTTTCGACGTTAAATCCATCCAGGACTTGGACACGCCGGGCAGGAAGTGCACTGCCAGAAGTTGCGTTGACAGAATTCATGTTTGCTCCCATCCAGGTGAATAGGTATGGATCATTTCGGCGCAACGAAAATTCCGGGAAGATGTATTCGCCGCGCCTTTTGCTCGAAGTGCAATAAGTGAGGAGTAAGACAAACGATGGCGACCAAGAGCGCTCTAGATCCCCGTCGTTCAAAGAAAGTGCAGCCGCAAAAGTGCAAGCAGTCCCCTAATTAATAAGCAGCGAGGCCCGAGGCCCCGGTGTTGGCAGGCAGGCCTCCGTTGACGCGGCCCTTAGACGTGAGACTTCCATCGTCTTCTATGCGGAAGGCGGCGACCTCACCGGTGCCCCTGAGTAGCACGTAGAAGAACCGGCCGTTTTCACTGATGCGTATGTCCGTTGGTTCGCTGGTGGTCCCTAAAACGGCTGCTGCGCCATTAACCAACTCAACTTTGCCATCTGGACGAGAGCGGAAGAGGGAGAGGGTGCCGCTAGCAAAATTTGCAGTGTAGGCATAACGCTCGTCCTTGCTAAGCAACACCCAGCAGGAATCCGTCTGTCCATTAGGCTCCGATCCGGTAATTACATCGAGATCGCCGTTAGCGGGATTCACGTTGTACGAAGACACTGCCGCCTGATTCGGAAAAGGGTTATGGGACTCGACGACGAGCATGACGCCGTTACTGCGAAAAGTGGCGGCAAACGGCCGTCTCCCGAAAGACTTCTCCGGCCTGACATTGCTGGGCCGCCCATCGGGTTCGACGGTAAAGGTGTCAATCACGAATGGCCCTGGATGTACACCGAGCTGCACGGCTTTGAGCGTGACCACGAGCAAGCGGCCATCCGGGGTGAACTGCACATGGCCAGGGACGGCAATGGGGGAGCTCAGTGCGCGCGTCGAATTGGGCAACGGCTCCAAGGTGCCGTCGGACGCGACGGTAAAGCCGGATATGTTGTTGTCGGCCACCGAACCGTGAAGGACATACATTAGATTGCCGTGGAACGTCAGGCTCTCCGGCACCACGCCCCCCGAGAAGATCTTCTGAATCAGGGTCAACTTAGTCCCGTTGACGGCGAATACGCTGATGTCATTACTTCCCGCGTTGCACGCATACAGGAAGCGATGATCATCACGGAGCACCAGACCATCCTGCGTATCGAAGTCGTCCCCCTTACCGCTGCCGCCAGTGAAGACGCGATCAACCGCGGTCAAAGTGCCATCAGTCGCCCTGCTGAAGACGACGATCTGATTGCGGGCGGCTATATTGGTCATGGCGAAGACCGCACCCGCTGTTTCCGTCCGAGAATCTTCTTGCGCTGATGTGCCGGTGACCTGCGCAAAGCTCGCGTTTGGCAACGGGGAGGCGAATCCCAAGGTTGTCAAAGCCAGCAGTGAGGCTAGTGGCGCTGATAGTGTCATTCTCCAAGTCATTGTGGTTTCCTTCCTGTCTCCAGGTCATTGTTGGTTTCACTCACTCATCGGAATGGTGGGCACTGAATGTGGGCGCGATCGAAGGCGGTGAGTCGAGTCAAGTCCGCCCATCCAGTACGTTTGACCTTTGACATAGGGGGTCCCCCCGGAGAGACATTGTGGCAAATCTTGCAAGTAGGATGTCTACCCTGGTCTCAAGTTTCGGAGTTTGTACCTATGACCCTATAGGGAAAGCCTATAAGGGCAAGGGGCATCTAGGAGCCTCAGCTCGAGACTATTAAATCCTTGATATGAGCATCACTCGATGTTGGCGCTAAGTAGACGTTGGCGCTAAGTAACAGTGTCTCGAGAATATGACTGTAGGAAATCGGCCAGCACTCGATGAGCGCGAGTCTGATAGCGCCCTTGTAATTCCACCAGCGCGATGGTTCGGGTAGCCGCTCCACCCTCGATCGGGATGAATTTACAACCAGCATCCTCGTTAATCGGCATCTCCGGCATGACGGAGATGCCCAGTCCTGCTTTAACCATGTTCAGAATCGTCAGAAAGCACCCGCTCTCGAAGGTGATGCGAGGTTGCACGATGCCGGGTAGCAAGGCCGGTAAAGCGTCCCCAGCTGAACAATGAATGTCTTTCAGCACCAATAAAGACGCGGCCGAGAGTTGATTCAGCGTTACTCTGTTGCCTTCTTGAAAGGGATGATCTTTGTTGACGATGGCAAACAGGCGCTCCTCCATCAATTTGGTGGCCGAGATGCCCTCAGCACTGACTGGAAGGGGCATGATCGCTAGATCGACCGTCTCAGCCCGCAGACAATCCAAGAGCGCTGTCGCACACTCTTCTTTAAGTTGCAACTCGATCAATGGATGCTGTTTAACAAAGCTCCCCAAAAGACGCGGCAGAAAGTAAGGAGAGAGTGTTGGGCTTACTCCCAGAATTACCCGTCCACTCTCAACCTCGACCAGCTCACGGATCTCTCGTTCAGCTTCCTGCAATTGATGGAGAATGGCTGTAGCCTTAGGAAGAAAGACTTCACCGAAATTTGTCAGACTGATCTCGACGCCCTTCCGGTTAAAGAGCTTTGCCCCTAGCTCGTCCTCCAGTTTCATAATTTGGTGCGACAACGATGGCTGGGAGACATGCTCCCTTCTGGCTGCGCGAGTAAAGCTGCGGCACTCGGCTACCGCTCGAAAATATCGGAGTTGATGTATTTCCACGAAAACCTTTCTGGGCCGAACCTGTAGCTTCTCGATCCTAATCCCTAGGCTTCCATGCGAGACTTAGTTTGCCGAATCCCCATTGCACGCAATATTTCTACCTCCCGAGGCGACGGCGATGCACTGTTGAAGCGAGAATGGGTGTGGGGGATGGATGCCTTACATCTATATAGACAAGATCTTCAATGAACTGCGGCCAGAGCTGCTGTCGGCGATGCATGCGGCGGTGGAGCGGGAGCTGCACAAAGGAACCGTGGACGTGAACAAGCTGTACCGCTCCTTTACCCGGGCAGCGGCGGGGAAGTGCGCGAACCCGGTGCGCGTCTCGGAGCGTTGCATCGATAACACGCCGGTGAAGACGAACCGGGGACGCGGTAGCTCCGGAATAAGGGAGTGAGGGTGGCCTATTCGGCTGCGAAACGGAACCAGATCGCGACGAATCAGGCGAGCTCGACGTCGGCGTCCTGGGGGCTGAAATTTTGGGGGGTGAAGGCGGGGCGCTCGAAGCTGTGCAGCACCCGGGCGAGCTCCCCCTCGGAGAGTGTGCCGTGGGCTACACAGTTGCGTCCGTCGCACTTGGCGCGATAGAGGGCCTCATCGGCCACTCTGAGCAGGTCGGCGGGAAGACTGCCGATCTCCGGCACGCCCGTGGCGACGCCCATGCTAACGGTCATGGCTGCGTGTGCAGAAGAGGCTCCGTTTGCGAAGCCGAGGCGAACAACTGCTTCGCGCATCTCTTCGGCCATGGAGACGGCGCTCTCCCGATCGACATTAGGTAGGATGGCGACGAACTCCTCTCCGCCGAAACGCGCGAGCAGTTCACCACTGCGGCGCAGATTGCCAGCCAGAGCACGGGCGACCGCGATCAGACAATTGTCACCGTGGAGGTGCCCGAAGCGGTCGTTGAGGAGCTTGAAGTGATCCAGGTCGATCATTAAGAGGGAGAGCGGGGAGCCGGTGCGTAGAGCGCGATTCCATTCGCCCTCGAGCATCTCCTCGAACTTGCGCCGATTGGCGATACCGGTTAGCGCATCAAGGTAGGAGAGCTCCTCAAATCGTTCATTGGATTGGCGAAGGGCGGTCTCGCCGTCCAGCAAGCGTTGCTCTGCCTGCATATAGCGCCGCTGCAGGAGCGAATTGCGCAGTCCATAGGTCAACAGGGCAGAGACGATGCATGCGATGCCCAGCGCGAACTGGGCGCGGGCGACCAAGATGCCCATGATGAGCAGGGCCATGGTGAAGAAGATAGGGCAGGCGCTGGTAATGAGCAGGGCAACCTGATGATGGTGCGCGTGGGCGGCCTCCGGTTCGGGACGCTTCGGCACGGAGACCAAAAGGAGCGCAAGCAGCAGAAACGGTACGTCCCAGAGCAGATCGAGGGGGCTGCCGGTCGGCAGGTTGACATAGTTCAGAGCAGCGGCAGTGAGGGAATAGACCCAGAGAAAGCCGCAGAGTGTGCAATACAACCGCTTTTCTTCCCCTTGCGGTTTGGCCAGGATGCGCACAGTTGCGGCGGCGGTAAGGATCAGATTTTCGATGTTGTAGGCATGCATCAGCCGGAGAGCAGAGATCGCGCCGCCAGACTGCGATCCCGACACATGCGGGAAGAGCTGGAGGTGGATGAGATAGACGGCTAACACTGCCTGGAAGCAGTCCAGCACCAGAAGCGCAGTCGTACCCTTGCGCTCGTTGGAAGAGGAGATGGCGAGCAGAAGAGGCACGCCGAAGAGGAAGAAGAAGAAGTCCGAGGTGAGGGCTGTGAGTTGCTGGAGGTGCTGTATGCCTTCTTGGTAGGTGAAAGCCGCTTGGCCAGCGGACCAGAGCAGCAGGCCAGCGAAGAACAGCGTCCACTTGGCCCGAAGAATGCTGGAGCGCTGCCGGGTCTGGCGATAACAGGCTACGGTCGCGAGCGCGGCGGCGGAGCAGATGGCGAGATCGGAGACTGCCATCGAGGAGCGCAGGAAGACGAGCGCTGTCGCATGGGCGACAATGATGGCCAGCGCTCCCAGTGCAAACCCGCGTCTAGCGTCCACATTCCTCCCAAAGATGCAATGCGAGCTAGGGTACCAGATGGAACCAGGGTTGCCAGTAACACTTTTGGGAGGGCCTGTCCAAGAGTACTGGCCGTCCAGCCGGAGGCGCTCCGTGCAAATAGGGATCCCCTCCGTTACGCTTCGGCCGGAATGACAATGAGGTGGATTGTTCGGGATGGAATTGGGCAGGGATCGGAATGAAGTTGCTGCGCGATGGGTGGGCTGCGGCATAGAATATGGGAATGTTTGCTCAGGGGAAGGGTCGTTGGGTAGCCGCGTGTCTGCTGGCGGGGTTGGGCGTGGGTTCGCTCGGCGCGCAGGATGGACATCGCGGGCGCAAGTATGTGCCGCCACCGGAGACTGCGAAGATCGCGATTATCGTGGTACGCGAGTCGAATGGCAAACCGGTGCGCAGCGCTGCCGTGGTCCTGAATCCGATTAAGAATGGGAAGGATACCGGATCGATGGAGCTGAAGACGAATGACGAGGGCAAGATCGCGGTGGATGTGATCCCGGTAGGGGACACGATCCGGCTGCAGATCATTGCAAATGGCTTTCAAACCTTTGGCAACGATTACCTGATCGACACCGCGGCCAAGAACATTACCGTCAAGCTGAAGCGACCGGTCGCGCAGTATTCGATTTACAAGGGAAATGCTACCGGAGACCAGAGCGGCCAGGCTACGGAGAGCGATCCGCATTAAAGCGAGTTAGCAAGTCAGCGAGTCAGTTGGTCGCGGATCAGCGACGTGCCGGTATGCAGTGCATGGCTCGCCGCTGAGAGCAGACAAGCCGCAGGGTATTCCGATGTGCTGCTATGTCGTGGATGGACGATAGATGTCCAGGTTGGGAATAATCCACACAGCGGTCACGAGCGCAATGGCGGCGAGCGCGAGGTATGGATGAAAATGAGCTAGTGGGATAGCCATCAGATAAAGCGCAAGGCTTGCGTAGTGCTTGTATCGCACTAGGGCGTCTTCCGTATGGAGCTTGCCGGAGAGGCGTAAGGCGCGGGCAACGGCAAGGCGAAGCATAAGAAAAGAAAAACCGGTGACGACCATGGACGCGCCATAGAGCGCGACCGGGAAGGAACCGAGTTTTTATCGACAGTGTAGGAAGTGAAAAATGGCAGAAGTGACAGGCAGAAGAGAAAAGCCAGATTGGCGTAGAGAATGAGTTTATTTGCAGACTCAACCCGTTCCACCAGGTGCTGATGATTTATCCAATAGATGCCGGTAAAGGTGAAGGAGAGTAGGTAAACGAGAAGGGTGGGTAAGACGGTATAAAGGCCGGCAAAGCCATCCGCATGCGGAACTTTGAGTTCGAGCACCATGATGGTGATGATGACAGCGATGACGCCATCGGAAAAGGCCTCAAGACGAGCGATGGAGGGCGATTTTTCCAACATGGCGTAGGCCAAGCTGCGCACACTTCCCAGAGACAGTGGCGAGGTTGGGAATAGCATACAACGCAAGAACGACGGCCCGTAGAATGAAGTCATGGGTGCACTGAATGGGAAGATGGCGCTGGTGACGGGCGCCGCGAAGCGGATTGGTCGGGCGCTGGCGCTGGCGCTGGCGCGCGAGGGAGCTGATGTTGCGATCACCTATCGCGCGTCAGCGGCAGATGCGCAGGAGACAGTTGGGGAGTTGACGGCGCTCGGAGTGCGCGCAATTGCGGTCGAGTGCGATGTGCGGGAGCCGAAGAGCGTGCGCGCGTTGGTGGATGCCGTGGTGGCGAAGTTTGGACGGCTGGACGTGCTGGTCAACAATGCGGGCGCATTCCAGACGGCGCCGCTGGAAGAGATTACGACCGCGCAGTGGGACGCTATGTTTGAGACCAATACGCGCGGACCGTTCCTGGTGGCGCAGGCTGCGTATGGGCACCTGAAGACGGCCGGAGGGCGGATCATCAACATCGGCTCGCTGGGCGGGCTGCATCCCTGGGCGACGCATGGACACTACTGCACGTCGAAGGCGGCGCTCCATATGCTGACGCGGACCATGTCCAAGGCATGGGCGCCGGAGATCAGCGTGAACTGTGTGGCTCCGGGGATGATCGTGAATGGCGAGGTGGATGTGGAGTACGCCCACTTTGCGGAAAAGACCCCGATGCGGCGGAATGGGACGCCGGAGGACGTGGCGGCGGCGGTGGTGTTCTTTGCGACGGGACCGCACTTTATTACGGGGCAGGTGCTGAGTGTGGACGGCGGATTGGGGCTGTGAGGAAAGCAGCTGGTTAGCGGTGGGTTTCTGGGGGTGAACGGCAGGAAACAGCAGATCCCTCCACTTCGGTCGGGATGACACCCTTATCTGACCCTCCTCGGTTATGAGGCGTCGAAGAGGGCGTAATAGCCAGTGCTGCGGAGCAGACGCTTGAGCGATTGTTCGCGGGCGTAGCTCGCTGGTTTGAGTTCGACGAAGGGCCGGATGGCACCAGGTCGGCTCTGCTCCAATGGCTTTTGGAAGAGTCCTGCGGCCTCTGCGCCGGGAATCCAGCTTTTGGCTTCGCCGCCGGCGTGAAAGCACTTGATCTCGCTCCAGGACTCGTCCTTCAGAATGGACTGGCCGCTCACACCGAGTTTGCGAAAGAGCCGCTTTTTCTGGGACCGGTGCCAGCAGTGCCAGTACCGCGGGTCCAGGTAGCCGCCGCCGATGCGCATGGCGATGGCTGCCCAGAGAATCGCCTCTATGTGCATGTAGCGGGGGAGGTTTTCGCCGCCCAGGGTGCCGATGAGCCCGTCGAGCCAGGCGAGATCGACGCCGCCGCGCCAGTGCGCTACGCCGATGTCAACGTGATCGGCGAGGGGGATGCCGGCGTGCATGGCAGTGTCGACGACCTCGTGCGGAAGCAAGCAGTTAGGCCTTTGCCACATAAGCAGCAGGCCTTCCGCCGGGGTCTGCTCAAAGGTGTAGCGGTTGGGGAAGTAGAGGTCCGGATCGAGCAGGATCATCTCTTCGCCGGAGTTCGTCAGCAGCAGAGGATCCGTGATCTTGCGCCAGCAGGGATGACCGAGGCGGAGGCGGCGCAGGTTGGGGTATCTTGCGAAGCGGTCGGCCTCGCGATCGGCGAGATCGGCTTGAGACGAGACAGTCCACGTGTGCCGGGGATCGGGTGCGATGGAATTTAATGCCTCTTCAAGCACGCTCTTGTCGTCCTGGCTATCCGTGATGAGTTGCAGGTCCAGCGGTTCCAGCGCATTGCGAAAGAGGCTGCCGAGACCACTGCGCGCGTAGACGAGGGATCGGGGCGAAAGAACGAGATAGAGGCGCCGTTTCACAAGAAGACCAGTGCTGAAAGGGGTTTAACTCCAGGCGGTAGTGTACATCCGCTATGCGGCAGGCCGAGGGTGCATCGCTAGTGAATTGGTTACGGATGGGGGATGGTGGAAGCGGCATGCAGGTAGCGACTCCGCTCTGGAGTTATGTTTGGGGTCCCTGCAATAAGAAGGGGCTTGATATATTCGTTCGGGAAAGTTTGGGGCCAAGAAGGGTGGGGGAAACCGGCTTGACGCGCGCGGAACTTCAGGATTTGGCGAGCTTGCGGCTAGAAGAAGCAGAAGCGCTCTTTTCCGCGGGCAAGTTTGACGGCTGTGTCTACCTTTGCGGGTATGTCGTGGAACTCGCTCTTAAGGCCATTGTTTGTCGGACACTGGCTGTCGACGAGTATCCCGAAACCAAGGCGTTTAAAGTTCATGATTTCGACACGCTCGTACTCTTTGCGGGTCTTCACAATACAGTGGACGGCTTATCCGGAGAGCTAAAGACAAACTGGTCTCTGATAACAAAGTGGGAGAGTACCGTGCGCTATGCACTACGCAACACTTATGATGAAAGCGCGGCTCAGAACTGGCTGATTGCCTTGCGAGACCCTGTTGCTGGAGTGCTGATATGGCTACAAACGAAGTGGTAGAGCGGTTTGGGGATCATCTCAAGCCTCTTGCTGAATATCTGGATCGTTCGCTTAACGGATTGCAGCTTTGCATGATCTATCAAACTACCTCGGCTGTGAACACACTAAGCTGGACCCTATGTGTGTGTGCCGATGAACTCGACGACTGGTCGGAGCGGAAGGCGCTCTCTTATGTCATCGATGCATTCGAAAAGCTGATGAAACCCACGACACCATTGATGCTGGAAAGAGTAGTTATTCTTAAATCCTACGATCCGCAAGCGGAGGAGTTACTTTCGCTGGTTCGCATCACCGAGAACGGATACCTGCTTACCGGGAAGATGATCTTTGGCCGTGAGATTGCGCGTGCGCAGGTGTTCTTCGTTCGAAGGCTTGATCAAAAGCATTCGCAACGTCAGACCTTGCGGGCATGACCCTGGAAGTTGCGTGCACGTGTTGCGATTGAGCTACAGTTCTCACTACGAAGGTGGTTTGCTCCCATTGAGGTGCTGCCAGTTGAGAATGGCGTTAAAGACCAGGGCGTAGCTGCCGATGGTTTCGCCGCGGTAGAGCGGGTTGTTGGCGAAGAGCAGTGTGGAGCCTTTGCCGAGGTGGGCGAGGACAACGGTGGCATGCTCGGCGAGCGTGTCCGGGTGGTCGAGCAGGCCGGAGACCAGAAGTTGCTTCGCGTCGGCGTAGCGGAGCAGGATCTCGGGGCGCAGCTCGGCCGGGATGACGTAAGGATTGTTGCGTGTCTGCTCGACGGTGAGCGGCATGGGCTGCCAGGGCTTGGCGGTGGGCTGCTCGGGTGGCGCGACGTAGGGACGGCCCTGCGGGATGTCGGGGTCGTCCGGACCACCGCGGCCGGTGGGGCGGAGCTCCTTGGCTTCGGCGCGGAGATGGGCATCCCCAGTCAGAAGGCTGGAAACGTTAAAGGCCATACCGTTTTCGCTATACACCGATGGCGGCTCGTTGTAGCCGCTGAGGATGGGGCTTTGCCCTTTGTCGACAAGTGCGGTATTCAGGATGGTGCCGACGACGCGGAGGTCGCCGGGTTTGGCGACAGAGGTGCCAGGCGCTAGGCCGGAGTCGATGGCGAACTCGGCAGCATCCTGCGAGGCGATGAGCAGACCGCCACCGGAGACGAAGTCGCGCAGGTGGGTAAGGCCGGCGTCGCCGAGGCCGGGGCGCATGTCCGGTGTGGAGTCGAGGCGGCCGAGGTTGGGCGTGAGGTCAGATTTCTGCCAAGGAATCGGATTGCCCCACATGGGCATGCCCTGGACGATGCGCTCGGTCGAGACGCCGCCGACGGGTGCGAAAAGAATGACGTCGTACTTTTTGCCGAGGTCAGGGTCCCTGGCGACGGTCTGCGTGCTGATGTAGTCGAAAGGAACGCCAAGCGTATCGAGCGCCTGACGCCACCAGCCCTCGGTCTGAGTGTAGAGCCAGGTGTGCATCACCGCAATGCGCGGCCGCGGGGCCGGGTGCGCGGCGACTGACGGAGCGGCAGCTACGGCGAAGGCGTTGAGGTGGAGCGGGGCCAGGATCTTGTCGAGGTCAACGGCTGCGACATCCCGGATGAGAAGCGAGCCGGGCTGAAAAGTGTGGCCGGCTGCAGTGAACGGTGTTTCTGTAACCGTAACAATTGCTTTCCGCAGAGCGTAGCGGAGGGTGATAAGCGCCGGGTCGGCGTAGTTATCGATGAGAAAGACGGAGCCGCGCCCGTGGATTACGGTGGAGGGCCGGCTTTCGGAGATCGGCTGCATAGGCGCCTTGAGGATGGCGGTGTCGGTGACGCGGGTGGTCTTCACGCCGAAGAGTGCGCCTAGCGACCAGCCGGTGTCGTCAAAAGGGTGCTTCTGGACGTCGTCGGGCGCCCAGTACTGGCGATCCAGCAACGCGTCTGCGATGCGGGAGTACGGCTGGTCCATGCGAATGACGAAGCTGCCGGCGGGGAAGGTATGGGGCACTGTGGCAGGCGGCTTGGGGGTAGTCTCGTGCGCAGTGTCGGAGTCCGCTTTGCTGTCCTTCTCAGGCTTCGGAACGGGGACGGAGACGGTCACCGGAGCGATGGTTTGGGAGACCTCTACATGCTGATCGCGCAGGATACGTAACAGCATCTGTTGTCTGTTAGGAGAGAGGTCATCGCCCGGGATAACATAGGCCGCGGGGCCAGAGTCTGTGGGCTTCAGGATCGATCGCTTGCTCTTGAGATAGAAGTTGTTCAGCCACAGCTCTCCATTTTGCGAGAAGTAGTAGAGCGTGGTGAGCAGCGCGGTCTGCTCGTAGTTATTGTTGTCGCGCTGCGACCAGAGGACCTTGGGATAGGGCGGGTTTTGCCGGTACCAGGTGCGGTTGTACTGGTCAGGTGTGAGGACGCGCTCCACGGTGTCGGCGCCGCCGTTGCCGAAGGTCTCGTAGAGGCGGCTGATGCCGTTATGCATGGCGGCGAGGAACATGAGGTAGCCGGGACTCCAGGTATCGAAGTTGCCGTGGGCGAAGACGCCGGGCATGCCGAGCTTGGTCATCTCGGCGACGTTAGACCAGCCGAGCATCTGCCATTCATTGGTGAGGATGGGATCGAGCCAGGCGTTGAAGGGCGCGTCGCCGACGGTGTTGTCATAGAGGAACGGGACCGACTCATGCAGGTCGTGCAGCACCTGGGCGTGCCAGCCAATGTAGGTGTCCAGCACATTGCGGGTAAGGGCAAGGGTGGCGGTCATGGAGTCGCGGTTGTTGTCGTGGGCGACGTAGTGACCCCAGTAGAGGAGGTGCGGATAGTTCTGCCCGAGGTGGGCACGGTGCCAGCGATAGACGTCCACCATGCGGTCGCGACCATCAACCTCGACGACCGGGGTGATGAGCGTGATGGTGTGGCTGCGGATGTAGCGGATGTACGGGGAGTCGTCGACGGCGAGGCGGTAGGCGAGCTCCATGAGCGCGGTGGGGGCGCCAGTCTCGGGCGAGTGGATGGTGCCGGTGATGTAGTAGACGGGGGTAGAGGTTTTGGCCAGGGCGGCTGCTTTGACGTCATCCATGCCGAGGGTGCGCGGGTCGGCGAGCTGGGCAAGGCGCGCGTCGTTTTCCTTCTGCTGCGCGAGCAGCCCCTCGTCGGCGACCGCGACGGCGATCATCTCGCGACCCTCCTCCGAATGGCCGATGGTGACGACGCGTACGCGCGGGCTGGCGGCAGCGAGGGCACGGAAGTAGCGGTAGGTATCTTCGGCGTAGGGCAGGGTGTCGGGCGCGCCGGCGATCTCGCCGAGGATCTTGGCCGGAGTGGGAACGGCCTTCGATGCGGGCAGATAGCTGGTCAGGGGCGAGTTGAACTCGGGGGCGGTGGTGTACTTCGCGATGGCGGCGGTGTAGGCGGCGTCGATTGGCTGCGCGGGGTCGCGAGCATAGGGGGAGCCGGGTGGAAGTTGGGCGGGGGCTGCTGGTGGCGGGGGGATTTGTGCCTGTGACGGTTGCGTGATGACCAGAGCCAGAACAAAGGTGGCTAGAAGAAGAGTGCGGACCAGCCGTGGGGTGTGCAAAAGAGGCATGAGAGCTCCGGCAAGGACGATGGCACAACGATTTCTCAGAGTAAGCGAGCAGTGTAGCTGGAATGAGTTGTTGGTGCTGGGCCACGGAACAATCACGGAATGCAGTTTTGCCGTATTACACCGGCGAACTGCGGGGCGACACTACGTCCGCTTGGGCTTGCGGAAGGCGTAGACCACGGCGAGCAGTGGGGGCGCGAGCAGGACGCCCCAGAAGGGGATGACGATGCCGAGCGCGATGGGCACGACGATGGACGCCCAGACCGGCACGCGGCTGGTGCGCTTCATCAGCCACGGTTGGAGCGCGAGTTGATCAATCACGACGATCAGCGCGTACATGCCGAGTAGAAAACCGAGGCGTTCCCAATCCTTGCCTTGAAAGACAATGCTGATCACTGGCCCGATAAGCGCGATGACGCCGCCGATGTTGGGGACAAAGGCCATCAGGCCGGCGATGAGGGCCCACATGGGCGCGAGCGGAACATGTAGTAGAAGCAGGCCGATCAGCCAGAGAATTGCAACACAGAGGGCCTCGATGGAGACGGCACGCCACCAGTTAGCGATGGCTGTGCCGGCAGTGCGCAGGTGGGCTGTGGGTGTCGAGGGCGGGTTCTCCTTCTCGTGGCCCGGGAAGGGTGGCAGCTGCTTACGGCGCATGTGGATCCCCTTTAAGGCGAGAAGGCTCGGGCAGCAGCACAACGTATTCGCGCTCAATCACCTTACGGAATCGCTCATCGGTTCCGTTCCAGTCGAGCACATCGACCTTGTAGGGCAGTAGCGATTCGTCGAATGCCTCGTCCAGCTGAGATAGGGTACCCGGCAGCAGCCGCTCGTCACCCATAATGCAGAGGTCCAGGTCGGAGAAACGCTTCAGCGTGCGCCCATGAACGCGTGAGCCAAACGCCCAAACCTCGCGACCGGGAACAAGGGATTGCAAGATCTCTTTTACGAGCGCGAGTTGTTCGTTTGTAAGAGCGAGATTGACTGGTTTCTCAATCAATCTGCTCACCTAGGCGCTCCCGCAAGCGGACCAGCAGATCTTCAGCATCCGCTAGAAAGGATGGAATGTCAGCGAGAACCTCTAAAGCGACTTCTTCGTTGTAGGTGTGAGCTGTTTTGTTGCGGTTGTCGCGATAATCCTTCCAAACCGGCCAATCGGAGCGGAGCAGGTCTTTTTCATTCGCTGTCCGGATAAGTTGCCCGAGGGACATCTGCTCAACTTCAGACACGTTAGTGGAGGTTAGCGCCAGAAAACGGCGCAACGTCTTTGCACTCAGCTCAAAGGTGTATTCGAAGCGCTGGATCACACCATCGCGGATCAACTCGTCAGTCTCTGCCCGTTGCAGCGCTTCTATCCCTTCTCGCAAGCGTCCCACCGCTCTCTGCAGTGGATCTAAATCGAAGCCTTCCATCCATGGATTTTAAACGGCTTGTCGCCAGCCTAGGTATCGTTCGCAACGATCTTATGTAAAGCTGCGCCCGCTGCGCTCTCTTGATACCCTAGGCATATGAAATTCGGCGTGCTTGTCTTTCCGGGTTCGAACTGCGACCACGACACCTTCCATGTGGTGAGCGAGATTGCGCACCAGCCGGTTACGTTTCTGTGGCATGAGACGGAAGACCTCGAAGGCTGCGATGCGATTCTGGTTCCGGGCGGCTTTGCCTATGGCGACTACCTGCGCACCGGAGCGATCGCACACTTTGCCCCGGTGATGGGGGCGGTGAAGCGGTTTGCAGCGGGCGGCGGGCTGGTGCTGGGCATCTGCAATGGCTTTCAGATCCTGTGCGAGTCGGGGCTGCTGCCGGGAGCGCTGATGCGCAATGCCGGGCTGAAGTACATCTGCAAGCAGGTGCATCTGCGGACCGAGACGGCGGACTCACCGTTTACAAATACGCTGCGCAGAGGGCAGGTGCTTGAGATCCCGATCGGGCATATGGAGGGCAACTACTTCTGCGATCCGGAGACGCTTGCCGGGATGGAGCGCGACGATCGTATCGCCTTCCGCTACGCGACGGCAGCGGGCGAGATTACACCCGAGGCGAACCCAAATGGATCGCTGGGGAACATCGCCGGGATACTGAACGAGGGCCGCAATGTGCTGGGGATGATGCCGCACCCGGACCGGTCGAGCGAGTTGCTGCTGGGTTCAGCCGACGGGTTTCCGATCTTCGAGTCCATGATTGCATCAGTGTCGATGACCGCGTCGCTTGTGGCGAAGTAAGGAGCGCGTGCGATGATTGACATCCACCACCACCTGCTGCCTGGACTCGATGACGGCGCGCGCGATCTCGAGACGTCGCTGGCGATGGCGGAGATCGCGATTGCGGATGGCATTACGCACATCGTGTGTACGCCACACTCCAGCCACCAGTACCGCTTTGATCCAGAGGCCAACGCGCTTCAGTTTGCGGCGCTGCAGGACAGTGTGCGGGGCCGTTTCGGCGATGCGCTGACACTTGGTCTCGGCTGCGATTTCCATCTGATGTATGACAACATCGAGGATGCGCAGAAGCACCCGACGCGCTACACCATCAACGGGCACCAATACCTGCTGGTGGAGTTTCCAGATACCGCGATCTCGCCGAATACAGCGCAGACCTTCTATGATCTGGCGCTCTCCGGGATGACACCGATCCTGACGCATCCGGAGCGCAATCCACTCCTGGCGCGCTCGCCGGAGCGCATGGCCGAGTGGCTGCGCACCGGGGCGCTGGTGCAGGTGACGGCTGCGTCGCTGTCAGGGCGCTTTGGTCCGCAGGCTGAGAAGATCGCGCACTGGCTGCTGGAGCGCAACTGGGTGCACTTTCTGGCGACGGACGCGCACAATACGGAGTCGCGGCCGCCGCAGTTGAGGGGTGCGTACGACCTTGTGGCGGAAAAGTACGGAGAGGCGACAGCGGAGCGGCTGTGCATGACGAATCCGCATGCAGCGTTTTATGGCGCGCCGCTTGGGCCGCAGCCGGAGATGCTGGAACTGGAGGCACCCCCGGCGGGACGGGACAGGCCAAAGAAGCCGGGACTGTTGAGCCGTTTGTTTTCGCGCTGAGGTCTACACAGGCCTTGGGTCGTTACAGGTCGGTGGGCCCGGGACTTACTTCTGTTTCCGAGACGCTGCATTAGCTCGAAGCCGAGGACGCCACAGTAGAAGCCGAGCGAACGGTTAAGGTCGGCGACCTTCAGGTGAACATGACCGATGCGCACGCCAGCATCAATGCTGCCGAACTTGTCTGCACTCAATGGGTTTTCCTTTGCGATTCGCGTGTTTCAGGTGGCCCGGCGTTATGCCCACTTCCTAATCTTCATCTTCTGATGCTGACCTCTGGAACATCCACGCCGGAGAAGGTGTCTGTTGCAATGTGAGCAAATGCTTTTCCATGCTGGACGCATTCTTTTCTGGGAAGAATCACTGGGTATTCGCATTCTTCGCGTTCGTCTTGGCTTCGCCGGCGAGCGGCGCGCAGGAGACCCCGGGGAACGCCCATCTCTCCGGGCATGTGTACTACCAGGATGGCGAGGGTGCACCGGGCGCTAAGGTTGAGATCTGGGGTATGTGGGCTGGCGGTCAAATGCTCCCGGAGCCCGTGCATACAGACGTGCATGGAGTTTGGACGATGGCGTATCCCGCATACGGCGATGCCTGGGTGACCGCCAGCAACGTATCGGAAGGTTATCCGAATGCCATCATCTCGCTGTATGGCAGGAAGGGTTATGCCAGCTATCGATTTGTCCGCTTGAAAGCTGAGGCTGTCCTCAACGACATCGACCTACGCTTCGGCGCGCCAGATGCAACTTTGCACTGCGTTGTCAAAGATGGCAGGACCGGGCAGAATTTGAAAGACGCGAGGGTTATCGAGTGGCCGAACAATTCTCAGACCATGATGTCTCGGGGTCTTGATTCAGACGGCACGTTCTCCTTCGTGCTTCCGAAACACCCCGTCACGCTTACCATCTCCGAACAGGATTTTGTTCCCTGGAAGTATCAAGACCCGAGGACCGGAAAGTACCAGCTCTCCGCGAGACCAGGGGCGCACGTTCCGGTAACTGCAGTGCTGCAACCGAGGCACCCCTGAGCGGGCACGGCAGGTCGTGCAGACGGGGAAAGCCCTGTGTTTCGCGTGCTATAGTAGGGTGTTCCGCGGGGCTGCTTAGGGCGTTGTGCTCGCAGTTTCTTATCACATCACAGCAGCAGAGGTACTCATGTCCGGCCATTCCAAATGGGCCACTATCAAGCATAAAAAGGGCGCGCTGGATGCCAAGCGCGGCAAGGCCTTCACTCGCCTCATCAAGGAAATCACCATTGCTGCGCGCAGCGGCGGCGACCCCGATGGCAACCCTCGCCTGCGCGGTGCAATTCTCGCGGCCAAGGCCGAGAATATGCCACAGGACAACATCAAGCGCGCGATCCAGCGTGGTACGGGCGAGCTGCCCGGAGCGCTCTATGAAGAGATCACCTTTGAGGGCTACGGCCCGGGCGGGGTGGCGCTAATCGTCGAGACGATGACGGATAATCGCAACCGTACGGTCAGCGAGGTCCGGCACGCCTTCGCGAAGAATGGCGGCAACCTGGGCGAGTCAAACTCGGTGCGGTTCATGTTCTCGAAGAAGGGCCTCATTGCAGTCCCGAAAGACGGCGCGGACGAGGACAAGCTGATGGGGCTGGTGCTCGAGAACGGCGGCGACGACTTGAACGACGAGGGCGAGAGCTGGGAGATCCTGACCGATCCTGCGGCCTACGAGGGCGTGCTGGGCGCGATCAAGGGTGCGGGGATTGAGCCGGCGGTGGCTGAGGTGACCATGGTTGCGTCAACCTATACGAAGCTCGAGGGCGCACCGGCCAACCAGATGATCCGGCTGCTGGAAGCGCTCGAAGACCACGACGACGTGCAGAACGTCTATTCTAACTTCGACATGGATGCGGATCAGATGGAAGAGGTCGGCGGTTAGACCTTCCGCGTGTCTGCTGAGGCCGCCGAGATCGTGAAGACCGGCGGCCTTCTCTCTGTGTGCCAGCCCAATTCGCGCACCAGCGCTAAAGATTGGTGATCCATTGCCGGTGAAAGTTAAAAATGAACTTTAAAGATTGCTTCCTGCCGGCCTTAGGCTGGTGGTACTTAGGCTTGGCAGCACTCGTCGGGACATTTACCCTGGCATCCACCTTCGGTGTCTCCCTTGCCGCGAGTGCGCAGGAGGCGGCGTCGACATCGGCACCCCAACAGCCGGTGGTCCTGCCACTCTCGCCGGTGCGGCAGGCGATGTCGCGCAATCCGTTCGAATGGGGGCCGTTCTTCAATGGCGGCGTTGGCGTGGGACACAACCGGAATGGTTACCACTTCCTGAGCGTGGGCGTGCATGCCGGGAAGGTGCTGACCGATCCCATCGGGCCCGGTTTCCTGAAGGGACAGTTTGAGTATGCGGCCGACCTTATGCCGTGGTGGCAGGGGTATGCGCCTCCGTACCAGCGCTACAACGATGTGCAGACCGGGCCGCGGACACTCGCATTCACGGGAGGTCCGTACCCCACCGGCGGAGCCTACAACGGCGTCAGCATCACGCCCATCATCCTGCGCTGGAACCTGACCGGCGGCAAACGCTTTTTGCCCTTTGCCCAGGGCGCGGGCGGGCTGATCTGGACGAATCACAAGTTCCCGCCGGTGGGGCCGATCCCGGTACCGGGGCACCAAGGCACCAGCGTGTGGAACTTCACGCCACAGTTCGGCATTGGGGTGCACTACTTTCTCAGGCCGAACCGCTCGCTGACGCTGCAGGCCAATGCTGTCCATATCTCGAATGCGAGCCTTGGCGACTCCAACCCTGGCGTGAATGCGAGCGTACAGTTCCAGATCGGGTATACGTGGTGGAAGTAGCGGTGGCGGGCGGCAGGACACGATGACGGACGCAGTGATCGAATGCGTTCCGAACTTTTCGGAGGGCGTGGACGAGCGGAAGGTGCTGGCCATTGTCGAGGCGATGCGGGTGCCGGGCGTGGCGCTGCTCGACTGGTCGCGGGACGCGGACCATAACCGCTCGGTGATGACTGTGGCGGGGTCACCGGCGGCGGTGATCGAGGCGGCGGTGCGCGGTGCGGGGAAGGCAGCCGAACTGATCGATCTGACCGAGCAGTCGGGCGTACATCCCCGGATTGGGGCTGCGGACGTGATCCCGTTTGTGCCGATCCGGGGTGTCTCGCTCGAGCAGTGCGCCATGTTTGCGCGCCAGGCAGGCGCCGAGATCTGGCAGCGCTATGGGGTGCCGGTGTATTTCTACGAGGCAGCGGCGTCGCGACCCGACCGGGCCAAGCTCGAAGACGTGCGCCGTGGCCAGTTTGAGGGTTTGCGTGAGGCGGTGAGCAGGGAACCGGCACGGCGGCCGGACGTGGGCGGACCGGAGTTGCATCGCACGGCAGGGGCAAGTGCCGTGGGCGCGCGCAAGCTGCTGATCGCGTGGAATGTCTTTCTGGACCGGCCGGATGTGGGCTTGGCACGGACACTGGCGCGGGAGATCCGCGATTCCTCTGGCGGCCTTAAAGGTGTCAAGGCTCTGGGAGCGCTGGTGCGCGGACGGGCGCAGATCTCGATGAACATCACCGACTTCCGCGTTTCCTCGCCAGGCGCCGTCTACGCTGTGCTGGAGCGCAAGGCGGCGGAGCATAGGGTGCGGCTCCTCGATGGGGAGCTGATCGGGCTCATCCCCGAGGCGGCGGTTGAGCAAAACAGTACGTGGCTGCGTCAATTAGAGGGCTTCACACCGGCGAGTAAGGTCTTGGAGCAGCGGCTGAAGTGCCCGCTGGCCTGGCCGTAGTCCGAAGCCATCCGGAGCTGTAACCCGGAAGTCGGATACCGGTGCTCCGCCCTAGGCGTCTAAAATGGGAATGTTCTCCGGAGTGTGTCTGCTCAGCAGACCCAGACTCCAGGGGTAATGGCGGCTTTGGCCGTCTGGAAGGACACCATCAGTGATGAATTTGTTGAGGGCTGCCCGGTGCGCCGGTCTGACCATTGCCTGCTCCGCCTTATCGATGCCGCTGCTGGCTGCTCAGTTGAGTGGCGATGCCCGCGCGGCAATCCCGCATGATGTGCAGCAGTTGATCGCGGTGGACTACCGGGCGATGCAGAACTCGCCGGCGGCGATGCAGCTGAAGGATCGCGTGATGCCGCCCGAGCTGAAGAGCCTGGAAGAGGCACTGAAGAGCTCGGGCTTTGACGAGGGCAACGATGTCGACCAGCTAGCTTTTGCCTCGTTCCGCTACAAGAATAGTAGTGAGATGACGCGGATCATCGGCCTGGCGCAGGGGCAGTTCCCGGTCGACGAGATCATGGCGAACTTCAAGAAAAAGAAGGTCAAGTCCGTGGTGGTGCGGGACAATCACATCTACCCGATGGGGAGCTCCGGGATGCAGGTGGTCTTCCTGAACCCGACGACGATGGTCTTCGGGCAAGGGGATTCGCTCAAGTCGGCGCTGGATGCGCGGGATGGCATGACGGCGAACTTCCTGACCAACGCGACGATGTTAGACATGATGCAGTCCGTTCAGAATGAGGCGATCTGGAGCATTCTGGACCAGAAGGGAACGCAGACGATGATGCGGTCACTGCTGGGGGATGCCGCCTCAGGAGTCGCGGACTATGACACAGTCAAAAAACGCCTGCTGAGCTCCTGGTACACGATGGACTTCCAGAACGGGGTGAAGTTTAACCTGGACGTGCTGACGCCCGACACCTTCACGGCGGCGACAATGGCCTCGCTGCTGAACGCAGCCGCTCTCTACAAGAAGATGAGCGGGACGGAGATCGAAAAGCAGGCGATCGATGAGACCAAGATCGACTCCACCCAGGGCAAGCTGGAGGTAAACTTTAGTTCTTCCGATAACCAGTTCGCTAGCCTGCTGAAGTCGAATCTGTTTCAGACCGTAGTGAAGTAGGAGACCGGGTTAGAGAGGCCGGGAAGCAGGTCCAGGATATCTGTCTTTCTTTAACCTCGTTCACCATGCCGACCGTAATGGTCGAGAACTCCGCGCCTCCCTCTGAAGTCATGCGATCATTCACGGGTGATTTTTACAGCGAGCTGGGATTGCAACTTACTTTCTCCCGTATGCGTAAGGCGGACCGCCCGGTTATCAGGGTTCTGCACGACCCACTGAGCCTCCTTCAACCAGGAAAAGAGCGCTATTCCGAGTTGGCCACCAAGATGATGGTGCCGCTCTGTCCAATCAAGACAGACCCGGCCGGTGTGGTGACTGCTGGACCTTGATCCTGCCGGTAGTATTCCCAGTTCTCGGCACCATCGCTGTCCAGCATCCGTCAAGCAGTTTTCTTTTTCCTGCGTGACAAAGAGCAGCTTACGAGCAATCAGGCCTCGATAAAGCTCAACGGCTAAACGGCCGGCCAGATGCTTATAACAACTGCGTGCAAACCGAAGCTCCTTGATCCGCTCCGACTCGGAACGGCTCTCGGCACGCGACGTTACGGAGTGACGTACCGGCGCAACCGCAGCCATCGCCTCCATTGCGGAAGCTACTCTCTCATTCGCCAGTCGGTAATACTTGTGTTTTCCTTGCCGCTCTACGCTGATTAATCCCGCGTCGATCAGCTTACTGAGATGGAAACTCGCCGTTTGCGGCGCCACGTTTCCGACAAACGCCAGCTCTCCAGCCGGCAAAGCACGACCGTCGATGAGGACGGCCAACATCGCCGCCCGAACCGGATCACCAATGAGGCCGCCGATTTCAGCAATGCCAAGATCCATTTTCACTCTTGTAGCTTATCGAAGCATTCCAAGAAACGCTTCGATGCGCGTCGAAGCAATCAGCCGGTTCTGCGCCTTAGCTTGAATCAGAAGGAAGGGACTTCATGCTGACACTCTGTATTCGATACAAACTTGATGCTCACAAGCTTTCTGATTTCGAGGAGTATGCGCGGAACTGGCCGGCACCGATCGAGCGCTGCGGAGGAAAATTGATTGGCTACTTCTTACCGACGAAGCTCGCCGGGCCTACCGACGTGGCCCTCGCACTCATTGATTTCCCCAGTCTTGCGGCCTATGAGGACTATCGAGAACGATTGATGAGAGATCCCGGCGCTCGTGAAAACGTCGCGAGAGCCGATCACTCCGGCTGCATTCTTATCGAAGATCGCTCGTTTCTTCAACTCGTAGGAGTGGCAGCATGAGCGAAACGGAGGCAGCCGCAATACCCGGGTATGACTACGGCGCGGCGGCCGTTTCCGCAGCGCCGGTGAGCATCGCGGAATTGCGACAACTCGAAGAAGCTGTCGGATGGACCGGCGAGGATGCGAAATGGCTTCTTGCGGCAGCAGAGACGCTTGTGCCCCAGGCCGAACGGATCGTCGATGAATGGCGCGCTGCGATTGCTCGTCAACCCCACTTGAGTGCGTGGTTCCTGAGAGCCGATGGCGTGCCGGACGAGGCATATAAAGCCGCGGTCAAGCGCAGGTTCGTGCAGTGGATATCAGACCTCTGCCTTCGGCCTCACGACCAGGATTGGCTTAACTATCAGGAAGAGATCGGTCTTCGCCACACGCCGGCAAAGAAAAACCAGGCAGATGGAGGACACACTCCCCCCATAGTCCCGCAACGATACACAATCGGCTTTTCTGCTGTAGTGATCACGACGATTGGGCCCTTCCTGGCCCTAACCGGCAGGCCGGAGAGCGAACTCAGCCGCATGGAGGCCGCTTGGACCCGCGCCGTGCTGCTCAGCATTGCTTTGTGGTCGCGGCCTTATGCGCGGGAAGGTTTGTGGTGAGGGAAGGAAATTGATGGCTGAAACGGAATTTCAGATGATGAAGTCTTCCATCGCGGATCATGCAGCACGGAAAGCTATTCGGCATCGATGAGGCGATTTATCTCCGGCCAGCCCAAGGCGATCTCGGGCAGAT
Organism: Acidobacteriaceae bacterium; assembly: GCA_965276675.1. Taxonomy (GTDB): domain Bacteria; phylum Acidobacteriota; class Terriglobia; order Terriglobales; family Acidobacteriaceae. The sequence continues at coordinate 2,889,256 of OZ255624.1, read as the reverse complement.
CGGCGCCTCCGATCTGAATCATCTTCTGAGCTACTCGGATGCCTCCGAGGTGCCTGTAAAACGATTCGGACGGGTTTGCTTCAAGTACCCACAACAGCAGGCTCTTGAAGCCGCTGGCGTGCAGACCGGCCGCCACGGCATGGAAGAGCAAGCGCCCTGCGCCCTGCCGTTGTGCGCCAAGCAGCACGTAGATGGCGTAGAGTTCCGCGTCGTAATCAGCGGTCGGCTCACGGATTGGTCCACCACAGGCGAACCCAATGATTTCTGCCTTATCTACAGCTACCAGGATCAGCGTGGCGCCACCCGTTAATTGCTCTCGCCAGCTTTGGGTACGAGCCTTTGTGTCCAAAGAGGCAAGGAACGCATCCGGGACGATGCCTGGATAGGTCGTCTTCCAACTCTCAACGTGAACGCCTGCGATGCCAGCCGCGTCGCCGAGTTCGGCTTGTCGGATCACGAAACTCATGCTGCGCAATCTACCATGATCGGCTCAGAGATCGAAGTGCCCGCAGGGCAGTTTCAGTAACTACGGGTGTGAGAGCTGCACTCGATTGCCAGGACGGGAGCTAAGCGTACTATTTTCGACGTTGGTGTGGTGACCCTAGATTGTGCTAGCGCGTCGCATTTGGTAGGTCTTGAAAGCGCACGTTGCTGTACTCGCCGATGGAGATGACGAGATTCTTCTTGAGGCCCTCTTTGACTACGGGCCCGGAGGCGGTGTGGGGTTTGCCGGCGATGTCCGTGAAGGCGACCTTGATCGGGCCCTCGCCGATAATCTTGGGCTGGTAGGTGTAGACCTGCCCGCTCTCCAATTTGTCGCGGCCAAAGCTGGCGCTGGGGTAGTCGATCTCGAGCTGTCGGATCTCCGGTCCTTCATTCCGGACCGTGATCTCAAAGCGGTCCGGCGGAGTGCCGGTGGCTGCCCTGGAATGGCAGCCGGCGAGCGGCAGGACAGCCAAAGCGGCGAGCGAGAGAAGGCGTTTGCGCGATAGGTAGGGTTGGGCTGATCTCATACGGTTGGCTTCCGATCCAGGATGCGTGCACTGATGACCACGCCGGTCTGGTTGTTATGGAGTTTGATAGGGAACGCGAGCACGTTCCAGACCCACTCCTCGCCTTTGCGCGGCAAGTTCATGAGCCCGCGGAAGGTGCGGTCGATGTAGGTCTCGCGATCGATCGCAACGGTGCGCAGAATATCGCGCCAGTCGGGGGCGAGCTCCGGCATCTCGACGAACATGTTCCGTCCGACGAACCAGTCGCGAGGCTGGCCTAGCAGACGGGCGCAGGTGTCGTTGACATACTGCCAGTTGCCGTTGACGTCCAGAATTTCGAGAACCACCTCATCGCCCATGGCCATGTTGATGCGGGAGTAGAAGAAGTCGCGGGCGTCGACGACGACCGGCTTGCCGCGGCGCTTGGCTTCGAAGGAGCGGAGGGCGGTGATGAGGTCATCGACGGAGCTGTAGCCCTTGAGCAGATGCATGTCCTCGACGCCGCCAAAGCGCCGCTCGAGGGTGGCCGAGAGAATGATGATGGGGACCTCGGGACGGCGTTCGCGCAGCTCTGCAGCAACATCGGTGCCGAATTTGCCCTCCCCCAGGTGGTAGTCGAGCACGGCGATGTCGATCTGGTCGAGCACCTTGGTGGCATCCGCGATGGAGTCGGCGGTCTCCGTCAAGTAGCCGTGCTTGCGGAGGATGGTCGACCGCAGGAGGAGGTTCTCGGGATGATCATCGAGCAACAGAACTCGGATTGGAGCTTCAGTCACCGCGGTCGCGGCGCCCTGCTCCTCGGACGTAGGACCTTCTAGATCGGACATGAAATTTGTACGATGCAGAAAAGGTTGGGGTTGCCGCTTGGGAGGCGCACGGAGTCACTCGGGCCCCTCGGAGTTATCTGGGGCAGGCTTGTCTGGGGCGGCTGTATCCGGGATACGTTGTATACGCTTGAGCAAGGCAGGAAGCCGGTTGAAGACCGCGGAGGCGCGAAGCCACTGCCGATTGTCAATTGCCGGATAGCCACTGACCACTTTCCCTGGGGCGACATCGTTCGCGATTCCCGACTGCGCCGTGGCGACTACGCCATCTCCGATCCGGCAGTGTCCAGCGACGCCAACCTGGCCGGTGAGGACGACATTGCGGCCAATCTCTGTCGATCCGGCGAGGCCGACCTGAGAGCAGAGTAGCGTGTTCTCCCCGATCCGGGAACCATGGCCTACCTGGACCAAGTTGTCGATCTTCGTCCCCCGCGCGATCTCCGTCGCGCCAATACTGGCCCGGTCGATGCAGGCGTTGGATTGGATCTCCACGTCGTCGCCGACGATTACCGGGCCGGACTGATGGATTTTGTACCAAGAGCCGTCGTTGTTTTTGGCGAAGCCAAAGCCGTCGCCGCCGATGACGGCTCCGTTGCCGAGGATGACCCGGTCGCCCAGTTGGCAGCGTTCGCGCACGACGGCGTGGGCGTGGGCGAAGAAGGCTTGGCCGATGTTGACTTCGGGGTAGATGACGACGTGGGGGAGCAGGGTGGCGTTATCGCCGATTTTTGCTCCGGCTCCGATGGCAACAAAGGCGCCGATGTGGGCGCCTGCACCGATCGTTGCCGTAGGGTCGATGGCGGCGGTGGGGTGAATCTCCGGAGGATAGATGACCGGCTGGTGGAAGAGCTCGATGGCCCGGGCGAAGGCGAGGTATGGATTGGCCGTGCGCAAGGTGGCGGCGGCGATGGCTGGGAAGTCATCCGCAACCAGAACCGCGCCAGCGGGGGTGGTGCGGGCTGCGGCGGCGTAGCGGGGATTGGCGACGAAGGTAAGTTGGCCAGGAGCCGCGTCTTCGATGCCGGCCACACCTGTGATCTCGGCTTCTCCATCGCCCTGGAGGGTGGCATGAAGGATCTCGGCTAATGCGTGCAACTTCATACCCTGGATTGTAGCGGGAGGGAGTTGACGGCCCATTTAGAGGCGGCTCCGGCATGGCTCGCCTGGGAGTGCGAGGCCCGTATGGCGGATAGCGATCCGAGTTCTGAAAGCAAAGTACATAAAAGTGCATAATCAGAGCAAATGCAGCCGATTTGCCGCCGGTAACCATCCCACAAAGTTTAGGCATCAGAGCGCCGGTTCTCGATGGATGCTAAGTCGTATCCGCAACCCGGGGCAGGCGTACCTCGGCAAATGTCCCGTTCCAGTGGAGAGTAGCAATGCCCGTGTCTCCGACCGACCTGCTCCAGCAACTGTCCGTTCTTCCCAAATCCGACTCCGTCCTGCCTAAGTACGACTCGGCGGATACTTTTCCGCCCCTCGGCCCCAACCTGAAGGCGCTCATGATTTGGCCGCGGTTTCCGCGTTCGTTCTGGGGTTTCGAAGGTGTGCTGGAGATGATTCCGGAGCGCTCGGTGATGCCGCCGCTGGGACTGATTACCGTGGCGGCGCTCTGTCCGCCAACGTGGAATATCCGCCTGCTCGACCTGGCCTTCGAAGAGTTGCGGGACGAGGACCTGCTGTGGGCCGACCTGGTGATGGTGAGCGCGATGCACGCGCAGCGTTTCGACGCGTTGGACGTGCTGGCGCGTGCTCGCTCGCTGGGGCGCAGGAGCTTTATCGGAGGTCCGTGGGCCAGCAGCGAACCCGAGTTGATGCTGTCAAAGGCGGATCACGTGCTGGTGGGAGAGGCGGAGGAGGTCTTCGCCGGCATTGCCGAGGCGCTGGAGAACGGCACTGCGCACGCCCTTTACCGCATCACCGACAAGCCGGACATGTCGCGTAGTCCGGTACCGCGCTTCGACTTGCTTCACATGCATGAATACACCTCCATGCCGGTGCAGTTTTCGCGCGGGTGCCCGTTTCAGTGTGAGTTTTGCGACATTATCACGATCTATGGACGAAGGCCGAGGGCGAAGAGCCCGTCGCAGATCATCGCGGAGCTGGACACACTGCGGCGGCTCGGCTGGCGCAATGAGGTGTTTATCGTTGACGATAACTTCATCGGCAACCACAAACTCGCGTTGGGGCTGACGCGGGAGCTTGCTGCCTGGCAGGAGCGCAACGGACGCCCGGTCTCGTTCTACACGGAGGCGTCGATCGATCTGGCAGACCGGCCTGAACTGCTGGCCTCGATGGTCGAGGCGAACTTCATGTATGTGTTTCTGGGGATCGAGACGCCGTCGGCAGAGGCGCTGAAGGGATCGTCAAAGTTCCAAAACCTTCGCGGCGACCTAGTCACACAGGTGCAGAAGATCCGGGAGAGCGGACTGTGGGTCCTGGCTGGATTTATCGTCGGCTTTGACTCCGATGACGAGACTATTTTTGAACGGCAGCTGCAGTTCATCGACAAGACTGCGATCGCCTGGGCGATGGCTGGCGTGCTGCAGGCGCCGCCCACCACTGCGCTCTTCGACCGGATGAAGCGCGAAGGACGGCTGATCGAGGATAGCCAGGCGACCTCGAACTTCAGCCCGCCAAACTTCCGGACGGTATTGCCTCTGCCCGTGCTGCTGCGCGGACTGAGCGGCTTGCTAGCCGGTCTATATACGCCGGAGTCCTACTTCCGTCGCGCGTTCAGCTCGATCGAGTCGTGGCAACCCCGCCCGACGCAGCGGCCTCCCGAGCTACCAATGCTTTACAACCTGCGCGTCTTCTTTTCATCGATGTGGCTGCAAGGAGTCCGCTCCACATACCGGCGCGCGTACTGGCGGTTTTTACTGCTAGCTATTCGCAAGTGGAGTCGTCAGCCGGCGAAGATGTGGCTGGGTTTCATGGTGCTGATGTCGGCAAACCACTTTCTGAAATACGCGCCAGTGGTGGCTGAAGAGCTTGAGCAGCACTGTCGCGATCTGGAAGAGGCAGAGCTTTGCTATCAGTGAGCTGCACGGGTCAGCGATGTGTCTAGGTATCGAGGTAAGAGATCACGCACCAAGGATTCTCAAGCGCTGCGGGTATCTTACGCTTTCGACCAGTTTGCGCCCGTTAGGGTTGGTCTCGATATCCGCGATGCTGCTCTTTCAACACAATTGATCCAGCGTGGCGACATCCTCTGCTGTCAGGTAGGCCGTCGAGCTTGCTCCATCGGCGGGATTCCATCTGGTCGAAACAGAAGTTCTCTTCGTTACGCCTGCCGACGTGGAAGGATGCGCATCGTTTGTTGACGAGAGCGCGCTGATGTTCATCATTACCTCCCAGGCTAATGGCTGTAGTCAACGATTAGCCTGGTCCTGATTGGACACGGAAATAGCTCAATAGTTGTAGTTGACGATGAATTCGGAGTTATTGAAAACGAGAGTTTTCAGGCAATATGGAAGCGATTCGCTCTATAAAGGCGTGTCGAGCCGACCAACTGGGGTGGGTAAATGGAATTGCAGCAGACTTGGCATAACGAAAGAGAAGAATGTCCAAGACGCCTTTGATCGTCGCCCTAGAGTGTCAGTGTGAACTCTCACGAGCGCTCAGGGAGTCCATCAAACGAGAGAGGCAAAGTCCTTGAACCCATCTCCATTCTTCCAGTCCCACAACGGCACCACACTTGGACGGACAAGAACCCTTGTAAAGGGTACCGGTGAGATGGCGGAACTCGTCCGTGCTCACGATTGGAGTTCGACGCCCCTCGGTCCCATCGAGAGCTGGTCAGAAGCGCTTCTCACGATGGTAAACGTTGTGCTCTCCTACCCGCGCCCTGCAGTGGTCGATTGGGGAGCCGAGATGACCATGATCTACAACGACGAGTATGAAACCATTCTGGGTGACAGGCACCCAGAGGCGCTGGGCCAATCCGCCCGCCAGGTCTGGAAGGATGCCTGGTATCACATTGGCCCGCAGTACGAGGCGGTCTTGAGCTTAGGCGGCACTACCGTTGAGCACAACGTCCTCATCCCTCTCGAAAAAGATGGACGGATGGAAGACTTTTTCTGGGACTATACTCTCACTCCGGTTAACGAGGGAGAGCAGATAGCCGGGATATTCATCACATGCCAGAACGCGACCGAGGCGGTGCTTATAGGTCGTGACCGTGACCGCATTGCGGAGCGGTTGAAACAGGTGCTTGAGGTCACGACCGATGCAGTAGCCGTACTCGACCGGGAGTGGCGGTTCACCTACCTGAATAAACGCGGACAAGAGATCTTGCAAGCCAGCGAGGACGTTCTGGGAAGGGATGCGTGGGAGGCTTTCCCGGCTATGGTCTATGAAGGCTCGCCCTACGTGTATCACTACCATCGGGCGATGGACGAGGGACTTGCGGGGGAGTTTGGAACTGAATACCCGGAACCGCTGAACATCTCGTTACAGATCAAGGCCGCATTGTGAACTCGCAGGTAAAGGTCGAGTTGCGTAAACGCGCTCTCAAGCCGGTCAGGTGCTTCGAAGGCGAGATCCGGCAAGTAGTCAACAATCTGATCGGCAACGCCATCGACGCTATGCACCCGACCGGTGGGCGCCTGCTCATACGCAGCCGCGAAGCGACGAATTGGCTTACTGGCGGGCAGGGCCTCATGCTGACCTTCGCCGATACAGGCGGCGGCATCAGCCCTCAAGTCTTAAAGAAGATCTTCGATCCGTTTTTCACAACCAAAGAAATGAATGGGACCGGGCTGGGGCTTTGGGTGAGCCAGGAGATCGTAACGCGGCATCACGGCGCGCTCCGGGTCCGAAGCAGACAACGAGAAGGCTGCAGAGGTACCGTTTTCACCCTGTTCCTGCCATTCGACGCCGTAAGTCGCTAATGGCTGCTCTCAGATCCCGCGAAACGGGGATTGCGGAAACTACGACTGACCAGGCATCATTGAAGCGCGGCGTCAGCCATCTCGCGGCGGGCCGCGGCCAGACAGACGACGTAGGCGCGAGCGCGTTCTGTAATGAGTTCTGGCGTTCCCGCATCGATGGCCTGGTGGGAGACGAGGTCGCCGCCGACGGGAGCAGAGGCGGAGAGCGCGGAAAAGATTCCGCCGGTGTGTAGCCAGCGGGCGCCATTGCTGCCAACGCCATTGCGGCGAATCGCACCGGGGGATGTGGGCAGAGCACCGTTTTCTAACTTTTGCTCGGGATATGCGCGGGGCTGGCCGAGAGAGTGAAAGGGGCAAACGGTCTGGCGGAGAGTGAGGGATTCGAACCCTCGTTACCTTGCGGTAAACACGCTTTCCAAGCGTGCGCCTTCAGCCACTCGGCCAACTCTCCATCGCGGTCTCCACTGAATGTAACATATCGCCGTCGCTCCGATCTGTATTGCGAACAGCCAGCGGCTCTGTCAAATTGCGCTTCTTCTCACGTTCACTGTGAGGTGATTCAGAACTCCACGGTCGCCTTTATCTGCCCAATGCACATTTGTAATGGTTACGGATACATGAGTGGCGCGGCCGCGCGAAAGACCTGGAAGGGAACTGCTCGTGGTCCGAGAGTTGGAATGTGCCAAGATGGATGCGGCGCGCGCCCACCCTGTAGAGTGGCATCATGCAGCGCATCGGCTCCAGCCCGGCAGCCCCGAAGACGCACTACGATCTCGGACTTGAGCTGCGGGCTTTGCTGGCGCTGGCGATACCCGTGGTGCTCTCCGAACTCGGCTGGGTCGCCATGGGCGTGGTCGACACCATCATGGTTGGCCGCATCGGGCCTGAGGCCATTGGCGCCGTCGGTATCTCCAATGCAACCTACTACGCGCCGGCCCTCTTCGGCATCGGACTGCTGCTTGGACTCGATACGCTGGTCTCCCAAGCCTGGGGGCGGCGCGATTACGATGAATGCCATCGCTGGCTGGCGGAGGGCGTCTATCTGGTGCTGGCGTACACGCCGCCTTGCATGCTGCTGGTATGGCTGCTGCCACTCATCTACTCTCGCATCGGCATGAACGCGCAGGTCGCCGGCGAAGCCACCGCCTATCTGCGCCTGCTGAACTGGGGCACGCTGCCGCTACTGCTGTATGCGACCTTTCGCCGCTATCTCCAGGGCGTCGGCCGCGTGCGCCCGGTGACCTTCGCTTTGGTCTCTGCAAACCTCATCAACTGGTTTGGCAATTGGGTTCTCATCGAGGGCAAGCTGGGCTTTCCGGCGATGGGCGTTCGCGGTTCGGCGCTTTCCACCTGCGCGGCGCGGGTGTACATGGCCGGTGTCCTTGTCGTCGTGGCGTGGCGGCACGAAGCGGCGCGGGGCCATCCGCTTTTCTCACACTGGCCAGGGCCGCAGATAAAGCGTCTGCGCACCTTGATCAAGCTGGGCGTTCCGGGTGCCGGACAGCTTGTCATGGAAGTGGGCGCCTTTGGGGTCGTTACGCTGCTGGCCGGGCGGCTCAGTCCGGCAGCACTGGCGGCGCATCAGATTGTGCTCAATTGCGCCAGCACCAGCTTCATGGTGCCGCTCGGCGTTTCCACCGCGGCTGCCGTTGCTGTCGGTCACGCGATCGGCGCCGGAGATGCGCCGCGGGCCCGTCGTGCTGGATGGCTTTCGCTTGCTATCGGCTCCGGATTCATGGCGTTGGCTGCAGTCGTCTTTGTGGTCCTGCCTACGCCCATTCTGCACATTTATACACATGACCGGCAGGTCGTCGCGCTGGGGCTGCCACTGCTGGCTTTGGCCGCTGCGTTCCAGATCTTCGACGGCGTGCAGACGGTCGCGACTGGCGCACTGCGCGGGTTGGGGGAGACACGCATTCCCATGGTGGTTACGCTCCTTGGCTACTGGCTGGTGGGACTGCCGCCGGGCTACGCGCTCTGCTTTCCCGGGAAGCAGGGCATCTTTGGGCTTTGGATTGGACTCACGCTAGCGCTGATCTTGATTGCGATTCTGGTTCTGTGGCGCTGGGCGCACGATGCCCGTTCGCTCCATCGAGTGCAGGCTGGACAGCAGAACGCAGTGCAGACCTGACGCCGGGCCAGTCATCCTAAGCCATTGATTTGCGCCAGCGTGGCGAGCTGGTCGGGAATGTTGATGGTGATCTGCGTGCGGAAGTTATCGCACTCCGCTGACATACGGCGCCTGCGATCTCATGCGCCTTTTCCAGCGAGCACGCGTTCGTAGTACCGCTCGTAGATCGGGATGATCTGGGAGGCGCAGAAGCGCTGCTGGGCAGTCTGACGGGCGGCGGCGCCCATGGCCTTCAGCTTGGCATCGTCGGTGAGCAGTGCAATTGCCGCAGACGCCATTCCCGCCACGTCGCCCACGGCGAACAGACAGCCGGTGCGCCCGTTGTCGATCAACTCCGGCACGCCGCCCACCTCGGTTGCGATCGCAGGAACGCGGCAGGCCATGGCTTCCAGCGCAGCCAAGCCAAATGACTCTAGCTCGCTCGGCAGCAGCATCAGGTCCGTGAGGGGCAGCAGCTCCGACACGCTCTCTAGCTTGCCGAGGAAGTGAACGCGGTCGCGAATGCCTTTGCTGAAGGAGAGCTGCTCCGCCAGCGAACGCTCCGGGCCATCGCCCACCAGCAGCAGGTGCGCCGGCACCTTTTGCGCCACGCGGGCAAAGACCTCTACCGCATCCTGAATGCGCTTGACGGGCCGGAAATTCGACAGGTGCACGAGCAACTTGCCATCCAAAGGAATGTGCGGCGCGCAGGCAGCATACGAGGCGCGGGCAGCTGCGCGGTCGCCCTCTACCGGCGCGTAGACATCGCAGTTGACGAAGTTCGGGATCACCTCAATCGGACGCTCGATGCCGAAGTCGGTAAGGGTCTTTTCGCGCAAGTAGTTGGAGATCGCTGTTACGCCGTCGCTCTGCTCAATACCGAAGCGCGTGATAGGCAAGTACGAACGATCCATGCCGACCAGGGTCACATCCGTTCCGTGAAGCGTGGTAATGAACGGCAGGCGACGATTGTGCGTTGCGCACATCTGCCGTGCCAGCAGGGCGCTGAGCGCGTGGGGGATTGCATAGTGCACATGAAGGAGATCGAGATCGTAGTATTCCGCCACCTCCGACATGCGCGTGGCGAGCGCCAGCGAGTACGGCGGGAATTGGAAGAGAGGGTAATTGGAAACCGGCACCTCGTGGTAGAAGATGCCCTCCTCGCGTCCGGTCAGCCGAAACGGCTGTGAATAGGTGATGAAGTGGATCTGATGGCCGCGCGCCGCGAGCTCAATGCCGAGCTCGGTCGCAACCACGCCACTTCCGCCGTACGTCGGGTAACAGGTGATGCCGATCTTCATAATGGCTGCTCGGTACTGGCTGTTCGGGCACTGCTGATAAGACGTCTGAGTCACACGTTGGACGCGCCACCGAGCATAGAGGATTCAGGGAGCGAGCTGCTGAAAGCCGATCAGGGCAAGATCGGGCATGTTCGGGATCACCTGAAGGAGCGCGTTGCGCTCCGTCTCGCGCGTGCCGATCAGCCGGGTGCGGGACGCCTTCAGTGCCGCATCGGGGTATCCCGGATGACAGACGAGCTCCCATGAACCATCCGGCATCGCGCTGATCAGTCGGTCAAGGGTTTGGGTGTCGAGCGTGCCGGTGGCGAGGATCCCGAATGCCCCATCGGTGGTGACGAATCCTGCGCTGCTTACCGCGCGTCGAAAGCTGCCGTGCCACAGGTGGAGAGCCCGCACCTGAAGGCGGCGTTGCCAGGGAGCATTCGATGTGGCGTGCATCGCCCACACAGGCTCAAACGGGTTGCGGATCGCGCGGACGCCGCACTGCTCCGCGGCCCGCAACAATGGCTGGAGTACACGCGGAAACATGTGCGTGTGCTTGTGCGTGTCCACATGCGTGACGGTAATGCCGGCGGACTGCACGCGAGTGATCTGGGCAACCGCCTCTCGCTCGATATCGGCTTCACGGATGCGACCGCGGAGCAGATCGCCGACAAACAGGCCCAGGGTGGGACGAAAGCCCGAAGGTCCGGCGAGAGTCGGGATCTCCGAGGAATGCAGTGCAGGCCTGCCATCGATGAGCATCACATGGCAGCCAACCGAAAGCGATGGTTGCACAAAGGCGCCATGCACGGCGGCGCGGAATTCACTCCCCGTGGCCATCAATGTCGCGGAGGTGAGCACTCCTGCCTCATTCAGATCGAGGATGGCCTTGTTCACGCCGGGAGCAACGCCGAAGTCGTCAGCATTCACGATAAGGAGGCGGCGCTGGTGAGCTTCATCTGGGAAGTTCATCGAGCACCGTTCGGTCGTGCATGCATCAATGCGAACTCCGGCGTTCGGAAGAGAGCCGCGTATGCGAGCGCATTGCTTGAAGGCGCAGCTGCGCTCGCAGATCGAAGTCGCTTTCTCCGTGGTGATCCTCGGGGCAGTCGATCGGCAGCGTGAGACACAGACTCTGTGTGGGCAAGACCTCGCCCCAGTCCGCAATCAGCTGCTTATACACCTTGCCCACTGGTCGTATCTTGCGCTCCAGATCGTACAGACCGAGCGCATTCACCGTGCCCCGGTCTTCCCGCAGGGCCACATCCCAGTCCACTTGATCGGTCAGTGAATACCAGGTGAAGCCTACGATTGGAATGCCGGCGTTACGCAGGTTGAGCACATTGGCCCACTCCTTCCAGAGCCAGTTCACGGCCTCTTCTCCGGTGGGGCCTTCTGTATAGTTCGTCTCGGTGTGCATGACCGGCAGTTTGTAGCGGTTGTAGTACTGACGGGTAATCTCTGCATAGCCGAAGACCTCGCCCGATGCGACCGTCAGGCCCTCGCTGTCTACACGGTGCTCGTTTGTCCAGTAATAGTCGGTGCCCATGATGCAGTGGTGCTTAAGATTGTGCTTGAGGAAAAACTCGTACTCTTCCCGCGTCATCCCATTGTCCAGCAGGTACTGGTACATCTCGCTGTTCACGCGCCGGCCGTAATTCAGATCGAGCGAGAGAAACCGCTGGGCGTTCAGGACCTCCGCTGGCTTGATGGCCTTTGTGCTCATGGCGTGGAAGTACTCCGACGACTCGCTCTGGATGAATAGCGCGTCGGGCCGCAGCTTCAGAATGGCATGCATGGCGAGCACGTTCGCCCGCACGATGTGCTTCAGCGCGGTGACATGTCCACGTTCGCTCGAGAGCTGCTCGTTCCACCAGCCGAAGCGGCCGGAAAAGATGGCGCAGATAGACATCTCGTTGATCGGCGTATAGAGCTGGACCCACGGATAGCGTTCGGCAAAGGCGCGCGCGTAGGCGGCGAAGAGATCGGGGAAGTCTCCGTTTTGAAAGTCGCCGATCCAGTCCGGCACGCCAAAGTGACACAGATCCACGATGGGCACGATGTCGCGGGAGCGCAGATCGGCAAAGGTCGCATCCGCAAAGGACCAGTCGTACTTTCCGGGTCCGAGAAAGGTGGTGTGGAGGGGCGGTCCATAGCGCAGAAAGTAAATGCCCATCTCGCTCACCAACTCGAAGTCCCTGCGCCAGTGCTTGTAATGGCCGCATTTATCCATCTCGTCCACGCGCACACGGCCATTTTGAATGGTGGGGTAACTGTTCTCAATGCCGGTGGCGAACATAAAGGCTGGCGTCGTCATGAGCTGCTTTCTACGAATAAGCGAGAGTTTACTTGCCTGCTTGGATGCAGATGCCGTGAAATCTCTGGCGCGCACGATGGCATTGACCGTGGAAGCAGCCTTCCATACACTCAGAGGTACCGTGCCGGTGTTTCCCACGCGATGGGCGGATAGCTCAGTTGGTTAGAGCGCCTGCCTTACAAGCAGGATGTCGGGGGTTCGAGTCCCTCTCTGCCCACCATCTCCCCAGCAGTTCTCCCGCATAACGCATCTCTTACCTGCCGATGTCTGCGCTTAAAAATGCGCGGCATCTCACTTCCGCTTGACCGGCGCGTTAGTAAGCATTAGCTTACGTTAGTGACGACTTACCTAAACTCGCAGCTTGCGGCTATCGGCGACCCTACACGCTTCGCCATCCTGGAGGCGCTGGCGCGATCTCCGCATGCCGTGGTGGACCTGGAGCACGCCGGGGGCCATAATTTCCCCTTCGCAGCGACGAGCGAGGATAGAAGGCGGCCGTCGCGCCGCTCACTGGCAGCCGAAACAGTCCACGTTATGGGTCGAAGACAAGAAGCGATCCTCGTGTTCGCGGTCGTTACTTTGTGCACAATGTGCCAGAAGGATGGTCTCAAGGCCGAATTTTGTTAAGGATGGGCAATATACCTGCGGACCGTGGCGAGTGCGCCGATGCTCGAAAGCATGTGCAGGGCGGTTTCTACGGCGAGAACAAATCCTGGGTTTGCGGGTAGCCGCTCTCCGAAGATCGATTTGAGTGCCAGAATGGGGCGGGGATCGGGACCGGCTTCTTTGGCGAGGCGGGTAAGTTCTGTGGCTCGTGCGTCGACAATGTCCAAAGCGCGGCCGCTCTGGTCTACGCCTTGGCCGAGGTAGAAGATCCAGCTGGCGATTACGAGACTCAGCAGATGGGTGGGGGCGCCTTTATCTAGCAGTTGCTGGATTGAGGGCAGGAGCCACTTGGGTATTTTCGCCGAGCCCTCAGAGCAGATGCGGGTGACCTGGTCGTTGATGGTGGGGTTCGAGAAGCGCTCGAGGAGAGTCTGCTTGTACTCGGTTACGGAGGTGCCTGGGATCCTGGGGACGACGGGTGTGACCTCTTCCATGAAGCTCTCGATGAAGGAGACAAAAAGGGGGTCGGCCATGACGTCCTGCACATAGGTGAATCCGGTCAGTGCACCGAGGTAGGCCATGGCGAGGTGACTGCCGTTGAGAAGCCGCATTTTCATGATCTCGTAGGAGGCAACGTCCGAGGTGAACTGTGCGCCGACGCGCTCCCACAGCGGGCGGCCGTTCGAGAAGGTGTCTTCGATGACCCACTGGCGGAAGGGCTCGGTGACGACGGGCCATGCGTCGTCGATGCCGAAGCGGCTTGCGACCCAAGCGATGTCGGCGGGGGTGGTTGCAGGGGTGATTCTGTCGACCATGCTGTTCGGGAAGGCTACGTTGGCGGCGATCCACTGCTCGAGAGCGGGATTGCTCAGGCTTGTATAGGCGCGCAGGACCTTGCTGATGACATGACCGTTCTCCTGCAAGTTGTCGCAGGACATGACGGTGAAAGGCGGGAGGCCGCGTTTGCGGCGGCGGTCCAATGCTTCTGCGATGAGGCCTATGGAGGAGGCGGGCTGGTCGAGTTGGTGAAGGTCGTGCTGGATGATGGGATGGTCTGCTAGGAAATCGCCGGTGCCTTCGTCGATGAAGTAACCGCCCTCGGTGATGGTGAGGGAGACGATGCGGGTGTGGGGAGCGGCCATCCTTTCTATGGCCGACTCGCTGCCTTCAGGGGCGTAGATGTAGTCGATGATGGAGCCGATGACGCGAGCGGACTGGGCGGTGGCGCTGCGCTCGACGAGAGTGTAGAGGTGGTCCTGGGATTCGAGGGCATTTCTCATGCGGTCGTCGGTTTTGAGGACGCCTATGCCGCACTCGCCCCAGCGCTCTGTGTCTGGCATAGCGAGGAGGTCGTCGAGGTAAAGGGCTTGGTGAGCTCGGTGGAAGCTGCCTACGCCTATGTGTAGGGTGTGGGGGAGCAGGTAGCGGCGGTCGTAGGTGGGGATCTGGATCTCAGGCCGAAGGCTTGGCAGAGTTGCGGCGCTCAGTCTCGTAGCGGGAAGTTCTGGCATCGGGGTACCTTCCTTGGTGAATTGGTGTAGCGGCGTACTTGTGGTGCCGTTCCACCAATGTCTAGCGATTGATCTTCGCTTTCTGTTTAGAGCTGAGGCCGAAAAAGGAGAGCATGTCCTAGATTCCTTGCCCGTACCAGAGAGATACAAGACTGCATTTGGGGTACCTAGAAGCGAGCATCGAGTGGGGGAGATGAGCTCGCGCCGGTGGGTCGCATAGTGTCACCGTTCTCATCGAAGAGATGAAGGAATCTGGGATCGAGGTTCAGGTGAATTTGCTGATCTGGAAGAAGTTGAGTTTCTCCGTTGATCCTTATTGTGAGAAGCTCGCCGGATTCGATTTGAAGATGGAGATAGCTTTCGCTGCCTAGATGCTCGACGGCTTGTACTTGTGCGGGAAGGGCATTCCCGTTAGAGGCTGCGAGAATGATGTGCTCGGGGCGGATGCCCAAAGTCAGTTTGTGCCCGGGCTGGAAGCCTTCAGAGGCGGTGGGTACGTCCAGGGTTATGGTGTGGCCCAGAGTGACCATGATTCCGGATGATTTGGTTTGCTGGACCACGGCTTCGAGGAAGTTCATGCGGGGTGAGCCGATGAAGCCGGCTACGAAGAGATTGCGCGGATTCCGGTAGAGGTCCATGGGGGAGCCGACCTGTTCCACAATGCCTGCACGGAGGACGACGATGCGATCGGCCATGGTCATGGCTTCTACCTGGTCGTGGGTGACGTAGATCATGGTCGCGCCCAGCTGGCGATGGAGGCGGGTGAGCTCGAGACGCATGCGGACGCGAAGGGCGGCGTCAAGGTTCGAGAGAGGTTCATCGAAGAGGAAGACCTTGGGATTGCGGACGATCGCTCGTCCGATGGCGACGCGTTGGCGCTGGCCTCCTGAAAGTTCCTTCGGCTTGCGGTCAAGATAGGTCTCGAGATTCAAGATGCGGGCGGCTTCTAGAACCTTCTGCTGGCGTTCCGCCTTGGGGATGCCTGCCAGTTTGAGGCTGAAGGACATGTTTTCAGCTACGTTCATGTGTGGGTAGAGGGCGTAGCTCTGGAAGACGAGGGCGAGGCCGCGCCGGGCAGGGGGTACGTCGTTCGTTCGCTGGCCGTCGATCAGGAGGTCGCCCGAGGTGATCTCTTCGAGGCCGGCGATGAGACGCAGGAGAGTCGATTTGCCGCAGCCGGAAGGTCCGACGAAGACGGTCAGCTCACGATCGTGAATGGTGAGATCGACTCCCTTGATGACCTCGCTGGAGTCGAAGCTCTTGCGGACCTGGTTGAGCTGGACTGTTGCCATGATCGCTTCCTCGTTCTTACCACGATGCTCTTGCTGAAAGGCTCTTTACCGGACAGCTCCGAAGGTGAGGCCTCGGACCAGCTGCTTCTGACTCAGCCAGCCAAGGATGACGATGGGTGCGATGGCCATGGTGGAGGCGGCCGAGAGCTTGGCGTAGAAGAGGCCTTCTGGGCTGGAGAAGGAAGCGATGAAGGCGGTGAGGGGAGCTGCTTTTGCGGCGGTGAGGGTGAGGCTCCAGAAGGCTTCGTTCCAGGCGAGAATGATGGCGAGGAGACTAGTGGAGACGATGCCGGGCATCGAGAGGGGCAGGAGCAGGTTGTATAGCTCGCGAAGGGGGCCGGCGCCGTCCATGCGGGCGGCTTCGAGGATATCGCGTGGGACCTCTTTGAAGAAGGTGTAGAGCATCCAGACGATGATGGGCAGGTTGAGGAGTGCGTCGATGAGGAGGAGGCCTGTGCGGGTGTCGAGCAGGCCGGCTTCACGGAAGATGAGGTAGATGGGGACGAGCACGCCGACGGACGGCATCATCTTGGTCGAGAGCATCCAGAGCAGGGTGGTGCGGGTGCGTTTCGTTGGCAGGAAGGCCAGGGCATAGGCGCAAGGGATGGCTAGGGCAAGCGCGACCATGGTAGAGCCCAGGGAGACGACGACGCTATTCCAGGCGTAGTGAAGGTAGCTGGACCGCTCCTGCACGGCCAGATAGTTTTGGAGCGTTGCCTGGAAGAAGAGGTGGGGAATGCGCGAGATGGCTTCCGTTTCGGTCTTGAAGCTGGTGAGGGCCAGCCAGAAGACTGGGAAAGAGATGAGAAGCGCGGCTGCCCAGCCGAGGAACGTCATCGCGAGTTTCTTAAGGAGGTTTGCAGAGAGCATAGATATCCGTTATGCGTCCAGATTGTGTGCGAACGAGCGCATCAGGAAGAAGGCGAGGACGTTGGCGACCAGGATGGCGACGAGGCCGGCGACGGAGGCTCCGCCGATGTCGTACTCGAGGAGAGCGTAGCGGTAGATGAGGAAGGACAGGTTGGTGGAGGCGAAGCCGGGGCCGCCAGAGGTAGTGACGTAGATCTCCGCGAAGATGCCGAGCAGGAAGATGGTCTCGATCATGATGGTCGCGGAGATGGCCCGGCCGAGGTGGGGCAAGAGGATATGGCGGAAGATTGCGACGGGTCCGGCTCCGTCCATGCGCGCGGCTTCCTTGCGTTCAGCGTCAAGGGACTGGATCGCGGTGAGAAGGGTGAGGACGGCGAAGGGTAGCCACTGCCAGGAGACGATGACGATGATGGAGGTGAGGGGCGCGACCGCGAACCAGTCGATGGGCTTGAGGCCGATGGAACGCATCAGGAAGGCGAGGAAGCCGTAGTCGGGGTGCATCATCATGTTCTTCCAGACGAGTGCGCTGACGGTAGGCATGACGAAGAAGGGCGCGAGCACGAGGACGCGGGCGATGCCGCGGCCGAAGAACTCCTGGTCGTAGAGAACGGCTAGAAGGGTGCCAAGACCGATAGTGATGATGAGGACAGAGGCGACGAGGAGGATGGTGTTGCCGATGGCGAGTGCCAGGCTGGGATCGGTGAGGAGGTAACGGTAGTTGCCGAGGCCGTCGAAGCCCGTGCGGTCGGGCTCCATCAGGTTATAACGACGGAAGGAGAACCAGAGAGTCATGAGGAGAGGCACGACGGACCACAGAAAGAGGGCGGCGATGGCGGGCAGCTTGAGAGAGGCAGAGGAGAGAGTGTCTCGCCAGGTCGCGTCGTGTATGGGGCTGTTGGTCATAGGACTTGTCTACTGCGGGGTTCCGGTACGGTTCAGGATTCGTTCGGTGGCCAGCTGGGCTTTGCGGAGCGCTTCATCGACGGAGATGCTGCCTACGAGGGCGGCTGCTACAATCTGGCCGACCTGGTTGCCGATGGTGGGAAAGGACGGAATGACGACGCACTGGATGCCAATGTAGGGTACAGGCTTTCGAGTTGGATGAAGGGGGTCGGCGGCCATAATGGAGCGATATGTGAGGTCCGCAAAGGGGGCGGCGGCGATGTACCGGGGCTGCTGATAGGTGGATTCGCGGGTGCCCGGCGGTGCGGAGGCCCAGCCACTGGTGCTCTCTACGAGGCGGATGTAATCCTTGGACGTGGCCCACTCGATGAACGTGAGAGCGGCGGCGGGATGCCTGGAGGATGACGGCACGGCTAGTGCCCAGAACCAAAGCCATTGTGAGCCGCGGGGGGTTACTTCGATGGGAGCGGGGGCGAAGCCAACAGTGGATGCGACCTTCGACTGCGTGACATCGGATAGGGTGCTGGCGGCTACGGTCGCGTCGATCCACATGGCGCAGCGGCCGTTTTCAAAGAGGGTAAGGTTTTCGTTGAAGCCGTTGGAGCTGCTGCCGGGAGGACCGTACTTTCTGAGGAGGTTGACGTAAAAGGAGACTGCGGTGTGCCATTCAGGGGTGTCGAACTGCGGGTGCCAGGACTCGTCGAACCAGCGGCCGCCATAGGTATTCACTACGGTAGAGATGTAGGCCACGTTCTCGCCCCAGCCGGGCTTGCCTCGGAGGCAGATGCCGTGAAGGTCGTGGGCTGGATCGTCGAGCGCGCGGGCAAAGTGGGCGATGTCGTCGTAGGTGGGCTGGGCCGGCATGATGAGGCCAGCCTGGCGGAAGAGATCCTTACGGTAGTAGGTGAGGGAGCTCTCGGCGTAGAAAGGCAACGCGTAGAGATGGCCGGCCCAGGATGCACCGTCGCGGATGGGCTTGAGGAGATCGTTGAGGTCGTAGGCGGGGGAGAGCTTAGTCTCGAGCGGCAAGAGCCAGCCGCGGCGGCCCCAGATAGGAGCTTCGAGAGGACCGATGGTGACTACGTCGAACTGGCCGCCGTGGGCCGCGGCGTCGGTGGTGGCCTTCTCGCGAAGAATTTTTTCTTCGAGAACGACCCAGTCCAGGTGAATGTCGGGGTGTTCGCGCTCGAACTGTTTCGAGAGACGCTGCATGACGATCATGTCACCGTTGTTGACGGTGGCGATAGTGAGCGTGGTCTCGGCTCGCAGGTTGGCTGTCGCCAGAAGAATGACAGCGAGGGCGAGGCGCTTAAGTGGTCCCAAAGGCTCTTCTCAAGGCGGACATCCAGGATTCGGTGAAGCGCCTGGAGACGGCGGCGTTAGGGATGAGGAGGTCAAAGGCGTGGTAGCCACCGGGAAGACAGCTATTTCGGTCGCGGTCGATGCTGGCGGCGTTTGCGTAGACCCAGCGGAGTGCGACGTAGTTGTCGTCGACGGAACTGGGATAGTGGGTGTCAGGGGCCATGCGGTAGTCGACCGAGACTACGACGCAGTGGCAGTCGTGCGCAATGGTCTGGATGAAGGGGTAAAGGAAGGTGTTGGCGAGGACGTAGCCGCAGCCGTGGGTGTGAACGAGGACGGGCTTATTCTTGGTGCCGGAAGCGGGCGTACGCAAATTTCCGTTTCTTGAGGTGTCCTCAATACGAAAACAATAGAACGTCTCTTGGTCATAGAAGGACAGTGTGTTCTAGTTCTCGCCAGATTTGCAACGCGAATTGCGCGCGGATGCTTTACACTATTTTGGTGCCCACACACCAATGCGATCCAGCGTTAATTCTGCTTTCCTAACTTTTCCTCTTTCAATGCATGACTCTCCTTCTGCATATTCTGGAAGAGTGTTTCCTCATTCAAAGCCTCGCTCTCTAACCCCAACTGACGATAGGCGCGGGCAAGCTGGAAGTGAGCAGCTCCATCGTCGGGATCCAGAAAACTCGCTTTGCGAAACGCATCCACAGCCTCTTTGGGACGTTTCAGTAACATAAGTGCCCGCCCCCGCAACATATATGCATCAGGTACTTCGAAGTTTAGCTCCAAAGCACGGTCAACAAGACGCAGCGCCTCGCGCGGATCATCACCAACCAGGATGCGCGCAGCTTCCCAATTGGCACTCGCATTATAAGGATCGAGCTCTAGCGACTTGCGATAGGCCGTGAGAGCATCTGCAAGGTTGCCACTCGCCCATAGGGAATGAGCATACAGATAATAGAGATTTGGGTTATCAGGAGCTTTCGCAACCGCTCGCTTGTAGTGCTCTACGGCATCCGGAAGTAACTGCTTGGCCTCGGCGGCTTTTCCTAAGAGCAGTTCCACAAGATAGGACCCGGGATCCGACGTTTGGATTTCACTTAGAGTGGATGCTGCGAGGCTTGAATAGAGAGTTCCCAGTGTGTAGAGAGCTTCTACGTTATGCGGATCATGTTTCCTAAGCTCTTCCAATAGCTCTACGGCAGTCCTAGAGTCCCCGGTTTCAACGAGACTTCTCGCGAGATATAACTTGGTGTTGGGATCGCCGGGATTGAGCCGCAGAGCTGCCCTAAGTTCACGTTGCGCAGAGGCAAAGTCTCCTTTTTGGAAGAACGAAAAGCCTAACAGAGCACGCGGAACCGCCGAATTAGGAGCCAAGTCACATGCGCGCTTTAGCACTGGCACAGCTTCGTCAAATCGGCTTTGCTGAAAATAGAGCCGTCCGAGATTGTTATAAGCAGCAGCCAGCTTGGGATTCAACTTTAGAATAGCCTGGTATTTTTCGACCGCCATATCCAGGTGGTGCGCTTGCTCTTCGGTTTTGGCGTCCGCATACAGCTTCTGAATGTCGTTGTCAGCCTCTTGAGGCAAAGCGGATATGCTGATCGTCAGCAGAAGAGCAAGGCAAGACGCTACATTTCGAATATCCTTCATTTCCGACTCTCAACCCAGTCAGCTCATTTTAGACGAACGGCCGCATCCTAGGATACTGACACGACCATGAGCTTTTGTTAAAGAAAAACCTCCGCACGCGTGGGCGTGCGGAGGTCGCTTACAAGCTGCATTGCGATCGACTTAGAACCTCAACCTTGCCGAGAATTGCAATTGTCGTGGTTGATTTGCCTGGCCGGTAATCTTCCCGAAGTTCGCGTAACAGGCAGGTTTCACCGCCGTAGGGCTGTTGCAGTTTACCTGAGTGTAGTTCTGATCCGGTGGGTTGAAAATAGTACGGTTGAAGGCATTGAAAGCTTCAGCACGGAGTTCGATGGTTGAACTCTCCCAAATCCTGGTATCTTTAACCACGCCGAGGCTTTCGTTCTTATAGAGGAAGGGGTAGACATTTGAAATGGTTGGCGGAGCATTGCCCAGGCTGAACTGGCCAGCGTCCGCGAATGCCTCCGGATTGAGATAGCGGTCAGTAGCGGGATTGAACTTACCTCCGTGATACAGCTTTATAGGCTGACCGGGCACCAGGTTTGGCCGCGATAGGCCGTTGAAGATCGGATTGGCTGACCCTCCGGTGACAGCGATGGGCGCCCTCTGAGAATATTGAAGGATGCCAGTAAGCCCCCAGCCTCCAAGGGCTCTTCCCAGTACTGGGCTATGATTGAGAAGCATCTTTCCAGGTCCAATTGGAAGCTCATAGGTGGTTGAAATGCTAAGATTCTGACCGCCGGCGGCCCCGTTCGCATTGTCACCTAGTACCTGTCGCTCCCGTCTACGCTGGCCAGTATCGAGCGGGGGGGGAGCAAAGGTAGAAAACTGGTCGAGGCTGTCTGTGATGTTTTTAGACCAGGTATAACTCACAAGAAAGGTCATGCCGTTCGAGTAATTCTTCTGCAGGCGCTCTTGCAATGAGTGATAGCTCGAATGGCCTGGAGTCTGGGTCCTCGCTTCGATGTACTGAAACTGTGGAAAAGGACGTAGGGCTTGTGCCACGCTGCCGGTGAAGCCTGGATACGGTAGCTGAACCCCGGCCGCCTTAGCTTGGGGTGAGTTGATATCAGCTAAGAGCACGGGGCCAAGATCAGCGAGGTAGTGGGAAGGAACCTGATTTTCGTTCAGCAGGTTTCCACCGATACGAACGTTGCTGCTGCCCACGTAACTGGTCTCCATTGCGATTCGAAAGGGAAGCTGCTGTTCGACGGTTAAGCTAAAACCCAAGGTATAGCCATTCTTGCCATCTTTCCGTTGCATATATGGGATGGTTTGATTATTGGCGGCTGAGCGGGAACGGGGGGGCGCAGGCTGCAATGCCAATGCCGGGATGCCGGCATCCCAGTTTGGTTGGAGCTGGACTGGCGGTGTAAATCCAGTGTCAGGAGAGGTGAGCAGGTTTTGATATTGAATGCCGGTTAGAAAACTAGCGGCAATTTCAGGTCCCATTAGGGTACTGGCACCGCCGCGTATGCTTGACTGTCCGAAGCCTCCTCGCACCACAGTGTTCTTGTACGCCTGGTAGGCAAAGCCAAAGCGGGGTTGATAGCTGCCGTAGTAGGTATCGGCGATCTGGCTCCGGCAGAGAGAAGCGCCTCCTTGCGGAATGCAGGCGCCACCTTGCTTGCCCGCGAAGACGAGCGAGCCAAGGCGCCCGCCAGCGGCAGGATTAGGAACTGTGGGATCGAAGGTAGAAAATGCATCGCCAGAAGCATGCGCCGGAACTCCGTAATCCCACCGCAGCCCTATATTGAGCGTTAGCTTAGGAGTCAGCTTTATATCGTCTTGCGCGTAGAACGCTCGATAGCCGGTCTTAGTGGTCCGGCCCGCTACTCCGCCACTCTGTGACGCAGTGTTGATCGTGCCCAGGTAGAGGCTCGCGAATCCAAACCCACCATAGGTGTCGGCTCCCGTCGTGGGATCCGGTCCTGCAGTAGCGTTGTGGACAAAGTTGTATTGTCCGATGTTTCTCGCGAATGCGTCGAACTCATCTTCTTCACGTATCTCCGTGCCGAAGCTTAGTCCGTGTTTCCCCTTTTGCCACTTGAAATTATCGCCAATGTATTCACAGGGCTCGCAACCGCCGCTGGTCTGGTTATTGTCGACACCGGCTCCAAATTGCGGCTGGTTGGATACGTCGGTTGTGATCTCCGGGTAGGGCAAACCCGGCACGGCCAGGGGAAGGTTGGAGCCTGCGGGAACCAGCGGGAAGAAGGCGCGCGACGCAGAGCCCTCCCCATACGAGAACAGCGTCTGATTGATGATGTTCGCGGTATAGTTCTGATCCAGCGAAATACGCGGATAGTTGCCGGCGCCGCCAAAGCTGTTTCCGGCGCCCAGCGGTCCTGAAAATACGGGGGAAGTAATCCCAGCTCCGCTGGTCCGATAATAGGAACCATGGACAATGAATCTAGGAGTGATGCTGTGGTCTATCTTGAAGAATGGATAGAAGACGTTTTGAGGAGCACTCGGAGTCTTTAACACTGTGTTGCTGAATGGAGTGTCATTCGTAGCAGCGGGAAGCAGATTAATATACGCAGCACTTAATGCGCTCTCCCGGCCCTGA
Organism: Acidobacteriaceae bacterium; assembly: GCA_965276675.1. Lineage (GTDB taxonomy): Bacteria > Acidobacteriota > Terriglobia > Terriglobales > Acidobacteriaceae. The sequence goes on along the minus strand of OZ255624.1, from coordinate 2,866,129 downwards.
GGAATGATGTTGCCCGGGAACGGATCCCGGATGAATGCGCCGTTGGGACCTGGTCTGGTGGTAAGAGGGTCAAAGATGGGAAATGGCAATTGGGAGAAGTCCCCCTTGAGCATCCTGGCGGTTGGCAACGTAATGAGCTGCGTGGCGACACCGCCGCGGAACCTGTACCAGTCGAACACAACGTTAAAGAAGGTCTTGTCGCGGCCGTCGTATACCTTCGGAATGTATACCGGACCTCCAACTCTGAAGCCGAATTCATGCTGCTTCTGAGTAGTCCCGCTTCCAAAATACCCCTTCGCGTCAAATGCATTGTTGCGCAGATACTCCCACGCAGCGCCATGCAGTTGGTTGGTCCCACTGTGGAGATGAAAGTCCAACTGCCCGGTTCCGCGACCATATTGCGCGCTGTAAGCGTTGGTGTTGATAGCAAATTCGTCCACTGCGTCCACCGGAGGTCCGTTATTCTCTTGCCGTCCGCCTCCGTCCGCGTTCATATATGGGATGCCATCGTAGTAGAAATCCTGACTAAAGTCGGGAGCACCGTTGATACGGGCTGTAAAAGTATCACCGGTTACGCCTGGAGCCAAGGTAAGGAACGAATCGGTTTGACGCCGTTCGCCGGCAACCTCAAGGGGCAGCTTTTCGAGAGTTTCTGCCTCGAGAACGGTGGCTCGGTCTCCCCTATCCTGAGTGATCGCCACGGAGCTAGCTTGAACCGTCACCGTCTCAGCGGTCTGTCCGGTCGCCAATTGCACATTGATCTGGGTGCCACGGCCTAGCTCAACGTCAACTTGGTTACTTATCTTGGTACCAAAACCTGCCTTGGTGACCGTCACCGTGTACAAAGCAGGGGCAAGATTGGTGGCCGTATAGCCTCCATCATCGCGGGTTGTCAATGTCTGGCTGATATTGGTCCCGATATTTGTGATTGTTACCGTAGCTCCAGATATGACTGCTCCGGAAGGGTCTGTGACGGTGCCCTCAATAGAACCCGATGTACTACCCTGTCCTTGTGCTGTGTGATGTGTAAACACCATCAACAAGAAGATGCTAACTACCCCAATAAGTACCCTGCGCCATCCATCATTACGCATTCCGACCCCCTAAATAACCGTAAAGCTTCATCTGTGCCGCACTTTTCGTGAATACGCGAGATCACCACACTGGCTCTTAGGAGAAGGGCACGCTTCCCCCAATGAACGACAACCCAGTGCTGCCTCCGTGGACTCTCCTTATATTGAGGCACATACATTTTGGTCAAGGCATTTCAATACACTGAACGATTTAGGTTAACGACCTCGGCCAGAGATCTTTGTGCATACGGTGCCGGCCGCGGAGGCATCGATGAGCGCTTCCGCGCTGCGCAGAGTGTCACCCTGGACATTACCTCGCCGTTATCTTAACGTCCAATGGCAGCCGCCACACTGCACGCGCGAAAGTGAGACGCCATCCACCATGCTTGATCGCAGAACCTTCCTCCAAGCCGCTGTAAAGACCGCCACGGTCGCTGCCGCCGCGACCCGCCTGCATCCGCTGATCGCGCAATCTTCATCACCCGCGCCGCGCTCTTCGAATGACGTCATCCAGCTCGCGCTCATCGGCGCCGGTATTCAGGGCCAGGGTGATACCAAGACCGCGCTGCAAGTCCCCGGAGTCAAGCTGGTGGCCGTCGCCGACTGCTACGACGGCCGCCTCACTCACGCCAAGGAGCTGTGGGGCTCCGATCTCTTCACCACCCGCGACTACCGGGAGATCCTCGCCCGCAAAGATGTCGACGCCGTCCTCATCGCCACGCCTGACCATTGGCACAAGCAGGCCGCTGTCGACGCCATGCGCGCGGGCAAGGACGTCTACCTCGAAAAGCCGATGATCCACGTCTATCCGGATGGACCAGAGATCATCGATGCCGCCCGCTCCACCAACCGCATTCTCCAGGTAGGCAGCCAGCGTGTCAGCTCGATCGTCTACGCCAAAGCAAAGGAGCTGCTCGCCTCTGGCGCCATCGGAAAGCTCAACATGGTCACCGCCCGGTGGGATCGCAACTCCGCCATCGGCGCCTGGGACTACTCCATTCCGCTCGACGCCTCCACCGAGACCTGCGACTGGCCACGCTTCCTCGGCTCCGCGCCGAAGATCCCTTTCTCCGCCGAGCGTTTCTTCCAGTGGCGCAAATGGAAGGACTATGGATCCGGCGTCGCCGGCGACCTCTTCGTGCATCTCTTCAGTGGCACCCACTTCATCACCGGCGCCAAGGGCCCTACCCGCGCCATGGCCACCGGCGGCTTGCGCTTCTGGAACGACGGTCGCGACGCTAACGACGTACTGCTCGCGCTTTTTGATTATCCCGAGGGCTTTAACCTCAGCCTCCATGTCAATTTCGTCGACGGCGGCGAAGAGAGCGAGGGCTTCCTGTTCACCGGCTCCGAGGGCCTCATGGAGATTGCCGGCAACAGCGTCACCGTGACCCGCACCCCGCTCGAGACCGAGCCCGGCTACACCGTCTCCACCTTCGCCGACGCCATGCAGCGGCAGTACATTGAGCAATACCGCAAGAAGTATCCCCTGGAGCACCCCAGCGGGCCGCCGCCGCAGGAAGTCGAGAAGTTCGTCGCCCCCAAGGGCTACTCCGACAGCTACGACCACTTTCACAACTTCTTCAATGCCGTCCGTAGCCGCCAGCCGGTTGTCGAAGACGCAACCTTCGGCTTCCGTGCCGCCGGTGCCGCCTTGCTCAGTAACCTCAGCGTCGAGCGCGGGGACGTCGTCCACTGGAACCCCGAAACCATGAAGCTCGCCTAGCGCATCAACGGAGCCCGCCATGAAGATTCCATCCAAGTGCCTTGCGCTGCTGCTCGTTCTATTTCTCCTTGCCTCCATTCGGGGGCACGCCCAAGATCCCGCCCACGCCAAAGAGTTCCGCATGCAGCACCCGGGTGACGGCCCCGGTGGTGAGCCGCGCATCGCCTTTCTCGCCCATCGTCTCGGCAGCGACCATGCCGAGGGCATCGCCCTGCTCGACATGAACAACGACGGCTTCCCAGACCTGCTCAGCGGCGCCTATTGGTACGGGAATCCCGGTGCCGGAGGCGGCGAGTGGAAGCAGCATCAATTCCGCACCGTCGGCATCCACAATGAGTTTGTCAACGACTGCGGCGAGTGGATCATCGATGTCGACCACGACGGCCTGCCCGACCTCATCACCACCGGCTGGATCTCAAACGGCCTCTGGTGGTACCGCAACCCCGGCCCGCAGGCCACCGCCGCCGGCGCCATGTGGAAAGCCGAAAAGATCACCGACAGTTACGACACCGAAGGCGGCGCCTTTGCCGACATCAACGGCGACGGCAAGCCCGACGTCGCTCTTGCTCATTACAACCGCGCTGGCGTCCTCTGGGTTGACTTCAGCAAAGACAAGCCGCGCGTCCATCATCTCGGAGGTCGCGAGCAGGACGGCCACGGCATCGGCATCGCCGACGTCGATGGCGACGGCAAAGCCGACATCCTCACCACCCACGGCTGGTTCGGGCAGATTGACGCCGACAACGACAAGTGGCAGTGGCACGCAGACTGGGAGCTTGGCGACACCGGCTTCCCCATCCTCGGCTATGACGTGAACCACGACGGCAAGCTGGACCTTATCTACGGCCAGGGCCACGGGTATGGCCTCTACTGGCTCGAACAGGCCGGCACGCCAGCGCATCGCACGTGGATTCGCCACACCATCGACGAGTCCTTCTCGCAGTCGCACGCTCTCATCCTGGCCGACATCGACGGCGACGGCACCCCCGAGCTCATCACCGGCAAGCGCTACCGCGGCCACTCCGGCGGCGACCCCGGGTCATATGATCCCGTCGTTGTCTACGCCTATAAGCTGCCCACCAAGGCGCAGTTCGCCTCTGCTAAAACCCACGCCACTGGCATGCGACATGCCCCTTCGCAGATCGTCACGGGGACGAAGGGGGGTTCAGTCAATATGCAGATCGCCGACAGCGCAGCCGACCCTGTTTTCACCCGCTCTGCGCTCTCAGTCAACGGCACGGCAAGCGCCGGCACCCAGTTCATCGCCGCCGACCTCGACCACGATGGCGATATCGACCTAGCCAGCGCCGGCAAGCTTGGCGTGCACGTGCTTGAAAATCTCAAGGTAAACAACGTGCCTAAATCCGTCCGCGAAGAGACGCAGCCCCTCAACCGTAACTGGCCGTTCCCCGGCGAAGGCAAAGAGGTCGAACAGGAAGACGGCCCCACGCCCCAAGAGTAGTGTTCCTTGGCATTCGCATCTGCGATGTCACGCGTGAGCCACTTCACCGCAGGTTAGACGTAAGAGCGCGGTCTTGGTATTTGCCATCGGTCTCCTGCTATGTGAGAGCCATGATGGGCCGGTCGGCCGGATATCACGGCAATTCTTCGCACGGATTCGTATCGTATTCGTACTCCTAGGACGCTCCCAAGACTAGAAGATCTTTAGTCACACTATTTGGGAGGCTCCCCTGCTCCTGAACCTCGAGCAGGAGAGATGACTGTGCTACTGCCGGCAGCGCTGCCGCAACTGCGATTTCGTCGTCGAGCGTTAGAGGGTGTGGCGCCCTGGTTTGCTGTACATCCTGATTGTCACCTTCGCCGTAGCTTACTTGCACTAAATTTGTGCCGATGAATTCGATTCGATGAAGGATGTACTGCTTACCTGTAAGTGCGATCGTAACCACCAGCACCAGCGAGGCAGTCCCACAACTAGGTCTAGAGCAGTCAACGCGAACCACGTCCAATGAGTGTGGATTGCCCCAAGCGTCAAACGAAAGACTGCGGCAAACGGAATCACTCCGTAACACCTAAACGCGACATAGTACGCCGAAGAAACAGTTCATAAATTAGACGAGCGTCTACAAATATCCGGTTTAGCTCCGCCATCGAACAGCTCTCGGGCTCCCCGACAGCATCGGAAGGCCATATGAAAATGTCTTTAGCAGGCCCGCATTGGTCTTAAGTAGAAATTAAGAATCGGGCACTATGTTTTAGATTACACATTTCAACGAACTGACCATTCTTTACACCGATTACATCACTGTGAAGTGTCACTCTGGCTTGAGCGAGCTCGTATTCGTTGTTCTCAGACATACCCAGGAGAGCACGTTTAAGCTAAGCGTCAAGCTCGTGGGAACTAAGTAAACGAAAGACCCTCATGTGCGGAATCACCGGATTCACTCACCTCGACCCACTCTTCGACCGTTCGCGGATTCACTTTGCGACGCAGTCCATTGAACATAGAGGTCCCGATCAGCAGGGCGTCTGGCAGAACCGGGATATCTCTCTTGGCGCACGGCGCCTTCGGATTATCGATGGTGGCCTCGGGGACCAGCCAATGCGGTCCCCGGATGAGAACTCTATCCTCGTCTTCAACGGCGAAATCTATAACCAAAATGAGCTTAAGAGAGAGCTAGAAGCCGCGGGTCACGTTTTCCTTTCCGCTTGCGATACAGAAGTTGTGTTGCACGCCTTTTCAGAGTGGGGATCCGAATGCCTCTGCCGATTCCGTGGGATGTTTGCCCTGGCAATGTGGCATGTTTCAACGCGAACGCTGGTTCTAGCAAGAGACCGTGTAGGCATCAAGCCGCTCTACTTCGCCCAATCCGGCTCAGATCTCTACTTCGGCTCAGAGCTAAAAGCCATCTTTGTGCATCCTGAAGTGCCTCGGCTTTTTGACATGGAAGCGCTCACCGCTTTTTGCGGTTTGAATTACGTTCCTGGCCCACACACTCTCGTACAAGGAATCAGTAAGTTGCCCCCGGGCTCGACGCTTACTTGGCGCAACGGCAGGGCCGTGGTCGAGCGTTACTGGCAAGTAAGCTATCGAAACACTTTTGCGGGCAGCTTTGGAGACGCAAAAGAGCAGCTTCACACTCTCCTCCGTAGTTCCGTCCGGGAGCACCTGGCAGCTGATGTGCCTCTTGGTTTATGGCTGAGCGGCGGAATCGACTCTTCCGTCGTTCTGCATTATGCAAACGAACTGAGCACGCGCCCGCTGGACAGTTTCTCGGTCACCTTTCACGGCAGGGAATTCGATGAGAGTCGTCGCATCCATCAATTTGTCGAGCGTTACTCGACGCGACATCACGAATTGGATGTAAATCCCGACATCGCTACTGCTGAGACGATCGAGCAGTTCGCCTACTACTCTGACGAACCAAATGCAGATGCTGGTGCGTTTCCTGTCTGGTTCCTCTCGCGGCTCTCAGCACAGCACGTTACGGTAGCGCTCAGCGGGGAAGGCGCGGATGAGCTCTTCGGGGGCTACAACACTTACCTGGCAGATAAATATTCTGCGCGCGCGCGTTTCGTTCCGGAAATGCTGCGCCGACTGGCACTATCGCTTGCGAACAGAATGAAAGCCTCGGACAAAAAAATAGGGCTGGAGTACAAGCTGCAGCGCTTCCTAGAGGGTTCCCTCATGGACAGTCGCTTCGCGCACCTGTTCTGGAACGGTACCTTCTCTGCGTCGCAGCGCGAACAGCTTTTATATATGTCGAACGAAAGGCTAACTGCTCAAATGATAGATGGCCTGCCAGAACGGCCGGAGCTGAAGGATTTCCTCAGCTTGGATCAGCAGTTCTACTTGCCAGATAACCTTCTGGCTAAGGTTGATCGCATGAGCATGGCCCACTCCCTAGAGGTACGGCCGCCTTTTCTGGATCACCGCATTGTTGAGTTCGCAGCCTCTTTGCCAAACCACTATCTTATGCGAGGGTCCTCACTTAAACATGTGCTACGAGGCTTGGCGGCGGACAGGATGCCAGCTGGCAGTCTGCCGCCCGGGAAGATAGGGCTCGACATTCCTATCCACGACTGGTTTCGCGGCCATCTTAAACCCCTGCTCCTCGATACACTGACTCGTGCAAACGTCAAAAACTCCGGCTTGTTCCGATGGGAACAAATAGAGTGTGTCCTTCAGTCGCACATGTCAAGAAAGGCGAATTACGGTTACCACTTATGGGGTCTGCTGACACTTTTTCTCTGGGCAAAGCGCTGGGACGTGCAGATCGCTCAGGAGTCGAAGCTGCTGGAGACCTTGCCCGCCGCCTTCGGCTAGACCTGCTGGTCATCTTTGTCGCGTCTTGTGTGTTTCTGCCCTTTGTTTTCAGCCCTCCGCATCTCATGGACGATGTCGATGCAGTCCAGGCGCAGATCGCTCGTAATATGCTCGAAAGCGGCGACTGGGTCACCGCTCGTCTAGATGGGGTAGCCTACCTCGAAAAGTCGCCGCTGATCTATTGGATCATGGCCTGCTCGTACAGTCTCTTCGGTGTCCATGACTGGGCGGCCCGACTCCCCCTCGCCCTCATCGACATTCTTCTGTGCTGGACGACGGCCCGCTTCGCTAAGTGGGCCGTCGGGAGCCGCACCGGCCTGCTCGCCGGAGTTATTCTCGCTACCTCGATCGGGCTCTTTCTTTTCACGCGCATCCTCATCCCAGATGCCGCACTCACTCTTGCCATCACCGTCGCGATCTGGGCTTTTCTCCGGCTGAAGGAAGGTCACGAGCCTCGCCCTTTGCTTTGGTTCTGTGCCTTATACATGAGCTTGGCTGCCGGGTTGCTGTTGAAGGGTTTAGTCGCCCTACTCTTTCCCGTTTGCATCATGCTCATCGCCCTGATCGCTGCTCGCGACTCCGCTAATAAGCATTCGCTTCGCGACCTTCACCTCGGTTGGGGCTTGCTCCTTCTCACCATCATCGCTGCACCCTGGCATATTCTGGCAACGCTTCGTAATCCTCCCCTCTTAACCTGGAGCTTTGTCAGCAGGGCAGGAAGTTACCACGGCTTTTTCTGGTTTTACTTCTTTAACGAGCACCTGCTTCGCTTTCTCAACTTACGGTATCCGCGCGACTACAACACTGTTCCGCGTGTATGGTTCTGGCTCCTCCACCTGGTCTGGCTCTTTCCCTGGAGTGTCACTCTGTTCTCCATCCCCGGGCTGCGTTCGCATCCCACGGAGCGCGGACGCCAGGTACATCTCGTTCTGCTCATCTGGTCGTTGTTTGTTCTCGTTTTCTTTACGCTTTCCACTACCCAGGAGTACTACTCGCTCCCTATTTACCCCGCGCTTGCCATGCTGCTCGCCAGTGGCCTGGCCCATCGTGAACTGTTTCCCCGAGCTCCTCGTCTCGTTCTCTCTGGTATCTTCTGCGTAAGCTTGGGAGCGTCACTCAGCCTGCTTGCGCTCACGGCGAAGCTCCCCACGCCCGGCGATATCTCCGCAGCGCTTTCGCAAAATCCTAGCCTCTACACGCTTTCGATGGGACATATCGGCGACCTTACCCTACGTTCGTTTGCCTATCTTCGCTTGCCGCTCTCCGTCGCCGCTGCTGCCGTGCTCCTCGGTCTGGCAGGGACCATTTTCACTCGCTCTACCAAAGCTGTGGTCTGCACTCTGGTTTTGGTGATGGTGATATTGTTTCAGGCGGCCCGGTTCGCTTTAATCCGCTTCGACCCGTATCTAGGGTCCAAACCCCTCGCAGACGCTCTGCTCACCGCTGGACCGGGCACTCTGGTTGAGGGAGATGCATACTATGCCTTCTCTTCTGTCTTCTTCTACACAGACCGCACCGCACTGCTCTGGAATGGCCGCATCAACAACCTCGAATACGGTTCCAACGCCCCAAACGCGCCTCATGTCTTCATCGGTGACGCACAATTGAAGCAGATGTGGAAAGCAGGCTCGCGCGTGTACTTGCTGGTGTATGGCTCCGACCTTCCCGCCGTTCGGAAGCTGCTCGGTCCACAGATAGTCGTGCTTGCCTCATGCGGCGGCAATTACTTGCTATCTAATAGAAGGGCCTGATCGTGTAGAAGGGCCTGATCGTGCGCCGCGTCCTTTAGTTGTGAAGTTTTAAACAGGTTGCCTATTCAATCTGAGCGCCGAGAAGCTGGTGCTGCGACGAATCAGTATTCCTGAGAGATCGAATGGACTATCAGCTCTCCGCAATAAGCGCATCTCTCAACTACCGATGTCTGCGCTTAAAAATGCACGATATCTCACATTCCGCTTGACCGGCGCATCGGTAAGCACTAGCTTACGCTAGTGGCCACTTACCTGAACTCGCGGCTTGCGGCTATCGGCGACCCTACACGCTTCGCCATCCTGGAGGCGCTGGCGCGGTCTCCGCATGCCGTGGTGGACCTGGCGCAGATGTTTCCGGTGAGCCGGCCCGCAGTCTCGCAACATTTGAAGGTTCTAAAGGACGCCGGCCTGATCACGGCGGAGAAGTCGGGGACCCGCAGCGTCTATCAGGCTAACCCAGAGGGACTGGCTGCGCTGCGGGAGCATTTTGACGGGATGTGGACACGTGCGCTGGCCGCCTTTGAGCATGCTGCGGCACCCAAGGAGGAGATTCATCATGGAAAGCACCGCAGTCGAGGCCGTTCGCAAAAGCGTCGTCGTTAACGCGCCGATCACGCGCGCGTTCGAGGTGTTCACGTCAGAGATAGGGGACTGGTGGCCTGCAAGTCATCACATTGGAAAGCAGCCGTACAAAACTGCGGTGCTTGAGCAGCGGGTAGATGGCCGCTGGTTTGAGCGTGCAATTGACGGGAGTGAGTGCGACTGGGGGCGCGTGCTTGCATGGGAGCCGCCGCTACGCGTGTTGCTCGCTTGGGGGATTGGACCGGACTGGCAGTTCGAACCTGATATGGAGAAGGCGAGCGAAGTTGAAGTCCGCTTCATACAAGAATCACCCGAATCAACGCGCGTAGAGCTGCAACATCGCAAAATCGAGCGGCATGGAGCGGGCGCAGAGTCGATGCGTTCCTCCGTCGACGCGCAGGGCGGCTGGCAGGGTGTACTTGAACTATTCCGCAAAGGTGTGGAGGACAGGAGGAGAGCATGAAAATCATCGACAAGGTTTTTGGTTGGCTACTGGTTGTGGGAAGCCTGCTGCATGCGATAGGGTCGTTTGCAGCCTATAAGTATGTGCCGGAGACGCTCTTATGGGCGCTCTCAACGTCGCTCGCTGGCCTGCTGTTAGCTGGAATCAATCTATTGCGCGTGGGCCGACCTGGCGATCACACGCTCGCATGGCTGAGCTTCGCAGGCAGCGTGGCCTGGATTATTATGGCGCTCGCCTTTGGCAAGCTGATCGGGAATCTCTTTGACTTCCGCGTGCTCATCCACGCATTCAATGCATTGGTACTTGCCGGGTTCAGCCTGCGCTCCGCGCTTGCAGAAATGCCCATGCAAACCTCCGACGCATTACGCGCCCAACGCACGCAGCAACCGCCCGCTAAGGTAGCGCCGATCACCGGGCCTAGAATCGGAATCGGAGCATAGCTCCAATCCGAGCCGCCCTTGCCAGGGATGGGCAAGATGAAATGGGCGAAGCGCGGCCCCAGATCTCGCGCTGGATTGATGGCATATCCAGTGGTGCCGCCAAGCGACAGACCGATGCCCCATATCAGGCAGCTGACGAGATAAGGACTAAGACCCGCAGCGGCACCGGTCGAGAGCACCAGCTTCGAGCTGATCGCCCCAGCCACCAGGATGAGCACAAAGGTCGCGATGACCTCCGAGACGGTATTCCAAAGCAGGTTGCGAATGGCGGGAATGGTGCAGAAGACCCCCAGCTTAGCCGTGGCGTCCTCGGTGGGAGCCCAGTGAGGTTTGTAGTGCAGCCATACCAGGAGCGCGCCAACAAAACCGCCGGTGAACTGCGCGAGCGCATAGGGCAGCAGCTTGTCGAAGCTGTTGTTTTTGATGGAAATGCGAGGGTGATAGTCGGGTTCAGGTGAGCATCGCTACTGCCGCACAGATTAGCGGTAAAGATGCCGGCGAGCACAGCGAAGCACCACGCCGTGGTGATCACCATCCAGCCGCTGTTCTCTGCCTTGGTGCGTTTGAGCAGCACGCCGGCGACAACGCCATCGCCAAGCAGAAGCATGACGAGCGTGCCCATGAATTCGCCGAACATGGGAGACCGCACCACGCGCTTATCCTTCCTGCACCCGTTTCAGAATTGATGTGAGCTACTGCGCGATGCTACCGGATGGCAGGTACTGATGCGCAAGCGCGTTGAATTCCCGGAGCTGCCTGGCAGTCCAGGCGTCATCCTTTCCGAACTCGCGTGCCATGATAGCAGCTGCGCGCGGGGCCATGGCCTTGGCCGATTTCGCGTTGAGAAAGAGGGCGCGCGTGCGGCGGGAAAGTGTATCGTCCAGCGTACGCGCCATCTCGTTGCGCACGCCCCATGCGACCTCCGCGCCGATGTAGGGAAGTGCGGGGTCGAGACGCTCGGCCAATGCAGGGTCTTCCCCGGCGATGGCGCTCACGCCGGCCGCGTCAGAGCCATAGACCCACAGGTCGCCGAGTTCTTCGCTGCGCGGTGCGTCAGTCGATTGGTAGCCGTGAATATGCAGGTTCTGCGTAACGCACGCCGCATCGGGCAGCTTGCCGAGGGTGATGGCGTGGTCGACGCAGTCTTCGGCCATATGGCGATACGTCGTCCACTTGCCGCCGGCTATGGTGAGCAGTCCGGAGTTGTCGACGTGGATGGTGTGGTCGCGCGAGATGCTGGAAGTCTTGCCAGTCGTGCCTTCTGGTTTCACCAGCGGGCGAATGCCGACATAAATGCTCAGGATGTCATCGCGCGTGGGGGGACGGCTGAGATAGCGCTGTGCTGTGTCGAGGATAAAGTCGATCTCTTGTTCGAACGGCAGCGGATCGTAGGACGGCTTATCGATCGGCGTGTCGGTGGTACCGACGACGGTGTGGTTGTGCCACGGAATCGCGAAGAGCACGCGGCCATCGCTGGTGTGAGGCACCATAATAGCGCTTTCGCCGTGCAAAAACGAGCGTTCGAAGACTAGGTGAATGCCCTGGCTGGGCGCGACCATGCCGAGCGCCTGCGGATCGGATAGATGACGGATCTCATCAGAGAAGATGCCCGTGGCGTTGATCACGACGGCGGCTTCCGCAGTAAACCGCTCTCCGGATTCGCCGTCGAGGGCAAGGACGCCGTTTACGTAACCGTCGTTGTCCTTTGTGATCGCGGTCACGCCGGCGTAGTTCAGCAGCGTGGCCCCATGGTCGGCGGCTGTCATCGCCAGGTGAATGAGCAGACGTGCATCGTCGAACTGCCCGTCGTAGTAGACGACGCCACTCTTTAGGCCATCGGTCTGGATGGTCGGCAGCCGCTCCAGTGTCTCTTCGCGGGAGAGGATGCGTGACTTCCCAAAGCCGTACTTGCCGGCGAGCAGGTCGTAGACCTTCATGCCGATGCCGTAGAACGGAGCCTCCCACCAAACGTAGTTGGGGACGACGAAGGCGAGATCGTGGACGAGGTGTGGCGCGTTCTGCCGCAGCAGTCCGCGTTCTTTGAGCGCCTCCATGACGAGCGAAACGTTGCCCTGTTCCAGATAGCGCACGCCGCCGTGGACTAGCTTGGTGCTGCGGCTGGAAGTGGCCTTACCGAAGTCTTCGCGCTCCAGCAGCAGTACCTCAAAACCGCGCGTAACCGCATCGACGGCGATGCCTACGCCGGTTGCGCCACCGCCGATGATCACCATATCCCATGGGTCGCTGCGCGCCTTCATCCGGGCAAGCATCTCTTCGCGCTTCATTGGGCCTTCTCCTGTCTCCTGTCACTCTCGTGCGTTGTCTCATGGCCAGGCTCGATCCAGGCCTTACACCGCTCGACGGCATCTCTCCAGCGTGCTCGCTGCTCTTTGGCGCGGTCGCGATCGAGCTTCGGCTCAAACCGGGTATCCTCCTTGCGCTTTTCCATGATCTCCTTGGGGTTTTCCCAGAAGTCGGTAGCAAGGCCAGCCAGGTAGGCAGCGCCCAGTGCGGTAGTTTCGATTACCGGCGGCCGGAGGACGGGGATGCCGAGCAGATCGGCCTGGAACTGCATCAGCAGGTCGTCGACTGCGGCGCCACCGTCAACACGCAGTTGCTTGAATGGATCTGGCGAATCCTGATCCATCGCGTCGACCACATCCGCGACCTGGAAGGCGATGCTTTCAAGTGCGGCGCGCGCGATGTGGCCGGGCTGCGTGGAGCGTTCAAGACCAATGATCATGCCGCGGGCGTAGGGATCCCAATACGGCGCGCCGAGGCCGACCAATGCGGGCACAAACATAACGCCGCCGTTGTCTTTGACCGAGGCTGCCAGCGCTTCGACATCGTCCGAGCTGCGGATCATGCGCAGGTTGTCCCGTAGCCACTGCACCACGGCGCCTCCGATAAAGATTGAACCCTCAAAGGCGTACTCGAGCTTTTTATCGAGGCTGCAGGTCAGCGTGGTGAGCATGCGGTTATTGGAGAGCGCGAATTTGTCGCCAATGTTCTGCAGCAGAAAGCAACCGGTGCCGTAGGTATTCTTTGCATCGCCGCGGTGGATGCAAAGCTGGCCGAAGAGCGCGGCCTGCTGGTCGCCGGCGATACCTGCGATCTCCACTGTGCCCAGCCCCAGCGAAGTGGTGACCTGGCCGACCTTTTCACTGGACCAGACTACCTCGGGCATCATGCTTTCGGGGATGTTCAATATTTTCAGCAGCTCCGCATCCCATTTGCCTTCCACGACGTTGTAGAGCAGCGTACGTGAGGCGTTGGTGTGATCGGTGACATGACGCTTGCCGCTGGTCAGGTTCCAGATGAGCCAGGTGTCCACGGTGCCGAAGGCGAGTTTGCCGGCTTCGGCTTTGGCGCGCGCACCAGCGACATTGTCGAGAATCCAGGCGATCTTAGTGCCGGAGAAGTAGGAGTCGACCAGCAGGCCGCTCCGTTCGCGGATGGTTTGCTCATGGCCTTCATCCCGGAGCCGCTTGCACATAGGTGCGGTGCGACGATCCTGCCAGACGATTGCGTTGTAGATCGGCTTGCCGCTCTCGCGCTCCCAAACGATTGTCGTCTCGCGCTGGTTGGTAATGCCGAGTGCTGCAATATCGCGCGGCCGGACGCCCGCCCGCCCCAGCACCTCCACAGCCGCGCTGAGTTGGGAGGTCAGGATGTCGAAGGGGTCGTGCTCTACCCAGCCTGGGTTGGGGAAGTGCTGCGCAAACTCATGCTGGGCCAGCGCTTTGATGGTGCCGTTCTTCTCAAACAGGATGGCGCGCGAACTGGTGGTTCCCTGGTCGAGTGAGAGCACGTACGGCATGTGCGATTAGATGCATCCGTGCCGGAAGTGTAAGAACAGCCCGAGACTCTAAAGCATGAGCCGGAGCCGTGCCCACATGTGAAAGTTAACTGCCTCCCTCGCTTCGCGCCTGCGAACATCGGTCAGCCGAATCTGCAGCTGTAGCGAGTCTCGGCGCGGCACGTGCTGATTGTAGCTTTCGCACCAAAGTGACGTTTCTAGAGGTGATGTTTTAGACACATACGACAGGCTGCAACCTCCGCAGGCTCTACACTGACAGACGATGCAGGAATCTTCCAAAGCAGCTGGCGAACGCGGTCGCTGGCAAATTGCTTGGCTGCTGGGCGCGGGTGTGCTGGTCAACTACTTCGACCGCGTTAACCTGTCCGTCGCGCACGATGCACTCCTGCACTCGTTCCGCCTATCGGACGTGGGCTTTGGCTATCTGCTGAGCGCGTATAGCTGGACGTATGCGGCGATGCAGCTGCCAAGCGGCGTGCTGCTGGATCGCTTCGGTGTGCGCCGCGTCATGCTGGTCGGCATTGTGCTGTGGGCCGTGGCATCGGCGGGGGCGGTGATGGCTACAACGGTCATGCTCTTTTTTGCGTCACGGCTGCTGCTGGGCATCGGTGAGGCGCCGACCTTCCCTGCCAACGCCAAAGCGATCGGGCATTGGTTTCCGCAAGAGGAGCGAAGTGTGCCGACGGCGATCTTCGATGCGGCAGCAAAGCTCTCCATTGGCATCGGCACTCCTGTGCTGGGATTGCTGCTGCTGCGCTTTGGCTGGCACGCCAGCTTTCTCGCGACCGCAGCGCTGAGCGCGGTCTACGCGATGGTCTTTGCTGCGGTCTACCGCGAACCCTCGCTGGCACGCACTCAGGTGACGGTGCCGGCCGCGATCGTGAACACCGCCGGCGTTGCTTTAGGCACCGCACTGGGCACACTGATACGCCAGAAAAAGGTGATCGGGCTCGCGCTCGGATCGGCTGCCTACAACTATTCCTTTTATCTGTTGCTCACCTGGTTGCCGTTTTATGTCGCCTCGGCATTTCACTTGGGGCAGGCGCGCTCCGTGCTCTTTGCGGGGGCGCCGTGGATCTTTGCCGCTGTCGCAGATTTCGTCATCGGCGGATGGCTGGTGGACCTGCTTATTCGCAGAGGACGCGACGCCAACCATGTGCGGCGCACGGTGCTGACCGTTGGGACTACGCTAGGCCTATGCATTCTTGCGCCAGCACATGTGACGAGTCCACGGGTGGCAGTGCTCTGGCTGAGTCTCGCACTGGGTGGCCTTTCAGCGGCTGCGCCCGTGCTTTGGTCCATTCCATCTTTGATTGCTCCTCCGAACTCGACCGGACGTGTGGGCGCCATCATGAACCTGGCAAACCAGATCTCCGCCATCGCGGCTCCTATCGTCACGGGTTATATTTTGCACCGGCAGCATTCTTTTGCGGGGGCCTTCAACGTCGCAGGCGCGTTCCTGATCTGCGGCATTGCCGGGTATGTCTTGATGCTCGGCGCCATCAAGCCTCTCGATGTCCAGGCCAACGCGCCGGCTGTTTAGTTCAACTCGTCGGCTTGCGCAGCGCGCGCGTCGAGCCGGTAGAGATGCCGCCATCCACCAGCAATGTCTGCCCTGTGATGTAGCGGCTCGATTCAGAGGCCAGAAAGATGATAGCGCCGTCCAGGTCGGGTGGCGCTCCGGGCCGCTTCACCGGAATGCGATCGCAGAGGTACTCCACCCACTCGCGATCCTCGTAGAGCGTCTTGTTTTGCTCGGTGCGAAACCAGCCCGGCGCCAGGCAGTTGACTGTCACACCAAATTTACCCCAATCGTCGGCGAGGCTCATGGTGAGCTGGCGTACACCGCCGCGGCTTGCTCCATATGGGGCAAGCCCCGCATAGCCAAAGACCGAGGTGACCGAGCCAATATTGATGATGCGCCCGTAGCCGCGCTCGATCATGCCATGCGCGACTGCCTGGGCCACAAAGAAGCTTCCGCGCAGGTTCGTGTCGAGGATTCGGTTCCAGTCGTCCCACGTCACCTCGAGCGCGGGCTTACGGATATTCATGCCGGCATTGTTGACCAGAATATCGATACGGCCGAAGTGCTTGAGCGCGTCCGCCGTCATGCGCGAGATGCTCTCCGCACGAGTGACGTCGAGCGCGAGTGAGAGCGTGCGCCGTCCCAACGCGCGAATCTCGTCTGCAAACGCGGTTAAGGAACTGGGATCACGGCTGGTCAGGATCAGGTCTGCGCCAGCCCCGGCGAGCGCTCGCGCAAAATGCTGGCCTAGACCGCGGCTGGTCCCCGTCACCAGCGCGACTTGGCCGCTTAGGTCAAAGAGCGAATTTATGCCGAGCGCACTCATGCCGGCTCGGGAGTGAGCACGACCTTCATCAGGTTTGGCTCGCGTGCATGCAGTCTCCGGAACCACTCAGCCCCGTCTGAAAGGGGAGCAACAGCCGTGATCAAAGGCTCAACGCGGATCTCACCGCTCGCCATAAGCTTGATCGCTTCCGCGTACTCGCCAGCCGAGGCACAGCAGCCCTGCAACCGGAGCTGCCGCGTGACCACAGCCTGCAATGGGATTTCAACGCGCGGAGCGATGTTTCCGACGAGTGCTACTGTGCCGCCTTTACGCACTGAGCCGATGGCCGCATTGACCGAAACCGTATTGCCGACTGCTTCAAAGACAACGTCGACGCCAGCACCGCGGGTGTGCTCGAGTACGGCACCGGCAGCATCGGTTGTGGCGAAGGTGTGTGTCGCGCCCGCATCCGTGGCCATGCGAAGGCGGCTCGCATCCGGATCTGCGACCAGAATTTCGGAGCAGCCGCGCACGCGCAATCCCTGCACGATCAGCGTGCCAATCATGCCCGCGCCGACAACGAGGGCCGACGAACCAGGCTGAACCTGAGCCAGCGATATGGCGTGTAGCGCTACAGACACGGCCTCGATCAGCGCGGCCTCGGCGAAGTCCAGCGTGTCGGGAAGCTTGTAGAGCACGCGCTGGGGAACCGCGATGTACTCGGCAAAAGCGCCGTTGCGCCGGTAATCTGCGCAGGAAACCCCAAAGACCTGACGCTGGTCGCAGAGGTTTACGTCACCACGCAGACACGGTCCACAGTGGCCGCAGAAGAGAGTGGAGTCGAAGGTGACGCGGTCGCCGGCATGCCACTTAGTCACTTCGGAACCCACGGCGGCAATCGTTCCGGCTGCCTCATGCCCCATCACAATGGGCGGAATGCGACGCCCGGACGAGCCATCATATCCGTGTACATCACTGCCGCAGATGCCACAGCTTGCCACTCGAAGCAGAACCTCATCCGGAGCAGGGGAGGGGTCGAGCATCTGCGTAAGCTGGAGTTGACCGTATTTAGAGAGAAGCAACGCTTTCATCGAAGAGCCTCAACAAAAGAATAGTGCACCGGGCCGCGGGGCTAGGGTCTTAATGTATCTGTGAACCGGTCGAGAAGCTGCTTAATTTCCTTAGTTTCGAGACCGGCGTCCCAGGATGCATCTGCTACACTACAGTTCAGCTGATCGGCACTTGCTTGAGTGACCTTGATCGGCGCTCGGCGTGAGTGCAGGTTTCTTCCTGGCGAGTGACAGCCTCCAGGAGTCAAGAGAAAACTCACTAGAGCAGTAGTTGGGGACGTAGTTCAGTTGGTTAGAATGCTGCCCTGTCACGGCAGAGGTCGCGGGTTCGAGCCCCGTCGTCCCCGCCATACATTCTTAAGCACTTAGAGTGATATGGGACCTAAAGTGACACCCCGATCAGGGTCCAATAAGCCCGCTAAGCGCTCTTTTGTGGGTACGGAACATCCCTGTTCTGACTCACGCCTGCCACCATCATGTTCACAACCCTGCTCTGCGCAGCCCGCTTATGCGAGTTCACCGCCTGGGTGTAAACATCCAGCGTGATCCTGCTGTTCGCGTGTCGTAGGAGCTCCTGAACGGTTTTGACATCCTCTCCGTTCGCCTTTAACAGCGTGCCGAAGGAATGACGGAAGGTGTGCCAACCGATGTTCTTGTAGATGCCGGCCTTTCGCGCGACCGGCCGGATATAGCGCTTCATGAGATTGTCCGGCCAGTAAGGTTGTGTTCCCTTCATGGTCGGGCTGGCAAAGACGTAATCGGTCGCCATCGGATAGGAACTCTGACGATGCCAGCGCAGAAGATCCTCTGCCATGTAGCTGTCAATGGGAACAGGCTTGGCCGAGGCTTCCGTCTTGCAGTCGCCCACTACCTGATGCCAGATCGATCGAGTGACGCGAAGCTCCAGGTTCTCGAAATCGACATCGATCCAGCGAAGCGCAAGCAATTCGCTGACCCGAAGCCCAGTCGCCGCGTCGAGAAGAGCAAGAGTGCGCTCTCGAACGGACAATTTGGAAAGGAGAAGCTGAAGTTCGGCAAGCTCCAATACGTCTGGAACTTTCTTTCGTTTTGCGCTTTGCCGCACGAGCTTGATCGGATTGTGATCAGTCCACTCATAACGCATCGCGTGATGAAAGAGAGCACTCATGAGATTTTGATCTTCGCTTTAGGCCTTTTGACTGCTTGACGCCACTCAGCCAGTCTTCTACCGCGACCGGCTTGATCTGATCGAGACGATGAGTTCCCCAGCGAGGCAGAATCCATGTCTTGAGATTCACCTTTGACCTTGTAAAAACCCTCTGCAAGTGAAGCTCTGGCAGCTAAAAAAGGCTGAGGGAAAGAGAAAAGACACCCGTGAACTGCAGGTTGATCTCGTTTGAGCTGGGCACCTTACCTCCTGTTGGTTCAAGCGATCGTCTGGCCGTAGTAGCTTGTCCAAAGAGAGGGAGGCGACCATGACAAAACAGCTTACTCAAAAACGCTGGTTTCATGACTTCCTCGCACCACTGCCGCAAGCTCGTCGGCGTTGTATTTTCTGCCGTTCGCGGTTCTGCGTTGTCGAGGCCATTCACCTTTGCGGCGCGCACGTCCACGACCCCTTGTGCGAAGATTTCGTTTGCACCTGACTTGATCAATTGAGCCTTGAGTGCTTCTCCTGCGATCTCTTGAAACCAAACAGGCTTTCCAAGTACGTCGGTCATGATCTTCGACATATCGTTGTAGGACAAATCCTCCGGACCAAGAACAGCGAGTCCACCCTGGCCTGTCCACGATTTGTCCAAGAGAAGTTTGGCTTCGAACGCCCGCGACAAGACACTCTCGTCATCACTGAGCCGGTGATGACATCAATCTTGTCTCGTGTCTCCGGCGCAAGCTTTGCTGGGTCACGTGCAATCACACGTACCGCTTCGTTTGCAGCGAGCAGCTCTTTTACGAGCTTCGAGCCGATGTTCCCTGTCGGAGTAGTGACGACGATCATAGTGTTCCCCGTGTATTCATGCCCAAGGCACTTTTCTGTCGGTTTTAGGTTCCGCACCTCAACCGTTTTCTACTGAGGTCTCGAACGAAGAGAGGAAAGCGGGCCAGCACTCTGCTGGCCCTTCCTATTAAGCGACAGCCTAAGCAGCCTGCTCAAGCGCAGTCCCAAGCTGCTCGATATGGCTGGCATTGGGCACGTCACCTTTTCCAAGCGCAACTGTCTCCTTGCCGAGCTTCACGACCAGCTGCTTGATCTTGGTTCCGTCCAGTTCCTTGGCTCCGAGCAAGGTTTTCAGCTTTTCGAGATCCGACACGACGCTTTTCACGCCAGGAGCATTGTGGTCCTTCAGGTAGGTCAGCCAGCCTTCAATGTTACTAATACCTGCTTCGGGTGTGAGCCCCGCCTTGTCGCGCAGTGCTTTGATCGTGGTTTCAAATCGTGTGGTTGGCATTGTTCCGTTCTCCTTTTGGTTATGAATAGTGATGTAATGTGCAGGCCGGAGAGCTGTGGTTGTGGCAAGCACGACGGACCTTGCTATGAAGCTCAGTCGAGCGATACTTTCGGTTCGACTGACATACCTGGCCGCAACTTCTCCAGATCTCGTTGTCCTGCCTTCAATCGAATCCTCACCGGCAGGCGCTGCACGACTTTGACGTAATTTCCAGTCGCGTTCTCAGCAGGAAACAGGCTTGCTCGATCACCGGTTGCAGCTGGCATCGCATCGATCGTCCCCTCAAAGTATTCTTTGAGCGAATCAACCTTGATGGTGACTCTTTGACCGGGGTGCATCTTCCTTAGCTGCGTCTCTTTGAAGTTGGCGTCGATCCACAGATCGTCGATCTGAACAATCTGCATGAGGCGCTGTCCGATAGAGACGCGATCACCGATTTCCGCGCTGCGCAACATAACGATGCCCGCGGCAGGCGCGACGATATGGGTATAACTCAGGTTGAGGTGATCTCGTTCGAGTGCAGACTGCGCCACTGCAACGCCTGCCTCCTGATTTCTTATGTCGGTAGCACGGATTGCCTCTTGGCGAGGCCCATTCGCATTGGCCTGGTCAAGCCGAGCCTGCTGCTGACGCAGCGCAACGGCACGCTGGACTACTGTTTGCTTGGCCGACGAGACCGCCGCTTGATCAGCTTCCACAGTTGCCTGTTGCGCTCGGGCACCTGCCAGATATTGGTCATATTGCTGTTGCGAAACTTCATCTTTTTCGACGAGCAGTTTGTAGCGGGCAAGATCATTCTGTGCGCGCAGATTGTTCGCCTCAGATTGCCTGAGGTGTGCTTCAGCCTGGGCAACATTATGCTCGGCCGCGGCGACCATGGCCATGGCAGTCGCAACGTCAGCGGCGGCGCTTGTAGTGTCTGCGTGGTTACTGGTTCGAGTGATGGACAGATTCGGTTGGGCTGACGTGGCGTTCAACTTGGCCTGAACCAGTTGCGCATTTGTCTGGTCATAAGCCACCTGGTAGTCCTTGGTAAGTGCCTCCAACCCCCAGGACAATCAACTCTCTCGCATCTCTCGCACTCAGCTTCGCAGCGGCGCTCGCAGCTTCTGCGCCTTGCAGGTTATGTATTGCTGTGAGATTGAATGCATCCTCACTGAAAGTTCCCTGGAGGGTGTAGTAGTGAAATTGTCCCGTAGTGGCCGGTATCTTGAGACCCCCACCGCCAAAAGTTGAGCTCGATAAGCCCTCAGCCGGCAAATAGACTTGCGCAACCGATTGGCTCAGCACACCGGTGATGTTGGGAAGCAACTGGCTGAGTGCCGCCAGCCATTGAGCGCGGACTTCGGTCTGCATGTTCCCGGCCGTTTGGCCTCCAAGGTTAAAATGCAAACCGCGTTGAATCGAGTCGTTGAAGGAGAGAACGACTTCAGTTGGGTTTGCCGAGAGATCGAGGATGCTGCCTTGATAGCGCCCACTTACGTTTACGGTGCTTTGGACCGTGTTCACGCTCGCACCCGCACCCGGTCCCGCGTTCTGTTGCGCGGAGATGTTGCCTTGCTCTTGTGTCGAGAGGGGGAGCTGCTGCGCCCGCATTCCTTGCTGTTGTGGCATGGGCGCCTGAGCGAACGCTGCGATCGCCGAGAGCGCGTACAGTATGGTCAACCAGTTCAGCTTTAGTCGTGCATTGCGATTTGGGACGTTCGGTTCTTTTGGATCTAACATCTGATCCTTCCTGGATCTCTGTTTGTCATTGCAATGTGTTCTGTTTGAGGGAGCCCTTACTGCGTAAAGCCTGAGCGGTTTCAGTGTTGTTAGTGAGCGGTTGCCGCGCCTGGCTTTACCTTCTTCATCAGGAAAGCGAGAGGCACAACGGCTAGGGAAGCGATCGCGAATCCCTGAATGATGTCAATGTAGGCAAGCAAGTTCGACTGCAGAACGAGTTCCGAATAAATCCTTCCCAACGCTCCAGCGTGGGTTTGCGCGTGTGCAAAACCGCTGCCAAATAGCTGGCCTTGTAGCGCCGACGTTGCGGAGCGGACTACGTTCTCGCCGCCTGTGAGATGGCTAGCGAGAAAGCCCTGATGTTTTTGCGACTGTCTTGCGAGCATGGTGATGACCAGTGATGTGCCCACGGAACCACCGATGTTGCGGGCAAGATTTGTTAAGCCGGAAACGTCGTTATTCTTCTCTTCCGGCATATCGGTATAGGAGAGGGTCTGCAGGGGAATGAAGAGGAAACCTAAGCTTGCGGCCTGGTAAAACCGGAGTTCTGCCATGTACCCCGTTGTCATCTGGAGGTTAATGTGAGTCATATGGAAGAGCGCTATTCCGGAGATGGTGAAGCCGAAAGCCAGCAGGTACCGGCCGTCAACCTTTGAGATCAAGAAGCCGACAAGTGGCATGCAGATGAGCGTTGCCAGGCCTCCGAGCGAAAGAGCTTTGCCGGCCGTAGTCGCGGTGTAACCCATGAGCGTCTGGAGAAACTGTGGAATGAGCAGTGTTGTCCCGTAGAGCACGATGCCCACGACGAACATCAAGCCGAATGACAGGGAAAACGTTCTGTTCTTGAAGAGACTCAGATCGATGATTGGTTTACGTCCTCTTTTGGCCTGCCACAACTCCCAAACGAGCAGCGTCAGCAGGGCTACCACACAGATCACGATGAATGTCGTAATAAAAGGCGATCCGAACCAATCGTCCTCTTGCCCCTTATCGAGAGCGACCTCCAGACTGCCGAATGCGAGAGCGGTAAGTGCGAAGCCGGTGTAGTCGATCGCCCCAGGATTGCCGCGCAGCTTCTTGGTCTCTGCTTCTTGGCGCGGCGGGTCCTCGACATACTTGTTTGTAAGAAAGATTGACAGAAGGGCTACTGGCACATTGATGAAAAAGATCCATCGCCAGCTAAAACTGTCCGTGATCCAACCCCCGACCAGCGGACCCACCGCTGGGGCAAGAACGACCGCAAACCCGTATAGAGCGAATGCTTGACCTCGCTTCGAGGGTTCAAACGTGTCTGCCAGGATCGCCTGTTCGGAAGTTGCAAGACCACCGCCCCCTAAACCCTGTAAGACACGAAACAAGAGCAGGAGCGGCAAACTTGGGGCAATGGCACAAAGAAACGAACTGATGCCGAAGATTCCAACACAGCTCATATAAAACCGCTTCCGTCCTACGAGAGTTGCAAGATAGCCGCTGATGGGCAGCACCACTGCATTGGCAACAAGGTAGGACGAGATGACCCACGAAGCCTCACTTTGTCCAGCGCCGAGCGTTCCTGAGATGTGCGGCAGAGCGACGTTGGCAATGGAGGTGTCGAGCACCTCCATGAACGTCGCAATCGTCACCGTCAGGGCTATCGCCCAGGGATTGTGTTTAGGCTTCCATCCGTCAGACATAGAGTGCTCCTTCAAGTCTTAGCAACTGCTGCTTCGGCAATTTCTTCCGGTCTGCTTTGGGCTTTCGAGATCATTCTAATTTTCTAGGGTAGCGTAATGTACGTTACGTTTCAAGGAGGTTGAAATGTTTGTACAGTAGTTGTGTGACCACACGAAAAAAGAAGACCGCCCCCCCGTCGCGAAAAGGCCGTATCCCTGCGAGCGAAGTTGGAAATCGCAACAATCGCATCCTTGATTCCGCTACCGAGGTCTTTCTAGAATCCGGTTTCGCACGGGCCACGATGACTGCGATTGCAAAGAAAGCCGAATGCTCCCTTGAAACGCTTTATACCGCGTATCCCAACAAGGAAGCGATGTTCGGGGCTTTGATCACCCGAAAAGCCTTAGGAACGTTTGACGCCGTTGGACCTCTTAGCCCAGAGCGAGATCTTCGCGAAGCTTTGGTGCGTTACGCCCGCGAGATGCTCGTCATGATGGCGAAGTCAGACACGAAAGGGCTGCACATGCTCGTCATCGGAGAGAGCCGGAGCTTTCCGGAAGTCGCAAAGAACTTCTGGGAAGAAGGCTATGGACGTGGCCTTGAAGTAGTAACCGATTATTTCATCGCTAAAATGCGGCAGGAAACCCTCGAAATCAGGAACCCCGCCTACGCCGCTGAAGTGTTTATGGCCCTGTTGCTTGGAGATATGATTATGCGGAGCACACTTGGCCTCAAGACGCTACGCGATACCAAGAAGCAGCAGTTGGATTGGGCTGAGGACTCTGTCGACTTGTTCATCGCTTTGCTTCAGCAAGGAAAGTTCTAGTCGGGCGGGTAGGAGTTCTGCTCAGTGAGCCTGCTGCAGAATTGGGGAGTTCAGAACATCACATCGTTGTAGAGACATAGGAAAAGCCGGCCCAAACACGGCCTGGCAGCTCAAAGTCACGCACCGGCCAGAGCCCGTTAAACTATTTAGAGCTATATCTCCGCGTGCAGGAGACGGCTAAGGTGAGGTCCTCTATGCTGGAGTGAGCGACTTTAGTAGTCCTGGATGGGATGAGTTCGCTGGGAGGCAGTGTATGTATCACACCATCGTCAAGCGAATCGCTAAGAAGAACTTCGAGCGCATTAACCAGCGGGACTTCGACTCCCTTCTGAAGGATTGCGTGCCGAACATCCATCATCGCTTTGGGGGTAAGCATGCTTTGGGTGGCGAGCGCCACGACCGCGAAGCGCTGGGCCACTGGCTCGGTCGCCTGGCTCGTTTAGCAACCAAACTCCATCTGACCGTCACCGATGTTTGGGTGAAGGGTTTACCACACAACACCACGATCATCGTGCGCTGGACGGCTACAGACGATCTGCCAGACGGCTCCGCTTACCACAATCACGGCGTGCATATCATCAAGATGCGCTGGGGCAAGATCACGGCTATCGACGCGAATGAGGATTCTCAGGCTGTTGCCGAGTCTCTGAAGTTGCGAGCCGCTTACGGGGTGGAGGAAGCGTCGGCCTCGCCTATCGTGAGCTAGAAATACCTTTCGAACTCAATTCCAGCGTTCGTGCTCATTCCTTCCTGGCAGACTGACCAGCCTTCACTGACCTGTTGAAGCGCCCCACAAACGATTCGTTTGTGAAGTCACTACCGAGAAGCCGACTTGTGATGACTAACGTGCTTAGCGCGGCGTCTTGAAAGTCAAAGAAGGGGATTGCAAACCTCTATCCAAGTACATAAACTTAGCGCCCAAAGCTGAAGTGCGGCCCGAGCTGTTTTCCATCTCGCCAAAGGGACCAATGATCATTAAAGTCCTGTGTGTACGCGAGCGTCCTCAAGCGGGCGGAATATTAAGATTGAGCCGGAACAGGTTGGAGGGATCGAATCTTCGCTTTAGTTCTTGCAGCCGCTTATACTTTTCTACTCCAAAGGCGGCGGGTACGAGGTTCCGCTGATCTCCTCGCAACCAGTTATACGAGACCTCGCCCGTGTACACCGCACCGAGAGAATTCACTGCCTCCTTGGTAATGGGGGCCAGTTCTTCCAGTGTGGTCTCTAGCGTCGGGGATACCAGTTTCAGGTAAAACGGTGCCTTGGGCGCGGTATACGACACGGCATCGACCTGCTCGTGATGCAAAGCGCCCCCAAGCTGCTGGAGTTCCACAAGGATGAGAGGGGGAATGCGAGTCTTCGCAATGTCCAATACTCCGTCCAAACCAGCATCGTTCAGGTCTCGCAGGCATTCCACATGGCTGAAAGTCGGCGAGCTCTTTTCGTCGGATGCCTGGTCGAAGCTTGCCATCTCGGAGTATGGTCTCAGCTTCAGATCCTCGATTGCCGGAACCTTAAACGATCTGATCTGTCCGTGCAGTTCTTCAGCCGTAGCGGGGTTTGCATGGCAGATCCCAATTGCGCAGGTCTTTGTAGAACGCAGATGCAAGAGAAAGTTCGGGCGCGGTGGAACCTCCATCAAACGCAGGTAGGTGCTCGTATCTTCCGTCAGATCGGCCGACCACTCCCGGTAAAAGCGAAGCACCTCCGGCGCATCTTCCATGCGGTAATAGGCCATTCCGCCAAAGACACGCCCCATTCGTACAAGTCCTACCGTTATCGAAGCGACCACCCCGAAGTTGCCACCACCGCCGCGAATGGCCCAGAACAGATCAGGATTCTCCGTTGCGCTTGCAACGACTACCGAACCGTCGGCGAGCACCACAGTTGCCGATTGCACGGCGTTGCAAGCAGCGCCGTGCTTGCGCCCCAGCCAACCATAGCCTCCGCCAAGCGTGTAACCGATCACGCCCACGTTGGAGACTTGACCCGAGGGGTAGGCGAAGCCTTGTGGTTCTACCGCAGCCAGCAACTCACCAGAGGACAAGCCAGGTCCAACGATTGCCGTTCCCGCAGCAGCGTCAACGGTGATTTCCTTCATTTCGCTCAGCCGGAGGAGAATACCCTCGTTACACGGAACGGTTATACCGTGTCCTGTATTTTGAACTCCGAGCGGCAGGTCTAGCTCGCGTGCTGTGCGGACTGTCTCGACGATGTTCTGGACACTAGTGGCGTTCACAATTGCGGAAGGGCGCTGTTCAATCACCTTCAGCCAGGGTGTGCGCTGTTTGTCATAACCCGCATCTCCGGGCACGACCATTTGTCCGGTGATCCTGCTCCTTAGCTGCTCCAACGCGTCGCTTGGATACTTCTGTTTTGAGAACATGAACACTACTCCGATGGTTTGAAGGCACGAACGCGACCGAAGAGCTCTTAACTATTCGCAATCACAATCGCCTGGTGAAGGTATTCGTCGCTGGTGAGCTGGGCAACCATGAAGGCGGCCACGTCAGACCGTGTGATCTTATGAGCCTTCTCGCCCGCCTCGGCCGTTAAGACCTGAATGTTGCCCTTGGCGGGGTCATCATTCAGGATGGCTGGACGCAAAATGATCCAGTCCAGGGCACTCGATTCGACGGCGGACTCCATGGCAGCTTTGTCCTTGTCCACGCCGCGCAAAAAGGTTCCAACAAGTAACCGCTCATAGAAAGTGGCGTTCGCTTCACTCTCTCCTACGCCAAGCATGGACGTCGCCACGAGACGGCGCACTCCGTTTTGCTGCATGGACGCGATGATTGTCTTTGCGGCGCTCGATTCGAGCGTGGTTTCCTTATAAGGCGTCTTGCCGCCGATGGTGTCAAGAACAGCGTCCTGGCCACGGACTGCCGGGTCCAGCTCGTCTCTGTTGGTTGCGTCACCTTCGATCATGCGAACGTTGGGTCCGTGATATTCGGCAGCTTTACGGACGAGTGCTGTGACCTGGTGGCCAGCGGCTACGGCCTGTTCGACTACAGATTGGCCGGTCTTTCCGGCAGCTCCAATGACGAGCACTTTCATGTTCTTGCTCCTCTCACGCGGCACAGCGTGCGATCTACTACTGAGATAGGCACTCGCAGCCGAGGGTTTCTTGCAGCAGTTTGCATTCAGTATTGCGGATATCGTTGTGAAAACTGAATGCGGGGGCCTATTGTGACTCCCGCTTTTCGCTAGGCTGCAATTTTCTTTTTACTCACTGGTGCTTTGGTCCTGATTATCTTCGGCGCGACTTCGGACTCGGCCTTGTCGAGTTTCGTCTTCTCGACCTTCTTTGCGGTAGCTCTCTTCTTGGGTTTGGAGGAACAAAGAAAATCTCGGCTTCCGCAAGGAAATCGAAGTCGCCCTCGCGTGGAATGTCAGTGTGTCCGGTTAGAGCAAGACGAAGGGCAAAGCCGGTTATCTTTTCGTCTGGAAGGCTGGTGAGGGTCGATACTAAAACCTCCCCCGGGGTCTGCTGGTTGTTCTCGTCGTCGCCGACAAAGTAAGTGGCGACATCTTCGGCGAAGTCATAGGGGTCGAGGCTGATGAGGGCGCGGAGGAAGACCCTCAGTTGCGCAGAGGTGAACATGGCTGGGGCGTTGTCAAGAATGCGGTTAAAGATGGCTTCGCGGGTTTTCATCACCTCGGCTTTGCGGTTGCGCTCGGCTTCGTACTCCGCCTGCTCCTTCTCGAACTGCTGCTTGCGCTGCTCCTGCCGCCATCAGTAGACGTGGATGCCCGAAGATGCGGTACATAATCGTCGCGAAGGTATGTTCAACAGTGCATCGACGCAGCCTCATCGCTTCTGATGTCACCCGCTCCTGCATCCGGTTCAACGCGTCTTCATACAGATGGCGAGCCAAGCCACGTCTCGGGGCCTGTGTGCAGCGTAACTTCAGCGAACAGGTACCGCAGTCGCCAGCCGAAGCCCTGTACATGATGTAACGATCTTTATGATCGGTGTTCTTGCGCAGCAGCCTCTTGTTGCCAGGACAGACATAGGTATCGGTATCAGGTTCATAGCGGAAGTCCTTGCGCCCGAACAAGCTGCCATCGCCCTGATTATTGACTGTGCGCATGACCGGAACATGCGGCACCATGCCTGCCGCTTCACAGTTTTCTAGCGGCACAGGATCGCTGTGCTGGTGGGCGTTAGTAAGAATCGCCCCTATCGTGGCGACCGGAGGTGACCTCCGAGTTGCCCGTCACTCGCAAGTGACCCGGATCACTTCCCATAATGCGACTTCTCGGGACTGAGCCGGTGTCGGTGAGCGCATTGGCAAATTATCACCAACTGAGGCGGGGAATTCGTGTCGGTGAACGACTTGTGGGCGTCGAGTGTCCGGTTTGGCCGTTTCTCGTCAACTTGCCGGCTTAAAGAAACCGAAAGCCTCGCCGACTCTCGGCCACTGGTGTTTGTGGCGCACCCTCCTCACATCGCGCCTTGCTCCCACGCGAGGAAGCCCTTGCAGGAAGCCCTGCCTCTACGCTTTTTCGAGCACAAGGTGGGTCGCGTATTCCGAAGTCTTGCGTTCGATTACAGAGAATCCCAACGCATGAAGGTCCAGACCATCGAACAGCAACTCTCCTTGACCAAGAAGAACGGGTGCCGACACGATGTGGAGAGCGTCGATCAGGCCGGCTCCCAGATACTGCCGCACCGTGGCCACGCCGCCTCCGATCTTGACGTCTTTGCTGCCGGCAGACTTCTTCGCGAGGACCAGCGCCTCCTCAAATCCGCCCGTCACGAAGTGGAAGGTGGTTCCACCTTCCATCACCAGAGATTCACGCTTGTAATGCGTGAGAACGAAGGTGGGGGCGTGATACGGCGGATCATCACCCCACCAGCCCTTCCATGAGTCGTCTGGCCATGGGCCGCGGACCGGACCGAACATATTGCGGCCGAGGATGAAGGCACCGAAATTCTCCATCGACCGCTGAGCAAACATATCGTCCACATCTCCTGTGGTTCCCCCCTCCTTCCCGACCATGGAACAAAAGGTCTTCGTATGAAAGAACCACTGAAACATCTCTGGTGCCCGCTTCCCCAGCGGATCATCCAGGCTCTGTTCGATCCCCGCGCCGAAACCGTCCAACGAAACACCAAATCCAGCGACCCGAACCTTTGACATCCCAATCCTCTCCCTCATTCTGGTTGTACTGACTTTTCGTAGCTTTGGCCCGAAGCCGCGACAGCTTCAGCCAACCTCAACGGCCCAAATTCGCTCGCCGCCAACAGATCCCAGCGATGATCTTCATAACTCTGCTCTCGGCCGGTGCTTCAGCGTGCAGTGAGCTTGCGCCGTCGCTGCTCGCTCTCCTGAATCATTTCATTCATATCGAAAGTTGGACGTATGTCGAAGAACGACCCATACTTCATGGACGGATGCTGCGACATAAGTTGAATGGCATGATTCATGTCCCGCGCCTCAAGCACGAGAATGCCACCGAGCGCTTCCTTGGTCTCCGCATAGGGACCGTCTGTGGTCGCGACTTTGCCGTTCTTCCAATACACGGTTAGCGCAGTTTCAGGAGGCTGAAGAGCTTCTCCAGTAGCAAAGTGCCCGTTGGCGCGCAGATGGTCGTCGTACTCAAAGCATTCGTCGAACATTGCGTTTCGCTCTTCCTCGGTCATGGCTGCGTGTTTTGCAGGCTCGTAGTATCCCAGACAGATGTATTTCATATGTCTCTCCTTAGGTTGGTTGCCAGCAGCGCCACCCGCGCACTGGATCGTTCACCCATAGTCGTTGGGCGGAGAGGAAATCGACAGCAGAGCTAGTTTTATTTCAATTCCCGGAGCCGCCCCGAAAGGAAACGACGCTCCGGCTCCTGCCGAGCCCCATCGGGAACCAGGGCAAGCGCCTTCTCGTACGAAGCACGGGCCTCCGGAAGCCGCCCTAGCCTGCGGCACAGATCCGCACGGGCGGAGTATGCGAGAGGATACTTGGCGAGTTCGTCGCGCGCCAGAAGGTCATCGATGAGACAAAGCCCCTGCGCCGGACCCTTGTACATGGCGATTGCAACGGCACGGTTGAGTTCCACGACCGGAGATGGCTGAACCAGAATCAGCCGGTCGTAGAGTAGCGTGATCTGGCGCCAGTCCGTGGACGCCGCCGAGGAAGTCTCGGCGTGAACTGCCGCGATGGCCGCCTGCAGGGTGTAAGCACCGAAACGGCGCGATCGGAGAGCGCTCTCGGTGAGCGCGATGCCTTCCGCGATCTGATCTCGATTCCACAGGGACCGATCCTGCCGGTCCAGCAGGATCAGCTCTCCTTCTGCAGAGCTTCGAGCGGAGCGGCGCGATTCCTGCAACAGCATGAGCCCCAACAGTCCCAACGCCTCGGGTTCCGGGAGAAGGTCCGGTCCCGGAACATCCAGGAGCAGTCTACCCAGACGGATCGCTTCGCGGCTCAATCCAGCTCCTGTTGCTTCCGCGGAATAACCCGCGTTGAAGACCAGGTACACCACCTGAAACACGGCCCCCAACCTCGCCGATAATTCCTGCGACACGGGCACTTGGTAAGGAATCGCCTTATCGCGGATGACGGCTTTCGCGCGAACGATGCGTTGAGCAAGCGTCGCCGGTGTAACGAGAAATGCCCGGGCAATCTCCTCTGTGGTCAGGCCGCAGACTTCACGCAGCGTGAGCGCAACCTGCCCCTCCGATGGTAGTGCAGGATGGCAGCAGGTGAAGATGAGACGAAGTCGATCGTCCTCCATCTCCTCTTCCCAAGGCGCTTCATGGACGCGCGCTTCGAGTGGGAGTGCCAGGTCACCCTGTGCGGCGTCGAAGCGTCCCCGGCGACGCATCACGTCGATGGCCTTGAATCGCCCAACCGATATGAGCCAGGGGCGCGGCTTGTCCGGAAGGCCACTCTGCGGCCACCTCTCCAGGGCGGCAGTGAAAGCCTCGTGCATGGCCTCTTCGGCGAGATCGAGATCGCCGAGCAGGCGCACCAGCGTAGCCACAATTCTGCCCGATTCCGACCGGTAAATTGTCTCTATGGTCGTACGCAGATTTTCGGGCGCATTCGGCGGCATGCCTGTCAAACTAGCAAACGGACAGGCTCGATACAACCGCAGTTGGCTGTTTCTCGACCCATCTTCAAGTAATAGGCTGATGGCTGATTATGGGCAGCTCTAAACTCGCAAGCCAAAGTAGATTCCTAATAAAAGGGCCAGGGTTCTGCCATTCACTTGACGAGTTGTCGCCATGTTTGAGCCCGACCTTGCAACATTAGTCCCCAGAAACGCGCTTCTCGTGAGCAATCATCAATGTCGAGTAGCCAACTTCCCGTTCCTATCGAACCAGAAGAGGCTTCCACTTGTGGAGGTTGCAGGTAACGCTGAGCGCAGCTAAATTTAGGTGCGAGAGTTGGAGCTGTCCATGAAAAGGCCCGTCCCGGTGGAATCTGCCTCTGCATTCATCGACGAGAAGATCAAGGAACTTGGGGACTGGCGCGGGAAGATGCTCGCGAAAGTGCGCGAAATCGTACACGAGGCAGACCCTGAGATCGTCGAAGAGCGGAAGTGGAGGGGGACTCCCGTCTGGTCCCACGGCGGCATCGTCTGCACGGGAGAGTCGTACAAGAACGTCGTCAAGATGACCTTTGCCAGGGAGCTGCGTTGAAGGACCCTTCAGGTCTATCCAACTCCAGCCTCGACGGGAATGCCAGGCGCGCCATCGATATCCACGAAGGCGAGGAGGTCGATGAGGCGGCCTTGAAGGACCTCATCCGCGCTGCAGTGGCGCTCAATCTCAAGGGCAAGAGCAAGCCGAAGCCCCGGCCAGCGAGCAACAAGCGGGCCGACTAGCTCCATCGCAGGTCCCAGCCATCCTCCCATAGGGGAAGAGCTTCGACACCTTACCGACCGCCTCACTGTATGAGCGGATAAAGCCGAAGTCGGAGTTCTGTTGTGCAACTGCGCACCAGCGACGCAAGGCGCTGCTGGTACGCAGTCGGTTCAGGCTTTGGAGTAGTCCATTTGTTCGAGATCGGCAATCAATCCACGGCCGGTCGGATGCCATCCCAGTCGTTCCTGGGTCAGTGCGCTGGAAGCTGGCATGTCGAAACCCATGAACGCAGCGAGCCATCCGAAATGAGCTGGCGCCTCCTCCTGTGACAGGCTGACTACCGGCACCTTCAAGCCGCGGCCAATGACTTCAGCGATGTTCCGGACCGGTATTCCCTCTTCAGCAACCGCGTGGTACCTGCTGCCCGCTTCCTGCTTCTCCAACGCCAACTTGTAGAGACGGGCAGCATCGAGGACGTGCACTGCCGGAAAGCGGTTGAGTCCGTCACCAACATACGCCGCGGCTCCCTTCTCACGGGTCAGCTGGACGAAGGGGGTGATGAGGCCCTGCTTGACTGGGTCGTGGACCTGAGGAAGGCGCACCACGGACACGTTCACGCCGCGGTCCGCCACGGAAATACCTGCTAATTCTGAAGCTTTACGGGGATTCGGGTGGTTGGGATTGAAGTTGTCTTCGGTCGCGGGCTGCCCGGGCACAGCGTTCCCCATTCCAGTCCCGGAGGTGATGATCAGGGGGCGGTCAGAGCCGACAAGCACGGAGCCCATCGCCTCGATGACGCGGCGATCTTGCTCGCAATTCGCGACGAAATTCGAGAAGTCGTGATTGAAGCCACAGTGAATGACGCCGTCCGACATCTCCGCTCCGCGGCGCAGACTTTCCAGGTCTTCAAGATCACCCCGATGCACCTCGGCGCCGGCGGCGGTGAGAGCCTGGGCGCCCGCCTCCGACCGCGTCAGTCCGAGCATCTGATGGCCCGCGTTGATGAGTTCCGGAATAATGGCTGAACCGATAAAGCCGGTAGCGCCAGTGAGAAAAATACGCATAATGAAATTCTCCTTTACTTCGGTTGAGGACTCTACTTGCAGTCCTTGTTTCGCTGGATAGTCGTTTCCTCGGATGAGAGGTCGCATGCGCGCCCTGTCCTTAGCTAGATGGGGCACAGTGCACATACGATCTATACTGAGAGTCCGCATTATTGGTTCGATCGTCCGGAGGCTGCATGGACCCACTCTCAGATGTGTTGTCGTTGCTGAAACCCCGAAGTTATGTCTCAGGCGGCTTTGGGGTGGATGGCGACATAGCTATCCAATGGCTGAAACACCAGGGGATCAAGTGCTATGCCATGCTTTCTGGCCAATGCTGGCTATCCGTGGAAGGCGTTCCCGATGCTGTGCTCCTCACTGCCGGGGACTGTTTTCTTTTTGCCGCGTGGGCTGCCCTTCTGTCTCGCGACTGATCTGTCACTCACACCTGTCGACTTCGACATACTCCGCTCAGCGCGAAGGTTGGGTGGCGGTTTCCAACAATGAAGGTGGCGGACGGTATATCGTCGGCGGCCACTTCGTCCTTACCGGCAGTCACGCTGACGTTCTACTGAAGTCTCTGCCGCCCATTGTGCACATCCAGAAAGAGTCGGATAAAGCGGCGATGCGTTGGTCATTGGAACGCATGAAGGAGGAGTTGCGCGATCCGCAGCCGGGCAGCTCTTTGATCGCACAGCAACTCGCCTACATGATGCTCGTTCAAGCTCTTCGACTTCACCTGGCGGACGGGGCGAGAGGGGGCGTCGGCTGGCTCTTCGCACTGGCAGATAAACAGATGAGCGCAGCGATGGGTGCATACACGACGATCCAGGGCATCCATGGACACTACAGAAACTGGCGGAGTGCGTCGGCATGTCGCGATCGATCTTTGCATTAAGGTTCAAAGAGACGGTTGGGGCGACCCCCATGGAGTACCTGACACGTTGGCGAATGCTGCTGGCCGGCGATAGGCTGAAGAGTTCAGACGATTCTATTTCCGAAGTCGCGTCATCGCTCGGCTACGAATCCGAAAGTGCCTTCGGTAAAGCCTTCAGAAGGGTCATGGGCTGTTCGCCGAGACAATACAGCCGCGACGGGAGCAGCCGCACGCCGCGTTCTCTGACCGCCAATCAAGCCAGCTACGGTCATCAGATGGAACTGGCCGCTGTGGGGTAGGGGCTTTTCTGTCCCAAGGCTTACAACAGACACCCACAAATGCAACTCTCGTCACTTTGTTCCGGGTTGTCGGCAACTCGGAAGTTGGACCGGCGATGGGCTGGGTCCGAGCATAGAGTTTCTTAACAGTCTCGAACGGGCCCGCTGAGGAGGGTGACGGAAGAGGCGCAGCGGCTGCAGGCAGGTTCCAGAAACTAGGAGTGTGAGAATTGATGACAGAATATGAGGACTCTTTCTCGAAGACCTACGCGAGAGGCAGGCGAGAATCTCATTTCAGAAACTTTTAGACTAGGAAGATGACAAGACTTGATTCCACCCATTCCGAGGAGATTCTCCGAGACATTCGAGAACTCATTACGAATGCGCAGCGGCAGATGGCAGTCGCTGCCAATATGGGTCTTACGATCCTGTACTGGCGCATTGGGAAACGGTTGTCGATGGAAATCCTAGGTGGGGAGCGGGCTGCCTATGGTGAGCAGATTGTCGCCACAGTGTCGCGACAATTAGTAGTCGAGTATGGACGAGGCTATACCGAAAAGAACCTGCGCCGGATGATGCAATTTGCCGAGCCGTTCCCCGAGGAAGAGACTGTCGCCACGCTGTGGCGACAATTGAGTTGGTCGCATTTCCGCGAGTTGCTGCCGTTAAACAAGCCCTTCCAGCGCGACTTCTACGCGGAGATGTGCCGGATCGAGGGCTGGAGCGTTCGCACACTCCAGCAACGCATCGACTCGATGCTCTACGAACGCACGGCACTGTCGAAACAGTCGGACGCGCTGATCCGTGAGGAACTGGCGTCTCTGCGCAGCCAAGGCGAAGTTGCGCCGTCGCTGCTTCTGAAAGACCCGTATGTGCTCGACTTCCTCGGACTGACGAATCGCTTCCTGGAACGCGACCTCGAAGACGCGATTTTGCGAGAGTTGGAGACGTTCTTTTTGGAGTTGGGATCGGGATTCTCGTTCATTGCGCGGCAAAAGCGAATCCAGGTGGATGGCGACGATTTTTATATGGACCTGCTGTTCTACAACCAAGGATTTTGCCCGCGCCGCGGATGCCGCCGTTCAGTCCGGGCAACTGGGTTACGGCATTATCGTTGGCCAGAAGCTTCGCTGCTAACCCAATACCGAGCGTCTCCGAGGTACCGCTGCTTATGAACCACAGCCTGCTGCGCCGGTCGGTTGCTGAATTCGCGGGGACTCTCTTTTTGCTCGCCGCCGTTGTCGGCTCGGGCATCATGGGAGAGAAACTCGCGGGCGGCAACATCGCCATTGCGCTGCTCGCAAACACCATCGCAACGGGCGCTGCATTGGTCGCGTTGATCCTGGCATTCGGATCGATTTCCGGCGCGCACTTCAATCCCGCTGTCACGCTGGCAGACGCCTGGCAGCGTGGCATCGCGTGGCGCGAAGTTCCCGCCTATCTTCTGGCGCAGATTGCGGGCGCCTTCGCCGGCGTCGCCGCTGCCCATCTCATGTTCGGGCTACCCATCTACTCCATGTCGACGCACATGAGAAGCGGCGGCGCCCAGGTCTTCAGCGAATTCGTCGCAACATTCGGCCTGCTGACGGTCATCTGGGGATGCGTGCGGCACCGCCCGGCGGCGGTTCCTTATGGTGTCGGTGCTTATATCACCGCGGCGTACTGGTTTACCGCTTCCACATCCTTCGCCAATCCTGCCGTGACGCTTGCCCGGTCTTTTTCCAAAACCTTCGCCGGTATCCGGCCAGTGGATGCACTCGCCTTCATAGCGGCCCAGTTGGCAGGAGCGTTCGCGGCTACATGGCTCTTCCGATGGCTGACACCAGCGATCGCTTCCATGTCTTCGGATGTGCTCTTGAGACATCGTGACGAATGATGATCTAAGACGATATCGCTCTTGAAAATGCTTCCTTTTCAGAGACAAGCTGCAAGACATCGATTCGTATGTTCGGGAAGTTAGATCAGGCCCATCGCCCTCAGGTTTCCGGGGTGGATACAGATTCTTCCTGAATCACGGGCAATCCAGAAGTTATTCCCGAAAAGCCCCTCAGCGCGTTGAACAGACGCGATCTTTGCGCATATTAAGGTTCAATTCCGCTTACGGAGAAAGAGGCATGTGTGGGTCATTCCATTTCAGCAAAGACACCCTTCGGCTATTCGGGATGGTCCTGGGAAGAGCCCAACGTGCGCGGAAGGTGAATTCCATCTTCGGGGAAGGAGTCAACCCGTCGCTGAAATGGCGAGAACGGTGTCACTCGTGACCATCCAGGGCGTCCATACAATTGACTTTGTAATCGCCACGAAGAACGACTGGCGAGCTACGACTACGGAAGTGATCCTGGGTGCGTCAGGCAGCCGGTCAGGAGCGCAACATCGAGGTTTCCATTCAACAGGTCGTGCGAAAGTTCGACCGCGACTTTGCTCGTGACCTCCACCTTGAGGCTTGGAAAGTACGGCAATCAGCGACAACAAGTTCGTAATCAGATAAGGACCGGTATAGGGCGCACTTGCCAACATGCAGAATCTATTCCATGTATGGGTTACCCGCGACATGCTGAATGCTCTTTACGCATACTCAGTGCGACGCGAGCTTGGACGAACACCTCTCCCCGCGAGCAAAACCCCGAAGAGCAGAGACGGCAGTTGCAGTACGAGCTTCACACTCCAGCGACCGCCGTTTCGACAATCAGCGAAGCCGACCAGCGGCACTATGCGCCCCTGCACAACGCATCACCAAATTAGAGCGCCGGATACGAATGGAAGCGCGAGACCGGAGACATCCAGATCTACCAGCATATTCAGACATATGGCTGGCTCCATATAGACTCGCAGGGCCAATTCTATGATCGCCACACTCGACCCACTTCAAAGGAACACGCCTTGGAATACTCTCCCCTGCAGGCTCAAATTTCTAGACGATTTTGCTGAATGATCTATGAAGTGGCTGGGACCTGGCATAGTCACCCCTTCAGCCGCGCAACAGCTTCAACACGTTGTCGGTTGTGTCCGTCTCGCCTAGCCGGGGAAAAATCATCTCGACGCTATGACGGTGAGCCTCCGCGTCCCGGTCCGTCATCGCATCCACGACAAGCACAATGTTGTAGCCGAGGTCGTAGGCGCTGCGCGCCGTCGACTCCACACCGAGACTGGTTGCGATGCCCGCCAGGAAGACCTGGGTCACGCCGCTCTGACGTAAGATTTCATCCAATAATGTGCCGATGAACGCGCCCGGTCGTTGCTTGCTAATTATGTGATCATCGGGGTGCTGCTCTAATTCAGGAACAAGCACGGTCCAGTCGGCCGGACGCGGAAAGCTGGGGCGTCCGGGGTCAGTCCGGCCCGGTGCTCCACCCGTTACGTTAACAAGAACGACCGGCAGGCCTCGCTCACGGAAAGCGCGCGCGAGATGGGCAGCTCGGCCGATGATCTCGCTAACAGGGTGGACGGTTGGTAAGGCAGCGATGCCTTTTTGCAGGTCAATCACGATCAAGGCAGGGTTGTCGTCGAGTTTTGTGAGAGGCATAGTTTTTCCTTTGGTGGGGGTGTGGCACATCGCGCTAGTTTTCGCTCAGGCGGCTACTTGGCTTGTTTCTTTGCAAATTGCACGCTCAATGTTGTGCTTATAGCAACGATGCCTGCGAAGAAAATAACAAGTGCTGAGTTGTCTCCGCTCGAAACCTTTCCGACCCGAAACAGGATGTAACCGACGACCAGATTGAATAGTGCCCAAACAACGTTCACCGTTGGCGACGACACTCCTTTTCCGGGAGGGTGAGCGAAGGGCGTCGGAAAACGCTCACCAGAAGTGCCATGCACAAAGTGAGGCACGCCATTCGCGAGAAACATTCCGGCGAAGAAGCAAGCGATGTATTCATACCAGTTCATTGTGGTTTTCCTTTCGGCGGAGTTCCTTAGAAGGGTTGTATTGCCGGCTCTTGCTCTTCGGAAATCAGGTCTATGTCGCGCGCAGGGAGCAGGCCCATCTCCTGATAGATCGGCAGTATGACCGCGTTGACTTTCGGTAGCTCGACGTGAACCAGAGCGATCCGGCAACGCAGAACGCGCCGGTAAGGATGACAGTGTGGGATGCTCCTATCCGGTGAGCCAGCGCGCCAGCGAGCAGGCTGCCGAACGGCGCCGCGCCGAAAAAAGCCATGGTGTAATAGCTCATCACGCGGGCGCGTTTGTCTTCGGGAACCAGCGACTGGATGATTGTATTGCTGACGGACGCAGCCTGGATCATGCCGAAGCCGACGATGACCATCGATAGAAGCGACAGCCACAACGTGTAAGAGAGGCCGAAGAGAATCAGTGCGCATCCCAGCATCGCGGTCGCGATCTGAAGCATGCGTGTCAGCCCAATGACCGACTTGCGGACCGCAAGGGAAAGCGCCGACACGAGCGCACCGATTCCTGAGGCGCCCGTAAGCCAACCGAGGGTGGTCGGGCCGCCGTGCAGCACCTGACCCGCGAAGATCGGCAGGAGTACGGTCCAAGAGTAGCCCATCAGGCTAATCAGCGAAAACAGCAGAAGTACGGTGCGGATAGGTCGAAAGGTACGGACGTAGTCCCAGCCCTCGCGCATCTGTTCAAACATGCTGGCTTTTTTGCGGTGGATGTCTAAGGGCTTGATGCGCATCAGCAGCAAGGATGCGATCACGGCAAAGTAGCTGACGCCATCGATCAGGAAACACCAGCCTTCGCCGAAGGCCGCGATCACTAGACCGGCGAGTGCCGGACCGATCAGCCGCGCACCATTCGCCATCGAAGAATTGATGGCGATGGCATTCCCGAGGTCATTTCGATCTTCGACCATCTCTACGAGAAAGGACTGACGCGCAGGCATGTCGAAGGCATTGATTAAGCCCTGCAGAGCGGTGAGAGCGATGATCTCCCAGAGGGAGATGACATGTGCCAGAGTGAGCGCGGCCATGGCGAGCGACTGGACCGCAGCTGCGGCTTGTGTCCCCACCAGCAGCTTGCGGCGGTCGAGGCGCTCGATCCAGACGCCCGCAAATGGTCCCAGCGCAAACGAAACTATCTGCCCCGCGAAACCGACGATGCCAAGCAGCAGCGCCGAATGGCTCAGGTGATAGACCAGCCAGGTTGTCGCCAGCCGTGTCATCCAGGTGCCGATCACCGAAATGCTCTGACCAGCGAAGAAGAGCTGAAAGTTGCGGTGTCGCAGCGCTCGCCAGGTGTGCGAGATCGAACCCCCAAGGTGAGAGGTCTTCTGTCTACGCGAACTGGTTGCGGGCTTCCTCACAAGCTGCGCTCGTTCCTCATGGCTGATCACTTTGCACCAAGCGCTTGATGATCCTGCCGGCCGCGAACAGCGTCTCTCGCTCCTGTTCGTCGAGCTGGGCGATGGCTTGCGCCAGCCACGTCCGTTTTGCATCGCCCGCGCTCCTCTGCACGGCAGTGCCCTTGGCAGTCAGATCAATATTTACTTGGCGGCCGTCCGTCGCATGCGGCTTGCGCACGATCATGCCCATTTCCTCAAGCGTTGTGATGATGGTTCGCATCGACTGCGGTCTCATACCTTGCGCGCGCGCCAGATCGGCGGTGGTTGCAGGGCCATCTTTAGCGAGGCGCGTCAGGACGGCAGTCTCAGTCCATGAAAGCTCATGGGAGGCGGCCGCCGCCCGCGCGCGGCGCACCAGTAGCCCAATGGACTGGCCAAAGTCATTTACGGCGATGTCGAAGGTCTTACGCGGCATGACAATCTCATCTTACAAAACAGCAGCGTAACTTGCAAGTTACACTGGCAAGATAAACTGTTAACACGAGGACTCGCCAACATCGGAATGTTTCGGAGCTGATCGAGTCTAAACTCGCTCGCCTGACGCTCAGGTAACGGGAACTGATTGCATTCCGCGACTTTTCTTGCTCGAGATGGAGTAAGCGAGAGACGGCGACTGCGGGAAATTGAAAGAGGAAAACGGCGTGCTTCGCCATCGCGAGCATGTTTTAGGCTTTGGCGTCGGCCAAAACTCCTTCTGGGGTGATACAGAGTAGCTCCGTGGGCGACGCACGTTTTCCGAAGAGCGGAGTGGCAGTGCCGGATGAATGGGATTCGGCGATAGTGAAGTAATACTGTCGGTTCCAGCGGAGATGGCCGGGGCGCGAGTGGCCTTCGCACCCCGGC
This sequence comes from Acidobacteriaceae bacterium, assembly GCA_965276675.1. Taxonomy (GTDB): domain Bacteria; phylum Acidobacteriota; class Terriglobia; order Terriglobales; family Acidobacteriaceae. The sequence continues at coordinate 2,825,839 of OZ255624.1, read as the reverse complement.
CATCTAATTTTTAGCCGTGTTCGTGGTGGTGAGCACCAGCACGGTTGCGATAGGGTCCAGCGGTTTGGCAGGAAGTTGGACAGTGAGGCTCTCGCTGTTCTGGGTCAGTTTTAGGGGGGTGTGCGATGGGTCGGCCAGCAGATAGGCGCCGGTAACTTTACGGGGCACCTTGTCGAGGTGGAAGGAGCCGTTAGGCCAGGTGAAGAGTTCTATGTAGATCTTGCCCGGCGAGGTAGTGGAGCGCCAGTTCCAGGCTGCGATGAACTTCGGCTTGCCGTTCGTGTTTTTTTCTGTGGGGCTGAAGCTGCCGGCCTCCGCGCCGAAGAGGGTAGGTTGGGTGGCGTAGATGGCTTCGCCGTTGACTGCGAGCCACTGGCCCATCTGGTGGAGACGGTCCACTTCGGGCGTGGGAACGATGCCTTTGGAATCGGGGCCGATGTTGAGCAGGTAATTGCCGCCCTTGCTGGCAATGTCGATGAGATTGCGGAGGAGCGTCTCGGTGGACTTGAAATTGTTGTCGTAGGACTTGTAGCCCCAGGTATCGTTCATGGTCATGCAGGACTCCCAGTCGCGGCCGGGGTAGCCCTGCGGCGGAATGAACTGCTCCGGGGTTTCAGTGTCGCCCTTATAGGTGCCGCCGAGCCGGTTGTTCCAGATAAGGTTCGGGTGCTGATTGAGGAGGGTGACGATCTCGGCGGCGCGGGCAGGGGTCATGTTGCTGGTCGGAGTGTCAAACCAGACGACGACGGGGAACTCGGCGTAGTTAGTGAGCAGCTCCCTGATCTGCGGGATGGCCTTGGTGTGGAGATAGGTGTCGAAATCGCCGTCCTGTGCCTTGTCCCAGTGGAAGGTGGGAGGCTGATGGCCGCCGGTCTTATAGGCGGAGCCGCCAGGGGCGGTCCAGTCCTGATCCTGCGAGTAGTAAAAGCCAAGCTTGAGTCCTTGCTTCCGGCACTCCTCGGCGAGCTCGCGGATGGGATCGCGTTTGAAGGGAGTGGCGGAGACGATGTTGAAGGCGTTGGCCTTGGAGTCGAACATGGCGAAGCCGTCGTGGTGCTTGGCGGTGATGACGATGTACTTCATGCCCGCGGATTTTGCGAGGGCGACGATCTCTTGCGCGTTGAAGGCGGTGGGGTTGAACTGCGCGGCAAGCGCCTTATAGTCGGCCACGGGAATGGATGCGTTATTCATAATCCACTCGCCGATTCCGGGGATCCGTTTGCCGTTCCAGGTGCCCGCAGGGATGGAATAAAGACCCCAGTGGATGAACATGCCGAAGCGGGCCTCGCGCCACCACTGCATGCGAGCGTCGCGTTGGGCGGGAGTCTCGGTGTCCTGGACAGTGGGGACGGGGTGGTTGATGGGCGCGGTGTCTGGCTTGCTGTCCTGCAGTTGCGCGAAGCTGAAAGATGCGGAGGCAAAGAGAAGGGCAGAGGTGAGTGTTCGTTGGGTCAGGTTCAAGCGGATTCCTCGGGCTGGAGTAATAGGGAGTGAATTATAGGCTGAATTATTGTGCTTAGCGTTATGGCCCGCAATTGCCTCATAAGATAGCTCGCATGTGATATTTGAATCATGAGGCCGGTACCGTTTTCCTGCCGTATTTTGATCGATGGATTCCCAGATACAAATGGGTCACGCTGAATGCGCGCTGGTCTAGGCTCCCGCCGGAGAGTCTGAAACCTCTTTAAATGTTCAGGGGGCAGTGTTCCATCCTGGTAAATATCAATATCCAGCAGAGGAATGTTCTTACGTTTAGTATCTCCTTATTTCGCCGCGATCATTACGGTAGTCGAATACTTCGGAGTGCTTATCGACGTGTGGATTTTGAAGTGGCCCAAATCGTTATTTACGATTGTCGTAATTTGACCTTGTAAGCCACTTTTATGGACCGCTGATGAACTCGCCCGTCCCGCCCACTGGAAGGTATCCGTCGCCTGGGCCGGGCTTACTAGATACCAACTCTGCTCTTTATCGACGGGAAAGAATAGTATGGATCGCCAGGTATACGTGGCTGCCAGTTCGGCGTCGGGTAAACTTGCTCATCATGACTACCCCACTGCGCAAGGTCATCCCTGTGCGCAAGCTGCCGCTGGCGAGTTCGCTGCTGCTGGACGTTGTGCGGTTTGGGGCGTCGATCCTGGTGGCGTTCGGGCACCTGACGCAGGCGCCGTTCTCGATCGGCTGGCGGGATTGGACGGTGCACGCGGTTGAGTCGGTCGCGATCTTTTTTGTGCTGTCCGGGTTTGTGATCCGGTATGTGACGCGGCTGAAGTATGCCGAGATCCGCGAGTATTGGGTGGACCGCGCCTCGCGCATCTATTCGGTGACGATTCCGGCGATGGTCTTCACGATCGCCGTGGACCTGATCGCACATCACGCCAATCCGCACTACTACATGGCGTGGTGGAGCGGGGATATCAGCCGGCCCTGGCTGCGGATCGTGACCAATCTAACGTTTACTTCGCAGGTGTGGTCGAAAAGCTATGCGCTATTTTCGAATGGGCCCTTCTGGTCGCTGTCGTATGAGTGTTTTTACTATGTGATTTACGGGTGCGCGTTTTACCTGATGGGCGTGCGGCGCCTTTTCTGGGTGGGAGTGATCGTGTTGGTCGGCGGCATTCATATATTCCTGCTGCTGCCATTGTGGTTGCTGGGCTGCGCGCTGTATGAGATCTATGCGCGGCTGAGCGGGCGGGGTGGTGTGTGGGCGCAGAGCCTTGGATTTGCCGCCGTGGGGATTGTTGGGTGGATGCTGTGGAGTCCGGTGGTGCGCATGATCTTTGCCGCGAAGGATCATCTCACCTTGCTGTTTCTCGCGCATGGTTATCGGCCGATCAACCTGCACTGGATACTGGACTACTACCGGGTCGGCGTGCCTGGAGCGTTTTTGCTGCTGTGGCTGTTGCTGATCGCGGACCGTGTGCGGCTGGATGCGCGGTCGCGATCGGCAAGGGCGGTGCGGCTGCTGGCAGAGGGTACCTTTCCGCTCTACTTGTTCCACTTTCCTGTCTATGTGCTGATCGCCGCGCTGGTGCCGTATGACCACGCGAATCCATGGTTCAAGTGGGGAATGCTGCTGATTGCCGCGACCGCCGGTGTGCTGCTGGCGAGGCCGACGGACGCGCTCAAGCGGGACATGCGCGATGGCTTGCGGCGGCGCTTCATCCCAGCGGACCCGATGCCGGAGGCTCGCTCGGTCGAGACCGTATAAATGACTCGATCTAAATCACTCATTTGTCGGAGGAGTGCGGGTTCCTTACAATCAGGATCGTGATGGAAGCATGGAACCGATGACCGAAATAACCGATCAGACCGCAGGACGCGTGCTCGAGCAGGTACAGGCAAGCGCGGTGGAGCCTAAGCCAAAGGCATGGCTCAGAACCGAGATCGCGCGCAATCCTCAGAGGCCCTTTCCCATGGATTTCATCCAGCGGATATTCACCGACCTGAGCGAGATTCACGGCGACCGATCCTTCGCTGACGACCCGGCGATGAGCTGCCAAATGGCCCGCTTCCATGGCGAAGAGGTGATGGTCATCGCCAATGTTAAGGGCCGGACGACCAAGGAGAACGTGCGCTTTAACTTCGGTCTGCCAAATCCTGAGGGGTACCGGAAGGCGCTGCGGGCGATGAAGATCGCGGAGAAGTTTGGACGGCCGGTCTTTACCTTTATCGACCTGCTCGGAGCCAACCCTGGCCTGGGGGCCGAAGAGCGCGGGCAGGCTGAGGCGATTGCGCGCAACCTGCGGGAGATGTCGCGGCTGCGGGTGCCGACAATCGCGACCATCACCGGTGAGGGCGGCTCGGGCGGGGCCTTGGCGCTGGCCGTTGCCGACCGCGTATTGATGCTGCAGAACGCGGTGTATTCGGTAATTTCGCCTGAGGGCTGCGCGTCTATATTATGGCGGGATGCGAGCAAGCGGGCCAAAGCCGCCGAGGCACTGAAGACCTCTGCCGAGCAAGTGAAGGCACTGGGGTGCATCGATGACATTGTTCCGGAACCGGCCGGCGGCGCGCATGCAGACCCAGAGAAGGCAACGGTACTGTTGGACAAAAAGTTAATGTTGCACTTGAAGGAATTGACCGCGCTGTTACCGGAAGATCGAGTGGCCCAGCGCCGTGCCAAGTTCCGTACCATGGCACAGTTTTATAGTAGTTAAGGGGCCTTCTACCCGGGTGCCCAGCCAGCTCGTTGATTTCTCGAATTACCGGAGATTCCCATCCAGCGTTCGCGTGTCTTCATTATCATTATCTTCGTTACGGCGCTGGTCTACGCATTCCTCGTGCGGATCGTAGCGCAGCATGCCGCGCGCGGGCTGAGCTCGGGCGAGTGGTACGAGCCTGTCTACCGGCTCATTCTCGTCTTTCTACTGGTGGTCGGGTACGTCGCCATGGGCCGGAGCTTCAGCCGGGAGCGGGAGCCGCTGCGAGCGGTGGGCCTGGTCGCGCGAGTGGGATGGGGCCGCGAGTTCGGAGTGGGCGCCGCGGTTGGCTGGGGGTTGCTGTTGCTGACGATTCTGCCGTCTGTCTTTATCGGTGGCCTGGTCGTGCGCTTCTGGACGGCGCCGCACCAGTGGCTGATGCTCCCCTTCGACATCTTTGTGCTGTTGGCCGCCGCAGTCGCGAATGAGGTCGTCTTCCGCGGCTATCCCTTTCAGCGGCTGATTGCGGCGGTCGGACCGGCGCTGGCCACTCTTTTCATGTCACTTATCTTCGCGATGGTCCGCTACAACGCCGACGCGCCCCGGGCGGCTGTCTTTACCTCGTTCCTGTTGAGCTGGGTCCTTTGTCTTGCGTACCTACGGACACGTGCGCTGTGGGTGCCGATCGGCCTCCACTTCCTTTGGAACGCGTCGATGGGCATTCTCTTCGGCCTGCCGATCAGCGGGTACACGCGCTTCTCGTCGCTTGTCGAGAGCTACGCCGTTGGGCCTTACTCCCTGACCGGTGGGGACTATGGCCCGGAGGGCAGCACCGTCGCCGTCTTCGTCCTGATCTTTGGACTGTGGTGGATCACGCGCGCGACCCGCGACTATGCCTACCACTATGCTCATCCGGAGATTGTGCCTGGAGGCATTCCTGTAGATATCGACGCGGCGGCGCGGCGCCAGCACGAGGCGGCGATGGGACCCAGCGAAGCAGCCGTGGTGGGGGAGCCGAAGCTGGTGCAGATTGGCGCGGTTCCGCCGGCGAGCGCGCCACCGCCGGGGGAGTAGGAAGTAACGACCGGGGATCAAACAGCTTGAATGCAAGCGGGAGCGAGCTGGTTAAAGCCGGCGTTTGGGCAGTGAAGGATGCTCCAAGTATCAGCGCAGAGGAAGGACTCGACCTCACGTCGCTGGTGAAGTGACGCGCACTGCCGTATGCCGGCGTTCACTCCGCCGGAGTGAACGCCCATTTCGGGGCAGAGAGTCTTGACTTGTCGACAAGCCGTTGAAAAAAGCGGTAATTTGGTTTGGAGATGGACCAAGGCCCGGTAGATTAAACAGCTGTGAATGCGAATACCCGCCACCTTATCTCGCGGGAGGATTTTTTGCGTATGCTAAAAAGCCGAGAAAGCCCAAGAAGCTGAAGAGGCCAAAAAGTGGATTCCAGAAAACACCAAGCAGGCCGAGCAGCCCAAGCACTCCTAGTAAGCCTCTTTTCGAAGTCATACCGGCTGCGCGAGTGCGGGTGAGCTCTGGGCTAATGCCGATAGCGGGATGATATTGGACGCTTCCGCGAAAGGCGATAGGTGCATGCCGGGAAAGTATCGATGGCGCCACGGACACTCCGGGTAGTCAGATTCAGAGACGCGGAAGGCCTTTGCAAAGCAGCCGTTGCACTCGGGCAGGTACTGGCAGGATCGGCAGGTCTCCAACTCTGGCGAGGGAGATGGAGCGGCCTTGAACATTGCCATATATGGGTTCTTGAAGATAGCTCCGTACTCTTCACGATGCAGACTGCCGAACTTTTTGGAATCGGCGAGGAACAGGCAGGACCGCACCTCGCCAGTTGCGCCGTTCATCGCAAAGGTTCGCCATCCGGCGCCACAATTAATCTCCTTGTTTTTCTTCGAATGTTCGAGCGCCATACGATTAGCATCGAAGAGCGGATCCTGTGCATAGGCTTTCAGCTGGTTGGCGACAGCATGCTGTAACTCATGATCTTTCTCCGCACACATGCCAAGTTTGCTTGCACGGCCAAAGCTCGTGATCGCCGCCGGGGTAAAGGCATCCACGCCCAGATCTTTGGCGTGCAGGAATACCGGCTCCACTTGATCGATGTTCTCTGGCGTGACGCTCATGGCAATGCGCACCAGAACGCCCCGCCGCTTCAGGCGCCGAACCGCTTCAGTAGCTGCATCGAATGATCCACTCTTCTTACGGAAGTTGTCGTGAAACTCCCGCATTCCATCAAGACTGATCTGCACACAGGTGTTGTCGAACGATGCGATGTGCTCCGCCATATCCTGGCGGGTGCCGATGAGATAACCATTACTAATAATGGCCACCAGATGAAAGCGTCGGGATGCGAATTCAAGAATGGGAAAGAAATCAGGATGCGTTGTACATTCTCCACCCGTGATTTCAATGACCTTCACGCCGTTATCCCACATCGCAGACATCATCTGAACGGTGGTCTGGTAATCGCCACGGGCATGCTTCCACGGTGAAGCCGAGACATAGCAGTGATCACAGAAGAAGTTACACGTATCCGTAATCTCCACGCTCATATGAAGCGGGGCGAAAGTGTCAAAGGAGCCTGTAAGATGCAGGCGCGGTGCATTCTCGTGAGGGGCATCCTTGCACGTGATCGTACCGATGCCTTTGTCTAGATACTCACAAATTCTGTCGCCGACCAACTGAAACGGAAGCTTCAACCGGGAGCAGATGTCGTGGTGTGACGTTGTTCCATCACATTCTGCTAGATAGCTGGCGACAGCATGCGGCACCTTCCAATGTGAATAAGCAGCAGTACCGAGCTGTCGCTTGGATAGGCCGCTGCCCTTCACGATGTGGAAGAGGGTGCAATCTGTGGCTGTCCGGTGAAGCTCATAACCGGGGTTAAGTACCGGGTAGAAATCCATCGCAAAACCTCCTATGAATCCCTGGCGGACTGATCCCTAAATCGCCCTGAATCCCTCGAAAACCGAGCTTGCATTTGCGAAGGCGACCGCTGCAACCACGGCATCAAACGCGATAAGTCCAGCTGCAAGATCGACACCGCCACAAAGGCCGCAGGCCGAGCATGTGCCACACACCCCGCACATACCGCAACGCCCACAGTGAACCCCAAGCGACAGCCCTCCCGGACTTGGGTAAAGCCCTATGCCCATGTAGCCTACCGCTGTGACGCTCGCCTCTGTGCCCACGCCAAGGATCTGGTTCTTATCCTCCAGTGAGACATCGCCGACATACCAATGGACGGTGCTTTTGTTGATCTCCGCTGTCGTCACCGTGCCGGGATACTCCACGGGTACACCGGGTTTTTCGCCGAAGTCTTTCGCAGCGATCCAATCACCGGCTTGAATGGGACGAGACTTTTCGGCTGTCTTAGAAGGAGCTTCTTCAACAAGCTGGAAGTGCCCGTCGTTGGAAGAATCCCTTATCCAGGACAAGGCATCTTCGCTGCCCTTCCCACGTTCTGCAACAAGGTCCTTCACTCTAACGGTGCCTGGCTCCAAGAAAGCGCGCTTAAGCAGCTTTGTGGCCTCAGACGAGAGAGCGATTGTGTGGAGCCTGGTCGCGAGCACTGCCGCAGAAGTTTTCGCATCGGTAAGCAAGACCAGCTCCCGGTCTTCTTCGTTTGGCGCTAAATGGAGTTCACGGATAGCCGCTAAAGACCTTTCCATAATTGCTCCTCTGAGTTTTAGAACGAGACAAACTGAAAAGTATTGAGCGTCCGGCTGGGAGCAGGACGTTCTCCTATGAGCCCCACGAAAAGCCCGCAGCGAAGTGGTCACTCCGCAGCGTAGAAATCCTCGGATTTTCGCTTAAGGTTGTCAAGCAAAAAGAAAAGCGAATGGAGCGCACGTGCACTCAGGCGAGGACGTTGTAACATGCTGGTGTTTTATTTTGGCCCTGTCCACATCTTCAACGTCTTCAACAATGTTGATGATCCTGCAGCTTTGGGTATTGCCAAGTGTGGCTGAATGGAGCCATGATTTCGGTACGTGAGGTGTGGGTATGCGGTCGCCTTCGAGCTCGGGGAGAGGGATCCCGACAAGTTTTAGCAGTGTGTGTGCGGGGGTGTTGGGTGCTTTCGCGCTAGCCGGCAGCATGTATGCCGGGGGCCAGGTCTTTGTCATACAGCACGAGCACCTCGCAGGCGTTCCTGTCTTCAAGCCGACGGATGTTGAGCTGGAGAAGCGGCCTATTACGGCGCGGGGACGGCAGGAGCTGATCGCGGTCTTTGCTGCAGAGCAGGGCTTTGCACGACGGCCTCTGCCGCTGGGAGCGCACGGCCTGGTGCTCCATGCCAATGGCGCGCTCTCGCCCGCCACCGAGACGTATGCGGAGACGCTGGAGAGAACCGGCGTCTCGGCCAAGGCGGGTGACCGCGTGGTTATCTCGAATTTTGTGATCGAATCCAACCGGATTGTCTTTGAGTTCAATGGCGGGCCGGTGCGGAAGCACAACATCTTGCGGCACATCTCCGTTGGGGGGAGCCCCTATGAAACGATGCCGATCGTGCAGGATGACGGCAAGGAGCCGGTTGGATCGCGGCTGACGCTGGTCTTCGATAAGTATGTGCCGGAGATGACAGGCGATCAGCTGAAGGCGCTGATCCGGCCGGTGCTGGACTTTGATGTAAAGACGCCGGTCGAAGCCTATACCGAGACGCTGCCGCCAAAGTTGAAGAAGGCGATTCTCGACCATGAGGTGCTGGTTGGCATGGATCGCAAGATGGTGATCTACGCCGTGGGCCAGCCGGCACAGAAAGTGCGCGAACAGCAGGACGGCAAGCAGTTCGAAGAGTGGATCTATGGCGAGGCGCCGAAGCCTACGGAGTTCGTCCGCTTCAATGGCAACCGCGTCACGCGGTTGGAGATTGCGTCGGTAGGGGAGACACCGGTGATCCGCGACAAGGACGAGACGGATGGTTTTCTGGCCGATCAACGGCAGCATGCGGTCTACATGGGCGACGCGCGGCAGAACTCTTCGGGCGAAAGTGCACCCAAGTCCGCACCCTCACTGCGGCTTCCGGGAGAGGAGCTGCCGCAGAGCCCGATGCAGCCGGTGCGAATGCCAAATGCGACCAGCAGCCCTAAACCAGCGCCGATCCCGCCTCCGCCGGCTCAGGGAGGCCCGCAGCTGTCGGTCCCGTCGCATACCGGAGGCGGCGCCTGAGTCAAGCGCGTTTGGATGGGGTAAGTTCGTGTAAAATTTTGGAAGCGGACCTATCTCCCTTCTGGATCTTCCTCGTCACTGCTGCTTCACCACGATCCCAGAATAGTGTGTATGACCGCGCAACTTTGGGCGGCCGCTTCCGTGCGTGCCAGCTTGTTCAGGAGACATAGCAGATGGCCAAGATCGCCAAAACAGCAGATCGCAAGAAGATGATGGACACCAGCAAGAGCACGGATTGTCCGAAGTGCAGCAAGCCAACCCGCATCGTGAAGCGTGTGAAGGACCGCGAGCGCGGCGCTCCGGGTGGAGTGTATATCTCCTGCTCGGCTTGCGAGTTCCACGAAAAGCTTTAGGGGAGAGACTCAGACTTGAGATGGACCGATCAAGTTGGCTTTAACTGGGCAGCTCTCCGAAGCGTATTCATACTGCTCACTCTCCCAGCATCGTGACCTACGCGAACGACGAACAGATGGCCGATGCTCTGGTCGAAGACTAATTCCACGGGTACGCGAGAATCGGCGCAGGAAAGGACGGCGGCGAAGGGCTCCTGCTTGTCCTCCGTATGCGCCTTCAAAATGTCCAGATCCTCCTTGAACGAGATGAGGCTCTGCGCCATAAAGCGCTGGTTGCCTTTCACCAGGAGGTCCAAAGCCTCCTCCGGCGTCTCTGGCCGCTGAATCACCTCGCGTGGGGATTGATCCCTGGCTCGGGCGGAAGGACTAGCCATGCCGACGAGGCTGAGTGCGGCTAGCCTCAGTAAAGCTCTGCGACTGTGGCCTGTATCTTTGGACATGGGAGCTCCTGGCAGGGGGTCAGATTTGGATCAGGGTATCTCTCTGAGGGCTGGTAAGAAAGTCCATTCCATTTTGGAGCGATGGGAATTATGTCAACCTCGGGTGGGATGATCCATTGGTACGAAGCCGGGGAGATTCGGAAGTCAAGTTTCACCCGCGCTCCGAGCATTCCAAGCTTGACGCGTCACCTGCTGCTCAAGCACCTTTATCTCGTTACATTGTGAAGCGGAGGACACGCATGAATACTTCCGGGCCTCCTATCCAGCAGATCAAAGACTCCATGCGCGCCACCTGGATGGCCGGTGACTTCGGCGTCGTCGCGAAGACTGTCGCTGCAGGTGCCGAGGCCTTTGTCACCCGCCTCGCCATCCCGTCTGGCGTGCACGTGCTGGACGTCGCCTGCGGCACCGGCAACCTAGCCATTCCACTCGCTCGTCAAGGCGCCGTCGTCACCGGCGTCGACATTGCTACCAACCTCCTCGTCCAAGCCCGCGAACGTGCCGCCGTCGAAGATCTTACGTGTACCTTTGATGAAGGCGATGCCGAGCAGCTCCCCTATGCCGACGCCTCCTTCGACGTTGTGGTCACAATGTTCGGCGCCATGTTCGCCCCTCGCCCCGAGCTCGTCGCTGCCGAGCTAGCCCGCGTGCTGAAGCCTGGCGGTCTACTCGCCATGGCCAATTGGAATCCCGCCAGCTTTTCCGGCCAAATGTTCAAAGTCGGAGGTCGCCACGTCCCACCACCGCCGGGCATCGCGCCTCCAGTCCTTTGGGGCGACGAAGCCACGGTTCGCGAGCGCCTCGCTCATGATTTCGCACATATCCAAACCGAGCTCATTCCCATTGACTTCGATCTTCCCACCAGCCCCGCCGGAGCCGTCGCCTTCTTCCGCAAATACTTCGGCCCTACGCAGGTCGCCTTCAGCCGCCTCGATGCAGCCGGCCAGCTCGCCTTAGCAGCCGATCTCGAATCCCTTTGGGCCACCGCCAACGCCGCTCCCGACTCCGCCAACCACATCCTGATCCGCAACGAATACCTGCAAGTCACGGCCACTCGCAAGTAGGCCTCATCGGGGCTTCTACACGCCTCGTTGAAAGGCTGCGGCGACTCTCTATGAGATTTCCTCCAAAATGGCTTGCGCTGCTGCGCGGGGGTCTTCGGCTGCTGTGATAGGCCGGCCGACTACCAGATAGCTGGCGCCGGCCTGGAGTGCTGCCGCGGGGGTGGCGATGCGTTTCTGGTCGCCGATAGTGGCGCCGGCGGGGCGGATTCCAGGGGTAACCAGCAGGGGAGCGGGGCCGAGTACGGCGCGCAGCGATGCTGCCTCCTGCGGGGAGCAGACCAGGCCGTGTATCCCGGCCTCCAATGCGAGTTTGCCCAGGCGCAGGACCTGCTCGCCGGGTGCGACGTTCACACCGATTGCTGCCAGCTCATCTGCGTCCATGCTGGTAAGGACGGTGACGGCCAGGAGTTGTGGGGCGCCGGGGGTGCTCAACGCTGCCTCGGCCGCCGCTTTCAGCATGGCCGGCCCTCCGGAAGCGTGCATAGTAAGCAGGTCGGCACCCAGGCGCGACACGGACCGGACCGCCCCGGCTACCGTGTTGGGAATGTCGTAGAGTTTCAGATCGAGGAAGACGGAAAAGCCGAGCCGCTTCAGCTCGGTGACAACGGCGCCCCCGGCGGCGAGATAAAGCTCCAGACCCACCTTAAACCAGCGAACCGATCCTTCCAAACGCACTACAAGTTCAAAGGCTTGCTTGGGGGAAGGGAAATCAAGCGCGACGATCAGCCGGTCACGCGGGGATAGAGGTTCGGGGAAGTTCGCAGTAAGCATCCTGCCCAGATTCTACCGATGAAGCAGATCTTTCGACTCCGCCTTCGGCTGCGCTCAAGATGACAAGAATGCAACGAATTGGCGGCTCACCGGCTAAGCTAGCGGGCAGCAGCAGTTTCGTGGTCAGTGAACCGGGGATAGGTAAGCTCGGCGAGCTCAGCGCGACTGGGTTTTCTGGAGATGAGATCAAGCCGGACCTTGGCAATGCCGCGAACGCTGAAGCCAAGTCTCTGGGCGGCGGCATAGGAGAGGTCCACGACGCGCGATTCAGGGACCGGGCCGCGATCATTGACCCGCACCAGTACGGAACGGTGATTGTTCAGGTTGGTCACGCGGACCAGCGCTCCCAAGGGAAGATTGCGATGCGCGCAGGTGAGATCATTCTGGTCAAAGGCCTCACCGCTGGCCGTGGTCTGACCTTGAAAGCCAGGCCCGTACCAGGAAGCTCGCCCAAACTGGTACCAGTGGAGGCGCGCTCCCTTAGCGGCGGCTGGTTTGGTTTCAGCAACGGTGCTAGGGTGCGCGACGGGAGCCTGAGTGTGGATGTGAGAGAGAAGCAGCGCGGCGGCGAGGGCGGCACCCGCAACTATCGGAAATCGTAGCGATGGAATCGTATTCCTTGCGATTAGATTCATAGTCGGCTAGAGAGAATTGTAGGGATGGTATGTACCTAAGTCAAACAAAGCATGGATTCTCTTGACGTTTGTATTCGCTTGCCAAGCGCATTCGCCTGTGGTAGGCCACTGGTGAAAATCGTACATACCTCGCCTGCTATGTGATTCCCCGTGCGATTTTGGTGGACCGGCGCCGCGTCATCTAACGTTCTGAAACCTGATGAGCACCAGATCGAGCTGAGGGGGAGACTGGGTGAAGGCTGAAGAACAGACGACGGCGAGGCAGGGGGAAGAGGTGGCTAATGGCGGGCAGCATGAGCCGGGCAGAGTTCCAGTCGCGCTGACCATCGCCGGGTTCGATCCATCGAGCGGTGCCGGGGTCACGGCGGACCTGAAGACCTTTGCGGCGCACGGGGTCTATGGGGTGGCATGCATCACGGCGCTGACGGTGCAGTCGACGCTCGGGGTCCGGGCAGTGGAGCCGGTCCGGGCAGAGCTGGTGCGGAAGACACTCGACTGCCTCGCCGAGGACATGCCGTTTGCCGGCGTAAAGATTGGCATGCTGGGCACACTCTCTGTTGCCAGCGAGGTGCACAGTTTTCTGGAGCGAGCGGGGACTCCACGGTCCTGCATCGTGCTCGACCCGGTGATCTGCTCCTCCTCTGGCAAACGGCTGCTGGACGACGGGGGAGTGGCTTTTCTCCGCGACCGTATGCTAGGCATCCTGGGCTGGATCACACCGAATCGTGACGAACTTGGGGTGCTTACCGGTCTTGCGATCCCCGGGCGCGCCGAGGTTCCGGCGGCGGCCCAGCGCTTGCAGGAGATGGCGGCGGCACAAGGGAATCCGAAGCTGAACGTGGTAGTCACGGGCGGCGATCTGGAACGGCCGGATGACTTCCTGCTGCCAGGAGAGGGTGCCTTTTGCAACGCCAACTCGGGCGAGGCAGGGAAGTGGATCTCAGGTGAGCTGGTGAAGACGGCCGCGACGCATGGTACCGGCTGCGCCTTTTCCGCCGCGCTCGTAGCAGAGCTGATCGCCGGTTTTACCGCAACGGGTGCGGTGGCGAATGCCAAGGCGTTCGTTACAGTGGCGTTGAGGTCGGCGTACCCAGTCGGCCAGGGGCATGGCCCGATGCATCATCTGTTCCGGCTGCAAAAGTAGGGATAGAAAAAAGGGAGTAGGTGTGGCGCTTTCAGACAGGTTAGAGGGTATGGCTCAGAATCCAATTCTTGGCTTTTTACTCCCTACACCCTATTCCCTAAAGCGTCACCACACCTGGCTGGGCGGTGCTTCCGCGCTGGTATCTCCGGTCTCGGGAAGCAACTGCGATTGCAGGTCTTCCGCCAGCACAATGAAGCGGCGGATGTACTTGAGTGGCTGAGGGGAGTCGGCCATCTCGCGCAGGTGGTAGCGCCAGGAGTCCGCTTTGAGCGTGCGGCGGGTGAATGCTTTGCGATGGACGGTGATGATGTTGCCCTGGTTGTCGCGCCGGGTGTAGCTGACGGCGGGAACCATGAATTGCACCTGCACGCCAGCCTTCCAGAACGACTCGGCGAACTCGTGCGAGAAGAGCAGGATGTAAAAGCGGCGCCGGTCGCTGAGCAGTGCGATGGCTGCTTCAAAGGTCGTCCACTCAGGATCGACGTGAAGCTTGAACCACGTGCGAAACTCAAAACCGTTTTTGTGCGCCTGCATGACAACGTGGCGAATGATCTCGTGGCGGGTCATCTGGTCATTCCTTGGGGATTCGCTCCATGGGCAGAGTTGCCACCTACTTTGCTGCCACCTACTTTGAACGAACAAAGCTCACAAAGGATGGGGCCAGCCGCCCAACTCTCAGAATGGAGCCGCTCCCGGTTTGTCTGCGCCCGGTTTGTCTGGGGGGCTGCAATATTTGGCCACTTGACGATGTTTCCTGGAAGAAGCAGCATAAACAAACTTGTGCGTCCTTTCACGTCTAACCATTTCAGGGTTACTGCGACTGGCACGAAGAACCCGCTCGGCCACGTTCACCTCTGTTCGCCGGTCTACATTTACCTTGGAAATGATCCCAGTAGCACTGTCACACTTTATGGTGTATGGAATGTCAACGCGCGCAAGAACTTGCTGTTGTTCTGTCTTAATATCGGCTGTTCTTTTCATGACCTCAGTTGTGTACGGAGCTACTTCCACGGTGCAGGGCATTACCACAAATCCCCTGAACCGCAGTGGCGCGGTCGAGACAGCGTTCGCGCACTTCTACAACCTGGACTACGACGGCGCTATTCAGCGATTCCAGAAGATCGAAGCTGAACATCCGAACGATCCGATCGCCGTGGATTACGTGCTCGATGCCACGATCTTTCGCAATCTGTATGCGCTCGATCTGCTAGATACGACACTGTACGCGCATGACGGATTCTTGAGCAACAAGCATCCCGTGGCTGAGGACAAGGCGATTTCCAGTGACGTCAACATGCTGTCGGAGAAGGCCATCGGGTTGGCGAATGACCGCCTTGTCGATAATTCGAAAGACGCGGATGCGCTTTTTGCCCGTGCCTGGGCCAAAAGCCTGAAGGCGACCTACATCGCCCTGGTGCAGCACAGCTATGTGGCGGCGCTGCGCTTGGCGCTGCAGGCCCGGGGCGACGATGACAAGGTGCTGGGACTGGATCCGAACTACGTGGATGCCGAGCTGGTGGTGGGCATCCACCAGTATGTTGTGGGATCGCTGCCCCGAGCTTTTAAGCTCTTTGCTGGGGTCGCTGGCATTCACGGAGATAAACAAAAGGGCATTGCGATGTTGCGCGATGCGGGGCAGCGCGGCGTGATCACTTCGGTGGAAGCACGTACAGCATTGGCGCTCTTCCTGCGGCGGGAGGGGAAGTATGACCAGGCGGCGGCAGTTGCGCAATCGCTAAAAGACCAGTACCCGCACGACTTCCTCTTCTGGCTAGAAGAGGCGAACCTGCGCAAGGACGCGGGGGATGCCAACCAGGCGATTGCGGGCTATCGTGCTCTGCTGCAGCAGGCGAAGAAGCCGGGCTACTTTCCCAACGCGCACATGGAGATGGCATGGTTCGGCTTGGCGGAGACGCTGCGCGGTCAGGGGCAGTCCGCTGCTGCTGCTGCCGCCTTCCGGGGAGCAGTGGCGCAGCCCAGCATCAGCCCGGACCTGAAGCGGCGCGCGCAGTTGGGATTAGGCATGGAGTACGACCTGCTGCACCAGCGCGAGAAGGCGGTGCAGCAGTACGAGGCAGTGCTGAATGAGAGTCCCGGTTCCGCGCAAGCCGACGACGCGAAGAAGTATATGAAGTCTCCTTACAAAGGGTAGGGTGCTGGGAAAAGGACGGGACGCGTGTACTGGTCACAGCTAAAACATCGTCGTGTCCGCTGGTTCAGGACGGGTAAATGGGCGAACAAAAAATCGATATGCTGGAGCGGGAGACAACGCAGAATTCTTCTGAGAGCATATTGCCTATGACAAAGCCACTCTTCGTGGGTAGATCGAGCCATCCTAAGCAATAGGTTCTACGGACCACGTCACGAATTTAATTGGAGCGTAAATATGGCATCGTTTTGCAGCAACTGTGGGCAGCCCTTGGCGTCTGGAGTGCGCCACTGCCAAAACTGTGGTCAGGCGACCGGGGGCGCATTCTCTGGCGGAACGCAGGTGCCTCCATCGGCGGCTCAGCGGAAGCTGGTGCGTCCGCGTGCTGGGCGCAAGATCGCGGGCGTCTGCCAGGGAATCGCCAACCTGTATGGCTGGGATCCGATGCTGGTCCGGGTCATCTTCGTGCTGCTCGCGTTTGTCAGCGGCATTGGGCTGGTCGCGTATGCCGTCGTATGGGCGGTCGCGCCAGAAGAGCCGGTGACCTATCCCGTAGCCACGCAGTATCGGCCGCCCCCGCAGTCCTGAGATTCATGGCGACGATCAAATCACTGTCGCGGTGGCATATTGCATGAAGTATCAAGCGGACGGCACGCAACTCTTTTATGACGAAGTAGGCAGCGGGCCAGCGGTTATGCTGCTGCACCCCACACCTGTCGACCACGGCTTCTGGCTTCCGGTGGCGCGGGAGTGGCTGGCGCCGAAGTACCGCGTGCTGCTGCCGGACTTGCGCGGGCATGGGCAGTCAGAGCTGGGTAGAGTGGAGCTGGCATGTCCGGAGCAGGGTAGCCCGGCGGTGCTCACTGTCGAGCAGCTGGCAGGGGATGTGTTGCGCTTGCTCGACGTGCTGGGGATCGAACGCGCAGCGTTTGGGGGCTGCTCGATCGGCAGCTATGTTCTCTACGAGATATGGCGGCAGGTGCCGGAGCGGGTGACGGCGCTGGCGTTCTGTTGCGGCAAGCCGCAGGGCGATACCGCGGCGAACCGGCTCAATCGCGAGCGGTGGAACGCGGAGATCGAGGCGCGGGGGACTGCGGGTTTCTTCGACGTCATGCTCGCGACCTTGGTGGGAGAGCCGAGTGTTGCGGAGGATCCGGCGATCCTGATCCGGCTGCGCGCCATGATGGAACGGATGACGCCAGAGGCCGTGATGGCGACCCAGCGCGGGCTCGCATTGCGGCCGGACTCGCTCGGGACAGCGGCGAGTATCCGGGTGCCAACGGCGGTGCTGGCCGGTGCACTAGACACCTCCTCAACTCCCGAGGAGATGCAGGAGCTCGCGAGCGCGATAGCAGACGCGCAGTTTCATCTGCTCAGTGAGACCGGTCACTATGCGCCGTACGAGCGGCCCAAGTGCGTAGGCAAGATTCTGCGCGGTTTCCTGGATGGCGTCTCCTGGGAGGTGGAAGCATGAGGGTACTCTGAGCTCTTGCGAGCTGAACTCACAGAATCACCGCAATGTACGCAGGGTAACGCAAGCTTCCGCCGCAACTTCGCATGCTATTGTCACACCTGGTGTTCTAACTTCACGCGCACTGGATACCTCGACAGTTGGCTTCTTCGAAAAAGCGCAAAGTTTCCCGGCCGTTTTTCTACGACAAGTGTGGTTCGCTCTATTGCGATCGCACCTCGGTAGCGCGGCTTGCCGAGCGGCATGGAACGCCGCTTTACGTGTATGGCGCGGAGCAGATCCGCGAGCGAGTCCGGCTCTTTCGGAAGCACTTTGCCGATCGCCATCACCTGCTGTGTTATGCCGTTAAGGCCAGCTCGACCCTCGGTCTGCTGAAGCTGGTGGATGGCGAGAAGGCGGGCTTCGATATCGTTTCGGGCGGCGAGCTCGAGCGGGTGCTGCGCGTGAACAAGCGGGCGGCCGCGCGTACCGTCTTCTCCGGCGTGGGCAAGACCGTCGCGGAGATGGACGAGGCGCTCCGGGCCGGAATTCTGCTCTTTAATGTGGAGAGCGAGGCGGAGCTGGAGCTGTTGGCCGAACGCGCGAGCCAGCGGCGGACCAAGGCACGGATTGCGCTGCGGGTGAACCCGGATGTCTTCGCCGAGACACATCCGTATATCTCGACTGGGCTGCGCGAACATAAGTTCGGCATCGACATCAAGTTGGCTGGCGATGTGTACCGGCGAGCGGCGAAGTCGAAGTGGCTGGAGCCGTATGGTATCAGCGTGCACATTGGTTCGCAGATTCGCAGCGCAGAGCCGTTTGGAGCGGCTTTAGGCCGCGCTGCCGGTCTGGTACGGGAGCTGCGGAGCGAGGGCATCGCGATCCGCTCGGTGGACGCCGGCGGTGGCCTGGGGATCGACTACACGGAGGGAATCGATGTGGCGGCCTTCGATCCTGACGCGCAGGTCGCAGCGTATGCCGCAGCGCTGAAGAGCGCGCTGGGGGATTTGCCGGTCAGGCTCTTGCTGGAGCCGGGTAGGTTCATCGTGGCGCAGGCAGGGGCGCTCGTCAGCCGCGTCTTGTTTGTGAAGGAAAACGGCGCCAAGCGCTTCGTGGTCACGGATGCCGGCATGAACGACTTGATCCGTCCAGCGCTCTACGGGGCGCACCACGAAATCGTACCAGTGCAGCGACGCCGAGAGGCAAGCGAGTGGGTGGCGGACATCGTGGGGCCGGTCTGTGAGACGGGGGACTTTTTCGCCCGCGACCGCAGCATTGCGGAGCTCAGGGCCGGCGATCTCGTTGCCGTCCTGGATGCTGGCGCCTACGGGATGTCGCTGAGCTCTAATTACAACTCGCGTCCGCGTGCCGCAGAGGTGCTGGTGGATGGGCGTAGGGCGCGCGTCATCCGGCGGCGCGAGACGATGAAGGATCTGCTGCGGGGGGAAGAGTAGGAAAGGTGCTCTGCGATCAACCGAGTAGGATAGGAGTTCGCTTCACCTGCCGAGCGCATCTGGAGTGCATCCTCTCGGCAGACTCGCAATGGGTGCGAGGGTTTCTCAATGCCTGGAACAGATAGCCATCCTCAAGAAGAAGAATTTCAGTTTCGCGTCCCTTCCGACTTGAAAGCAGCTTTCCAATTAGCTACCGAAGAGATGAAACGGCCTGCCGCACAAAGTGGTCGCCTACCTAGTTAAGGACGGGGGATTGCAGATCCTTCGGGTGTTACATGGAGCTCGTAAGTGGAGGGGGCTCCCCGTATTGACTCGTCGGGCGACACGATAAGCGAGGCGGCAAAGACGAGCATTATGCTTACAGTAAGAGAAAAGGCCTGAGTGTTTACTCAGGCCTTTTGCTGTCCAAGCAGCTAAAACTAGTTTGCGATCGAGTGAATTGTCGCCAATGTCCCGGATTCGGGCACTGGCGTTGCGCCGGAGTGCATGAAGCTGTTGCTGGGAACGGGTGCCGGTGTTCCGGTGCTCGCATTCGGGCCCAGGCCCAGCTTGATCAGGGCGCGGGAGTCAGGGGTGAGCTTGGTCTGCCAGCCGTGGTCGGACTGGAATTTCTGCATCGCCATTTCGGTCTCGGTGTCCCACTGGCCAGTTGGGGTGCCGCTCATGTAATTCTCGCGGATCAGCGCGCTCTGGATCTCGGTGGCGCGCTCGGGGGCGATGCCGCGTTGCCCCACCGGCTTGGATACGCGAGCCAGGCGGCTAGCGAAGGCTTTGCGGGCGCGGTGCGCTAGGCTGGAGTGTGCGTGGCCTGCGGTGGGTGCGTGGTGCGTACGGCTGCCGAATGCCGGGGTGACCGAGAGAGCGGCGATGAGGACCAGCGTGCGGCCCGCGGAGACTCGAATCATGCTGAGTACCTTTGGTGTCAAAGAATTTTCTTGCCGACTTTCGAGAGAGTAACGGCATTGCGAAGACAACGCAAGAAGAAGGAAACCGGCATCCGCTAAAGTTGCAGATGCCGGTAACCTGAACGGAAGTAACGCTTCCTTACGGAAGGGTACCGCCTCTGAGTGTGCTACCACCGGTTGGGTCACGAGGATCTACCATCTTGAAGACCACATCCTGGCCTGACTTCAAACCCGAGACGATGCGATTGAAGTCCTCCTTGGTGTTCACCGGCATCTTGTTGATCTCCGTGATCGCCGCGCCCGCAGCCAGACCCGCTTCGTCCGCGAACGAGCCCGGCTTGACATCCTGGATGATGACGCCGTGCACTTTGGATTGAAGCTGCTGCGGTACTGCTGTGACGGTGACGCCGAGCTTCTCCTGGCCTACGTCGGGAGTGTTGGGAGTGTTGTCGTTCTGCGCTTCGCCGCCGTTGCCCTGAGCCGGGTAGAGTTTGGAGCGGTCCTGGATGACGACGTTGGCTGTGTCCTGCTTCCCGTTGCGCATGTAACCGAGCTTGACCGACTCACCCGGATGCTTGGCGGAGACGACTGTGACCAGAGCATCGCCATCCTTCACGGATTGACCGTCCACAGAAGTGATGATGTCGCCTGGCTTGAGACCTGCCTGCTCCGCGCCACCGTTTTTGGAGACGCTGTTGACCAGCACGCCTGACTTGAAGCCATAGACGCGGCCGACCGCACTGGGTAGCTGCGGCTGGAAGCTGATGCCGATCGACCCACGGACAACTTTGTGCGCCGGGCCGATGAGGTCGTTATAGGTTGCAATCACGGTATTCGATGGCATGGCGAAGCCGATGCCCTGGTAGCCGGCGGACTGTGTGTAGATCGCAGTGTTGATGCCGATGACCTGACCGTTCATGTTGAGCAGTGGACCACCCGAGTTGCCGGGGTTGATTGCCGCATCGGTCTGGATGAAATGCTGGAACTGCCCCTTGGCTCCAGGCTCAATGCTGCGATTCTTGGCGGAGACAATGCCGGCCGTCACGGTCTTCGAGAGGCCGAAAGGGCTGCCGAGTGCGATCACCCAGTCACCTACCTCTTCAGAATCGGAGTTGCCCAGCTTCACGGTGGGAAGCGGGGTATTGGTGTCGATCTTGATCACGGCAACATCGGTATCGGGATCGACGCCCACCACCTTTGCGAGGCGGCCCTTGTCCAATGAATCATCGGAATCGGTCGAGAGCTTGACGTAGATCTTGTCGGCCTTGTCGACGACGTGATTGTTGGTCAGAATGTAGCCGCGGGGATCGACGATAAAGCCGGAGCCGAGCGACTCGCGCACGCCACCGCCATCGCCACCCATGCCAGGGCCCTGCCCGCCACCGCCACCCTGCCCGCCAAAGAAGCGGTTGAAGAAGTCCTGGAAGTCACCCTGACCTCCCTGGCCGGGACCCTGGTCCTGCCCCTGATCACCGCCGTCTCCGTTATCACCGTTGCCGTTGTCCGGGGGATCCTGCGGCATGGGGTGCATACCGCGACGGCGGCTGCGATTGGCGGCTTGATGCGGGATCTGCTCGGTGTTGATATTAACGACCGCCGGGCCCACCTCTTTCGCGATCTGCGAGAACTGGTTGGAGAGCTGGACTGGATTCGGTATCTTGAGGGGGGTGGCGTCAGAGCTGTTCACCTGACCCTCTTTGCCCTTGACGCCATGCACGGCTACGGAGCCGATAAGGATACCGGCGGTGAGCGTCACGAGGATTACGAAGATGGGAGCGAGACGGTTCAATCTGAGCCGCCCTAGCAGAGAATTCATGCAGGTCTAACCTCGTCTTTTCTGAAACAGCGTCTTTTCTGGAACAGCTCTGGAGCCGGGCTTTCTACGCGGGCTCGGAGGTACTCTCAATGCTTAAATTTATTCCCCATCTGCAGTATAGCGAGAGGGGTACGCCGGTCCGGCATTTGCCTGGCTTAGTTGACGGGCAACTGCATGACTTGGTTGATTAGACGCGAGATGGAGAATTCCGTCTCAGGGCAACCGCCTGAAACTATATTGCCGCGAAGCTCTATTTGAGCTGCATGCCCTCGTGCGCGGTGGGCGTGCCGCGCAGCGGTGCCAATTCAGTGAGTGCGATGCCGGTGAGGATCAGCGCGGCTCCGGCGGCCGCCCGGGCTGAGAGGTATTCGCCAAGAAAGAAGAAGGCGGTGAGGGAAGCGAAGACTGGCTCCAGCGCGAGAATGAGCGCCGTGTGCGTGGCGGGCATACGTTGTTGTGCCCATGACTGCACGGTGAACGCGGCTGCTGTTGCTAGCAGCGCCGCGGCGAGCAGCGCAAAGACCAGACGCGGCGTGAGGTGGAGGAAGGGGTGTTCGAAGAGGGGCAGCGTGATCGCCATGTAGAGCGCGCAGAAGCCGATCTGCAATATAGTCAATGGAGCCAGTGGTATGCGCGGCGCATAGTGGGCCAGCGCAAGCACATGAAGCGCGAAGCCGAGCGCGCAGACCAGGGTAAGCCAATCGCCCAGCGTGATCGTCGCAAAGAGCGACCGCCAGGCGGTGTGCGGGGGCGTGGTCAGCAGCAGTATGCCGGCGAAGGCGAGAACCGCCCCGGCGATTGCGTTGGGGCGTGGTCCCCGCAGGCCGGGTGAACGGAGAAAGGGAACGGCGGAGAGCAGCGGCACCAGCACAACGACCAGGCCGGTGATGAAGGCGGATTTAGCTGGCGTGGTGCGTGCCAAACCGACGGTCTGGAACTGATAGCCCATTGCCAGGCATAGCCCCACAACAGCTCCGGCAATTACGTGAGCCCGGGTGAGAAGGTGATAGGACCGCAGCTGGCGATGATAGACAGCCGCCAGGGCGAGAGTCGCGATCGCCATGCGGAGAAAGTTGAAGAGTAGCGGCGAGGTATCCGCAAGCGCATCTTTGACGATGACAAAGGTCGCTCCCCAGACCGCGACGGTGAGCAGCAGGAGCAGGTGCGCTTTTGCTGAACGGGACATGGGGTGGGTGGTGCGACGCTGCCGGTCGTGAGCTACTGCGGCAGGCCCGCGAAGATGGCCGGGAGGTCGAGGTGAACCGGCGTCCCTTCCGCGTGGAAGTGCTCGGTCTCGTGCCAGCCTGCGTTCCAGTCATAGCCGGTGCGGGTTTCCGGGTCGACCACCCAGATGTTCTTGACACCCATCCCGCGATAATCTTCCAGTCTCTCGTTGTATCGTCGCACGCGGTCCTCTGGCGAGAGGACTTCAACTACGACAAGTGGCGGGACGGTAATGACGCGCTCGTATGGAAGATCGAGCCGGATGATGCAGACGTCAGGTATGCGCACCTTAATTGGCGACACACGGACGCGCTGCTCCGGTAGAACGTCGACATTCCACTCCTTAGCCCGTGCATAAAAAAAGCCTGCAATTGCCATTTGTAACCGTGCGTGTTCCCGTTCGCCCAAGTTCCGCTCCTCTACCTCGCCATCAATGTAGTCGCAATCGGGATGGTAGGAGGTCTTGAGGTACACCTCGATGGGGATGGATGTCGTCGTTGCCATGCCGCCTCCAATGCGACAATTCTAGCGCGCCTTCACATTCGCGAAATAGACAGGCTTGCCACCCGCGACGGTGCGCAGCACCTGGGCGCCGAGGATATCGCGCGGTGGAATGCGGGTGAGATCGCGGTCGAGCACAATGAAATCGGCGACAAAGCCGGGCGCGAGCTTCCCTTTGTAGCTCTCAGAAAACTCGGCGTAAGCCGACCCTTGCGTATAGGCGTATAGAGCCTGGCCGATGGTCAGCTTTTCCTCGGGGAAGTATGTCTGTGTCCCGGCTTCGTTCATACGCGTGACCGCGGAGTAGATGCCGCGAAAGGGCGTGATGGGCTCGACCGGGTAATCCGTCCCAAAGGCGAGCGGCACGCCATGGTCGAGGAAGCTCTTCCAGGCGTAGGAGTAGCGGGCGCGCGCCGGGCCGAGGCGGGCTTCGGCCCAGGCCATGTCGGTAAGCAGATGGTTGGGCTGCATGGAGGCGATGACATTGAGCTGCTTGTAACGGTCGAAGTCCTTGGGGTCGGCGACTTGCGAATGCTCGATGCGAGGGCGTTCTTTTAGGTGATCGATCACTGTTTGCGCGTCGCCGCTGGATGGATCGCCGGACGTGCGCGTATCTTCGGATTTCCAGACCGGGTCAGCGGCGGTGAAGGCGTTCAGCGCCATACCTACCGCTCGATCGCCTATCGCATGCAAGCCAATCTGAAAGCGGGCAGCGGCACGCTCCTTCGCCATTGCGTCGAGCTCGGGTTGCTTGTAGTAGGGCAGCCCGCTGTTTCCCGGATCGTCGCTATAGGGCGCGTTCAGCGCGGCCGTTCTGGATCCCAAAGACCCATCCATGAAGCCCTTGAGCATGCCGGTGTGCAGCATGCGGTCACCCGCCTGGTGCGCCGCCCGATGCGCCTCAAGCGTAGCGACAGGGTCGTTAAAGGCCAGCCATTCGGAGACGCGCACGGGCAAGTGTCCGGCGCGCTCCAACTCTTCTAAGACCAGGAAGTCCTCCCAGGGGGAGTTGTCCTGCACGCTGGTAACGCCGTGGGCGGCGGCATCGGCCAGCGCGAGTTCCAACGCGCGCCTTCTTTCCTCTTGTGTGGGCGGCGGGACGGCCTTGTAGATCTGTGCCGTCGCCGTGTCGCGGACGATGCCGGTCGGTTGCCCGCTCCCATCTTTGTCGATTTTGCCGCCCTGCGGGTCGGGTGTCGCACCGGTCACGCCAGCGGCGCGTAAGGCAGCGGAGTTTGCGACAAGAATGTGGCCGTCCACACGGCTGAACGCCGCGGGATGATCGCCGGTCACTGCATCGAGGTCCGCGCGGGTGGGCAGGGTCCGAGTCGCCCAGAGCGTGTGGTCCCAGCCTCCGCCGGTCAGCCACTTGCCAGGTGGCGCGGAGTGTGCCGCGGTCGCAACGCGCTCCTTCATCTCCGGGAGCGAGCGGCTCCCCGTGAGATCGACCGAGAGCTTGCGCTGCCCGGCCTCTGCCATGTGGGTATGCGCGTCGTTGATGCCGGGCATGGCGAAGGCGCCGGCCAGATCGATGAGCTGGGTCTTCGGCCCTTTCAGCTTCAGAACGGCGGCATCCGTGCCCGTGGCGGCGATTACCCCCCCGCGCACCGCAATGGCCGTCACGCGCTCAGGCGCGGCAGCGTTCAGGCCAATGCCGGTCAGAATATCGCCGTGATAGTAAATGGCGTCGGCCGGCTGGCTCGATTGCGCATGGGCGGTTGCGGCCAGAGGGAGCAGCGCGAGCAGGGCAAAGAGGCGCATGTGCGGGAGTGTATCAGCCGTGATTTTCTGCGGGACGCGTTCGCGGCGAGCGGGTCTGCTTAGCTGAGGTCGCCGCAATCGGCCACTTCGAGCAGCAGCAGCAGAATGCGCTTGAGCGCGAGCTCGCGATTTGTAGCGTCATACCATTCGTTGCGCGTGTGTATGCCGCCGCCCTCGCCACCTGCGCCAAGACTGACGGCAGGAACGCCCAGTGAGAGCGGGATGTTAGCGTCCGTCGAGGCTACGCGCACCTCGGTGTGAATGGACAGGTGCCGGTCGACCGCGCGTAAGGACTCAAAGAGAGTGGAATCCTCAGGCAGTCGCCCCGCCGGACGGTCGCCGATGCGGTTTATGTTGTAGCTGGCGGCACCGTTGTAGCTGGCAGCCCCAATAAAGGCGGCTCCGGTAAAGGCAGCGGCTGGGGAACGGCTCCGGCTTCCAGATCGCACGGGAGCGGCGGCATTGGCGCGCATCACGGCTTCCTCAACCGCCCGGTGCAGCTCGGTCTCCAGGCGGATCATCTGCTCCGGACTGGTGGAGCGTAGATCGAAGCGTGCGGCGGCGCTTTCGGGAATGGCATTGACCGAGCTGCCGCCCTCGATGGTGCCGATATTCAGCGTGGTACGTGGTGCGGATGGCAGCGTCAGTCCGGCGAGCTCCGCGATGGCCGAGCTGAGGATGGCGATCGGGTTGGGTGCGCCGGCATCCGTCCAGGAGTGGCCGCCGGGACCGGTGACGGTGACCAGAAAGCGGCGGCTGCCCAGGGCTTCTGTGACGGCGACCTCCGTGCCCGCGCCATCGAGCACGAGATGCGCGACGATCAGTTCCCGGTTGGGGAACGCCGTATAAAAATGACGCATTCCGCGTAGATCGCCCTCACCCTCTTCGCCCACATTGCCGATAAAGAGAAGGTCACAGCCGAGATCAATCTCCGCGTCGATCAGGGCCGATGCCACGGCGAGCAGGCCAGTGACGCCCGCCGCGTTGTCACAGGCGCCGGGTGCGGTAAGGCGTTTGCCGGAGATTTGAGGAGCGATGGGGGTGTCGGGAGGGAAGACCGTATCGATATGAGCTGAAAGCACTACCGCATCACGCGGCGAACTCTGGGAAAGAGAGGAGGCGGTGGCTGGAGAGAGACGGCCCAGCACGTTGCCTTCCGCGTCGATCTCGACCTCTGCGAGACCGATGGCGAGGAACTGCGCCTGGAGCCACTGCGCGCGCGCGGCCTCGCCAAAGGGAGGCGCGGGGATAGCGGTGATCGCTGCCTGCCATTCCAGCAGCCGGCCATCGTTCAGGTGGAACCAACGGAAGGCCTGATGGACGCGCCGCTGCGCCGCCAGTTGGCTGACGCGGGCAAAGGCCGAGCGGGTGAAGGAAGACGCCATCTCCGAAAGAAGAGGGTAGCATCGCAGGCGGTTGGTGTTTCTGTGCGTGTTCTGGGGCGTCTGTGATTGGTTTAGTGGCAGTCGCTATCAGCGGCGGGGAATGTGTCTGGGTATGCGACCTCGCGCAAAAACAGTCCACGTGCAGGGGCGGTGGCCCCGGCGGCCGCGCGGTCCCGCGCCGCGAAGATCGCAGGCATATCTGTGGGAGTGCGCTGCCCGCAGCCGACTTCAAGACAGGTGCCCACCAGGTTGCGGACCATGTGGTGGAGGAAGCCCGTGCCGCTCACGGTGTATACCAGGAGGCCGGCGCGCTCCGACCAGGCCGAAGCCGTAACCATCCGAATATTGGTCGGCGGATCTGTGGTGTCCGCGCGTTGCGCGCGGTCCGGATCGAAGGCAGCGAAGGAGGTGAAGTCGTGCTCCCCGAGGACGGCTGCTGCTGCTGCCTGCATGGCGGCATGGTCGAGCTTCCAGTCCTGCGTGAAGACATAGCGCGCAAGAAAGGGCGAACAAAGTTCGCCGCGCCGCGCATCAAGACTGAGGACGCGGTACTCGTAGGTTTTGCCGACGGCGCTGTGCCGCGCATGAAAGCCCGCAGCGGCGTGCTCCGCTGCGAGCACGCGGACCGCAGCGGGAAGCGCACGGTTAAGCGCACGCTGCAGGTTGGCCGGCGGTATAGGAGCCCGAAGATCGACGCTGGCCACCTGCGCCAGCGCATGCACGCCCGCATCGGTGCGTCCGGATCCTTGCGGCAGCACGGATTCTCCGGTCACCCGGTGGAGGGCGGCGGCAAGCACTCCCTGGACGGTCTGCGCACCCGGTTGCACCTGCCAGCCACGGAAGTCCGTGCCGTCATAGGAGAGCGTGAGCTTCCACCGCTGGGCGCCCGGAGGCGGTTGAATATGTGGGAGCGATTGGAAATCCATGTGCAGTTGGAGGATAGCGCAGCCCGAGGATAGATCATCCGTCTTGATCACTGCCGCTACAGGTCTGCATCACCGCTGACGCAGGTCTGTCACAAGGGCTGAGATATACTCGGCTTTCCCGAGCGAAAGAGTGATTTCGGGGCGCGTAACCCAAATTTGCGGGAACATATTCGGTTGGGTTACGTACCAGCAAGGGACAGAGTGGCGCTTTCGAAAGTGGACGCGCACCAGATCGCTGCTGGTGGGCAGACAACGCCCTGAACCTAGGGATTAGGGCGGGGAATGCGTTTGGCGGTAATGCGTTTTTGGGCATTGGAGAAGGGGCGAATGGCGTTTCAGTTTCGACGGAGAATCACGGAAGTAGCCACACGAACCATGCAGCTGCCCGGACTGGCTGGGCACCACGAGAGCGAGCCCAGAAGAACCCAATCCAGGAAAGACGAATACAGGAACGTAGCAAGCCAGAAAGACGAATCCCGAGCGAAGTGCAAACTGGCCCAGACAGCGGCGACGCGGCTCTCTGCAGGCTCGCTCGTGGCCTCGCTCGTGCTCTCCTCGTGCGCCCCGTACACTCTGGCGCAGGCAGGGCAGGCGCCCAACCCAACTACCTCTTCGCCCACGGCAGGCCTGCCTGCGGAGCCGGCGCCCAATCCGACGCAGCCGCTCTACATGCGGCCCGGCCTCCGCGATTACCAGCGCTCCCCTTCGCACTTCCCAAATCCGATCGCGCCTTACCTTTCCACCTCGTCCAGTCTGCCGCGAGTGACCAACACGCCGCGCATCGAGGACCTGCTGCGCGACGGAAAGATCTATCTTGGGCTGTCGGATGCGATCGCGCTCGCGCTTGAAAACAACTACGACATCGCGATCGCCCGCTACAACCTGGACATCGCCGATACGGACATCCTGCGGGCGCGTTCCGGCCAGGGTCTTCTGGGCGCTCCTTCGGGTCTGGTCACAGGTACGCAGGGCGGCACCGGTTCGATATCGACTACGGGCGGCGGCGGCCCGGGTGGCACGACCGGAGGCGCGGCGGGGGCGGGCAGTGGTGCGTCGGGTCTCTCCTTCACCACCAACGGCGCGGGTCCCACGCCAGAGCAGTTCGATCCGATCTTGACTGGCACGGTGCAGCTGGAGCGCGCCACCACGCCGGAGCCTAACGCGTTCATCACCGGCGCCCGGACGCTGACACAGAACGCAAATGAATACAACTTCGCCTACAACCAGGGCTTTATCACTGGCACGGCCCTGCAAGTGGGTTTTCAGAACTCCAGAATCACGACCAACAGCATCCGTAGCGAGTACAGTCCGCAGTTGCAGTCGCTCTTCCGTGCCACGCTCACCCAGCATTTACTGCAGGGCTTCGGCACCGGCGTGAACGGGCGCTTCATCGTCCAAGCGGTCAATGATCGCCGCATTACGGATGCGGGCTTTCGTCTGCAGCTGCTTTACACCATCAACCAGGTAGAGAACCTCTACTGGACGCTGGTGAGCTCTTATGAATCCGTCCAATCCGCGCAGCAGGCGCTCGATCAGTCGACCCAGGTAGCGTCCGATGACAGAAAGCAGCTGGAGATCGGAACTCTCGCTCCGTTGGACGTGCTCAATGCCGACAACCAAGTCGCCAGTGACAAGCAAACGCTGATCACGTCTCAGAGCAGGCTGGAGTACAACCAGCTGCTGATGAAGCAGGCGGTCACGCGCAACCTGAGCGACCCGACACTCTCGCAAGCGCCGGTGATCCCCACGGATCGCGTCTCGCTGATCGAGATGCCCGAAGAGAGCGCCTCGGTCGAAGATCTGGTGCAGCAGGCCTATAAAAATCGTCCGGATGTGGAGACGGCCCTCCTGAACCTGAAAAACGACCAGATCACGCTCAAGGGCGTGAAAAACGGCTTGCTGCCGACTGTGGACCTGTATGGCTTCTACGGAGCCAGTTCGCTTGGTGGCGCGCGGAATCCAGCTTGCGTCAACGGCTTTGGCAACGGAGCAGGCAACCTCGACACGTGCGCCGTGCCACCCGTCAACTACGCCAATGTATTCACCAACCTATTCGTCGATCAGACGCCCGACCGTGGTGTGGGCGTGAATATCTCAATTCCGCTGCGTAACCGTTTCGCCCAGTCTGTGCAGGCACGATCACTACTGGAGTTCCGGCAAAATCAGCTGCGGCTGGAACAGATCTATGTGCAGATCCGTACGCAGGTGATCAACGGCCAGTATGCCCTGACCAATGACCGTGCAGCCGTGCAGGCTGCGATGGCCACGCGTGAGTACAACACTCAGGCGCTCGATGCCGAACAGAAAAAGTTCAAGTTTGGCGCCTCCACCACTGCCAATGTGCTGCAGCAGGAGCGCAACCTTGCAGCCTCGCAGAACACAGTGATCGGGGCTCTCGCCCAGTACGCAACGGATCGCGCCGGACTCGAACAGATCCTGGCCAACACGCTCGAGAAATATGGCGTGAGCATGGGGGATGCCGTGGTCGGCAAGATCAACCAGCAGCTGATGATTCCGGGACTGGAGCCTGCTCCCAAGACGGCTCCCGCAGCAGGGCTACCGTCGCAGCAACAGCAGTTACGGCAGAGTCAGCAAGCGCCGGCAAAGCCACCGTCGGTGATGCCACCGAGCACACCACCGCCGGCCACACAACCACCGACCACACCACCGCAACCGCATTAGAATCAGGCGATACCTAGACAATGTGGACGGGCTTCAGCCCGTCTACATGCAACATCGAAATTGTTGTGGCTCAGCTACAGTGGGTCCGATCGCTAGCAGGGCAGCAGCTCCTCAGCGGCTAAGCCGCATTGGGCAGGTTGCGTATGGCGGGACTAAGTCCCGCCCCTTCAAATCCCTCAGCTCTCTACCTCTACTCGACAGCCACGTGCCGCAGCAGGGTGAAGAACTCCGGGAAGGAGATCGCGACCGACTCCGCGCCGTGGATCTCCGTCGCGCCCTCGGCCCGCAGAGCCGCCACGGCAAAGGCCATGGCGATGCGGTGGTCTCCGCCGGAGTCGATCTGCGCGCCGTGCAGCGTCTGGCCGCCGGGCACGTCCAGCCCGTCCTCGAACTCCTGGACCTCGGCTCCCATGGCGCGCAGGTTCTGCGCCACCAGCGCGATGCGGTCGGACTCTTTCACCCGCAGCTCGCGCGCATCGCGAATGCGGATGCCGTTGTTCGAATATGGCGCAATCGCGGCCAGCACCGGCAGTTCATCGATCAACTGAGCTGCCAGAGGACCGGCGATTGTGGCGCCGCTCAGGCCCCTTGCTGGCGCCATGATCTGTACGGTGCCCACCAGTTCGCCGCTGGTCTCCTCTAGATTGAGAACGCCCGTGCGTGCTCCAAGGCCGCTCAGCACGTCGAGTAGCGTGGCGCGGGTTGGGTTCAGGCCCAGGTTGTCGAGCACCAGGCCGGAGTCCGGGAAGAGGGCGGCAGCGCACAGGAAGAAGGCCGCCGAGGAGATATCGCCGGGGATCACCGCGTCGACTGCGCGAAGATGCTGGCCGCCCAGGATGCTGACTGCGTCCTCATCCCGCTCGACCCGCGCGCCGAAGTGGCGTAGTGCCAGTTCGCCGTGGTCGCGCGTGCGGACAGACTCGCGCACCACCGTGGTACCGTCCGCACGCAGGCCGGCGAAGAGCACTGCCGTCTTCACCTGCGCGCTGGGAACGGGCGTGGTGTAGTCGATAGCATGGAGTTGGCCACCCTCGACCGTAAGCGGGGCATGGCCATCGGTCAGCATGACCCTGGCGCCCATCTCGCTCAGCGGCTGCCGGATGCGCTCCATGGGGCGGCGGGAGAGCGAGGCATCGCCGGTTAGGACGAAGGTGTTGCGCTGCCCGGCCAGCAGCCCGGTCAGCATGCGCATGGTCGAGCCGGAGTTGCCGCAGTCCAGCGGCTCGGCAGGGGCGGAGAACTGCCCGGAGCAACCGGTGATCTCGACTGCGCTTCCAGGGGCATCCCCGGTACGTTTTACCGTCGCGCCCAAAGCCGCTGCGCAGGCCAGGCTGCTCGCGCAATCCGCGCCGGTCGAGAAGTTCTCAAAATGCGAGGTGCCCTCGGCCAGCGTGCCCAGCAGTGCATAGCGATGCGAGATGCTCTTATCGCCCGGCAGCCGAAGACTGCCGATGAGGTTGCGAACGGGGTAAATCGTTTGAACGGTTTGGATCGCTTGGTCGGTGGGAGAGTCGTGCAAGGGTGTGCTCCGGAATGAGTGTAGTTTCAGAGTAACCGAAGCAGATTTTCAGACCTTTATGTATGCGAGACATGAGTTAGAGGGCGACTCTTAAGGCAGGCACAGAGCATCTCTGAGAAGTCGAAGGCCTAAGCCCGACTGGATGCGGGCGCAAGCTGCGTCCTTTACTTCCCATCAGTCGGCTAGCAGCAAGCAACTGCAGGAATCAGCTTCTTCGAAGCCGGTTTCTGATAATGGCAATCGCCTGTCCGCGAAGCTGACTACCTAGGAATCGACCTGCTCGGTTAACACAAGCGCGTTTATCGTTCCGATTCACGGTGGAGGCGCCCGCGTGACCTGCTCGGCACACGTAAGCTGTAGCAATCTAGGATCACGATGCGGTAAGTTTTGGGAGCTGTGAGTCTTAGCATTGACTGTGCGGCGCATTCGCAATCTTTGAGGAACCGGATGCCGAGGGCGAACGTATCAGACGGAAACATGGGGCGCGTGCGATGAACGCAGACACAGCAAAGCAATACGCGCGGTGGATCGGGGTGCTGTACGTCATCACGATCGTGACAGGCGGATGGGGCGAGTCCCACGTGCCAAACACGCTGCTCATCCCCAACAACGTGGCCGGGACCGCGCACCAGGTGGCCAGTTCGCTTGGCCTTTTTCGGGCCAGCTTTGCCGCGTACCTCATCGAAGCTGCCTGCGATATTACGCTGAACGTCCTGCTCTATGCGCTGCTTCGCCCTCTAAGCCGCAATCTTGCTTTGCTGGCTATGTGCTTCGGGTTGATAGCGACGTCGGTTTATGCAGCCGGAGAAATCTTTTACTTCGCCGCCGCGTTGCCGGCTGTGGACGCAGATGTCGCACGGGTTCTCTCGCCGGAGATCAGGGCAAACCTTACCTATCTCTGCCTCACGATTTATGGATACGTCAACGGCATCTTTGCCATGTTTTATGGCACTGCGGCGGTAGTGCGCGGGTACCTGATTCTGCGTTCCGGCTACCTGCCGCGCGCGCTTGGTGGGTTGTTTATCCTAGGGGGCGCTGGCTTCATCGCCAAGAACATCCTAGTTGTCGCCGTCCCGCAGTACGACGTTCCCTATGTACTTCTCCCCATGTTCTTGGCATGGTGCTACTGGGTGATCTGGCTGGTAATCAAGGGCATCAATCGGGCTCAGTGGGATGCAAAGCAAACGGCACCGGCAATTTCTGAAAGATGACGGACCATACAGCCGATCCCGCCCTCCACTTTCTCAGATGCGCTCTGCTGATTGCTGTGGCTGGCAAAGCGTTCCACCGCCGTCGATAAGATGCCGGATCGTTTAGGAGGCGATGAGTACCTATGAGTCGCATTCTGGAACCTTAAGAGCTTCGATCGTTGGCTGTCGAATATGGGTAGAGAGTAAGACTCGCTCTAGCTCACCCTAGGTTAAGGCTGGGCGAACTGCCGCTATTATCCCTCCCCGCGGCGTACCTTCAGCACCACTAATGTCTCGTCGTCGAAGCGTTCGAAGCCGTTTTGAAAGTCGCCGACTTCGAGCAGGATTTCATCGGCGACCTCGGTGGCGGAGCGCGTGTGGTGGGTCTGCACCAGGGCCGCCAGGCGTTCGGCGCCGAACATCTCGCCGGCGGCGTTTTGTGCATCGGCAATACCGTCGCTGAAGAAGACGATCATATCGCCGGGGCGCGTCGAGAGCGTGAACTGCTCGTAGGTGACATCCGGGAAGAGCCCCAGCGGAAAGCCCTCGGCCTTTACCGTTTCCACCTTGCCCGCGCGGCAGAAAAGCGGCTGGATGGCGCCGGCATTGGCGATCTCCAGCGTCTGGTTCACATCGTTCCACACTGCAAAGACCATCGTCACGTACTGCGAGTCCACGCGGCGCTCGGCGAGCGAATCGTTGAGCAACTTGAGCATGTCTTCCGGGTGCGGGCACTGCGGCGCCGCGGCCCGCATGATGCCGCTGACCACCGCTGCATAGAGAGCCGCCGGTGCAGCCTTGCCGCTGGCATCGCCCAGCGCGATGCCGGAGTGGTCTGGGTCGTAGCGGAGGAAGTCATAGAGGTCGCCGCCGATGGTGCGCGCGGGCAGAAAGCGAGTCGCGAACTCCGCGTGCGCATGCTGCGGCCACTTTTGCGGCAGCAGCCGCAGCTGCACCTCGCGTGCCATCTCCAGGTCGTGCTCCAGCCGCTGCTCCTGCTGGGTAACGCGCTGGTAGAGCCGCGCGTTTTCGATGGCGATAGCGATCTGCGCCGCGAGCGTGACCAGAGTGCGCTCGTGGTCTTCATTGAAGAAGTTCACGCGCGTGTGTTCGAGATCGAGCACCCCGATGACCTTGCTTTTGTAGATGAGTGGCACGGCCAGCTCCGAGCGGGTTAGCGGATTGACCATGTGGTAGCGCGGGTCGCGGCGCACGTCGGAAGAGTGCACCGGCACACGCGTACGCGCGGCGGTCCCCACCAGTCCGCGGTCGAGCGGAATGCGTTCGTGCGGTTCGAAGCGCTCGCCGAAGCGCACGGCGAACTTCGTCTCCAGCATTCCGTCCAGCTCGTTCAGCAGCAGGATGGAGAACATCTGGTAGTCGATCAGGCGCCGAAGCGACTGCCCAATGCGCTCCAGCAGCGCGTCCAGGTCGAGAATCGAGCTGAGGTCCCGGCTGATCTCGGTGAGCACCGAAAGCGTCTGCGCCTGGCGCGAAACGCGTGTGTACAGCCGCGCATTCTCAATGGCGATCGCAACGCGCGAGGCGGTCAGATCCAGCAGCCGTACCTGCTCGGGTTGAAAGTAGCCGACGTGTTCGCTCTCGATATCGATGACGCCGATGACCCGGCTTTTCACGATCAGCGGCACGGCAAATTCAGAGCGCACATCGGGGTTCGCCGCGACGTAGTTGGGCGCCGTGCGCACATCGTTGACCAGCACGGCCTGCTTGCTCGCCGCGGCCTCACCCACGATGCCCTCGCCCAGCCGTATCCGCTTGCGCTCCATCTCCGGCGAGTGGCCGATCTGGAAGCGCATGCGCAGGTCGTTGGTGCGCTCGTTCAAGAGCAGGATGGCGAAGATACGGTAGTCGACGACGGCGCGCACCAGCTCGGCCGTCTGGTGCATCAGCGTCTGGAGGTCGAGCGTGGAGTTGAGCGCGTTGGCCAGACGCATGAGGAAGCCGATCTGGATAGGGTCTTCGCGCACCCGGACCTGCGCCGCACCCTCCGCGGAGGAGGGCCGGTAATCGCCCTCAAAGCTGTCAGGCGTGCCGCTGTCAGCGACACCATTGTCAGCGATGCCGTTGTCTGGGACCCTTTGCTCAGCAATGCCATTTTCGGGGACGCCTGGCTCTGGGGCTGACTCTTGCTCGGGCTTTGGGGGCAGCTCAGCTTTCACGCGATCTCCGCCCGGGCCAAGTGGCTTGACCCGCAACGGTCATGATAGCGCAGGGCCTTCGACGTGGTGCACCAGAGTGGAGTTGCTGGTCGATGGCGGTGTGAAAACTGTGTGGTGATTTCGCCCGTTGCTTTGCATCGAAGAAATGACGGTATAACGAATTTCCGTGGGTAGTACCGTCGAGTCGCAAAAAGATTAGGAGCAGGTGCAATGGAACTTACTGGCGTAGCGCATACGGTTGCGTTGCATGTCAACGGAATCGATCACAACCTGCAGCTCGAAGCGCGCGTCTCGCTGCTCGACGCCTTGCGCGAAACAATCGGCTTAACCGGCACCAAAAAAGGCTGTAATCAAGGCGCGTGTGGAGCATGCACGGTCCTGGTGGATGGTGAACGGATCAACTCATGTCTCGCTCTGGCGATCCAATACGAGGGACGCAAAATTGTAACGATCGAAGGCTTGGCGAACGCGGATGGTTTGCACCCTCTCCAAACTGCTTTCATCAAGCACGACGGTTTTCAATGCGGCTATTGCACGCCAGGCCAGATCTGCTCGGCGGTAGGAATGATGAGCGAGTTCCAGAGCGGATTGCCGAGCGCCGTCACCGAGGGCATGGCCGATGTCCTCATCGAGTTTTCAGACGCCGAGATCAAGGAGCGCATGAGCGGAAATCTTTGCCGCTGCGGTGCATACGTTGGAATCACCAATGCGATTCACCAGGTTTTTGAGGAGGCCGGCAAATGAAGAACTTCTCATACGCCAGAGCCGGCGATCCGCAATCCGCCTTGAACCTCCACTCGCAAAGCCCCAGCGCGAAGTTCCTCGGGGGCGGAACGAACCTGATCGACTTGATGCGCGAAAACATCGAGCAACCAGACGCTCTTATCGACATTACCCGCCTGCCGCTCACCGCGATCGAGGAACTGCCCGATGGAGGACTGCGCATCGGAGCCTCGGTTCGCAACAGTCATTTGGCTGGAAACAAACTTGTACGCGAACGGTATCCGGTGCTCTCGCAAGCGATCCTGATGGGTGCTTCCGCGCAGTTGAGAAACATGGCGACCACCGGCGGCAACCTGATGCAGCGGACACGTTGCTATTACTTTTATGACAGCGCCGCCCACTGCAACAAGCGGCAGCCGGGCACTGGTTGCGACGCCATCGATGGCTTCAACCGCATTCACGCCATCCTTGGGACGTCACCCGAGTGTATTGCGACACATCCATCCGACATGTGTGTCGCGATGGCGGCGTTGGATGCCGTCGTACACGTAACGGGAAAGGGTGGGGAACGCAGCATCCCGCTGGTCGACTTTCACCGCCTGCCGGGCGACACGCCAAACCTCGATACGAATCTGAAACCGGACGAATTGATCACATCGGTCGATCTTCCAGCACTTCCGTTTGCCCGAAGGTCGCTGTATCGCAAGGTGCGCGACCGCGCAAGTTATGCCTTTGCCCTCGTCTCCGTTGCGGCCGCATTGGAAGTGGAGAACGGCGTTATTAAACAGGTGCGGCTGGCGCTCGGTGGCGTGGCACATAAGCCGTGGCGTGCATTCACGGCAGAGCAGTCTCTGGTAGGCAAAACGTGTGACGAGCAGACGCTTCAGCAGGCAGCAGCGCTCGAGCTCGAATCGGCAAGACCATTCCAGTACAACGGCTTCAAGATTGAACTGGCCAAGCGAACCATCGTCAGCGTGCTGACGGAGCTATCGCAAAAGGGAGCAGCCTAATGAGCATCATCTCTAAAGTCACTCAAGCCGTAGTGCAGCTTGCGCCCGATCGCAATCGCGATGAGCTCAGCGAGGCACACCGCTACATTGGCAAGCCCGTAGA
The DNA here is from genome assembly GCA_965276675.1 of Acidobacteriaceae bacterium. GTDB lineage: Bacteria > Acidobacteriota > Terriglobia > Terriglobales > Acidobacteriaceae. Next base: position 2,789,119 of record OZ255624.1, on the reverse strand, counting down.
CCGGCTCGACGGGCGAGAGAAGGTCACAGGCGCTGCGCCGTTCGCGGCCGAGTACCCGCTCGAGAATCTCGCCTACGCATCCCTTGTCTACAGCACCATCGCCAAAGGGACAATCAAGCGTATCGACGTGAGCGAAGCGGAGAAGGCGGCAGGTATAATCGCCGTCATTACGCACAAGAATGCGCCGAAGATGAAAGATCCCCCGCTCTTTAGTCCAACTGGAGGAAGCGATGCGGCTGGGAGCAAAGCAAACGTTTTGAACGTGGACGAGATCTTCTGGAATGGGCAGCCGGTCGCAGTGGTTGTAGCTGACACGCTCGACCGAGCCGAGTACGCCGCCTCGCTCGTAAAGATCGAGTACCGAAAGCAGCCGGCCGAGACATCGTTTGCCGAAGGAAAGGCTCACGCTGAAGTCCCGAAGAGCGTGATGGGTGAGGACACGGAGGTCACGCAGGGCGATGCGGAAGCCGCGCTCGCGAGCGCGAAGTTTAAGGTCGACCACACCTACATCACGCCGCGCTATAACCACAACGCCATCGAACTCCACGCGACCACGGCCGTTTGGAACGGCAAAAAGCTGACCGTCTACGATGCGACTCAATTCCTCCGGGGCGTGGCCGATTCACTCGCCAAAATGTTCTCTTTGGATAAAGAAGACGTGCGCGTCCTGGCTCCGTTTGTCGGCGGCGGTTTCGGCGGTAAAGGCTCCATGTGGAGCCATGTCCAGCTATGCGTCCTGGCAGCCAAGGTTGTGGATCGGCCGGTAAAGCTGGTCTTATCTCGTGAAGGCGTCTTTCGCACCGTCGGTGGCCGCACACCTTCCGAGCAACGAGTGGCCCTGGCCGCGGACGAAAGCGGCAAGCTGACGTCGTTGATCCACACCGGGGTCACTGCCACTTCCACAACCAACGACTTTCCGGAGCAGTTCTCCTTTCCAGCTCGCCACCTGTACGCGACAGAGAATCTCTTCATCACTCAGTCGGTAATGCGGCTGAATACAACGGCAAACACGTTTATGCGCGCGCCTGGCGAATCCATCGGAACCTTCGCCCTTGAGTCTGCCATGGACGAGCTTGCGTACGAGCTGGGTATGGATCCGGTCGAGTTGCGCTTGCGGAACGATCCTGAGCGAGATCCGGCGAAAGGAACGGAATTTTCCAGCCGCCATCTGAAAGAAGCCTACCGGCTCGGTGCGGAAAAATTCGGCTGGGGTACTCGGCCTGCACAGACTCGCTCCATGCGTGATGGTAAATGGTTGATTGGCCAGGGTGTCGCGACGGCTTTTTATCCTGCCTACCGCTTTCCCGCCGCGGCCAGAGTCAGGCTCAATGCAGACGGAACCGCCCTGGTGCAATGTGCAGCGCAGGAGATGGGTATGGGCACGGCCACCGTGCAGACGCAACATGCGGCCGAGCGGTTAGGACTGCCTATGGAAAAGGTGCGATTTGAATACGGCGACACGAACCTGCCGCAGGCGCCAGTGGCCGGCGGTTCGAATCAGACCATCAGCATCGCACTTGCGGTCGAGCTCGCCTGCGAAAAGGTGCAGCGTGAAGTGCTCACTCTCGCCCAGAAGGATGGAAGCTCGCCGCTGGCGGGCTCGCATTTCGACAACGTCCGGGCGTGTGACAGCGGACTGTTTCTCAGGAACAAGCGCGAAGGCGGCGAGAGCTACGCCGCCATCCTTGCACGGGTCAAAAGAGACTTCGTCGAAGCGGAAGCCGAATCGGGCCAGCCTCTCGAAAGCATGAAGTATTCCATGGGTTCCTATGGCGCCCAGTTCTGTGAAGTTCGTGTCAACGAAGAAACCGGGGAGGCACGCATCTCTCGCTGGGTGGGCGCCTTTGACACCGGCCGCATCCTGAACCCGAAAACAGCGCGCTCCCAATTCATGGGCGGAATCATCATGGGAATCGGTATGGCCCTGACGGAAGAGACCTTCTTCGACGAACGCACTGGACGTATTGCAAATCCAAGCCTCGCCGAGTATCACGTGCCGGTGAATGCGGATGTTCCCAATGTCGAAACATACTTTCTCGACATCCCCGACCCGCACACCCCGCTCGGTGCACATGGCATCGGCGAGATCGGAATCACCGGGGCCGCCGCCGCGGTCGCAAATGCGGTATACCACGCCACGGGCAAGCGCATTCGTGATCTCCCCATCACCCTGGACAAGCTGCTCTAACCTAGCTCCTCCAAAATTTTCACACTCGCGCTGGCGCCGATGCGGGTGGCGCCGGCCATCAGCATGGCGCGTGCATCGGCCAGCGTGCGAATGCCGCCCGAGGCCTTCACGCCACAGCGGCTTCCGGCGACGCCGCGCAGCAGAGCGACATCGTCGGCTGTGGCCCCGTGATGCGAGAAGCCGGTGCTGGTCTTGAGGAAGTCCGCGCCGGCTCCGATGGCGAGCTCCGAGGCGCGCAGCTTCTCTTCGATGCTCAGCAGGCAGGTCTCCAGGATCACCTTCACCAGTGCGCCGGCATCCCGCGCCACCTCTACCACACAATGGATATCCTGCTCGACCTGCGCATTCATTCCACTCTTCAGCATGCCGATGTTCAGCACCATATCCAGCTCGCGCGCACCCAACTTGACCATCTCCCGCGCCTCATCGCGCTTGCTGGTGGTGAGGTTCGCGCCGAGAGGGAAGCCGATGACCACGCCCACGGGGACGCTGCTGCCGTCTAGGACCGAGCAGGCGACCGGCACCCAGACCGGGTTGATCATGGCGCAGGCGAAGCGATGCTCGCCTGCCTCGTGGCAGAGCGCGATGATGGCGTCGCGGGTGGCATCAGGCTTGAGCAAGGTGTGGTCGAGCACGGCGGCCAGGGTGTCCCGGCTGCGAAGGGTCTGGTGGGTGAATGCTGCAGAATCGAAATCTCCAGCCAGTGCTTCTCTGGCTAGTAGTTTTCCGGGGAGTGTTTCTCTGGCCAGAGGTTCTTGGGGGAGTGTTTCGGGAAGGTTCTCAACAAGGGTTAGTGACTTCATGACTGCTCCTGCAAAGATAGACGTAGGCCGGGGTGCTAGACGTGCGAGCGAATCGCACTCGGGGGAAGGATGCAGATATCGGGGAGATTGCGAAACTGCTCATCGTAGTCCATGCCATAGCCGATGACAAAGTGGTTGGGGATGCGGAATCCGATGTAGTCGGCTTCAATAGGTTCGATGCGGCGTTCGGGCTTGTCGAGCAGAGCCGCCAGCTTGAGCGTGCGGGGTTGATGTTGCCCCAACAGCTTCTTGAGAAAGCCGAGGGTGAGGCCAGTGTCGAGGATGTCTTCGACCAGAATGATGTTGCGGTCCTCGATGGGCCCGTCAAGATCTTTGATCAGCTTGACCGCGCCGCTCGAGCGCGTGCCGACGCCGTAACTAGAGACGGAGACGAAGTCAAAGGTGCAAGTGGTCCGGATGGCGCGCGATAGATCGGCAAGAAAGATAGCGGCGCCTTTGAGCACGCCGACTAACACGACACTCTCCCCGGCGAAGTCGCGATCAATCGCCTCGCCCAGGGCAGAGACACGCTCAGCGATCTGCTGGCGGCTGAAAAGCACCTCGAGCTCCTGAGGTATCTCGGGCAGGGAATCGGAGGCCCGTTCCGTCGATGGAAGGAGGGTGGTCATCGTCTTCATTTCTCTCATCCTCCGCACACCGGACTATACTCGAAACGGACCACTCCTATGCTCCCCTATTTGTATATTGGCCGGTTCACGATCGGTACTTTTGGCATACTCTTGTGGCTGGCTGCGGTCTGCGCCGGGATCGTGCTTTACCGTAACTTTCGCCGCTTCCACGTGAACGCGGACGCCCTGGGAATCGTTGCCATCACCACGCTCTGTGGCGTGATCGGTGCCAAGTTGTGGCATGTCTTTGAAACCCCGCAGATCTTCATCCACGATCCTGCGGCGCTGCTCTTCGATCGTGCAGGATTTGCTTGGTACGGCGGTCTGGTAGTGGGGGTGCTCACCTTGATGTGGCAGGGCCGCTCCGCTGGCATCGGCGCGCTCGGGATGCTGGACCTCGCCTCGCCGGCAGCGGCCATCGGCTATGGGGTGGGACGCATCGGCTGCCTGGTCTCGGGAGATGGCGACTATGGCCGGCCCACATCCTTGCCCTGGGGCATGAGCTTTCCATACGGGCTAGTGCCAACAGTGCAGCGCGTGCACCCCACGCCCATCTACGAGTTTTTGGCGGCGCTCGTTATCGCAGGCATACTATGGCAGCGTGGCCGGCGGCCGGTCGGCGAGATCACGGGTGAATATCTTGTGCTCTCCGGCATCGCGCGCTTTCTGGTAGAGATTATCCGCATCAACCCCAAGATTTACTTCGGCATGAGCAACGCCCAGGTGGCAAGCCTGGGCTCGATCCTGGCCGGCATTCTGCTGCTTGCCTGGTCGCGGAGACAGGCTGGGGAAGCTTCCGGACGTACAGTATCGAGCCAGGCGACGTCCGCGGGTACGCGGTAGCCCAGATTTTCGGACTCGTGCCAATACGGGATAACCGGTTTGGCTTTCTTTAGGCTTCAGCTAGAGTGGCACGTATTTACGGCGTTCTAGTAGACCCAACTATGCTCTGAGCTACCGCGGGTGCGAGTCCAACGGGCACGATAAGAGTGAGAAGCTCAACGAAATTTGCCCAGCCCATACTCAGGATTCGATGCGCCCAGCCGACGGGCTCTAGTCCAAATAAATCCTTACTAATGAAGAACCAAGTGAACCAACAACAGGCAGCACCCAGCGACGCTACTAGGCTTCGAACTCGATCACTCCAGGCGAACCGTCTTGAGAGGAATCCAGTTGCAAATCCTGAGATCGCTATCACCAGGATGACCATAACGCCACTCAGAAAGATGGAGCGTAGCATGTCTCAATTATATTGAGGCTACGCTGAAGTGAGTGTCAGTCGCCAACCGCCCGCGGGCCGCCATGACGGGAGCTATGCGTGCTATTTTGAGGTTTGGTTTGGTGACCATAGCTACGCTTCCGCGACCCAATCCTCCACCCGAAGCCGGCCAGCCAACCTCCCGAATGCGCGGTCGTGCGTAATCAGCGTCAGGTCAAGCGCCACTGCATGGGCGGCGATCATCGTATCTAGCGGACTCAGCTCCATACCCTTGCTCTGCATCTCGCTGCGCAAAGTGGCATACACCTGAGCGGTTTCTGAGACCCAGGGCACGCTAGGAATCCAGCCCAGAAAGTCGCGTACCAGACGACGGACACGGGTGGCCTCTGGGTGTAAGTGTAACCCGTACAGCAGCTCGGCCTCGGTTATGACTGAGATCGCGAAGTCCTCTGGAGACTCACGATTCATTCGCTTTTGCAGATGCGGATGCTGCTGCCGTGACAAATAGCTCGTCATGTTCGTATCGAGTAGATAGCGACGCATCTCAGGCGAAAGGATCCCGGTCATGGGGCCGTGTGTCACGATGCAGGTCGAAGTTTTCGAACTCCTCAGGTGCCTCAGCGATAAGCGCGTCCCGCAGGGCGAAAAAGCTCGCCCAAGTCTTCGTTTTTTGCGACAGGATGACATCGCCGGTGGACGGGTCACGGCGGATGTCCACTTCCTTGCCCTCGAAGCGGAACTCCTTCGGTAGTCGAACCGCCTGACTTCGACCGTTTGTGAAGAGTTTTGCGGTCTGTGGCATATATGTACCTTCCAATGAAAGTATAGACCATTGGTCAAGACCGAAAAAGTGGGATTACAGCCGCTTCAGGTACGCCTTCGCCTCTTCCAGCTCGGGGAACATTCGCTCATCCGCCTGGAAGGCGCGAGAGTGCACGCAGCGACGGCCGGCTTTGACCGTGACTGGGTGCTTCAGGTGCAGCATCTCATGGTAGACCAGGTACTCCACGGCGCAGCGTGGTGTGGTCTTGCGGTCGAAGACGCGGCTGACCACGATGGTGTTGTGAGCGGCATCGTAGTGGCCCAGGCTGCGCCGCGCCATGTGGCTGCTCCAGGTAAGCAAGGGACGCCCCATCAGGCCGAAGAAAAAGCGAGCGTTCAGGCTCTCGAAGACCTCGTCCAGGTTATAGACCTCGCCTTGTGGACCGAGCATCTTCTTGCGCCCGCGCGTCTGCCGGATGAGTTCCGTCTGCCGCACCACGGTTTCGCTAGCTGAGAAACGACGGTAGCGACGTACCTGCTTCTCGTCCAGCGGCTTGCGGTAGAGCTTGGCCAGCAGAATGTGGGCGATTGCCCGTAGCACTGGCTCCGGCGCGCCCTCCAGCAGGTCGGAGAGGCTGACGCGGAGTTCGCCTTCGCGCAGGCGGATGGTGGTGTTGAGGCTGGTGAAGCGACGGAAGTGAATGCGGATAGGCGGGAGCGGAGCACGCGGCCGGAGTGCCCGGTACTCCTGCTCAAATAACGGGGAGAGCTCGGCGATCACTGCTCTCTAGCCTAGCATCTTGGTTCCTGGGCGTGGGGCAAAGACCTAAGCCGGAACTGCTCACGCCCGGAGCCCGCTCTAGTGCGTAGCAACGGTACGTAGAAAAATGAACACGCAGATCACACCAAAGACAAACAGCAAAACACGAAGCGGCCATTTCGCACCGGCGCCTTCTGACGATCCGCTGCGTCGGCCGAGCATGAAGCTCCATGCAATCGCAAAGATGCCCAGTGCGAGCAGGAACCCACGCTCAAGAAACCGCAGTGCCACTTCCATCTTTGCTCCAAAGTGCAACGCACCGGCAAACGATGCAGGTCGCGTCGGAATTGAGATCAGCTACTGTTTCGGCGGTTTGTGCGTCGTGAAGTACTGCTCCTGCTCGGTCAGCAGCTTCTTCGCCATATCATTGATGCTCGCTGCCGTATCGAGAGCCGTTTTGCGTGCGAAGTCGTACTGTGAGGAGGGTTTAGGCTCGTTCAGCAGGGCAGGCCACTTGGCGCTGTGATCGACCAACTCCTTGAGCGGCTTGCGGATGTCCGAGTGGTCGTCTGCATAAGAATCGAGGTTGTCCTGCAGCTCATCAGACAGGCGCGTGAACTCCTGTAGCAGGTTGTGGATCTCGACATCCGGGTTCTGCTTGTCGGGAGTGGGCTTCTCCCCGTGCATCGTCGCACGATGAATCTCGCTAGTACGCTGCTCGATAAATTTCATGTAGAGCTTGATGCGTTCGACCGGACGGTCCGCGACCTCGCGCACCTCTTCGGTCTGTTCGTCGGTGAGCGGATCTTTACTCTTGTCGTGCTGCGCTATCGACACTCCGCCCGCCCAGTGCACCATGAGGAGCAGAAGGAGACCGGCGCACGCGCACCTGAGACGGGTCTTCATCACGGAGCATTATATGCAAAGATCGCGCGGGGGAGCGCAAGAGGACTCCCACGTCACAATAGCTAACCGAAAGAGCGGCCGCGCTTCAGTGGCGGAAGACCTGCATCATCAGCTCAGTCTGTACTTGATTCAGTTGCTTGAGCGTGGACTCCAGCACCGGGCGGTCGTCCAGTGCCGCGGAATGGAGCAGGTCGTTCAGCCGGAAAGCGGTGTGCTCGACCAGGATCTGCGCATTCTTCAGCTTCTTCGTGTCCTGCGCCATACCCATATGGATTTTGTCCGCATACTTGCGCACCGCGCGCAGTGTGGTCGAGGCGTCTTCGCCAGCCGTCATCTGGCGTCCGGCCATCTCGGTCATCTGGTGAACCACTTCGGCATAGAGGAAGCATTGCTCTTTGGGTGGAGCGTCATCGGCCTTCACCACCAGCGCGGCGACCGCCTCCGGATCGATGATTTTGTCAGTTGCAGCAGAGCAGTACACGGCAGGCATTCCTAAGAGGAGGGCGAAGGCGAAAGCGGCAGGGTACCGCATGGTGCACCTCTACAACTGCGGCTGGATCGATCGTTTAGTGTCCTTGGCCGAGAGCGATCAAGCGATGTTGTGCCTGCCACTCCTGGTCCGGTAATGAGCCGTGTGCGGCTGTCAGAAACCGCTTGTAGTAGGCGGCCGCTTGCTTGCTCTGGTGAACAGTATCGTATGCCGTCGCCCAGAGAAATAAAGTTTCTGGAGTATCCTGCGCGATTTTTGATCTCATTTCAAGAGATTTCAGCGTCTCGGCTCCCTGGTGCAGTTCCGAATGCGCAAAGGCCAGTCCGTTCCACGGATCTTCGTCATGGGGCGCGAGCTGAGCTGCACGCTCCAGCACCGGAAGCGCTTCGGCGTAGCGCTTATTCAAAAACAGAAACCGGCTGTAGTCCATTAGAAGCCCGACGTCGTCCGGGTGCGTCTTCAGCAGCGTGGGAAGCAGCGCTCCCGCCTTTTCGAGCGACTCGGGATGCGCGCCGGCGTCCATCATGTAGGTGTCTGCGAGCGTAAGCCCAATCTCTGCGTTCTCCGGTTCGAGTGCGTGCACCTTCTCCAAGACGGGAATCGCCTGATCGGTCTTGTTCTGTCCGGCGAGCGCCGAGGCAAGCTGTGCATTCAGTGTCGGGTCGTTGGGGTTCTTCTCGAGCGCGACCCGAATCAGAGGTTCGGCATCCGCGTACTTCTTCTGCTGGAGAAGCAGATGGCTCAGCCCCGCCGTCGCGGGTGCCGAGTCCGGCTGCATCGCCAGCAAACGATGGTAGGCAGTGTCCGCAGTTGCCGGGTCATTACTGGCTTCGGCGATCTGGGCCGTCAGCAGCAGGTCGGCGGGGGTGGTCTTGTCCGGCGTCAGCTTCAGCGCCTGCAGCAGAGATTCCTTAGCTGCAGCCGGGTCGCCTGCGACTTGCAGTTGTGCCAGCGTGCGCCAGGCCTGCGCCTTGGCCGCTGCGTCGTGCGAGGCTGGTTCAAGCTTGGTGGCCGCCAGAAGCTGCTCTTGCGCCTCCGGGTTTTTGCCCGTCTGGGCAAGCAGCAGACCAAGAGCAGCGCGCGCTTCAAACTGCTGCGGGTCGCTCGCGATGGCTTTGCGGTAGTGCTGCTCCGCTCCGTCCTCCTGACCGGTCGAGTCCTCGATATAGCCCAGGTCGAAGAGCGCTCGCGCATCGTCGGGATGGGCCTGCAGATAACTCAGGACCAACGGCCGCGCCGCCCCGTAGTTGTGGGTGTCGATCTTGTCTTCCACGGCTGCCAGTGCGGGAGCGACCGTTGCTGATTTCCCAGCGGAACCCGTGGCCTGCGGAGCGGGGACTGGAGAATCCGGCGACAGCGCACCCGGTGGCAACGGCGACTGCTGAGCAGTCGCCACCCCCATATAAACGAACAAAAGTAGGTGAATCAAATACCTAAACCGCATCACTTAAACCTCTATTTCAGCAGGCTGGAGTACCCTGCCTAGCCAATAGCCAGTGTGCGACCCAGCGGCCTCAACGATCTGCTCCGGGGTGCCGGTGGCCACAATCTCTCCACCGCCCGAGCCGCCCTCCGGGCCCATATCGATGACCCAGTCGGCAGACTTGATGACGTCCAAATTGTGCTCGATCACCACCAGCGAACCCCCGCCGTCGATCAGCCGGCGAAAGGCGTTGAGTAGCTTGCCGACATCATCGAAGTGCAGGCCGGTGGTTGGCTCGTCCAGAATGTAGAGCGTGCGCGATTTGGTGGCCCTGGCGCTGCCATTCGACGCACGTCCCGTCGCGAGGTGAGCGGCCAGCTTAACGCGCTGCGCCTCGCCACCGGAGAGCGTGGTGGCGGACTGGCCCAGCCGCACATAGCCTAAGCCAACCTCGTCGAGTACTGCCACCTTGTCGAGGATCTTCGGATGTCCGGCGAAGAAGCGCAGCGCCTCCTTGACCGAAAGCCCCAGCACCTCCGAGATGTTCTTGCCCTTGTACTTGATCTCGAGCGTCGACGCTTTGTAGCGGGTCGCGCCGCACTCCTCGCAGGGCAGCTCCACATCGGCCAGAAACTGCATCTCGACCGTTACCGTGCCGTCACCCTCGCACACATCGCAACGGCCGCCGGGGACGTTGAAGGAGAAGTGTCCAGCGCCGTACTTGCGGCGCTCCGCCTCGGGCTGCGAAGCAAAGAGCTCGCGGATCGCGTCAAAGGCCTTGATGTAGGTGACCGGATTCGAGCGCGGCGTGCGGCCGATCGGGTTCTGGTCGACCAAAACGATGTCGTTCAGCCGCTCGGCTCCCTTCAGCTCTTTGTAGAGGCCGGTGGGATCGCCACCCTCCGTCTGCCCCAGCGCGTGCGCGACGGCTTTGAAGAGCACATCGTGCACCAGCGTCGACTTACCCGACCCGGAGACGCCGGTGATACAGACCAGCATGCCGAGCGGGATCTCTACATCGATGCCTTTCAAGTTATGCACGCGGGCGCCGGTAAGCGTCAGCTTCTCTTTGCCCGGTTCGCGGCGGCGCGTGGGTACCGGAATGGTGAGCGCGCCCGAGAGGTAGCGGCCGGTCAGCGAGTCGGGGTTCCGCTCCACCTGCTCCACCGTGCCGGCGGCCAGCAGCTTGCCGCCATACTCGCCGGCGCCGGGACCGAGATCCATTAGCCAGTCGGCAGCCCGCAGCACGTCGGGATCATGCTCGACGACCAGGATGGTGTTGCCCAGGTCGCGCAGCTCTTCGAGAATGCGGATCAGCTTCGCCGTGTCACGCGTATGCAGGCCGATCGAGGGCTCGTCCAGGACGTAAAGCGCGCCCACTAACTGCGATCCCAAAGAAGTAGCCAGCTGAATGCGCTGCGCTTCGCCGCCAGAGAGCGTCGAAGCCATGCGGTCAAGCGTCAGGTAGTCCAGTCCGACGGAGTCCAGGAATTGTAACCGTTGCTGTACCTCTTTCAAGATCGATCCAGCGATCTCGTGCTGCGCTGGCGTGAGCGTCAACGCGGAGAAGAACTGGTGCGCGGCCGCAATGGTCAGCGCCGCCGATTGGCAGATGTTCCGGCCATCTATTTCCACCGCTCGCGCCTCGGCCCGCAGCCGCTCGCCCTTGCACTCAGGGCAGCGCGCATAGCCGCGGTACTTTGACAGCATCACGCGCACGTGCAGCTTGTACTTCTTGCGCTCCATCAGTTCGAAGAAGCCGTGCACGCCGAGGAAGGCCCCGTGACCATCGAGCACAAAAGTCTGCTGCTCGGCTGTCAGATCGAACCACGGCACATCGAGCGGGATGCCGTGCTCGCGCGCCGCACGGCGCAGCTCGGAGTGATAGGTGCGATATTTCGGCCGCATCCAAGGATCGACCGCGCCCTCGTCCAGCGTTTTGCTCTTGTCCGGCAGGATAAGGTTCAGGTCGAAGTCGATGGTGTTGCCGAAGCCCTGGCAGCGCGGGCAGGCGCCGAAGGGGTTGTTGAAGGAGAAGAGGCGCGGCTCGGGCTCGCGATAGATGCGGTGGCAGTTCTTGCATTCGAAGTCGCGAGAAAAGCGGATGCGTTGCCGCGGCTGCCCATCATCGTCACGGGGGACGAGTTCGTACAGTATCTCGCCGCGCTCGCGATAACCGATCTCCGCCGCATCCACAATGCGGGCGCGGTTCTCCGCCGAGACGGCGATGCGGTCGACGAGAACAAACAGAGGCTGCGTAAAGTCGATCTCAAGCAGCGATTCGGGGCTGGAAAACTCGTATATCACGCCCTTCTGGTAGAGGCGGTTGAAGCCACGATGACGCAGGTCGGTGAGCCGTTGGCGCATGGCGTCGGAGAGCACGGGTACGGCGGGCGCCGCTGCTTCAGCCACGGTCTTCGCCGCCTTGCGCGTTGATTTTTTCGCGAGCGGCTTCGGTTTGGGATGGTCATCCACGGCGGCATCGGCAGACGAGACCGGCTCTTGCGGCTCGACAGGGAAGAGTGCATGCAGGCGCGTGCCTTCGGGGAGCGCCAGCACCGACTCGGCAATCTCGTCGACAGAATCGCGCTTGACGATGTTGTTGCAGACGATGCAGTGCACCGTGCCGCAGCGCGCATAGAGCAGCCGCATGTAGTCGTAGATCTCGGTTGCCGTCGCTACCGTCGAGCGCGGATTGCGCGTCGAGTTCTTCTGCTTGATCGCAATCGCTGGAGCGAGACCGTCGATGAAATCCACATCCGGCTTTTCGATGCGCTCCAGAAACTGCCGCGCATAGGCCGAAAGTGACTCCACATACCTCCGCTGGCCCTCGGCATAGATGGTATCGAAGGCGAGCGACGACTTGCCCGATCCCGAGACGCCAGAGACTACGGTCAGCTGGCCGTGGGGGATGTCGCAGTCGATATTTTTAAGGTTGTGGGTCCGCGCGCCGCGGATAGTGATGCTGTCAGTCACTCGTGTCTCTAACTCGTGTCGCTATGTGAGCGTCCCGGTGGTTCAGACGCAAACTCTAGTATACGAGCCTGCCGCCAGGCCGCTTGCGCGGCATGGTAAGAGCGCTACACTGGGCACGTTACACTGGGCACTCTGGAGCCGCTATGGATTCGCACAAAGTGTAGGAGCTCGGGTAGCATCCGGAAGCTAGAGGCCCGCATCCGCCGCTAGGAAGATGCGCAGCGGGAGGCCAGGACGGCTGCCATGCAGCGTGAGATGGAGGACATCGAGCGGCGTATCGCGGCATTGGAGGCCAAGCGCGCCTCCGGTGAATTCTGATCGAACAACATGCTTACAGACGCCGCGCAGGCCTCACAGCCTGACCGGTCCATTGGCGACACATGCCTATCCTCGTCGTTGCGCAAACATGTTGCCATGGCACAGCTGACTGCAACAGGGTTTTGCAACGCTAATTGCGTGGATTTGGCCTATCTAAGGACACTTGCGTAAACGTTCGTTTGTGCAAGCCACCGACAGGTTCAGTCGTTATCGCTGAGTGACTCGGCGATAATGCACTCATTGAGATCACTCGCCGTGGGCGAGAGCCATCATAACTCACCTGTTGTTTTCCCAATGGAAATGTGCAAACCTCCTATTGGTATCCCAATGACGTGAAACGGGACGAAGCCGCATGAAACAGAAAAAGGATGTTCAGCAAGGAACGTTGGCCCTGATGGTCCTGAAGACTCTCGATGTGCTGGGATCGCTACACGGGTATGGCATCGCTAGACGCATCGAGCAGATCAGCGGCGACCTGCTTTCGCTCAACCAGGGCACTCTCTACCCCGTCCTGTTGAGGCTGGAACAGGAGGGCGCCATTGCATCGGACTGGGGTCCTTCGGAAAGTAATCGCCGCGCGCGCTTTTATCGGCTGACCCGTGCGGGACGCAAACTGCTAGAAGTTGAAAGACACGATTGGGAACAAACTGCGGCGATCATCGCGCACTTCTTTGAAGTGAAAGCGGAGGATCTGGCATGAGAGCCATGCGTCGGTTCTTCACACGCCTGCTCGGCGTCATGACCATGCTCCGTAGCGATGAACAGACTGGAGACGAACGGCTGAGGGAAGAGATGGAGTCGCACATTGCGGCCCAGGCGGACGATGACATCGGCACCGGTATGACTCCCCAGGAAGCCCACCGTCACGCCCGCCTGAAGTTCGGAGCGGTCGAAGTAGTTCGCGAAAGCTATCACGCCGAAGAGGGCCTGCTCTTCGTGGAGATATTCCTGCTGGATGTTCGTTATGCGTTCCGTGTGCTTCGTAAGTCTCCCGCATTCACAGTCGTCGCCATCCTGACTCTGATGCTGGGAATCGGCGTAAATGTCGTTGTCTTCGGAGTGCTCAATGCGATCCTGCTGCACCCACTCGAAGTAAGCGACCCACAGAGCCTTTACCAGATTCGACATAAGCCGTGGATGACCGGAAGGCTACTGACGACATCCTATCCTGCCTTTGACGACTTCAGGCGGCGCAACACCACTTTCAGCACGATAGCCGGGATCTACGGCTACTCTCACGCGAAACTGAGCTGGCAAAACACGGTGTTGAGCATCTCCGGCGATGAAGTCACCGGTGACTATTTCGATCTCTTGGGCGTGCAGCCGCAGGCAGGACGCTTCTTCCACGCCGCCGACGAGCATGGCCCGAATTCAGTGCCGTATGTGGTGTTGAGCGATGCTCTATGGCGAAGCGCATTCCATGCCGATCCGGGCATTGTCGGCGCAATCGTGGATATGAACAAGCATCCATTTACAGTTGTCGGCGTAGCGCCGGCGCAGTTCCACGGCACCGAGCGCTTTGTGTGGCCCGACTACTGGACGCCGATGGTGAACGAGCAGCAGGTGGAGGGTCGGAACTCCCTGAATAACCGAACATCCATAACCTTGACCGTGATTGGCCGGCTGAAGCCGGGAGTAACGCCGCAGCAGGCGACGGACAACCTCAACACCATCGCAACTGAGCTGGCCAAGGAGTATCCCGATACCGACGACGGACAACCGCTGCGACTGATCCATCCTGGACTCATCGGCGACGAAGGCGACGTTATTCGCGGATTTCTTTGGGGCGTGACCGTGCTTGCGTTGCTGGTGCTGGCAGCCGCCTGCGCCAACCTGTCGAGTCTGTTTGCAGCGCGCACCGCGGATCGCAGTCGCGAACTGGCTCTCCGTGTGGCCCTGGGTTCGAGCCGCGGGCGCCTGATCCGGCAACTGCTCACCGAAGCGGTCTTAGTCTCTCTCCTGGGCGGAGCAGCCGGGCTCGGCAGTGCCTATCTGCTGCTGGGCGCATTGAACCGCTGGCATCCGCTCGTTGAAAGCCATCTCCTAGCGAGCATGGATGCCAGTGTGTACCTCGCCGGCCTCGCCTTCACACTCGTGAGCGCGCTTCTGTTTGGGCTGGTCCCCGCGCGGCAGGCATGGCAGAGCAGTCCATTGCAGAGCCTGAAGAACGGCCCGGCAGACACAATGCACCTCGGCCGATTAGCCCTGCGCGATCTCCTGTTGGGTGCGCAAATCGCCATCTGCACGCTACTGGTTACGTCGTCGCTCGTCGCTGTACGCGGCATGGTGCGCGCGCTGCATGTTCCGCTGGGCTTCCAGCCGCAGGGCGCAATGCTCGTCGACATGGACCTCAGCCAGTCCGAACCCTCAGACGACCTGTTGCTCGAGAAACAGAAGTTAATCATCGACGCCGCGCGAAGCATTCCCGGTGTGGCCGCCGTAGGAATCGTGAGCCATACGCCATTCACGGGCGGAATGCATGGGATTCCGATCTTCCGGCCCGGCACCACCGATTTCAAACTCAACAACGCCGCGCTGGCGCCATACGTGTTTCAAATGTCGCCGAGCTATCTTGCGGCTGCCAACACAAGCCTGCTGAGCGGCCGGGATGTCTCCTGGCAGGACACCCCCAGCACGCCCTACGTTGCCGTCGTGAACCACACCTTCGCGCAAAAGATGTGGGGCGACTCCCCAGCCATCGGACAGCACTTCATCCTGTCAGCCCACCTCACAGAAGTCGTCGGAGTGGTGGAAGACGGTAAATACCACGATTTGGAAGAGTCTCCGCAGCCTGTCGTCTATCAGCCCTTTTCACAAGGAGATCCGGGCGACTCGATCTTCATCGTGCGATCGCAGCGCGCGCCCAATGAGATGACTGCGGCGCTCCAACGCACACTGAGCGGCATTGCTCCGAATGTGCCCATCAACGCGCAAAGCTGGCTCGATTCGCTGGACAGCGAGCTGTTGCCCGCGCGCGCAGCCACCGCGGCCTTAGGCGTAATGGGGTTCCTGGCGGCGATGCTGGCCGTGACGGGCATCTTCGGCATGGCGGCCTACAGTGTAAGCAAGCGCATGAAGGAGCTGGGCATCCGCGTGGCCCTGGGTGCGCGCAAGGTGCATGTGATGAGCGCTGCCGTCGGCCGTCCCATGTTCCTGCTCTGCGTGGGATCTGTCCTGGGTCTGTTGGCAGGACTCCTCGCAAGCCGGCTGCTGGGACAGATTGTGTATCAGGCCAATCCTCGCGATCCCTTGGTCGTAGGTGGTGCAGTGCTGACTATGGCGCTGCTTGGCATTGCAGCCTTGGCCATCCCAGCCCGGCGCGCGCTCGCCGTCGATCCATCCAAACTCATGCGCGAAGAGTGAAGCAGGACGGATGCTCCACTGACGAAATCAGTACGATAACCGGCTAATACGGAAATATGGACTGAGAGACTACTCCGGTTCCTTCGCGTACGATTTTGGACGTTTGGTGTAGTGACCCCGCTTTGCGTCAACCGGAGTCGAAGGGTCTGCTGTGTGCTCCAGGTTGGCTACAACGCTAGATCTATGCTCAATAAGCCACGAACTTCTGGGACACCATGCTGGGATCCACCTGGCATGTGGCGTCGGTTAGTGAGGACCGCTATTCGCCCTCGCGCCGTGGGCGTAAGGAATCCAGCACGATCAGGATCGCGCCGATGCAGATGGCTGAGTCGGCGATGTTGAAGTCGGGCCAGTGGTAGTGGACGATGTGGACTTCGAGAAAGTCGGTCACGTAACCGTAGCGGATACGATCATAGACGTTGCCGAGAGCACCGCCAAGGATGAGCGCGAGGGCGACGGTGGTGCCGGTAAAGCGGCGTCCCAGGTTCACCAGAAAGCCGGCGACCGCGACGGCGGCCAGCAGCGAGAAGCCGATCAGGAACCAGCGGACGCGGTTGGGCGAGCTCGAGTCGCCGAAGAGCGAGAAGGCTGCGCCAGAGTTCATGACGTGGCTGATGCGGAAGATGTGCGGAATCACGGGAATGCCACTGCCGAGCTCGATGTGGCGCCCCACCCAGATCTTGGTGACGCGGTCGAGCGCGATGACCAGCACGGAGATGAGGATGAGCCAGCCGTGCCGGTCCCCGGTGCGCGATTTTGGTGTGCGCGGCGCCGGAGTGGACTGGCTCGGAGGTGTGCCCCGCATCGGCGTTGTGCTCAAGCTGAAGTCTCCTGCTTGGCCGCAATTGGAGGTGTACCCATGTCAGCGAGCGCCTCTGCACAGCGCGCGCAGACGGTGGGCCAGCGGCTGTCCGCGCCAACGTCCGTGCGGTAGTTCCAGCAGCGCTCGCATTTGGCGCCGTCGGCGGGCATAACCCGAACATCGATTGCAATCTCCAGTTTCTGATCATTTGGTGTGCCATCCAGCATCCGCTGAGCTGCCCAACCTTGATCCATCCCCGAAGTCTCTTCGATGAGCTCGACTTGCGAGACGTTGAACAACTCCTTCAGTACGGAATGCCTTCTCCTCACAACGTCGTTTAAGTAGTTCTCGCGCAACCTCAACATAAGAAGGACCTTTGCCTCAAGACTCTTGCCTATCTTCTTCTGAGCGCGCATGCTCTCCAGCTCCCTAAGCACGCGATCTCTTAGCATTAGTACCCATCGCCAGTCGTTGGAGTGGTCAGCTTGCCATGCGGCGAATACATCGTCTGGCACCAGCTCCTGCGGCTTGGGAAAGTATGCGGTGTGCACAGTTTCTCCGCGCCCGGGAAGATGGGTGTCCACCACGACCGGAGCGCCTCCTCTGGCCGCTTCGGTGAAGGCCTTGCCCGCCGCGATCTTGTACGAGCCCTCGTTGGCTGCCTCGCTCGCCGACGCAAAGAGTAGCGTCACCTTCGTGTCGCGGATGGGAAGACCGACCAGGACACCGCGCAGCATCCAGGTACGCACTCCATCCTCGATAGCTTGCAGGTGGGCAGCCGAGAGACCAGCCGCGGTGGGAGCGGCGGAGAACTCCAGGGCCGCACCTAGCGGGCCCGGCTCCACGCGCAGCAGCACCCGCGCCTCATCGGCTTCATGCTCGTAGACGCCACTGCCCTCAGAGGCCTTGCGGAGCGCCTCCACTTGCACCGGGATCTCCGGAAGCACCGGCAGGTACTGCCAAACCTCATCGGCCAAAAAGCTGAGAATGGGCGCGACCAGCCGTACCAGTGCCTCGGCGATCTTCCACAGCACGGTCTGCGCGGAGCGGCGGGCCTTGCTGGTCGGCGCAAAGGTGTACATCCGGTCCTTCAGCACGTCGAGGTAGAGCGAGCTGAGGTCGACGATGGCGAACTCGTTGACGGCGTGATAGATGCGGTGGAACTCGAACTCCTCATACCAGCGGCGAACTTTTTCAGTGAGCTCGCGCGTTCGCGCCAGCATGTACTGGTCCAGCGGTTCCAGGTCCTCCCACGCGACACCATGTTCGGCAGGCACAAAGCCGTGCAGGTTGCCGAGCAGGAAGCGGAAGGTGTTGCGCAGCTTGCGGTAATTGTCGGCCACGCGCTGCATCAGGTTTTCGCTCGCCGAGACATCCTCGCGGAAGTCGACCGAGGCGACCCACAGCCGGACGACTTCTGCACCCAGGCGCTTCGCGATGTCGACCGGATCGACGCCATTGCCGAGCGATTTAGAGAAAGCGCGGCCCTGCTCGTCGAGTGTCCAGCCGGAGGTCGCGACGGTGCGGTACGGTGCTTCGTCACGCACGCCGATGGATGAAAGTAAAGACGAGTGGAACCAGCCGCGATGCTGGTCGCCGCCCTCGGTGTAGAGGTCGGCGGGAAAGCGCAGTTCGGGATCGGCGACCAGGACGGCGTTCCAGCTGGCGCCGGACTCGAACCAGACATCGACGATATCCATCTCTTTGCGGAACTCGGTCCCACCGCAGTCTGGGCAGGCGGTGCTGGCGGGCAGCAGATCCTCGGCCGTGTGGATGTACCAGGCGTCGGCGCTTTCACGTGCAAAAAGGGCCACTATTTGCGCGTTAACAGCTGTATTTAGGAGCGGTTTGGTGCACTTTTGGCACAGAAAAACAGCAATCGGTACGCCCCAGATGCGTTGGCGGGAGATGCACCAATCAGGCCGGGTGGCGATCATATTCGAGATGCGCTCCTCGCCCCAGCCCGGGTCCCAGGCCACGCGGCGGATCTCCTCCAGCGCGCGCTCGCGAAAGGTGGTCTCGATGCCATCCGGGCGCTGCATGGGCGTCTCCATGCCGATAAACCACTGCTCCGTAGCGCGGAAGATCACTGGCCGGTGGCAACGCCAGCAGTGCGGATAGGAGTGGTAGATATCCAGGCGGCCCATCAACGCGCCGTGTGCCTTCAGCAGCTCGATGATCGGCTCGTTCGCCTTGAAGACGGTGAGGCCTTCGTACTCCGGCAGGCCGTTGTGGATGCGGCCCGCATCGTCGACGTAGCAGGTTTGGTCCAGGCCGTAGCGCTCGCCGGTGTAGAAGTCGTCTGCGCCGTGGGCGGGGGCGGTGTGGACAGCGCCCGTGCCCTGGTCGGCAGTGACATAGGCGGCGTTGACGCCAAGCACGGAGCGGTCGAGAAAGGGATGCTGGAAGGTGACGCGGTCGAGCGCCGAGCCGGGAAAGCGGGCGATCTCGCGGGCGGCCTGAAGATTGCAGGCTTCGCGCACGGCGGCCTGAAGCGCTTCGGCTGCGATGTAGACCGCGCCGTCGGTGTTTTCGAGCGCGACGTATTCGAACTCCGGATGGAAGGCGATGGCCAGCGAGGCGGGTAGCGTCCACGGCGTGGTGGTCCAGATGAGGACGTAGACGGGCTTGCCCGCGAGCGCAGGGGAAAGCGCTTCCCCCGGGCTGGTCAGCGCGTAGCGCACGTAGGCGCTAGGGCTGGTGTGCATCTCGTACTCGACCTCAGCCTCAGCCAGCGCCGTGCGGTCATGGATGCACCAGTAGACCGGCTTCAATCCTTTGTAGACAAAACCCTTCTCGAAGAAAGCGTAAAACGTCTCCAGGATCTTGGCCTCGTACTCGTTGGACATGGTCGAGTACGGATTGGACCAGCGGCCGAAGACGCCGAGGCGTTCAAACTGGGAGCGCTGCAGGTCAAGGTACTTCTGCGCGTACTCGCGGCAGGCACGGCGGACAGCGACAGGGTCCATTTCGAGCTTTTTGCGGCCTAGCTGCTCGTCGACCTTGATCTCGATCGGCAGTCCGTGGCAATCCCACCCCGGAACGTAGGGGGCGTCAAAGCCGGCCATAGTCTTGGACTTGACGACAAAATCCTTCAAGCATTTGTTTAAGGCGTGGCCCAGGTGAATTGGGCCGTTCGCGTAGGGCGGCCCGTCGTGGAGGATGTATGAGGGCGCGCCCTGCCGGGAGGTGCGAATCTGCCGGTAGATGCTTTCCTCTGACCAGCGGGCGAGGCGCTTGGGCTCGTTCTCCGGCAGGTTGGCCTTCATAGGGAAGCCGGTTTGGGGAAGAAGCAGGGTCGCTTTCAGCTCCGACGGAGCGGACATCGTGTCTCCATTTATCGATAAGAGTGGGATGCTCTACGTGCGTGAGGTGAAAACACTATTGTAGCTTGGCAGAAAAGCGTCGTCTTCGGGTGACCCAGCCGCTCCGTGCTTCGTCTACAAGAGATACAAATAACCAAAGCCGGTACGCTGGTGTACTCCCTAGTTTCCATTAAACATAGAAAGATTCCACCGAACTGGAGACGCATTCATCTCGTTCATAGATAATAAGCAGATACAAGCTGAGCACGAACGCTGCTGCTCCTGGGTCACGAAGTGCCTATGACGAATCAGGTCCTGCCACCGCCGCCGGAGATCAAGCCGGAAGTCGAGCCGAGAGAGCCACACTTTTTAAGCGAAGTGGTGGACGAGCCGGTATGGAAGAGCGTTTATAACAACGTCCGTGAACTTTTCCAGAAGGAGAAGCTGCCGCCGCTCGAGCTGACCTCGAAGCCGATTCCTGTCCGCGACATGATGGCGGAAAATCGCGGGCCAGCGTCGTCGATCATCTCGGTCGTTATCCATGCGATCGTGATCGGCTTCATCATCTGGCTGGTCATCGCGTCGCGGTTGCATCCCAAGCCCAAACAGACTGCAACGGTGACGAACATCGACGTGCCGCAGTATATGCCGATCGCGCCGAAGGGGCCACAGATGGGTGGCGGTGGTGGTGGGGGCTCGCACGATATCCTGCAAGCGCCCAAGGGCCGGCTGCCCAAGTTTGAGAAGGACCCGATCACGCCACCGATGGTGATCAAGAACGATCATCCGAAGCTGGCCATCGAACCAGCGATCAAGATGCCGGATAACATTCAGCTGCCCAATAACAACCTGCCGAACCTGGGCGATCCGCGGACCAGCGTCGTGGGTCCCCCTTCAAACGGGACGGGCAGCGGCGCCGGAATGGGCACTGGTTCGGGAGGCGGTATCGGCTCGGGCAGTGGCAATGGGTATGGACCGGGGTCCGGAGGCGGCTATGGCGGCGGCACCTATCACGTGGGTGGCGGTGTTTCGGCTCCGCAGGTGATCTCGGCTCCTGATCCAGAATTTTCCGACGAGGCGCGGCGGGCGAAGTACCAGGGCGTCTGCGTCGTCTCGCTGATCGTGGACACCCACGGCAACTCGCAGCGGGTGCGCGTTATCCGTAAGCTGGGCATGGGCCTGGATGAGAAAGCGATCGAAGCGGCGCAGCAGTATAAGTGGAGGCCTGCGATGTATCAGGGCAAGGCTGTCCCGGTGGAAGTGAATCTGGAGATCAACTTCCGTATTTATTGACGTTGGTTGCGCGCGTTCTACCAAGTGGGCAGATCGACGATAGACGGATAAACGTATGCGTGGGGCCTCACAGAACCGGCGGTTTAAGCCGGTATGGTTGGACTGTGATCAGAACTTCCAGAACGAAGCGACGCTTTGTAGTTGACGGAAACCAGTTCCCAATACGATGACCTGTTTCGCGCAATGTTGTATGACTTGCTCGCGAAGCGCCGCGATGTTCGCCGTTTTCGCCGCGACCCGCTCCCGGCGGGAACCATCGAGGAGATGGTTCGACTTGCTTGTCTCGCCCCTTCTGTAGGTTTCAGTCAGCCCTGGCGCTGGGTACTGGTAAGCGCACCAGAACGAAGAGCCGCGATCCTGGATAATTTTCGCGCCTGTAACGAGCGAGCCTTGAACGACTTCTCAGCAACACAAGCGGCAGCCTATGGGCGACTCAAGCTGGCCGGTCTGGCCGAAGCTCCCGTCCATCTTGCGGTTTTTGTCGATCCCGAGACCATCGTCGGCCATGGTCTTGGAATCAAGACCATGCCGGAGATGCTGTCGTATTCGGCGGTGTGTGCAGTTCACACACTCTGGCTTGTGGCGCGCGCGCAAGGCATCGGGTTGGGATGGGTCTCCATCTTAGACCCAGTGGAGGTGCGTCGCACACTCGATGTGCCGGCTGAGTGGAAGCTGATCGCATATCTATGTCTTGGGTATCCAGAGCATGAGCGAGACCGCCCGGAATTAGAAGCTGAAGGATGGGAGAGTAGCCAGCCTAAGAGGAATGCACTCTTAGACCGGTAAGGGCCGCTACACCAACGGCAAAATCGTAGATAAGGCTTCGTGCGGAAACCTTCCTTTCCGCAACACAGCCTCACGAGCCTTTCGCTGAGTGACTCGGCGATTATGCGTAAATCGGGAATCGCTCCAGGTGACAAGGGCGTTTCCCGATACTAATCTGGGGGAAGCCAAAATTCTCGGCGAAAGGCCGTGGCAACGAGCTAGTTGGACTGTTCTCACAAAGCTGGAATCGAATTAGCGAGCTATTCTGCGCGAAGGGCGTCTACCGGATTAACCGAAGCGGCGCGACGCGCCGGAATGTAGCTAGCAAGCAATGCGCTTACGCCGAGCACCAAAGCAATGCAGGCCAACGTAGGCGCATCCCAGGCTTGCGTACCGAAAAGCATTTTGCGCATCAGCATCGACGCTGCCATCGAGCTCACCAGCCCTGCAACAATCCCAATCACCGTCAACTTGCCTGCCTCTTTCAGCACCAGCAGACAGACCGAGCTGCGTTCCGCGCCAAGCGCCATCCGCACGCCAATCTCCCGCGTCCTCTGGCTTACCGAGTAGGCAATCACTCCATACAGACCCACCACGCTCAACACCAGCGCCAGCCCCGCAAACCCTCCCACCAGCCACGCTGACAACTTATGTAAAGATGCAGAAGTCGAATCGTTAATCAGATCGGTCATGGTTGTTGCATCGGATGTTGCAATGGTTGGATCGATCTGATGGATTGCCGCAGCCAAGGTTGGAAGTATGCTCTCCTCGGTCTGCCGTGTCCTCACAACCAGATTGAACCCAAGATACGACCACCGATTGAAGGGAGCATAGATCACTGCTTGATTCGGTGAGTCCAGTTGGCCCTCCTTGATGTCCTCTATCTCGCCGATAATCTCGATCGGCGTCTTCGTGCCGTCATACGCCACGTGCTTGCCGATAGGGTCTTCTCCTGGGAAAAACCGCTTGGCGAATGTTTGGTTGACCACAAATAAGGAAGGCTTATTCCCATCGTCTTCTGCCTCTGTAAAGTACCGTCCGCGCAATAACCTTGCGCCAACGGTCGCCAGGTAGCCTGCACTTACGTCTCGTTCCGGAACGTCGTTGCGCTTTCCATTGGTGGGACGTCCTGGAATCACGAGCGAAACACCCCCGTCCCATGCACGCACCGGCCGATTGCTGGAGAGGCTCGCTGACTGCACGCCAGGCAGGCTGCCGATCCTGCTAATGATCAGGCGCTCCAAAACCATCCGCTTATCGCCCTCCGCATACGTTTTCGGCGCTTCCACCACCAGTGTGGCCAGATGGTCGGATTGCATTCCCAGGTTTACATGCAGCAGCCGATAAAAACTTTTGCCCAGCAGGCCCGCACCCACCAGCAATACAACCGCAGTGGCCAGCTCCAGCACAATGAGTTTGGTGCCCAGCCTCCGCCACGTGTTACCCGCGGCGCTGCGACCGCCTTCGGTAAGGTCTCCAAGGAGGTTTCCACGAGCCATACGCATGGCTGGCGTAATCGCAAACACCACGACCGCGAGCAGTGAGACTATACCCGCAAATGCCAGCACGTGAGAGTTCAGCCCAACGGTCAGCAGGAAGGGCAATCTATCTATTCTTCTCACGGGCACAAGTTTGATCAGGAGTTTCATCGCCGGATATGCGGACCAGAGGCCAAGCGCACTCCCCACCCCAACCATCACCAGGGCCTCGATCACAAATTGCCGGAACTGTCGAGCCGGTGTTGCTCCCAGTGCAGCGCGCACCGCGGTCTCGCGCTTGAGGCTCTCGCTGCGGACCAGGAGGAGTCCCGAAACGTTGACGCAGGCAATCAACAGCAGAAGAAATACTCCGCTCAGGAGCACCAGGAGCACGGGCCGGATATCCCCCATGACCGCGTCTCTGAGGGTGGTCGCCGTGGCGCTGTAGCCACGATTGGAAACAGGGTACTGCCTCTCCAGTTGGCTTGCTTCCGTTTTCAAAGCGGCAATTGCGGTTTGCAAAGAAGCGCCGTCTTTCAACCGCGCCAGACCAAACAACCCGTGGCAGCTGCGCTGTTTATCGCAGGAGTTCGGATCGTTTAGAGCGGC
Source organism: Acidobacteriaceae bacterium (assembly GCA_965276675.1). GTDB lineage: Bacteria > Acidobacteriota > Terriglobia > Terriglobales > Acidobacteriaceae. Next base: position 2,765,030 of record OZ255624.1, on the reverse strand, counting down.
CCAGAAATCTGCCTCGCCGATTGGCGCGAAGTGAAAGTCTTGAGGCAGCACGCCAATAATACTGTACGAAATATTGCTCAGCGTGATTGTTTGCCCCACCACGCTGCGGTTTCCGCCAAAACGCTTCTGCCATGCGCCGTACCTAAGCAGGATCGTATGCGGCGCGCCCGGCTTATCTTCTCCCGCATAGAAATCGCGCCCCACAATTGGTGTCACTCCCAGCGTTCGAAAGAACCCATCGCTCACACGCACGCCCCGCCCCGGCTCAGTGCCCTGAGGCGTATCGATGAGATAACTCGTCCAGCCCCAGGCCTGCAGCGAACTGAAGGGCAGATTGCTCCTTCTCCAGTCTAGATAGTTCTGGTACGAAATATTGCACAGAGTGCAAGAGGGAACACCCTCATAAATGCTGACCAGCCGCGTTGGGTCCTTGTAGGGCAGCGGCTTGATCAGCGCTGCATCCACAAATGCGAAGATCGCTACGCTTGAACCAATGCCCAGCGTAAGCACCACAATCGCAGTAAACGCAAACCCCGGATTCTTAACCAACTGACGCCATGCCAAGCGAATGTCCGCCCAGATGCTGTCCAGCGCCAGCGCCATATCCATGTACGCAACCTTCTCCTTGGTGGCCGCACGGTTGCCAAAACGCACCAGTGCATCGCGCCGAGCTTCGTCTGCCTGCATTCCCGCTGCAACATTGTCCTCGGTCCGCATCTCAATGTGCGATCTGAGCTCGGCGTCGATCTCTCGGTCAACCTTGGTGCGGGAAAGCAGGTTCGATATACGGCGCATTAAAGACATGGCACTCCCTCCTCACGCATAGCGCAAGATTGCGCGCACGCCTTTGACCAGGTGTTCGAAATTCTTTTCCGCTTCCAGCAAGTGCTTTCGGCCGGCCGTGGAAAGCCGGTAATACTTGGCTTTGCGGTTGGTCTCCGTCAGAGCCCACTCTGAGGCAATCCAGCCACTCTGCTCCATTCGGTGCAGGGCAGGGTAAAGCGAGCCCTCTTCCACACTGAGCAACTCGTCGGAGGCTTTCTGTATGTGAACCACAATTCCGTACCCATGCAACTTCCCGGTCTGCGACAGAGTCTTCAACACCAGTAGATCCAAGGTTCCTTGAAGGTCGTTTTTCGCCAAGCGTCATTACCCCTAAACAACTGTGGATGAACAACTGTAACCATAGACGACTATGGGTGTCAAGACGGGAAATCAGGATGCGCAACTGGCCGTTTCCCGATGCCTGGCGTTCATGGTAGTCCGCCGCATGCTCATCTCTAATGTTGAACAATCGCCAATTCACTCGTTGAAGGATGATCGGTCCCGATAAGTCGGCAAGGCTACGCCGACCTGCATGGGCAACTTGGCCAACTGATGCATTCAGGCCAATGCGCTCATCGAGTCTTGCCGTGGGTGTTCCGGAAACAACTGCGGGCGCTGGGACGCAGGGCTCGCCGTTATGAGGTCTTCGGGTTGTACGAGGAGAGTAAGTAGCCTCTATCCACGACAACCACATCGACCAAAGTGTGGTCGATCTGCACCAAGTCCATGGGCCGCTGCGGCTGCAGGGAAAAGATGCTCAGCGGTCCGAGCTTCTCGCGTGCTTTCTTCGCGCCGTCGCGTCTGCGTAGCGCCGTGTGTGCGTCCAGCGCTTCGATCCGCCGTCGTACAGTGCGATCGTAGGGATTGCCAGATCCCGTTCCGCAAAGCGCCGGCGCACTTCCAGCTGCAGAGCGGCGAGTGAGGGGCGCTCCGGTCGAAGATAGAACTCATCAATGCACGTGTTGAGGAGAGCTTCACGCTTCTCGCTGAGGAGCGACCTATTCGGCTTGCGCCCGTGATTCCATTGGCAATAAAGAGGAGGTCTGGCGTCGTCGTCGGTAACGTTGCAGGAATTCGTACAGAACGCTTCGGCTCAGCCCCAACTCAAGCGCAAGCGACGCTCTCTATAAGTCTGGCTTGCTCTGCTAACGGACGAATCACCGTCTCCCGCCGCAGAGCCACGCCCCAGGCCGCCTCGCCGGCCGTCTCTCATTGTTGCCACCTTTGCATTCAAATCCCGGACAAACTTAGCCGCGAACATCGTCCGCGGTTTGAGTACAAAAGTCCGCGATTTCAGTGCAGTGACCATCCAGCTAACTCCCGGAAAATACTTGAAAGCAAAGGAGCGCAAATCCGGGAATTAGTGCAGTGTGACAGCCAGCATAATTGATGCCAAATTGACACAGGTGATCAGGAGAATCATTCCAGCTAAACTCATAGCAATATTAGAGGCTGCGAATACTTCTCGCGCATGGATGAGTCACCTGTTATCCGCCGCCTCAGAACTGATTCCAGAGCAACTGGTTGTAAACGTCATGGTGGAACTGCACCTCGGCTGTTTTGACTACGGTGCCCAGAAGCCGCGGGCAGCGGTCGGCCGATGCCTGCTTCAAGTCGACGTACCGAGCCTTCACATCCTCACCAAGCAGCGTCGTGGTCCACGAGGCATCGCGGAAGTGCTCCAGTGCCGAGTAAATATTGTCCGGCAGATACCGCTCTGCCTGGCGCAGGTTTTTAACCTTCGACGTCTCGCCATGCAGCCCGCTCTTGAAGATCGAGTACAGCACCAGGTATGGATTCGCGTCCGGCCCAACCGAGCGGACCTCGATCCGCGCGCTCTTTTCATTGCCGATCGGAATTCGCACCATCGAGCCCCGATCGGTCGCCGATGCTTTGATCTGATTTGGTGCTTCGAAGTGCGGATCCAGTCGGCGATACGAGTTCACGCTCGCATTCAACAGCAGGCAAATGTCATTGCCGTGCGTCAGAACGCGATCCACGAACTGCCAGGCGAACTTTGATACCTTCTCCTCTCCGTGTGGGTCCCAGAAGATGTTTTTCTGGTCCTTCATAATCGAGATGTTGGTGTGCATGCCGCTGCCGTTCACGCCCACCACAGGCTTCGGCAGAAAGCTCGCTGTCATACCCATCTGGGTCGCAACCTGGCGGCAGATCAGCTTGTAGAGCTGAATCTGATCGGCGGCCGCAACTGCTTCGCCATAACTATAGTTGATCTCAAACTGCGAAGGCGCAACCTCAGGATGATCTTTTTCATTCTCGAAGCCCATCGCGCGCTGCACTTCGGCTGTCGTGTCGATGAACTCGCGCAGTGGATCGCCTGGCAACGAGTGATAGTAGCCGCCCTTATTCACATACTCGAAGCTTCCGGTGTCGTGGAAGGTGCGTTCCGCATCGACTCCCTGGAACAGGAAACCTTCGATTTCGTTAGCCGCGTTGAGAGTATAGCCTTGCTCTTCGTGCAACCTATTTGCGAACTGCTTCAATACACCACGAACGTCTGCGCTATACGGTGTTCCATGCTTGTCGATTACCTCGCCGAACACTATAACCTTGCCCGCACCGAAGACATCGGCCGGGGCCCAGTAGAACGCGCTCCAGTCAAGACCCAGCCGCAGATCGCTCTCGCGCTGCGCCGTAAAGCCGCGGATCGAAGACCCATCGAATGTCAGGTTGTCCCAATTCTTCACCAGAAATCTTTTGTCATAGTCCAGCATATGTAGCCGGCCTTCGAGATCGCTGAACAGGACCGTCACTGCCTTGATGCGGCGCTCGTCCGCCAGGTACTTCAGCCGCTCTTCCTGGATCACGTCCGGAGCCACCCGCTTCCTGCGCTGGTCCTTCGCCTGCAGATTTAGATCCTCCAACTCCGTGTACGGAAGTTCCAGAAAATCACGATATGCGCTCAACATTGACACTCCCTTTAATTGGTTCACATCATTTATATGTAACAAGAAGGTGATTACATTATTCTGCGCCGTACGCCGGGATGACTCAAAAGCTTCGTCTGTTCCAAACACCGGCCTACGATGGGGCACAAGGCCGGCGGCCTAACGCTTTGGTCCGAAGAACGCAACTATACCGGCCTCGATAGTTGACTGGGCCTCCACGAGCCTTGAACCTTTGACGAAATAGGCCTGGTTAGAATCATCGCGGCGGTATTCAAGCCGCCCCAGCAGTCCTTCGGGCATTTTGTATTCACCGGTCAAGGTGAATTCATTCAGGTGTTGCGTAGTTCCGGTCGTGAACCCCGACATGTCGTTGTAGTACTCACCCCGTGCGGCGAAGGCAACTGTAGCCGTCGCCTGGTAGCGCAATGCTCCCGCTATACCCTGCCAGTGAGAGAGATCGGACGTAACATACGTGGTGTTCTTGAGCTGAACTGCATTGCGGTTCTGGCCGTAGTCATAGTTTATATATGCGTTGAGCTTTGCGGTGGGCGTGAGCAGGAGATTAGCGTCAATCAGGTTACGATATCCCTTGTTGGTCTTGTCGTTTTCAGGTCCGACATAGTAGTTCGTATACAGCGTGTACTTCGGCTTCGTGTAAACACCAGTCAGCCCAATAGTCTTGCCGCTGTTGTTGTCGATGAAGTGGTTCCAGCCGTTCACAACCTGAACACCGCCAGTGAACGACTTGGTGAGTGGCATGGAAGTGCGCAAGCCAACGTGATAATAGGGAATAGCCAACGCAAATAGAAAGGAGCGGGAATAGTTCCAGTTGTCCTTGGTCTCGATTACTTCTGCACCGGCCGATGTAACAAATTCTCCGAAATCCGCCTCAAACCCCTTTGCTTCTTTAGGTTTTACGCTGACGTATCCCTGCTCCAGATTATTAAAAAAGGGTTCGCTGCTTAAGATTGTTGTGAAGGCTTTACCAAAGCCGAAGTCCACGCGGAAGCCAACAGGGTCGGGATCATGCGACAAGCTGAGCTTCGCCATATTCAGGCTGAAGGTGTTCGCATCGTAGTCGAAGTTCCGTAGCTGATTTCCGTTCGCGCTGATGGGCGGATGGTTGGCGTTGAAGTTATAGTAGCCATCCACGAGACCGCTAAAGTCGATCCCACCGACACTCCAGACGGGCGCAGCGGCGGGAGCTGTCGCCGCTGCAGAGGCGGCGGGCGCGTCCGCATGCGCGTCTGCCGCTGGTGTGGTTGCAGGGGCAGTGGTAGAGGATGCGGGAGGCGTTGCATTCTGCGCGCTCAGTCGCTGCTCAGTCGCAGTCATGCCTACAAGGGCTGCCAATACCGTAGCGGATATTCTCTCAATTGCGAGCTTCCTGTTCGATCGTGCCATCGCGTGGATGTCCTCCCTTATTCTTTGGAATGATGAAGGTTATGCGCAGGGCGGCGCGCCGGGAGTAAGTACTCTTCGGGTCCGGATCGTGGACCATAATGCCAATGATTGCGTAATAAGTCGTGTATAGCATGAGGGCTTACCAGGAGCTAGATGATTCGCTCACAATCAATACTTTCAATACTGCACATCAGAGAAAGTGATGAGACGTCAAGCGACTTTCATCGTAACTAGCTGTTGATTAGGCGTCTTCTTCCTGCGCTCCGGGGGACATCCCGGAGGACTGCTACGACAGAAAATGGTAATAGGCCATATAGAAATACGTTATGCCGTCGATGATCATTGCTGTTGGGAGGCCGCCTGTGTACGTTACATCTACCGCCATGAATGTGGGTCATTAGGGCTGACCGAAGGTATGTAGTTACTTTTAAGACTGAGCTATACGTGTTGTCGCACGTTGGTGCCCAATAACAGCTTTACTACTCTCGAACGAAGGAGTTTCCTGAATGTCCCCGACAGTGAACAAAGGAGCAAGTCTATCCTTTTCGCGGAAGATTAGCCGACTCGGCAGCCGTTTGCAGGATTCCAAGTGGCGCCGTTACGGGATGATCCTGTTAGCGGGAAAAGTAATCGGCGTTGCAGTGATCATGTTGTTCGCCACATTCATCACGCAACTGTGCTTTACAAAGGTGTTAGCTGCTGATGCGCCGGCGGTCAAAGCAGCCGATATCGCAAATCCCGTCAACACCATGTGGACACTGGTCGCTGCATTTCTCGTATTCGGCATGCAGGTGGGTTTTACCATGCTCGAAGCCGGATTTTGTCGTTCGCGTGAGACGGTCAATGTGCTGATGGAGTGCATAGTCGATACCTGTCTCTGCGGCCTTCTCTTCTACGCCATCGGTTTTGCTTTCATGTTCAGCCACGGCAATGGCTTCATTGGATACCACTGGTTCTTCCTGAAAGACATTCCCGCAACCTATGAATCCACGGGCGTCAGCTTCCTGGCCTTCTGGATCTTTCAGTTTGCCTTCGCCGACACCTGCTCCACCATTACCTCGGGCGCCATGATCGGTCGCACCGGATTCGTCGGCGATCTCCTGTACAGCCTTGCTGTATCGGGCTTCATCTATCCCATCATTGGCCACTGGGCATGGGGTCCGGACGGTTTCCTCGCGACCATGGGAGCCACCGGCTTCTTCCTCCCGACGCTTGGCCAAAGCTTCCACGACTTTGCGGGCTCCACCGTGGTCCACACCATCGGCGGAATGATTGCTCTTGCTGGCGCCATCGTTCTTGGGCCAAGGCTCGGACGCAAGTTCAAGCGCGATGGCGGCGGACCGATGCTTCCTCATGACTTAACTATCGCTGCATCGGGCGGCCTGCTTCTCTGGTTTGGCTGGTACGGTTTTAACCCTGGCAGTACCCTCTCCGCGATGGACTTTGAGGGCATCGGCCGTATCTCCGCGAACACGACCCTCGCAGCCTGCGCCGCCGGTCTTACTGCCATGTTCACCGCGTATGTGATGAGCAGGAAGTGGGATGTGAGCTTCACCGTCAACGGATTCCTTGCGGGCCTGGTCGCGATCACCTGCCCGTGCTACTGGGTGAGTCCGACGGGAGCTATCCTTCTAGGCGGTATTGCAGGTGTGATTGTTGTCTTCGGAGTTGAGCTATTAGAATGGCTCCGCATTGATGACCCAATCGGTGCTGTCCCGGTCCATGGCATATGCGGTATCTGGGGCACGTTGTCCTTGGGGCTATTCGCCGTCGGTAAGTATGGTGCCACGGGGGCTCTCGCTCCCGACAACAGCGCACCACTGAAGGGCCTCTTCTATGGCGGCGGTCTCACCCTGTTCAAGGCACAGTTCATCGGCAGTGCAATCATTACGTGCTCTACCTTTGCAGTTGCGATGCTGGTGATGTGGCTAGTCAACCTGACCGGAACATTGCGTGTCTCCGAAGAAGGCGAACTCTACGGCTTGGATCTGCACGAGCACGGCATCTCTGCCTATCCCGAATACGTCATCACAACGCTCGGCTCACCAGCCAGGGCGCCGACCGCAAGAAATAAATGACGGCATAGGGGAAGGGCGTATTATCGGCCTTTCCCTCGTGCGCCGCTCTCTTGCAAGCTGGTGAAGCATGAAGCTCACATCCAACCCGATGAATCGATGCGAGGACAACATGACCAAAGTAGAGGCGATTGTAAGACCTGGCCGGTTTGACCAAATCAAAGAAGCGCTTGCCGAACTTGGAATAGACGGAATGACTGTGTCTGAAGTCCGAGGGCACGGCCGGCAGAAAGGCCACAGCGAAACCTATCGTGGCCGCGAATACGAAGTCAGTCTCATCCCTAAGCTCCGCATCGAAATCGTCGTCCCGGACGAGCGCGTGGAGCCTATCCTGGAGGCCATCATGCTCCATGCTGCTACCGGCGAGATAGGGGATGGAAAAATCTTCCTCTACAAGGCTGAAGACGCAATCCGCATCCGAAATCGCGAGAGAGGTGAGAGTGCTTTGTAGTGGGAAGTCCCCCTCCCCAGCGGCAAAACGGCCCGCATGGAGTGAATAGCTCTGCGGGTCTTGTTGCCGATATGCCGCGCCTAGACCCCAGATGCGCCGTCGAGAGATTAGTGATAAGTCCATACCCTAATCGTAGGGGAGGTTTTGGTGCCCGGGCACCTCAGGAGGGACGAGCCGAACGCCTCCAATCGCAATCTGTAAAAACGCCTTCGCCGCATGAGTCAGCACCTTTTCCTTGAGATAGATGAGCCCTAGATCTCGTGCCAGGCGAAGCTCGTCGATCTTTAATACTTCGATGCTGCCCGATTTCTTTTCCACCTCGATATTGATGCTGGGCAGAAATCCGATCCCAAGCCCTGCGCCGATGAACCGCTTCATCAGTTCGCTGCTCTCGACCTCCATAACCGCTTTCGGGTAAACGTCGTGCATTCTGAAGATATTCAGAAGCAGGTCGCGCTGGCGCCCTTGTTTTGGCAGCAGGAAAGGATGCTTCACAATATCTTTTGGCCCTGCGTTCCGCACACCGCTCAGTGGATGACCTTGTGGGATAGCCAGAACCAACTCGTCTTCATGGATCGTTTCTACGACGAAGCGCTGGTCTGTCACCGGCAGCGACACAATCCCGAAGTCGACCTCGCGGGTAAGCAGGGCCTCTATGGTTCGCGACTTCTCGGCGCGGGCAATTTTCAAGGCCACCTTGGGATAGTGCTTCTTGAACTCTGCAAAGACCTCCGGCAGAACGTAGAGGCTCGTGGACTCCTGCGCGCTGATCGAGATCTCACCCCGCGGGGAGCGGCGCTGCTCCGACACCATCATCAGAAGATGGCGTTGACAATCAAGAGCGTGTTCAGCAAACGGTTCGAAGACCCGTCCCGCAGCGGTAAAGGTGACCTTGCCCCCTTTGCGATCGAATAGTCGCTCCCCTACTTCGCGCTCCAGAGACCGGATCTGCGCAGAGACAGCCGGCTGCGTAATGCGCAATTTTTCGGCCGCCCGGGAGAAGCTCTTGTGGTGCCACACTTCAAGAAATGTTTTTAGTTGTTCGAAGTCCATGTACGACTCTCCGACGTGCGCCGCCAGCAAATGGGTCTGCAGAAGTATTCAACATTGAAGACTGCCTGGATTGGTTCATCGTACATTGCTGAGGGAGTCTGCCCACAGCAGGGTGTGTTCACCAGCCATCCCCCGCACGGACGTAGGCGGCTCAGGCAAGTCTCATCTCGGTAGAGGCCTGGTGCGGCAGGGAACCGAAGGCTTGGGGAGCTAGAGTCACTTCGACACCAACGTGCGGGGAGCCTACTTCACGATCCAGGGTGCCGTTCCCTTGATTCCCGACGGCGGTGCGATCCTCATCAACGCTTCCGTGGTGGCAAGCATAAGGACACCGACGGCCAGTGTGTACTCGGCTTCTAAGGCTGCCCTGCGCTCACTCGGCCGTACGCTCGCCGCCGAGCTTGCGCCGCGTATCCGAGTCAACACCATCAGCCCAGGGCTTATCGATACCCCCGCGTATAGCAAAATGGGCATGCCGCCCGAGGCTGCCGAGGCCTTCGCCAAGGAGATGACTCGAACCATTCCGGTGAAACGCTTTGGGACGGCGCTGGAAGTCGCCAAGGCGGCGCTCTTTCTTCTTTCCGAAGACTCCTCGTACATGACCGGGACTGAAATGTTCGTGGATGGCGGCGTGGTCGGGATCGGTGCTGCTTCCGGGATGGTCACTTCAGCCTCGTAAGCTCAGGCGCGACGGAACAGAAGAGGAGGCATCAGTGCGAGCGAAACTGTTTGGCACGTCCGGGTCTCCGGAGGCCTATCAACTTCGGGATTTCCTGCAACGCAGCAACTATCCTTTCGAGTGGATCGAGTTGCGGACCCACAGTGAGGCGCAAGCCGTGGCCGGCGTAGACCTTACCGGCCTTACCGATTCGCGGCTGCCGATCTGTATCTTGCCCCGCGGCACGGTCCTATATCGCCCCACCCTTCAGGAACTCGCGCGGGCTCTGAATTGGTTTAAGAGTCCGAAGCATCGCACGTATGATCTCGCCATCTACGGCGCGGGACCGGCAGGGCTGAGCGCCGCCGTTTACGGAGCTTCCGAAGGCTTGCGGACGATCCTGATCGAAAAGTCGGCGGTAGGCTTTCGAGGTCCGTAAGATCACCGCGATGCACCTGGGCACCCGCTGCGGCAAGTGACTTGACCCCCGCATCGGAGTGCGCAAGACCAAGCACCTGATGACCTGAACGGATGAGTTCCTGAACCACGGCAGAACCGACAAAGCCTGTAGCACCAGTGACGAAAACACGCATGATGATCTCTCCTTTTGATGTACCGCACTCGCAGCCCTGGAACAGGTACTTGAACCTCGGCCGCAATCCGTTAGCCCGTTTTTGACCCACTATTTTTCGAGCTACTCAACGCCCGTTCCACAGCCTGGCGATAGGGCAGAGGCGGCCGAGGCAGGATCGAACGTATCGGCATGGGGTCGCCGATACAATCGACCTTTAGGCTATCCAGAAAGCTTTTGACCGAACCTTTTGGCAACTTGCTCATGCGTTCGATGAGCGGCGCGAGCGCGCCGAGAAGCGTCTGCGAAATATGAAGTTTGCGGGGATGACGTCGACCAAGAACCTCCGCCGCAACGTCGATCATTTGATCGTTGGTCAGGATGTCATCACAACCCACGTCGTAGGGGTTGCCATACGCGCGTGATTCGTTGAGCACGCCAACGAGATAGTAGACCAGGTCGTCAAGAGCGATGTTGCGCCACTTTTGCCTGCCGTTGCCTATAACCATGGCGACTGATTTCCTGGCTTGAGTCATCATCATGTCGAAGCCACGACCGCCCGTGCCAACGATCTGGCCAGGCCGGATGACGGTCACATCGAGGCCGCTGTTCAGCAAGAACTGTTCTGTCTTCCAGCGCTCACGCACCCACGCACTCGGTGCGTCAGGCACCATCCCCAGGAACGTAACGTAAATCAGGCGACGCGTGCCGTGCGTCCGGCACGCCGTCACGATGTTCTGCAGTCCCTTCATCTCTACTTCCATAAAGCCCTGACCCGCCGTATTGGCATGTTGGGGCGACAGCGTGTGGATGGAGATGTAGGCACCCTGGACGGATTCCATGGCATTCTGCATCGACGCGAGATCCGAAATGTCACCTTGGACAATCTCGCAGCCAGCCTTGGCCAAATCCTGAACCCGAGACGGATTACGCGCCAGACAGCGGACTGCGTATCCGTCTGCAAGGAGCGCTAGGGCGATATGCCTCCCGAGAAAGCCCGATGCTCCGATGACGAGAATTCTGCTCATAAGCGACCACGTCCCACTGCGTGACCCCCATTCGGAGTCTCACTACTCGCGACTATAGGAGATTTAAGAGTTACGATCTATGCTGTTGAGTCCGTAATCCTGGCTCATTCGTCCGGAGACCTATGGATCCGCTTTCAGACGTGCTCTCGCTTCTGAAGCCTCGCAGCTACAAGTGCGGTGGCTTCGATGTAGGTGGAGAACTAGCTGTTCAGTTCGGTCAGCATGAAGGCATCAAGTGCTACGCCCTGGTATCTGGCGAGTGCTGGCTGGCGGTGGAGGGCATTCCTGATGCGGTGCACCTCAAGGCCGGAGATTGCTTCCTACTGCCGCGAGGATTTCCCTTTCGTTTGGCAACCGATTTGACGGTGACTCCTACCGACGTCCTCGCGTTTTTTGCGATGGCGCGGAATGGAAGCATCGTCACTATCAATGGAGGCGGCGATTGTCTCATCGTAGGCGGCCACTTCGTCCTTGAGGGCAGCCATGCCGGCATTCTCTTAGCGGGACTACCGCCGATCGTTCACATTCGCTCAGAATCCGACAAGGCGGAATTGCGCTGGTCTCTGGATCGTATGAGGCAGGAGATTCGTGAGGAACGGCCAGGTGCAGTTCTGGTCGTACAACAACTTGCCTACGTGATGCTGGTTCAAGCCCTGCGCCTGCACCTCGAGGAGGGGCTGAGAGGTGGCATCGGATGGCTTTTCGCCTTGGCGAATAAGCAGATGAACGCGGCAATCACCTCGATGCATCACGATCCAGCGCATCGCTGGACGTTGCAGCAGTTAGCGGAGCGTGCTGGCATGTCGCGTTCGATCTTTGCCCTGAGATTCAAAGAGTTGGTTGGCACATCGCCCATGGAATACCTGACGCGCTGGCGCATGATGCTGGCCGGGGACAGGTTGAGGAATACTGACGATCCTGTTTCCATGATCGCTCTGTCTCTGGGTTACAAATCTGAGAGCGCTTTCAGCAAAGCTTTCAAGAGGGTAATGGGCTGTTCCCCGCGGCAATATAGCCGTGGCCGCAACCCGGCTTCCCCTTCCAATAGCGAGGGGGAAATCCCCCGCCCCCATCAGCTCGAACCTATCGCAGGTTGATAGGCGCGGTTGGCCAACAGTGCCGGAATCCTGCTCTACGCGTGGCAACGGCTACAGTTTCGGCGTCCCTCCTGGAGGGGAAGGCTTACGACCTTTCCTATCAATGTTCACATTGGTACCGACGCGCATCTCGTCACTTTACTCCCGGTTTGTCGGCGATTCGGAAGTAGCGCTGGCTGCAGCGGCCGAGAACCGTTAGCGTACGATTTTTACGTTTGGTGTAGTGACCCTCTATATATGCAGCACGCGATGATCCCCGACTTCACAAAAGCCGACGGCGGCGCCCTTAGTACTGCTGCCCTCATTGTGGCGGGGGCACGGACGACCACCGCGCTCCAATCAGGTTTCATTAGGGATCTCAGGGTGTAGCCGTAGTCGGGTTGGGGCGGTTTTCTGCCGAGATTGAGGGTGTAATCGCCGAAGCGGTTGATGTGCTCGGTGAGATAGGGGCTGATGGCGGCGATGGCGTCTTCAGGCTCGGTTTCTCCTCGTTGTTCCAGGTTTGGACAAGTCGGGTCAGTGAGCACAGGTTATAAGAAGATGAGGAAGTTGGCCACCAGGTGGTTGTATTTAATGGTCTTTCTCTGCTCGTCGCGGCTGTTCTCGGAGATGACACCTTCGCCGCCGAAGAAGGTCCATTTCAGGAAGCGATTGAGGGCTTCGCTCTTGTTCGTATCACCCTGAATAGTCGACCGCAGCTGTGCGTCCGAGATGTAGCGGAGCAGGAAGCCGGTGCGGATTACTCGGCCAAGCTCGCAGAAGGCCTGGTAGAGGCGGTTCTTGCGGCTTTAAGTTCGCCAACCGGCGAAGGCAAGCTGATCGCTTACTCTATTAGAAGGAGACGATTTCTCCCACTCTTTTTTACTTCATATAGTGCATTGTCAGCGCGATGCAACATTTCCTGGATTGTGTCGTGAAGACCGCGATAACTGGCTCCTCCCAGGCTCACTGTAACCACATGATCGACATTAACATGTGGCTGAGTTTCCTCCATGAGAGACAGCTTAATCCCCTCTACTTGATATCTAACTCGCTCCCCTACGGCGACTGCGTCTTCAGGCGAAGCGTTGGGCAATAAGATAACGAATTCTTCACCGCCCCAACGGCCAAGTACGTCTACATCGCGTGTAACCCAGCGAATCTCTTCGACGATTCTGAGAAGCACCGCGTCACCGCTATGATGTCCGAAGCGATCGTTGATTCCTTTGAAGTGGTCTATATCCATGAGCAGTAGGCAAAATGGGATTCCGCCACATTTATATCGCTCCATCGCACCATTGCACCGTTCCACAAACACTCGGCGGTTAAGCAAACCCGTTAGGGAATCGATGCTTCCAAGCTCATCCAGCTTCCAGGAGAGGCGGGCGGTTGTGAGCCAAAAGAATCCAAATGCCAGCCCCAACCCCACATCGATGAATATGATATCGCCGACTGCAACGATGACGGCCATAGCTGCTGGCGTTGCGGCAAATGAAAACGTCATCATCAGGGCATTTGCCAGGTTGAAAGCAGCGAAGACAATCAAGAGGTAAGCACTGAAGCGGCCGGGTGCCTGAATCTCTCGGACCGTCTTGCGGATCAGGAGCACTGCAGTCTGTAACACCTGTGCAGCGATTAGCAAGCTGAACAGAAATAGTCGGGACCTTTTGCCGTAGCCCAGATTGAAAAGCAGTAGGTAGCCAATGATCTGAAATGTAAGCAGACCTGGACCGAAGTCGGAAGTTAAAGACTTAGCCTCGAAAAGATCGAGGAAAGAGACATGCAGAAGAATAAAGGCCAGCAGAATCAATGCATCCGCAAGCACATTGGACAACAATGGAGACAGCTTGTCTGAGAACAGCAAAATGATAGTTCCCAGAACGGCGGAAGTGAATGCAAAACCCAACCAATGCAGCCCTCTTAATCGAGGGCTGCTCATCTTGACAAGCAGAAGCGAGCTAGCCCCTGCCGCAAGGAGGGTGCAACCTATAACGAGAATGAGACGTATATCCATAGACTGAAGAGCTAACTTCATGATGTAAAGTCTTCTGACGATGAATGCTGGATCGTGTAGCCATCACCCCGATCTTGGAGGCTTCCAGGCGGCGAAATAAGGCTACGAATAGCGACAAATTTCAGGGATCGGAGCTTCGAGCAGCAACGCTATCGCGCAAGCGGCCTCACTCTCGTCACGGCCGCTATCGCACTCTGGAACACCGTGTACATAGAGAGGGCGGTCCAAATCAGTTCGAAACGAGCGGACCCTCGATCCTAGGCTGTTCAAGTACCTTTCCCCGCTCGGCAGGGAGCACATCAACCTGACCGGAGACTACCAGTGGAAAGGCGTCAGGGTCGCCCAAGGCAGATTTGAGGCTTCTCCGAACCCCGAACCGTCCCTAATGTGCTTTATTGTCCGTTTCTGAGGGGACCCCTACCATTGTCTCCTTCTTTGTGGCGGAAGGTCACGTAAGCTCTGCGGTCACAGCGTTTGCAACAGTCATGGCCTGGCTAGATCGAGAGCTTGATCCATCACAACCCGAATTTTGTATTGGTGCTCCACTTGACGCTGCCATCGCTGTATTTGATGACTACGTTACCATCCGACTGGACCGCCAAGGTCGCGTCGGGAACCGGCGTGGGATTGTTGCTATCGGTCGACCATATTGGCTCATTGATGAAACGAATGGGGTTGCCATAGTCGAAATTCTCAAAATCGACCCTGTCGCCCTCTCCAATGGCAACGCCGTTCCCGTCCGAGTCGAAGTTGAACGCGGTGATCACACATCGTTGATTCTTATCCCCATTAGATGGAGTCGAGCTCAAATTTGGGTAAAACAAAGTATTTGAGCAGAAGTTACCTTGGGAGGCCGCAGCCCATAATACGTTATGAGCTCCATTCCGGGTGTCGTACAACACCAGATTGCCATCGCCTTGCAGTACCAGGATTGTAGTGGCGCTCCTCCAAGCCTGCCCGCGCTGAAGACCTCGGCCCGAGCTGCCGGGATGGATAGTACAGGTACCGTCCGCCTCCGTGACATCACAGTTCTGCATCTGGAGGGGTCCGCTAAAGGCGTTAAAATAGGTGACACCGTCACTTCCCAGAGTAAACATATTTCCGTCAGGTTTTATCACCAGGGTAGCGCCGTCGCAGCCGGGACAGTTAGTCTTTGTCTCCCAGATTACGGTGTTGTTCAAGGTGAAGTCGGATTCCCTACCCGAGTAGGTGTGTAAGTCGTGTACATTCATGCTTCCGAGGACACCGAAGGTTCCACTGTAAAACGTTACCGAGTCCGCAGTACACGCGCTGCCTGTGTAATCATCAAATCCATATTCATTTCCGCCGGGCGCGAAAAAGTTCGCGTCGCACCAGGTTGCTTGCGATTGCGACGCCCAGAGTGGGACAGTAACGTTAGAGGAACGGTCCGTATGGTATAGAACAAGATTGCCATCGGTTTGAAGGCTCAACGTCGTTTGATTCGGGTATCCGCCTGGTCCGGTGGACCAACTCTCACCAGGAGCGAGAGAACGTCCTCCGATAAGGCAGCTTCCGTCAGCCTGCACTTGATCGCATGGACTCGTTGAATCCGATGGTGGCGACGAAGGTGGGGATGTCCCCAAGGTACCTGACGGAGCAGATCCATTCGAGATGGCCGTTCCAGCCTGACATCCGTCCAAGCAAGCGACGACGCCCGCCAGCAGCGCCAATGCGATAAGCGAGGTTGGTAAAGAGATGAATTGGAACAGCTTGGAAGACGTGCTGGCGAACATATGAGCCCCTAGAGCAATGCACCGATCTTGCAGAACCGAAAGTGAGAAGCTAATACCACGAAGGTGGTGGCCTTCAGGTGGGTAAGGATGTCACGCGTAACGCGGACCGGAACTATTCTTTGCGCGAAGAGCTGAATCCGTCAGTTATGTCCATATTTGAGCTGCACAATCCCTAACGTGCTTTATTGTCCGTTTCTGACGGGACTCCAACACTGCTGTCACAGTATGAACATAGGTTTCCTTGTCTTGAGGTGTCCCACAAAGCCACAGGGGGTGGCGCACCCCCGTGACTTCGTGAAACACCACGCCTGCTTTGGCTCACGCAGACGCAGTTTGGGTGATATTCCCGTCCATCACGGACATGACAATCTTGGTGGAAGCGATGCTCGAGACGGGGACGTTGAAGAGGTTCTTTTCCAGGACAATCAGATCGGCCAACTTGCCCACTTCGATGGAGCCAACCTGGGTTTCCATCTTCAGCTGGTACGCCGCTCCGATAGTGTTGGCGGCGAGAGCATCTGCTAGTGACAGGCACTCACTGGTGGGCTGGAGGGCAGGATCGGAGTCCGTCTTGCCAAGCAGTTTGCGGGTCACGCCGATCTGAATGGCGTCAAGCGGCTTGTACGTGGAGAAATATCCTGCGGCCGGCCAGTCGCATCCCATCGATATACGGCCTCCTGCCTGTAGAACGGAGTTCGGACGATAGATCTTGGCTGTCCGGTCCGGCCCAAGGCGTGTCGGAAGGACCACAGTCGTATCCGGATCGTAGGAGTGCCAGTTGGGCGAGAACTCCGCAATCACTCCGAGTTTGGCAAAGCGCGGGATATCCGCATCGTCTACCAGGACATTGTGCGCGATGGTGTGCCGCCTGTCGCGGGCCGGATTGCTCGCGATGGCAGCCTGGATTGCGTCCAGGCCGGAACGGACCGTCGCATCTCCACAGGCATGGATATGAACGTCGATGCCGGCCAGATCTGCCGCAGCCACCATGGAGTTCATCTGGTTCTGGGTAAAGGGCGAGGTGCCGCTCTCGTCGGGTCTGTCGGTGTAGGGTTGCAGCATCTTCGCCGTCCATCCCTCCTCCGTGCCGTCCGCGACAATCTTCAGCACGCGAGCCTGGACGAGAGGGGTGTTGAATCTCTTGCTGAGTGCGATCGTGGTGGTAGCAGCCGCGGGGACCGCACTTGGCCCTGTCGCCGCATGGCAGGCGACCACGCGGAATGGCATGTCCCCACTGGCTTCATAGTTGGCGTAGGTTTGGATGATATCGCCCTCGTCATCGGCGAGCGGGGGGACCGAAGCATCGAAGAGCGTGGTGATTCCGGCTGCCGCGGCTTTCGGAAACCATGCCTTGAGATAGCTCGACATGGTCGCCACAGTCACTGGCTCCACAGCATTGACGATTGCGAGTTCGGCAAGGACCTCAAGCACGAAACCTGTGGGATTTCCTTGTGCATCACGATAAAAGTAGCTGAAGTTGGGAATCGGATCGGGTGTTGATGAAGTAATGCCGGCGATCTCTAGGGCCTTGCTGTTGCACCAGAGGCTATGGACGTCGATTGCGAACAGCATGATCGGACGATCGCTGACGATGGCATCCAGCATCTGGCGGGTGGGTCCATCGGGGGGGAACATGTCCATGCGCCATCCAAAGCCGCGCAACGGCCCCGTTGGAGTTGCTGCGACGTAGGCTGTGATAGCGTCCAATGCCTCTTGCAGGGTAGGAAATTGCAGATCGACTCCACTGGTGAAGTACGCCCCCAGGAACGGGTGGGTATGGCCTTCCACGAAGCCAGGCATCAGCATCTGGCCCTGAAGGTCGATGACCTTGGTCTTAGGCCCGATGAACGACTGCACGGAACTATTGGACCCAACGGCGAGGATCTTGTTTCCATTGATCGCGACCGCTTGAGCCTGAGGCTGTGCCGCCGCCATGGTGTAGACGGCTCCGTTGGTGAAGGCCATGGTTGCCATTCCATCTGGCGACGGTGGGTTCGGTTTCGGGTTCGAACTCGCACAGCCGGTAAGCATCGGCAAACCCATTCCAGCCGCCCCTGCAGCACCAGCCATGGCAAGGGCACCCCCAAGAAACTGCCGACGCCCCATCTGTACACCACCTGTTCTAGCGCTCCGTCCGGAACGCATGTTTTCGGAAGCTATCTTCCCCAATCCAGCTGATAAAGAACACGCGACGCACATGAGAGCTCCCCTTGGTTTGAATCGGTCATCGTTTCATCAGCCCTTGCCCAAAGGAGTGACCGCCCATGGGTTTGAGTGCCGATTCCAAAACCTGTGAAGAGGTTAGGAGACGCTAATGCTTCCTGCTATGCCTCATTCGGGTAACGTTACTCCCAAAAGTTGTAGTGTTAGGGCAAGTTGCACTGCGTTTCCGCACCAGACTTCAAGGACAGGAGGAGCAACACTCCCGCATCCTTGGCTGACTGCGTCGTCTTTCTGTACGCCAAATCTTGGAAGCTGTGCTGCAGCCCACGAGCCCTGCCACAAACGAGGCAGTGGCCTCATTGAACTTTATGGCTAATCTTCGCCAAGGACGAAACAAGGAGCGATTGTAGATCTGAGCAAAACGGATGTTTGTAATGGCGGTGTTTGCCCTATGTTTATGTTTCGGATCTCCAGCCATGGCCACTCAAGCGTCTGGACACTCCGGAGGCAAAGCAGATATCGAGACGGCCAACACGGAGTACGGGGCCGTGCGCGGCGTTGCAGAGGATGGGGCTGTAAGCTTCAAAGGCGTTTCATAGTATAGAAATGTAATGGCTTGCAACTACGGCTGTGTACCAGCCTGGAGGGACTCTTGCTTTCTTTATCGACTTTAATGCGGCTTGCTGTTCTGGGGGTTACCCCGCTGTTGCTGACCGCCATGCCGCTGCCCGGTCAGATCGACCAGACTACGCCCGTACCGGCACATCCGACGGTGGTGATCGATGCGAGCAAGGAGGCAGGTTATAAGATTCCGCGCACGATCTATGGCAGCTTTCTGGAGCCGATCGGGAATTCGACCTACAACGGGCTGTGGGCGGAGATCCTGCAGAATCCTTCGCTTGAGGGGAGTCTCTGGAGCGCATCGCGCGTAGCTGAAATGATCCGGGATGAGCCGGGGCTACGAAGTGCGTCGGGGTGGGGTCTGCCGCTGCCTTGGGAGCCGGTGGACTACCGGCAGCAAAACCGCTATGAGCCGCACCGGGGTGACGCGGCGAACTCGAACCAGTCACTCGAGGTGATCAGCGTGCCCGGGGAGCCGACGGGCATCCGGCAGAAGGTATACCTGCCGGTGCAGCGAACGCTTCACTACAACGGGAGCTTGTATGCCAAGCATATAAGTGGCCCGGCGGGGCTGAATGTTTCGATTCGCGAGCGGAACGACAAAGAGAGGACCGTAACGTCTGCGGCGCTGGCATCGGCACAGGTGAATGCCGCCGCACCCGAGTGGACCAAATATTCGTTCTCGCTCACTCTCCCCGAGGACAAGCTACAGAGGCTCGATCCAGCGGATTTTGTAGTGGAGGTGCAGGGCGACGAGCGCGTCGATCTGGACCAACTCTCGCTGATGCCTGCCGATGCGGTGGACGGGCTGGACCCGGAGATGGTGGCGATGGCCAAGGCGATGCACACGCCGGTGGTGCGCTTTGGCGGAAACTTCACCTCGGGGTACCACTGGAAGGACGGCATCGGGCCGGAAGATAAACGGGTGAGCATGCGTAATATAGCGTGGGGTATTCCGGAGTTGAACACCTTTGGCACCGATGAGTTTCTCCGTTTCTGTAAGCTGATTGGCGCGGAGCCGCAGATCGCGCTGAACCTGGGCAGCGGCACTCCGGAAGAGGCGGCCGGGTGGGTGCAGTATACCGATGGGCACTTCCAGCCGGGGAGCGGTCTGCTGTGGGAGCTGGGCAATGAGCTGTGGGGCGGGTGGAACCTGGGATCGCCGACGCTCGCGCAGTTGCCCGGACGAACGCGCGCCTTCAGCGAGGCGGCGCGCAGCGCGGACAAGAGTGCGCGGCTAATCGCGACCGGACAGGATCCCGACCACTACCAGGAGTGGAACGCAGCGCAGTTGACGAACCCGGCGGGGACCTTCGATTACCTGTCTACCCATTTCGTGGTAACGACGGACCAGGTGGAGCTACCGCACGCTACCCCGGATTTTGTGGCAGAGGCAGCCTTTGCGCTCCCGGTTGAGCTAGGGCGGAGGCTCGAGGCGATGCAGGGGCAGATCAACGCCACTCCAGCGTTTGCGAATAAGGCGCATGTTGCGTTTACGGAGTGGCTGTATTTGGGCCATTCGGACCGCGCGCCCAACTACAGCAATATGGGTGGCGCGATCGGAGCGGCAGGGTTTTTCAACATGCTGATGCGCAATGCGCAGGCCGTGCCAATCTCGGATATGACGGGGATCATCGAGTTCGCGGGCATCTGGAAGAAGCGGTCGCAGGTCTATGCGGCGCCAGCATATTACGCCTTCCGGATGTACTCGACCGCGGACGCGACGCGGCCGGTGGCGGTGAGCTCCGATGCCGGAAGCTATGCGGTGCACAAGGGTGTGACGCGGCTGCCGGAGATCGCGGAGGTGCCGAATCTGGATGTGATCGCGGCGTTGAATGATGCCGGCGATACGTTGACGCTGTTCTGCGTGAACCGGCTGCTGACGCGGGACCTCACCACAACGCTGAGCGTGAAAGGGTTTGCGGCGACAGGTCTTGCGAAGCTCCAGACGCTGGATGCCGGGAGTGTTTACGACGGAAATGACGAGGAAGAGCCGGAGCATGTAGTACCTGCCGAAAGCACGGAGCATGTGTCGCGGGGCGGGTTTACGCATGTCTTTCCACACGAGAGTGTGACGGTGATTTCGCTGCATAAGCGGTGAGGGAGCTTCCGTTCGCGGAATAGGAAGTGCGGATGCGCCTCCGGCGCATAACCCACCCTTTACGCTTGAGTGCAGTGGGAGTTGGAATACGACTCGGCGTAAAGGATGGGGCACCCGGCGAGAACTTCGGTCGGGACGGTGAGTTGATGGTTCTCGCTTCACGCGAACTTCGAGAGGGACGACAATGGAGTGGGTGACAAGATTGGTGGAGGGTACTTGAGACGGATAGGATTCTCTCTTCTGCTGTGCGGGTCTTTGCTCGCGAGCACTTCGCAGATGTTCTGCGCCGATGCGGGCCGGTGGTCGGAGGCGAAAGCGAATAGCTGGTATGGGCAGCAGACTTGGCCGGTGGGCAGCAACTTCACGCCGATCGATGCGATCAACCAGCTGGAGATGTGGCAGGCCGCGACCTTTGACCCGCAGGAGATCGATAAGGAACTGGGCTGGGGCGAGGGGCTGGGGATGACGACGATGCGCGTCTTCCTCCACGACCTGCTTTGGCAGCAGGACGAGGCGGGGTTCAAGGAGAGGATCAATATCTTCCTGACCATTGCCGACAAGCACCACATCAAGCCAGTCTTTGTGATCTTCGATTCGTGCTGGGACCCGGACCCGAAGCTGGGACCGCAGCATCCGCCGATTCCTGGCGTGCACAACTCGGGCTGGGTGCAGAGTCCGGGCGAGAAGGCGCTGCGCGACAAGTCGCAGTACGGGCGGCTGGAAACGTATGTGAAGGGAGTGGTTGGGGCGTTTGCGAGCGACAAACGCATTCTGGCTTGGGATCTATGGAACGAACCCGACAATGGTAACGATAGAAGTTACGGAAAGAACGATCCGGAGAATAAGAACGCGCTGGTCGCGGTGCTGCTGCCGCAGGTCTTCGCCTGGGCGCGGTCGGCGCATCCGACGCAGCCACTGACCAGCGGCGTCTGGCATGATGACAATTGGTCGTCGCCGGGCAAGCTGAATCCGGTGGAGCGGGTGCAGCTCACCGAATCGGACGTGATCTCCTTTCACAATTATGGGCCGCCAGAGCAGTTTGCCATGCGGATCAAGCAGCTGGAGCCATACCATCGGCCGATTTTGTGTACTGAATATATGGCTCGGCCGGCGGGCTCAACTTTTGATGGAACTCTGCCGATTGCGAAAAATCATAATGTCGGAGCGATCAACTGGGGCTTCGCGAAGGGCAAGACGCAGACGTGGCTGCCGTGGGACTCCTGGCAGCGGCCGTATGTGTTAATCCAGCCGGTGGTGTGGTTCCACGACATTTTCTATGCGGATGGGAAGCCTTACCGGGAGCGCGAGGTGGATATCATTCGCTATGAGACGGGGAAAGTGACGACCGGGCCGGCGGCGGATGCAGCGGCGGCGGAGATTCACGGGAAAGAGTAGGCCGGGTGTGTCGTGCTGGCCATTCACCATGGAAAGCACTCCACGGGGAGCACAGAGAACGCGGAGTAGATGCAGGGTAACGTGCGTCCGCTCCGCGTCTTCTGTCAATGATTTGGCCTAGAAGACGAAGGTGAGCTGGCTGGTGTAGGCGCGGGGCGAGACGAAGTGCGTGCCGCTGAAGGTGGAGAGAAAGTTGTAGAGCGAGTACTGATTTGTCACGTTGACGGCCGTGATGCTGAGGTTGGCCTTGTAGCGGTCGGTGTGGAAGACGTTGTCGTAGCCGGCCGACATATCGAAGAGATGGCGCGGGGCGATGCGGGGCGGGTTGCGGTCGTCGTTCTCCGTGCCCGGCAATGGTATCTGTAGCAGTGGCGATGACAATTTACCGGGTGCGCATGAGGTAAGCGGGGCGGTTAGCGTGGCGCGCACGCCGCCGCAGGTGATCCCGGCTTGCGCCTGTTGGTCGGCGGTGAGGTAGGTGAGATCGACGGGCGTGGTCGTGTTGCTGGCAAACGGGGCGCGACCGGCGACCAGGCCGCTCTCGTAGGTCCAGTTGAAGCCGTACCAGGGACCATTTACTTTTGGCTGGTACTGGAAATGCGTCGTTTGCTGGAAGGCCTGGTCGTGATCGATGCGGAAAGGCGTGGTTGCCGTGCTCTTTGACGGATCGTTAAAGATGATGCCGCCGACCTCCGGGCCAAAAAAGCGCGAGCGGGTGTGGCCCAGCACGGAGTAGGCTGTGACTCCGTGATAGTTGGCGAAGTTGACGCGAACGGCCAGGCCATCGATCTTCGATTTGCGCCACTGAATGGGGAAAGCTAGCGGTGAGTTGACCAGGATGTCGAAGTCGTAGTCGCGGTCGGTGTACTTCCAGAAGTAGTCGGCAGTGAGGGAGAGATAGCGGCCGAAGGGCTGCTCAAAGCCGGTGGAGAAGGCGTTGCGTTTGGCGGGCTTGATGGCCGTTGAGCCAAAGGCGCCAGTGTTGTTCGCGAGGCCGCCTGCGCCGGTAGCGCTGGAAACGATGAGGTTCTCGTTGTACGGCGTGAGGAAGAACTTGCCGTAGCTGCCGCGGAGTATTGTGCCTGTCTTGGTAACATTATAGGAGGCGCCAAGACGCGGCGCGACCATGGAGCGGCTGGTGATGCCGTTGTAGTTATCGGCGCGCACGCCGGCGGAGGCGATCCAGTTGCGCCAGTGGATTTCGTCTTCGATGTAGAGCGCTTCTTCCTTGATGTCCGTGGTGCCGTTGAAGTGGAAGGGCGCGCCGCCGCGCGTGAGATCGAAGCTGGCTTCGCCCGGCAGGTAATTGGGATTGGGTTTCTGACCCGCGCCGTTGCATGCCGGAGTGATGGCGGTGTCTCCAATGGGCTGGCCGTTTGCATCTAGACACGGCGCGTTATAAGCCGGACTGGTGATGCCGATAGTGAACGATTCGCCCAGTGGGGTGTGCTCGAACTGCGCCCCGGCTTTGATGTTGTTGATGCCGCGGGTGGCGGAGAGATCGAGCTTGATGCCGACGTTGGTAAGCCGGCGCGTATCGGTGAGCGTGACCGGCGTGTCGTGGAAGACATCGCGCGAGGGGTAGTAGTGCACCTGGTCCTGACGTATCCAGGCATCGGCGCTAAGCAGGGTATTGGCGCTGAAGAGGTGGGTGTAGCTGGGCGCAAAGTTGAAGCTCTTGATCTCCTGCCGCTGGTCCTGCCCGATCGCCTGTTGATCGTACTGGTTGGGGGTCTGGGCCCAGGAGCGCGAGAGACTGAGGTTCACGTGCGCGCTGTCCTTGTCTGTGGCCTGCGCGTCGAGGCGTTCGAAGATGTTCTCGACATTGCCGTGGTCGTGCAATGGGCGGAACTCTGGCGAGTCAAGAAAACGGCCGCTGTTGATGCCGTCGACCGAGGTGAAGGTGCCGAAGCGCGGACCGCCATAGCCCAGATTGCCGTCTACGGTTGCGGTGCCGAAGCTACCGTATCCACCTGAGATAGCGCCGTGGGCGGGTGCGGTGTTGAGGCCGGATTTGGTGGTGGTTTCGACGACGAGCGAGGCCTTGTCGCCGTATTGGGCTGGAGCTACGCCGGAGATCACCTGCAGCGACTGAATGGACCCGAGGGCGAGCTGGTTCGAGAAGAGTCGGCTCTGCTGGTCGGTAATGGGCTGGCCGTCGACGGAGAAGGAGGTATCGGCATGCTCGCCCTGCGGATGGAAGAGACCGTTAGAGTCCTGCGCCACGCCCGGTGTGGCGAGCGTGATGACGGAGCTGAGACCGGAGCTGCTGCCTTGGGTGGGCAACTTCGTGATGAGGCTGTTGTCGATAGAGGTGGCGGCGGTGGGGGTGTTCTCCACCATATCGCCGGGGTCGCTTTCGACGGTGACGGTTTGGGCGGTCGAAGCGACTGGCAGGCGCCAGGGCGCGGTAACCGGGAGCGCGCTGTGGACGACGATGTCCTGCTGCGCTGCAGCGAAGCCGCCGGCCTGAGCCGTGGCATGGTAGCTGCCGAATGGTACGTTGATGAATTGATACTGGCCCTGGCTGTCCGATTGGACCGTGCGGTCGAAGCCGGAGGCCGGGTTTTTAATCTCGACCGTCGCCCCGGGTATGACAGCGCCAGAGGAATCCGTTACGGTGCCGGTGACGGCGCCAGCCGTGGACTGCGCGAAGGTGCTGTGTCCGGCAGAGAGCGCGAGAGTTGCCAGCGCGAGGATTGCTGAGCGGCAGGTGTGTGTAGCCCAGACGGAACTAGCGCGGGGGGATCTGCTGGAAAAGAGCAGCGGCATGCACGTTTCTCCTGAGGTGTGTGCGGTGAATCTTGGGAGCGGATTAGGAGAAAGAGCAGTACGCAGGCGGAGGGCGGTTCCAGTATGGACACTCCGTGGGCCTGAAGGTGCGGAGGCGCACAGGACGCCGGCGGAAGGGAGCCGCGGTCTGGAAAAGGAGAAGCGAGACGGCGGCAACAATAGCGATGACAGCGTGCGCGCTCAGGCAAAGCGAGCAGTCGTCATGCGAAGAATGGCCCGGTGCGTGGCCATGCGCCACCTGAACGGTAGTGCCGAGCAGCAGCAGGCCGATGCAGAGGGCAAGCGCAAGCGTCCGCCAGAAGCCGGCGGGCTTAGGCGGGCGATCCAGAGACGCGAGGCTGTGCTGCATCTGCCACATCTGTTCTGAGGATACCATTCGAAACTGGTACTGGCCGTCCAAGGCGGGGGGGTGCTACGCGCGATTGTGGCCGATGCTCCGCGTTTGCTCAGGATGGGCTTTGCACCAAGAGGAAAGGCAGCAGATCCCTCCGCGACGTTCTCGCTTTCGCGAGAACTCCGGTCGGGATGACAGACGCGAGTGGAAGTGATGCCGTCCCGATCGAGGTGACGACAGGCAATGAGTAACTTGAATCCCACCCTAGCTGCGCTAGGATGGGGCACCCGGCAGTAGGACAGCGTCGCGGAGAAAGTCGTAGTTGCCGGAGGGCGAGCTGTGGACATTGCTGAGCCGACGGGTGTGCACGAGCACGTTTTCCAGGTACCAGAGGCTGATGGAGGGCAGGTCGTCTGCCAGGAGCTGTTGCACCTTGATGTAATCGCTCCGCTGCTGAGTCTGGTCGGGGGCGACAGCGGCGGCGGCGATGGCCGTATCGAGTGCGGCATTCTTGTAGAAGCCGCGATTGGCGCCGCGTGGTGGCAGCGATTCTGTAGCGTAAGCGTAGCGGAAGATGTCCGGGCTCTCGTTGCCGCCGATCCAGCGCAGCGCGTAGACGGAGAAGGCGCCTTTGGTGATGTCGGCGTAAAAGGTGGCGAACTCAAAGGAGCGGACGTCGAGGGCAATGCCAATCTGTCGCAGCTGCTGTTGCAGAACCAGTGCCATGAGCCGCGTCGTCTCTTCCGCGGTAGAGATCTTCATCTCCAGGTGAAAGCGGGTGCCGTCCGGGCCACGGTGGTAGCCCGCCTCGTCGAGCATCGCGTTGGCCCTGGCGGGGTCGAAGGTGTAGTGCGCGATGTCGTCGGCGCGCGCCCAGTGACCCGGTGGCAGCAGGCTGTCGGCGAGAATGGCCTGGTCGCGCCAGAGACTGTGGATGATGAGCTGACGATTGATAGCGTACGCGATGGCCTGGCGCACGTGGACGTCTTTGAGGTAGCGGTCGCGCAGGTTGAAGGACATGTAATGGACGATGGTGCCGGGCGAGCTGTCGATCGCAAGCGTTGTGTTCGCGCGTAGAGCGTGGATCATGTCCGGCGTGAGCGAGTTGATGGCTGCATCGGCTGAGCCTTTCTGGAGTTCAAGCGCGCGGGTAATGGCATCGGGCACAACGTTGAAGCGGATGCGTTCGATGGACGGCTCGGGTTGCCAGGAGTTTTCGTTGCGGGTGAGGATGACGTCTTTATCCTGTTCCTGCGAGACGAATTTGAAGGGGCCGGTGCCGACGGGGTGCCGCCAAAGGTCTTTGCCGCTGCCAGCCGGAACGATGCCGATGGCGCCGTCTGAAAGATTGAAGAGTAGGAAGTTATCGGGCTTTTTCAGGTGCACGATGCAGGTGCGTGCGTCGGGTGCGTCCACGCGATCAATTTGTTTGTAGGCGCCAGTCTTGGAGGTGATGAGTGTGCCGTTGCGCATCGAGTCGAGCGTCCACTTGACATCGCTGGCAGTGAGGAGCTGGCCGTTGTGGAAGTGCACGCCGCCATGCAAATGAAAGACGTAGGTGAGCGGGTCGGGATGGTCCCAGCTCTCGGCCAGCCAGGGTGTGACGTTGTAGTGAGCGTCCTTGCGCACGAGCGCGTCGAAGATGAGCATGCCGATGCGTTCGGATTGCGCATCGGTGCCGACGCGTAGGTCCAGGTTGGCGGGGCTGCTTTCGATGAGCATAACCGCTGTGTGCGGGTCAGGGCGGTCGCTGTGGCAGCCGGTGAGGACGATGGCCGATAGCGCGAGGGCTATGAACGGTGCGCGAATAATGTAACCTAAGCGGCTACACATACGTAATTTGGCCCAGGATGACGGGCTTGCGCGCCCCTGTGGCGCTCGGGACATTGCCCGGGAGCCGGTGCCAGGTCTGCCATGCGAGCAGCGCGAAGGCGACGGCTTCCTTAGCTTGAGAGGCGAGACCGTAGTCGTCGATGAGGCTGACCGTGCAACCAAGTGGGGCTAACTCGCGTGTGAGCATCGCGACCAGCGTGCCGTTGCGTGCGCCACCGCCGGAGAGGATGGAATCGACCGGGGCAGTACCCATGCTGGGGCGAACGAAGCGCTCGTAGGCCAAGCGGATGCTGTGTGCTGTGAGGGCGGTAGCAGTGGCGAGCGCGTCTTGCGGGCTGAGGCCGAGCTGCTTTGCTCCCGCGAGAAAGTTGGCGACGAAGGCGGCGCCGTATTGTTCGCGGCCGGCGCTCTTGGGCGGCACTTTGCGGAAGAAAGGGTCTCGCAGAAGGCTGGAGAGTAGGGCGTCGCTTACGCGCCCGCGCGCGGCAATGCGGCCGCCTCGGTCGTACGGCTTGGCGAAGAGCTGCTCGGTGAGCGCATCGATGACCATGTTCGCCGGGCCGGTGTCGAATGCCTGTACGTCTGAGGGGCTTGCACCGGGCGGGATTGCCGTGAGATTGCCGATGCCGCCGAGGTTCTGCAGCACGCGGCCGCGTGTCGGATGGCGGAAGAGCGCAACATCGAGCAGCGGCACGAGCGGCGCGCCCTGGCCGCCAGCGGCCATATCGGCTGGGCGAAAGTTGCTGACCACAGGCACTCCGGTGGCTTCGGCGACGAGCGCCATCTCGCCCAGCTGCCAGGTGCAGGCGACGTCGCGCCCTGCGTACTTGGTGGCGACACCCTGGTGGTAGATCGTCTGGCCGTGGCAGCCGACGAGGTCGATGCGGGCACGCGCATGCTCGCTTCGGTAGTGTGATACCGTCGCGGTTACAGATTCCGTGTAGGCCTGACCGAGACGCCAGTTCAGCCGTGCCAGTTCGGTGGCAGAGGTCTGTTCGGCGTTCATGGCGGCGAGTACGGCTCGGCGCAATGGTACGGGGTATGGGAAAGCTCGGTGATGGAGTAGTTTGATGGCGGGCTCTGCATCTGGTTTCGAGGTAATGCGGCAGAGCGCGACGTCTATGCCATCAGCGGAGGTGCCGCTCATGACACCGGCTACGGTCATGGCTCGAGTGGGGGACAGCAGGTCCCTCCGCTGCGTTCTCGTTTTCGCGAGAACTCCGGTCGGGATGACACCCGTGGAATGGTTTTTCTTTGGGGGCAGTGGCTTTGCGCGTTGCTCTCTCAAACGGTGGCTCCGGCGGCCAAGCGGTGCACGGTTGTCGAGAATTCCTCGATAGCTCGACGGAGCAACTGCACATCGGCTGGCGTTGGTGCTTTGGTAAGCAGGTCGCGCCCGAACAGGCGGCGCTTGCTTGCGCGCGCCTTTCGGGCTGCGAGGGTGACGATGCGACGGAAGGCGTTCGAACGCTCGGCCTCCCGCAGCAATGCTTCGTAGGCGCGGAAGACCAGACCGGGATCTTTGCAGACCTCGACGATGTGCGCCCCCGCCGCGACGGCTGCGACGGCTGCGTCTTCCATTGAGGAGTGCTTTAGAATGCCGCCCATCTCCATATCATCCGAGATCACAAGGCCGCTGTAGCCGATGCGGCCTTTCAGGATGCGGTTGATCCAGAAGCGCGAGATCGATGCGGGCAGATCCGCGAACTTCTTTGGGCTGGCGGCGGGGTACGCGGCATGCGAGACCATGATGAAAGGCAGGCGTCGGTGAAGCTTGCGGAAGGGCAGCAGATCTTCGCTCCAGAGCTGCTTGAGCGAATGGTTGATGACGGGTGTCGCGAGGTGCGAGTCCAGCGTGCCGCCGCCGAGGCCGGGGAAGTGCTTGCCGCAACCTAGAATTTTCTCACGCTGCAAACCCTTCAGGAATGCGGCGGCGTAGTCGATGACCTGCGTGGGTTCGGCGGCGGCGGCGCGGGTGCGCATGACCTCTGCTGAAGATGCCGTCGCAAGATCGAGTACGGGAGCGAAGGTGGTGTTCATGCCGAGTGCGCGCACCTCGCGGCCGATGAGCCTGCCGTGTTCGGCGTAGAGCTTCCGCTCCCCGGTGCGTGCGACCGTAGCTGCGGCTGGCATGGGTGCGACGGTGTCACGGAGCCGGTCGACTAAACCGCCCTCGACATCGACGCAGCGAAAGAGCGGTTCCGCGGCAAGGGTGCGGAGCTCCGAAAGCAGAGCATGCGTTTCCTGTGCGGAGTGGATGTTCCGGCGAAAGAGGATAATCCCGCCGGGCGAGAGAAGCCGGAGCCACGCTCGCTCGTGCTCCGAGAGCTCGGCGCCGGCAAGGCCGACGATTAGCAGTTGTCCGACATCTTTGCGCAAGCTCATGAGGTTCACCGTAATTATGTTAGCCGTCCCTCGGCTGGCCGCGAACCGCGAATCTCGTTCTTCAGCTCTTCGAGCAAATTGAGTGCCTGGAGTGGAGTGAGCGCGTTGGTGTTGGTCTCGTCGATGCGGTCGAGGACGCGCTGCGAGAGCGGCGTAAAAATGGTGAGCTGGACCGGAGCATTCGTCTCGGCGTTGAGTTCCGTGGCGACGTTGCGCTTCTCCGAGCGCTCGTGCTGCTTGAGAACGACGCGCGCACGCGCGATCACAGCAGGAGGCAGGCCAGCAAGCTTCGCTACCTCGATACCGTAGCTCTTGCTGGCCGCGCCTGGCTCGATGGCGTGAAGGAAGACGATGCCTGAAGGGGATTCCCTAACCGCGACGCGCAGGTTCTTCAGACGCGGCAGCTGCTCGGCCAGTAGCGTGAGCTCGTGGTAGTGCGTGGCAAAGAGCGTGCGCGCGCCGATGCGTGCATGGACGTGCTCGAGCGTGGCCCAGGCGAGCGAGAGGCCGTCAAAGGTGGCGGTGCCGCGGCCCATCTCATCAAGCAGGATCAGCGACCGCTCGGTCGCCGTGTTGAGAATAGTAGCCGTCTCGGTCATCTCGACCATGAAGGTGGAGCGGCCGCGGGCTACGTTGTCGCTGGCGCCTATGCGCGTGTAGACGCGGTCCGCCACACCAAAGCGCATGCGCGCAGCGGGGACGAAGGAACCCATCTGCGCCATGATGACGAGCAGCGCCGCCTGGCGCAGGTAGGTCGACTTGCCGCCCATATTGGGTCCGGTGAGCAGCAGCACGGATGGGCCGCCGGTCGAGAGATAGAGGTCATTGGGAACGAAGCGGCCCTCGCCTGTCTCTTCCATCCGGCACTCGATGACGGGATGGCGCGCGCCGACGGCTTCGAGCACGCATTCGTCCGCAAGTTGCGGGCGCGTGTAATTGCGAAGTGCGGCGTGGTGCGCAAACGACGCGAGTAGATCGACTTCGGCGAGTGCGGCGGCGGTCCTGCGAATACGTGCCGCGGCGGCGATCACAGTGGCGCGCAGCGCGGCGAAGAGCCGCCGTTCGATCTCAATCGAGCGTTCCTGCGCGGTGAGGACGCGGGATTCGTAGTCCTTGAGCTCGGGCGTGGTGTAGCGCTCGGCGTTGACCAACGTCTGACGTCGTTCGTAGTCCGCGGGCACGGCCTTGAGGTTGGATTTGGTGATCTCGATGTAATAGCCGAAGACGCCGTTGAAGCGAACCTTCAGCGAACCGATTCCGGTGCGGGCGCGCTCGCGTTCTTCGATTGCGGCAATCGACTGGCGTCCGCTCTGGCTGAGCGTTCGCAGCTCGTCCAGCTCCGCATCGAAGCCTATCGCGATGGCACCCCCATCCGCAAGCGTGAGTGGCGGGTTTGTGACCAGGGTGCGCTCGATCGCGTCGCGGAGATCGTCGAGCCGCTCGATTGCGGATGACGTGTTTTGCCAGCGCGGAGCTTTCAGCGTCGCCAGCGCAGCGTGAATCTCGGGAAGCTTGGCGAGTGAGGCGCCAAGCGCAACGACATCGCGCGGACCAGCGGAGTCCAGCGCGATGCGCCCTAGCACGCGCTCCATATCGGAGACGCCACTGAGGGCGCGACGGAGCTCCTCGCGAACGAGCAGATTGCCGTGCAACTCTGCTACGGCTTCATGGCGGGACTCGATTTCGCTGCGCTCAAGCAGGGGCCGCAGCAGCGTGGACCGGAGCAGCCGTTTGCCCATCGGCGTGCCGCAGCAATCGAGTGTGCCGAAGAGTGTGGTCCGCGCGGAGCCGTCAGAGAAGAGCGGGTCCACCAACTCAAGGTTGCGTACGCTGACCGCGTCGAGTTGCAGTCGTTCAAATCGCTCGTAGAAGCGCAAGGAATCGAGGTGCGCGAGTTGGTTGGTGCCTTGCGTGGTGCGCACATAATGAAGGAGCGCACCGGCTGCAATCGCAGCTGCTAGGTGACCAGCGAGACCAAAGCCGTCGAGCGAGTGCGTTCCGAACTGTTGTTCGAGCAGCGGCAATGCGTAGTCGGGCGAGAAAACCCATGGATCGAGGGTGGTTTTGGTGCGGATGGCTTCGAGTGCAGGCGCGCTGCTCTCCCGGGCAGTGGTGCTGAAGAGCGGCGTATCGCGAGCGAGAAGGAGTTCAGAAGGCTGTGCCCGGCTGAGTTCGTCCAGAGACGCTGTTTCGGCGCCCGGTCCGCGAAACTCGGTCGCACGGAAGTCTCCGGTGGAAAGATCGAGCAGCGAGAGAGCGACTACCCCGTCGGTAGAGTGAAGCGCTGCGAGATAGTTGTTGCGCTCCGAACCGAGGCTTGCATCGGGTGTGGTGCCGGGCGTGAAGATGCGCGTAATCTCGCGTCGCACAATCTTTTTGGTGAGCTTGGGGTCCTCCATCTGCTCGCAGATTGCAACCCGGTAGCCCTTGCGGAGGAGCTTGGCGACATGGTGCTCTGCGGCATGGAAAGGAACGCCGCACATGGGAACGAGGCGTTCTTTGTCGCGGGCGGTGAGGGTGATCTCAAGTTCGCGCGCGGCCGTGCGGGCGTCCTCGAAGAAGAGCTCGTAGAAGTCACCTAGGCGGAAGAAGAGGAGGGCGTCCGGATGCTGGCGCTTGGCCGCGGCGTACTGACGCATGAGGGGCGTCTGAGTAGCGTCCAGTGGGGGCGCTGCTTCGGATGAGGCGTGGATTCGCTGCTGAAACTCTTCGGACTGAAACTCTAGAGACACGAAAC
This sequence comes from Acidobacteriaceae bacterium, assembly GCA_965276675.1. GTDB lineage: Bacteria > Acidobacteriota > Terriglobia > Terriglobales > Acidobacteriaceae. Next base: position 2,732,850 of record OZ255624.1, on the reverse strand, counting down.
GCCAGCATACCGCGAAGGCAGTGCTGGCGTTAAGTTTTCCAGAAAACTCTACTGCTTAGCCATTCTTTGTGACGGCGTCCGAACCGTGCTGCTTGACCATCTTGTTGTAAATACCGAGCAAAAGGAACGGCGCTGCCCACTGACCGATAAACAACGCCATGTGATCATTGCCCTGGGCCTTGCACACCAGTGAACCGACGATCGAGGCGCCGGCGGCTCCTAAATAGAAGCTCGACGGCAGCTTAGCCGAGTAGCTCTCGATTAACGACGTAACCTGATCTTCTTCAATATCTCCAGCGCGAACGCGATAATCGGACATTACGAATCTCCTTAGTGGGTTGATACCGCGATCTCAACCGCTTCACGGCTCACGGAAGGAAAGATGCGAAGAAGCGCGCGGAAGGCCGCTCACGCCCTCTCTAATTCTTTTGGAGTGACAAAAGAACAGGGAAGTCGACAAAGCAGGGAGGTCGACGGCTGCGGCGAGCTCTCGCGATCAGCGCTGGGAAAGATCGACCTCCGCAATCCCCGTAAACTTGGCTCATGGTGGCGAAGCGGCACGTTTGGCGGATTGCGGTTGCGGTGATGCTCGGAGCAGGGGCGGTTGCGCTGGCCGGCATGGAGCGGCTGTACGGCCGGCTGCCCCGGGGCAATACGCAGCAGACGCGCTTCGATGTGATCATCGTCCTGGGCACGCCGGCAAAGCGGAAGAGCGGCAGGCCGACGCCCGAGATGCGGAGCCGTGTGGAAGAGGGTGTGCGCCTATACAAAGCGCATATCGCAGATCACCTGCTCATGACCGGAGGCGCGGCGCACAATTGCTACACCGAGGCGGAGGTGATGGCTGCGCTTGCTGTGTCGCTCGGCGTACCGTCCGGGGCGATCTCCATTGAGCCACACGCGCACAACACCAAACAGAACGCTGCATTCTCAGTTGCGATCATGCGGCAGCAGGGGTGGCGGGCAGCGCTGGTGGTGAGCTCGCCGGCTCACCTGCCGCGTGCCGGGTATGTGTTCAGCTGCCAGCCCATCCTCTACCGGATGCAGGCGGCGCCCTGGCCGAGGAGCTTCGCCTGGTACGACAAGGAGGAAGCATACGTCTGGGAGTTGCTGGACGCCACGCGGATAAGGGCCGAGGCACTGTTAACCCACTCGATTCGGTAACCACGTCGATTGTTACGTTATAGCGGGTTCTGCCGTTACCAACGCGCTCAGACGGATGACGCTCGTCTTGAGACGTTACTTCGTACGGGCTTTGGCTGATGAAATAGTCACTCAAAGACGCTTCCACTGAGCACAGGTGAAGTAACCAAAGATGAGCATGATGGCGAGTGTCCGCCCGTAAGCTCGGAGTCCAGATAGAACAGAGTTACCTGTTACAGGATAGTTAATACCCATTCTGTAATGGTGATCTGTTTTGTCCCAAAGAAAGAGCATCGAGCTCGCCTCTCCCCGGACAGGACTCAACGATAGGTCCGCCTCCCGGGTAGATCGAACAGGCGCCTAGCTGATGCTAGAGGACTTCCCTGGTGTTTTGCCGCTTTCTTCGCCCGCTCTCGCTCGCAGCTCTGTTGCTTTTGACTCTCCTGCCCACTGTCTATCTGGGGACGGCTCGAGGGCAGATGACGCCCTCTCCGGTGATTGCCGTCGCGTCCCCGCGAGATTTTGGCGCTCTCCCGCTCCGGCAGACTAGCCCGACCGGCACCTTTACCTTTCAGTTTGATGGCCCGGCGACGATTGGCGCGGTCCGGGTGGTCACCGAGGGCCAAGCGGGTGGGGAGTTCAAGGCTGCAACTAGCGGGATGTCCGCATGCCATGCGGGAAGCTACACCGCCGGTTCCTCGTGCACGGTCGCAGTGGCGTTTATGCCGGTCGAGCCTGGCATGCGTCGCGGCGCGATCCTTCTGCTCGATGCGAGCGGGCAGTCGCTCGCGACGGCATATCTGAGCGGCACGGGGCTAGGCTCAAAGCTGCTCTTTACACCGGGAAGCCCGCTCTCGGATGGGCCGATCACGCCGGGCGGAGCCGTCTCGAGTCTGGCCATCTCCAACCTGGCCATCTCTAACGCAGTCCCGAGTGGCGCTGGCACGCTCTACACGAACGAGGGCGGAAGCCTGGTTAAGCGCGCGGTGGCGGACGGAACTGTCACCACTCTGCTGCCGGACGCGGGCGTGAGCTGCCTAGCAACGGACGGCGCGGGGTATGTCTATGCCTGCGTAAATGGCGCGATTGCAATCTTCTCTCCCGACGGGATGCTGGATGCGGGAAAGACCAGGAATGCTGGGGCGGGGAGCAGGGCGGCAGCGCAGCCGGTGGGTATCGCCGTCGATGCGAGCGGCGCATTGTTTATGACCGAGCATGATGAGCAGACCGGGGTAGACGACCTGCGCCGGGTGGCACTCGATGGATCGCAGCCGGCGTCCGCGATTTTGTGGAGTCTGCCGGCTGGAGAGTTGGTCTCGCCGGGTGTGGCGGTGGATGCGCAGGGTGAGGTGTTCCTGCTGACCAATCGCGCTGTGCGCGAGGTGGGAACGGATGGGCTAGTCCGGACACTTGCGGCCGGGAACTATGCTGCTGCTTCGCTGGCCCTGGATGCCGGTGGTACGCTGTATGCGCCAACGGGCGAACTGGCAGGGGCGCCTGGGACCGCGCCCGCCATAGGGAGCACAACCTTGCTGGGCAGCGGACAGAGCCTGGTACGGGTGAAGGCTCTGTCCCTAGCGCTCGATGGCAGCGGGAATTTAACGGCCGCAACCGCTTTCCAGCCGCCGGCGCCGACGCCACTGAGCTATGCGATCTATATGCTTGATCGAAACGGGGTCCAGAGCTCTCCAGCCTTTCTGCCGACGCTCGCCGGACAGATCAGCGCGCCCCTCAATATCACCCTACAAAACGGCGGCAACGAGAGCCTGGAGCTCTCGTCGGCTAGCGCCTCGGCGGGATTTTCACTGCAGGCTGGGAGTTGCGCAGCGCCAATCCAGCTCGCATCGGGGGCGGGATGCACGCTGAGGGTGGCCTTTGCGCCACTCAGCACTGGCCCGATCACCGGCATCTTGACGTTAACCGACGATAGCGGAGGAGAGCCGGAGTCTACTCAGACAATCGCGCTCGCCGGCACAGGGCTGGCGCCGCAGGCGGTCCTGTCGTTTAGCAGCGGGGATCTTCATTTTGGCAACGTGCTGCTTGGGGAACAGAGCCGGACAGCGACGGTTACGATCACCAATACGGGAACTCTCGATGCCCATTTCGGCAACGCCTTCGCACTCACGGGAGCGGCGGCCACGGACTTCGTCACCACCAACGGTACCTGCTCCATACTTTCTTCCCAGGGGCTTGCTCCCGAGGCGAGCTGCACCATTCAGGTGAGCTTTGTGCCAGGCGCACTCGGCCAGCGACAAGCCGTGCTCTCGGTCAGCGACGATCTCGCTGGGTCGCCTCAGCAGGTGGTGCTGAGCGGAACGGGAACCAACAGTGCCGCGGCAGCCGTCGAGTACAGTTTTACCCATTATGACTTCGGCCCGACGACCTTGGGCCGGCGCAGCGGCGTAGCTACCCTGACGATCGTCAACGCCGAACCGGAGCCGGTGCTGCTCGCTCCCCTGCAGCCGAGCGGTCCAGATGCGGCGGAGTTCGCCGTCACCGCAAACACCTGCGCGACTGGCTTCGCTCCTGCCGCACTGCCGCCTGGTGGAAGCTGCACGCTGTCGTTCGTCTTCACCCCGGCTGCCGTGGGTACGCGCACGGCTACGCTCTCGCTCAGGGATAGCGGCGCAAGCACGCCAATCGGGATCGATCTCTCCGGGACGGGCATGACACAGATCTCGGTTACGAGCGACCCCTCGGCACAGAGCTTCGGAGCTGTGAACGTGGGCAGCAGCGTGCGCCAGACTCTGGGCTTTTTGTTTGGAGCTCCCACCACGGTATCGGGAATTTCGGCGGTCTTTGCCGGGGCGGAGGGGAAAGATTTTCAAGTCCTGCCAGGTGATAGCGCCGCGTGCAGGCCCGGTAGCTACGCCGCGGGCGCAACCTGCTCGGTGACCGTGAGCTTCGCTCCGGCAGCACCTGGACTGCGTGCGGGCGCTCTGCTGCTACTAGGTGGCACAAAACAGGCGGGCGACGCCAAGCAGCCGCTAGTGACGGCGTACCTGAGCGGGATGGGCGGGGGGCCGTTGCAGGAGGCCGGAACGCCAGTGATTCTTGGTGCATTTTCGCCCATCACCGGTGTCTTTCCGAGTGCCGTCGACGGGAACGGAGTGGTGTACCTGGCCGTCCCCGCCAACTTGTACCAGCCCGTCCCCGGATTGCTCATATCGGGATCGCTCGTAACCGGATCGCCTGCCGTCGTGGTCCCGGTGGGGATTGCGTCTGGCCTGGCGATCGACGGAGCCGGCAATCTCTACTTGGCGGATAGTCGCGGTTCTCTGCGCCGGCGGACGCCTGCGGGCGTCGAAACAACCGTAGGCAGCCACACCGGCCTGACGGGCGTTGCCGTCGATGGAGCGGGAGATGTCTTTGCGACGGATCCACTCGGTGTGTACCGGATCGCTCCGGATGGGAGTGAGACCACGCTCCACACCTTCACGTACCTTCCGGAGACGCAGCTCTCGACGGGACCTACCGGCGGTATTGCCGTGGATACGGCGGGAACCGTGCACATCACGACGTGCTACGGGACAGCCCTGCTGCGTTCAGATGGAAGCTACACCGCACCCGCGGGCAGGACTTGCGCGGCCAATCCGCAGCAAGAGTTGGCAATCGATGCCCGCGGCGATGAGTTCATTGCGACGGCTGGTGGCAGCTGGCAGGGCGTTGGGACCACGCCGGATGGAGAGCTGCTCTACGTTGCTTACTCAGAGGCTGGGAATACTGTTTACGAGCTTCCGCGGTCCACGCCTGGGCCAGATGCAAACACGCCCCAGACAGTCTCGCTCAGCTGGCCCGAGCCCGCGACAGTGGTGTATGGAACGCCGCTCACGGCGGCTCAGCTTCGCGCAACGACCGTCGTCCCCGGGAGTTTCGACTACTCACCTTCGGCGGGGACGATCCTAAGTGCCGGCCCGCACACGCTGGTTGTGACCTTCACACCAGTGAATACGCATGCGTATGCAACCGCGACCGGCCAGGCGCAGATTATGGTGACACCTGCGCCGACTGCAGTGGTTCTGAACGCCTCCGCGCCGACAGCGAATCTCGGTGTCCCCGTGACATTGACCGCTGCTGTTCCGGAGCTTGGGGCGGTCCAAGCCGGAACCGTCTCATTCTCAGATGGGAGCACGACCCTGGGCACCGTTACCCTTCCCGCACAGGGACCGGCTTTGCTTACGACTACCGGTCTGAGTGCGGGGGTACACACACTGACTGCGGTGTACAGCGGCGATGCAAATCATGCACCGTCGACCTCTGCCGCAGTGTCGGTAGCGATCACGGCCAGCCCAGCGGTGGTGAGCTCGTCATCGCCATCGCTCGCGCTGGGGCCTGGGCAGAGCTCCGGGAGCGTCACGCTCACGATGCAGCCCGGAGCGGGGTTCCTTGGCACGGTTCGCTTCGGATGTAACGGCCTTCCTGCCGGTGCGAGTTGCAGTTTCTTGCCCGAGACGGTCACGGTCGGGAGCGGGGCGACCGTATCGACCGTGGTGACCCTCTCCACAGGGGCGACGGCGCAGTCATCGCAGGTGCTTCTCAAGAGGGGACCGGGTTCATTTCCGTTCTACGTTGCTACCGTCTTCTGCTTTCCTGTATTCTGCCTTCCCCGGGCGCTGCTCGGCGGTGATTTCTGGCGGAGGCGATCGAGCGGGCTTGTGCTCATAGTTCTGCTCGCGATGGTAGCTGGGCTGTACGGCTGCGGTGGGCCGGCCGTATCTTCCGCGGCAGCCGCGAGCGCGGGCCAGACCGCGCCGGCCAGTTACCAGGTAACCGTGACGGCGACAGGAACGGGAAACGCGACCTTTGCAGCGAGCACGGTGATTCATCTGACGGTGCACCAATAGGCCGTCTTCCTGTTCCTGCTGCATGCTATTCCCCGAGCATCAGGCGGTGGATGGAGTGGGCGTGGCCGGTGGTGCTGTCGCATTCAATCAGCGCCGCGCACATGCGGGCATCCCCGCGCGCCGGCTCGAACTTGCCAGGCAATCCGCTCAGAAACCGGTGCAAGACCATCTCCTTCTCTACGCCAATGACGCTGTCGTAAGGACCGCTCATGCCCACGTCGGTTTGGTAGGCGGTACCTCCTGGCAGGACGCGTTCGTCGGCTGTGGGCACATGGGTGTGCGTGCCCAGCACCGCGGTCACTCGTCCGTCCAGGTGCCAGCCCATCGCCACCTTTTCTGACGTAGCTTCGGCATGGAAGTCGATCAAGATTACCTTTGCGCGCACGCTCTTCAGCAGAGTATCGGCGGTGCGAAAGGGATCCTCGTTGGATTGCATGAAGACACGTCCCTGCAGGTTGATGACGGCATACACCTCGCCAGACGGAAGTGTTCCCTCGTAAACGCCGTAGCCTGGAGTGCCGGCCGGGAAGTTGGCCGGGCGCAAAACACGGCGCGGCCGTTCTGTGCTCTCCGCAGGCACAGACTTGAAATAATCGAAGATCTCGCGCTTGTCCCAGACGTGGTTGCCGGTGGTGATCACGTGGGCGCCCAGGTCAAAAAGCTCATCGGCAATGGCAGGAGTGACGCCAAAACCGCCGGCTGAATTTTCTGCATTTATAACAACAAGATCAACAGCGCGTTCGCTAAGAACATGGGCTAAGTGCTCGCGTACGATACGGCGTCCTGGATTCCCGAAGACATCTCCCACAAACAAAATGCGCAAATTGGTGACCGCTCCTAGGTAAAGATTACGTTCCCAGCTAATAAGTTAGTAACACTGATTCCATTGCGGGATTGAATTTAAGTTGAGGTACTAATGTGTACATCAGTGTCTCTAGATGCTTTAGGTTAGTTATGGTAGCGTCGCTCTATGGCTGCAAACACACGATTTGCGACAGGCGTTCACGTCCTGGTTCTGCTCGCTTCCAACTCTGATTCGCTGCAAACTTCTTCGGATCTGGCACAAGAACTCAACACCAATCCGGTGGTGATCCGGCGCGTCTTATCGTCTTTGCAACAGGCCGAGTTGGTTTACAGCCAGAAGGGCCCTGCAGGCGGTTCACGCTTAGCTCGTCCAGCAAAGTCCATCACGCTGGCTGACGTTTATTCCGCCGTCGAGACGAACACCAGGTTGCACGTGCCCGGCGTCTCCGGGCCAAATGCAACACGGGTCAATGCGCTGCTTTCGAAGTCCTTCGACGAGTGCTCGAAGTGCGTGGTCGAGCAACTCAGGAAGACCACGCTGGCGCAACTGGTGAAGCGCGTAGGCAAGCCACAGAAAAAGTGACAAGCCGCCAAAGAAGTGGTCACGGCGTCTCGCCTTCCTTTTGCTCAGCTGGCGCGGCAGCGGCGGCGGGCCTGAGCAGTGGGAAGAAGATGACGTCGCGGATAGACCTGGCCCCGGTCAGGACCATCGTCAGACGATCGATCCCGATGCCTTCGCCGGCGGTTGGCGGCAGGCCAAAGGCTAGCGCGCGCACGTAGTCTTCATCCATCTGGTGAGCCTCATCATCGCCACGGGCGCGCTCTCCCAATTGCTGCTCAAAGCGCAACTTCTGCTCCGCCGGATCGTTGAGCTCGCTAAAAGCATTCCCCACCTCAAAACCACCGATGTAGAATTCAAAGCGCTCCACCCACTCCGGCTCATCCGGCTTGGTTTTGGATAGGGGCGAGATAGCGAGTGGGAAGTCATAGATGATCGTCGGCTGAATTAGATGGTCTTCGGCAACAGTCTCGAAGATGTTCGCGATGGTCTTGCCTGTGGGCTCGCCGGGCTGCATCTCGACGGCGACGCGTGCGGCACGCAGACGCGAGATCATCGCCTGCACCTTGCCCGGATCGCTGAAGTCGTCTAACTCCGGGCGTTCGCTAGCTTCTGTGGGCCAAAATTCCAGGATCGCCTCGCGCATGGAGTAGCGCTTCCACTCGGCGAGATCGATGGTGCTGCCGTTGAACTCCGTCATCGTCGTCCCGTTGACTTCGCGGGCGACGAAGATGACGAGCTCTTTGGTCAGCTGCATCAGGTCGTGGTAGTTCGCATAGGCCTGGTAGAACTCAAGCATGGTGAACTCGGGATTGTGCTGCGTCGAGACACCTTCGTTGCGGAAGTTGCGATTGATCTCGTAGACGCGATCGAGTCCGCCGACCACCAGCCGTTTCAGATAGAGCTCTGGCGCGATGCGCAGAAATAGGTCGAGGCCGAGCGCATTGTGGTGGGTGCGGAAGGGCCGGGCTGCAGCGCCGCCGGCGATCGATTGCATCATAGGCGTTTCGACCTCGATGTACTCGCGCTGGTCAAAAAAACGGCGGATGGCGCGCAAAATCTGAGCCCGCTTAATGAAGATCGCGCGCACGTCCGTGTTCATGAAGAGGTCGAGATAACGCTGACGGTAGCGCAGCTCCACGTCGGCGAGGCCGTGATACTTCTCTGGCAGCGCTAGCATGGCCTTGGTGAGGAAGGTGATGGTCTCCACATGCACGGTCAGCTCACCGGTGCGGGTGCGGAAGAGATAGCCGCGAACGCCGATGTGATCGCCGAGATCGAGCAGCTTGTAGAGCGCGAAGGCTCCGTCGCCCACTGCATCCAGCCGCACATAGAGCTGCAATCGTTCGCCGCCGCCCTGCAGTTGCGCGAAACCGGCTTTGCCCTGGGCACGGATCGCCATCAGCCGGCCGGCGACCGAGACCTCCACGCGGCTCGATTCGAGCTGCTCCGCCGTCTGCTCGCCGTACTGCTCGCGCAGTGCGGGGACGGTGTGGGTGGAGACATACTGATTGGGATAGGCCTGCTGTCCCGCGGCTTCAATCTGCTTTAACTTCTCATGGCGCCGCGCAAAAAGGTTGCGCTCGAACTCTGACTCGAACACCTCGTGTGCCCTCTGAAGAACTGGTTTAAAAAGGTAGAGCATCAGTATACGTGCGGTGTTCGGGGGTAAGGCGATGGTGTTATAACAACGCAGGACTCGGTAAGAGTACTGGGCGCGAGGAGTTTCGTTGGCAACACCGAACAATAGGGCGGGCGGCGGGGCAGGCAAAAAACGAGACGGCACACTGCAGTCGCTGGTGCAGGTGGAGAGTCTGGTACAGCTTGCGTTGCTGATCCCCGCGGCGACTTTTATCGGGTGGGCGATCGGGCTGGGGCTCGACCACTGGTTGCACCAGCACTGGATCTATATCGTAGGGCTGCTGCTTGGCGCAACCGCCGGCTTTGTGCAGATCTTTCGCGTCGTGCTCGCGAACTCCAAGGAGTAGACCATTTTCAGGGTTACTGTCGCTCGCGCGAAGACCCTTCTCCATGTGGCCGTTCTTCGAAGAACGGCCACGTTCACCTATGTTCACTTGTCTACACTTACCCTGAAAATGGTTTAGCGTGCCCGATCCAAAGCCAAATCACGATCCAAGGCCAACTACAGACTTCAGCGAAGAGGACTTGAAAGCGACGCTCGGGCGAGCCATGCGCACCGTCGGCATCCTGGCGGCTGTTGGCATCCCCATCGTATGGTTTACCGCAGGGTGGAAGTCCGTGCTGCTCTTCCTGGTGGGGGCGCTGATTGCGGCCACCGGCATCTTCGAGTGGCAGCGGCTCATGATGGCGGTCTTGAGCCGATTCAACGAGGGCGCGACTCCACGCCCAATGGCCGCTGTGCTGCTATGGTTCTTCTTACGGCTCCTCATCGCGGGTGCACTGCTCTATGGTAGCCTTAGAAGTTTAGATGGCTCAGTGTACGCGCTATGCGCGGGCCTGGGACTGGCAGTGGTGGCGCTGATGATCCAGGCCATGCAGCTGCTACGATCCTGGTCTATGTAGGGCAGTGGCGAGCCCGGCTGTTAGCATCCAGCATCACCCAGCACCGATACGAAACTGAGTACCACAACGACAAGGACACCTGCGAGACCGAATGGCCCCAGCACAGCTACCCTTGACTGCATTTCTCAATCACCACTTTGCCGGTGTGGCCAATACGCTGCTGCAGGCGGTGGGCTACCACCCCAAATACGCGCAAGCTCCGATCGATAACTCGTTCGCAATGGAGCTAATGGTCTTCGCCGTGCTCGCAATATTTTTCGTCCTTGTGCGGGCCACGTTGAGCGTGGAGAAGCCCGGGCCGATCCAGCATGTCGCAGAGCTGCTGCATGGGTTCGTCTCGGACCAGGCCGAGGCGATCATCGGTCACGGCTTTGAACGCTATGTAGCGTTCACCAGTGTCATCCTGGCCTTTATTTTGCTGTGCAATCTGCTGGGCCTGGTTCCCGGCTTTATGTCGCCAACGGCCAAACCCTGGGTGCCGCTGGGTGTTGCGTTGCTGACCTTCCTCTACTACAACTGGCACGGCGTGCGCGAGCAGGGAATTGTCGGGCACATCAAGCATTTCCTGGGGCCGATATGGTGGATCTCCTGGCTGATGCTGCCGATTGAGATCATCTCGCATCTGGCCCGCATCCTCTCGCTTACGGTCCGTCTTTACGCCAATATGTTTGCTGGCGACATGGTCGTGCTGGTCTTCTTCTCGCTCGTGCCTATCGCGCTTCCGGCAGTCTTTCTGGGCCTGCACCTTGGCGTCTCGCTCATTCAGGCCTACGTCTTTATGCTGCTAGCCATGATCTACGTCGCGCAGGCGACCGCGCACGAAGCCCATTGAGTTTAGTGCCAGCTGGGTTTGCGGCGTGAGCCGCGTCTGCCCGGACGGCCAGTCCTTTCGGCTCGGAGCTTGCTTCCGCCGGGTCGCATTAGCCGTTTAGCGTGAGGGTGCCAGCACGGTGAGCATCAACCACCCACTGACGGTCTATCTCAGGAAGCTCGGAGAACACACTATGCGTAAACTGCAATACGTCTTCATGCTGCTGAGCGTGCTGTTTCTGGCGGCTCCAGCATTTGCCCAGACTGCTGCCAATGGCGGCGGAAACGGACTGGGTGGCGGGCTAGGCTCGATCGCTGCCGGTCTTGGTATGGGTCTGGCCGCGGGTCTTTGCGGACTGGGTCAGGGCCGCGCCACTGCATCGGCTACGGAAGCCCTCGCCCGCAATCCCGGTGCGCGTCCTGGCATCCTGCTGTTGCTCACGCTGGGCCTGGCATTCATCGAGTCACTCTCGCTGTTTACGCTGGTTATCGTCTTTGTCAAAGTGCACTAGACTGTTTGCGTTCCGCGCCAAAGGCCCCCGGTTTGCGCCGAGGGTCTTTGTTTGACCCTCATCTCTTCTGAATTACAATGTCATACAGAAGAGGGGAGGTGCTTCCTGTGGCCGCAAATTCGCTCATACAAGCTCGCATTGATAGCACGGTGAAGGAAGAGGCATCGATCGTTCTTGCCGCAATGGGCCTGACTGTCTCCGATGCTGTTCGCCTTCTGCTGATAAAGATCGCCCACGACAAAGCGCTTCCGTTCGAGCCCTTGATCCCGAATGCGGAGACGATCGCGGCCATGAAAGAGGCCCGGCGTGGTGGTCTGCCCTCCGTGGGTTCTGTCGAGGCGCTCATGGCGGAGCTGAATGCGGACGATTGAGTGGACATCTATCTTTAAACGTGACTACAAACGCGAAGCAAAAGGCCAACACCGAACCACTCTGGAAAGGGAGTTTACGGCGTTAGTGTCAGCCTTGGCGGAAGACCAGACACTTGCAACCAGGCACCGCGACCACGCACTATCCGGCGAGTGGAGCGATCATCGTGACTGTCACGTCAAGCCGGATCTTGTGCTCATCTATAGAAAGTCCGATCCAGACACTCTGCAGTTAGTACGCCTGGGGTCCCATTCCGAGCTTGGCCTGTAGCGCCGGCTTCCAATATGCAAGCGCCTCTCGTCTTTCAGGGAATCTCAAAGCGCTTTGGCGCGGCGGTTGCGCTGGATGAGCTGAGCCTGGAGCTTCGGGCGGGCGAGATCCTGGGCTTTCTGGGGCCGAATGGCGCGGGCAAGACTACGGCGATTCATATCGCGCTTGGGTTCCTGCGTGCTAGCTCGGGAGCGGGCTCGCTGCTGGGGCGAAGCTTTGGCGATGCGCGCGCACGACTGCGGGTGGGCTTCACGCCGGATGCGCCAGTCTTCTTTGCTGGAAATGCTGTCGCGGCTATTGCCTTTGCCGCGCGGCTGAATGGGTTGCGGCCGGAGCGGAGCAAGATCGAATCGACCCTGCGCCTGGTTGGGATTGGCGAGTGGAAGCGCGATGTGCGGAAGTTCTCGCGCGGCATGTTGCAGCGGCTGGGACTGGCGCAGGCGTTGATTCACGATCCTGAAGTGCTGATTCTGGATGAGCCGGCCTCGGCTCTCGATCCGACGGGAGTGATCGAGATCCGGGAGATCCTGCTCAAGTTGCGCGACGAGGGAAAGAGCATCTTCTTCAGCTCGCATCAGCTGACCGAGGTGGAGCAGATCTGCGACCGCGTGGCGTTCCTGCGCGAGGGCAAGCTGATCCGCTATGGCGCTTTGCGCGAACTGCTCGGGTCGGCGGGGCTGGTTGAGGTGACGGTCGCGGAACTGCCAAGTGACTCCGGTGTTCGCGAGAGGCTGCGGCGATTCGAACGCGGCGAGCCAGCGCAAGGCCAGACTTCAAACCAGACGCGTTGGGTGCTGCCGCAAGCTGAGGCGCGGGCCGCAATCGAGGCGGCGTGGAGTGCCGGAGCGGAGCTGATGAGTGTGCGGCCGGCGCAGCAGTCTCTCCCAGAACTCTTTCAGGCCTGGACCGGTGGGGACGGGGCTAGGGGACAGACGGGGGAAATCTCGCAGTGAAGGCTTGGCTGATTGCGCAGCGGCTGCTGCGGCAGAACCGCTGGCTATGGGTGCTGCTGGTGCTATGGCCCTGGGGCATGGCAGCGATTCTTTTAGTGCCGGGTGGGGGCTTGGCCGAGAGCGATGTCGCGGCACTGCTCGAGCAGGAGTGCTTCTATGGCCTCGCGCTGGTAGCCTTCACTGGCGGCACGCTGTTGGGCAATGAATCGCGCTCGCAGCGGATCGCACTGGTGCTCTCGCGCGCGGTGAGCCGGCGGGAGTATATGGCGGCACTGTGGCTGACGGCGTGGGTGCCGCAGGTGCTTTATGTGCTGAGCTTCAGCCTGAGCGGGGCGATGCTGCGAGAGCCAGCGCAGGTGCTGCTGCAGCTCGCCGGGGCGCAGCTGGCGCTGGGGGCGGCGCTCGCCTCGCTGACGCTGATGTTTTCTATCGTGCTGCCCGGCATCGTGGCTTCGTCGCTGAGCTTTGGCGCCATCGCGCTGCTGTATGCGGTGCCGGAGGCAATCGGCATCGCCTTTCTGCCACGCCTTTTTATTGGCGAGGAGGTCAACTCAGCGGCGGTCTATGGGACAGGGCTGTTCGAAGCGGCGGTGGGTGCGGTCGTGATCTTCATCGCAGCATCGGTGCTCTTCCGACACCGCGATCTGGATCTGAAGAGCGATTAGCTAGTTTGGTTCCGGGTCACACCCGTCGTACTGGTCCGGAGTACTGCGCCACCACGGGGTCGGCCGTGAGCAGCATGATCCCCTCGACGATAGACTGAGCGAGGAGAATTCGGTCGAAAGGATCTTTGTGTATCAAGGCCAAACCATCCAGAGCGACAGCATGCTCACTTCGAACCGGGAGCTCGGAGTAACCATTATCCAGTAGAGAACGCCGCAGTCTGCGTGCGTTGACCTGAAAGTCTTCGCGTCCGCGACCTTGCTTGATAGCTACTTCCCAGAGTGATGCGGCGCTAAACAGAAGATCGTTGCTTTCGTCTTCGACGAGAGACCGAGCCTCCTTGGACAGCTTGTCCGATTCGATGGACGCCCAGAGTAGCAGATGCGTGTCCAGCAGAAGTTTCATTCTTTCCCTTGAAAAAGCCGCTCGATCTCCTCGGCTGCCATGGTATCGAAGTCGTCAGGCACCGTGAACTCCCCGCGCATGAAACCCAAACGACGCATTTTGGTTCCCGTTGGCGCGTCAAGAGCGGTGACCTTTACCAGTGGTTTCCCAGCTTTGGCGATGATGAAGGGCTCGCCATTGGCAGCCTGCTCGACCAGCTTTGATAGGTGCGTTTTGGCTTGATGGATGTTGACTGTGTGCACGGCTTGCCCCCTTCGAATAAAACTAAGTCCACTTAGTTTAGTTTAGGAGGTTTAACTTTTGCAATTACTATCGCGCCGTTGCGACCACAGGCGTCGTGACCGGCGCAGATACGAAAAACGTCTTCGCGCCATCCTGTGCCAAGGTCAGCGCGCCGCGTGGAGCGACGCCGAGGATCAGCGTGGCGGATGCGGAGAGCAGGATGGCAACCCCGAGCGTAATCGACATGCGCGGGACCGCCATGACTGCGGCGTTTTCCGCAGGACGGCTGTAAAGAGCCGTGAGCAGGCGCAGATAGTAGAAGACCGCGATGCCGCTGTTGAGGAGTCCGATGATGGCCAGGGCAATCATGCCATGCTGCAATGCCGCTGAGAAGACGTAGAACTTGGCAAAGAAGCCGCCGGTAAAGGGGATCCCGATGAGCGAGAGCAAGAAGAAGGCCATGGCGCCGCACATGACTGGAGCGCGGTAGGCGAGTCCTCGGTAATCGGCGATGGAGGAGAGGGTGTCGTCGTAGCCACCGACATGGCTGATGACGGCGAAGATGCCGACGTTCATGGCGGCGTAGGCCATGGCGTAGAAACTGGCCGCCGCGACCGCCTGCGGCGAGTAGGTGGTGAAGGCGACCAGCAGATAGCCAGCGTGCGCGATGGAGGAGTAAGCCAGCATGCGCTTGACGTTCTGCTGACGCAGCGCGGCGAAGTTGCCGACGGTCATGGAAGCCACAGCCATCAGCCACAGCAGGGCTGACCAGTGGTCCTGGAGCAGCGGAAAGGCGACGTAAACGATGCGGAGCAGCACGGCGAAGGCGGCGGCCTTGGGCGCGGTGGACATCAGGGCGACAACGGGTGAGGGTGCGCCCTCGTAGACATCCGGAGTCCAGACATGGAAGGGTGCGGCCGAGACCTTGAAGCCGAGGCCGATGAGGATGAGCGCAAGCGCGGTCCATGCCAGCACCGGCGTCGTGGTGTGGGGGAGCGCGAGGGCAATGGCGGCGATCTTGGTGCTGCCGGTGGCGCCAAAGGTGAGCGCAATGCCATAGAGAAAGAATGCCGTGGCAAAGGAGCCGAGCAGGAAGTACTTGATGGCGGCTTCCGGGCTGCGGCCCGAACGCTTGCGGTAGCCGGCCAGGATGTAAGTGGAGATGGACGAGATCTCAAGGCCAATGAAGACCAGCAGCAGCTCGACGGCGGAGGTCATCAGCAGCATGCCGACGGTGCCGAAGATGATCAGCGCGAAGTACTCGCCGACATCGTGCTGGTTGGGATTGACGCCGGGCCGGATGCTGTCGATTGAGGCCAGCAGCGCAATCAGGACGGTGGCGCAGATCAGCACATGGAAGAAGACGCTGAAGGCGTCCGTCTGCACCACGCCATAGTAGGCGGTGCCGGGGGTGAGCCGAAGCTGCCAGAAACTGGCCCAGAGCGCGGCGACAATACCGGCGACGGCAAACCATCCGACTGGGGCCCGGTCACGCTCTGGAGGAAAGAGCGGGTCAACGACCATGATCAGGACGCCGACCACGGTCAGGATGACTTCGGGCAAGAGGCGCAGGATCTGATAGGTAGGGTTCATCGTGCCTCTCCAGATACCGTATGGGCGACGGCGCGCTGGTGGTCGTGCTGCTGTGGCCCGTGGTTCGCCAGGACGCTCACGCCCGTGTCAATGGCGCGGATCCAATAGGGCGAGGCCACGCCCATGATCAGCATGAGGACGACTGCGGGCCAGAGCGCCAGGTGTTCACGCGGGAGCAGATCGCGTGTGGGATGACGGTCGACCATAGGTGAATCCGGGCCGTAGAAGACGCGCTGCACTGTCCACAGCATGTAGGCGGCGCTCAGGATAACGCCGACGGTGGCAGCTGCGCCCCATCCGTAATTGACGGCGAAACCACTCGAGAGCACCAGGAACTCACTGACGAAGCCGTTCAGGATGGGCAGGCCGATCAGCGAGAGCACGGTGATGACGAAGAGGGTGGCGGTCCAGGGCATCTTCGAGGCCAGGCCGCCATAGGAGGCGATCTCGTAAGTGCCATAGCGCTCGTAGAGCAGGCCGAGCAGGATCAGGATAGCGGCTGCGGAGATCGACTCGTTGAGGATGTGGTAGACGGCGCCATCGAGGCCGGAGATGACGAAGGTATAGATGCCCAGGGTGCAGAAAGAGAGACTCGAGACGGTGGCGAAGGCGAGCAGGCGCTTGAGATCGTTTTGCACCAGGGCAAGCAGCGCGCCATAGAGGATGCCGACGACGGCCAGCGCGATCATCACCGGGGCGGCCTCGCGGGCCTGCGCTGGAAAGAGCGCGAGATGGAAGCGGATGAGCGAGTAGAGGCCGAGTTTGCCGGCGACGATCATGGCAAAGGCGGTGGGCGCTTCACTAAAGACATCTCCCAGCCAGCCGTGGAGTGGGAAGACTGGAACCTTGACGGCGAAGGCGACGAGGAAGGCAAGCGAGATCCAGAGCATGGCAGCCGGCGAGAAGAGACCATGGTTGTGAGTGAGCGCGGTCTGCAGCTCGCTGAAGTCGAAGGTTCCGGTGCGTGCGTAGAGCGCTAGGATGCCGACCAGGAAGAGTGCCGAAGGGATAAAGGTGTAGAGAAAGAACTTGATGGCGGCACGCTGGCCGCGGTCGCGCCCGAACATCGCGATGGCGATGGCCATGGGCACTAGTGAGAGTTCCCAGAAAGCGTAGTAGACGATCAGGTCCAGGGCGACGAAGACGCCGAGCATAGCCGTCTGCTGGATCAGAAAGAGGAAGTAAAACTCCTTGGCCCGCTGATCGACCACGCGCCAGGAGGCGAGAACGCCCAGGGGCGCTAGGAAGCCGGTGAGCACGACCAGCCAGACCGAGAGACCGTCAACGCCCAGGTGGTAGCGGATGGGCGGAAGGCTGATCCAGCTGCGGTTGACCTGGTACTGGAAGCCGGCGTGGGTGTAGTCGAAGTGGGCCGGCAGGTGCAGGGTCAGCCCGAAGGTCACCAGCGTGATCAGGAGCGCCCAGAACTGGACCAGCTTGCCGCGGTTGGGCAGTAGCGCCAGAATGACGGCGCCCCCTGTCGGCAGGAAGGTGATCCAGGTCAGGATGGAATCGTTCAGCACGTCATTGGTCCTTGTGAGTCGCGATACAAGCGGTTAGCGGCCATGCCTTTAGCGAAGGGCGAAGTGTGTCCCAAATCCAAAGATAGACAGCAGGAGGATGACAGCAGCGCCGATCGCCAGCCAGCCTGCGTAGGAGCGAATGTTGCCGGACTGAATGCGCCGGAGCAAGGAACCGAGGCCCTGCGCACCCTCGCCTGCCATCACGCCACCGCCGCCGATGACGCCGCGATCGACCCCGCCCCACAGCGCATAGCGGGAGAGGAAGAGCAGCGGCTGCACAATAATCATGCCGTAGATCTGATCGACCCAATACTTGTTACAGACCAGGCCGTAGAGGGCGTGCAGCTGGACAGCCAGGCGCGCGGGCAGTTCCGGGTTGCGGCGATAGAAAGTGTCGGCCAGCAGCAGCCCAAGAACAGCGGCGAGCACAGAGAAGCCAGTCAGCACCCGCTCGGTCTGGACGGAGCCGGGCTCCGCTGCGGGCTCGGCCGCAGACTGCACGCCACCGGTAGGCGTGGTGTTCATCGCAATCGAGACCTGCTCGTAGGAGAGGGCCGGGGCGCTGGTGACGGGTGCGAGAAAGGCGCCGAGGCGGTCACCGCCGCCAAGAGCGTGCGGTATGCCGATCCAGCCGCCGGCTACGGATAGAACGGCCAGCAACACCAGCGGCAGCAGCATGACCCAGGAGCTCTCATGTACGCCATGATTTAATGCGTGCGCTGGCGCGGGCACCGGGTGTGTGGCAGGGGCATGATGGCCGTTGGTGCGCGATTGGCTGGCGTCTTCGGCTTCGGCGCCGTGCGTTTCGGGGTGCGGATCCGGTGTACGCAGCGCCCGGAAGAAGGTAAGGTACCAGAGCCGGAACATGTAGAAGGAGGTCAGAAAGGCCGTGACCCAGCCGACAAACCAGAGGACGTGGCCGCCGTGCGGCGAGCGCCAGGCATCGGCGAGGATTTCGTCCTTGGAGAAGAAGCCAGAGAAGGGCGGAAAGCCGGAGATAGCGAAGACGCCCATGGTCATGGTCCAGAAGGTGACTGGGAGATACTTGCGCAGGCCGCCCATGCGCCGCATATCCTGCTCGCCGCTTATGCCGTGGATGACCGATCCGGCGGCGAGGAAGAGCAACGCTTTGAAGAAGGCGTGGGTGAGCAAGTGGAAGATTGCAGCAGAGTACGCGGCCACGCCGCAGGCCAGGAACATATAGCCCAGCTGCGAGATGGTGGAGTAGGCCAGCACGCGCTTGATGTCCGTCTGCACGATGCCGACCGTCGCGGCGAAAAAAGCCGTAGCCGCGCCGATCACGGCGACCAGGGTCAGCGCGGCGGGTGCGCGGTCAAAGAGCACATGCGTGCGCACGACCATGTAGATACCGGCGGTGACCATGGTTGCGGCATGGATGAGCGCCGAGACGGGTGTTGGACCTTCCATGGCATCCGGAAGCCAGATGTAGAGCGGAATCTGCGCCGACTTACCAGTCGCTCCAAGCACCAGCAGGAGAGCGATGGCGGTCAGAAAACCGCCGTGCCACTCGGGATGCTGGATGATCTGCGAGAAAACGGCGGAGAAGCTGAGCGTACCGAAGTGCACGATGGTTAGAAACATCGCGAGCAAGAAGCCGAAGTCGCCAACGCGGTTGACGATGAAGGCCTTCTTGCCGGCATTGGCTGCGGAGTGCCGTCCAAAATAGAAACCGATCAGCAGGTAAGAGGCCAAGCCGACGCCCTCCCAACCGACAAACATCAGCAGGAAATTCTCGGCGAGAACGAGAGTCAGCATGAAGAACATGAAGAGGTTCAGGTAGGCGAAGAAGCGCCAGAAGCCGTCCTCATGGGCCATGTAGCCGATCGAATAGAGGTGAATCAGGAAGCCGACGCCGGTGACCACCAGCAGCATGATCAGCGTGAGCTGGTCGAACGCAAAAGCAAAGTCAGCGTGAAAGGTCGAGGTCGCGATCCATGGAGCGAGCCGCTCGACATGGGGCATGGTCAGCGATGAGAACTGCGCCCAGAGATTCAGGACTATGGCTAACGGAGCCGCGGTAAACAGGAGCGCAATGGCCGAGACGGCGGTGCGGGGCAGCCGTCGCCCGAGAAACCCGTTCAGCAGAAAGCCAATAAAGGGCAGGACCGGGATGAGCCAGAGGTGCAGCGAAGGGGAGGCGCCGTTCATAGTTTCATCAGGTTCACTTGGTCCACGTTGAGCGTGTTCCGCGTGCGGAAGATAGCGATGATGATGGCGAGGCCGACGGCGGCCTCCGCAGCGGCGACCACCATGACAAAGAAGACGAAGATCTGTCCGGAAACTTGATGCCACTGGTGCGCAAAGGCGACGAAGGTCAGGTTCACGGCATTGAGCATGAGCTCGATCGACATGAAGACGGTGATGATGTTGCGCTTGATCAGAAACGCTCCAACGCCGATCGAGAAGAGGATGGCGCTGAGGATCAGATACCAGGAGATAGGAACCGCCAACTTAGGACTCCTTCCGCGCCAGCGCAACTGCGCCGAGGATAGCGATCAGGATCAGAACCGAGGTGACTTCAAAGGGCAGGAGCAGGTCGCGAAAGAGAACCTTGCTGAGAACGGTGGTGGTGACCAGATAGTCGCCCAGCCGCGCATTGCCCAGCTTGCCGCTGACCGAGAGAAAGACGTAGGTCAGTAAACCGAAGAGGGCCGCGACGCCGGGAAAGCCGACCAGGTAAGCGGCGCGGCTGCCGCGGGTGCGCTCTTCTTCGCCGGCGTTCAGCAGCATGACCACAAAGGTAAAGAGCACCATGATGGCGCCGGAGTAGACGATCACCTGTGCGGCGGCAAGGAACTCAGCGCCCAGCAGCAGGTAGAGAACCGCGAGTGAGGTCATGACCACGATCAGCGAGAGCGCGCTGTTAATAGGATGGCGCTGCAGGAGCAGGTTCAGCGCACCGGCCACACATAAGATCGCGAAGATAAAGAAGAGCGCTATATACATGAGGTTCTTGGTTGACAGTGCAGGCGCTTAAAGTTCGGGCGAGTGCTCGGGCAGATGGAGGTGTTTGACGCTACGAAACCAGAAGGTAGATTGTAAATCACTTCAGGCCTAGCCACAGGCTGGTGCAGACGATGTTCAAAATGGCAAGCGGCAGCAGGAACTTCCATCCAAAGCTCATCAACTGATCGTAGCGGAAGCGGGGCAGCGTGCCGCGCACCCAGATGTACAGGAAGAGAAAGAAGAAGACCTTCGCCACAAACCAGAAGACCGGCAGCAAGGCCTGGACGACAACTCCGCCGACTGCGGGTATGAGCGAGCCGAAGGGGCTGGTCCAGCCACCGAAGAAGAGCAGCGTCGCGACGCAGCCGACGGTGATCATGTTTGCGTACTCGGCCATAAAGAACATGGCGAACTTCATCGAGGAGTACTCGGTATGGTAGCCGGCGGTGAGCTCGCTCTCAGCCTCGGGAAGATCGAAGGGCGAACGGTTGGTCTCGGCATAGGCTGCCATCAGGTAGATGAAGAAGGCGACAAACTGGAAGCCGCCGAAGATATTCCACGAGACAATGCCGTGGGCGGACTGGCTGTCGACGATGTCGCGCAAGCGCAGGGAGCCGGAGCGCAGAACGACGCCGACCAGCGAGAGGCCGAGCGCCAGCTCATAGGAGATGACTTGGGCGCTGGCACGCAGCGAGCCGAGCAGGGAGTATTTGTTGTTCGAAGACCAGCCGGCAAGCGCGATACCGTAGACGCCGACCGAGGTGACGCCGAGAATTATGAGCAGGCCGATGTTCACGTCGGCGATCTGGAACATGTCCACGCCGTGCCAGCGGATATCCCTCCCAAAGGGAACCAGGGCGATCGAGATGAGCGCGCAGGCTAGCGCAATCACCGGGGCCGCCAGGTAGAGCGGGCGATAGACGCTGGTCGGCATTAGGTCTTCCTTGAGGAAGAGCTTTGCGCCATCGGCGAGTGGCTGCAGTAGGCCGAAGGGTCCGACACGGCTGGGTCCCCAACGGTTCTGAATGCGGCCAACCAGCTTGCGCTCGAGCAGCACCGTGTAGGCCACAGCCGTAAGAAAGACGACGAGCACCACCGCTATCTTAAGGATCGTCAGCAGGAAAAAGATCAACAAAGTCACTGGCTTGGGTTCGCTCTCTTTCGTGAAGGAGTTGCTTAGTCGGCTGCGGCTTCCGCGGTTGCTGTGGGCAGAACAGTGTGCGACTCCATGACCTGGTGCAGCTTGGGACTGTAGCGGCCCAGGGTGCCGGAGGTGAAGAGAGTGTCGTCCGACGGGAGTACCAGGTCCCGGCGCGTGGCACCGGCGGTCTGGATCTGGACCAGGGCCGTGTGTACCGCGTTGCCGGCGAGCAGGTTCATCCGGGAAAGATCGTAGCCGGGGACAAGCCGCGCGATCTCGTCGAGGACGGCGTATGGATCGAAGGGACTGGTCTTGGGCTCGAGTTCATGGGCAGCCAGCCAGACGGCATGGCGGTCCGCCTCGCCGGACTGCGCTCCACGAGTCTGACCCGTATCGGAGCGAAGACCCGGGCCGAAGGGCACCAGCTTGCGCGGGTTCGCGCCCATGCGGTCGGCCAGGCGCACGATAAGTTCGAAGTCGGTGCGAACCCCGGCGCGATCGCCAGCTTTCTTGACCAACTGCTGGTCGCCGTAGGTGTTGGTGACGGTGCCGGTCTTCTCGTACAGATTCGTGACCGGCAGGATGACGTCGGCCAGCTGCGCGGTCTCGGTCATGAACATCTCCTGCACGATCACGAAAGTGTTCTTGAACGCGTCGCGATCCACGCCGTAGCGCGAGATTGGATTGGAGCCGACGACGTAGAGAGCACCGAGTTCGCCCCGGCCGGCAGCGTCCATCATCTCGATTAAATCCAAACCAGCTTCGCGCAGGTCCATGCCAGCTTCACCTGAGAGCCCTGGATACTCTTCGCCGAAGGGACCCGGCTGACCGACGGGAAGGTAACCGGGTAGCAGGTCGGGAAGCAGACCCATGTCCGCCGCACCGCGTGAGTTAACGTAGTCGCCGAGCATGGCAAATCGAGCATCCGGCAATGAGAGCCCGTACTGGACGAGCGCGTCGACGTTGGACCCGCGGAACTCCGAGCCAAAGACGATCATCAGATTCGGCTCGGCGTGCAGCGCCTTGCGGAAGGCAGCGGCTTCGGAGACACCAGCGAGCTCAGGATCAGTGCCAGCAAGGAAGCGGATGGCATCGGCATAGCCATCGGTGGGGATCTGCAGGAAGGCCTTGGCCTGGCGCCGCAGTTTTATCGGCTCGGTGTTGATGATGAAGAGCTTGGCCTTATTCAGACGAACATTGGTGCGCAGGTTCCAGGCCAGCAGCGGGTGCTGCTCAGTGGGATCATTGCCGATCAGCAGGATTGCTGGCGCGGTGGCGGCGTCATGCACCGAAGCAGTCTTAGCGCTGGTGCCGGCAAGCGCGCGCGCAAAACTCGCGTAGTCGGCGGTGCGGTGGTGGTCAATGTTGTTGGTGCCAAGGATGGTCCGGGCGAACTTCTGCAGCAGATAATTCTCTTCGTTGGTGGTGCGGTTGGAGCCGATAACGCCAATCGCGCGGCCGCCCCGGGTGTCGCGCACCTCACGCAACTTCTTAGCGGCGTGATCGATAGCTTGCTCCCAGGTCGCGGTCACAAACTGGCCGTCGGTCTGGCGGATGAGCGGTTTGGTAAGGCGCTCCGGGTTGTTGGCAAAGTCAAAGGCGTAGCGGCCCTTGATGCACAAGAAGTCGCCGTTCAGCCCGCTCTTGTCGCGGTTGTCGCCGCGCACGATCTCCATGCCGTCGTCGGCACGGCGGACGCCAAGGGTCGTCTTGCAGCCGTCGCCGCAATGGGTGCAGATGGTAGCGGTGTGGTTCATCTCCCATGGCCGTGTCTTGTAGCGATACGAACCGGAGGTGAGCGCGCCTACCGGGCAGACATCAATGCACATGCCGCACTCTTCGCAGTCCAGATGGTCGACGCGGTTGGGTGCAATGACGCTGGAGACGCCGCGGTTCTGCACGCCGAGCGCCCAGACGTCCATGCCCTCGCCGCACACACGCACGCAGCGGTAGCAGAGGATGCAGCGTGGGCGGTCGAAGAAAACAACCGGCGACCATTGCTGCTCCTCGCGGTGCTGCTTGATCTCGACGTACTTCGATTCTGGCGCGCCGTAGCGGAAGGTCATGTCCTGCAGCTCGCACTCGCCGCCGGCATCGCAGACCGGGCAGTCCAATGGATGATTGCCGAGCAGCAGTTCGATGGTGGCCTTGCGCGCCTGCGCGATCTCGGGCGTCTCGGACTGCACCACCATGCCCTCGGCCACCGGCGTGGTGCACGCGGTCTGGAGCTTGGGCATCTTTTCGACGCGCACCACGCACATGCGGCACGCAGCCTGCAGCGAGAGGCCGGGGTAGTAGCAGAACGCGGGGATTTCGATACCGGCAGCGCGGCAGGCCTCGATAAGCAGCGTGCCCGCGGGTGCGGTCAGGGTCTTGCCGTCTACGGTAAAGGTTACGTCAGGCATATGAATTAAACTCGAACCTCTTGCGGTGTTGCGACCTCAGTGGTTTTGCCGACCGGCACGTTGACCTCAAGCCACTCAACTACGCAATACTCGACACCGTTCTCCGGAGTCTCCTCTGAAAAATCGTACGTGATGGGGACGGTAGGCGCCGGGATCGGCAGGCCATCCTCAAGCATCCCTTCGAAGTGATATACGAGTCCCTCGGAGAGCAGCTTGCGTGTCTCCTCGAGCGTCTTGCCGGTGGCTCCGCATCCAGGCACGTCTGGGGCAAAGCCGCCAAAGTTGTTTGGAGTCTTTTCGAAAATTGCGAGATAGCGCTGTTTCATATGGGACCGTCCTGCCTTCGGGCGACTTGGTCGATGCTCTTCATAGTTGCAGTCAGAGCTGTTTACTTCAATTTCGCTTGCTTCAGAATATTCTTCTCTAAGCCTTTCGGCACATCGTCACCAGGGTGACCCGGAACTGTGACTCGGCCGGGCTTATCCGGATGTGTGAACTGCCGGTGGCTGCCCACCTGCGAATGAAGAACCCACCCGTCCTTCTGAATTTGCTTGATCAGATCTCGGTACTTCAGTCTAATTTCCTTCGATCAACGCTACGGTAAAGGTTACGTCAGCCATGGAATCCTGTAGAGTGAGTTTCGGTTAAGCGAGCGCGACTACCTCGACCTCTTCGGCAGAAGAGGTCGGTTCGGGAACAATCTCGCCGTGCTCGTGCATGACATGGATATGCGCGGAGATGCCTTCCGTGATCAACTTTCGCGTCTCGTCAAGTGTGGGCGCGACAACTCCGAGGCCCGGAAGGTCTGGAACATAAGCGCCGTACCCATTGGGGGATCGCTCGTAGATCACTGTGTATCTCATGGTTTCTTCAACCCCGCCTGTTTCAGCATAGCGTTCCAGGCTTTAGGGGATGGTGAAAGTGGCGATGACTTCCGGTGGTTCGCGTCCATACCCATCCATCTTTCTCAATCACTTTGATGAACTCCCGGTAGGTCACGCACCCACAAGCTCAACCAGCTGCTCACTTGCGGGCGGCGGGATCACGTAACTGCCAGCGCGGATGTAATCCTCAAACTCTTCGCGAAATTTCTTGAAGAACGCAATCATTGGCATTGCAGCCGCATCCCCCAGCGGACAGAAGGTGCGACCGAGCATGTTCTCCGCTAGATAGCGCATGTTGTCGATATCCTTGGTGGTGCCGCCGCCGGCCTGGAAGCGCGTCATCGTCTTCTTCAGCCAATCCGTGCCTTCGCGGCAAGGGATGCACCAGCCACAGCTTTCGTGCTGGTAAAACTTGATCGTCCGGAGGGCGAACTCGACGATCGAGACCGTCTCGTCGAGCACGACCACACCCGCCGAGCCCAGCATGGTGCCCGCCTTGCCCATCTGGTCGAAATCCATGCCCACGTCGATCTCATCGGCCTTGAGCACCGGGCAGGAGGAGCCGCCGGGGACTACGGCTTTCAATTTTTTACCGCCCGGAATGCCGCCGGCCACCTCGTAGATCATCTTCTTCAGGTTGTAGCCCATGGGCAGCTCGTAGACGCCGGGGCGGTTCACGTGGCCGCTGATGCTAAATAGCCGCGTGCCGCCGTTGCGCTCCGTGCCGATCTTGGCGTACTCGGCCGCGCCCATGGCGAAGATGTGCGGCACGCTGGCGATAGTCTCAGCATTGTTAATGACCGTGGGCCCGCCGTAGAGCCCAACCACCGCCGGAAAGGGCGGCTTGATGCGCGGGATGCCGCGTTTGCCTTCGAGCGACTCCATCAGCGCCGACTCTTCGCCAACCTCGTAAGCTCCAGCGCCCGTGTGCGAGATGCAATCGAAATCGAAGCCCAGGCCGAAGATGTTCTTGCCCAGAATGCCGCGCTCATAGGCCTGCGCAATCGCCCGCTCCATGATCTGGATCAGGTAGCGATACTCGCCCCGGAGATAGATGAAGCCCGTCTTTGCGCCGATTGCGAGTCCCGCGATCATGGTGCCTTCGATGACCGCGTGGGGGTCATGCAGAAAGATCAGGTGGTCCTTGCAGGTGCCCGGCTCGCTCTCGTCGCCATTGACCAGAATGTACTTGGGCTTGTCGATGGTCTTGGGGACGAACGACCACTTCAGGCCAGTCGGAAAGCCCGCGCCCCCGCGTCCGCGCAGCCCGGAGGCCTTCATCTCGGCGATCACCCACTCCGGCCCCTGCTCAACCGCCTTGCGGACCGACGCGTAGCCGCCCAGTTCGATGTACCGGTCGATATCGGCAGCACCCTGGCCAAAGCGCCGGGAGAGGATTTTCACTTCATCGGGATGGGAGACAAGGGTTATCGGCATGGTGATGCTACCAGTATAAGCGGTACGCACCAGGCCTCGCGCGCTGTTCTCAGGCGGGAGCTGGGTCGCTTTGATGGCCAGCAAATTTCCCTGCGGATCAGCGTGGAAGTATTCGGGCAGAGTTAACCTGCACCCATGGCTGATTCTGAGTGCGTTGCCTGATATCGCCAAGTGAAAACGACCAGCGGCCAATTCCTGCCGAGAAAGCCAATTCATCGGGACCAATCTGTGTGATTGACACGACCTGACGATTCCACTCACCAAGGATAGCCTGTCGCACTCTGCGATGGAGCTTCCGCTTGTCTTCCTGCACTGGCCCTGGGCAACACGAAAGTGGGACATCTTCCGCCAACGGCATAGTGCTATCGTGTCTTTCACTTCCGCGAATTTCAGGGCAAAGCCCTAAGAACTTGGAACACTGTTCGGGCCAGCCCGGAGGGTATTATGAAGTTGATTTGTCTAGCCCTTGCGCTGCTGGTTTCTTTCCCGCTTGATGCCCAGACGAAAGGCTCTGCAGCGCCCGAAGTAATCTATGCGCAAAGCAAGGGGTCGGTAGTCACAATTCTCACATTCGACCCTCAAAAGGCGCCTCTGGCCCAAGGGTCGGGATTCGTCATTGCCAAGGATCGAGTGGTCACAAACTATCACGTTCTGGGTGGTAGCACCTCCGCTTCGATCGTCTTTAATGACGGGTCAAGTTCAGTGGTAAGGTCCGTCGTTGCTGCAAGTATCCCCAAAGACATAGCGATCGTCGATGTGGTGACTGGCAGTCGCGCACCACTTATCTTAGGAAACGAATTTCATCTTAAAGTCGGGGAATCGGTTTATGCGATCGGCGCACCAAGTGGGCTTTCCGCGAGTCTTTCGAACGGTCTTGTTAGTGCATTTCGAGAAGATGCGGGCCAGTTCCTTATTCAGACGACTGCGGCGATCGCTCCCGGTTCGAGCGGCGGCCCTCTTCTTAGTCGTCAAGGTCGGGTTATTGGTATCACAACCTCACGGCTCAAGGATGGCGGCTTCGGTTTCGCGGTTGGAGCAGGTGACCTGCAGCACCTACTGAAAGCTCCTTTGCCGATTGCGATCGCGCTTTCCGAGCTTCCCGCAAATGATATCGATTTGCCCACTGACGAACTGAAGCCCGCGCAGGCACTTTTGCATGAGAAGAAATTTCCTGAAGCTCTGGTCTCCCTTCAAAGGACATCCGCTCAGGCACAGGCCGGATATGACGGGCAACTCCTTCTCTGCCGAATAAAAGAGAAGATATCTGATTATAAATCTGCAATTCAGGCCTGTGACGCTGCTATCGAACTGAAACCTGATTCAGCAGAGCCCTACGGGGTAGAGGCAGTCACCCTGCTTGCATCGGGCGAACTTGCATCGGCGGAGATTGTCGCAGCCCGGGCTGCGCGCCTATCAGGCGACGCGTACTATGCGCGCCTGTTGGGACTGGTCTATTACTCCGAGGAAAAATACGCACTCGTCCCACAGCAGCTTTCCGCTGAATCCAAGGACCCATTCGAATTGACGTTGCTGGAAGGTGCAGCTCTGCGCAACGGGAACTCGGACTACTTCCGAGCCCTCAGGAGTAAAGTCGCAGCGGTCAAAGGAGCCGAAAACGGATGGCAACTATACCTGGACGGGATGGCAGCACAGCGCGATCTCAACTTTGACACTGCCTTAGAGAAGTTTCGCAAATGTGACGCCGATGACGATTTTATCGATCCAGTCTGCATTACATCAGCAGCAAGCGTTGAGATCACAAGAGGAAATTCTGACTCCGCAAAATCCGACATTG
Organism: Acidobacteriaceae bacterium; assembly: GCA_965276675.1. Taxonomy (GTDB): domain Bacteria; phylum Acidobacteriota; class Terriglobia; order Terriglobales; family Acidobacteriaceae. Next base: position 2,705,007 of record OZ255624.1, on the reverse strand, counting down.
ACTCAGCGGTGTCTCGCTATCCTCGAAACCACTACGTTCTCTCGGAAGCTATATTTATTGACCTCGTCACAGGGAACGTTGCAGACGCAAAGCGGCTACATCAAATTGTGCAGACTCTGCCTCGCGACTCCATCGAAGAATCCACGGACTGCCTTTACTACTACGGCATAAACCAAGCTGCTGCTGCGACGGACCACTGCGCTGCAGCGATTAAAGGAAATGAAAGCAAATACGGCGCTTGGTCGAATGCGGGCTACGTAGCCCTAGACAATGGGCAATTTCAGACGGCATATTCTTACTTTGCGAAAGCCAGGGAACTGTTTGACGCGTCTAAGGAAAAGCACACTGGAATAGAGGAGCTAGATTTAACTTGGGGCCTGACGTTGGGGGCCTATTTCTCCGGCGACAAGAAGGACGCAAGATCTCTTTACCGCGCGATTAGGGCATCCTACCCCGAGTATGCGAGGATGACTGCACTCAAACAACTTCCTTTGGTGTGGTCTGATGCTACGCAAGAGCTCGTCAGCAAGATCATTGCAACTCTTGAGTAGCTTGGCGCAGTCGAAGGTGAGGCCTAGGGCGGATGCAACCAACAGAGTTCTTGGTGAGTGTAGTTGGACTGCCAGTATGCGATTCGTTCGTCTGACTCTCTAAACGCGTATCTAGCCAATTTTATTCTCGATCGATGCCGAGTCACCAGTACCCTCACGGCGCTGGACATTCGTCCTGATCAGCCGGCTTCTGGCGAGTGAAGAATCGGTCGCGAGGGCTAGCCGGAGAGTTTTCCGGTTTAGTTTCTTGGAAGTGGCAGGTCGTTCGATACCTCATCCTAAGCCGAAGGAGAAGGGTTGGATACCACCGTAGCCGGTCTCACACAAGTTGGCGTACCCAACCCCTGCTACCAAATACACTGGAAGTAGAAAAGGGAAACGTGCCGCAGCGCGGAGCCAAAGCCTTGCCGCTAACTCTTTTGTTTGCAGGAATTTGCCCGTAACCCAATGATAAGAGGATTTTACAGGACCACCCCCAGCTAAGTCCAATGTTTGGAGGAATTTAGGCTAAAGTCGGGGGGAGGGGGTGCCCTTCGCGTGAGGTCTCGGCAGCCCTGATGGAGGTGCAGGAGTGCGTGGGCTTACCCCTTGGCCCGGTACTCCTCCAGCACGGCGTCCATCTTCTCGGGGGTTACGCTGTCGTGGAAGTCGTAGTTGATCTGCACGGCGGGCGCCCAGCAGCAGGCGCCGATGCACTCGACTTCTTCGAGCGAGAAGAGCCCGTCCGGCTGCGTCTCTTTGTTCTCGATGCCGAGGCGCCCCTTACAGTAGTCGAGCAATTCGTAACCGCCGCGGAGCATGCAGGAGATGTTGGTGCAGACCTGGACGTGATACTTGCCGTGCGGCTTGGTGTGAAGCAGCGAGTAGTAGCTGATCACGTTGCGCACTTCGAGTTCGGTGATGCCGATGCGGACCGCGATCTCGGCGATGACCGCATCGTTGACTGCGCCGACTTCGTCCTGCGCGTAGAGCAGCATGGGGATAAGCGCCGAGCGGCGCAGCGGATAAAGCTCGACCAGCCGGTCGAAGCGCGCGGCCAGCTCCGGAGAGAAAATTGTGTTCGCGACCTCTTTCGTCGCATGATCGTTCATTGCATGATCTCCCGCGCCAGGCGTTCGGCGACGATGTCCATCTCTTCTGTTGCCTTGCCGCTGATCACGGCGCCATCCAGGCCGAGGATAAAGGCGGTCGCGGGTCCTTGCTCCCGCTGCCACCGGCCTTCGCCAGCTTCGTGCGTCAGACGCAAAGAACGCTCGCCCACCCGAACCAGGATCGCCCCCGCACTCACTTCAACGGACGCTTGGCGTCCCGTGTGCAGCCCGTGCGCAGAGGTATAGGAGCGGAGCAGGGAGGCCAGCGAGGTCCAGAGCTCGGTGTAGACAGCGAGCTGAGCTCCATACGCCAGCGCCGGAATGAGCGCTGGGTTCACCGGTCAATCTCCCCCAGCACGATGTCAATCGATCCGATGACCGCGACCACGTCGGCCAGCAGCTTGCCGGCACACATGGTGTTCACGGCCTGCAGCGTGGCGAAGGAAGGATTGCGCATGTGCACGCGGTACGGCTTGGAGGTGCCATCGCTCACCACGTAGTAGGCCATCTCGCCACGTGGCGATTCGATCGCCTGATAGACCTCGCCGGGCGGCACGGTAAAGCCTTCGGTGACGATCTTGAAGTGGTAGATGAGCGACTCCATCTCTGTCTTCATCTTCTCGCGATCGGGCAGCACTATTTTCGGCGCATCGGCCTTGAGTGGACCAGCGGGCATGCCGTCGAGCGCCTGCTGGCAGATCTTGACCGACTCGCGCATCTCGTCCATGCGGACGACGTAGCGCGCCCAGACATCGCCTTCGTTCGAAACCGGCACCTTGAACTTGAATTTCTCGTAGCCGGAGTAGGGCATGTCGCGGCGCAGGTCCCAGTCCACGCCACTGGCGCGCAGCGGCGGCCCGGTCACACCCAGGGCGATGGCATCCGCCGCCGAAAGATAGCCGACACCTTTGGTCCGGCCCACCCAGATGGGGTTGCCGCTCAATAGGTTCACGTATTCGTCGATGCGCCCGGGCATGATGCGCAGCAGGTTCTGGATGCGCTCGTAGAAGTCAACCGGCGGCTCCAGCGCGACGCCCCCGATGCGGAAGTACGAGGTCATCATGCGCTGGCCGGAGACGTGTTCGAAGATCTTGAGAATCTCTTCACGCTCGCGAAAGCAATAGAGGAAGACGGTCAGCGCGCCAATATCCATGGCGTGCGTGCCCAGCCAGACCAGGTGCGACTGCAGGCGCGTAAGCTCGTTGAGCAGAATGCGCAAGTAGATGGCGCGCTCTGGGAGCTCAAGCTCGAGCAGCTTTTCCACCGCCAGGCAGTAGCACAGGTTGTTCGACATCGGACTGAGATAGTCGATGCGGTCGGTCAGCGGTACCACCTGCTGGTAGAACTTCGCCTCGCAGGTCTTTTCGATCCCAGTGTGCAGAAAACCGATGTCCGGTACTACGCGCAGAACTGTTTCGCCGTCGATCTCCAGCACCAGGCGCAAGACACCGTGGGTAGACGGGTGCTGCGGGCCCATGTTGAGGACCATGGTGCGGTCCTGGGCGCCCTCCTCCGGCCTGGGCACCAGAAGCGGATCGATGGTGAAGTTCGCCGCATCGGGCATGTTGCGGTTGGTCGCGCTTACGGTATCGGGGAGCTCCGTGCTTGGGGGCATTAGCGGTATCCCTCCACGGGATAGTCTTTGCGCAAGGGATGGCCGATCCACTCATCCGGCATCATGATGCGGCGCAGGTTAGGGTGGCCGCCAAAGCGGATGCCGAAGAGGTCGAAGATCTCGCGCTCGTAGAAGTCGGCGGAGGGCCACACCGGCGTGATGCTCGCGATCTCGGCGTCATTGCCGTCGACCATGGCAACAAGGCGCAGGCGGCGTTTCAGTCCGTGCGAAAGGATGTGGTAGGTGACCTGGAAGCGCGGCTCCACCGGGGTCCAGTCGACGCAGGTTACGTCTTCGAGAAAGTTATAGCCCGCCCCCTGCACGATAGCCGCGACCTCACGGATGACGGCGCGTGCAATCACCAGGGTCAGTTCATTGCGATCGAACTTGGCGTTCTCGATAGCCGCAGGTTGCTGTGCGAGCAGGGCGGCGACGGCCGGGTCTGAGCTGTGTGCCTCTAATACCGCGTCTTTGTTATAGAGGGAATCGTCCAGCATGAATTAGAGATCTCCCCGGTCCGCAGACCAGTTCAGTATGCCCTTTTTCACGATGTAAAAGAAGCCGACCATCACGAAGCCGAGATAGACCAGCATCTCCCAGAAACCGAAGAGTCGGGAGCCAGTAATCTGCGGCAGTTGCCGATAGATCACTGCCCAGGGGAGCATGAAAACAGCCTCTACATCGAATAGAATGAATAACATGGCGACCATGTAGAAGCGAACGGAGAAGCGTCCCCGAGCATCTCCCTCGGCGATGATGCCACACTCGTAGGCGGCGAGCTTGGCCCGGGTACGGCGATGTTTCCCAATAAAGAACGAGCCCACCACCATGCCTGTTCCCATTCCGATAGCGACCAGGATCTGAATCAGGAGCGGAAGGTAATTCCAAAAGTATTGTGGAGTGTGCATTGGTCCTTTAGGAAGCGTCAATACTGAGTGTTTCGCGTTGCCGCGTCTATTTCGACTCTAAGTTTTTGCCTCGGGAGAGTCAAGGAAGCTATCCCACGCAGGATCTCAGATCCCACGCGAAACTGGATGCGCTGAAACGGATTCATTACCTTAGAGGAGAAAAAATTACCTTTGGTGTCGGAATATTTACACTCTATCCCTCAAGATTATCTCATTGCAGCCGATGAACGGTGTGTAACGACTTAGGAGAACATCCATGGCACAGTTGGCTAAATGGAGCGCAGTCGCCGAGGGAACAGCAGCGGCACCAAAGCAAATCGCACCCCCGGATCCTTCCACACTCGCCCCGGTCATCACGCTTATTCCTCCTCCGGCAGCGCAACGCGGCCGACGCGCCATCTCCCCCGTAAGCGGGCACGCTTTAGAGAAACTGGGCCATGCTATCGAGTACCTGGCTGACGAATATGCATTCCACAGCGGAGAGATCCCGTCCATCCACGTGCATGATCCGCAGATCGAAGCAATGCGCATGCTCATGACCGCCAATCGCGAGGTCTACTACGCGTGTCCGCTGTTGCCGCCTTTGTATGTCCGGCTGAAACGGCGATTCTTTGGCGCCCAAGGGGCCGGCAAGGGAAAGGAGCAGGCCTTCAAGGCTATTGATTAGAGCAGACAGAGTAGCTCCCTGAAACTGGTACTCTTCTGGGTGATGAACGGGCAGATCAGATGAATGTGCAAATAAATGGGCAGCCCCGCGCCTTTCCACTTTTGGCAGGACCGGCCAGCGTCGCGGACCTGGTGCAGGCGCTTGAGCTCAAGGGAGATCGCATTGCCGTGGAACACAACGGGACGATTGTGCGTCGGCCAGACTGGGAATCGAGCTCGATCGCAGAAGGCGACAGGTTTGAGATCGTGCACTTTGTGGGAGGCGGTTGCGGGCTGACTGCAACATAGGAAAGAACCGCCGCGCCGGACAAGCGTGGTAACTCGGCTATAGTCGCATCAGCATGCGATTTTTCTCCGGCAAGAGCTTCAGCAGTCTTCGTGTGTGCACCGTTTTAACCTGTGCGTGTTTGGTGGCGTGGGGTGGGGTCTCTCCTGACGCGCTCGTTCAGGCCGGAAGCCAGGTGGAGAGCGCCGCCGATTTCAGCAAGCCCACCTTTGTCGTTCCCGAACTGAAATCGCGACGCGATCTGCGCCTTTTGATCTACGGCGATCAGCGTTTTACCGACTTTAAAAATACCGAGGACACCTGGCCGCGCGTGCGCAAATGGCTAGCGGAGAAGGTGGGTGAGGAGCCGAGTGATGCCATGTTTGTCACTGGGGATATTCCCTTTCATGGCAGCGATCCGGCCGACTGGAAGGTCTACCGCTCGGAGGCGGCATCCTGGTACACCAATCACCGACGCATCTATCCAACACTTGGCAACCATGAGGTTTCGCCTTACCCGCCCACTGGCCGCAAGAACTACTTCGCCACCTTTCCCGAGCTCGGCGGTCACGCATACTACTCGGTGCTGCTGGGAAACGTGATGCTCATCAACGTGGACTCAACCCAGGTGGTGTGGCCCGGTGGTGCCCAAGCCGAATGGATTCGGGCCCAGCTCGATAACATCCCACCCGCGGTCGACTTCGTCTTCTTCATGTCGCATATTCCACTCATCGCGGATGTGCAAAGTGAGTTCATCGCGAACATTCCTGCGCCTGAGATGGTGGTCTTTCGCCGTTATCTGGAAGCGCGGGCGCTGACCGCGCGGCAGAAGTTCATCATGATCAATGGCCATATCCACAACTACGAACGCTTCGAGACGAACGGCATCACCCACATCATCTCGGGTGGGGGTGGAGCCAAACCCTACCCAGTACTGCTGCGCGGACCCCAGGATCAGTACCGCGACACAAGCTTCCCGGTCTTCAATTACGTCCTCTTCCAGATCCACGGCAAGCATGCTGAGGCAAAGATGTACAAGGTAGTCGATGCGAGCGCCAAGGAACTCTCGGTTGCTGTGGCCGACACCTTCAGCGAGGACGCGAACTGACGCGGTCGGTCCCGGGCCAGGTGGTTTTAGGGATTGGGTGTTATGGCTTTCCACCCTTCCCCTTCGACAGGCTCAGGTCAGGATGGGCACCCGGCTTTCGTCGTCGCTCACTGCCTTCGTACTACATGCCTAGGAGTTTTTCGGCTTGGTGGAGGAGGTCGGTGGTGTCTTCGGCATCGTCTTCTTCTTCGTGGCACTCGCAGTCGCACGCGTCGGGGTCGCAGTCTTCGTCGCAGTCTTCGCACTCGTCTTCATAGTCCTCGGCGGTGAAGGCGGTGACGCTGGGGCCGAGCGGGGTGCCGTCTTCGGCGAGCGAGAGCTGCTGAACGGAGCTGAGGACGCGGTCGCGGCTGGTGTTTTTGACGTTGGCGGCGGCGACCTGGAGTCCGTAGAGGAGGAGTCCGGCGCGGCGGGGGTCGAGTGCGCCGGTGGCGATGCCGGAGAGAACCTCGGAGAGGGCGATCTGGACGGCGTCGGCGTCTTCGAGGTGGCCGGTGCTGACCTGGAGGCCTGCCGAAGCGATGCCGGTTTCCAGCGCGCGGTGGAAGCGGGCGTGATAGTAGCAGTAGTTTTCCCCTTGGAGGGAGGGGGACTCGCACTTGCGGCCCCGGGCGAAGATGTGGCGACACTCGATGAATGGCATAGGTGCTCCTAACCCCACCCCCCAGACTTTTGGGCTAAAGTCCTCTCCTGCTTGGACTTAGGCCGGGGGTATCCGGCTAAAGTCCTGAAGGGATTGGGTTTAGGGCCAAAGTCCTGCAAGCAAATGACTTAGCCCCTCTTGTGGCGCGGCTGGGGTGTGGGTTTGATTTGTTGGTTAGTTCTAGGCTAACAAGTTTGGGGAATTAATCGGCCACGATTGGCATGGTTTTCGGGAAGGATGGGGAACTGCAGGTCACTTCGGCTCCGCTCAGGATGCCAATGTTACGTTGGTGATGATAAAAATTCATCCTTTAAGCTGAGCTCTTTGTATGGACGATCAGGTGTGGAGATTACGTTCGACCTAGCTCAATCAGCGGATTCGGGGGATCTCGTTTGAGCGTGCGGTCGACTTCTCATTTGAGACCGCGCTGGTTGTTGAAGACACGCGCCGCGATTACGGGGAGGTGCGGTACCGGGTACTCGGGCTGCTCGATGGCGCGCTGCATTCTTTAGTGTTTACATTTCGCGGCGATTCGCTGCGAGTGATCAGCCTGCGCCGGGCGAATAAGAGGGAGGTGGGGATCTATGAGCAACGACGTGGATGCTGAATTGATTGATGGGGAGAACCCGGAGTGGACCGAAGGGGAGGCTGCGCGAGCGGTTCCGTTTTCGGAGCTTTCGGCGGAGCTGCAGGGGAAGCTGCTGGCTGCCAAGCGGCACCGCGGACCGCAGAAGGCTCCGACCAAGCAGAAGATTTCTGTGCGGGTCTCGCCGGATGTGCTCGGAAGCTTGCGCGAGCGCGGGCGAGGCTGGCAGTCACACGTGGATGAGGCGCTTCGGGAATGGTTGGAGCGGCACCCGGCTTAGGGCTGGCTTCCGTCATTCGTGCTTCGTGGTGGGAACCGCAGGTCCCTTCGGCTCCGCTCAGGATGACAAGGTTGTGGTGGTTGCAGGAGAGCGGATGCGCCGTAGGCGCATGACCCACCCTTTGCGCTCTGGTGTCGTTAGGTATCGATGTCATGGAGGCGCAAAGAATGGGGCACCCGGTTGGTGCGGGACCACGACTTCGGTGTGTGGCCGGGAGGAGAAGGTCTAGGAGAGGGTGGAGTCTACTCACCTGAATTCGGTGCCGCGTGGGTTGGTGTTGCGTGAGACGGATTGGCGTGGAGTCGTGCTCCGTTTTACCTGGGGAGGGATGGGGGTTTGGTGAGGATCGAACCGGTGGAGAGGATGGTTGTATTTGTGGAGGAAAGGGATCGGGTGGTTTAGGGTTTTGGGTGTTATGGTCTCCCATTGTTCCCCCTTGAGGGGCTCAGGGGTCCGAAGGGGTACTCGTGCTACAACTAAAGGGCTCTGCACAAATCAACTTTATTTGAAAATAATATGTTTCATGAGAGTTGGGATCGCTATTCTCATTTGGGCAATTGGTACGTGGTCATCACTCGCCTGTGCGCAGGGGACGAGTCAGGTTGTATACCAGAAAGCGCAGAATTCCGTGTTCCTCATTTACCTGAATGGTAGCTCAGGTGAGCCGCAGGCGCTTGGCTCTGGGTTCCTTATCGCACCTCACAAGATTGCAACCAACGCTCATGTTGTGGCAGGTGGCACACCTGTAATCGCGGTCGGTCCAGCCCGCCTTACTACTAAAGTCACGATGATCGATATCGATCGAGACCTCGCCATCCTATCGGTTGACGATGACATCGCTGCAACGCCTTTAATACTTTCGACAGCACCCGTATCAGTTGGCCAACATGTCTTCGCCATAGGAAATCCCGAGGGGCTTGAGAAAACCTTCAGCGAAGGTATGATCTCAGGAGTTCGTGAGCTCGATGACGAAGACTTCATCCAGCTCACGACACCGATCAGCCACGGCTCTTCAGGGGGTCCCATTCTTAACGAGCGCGGCGAAGTGGTCGGAGTGGCCACGGCGTTCATGAAGGATGGCCAGAACCTCAATTTCGCTATACCAGCCTTAGCTCTAAAAGGGCTACTGGAGAAACCAACACAATATAAAAACTATAAGAGTATCTATGTTAGAGCTAAAACGATACTAGAGGCACGGAATAGCGACACTTATTCTGAAGATTCCGGCTCTCCATATCAAGAGAAGACAACGCAAGTAAATGCTCTTTTGAAAGAGACCCTTCAATCCGAAGATCCTGTCCTTCTTGATCAAGCAGCCCTCGAAACTGGCTGGGAAAGCCCTGATTTCGCTTTAGCTGCTGCGCGAAAGTCCTTTGCGAAAGCACCATCAACTAAAGCAAAGATTGTTTTAGCCAATGCGATAAGCAAAAAATGTGCTTTTGAGAAAGATTCCGAGTGTAAGGCTCTGTTACAAGAGGCGTTGATAGACGCCAAGACCGTGACTTCCGAACAACGACACGGACAGCGGCTCGCACTTTCCACGTTGGCATTTATCTATGGAGAGCTGGATCAACCCAATCTGGCAGTTGTCTTTGATCAACAAGCTCTGACGGCGTCTTCTTCAGAAGACGCTCCTGACGATGCAATGCTGCTGCGATGGTTGACGTATGATGCTACCGCATCAAAGCAGCTTGATCTCGCCAGCAGAAGCTTTGAACAATTGAGGACGAAAGGAGATGTGACGGCAGAAGATTGGAAGAATGAGGCTGAACGCCGTTCAAGTAAACGGGATTATGCCGGAGCAGCCGAAGCCTTCCAGCAGGCAGCTCAGTTGTCGCAGAGAGGGTACTTATGGTGTGAGGCAGTTTTAGAGCATGGTGAAGAAGGTCTGACGCATCCAGATCAGGTTTTAGAAGCCGGACGTAAATGCATTTCTTCGCAGACGCTCACGCCCAGCAAGGATGTTGCTAATTTGGATTCTGTTCTCTCGTTGGTAAATACAGAAATGTCGATGGTGTTACATTCTCGCGGCGTCGATTCCGAAGCTTTCAACTACGCACGTACGGCTATCACGGAAGACTCACAAAGTTATCTCGCATTCGAGGCCTTGGGAGAAGCGACTTTCTCGCTCCAGCGCTTTCAAGAGACAGTTGCTTCAGAGCGGGAGGCTTTGCGATTGTCAGACGGCAAATACCCCTATGAACATTTTCGTTTGGGAACAGCTTATTACGCATTAGAGCAGTGGACTCAAGCGGAACGAGAGTTCGAAGTTGCCGCGGAAGCGGATCCTAGAGATGTCGATTCCGCTTTCAACGCCGCCTTGGCTCTGGGAAAGCAGGGATTCACCAATGATGAATTGCAATGGTTGCGAAAGGCTCTCGGACGTAATCCGGGAGATGAACAGAGAAGGGGCATCCTCCAAGTCGTTCAACAAATAAGTCGATGAGGCTAGAAGACTCGGACTGGAAGCTTGCAAATTCGGAAGAAGAAAGCCCTCGCGCAAGCGAGGGCTTTCTTGTGACGACTGCTGTCCAGTCTTTGCGGCGAAGGCATCTGCCTGGACGGCTAGTCCCTTCCATGCTGCCGCCGTGATCACCAGCTGGGGCTGCCTGGCGAGGTTCTGGGATTTCCGAGGCCGTGGCTTCGGTCGAGCATGAGGCAGCGATGGAGGCTGTGTTCCGGAGTGCGGTAAGGGTGACCTCCGTCGGATTGGTGACGTCGGCGTGGCACGGAGTTCTATTCAGAGTCGTCTCGCTGGCGTGTTTTGGTGCGGAAGCCTACGACGAGAATGCCGCAGAAGAGGGTGACGGCGGGGATGCCTAGGAAGGGAATGGCGCGACGGAGGCCGGCGCGCGCCTGCGGGGCGCTGCCTGCTGTGGTGTCGCGGCACATGCTGCAGCCTTGAGCGTGGCCCAGCTGCGGGGAGAGTAGGAGGATGCTTACGAGAACGGTCGGCAGCAGGCGGCTAGGGGTCATGTGCTCAATTTCGGTGATGGGATGCTCGGCTGGCGGTAGTGGTGAGTCTTTTATTCGCTATACAGAGATGGTTGAGCGGCGCTTCGCGCCGGTTTCTAATACAAGATGAAGCAGATCCCTTCGGCTACGCTCAGGGCAGGCTTTTCGACTCCACCTTCGGTTACGCTCAAGATGACAACAGTCACGCATTAACGACTCATCACACTTCGGGCTATTGACAGAAGAGCAGGAGGGCGAAGAGGAAGATCCAGAAGACGCCCATGGAATGCCAGTACCAGGCGGTGCAATCGACGACGATTTGGCGGAGCTCTACCCGCTGCAGAGCGAAAAGGCCGACCGTCGCGGCTCCCAAAGCGAGGATGCCGAGCACCAGGTGAGCGCCGTGCGCTCCGGTGATCAGGTAGAAAAAGTGGCTGCTGGGGTTGGTGGCAAAGAAGACGCCTTGTTCCGCAAGCTGATCCCACGCGATCCACTGCCCGATCAGGAACAGTAGCCCCAGGAATGCTGTAACGCTGAGCCAGGGAGCGGCACGCCGGATCATGGGGCGGCCCAGGCCGAGCCACTCCTCCATCACGTCTGTCTCGTGGAAGAGCTGCCGCCGGGCAAGCTCCATGGTCAGGCTGCTGAGCAGGATGATGGCGGTGTTGACGTAGAGGATGGGGGGAATGGCGAGTGGGTGCCAGTCGATGATGTAGTTGTTGCGGGCGTCGAAGTGTCCCGTGGTCTGGCGGACAAAGAAGGCGCTGACCAGCGCGACGAAGAACATGAGATCGCCGGCCAGGCCAAAGAAGAGTGCGAGACGATAGCGGCCCAAGAGCTCCCGCGGCCCACGGCGGCCCGGCTTGCGGTTCTCCCAGTTCTCATCGCCACCACCGCCGCCGGTGGGTCGACGGTCGACTGGCGGGCGTCCGCCAATTCCTGGGTCTTTCCGCTCAGTTTCTACCGGGGTTCGGGTGAAGGTAGCGGGCATCGCGTGACTCCGTGATCAAAGATTACTCCAGTTCAGCGTCCGGTTCGCACTGCATCAAGAAATCCTTGTCACTAGTGCGAACGCCGGGCGCAATTCCTGGTGGCAACCCATAGTCGTACGGACCGCGCACCACCGGTCCCGAGAGTGCAGGAGCTCTCCATTCGAGCGTGGTGGCGCGCCAGGGATTCTCTCCGGCGACGCGGCCGCGACGGGCGCTCCAGAGCAGGTTGGCCAGGAAGATGAGCTGCGCGGCGCCGAGAAAGAAAGCCGCCCAGCTGATGGCGCGTTCGGTGTGCATGAGGCCGGCGAGCGAGGAGGTGGATCCGGTGATCTGCGCGTAGTGTCGTGGACGGCCGGCCAGCCCCTCCAGATGCATAGGAAAAAAGGTGCCATACGCGCCGATGAAGGTGAGCCAGAAGTGGAGCTTGCCGAGCGATTCGTTGAGCAAGCGTCCGGTCATGAGCGGAAACCAGTAGTAGACCCCGGCAAAGATGGAGAAGGCGCCAGCCATGGCCATGATGAGATGAAAGTGGGCGACGACAAAGAAGGTGTTGTGCAGGTAGGCGTCGAGCGCGGGTAGGGCAAGGAGGGGACCGCTGAGGCCACCGGCGACGAAGAGCGAGACGAAGCCGAGGGCGAAGAGCATGGGCGTGGTGCGGAGCAGGCCACCGCGCCAGACGGTGCCGAGCCAGCTGAGGACCTTCGCCGCGCTGGGAATGGCGATAGCCATGGTGGTGAGGGCAAAGGCGGTTCCGGCATAAGGGTTCATGCCGCTGACAAACATGTGGTGGCCCCAGACGACGAAGCCCAGCAGCCCGATCAGGACGGTGGTTGCGGCCATCAGCCGGTAGCCGACGATGGGGCGGCGGCTGAAGTCGGCAAGAATGCCAGAGACCATGCCCATGCCGGGCAGGATGGCGATATACACCTCAGGATGGCCAAAGAACCAGAAGAGGTGGAGCCAGAGCAGCGGCGAGCCATCGCCCTCCGTTTGCGTGCCATGGCTGACGATTTGTCCGCTGACGAGATCCCCCATGGGGATGAAGAAGCTGGTGCCGAGATGCCGGTCGCAGAAGAGCAGGACCAGCGCCGCGAAGAGAACGCCGAAGGCAAGCAGGATGAGCAAGGAGGTGACCAGCCATGACCAGACGGTGAGCGGCATACGGCCGAAGGTCATACCGGCGGTGCGCTCGCCGACAATGGTGGCTAGCAGGTTGATCGAACTGAGCCACGCGGCCACGCAGAAGATGCCAAGTGAGAGCAGCCAGATGTCAATGCCGAGACCTTGTCCCGGTCCGGCGGAGGGCACGGCGCTCAGTGGTGGGTAGCTAGTCCAGCCAGAGATTGGACCCCCACCGGGCACGAAAAACGCCGATAGCAGGACCATCAGTGCGAGGGCAGTCAGCCAGAAGCCAAGGGCGTTCAGCCAGGGGAGCGCCATGCGCCGGGCGCCGATCTGCTCCGGCAGGACCAGGTTGGCGAAGCCACTCTGGGGCGCCGTGGTGAGGACGAAGAAAACCATCAGCGTGCCGTGGATGGTGACGAGGGCGAGGTACTCTTCCGGGCGCATCTCGCCGTGGAAGGGCAACGGCAGTTCAGGCCATGCCAGGTGCAGGCGCATGGCGAGTGACAGGCAGGTACCCACAGCGACGGCGACGAGCGAGAGCAGCAGATATCGGATGCCCAGGGTGCGGTGGTCCGTGGTGAAGATGCGGCGGAGCAGGGAGGTGCGCGGGCCGTGACGCGGTCGGGGAACCGACGCCGGTGTGAGAGGTGGGTTCACGGCAGCCCTCCGGTACTGCGAGCGCGTGCAGCGCTGCGTATGGCCAGCCACGACTGGTACTCCGCGGGTGGGACGACGCGTAGACGCGCCTGCATTCGTGCGTGCCCTGAACCGCAGACCTGAGTGCATAGGATGGGAAAGACGCCAGTCGCAACTGGGGTGAAATGTACGTGCAGCACCAGGCCAGGCACGGCATTCTGTTTGAGCCGCATGGCCGGGATGAAGAAGCCGTGGATCACGTCGAGGGACCGGAGCTGAACGTCGATTTCGCGGCCGAGGGGAAGGACGAGTTCGCTGGCGACCAGGTCATCACGGCCGTGGTCGTCGGCGGGATCGAGGCCGATGTTGTTGCCAGCTGCGGCACCGACCAGCTCTGGCTTACTCTCTCCATATGTGGCATCTACGCCTGGGTAGTGGAAGTACCACTGGAACTGTTGGCCGACCACCTCGACCTGCATGGCAGTCGGCGACGGTCCCTCGAAACGGCTGCCCGCCCAGAGCCCTTGCGCACTGATTGTCATCCAGGCAAACAGAAGCGAGATGGCCAGGAGCGGCAGCAGCTCCACCAGCCAGGCTGATGGGGCACCGCGAGCGTGACGCCTCCTAATGAAGGCAATTAGGAGTAGGAGATGAGCGAGCAGGCCCATGCCAACCAGCCATGCCAGGTCCCAGCGCATCAGGTGATCGACGGCAAAGCCATGGGCTGCGGCGTTCGGCGGCATCCACCAGCGGCTCGGCAGGAGCAGAGTGGCGGGCGAGATGACGGATGTGGGCACGCTACTCCGCAGCAGCCCTGGTGTGAGTCTTAGTGCTAAGGTGAGCGCGCACCATCTTGACAAAGTGCTGATGGACGCGCCGGTCTGCGGAGAGTTCGGGATGAAAGGTGGCGGCGAGCAGGTGTTCTTGTTGAACCAGGACAGGGAAGCCTTCGCGCTCGGCGAGCACCTTGACGCCCGGACCTGTCTTCAGGATGCGGGGAGCGCGGATGTAGACGGTTTCCAGTGGTCCGCCGCCGAGCGTGGTTGGCGTCTGCTCGATCGAGGAGTCGACCTGGCGTCCATAGGCGTTGCGCTCCACGGTCGCGCGGAGGGCGCCAAGACTCTTTTGGGCGGGATGGAGAATTTCGTCGGCCATGAGGATGCAGCCAGCGCAGGTGCCAAAGGACGGGTTTTCTTCGACAAACGCTTTAAGTATTTCCAGAAAACCATCTCGTTCTAGAAACTTTAAGAAGGTCGTTGACTCGCCACCTGGGATGATCAGGCCGTCGAGACCCGCGAGTTCCGCTGGCGTGCGGACCAGGGCGGGGTCTGCGCCTGACTCCCTGAGCGCATCGGCGTGCGCGGCGTAATCGCCTTGGATGGCGAGCACGCCGATACGAGGTTTGACTGTTTGGTGGGCGGGGTCAGACATGGATGTCTAGATTCGAGTAAAGTCTTAAGGCGTCTTTTTCGTTCATCGCGGCAGAGAAAAAGCAGATCCCTCCGCTCCGTTGACGCCTTTAGCGTCAACTTCGGTCGGGATGACAGTTGTTATCATTTGGACGAGGTGACGTATGGGGCACCGGCGCGTCTGCAGGGACGGCTAGTCCTACCAGCCGCGGGTTTGGAGCAAGGCGCTTTGGTCGAGCGCGGCGATGGCTAGTCCCTTCATGGCGCCGATGCATTCCGCGCTGGTCTCGGCCAGCACCTTGGGATCGTCGTAATGGGTGGTGGCGCGGACGATGGCCTTGGCGCGGATCTCCGCTTCGGCGGGTGGGGCAAAGGTGTAGGAGTCCTGCATGAAGATGCCGGAGCCGACGAAGACTGCCTCGGCGCCGAGCTGGCGCACCAGGGCTGCGTCGGCGGGGGTGGCGATGCCGCCCGCAGAGAAGTTCGGCACGGGCAGCTTGCCGCTCTTCGCGACCATGCGGATGAGCTCGTAAGGTGCGCGGAAGTCCTTGGCGGCGGCGTAGAGCTCCTCATCTCCAAGCACGGTGAGCGACCGCATATCCTTGACGATCTGCCGCATATGCTTGACCGCGTGGACGACGTCGCCGGTGCCGGCCTCGCCCTTGGTGCGGATCATCGCGGCGCCCTCGGCGATGCGGCGGAGGGCCTCGCCCAGGTCACGCGCGCCGCAGACGAAGGGGGTTTTGAAGGCATGCTTGTCGACGTGGTGCAGTTCGTCGGCCGGGGTGAGCACCTCGGACTCGTCGATAAAGTCGACGCCGAGTTGCTGCAGTACCTGCGCTTCAGCGAAGTGACCGATGCGGCACTTGGCCATGACCGGGATCGAGACTGCAGCCATGATCTCGCGGATCTTGCCGATCGGCGCCATGCGGGCGACGCCGCCCTCGGCGCGAATCTGCGCGGGCACACGCTCGAGCGCCATCACGGCCACGGCCCCGGCGCGTTCGGCGATCTCGGCCTGCAGAGCATCGGTGACGTCCATGATCACGCCGCCCTTGAGCATCTCGGCCAGGCCGACCTTCAGACGCAGACCGTGCGTTTCGGTCCCTCTCGCGCTCCCATTGTTGCCGTGTACTGTGGACTCAGCCATGATGGACTCCTTCGCTCCGGCGCATCTAGCCTTGCGCTCAGCGTTGAACACTCAATCTTAACAGTTCTTCGCAAGAAGGCGCGGCATGGCAGTCCGTTTGCGGCGACGCACACACAATGACTTGGTTGATGATGGGGTGACGTTTAAAGAACAATCAAACTGGAGCAAGTATGACCTATGTTGCACTGCTGAGGGGCATCAATGTCGGCGGCAAACATCGCGTGCCGATGAAGGAGCTGGCCGAGATCTTCACCCGCGTGGGGTGCACCGGGGTGCGGACGTATATCCAAAGCGGCAACGTCCTCTTCAGTGCGCCGCCTGCGCTGGTGAAAGGGTTGCCGGGGAGGGTCCAGGCCGAGATAGTGGAGCGCTTTGGATTCGCTGTGCCTGTGATCCTGCGCTCTTTCGAGGAGCTGGCCGGCGTAGCCGATAGGAATCCATTTCTCGTGGCGGGTGTGCCGGAGAAGGAGCTTCACGTCTACTTTCTTGCGGAGGTTCCGAACCAGGAAGCGATGCGGAAGCTCGACCCGAGCCGGTTTAAGCCAGATACTTTCTGTATCAGCGGTCGTGACGTGTACGTGCACCTGCCAAATGGCATGGCGCGTACGAAGTTGACGAACGCCTACTTCGACGCCAAGCTGTCCACCACGAGCACGGCGCGAAACTGGGCCACGGTGCTGAAGCTGCTGGAGATGATGGCAGGATGAGCGCGGGTCACCACACCGCATGTCAAATAGACCGCTTAGCTGCGATCTAGGCAGTCCATCGTCTGTGAATGGCGAACGAGTTTCAGAGCAATGTGGCGGTCTTAGGCTCCGATTATTACCGGTGGGGAAACAACCAAGGGTCGATGACGGAACCGATGAGAATACCGACGCCAAACGTCGTTAATCCAAATCCTATAAGGGTCAGCAATTTGAAAAGGCGACTTCCTGCTAACGCGCCTACCACCATCCAAACCACACAAGACAGCGGTATCCCGATCAGACCAACGAAGGTAAGGCTCGGCAAACCCCACATGTGAGCTGATATTGGCTCATCGTTGCCGAGGACCATGCCCGATCCGGTTTTGACTGCAAAGACAAGGATGAGCACGTAAAGGCTTAAGCGCATGAGCGCAGCAGAGAGGGCAGTGGCGGCCCAAAAGACTCGGGCGCTTCGACTGTACTTCAGCATAAGCAGCGAGAAGGCAGCAAGCGATAGATTCAGCAGAGGACCTGCTAGCTCTGCGATTGCTCTCCGCTTCGACTGATCCGTCGGAGATGCGGTGTTCAAGGTCATGTGAAGGTGGACCCATAGAGCTCGGTACATCAGATAATGAGCGCTCTCATGAAGCGGGAACACGAGAATGGTTAGAAACAAGAAGAGCAGATAGAAACGGAAGTTGATGATGATGCCTTCGCGAATCGCCATTCTGGCGAATACGATGTTCTGAGGCATTGAGTTCAAATCCTTTTCGATGTCACACTGGGTATACCCATTTGACACGTCGTGTTTACAGGCCTCGCAGACAAGCTGTTCCTTCGAGTCGAATTATCCGTAGAAGGACCCGAGGGACATCCCTGCTTCCTTCATGGGGTCAGCCAGTCCGACACCCTCGATCCCGCGCTCAACGGGCGAGCTCGAAGAAAGCCCGTATTTTGCATTGCACAAAGGCAGTGCGACTGATTCCCTGAAGATAGAATTTCCGCAACGGAATTTACCGTGCTAGTCCGATATTTGATGTAACGCCCCAAGCAGTTCGCACCGCTTACTCGCTGGGGCTCTGGACTGCTTTCTTTCCGGGCAGCAGGCGCTCAGTCTTGACCTCGATGAAGAGGCCCTGGCTGTGGGCCAGGACACGGCCGGTTGCGTCGCGCAGCTCGGCGCGGCAGCGATGTTTTCTGCCGCCCTCTGCATCGCTCTCCGACCAGCCTTCAAGGATGAGCGGCGTGTGGAGCGGCACCGGGCGCTGGTAGTCGATCTCCATGTGCCGGGTCATGGCGTAGATGCCGCGGTGGCGGTTGGCCTTGCTCATGGCCTCATCGAGCAGGGTTGCGATGATGCCGCCGTGAGCGTAGCCGGGCGGCCCCATGAAGCGCGCGGAGAGGCGGAAGCGGCAGAGGACGCGGCCCTCTGCATCGACGTAAAACTTCAGCCGCAGGCCGGAACGATTCCCGGCGCCGCAGCCGAAGCAGCCATTCTGACTGCCGTGCGCGATGGGGGTGAGAGACGACTGCTTGGTGCGGGGTGTTGTCATGCGATGGACTGCAATGCACTAGCTTGCGCGACCAGCTCCGCCATGCCGCCCTCCTCGCTTGCATGGAGAACGCGCAGTTCTGGGAATGCAGAGGCGAGTTCGCCCTGTCGCAGAAAATACTCTGGATGGCTACTGCCCGCGGCGAAGCGTGGATGGTCCTCTGTGCGGGTCTTGATCACCAGCACGCCCTCTGGGGCGAGTGCTCCCCACATAGCAGGGAAGAGCGCGCGATCGAGGTAGAAGAGCATCACGATCAGGTCGAAGCGAAGACCGATATTCTTAGCCCACGCGAGTGTAGCTGCCCCGCTCTCCCGGCGCGTTTCGAGCGACATGCCGGTCTCAGCCGCATAGACCGCGGCGAGATGGATCGCTTCATCGCTAAGGTCATTAAGGACAACCCGCCAGCCGCGCGATGCCAGCCAGAGTGCGTTGCGGCCCACGCCGCCCGCGATGTCCAGCGCCTTGCCTCCGCTTGGGAAGCGCGGCTCGATAAAGCTGGTGTAAAGCTCGGCGAAGGACTGGTCGGGAGTGAGCGAGGTGTGCGACCCGGCTTTGTAGAGCGCGTTCCAACGGTCGCGGTCGGCTGATTCATCCATTTGCATGATTTCAAAGATGCGGAAAATGTTCCTTCCACGCTTTTTGTCGAGCAACTGTGGAAAGACAATGCAGGTCCCTTCGACTCCGCTCAGGGCAGGCTCTTCGACCTCGCCGATCTCGCTTCGCGAGATGGCTTCGCTCAGGATGGCAGGTGTCGTGAGAGGTATACTTTGATTCACCATGGCTGTGGACAAGACCTTCTACCTCGAGACTTTTGGCTGTCAGATGAACGTACATGACTCGGAGAAGGTCATTGGCACGCTGGAGCACGAGGGCTATAACCAGGTCCAGAACGAAGAAGACGCTGGCCTCATTCTCTATAACACCTGTTCGATCCGCGACAAAGCAGAGCAGAAGGTCTTCAACCGCCTGAACGATTACAAGAAGCTGCACAAGCAGGGTAAGCGCTTTGGCGTGCTGGGCTGCGTGGCGCAGCAGGAGGGCGAGCGCATCTTCGAGCGCGCGCCGTATGTGTCCATCGTCTCCGGATCGGCCTCCTACCGGCGGCTGCCCGAGATGCTGGAGCGGCTGCAGGCGGGTGAGGCGCACATCACCGGTCTCGATGACCGGCAGACAGAAGAGACCTTTGAGACCGAGTTTACGGCGCGCTCGAATCCCTATCGCGGGTACATCACGATCATCGAGGGATGCGACAAGTTCTGCGCCTACTGTGTGGTGCCGTACACACGCGGTAAGGAGCGCAGCCGTACTCCGGCTTCCGTGTTGGCCGAGGCGCGTCGCATGGCGGAGGCCGGCTATAGCGAGATCCAGCTGCTGGGGCAGAACGTCAACTCGTATCGCGACCCGGAAGGGAAGTTGAGCTTCGCGGAACTGCTGACCGCTGTGGGAGAGGTGCCGGGCATTCGCCGCGTGCGCTTTACCACCTCGCATCCGCGCGACTTTATAAAGGACATCGTCGAGGCCATCGACGCCACACCGACCCTGTGCGACCATGTACACCTGCCGGTGCAGAGCGGATCGTCGACTACCTTGGGCAGAATGCAGCGTGAGTATACCCGTGAGCAGTACCTGGAGCGCATCCGCTGGATCAAAGCCGCCCACCGGGCTATCAGCATTACTACGGACATCATCGTTGGCTTTCCTGGTGAGACTGTGGAGGAATTTGAAGAGACCCTCACGCTGCTGGGCGAGGTCGGCTACGACGCCGTCTTCGCCTTCAAATACTCGCCGCGTCCGAACACACCAGCACTCACGATGATCGATGCCATTCCGGAAGAAGAGAAGAGCCGCCGCTTGCAGATCCTGCTGGATCGCCAACGTGAGTTGCAACGCGCGACCTATGGCCAGCGTGTGGGTCAGGTGCTCGAAGCAGCAGTGGAGGGCCACAACCAGGCCCGCGGCCAGGTGATCGGGCGCAGTTCGCAAAACATTACGGTAAACTTTACCGTCGCGAGCCCCATCCTGCCAGCGCCCGGGAGCTACGTGCCTGTTCAGATCACGAACAGTTTTCCGAATAGTCTGGTGGGTCAGGCCGTCTAATAGAGGAAGCGAGGGAACCATGGACGTCGAAATGAGAATTCGCGGGTTGTTGATAGATCCCGGCACAAGCACGCCCATCGTGATCCTGAAGGATTTGAAGACGGACACAGTGCTGCCGATCTGGGTCGGTCCGTACGAGGCGAATGCGATCGCACTGGAGATCGAGAAGACGGCAACGCCCCGGCCGATGACGCATGATCTGGCCCGCAACCTCATCCAGGGGCTGAACGCAACGGTGGACAGAGTGGTGGTCACCGAGTTGCGCAACGACACCTTCTTTGCAGTGATCTGGATGCGGCAGGGCAATGAACTGGTTACGATCGATGCCCGCCCCTCGGATGCCCTCGCTTTGGCACTGCGTTGCGATTGCCCGATCTATGTCAGTGAAGAGGTCCTGCGGATCGCAAAGCTGGCGCCGAGCGCCACCGACACCACGCCCGAAGAGCTGCGCCGCTGGCTTGAAGGGCTGAACGATGAGGATCTGGGCCGCTATAAGATGTAACCGGCTTCAGGTTCAAGTGCAGTGCACCCGCGAGTTCTCAATAAAATTTCGCCCGGACGTGCGGCTTGGCATTTCTAGGATGTTTCGGACGCTAAGGTAGACTGTCCACAAATAGTGCCCGGGATCCGAGGCTTGGGATTGAGCGGCGGTCGGGACCTTCGTGCAGCCAGTCACACGCATTGGACTTCCAGGCATTCTGGCGTTGTCTCCCGTCACATCCATTAGGAATACGAATCAGGAAATACAAAGCATGAGTCGTAGTGCGAGAGCGGCAAATGGATTCCTGACGAGTGTGCTGCAGTTCATTACGCAGATCCTATTGCAGGCGCTGCTTGCTCCGGTCGTTTTGAGAGTTGCCGGCCGAGAGGCGCTGGGCGCCTACGCGGCCATCATGCAGACGCTGGGCTTTCTCGCTCTGGTGGATGTTGCGCACTCCTGGTCGCTGGAGCGCTTTCTAGGCCAGTCCATGTCACTGCCGGATGGTGGAGTACGCTTCCGTCACGTCTTTACCACGGCACGGACCCTGTTGCTGATCAGCAACGCCATCTTCGCCATGCTTACCGTGATCTTCAGCCTGCTCATCAGCAGGCTTTTTCATCTGTCTCCCGGCATCGCGGTGCAGGCCAGGCATGCACTCTACGTCATCGCGGTCTGGGCGGTTGTGCGCACGCCACTCGCCGCTTACGGCAATGCGTCCATTGCGACGCAGGACATCGCGGCTATCAACCTGATCGGTACTTTCCTCGGGGCATCGCGCGCGGTAGCCTCGCTGCTGTTTGTGCTTGGCGGCGGGGGCTTATTTGGCCTCATGCTGGCGGGCACAGTCGTAGAAGCCTGCGGGGAGTGCCTGCTGCGCATGCGCTTCAAGAAGCGCCACCCGAACCTGATGCCCGGCTGGGGTGTCCCCGACAAGCCGTTGCTGCGTGAGATGCTTGGCTTCGGCGGCCATGCCATGTTTCTGAACGTGGGCAACATGCTCGTCTTCAGCTCGGGAAACACACTGGCGGGCATGACCAGCGGAGCTGCCGTGGCCAGCAGCTTCTATACCTCCCAGATGCCGACGATGACCGCCTACAACATGATCCTCCGACTCTCCGACAGCGCAACGCCGGCGATCAATGAGCTTTGGGGCATCCGCGAACTGGAGCGGCTAAAGATGGCGCTTCTGCGTCTGACGCGCTTTCTGCTCCTGCTGGCTCTGCCGCTCGCCACCGGAGTGCTGCTCTTTAACCGCGACCTGGTGGTGTGCTGGGTGGGACCGCAGCAATATGCTGGCAGGCTGCTCACGGTAACCCTGGCGATCTTCTGCGTGGTCATCGCCATTCAGCGGGTCGCGATCGTCTACTCGTTCGTGTTGGGATGGATGCGCCTGCTCACGATTACGGCGTTTACGCAGGGGCTGGCCAACTTCGGATTGGCCTTTTACCTGGGTCGCCGTCTCGGGCTGGGCGGCATTACCCTCGCCCTGGTCATTGTCGTGCTGCCACAGTGTGTGATCTTATGGCACCGTCTGGCGAAGTTTTTCGAGATACACGTTCTCACATTCCTCGCCAGGTGCTTTCTTCGGTCGGTCATTCCGCTCGCCGGAGCCACGGCGCTCGGCCTGCTTGTGCACGCGCGTGTCACGATTAAGCCGCGCCACCTTACCGGGATCATGGCAGAAGCGCTTGTCTTTACTGTCGTATATGCAGTCCTCGCGTATTGGCTCTCCCTCCCCTCGCAGGATCGTCAGGATGTGGACCGGTATCTGCGCGCCTTCGGAAAGATAGGCCGGGTCTTGCGACAGCGCCTGAGCGGCGCGCCAGGAACGGCATGATGCAACCAGAATCACCACCGTCGGGTACGAAGCCGGCAGCTCTCCCACTCGTGTCCATTCTCTTCGTGACCTACAAACGCTACGATCTGCTCCGCAGGGCAGTCGAAAGCTTCCGGCGCAATACCGACTACCCGCACTGTGAGTTGGTGATTGTCGATGATGGCAGCGGGCAGGAGATTCAGGATCAGATTCGCTCGCTGCCCGCGGATACATTTGCTTTGGCCCCGCGCAATCGCGGCCTAGGCGCGAACAACAATCAAGGGCTGCGGCAGTGCACTGGGAAGTACGTGCTGATGCTGCAGGATGATTGGATCTGTCAAGGTCCGCCGGAGTACTTGACGCAGGCCGTCCAGTTGATGGAGGCGCATCCCGAAGTTGGGCTGGTGAATTTTGCCGGCGCCGCGCACCCGCCGGATCTGACGCAGCGGCTCGAAGGAAGCGATGAACTCTGTTACCTGACGCCCAAGCCTTATGAGTATGGGAAGGTGGAGTTCTTCCTCTATAGCGATCAGCCACACCTGCAATCGCGCGCAGCCCTTGACTACGTGGGCCCGTACCAGGAATACCGCGATATGGAAAGGTGCGAGATCGACTATAACCACCGCTGGAAAGAGCAGACGAAGTTCTCGACTGCCGTCTTTCCGGCCTACTACATGCGAGTCTTCACCAGCGACGCGACGCAGAGCTTTCGCACCACGCGCTTTCGCTACAAGGTGCATCGTCTGCTCCAACCAGCGAAGCCTTGGCTGGAGCAGCGCACGCCCCACCTGTTCCGCATTGGACGATCCGTTGTGCAATCCGCTTTGCGCGCGCTTGAGAGATTGCGGATCGTCCGCTAAACTTTACGGCTTGTTCGCTAAAGCACGTTGCCGGATTTCACCGCACCAGTGATCGACGCGGCAGCGTATGCCGGCGCGGATGAGGCAGGGAAGATCGACGTCAGCAGAGACCTGATGGCGTCGTCATACAACGGCGAGCTATCGCCCTTACCAAGGAATGCGACGGTCTGGCGTCCGGCGAGGGCCAATGTGCGTCTGTACTCTTCGGAGTCGTAGAAAGAAAGAATTGCGGCAGCGAGCTGGTCTTCGCTGAAAGGGTCGACGACCAGGCCATCTCTGCCCGAAGTCAACAACTCGGAAGAGCCACAATGGGTAGTGGCGATGCACGGCACCGCGTTCGCCATTGCCTCAAAGAGCGCCATGCCGAAGCCGTCATCGACGCTGGGTAAAACAAACACATCACATTTCCGGTAGAAGTCATTGATATCAGGGACATAACCAAGCAGATCAACATTGGGCAGCTGCTTCAATAACGCCTGCAGTACGGGGTATTGGGCGAAATCGGCGCTGCTGCGAATCAGCAAGCGCGCATTCGGCAGCGCAAGCTTCTGCCAGGCTTTCAGGAGATAAAGATACCCCTTGCGCAAGGGATCGCCGCCGACCACGCCGACGGTGAAGACTGGGTTCCGGTCCAGCTGGACGTCTGAAGGAAAGCCGCAGCGGCCGAAGAGCGGCGCTTTGATCAGCTTGGGCTGGAGGTGCTGCGGAAAGCTGCGTCCCGAGTAGTCCGACGGCACCAGGATTCGCTCCGCCTCTTGGTACTCCGCGAGCTGCCGGTCGTGAAACCAGGCTGGCTCCGGCGTGAAATGAGCGCCGGCGAGAGCCGCCTCGGAGCGGACGATCGACTGCTGCGCGTCCACATGCGGACAGGCACGGTCCAGAACAAAGTGGCCACCCCGGCGTTTAGCCGCACGTCCGGAGGCCAAGGATGCCGTCGCCCAGCCAATAAAGAGGTCGGCCGGCTTTAGCACGGCCGCGACGCTGCGGTCGTACATCCAGGAATCGGCGTGGAGTACGTTTGACGGCAGATTGAGACGCAGGAAATACATGGCCGTCTGCAGCACCGACGGGACCAGAGTGAGGTTGGCTGCATCACCAAGTCCACGAAAAAAGCGCCGTGGTGCCGAGCTATAAATCCGGACACCGGCGCTATGCTTCAGCAGCGCATTGGCGAGCAGCGCAGAGTGGAAGGGCCGCGTCGTGGAGATCGCCACCTGCATGGGCCGATGCTAGCACAGCGGCGTGGGCTCTCGAACCTGGAGCATCCCGCGTTGTTGTATTGCTCTCCATAGACTCGCGCTAGAATGTGCGTTGTGGACACGGTTATCAGGTTTAACCCGGGAGGAGAGCATGCTCGCTCCGACAGAGGATCAAACCATTGCGATGGAACGTTTTCTGGCGACCGAATACCGGCCAGCCCGCGAATACGTGCGGGGCGAAGTGAGGGAAAGGCCAACGACCGGAGGTTCGCACGAACGCGTGCGGAAAGCACTCCTACGATGGATCATCGGCAATGAGGAGAAATTGGGTATCGACTTACAAGTCGAATACTTCATGCGGGTCGCGCCGGACACCTAGGAGGTCGGCTGTTCAAGAGCTGTCTTCGCGCAGCGGTTCAGCGCTTTGGTAGGCCAGGGAGCCCTTAGCAACCTGACCGCATGGCGCATGCACGCCGCCGCCGGCCTGCTGCTCGATGAGACCGGCAACATCGGAACCACGGCCAGCCGGGTGGGCTACCGATCAGATCGCGAGACCGCTGAATACTCTCGGCCCATGCTTTCGATCCACGTACCGCTATCGCACAGACAGCACAGGAAGAAGGGTTTCAGACACGATCTGAGGCGAACGGCGGACCACGTGGGGGACAGCATGCTGGAAGGCAGAGAAGCTAGAAGCAGGAACAACATGGCCTAATGATCAGCTGACGTTTTTATCCTGCGCTCCAGAAGGGTGCGTGTGGTCCGCGTTCCTTCATTCGCTGGCCGCGGCGGTGAGAGAAAAGCGGTACACACGATCACCGACCGGTATGACAAGGATGAACTGTTCCCCCGGATGGCTGGGAGTGAAGTAGGCTGTTCCACGGAGGGAGGCACCAGGTGCAACGGTATTTGCTCGTAGGTAGGATTGATTGATGCTGGTGAGGTCTGAGTTCAGTATTTGTTCGCGTTGATTGATCCTGGCTCTGGCCGCCGCACGTGCTTCCTCATCGGGCACGGTCACCTGGACGGACTTGATTTCGTCGGTGCGAATGCCGTCGCCGCTCTGGTTGAACTCACCTGTTTCCTTGTGCTTCGCCACGACGATTGTCTCCTGCTTGGTCGCAGAAGGCCCCATGTCAAAGAAGTGTGCCCAGGTCTTATCTCGGCGTCCCTCTTTTTTTAGCACCTCGGGGAGGGGAAGTGCCGTTCGAGCATTGCCGCCCTCGCTCTGGAGCAGCTGGAAGGTGGTTGGCACCACATCGAGGTCACCGTTTGAGGTATTGGTTACCCCTATGTCGGCCAGGGTGAATCGCTTGAAGGCGGCTAGAGACACCTGAAGAACGAGGGTGTCGTCTTTAAGGGTCAGGACTGTTGCGCCGTCTGCAAGGCGAGAGGTGCAGTTCTCGCCGACTTGGCAGGAAACGGTGTGAGACGTGCCAGGTTGTGCAACACTCTGCGGGAGGGCATAAGGACCAGCAGCCGTGACAAGCGACAGGAGAGTGAAAGGTAGTTTATTCATAACAGTAGGAAAGTAAAAGACACCTTTTTGCAGCAACTGTAACTCCGCCAGTATGTCTCGCTCCGGTCCAGTAGGCGATAGCACCATTGCGGCATGCATCGGCGGTTCTGCGCGGAGCAAGCGCTAATGTCCTCAGCGAAGCAAAGCAGGATACAGGCTTTGCCAGAAGCCACATTGATGTATCTTGTCGAGATCGGTGAGATGCACGTTACCGGGTTGAAGCCACAGCACATCGTCGGCATGGTTGAAGACCGGCCAATGCGGTACTCCGTCAGCGACCGGCCTTCCATCCCGGGCGAACGACATCCACAGATCGACGATCTGTCCGGCGAGCTTCTGTGACTCAACGTTGAGATCCGGTCCGTCGAGCTTGGTTGTGTTCGAGAAGTGAGGGAACTCGTACGGCAGCTCGGAGGAGTGAACAGCGCCCATTGGGAAGCCCGGATTCTCGGTAACGGGGGGCGCCTTCGCATCCGCAAATTGATACTCGAAGACAGGCACATACTTTGCGGCCAGTTTCCCTGTTTCAAGGAACAGGCAATTGTTCAGGCCATTGCTTGGTGTGAAATCAGACAGCGTGGTTCCAAGCGCCTCAGGAGGCGTGGGGAAGGACGACAACGGGTACCTGGCTTCGACCGCCGCAGCATTCTCGCCGTAGACGTTCTGAAGAAGCGACCTGTAGTTCGCGGACGTGACCGGATGACCAGCCTGGGCAGCGTACGCGACGTACAGGAGCAGCTCTCGTGTATTGCCTCCGTTCAGAATGGGGACATGCACGAACTCTCCACGGCTCATTGCATCTACTCCTTGCTGCGGAACGACGGGTGTTCCGATGCTTGGGGCATACGTCATGATGTCGTCGCCGGCTACCTGCGCTGCCGCATCGAGCAGCTCTTTAGGAGACTTTGATCGCAGACAGGCAAGGCTCTGGGCGCTGGCTGGGCAACCAACCCGGTCGGCGACATTCTGTCCAATCGCATCCGCTTCCTGGACCGTGCGCAGGTGCTGGACACAACCGGCCGACTGAATAATTGCCTTTTGGAACAAGCCGCTTGTCTGTTTGGGAGCGAGAAGATGCATGCACACCGAAGCGGCTCCAGCAGATTCTCCCGCGATGGTGACATTTTCCGGATCGCCGTCAAAAGCGGAGATGTTGCGTTTTACCCAACGCATGGCCTCGCGCTGGTCTTCAATGCCATAGCCACCGTTCGAACTAGGATCGAAGGAGGAGTGGGCCATGAATCCAAACACGCCGAGGCGATAGTTGAAGGAGACGACAATGGCATCGCCTCTGCGGGCGAGGTTGTCCAGCGGATAGAGTGCGCTCGAACCCCCGACAAATGCACCGCCATAGATCCAAATCAAAACCGGCCGCTTGGAAGCTTTACCTTTTCCGTCTTGGGGAACGGTGACGTTCATAAAGAGGCAGTCTTCGTTGTAGCCTGCTTCGGTCAGTCCGTAGCGGGAGACCTGAGGACAGCCACTCCCGAACTTAGTGGCGTCCTTTACGCCCGTCCATGCGAGCGGTGGCTGCGGCGGTGCCCAGCGCAGCAGCCCAAGAGGCGGAGCAGCGTACGGGATGCCTTTGAAGTTCACCACCCCATCCTCAGCGATACCGCGCACGCTGCCGTACGTCGTGTCGACTATTTCGAGATTTGCCTGGTCTTTGCTTTGGGCAGGCGCTACAGCAGCCCCAGCTTGCGATCCGGACCACAAGGAGACGGCACACGCCGCAAGTACAAGTAGATGCTTGCTCAGCTTCCACATGACGAAAACTTACTCTGCTGGTGCGATCACCGAAATGCTTCGTTAGTGGGATCCAGCGCTCCAGTTGCTCCCGGGCAAGAGATGCGAGTCGAAAAAGTGTTTCTGTTTAAGGGAGATCTTATATGTGTGTCGCGTGTGCGCTGTCGGACGCCGCCGCCGCGATGCCTGGTCAACAATCGCTGCGTCTGCCGCACACTTATACTGAGCACCGCCGCGGCCGGCCAGCCGCAAATCCCGCTTGCTCATCTGCACCCAGCCCAATCCGTCGCCTCCCAATCCAGTTCTAAGGATGGGCAGCGACACTTTGGCTTTGCAGAGTTAGGACATTATTGCTTTGCGCCTACAGGATCTGTTAACAGAATACTTGTTATCAGACATAACCTGGTACGTCATTAGATTGGTATGCCGCTGGTAAGTCGAGACACCGACCGGCTTGGCCACGTCCCGGATCAGGCCGGCGGCAGTGAGATAGAAGTTCGGCTTGCCGGCATACTTGCAACCCGGTGCACCACTGGTAGCTCCAGCGTGATCCGTGTGCCGCGCCCGGGGCGGCTCTCCACTGCGAAGCGCGCATCGGTCCCATAGAGAACCTCCAGCCGCTCGCGCACGTTGCGCATGCCGATGCCGGCACCCTGCCGTCCCGTCCCGGCCATCGCTCCTGCAGGCGGGGCGGAGCCAGCCTCTTCCGGTTGCCGTGTCATGCCCACGCCGTCGTCCTCCACCTCTAACACCATTTTGCCGTCGCGCAGCTTGCTCCGCAGCGTTACGGTGCCGCCGGAGATGCGCGGCTCCAGCCCATGCTTGATGCTGTTCTCGATCAGCGGCTGCAGCAGCATGCTCGGCACCAGCAGCTCCAGCGTGCCAGCATCGATCTCTTTGGTCACGCGCAGCTTGTCCGCGCCAAAGCGTACGACTTCTATGCCGAGATAATCGTCGGTGAACAGCAGCTCTTCGCGGAACGGAACAAAATCGTCGTGGTCGCGCAGCAGCGCCCTCAGAATATTCGCCAGCCGCACGATCATCTCGCGCGCCATCTCCGGTTTGAAGCGCACCAGCGAGGCGATCGAATTCAGTGTGTTGAAAAGGAAGTGTGGGTTGATCTGCCGCTGCAGCGCATCGAAGCGGGCCTCTAACACCAGCCGTTTCTGCTCTTCGAACTTCTGCTCGATCTGGATTGCATTCCAGATCTTCAGCGGAATACCGACCACAACCGCGGGGCAGGCATAGATAGCTAGCCGCACAATCCAGCTCGACGTATTCAGCACGAACAACCGGTGTGGATAGAGCGAGGCCAGCTGCATCCGGATCATCTGCATGCCGACGATCAGCATCAACAACAGCACCTGCCGGTCCAGTCTGGGCCGGTGGAGATTGCGGCGCACCCAGCGATAGATGCTCAGGTCGATGAACGGCGAAAACGACCAGACCTCTTCCTTTTCGACGAACTGCCCGTAAAGGCCCGAGACAAACGCAACGCACAGGTTGAACGGCAGCGTTAGCCACTCATGATGTCCCATGGCTGGGATCGAGAGCACCGCTGCGCCCAGCATGGCGGAGACCGGCCCGAGCAGGACGCCAAGAATAATGGTCGTGTCGAAGGCGATATCCGCGGCCAGAAAATTTGGCACCGTTACACGCGCCCACACGCCTAGCGTGAGTGGCACGCAAATGAACGCCAATAGCCCGATGCGCTGCGCCGGCGTCCGCCGCTCCGCAAACAGCAGCCGCTTGAAGACGCGCGAACGCGCCAGGGCACTCGAGATCGCCGCGGCGATGCCCAATTGAATCAGCAGCGAGATGAGAACGAGCTTCGGGGCGTACATGGGAAAAGGCAGCCTCTAGCCGCTAGCTTCTAGCTTCTAGCTTAAGAGCACAAGCGGAAAGCGGCCTTCTCGATGAGATGGAGCTACATCCAAAGAAGCTGGGAGCTAAAGGCTAACGGCTGCTCTTCCGTATAATCAGAGCATGCCAGTGATGAGCGTGCTCAAGATTGCGGATGCCGATTTCCCCTCGCGCTGGGGGCACTTTCGCATTCTCGGCTTTGAAGGCACGACACTACATCCTGACCCATGTCGCCCCAACGATCCCTCGCCAGCACGCCGGGTGGAGGGGTGTGTTGCCCTGGTGCTGGGTGACATCGGCAGCGCTCCACCGATTGTCCGTATTCATTCGCAGTGCCTTACCGGCGATGTCTTCGGTTCCCTGCGCTGCGACTGCCGTCAGCAGTTCGAGCTTGCCATGGGCAAGATCAGCGAAGCTGGCGCGGGGGTCCTGCTCTATGAGCAGCAGGAGGGCCGCGGCATCGGCCTGATGGCCAAACTTAGAGCATACGAGCTGCAAGACCGGGGACGCGACACGATGGAAGCCAATCTTGAACTCGGCTACAAGGTCGACTGCCGCGCGTACGATCTTCCCGCCGAGGTGCTGAAGCAGCTGGGTGTCTCCGCCGTCCGGCTCATCACCAACAATCCGGAGAAGGTGCAGGCCCTTGAAGAACACGGCGTGCGCGTGGTCGAGCGTATCTCGGCCGAGGTCGAAGCTGCCTCTGTTTTTTCCGAGCGCTATCTCAAGACCAAGCACGAGAAGATGGGGCATCTGCTGGACGCACTGCAGGAGCCGGAGCCCTCACACCCCTAGTTTCTCCGCCATTGATTCCCTGCCCCGTCCTGCAATCACCACCTTTGCGGTCGTCACCGCCTGACCTACGTGCCGCTGCGTGTGATCGGCGATGTGCACCAGCAGTCCGCCGACCGTGGTCGGTAGCTCTCTCCGGCCCACCGTGCGAGGCGCTTCCAGATCCTGCCCCGCAAAGGCACGCACGCGCGGCACCGCAGCATCTACCACGCGGTTGAAGTCGCGCAGAAGAACATGCGCCATAACTCCCGCCCCGTCGCTCTCACGCGCCAGCGACTCCAGCTGCGCTTCGTTGAGCGGATGTCCTTCAGCATAGCTCAGCAGCCGGTCTAGACTACCGGCGAGGTGCCGCACCTGATAGGCCACGGAGGGCAGTCCCGCAGGCCGCGCATTTACCTCGACACCGGTCAGCTGCCCGCACCAACGGTCGGCATCCTCGCGCGCCAGCTCCAACGCATGCAGCACGCCTCGAACGACCGCCGGTACTTCGGTCAGCGTTCCTCGCAGCCACGGTTCGGGTCTCTCGTTCCCTGCCATCTACAGTCCCTTTCGCTTCCTGAACTCCCGCACCACAGTTGCCGGGTCGCGATGCTCTCCATCCACAGCCTCGTTCATCGCCTGCATCTCCTCGGCAGTGACAGCGTTCTTGAGATCCTCCATCGCGCCACGCAACTGTGGCCATCGATCGAGCGCGGCCTCTCGCACCAGCGGGACGGCCTGGTAGGGTGGGAAGTAATGTTTGTCATCCGCCAGCACCTTGAGTCCAAATGCTTTGATCGGGCCGTCGGTCGAGTTGCCAGCGATGATATCCACCTGTTTGCCATTGATTGCGCGATAGAGCAAACCCAGATCCATGGTGCGCGGCGAGCCCGCAAAGTGTAATCCGTAGGCCTGGGAGAGTCCCTTGAGTCCATCCGGACGCTCCTCAAACTCGTAGCCCACGCCCAGCCGCCACTCCGGGGCGAATGGAGCGACCTGGCCCAGTCTTTCCAGGTGCAGACGGTTCGCATCCGACCCGCGGATCACCATCGCAAACGTGTTCTCAAAGCCAAAGGGCGGGCCCACTCCGATGTTGTACTTCTGCTTATAGAGGCGTGTGATCGTGCTCAATACGCGCTCCGGGTCTTTGTCTACCGGCTGCTTCAGGATCGCCGTGAGCGCGGTTCCGGTGTACTCCGGGTACGCGTCGATGCGTCCGCCCATCATCGCCTGCTGGCAGATGTAGGAACCCGCGAGATAGAAGCGCCGGTCGACTTTCATCCCCGTCTTCGCCTCGATGTGCTGCGCCATCAGCTCGCCCAGGACTACCTGCTCGGTGAAGTTCTTAGCGCCGATGACAGGATGGTCCGGGCGCGGCGGTGAGCACGCTGCGATGGCGCATATGGCAACAGAGACGATCACAGCCGCTGCGGGACCACGAAGAGAGCGGATCACGGCTGCTGCGTCCCGGGCACGCTCAGCTTGCGCTCCAGCAAACCCAGCAGGCCATCGGCGACCAGCGCCAGCAACGCCGCCGGGATTGCCCCGGCCAGCACCAGCCGGTTGTCGACGGAGGCCACACCGCGAAAGATGAACTCCCCCAGTCCTCCGGCGCCCACCGCTGCCGCTATCGTGGCGATCCCAACACACGTAACCGTGGCTGTTCTCAATCCCGCCAGGATGACTCCCGCGGCCAACGGCAGCTCCACTTTGAAGAGCCGCTGCGTGCCGGTCATGCCCAGCGCCGTCGCCACTTCAAGCACGGTTGCATCCACGCCGCGGATGCCCGCATAGGTATTGCGCACAATCGGCAGCAGCGCGTACGCCACCAGCGCCACGATCGCGATGCGCGCCGCACGCGCGCCCAGCCAGGGCAGCGGCAGCAGGAAGCCAAACATCGCCAGGCTGGGAATGGTTTGCAGCGTGTTGACCAGGCCCAGCACTGGCTTGGCCAGCCGTCCGTAGCGCGTCAGCAGGATGCCGAGCGGCACAGAGATGCCGGTGGCGAAGAGCATCGCCGATCCCGTGAGCCAGAGGTGCTCCACGGTCAGCGTCGTAATCTCGCCCCAGTGCTCCGCGAGGAATCCGCTGGCCGCCATCATGCTTGCCCAGCCGGTTCACCACCGGCTTGTTGGCTGCCCCGGTGCACCGCGCGCACATACTGCTGCACCGCTGGTGTTGGTGACCCGAGAAACTCGCCCGAGGGCAGCTCCGCCGCTATCTTGCCATCCTCGACCAGAACCACACGCGAGGCGAGAAAGAGCGCCTCATCCAGATCGTGCGTCACCAGCAGCACTGTCATCCGCATCTCCCCGGCGAGCTTACGCAGCACATCCTGCATCTCGGCGCGGGTCAGCGGATCGAGCGCGCCGAAGGGCTCATCCATCAGCACGATATCCTGGCCGGCGGCGAGTGCCCGCGCCAGTCCCACGCGCTGCCGCTGGCCGCCGGAGAGTTGGTGCGGCAACCGGCGAGCAAACTGGCCGGCATCGAGTCCTACCATGCCCATCAACTCGCGCGCGCGCACCTCAATCTCCCCTTTGGGTTTGCCCTCAATCTCCAGCACCAGCCCGACGTTTCGCTCGATGGTGAAGTGCGGAAAGAGCCCTGTCTCCTGGATGACGTAGCCGATGGAGCGTCGCAACGCGATCGCGTCCTCATCGACGACAGACCTGCCTCGCACCTTCACCTCGCCGCCCGTGATCCCGTGCATGCGGTTCACCGTGCGCAGCAGCGTGGTTTTGCCGGAGCCGCTCTTGCCCAGCAGCGCAGTCGTCGTGCCCTCTTCTACGCACAGCGAAACTCCATCGAGCAGCAGCCGCCCATCCGGCAGCCGGTAGCTTACATCGCGGAACTCGATGGCGGGATTTTCGCTCATGCACGCTTTCAATAGGGGACAGCGAAGGCCGGGACTGCTCCCGGCCTTCGCGCTCGCACCGCTTCGCCAATGCTACTCTTCGTCGCCGGTCGCGAAATCGTCCTCGATGGCCGCAGCATCTCCAGGCATGTCGGCGGCCACCGGAGCGCTCATCGCGCTCTCCGGCGTCGGGGCCGGTTGACCCTTCACCCGCACCACCGTGATCTTCGAGAATCCTTCCTTGAAGGACGGCGGACGCAGCCGCTCAGCCATGCGCTGCATCGACTCGTCGCTGACCGTGCGCTCGCGCATATGGTTTCGCTCCATGCAGACCTCGAATGGCACGTCGAAGAAGACCGCCTGCACATCGTAACCAAAGCTCTTCGCCATTTTGATCCATTGGCGGCGCTCGTGAGGGGACAGATTGGTCGCGTCGACGTAATTCCACGGCATCTTCGCGATCAGCCTTGCCCGCAGCAGCGAACGCAGCGTGGAAAAAACCAGCCCCTGGTAGCGCTGCTCAGTAATGTCGTCGAAGAGGATCGAGCGCAGCAGATCGCTCGAAAGCGGCGTCACCCCGCGGCGGCGGAACCAGGTTGTCTTGCCCGATCCCGGCAGTCCTATGGTCAGCACCACGAAGCCGCGCGATGGCCGCTGACCGCCGGCCTCTTCGGCTGGGGGCAGCATCGGGGACTCGGGTTGCGTCTCCACCACCAGCTTGCCTTCCGGCTGCGATGGCTCTGCAGGCTGATCAGCCTGTTCGCGCTCCTGTTTCGCAAGAGCACTCGCAGGGTGGCTTCCAGCATCGTTTCCGGACTCGTCGAGCTCGGCGGTCGTACCATCCGCCGCCGCATCGCTCCCCCTGCCCTGCTGGTCCAGGTCTTCGCCAATGACGGGAGCCGTTTTACTCCCGCTGTCCTCTTCGCGCCTTCCGTAATCCGTGGCGGTGTAGTTCGGTTGCAATGGCGCGGGCTGGTTAACCGGCAACTCTTGACCTATCTTGCCGGTTGATTCCGATACGTTGGGTTCGCGTTTCGTACGTCGTCTCATCTTGTTGCGCATCCACTCGCGCATGATGAGGATGTACCACAACCCCAGCGCCGCCGCAAACCCTTCC
The DNA here is from genome assembly GCA_965276675.1 of Acidobacteriaceae bacterium. Classification (GTDB taxonomy): domain Bacteria; phylum Acidobacteriota; class Terriglobia; order Terriglobales; family Acidobacteriaceae. The sequence goes on along the minus strand of OZ255624.1, from coordinate 2,670,462 downwards.
GTCACCTCGCGTCGACTGCGTTTGGTACACTCAGCACGTCAGAACTCCGCAGCACTCGCCCGCTTTGGAGGCTGCTCACGCGTGAGCAGCCTCTGCATTCAGTCGCGCACTACTCACCCGCGGCCATCACTCATCCGCATGAAGGAGCACCTCGCACTATGGCAGTAAAGGTTGGCATCAACGGCTTCGGCCGCATCGGCCGCAATGTGTTTCGCGCATCGCTCGGCAATCCCGAACTCGAGTTCGTCGCCGTCAACGATCTGACCAGTCCGGCCACACTCGCGCACCTGCTCAAATATGACTCGATCCTCGGCAACCTGCACAACGACATCACCTCCGGCGAGGACTTCATCTCCGTCGACGGCAAGAAGATCAAGGTCTTCGCCGAGCGCGATCCCGCCAAGCTGGATTGGTCCTCTGTGGGCGCGCAGGTTGTCGTAGAGTCCACCGGGCACTTCACCGATGCCGAGAAGGCCAAGGCGCACCTGCAGGGCACGGTGAAGAAGGTCATCATCTCCGCCCCGGCCACGAATGACGACCTGACTGTGGTGCTCGGTGTCAACGAAGACAAGTACGATCCGGCAAAGCACAACGTGATCTCCAACGCCTCCTGCACCACAAACTGCCTTGCGCCGCTGGCCAAGGTGCTCGATGACGAGTTCGGCATCGTCTATGGGTTGATGAACACCATCCATTCCTACACCAACGATCAGGTGACGCTGGACTTCCCGCACAAGGACCTGCGCCGCGCCCGTGCCGCTGCGCTGTCGATTATCCCGACCTCAACCGGCGCCGCCAAGGCACTCCACCTGGTGCTGCCGCAGCTCAAGGGCAAGCTGGATGGCTTCTCGCTCCGCGTGCCCACGCCAGTGGTCTCGGTGGTCGATCTCACGGTCACGCTCGAAAAGCCGGTCACCCGCGACTCCGTCAACGAGGCGCTGAAAAAAGCCGCGAACGGCAAGCTCAAGGGCATTCTCGGCGTCGAAGAGCATGAGTTGGTCTCGGCGGACTTCAAGGGCAATCCACTCTCGTCCATCATCGATGCACCACTTACTAAAGTCATCGGCAACATGGTGAAGGTCATCAGCTGGTACGACAACGAGTGGGGCTACTCCAACCGCGTTCGCGACCTGGTTCTTTTCCTGAACAGCAAGGGCCTCTAGAGCGGTTTTCCTGTTGCTATGCACCACCGATGTTTGCGATGTGCGGCTTTTCTTGACGGAAAAGCCGCGTGCTCTTCCGTGGCTCCGGTGTACACCTACAAGAGAACCGCTCTAGCCCTTCGCATCGTTAGGGTTCCAAGCTGTGCATTGGCAGGCCAGACCCTGACGAGGCTGCATCTCACTCCCTCATGCGACAGAACATTCCAGGCAGCTCGCCTTACGAACCCATCATCGGCTTCTCGCGTGCCGTGCACGCCGGTCAGCACGTCCATGTCTCCGGGACGGGTCCCGTCGGGGCAGAAGACCAGGACGCAGCCGGGCAGACCCGCCACACGCTCGCGATCATCGCGGGAGCACTGGCTTCGGCTGGAGCCACCTTCAAAGATGTGGTCCGCACCCGCATCTATCTCACACATAGGGAGGATTGGGAGACGGTCGGCCGCGCTCATGGAGAGGTCTTCGGAGTCATCCGCCCAGCAGCGACCATGGTAGTCGTCTCCCAGCTTCTCAACCCAGCATGGCGCGTCGAGATCGAGGCAGATGCCTTTCTCGATGGCGCAGAAAGTTAAGGGCATGCCGACACTCTCGATCCGGGACCTCGAACTCAAGCACAAACACCTGCTCATCCGCGTTGATTTCAACGTCCCGCTCTCGGACGATGGCTCTGAGATCCTCGACGACACGCGCATCCGTGAGACCTTGCCCACGATCGAATACGCTGTGCGCGCGCATGCCAAGGTGATTCTGTGCTCGCATCTGGGCCGTCCCAAGGGTAAACCGGACCCCCGCTACAGCCTGCGTGCTGTAGTCGACCGCCTGCGTGTGCTGCTGGATCACGCCATCGGCGAACAGGTCAACGTTGCGTTCTCGCCGGACTGTGTCGGCGACATCGCCAGGGAGCTCGCCTCGAAGCTGGAAGATGGCAAGGTTCTGCTGCTGGAAAACCTGCGCTTCCATGCCGGAGAGGAGGCGAATGACCCAGGCTTCGCCAAACAGCTTGCGAGCCTGTGTGATGTGTACGTCAATGACGCCTTTGGCAGCGCCCACCGTGCTCACGCCTCCACGGAAGGCATCACGCATTTTGTCAAGCAATCGGCGGCTGGCCTGTTGCTCGAAAAAGAGGTGAATTACCTGGGCAAAGCACTCGAAAACCCGGACAAGCCGTTTGTCGCCATCCTGGGCGGCGCGAAGGTCTCCGACAAGATCCAGGTCATCGACAATCTCCTCAACAAGGTCGACGCGATCTTGATCGGCGGAGGCATGGCCTACACCTTTCTCAAGGCAAAGGGACAAAATGTCGGCAAATCGCTGGTAGAAGCCGACAAGCTGGAGATCGCCCGGCAGGCGCTCAAAAAAGCTGAGGAGAGGGGTGTTCGTTTTCTGCTGCCCGTCGACCATATTCTTGCCGACCGGTTCGCCGCGGATGCAAAAACGCAGACCTTCGAGGGAGATGGCCCCTTTCCCGCGGAGTGGATGGCGCTGGATATCGGGCCCAAAACAATCGAGATCTTTGCCAAAGAGATAAGTGGCGCCAGCACCATTGTCTGGAATGGGCCGATGGGTGTCTTCGAGATGCCGGCCTTTGCACAGGGCACGACTGCTATCGCCGAAGCAGTGGCGGCTAACTCCGACGCCACCTCCATCGTGGGTGGAGGAGACTCGGTCTCGGCGGTAAAGCAGGCCGGTGTTGCCGAGCGCATTACGCATATTTCGACCGGGGGCGGAGCCTCGCTTGAGTTCCTGGAAGGTAAGAAATTGCCTGGAGTTGATGCATTGCCTTCAAAGGAATAAGCTGAGTTTGTCTTCTCTCTCCCATCGCTCTGGAGAACTTGGTGTCTTCCGCTTTCCTGATCAACGCAGTCGTCCTGTTCGCTGGTGTCGTCGCCTTTGTGGTTGCGGGCTTTGCTGGAACGTTTGTTCGCGGCCTGCAGACGTGGCGCTATCGTCTTCTCTTGGCGCCGCTGGGCTTTGTGGTTGCTGGGGGCATCGGTATCTCGGCTGAGGCTCACCTGGTGCGCTGGCTGCAGCACGGGCACTCCCACCCAACGCTGCTCGCCGGCCTCTTCCAGACTGCCGTGCTCTTGCTGACAGGATGCGCAGGTATGCTTGCGGGTGTCGGTCTCGGCTCCAGCCTGGATCGCAACTTTCCGGATGCGCCGACTTACACTATCGCCAACTACTGGCAACGCAATGCCCCGGGTAGCCCACTTGTGGACAAGGTCATCCCCATCTCTGAGGGTCGCCGTCGTCCGCAACCAGGAATACTTCCCGCCATTAAAGCAATCTCCAATCACGATTAGAGTGCACTCCATCCACATTCCCGAGGCAGAATGCGTAAGCCCCTGATCGCTGCAAATTGGAAGATGTATAAGACGCCGGAACAGGCAGAAGCCTTCGTTCAACAATTCCTTCCCGCAGTCTCAGACCAGATGGAAGCCGAGATCGTTCTCTGCCCACCAACCGTGGACCTGAGCTTCGTCGTCGACGCGACGCGCGGCTCCGTCGTCCACGTCGGAGCACAGACTATGCACTTTGCCGAGGAGGGCGCCTACACCGGTGAAACCTCGGCCTCCATGCTGACCGCGATCGGCGTCACGCACGTGATCCTTGGACACTCGGAGCGGCGGCAGTATTTCGCCGAGAGCGATGAGACCGTCAACCAGAAGTTGAAAACCGCGCTGAAACATGGGCTTATCCCGATTGTCTGCGTGGGCGAACAGCTCGAGCAGCGTGAGGCGGGCGAGACGGAAGATGTCCTGCGCCGCCATGTCAGCAAAGCATTGGCCGACATTAGCCCAGAGAGTGCGGCTCCGATCGCCATCGCTTACGAGCCGGTCTGGGCCATCGGCACCGGCAAAACAGCGACTCCGTACATGGCGGCAGAGGCCCACCTGATCATTCGCAGCGAGGTCTCCCACCTGCTCGGTCGTCATGTAGCTGACGACGTACGCATTCTCTACGGCGGCAGTGTCAAGCCGGAGAACGCCCGCGAACTCCTCCAGCAGCCAGAGATCGATGGTGCGCTGGTAGGCGGCGCCAGCCTGGATCCTGCTTCCTTTGCGAAGATTGTCGCGGCTGCGGGTTAGGTAGTCGAGCAGACGCTGCAGCTCAGGGCGGTTCCAACGGCCTCCGGTAGCCCTCTCTCAACACCGCAGAGAGGCAGCATTGGACTTGATGCGGGACACCATGATTTTCCTCCATCATGTTCGTGAGGCGAGCAGTCCGGCCTGCTTCCCGATAAGGCGATCGAGAAGTCGTTTTGGGAGGAGCATGGGCAGTGTCCAGTTCTTGAATCTTTGCGGGACGACAGCGTAACGGACTTTAGGTTTTGAGGCGGTCAGTGCCGTATAGACCGTATTGCCGATACTCTGAGCTGGAAGGCCTTTACGTCCTTCCGCGATCATGTATCTACCAAAGCGATCGAAGCTTGCGGCATAGTCGGTATCACGGTACTTTTCGACATCGTCCGCCTCTGCCTTGTCCCATATTGGGGTGACGACCGAACCCGGACCTACCAGAATCACGTCTATCCCGTAGAGCATGAGTTCACGGCGGAGGGATTCCGACATGCCTTCCAGACCGTGCTTGGAGGCGGCATAAGCGCCAATAAACGGCGCGGCTATTTTCCCTCCAACGGAGCTGATGTTGACGATGCGCCCGGGACGTCCCTCCCGCGTACGGTCAGTCCCCAACAGCTCGGCGAACGCTTGCGTGACCAGCAACGGAGCGATGAGGTTTACCTCGAGCTGGTGACGATATGCTGCCAACGGCAGATGAAGCAGCGGGCCAGAGACGACGATACCAGCATTGTTGATGAGGCCGGCGAGGTTTGACCGCCCGAGATATTCGCGCACTTGATGCGCAGCTCGTGCCACCGCAGGCTGGTCCGTGACGTCCATAAGCAGCGGTGTGAAGGCGGCGCCAAACTCGGCCTGTAAGCGGTCCGCGTCGGACTGTTTGCGGACCGTGCCAAACACCTTGAATCCTTTCTGAACGAGCACATCTGCAATCCCCCGGCCTATACCGGTAGATGCTCCTGTAACTACGACTGACTTTGTCGTCATGCTTCCCCTCGCTTTCGCCGTAAAGGTATACGTCGTACACCTTCAATATGTACACCGTACATCTACAAGGGGCCGGGCGTCAAGATGTACAGTGTTCTCATATGCCATATCCATCCAAGACGGATCGACAGACAATCCTTGCGACTGCCATGGACCAGGTATCGCGAGATGGCATCAACGGGCTTTCGCTACGGAGCGTGGCTGCGACCTTGGGCCTGGCTCCAAACGCGTTGTACCGATACTTTGCGGACCGCGCCGCTCTCCAAGCTGCTCTTGCCGAAGAGAGTCTTCGCCGCCTGCAGGGAGTGCTTCACAAAGCAGCAGGAAGGAAGTCGCCTGAGCAGGCGATTCGAAGCATCGCGCGAGCCTATGTGCGATTTGCGCGGGAAGAGCCACAGGTATTTGCCCTTATGATGACGCCTTCCACTACGGAAGGAGAAACTAACGCAGCGCATGTAGAGTTATGGCGGTTTGTACTAGGACAGGTTGGCGGCATCTATGGTGAGGAAAGAGCCCCTGAGGCAGCAGTAACGTTATGGGCGTTTCTGCACGGTATGACAGCATTAGAAGCGGCGCGGGTATTCGGGGAACGAAAGCCGTTCAGCAGCTTTGAGTTTGGATTGCGAATGTGGATCAAGGCTGCCACGGTAGAGATCAGCTAAAAGTCAAGCGCACAACCGGCTCTAACCCGGCCGCGCGGAGCTTCTTTCGCTCTTCTCTCGTTGTACCGGCAAATGTCATATACCGTTTCCATCTTCAAAGCATCTGTAAGCCGCTGCGAAGTAGTTACTGCACCAGGCCGCCCTCCGGCTCGTCCGTGGGCGACTCCAGTTCTGCATCGAATGCCGCCTTGACGCGGGCAGCTGTCTCCTCCGGGTCCAGGCCTTTCTTCTGCTGATAGAAGTTCGCCACGTGGCGGAGAACATCCGCCAGCACAACGCCCCAGGCCACCGGGTCTTCCCAGCCGCCCAACTCCAGGCTTACATGCAGGTCGCCCTGCGCAACCCAGGCGCGGATCAACTCAAATGACTTTGCATCGGATTTCGCCAGCGGCGGAATCGCCAGCTGATTTCTCTCGCTCATTCACCCACCTTTGCGTAGACGGTGTCGCCGTTCACCTTGATCTCGTATACCTCTACCCTGGACTGCGGGCTATGCGTCGATTCACCCGTATGCAGGTCAAAGGCCCAGGCGTGCCAGGGGCAGACCATCTTGCCCTCCTCGATGGTACCTTCAGCCAGCGGACCGCCGTGGTGCGGACACTCGTTGTCCATCGCTGAGATCTGCCCATTCACCCGTGCCACGCACAGAACCCTGTCGCCAGCCGCGAACTCCTTTGCGGCACCCTCTTCTGGCAGTTCCGCTGCCTCGCACAATCTCACGAATTCAGCCATGCTGTTTCCTTACTCCCACCTGTCGCCAACTTTCGTCACGCTCTCTCTTTGAATCGCCCTCCATAGATGATCGGTCGCCTCCATCTGTTTCGGCAAGGTCATGAGAAAAAGATCTGGAAACTACCTGCAACCGACGCTCCCTGCTAGGCTCAAGAGATGGAAGAATCGCTCGAGCCCACGCCGTCAGCGGAAGCCGCCTCCGGCATGTGGTGCCCCGTGTGCGCGCGTCCCGTGAGTGATCCGCTTACCTGCGGGGATTGCTCGGCGGTGATCTGCCGCAGTTGCGGAACGCCGCTGGAATCCGCCGACGAGCTCGCCTTCGGCTGAACTGATCCTTACGTCCTTTCAAGCACGCACCCTATGCCCAGCAAGCCCCGCCCACCCGTCGCCCGTCCTTACCCAAACCCCCTCAATCCAGACCCGCTTAGTCCACAGAACCCGCTGGTCAATCGCTATTGGGTGCTCGCGGCGGTGGCCGGCATGCTGCTATCGGCCGTGCTGCTGGGATACGGATGTCTCACGCTGCTGGTCTGGCAGGGACAGTGGCAGCTTATTTTTCATCCATCTAGCACCATCACCGCCACGCCGGCCTCTTCCGGGATCGTCTTTGAGGAGGTTCGCTTCGATGCCACCGATACCGGCCAACTCCAGCTCGATGGCTGGTGGATACCAGCGGCTTCGAACGCATCAGCATCGCCCGCCACTGTCCTCTACCTTCATGGAGCAAGCGGCTTGCTATCTAACACCCTTGAGGATCTCCGAGCGCTGCACGCACTCGGCGTAAACGTCTTTGCCTTCGATTACCGGGGTTTTGGCCGAAGCGTTTGGTTGCATCCCTCCGAGCGGAGCGTCACCGAGGACGCAACCGCCGCACTGCGGTACCTATCAGAAACGCGCCATCTCAGCCCGGGAGTTATAGGTGTATGCGGCACGGGATTGGGCGCTTCTGTGGCTGCGGAACTTGCCGCTCGTACGCCCGCTATTCCCGCCGTCATCTTGATCAATCCGCAACCGCCTGTATTAGGACTACTCCAGAGCAATCCCCGCGCCAACCTCTTGCCGCTCCGTTTCCTCGCGCACGATCGCTTCGATCCCGGCCCGGTGCTCCGTGAGCTGCACGCGCGCAAGCTCTTCATCGCGACTCCGGCGACGGCCGTGCCGGTTCCGTACGCAGAGGAAGCAGCCGAACCCAAGACCGTCATCCACAGTCCATCGACTAACGCACCGCTCGCCGGTCCACAGGTCAAAGCTGTCCTACAGTCCTTTCTTGCCGCCGCACACTGAACGCAGCGCTTGTCTTTGTTTTGCTTTTGCGCGCAGCGCGTTTGCCTGGATGGCCAGTCCGTCCTCCGCTGGTATGGTTTGGTTATGTTTTCTTTTCTGGATCGCCTGCAACCCTTTGGGTCACTCGTCCTTCGCCTCGTTCTGGGCGTCATCATGCTTGCGCATGGGTACGTCAAGATCATCCCGCGTGGGGCTCTTTACAACTTTACGCACACCGTTGCCCACCTGGGCCTGCCGGCGTGGCTGGGCTACGTTGCGGCCTTTACGGAGTTTTTCGGCGGCATCCTGCTGATTCTCGGCCTGCTGACACGCCTAGCCGCGCTTGCCTGCGCCGTTGACATGGCGGTGGCGATCCTCAAGGTCCATTTTCACCATGGACTGACCGGCCAGGGCGGTTATGAATACCCTCTAGCCCTCTTCGCTATAGCCTTCATGCTCATCAGCACCGGGCCTGGCCTGCTGGCGGTTGATGACCTTTTTGGACGTGGAAGCAGCCCAATGCGCGCAAAGGTGTCACGCTAGAGCTGTGGACCCGAAGATCCGTGGCTAGATCAGGTTTAGAAACTGCTGCTGTCGCAGCTGCGCTCCGGGAAAGACGGCGTCCAGATTGCGCGCTCCCAGTGTCTTGAAGGCGGCCTCGCCGAGCACTTGCCGGAAGTCTGTTGTTACGGCAAGATCGCGGCCTTCGTTCAACTGCTCTGGCTTCAATCCCGGCCAGCGGCCATAGACCTTGCCACCCCGTACCGGTCCACCCAGCACGAACATTACGTTGGCGTGACCGTGATCGGTGCCCCCGGTGCCGTTCTGGTGAGCGGTCCGGCCGAACTCCGACATGGTCACCAGCACGATCTCGCCCGCCTGACTCCCCATATCGGTCCAGAAGGCGGCCAGCCCCTCGCTGAACTCTCTCAGCCGACCCGCTAGCTGCCCGTTGACCGCGCCCTGATTCTGGTGTGTGTCCCAGCCGCCGATGTCCGCAAAGGCCGCCTCGACCCCAAGGTTGGCCTTGAGTAGCTGGGCAATCTGCCGCATGCTGGTGCCAAAGGCGCCTTTGGGGTAATTGGCCCCGGCAGCCGGAACGTAGTGCGCCGGATCTGTCGCTTTCAGCATCTTCACCGCTTCAAAGGTCTCGGTTCCGGTGCCGTGGAGCACGCTGTTGACGGTGCTGTCGTACATGGACTCAAAGCCCTGGCTCACTGGAGTCGGCGTCCGCCCGCCCACGGAGAAGTCTTGCACATTGCCTAGGGCCACGGCGGGAATCCTGCCCTCAAGCGTCCGCGGTATCTCGGACCCCATGGCGATCGCGCGGAAGGCCGTGGCGTTGGCTGTTCGCCGGAGGTCTTCAGCCTGCAATGCGCGGTTCAGCCAGCCATCGGTGGTCGACTTAACCCCCGGCGTGCCGCTTTCCATGTAGTCCTGTGCGTCGAAGTGTGACCGTGTGGTGTCCGGCGACCCAGCTGCGTGCACGATGGCGAGGTGGCCGCCGTCATAGAGAGGTTTGAGCGCTCCCATGGCCGGGTGCAGACCAAAAAATCCGTTCAGGTCGATGACCTGGTTTTGTGGGATGGCGATGGTTGGCCGCATCCCGTAGTACGAGCTTTCGGCAAACGGTACGACGATATTCAGGCCGTCCGCCGCGCCGCGCTGGAAGATCACGACCAGCTTCTTACCCTCAGCCTGAGCTGTAGTCGCCTGCGCCAGTACCGACCGGGTCAAAAAACTGGGAATGGTGGACGTGCCTACCAGGGCCAATGCCCCGCCCTTCATGAATGCTCGCCGCGTGATTGCCATGTAACTAAACTCCTGCTCAGTCAAACGCAGCTCGAACGGCGAAGTTGCTCCTGAGGGCTAAAAAAGAGGGCTGCGTTCGTACCGCAATGCAGCCCGATGGCAATGTCCATCTGCCCTGGAGGTACTTCGCGTCTGAAGTGTTTATCGACCGCTTTCAGAATTCCATTAGGGCTGAAATTGCAGAAAAGATATTTTTTGGCTGCGGCAGGATGGCGTCCTCCAGAAGTGGCTGATACCCCACAAAGGTGTCTGTCGCGGCTACGCGCTTGACTGGGGCATCGAGTTCGTCAAAGAGCTCATCCGCGATGCGGGCCGCGATCTCCGCGCCATAGCCCCAGCTCAGCATATCTTCATGCGCGACGATCACCCGGCTGGTCTTGCGCACCGACTCTGCGATGGCCTCCCAGTCATAGGGACTCAGTGTCCGCAGATCAAGAACTTCCACCTCAACACCCAGCTCGCGGCTGGCCCGCTGCGCTGCTTGGAGCGCTCGCGGGACGACGGCTCCATAGGTAACCAGAGTGACGTCCTTGCCTTCGCGCACCTTCTTCGCCTTGCCGAACGGGATCGCGTACTCCGGCCCGGGGTAGGGAGCCCGCCCAAAGGTCTCGCGGTAAAGCCGCTTGTGCTCAAGAAACATGACCGGGTCGTCGCAACGGATGGCCGTCCGCATCAGGCCATTTGCGTCAAGAGCATTCGATGGAAAGACCACCCGCACGCCCGGTGTGTGCGTAAAAATGCTCTCGCCGCTCTGTGAGTGGTAGACCGAGCCACCCGTCAGATAACCGCCAATCGCCACGCGGACCACAGCCGGTGAAGCGAAGTTGCCGTCCGAGCGCCAGCGCATCAGGCTCAGCTCGTTGCGCAGCTGGTGCATCGCCGGCCAAATGTAGTCGAAGAACTGTATCTCTACCACTGGCTTCAGTCCACGGGTGGCCATGCCCACCGCGCGGCCGACGATGTTCGCCTCCGCCAAGGGCGAGTTGAAGACGCGGTCGCTACCGTACTCGCACTGCAGGCCGGAGGTCAGCTTGAAGACTCCGCCTTTGCCCTTCACGGTGCCTTCCTGGAGGTTCACCTTGCGGCTGCAATCTGCGATGTCTTCGCCAAACATCACGACGCGCGGGTCGCGGCGCATCTCGTCTTTTAGGCAGGCGTTGATCAGGTCTGCCATGGTGCGTTCTGGCGCACCCGCGCTTCCCTGCGGCTCACCCTGTCCCAGCGGTTGAGTTGGGTTCAGGTCCTCGGAGTAGACGTTCCGGTAGATCGTATCCGTGCCCGGCAGCGGAGCACGCAGCACACGCTCCGTTGCGGCTGCAACCTCGTCATCCACCAATTTTTCCAGGCGTGTGATGCCCTCTTCATCCAGGATGCCCTCGCGCAGAAGGCGCATCTGCATCCGCGGCAAAGGATCGCGCAGAGCATCGGCCTGAAGCTCCGCGGCTGGGCGGTAGAGCTTCTCATCGTCTGAAAGCGAGTGCGAGTAGGGACGGATCACATGCCCGTGCACGAACGCCGGACCGGCTCCGGACCGGCAGTGCTCCACCGCCTGCTTGAAGGCAGCGTAGCTCTCAACCGGATCGGTTCCATCCACCTCCGCGAAGAAAAAATTCGGGAAGTTCGCTACCAGCTTCGAGATGTTTCCACCGGGCGTGTTTACCTCGACTGGCGTCGAGATGGCATAGCCGTTGTCCTCGATCACAAACAATACCGGCAGCTTTTCATTCGAGGCCGAACTCAGCGCCTCCCAGAACTCTCCCTGGCTGGTCGAGCCCTCACCAATCGAGACATACGTCACCTCGTCGCCGTGGAACTGCACCTCGCGGAAGGCGCGGTAGTCACCCTCGTGCCGCTCGGCCGCCTCGGGATGCCGGGCAAAGTATCGCCCCGCCTCCGCACATCCCACAGCTTGCAGGCACTGAGTGGCAACGGATGAGGATTGGGAGACGATATTCAGCCGGCGGTTTCCCCAGTGCGACGGCATCTGACGCCCACCGCTCGCTGGATCGTCGGCCGCTCCGACCGCCTGCAGCAACTGCTCCTCGGCGGTGTTGCCGAGCGCAAGGCAGAGGGCGCGGTCGCGATAGTAGGGATAAAACCAGTCGTACCCGGGACGCAATGCTTTGGCAGCAGCCACGAGGAATGCCTCATGCCCCGCGCCAGAGATCTGAAAGAAGATCTTTTGCTGACGCTTCAATAGTATCTCGCGGTCATCAAGACGACGCGACATGTACATCAGCCGGTACATCTCGATTAGCTCCCCAGCATCCAATCCGGCAAACTCTTTGAGTTTGCCTTCCCTGCGAGCTTCCGCTGCTACCTTAGCCACACGCACCTCTGTCTCTGTTGCAATAGGAAACGACCTGCGATTGTATCGCGATGTTCGACAACTGCGCAGCGTGAATATCGTAAGCGCGCTAATCTAATTGATCTGCTTGATCTACCAATTCGGGACGTGGCCACTCGATGAAATGGGCGCCAGCAATGGTGCAGCAATTGACCATCTTTTTCTCAGCATGCTTTAATCAGCCGTTTCCAAAACCCGCCTTCTTCAGCACCGCTCCTGCGACATCTCGAGGGGCACGTACCACTGCATTGTTATTCCGCATCACCGGAGGATGTAGAAATGCTGAGTGCCGCTCCCTTGGCCATGTACTGGCAAGCCGCCCCCATGGCCAATCCCGCGTATGGCAGTAATTTTCTGTGGATAGCTCTCGCCATTGGCGTACTCGGGCTGGTCGCTGCCCTTCTCTTTGCCCGCTCCGTGCTCAGCGCGGACAATGGTACGGTCGAGATGCAGGCCATCTCGAATGCCATTCGTGAGGGGGCTGAGGCCTTTATGTCGCGGCAATATGGCTGGATCGCCATTATCGCCGCCGTCCTTGCCGTGCTGCTCTTTATCGGCTACCGGCTCTCGCCCTTTACGGCTCCCTTCGCAAACAAAGTCGTCATCAGCTTCCTGGTGGGGGCCATCTGCTCCGGACTGTCCGGCTTTACCGGCATGTTCGTCTCGATCCGGGCTAATATCCGGACTGCCAGCGCTGCCCGCACCAGCCTGGGCCGCGCTCTCGGGACCGCATTGCGGGGCGGCGCTGTTACCGGCTTGGTGGTAGTCTCTCTTTCCCTTCTCGGCATCGGCATTCTCTTTATTCTCTTCGGCGGCTTTCAGCACCCGCAACAGACGCCCTATGAGCTCGTCGGCTTCGGCTTTGGCGCCTCGCTGGTGGCCCTCTTCGCGCAACTCGGCGGCGGTATCTATACCAAGGCGGCCGACGTCGGCGCGGACCTGGTCGGCAAAGTGGAAGCCGGCATCCCCGAGGACGACCCGCGCAACCCCGCCGTGATCGCGGACCTGGTCGGCGACAATGTTGGCGACTGCGCCGGCCGTGGCGCAGATATCTTCGAATCTACGGCGGCAGAGAACGTCGGCGCCATGATCCTCGGCGCTGCGCTCTATCCGGTATTCGGCATCAAGGGCATACTCTTCCCGCTCCTGATCCAGGCCGTCAACCTCATCGCCTCGGTAATCGGCGTGAGCGTCGTGCACTCCGGCGAGAATGAAGACCCGATGCACGCATTGAACCGCGGCTATTATGTCACTTCGATTGTTGCTTTAATCGGCTTCGCCGTCGCCGTCTACTTTATGCTCGGCGGCCGCTGGTGGTTGCTCGGCTCGGGAATCGTCGGCATCGTCACGTCGTTCCTCTTCGTGCGCATTACCGAGTACTACACCGAAACGCGCTATCGCCCGGTGCGGTCGATTGCCGAAGCCTCGCTTACCGGCCCGGCCACGAACATCATCACCGGCCTTGCCGTGGGCATGGAGACGCCCGCCATGCCGGTGCTGGTCATCAGTGCGGCGCTGCTGCTCTCCTACTACTTCGGCGTACGTGGACTGGCCGATGCAGCCGTCTCCAACTACGCCAAGGGCATCTACGGCACCGCCATTGCGACTATGGGCATGCTATCGTCCTCGGCCTACATCCTGGCCATGGACACCTTCGGCCCCATCACGGACAACGCGGGCGGCATCATCGAGATGTCAAACCAGCCGGACAGTGTGCGTGAAAAGACCGACAAGCTGGACGCCGCCGGCAACACCACCAAGGCGCTCACCAAAGGCTATGCCATCGGCTCGGCTTCGCTGGCGGCGTTTCTGCTCTTTTCGGCGTACCTAGAGAGCATTCACGATATTGTCGCACAGCGCTTCGCCACCTACGGCCAGGCACTCACGACCAGCTGGAGCTTCACCAACGTCAATCTGGCCAGCGTGCCGGTCTTTGTCGGCGCGCTGCTTGGCGCCATGTTGACCTATCTCTTTTCGTCTCTCGCGATCAAAGCCGTTGGCCGCACAGCGCAGTACGTGATTCAGGATGTTCGCGCGCAGTTTAAAGAGAACCCTGGCATCATGGCCGGGACCTCCAAGCCCGACTACGGCCGCTGCGTGCGCATCGTCACCGGCGCAGCGCTCAAGCAGATGATTCTGCCCGGCGCATTGGCCGTGCTGTTGCCGCTGGTGGTAGGTCTCACCTTCCAGCATCTCAGCTCATCGTTCAGTGTTCGCGACGCGGACACCTCCGTGCTGCCGACGTTGCGCGGCGTTCCGATCAACTTGAGCGGGGCTGAATCCGTGGCGGCTCTACTGATGGTCGGCACCATCTCGGGCATTCTCCTGGCCATGTTCATGAACAATGGCGGCGGCGCGTGGGACAACGCCAAGAAGTGGATCGAGACCGGCCAGTATGGCGGCAAGCGCTCCGAGGCGCACAAGGCCGCCGTGGTGGGCGACACCGTAGGCGATCCCTTCAAGGACACCGCCGGGCCCTCGTTGCATGTGCTGATCAAGCTGCTCGCAACCGTAACGCTGGTATTAGCGCCTCTGTTTGTTTGAAGAAGCAGCTTCTAGCTACTAGCTCCTAAGTTTGTGGGTCGCACGTTGGTTTCCGTAATTTGGGGACAGTGACTAACAGCTAGGAGCTAGCGGCTGGGAGCTAGAAGCTGCTCTTCTATTGCCGCATCTTCTCCTTCACCATCTTTGCCAGCTTCTCAATCTCTTCTGCCTTCTTCACCACGGAGACCGAAAGCGTGTCTTTGCTGGACTTGTCCACCTCCGCTTTCAACTCCGTCGCCAGCGCCAGCAGCTTGTCGGTGTCTTTCACGATCTGCTGCTGACGCTGTTCGTTGCGCGCCTTCTCCATCTTCTCCCGTTGACGTTGCGCCATCGGATCTTTCTCATCGTCCTGTGTGGTATCCCCGTGCTTCCAGGGAGGTGGGAATCCCGGCACCGTCTGGCTATGAACAGCGCGCATTCCCGCTCCCAGAGCACAAACAAGCACACACGTAATCACACTCCCAGAACCCAAGCGCAACTTGCTCCACCCGCTTCGCATCCGTTCATTATAGAAATGCCCAAACCGCTTCAGGAAAGGTCTGCATATTGCTGATGCTGCTGGCGCCGCCGAACACCCATGAATCCGCAGGAGTCTTCTTCCATAACCTCTGGGAGGGGTGGCTCGAAACCATGCAGGACTTCGTCAGAAACGACCTTCCCAGGGCTATCGGCATACTCCTCGTGGCCTGGCTCCTCTTCCTACTGGTGAACTTCTTCACCACTCGCATGCGGCGTCTTGCGGAACGGCCGGGCAGGCTTGGCGTGGCGCGTGCCGGGCAGTTGAGGACTATGGCCTCGGTGCTCCGGGCCACGGGCATTGGGGTCATCACTTTTTTCACGGCGCTGGCGCTGCTGCGCCAGATCTTCGATTTTAATCTCGGCCCTTTGATCGCCTCGGCGGGAGTCGTCGGGGTCGCCATCGGTTTGGCCGCGCAGACCATCGTTAAAGACGTGATCAACGGCACCCTGGTGCTGGTTGAGGATCAGTACAACGTAGGTGATGTGGTCACCATCGCTGGACTAACTGGCACGGTCGAGTCACTCTCATTGCGCAAGACAACCGTCCGCGGCTTTGACGGCACGCTCTATCTGATACCCAACAGTCAGATCACCAATGTCGCTAACCAGAGCCGCGATTTCTCGCAGACCACACTGAACATCTCTGTTGATTTCTCCGCCGATCCTGACAAGGTCATTGCGCTGCTTAAGCAGATCGTAATGGACGTGCGCAACGAACCGGACTACAAAAGCGTCTTTCTTCAAGATCCGCAGGTGCTCGGCATCGACCAGATCAAAGGTTCCGAGGTGATCTACCTGATCGTGATCAAAACCCTGGCCCGCACGCAATACGACGCCATCCGCGAGATGCAGAAACGCATCCGCCTGGCGCTAGAAGAACAAGGCATGCTGCCAGGGAGCCCCTACCGCATCTTTGGCGGCGGCGGTTTGCTGAATGCAGAGCGTCCTCAGAAAGAGGCGCCCGCACACGACCCCACCACCAACAAGCCGCCGGACGTGAACCCGCTGACGGGCGAGGGCATGGGCTAATCCCGCAACGCTGCCGTGACTTGTTCGGGGTCCCGAATCGGCGGCAGACATTGCAGCCCTTTGCACACCATCGCGAAGCTCTCCCCTCCACGTAACTGTTTTAGTTGCGGAAGTGTTTCGGCGAGCGCCGGTGGCAGGCTGCCGGCATGCGCTTGAACTTCGCTCATGCGCAGAACGCTCTTCACCACGGAGAAGCCCGCGAGCGACGCGGCCTCCAGTTCATCCGCCCGGGCATCGTCTCCCACTACAACCACCTGCACTGGCGGCGTCAGCAAGCGCTCCAGGGCTAATCCATAGGTCCCCGCGTAGAGGCCGAAGTGCTCCACCACACCGCCAAAAGTCTCCAGCGTATCCTCGGCGATCTCGCGATACTCGCCGCGGCCATGCAGCGCCTCCAGTCGCAGCAGCGCCCAAGCGGCTGTGGGATTGCCCGCCGGCGTCGGCGTATCCTGCAGCGGCTTTCTCCGGGCAACCAGCGCACCCACGGCGTCGCCGGTTTTGGGCAGTTCAGCATCGAAGAAGCCCCCGCTTGTCCGGTCGTAGAAGCGCTCGATCATGCCCTCGGCCAGCGCGCTCGCAACGTCGTAATAGCGGCGATCCATCGTGCGCTCCCACGCATCCACACACGCATGGATCAGCAACGCATAGTCGTCGAGCATGCCAGGAATACGCGCGGCTTCTCCTGAACCCGTGCCGTCGGCATATGCCACTACGTGTAGCAGACCCCCTTCGTGGGACCACGCTTCCGTAAGAATGCGGTCGAGCGTCTTCAACGCGAAGCTCTTCGCCTCTGCGAGCCGCAGCACCGTCCCCGCTTCGAGATAGGCTGAGATGGCCATTGCGTTCCAGCCGGTGTAGACCGTCCCGTCAACATAGGGGGTGGGTCGTTGCTTGCGGGCTGCGTAAAGTTTACTTTCGGCGGACCGCAATATCGGCTGCAGCTCTTCCGGAGTGCGCTGCAAGCGCCTCGCCAGCTCGTCTAGGGAATAGGTGGTGTGTAGCACGTTTTTTTCCGGGTTGTGGTGCATGTCGCCCACTTCGCGCAGATCGTAGTACGCGCCCGCGACCTCCAGTTCCTCCGCGCTCAGCACTGCTGCGGCTTCGGCGCGCGTCCAGGTGAAGTAGTCACCGTCGTCGTCCAGGTTCATGTCCGCGTCTTGCGAGCCATAGAAGCCACCGCGATCGCGATCGCTCAGCCACTCGTCCATCCAGCGAATCGTGTCCTTGGCGACGTGTGCATACTCCGGGTGCGGAAAGCTCTGAAAGGCATGTACGTAGTTCTTAAGCAGGCCGGCGTTGTCGTAGAGCATCTTCTCGAAGTGCGGCACGCCCCAACGCTCATCGACCGAGTAACGATGGAAGCCGCCGCCCAGGTGGTCATACATGCCGCCGCGCGCCATCTTTTCCAGCGTCACCAACGCCACGGCTTTCGCGGACTCATTGCCCTCCCGTGACGCAGCATCGAGCAGCAGATCCAGCACCGCCGGATGCGGAAACTTGGGCTGCGAGCCGAAGCCGCCATTCTGAGCATCGAACTGCGTCACAGCCGAGGCCACCAGCTTCTCCGTAATCGACGCGCTCAAGCTGCCACTGCGGCCAGCAAAGGCTTCTCCATGCTCGATCGCGGCGATCACGCTGCCGGCGGACTCCAGCACCTCTTCACGCCGGCTCTTCCACGCATCGGCCATGGTGAGCAGCAATCGCTCGATGCCGGGGCGCCCATAGCGATCGTGCCGTGGAAAATACGTCCCGCCGAAAAAGGGCTGTCCGTCCGGCGTAAGAATCGCAGTCAACGGCCACCCGCCCTGTCCGCTGATCGCCTGTACCGCGGCCTGGTAACGGCTGTCCACGTCAGGACGCTCGTCGCGGTCCACCTTAATTGCGACAAAATGCTCATTGATGACCGGAGCCAACGAGGGGTCCTCGTAGCTCTCACGGTCCATCACATGGCACCAGTGGCACCAAACGGCGCCAATGTCCAGCAGCACCGGCTTGTCCTCACGCGCAGCGCGGGCAAAGGCCTCCGCACTCCACTCGCTCCACTCCACCGGCTGGTGCATGGCCGAGCGGAGATAGGGGGAGCGTGCCTTTGCAAGCGCGTTGAGGCTCTCGTGTGCTTCTGATGCTTGCGGTGCAATCGTGTCTGCCATACCGACAAGTCTATCGCCAACGCACGCGTCACTTCGGTAGTGGATCATTGCTCGTACTTACCAGAAGAGCGTTTAGCAGGACCGATCTCGTATCTTGTCGGCCCGATTCTTAGATTGTCTCGCAATACGCCAGAATCAGCTTGCCGAGATGCTCTCGTAGTTGACGAACTGCCTTTGGCGAAGGGCTGCTTTCCAGATGGCCACGAATGATGCCTGCCAAAGTTAGAAAGATCATGTGCGTCATGTATTTAAGGTCTGCCGAGGTGGACATTCGAGCCGTCTGAAACATCTCCAGCATTGCGCTTTCATAACGCAGCCTAATCCGATCCACAATCAGGCTGCCTCCCGGTTCTGCGGCAATGCGATAGAGGGCCACCGATGTGTCTCGATCGGTGAGCTTCGCGTCGACAAAACGATTTACCAGCTCTTTGACCATGACCTCCAACGGCTCGAAGTGGTTTGCCGCGCAGACCTCTTCTACGGCCCGCGTAACCCTGTCCATATGTTGTTCGAGTACCGCGAACAACAGAGATTGTTTGTTCGGGAAGTACTGGTAGAGCGTCCCAACCGACACACCGGCACGTTCTGCAACACGTACGGTCGTCAGGCGATCATGCCCAGCTTTCAGCAAAACCTGAATGGTCGCGTCATAAATAGCCTGCACGGTGATCACAGACCGGCTTTGCTGCGGCGTCTTTCTTAGCTCCAGTGCGAGCAGGGCCTCTTTTGTCATATGCGAATCGAAACCTGAACCTTCCTTCGTATCCTCAAGGAAGGAGAAAAAACATGCAAGAGACACAAAAGGTGGCCCTCATCACCGGAGCGAACAAGGGTATTGGTTTCGAGGTCGCTCGTCAGATTGCCAGAGCGGGGTGGACCGTGCTGGTCGCTGCACGCAGTGAGCAGTTGGGGCAAGAAGCAGTTGCAAAGCTTAAAGCAGACGGTCTTAATGTGCAGTTTGTCCGACTTGATCTGAACGAGCACCAAACGGCCACAACCGCAGCTGAATTGATCAGGACACAGTTCGGCAAGCTGGATGTGCTGATCAACAACGCCGGTGCTTCCGGCAAGGCCGATGGACCGCCGAGCAAGGCCAGCCTTTCGGACGTGGAGACCATGATGCACACCAACTTCCTGGGAAGCGTCGCGGTAACTCAGGCCATGTTGCCGTTGCTCCAACAGGCGGGCAAGGCACAGATCATCAACGTCTCCAGCGAACTCGGCTGCATCAGCCGGCAGACCGATCCAACATGGAAGTACTTTCCCGTGAAGGTGTTGGGCTACTGTGCCTCCAAAGCCGCGCTGAATATGCTGACCGTCCAACTGGCTTATGAGTTCCGCGACACTGATATCGCGGTGAACTCCGTAAATCCTGGCTATACGGCAACGGACCTGAACGGGCATAGCGGTCCGCAGACCGTGGAAGAGGGAGCCGCAGAGATCGTGCGCCTCGCACTGCTGGACGCTCCGCCGAGTGGAAAATTCCTGGAGACGGATGGCGAACTGGCCTGGTAATGGCCAGCGGGGCTATGGATCGTGAATCATAGCCCCACATCCGTAGGCTGCTGATCTTGAGAGCACATCAGGACCCGCTAATAAAAAATGGATTAACGCGAGGGAACACATGATTGTTGTCACAACGCCCACAGGGAAGATCGGATCGCAGGTGATCCCGCACCTACTTGCTGCGAACGAGGCTGTCCGGGTCGTAGCTCGAGACCCTTTAAAGCTGGCACCAGAGGTCCGCAACAGGGTGGAGGTCGTGACAGGCTCCCTGGACGATGAAGCCGTCATGCAGCAGGCACTTGAAGGTGCGGAGAGCGTTTTCCTGGTCGTTCCTCCCTCATTTAGCGACAACAACGACGCGGAGTATTACTTACGCTTCACGCGACCCGCGCTCACGGCAATCAAGAGCAAGGGCGTGAAACGAGTCGTCGATGTGTCGGTGCTGGGAAGGGGTACGGAACTGGCGAAGAAGGCAGGACCGATTACGGCATCGCTCGCGAAGGACAAAGAGATTGAGAGGAGCGGGGTGAACTACCGCGCCCTGTGGTGCCCAGCGTTGATGGAAAATATGCTCACCAACGTGCAGACCATCAAGCAGCAGGGATTGTTCTTCTCGCCGAGCCATCCAGACTTAAGAACACCCCAGGTAGCGACGAAGGACGTTGGTGCGATGGGTGCAAGGTTCCTGTTGGATCGGACCTGGACGGGCCAGGGCGGCAGTGCTGTGCTCGGGCCGGAGGACCTCTCGTTCAACGACATGGCAGCAATCATGTCGGATGTGCTCGGCAAGCAGGTCCGTTTCCAGCAAGTACCAGGGGACGCCTATAAAGTACAGCTGATCCAATATGGAGCGAACGAGGTCTTCGCTCAGGGCATCGTAGACATGCTGATCGCCAAGGACAATGGCATGGACAACGTCGAAGCGCGCACAACCGAGAACACGACCCCGACCAGCTTTCATAAGTGGTGTGAAGAGGTCCTGAAACCGGCGGTCCTGAGCTAACTACACATAATTCTTACCCGGCGCAGGCTGTCATCCTGGCCGGGTAAGCACAACAAGAAAAGCGGAGCGTTGCGTCTTGATTCATCTCCGAAATGAAGGTCCGATCCAACCCGCGCCCCAGTTGCATGGAGTGGCACAGGATGTCTCGACCAAACTGCAGTCATGGCCGGGAATGATCGCAGCCACGCACTGGCAATTGGGCGACTCGACGCGCGTGGACGGAGCTGAGTTCCACGTCGAAAGCGGTGGCGAACTCGGTCATATTCACCTCAACGGCGAAATTCATCTCGCTCTCACGAAAGCACTTCGGGATCGGTTGGTTGCGCTGAAGCTTGCCAATCCCTTCAGATGGAGTGAAGCCTGGGTCACTGCTCCGGTCACCTCACCACAGGAAGCAGCCCAGGCATTGTGGCTCTTCAGACTGGGATGACCGTCTTTGCTCAACACCTGAAGAAACGCTCTTCGCCAGAATTGCTTCGCGCCGACATACTGATGTCTACGCGCCATAAACTTCCAGTAGCCTAAAGTACGAGTCCTTACAAGTCGGCTTCACGGTAACAACGATCAAACTGACCTACTAACGCTCATGCCGGCGCAGAGCTAGCTGGATTCCGCCGCAGTTTCGGCCGCATCGAGGCGCCGCTTCGCGAGCGATGTGTACACCCATGCCGTAACCACCGCGAAGACGGTGGCAAAGATCCCGTACGGCAGCGCCTCGAGAAACTGCATGAGCCTGTGTGCAGTAGTGGGGTCTTGGAAGGCCTTAAGCTTGCTGACCGTAATTGCCAGCGCACCCGCGGCGGCGACCAGGAAAACAGGCTTCCGGAAGCGAATCAGTACGCAGGGCCGGATGGCTAAAACCAACGGCACCGCCACTACCAGAATGGCCACGCTGGCCAGCAGAAAGGTCCAGGCGCCCCACACGAAAAGTCCGTAGCCGATCGTCTGCACAAATAGCCGGACCTGGCCCTCACTGTCGCGCACTGCGGTGAGCAGGTTGGTGGGCAGAGTCGCGAGTTGGCCGGCCAGCCAACCGGCCAGTCCGCTCAGCAGAACATACCCGATCCGCCGCCGGTAGCCGATCGTTGCCGGGACATCCGTCATGCCACCAATCGCCCGGCGACTTCTGCGTAGAGCTCAATAGCCGCCAAGAGCTCCTGCTTAGCCAGCCGTTCATGCGGCGTATGCGCCACGTGGATCGAGCCTGGCCCCAGCAGCAGCGGCTCACCCCAATTCGTCAGCGCCGGAACGTCCGTTGTGAACGACGCAATCATGGTCTCTACCTTGCCCTCCAGGCCAGCGATCTCCCGGAAGCGGATGAACGGGATCTCAAGCGTGAAGTCGATCTCCGCCAGACCAGAGACTGCGCGTTCGAGTGCGGCGCGCGTCTCGTCCGATGCGCCAACCAGACGCACCAGCACCTGCGCCTCTGCCGCATCGGCAATAACATTCGGTGCGCGGCCGCCTTCAATCACACCAATATTTAGCGTGCTTGGCCCCACACCTTCTGCGGTCGGCAGCGGCACCTGCAGCACCCGGTCCAGCGCCGCGATCAGTTTATGCACCGCACTCTCACCCAGCTCCGGATAGGCGGAGTGCGCCATCTTGCCCCGCGAGCGTACCACGGCCCGCAACGCGCCCTTGGACGCGAGCGCTAGACGGTTATCTGTAGGCTCGCCATTGATCAAAAAACGGCTGCCCTTCGGCTGCTCGTTGGCGACCTTCGCGCCAGCCGAGTCGCGCTCCTCGCCCACCACAAATAGCAGCCCGGCCTTCACCCCACCCGCGCGCAATCGCTCGGCAGCGCCAATCTGCGCCACGATAATACCCTTGGCATCGCACGCGCCGCGACCGTAGATGAAGCCATCGTCCTCGCTGCTCCGGATATAGGGCGGTACCGTGTCCATGTGCGTTGACAGCACCACGTCCGGCCGCTCGCCCCGGTTGCCTGAAAAGCCGTCCGCATAGACGTTGAAGCGGTCCGTGGTGGCCTTGCCCTCACCCGCGCCTTCCACGTGCATCTTCTCAACTGCAAAGCCGCGCCCGGCAAGAAACTCAGCGAGAAACTCTCCCACCGGACCCTCGCCGTACGAGGTGGATTCGATGTCAATCAGCTGCCGCGTCAACTGCACTGGATCGAGCTTCATGGTGTGTTTCAGCATACCTGAGACGATTCTTTACAATGAGAAGAGACCATGGCGACCGACATTGAAAATCCGGATTCGCAGACGAGCCGTCTCCGCTCGGTCGACCTGCGCGGACCAGCCGGCAGGCTGGAGGCCTTTCTGAATACGGGCCGGAGCGATGCGCGCTACTCCGCGCTCGTCTGTCACCCCCATCCCAAGGGCGGCGGCACCCTGCACAACAAGGTCGTCTATCACGCGATGAAGACCTTTCAGGGCTTCGGGCTTCCCGTGCTGCGCTTCAACTTTCGCAGTACTGGCCTGAGCGAGGGCGAGCACGACGACGGCCACGGTGAGACCAGGGACGTCACGGCTGCACTCGATTGGCTCGAACGCGAGTACGGTCTGCCCATCCTGGTCGCTGGCTTCTCCTTTGGCGCTAACGTCGGGCTGCGGGCCTGCTGTGGCGAGGATCGAGTGAAGGGCTTCGCCGCGCTCGGACTTCCCGTCCGCGCGGAGGGTCGTGAGTACAGCTACAGCTTTCTCGGATCATGCACGCTCCCTAAATTCTTCATCAGTGGCACGGAGGACCAGTACGGCCCGCGAGACGAAGTGACAGCGGCGGTCCGCACAGCCGCGCAACCAGCTTCGCTTGTCTGGGTTCCGGGCGCCGACCACTTTTTCGTGGGCAAGCTCCCGCTCATGCAAGCGGCCCTGGGTAGCTGGCTCGAATCAAGATTCTTCCTCGCGCCAGTGTCCGAGTAGCGTGCACTCATGAACTCCACGCCTACCAAATCCGCGTTGGAAGAGCTGCACACGGCAGCCCACAGCATCTTCGCGCAGGCTCTCGCAGGAACCGGCATCGAGTTGGTCTTCGACCAGCACCTTCACTTCAAAGACAGTGAGTTGGTCCTTCGCCCGCTTGGGAACTCCGAGCCTGTACGCATCCACCTCAGCGAGTTTGCGGACCTACGCGTCGTCGCACTGGGCAAGGCAGCCGCGCCCATGCTGGGGATCCTGCTCGACCGGCTGCCGAAGAGCTTCAAGGTTCGCGGGCTCTGCTGTGCTCCCTCCGAACCCGCCGAACGTGCGCCGGACTTCCGCTACTATGCTGCCGGTCACCCGCTACCAAACTCCGATTCCTTCAAGGCGGCCCAGGCAGCACTCCAGCTCATGCACGAGACCACCGGGGAGAGCTTTGTCTTCTTTCTGATCAGCGGCGGGGGCAGCACGCTCTTTGAGCTCCCGCTCGATCCCGGCATCTCGCTTGACGACACGGTAGCGTTCCATAAAGCTCTGATCGGCTCGGGCGCGACCATCGCCGAGATCAACGTGGTCCGCAAACACTTCTCCGCGGTCAAAGGGGGACGCCTCGCCGCTGCCGCTCCCCTTGCCCGGAAGCTCACTCTGCAGCTCGCCGATGTACCCTTGAGCGAGCTCGATGCGCTCGCCTCCGCACCCACTTTGCCGGATCGCTCCACGATCGAGGACTGCCGTGCGGTCATCGACCGCTACCGCATGGCCGAGCAGTTTCCGCCCGCCGTCCGCACCTTCTTTGCCCGGCCCGACCTTCCAGAGACCCCAGGCGACAAAGTCAATTTCACCAGAGCTCAACCGGCAGTGAACTCCTGGCTGCTCACGTTGCTGTCCAACGACGACCTGGTCCACGCCGCCAGCATGCACGCGACAAAGCTCGGTTTTCGCGTCTTCATCGACAACACCTGCGACGATTGGAGCTACGACGACGCAGCTCGCTATCTGCTCGACCGGCTCGATGAACTGCAGCCTGAGCATGGCCGCGTCTGCCTGCTCTCTGGTGGTGAGGTGACGGTAAAGCTGGGCCCACATCCCGGCATCGGCGGACGCAACCAGCAGTTCGCGCTCGCCTGTGCTCTTGCTCTCCACTCGCGAGCGAGTTCGGAGCCCGTTGTCGTACTTTCCGCCGGAAGCGACGGTGTCGACGGCAACAGCTCAGCCGCCGGCGCCATCGCGGACGCTACCACGGTTAACCGTGCTCTGGCCTACGGCTTCGACCCTCGAACGTCGCTGGCCAGCTTTGACTCCGGGCCGCTCTTCACCGCTCTGGGCGACAGCGTGGTCACGGGTCCCACCGGAAACAATCTCCGCGATCTGCGGGTGCTGCTCGCAGTCAGATGAGCCGCCCGTTTTGACGTTACAGCAAATCGGGAGCAGGGCTGTCCATCTCCCGCGACGAAACGCGACTGCAGGAGAACGGTCAAACACGAACGGGCCGATCCTGCATCCCAACCACGTATCAAGCACAGGAGACGACACATGGCGACCAAGGAATTCCGTTGCGCAGACGTGGGATACAAGGAATGTAACTGGCACCTGGAGGGCAACTCGGAAGAGGAGATGATTCCACAGATCGAGCAGCACGCACTTGACGTCCACCACCTCGAACTCAAGGGTGAAGCCGTCCAGCATGTACACCAGGCAATTCACGACAAGTAAATAACTCCGCAACAGCCACCAAACCGGACCAACCATCTATGCCGATTCGCAAAGAATGGACCGAGTGGCACTTGACCCCGCGCGGCTGGGAGAGAGGCTCTACGCGGGTGCAAGACGCAGGGAACACCTGGCGACAAGAGCCTGCAGACCGGCTCCTGAGCTGCGTCTACACGGAGCAGCAGGTATCGCCGGAAGGTCAGGTGACAGGCTGGTGTGAGTTTTCCTGGCGCACAAAGGATCCAGGAAAACTCGAGCAGCTAGCGAAAAGCTTGCAGCAGTTCGGGAGCTGTCCCGGGCGGCTTACAGTTTGAGCTCCATCTGGACGTCCGCCCGCGCATAGGGAGTTACGCGGCGGCGCTCGGCGGGTACATGCGTAAAGCCCATGCGCTCATAAAGCCGCACTGCCGTACTTAATTTGGAGTTCGACTCGAGGTAAAGCTGGGTGGCGCCGGCCTCCCGAGCCATTTCGAGAGCGGACTGCACTAGAGCGGCTCCCACTCCTCTTCCTCGCGCGTCCTCCCGCACCGTCATCTTGGCCAGTTCGTATTCGCGGTAGCCCTGACCAGTAGCCAACCTCGACCCGCGCGGAACCAAAGCACAGCAGCCGACGACTTCGGCCCCCAATCCACCACCGAACTCCGCGATTAGGATTTTGCCACCAAGGGCGAGGATCTTCTCCTCTGGACGCTCCAGCACCTCTCGGTCTTTCGGCTCTAGGGCAAAGTAGCGTTCGATCCAGGCTTCGTTCAGCGAGCGGAAGGGGACTGCATCACTGGAGCGGAACTCTCGAATCGTCAGTTGAGCATCCATGCCTTACCACCCTCAGTACGCACTTGCCGCATCGAGCTGCGCAAGATCCTCGCTGCTGAGCTGGAGCTCCGCTGCCTCAGCCAGGCTCTTCACCTGCTCAACTCCTGTCGCGCTAGCGATGGGTGAAACGATCGTGAGCTGGGCGATAAGCCAGGACAGCGCGACCGCTGCCGGCTTGCTGTTGCGCTCCTTCGCCACCGCATCCAGGGCTCCAAGGATGCGCATGCCGCGCTCGTTCATATACTGCTTTACGCCACCGCCGCGCGCACTCTTCCCCAGGTCCGCTTCGGAGCGATACTTGCCAGTAAGGAAGCCGCTCGCCAGCGAGTAGTAGCTGATGACGCCGATGCCATGCTTCTCGCAGACCGGGCGCAGCTCCCGCTCGAACTCTTCGCGGGCATAGAGGTTGTAGTTGGGCTGCAGGCTCTCGTACCGGGGCAGCCCGAGCCGCGCACTAGTAGCCTCCGCCTCCTCCAGCCGCTTTCCTGAGTAGTTCGACGCGCCAAGCACGCGCACTTTTCCCGCCTGCACCAGATCGGCAAAGGCGCTCATCGTCTCCTCCAATGGCGTCCCTTCATCGTCTTTGTGCGACTGGTACAGATCGATGTAATCGGTCTGCAGGCGTTTCAGCGATGCATCGGCCGCCTGGTGAATGCGGGCTTTGGAGAGACCCACCTTGCCGCCGCCCATATCCATACCGACCTTGGTCGCCAGCACGATCTCCGCGCGATTTCCCCGCTCCTTCATCCACTTGCCCAGGATGGTCTCCGACTCGCCGCCCTGATGGCCCGGCGCCCAGCGTGAGTACACATCTGCCGTATCGATAAAGCGCAATCCGTGCTCCACGGCTGCATCTAGCACGGTGAATGAACTTGCCTCGTCCAGCGTCCAACCGAAGACATTCCCGCCCAAACAGATCGGCGCTACCTGCAGGCTTGATCTTCCTAATTGCCTCTGCTTCATCGTTGCTCCCTTCGCTTCCCAACACCTTAGATTCAAGCCCTGTGCACTTCGATCCTCCCGCATTCCCATGAGCAAGCACGGAAGTGGCGTGCTACCCAAAACCTGGGCAGCTCCTCGCACTGGATTGTCAATGCGATCATCTCCGCCCTCTTTCCCCATCATCGCCAGAAGTCAATCCGGCAGCTCCGCCGCCTATCCCTTCATCTTCTTCGGGAGTATGATGGCACTCCAGTTCTTGTCCTCTTCCTCTATCCGGAGACCAAAGGAATCAGCCTGGAAGAGATACAGCATCGCCTGGAGATCGAATGAGGTACTGTGCGTGCAAATGGCAAATCACTGTACAACAAAAGTTGTAGATGACGAGCCGCAACTGCGGCCGGTATGCATCATCTTTGAAGCAACCCAGTTCACCGGGTCTTCATCCATATTTGAAGTTCACATTGGGCCGAGATGAATCACAAAATCCTGCTAGTCGATGACAATCCTATCCAGGCGATGACTCGCAGAATGATTCTGGAGAAGGTTGGCCACTCTGTCATCGTTGCCGAAAATGGCGCGCAGGGCCTCGAGATCTTTCGCTCTGCCGCCGTTCAGAGCATAGTGCATACCTCAGTTCAGAGCCCTTTTTGCTTAGTGATCAGCGACCACCTTATGCCCGAGATGAATGGGCCAGAGTTCGTGCAGGCACTCCGCGAAATGGGAGTCACGACACCGATTCTGGTTCTGAGCGGGCTTCCGGACGCCGAGGCCGAGTATGAGGGCTTGGATGTCACCTTCCGGCTGAAACCACTCGCCCCGGATGCCCTGATCGCTTTGACATCGGAGATCTCTCTGGCTCCCATGTCCCGCATCGCCTAAGTGACCTCTCTTTTCGAGCCTTAGCCGACATCCTGATCCGTTTCCACCACACGCGAGTGGATCAACGCGTCTCCATCCTCCGATTGATTGCCGCTGACGCACCAGCTTTGCGACAATCAAAATAGCCATGCCGGAATTTGGAAGCTTCGCTCTTTTGCTCGCGCTCGCTCTGAGTGGCTATACCCTACTAGCCGGCGGCGTGGCCCTGCGCCAACTCGCAACCGGCGCCCATACGCGCGTCTCGCCAGAGCGCCTTGCGGAGACGGCGCGTCGTTCGGGTATCAGTAGCTTCTTCGCTGTCTCCTGTGCCGCATTCGCGTTGATCTACGCGGTCTTCACGAACGACTTCTCTGTCTCTTACATCCTCCACCATTCGAATCGTGCACTTCCGGGGGCCTATAAGTTTTCCGCGCTCTGGTCCGGTCAGGAGGGTTCCCTGCTTCTCTGGGCGTGGCTCCTGGCGGCGTATGGCCTGGTTCTTCGCCTGCGCCATAAAGTGGACGTTCGCCTAACCGCATATGCCTCCACCATTCTCTCCGGCGTGCAAGTCTTCTTCCTCTTGCTTCTTAACTTTGCTGCGCCACCCTTCGCTCTGGTACAGGGCCAAATTCCGGCAGATGGCTTCGGCCTGAATCCGTTGCTGCAGTATCCGGAGATGGTTATCCATCCGCCGATGCTTTACCTCGGCTACGTCGGCTTCACGGTGCCCTTCGCCTTTGCGTTGGGTGCGCTCATGATGCGCTACCCAGGTGAGAAGTGGATTCACATCACCCGCCGCTGGACGATGGTGACATGGCTCTTTCTTACCTGCGGCATCTTTCTGGGCGCGCACTGGGCTTATTCCGTGCTCGGCTGGGGAGGCTACTGGGGCTGGGACCCGGTTGAGAACGCCTCGTTGATGCCCTGGCTCACAGGCACTGCCTTTCTGCACTCCGTCATGATGCAGGAGAAGCGCGGCATGATGAAGAGCTGGAATGTGTGGCTGATCTTCTCCACTTTCTTGCTCTCCATTCTGGGCACGCTGCTCACCCGCTCTGGCCTGGTCAGCTCCGTGCATGCTTTCGCGCAGTCCTCCATCGGCAACTGGTTCTATGGCTTCCTGATCATCGTTCTGGCTGTCTGCCTCTTTACCTTTATTCTGCAACGCGACCATCTCAAGTCCGAACATAAGCTCGAATCCCTGGTCTCCCGGGAATCCAGCTTTCTGTTCAACAACCTGGTTCTGCTCGCTGCCTGCTTCACCATTCTCTGGGGCACTCTCTTCCCTATCATCTCGGAGTATGTGCAAGGCAACAAAGTCACGGTCGGCGCGCCCTGGTACAACCGCATTGCGCTGCCTATCGGTCTCTTCCTGCTCCTCCTTACCGGCATCGGTCCTCTACTGGCATGGCGCTCGGCCTCGCTCAAGTCCATCCGCCGCAACTTCGTCTTGCCCGGCATCGCGGTCGTCTGCACTGCAATCGCGCTCATGGCGACAGGCCTCAAGCCCTGGCACGATGAGGCCTACCTATACTCGTTGGTAGCCTTCTCGCTAGGCGCAGGTGTCATTACGGCAATCAGCTCTGAATTCCTGCGCGGCGCCCATGTCATCCAGAAGCACACGCAGCAGAATCTCTTCGCCTCCATGCTGCAGCTCACGCGGCGCAACACCCGCCGGTACGGCGGCTACATCGTTCACTTCGGCGTCGTGATCATCTTTATCGGCTTTGCCGGGTCTGCCTTCAATCGCTCAACGGAACAGGAGATGGACTTTAAGCAGATCATGCAGGTCGGGCCTTATAAGCTGGTGTGTATGGACTATACGCAGGAGTCCAACCCCAACTACGACACCGAATACGCGCTACTTGACGTCTACCGCAACGGTAAAAAAGTGACGCAGATGGCGCCCGAAAAGCGCTTCTTTGTCGCCTCCCAGCAGACCTCAACCATGGTCGCCAACCACTCGACATTGGCTTGGGATCTATACGTTATCTACGCCGGTCAGAACCCGGACACCGGCCGGCCCATCATCAAAATCTTCCTCAACCCCCTCGTCGCCTGGATCTGGATCGGCGTCGGCGTCCTGGTCTTTGGCACACTCGTCACGCTGACGCCTAACCTTACCGCCGCACTCGCCGCCAGCCGCGTGCGGACCGCCTCCCCGGCGCGGCCGCTCATGCCCGTCGATCCAGCTGCCTCACTCGCGCGGGGTGGTGACTAAATGCTTTATCGGCCGTTTTCCAAAATACTTCAGCTCTTTCTGCTTATTTTTGTCATCATCGTTGCCGTCGGCGCAGGCGATCCTGCAGCCGGCGCCGATGCTGGAGCGCGCTTCGATAAGCTTGGTCACCGCATCATGTGCCCCTGCGGCTGCAACGAGCTGCTCGGCGAGTGCAACCATGTCGGCTGCCCGGACTCCGACAAGATGCGCACGCAGCTCATGGCCTCCATCAAAAACGGCGACAGCAACGACACTATCTTCCACGACTTCCAGAACGAATACGGTCCGACAGCTCTCGCCGCTCCAATGTTTACCTCGTTCAACCACGTAGCCTGGATCATGCCGCCACTCGTCTTGCTGCTCGGCATCGGTGGCGTCTTCCTGGTCGTCCGCAAATGGAAGTTCCGCACCGTCCCTATGCCTGTTGTCGCGCATACCCCTCGCGCTGATGCCCTGCGCAATCGCATTCGCCAGGATACCGAGCTATGACAACCTGCTTTCGCTCTGTGCGGCGAAGCCGCGTTTGCCTGGGCGGTCCTTCCCTATGATCTGGGCCGCCTGCGCCGTTCTCACTCTCGCGATCTTCGGCTATGTCTTCTTTCCCGAGCGCCACGTCGAGGAGCAGCGTGTCAAAACGCGGCTCGACTTCCTCCAAGAGCAGAAGGACGTACTCTACGAAAATCTTCGCGACCTCAGCTTTGAATATCGCGCGGGCAAGTATCCGGAAGAGGACTACACCGCCCAACGCGCATCGTTAGAGAACGAAGCCGCCACCATTCTTGCCGAGATCGACCTTATTCAATCCCGCGCAGCCGCGCGCTAGCCTCGCCGCCGGAATCCAAGGTTGGCTGATTTCTCAGCAGACCAACCCTCTTCACAGTCACAATGTTTAGAACGGCTTTCCTGTGGCTATGATCACCGATGTTTGGTGATGTGCGGCTTTTCTTGACGGAAAAGCCGCGCGTTCTTTTGTGGCTCCGGTGTACGCCTACAGGAAAACCGCTCTAGTTGCGGTCGCCCTTGTCGTTTCCATCCCCGTCGTGCCCACCGAGCGTGATCTTCACATTGGGCAGCTTGCCGCCCTCCGGCGTGAAGATGATGGGGCAGTTGATCACGACGTTTGTCTTGGTCACCGTCAGCTCACCCTTGGCCTTCGCATCGAGGATCTCCTCCTCGGACTTCAGTACCCGCGGCTTTGCGCCGCCATTCCAGGTGACCTGGCTAACCTGCCAAAGCGGCTGGTAGCTGGGGTCCGTGCTTTTGGGACCGACCGGATTCGGCGCCGAGGGCACCACGTTGTACTGCTGGAAGTTCGTAACAGTGTAGATGTCGTCATACGCGGCCGGTTGTGAGGTCAACACATTTGCCAGCTGCGGCACATGATTCAATCCCTGCGCTTTGGCCGTCGCCTCGTCCGAGGTGTCGATGCGGATGTAATACAGCACCTGCCCTTTGTACCAGCAGAAGATCAGCGGGAAGGTCGCAGTAGCGTTCTCTGGATAAACGCCGTTCGTCGCTGGCGTGCCTTGGAAATTGTCCTGCGCCAGGCCAGGCGTAGTCGTAGCCATTGCGAGGCCACTGAAGAGAGCCGCCGCCAAGGCCAGTGAGGTCGTCTTATCCATGAAGAAGCGGGCCGGTCGCGAGCGCATATCTACAAATCGCTGGTTCATCATACGTCTCTCCTAGAAGGGGTTGCTAGAACGATGAAGTGTTAAGGACGATCGCCCTGCAGCGATGGCTCCCAATCGAGGGCGGCAAGTCTGACGCTGCATGAACGGCCACTCGCAAACGTGATCTGCCACGTCGCACATATGAGAGAGAACCGGTCGGCTGGGGTTACAAGATGAGTGCAAATCGTGGAAGAAATTGTCGGCGGCCGCCGACACTGTTGCGACGGACGTAAATGGTAGGCGCGGTGTACACCTCAACATCGCAAACGTGCGCACAAGAGTATGTGTTCCTGGGCTTGGCGCGCTACCCTTGCAGTAGCCACCATGATCAGTCCAAGATTTCGCGCCATTCTCTCCGTTCTTACGCTTCTTCTTCCCACGGCGGCCATCGCCGCCTCCATCACCGGCACCGTCACGAATGGCACTGTGAATAAACCGTCGGCCGGTGACGATGTCATCCTCATCTCGCTCCAGCAACGAATGCAGGAGGCAGCCCGCACCAAAACCGATGCGCGCGGCCACTACACCCTCGACGTGCCCGACGGCGGCATGCACCTCATCCGCGTCGATCACCAGAAGGCCTCCTACTTCCAGCCCGCGCCACCCAATACCAGCAATGTCGACGTGCAGGTCTTCGACGTGGCCCCGGCTGTCCAGGGCATCACAACGGAAGCCAACGTCATGCGGGTAGAGACCGACCAGACTGGACTCAAGGTCACCCAGAGCTACTTCATCAAGAACGACTCCCATCCGCCCAAGACGCAGTTCTCCAATCACTCCTACGAAATCTACCTGCCCGCGGAGGCCAAGATCGAAGGAGCGGCCGCCATGGGCCCGGGAGGCATGCCGGTCGCCTCGTCGCCCGCCCCGCTGGGCGAACCTGGACACTACGCCTACCTATTTCCGCTGCGGCCCGGCGAGACACAGTTCCAGATCAGCTATACCCTCCCCTACTCAGGGAGTTTCAAGTTCACGCCTAAGCTCGGCATGGCGGCTGAGAACGTGGTGGTGATGATGCCCAAGAGCATGCGCTTCAAACCGGATGCCGGTTCCGCCTTTCAAAGCATCAACGACGACGTCAATGCTCAGACCTTTGTCGCCAAAAGCGTCAGTGTCGGCCAGCCGCTAGTCTTTTCCGTCTCCGGGTCGGGCGCCCTGCCGCGTGATGTGCAAACGGCGCAGTCGACCAGCAGTCAGCCCGCAGCCGGCCAGCCCGGCAGTCAACCGCCGACCAGTCCCGTGAACGGCGCGGAGGACACGCGTCCCGGCGGCGGGCTCGGCAACCCCATCGACACCCCCGACCCGCTCAATAAATACAAGTGGTGGATCCTCAGCGGCATCGGCCTGCTGCTCGCCATCGCTGCGGCCTTTCTTCTCCGCCGCCCAGCGACGGCCGGCATGTCCGCGCCGCCAGAGGCAGCTATTCCCTCCGAAGCTGGCCCGAACGGGTATCTACAACCGACACCTGCCGCTTCGCAACGTGACGCGCTCCTGGCTGTCCTCAAAGAGGAACTCTTCGTCATCGAGACCGACCGGCTCCAAGGCAGTCTGAGTGACGACGACTACCTTCGCGACAAGGCAGCACTGGAGACGGTTCTTCGCCGGGCACTTAAGCGCTAACCATGTTCAACAGAAAATTAGGGAGGGCCGAGGCCCTCCCTAATTGATTGCTGATTACCTCTTTGTTAGAAGGTCAGTTTCAGCTGGAACTCCGTGGACCGCGCATCGCCCTGATCAAAGGTGCCAGCGCCGCGTGTGATACGGTTCTGGTCCTTGGTGGCGAAGTTGAACGGCCCGTTGACGTAGTTCGTGTCACCCGCTCCCGGTGCGATAAGCAGCTCCTGATCTCCACCGTTGGTGATGTCCTTGTAGTTGCCGAAGTTGGCCACGTTGTACATGGCTACACCCGGCTCCAGAACCATACTCTCCGAGATTTTATGGAGGTGTATGGGGTAGCTGAAGTTAGCGTCGATTGTCCGGAATGGATAGTTGCGGATGGTGGGTCCGGTCGGTACTCCGATCGGTTGCATCACTCCGCCCAGGGCCGAGAGTTGTGCTGCACTGAGGACACCATTGTTGACGACCGTCTGCCCGGCTGGTGTGAGCGTGCCCGCAAACTTGCTGTTGTAGCGGTTAATGAATTTACCCAGGTTGTCTCGGGTGACCTGCCTCTGAAAGTAGCCGGGATCGCTGCCCGGGACCAGGTCACCAATGGTGCCATCCCCTGTCCAGTCGGTTTGGAAGATCTGACCCTTGCCTCCGTTAGTAGTTGTATCCAGTAGCAAGTTTGCTGCTTGTGCGCTGTAGATATGCCCAATGATTCCGATGCGTGGACCATACTTCACTGTGCTGGAGCCGCCAAAGGAGAGGATGTGTCGGCGGTCCAGGTTCCCCGATCCAATAAAGCGAGTCGGCTGGTTGTAATCCCAGGCCGTAGGCGTAAAGAAGCCATCGGAGCCAGATCCACTCGTCGGAATTGCAGCAGTAGAGCTAACCTCGCGCGAGAAAGAGTACGAGGCCTCGAAGTTGGTATCAGTGAGCCCGGGCAGTGGATGGCGGGCCTGCTGGCGGAAATTAAACTGGAGTGCGTCGTAACCAGCGCGTCCAGTTGGTGATTGAAAAATTCCCTGCCCGACCTGAGGATTTCGACCGGCAAAGGCAATCGTCCCAGGCACCGGATAGCCGCTGTTGAACTGCACACCGGAGTCTAAGCCATTCTTAGCAAAGTCCTGAATGGTAGCTCCGCCGACCCTGGTGCCAGGGCCAGCGGGATGCAGACCGCCGCATGCAGCAATCGCCTGATCGACGGACGTTGCTCCGCACTGCGCTACGGTTTTGGTGACCGCCGCAGCCCCAGCGGTCTTATCGAAAAAGCGGGCATCGCCGACGCGGTTGGCATCGACACCCTGCTGGATATGATTTGTGACCGAGTGCAGGTAGTCGACCGTCAGAACAGATCCCTTCCATAACTCCTGCTGAACACCGAAGTTGACCTGGGTCGCGTATGCGGTTTTGAAGTCAGGCGCGTAAGCACTATATCCTGCCGCTGTCGGTATGGCGAGTGTACTGCCAACGTAATCTGGATTCTGCACCACACCGCCGGACCCTGCTGTAGCTTTCTGATATTGCGCTTGTAGCGCTGCAAAGGCTGGACCCGATTGCTGGATCGACTCGCTGCAGAGAGCTTGAATAGACGTGCCGTTGTAGTTGTCTACCGTGGTTCCATCTGGCAAGACGAACGAGTAGTTGCCGTATTGGCTGCAGAGCTGTTTCGAGGAATTGAATGCACCCTGTTTCAGCTTAAATGGCCGGTCGAAGAGTACGTTATTGAAAACCGAGTTTTCATAGAAGACGCCGATTCCGGCGCGGATCACAGTCTTGCCGCTGGCCCCTGGACTATAAGCAAAGCCTAGCTGAGGCGCAAAGTTGTAATTCGGCTGGTTGACCCTCGCCCCCAAGCCCGCCCCAAACTGGTCGAGAAGCCGGTCGTTCGGAGATGCACACGGGTTATAGCCTGGACCTGCAGCGGAAGTATCCACGGCCGAGCAAGGAATCGGCGCCAGGTCGGCATCAGACCGGCCAGTGTCCCGAATCCAGCGCACGCCATAGTTGACCGTGAAGTTCGGCCTGATCTTCCAGCTATCCGCTACATAGGCGAAGGTGCGCCAGTCACCCTGCCCACCTGCTGGGAGGTTGAACTGAGGTTGCTCCGTGAAGTAGCCCTGACCATTTCCAAGAACAACACCGAATGCTGAGTAGTTCAAGGGATTAGCAGCGTCCTGACCCGGAAGCAAGCTACTAGAATTGATCGTAACGCGGGGAGCCGTCCCAAAGAAGTCCGCGGTACCACCGCCCAGAATACGATTAAAACCCCCACCAAACCGGATATTATGCGAGCTCTTGGTCCAGCTTCCGTCGTAGCGGAACTGCTTATCGGATTGGTAGGTGCCTTGAGGCGCCAGGTAATTTGGGCCGCTGTACAGGCCCTGCGAGATATAACGGAACTCGATACCCGGCACGGCGTAGTAAGTGGTACCCGGATTCACCGCATTGACCAGCAGGTTGTGAAACTTTTCATAGCTTACACGGATGCTATGCGTGAAGTTTCCAGTGACAAAGTCTGCTCCGCCAGCAATTCCGGGCGTATTGTCGCGGTTGCTGTAAATGGAATAACCCAGGCCAAACGACGAGACCGCAGAGTTTGCTTCGTAGTTCGCGCGGGCAAAGAAGTGGATGCCATGGGGCCCGCTGTAGTCCAGACGGCCAGTGGAGTATGTATCCCGGAAGGGAGTTGGAATAAAGGGAAACTGCTGCAGTACTCCGCTGAAGAGTGACCCTACCGTCGAGATCGTGCCCAGATCCTGCTTGATGCGCTCCGAGTTGGCGAAGAAGAAAAGCTTGTCCTTGATAATCGGACCGCCTATACTACCGCCGAACTGATTGCGCTGGAATGGTGTGTCCACTCCACGCTGGCTAGCAAAGCCCACGCCGTGATCCTGGAAGTTGTAATATGCCAATCCATGGAATGCATTCGTACCGGAGCGCGTAGCCGCCTGCACGGACCCGGTGCTGGTCAGATCACCGGTGATGTCCTGGGTCGAGCGCGAGATCTGGACCTGATCGATGGCTCCCTGGGAGACGTTGAAGATGGTGGTGCCCACCGTCTCATCCGTGATGTCCTGGCCATCCAGCTGGATGCGCGTCGTTCTGCCGGAGGCGCCGGAGAAGGAGAGAGCTGAGTAGCCGGCCTTGGTGGGATCAAAGGACTCGCCACTTTGCAGCTGCACGCCCGGCTCGAGCTGTGCCAGATCCAGAAAATTGCGTCCGTTGATCGGCAGCGTCTCGATCTGCTGCGCCGTGAGGACGTTCTGCACGCTGGACTGCTCGGTGTTCGTCTGTACCTGCCCAGCCGTCACCTGCACCGTTTCCGAGCTATTGCCGACCGGGAGCTTGTAGTTGCCGCTTGTGACCACATTCACGTTCACGATCGTTGTGGCCTTCAGCTGTTGGAATCCGGTTGCGACAATGGCAACCTGGTAGGAGCCTGGGACCAGCGACCCCGAGGTGTAGTAGCCAGCTCCGTCCGTTGTCACCTTACGCGTCGAATTCGTGTTGGTGTCGATAATCGTAACTTCCGCACCTGGAATTGCAGCTCCAGATGTATCTGTGACGGTTCCCTGAATGGCGCCGCTTGTTGGCGTGACCTGTGCCCGTGCAGGAAGAACGGTGAGCGACCCAGCGACCGGCAGAATGGACATGGCCACTATGAGCGAACTCTGGAGGCGGTTACGGTGGAGGAATCTAAGCGGCTTGCGCGTCTTCATGTGTAGAGAGGATGCAATTCAACCGCCATTGCCGGAAGTCTTTGCCCATAGGAGCTTTGCGTTGTATCTCCGTAAAGGCGCGCATTTTTCCGGTCTTCTGCGCTGCTTGGCCTCACCTGCCTATCAGGGCCGATCTACTTGATTTGGAATACACCCTTCCGATTACGATATGAAAGTTCATAGTGTGGCCTGCAGGCTGAAACCGAACCAAACTCTGATAACGCACGTCTAAGATGGTGACAGGCACGAAAACTGATATGAATACACTCAAGACCGCCTTCCTGCTTACCGCGCTTACGCTCATCATTATTCTCGTCGGAGCTCACTTCGGTGGGCGCAACGGCATGATCCTGGCCTTTGCGATTGCCGCTGGGATGAACTTCTTCTCCTACTTCTACTCGGACAAGCTGGCGCTCTCGATGTACCGTGCCCAACTTGCGTCACGGGAGCAGCTGCCTCGGGTCTATCAGGTGGTAGAGCGGATGACACAACGCGCTGGCCTGCCCATGCCCAAGATCTACGTGATCCCGACGGAGTCGCCCAACGCGTTCGCGACCGGCCGTAACCCGAAGCATGCCTCTATCGCCGTCACCCACGGTATTCTGAACCTTCTGACTGATGACGAACTCGAAGGTGTTCTGGCGCACGAGCTAGGCCACGTACGCAACCGGGACATCCTGACCAGCTCGATTGCCGCCACCCTGGCCGGCGCCATTATGATCCTGGTGCGCATGAGCTGGTTTGCCAGCATGTTCGGTGGTTACGGTGGACGGGACCGCGACCGGAACGGTGGCGCCCTGGGCGGCATTTTCATGCTCATCCTGGCGCCGATCGCCGCCACACTGATTCAGCTAGCTGTCTCGCGCTCGCGCGAGTACGAAGCTGACGCCACAGGCGCGCAAATGACCGGCAACCCGTATGCGTTGGCCAGTGCGCTGGAGAAGCTGGAGGGATATTCGAAGCGGCTGCCGATGCAGGCTACTCCGTCCACTGCTCACCTGTTCATCGTGCAGCCATTGCTGAGCGGCGCCAGTTTCGCCAGCCTGTTCTCTACGCATCCGCCCATCCCCAAGCGCATTGAGCGGCTGATCGGCCGGTCGAGTGTCTCTGGACGTCAGTAGGCAGATCGCCTGCATTCCAGCATCCTAGGTCGGTATGCGGATGCGAACGATACTAAGCACGCTCTCGATGCTGGCGCTCGGCCTCTGGCTGGGCGCCTTGGTCTTCTTCATCATGGTCGCCGGGGTCGCCTTCCGGGTACTTCCGCCGGACTTCTCCGATGGGGCAAGCGGCACCCAAGCCGCAGGCCAGGTGGTCGCCGGTTCACTAGCGGATCTCCACTACTTCGGCATTGTTCTGGGCGTGCTCTTTGTTCTCTTCACGCTTGGGATCAGAACCACGGTGCGCTGGTCGTCGGTTCTCCCGCAGCTGATCCTCGTCATCGTGATGCTGGTGCTCACCTGCTATTCGCAGTTCTCGATCATTCCGCGCATGGATACGGCGCGCGCATCTGTAGGCGGCAAGATCGCAGCTGTCGCCCAGACGAATCCGGCGCGCGAGATCTTCGATCATCTCCATACGCAATCGACGCATGTCGAGACCATCATTCTCGTCTGCGGTCTCGTAGCGTTTCTTCTGTCGGGACGTTCTTTCGAGCTGCGCACCGGCCTGGGTACGCGCCCCGTACACAATGTATGATCGGGGATTGGCGACTCCGTCGCCGCGAACACTCCACATCTCAGGACGCGCATGAAAACCGGCATCATCGGCCTGCCCCAGGTCGGCAAGACATCCCTGTTCAAGATTCTCACTAAAGCCAAGCTCGACGAAAGGGCTTACTCCAACCCGCGTGAGGCACACCTTGGCATCGCTAGAGTTCCGGATGAACGGCTGGACAAGATGGCCGCTCTTTACAATCCGAAGAAGCTTACCTATGCGACGGTCGAGTACGCCGACGTTGCGGCGATTGGACAGGAAGCGTTAAAAGAGACGGCTTTTCTAGCGACCCTCCGGACAGTAGACGCGCTTATTCACGTGCTACGTGCTTTTGACGACGATTCGATTTCGCATGTCGGCCCGATCGATCCAGTGCGTGACATCCGCAACGTCGATTTTGACCTGGTCTTCTCGGATCTGGCGCAGGTGGAAAAACGTTTGGAACGGCTGGAGAAAGATCTCAAGAAGATGCGTACGGGAGAGCTCGAGCGAGAGAATGCGCTGCTTGGGCGAGCCAAGCTCCACCTGGAGCAGGAGCGCCCCTTGCGCGAGATGGAGATGACGGCCGATGAGCGCAAGCTCGTACGAGGCTTTGGGTTCCTCTCGCAGAAACCGATCCTCTATGTCGTCAACATCAACGAGAGCACCACGCTGGGCACGGATCTCGAAGAAGCCGTAGCGAAATACGGCTTGACTGAGGTCGCCTCACGTCCGAACGCTGGAGCAACCGCCATCTGCGGCCGGGTCGAGGCCGAGCTTGCCGAGATGCCGGATGAAGAAGCGGCGGAGTTTCTCTCCAGCTACGGGCTGAGGGAGAGCGGCCTGACTCGACTCATTCGAAAGAGCTATGAGCTGCTGGGGCTGGTCTCCTTCTTCACCATTGGTGAAGACGAGTGCCGCGCCTGGACCGTGCCCGTAAACTCGCGAGCCCAGGAGGCGGCTGGCGCTATCCACTCCGATCTGGAGAAACACTTCATCCGTGCAGAGACGATTCACTGGGACACGCTGCTGGCTGCCGGGTCAGAGGCGACGGCGCGTTCACAGGGAACGCTCCGGCTCGAGGGCAAGGATTACCTGGTGCAGGATGGCGATGTGCTGCACATCCGGCATAGCGGCTGAGCGGATGTCTCCGCTCGTTCTCTCACTATCGTTGGGGCTGGTCGCTGCACTGGCCGACGTGCTGGGTGGTTATCTGCTGGTCCGCACGCACTGGGAGCGGCGCCATCTCCGCTACTTCGTCTCGCTCGGAGCAGGGTTCCTGATATCGGCAGCGTTGCTGGAGATGCTGCCGGAGAGTTTTGCTCTCTCTCCCCGCGCAGCTCCGGTGTTGGTCGTTGTCGGCTTTTGCGTCATTCACCTGATCGCGCATACAGTCACACCCCACTTCCATGGCGATGGCCATGCGCACGAGGATGGCGCCGCGCACGACCTGCTGCCGCATCGTCTCGGTTACTCCGTGGTGGGTGGGTTGGCCGTGCATTCCCTATTTGATGGAGTGGCCATCGCTTCGGGCTTCTCCTTGTCTGGCTGGCTCGGGTGGATCATCTTTCTGGCCATTCTGCTGCATAAGATCCCCGAGGGCTTCACCGTTGCATCCATCATGCTGGCCAGCGGTCAGGGACGGCGCTCCGCTTTGACCTCGACGTCTGTGGTCGCCGCCGCCACTCTGGTAGGCGCGCTCTTGATCAACCTGCGGCCGGGATGGGGGAGAACGGGTTTGCCGCTCTCTGCGGGCGTGGCCATCTACGTGGCCGCGACAGACCTGCTACCCGAGACAAATCGCGAACCCGGCTTCAGAATGGCGCTGATGTTCTTCGCTGGAGTCGCTTTGTTCTTTGTTCTAAAAAGCCTCGGGAGCGGGCTGATTCATTAATCTTATGAAGCTTTTGCGCTATCCCGGAGCGCCTTGACCTTGTCATGCGACTGAAGGATGTGCGCCTGCTGATTGGCGAGCAGCTCGCGAACATTCGCAGGAAGCTCTTCGTTGAGCGCGTCCGCGTATGCCTTCTTTGCAGCATCTTCGCCCTGCTCAGCGGTTGCCAGCAACGCGTGGTCCCCGCCACCCACCTTTGCTCGAAGCTCGCCCCAGATGCGATGCGCCGCTGAGCTCACCGAGGACGAGACCTTCACGTCCTTTACACCCATCCGGTGCATCTCGTTCTCAAGCTCTCCCGCATAGTTGGACCGCACCTGCAGCTCTTCCATAAAGAAGCGCCGTGCCGTTGGATCCTGCAGGCGATTGCCGAGGTCGGTAAATCCTTCGTGACCGTCGCGCAAAGTTTCGACCAAGCTCTTCAGTGTCTTCTCTACTTTTCCTAGATTAATGTGCTCTGGCATGTATTGGCGCCCTCCTGTTTCGCTTGTGGGATGTAGGGAAGCCCCTAGCGTTTGCTTGCGGTTCTGGATTCGAGGAGCCAATTGGCGGATCGAAAGATGACGCGGAATCCGGCAAGAGATTTATAGTGTTCCTTACACCGTGGAAATCCAGAAAAGAATCGAACAGGCATGAAGATCATCGTCTTCGGCGCATCTGGCGGGATCGGCGGACAGTTGCTACGAGGCGCGCTGGAGCAGGGCCACACCATCACCGCCTTCGTTCGTCCGGCATCCCCGTTCAGGGCGCCCGCCGATGTTCGTATCTATGAAGGTGACGTGTTCGATGACGCGGCCGTTGCCGAAGCGATCGATGGGCAGCGGGCTGTCTTCTCCGCGCTGGGCGCCCGCACGCTGAAGCATGGACCTGTACTTGCACGGGCGATCCCCAACATCATCGCCGGCATGCACACACATTTCGTCGATCGGCTGATCGTGGTGGGAGCAGCGGGCGCACTTTACCCCGCTGGAAAATATCAGACCCCACTGGCCAACCTCGCGTTCTGGATTGTGAAGCGTACTCTGCTGCGGCATCCCTTCGCCGACCAGGCGGTGCAAGAGCGGCTGCTCGCGAGCTCCGACCTGGATTACACCATCGTCCGTCCGCCCCGGCTTACCAACGGCCCGGCTACGGAGGACTACTATGTTGTGCCGGATGCTCTGCCCTCTAGCAGCCATCGCATCTCTCGTGCGAACGTTGCCGGCTTTATGCTCAAGCAACTCACCGATCCGCGCTTTCACCGGCGGGGCGTCTATCTGGCCGAGTAAAGCTGGACGAGCAGACCAGCAACATTCCTCAACTGCATCCCATAGCAAAGAGCGCTGGTGCACCTGCACCGCTCTCCAGCCGCTGGCTCCCGCTGGCGCAGAGATTGGGAGGAACTATGCGTTACAAACTTTTCGGCCGCAGCGGACTGCGCGTCGCTGAACTCGCTCTCGGCACCATGACTTTCGGCGCCAAAGCCTCGCGCGACGTGGCCCGGTCCATCTTCGACGCCTACGTCCAGACCGGCGGAAACTTCATCGACACTGCCAACATCTATGCCCGCAGTGAAAGCGAAAAGATTGTCGGCGAACTGCTGCAGGCTACACGCGACCAGTTCGTGCTGGCGACCAAGTACAGCGGCACACTTTCCCCTGCCGATCCGAATGCGCAAGGCAACCATCGCAAGAACCTAATCAAGTCTGTCGAGCACAGCTTGCGGCGGCTCAAAACGGACTACATCGACCTGCTCTGGGTTCACATGTTCGACGGCAGCACTCCCGCCGAAGAGGTGATGCATGGTTTGGATCATCTCGTTCAACAAGGGAAAGTCCTTTATGTAGGCGCGTCGGACTGGCCGGCCTGGACCGTTGCACATGCGAACACACTCGCGCAACTACGCGGCTGGACACCCTTTGCCGGCCTGCAGATCGAGTACAGCCTGGTGCAACGCGCTCCGGAGCGCGAGCTGATCCCGATGGCCGAGGCCTTCGGGCTTACGGTGGCCGCGTGGTCACCGTTGGGCGGTGGCCTGCTTACTGATCGCTACACGAACGATGATGAACTCAAGGAGCTCACCACCAAGCGCGCCGAGATGCTCTTCTCACCGCCAGAGAAGCTGAAGAGCATCGCCGAGGAGGTACGGTCGGTAGCCAAGACCGTCGGAAAGAATCCTGCACAGGTCGCACTGAACTGGCTGCGCCGCCGCGGGGCGATCCCGATCCTCGGCGCCAGTTCGCTCGAGCAAATTCAGGACTCCCTCGGAGCGCTGGAGTGGCAGCTGACTCCCGAGCAGGCGGAGCGGCTGGACAACATCAGCGCGATTCAGCTCGGCTACCCGAATGACTTTCTCACCTCCGCCCCAGTGCGCAAAGGATTCTACGGCGGAGAGACAAAGGACAAGATTGACTGGCGTCCCCCGACAGCGTTCTAGCCCTCACCTGATTGTGAACGAGCAAACGGCACGGAGCAGCTGACCTCTGCTCCGTGCCGTTTCTCACCTTTATTCGTAACAACTACTGTGGCGTTGGCTTAGTGCTACCAGCTACCTTGTTTGCCGTGTGGGCTGTTCCTTTGGCAGACGCGTGAATCACCTTCTTGGTGCCGTGCTTGGTCTTGTGATATGCCTTTTTGGTGACATGCTTGGTACCGTGCCAGACCTTTTTTGTGCCCTTAACGATTCCGTTGCCAGTATCCTTTGCGGCGTCCTTTGTCTCCGTGCCAGCGTGACTCATATCTTGTCCGGCGGTCTGAGCACTCGCCATCACACCGGAATTCATCAACAGCGCTGACGCCAACAGCATAGGCCCTGCGAATTTCGTTAAACCTTTCACGAGCTACTTCCTCCTTGGGCGGCTTTCCGCTGCCTCAGTACGTCCCTGCCTATCAGACAGATATTCTAACAATTCGTTTTATAGCGCATCCGAATATACCGCTTGCATAGCTTGCATCTATTTTGAGGCAGAGTCCAGCTTTCCGGACGAATTTTGCATAGACTACTTCAACACCCTTTAGAAAGCGCGACCCTCGTGTAGGAGATTTCGATGCGACCGCGCTATCTCTCAAACTTATCTGCCTGACCAACCTCCATGCGGCCAAGTCCCTTGACCCACCTATCCCTGTCCACAGTGACGCGAGCAGTGCGGCGCGGCCTCGCGTGCGCGACGCTGGCGCTCAGTCTCCTGCGGGCTGTCAGTGCGGCAGCGGCAAAGGCCCACTCCGCTCCGCTATCTGCCCCAGTCCATATCAATGCCCGGAATGTAGATTTCCTGGCGCAAGCCAAAGTCGAGCTGCATGTGACTTCGTTTGATGGTGAATTGGTCCAGCGCTCCCCCACCACTGCGATCAGCCTGGATGACCTAAACTCGTTTGTGGTCCACATCGACTCGGCCCACGTTACGCTTAGCTCCGACGGATTAACCGAGCTACTCAACACCTATGTTCTGCCCAAAGCAAAGTCGCCAGTACGCGATCTTCACGTCTCCTTCTCCGGCCAGACCGTCCGTATAACGGGACACATTCACAAGCTCGTCGACCTGCCCTTTACAGCGATGGCTACGGTTGCCGTTACTCCTTTGGGCAGCCTGCTCCTGCATGTCACGGAGATGAGGGCACTCGGCTTCCTGCACAAA
Source organism: Acidobacteriaceae bacterium (assembly GCA_965276675.1). Taxonomy (GTDB): domain Bacteria; phylum Acidobacteriota; class Terriglobia; order Terriglobales; family Acidobacteriaceae. The sequence continues at coordinate 2,626,042 of OZ255624.1, read as the reverse complement.
GATCTGCTCAGCCTGCTCGGCATCGACCTCTCGGCAGTCGCCAAACCTACAAAGGGCGACAGCTTCCACATCAGCGGAGATGACATTATCTTTCCGATTCAGTCGCTCTTTCCACCACCGCGCGTTATCGCCAAGCTCACATCCGTGCACCTTGAGGGGGATAAGCTGGTGCAGCAGTACGGCCCGGCAACCCCGCCAACCAACGAAGCCCTACCCGCGCCCGCTTTGAATTACGTGCATTTTCGGGGCGGAACACTGCACTTCGCCCGCTTCACCATGGATGATGTCGACATGGAATTAATTGATGAGAAGCCGGCGACGCCCTTCCGTTTTTCGCTGCAGCACTACTATCGGCAACTGGTGGACGGGTATTCGAGGACGCTCCCGAACGGCGCACTGCTCATCTATATGCCCGACTACGGCGTCACGCCGGGGAAGAAGTAACCGTGGCGTCCTTGCCGGGCGCTCTGTGGCCGTTCGGCGTTCCATTCAACTTCAGCACCAGCAGGGTCATATCGTCATACTGCGGCGCGCTGCCGGCAAAGCCGTCCGCTGCTTCAAAGACGCAGCGCAGGATAGCCGCCGCATCGGAGCCAGGATCGCCACAGGCCGCACTCAGCATCCGCTCTTCGCCCCACTCTTCTTCGGCCAGGGTCATCGCTTCACTGATGCCGTCGGTATAGGCCAGAAGCAGATCGCCGGGTTCGAGCTGTACCGACTGCTCCTCGTAGCTGACCATCGAGAGCAATCCAATCACCGGACCGCCAGCCTCCAGCCGCATCACCATCTCTCCCCGCTGCACCAGCGGCGGATTATGCCCCGCATTCACAAACCGCAGCAGCCGCGTGCGAGGGTCGTAGGCACCGAAGAAGAAGGTTGCATAGCGATTTGACGCGGAGGCCTCATAGACCAGGTGGTTCACGTCTTCCATCATGCGCGTCAGGTCGTCTGGACCGCCCAACGCCATGCCGCGCAGCGAAGCGCGCAGGCTCGCCATAAGCAGCGCGGCGGATATGCCCTTGCCGCTCACGTCGCCGACCGCCAGCCCTAGCCGGCCGTCCGCAAACTCAATCAGGTCGTAGTAGTCGCCGCCCACACCCTGGGCTGGGCGGCAGGCGCCGGCGATGGTTGCGCCTTCGACCGTGGGCATACACTGCGGCAACAGCCGGTCCTGCACCTCGCGGGCGATCTCGATCTCGCGGTCGACACGCTCGCGCCGGGCGGCCTCCTGGGCAAGCGAACGGCCCAACGCGCTGATCTCCAGCGCCAGTCCGGCCTGGGTGGCCACAGATTGTAACAGCCGCAGATCGGAGGAGGTATACGGCTCCTCGGATTGCTTGGCGCTCAGTGTCATCACACCCATCAGGCGCTCGCGTCCGGGCAGCGGCAGCAGCACCTCCGTGCGCAGTTCATCCAGCAGCTCGCGTTCCTCCTCATCCGCCAGTAGAAACCATCCATCGGGATTCTCGCGGTAGAGCGTCACCGGCTGGCTGCTCCGCTTCAGGTTGCGCACCGTGTAGGAATGCGGGCCCAGCGTAAGCGGCGGGGTGGCCAGAGCGCCTCCCGTTCCCGGCAGCCCAGCCCCTTGCAGTTCATAGGAGTTGCCAGCGGCCTCGAGCAGTACGGCCACTCTCGAAACATGGAGCACCTCGCCCAGCCGCCGCGAGATGGTCTCAATCAGCGGCTCCGGTTGCGTGAAGTCGCGCACCTGCTCTGACAGTTCGCTCAGCACCAGTTCGGCGTCGTACGCTTCGCGAAAGAACTTGCGGTCGATCCACCGTTGCAGCCGATTGGCGGGATTGTTCCGCAGCGCATACATCCGCGCCACCAGCAGAAGCCCCGCTACGAGCAGTCCGATATCCCATGCGCCATGCCGGTGCTGTTCATACGCGGGCAACACAAAGCGGGCAAAGATGAACAGACCTGCAGCAAGCTGCAGGGCCAGTACCGAAGCGCGGGCCAGCGCATACTTCGTCCCCATGCGCAGCAGGATGCGCACATCCATCGCCCGCTGCACCAGCACCACGTACGCCAGCGTAAGCGGGTAGAAGAGGAACAGGATCGCGCCTGTGTACCGAGGCCAGTTGTGCTTTTCCGTGTAATGGTCAAGGTGCGGAAACCACACAATGAAGACCAGCACGCCGCCTAATCCAAGCAATGACCCGGCAAGCAGAACCTGAAGACGCCTGCGCGCATCCGCGGTTGATGCCGAGCGCATCTTGTCGAACAAGGCGACCCAGTACAGAAGCACGCACAGCAATTCCGCCGCTTCCAATACGGGATCGAACCCATGGCCGGCAGTCGTCATCCATCTCTTCCAGGACAATGCCTGAAAGTATCCGAGATAGTCCGTAAACCAGCTCAAACAAAGAACGGCACAGAAGAAGATCGTAAGAGTCCAACGAAGGAGCGGAAACTTCACGTCCCATCGCCATCTCTCGGGAAAGTACACACCGAGAAGAAAGAGCGCGAGAAGACCCATGATTTGTAGAAAGTCATACCAGCTCACCAAAATTGACAGCCACATTCCAGGCCAGTAGTTGGGACCGAAGTAGAGCACTTCCGCAAAACTTAGGAGCAGCAGAATGAGCCAGGCATTCCGGTCTCGAGGACGCGCTGCCACAATCCAGTAGCCGACCACCAAGGCGATGAATGAGGTCACACTCATCACCACAACAAGGCCTTCCAGCCTCCTTGTCCGGCTCAGGCTGGCATCTCTGGCAACCAGGCGAATCGAAGCGGTGCTCCGTTGTGCGCCACGAGTGTAATCCACGACCAGCGTCGATCCTGGCCGTGCATCTCGCAGAATCCTAAGCCGCTGGTTCTCTCCGGTGTAGAGCTTGTCCGCCAGTCCGACAATGGTGTCGCCTTTGCGCAGACCCGCTCTCTGAGCTTCCGGTTTCACGGATGTCACGGTGAGCGGGTCCTCGTCCATCCGGAACGGCTCTGCGACGTGTTCACTGCCGTGCAAGAAACCATCCCGCTCGGCGAGAACGCCAGACACCCAAAAGCCCAGGCTCATGGCGATGTACAGCGCGAGCACGAAGTAGAGCAGCTTGGTCTGGAGCCGTTGCGTCATCCGGGAGTTGCCTTAGGTGGTCAGGCGACCATCATACCGGGCGGGAGGCCAACACGAACCGTAGACAACTGTCATGATCGCACCACAAAGTGCGCGAGGTATGCAAAACAGTCCAGGCAAATCCCTCGGCATTGGCGGTGAATTATAAGGCCACCGGATCCAAGCCAGTTAGGCAACGGTTCTGCGCGAAACCAGATGCAGCGTGTGCGAGGTGCCTTCCCTTCGTGAGCCGCCTTGCCGAAGAAATCCATTCACGGCAGAGCTGAAGGCCTCCGGCGCCTCTTCAAAGGGGAGATGCCCAACCCCCGGCATCACCACCAGCGTTGCGTCCTCGAAGTAGTGTTGCAGCGCTTCCGCGCTGCGGAGGCTGACGGCCCGGTCCCGGTCGCCCCACACCAACAAGGAGGGCACCGAACGCACCTGTTTGAGTGCGCGTCTGAGCTTCACCATGTCGTCGGTCCAGTGCTTGAGCACCGCCAGGATGTAATCGATGGTTCCCGGAATCTGCAGCGAGGCGTCGTAGCGGGCCAGCGATCCCGCCCGAATCCGGCGCGGGTCCCCATACATACGGCCCAAAGCAAACGCCTTCAGCGAAGCCGGCATGGCCGGCACACGGCGTGCACACCACTGTCCCGCGGCAGTGCTGTAGAAGCGCACCATGGAGGCAGCATGCCCACAGAAGGGATTGGCAGGCGCGTGCAGCGCCAGTGAGCGCACCCGCCCGGGATATTTAGCCGCGACCATCAGCGCCACTGCACCCCCGTGTGAGGTGCCCACCAGATCCGTCTTCTCCACTCCGACGGCGTCCAAAAACGCCACCACCCGGTCGGCCGAGGTCTCCAGGCAGCAGTTCAGGCCGGGAACCCGCTCCGAGTCACCAATGCCAAGGGCATCGACGGCGTAGACAGTGGATTCTGCGGCCAACTCCGGCAGGGCCGCCTCCCAGCAGCCAGCTGTGCCCAGCAGCCCGTGCAGCAGCAGCAGCTCCGGACCCTCGCCTGCCCTGAGATATGCCATGGCAGCACCGTCCACCTGGACTGTACCCTGCTGAACCTGGACAGGCTGTCTTTGGAGCGGTTTGTCCTGCGGCGGTTCCTGTTGCAGCAGGTCTCCGCCCGAAGGCATCCAGGTCGATAGCGCCATACTTCTTCTACTCCCTCAAGGGCCTGCGGTCGGCAGTGATGCCCTGCTATTCACAGTCTATTCACAAACCTCCATGATGAGGAAGTTCCGCGCTGAAAGTTGTTCGGGTTTGGAACCAAAGTCTCCATTCTCCCGGAGGAGCGCTCCCGTTAATGGAATCCGGTCCTATGCCGCTTCATAGCCGCTCGTCGCTGCCCTCCATCGAACGGCTGAGCTCTCCCTCCCCCTGGTGGGCTCGCCATCTGGATTTTGTAAGCTATCTCCATTGATTTGAACGCTATACTGAAACTCGGTATTCCTTTGCACCGAGCGCTCAGCATGGCAGGCAGCGTGCATGTGCACTCATGATAAAGCGGCGACATTTTATTCGCCCGACCTGACGCGCATGCCGAAGCCGCTACAAATTCGAGTGATTGTGGTGCTTCTGGCGGTCTTCACCATCACGGCGGCCGTGCTCGCCTCGCTCAATTTCGTCAAAGATAGCCAGTATCAGGCCCCAACCGACGGTATCTGGTGGGTAGAGACGCACGGTGGTCTGGAGGCCCAGCGAGTCCCCCCGAACAGCCCGGGCGAACGTGCGGGCATCAAGCCGGGAGATCTTCTGATGACGGCGAGCGACCAGCCCACGCCCCGCCTCGCCGGGCTGGTGCGTCAGTGGTTCCGAACCGGGATCTACCGCCGCATCAACTACACCCTGATGCGCTCAGGCGTGCGCATTGAGGCGCCAGTGATCCTGGTCACCGCTGACCGTACACAATACGCCAGCCTCCGTCTGGTGGCCCTCGTTTACCTGTTCATTGGGCTATACGTGCTCTTCCGGCGATGGACTGCGCCGCACGCCACTCACTTCTATCTCTTCTGTCTGCTCTCGTTTGTGCTCTATGCCTTCCACCACACGGGCAGGCTGAATGGCTTTGACTGGACAATCTACTGGGGCAACATACTGGCAGGCGCACTCCAGCCAGCGCTGTTTCTCCATTTTGCCCTCGCCTTCCCTAAGGAGCGCTCACCCGGCGGCCGCACGCGTTTCCTAATCGCCCTGGCTTACGTTCCTGCCGCAGTCGTGGTGTGCCTGCAGGCGACGGCATTCCTTTTTTGGTCGGCGACAGAGCTGCTGCTCCATCGCCTCGATCAGATTGCTACCGGGTATCTGGCGCTCTACTACGTGCTGGCGGCCGGGGTTTTTCTGGTGCATTACCGGCGGACGCGCAATCCCCTGCGCCGGCAGCAGCTCAAGTGGCTCACTCGCGGCACGCTGCTCTCTGTCGTCCCGTTTACCCTGCTGAACGTCATCCCCTTCCTGGCGGACTGGTCGGTGCCCAACCTGGTGACCCATATCGCCGGGCTCTCGCTGGTCTTTCTGCCCCTCACCTTCAGCTGGGCCATCGTGCGCTACCGGCTCATGGACGTCGATCTCATCTTCAAACGTGGTGTCACCTACACCCTGGCAACCGCCGCCTTGGTGGGACTCTACTTTGGAGCGGTCGCGCTTGCGGCGGAGGTCGTCAATAAGCGGCTACCCTCCTTTGGCGCCTGGGGCATGATCGCGGCCATCATCATCACCGGCCAGCTCTTTGACCCGCTCAAGCGCGGCATTCAGGAGAGGGTCGACCGTGTCTTTGACCGCAAGCGCTACGATTACCGCCAAACGCTGATCGAGTTTGGCCGGGGGCTCTCCTCGCAAACCGATCTGGATGCTCTGCTCAGCGCTATCGTTGATCGGCTGCCACGCACCCTGCTGGTCGCGCGCGTCTCCATCTTCCTCGCCGGACCGCGGGGACGTTACACGCTGGGCGCAAGCCACGGGCCAAATCAGAATTCGGCGGCGTACTCCCCAGTTGCTACCGATCCCAGTTCGCGAGAGGTCAGCACAAACTTCGGCACACCAGACCCGAACTCATCCCTCAGCCCTGCTCCTCTCGACCTGGGCTTCCTGAACTTCGACCAGCCAAACGCGCCAACTCACATCTTCCTCGAGAATCCGGGAAACGTCCTCCATCTCCCCGAGTCGGAACGCCTCACCGCTGCTGCGCTGGATCTGAACTACTACCTGCCCTGCCGGGCGGGACAGCGCACGATCGCCGTCATTGGCCTTGGTCGCACCACCACCGGTGACTTCCTTTCGAGTGAAGATGTCGAGCTGCTGGAATCACTTGCCTCCTACATCGGCATCGCCATCCAGAACGCCCGCCTTTATGCCTCGTTGGCTGAGAAGGCTTCCGAGTACGAGCGGCTGAAAGAGTTCAATGAGAACATCGTCGAGTCGGTTAACGTCGGCATCCTGGCCATCGACCTTGAAGAGCGCATCGAGAGCTGGAACGTGCAGATGGAGGTCATGTTCGCCTCTCCGCGTGTCGAGGTGTTCGGCCAGCGGCTGCAGGATGTGTTTCCGCCCGAGTTCCTCGAGGAATTCCATCGCTTCAAGGATCTTCCCGGCGTGCACAACCTCTACAAGTTCCGCCTGGAGATGCACAACGGGGAGACCCGCACCGCCAATATCGCCATTGCGCCGCTGGTCGCCCGCGACTTCCGCGTGGTCGGCCGCATCATCCTGGTCGATGACATCACCGACCGGATGCAGCTCGAATCCCAGCTCGCGCAAGCTGAAAAACTCTCCTCGATCGGTCTACTTGCGGCGGGAGTCGCACACGAGGTCAATACTCCGCTGGCAGTTATCTCCTCATATACCCAGATGCTGGCCAAGCAGCTCCGCACACACGATTCAGAAGACGGCCGCATCACTATGCTGCTCGACAAGATCACCAAGCAGACCTTCCGCGCCTCCGAGATCGTCAATAGTCTCCTGAACTTCTCCCGCACCAGCGGCACCGAGTTCAAGGAGCTCGACCTCAACACCATCATCAACGAGACTTTGACGCTGCTCGAACACCAGTTCAAGACCTCGCAGGTTGAGCTCCTGATCACACTCGACTCCAGCCTGCCGCACATACTGGGCAACGCGGGCAAGCTCCAGCAGGTCTTCCTAAACCTCTTTCTCAATGCCAAAGACGCTATGGCTGGCGGCGGCACGCTGCGCATCGCGACTGAGGTGAATGGACACGTGGGTGTCTCCATCTCAGACACTGGATCCGGCATCGCTCCCGAGCACATGCGCCGTATCTACGATCCCTTTTTCACCACCAAGGGTGCTCCGGACGAGGGCCAACGCCGCGGCACCGGTCTGGGGCTCGCTGTCACCTACGGCATCATTCAGGAGCATGCCGGCAAGATCCAGGTGGAGAGCGAGATCGGGAGCGGCACCACTTTTCACCTCGAATTCCCAGCTGTGAGGAAGCCAGTCCATGTCTGAAGCCACCATTACGCTGCACGGAAACCCCGCTGCCACTGGCGCGACAGCTAATGGCGCGCGCATCCTGATCATCGACGACGAGGCGGCCATCCGTGAGTCCCTCGAGACCTTGCTGATCCTTGAAGGCTACACCGTCGAGATGGCGCCCGACGGCCCACGTGGCCTGGAGAAGATCGATAGCACCACCTACGACCTTGTGCTGCTCGATCTGGCTCTGCCCGGCATCAACGGTATCGACTTGTTGCCCAAGATTCACGAGCGCCACCCGCAGCTGCCGGTCATCATGATCACCGCTTATGGCACGGTCGCCAATGTGGTGGATGCCATCCGTGCCGGCGCCCACAACTTCGTCCAGAAGCCCTGGGAGAACGAGAAGCTGCTCGCCGATATCCGCGCAGCCGTGGCCCGTCAGCGCGCCGAAGAAGAGAACATTCAGCTGAAGCGCGCGCTAAAACAGCGCTACAACTTTGAAAACATCATCGGCAAAAGCGAACCCATGCTCCGCACCTTTGACATGGTGGCGCAGGTCGCGCCCAGCCGCTCCACCGTGCTCATCCAGGGTGAGAGCGGCACCGGCAAGGAGCTGATCGCGAAGGCGCTACATTCTCACTCGCCACGCCGCGACAAGCCATTCGTGGCCGTCAATACAGGCGCGGTTCCCACGGAGCTACTCGAATCAACACTCTTCGGCCACGTCAAGGGCGCCTTTACCTCGGCCGCAACCGCAAAGAAGGGTCTCTTTGAAGTCGCACATACCGGCACGCTCTTTCTCGACGAGATCGGCACCATGGCCATGGACACGCAGGCCAAGATTCTCCGCGTGCTGCAGGATCGCCGCTTCATGCACCTAGGCGGTGTGCAGGAGATCCAGGTCGATGTCCGAATCGTCGCCGCGACCAACCTCGACCTCCGCCAGGCGGTGCGCGAAGGCAAGTTCCGCGAAGACCTCTTTTACCGCCTTAACGTCATCACGCTCGAGCTGCCACCTCTGCGCTCGCGCCGCGAGGATATTCCTGTGCTCGTGGCTCATTTCCTGAAGCACTTCTCCGAGGAAAATGGCGTCTCGCAGCGGCGTCTTGCTCCCGACGCCATGCGCACGCTAGTCGACTACGATTGGCCCGGCAATGTCCGCGAGCTTGAGCACGTCATCGAGCGTGGCGTCGTCCTCTCCTCCACTCCGCTCATCGGCATGGATCTGCTGCCCGGCCACCTCACCGGTCACAGCTACTCGTCCAGTTTGCTCGAGCACAACCCGGATGCCTCCCTCTTCGACATTCTCGAAGATATCGAGCGGCGCATCATTATCGATAAGCTTGAGCGCTCCAACTGGAACCAGACAGAAGCGGCCGAGCAGTTCCGCATCCCGCTCTCCACACTCAACCAGAAGATCAAGCGGCTGAACATCGAGATCCGCAAGCGGGTCAAGGAGTAGCGGGACAACCATACGGCAGCCAACAGCAGCAAGCGGCAGAGACAAACCAATCTGCTGTTCTCTGATGTTGTCTGCCGTCCTCCGATGTTCCCTGCTATCCCCACGCGCTCTCTCTATGCTGACTCGCTAACTTGCCTACTCGCTGACTCGCTCTCCCACTGATACCATGCAACCATGGCCAGCTCCCACCAAAGCCTAGTCAAAGGCGCGGTAGCTTCCGTTCAGGATTACGCTATCCTCTCCGGGCAGGCAGTCGTCAATGTTGTCCGCCGTCCCGTCTACATCTCGGATATGTTCACGCAGGCAGACAGCATCGGTGTCGGCTCGGTTCCGATCGTTCTGCTCGCGGGCTTCTTCACCGGCGCCGTTCTGGCGCTGCAATCCGCCTCCTCGCTCGCGCAGTTTGGCGCCACGGCCATCACCGGCACGCTGGTTTCGCTCTCCATGATCAAGGAGCTGGGACCAGTGCTCACCAACCTTATGATCTCCGGGCGCAATGCGTCGGGCATGGCCTCCGAACTGGGTTCCATGATGGTCACCGAGCAGATCGACGCCATGCGCGCACTCGGCACCGACCCCATCAAGAAGCTGGTGACTCCGCGCATCTTCGCCACCATCTTCATGTCGTTCTTTCTCACCATTATCTCGGACGCCGTCGGCACCTTCGGGGGCGCCGCTGTTGCGATCTTCATTCTCGGGCAGGATGGCTCGCAGTACTTCCACACCGCCTACCAGGCGCTGCAATACCCGGATATCATCCAAGGTCTGGTCAAGCCGCTCGTCTTCGGCTTCATCATCGCCACCGTCGGCTGTTACTACGGCATGTCCACCAAAGGCGGCACGCAGGGCGTTGGCCGCTCCACCACGCAGGCGGTGGTGGTCTCCTCGGTGCTCATCATCTTTGTGGATTTCATCATCAGCCGCCTTATGATCGGCATCTTCGGACGCTAACCCTATGGCTACTGCTCCGGCGCCCGATACCGCCTCTGAAGACCGTTTCCAGCCACCGCCCGATGTTCCCGCGGTGGTCTTCGAGAACGTGTCGATCGGCTTTGAGCGCGAGGACGTTCTCAAAGACATCTCCTTCACTGTGAAGCCTGGCGAGACCCGGCTGCTCTTAGGCCCAGCAGGCAGCGGCAAAAGCGTGTTGCTCAAGCTGGCAAATGGTCTCTTCAAGCCGGACTCGGGGCGCATTTGCATCTTTGGCCAGGAGATCAGCGCCATGCGCGAACGCGACATCTTCGCGCTGCGCAGCGCGATCGGCATGGTCTTTCAGGAAGGAGCGCTCTTCGATTCGATGGATGTCCGCGACAACGTCGGCTTCCGCCTGATGGAGGAGCACGTTCCCGACGAAGAGATTGACCGGCGCGTTGAGGAGGCCTTGCGCTTCGTCGAATTGGACCACACCATGGAGAAGCTGCCATCCGAGCTCTCCGGGGGCATGCGGCGGCGTGTGGCCATCGCCCGCGCGATCATCAGCACGCCCAGCCTATTGCTCTATGACTCCCCCACCGGGGGACTCGACCCCATCACCTCCACCAACATCATCGAGCTCATCATCAAGCAGCGCGACGTCAATAAGGCCAGTTCGCTGCTCGTCACCCATCGCCTGCAAGACGCCTTCATGCTGGCGACGCATCGTTACAACATGAAGAGCCACCAGATGGAGCCGCTGCCCGACGGCCAAGCCGATCCGGAGACCAGCTTTCTGATGTTGCATGAAGGCAAGCTGGTCTTCGACGGATCGACCCACGATCTCGTTCACTCCGAAGACCCGTTCATTAAGGAGTATCTAACCTGAGCCAACCCGCCAGACAGAGTTCCACCTCGCTTGCCATCAGAGTCCTGCTTGCCTCGGTCGCGGTTTTGCTCCTGTGCCCTGCATCGCGGGCCAAAGCTGCCGGGGAGGGACACCCCCTCCCTCCCGCAGAGTCCGGCATTCAGCGGCTCGATCTCTCGACGGGAAACCCTATCGCTCCGGGTCTTTCGCTCGAAGATCACGCTTTCCTGGACATCTATCTGCCGCAGGCGAACCCTGCGAAATCCGCGGTGCTGGTCATGCCCGGCGGAGGCTACGAGTATCTCGCGTATGGGTATGAAGGCACGGGCATCGCGCACTGGCTCAACGCGCGCGGCGTTGCGGCGTTTGTCCTCAGCTACCGCTTGGGAGACCGGCACCATGCGCCGATACCGCTCGAAGATGCGTCGCGCGCCATGCGCCTCATTCGCTCTTCATCCGCGCGGTATGGACTCGACCCGGACCGCATCGGGGTGTGGGGCTTCTCCGCTGGCGGCCATCTCGCTTCTACCCTCGAAACCCATTTCGTCGCCGGAAAACCCCAGGCTGCGGATCCTCTGGAGAGAGTGACCGACCGGCCCTCGTTTTCGATACTCGCGTATCCGGTGATTAGTATGAAGACGGGCATTGCTCATCCGGGCTCACGGGAGCATCTGATGGGCGCTCATCCCGCGCCCGCCACTGTGGCGAACTACTCCAACGAGCTGCACGTGACTGGTGACACGCCACCTACCTTCCTCTTTGCCACAACGGATGACAAGGTAGTTCCCGTGCAGAACAGCGTTCTCTTCTACGAGGCACTCGTCAAGCATCAGGTCGCGTGCGAGATGCACCTTTTCGAGCATGGCCCGCACGGGTTAGGGCTGGCCGCGGACGATCCGCGTCTCCGGGTCTGGCCCGAGCTGCTCCAGTCGTGGCTCGCCCAACACAAATGGCTCGTCCCGATAGCTACTTCTGTGCCTCAGCCATAAGGTTCGATTGACTCGCCAGTGGAATTGGCGTCGACGGCCCAGTAGAGGACTGCTCGCGTTCATCAGTCCGCGCGGTCCGGATCCGCCTCAAAACGATGCGCAAGGTGGCGATCACGGGGACCGAGATTAGCGCTCCCACTACGCCAGCGATCTCTCCGCCCGCCAGCACGCCGAAGATCTGGGTCAGCGGATCGATCTCCAGCGTTTTGCCCATCACCCGCGGCGCATTGACGTAGTCTTGCAGCAGTCTCCAGATGCCAAGGAATAGCAACAGAATGAGGACGTGCGGATATCCGGCAATAAAGGCGATCAACAACACTGCGATTGCAGCAATGGCCGGACCGACGACTGGAACAAACTCCGCCAAACCGGCAAGCGGACCAAGCACGAGGGCATAGGGCGCGCGCAAAATGCTGAGTACCACCGTGTACGCCACCATAGTCAGTGCCGCAAGAATCATCTGAGCGCGGATGTAGCTGCCGAGCATGACATTCACATCGTCCACCAGGCCGCGAATGGTGGATTGTTCCTCAGCGGATCTTCCAAGATTCACGAGGCCAGAGGCGATCGACCTGCCGTCCTTCAAAAAAAACAAGCTCAGAATCGGAATGATAATCAGCCACCAGATGTGCTGAAGAGGTGCTGCTATCTTCTCGCCTACCGTACGTCCAAATTTGAGGAAGTCACCCCGATGGGAGACGACGAACTGCTGCAGTTGAGCTTGGCGAGCTTGGGTCCAGCCATGTTTCTGCCCAAGCTGCGAGACAATTTGCCCCGAACCCATCTTATCGATCAGCGTGGGCAGACTGGTCATCAGCGAGCGCGCCTCTTCGGCAATTCTGGGTCCAACGATCATTCCCACAATCACCAGAAGACTGAGCAGAAGAAGATAGACCACGGCGATGGCGCTACCCCGCCCCCGAGCCCGCTTTTCAAGCTTTGCCACCAGTGGTTCCACAAAGTAGGCAAACAGCACGGCAAAAAGAAATAAAGTCAGCGTCTCCCGGGCGCCGCGTAGAAAACCCAGAACGCACGCGAAGATAAGAGCCGTAAAAAGAACCCGCGCGGTTCTCGGATCCCAAAACCCTGTCAGGAAGTTAGTGCCTGTTGCCGCACTCTGACCTGCGCCTGTCGTATCTCTCTCGGGGGAAAGCATGTCCACTTGCTTTTTCAAGTTGCTATCTTTCTGCTGGCTCTAGCTTGGAATTGCCAGCGAACTACATCGCTTCGTTCTGCACTTGCGTTGCGGTCAATATACATAGGTATGCCGAAGATTCGGAATGGGCGCGATAGTTTGAGTTCCCACTGCATGGTTTGGCCACCAAGCTTGTGCGGGGTCTAAGCTATTGGAGTCCAGTATTATGGATGAAAACTGGTCAGAGAGCCTTCGGATCAGTACCTGCAGCTCCAGCCTTCAAAGCACAAGCTAAGAGGCACAAACCGACGCAAAGGCTGTAAAGTCCCGCTGATTCTTCTGATTTGTCGCTGCTAGGCGCGGGGCGCTGCACAGGATATTGAGTTTCGCCTTCGTTTTACACTTGATGACAGCATCTGAGGATAAGAGCTTCTGGAGGAATGTACAAATGAAGGTGACACGCAACTTAGTTGGTCCCATGCTCCTGGCATCATCTCTTATCTTCTGCTCGGCCTCCTTTGCGCAGACCGCGGGACAGGATATGCACCATGCCGGTCAAAGTACGAAGAACGCCGCAAGCGACACTGGCCACGCGGTCTCAAAGGGCACCAAGCACGCCTATCACTCGACCAAGAACGGCACCAAAAAGGTGTACGGCAAGACCAAGCGCGGCACGAAGAAGGCGGCTCACGCCACGGCGGATGCGACCTCCGATACCGCTAACAAGGTAGGCAATGCGACAAATCCGCACATGTAACTAGCAGTACTTCTAGTTTCGGACAGCGTTTGCGTCGGGCGTTTCCTTTCCGGGGGACGCCTTCTGCATTCTCGAAGTATGCGCACGCAAGCTCCGGATTTGGCTATTTGCGCTCGATCTTCAGATCCGGAATGAGCTGCGTGGCGCCGAAACCAGTGCCCGAGATGAGGCACTGTGGATTTCTGATAACGCGCACCGTACCTGCAGAATCTTCAAAGGCGAGACCCAGGCTGCTGCCGCCCTGAAATTTGCCCCATGACACCGGCACAGTGCTGTTGCAGGGTGCCTGCGTTAAGGTGTTTCCTTGAGCGCTGACGTGCGCGGGGTGCTGTAGGACGTGCGCTCCAAAACCGAGGATGACGCCAGCAGCTAAGAACCATGCCCGTGAGATATAGATTGCGTGAAAGCGTGATTGCATACAGCCCTCCCGTGAGATGAGGGAGTGTACATCGCCGCGCACACGCTGAGCACCTTGATCGCACTTTAAACACTAATTCGCAGACCTACTCCCTTCCTGCTAACCTAGTGCGTTTGCAACTCGCGCGATAAGGACCCGGCCCAACCATGGCATTCAAGTTCAAAGGCGTAGATTTCATCGGCTTCGATGCCCTGCTCTCCAACGACGAGCGCCTGGCGCGTGATACAGCGCGCCGCTTTACGGAAGAGAACGTCATTCCCATCATCGAGGAGTGCAACCGGGAGGACCGCTTCCCCAGGGAGCTGATCCAGCCCATGGGAGAGCTGGGCTTCTTCGGTGCAAACTTGGATGGCTACGGCTGCGCCGGCATGTCCAACATCGAATACGGCCTAGTAATGCAGGAGCTCGAGCGCGGCGACTCCGGCCTGCGCTCGTTCGTAAGCGTGCAGTCGGCCCTGGTCATGTATCCCATCTACACCTTTGGCACGGACGAGCAGAAGGATGCCTGGCTGCCCAAGATGGCCACCGGCGAGAAGCTCGGCTGCTTCGGCCTCACGGAGCCCGACTTCGGCTCCAACCCAGGCGGCATGCACACCCACGCCCGCAAGGATGAGGACGACTACATCCTGAACGGCGAGAAGATGTGGATCACCTCCGGTTCCATCGCGGACGTGGCCGTGGTCTGGGCCAAGGTCGATGACGAAAACGATCGTGTTCGCGGCTTTCTTGTCGAGACCGACCGCCCGGGCTTTCGCGCCTACGACGTCCACGGCAAATGGTCCCTCCGCGCGTCTGTCACCTCCGGTCTCTCCATGACAGACGTGCGTATCCCTGCCAAGAACCTGCTGCCTGGAACAGGCGGCCTGAAGTCCCCGCTCATGTGCCTGAACCAGGCGCGCTTCGGCATCAGCTGGGGCGCGCTCGGGGCAGCCATGTCCTGCTACGACACGGCGCTCCAGTATTCGCTGCTACGCAAGCAGTTCCGCGAAGCGCCTATCGCCAGCCACCAGCTGGTGCAGGAAAAGCTGACTTGGATGATCACCGAGATCACCAAGGGCCAGCTGCTGGCTTTGCAGCTGGGACGTCTAAAAGACGCTGGCAAACTCAATCCCGAACACATCTCGATGGCCAAGCGCAATAATGTCGCCATGGCCCTGGACTGCGCCCGGATGGCTCGCGACATACTAGGAGGCGCCGGCATCACCGACGACTACCCTGTGATGCGCCACATGATGAATCTCGAGTCGGTCAAGACCTACGAGGGCACTCACGACATCCACACCCTCATCATCGGCCAGGCGATTACGGGGATTGCCGCGTACTAGGTATTCCACCCTGCGCGCGAAAGACCTCCATCAGCCGCTCATCGCCGGCGATCGCGTGCTGCGCTCTGCCGAGAACCTCTTCCGGCGGCAGAGCCCGCAACAGCGCCTCCAGGGCGTCCTCCGCTCCACGGGATCGCCTCTCGATAAGGTCAAGCAGAAACTCATACGCTGGCTCCTGACGCGTAAGCGCAACAGCCGAGAACAGGACCGACCGGAACCAGCTATCCACGGATGCCCTAAGCGACGCCCCGAATGGTGCTCCGATCGCGTCGCGCAGCACCTCAAACGCCTCGACCGAGTGCGTTCCCGCAATCGCCAGCGCTGCCTCTGCGGCGGCATCATCGGCTGGGGCTAAAAACCGACTCACCCACCGGATTGTAGACTGCCCCGCGGAGTGGCCTTCCACTCGCAGAATCGCCCCGTAGCATGCACCCAGAACTTCAGGCTCTTCCCCGGGCAGGATGGCCCGGAGCCGCAGCAGGAGAGCCGCCGCGGGTGATCCAACCTGCTCCATCGCGCGCACTGCTTCGGTTCGCACATACTTGTCCCCGTCCGCCAGAAGATCCACGAGGTGAGTCAGCAACGCAGTATCGGACAAACTGCGGCACTGCACCAGCGCCAGCGCGCAGGTGCCCCGCAGAGTACCCGCTGTGTCCGAGCGGCCTCCCCACACCGGCTCATACTGGTGATGGTGCATGCCGCGCAGAAAGACCTCCGGCTCCTGCAGCTCAAACGCTGCAAGCGCGCGAGCAATGGCATTCTTCGCCCAACACTGCGGATCGGTCTTCTCCGGATCGGCAAAAAACCGATCAAAGGCCGCGAGTAGCTCCGGTGTCAGCTCGCGGAGGCCGAAGACCTGGGCAACGTCGGCGGCTTTGCCCACCACGTAGTTGTTGCGGTTGGCCAGCGCGCGGCGGAGCGGGTCGGCGGCCGCCCGTGGCTCGCCGTCGCGGACAGCCTCAACGGCTGCAAGTTGCGTCTCGAAGCTGCGGCTGCCCGGCATCGACCGCAGTGTATCGTGCCAGCCGGTTCAGCTGCGGCATGCAGAAATATCTTGCCGATCACACCCGCTGCATCAAGGGCGACGTCTGACACGTCTAACCAGAACGAAGGCCGCATTCTCACTGCTGTAAGCAACTAGAGACCGAATCGCGGGTCCAACCTTACATCGCCCGGCATTCTATGACGCTTCTTCATCCATCCATCTCGGCGAAACCTAGAGAAAAAGCACCGCGCAAACCGGAGCTGGATGCTCTGCGCGGTCTTTTCCTGGTGTGGATGACTCTAACGCACCTGCCCACGCGGCTAAGCGAGCTGGTCAATCAGCCGTTCGGCTTTGTCTCCTCTGCAGAGGGCTTTGTCTTCCTGTCGGCCTTGCTGGTCAGCCGTATTTACATCCATCAGGCGGTGGCAGAGATGCCGCGGCTGCGCAATCGTCTCTGGACGCGTGCCCTGCGCGTTTATAGCTACCACCTGCTGCTGTTGATCATGGCGTTTACCTTTGCGGCAGCCTTCGCTGTGCTCACCCATCGGGTCGCGCTTTACAACCTGCTCAACTTCTACATCGACCATCCAGCGACTGCGATCCTGGGCTCTCTGCTGCTCATCTATTGCCCACCGCTGCTCGACATTCTGCCCATGTACGTGCTCTTCCTACTGCTTTCGCCACTTATCCTCCACGTTGCGGTGCGCCGTGGCTGGAAGCCTATCCTCATCGTGAGCTGGGCGGTGTGGTTGCTGGCGCAGTTTGGGCTGCGCGCAGCCGCTCACGATTGGATCACCCACCTGACGCACCTGCCCATTCCTCTGCAGCAGTCGGGCGCCTTTGATCTCTTCGCCTGGCAGTGGGTCTGGATCACTGGCATGTGGCTGGGCGCCAAATCCGCAGAAGGAGACGTGCCACTCGGCAAAGCCTCAGGATGGACCGTCGCCGCCGCCGCGGCAGTGTGCACCTTCTTTCTCGGAGTGCGTCACGGATGGTTCGGTGAAATGCTGACGCCCCCGCACTTCGGAACTTCGCTCGATAAATGGCAGATCGGTCCATTGCGCATGGTGAACCTGATTGCCTTCTCTATTCTCTTCTACTGGCTCCGACGCCCGGTGAAACGCTTGGTGCTGCGGGAGCCGCTGCTCACGCTGGGCCAGGCCTCGCTTGAGGTCTTTTGTGCTCACCTCTTCTTCGTCTTCGTTGGACTCGCTCTGCTCTACGGAGAAGGCTCGCAGCTGCACGGCATCACGGCTCTCGCTCTACTGGTGCTCACCTTTGCCGGGCTGGTGTGGATCGCCTCCCGCGAGGTCCGGAGAAAGCAGCGGGAGCGTCGAGCGACCTCCCGGTCGGCAGAGTGCCAGGTGAGTCAACCTTAGCTTTTAATGCCAAGATCCTGTCGGGGATGGCAGCTCTACCAAGCCGAAGATTGCATCGAGATCGAGCGCATTTGCGACAGCATCGCGAATCCTGTCGAGGGAACGTGCGCGCTCCACTTTCCAGCTGGCCCAAGTGTCCGGATGAGCGATGCCCGCGATCTGCACGGCTGCGCTCAGCAGTGCATGGCGAAAGTCATCTTCATCGAAGAGTCCGTGAAGGTACGTCCCAATGACGCGTCCGTTCTCGCTTACACATCCGTCATCCAAAGTATCCCCTAATTGCGAGTGACGCCGGAGCCGCGCGAAAGGCTGCGCGCCTTCCAGATACATCATCTGGCCCACGTGAATCTCATAACCGCTGACCGCCTTGCCCGCGAGTTGTGAGTTGAGGAACGGGCCTTCGCAGACCACACCTGAAGCTGGCGACGTCACCTTCTCCGGCAGCATTGACGTACGGATCTGGAGCAGTCCCAGTCCCGCCTCCATTCCTTCAGTCTCGACGCCCTCCGGATCACGAATCTTCATCCCAAGCATCTGCATGCCGCCGCAAATCCCTACCAGCAGAGCGCGTTCCGCTACCTCCTCGAGAGCTTGCGTCCACCCGTGGCGCTTGAGCCAGCGGAGATCATCGATGGTCTGCTTGGCGCCAGGCAGTATGACCAGATCGGCGTCCGCAAGCTCCTCCGGCTTACGGCAGTAGTGCACGCACGCGCAGGGCTCAGCACGCAGCGCGTTAAAGTCTGTGAAGTTCGAGAGGCTGGGTAGCGCTACCACGCCGACCCTGAGACGCCTGCCGTTCGATGTCTCTGCTGGCCATGGCCCACTCTGCATTTCTTCAAGGTCAACACTATCCTCCTGGTCAAGATCGAGTCCGTGCAGAAACGGAATGACGCCAAAGCAGGGCTTCTGCAGTCGATCCTCCATCAGCGTAATGCCGGGTTTGAGTAACCCGATATCGCCCCGAAACTTGTTGATGACGAAGCCGCGAATGCGCGCGCGTTCATCGTCGTCCAGCAACGCACAGGTGCCGTACAACGAAGCGAAGACACCGCCCCGGTCGATATCCCCCACCAGCAGGCAAGGCGCATCGGCCATTTGCGCGATGCGTAAATTCACGATGTCGTTCTCTTTGAGATTAATCTCCGCCGGAGAGCCCGCGCCCTCGATGACAATCACGTCATGCCTCGCGGCAAGCCAGCGATAGCTCTCTTCAATGACCGGCAGCAGCTCGCGAGCGCGATGCTGATGATAGTTCGTGGCGCTCAGCTGACCATAGATCTTCCCGCGTACGATTACTTGCGAGCATGCGTCCCCCATCGGCTTCAGCAGGATCGGATTCATATGCACCGATGCCGCAACTCCTGCTGCCTCCGCCTGTAACGCCTGCGCTCGCCCAATCTCCAGACCCTCGCTAGTCGCGGCGGAGTTGAGCGACATGTTCTGAGACTTGAATGGCGCAACGGAGTAGCCTGCAGAAGCAAAGATGCGGCAGAGCGCAGCCGTGATCACCGACTTGCCCACATGCGAGCTCGTGCCCAGCACCATCAGCGAGCGGGCTGTCACCGCTTGCGCCCAGCGACTTGTGCATCGCTCATTACCAAGCTTTGGACCAGCGGGAGCCAGCGTGCTCCGTGTCGCGCAGCTTAGAGTCGATACCTGCCTCCAGTTCCAGAAGGCGTCCGAAGAGCCAGATCAGATCGGAGAGCCGGTTAAGGTAAGGCAGAACCTGTGCCCCGATCTCAACACCGCTCTCCACCAGCCGCACAACATTCCGCTCGGCACGACGACACACCGTCCGCGCAACCTCGTAGGCAGCCGATTCCGTAAGTGCCCCCGGCACCGACCAGTCCGACAAGATGCCCTCGCGCGCTTCGATCGCATGCACCAGGTCTGTCAGACGATCCACATCTTCCGCAGTCAAAGTTGGCGCTGCCTTCCTGTGCTCCGGTGGTGTCGCAAGTGCCGAGCCGACACGGAAGAGCGTTCTCTGAATCTCCTCTGTCCACTCCCTCATCTCCGCTTGGCTGCAGATGCTCCGGGCAAAGCCAAGCGTCGAGTTCAGTTCGTCCACCGTCCCGTATGCCTCCACCCGCAGGTCTGCCTTCGAAACGCGGACGCCGCCTGCTAGTCCAGTCTGGCCGCCATCGCCGCCCTTTGTCGCGATACTCATTGCGTTGCTCCTTTGTTGATCTCTACGTAGCGAATTTCTGCGTTGCCGGTTCTCATGCTCTTCATAGATGCCACACGCCGCACAGGTACACGGCAATCTCGGTAAGCTGATTCGTCGCGCCAAAGCAGTCTCCCGTGATGCCGCCGATCCGCCGGAGATAGTAGATCGCGCCTAGTCCTGTGACCAGGATCGCTGTCAGCACTGGCGCCCAGCCCAGCATCCCGAGCGCGCCAAAGCATAGCGCAAGCGCCAGCAGCGTGCCCGCGAGCAAAGCTGCTCGCGGAGTTCTCTGTGCAATGCGTGCCGCTTGGCCATCGTCCTGGCGCGCGGGTTTGAGAAAGTAGCTCAGCGGCAACGTAGTCCAGCGGCATAGCACATGCGCCGCGATTACATAACGAATCCAGGTACCGGCCGGGAGCGACGAGAGCAGCAGCCAGCGCGCGGTGAGCGACAGCACGAGCGCAATCGCACCATAACTGCCGATGCGGCTATCGCGCATGATGGTCAGCACCTGATCGCGATGCCAGCCGCCTCCGAATCCGTCCGCAGCATCTGCCAAGCCATCTTCGTGAAGAGCCCCCGTGATCAAGACCAGATACACCAGAACGAGAAGCGCCGACACGGAACGCGGGAGATGCGCACCGATGGCGAGATGCACTGCCGCTGCTCCCAGCCCAACCACCAAACCAACCAGCGGAAACCACGATGCTGCGCGTGAAAGCGCATCCGTCCGATACTCTAGGCGCGGCAGTGGAAGGCGCGTCATAAATTGAAAGGCAACGGCAAGGTCGGCCAGTGTGCGCTTCATACGCCTGCTGTGCTCACGCCAGCCGAGGCAAAGGTGGCCATCTCGGCATAGAGGCGCACAGCCGATTCAATGAGCGGCATCGCCAGCACGGCGCCGGTTCCCTCACCGAGCCGCATGCCCACTCTCAGAAGCGGCTCCAATCCGGTCGACTCAAGCAGGAAACGATGGCCCGGCTCGTCAGACAGATGTCCGGCGAAGAGATACTCCTTGACGTCGGGAGCAACCGCGATCGCCACTGCAGCAGCAGCTGTCGAGATAAACCCATCGCATATAACGGCCATTTGCTGGGCCGCCGCACCCAGGTAGAAGCCAGTCATCGCCGCGATCTCCAGTCCGCCCACGCATCGCAACACTTCGAGCGGAGACGCGCTGCACCCGCCGTTGTCAAAGTGCCGTGTGATCGCTCCTCGGATGACGCTGATCTTGTGTGCATGTGCAGCGGGATTGAGACCGGTTCCCCGCCCGGTCACGACAGCCGCGTCTTGCCCGGTGAGCATCGCCGTCATGGCGCTCGCCGCTGTCGTGTTGCCGATGCCCATCTCGCCTACGGCGACCAGCGAAACTCCATGCTCGCTGACCTTCGTCGCAAGCTCGATCCCTACCTCGAGTGCGGCTGCGAGTTCCTTGCGGAGCATCGCCGGTTCGTGTGCAAGATTGCGGCTGCCGTGGCGTACTTTCGCGCAATGCAGCCCGGGTGCAGTGGCGAACTCGGCATTCACACCCACATCCACCACCGTCAACTCTGCCCTATTTGCGCGCGCCAACACATTGATCGCCGCGCCGCCGCTTAGGAAGTTGTGAACCATCTGCGCGGTCACCTCTTGCGGATACGGACTCACGCCCTCTGCCACCACGCCGTGATCCGCGGCAAAGACGAAAACTGCTTTGCGCAGTGGCGACGGAATCCGCCCCGCGAAGATACCGGCCATCTGCTCTGCAACGATCTCCAGCTGCCCCAGGCTGCCAACAGGCTTGGTCAGATTGTCGATGCGACATCGGGCTGTCGCTCGCGCGTGGGAATCTGCCGGCGCAATCCTGCCGGCAACATGGGCCACGCATTCAGGCAAGGGAGCTGCCGCGTTCATAGTCCGACTCTCCGCTTTCGTTCTGCATTGTGAGTGACAAGATCGTCGCTGCTCACCAGCCTCGGCTGTCGCTGTGGCGGGCAGTTGAATGCCCGCTCCAGCAGCTCCGGCTGAAGCACCTCGCGCGGTGTGCCCAGCTTTGGCCGCTCGCCACGGCTGAGCAGCAGCACCGACCCAAAGGTGCTCTCAATCAGCGTCAGATCGTGGATCGCCGCCACGATCGTGATGCCCTGGCGGTTGAGCGACTGTATCAGTTCAGAGATCTCGTACTGCCGGCCAATGTCCAGATGTTGTGTGGGTTCGTCCAGCAGCAGCAGCTTCGGCTCCTGCGCCAGCCCAATGGCGATCTTCACGCGTTGCCGCTCGCCTCCGCTCAGCTGATTAAAGATCCGGTGGCGCAGCGAACGCGTGTCGGTGCGCTCGAGCGCCCGCTCCACCGCAGCACTGTCCTGCCGTGTCCATCCGCCAAAGACGCCCAGAAACGGCGAACGCCCTTGCTGCACCAGCTGCTCCACCGTGAACTCAAAAGGAACGTCGACCTGTTGCGGAACGAACGCGACCGACCGCGCAATCTGGCGGCGGCTTCGGGCACGCGCCAGCTCGCCCTCGACTCGCATTTCACCCGTTTGTGGAAGGAGCGTGCCAGCCATAATGCCCAGCAGAGTCGTCTTGCCGACTCCGTTAGCGCCAATCAAGGCGAGGCATTCGCCCGCTTCGATAGTCAGATCAAACCCGCTCAGGAGCCGGTTCCGCCCGTAGCCGAAGCTGACATCTGAGAGTGAAAGTATGCCACTCACAGCACCACCTCCTGCTTGGTCTGGCGCAAAAGGAACAGAAAAAATGGGCCGCCGATAAATGCCATTAGCACACCGACTGGCACCTCAGCGGGCGCCAGCACAGTGCGGGCCAGCGTGTCGGTAACGACCATAAAGATCGCCCCACCAATAGCGACAACGGGCAGCAAACGCGCGTGGTCCGGACCGATGATCATCCGTGCTAGGTGCGGCACGACCAGTCCTACAAAACTGATCAGGCCGCCCAACGCTACCGCGGCTGCCGTGAGCAGCGACCCAACCAGAATCACGCCTACACGCGTCCACTCCACATGCACGCCCAGGTGCTGGGCGAACTCCTCGCCCAGTGCCAGCGAATTGAGACTCCGCATCAGCGGCACCGAGGCGCCAAGCCCGATCATCAATATGCCAAACACGACCACGAGTTGTGTCCATGCCGGCACAGAAATTGCGCCATGCAACCATGCAGCGAGCACGCGCATGCCAGTGCCGAGATTCTGGTCCAGCACCTCGAGAAAATAAGACGAGTAGCTGAGCATGGTACTAACAGCGAAGCCTGCCAGCAGCAACGTGACCACCGGAGTGCGGCCATTCACGCGCGCCAAACTGTAAACGACCGCAATCGAAACCACTGCTCCAGCAAAGGCCAGCAGCGCCGTGGCGCTGAAGCCCGCGAAGGAGAGTGCCGGCGCCACGAAGACGCCAATCGAAGCGCCGAGCACCGCGCCGCCAGAGGAGCCGATGACATACGGGTCGGCCAGCGGATTACGAAACAATCCCTGAAAGAGCAGCCCGGAGGCCGACAGTGCGCTGCCCACGATCGCCGCCGCCAGAATGCGCGGCAGCCGTATCGCAAACAAGATGGTGCTCTCTTCCGGCTGCAACGCGGCGTGTGCAAACAGCGCTCTAGCAACGTCGCGAACTGGCACGTGAATCGCGCCGACTCCCGCAGAAAGCACAATCGAAACCACTAGTCCAACAGCAAGCGCTATTACGAGCACGCGATGCGCGCCTCGACTTCGCCCCCGTTGCGGCGGTGCCTGCGGCGCACTGGCCATTACCTCAGCTTCCACGACTCACCTCCGATCGTAAGTCGAACCCCGGAGCGAAAGGTAAACGGCAGTGATGGATAGCCGAACGCTTCGCTGTAATGCTGACTCAGCAGGTTGCCAAAGCTGCTGACCAGGCTCACGGTGTCGTTCACCCTGTAGCTCGCGGCCAGATCGAGCCGTTGATAGGCGCCATCCAGATTGCGATTGGGCAGCAAGAGACTTTGCGTATTGTTCGCGTCGTACTGCAGAAAGTCGCTGTCATCGCGTGAGCCCACCAGCGTTCCGGTCAGCAGTGCCCCAAAGCGCGAGTGGTCATAGCTCAGGCCAAAGTAGCCGGAGTGCGGCGCACGCCGGAACGGACGTGCTCCGATCAGCGGTGTGTAGATGCCAATCGGCACGCCAGGAATCGCAGGGTTGAACGCGGGTCCGAGTGCATCGCTCGAGAAGGATCGCTGCACCACTGCATCCAGGTAGGTGTAACCGCCCCGCGCAAAAACGTGATCGCGGATGCGGTACTCACCCTCCACCTCAACACCCTGTGCGCGATAAGCCTGTGTGTTGAGCGTCGCGCCGAACTGCGCAGCATCGACCACGGGCGCAGGCACACCCAGCGAGAGCAGCCCCTGTTGCGGGATGTACTCGATGCCGCCGGTAAACTCGCTGTGAAATAACGTGACGCTCGCGCGGCCATTCAGAAACTCCTGGTCGACACCGCCGTCAAAAGAGCGCGAACGCTGGGCGCCGATCTGCGAGACGCGGTACTGCGTGAGGAGTTGTGCGCCGTCGGACAGCCCGGAGAGCAGCGCATACAGCGAGGACTGTTGATCGGAGAGGCTGGGTTCTTTGATGCCTTTGCCGAAGCTAGCGCGCAGCTTCGTGGAAGCTCCGGCTGAGCGAACAAGATCGTAGGCAAGAGAGACACGCGGCGTCGCAGCAAAGCCGAAGAGTGCGTTCTTCTCGAGCCCGCTGCCGACCAAGTAGTGCAGACGTCCGCCGAGGTCGCCTTCGACC
This sequence comes from Acidobacteriaceae bacterium, assembly GCA_965276675.1. GTDB lineage: Bacteria > Acidobacteriota > Terriglobia > Terriglobales > Acidobacteriaceae. The sequence continues at coordinate 2,601,390 of OZ255624.1, read as the reverse complement.
TGCACTGTGTAGCTATAGTTGCCGCGTTCTATCGACTGCGCCGGACCACCCGCGTAGCCCCGCTCATCCTCGTACTTGAAGGCAGCGAGCCCGACAGTATGAGGATTGAAGCGGTAGTCGGATTGCGCGTAGACAAAATCGCGATCGGTTGAAGTCGGATAGCGGCTCGGATACACCCCCGGATACTGGAACTGCGCCTGACCGCTGACGCGATAGCCGTTTGCGCCAGAAAGGGTCACCGGCGCGCCAAGGTAGCCAGTGATACCGCCGTTGCCATCGCTCTCAGGCATTCCAGTCGGCGCGAAGTGCGTGTACTGCGACCGCAGCCGAACGCCGCCGTAGCGGAGCAGGTTGTGCCAGCACTCCCGCGTCTGGTTTTCGAACGTCACGCCAATGTAGCCGTCTTCGCTATTCTGTTTCGCAGCATCGGCGATGCCGTAAAGTTCGAGCGCGCTCGGCTGACCGGAGGCGACCTGGTCATGATGCAACGTGGCCCGCAGGCTGCTCGCCGCAGTGGGAGTCCAACCAAAGTTTCCGGTGACCGTGCCGTTATGGAATTGATCGCGGGGTACCGAGTTGGCAATGTCGAAGCGCGAGTAATCAGCCAGGTAGTCGAAGCGCCGGTATGCCCCGCTCAGCGTACCTTCCTGGTGGTATGTGGCAAAGTTTCCGCCCTCTCCCAGGTAGCCAATCTTCGGCAGTGGCGTCGTTCCTCGTGGCGTGCTCAGGCTAACGACACCGGCCAGTGCATCCGAACCATAGGTCGCGCTATTCGGCCCGCGTAGCACCTCGATCTTCTCAATACCGGCTGACGCGATGTTGGCGAAATCCACGCCGCCGCCGATGTCGTTCACGCCGATCCCGTCAATCAGCACCTTGTTGGAGTCGCTGTTTCCGCCGCGAACAAAAAGCGTCGTCACCCCGCCCGTCTGTCCCGTCTGTGTCACCTGCAGGCCGGGAATCTGCCGGAGCGCCTGCTGAATCTCTTGCGCGCCTTTGAATTGCTCGCGTGTCAGCACAGTAACAGCCGATCCGATCTGCGACTGCCGCACCGGCGTACCTGTCGCCGTTACAGTTACTTTTTGCGCGAGCGTGTCCAGCGGCAAGGTGACATTCTCCTGAACCGCACCTCCGGACGGTACATCGACCGTGCTGACCGTGGTGCGAAACGCAGGCGCCGAGATGCGCAGCTGGTATGACCCAGGTGCTGCAGCTGCCACCGCATACCGGCCCTCAGCATTCGTGACCGTGTTCGTGACATAATTTCCTTTGGCGAGCAGCTCCACCTTGGCGCCCCCTACCAGCGCGCCAGAGGGATCGCTGACAGTCCCGCTTATGGATTCGAGACCGGCTGCATAGCAGCTGGCGGCCACGCCGGTGGCCAAACAAACGATAGCGGCCCAACCGAGCTCGCGTGATAGATGCAACATCGCTTTCCCCTCGGAAATCGCAACAGAACCGGTCTCCTGACTCGCGCTTCGTCGAAACAGAGCACCTTCCCAGGAGTAGCCTCCCAGTGGCTGGGCTTCTCACCCTCGCTCAGTTCTCCACGCTTACAGTTACGGGGTAAACATTTCAGGGTTACAGTGGCTTGCGCAAAGACCCACTCCATGTGGCCGTTCCTCGAAGAACGGCCACGTTCACCTCTGTTCGCCGGTCCACATTGACCCTGAAATGTTGTAGTGACAGACTTTCACTGCGCTTCCCGACATCCTGCTGGTTGGTTGTTTTCGGTTGCGAAACAGAGCGGTTCTGCCTCACGGATGAAACTGCTTAGCTAGCTCCTCCAATGCGTCGAACGCGATCGGGCTCGGATAGTCGATCCGATCGTCGACGTAGTACACACGGTCCGTCTTGATCGCGGGCAAGCTGTTCCAGCCCGGCCTATTCTTCAGATCGCCGAGGGACATCTTTGCATTCTTCACCAGCAGCAGAGCCTCCGGCGCCCGCGCGATCACGGCTTCGAGACTCACCTGTGGCCACTCCTGGAGAATGTCGCTGGTAACGGAACGGCCGCCGGCGATTGCAATCATCTCGGTGATAAATGCGTGCTCGCCGATCGTGATCACCGGGTCATACCAGACCGGCATAAAGATGCTAACCACGCGCTGGCCCGCCACCCGCGCCCGCACCGCACCCTCGCGCGCACGAAGCCTCGTCACCACTGCTGCGGCCTCCGTCTGGCGGTTCAATGCTCTTCCAAAACTCAGCAGCGACGCGTAGATCCCTTCAACGCCATGCGGATTGACCATGTACACGGGAATGCCGTACCGCTCGAGTTGCCCCGCGCTCTCCGGCTGGTTCAGATCACCGCTGCCCAGCACCAGGTCCGGGTGCATGGAGACGATGGTCTCAAGCGACGGACTCAGCGGCAGGCCGATACTCGGCTTGGTCTTGGCTTCCGGGGGATATTTGGTGAAGTCGCTGACCGCAATCACTTCCGCGCCGGCCCCCAACGCATACACGTCATCGGCCACGCTGGGCAGCAGGCAGATGATGCGGTGCGGATGCTCCGGCACCGTCACCGCCCGCCCAAGTTCGTCGGTCAGTTGACGCGCAAGAGCTGCCGGCGGCGCGATCAGGAACGCCGGTAACGCGAAGAGCAGTGCAAACCGCGCGAGGCGCCTCATCGGATCACCTCAGCAGAACTCCGCGCCAGCACCGCACGTTCCACAAACGACGAAGCCATCGACGGCAGCCCGCCGAAGTGCAGATGTGCATAGCTGCCCAGCACGCTCCCGCGGCAGTAGCCTTCCGCTTCGCTCTTCCCGGAGATCGAATAGCGCAGACGGTAGGCAGTGTCGATCTTCCCGGTCACCACCAACCGGGAACAGTGAAAGCTATGGCCACGGACCATCGCGCCCTTCTCACCCAGCAGGCAGTCGGTCGCAAACTCAACGTCCACATACCCGAACTTCACCAACTGCGGCGTCATCTCGAAGCGAATCGGAAGCACGCCTGCCATCGAGAACTTCGCCCCGCTCAGCAGCGTGAGCTCTTCACCCAGGTAGATCAAACCTCCGCACTCCGCATAGACCGGCTTGCGCCCTGCCCCAAAGCTGCGCAGCTCACCGAGCAAACCATGGTTCTGGCTCAAGCGTTCAGCGTGCAGCTCCGGATAGCCGCCGCCCAGATAGATTGCGTCCAGATCCTGCGGCAAGCGCGCATCCCGGAGCGGGCTGAAAAAAACCACCTCCGCGCCATGCTCGCGCAGCAGGTCCAGGTTGTCTTCGTAATAGAACGAGAAAGCCTCGTCGCTCGCCACCCCTACGCGCACCGGCTGGCACGTGGATGTGAGCTGCGACACGCCCGGCGATGTAGCCTGCGGGAACTGATATTCGAGCTGCAGTAGTGGATCGAGATCAAGATACTGCTCGGCCAGCAGCGCCAGCGTCCGGCCGCGCTGCGCCACTGCGCCGATCTCCTCTGCACCCGTCAGCCCAAGATGGCGCTCCGGAATCGAGATCTCGGGCTTCCTCGGTAACCACCCGAGCACGGGCACTTGCGAAGTGGAGCGGATCGCCGCCCAGAGCATTTGAAAGTGCGCCTCGCCTCCGACCTGATTGAACACGACACCCGCGATCCGAAGCTCTGGATCGAAGCACTCGAAACCCTTCACCACAGCCGCAATGCTGCGCGCGCTCGTCGAAGCATTCAGCACCAGCACCACCGGCAGGCCGAGCAGTTTCGCGATCTCTGCACTGCTGCCCTCCTCCGTGCCGCCAGCGACGCCATCGAACAGGCCCATCATGCCTTCGGCAATCGCAACGTCGGCTCCTGCGCATGCCTGCCGAAAGAGGCTCCGGTTCGCCTCCCCATCGAGCATCCAGGCGTCCAGGTTGCGCGACACGCGCCCGGCAATCGCCGAGTGGTGTCCCGTGTCCAGAAAGTCGGGCCCGCACTTGAATGGCTGCACGGCCATGCCACGCGTGCGGAACACTGCCATCAGCGCAAGCGCAACCGTCGTCTTGCCCACGCCGCTCGCCGTCCCGGCAACCATGAAGGCGATCACTGACCCACCTCCAGCTTGCCTTTGAGCACCAGCGGCAGACCAGCCACCATCAGCACCACCGTGTCGGCGACCGCAGCGACTTTTTGATTGATTTCGCCCAGCAGATCGCGGAACTGGCGCCCAGCAAGGTACGGTGGCACTACCCCGCTACCGACCTCGTTCGATACCAGCACCACCGAGGCAGCCGAAGTGCGCAGCGCCTCCATCAACTCGCGGACGCGCTGTTGCGACAGAGACTCGTCACCATCCCCGGTATCGAGCAAGTTCGCCGCGTAAATGGTCAGGCAATCCACCAGCACACACCGTGCGCTCTGCGCCGCCTGCCTGATGGCCTGCGGCAGATCGAGAGGCTCTTCCAGCGTGCGCCAATGCTTCGGCCGCTCCACTTGATGGCGAGCGATCTTGGCGCGCATCTCGGCATCGACAGCCTGGGCTGTGGCGATAAACACCACCTCCGTCGCAGACGACGCGAGCGTCTGCGCGAAGCGGCTTTTGCCACTACGCACGCCACCAAGCACGAGCGTCACCGCACCGCGGTTCGTCCCCTGCATACTGGTCCTCTGGCGAAGACGCGTGGTCTTCGACCCAGCGGGAATTCAAAAAAAGGCAGCTTCGTGTCCGGCGTAGGTTCACCGGCAAGAACGCTCTCCAGCTCTCCCATCGAAGCTAGATCAAGCCCGGATTGGCATCTGGCCGGTCTCCTGACTCGCGCTTCATTGAAGCTGAGCACCTTCCCAGGAACGTTCTCCCAGTGGCTGGGCTTGTTAGCCCTCGCTCAATTTCTCCACGCTTACAGTTACGGGGTAGTGGCGGATTCGCACCGCGCTTCCCGAACACCAGATGTTTGCTTTATAACGGCAGTTCAGTTTGATGTCAAACAAACTTCGTTGCGAGAACATCTGTGTCCGTCGCAATCAAAGCCGGATCCAGCTCTTCTCCGGAAGATCCGTTGTGAAGTCCTCCTGAAACAGGCTGTACATGATCTCAAGCCCGGTAACCAGCCGTGGACCAGGGCGCGAGAAGTAAGCCGTCGCATTCACCGCGTACACACGCCCATTGCGGACAGCACTCAACTCAGCCCAGCGTTCCGGCAATTCAGTGGTGCGGTACTCAGCCACCGTTTGCTCCAGGCTGTAGCCGCAGGGCATAACGAAGATCACTTCGGGATCTGCTTGAATCACCTGAGGCCAATCCATGCGGCGGCTCTCTGCTCCAGGCGTTCCAAGGTTGTCGATTCCGCCCGCCAGCGCAACCATCTCCGGGATCCAATGGCCGCCATTGAATGGGGGCGTCAGCCACTCGAGACAAGCCACACGCGGGGTCTGCCGCTTTACCTTCCGGCGGACCTCCGCAACCCTCAATCTCAAGGAGCTCACCAGGTGGATCGCATCGCTCTCGCGATGTGTTGCGAGACCAACACGTTCAATGTCGTGAAACACCTCGTCGAGCGTATGCGGCGTCAACGACAGAACCTCGGGCCGCGAGGAGAGTTGTGAAATAGCCTTCGCGAGATGAGAGGTACTGACCGCGCATACATCGCAAAGCTCTTGCGTCACAATCAGATCAGGCCCAATCGCCTCCAGGCGGTCCACGTCCACCTTGTAAAGGCTCTCCCCGTGGGACGAGTACTGCGCCACTTGCTGGTCAATCTCTAATTGTGACAGACCGTGTGGCAGGATCGTATCCACAACGATCGGCTTCGCCGATGCGTCGCTCGGGAAGTCGCATTCAAAGGTCACGCCTTCGACCGAAGACCCTAAGTCAAGTGCAAACAGGATCTCTGTTGCGGATGGTAAGAACGAACAGATTCGCATGTGTCCCGCCTCAATTTAAAGGGAGCGCCCTCGTAGGATTTGCTTATTTTTGGAATGCAATTCAGATCGCACACGCCCCGCTTCCGGAATGTTGAGAGCGTTCCTGTCTCCAAGGTCATACCCCTCTAGCGCAGCGCGGCGTCGAAGGGCAGGAAAAAGCTGAAGATGGTGCCGCTTCGGCCTTTGCTCTGGCTGCTGCGAACTCGGAGGGCGCCATGATGGCGAGCTATGATCTCCTGACTGATCCAAAGTCCTAACCCGGTCCCGCCGATCCCCTTCGTGGTGAAGAATGGCTCGAATATCTTTCTCAATGTGTGGGGGCTAATGCCCTCTCCGGTATCGGCAATCGTGAGCATGAGACCCTTTCGGCCAGTAGACCAGTCCGTCGCTTCGCGGCTGCGTAGGAGCAACCGGCCGCCGTTGGGATGCATTGCGTCGATTGCATTTCCGATCAGGTTGTTGAGCACCTGACGAATCTCTCCGTCGAAGCATACGACCGGCTGCAATGCCCGCTTGCGATTGAGCACCTCGATGCGCGAATTTACGAGTCGTCCTTGATAGATGGACAAGACGCCTTCGAAAAGATCTTCGCAGTTAGTGAGCCTCGGATTCGAGGACTGCTTGTGGAAGCGCAACGTCTGATTGCTGATGACCGAGACGCGACGAAGCTCCCGTTCGGCGGTGTCCAGAAACTCCTGGACCTGCTCGAAGTCATTGCTGGTGCGGGCCAGATAAAGAAGATTGGTGACGGACTCAAGTGGGTTGTTGATCTCGTGCGCAATCGAGGCTGCGAGGCGCCCAACTGCGGCAAGTTTCTCGCTTTGCATGAGCGCAGCCGCCGCGCGCTTCTGCTCCGTTACATCCCGGAAGAACAGGACGATGCCGTCCCTTGCTGGCCGCGCCTGTACGTGAACCCAGATATTCAGCGGGTCTGGATAGAACGCTTCGAACTCTCCCGCCACTCTCTCGTTCATCGCCCGGTAGTAGTGCTCAACGTAGGGCGATCCCTCATAGACCGCCGCAGGAAAGCTTTGCCAAAAGTCTCGTCCGACAGCGTCTTTGATCGGCGACGCGGCTATTAGCGCAGGTGGGTTCATGTACGTGATACGCCAATTCCGGTCGATGCTCAATACGGAGTCCGTTGTAATCTCAAGCACCTGCTGTAACCGTTCCGCGATCGCATCCCGTTCGCGCTCCGCAGCGCGCTTTTCGTTGATGTCACGGAAGACAAGGACGATGCCGGAGAGCTCACCGTCATCGTTGCGGATGGGAGCTCCGCTGTCGTCGATGGGAGTTTCCGTACCGTCTCTTCGGATGAGAACGGTGTGGTTCGCCAGGCCCACGACGCTCCCGAGACGCTTCACCTTGTCCGCCGGGCCCTCGACGAGCTGCCGGGTGGCCTCATTGACGATGTGGAAGACCTCGGCCAGCGGCTGACCTTCTGCTTCGCCAATAGTCCATCCGGTGAGGGTCTCAGCGACAGGGTTCATGCGGGCGACGCAGGTCTCGGCGTCTGTGACGATGACAGCATCGCCAATGCTCTGCAGTATCCGGGTAGCGCGCGCTTCGCTCTCACGGAGATTCCGGGCGGCTAAAACCTGCACCGTGATGTCATGACAGACCACAAAGATGCCAGCGATATCTCCACCGGACTTGTAGATGGGGCTGTAGCTATATGTCCAGTAGATATCCTGTAGCTGCCCGTTGCGCACAACTGGGACGATTACATTCTCCTGATACGTGGTCTCGCCCCGTGTGAGCACGGCCTCAAGCTGCGGGCCGACGATGTGCCAGGCTTCCTTCCAACATTCCTGCGCGGTCTGACCGAGAGCCGCAGGGCTCTTCTCTCCCATGAGAGGAAGATAGGCGTCGTTGTAGAACTGGATCATTTCCAGTCCCCAGAAGACCAGGGTGGGAAAGCGGGAGGCGAGCATCAGGTTGACGGAGCAGAGAAGGGTTTCGGGCCAACTCTCGATCGGGCCGAGCGAGGTTGCACCCCAATCATGCGCCCGGACGAGGTGGGCCACTTTACCATTGCCGCTTACGGTTTTCCCGTGTGGCGGCATCGCATTGCCGTTCTTTGGCGAGGGGGATAGGCTTGGCTTCAAGGTCATTGCTGCCTCACATAATCGCTTGAACTTGTGAAGGTTAGCAGCATTTGCCTGCCCGCCCAAGTGTAGTCTTCGTTTCATCGCAATCTTGAGACAAGTCTGCGAGCCGGAATCTCGCGATCAGCGTCCCGCAATTCTTGAGGGGATTCGGAGTCCAATGCTGCTCCGAGCGCATGCTTCAACCGTAACGTGAGCTAAGCAGGAAGCATTACTTCCGCCTGCAGCGCTCGTTGAATTTAGGGCTCGGGATGGCGAGAGACGAAGAGACACCATCAGAGCTGCGTGCCGAAGCGGAGGCGAGCGCTACTTGACTGGAACGTCTGGCGGGACCGAGCGGTTGCGGTCTTTCAGCCATTCGAGAGTAACGCTCTTGCTGGCCTTCTTAGGGGCCTGTTCGTCCAGATCCGGCATGAAGATCTCGAGTCCGGCCTGCGCGGTCATGCGGGTGTAGCCGTTCACGAGCTGGGCCTGGTAGTTGACCAGGTCGAGGTCAAACCAGGGGTCCTGTGAGGCGTCGATCATCGTGAGATCGACGTGGTGCATCGTGAGTTTGCCGAAGTCAAGTGTGCCCCCGCGGAGCCGCAGGAAATTGTGCCACTGGGCGAGGCTGGTCTCGTCGTTGGGTGTGTTGCCATAGATCACCTCTATGTCTGGGACACTGACGCGCACGGTGGTGATTTCGCCGTGGATGTGTGGCGGAGGCAGCAGCTTCTGCGTATCGAAGAAGATGTCGTTGCCTGCGATCTGAATACCGGGGACATTGCTCGCGTGAACCATGTCGGAAAGTGCGATATGCAAGCTGCCGAGAAGGCCTTTCATCGGGATCTTCAGCACGTTGAGTTTTGTGACGTGGAACTGCACACGACCGTCGGGGGTGGGATTGAGCCTGCCGACGACCTCGACGGGAAGAGGAACGATCTTGTGCACCGTGCCGTGCAGCTTGAGCTGGTCGCCTTCCGGCTGGATCGTGATGTTCTTGAGCGGGGCGTCGCGCGGAGAGCTTACGTTGAGGAAGTTGCTGACGTCGCCAATGTTGGCGCGGATGATGCCCTTCTGGATTTCAAGGACGAAGGACTCGGGGTCGTCGAAAGACGGATTGACCTGCTTGCGAGTGCGGACCATCAGCCCACGAATCCAGCGAACGTAAATGCGAAAGTCGGGGCCTTTACGAAGAAGTAGATTGTGCGCGTAGACCAGGGTGGGGGCGAGGTCATCGGCGGAGGGGGCACTGGCTGCGGTCACAGACCGGGGAGCTGTGGCGGGAGAAGATGGCGCGGAAGCGGACCCCTTTTGCCGCGAGTGCCAGAGGAGCCAGCAGAGGCAGAAGGCGATCACCGCGGCAACGGTGGCGAGAAGAGCGGAATATCGGCGGCGAGTCACTGGGCTATTTTAGAAGTACGGATGAACAGGCCAGGTAAACGTCCGCCGGAAAGCCTGATAGTCTGAACCTCCGGCCGGCACGACCAATAGCTCTCTGGCGTTAGTATGCGCGGTATAACATGAGGCGTGCATCTTTCCGTGAACCCGCCGATCTTGCCGATGCTCGCCAAACGAGTTGGCGAACTACCGATGGGCGAAACATGGATTTTCGAGCCGAAGTGGGATGGGTTTCGCTCGCTCATCTTCCGCGATGGAGACGAGATCCTGATCCAGAGCCGCGATGGGAAATCGCTGAACCGCTATTTTCCCGAGCTGCTCGAGCCATTGCGGTCGCAGTTGCCCGCCCGCTGCGTGCTCGACGGCGAGATCGTCATCGCAAGGGACGGTGGGCTTGACTTCGAGGCACTCCAACTCCGCATTCATCCCGCCGCGTCGAGGGTAACGCTTCTGTCGCAACAAACTCCGGCATCCATTGTCTTCTTCGACCTGCTCAGCGAAGGAGACCGGGATTTGCGGGGCGAACCGTTCCGAACTCGACGCGAGGAGCTCCAATCGTTGCTTTCTTCCGCGACGCCACCGATCCACCTCACGCCGGCTACCTACGAAAGAGGCGTCGCGTCGGATTGGTTTCGTCGCTTCGAGGGCGCGGGTCTCGACGGGGTAATAGCCAAGTCGATTTCAGGCGTTTACGAACCTGACAAGCGCGTAATGCTTAAGGTCAAGCACGAGCGCGATTGCGACTGCGTGGTTGCCGGCTTTCGATGGTACAAGAAAGGCGAGCGCCCAGCTGTCGGCTCACTGCTGCTCGGGCTTTTCAACGATGCGGGCGCGCTGCAGCACGTTGGCGTCTGCGCGAGCTTCACGCTAGAGAAGCGCCATGAGCTGGTAGAGTACCTGGCGTCCTATCGGGAGAATGCACTCGCCGATCACCCCTGGAGAGGGTGGGCAGAGCCGGGCGCCGCGACCGATGGGGGTGAGCATCGCATGCCGGGTGGCCAGAGCCGTTGGAGTCAGGGCAAGGACCTGTCATGGGAGCCGTTGCGACCCGAGCTCGTGGTCGAAGTCGCTTACGAGCACATGCAGGGCAGCCGCTTCCGGCATATGGCGCAGTTCCGGAGATGGCGCACGGACAAGAGGCCGAGCGATTGCACCTATGCCCAGCTCGAAGTCGTTCCGCCGCAGGAGCTGATGGCCATCTTCGCCAGTGGTCGCTGAAATCTCGAGGGTGCTTACGCATCCTTCTCTGCATCTTCGGGCTCCGCATCTTCGGGCTCCGCATCTTTGGGCTCCGCATCTTCTTTGGGAGCGCGCTTCACGCGCTATGCACGCGTCGGATCGTCATCCGGATCGGGAGTTTCCTGCGGTGGCCGGAGCGCTTCGGGCACATGACGCAGGTTCGCTCGGATGCGGGTCCAGGTGGAGGACCTGCCGCGCATGGAGTCGACCAGCACATCATCCACGGCCAGAAGTCTGGCCACCTCTGGATGTCTGCTTTTCCACCTTTCCAGACCCGCCAGCGCGGCTTCTTTGTCGGGAGAGTTCGCGACCACCAGGAGTGGCATCTTTGTCCGCGGTAACTTCTCGATGGATTTCTTTGCGGCCGACTTGGCACGCGAGGGGGCTACTCGCCGCGCTTCACCCTCCACCTTGCGGAAGTGCGGCGGCCATGGCGCGTCGCCAAGGCCTGCGGCCTCGTCCCTTGCCGCGAGATCGAGCAATGTTTCGAGCGAACCGGGCGCGTCGTCCATGCCTGCGTGCGGATCGCCGATCTCCGCGAAGCGGGCCGGAATCGTGAGTACGGTAAAGCCGGCTGGCTCGCAGTCGGAGACCTCATGCCAGTGAAGGGGCGCGGAGACACGGGCGTCGGGGAGTGGGCGCACAGAATACGCAGAGCACGTCGTCCGGTCCTTCGCGTTTTGGTTGTAGTCGAGGAAGACGCCGTGCCGCTCCTCCTTCCACCATTTCGAGCTGGCCAAGGCAGGTACGCGCCGTTCAACTGCACGCGACAGCGTGAGCGCCGCACGACGCACCTCAGTAAACGTCCAGCGTGGTTCGATCCGCACATTCACGTGCATCCCGCGTGAGCCGCTGGTTTTAGGCCAGCCGCGAAGCCCGGCATCTTCGAGGAGCGACTTCACCTCGAGAGCGACCTGGCGCACATCCGCCCAACTGACGCCAGGCCCGGGATCGAGATCGACCCGCAACTCGTCCGGGTGCTCGAGATCCGCGGAGCGTACCGGATGCGGGTGGAGCTCGATGCAGCCCAAGTTGACGATCCAGGCGAGCCCCGCCGCATCATCGACGACGACCTCTTCCGCAGTGCGACCCGAAGGGAATGACAGCGTTACCGTTCGCAGCCACGAGGGACGCTCACCGGGCGCGCGCTTCTGATAGAACGCCTCACCCTCGGCGCCGTTTACGAAACGTTTGAGAACGAGCGGACGATCCTGGATTCCGGCGAGAGCGCCCGGCGCGACCGACAGGTAATAGCGTACGAGGTCAAGTTTCGAAAGCTTCGTCTGCTTTGAAAAATAGAGCTTGTCGGGGTGCGACACGCGGACCTCGCGCCCCTCGATCGAGAGCACCTCGGCGGCTTCTTCTTTGCTCACGAAAATAGGCTACACCTCTTGGCGCCAGTCTTGTTGAACCAGTGGTCCGTCCGGCTTTGGTTCTGGCTGGAAAATGCTGGCTCGCGATGCTTCAAGGAAAAATCTTCCGACAATCTCCCATCGTTCTTAGGTGCATCGCTCCGTTATAACAGCGCTAGGTGCAAATAACTTCCAAGCCAGCGGCGGTGTAGTGAAATGTAGTCTCTACGTAAGTCCCGATATCGCGCTGGAGATCGATTCGGGAGCTCCTGCAGGCTGGCCATCGTAAAAGAAATGAGAACCAGTGCTTTGCAGTAAGGCGCTCCGGAAGAGTTGTGGTGTGGCTGGCCAGAGCTCTGAGAGGTCACCTGTGTTACCCCGCTGGAGGCATCGGGGCCGAGAGAACTTTGACCACAGGTGGTTCGATCCGGAATTAGGCGACAGAAGATACTGATCAATAACTGCCGTGCAAACGCACGCTAGGTTCAGCACATTGCGAACATTCAGGGAAGGTTGTCAATCTGTTTCGTCTTGATCAATTCGCTACACGGCTCCCTCGCGGGCACCTCTCCAAAGATCAATATCCCCCTCTTGCGCATAGCGATCAATCTCATTGAGCTCTGCATCCGTGAACTGGAGCTTCTTAACCGCATCAAGCGAGTTGTCGAGCTGCTCAACATTACGCGCTCCGATGAGTGCCGAGGTAACCCGCTTCTCACGCATCACCCAGGCAATCGCCATCTGCGCCAGCGTCTGCCCGCGCCCACTCGCAATTGCGTTTAGCGCTCTTACGCGATTGAGATTTTGCTCGCTCAGAAAACCCTTCTGAAATGAACCTTCAGCCTTTGCACGCGAGTTCTCCGGTACCCCGTTTAGATATTTATTCGTCAGCAATCCCTGGGCCAGCGGAGAAAACGCAATGCAGCCTACGCCCAGTTCCTCCAGCGTGCCCAGCAACTCCTTCTCAACCCAGCGATTCAGCATCGAGTATGACGGCTGATGAATCAGTAGCGGTACACCTTCGCTCTTTAAAATCTGTGCCGCCTTCCGTGTCCGCTCCGGACTGTACGACGAGATGCCGACATACAAAGCCTTGCCTTGCCGCACTGCTTGCACGAGCGCGCTCATTGTTTCTTCAAGTGGCACATCCATTGTCGGCCGGTGCGAATAGAAAATGTCGATATACTCGAGACCCATGCGCCGCAAACTTCCATCCAAGGACGCCAGCAGATACTTGCGCGAGCCGCCCACGCCGTAGGGCCCCGGCCACATATCCCAGCCCGCCTTCGACGAGATCACGAGCTCATTTCGGTAGTCGCGAAAATCTTTTCGCAAAATCTCCCCGAAGTTATCCTCGGCCGACCCGTACGGTGGCCCATAGTTGTTCGCCAAATCAAAATGCGTCACACCCCGGTCGAACGCTCGCCGGATCACCGCCCGGCCTGTCTCGAAAACATCAACGCCACCGAAATTTTGCCACAGCCCAAGCGAGATCGGCGGCAACAAGATCCCCGATCGTCCGCACCGCCGAAACCCCACTCCATCATACCGCTTCGCATCTGGCACGTAACTCATCCTCACAGCTCTCCTATTCTCGTTCAGATGCTCCCAGCTAACCCACTGCCTCGCTGCGTCCATCGGCTCAGAACTCGACAGACGGCGCGCCATATCCGCCCTACCAGCGACTCCTGCGTGCGCAACATTGTCAAGGTGCTGGGTTCATTGACATATCTTGCAAGCGTCTGATCGGCCACTCAACTCTCAAAAGCTTCTTGTACGGCGACCCGTGTCTAAGCTGCGTGGCGCTCATCCGAACCTAATTCAGTCAGGAGAAAAAGCGGGCGGATCGGCATCCATAGCACGTGTGACACTTGACATCTTTAGTCAAGAAACTATTGACTCGGGCCGAGCTGCGGTATTGTGGTTGTAGGTAGCCAGACAAAACTCGCTGTGGTTCCGATCAGGCTGCCAAGGTCGTTCCTTCGCTGAAATTACATTCAACGCGATGATGCCACAACTGGACAAAGCTAGAAGATAACTCGTTTTCCACGCGAATGAAACCGCTCAACCAGAGAAGAAATCAATCGAGTGCCATCAGTATTTCTAGGCTGGGCCAGCCTTTGAACTCATTCTAATCTTGCATTTGGGGGAATCATGAGATCCTTCACTCTTACTGACACCACCTTGAAATGGTTGACGCTACCGAGTCATAGGGCCTGGCTCTTTCAGCAGGCCGACAATCTCTTCTCCTTTTTCGAGAAGAGAAGCATCAACCCGCTCGGCGGCTTCTTCGATCTCGACGATGAGGGCAAGCCAATGATGGCCGGTGTTAAGCCAGGTAGCCTGATGAGCCGTCCGATCCATGCGACGACGCGCATGGTCCACTGTTTTGCCATCGCGCATCTTCTCGGACGTCCCGGTGCGGACGTGATCATCGATCACGGCATGCAATTTCTGTGGAAGGATCATCGCGATTCGGTGAATGGCGGTTATTTCTGGAGCGTCGGCTACGATGCACCGAGCGACGACACCAAGCAGGCCTATGGCCATGCTTTCGTGCTGCTCGCAGCATCAAGCGCCAAGGTTGCCGGCCATCCCGATGCCGACCGTCTCCTCACTGACATTTCGAGCGTTCTGAGGGAGCGTTTCTGGGATGACGAACACGGCGCTGCGGCGGAACAGTTCACCCGCAACTGGCAACCCTACGACCAATATCGCGGCCAGAATTCCAACATGCATCTGACAGAGGCGCTTATGGCGGCCTTTGAGGCGACAGGTGACACCACCTATCTGGGCATGGCCGAGCGCATCGCTGATCTGATCATCCGGCGGCACACGGCGCAAAACGACTGGCGATTACCGGAACATTTCACCGCCGATTGGCAGCCCGACAGAGACTATTCGGGAGACTCCGAATTTCGTCCCTACGGCACGACGCCGGGTCACTGGCTTGAATGGACAAGACTGCTGCTGCAGCTTTGGGAACTGGGGGGACGCAAGCTGGACTGGCTTCTGGAGGCCGGGAAGAACCTCTTCCGCCAAGCGGTGATGGATGGCTGGGACATTGAAAAGGGCGGTTTCTATTACACGCTTGAATGGGACGGATCACCGCGCATCCGCGACCGTTACTGGTGGCCCTGCTGCGAGGGCATCGGGGCAGCCGCGTTCCTCAACGTGATCGATGGCGATGTTGTTTATGAGAGCTGGTACCGGCGGATCTGGAATTTCAGTGCGGCGCATTTCATTGATCGGGATCATAATGGCTGGCGCCCTCAACTCAACGAGGACCTCAAGCCGAATACAAATCCCTTTTACGGGAAGCCGGACATCTATCATGCACTGCAGGCCTGCCTCATTCCCCTTTTTCCAACCACAGGAAGCATCACGCGCGGGATCGTACCTTCGAATGTTTGAAGCCTGGAGTGGTGACGTTGAGGCGGCTGATGCCGTCACGGATCGCAGCAGCAGCTCCATATGAAAATGCTTGAATATCGCAAGCAGGCACAAATGGGTGTACGATGGCTCCTGTTTTCGAGGCCAAAAAGGATTTCCGACCAACCTTAACTGGAGGCTATTTTGCATCCGACGATATTTCAGGTTACAGAATTAAATTCCAAATCAATTTGGAGGAAGCGAGTAAGTCTTCATGTTTTGTCGATAGCCCGGTCGCTCCAACCCAAACGCTTCATCAAATCCCTTCTAATTTTCCTCTTTATCGCTGGCAGCACCGTCAGCGCGCTGAGTCAGACGGTCGCCCCCGATCTCACCTCTCCCGATCTATGGAAGCCGGAGCACGTTCCTTTCTCCTTCAAGTATGGTGGTAAGGAATCCGCGCAGCTCCTGACCACTTGGCAGACCTCGGGCGAAAATATGGCCGCGGGAAGCGGCCAGATTCATCGCTATTCCTATACCGATCCGACCACCCAGCTCAAAGTCACCGCCGAGGTCCGCCTTTATCCCGATTTCCCCGGCGTTGTCGATTGGGTCCTTAGGTTTCGTAATGACGGCCGCTCGGACACGCCTGTTATCGAAAACATCTTGCCATTGCAGTGGGTCATCGCATCTTCGCCCGGCGATTGCATCATCCGCCATGATCGGGGCAGTGACGCCAGCGCGGAGGATTTCAAACCGCTGGAAGAGCATTTCCGCCCGGGCAAAAACGATCATCTCGAATCTCCCGGCGGAAATCCCTCCAGCGGGAATACTCTGCCCTTCTTTAACCTGCAAACCGGCGACCAAGGACTTATCGGAGCCATTGGGTGGACGGGCGGTTGGAAGGCCGATTTTATTTATGCCAAGGATGGGAAAACTATCGCCATGATGGCTGGCATGAAGAGGACTCATCTGCTGCTTCATCCTGGTGAGGAGATTCGCACACCACGCATCGTGCTTATGAGTTGGGCCCACGGCGACTGGCAAGATTCCCAAAACATCTGGCGGCGTCTTCTTCTTGCGCACTACACCCCCCAGGACAACGGCAAGCCCATGAGAGGGCCGATTGTGTTCGGCAGTTGGGGCTCGGAGCCGATCGACAGCAAGATCGCTTACATCAAGTGGGTCCACGACCACAAAATCCCAGTCGAGGTTTATGCCGTCGACGCTGGTTGGTACGGCGATTCGTTCGGGGCCGAAACCGATCCAACCAATCCCTGGTGGAAGAATCGCGGCGACTGGTTTCCCAGTCCCCGGTATTATCCAAACGGTATCAAGCCGCTCGGAGATGCGCTCAAAGCCGCCGGCTTCGGTTTTTCGCTCTGGATTGAGCCAGAGACGAGCATGCCCAACAGAAAGATTATCAACGATCATCCCGACTGGTACCTTCATACCGATCGACCGGTGAATCCTGGCGTGGCGCTGGCGAACCTTGGCAATCCTGCAGCGCTCAAGGGGATCACCGATATGGTTTCCGGTTTCATCACTGAATTCGGCATGACATGGTACCGGCAGGATTTCAATATTCCCCCGGAACGCTATTGGGAGCTGGCGGACACGCCGGACCGCATTGGCATGACGGAGATCGCCCACGTCGAGGGCCTCTACAAAATGTGGGACCAGTTGCTGGCCCAACATCCCGGCCTGCACATTGATAATTGCGCCAGTGGCGGTCGTCGTATCGATATCGAAATGATGTCACGCAGTTTCATCGTCTGGCGAACCGATCATGGATTCCTCGACACCCTCGCCGAGCAGGCGCAGACCCAGGCTCTGGCGCCTTGGGTGCCGGAGAATATGGCGTTAGAGAGCTATACCCAATCCAAGCCATGGACGAAACCCGGGCCCTATACCACGCCGGAAAATCTGTATCTCATGCGTCTAGGTTACGATGCGGGGTACGGAACAAACCCCGGGGCTGCCGGGGTCGACAACGACGCCTGGGTTGCCTGGATCAAGCAGGCCATCGGTGAGTACCGCGAGGTGCAGCCTTACTTCTATGGCGATTTCTATCCGCTCATTTCCTACAGCTTGGCTGCGGATACCTGGACCGCGTGGCAGTGGGAACGGCCCGAAAACAAAGACGGGCTGGCTATCGTCCTGCGCCGGCCCAAAAGCCCATTCACGACGATGAAATTAGATCTTAAACACATCCATTCCGATGCCCTTTACGAAGTCGAGATCCGGACCACTTACGACAAGGCTCCTACCAAGGAAATGAAGGGTAGCGACCTGGCCCATCTGCAGATTCAACTAGCCGACGCACCGAGCTCCATGCTTATTTTCTACCGGCAGAAATAGCCGCTAGGTCTACGAAAAAGAGTCTCTGCGTAGTTATGGCCCGCTGTTTCCGGTAAACAGCGGGCCATAACGCCTCCGGACCCAAGTACTTCAACATGGCGTTGTACGCCACGCTGCTCGCATGCGTGATGGTTTGCGCTGAACCTGAAGGCATGGAAGCCTGCGCGGATCGCATTTTTCTGGGCCGGGCTCTGCGCGAGCAGGGCACGGTGTGTAGCCGCGGATTCCGGCAGATTCCCGAGCGGAATGTTCACGTCAGAGACTTTCTCGTAGATGGCAGGAAGGGCAAGTGCTTTCTTATCACTGGTTGCCCCCCAGGGATTCGAACCCCGATATGCTGCTCCAGAGGCAGCTGTCCTACCATTGAACGAGGGGGCAATCTTTAAAAGGGGCGAGTGGCCTCAGCTCCTCACTCATACTAAGTGCATCGGGCATTCCGGTCAATTCGCACTCCGCTCTAAACCTCTCGCACACAGCAATTTCCCCGCTTACAAAGCACGCTTCACGTTTCGGTTACAATCTGCTCAGGCGTGGAATCTTTCTTCAACATCGCGTGGCTCCTGGTCTCGATCGCAATGCTGTGTGCGTGGTCGGCTATCCTCCGCCGTTCCTCGTTAAGGCGGACCGGGTTGAGCCGGACCAGCGTGCTGCCCTCCCGGCGTATTCAGCTGACCGCCGTTCTTCTTCTGATAATCCTTCTCTTCCCGGTCATCTCCGTCACCGACGATCTGATGTCTACTCCAGCCCTGGCTGAAACGGAACACGCCGTACGCTTGGGCACCGGATCAGACCTGATTCATCGCGCGATGCTGGCTGTGCCCTCGGTGATCTTGCCTTCGCTGCTCGGAGGCGACCTCCTGGGCGCTCCCGCCTCGGTTGCCACAGCACGTGCCACGCTGCCCGGCGCAGCGCGCCAGCTCCGGGGTGTCATTCATCCCGCGGACAGCCGCCCCCCTCCCTTCACTAGCGCCGCTTAAACCCGTAGGAATGTTACGCAGTTTAAAGGCGTAATCGCCCAAAAATCACTGCGCGCGGCGTTCCCTTTCCGGTTGCGTTACGACTTCTTTACGGGTTCTTTAGCAAACCTTTAGGCGCAACCTGTTCTTCTATCTGGGCGCCTAATCCTTCGCACTGAGAACGTAGTTCCCGAGTTATCTCTTCATGATGAAACACGTGCTTCTTGCCTGCTCGCTCGGGTTAGCGGCCTTATCAGTTCGGGTCCCCATGCTCCGCGCCCAGGGCGTACCGCCACCTCCGTCCGCGGCTGGCCCACTCACGCTGGCGCAGGCCCTCGATCTCGCCCGCGCGCACAACCCGGCCCTGCTTGCCGGCCAAGCCCACGTCACTGCAACCAAGGCGACCGAGATCACCGCAGGACTGCGTGTGAACCCGAATCTCAACCTGGTCGGCTCCGATGTGACGCTGCCGGCAAATGCGAACAATCCCTACTTCTACGCGGCGCAGATCTCTCGGCTCTTTGAACGCGGCCAGAAGCGGCGTTGGCGGCTGGATGTAGCCCACTCCACAACGGATGTGACCCGCAGTCAGCTGCACGACCAGGAGCGTCAACTGCTGCTGGGTGTGAAGCAGGCGTTCACGCAAATGCTCACCGCCAAGGGAGCGCTTGCGTTAGCGCAGGACAACCTCAACGACTACCGGCGGATCGTCGACCTGAGCCGCGAGCGGCTGAAAGTCGGCGACATCGATGCCACTGACTTCAAACGCATCGATCTCCAGCTTGCGCAATTCGAGTCCGACTACGACAACGCTCATACGGCTTTGATCCAGGCCAGTGAGCAGTTGCAGACACTTCTCGGCGCCGAGCACCCCGTCCCCAACTTTGACATCACGGGCACTCTGACGCCGCCTGCACTGACCACTACCCTGCCCCAGATTGAGGCGGGGGCGCTGTTGGCCAGGCCCGATTACCTTGCCGCGCGGCAGTCCGTTACACTTGCGGACGCGAATGTGAAGTTCGCCTACGCAAACGGCACCACTGATCCCGTGCTTGAAGCCGAGTACGACCGAGCGGGCAATGCCAACTCAGCCGGCTTTCAGGTGGGTTTCCCGCTGCGCATCTTCGATCGCAATCAGGGTGAGAAGGAGCGCACTCAGTACGAGGCACAGGCCAGCCGCTTCGCGGAGCTCGCCGCACGCAACCAGGTGGGCTCGGACGTAGACCAGGCCTGGGCCGGGTACGAAGATGCCAGCGCGCGCGCGCGGCGGTACAACGGCCACTACCTCGACGAGGCAAAAGAGGTGCGTGACAATCTCGAGTTCAGCTATCGGCGTGGTAGCACGACTCTCCTCGATTACCTCAGCGCATTGCAGGAGTACCGCCAGGTGAATCTGGACGCACTCAATGCCAACATGCAGGTCTGGTTAAGCCTGCACCAGCTTAGCTTTGCCGCCGCCACGGAGATCGTCCCATGAGCAAGATCCTTTGGCTTCTTTTTGCCGCCGCAGCCGTCCTGCCGCTTACCGCCTGCAAGCATGACAAACAACCCGACCCGGCCGATATGCCACCCCCGGCCGTTCGCGTGCTCGACACGGTCGTCGTCCACCCGAAGCAGGTTACAGATCAACTGCCGCTCGCCGCGCGCGTCCAGGCCAATCCCACGGCCGTCGTGCATATCTACCCGCCCATAAGTGGGCGCGTGCTGCAACTACGCGTGCTGCCCGGGCAGGAGGTCCGGAAGGATCAGATCATCGCCATGCTGCAAAGCACAGAGCTTACGCAGGCGCGGGCCGACTACGAGAAGGCCAAGATCGAAGTGGCCCGCGCAGACCTGCAACTGGATCGAGCAAAGGAACTTCTCAAACACGAGGTGCTGGCCCAGAAAGATTATGACGATCTGGCCGCTCTGGACAATGCCGATCACGCCGAGCTGGCCCGCACCCGGCAGACCCTCCATATCCTCGGCTACAACGAAGCCGACACCACCAGCATGGTCGCCCTGCGTTCACCTCTGGCCGGAGTCGTGCTCGACGTGAACACCGCGAGCGGCGAGCTGCAGCGTTCGCTCGACAATGCCACACCCATTGCTACGATCGCGAATATCGACACTATCTGGATTATCGCGGATCTCTTCTCTCGCGACGTGAAGGCCGTACGCGCCGGTCAACCGGTGGACATCCGCATCGCGGGTTATGACACCGTCTATCACGGACGCGTGGACAACGTCTCCGATGCCGTGGATCCTGTCACGCTCACGCTCAAAGTGCGCGTCGTCCTCCCCAACCGGGATCACAGACTCAAGCCGCAGATGTACGCCACCGTTGCGGTTACAAACAAAGCTCGCACCGCCATCGTCGTTCCGGCAACCGCGGTGATTCGCGATGGCATAACCACCTACCTCTTTCTCCAGAGTAGCCCGGGCAAGTACATCCGGCGCGATGTGCAGCTTGGTGCCGTCTACGACGCCACCATCGAAGTCACAGGTGGCGTTGCCGATGGCGACCGCATCGTTAGCACCGGCTCAGAACTGCTGCGCAACGCGGCGGCGGAGTAGCCGGCCATGCAGAGTCTTGTCCGCACGCTTCTACGCTTTCGCACCATTGTCCTCATCCTCTTTGTCGCCGCGCTCGCCGTCGGCATCTTCGGCTTCAGCAAACTTGACATCGAGGCCTACCCAGACCCATCACCACCGATGGTCGAGTTCATCACGCAAAATCCCGCGTGGTCCGCCGAAGAGATGGAACAGCAGGTCACCATCCCGGTCGAGACGGCACTCAACGGCACGCCCAAGATCACCGAGATCCGTTCCACCAGTATCTTTGGCCTGAGCGATGTGAAGGTCTACTTCGACTTCAGCTCCGACTACTTCCGCGACCGGCAGGAGGCGCTGAATCACCTGCAATCGCTCACCCTGCCGAACAACCTGCAGCCACAGCTCTCACCAGAGTCGCCGGTCGGCGAGATCTATCGCTACCAGTTGATCGGCCCGGGTTATAGCCTGAACGAACTCAAAGCCACCCAGGACTGGTTCGTTCAGCGCCAGCTTAAGCAGGTACCCGGCATCATTGACGTCGCCACTTTTGGCGGTACCACGCGGCAGTATCAGGCGGAGCTCGACCCTAATAAGCTGCTCTCGCTTGGCGTCACCATGACGCAGGTCATCGCCGCCGTACAGAATAGCAATGCCAATGCCGGTGGCAACTACCTGACCATGGGCAGCCAGAACGTCAATGTCCGCGGCATCGGACTGCTCAAGTCGCTCGGCGACATGAACAACATCGTCGTCGCCACCCGGAACGGCACACCTGTGCTGCTGCGCGATGTGGCCGTCGTCCAGGAAGGCCACCAGCCGAGGTTGGGCAAGGTTGGCTACAACGAAGATCCAGATATCGTCGAGGGCATAGTGCTGCTCAACAAGGGCGAGCAATCGCTTCCGGCATTGACCGCGCTGCGCGCCAAGATCGACGAGCTCAACCTGCACAACCTGCTACCCCCCGGCATGCAGATCAAAACCATCTACAACCGTTCCCGCCTGGTGAACGTGACGACGGACACCGTCAAGCACATCGTCCTCATGGGCATGATCCTGGTCACGCTGGTGCTCTTCATTACGCTCGGCGATGTACGCATCACTGCCATTGCGGCGCTCACCATTCCCTTTGCCGTACTCTTTGCCTTCGGCCTTATGGCACTCTCCGGCAGCTCGGCAAACCTGATCTCGATTGGCGCGATCGACTTCGGCATTCTCGTGGATGCCTCCATCATCATTCTGGAAAACGTATACCGTAAGCTCAGCCGTCGCACCGGAAACGATCAGCTCGCGGAGCTCATCGTCGCCGGCGTGGGTGAGGGCGCGAAGCCGGTTCTCTTCTCCACGCTCATTATCCTGGTCTCGTTCATCCCGCTCTTCACCATGCAGGGCGTTCCGGGAAAGATCTTCGGCCCCATGTCGCAGGCCTACGGCTTTGCGCTCATCGGCGCTCTGCTCTACGCATTCCTCTTCGCGCCCGTACTAAGCTATGTCTCCGCGCCTAAAAAGGCGTCGGAAAACTCCGAGACCCCTCTCATTCGCTTCATTCGGCTGCGCTACGAGCGGGCGCTCGCCTTCACGCTTCGCCGCAGCATCTTCGTCTGGATCGTCGCCCTGGTCGCGCTCGGTCTAGCCATGCTGGCCTTTACGGACACTGGCGGCGAGTTCATGCCGGCGCTCGAAGAGGGAAATCTGTGGATCCGCGCCACCATGCAGCAGGACATTTCCTTCCAGCAATCGGCGGAGCTCGAGAATGACATACGCGCCACCCTGCGCCAGTATCCCGAGATCACCCAGGTCCTCTCACAGATGGGCCGACCCGACGATGGCACCGATGTGAGTACCTTCAACAACATCGAGTTCCTCGCCGATCTCAATCCCGCAGGCAACTGGCGTTCGCAGTTCCACGGCAGCAAGCAGGAGCTGATCGCCTCGGTGAGCAAACGATTCCAGCAGTATCCTGGCATCGACTTCAACTTCTCTCAAAATATTCAGGACAACGTGGAAGAAGCCATGTCCGGCGTCAAGGGCGAAAACTCACTCAAACTCTTTGGCGACGACTTCGAGATTCTGACCAAAAATGCGGACAAGATTCATGGCATCATGCAAAAAGTGCCCGGGGTGACAGATGTTGGCGTCTTCCACGTGGATGGTCAGCCCAGCCTGATGGTCACGATCAATCGCCCAGAGGCCGCGCGCTTCGGCATCGCGCCGAGCGACGTCAACAACGCGATCCAGGCGGCTGTGGGCGGCGCTCCCGTGACGCAAATCATCCAAGGCGAACGCCGCTTTGACTTCGCCATCCGCTACGATCAGCCCTTCCGTGATACACCCGAGACCATTCGCGCCATCCTGCTGCCGACCCCGGCCGGCGGTCAGATCCCACTAGGCCAGATCGCTGAAGTCTCGCTGCGCAATGGCGCCTTTATGATCTACCGCGAGGGCGGACGGCGCTATATCCCCATCAAATTCAGCGTGCGCGGCCGCGATCTGAAGAGCACCATCGAGCAATTGAAGGGCGAACTCAGCCGTCAGATCAAACTGCCTGCGGGCTACACCTACACCTGGGCCGGCGAGTATGACAGCTTGCAGAAAGAGCTACGGCGCCTCGCGATCATCGTCCCTATCTCACTCATCATCATCCTGCTCTTGCTGTATCTGCTCTTTCAGACCTTGCGCGATGCGCTCATTGTGCTGGCCACGCTCCCCTTTGGCGCTATTGGCGGCATCCTCATGCTGTACTTTACGCACACGCCCTTTAGCATCTCGGCGGCGGTCGGCTTCACCTCGCTTCTCGGGTTAAACACGCTGGGAACGGTGGTCTTCCTGAGCGGCATACGTCACGTGCAGCAAACGGTCAGCGGTGAAGCCGGTGTGGTGCGCGGGGCCATCGACGAGATGCGCCCCATCGTCATGGCTTGCTTCGCGGCCTGCCTCGGTCTGCTTCCCGCGGCTATCGCTTCGGGCATCGGGTCGCAAACGCAACAGCCACTGGCCCGTGTCGTGGTCGGCGGCACGATCACAACAGTGTTCGCGATCCTATTCCTAGTGCCACTCATGGCTCGCAAGTGGGGACCGCGCGCACTGGAGTTGAGCAGCTGACTTCATAAAGACTCACCACAGAGAACACAGAGGCGGGTGGCCCATCTTGACGTGAGTCTCTGTGTCCTCTGTGCTCTCTGTGGTGAAAGCAGTGCTACTCCTCGCGCAGCACCTGCAGCGGCTTCTGCCCCAGAATGCGGTAGCTCGCCAGCCATCCCGTCGCTATGGCGAGCAACGCTGTGCCCAACATCGCCGCTAGACTCGCCCACCATTGCAGGTGGTAGACCACATCGAGCTTGTGCAGCAGCACCGCCGCCAGCAGATTCGCAAAGATCGCGCCCACGACCCCGGCGAGCAACCCCAGAAACGCAAACT
This sequence comes from Acidobacteriaceae bacterium, assembly GCA_965276675.1. Taxonomy (GTDB): domain Bacteria; phylum Acidobacteriota; class Terriglobia; order Terriglobales; family Acidobacteriaceae. Next base: position 2,576,847 of record OZ255624.1, on the reverse strand, counting down.
CCACGCTGAAAACAGTCGAGATCCGCCCGCGTTTCGCACCGAGTGTCTTCAGCACCACCACCTCGCGGATACGCCGGAAGCGCGTGCTGGCCACACTGGACGCCAGGATCACCGCTCCCGAGAGGATCGAAAATCCGGCTAAGAAGCGCACAATGATGGTGATCTGCCGCACCACATCCTGGATCGTATCCAGCACATCGGCGATGTTGATCACCGTCACCGTCGGATACGCCCCAAAGAGCGCCCGTTGCATCTCCGGGATCTTCGGCGTGTCGATGTGCGCCGCCGCATACCAGACTACCGGCAGTCCCTTCAGCGCCGCCGGCGGCAGCATAAATTCGTTGCGCCCATAGATATGCTGGCCGTCATTTTCGAAGATCGCCGCCACACGAACCGGGATCGTGCGTTCCGCCGAGGTAAAGACAATCTGCGAGCCCACCTTCAGCTTCAGCCGCTTCGCTACGTGGTCTGAGACAGCGACCGCGTTGGCGTTGTTTGCGGTCCACCACTTCCCTTGCCGGACTTTGGTCCCGGCTGGCACGATCTCAGACCACGTCAGATTCACTGCCTGCAACAGGTGCTTCGGATAGTTTTGTAGTTTCAGCGCCTCCGCATCCTTGCCGTCGATCGACTCGATGCGTCCAGACAACACCGGCAGCACCTCCATCGTGCTGTCGCCGATCTTGCGCAGTCCCGCCTGGTGCGCCATCAACTGCTGCACGCCCGCCAACTCTTGCGTGCTGATGTCGATCAGGAAGACGTTCGGAATGCTTCCAGTAAGCGTGGTCTGCATCTCGCGGATGATGGAGCTCTGCATCAGGAAGACCGCGAGGATCAGCATCACACCCGCACCCAGCGCGGTCAGCACAGCAGCCGACTGATTGCCCGGCCGGTACAGATTCGAAAGTCCCTGCCGTACAGCCGACGGCAGATGCAGCCGCGTCTTAACCAGAAAACCCCGGACCAGCTTTAGCACGCCCGAGGAGAACGCCAGAAGAAACACGAGAATGGCGCACAGTGCGCCTGTGAACCACTCCGCGACCATCCACGAACTGGTCAGCCCAGCAGCGATCCCTGCCAGTGCCAGCACGATGACAACAGTCGCGATCCACTGCGCCTTGCGCTTCTTCCACCGTGTGCGCAGATCTTCGTTCGGCGTCTCCTCCACCATACGCCGCAGCACTAGGTTCGGCTTCACACGCCGCACATCGAGCAGCGGCGGCAGGCAGAAGAGCAGCGTCGTCAACACACCCGTACCCAGACCGGCGAGCCCAGCGCGAATTGGCAGGTGAAGCGTCGCCTTAAGCGGCAGCAGCTTGGTCACCAGCAACGGCATGATCTCTTCCACACCAAAGCCGGCCAGCATGCCTATAATGCCGCCGGCCACTCCCAGCGCCAGCGTCTGCAGCAGATAAATGCGCAGAATGTCCGACGAGCGCGCGCCGATCGACTTCATGATCGCCAGAATATCCATGCGCTGCTCCAGGTGCGCGCGCATGGCCATCGCCACGCCGATCGCCCCGAGCACCATTGCGACCAGGCAGATCAGGCTCAGGATCGCGGTCGCGCGATCCAGCCCTTGCGTCAGCGCCGGGTTCGCCTCGCGGTAGTCTGCCACCTGCGCCTCGGGCAGAATGTGTTCCACCTCCGCGCGCGCTGCGCTGATGCCCTGTCGCGCTGGGTTGAGTTTGAAGAGAAAACGCTGCCCCGCGCGGCTTCCCGCCTGCAGCAGACCGCTCTCGCGCAACCCCGCCTGCGTGATCAGCACCCGCGGTCCCAGGCCCATGGTCGAGTTCATGCGGTCTGGCTCGCGCGTCACCACGCCGGCGATGCGGAAGTTCGCGTTGCCGATCTTCAATGCATCGCCTACCTGCGCATGCAGCCGAATCAGCAAGTCCTCGCCCACCACCACCGTCGCTGGTGTAAGCAGCGTTGCTAACGACGCCTTTGGGCGCAATCCGAACGATCCGTAAAAGGGGTACTTGTTTGGGTCGACTGCTTTTAACGACACCAGCAGCGGTATGGGATCGCTCGGCGTCGAAACCATGGAGACCATCTCGGTCACGACCGTGCGGTCCGCGCCTTCGGCCGTCAGTCGATTTAACGCCGCTGCCTCTTTGTCGGTAGGCATGCGGAACATGCGGGCGGAAAGGTCGGCCGCCATGATCGTCCGGGCCTGGGTGCGCAGCGTCTTCTCAAAGGAATCGCTGAAGCCACGCACCCCGGTCAATGCCGCCACGCCAATTGCCACCGAGATGATTACAAATAGGAACTTCGTCTTCGCCGCGGTAAATTCGCGCCAGGCAATCTTCGCTGCCGAGCTCCAGTTCAAGGCCTGCGCCTTCGTCAGACCGGCAGCCGTACCGGTCGCGCTCACGCCTCCACCTCGTCTGCATTAACTTTGCCTCGAACCGTCTCATCCGCAACCACCAGCCCGTCGCGCAGGATAATCCGGCGTTCCGCGCGCGCGGAGATCAGTGGATCATGCGTCACCAGCACCAGCGTCGTCCGGCTCGCGCGGTTGCGCCCCAGCAGCAGCTCCAGCACATGCTCGCCATTCCGCGTATCCAGATTGCCCGTAGGCTCGTCCGCAAAGACAATCGGCGGATTCAACATGAACGCCCGCGCTATCCCGACGCGCTGTTGCTCGCCGCCTGACAACTGGACTGGGTAATGATGCAGCCGCTCCTCCAGGCCCACACTCGTCAGCAACTCTGTCGCACGCGCTCGGCCATCGCCCGAGCCGTTCAGCTCGAAGGGCAGCAGCACATTTTCAAGCGCCGTGAGTGTCGGGATCAGCTGGTACGACTGAAAGACAAACCCCACCTTCTGCCCGCGCATCTGCGCCAGCTCGTCTTCGCTCAAGCGGCCTATCTCAAACCCGTCGAGCAGGATCTCGCCTTCGCTCGGCGCATCGAGCCCCGCCAGCAAACCCAGCAATGTGCTCTTACCGCTGCCGGAGGCGCCCATGATGGCCACAAACTGCCCCGCGGGAATCATCAGATCGATGCCCCGCAAAATATCGACTGTGCGCGTGCCGTTGCGAATCGACTTTTTCAACCCACGTACTTCGATCATGCGATGCTTGCCATTCCTCTCGTACTTATCACTGTTGACTCCGCCGCCGCGAGCCGCCGAACTGCTAAAGTTGCACTGTGGAGCTGTGTCTCAAGTCTCGCCTGTCCGCCCTCGTCGTGCCACTCATGGCCGTCGCGCTCTGTGGATGCCACCAAACCCCGCGGCCTTCCGAAGCGTCATCAGCCACGCAGACCGCCTCGCCCGCGATGGCCACTCCGAACTCCGCCGCGAATGCACCGCAATCGGATACGCGCCCCATCATCGTCGCGTTTGGCGATAGCCTCACCGCCGGCTACGGCGCAGATGCCGGACAAAGCTACCCAGACTTTCTCCAGAAAGACCTCGACGCGAAGGGCTTCCGCTACCGCGTGGTTAACGCCGGTATCAGCGGCAACACTACGAAGGACGGAGCGGACCGGGTAGAAGACGTCACCGCCCTTCATCCCATGGTGGTAATCGTCGCCTTCGGCGGCAATGACGGTCTTCGCGGTCTGCCTATCAGTGCTACGCGACAGAACCTTCAGACGATCGTCAGCACCCTCAAACGCTCCGGCACCCAGGTCGTCCTCGGCGGCATCACCCTGCCTACCAACTACGGCCCGGACTATATCCAGCAGTTCAATGACATCTACTCTTCGCTCGCCCGGCAGGAACATCTGCCACTGCTCCCCTTTCTGCTCAAGGACGTCTATGGCGTCCCCGGCGGCATGCAGGAAGACGGAATGCACGCTACCGCCCAGGGCAACACGCAGGTCGCGCGCAATCTTCTGCCGCTCGTGACACCCCTGCTGAAGAAGCCTTAACTCAGCACGACTATCGGCTGAAAGAGCGTCCCTGCGATTCTTCGTCCGATTCCCAGCAGATCGTGCCGCCCTACAAAAATTTTCACCAACTCAGCCTGTGAATACTCCGGCAGGTTCGCCAAGTTGCCGTTGCGCAATCGTCCCGCCGTGAATGCATCGGCCGTGGCGCACGGCAATTCGGGCAGCAACGTTCGCGGATGCGGCATGTACTCCGCCAATGCATCCGGTGACTGAGCGCGCGCCTCGATCTCCGTCAGTGACCAAGCGTCCTCTATCGTAAAAGGCCCAGCCGCCACCCGCCGAAGCGAAGCCAGGTGCGCACCACACCCCAGCCCCTGGCCCAGATCGTGCGCGAGCGAGCGCACGTAGCCGCCCGCCGATACCCTCACGCGAAACGCCGCTGTGTTACCCACGAGCTGGTCCACTTCAAACGTATGCACCGTCACCGGCACAGCCTTTAGAGCGACCTCCTGACCCTTCCGCGCCAGCTCGTACGCCGGCCTTCCCCCGATCTTCTTCGCACTAAAAGCGGGCGGCATCTGCTCAATTAACCCAGTAAGCCGCGCGGCCTCCTCGCGCACGCAGGCATCGGCTGGCATCTGGAAGCACCGCTCATCAACTGATGAGCCTTCGGCATCGTAAGTTGTTGTGGCAAAGCCGAACCGGATCGCTCCCGTGTATTCCTTCTCCAGCTTGCCAAAGAACTGTGCCAACCGCGTGAACTTTCCCAGCAGCAGCGGCAGTACCCCCGTCGCCATTGGATCAAGCGTCCCCAGATGGCCGATCGATCGCTCGCCCGTAGCACGCCGCACCCGCAGCACGGCATCATGCGAGGTCATACCACCCGGCTTATCTACTACCAGCAGTCCATTCACTCCACTAACTATAAGCGGTAGATTTCCCTTGCTCTCGCTCCTTCTCCGCACTTTCGCGGTGAACCTCACACCATGTTCTGCGAACGCTCCCGCACCAACGACAAAAACTCCCCACGCGTCTTCTGCTCCAGAAAGACGCCAGCCATCGCCGAAGTCACGGTCGACGAATTTTGCTTCTCTACCCCGCGCATCATCATGCAGAGATGCCGCGCCTCGATAACGACGCCCACGCCCTGCGGAGCGATCGCCTCCTGGATGGCATCGGCAATCTCCCGCGTCATGCGCTCCTGCACCTGCAGCCGCCGCGCGAATACATCCACCAGCCGCGGAATTTTGCTCAGACCGACCACCTTGCCGTTCGGGATGTACGCCACGTGCACCTTGCCGAAGAAAGGCAGCATATGGTGCTCGCACAACGAATACATCTCGATGTCTTTGACGATCACCATCTCGTCGTAGTCCACATCGAAGAGCGCCGCCCGCAGGATCTCCATCGGATCTTCACGATAGCCCTTGGTCAGGAACGACATTGCCTTCGCCACGCGTTCCGGCGTCTTCAGCAGTCCATTGCGCGAGGGGTCCTCATCGAAGCGCGTGAGCAGCTCGGCGTAGAGCTGCTCGGTCGAGAACTGCGTCAGCGCCTCTGGCCGCTGGCTCTCCGCGATCTGCACTCCGGTCTTCTCATCCAGAGACGCACCGCTGTGTACTTCTTTTGTTTTTGCTTCAGCCAATGGTCTGCTCTCCCGCATACTCAAAAAAATTGTTGCTGGTCTCTTCTATCCGCACCCGCTCCAGGTGCGCCGCCGCGATGGAGGGCTTGAGCAGCTGATACACGGCACGACACAGGTTCTCTGTCGTGGGCACCTCTGCGGCGAAGGCCGGGTCGAGATTTAGATTGGTGTGGTCGAACCGGTCGACGACGTTCTGCCACACGACATCATCGAGCTCAACCATGTTAATCACCATCCCGGTCTCCGGGTCGACGGGCCCGCTTACCGTCACCTCGATCAAGTAATTGTGCCCATGCCCGTGCGGGTTGTTGCACTTCCCGTAGGTCTCGCGATTCCGGTCGTCGGAGTAGCTCGCGCAGTGCAGCCGGTGCGACGCACTCAACCGATAGCGGCGTGTGAAGTGCGCCTTCATCGCTCACCATAGTAGTCGGCGAACAAGTCCGGCATCTCGTAGACACGCACCCGATGCAGCGTGGCTCCGGCGATCTTTCCCTGGAGCCGCTCCCACGCGCTGATGGCGATGTTTTCGGCCGTTGGCATACGCTCGGCAAACTCCGGAATCTCCAGGTTCAAGTGCCGATGATCGTATACGTCGACCACCTCGCGATTGAGCACATCTTTCAGCTGCTTTAGGTCGACCACAAACCCGGTCTCTGGATCGATCTCCCCGGCCACCGTCACCTCGAGCGTGTAATTGTGACCGTGTCCGTTACGATTTGCGCATTTGCCGAAGACGCGATGGTTTTCCGCATCCGTCCAGCGCTTGTTCCAGTAGTAATGCGCTGCGGAAAACTCGGCTTTCCTGGTCAATAAAATCATCGTTGGCCAACGCTCTCAGCTCTTTTGCTGTTGTATGGATGTGCGGCCCGGGCATTCGGCTTCATTGTCTGCTTTGGTGTCCTTACACATCCTGAAGACCACTGGGTATTCCTGGAGTCCACTGGGTATTATAGAAAGGTGCCGCAATCTTCGCCTTTCCTCGCCTGTGCCGCCACGCTGCTCCTGATTGGCTGCGGCGTGGGGTGCGATCGCGGAAGCCACCCCACCCAGACCGGCAAGCTCGCGCCAGACTTTACGGTCTCGGATGCGACTCGCACGGTTCGCCTTGATCAATACCGCGGCAAAGTCGTGGTCCTCAACTTCTGGGCCACCTGGTGCGCCCCTTGCATCGAAGAGCTGCCCTCGCTGACCGCCCTGCAGAAGACCATGCCGGGGATTGCAGTCCTGGCTGTCAGCACAGACGACGACACCGCCGCCTACCGTAGCTTCTTGACGGAGCACCCCGTCGAACTACTGACCGTTGAAGACCAGCAGCAGCGCGCTAACGCGCTCTACGGCACCTTTCGCTACCCGGAGACCTACATCATCGATCGCAACGGCGTCATCCGTCGCAAGTTCATCGGTCCCCAGAACTGGACCAGCCCGGAGATCCTGTCCTACCTCAGCCGCCTGTAATGATCTGAATTGATCAGAATCAAAAACCACTGCATTGCTCCACCTCGAACCAAACTCTTGTCATCTCGACCGAAGCCATCTCGCGCAGCGAGATCGGCGGAGTGGAGAGATCCGCTGTTCGTCTCTGCCCAGCACACCGCACTCCCTGCGGTATCATCGACCTATGACGACGATGGATGTCCTGTACCGCTACGAACTTCACCCCAACGAAGCAGCCATGCTCGGCCTCGGAAAGCTGAAAGAGGTCTATGGTATCCGGCGGGTGGTGATCGATGAGGCGCAGAAGACGGTCCGCGTCGAGTACGACGCCACCCGGCTCAATACCTCCTCCATCACACAATTATTACGCCGGGGCGGCATCAGCATTCTGAATGAGTTGCCTCTCATCGCCCCACAATCGCCGATCGAGCACCCAGATGAAGCTCTTGCCGCTCAGCCGGTGGTCCCGGCAAAGTAACGCGCGAGCCCACCACGACCGTTGCACAGGCAGATGGAAATTGGTATCGTAAGAAAGTCTGTAGCACCACCCCAAGCGCCCATAGCTCAGTTGGATAGAGCGATTGACTACGAATCAATAGGTCGGGAGTTCGAATCTCTCTGGGCGCACCACAAAATCAACAACTTACAGTAACCAGAGCCTAAGCCACGATAGGACGAAATAATCAACCAGCTAAGCTGAGCCTTTTTCTGCGACAAAGTTTCAGAACAGATAGGTAGTATCCCCGATGTCCAATCGTGTCGATACCGCCTCTAGCTCTCCATGCTTGTCCTTGGCATGTACGAAGTACACATAACCGCCAACTGCTTCGTTTTCATTAAGTGTGTTGTGCTTGAGTGAATTCTTCTCTGCATTCTTGTACTGTTCGATAACGGCGCGTGCCCGATTGGTCCCGTGTGCATTGCCTGCCGTGTCCACCACGGTTGTGCTGTCGCCGCTGGCGTCAACATGAGTGACGAATGCTGGCCTATTGTCAAAAGCGCCTCCCAGCATATTAGGAACGATCATGTGGCGCAGCTCACTTTTTTCGACGTCCTTGAGCGCGATGGCCGCTGGTGTGACTCTGAGAACCGTCTTGTCATTCTGGCCAAGATAGAAGTTTTCGGGGTCCACATCTAGAGCGTGTACATGACTTTTGACCGTGACATAAAGCCCATAGGCAGTTTTGCCAATACTCTCCACCGGGCTAACCGTGATGTCAGCCTGCTCGGTTTTCAGTGTTGTGACTCGGTTGCCGTCTTTGTACACGACCTCGCAGCGGGAGTCGGGCTTTGGAGCGGAACATGAAACTGTCGAGTGCGTAGCGGCCTGAGCAATACAAGCCGGGACCGAGAACAACAAGTAAGGGGCGGCGAAGCGAAACATCAACATCCTCCACGTGAGATCGCGCACGATTATCGCAGAAGAGTGCAGGATGTCATCCCTGGTCTTTAGCGAAGACTTTCCGCGCAAGAGAAGGATTGATCTTCCGTTGATCTCTAGTCAAGAGGTGTAAACACAAGTATAGGTATTGCGAGAATATGACGCGAGTATGACGCACGTTCTCTTTGTCTGTTGCTGATTCTGCTTAGCCATACGCAACAAAGATGGCGACGTTCTGTGCGGACTGCCCTCATCGTAACCCACAGAGAGGCAAGGTAACCTCTACGCCCGGGGAGCCGTCGACGATAAGGGTCAGATGTTCATGCACCTAAAAGCGCTGGAGTCCCTACTTCGTTTAAAATGATCTACTTAGCATGACAACTTGCTTGTGTTACGTGATAATTACGAATCTATAGGTCGGAAGTTCGATTCCTTCTGGGCAACATTCTTGAACCTAATTGCTCGGATCGCGACTCTTCCTACCATCCCTCCTGCAATTCTCCCGTAGTCTCCTCATGGGTACTTCTGCCGTTCACCTAAGCGGCCCGAAGAGAATTTCACTGGAATAGACCAGCACCTCGCCAGCCCTCATCGCACCAGAAATGCAGCTGCCGCGACCACAATCCCAGCAATCCCAAAAGCCGATCCCAGGTACCAGTACGGCCGCTGTCGCGTCAGCAAAGTGATGGACGAGATCACCAACCCGATCTCCAGCAATGCCTCTCCCAAGTCGAAGCGTGTCGCCCGCCGCTCTGCCCCCTTTACCTCGTTCTCAAACTCCTGCGCCTTCTTTTGCTCTTCATTCAGGTCCTCGCCCCACTTCGCCAGGTGCGCTTTGTAGGCCTCTCCGAGTTTCGCCGCCTGCCCCGAGTCGCGCGTCGCTACCGCACTCAGCAGGTCCGAAACCAGCAGCGTATCGTTCTGCCGGATCTTCTTCGCCTGATAGAGGTTCCACTGATCGCTGGCCCGTGACTGATTCAGCACCGCTTCCGTATGCGTGCGATGCCCCAGAACGGTGGTAATCGCGACCAGAACCGCCAGCAGGCTCATGGTAAAACTCACCAGCTTCAGCGTCGGTTCATGCCCGGCATGTTCGTGCTGCTCATGGAGTTCCTGCAGTTCATTTGCTTCCATTGTGTGCCCTCCCCCCATCCGGAACAGTGCTAATCCTGCCTCCATCCTCGCACACGTCTTCGCCGGATATCATGAGCATAACGGCTGATGCCTCACGTCCTCTCGACCGCCAAGGAGCTACCCCGTCCCGTGATCTTCGAAACCTTCCCCGTTGGCCTTCTGCGCTGCAATTGCACCATCCTGGGAGATGAACTCACCCATGAGGCCATCGTCATCGATCCCGGCGAAAACGTGGCCGGCATTCTCGAACGGCTGCGCAGCCACGGCCTCACCCTCAAGCAGATCCTCATCACCCACGCCCACATTGACCACGTGGGCGGCGCGGCCAAATTGAAAGCTCTCACCGGCGCTCCAGTTCTGCTCAACCAGCACGACCTCCCGCTACTCGCCGCCATGGAAACGCAGGCCGGTTGGCTTGGCATACCTACGCCGGAGATCGTGGCGCTCGACGGCAGCGCTGATGACGGCGTCGTCGTTGGTCTTCCCGCGCTCCGGGCCGAGGTGCTGCACACGCCCGGCCATACCCCCGGCAGCATCTGCCTGCACTTCCCGGAACAAAGCTTGCTGCTCGCCGGAGACACTCTCTTCGCTGGCACCATAGGCCGCACCGATTTACCCGGCGGCGATACACGGCAGATCCTTCACTCTCTGCACAACCGGCTATTGCCGCTGCCGGACCGCACCTCCGTCATCCCCGGCCACGGCACCTCCACCACCATTGGCGAAGAGCGGGAGTTCAACCCTTTCCTCCAGCCGGACATGCGGCCTTAGCTCGTGACACAGGAGGACCGTGATCTAAACAATTTATATTTACGCCGGGTGGGGCAGCGCGAAGCGCTCCTATTGTGATGACGAGGAAAGGAGCCGTCGTACTCCCTCGCGAAACTCAGCCGGAACCGTCAGCAGACTCACCACCAGCCATCCAGCCTCAGCAAAGCCGAAGAAGTGACCCGGGTGCACCGCCACCCCCTCGTCTTCCAGCAGACGCAAAGCGGTCTCGGCATCCGCGCGAAGCACCGGGACCCGCAGCACCGCATACCAGCCGGCTTCTACCACCAGCCGGGTGACCAGCGGCGCCTGGACCAGCAACTCATCCAACACCCGCAAATTCCCCTGCACTCTCTCGCGAATCTGCCGCTGGATACCCGCCCGTCCGGCCAGCCAACTCGGTAACGCACACTGCACCGGCGCGTTCATCGACAAGAACGTATCGGCGATGATCTCCAGCCGCCGCAGCGCCTCCCCGAGCGGGGGCTCCGGCCCAAACGCCGCAATCCAAGACACTTTCATCTGCGGCAGCGCCGCTACCTTGCTCAGCCCGCTCAGTACGAACGTTAGCGCCGGATGCGGCCCCACAGCGAAGCTCCGGGCTTCAACAGAACCATCCAGGCCGGAATTCAGCCCGTAGTCCAGAAAGACCTCATCGGCAATCAGCGCCAGCCCATGCTCGGCACAGATCGCCTCCAACTCCCGGCGCTCACCCGCCTTGGTGAAATGCCCCGTCGGATTGTTCGGGTGCACCACCACGATTGCGCGCGTCCGCGGCGTAATCCGTTGACGCAACCCAAACGGATCCAGGTGCCAGCCATGGTCATAGAACAGCGGGTAGGGCGCCAACCGCACATCGTCGATCGTGGCCAGCAGGTCGAAGAGCGGATAGCTCGGCTGGGCAATCAGCACCTCGTCCCCTGGATCGCACAACAGCCGGAACAGGTAGCTGTACGCCTCGCTGGTGCTGGTCGTCAGAAAGATCTGTTCCGGATCGGCCCCCGCAGCGCCTTCGCACTCCACCCTGTCATCTCGACCGGAGCCATCGCGAATGAAGTGAGTCGATGGCGAAGCGGAGAGACCTGCTGTTCGTTCTCCTTCCCGGCCGCCGTCGCGTAGGTGATCGGCATAGTACCCCGCGACTGCCTCCCGCGCGCGCCCCATCCCCCGCGGATCGGGATCGTACGCAAGCGCCGCCGGATCCCGCAGCGGCGCGAGCAGCCGCTCCGCGTCATACGCCAAGCCGCACTGCGTCGGATTCGAAGCCGTCAGATCAAAGACCTCCAACCCCGCCGTCCGCCGCTCCGCCAACGCCCGCGCCCACCCGCTCTCCTCCTCCGCCCAGGCACTCCGCGCCGCAAACCTCACCTCAGCCACTTCCGCCATCCCCTCACTACAATCTGTCATCCCGACCGAAGTTCCTGCCGAGCAAAGGCAGCGGAGGAACCTGCTGTCGGTTCTGCCTTTGCGAAGGCACCTTTGCCTGGACGGCGAGACCTCCCATAATAAAAGAGACATGACCACTGCCAACGGACCCCAACCCACCCTCGCCATCAACCTTCGCGCCGTGATCTTCGACTTCGGCAAAGTCCTGAGCGCCCATCCTGACGCCGACGCCCACACCAGCCTCGTCGAGACCTCTGGCGTCTCTGATGCGGTCTTTGAGCAGCACTACTGGGCGCATCGCCATGACTATGACGCCGGCAAGCTCAACGGCCAGACCTACTGGCAGACAGTCGCTCAGGGCGCCGGGTTTGAGCTCACCGCCGAGAGGCTCAAAGCCTTGCATCATCACGACAGCTTGATGTGGGCTAACCTGAACGCTCCGATGGTCGAGTGGGCACATGCCCTTCATGACGCCGGCATCAAGACGGCCATCCTCTCCAACATGGGCGAGGTTATCCTGGCCTACATGCGCGAAAACTTCGCCTGGCTTGAGATCTTCGACCAACTCACCTGGTCCTGCGAACTGCTCACGGCCAAACCCGATCCGGCCATCTACCGCCACACTGTGGAGCAGCTCGGCGTCGAGCCCGGGCAGGCCATCTTCATCGACGACATCCCGGCAAACATCGAAGCCGCCCGGGAGATCGGCATCCACGGCATCCTCTTCAAAAACGTCGCGCACCTTCGTCAGGACCTCGAAGCCCTCGGCCTGCAGGGTGTCATCCCGTTTCCAGCTCTGGACTAGAAAGCCAGATCCCACCGTCATCCAGAGCGAGCGCACCGGGTTCCCCCGGCGGACGGTCTTTGCCCGTTGGGGTGGAAAGCGAGTCGAAGGACCTGCATTACACACCCAATCCTCGCCTACACACTCCCGGCGGATCAATCTCGCGCATCTCGTACTCCGCTAGCCCGAGCGGAACTCCCGAGCCTGAGGTGAATCACCAGGGCCGCGCGCCGGTAAGCCCGCCCTCCAGCAGAATCACGGTCCGCAGTACAAATACAGTCGCTCATAGCCTCACCTTAGCTTCGCTACGATGGGGCATCTCTCTTGTAGCCGGGCGGATGAGGATGCGGACTAGCCTTGCTGAGGTGAAGACGAGCGCGAGCGCTACGGCGACCCACACGCCATACAGTACGTGTACCGCCCAGAGTGGAGCGACGCCGACGTGGCGCAGCAGCGAGGGCAGGAAATTCCAGGCGGTGATGTGCACGGCATCCCACGGATCCTCAAACATGGCAGGTGTATTGAGCCCCCAGGCCTCGCGCCTGCCCAGCGCGAATGCTGCGATGTTCTTGAAGCGCAGAAGCACGACCCAGGTGTGATGGCCGAAGGTCTCCATCTGATAGATCTCGAGTGGGACCCAGAAGGCCAGCGATGCGCACTGGATGGCCACGCTGATGGCGATGATGATGAGCGCGAGATACCAGATGGTTCGCCCGAGAGCCTGCCGGTATCGAAGCAGGAGTGGAATGGCGAGCAGCGTGGTGAGTTCAACTGCGCTCGAGATGTAGCGATCACCCCAGGCGAAGTCGCCGGCCCACCAGTTGTAGCGCGCATAGAAGACGACGTAGGCGGCGAGGAGCACAAGCGTGGCCGCGAGGAAAGCTCGCACCGCGGGTGCTAACCGCTTCCACAGCAGGGCGGTGAGCAACAGCGCCAACGGGAACATGGGGTCAAACAGGAAGACGGTCTTCTCCGGCTCGAAGAATGGGCCGGCAATACCGGAGTTGATGCCGCCCTGGAACCAGTGTCCATTGAATGGGAAGTTGGCGGGGAGCGCCGGATTCATCTGTCGCTGTTCGCACGCAAAGATGGTGACATAGGTGTTGGTCCAGGAGCCGAAGCGGATGTATTGATAGATCCGATCAATCAAAAAGAAGACGGCGTAGATGGGAAGAGTGGTGCGCAGGTAGGTGCGGACGGTGGAAAGATCGGGCAGCTTCGCGTCTGGATGCGCTTCATGCCGGGCGAAGAGGGCGGCGAACAAAAGGAAGCAGGCGGCCCCAAAAACATCGAGGGTTGTGGTGAGGCGTGTGAGTAGGTTGAGCCCGAGTGCTACGGAGCCCCAGAACAGCGCGCGCCCATTGCCGGTGGTGAACCATTTGTATTGCAAGGCGAAGCCAGTGATAGTCAGCAGCAGGATGTAGTTGTTCTCCGTCATGTTCTGTGCGTAATGCAGGTGCGTGGTTGCGCAGAGCAGACCCAGGGTGCCGGCTATGGCTTCAATCTCCGAAAAGCCGAGCAGGCCGAGCAGGCGGAATGCGGCAAGTGCCGTCAGCACATTGATGAGGATATTGGTGCTTATGCTGACGAGAATGCTGCGGATAGCCGGGTCCGTTTCGCTGCGCGCGTAGCTGCGCCAAAACGGCAAATCGCTTGCTGCGGAGCCGGCGAGGTCGGCCGGGAACATGAGCAGTGATTGACCAATCCCATACCAGGCATAGAGGCCGCCACCACGCCCATGCAGTCCGAACTCTGGGTATTCGTTGGGAAAGACCTGAGGCTGACCTGTCCAGAGAGAATGCGTCACCTGCAAACGGTGCGTGGTGTCGGAGGTGCCAAGCTCGCCAGACTGGATGAGGAAGGTGAAAAGCCCGGTGACGAGCAGGAGTAAAGAAAGTGGATGAGAGAGCGTGCGGCGGAGCATGGGTCCGATGGTACAAGGAGGCCGAGTCGCCTCGAAATTCACAGGGCGGGAAATAGCTTCGCTAATACTCGAACGCCGGCTCAGGCGTTCCTATGCGGTCACACACATTCGCATGCAAAGGAACACAAAGAACGCCTATTCGAGCGCACTCTGCTGCCACGCGCAGAGGACAACGCTTACTTACTGCTGCGGCGTGGCAGCAGCAGCTGCTGTTTTGGCGGCCGTGTGTGCTGCACTCCGCTGCACTGCCTGATCGACGATCACATATAGCAGCTGGTTCGGGTCGGCCTTGGCGTGGGTCTTGATCCAGTTGCCTGCGGCCATGCCTGCCTCCTTGGTCTCCGGCAGCTGCACACCGCGCTTGGTCGCCGAAAGTTCAGCCAGCGCCTTCACTATCTCGAAGAAGTTCTGCTCGTTTCTGCCACTCAGCATCCAGCACTCCCGCGCCGAACTGGTCACGATCTGCTCCTCGGTCCAGGTATGCTGCCCGTTATCTGGCGGTGCGCTGTTCGACGACGCTGCGCCTCCTTGAGCACTCTGTGCATAGCCCGGCAACGCGGGGGCGGAGAGCATGCCTCCAACTGCCAGCAGGGTTGCGAGATACTTGCTGCGGCGGTAAGTCTTCCTCATATATCTCTCATCCTTTCGTGTGTAGCCTGTGATTCAAATGGAGGTAAGCGGCGTTGCTACAGCCGCCTCTAGCGATGGCGGTGGTCATCGTGATTATTGTTATTGCTGCCCTGGGCCAGCTTTCCTCCCAAGGCGCCAAGCCCCGCCCCTGCAGCGCCGCCAATGAGCGTGCCTTTCAGCCCGCCGCCAAAGATCGCACCCAGCGCGGCACCCCCGCCCCCGCCAATCAACGCGCCATAGCCCGGTCCGATGCCACCACCGCTGTCACGGTGATGACGATCGTCATACTGACGGTAGTGCTGGTCATAGTTGCCCCCGCGCACTCCCTGATTCATGCCGTTGTAGTAGTTCCCGCGGCGGTCGTTGTTGTTATCACGGTTGTCACGGCGATCATTCTGCGCCACCCCGGGGCTTATCGATCCCACGAGCAACGCTACCCCCATAAAAAGGGCACCGATCTTGTGCATTCCTCGCTCCTTTGCGCGATTGCGCTTCGCCCAGGGCCACAGAAGGTGAGCGCGGCCAAGACGCACAGGGTAAGACGTGCCCTGAGGCAGATAGGACGCCTGTCCACAAAAGGCGTGGCCCGGAATATAGCCGGCTTCCATAAAAGGACGTTACGTTATGGGTGACTCGAAGGGCCTAGCTGAAACTCATCTCCTCCACCCGGTCCGCGAACGGAACTTCCTCCTGCACGTCAGCGTACGCAGATAGTATCTCTCCAGAGAAACCTCTGCTGTCTCGCCAGGAGGATCGTCGATGGACGCTTTAGGGCAAAACCTTAAATTTGCAGTGCGCCAATTGTGGCGCAATCCCGGTTTCACCGTGACGGTGATCCTTACGCTGGCGCTTTCCATCGGCGCGAACACCGCGATTTTTTCCATCGTGAATGCGCTCATGCTGAAGAGCCTGCCCTACCCGCATCCCGAACGAATGGGCACGATTTACACGCGGGTCACCGGCACCAGGGCCTCCGATGAGCGGCATAGCCTGAATGGTGAGCAGTGGGAGCTGCTGCGCGATAACGTCCCGGCGTTGATATCGGCTGTTTCGAGTGGACGAACTTCTGGTATCAATCTCCAGGCAGGTTCGCGCGTCCAGTACGTGCATGACGGGCGCATCTCGGCGCACTACCTCGATGTGCTGGGCATCCATCCGGCTGCCGGACGCAACTTCTCGGATGTGGAGGACCGTGCCCACGGGCCAAAGGCAGCCATCCTGAGCTACAGCTTGTGGCGAAGTACCTTCGGCTCTAATCCGAATCTAGTAGGGCAAGCCATTCTGTTGAAAGGCGAGCCGTACATAGTCATCGGAGTACTCCCTGAGGGTGCGACTACCCCCCAGAACGCCGATCTGTATACGGCACTTCAGGCGAGCCGTGGGGGCGAAGGAAGTGGAACCAACTTTGAAGCCATCACCCGGCTGCGCGATGGAGCCACCTGGGGGCAGGCGGATGCTGAGATCAACCGCGCCTGGTCCCTCCGTGCCGATCGCTATGAACTGCAGAACAACCCCGGCGCGCAGGTGACCTACTATTCGGTGCCGCTGCAGAGAGGTGAGACGGCTACGCTGCGTCCGCAGGCGTTAGCGCTGATGCTGGCGGCGGGATTCATCCTGCTGATCGCCTGCGCCAATCTTGCCGGTCTGACGCTGGTACGCATGCTGCGGCGCACGCCTGAAGTGGCAACACGGCTGGCGCTCGGCGCCTCGCGCTGGCAGATTCAAAAGCAACTGTGGGTGGAGAATCTACTGCTGGCATGTGTGGGCGGAGCGGCTGGCGTCGCGGTCGGCTTCGTCGCTTTACGTGGGTTGTTGTTGCTGCTGCCGGAACACTTCCTGCCTGTAGCCAGGGTGCCGCTCGATGGCCGCGTGCTGGCCTTTACGCTGTTGCTCTCGCTGCTGACTAGCGTCTTGTTCGGGATGCTGCCCGCGCTTGCAACGCGAAGGCTCGATCTGCGCTCGGCTATCGCCAGTCGACAAGCAACCGGCGGTGACCGTTTGCGGTTGCGGCAGGCGTTGATTGTGAGCGAGGTTGCCTTGACGGTGGTGTTGCTGGCCGCCTCGGGACTGCTTATCCGTACCCTGATCCACATACAGAATTTGCCTGCGGGATTCAACCCGGCTGGAGTGATGACCGGGAAGGCATCGCTCGACGATGTGAGATATCAGGACACGGCGGCTTTTCGAAAACTGTTGAATGAAAGCACGTTAGCCATGCGGCAGATTCCCGGCGTACAACATGCCGCTGTCGGCCTGAGTCTGCCGTATGAGCGCGCCCTGAATACAGGATTGAAGCTAAGCGATGGCAAAGAAGCGGGGCAGATGATCATGACGAGTGAGGTGTATATAACACCTGACTACTTCGGTGCATTGCAGATTCCAGTCCTAATGGGACGCTCTTTTACCGGCGCAGACGGCCCGGATTCGCAGCATGTGGCCATCGTGAACCAGACGTTCGCACGCAAATTTTTCCATGGGACAAGTCCGATCGGCCGCTACGTGGATAAAGATACGATGATTGTGGGAGTGGTGGCGGATGTGGCCATTGCGCCAGGGTTGGAGGTCACCGCGCCTCTTGCCGGCGAAGAGGGTATGTATGTTCCCGCTGCACAGATGGCTGCCAAGATGCTTTCGATAGTCCACGTCTGGTTTCAACCGAGCTGGATTGTCCGGACAGCCGCTCCGGTGGAGGGGTTGACCGCGCAGATGCAACACGCGCTGGCCAGCGTTGATCCCAACCTGCCGTTTTCGGGTTTCTACAGCATGCGCGACCTGCTGGCGAAGACCCTGGCGACACAGCGTGTCGAAGTGGCGCTGCTGAGTGCGATGGCGAGTCTCGCTCTGCTGCTGAGTGCTGTCGGAATCTTCGCACTGGTAGCAAATATCGTGGCGCAGAAGACGCGTGAGATCGGCATCCGCATGGCCCTGGGCTCTACTGTTCGTCAGGCCATGGTCCATATTGGAGCGCCGGGAGTACGAGCCTCGACGCTGGGACTCATCCTGGGTTTGATCTTATGTGCAGCGGCATTGCGGGCGATGCACAGCGTGCTCTATGGAGTAGGCGTCTATGACGTGCCCACACTCCTCACCGTCATCTTGATGCTCGCATCGGTAACGCTCATTGCTACGGCTGTGCCAACTCTTCGCATTGCAGCCATCGATCCTGCAAAGACGTTGCGAGATGAATAACGCAACGCGCAGCGACTGGACGGCAGGTTCCAGCTAGTACCTTGCGTGGACCGCGAGTCCCCATCCACAATGGAGGTATGACACCGTCGCCCCTCTTTACAGATGTTCCCGGAGCACTCGAAGAGATCAAGGCCGGACGCATGGTCATCGTCGTCGATGACGAAGACCGCGAAAATGAGGGCGATCTGACCCTGGCAGCCGAGTTCGTCACTCCGGAAGCCATTAACTTCATGGCGAAATTCGGCCGCGGCCTCATCTGCCTTACCCTCACCGAAGAACGCGCGGATTACCTGCGACTTCCGCCCATGACCCAAGAGAACACCTCCCGCTTCGGCACCGCCTTTACGGAAACCATCGAAGCGAGAGAGGGCGTGACGACCGGCATCTCAGCCCACGACCGCGCCCACACCATCCAAGTCGCCATCTCCCCTCAGAGTACCGCCGCCGATCTCGCGCGCCCCGGCCACATCTTCCCGCTCCGCGCCCGTAAAGGCGGCGTTCTGGTCCGCGCCGGGCAGACTGAGGCCTCCGTCGACCTCGCTCGCATGGCCGGACTCATTCCCGCCGGCGTCATCTGCGAGATCATGAACGATGACGGCACGATGGCGCGCGTTCCAGACCTTAAAGTAGTGTGTGAAGAGCACGGTCTTAAAATGCTGACTGTCGCAGAGATGATCCGTTATCGCCTGCGCACCGAACGCTACATCCATCGTGTCGCGGAGACCATCCTGCCTACCCGCTTCGGCGATTTCACCATGATCGCCTATGAGAGCGAGGTCGATGGCGGCGAGAGTCATGTAGCGCTGGTCCGTGGTGAGGTGGGCGGGCTGGATGCTGCCCCCACCCTGGTCCGGGTCCATTCGCATTGCCTCACCGGCGATGTCTTTGGCGCCACTGCCTGCGACTGTCAGCGCGTTCTGGAGCGCTCGCTTGAGATGATCGCCGAGGCTGGACGCGGCGCAGTCGTCTACCTTCACAACGCCAGCAAGGGCTTCGAGATTGATCGCCGCGAAACGCCGCCCCGCATTGTGCTGCACCGGGAGACCCGCGCCCGGGAGATGCACGGCGAGGAACGTAGCCCAGACCGCAATCCGGACCGCCCTCAGGAACGTGCTCACGACCGGCAGCAAAGGGTACTTCGCCAGGTCGGTATCGGCGGCCAGATCCTCTCAGATCTGAACATCCGCAAGATCCGGCTCTTGTCCAATACACCAACCCACATCCCGGCGCTGGAAGGCTTCGATCTGGAAATTGTCGAGCAGGTTCCGGTTTTCCAGGGCGCTTCCCCGGGAAGGACAGCCGCCCGAACATAAAAGGAACGTTTTCGCGCCTCCAGAGACACAAAAACCACCCCAAAGGGTGGTTTTTGTAGCGTAATTGCACCGGCTTACAGGGTGGATTCGATCTCAAAACCCCAGGCCTCCAGCAGCGCCTCCGGGATATATTTTGAGTTCTTATTGCGCCGCGCCCACTCGCGCAGACGCGTGGACCGTACATACTGATCCGGCGTGAGCTTGAACTCCTTGACCACCTGCTCAAACGAGGTCACGGTTGGTACTACTGGACCGATAGGCTCCGGCTTGCCCCAATTTGGATTGCCACGACGCTTTGCCATTAGTCTTTTATCCTCAAACAAAATTAAGTGACGTGCTTACAGGCTCGGTGAACTCCGCAGATCTGCATTCACCCGAATGTCACAAAGCTTTTATTTTAAGGATTTTTTCTTCAAAAATCAATAGCCATTTGGTCCTTGCATCCCACTGCCATTGATCCAAAAGACGTAGTTCTGGTATTCGACGTCAATCAAAAACTCTGCTGGATACGCACACGCTCATACCCTTATTTGAGAAGACCCGCTGAATTGCTGAGCACAACCATGTGGAACCCAGCGCGTTAGGGGCCGGATGTCAAGCAGCATTTATAGAACGCCCGGGACAAGCATGGTTTGCCCTGCGCAGGCCACCCGAGCTGGTGGGCAGTAACCTGGGCGAGATTGCAGCGCTGTTATTGTCTGGAGCCAAGAACCAAACGTAACTTGGTCTGATACATTTAAGCGGCTCCGAACTGCATCAGACGCGTTCCGTTTTGGGCTACAACGGAATAGATCGCGCGTACCACCTACGCGCTATTTCCGCTCTGTGCAAGCTGGATCATTCTCTTTTCAGGCGGGGAATCAAGAAAGCAAACCCCCCCGGCATCCGGCAGATCACCTGAGTGTCAATCTGAGCTTGGAGGGCATGGCCGGGAAGAGAGGTGACCAGTGACATTTAGCCATAGTTTTCGCGTTCTGTTTTACTTCGTTGCCATCGTGCTTTGTATGTCGGCCTGCTACATTTACGCGCAGGATCTGCCTGCTCAGCCCAGCACTGCACTGCCGAGCATAGACGCGGCGGCAGAAGTTACGGCTCCTTGCGCCGCAGACTCCACGGCGCACCTGCTCCTTTGGACTGGTCCACAGCACTCCAGCTTTCTAGCCCCGATAAGCGAGCAACACTTGTCGGTGCAGGGTGTCAAGCCACAGGACGCTCCAGTCGTCTCTCCCGATGTTCTCGCGCAAGTTGAGGCGCACCCGCATCACCGCTTCTTCCATCGCACGTCGCACCTCAATGCAATCGTGAAGCCTGCTCAGCCCATGAACGAGTCAGCCATTCTTGAACTGCTCTCGAAGACGTCATCCACGACAGCCGCCGCACGGTAGGAATATTCCGCCCTTATGCACCAGGCAAAGGCCGAAGCACGCATATACCGACTAATCGCGTCCCTGAGAATCGGGGCAGCTTTAGAACGAGAATCCAAAGTGCGCGATCTTACCGTCTTTATCAAGCGTAAATACAAAGGTTGGTGTCTGCTCCTGCATCTGGATTCTGTAATGGAGCTCATGTTGACCATCACTATCGGACTGGCCCACGAGCTCAAATCTTAAAATCAGCCCTTAAGTGTGCTGAAATCCCCCAGCCCCGATGTATGGGATAGCAGATTTTTAACTTCGACAGGCTTCCATGCTGCAGGTGCATCGGGGAAATATCTCGTGATGCTGTCATCGAGGCTAACATTGCCTTCTTCCACCAGCACCATCACGGCCGTTGCGGTGAACTCTTTGCCAATCGACCCAGACTTGAAGACGGTTTGCGGCTGAACAGGTACATTCAACTCGACATTCGCCAAACCAATACCCCTCTGCTCGGATGACTTTACCCTTGTCGTAGAGGCCAAGCGCAAGGCCGGGGATGTGCTCACGATGTATCTCCGAGCGCACGTATGTATCGATTTGAGGGGCGGGACTCTTCGTTGCAGCAACCGGCAAAGAAAGAAGCAGGCAAATAGCAAACAGTTCGCAAAGTAAGAATCGTGGTCGAAGTTGCATATGCCCTTGATAACAGCAACGTTGGATTGTCTCTCCAGTAGAGTCTTTGCAAGCTGAGGTGGGTGTTGCCCCTAGTAGCGTCTCACCTTGTACTCAGACCGCAGTACCAAGATTGACGATTGCCGCACTTCCTGCTGGAACCATGACCTCATACGCGCCATGGCTGCCGTCGATCTCGGAGCGTTGCGCCGGCTTCCAGGTACCATCGGCGGCGACGGCCGCCCCTCCGAGCAGCACGCCCGTCTTGCTCTCGATAGACGGGCCCGTCAGCCGAAGAACCTTCCCCGCTCTTGCCCCGGCAGCCGAGCCCGAAATGGTCAGGGTGACCTCAGCGGGCGTGTGTAGATCCTTGTTGATGAGAACAGCAGCGACGTGACCATCTGTCCGCTTCGTGGCATAGGCCGTCATGTTGAGCGAACCCGGGTCTTTCGTAATCGTCAAACGCTCGCCGCGAGCGGCCTGCGTAAAGGCGAGCATGCCGTAGTAGATGGGCCGGGCGTAGTAATGACCGTCAACGTCTTGAGCGATCGGTGTGTAGGCACTAACGACGCCGAGGTGGTTGACGCCAGTTTCCATGTTGACGCCGGTCGCATTGCCCTCAGCAAGCGCAAACATGTAATCGAGCGCCCAGAGTGCCGAAGCAAAGGTGTCGCTCACACCAGGCTTGCCTCCGCCATAACATGAATTCACCTCGCAGATGCGGTACGGAAGTCCAGCCGCTTTGGCAATGGGTTCCAGTGCTGTCACCAGTTTTTGCTGCTTGTCCGTACGCCCGAGCAGATCTTCGATGGTGGTGGTTGGACTCTGTGGCGGGCCCTCGGCATAGAAGTGCGCGGTCAGTAGCTTGACGTGCGCCGCTTCGTCTTTGGCGAAGCGGGAGAACCATTCTGTGTTGTTCGCGATATCCGGGCCGGCAAAGGGCGCATTCGGAACTTTCGCGCGCACCAGGCCCACAGTGTGGCGAAATTGTTCTAGCCACTGCTCGTAACCGTACCCTTTTGCCCGATGCGCCGGAACAAAAAGGTCCGGTTCGTTGCCGACCTGCAAGGCAAGCAGCGCATCTCCTGTACTCGCAGCGACGGCCTGGGCCTCCGCAACGACATCGTCATCCTTGCCGCTGCCGAGGTTGAGACTCCAGATCAGCTCCCAGCCGAGCGCGTTAATGAACTCGCCGAGACTTTTGACTGATTGCGTATTCACGACCGAAGCCTTGGGCGCGGAGACAGCCTTGCCGCTGGCCGCATATGAATCGTAGTCGGAGGTGTTTCCGCCGATGCGTATAACTCCGCGCCGCCCGAGGGTATGCAGCAGCTGGATGAGAACTGTGTTCTTCGGATCGAACAGTCCCGCGATTGGTACGGAAGAGACCTCGTATCCCAGCCCCATGAAGGTCTCCGGGATCGTGCCAGTGGCCTGCGACGGATCGACCGCGATCTTCACGTGCTGTGCCCCGCGCGGCAGGGTGCTCCCCATCTCCTGCGCACGCGCAGCGACGCTCAGCGCAACGAGGCTAGCGGCTCCTCCGATCCACTCACGACGGTTCATAAGAGGTGGCGGGGGTGGTGTTGAATGCTTATTTGGGCGAATCGGTAGTTCATGAGATTTCCTCATGGCTTCCCGGCTACGAAGCTCAATGCTTCGCGCGCGAGGGAAAGCCAGTCTTCTTCAGACGATGGCTCAAGTGACAGCCACTCTTTCATGAGTCGGCCGTGGCCTGGATCGAAAGGCCGTCCAGCGCCTGTGGTCTCGAATGCCTCGACTCGCTGCTTCGGGAGTTTGACAACGAAGCTCCCGCTTGAGGAGACCATTGCGAAGATCTTTCCGCCGACTTGCAAAGCTGACGAGCCAAAACCTTTCTTGCCGGGCGAACCTATGGTGACGTTCGGCTCACCAGCGAGGGCATTGGCAATAGCTTTGAACCGCTCTTGCGTTTTCGATAATGCACTCGGCATAAGCGCAACCTCACTAAAACCTTTCCAGGGTTATGTGGACCGCGGAGCTCTACTGGTGAGATGTTGAGTCATAGAAGCCGGTCATGTCGCCGCGGAACTGCTTCAGTGCGTCGACGTTGAGGTAGATCATGTGCCCCGCTGGATAGTAGCCGAACTCCACATTGGGGCGCAGCGCGGGCTCCAGCATCATGTGGTGCAGGTCGTACTCGGTGGCGAAGAAGGGCGTGGCCAGATCGAAGTAGCCGTTGGCTGAGAAGACCTTCAGGTGCGGATTCTTTCGCATAGCCGTGGCCAGGTCCCCAGCGACGGAGGGCAGGAATCCTGGTCCGCCACGCCCCGGAGTGCCAGAGGCGTGCTTCCAATCCCAGGTCTCGATTATGTGCTGGCCGGCGACATAGTAAGTATCGCTGGTCGTGAAGTTGAGTTCGCGCGAAAGGTAGTCGTGGAAGGCGGAGATGAAAGCGCCTGCGATACCCGTATCGGACGGGTCGTAGCCCGGGTTCTCACCCGCGGCGTCCACGTCGGAGCTCTCGAAGCGCGCATCGTAGCGGCCCAGGATCTCGCGCTCGCCGCGCAGCAGCTCTTTGCGAAAGCGCGTGGGGCTTACGCGCAGATTTGCCTCCTTGATGTACTGCACGCTCAGGCCGGTGTAGCTGCTGAGCTTCTGCGCGACAGCCTCCAATTGGTCGGCCGGCAACGCGTCCCCCTGCGCGAGTGCCGCGGCATAGGGGCCACGCGCATAGCCCCGCACCTCGTCGAGGAAGGCTTTTATATCCGCCGGCTTTTGCGCGAGCTTGTTGTGGTAGTAGGCGATGGCGGCGTACGAGGGCAGGGTGGTGATCGCTTCGATGTCGTAGCCGGGAACGCGAACGCCGTAGTTGAGGATCGACGAGATCAGCACGACGCCGTTACAGAAGATGCCGTCGTTCTCGAGCGCTCCCACAAGCGCGGCGGAACGCGTGGTGCCGTAGGATTCGCCCATCAGGTATTTGGGAGAGTTCCAGCGCTGGTTGACGGTTACGTATCTCCGGATGAAGCGATCGAATGCCTTGACGTCCTGATCGGTCCCGGCGAAATCCTTCTCCGTCGCCTTCCCCACTGGCTTGGAAAACCCGGTGCCCACGGCATCGATGAAGACCAGATCGCTCTTGTCGAGCAGCGTCGCGTCGTTCGGTACCACCTGGTAGGGCGGCGCGCCGGTCGCCTGCGGGCTGGCCGTAATCACGCGCACTGGACCGACAGAGCCCATGTGCAGCCAGAGACTCGCGGAGCCGGGGCCGCCGTTATAGAGGAATGTTACCGGCCGTGTCTTGGTTTCCCGAGTCTGGGCATCCGGAATGCCATCGAGCGTGTAGGCGACATAGAAGACGCTGGCGTTCGGCTTGTCCTCGTCGTCGCGAATGAGCAGGTTTCCCGCGGTCGCGGTGTAGTGGAGGTTTTGGCCCTTCAGCGCGAGCGTGTGATGTGTAACCGCGGCTGTCTCGGCGGGAACCGGGGTCTTCTCCTCCTTGTGTTCCGCTGTCTTTTGCGCTTCGTCCTTATCGTCCTGCGCATGCAACGGTCGAGCGCTGCCTGCGACTGCTGTGCTCAAGCAAAGGGCGCAGGCAAGCCGGTAAGGCCATGCGAGCCGAGATAGCTGTGTCACTCTGGAGTGCTCCCACGTGGAAGAGTTTCGGCCGGCAGCGGCGTTGTTTTCAGGAACAAGATCAGTGCTGCGGCTCGGTGTGATCGTTTATATCACCGCTACGCCGTGACGGACGCTATGCCCTAAGAGCGCAGGACTTGCTCGGCTGCGCGGATGCCGGAGCGCAGAGCACCATGTACAGTGCCCCAATGGCCGCTCGTATCCGTATGCTCACCCGCGAAGAAGAGCGTGTCGTCGACCGGCTGCACCATCCGCTCCGAGGCATGCACGCCGCCAACACGCGCGTAGCTGTAAGCGCCGCGGCTATAGGGGTCGGTCTGCCAATCGTGAAAGTGGAAGCCAGCCAGTTGATCACGGACTGCCTCAATGGGAATAGAGAAGAAGCGCGCCAGCTGGGCGAGGCTCTGTTCTAGGAGCCATGCAGCCTGCGTGGATTCGGCCTGCGCTGATTGATATAGCGTTGTCGCACGTGTGCCACCCATCCAGCCGGTCAGCGTGGCGGCAGGATGGGGATGCGGCGTCCACCAGGTGGCCGGCAAACCTGTGTCAGAGAAGAGAAAACTGAGCCTATCTTGCAGCGGCGAAGTGGCCCAGAAGCGCTCGCGAAAGACCAGCACGATCCGATGCACGGGGCCCATCGCGAGCTGCCGGGCGGCGCCGGCGATGGCGAGTGGCTGTGGATCAAAGCGGAGTGCGCCAGAGTGTAGGACGCCCAGCGGCACCGCAATGATGATCTTCCCTGCCCTGAATTCGCCTTGCGACGTGGTGACCTCGATCGAGCGTGGATGCCAGCGAACAGCATCCGCGCGGGTTCCGAGACGCACGATACCGCCTGCCCCCTCGAATTTCAAGCACTGGAAGTCAGTCAATGCGGCGTAGCCCTCCACCACGCGAAAGAGCCGATCTCCCTCGATCGCGTCCTCTGCCCTTTGCTGCCGGATCAGTGCCTGGACGCTGATCTCATGCTGGTCCGCCGCGTTAAACCCCTCAATGTACCCGATCGCGCGCGCCTTCTCCAGATCTGCAGGGTTGCTCTTGAGGTAGTCGGCGAAGGAGAGATCCGGACCGGCATAATTTTGCATTTGGCTAAGGATCTCGAAGCTTCCATCTTGGCTGCAGGGTGCGAGCATCCCGGCGCGGAAGCAGTGGTTCTCACCGTCCAATTCGAAGAGCGACAGCCTTGCCTCCCGCAGCAGGGCGAGCAGGTCCTCTGGCTTCCCATGCACAAACTCGGCACCGAGTTCGATGGGAAGATCGACGTTGGGATCCCGCACGGTACGCAGGCGTCCACCGACATGGTTCTGCGCTTCAAGGAGCACGGCACGCCGACCACTTTCGGCAAGCCGGCGGGCGGCCGTCAGCCCCGCCATTCCCGCGCCTATGATGATGACATCGGCGTCGCGACACTCCATAGCAAACTATGCCCTCTGTGGTGTAGATGCTCAGTCGGTGTCTTCAAAGCTGACGTAGATGCCACCTGAAACCAGTACCATTTAACTATGGGCTGTCACGGTGGGAGCGGAGCAATAGACCTCCGTAGAGACAATCGTGCTTTCGTGCAGGACGATCGTGCTTTCGTGAAGATCGTGGATGCGGCCTTCGCCGACGCTGCCCGGCGGAGTGGATCCTGGCTCCTGTGCAGGCCAGGATGTACGCAATGCTGCGTTGGTGCGTTCGCGATAGACCAGCTTGATGCTGCACGCCTGCAGCGCGGGCTGAAGGCACTTCAGCGGGAAAACCCGGAGCGGGCCGCACGCGTGGGACAGAGGGCGCGGACCTATTGGGAGAGAGTCAGCGCCCAGTTTCCGGGAGATCTCCGCACCGGCCTACTCTTTGAAGATACGGCCTCCAAGAAGCAGTTCGAGGAGTTTGCGAACGACGAGCCTTGCCCTGCTCTCGACCCTGTTAGCGGCACCTGCGATCTGTATGCCTCTCGGCCGCTCACCTGCCGCGTATTCGGACCGCCGTTGCGTGCCGAGGAGGGCTTGGGTGTCTGCGACCTGTGTTTCCGGGGAGCTACGCCTGAGACGGTCGCCGCGTGCGAGCTGCACTTGGAGACGGACAACATGGAATCCGAGCTGAATGGATTAGCAGAAGCCGAAACCGGACAGCAAGGACAGACGATTGTCGGCTTTTGTCTTGCTTCCCCGCCTGTCTGAACTCGTGTCCTTATCCCCAACCCCGCGCGTGCTCTTCGTGGCGTGCGTCGATGTCACCTGCCTCACGATAATTTAGCGGATTGAGATTCACGGAAATCGCATGAAATAGGGCGATTTAGGCAAGTTCTTGTGCATCTTAAACCGGAATGTAGAGTGACGTGCCGAGTTCGCGCATGTCAAAAGTACACGATTGAACGGGAGCTCGGGCTTTGTGAGTTCCGGGAATAACGGAGACGGCTAGACCTGGTTACTAAAGAGAAGGAAAAGTCTCAGGATGTTTCATTTAGGCGATTTGTCCCTCATTAGACGGCTGAAGCAGGTACTTTTCTACACGCTAGTCACTAGAAGTACTCGCTTTCCAGGCGAAGGTTACTCGGGTTTGGGGGTAGGTGACCAAACTGTTACCAAAGCGCCCTGGCAAGTTCTTAATCCGTCTTGTACTTTTAGTTCATTACAGCGTGCAACTTTCGCTGTAGAAACGGAACAAGCGAGTAAAAGTGAACCTCGATGAGAGATGTATTTACCCAAATCTGAAGTTAACAATCTATAAGGCGGGGATACGACAAAATCGTCTTGCCAAGATGGTTGGCATACACGAAGCGTATCTAAGCCGGATTGTGAACGGAACTCGTGAGCCAGGCGAGGATCTGCGGAAGGCAATTGCAGACGCGCTCGGTTCAGATGTGGAGTGGCTCTTTGAACGGATGAAGGTGGTGCCGTTTCCGAAGTCAGTCCATGAGAACCGTCAAGCTTCTTAACGCTGTTTTTAACCTGGTGGTTGTACGTGCATCTGCTTTGGTCTCTCCGTTCGTGCAAATTTAGAGACCTTGTTGGATTCTTGTTTCATTTGGGAGTAGTGGGGCGACGTCGTACCGGTCTGAGATAGAGTAGGGCGGCCCAGCATAGAACAGATCTTCCCTGGATGTCTTTGCGTTGTTCGCCGTTGATTCGCGCCATGCCCGTTCGCCTGGCGCCTCTTACAAATTGCGGAAGCATGGAACACTCGGGAGGAGTGCTGCGGCGGAGCTTTGCCTCTGGTCAAGGCTTGCCCCAGCGCTCCTCAACCTACACGCACCTTCACCTGGTTGTCCTGTTTCTCTTTCTGCCCCGGTTCTCAGGTGCGCGAGTGCGGCACATAGCTGCTCCCAACCACCTGGCGTCATGTTGCTTCATGCACCGCGTTCCCAGGTTCTGGATCACTACCCATGTCGAATACACAAGTTAATCCGGTTGCAGTTTTAGGTGTCCCCATCGATAACGTCACCATGGACGACGTGATCGCACGCATTGAGCAGTGGGTCGAAGAGGGTGGATTCCACCAGGTCGCGACCGCGAACACCGATTTTCTGATCAACGCCCTTAAAGATGCCGAGCTCGGTGACATTCTCCGGCGCTGCGATCTGGTCATTGCCGATGGCATGCCGCTGGTCTGGACCTCCCGCCTGTTGGGTACGCCGCTCAAGGGTCGCGTTACAGGCGTGGATTTGGTTCCCCGCCTGGCCGAACTCTCGGCGCGCCGCAACTTTCGTATCTTTATGTTAGGCGCCACCCAGAAAAGCCTGGACGGATCGGCTGCCTGGATCGAAGCGCACTACCCTGGAGCTCAAATAGTCGGCCGGCTTTCGCCCCCTCACGGGCCGCTAGCCGACATGGATCACGAAGAGATCCTCGGTGCGATCGAGGAAGCGCGGCCGGATATTCTGCTGGTCGCCTTTGGCAATCCCAAGCAGGAGAAGTGGCTCTCCATGCACCGCCATCGCCTTCAGGTTCCGGTGTGCGTCGGCGTGGGCGGCTCTTTTGACTTCCTCTCCGGATCCGTGCAACGCGCCCCCGAGTGGATGCAGCGCTCCGGACTGGAATGGGCCTACCGTACCATGCAGGAGCCGACCCGACTGGCCAAGCGGTACCTGCACAACGCCGTGGGTTTGCTGACGCACCTGCCGCAGCAACTGGCGACCTATGCGATCCAGGGCAAGCAGTCGTTTCTGCCCCAGCTCACGGTGGAGATGGCCGGCGACGCGCGCATCCTCCACGTGACGGGAGACTTCACCGGCCCGGTAATGGCGCGCTTTGAAGAAGAGTCGGACCAGGCATTTTCCAGTGGTGCGCACCTGGTGCTGGATCTGAGCCGCTCCTCTTATATAGGTCCCGATGCTCTCGGGCTGATCATCCGTCTTATGGGCAAGGCCAAGCTCCTGAAGCGGGAGTTCTGGTTGACTGGACTAAAACCCCTGGTCGGCCGGGTAGTGCGGGCTGCTCGCCTTGGTCCGTCGCTCCGCATCGCCCCAGGTGTCACAGAGGCCATGCAGCGCATGGAACCTGCAGAGTTCGCATGGACCGCCGAAGTTGCGAGGGAGTGGACCTCCCCCCGTATCTCCACCAAGCTGGTGCCATTTAAGACAGCCGAGGAGGCTGTCGGCAGCAAATCGGCGGCTTTCGACTCCGGGCGTAGTATTTCTGGACGCCGGGATACCTTTAGGGACCTGGTTCACGGTACTTCCGCTATAGCCTCGGACAGAAAACATCAGCCCGGACGCTAGACAGCGACGTACACTTTACGGAAAGCAAGACCAGTACTGGCCTACAACTATCCCCCTATGTTGCTTGCATTCATCATCATCGCCGCCCTTGTTTCGACCATAGCCCTGGTGAGCAAGGGCGTGCATGAAGCAGTGCTAGGCGTTTACCTGCCGGTGCTCCTGCTATGGCCGGCTGGCTACGGTTGGCGATTTCATGGGGTTCCTATCGATATGGCTATGGCCGCGAGCGCTCCCATTCTGCTGGTACTACTCTGGCAGTCAATACGCCAGGGGGGAGCGTTCTCGCTCTCGGACCTGCTAGTCCTTCTCTATGCGGTCAGCGCCTCAGCATCGAGCTGGAAGGCAGAAGGAGCTTCGGCTGGGGAGTCGGCCCTGGTTGCCACGTTGTGGGGGCTGCTCCCCGCCTATCTTATTGGTAGAACGCTCCTCGAGGATGCGGAGATGAGAGTGCGTTTTGTGCGACGGATCGCATTCCTCTTCTTTGTGGTTTCTATCCTCTCGGTCTACGAGTACCGCATGGCGAGCAATCCATTCCGCACTGCGACCATCCGGCTCGGGCTTGCACAGCCACCATGGATGATGCAGGTCCGTTGGGGATTTGGCCGCGTCGCCGGCCCCTACGGACACGCTATTCTGGCTGGAGCTCTATTCAGCAGCGGCCTTTTGTTCTCGCTTTGGCTCGGCTCACGAGGACACTGGAGCGTTAAGTTCAAACACCTGCGTTGGTTGCCCGGGCGCAAATCGCTCTATATTAGCGGGGGCTTGCTGGCAGGTCTCTGGATGACGCAATCGCGCGGGCCCTGGATGGGCGCTGTCTTCGGATTTCTGCTGCTGTTTGCCGGCCGGGCAAAGAACGTGAAACGGGCGTTGCGGCGCACCGCACTGCTCGCCTTGATCATCTTTGCCATCTTCGCCGTCTACACCAACCGCTACACCGATGTGACACACGGACCGCAGACGCAGGAGCAGGAGAACGCCGTCTATCGCCGTGAGCTGATCCCCAATTACCTGCCGGTCATTGATCGTGGTGGGCTGCTTGGGTGGAGCCGTTTCTTTCCACGTGTCGACGGGCAGGGCTCGATCGATAACGAGTATCTCGAGATTGCGCTGACCCAGGGCTATCTCGGTCTGAGCCTATTCGCTCTTATTATTGGGCGGACTGGCTGGCTCCTGCTGCGCAGTGGACTTCGCGCACGCAGCCGGGAGGATGTCACCTTCTGCTTTTGCCTGCTGGGAATCTTCACCAGTATTGCGCTAACCGTGACGACCGTTTACCTAGGCGAGCAGCTCTTCGTCTTCTTCTTCCTAGTTGCCGGATGGGCGCAATCGACCCTTCCCCTGCGCGCAACTGTGGAACAGACTCTTCCCCTTTACCCAACCACGGCTCCGGCGCGTTTTGCCTTTCGCCGGGTCTTCAATTAGGCGAGCGGCAGATGACAGGCGGACTCTTGTTGAAGTTGCTAGGAACGGCAATCGGAGGCGCACTGGCGATCGCGACCGCGCCATTGGTTGCGGAGCTGCTGCTGCTGACCGCGGCCTCAAAGCTGCCTTCCCGCAAAATTGCGAGCGCTACGGCCGCAGGCGGCACTCAGCCGGTTCTCCGCAAAACTACAGTTGTGGTGCCTGCACATAATGAGGGCGCGCTGGTGGCGCGTTGTGTGCATAGCCTACGCCAAGATGCCCCGCCTGGATTCGAAGTTCTGGTTATCGCCCACAATTGCACGGATGCAACAGAGGACTATGCACGCGAAGCTGGGGCATCGGTCTTGACCCTGGACGACCCTTCCTCGTCTGGTAAGGGACACGCGTTGCTCGCCGGCTTCCAGGCAGCACTCTCCCGCGGAGCAGAGGCCCTGGTCGTCGTGGATGCAGACTCGGTTGTCTCTCCGGGCTTTGGAAGGATTGTGCAAAAAAGCTTGAGTGAGAGAGTAGAGGCGCTCCAGTGCCGCTACACTGTCCGCAATGGGGGCGCGCACTCACGCACCATGATCACCGCACTGGGCTTCAGCGGCTTCAATGTGCTGCGGCCCCGCGGACGCGAGCGGTTGGGGCTCTCTGCCGGGATCTTTGGAAATGGCTTCGGCTTTCAACGTGAGGTGCTCCGCCGCGTTCCCTACTCTGCCATGTCAGTCGTGGAAGATCTGGAATATCACCTGCAGTTGGTACGCGCCGGAATACGTGTCCGATTTCTTGAAGACGCGACTGTGGAGAGCGAGATGCCGGCCGGTGGGGAAGGCCGTGCAAGCCAGCGTGCCCGCTGGGAGGGCGGCCGGTTTCGCATGATGCGCTCCTGGACGCCGACGCTGCTCGGGGATCTCTTGCGCGGTCGCCTGCGCTCGCTTGAACCCTTGCTCGATCTGCTTTGTCTCCCGCTGGCACTGGGCGTGGCATCGCTCCTGACCTCGACTGTGCTTGTGGCCCGTTTCCCCATGCCCTGGCTGCAGCTCTATCTGCTGCTGGCATTTGGAGTGATTGCCGTCCATGGTGTGGCGGCAGCTGCAGAGGGAGGCGGCCTGCTTCTTGGGCTGCACACCCTGGCGTCAGTTCCCGGTTACATCTTTTGGAAGCTCTGTCTTCTGCCGCGCACCCTGCTCGCCGCCCGCGGCGACGCGACTTGGGTACGCACAGCGCGCGAAGGAGACGATCTGGCCGGCCCGTTTCCGGCAAGTTACCTGTCACGCAAAGAAGCTGCTCGCGAGTTAGTAGGAGAGCTGTAATGCAAGCAATGCTCAATGCCGACCATTGCTCCAGCATCGGGCTCCAGAGTAGGTATGCGCGGTCCGGCGATCCCAGCAGCGGTTTCAGCACAGCGAAAGGCCTTCAAAGGCTCGCTGC
This sequence comes from Acidobacteriaceae bacterium, assembly GCA_965276675.1. Classification (GTDB taxonomy): domain Bacteria; phylum Acidobacteriota; class Terriglobia; order Terriglobales; family Acidobacteriaceae. Next base: position 2,544,235 of record OZ255624.1, on the reverse strand, counting down.
AATATGGAAGGAACTTACAATGAAGTTATCTCGTTTTCTCGCTTTGGGACTCAAGACAGCTCTGCTGACAACGGCGCTCACCGCTGGGCATGGCTTGCTGTTACGCGCTCAGGAGCCTGCAACAGCCGGAGCTACCCTCCCGGCCTCTCCCGAACTGCAACAGAGCCCCAACCGCGTCCTCAAGAGCATGGAACCGAGTGCAGACGAGGAGTATACCTTGGGCGGCGGGGATGAGATCTCACTCGAGTTCGCGGGTCGCCCGGAGCTCTCCGGAAAGCACATTGTTGGCCCCGACGGACGCATCACCCTGCCACTCGCGGGAGCAATCGAAGTCTCCGGGCTCACCCGCGAACAGACCTCCGCGGCTGTCGAAAAAGCACTCGCTCCGTACTACAACAATCTCTCTGTGACGCTCCGAATCGATAAGTACGGCTCCAATCGCATCCTCATGCTCGGCTATGTGCAGCATCCCGGCGTCTTGAATTTCGACCAGACTCCAACTCTGCTGGAGGCGATTACCCGGGCTGGCCTGATCTCCTCACCGGACAAAAAGGAGATCGATTCAGTCCCCGAGCGTTGTGCTATCTACCGCGGCAGCCAGCAGGTAGTCTGGGTGGATGTGAAGGCGTTGCTGGAAAGCGGCAATCCCATGGCCGATATGCGGCTCCGGCGCAACGATGTGGTCTTTGTGCCCAACGATCAGGACAGGTTCGTCTCTGTTCTGGGCGAGGTCGGTCACCCTGGAGCGATGCAGCTGAAACGCAGCTCGACATTGCCGTCGATTCTTGCCGATGCCGGCGGGCCCACGGAGCGCGCGGGCAACAACCCGAATGTCGCCATCGTTGACCCAGCCAGCGGCAAAACCAGATATATCCGGTACAAAGACATGCTGACCCCTATGGGGGCCCTCGAGATCACTCTGAAACCTGGAGAGGTCATCTATGTGCCGCGCAGCGGATTGGCCAAGGCAGGATTTGTCTTTGAGCAGCTCAGCCCCCTTACTTCAGCATTAAGCTTTGCCACAATTGCAGTCCACTAAGTTCAAGGACATAACTATGCGATCCGACAAGTACTCCACCGAACTCGCTCTGACGCCTGCAGTATTCTCTCAACGGCCCTCGCAGCCGCGCCGGAAAGAAGACGAGCCGCGCAAAAACATCGATCTCGCCGTGAGCCTGCGGCGTCACCGAAAACTCTTCCTCACCACGCTTGGCATCTGCCTATTGCTCAGCGCCATCGTTGTGTATCTCCAGCACGGCACTGCTTACGAGGCCAAAGCCTATGCTTACGTCTCACCAACCTTCCCGACCACGTTGACCGAAGAAAAAGAGCAGGACCGTCCCTACGACGACTACATGCAGGACCAGATTCAGACTGTCACCCGATACGACATTGTCGCCGCGGCCGTGCAGACGCTTGACAAAGGCGTCTGGCAGCGTCCTAATGAGAGCTTGCAGTCGGCTGTGAATCGTCTGCAGCACCGGCTGGAGGTCGACCGCGTCGGCACCACATTTCAGATGTCGATCGCGCTTAAGGCGGACGATCCCCGGCAGGCGGCCGAAGTGGTCAACGCGGTCACAAACTCGTTTATCAACAAGGCGCATCACGAGGAGTTCTACGGACGTGATGAGCGACTCAGCAATCTGCGGGACGAGCGGACCCGCCTGCAGGGAGACTTGGATCATAAGCTTGCGCTTCAAGCCAAGCTGATGCAGGACCTGGGCGTGGCCAGTGTAGCGGCGCAAGACGTAAATCCCTACAATAACCAGCTCAGCAAATTGCACGAGGATCTGGCGACAGCGCGAGAGCAGCGGATGCAGGCTGAAGCGCAGCTCGCGTCCCTTAACAATGGCAAAGGTGGATCGCAAGCGATGAGTGCCGCGGCTCAGGACCTAACGGCCGGCGATACCGGACTGTCGAGTCTGAAAGGCTCGCTCAATCAGCGCCGGGCACTACTGATCGAACAGATGAATGGCCTAACACCTTCCAATCCCCTGTACAAGCAGGATCAGCAAGAGTTGGCGACCATTGAGAAAGAGGTAGACCAGTCCGCCTCCACGCTGGAACACAAAGCAGCCGGACGCATCGATCAGAAGCTGCAAGCCGAGGTCTACCGTACGCGCATGGTGGAGGGCCGTTTACAGGAAGAACTGCTGGGGCAGACCCGCACAGCTACCAGCGCGGCGCCTAAATTCCAGCAGGCGAAAGAGCTGGGCAAAGAGATCGAGCGCCTCGATGCCAGCTATGCCGCAGTCGACGAACGCATCCGGAACCTGGATCTGGAGAGCAGTTCGCCTGGGTCCATACACCTGTCTTCGCCGGCACTCGTGCCGCTAACTCCAGAGCGTAGCCGCACCTGGATGTTGGCGCTGGGTCTGCTCCTTGGCAGTTGTCTCCTGAGCTGCGCGCTGGCGGTCGGCGTCGACCTGTTTGATCCGCATCTTTATACCTCTGCAGATGTGGAGCATGTGATCGGATTTCCGCCGATTGGTGTTCTGCTTGACCACGACGATTTTAGTCATGAGGTGAGCGCGCAGTATCTGCTTCGTCTTGCCGGAGGCATTCATCACGCGAAAAATGCAGCCGGCGCACGCACCTTTCTCTTCACCGGAACCATGCCCGAATCTGGCACTACCACCATTGTGGAGAAGCTCGGCCGGCAGCTGCGCAATCTCAATCTGAAGACACTTACGGTCGCGGCCACAAATGTCGATGGAAAGATCTCGTATGTGACCACCAGCAACAGCATGACGGGAGATCCTCTGCGGACATCGCCAGCTTCGTCGAACACTAACGGGAACAACGCCGGGATGAGCGATAAGCTGCGCACCTCCGGACCGGGTACGCTTGCAATGAATGTGAACTATACCGGCCAGACTACCTCCAGTCCGGTATACAGCGGAACTTTTGTGTCTCAGATCCTGAACGAGGTCAAGAATGAATATGACGTCGTTTTGATCGACGCCAGCCCTATCCTGATCTCGGCGGATACGGAGTATCTGGCCCGTGTGGCGGATGGAACCGTCCTGGTGGTCGAATCGGGCCGCGCCACCAAAACGCAACTGGCGCGCGCCGCCCAATTGCTTGAACGATTGGATGTGCCTGGTGTCGCTGTGGCATTGAATAGGGTCAGCAGAGAGCGTGCCGATATCTCCCTTACCCGCGATGTGGAAGATTTCCAACGGCAGCTGCGGAAACAGCGTAGCACCGCCCTTGCACACAACCAAGCTCGCCGCGGTGAAGTGACTCGGAGTAGCGTCGAAGGAGACCGGGGCCCCGCACCAAAACCGGAGGGAGCGGCCGCAACAGCATCGTCTTCATAGGCGTAGGCACGTTCATAGGCAGAGTCACGATGGAAAGCTGGGCGGGAGGCAAGTGAGCCGCCTTGGCGCTCGGCCTCTCGCACTTGAAGTCCGGTTACTTACGATTTGCGGCTTGGTCACTTTCCCCAGCTTGAGCTTGAATCAGTTCCCAAGAAGAGTAAAAGTAGTATGACCATGCGTTTCAATTCATTGGAAGAGCAGATCCTGTCAGTTTGGCGTGAGATCTTGGGATCCAGCCAGATCGGCGTAGATGAGAACTTCTTCGATGCTGGCGGCACTTCCATTTTGGCTGCGCGTCTGGCTGCGCGTCTTCGGAACGGCGCTGCGCCCGAGATCAGTGCCAGCGACATTCTCGTCTTCCCTACGGTCCGTATGTTAGCCCGCCATCTTGCTCCGGTGGATGCCAGCTCGGCACCCCACTCAGATAGCGATCAGCGTGCCACGCGGCAGGCCGAAAGCTTCGCCAGGTTCCGGTCCTTGCGGCACAACATGGAAAATGGGTGACCGAGAACCCTATGTCACTTGAGCTACCAGAAGCATCCACTGGTCCCCGCATCGCCATCGTCAGCATGGCAGGACGATTTCCCGGTGCCTCGACTCTTGAGCAATTCTGGGCGAACCTCCGCGCGGGCGTAGATTCAGTCTCCCACTTCCCTCCAGAGACGCTTGAGGTAAGTCAAAGAACACGTGAGCAGGCAGGTTATGTCGCTGCCCGTTCCGTTCTCGCCGACGTTGACCTCTTCGATGCTGCGTTCTTCGGGATCTATCCTCGCGAAGCAGAACAGATGGATCCGCAGCATCGCGTCTTTCTGGAGTGCTGCTACGAAGCGCTCGAACGGGGAGCCTGCGATCCCGCCCGTTACAGCGGACTGATCGGCCTGTTTGCTGGCTGCAGCATGAACACCTACCTTATGCGCAATCTGGCATGGGATCGTGCCTTCCTGGAAAGCTTCACCGAGGACTATCAGACGGCGTCGTACACAACGTTGCTCGGCAATGACAAGGATTTCCTACCCACCCGCGTCTCGTACAAACTGAATCTACGCGGTCCTAGCCTAGCCGTTCAGTCGGCCTGCTCTACCTCGCTCGTCGCGGTATGCCAGGCCTGCCAAAGCTTGCTGACGTATGGCTGCGATGCAGCGCTGGCCGGTGGTATCTCGATTACCTTCCCCCAGCAACGGGGACACCTGCCCGAAGAGGGCGGGATCGCGTCCATGGATGGGATGATCCGCCCCTTCGATCACCGCGCCCAGGGAACCGTCTTTGGAAGTGGCGCAGGGGTAGTTCTGTTGAAGCGCCTCGAAGATGCCGAGGCGGATGGAGACCCGATACTCGGGGTCATTCGCGGCTTCGCCCTCAATAACGATGGCTCCGCAAAGGCTGGTTACACCGCACCCAGTGCCGCTGGTCAGGCCGACGTCATCCGAGCAGCACAGGCCATGGCTGGTGTGGCGCCTGCATCCATCTCCTATGTCGAGACTCATGGGACGGGAACGCCACTCGGCGACCCGATCGAGGTGGCTGGTCTGGTGCGCGCCTTTGCCGGCAGCGAAGCGGCGCCGCTCTCCTGCATTCTGGGTACCGCCAAAGCCAACGTCGGGCACCTGGATGTCGCTGCTGGCGTGGTGGGTTTGATCAAGACCGTTCTGCAGCTGAAGCATCGGGAGATTCCGGGCCTTTTGCACTTCCAAAAGCTGAACCCGCAGATCGATCTCTCAGGAACGCCTTTTGCAATAAGAGCCGATCTCACCCCTTGGACGAGCGATGGCAGCCCACTGCGCGCTGGGGTGAGCGCCTTTGGGGTGGGCGGCACGAATGCACACGTGATCCTGGAGGAGTGGCAACCGGGGATCGCTTCCGCCGGAGTGGAGCAACCTGGCCGGCCACAACTGCTCGTGCTCTCGGCCAAGACAGAGACAGCCCTCATCGCGATACGGACGCGATTACGGGAGCACCTGGAAGCACATCCGGAGCTCCCGCTCCCGGCCATTGCGCGAACACTAGCAGAGGGACGCGGACGATACCCATTTCGCGCCGCGGTAGCTGCCCGAAGTACGGAAGAGGCGCGCGTCCAGCTCTCCGCCCAGGCCGCACCGGCCAGAGCGGCACGCCCACACCCGAAGATGATCTTCGTCTTTCCCGGCCAGGGTGCACAGCGACTGAACATGGCGCGCTCTCTTTATGAGACGGAACCGGCCTTCCGCCAGGCGTTTGCCGAATGCGAGACGATTCTGACTCCGCTGCTGGGCGAAAGCCTCTTAGCCGGGATCTATCCGGAAAACGAGACGCTCGACGCAGCGGCGCGATTGAATCAGACGCGACTGGCGCAACCGGCAATCTTTGTCATCGAATACGCGCTGGCACAGCTCTGGAAATCCTTTGGCATTGAGCCTGCGTTGCTGGTCGGCCACAGCATCGGGGAGTATGTAGCGGCATGCCTCGCCGGCACGCTCACACTCCAAAGTGCGCTGGCTCTGGTTGCGGCCCGCGGCTCCTTGATGCAGGCGATGCCCCCGGGATCCATGCTCGCTGTCCGGGGAAAGGTCGAGTACATCACCCCCATGCTGGGTGGACAGCTAAGTCTGGCCGCCGTCAACGCTCCGTCCTCTGTGGTGATCTCTGGACCGGACGCGGAGATCGACGCCTTTGCCGCAATGCTGAGCGCCTCCCAAATCGCCTCGCGCAAGCTCGCCACCTCGCATGCATTCCACAGCGCCATGATGGATGGCATGATCGCGCCTTTCCGTGAGCAACTCCGGCAAACCACATTCCGCGACCCAGCTCTGCCCTGGATCTCTACTCTGACAGGACGCGCTCTGGGATCCGCAGAAATAGCGGATGCGGAGTACTGGGTCCGTCAATTACGCGAGCCAGTTGCATTCGGTACAGCGATCAAGGCTGCCGCTGAGGCCGCGGGAGAGGACGCCATCTTTCTCGAAGTCGGCCCCTCGACCACAGTCAGTGGCTCCATTCGCCAGACACTGGGACCGGGGGCGGATCCGGCCCGTGTTCTTGCGAGTCTCACTTCGCCAAATGCCGGCGAGAATTCCGGGGACGGTACTTACGGCATCTTGCCTTCGCTTGCACTTCTTTGGACACTGGGGATGGAACCAAAATGGGACAGCCTTCTCAGCACAGAAGAACGCGACCGCCGCATTGAACTGCCGACGTATCCCTTTGAACGGAAACGGTATTGGGTGCAACCGCCACTGCTTGACACCAAAAATGAAACCGCAGCTCCGGCAGTAGCCCTTGCCTTGGCCGCATCCGGAATTACACGCGATCGAGAGCCCATGTTGACTGAACCGCTTCTTCCCAGCTCTGCCAGTGTGACCTTAATCTCAGAGTTGAAGACACTTGTGACTGAACTCTCCGATCTTGATCTCGGAGATACCCCGGCTACGACTTCGTTTGTGGAGCTGGGGCTGGACTCGCTCTTCCTCACGCAGCTCACCCAGGCTATCCGCACCAGGTACGGCATCAAGCTCACCTTTCGCGAGATCATGGGCGAGTATGGGAGCTTTGCCGCTTTGGCCGAGCGCCTGCGCCCTCACGTCAGCTTGCCGGCCGCGGAACCAGTATCCACTGTCCCGAGCCGCGTGGCTCAGTCGGCGCCACCGCTGGCTATCCATATCGCAACCCCATCACCCAACCCTGGCCCGCTCTCGGAAGCCTCTGGTTCGACATATGTGACTCTCTTCGCGCAACAGATGCAGGCTATGACGGACCTGGTGCAACGCCAGTTGCAACTGCTCGAACGGCAGGAGCTGCCCGCGGCGGTCAGTCAGGCTCACTCCGCCTCGCTTAGCGCAGCTATCCCAAACTCGATCGAGAGGGTCAAGCCGAACGGGAGTGCCGCGCCTCCTCTACCATCACCACCAGCGCCGGAGATTCGCGAGAAAGAATTGGGAACGCTGGTTCCGCTCAAGCCGCTTGAACTGCGGCCGGAGGCTCCGCTTACGGCCCAACAGGAGGAGCACCTTGATGCGCTTACCCGCCGGTACACGGGTCGGACGGCGCGATCGAAGCAGCATGCAGAGCAGTTCCGGGATGTGTTGGCTGACCCGCGGGTAGCGTCGGGCTTCCATCCTCAATTCAAAGAGCTGGTATACCCGATCGTGGCGGAGCGGTCCAAAGGCGCCTACCTCTGGGACACCGATGGCAACCGCTATATCGATATCTTGAATGGGTACGGCTCGATTCTGTTTGGCCATTCACCCTCCTTCGTCACCGATGCGGTGCATCGGCAGCTCGACCTTGGCTTCCCGATTGGCCCACAGACAGAGTTGGCCGGCGAATGCGCGCGCCTGCTGGCCGGCTTGACGGGCACCGAGCGTGTGAGCTTCTGTAATACGGGATCGGAGGCCGTCATGGCCGCAATCCGGCTGGCCCGTACCGTGACCGGCCGGTCGCTGGTAGTGCTCTTCTCCGGCGCCTACCATGGCATGACCGACGAGGTGCTGGTCAAGTCCACCCGCGCCGAACGAAGCATTCCTGCGGCTCCGGGAATTCCGCGGGAGAGCGTAGCCAATATGCTGGTGCTCGAGTACGGCTCCCCAGCCGCGTTGGAGGTGATTCGCCGCCGCAAGGACGAGATCGCTGCCGTTCTGGTCGAGCCTGTCCAGAGCCGACACCCAGCTCTCCGCCCAGTCGAGTTTCTGCGGGAGATTCGCGAGATCACTCAAGGGTCAGGCTCGGCGTTGATCTTCGATGAGGTTGTGACCGGTTTCCGGACTCACCCGGGAGGCGCTCAGGCGCTTTTCGGGATCCGGGCAGACCTTGCGACCTACGGCAAAGTTGTCGCGGGCGGCATGCCGGTCGGAGTCGTCGCCGGCAGACGCGACTACATGGATGCGCTTGACGGGGGCGCCTGGCAATTTGGGAACAACTCCGTCCCCCAGGTGGGGGTTACTTTTTTTGCCGGGACCTTCGTTCGTCACCCGCTTACCATGGCGGCGGTCAAAGCTGTGCTGACACACCTCAAGGCCGAAGGCCCTTCCTTACAGCAAGAGCTTGCCAGCAAGACCGACCTATTGACCCAAGATCTCCAACAGCTCTTCCAGGAGTTTGCCTTTCCGAGTGCGCTTGAGCACTTCTCTTCTTGGTTCTTCTTTCCCTCGCCCCATGAGAGACGGCTGGCGCGACTGCTGTATTACCATCTACGCGAACGCGGTCTCCACCTGCAGGAAGGCTTCCCTTGCTTTCTGACTACGACTCATACCGATGAAGACCTGGCAGTGGTGCGGTCAACCTTCCGGTCTGCGCTCGAGGCGATGCGGGACGGCGACCTACTGGAAGGGCATTCCAAAGGGAGCACTGTCCCAACTGTGATTCCAACCGTCTCTGCTGGCGCTATGCCTGTGGCGATCTCCCGCAAGTCTGGTGCTGTGCTCCAGGCGCCCATTACCGAGTCGCAACGCGAGATCCTGCTTGCCTCGCAGATAGACGATGCCGCGAGTTGTGCCTTCAACGAATCTGTCTCTCTCACGCTTACGGGACCTCTCGATATCAAAGCGCTCAACCGAGCCTTGGAGACCCTAGTCTCCCGCCATGAGGTTCTACGTATGACCGTAGTGCCCGGGGGAGAGCAGATCAGGGTCATGCCGGATGGCACCCTTCAACCATCACTTGAGGACTGGACGGCATTTGACAATTCGGAGCAAAGACTGCTGACTGAGTCCCTGCTTCAGCGCGAGGCCACCACACCCTTCTCGCTCATCACGGGACCGCTAATCCGCTCAACTTTGGTGACACTGTCACCGACGCACCACGTGCTCGTGTTCACTGGTCATCACATCGTGCTGGATGGGTGGTCGATCAACGTTCTCTTCGGAGAGATGGGGGATCTCTACTCTGCAGCTAAGGCCAACACCGACCCGAAACTGCGCCCTTCCGCATCTTTCCTGGAGTTCGCCACAGCCGAGCGCGAAGAGGGGGCTTCGGAAGAACAGGCTGAGGTCGAGCGTTTCTGGGTCGAGCAGTTTCGCCAGCCACCCGCGCCGCTTCAACTGCCGACCGACCGGCCCCGTCCTGCGCTTCGCAGCAATGAGGGCGCGACCTATCGCCACGTCTTCTCGCCCGAGTTTGCAACGCTCGTCCGGCAGGGAGCGCAACGCAGCGGAAGCACGCTCTTCGCCACCTTACTCTCCGGCTGCGCGGCGCTCCTGGCCCGGTTCACGGAACAGGATGACCTAGTCATTGCCGTACCTATGGCGGGTCAGCGCGAGATCGAAGGCCAGAGCTTTGCCGGCCACGCAGTGAACTTCCTGCCCATCCGCATCCGTCCCAAGTCTCGGATCTCCTTCGCCGAGCTTACGAGCGAGGTCAAAGCAGCGGTTTACGATGCCCTTGACCATCAACGCTACACCTTGGGCACCCTGGTCAGAAATTTGAAGCTGCCGCGCAATCCCTCACGTCTTGAGCTTGCTGAAGTGCAGTTCAACCTCGAGCAGGTGGGTGCTCAATTGCGCTTTGCCGGTTTGGAGGCGCAGCTTACTCCGAATCCCAAGGCCGCCGTCAATGCGGATGTCTTCTTTAACTTTATAGATCGCGGCCGGGATCTGGTGCTCGAATGCGACTACAGCACAACCCTCTTCGATCCCACGACCGTAGCAGGGTGGACCCGCTCTCTCGAAATGCTGCTGCGCAATGCTGCCCAGGCACCTACGACCCCGATCGGCGATCTTGGGCTGATGAATGACGAGGAACTCAGAAAACTCCTGGTCGAATGGAATAACACCTCTACGGAGTATCCGCGGGAGTTGACGGTCTCACAGGTCTTCGAAGATCAGGCGCGGCGCACGCCAGAGGCGATAGCGCTGTCGTTTGCGGATGGGACCGCGAACGGAACCTTGACCTACGCCGAGCTGGACCGGCGCGCGACGATGCTTGCCTGCTCACTCCAGCAGCGCCATCGACAGAATGCGCCGTTGCGCATTGCGCTCAGCATGGAACGCAGTCCAGAGCTGATCACCGCCATTCTAGCGATCCTTAAATGCGGCGGCATGTATGTGCCAGTCGACCCGTCGTATCCAGCTGCTCGTCTGGCTCTGCTGATTGAGGATGCGGCTCCAGATTTTCTGCTCACGCAACAGCGGTTGGTGGATCTTTTCGCGCAGTGTGCGGTGGAGGTAGTTCGCGTCGAGGAGCTCGCAGACGAGGAAACAAGCGCCACGCTTCAGGTACACCCGCACGGACCTGAAAGCGCCGCCTACATGATGTATACCTCCGGCTCAACGGGGAAACCCAAAGGAGTCGTGGTGCCTCATCGGGCGATCGTACGCCTGGTGAAAAATACGAACTTCGCGCATTTCGGCGCAGACGAAGTCATACTCCAGCTTGCGCCGATCTCTTTTGACGCCTCCACTCTCGAGATCTGGGGAGCACTCCTCAATGGCGGCCGCTTGGTCTTGATGCCTGGAACCAAGCCCACTCCGGAGGAGATTGGCGCCACGGTCCAGAGGGAGGGCGTGACCACAATGTGGCTTACTGCCGCGCTCTTCCACCTCATGATTATGGACCACATTGAGCTGCTCCACCCGCTCAAGCAACTGCTGGCGGGCGGAGATATTTTATCGGTAGCGCATGTTCGTAAACTGCTCACCGCCTCACCCCATCTGCGGCTCATCAACGGCTACGGCCCCACAGAGAACACCACGTTTACCTGCTGCCACACCATTCATCCTGAAGACCTCGAGGGCGGAAGCGTTCCGATCGGCCGGCCTATCTCGAATACCCGGGTCTACGTTCTCGATGCGGAGGGACGCCCCGTGCCGCCCGGAGTTGCGGGAGAGCTTCACGCTGGAGGTGACGGACTGGCCATCGGGTACATGCAGGCTCCGGAGCTGACCGAGCGCAAATTCATCACCCTGGATCTTGGGCCGGCGGGAGTGGAACGACTCTATAAGACGGGTGATATGGCTCGTTACCGGCAGAACGGCACCCTTGAATTCCTAGGCCGCACTGACTCGCAAGTAAAGATCCGCGGCTTCCGGGTGGAGTTAGGAGAGATAGAATACGCAGTGGAACAATTTCCCAAAGTCCGGGCCGCCATCGTCTCCGCCCGTCCTGACTGGATGGGTGCTGAAGATGTGCCAGGCGACAAGCGCCTTGCTCTTTATGTGATCGCAGAAGAAGGCGTGGATGGGGCTGAGTTGAAGCGAGAACTGCGCCAGTTCTTGCGCACGCAATTGCCCGACCACATGCAACCGCAAGCCATTATGCTTGTCCCAAGCTTCCCTCACACGGCAAATGGCAAAGTCGATCATCGGGCGCTGCCGGTTCCCGAGGCCGAACGCGCCCTGCGCAGCCACCCCCATGATCAACTGGATCAACCGCGGACAACGGTGGAGAGCACGCTTGCAGCAATTTGGAGCAAGGTTCTACAGCTACCGGAGGTCGGAATTCACGACAGCATCTTCGAGCTCGGCGGTGATTCCCTGTCCATCTTTCGTATCACCACGCAAGCGAATCAGGCGGGGATTCAGCTTACGGCCAAACACATCTTCCAGTACAAGACAATTGCGGCGCTTTCGCCACGACTCGCCGTCTCCTCTCAAACGGACGGAGTCTCGTCGACGGGTACGATCACCGCGATTCCACGCAGCCAGGTTCGAAAGGTCCAGAGTCTTTAGGCAACTTCGTAGATGACGCAGAACACTCATTTCGATCCCGCCGGCGATCCGGCTGACAAGGGCCACGCCCCGGCGACGCTGGGAGGTACTGAGGAGACGTATGTCTTCCCCGCAAGTCTCGAGCAGAATCGGTACTGGACATTGGCGCAGCTCGACCCCCAGTCAACTGCCTCGAACATGGCAATCTCCTTTGAGATCGAAGGTGCTCTCGATCCGTCGCTAGTGGAACGGACTCTCAGCGCTCTCACGATGCGGCACGAGGCCCTCCGAACTATCTTTCGCTTGGTAAACGGGACTCTTTCGCAGATTATTCTGGCACGTCCGCTCTACGGCTTCTCCATTGCGGATCTAAGTCACCTTTCGTCTGAGGGACGCGAGACGGCACTTGGGGAACAGCTGACTGCACACAGTCACGTGCACATCGACCTTTACCACGGGCCTGTCATTGTCGCCCGGCTTCTCCGGCTCACCTCAACACACCATGTTCTCGCCTTTACGATGAGCCATATCGTCTGCGATGGTTGGTCGAATGGTATTCTGGTGCGCGACTTTGCCATCCTCTATGAGGCGCTCCGGGACGGTTGTGAGGCCCAACTCCCCGATCTGCCATTTCAGTTCGCCGACTTCTCCACCTGGCAATCTCAATTTCTAGAGAGTGGGCGGGCTACAGCTGCGCTGGAGTTCTGGAAGAGCCATGTACGGCGCGACTTGCCAGCGGTGGACATGCCGGCGGATTCTCCCCGCACGGCCGGGCGATCTTTTCCCGGGCATATCGAATCTGTGCTTATGCCGCGCGAACTCGAGCAGCGGCTCGCCGCCTACTGCCGTAGCAGTGGGTCGACTAAACACATCGTGCTCATGGCGGCGTTTCAAGCCCTGTGCGCTCGCTACACGGGCCAGCCGCTCTTTCTGTTGGGTTCTACCATCGCCAACCGCACTCAGCCAGGCATGGAAGATGTGCTCGGCCGGTTTGCCAATCCCCAGATCCTTGTCGCTGATGTGCAGGGCGATCCGAGCTTTCGCGAGTTAGAGAGTCGAGTGCGGGAATGGGAGACGACGGCCTACACGCATCAGGATCTGCCCTTTTCGCGCATCATCGAAGAGTTTCAGATGAATCAGGCGGGTGCGGCCTCACAGTTCCTCCAGGTCTGGTTCCTCTACCAGAAAGCGTTCATGCGTCCGCAGGTTGGATCCGCCATCCGTATCACCCCGCGACGTTCTCTCAGCGGGGGGGTGGATTTCGACATGCTCGTAAGCGTGGTGGAGCGTGACGAGGGTCCGCGGATTCAGGTTGAATACAACACGGATCTCTTCTCGAAGAGACGGATTCAGGATCTGATCTACGCCTATCAGGGACTGCTGGCCCATGCGCTGAGATTGCCCGAGGCGCGCGTCTCTGCTCTCGAATTGGGGAGACGAAATGAACATCTGCTGAAACTGCAGGTCGGGGAGACTGCGTCTGCCGGAGTGGTAGAAGAGCCTATCAGCTTGCTGGCCGCTCTACGGGAGCATGCGGTGACGCGCCCCCACCAGATTGCGGTCGTCTCGGGCGCGAACCCAGACGAGAGCCTGACATGGCAAGAGCTGGACGAACGCAGCGACACCCTGAAGCAGGAGCTTGCGTTGCGTGGGGTGGACGAGAACTCGCGCGTGCTGGTCTGTCTCGCGCCTACGGTGAACACCTTGATCGCGGTGCTTGCCGCTCTAAAGCTCCGTGCCGAGATTCTACCGCTGCCCGCGTACGCTGATGCAGCCCAGATTCAGTATGCGGCAGAAGCGGCCGGCGTCAATCTGATCCTGGCGCCCCGCACGCTGATCGGCACCTCCGCACTCGGATTCGCCTTTGAAGCGATCCCAGCAACACCAGAGTTTAAGACAGCTCTTCCTCCCTCTACCCGAGATCTCAGCGAACAAGATGCGGATGAATCGGTAGGACGCGAGAGCGCTCATTGGCTCTCAACCCGCACTTCGGCTGAAGGAGCGCTCACCTTCGTCTCCGTTCCACTATCTGAGACGCTTGCCGCGGTCAAGCGGACGCGAGCGGCGCTCCGTATATCCTCCCTTGACTCCCTGCTGTCTTTCTCTCCACCTTCACCACAGGACGCCTGGGCTGATCTGCTGCTGGCCCTGATCACGGGAGGCCGCCTTACGGTCTGCTCCGCTGCGACCGTCGGCGATGTGCAGTCGCTACTTGACCGGGAGCGGATCACACTCCTTTCCGCCACACCGGGTGAGCTTCGAAATTGGCAGCTCTCCGGGTGGAAGGGTGATAGGCGCGTAGGTGTCATAATGCGCGGAGGAAGACTCTCCAGTGCAGCTTTACGAGAGCCCATCCAGTCCGTCCGTGGGGCTTGGTCACTGCTATCCAATCCGGAACGGGGAGAGTGGATTGGCACAGCGGACCTGCAACTCTCGGACAGTTCTCAGTTTCAACCATTTCCGGGAGTCGCCCTTTCGGTACTCGATGAAGCTGGCCAGTTCGTTCCAACCGGCGTCTCCGGGGAGCTCGCGACCGCACTTGGAGGTCGCACTGGCCTGTTGGCGCAGGTGGAAAGTTCAGGCCGCTTCCGGATCTCCGATCGCAAAGATCGCGTGGTGCAATTGCACGGCCATCGTTTCCGGCTAGGCGAGGTTGAAGATGCCCTCCTTCGGGAAGCGGATGTTCTCGACGTTGTGGCCGCCGTAGTCACCGCTCCTGAAGCGGATCAGAACAAGGTTCTGATTGCTTACGTGATCGGAGCGGCCGCCATCGACGATGGCAGCACACTGCGAAAGCGCCTCACTGCCACACTGCCCTCGCATCTACTTCCGGAAGAGATCCTCCTGGTAGACGCATGGCCCCGTCAGCTTGATGGCACGATTGAGCTGCGGCGGCTTCCGCAGCTCACTGCTCCGAACGTGGCAGAAAGCACAAGCGCCGAAGAGGGAGTGCATACGGATGGCATCGAGGATCGGCTGACCACTCTGTGGAAAGAGGTACTGAGCCTGAGGACGCTGGATCGTCAAGCCAGTTTCTTTGAACTCGGCGGTAATTCGCTCCTCCTGGTCCGGCTATTTGCCCGCATCAACAAGGCATTTGGCACATCTCTGCCGATTACGACAATCTTTGACGCCGAAACCGTGCAGCAATTGGCCGCTACTCTGCGCAAGCAGACGGAGATCCGGCCGCTGGTCTTAGTGCAGCCCAACGGGAAGAAGCGTCCCCTGTTCATGATCCATTCCTATCTCCTGTATCAAGGACTCTCCACCAGTTTGGGGGATGACCAGCCCTTTTATGGTTTGCGTGAGCTGGAACGAGATGGAGACCTGAATATTGAGCAGCGGGCAGCGCGGTATGTGGACGAGATCCGGAAGGTTCAACCTACTGGGCCGTACGCCATCGCGGGCTGGTGCGCCGCCGGACCATTGACGACAGAGGTTGCCCGGCAGCTCGTCGAAAGTGGAAACAAGATGACGGCGGTCGTTCTCTTTGATTCGTGGCTGCCGGGGTATATGGAGTCTCTGGAAAGTCAGCAGAATCGGTCGTTCGCTCCGAAGACTTCGGTGCTTAGGCGTAAATTCGCTTACAAATTGGAGAAGATGCGCGATCTCAGCGTAGGACAGAAGCTGCGCTTCGTGCGTACCTCCGTGGGACGTATCGTGCGCGAGGGACGAGACCGGCTGTTTATAAGGCACTGGGCTCGCCTGAACTGGCTTTCCAGCCGGTTCCATTTTCCTTTGCCGCAGTTCATGTACAACACCAGCCTGCAGACCTTCGCCGCACTGCAGGATTTCAGGGAACAGAAGATGCCGATTCAGCTCACGCTCATTCGCGCGAGTGATGCGCGCGAGATCGAAGGGGCTTCAGTCTCTTGCGGATGGGAACGCGTTGCCGAAGGGGGCGTTCAGGTCCTCTGGGCGCCTGGCGATCACGAGACAATGTTTCTCGGGGCCAACCTGCAGACCACGGCAGAGATGGTTCAGGGCTGCCTCTCCGCTCCACCGGCGCCCGTGGTCTCTCCAGTCATTGCACATACGAGCGTCCCCATGCATTCAGACCGTATGGCCGAGGTGGGATCGTTTTGAGATGACGCGCCGTCCCCCTTGTGACGCTGCGGCTTGGGAAGCCACACCTATCCCTCCTGGTCTCAATCCTTGCGAAATCCATCTGTGGCGGTTGCCCCCCCAAGCCGATTCTGCCGCGATAAAACTTTACCTGCCGGTCCTGACCCAAGAAGAAAAGCAGCGTGCCGACCGATTCCGCTTCCGGATCGACCGCGATCAGTTCATTCAGACGCATGCGTCACTCCGTCTGCTACTCGGCCAATACCTAGCCTGCCCGCATCGGCAAATGGATATAATCCAGAATCGCTTTGGGAAACCCTCCCTCCGCGGCCATCAGCTTGCTTTCAGTCTCTCGCACACAGCTAACGTCTCCGTGATTGCGATAACGCCGAGTGCAGCCGTTGGCGTGGATGTCGAGCAGATACGAGCCTCCCGAGATTTGTTGGAGTTGGCAGAGTCCAACTTCTCGCCCGGCGAATACCGAAAACTACTCACGCTTGAAGGAGAGGCGCAGGCCTTAGCCTTTTACCGCTGCTGGACGAGAAAAGAAGCTCTCTTGAAGGCAGATGGGAGCGGGCTGTCGAGGCAGCTGGACAGTTTTGAAGTTTCGCTTCTGGAGCACGAAGAATCAGCCGTGCTCAGCTGCAACTGGGGTCAACCGGAGGGGACGCGTTGGAAGCTGTTCGACTTCGATCCAGGCATAGCTGCAGCGGGCGCTGTTGCAATATCGGCGGCTCTCTCTACGGATTGGCAGGTGCGCACGTTTGATTGGACAGCCATGAATATGGCAGAGCTATCCCGTTAATTGCCAGCTTACCTTTGCAGAAAAGAACTCCTGCCGACATAAAAATGGAGCGCAGCTTTCGGCTGCGCTCCATTTGGTCTGCTTTTGTGGGTGAGAGATGGTTAGTGAAGGCCAAGAGTAGACATCATCGCCGTTTCCGTAGCCTTGGACTTCGCTTTGGCAGTAACGACGATCGCCAGGGCTCCTGAGTTGGATTTTGCATGTTTTGCATCCCCGGTATAGACGGCGATTGCTTTATAGGTGCCGGCTGCTTGAGCATTGACACTGAGAGAGGCTTTTCCCCCGGCGATTGAAACCATTCCAGCCGCCTTGTGTCGTATGTAGAAAGTGACCTGGCCAGTGGGAGGTTCGGAGCCGATCTGCTGCGCAACAGTGGCGTTGAGCGTAATTTTGTCACCCACCGCCACCTTGGTAGAAGGTGCTGTGAGCGTCGTGCTTGTATGCGCTTGACCCGACGATCCAGTCGATCCAATGGTCACCGTGGTTGCTACTGAAGTGGATGCCTCATAAGTTTGGTCACCCGCGTAGACGACCTTGAGAGTGTGGGTTCCTGCGCTCAGCGTCGTGGTATTCACGATCGCCGCTCCGTTGGCGAGCTGCGCAGTTCCGAGGGCGTTGGCGCCGTCCATGAACGTTACAGTACCGGTTGGCCGTTGCGAACCAGCTGCCACGGTCGCGGTCAGTGCAACTGTCTGACCGGTAGCGGCCTGGGTTGGGGTGGCATTCAGGACGGCAGTCGTGGGGGCGGGCTGAGAGGCAACGGGCCCTCCCTTTGCCGACCACGTAAAGACCGTCATGGAGTACGGCGGCAGCGAGGTGCTTGCCGTCGATTTGAAGCCAGAAGCAGTGCTGGTTGTGATGCTGACCAGATTCCTGGACTCGTTCGTATCGGTAATGTTCTTAGACGTGAGCTGGCCAATGGTCACCGTTCCAGTTGGGGCATTCGCACCGGAGAAGGTGACGGGCAGCGCGCTGGTACGGTGCAGGTTGAAGACGACCACACTGTTATTCGTTCCGTCGGAGAAGGCGAAAGACTGGAGGTAGTGCGCATTCGCAAGAGCGATGTTATCGTTGGCGCTCTTAGGCTGGTTCCAGGTCGGATTTGCGCCGGTCTGGATCGTCTCCAACAAGTCGCCGAACATCGCGGTATTGCCGAGTTGTTCCGCGAGGAAGGTGGGCCGGCAGTTATTGGTCTGTCCGCCCATGTCCACCACCGAACCCCAGAGCTTGATGTTCTCGTTGGCGCCGCTATTCGCGTTGTTGAGGAAGCCGTTCTCGTACTCCGGTAGAGCGAACATATTTTGCGTAATGATGCCATCGTCACGCAACATGAGGAACATGTGCTCCACCACTGCGATGCCTGCTCCCACGGAAGGTATCACCGAGTCAAGCGTGCTCTGGGATGCCGTTCCCTGCACAGTACTTAGGTTCACCTCATAGACGGCGAGCTTGACTTTACCTGCCGCCGCGGCTGCGGCCTGCTGCGCCATATATCCATCCGGCGTGCTGTCGACCTGCTCAGGTTGAGCGAACATGGGTCCGAAGATCGCTTCGTTTGAACCGAAATCCGACAGGTTGTTGAATAGGTATGGGGCTGCGTCTACAGTGTCGGCGTTGGAAGCGACGGAGAGCTCCTGGCCCGTCCACCACGGCACACCGGCCCAGCTGTCCATCACCAGATCGAATTTGGAAGCATCGTATCCTGGAGCCGACTTGGCGGCGCCGAAGATCAGACCAGCGCGTTGCCCTGTAGCGATAGGATCGAAGGTCTTCTCGCCAGAGAAGGAGATCTGGTTCCAGAGCTCGTTGCCGAGTTCAAGGTGAATGGTCGGGAAGACTGTGGTCCAAGCCGACGACTGCCCGAGTTGCGTGCGAACTTTTCCATAGGGGGTGGAGGAATCTCCGCCCAGATATTGCACCAGGTTTTGCATCTCGGTAGGCGTCATACCGGCCGGCATGGTGAACCAGGGCTCCGCACCGACGGCTTGACACAGCACCAAAAACTCGTGCAGACCGATCGGTATATCGTCTTGCTCAGCGGTTTCCTCGCCATATCCCGAGCGCATGCGGGCAAACGGGACCGCCAGCATATTGTCGATCGAGCTGCCAAAGTCTGTACCGTTGTCCATGTACCGGATCACCCCAGGGTGCAGATCGCGCAGCCGGCTGACGACCGCGTTGCGGAAGGCGGTTGGGTTGTCGGGCGCTTGAACCTCGTTGAGCATCACGTCGTCGAGCAGAGCGGATGCACCTGTGACGGAGAAGCCAACATTGGCTGTGCCGATGAAAGTTCCATCTTCTTTCGCGTTGAAGGAGAAGGAGTAGTCCTTCCAATCGTTCGAAAGACTCACTGTCTGCTGGATGTAGTTGACGTTGCCGTGGGTTGATCCTATCCGGCCGACGTTGATGCTCATCTGGTTCGATCCACCGGTTCCTTTGGCGCGGAAGCTCAGCGTATACGAGCCGTTCAACTGGACGAACGAATGTCCGGCAAAGCTGTCGAAGTACGACGTCACACCCGAGCTCTGACCGCTCTGCGATGCCGTCATGCGCAGCGCCTGTTTGCCAGGGCTATTGGGAGAAAGGTCCTTGTACTCAGTCGTAAGCGTTCCGCCACCGTTAGTCCCGGGCCACCAGCCCGCCTGCGCATTACCGGGAGTGGTCGAACGCACGATAAAGAAATCTCCCACAGCAGGAGCTTTATCCAGCTTGCTAAACCTGAATGTGACACCACGGTTGGCATTCTGGTTCGCCGCATCCATGGATTGAATCGTGCCGGTCTGTCCTTTGGCAGCGCCGTAGGTGAACTCGAACTGAGCGCCTTTGAGAAAATCGGCCGGCCACTGATTGTATGGGTTGTCGTCGGTGCAGGAGTTAGGCGTTACCGTGTGGCACACCAGAATCGACTGCCACATCTGGCCTTCGAATCCAGGATTGCGGAAGATCAAGTTACGCAACATCTGACCGGAGTCGTAAAACGACTGCCCGCTCAGATTAATACCGAACCGCTTCACGGAAGGCTGCTTCACTTTTGTTCCCACGTTAATATCCGTGGGACCACCGGCCTGGGCTGACGCGTGAGTTCCGTCACCGCCAAGCCCGATTAGAAAAAGAAACCCGAGCGCAACTGTGTAAAAAAGAGAAGCGTAAGAAAACCGCTTGATTCTTGCAATAATTACATCTATTGTGTAATTCACCTTAGAGGATCTCCTGCTCTGTCTTATGACTTTCGTGAAAATGGCAAGCTGCAGCAGCTTTCAGACTGCAGACACACTTTTCACACAACGATGCGATAGGGCAGGTCAGAAAAAATTTCAGAGCGTTTTAGAAGATGTGGCTCTTCTTTACACACTCGCATAACTACACACTTAGCGGGCTGCTCTGAAAGGCTTTAAAAGGTGTTGTGCACACAGCCTACAGGCAACTTCTTGATTTCTGCAACTCACTTTAAAAGAAGCACCAAGAATGTGAACTCCCCCGCGAAGGTCATAGAGGGCTGCCGCAAACGTGCTATACGCCCGAAGCACGAGCAGCTACGCTAATTCTTTAATGACAAGTAAACTCTGAATTACGTGAACCCAATGCCCAACGATGTACGGACACCCTCAGGCTTGCGTTTCGCGTACCTCATGAGCCGCTACCCCGCTATCTCCCATACCTTCTTTTTTCAGGAAATTCTTGGGCTGCGCAACTTAGGCCTCGCCATCGAAACTGCGTCCATTAACCCACCCGATCGCGTGTACGAGGCCATGCCACTTGCGGAACAGCGCGAAGCCGACAGCACGTTATCCATCAAGACTCTCTCCTCCTGGCGCGTTGCGGCCATCACGCTGCGCGTGCTGCTCATGCAGCCGGCCTCGTTCTTCCGTGGCCTCCGAGCTACCGTGCAGCTTCAGCCAATGCACATCTCGCGCACTCTGTACGCGCTCTTCTACTTCATCGAGGCGCTCATCGTTGGCGACTGGATGCAGCGGCGCCGCCTCGATCACATGCACATTCACTTCTGCGGAGCCGTGGCCACCGTTGGGATGATCGCGTCCGACGCCTTCCGCATCCCCTACTCCCTTACCGTGCATGGGCCCGATGAGTTCTTCGAGCAGGACCGCTTCTTCCTCAAGCAGAAGTTCGAGGCGGCGCAGTTTGTGGTCTGCATCAGCGATTTCTGTCGCAGCCAGGTCATGCGCATCTGCTCGCCAGAGCACTGGGACAAGCTTCAGGTAGTGCGTCTGGGAATCTGTCCAAAGCTCTTCCCGCAGGCAGGTCCCAAACCCGGCGAGGACGAAGCCTCATTACTCGAGATCATCACTGTCGGCCGGCTGGTCCCCGCCAAAGGGCAACTGCTACTGTTACGTTCTCTGCTCGAACTTAAGAAGCGCAATCTCTATCCCCGCGTCCGGCTGGTCGGCGATGGCGTGGACCGCGCTCACCTCGAAAGCTTTGTGCAGCAGCACGGCCTTGCCTCGCAGGTCACCTTTCTCGGCGCTCTGAATCACGAGGCCACACGTGCCGCGCTCGCCACAGCCAGCCTCTTCGTGCTTCCGAGCTTCGCCGAAGGCATTCCCGTAGCGCTGATGGAGGCGATGGCCATGGGCATTCCCTGCATCAGCACCTTTGTGGCCGGCATCCCGGAACTGATCCGGCACGAAGAGGATGGTTTGCTGGTGGCGGCTGGCTCCGTCGATGACCTCGCGCGCGCCATCGAGCAGCTTGCCCTCGACCCCACGCTCCGTCATCGTTTTGCCGCCTCGGCACGTGAACGTGTCCTCACCGACTACAATCTTCCGCTCAACCTCGAAAAGCTCGCCGGCACCTTTCGTGCCCGCATTACTCCTTCCCGGAAGCACTCTCATGGCTAAATCCGCCGGTATGGCTTTCACCCATGACGTCTCGGTCGTCATCGTCTCCTTCAACACCAAAAACGTGCTGCGTGAGTGCCTCGAAGCGCTCGGGCGTGAATCCGCCGGGCTTCGCGTCGAAACCATCATCGTCGACAACGGTTCGAAAGACGGTTCGATCGAGATGGTGCGCGAGGAGTTTCCTGAGATCCTACTGCTCGTCAGCCCGGTCAACCTTGGCTTCGCTGGGGCCAACAACCTGGCCTTTGAGCAGGCCCATGGTCGCTACCTAGTGCTGCTGAACTCCGACGCCTTTCTCACCCCCGGCGCCCTCCAGAGGTCGGTCGACTACATGGACCGCGATCCCAAAATTGGCCTGGGGGGCGCCCGGCTGGTAGGCAGAGACGGAGGCTGGCAGCCCTCCGCGCGCATGTTCCCTTCCCTGCTCACCGACCTCTTCGTACACACAGGCCTCGCCAGCCGCTACCCAAAATCCCGCCTCTTTGGCCGCTTTGATCGCACCTGGGCGGACCAATCCTGCGCCGCACCGGTGGACTGGGTGCCCGGAGCCTACTCCATCGTGCGCGCTGAGGCTCTCGAAGCCGCTGGCCCCTTTGATCGCCGCTTCTTCCTCTACTACGAAGAGGTCGACCTCTGCAGGCGCATCCGGGCCGCCGGCTACACGGTCTGGTACTGGCCGGATGTGGTCGTCACCCACATCGGCGGCGAGTCCTCCCGTCAGCTCAAGTCGCTGACCATGTCGAAGTCTGGAGCGCAGCTCACGCTGTGGCGTATGCGCAGTACGCTGCTCTACTACCGCAAGCATCACGGACTCGGCGCATGGGCGGCGAAGCTGCTGGAGATAAGCTGGTTCGGCTTCCGGGCGCTCCGCAGGAGGTTCAGCTCGGACCCGGCACGGCGGCTGGAAGCCCAGGACTTCAAGACCCAGTGCACGCTTATGAACCAGGCCTGGCGCGAGACCCGCGGTGGCCGGGTCTCTCCCCCACAACCCTGGTGACCAGGCTGGCGAGTGTGGCGCAGTATGTATCATCTTGAGCGTAACCGGAGGCGGAGCCCGACTGTCATCTTGAGCGGAGCCGAAGGCGGAGTCGAAAGACCTGCTTCATCTTGTTCTAAGAAATTGGCGCGAAGCGCCGCTCAACCAATAAGCAACATCCAAACAACGAAAACGACCGCATGAGTGACCTGAAAGCAATCCTAGGCCTGCCCCTCACACATTTCTTTCGCGTCACGCGCGAGGGGCGGCGACTGCTGCGCAACCTCCGTGCGCACGCCATGCTCTCCGCCGAGATCGGGACACGGCTCGACCCAACTGTGGTCGTGCTCGGGCAGGTTCAGGTGCACGGCACGGCCCGCATTCAGCTCGGACGCGACCTGATGCTGTATCCAGACCTCTATTTGGAGACGCAGGCCAGCGGATCAATCACCATCGCCGACGGGTGTGTCCTCTCCACCGGCGCTCACGTGGTCTCGATGGCCAGCATTCAGATCGGGCGCGGCACGATGATTGGCGAGTACGCCAGCCTGCGCGATGCCAACCACGTGCGCGCCGCCGGCAAGCCTATGCGCCACGCCGGTCATCGTGCCAAGCCAATCGTGCTCGGCGAGGAGGTCTGGATCGGCCGGGGAGCCATCGTCCTTGGCGGCGTCACCATCGGGGACGGCGCAACCGTAGGCGCCAACGCCGTCGTCACCAAAGATGTCCCGGCAGGAGCCACAGTAGCCGGCGTACCAGCCCGCCCCATCCAGCCCAGGCCCACCTAGATTCTCCCGCGACTCTGTGGACCATCTATCGTCCTCAGGAAACGGCTCGCAATGCCCTTCGGCAACTCACAAGCCGTCACTTCTCGGTCAGAAACTATCCCTTACAAAACCGGACGTTTGCGCAATTGCGCTTCTGGTCAGCCGTAGTTACTGGAAGCCCGTTTTCCGGAAAGTCCAGGGCAGCAGCGGGTCAGTTTCGTCTTCGAGCTGAGTGAGCAACGCGAAGCAGAGAAGTTGCCCTTCGTTTCAATTGATCTGCACGAGTGGATTGGTACTCCCACTTTCGGCGGCCTCCTCCACTGACAAGATCTTCTGCTCCACTCGCTCTGGATTGAGTTTTCCAAAGCTTCTGAGGATCGATTCGAGAGCTGGGCGCATCTGGGCGGCTCGCTTCGCCCGGATCGTCAGATCCCAAAGCGGTTCAAACTTCTTCCAGCCGGCCGAGTAGGCTACATGTCGAGCTGCCGCATTGATTGTCGGTTTGCTACTAGCCCCTAGGAGAATGTTGCTCCATCGATAGAAGTTTCGATAAGCGTTCCAGTAGCCCTCCTCAAGTTGGGATGGCGTCATCTTAGTGGGCTTGAAAACGGTATGACGCGTGTCATAGAGCTCCCAGTCCCGATGAAGGAGTCGATCCTGCGATTCCATGCGGCTGAAGGTAGCCGTGCCCGGGTACGGCGTAAGTATGTGGAAAGTTGCCGTTTCGATCCCATTCTCCACCGCCCATTCCACTGTCCGATCAAAAACATCCGGGCCATCATCGTCCATTCCGAAAACAAAGCTTCCGTTGATCATGACGCCAAGGTCCCGCAAACGTCGGATTGCCGAGGAGTAATCCCTGTTCTGATTTTGGAACTTGCGCTGGGTCTGAAGATTTGCGGAGTTGATCGTCTCAAAGCCCACGAAGAGACTTCGTAAACCGGACACAACAGCTTCCTCCATAAGACGCGGTTTAAGTCGAGTCTCCAGGATGGAGCTAACGGTACCTGCGGCTTGCCATATGCGCCCCATCCCTCTCATTCCAGAAAACAAACTGGAAGAGAACCGTCTGTCTCCGAAAATGTGATCGTCCAGAAAGTAGAGGTGGCGACCAGGGAGGCGGTCAATTTCCTTCAATGCGTCGTCGACCTTTTGCGTGTAGAAAGACTTTCCTCCCTCGTAGAAAGCCTTTTTGTAGCAGAAGTCGCAAACGTATGGGCAACCGCGGGAGACCACGATGGAATTCGGGACGAGGTAGAGAGAACGCTTGATGAGATCGCGCTGAATCGGCGGCACGAATGCCAAGGAACGCTTCGTTGACTGGTACTGTTGAGTGGGGTTGCCGTTTCTCAAATCCTCCAGAAATACGGGCCAAGTGTCCTCGCCAGGACCTAAGAAGATGGCGTTCGCATGCAGAGCGGCCTCTTTAGGGCATGACGTGACATGAAGTCCGCCAAGAACAACAAATGAGCCGCGGCTTTGATAGAGGTCGGCGATCTCATAGGCGCGCCGTGCACTGGTGATGTAAACCTCGATCGCTACCAGATCGGGAACATCGTCTGTGTCCAGCTGTTCAACATGCTCATCTACCAGTTCTATCTTCGTTTCAGGAGGCAAGAAGGCAGCCAAACCCGCCAACCCAAGAGGGGAAATAGCGAATACTTGATGGGCCTGAAAAGCGGACTCTTGGCCTCGGTCAACGCTGGCAAGATGAGCTTAACGAACATTCCTGAAGACTACCGCACGTTCCGTTTGAACTCCCTATTTGATCGTGTGCGGAGAGTGAATTGTCGTACGGGCTTCTGCGGGGTACTTCTACGATGAGGTGCTGCATATGTTTTTTCATCCGCATAGTCTCTCTCCTTCAGAGTGGCTGCTCATCCCATTTTCAGTAACTGCGGATGCAAGCTTTCTCAATCCTTAAGGAGATATACGCCCTCGGAGGCGCTCTACGCGCTTTTGAGAGTCCGCAGGCCTTTGCCGCGCAGAGTACGCCAGTAACGCACCTGACCCAGCAGAATGGGTAGCTCCTGAAAATGCGAGTGGATGCCAAACAGCAGCAGCGTCAGCAGAGATCCCGAACGTTTTCGCGCCTTCCACGCCGTGCTCAGGGCAGCCAAGCTAGCCAAGGAGCCGACCCCGACCACCGGCCAGAGCGAACGCGATGCGGCGGAGAGTGCCAACGCGGCGACAGGGAGCAGAAACCAGAAGGTGCCCCGCTGGAGGTTTCGGCGCGAGACGTCCAGCCACATGGGATCAGCCGTCGCGGCATACATGCCGGAGACTTGCGCGTAGGCACGCCCGCTGCGCACCAGGCGGGTCCAATACAGGCTCCAGCGGGTCATCGCCAGATCATGCAGTCCCATAGGGTCGTCGGTGTGCAGAATGCGCCACCCCTGCCCACGCAGCCGCCGGCTCAATTCAGGCTCCTCGCCGGCTCCCAGCTCTTCATTGAAGCCGCCCACGGTTGTCAGCCCATCCCGGCGCACCAGCGCGATTCCCCCGAAGAACTCCACAAAGCCGGTCGGAAAGACCCAATCCAGGTCGAAGACGCGGTTGTAAATCGAAGCCTCCGGGGTGCGCTCCCGCAGGCTGCCCCACACGGACACGACGGATGCATCCGCAAAGTGACCTATGCTGCGCGCTACAAATTCAGGATCGAGCTCCACATCGCCATCCAGAAAAAGCACGATCGGTGCGTCAGCTGCACGCCATCCAGCGTTGCGGCCGCGCGCTGCCGTCATCGGTGCTCCCGTCAACCGGAGGACGCGCGTACCGAGCGAGGCGGCCAGCTCCGGCGATCCGTCATGCGAATCCGAATCGACGTAGAGCAGCTCGACCAGCTCCGGAGGATAGCGCATCGCCTGCACGCTGCGGATGCAAGCACCCAGCTGCGCAATCTCGTTCCGTCCAATGATCACGACCGCGATGCGCGGCAGCTCCCCCGCCGAAGCCGGCGTACCCGGCAAAGTGGGAGTGGCAGTTTTTGAAGCGCTACCTTCTGGGCTCATTCTGTGGTCGAGTGTACCGGGAAACCCGCTCCTTCCCGATGGTAAGCTCTGCCAGTGCCTCACTTCGGTAATCTGCCGCGGAGATGACTCCACAACTTCTTCTGGCCGGCGCAGGGCGAGCTGGCTACAATGGAAGCGAACTGAGGAACCCGCATGGCCACTGTGACTGCTCCTGAACTCACACCAGCAAGCCCGATCTTTGAAGCCTCCAACCCTGCCTTTCAGCAGAGCTTCGACGAGAAGCCGTTTGAGTTCACCCACAGCTTCACCGCCAGCCATCCCCTCTTCAACCTGGCCGCCCTGCGCCGCCTGCTCGATGATCCCGCGGTCCGGGCCACCGCCATCTATGACGCGGTAGACGTCCGCGTGGATCAGCGCTGGGACAGCCTGCCAAAACAAAAGCCTCCGGTCGAGCAGGTCTTCGACGAAATCGAGACCTCAGAGGGCTGGATCATGATGCGTCATATGCACCGGCTGTCCCAATACAACGAGCTTCTGAAAGCCTGCCTCGCGGAGGTCAAAAAGCTGAGTGGCCACTCTATCGACAGTGATAAAAAGAGCCAGGAGGCGATCATCTTCGTCACCTCCCCAAACCGCAAAACCCCTTACCACATCGACCGGGAGTGCAACTTCCTGATGCAAGTCAGTGGCGAGAAGACCATCAACGTCTTCGATCGCAACGATCGCGATGTGGTGCCCGAGCAGGAGCTCGAAACTTTCTGGTCCAAGGACAACAATGCCGGCGTCTACAAACCGCAGTTTCAAGACCGCGCCTTTGTACGCGTTATGCGCCCCGGCACAGGTGTGCATATCCCGGTAAACTCGCCACACTGGCTGCAGAACCGCGACAATGTTTCGATTTCGCTCAGCATCAGTTACCAGTACAAGGACTGGCGCCGCAAGAACGTCTACCAGGCCAATTATTTCCTGCGCAAGATAGGGCTTACACCTACACCCCCGGGCCGCTCGGCGCTGCTGGATTACACTAAGCGCGTCACGGTCGAAGCCGGACAGCGCGCGAAAAAGCTCATCAAGCACTGAACAGGACTAGCCGTTAAGCAAACGGATGCCGCCACGTATCGATCCGGCGTTTGAACCTCTGGGCTGTCCTGTACAGCGCGCTTTTTGTCTCATCGAGCAGTACCGAGCGACCGGGGGCCGCAGGCACGAGCCCCAATCTGCGCAGCTTCCAGTTCACCTTGTGGACATCGGAGGTGTGGTCTTCTCTGCGCTTGTAGTTGACGCTCACGGAGATCGAAATCTCTCTCCCGTTTTCCACCCAGTGCGGAAAGATGACCGGATTGCTCACTCCCCGGCCTGGCTCAAGCACGAACCTCCAAGCACGTTCCTGCATCAGCGGAGTGAACTGGATAGGCTGGGTATCGCCACTCCAAAAGCGGTCAAGGGCCTCGTCGCTCAGTAGCTCCCGATCGTCTCCATTTGCAATGAACACGGTCTTGCTACCGCTCAACTGCATCAGCAGGTTTGCGTCACCATCGCAATGGCATGGGGTAATCCGGCCCGGCGAGGTGATGAGCACAGTCATGACCGGGTCGCGGTACAGATCGAGCATCGGGAAGCCGACCAGCGCTGAAAGCTCCTCAGTACACTGACGAAGCACCTCCGCATATTCCGGATCTTCCTGTAAGCGCTTTAGCACGATCCAAAGGTGGTCGTCTTCGAGCCGTTCCAGCGCCTGCCGCACCGGCAGCTCCGTGCTGCCCGGCTTCCATTTAGCTCCCGCCTCGGTCGCTCCGCCCTCGAGATAAAACCAGTTTTGGGTGTTAGCCCGGCGGATCGCCAGCGCATCGAGCGCAGGCAGAGTGAATTTATCGGAAAGATGCAAGGTATGCCCAAACGAAAACGGCGCGCGGTCGAAGCTGGCCGCAAATGCGTTCCGAGTTTCACTCCCACTCTCCGCTGCTTGCGCGGACTCAGGCGTGAGAACGAGCGATGGAACTCTAGGAGCTGCTGCAAAGATGCTGTGAGTTTGCACTCTCACCTCCAAAGGGGAGAAGCATCAGATGTAAGATGCGCTCACCCCTCTGGAAATGCAATGTCTTTCGTTCACCTTTAGTTACACTTTCCCGTGATTTATGTTACCGGGACAGGTGCTGATTCGACACGGGGTTGCCGCCTGACACTGCGGGCAAGGTGTCGACTGACCTTCGTCGCCGCATACTCGGCTCCAAAGGCGAACCGCATCACGGGACCAAAGGTCGAGGCAGCCGAGATGCCTACAAAAAACAGGCCGGGAACGGAGGACTCAAAGGCTGCCGAGAGCAGCGGCGTATGCTCGGCCGAAGCGATCTGTTGGCGAAGCGCCTCGTTCAGGAAGGGCAACCGCCGGAGGTCGACTTGATAACCTGTTGCGGCAATCACGTGGTCTACCGTGATCTCCGTAGACGTGCCGTCCGCTCCCGAGAGTGCCAGGTGCGCCTTGCCGTCGCGAAGCTCTGCGGACCGCGGTGTCACCCCGGTGAGGATGGTCACCTTTCCGACGACTCTCTCCCGCATCGGCCATCCAGCCGATGGACCTAGATACCGCTTCACTACCCTCAGTCGATGCGCCAGCGGAAGCAGCCGGAACAAGCCGGGAAACTCTGTCAGCAGCCGCGACTTCCAGCCGGGGCCGATACCCGAGCCAGGGGCCCGGAGCCGTTGCAGGAACGGCCGGGGTTTGTCGCCCGGCGGGTTATGGAACTTCACCTCACCGCGGCGGGCCAGCACCTGCACCTTGGCTCCCGCCTCATGCAGCAGAGCGGCCAAATCGAGCGCGGATGCCCCGCTGCCGACGATGGCAACCGACTTGCCGCAGTATGCACCCGGATCGCAGACTCCTGAGCTGTGCGAAAGTACCTTCGCGGGCAGGCTGGCCAGAACGGAGGGCACATGCGCGTAATAGCATATCCCCGTCGCAAGCACGACCTTGCGCGCGGCAAACTCTTCCCCACTCTCCAGCCGGAGGAGAAACCCTTCTGAACGCCGTTCCAGCGACGCTAGTTTCTCTTCTTCCAGACCTGGAAGAAGCCGCTGCTGAAACTCGACGCCATAGCGGGCAAAGGTCTCAAGACTCACGGGAACGCGGGTGTGATCGTAGGGAATGGACTGTTCACTGCAGAAGTGATGAAGCTCAAACGAAGCCTTCGGATCGGAGAGGTTGGACGCAAAACCGTCGGACTTCAATAGCATCCCCACTGGCATTTGGTCCCGCCACGTTTCCATCACGCGTCCAACGATGCGGAAGGGTACGCCAGCACCCGCCAAATGCGCGGCCACAGACAAACCATAGGGCCCTGCACCAATCACTGCAATCTCGGTAGAACGCATACGTCTCCTAATATCCTTTGCTGAATTCTTCAGTCGCGCTTGCGGAAAAGAAAAAAATGTGATCAACCGCTACACAACTGTATGACGATTATCCCACGACACAGCGGACACACAGAGATGTGCTAAGTCTCGATAGGCACCTGCTCCGATTACTATGGGCACACGTCTTCATCGTATTGAGTGCCCTTCGTGACCAGTATTGATGAGAATGGATCAGCGAAGATAGTTAACCCGCTGTGACACGAATGTAGGCTGGTACCGTTTCGGAAACTCCAGCTACAATTCCACAGAAGTCCCTTGTCAATGAGTGCAGAAACACAGTCCGCCCGACCGAAGGTAATGCTGATATCGACCTGCCGCTGGCCATTGGCCGCGCGCCTCGGCATGGCTCTGGCCGCCGTGGGCTGCGAGATAGATTCGGTCACTCCCTTCGGCCATCCCATTTTGGTCACGCGCGTGCCCGGTCGCCACTGGCCTTACCAGGCACTCTCTCCCGTCCGCTCGCTCGCCCAGGCCATTCAGGACTCGCAGCCTGACCTCCTGCTTCCCTGCGATGATCGGGCCACCGCGCACCTGCATGCTTTGTACAGGGTCACGAGCTCAAAGAAGTTGCACTCTCTGATCGTCAAGTCGCTGGGACCGGAAGAGAGTTTCTACGCCACAGCCTCTCGCTGCGCATTTATGTCCTTGGCCGAGCAGGAATCGATCCCGGTCCCGAACACCGCGATCGTTGCTTCGCCCGTCGAACTCAGGAAGTGGCTCGCGGAATATGGTTTTCCCGCCTTTGTGAAGGCGGATGGCACCTCAGGTGGCACCGGCGTCAAGATGGTCACCTCGTTCGAAGAGGCGGACCGCGCTTACAAACTGTTGTGCGCCCCTCCGCCCTGGCTTCGGGTGACCAAGCGCAGCGTTATCGACCGCGACCCCACCCTGGTTCTGCCGGCGATCCTTCGACGACGGCCAACCGTAAGCGTGCAGCGGCATATAGCAGGGCGCGAGGCAACCAGCGCCGTTTTCTGCTGGAAGGGCGACGTTCTGGGGAACACCGCCGTCGATGTCGTGCGAACACTCAACGCGACCGGTCCCTCCACAGTTGTGCGCCTGACCGACAATCCCGGCATGGTCCTGGCCGCCGTGAAGATGGCGCGGGCGCTCAACCTCTCCGGCTTCTATGGGCTCGACTTCATGATCGAGGAGCAAACCGGCACGGCATATCTGATTGAGCTGAATGCGCGGGCGACTCAGACGGCCCATCTGGCGCTCGGCGAAGGCCACGACCTCGCCGCGGCTGCTTATTCCGCTTTGACGGAGTCGCCAATCGCTACCCGTCCGAAGGTCACCGAAAAGGACACGATCGCGCTCTTTCCCGGTGAGTGGTTCACGGACCCCAAGAGCCCATACCTCCAGTCGGCATACCACGACGTCCCCTGGGAGGAGCCGAAGCTGGTACGCCAGTGTACGGAAGATAGGCCGCGCTGGCAGCGCTGGCTCACCTACGAGCATTGGAACCGCGCCCAGCTACGATTCAAACAACAGCCGGTGGACACGACAGATCCGCTGCAACGCAGGAATTAAGGGTCTCTGAAAGCCTGCTTAGACGGACATACCTCGCGTCGTTTCGTGGCTCCGGTGTACCCCCCACAGGAAAACCGCTCTCGTTGTGGAGAGCGCATGAAGACCCACTTCGATGGCAGGCTCATCGGACACTGCACAGGCTACTTCAGTCTATGAAACCAATTGTAGTAACCAGAAAAAGGTGACTTCAAATCAGAGGACATATCGCGCATATGCAGGTAAACTTTCGCGCTGTTGGCATTCCATTTCTAGATGGATGGAGATTGTATGAAGACGAGAGTGTGGCTGATTGCGGTTGCTGCAGCAGCGTTGGCTTCGCAGGTTTCGATGGCACAGGCTCCGGCGGGTTCTACGGGGCAGTGCAAGGACGGCACGTATACGAACGCGGCAAAGAAAGAAGGCGCCTGCCGCGGACACAAGGGGGTGCAAACGTGGCTTGCGGCAACGGCAGCACCGGCAGCTGCGGCGACAAAGGCCGCGCCTCCACCGCCCGCGGCAGCTCCGGCCCCGACGGCAGCTCCGGCAAAGGCGCCGGCAACGTCTGGTGGACGGAAGAGCCCGGCGGCAGAGGCGGCATCGCGGCCACAGGCTCCTGGCGGTGGACCGGGGATGGTGTGGGTGAACACGTCGAGTAAGGTGTATCACTGCCCGGGTACTGACTTCTACGGCAAGACGAAGGACGGAAAGTACATGTCAGAGGCAGACGCGAAGGGGATGGGAGCGCACGCGGACCACAACAAGCCGTGCACGAAGTAGGAGATAGCGAAAAAGGAGGGGCGGATGATGAGCGTCCCTCCTTGTTTGCCCTGAGGAAAAATGCCGTGTAGCCGCCTCTTGAGCAGCCCAGTGAACGCGAACCTTCTTAACGAACGACCAAAAAGAGAAGACCGCCCAGCGCAGCCGTGCCCACCGTCAGCCACGCAACATAGTCGCCTGGGTGGCCACTTTGCAGTGCGCGCATCGGCCGCATCGGCCCCTCCATATGCGACAGCAGACGCAACCGGCGCGGTATCCTGCGGTGAAAGACCGCTCCGGCCGCCAGTACCGCCGCAATGAGCAGAGCTACGAGTCCATGCGCGATAGATTCGCGGAGCGGCATCCCCAACCCCGCGTGAACCGCAACGGCATCCGACCCGGTCCGGAAGACAGTCTGCGCATAGGCTGCCTGGTCCAGCAGTCGCGCAGCCGCATTGACGCTCATAGCTCGTAGGCCCGGCACAAACGGGATGCACGTAGCAGCCGTCAGCGCAAAAGCTGGCGGAAGAAACAAGGTTGGCTGAATGCGCCCGTGTTCCTCATCCGTCTCCGGCAGTTCGTCCAATTTGGCAGGCTCATCCACCGGACCGCAATCGCCCCACTTCAAGAAGACGCGCATGCCCACGCGAAGCACGGCCCCAGCCGTCAAGGCGCTGGCCGCGATGAAAATCCAGCTGGACCATGGTGTGCGCGCGGCGATCAGCGTATCACCCAGCATTGTCCCAAACGGCGGCGCGCCGGCCAGCCCCACCGCACCCACGAACCAGAGCAGAGCCGTCCAGTGCAACCGTCTGCCCCGCCCAAAGAGCGCCGGCTCGCTCACCGTCCGCAGCCGGTGCAGCAGAATGCCTGCGGTGAAAAAGAGGCTCCCCTTCACCAGCGCGTGCGACAGGATGTAGATAAAAAGCCCGGCGATGGACTGCTGCGTTCCGCCCGCAAAGCCAATCAGCATCAGGCCCATGTGACTGATGGTCGAAAACGCCAACAGCCGCTTCAGATGGTGCTGGGCAAAGCACATCACCCCGCCCCAAATCGCCGTAAGTGCGCCCAGCCCGGCAAAGACGGCATGGAAGCGCGGCGAACTCGATGCGAAGCTCCCTTCAAAGACCGTGGCGTACACGCGCAGCAGTCCAAAGAGGCCAAGCTCGACCATCAACCCTGAAAAGATCACGCACACCGGCGTCGGCGAGACGGCATGCGCATCCGGCAGCCAGAAATGAAACGGCACCGCGGCCGTCTTGACCAGAAACCCCGAAGCGATAAAGACAAACGCGCCCAGCACCAGCCGGTCATGCCTGCCGCCAATTGCCACGCCAATCTGCGCCAGGTTCAGCGACCCGGTCGTGGCATAGAGCATCGCAATTCCGTTGAGCACCATGAACGCCGCGATGGTATTGGTCACCGCGAAATTGAAAGCTCCGGCCAGCGGCGCCGGCTCTGCCGTCTTGAGCCCGCAGAGCGCAAACGCCGCAGTGCTCATCAGCTCAAAGAAGACAAACAGATTGAAGATGTCGCCGGTCATCGCGAAGCCGCTCATCGCGGCCAGGAAGACCAGCATCAGCGGATGAAAATGATGCTCGCCGCTCTCGATGAATTTCCAGGAGAAGATCATCGCCAGCAGCACCAGCAATGCCGCCAGCGTGGCCATCCCCGCGCCTGCTGGATCGACCACAAAACCGATGCCGATGGCGAACCGGCCCCGTGGGTACCAATTCCCGAACCAATACACGATCGTCGTCTGACATGCGCGATGCAATACAACTAGCGACATGACGAGATTGGCCGCCGCGGCAACAATGGCGATCACATCCACAGCCGCGCGCGATAGAAGATTGCGCGCCCCCGCCAAGAAGGCCGCTATGATCAGCGGCAAAGCCACCAATAACGGGACGAGTGCCACCCGGTTAGCCCCGCATCATGCGAAGGTCGTCTGGGCTGACCGTCCCCGCCTTCTCATAGGCCTTCACCACCATCGCGAGCAGCAGCGCCACCACCGTCGCTTCTACAACAACATCGGTGAGCATCAGCGCCTGCACGATCGGATCCACCGTGATGTGGCCCGGCGAGATATCCGCAAAGACCGGCGCATACCCTCCCTTGCGGAAGCCAATCGCCAGCAGCAGCACATACGTAGAAGTCTGCAGCACCGCCAGGCACACCACCATGTGCACCAGGTGTCGGCTGGTCACAATCCCATACAGCCCACACAGAAACAGCCACGCGGCGACCACGTACGGAAGCATCGACAGCATCTACTCATCTCCTTTGGAGTGCGCCACAATCTCGCGCAGGTACTCATAGCTCAGCAACATGAACGCCGCCGCCACCTCCACCCCCACGCAGTCGCTGATCAGCGAGATTGTCCCGGCCGAAAACAGATTCCCCGTCGTGCCTAGCGGAAGGATATTCGTCAACAGCGGCACGCCGATAATCAGCGGAATCACCCCGACGATGCCGTACCCCGCCGCCCCCAGCGCCTCGAAGACTTCCAGCAGCGGATGCGAGGCGATCTGCTGAAAGACTTCGTTGTTCTGTGCGATGTAGATCAGGATTACTGCGCCCGCAATCACTACGCCACCCTGAAAGCCACCACCCGGTGTAAGCTGCCCATGCGTCGCGATGTAGATGCCAAACAGAGCGGTGAGCCCCGCCGTCAGCGTCGCGCAGATACGGACCGTCTCGCTCATCGTGGCGCGATCGTGAAAGCTGGTGGGCGTTGGCTCCTTCTTTTTGTTCTTGTCGGGACGCAGCAGCATCATCACCCCGACCACCGAGCTGAACAGGATGAACTCCTCACCCAGCGTGTCAAAGCCGCGGTAGTCGTAGTCGATCGCGTTCACCACATCCGTGGCGTGCCGCTCATACACGCTTAGGCTGCTAATCACATCGCCGTATGGTCCGCGGTACTCACCCCACGGCGGCAGGTTTCGCACCGACTGCAGGTACATCGCGCCCAGCCCGACTGCGCCAAACAGAAACAGAATCAAACGCCCGCGCGCGCTCACTCGGGGTCCTCATCGTCAGCCCGCAGAGCATCCCGGGCACGCATGCGCGAGAGCGCCAACATAATAATCAGCGGCAGCGCAATCGCACCCACGGTAATCTGCGAGATCGCCACATCGGGCGCCTGAAAGATAAAGAACATCAGCGCAAACAGCACGCCATAAAACGCCAGCGCTAGCACCTGCTTGGTAGGATCCTGCGTGCGCACCACACAGAAACCCGACACCGCGATCAGCAACAGGATTCCCACCCCGAGAATCATCATGAGCGGTGTCCCTTCTCGGACGAACCCGGCACATCCCCGTCCAGGCACTCCACATCATCCCCTGGCATCGGCTCCCAATGACCCAGCTCACGCGCGCGAAAGGCCCGAGACGTCGCATGGGCCACCACCCCATTCGCCGCAAACAGCAGCAGCAGGATCATCACGCACTTCCCGCTGGTCACCGAAAATCCGGTCTCGACGAAGACCGCCGCCGTCAACGCCATCATTCCCAACCCCGCCGGCATCGCCGTGTAGTGCAGCGCCTGGATCGGCTCCCGCATCCGCCACATCCCGGCGACGCCAATCCAGCAGCACAGCACCAGCAGGCACAACAGCCCTGAGACCACCACCTCATGCGGCCTCATAGGTGCTTCTCCAGAAAGCGCGCAAAGACCAGCCCCGCGCCAAACGCCAGCATGGCCAGCGTCAACGGCAGATCGATAAAGGGCAGCCGCTGATAACCGAGCGTCAGCAGTACCAGCTCGATCGGCATCAGGACCCCGGCCATCTCCACGCCTACCAGGCGCCGCTCCGGCGAGCCGCGCAGGCTCATATCCGCGCACGGAATCAGGCACGCGCCGACACCGATGCTGGCCAGCATCCACACGTTCAAGGGCGAGCTCCCAAGTTCTTAGTCATGATCGACACCTTCTCACGCCGCAGCTCATGAAACAGCAACTGCCCCCGCTTCCGGTCCACCCCAATCACAATCGAACTCGGCGTAATGGAGGTGTACGCCGTCGCCAAAGCCGCGCGTGTCTGCTGCCGAACCTTCGACTCGCCTCGGTCCTCGAAGGCTACCGAGCGAAAGTGCGAGCCAGCGCGCTCAATCCCGAGCAGATCCCGCATGAGCACCACCGTTACCTGCCAGCTTCCGGTCAGCACATACCAGGGAATCCGCCAAGCCTCCGCCAGCTCCTTGGCAGTCGGGCAAAAAATGTTCCCCGAGCAGCGGCGCACCAGCAGGAACAGCAGCGAGGAGACCACCGCTGCTCCCACGCCCATGATGGATTCCTGCCCGCGGAAGCCGCCCGTCAGCAGCGCCCACACCAGGAACAACACCGCCGTGCTCACCACGAACGCTCGCGCTTCCTTCAGCAGACCCATATGCCAGAGTTGAGAGGCAGAATGGCCAACCAGAGATGTACGTGCCCAGCGTGGGTATTCCACGGAGCAACAGCATCGCCTGCAATGCGAGGGCACACACCCGGGCCTACCCCGGATGCATCCAACGGAAGCGTAAGAACATTTACGGACACTGTATCTTGCCCTCCCAGCCGGGGCAGGTGTCTCAAACTAAGAGGAGAGATCATGGCCAACGAAACGCACAAGTGCAAGCACGAACTCTGCAGCTGCACCGTACAAAAGGGCGAAAGCTACTGCAGCACCATCTGCGAAGACAGCAAAGGCAAGACAGCGCTGGCGTGTGATTGCAAACACCCGGGCTGTACCGGAGAAGCGCTTCGGGCGTAAAGCTATCGGACACAGCAGCGGTTCATATCAGCGGGGGCTTTCGGCATGCGAACATGGATGGAGAACTCCATGTCTTTCTTCTCCGCTCCTCAGCTTTCCCAAACCACCTCGCTTCACCACCTCCTGGAACGCGCCTTCGGCTTCACTGCTTTCCGCGCGAACCAGGAGGCGGTCTGCCGTGCTGCGGTTGAGGGCAACGACGTCCTGCTGGTTATGCCTACCGGCGCTGGCAAGTCGCTCTGCTACCAGCTGCCCGCCATTGCACGCGGCGGCACGGCGCTGGTTATCAGTCCGCTTAT
Source organism: Acidobacteriaceae bacterium (assembly GCA_965276675.1). Classification (GTDB taxonomy): domain Bacteria; phylum Acidobacteriota; class Terriglobia; order Terriglobales; family Acidobacteriaceae. The sequence continues at coordinate 2,507,119 of OZ255624.1, read as the reverse complement.
TGCGCTGATGGACGATCAAGCCACTAAGCTCGAATCCCTCGGCCTCCGCGTCGCCCGCATTCACTCCGGCCTGGACCGCGCCACCTCGCGGCAAGCTTGTGTCGAATACCTCAACGGCAGCTTGCAATTCCTCTTCATCGCGCCCGAGCGGCTGCGCGTGCCGGGCTTTGCCGAGATGCTCGCCAAGCGCAAGCCCGCGCTGATCGCGATCGATGAGGCGCACTGCATCTCCCAATGGGGGCATGACTTCCGGCCCGACTACCGCACCCTCGGCCAGCACCTTCCCACCCTCCGCCCAGCGCCCGTAATCGCGCTCACCGCCACCGCCACCCCGGTCGTGCAGAACGACATCGTCGAGCAACTCCAGCTCACGCACGCCAAGCGCTTCATTCACGGTTTCCGCCGGGACAATCTCGCCATCGAAGTGGTCGAGATCGCTAAGCCGAAGCGCGCCGCCTTTGCTCTCGATCTGCTGCGGGTAGAGACGCATCGGCCCGCCATCGTCTACGCACCCTCGCGCAAGAGCGCTGAAGAGCTGGCCGCCGCCCTCGCGCCTAACTTCCCTGCCGCGGCCTACCACGCTGGCCTCGAACCCGAGCACCGCGAGCGCGTCCAGCGGCAATTCCTCGAGGGTCGCCTGGAGGTCGTCGTCGCCACCATCGCCTTCGGCATGGGCATCGACAAAGCCGATGTCCGGACCGTGATTCACGTCGCCCTGCCTGCGAGCCTCGAGGCCTACTACCAGGAGATCGGCCGCGCAGGCCGCGATGGTCGGCCCAGCCGCACCGTCCTGATGCACTCCTACGCCGACCGGCGCACGCATGATTTCTTCCTCGAACGCGACTATCCTCCTCTCGACGAACTCGATCGCATCCATCGCCGCCTCAAGGCCGAGCCACAGGCCAAGGACCACCTGCGCCTCGCGCTGAAGATGGATGCGGAGCTCTTCGACAAGGCACTCGAAAAGCTCACCAGCCACGGCGTCGCACGGCTCGGCTTCAACGACGAAGTTGCCCTCGTGCCCAATGCAAGCTGGCCGAACTCCAGCGGTGACGCTTGGCGCTCCGCCTATCGCTCGCAGTCGGAGCATCGCCGCCAGCAGATTGATCTCGTCATGCGCTACGCCGGAGCCAACCAGTGCCGCATGGCCGCTCTGATCCGCCATTTCGGCGATACAGCTGACAGTTCCCGGCTCTGCGGCCAGTGCGACGTTTGCTCGCCCGAGCGCTGTGTTGCGCAACGCTTTCGCTCGCTCACCGCGCAGGAAGAGAGGGCCGCGCGCGGCGTTCTCAAGTCTTTGCGGAGTGGGGTCGCGGTCTCGACCGGCAAGCTCCACAAAGAAGTCTTTCCGCGTGAAGAGATGAGCCGCAACGACTTTGAAGCCGTGCTCGGCGCACTCGCCGGCGCGGGCCTTCTCCGGATAGAAGACGCTTCGTTTGAGAAAGACGATCGCGCTATCGCTTATCGCAAGGCCAGCCTGACGCGCGAAGGCGAGGAGCTCGAACAGGGCGCGCCTCTCGACATACAGATGCGCGCCGGAGTTGGCGATGACGACGAAGCGAAGGCACGTCGCTCGCGTTCAGGAGCAACGTCCCGCTCGGGGGCTGCCTCGAACGGCGGCGGTCGCAAAAGCGGTACCTTAAATATCGCGGCCTCTGCCGCCGCCACACGGCGTGAGCCGGAGGCGGAAGAACCACTCTCTCCATCCGAACAAGCATTGGAAGCCAAACTACGATCCTGGCGGCTGGAGCTCTCCCGCAAGAACGGCACACCGCCCTACTTCATCTTCGGCGACACCGTGCTCCGCTCGGTCGCCCGCGCCCGCCCCACCACGCTCGCGCAACTGGGCGTCATCAACGGCATCGGCCCAAACAAACTCGAACGCTTCGGCGCCGACATCTGCCACCTCTGTGCCAAAAATTCTTAAGATTCGCCATCCTGAGCGACCGCCGGACACAAAACATAGCGCCCCCTTATCTGTGGAAACACCGCTTCGTCCAGGCAAATCTGTTGCTCCAAACGGATAGATAGCCTGAACCAGCACACGCTGCCTAGCTCCCCGGCCCGGATTGCATCCATGTAGATATGAAAGTGGACCACTTCACGGGACAGCGCCCATGCGTACTCAAGGGGCTTGCAGCGGGAGCCCTCGGGGGCCTTCTAGGGTCGGCAGCAAAGGCGGTTGCGGAGGAGCTCTATCCGCCCCGGACGGAAGGGCAGCCAGCACCGCCGGCAGTGCTGGCTCAGCGGGTCGCCGAACGATCGCTCAACCGCAGTGAAAAAGAGTCAGCCAAGCAGTGGATCCACTACACCTTCGGGACGCTTACTGGAGCAGCCTATGGCGCTGCGGCGGAGTATCTGCCCTTGATCACCGCCGGTGCGGGCTCCGCCTTCGCCGCCGCCCTGCTGTTGGGCACGCATGAATCGACCTTACCGGCGCTGGGACTCTCCGCCCCTCCATCAAAGCAGGTGCCGCGAGAACACACCAGTGAGGCGGCAACGCACCTGGTCTATGGAGTAACAACGGAGTTGGTGCGCCGCTTCGCCAGGGGAAGGTTCTAGCAGAACCATCCACGCAACAAAGGAGGTCGAAGACGAGCCTACATTTTTGCTCTTGCTATACGGACCGGCCGGTTGTGGCAGACGCTGACATCTTCTGCACCTTGCTGTGCTTAGTGGAGTAACCGAAGTAGATGATTAGACCGACAACAAGCCAGATCACTACCACGATCCAGGTAAGCAACGGCAGGCTGACCATTAGATAAAGAGCGCTGATAATGCCGAGAATGGGGACCAGCGGCACCAGTGGCGTCTTGAATGGCCGCGGGAGATCGGGATGCCTCCGGCGCAGGATCCACACACCGGCACAGACGATAGTAAACGCCAGCAGCGTGCCCATGTTCACCAACTCCGAGAGCCGGTCGATGGGCAGTAGCGCGGGCAAAAACGCAACGATGCTGCCGACAATGATGTTGGAGATCCATGGCGTCCGGAACTTAGGGTGGATCGCGCTCGCCCAGTGCGGCAGCAGCCCATCTTTTGACATGGAGAAGAAGACCCGTGATTGGCCCAACAGCATGACCAGCATGACGGTCGCCAGACCGAAGACCGCGCCGATCTTGACCAGTAAGCTGCCCCAGGTCACGCCTGTAACATCTACGCCCACAGCGATAGGCTCTGCTACGTCAAGTGCCTTGTAGCTCACCAGGCCGGTCAGGGTCAGCGAGACCAGGATGTAGAGTACGGTGCACACCACCAGCGATCCCAAGATGCCGATAGGCATGTCGCGCTTCGGGTTCTTCGCCTCCTGCGCCGCCGTAGACACCGCGTCGAAACCGATATAAGCAAAGAAGACGGAGGCGGCGCCTCGGGCGATACCCGAGTATCCGAACTCCCCATTTGGTGCCTTGGGCGGGATAAAGGGATGCCAGTTCATCCGCGCCAGCTCCGGGTGCTTCAACAAGAAGCCGATTCCGAGAAAGAGGAAGACCCCAACAATGGCCAGCTTGATAATGACGATCGCGGTGTTGAGATTTGCCGATTCCTGGATGCCAATCACCAGGACCACGGTGATGGCGAGGATCGCTAGAAAGGCGACCAAGTTGAAGACGCCGGTGACATGCTGCAATCCCGCCAGATTGACACCCGCGGGGATGGAAGCCGACGACTGCCACTTGGCGTGGTAGAAGTAGAGCACGTTGCCATAGGTCGTCGTGATCTGCGGTGGCAGATAAATGTGTAACTGCTGCAGCAGGCTGACAAAGTAGCCCGACCATCCCGAAGCCACGGTTGCCGCGCCGAAGGCGTACTCCAGCACCAAGTCCCAGCCAATAATCCAGGCCACCAACTCGCCCAGCGTCGCATACCCGTATGTGTAGGCCGATCCGGCAATCGGGATAATGGACGCGAACTCCGCATAGCACAGCCCGGCAAAGGCGCAGGTGATGCCAGCGAGCACGAAACTCAGAGCGATCGCCGGACCGGCATGCAGCGCAGCCGCCTGGCCCGTCAGCACGAAGATGCCTGCGCCCACGATCGCACCGATGCCGAGCGTAATCAGGTTCAGCGGGCCGAGCGAACGCTTAAGAGTGTTCTCCCCCTCTTCGGTCGCCTCTTGCATGAGCGACGAGAGGGGCTTAGTTGCGAAGAGTCTGGCCAACGATGATCCTCCGATGGAACGTGAACAGCAGGCTTCGGCGTCGCCGGGACTGCCCGTGCTGGGAATTCCTCATACTACGGGAGTCTCACGGTTCCGGCGACTCCAGATCATATAGACCGGCACGCCGAGCAGAACAATGATCAGACCGGGCCAGGTGTACTGCGGTTTGTAGCGCAGCAGCACCAGGCAGATCCAGACCGCCATAAGGATGTAAATCGCCGGTAGCACGGGGTAGCCAAAGGCCTTGTACGGTCGCGGCGCATCCGGCCGTCGGACGCGCAGAACAAACAGGCTGCCGATGGTCAGGATATAAAAGAGCAGTGCGGCAAAGATCGTGAAATCGAGCAGCTGGCCATACGAGCCGGAGAGGCAAAGCAGGCTGGTCCAAAGCGCCTGCAGCACCAAAGAAAAAGCCGGGGTCTTGAACCGGGGGTGCAGCCGCCCGACGGACTTGAAGAAAAGCCCGTCTTGGCTCATCGCGTAGTAGACGCGCGCACCCGCGAGGGCCATGCCATTCGCGCAGCCGAAGGTCGAGATCAGGATGGCGCCGGCCATCAGGTAAGCGCCGTAGGAATGGAAGATCTGTTCCAGCACCGCCGTGCCCACCCGGTCCTCAGACGCGTACTGGATGCCGCGGGCGAAGATCGTCGCGCCGTGCGGATCGCCGTAGAGCGGCAGAACATTGAGGTAGACGAAGTTGGCCAGGATATAGATCCCCAGCACCAGACCCGTGCCGATCGCGAGTGAAAGCGGCAGGTTGCGGCTAGGGTTGCGCACCTCTCCGGCTGTGAACGTGACGTTATTCCAGGCGTCCGCGGAGAAGAGCGAGCCCACCTGCACCACGGCAAGGATCGTGAACAGACCGACCATCGCGATCGGGCCGCCGACCCCAACTTGCACGGGATGGAGCGTCGCAAGCGAAGCGTTATGCCAGAAGGCATGCCAGCCCGCGCCGAAGTTCTGCGCCAGGGTGGCCGGATTGAGGCCGAGCGCAAAGCCGAAGACGATCAGGCCGAGCAGCGCCGCGGTCTTGGCCGTGGTGAAGATGTTCTGCACCAGAGCGCCGGTCTTGACCCCGCGCACGTTGATCGCGGTCACAGTCGCGATGACCAGGATCGCGGCCAGATTTGCCGTGTTCAGGCCTATCTCCATGTTGCCCAGCACCATGGGCCCAATGCGGATCGGCGGCACGTGGCCCATATGCCATAACCAGTGCGAGGCCGAAACGGAGGGAAAGAAGACGCCGAGAAACTTGCCAAAGGCCACGCCGACGGCTGCTATGGTTCCAGTCTGGATGACAAGAAAGAGCGTCCATCCGTAGAGAAATCCCCACATCGGCCCGAGCGCCTCGCGCAGATATACATATTGCCCGCCTGCACGCGGCATCATCGCGGCCAGCTCGCCATAGGAGAGCGCGCCAATGATCGTCATAACCGCGGTTACGACCCAGGCGCCAATAAAGAGCGCCGGCGAGTCCACACCCCGGCCAATGTCCGCAGCGACGATAAAGATGCCGGAGCCGATCATCGAGCCGACCACCAGGGCGGTCGCGCTAAACAGCCCCAGCCCCTTCACGAGCTTGTCTTGATTGGCCGTAGCGGTCATGCCGGGATCGCTTGCGAGCCCAGCATCGCCAGGCGCTGCAGCTTTCCCCGGGGTTGTTTGGATTTCAGTGGACACTTAGGAGTATGTTCTACCGGAAAAGCGAGAGAAAGTCTCGGACGACCTCGGCTGTCGTCAAACCAGCGCGCGGCAGTAGCTCTGAGATCACTGCAACAGCATCGGCGCCAGCCTCCAGGACCGCCCCGCAGTTTGCGCGGGTGATGCCGCCAATAGCCACCAGCGGCTTTCTGGTCAGCGTACGCGCGGAACGCACACCGGCGAGGCCGACGACCGGGTCGGGATTCTCCTTAGAGCCTGTCGCGTAGACCGGCCCAATGGCGAGGTAGTCTGCCGGCCCTGCGTCGGCCGCTTTCACTTGCTCTGGTGTGTGCGTCGAGACTCCTAGCAGCAACTCCCCGCCGAGTCGCGCACGCGCCTCTGTCGCAGCCATGTCGCCCTGCCCCAAGTGCACACCGTCGAAGCAGACAGGTCCGCAGAGCTCCACGCGGTCATTGAGGATCAAGGTACAGTCCGGAGCGGGGAAAATCCTGCGCAGAACGCGCGCGTTTGCCACGACCTGCTCTGGCTTTGCACTCTTATCCCGGTACTGCAGGAAACGCACTCCAGCGCCGTGCAGCTCGCGCGCGAACGTCTCAATCGCAATTCCGTGTTTCAGAAGCAGGCTAGCATCCAGAATGGGATAAAGGTGGGGCATGTTGACCATCTCTCAAGTATGAGGCGCGGCGTGGTACCGTACCTCCAAGGAGTCATCTATGGGCGTCATCTCCTTGGTACCCGTCGAAATTTACCTCGAAACCACTTACCGTCCGGATCGCGAATATATCGACGGCGAGGTACAGGAGCGCAACGTGGGCGAATATTCGCATGCACGGTTACAACTTCTTTTGGGTGCGCTTTTCCTCTCCAATGAGGCTACGTGGAAGGTAACGACCACTGTCGATTGGCGCACTCAGGTAGCCGATACCCGCTTTCGCGTCCCGGATGTGGTTGTCGTCGACGCCGGCAAGGGTCAGGAATCGATCCTGCGCCAGCCGCCTCTGCTGGTCATCGAGATTCTCTCCCCGGAGGACACTTTCACCAAGATGCGGCAGCGCATCGAAGACTTCCAGCGCTTTGGCATTCAGCACATCTGGGTCGTCGACCCGGAGGATCGCATGGGCTACATCTGCCACTCGCCCAGCTTTCGCAAGTGGGAGGCCACGGAGCGCTTCTCGATTCCCGAACGCGGCATCGAGGTCGCCCTCCCAGAGATCTTTAGCAGGATGTAGGAGCCACTGCCCTCCCGAAGTGCGCAGCCCTACATCGCGTCCAGTTCCCTGCGCCGCTCCTTCTCGCGCTCGAAGAACCGCTCCATATATTTGGTGTCGAACTTGCCCTCGCGGAACTCCGGGTCGCTCAGGATGCGGCGATGGAGCGGAATCGTGGTGTGAATGCCCTCGACTACAAACTGTTCGAGGGCGCGTCCCATCCTGTTCATCGCCTCTTCCCGGTCCCTGCCATGCACGATCAGCTTTGCGATCAGCGAGTCATAGTACGGCGGCACAAAGCCCTCCGCGTACTGCGCTGTGTCCACGCGAACGCCATTGCCGCCCGGCACGTTGAACGCCGTGATGCGGCCGGCCGACGGGGTGAACTTCTCCGGATGTTCCGCATTCACACGGCACTCGATCGCGTGCCCGCGAATCTGGATCGGGTCGGGAAGAATGGCCGACAACTTTTCGCCGGAGGCGATGCGCAGCTGTGCCTTAACCAGGTCCGTTCCCGTCACCATCTCGGTCACTGGATGCTCGACCTGGATGCGCGTGTTCATCTCGATGAAATAGAGCTTGCCGTCCTCGTCCATCAGGAACTCGATGGTTCCGGCGTTCTGGTAGCCGATGTGCTCCAGGCAGCGGCGAATCGTCTTGCCGATCTCGTCCCGCATCTTCGCGGTCACCTGCAGCGACGGCGCCTCCTCTATCAGCTTCTGATGGCGCCGCTGGATGGAGCACTCGCGCTCGCCGAGCGACAGCACACTGCCGTGCTCATCCGCCAGCACCTGAAACTCAATATGCCTTGGCTGCTCAATGAATTTTTCGAGGTAGAGATCGCCATTGCCAAAGGCGTTTGCAGCCTCGGTCTGCGCTGCCTGAAAGAGCTGCGGCAGCTCCGCTTCAGAGCGGATCACGCGCATGCCGCGACCGCCGCCGCCGGCGGAGGCCTTCAAAATCACCGGGAAACCAACGGAGCGGGCCCACTCCAGCGCCTCGCCCTCGGACTGAATGACACCCTCAGATCCTGGCAGAATTGGCACCTTGGCCTTTTTCATGGCCATGCGCGCCTTTTCTTTTTCTCCCATCAGCCGTATGACCTCTGGTGGCGGCCCGATAAATTTAATATTCGAGGCGCGGCAGACCTCGGCGAAGTTAGCATTTTCGCTTAACAGCCCATAGCCGGGGTGAATGGCATCAACATCCGCGATCTCCGCCGCGCTGATCACAGCCGGCACGTTCAGGTAGCTCTCCGCTGAGCGCGGCGGCCCAATGCAGATAGCCTCATCTGCAAAGCGGACGTGGAGCGAGTTGCGATCGGCCTCGCTATAGACTGCGACCGTGCGGATACCCAGTTCTTTGCAGGCGCAGATGACACGCAGCGCGATCTCGCCACGATTGGCGATCAATACTTTCCGAAACATGGTTTCCTTAGCTGGCGCGAACGGCAAAGAGTGGCTGTCCATATTCGATAGGCTGGCCGTTCGCAACAAAACGTTTCACGATCTCGCCCGTCACATCGGACTCGATCTCATTCATCAGCTTCATCGCCTCGACGATGCAGAGCACCTGCCCTAGCTCGATCTGGTCGCCAGCCTTCACAAAAGCTTGAGCACCGGGTGACGACGATTCATAAAAGGTGCCCACGATGGGTGACTTCACCACGTGAAGCCCCTCCTCGTCATCGCCAGGCGAAGCTGCTGCCGCTTCAGATTCGGTGGATGGGACAGAGCCGGGTGCGGGTTGGACTGCACCAACCGGGAGGGGCAACGGGGCGGCGGGATGTGGTTGCCCCGCACCGATCAGATGGCTCAGCTGCGCCAGGTCGAGTTGAGCGCCGTGCAGTGGTGGCGCGGCTCCGGCAAATTTGAGGCGGACCTTCAGGTCCCCGCGCTCAAGATCGAATTCGCCGATGTGATGCTCCTCCAGAAATACGATCAACTGCTTCAGTTCTTCCAACTCTTCTGGATTCATGCGTCGTGTCTCATTCCCATCTTTCTTCTGTCCGTCGCGGTTTGCTCAGAGCTCTATCCAGGCCTTGGTTGCGGGCGTAAGCACCTCGCCGCCAGCCTCCGTAACCACCACCATGTCTTCGATTCGGATACCAAACTCACCCGCGATGTACACGCCGGGCTCGATGGTAATGACGGTACGGGCGCTTAGCAACGCCTTCTGTCCTACGGCGATGCGCGGCGACTCGTGAATCTCAATGCCGACCCCGTGCCCTGTCGAGTGCGTAAAGAACTCTGCCAGCCCGCCCGCTCGCAACACATTCCGGGCCGCCTCATCCACTTCCCCGCATGAGATGCCCGCTCTTACGGCGTTGACCGCGGCCTCCTGTGCTGCGAGTACGTGGTGGTACGCATCACGCTCACGCGCACTCGGGCTGCCAACGTGTACAGTGCGCGTCATGTCTGAGCAATAACCATTGAGAATAACACCGAAGTCCAGGGTGACGAATCCTCGCCGGGGTACGCGCGCCTGCGTCGCATGTCCATGTGGAAGCGCAGATCGCGGTCCGCTCGCAACGATGGTTTCAAACGACATGCCCTCCGCACCCGCCAACCGCGCACGGTGTTCAAGCTCGGCCGCAATCGCCGTCTCCGTCATCCCCGCCTCGATCACTGGGAGAATCTCTTCGAACAACTGAACTCCAAGCGCAGCCGCCTCCCGCATCAATCTCAGCTCTTCCGCATCTTTCACCATGCGAAGCGTCGAGACCAAAGGTTTGCGCAGAGGCTTGAAGAACCCGCGACGTTGCGCGGCCGGAAGCGCCCTCCGCATCGCGTTCAGTTCAGCAACCGTGGTATGTCCCGGATCGAAGCCGGCATGCGCCGCGCCACTCTCCGCCAACGCAACGCATGCTTCGCGCAATACGGAGCTCTTCGCGATGACCACGCGCGCGGCCTGCACCTGCTCCTTTGCCTGCAGGGTATAGCGGCCGTCGGTAAAGAGCGCCGCCCGCCTTACCGAGAGGGCCAGCGCGGCATTTGAGCCGGTGAAGCCGGTAAGATATCGAACATCCGGCAGGTGTGTAATCAGCAGCGCGGGAACGGAGACCGCAGCCATCTCACGACGCAACTGCTTCAGGCGATAAGCGTAGTCCATGCGTTCTCAGATATACCAGAGTGGAACGGCAATGATTGACTGTCGGGATGGGCAGCGGGAGGGTGCGGGGCGCTAAGAATACAGCTTAGGATCCTATCTTAGCCGCAGACCCAGCCTTCTTCTGGCGCGGCCGGACAGATGCCACAGGCTTCGCCGGCGAGGTGGCCTTTGCTGGAGTCGGCCCGCTCCTGCCTCGCGTCTGACTCTCAGACGATTGCTGGTCCATCCACTCGTTCAGCCGCGATCGCTTGAAGCGCCAGCGATTGCCCAGCTTGAAGGCCGGAATAAAGCCCTCGGAGGCGTACTTGTACAACGTGTCGGCACTGATACCGAGATAATCGGCAGCCTGCCGGATGTCCATAACCTCACGAAGTTCGCTGCTCGCCACTGGTGTTCTCATGGGGTCTTGCTCCTCGAACGGGAACGCGTTTCCCGGGCGAGACAGCGGACCCGGCGAGTCTGTGTATACCGTGTTTCACGGGGTAAGTTCAAGGATTCATTCTGGAACTTCGGGTTTGCGCCCGGATTGAGCTATTAGCCTTCTGGATTCTGCAGGTCGACATGCCTCCGGCCTGTTGCAACGGGCAAGAGCCTGTGGGACCGGAATATTCGTAGCCTGAACGGACGGCGCCGCGTTCGGAGTAAGATCAATTTGCAAGAACTCTGTCTCTTCTGCCCTGCATGCCCGAAGTCTTTTAGCTAGAAGAGGAGCGTGGACTCGACCATGCCGAACCCAGCTACTCCCGGTTTTCACCGTCTTCGTCCGCGCGCTACCCCTCCAGCGACCCGGACGCCAGCTCGGAAGCAGAAGACGCCTGCCGGGCAGTGGTTTGTATTCTCCCCCAGCCGCATCCTGCTCTTTGCCTCACTCATCTTCGCCTTCGCCAGCCTGCACTTCACCCGGCACGACCTCCACCACCCGCGGCCTCACTTTGGGTATTCCACGCCGCTGGCTGGCGTAGCACTCGTGCTCTTCTTCCTCAGCCGAAGACCACATGCACGCAAATAAACAAAGAAAGGACCGCCGAAGCGGCCCTTTCCGGAATCGCGGCCGGTCTAGTTGTCGCGACGATGCAGCGTTGGCCGATCCTCATCCGTATTGGTGGTGTTGTTCGTTGTGCTGTTCGGCGTTCCGTTCTGCGTGGAAGGCATCCCAGTTCCGTTGTCCTGCGGTGAGGTGCTGGCCCGGCGCAGCGTGGGCTTGTTGGCGTCCGAGCCATCGCGCAGTTTGCGCTTGTTCTCAATGCGCGCCAGACGCGCCTTTACGTCTTCAAACTCTGACGTGGTGACGACGTACTCGGCCTTTGGCGGCAGCAGATGCGCGATCTCTTCCTGCGTGTGGTCGATCCGGTCGGGAGTCTGCGGGTGCGTGTCAAACGCTTTGGCGACCAGGTTCGGCTTGGTCTTTTCCAGACTTTGCACCTTCTCAAAGAAGGCGGGAAGTGCCTGTGGATCGTAGCCCGCCCGGTACATATACTGAACGCCCAGGAAATCCGCTTGCCGCTCAAAATCACGCGAGAACTGCAGAAAGGTGAGCGGAATGCCAATGTTCGCGGCCTCGTAGATGCCGTACGCCAACGGCCCGCCAACAAAGATCAACGGAACCGTGCTCATCTGCGCATAGTTCATGCGGGTCTGCTCGCGCATGGCGTGGTGCGCGGCCACGTGGGAGATCTCGTGCGCCATCACGCCGGCCAGCTCAGCCTCATCGTCCGCAGCCAGAATCAGTCCGCTATTCACATAAAAAAATCCACCCGGCAGCGCCATCGCATTGATCTGGTCGGAGTCAATGACCCTGATGGTGAACGGGACCTTGGCGTCAGAGTTCTTAACCAGGTTCTGGCCAATCCGGTTCACATACTCGGTGACCACAGGATCGGAGATGAACTTAACGCTCTTCTCCAGCTCCATCGAGTAGGCCTTGCCCTGCTTAATCTCGCTCTCGGTGGAGTACCAGTTCCCCATACCACGTCCGCCAATATCACGCGTGCCGACCGCGTTTACATCGTCGACACTGCCGGGCTTTACGCCCGGCATGACTCCATTCGGGCCCGGCTGCGGCGCCTGAACCGTCTTTGGCGGCGGTCCCTGGGTGCCCTCGGTCGCCTCTGTCTGGCCGGGATACTGCTGGGCAGGTGGGGTTGGCTTCTCTTTGGGCTGACCTGTTGGGGTTTGCTTGGCAGGAGGAAGGGTCGGCGGAGTCGGGGACGTCTGGGTGGCTGGCACTTGGGCCGCCGGAACTTGGTTGGTCGGAGTTGGGGTAGTCTGGGCCTGCACTGGAGCCACGCCCAACAGGAGACAGGTTGACAGGGCAGCACTCGCGGGGAGCCACTTGATCTGGAAGTTACGCTTCATGGTATACCTCAACGGCGGAAGAGCACGACCGGGTACGGCTCTTACATCGACACGGCGCGGCTGCCTACCGCTTAGACATAGTATGCGCCCTTTCGTTACCATGCGGAGCTCTCTTTGATACGTTTGCATCTGGCAAAAGACTAACCCACCCTATGTGGCCAGCAGCTAGACCTGCAGCACGCGCTCCGGCTTTGGGAGTACGGATTCACTCTCCGGCGCGAGCGTGGCAGTGGAGGTGGGTTCACCACCCGACGGCGGCTCGAGCGGCCCGTAACGCACCCGGGTCTTCAATCGTGAGATTGGCAGTTCAACAAAGCGGAAGCTAACCTCCGCCAAGCCAAGCGTGAGTAGAAAGGCTAGAGTGATCCCGGCTATCTGCGCTGGTAGCTTGCCCATCGAGAGCGCGAGACGGGGAATGACGACATTTTGGAAAAAGAAACGGTAGATCTCGTGAAAGGCATAGAGGCCATAACTAAGACGGCCAACCCGGCAGATCAGGTGTTTGCTACAGATGCGGCTTGTCCATGTGGAGGGTTCGATCGCGAGCAGCACCAGAGCAAAGCCGATCAGGTTCTCAGCGGGGATCAGGACGGCGACTCCAATGTAATCCACCGTGATAGCTGTCCCGGTGAGAAACAGCTTCAGCGACGCTACAGCAATGCCCGCCACAATCGCGATTCTGGCGCCCGGAACCAGCCAGCGCATGGCGTTAAAACCGGGCGCGCGCCGGTGCAGTGCAAAGGCCGAGCCGACCAGAATACCGTCCATACGCGCCGGAAAGATGTGGTACGCCATCCCGTATTCAAGATGTGTCAGGGGCCAGCAAAGGCGAAGCAGGAAGGAAGCCGCGATTGCTCCATAGCAGAACCGCAACAGCTTGATCCGGTCGCGCACCAGCCACACCACCACCGGCCAGAGCAGATAGAACTGCTCTTCAACAGCCAACGACCAGAAGTGAACCAGGCTTAGGTTTTTTCCTTGAAATGGCTCTCTCAGCGAAAGAAAGACGGAGAAGTTCTGCAGGTAAACCAGATAAAGCATCATTTTCGGGTAAAAGGTCGCATGCTTCAGAAGCATCACCAGAGCCACGCCCACCATGCACACGTAGTAGACCGGAAACACACGAATGATGCGGCGAAGATAGAAGACGCGGAAATACCCTTTGCGCGAGACGCTATCAAAGACAATATTGGTGATCAAGAAACCGGAGAGCGCGAAGAAGAGCGGCACGACGAACCAACAAACTTGCGTCGCCCAATAGAAGGGGTACATGAGTGGATTGTCCGGTCGCGTCAATGTCCCTGCGTAATGCAGGACAAACACAAGCAGGAAAGCATACCCGCGTATTCCTTCCAGCGACGGATAGAACTGCTGCTTTCCCAAGGGACACTCCGGCGATCACTCAGCGTCTGACAGTCCGCTGAAGTTAGAAGACCAAACTGGCTCGGAAAACACAATGGTTTCTTGGGAGTTAAGGGTGTCCTACATGCAAAACGTTAGTACCTACAGGTAGCGCGCAAAGCGATGCGCCAGCGGACGCAGAATTAACTCTTATGTGTCCACAAAAGGGCGGATCGCTCCGCCCTCGCGTAAGGCAGTGTCGCACCCTCAGTCGTAGTACTCCAGCCCAAGGTGCGTAATCAACTCCGCACCCTGGATATGGCGCAGCGTATTTTTGAGCTTCATCGACTGGATAAACAGGTCATGCTCCGGATAGAGGCCCTCGGCGGTCATGGGTGACTTAAAGAAGAAGCTGAGCCACTCCTGGATGCCGCGACGCTTGAGCTCCGGGGTGCGCGCGGCAAGGTCAAGGAACAGGACCAGATCCAGCGCCAGCGGGGCCGCCAAGATCGAATCCCGGCACAGGAAATCCACCTTGATCTGCATCGGGTAGCCGAGCCAGCCAAAGATGTCGATGTTGTCCCAACCCTCTTTGTTATCGCCACGCGGCGGATAGTAGTTGATCCTCACCTTGTGGTAGATATCGCCGTAAAGGTCCGGGTAGAGCTCCGGCTGGAGTATGTAATCCAGCACGCCCAGCTTCGACTCTTCCTTGGTCTTGAACGACTCTGGATCGTCCAGCACCTCACCATCCCGGTTGCCCAGAATGTTGGTCGAGTACCAGCCGGCCACGCCTAGCATGCGCGCCTTGAAGGTGGGGGCTAATGCGGTCTTGAGTAGCGTCTGACCAGTCTTGAAGTCCTTGCCGCAGATCGGGGCGCCGGTCTTCTTGGAAAGCTCGATCAGGGCGGGAACATCGACGGTCAGGTTGGGTGCGCCGTTGGCAAAGGGAATGCCCTCGCTCAGTGCGGCATAGGCGTAGATCTGCGATGGTGCAATGGAGGGATCGTCGTCGAGCAGCCCCTTCTCGAAGGCTTCGAGCGACTGGTGCACGGCCGTCTGCTCCAGAAAGATCTCGGTGGAGCCGCACCAGATCATCACTTGCCGGTCAGTCTTCGCCTTGAATGCCTGGATATCATTGCGTACCTGCTGCGCCAGGTCACACTTGCTGCGGCCCTTCTTCACGTGTGTGCCGCTCAGCCGCTTCACGTAGAACTGATCAAAGACCGCCGGCATAGGCCGGATGCTCTCGAGAAACGGCCGAATCTGTTCCAGGTGGTCCCGCTCGAGAACGGCAGCCGTGCGCGCTGCCTCGTACATATTCACGTCAAAAATGTCCCAGCCGGTAAAGACAAGATCGTCCAAATGCGCCAGCGGAACGAAATCTTTGATGAGTGGTGTCTGCGACTCGGTACGCTTGCCGAGCCGGATAGTGCCCATCTGCGTGACGGAGCCGATTGGCTTGGCAAAGCCTCTGCGAACTGCTTCTATGCCGGCGATGAGGGTGGTGGCAACCGCACCCATGCCGGGGATCATGATGCCGAGCTTCCCTTGAGCTGGCTGAATCTTCTGCGCGACAGCGGATGCTTGATCGCTGTCTATGGAGCTAGACATTTCTTGCTGGTCCTTCCTCAGGAAGAGATACGGTGCAGTGAATTACTTAGTCTCTCGCCAATGGCTCAGCTTGGCAACTGAACGTGCGGCATGCGAGGGAGTTTCGGCTCACGTATATAAGGGGCTTATGCCTCTACAAGCTCATTGCGCTCGCGCCAATGCGACCAGATGAACCACACGATCGCCACGGCTACCAGCACCACAACTCCAGCCTGAAAGCGATGAAAGATCGCCTTAAATCTCGGATCGGTGTCCCAAGCCTGCCCTAATCTCGCGCCGGCGTACGCCAGAACGAAGCACCATGGCCAAGAGCCAATGAACGTGTAGAGGTGAAAGCGCCATTGCGGCATTTTCGCGACACCCGCCGGAAGCGCGATAAAGGTACGCACCACTGGCAGCAGGCGCGCGACCAGGACGGTGATTGATCCATATTTTTGAAAGAAGTGCGTGGTGCGGTCCAGATCGCGACGGCTGAGCAGCACATACCGGCCAAAGTGATCGATCAGGGGACGTCCGCCGATCGCGCCAATCCAGTACGCGACGGCCGAGCCGAGATTGCAGCCGATCGCTCCAGCCGTGGCCACCGCCAACAGATTTAACCGGCCCTGGTGCACTAGATAGCCGGCAAACGGCATGATCACTTCCGACGGAAGCGGGATACACGCTGACTCGATACCCATCAGCAGAGCGACACCCCAGTAGCCTGAGGCATTGATTACGGCGATGATGAAACTCGCCAGCGCAGCGATGATCTTTCCGGTCATTCAGCCAGCAGTATAGTCGCTGCGCTTTAACGCCGCTGCGCTTATATAGCCGGTCTAAATGAGCGGATTACGAAAGTGCGCGAAATCGCGGCGAACAGGCAAAAGTAGACCGGAGAGCTGAAACAGAACTAGAGCGATGGTTCGGGTTTGCCAGCTGCTCAAGCCACTGCACTACGCAACCGCCCTCAAGCCCACCCAGATTACGCGGTTCCAGACAAAGCGCTTGTGCTCTGGTTCTCGGAAGGGGCCAGCCCCACGCGCAGACAATTGTTCACCACGCTCTTGAATGACTCGCCGGTGCGTTTGCTCTCGTTACACAGCAATAGAACGATGTCATCGTCGATGGTCAGAGTCATTCGCACACAGATATGCTTCCACCGCATATCTCGTGCTGTCAAAGAGCGATTGCCGTTCGGCAGCGCCCACGCTCCTCGCTTGCTAAAATCTAAATTGACACAGACACAGGAGGAGCACTCCATGGCCGAAACCGGCACACTCGCCCCCACACTTGAAGAAGCGTCCCCAGAACAGAAGGCAGTCGAAAAAGCCGCAAATCCAAACAAGAACGATCCTCCTGTAAAACGGCAGACCGTCGGCTTCACTTTTTTCAAGGTCTTGCCGGAATGGCGGCGGCTCCCTGCTGAGGAGCGTCAGGCTCACAAGGGTGCCTTCGCTGAGGTGATCAAGCGGTGGAATCAGCCCGGACGCCTGCTCTCGTTGACCTACTCCACCATGGGTCTGCGACCGGACTGCGACATGGCGCTCTGGCGCATTTGCTATTCGCCAGACAACTTGAACGAGATGATGGGCGACCTGCTGGCGACGCCACTTGGCGGCTATCTCGAGACCACGAACAACTTTCTCTCCATGACCAAGCGATCCCCCTATCTGATCGGCCACGAGCACGAAGGACAGCACGATTCGAAGGGTTCGATCCGCCCCGGCGGACAGAAGTACATGTTCGTATACCCCTTCTGGAAGACGCGCTCCTGGTACCTGCTGCCGATGGAAGAGCGCCAGCGCCTGATGAACGAGCACATCCGCGTGGGGCACATGTATCCACGGGTCAAACTGAACACGACCTACTCGTTCGGGCTGGACGATCAGGAGTTTGTCGTCGCCTTCGAGAGCAACTACCCGGAAGACTTTCTCGACCTCGTACAGCAACTCCGCAGCACCGAAATCAGCGTCTACACGTTGAAGGACACGCCCATCTTCACCTGCATCCGCATGAGCCCGGAAGCGATGCTTAACCGCCTCGGCTAGAACTGGCCGTCCAGGCAGACGCGTCTTGCGGCGCATAACCTTAGTCTTACGAGTACATATCTCCGAGCGAGATTCTCTCGCTCGATCCGGTCAGCCATGCCAAAGAAATCGACAGCCACACTGTCCCGCAAGCGGCCGCTCACGGCTCGGCAGCTTGCCATAAAGCGTAAACAAACGGTCGCGAGTGCGCCGACAAAACCGGCACGCAAGAAGACTGTCGGAGTGGGCGTGGACGTTCGTCCCGAGCGCGTCGCCGCCATCCTGGACGGCTTGCGTACCGCGCATCCGGGCGCCACCTGTGCGCTGCTCCATCGCAACGCATGGGAGCTGCTGGTCGCGACCATCCTCTCTGCCCAGTGCACGGACGCACGCGTAAACCTGGTCACGCCCCAGTTGTTTCGCCAGTTCCTCACTCCGCAGGATCTCGCCGCCGCTTCCCTGCCGGAGATCGAAGAGATCATCCGCACGACCGGCTTTTATCGCAATAAGGCCAAGTCGATCTCCGGCGCGGCAAAGCGGCTGGTTGCGGAATATGGCGCGAAGGTGCCTCAGACCATGGACGAGTTGCTCACGCTTCCTGGGGTCGCGCGCAAGACGGGCAATGTCGTTCTGGGTGTGGCGTATGGAATCGCGGACGGCATCGTCGTCGATACGCATGTGCTGCGGCTGTCGCGCAGACTGCAGTTCACCGTCAACACCGATCCAAAGAAGGTTGAGCAGGACTTAATTAAAATTATTCCGAAGGACCGATGGATCGATTTCAGCCATGAGTTGATCCTGCACGGACGCCAAATCTGCATCGCGCGCAAACCGCATTGCCTGGATTGCACGGTGGAGAAGCAATGCAACTCCGGCGATAAGACCTGGAGCAGTCACTAGCACTACAGTCGACTGAGCAGAGCTACGCATGCGCTTACTAAGCCATCGACCGTGGATAAAGCCGCTTGGATAGCAGGCACCCAGCCGTAGCTGCGCAATGTTGCGCTCGTGATCGGTCCAATGGAGACGGCTTTGAGCTTTTGCGGGATAGCTACATCTGCCTGCTCCATTACCGCGAAAAAGTTGTTGACCGTGGAGGAACTGGTAAATGTAACTGCATCAGGCACGTTATTTCCTGGCCAAAAGATCTCCTTCACCAGCGCGACAGCGCCCGCTGGCACGATTGTCCGATACGCATCGACAACCTCGACGGCCGCTCCACTCGCGCGCAACGTCTCCGGAACCACATCGCGCGCCACCTGAGCGCGCACCAGCAACACTCGCTGGCCGCGCGTGCGCTCACGAAGAGCCTCCGCGAGTGACTCGGCAACGTAGCGCTCTGGCATGACGGTGACAGTGAACCCCAGCTTCTCGACCGCAGTTGCGGTAGCCGGGCCGACTGCCGCGAATCGCAGATGCTGGAGCTGTTCTACGCGCAAGTCGAGCACACGGATGCGCTCTCCTAGCACGCGGACTGCATTGGCGCTGGTAACAACCAGCCATTCGTAGGACGCAATCGCTCGTAGCGCGGCATCGAGCGGCGCGTACGACTCCGGTGGGACGATCTCAATCGTGGGCACCGCAATGACCTCAGCACCAAGCTCGCCGAGCTTTCGCTCCAGCTCCGAGCTCTGCTCACGAGCCCGCGTGATGACGATTCGCCGCCCCGCGAGCGGACATTCGTCGCTCACACCGCGAGACCCTGGAGTGCCAGCAGCTGGAGAGCGCCGCTCTTCAGCAGTTCGTCGGCCAACTCCGCTCCCAGAGCCAGCGGATCGGTGCCACGCCGCTCGGCCCGCAACACCTGCGAGCCGTCCGGCGAGGAGACGCAGCCTGTCAGATAAAATACGTCACCGTCACGGCGACAAAAAGCGCCTATCGGCACCTGGCAGCCACCGCCGAGCGCAGCCAGCGCCGTGCGCTCTGCCGTGATCGCAAAGCGCGTCTCTGCATCTTCCAGTGGCAGAAGCAGCGTGCGCATGGCGTCGTCTCCGGCCCTGCACTCGATCGCGAGCACGCCCTGGCCCGGAGCGGGACACAGCACGCCCTCGGCAAAGCGCGCGCGAATCCACTCCGTACGTCCCAGCCGATCGAGCCCTGCGGCGGCCAGCACGGCGGCCTCTACCTGGCTCTCGTTCAGCTTGCGCAGCCGCGTATCGACGTTGCCGCGGAATTCAACGTACTGGAATTGCGGCCAGCGCGAGCGCAGTTGCGACTGCCGCCGCAGGCTGCTGGTGCCAATCCTGGCCCCCGGCGGCAACTCGTCGATGCTGCCGTAGCGCACAGAGACGAAGGCATCGCGCGGGTCCACACGTTTTGGCACAGCTGCTATTACAAATGGGGACCCCAGCTCCGTGGGCAGGTCCTTCAGGCTATGCACGGCGAGATCGATGCGGTTCTCGACCAGCGCGTCCTCAATCTCCTGCGTGAACATGCCCTTCGAGCCGACTTTCGCAAATGGCACACCCTGCAGCCGGTCACCGGTGGTCTGGATGGTCGTGATGGACACCGCATGCCCCAAATCCCGAAGCGCCTCCGCGATATGGTTGGACTGCCATAACGCCAGCTCTGAACCACGCGAGCCAATCCTGATCGTGTCGGGCCTGATCGTACCTGGCCCGATCAACGCTCGCCGTCCTTGGCAGCCGCCGCCACCAGGGCAATGCCCGCGTGATCTACCGTTTCGGCACGGGTTTCATCTAGTGGTTCGGCGGGGCTCACGTCCTCCGCCATTCCATCCAGCGCGAAGAGATTGCGGACCGCTTCCACCATAGATAGATCTCCGTCACGCGCCGCGGCCTTCATCGCCTGCACCGGCTGATGGAGCACCTTGTTCACCAGGCCACGCGTCAGTGCCTCCACCGCTGCCCGCTGCTCGGGTGTAAGCGACTGCAACTTGCTCTGCGCGCGGAGCAGTTCGCTCTGTCGCACCTGCTCCAGTGACTGCTGCAAGGCCACGATTGCGGGCACGACGTTGAGCATCTGCATGCCGCGCTCGTAGCGGTCAACCTCTGCCGCGACGATCCGTTCCGCATGCTCGGCTTCCCTGCTCCGCTCGTCCAGGTGCGAGGTCGTCACCGACGAGAGGTCGTCGATGTCATACAGGAAAACGCCTTCCAGCAGATTCACCAGTGGGTCCACGTCACGTGGCACCGCGATATCGATAAAGAAGATCGGGCGATTGCGCCGGCGCTGGAGAAACTGCTGCGCGTGCTCGCGACGAAAGATCGGCTGTGCCGCGCCGGTCGAGGTGATGATGATGTCGGCCTGGTCGGCATTTGCGTAGAGATCCTCAAACCGGATCGGGCGCCCGGAGAAGGTATGTGCCAGATGCACCGCTCGCTCATGGGTGCGGTTCGCAATCAGCAGCGAGCCGGCCCCCTGCTGGATCAGGTGCCGCGCCGCGAGCTCGCTCATCTTGCCGGCTCCGACCAGCAACACCTTCTTGCCTTCAAGCGACCCAAAGATCTTCTTCGCCAAATCAACCGCGACCGAGGCGATGGAGACCGAGGAGCTCCCGATATGTGTCTCCGACCTCACTCTTTTGGCGACGGTGAAGGCAGTCTGCAGTAGCTTTTCTAAGTTCGACTGCACCGCGCCGACCGACCGCGCGACCGAGTAGGACTCCTTCACCTGACCGAGAATTTGTGGCTCGCCCACGACCATGGAATCCAGGCTGGAGGCGACGCGGAAGAGGTGCCGCACGGCATCGCGCTCCTCCAGCCGATAGAGATGCGGCCGCAGCACGTCGGCATTGATAGCAAAGTAATTGCGCAGGAAATCCAGCGCATCTGGCGCGGATTGCTCGTGGCAGGTGACCAGCTCCACGCGGTTACAGGTGGAGAGAATCATGCCCTCCCGCACGCCCGGGGCGGCCAGCAACCGCCGCGTGGCCTCGGCCAGCTCCGCCGGCTCAATCGCCAGGCGTTCACGCAGCTCGATCGGTGCGCTCCGATGATTGACGCCGAGCAGTTGAATCTTCATGGGCCGGGAAACCTGTGCACGGAGCTGAGCTGGTTTGCGGCCCAGACGCTTAGCATCACGAGAAAGACAAAGCTGGAGAGATAGATGGCGCGACGCCCGCGCAGGCCGGAGTTGCGGCGCACAAAGAGCATCAGAATATAGAGCACCCACATGCCGAAGGAGAGCAGCACCTTGGGATCTAGAAAGTAGGCTGCCCCCACGCTCTGTTGCGCAATGAGTGAGCCGGCCAGCAGCCCCAGCGTCATGCAAGGGAAACCGATCAATAGGCTTTGATAGGCGATGCGATCCATCGTCTCAAGTGGCGGCAGCCAGGTCAGGAAGCCCACCCCGGCCTTGCTTTTGAGACGCCGCTCCTGCGCCAGGTACAGGAAACTCGAGAGCAGGCTAAAGATCAGCGCAGCGTAGGCGGCAAGCAGGGCGCCGATGTGGAGATAGAGCCAGCCCGATCGCAGCTCCGGTGTCACAAAGGTGGCGCGGTCCGGGCCAATCGCCGGCTCTAGCAGCAGAAGAAAGGCAAGCGGCAGGGCGAAGATGCTGAATGCGGTTGTCCGGTATATGGCGTAGATCAGCAGGTATGCAGCAACGATGAGCAGTGAGAGTACGGATTCGATCTCGTGCATACCGACCGGCATCCAGTGGTGTGCCGCCACCAGCATCTCGATCAAGGCGACAAACTGGAAGAAGAACCCAGCGAGGCTGGCGGGCAGGGAGAGACGTTGCCACTTCGGCTGTCCGTAGAGCACAGCCGGCAACGCGGCGAGGCTCGCAACGCCGTAGAAGATCGCCGCAACTCGTAACCAGAGTAAGAACATCGCAGGTAGCTAACTTACTAGTATACCGGCGAGTTAGCCCCGGAACTGCCTGCGATACTGTCCGTAGATAAGGACGCTTTACTCTGGCAGAATCTCCACGGGTGCAGTCGGCAGGGGTGAGGTCCGTACCTTCAGCGGTCCATCCTCGTTACGATCTACCTTCTTCAGCTTGCCGTCGCGGTCGAAGCTTAGCTTCCAGTTCGCGGTCAGGTGGTTCGCGCTCACATCGCTGAAAGCCACCTCTGCAGCGCCATGGTCCCCAACGCGAATGATCGGAGTGATGCCCTTGCGCTTGGCCAAAGCCTCGGATGCAGCCACGTTGTCTACCGGCACGGCCACCTGCGGCACGGCCCCGGTCAGCGCAACGAAGCACATGCCCAGATTCAGCCAGTGGGAGTTGGGCATCACCGGCTTCTCACCCCGGTCGGCGACAACTACCCGGTTGAAGATGCCGAAGCTGCCATCGCGCTTCCAGGCCGGCTCAAAGGGGAACAGCCCGTGAGAAAAGTCGGTGACAATCTGGACGCTGTCGGTGGCCTTCGAGCTCCCATGCGGCACGATGGCCACAAAGCGCGAAGCGCCACGCGGGCTTTGCCCGTCGTAAAACGCGAGGAACAGGTGCTCCGGCAGAGTCCTGCAGACGATCTGCTGATACGTCCAGCTCTGGTCGCTAATGTCGAAGCCATAGAACGCAGCGGCCTTGCTCACGTCGGCTTGGCGTGCATTCAGCAGGGCGGCATCTTCCTCGCTCATCTCGGCCGAAGAAAGCATGGGAAGCGAAACGGTGTGAACTTCCAGCGCGTCTTCCTGCTGCGTAGGCGTCGGCGGGGGCCCGTCATTTGCCTGTGCGTGGCATGCGGGCACGGAGAGAAGCACGCCCCCCCAAACCAGTCCCATCCACCTGTGGTACATTTTCCGATTGCCTGCCATCAAGAAAAATCTACCACGCAACGGCGGCGTGGCGCGTGAGGACGACCGCAGGCGCACGGTACTTTCGCGGTATATCAGCCATGCACAAAGAGGGCAGCCGCGGCTACCCTCTTTGTGCAAATCGAGTGCAATTAGCGGGGACGACGCCGTGCCGGCGCACGGCGTGCAGGTGTTCTTGCTGCGGCGGGCGAACTGCCGTTGGACATGATGATCATCTTCGGGTTCTGCGTGTAGGAATCGAAGGTGCCGATGTACTGCACGTTCGACCCCACGGCCGGAACTTCCTTCAACGGTGTCTTCATGTTGATCGTGATATCCGCGGAGTTCGACGTCTTGTTATCTTCAGTTACAGCCAACTGCACTGAATCCGCCGTCGCCTGAACTACCTTTCCGGGCACCTGCGCCTCTATCCCCTTCATTACACCCCAGACCTTATCCGCGTCTTCCTGCTTGCCGTTGAAGAGAATGAACTCCTTGTCCGAGAGGCTCAGAGTTTTCAGATCTGGCGTGGAGGCAACGGCTTGTGCTGCCTGATCGGCCGGGGACGGTGGCGGCGGCGCAGCAGTCGGGTTATAACTATCCGGCGGCAGAACCGAAGTCTGAACCGCGCTCTGCACCTGATCGAAACCATCCATGCTGCCGTGGTATTTCTTATAGTAGTACTCGGCGGCCTGCTCAATCTGTGGCTTGGCGGTCGCTGGAGCGTACTGCGCGGCGCGCGTCAGAAACCAGACCGCGTTTTTCAGATCGGGCGGCGTCATCTGCGCATACGCCTGGCCCAGCAGATAGGTGTCGTTCAGAGTCGGACCTGATTGGGTGGAGGCGGCGTCGGCGTTCTGCAGCTCCTTGCGGAAGCTGTCCACCGCACCCTGGTAGTCTTTCTTGCCTTCGTCGTCCAGAGCAACGGCGCTATAGAAGATGGGCATGGTCGCGGCCTTCAGCTTCTGGTAGTCGGCGTCGGAAAGATTTGCCGGCTTGGGAGCATTCAGTCCGGTCTGAGCCTTGGCTGCGGCATCGTCCAGCAGCGGCTGCGCCTCGGCCGGGCTCGCAGCCTTCTGTGCCTGAGCCTTCTTGATGTAGACGTAAATGGCGAGCGCGCGCAGGTTATTTGGATCCACCTGCAGCAGCCGGTTGGCCGCGTCCACAGTCTTATCCGTGTTGTTGCTCTGCTGGTAAGCCACCATCAACTGCTCAAGCATGTCCTGCTTCACAACGGAGTTCGGATACTTGGTCAGAAAAGCCTCGATCGCCGAAGCCTTGGCCGCTGGAGAGGACTGACTGATCGCGTTCGAGTAATCGTTGTACTCAGCGGGGTCTTTGATTGTGATCTGCTGGCCTGCCGCTGCTCCCTGCTGGCCCGCCGCTGCCGGTGCTTGTGGAGTGGCCGGTGCTGTTGTCGTTGGTGATGCTGGTGCGGTTGGCGCAGCCTGTGCGATGGCCATCGTCGACGCGCAAAGGGTGCCAGTGGCAATTGCCAACAAGGAAGAAAGAACGACCTTATTCATTCAACGCTCCTAAGGAAATGCGGGAATCAGAATTTGATAGAGTGCAGCCCCTTGGTGGACATCGTCCCGCAGGGTTCCTGGTCATCGTTTGCCCAGATACGTGTAGATACGTTTTGTCGAGTCTCGGACACGTTCTTCTCAATCCTCGCCGTTCTAAGCGTCGCTGCTGGATTATAAGAACCAGTCTCGATGCATGACAAGCGCGACTGTCGCGAAGCACTGTTTTCCCTTCACGGAGACAGATGCACAATGTCCCCATTGTGTCACCCAGCAGTTCGAATCGCATCCTAATTGGCATGGAAATGAACGAAAATGCGCCCATTGGTCACGTCACCGGTCACGTCGCAGTGGTGACTGGCGCGGCTCGCGGCATAGGAAGAGCGATCGCCGAGCGGCTGGGGAAGATGGGCGCGACTGTCGTGCTCACGGCACGTGACCGCGGCAAGCTCGAAGTGGTGCGGCAGTCGATCGAGAGCGGCGGCGGGAAGGCGGTGGTGGTTCCATGCGATCTGCTTCAGGAGACGTCGATCAACGACTTAGCCGCTGTGGTGCGCCAACAGGGCCGCTGCGACATCGTCGTGAACTGCGCTGGCGTCGGTCACATCGGCCAGCCCCTGCATGAGATGGACGTCCGGAGCTTCGACGAGGTCGTTGACACTAATTTGCGGGCGCCCTATCTGACCATCCGGGCGCTCGCTCCCATGATGATCGAGGCGCAGACCGGCCATATCATCAACATATCGTCGCTTGCTGGGAAGAATCCCCTGAAGGACGGGGCCGCCTACGCTGCATCGAAATGGGGTCTGAATGGTCTGACGTATTCTGTTGCGGAGGAGCTCCGGCCTTACAATATCCGCGTCTCGGTCGTCGCTCCTGGTTCCGTAAACACCGGGTTCGGTGGTGGTGACGGCGACAGCGAGAAAGCGCAACGAAAGATCCAGCCGGCAGATATCGCCGAGATTGTCGGTACTGGTCAAGTTTGGAATCCACAGGGCTTGCGTTCGATCTGCCTAAAGGCGGATGATGGATTCATGGACGTGAACACGCTGGCCTTCAAAATTGTGCAGCAGTCGATAGGCGAAGAGCCTAAGAAAAAGATACAGCCCGCCACGGCCAAGAGGGGCCATGCGCGGGCTAATGCTTTGAGTCCTGAGCGCCGGAAGGCTATTGCTCAGAAGGCTGCTGCGGCTCGGTGGAAACCTGAGCAATAACGGCGTCCACGTCTTCGGGTGTCGGCTCATTGTCGGGTTGCGCACCGCCAGCCACGGACTTCTTGGGGTTCGCCTTACGACCCGGATACCAATCCGCCAAGCCGAACTCACCATTCACGAATGCAAAGTATTGATGCCGCGAAACGATTGACCGGACAGTCTCCACAAAGTTCTTGGCCGAAGTCTTGAACCCACCGGCGACCAGAGCATCAGCAATCGTCTTGGCCGTGGCGGTCTTCTTCGTAACGGTCAGGAACTTCTTAGAGCTCTCTGCAATCGTCATCCCGAAGAACGCGTCCTTGCTAAAGGGTGCGCCCTGCGGCGTGGAAGTGGATACCCCACCAGATGCAGGTGCTGCACTTGCCCCCTTGGAGCGCATCATCTCAAGTGTCACGATCACGCGCTGGCACTCTTCGATTTGGGCCTTCATCTCCGCGATTACCGGCTCATAGATGTCCATTGGGTACCTCACTTCTACTTCGCTTTGAGCTTTGAATAAAGCCCCGCTGCCTGTAAAATGAGACAGCGAGGCCAGGATAGGTATCACCCTTTCAAGGGGTGTCGCCGTATTGGTATCATCTGAGCCTCCGCCTACTAGCGGTGCTGGGTACATTCCTTGCCGGGAGCCCAGCCCGCTGTTTCTATTTACAGCATACCCCGTTTCGTTCCCCCGTCAACAATCTCACATAAGATATTTTGCCGATCTCAAGCAGGACGACACGCCGTTGACGCCATGATATGAACTCCCGCGTGTATGAGTTGTAGTGATGTTTTATTTAGCACTGATAAGTGCAATATAATCATGCTTCTACAGTCAGCTACGCTGAACGCTTTCATCACAAACCATTTACGCGGGTGATCATGACGGTGTGTAGGGGGACAAATTAGCAACTTGACAAGGCGTTATTTATCAAGCATAATATAAAATATGAATCGCTTGAGTACAGCCCAACGTGTTGCCATTGTTGCCGCTCTTGTAGAAGGTTGTGGCGTCAATGCCACCTGCCGCATGACCGGCGTATCAAAGCCCACAGTGCTCAAGCTTCTCGCGGACCTCGGTAAGGTCTGCTATGCATACCATGACTCGCATGTTCGCGGACTCCAGTCCAAGCGCGTGCAGTGCGATGAAATTTGGTCGTTCGTGGGCGCGAAGATGAAGAATACGAGCGAGGAGAAGGCTGCTGAGGGGTGGGGCGACGTGTGGACGTGGACAGCCCTAGATGCTGATTCAAAGCTAATGGTGAGCTATCTAGTGGGACAGCGTGGCCCGCGTTGGGCAAACGCCTTTATGGAGGATGTAGCATCGCGCATCGACTCGCGTATCCAGATCACGACGGACGGCCACAGGGCCTATGCTGAGGCCGTCGAAGGTGCCTTCGGTATGGATGTCGATTACGCGATGCTGATAAAGCTGTATGGCAACGATTCATTCGACACGAAGTACAGCCCCGGCGAATGCATGGGAACGCAGACCTCTGTGATGCAGGGCAATCCTGACCCTAAGCACATCAGCACCTCGTTTGTAGAGCGTCAGAATCTCACCATGAGGATGTCGATGCGTCGCTTTACCAGACTCACCAATGCCCACAGCAAGAAGCTGGCGAACCATGAGGCCGCGATTGCGCTCCACTACATGCATTACAACTTCTGCCGGATTCACTCTTCGATCCGCGTTACCCCAGCGATGGAAGCCGGAATCGCTGGGCATGTATGGTCAGTCGAGGAGTTGGTTGGGTTGCTGGAGAATTGAAACTTTACCAGTACCAGATTGTCGCCATGCTGGTGACCCAGCCACCGCAGTCGTTCATCAGTGAGGTGCTGCTGCGACCCACACGCAAGCCTTAAGGACTGACTAAGCCAGGCAAGCGATCCGGCTCTAGGCAGTGTCGCTCATTGCCTTCGTGCGCGACACAGGCGCAGCAGCGAGCAGAGTGTTCGTGCTCTGCAATCTGGACCGAAATCTGGGACCGATTCCCTCCTCCGTCATCAGGCCAGCGAAGAGAACGCCAGACTGAGCAGGTCCAGACTGTGCAGATGAATTAGGTGAAGCGGCCTGGTCCAAACACGGCGGATCGGCCACTCCGGTGCTTCACCTAAATGCAATTGCTCGGTGGATCCCGAGGCGCAAGACGCTTGTTTCCGGCGCACACAAACAGCTACTCTTCAAAAAAGACCACCCGTCGTGACAAACAAACAGAACTCGCTCTTAGGGCGAGCTTGTCTCTCGCACTTAGGCAGAGCGATTTCCGCCGCAGGGACGTGTCCGATCTGCACCAGCCGACTACACATGGGCCTTTGGACGCCTTATCCACAATATCTGGTGTCTTATATGTTGATCCGCTGGAACGACCGGACTAGAGTCTATATGAGGCATGAGGCTTCAGCTGACGGCGCGATCATCGGAGCCGTGCGGACGAAGTGAAAGCCGGGAGCTCCCGGCAAAGAGGTCGAAGTTGCTTAAGCTCAAGAAGATTCAGATCCTCGGCTTCAAATCCTTTTGTGACCGCACCGAGGTCACGCTGCCCGGGCAGGGTCTGGCCGTCGTCGTCGGCCCAAACGGCTGTGGCAAATCGAACATCCTGGATGCCGTGAGCTGGGTGCTGGGCGAGCAGTCAGCGAAGAGCCTGCGCGGCACCAAGATGGAAGACGTGATCTTTGCTGGTAGCCGCGATCGCAAGGCGTTAGGCATGGCCGAGGTCTCGCTGATGCTAATCGATCCTGATACTTATGGGGACGGTCCCTTGCTGGCGGACGCCGTGACTGACGAGCTGGCTGACCCAGGAACCTCGAAGAAGAACGACACCGGTCGCGCCGACTGGGATGGCGAGCGCCGCGAATGGGACGAAGAGCTTGGGCGAGCCGAGCGCGCCTCCGAGACAGACGAGATCATCGCCGAGGCGCAGCCGGGGCAGGCGCTGGAAGACGAAGAGCCTGGTGAGAGCCCGGCAGCTGCGGACGACGAGGCCGCCGGAGGCGATCGGAACAATACCGTGGTCCTGAAGATCCGCCGCCGCAAATTCGGTCGTGTACCCGCGCGTGCTGGCGAGATCACTGTCACCCGCCGCCTCTTTCGCTCCGGCGAGAGCGAGTATCTGCTCAACGGCAAGCTCTGCCGCCTTCGCGACATTCAGGACATCTTCATGGGCACCGGTCTGGGGCCGGAGAGCTACGCGATCATCGAGCAGGAGCGCATCGGCCAACTGCTCAGCTCCAAGCCGCATGACCGCCGCGCCATCATCGAAGAGGCAGCTGGCATTACCCGCTTTAAGACCAAGAAGCGCCTGGCTGAGCTGCGCCTGGAACAGGCCAAAGCGAATCTCGCCCGCGTGAACGACATCTTCGAAGAGGTCACGCGGCAGATGAACTCGCTGAAGCGGCAGGCCGCGAAAGCCGAGCGCTACGCCGCCGTGCGTGACGAATTGCGAGGCAAGCTGCACATCGTGCTGGCGAGCAAGCTGCACGCCATGGACGCGGAGAGCTCCGGGCTGACGAGCGAGATTGAAACGCTTACGACGCAGGTCGGCAGCGCCTCCGCGCAGATCGAGTCACTCGACATCGAGCACGCGGCGGGCGTGGCTCAGGGCTACGGACTGGACGCCAGCGCCAAGGAAGGGAGCGCACGGGCCAACGGAACCGCGGTGGAGCTCGAGCGCGCGGTAACCCGCCAGCACGCGAACAACGAGCGCATCGGCGACCTGCGCGCGCGTACCGCCGCCGGCACGGCGGAGTTGGAGCAGTCCCGCCAGCAGGTGCAGTCGCTCGAAGCAGAGCGCGAGCAGCACCGCAGCTTTCTCGAAACCGCTGCCGCCGAAGCCGCTGGCTTTCGCGAGCAGGCCAACGCCCACAGCCAGGCGACGCGCGAGGCCGCGGCTGCCGTAGCCAGCACGGAGCAGCGTCTGGAGGCCGAGCGCCGCCGGACTATGCGGCTGTTGACGGAGGCCGGAAACGCCCGCAATGGCATCGCGCAAGCGGAGGAGTCACTCGCCGCCTTGGAACGCGAAGCCAGGCGCTTTGAAACCGAGATGGACAGCGCCCGGCGCGACCTGGCAGCCCTGGGCTCCGAGCGGGGGCAGGCGTCGCTGCAATTTGAGTCCGCCACCGACTCGCTCAAGCGGCTCGAAGGGGAGATCGCCGGACTGCGGGGGGATACAGACACCAAACGCCGCGAGGAGGCGGAGGCAAAGCGCCGCGGCGATCAGCTCAGGGCAGAGCGCGCCACCCTCACTGGCCGCCGCAACTCGCTCGACAACCTCATCCGCGAGCACAGCTACTCGACTGACACGGTGCGCAAGCTCTTCCGTGCCAAGGGTGGCGCCAGCGCGAACGGAACGCCGCTCGCCCCGGTCGGCACACTCGCCGATTTCCTGGAGGTCGACGGCCAGTACGAAAACGTCGTCGACGAGTACTTGCGCGACGAGCTGAACTACATCGTTGTGAAGAGCTGGGATGCCGCGGAGGCCGGCATGCGCCTGCTCAAAACCGACGTCGACGGACGTGCGACGTTCCTGGTTCATCCTCACGACGCCGATGCAAAGTTCTCCTTTGACGCCGTCGCGCCCAACCCCATGGACCCGAATGGAAGCTACCAGCAGGGCGACGGGATTGTCCGGCTGAAGGACTGCATCCGTGTGCTAGATGGCTTCGGCACCTCATTGGAAGCGATCCTGCCTAAGCTGCGCGAAGGCTATGTCACTCCGGACTCTGAGACGGCACGTTCGCTCGCGTTAGAGCATCCGCGGGCATTTTTCCTCGCACCCTCTGGCGAATGTTTCCACAACGTCACGGTGACCGGTGGCAAGCCGAGCGCCGAAGGCCCGCTCGCCATCAAGCGCGAACTGCGCGATACGCAGAAAAAGCTGGAAGGCGTAGAGGCGGCGCTGGGACAATCCGAGATGACAGCCGCCACGCTCGCCCGTTCGATCGCCGAGCTGGCCAGGTTGCTGGATAGCAAAAGCGAGCAACGCCGCGGTGCAGAGCGCGAAAGCGCCAACCACAGCGCCGCCCTGCGCCAGATGGACGCCGAGGTCAAGCGGCTGGAGCAGCGGCTGGGGAACTGGACACTCGAAACCGCCCGCAACCAGGACCAGCGCGCCGCCAAACAGGCGCTCGTGGAGTCCAAGCGCGATGAAGCCGCGCGCCTCGGAGGCGAACACGCCACCGCCGAGGCTGCTGGAATCGAGTTGGAGCGCGAACTCGCCGACCGGCGCAAGGTTCGCGAGACCCGGCAGGAGGCCGCAGCGCAGGCGGCTGCCGAACTGGCCGGCCTGGAGGAACGCAAGCGCGGCGCGGAGGGCTCCTTCTCCCGCATCGACCGTATGTTTGCCGACCTGGGCCGCCGGGTTGCACAGCTGGAACAGCAACTCGCTGCGGCCGTTGCCGAAGAGACCCAGCGTGCGCGCGAGAACGAAGACCTAGCGGCGCAACAGCACCAGCTCAGCGAACAACGCGAGACCGCCGCACGCGAGGCGGCGGAGTGGACCGAAGCGGCCAAGCTGTTGCGCGTGAAGCTGCACGAGAGCGAGGGCGAGCTGAAGGTGCTGCGCGCCGAGACCGAAGCACTGCGCGAGACGCGCAGCGCTCGCACCGCCGCTGCCTCCAAGCTCTCAGCCGAGCTCCAGCACCTCGGAGAGAGCTGCATCAACGACCTGGGGATCGAAGCCGCCGAGCTGCGGGTTAAGGCAGATCTGCCGCGCATCGCCGGAGAGATGCTGGCGAGCGAAGACACAGCCTGTCGTGAGCTCAAGGGCAAACTGGAGGCTATGGGCCCGGTCAACATGATGGCGCTCGAAGAGTACAAGGAGACCTTCGAGCGTCATGTCTTTCTCGAAACACAGCGCACCGATCTGCTGGACTCGATCGAGAACACGCAATCGACCATCAAGGAGATTGACGGCATCTCGCACACCAAGTTTGAAGAGGCCTTCGCCCGCATCAATGAGAATTTCAGCGCCACCTTTACGCGCCTCTTCAATGGTGGCCAGGCCTTCATGAAGCTCACCGATCTTGAGCATACCGCCGAAAGCGGCATCGACATCGTCGCCTCGCCGCCCGGCAAGAAGCTGCAGAACGTGCTGCTGCTCTCCGGCGGCGAAAAGGCTCTCACTGCCCTCTCGTTGCTGGTCGGCATCTTCCAGTTTCAGCCCAGTCCCTTCTGCGTGCTTGACGAGGTCGATGCCCCACTGGACGAGACGAACGTAGGGCGCCTCGCCGAGATGCTGAAGGGCATGAGCGGCGAGACGCAGTTCGTTATGGTCACCCACTCCAAGCGGATGATGACCGCCGCCGACCTGATCTATGGCGTCACCATGCAGGAGCCTGGCATCTCGAAGGTGGTCTCGGTCCGCATGGGCGGGCAGGAGCGCAGCTCGGAACGCAACAGCTCCGAACGAAAGATGGAGCGCCGAGCCACTGCCTGATGCATCACCAGACTCCGGCCTTGTCAAGCACTTACTGCTGAGCGCGCTGCCGGTTTTGAGCACGTTTACCGGTCTGCCACGCCGCCCGCAACCGAGTTATTTGCTTCGTTGACAAAGCGGCCCGCTGTCCTCAGAATCGAGTGAGTTACTTCCCAGACGTCACTTGCCAGACCAGGATTCGCGCCGCTTGCCCACCCTTCTCCAGACCGAATTTCCGGGCCTTCCGCTCCATGCCCGCGGCAAAGTCAGGGATCTCTACACAGTGGGCGACACACTGCTGATGGTTGCGACGGACCGCATCTCGGCCTTCGATCATGTCTTGGCAACCGGCATTCCCGGAAAGGGAAAGATTCTCACTCAGATCTCGCTCTTCTGGTACCACCTGCTACGCGATCTCGTTCCCAATCACCTGATCACCGCCGACGTAGACCGGTACCCGGCCGAGCTGCGACCCTATGCCGACGAGCTGCGCGGCCGTTCCATGCTGGTGCGCCGGGCGCAGATGTTCCCCGTCGAGTGCGTGGTCCGCGGCTATCTCTCCGGTTCGGGCTGGAAGGACTACAAGGCCACCGGTAAACTCTGCGGGATCACGCTGCCGAAGGGGCTACATGAGTCCGACCAGCTGCCCAGCCCGCTCTTTACGCCCGCTTCGAAGAGTCTCGGCGGCGAGCATGACGAAAATATCAGCCTGGACGAGATGGCGGTGCGCATCGGTGCGCCGGCGACGGCGAAGCTCGAGGGGCTCAGCCTTGGCATCTACAACCGCGCCGCCGCCTATGCGGCGGAACGAGGCCTGATTCTGGCCGACACTAAATTTGAATTCGGAGTAACGCCGGACGGGATCGTGCTCGCGGACGAGGCGCTCACGCCGGATTCCTCGCGATACTGGCCAGCCGCGGGCTACAAGTCCGGCGGCCCGCAGCCTTCCTTCGACAAGCAATATGTGCGTGACTACCTCGAAGAGGTCCACTGGAACAAGCGGGCGCCCGCGCCAACGCTGCCCAACGAGGTCGTCCGCAAGACGCAGGCGAAGTATCTGGAAGCATACCGGCTGCTGACCGGCAAAGAGCTTGAGATCTAACGCCGCACGGTCAGATAGAGTACCGGAATGACACCGGTCGACTGGTTTCTCGTGTGCGTATTCGCGGTCTCCGTATTGGCCGCGTTCCTCCACGGATTTTTTGTGGAGCTGTTTTCGGTTGTCGGACTGATTGCCGGTCTGGTGGTGGCCGGCATGTATTACATGCAGTTCGCGTCGTGGTTGGCGCGGTTTATCGAGTCGCCCCCAGTTGCGGCAGCCACGGCGTTTCTGCTGATCGCGATCGGGATGATGGTTGCAGCGGGCATCGTCGGGCGGCTCTTGCGCTCCGTGCTGCGGAACGTTGGATTGGGATGGGCGGACCGGTTGGCTGGTGCGGCGTTCGGTGCAGTGAAGGGTTGTGTTTTAGCGACGCTTCTGGTGATGGCAATGCTGGCCTTCTTCCCCCGGCAGCCGTGGGTTAAGCAGTCGCAGTTGGCGCCGTATTTCGTAAAGGTGGCGCACGAGAGCGTGGTGTTGGTGCCAGAGGAGCTTGAAGTCAAAATCCGGCGCGGCGTGCAACTCTTTCATCAACGGCAGCCGGAGTAAGAGCATGCAGTGAAGCGATGTGTCATCGGGCCAGATCTCTAGACGAAGAACCGGAAGCGAACCGGGCACAGGAAAGAGGATTCAGTGAGACGCGAACTGGACAACCTAGTGGTGCAGATGCATGACGGTGGTATCACCTATGACGAAGCCGTGCGCGAGTTCAAGAAGCGCTTCATTTTTGAGGTGCTGTCGCACCACCGCGGCAACCAGTGCAAAGCCGCACGCGAGATGGGCATGCACCGCAATACGCTCAGCCGCACTATTGCGGAGCTCGACCTCGATCCAGCGCAAATTCGCAATGGGCTCAAGCGTCCGCCCCGCAGCGCGCGTCCAGTACTTGAACAGAAGCAGGATCTTCGTTCCTCTTAATAGGAGTTCAGCCCTTCCGTGCAGACGTTGAGTCACTCGCCTTACACCACCCTCGAGACCGGGACGGATCGCGTTGCGGTCCATCACGACTTCGCCTGGGATGAGTGCGACGCGTATCTCTTCGATATCGATGGCACGCTGCTGCGCGATCCTTCCCGCATGCACTACCATGCCTTTTCCGAGAGCGCGGAGCGTGTGCTCGGCCACCCGCTCTCGCTTGAAGGGGTACAGGTCCACGGAAGCCTGGACCCAGCTATCCTGCGCGATGCTCTGCTCGCCTCCGGAAAAGAGGAGGCTCTGTGGCGCCCTAAATTTCAGGAGCTGCTCTCCGGCATCAGCGACATTATGCAGGAGAGGGCGGCGGCGATGCAGATTGTGGTCATGCCCGGCGTCCGCGAGATGCTGAGGTATTTGCGAAGTCAGGGCAAGCTCCTGGGCGTGGGCACTGGCAATCTCGCGACCATTGGCTGGCTCAAGATCGAGCACGCCGGGCTGCGGGAGTGGTTTAGCTTCGGCGGCTTCAGCGATGATTTTGAAGAGCGCGGGCAGATGATCGGCGCGGCGGCGCAGGCCGCGCGTACGATCGCCGGTCCGGATGCCTCTGTCTGTGTCATCGGCGACACACACTCGGATATCGCCGCTGCCCGGGCGAATGCGCTGCCGGTTATCGTCGTCGCGACCGGGCGGTCCAGCTTCGACGACCTGCTCGCGCACGAACCGGAGGTCTGCACCACGACACTCTCTGCCTTGCTCCAGACCGTTGGTAGTCCTTTGAGGAAGCGGCGATGAGCAGCAGTCGTACGGATCGTGCGCTCTGCCGGATGGCTGGCTCGGTACTCGCTGCTCTCCTCGTATGCGCGCCGGTGGCCTCACTCGGGCAACAGCCCACGCCACCTCAGGTTGCGCCGGAAAAGACAGCAGCGCCCCCAGACAGCGCCAAAGCGCCACCTCCCTCACCCGTCCCCGTCTCCGCTAAAGACCGCCGCGAAGCCGACCGTCTTTACCTGACTGGGGCGAAGGCTCTTGAAAAGCAAGACCTGCGCACGGCTGACCGCGACTTCTCTCGCGCCAGCACGCTCGACCCTGAGAACGCGGACTACGCAGCAGCCGAGAAGATCGCCCACGCTCACCTGGTCACACAGCTGGTGCATGAAGCAGACAAGGCGCGCAACCTTGGGCATCCAGAAATAGCTCGCGCACGACTCACCGAGGCGCTGGGGATGGATCCCGCGAACCCTATCATCGCCCAGCATGGAAACGATCTCGCGGATCTGACACTGGCCGCTCCCGCCGGCGAGGACCCCTCGGCCGAGATGGCCGAGGCGATTGCGTTGGCGCCGCAAGCGGGCAAGCACAGCTTCCACCAGCGCAGCGATGTGCAGGGCCTGCTGCGGCAGGTGCTCCAGGCCTACGGCATCACTCCGTCCTTCGATAGCTCAGTCACCGGACCGGTCGTTCGCTTCGATACGGATGACGCGACGTACGAGCAGGCCGCGCAGTTGCTGAAGCTGCAGACCAACACCTTCTTCGTTCCGCTCGATCCAGAGCGGGTGCTGATCGCTAGAGACACCAAGGAAAACCGCACTAAGTATCAGCGGATGTTACTTGAAACGGTCTACCTGCCCGGACTCACCGCAACCGAGATGAGCGATATTGGCAACTTGGCGCGCAATCTCTTCGAAGCCCAGCAGGCCACCGTGCAGCCCACCTTCGGCACGCTCACGGTGCGCGCTCCGCAGACGCGCCTGGTGGCGCTGAACCGCACACTGCTCGATCTGCTCGACGGCAAGAGCCAGTTAATGCTTGATGTCCGCCTGATGGAAGTCGCCCGCACCAGAACCACCAACGTCGGCGTGCAGCTGCCGCAGCAATTCAGCGTCTTCAACGTTCCCCAAGAGCTCCGCTCTGTCATCCAGAACAACCAGAGCCTGATCAATCAGATCATCTCCAGCGGCCTTGCGTCCGCCAACGACACCGCCGCGATCGTCGCCATCCTGATCGCCTCCGGTCAGATCAGTGGCACCGTATTCAATCAGCCCTTTGCTACCTTCGGCGGCGGCTCCACGCTCACCGGCGCGACCTTCGGGAACGTGACGGCGAACCTAGCGCTGAACTCAAGCGATACGCGCTCGCTCGATCGCGTGCAACTGCGCGTGCAGGATCTCGAAACCGCCACCATCATGTCGGGCTCGCGCTACCCGATTATCCAGTCGAGCTACTCGAGTCTCGCAGGCGTGAATACCAACATCCCCGGCCTCAACACGGCAGGCCTCTCCAGCCAGCTCGCGGGTCTTGGGCTCAACCTCAACAGCCTCGCGCAGCAGGCCATCCCGCAGGTGCAGTATGTCGATCTCGGTCTGACCATGAAAGCGACACCGCACATCCTCCACCAGGACCGGATCGGGCTCAAGCTGGATCTCAAGATCCAGGCCTTGGCAGGCGCGGCGCTCAACAGCATCCCCGTGCTCACCAATCGCCAATTCACCGCCGACATCGACGTACTGAATGGCGAAAGCACAATGATCACCAGCCTACTCTCCCGCTCTGAGTCGAAGGCCGTCACCGGCATTCCAGGACTGAGCGAACTGCCCGGCTTCCATTCCGCCACGGACAGCAACATCGACCTGAACGCGGATGAACTCGTGGTGCTCATCACGCCGCACATCGTACGCAAGCGTCAGAGCGAAGTAGCCGGGCCGCTCATCACCTTGCCGCCCCACACCTAAACTGCTGATGACCGAAGGTTGCGTAAGGTGCTTCTGGTCAGTTGTAGCTACCGGGAACCTCCGTTTTCCGTACATTACGCTTCTCAGTTCATGCGAAGCCCTGTTCTCGCCAGCTGAACCAGTAGCACTTGCTGAAAAACGCCATTCTATATATTCTCTTGTCAATGACTGAGGGGAGAATGTGACCAAGTCTACTGAACTCCTCCAAGGTACGCTTGACCTCCTCATTCTCAAGGTTGTGAGTCTGGAGCCAATGCATGGGTGGGCCATCGCGCAGCGCATCCGTCTACTCTCGAAGGACGTTTTACGCGTCAATCAGGGCGCTTTGTATCCGGCGCTGCATCGGCTTGAACATCAGGCATGGATTGAGTCAACTTGGGGAGAGTCTGAGAACAATCGACGCGCGAAATACTATGCGCTCACGAAAGCAGGACGTGAGCGGCTCGGGGCGGAAGAACAATCCTGGGATCGGCTATCAATGGCGGTTCGGGGTGTTTTGAAAGCTGTGTGAGCGAGGTTCGTATGCGGTTATTTCAAAGTCTACTGATTCGCTTTCGATCATCACGGAACAAAGAGTCGAACAACGTCGGGTTGAATGAAGAGTTGCAGTTCCATCTGGATCGCCAAACCGAAGAGAACATCGCTAGCGGGATGTCTCCAGAAAAAGCACGAGCCGCAGCTAGAGCCAGTTTTGGCAGTTTCCCTCAGGCAACAGAGGACTGCTACCAAGCGCGCGGTGTGGCTTGGATGGAGGACCTCGTACATGATCTTCGCTACGGCTTTCGTACTCTCATAAAACATCGCTCCTTCAGCCTGGTAACGGTTCTTACACTTGCCCTGGGAATTGGCGCATGCACAGCGATCTTCAGCCTCGTCAATGCTGTGCTTATCCGCTCCCTGCCGTATGGGCAGCCGGATAGGCTGGTGTATCTGTTTACCCCTAATTCAGTCTGGAAACTGATCTTTGGGCCGAGCCCTGCGGATTTCCTCGATTTAAAGAATCAGAGTAAGTCGTTTGCGGCGATGACTTTGTTCACCCAGACGACCTACAACCTTGCCGGAAATGATCGTGTGGAGAGGGTGGGCGCGGCGAAGGTGGATGCCGACTTTTTCGGGACGCTTGAAGCGGCTCCTGAGCTTGGCCGTGGCTTCGACACAAAGGACGAACAGCCAGGAGACGAACAGGTTGCTGTGATCAGCCATCCGCTTTGGCAGAAGGTGCTGGGAGGACGGGCCAATATTCTGGGAAGCGTGCTACGGCTGGATGGCAGGCCTTATCGGGTGATAGGCGTAATGCCAGCGGAGTTTGGATATCCGCATAAGAGCGATCTTGCGTATGCGAACGGGCATGTCGAGACGACTGATCTTTGGGTGCCTTCCGCTTTGACGCCTCAACAGAAGGCGGAGAGGGACGAGTCGTACGGCTTGGCTGTCGCGCGGCTGAAGCCCGGGGTGACGGTGCGGCAGGCGAAGGCCGAGATGGGCACGATCATGTCGCATCTCAACCTGCTACATAACGCGAATATGCGGGGCTGGGGAGCGTTGATGAAGTCGTTTCGAGATAGTGCGCTGGGGCCGGTCCGGCCTTTGATGTGGCTTCTGATGAGCTCCGTCGGATTTGTTTTGTTGATCGCATGTGGCAATGCGGCAAATCTGCTTCTAGCGCGGGCTGCGGCTCGTACGCACGAACTGGGTGTGCGTGCGACCCTGGGAGCGAGGCGAGGCCGGTTGCTGCGTCAGATGCTGACGGAGTCTCTCATGTTGAGCGCAGCGGCAGCCGTCGTGGGTGTCGGGCTTGCGTGGCTATTTCTACATACGCTGCTAAAGCTCAATCCGGGTGATATTCCGCGGATGGACGATGCGCGGCTGGACCTTCGTGTGATGGGGTTCGTGGTCTTTGTGACGGTACTGACAAGTGTGCTGTTCGGGATGCTGCCTTCATTGTCGGCGACTCGAATCAACCTGGCGGAGTTTTTGAAGAGCAGTGGGATGCGCGGAGTTTCAGGCGGCCGAAAGCGGGGGAGACATGGGCTGGCAGTGGCTCAGATCGCTCTTTTGGTGGTGTTGCTGACGGGCACCGGGCTTTTGTTACGAAGCTATGCAAAGGTGCTTTCAGTGCCGACAGGGTTTTCGGCTGCAACTGTCACAGCAGATGTGCAGATGAGCTCACAGTATGGCACCGCGCATAAGCGCCGCGCCATCTTCGGGAGCCTGATCGAACGGCTGAAATCAATCCCCGGCGTGCAGGCTGTGGGAGTCGTGAACGAGTTACCTCTCAGTCACTCGGAGAGTCTCTCGACTCTGTTCGTGGAGGGCTATCCGAACGAAAAACAGCAGCTGGTGGAAGAACGGGGGATTACCCAGGGTTATCTTTCGGCGATGCAGACGCCGCTGCTCCAAGGGCGGGACTTCTCGGACGAGGACGTCTCCGGACATCGGCTGGTGGCAGTTGTGAATGAGGCCTTTGCGAAGAAGTACTTTGCAAATGAAGATGCGATTGGCCGCCGCATTCGTACCGGCGAAGGACCAAGCGGTCCGTGGGTTACCGTGGTCGGAGTTGCGAAGGATGTTCGGTATATGAGCCTGGAGGCTGCGGCCGTCCCGCAAGTGTACCGATCCTTCTGGCAGGTGGAGTGGAATGAATCGTCTATCGTCGGCGCGTATGTCGCAGTGCGTTCGTCGTTGCCGCAGGATGTTGTCGTTGCAGAGATTCGGGCGGCGGTGAAGACAATTGATCCGACCCTGGCGATTGCAGACGTGCATACGATGCTTGAATTGGTTTCGCTTGATACCGCCCGAAGGCGGTTTCAGACTACCCTGTTGACCGTCTTCTCAGGTGTCGCGATGTTGCTGGCGATAGTGGGGTTGTATGGGCTGTTGGCTTACTCAGTGAGGCAGAAGATGGGGGAGATTGGAATTCGCATGGCTCTTGGTTCGTCGAAAGTCGGAGTTGTGCGGCTGATATTGAGGGAAGGGCTTAAGCTACTTGGGATGGGGCTGGCGATTGGGGTGGCTGCGGCGCTGATATGTACGCGACTGCTGACGAGCTTTTTGTATGGCGTGCCCGCGTTTGATCCTGTTACGTTTGCGTTGGTTCTCGTCTTGCTTTTCGTGGCAACGCTGGCCGCCTGCCTTGTTCCGGCTTACAGAGCTGCAGCTGTCGATCCGATGAACGCTTTGCGTCACGAATGATCAGCAGCTAGATAGTGAAGCGGATGCGTCGGCAGTCGACATCCAACGGCCGTTCGTTTCACAGTCAGCTTTATGGCTAGAAATCTCGTTGCTCTGCGACATGCCATTCAGTTATTGCAAAATCGCCGTCTCATCCACCAAAGAGCACAACGAAGTCTTCGCTCGCCCAAATCGCCTTGGCAGTTAACTTCAGTACTACTGATGTGAGGCCCGCGCTCGACTGCCAGGGTGAGCGCACTATTTCCGTGCGTTTGGTGTGGTGACTCCCACCCCGTCCAGCTGCGCCTGGTAGCGGATGATCTGCTTGAGGGTGTCGTAGGGGATGCCGGCAAACGGCAGCGCGCGGCCATTGATGAAGATCGTCGGTGTCGAGTTCACGCCTACATCTATACCCAGCTGCCGTTGCGCTTCCACAGTGGACCTCGCCTCCGGCGTGCTGGCACATGCGGCGATCTTTGCCGGGTCCTGCCCGGCAGCCGTGACCGCGTTCTTCAACGTCTCGGCGGACCCCTCCGGCGTCAATCCGGCTTGGTTGCCGTAGAGCGCGCTAGAGAACTTAAAGAAGGCATCGTTGTCGCCCAGCTTTGCAACACAGACGCTGTACTCAGAAGATTTCATCGCCTCTGGGTGAATCTGGCTCAACGGAAAGTTCTCATAGACGTAGTGCGCGTTTGGAAAATCGCTTAGCAGCCGCTCAACGGTGGGCTGCGCATCTTTGCAGTGCGGGCATTGAAAGTCGGCAAACTCCACGAACTCCAGATCTTTGGAGCTCGCGCCCTTCGATGGCCCGTTCGCCCCCTGCTGGAGCGTATGGCGGTAATCCTCGAAAGGATGCGCGCCAAACGGCAGCAGTTCATCCGTGATCAGGTGCTTGCCATCGGGGAGCACGAAGAACGACAGCGACGATGGCTGCTGCTGTTGTGCCGCACCCTTCTCTTCCACGACCACCACCACCCGGCTTACGCCTTGCACCTGGGTCTTTTGGATGGCCTGCACCTGCCAGATCCGGTTTGGATCGTAGCCCCAGCTCTGCTTGAAGAACGCGTCCACCGTCTCCTTGGTTGGCGAGGTCGCGGTGAAGTTCGCGGGGTCAACCGGAGGCATAGGGGGGAGCGGCGCGGCAGCTCCGGGCTGCGCAGCCGGCGCGTCTGGGGCAGCGGCTGGTGCATCGGGGGCAGTGGCCGGCGCGCTCTGCGCGTGAGCAATGGATTCTTGAGCGGAGGTGAGCGCGATGCACGCCCCTAAAGCCCACGTACTTAAAGCCATCGTGCTGAGGAAAAACCGAAGCTGCATGGAATCCTTTCTGCTTGGCGTTACTGTTTCCTGATCGTTACTGTTGACTCGCGCGGGTGCTGCGGGGCAACTCTTCAAACCTGAACCTTCACCGCAATGGGAAAGCGCCGCCCATTGCCGAAGGACTTCGCCGTGACCTTCAGCACCGGGGCAGCCTGCTGCCGCTTGTACTCGCTGCGCTCGATCAGGCGTACCATCTTGCGCACCAGCTCGAGATCGATTGAGTGCTCCTTCGCGATCGCCTCAGGCGTCTCGTACCGCTCCACGTAGGCCTCCACAATCGGGTCGAGAACGTCATAGGGCGGCAAGGAATCCGTATCCATTTGACCGGGCCGCAGCTCTGCCGACGGAGCCTTCTCGAGAATCGTCTTCGGAATGACCTCACGCTCGCGATTCACGTAGCGGGACAGCGCGTACACCCGGGTCTTAAGAATATCGCCAATGACCGCGAGCGCGCCCACCATGTCGCCATAAAGCGTGCTATAGCCGGTCGCCATCTCGGACTTGTTACCGGTGGTCAGCACAAGAGAGCCCATTTTATTTGAGATCGCCATCAGCAATCCGCCGCGCACGCGCGATTGAATGTTCTCCTCGGTGATATCTGGTTGGAGCCCCCGAAAAAGTGGTTCAAGGACCTCGACGTAGCTCGAAAAAATGCTGTTGATCCCAAGCATCTCAAAATGAATCCCAAGATTTGCCGCGAGCGCGCGGCTGTCCGTAATGGAACCTTCTGATGAATAAGGACTCGGCATGCCCACCGCTAACACGTTTTCGCGACCGAGTGCATCGACTGCGATCGCTGTCACCAGAGCAGAATCGATACCGCCACTCAAACCGATCACTGCCTGTGAAAAGCCACATTTCCGCACATAATCTCGTGTGCCCAGTACCAATGCCTCGTAGGTTGCGGCAACGTCGCCCTGTACGGCCGCGTGTATGTCACCAGCGAGTGCAGCCGTGTCGACATACACTATGTCCTCAGCAAAGGACTTCCCTTGCGCCAGCAATGACCCGTCCGGGCCAAACGCCAGACTCGTCCCATCGAAGATCAAACTGTCGTTGCCACCCACCTGATTCACCATCAGCACCGGCACCCGGTAGTGCCTCGCAATTGCAGAGAGCATATCTTGGCGCACCTCGCGCTTTCCCTGCCAGTAAGGCGAGGCCGAGACATTCAGAATGATCGACGCGCCCTGCTGCATCAATTCTTCGACAGGATCGACCGTGTATCGGCGCTGCTGCCAGAAGTTCTTGTCGTTCCAGGCATCCTCGCAGATCGTGAGCGCGATGCGCTCGGTACCGAACTCAAAGACGCTCTGCTGTTTTGCGGGAGCGAAGTACCGCTGCTCATCGAAGACGTCGTAAAACGGCAGCAGCCTTTTACTCTGGACGAACTCGATCTTGCCGTTGTGCAACAGAGCAGCTGAGTTGGCCACGTGCTTGCCCATGCGCTCTTCGGCTGCAGTGACATACCCGCAGATCACCGCGACGGATCCATCAGCGGTCACTTTTTGTGCGATCTCCTCCATGGCTTCCCCGGCCTTGGCAACAAAGGATGGTTTCTCCAGCAAATCGGCTGGAGGATAGCCGCAGACAGCAAGCTCTGAAAAGAGTACAAGCGCGGCACCGTGGGCCGCCGCCTCGCGTGCGAAGTCAATTATCTTTTGGGTGTTTCCTGCGAAATCACCGACCGTAGGATCGATCTGTGCGAGCGCTATCTTCACCACTCCAGTGTATCGAAGGACAGCAAAGTGGTCCTGCTGCCACTCTGCCGGCCAACAGCAAAGGCCGAGAGCGCACTCTCGGCCTTCGGAACATCACATCGCTGAGATCGATCCTGAAATGATCGTCTACGATCCAGTGCCACCAACGACAACCGCGAATGTGCGGACCAGAATTTTTATATCCAGCCACAAGCTCCAGTTCTCGATGTACGCCGTATCCAGCGAGATATAGCTGTCGAACGAAGGATCCTGCCGCGCTTGCACCTGCCACAGGCCGGTTATACCGGGCACCACATCGAGACGGCGGAGATGGTTCAGTTCGTAGCGCTTGACCTCACTTGCAATCGGAGGGCGAGGGCCGACAAGACTCATATCGCCGCGCAACACGTTCAAGAACTGCGGCAGCTCATCCAGCGAGTACTTGCGCAAAATACGGCCAACCTTAGTGATGCGCGGGTCGTTGGTGATTTTGAAGAGCACCGAGTCGCGCTCGTTCATGTGCAGGATCTCCGCACGGCGACGCTCCGCATCCTTGACCATGGTCCGGAACTTCAAACAGCGAAAGACTCTGCCCTTTTTGCCGATCCGCTCGGAGCTATAGAAGACGTCACCCTTGGAGTCGCACTTCACTGCGACGGCAAGCGCAAGCAGCACTGGCGACAAGACAACC
Source organism: Acidobacteriaceae bacterium (assembly GCA_965276675.1). Classification (GTDB taxonomy): domain Bacteria; phylum Acidobacteriota; class Terriglobia; order Terriglobales; family Acidobacteriaceae. The sequence goes on along the minus strand of OZ255624.1, from coordinate 2,463,201 downwards.
AGCGCGGCACTCGCCAGCACTATATCCAGAACACGTTTCATCATCAGCCCGATAACCGGGACCTCTCCCCGGTGCAACGGGATGGTTGGGAATTGGCCGATATACTCTACCGGGCTGTTCCACGCCAAGCCATCATAAAGATCAGGAACGACGCGGATGTCGACGCCAGCCTCACGCGCCTGCCGCACGATACTCTTTACCAGACCGCGTTCACATGGAGCCGAGAGGAAGATCTCGTCGACAAAGTGCTTGCGCGCCAGATCTAGCAGATCGTCGATGTGGCCCAGCACCTCCGGGCTGCCGGTCGCAACCTCTGAATCCACACCTGGGACATGCACATAGCCCTTAAAGGTGAAGCCCAGGTGCCGGATGCTCTCGATGTGGTGACGGAGCGCCTGCCCGACACGTCCCGTTCCCACAACCAGAATATTTCGTGTCTCCATGCCGCGGTCGTACCGGCGATAGACGATATAACGCCACACCAGACGGCGCGTGCACAGCAGTATTGTCGTGAGAGCCAGTGTCAGGAGGACGACGCCACGCGAGACCACCTCCCCACGCGCGAAGTAAAGCGCGCCGGTCAACAGAAGGCCCGCCGTCAAGCACGCCTGGATCGTCATCCGTTGGTCGTGGAGCGTATTGCGCATCTGGATCGGCCCATACAGATGCATGCGGCGGCTTACCAAAATAAGCGCAATAATGAACCAGATCAGATAGAAGACGGACAGCGCCCGGCTGCTGGTGAACATGTTCTGCGTCTTAAAGACCGCCTGCTCACCCACCAGCTCTCCAAGATAGCCACGAACCGCGATGCCGAGCGCGATCAGAACAGTGATCGCATCGGCCAACATCCAGACCAGAGAAACCTTCAACGACCGCGCCCAGGCCCGGGCCTGTACCCTGTTCGGGAGAGCCCCGCTCCGGGCATTGCTTGGGATGTTCGCTTCTATTGGCCGTGCTGTCATTCGATGTAAGAACTCTGGAGTACTCATGCGGCTAGAACCATCCCTTAAAAGCTCTTATTGCTGCGCCACTTGCGTTGCGTAAGGCTCGCAAGTTGATCTTTGCTGAGAGAAATGCGCCTTGCGCTTTGCTCCCGCAGCAAACTTAAGCTGATACGACTGCGCTGGTGGTCTTCTGCCACCTGTGCGTTTGTTGTTGAGCCCGGAGACTACGGCTTTGTTCTGCTGTTAACTCAATTGCGATGCTGTTCGAACGCCACCAGACATCCTACTAATCTGGAACTATGGTCATCCGAGAGGCGACATCGCCCCAGCAATGAACCTCAGTCTAGCATCCATATATTGCATTTTTGCTAAACCATAGACATTCGAGAGAGTTACTATGGCTCCCCAACCAGTAACACCAGAGTTACTACATTTCTTAAGTAGTGATACATCTCTGAGCCTCTCCAGCACGTGCATTCGTGTCTATTCCTCTTCTGTGGAGTTTTATCCGGCCCTCATACATTAGGTAAAACAAGTGTGTCGAGTTCAAGAAATTGTCGGAGAATCTCGTCGTCGCTCTCCTTCATCTCTTCCATCGTCCCAAAGAAGTGGACCTTTCCCTGGTGCAGAAACATGACATGGTCGGCAAGCCGCTCAGCAAATCGCATGTCGTGAGTAACCACAATACTGGTAAGCAGAAGTTGCGTCTTGAGCTTATGGATCAGGTTACCCAGCAGCCGTCCAATCAGCGGGTCGACCATGGTCGTCGGCTCGTCATAGAGAATGGCTTGCGGCTGCGCCGCCAGCGCCCGAGCGATCGCGACCGAACGCTTCATCCCCGTAGAAAGATCGGATGGCAGGAGTTCTGCCATTCCCGAGACACCCACCATCTCCAGCAATCCGTCGACCACTTTGCGAATCTGCTCTTCGTCTAGCTCTTTCCGTTCCCGTAATGGAAATGCCACGTTTTCGCCGACGCTTAGCGAGTCGAAGAGGGCGCCACTCTGAAAGACCATGGTGACCTTCTTCCGCACCTCCTCCATCTGATCACGACCCAGCTCCGTGATATCTTCGCCCGCGACCAGGATCTCTCCTTTGTCGGGCTTGAGAAAGCCCATGATGCTTTGCAGGGAAACAGACTTCCCAACACCGGAGCGACCGAGAATGCACAGTGTTTCACCCGTCAAAACCTGAAAGCTGACGTCATCGAGCACCACGACATCGCCGAACGCTTTGAAGACATGGTTGAAGACGATATAGGGAGCCGGCGGTTTCTGGCTCTCCACGGACGTTTCCGGCTGCTGCTGGGCCTCCAGAACCTCCTCGCGGATCACCTCGACCGGAATATCGAGTGGCTGGTCATCCTCCTGAGTCTGGCTCTCCGGTGCTTCGCCGGAAGGTTGTATGTGGTCCGGAGTGGCTCCTTCTTCGTTATCGATCAAGTGTTGGCTCCTGCATAATTTCGGCAACTGCGGCCAAGCTCTCTCCGTCGAGTGTATTGCGATTCGGCTGCAACCCTCTTCGTACTCTTTGCAGCTCATTGGGCGTGTTGCAATTCAGAAAGTGAGCCGCCGCATCTCCGGAGAAGAGCGCCCCTCCCCACGCGGTGTTGGCTGCCTCCATGCAAACGAGATCGAAGCCGCCACCGCCCATCTTCCTCTCTGCTGCATCGCGGATCACCCGCATCACCTTGTAGTCGCCACTCTCAATGCCAGCCGTCACCGCCGGCAGAAGCTCGCGACGGTAAACAGCGCAGAGTGGCTGCGCCTGCCCACCCACACTCGGTACCGTAGCCAGTGCTCCGGTGATCGAGGCGCGCTCCACCAGCCACTTGAGAAGCCCTATAGGCAGAAACGGAGCATCCACGGGAACGAAAAGGTTGAGCGGCTCCTCGCTGATCGCCAGTGCTGCTTCTATGCCGGACAGAGGCCCGCAGCCCTGGTGCAGATCTTCCACCACCGGCGCGAACGAAGCGAGATCAGCGCGAGATCCAGCGATACGAGGCGAATATCCCATGGCGCGGAGCTTGCAGAGCATATGCTCGACCAGAGGACATCCGGCGACTTCCAGCAGCGCCTTATCTCGGCCCATGCGAATGCTTCGCCCCCCGGCAAGCACAAACGCCTCTGCCCTGACCTGCCCTTCGATCCTCATCTGCCAACGGCTTCCATAAAAAGAATGATCGACTCGATGCCCCGGGAGAAGTTCGCAAGACTGAATTTCTCATTGGGTGCATGGAGATTATCGTCAGGAAGTCCGAATCCCATCATCACTGTTGGCAAACCAAGGTAACGTTCAAACTGGCCGACGATCGGAATGGAACCGCCCGAGCGGATAAAGACCGTCTCCTTGCCAAAGACTTGACGCATCGCCTCGGTCGCGGCGTGGATATAGGGATTGTCCGTTCCGATCACCATGGGTTCACCGGAGTGAATCAGCCGCACAGCCACCTCAACCCCGGCGGGTTTTAGCGACTCGACGTACGCCTTGAACTGCGCGAAGGATCGCTCCGGTGTCATTTTGGGAACGAGCCGCATCGAGATCTTGGCCGTAGCACGCGCCGGAATGACTGTCTTGGCGCCCGCGCCGGTGAAGCCGCCGGGCATGCCGTGAACGTCCAATGTTGGTCGTGCCCAGGTCCTCTCCAGCACTCCGTAACCACCTTCGCCCGTCAGCTCGTGGGAGCCAACCTCCGTCTCGCGATAGTGCTCCTCGTCAAACGGAAGCTGAGCCCAGGCAGCCAGTTCCGCCGCGGAAGGCGCTTCGACCTGATCGTAGAACCCTGGGATCAAAATGCGTCCTTCGGCATCTTTAAGCTGGGCGATGATCTGGGCCAGCGCCACGAAAGGGTTGGGCGCTGCTCCCCCATATATCCCGGAGTGAAGATCCGTGCGCGCCCCTCGCACCTCCACCTCCGTGTAGATCATGCCACGCAGTCCAACACACAACGTCGGTAGATCCGGCGCAAACATCTCAGTATCTGAGACTAGAGCGAAATCGGAGTTTAGCTCCTCCGGATGATCCTGGACAAACTGGGCTATGCCATCGCCGCCGATCTCCTCTTCGCCTTCAAGTATCACTCGAACGTTCAGCGGCAATCCGCCCTTATTTACCTGAAATAGAGACTCCAGCGCTTTGAGGTGCATGAACATCTGGCCCTTGTCGTCTACGGCCCCCCGGGCGTAGAGGTTACCTTGTCTCTCTGTGGGTTCAAACGGCGGCGTCTGCCATTCGTCCAAGGGATCGGGCGGCTGTACATCGTAGTGCCCGTAGCACAGACATACGGGCTTGCCGGAGGCGTGGAGCCAATCGCCATAGACCAGCGGATGACCCTCCGTCTCGATCAGGCGGACGTTTTCCAGACCAATGCGCCTGAGATCAGCCACCAGAAACTCCGCTGCCGCACGGACATCGTGTGCATGTTCCGGAAGTGTCGACACGCTCGGAATTCGCAGCAATGCTTTGAGCTCTTCTACGAAGCGGGAATTACTCTCCCGGGCAAAGGTGACCGCTGTGGATGACATGTCGTTCTCCGAATTGTGACGTTCAGTCTCGAGCCAGGGGCCGCAGCTCTCAGTGGGAGCTAATACCGCGGGATACTCTGGTCAACACTGAATGACCAGCCATCGATCCCGCCACGCAGGGACTGAGCCTGCTCGAAGCCCTGATTTCGAAGCCAGTTCGCTACATTTAAGGAACGGACCCCGTGGTGGCAGATCACAACGATGTGAGAATCTGGATCGAGTTCCGAAAAGGCACGCGATGGTATATCGCCCATAGGCATGACCAGGGCTCCTGGAAACGAGGCTACTTCTGTCTCCCAGGGCTCCCGAACATCAATAAGTACAGGAGAACTGCCGGTTTTCAGCTGCTGCTCTAACTCGTGGGCTGCCATTTCGTAATCAAGCATGCTTCTGGAGTGGATGGTAGGCAGACGCGAGAGGTTGCGGACAATCTCCGGCCTTGCCCGAAAGAGTAACTAAATCGTCAGCAACGTGATACAAAAAAGGAGTATTCCCTCGAGAAAAGAGTTGTGCAGCATGGCAGTTGCTGAAAAAGTCTTGATTGTTGAAGATGAGCTACACGCGTTAACAGGTTTGGCAGAGTTGGTCTCAGGCTGGGGTTATCGCACCGAAACTGCCCGGGATGGAGTCGAAGCGCTAGATAAAGTGGTCGCCTGGTCGCCGGGCATTGTCGTCACCGATCTCAAGATGCCCCGGATGGACGGCATCGAGCTGCTGAATCGTCTCTCCGAAATGCAGGAACACCAGGCGGTCATTATGCTGACCGCGCAGGGTTCGATCGACCGCGCCGTCGAAGCCATGAAGATGGGCGCCTACGATTTCATTCAAAAGCCCGTCGACCCAACGCGCTTAAAGAATATCCTGGCCAACGCGACACGACAGCGGGAAACCGATCAAGAACTTGAAGTTACTCGACGTAAGTTAAGAGAAAAGGGCATTTTAGGTTCACTGGTCGGTTCCTCCAAGAAGATGCAGGACATCTTCTCCTTGGTGGAACGCGTGGCACCCAGTACCGTCTCCGTCTTGATTACAGGCGAAAGTGGCACGGGCAAGGAGGTGGTGGCGCGAACGCTGCATGAACTCAGCGCGCGCAAGCCCAAACCGTTTGTTGCCGTAAACTGCGCAGCCATCCCGGAGACACTGATCGAGAGCGAGATCTTCGGTCACGAGAAGGGCGCCTACACCGGCGCTATCGAACGGCGGGCGGGCTGTTTTGAGCTGGCGGAGGAAGGAACGCTGCTACTGGACGAGATAGGAGAGATGCCCATCGGCACGCAAGCCAAACTGCTCCGCGTGCTAGAGGACCGGCGCCTGCGCCGGCTGGGCAGCAAAGTCGAAACCCCTATCAACGTACGAGTTCTCGCCGCCACCAATAAGGACCCGCAGATCGCGGTGGAGCAAGGTTATCTGCGTAGCGATCTCTTCTACCGTCTCAATGTCTTCAATATCCATATGCCGCCGTTGCGCGAACACAAGGAAGACATCCCGGCCATCATCGAGACCATGCTCACCGACATGAACGAGCGGCACGAGCGGCAGGTGAAGGGCGTAGACCGGGAGATGCTCAGCCGGCTGATGAGTCATGACTGGCCCGGCAATGTGCGCGAGCTGCGGAACACGCTGGAGCGCGCGGTCATCCTCTGCGGAGAGGGCCTGCTGGAAGCGCGTCACCTGCCACCCGGATTTGGTGAGCGCTCCGCACGCATCTCCACCGCAGCGGATGCGCCTTCGACCAACTCCGTGAATGTCGAGGTGGGCGCAACCGTGGATGAGGCCGAACGGCTACTGATCCTGAAGACGCTGGAGTCGACCCGCAACAACAAGACGCGAGCGGCGGAGATCCTGGGCATTAGCTTGAAGACGCTCCATAACAAGTTGAAGGAGTACGGGAGCGCGACCTTTGCGGATGGAGCAGAGGAGCGCGCCTAGCTTCCTATCATCTGTAGAGTTTTCTGCCTCACCCATAGCGTGTGATGGGCGTTCGTACCTCCGGAGATTCCAGAGAGTGCAGAGGCGCGCAATAGGCCGCACGAAATGCCGCAACAGGAACTATGATCTAGCTTTCCGGCCAGTTCCCGCGCACCCTCCTGATGACGTATAAACACGAGCAGAGAGACAGGACCACCGTATGCGTCTGAAGACCAAGCTTGTATTGGCGATCACCGTGCTGGTCTTTCTGGTGGTCACCATCCTGTCCTGGCTCTATCTGGAGCAGCTCCTCGAGCAGCGCATCAGTCAATCCTATGCCGCCAACGACGTGGTGGCACACCAGATCCAGTACGGTACGCGGCTGGCGCTGGTCACTGGCTTACGCGGACGCACCATCGACACCAACGATCCGGTGGTGCTGCGTGCTGCGGTCGCCAGCTCGTTACAGCATGACGAGGGTCTGCAGGCGCTCTTAAGCTCCGTCATCTCTTACCAACCGTCGGTCTATGACGTGGCTATTGCAGACACCGCAGGCCGTGCACTGGTGAGCACCGATCCGACACAGGACGATCAGCGCCTGCCGGACCGCCCGCAGTACGAGATGCTGCAGAATGGCGGAGTGATCACCACCATGCGCGCGGTCTTCGGGCCGCCGCGGGTCTACAACATCACGCTGCCGCTTGTGCGCGAGCACAAGCCGTTCCTGACCGTGCGCGTGGGCATCCGCACCACGTTTATCCGGAACGTCTTTGCTCCTTGGATCTGGGCGTCGCTTACCTTTACCGGCATCGCCATTCTTACATCGATCGCCGTCGCTGCCCTGCTGGCGAACCTGGCGTTGCGGCCGATCGAACAGATCAGTGTCCGGCTCGACAGCCTGGAACAGGTGGAGCCGGATGTGCCCCTGATGGCGCCGCCGGTGCGGCTGTCGCGGCTCTCGTCTCAGCGCTCGTCGGAAGATGCGGTCGTTCTCGTCTCCAACAAGATCGAGCGTATCGGCCGCCGCATGCGGAACGTGGAAGAGGTCTTCTCTGCCCTGAAGGAAAACCTCGACTCCATCATGTCCAACCTGCAGGACGGCATCCTGCTGTTCACGGCCGACGCGCGCGCGGTGCTGGTGAGCGATTCGGTCGAGCGCTTTTTGGGCATACCCCGGGCGGAGATATTTGGGGCCGAGCTGCACTCGATCTTCGATCGCAGCACGCGGCTGGGCACGTTGGTCTGCGAGGCCTATGAGTCCGGCAGGCCACTCGACCAGGAAGAGATCGAGACCGAAACCGGCCGCCGGGTCCAGATCTCACTCGACCTTGTCGACGACGGCCACGGAGGTGGGTCCAGCCTCGGGCTGCTGCTCACACTTCACGATCTGGAGTCTGTCCGCGAGATCGAAAGCGAGCTCGAACTCTCCCGCCGTATGGCCGCCATCGGCCGCCTGACCTCTGGCGTAGGGCATGAGGTCAAGAACCCGATCAACGCCATCGTCGTCCATCTGGAGCTACTGAAGAGCAAGCTCACCGGCCCGGATGCGCGCGCCATGCGACACCTGGAGATCATCGAAAGCGAGATTCAGCGTCTGGACCGGGTGGTGCAGACGCTGGTGGACTTCTCGCGGCCAGTGGAGTTGCAGCTGAAAGAACATGATCTGCGCCGCATCGTCTCTGGCGTGCTGATGCTGGCCTCCGCTGAGCTCGAGACGCACAACGTGCGGGTGCTCAGCGAACTGCCCGATGTGCCGCTGACCGTAAAGGTGGATGCGGACCTGATCAAACAAGCCATCCTCAACGTCGTCTTGAATGGAGCCCAGGCGATGGCCGAGGGAGGAGATCTCCGGGTCAGCGTTCGGGAGGAGGGACGGCTTGCCGTTGTGAGCGTCACCGACCAGGGGATCGGCATTCCCCAGGAGATCCAGGAGAAGATCTTCGATCTCTACTTCACCACCAAGAAGGACGGAAGTGGGATTGGGCTTGCGATGTGTTACCGCATAATTCAGCTGCATAACGGCAGCATTAGCGTACAATCAGAGCCAAATCAAGGTAGTAATTTTGCTTTAAGACTTCCTCTGCTCTCCCCGGCTGAGGTTAAACTGCGCGGTTCTCAAATTTTGGAAACTCAGGATATGCCTCGTCCGGTCTTGACCGAGAGGCCAGGCGCATGACGGTGCGTCTTAAATTCGTCGGTACGTTGCTTCTAATGGCTGCCCTCACCGGATGCGGTATGCACAAGAAGACGCCGCCCCCCTTCGCTCCCCAGGCGCAGGCGCCGGATCTGAGCAAGAATCCCCTGTCCGGTCCGGATGCGGCCGAGAAGGCTCCAGAGTTGCCAGCTCTGCCCGGGACCAGTCCCGCCCCGGCGCAGCCAGCGCCCCCCGCACAGCCAGTGGCAAAGAAGCGCGTAAAGCGCATCAAACCGCCCGCGAGCAAGCCACCCGCACCCACCCAGGCTGAGACGGCCCCAGCCGCAATACCTCCAGCGAGAGAGAGCGCTGCATCCTCCGGCCCCGTGCCGGCCGCCACCGGCGGCGGCGACGCCGGGACGCAATCGGCAGGAACATCAGTCACGGCTCCAGCGCAGCAAGTCGCTATGAAGCCCGCCGAGGGAGACCTCACCGCTTCTTCCATCGGCCAGCTCACGACGGGGACCACGCCCGATACTGCCGTAAGCCGGCGCGATGCCGGCGAGCTCATCCGCTCCACAGAGAAGGGCGTCTCGGGCATCCACCGCTCCCTATCCACAGATGAGAAGAAGGTCGTCGCGCAGATCAAAAGCTTCCTGCAACAGGCGCAGAAGGCACTCGACAATGGAGACGCGGATGGAGCACAGACTCTGGCGACCAAAGCCAAGGTCCTGCTGACAGAGTTAACCGGCGAGGGCTAAGGCTCCGCTACGCTGCTCCCGGTCACAAGTTTCTATCGCTCGCCCCACTTCAACTTCTGCCGTAGCACGTCAAAGAAACCATTATTACGCATGCGGACCAGGCGGACCTTGTGCGCCGAACGGCAGCACCGAATCTGGTCACCAACCCGCACCTGCACCGCCTCCTGCCCGTCCACTGTCAAGAACGTCTGATCGGGAACGCCCTCGATGCTGACCGTAATCTGCGCATCGCCCCGCACCACCATAGGCCGAATCGTCAGCAGGTGCGGGCAGATCGGCGTCACGATGATGGCATCCACATCCGGCGACATGATAGGACCATTTGCAGCCAGATTGTAGGCCGTGGAGCCGGTCGGGGTCGAGACGATCACGCCATCGGCCCGGAACGACGAAGCAAGCTGATCGAAGAGATAAATCTTAAAGTCGCCCATGCGCGCGATCGCTCCCTTGGAGACGACAATGTCGTTCAGCGCCTCATAGGAGCGAAACGGAGCGCCCTCGCGCATGATGTCGACATGCAGCATAGCGCGTGCATCGATCATGCACGCGCGGTTGAGCCAGCCCTCGAGATTGGGAAAGAGTTCGGCCAGCCTTACCTCGGTGAGAAAGCCCAGCGAACCAAGATTTGCGCTCAGGATCGGAACATCGCTCTTGGCAAAGACGCGCGCCGCGGCCAGCAATGTGCCGTCGCCGCCGAGCACGATCACCAGCTCAGGCTTCTCTCCCTGCATCTCGTGGCGGGCAACGATGCGGGCTTCCTGCGTGTAGCCGCCACTGATCGGATCGAGAATCACCTCGAAGTTCCGCGCGCGCATCCACAGGATCACCTCGTTCAGCAACGGAGCGAGATCCGGTTTTTGCGGTTTGGAGATGATGGCGACTTTACGCATGGCCTCAGTTTACTGGATGAGTTCGCGATCGATGTGCACGGTCGATGTGCGGCCAGGGCTCGCCGGGGGCCTGTTATTCAACTCCGGACAGCAGCAGTAGGACGGATTCTCGCATGATCACTTTCTAAATCTCCCCGCAAATCCTATGTCCACAAACGAACAGCCATTCGCGATAGTGAACATATTTCCCCCGCGCTCCGAGTAATGGCAACAATAAACTTGACTAACCCATTGCAGTTCGGTAGAGTTGGGTTAGTCAAGTTGAGGTTGCCGCCATGCAGATCAAAACGCTCACCGAAGCCATCCGCTACTTCTCGAATCAGCAGACCTGCACTGACGCGGTAGCTTCGCTGCGCTGGGCCCATGGCAAGCCCGTTTGCCCGAAGTGCAACACGGCTGAGGGCGAGCGCAAGCACTACTGGTTGGACACGCAGAAGCGTTGGAAGTGCTACTCCTGCCGCAAGCAGTTCTCCGTCAAGGTTGGCACGATCTTCGAGGACTCGGCGCTTCCCTTGAATACGTGGATGATCGCATTGTGGATGCTCTGCAACTGCAAGAATGGCGTCTCCTCTTACGAGATTGCTCGTGCGACCGGCATCTCCCAGAAGTCCTCGTGGTTCGTGCTGCAACGGTTGCGTCACGTTCTGAAGAATGTGCATCCGGTACAGCTTGGAAAAGGTGAGAACAGCCCGGTTGAAGTGGATGAGTGCTATTTGGGCGGCAAGCCAAAGAACATGCACGCTGCGAAGCGGTTGAAGATGAAGACAGCCGCGAACGGGTGCGCTGAGAAGGCCACGGTAATGGGGATGCTGGATCGTGGCACTCGTGAGGTTCGGGCGATTGTGATTCCGAACCCGAAGCGGGAGACGTTGCAGAAGCAGATTCTTCAGCACGTCGGCTTCGGCTCTACGGTTTACACAGATGGCTGGGTTGGATACGACGGCTTGACTCAGAAACAGTTCGTACATGAGACCGTCAATCACATGGAAGAGTATGTTCGCGGTGAGGTTCACACCCAGTCCATCGAAAACTTTTGGTCCTGCCTGAAACGGACGCTCACCGGAACGTACGTTGCGGTCGAGCCGTTCCACTTGGATCGCTACCTCGACGAACAGATGTACAGGTTCAACAACCGCCTTGGCATGGATGACGGAGCGCGGTTCACCAAAGCCTTATCGCAGGTCGCGGGAAAGCGGTTGACCTATGTGGAGCTCACCGGCAAGGTGGAGCCCTCATGTTAAGAGCGGGGCTTTGCGGGGACGTACTTGTATTTCGTCCGAGGAGAAGGCTTCTCGCGCTTGGCTTGAGCGCGACTTTCCCGGATTTGTACTGGAGAGGCGGAGAGGGCGGAAGCCAAAGCCTCGGTAAAGACTTTGTTCTCGCGGGGCGATGATGAGGGGTCACGCTTCATAAGCGGAGGGTTATCGACAAACTAACGAGCGATTGGCACATTTGTGAATCCTCTCGGTGGCGGCCCAGAGTAGTCACTTTTCGATTCGCGCAGCTATGACGTATAAAGCTCCAACGACCTGAATCAATCAGGCGTCCGGTCTTCCACGAATTCTACCACCATGGGGGACTGGTCCAATGGACGAAATGGTTGTCGCGCACATAAACGCAAAGATGCTCACCTGGGCTCGCGAGCGTGCAGGACTAGAGTTAAGCCGTCTGGCAAAGGGCAGCGTAACGGTCGAAAAGATCAAAGCATGGGAAAACGGTAGCGAGTACCCCACGCAATCGCAGGCGATTGCCATAGCTGAGAAACTGGGCATTTCCTATGCCATGCTTTTCATGCCTAATGTGCCCGCCCCTGATGTTCCGAACATACCGGACTTGCGCACCGTCGGGGGGCAGCCTCTAAAACATCCCTCGTTAGACTTTCGAGAAGTGTTGAACGATACGCTCCTTCGGCAAGAATGGATTAGGGAAGAGCGCATTGAGGCGGGGCAGCCCCTCCTTTCTTTCGTCGGCAGCTTCAAAATTTCTAATGATCCGTTGGCCGTAGCGAAATCTATGCGGAGTTGGTTGCAGTTGACTCAGGCCAACCGAACGCTATGCCCCGACTTCGAAGCGTTTATAAAACACATAGTTGCGCGCGCAGAGAGTATTGGCCTGCTCATCATGCGCAGCGCGGTTGTGAGACACGACACCCATCGAACACTCGAAGTGGGAGAATTTCGCGGGTTTGCCTTAAGCGATGCTTATGCTCCCATCGTTTTCGTGAATGACGCAGACGCGAAGGCTGCTCAGGTTTTTACCCTCGCACACGAAATAGCGCATATATGGCTTGGGGCGAATGGTGTATCTGATCGCAGGCCGAACCAGAAAAAAGACAGCACCAACGCCGTTGAGCTCTTTTGTGATCGCGTAGCTGCGGCAGTTCTAGCTCCCGAGCAGGAGTTCTTAGCTGTCTGGAAGAATGGACCAGCGATAGAGAGCGCGGGGGCGGCCGCGCGGCATTTTAGGGTTAGCACGCTCGTAGCTTTGCGCAGGGCCAAGGACTTGGGCCGTATCTCTTTCGATACATTCATCGAGGCTGTGGATCAAGAATATGAGCGGTTTAAGCAGATCGACAGCAAGAAGCGCGAGCAGCAGAAAAAGAAGGAGGCCAGTGGCGGCAACTTCTGGGCCTCCTTTGAAATTAGGAACAGCAGCGCATTGAATGCGGCTGTCGTTGCGGCAATTACCAGCCGACGCACGACGTTCACGGAAGCCGCTAGTCTCTTAGGAGTGACCATCGGCTCGACGGTCCGATACCTGCGACGAGTGGGAGCGTAATGACGGCAGGTATTGGGTTGACGCGAATTCGTTCATATGGGGAAACCGCGAACCTTATCCGCTGCCCGGTGCCATTCTCTACTGGAATTGGTTCGAAGCTCAGATCGATGCCGGAAAGATAACCTCTCATTGGAAGGCTATAAAGGAAGTAACTGATGGCGAGAGCAAGAAAGAGAAGGACCTCATTGTGTCATGGGTTAAGAGTCGCAAAGACAAGTTGGTTGACTCTGCGCCTGACTCCAAAGAGTGCCAACAACTTGTAGGCGAACTCTGTCAGTTCTCATATGAAAAGTTTGGCCCCGTTAAGACCGTGCAGTTTACGAAGGGGGCAGACCTCTTCCTAATTGCGCGGGCGGCTCTAAATGATGGGGCGGTAGTGACCCAGGAGAGCGAAAAAAAACCTGTCCGAATACCGGCCGTCTGTGCAGCTTTCGGCGTTCGCCACCTAACCCTGTTCCAGATGAACCGTGAACTTGACATGAAGTTGTAGGCCGTCCGAAAAAGGGACACTGATCAGGTTCGCTTAGATTCTAGTGGCGCTCTTTGTACAGGAACTGGGCTTGGGTTAGCCAAGTTTATTATTACCGCTCGAAAATTCTTGACTTTGCAGCGTTCACTCGCATTTGGGAGTTGGCGCATCAATTGCTGTCGAGGGGAAGTGATTCAGTCTTGTCCTTACAGGGGGAGGCACGCATGGCGCACTTTGAGCGCGTACGGGATGTAATTTCCGGGCCATTTAGTCCAGCCATCATGCAGCAACGTATGGCCGCCGGTTGGCAGCTAGTGTCGATCGAGTGGCGGCGCGAGCTGCCGGGCGACGAAGCCGCGAGTGAAGGCGCTTCCAACGAAGATATCCCATACGGTCTGCGCATCTCCGACGATTGCCGGCGGCTGGAGGTCGATCTCCGTGAGAACCAGGTGCTGAGCCAGATGATGGACCTGGTGGTTCAGGATTTCTCTTTCTCGAGCATCGCCAGCGATCTGAATGAGAAGGGATTTCGAACGCGCGACGGGAAGCGCTGGAATCAAGTCTCCGTTTTCGGTATGCTGCCTCGGCTGATCGAGATAGGACCGCGCCTTTTCTCGACAGAAGAGTGGAAAGCGCGACGTCACATTCTATAGACCATTCCGCACTAGCTATTGCCGAACCGTGCGTGGAGAAGAAACTCGCGGTTCCCTTCTCCGCCGAGAATCGGTGACGGAATGGTCTCGATCTGCGATCCGCCCAGCCTCACAACGCAGCCCCGCACGCGCTCGATAGCCATCCGGTGTGCCGCTTCGTCGCGCACGATGCCGCCCTTGCCCACGTGTTCCCGTCCCGCTTCAAACTGCGGCTTGACCAACACCACTGCTTCCCCGGACCCCTGCTTGAATGCTGCTGCGACCACGGCTGGTAACACCAGAGTGGCTGAGATAAACGAGACGTCCATCGCCAGAAAGGTGATTCCGGGAGGAGCCTCTTCAGGAGCCATATAGCGCGCGTTGGTTCGTTCCAGCAACGTCACTCGTGGGTCGACACGGAGTGTATGCGCGATCTGGCCGTAACCGGTATCTACGGCAAATACGCTGCGGGCGCCGCGTTGCAGCATGCAATCGGTGAAGCCGCCTGTCGACGCGCCCACGTCCATGCAGGCCCGGTCCTCTAGCGCAATGCGCCATTGAAGCAACGCGCCTTCGAGTTTCAGGCCGCCGCGGCTCACGTAACGGTTCTCTTCACCCAGCACGCGCAATGCTGCATCCACATCCACCTGCGCGCCCGGCTTGTCGATCTTCTGTTCGTTTGCCAGCACCCGGCCGGCAAGGATCAGGGCCTGTGCCCGCTCGCGCGACCCTGTCATTCCCCTTTCAAACAGCAATTTGTCTAACCTTGTCTTCATGGTACGTCTTTACGGTTGATGTGCCTTGGCTATCGTTGCACATCCCAAAACGGGAACAAGATTGGCATTCTGGCCAAGGCCTGCGTAGAATGGCGAAGCCACAGAAATGTTTGATAGTCCCTCCAATCCGAAGGTTCCGAACGGGCGTACTACTTACAACGACCTGGAATCTACCAAGCAAGACGATCCAGCTCTTCTTCTCCGCGTGGAACATGGAGACGAGGGCGCCATGGCCGACATCTTCAAGCGCTACGGCAGTGCTGTGTACTCGGTAGGACTCCGGGTACTGCACGATACCGGGCAGGCTGAAGATGTCATGCAGGAGATCTTCTTGCAGCTGTGGCGAAATCCGCGCGCCTTTGTGCAAGGGCGGGGGTCGCTTGGAGCTTGGCTAGTGGTTGTGGCGCGGAACAGGGCTATCGATGCGCTGCGCCGGCGAAAGCCAACCGATTCGGTAGAGGACGTTGTGCTCGCGTCGCCCTTCAACCTGGCGGCAGAAGCCGAGCGCAACACCATGATGGAAAAAGTGCGCAGCATCGTAAACGACTTGCCGGTGGAGCAGCGGAAGTCGCTTGAGCTCGCGTACTTTGAAGGATTGAGTCACACGGAGATCGCCGCAGCGACGGGCGACCCTCTGGGCACGGTAAAGACGCGCATACGTTTGGCATTGATGAGTCTACGAAAGGCATTGGAAGCATGACCGACAACCGGCACATCTCGCAGGAGGACCTGACGCTTTACGCGATGCAGGCCTTGGCGCCGGAAGAGGTCTCTGCCATAGAGGCTCATCTGAAGGAGTGTCCGGGCTGCCGGGAAGAGCTCTCGGTGCTGCTTGGCGATCTCGCGTTGCTGGGTCTCTCTGTCGAGCAGCAACCAGTTCCGCAGGGCGCCTACGAGCGGCTGAGGACCAATCTGACCCCCGCGTCATCGGCTGCCGGCGCCTCGGCCAGCGGAGCGAGCCTAGCCGTGGACGAAGGTGCCGTGGACGAAGATACGGAGCGCACTGCGCCCTCGCTCATCCAGATGCCCGCCAAGCGCCGCATCTGGCCCGTGATCATCCCGTGGGCCATCGCCGCAAGCCTCACCCTCGGCTGCATCAAGCTGGGCGTGGACAATCGCAATCTCAACGACGCGGTACACGACGAGTCGACCCTGGTATCGAATCTGGCAGCCAAGGCCTCCCGTGCACAGCAGGTGCTGGATGTGCTGAATGCGCCCAACGCCAAGCGCGTGACGCTGACCACAACCAAGGCTCCGCCGCCAAGCCCGAATGCGCATGCCATTTACCTGCAAGACCGGGGGGCGCTGCTTTTCCAGGCAAATAACCTGAAGCCGATCCCTGGCGCCAAGACCTACCAGCTGTGGGTGATCCCAGCAAACGGCAAAGCGCCCATCTCGGCGGGAACCTTCCGTCCGGACGCGAATGGCTATGCCTCCGTGGTGCTCCCGGATCTGCCAGCCGGTGTTGCCGCCAAGGCTTTCGGCGTGACGCTGGAAGATGCGGGCGGGGCGGCCTCGCCGACCATGCCCATTCTGCTCAGCGGCGAGTAGCTGCTCGGAAGGACGTATCTGTGCTCTATGCGACCGAAAGAGATTGTCGAAGCCTGGCTGGATGCCTTTAACCGGGCGGATGTCGCAGCTCTGACAATGCTCTACCGTGAAGATGCTATCAATCACCAGATCGCTGAGAGTCCCGTTGAGGGTCGTGAGGCGATCCGAGCAATGTTCGAAGCTGGCTTTGCCAGCGTACACATGGTGTGTATCCCGGAAAACCTGTTGAGGACGGTGATTGGGGCATCCTGGAGTGGCGGGACCCTCAGGGCTTGCGCGGGTGCGGATTCTTCCACGTCGTTGATGACAAAATTGCCCTCCAGCGCGGGTAGTGGGACAAGCTGTCGTTTCTGCGGCTCCACAACTTACCGTCATCTAGTCTGACATCTACTAACTGACTCAACACCCCGTCCGTGCATCTCTTGTGAGCATGGGTCTGCAAGAAGAAGCAGCGGCGCGCTTGAGCGCCTTCCTGACCAGCCTGCCCCGCGGCACCGAATCTTCGATCTTCGTCTTATGTGACAGCGACTGTGACGGATTGCCCTCCGCTGCCATTCTAGTACGCGCGTTGCGGGCCGCTGGCTACTCTCGCGTCACCGCGCAACCCCGCAGAAAAGCCGAATCGGCATGGGCGCACGAGGTGCTGGAGCGCATCCGTAGCTACTCACCAGACGTCCTCTTCGTCCTCGACCTGGGCAGCCGCTCCGATCCGCTGCTCCAGGGCGTGCCAACGATGCTCATCGATCATCACCTGCCGGGCGGTGTGCCACCCGGAGCGGAGCTGATCACCGGGTACGGCACTGAGCCTACGCCGACCACTGGCCTGCTGGTCTACTGGTGCGTCAAGCACCTCATCCCCGATTCTGAGCACGAGGATTTACTGTGGCTTGCCGCTCTTAGCCTGCTCAGCGATCTGGGCGATAAGGCGCCCTTCCCAGAACTGGCGATCGCGCGCAAGCGCTGGAGCCAATCTTCGCTGCGTGACGCAACCTCGTTGCTCAACGCGCCTCGCCGCACCGCCACGGGAGATGCGTCTGCTGCCCTCGAAGTATTGCTGCGAGCAGACTCGCCCAAGCAGATACTCAGCGGTGAACTTCCCCAAACCGCCGGGCTGCTCCGGGCCAAGACCGAAGTCGCGGATGCGCTCGGCTCAGCCAAAAAAGCCGCCCCGAAGTTCAGCAAGAAGTTCCGCGAGGAGCTCGGCGCGGACCTGGTTGCGCTGCGCATGGAGACGCCCTTTCAGGTGCATCCTCTGGTGGTCCAGCTCTGGCGCGGCCGTTTTAAGAACAGCATCGTCATGGGTGTCAACTTCGGCTTCCGGCCCGGTTATGTGCACTTCAGCGCGCGCGGACCCCGTGGTGTGAACGTGATCCGCTTCCTGCGCAAGCACGCGCCCGAAGGCGCCGACCAGAGCTACGGCAACGGGCACGATCAGGCAAGCGGTGGCGCAGTCCGAGCCGAGTTCTGGAACGGCTTCATCACCGAGCTGGGCTTTGGGCCCGAGATGCTGATACAGGAGCCGGCAAAAGGCGCGCATCCTAATTCGCTATGAGCAAGGACGAGAGGCGGCCGTCGCCGGGAAGTGATGGCGTAACCGCCAAGAAACGCAAGTCAGCTAAAAAGAAGTTGGCAGCTAAGAAAGCTCAGCCTTCCAAGAAGACTCTGGCCGAAGCCGAAGCGGCTCGGCGGCTCCAAGCACCGATGGCGCCTTGTGCTGACCCGGCTTCTGTTGCCCCGCAGCTCTGGCCCGCAGACGCTATGCGGCTCGGCTTTGCTGTCAAGGTCATGGGCCAGCCAGGACTCAAGAGCAACGATACACGCCGCTGGCAGGCCAATCCGCACCTGCGCGTCTCGCTCGGCTACCTATGTGAGACCTTTGCGTACCTGCGCAAGCACAACATCCACATGTACCGCATGGGCTCGGATCTCGCGCCATACGCCACACACCCGGAGATGCCGCAGTTCCACAACATGGTGCGGGAGTCCGCGCGCGATCTGGAGCACGTCGGCAAACTGGCGAAGCTGCAGGATCTTCGGCTCTCGTTTCACCCCTCGCAGTTCATCGTGCTCAACAGCGAAAACGAGGCGCTCACGCGTAGGAGCATGTGGGACCTTGAGTCGCAGGCCGAGATCCTCGACCTGATGGAGTGTGGGCCCGAAGCGCGGCTCATCATCCACGTGGGCGGTGCCTATGGCGATCGCGCGAGCGGCTGCGATCGCTGGTGCAAAACATGGAAGCGCCTTTCGGAACCAGTGCAACGGCGGCTGGTGCTGGAGAATGACGACATCCGCTTCAGTGCCGCAGATGTGTTGCGGATTCACGATGAGACTGGTGTTCCGCTGGTCTTCGATTACCAGCACTTCTGGTGCTTCAACCCGGAGGGGCTAGGCATGCAGGAGACGATCACGCGCATGCTCCGGACCTGGCCCGCAGGCGTGCGGCCGAAGATGCACTACTCCTGCGCTCGCACGGAGATGCGCGAACTGAAGCGCAAAAACCGCAAGACCGGCAAGGTCGAGCAGGTGCTGCAGCCGCCTATCTGGACCGGCCACGCCGACTACAACAATCCATTTGAGGCGATTACTTTCTTCCGCTCCATCGCGCATTTGGAAGCCGACGTGATGCTCGAAGCCAAGGCCAAGGATCTGGCACTGATACGGTTACGTAACGACTTCGCCCGGTACGCGCCGGGCCTGGCGGCGCGCTTTGGCATCAACACCGATGCCGCAGTCGAAGACGCAGACGAGATCGTCGCCGAAAGCAGCACCGAAGAAACCGCCAAGCCTTAGCGCCTCCAACATGTAGCATTCATGCCTTACGGTTGTCATCCTAAACGAGCCATCTCACCCGCCCTGTCATCCTGAGCGAGCGCAGCGAGCCTAAGGACCCGCAGTTTGCGCGCACTGCGGACACACCCGGGTGCCCCATCCTGCAGCAACCCGCCTTTTGGGTCGCAAAGGGTGGGATACAACCCCACTTCACACTCCCGCTGTCATTCTGAGCGCAGCCAACTCGCGCAGCGAGATTGGCGAAGCCGAAGGCCCTGCGGTTCGCTCTTCGCCAGTCCTGCCAACACATCCCGCATGTTTATCGCCCTCTCAACCATTTTGGGGTATTTCAAAAAGGCCGGGCACCATGGATAATCAAGCCGTTCGCGGAAGCAGGGACAAGCGATTTGTCAGCAACTATCAAATTCCGATTGTTCAATATGGGCTAGTAACTCTCAAGAGTCAGAATGGCCTTTGGGAGAGTTCCACTTCTCAAACCCGAAAAAGATGCTCAACTTCCTCCAAGCCTTAAACGCCTTTACGTCATCATTTGAGGCCGTTGCTCATGGGTAGACGTAATGACAAGGCGCAAACTGCTCTTCTTGGCTTTGCTCTAGACTAGCTAAGCGCAATGGAATGAAGGCTTGCGCGAAAGCGATGGGAAACGTGGGGCCCTACTGGCTCGCTGTTTCCAGCACCGTATCGCCCTCGCCCGGCGCGAGGAAGCGGTTCGATTCCAGCCCGTGCTGGCGCGTGTACAGGTCGTAGTAGCGCCCCCGAAGTTCATAAAGGCTCTCATGCGTGCCGCTCTCGACGATGGAGCCCGCCTCCACCACCAGGATCTGATCAGCGCGGCGAATGGTGGAGAGCCGATGCGCGATGACGAAGGTGGTGCGGCCCTGCATCAGGATGTTGAGGCCGTGCTGGATCATCGCCTCGGACTCGGAGTCGAGCGAGGAGGTCGCCTCGTCAAGAATCAAGATACGCGGGTCGGCCAGTAAGGCGCGTGCAATCGACAGGCGCTGGCGCTGTCCACCGGAGAGCTTCACGCCGCGTTCGCCAACAATGGTGTCGTACTGCTCCGGGAAGCGCTCGGCAAACTCATCAACCCGGGCGATACGGCAGGCCTCCAGGAATTGCTCTTCGGTTGCCAGCGGCCGGGAGAACATCACGTTGTCGCGAATGCTGCCATCGAACAGGAACGACTCCTGCAGGACCACGCCAAGCTGTGAGCGATAACTGTCCAGCTTCACTGTCGATAGGTCGATGCCGTCGACCAGAATGCGGCCGCTGTCCGGCGCGTGAAAGGCGCAAATCAGACTGATGATCGTCGACTTGCCTGACCCCGAGGAGCCAACCAGCGCCGTCACCGTGCCCGGCTCGGAATGAAACGAGATGCCATGCAGCACCGGCTTGTCCGGCTCATATGCGAAGCGCACTTCGTTGAAGCGCACATCTCCATTGATCTCGGGGAGCTCGATCTGCCGGTTCGGGTCTGCGTACTCCTGCCGTTCAGAAAGGATCTCGTTGGTGCGATCCAGGCCGGCCATCGCCTCTGTGAGTTGCGTGCCCACGTTCACCACCTGAAAGATCGGCGCGATCATAAAAGCGAGCAGAGCGATGTAGCTGCTGTAACCACCAACCGTCACGTGGTTTGACAACACCAGGTGCGCCCCCATGAACATGACGATCGAACCGATGATGCCGATGACGGCAGTCGACGACAACGAGAGCACAGACGTCGTTGTAAGTGAGCGCATCACGTTGTCGAGCAAGCGCTGCACGCCGCCGGCAAAGACATCGGCCTCGCGCTCTTCGGCATAATATCCCTTCACGACGCGGACTCCTCCGAGAGACTCCGTCAACCGTCCGGTCACCTCCGCATTGATCTTGCCGCGCTCGCGAAAGATCGGGCGCATGATGCGGAATGCCTTTTGCAGAAAAAACGTAAACACCAGGATCGAGCCAAAAACCAGCAGGGTGACCTTGCTGCTGATGCGCATCAGCAGAAAAAAGGCAACGATCGCAGTGAAGATGCCGCCGATAAAATCGATCAAACCCGTGCCGATCAGGTTGCGCACGCCCTCGACATCGGTCATGATGCGCGACACCAGATTGCCCGTCCGGTTCGCGTCAAAGAAGCTGACCGAGAGACGCCCGATGTGTTCCTGCACCTGCTTGCGCAGGTCAGCAATGAGGCGCTGCGCCGCCTTCGATAGCAGCTGGGTCAGAGCAAAGGATGTGAGTGCCTGCAGGAGAGTCGCGCCCAGCACTGCGCCAACCAACAGCGGCAGCATGCCTGCCTGGTGGCGCAACATGATATTGTCCACCAGGTATTTGGTCGAGAACGGAAGCGCCAATCCACACAGCCGGTTGACGATCATCAGCGCAAAGCCGAGCAGCAGCAACCAACGACGCGGCTTGAGCAGAGCCCACATCTGCGGCCACACCTGGCGTAACTTAGGCTTTGGCTTGTTCGGCGCTGGATCTGTGCCGCGAAGCGACCCACGCACCGTGGTGCGCTCCGCACGCGACGACATGGTGGACGCTCGCATAGGAAGCTAGGCCCGCGCACGGCGCGCAGCCACAAACGACCGCACGCACATGAGCGCAAAGACGAGGCAAAGAACACAGGTGGCGCTCTGCACCTCGGCGGCCGCCGGACGAAGGATCGATGCGCCGGCCAGCATCTTGATCACGCCAATCAACCCCGGAATCGTACCCAAAAAGCCGAGCAGTCCGACGGTGACGGCGATGTGCATCAGCAGCATGCGGCGCTTCGCCTCCGCAGTATTCGCACCTACACCGAGAAGCATAAGCACTACACCAAGACCGACCGAAATGAACGCGTGCCAGAAGTGCGTGGTGACGTAGCCGACGGCACCGACGAGCGCAATAAGAGCGCCAAAAACGATGGTGAGTTTTGCCATACCAGGAGTTCCTCTGGCGCGGAGGAAGACGAGCGAACCCCAGCGCCTACTCTCTAGAATAGATGAAGCAGCGTTCACCGAGGCTTCGCAGAGTTGCTGCCGACCCGATCGTTTCCTTCTACTGCCGTCGCGCGGACAAATCTTTGACCTGATCTATGATCTGCCGAGCACTCTCCGAAGGTGGCTGCGTCACCGACACGCGGATCGCATCCGACGGTATCTCCAGCGTGTCCAGCTGGCTTTGCAGCAGCACGGGATTCATATAGTGTCCTATCCGGGCATTCACCCGCGCCTGCAGCACCGCTTCCGGCGCCTCCAGCAAAACGAAATGCAGGTCAATGGGCGGAATACCACCCTGGAGCAGGTCGCGGTATTTCTGCCTCAGCGCGGAGCACGCCATCACGCCGCTCTTGCCGCTCTGGTACCAGCCCAACAGTACTTCATGCAACCGGACCAGCCAGGGACCGCGGTCTTCATCCGTAAGCGGGATTCCGTCGTGCATCTTCCGCACATTCTCAGCCGAGTGGTAATCATCCCCCTCCGCGTACTCCCAGCCATTCTCTGAAGCCAGCAGCGTGCCAACCGTGGTCTTGCCGCTACCCGTCACGCCCATCAGGATCAAGATCATGATTTCGCTCCGGCCGCTTGCGTGGTTTTCTTAACGTCACTCAGCACCGCCGCTGGAGTCCAGTCATTGGTCGGATACCAGGCGGCAATTCTGCCATCAGGCGCGATCACCGCGGTCGATAACGAATGTGTGATGGTGTGATTCTGCTCGGGTGTTGCGCCTACGTCAAAGAACTGCAGCAACTTGGGCAGCTCGCTCTTTTCTGGCGCTGCGAAGTCCCAATGCGCAAACTTTTCCTTTGTGTAATTACCGGTATAGGCCTCACCATAGCTGCGCAGCACAGCTGGTTTGTCATACGTCGGATCGAAGCTGATGCTGAGCAGGTGCGTCTTGCTGTAGAGCGCAGGGTCGCCGGCCAATGCCTTATCGATGGCGGCGAAGTTGCGGCTCATCTTCGGGCAGTAGTCTGAGAGCGGGCAGCGCGTGTAGATAAAGGTGACCAGCAGCGCCTTGCCGCGGAAGTTGTCGATCGAGATCTGCTTCCCACTCTGGTTGATAAAGGTAAAGTCCGGCACCACGTCGCCGTTCGCTGGTACGTGGTACTGCACCGCAGGTTTGTAGTCGGGCTTCGCCTGGGAGGTAATCACGATCTCGTCCAGCACCGTGCCTGCATCGGAGGTGGTGAGCTGGCCGGTCATGTGGTCGCCAGGGTGCAGGTCCTGCAGCACATTTGCGTTCTTGACCTTATAAGGCATGCTCATGGCGTCCATAAAGCCGGGGATCGGTTCAGAATCGATCGTGACCTCACCCGACGCTTTGTCTGTCGCTACAATGATGCCTTTCACCGTGTAATGCTTCACCTGTCCGGACGGTTCGGACGCGACGGTGGGCGAGGCATCCGGCTTCCCTTGGCAGCCCGCGGCCCCGAGGAGCAGCAGGGCTGCGATACAGATCCATGAAAAGCGAACCAGTCCACCTATCTCGGAACGCACAGACGAGCGCGAAACTTTAGAAGTGAAAACGATAACGCACCTCCAAGGAAAGCATACGCGGATCGGCAAAATGGGTGCCGCCGAAGGTGTTGCTGTCGTCCAGCTGATAGCGCTTGTTCGTGAAGTTGGTAGCGATGGCACGCACCGTCGTGCTCTCGCCAAACTGTTTGCCCAGCGCTAGGTCGAAGGTGCGATAGCTGGGCAGATGTCCCGGGCCATTCCCGTTGAGAAAGCCCGAGCCGTAGGTCAGGTCGAAGGCGGCATAGGAGCGCCATGGCAGATTGCTATCGAAGCCAGTGCTCACCGTGTTCCGCTGATCGTGGTCCAGATAAAAACCGCTATCGGGCGGCGGATTGAAATCCGTGAGCCCGCCCGTGACCGCGCCAAAACCTTCCGCCTGCTGATTGGAATAGACCAGGTGGGCATGCACACTGCCCAGCAGCAGAGGCGATTTCACATTCGCCTCCCATCCACGGATCCGTGCGTGGTCGATGGTGAGCGGAAAGAAGATGTTCGAGTTGCCGACAGCACTGTGGTCGAAGAAGTTGCGAGCTCCGGTGCGGAAGTAGTCGAAGTTCGCCGACCATCCGCGCAATGGAATCACCAGACCAATGTCCGTCTGCTCATCGCGCTCGCAGCGCAGTGGAAGAAAGCCCAGCTGCTGCTGCAAAGCAAAATCGAGCAGTCCACCGGAGACAGTATCGAGCGGGGGCGCCTGATAAAGACGCGCATACGCAGCCCGCAGCACCCACCCGAGGCGCGGGATGGTGATGGCCGTGCCCACGCGCGGGTCCCACGCATGCTCGCCGAAGGCTCCAGAGAAGTAGGTAAATCGTAGACCGCCATCCATCGTCCACCACGGCGTGACGCGGAACTGCTCCTGAATAAAAGCAGCATCCACCTGGCCACCAGGTGTGGTCTTCTGGCGAAAGGCAGCGCCGCTGCCGTCGTTTGCCTGCAATGAAAACAGCCGCTCGTCTCCTTGCGCAAAGGCGTACACGCCAGCGCGAAGATTGCTCGGCCCCTTCACCTGCGAAAACGCGGCCTGCCCGCCGCTGTAAGTCGAGGCACGATTATCCGTCGTGGCCGGCATACCGGCTGGGCTGCCCACGTAAGCCGCACGGTTGAAGTGGAAGAAGGGCGAGATCGTCACCAGCGTTCCAGGATCGAAGGTGTGCACCCAGGAGAGGATGCCAAAGCCATCCTGCTCCCGCTCCCGGTCGCGCACGCCGCCACCCTGCTGGTCTGGCGTGTTCGGCACCTGGTAGTAGTCCGCGCGGAATGCGCCGTCGAAATGGACCTGATCCTTGGCCGTCTTGTTGAAGATGAGGTTTGCGAATACTCCGCCATCATCGCCCAGGTTGTGCAGGTTCTTCGTCGTCGGCGGCTCCAGCCCGTAGCCGGTGCGGTTGCCGTTCGCGCTCACATACCAGGCAAAACGCTCCGAGTGGTCGCCGAAGCTAAGCTGGTCGTTGGTCGCGTTGTAGGTTCCGTAGCTCGCCACCAGCTCAGCCTGGCGATCGCGCTCGAAGCCCGTCCGCGGCGCTACGTTGAAGACCCCGTAGGTGCGGTCGCCATAATCTGCCGTGTAACCGCCGGTCTTCGCCTCCAGATAATCGACGTCCTTGGGATCGAACTGCGGCCCCACGTTGCTAGCTATATTTGTATTCGGGATGGGCACGCCGTCCAGCGCCCACGTCACCTGGTGGCCTCCGCGGATATGAAGCTGGTCGTGGACCACATATGCGCCCGGAACGAACTCCGTGATCATGCGCAGGCTGTTGGTCTGGTCGGCGCCCGCATAGCGCTCGATCTGCCGGCGCGTGATCGTGGTCTGCGTCGTAGACGACTCTTGGTCTACCGCCGTCTCCTCCGCTTGCACATGGACTTCCTCATGCGCAGGCGCAATCGTGAGCTCAAAGTGCAACACCGGGGCTGTACCGCTGCTCAGCACAAACCGCTGCTCCTGTTTGGCGAATCCCGATACCGCAACCGTCACACGGTATTCTCCCAATGGGAGCGCACTCACCTCGAAGAATCCCGCGTCGTTTGTGGTTCGTGCGGCGCTGAATGCCGAGTTCACAGCCCGGATCTCGACCACAGCTCCGGCGAGCGGCCGGTGATTCACGTCATGCACGATGCCGCGCAGATCAGCCAGCATTGTCGCATATGCCGCGCTGCCGCCAAGCAGCAGGCACACCAAAGGTATGTACTGTCGCATCTCTTCCTCTTCCTCTTGTAAGAAGGCCCATGCACATCCGCAGTCATCGCGTATATGTACCTATTGACAATTACAAATGGCGCGAGGCTGGAATTCGAAGCTGGCGGAAGATTAGTAGGCGAGTGGAGGAGCGCGCGGATTTCGGAGAGCGTAGCAATTCGCTGATACATCCACGGTTCCGGAGGGCTGCTCCAGCTGTGAGACGCGAAACGTCCCCACACGGAACGAGGGTGAAGCCACAGAGTCCGGCACAACGGCAGCCCGCAGCGCGTGCGCAAAAGGGCACGCCGGAGCGCGCCATGCTGGCCCAGCCGCGGAACGCTGCCAGCTGGCCATCATCATGCAGTGATGTGCGCCGTGAGCGCGACAGCACGCTGGAACCGCAGCATCCGGCGCCAGAAGCGCAATGGTCGCGGCCGCCGGAGCCATCAGGCTCACCAGACACAGCACGATCATCGTCACAAACCGGCGCATACCCGAAAGTCTACACTCACCCGCGGGATAATCGGTCCGCTCCGCCGGTGTGCGCTAGTAAACTGGATGGGAACCATGCAGCTTCCCCAACCGATCCTTGCGCTGCTTCGAAGTGGCGGCACTCTGGTAGTGGCCAACGCCCGTGCTGCGCGTGCCGTCCGCCTGTGCTACGGCAAGGAGCAGGGCGAGCGCGCAGCCTGGCGCGCACCCGAGGTGTACGACTTCGACGACTGGCTGACCGCCCTCTGGCAACGGCTTCTGCTCACCGGTACGGAAGAACGTCTGCTGCTGAATGGGCTACAGGAGCAAGCCGCATGGTCAAGGATCGTCACGCCCACGGTTCGTCAGCACTCCCTGCTCTCTCCAGAAGGCATTGCCGCACTTGCCGCGGAGGCCTACAGCCTGCTCGCAGACCATGGCGGGCTCGACCGTCTGCGCGATACCGACTGGGGACCAGCGGAGTCCGAAATCGAGCTCTTTCGCGGCTGGGCCAGAGCCTTTCGTACCGCGTGCCGGCGCGCGGGATGGCTGAGCCGTAGCGAGCTACCGATCGTGATCGCGGACGCACTGCACCGGCATCTGCTTGTCGCTCCGCGCACCGTCGGCCTGCTCGGCTTCGACCGCGTTACACCAACGCAAAGCCACTTCTTCGCCGCGCTCACGCAAGCCGGCACCGGATGCAGCTTTCTCGAATGGGGCAACGAGGAAGCGGGCGAACCAGAACTGCTCCCTGCTACGGATCTCAACGAGGAGATCGCCATCTGTGCTGCCTGGACACGCGAGCAGCTCCCGCGTCATTCCTCCTCCCGCATCGCCATTCTTGTGCCCGATGGAGCCCAAGCCCGCTCTGAAATTGAACGAGTCTTCAAGCGCGTGATGGCGCCTGAAACTGTCGCCATCACCGCCGCTCCCGCTGCGACGCTCCCCTTCGAGTTCTCACTCGGCATGCCACTCGCGCAGACGCCCCTCGTTCGGGCTGCCTCCCTGGTCCTGCGCTGGTTTGAGCGTCCGCTGGAGCATCCGGAGTTCACTTGGCTGCTGCTCTCCGGCTTTCTTTCACCTCCGAGCGGCGATGATGACTCTTCCTCTCACGCGCTGGCGGAGTGGGATGCCAAGCTGCGCCGCGAAGAGACCCTCTCCCCTGAGATCGCCATAGGCCAACTCACGCGCGCTCGGCACCGGCTCTCACCATCGGCGCGGAGGGTGGCCGATGCTTTTGCTGCCCGGCTGGAGCGCGCGCGAGCGCGGTTCCGCGGCGCGCCCGCATCCGCCAGCTACTCGGCTTGGGCCGCGCTCGCCGGTGAACTGCTGGCCGACTCTGGATGGAGCAGCACGCGTGGTGCAGACACGGTCACATTCCAAGCTGGCCGTGCGTGGACTGCTCTGCTCGAACGGCTCGCGTCGCTAGACTTCGACGGCTCGCGCATCGACTACGGAGGATTCCTCAAGACACTTAAGCGAGAGGCGGCGCAGACCATCTTTGCCCCTGAGTCCACCGATGCACCTGTGCAGATTATGGGCCCCTTTGAGGCCTCTGGTCAGGCCTTTGATCGACTCTGGTTCCTCGGCGCCGATGAGGCGAACTGGCCCACGAAGGGGCGACCTCACCCTCTGCTACCGCTGTGGTTACAAACCGATCTGCGCATGCCGCATGTCACTCCAGCGGACGACTGGCAGCTCGCCTCATCCATCACAGAACGCCTCACCCGCAGCGCAGGCAAGGTCATCTTCAGCTACGGCCAGCAAAATGAGGCAGGAGAGGTGCGACCGTCCAGCCTGGTTCGTCATCTGCCTATAAGAATCGCCGCATCTCCGGTTCTGTCGCCGCACGAACGCTTCACCGAACTCTACGATGACGACCTCTCGATCCCCTGGCCGGCGGAACGGCAGGCCGGCGGACAGGAGGTTCTGGCGCAGCAGGCAGCCTGCCCCTTTCAGGCCTTCGCGAGCAAGCGCCTCGGAGCGCGCGCCCTCGATGCGCAAGGACGTGGCCTCTCGCCCCAGCAGCGCGGCAACCTTCTTCATACGGTGCTCGAGCGAGTCTGGTCAAATGAAACTCCTGGCAACACTCCCCTGCGCACACGAGCCGATCTGCTGGCTGCGATCCGTGAAGACCGATTAACGGCTATCGTGCAAAGCCACGTGCATTCCGTTTTCACAAGGCCCGCCCAAGCCGCAAGCCCTGGTTGGCTGCGCGCGTACTTAGCAGCAGAGCAGCAGCGTGTTGCGGAGCTCACCCTCGAATGGCTCCACTACGAAGCCACGCGCGCCGATTTTGAGGTCGAGCACTGTGAGCGTGAGATCGACATCTCGGTGGGAGCGCTCAAGCTGCACGTACGCGCCGACCGCATCGACCGCGTCGCAGGTGGCCGTCTCCTGCTGGACTACAAGACCGGCCGCGTCTCACCCGCAAGCTGGATTGGCGACCGCCCCGAGGAGCCGCAGCTGCCCCTCTACGCCGCCTATGGCGAGGTGGAAGAACTCGCCGGTGCGCTCTTCGCCCAGGTGCGCACGCAGGAGACCTGCTTCAGCGGCCGCGTCGCGGAGATCGAGTCGAATCTGTTCGCGGGCCTCAGCAAAACCAAAGCACTGGTGAAGTACCCCTACACCGAAGAATTGCGCGACGAGTGGCGCACCACGCTTCGCGCCTTGAGTGAAAGCTTTCTCCGGGGCGACGCGCAAGTGGACCCCAAGCAGTACCCGCAGACCTGCCAATACTGCCCGCTCGCCAGTCTCTGCCGCGTAGCTGAAACCGCGATCGTCCTGCGTGAAGACCCCGCCGAAAGTAGCGTGCCAGAGACTACCGGAGAAGGCAACGATGAGTAGCACCGTAGCTTCTCCACCGCTCGCCGATGCCGAAGCGCGCGAGCAAGCCCTGGACACAGGCCGTTCTTTCATCGTGCAAGCGCCGGCGGGCTCCGGTAAGACTGAACTGCTCACGCAACGCTTTCTCGCGCTTCTAAGCAAGGTCGACGAACCAGAGCAGATTCTCGCTATCACCTTCACGCGCGCAGCCACTGCGGAGATGCGCAACCGTATCCTCAGAGCGCTGGAAGCTGCGCGGCTCGCCTCACTCGCTGACGAGGAATCGCGGGGCACTCAGCTGGCGCGCGAGGCGCTGGCGCATGCCGAGGCACGCGGATGGAAGTTGCTCGACCAACCACACCGTCTCAACATTCAGACCATCGACTCGCTCGCCTTGACGATCGCGCATCAAGCGCCGCTGCTCTCGCGACTGGGTGGCCGCCTAACCCCGACAGAAAATGCGGAGCCGCTGTACACAATGGCAGCGCGCCGGACGCTCGAGCTGCTGGGCGGCGAAGACGCGGCTGTCTCGCGTGCGCTTGACGCCGTACTGCGCCACCGTGATACCAGCCTTGCCGACTGCGAGCGGCTGATCGCCGGCATGCTCCGGAAGCGCGACCAGTGGCTCGGCCTCTTTCCTCTCGGCGCGATGGATGATGCCGCATGGGAGCGAGCGCAGCGCGAACTCGAACGACCAGTGGAGCGCGAACATGCGCGGCTGCTTGATCGAGCGCGAAAACTCATCACGCCGGACGTCGCCGAGGAGCTGCTGATCCTTGCCAACTACGCGTGCGGCAACGATGCTCCAATCGAGATTCATCCGCTCCGTGGACTTACATCGCTTGCTGACCTTTCAGCCTCTACGCATTGGGAGTGCGCCTGCCATCTTCTGCTCACCAAAGAGCACGAGTGGCGAAAGAGCATCGATGCACGAAGCGGTTTCCCCCCCACGGGCAAGCAACAAAAGGCAGACCTGAAACGTATCATCGAGCACCTCAGCGGCCAAGCCGGCCTGCTCGAAACCCTCTGCGCTCTTCGCTCGCTACCACCCGTGCGTTACTCAAATGAACAGTCCGCGCTCCTGCGCCACATCTTCACCATGCTGCTCCGCGCTGTCGCCGAACTGCGCCTGGTCTTTGCAGAGGCAGGCGAAGTGGACTTTCCGGAGATCAGCCTGGCCGCACGCGCTGCACTCAGCGATGGGGAGACGATTCGGCGCTGGACGGAGAGCACGCACCATCTCCTCGTCGACGAGTTCCAGGACACCTCGCGTCCTCAATTCGATCTGCTTACCCGTCTCATCAG
Source organism: Acidobacteriaceae bacterium (assembly GCA_965276675.1). GTDB lineage: Bacteria > Acidobacteriota > Terriglobia > Terriglobales > Acidobacteriaceae. The sequence goes on along the minus strand of OZ255624.1, from coordinate 2,432,767 downwards.
TGAGTGGAATATGGGAGAAGACCGCACCTGTTTTCTCGTCGGCGATCCCATGCAGTCCATCTATCTCTTTCGCCAGGCGGAGGTAGAGTTTTTCGCGGAAGCACAAGAGCGTGGACTGCCGACCAGCACGACTCCCCTGGCGCTCACCACGCTAGAACTCCGCACCAACTTTCGCTCCGAGCGCGGCGTACTCGAGCCACTGAACACCATGTTTGAGACGGTCTTCTCTGCCAGTCGGTTTTCGTCTGTGAACGCGGTGAAGTTCTCCCCAGCAACGCCGGCCCCAGCAACGCCAGATAGAGCCGGAGACGGACCCGATGCTGTTCACATACACACCAGCTTTCTCTGTAAAGACGCCGACGCGCCTACTGGTGAGGGCAAGCACCGGGAGGCCGCTGAAGTGCTCGACATCGTCACCCAGCACCTGCCGCGGATTGAGGCCGCCAAACGTAACGGCGATGAGTACAGACTTGCGGTGCTGGTGCGCGCGCGTCACCACCTTGCGCTCATTGCCGATCAACTGAGGCGCGTTGGCATCCCCTTCCGTTCGGTCGAGATCGAGACTCTGCGCGAGCGTCAGGAGGTGCTGGATCTCGTCTCGCTCGTACGGGCGCTTACGCATCCCATGGACCGCATCGCATGGCTCTCCATTTTACGCGCGCCCTGGTGCGGCCTTTCGCTCGGCGACCTGCACACCCTCTGCGGCGACGAGGAACGCGTGACTGCAGGTCGTCCCATCCCCGCCCTGCTCGGGGAGCGCGCTGATCTGCTCAGCGATGAGGGCCGGCCGCGCGCACAGCGTGTCGCTGCTGTCCTACGGTCCGCGCTCGCCCTTCGCTCACGCGGCCGCTACGGTGCCTCGCCTTCTGGTTTTGCTGCCTGGATCGAAGAGACATGGGAGGCGCTCGGTGGCCCCGCTTGCGTCGACAGTGAAGGGCTCGGGAATACGCGCGTCTTCTTTCGCATGCTGGCCCGGCTTTCTCCGGATGGCCTCTCGGTCTACACCGACGACTTCAATCAGCAACTCGACCGCCTCTTCGCTCTTCCAGACCCGGCGGCCAGCGAACGTCACGGCGTTCAATTGATGACGATTCATAAAGCGAAAGGCCTCGGCTTCGATGTGGTTGTCGTTCCGGCTCTCGAGCGTGGCGCCAAGCGCGATGAACCCTCACTGCTCTGCTGGACCGTGCGCAAAGCCGAAGACAGCGCGGAACCAGAGGTTTTGCTGGCGCCTATCGGTCGCAAAGGCCACGGCAAAGACCGGCACTACTGCTGGGTCGAAAAGCAGAAGAACGTGCAGGCGCAGGAAGAACGAAAGCGGCTCCTCTACGTGGCGTGCTCCCGCGCGAAAACGGAGCTGCATCTCTTTGGCACAGCACTGGTATCAACAGCCAAGGGCACAGATACCTCCGCTCAGCCTGCGCTGCGTCCAGAGGCGGCCAACAGCCTGCTCGCAACCGGCTGGCCGTACCTCGAAGCAGTCTTTCAAGACCAGTGGCAAACTGCGGAGGAGCCCACCGTCGCAGCGACGCAAGGATACGCTACTATCGCAGTCACACATACAATGCCGGCAAACGTGCTGCAGTTCCCTTCTGGCAGATCGATCGCTGCGCCAACCATCCTGCCATCACTTGCCGCCGCGGCTGAACCACACCGGCCACCATCGCCACAACTCTGGCGGCTGCCAGCAGACTGGACATGGCAGCCGGAAAACCCCGATCTCCCGAGCCCGCAACCGCAAAGATCTCCGCGCGTTCCGTCGGCGCACGAGCCCGTTGCCTCCCTTCTAAATATCGCCGCAGGCACTCGAGAAGCTCGCGTCCGCGGCATCATCATTCACGCTCTTCTTGAGGAGATCGCGGGTACGCTGGCCGAAAATCCTGCCGCGGTAATCAAACTCATCGAGACCCGCTGGCGCGCCGCCGCCAGCGCGCTTTTGCGGCACCACGGGATCCAGTCCTCCGCGACACCGCACCTGCTGGAGCAAGTGATGCAGGCACTGGCCACCACCCTCAACGATCCCGTCGGCCGCTGGCTGCTTACAGCGCACAACGAGGCGCACAACGAGTCGGCATGGGACAGCCGCAGCGATGGCATGCTTCTCACCGTACGAGCAGATCGAATCTTCCTCGCCGGCGACAGCCCCGGAGCGGCGGGCGATGCCTTTCTCTGGATCGTTGATTACAAAACTACGGACTACAAGACGACCGCTCTCGCACCCGGAGCAGACCTGCAGGCATTCTTAAGCGGGGAGTGGGAGCGTCATGCGCAGCAGCTTGAGCAGTACAGCCACACCCTGCGCTCGGTCTACCCGAACAAAGAGCAGCGGCTCGCGCTCTACTATCCTTTGCTGTCGCATCTCGACTGGCGCCCGGTTTACTGACGCTTCCTGGCGACCAGCGGTCGGTGTCAGGCCGTGTAGTGGTGCCGCACGTCGGCCCCGCGCACCCAGAAGATCACGTCCTCCGCAATGTTGGTTGCATGATCGCCGACGCGCTCCAGATTGCGCGCGATCACCAGCGCATTCAGTGCCTGCGGCGCCAACTGGGGCTGCTCTTTGATCAGCGTAGAGAGCGAGAAGTAAGCAGTCTCGTTCATCTTGTCCACGCTATCATCCATGGTCAAGACCGTTTGCGCCAACTCCGCATCTGCCTCGATAAAGGCTTGGAGCGCTTTGCGCACCATGCCAGAGGCGATCGTCGCCATGCGTGGAATATCTACCGGCAGTTCTACCACGGAGAAGGCCTGCATATCACGCACACGCTCGACGATGTTCACCGCCTGATCGCCCACACGCTCCAGGTCCGCATTGATCTTGATCACCGCTAGGATGAAGCGCAGATCGATCGCCATCGGCTGCTCCATCGCGAGCAGGTCGAGCGCCATCTGGTCGATCTCGCGTTCGTAGCGGTTGATCGCCGCCTCGCTGCGCAGCACCAGATCGCAGATCGAGAGGTCGCGCACACGATAGGCCTCGATCGCGCGCTGGATGGCCTGCTCCGCCATGCCGGCCATCACTAGCAGCTTCTCTTTCAAATCGTCCAGGTTTTGGTGAAAGCGTATGCGCATCATCCAAACCTTCCGGTGATGTAATCCTCGGTGCGCTTGTCACGGGGGTTTGTAAAGATCTTGTGAGTTGAGTCGAATTCGATCATCTTCCCGTTCAGGAAGAAGCCGGTGTTCTCCGCCACGCGCGCTGCCTGCTGCATATTATGCGTCACAATCACAATCGTATATTGCGTCTTCAACTCGAAGATCAAGTCCTCAATCTTCGCGGTGGAGACGGGATCGAGCGCGGATGCCGGCTCGTCCATCAACAGCACCTCTGGATCGACAGCCAGAGCGCGCGCAATGCAGAGGCGCTGCTGCTGGCCACCCGACAGACTGGCGCCCGACTTCTTCTTCAGGTCGTCTTTGACCTCTTCCCAGAGCGCGGCGTGCTTCAACGAGCGCTCCACTGTCTCGTCCAGAATCCGGCGGTTGCGGAAGCCATTCAGCTTCATGCCGCAGGCGACGTTGTCGTAAATCGACATCGTGGGAAAAGGATTGGGCCGCTGGAAGACCATGCCGATGCGTCGGCGGATCTCGACCGGGGAAGCATCATGGTAGATGTCCGTCCCACCAACTGTCACCTTGCCAGTTACTTTTGCGCCGGAGCTCGTCTCGTGCATCCGGTTCAGGCAGCGCACGAATGTGGATTTGCCGCAACCCGAGGGGCCGATCAGGGCCGTTGCGTTATTCGCAGGAAGGTTCAGATTGATGTCCTGGAGAGCATGGTTGGCGCCATACCACGCGTTCAGATTTGCGACCTCGATGCCGACTCCCACTAGATCCTCTCTCCCGATTCCATCTTTGCTTCAGCCATCCACACTTCAGCAGCGTTCTCCCGCCCCGTAGGCTAATCCAGCCCGCACACCGCACGAAAGACAGTTCCACCGTTCGTCCGGCTTGCCATGTACTAGAGTGGCGCTCTATCCGTTGCCTTTCAGGACTCCGCGTCCAACAACGTAGCGTACCAGCGCGACGGAGATGATAATCAGCACGATAAGCACCAACGCCCCGGCCCATGCCAATCTGTGCCACTCCTCATAAGGCGAGATTGCGTAGATAAAGATCTGCAAGGGCAGAGCGGCGATCGGCTCATTCAGGCTGTAGCTCTTGAACGAGTTACCAAACGCCGTGAACAGCAGCGGTGCCGTCTCGCCCGCAACCCGCGCAAAAGCCAGCATGCAACCCGTCACCACACCAGGCGATGCGGTGCGCAGTGTGATGGAGAGCACCGAGCGCCAGTTCGGCACGCCCAGGCCCAGCGCCGCCTCGCGGATGGAGCCCGGCACCATCCGCAGCATCTCTTCGCTGGTCCGGGTCACGGTTGGGATCATCATGATACCCAGCACCACGCCCCCGGCAAACGCCGAGAAATGCTTTTGCGGCAGAACGATCAGCGAATAGACCGCGATGCCCATCACGATCGATGGCACGCCGTTGAGCACATCCGCCGTGAAGCGCACGATGTTACCGAGCCGCGATCCTCCGCCAAACTCCGCCAGATAGATGCCCGCGCCCACACCCAGCGGAATCCCGATCAGGCTCGCCAGCGCCAAGATAATGCCCGAGCCGACGATGGCATTCTCCATGCCGCCGCCCTGTTCGCCGACCGGCTTCGGGATTTGCGTGAAAAAGGCCAGGTTCAGCGAGCTCGCGCCCTGCTTGATCAGATAGAAGAGGATAGCCACCAGCGGCAGCAGGACCGCGAGTGTAGCTCCGATTGCCAGGACATAGAGAAGCCCATTCGCGACCGAGCGCCGGATGTGGTTGCTTTTGCTGGCGCGCAGCGGCGGTCGCAGGGCAGTGGTGGCCATGGTTTAGCCCACCCTTACCGGCGCGCCGCGCGTCACTGCCCACACCAGAAGACGAGCCAGCGCATTTACGATGATGGTGACGATAAAGAGCGCCAGGCCGATCTCCACCAGCGCGCTGAGATACAGGTTGTCGGATGCCTCGCTGAATTCGTTCGCGATCACACTGGCCATGCTATAGCCCGGCGCGAGAATCGACTTCGCAATCTCGGGACGGTTGCCGATCACCATGGTCACTGCCATGGTCTCGCCCAGTGCCCGGCCCAGTCCCAGAATAATGCCGCCAACGATGCCGATACGCGCATTCCGCAGCACGCCAGTCCGGATCATCTCCCATTTGGTAGCGCCCAGCGCCAGCACTGCCTCGCGTTGCGCGCTCGGCACTGAGATCATCACCTCGCGCGTCAGCGAAGAGATAATCGGCAGGATCATGATCGCCAGGATGATGCCTGCGGCGAGCATGCTGTAGCCCGCGTTTGGCCCGGCAAAGATGCCTCCCAGATCCAGACTGGCGGGTGCATGCGCAGTCAGCCATTTCGACACCGCGATCAGGTGCGGATCGACACTGTTCCGCAGGATCGGGATCAGTATGAAAATGGCCCAGAGCCCATACACGACGCTCGGAATCGCGGCCAGCAGCTCCGTGAGAAAGGCCAGCGTTCCGCGCAGCCAGTGGGGACACATTTCCGTAAGAAAAATGGCGACGCCAATCGCAAACGGAACCGCAATAATCAGCGCCAGCAGCGAGGAAACTATCGTGCCATAGATGAACGGCAGCGCCCCGAAGTTCCCGTTCACGGGATCCCAGGCCTGCTTGAAAAAGAAGGAGAGGCCAAACTTCGCGATCGTCAGTTGAGAGCGCGTGACCAGCTCATAGGCGATCAGTCCCACGATGCCGAAGATGCTGAGTGCGCATAGCAGCATCAACCCGCGGAAGCCTCCATCCCACATCGCCGAGCTGCCTCGTTTGCTGAGGAAAGCGCGAATCGGAGACTGCTGCGAAGGCGCGCTGCCGGGCTCTGCCTGCAAAGGACCTGCCGGAGTCTGTGCCAAATTCGGTACCTGCGCTCGTGAAATCACCTTGTCCACGGTACGTAGCCTCGGTGAATAGAAGATTAAAGGATCTCGGGCACAGGTATGCTGCCGGGTTTCGGGGGAGGTAAACCCGTACTATGCCCACGATCGGAGCGCTCTTCTGCGAGAGCGCTCCGCGTATCCAGATCTATTTCAACTGCCCAATGGTGGTACGCACTCTGTCCTCTACCGACTTCGGCAGCGGCGCATAGTCCAGCGATGTAGCCTCTGAATCGTGATCCAGCATCCAGCGCAGAAACTCGTCGATGATCTTTCCCTTCGCCGCATCCGGAGCTGGATTGGGGATCAACAACCAAGTAAAGCTTGAGATCGGGTAGGCATCTTTGCCCGGGGCGTTGGTGATGGAGACGCGGTAGTCCGCTGGCATCTGCTTCACGCTCGCCGCCGCGGCCGTCACGGAGTCAATGGTTGCCTTCTGCCAAGCGCCCGCCGGGTTCTTCACCGTGCCATAGTCGATCTTGTTCTGCAGCGCATAGATCAGCTCCACATAGCCGATCGCCCCCGGTGTCTGCCGCACCATGCCGGCGACGCCCTCATTGCCTTTGGCGCCAATGCCGCGCGGCCAGCTCGGGGAGGTTCCCTTACCCGGACCGCTCTTCCACTCCGGACTCACCTTGGAAAGAAAATCGGTGAAGATATATGTCGTGCCGCTGCCATCAGAGCGATGCACGATAAAGATATCCTGGTTCGGCAGCTTGGCGCCCGGATTGTCCTTCTGCAGGCGTGCGTCGTTCCAGTTGGTGATCTTGCCTAGATAGATGTCGGCCAGCACATCCGGCGCGATATGGAGGTCCCCGCCAATCCCAGGCAGGTTATAGATCGGCACCACCGCTCCCAGAACCGTCGGGATATGCACAATCTTGACCTTCGATGCAGCCAGCTGCTCATCGGTCATCGGACCGTCGCTGGCGCCGAAATCCACGGTGCCGGACGTGACCTGGCGGATGCCGCCACCCGAACCGATCGCCTGATAGTTGATCTCGACGCCGGGGTGTTGCGCGCTGTACTCGCTAAACCACTTGGAGTAGATCGGATACGGAAAGGTGGCGCCCGCACCGTTAAGCTTTTGTGCGTAACCTAGAGTGGCCGCGCCGCACACCAGTGCCGCGGCTGCCAAAGACAGAATCTTTTTCACGAAGTTTTCTCCCTGGGGAACAGTAGGAATGCCAATGAGTGGCGTCCCAAGTTTGGCGTCGCCATGTGAATGCACGTTTACATAATGGTAAAAAGCGGAAGAAACGGTCCCGGGAGGACTTCCAGTTGAGAACTTGGTTCAGAGATCATCCGTTGGCTGGCTGCGGTGCGGCCAGAGGCAGTGCCGCCTGCTCTGCCGCAGGGTGTTCCATCCCTCTGGATCCCTGGTTTGCCCCTTGGTCTTCCGCCATCGGCAGCACAAAGAAGAAAGTCGCGCCGGATCCTAGTTCGCTTTCAATCCGGATATCTCCTCCATGTGCGTGCACAATGTGGCGCGCGATCGAAAGCCCCAGACCGGTCCCGCCAGACTCCCGTGAGCGCGCTTTGTCCACCCGGTAGAAGCGCTCAAAGATACGCGGCTGATGCTCAGACGCAACCCCCGGGCCGAAGTCCTGCACAAAAAACTCCACCTCGTGGTCCCGCCGGATCGCCCCCACGCGCACCCGCTCCCCGGCACGTCCATACTTCGTTGCGTTCTCGATCAGGTTGCCGAAGACCTGCTGCAGCGCATCGGGATCCGCCATCACGAACTCCCGTGCCCTCTCTCCCTGTTCCAGCGCCAGCCCGGCATCGTGGGCAACCGGCGTCAGCGATTCAACCGCATCCTCCACCAGCGCCGATGCTCGGATAGGCTGCAACGACAGCTTGTAATCGCCGGACTCCACCCGCGCCAGCGCCAGCAGGTCCTCGGTCAGGCGATTCATGCGGCTGGCGTTCTTAAGAATAATTCCCAGAAAGTCTCGTGCCTGATCACTGACCGGCTCTCCCCCATCCAGCATGGTTTCCACATAGCCAGAGATGGAGGTGAGCGGTGTGCGCAGCTCATGGGAGACGTTGGCGACAAAGTCCCGCCGCGTCGTCTCGGCCCGCTCGATCTCCGTCACGTCGTGCAGCACTACCACTGCCCCACCTCCGGGCATGGGAGCCGCATTGACCTCGAAGGTACGCCCTGGCGAGACGGACGTAGCGCGCCCCATACACACTTTGCGCTGATGCAGCGCGGACTCCACGCACATCAGCACATCTGGATCGCGAATGGTGTGCACCAGCGACCGCCCTTCTCGCACCGTCTGGTGCGAAAGCCGGGCGATTACGGCATTCGACCAGCTCACTTGCCGGGACGCAGTCACTGCGATCACGCCCTCCTGCATGCTGTCCAGCAGCGCGGTCAGCTCGCGCCGGCTGCTTTCGAGCGAGTGAAAGGCGGTCTCCAGCTGGCTCGCGGTGGCATCCAGCGCATGCGCCACTGCCGAGATCTCATCCAGCTGCCTCTCTTCCACGCGCGCCGAGAGATCCCCGGCCGCGATCCTCTCCGCAAAGGCGACAATCCGGCTCAGGCGCTTGGCAACGCGCTGCGCAAAGACCGCCGCCAGCATCGTGGCCAGTGCCAGCGACACCAGCGAAGCCAGCAGAATATCCCGCCGCAGCAGGTGCAGTTTTGTCTGGATCTCAGCCAGCGGATAGGCCATGCGCACGACCAGATTCCCTGCTCGCACCGCGACAAAGAGCGTGTGGCTGCGCACATTTTTGCCTACCGTAGAAGACGAAGCATGAGGGCCGCCGGTACGCAACTGCTCCAGCTCCGGCCGAGGACCCTGCACAGGTATCCCGACAGGTACACCGGTTCCCGAACTGGCGCGTACCTCCCCATTAAGGCTGAAGATGGTGACCTGCGCCCGGGTTGCATCTGCTGCCGCACGCACCAGCCCCCCCGGGGCACCCAACCTCACCGAAAAACTTGGATCGCGCGCAGCAAGCTGCGCTCCCAGCAGCCGGGCTTCGCCGATGAGGCTCTGCTCAATCTGTTCGCGCAGGGCATGGTCTACGATGCGCCGGATGGAGAAGTCAAGGATGGCGGTGCCGATCACCAGCACCAACACAAACGAAAACAGCAGCTTGGAAAATACTCTGCCTGTCACAAGCCCGCCCTACAGAGAAAAGAGTGCTGTCGAGAAGAATGCGGAGGAGAAAATGCCTAAACCGCCCGCGGCACCTCAAAGCGATACCCAGCCCCGCGCACAGTCTTCAAGTACCGCGGATTCTCCGGATCCGTCTCGATCTTCTCACGGATGCGCCGCACATAAACGTCCACCGAACGCGGCGTGACGAAACGGGCATCTCCCCAGACTGCATCCAGCAGGTGGTCGCGGCTGAAGACCCGTCCAGGATGCCGGGCCAGGTAATCGAGCAGGCGGAACTCCGTCGCTGTTGTGGTCGTCAGCTCGCCCCGGACCTTCAACTGCATCGCGCTGGCATCGATCATGATCTCTTCAAAGGAGATGACGGAGGGCGCGGTCGGCCGCTCAAAGCGCCGCAGCACCGCTTTGACCCGCGCCAGCAACTCGCGCGTGGCAAAGGGTTTGGTGATGTAGTCGTCAGCCCCCAGCTCCAGCCCCAGCACTCGGTCATTCTCCGCCACACGTGCCGTGAGAAAAATGATCGGGGTGGTGCTCAGCGCCGGGTGGCTGCGCAGTCTGCGGCAGACATCTAGACCATCCCCACCCGGCACCATGATGTCCAGCAAAAAGAGTGCGGGCGCCTGGCGTTCGGCATCGGGAATAATATTTGCGGGAGTGCCAAAGGTGCGCACTGCGAAACCCGCACCTTCGAGCTGATGCTGCACTAATCGCGAGATGTCCGGTTCATCTTCAAGCACGAATATCGTCTGACTCAAATGCTGCCCTTCTGTGCCCACGTACCATGACCCCTTAGGAGGGACTCGGATTGTTCCATTTAGGTAAGCTTGGCCTAATCTACCGCATCGATCCAGCTCGGATTGCGAAAGGAGTGTGAATCTGTCAATACAACCATCCGATCATTGGTTACAACTTGCGGAACCGGGGTTACAACTTGCGGCGGCTGGCATGCCGCCCAGGATTCAGCTAGTGTTACACTTCGCTGACTGAAAATGCCCAATCCAATCGGCTGGACCATATGGAATGAGGTGGCATAGGTGTTTCGGGCCGCGACAGTGCTTTGCGTAGACGACGAGGTTCTCGGTCTCGAGATCCGCCGCGTCGTGCTGGAAAAAGAGGGCTACATGGTCTTAACGGCAAATGATGGCAAGTCGGCGCTGGCGCTCTTTCAGGCCAACCACGTCGATGCGGTCGTCCTCGACTACGCCATGCCTGAGATGGATGGAGCCCAGGTCGCGAAGGCCCTCAAAGATCTAAAGCCGCGCATCCCCATCCTCCTGCTCTCCGCGTATCTCACTCTTCCTGAAGAGGTCACCAGGCTGGTGGACATGGTCGTCAATAAAGGAGACGGTGCACTCCCCCTGCTGCGCAAGGTGAAAGAGCTGGTAGCCCTTGCCCCGTAACGCCGCTCTCTCCATGAATAGTCAGAGCCCTGTCAATCTCCTCGAATTCAATCGAATTCTTCGCACCACGTTACTCCTCCCGGTGGTCCTTCTGGCCCTGCTCGCCGGGCTGCTTGTCTGGCAGATTCAGGAGACATTGGTGGTCCAGAGCCAGGTGGATCACAGCGACCAGATTCTGCGCACTCTGCACCGTTTGGGAAGCCTCGCCCTCGATCAGGAGACGGGCATGCGCGGATACCAGCTCACTGGCCTGCCCGCGACCCTAGACCCATACCACACCGCCGCTACCCGCATCGACAAAACGCTCACGAGTCTTCGCAGTCTTTATGCGGAGAGTTCAAAAACCGCGAGTCCAGACCAGTTCCCGGCCTTTACCGCCATGGCCGCCGACCTTCACCGCTGGCAGGAGTTTGCCGCCGCAACGGTCCAGGGACGGGCGAAATCCTTGCCGCAGGGAGAGGAGCTCACCATCCAGGGCAAGCGCCTGATGGACACCTTCCGCTCCGATATAGATAGTCTGGTGCGCTCCGAATCCGTGGAGCGCGACGCGCTTTCGACGCAGGTACGGCATCGCGTTGACAACTTTCTGTTGGTGGTCCTCGGTCTGGCCCTGGCCGCCGGCATACTCATCGGCACTGTCACCAGCAGTCGCCTGAAACGTGTCTCCAACGCCTATAACTCCGCATTGCAACAGCTGCAAAGACGCAATGCGGAGCTAAGCGCCAGCCAGCACCTCCTGCTCACAACTCTTGAATCCATCGGCGACGCAGTGATCTCCTGCGATGCGGCTGGAACTGTTCTTTTCATGAATGCGGTCGCCCAGAAGCTCACGCAATGGCCGCTCGCCGAAGCTGCCAATCGCCCGCTGGGTGCAATTCTCAAGTTGGTAAACGAGCACACGCACCAGCCGATAGCAAATATCCTGGAAGAGGTTCGGCGCTCGCAAACACGGCAGCTGGCTAGCCAGAGTCTCCTGGTCGCCCGTGATGGCACGGAGTACTCTGTCGATCACACTACCTGCCCGGTCCAGAACGACGGCGATACCCCGCAAGGCATGGTCGTTGTCTTCCGCGATGTCACCGAACTCCGCCATGCCGAAGCCAACCTCATCGCCAACGAAAAACTCGCCGTCACCGGGCGGCTTGCCGCCAGCATCGCGCATGAGATCCACAACCCTCTGGATTCGGTTGCGAACCTGCACTTCCTGCTCGCGAGCGAACATGACTCCGGCAAGCGCAGCGAGTATCTTACGCTCGCCCAGCAGGAACTCGGCCGCACCCTGCAAATCAGCCGGGCCATGCTCAGCCTCTACCGCGAATCTCAGGTGCCGGTCCAGGTAAATCTCGAAGAACTGATCAGCTCCGTCCTGCTCTTGCTCGACCGCAAGATGAAGGATCAGGGGATCGTGGTCGAACAGAGCTACACCCACCCGACGGAGGTCCAGGGCTTCCCCGGCGAACTTCGTCAGGTCTTCACCAACCTCATCGCCAATGCGGCGGAGGCCGCCGGCTCGCGAGGCCGGGTGCGCATCCAAATTCATCCCGCCACCCCGCAGGACGGCCGTGCCGGCTCGCTCGTCGAGATCAGCGACAGTGGTCCGGGCATCGCGCCTCATGTCGAAAAGAAGCTTTTTCAGCCCTTTATCACCACTAAAGGCGAGCGTGGCACGGGCCTGGGTCTCTGGGTGAGTTTAGGGATCATACAGAAGCATGGCGGCACCGTCCGCATCACCAACAACGTGCATGGGGAGCTTCACGGCGCCATCGTCCGCGTTTATCTTCCGGAAAAGACCGCGATGGGCTTCGTCTCGGCTCAACTTCCCGCCTGACCTCACATCGAAGCGACAGGGATTAGCATCAGGTCGTCGACCAGACCGATCTCTTTTTGGACAAAAGGCTCGGCATAGCGGACGCCACCAAGCAGACCATAGTGGCGGGCCATCGAAAAAGTTCGCTCGCGGATCTCTGCCTCTGGCACAAATAGCCCTCCACCCGCCGGCTGGTCTGTGTACTGCGAACGGTAGGCCCGCAACGACGCCAAGCGCTGCTCCATATAGGGAGTGATGTCGACCACGAAGCTCGGCCGGACATCCGCGTACAAACTCGCATACAGAACCTTGAACGGCCGATGTGGCGCGGTGCCCGTCTCTACCTTTGCCAGCCCGGACAGAAAGCATGCCTCGTAGCCTAGAGTGGCAGAGGTATAGTGGTCCGGATGCCTTCCCTGCCAGTAGGGCAGGATCACGACCCGCGGCCGCAGCTCCCGCAACACGCGCACTATCTTCAGGCGGTTGGGGTAGGTGTTCTCCACCTGTCCATCCGGCAGATCGAGCGCCTCGCGCCACTGCACCCGGAGAATGCGCGCAGCCTCCGCAGCCTCGCGGCCGCGTTCCTCGGCCGACCCGCGCGTCCCCGCCTCACCTTCCGTCAGATCGAGGATGCCAGTATGCAAGCCGAGCGCGTTCATCTTGAGCAGGGTGCCGCCACAAGTCTGCTCGACGTCGTCGCGATGTGCCGCAATGGCCAGCACATCCACCAGATTGTGCGCGCCCTGAGAGATCGCTAACTTACTCAATTGTTTTGCTGACTTGCTAACTCGCTAGTAAGTGGTATTATCGCCATCCGTCTGCGCATCCATATACGCGACGTCATACGCCGTCCCGGTAACCGTCACGTTGGAGTTATCCCGCTCCGAGCCATCTACGGTATTGTAGATGTGCACCTGCCCACCCTCGGCCACATACACTTTGTGCAGCAATTGCACAGAGGTCTCGCCCGTTAAGTCGCCCTTATAAGCATCCACAAGGACGCTGTTCTTCGCCGTATTGAACATGGTCAGGCAGCCAAAGGGAACATTTTGCCCGGTTTGGCTCAGCGCGAAGCGTTCCCCTGCCTGGCAGCCCTGCGATCCGATCCACAACGTATTGTCGTCCGCGAAGACCATCTTGGTATGCGTGCCGTCACTGATGCCATAGGTCCTCGTCACCGTGTAGCTGGGCAGGTCCACCACCGTCAGATTGCCGCTGAAGAGATCGTCTGGCAGCCGGCTTTGTCCGGCGACGTACAGTGTATTGCTGTTCTGGATCGCATCCGTCGCTCCCCCCGGAATGGGCAGCAGTTTGCCAGGCACAAGCAAACTCCCAGCCGGACCACTCTCATTTCCATTCAGCGCACTGGTTGTCACCGGAATGGTCACGATGCCCGCCTGTGTGCCGCCACACTCCAGGCCACAATTCAACACAAAAATGGACTGACCATCCGCGGAAAAGAGCGCTTTTGCCGGTCGATCAAAGACACCGCCAGGGTCCGCGACTTTGGTCGCGCAATAGATTGGCAGATTCTGCGGCTCGCAATCCTGATAGCCCTTGGCCTGCCAGGCCGCTGGCGTGGAGAACTGTAACTGTTGTGGTGTAGTCAGCCGGAAGATGCTGTACACATCGTTACTGTTCTGCACAAATCCCAGCGCCAGGGTCGCGCTCGGATTCAAAGCCACACGGTAGACCCCTGGCACGTTCAGAGCGAAGACCGCTCCATTGTCGTAGATCGTCATGGAATGCGCCGACGGGTTCGCCGAAAGCACATACTGCCGGCTCCGCGAGACAAAGATACTCGTCGCAATCGGTGTCCTCGCCGGATACAGCGCGGTCCCGGAGGTCTCCGCCGCATAGTTCACCGGAGTAAAGCTTCCATCCCCCTCGCCGTATATAAACCCGGTCAGCTCCTCCGGCAGGTTCTGGATCGTCGCCGGGCTGCTCCCGTTGTAGCCGCCAATGCTGAATCGGCTATTGGCATTCTTATAAGGATGGTTAATGTCGTAATTCGCGTCGACGAAGCTCAACGTCGAGCTCGGTGGGCCGGGATTTTGCACGGCTACCAGGACGCGGTTCACTAATCCGCTCGGCGGCAGAGGACGTCCGGCGAAGTAGGTGTTCTGCCCACAGCTTGTAAGGAGCGACAGGAGAGTTGCTGCCAGAAGCAGAGTGACAGCAAATGACGGGAGACTTCTCTTCTTCAAAACTCTATGGACCTCGACCTTCACTGCACAGATCTCTTGCGCGGGAAAGGCTAAGTATACCAAAGCGTTTGGCGTTCCCACCTGGCCTGTGTCTAACCATTGTCAAGGTTACTGTGGCTGGCGCGAAGGCCCGCTCCGTGTGGCCGTTCCGCGAAGAACGACTGTGTTCACTTCTGTTCTCTGAGTCTACATTTGCCCTTAAATGGTCTAGCATGTTGAGATGGCACGACTCGGGAGTCTCTTTGCCAACCGTACCGTTCTTTGCGACGGCGCTATGGGCACTACGCTCTATGCCCGGGGCATCTTCATCAATCGCTGCTTTGACGAGCTGAACCTCTCGCAGCCCGAGCTGGTGCGCTCCGTCCACGAGGAGTACCTCCAAGCCGGCGCCGAGATCATCGAGACCAACACCTTCGGCGCGAACGCCTTTCGCCTCCGCCGCTATGGACTGGAAGACAAAGTCACCGAGATCAACGAAGCCGGAGCGCGCCTCGCCCGCCAAGCCGTCGCCCAGCTGGCAGACAAGCAAGCAGGCGCTGCTTTTGTCGCCGGCTCCGTCGGTCCCCTCGGGATACTGCTCGAACCCCTGGGCAAGACCGCCCTCGAAGAGGCCCGCGAAGCCTTTGCCGCGCAGATCCGTGGGCTGGTCGCGGGCGGTGTCGACCTCCTGATGATCGAAACCCTCCCTGCGCTGAACGAGGCGGAGCAGGCCATCCTCGCCGCCCGCGAGGTCGCGCCCGAGCTCCCCATCCTCGCCATGGTCACCGTGGATGAAGACGCGAACTGCCTGGATGGTGCGCCGGTCGAGGTCGCCGCCGCCCGCCTCACCACCGCTGGCGCCGATGCGGTGGGCTGCAACTGCTCGCTCGGTCCTGCCACCGTGCTCACCGCGATAGAGCGCATGCGCACCGCCACCGACCTGCCCCTGCTCGCCATGCCCAATGCTGGCATGCCCCGCGCCGTCGACGGCCGCAACATCTATCTCTGCTCGCCGGAGTACATGGCCAGCTTTGCACGCAAGTTCGTCAAGGCGGGCGTGCAGTTCATCGGCGGCTGCTGCGGCACCACGCCCAACCACATTCGTGCCATGAAGTCCGCTATCCGCGCCATGGATGCGCAGGCGACCAGCGTGCCCGCCGGCTCCCGCGCTCCCATCCTCACCGAAACCCCGCCAGCGGCTATCGCCCAGCGCTCCGGCATTGGCGCGCTCATAGCGGCCGACGCCTTCATTACCATGGTCGAGATCGTTCCGCCCAAGGGCATCGACTGCACCAAGGAGATCGAGGGCGCGCGCACCCTCGCTGCCACCGGCATCCACGCCATCAACGTGCCGGATTCCCCGCGCGCCTCCGCCCGCATGAGCGCCCAGAGCCTCTGCATCCAGATCCAGCAGCACACCGGCGTCGAAACCGTACTCCACTACACCTGCCGCGACCGCAACGTCCTCAGCATCCAGTCCGACCTGCTCGGGGCCTCCTCCATCGGTCTCAAGAACATCCTCTGCCTCACCGGCGATCCACCCAAGCTCGGCAACTACCCCGACGCCACCGCAGTCTTCGACGTCGACGCCATCGGCCTGGTCAATATCGTCAACCGCCTCAACCACGGCCTGGACATCGGCGGCAACCCCATTGGTGGCTCTACCGGCTTCACCATCGGCGTAGCCGCCAACCCCGGCGTACCAGACATCGACAACGAGATCCGCCGCTTCGCCTACAAGGTGGAGGCCGGCGCCGAGTACGCCATCACCCAGCCGGTCTTCGACTTGCGCTTGCTCGAAGCCTTCCTCAAGCGCATCGAGGGCTTCCGCATCCCGGTCGTCGCTGGCATCTGGCCGCTCACCAGCCTGCGCAACGCCGAATTCATGAAGAACGACCTCCGCGTCTCCATGCCCGACGAGATCATGGGGCGCATGGCCAAGGCCGACACACCGGAGCTGGCCCGCGCCGAGGGCATTCGCATCGCCCAGGAGATGCTCACCGAGGCACGCCCCATGGTGCAAGGCGTGCAGGTCAGCGCGCCCTTTGGCCGCTACGGGCTCGCGGTAGAGATCCTCAACTCCGTCTTGCCGCAGCCCACTGCGTCCACCGCGGAGACGTCCACGCCCGCTCTCCCCACGAAACCGAAACAGAAGGAGAGCGCACGCGTTGGCAAGCTTTGAAGAGTCGCTCAAGCAGTTGGAGACCATCGTCGCCCAGCTCGAACGCGGCGACCTGCCACTCGAAGACTCCATCCGCCTCTTCGAAGACGGCGTGCGCCTCTCCGGCCTCTGCAAACAAGAGCTAGACACCGCCGAAGGCAAAGTCCAGATCCTGCTCAAGCAGCGCGACGGCTCGATGAAAGCCGAAACCTTCCCTCCCCAGAAATAATTGCTGCATCCGCCGCGCATCCTACTTGCTGTCGGCCCCACGCAGCCGGGAGAAGCATGTCACAATCCCATCTCTCGCGTCGAAACTTCTTGAAAGCTACTGGAGCTGCCGCCGGTACTGCTTTGCTTTCGCCCCCAAACATCTTCAGCCAGTCGCCGACAGACCGGGAGCGCGGAGCTGCTTCACAGGCTGAGGGCCCCGCCGACTACACACTCACGATAACCACCAAGCCAATCGAACTCGCTCCAAAGCGCATCGTCTCCGTCACCACCTATAACGGGCAATTTCCTGGACCGTTGCTCCGATTCAAGGAAGGCCAGCGGGTCACGGTGAATGTTCGCAATGAGACGGACACGCCTGAGCAGTTGCACTGGCATGGGCAATGCGTCTCTCCAGATGTGGATGGCGCCGCGGAAGAAGGGACGCCTTTCATCCCTCCTCATGGAAGCCGTCGCATCTCGTTTGTTCCAAAGCCTTCGGGCTACCGCTTCTACCACACGCATGTGCGTGCCGGGAGCGATCTGAGCGCTGGGCAATATAGCGGGCTCGTCGGCCCCGTGTACATCGAACCGCGGAACAGTCCGGGCAGCTATGACCGCGAAGTCTTTCTCACCCTGAAGGAATTCGAACCCACCTTCAGCCGGGGCGGGGACATGGCGATGGACTTCTTGTCACCAGCAACCACGGTGAAGAGCCTGAAAGACAAGGGTGAGCGCGCGATGAACGCCTCGCTCGCAAAGGGCATGCCTCATGGCTATGAGATCGGGTACGGTTCTTTCACCATCAACGGCCGCATGCTAGGCCACGGTGAACCTATACGGGTGAAGCAGGGTGAGCGCGTGCTCTTCCATGTTCTCAATGGAAGCGCCGGGGAGATTCGCAGCCTCGCGCTCCCTGGGCACTCGTTTTCAGTGGTCGCGATGGACGGCAATCCGCTCTCCAGGCCAGTGCGCGTACCCGGACTCTGGCTGGGGACCGCCGAGCGGGTCTCAGCGATCGTCGAAATGAATCACCCCGGTGTGTGGATCATGGGAGACACGGGGGACGACGACCGCCATCATGGCATGGGCATCGTGATCGAGTATGCGGGGCACACTGGTAAGCCACAGTGGATTGCGCCCAAGCCGTTTCATTGGAACTATGCACATTTCGGCAACGCAGGGGGCCCATCACGGGAGCCCGACGAAGTGATCGACATGATCTTCGCGAAGGACAATGCAGCGCACGACGGCTTCAATGTCTGGAGCATCAACGGAGTCGCGTATCCGTTCGATCAAATGATGGCCCCGCCTTCGCATCACCTGAAGCAGGGGAGGCGCTACCGGCTACGTATGCGAAACGCTAGTGACGACATTCATCCTATTCACCTGCACCGGCACAGCTTCGAGCTGACACGCATCGCGGGGCAGTCGACCTCAGGCGTGATGAAGGATGTCCTCATGCTGGGCGGATACCAGGAGGCGGATGTAGATTTCATAGCCGACAATCCCGGGCGGACGCTCTTCCACTGTCATCAGCAACTGCATATGGACTACGGGTTCATGACCGTCTTCGACTACGCATAGCCTGCTGCTGTTGTTCTACCTGAAGGCACCTCCGGATCGTGCGTCTTCAGGATGGTGAACACTCCCCAGCCAATCTCCGGCACCTCCTTGCGCATGCGGATGCATCTCGTCGCCGTAGCGCACCACCGGCATCCGGGCAGCCGCAGATGTGCGCCTCGAGTTTCCCGCAAAGTAGCGCGTTACTCGATCGTCTGCACCGTGCCGCGGCCCAGCAACTCCTCCGCGCGCTCGATAAATCCGCGGTCAGCGCCCACTGTGATCCCCTCCGGCTCCAGCATCACGACGAACTCGCCCCGCTGCTCCAGGTTGATCATCAGCCGTCCCGGCCCAGGCGCTGCCTGGATCATCTCGTGCAATGAAATCAGCGTCTGGTTACTGGCACGGTCGAGCGTCACCTTGATGCGCACACTCCCCGGCAGCTTGATCCTCACGTCTTCGAGCGCTTGGATCGACCCAACACACAACTTCGGCGCGGCATCTTCATCGGCACGTAGCTGACCTTTGACCAGCACCGGCACGTCGATCTTCAGCAGCTCGGCCAGCTTTTCATAGTCCTTCGGGAAGCAGATCAGGTCGATCTTGCCCACCGTATCCTCAAGCGAAGCCTGGGCGTACAGCTCGCCCGACCGCTTCGACTTCGCCACCTTCAGCCCGACGATCACTCCAGCAATGGCGATATCGTTCTCCGGCTGCGGCTGGCCCCGCCGCGTGGGCGGAGGCGGGGGTTTCATCTCCAGCGCCGTCGCCGTATCGACGGCGTGCAGATTCTTGAGCTTGTCCGCGTACTTGTCCATAGGGTGGCCGGAGACAAAGAAGCCCAGCACATCCTTCTCCGACTGCAGCCGCTGGTTCTCATCCCAATCCGGCACATTGGGCAGCGGATCGGGCGCCGCTCCGGCCGCAGGCGCGTCGTCAAAGATGCCGGCCAGCCCGCCAAAAAGTCCGTGCTGCCCCGCCGCGATATCACGCTGCGATTTCTGCGCTCGCTCCATCGCCTTATCCACCGCGGCCATCAACTGCCCGCGCCGGCCGAAACTGTCCATAGCTCCGGACTTGATCAGCGACTCGATCACGCGCTTGTTCAGCAGGCGCAGGTCGACCACCTCGCAGAACTCCCAGAGCGAAGCGAAGCCGCGGCTTTCGTCCCCCTGCAGCTTCGCGCGTGCCTGAAGGATGGAGTCGATCGCGTTGCGGCCCACATTCTTGATCGCTGTCAGGCCGAAGCGGATCACACTGCCGTCCGGCGTGAAGTCCGCGTCCGAGATCTGTACATTCGGCGGCTCCACCTGAATGCCGATCTCGCGGCACTCGCCGATGTACTTCACCACATTCTCCGGCTTTGAGATCTCGGAGGTCAGCAGCGCCGACATGAACTCGACCGGGTAGTGCGTCTTTAGATACGCCGTGTGGTACGCCAGTAGCGCGTACGCCGCCGAATGCGACTTGTTGAAGCCGTACCCGGCAAACTGCTCCATCAGGTCGAAGATGCGCGTCGCTTTGTCCTTGGGGTGTTTGCGCTCCGCCGCACCCTCGGCGAAGCGGACCCGCTGCTTGGCCATCTCCTCGGCGTTCTTCTTACCCATCGCCCGGCGCAGCAGATCGGCTTCGCCCAATGAGTATCCGGCCAGCGCATTCGCTATCTGCATCACCTGTTCCTGATACACGATGACCCCGAGCGTCTCCTTTAGGATCTTCTCGAGTTCCGTCATGTCATACGTGACCTCCCGGCGACCCCACTTTCGCTCGATGAAGTCATCAATCATCCCGCCTTGGATCGGCCCCGGCCGGTAGAGCGCATTGAGCGCGGTCAAGTCTTCCACGCTTTGCGGTTTGTAGCGCCGCAGCACATCCCGCATGCCGCCAGACTCGAATTGGAAGACGCCTGAGGTAAGCGCCCGGTGAAAGACGCGCTCGTAGGTCTCAACGTCGTCTAGTGGCACCATCGCCATATCCAGCTCGACGCCCGCTCCGTCGACAATCTGATTTTTCCGGATCAGCTTCAGGCAGTCATCGATAACGGTAAGCGTGGTCAGCCCTAGGAAATCCATCTTGAGCAGACCTAGCTTCTCGACCGCCTTCATGTCATAAGCAGTGACGATCTCCTCGTTCTTGGAACGGCTTACAGGAACCAATTCAGTCAGCGGTTGAGGGGAGATCACGACACCAGCCGCGTGCACTCCCGCCCCACGCACCAAGCCCTCAAGTTTGCGCGCAGTGTCCACTAGTTCGCGTACTTGCGTGTCCGCGTCGTAGGCTTGTTGCAGCTGCGGTGAATCCTTGAGCGCCCGCTCAATGGTGATGCCGATTGTCGTCGGGATAAGCTTCGCGATCCGGTCCACGTCGCCATACGGCATATCAAGCGCGCGGCCAACGTCCTTGATCGCCGCCTTCGCCGCCATGGTGTTGAAGGTGATAATTTGAGCGACCTGCTCGCGGCCATACTTCCGGGTGACGTAGTCGATGACCTCACCGCGCCGGTTCATGCAGAAATCAATGTCGATGTCGGGCATCGATACGCGTTCCGGGTTCAGAAACCGTTCGAAGAGTAGCTCATTCTGCAATGGATCAATGTCGGTGATCTCCATCACATAGGCCACTAGCGACCCAGCCGCCGACCCTCGCCCCGGACCGACCGGAATGTCATGCTCGCGAGCATAGCGGATAAAGTCCCACACGATCAGGAAGTATCCCGGGAACTTCATCTGCTTGATGCAGTCTAGTTCGCGCTCCAGTCGCTCGCGATAATCCGAGATAGACTTGCGCAGCAGCCCGCGCTCCTGCAGGTGATGGATTGCTCCCGCTAGCCGCTTGTCAAAGCCGTTCCGGCACACCTGCTCGAAGTAGCTGTCAATCGTATGACCGGCGGGTACGGCAAACTCCGGGAATGGATTGTCGACTTTGTTCAACTTGAGCGAACAGCGCTCGGCGAACTGCATCGTCCGGCTCACCACCTCCGGCGCATGCGAGAACAGCTTCTCCATCTCCACTGCAGACTTGACATAGAACTGGTCGGAGTCGAACTTGAATCGCTTCGGGTCGTGAATCGACCCAGCCGTCTGCACGCAAAGCAGCACCTCATGGGCGTGGTGGTCATCCTCGCACAGATAATGGCTGTCATTGGTGGCGATAAGCGGAATGTTAAGGTCTCTTTCGAGCTTAAAAAGATCCGCGTGGATCTTCTTTTCGAGCTCCAAGCCCTGATCCTGAATCTCCAGGAAGAAGTTGCCCTTGCCGAAGATGTCCTGATACTGCGAAGCTGTGGCGCGCGCGGCATTGTAGTTGCCGGCCATCAGATTCTCGCACAATTCACCCGCCAGGCAACCAGAAAAGCCCACCAGTCCACCACTATGCTTTGCCAGGAAGTTTTTGCTTATACGTGGCTTGCGATAGAAACCATGAAGCGATGCTTCAGAGGTGATCCGGACCAGATTACGATAGCCTTCTTCGTTCTCCGCCAGCACCAGCAGGTGGTTATAGTCGTCGCCTTGAGGATCTGCGCGATGGTCTTCTTTTTTGCAGACATACAGTTCGCAACCCAGAATCGGCTTAATGCCCATAGCCTTGGCCGCGTCAAAGAAGTGCACGGCGCCATAGATATTGCCGTGATCGGTGATCGCCACGGCCTTCTGGCCGATAGAGTCGACGCGGGAGACTAGCTTCTCGACATCGCAAGCGCCATCCAGAAGTGAGTAGTCCGTATGCAGATGGAGGTGGATAAACTCTGCCATGGGGTACCCCTATTCTAGTTCCGCGACGCGTCTGAGAATACCTTCCGGGTGGACGATCTCCTGTGAAGAACAGGGACGCAAGTGTGCAGAACTGCCCCCGTGAAACACACTCCGAAGACCACAGCGTGGGGTACCTCGGATGGTTATCGTTTTTGCTTAGTCTGTGCGGCCTTGGAGGGTTTCCTGGCCTTTGAGGTTTTTACGGCGGCTGGTTTTGCGTTTCCCCTGCCTGACGATTTTTTGACCTGCGCCTTCTTTCCCTTGACAGGCGCTGCAGCCTTCTTTCCCTTATTTGGCACTGGTGCGGTCTTCGGCGAACCCTTTGCAGGTGCCGCCTGCTTCTTGGCAGGAGCGGCAGTGCTTTTCTTGCCAGCCTTTGCGTGGGCCGCCTTCGTGGGCACGGCCTTCGCTGCAACTTTGGCGGATGGCGTGGCTTTCTTTGCTGATTTTACCGGCTCTGCTTTTGCCGGTTCGGGGATTGCTTTCTTTGCCTTGTGACTCCGCGCGGTGGCAGGGGCTTCCTGTGCAATCTTCTTCCCTGCCAACCGGCCTGCTTGCTCCACCGGCGAACGTTCCAACTTGGTCTTTGCAGTGAGCCCCTTCTTCGGGCCCGATACTGATTTATCCGCTGGCGCGGCGGGGGACTTCTCCACCGGCACCACTTTCTCACGAACAGCCTTTCCCAACCCTTTGACTGGAGCCATACCGGGAATTTCCCGGAGTGCATTCTCCCGTTCGACCTCTTCTTGGTAGGGCTCTGGAGCGGTGGCCAGTAGCTCTTGAGAGCTCTCGTCTGGGGTTTCCGCCTGCTTCTTGCCAGCCGCCTTTTTGGAGGCGCGCGGACGACGCACAGTCACCGGTGGTGGTGGCGCAGGTGGCGAGTAGGGCTCCAAAAAGGCCCGTAACTGCTCTTCTGTCTCCAGTTTGCCGTCGATGGTTCCGTAAAACAACTCCTGCAGCAGCTCTGGGTAACGGTCGAGCTCGGGCGTGATACGCATCTCCAGCATCAGCACTGTCGGTACTTTCTGCTTCGCCTCGGGCCAAACATTAAAAAAGTTCTTGAACTTATTCTGAACTGCGGCGCCCTTTCCGGTGAGAGCCAGCCAGAGGACAGCTTCCGGATTCGCTCGCATAAAGAGCTTCCAGGTTGCTGAAGGGGTATTCGCATCCTTTGCGGTCAGCTGCTTCGCAAAGTCGCTCGCGTCGGCGTCCAGACGTTCCCAATCAGCAGCAAAGCCCGGCCGAACGAACAATGCCTTCAGCCCCGCACGTTCTTTGGGCTGCATCTTGGCCGTCAGCAGCTCCATAGCGGCCGTGGAACCCTCCGGGTGAATGCCCTGCATCTCCAGCCGCGTGAGCACCTCATGCATCTGCTCCAGCCCTTGCACGTCCGCCTTGTCCACCGTCCAGCTTGGATAGAGGTACTTGGTCCAGCCCTCCGCTTCGAGCGCCTTCAGCATTTCGAGCGGATTTTCCTCGAATCCAATCTCTTCCAGTTCATATCCCCGCTGGTAGGCTGAAATAGCGGAGATGACGCCCTCTTGGATTGCCGCATCGAACCGCGCCTTGGTCTTCTCATCCATATGCCAGCCCAGACGCGCACTCAGCCGGGCGGCCCGGATCAGCCGAATGGGATCTTCCAAAAAGCCGTAGTTGCTGACCAACCGGAGCATCCGCATCTCCAGATCGGCTACGCCGTTGGTAGGGTCCATCAGCAAACCATAAGAGCCGTCATTGAGCGATAAGGCCATGGCATTAACCGTAAAGTCTCGCCGCCGCAGGTCATCGTGAATGCTGGCCCACTTATAGACGGGCTCACCGGGCTTGGGGAACTCGTCCCGCCGCGCGCTCGAGACCTCCATGCGCACACTGCCGGGAAAGTGCAGAAAGAGCGTCTGGGAGGATTCGTGCTTGCCCCACAAGGTAGCGCCTGTATTCAGAATTGCCTGCATCAGGCTAAGCGCATTTCCTTGAACCGTTACATCAAGGTCACGAACCGATGACCCGCTGGTCAGATCGCGTACCGCGCCCCCGGTGAGAAAGATGGTCATTCCCTTGTCACGGGCGACGTCGCGAAGCACGCGAAGCACGGATTGTTGGGCGGGAGAGAGCCGGTTTTCTAGCAGGTAAATATAATCGGGCATGCCGTGCCTGTTGCTCGTTCCGCGACCCACGGTAAGCTAAGTCATTTCAGTACAATAGCTTATGGGCCTAATGAGATCGAACGCAAAGTAACAATTTAGCACACGGCGGCACGCTTGGCTACACCTCCGGCAATTTGGTAGTGGGTCAGTTTGAATCCATAGTTCGGATCAACGGCCGTTGGATTATGAATCCAAGAAGCTATTCTTCGCGTGGCTGTTTCATTACTTCCTGTTTGCCGACAATCGGAAACTGACGCTCAATGCAGTCACCACAAGGCGTTTGTCGGTATCCACCAGAACTGGTCAACTATTCGGAAGCTGAGGTTCGGTACCATCAGGTGGCTCTCACCTAATCCTAAGATCAGGGTTACTGATCGCGAAGCTTTCTGGCACAATAGACTGGCACAATAGACAAGTCATCTGGGAGAGGTAGGATGTTCTATCTTTGGCCAATCTTGTTCGTTTTTGTGTTCGTTGCTTCTTTGTCGTCCGCTCAGGAAGTACACGACCACGGCATCCCTGAACAACTCGGAAAAGTGTCATTTCCGATCTCCTGCGCACCTGCGGTGCAGGAACAGTTCAACCGTGCCGTGGCTTTGCTGCATTCCTTCGCCTATGCGTCTGCGGAAGAAGCTTTTCAAGTGGTAGCCAAAAAAGATCCGCAATGTGGAATGGCGCATTGGGGAGTCGCAATGACCTATTTTCATCAAGTATGGTCGCCGTCTCTACCGCCTGAAACGTTTCCGCTAGGACAGAGAGAGATGCTGGAAGCGACGCGCCTCGGCGCCGGTTCCGACCGTGAACGGCAGTTCATCCATGCATTGGGTTTGCTGTTTCAGGACTCTCCTGGTCTAAAGCTCAGTCAGCGTACTTTGGCTTATGAACAGGGGATGGCGGAAGTCGCACAACAGAACACGAAGGATGTGGAATCGCAGGTGTTCTATGCGGTCTCGCTTCTTTCAAATGCGTCCCCGGTCGACAAGACACACGTGAAGCAAAAGCAGGCAATTGGTGTCCTGGAGCCGCTCTATCGCGACCACCCGAACCACCCGGGAATCGCCCACTATCTCATTCATGCCTGCGACAGTCAGGAACTTGCGCAACGAGGTCTCCCTGCCGCCAGAGCCTATGCCCAAATCGCTCCTTCGGCGCCTCACGCGCTACACATGCCATCGCACATCTTTACCAGGCTCGGACTATGGAATGACTCCATCCAATCCAATCTAGCCTCAAGAAAAGCCGCACATCAGCATGGCGATACCATGCAAGAGCTTCACGCGATGGACTATCTGGTCTATGCCTATCTGCAGACCGGACGCGAAGAGGATGCCATCCAGATCAATCGTGAGATGACGGCCATGGCGGGGCTGGATATGAGCAACTTCGGAATAGCCTATGCGGCAACCGCCATTCCCATCCGGAACGCGGTCGAGCGGGCCAGATGGGCCGACGCCGCGAACATTGCGCCCTCATCAGGAGCGCCACCATCAGTCGTCGCTCTTGCCGTATGGTCAAAGGGTTTGGCACTCGCGCGCACTGGGCACGCGAGCGAGGCGCGCGTCCAGGCGGATCAGCTTAGGCATATCGAAGCACAGCTTCGCACTTCTGGTGACGGCTATTGGTCAACTCAGACGGGAGTGCTCGCGAGCGAGGTCATGGCATGGTCAGCACAGGCAAACGGCGATCAAAGCGAGGCCTTAGCCTTTCTGCGAGCCGCAGCCGACCGGGAAGATGCAATCGAAAAGCTGCCGGTGACACCGGGACCTATCCTGCCCGCCCGCGAGCAACTCGGAGACTTGCTTCTGCAGCAAAAGCAATCCGCTCTCGCGCTCAAAGAGTTCCAGGCAGCACTCGTAGAGGCACCCGGGCGACGTGGAGCCTTGCAAGGCGCAGCTCATGCTTCACAAGGCAACCAGTGACCGAACTTTCCCAACTCCTCCGAGCTCAAGAGCACCGGCAATTTGCGTGAGGGCTGTATGCAGCAACCCAATTGCCACCCCGTGTAGGATCGAAACCTGAAAGCATGCTGCAGGAGCCATGATCGTCCATGGACGCCAATGCGAGACAGCTAAAGCGGCTCTGTTGCAAGCAACTTCGCGATCTCATTCCCCCTGCTGTCAGCCGGAAGCTGCACATCCGCCTGAAAGGTCACGCGAAAGGTGGAACCTGCTCCGAGGGTGCTTTCCACGTGAATCTGCGCACGATGTACGTCGGCGATCCAGCGAGCGATTGCTAAGCCAAGACCCGAACCTGCATCGGCGACCAGCCTGGCGTTCTCAGCGCGGAAAAATCGCTCAAAGACGTTCGGAAGATCGCCTGACGAGATGCCGATCCCACTGTCTGCGATCTCGCAGACTGGCGCTGAGCCGGAGCTACACAGTACGGTAACGGTGACCTGCCCGCCAGCCGGTGTGTACTTGATCGCGTTATCCAGAAGCAGGAGCCAGAGCCGGTTGAGGTGTGTGGGGTCGGCCCAAAGGTGCAACTCCGCGGCCTTCTCTTCGCAGATGAGAGCGATCTCCTTAGCCTCTGCCAAGTGCCGACAGGCATCGACCGCCTGTTTGACGCTTCTCTGGAGAGAGACGCCAGCGAAATGCAGCGCCTGCGCTCCGGAGTCCGTGCGGGCCAGCATCAACATGCTATCCAGCAGGCGAGTATTCTTTTCGGCTTCCGCGCAGATCTGCAACAGCGCTTGCCGGTGGGACTCCACGGTTGGACGAGCATTCAGAAGAGCAATCTCCGCCGAAGTGCGAATAATCGCGACCGGAGTGCGCAGCTCATGGGAGGCATTTGCCGTTAGCTCAGTAACCTGACGAAAGGCGCTCTCGACGCGGCCCAGCATGCCGTTCAACGTCTCTGACAATACTTGTATCTCATCGCCGGTTGCCGGCACCTGCAGCCGCCTACTGAGACTCTGTTCGCCGATGGAGTGGACTGCTTCGATGATCTCTCTGACCGGCGCCAGCGCGCGGCCGCTCAGCCAATACCCTCCCAAAGTTGCGGACGCAAGCGCCATGGGCGCGATAACGACCAGCAGTAAAGAGAAACGGCGGAGTAGCGCGGATTGGAAGCTGAGGTCGCTCGCGACGCTGATGCGATACGACGCTCCCTTGACGATGCGAACCGCGGATAAGACGCGCAAATCCCCGGTGGTGGTGAAGGGATGCGCGATGCTCCCTCCGGTTGCGGCGCAGAGTGCTTTCACGGCCAAGCCACAGTACAGCAACTCTCCCCCCGGAGCATGAATACTCAAGAACAACGGTTTAAGAGCGACATGGATCGAGAGCTCCTGCTGCACTCTGGAAGGCGGGAACCGGGTGACGTGCTCGCTCAGGAAGTTGTCTACTCCGTCCATTCGAGCACTTAAATCTTGATCAACGACTTGAATGATGGTCGACCGTAGACCGATATATGCGCTCGCACCCAGCAGAAGAACGCCACAGAAAAAGACCAAGCAGAACCAGATCGTGAGACTTCCTCGCACGGACAGCTTCATGCTCATCTTATCTTTCCATCACCTTGTAACCGAAGCCGCGAACGGTGTAGATCAGCTTCTTCGATGGTTCGGAATCGATCTTCGAACGCAGAGCTTTGACATAGACGTCTAGGCTACTTTGCTCGATTGCATCAATGGAGCCCCAGACAGTTCTGATGATCTCCGGACGTAGTACCACGTGTCCCATGTTTTGCATCAGGACTTCAAGGAGCAGGTACTCTGTTCTGGTGAGCGACGCGACAACACCTGCGCGTGATACCTCGCACAGGCGTGTGTCCAAGGTGAGATCTGAGACCTGCAAGGTGGATGGGAGCGGCTTTGCGCCCCTCCTTACCAGGGCCCGGAGTCTGGCCAGAAGCTCCAGAAAGGAGAATGGTTTTGTGAGGTAATCTTCCGCCCCGGCATCCAGGCCGCAGATGACGTCATCCAGCGCATCCTTTGCGGTGAGCATGATGATCGGGGTTTGATTGCCGTGGGATCTCAACCGGTTCGCAACGGAATACCCATCCAGAGCCGGCAGAATCACGTCAAGGATAATTGCCGCGAAACTTCCCTTGCCGGCTAACTCCAGCCCTTCTATCCCGGTGTAGGCGACAGTAACCGAGTAGTGTTGATCTTCCAGCCCTCTGCGAAGGAGCTCAGCCATGCTGCGCTCATCTTCTATCACCAACACTCGAGAGCGGGGATAAGCTACCGCTTGCACGCTGATCTCCTATGCAAAAGAAATACCGTTAGCGTGTTTCATTCGCGTAAAGATCGACACTATGAACGGATCCGGCTCGCACTTTGGGAGATGATCCGCTGAGACGCTGGCGAAAGACTCGCCTCCACCAGATCACCACACCAGTGGCATACAGCAAAGGGCAGGCGAGACCGATTATCGCGGTGAAAAAACGGGTTCCGGTTCCACCAAATTGCCCGTAATGTATGGACGCCATCCCCGCCACCAGGCGAGAAGCAGGGGCAAGCTCGCGCCCTAACTGCACTCCCCGAATGTCAGCGGAGTGGGCGTCAAGCAGCACGAGGTTTTCTCCTTCGGTGCGCCAGTCTCCTGGCAATCGCATGCGAACGATAAAGCAGTCGTTCCGCTTGGAGGGAGCCAGTATGCGCGTTGTTGTTGCCCCGGGAAGTTGATGCTTTGCGGCGAGAAGGACTATGTCCAGGTTGGCATACTCGGTGATGGAGTTAACGGATTTATTTTGACCTCTAATTACATGAAGCTGCCTTGTCTTGGGACCAAGTACGGCCGTAACAGCATGATCGATAAATTGAGGAAAGGCCAGGTAGATGCCCGTCATCGCGAGAACACACAAGGGAATAACGACGAGAACGCCGGTGAGTTGATGAAGATCAAAGGACAGCCGGCGCCAACCCTTCTGTGCTGAGATTCGGAATGCCTTCCTGGTTATGTGACGCCGTCCCGGCCACCAGATCACCAACCCGCTAAGGCCTGTGAGCAGCAAGAGGATTCCGCCGAAGCCGTTGACGGTTCTTCCGATGCGGCCGCTTAGAAGATTAGCGTGCAGATCGCGCGCCCATTCGTAAAATGTCGCTCCCTTCCTGCGATTGGCGAGAATATGTCCGTCGTACTGATCTATAACGATCTCGCGGACTGTACCGTCGCTCGCAACTTCCTGGAAGAGATCCGGCTGTCCTGCCGCCAGACCGAGATTGACTGCCTGGAGCCGTAAGGAAGGCAAGCTCTGCTCGATGCGAAACTGAAGCGATTGCAATGCTATGCGTGGCGTGTTGCCGGCATAAGTCCGGGTCGGGGCGACAAGAGAGTTCTGCAGCTCCGGAAGGAATACGGAGATGCTGCCCGTGAGGCCCATCATTGCGAAATAGAGACCAACGCCGACGCCGGCCCACTCGTGGACCAGAAAGATCCAGTGTCGAAGCGGAGACCGGCGTGGCTCAGACCACAATGTGCGAAGCAACGTTACCATCGTGGACTGCTGTTATTTCCCGACTACAAGAACTGCAAAGGTGCCATCGGTCACGGCGCGTTTGGGTTTCTGCGACGGATCAGCCGCAGGCGTGATGACGACGGTAGCGGCTGGCAGAAAGACCTTCTTGGTCTTAGTATCGAAAGCCATTGTCTTCGCGCTCTGCTGCGTGGGAACTGAGGCTTCGGGTGTGTATTCATCCGCAGACTTCTGATGAATCACGGTCAGATTACCTTCGCCATTGGAGATGAAGATATTCCGTCCCTGGTCATCGAATCCCGCGGCGTCTGTACCCGAGCCGGTTGGAAAGCTGGCGATCTTCTTGCCGCTTGTGGCGTCCATCACCACCATCGTCTTATTGTGGCCACCCACAAAGAGGCGGTTGTATTTCTTATCGATGGCCAAACCTGTGGGCGCTGTAACTCCGTCGAGCGGCATGTGCCGTTTGATCTCGAGCGTCTTCGGATCGAAGACCACAATCTCGTTTTTGTCTTCCAGGGCAACATAGATCATGCCATCTTTTCCGGTGCCAACGCCTTCGCCGTCTCCTTCAACGTTGACCGTGCCGACAACCTCGCCGCTGGTCGCGTCGATCGCCGAGATCGTGTGTGCCCCGTGGTTGTTTGTGAAGACACGTTGCGACGCCGGATCAAAGTAGATGCCATCCGGGCCTTTGCCGACATCGATCTTTTTGATCAGTGACATATTGCCGGTGTCGAACATCGATACCTTGTCTTCCTTGCCGTTGCTGGTAAAACCGTGCTTCTGCTCGGCAGCTATGGCGATCCCGTGCACGCCGGGTGTGTCTTCAATCACTCCAAGAGCCGCCCCGGTGTCAGCATTCAATACGTTGACGCGAACGCTATGCGATACATACAACCGACGAGCGGCACTATCCACCGTGATGTAATCCCAGCTATCACTGCCTGGGATGCGATAGCGTGTTTCTACTTTGTAGGCGGTCGCGGCTTGCGCCAGAGCGGAGCCAGCTAGAATAAGTGCGAAGATAGGGAGCGTCTTTTTCACAAATTGCCTTTCCTTATACTGTGCGAATTAGGGGGGGAGAGCGCCGGTCAGTAATCACCGATCAATAGTTAAATCTCAGGGCGAACTGCATTCTGCGCGGCGTGCCTCCACCGGTCGCGCCGGAGTTGACTGTCGTGGTTATGTTTGCAAACGAACTGCAGGCACTCGGAGTGCTGGAGCAGGCCGTTAAGTTGCCACTGGGATTGCCATACTGCGAGCGGTTAAAGATGTTGAAGATCTCCGCGCGGAAGTCCACGGACAAGCGCTCCCCTATGGGAAAGTTCTTTGCCGTACCCAGATCAACCTGCCACAGACCCGGTCCGCGAAGAAGGTTTCTGGGTGAATTCCCCCAGGTTCCATTTGCCGGAACGGCAAAGGCTGCTGGGTTAACCCATTGCTCAACCTTTCTGCCGCCGGACGGAGTAAGACTAACACCAGGTACGCGGTTCGGACGCAGATTTGGCGACCCAGCATCGTGCTCGGTATTGTTTCCATCCAGAATCGCGGATGCGGGACGGCTGAGAACAACATTGACCGGAAGACCGCTACGCGCAGTCACGATCGAATCCACGGAGAGACCACCCAGCAAGAAGCTGGCGAACCCGTGATTGAGATATTGCTGCCCGTGGCCAATGGGCAGGCTATAAATCGTGTCTGCCGAGACGGTATGCGTGACATCCTGATCGCTGCTGGCGTATTCGCAACCCAGGCAAGCGACATTGTTCGGGTAGTCCGCCTCGCCCCCGCCCACCGCGCCATCGTTGAGGGAGTGTGACCATAGATAATTGAACTGTAAGCCCCAGCCGGAGCGGAACTGACGTTGCAGTGACGTCTGCCAGCCGTTAAAGTTAGTGGAGCTAATTGCATCCTTGTAGTCAACCTGGCCGAATCCCGGGTAAGGCCGGATCTGCGTACCGTAGAAGTAGTTATTGACGTACGTGCGTGTAAACATGTGATCGCCGTAGCTACCGATATAGCCGGTATCCAGGACGAATCCAGCAGGCAGCGCCGCCTGCACCTGCAGACCCCACTGCGTGACCCTGGGGTCGAGACGGCGGCGGTTCAGGCCACGAGGCTGTACTGCGGACGGGCTAAGAGCAGCTTGCGCTACGAAGTTATCCACGGGCCAGGAGAGACCGGGAAAATTGGCAGGCAGTAAACCAAACAAGGTGGTGAAGTTATCGCTGGGTGCGTTCAGATCGCCCAGCTGGCCTTCGCCGTGGTAAATGCCGGCTCCTCCGCGGAGAACCACGTTACCATCGAATCTCGATGGCTCCCATGCAACGCTATATCTGGGCTCAAAGTCCGTAGTTACAGGATAGGTAAATTCCGCCCCCTGCGGGCAGTCGCCACCGCACGTGACCGGATCGAATGCCCGGCTCCGGCCCTGAACTTCATGAAGCCGGTTATAGAACTCATAACGCAAACCACCCGTCATGGTCAGGTTTGGCCGCATCTTGAATTGGTCTTCGACATAGCCGAAATCCTCCAGCTTGTGAAGGCCATGTACGGGTACGTCCGCTACCACGCTCACACTGTCTAACTTGTTGTTTTGAAAATTATTAAAGCTATTGAATTGCAAGGTCTGTACGCCCATTTGGGAGTAGTTATACTGCACTTCCCTAAACTCCACCCCGGCCTTGATGGTGTGACGTCCCAGCGACTTAGTGAGGTTATCGATCAGCGAGTAAGTGCTGGGCGCTAGCTCTGACGTTGAGGCACGGGCCAATCCGCTCAGCCCGCTGACACTGAGCGTGTAGTTAATGTGTTGTGTATTGCTTAGATAACTGCTGGTCTGAGTTGTCGCCCATGCGCGATTAAAGCCGATGGCCACCTCATTCAACACCGTCGGCGAGAAAATGTGCTGATATTGCACTACTGCGTTCATTGGGCTTGGCGAAACAATGCTTTGGTCGCGTAGCAGGCCGCTGGGAGAGGTAATTTGCGCGTGGTCGATGTTATAGCGGAAGAAGGCGTTGTTTGTGTCGTTGAAGCGGTGCTGTACCCGAACGAGATAGGAGTCTTCTACGTTCTGTGTTCCGGTGGAAGAGATGTACTGAATGGTGTTGGCGCTGAGCACCTGTCCGTTGCCGTGCGGGTAAGCCGCAATAAACGGTGCAAGTGCCGGGGATGTCGTGAGAACGGACGAGCGAAAGGAATCAGATGGAACAGTTGCTATCAAGGTTTGTGCCACCTTTTGGCGCAGTCCTTCATACGATCCGAAGAAGAACGTCCTGTTCTTGACTATAGGTCCGCCGAGGCTCGCGCCGAAATCGTTCAGACGCAGGTTTGGCACCTTTTGGTCGAAGGGACCTTTGGAATCGAAAAAGTCGTTGCGCAGATAATCGAAGACGTCGCCATGGAAGCTGTTCGTCCCCGACTTCGAAACCATCTCGATCTGGCCACCCGGTGATCCACCTGTATCTGCGGAGTACAACAGCGTCGCTACTTTGAACTCCGCAATCGATTCGGTCGAGACCTGCAGACGCAGGTTGTTATTCGTACCTTGGTGAGAGATCCCGGTGGCATCGACACCATCCAGCCGGAAATTGCTGTCATCGTTTCCGCGGCCAGCAAAGCGGATGCTATTGACGTTCGCGCCGCCGCTGTCGATCGCGCCGGGCACCAGTGCCAGCAGGCTGGCGACATTTCTCCCATTCAATGGCAGCTCTTTGATCTGCCGGTTCAGAATCACTCCGCCGATCTCCGCAGTAGTCTGCGAGAGTGCCGGCTCGGTATCCTGTACCTTCACCTCTTGCGAGGTTGCGCCAACATGCAGCTGCACATTGAGAGTACGCGTCTGGTCGACGGTCAACTGAACATCTTCTACCTGCGCTGTTTGAAACTGTGCTGAAGACACTGTGACATGATAGGTGCCGATAGAAAGATTGCCGACGTAATAAGAGCCTGCGCCACCCGTGGTGATGGAACGCACTGCTCCCGTGCTTGGCCGAATGATCTCCACCGTCGCGCCCGGCACGCATGCGCCTGACGTATCCGTCACGGTTCCAGTCAACGTGGCGGTATCCTGCTGAGCATAAGTGGCGAGGGCGAAAAGCAATGGAGTGGCAACGGCAAACGACCTCAGAGCGCCTCTCATCTGGAGCCTCCCATACCGGCGGCGCTCGCCTCCTCCCAGCCCGGTGCTGCCATCAGGATGTGAAAGACATCAGTGTTCGAGATCCACCCATGGACACGCTGAGAACCCGGCCCGATCGCAAGTACGGGGACCTCCTCGGCCGTGTGCTCGTCTTCAAGCGAAACCGCAGACGTAATCTTCTTGCCCTCATTTTTCTTTAGAGTCTCGGTCAGTGCTTCGCCTTTGATCCGCAGATCATAGCTGTGGTCTGCAGTCCACATAATCAAGGAGTCGTCTTTGTGCTTTTGCGCCACTTCACGAACAACATTGTCCAATTCCACAATGCGCTGGAGTGAGGTCTTCGTCTTGCCGGTGTGGCAGTCGGAAAAAACAACGAGTGCAAAGCCTTTTGGATTACTCGAGAGGTGTGCGATGGCCGCATCGACCGCCGGCTTGATCGGCATATCCAGATCGTTGTCCAGCATGACGACTTTGGTCTGACTAGGACTGACGGCCTGCAGCGCCTCCATAGAGTCAACGAAGGTATAGCCGTGGCCTTTGAGCTCTGCGCCGACGTTATGGCCCATGGCCGCGGTCTGCTTCAATATCTCCTGGCGACCGCCGCTGATGGCAACGTCCAGCCCTGCTCCGGTATGCGGCGTTAGGATCTGTTCGAAGATCTCTCCGGCCTTGCCGCGATCATTGTTGTGAGCGAAGAATGCAGCGGTGAGCGCAACGGCAACGCCGATCCGTTCATCATTAGAGACCGCGCCCGTAGCAAGGCCGTGCTCCTTCGCGTATTCAAAGAAGGTTTTTAGTATCTCGCCATCCTGCTGGTCTTTCACTGCGGAGGACGATTGCGACAGCACTGCGTTGTTCGTCTTGACCCCTGTGGCATATGCAGTGGCTCCAGCTGCGCCGTCTGTGACCCACTGTGTGGCCGTGGAAGTGTCCGCGAGCGCGAGCCCTGGGAAGCTCTGGATGTAGAGTGACTGAGGCTTGTTATATCCATAAATGCTGGCCGCATTCAAACTCGAAACGCCGGTACCATCCCCGAGAAAGAGGATGATGTTCTTAGCCGGTGCGGACTGCGCAAAGCTTTGGCCTGCGAGTGTAACTGCAAACAACACAGCCAAGGATTTTAGATAATTCGCCATGAATGCCTCCGAAGTCCCGAGGAGCGCTGCGGCGAGTGGCTACGTGCGTTGCGTTCAGACACATAGCCTACGAGCCCTGCTGGAAGCTCCCTGGGTACTGGCGACGAAGATACTTGGAAAGAAACTGATCCCGGTGAGAATGGCGTAATTAATCGGTTAACAATGGCTTAGGATTAGCTGAATTTCCAGAGTTGCCGTCCTGTGCTTCTGGAATCGTTCGCAGCATTCTGCGGACACGCGGTCTTAAGCTATCTTTAAGTTGTTTGTAACCAATCGCTCGACGAAACGGGTTATTTTGGAGTGATGCTCTGGTTCTTCTCAGCCTCAACCCGAATCACTTTAGCTCTCTTCTTTCTCATGCAAGGCGGAGTGGCACTGCTCGCGCAGAGCCGCATGAGTGGAACGGTCTTCGATCCCTCTGGCAATGTTGTTTCAGAAGCGGCGGTGCTGATCAATTCAGCCGATGGAGTCACCCTGCAGCACGTCACAACGAATAGCTCTGGCCGATTTCAGTTTTCGACTTTGCCTGCCGGCACGTACTCCCTCTTCATCCCGGCAACGCGTGGCTTTAGCGAGCAACAGCTTCAAATAAAGGTCGCCACTTCGCCGCTTCCGCTTTTAGAAGTCCGGCTTGCGTTGGAGCAGGTGAACGAGCGCGTGGACGTTGCTGCAGACGGAGCCGCCGTCAGCATCGATCCCACAGAGAACCGCGATCAGATCGCGACCAGCGGCCAGATGCTCGAAAAGCTACCGGTGCTGGATCAGAACTACATAGCCGCGCTCTCCCCTTTCTTGGACCAGACTGGCGTCTCTACTGGCGGTCCGACGATTGTGGTCGACGGGGTCGAGATGAAGGGCACCGGCGTCTCTGCCTCCGCGATTCAGGGCATACGGATCAATAACGATCCGTATAGCGCAGAATCGAACCGGCCCGGCAAAGGCCGCATCGAGATCATCACCAAGACCGGAACACCACAGTTCCATGGCACCTTCAATTTCACCTTCCGCGATTCGGCACTGGACGCTAAAAATGCTTTCGCCCTAGTCCGGCCGCCCGAGCAGCGCCGCATCTATGAGGGCTCCATCACCGGCCCAGCGCTTCCCGATGGGAAGACGACATTTCTCGTCTCCGGCACCAGGCAAGAGGATGATCTGCAAACCACCGTCCACGCCTTCACTACAACCGGAATCGTCTCGGCGAACGTGCCCACCCCGCTGCGCAACACCGAGCTCGCATTCCGCGTAGCCCACGAATTCAGCCCGAATCACCGCGTTTCATTGCAGTACAACGTGCAAGACACCATCACGCGCAATGGAGGAGTGGGTGGCTTGGTGCTGGGGCAAACTGGAGTGAATGCGCAAGCTCGGGAAGACGACATCGTCTTCAACGACCAGCTCACACTCTCTCCTCGCCTGGTGAATCAGCTACAACTCTTTCTCGAAAAAGATCACAATCCAACACGAAGCGTCTTCACCGGGCAGAAGATCATCGTCGATGGCGCTTTCACCACTGGCGGCGCGCAAGCCGACAGGCTCGACACTGAAAACAATATGAAGATCAACGAGATCCTGAGTTGGAGCAAGGGCAAGCATTACATCAAGGCTGGCATCACGATTCCGAATCTAAGCCGGAGAGCGTGGGAGGATCATGCGAATCGCTTGGGAACTTACAAATATTCGAGCCTGGCAGACTACGTCGCGCAGCGGCCGTACTCTTTCACGCAGCAGCAAGGACTGGGGCGTGCAGTGTTTTGGTACAACGAGCTCGGCACATTTATTCAAGACCAGATTCAGGTAAATCCGGCCCTGCAAGTGTCACTCGGCCTGCGGTATGACTGGCAGACGTACTTCGAATCTCCCCACGACTTCGCGCCACGCTTTTCTGTCGCTTATGCTGCAGGCCGGGACCGCAAGACCGTTCTGCGTCTCGGCGCTGGTCTCTTCTATGACCGTTCCGGCTCAACACCCATTGCCGATCTGAAACGCTTCAACGGGGTGGTGCTACGCTCTTTCACCATTCTCAACCCAAGCTTTCCCGATCCCTTGCCACCAGGCCAGAGTGTGGCAAACTATCCCACTGATCTGGTGCAGCGCGGACCGGCAATTCATATCCCCTACTCTGCCCACTACAGCTTTGGATTGGAGCGCCAGCTCGCAAAAGGAGCGACATTTGCGCTGACCTACCGCGGCAATTTAGGAATCGGTATCTTCCGTTCGCGCGATGTGAATGCTCCATTTGGACCGGCGTACATCGCGCGTCCAGATGAAGGCCTCGGCGTTGTGCGCCAGATCGAAGCCCAGGGACGACAGACCTCGAACGCACTCGACATCACCTTTCAGGGGCGGGCTGGGCGGTGGTTTAGCGGCCTGGCCCAATACACTTGGAGCCACACCGATAACAACACGGGCGGCGTCGCGTGGTTTCCAGCAAACCAGTACGACTTAGCTGGCGAATACAGCCGCGCAGACTTCGATCAGCGCCATCGCTTCAACATTCTGGGAACGCTGAATGAGGGACACTGGCTCAGTCTGGGCGTCGCCGCAAACCTGTACTCGGGCACTCCATACACGGAGATCTCGGGCGTAGACACATTCAGAACCGGAATCCTAAACGCCCGGCCGCCCGGGGTGAACCGCAACACTCTCCAGAGTGGAGGCTATGCCGATCTCGACCTGCGCTGGTCCCATGAGCTGCTTCTGAAAAAAACGCTCAAGGACGCATCCCCCTCCATTACCTTCGCCTTCGATGCCTTCAACGTACCGAACCGTACGAATTATGGAGGCTACGTGGGGAATATACAGTCACGCTTCTTTCTGCAGCCAACCACCGCACTGCCTGCGCGCCGCTTGCAATTCACCACTCGCTTCCGGTTCTGATTCGCGGCCAAGCGTCTGGTCTAGCGATGTCTCTCCATTACCGCATCCAGCACGGCCTTGGGCGGCCGCGTCCGCTCCTGCGGCAGCGTTGCCAATGGTTCTGGTACGAGGTTCAGCAGGTCGGTAAAGCTTGGTTTCTGCGTATCGACGTAGAAGACGCCGGTGAGCACCTCGCCCCGTTGGTGAGCCTCCATAAGTGCCTTCACTGCTGCAATGCGGTCCGTCGGGTTGTAGTCTTCGTGCAGCTTGCGTAGGCGCAGGTGCGACCCGTCATGCATCTCGACATCGTAGGTTGAGCCCGGGTCGTAGTCGACGGCGATATCCTCGAAGTGCGGTACAAAGCCCACTTCGGAGATAGGCTCCTCGTGTTCCTGCATGTACTTGTAGCTCTTCGTTGAGCCTTCGTGATCGTTGAAGGTGACACACGGCGAGATCACATCGAGCATCACGGTTCCCTTGTGTGCGGTGGCTGCTTTGATCATCGCCAGCAGCTGCCGCTTGTCGCCAGAGAACGACCGGCCCACAAAGGTTGCGCCAAGTTGCACAGCCAGCGTGCAGGTATCGATTGCGGGCAGGTCGTTGATCACGCCCGTTTTCAAGGTTGAACCCACATCGGCCGTCGCCGAGAACTGCCCTTTGGTGAGCCCATAAACGCCGTTGTCTTCGATGATGTAGATCATCGGCAGATTGCGGCGCAGCAGGTGCACGAACTGCCCCATGCCGATCGACGCAGTGTCCCCGTCGCCGCTTACGCCCAGCCCCATCATGGTGCGGTTAGCCAACAGGGCGCCGGTCGCGACGGAAGGCATGCGCCCGTGCACGCTGTTGAAGCTGTGCGCGCGGCTCATAAAGTAAGCAGGGCTCTTCGACGAGCAGCCAATACCGGAGAGCTTCATCACCCGCTCGGGCTGGATGCCCATCTCGTACATGGCATCGACAATCCGCTCCGAGATAGCGTTGTGCCCGCAGCCTGCGCAGAGGGTCGTCTTGCCCCCGCGGTAGTCCAGCACTTGCAGTCCCAGCCGGTTGGTCTTCGGCGCCTTGGGTGCGGGAGTATTCGTCACGGTCGTTGTTGCCATTACAATCCCTCCTGCATCACCAGCTCATCGGTCACGCTGCGCGCATCCATGGGCAAGCCGTTGTAGTGCCGCACGCTACGCAGCCGGACGATCTCCACTGCTGGCAGGTCAAGCTTCAGCAGGCTCATCATCTGCGCATCGCGATTCTGCTCGATCACATACACGCGGTCGTGTGTTGCGACAAATTCATGAACCTCTTTGGAGAAGGGATAAGCGCGCACCCGCAGGTAGTCCATCTCGATGCCGTACTCCTTGCGCAGCTGATCGCGGCTTTCGGTCACGGCAAAGTCTGAGGTGCCGTACGCGATCAGCCCTACCTTCGACGTGCCGTTCGCGATCGTGATCGGTGCAGGTACCAGCGTGCGCGCGGTTTCGAACTTCCGCGCCAATCGCTCCATCTGATACTGGTAGTCGTCCGGACGTTCGGAGTAGAGCGCCCGCTCGTTGTGGCCGCTGCCACGCGTGAAATACGAGGCCGCGGGGTGCTCTGTTCCCGGCAGAGTGCGGTACGGGATCGCATCACCGTCCACGTCTTTGTACCTGGCAAAACTGCCCAGCCGTGTAAGATCGGCAGCGTCCAACACCTTTCCACGATTGAGGGGTCTCTCCGGATACGCGAACGGCTCCGCTAGCCAGCTGTTCATGCCGAGATCGAGATCGGAGAGCACGAAGACCGGGGTCTGCAGCTGCTCCGTTAGATCGAACGCCGCCATGGCGAACTCGTAGCACTCCTTGACCGACCCTGGTAGCAGTATCACGTGCTTGGTATCGCCGTGAGAGAGGAAGGCGACCGAGAGCAGGTCTCCCTGCGCTGTGCGCGTGGGCATGCCCGTCGAAGGCCCGACCCGCTGCACGTCGAAGATCACGCCCGGCAACTCCGCGAAGTAACCTAGTCCGGTGAACTCCGCCATCAGCGAGATGCCCGGACCTGATGTGGCGGTCATCGACCGCGCTCCTGCCCATCCTGCACCCAGCACCATACCCACGGCGGCAAGTTCGTCTTCCGCCTGCACCACCGCAAAGGTCGCCTTGCCATCGTCAGCGATGCGGTATTTCTTGAGATAGTCAATGAGGTTTTCGATTACCGAAGACGACGGCGTAATGGGATACCAGGTCACTACCGTTACGCCTGCGAAGAGTGCACCCAGCGCCGCGGCCGAGTTGCCGTCGATGATGATCTTGCCGTCCGTCGCATGCATGCGCTCGAGTACCAGCCCATCCTGCTTTACCAACGACAATGCCGCATAGTCATAGCCGGCCTTCACTGCTGCCCAGTTCATCTCGGCGGCCTTCTGCTTTTTAGCAAACTGCCGCCGCACCGAGCTCTCGACTGCCTGGAGGTCCATGTCGATCAGCTTAGCCACCACGCCGACATAGATCATGTTTTTGACGAGCTTACGGAGCCGCGCCTCCGGACACGCTACGGCCGTGAGCTTATCAAAGGGCACCGGATAGCAGACCACGTCATCGCGATGTTGCTTCAGGTTCTGCGACTCTTCATAGATCGCCACGCCACCGGCGGGTAGCGAAAGGATGTCGTCTTTCGCCGTCTCCGGATTCATCGCGACCAGAAGATCGATCTCCTTCTTGCGCGCGAGATAGCCATGTTTGCTGGCGCGAATGGTGTACCACGTTGGCAAACCAGCAATGTTGGAGGGGAAGAGATTCTTGCCGCTCACCGGGATGCCCATGGCAAAGATGCTCTTGAGCAATACATTATTCGCGGATTGCGACCCCGAGCCGTTGACCGTGGCTACCTGAATACTGAAATCGTTGACGATCCGCTTCGGAGCGGTCTCGTCCTGCCCTGCTGACGCCTGAGAAGCGTTTAGAGCAATATCTCCTGTCGCCATGTAACGGAGTTCCTTCCACTTGAAAAGATAACCCGAGTGCGCACTCGGATGCTTTCCGCTCAGCTGCCTTCAAAGAGCAGCGCACACACAGGCACAAAACCCGTTCCAGCAATTTTTTATTATAAGTCAGCGCCCTGCTTTGCCCTGCCCAAGTGAAGGCTCAACGGTCGCGGTTCAAACCTCAACCGCGTAACCAAGCCGGTGAACTGCTTCGATCTAAGGCTAAGATTTCGAACACCATCATCGTTGCGCATCAGCGGGCTAGAGCGGATTTCCTGAAAGATCGCGCGGCTTTTCCGTCAAGAAAAGCCGCACATCACCAACATCAGTGGTGCATAGCAGCAGGAAATTCGCTCTAGTGACGCACATCTCGCAGAAGCATCTCCACCTGCTGCTTCTCCTCACCCGTAAGCGGCAGCAAGGGCAATCGCGGCAGGCCACCATAGTAGCCATTCACGTCGCAGGCATACTTCACGCCTGGGACTCCGAAGCGCCCACAGACCGTATCTGCCGCGGTCATCAAGCGGGCCTGTTTCTCTTCCGCGAGCGCGCCATCCTTGTCTTTCCACGCCATGTAGACCTCCGCGCATGCTTGCGGGGCAAAGGCCGCCATCGCCAGCACGCCCCCGCTCGCTCCCGCATCGAGGGAGGCGTGAAACGCCTGCGCCGATCCGCACAGAACCTGAAAGCCAACCTCGCGTGTGCGGGTTTTGATCTGCGGCACCATGGACGTTGCTGAGCCCACAAACTCGCCCGTGCCCAGCAAGCCGACCGGCAACAGCGTCGTTGAGAGCGCGGCAGCCTCGCTCTGCGCCATCAGCATACGATCCGTCACGGCAGTAAAAATTGACGTGACGGTGACGGTGCGTCGAGGTGACGAAGCAGTTCCCTCCACGATGGCGCGAATTCGCTCCACCTTGCCGCTCGAATCTTTTATGCCAATGATGTTGGGATGGCTGGCGAGCTCGGCCACAACCTCCACCGGTAAGTCATACGCCGTACACCCGGGCACGCTGTAGAGCAACACCGGCAAAGGCGAGCTGTCCGCCACCATCCGGTAATAGTTCAGCATCTCCGCTGGCCGCATTTGCGGACGATAGAAGTGCGGCGTCCGCACCAGCGCCACATCGAAGTGCTGCTTGGCCGCTTCTTCGATCAGGCGCAATGTCTCGATCAGGCTCTCCCGCCCCACGCCCGCAATCAGCACCTTATCCTGCGCCGCTGCTCCCTGGGCAACATGCAGAGCGTGCCTCGACTCCTCATCGCTTAACATCACCGCTTCACCTGTGGACCCAAGAACAACCAGACCCGCTACCGGTGTGCGCGAGTAGCGCTCTACATTGCGTTCCAGATCGTGCCAGTTCGCCTGGCCATCTGGTCCAAAGGGAGTCGTCATTGCGGGAAAGAGTCCTTGCAGCAGCATGGAGTTCATTCTACGGCTCATTGCCTGTAGACAGGAGCGTACCACTCTCTCGCTCAGGCGATACATCCATCGCACAGAAAAGAGGGCCGCTTGGGCTGCCCTTCGTCCTCCGCAACACATCGAAGCTATCGCTTGAACGGGTTCACGCCGGCGCGCGCATCCGGACGCTGGCCCACCACCTTACGCTGCCCCGCCGCATCTTCGTCGCTGGAAGCATTGGAGATGCCCTGCTTCTCACCACCGGGAGTGCGCGTGGCCAGATCACCCTCAAACGCCGCCTGCGGAGCCTGCTCCGTGCTCCTGGTCCCACCTGTGTCCCCGGCCATCGCATGCTCCGCGCGGCTCGTGCCACTCTGGCGACCGTCGTAATTAGCCTCACTCGTCCCCACTTCCATCTCGGTCGGGAGGGTGTCGTTGGTGTCCGTGTCGCTGCTGTCCACGGGCGGACGTGCGCCCCCATGTTCACCGGGCTCAGTCCGCGCGCTCTCGGTAACAAAAGCATTCTGTTCTTTTTGCGTATCGTGCTGGAGCAACGGCTCCACTATCTTTCCCTGCGGCATCTCCTCACCTCAACAGAGTAAGAGGGAGCACGGGAGGATTCTCGTTGCTTCTATCTGCAACTACGCTGCTGATTGATTTGCTACCTGCTCCTCATTTCCTCTCGCCTGGTTCTGCCCGCCTCGGCATGGATCGCCTGCAGCGGCTGTACGCGTGTCATGTGGCGCTGCAGTGCGGCAATCCCCTCGGCCGCCGCTCTGGCTGCAGCAATCGTCGTGATGGTCGGGATGCGCTGCGATACCGCCGCGCGCCGGATCGCCTTCTCGTCAAAGAAGGTGTCCTGCCCTTGCGGCGTGTTGATGATCAGCTGAATGCGGTCGCCCTTGATCAGGTCAACAACGTTCGGACGCCCTTCCTTCACCTTGTACACACGCTCACACGGGAAGCCTGCACGCTCCAGCACATCCGCTGTTCCTTGCGTGGCAACCAGATGAAAGCCCAGCTCCACATACATCCGGGCCAGCGCCACCAGAGCAGTCTTATCGCGGTCGTTCACGCTGAAGAAAACCGTCCCCTCCTGCGGAAGCACCTGGCCGGCAGAGAGCTGCGCTTTGGCGAATGCCTCGCCGAAGTTGTCTGCCACACCCATGACCTCGCCTGTTGAACGCATCTCCGGCCCGAGCACCGTATCCACACCCGGGAACTTGTTCCAAGGGAAGACCGGCGATTTCACGAAGTAGTGCGTCCCCGTT
The DNA here is from genome assembly GCA_965276675.1 of Acidobacteriaceae bacterium. Classification (GTDB taxonomy): domain Bacteria; phylum Acidobacteriota; class Terriglobia; order Terriglobales; family Acidobacteriaceae. The sequence goes on along the minus strand of OZ255624.1, from coordinate 2,389,294 downwards.
TCGAGATCCGTGCCGCTCGCCACCTGCTCCGGCAATAGTTCGCGCAGCTTGCGGCCGGTCATCAGCCGAGCCGCCATCTTTGCCAGCGGTACACCCGTCGCCTTAGACACATAGGGCACGGTACGCGAGGCACGCGGGTTTACCTCAATGACGAAGACTTGGTCCTCATCCATCTGCCCGCGCTGGATGGCAAACTGCAGGTTTACTAATCCTTTCACGTCGAGGGCCAGCGCCAGCGTGCGCGTGTAGCTGCGCAGGGTATCGAGCGTCTTCGCCGAAAGATCGACAGCCGGCAGCACGCAGGAGGAGTCGCCCGAGTGGATGCCCGCCTCCTCGATATGCTGCATGATCCCGGCGATCACGACATCCTCGCCATCGCAGAGCGCGTCGACGTCGACTTCAATCGCTGCTTCCAGGAAGTGATCGATCAGCACTGGCCGCTCTTGCGAGTACTCGACTGCCTGCTTCATGTAGCGATGGATGGCCTCGGCGTCGTATGCGATCACCATGGCGCGGCCGCCCAGCACATAGGAAGGCCGCACCAGCACCGGATAACCAATCCGCTCAGCGCCGGCGAGCGCCTCCTCCACGCTGGTCGCCATCGCTCCAGGCGGCTGCGGTATCTGTAACTGCTCCAGTAGCTTGCCGAACTGTTTACGGTCCTCGGCCAAATCGATGGACTCTGGCGATGTACCAAGGATGGTCACGCCCGCCGCTTTGAGCGCAAGCGCCAGGTTTAGCGGCGTCTGTCCGCCAAACTGCACAATCATGCCGACCTCCGCGCCGCCCGCGGTTTCATGCTCATAGACGGCCAGCACGTCCTCCAACGTGAGCGGTTCGAAGTAGAGCCGGTCGCTGGTGTCGTAATCCGTCGAGACTGTCTCCGGGTTGCAGTTCACCATCACCGTCTCATAGTCGTCTTCCTTCAACGCGAAGGCTGCATGACAACAGCAGTAATCAAACTCGATGCCCTGCCCGATCCGGTTCGGCCCGCTGCCCAGGATAATCACCTTGCGCTTCGCCGTGGCCGGCGACTCGTCCTCTTCGTCGTAGGTCGAGTAAAGGTACGGCGTCTCGCTTTCGAACTCGGCAGCACACGTATCGACCAGCTTAAAGACCGGATGCAGCTCCTGCTTCTGGCGCAGCTCCCGAACGGTCTGCACGCCAGCGGGCCCGTTCAGGTTCCACACCTCGGCAATACGCGCGTCCGAGACACCCATGCGCTTCGCGCGCCGCAGCAAGTCCGCGGGCATCGTCTCCGGCGTGTACTCCGCCAGCTTTCCGATCGTGTCCGTGATCTCTTTGATCTGAAACAGAAACCACGGATCCATGGTTGTCGCCCGCGCCACATCGCGCACCGACATTCCCTGCCGGAAAGCATAGCGGATGTAGTCCAGGCGCTCGGGCTGCGGCGTGACCAGCTTTTGTGTCAGCCGTCGCGGCTCGATCACCTCAGCGCCCACGCGCTTGCCGGTCTCGAGCGATCGCAGCGCCTTCATCAGCGCTTCTTTGAAGGTGCGGCCCATTGCCATCACCTCGCCGACCGACTTCATCTGCGGTCCGAGATTTTCATCCGCGCCGGGAAACTTCTCAAACTGCCACTTGGGAATCTTCACCACAACGTAGTCGATGGTCGGCTCGAAGCACGCCGGTGTCTTGCGCGTGATGTCATTGGGGATCTCGTCCAGCGTGTAGCCGACCGCGAGTTTGGCCGCGATCTTCGCAATCGGAAATCCCGTCGCCTTGGACGCCAGCGCCGACGAGCGCGAGACGCGCGGGTTCATTTCGATCACCGTCATGCGCCCGGTCTGCGGTTGCACGGCGAACTGCACGTTCGACCCGCCGGTCTCGACACCGATCTCGCGCATCACGCGGATCGCCGCATCGCGCATCGTTTGGTACTCGCGATCCGTAAGTGTCTGCGCGGGCGCCACGGTGATGGAGTCGCCGGTGTGCACGCCCATCGGGTCCATATTCTCGATCGAGCAAATGATGATGACGTTGTCCGCCAAATCGCGCATCACCTCGAGCTCATACTCCTTCCAGCCCAACACGGACTCTTCGATCAGGCACTCGCCCACTGGCGACAGATCGAGACCGCGCGATAGAATCTCCATCAACTCTTCGCGGTTGTACGCAATGCCGCCACCCGAGCCGCCCAGTGTGAACGAAGGCCGGATCACCACCGGAAAGCCGATCTTGGTCGAGAACTCCAGGCCATCGCGGATGTTGTTGACCAGCGACGAGCGCGGCATATCGAGCCCGATCTTCGTCATCGCGTCTTTGAAGAGCAGCCGGTCTTCGGCCTTCTTAATCGCCTCGAGCTTTGCCCCGATCAGCTCGACGCCATACTTTTCAAGCACGCCCGCGTCGGCCAAATCGACGGCCAGATTGAGCGCCGTCTGTCCACCCACCGTCGGCAGCAGTGCGAAGACGCCAGCCGCGTTTGCTGACATCATGGCCGCCTCGACGCGGATAATCTCTTCCACGTAGTCGCGCGTGAGCGGTTCAACGTAGGTGCGATCGGCCAGCTCCGGATCGGTCATGATCGTGGCAGGGTTCGAGTTCACCAGCACCACCTCATAACCATCCGCCTTCAGAGCTTTGATCGCCTGCGTGCCCGAATAGTCAAACTCCGCCGACTGCCCAATCACAATCGGCCCAGAGCCGATCACCAGTATCTTCGCGATGTCGTTTCTACGCGGCATCTTTCTCCTAAAAACTAGCGGTAAATCTCCCGCCTATGACCGACGGCAACGACGAGTACGATCATTTCCTGATCACGCAGTTCACAGATCACGCGATAATCTCCGATACGGTACCGCCAATAACCTCGGAGCCCTCCTGTCAAGGCAGTGCCTAGGCGCCGCGCATCTTTTGCTCCGGCAATCTTCTCATCCATAAAACGAGTGATCAGATCGGCGATTTGTTTGTCCAACTTTGCCAGCTGCTTTCGCGCAGTCGCCGAAAAACTAAGTGTCCAACCCAAGCGCGCGTCTCACTTCCTCTAGCGTGAATGTGGGCTCATTTCGGCGCAAGACTTCGTCCGCTAATAAAACATCCTCGCGATCTTCCACGTATTTCCGGATGGCTTCCTTAGCGTAAAAGCTCTTGCTTCGCCCTGTCTTCTTCGCTAACAAATCCAACCTCTTCTCCAACTCCGGCCCTAAACGCACTCCCAACATCTTCCACCTCCGTTAAACAAGTTTAACAGCCCAAACTACTTCCCTATCATCCTCGCAAAATCGAAATCCGAAAACCCTTTGTACGTTCGTTCGCCAGCGATGAAGTCCCGGTCTTCACTGCTCATGTGCGGCATGCCTCGCGGCCGCCCTTGCGCGTCGGTGTAGCGGCCGTGCGAGTTGTAGTGTCCCGTTCGCGGATTCAACTCGAGCGTGTGGATGTAGATCCAATGCTGGTCCGGCTCTGAGCTGCCCGGCATGTAGTGGCTGATGGCATGCGTAACCTTGCCGTGCGCGTCGACGCACGCCACTACGTCGCGGTCGAACTCGCCGTCGTGCGTCCACTGGTACACCGCGCGCGGCTTCCCCGCCACCGACCACACATACGCGGTCGCATCATCATCGCTGCCGTGATCGCGGATCTGCGCGGCGAGGTCGTCGGTTCCGAACCATCCCCCATGCGAGTAAAAGCCCTGCGGCCGAGGATGCGTCCCGCCTACGCAGTTGGACACAAACGAATGCACACGATCGTCCAGCACGCCACGCTTAGCTGAGTTCAGGTAACGGTCGTAGGGGCGCTGGGCAAAGAGAAGTGATAACGAAAGCGAAATGCACGCAGCAGCGAAGAGCAGACAGCGGGCGACCCATCTCACTTTTTCCACTCCTGCATCATCTTGCGAAAGTCCTGAAAAAGGTAGTGCGAATCATGCGGACCGGGACTCGCCTCGGGATGGTACTGCACGCTGAAGAGCGGCATCGACCTGTGCCGCAGCCCCTCCAGCGTATTGTCGTTCAGGTCGACGTGCGTCAGGTCGACATCACTCTCGCGCAGCGACTCCGGATCGACGGCGAAGTTGTGGTTATGTGCCGTGATCTCGATCTTTCCTGTACCCGTCTGCTGCACTGGGTGATTGCCGCCGTGGTGGCCAAACTTCAGCTTGTAGGTTTTACCGCCAAGCGCAAGGCCAATAAGTTGATGCCCCAGGCAGATGCCGAAGATGGGCGCACGCCCAGCTAGCCTGCGGATGTTGTCCTGCGCGTAGTGCAGTGGCTCCGGATCACCCGGCCCGTTCGACAAAAAGATGCCGTCCGGCTTCAGCGCCAGCACATCTTCGGCCGAGGTCTGCGCCGGCACCACCGTCACGCGGCAGCTCTCGCGCGTCAGCGTGCGCAGTATGTTGCGCTTGATGCCGTAGTCGTAAGCAACTACATGAAAGTCCGGCGGCGGCACCTCCGCGACCAGCCCGGGAATCCCGTTCTGTGGATGATGGCAGTTCCACTCGTAGATTTGGTTCGTGGTCACAACACTGGCGAGGTCCGTGCCATCCATTTTGCGAATAGCGCGCGCCTTGGCAACCAGCGTGTCAGTATCGGCTTCAACCGTCGAGATCACGCCACGCATTACGCCGTGCGTGCGCAAATGCCGCACCAGCGCACGCGTATCGATCTCCGACAGCACCGGCACGCCGAAGCGTTCCAGGTACTCGTCAGCCACTTGCTCAGACCGCCAATTCGAGCTAATGGACGAAAACTCCCGCACGATCACCCCCTCAATATAGGGTCTCTGCGCCTCTGCATCCGAGCTGTTGGTTCCGTAGTTGCCGATCTGGGGATTGGTCAGGACGACAATCTGCCCTGCATAGGAGGGATCGGTGAAGATCTCTTGATATCCGGTCAACGATGTATTGAAAACAACTTCGCCGGAGCACTCGCCCTGGGCGCCATGCGCCTCACCGCGGAAGATGCGCCCGTCTTCGAGCGCAAGGATCGCCTGCATCGCTTCTCCCAAGCGTGGATTTTATAGATTTTATCAGGAATGCTCCGCGACCAGAGTTGGCGGAGCGCACATGTCAGTTCCTTGCGTACTTGGCGTACTTTGCGGTGAGTTCCCCGCCTATGGCCTCAATATGAAGCAAGCAAACGTGGCGGCGCTGGCTCGCGTTCTCCAGCGGCAGCCACCGCATAAGCTGCGTGCTCAGTAAAAAGCCATCGGTGTACATCAGCCAGGGTCGCGCATCGCACGGCCAGAGCCGGAACGGCCGCGAGACTCTCCGCTTCCTTCGCGCGACGCGCTGCCAGGGCATCGGGCGTCATGCCCACATCCGGCACCGCCTCGAAGGAGAGGTCGTACCCACACACAAGCGGCGGTACTGCGAATATCCAGCGAAAGATCGCCTGCGTGCGTGAGATGTGGAACTCCGACGTAATCACCAGCAGCCGTCGCAGCCCGGCCGGGTCGGTATGGATCGCGCGTGCAAAATACGCATTGCCAATCGTGTCGTAAGAGCTGGTCTCGGAGAGAATCCGCTCGGCTGGAAAGCCGCGTTCGACAAGATAACGAGCTGCCGCAACCGACTCGAAGATGGGCTGGCCGAACGCGTCGCGGGGCTGAACCTTGTGTACAGTCCCAGCACTCAGCGTAAGGACTATCGCGCTCTCCGCCAACTGCAACGCCCGGTCACACCGATTCTTCACCCACGGGGGCAGCTCGCCACCCTCACACGCGCCTCCACCCAGCACCAACACCGCATCGTAGGCCATCACACCCACACTTTACCCACTGCCACCCTTGTCATCCTGAGTGGAGTAGCCCCTTACCGCACCACGCCGATCTGGTCAGTCGGCCAGTACACAAAGGCTGCTTTGCCGTAAATCAGGTTGCGGTCCACTGGGCCGAAGTCGCGGCTATCGCTTGAGATCGACCGATGATCGCCCATCACAAAGTACTCGTGTGGCGGAATGATGGTCTCAGCAACGGAGCGGCTGTCATAGTAGCGCAACGGCACATACGGCTCCGGAACTCGCTTACCGTTGACATACACGCGCCCATCGTCGACGCGCAGAGCATCGCCGGGCAGCGCGATCACGCGCTTGATGTAGCTTTTCTGGGGATCGCGCGGATACAGGAAGACAACCACGTCGCCGCGGCTGATCTTCTCGAAGTGGTAGATGAATTTGTTGATGAAAAGCCGGTCGCGATCTTCCAACCGCGGCAGCATGCTGGTGCCTTCGACTTTCACCGGCTGGTACAGAAAGGTGATGATGAAGAAGGAAGCGAAGAGCGAGATGACGATATCCCGCGCCCAAAGCCTATATCCTCGCGGCTGGCGAAGCCCATACGCTAGCTCGGCTCTATCTATTTCGTTCCCAGTGTGTTCGCTTCCCGTGTGCTGCTCCACCTCTGGCCATTCCTCTTCCATTCACCTGCAATCGATCGCTGCCCTCCTTCGGGAGCAATCGTTACCGACCTTGCTTTAGTTACATCCTAAACTGCCGGGCGGGCATAGCATGTGGCCGGGCTTGGGCAAGGGCCGCTGCTGTCCGCTCACGGGCATGAACTGCGGATTGCCATTCACGTCATTGATCCCGGTGAGCTGCGAAGCCTGAAGCGTCAACGGCCGCTGCATTACCATCTCGAGGCTGGTGCCCTCGGGAATTACCACCTCATCGCCGCGCGTAAACATGGTGTAGAGCAAACCGCCAGCCACTCCCGCCAAGCCACCGTATCCCGCGCCTGCCAGAGGACTACCAGCCGCTGCCCCGCCGATTACACCCCCGGTCGCCCCGATGCCAGCTCCCTTAGCAACATTTGCCATGTCGCGGCCCTTGTTCCCCGCCTGCTCAATCGTGCCTTCCCCATCCTTGACAGTCGGTCCGTTGGAGCCAGGAAGTGTATTCACCACGCCGGGGATGGTCACCACCTGGCCATTGGGAAAGATCATCGTGGTGAAGTGCATCAGCAGCTTAGCGCGACCCTTGACCCGTCCGGGACGCTGCACCTGATCGACCACGCCCTGCACGTACATTCCTACCGGCAACAGCACATGGGTGCCGACGATGACCGGAAAGGTGGAGACCAGATAAACGCCATCACCCGGCTTCGCTGTCTTGGTATTCACGGCGGATTTGAGCGAAAGCAGCACTTTGGTTCCCGTTGGAACGGTATAGGTCTGCCCGGCCATCGCCGCTTCCGCAGCCGGAATTCCTGCCGCGGTGGTCGGAAATCCTGCTTGGCTTCCGTTTGTCTCCGCGCTTGGCGCGGTGGTGGGCGCCCCTGGCGCCTGCTGCGCCACGCCCACTATAGGGAGCGCCAAAAGCGCACTCACCACGCCCGCTGCCATGTTTATCCTAGCCATGCCTTTGCTCCGTTCTCTGCGTTCGGCGCCGTAGCCTAAGTGCTTTGCCTCGGCGCGATACGCGAAGAGCTTTACCATGTTTATAGACGGCGAACGTGAAACTCCGGTAGCTCTTTTTAGCCGGAGCCACATGACCTTCGTGTGCCATCTAACCCTCCATGGTACCGCCCGAAGTCAAAATCCCATCTTCCGCTGCTAACCAGCGGGAACGCTTCGCCTCCACATACCAGGTGCTTAACGACGCCATTGCCGGCCGCGCCTTTCCTGGCTGCTCCTTCGGCGTGCAATTCTCGGGCGAGGTGGTCGCCCTGGATGGACTGGGACGCTTCACTTATGAGGCCGATGCTCCTGTGGTAACCCCGAGTACTGTCTATGATCTGGCCAGCCTCACTAAGCCGCTCGCCGCCACCTCTCTGGCCATGATCCTTTACGACCGCAACCTCCTCACTCTGGATCAGCCCGTGGGCAAAATCCTCCCCGCCTTTGTAGCCGGTGAGACCGCGGATAGCCCCCGCCACCGCGTGACTGTACGCATGCTCCTCGACCACTCCTCGGGCCTCCCAGGGTATGCCCCACTCTTTCAACTCGAGGACAAGCAGTCAGCAAACACGCCGGAGTTAATCTATGACGCTGCTCTCCGCCTGCCGCTCGAAGCAGAGCCAGGCACCCGGGTGGAGTACTCCGACATCGGCTTCATCGTGCTCACCCGCCTCCTGGAGTCCCTGGCGACCGAGCGCATCGATACCGTCTGCCATCGCGAGGTCTTCCAGCCGCTCTGCATGGACTCCACCCGCTTTCACCCGCTCCCTGGCTGGGGAGACTCGATCCCGCCCACGGAGCAGGATGACGTCTTTCGCCATCGCACCGGGCACGCCGAGGTGCATGATGAAAACGCACACGCGCTGGGCGGCGTCAGCGGGCATGCCGGTCTCTTCTCGAACGGAGTCGACTGCCTCCGCTACTCGCAGTGCCTGCTCTCAGGTGGGCGGGCAGCTAACGGCGACCGCATCTTCAAGCCAGAGACGATCACGCTGTTTACCAAGGCCGCCGGGCAACCGGCCGGCAGCTCCCGGGCACTTGGCTGGGATACTCCCTCAGCGCCTTCTTCTTCAGGACACTACTTCAGCTCACACTCCGTCGGGCATCTCGGCTTTACCGGAACATCACTATGGATCGACCTGGATGCGGGGCTGGCCGGAGTTCTGCTGACGAACCGCACCTGGCCCAACCGCGAAAACCAAAAGATTCGAGAGGTCCGTCCCCGTTTTTATGACAGCATCGCCGGCAAGGTACTTCCTACGGTACGTGTATTGAGCGATGTACGCACCTGGGTAACCTCGTGACCCTAGAGTGATCCGAGAAGGGAGGAGCAGATTTTTGCCGCACGCTATAAGATCGGAAGGAGAGTGAACAACGCAACTATGGCTACCATTACCCCTTCCCGCTCCGAACTCGCTGAAGATGCACACCAGGTATCCGACTCATCCTCCGATCTTCATGCGCTTATCACCGAAAGCTCCAATGAAGCTTCGCGTGGCTTCGATACCAAATCCGCTCTGGATATCGCCCGGATCATCAATCACGAAGATGGCAAAATCGCCAACGCTGTGAAAAAGGCGCTCCCGGAGATCGCCCTAGTTATTGACGCCGTAGCGCGCAGCCTCCGTGACGGCGGTCGCCTGATCTATGTCGGCGCGGGATCGAGTGGCAGGATCGCCGCTCTGGACGCCTCCGAATGCCCACCCGCCTACTCCACCTCGCCCCAGTCGGTGCAGTACATCGTCGCCGGCGGTCCCAAGGCCGTCGCCTCCGCGGTGGAGGTCAACGAAGACTCCCCCGAGCTCGGTCAGCGCGATATCGCCCGCCGTCGTCCCACGCGCAAAGACATCGTGATCGGCCTCTCCGCCAGCGGTCGCACCCCCTATGTTGTTGGGGCAGTTGAATACGCCCGCAGCCGCGGAGCCACCACGGCGGCTGTCACCTGCAATCAGAATAGCGCTCTTGCGCAAGCCGCAGAGATCGCCATCGTGGCCGAGGTTGGCCCGGAGGTCGTCTCGGGGTCGACGCGCATGAAGGCCGCCACCGCGCAGAAGATGGTCCTGAACATGATCACCACCGGCGCCATGACGCGCCTGGGCTATGTGTACGAAAACCTCATGGTCAACGTGCACATGCAGAACGAGAAGCTGGTCGAACGCGGCATCAACATCCTGATGCGCGCCTGCGGGATTGATCGAGAGACCGCTGTGCGCACCATCAAGTCCGCCGGCCGCAGCGTACCCGTTGCGCTAGTCATGCTCAAAGCCGGAGTCGACAAACCAGAGGCCGTCCGCCGCTTGGCAAAATCCGATGGCAATGTGCGCCTCGCCGTCGAAGACACCGTCCTCGAACTCTGATTTCAAGGCAACCCGTGGGACGCCCCATCCTTTGCGCTCCAACCCAAGCCCGTCCTTCATTAAACCTAGTATGCAAAGGTGGGTTTATGCTCCGAAGGCGCATCCGTACCTCAATTCCACTCACTCTCAGGCAGTCTGAGGAAAGTCTTTAGCGCCACATTTACCTCTCCAGTCGCATCCTGCTGCACCCAGTGCGAAACCCCCGGCAAATAGCGAATCTGCAGGTCTCTGACAAACTGGCTGGTGCCAAAGGTTGTGAACTTCTCCAGCGCTACGTCCTCCTCGCCCCAGATCATTAGTGTGCGCGTCTCGATCCGTGGAAAGCCCAGCCGCAGCTGCCGCCGCATGCCGCCCCGGAAAGCCGCACGATACCAGTCGATCATCGCCTGCAACCCCCGCATGTCGGCTGCCTGTCTACGGACGACCTCGAGCAGGTCACGCGGAAAGCTCTGTGGCGCGGTGGACGAGCGCAGCATCATCTCGGCAATCGGCTCACCGCCCCGGCGACTGCCTAGCCACTCCGGCAGCCAGGGCAGCTGGAAGAACAGTGCATACCAGGACTTGCGGAGCTGCCCCCACCGCCGCAGACTCCTCAGGTAGCAGACCGGATGCGGGACATTCAGAATGATCAGTGCTTTCAGAGGCCGCAGCCGGCGCGTAGCAAAGCACCACGCCACCACAGCTCCCCAGTCGTGCCCAATCAGCACCGTGCCTTTCGCTCCCGACGCCTGTGCAGCATCGATCAACCCGGCAACATCGCGTATCAGATGCTTAATATCGTAGTCGGCGACGCGCTCCGGCCGGCTCGACCGGCCATACCCGCGCTGGTTCGGAGCCCACACCCGGTATCCCAGGCTAGCCAGCACCGGCATCTGTTCACGCCACGACAGTGCGTGCTCCGGAAAACCATGCAGCAGCAGGCAGAGCGTCTCCCCAACTCCGCACATCAGCACCTCAAACTCCAGCCCATTTGCCGCGACGGTCTCCGTCCAGTCTCACACCCACCGCTCATTCTCTGCCTACGCTCGTTCTCCAACGTCCCTCTGCTCACTCGTATACCCGCCACATTTCGCACTATTCTGCGCCAATCCTTCAATGCATGATCGAATACACTGAACTTCTAGCAGGAGCGACTCCCCTCATCATGGAAAAATTTGTCATTCGTGGCGGCAATCCCCTTCTCGGTTCTATCCGCGTCTCCGGCGCGAAGAACTCCGCTCTGCCGTGCATGGCCGCGGCCATTCTCACGGAAGACGAGGTCATCCTCGAGAACATCCCGCAAGTCCGCGATATCGAGACCGAGCGCAAGCTGCTGGTCTCCATGGGCGCCGAGGTCGAGCTCGGCTACGGACGGGCCCAGCACCGCACCGCCATCTCCTGCCGCCTGCTCTCCGATCCCGTGGCCAAATACGAGATCGTCAAGACCATGCGCGCGTCGTCGCTGGTGCTTGGGCCTCTCATCGCCCGCACCGGCCTGGCGCGCGTCGCCATGCCCGGCGGCTGCGCCATCGGTGGCCGCCCCATCGATCTCCACATCAAAGGCCTGGAGGCTATGGGCGCGGTGATCACACAGGAGCATGGTTATCTCGAGGCGCGCACCGGGCGGCTGAAGGGCGCGCACATCGTCTTCGACAAGATCACCGTGACCGGAACCGAAGACCTGCTGATGGCCGCTGTCCTCGCTGAAGGCGACACGGTGCTAGAGAACTGCGCCCGCGAGCCGGAGGTCACCGACCTTGCCGCCATGCTGGTCTCCATGGGCGCGCAGATCCAAGGCGCCGGGACCGGAATCATCCGCGTTCACGGCGTCGACAAGCTTCATGGCACGCGCCATCGCATCAACCCCGACCGCATTGAAGCTGGCACCTTTTTGGTCGCCGGCGCAATCACCGGCGGCGACCTGATGGTCACCAGCTGCAACCCCACCCACCTTGGTTCCGTCATTACCAAGCTGCAGGCCTGCGGCGTGCGCATCGACGTGCAAGGAGACGGCATTCGCGTGCGCAGCGAGGGTCAGCTCAAGGCCAACGACATCGCCACCGAAGAGTACCCGGGCTTCCCCACCGACATGCAAGCGCAGTACATGGCGCTCGCCACCCAGGCGGAGGGCACCACCGTCGTCAAGGAAAACATCTTCGAGAATCGATTCATGCATGTACAGGAACTGGTCCGGATGGGCGCGAACATCAAGGTTGAAGGCCGAGTCGCAACAGTGCGCGGCAAAACCCCACTCTCCTCTGCTGCCGTGATGTGTTCGGACCTGCGCGCCTCTGCCTCGCTGGTTCTGGCCGCCATGGTCGCCGAGGGCGAGACGATTATCGACCGCGTCTATCACATCGATCGCGGCTACGAACGCATCGAAGAGAAGCTGCGCGGCGTAGGCGCAGAGATCCGGCGGATGGGCAATATCTTCGGCAGCAAACGAGAGGCAGCCGAGGCAGTCGCTCAGGCCTGACGCGCGATTTGCATAACTGCGCTAAGCTCCACCGCTGAAATTGTTTCTATTAATCGTGATAAGAAATTCTGATTGAGTGCGGCCTTTGGAGGGGACGGGCTTCCAGCCCATCCGTAAATGCTGGCGGCAGAACCAGGCTTTAGCCTCTGAGGGCTGCAATTCACGCTGCGCAGACTTAGTGGAGTTTTCTAAATGCGTGTGCGGGCCAGAGACTTATAAGCGGGTCTCGGCTCTAACCCAAACCTCCGGCGGAATCTTTCGGAGATATGTTGCACCCGATGGGCGCCATTTGCGGCCTGTGGATCGGCAATCACTCTTCCACCGCGCATTGTTCCTCCCACGAGTAGACCAGCGCAGACAAGCACCAGATTCTTGATAATGTATTGCCCGAGTAGCGTCGGTGCGTAGGGAACATGCTTCCATGTCTCAGCGGGAAACAAGAAAAGCGGCATAAACGTGCCGGGCAGCTGTAAAAACAGCAGCAGAAGCGTTCCGCGCAGGAAATAACCCGAGAGTAGTCCAAGGCCAATCAGGCACTCCCAGGTCGCTAGAATGGGTAGAGAAAAAGAAGCCGTTATGTGCCCAGCGGTCAATTTGAAGATGGTCTGCGCTGCCAATTGCTCGGCATCACTTTGCCCGGGAAAGAACTTCAAGATGCCAAACCAAAAGAAGACGACGCCGAGAGCGATACGCGTCAGGAGCACACTGTTTCGAGCCATCCACGATGCGACGTGGGAGTCTACATAAAGCCCCGCATCTCTCATCTGTGTTGTAGCTTTCAAAATGTTCTCCTTATTGAGTGCGCGATTTTTAAGTGGCGCACAATGAGAACGCTCCAGCCGGCAGAATGGATGAACCGCATTACTTCGGAGCTGCGATATATTGGACCAATTTAGGCCAGCTCGAGGAGACCAAGCGGCGGATGAAAGATTTTAGAGGCCGTGGAACGCGCGGTTGAAATAGCCGGCGAGGAGCAACACATGACAATCGTTGGACGAGTCGAGAGCCTCTGGCGCTATCCGGTTAAAAGCATGCGCGGCGAAGAGTTGCCGGCGGCCTTTGTCGGTTTCTCTGGCGTCTATGGCGATCGCCTTTACGCCTTTCATAGTGCGGCAGCGCGTGAAGGATTTCCCTTTCTCACCGGTCGTGAGCAGGAAAGAATGCTTCTTTACTGCCCTGCCTATCGGAACTCCAAGCAGATGACCAAGCCACCCAATCTGGAGCAGGCGGAGGCACTTCCACCCGGGCTCACTCCCGCGCGCATGATGGCAAAGCCGGAGTCTACACGGCCGTGCTCATCGAGGGCATGGTCCGGCCAGGTGATGAAATCGCTCTACTGAATGAGTGCCCAAGCACACTGCACGACGCCGCTGCCCAACTCGCTCCAGTCAGACACGTGCCGCGATGGCGCGTTCTCCATCACTGTCCCGTTCCTGGCAGTTGGGAAAAGTTAGACGGAATGTGAAACAACAACGGGTCGGGTTTGTAGTTGAGGTCGACATTGGAAAGTTCCACCACCCGGTAAGTCTTGGCTTTGTCCCCTACGAATTGTATGGTCGATACCATCTTCACGATGAGGTCATCTTTGGCGTCGAGCCAGACCGTTCCCATTTGGCGCCCGTACATCGTCATGGGCAGCATGACACATTCGATTCCCGCGATGGTCTCGTGTCCAAGGACATTCTTCTCTTCAATACTAGTGTGGGTACTAAATTGTTTGGCGGATGGAAGTGTGTGGAGCCGTTCTGCTGTCCGCTTACTGTAATCGAGCCCATACACCGAACGACTGTCACTGTCATATAGCTCGCCAGTCTTGGCGGTGATGACTTCATTCGCAGAGGTTGGGGCCGTGACTGTAAGCTCCGAGCCGCTTTGGGACCGATAGTAGTCGCTGATGCTTAGGCTTTTGAAGACCTTCCCATCCTCCTTGGTAACAATGTCGCTGACAGTCTTGTAGGCATGAACCGGGGGCCATTGGCCATACAAAGCCACTGAAGACATGCCCATGAATAGCAGCACAACAGACTTTTTCAGCATACGATTCCCTCCGCGACAACTCTCGTGATGGTTGATTCTTCGTCACAAGGATGAGTGGGGCAAGCTCGTTTGAGCATCCCTCTCCAAGCCTGATGGAAACAGCTGTGTTAAATATTTAAAGTTAAATCAGGGTTAATAAAAATAACGATTGACTGTAGAGCAGTTCGTTGGAGTCTGTCAAGGCTATCGAGAGGTTGTAACCTTAAAAGGAGAGCATCATGTTCTTGGGCTCGGGCTTCAATGACTGCAGCGTAGTTTACGAATGGCGGAAGAGGATGGAACTTCCGTGCCGCTCGTGAATGAGCGCGCACAACTTGCCGCCATAGCCCTCCGCACAGTCGAGCAGAAGCGTTGCTTCCGCCGTCAAAGCGAACCGGCCACCAGTCCTCTTCCAGAGCCTTGATCTGTTGCGTCACCGCCGGTTGCGTGAGCAGTAACTCCTCTGCCGCTCGCCTGAAGTTAAAGTGCTTCGCCACCGCGCGGAAGACCTTCAGCCGGAAGTTCTCCGTCTCCCGAAGCTACCACCTCGCCGCTATTTGATTCGAGCCATCAGCCACGGGAACGGGTCATCACGGTTCCTATTTAGACAAGCGCTCGTCTATAGCCCACACTCAATAGAGATGAATACCAAGACGATTTTCTTTGTCGGCATTATTCTCGCCGCATCCGGATTACTCTCGCCGCCCGTCGCGCTGCTCTGCGGGCTGGCTTATGGCTTCAGCTTTGTTCACCCATATGCCGCCGACAGCCGTTCCCTCTCGCGTTTTCTGCTACAGGCATCCGTGGTGGCTCTTGGCTTTGGCATGAACCTGAGCGAGGTGGTGCATGCCGGCCGCAGCGGTTTTATCTACACCGCGATCAGCATCACGACCGCCCTGGTCCTCGGTACCCTGCTGGGTAAGGTCTTCCGGGTGGGCGACAAAGCAGCGTTTCTCATCACCGCCGGCACGGCCATCTGCGGCGGCAGCGCCATCGCCGCGATCGCCCCCATCACCAAAGCGAACGATGAAGAGATTGCCATCTCCCTGGGCACGGTCTTCGTCCTGAACTCCGTAGCGCTGCTCCTCTTCCCGCTAATCGGCCTTGCGTTGCACATGTCACAGACACAGTTCGGTCTGTGGGCTGCCCTCGCCATTCATGACACTAGCTCCGTAGTAGGCGCGGCAGCCAAGTACGGACCGCAGGCGCTCGCCGTAGGCACCACGGTCAAGCTCGCGCGAGCCCTCTGGATTGTGCCACTCGCCCTCCTGACCGCGTACTTCGCGAAAAGCAAGACCAAGATTCAATGGCCCTGGTTCATCCTCTTCTTCTGCTTAGCCGCCGTCGCGAAAACCTATTTCCATCTGCTATCGCCCATCTACCCCGAGCTCAGCCGTCTTGGCCGCCTGGGCCTTACGGTCACCCTCTTTCTGATCGGTTCCAGTCTTTCCAAGAAAACGTTGAAGCAGGTCGGCCCGCGACCCATGTTTCAGGGCGTCATTCTGTGGATGATCATCCTCGTTGCATCGCTCCTGGCCATTCGTGCTGGCTGGATCGCGCTCTAACTCCTTCCGCTGATTACAGCTGATCGCCGCCGCCGTATTCCGTAAGACCTGCACACAACGCCAGACTCCCCAATCTGGCACTTATGCTAAATTCCTATATCGGCTAATTTGGCTGGAACTTTAATACAAATTCTGCACGCATTCATTTACTCATTCCAATGCAGCTTCGCCTCCCCTGCATGCGCATGCAGCAGTTCCTCGCGAACGCGTGATCACCCTAGCTACTGCCGGCACCAACTCCAAATAGCTCAGTGACTGAGTCGCTACTCCGGCGAGCGGATGGACGTTACTCAGGTCGTTTGCGCTCTTCTCTGGCTGCATATCCGCGTCGCGACACTCCGACGTTTGTCGCAGGCTGCTGGCACTTTCGTGGCACAGGCAACGCTTCCTCCCGCTGACATACTGACCACGCAGCTCTCCCCCTTTGCAACGGTCAGGATGAATTCCTGCTCGTTCATTGAATTGATTGCCAGCACACACACGGGAAGGCCGTGCCCTCCAGGCGGCCGGTTCGTTACAGGATGCCTATGTCACGCGCGTTTGCTTTTTCATTCAAAACTTTCTCGCTCTTGTCCATGTTGCTCGGGCTGCCTTCCGCCCTTGGCACACAGGCACTGTGGGGACAAGTACAGCCTCGGGTCCTCCGTGCCGTAGAAGAGACAGCGGCTGTGACGCTAAAAGGCACTGCGCCCACTCTGTCACGTTCGGCAAGAGACCAGGGTGCTGCTCCAGACTCCCTCACTAGCCACATGATGCTGATGCTCAGGCGTTCTCCGGACCAGGACCGCGAACTGGAGCACCTGATCCAGCAGCAGCAGGATCCCAAATCGGCACAGTACCACCACTGGCTCTCTCCGGAAGAGTTCGGCAAGCGCTTTGGCGTTGCTGACAGCGACGTACAAGCTGTGACCGGCTATCTCCAGTCCCATGGCTTCCAGGTCGGCCGGGTCTTCTCCAACAAATCGGCGATCGAGATATCCGGCACAGCAGGACAGCTCCGTTCGACATTCCACACTGAGGTTCACCAGTTCAGCACCAAAGGCAAGACCTTTTACGCGAACGTCGGCGATGCGCAGGTGCCTGCCGCCTTGGCCCCGGTGGTCTCCGGATTCGGCTCTTCTCAAAAATTGAACTACACACCTGAGGCCCAGAGCATACGAGCCTCCTTCGATTCTGTCACCCACAGAGCTCACCCCTTTGCCACCGCTACGCCGAATAGCTCGCTCGGGGGCGGTCTGTTTGCAGTTGCCCCGGGGGACCTGCACACCATCTACGACATTCCGGCACCCAACGCGGCGCAGCCCGACGGGACACTGCTCGGCGCCGGTGGGCAGGGTGTCACGATCGGCGTTGTGGGCGATTCCAACATCAATCTCGCGACCATCAATAACTACCAGAACACCTTTGCGCTTCCGCAAACCGCGCCCACGGTGATTGTGGACGGCAACGATCCAGGAGTGACCGCGGATGCCGTGATTGCCTATAAGCAGATCGAGTTGATCAACGCTGTCGCCCCCAATGCGGCAGTGAACTACTATGTCTCAGCGTCCGTTTCGGCGGACCCGAATCTCAACTACGACAGTGGTATCAACTTCGCACTTCTACGCGCCATGGATGACAACGCCGTGCAGGTGCTGCTGATCGGTTATCAGGCCTGTGAATCCAATCTAGGTGCAAGCAACGCTTTCATCTCCTCCGTTTTGAGACAGGCGACCGCGCAAGGCATCACGGTTGTGGCAGCCACGGGCAATTCTGGAGCCTCTGCCTGTGACGCGCCAGGCGACACAGGTTCCGCCACTGGAACAGCAGTTAACGCGTACGCTTCATCTCCCTACGTGACCGCTGTCGGTGGAACCGACTTCTACTACAACGGCAACCCGAACACCTACTGGGCTGCCACCAACAGCAATTTCGCGTCAGCCAAGGGGTACATTCCCGAGCAGGTGTGGAATGACTCCAATCCCGGCGGCTCTCAGGCGAACCTCAATCCCTCTAACCCAGCCTTTCTCGCGGGAGGCGGCGGTATCAGCACTCTCGGCTCTTCCACTTACCCCAACGGCCTCGATGGAGCTCCGGTCATCGGGCCATACCCCATGCCCGCCTATCAGCTAGGCGTCGCTTCCGGGAGTCTGCCTACCTCTTCCGGCAGCACCACGACAACATCGCGTGTGATTCCCGATATCTCCTTCTTTGCCGGCAGCGGCCCGGGCTTCACTGAAGGCGCCAATAACACGGCATACCTCTTCTGTATCGCAGATAGCGATTGCGCGGGCGGCACCACTCCGGCCTTTACTCTCTCCGGCGGCACGGAAGCCTCGAGCGCGGTCTTTGCCGGCGCCATGGCTCTTGTCCTTGAATACAACTTCAAGAGCGCAAACTACCGCCTCGGCAATGCCAACCCGACGCTCTACAACTACGCTTCGACCTTCTCCCCCGGCACGATTACAAACGGGCAGGCCAGCACCGTGTACTACCACGACGTCACTCTGGGCAGCAACACCATGCCTTGCAGCAGCAACTGTCCGGTCGGCGGCTTTGCCGCTGGCCCGAACTTTGATGCTGCCACCGGCATCGGTAGTCTGGACATCTCAAACCTCATCACGCACTGGATCGCGCCGAACACTACAGGCTCCTCGATCATCTTTACCATGACTAATGCCTCGACTGGCAAGCCGTTGACCACCATTCAGCACAGCAAGCCGGTGGCGTTCAGCGCTACGGTGCAAAGCACGACCCAGCTTCGTACTACCCCGACCGGCGACATCGGCTTCTACAGCACCAATCCGCTGCCAGCGCAGTCTGGAATCGAGGCGCTCAGTCTGCCTACAGGCACTCTGCCCACCGGCAGCAATACTGTAACCGAGCCGGGAAACTACTACCTCCCCGGCGGCACCTACCAGATCTATGCTCGCTACAGTGGCGATCAGAAGTACGCTGCCAGCATCTCCGCCCCGCAAACGCTCATCGTCACACCAGAGTCTTCTAAGCTGGACGTCATAGCCGGGATGCATAACGTCTATTACTCTGGCGACAACACCGGCGCGAAGACAGTTCCCTTTGGATCGCCAGTGGTGATCACCGTGGGACCCTTCAGCTTGACTGGCGGGTACTACGCCGTGGGCGTTCCGACAGGATCGATCTCTGTTGCGGACAACGGCGCAACCATCGCCACGCTGCCCATCAACTCCGAAGGCACCGCGACCTTCAACTCCAACCACCTATCCCTCAATACGGGAACCGCGACACACTCTCTGGTCTTCACCTACTCTGGCGACGCCAGTTTCCAGGCAAGCTCCACCAAGCCCTTCGTCTTCAGCGTGGCACAAGCACCCACCACCACCACGATCTACTCTTCGGACGGAACGAATCACGCGAGTTTCGGAAACCCACCTAACACTTTCACAGTAGTCGTTGCTGGCCAGGCGGTCACGAGCAACGGTACTCTACTGCTAGAAAATGGCGCGGCTCCTACGGGAACAGTTACACTCACCGGTCAGTACCGCAGAAACAATGGTGCTGTGGCCACAGAATCCGCCACGGTTGCGCTCACATCGACATATGACGCGCAGGGGAACAGCATCGCTGTGGGTACGGTTCAGCCACAGCAAAGCGGCCTTCCCGAAACGTACACAGCAATATACGCGGGAAACTCCAACTTCGCCTCGTCGACCTCGAACACTGTGACCATCGGCAATTTAGACAATGATGGCACAGGAACCACCTCCATCAGGTTCACGAACCTGCCATTTTCAA
The DNA here is from genome assembly GCA_965276675.1 of Acidobacteriaceae bacterium. Classification (GTDB taxonomy): domain Bacteria; phylum Acidobacteriota; class Terriglobia; order Terriglobales; family Acidobacteriaceae. The sequence continues at coordinate 2,369,791 of OZ255624.1, read as the reverse complement.
TCGGCATCACGCAAAACCTGAGTGTAGGAATCAGCGTCACGTATCAGAACGGCTTTGGAGCCACCCTGAACGCCGCTCAAGGATCGCTCACTCTCTTTGCGAACGGGGTCTCCCTTGGCTCGCAGAACGTGACCGGACAGACAGTCAACTTCCCAATCAGCAAAACGAACGGCTATCTTAACCTTCCGAGCGGTTCTGTAACTTTCACCGCAAACTACTCCACCCAGAAGAGCGACCCTCAATTTGGAGACCCCAGCTGTTTCTTGTTCGTCTTCTGCCCTCTTAATGCTTCGGATAAATCCATCACAACCACCCTCAACGTCATCGACGACCGCACCTCCGCGGACTTTTCTCTCCAATCGGACGTGGCGGTCAACGCAGGATATAAGTCCACACAGATGCCTCTTTCACCGACAAATGGATCGGCTATCTACAACCTGCAGCTGACCTCTATCTATAACTTCTCAGGAACCACTCCCGTCGCTCTGACCTGCTCTGTGCTGAATCAGCCAGGCCTTCAGTGCAGTCTCGGTGCGGGGTCCCTGACGCTCGGCTCTGCCGGCATCACCGGAACCACTCTCACCGTATCGGCTGCGCCCGGCTTCACCATCGCTCAGGGCGGCACTCAAACGCTTCCCGCTTCGCGGTGGTGGATCGCCGGAGGTAGCACCGCACTGGCCTGCATCTTCCTCTGCGGTCTCCCAGGACGCCGTCGTCACTGGCAGTCCATTCTCGGCGCCTTCATCGCCGTCTGCGTCTCGCTCGGAGCCACCGGCTGCAGCATGAACATGGCCAAAGGCTTCAGCACCCAAGCAGCGGCTGGCGTCGGCCCCACCGGCGGCACCGGCAACGCTACGGGAACAGCCGGCGGCACCACGGGCGGCATTGGAACCACCGGCACCTCGGGCGGCAACTCCATCAACGGCTCCAACGGTGCTACGCCTGCCGCCGCCACTAAGGTCCTGGCCGGCAACTACACCGTCATCGTCACCGCCACCGCGACTCCCACAGGAGGCGTAAAGATCATTCACAACCTGCCATTGCAAGTCATCGTGCAATAGGCCTCACCAGCAAAAAGGACCACCGCATGCGGTGGTCCTTTTGCTTTGCACTCCATCCTCCCGTACCCTCCCGCCGATACAGTTGGCGACCAGACCAGAGGCCCAATCCCGGGTCCCCGCATCACAGTCATTGACATAGCTCAACCTACGGAAGCGATGGAGAGATCAAACGTATGCTTTGCAGCGGCAACCCGGACCGGACATGGCGGCAGTGATGAACTTCGGCGCGCAGCTCTTCACACTTTTTGTGCTCAGCATTCCGATCGCCTGCATCGCCTGGACTATCACCCATGAAGAGGTCTTTCGGGAACCGCGCGAGTACTGCGAGTCCAAGAGCAAAGACTGCCACCGGCTCGTCGAACGGAAGTTCTTCTATCTCTTCACCTGCGAATATTGCTTCAGCCACTACGTCACGCTCTTCTTCCTCGCCATCACCCGGTTCAAGCTGCTCTACAACGACTGGCGTGGCTATCTCGTCGCTGGTTTTGCGCTTGTATGGGTCTCCAATCTGTACATGAGCGCCTTCGGGCGGTTACGCCTCGATATCAAGCACGAGCGCGTAGCCATCGCCGAAAAAGAGAAGATGGTTGAAACGCCGGAGTAGCCATTCATCTTGCGTGCAGCGACGCATCTCACTGAATAGGAGACGACGATGGCAGCAGACGACGAAGCACTTCGCGAACAACTGGTCAACTTACTCAAGGGCGGACAGGCGCATGCAGATGTCAGCTCAGCTCTCGACAACTTCCCGATGGAGCGTGCCGGGGATCGGCCATACGGACTTCCCTACTCCGCCTGGCAGCTGCTCGAACATATGCGCATCGCTGTACACGACCTGCTGGATTTCTCGACCGATTCAAACTACCAGGAAAAGAAGTGGCCGGACGACTACTGGCCGAAGGAGACGGCTCCCTCCTCCGCTGAAGCCTGGAACACATCGATCCGCGGACTCGAGGCAGACTTCAAAAGCTTTGAGGATTTGGTGAAAGACCCAGAGAGCAATCTCTACGCCAGCATTCCCTGGGGCAAACATGGTGAAACCCTGCTGCGCGAAATTCTGCTCGTGGCCGACCACACCAGCTATCACACCGGCGAGCTGATCGTGCTGCGACGGCTGCTAGGCGCTTGGAAACATTAGCAAATCGGCAAACACCCGGGTGCCCCATCCTTTGCGTCAAACCGCTGCTTTGTACTTGTTATTACCAGAGCGCAAAGGGTGGGTTAGCGCGAAGCGCTTAGATTCGCCGATTTTAGAACCAAACTTTACTTCCAACTCACAGCCAGCTGCCACCGAAGATGGCGCTGCGCGGTCTTACGCAGAACACGCTCAAACTCTTCTGCTTCTTTCACGATCTCCGGTGTTTCACTGCCCATGGCGACTGGGTGATCCCGCAGAAAATCGAGCAGTGTACATAGAGTGATCAGGCCATCTTCGGGTGCAAACCACTGTGGGGGCGGCAGGGTCTTGGCCCACTCTGGATCGCCGGCGCCCTCTTCTAGCAGCAGCGCCATCGAGTTCTCATCGGCTGAGAAAAACTCCAGCATCGGTTTCACGCCAAGCTTCGCGGCCAGCTTCTCCAGCGCATCTTCATTGCGGGCAAGCGCACGTCCGTTGACGAAGATGTCAAAGCCCGGGTCTTCGCCCTCTACCACGATGTACATCGACGCGCTCATCGACAGCAGTTTACCCCAGCCTGCTTAGATGACGGCAGTCATTCAGCAGTGGGCGGACCACCGGTAATCTGAAGCATTAACGTAGCCTCCTCTTCGGGACGGCTCCGCATGAGCCAGACTGTACTCGCGACCGAGACCACCAGGCCGAGCCCCATCTGCCAACCCGGCTGTTGCCGCAGTAACAGCGCTGACTCCGCCGTGGCAACCACCGTCTGCATCCAGCGCAGCGCGCCCACCTGCACCGCGTCCATCCGCTGCAGGAGCCACAGGAACAGCACGTAACCGAGAGCCGATCCGCACAGGCCGGAGAGGGCTGCCGTCACTCCCGCTGAGAGTGACCACGCTTGCCCCCCTGGACTCTCCCATAGACTCGCGACCCCCAGCACCAGCGTGGCCACGCTCATCTGCACAAAGACGCTACCGCCCACCGGAGCTTCACGCAGCCGCCGCCGTGCGATCACGGCGGAGACGCTGATGAGACCTGCCGCTACCAAAAAAACAACGGCAGCTGGCCACTGATCGAGAGAAAACGACAGGGAATCTCCTGCAACAAACGAAATACCCGCAAGCCCCAACAGCGCACCCGGAAACCAGACCCGGGGCGACCCTTCCAGCACTGCCGTGAGCAGCGGGATTGCAGCCAGAATGGTGAGAACCAGCCCTGGCGAGATGGCGCTTGGACGCCAGCCCTCCAGTATCTGCGGCACAGCGATCAGCGTCACTCCCAGCAACGCATTGACACCGAGCGAGCACCGCAGTCGCCCCCGGCTGCGGACCGCCCACGGCGACAGCGCCAACGCAGCAACACCACAACGAAGCGCCGCCACCTGCAGCGGCGGCAGCCATTGCAGCACCGGAAGGAGCATCCACTCGGAACCCCATAGCAGCGCAAGTGTTGCAAAACCAGCTAGGGTGCGCGGTCGCATTGAAGAGGTCACTTTACCAACATCAAAACGGTATGTTTAGGCTCTTGTTGCGAAACGTATTGCTTTGGAGGTAATGCCCAGGGACTGTTGAGACACGATCAGGCGCTCTCATGCAGCATAGGCAATACGGAAACATTGCTTTCGCGCCGGTCCCGTGGACTGATAGCAGCTGTCGACAACCGCACTCATTCTTGGAAGGTCACGCACACGCCGTTTGGGTCAATCGCGGCAAACTCCTTTGTACCCCAGGGCTTTGTCTGTAAAGGGCCGTTGGGGTGCAACTTGCCGCCTCGTCTCTGATATTCGGAGTACATGGCCTCAATGCCTCTTACGATGACTCGCACCATCGTCTGTTCGCCGACCGTTCGTGCAAGTTCTCTGTCATCCATACCGGATATATGAAGGTCCGCGTCGCCGCGATGAATCCCCGCATAAGTTGGTGGAGTGCCATAGCGAAAGGTTTCGATAAAACCGCAAACCTCAGTCCACCACTCCAGCGACTTGGCTGTGTCAGCAGCCGGCAGAACCGGGACGGCGGCCTTGATGATCGGATCCATGGAGTGAGCATAGACGATAGATTGCATGCGAAGCGCTCAATTCGCGCACAGTTGGGAAGATCCGAAGGTTCTTTCTCTTCTCTCGTCGGAAGTACAGGTGGAGTAATTGCGCTAGATGGCTAAGCTCATTATTGGCGCTTGGGTAACAGTTAGATTTCACCATCGGGCTTCATTCGGAAGGTAAAGCAGTAAGGGCTGCGCCGAAGCGCAGCCCTTAAGTCATTCTCTTACCGGCGTCCGCCGGGGGCGGGGGTACCGCCTCCGGTCCCCGGTCCGCTTCCTGTTCCACCTCCAGGACCGCGACCACGACCGCGGCGACGGCGACGGCGTGCCCCGTTCGCCCCGCCCGCGCCAGCTGCCTGCCCCGGCACTGCAGGCGTGCCAGCATCGTCGGCACGATTGAAGTTTGGCTCGTCTTCGTCGCCTCCCACCTCATCCTCGAAGTCCTCGGAGTCTTCCCCGCCCTCGATCATGATGGTGCTGGCATTCGAGCTCGGCTGACGGTCAGGCTGGCGTTCGACAGGAGCCCGTTCCTGCCGCTCCGGACGATCTTGCCGTTCCGGACGCGCACTCCGTTCCGGTCGCGGCTCACGTGGTTGGTCGCCGCCAGCTGCCATCCTTGAAGCGGCCATGTCGGGGACCTGGCCGCCCTGCGCTCCCGGCTCGGGAAGGCCCAGCTTCTGCCGCTGTTCCTTCAAGAGCGACTTGCGCGAAAGCTTGATGCGGTTGCCCTCGATCGCAAGAACCTTCACCATGATCTGGTCGCCCTCGTTCAGCTCGTCTTTCACCTCTTTGACGCGATGCTCTGCGATCTCGCTGATATGCAGCAGCCCGTCCGTACCCGGGAAGATCTCGACAAACGCACCGAACTCCGCCAGCCGGACGACTTTGCCCAAGTAAGTCTTTCCGATCTCCGGAACGGCAGTCAGATCGCTGATCATGCCGATCGCTCTGCTCAGCCCGTCGGCATCACTCGACGCCACATTGACCCGGCCGGTGTCATCGACATCGATCTTGACGCCCGTCGCCTCAATGATGCCCCGAATCGTCTTGCCGCCCGGTCCGATCAGGTCGCGGATCTTGTCCGTCGGAATCTGCAGCGTGTGAATACGCGGCGCAAACTGCGACTTCTGCTCGCGCGCCTCCCGCAGCGTTGCCTCCATCGTGTCCAGCAGGAACAACCGGCCGTGCCGCGCCTGCTCCAGCGCCTCCCGCATGATCTGCCCGGTGATGCCCATGATCTTAATGTCCATTTGTAGAGCAGTAATCCCGGCGCGTGTTCCAGCGACTTTGAAGTCCATGTCGCCGTAGTGGTCTTCCGCCCCGGCGATGTCGGTCAGGATGGCATAGTTATCGCCTTCCTTCACCAGACCCATCGCGATACCGGCTACGGAGTCCTTGAGCGGAATGCCAGCATCCATCAGCGCCAGGCTGGCGCCGCACACGCTCGCCATCGAGGACGATCCATTCGACTCCAGAATGTCCGAGACGATGCGATAGGTGTAGGGTGACTCTTCAGCACTCGGCAGCACGGCGGTGATGGCGCGTTCGGCCAAGGCGCCGTGCCCAATCTCGCGCCGTCCCACACCGGTCATGCGGCCCGTCTCTCCGACGGAGAACGGCGGGAAGTTGTAGTGCAGCATGAACCGCTTCTTCTGCTCGCCCTCGAAGCTCTCGAGCCGCTGCTGGTCGTCAGTCGTGCCCAGCGTGCAAGTGACCAGCGCCTGCGTCTCACCGCGCGTGAACAGTGCGGACCCGTGCGTGCGCGGCAGTACACCTACCTCGATCGTGATGGGGCGAATCTTGTCAAAGGCCCGGCGGTCTGGACGGACGCGCTCCTTCGTAACCTGCTCGCGGAAGATGCGTTCCCGCATCAGCTCGTAGTACTTGGACAGCTTCTTCTTGGCGTCCGGCTGATCGGCCGGCAGCTCCTTCGCCAGCTCGTCCTTGATCTGCTTGACCAGCGCGTAGCTCTCCGCCTTGCCGTGCTTCTCGGTATCCAGCGCGTCCTTCAGACGGTCGCCCACCTTCGCCTGCAGTGAGGCAAGGTACTCGTGGTCCTGCTCCACTTCGGCGACCTGGCGCTTGGGCTTGCCCGCCTTCGCAACTAGCTCTTCAATTCCGGCGCAGATCTTTTTGAGCTCTCCATGCCCGAACTCGATTGCATCCACCACCAGCTCTTCGCTCACCTGGTTGGCGCCGCTCTCCACCATCACGATGCCGTCCTTGGTGCCGACGACCATGATGTTGAGCAGGCTGTCACGCCGCTCCGCATACGAAGGGTTGATGACGAACTCGTCTCCGACACGACCGACGCGCACCGCTCCCACTGGACCGTGAAATGGAATATCCGAGAGTGCGAGCGCAGCCGAAGCCGCATTCATGCCGATCACATCCGGGTCATTCTCCTTATCGGCAGAAAAGACCAGCGCGATCACCTGTGTCTCGTTACGGAAGTTTTTCGGGAAGAGCGGCCGGATCGGGCGGTCGATCTGGCGGCAGGTCAAGACCTCTTTTTCGCTCGGCCGGCCTTCGCGCTTGATGAAGCCTCCGGGAATGCGGCCACCGGCATAGGTGTACTCGCGATAATCGACCGTGAGCGGGAAGAAGTCGATGCCCTCTTTCGGATCAGGGGCGGCCACAGCGGTTGCGAGAACGACAGTGTCACCCGAGCTCACGAGCGCTGCGCCCGAAGCCTGCTTGGCCATCCGGCCCGTTTCAAATGTCAGCCGCTTGCCACCGGCAAGCTCGACAGTCACATCTTGTTTCATAAAAGCCTCATATTCTGGAAAGGCGCACATGCGGCCGGAAGGCCGTGCGATGAATGGCAGCAGTGGAAAGAGCACAGGATGCGTGCCGTCGCGCTCGCTCGCGGACGAAACTCACGCAGAAGAACCTCATGCATGGGCATGCCGGAAGGACGAGATAAGTTGGGAGCGGTACCGCTCCCTAAGCGGTAAACTCATACTTTGAGCCACACCCGTAGGCGGCTTATCCTGACGCTGCTGCGCGTTAAACTGAAATAGCAAGTGAGCGCACGTGCTTACTTGCGAATACCTAGTCTGCCGATAACATCTCTGTACCGCGCAGAGTCGTTTGTCTTCAGGTAGTCCAGAAGACGGCGGCGCTTGCTTACCAGCATCAGAAGACCGCGCCGGGAGGCATGATCTTTCTTGTGCGTTTTAAAGTGTTCTGTCAGTTCGCCTATACGCTCACTGAGAATCGCGATCTGCACTTCAGGGCTACCCGTATCGGAATCATGGGTGCGGAAGCGCGTAATGACATCAGCCTTTTTTTCAGTTGCCAGCACGTCAGCGGCTACTCCTCATTCTCTATCTAGTCCACTCTCTAAGTGTCTACTTCGAGAGTAACATAGCGTGCAAACGAGGGGCAAAACGCTCAAACCTTGTCAGCGGGTCAGCTCGATCCGCCTAGGGCGCAGTTACTGAAAAGCTCACCTCGCCGGCAATTGGTATGAAATGGGCTCCCGAACGCAGCGATGCCCAACGCAGCGATTACAGACAGATGCTCAACGAAGTCGTCTGCCAGAGATCAGCATTGCGGCGCGGCCTCGATAATCGAAACCAACTCTCCCGAATCGGAATGAGGCTTCGACACTCGAATTCTGCACTGCTCAGCAAGGCCTTCCACTCGACCGCGCTGCGCTCTTTGCCTCCGGTGACGGCTAGCATGTTCAGGTCGCTCATCAAACGACACTCCAACTCCAGATCGGCATGATCGACGATATCCGGTAGCACGAATTCGATCGCAAGGAGACGGCCTTCGGGCGGCAGAACAGCCCGGCAGTTGCGCAGGATCCCGATTGCGGCTTCATCCTCATAGCCGTGAAGCACATGCTTCAGCATGTAAACATTGGCTCCAGCCGGGATGGCAGTGCACAGGTTGGCGGCCAAAGCTCGCACCAAAAGCGCCGATATTCGATCAGTTGAATCCACGCAGGCCATGAAGTTCCGTCCCACTTCCCGAGCAGCCCATAGGAGTTTTGCTGACCCGCTGACCCAAATGTCAACCCGATCAATGCATGGCAGCGCCGCCCCCGCCGCCCCCGCCTGGCTTGTTCTTATCCAGAAGAAACGTGGCCAGAATCATTAGTGCCGAAGCGGCAGAAAGGACGTAATAGACGTCCACATACGCCAATGCCTGTGTCTGATGTTGAAGTTGCGTGTAGATCTGCGTCCGGGCGCCGAAAGGCGCGTTGGCAGGGCCCAGCCTCCCGGTCAATGCGCCGGTGTATTGTCCCACCATCTGTTGGAAGTTGCGGTTAGACTCAGACGTCTGCTGAATCAACGAGTTCTGATGGAACTGCGCGCTCTCCGTCACAAAGGCGTTCGTGAGCGAGATCAGGATCGAGCCCCCCAGGTTCCTGGCGAAGTTGATCAACCCGGCAACCTGATTGTTCTTCTCCTGCGGCATGCCGAAGTAGGCCGCCGTCGTCACCGAAATGAAAACAAAAGGAATTGCGAAGATCTGCACGATGCGGAGCCACGAAGCAAAGCCGAAGCTCAGACCCAGGTTCGTTCGCTGGGCTGAGTAAAAGAAGCCGATGCAGAACATGGCAAATCCGAAGATGATGATGTTCCGCGCAGGAAACCGGGTGACGGCCTGTCCTGCCAGGGGCATGATGAAGAGCAGAACCACGCCGCCTCCCGAGAGCGAAAGTCCGGCTATGGTGGCGGTATACCCCAGGTCCTGCTGCAGAAACTGGGGTTGCAAAACAGTAGACGCATTCAGGATGCCGCCCGTGATCAGCATCAATATCGAGCAAACGGCAAAGTTTTTGAACTTGTAGAGCTTTAGCTCCATCAAGGGCTTCTCTGCGTTCCACTCCCACCAGATCAGGGCGATGAACGCTATCACAAAGACACCTGCAAAGAATTGAATGAAGTGTGAACCGAGCCAGTCCTTCTCCTCGCCCTTGTCCAGGAACACCTCCAGAGTGCCCATGGAGAGGGTCAGCAGAGCGATGCCCACATAGTCAACGCGCCAGAAGTTGGCCCTATCCGGCTTATTGTAGGGTGGATCTTCAACTAGTCGATTGACCAGAAATAGAGCCAGCAGGCCGATTGGAAGATTGATGTAAAAGATCCAATGCCAGCTGTAGTTATCCGTAATCCATCCACCCAACGTGGGACCGATTGAGGGCGCCAGGACAGCCACAATCCCGTAAAGCGAGAATGCGAGACCCCGTTTCGCGGGTTCAAACGAGTCGGCCATGATCGCCTGCGCCATCGGCTGCAGCCCGCCTCCGCCTGCCCCTTGCAGGACGCGAAAGAACAACAGAAATCCCAGGGATGGAGCGATGCCGCAAAGAAACGAGCTCCCCGTGAAGATCACGAGGCAGAGCATGAAAAAATTCTTGCGGCCGATGACGCTCGCCGCCCAGCCGCCCATCGGCAGCACAATCGCATTCGCCACCAGGTACGTGGTCAAGACCCACGTGCTCTGGTCCCGGCTCGCCGCGAGCCCGCCCGCGATATACGGCAGCGCTACGTTCGCGATCGAGGTGTCCAGCACCTCCATAAAGGCCGCCAAAGCCACGGTCGCCGCGATCACCCAAGGATTCGTCTTCGGCTTCCATGCCGACTGGGCGCTGGGCGCTTCCATCGTCGTGCTACTTGCTGCCATCCCGCACTCATTTCCTTCTTTCCACGTCAGTGTCTATATGCGGTTTGCGAGATTTGCACCGCAATCGTCTCGCCGGATTTCGAACCCGGTTTCCCAGTAGGAACAGTCAACCAGTAGGAACAGTCAAATAGATGCCTGGATGAACGGACAGACTCGGAAAGGCACATGAAAGGTGGGAAAGAACTCAACGTCGGGCGACCCTTACCCAAGAGAACACCCGTAACCGAGAGAACCAAGAGCTACTGCAATGGAGCACCAGCGGGCAGCTCAAAATTGACCATTTTCCTGTTACTATGGCTCGCTTGGGAATACGCTCTGTGCAGCCATTCCTCGAAGAAGGGCGCGGCTCGTGCATCCGTCGTGCCCAACAGTGACAGGAAAATGCTCTAGGCTAGCGCTGCGGAGTGACAATAAGGTCCGGTTGAGTGTCTGCCCGCAGAGTTAGGCGAGCCAAGTCGCTCGGCAAAGGACAGGAAGCAGCCATCACACAGTGATCTCGATGACGTTGCCATCTGGATCTCCGACGGCGCTCTCGTAGTAGCCGTCGCCGGTCACACGCGGCTCTGACAGGATAGCTTGGCCATCCGCGCGCAGACGCTCAGTCAGAGCGTCGACCGCTTCGCGAGTACCGATTGAAAAAGCGATGTGTGCATAGCCGATAGCGGTGGGCGATGGGCGATCCTTGATGTCCGGTAACCGCATGAGCTCGAGCCGGGCGCCGCTAGCGGCGAACGTCAGAAAATACGTCTCAAGAGGCCGCCTCGAGCTCCTGTAAGCCCGTTCGACGTCGCGCCGAAATAGGCTAAGTAGAAATCGCGCATGCGTTCCAAATCTTGTGTCCAGAGCGCGACGTGTTCGATTCGCATGAAATCATCCTCACTGTGCAGAGCCGCGACTTCATGGCGATCTTACGCCGTCGCCCAGACTTTAGCCGACGACAGATTCGAGTTGCACAAGTCGCTTTGAGAACTCAGCTTTTGCAACGCGAATCAACTCTTCTGTTTTCGCAGGCAACATGCGGTCTGCGGTCACTGCGAGAACGACGGCTTGCGTTCCCTCCCAATCCGGCAGAACCCGGACCAAGCCTGCGCCGAAGGTTGGATGTGAGGCTAGATGCTGCGGAAGCATGGCAATGCCAAGGTGCCCCCGTGCAGCCTGTGCGGACACGATTACGCTACTCGATGCACACGCTCCTTTCACCGTAATCGTTTGGCGTTTCCTTTCACAATGCAAGTCCCAGCGCTCCTCCGTTGAGCCATCCAGATAACGAATGCAGGCGTGCTCCTGCAATTCCTGTGGTGTATTCGGAACTCCTTTCCGCCTCAGGTAGGTTTTCGACGCGTAAAGCATTCTGGCAAAAGACCCCACCTGTCGCGTGGAGTACGAGGAATCGGGCAGCGACACTTGATGCGCGACTGCAAACGCCACATCCAGTGAATCACGGGCTAGATCGGGCTGGCCTTGGGTAGACACAATGTCGATGGACACGAGAGCGTTCTCTCGGCAATACTTGGCGAAAACCGGGGCAAGGATCGTTGTAGCCAGATCGGACGGCGATCCCACCCGAAGATGGCCGCATACCTTCGTGAAGTTTGCACCTAGCTCTTCTCTCGTCCGCGCAGCCTCCTCCATAAGTCCTTGGGCGCGATCGAAGAACTTCTGACCCGATTCTGTGAGGGCAAAGCTCCGGGTCGATCTTCGGATCAAAACGAAGCCCAGTTCCCGCTCAAGGCCGGCGATCCGGCGGCTGAGCGTGGATGGCGTGATTCCAAGGGCGGCAGCAGCGCGTCCGAAGTTTCGCAGCTTTGCGGTTTGCACAAAGACTTCCATGTCGGCGAGCAGACGCATGCCACCTCCTGGACCTCTCCTGATTAGATCATTTTCCGCAATACTGAATGCGAATGCATACAAGAAACTGCCGAAGGCCGCCAGCTATCTCAAGGGTAAGGAGAGTGGCCTATGCAATATCTAGTTATCTTCACGCCCAAAAAGAAGTTCGAGACCGATGGTATGCCTGCTGACTTCATGGAGCGGGAACTTCAGGAACAGGCACAAGTGCGCGTTCTGTACGCCGGGGGTGGGCTCCGCCAAGTGTGGGCGCAGGTCCCAAAGACCCGCGGGGGGTTGTCGTTTTCGAAGCGGAGTCGCCGAAGCACCTTCAGGAGATGATCGACAGCTTCCCACTTATCAAGAGCAACTATGCCGACCCTCAAATTTTGCCGCTTCAGCCTCATGCGGCCTTCATGCCGTATGAGCTGACAAGGAGAAGTCTTAGCTGAAGCAGTCGGGTGATTGGCTGCGGATTGGGTGAGCCACGGCTACAAAGGCACGCCTAACCGGGCATGCCTCCCTGATTGGGCGAGGCGCATCGGCCGTCGACTGATGAGGGTGGGTCCGCACAGAATGGCATTTGCAACGAAGATGAATGGGAGGACAAACCGATGCTGAAGTTTAAGGAATTGGATTCGCCGGTCAGCCTGGAGGATCAGTTCAAGGACAACTTGGACGAGCCGGTCATTTTAATGATCCTGTTCACAGTAGACCCCAAGAACGTGGAGGCGTTCAAAGTCGCTTGGGCGAAAGATGCTGCGTTCCTTAAGGCGCAGCCCGGGTACATCTCCGCGCAACTGCACCAGGGCATCTGCGGCAGCTCGATGTTCCTCGACTACGCTGCGTTCGAAAGCGTGGCGGCGTTCGCGGCAACCACCCGGCAGCCGGAGTTTGGCCCGCTCCGCGGAGTGTACCCGGACAGTGCCACCGCCAGCCTGCACCTGTTCCGGCGGGTGGCTATCCCCGGCATCTGCCTAGGCGAGGCCAAGAACCATAATTAGCCGTCGACCGACATTCTGAATGATAAGCTCGCGGCGACAGTGTCACGGGCGGAGGCGGAGGTCGAGCAATTTGCGGGCGCGGGTGGCGGAGTTGGATCAACGCGAAGATCAAGCAATCCAGAGAATGAGGTCTAGCGGCTGCCATCAACCTCCCTGGTCCACACCAGAAAATGGAGGAGTTGCCGCTTCTCCCGCCAAACAAACGCACAGAACTTTCCGAATCCGATGCTATCTGCCTTAACGCCGGAGTAGGTTTCGATCCGCCACTTCAAGTAGTCACTCTTCCACGGCGAGAGTCGATGCCCTCTCGTCGCATTCCATAGGAAACGTCCCGCTGCCAACATCTGACGCCTCCCTCAGAAGTATAGTTAAGAGCACATCGACGCCGACCATATCCCCCAAGCAGCTTGCGCTGCTACTCGAGCTCGGCTCTTCACAGTGTTTGCGCCCTATGCCTTACCTTTCACCTCGTCCAGCATCGCTTTGGCTACCAGCGATGCATCCACGTGGTAGGTTCCGTTGGCAATGGCTTGCTGGATGGAGGCCACCTTCTCAAAGCGCACGTCTGACAGCTCCATGGCGCGCGCAGCAAGGCGAGCCGCCTGACTTACAGTCGCTTTGGATTCCTCCACCCCGGCAGAGGGTACGTCCTTGGTGGCTGACGTGGTCTGCCGCGATGCTTCTGTCACCGCCGTCGAGCGGATCTCCCCAAAGTTCGTTGAGTCGTTTCGAATCTCCATTGAGGTCTCCTCCCTTACATCATCGGCAATTTCTGGAGGAACTTTAGTCGTATTTCAATTTTTAGCTCCCCTGCCAATTCCACAACTTGGGCGAGGAGTCCTCGCTGATCCCAATTCCATCAGGCACGCCGCTTCTTCGGCGCCATCTTCTGCTTCTCTTCACGTGTCCCTTCCAGCACAGCCCGCAGATGAAGAATAGCCGCGGTGTGGATCTGCGATACGCGCGACTCGCCCAAGCTCAAGGCCAGACCGATCTCGCGCATCGTCAGCTCTTCGTAGTAATACAGGGTGATGACCAGCCGTTCACGCTCGGAAAGGGTCTCTATGGCAGCGGCAAGACGAGCCTGGCTTTCAGCTTTGAGGCAAAGGAAGAGGGGGTTTTCCTGAGTGCGAGCAGGAACCTGTGCCAGTTCGTCCTCGGACGAATCATCATGCTCCATATGAAGGGTACCGACTTCCAATCCACGGATCTTCGCTGCCACTTGCTGGTATTTACAGAGATCCATGTCCATTGCTTCGGCAATTTCCGCTTCGCTCGCACCGCGGCCCAATTGGCCGGTCAGCATCCGCGACGCTGCTTCAATCGCTCTGCCCTTGCGGCGGAGTTCGCGGGGACCCCAATCGAGTGTACGGAGGCTGTCGAGAATGGCTCCACGGACCCGGAATTGCGCGTAACTGCGGAACTGAACCTGTTTTGCTGCGTCGAACTTCTGAAAGGCATCCATCAATCCAACAACGCCGGCGCTCACCAGATCTTCGATCTCGATATGCTGGGGTAGCCGCTCATGAATCCGGCGTGCGATATACCGCACCATAGGCAGATGCTCAGCCATCGCCTCCTCCTCACAGCTCTTCGGCTCGGTAACCGGGGCTGAATCAGGCGCTGCTGCGAGCTCCCCGATCTGCATTCTGGCACGCATCGTGTCCGGCCAGGTTGAAGCGAGGAAGTCACTGATTTCTGGGACCAGAGGAGTGATTTGGAGGGAGACGGGCAGCTCTGTTCTATTTTGAAGACGGATTACCTGACAATAGTTGTTCATGGATTCAAGCTCCTTTGGGTGCCTGTATTCTTCGATCTGCGACGAGGCTCATGTCCCGGTCTGCATGCTTAAGATCGTCTACTTTCCCCCAGTGCGCAAGACTTGCCTATATTTTTCTTCCCCTTCAGTTCGCCTTTGGGACGAACAGAAGGCGAAAGACCGTTTTGGGAAATTCGCCGTTACTTAGCTTCGCTTTTCTTTCCAATTCGCCTTCTGTTCGCTATAATTCGGCCATGTCCGTGACCCGCAGACAAAAAGAAGTCATCGATTTCATCACTCAATTCGTGGAGCAAAATGGCTACTCGCCTTCTTTCGACGAGATCGCCCGTGGGCTCAATCTCAAGTCCCTCGCCACGGTGCACAAGCACATCACCAATCTCCAGAAGAAAGGGCTGCTGGAACGGGCGCACAACCGCAGCCGATCTATCGATATCGTCTCGGCACCGACACGCGACCGCACTCCCGAGCGGCTTCCACTTTTGGGGCGGATCGCAGCGGGATTGCCTGTGGATGCGGCGGAGTCAAGCGAAAGCATCTCGCTAGGCGACATTATCGGCAACAAGCAGGTCTTTGCCCTCGAAGTCCGAGGCGATTCGATGCGCGACGAGCATATCCTCAGCGGGGATTTCGTCTTGATTGAGCACGCCCGCACGGCACGTCAGGGGGAGATCATTGTCGCTCTGGTGCGCGGCAGTGAGACGACGCTGAAGCGCTACTACATCGAAGGGGAGATGGTGCGCCTCCAGCCCTCCAATGCCGAGATGGAACCTATCTATGTTCCGGTCAGCCAGGTTGCGATCCAGGGACGAGTACTTGGAATCTTGAGGAAATACGCCTGAGGCTGCCTGCCACCTATAGACCACACGCAAAAGCCCGGCTTCAAAGCCGGGCTTTTCTATTCTGAACTGGTAAAGAGCTAAACCGCTACCGTCGCCAGCACCTTGCTGATGCTCTTCTCGATCTGTTCTTTTGGTACAAAACCGACAATCTGATCGGCTACCTTACCACCCTTGAAGAGCAGCAACGCCGGAATGCCCCGAATACCGTAGCGAGCTGGCGTAGAAGAGTTGCGATCCACATCCATCTTCATGACCTTCAGCTTGCCATTGTACTGAGTTGCTACCTCGTCCACAACCGGCGCAAGCGCGCGACAGGGGCCGCACCACGCTGCCCAGAAATCGACGAGAACAGGTTCGGCTGATTGCAATACCTCCTGCTCAAATGTCGCGTCATTCACCTCGGAAACTGCGTGTCCCGCCATTGATTTCCTCCACCTCTCACTCATCTCGATCGAAACGTCCCTTTAGTAGATGCAGCGAGGTTTACAAAGGTCGCAGAGTCGATGGAAGTCCCTGTTCGATCCCTAAACGAGCAAAGCGCTCGGGCTCTTTCGAGCCACGAGCGCTAGAGCAGCCCTCCCCCAGAACTGCCCACGCTGCGAAAATAGGACTCCGCAAAGAGGAAGTAAATAAAACTTAAGTAATTGTGAGTAACATTAAGACGGGACTCGCCCCAATTTGGTCGCGTGCTGTTCTCGGCTATATAGGGCCAGGATGCAAGATTTCAGAACGCGCATCCAATTCATAGCAAGTTCGTGCAGATTAGTCGTATTCTAGCTTAGGACTCGTCTACTTTCGTCTATGCCACCCCTTCTATCACCGCGAGAAGCAGCACTACGTCTCGGTATCTCCTATCCGACGATGAAGCAGTGGATCTATCGCGGAAAACTAAAGGCCGTCAAGACCCCCGGCGGTCACTACCGCATCCCCGAAGCGGAGCTGGACGCCCTGCTCCACAAGGCCAAGCGACCGGAGACACCGAAGCGGCAAATGTTGCAGAACGTGAGTGGGCGCAACCAGCTCGTTGGCCGAATCGTCGAGTTGAAGATGGACGGACTCCTTGCGCAAGTCAAGCTTTCAATCGGCGGTCAGATCATCACCTCGCTGATCACCGCCGAAGCGGCGCGGGAGATGCAGCTTGAGGTAGGCCAGACAGCCGCGGCCCTGATTAAATCCACCGAAGTCATGGTCCTGCGTGTTTGATCGAATCCGGACAGCAGGGAGCATCCTGAGCGTCGCAGGGTTGTTGGCCACGGTGATCCCCGTTCCCGCTCAATCGAAGACGGTCATTCACCTCGCCGCCGCTGCGGATCTACAGCCCCTTCTACCATCGCTACTGGAATCTTTTCGCACTCAGACAGGAATCCAGGTCACGACTTCCTACAGCTCCTCCGCGACCCTCGCGACGCAGATCGAGAACGGAGCGCCGTTCGATCTCTTTCTCTCCGCTGACAGCGCATCGCCCGACCGGCTGGTGCATGAGGGACTGACAACAGAGGCGAGTCCCGTCCGCTATGCACGCGGCACCCTGGTGATTTGGACCCGCAACGATTCCCCTTATACCTCGCTCTCGGTGAAGACGCTACGTGATCCCTCGCTTGAGAGCGTAGCGATTGCCAATCCGAATCACGCTCCGTACGGACGTGCAGCGGTCGCCGCCCTTCACGCTCTAGGCCTGACTCAAACCCTGGCTTCGAAGCTCCGAACCGCTGAAAATATCGCTCAGGCTGCCCAATTCGCGGAGTCTGGCAGCGCTCAAATCGGGCTGATCTCCCTGACGTACGCACTCAGTCCCCGACTCCGCCGTGAAGGCCACTACATCGAGATGCCCCGCGATTCCTACCCGCCCATCGAGCAGGCAGCCGTCATTCTGAAGCGGACCGGACACAAGGAAGAAGCGCAGGCCTTTTTGAAATTCCTGCTCACGGCGCCCGTAGAAAAGCAGCTACAAGCAGGCGGCTTGCAGCCACCATCCAGCGCTTTGACCACTCCTGCTTCCAACGGGAGCGCCTCGCGCTGATGGACGAGCCGGCACTTCTGCTGACGCTGCACCTAGCCGTGGTTACAACGTGCATCCTGCTCGTCATCGGCGTTCCGCTCGGCTTTTGGCTTGCGAGCAGCGAGCGCCGGTTCACCCGCATTTGCGAAGCCATGGTCGCACTCCCGTTGGTGATTCCGCCCACGGTTCTCGGTTTTTACCTGTTGGTTCTGCTCGGGCCGCAGACCGGTCTGGGCCGGTTCCTCCATCACTTCTTCGGCCACCCCATTCCCTTTTCATTTTCCGGACTCGTGATTGGGTCCGTAATCTACAGCCTGCCATTCGCGGTTCAGCCGATCAGCGCTGGCTTTGCCGCCATCGACCAGGATGTCGTGGAAGCGGCGTTGCTCTTGGAGCCGAGCCGATCGCGGGTCTTCCGGCGCATTCTCATCCCGCTCACCCGGCGATCGATTCTGACCGGCGCGGTTCTGGCGTTCACCCACACCGTAGGCGAGTTCGGCGTCGTGCTCATGCTCGGCGGCTCCATCCCAGGACGCACCCGAACGCTCTCTATCGCCATCTACGACCAGGTGCAGGACATGCAGTACTCCGCGGCGAACCAGGCCTCGCTCTCCCTCCTGATCTTCTCGTTCGCGGCCCTTCTTGCGCTTTACGGCAGCCGGAGCGGCTCCCGTGTCTAACGAACCGCCCGTATCTGGCGCATCACACGTCTCTAGCGCATCGAGGGATCTGCCACTGCTCGAAGTCGACGTCCAGACCGTTGTCGGGCCGCTATCTTTGGTTGCCTCCTTTGCGCTGCACCGCAGCCCAGCCGTGCTCTTCGGGGCCTCCGGAGCCGGCAAGACGACCCTCTTGCGCATCATCTCCGGTCTGCTGCGGCCAACGGATGGGCGGGTCACCTTAAAAGGGCAGCTCCTCACGGACACCAAGAGTGGCGTAGCTCTCCGCCCTGGTTTGCGCAGGATCGGGTTTGTGCCGCAGCGTCCGGCCCTGTTTCCGCACCTGACCGCTCGCGAGAACATCGCCTTCGGCCTGGGTGCGCTCCCTCGCGAAGAGCGGGAGATGCAAGTGGACCGGATGCTCGCTTTATTCCAGGGCGAAGACTTCGCAGACCGCCGCCCAGGGAGCCTTTCTGGCGGAGAAAAGCAGCGAATCGTTCTCGCCCGCGCTCTCGCGGCAAAGCCCCGGCTATTACTACTCGACGAGCCGCTCGCCGGGCTCCACGCCGGACTCAAGGAAGAGATTCTCGTCAGTCTGCAATCCTGGCTGCATGCTTATGCCGTCCCGCTGCTCTACGTCACCCACGAGATCGCGGAGGTCTTCCTGTTAGATCCCGAAGTTCTGGTGCTGGAGAATGGCCGCATCACCCGGCAGGGTCCAGCGTCTAAAGTGCTGGCTCCAGAACGTGAACGACTGCTTTGTCAGCTGCAATCAGAACCGGTCTAGTCAGCTAGCTTACTCGCTAACCCACTGCTAGGCGACCCAGACCGGCTCCGGCTCCAACACAATCCCAAACTTGGCCTCGACCGCTCCCCGGATTTGATCCCGTAAGGCAACAATATCGTGAGCCCGGGCATTTCCCCGGTTGGTCAGTGCCAGCGTGTGCCGGGAGGAGATGCCCGCCGCACCCAGCCGATATCCTTTATGGAAACCCGCCTGGTCCAGCAGCCACGCGGCCGGTATCTTTACGGAGCCGTTCCCACCTGTCGAGAATCGCGGCACCTGCTCTCCCCCCACACCCGCAGCTTCGGCAAGCGTTCCAATCTTCCCCGCGGGCACAACGGGATTCTTGAAAAAACTGCCCGCGCTTCTGCAATCAAGATCCCCTTCCACCAGCAGCATTCCCTTCTGCTGGCGAATGGCACGCACTGCATTCCGCACGTCGGCTAAGCTAGGGGTGCCTGGAAAATCTTTAAAGTATCGCTTGAGGTCTGGGTATGTAATCGATGCTACTGCCCCGACGGGAAGCTTGTAATCCACACGCGTGATGATATAGCGGTCCCGCTGGGTCGAGTTAAAGATGCTCGTTCGGTAGGCGAATCCACACGCATCGGCGGGAAGCTCAGTCCAGTGCCCCATCCGCCGATCCAGGGCGCGAACACACGTAACACTCTGGCCGACCTCCTGACCATAGGCCCCGACGTTCTGGACTGGTGTTCCACCTACCAGCCCGGGGATGCCGGAGAGGCACTCCATACCAGCGCAACCATCTTCAACCGTCAGAGCGACAAAGGCGTCCCAGTCCTCGCCTGCCCCCACCTGAAAAAGCCGGCTCGCTCCCTCTTGCCTTTCCCCGATCTTACGAATACTGATCCCATGAATGCCGATGCGCAGCACCAGTCCGGGGTACCCCTCGTCTGATACCAGAAGATTACTGCCGCCGCCCAACACAAAGAGCCGCACGCCCTTCTCCCGAGCGAAGCGTACGCCGGTCTCAACGTCTTCTTCGGTCAGCGCCTCTGCAAACCAACGTGCCGGGCCGCCAATGCCAAACGTGGTGTACGGCGCCAGCGGCACTTGTTCCCTGAATTCCATGAACGAGCTCCATTAGACCGATTTTCCTGTAGGTGTATGGCGGAGTCACGAAGGAACGCGCGGCTGTTCCGTCAAGAAAAGCCGCACCTCACAAATACCGGTGGTGCATAGCAACAGGAAAACCGGTCTAAACGTTGAGGGTACACCAACGGTCTCTGGCGCAAGCGGCGCCGCAACCGTACAATGAAAGAGTAAGAAATGGGTCGTTAGCGACCAAAGGAGTAACTATGTATCCAGAGATCATGGTGATCCCGATGCGCGAAGAGTTGTCGCGTGCCGGTATCAAGGAAGCACGCACGGCAGCCGACGTAGACGCGGCGATCGCCCAACCCGGAACAACAATGGTCGTCGTCAACTCCATCTGCGGCTGCGCCGCCGGCAAGATGCGGCCTGGTGTGCGGCTCGCCCTCCAGAACCAAGTCAAGCCAGACCAGATGATTACGGTCTTTGCTGGCCAAGACCGCGAAGCCACGGAGCGGGCGCGTTCCTACTTTGCAGGCCAGCCTCCAACCTCGCCAGCGATCGGCATTCTGCGCGATGGCAAGTTGGTTTACCTGATGCAGCGTTTCGTCATCGAAGGATCCACCGCGCAGGGTATCGCCGGAGAGCTGGCACGGGCCTTCAACGAGTATTGCGTTCCCACAACCGCATAGTTTCTTGCTCAGAAAGCAAAAGCCTTGGCCATCGAGCCAGGGCTTTTTACTTGGGCATCTCTGGATCATGCTGTGCAATGAAGTGCCCGGCGGCCAACCCACGTGTCAAGGCAAAGTGGTACGTTTCGTCCACGATCGGCCGCTCATACCCGCTGCTTGGCCAGCTCTCCAGCAGGTGCCGCAATCGCGGCAGATCCAGCAGATGCCGCGCCAGCGGCGATTGCGAAATCCACGCCAACTCGGCCCCTAGACGATCGCGCATCGGGCCCAGGATGAGGTACCAATCCGCCGCCTGCAGACCGCTGGTTGTTCGCTGCAGCGTCGCGGCGGGCAAGCGCCCCTGCATGGCGCGGCGAATCAACGATCGATTCTGTCCCCCAGCCAGGTACTGTTCGATCGGGATGGCGTAGCAGAACTCGAAGACATTCTTATCCAGTGTGGGATCGCGACATTCAATGCCCCAGCCGGCTGTGGCTGTGCTGTTTACGCTGCCTGGGTCGAAGTACTCGTAGAACTTGCGGCGGAACGTCTCACTAGTGTCGGACGCAAAGAACTCCTCGAACACACGCTCTTTGAGACGATGCTCCGCAGAGCGCTCCGGGTGAATCGGGCTGAAGGCGAAACTGAACTCCCGCATCTCCGGGTCGAAGAGTTGCCTAAGCCAAGACGGAGTCACGGGGCCCACTGCCCACGAAGCTGCTCCTCGCCAGGAAGTATGGCCATTCGCCCTCAGCTGCCGCACCTGCTTTGCCAGCATGAACCATCGGCCCGCTCGGAAAAGATCCGAAAGTCCCACCAGGCCGCCAAAGCTGATCGAGGCATTCCCGCCGCCGCCTTCAAGCAACACCCGGATACCACGCGCCTTCGATTCATCCAGAATCGCCTCGAGCCAGGTCTGGTTTATTACATTGAAGACCGGCTGATCTGCGAGCCTTCCGAAACGGTCCATGGACGCGAGCACGTCCTTGCCCACCAGGTTGATCAAGACATGCTCGATGTTTGGGTACATCGCGGCCACCTCTGCCGCGGCCGGCCCCTCATCTCCGAAGCGGCCTGGAAGTGTGACTCCCTTAAATCCGGGTACCGGAACTGAGGTGAAGGCCGTCAAGTCAGACCCTCGCGCTGCGAGAAGCCGGGCAGCAGTCACGGTAACGCTGGAGCTATCCAGCCCGCCACTCAAGTGGGACCCGATGCGACCGGCGGTCCGCAGTCTTACTGTAACCGCACGGTCGAACCGTTCATGAAAATCCGCCAAGTACTCTTCATCCCGCTTGTAGCGGATCGGCTTGGCATCCGCCGGATGCCAGTACCGGCGGAGCTGCACCTTTCCCGGCGTCGCGGTGAGGCAATACCCGGGCGGAAGCCGCTCGATACCTTGAAAGAAGGTCTGCGTCGTTGCGGGAGAAAGAATCGACAAAAACGAGAGCATCCGCTCCTGGTCCAGGCGGGAGCCGACCTTCGGCAACTCGCTGAGACCGCGCGGCATGGAGGCGAAGGCAAAAAGCCCCTGCACCCGGGAAAAGAAGAGAGGCCGCTCACCGGCGTGATCACGAGCGAGGAACAACGTACGCCTCGCACCATCCCAGCAGGCCAGCGCGAAGCCACCTTCCAGGTGCTCGACACAGGCCTCCCCCCACTGCCTCCAGGCCTTCAAAAGCAGACTGATGTCGCTTGTCTCGCGGAGCTGACCCGGTCCTAGGGAGAGTGCCTGAGCCAGGTGGTCGCGATTATCCAGGCGGATGTCGGCGACTACCGTTACTCCGCCCTCATGGTCGCAAATGTGTCCATGGGAAGCTTCGGAAAAGGGTGCTGAAGCTCCGGGAAAGGCGCAGGAGCCTAGCGCGATCGCTAGCCCGCGCGGAGTTTCGATGTTGGCTTCGGCCGCACAAAGTGCCCTCAACATCGCCTGACACAGATTTTCCGGAGGAAGGACGGAAGAGCTGGCACTCCCTTGGAGCCAGACACCAGCTATAGCATGCATGTAGCAGATTCTACCTGAGTCGAACTCTCAATCTTGAGAAGGAAAGCCCCTCCGGCCCTGGCCTGGAAAGGCGTCCAAACCTCAACGCGAGAGTCACAACGTTATCCACCTTGATACGTTATCCGGATCGCGCCGAGAAAGCACCGTCGCCGGGGTGATGATGAAAACCTCTTTCGGCACTCTGCAGTTCCAGAATGTCTAGCACGGGCTTGCTCCAGGTCTTCAAAGTTCCGACCGGGTGCGATGCCTGATGTTGGGCATTCGTACTGGCAGCGTTCTTCATCCATCCTCCAAAAATCTAAGGTCAAGCCCTAGCTACACGTACTCTTTCAGCTTTCGATGTACGACACATCCAACTTGGCTAGGCTTGGCACTATTACGGCTTAGCAACCCATCCCGGATTCATGTCTCCCCATTGGGATGCCATTCCGTGACGAAAAGCTCTTCCGGTCTCGCTATGATCTTTCCACATCCCCGGATGTGGCGCGCTATCAGACCGGTCCCTCTGAGTATACCGTCTTACGATGACTAAGCCACTGCTGTACCACAAGCTTTGATGCGAATTCCCGAACTGAACTCCCGAACAGAACTGGACCGAACACTCCCTTGCACCAACTCTGGTCATATTCTGGTGAGAAATGCCCTCGCAAGTCAAACGTTATTTCGTGAATTCTTCGCTACCCCGCACAACCACTGCCTAACCCAAGATACCTGGCCCGGAAAGGCGGACGAAAGAAAGTTGGTATTCTGCTCTCTCGCCCGTACCCTCACAGTATGCCCATCGGTTACCTGCACTGGAATGACCCTTTTTGGGGAGTACATGCCTGATACCTGGCATTATCGCCTTGGCCCATTCCATCTTTCCTCGGCCTTTCAAATCCCGGAGCTGCCCGGCATGCCGGCCGAAAGCGATGTCGATGTCGCTGTCCGCCTGGGTGAGGTTCCCGCTCACCTCTCCGGCCCTTCTCTGCTTGCAGCGGCCTGTGAGGCCAGCCCGCAAGAGTTCCTTCTCCGGGTCGAGGGCGTCGCCTATTACCATGCCCGTGCCGGAAGCCAGGTCACGGTCCAGCCTCACCCGGAAGCGCTCCTCCTCGACATCCGTACCTACCTGCTGAGCAGTATCTTTGCCGCACTCTGCCATCAGCGTGCTCTTCTTCCACTCCACGCCAGTGCAGTCGAAACCCCGCGGGGCGTGATCGCCTTTCTCGGCCGCTCCGGCGCGGGAAAGTCTTCCCTGGCCGCCTTTCTCGGTCGTCGCGGATACCGGATCGTCGCCGACGATATCTGCCTGATCGACCCCGCTGCCACGCTCTCCCAGAGGGTCCTGCCCGTCGCTCCCTGGCTCAAACTCTGGCGGGACACCCTCGACGTGCTCGGCACCTCACCCGACCCCCTGCACCGGACCTTCAGCACCGACGATAAGTACCGCCTCACCCTGGACGGAAGCCCATCCCCACTCCCCCTCGCAGAGCTGATTCTTCTGCCACCTCCTGCCCTGCCACCTCCCGAGCGAGCCCTCACCGGCGGACAGCCCCATCCTCTCCTCCTCGAGCGGCTCTCCCCAGCCGGAGCTATCCATTCCGTGATGGAGATGATCTCCCAGACATGGCTGGTGACAGAAACTGGGCAAACCGCGGCGTACTTCACCCGCTGCGGTAAGGCGCTTGAGGGCGCCCGGGTCTATTCCCTCGCACGCGACTGGGGATTCGATCACATGGACCCCGTTCTCGACGCACTGGAGCAGCACTTCACCGAATCAGCCGGATGAGGGAGCCGACCATCCATCCAGGGCCGCAAAAAGAGGCGCCGTCTCTCCACCCAGGATAGTTTCACCTCCGACCTCGAGCCAGGTATGTGCACACAGCCGGGTATCGGCCGCACGCCGCACCCCATACACGACACGGCTGGGGACGCCCCTGCGGCGCAGCAAGGCGTGGGCGGCTATCGCCTGGGGGAAACAGACGAAGCGTACCGGGGAATGGCGAGCGACACTGAGCACCGCCCACCGGACCTCCTCCACTTGCGCGGCCTGCTCGCCCGCCCCCCACCTACCTTTTGGTACGGCAGCCACCGGACGCTTCAGCCAACGCACCAGCGCCGATACCGGCAGAATCTTCAGCAGAAGGCGCGCCGCCAGCAGAGCCGCCCCTGCCTCGGCAAGCACGCCCTTCTGCCTGACCGAGAGCTCACCCCACCGCTGCCTCACTCCCAGCAGATAACGCCCTCGCGGCCTCACTTTGAGCGCGGCACCCTCCCCAACCCTCTTCCGCCTGCTATGCCCATCCCTGTTCTGTTTGCTGTGCCCCTCACTCTTCTGTTTGCTATGAAAGAGCAGCCACTCCACCGGACTCAACATCAGGTACAGCGGAAACAGCGCATCCGGCAGGTCGAATCTCTCCCACGTCCGCGGACGGAAGAGCACCCGGCGCAGAATCTCCGTCCGATACCGGAAGCCCGAGTGCAAGCTGAGCTCGTACCCCTTCAGCCGCCAGCTTCCGGCCTCCACCGGCCCTGGCTTGAACTCCGCTG
This sequence comes from Acidobacteriaceae bacterium, assembly GCA_965276675.1. Classification (GTDB taxonomy): domain Bacteria; phylum Acidobacteriota; class Terriglobia; order Terriglobales; family Acidobacteriaceae. Next base: position 2,344,780 of record OZ255624.1, on the reverse strand, counting down.
CATAAAAATTCCGCAGTGCGTATGCCACAATGCGCCGCACGCTCGCATCCCCGGCATGCAGCAGCAGCGACGGCGTCAGCTCCTCCTGCTCCAGCACCCCAAGCGTACAAGCCAATGTCAGAGCCGCCACGGTCTCCCCCAGCACCCCGTGCTCCCGTGCCAGCGCGGCAGCCCCCTCGCGCTCGGAAGAGTTAAACCGCCGCCACAGGGCGGCTACATCCGCGAGCGATTTCAGGCGGAACCATCCATCCAGCGCGCCATGCACACAGACGTGCAGAAATGCCTGCACCGGCGGCAGTGTCTTAAGGTCCATGTCGCCGATCCGCACCGTCTGAACGCAACTGAGATCTCCCAAGCCATTCGCCTCCAGCGCCGGATTGCGGAACAACCGCCAGTGCAGGTCCACTTCGAATGGAGTATGCGCCGCCTCGTAGGTAAAATCTTTGGCATGCCGCAGGTAGGAGCGCAGCCGGCGCGGCGTAAGCACCGCAGCCGGAACTCTGCGGATGAAACCCCCGGCAGTCACCAGGCTGTCGGCCCGCTCCTCGTAACCCGGCGGGATTAGCAGATCCACATCGCCGACATCCCGCAGACTGGCATCGCTGAAGGCCAGCACGGAAAGCGGCACTCCTTTGAGCACCCGGACCGGAATGCCCTCCCCCGCAAACACTTCCAGGAGCTGCGTGACCAGCCCCATGTAGCGCACCGTGGCATGGGCATTGGTGAGCGCGGCGGCCCGCAGAGCGCTCCGCGTCTGCTCCGGCATCGTGACCTGGGCCAGCGCCAGGCTGCGCTGCACCATCGGCAGCAGACGATGGTGCGCAGACAATGCCAGAAGCTCCTCCCAATCCATGCTCGCCGTGCAAAGCCGCTGGATCTCCCTCCGGCTCGCATCCGTCTGCGGCCACTGCGCACAGGCCAGCATGGCGCGGAACTCAGCGGGGAGCGGGAGCGAAGCGTGGAATCGAGCGTCAGCGGGCATGGGCGAAGGTATAGGTATGATAGGTCAACGGGAACCCACTCTCACGCGGCACGGCGAGAGGGGCGCGAGCACTACCGAATCCCATGCCTATTCCAACCCGCCTCACACCGTCGAGCATCGTGCAGTGGAGCCAGTCTCCCGTAGCCACCGAGGTCGATGCCGAAGTCGTCCTCATGAACCTGAGCCGCGGCCGCTGCTATGGCCTGGGCGAGACAGGCAGCACGGTCTGGCGGAAGCTGGAGCATCCCATCCAGGTCGCGGATCTCGTGAGCCAGCTCCGCGAGGAGTACGACGCCGAGCCCGGCCAGCTCTCCTCCGACGTTCTGGAGCTGCTCACACAACTGGCCAGCGAAGACCTCATCCAGATCCTATAATCGCCGTTAATCGCCGTCCCGCAACCAAACCACACCCCTGTCATCCCGACCGAAGCTCCTGCGAGAGCAGGAGCGCAGCGGAGGGATCTGCGGTTCCCTCATTTCCCCACAAAGATCGCCTTGGGACAGATCGTGTGTACGCCCACCTTGCCGTCGACCAGCTGTGTAATGTCCACATCGCACGCCACGCTGGTCAGCATATAGGCCTCGTCCCGGCTTAGGTGCTTATTCGTCACCAGGAACTCGATGGTGTTGCGCACCGCCATCTGCGTCGCCTTCTCCAGGTCTTCATGGAAGCCCATCGAAATATACGCCGTCGGTGTCTCGGCCCGCGGCCAAAGCAGGTGCTGGTCCTTGTGCACCGTCTCTTTGTGTACAAGGAACTGGAAGGTGCCGGAAAGGAAGGTCTCCATCGCGGTAATGTCCACCTCGCCGTTGCCCTGCCCGGCATGCCCATCGCCCACCTCAAAGAGGCCGCCTTTGGCATGCACGGGAACAAACAACGTCGTGCCCGCAACCAGCTCCTTGTTGTCCATGTTGCCGCCGTGCATCCACGGTGGCGCGGAGTTCAGCTTGCCCGCGCTCTCCGGCGGCGCCACACCCATGCTGCCGAAAAATGGGCGCAGCGGGATCCGGATGCCCGGAGCGAACTCCGCCAGCATGTGCTCGCGATCGAGTGGGATGATCTTGTTCCTGCCATACGGAAAATCGTCCGGCAGAAAGCCCCGTCCCGTGCCGAACGAGTTGCAGGCGAAGTCGGTATCGAGGTCCACCTTCAGGATGCGGATCTCGAGCACGTCCCCCGGCTCCGCCTCTTCAATCGCCACCGGCCCGGTCAGGATGTGACCGCCCGGTCCCTTCTCCGCAGCCGGCACCTTGGCGTAGATCTCGCGGTCATACTGCGGAATCGCATCCGGCTTCACTCCCAGCCCCTCCAGCCGCTCTGGCGACGGGCACGACGAAGCCGTCTGAATGCGCACCGTATCTCCGGAGTGCACCGTTAGCACCGGCTTGCCATGCGCCGAGTAGTAGCCCCAAGCGACCGTGGTCGGCGTAGCCAGCAGTGTGTATTCAGCCGCATGCACTGAAGTGGCAAGGGCAAAGAGAAGCAGGAGAAAGCAGAGGGGACGTAAATGCATGGGCTATGGTAGCAAGCCCAACGAGGGGATCAGGGGTCGGGTCGTAGGAGCTCCGCCGGGTGCCCCATCCTCCGCGCCAGAAAGCAGCCCCAATCCAGAACATCCCAAGCGCGTAGGGTGGGTCATGCGCCACAGGCGCATCCGCTTCCCTTTCCACTCACAAAACTTTCATCCCAAGCGACCCCTGATCCCTGATCTCTAATTCCCTGACACCTAAAAAAGCAGCTTCAACCCAAACTGCGTCTGCCGCGAAGACGTCGACGTACTCGTAATCAACCCAGCCGTCGGCGAAACCCCTGTCGGCGTAAACGCAATCGCATTCGGCGTATTGAAGTTCGCCCGGTTCAACACATTAAACAGCTCAGCCCGGAACTGCAGGTTGATCTTCTCGCTCAGCCGCGTGTCCTTCAGGAACGACAGATCCCACGTCCCAAGACCCGGACCGATCAGCGTATCTCTGCCCAGGTTTCCATAGAAGCCGCTGTTGTTGGGCGGCGCCAAAAACGCGGCAGGATTAAACCACTGCGTGGGTGTTCCCAGGATGACGCGGCCTTTGAAGTTGGGGTTGATAAAAGGGCGCACTGGATTGCGCGTGTCGCCATTGTTCGATGGGTTATAGCTGAGCTGCGGAGTGAACGGAAACCCGCCCTGTATCGTCGCAATGGAATTAATGTTCCAGCCACTCACCAAAGCGTTTGCAACACCTGTCACATTGGTGCCAAAGCGAGCACCGCGCCCGAACGGCAGCGCGTAGACCTCGCTGATGACGGCAACATTTCTGACATCGAAGTTCGCCAGTCCTTTGTCTGACCGCAGGTTGAACGGGTTCGAGGCCAGAGCGGGCTCGCCTCCCGATGTCGTGGCGTTGACCGAGTCACCATCATCGATCGTCTTGGACCAGGTGTAGACGCCTCGCAGCGCCAGGCCACCGCTGAAGCGGTGGTTCACGTCGACCTCCAGCGCGTGGTACGAGCTGTCGGCCCGCGAAAAGTATGTCCACGTATTGGCGAGCGTCGGGTTGGCGCGCACTGCCGTCGGCACATAGTAGCTTCCAGCCGGGACAGGCGTTCCGGCCAGCCCCGCGGGAAAGCTGTTGGGATACCTCGCCGGGCATGCCGCGGCGGGACAGACCACGGGAAAGGGCTCATTCGCATCGATGCCGAGGATCTCGTGGTAGCCGTGCGAACCCACGTAGCCGATCGTCAACGCAGTGTTCGTGGACAGCTCTTGTTGCACCCGCAACGACCAGGAGAGGAGCGTCGGCGTGTGCAAGTCCGGCTGCACGCCGCCCGGTACCAGCTTCGCCATTGCCGGCACGGCGGCGCTGGTGATGATCGGCAGTTGCGAGGTTTTGGCACTGGGCAGGCTATAAGTGGCGTTAAAGGGCGCGTTCTGGTCGGTGCGGTAGCCCAACGCATCCTGCAGGTCGTTGTAGAGTCCAAAGCCCGCGTTGATCACCGTGCGATTGCTGTTGCTGAATGGGCTCCACGCCAGGCCCACCCGCGGCTCCGGCAGAAACTTGGCGCGGTTCACTGTAAAGACCGAGTCCGCCACCCGTGGCTGACTTGAGATGACGCCGTTGGTGTAGGTGTAATTCGCCGCCCGCCCGTTTGCCTCGTTCCACCCCGTACTCGATTCGCCACGGAAGCCCAACGTCGCGGTCAGCCGTGAGCCGAAGCGGATCGTGTCCTGCGCATACCAGGCGCCGAACCATGAGCGCCAGTTCATCTCTGTTGGCGCCGGGGTGTACAACAGGGAGCCCGCGACACCTTGCAGTAGCGTCTGCAGGCTGGTAAAGGTCGCCTGCCCATACTGGCTGAGCGCCAGCGTCTCATTCGATTGGAAGCGCTGCAGCCAGGCTCCCGCGCTGAACTGGTTGCGTCCCTTGGTCAGCGAGACGTGATCTTCATAGGTGAACAGGTTCCTAGCCACGCGCAGGTTGCTGCCATTGTTGCTTCCCGCCAGACCGAGTTGAGCGGTGGGATTGGAAGCGGCGCTGCCGCCCACCACAATCGCGCCGATGGGACGGCCAGCCAAAAAGCCAGGAAGCGACGCAGCCGGCGTGTTCGGTGTCGGCTCACCGGTGAAGAAATACGCCGCTCTTGAATAGCCCACCGTCGCCTGATTGAGCAGCGCCGGTGAGAACACATGGGTCTCCGCCAGGCTGGCGACCTGCTCCCGTAGGCTCTCGTCATCGGCGCTGTACAGGTTCGTACTGGTGGGTGTGAACGCGGCACTATCGTCGATGGTGTAGATCGCGTTCAGCGTGTCCCTTTGCGAGAACACGCGGTCCACTCTCGCGGTTCCGAAATCGTCGCGGATGGTCTGCAGAGGACTGTTGAACGCTTCCGAAATCCCGCCGAAATCCGGCGCATTCGCGCTAGGAACGGGCCAGGCCGACATCAGCGGCGACACCCCGACAAAGACCAGCCCGGACGAGGGACACACGGCCGGCTTCGGACTCACAATGGCGCAAGGCAAAAAGCCATTCCGGGCATTGGTGTCCGGCACCAGGTCAACGCCCGTCTGGTGCAGATGCTGCCTCAGCCCTTCGTAGTTAACGAAGCCGAAGGTCTTGCCTTTCTGAATAGGGCCACCCAGAGCGCCGCCAAACTGGTTGCGCTGAAAGCCAGGAGCGGAGCCGCCATCGAAGTAGTTGGGCGCATCCAGAACGTTGTTCCTCAGAAATTCATACACAGACCCGTGCATCTGGTTGCTGCCGCCCTGCGTCACAATCACCACCTGGGCGCCAGGCCGCTTTCCATACTCCGCCCCATATGTGTTGCGCAGCACGTTAAACTCGCGCACCGCATCCACGCCCAGCAACTGCTGGCTGACGCCCCCCGGTTGCATATTGTTTTCCGCAGCGCCGGTGAACTCAACACCGTTCAGAAGAAACAGGTTCTGCTGCGGGCGATTCCCGGACACGGCGAAGTTGTTGCCCACGGTGGAATTGGAGACGCCAATTCCGCCGGTCTTTGTCGATGTAAAATTCACCACTCCGGGATTCAACGTGAGCAGCAGGTCGTAGCTTCGCCCGTTCAGCGGCAGGCTCTTGATCTGCTCTCCGCCCACCAGGCCAGATATATCCGCGGTCGTCGTACTGACAATGGGTGCATCTTCACGCACCGTGACTTGCTGGCTAACATTTCCCAGATGCAGGCGGAAATCGACTACCGCATCCTGACCCACCACCAGACGGACTCCCGTGCGCACCTCTTGGCTGAAGCCCTGCTTCGTCACATCGATCTGGTAATTGCCAAGACCGAGCGAACGCAACTCATAGCGTCCCGCGGAGTCAGTGAGCGTCGTGCGCTCCAGTCCCAGATCGGCGCTCTTCGCGCTGACGCTGGCCATTGGAACACTTGCTCCCGTCTGGTCCACCACCGTCCCGGACAACCCGGCCGACACCTGGGCTGAAGCCGGAGAATTGAAGACAAAAATCAACCAAACGGCGCTTTGAAGTACCCAAAAGGCGCTGTTAAGACCCAGTTTGCGACCACTTTGCACGCAGTTCCAGCTCCCATATCCACGAATCTATACGACTCATACCGCTATTGCAGTATGAATCAAGTCGCAGTGCGCGTCTACGCCGTGAGCATCGCGCAAGGGAACACGGGCCGCGTTTTCACGCTCGTGCAATTCGTATATGCCTGAAAATGAGGGGCTTACGGATGGTAGCGTCATCGGGGATCGAACCCGAACTCTCCGCCTTGAGAGGGCGGCGTGTTAACCAGTTACACCATGACGCCATGAGGTGAAGGAACAGGAGAATTCCTTCTGTCGACTCCTGAAATATACCAGATTTTGAGTGCTGTTGAAGCGTAGGCCTGCCCACGCAGCTGCCCGTGAAATCGGCTAAATACCGAGCTTTTTCACTTCATCGTTGTAGTACTTGCGATAGAGAATGTCCCACTCTTGTGAGCCTTCAAGAATGATCTTGCGCTGCGACGAGATCTTCAGCCGCGCGGCCTGATCGACGCGCATCTCCTCGGTCAGGATCTTCTCCAGCGCTTTACGCGCCTCCTGGCGGATGGTGTTGCGATCTTCCAGAAACTCGCACTCGTCAGTTTCGGCCAGAGTGTCCGCAACCACATGGGCCAGCTTATTCAGCTTGTCGCGCGTGATCCTCACAGCACCGCCTTATACTTGCGCGCCAGCTCGGTCTTCACCTTCTTGAACATATCCGGATAGCTGGCGCCAGTGCGGCGCATCTCTTCCTGATACGTCTCGAGGATCATGCGCACCTCTTCATTGATGCGGTCTTCGAGCTTCAGTTCGTCGAGCAAGCCAGCGCCAACGCGCTCGTTCAGCACTAAGGGCTTGTCGGTCTTGATCATCCTGGCTTCCAGCAGAGACTTCACCGTCTGGCGCGCCAGATAACCTACATATTCGTTGGAAAAAATCATCGATCTTTCTCCGGACTATAGCACAACGACTGGAGCACTCTCCCCTGCTCCTTCCACTGCTGCTCGCTCCGCCAAGGCCAGCATTCGAGGCCTGGGTTTGTGTGGGCAGGTCACGGTGTTGGTGCAGCATTCTGGCAGTGTCAAGCGCTAACAGAACGCCGCCCTAATGGTGATCGCTTTTGGAGGGCCGCGGCTCAAAGCATCCAGCGCCGATTTATGCACAGAACTGACCGCCGCATCCGCGCAATCTGCGAGAATGAATGCCGATGATGCCCTTAGAAAATCTCAACTCCGTAAAAGACGACATGGTCGCGTTCATTGAAGGCCATGGCATGCGCCGCCTTCCCGGCTTTGTTATGGAAGACGTGCCCTCCGTGATGTGGGAGGACGAACAGAACCAGGACAGCTGGAAGGACTTCGTCGAGATGGCGAAGACCGTCACGGCTCCCTTCGTCACCATGAGCGACATCACGCTTGAGAAGGACGACCTGGAATCGCTTATCCAGGACCTGCGCGAGTTCAACTTTCCCGATGACGTGCCGGACCTTGAAGACGCCGAGTACCTAGTCAACTACGTAGGCAAAACCGGCTTTATCCAGCTGGGCTTCGCGCACCAGGGAATCATGTTCATTCATGAGACCTCGACGGAGTGGTACGACCGCTACCAGCACTTGCTCGAGTCATTGGAAAACCTGAGCGACATCGTGATCGATGAGAGCGCCGAAGAAGGGTGAGCAGGTCTGAGTGAGCACGGCAATCACTGTCCCGCACAGCGTAACCACAAATGCTCCTCTCTATCGGCAGTGGACGCTGCCCTCGCGCGACCGGGCCGAAGTCGATGCGCTGGCGCGCGCGGTGGGGGTGCCGACGATCATCGCGGAGTTGCTACTCGCGCGCGGGATCGATTCGCCCGCCAACGCTAAGCGCTTCCTCTCTCCTGCATTGGAAGACCTGCACGATACCTACTCCATGCGCGGTATGCAGGATGCAGTAACGCGCGTACAGGCGGCGATCCGATCCGGCGAGCCCATTCTGATCTACGGCGATTACGACGTTGACGGCACGACAGCCATCGTTCTGCTGACGACAGCAATCGAGCTGCTCGGCGGTTCGGTTCGTTTTCACATTCCGCATCGTTTGCGGGATGGCTACGGCATGCAGGCGGAGGTTCTGACCCGGGCCGCGTCCGACGGCGTGCGTCTGGTCATCAGCGTAGACACGGGCATTCGCGCCTTCGCTGCGGCCGAAGAGGCGCGCCGCCTGGGCCTGGACCTGATCGTTACGGATCATCACCTGCCGGAAGCCGCCCAGGGTCTGCCGGAGGCGCTGGCCATTCTCAACCCCAACCAGCCAGAGTGCGGGTACGCCTGCAAGCATCTGTGCGGCGCGGGTGTCGCATTCAAGCTCTCGCAGGCTCTCCTCGAAGCCGCCGACCCGGTGCGCGCGCGCAGCAAGCTGCTGCCGTCGTTCTTGAAGATGCTGGTGATCGCGACGGTCGCCGACGCCGTGCCGCTGCTGGGCGAAAATCGCATCATCGCCAGCCTGGGAGTGGAGCAGCTGCGGCATCCAGTGAATCCCGGCCTTCGCGCGCTAATGGAGATCGCCAAGCTCGATGGAGCAGTGCGGCGGCTGACCGCGACCGACCTGGCATTTCGCCTCGCGCCCCGCATCAACGCAGCCGGGCGCATGGATGTGGCTTCGGACGTGGTGGAGCTCTTCACCACTCGTGACACGGACCGCGCACGCGTGTTGGCCGAGAAGCTGGACCGGCTGAACACCGAACGCCGGGATGCCGAGGCGGCGGTGCTGCGGCAGATCGACCAGCGGCTGGATTCTCAAGATGTTGCCCCCGAGTGCGTGGTGATCGATGGCGAGGGCTGGCATCGCGGCGTCATCGGCATCCTGGCCTCGCGCGTGGTCGAGCGTACGAACCGTCCCGCGCTGGTGATCGCCCACGAGAATGGCGAGGCTCACGGATCGGGCCGGTCTATCCCCGGATTTCACCTGCTCGGTGCTCTTGAAAGCTGCCACGACCTCTTCACCCGCTTCGGCGGGCATGCGCATGCGGTGGGCTTCTCACTGCCCTCGGACCGCATCGAGCAGCTGCGCACAGGTTTGCGAGCCCACACAGCGCTTACACTCACCCCCGCGGTGCTCGAACGCAAGCTACGTTGCGACGCAGCGCTTCCGCTCGACGAGATCACGCCAGCCTTCTTCCGCGTGCTTCGTCAGTTGGAGCCCTACGGCATGGGCAACGAGGAACCGGTCTTCATCGCCACCGGAGTGCGGCTCTCCGCACCGCCCACGGTTATCAAGCAGCGCCACGTGCGTCTTCGGCTTTCTCACGGTCCGGGCCGGGTCGCGTTCTCGGCGCTGGGATGGCGCTGGGCCGAACGCATCGCGAAGCTGCAGCTGACAGAGAACTCCCTGATCGACCTCGCCTATCGGCTGCGCGAAAACGAGCACCCGGAGTTCGGCGGCCTGGAGCTTGAAATTGTCGATCTAAGGAGATGCTCTATTCAATAGATCGACCTAAAAAGAAGCACTCTGGCCTCGCTGGTATGCGGGGCCAGAGTGCTTTCAGCTACTACATGCCTTATTCCTGCGGTACGCTACTGGTCGTTGCCTTGAGGATTCTGGACCGCGGTGATACTGCCGAAGAGGCCATCCTGCTCGTGGTTGGTGCCAGCGGAGAAGTAGAGCGCGTTGGCCGCACCCGCGCCGGCGCCGTTCCCGAAGGAGAGTCCCCAGAGACCGTCGTTCACGATTGGCTTGTCATTGCTGTCGCGCAGACGTCCCTTGAAGTGGCCCGTAACTGGATCAAAGGCGAGGATTTCGCCGCTGCCGAACTGCCCGACGAGCAGGTCGTGGCTGTACGCGCCGAAGTCGCCGGACGCCAGCGCGAGTCCCCAAGGAGCGTTCAGGTACGAGCCGTGGTCGAAGCGAACAAGCAGCTTGCCGGTCGGCGAGAAGACGTCGACGTAGCCGAGGCCTGCTCCGTCCACCTCATCGTGCTTGGCTGAATCCTGCAGCGCGAAGGCGACATACAGATCACCGCCAATGTTCTGGACGTTGAAGGGTGCGTATCCCTCGGGCAGCTGCTCGTCTTCGAAGCGGCTTTCCATCTCGCTGACGTGATGAAAGTTGGTGTCATACACCTGCACGCGGCCTTTGCGGAAATCTGCAACATAGAGGAAGCTGGCGGGCCCGGTGAACGGCTGGTTGACCATTGCCATGGTGGCTCCCTTGAAAACCGACTTCTCCTTCTCGTTCACTTTGATAACGGCATTGGTCGGGTTCACGCCAGGGTTCCAGCCGGAGACCGTTCCATCCTCGGTAACGAAGAGGAAGATGGCGGGCTTGGAGGGCGCGAGGGTGAAGCCGGTGCCGCCGTTGAAGACAATTCCGGTTGGGCTGCCGGTGGGGCTATTGCCATCGGCTGGTGGAATGGTGACGACGAGACTCTGCGGCTTGCCGGTGCCGTCGTAGAGCGTCGACTTGCCAGTGCCGTTGTCTGAGATCCACCAGGGACCGCCGGAGCTGCGCGAGAGTCCCCAAGGATTCACAAGATTGCTGTCGGTGAAGCTGGCGCCGGCTTTGTCCGACGTCAAATTAGTCTGCTTGTACTGCTGCTGGGCGAAGAGCGAGTTAGGGAGCGCAACCAGAGCGAGGGCGAGCGCTCCGGTCCAACGAATCGAGCTGTACTTCCGTACTTGCGGCATGTGGCTTCTCCTGGGTGCGATGGCTGAGAGCGACGGTGCTGGACGCCGTTCGCCACCTCCGAAGCTAGGCGTAGTCCGTGAATGAGGTGTCATGCATTTGTCACCAGATTGTCATTTCGTTGCTGGCTGAAGACGACACTTGCTTCGTTGGAGCAGAATCAGAGTGCAGGTGAGACCGCCGGAGCGGCGCGGTCTTCGGGGGTGGAAGAGGCAATGCACAAACTTCTGGTGATCGAAGACGACCTGCGCATCCAGAAGGTGCTGCACCGGCTTTTCTCTGTAGAGGGGTTCGATGTGCGCAGCGCGATGGACGGGACCGCCGGGCTGGAAAACCTGGGCAGCGATTCGCCCGACGCGGTCATTCTGGATCTGATGCTCCCCGGGCTCTCCGGCCGTGAGATCTGCAAACGAATCAAACAGATGGCTCCCGATCTTCCGGTTGTAGTTCTGAGCGCTGTCACGGAGGTGGCAGACAAGGTGCTGCTGCTTGAACTCGGCGCCGACGACTACGTCACCAAGCCGTTCAGTCCGCGAGAGCTGCTGGCGCGAGTGCAGGCAGCTATGCGCCGCGCAAAGAAGACGCGGCCTAACCGGACGGTCTGCTTCGGCGAGATGGCTGTCGACTTCCTGAAGATGGAGGTCAGCCGGAGTGGAAGCACGGTTCCCATGACCGCGCATGAGTTCAAGCTGCTGAAGTTCTTTCTCGACAACGTAGAGCGGGTGCTGACGCGCGAAGAGCTGCTGAGCGACGTGTGGGGCTACAGCTTCTATCCTTCGACCAGAACCGTGGACAACCAGATTTTGAAGCTGCGGCAGAAGCTGGAGGCCGACCCCGCAAACCCGAAGCACTTCCGGACCGTGCATGGAGTGGGCTACAAATTTGTAATGTAAGCGGGCGAGGAGGGCTCCCGATAGCGATGCGGATGCGAACAACACTGCTGCTCGCGCTGCTCTCTGTCTCCTTCGGCCTGAGCGCCATGAGTTTGTTTGTCATTCGCACCAGCCTGCAGCGGCAGATCCGGCTGGACATCCGCTCCGACCTGCGCCACTCGGTGCTGACATTCCAAAACCTGCAGGCGCAACGGCGAGAGATGCTGAGCCGCGAAGCGGCGCTGCTGGCCGATCTGCCCAGCCTGAAGGCTCTGATGACCACGGCCGACCCGCGGACTATTGAGGACGGCGGCGCCGAGTTTTGGACCGTAAGCGGAACGGATATCTTCGCTCTTGCCGACCGGCGCGGCGTGGTCGTGGCAGTCTACGAAAAAGGCCGGCGTGGAGGTGCGAGCGACGCCGCGCAGCGACTACAGGCTGTCTTGAGCGAGCCGGGCGGCCCGCACCTGCTGCAGACCGGCGGCCGTCTCTATGAAATTTCCATGGAGCCACTCTACTTCGGATCGCCCGCCAGTGGCACACGGCTGGGCTATGTCGCAATCGGCTTTGCGCTTGACGACACGGTGGCGCGCGAGGTGAGTGCGCCGGCGGCGGCCGATGTCATGTTTGTTGCAAACGGCAGCATCGCCGCAACAACGCTGGACCCGGCGCATGCGGAGGCGGCGGCCCGGGCCGGGCTGCTCGTACGCGGCGAAGTCAACGGCGAAGACGTGTGGCTGGGACGCGAGCACTACCTGGTCTCCTCGCTGCCGCTCTCGCAGCCTGCACCCCCAGCCAGATCGCCAGCCGTGCGGCTAGTGGTCCTTAAGTCCTATGACGAAGCAAGCCGTTTTCTGAACCGGCTGAACCGGCTGGTCGCCGGGCTCGGCCTTCTGGTGCTGATCTCCGGAGGCGCGATCGCCCTCTATCTGGCCGGCACCATCACGGGCCCGCTGGAGCGGCTAGCGGCGGCCGCGCGCGCACTTGGGGCCGGTGATTTCGATTTCGAACATAAGCAGGAGGGCGCCCGGGAGATCCGCGAGTTGGGCAGCGCCTTTGACGGCATGCGCCGCCAACTGCGGGGGACGCAACTGGAGCTACTGGAAGCAGAGAGGCTGGCGACGATCGGCAGAATGGCGAGTTCCATCTCGCATGACCTGCGGCATTCGCTCTCCGCTGTCTATGCCAACGCGGAGTTTCTGGAGTATCCCGCCATCAGCGCAGCCGAACGAGCGGAGCTGCTGGCCGAGGTGCGCGAGGCCGTGGGGGGCATGACGGAGCTGATCGATTCCCTGCTGCTCTTCAGCCGCACCGGCCAGGCGTTGCAGTTGAGTCTTGAGCCGGTGTCCTCGTTGATCGAGCGAGCATTGGCGATGGTAAAGAGGCATCCCGACGCACAGCGCGTGCGGATCACCACCGACGCGTTGCCGCCGATTGAGGCATGCGTGGATGCGCGCAAGATCGAGCGAGCGATCTTCAACCTGCTGCTGAATGCCTGCCAGGCCGCGCAGGGTGGGGCAGAGACTCCGTATGTGCGGGTCTCGCTCGCCGAGACCGAAGAGTGGCTCTCGATCACAGTCGCCGATAATGGCGGAGGCGTCCCCGAGTCGATTCGCGCTACCCTCTTTGAGCCCTTTGTGAGTGGAGGAAAACCTAACGGGATGGGGCTAGGACTTACCATTGCGCATCGCATCGCCGTGGAGCACGGGGGCAGCGTCTCCATGCAGGAGTCGCATCTGCACGAGCCAGATCGGGGGGAGACAGCCTTCGCGCTGTGCTTAGCTAAAAGCCGGCTGCAGGCGTTCGCCAATGGCACGGTGAAGGAGCAAGCGTCGAGCCCCGTTGGACATCTGTAACAGCAACGGTTTTAAATGGCACGGCTCGCCAAAAAGGGGAACAGTGATGAATGGGAGACACGAGAAACGGCTGATAATCTGGCTGCTGCTGACCCTGGTTGTGCTGACAAGCGCGGCCGCTGCACAGGACCAGCCCATGCCATCGAGCGAGCGAGCCGTCGCGCAGAATGGGGCGCAGGCTGAGGTACTCGAGCAGCGGTTAGATCAGCTCATGCATGCAGTCGATGGCGTGCAACAGCAGATCATGAGTTCCCAACGGGCGATCGAAGAGCTCGGCACGGAGATGCGGCAGATCCGTATGCAACTAGCCGGGAATGCCCAGAGCGGCACGACCGGCAGCAGTGGGATCAATGGCAGCAGCAATGGGATTGGGGAGATGCAGGCAGCGGTCGAGCAGCTGAGACAAGAAAGCCAGGTTCAGGCGGCAGAGATCAAGCAGCACGAGCAGACCAAGGTGGAGAGCGTCTCCAAGTTCCCCGTCAAGCTATCGGGGCTGGTGCTCTTCAGCTCATTTCTCAACGACGGCGCAGTAGACGACATCGATCTGCCCGGACTGGCCCTGGCCCGAACCCCGGAGAACGCCCACGGCAGTCTGGCAGCGACGATGCGGCAGAGCATTCTAGGCGTGGAAGCAGTGGGCCCGCATCTGTGGGGCGCGCGGTCTTCAGCGGACGTGCATGTCGACTTCTTCGGTGGACTGCCATATGCGGCATACACCACGAGCGCCGGAACAGTGCGGCTCCGCACCGCGCATGTGAATCTGGATTGGCCGCACACCACAGCAGTCGCATCATTCGATACTCCGCTGATCTCTCCGCTGCAGCCGACCTCCATTGTCAGCCAAGGCCTGCCGGCACTGGCGTGGTCAGGAAATCTATGGGTCTGGTCGCCCCAGATCAAGCTGCGGCATCGGCAGGATGTAGCCGGAGGCACAGCCGGATTCGAGCTGGGACTCATCGATCCAGCTTCGCCTGGATTGCCTGGCAACCAAGCGCTGCGCACGCCGGGGGCAGGCGAGAGCAGCCGGCAGCCGGGCTACGAAGGCCGCTTGAGCTACGCCTTTGGCCGAGAAGATCATGCGCTCTCCGTGGGCGGTGGCGGCTACTACACCCGGCAGAGGTACAGGTACGGGCCAGACAACTACCCGCAACACGTAGACGGCTGGGCCAGTACTGCCGATTGGCGGTTGCCGATCCAGTTGTTAAATCAGGATCGCCTGGAGCTCTCGGGAGAGTTCTACCGTGGCCGCGCGATTGGCGGGCTTGGCGGAGGCGCCTTCAAAGACTATTTCGTCAATGCAATCTCGAATCACGTTCATGGCCTGGATGCCGAGGGCGGCTGGGCGCAGTTCAAGGTACGCGCCACCCGCGAGCTCGAGGCGAATGCGGCGTTCGGACTGGACGGTGGCTTCACCGGTGAGCTGCGCTCCGAATTGCAATCCGGGATACCGGCCCTGAATCCTGACATCTACTCCAGCTTGGCGAGAAATCGCACGGTGCTCGGGAACGTGATCTTCCGGCCCCGCGCATACCTGGTCTTCTCTGCGGAGTATCGAAACATCCGCAGCTGGAACCTCACTGGCCCGGCAAATACGGCAGGGAGCCTGGGGCTCGCGGGCGGGTATAGCTTTTGATGCGCACGCGCGTGGCCCTTCTGCAACTCCTCGCTTGCTGCCTCCTGTGCGGCTGCGTAGCTTTTGCCCAGCCAGTCGAGGTTACCGGGAGCGTGCAGGTGACGCATCCGGCAGGGCACACTTCCGCGCACAAGCGCTCCTCGGCAAACGTCGTCGTCTGGCTCACATCCACCTCGGCGCTCGAGACGGGTGTGCAGCCGTCCCCGCACACCGGGCATTTCCGGTTGGTGCAGAAGGACAAGCAGTTCACGCCGCATCTGCTAGTGGTGCCCACGGGCAGCAGCGTGGAGTTCCCCAATGAGGATCCCTTCTTCCACAACGTCTTCTCACTCTTCAACGGACAGCGCTTCGATCTCGGACTCTATGAAGCTGGGAGTAAGCGCTCGGTACATTTCGACCACGAGGGTGTTTCTTATATCTTCTGCAACATTCATCCAGAGATGAGCGCGGTAGTGATTGCGCTCTCGACGCCGTACTTCGGGATCAGTTCAGCCGATGGCGCCGTGACGCTGCACGATGTGCCGGTCGGCAGCTACGAGATGAGGGTCTGGGCAGAGAGCAGCGATCCGAAACAGCGCGCCGCCTTAACCCGCCGCGTGCACATCGGGCCAGGCGAGAGCGCACTTGGCACGATTGAAGTAAACGAAGACAGCGAGGCGAGTGGCCACAAAAACAAGTTCGGTGAAGACTACAGCCCGAGCGAGCCGCCTCCCTACTAAACCTCCTCGCGCAGCCTGCTGAGAGCGCGCAGACGTATGCAAATGCCGCCCCGCTTTATTATTTGCACCCTTCCCCTCGCGCGACATGCGAAAATCACACGGATCATAATGGCCACAAGCCGCAAAAAAGCGATCTTGCGCTACCACACCCGCGAATGGGTAGCGGGCTACGCCGCACCGGAAGAGTGCGCGCACGGAGAATCGTCCGCCAACCGCGAGTCTCTGGAGCTGCTCGATCTCAGTGGCAAGGTCCTGGCCGTCCCGCTCTCTTTGGTCAAGTGGCTGTGCTTTGTGCGAGACTTCAATTCTGGTGAGCCAGCCAACCCCGAGCGGCTTCTACGCAAGAGCTTCTCCGGCCGGCCCCGGGGAGAGGGTCTTTGGCTGCGCCTGCGCCTGCAGGATGATGATGTCCTGGAGGGTCTCGCCGCCAACGATCGTTCGCTGCTCGATCCCGCCGGCTTTCTGCTCACACCGCCAGATACCCGCTCGAACACGCAGCGCATCTTCGTGCCACGCACCAGCATCGTCGAGCTGGAGATCGTCTCCGTCATTGGAGCCGCCACCAAACAGAAGCCCCCGCGTCCGGAACTCCGCACCGAACAAGAGACCCTCTTTCCCCCGCAGGATCTGGCCAGCTAGAACATGCAATCATCCGTGGCCATGCTCTTCGATCGTCCGACCCGGACCCGAAGCCTAGGCCAGGTCCAGCTGAACCTCATCGATATAGCACCAGCCCCACGTCTCTCCCGGCTCGAACGAACGCATGATCGGATCTTTGGTGTGGTGGAAGTGCTTTGTAGCATGCTTGTTGGGGGACGAATCGCAACAGCCAACGTGGCCACACTCCAGGCATAAGCGCAGGTGAACCCAGTCGCTGCCTATCTTCAGGCACTCCTCACAGCCTTGTGGAGTGCGTGGCGTCACGTCTCGGATCTGATCCAGGTGAGTACAAGTTGGCATTGACTTTCTCCTTTAATGATCTCCCAAATAGAGATGCGCGAATGTAACCGCCATAGCGTCTTCGCTCACAGCTGCCCGGCCGAACCCAGCACTTGGCTTATTGTGTTGGATGAGAAACGCTCGGTCGCTAGACCAGTTTCAGGGTAAGTGTAGACCGGGAAATAGAGTGAACGTGGCCGTTGTTTGAGGAACGGCCACACCGGGCGTGTCTTCGCGCCAGCCACAGTAACCCTGAACTGGTCTAGTTGTTCTGTGTGAAACGTGCAGAGACCCAGCAGTCTGTCGAATAAATACCCTGGAGGAGCGCTCGCGCCTGTTCATGTTGCCTGATTACGCAACCGTGGCAGTTTTCTATTGCGGCCCCTAGCTGCTCAAAACGCAGACTCATGCCCACTCCGGCTGACGTGAGAAGAAGCTGGTCGTCAGTGGTACAGTCGAGTCATGTCGCGGGGCTTCTTCATCACATTTGAGGGTCTTGACGGCTCCGGCAAATCCACACAGCTGCGCAAGCTCGCCGAGTGGTTTCGCGCTCCTGCATTTGGAGCACTGGAAAAGGCGCCCCGGGGCAAGGAGCCTGTCATTACCCGGCAGCCGGGCGGTACCGCACTCGGAGACAGCCTGCGCGCGTTTTTACTGGACTCCCGCAACAGCAACCTGAGTCCGTCGGCTGAACTCGGATTGATGTTCGTCGATCGCGCACAATGCATCGACGAGGTAATCCGCCCCGCACTTGCGGCTGGGTCTGTCGTGCTCTGCGACCGCTTCACGGACTCGACAGAAGCCTATCAGGGCGGTGGTCGCGAGCTGGGCAGTCAGCGAGTGCTCGACTACCATCGCGTCGCCTGTGAGGGCCTGCAGCCCGATCTCACGCTGCTGCTGATGCCGGACTTCGATGCGTCGCTCGCGCGCGCGCGCCGCCGGAACAGCCGGGTTGCGCGCACTACTGGAAGAGACGAGAACCGCTTTGAGCTCCTTGACACTGCATTCTTCCGGCGCGTTTACGACACCTACCTGCAGATCGCGGAGCGCGAACCGTTGCGTGTGGTGGTAATCGACGGCGATACCGGACTTGAAGAGATCCACCGGCGCATCGTATCTGTAGTAGAGAAGCGGCTCGCGGCGCGAGTAGTGGAGCAGCTTGCAGCTCGCGACGGCTCCTAACCACCATGGCTACCGCACCCAAAACCGAACAGCCCGGACCGGATCTCGCGCCTCCCCCTGAATCGGGGCTGGGCTCGCTGGAGGTCATCGAGCAGGACGGCTTCCGCTTCCCGCCCGGGCTGCGCATGAACCTGCCCTTCTACATCGTGCGCCGCTTCTTCAAGGCCAGCAACCCAATACTCCTCTTTGAGCACCTGGCCACCACCTATGGCCGCGTCTCGCATTACAAGCTGGGCTGGCAGCACATTGTCTTTCTGAACGACCCGGAGTTCATTCGCGAGATCCTGATCAACCAGCCCCAGAACTTCATCAAGGAGCGCACGCAGCGGCGCATGAAAATCCTGCTCGGCGAGGGCCTGATCACCAGCGAAGGCGCCTTCCACATGCGGCAGCGTCGCATTGCAGCGCCGGCCTTCCATCGCCAACGGATCGCCGCGTATGGGTCCATGATGGTTGACCGGGCGGCGGCGCGCCGGGAGGCCTGGCATCCGGGTGAGACGCTCGACATCGGAGCGCAGATGATGCAGCTCGCGCTCGAGGTCGTCGCCCGCACCCTCTTCAACACCGATGTGACGAGTGACATCCAGCAGATCAATACGGAAGTCAACGTCATTATGGAGCTCTACAACTACCTCATTGCCCTGCCCATGGCAGAGTCGTACCTGCACCTGCCGATCCCGGGCCTGATGCGCTTCCGCAAAGCTCGCGCGCGCCTCGATGCTGTCGTGCACCGCATGATCACTGAGCACCGCGCTCGCGGAGTGGACACTGGCGATCTGCTCTCCATGCTGATCAGCTCGCGCGATGAAGAAAATGCCGAGAACGCCGAGAACACTGCAGGAGCGAGCGATGGCTCAGACGCCAGCATGTCCGACGAGCAGCTGCGCGACGAGATCATCACCATCTTTCTCGCCGGGTATGAGACAGTTGCAAACGCATTAACCTGGACCTGGCTCCTGCTGAGCCAGAATCCCGAAGCGGAAGCTCGCTTCCATGAAGAGATCGACCGCGTACTGGGTGGAGCGACTGGGGAGAGTCGGCTGCCCACGCTCGATGACCTGCCGCAGCTCCGCTACACCGAGATGGTCTTTGCGGAGTCCATGCGGCTCTATCCACCAGCCTGGGCGATGGGGCGTCAGGCAACCAAGCCGGTCAGCGTGGGCCCCTACTACTTTCCCGCCAAGACCTACTTTTTCTTCAGCCAGTACGTGATCCAGCGCGACCCGGAGTACTTTCCCGATCCGTTGCGCTTCGATCCCGAGCGCTTCACGCCCGAGGCCAAGGCCAACCGTCCGCGCTTCGTGTACTTCCCTTTTGGTGGGGGCGGCCGTCAGTGCATCGGCGAGGCCTTCGCCTGGATGGAAGGCGTTCTCATCCTTGCCACGATCGCGCAGAAGTGGCGGCTGCGTCTCGTGCCCCATCAGCAAATCGAGGTGCAGCCGAAGATCACGCTCCGTCCTAAATACCCCATCCACATGGTGGCCGAGCGGCGCTAGCGGCGGCGCCTTTAACCAGTCACAAAAGCAGTTATGTGCCAAGTACTGGAACCACACGGCTGGGATAGCGATGGCTCAAACGTGTCACTCCGCTCGAGATCAGGCTCACGCCAATGATGATCCCGATGGCCCAAGCCGAGCTATATGGCCACTGTGCCCAGATAAACGCACCTAGGAACAGTGTGATGATCCCGTCGATCAGGAACCAGCTTGCGCGCCCAAACCGGCGAAGGCGGAAGAAGGTCACAATCTCCAGAATGCCCTCCACCACGAAATAGGCGGCGAGCACGAGTGTGAGCGTAAGCAAACCTCTACCCGGATGAACGATCAGGTAGAAGGCCACAAGTAAGTAGACTATGCCCAGAATCACCTGCCAGATGACCGCGCCTGCACCGCGCGCGGACCAGGCATAGACCAGATGCGCCGCCCCAGCAAACAACAGCAGCCAGCCGATCGCGATATTGGCTGCAATCCCGGCCACCAGCGGCAAAAGGATCGCCGCTATTCCGAGGATGATCAGCAGAATGCCAATGGCCGTCGACCAACCTCTGCCGTCGACACCCGCAGCCAAGCCACTGCGTCCAACAATCCTGTCATCTGCCATGCTGCCCTCCCCAGAACCGCCGTTCAAGCCACTATCTCACCCTGGTTAAGATGCGGTTCTGAGCCCGTCTGAGCGAGAGCGCTTAGATCAGACCATGAAAGAGAAGCGGCTCTGCTCCGGCGCGGAGTGCCTCAAGCGTGACTGTAAGCCGCGGGCGCACAAAGAACAGCTCCTTGCGCCAGAAGATCCCGGCGACTCCGCCCTCGAAAACGAGCCGTAATGCTGCCGTAACAGAGCAGCACTACCGTTGAGTGCGCAGCGATGGATCAAGATTTTCCAGTCCGTGCTCGCTCAGGAGATCTTCAATGACAGAGGAATTTGTGAAAGGTCAACATCACTGGCGCACGCTCGCGAAAGCGACCGCTGCGCTCTCAGTATGTGCATTCGCAGGCAGCGTCGCCACACTGGCGCAAAACTACGGGTCCAACGGAAATCGCCACTTCTTGCCGGGGAACCTGGTCGTGAGTCGCAGCGTCTATGACAACAATCCTGCCAACGTGAAAGTGGGCATGATTCTTCCGCCGAACTGCGCCAGCACGCAGGGTGGCTGTGCCGCTTCGAGCGGTGCGCCGAACGACGGAACCTATCCATACGTCTGGAACAATGCGGCCTACGACGGCAGCTTTGGCATTACCTCGAAGATTTACCTCGACCAGCTCACTCCCTATGGCTACCGGATCGATTCGCTTGAAGTGCCGAACAGCACCGATACCCGCGTTACGAGCAAAAGCAATCAGTTGGTCACCAGCTTTCCGTCGAAGTCGGAGATCGGCCTGAATCTCTCGACCGACGGCCGTTATCTCACCTTCATGGGCTACGTCGCGCCCGTGAATGCCCTCGACGTCTCGAACTCCAACACACCGGGCGCCGTCGATCCGACCAATCCAGTCGGGGAAAACTACTACCGCGCAGTGGCGCAGGTAGACGCGCGCGGCAACTTCAGCTTCACCGAGACCAACGCCTACAGCGGCAACAATGGACGGGCGGCCATCCTGAACAACAGCGACGGCGACAATCTCCTCTACACCTCCGGGAACGCGGGCAACGGCGGCAATCCGCAACCGGACGGCATCGTTCTCGGTGCTGGAGCGCAGATCTTCGACCCGGCAGGCAAGCCCGAGCGGGATCAGGACCCGGGAACCCCGACCCCGGTCGGCAGCTTCTCCATTACGCAGCTCGGACTCAAGCCCGACAAGATCGGCAAGGACGACAACTTCCGCGGCCTCACGATCTTCAACGACGTTGTTTACTACACCAAGGGCAGCGGCGGCAATGGCGTGAACACCGTCTACTTCGTCGACACCACCGGGACCGCGTGCCCCAAGGGCGTTGGACTTCCTGTGAAGGGAGCCGCGCTACCCACATCGGGCCTCGCCTACAATCCCGCCGATCTCCAGACCACCGGACTTCCCAACAATATGTGCATCCTCGCCGGCTTTCCTTCCACGCCCGCCAAGGCTGCTAACCCGGTCAGCTACCCTTTTGGCATCTTCTTCGCGGACGCAAACACCCTGTATGTCGCCGATGAGGGCGACGGCTACACCGGCGGCAGCGATCTCTTCACGCACGCAGCGGCGCAAATCACCGCTGGCCTGCAGAAGTGGGTCTTCAACTCGACCACCAGCACCTGGAATCTTGCGTACACCCTGCAGCGGGGGTTGAAGCTGGGCTCTCCCTACACCGTGAGCGGGTATCCTACCGGCAACAACCCGGCCACCCAACTCCCCTGGACACCGGCCACCGACGGCCTCCGCAATCTCGCCGGGCAGGTGCACCGCGACGGCACGGTCGAGCTCTGGGCCATCACATCAACTGTGAGCGGCAACGGCGACACGGGAGCAGACCCCAACAAACTGGTCACGGTCATCGATACTCTCAAAAACACCAGCGCCACCGTTGCCGCCCGCGAACGGTTCTATACCCTTGACGAAGCCGGCTTCGCCGAGGTGTTGCGCGGCGTCTCGCTCACACCCGGAACCCAACTGGCGAAACGCGATAAGTAAACACGCGTGACGCAGCTCGCAATCAACACACCCGGAGCGGCGGGAGACCTTCTTCTCTCGCCGCTTCATTTCTTGCTTCAAACCTAAACTGAACCAGCGTCGTCAATCCCTGGTTTGTTCAACTCGTACCATTCTTGTCATCTTGAGCGTAACCGAAGGTGGAGTCGAAAGACCTGCTTCATCTTGTATTTCAGGATCGGCGCGAAGCGCCGCTCGACCAAGAAAGACGTAGCGAACTCATCACGCAGCCGCCCGCAAGCATCGGGCCCGCACCTGCTACCCTTTCCCTTGTGGGATTTGACCAGTTCCTAGGCAACGAGGCGGTCGTCACCCGTCTACGCGAAGCGGTCGCGGCGGATCGCATGCCCTCCGCCACCGTTTTAAGCGGGTCGCGCGGCTCGGGCAAGTACACGCTCGCCATCATGCTTGCGCAGACGGTGGACTGCCTCGTGGCTCCCAAAACGAACGGGCTACCGGACTTCTGCGGCACGTGCGCCAACTGCATCCGCATTGGCAACGCCTCTCCGCTTGAAGATCGAGTTGCGGAGGCGGTTGCCGCGCGCGAGGAGCTGCGCGATGCGGACAAGCGGGAGACGCGCATCCTGGTGCAGACGCATCCGGACCTGCTCATCATCCCCCCCGATCCGCCACAGTTACTGATCAAATTGGGCCAGGTGCGCACGGTGATCCAGCGCATCTATCGCAGGCCAGCCGAGGCTCACCGCGCCATTTATCTCTTCACCAGCACGGCGTTCATGAAGGAGGCGGCAAACTCGCTGCTCAAAGTGCTGGAAGAGCCGCCGGAGTATGCCAGCATCATGATCCTGGCCGAGAACCCGAACGAGCTGCTCCCCACCATCCGCTCGCGCACCTGCCTCTTTCATCTGACTGCGCTCCCGGGCGAAACCATCGATGCCCTCATCGCGGAGCGCCGCCCTGAGCTCAAATCGCAACAACGGACCCTGGTCGGCCGCCTTGCGGACGGGGCGGTTGGCCGGGCGCTCGGCTTCGATCTGGACGCCTACTACGCGCATCGGCAGGACGCGCTGGTGATCGTACGCACCGCCATCGGAGAGGCGGACCACTCCACTCTCTTTCGCATGACGGAAACCTACCGTGCTGGCGCGGAAGGGCAGGAGCGGACCGCTGGATTGCTTTCCGCTCTGTCACTGTTGCTTGAAGATCTGCTGCTGCTCCACTCCGGGACGCCGGCTCTGGTACGCAACACGGATCTGCTGCCAGAGCTCACCAAACTCGCGCAATCTGTGACTCCTGCGTGGTTCGACGCAGCGCTCCGCGGCCTGGACGCCGTCGAGTCCGGGATGCGCCGCAACCTCCTGCGCTCGCTCTCGCTCGACGCATTTGCTACTGGCATGGCACGCGGCTGATATCGGACGCCCTCGTGCCCGCGAACTGCTGCGAAGCAACTTTTCTCTGGCCTTGGCAACCCGGGTCGGCTACCATGTGCTCACCCTTTCGCTCCGTTTTTCATTTAGTGTGGTTGCTTCAAACTCCCCCAGGATAGGTTTCTCCACCTCTTTAATTGTGCTTCCGGCCCACTTACTTCTGCATCTCAATTTGAAGATTACAGACAAGCATGGCGAACCACTCTGCACTTCCGTCACACGAGGATGACGATTCCCGTACTGATGAGTCACGGGTACCCTCATTAAGCTCTTCCGGGCCGCGCAAGTTGGTTCGGCCTAGCCTTTCTGCGCGCCTTCCGAACGGCCGCATTGCGCGAGGGCGAGACAGCACACCGCTACTTGCGCACCAAGCGCTTTCCGCACACACTCCGATGGCGCATCCATCCCACGCCGAAGCATTCTATTTTCAAAAGCAGATGCAGACCCAGACCGTGATGGTCTTCGTCCTCGACGATGGCGAGCAGATCGAGGGCTGCATCGAGTGGTACGACAGCCACTCCATCAAAGTGCGCAACCACAGCCGCATCCTGATCTATAAGTCCTGTATTAAGTACATTTACAAGAGCAGCGACGTCACCCGCGGGTAAAGATGCCGCTTAAAGCATCAACATCCATTGTCATCTTGAGCGTAGCCGAAGGCGGAGTCGAAAGACCTGCTTCATCTTGTATTAAAAATCTGCGCGAAGCGCCACTCAACCAACAAACTCCGTCGGAGTTCACCTCGGCTTCGCTGCCTTCCTCAGCCGGTCGCGGATCGCTGCACCGATTCCCTGCTCCTGCGGCATGGGACAGACGATATGGGTGACCCCGTGTGCATCCAACTCCCGCAAGCCGAGAAATAGCCTGCGCGCCAGCCCGTCGGGGTCGCTCCATTGTCCCCATTTAAAGGCCCTCAACTCGCACGAGAGCGAGAGATTCGACATTTCGATAGGAACGAACTCCTCCGGCAGCATCAGGCCCAATCTTGCTCCTGTAGGGATAAGCCCGAGCCTGCGCACCGCAAACCAAAACTCCGCGTTCTGTGCGCTCAAAGCTTCCTCCAACTCCACCAGCACCAGCTGTGCCCGCGGCGCGTAGTGACGCAGATCTACTCCCGGCGACGGTAACGACTCCGGCTGTTCCGCCGAAGACTCACCGTTTCGCCGGTACATCACGACCTCACCAATCACCGTCCGCAGCTGTTCGATCGAGATCGCGCCCGGCCGGTAGACGATCGCTGGAGTGCTGTTCGCATCGACCACCGTCGATTCCAGACCAAGCGCGGTCGAGCCACCATCGACGATCGCGTCGATGCAGCCGTCGAGATCCTCGAGCACATGCGCGGCAGTTGTCGGGCTGGTCCGGCCGAATGAGTTTGCGCTTGGCGCCGCAATGGGCAACAGCGCCGCGGAGATGAGCGCGCGTGCCACCGGATGTGCCGGCATGCGCACCCCCACCAGCGGGCGTCCTGCCGTGACCGGGAGCGGCACACGCTCGCTTCGCGACAGCAGCAACGTCAGCGGTCCGGGCCAGAACGCCTCCATCAGCATGCGGGCAGCCGGCGAGATTTGTTCGGCCACCCGATGCAGCATCGCCTCATCGGTCACATGAACGATGAGGGGATCCCAACCGGGCCGCTGCTTAGCCGCGAAGATCTTCGCAACCGCTACGGCGTCCAAAGCATTCGCGCCCAGCCCATACACGGTCTCTGTCGGAAACGCGACAGTACCGCCCGTTCGCCAGATTTCAGAGACGCGCTGGACGACGCGCCGGACCGTCGCTCCCGCCTGCTCGATGCCGGGCCCCACAAGCGCGGAAGGATCGAGGGTAAGCCGCAGTGTCTCCGCCATCTCCCTCCAGTTCCCTCTCTCAACTGTTATAGACTCGCCGTCATGCAGTCGCTAGAAATCGAAGTCAAGTTCCGCGTTCGGGACAAGCGCACTCTCGAATCTGCTCTCGTCTCATTCGGCTTTGTCTGCGGCACACCTCGCACCTTTGAACGCAATACCCTCTACGACACCCCCGACCGCAAACTCCGTAACACTCGCCAGATTCTGCGGTTGCGCCAGTACGGCGAGAAGTGGGTCGTGACCCACAAGCAGGTTCCAGCGGATGAATCCCTTACCGCCAGGCACAAACAACGGATCGAAACCGAAACCGCGGTCGAAGACGGTCCCGCGACCGAGCGGATCTTTTGCGCCCTGGGCTACGGGCCTGCCTTCATCTATGAGAAGTGGCGTACCGAGTGGAGCGACCGCGAGGGTCACTGCGTCATCGACGAGACCCCCATCGGTCTCTACGCCGAACTCGAAGGACCGCCGGTCTGGATCGACGCCGCTCTGGAGCGCCTGCAAGTTGATCCCCCAGACGTGACCACGCTTAGCTATGGACGGCTCTTTGAGCAATGGCAGGAGGCGACCCACAGCCCCGCGCAAAACATGGTCTTCGCCGAAATCATTCGCAAAGCCTGATTCGGACCAATCCCATGGATATATACCTACATGTAAAAGTGCTGCTGGGGATGATCCTGGGGCTGGCGGTCGGGCACCTGCTCCGGGGAGTTGCTCTCATCGTGCAGCACCCCAAGAAAAATAGGGCTTACTGGGTCCATGGGATGTGGACCTTGTTCCTGTTTATCTACCTGCTGCATTTCTGGTGGTGGGAGTTCAGTTTGAGCAAGGTAAACCACTGGACCTTTCCGGTCTACTTCTTCATCGCCGTCTACGCGACGCTTGTCTACCTCCTCTGCACCGTGCTGGTCCCTGACGATCTGCAAGGGTACGGTGGATTCCAAGACTACTTCTACTCACGAAAGGCTTGGTTTTTCGCTCTGCTGGCCGTCTTGTTTGTGGCAGACACCGTAGACACCATGATCAAGGGAAGGGCCTATCTTCACTCTCTAGGATGGGCCTACGATATTCGAACGGCAGCCTACTTCGTGCTCAGCCTGGTTGCTATCAAGATCAGGAACACCCGCTTCCATGCGGCCTTTGCTACATTCGCCGTGGTCTATGAGGTGCTCTACATATGGAAGCTCTACCTGACCATTGGGTAGACAACTACCGGCAGCAGATGCCAGCCCGGTATAGCACATAGCGAAGGGGTACAGAGCGGATGGCTCCGTACCCCTGTTCACCGGCTGACCTCTATGCGTCGGAAAGTTCTTTGCCGTGACACTTCTTATACTTCTGCCCCGATCCGCAAGGGCAAGGATCGTTTCTGCCGATCTTCTCACCTGTGCGCCGCTGTGGCACCTGAGCTTCTGTGCCGTTTGCGCCAGCCATGCGCGCCTGTTCCAGCTCGCGCTTCTTTTTGCGCTCGAACTCACGCTCCATCTCATCGATGGTGGTCGAAGGCTGACCGACCGGCATGGGCCGCCAAGTCTGCTGCTGCACCGGCTGTTGCGGCACTGAGGACGGCTTGTGTCCATTGCTCGCCTGTCCGTTGCGTGGCTGGCCGTTGCGAGCCTGCCGGGTCTGGATGGGACCCCGTACCGGCTGATGACTCGGGGCAGCGCCCACGCCAACCGGCTCCGCTTCCAACTGCGCGGGCGCAGGCGCCGCCGGATCGAGCGCACGCATAACTGGCTGGCCGTCTGGCCCGACGATCTGCATCAGGAAGAGATAACGAACCGTGTCCTCCTGGAAGCGGCCCATCATTCCTTCGAACATGTCGAAAGACTCCTTCTTATAGGCCACCAGCGGATCCTGCTGCCCGTACCCGCGCAGCCCGATGCCTTCTTTCAGGTGGTCCATATTCAGGAGGTGGTCCTTCCACAGGCCATCCAGCACGCTCAGCATGATCATGCGCTCGTGATAGCGCATCGCCTCGCCGCCGATGATGCCTTCCTTGAACTCGTACTTCTCCTGCAACTTGGTAAAGAGCGTCTCGCCCAGTTCGTGACGGTTCAGTGAGCCGAAGTCGACGCCCTCGGCTTCCGCGTCAAACCCGAAGTGATCCTTCAACTTTTCATTGATACCCGCCACATTCCATTGATCTGGATGCATGGATTCAGGCGCAAACTCGGTGAGAATCGTGCTCAGCAGACCCGCGACGTAATCTTCCAGGATCAGGTCCTTCTGATCCAGTCCTTCGAGCAGCTGGTGACGCAGGCCATAGACCGCCTCACGCTGCTTGTTCATCACGTCGTCGTATTCCAGCAGATGCTTGCGTGCCTCGAAGTTCTGCCCTTCGACGGCCTTCTGCGCACTCTCGATCCGTCGCGTGATCATGCCGGATTCAATCGGGACGCCCTCTTCCATGCCCAGCCGTTGCAGCAGGGTCGAGACCCACTCTTTGGCGAAGATCCGCATCAGGTCGTCTTCGAGCGACAGGTAGAAGCGCGAAGCGCCCGGATCCCCCTGCCGTCCCGCCCGCCCGCGGAGCTGGTTATCGACGCGCCGTGACTCGTGCCGTTCCGTTCCCAGGATGTATAAGCCGCCGGCTTCGATCACCTGCTCCTGCTCGCGTTTGGTATTCGCCTGGTGCACGTTGAAGGTGCGATCCCAGTTCTCCTGCGTGGTTTCGAACTCCTGCCCCTGATAGTAGAAGCGCAGCATGCCAGGCGCCGCCATGGGAGAAATCGCGCCCTCGGCCGCGCTAATCGCGCGCGCCAGGTTGCGCTTCAGCAGGTCCTGCTTGGCGACGAACTCGGCATTGCCACCCAGCAAAATGTCAGTGCCGCGACCGGCCATATTGGTCGCAATCGTAACCATGCCGAGCCGCCCGGCCTGGGCGACAATTTCAGCCTCGCGCTCGTGGTATTTGGCGTTCAGCACCACGTGCTTCACGCCCTTGCGCTGCAGGATCGTGGAGAGCAGCTCCGACTTCTCGATCGACGTAGTGCCGACCAGCACTGGCTGCTTGTCTTCGTTCAGTTTGGCGATCTCGTCCGCGACCGCGAAGTACTTCTCCTTCGCCGTGCGGAAGACCACATCCTGGTTCTCCAGCCGGCGCATCTCGCGGTTGGTCGGAATCACCATGATGTCGAGCTTGTAGATATTGTCGAACTCGGCGGCTTCGGTCTCGGCTGTGCCGGTCATGCCCGCCAGCTTTTTGTAGAGGCGGAAGTAGTTTTGGAAGGTGATGGTCGCGAGCGTCTGATCTTCGCGGCGGATGTTAACGCCTTCCTTCGCCTCGATCGCCTGGTGCAGGCCGTCGGACCAGCGGCGCCCCGGCATCATGCGCCCGGTGAACTCATCGACAATGATGACCTCGCCGTCTTTGATTACATACTGCACATCGCGCTTGTAGAGGTTGTGCGCCTTGATCGCGACCTCGACATGGTGCTTCAAGTCCCAGTTCTCCACATCGGCGATGTTGCCGATGCCCAGCAGGCCCTCGATCTTCTCCCAACCCTCATCTGTAACCGTGATTGTTTTGTGTTTCTCGTCGACAACGAAGTCGCCGGTCAGAATCTTGTCTTCGCCCTTCTCGATCTCCTCGCCTTGTTCGAGACCGGGAATGATGCGGTTGACGCGGGCATACTTGTCGGTCGTCTGGTCCGTGGGACCGCTGATGATGAGCGGGGTGCGCGCCTCATCGATCAGGATGGAGTCGACCTCGTCCACAATCGAGTAATGGTGGCCGCGCTGCACGCAGTCGGCCAGCTCGAACTTCATATTGTCGCGCAGGTAATCGAAGCCGAACTCATTGTTGGTGCCGTAGGTGATGTCCGCGGCGTAGGCGGCGCGGCGCTGCGCGTCGTCCAGATCGTGAACGATGACGCCGACCGTCAGCCCGAGGAACTCATAGACCTTGCCCATCCACTCGGCATCGCGCTTGGCCAGGTAGTCGTTCACCGTTACCACATGGACGCCGTGGCCGGCCAGTGCATTCAGGTAGCAAGGCAGCGTCGCAACCAGGGTCTTACCCTCGCCGGTCTTCATCTCGGCAATCTTGCCCTGGTGCAGCACCATGCCGCCGATCATCTGCACATCGAAGTGCCGCATCTTCAGAATGCGCCAGGATGCCTCGCGGACGATGGCGAAGGCCTCGGGAAGGATCTCCTCCAGCACCTGCTTTTCGGCCGCCCTACGCTCATCCTGGTCGTCAATCCCGTCCAGAACCGCCGCGATCCGCGCCCGAAACTCGACGGTCTTGCTGCGCAGCTCAGCATCGGAGAGCCCCTGAACCATCGGCTCGAACTCCGCAATCACCTGCACAGTGGGCAGCAGCCGCTTCACGGCACGCTCATTGCTGGTGCCAAAGACCTTTGTTAATACACTACCGATCAAGGGAAAGTCCTCTGGGGCAACCAAATCGACTTGGTCGTCAACCTTATTTTACGCTAGTCGGGACGTGCAGTTGTGCCATGTGTAGCTGTCTCTTACCTTGCTCCGTGCCCGCATGACGAACATCGCGATGTGACGAGACAGGTACTACCTGGCCCGAGGGTGAGTGCGGTCATAGACCTCCGTGACCTGCCGCACCGTGAGCTGGGTGTAGCGCTGCGTAGTGGAGAGCCGCTCGTGCCCCAGCATCTCCTGGATCGCGCGCAGGTCCGCGCCCTCCTCCAGCATGTGGGTGCCAAAGGCGTGCCGCAGCGTGTGCGGATGTGTCTCCGCTGCCATGCCGTGGGCTATCGCGATGCGTTTCACGATCCTGCCCACACTGCGCGTCGTAAGCCGCCCCGTGCCGCCGGATTTCAGCCGCGCGCCCAGCAGCAAGGCCTCGCTCCGCTTCCCAGCCGCAAGCAGCCGTGCCGCCCGCTCGCTCAAGTAGCTGCGAAGGGCCGCCACGGCAGCATCCCCCAGCGGGACCTGCCGCTCCTTCTTTCCCTTGCCCCGCACCAGGATCGTCCCGTTGGCCCAGTGAATGTCCGCGAGGTCAAGTCCCACCAGCTCTGCATTGCGGATGCCCGAGCCGTAGAGCAGCTCCAGAATCACGCGATCCCGCACCGGCCACGCGGACTCTGCTGCGCTCTCCGTTCCCTCATGTCCGGCATCGAGCGTCCGGTTCATCTGCTCGATCGTCGGCACCCGCGGCAGGTGCTGTGGACGTTTCGGTGTTGCCACCAGGGCTGCGACATTCACCGAGACATGCCCCATCCTGGACAGCCACTTGTACCAGGAGCGCACGCCTGCAAGCGCCCGCGCAGCCGAGGCCGGCGACAGCCCGCGCGCATAGAGCTCCGCCAGGTAGCCGCGAATGTGCAGATGGTCGACCTGCTGTATCTCAACCCCGGGCCCAAATCGCTCGGTCAGATACGCGGCGAAACCCCGCAACTCCCGTGTATAAGCGCGCAGGGTGTGGTCCGACGCCCCACGCTGGTGCGCCATCGCTCCAAGATACGCAGAAGTCAACCTCTCCAGTGCGGGCGCAACCTTCTGCACCGCATTCGCCTCAGGCTGGTCGCCCTTCGCAGGCATACGCGACGCTCTCACCGGGCCTGCCTCCCCTCAACCGCCCTGTGTTTGGCCCGTGGATGATGCGTCCGATGCACCTGCTTCAACCGGCCCAGCGCTAGATGCGTGTATACCTCCGTGGTCCCGATATCCGCATGCCCCAACAGGGTCTGCACGGTGCGAAGATCCGCCCCATTCTCGACCATATGCGTCGCGCAGCTGTGCCGGAGAGTGTGGGGACTCGCCCGCCCGCCCGACTGCCCCTTGACCAGCCTCCAGATCCACTCCCGCGTAAGGCCCTTACCACCACGCGAGACGAAGAGACTTCCCCCGTCGGTCCGTGTGGCCAAATGCGCCACCAGACCCGGCCGCCCACGGTCCAGATACGCCTCCAACGCCTCAACGGCAGCCCGCCCCAAGGGCACCAGCCGCTCCTTGTCTCCCTTGCCCCGCACCTGCGCCCGGCCGAGGTCGAGTTGAAGGTCCTGCATCCGCAGCGCGGTCAACTCCGAGACGCGTATCCCACCCGCATAGAGCAGCTCCAAAATGGCGCGATCCCGTAGCGCAATCGCATCCGCTGCCGAATGCTTAGCCGCCAGATCCGCAGTCTCAAGCATCTCCCGGACCTCTACCGCGGCCAGCGACTTGGGCAGCACCTTCCACGCCTTGGGCGATTCAATATTGACCGTCGGATCGTGCGCGATGCGCTTGTCCAGCAGCAGCCATCTGTAGAAGCCGCGCAGACACGACAACTTGCGCGCCACCGTCCGCGCCTCGATCCCGTGCCGGTGCAGGTGCTCCAGGAATCCAGCCACCTCAGTGTGCCCCACCGTCCCGAGCAGCGCGTGGGTTCCCTCCAGATACTCGGCAAAGATCGTTAGGTCACGCCCGTACGCCTCGCAGCTGAGCGGCCGCAGCCCCTTCTCCACGCGCAGGTAGACGCCGTACTCGCGCACCAACCCGGCATTCCCCGCAATCCCCGTTTCCGTGACCGTCACACTCCCATTATCGGCTGCCCGGGCCAAAACTTTAGCGATCGCGCAACGTGCTGAACCAACCTCGCCAGCCAGCCCGCGACGGCGTCACTCAGATCCGCTTGCGCTTCCAATCGCCGCGCCGGAACAGCACCACGCTGAGAGCCACAATCACCACCTCCGCAACCACGATCGACGCAAAGACCCCATTCACCCCCATGCGCGTATGCCGGGCCAGGGCAAAGGCCAGCGGAATCTCCAGTATCCAGAAGCCGACCAGATTCACCAGGGTCGGCGTCAGCGTGTCGCCCGCGCCATTGAAGGCCTGGAGCATCACCATCGCGTACGCAAAGGCCACATTGCCGCAGCTGAGAATGCGCAGGCAAGCGACCGCTACCGGAACCACCGCCGGGTTCTGCGTGAACAGCCGCACGATCGGTCCGGCAAAGATCAGAAACACCACGCCGACCGACCCCAGAAAGAGCATGTTCCACAACCCCGTCCTCCAGACCGAGGTGGCAGCCCGCTCCGGCTGCCCCGCTCCAAGATTCTGCCCCACCAGAGTCGCCGCGGCATTGCTCAGCCCCCAGGAGGGCAAAATGGCAAAGATGATCACCCGGATGCCCACCGTATATCCCGCCAACGCCGCAGCCCCAAAGGTGCTCACGATCTTGACCAGCCCCAGCCAGCTTGCCTGCCCGATCAGGAACTGCAAGATGCCCGTCAGCGAGACCCGCACCAGCCGGCCCATCACCGCGAGGTTCACCCGTATCTGGCCGGGCAGGATCCGCAGCCGTTCGGTTCCCTTCAGCAGCCGGTAGAACTGGTAGAGCACCCCAACGCTCCTGCCGGTGAAGGTCGCCATCGCCGCTCCGGTCACCCCCATCCGCGGGAACGGTCCCAGCCCAAAGATCAAGCAGGGGTCCAGCGCGAGGTTGAGGACGTTCGAGACCCACAGCAGCCGCATCGCAATCGCGGCGTCCCCCGCTCCGCGAAAGATGGCGTTGTTCAGGAACAGCAGCAGCACCACGCCCCCGCCACCCAGCGCGATGCGCGTGTAGTTGGTCCCCACCGCGACAATGTGGGGCGTACCGCCGATCAGCCGCAGCAGCTGCGGCGCAAAGAGCGTGCATGGAACCGCAATCAGCGCCGACGCCCCAAGACCCAGCAGCACCGCCTGTACCGCCGCAACCGCCGCGCCTTTGGGATCCTTCTCGCCAACACGCCGAGCCACCATCGCTGTCGTGGACATGCTCAGGCCCATACCCACCGACATAATGATGGTCAGCATAGATTCCGTCAGCCCGACCGTTGCGATGGCGTCTGCACCCAACCGGCCCACCCAGAAGATATCCACCACGGCAAAGAGCGATTCCAGCACCATCTCCAGCACCATGGGAATGGCTAGCAGCACAATCGCCCGGTTAAGGCTGCCGGAGGTGAAGTCCTGATGGGAGCCGCGCAGCGCCTCCCGCACGGAACTCCAGAAGGAGACCGCCTGATTGGCCGTCTCCAAATTTTGCTCGCTCATGCCATCTCCGCTCTCCCCGGCTCGTCTTTACCGGCCCCCCGAGGGGTCTGCCGACTCGGCGACATTCAGGTCCAGAAAGGTCTGCGGACTGGGGGCCAGCCCCGGGGCGTAACAGTTATTATCCGGCGCATAGTTCTTCGGGCATCCCCCCGCAAACTCCGCCCGCCGCGGCGATAGCGCGTACTGCCACACCAACGCGCCCGGAATTGCCAGCGCGTTCGGCAGCTCCGGCTTGCTCTGGACCACACAGCCAGGCGACGGCGGACACTGGTCCCGCGCCACCCAGAGCGGAATCTGCCAGGAGCCGGCATGCCGGAAGATATCCCCTGCCGTGCTGATGATGCCCCCATTGCCGTCTGGTACGGAGATGCCCGAGCAGTAGATTCCCGCGCGCCATCCGGACCGCCGCACCTGGGCCACCCAAGCCAGTAGGTAGGCCATCTGCTCTGGCAGCAACCGGCCACCCTCCTCCTGGTCCAGGAAGATCAACGAGCTCGCGGTGAACCCTTCTCGTGATGCCGCTGCCCCTGCGACGTCGGCATCTGCCCTGCCCAGCGCGGCCGCATCCTTACCCTTCAGCTGTGCATCCAGCCGGCCGTTGAACAGAACCAGAAAGCCAAAGCCCTTCTGCCGCAGCAAAGTCCGCTTGCCGCTCCAGTTGCTCGCCGTCTCACCGGGAGGCGCATTCAGCCAGTAGCCCGTAAAGCTGAAATCTTTCCGGAGCCCGTCTAGCGTGCCGTCGCCGGGGTAGTCGTTGCGGTCAAAGCCCACATAGGCATGCCGGGAGTGCATCGTAGCCGTCTGCTGTGTTTGGGCGCCTGCCACCGCTGCTAGACATCCCCACATCCCGAGCACTCTGAAAATCTGCCCCATCCATCTCTCCGTTCGCCCGTAACTCGTTTGTCGTTCTATGCATTCACACATCGTCCCTGCCAAGCCAGTATCATGGATGGAGGAGCATACTCTGCTTGAATCAAACCCTGCCAAACTCAATACGGACCGCCCCGACACACTTGTCCAACGCAGACTTTCAGCAGGCCGTACTCGCCGCTCAGCCCCGCACGGCTGTCTTTGATTGCGACGGCACACTCTGGAAGGGCGACGCCGGCTATGACTTTATGCTGTGGTCGATCGAGACCGGACTCGTCTCCCGCAACGCCAGTGACTGGATCGATTCCCGCTACCGCCTCTACCGCGCCGGGGAGCTCTCCGAGGTCGCCATCTGTGGAGAGATGGTGCAACTTTACACGGGTCTCGAGGAATCCGAGCTGCGCCAGACGGCAAAGGAGTTCTTCACCAGGTACGTTCGCTCGCATATCTTTCCCGAAATGGAACAGCTCGTTAGCACTTTACGGGGCACAGGGTGTGAGATCTGGGCGGTCAGCTCCACCAATAACTGGGTCATTGAAGAGGGCGTGCGCGATTTCGGCATCCCGCCGGAGCGTGTTCTATGCGCCCGCGTGCAGATTCACGAAGGCCGCATCACCAGCACGCTGATCGATGTGCCCACGGACGAGGGTAAAGCCCTCTCCCTGCAGAACGCCGGTGTGCCCCACCCCGACGCTGTCTTCGGCAACTCGGTTCATGATGCCGCCATGCTCGCCATCGGACGGCACTCGTTCGCGGTAAACCCAACGCCTGCGCTGGTCGAAATAGCAGCGGACCTAGGCTGGCCTGTCTTCTACCCGCACGCCGTAAACCCGGGCCTCTAGTGTGGTGAGTCGTGAACTCGGAGCTTATGTCATCTTGAGCGTAACCATCTCGCGCAGCGAGATCGGGGGAGTCGAAAAACCTGCCCTGCGCGAAGCCGAAGGGACCTGCTTCATCTTGTATAAGAATCGGCGCGAAGCGCCGCTCAACCAAAAAGTGTGCATGCCTGTTCCTACCACGCAAACCGCGCCGCCACAGACCTCGAAGGTCACCTCCAGTTCCCGCCTGCGCATCGCTGCGCTGCAGCCCAGCATCAGTTTGGTGCTCGAACAACTGGGCGCGCTCGACACTCTAGTCGCCTGCACCAAGTACTGTCTCGAGGCTGTACCTGCCCTCCGCGCACACCCCGTCCAGGTCATCGCGGACTCGTGGTCCTCCACCGCCGATGAGCTGCTCGCCACAAAGCCCAACCTGGTGCTGGCCTCCGTTCCTTACCGCATGGAGTCGTTAGCCGCCATCCTGAAAGCGGGCTGCCCGGTTCTTACGCTGGCCCCGCACTCGTTAGCCGATATCTACGGCGACATACGTCTGCTCGGCAGCATCACCCGCCGGATCGAGACGGCAGAGGCGATAGTTACCGCGATGCAGCACTCCATCGAAGACGTTCGGGCGCGGGCCTCTGCAGCCGTCGACCGGCCTCTGGTCTACGCTGAGGAATGGGGCAAACCACTCATCCATTCGCAGCCTTGGGTGGCCGAACTGGTCGAAGCCGCGGGTGGCCGGTTCCTGGGCTCGCCCGGCGCGCGCACCGACGCCGCAACGGTCGCGGCAGCCGAACCCGAGGTGATGATCTTCGCGTGGTGCGGCGCTGGCAACCGCGTACCGCTGGAGCGGGTCGTCGAAAAGCGCGGCTGGGAACATCTCACAGCCGTGGCTGGAGGACGAGTGCACTGCATTCCGGATGAGCTGCTGAATACGCCTGCGCCCACGCTAATCGACGGCCTCCACGCGCTCGCCTCCGCTCTCCATCCAGAGATCTTTGGCGCCACCCACACTCTTCGCAGCCTCAAACCAGCCGCGGGTGCCTCTTCTCCCATCTAAGCTCGATGGAGCACCAACTCAGTGAGCGTTCAACGGAGTGCGTCCTCGCAGAATGAGTCTTTAGCGGAGTGAATGCCCAGCCACAGAACGGCGCCGCCAACAACGGCAAATCCGTACGCATGGTGGTGGCTGCGCTCATCCTGCGCGGGGACACGATCCTGGTCTGCCAGCGCCGGCCAGACCAGCCGATGGCGTTGAAGTGGGAGTTCCCCGGCGGCAAGATGGAGGCCGGTGAGACCGCGGAAGAGGCTCTTCGCCGCGAACTCGACGAAGAGCTGGGCATCGCTGCCGTCGTCGGAACGCGCGTCGCGCATGTGCGGCACAACTACCGGAGCGGCGGGGCTGTGGACATCCAGTTCTTCACCGTGCACGAGTTCGGCGGCGAGCTGACCAATCGCATCTTTCACGACCTGCGCTGGTCTCCCCTGCGCGATCTGCCCCACTTCGACTTCCTCGCAGCCGACCGCGACCTGGTCCGCAATCTCGCCGCCGGCAAGCTCCTCTAGCAGGCGCAGGTTAGCAGTCCGAGTAATCGATTTGCTTTGGTGAGTGAGCGCTCCTACAGTGCACGGCGTCATCCTGAGCGAGCACACTCCCTCTTTGCTGTCATCCTGAGCGAGCCGAGCGAGTCGAAGGACCTGTATTTCTCTTGAAGGGGGACGGGGTTCAGCCCGTCCATAAGTATGCGATATGCAGGGCTTCAGTCCCTGATGTCCGGATACATCCAGCTCAAGTGGCGAAAGTGCGCTCGCGTATGCCGAGCACCCCATCCGAAATTGCTACTTTTGAAGTAGATGGGAGAACAGAAATACCTTCCGCACCACCGCACCCCAACCCGCCTTCTAAGCCTTTTGCTTGCATGAACTTTGCGCGTAAGTCCAGTTCTAAGAGTATTTTACAGTAACACCTCTGTCTTGAAGTCTTTTCCGGAGAGGAGTTTAGCCCAAAAGTCGGAGGTGGGGGTGTCATTATGCCCCGCCGGCAAACATCAGCGCCACCGAAAGGGCAATCACCACCACCGCGGTCGTCCAGGCCACAACATTGAACCAGCGCGAGTTCACATGCTCGCCCATCAATTCTTTGCGATTAATCAGCAGCAGCATCAGGATAATGACCAATGGCAGCAGTACGCCGCTAAGCACCTGCGTCAGCTCCACCAGCCGTATCGGCTGGATGTGGGGCAACAGCACCACTGCGGCGCCGCCCGCGATGAGCAGGGTATAGAGCCAGTAAAAGACCGGGGCCTCTTTGAAGCCCTTATCGACGCCCGATTCCAAACCTAAACCCTCGCACACCGTGTACGCCGTCGACAGTGGCAGGATGGATGCGGCAAAGAAGGAGGCATTGAAGAGCCCGACCGCAAAAAGAATAAAGGCATATTGGCCGGCCAGCGGCTTCATCGCCTCCGCGGCCTGCGACGCCATATCGATCGGCCCCATGCCGTGCGCATATAGCGTAGCCGCGCACGCCACGATGATGAACCAGGCCACGATATCGGTAAACAATGACCCGACGATCACATCCAGCCGGGAGGCCGCGTAGTTCTTGACGCTGATTCCCTTCTCTACGACGGAGGCCTGCAGATAGAACTGCATCCAGGGCGCGATGGTGGTTCCGACGACCGCGATGACCAGGTATAAGTAACCGCGACTGTGCCATACATTGCGATTGGGTAGCTTGACAGTATCGAGCATCGCCGCATGCCAGCTTGGCCCGGAGAGCACGCCCGTGATGATATAGGCGATGTAGAAGACGCTCGCGGCAAGGAAGACCTTCTCCACGCTCTTGTAGTCGCCGCGCACCACCAGCAGCCAGACCAGCACCGCGCAGACCGGCACGGAGATGTACTTGCTGATATGGAAGAGCTCGAGCGAACCTGCTATGCCAATGAACTCCGTAATCACCAGCCCGAAGTTGACGATCACCAGCAGAAACATGGTGATGAAGGTCACACGCAGGCCGAACTCTTCGCGGATCAGGTCGCTCAGCCCCTTGCCCGTCACCACGCCCATGCGCGCGCACATCTCCTGCACCACGATGAGCGCCAGGGTGATCGGCAGCATCGTCCATAGCATCGAGTAGCCGAACTGAGCGCCGGCTTGCGAGTAGGTCAGGATGCCGCCGGCGTCGTTGTCGACGTTGGCGGTGATAAACCCCGGCCCCACGACCGCAAGGAAGATCAGGATCCGGATTCGCCACCGTCTCAGCATCGCCACTCACGTGTATTGGTCTTGTGGGCCTGAGCTCGAACCCCGCCTCGAACCGCCGGGAGATTCGGGCGCACTCGGGAC
This sequence comes from Acidobacteriaceae bacterium, assembly GCA_965276675.1. Taxonomy (GTDB): domain Bacteria; phylum Acidobacteriota; class Terriglobia; order Terriglobales; family Acidobacteriaceae. Next base: position 2,306,553 of record OZ255624.1, on the reverse strand, counting down.
CCAAGCTCGAACATACCAGACCGTCTCCATCCTCGCTCCCCGGTGACGAACGGACGGAAGCGGATAGAACGGTATATACCCGCAGTCAATGTTCGTGTCCGCTTATGAACGAAGCTGTTCACAACCGAACACTCAGGGCAATTGAAGATCGCCGGCTCACCTGCCAAGGCCAGGTCGCGCCGCTCCCGCTATGGCACTTGACGTGCATCTCCCAGGCATATGCGATCATTCGTCGACTACGGTAAGGTAGGGCTTCGGCAGTTCAAGCGGGCTCCTGGATACGTCACCACCGTCATTGTCATGGTGGCGCTTGGGGTCGGCGTCAACACCGCTGTCTTCAGCATGCTCAACGCATTCCTACTGAGGCCCCTGCCCTATTCGGAACCGGAACGGCTCGGGTCTCTGGTCCTGCGCGCGACCGCTGCGAGCGATCACGGCGGTGGAACCACAGAAGGCAACGCGGGCGCCGACGGACAGGCATGGCAACTCGTCCGCGACGATGTGCCGGCAGTCATACCGGCCGCCAGCAGCAGCACGGCGGATGTGAATCTGCACGCCGGGAGAGTCTCTCAGTATGTGCGCCAGCAGCGCGTGACAGCGCACTTCTTCCAGGTCCTGGGGACGCAGCCAATGCTGGGACGCAGCTTTACCGAAACGGAAGATACCCCCGGTGGAGGAAGGGTCGCAGTGCTCAGCTACCGCCTGTGGCAGATTGCATATAATTCCGACCCGGCGGTCATCGGTAAACTCGCTCTTCTCAAAGGAGAACCCTTCACTGTTGTTGGCGTGATGCCGGCTGCGCTACAAGCGAAAGACATCGACATTTGGACACCGCTCAGGCCGACTACTACGGGTGAGGGGGGCGGCCAGAACTACACGGTCACTCTCCGGCTCAAACCCGGAGCGATCTGGCAGCAGGCGGATGCGCAACTGGCGGCTCTCCACCCGGATTTCCTTCGTTTTTATGAGCGGTCCTTTCCTGGCAGAACCTTTCACCTTGCCGCGATGCCGCTCCAGAAGCTGCTGGCGCTCGACGAGCGCGCACCCGTGCTCACGCTGATGTCTGCCGGAAGCATCATTCTTCTGATCGTCTGTGCCAACCTCGCCGGCTTGACGCTAGTGCGGGTTGCGCAGCGGAGGGGAGAGATGGCGACGCGGCTGGCACTCGGTGCATCGCGTAGCACGCTCCTCCGGCAACTCTGGATGGAAAGCCTGGTGCTCACGGTCGCAGGCGGCGTGCTGGGGATTGGGATCGCCAGCCTGGCCTTACGCGCGGTCGGCGCCATCGCACCGCCCTCGATGATCCCCTTAGGTGGGTTGGGGCTGGACATGCGTGTGCTCGGCTTCACCGCCGGAGCCATCCTGCTCACCAGTTTGCTGATTGGGGCGCTCCCCGCGCTGGCAACCCGCCGCGTCGATATTCGGCAGGCCATGGCCAATGGTTCTCAGCGTACAGTAGCCGGCAGCGGAAGCCGGTTACGCACCGCGCTCATTGCCGGTGAGATCGCGATGACGGTCGTGCTGCTGGCGTGTGCCGGGCTGCTGCTTCGCGTGCTGTTGCGCTTTGAAACCATGCCGCCGGGCTTCGACCCCTCACACGTCATCACGGCGAAGCTGTCGCTCGATGACGCTCGCTATCGCGATGCCGCTGCCTTCCGGAAACTTGTAGAGCAGACCACGGCAGCGATGGAGCGCATTCCTGGCGTCGAGTCTGCCGCCGTTGGACTGAGCCTTCCGTATGAGCGAGGCCTAAACGACAATGCCAAGCTGCTGGACGGAATGCATATCGGTTTCAACCACATAAGCGCCGCAGCTTACGTGACTCCCGGCTACTTCAAAACACTAGGCATCCCGCTCCTGGCCGGACGATTTCTGCTTCCAAGCGACACTGCGGAGACGGAACGGGTCGTCGTAGTTAATGTGAGCTTCGCCCGCCATTTCATGCGCGAGACCAATCTCAACAATGCAGTCGGGATGCACGTCGGCTCGGGTGCGGACCACTACCGTGTTGTGGGTGTGGTTGGCGATGTGCTCAAGCAGCCAGGCTTCGACAAAATTGCGCCACTGCAGAGTGAGCCGACCTTCTACTTTCCAGCTACACAGGTCGACTCTCAATCGCTCAGTCTGGTACACCAGTGGTTCCAACCGAGCTGGATCGTGCGCACTCATGGCGCTGTTGCCGGGGTCACGCAACAGATGCAGGCCGCCCTCGCCTCCGTAGATCCCAATCTGCCATTTGCCGGCTTCTCCAGCATGAGTGAGTTACGCCAAGGGGCATTGCTGCAGCAGCGCGTTGAAGTCATGCTCCTGGGTACCGCTGCCGGGCTGGCGCTATTGCTCTCCGCGATCGGAATCTACGGTTTGATCTCCAGTCTCGTCGTGCAGCGAACGCGCGAGATTGGCATCCGGATGGCGCTCGGCTCGAGCCTACAACGAGCGATGCTGACCGTCGGGAGCGCCGGCATCGTTGCAACCTCAGCAGGGCTTGGAATTGGTCTCTGTCTCACGGTCTTTGCAGTCCGCCTTCTTCGCAGTGTGCTCTACGGCGTAAGCGCCTACGACGCGTGGACCTTTGCCACCGTATTAGCGGCTTTGTCCATTGTGGCTCTGCTATCCACTACGCTTCCTGCGTTGCGGGTGGCGCGCATCGATCCTGCGAGAACATTGCGCGATGAATGAGGCGATCGGACGCACACAGGCGCCGGCTTCGCCCTATTTGCGCTCACGCAGAAACGAGATCACGTGGTCGGCTTCGATCATGCCGACCAGGCGGCCCGCGTCGTCCACCACCGGTATGGCGCGTAGATTGTATTTGTCGAACAACTCCGAGACCTCGTCTTCGTGCGCGTTTGCCCGGCAGCTGATCACGCGGCTCTCCGTCAGCACTGCCAGCTTGGTCTCACTGAGCGCCAGGACCAACCTGGCCAGCGGCACCGTCCCCTTGAAGATGCGATGCGCGTCGGTCAGATAAATCTCTGTGACCGTCTCGGGATCGCCCTCGAACTCCCGCAGGGCCTGGACAGCATCCGCGACGATTCCGTCCACCGGCGCTTGTACATAGTCCGTGGTCATGCGGCCAGCGGCGGAGTCCTCGCGGAACTCCAGCAGCTCTTCCACTTCCTGCCGCTCCTCCGGCTCCATCTCGTCCAGGATCGCATCGGAGCGCTCCTCGGACATCTCGGCGAGCAGGTCGGCCGCGGCTCCCGGATCCATCTCCTCGACGATATCCGCGGCGCGGCCAGAGTCCAGGGAGGCGATCAGCGCCTGTTGCAAACGCGGCTCAACCTCTTCCAGCGCGTCCGCGGCAATCTCCTCATCGAGCGATGTAAATACCGCGTCGCGCTCCGCAGGCGCCAGGTCCTCAAGAATGTCCGCGATATCCGACGGATGCATTTGCGCCAGGCGTTCATGCTCGATCTTCAGCCGTACCCGGCGGGCCGGATCGACCTCAATCACGTCCACAAACTCCCACGGAATAACCCGCGGCGTGAAGCGCTGCGCCACGCTCTCCACCTGACGCGCGGGCATGGTGCTCTTGAGCAGGCGGCGCACCGCACCGCGCATGCCGACCTCCACCTGCGCCACGCGTAAGCCGGCACGGTCGTCCTCCCAGTGCCACTGCAGGTCTACGTCGTTGACGCGCACCACCTTGCGCCCGTGCACATCGATGATCTGGCGATCGACAATATCCTGCTTCAGCAGCAGCGAGTTCTCCACCTCGGCCAGCGGCAGCAGCACGGCGGAGGGGCGCAACACCAGCGACCCACTCGCGGTCGGGTTCACCTGATCGACCGTGATCAGCTGCCGTCCGTTGCGCGTCTTGAGCACCAGTCCGGTGACGCTACCGGCGTGGATCCCTGTGCCGACCGCCACGTCCGTCACCTTGCCGAGCAGCTTGCCTCCTGAGTCGGTCACCGGGGTGCCGTCCAGCAACGTCAGGCTGCTCTCTTGTGGGGGTCGCGTGTGCATAGGAAGGGGCTCGCATGCAGTCTAGCAGGGCACCGCCTATTACACTGCGGACAGAGAGCCTGGGAGAACTCAAGGCAAACACACAGAAATAGCTCTGGCTGGCTCGCCAGAGCTATTCCCTTCCGCTTCAAAGGCCCGTCTTACTGCTTCGGGAGGTTGTGTTTGTCACGGTAAATACCGTGGGAGATGTGGTTCTGCTGGCGGTTCAGTCTTGCGCGGTCTGCCCCGCTCGGAAGCTCATCGGCGGCTCGTCCGTTCTGCTCCAAGTAAACACAGCCCCTCCTGCGTAGTTGCATCCTAAAGTCCGCACCAACTAACTAAAGTACCCGGCGATGTAAAGCGCGTTCAAGAGCAGCTGTGAACCCTGGCCCAGTCGAGTCTTGACACAGCGCACCGTCGGCAAGCACACTGCCGACACACACATTCGCGGTTGGGGAGTTCCACCATCATGCGTCGAAGCGAGGAAATGCGATTGACTCAATCGGAAGCAAGCCGCATCACGTACACACTCGACTCTTCGCTCGACAGCGTGAACCAGGTGGAACAAACGGCCGAGCAGGTGGCACAAAAGGCAGGCCTAGACGAGGATGAGGTCTATCGCGTTGCGATGGCTACGCGGGAAGCGGCGGTCAACGCGGTTCTCCACGGCAACGACTTCAGCGTCGATAAACACATCACTGTCTCGTTTGAAAACACCGGCAGCTCGTTGGTCATCAAGGTCGCGGACCAAGGCAAGGGCCTCGACCCGGCCACACTTCCCGACCCGCTCGCCCCGGAGAACCTCATGCGCGGCTCTGGCCGGGGTATCCTGATTATTCGCTCCTTCATGGACGAATTGCACTTTCGCCAGCTCGACCCCGGGACCGAGCTGACCCTCGTTAAACACCTTCCCCCAGCATAAGCAATCAGCGATTTTCTTGAAGTTGTCTATCCAGGTTTCTACAAGGAGGATTCATCAGTGAGCGTTAAAATGAACACGCGTCAGGTAGACGGAGTCACGGTCATCGACATGAGCGGCCGCATCACTCTGGGCGAAGGCAGCGTGCAACTGCGCGATGCAGTGCGCGACCTGCTTTCAAAAGGGCAGAAGCACATTCTGCTCAACCTGGGCAACGTAAGCTATATCGACAGCTCGGGCATCGGGGAGCTAGTCAGTGCCTTCACCACGGTAAAGAATCAGGGTGGCGAGCTGAAGTTGCTAAACCTCACCCGCAAGGTTCACGACCTGCTGCAGATCACCAAGCTTTACACCGTCTTCGACGTGAAAGACGATGAAGCAAGTGCAATCGCCTCTTTTTCACAGTCCTAGCACTCCGTTTCGTTCAACAAAGGCTACCTGCGGGTAGCCTTTGCGGTTCAGAGGCTTCCGTCACACGAGCGAAACACGTTCACTGCTCGCCGGTCGCCCGGATGAGCTCGTTGGCGATGAGCTGCATGCCATGGTCGTTAGGATGGTGCGCCACCCCGGAATTATTGTAAGGACCACCGTCACCCCACGCGCTCGGATCCTCGAAAATGGAGTAGAGGCTCACAAAGGACATGTGACGAAAGTGTGCGAGGCCTTTTTCGAAGCTCTCCTTTTCGGGAGACCACCAGTCGCCGAGGATGATGACGCGGGTCCGGGGATAGAAGCTGAGGAGACGAGCGTAGGTCGTGCGGAACTGGTTGTCGAAGCTGTCGTTCTCTCCCCCCTGCAGGACTACCAGATCCGGCTTGAGCGCGGGGTGGGAATGGAGATAGTTCAGCATCCCACCGACCTTTCCATCGCCGCCATTGTCGTAGAAGATCTCAATGGGACGGTCTGCTAGTCTCCCCTGGAGACTAGCAGCGTAAAGGTGCACGAAGTCCTTCTGTGGCGAGGTGGCTGCCATGCCGGAATAGCGGTCCCAGAGCTCTGGCTCCGCAGCATGCACAGTTAAGCTGTCCCCGATGAAGAGCACGCGGTAAGCACCGGACGGTACCGGACGGCTATTGATGAAGTCGATCGCCGGAATAGAGTCGACGCTGTTGAACCGGGGTACTGAGGTTGCCACATTGGCTTTACAACCAGCCAGCGTGCTCACAGCAACCAGCAAAAAGAGAGAGAGAAGTTTCACGTCGTAACTATCCTATTCCGCTCTTATCCCTCGCTGGCTGTCTTCATGCGCCTTGAGCTCTGTGGTAGGGAGAGAGGTAAAGAAGAGACCGATCCCACAGCTCAGAACCGGTTCCAGTTCGCACGTTCGCGGCTATTATTCGCCTCTCCAGAGATCGTTTGAGCCACTTAGAATTGCACATTCGGCGCCGCTCTGGACGTGGGGCTAGCTTCGAAATAAGCATTGTTGGCGTGGAATCCGGCCATGCCGGCCCACACGCTGTTGGGAAATTGCCGGATGTAGGTGTTGTAGTCGCGCAAGGTCTCGTTATAGCGCCGGCGCTCCACCGCGATGCGGTTCTCCGTGCCTTCCAATTGATCCTGCAAGGCGAGAAAGTTCTGGTTGGATTTCAGGTCAGGGTAGTTTTCCGACAAGGCAAGTAGTCGTCCAAATGCTGAGTCCAACCTCCCATTTGCCTCAATCTTCGCCTGCGGATCGCGTGCGTTTAGCAGGCCGGCACGAGCATTGGCGATATCGCCGAAGACCGTCTCCTCGTGCTTGGCGTAGCCCTTCACGGTGGAGACCAGGTTTGGAATCAAGTCAGCGCGGCGCTGGAGCACGATATCCACCTGCGACCACGAAGACTTCACGGACTCGTCCTTGGCGACCATCTGGTTCTTGGCGCTGACATAACTGCCAAAGATCAACAGCACTGCGATCACGATGACCACAATGACTCCGATAAGAGCCATCACTCCACGTTTCATCTAACTCTCCCCGTCGTTGTAACTGTTTTACGGTAGCAGATCACCAGTCGCCTGAAGCTCCGCCGCCCCCGGATTCCCCGCCGCCAAAGCCTCCGAAGCCTCCATCGCCCCCACCACCACCAGAGCCACCACCCCGGCCACCTCCGCCCCAACCGCCACCACCCCCGAAAAACATGCCGAGCAGGAAGCCAAGGATGCCGGAGCCGCCCCGCCGCAGCAGAAAGATGATAAGGAAGAAGCCAATAACGGCGAGAATGAGCAGTTTGCCTAGACTCACCGGTTGCGCCTGTTGCACGGGTGGACTGTGGGCCACTGGCTGCAGCGTTACTCCTGCAGCCCGGGCGATGATGCCGGCCATCTGATTGACGGCAAGCGTCACTGCTGCGTTGTAGTCGTTTGCCTGGAGATCCGGCACCATGGCCCGGCCAATCTCGCCTGCACGGCTATCCGGCAGAATGCCTTCCAGTCCATAGCCCACCTCTATCCGTCGCTTGCGGTCCTGGACTGCCAGGATGAGCAGCACGCCCCGATCCGACTTTTTACCACCTACGCCCCATTTGTCTTCAAGCGCCGTCGCGAAGCTCTCGATGGGCTCGCCATCCAACGATTTGATCGTGATAACGGCGATCTGCGCATGGGCCTGGCGGTCGAGTTGAGAGCACAGGGTGTTCAGAGTGCGCTGTGTCCCGGGCGAGAGCACCCCAGCAAAATCGTTGACGTAGTTCGATGGCCTGGGAAGATCAGCAACCCGCTCCGACCACGCGGACAGGCTTGCCGCCAGAAGAGCAATCAGGATGAAGAACCGGGCGTGTGTGCGAAGGGATGAAGACTGCATTGCGCCCTATTCTACCGGTAGAAATAAAGGGGCGCTCCTTTGAGTGGAGCGCCCCTTACTTAGAGTAGTATCTGTGATTAGATTACTGGCCCGAGTTACCGGACATTTTGCCGCCGGACATCACGCCCATGCTCTGTGCGAGCTTTTGAGCTTCGTCGAGGTGGCTCTGGATCACTGTGGACCCTTGTTGCGCAAGGTTCTTCACATCCTGATCCTTGCCCATGCTGGCTTCCTTCTTAAAGTCCTTTAGATCCTCGGTGTGATCCTTCACCATGTCCTTGATATAAGCCTTGTCAAAGGAATCGCCAGACATACCCTGCATCTTCGTCATCATAGCTTGAGCTTTTGGCATCGGTTGTGATGGAAGGGTAACGTTCAGCTTTTCCGCGACCGGCTTAAGCTGGTCCTGCATCTTGGAATGGTCGTCGATCAGGCGTTGAGCATATTGCTTCACCTGATCATTGCTGCTCTTCTCCAGCGCTACTTTGGCCGCGGCGACCTCTGCTAGATTCCCCGCAGCCGCCTTTTTCAGAAAAGTCGTATCCTGCATGGAAGACATGCCGTTTTTGCCCATGCCAGACTGCTTCATTCCCTGCATCTGATCCATGCCGCTGTGCATTGGATCGTTCTGGCCTGCACTGCCTGCTGCCGCACCCGTACTGCCCCCCATACCCGAGCCCCCGGATGAAGGCTGCTGTGCAACGGCCGTGGCAAAACAGAAAACTGCGGCTGCCGCAAGGGTGGTCATCTTGGTACACATTCGATTTGCGTTCATTGTGTCTCTCCTTGTTACAAATGTTTGGTTGCGATCTTGGTAGCTATACCCGAGTGCTGGAAGCTCCTGTGAATTGCTCATCGCAATGCTCAGCTTTAGCCAACAAACCGCAATCTTTCATTTAATGAGTAGCATTTGCTGCCGGTAGGAGTTGCCCACTCCAGATAAGTTGCTTTTACGAGATACTGGGATACAGGTTGCGTTGCGAGGTGGTCTGGCGCGCTATGCTGGAGTGGAACTATGACGAACTCTAGCCGTCCTCCTCTACCCGAGCCTCCGGTTGCACGTAAAGATCACACAGAGATCCAGATCCATGGCCATACCCTCAACGACAAGTATGCGTGGTTGAGACAGAAGAGCAGCCCCGAAGTTATCGACTATCTCGCGGCAGAGAACGCGTATGCCGAGGCCTGGATGGCGCCCACGCACGAGCTGCAGGAGCGTCTCTACACCGAGATGCTGAGCCACATCAAAGAGACGGACGTCTCCGTGCCGTCGCGCGACGGAGAGTACTTCTACTACGCGCGAACGGAGCAGGGCCTCCAGTACCCCATCTACGCACGAAAGCCGGCGAAGGATGGAAGCTTCGACGAAGCGGCAGCTGAAGAGGTGCTGCTGGACGTAAACGAGCTCGCGCGCGGTGAGCCGTTCATGGCCATTGGCGCATTCACCGTCTCTGAGGACGCATACCTGCTGGCCTACTCTGTCGATAACACCGGGTTCCGGCAGTACACCTTGCATGTAAAGGATCTGCGCACGGGCGAGGTGCTTTCCGATATTGCAGAGCGCGTGGGCTCGGTTGTTTGGGCAAACGACAATCGCACTCTCTTCTACTCGGAAGAAGATGCCGAGACCAAGCGCCACTACCGGCTCTATCGCCACACACTCGGCTCCTCGCGCGAAGAGGACATTCTGGTCTACGAAGAGGCAGACGAACGCTTCAATGTGGGCGCAGGCAAGAGCCGCGATAGGGAGTACATCTTCCTGGAAGTCTCCAGTCACACCGCCAGCGAAGAGCGTTTTCTCTCCGCCGATTCACCCACAGACCCATGGCGGCTCATCGAACCGCGCCGTGATGAGATTGAGTACTACGCCGACCATCGCGATGGGGTCTTCTACATCCGCGTGAACGATACAGGCCGTAATTTCCGTCTGGTCACCACGCCGGTCGATCAGCCCGGAAGAGCACACTGGCGCGGGATTCTGCCCCACCGGCCAGAGGTCATGCTTGAAGATGTGGATCTCTTTCGCACCTTCGGTGTCGTCTCCACCCGCGAAGATGGGCTGCCCCGGCTGAGCATTGTAGGCTTTGCGGCCGATGGCGCACTCACCGAAAGCCGTCCGATCGCCTTTCCGGAACCCGTGTATAGCGCGCACGGAAGCAGCAACCGCGAGTTCGACACGCGCACGTATCGCTACAGCTACCAGTCGCTGGTAACACCGAGCTCGATCTACGACTACGACGTCGATACAGATCAGTCGCAGTTACGTAAACAACAGGAGGTTCCTGGCGGCTTCGATCGCACGCTATACGCCTCGGAGCGCGTCTTCGCCGTGGCTCAAGACGGCGCGCGCATCCCCATCTCGATCCTGTATCGCAAGGACCAGAAGACCGATGGCGCGAACCCGATCCATGTGTACGCTTACGGCTCCTACGGCTACTCGCTCCCGATCGGCTTTAGCGGCAATCGCCTGAGTCTTCTAGATCGCGGCATGGTGCTGGCCTATGCGCACATTCGGGGCGGCGGCGACATGGGCAAAGCCTGGCACGATGCGGGGCGCCTGCTGGAAAAGATGAACACATTCACCGACTTCACCACGGCCGTGGAGTACCTGACCGCCAACGGCTATGGCGATCCGAAGCGGGTTGCTATCGAGGGTGGCAGCGCGGGCGGTCTGCTAATGGGCGTCGTCACCAATTTACGGCCAGAACTCTTTGCTGCCGTGGTCTCGCACGTACCGTTCGTCGATGTGATGAACACGATGCTGGATGCGAGCCTGCCGCTCACAGTCGCCGAGTATGAGGAGTGGGGAAATCCGAACGAGCTGGAAGCTTTCCGCTATATGGTGAGCTACTCGCCGTACGATAATCTCCAGACGGCGAAATACCCCGCCATGCTGGTCAAAACCTCGCTGAATGACAGTCAGGTGATGTATTGGGAACCGGCGAAGTACGTTGCCAAGCTGCGTACTCTCAAGGCTGACAACGCGCCCCTGCTCCTTTACACCAACATGGCCGCTGGTCACGGTGGCGCCTCTGGCCGTTATGACTACCTACGGGAGATCGCCTTCGACTATGCATTTCTGCTGCGCACTCTCGGCGTGGAGACGGGTGTCACTCCCGCGATGTCAGCACCACACATACAAACAAGCTCCTGAGAAATCAGGAGCCTGTTATGCCAATACTTATCCTTAGCTGCCTCTGGCCATCTGGTCACCGCGGCAAGGTGACGCAGAAGGGCGACTGATCGTTGACGCCGCAAGGCGTTCCCAACCCGCCAATGCGGCTGATCACAATGGAGTTTGGTGAGGGATTGGCGTTGCTCGGACCCCCGGCGGTCTGAGCGGAAGCACGCACGTCCACGCCAAAACCCTGGAGCAGAATGGATGCCGACACAGTATCCGTATCCGTGCGAATGGCCGTGATGTAAGAGCTATCGCTCGAGACCACGTAGACCTTGCCCGTTGGCGTGCTCGATACCGATGCAATCGCTTTGGGATGCGCCGTAGCGCCCGAGCCCGTCTGCGAGTTCTGAAAAACCTGAATCGTTTTGGTCATAGTGTAACTATGCAGGTCCACCACGGACACCGTGCCGTCGATCTGGTTGGCAACATAGGCCTTCGAACCATCCTGCAGAATCGTGACTGCAACCGGACCGCGGCCCACTTTTACCGTGCGGGTCTGTCCAAAATTAGCCGCATCGTTGCCGTAGACATCGAGCCCAACGTTGATGATCGAGATCGAGTTATCGTCATAGTTCGCAGTCACCAGCAGCTGCCCTGGCGTGTAGAGATCCGCGTGCACCGGACCTGCATTCTTGCCAGGAGCGACACCGACCGGCAGTGCCGAGTGATCCACCCCTTGCGGAGTTATGTCCAACTGGTTCAGCTGCGAGTTGATCACCGTAACTGTACTGCTGCCCCGGTTCAGGATGAAGACGCGGTTGTTGTCAGCCGACATCACGCCGTACACCGGACACACGCCTAACTTAAGCCGTTGCGAAACAGCATTGGTTGCCGTATCGATAGCGGCGGCTTCGCCAACTTGCGTCACGTCTGTAGGCGTGTTGCACGCGTCGTATGGAATCGAGGGGCCGCCAGTGTTGCTCTGGCTAAAGGCATAGATACGGGCGGCATTTGCATTGCCAGCGAAGTTCACGGGGTTGGGAGCCACAGGAATCTCCTGCTGCAGAGCCGGTGGATTCGTGGTTGCGGAAAGCGTTGCCACAGCCGTTTGCCCGGTTGAGTTCCCGGTCTGCAGGTCGATGTAGGGCTCGATCAGGTAGACCGTGTTGGTCGTGTTCAGGATATTGGCTGGGTTCGCACCGGGAGCTAGCGTCGACGTCAACACATTCTTGGTCTGCAGGCCAGTCAACAAATACGAATTGAGCGTGACCGCGCCGTTATTGTTGCTATTCAGGTTGAAGCCTTCACCCCCCACGCTGCTCAGCGCGAACGAGAATGGACCGAGCCCGGTCGTGGCCTGAGCCGTGACTGTGTCGCCGGCCGCATCGATCACCGTCACCACACCTGGCGCGGACGGCCCGGGGCTTGAAATGGCAATGAACTCTGTCTGCGGCTGCGGCGCCGGACCGGGCGGATTGATCGGGGTCACTACAGGACGATATTGATCGCCACAACCGGAAAGCAGCCACAACAGGCTCACGGCTGCAAGCCACGGGGTCTTGGCCCCAGCCTTACTCAGCACTCGCACATACCTCATCTGCAACAAAAGTTCGTTGTGTGTAGGCATGATTGTAAATCAGCGGCGGCGCAGAATCCGAATGGCCCGCGTTTGGATGTCGGACGAAACGCCTCACCAGGGCAGCGATTCCCCCAGGTGAAAGAAGCCGCCGGTCGGTCCATCTTCGCCAAGCGTTGCCAGCTCGACGCTCGTCTTTGCGCCATCAGGAATCTCCATCGGCGCCTGCCCACCGCCCATCTCTGTCTTCACCCAGCCAGGATGCGCGGAGTTGACCTTTACCTTTGTGTCGCGCAGGGCATGCGCCAGATGGATAGTGAATGCATTCAGGGCCGTCTTGGAGGCATCGTAGGCGAAGTTTTTGGCGGAATAGATCGGCGATTTGGGGTCCGCATGGAGCGTCAGTGAGCCCAGGATGCTGGAGAGATTTACGATCCGGCCAGCGGGCGCTTTCACGATGAGCGGCAGTAGCGCCTGGGTCAGCGCAACCGCGCCAAAGAAGTTCGTATCAAAGGTTTCGCGCAGGCTCTCCGGACTAATGGTAATGGTGGTGTTCCCCTGGGCGCCACCCTCTCCCTCTTTCAGCAGACCGGCGTTGTTCACCAAGATGTCCAGCTTGCCATAGCCTTTTTCGAGATACGCGACAGCCTCCGCATAATCGCTAGGCTGCGTAATGTCAAAACGAATCGCCTTGGCATCGATGCCCTCATCGGCCAACGCGCGGGCTACCGCTTCGCCCTTGGCTAGATCGCGCGAGCCGATCACGATCTTGATGCCTCGACGGCCAAGCTGGCGCGCTGTTTCGAAGCCAATGCCCTTGTTGCCGCCGGTGATGAATGCAACCGTAGTCTGCGTGCTCATATCTCGCTCCTGGAACTACGTTAGATAAGAGTTCCTGGCAGCATGGCCGGATTCATAAATCTCTGCGTTACAGTGGCGCGATCTGCTTGCGGAGAAAGACCGTCGCTTGCGGATTGTCGTTATACCGCTGACAGGGTTGGTATCCCCGCCGTGCGTAGAAGCGCAGCGCCGCGATGAGATCGTCCTTGGAGTCGAGGTACAGAGTGCGATAGTCGCACGCCATGGCGAAAGCCTCCAGTGCATCCAGCAGCCGATCGGCCACGCCCTGTCCGCGAAATTCCGGCTGCACGTAGAGCCGCTTCACCTCCCCGGCGCGCTCGTGGCCGGGGAGAGCCCGCAGAGCAATGCAACCCAGCGCCGGTCCGTAACTAACGGACGCAAGCCAGATGCCAGCTTTCGCTCCGAAGTAGCTCTCCAGGAAAGACTGTGGTGTGTCCGTAACCTGAACGCCGACGGCCCGGTTGTACTCATCCACGATCGCGAACGCCGCTTCCGCTTCCTCGCGTGTCGCCCGATGCACGCCTATCTCCATGCTCTCTCCGTCCCGGTGCTGTGCGTTGATTAAGTAGCGTCAGTGGATGTGCAGCCGCCATCCGGTGTAGCTCAGCATCTCGTGCAGGGTCCGCTCTACCCTGTCGCCCAGGCTAATCGGTCTGCCGATCGGGCGCGGGGAGGTGTAGACCAGCAGACCGTAGCTTTGGAGCAGCGCGTGAATGCGAAAGAGATGCGTTCCGTCGGAGACAGCCAGGATGCTCGCGAGGTGGTTTTCGCGTGCAATGGCAGCTAGCCGCCGGGCCGACGCCTCCGTTGTGCCGCTTTGCGTTTCGGCGATGATCTGGCTCTCCGGTACGCCGTGCGCCTGCAGGAAATCGTGCCCTACTCCGCCCTCTGAGTGCTGCTCGCCGCCGCTGCCGCCACCAAGCGTGATGACAAACGGCGCCAGACCTCGGCCATAGAGCGAGAGTGCGTGTTCAAGCCTGGCCTGCAGCACGGGGGAGGGACGGCCGTCATACTCGGCTGCGCCAAAGACGGCGATCGCATCCGCCGCGTGCGCCTCATCGGTATGCGCATAGTGCTGGATCTCTCCATACACCCACAAGAACCAGGCCGCCGCGACGATCAGCAAGAGCAGCAGCAGCGACCGGAGGATGGACAGCCCGCGGCCACCCTGCGCGGACCGCTGTCGTGCGAGCCGCTGCTCCCGCGCTTCCGCTGCGATCTCCTGGCGCATGCCCGACTCCGGAACGATCATGATGCTTGCGCTAGCGCTGCAGCACGAGCGCGATCTCGTGCGTGGCGATGGCGCCCTCGCGCAGGATCTGCCACGATCCGTTGCCGCCGGTGAGATCGACGATCGTCGTATGGGAGCTGCGCGCGGTAGGACCGCCGTCCACGATCAACGGAATGCGGTCTCCTATCTGATCGCGTACGCACTGGGCGTAGGTGCACTCCGGCGCATGCTGCAGATTGGCGCTGGTGGCCGTGATCGGCAGCCCGAAGGCCTCGACGACCGCACGCGGAATCGCACAGTCCGGCACCCGCAGCGCTACGTTGCCGGTGTTCGCCGTTGAACGCAGCGGCAGCCGGGAGCCTGCGCGCACAATCAACGTCAAGGGTCCCGGCCAGAACCGCTCCGCCAGCAGGTCGAAGGTGCTGCCCAGGTCGCGGGCTACCTGGTAGGCCTGGGCCACCGAGCCGATCAGCAGCGACAGCGGTTTGTGCTTCAGCCGCGTCTTGATCTCGTAGATGCTCTCCACGGCGCGCAGATTCACTGGGTCTACAGCCAGGCCGTAGAAGGTATCTGTCGGCATGCCAACTACCTTGCCATTGCGCAGACACGAGACGATGTAGTTCACACGATCCATCTCCGGCTCATCCGGGTGGACACGAAGCATTTCTGCTGGCAAAAGCACTCCTAAGAGGCAAGAATACCGCGACACGTGGTCTCTGGAGCGCGCTCTCAGACCCTCCCGGCACCCCAGCATAAGGCGTAAAATCCGGTGCAGAATGCAAGCTGCCCACATACGTGCGCGTACCCGCATTGTACAAAGTCGCGGGAATGCGCGTATCAGGGAATTGCGGGCCGCCTTCGCGCGTGGTGGCAAGACCGATGCGGGTCTCATCGCCATTGAAGGGGAGCATCTCCTCGCCGAGGCCATGCGCAGCGGCCTCCATCTCCAAACCGTCTTTGTGGTAATCGGCAGTTCTCGCCGGTTCGTGAATCTCGCTTTTGCGGACTCCACCGACATCCTTGAAGTCCCGGAAGATGTATTTGCGAGCGCCACCGCCACAGAGCATCCCCAGGGCATCGCTGCGCTGCTCGAGCCGCCCGTGTTCGCGAGCGCCGACCTTCTCCAACATCGCACTCCCCTGCTGCTGGTGCTTGCGGGCTTGCAGGATCCCGGCAATCTGGGCACCCTGGTCCGCTCGGCGGAGGCCTTTGGAGCTACCGGCGTGATCACCCTTCCCGGCACCGTGAACCCTTGGAGCCAGAAAGCTCTGCGCGCCTCCGCGGGCTCGCTGTTTCGCGTGGCAGTGGTGCCCATGACCGAAAATGCCTGCCTGGACATGCTTCGGGATAACCGGATTGGAACGGCAGCAGCGGTTGCAAAGGGTGGCCAGAGTATCGAGACCGCTGACCTGACTGGCCCGCTCGCGTTGCTGGTCGGCAACGAGGGTGCGGGGCTGCCGGAGCGGCTGCTTAGCCGGGCGGGTAGGCAGCTTACCATTCCCTGTCCCGGTCCCGTTGAGAGCCTGAATGCGGCAGTGGCCGGCAGTGTTCTACTCTATGAAATAGCGAACCAACGCGCGGAAGCAGCACGCCAGCGGACGAAGCTAGCGCATCAGGGAGCAGCGAACGCAAGGCAGTCGCGATGAGCCTCTTCGGTGCACCTGTCCCAGAGCTCTCCCGCAGCTCCGCACACGCGCCTCTAGCCGAGCGCATGCGGCCCCGTACGCTCGATGACTACATCGGCCAGGAGCACCTGCTCGGCCCCGGCAAGCCGCTGCGGGTGCAGATCGAACGTGACATGCTTGGCGACAACGACACCGGTTCGATGATCTTCTGGGGGCCGCCGGGTGTTGGCAAGACCACGCTCGCCAAGATCATCGCCGAGACCACCCGCGCTACATTCATAGAATTCTCAGCCGTCCTCTCCGGCATCAAGGAGATCAAGGGCGTGATGGCAGACGCAGAAAAGGCCGCTGAATACGGCTCGCGCACCATCCTGTTTGTCGACGAGATCCATCGTTTCAATAAGGCGCAGCAGGATGCTTTCCTGCCATACGTCGAGCGCGGCACAATTCGCCTGATTGGCGCGACGACCGAGAATCCCTCGTTCGAGATCATCGCGGCCCTGCTCTCGCGCTGCCGCGTGTATACGCTGAAGCCGCTCAGCGACGAGCAGGTCGTCACGTTACTCCGCCGGGCTCTCATCGACAAGGAACGCGGCTTAGGTGCGCTGGCCATCGAAGCCGACGAGGACGCGCTCGCCATGATCGCAGCGTACGCCTCTGGCGATGGCCGCACTGCCTACAACGCGCTTGAAGTTGCCGCAAAGCTAGCGGAAGCCTCACCCGAGCAGACCGGCACCAGCCGCATCACCGAAGCCATCGCCGCCGACGCGCTGCAACAGCGCATCCTGCTCTACGACAAGAGCGGCGAGGAGCACTACAACCTCATCTCCGCGCTCCATAAGTCTATTCGTAACAGTGACGCTGACGCTTCCCTCTACTGGTTAGGCCGCATGCTCGCAGCCGGCGAAGATGCGATGTATGTAGCGCGACGGCTGGTGCGCATGGCCGTTGAAGACATTGGACTCGCTGCACCGGAGGCGCTTAACCTCACGCTCTCCGCACGCGATGCGATGCAGTTCCTTGGCTCGCCGGAGGGCGATCTTGCGCTCGCTCAAGCGGCTGTCTACCTTGCGCTTGCACCGAAGTCGAATGCCGTCTACACCGCCTACAACTCTGTGCGCGACGACATCGAAGCCACCCGCGCCGAGCCAGTGCCCCTGCATCTGCGGAACGCGCCGACACGCCTGATGAAGCAGCTCGACTACGGCCGAGACTACAAGTATGCGCACGACGAGGAAGGGCGCGTCGCCGACATGGACTGCTTACCCGACAGCCTTCGCGGTCGCCACTACTATCAGCCTACCGAAGAAGGACGCGAGCGTCTGCTGAAGCAGCGCATGGATGAGGTGCGCCGCATCCGCGCGGAAAAGCGGTCTGACAGCGACAGCTAATGGGATGAGTCGTTAACCGTAGCGCCATTATCATCTTGAGCGTAACCGAAGGTGGAGTCGAAAGACCTGCTTCATCTTGTATTTAAGATCGGCGCGAAGCGCCGCTCACCCAATGCATATGTAGCGAACGAATGGCTCGCAACTCTAGCTTTGAACGGCGTACCCGATCATCTTCCAAGCTCCATTCTCGTTGGTCATCACCAGGCTCTCGAGTGTTGTCTTTCCATCGCCAAAGACCGTCTCCCAGACAAAGGCCACGTACTCGCCCTTGGGCAGCCCGTGCAGTTCGGTCCTGTATTCCGTGGTGTTCAAGTCACGTGTGATGACCGGGTCCACAGCTTTGCGAACGACGGCCATGCGTCTTTCAAACGCTGCTTGAGGCACATGCGCTTGGAAGAAGCTCGAAGCCGTTTTCCAACTCTCGTCATATTTTTCGTTGTCAAGCACCTTCAACCACGCGTCAGCCGCGGTGCGCGCGGCGGCAATCTGCGGTGCATGCGCTGTGTCGACAACGGGCGGCTTCGTTTTGTCCGAAGCCGGTGCGGTGAGCGGAAGAGCCACGCTCGCCAGACAGAGCACCACAACTGCGAGGAGGCACCTCATCGCAGAAAATACCCTGCGACTCTCCAGGAGCCATCGTCCTGCCGCTGCAGTACTAAGGTTTCTATCGTTGAGCTCTTATGAGCGAAGCTGCTGTTGAATTCAAAGATGACATACTGACCGTCCGGAGCCCCAGGCAATGTCGTGGCATAGTTCGCATCCTGCTGTGCCCGCGAGACGAGCTCGCCGTAGGTGCTACGGGTGGCGCTGATCTCTTCTTTCCATTGCTTTTTGGAGACCTGCTCCCGCACCGCTTGCGCCGCTTCCTTCCAGCTGTCGTCATACTTGCCGGTATCGATGAGCTTGAGCCAGCCGTCGGCAGCTGCCCGGGCCTGGGCGATCTCTGCCCTGTGTGCCCCGTTCAGCGCGGCCTGCGCAGGATTCGGCTGCCCTGGGGCATGGGGCTGCTGGGCGCTCTTCGGACTACTCTGCAACGAACCACCCTGAACTGGAGCGCCCTGAACCGGACCACTTTGAGCGGCTCCCGACACTGAACTTTGAACAGCGTGTTGCTCAGGCGGCTGTTGCTGAGCTCCTCCGCTCGCCGGGAAACTCATGCTGACGGCCACCAGTACCAAGGGTGTTGCTACACACCTAAGCATGCCACTCCTCCTCGCGCATCACTCCTTCTTCGATGCATCTTCCAAGGCTGCCTTGTTGGTATCGAGGTTGCCAGGCCGGAGGCGCCCCAGCGCGTCCATCACCAAGCCTGGCGTCAGCACCTCTGGCAGAAGTTCCGGCTTCTCGCCCACTCTACCTGAATACAGTGCGTACGTCGGCACACCATTCCGCCCCAACGACTGCAGAGCTTGCGCGATGCTTTCGTCGTGCTGCGTCCAATCGGCACGGACCAGCGCTACGTTGCTCGCGTGCAGCCGCTCTTCGACATCAGCCCGCTCCAGCACCACCCGCTCATTCACCTGGCAGCTCAGGCACCAGCTCGCGGTAAAGTCTACAAAGACCGGCCTGCCCTGCGCCTGGTACCTCGCTACAAGCTCTGGCGTGAATGGCTCCCAATGCTTTGGGCTGTCGGCAGCGGCCGCACTGGATGCCGCAGCACCCGGCTTCGGTGGTGCGAGCGTACGCAGAGCATAGAGCGGCACCGCAATGCCAAGAGCGATGACCAGCAGAGCGAAGACACTCGGGACCCGCTTGGCCGGCCAGCGGCCCAGGATCCATCCAGCAATCGCCAGTAGCAGAAAGGCAAACAACAGGCCGACGAGCGCGTTCACACCAGCCGTCTGCGCGAAGAGCCACACCATCCAGATCACGGTGGCAAAGATCGGCACCGCCGTAGCCTGCTTTAGCACCTCCATCCACGCGCCGGGGCGCGGCAAGATGCGTGTCCACGCCGGCTGAAAGGCCAGGATGAGGTACGGAAGCGCCAGACCCAGGCCGAGCGCGGTGAAGATAGCAAATGTAACCGTGGCTGATTTAGAGAGCGCAAAGCCGATCGCCGCCCCCATAAATGGCGCAGTGCACGGCGTGGCAACTACCATCGCCAGCACGCCGGTAAAGAATGACCCGGCATAGCCCTTCTGCGCGGCGAGCGAGGAGCCCGCGCTGGTGACGCTCAAACCAATCTCGAACATGCCGGCCAGCGAAAGTCCGAGAAAGAACAAGAGCAGCGCCATCAACGCGACAAAACTCGGCGACTGGAACTGGAAGCCCCAGCCCAGGTGCTGCCCCTCCCTTCTGAGCACGAGCAGCAGCGCGACAACGATCCAGAATGAGACCAGGATACCCAGCGTGTAGACCAGCCCTTGCGCGCGCATGTGGCGCCGCTCCTTGGCCGAGGACTGCACCAGCGCCAGCGCCTTGATAAAGAGCACGGGGAAGACGCAGGGCATCAGATTCAGAATGATGCCGCCCAGGAACGCAAGCCCCGCAGCCTTCAGCAGCCCACTCGACCCGCTCGGCCCCGCTGCGGTCGCGGCAGAGGGGATAGCACCTGGCGAAGCTTCCACCTGGTAAGCGCTGCCGTCCCCCAGGACGACCACGCCGCTCAACTGCTTCAGCGGCGTTTGCAGGCTGTCATCCTTCTTGAGGGCGATCTTAAAGCCCGTCGCAAGTGGGGTTATGGGCTGCGGCGCTGCGTTTGCAATCTGGTTCTGCTCCAGCGGAAAGAACTCTGCGCCTTTTCCTAAATCGCTCCCGGTCACTGCCATCGTGAAGCCGGTGGCCGTCGGAGCAAAGACGGCTTTAGCTCCGGCCGGCAGCGGCTTGGGCATACGCGCAAACGACGCGACGAACAATGGCATCTCTGAACCGTCCTGTGCTGCGCCGGTTACTCTCGACAGGTTGAGCGACAGCGTAGCTTTTCCCGGAATGCATGACTGCCTGCACACTAGCCAGTTCACATCGGCGGTGATAGCGGCTGCACCGGACACTGCTCTTCCAACATGCGAAAGTGCCGCTGGGAGCAGGGCCTCATCCTCATAGCCGAAATCCATCAGTGGCCCCAGCGGAAGCCGCTTGGGCGCGGGAAACTGCAGCGGGCCTGCGACGAGGCCTGCAGGCAGATGCCACTTGACCATAGGCGGCTCGCCAGAATCTCCGGCATTGGACCAGTAAATATGCCAGCCTTTCTCTAACTTGAAGAGAAGGCCCAGATTGCTTGGCTGCTCGGCGCTGATGCTCTGCTTATCGGAGACAAGTTGAACCGTCAAGTGCGGCGCAGTGGCGGTGCTCGCCGCGAACGCGGCGGAATCGACGACCTGACAAAACCAAAGACACAGCGCGAAGAATATCAGGGTTGATGACTGCAGGCGCAGGTTGGCTCTGGCTAACATGAGGGTTGGACTATTGTAGGCTCGAACCGTTACGCATGATCTAGCGCTTGTTCGCGGCGTAGTCCTTCAGAATGCAGCGGTCCATCACGACTTTGATTCCATCGGCCTCTGCCCACTCTGCGGCCTCCTCATGGCAGACGCCCTCCTGCAGCCACAGGTAAGGAATCTTCAGCCGCATCACGTCCTTGACGACCTCCGGAACAAAGACGGGAGCCCGGAAGACATTCACCAGGTCGATATCGCCGCAGGCAGCGAAGGCCTCGTCCAGAGTTCCATAGACGGTCGCGCCAAGGATTTTATCGTGCTTCGCCGCCGGGTTGACCGGGATGATCTTATAACCCTGCTGCTGCATGTAATGCGAGACACTCAGGCTCGGACGCCCCGGTTTGTCTGAGAGTCCAACGACGGCAATGGTCTTCGTGTTCTCAAGGATGGTGCGGATGGTATCTGGTTCATTCATCTGTTCTCTCACCTCAACAGCTGATTGGATGCCCAAGCCGCGCTCCGGTCTCAAACATCAAGATCATCCGCAGCTGCCGCCGGCACCCCGCCCTGGCGGCGCAATAGGAGGTAGCCGCGAATAAATGGATCGATAGCGCCGTCGAGCACGCTGTCCACATCCCCCACCTCGACCTTGGTCCGGTGATCTTTGGCGATGCGATACGGTTGCAGCACGTAAGAACGGACCTGTGAGCCGAAGTTGATCTCGAGCTTGGAGTCCTCGACCTTCCGGCTCGCCGCCTTTTTTTTGTCCAGCTCGTATTCGTAAAGACGTGAGCGCAGCATCTTCATCGCCTTTTCGCGATTCTTGTGCTGCGAGCGCTCGTTTTGGCACTGCACCACAATGTTGGTTGGCAGGTGCGTGATGCGCACCGCCGAGTCGGTCGTGTTCACGTGCTGGCCGCCCTTGCCGCCCGAGCGGTAGGTGTCGGTCCGAATCTCGTCAGGCTTGATGTCGATCTCGATGGTGTCATCGATCTCGGGAGATACGTAAACGCTGGCAAAGGAGGTATGCCGCCGCTTGGCCTGATCAAAGGGCGAGATGCGCACCAGCCGGTGCACGCCGGTCTCCCCGGACAGCAGCCCATAGGCCGACTCGCCGGTGACAGTGAAGGTCGCCGATTTAATGCCAGCTTCCTCACCATCCTGGTAGTCGTTCATCTCGGTCTTGAAGCCCTGGCGCTCGGCCCAGCGCAGATACATGCGCAGCAACATGTCAGCCCAGTCTTGGGACTCCGTGCCGCCCGCGCCCGGGTGCACCGTAATGATCGCGTTCAGCGGATCGGTCTCGCCCGAGAGCATGGTCTTGGCTTCAAGCGCCTCGGCGTAGGCCTCGAGTCCCTTGATCTCGCGGTCGAGCTCCGGCTCGATGGCCTCGCCCTCCCGCGCCAGATCGAAGTAAGCGTCGATGTCTTCGGTGCGCTTCGCCAGCTCGGCATCATCCGCGAGCTGCGCTTCGATGCGTTTGCGGTCGCGCATCAGCACCTGAGTGCGCACAGAGTTGCCCCACACTGCAGGGTCGCCTAGTTGTTCTTCTATGGAGGCTAGTTCGCGGCGCAGACGAGCGGGGTCAAAGATACTCCCGCAGGTCGTGTACTCGTTCGCGTACAGGGGTGTAAGCAAATTCCAAATCGTTCAGCATAGCTTTAACCGGTACCTGATCTTCAGTGAAGACCTGTCTTTCAGTGAGACGCTAGGTGGCTTGACGGCGCGTTCCGCGATTTATGAGGAGGCGGACTGCACGCGCCAGCATCACCAGGAAAATTATCCCACACAGCATCGCAAACAGGTCGCCATGCCGCGTATAGAAGGTGAGGTCATCGCGAAATCCATAATGCACAGCGAGCGAGGTAAAAACATGCCGGGGTGCGCTCATCGTGAGCCTGCCCTGGGGGTCGATGGACGTCGTCACACCCGTGTTTGTGTCCCGTAGCACCCAGCGCTGATTCTCGATCGCCCGCATGCGCGCCATGTTCAGGTGCTGCCAGGGCGCGCTGGTATCGCCATACCAGCCGTCGTCAGAGATGTTCACCAGCACCTCCGCGCCATTCTCCGCAAACTGGCGGATCTCGTCGGCGAAGATCGATTCGT
This sequence comes from Acidobacteriaceae bacterium, assembly GCA_965276675.1. GTDB lineage: Bacteria > Acidobacteriota > Terriglobia > Terriglobales > Acidobacteriaceae. Next base: position 2,283,619 of record OZ255624.1, on the reverse strand, counting down.
AACAGATAAAGGTTCCATAGGTATGACCCTTCAGCCGGTAGACCGATCGGCGTGAACCGTGGGTTAGATTACCGGCATTCCCCGTGAGCTTGTGCGCGAAGGCGAAGATGTTCTGGAACGGGATGTATTCGCCCCAGGGCACCAGGTGGATCTTCTCGTAGCGGCCGACCCGGTTACCATCTGCGGCAAAGACCGTGGCGGCGTTGTAGATATCCGCATGCGACCCACGAAAATCGATGGCGAGATTGCCGACAATGGCCGGGGCATGGGTTGCGGTTGTAAGGTCTCGCATGAGCTGGAGAAAACGCGGGTCCCCCTCGCGAAACGGCGTAGGCGCCTCCGGCCAGAGGATCAGCGAGGCTGCCGTACCGGTGCACGGCGGCTGCACTACCTGCGCGTTCAGCTCCGGCATGCCGCTCAGGTAAGGCGTGCAGGTCTGCTCGCTGGCGTGGAGAAACGCGTTTGTATTCGCATCCCACTCCGGCCCCACCCATAGATTGCTCTGTTGCACGCTCAAGTTTTGCTGCAGCAGCACGGCTGTTGCCGCAGTCGGTGCAGGTGACGGCGTCAGCAGTGTGCCTGCTTGCAGCAACACGGCCAGTCCCACACCGGTGGCGAGCAAAGGCCAGCGAGTCCGCGCACGGCTGGCCAGCAGACCACCAGCCAAAGCAGCATTCACCGCCAGCAAGACTGCGGTTAGTCCGTAGTTCCCCGTCCAAGGCGCCAGGCGCGTGAGTGCAAAGTTCCCTACCTGCGAGTAGCCAAGCTGGTCCCAGGGCACCTTGATCAGGTGTGCTCCCAGCAGGTCAATGGCCGTCCAGAGAAACGGGGCCGCGATTAGCGGCCAGAGACTACGCCCGAAGCCTCGCCGCAGAAAGCCCAAAGCGGAGCCGAAAAGCCCAAAATAGAGCCCCATAATGAGGCTGTAGAGCACCAGAATGCCCGCTGACGTGAGCGAGGGCAGGCCGCCATACAAGAACATGGTCTGGTAGATCCAGTAACAATTCACGCCGTACCAGATCACGCCGCACAGCCACCCTAGAAGGAAGCAGCCCCACAAGGGCCGACGTTCTCCGTTACCTGCCCGCAGCAGGAGCGCAACCAGCAAGGGAACTGCCCCCAGCCATCCAAAGAAGGTGCGCCAGAGCGGCGCCGGCCCTGCGATAGGGAATGGCAGGTTGAGCAGAATGGCGGAAAGAAACGCTAAAGAATATCCACGCCACGATTTACTCATGCGAGGCCGAGTCTACCATCCAGAGATTACGGAGGCGTCTCTGTTAATTACGCCAAAAGTATGTGCGCCACCATCCTGGAGCTACAATTATTCCTTATGGCTCTCGCTCTTTTCTGTATGCGCCTGCTTGAGGTGATCTTCTTTCTTGGCATCGCCGGATCGTCCATCGTCGTCGTACTTAGCTTCGTGGAAGACATTCAGGAGCTCTTCGATAAAGATGAGCCACACTCCGTTGTTCACGAGACGCACTGACCACTTTCAGGGTTACAACGGCTGGCGCGACCACCCGCTTCATGTTTCCGGCCTACACCTACCCTGAAAATGATCTAACCGGCGTTGACGCTTACCCATATCGGACTTACACTCAGCCGTATGCGTCCTCCCGCAGCGTCTTCAGTAGTCGCTGTTAGTCGATCCGCCTCCAGGACAGAATGCCCGCAGAAAAAACTCTGAATGCGCCATCGAATCGAGTCAGGCTGGTAGTTGCCTCTTCGGTGATGCTGACCTTTATCTCGTTCTGGCGCGCTGCTGCCGTCGTCCTCAATGATCTTGGCTCATCTGCCTTCTATGCTGGGGGTATCGCCGAAGAGGCTGTTGGTAAATCCGCACCCTGGTTCATCCTCGGCGTCATGCTCTTCTCTTTCGCCGTGCGCGCGGTGTATGTCGAGAGCTGCTCCATGTTCACGCGCGGCGGTGTCTACCGCGTAGTGAAAGAGGCGCTGGGCGGCACCTTCGCCAAAGTAAGCGTCTCCGCGCTAATGTTCGATTACATACTTACGGGGCCGATCTCTGGCGTCTCCGCCGGACAGTACATCACCGGGCTGCTGGATGAACTTCTAAATGTGGCGGCTCAGCACAACTGGCTTCCCGCGGCCATACTGGGGCCGCACCATCACGTGCCGCAGCTACCCATGGATCTAACTTCGGCCTTCTTCGCCGCGGCAGTCACGATCTATTACTGGCGGGAAAATATCAAAGGTATCGAGGAGTCCAGCGATAAGGCACTCTCGGTCATGAAGATCACCACCGTGATGGTAGTGATCTTGCTCGCCTGGGGCATCTTCTCTGTCTTGCACCTCGGCTCAAAACTTCCTCCCTTTCCCGCACCAACTACCCTCCATTTCAGCTCAGACGCGCTCGGCTTCCTCCGTCACACCCGGCTACCAGGCCTGCTTGGCCTCTTCGGCATCCTCATGGCCTTCGGCCACTCAGTACTCGCCATGAGTGGGGAGGAGACGCTGGCGCAGGTCAATCGCGAGATCGAGCACCCTAAACTAAAAAACCTGAAGCGCGCGGCGATCGTCATCGCGATCTACAGCTTCGTTTTTACCGGAGGAGCTTCGCTGCTTGCCGTGATGCTCATTCCGGATTCGGTGCGGGTGCCCGTCTACAGCAATAATCTGATCGCGGGCATGGCGATGTACATGGTCGGGCCGCAGGTCCTGCGTATTGTCTTCCGCGTCTTCGTTGTCATCGTCGGCTTTTTGATTCTCTCCGGAGCCATTAACACCTCCATCATTGGTTCGACTGGCGTGCTGATGCGCATCGCGGAAGATGGCGTGCTCACCGACTGGTTCCGCAAGCCGCAGCGCCGGTTCGGCACCAGCTATCGCATCGTTAACCTGGTCGTCATCATGCAGCTGTTCACGATTGTCGCAAGCCGCGGCAATGTGATCACGCTGGGCGAGGCCTATGCCTTTGGCGTCATCTGGAGCTTCACCTTCAACTCCCTTGCGATGCTCGTGCTTCGTTGGAAGTACAAGGGCGAGCGCGGTTGGAAGGTTCCGCCGAATATCCGCATCGGCAAGACGGAAATTCCAGTGGGTCTTATCTCCGTCTTTATGGTTCTGCTCTCGACGGCGCTTGTGAATCTATTTACAAAATCAGTGGCGACAGTAAGCGGCATCATCTTCGCTGCTACCTTCTTCGTCATCTTTACTGTCTCGGAAAGGCAGAACAAGGGTCGTCACGCCGTGACAGAACGGCAGATGAAAGAGCACTTCCAGCTGGAACACGAGGATACGGTCGGGCGCGAAGCATTGCAGATCCGCTCCGGTTGCGTGATGGTAACTATGCGCGATTCGGCCAATCCTTTCGCCTTAAAGTGGTCTCTCGGGCACACGGACACGGATGATCAGGATATTGTCGTACTTACTGCACGCATGATGGGAGCGGGCGGTCCGGAGTATCTCGACGCCTCCGAACAGCTTTTTAGCGAGCATGAGCAGATGCTCTTTACCAAAGCTGTCTCTGTCGCTGAAAGCTTTGGCAAGCACGTCAACCTGCTGGTCGTGCCAGCGGGCGACATCTTTGCCGCCCTGGTACAAACGGCAAATTCCCTTGAAGCATCTACGGTAGTCTCCGGCATCTCGTCTAAGCTGACAGCGCAGGAGCAGGCCTACCACGTGGGTCAAGCGTGGGAGGCACTTCCAGAGCCCAAACGGCAGTTTACTTTCTACATCGTGAGTCCCGAGGGCGCCGCGCAGTCCTACCATATCGGACCCCACGCCCCTGCCCTGCAGGCAGACGACGTGCAACTCGTTCACCGGCTATGGCTGCATTTCCGCCGCGACCCGGAGATGGCGACATTACACCATAGCGACATCGTGACCTATGCACTTACGAGACTTGCGTCTGATTACGCGCGCGATAAGCAGGAGACGTTAAAGGGCTTGCGTAAAAACGTTCTGGACGGCAAAGAACCTCGCGCGCTCCCTCCGGGCAAATATTCCCGGAGTGGCGAAGGACCAAGCGATTACGACATACTCACGCCAAAACCAAAAACGGACAAATCGGAAACCCCCACTTAGCCAAATTCTCTTCCTCTTCTAGCGCGGGGGGCTGAAGCTTCCTCAGTCTACTTAGGTTGGACAGACACGCAGCAGCCTGGAAAGATAGTCGGTATCTACCATCTCAGATCCTCAACGTAGTCGAGCTCGCTACTTTGCGAAGGAAAGCCGCATATTATTTTTGTAGGAGCTGATTTTATTATCTAGAAAACTGGTAAGAATCTGAGAACTCATCCATAATTGAGGGGTTCATAGTTTTGTAGTTCGATCCATATTCGGATCCAGGAGGCAATTTGCAAGTCCAGCAGATTCTGGCAGAAATCGATCAAGAGATATCCCGGTTGCAGCAGGCGCGCACTCTGCTTGCCGGCGAACAACAACCATCACGGCGAGGCCGTCCACGGGGCTCTGTCAACAAGCCGCGCGCGGCACAGCAAGCAGCTCCAGCAGCGGGAAAGCGCGGTCAGCGTAAAATGACGGCCGAGGGAAGAAAACGCATTGCAGAGGCTATGCGGAAGCGCTGGGCCGATCGCAAGAAGGCTGAAGCTAAGTAGTTCCACGCAAATAGGCAAAACAAAAGAGACAGGCCTTGGCCTGTCTCTTTTGTTTTCATTTTCGTGCTATCGAATAATCTCGCCAGCCTTAACCTTTAGCACTTTTATGCCACTTCCTTCAAGATACGTCTCAAGCTCACCCGGCGACCCTGTAAGAACGGGAAACGTGCCGTAATGGATCGGTAAAACCTGCTTCAGACCGAGGAATTTGGCCGCGAGAGCCGCATGTTTGGGACCCATCGTGTAGTTACCCCCGATCGGCAGTATTCCGAACTCCGGGTAGTACAGCTCCCGAAACAGCCGCATATCGCCGAATAGAGAGGTATCTCCCGCCTGGTACAGCACGGGACCATTCTCGACATCGATCATGTAACCACCGGGATTTCCGGCGTAGATGCGATCGTCGCCATTCGTGATTGCCGACGAATGCTTGGCCTCCACCATAGTCACCAGCACATCCTTGAACCTGAATGAGCCACCGAAGTTCATATCGTGGGTGTTCTCCGCTCCCTGCCGAGTCATCCAGGCTAGAAGCTCGGAGTTGCCGATGACCGTCGGCTTATATCTCTTGGCGACCGGGATCGCGTCGTTGAAGTGATCAAAATGTCCATGAGTGATGAGTAGAAGGTCGATGATCTCCGGCATGGTGTAGTTCTTGGGGAAAGAGGGATTCCCTTCTATCCACGGATCGATCAGGATCGAAGTGCCGCCGGGTGTCTGAATGTGTACTGTTGCATGTCCCAGCCAGGTAACGGCTGTGCCGCGTAAACCAGGTAAATCAGGCATGAAGTGGTTCTCCCTATGCACTGCTACTCGGACGCTGCGCTTGAGCAGACAATAATTGCGCCGTAAAACGTCCATCGTATTGGATGCAACTCCGCTCTTTTTTCGGCAATAACATACTTGACGCACTGGTGCGAGATGGAGGACAATCACGACATCAGGAGAATTTGTGGAACCTCGAACGCTAGATTATGCCTGCTTTGCACTGGCGATCCCACAGGCAATATCGGCAATCATTCATATAGTCGAGTACCGGCGCGGCGGAACTTCCACGGAGGGTCAAATGGCCGACCATAGGAAACGCATCGGAGCTGGCTTTTGGCTGCTGATTATGAGTATCGTCTCTACTATGGCGTTGGGGTTCTGGCTAATTAGCCATCCGATTAGGCCGGTGATCCAGACAAAAACCGTTGAGAAGCTGGTTCCATGTCCTCCTCCTCTCCCCACAAAGACAGGTCCAGCTACACAACGGGGTAACGGCGGAATAGCGCACTCGGGGAACAGTGATACGTATACGATGACCCCGCAAACACCACCCCCTAAGCATGAGTGAAAGAGGTAGAAATGAAATCACGGACACTATTTTTAGTGATCGGCCTTCCGTGGACACTCGTGGTAGCGCAGGCTCCTCCAAATGGAGTCGCCGTTACACATGGCTCTTGCACGGTGGCTCACACCGGCAATAGTGACACCATCTACATCCAGAACTGCGGGATAGGTAAAGCTCAGGGGGACAAGATCATCTCCTTACTGAATGAACTTCTAACTGGTCGCGACTTAGAGACGGTGAACGATAAACTCGACGAGCTACTAAAGATTGTGCGCGATGGTCAGGCAAGGCGGCTAAGTTCCGTCCAAATAGAAGGCCTCAAGAGATTCCTGACAGCCAATTCGTCCGAGGGATTCGTTGGTGTTACGTACAACTCCAGTGATCGCGACACCATGATATATGCCAAAGACTTTATCTCCGTGTTTGCGGGGGAGAAGTGGCCAGCACAGGGCAGTGTAGTAATGAGTTCAACCGCTCCAGAATTCGGAATTTTACTAGACATAAGTCCTTCAGATAAGAACTCGCCTCCGCAGCAGGCAACAAATATGATCCATATGCTTAGGTCCATAGGAATACCCTGCGAGGGACGCTTGTGGGGCTTAGTGCAGAAGGGCCATTACGGAATCGAGATCGGTTTGAAACCTCCAACTACCTGAAGGATGTGCATGAAACACGAATACCACGAAGGTCCCGAAGCTCTGGAGAAATTCAACAAGCTAGCAACGAAGCTCTTTCGCGCACCGAGACCTGTCGCAAAAGAAACTCCGAAGCCAACGCCAAAACCGAAGAAGACCAGCAAGAGTTAGCGTTTGTGCTGACCACGCCCTTGCCGATCCTTAGTGTGACGTGGCAGCGCCGATGCCGGTCAGTTCGTTATAGGTCAACCGCCGACCAGCAACGTTGCCCATCATCTTTTCAAAGCGGTTCTGGTCGTTCATGCCCTTGCGGTAGTTGTAGCGAAACGTCTGCTCATCCAAGTAGCGAAACAGGTGGAAGGGCTCAACCGAAACGTAGGTGCCATGCATGTTGCGCTTGAGCAAGCTCCAGAAGTTTTCGAGGCCATTGGTATGAATGCGACCATTTACGTACTCGACAGCATGGTCTACGACTTGATGGGCGTACTGCCCAGCAAGGCCCTCGTACGAGAGCAGAAAATCGGTATAGAGAGCCGATCCCGCCTCAACATGCTTCTTCACCTCGGCTTGCAGCGCGTGCTTCTTGCGGTTCGGAACTACCGTGGTGACGACCTTACCGCCACGTTGAAGGATGCCCATAACGGCAACCTTGTCCTTCGTGCCGGTGCCGGTAATGCGACGGGCTTTCTTGGCAACGTGCATGTTCCGGGCCTTGCCGCCGATGAAGGTTTCGTCTGCCTCAATCTCGCCGGAGAGCTTGACGCTGGAATCCTCATGCATGACCTGACGGATGCGGTGAAGCATGAACCATGCCGACTTTTGAGTGACGCCGATGCTGCGGTGCATCTCGTAGCTAGAGACGCCATTCTTGCAAGCGCCAATCATCCAGATAGCCATCATCCACTTATCGAGCCCCAAGGGGGAATCCTCGAAAATGGTTCCGACTTTGATGCTGAATTGCTTCTTGCATCCGTAGCACATCCAGATACGCCGAGTCTTGATGAAGGAATGCTTCTCAGACCCGCAACGTGGGCAAGCAACCTTACCGTCTGGGAACCGAAGGTTGAGCGCGTACTGGAAAGCACGGTCAGGATCGCTGAAGTAAATGATAGCTTCTTGCAGTGTGTGAGGGGCTTCCATGACTCAATACTAGGCCGAATCAACCGATGCGTCAAGTATGTTATTGCCCTTTTTTCCTCCGGTTACACGGTTGGTAGTTTTTCCGGTCAGGAACTGGCATGCTCAGCATGTGCAGGAGCGTCCGTGATTCCTCAACGCAAGTACCAGCCGATGCCCAATGGGCCGACTTTATTTACGCGCCTGCGCAAAGGCGACCTCTTTAAGCAGAATGGGGCCGAGTTCCTTGCGCACAATGCGCGGCGCTATGGGGATCTGGTTCACTTTCGCGCCGCCGGGCGGGATGTCTTCCAGGTGAACCACCCCGATCTGGTTGGGGAGATGCTGGTACGCGACGCTGCCAAGCACCATCGCGGTATCGTCATGCAGCGCGCCAGGTTCGTTCTTGGCGAAGGACTGCTGACCAGCGAAGAACCTCTGCACATGCGTCAGCGGCGATTATCGCAGCCGGCCTTCCATCGTGATCGCATCGCGGGCTACGGCGAGATCATCGGCGCCTATGCCTCTCGAACAGCGGAGAAGTGGACCGACGGCGCTACCGTCGATGTTCACGACGAGATGCTATTGCTAGCGCTGCGCATCGTCGGCAAGTGCCTCTTCGACGCCGAAGTGGATACCGAGGTTAAGCAGATCGCTCGCGCAGTCGATGCTTTCATGGGCTTCCTGCCGCTAGCCTTTCTTCCCTTCACAGAAACTCTCCTGAAACTGCCGCTGCCGCTCATGAAGCGCATCCGCGCGGGTGAAAGGGAGCTCAACACTCTGATTTACGCCATGATCCATGAGCGGCGCAAAAATCCTGGCGATCGTGGCGACCTGCTCTCCATGCTCCTCGAAGCCGTTGACACCGAAGAGGACACTGGCGGCATGAGCGATCGCCAAGTGCGCGATGAATGCCTCACCGTATTGCTCGCCGGTCATGAGACCACGGCCAACGCACTGTCCTTCTCGCTCTGGCTGCTGGCCACCCATCCAGAGGTTCAGGAGCGTCTGCACGCGGAGGCCCGCAGCACCCTCGGTAGCCGTCCACCCACCGCCGCCGATTACGCCCAGCTCCCGTATGCCCACATGGTGTTCTCCGAAGCCATGCGCCTCTACCCGCCGGTGTGGGTAACGGCACGCACGGCTGCCATAGAGTACGAGTTCCACAATCTCCGGATCCGCAAGGGTTCGCTCCTCATTGCGCCGCAGATCGTCATCCATCACGATCCGCGCTTCTACGCCGATCCAGAGCGCTTTGACCCAGAGAGGTTTGCGTCCGGCCTGAAAAGTGAGCGGCCGCGCTTCGCCTACTTCCCCTTTGGCGCGGGCAGCCGCCAGTGTATTGGCGAGGGCCTTGCTTGGATGGAGGGCATTCTTACTCTGGCCACGGTGGCTCGTGATTGGCAGTTAACTCCGCCCCACGGAGCCAGTGTCTTGCTCGCAGTCAAGCCGCGCATTTCCTTGCGTCCAGCAAATGGGGTGCCGCTGGTTGTGAAACGTCGTTGAAAGTGTGCCTTGACGTCGGCCTCCGCCCTCGCATAGCCTCTTACTGAGGCGAACAAATGGCGAATACATGCGGGTCGTCCCTTCCGCTCTTCCCTGAAGAGGTCTTCGATCCTCTGGCTATGGACGTTGCGCCGGGCAGCTGTGTGCCGGCCGGCCCGGCTGCTGCTCCGCAGCATCTAGTCGGCATTGCCCGGCTGGCGGCTGCAGCTCCCCAGGTCGACGAAGGTCATCAGATCGAATTCCGCGGGCTGCCGGTGCGCTCCCTGCTTAACCGCACTGTTTCAAAGCGGCGGCTGCGCTTCTCCTGGAGCATCAATCCATACCGCGGATGCGAGTTCGCCTGCCGCTACTGCTACGCCCGTTATACCCACGAGTATATGGAGTTGCGCAAGCCGGAGGACTTTGAGCGGCGGATCTTCGTAAAGGAGAATGCTGCCTGGCTGCTACGGCAGGAGCTGCGCCAGGTAAAGCCCGGCGAGGAGATCGCTATCGGCACCGCGACCGACCCTTACCAGCCGATCGAGCGCCGGGCACGGGTCATGCACAGCATCCTTGAGGTACTCGCGGAGAAGCAGGATCTGCAGATCGGCATCGTCTCGAAATCGAATCTGATCGAGCGTGACATCGCGCTGCTGCAGCGCGTCGCCGCACGGAACAAGCTCGTCCTTCACACAACCATTACTACGCGCGATGCAGCTCTGGCCCGCCTGCTGGAGCCGCGCGCGCCTCGGCCCGATCTTCGTTTCCGAGCGGTGAAGCGGCTGCGTGCGGCTGGATTGCGGGCTGGCATTCTCTGTTCGCCGCTGCTCCCCGGTCTGACCGACACGGGCAAGGCGATGAACGGGATGGCCGAAGCTGCCAAGGCGGCGAATGCCAGCTTCCTCTACGCGCAGCCATTATTCCTGAAACCCTGTTCGAAAGAGATATACCTGGAATTCATCCGGGAGCATTTTCCGCACTTGGAAAAGCTCTATCGCGAGCGCTTCGACAGCGCCGCCTTCGTGCCGAAGGCCTATTACGAACGCACTCAGGAGCTGCTCCGCGCAGCCTGTAAGAAGCATGGGCTGGCCGAACGTAGCGGCGACGCGCTGCTGACCCACGCATTGGGAACACCGGATCCGGAGAAAGATCCCGCGCCGCTCTTTCCGCAGCTTCGCCCGCGACCGGCGGGGCGCGCGCGGCCATCCGCAATTAGCGCGTAATGATCACTTCGTAGAGATTGTCTTTCGCCAGGAAGAATTTGCAGCCAGAGTAGCTGCCGAAGACCTTCTCGATATTGCGATTCGTGTAAACACGCTGGAGAGGGATCGCGGCACTCTCCTGCATCTCGATTTCGTCCGTATCCGTCAAGTGATAGCGGCAAAAAGGCATCTTTGCGTTGCCGTTCTTGTTGTGAAAAAGAGCGAGCACTTTGCCGCCAGGACGCATACACTCCTGCAGCCGCTCCACCACTGGCCCAACAGCTGGCTCCGGCAGATAGTCGAGTGTGGTCCACAGCAGCACCAGGTCGAACTCGCGTCCGGAGAAATTCAGGTTGTGTGCCAGAAACGAATCTACGTTGAACTTCAGCGGTTCATCCACATTCTCGGACTTCGTGAACCACTCGGACTTATGCGCCTCGGGCACGAGATCCGACATGTAGATGCTCTGCCCCATATTGGTCAGGAAATTGATGTTAGTGGGAGAGGTGGGGCCAATATCGAGAACACGCAATCCATTTTCGGCCCGCAACTGCTTCAGCAGCGCCGACCACCCACTGGAGTGGCGGGCCACACGAGGGCCGGAGAGCACCGTCGGGCTGCTCGAACGAGCATCGGGTTGTGACTTGCTGAAGATCTTTCGAAACACGGTTTCTCTGTTTCCTACCACATCTATAAACGGAATACGCCGGTGTTCCGTGCTAGAAGCCCTTTGCTGTCGCGATGGAAACACCGGCTTCCTCCCAGTTTACTTCGTTGTGCTGGCGGCCTTGTCACCGCTCGTGCCCTGCACCAGGTCAACCTTGCCCTTAAAGTTCGCGTTCTCTTCGATCGACAGCCGGGCCGCCGAGATATCCCCGATCAGCGTGCCTCCTTGACGAAGCTCAACACGTCCCAACGCCTTGATATCGCCATTCAGTGTTCCTAGGATTACGACATCGCGGGCAGAGACATTCGCCGCCACGGTTGCGTTGGGACCGATGGTCAATCGGCTCTCCGACAGCATAATCGTGCCCTCGACTTTTCCGTCTACCAGCAGGTCCTCACTCCCGTTCACCTCGCCCCGTATCTGTACGGACTTCCCGATCACTGCTGCACCGGATTCGCCTGCGGCCATGTTTTCTCCCTTGTGGCTTGAATGCCACTCTGCCCGCACTATACGCAAGGACGCAAGTGCGTCGCAACTCTTGTGCCATTCACAGGCACCGGATGACACACTACCTTTGTGTCATTGTCTATTATCGAAGCAGTATTGATTGCCGTGCTTTCGTCTTCTACAGTTATCGGTCGAATCAGTAGTTCCACAATTAGTTTGAGGACGTCTCACGTGACCTTGGTACTCCGAACGCTCCTTCCTGTCAGCCTCTTGTTTGCGGCGATCGCGGTTCTCGGCTCGCCAGCCCCTGGGTTTGCACAAACTAATGCCGTCGCCCCCCTCACCCTGGTGCGCGATGCCTCCTGGAATGAGCTTCACTCCTCCGGCTCGGGGCGGCCCTTTCGCTATCGCCTGCGCAAAGTCGACGACAAGAAGATAACTACAAAAGAGATTGTAGAGACACGGGAGGGCGATGTCGCTCGTCTGCTCCAAGTGAATGACCAGCCCTTGTCGCCAGAGCAGGAGCAGGCGGAGACCGACCGGCTTCAGGATCTCCTCGACCATCCGGAGAAACAGCAGCACCGGTTAGAAGCGGAGAAGAAAGACAGTGGCCGCGCTGACGAGATGGTGCGTCTGCTCCCAGACGCCTTTTTGTATACCTACGAAGGAATGGTTGCGGGACCCAATGGGCCAGCCTATCGCCTCAGCTTTAAACCCAATCCGCATTTCAACCCGCCCGATCGCGAAGCCCTGGTCTACCACGGCATGGTCGGCGAGCTATGGATCGATCAGAACGAGAAGCGGCTGGCGAAGATCGACGCTCATCTGATTCAGGATGTTGAGTTCGGCTGGGGAATCGTGGGACGTCTCTTCAAGGGCGGCACCATTCTGGTCGAACAAAAAGACGTCGGCGAGGGTCACTGGGAACAGACCCATATGAAGCTCGACCTTACTGGCAAGATCTTGATGATGAAAAGTGTCTCGTTCATCACCACAGAAGACGCCAGTCACTTCGTGCCCGTCCCAAAGGGCATCGGCTACCAGGACGCAATCCATCTTCTGCAAAAGGAGCCGGCAACGAGCGGCCCTGCTTCTGGAAACCACTGAGCAACAGGATCACGAACTGACCGTGCATGAACGCGCATGAAAGAGAGGGGCAGCCTAGGCTGCCCCTCTCTCCGTAATTACGACACTCTGTTGGCCTAAAGCTCAGGACAAACTGGAGTCATCTCCACCGTCAAAGCCACCACCGCTATCGAAACTGCCGCTGTCATCGTAGGAAGACGGATCGAGGCTCGCATCCTGCATGTCATCTCCGGTGACGTTGACGTCGTTTGCCTGATCGAGCTGCGGGCTCAGGTTACTTTCGTCTTGCTGGGAGGTGAGCTGGGCATCCTGCAGCCGTTCGTCTGCGGTGCGATCGTCGGGGTGCACATCGCCATCACCGAAGCCTTGTGCGTCGCCGCCCTGCCCCGTGCCGTCGTAATAGTTGTTGACCACCGTTTCGCCTCCGGGATAGCCAGCACCACCACCCATGAAACCGCCGCCGCCAAAGCCCGCCTCGCGACCAAAGCCATGCATCAGCGATTCCACTCCCTGAAACGCGAGTGCTCCTGCAGCGACTCCCGCCGCCGTGGTTGCTGCCGAACGCAAAAAGCTGGGCCCACCTCCAGCTACCGGAGGAGCCGCGTAGCTCCCCTGCGGGGCGTAATTCGGCTGCTGAGGCGGCGGGTAATTGGACTGGGGCTGGTAACGCTGGGTCGGGGGCGCCTGATGCTTTTCCGTGTCGTCATGGCGGCCGAAGAAGTTGCCTAGAAAGCTGGTCACGGTTCCGGGCTCATGCTGCTGCTGGGGTACCGGCTGGCGCTTCATCTGATCGATCTGGGCCTTTGCCTGACCCAGCGCGTAGTTCTGCACCAGGACCGTCTGGGTGAGCACGTATAGGGCATCCGGGTTGCTACTCAATTTCTGTTGAAGAAGTTGCGTTGCCTCCGGATCCCTCTCGGTGAGTTGTGTGCCGTTTACGCGGTCAATGAGGTCAGACAGCATGGTTCGCTCTTGCGGCGTCATTCGATCTCCTTCAGGAGGACATCACCCCTCCTCGCAGCCTTGGATGTGATATTTGGATGGCTAGGATCGCAGGAACGCAGCTCAATGTCTCATGAACGCTCCGAACCTGGCCAGGCCAGTCCCATGGCGCTAGACCAGCTCCATAGCCTGGATCCTTTCCTTGCGCACGGTGAGTTGTTCCACTAGATCGGTGCGGACCTCATAGCCGCGTCCCGGCGTAGTCGGCACGGTGATCTCTCCGGTTTTAGAGACCGTCACCGGCGGATCGATAATGTCCTCAGCCCAGTAACGGGCAGATGCGGAGACATCCCCGGGGAGCCGGAAGTTTGGCAGTGATGAAAGTGCGATGTTGTGCGACCGGCCAATGCCCGTCTCGAGCATGCCACCACACCAGACCGGAACGGCGCGCTCCTCGGCGGCATTGTGCACCGCAATAGCTTCGCTAAACCCACCGACTCTCCCGGTCTTAATATTGATGATCCGGCAGGAATCCATGTCAATGGCCGCCAACGCATCGCGCCGGTTGCGGATGGACTCATCCAGGCAGACTGGCGTCTCAATGCGGTTCTGCAGCATGGAGTGATAGTAGAAATCGTCGGCCCACAGCGGCTGCTCAATCATTAACAACCTGAAGCGTTCAAAACCTGCCAGGTGGTCGATATCCCTCAGCCGATAGGCCGAGTTCCCATCGACGCTCAGCGAGATCTCCGGCCAGCGGCTGCGCACCGCCTCGAGCATCTCCACATCCCAGCCCGGCTTGCATTTCAGCTTGATGCGTTGATAGCCGGCAGCGAGCTCGCGCTCTACCTTCGCCAGCTGCTCCTCGATGGTCGGCTGTATGCCAATGGAGACCCCGCATGGCACGGTCGCCCGTACCCCACCTAGCAACTCCGACAGCGACGTGTTTTCCACCTGCGCCTGTAGATCCCAAACTGCGTTCTCGAGTGCGGCCTTGGCCATGCGATTGCCACGCACCTGCTTGAAGAGAGCTGGACACTTCCCGCCGGTCACCTCATCCGTGGACGCAAGCATGGGGCCCAGCACTCCTTGCATCACCACCCACGCGGTATCGATCGACTCCTCCGAGAAGAAAGGGTATTCACCAGCGACGCACTCGCCCCAGCCGGTAAATCCCTCGCCATGCACCTCCACGAGCAGGATGCGCCGCGCGGTGGTCCGGCTAAAGCTTGTCTCAAAGGGCTCCACCAGGGGCATGCGGATTTCACGTAGCAAGATGTCGTCGATTCTCATTGGGGTCGCTCGTTTCCCTTCGATGCTGCATTTGGGTGTGCCGGAGGTTTCCAGCGGCTCAGTTCGAATGTTCCGTTACCACTCGTGTCCAGCGAAAAACCAGTGACTGCCAGTCCCCGCGAAAACGCCGCGATAAAACACTTCCGGTTGTCTCTCTGTAGCACCAGCGCCTGATCCGCGGCTGCAGCAGATTCTTTCCACTCGGTGACATCGGCCGGAAGACAGATTCGCTCCTCAATGTTTACTCCAGCGTTTGCCGCAAGACCGGACGACTTAGCCTCAACAGCAGCCTTCACCCGCTCGGAATCCATCCACCACTCGGCGTAGAGCCGATCCGTTGGCCGCCCGCCTTGCAGTCGAGCCGAGGATACACCATAAACGTCTGTGCCATACCGGCGGCAAATTGCGCCCAATCGCGCTATGTTAAAAAAGGAGTTTTTGATTTCCAGGGGATCAAAAGTCCATTCCATGAGATGAATGCATCGCTTCAGAGCATCTGCTCTCTGAGCGAGTTTTAACTGGCGTCCAATTCCAGCATTCCTGAATTGGGAATCGACCGCCAGCATGTGCGAATGAAGGTAAGGCTGCCCGTCCCGGATTCCGGGCAGAGCCATAGCGAAGCCGACCATCTCAGAGGCTGGTTCTTTACGGAATGCGCCGAGTACCTGGCCGCCAATGCTTTGCGCTACCACGAACGCCCGCCGCGGGATCACATCTTCATCACTGAGCCCCCACGTCCTACGCTGCAGCTCGACGCAGGCGTTCAACTCAACAAACCCCGCGCACGGTCGGATCTCGATCCGCTCGGCTGTCGCATTCGTTGCCGCGCTCATCAGGCGGGCGCTTCCTCGGTCAGCTTCGCAGCCGCCCAAAGCGCTTCCATCTCCTCTGCCGTATGTGCTTCCAATGGCCGCCCTGTTCCGGCAGCAGCGATCTCCATCGCTCGAAAACGGCGGCGAAACTTCCCCGTGGTGCGCTTCAGCGCCAGCTCCGGGTCAATGCCAAGATGCCGCGCCAGATTGACGGCCGTAAACAGCAGGTCACCCATCTCGCCCTCTGCTGCTTCGCTCCGCGAACCGGCGCCGGCAGCCGGCGCGATCTCTGCCTCCAGTTCGCGGCACTCTTCTTCAATCTTCTGAAATAAACCTGCGGCATTCGGCCAGTCAAAGCCGGCCTTGGCTGCCTTCGTACCCAGTTTCGTCGCCTCCAGCAGCGCGGGAAAGGCCTTCGGAACACTCTCCAGCAACGAAGGAGCCTCATTCGCCGGAAGCTCGCTCGCGCGCCCGGCCCGTTCAGCGCGCTTGATCGCCTCCCAATTGCGCAAGACCTGCGCTGATTCAGTCGCGGTGTCTACGGTCGCCGTATTGCCGGCGGCGGCTGCAGCCGCCTTTCCAAAAACGTGCGGGTGACGCCGCACCAGTTTGCGGTTCAGGTGATCTAACACATCGGCGATGGTGAAGTGACCTGCGTCGTCGGCAATCTGCGCGTAAAAGAGGACCTGCAATAACAGATCGCCGAGCTCTTCTGCCAGATCGCCCCAGTGACGCCGCTCGATGGCATCGAGCACCTCGTAGGTCTCTTCCAGCGTGTATCGCCGGATGGAATCAAAGGTCTGCTCGCGATCCCAAGGACAGCCTCCGGGATCGCGTAG
The DNA here is from genome assembly GCA_965276675.1 of Acidobacteriaceae bacterium. GTDB lineage: Bacteria > Acidobacteriota > Terriglobia > Terriglobales > Acidobacteriaceae. Next base: position 2,267,185 of record OZ255624.1, on the reverse strand, counting down.
CCGTCTAATGATCGCGACGCTTTCGGCGAACAATCGCCCTGGCTCCCGCTCCGCCTCGTGCATAGCTCCACTCTACCGTAGACTTTCTATACGCTCCGAATGAAGGCGCCGAACGGCAGCAGACGGTACGCTGCCGCACGACTCACACCAGCGCTGGCTGACAATATTCATCCAGGGAGAAGATCGAAATGGAAGTCATTCGAGGAATCTTTGCGGCTCTCCTTGGCCTGGCGGTCGGCAGCTTTTTGAATGTTTGCATCACCCGGCTGCCGCGGCGCGAGTCGATCGTCTCTCCGCGCTCCCGCTGTCCCGAATGCCGGCATCCCATCTCGGGATGGGGTAACATTCCGCTGCTCAGCTGGGCGCTGCTTCATGGGCGATGCCGCAACTGCCAGGTGCGTATCCCGTTGCGCTACCCGCTGGTGGAGGCGGCAACCGGAGGCTTCTTTGTCCTCTGCTTCACAACGATGGAGCCGCTGGTCGATGCGATTGGGGCCGTTACCCTGTTTTCGCTACTGGTCGCGCTCTGCGTGACAGATGCCGAGACGATGCTGCTGCCCGATACACTCACCTTACCCGGTTTGGCTGCGGGCGTGGTCTACCGGATGGTGGACGCGGGATATGGAGCCGAACATCCAGTCGCTTCTGCGCTCCGTCTCGGCTCGCGTGCGCTGATCTCGGCTGCTGTGGCGGCGGCGGCTTTGCTCGCGATTCGCGTGCTCTATCGGCTGCTGCGGCAGCGCACTGGCCTGGGCTTAGGGGATGTCAAGCTTTTCGCCATGATCGCTGCCTGGCTCGGCATCCGGGAGGCATGTGTCGCCTTCTTCCTGGCTGTTGTCGCGGCCGCAATCTATGGGGTTGTGCTCATCTCGCTCGGACGCACCCACGAGCGGCAAAAGAAAGAGCAACCCATCAGGATTCCTCTCGGATCGTTTCTCAGCCTTGCGGGGCTGTATGCGATGTTTTTTGGCCGGTCCACTCTGATCTGGTACCTGCATTTTCTCCAGTAGGTCGAAAAGCTTCGCCCTACAAATGCGCCTTCACCATCGTCCGCCGCGGAACGGCCTTGGGTTGCGGAATAACCTCGCCTAGCAGGCTCTCGCGAATCTGGCGGAGCTGTCCCGCGTGGTGCCGCATGTGCAGGACATGGTACCGACGTAGCTGGTCGACGCGCAGCGGACCCAGCAAGAAGTTTCGGCCCATGCGCTCCATACCAAACTTCGCACGGCAGCGGTCCAGCGTTGCATCCATCAGCTCCAGCTCTGCTTCGAGCCGCTGCCCCAGCTCCCGGCCGGTTGCCTGCGGCAATGTCGATGCAGGCGACGTGTTATCTTCAGCCGGAACTCCGGTCGGCATGTAGCCCAGGCTCAGCACCATCAGCTGCATGGCCCACTCCAGCCGTGTCCGGCGCGTCCGCTGTGGCAGCCGTTTCTTCTCCAGCCGCTTTTCGAGCTCTTCCCGTCCGGTACGCAAGGAGAGAACCAAGTGCTCCACGACCTGCTGAATCGTCCAGCGGTGAGGTTTGCCGTCCGGATGTATCTGCGCGGCGTTGGTGTCAATGCCATCGAGTTCGGCTATCAGCTTCGCGTGCGCGGTTCTCAACACAGGATGCATGGCGGTGAGTCGTCTCCGGAGAAGATAAGTAGACGGTTTGAATCTCCTAAGTGGAACGGCAATCATCGTACTTAGGAAATGTCAACCCGGCTGAATCACTTTCTTGTAACTTCCGGAACCATACTGCTTGCCTCACTTCCCGTGCAATAGCTAAAAGGTGCATTTGACGCATAAGTTATGCGATATAACCCGTTTGGGTCATCTGGTTTGGCCTATTTGCGCTCGGCCAGTTTCACCCTGCCAATCTCACTTAGAGCTTTGCGCGCAGACTTAGCCTCTTTCCCGTCTGGAGCGATGGCGAGATACAGCTGGTAGTTGGTTTTAGCCTCTTCGGGTTTGTCCAGGTGACGCGCGGACTCCGCCAGGCCAAAGATCGCCTCAAGGTTCGTTGGGTCCATGCGCGACGCATCCCCAAAGCGGGCATAGGCCCCCTTGTAATCGCCAGTACTGAGATAGAAGCTGCCTACCTGGAGATCCTCTTTCGCCCGACCCAAGCCAGTGAGCGATCCAGGCTGCACATTTCTGCTGGGTTTGGAGAGCTTGCGCCGCTCCGGCTCCCGGTCGCTCTCTGGTTCGCCTGCTGCGCTCGAACTGACTCCAGTGTTACTGTCCGCCGGCGCGTTTGCTCTCTCAGCCGCTTTGCGCGACACATCCTCGGGAAAGCTGTTGTCATCCGGTTGGGCTGGAGTTCCGGGCTGTGTTTGAGTTTGGGTCTGGGACGCTGTCTTCGGATCTGTTTCCGGCTTCTCCCCCTGCTTCCCCGCGGCCTGCCGGGAAACATCCTCCGGAAAAGGATTGTCGTCCTTCGGTGCGCTGCTATCAGGAGTTGGCGTGCTCTCCTTCGGCGATGCCTGGGTCTTCTGCGAACGCGGCGCATTCTCTTGTGCCCCCGCCGGAACCGTCGGACCGCAACAGACCCCAACTAGAATGATCGCGAATGTTACCCCAAAAAGACTGCGCATCGCCATGCCTCTCGATCAGTTTAGACGCATTAAGAGCTAGGGAGTAGGGATAAGGAATTAGGAAGTTTGGTGTCAGGGAATGCAGCGAACCGTAGCATTCGTTCGTACTTTTTACTCTCTTTCTTCTACTCCCTATTCCCCAGCTGTCGTTGTAGACTGCCTCTACTCCTATGGGTCTAATTATCCGCTCCTCTGCCATCCACGCCGCCGGATGCTACGCCACAACCCCGATCAAGAAAGGCTCCCGTGTGGTGGAGTACACCGGACCGCGCATCTCAAAAGAGCTCGCCGACGAACTCTACGACAGCTCCCCGACAACCTACCTCTTTGGCGTCGGCGATGGCACCACCGTGATCGACGGCCACGGCACCGCCATGTTCATCAATCACTCCTGCGCCCCAAACTGCGAGACCGACGAGATCGACGAACGCATCTGGATCATCGCGCTCAGGAACATTGTCCCCGGAGAAGAGCTGACCTACGACTACAACCTGTACGACGGGGATAACAGTGACGCGCGCTGTAACTGCGGCGCGACAAACTGCCGTATGACCATGTACTCGCCAGACGAGATCAAGCGCCGCAAGCGCGCGACGAAAAAGGCGGCTGCCGAGCAGAAAAGGGCAGCTAAGAAGCGGTAAGGCAGCAGAGATACGAGGGCGCCTATCGTACCGCAAAGCCGATACAATGGATGGAGAGCGCTCGCACCGGGGCCTCTCCCCAGCACTCATGGCCTATCAGGTTTTAGCCCGCAAATACCGTCCTCAACTCTTCGCCGATGTCGCAGGGCAGGAGCATGTCACCCGCACGCTGCTGAATGCGCTGGCGCAGAGCCGCACCGCGCACGGCTACATCTTCAGCGGCCACCGCGGCATCGGCAAAACGACGATCGCGCGCATACTGGCGATGGCCCTGAACTGCCAACGCGCTATCGGCTCCGCAGAGCGCCCCACCCCCGAGCCGTGCGGCGCCTGCGATTCCTGCGTCGAGATTCGCGCCGGCTCTGCCGTGGACGTGATCGAGATCGACGCCGCCACCAATCGCGGCATCGATGAAGTCCGCGAGCTGCGCGATGCGGCCCGCTACCGCCCCGCACGCGATCGCTACAAGATCTACATCCTCGACGAAGCGCACCAGATTACCGACGCAGCCTTCAATGCCCTGCTCAAGACGCTGGAAGAGCCACCGGAGCATGTCATCTTCATGATGGCGACCACGCAGCCGGAGGACATCCCACAGACTATCCGTTCGCGCTCGCAGCACTTCTCCTTCCACGCGGTCAAATTCGACGACATTCTCAACGAGCTGCGCGGCATTGCGGTGAAGGAAGGCATTCTCACGGAGGAAAACGCACTGGCTCTGCTGGCCGAAGCTGGCGACGGCTCCATGCGCGACGCCCTGTCCATCATGGATCAGGCGATCGCCAGCGCACCGGTAGAGGATGGCAAGCCGCACCTGGATGCGGAGCAGATCCGCGAACTGATGGGCACCGTACCCAATACCGTCTTTGAGCGGCTGCTGGAATCCGTGAGCGAGAATCAGTCGACAGCGATTCTGGAAGAGGCGAACAGACTGCTCAACGCTGGAAACAGTCCCTCGCAGCTGGCCCGGCAGTTTGTCCGGTATCTGCGCAACGCGCTGATGGCGAAGCTGGGCGGCGACAACACAGAGCTGCTACAGATCTCGGCCGACGAGCGGGCCCGCGTCGCTCGCACCGCCATGCTCTTCTCTGAAGAAGACCTGATGCGCTTCCTGCAGGTGATGCTGCGCACCTTCGATGAGCTGAACTACCGGCAGGAGGGGCGCTTTCGGCTTGAGCTCGGCCTGATGAAGCTGGTCCACATGCAGCGGCTTATCCCGCTTGAGCAGCTCCTGAGTCAACTGCCGGGCGGTGTCACTCGTGTCTCCAGGGGCGCCTCAGCTGCGAGCCGGGCGACGCCGTCGGCGCAATCTCCGATACCTGAGCCGCCGCAGTCCCCCTCGGTACGACCAGCGACCCACCGGCCAGCAGCAGATCATGTCAGTACGCCAGACCGGCCCGCTTTTTCGCCCTTTGAAGCCGACTCCAAGCGGAAGAGCACAGGGGGTGACGCCGGGCCGAAGGCAAAGATCGTCGCCGCACTTGCTGCCGTTCTGGAAGAGCCTGCGACTCCCGAAATTCCGGAGACACCTGCACCTGTTTTAAGCCCCGAGGCGCAGGCCAACGCAGTTCCAGAGCCGAATGTCCTTAGGCAGACTCTGGCTGAACTCGTTATGCCTGAGGAGCCCACAAATAAGATCGCACTTCGCGCCGAACCAGCGGAGCTGGAGATCGATGGTCATTCCACTCCGGAAGAAGAACGCCGCATCGCAGCCGCAGAAGAAGAGCTGGCCGAGGATGAACCCGCCGGAGCGTCTGAACTCACTCTAGGAGTCGATCTGGCGAGGCTGCGCAATGCCGTGAGCGCGACGTTCGAAGAGAATGGCCATCACACGGCAGCGGCACTGCTTGCCGCCGGACGTTGGTCCGTGGACGGCGACACGATTGTCGCCGAAGTAGGCGTCAAGAAAACGATGCTCTCGCTGACCATGAACCCGGAGGCCGAGCGCATTGCGAGAAAGGCCATGCTTGATGCCGGTACCTCACTGAAATTACGCGTCGTGTCAAGTGAAGGCGGGGCGCTGGGTAAAGATGCGGCTCCGGTCTTCCGTCCAGCTACCAGCGGCAGCATCCAAGCACAGGCGCTAGACAATCCACTCGTTAAGCAAGCGCAGGAGCTCTTTCGCGCAGAGGTGCGGAGCGTTCTTGATCTTCGTGATAAAGACCTGCGTTGATAAAGCTCTGCGCGACAAAGACGTGCGCGACAAGCACTGAATCACCCGAACGGAGCGTAGTGTGAACCCTCAAGAGATGCAGGAGATGCTGGGCCAAGCCAAGCAGATGCAGGACCAGATGCAGCAGCGCATGAGCGAAACCGTGGTCGACGCCTCCTCTGGCGGTGGCGTAGTCACGATCCGGATGAACGGGCAAAAGCAGGTGCTTTCGCTCAAAATCGACCCGTCTGCAGTTGCAGGACTGAGCGCAAATGCAGCCGACGTCGAGATGCTGGAGGACCTGATTGTCGCGGCCTTCAACGACGGTGCGCGACGCGTCGATGAGGCCATGCAATCGAGTCTCTCTGGAATGCTCGGCGGCCTGAGCCTACCCGGCTTCTAACCCGTTCCAGCCGCGTCCGGCCATAGAAAGAAGACCATTTGTCTCGATTCGCAGAACCCATGGCGCGGCTGATTGAAGAGCTGCGCAAGCTTCCCGGCGTCGGCACCAAGAATGCTCAACGCCTCGCCTTCCATATCCTGCGCTCCAGCGCCGAGGACGCGACCGCCCTGGCCGATGCCGTCCGCGAGCTGAAGATCAGTCTGCGCCTATGCTCGATCTGCAACAACATCACCGACGTGGACCCCTGCGGCTACTGCACCAGCCCCACCCGCAACCCGCGACAGATCTGTGTGATCGAAGAGCCGACGAACATCGCCGTGGTCGAGCGCACACGCCAGTACAACGGTGTCTACCATGTGCTGCATGGCACGCTGTCGCCCCTCCACGGAGTAGGTCCAGAGCACCTGCGCACTGGCAATCTGATGAATCGTGTTGCTGTGGGGGATATCGAAGAGGTGATTCTTGCGACCAGCCCGACGATCGAGGGCGAAGCGACTGCCTCGTATTTAGCCGACATGCTGAAAGCCGCACCAGTACGGGTCACCCGCATTGCGACCGGGGTGCCCGCCGGCAGTGATATTGAATACACGGACGAAGTGACGATGTCCCGGGCGCTGGAGTGGCGGCGCGAACTATAGCTGCTAGCTCTTCTTGATCCTCGAGCTAGGGAGCTGTGTTTGCCAGCAGCTAAGAGCTGCTTTAGCTCCGCAGCCGCGCCAGCAGATCCTGCGGGTGCACCGGCTTGGCCAGGATTTCAAACTCATGCCCTTGCGAGCGGGCGCGATCCAGCAGATCCGCAGTCGCAGCCTGCCCGGAGAAGAGCAGTATCTTGCAGGATGGGAGCAGCGTTCGGATGCGGATAGCCGCGTCAATTCCATTCATGTCGGTCATGATGACGTCGGAGATCAGCATGTCAGGCTGCAACGCTTTAGCCACCTCGACTGCCTTTTCCCCGCTGTAAACGGCTGTCGCCTGGAATCCGCTCTGGTTCAGGATGATGGCGAGGGTATCGGCGATGACACGCTCGTCATCCGCCACCAATACTTTAGGTTTTGCCTGTGATTCGGACATTCGCTCCTTCTCAACGCACTACAATCTCGGCCGCGGGGGTAACGGCAGGCATTCCACTGCTTGTTCGGAAAGGTGGAACGGACGACTGGTTTACGGCGATTCCTTCATCTCTGATGATACGCTTTTTCCTTGAAGGTGCCTTCGTCTGCCAGCAACCAAGGACAGTATAGGCTCTGAGTGATCAGCCTTTCTAGACGCCCTGCTCCACGTGTGCCAAGATCGTGTGTCAAAATCAGCCGTAAGCGTACCGGCTCTTCGCATGCGCTTAAAAAAGGAATCAGTTTTGGATTGACCTCACATGGCAGATACGATCATCCGCGCACACCAGGTAGAAAAGTATTACGCGCAGCCGAGCGAGAACCGCATTCAGGTCATCGCTCCGACCGATCTGTCGATTGTGCCGGATGAGATCGTCGCGCTGCTCGGGCCGTCAGGATCGGGCAAATCTACCCTGCTGCGCATGCTCACCGGGCTTTCGAAGCCCTCGGGCGGCGAGGTCTTCTGGCACGACAAGCCCATCGAAACTGTCCAGATCAACGTCTCGATCGTCTTTCAGAGCTTTGCCCTCTTCCCCTGGTTAACGGTGTTGGAAAACGTAGAGGCGCCATTAAAGGCGCGCGGCATGGCACCGGAAGAACGCCGGGAACGCAGCCTTCACATTCTGGACACAGTGGGCCTGGATGGCTTTCAGGCCGCCTTCCCCAAAGAGCTCTCCGGGGGCATGCGCCAGCGGGTTGGCTTCGCGCGCGCATTGGTCGTAGAGCCCGAAGTGCTCTTCATGGATGAGCCTTTTTCCGCACTCGACGTACTGACGGCAGAGAATCTCCGTAGCGAGCTGCTGGAGTTGTGGCACAAGAAGACGATCCCGACGCGGGCCATCTTCCTGGTGACGCACAATATTGAAGAGGCCGTCCTGCTCGCCGATCGCATTATCGTGCTGGGTCGCAACCCCGGCCACGTCCGTGTGGACTTCCGCGTCACACTGGCGCACCCACGCGACCGCAAGTCGCCGCTCTTTACGCAGCTGGTGGATTACATCTATAAGGTGCTGACCCGGCCAGACGTCAAGCCGACCGATGTGCCGGAACGCGTGGCCATCCGCGATCAGCGCCAGATGCACTACCAGATGCTGCCCCATGCCCGCCCGGGCGGCATCGCCGGATTGCTGGAGCTGATCATCGACCGCAACGGACGCGATGACATCTATCGCCTGGCAGATGAACTGGCCTTTGAGATCGACGACCTGCTGCCTATCGTCGATGCAGCGCAGCTCCTCGGCTACCTCACGGTAGAAGAGGGCGATGCCGCTATCACCGCCACTGGACGCGAGTTTGCCGAGTCTGAGATTCTCAAGCAGAAAGAGGTCTTCCGCAAATCGGCGCTGGAAAATGTTCTGCTGTTGCGGCAGATCACCCGCGCACTAGACACCAAGAGCGACCACACCGTTCCGGAGGACTTTTTTCTCGATATGCTCGATGAGCAGTTCTCTCAGGAAGAGACACTCAAACAGCTGGAGACAGCGATTAACTGGGGCCGCTATGCGGAGCTCTTTGACTTCGATGCGGGCCGCCGTCGGTTCATTTTGCCCGAGGTAGAAGAGACTGCGGAGACGGTGAGCGAAGGGCAGGCTGAGTGACGGAGAAACCCGGCCGCCTACCCGACCAGGCTTTCAGGAGCAATCACACGGAGTCGATCTCCGTATGACCGCCAGCACCCGTGAAACTGGCCTCGCACGCTCCCTCGTTCTCGAACGCTCCTGGCCGTTTTTTCTCGATCTCACCGTAGCGGCCTTCTGCCTAGCTGCCTTTTACGGCGTCATCTTTATCGCGCACTACTGGATTGGCAAGCCAGTTCCGGCCTTCCAGCTCTCGCAGTCTGCAAAGGCGCTTCCGCTCTACGCCTTCTACTCGATCGTGCGCATCGGCCTCGCATACCTGCTCAGCCTGGTCTTTGCCGTGGGCTATGGATACTTTGCCGCCTACCATCCGCGCGTGGAAGCATTGATGATTGCGCTGCTGGATATCCTGCAGTCCATCCCGGTGCTTAGCTTCCTCCCCGGCGTCATGCTGGCGATGGTCGCGCTGCTGCCGGGGCGGCAGTTGGGCCTCGAACTGGGAGCGATTCTGCTCATCTTTACCGGCCAGGTCTGGAACATGGCCTTCTCCTTCTACTCCTCGATCCGCAGCATCCCTCGGGAGCTGCGCGAGGCCTGCGACATCTACGGCTTTTCCGCATGGCAGCGCTTCTGGCAGTTGGAGCTCCCCTACTCAGCCATTGGCTTGGTGTGGAATTCGATCGTCTCGGTCGCCGGCGGCTGGTTTTTTCTCATGGCCTGCGAGATGTTCGTTCTAGGCGACCGTGATTTCCGGCTGCCTGGCCTGGGCTCGTACCTGCAGACGGCCGCGAGTGCAGGCGACACCAAGGCGATGATCTGGGGCCTGATCACCATGGTCGCGATCATCGTATTGACGGACCAACTCATCTGGAGACCCGTCATCGCATGGGCCGATAAGTTCAAGTTCGAGCAGGTCGAGAGCACGCAGCGCGTCACCTCACCCATTCTCTTCGCGCTGCGTAACTCCAATGTACTCGGCTGGGTGAAGGATAAAACTATTGCGCCGCTAGGGGAGCGCATCTACGCCGGACTCGCGCAGCGCAGACGATCCCACTCTTCACTGTCAGCTACTCGGCAGGAGAACGGCAGGCGCGGGCTGATCATCAACGTCACTGTCTTCTCGGCACTGGCGGCACTCGTTATCTTCGCCGCCGTCAAAGCGCTGGTTCTGTTACGGCTTGTCACTGGCCACGAGATGCTGCAGTTGCTGAAGGGCGCCGGCGCCACCTTCTTGCGCGTCAATGTCTCGCTGCTGATCGCCTCGCTCTGGACCATTCCCGTGGGAGTGGCGATCGGCTTCAACCCGAAGCTGGCCCGCATCGCACAGCCGCTTGCCCAGATCGCCGCTTCAGTCCCAGCGACCGCGCTCTTCCCTGTCTTGCTGCTGGCACTGGTCCAGGCTGGTGGCGGGCTAGGCATCGGGTCCATCGCGCTGATGCTGCTGGGCACGCAGTGGTACATCCTGTTCAACGTCATTGCTGGCGCTAGTGCCATCCCCTCCGACCTCAAGGAGGTCGCCTCACTCTTTCACTTCCGCAGCGTACAGCGATGGACCACGGTCATCCTGCCGGGAATCTTTCCGTATTTGATCACTGGACTGGTCACCGCCTCCGGAGGTGCATGGAACGCGAGCATCGTGGCTGAATATTTTCACCTGCGCGGGCGCACACTGGAGACGCTCGGCCTGGGGGCGGAGATCAGCCGCGCCAGCGACCACGGACAGTTCGCGACTTTGCTGATGGCGACCATCATCATGGCCTTGATGGTGGTTACGGTAAACAGACTGGTCTGGCGCCCACTCTTTCGCTTGGGAGAGACGAAGTACAAGCTCGAGGGCTAGTTTGAAGCATCCCTTCATCTTCAGCTTTTATACGCAAGCGCAACGCCAGGAGTGCGGTAGGATAGTTCTGCGATGGCGCAGGCGAGCGAGCGAATGATCCTATTGGTAGAAGACGATCCCGACCACGAGGCGCTAACCATCCGCGCCTTGAAAAAATCTAATATCGCCAACAATATTCAGGTTGCGCGTGATGGCGAAGAGGCCATCAAGATCCTCTTCGGCGGGGATGAGGGCAAGTCTCAACCACTCCCGCAGGTGATCCTGCTGGATCTCAAATTGCCCAAGATCGACGGCCTGGAGGTCTTGCGGCGTATCCGCGAGTCCGACTCGACCCGGATGCTGCCCGTGGTCGTCTTGACCTCTTCGGATGAGGAAAGCGATCTGGCGCGGAGCTACCGGCTGGGCGTGAACAGCTATATCCGCAAGCCGGTGAACTTCGACCAGTTCGCCGACGCAACCCGTCAGCTGGGCATGTACTGGTTGGTGCTGAACGAATGTCCACCACCCAGCAGCCGCTAGACGAAAAGACGCTTCGGGTTCTGCTTGTTGAAGACAGCGAAGACGACGCGCTGCTGATCCGGCGTCACTTCCGGCAAGCGGGCTATCACCCTTTCGTCAGCCGTGTGGAGACTGCGGAAGCCATGCATGCGGCTCTCCAGGCCGGCGCCGGGTCTGGCGAAGAGGCCTGGGATGTGGTCCTGGCCGACTACAATCTGCCGACCTTTAGCGCTCCGGCCGCTCTACAACTGCTGAAGAGCGCTGGTTCGGATATTCCCTTCATCATGATGTCGGGTGTCGTCAGCGAAGAGACTGCGGTTGCAGCCATGCGGGCCGGCGCCCACGACTACATCTCCAAGCAAAATCTCACACGGCTGGTGCCCGCGATCGAACGTGAGATCGGCGAGGCGCGTGCCCGCAACCTGCGCCGCGATGCGGAACTGGCCTTACAGGCAAGTGAGGATAGCTTCCATCGCCTGGTAGAGGCCATGCCGGTTGGGCTGCTCATTTACGAAGGAAGCGGTGAAGGCGGCAGCGAAGCAGAGGACAAAATCACCTATGCAAACCAGGCGATAGAGCGCCTGTTGGGTTATTCACTAGCAGAAATTCACCGGACAGGGATTACCTTCCGACAGATCCTGCAGCCCTCGGATCAGGCGACGCTCGCGCGCATGCGTGCTTCGCTGGTGGTCGATGCGCGCGTGACTCCGTTCGAGGCGGTGTGCCGCACGCTCAGCGGCAACTTCGTACCGATGCTGATCGGCCTGACAATGCTCCGGACAGAGAACACTGCCCAGCAACAACAGGCCGCCGTCTTCTTTATCGACCTTTCGGAACAGAAGCGCAGCGAGGAGATATTGCGGCGCACGGAAAAGCTGGCGGCCACCGGCCGGCTTGCCGCGTCCATCGCGCACGAGATTAACAACCCGCTTGAAGCAGTCATGAACTGCCTCTATCTGCTGAATACGGACGATCTGAATGGCTCGTCACGCGAGTACCTCAACATGGCCCAGCGGGAGCTCGACCGGGTAACCCACATCACCACGCAGACACTGCGTTTCTATCGCCAGAGCACCCGGCCTGTGCAGGCCAACGTGAACGAGTTGTTCGACACTGTCCTCGCGCTCTATGAAGCACGCGTGCGCAACTTCGGCATCCAGGTAGAACGGCAATACGGCTCGATTCCAACGATCACCGTCTTTGAAGGCGAGGTACGTCAGGTACTCGCGCATCTCGTTGGCAATGCAGTGGACGCAATGCACAACACGGGCGGACGCCTCATTCTTCGCACCTCACGTGGACACAACTGGAAGACAGGGGCATCCGGTATAGTTATCAGTGTGGCCGATGAGGGGTGCGGCATGGATCGAGCCACACTCCTGCGTATCTTCGAACCGTTCTTCTCCACCAAAGGCATTACTGGAACAGGCTTGGGGCTTTGGGTCAGCCAAAGCATCCTGGAAAAGCACGATGGTCAGGTTCACGTACGCAGTCGTTTGGCCAAGCCCGGAGCGGTCTCCGGCACTGTGTTTCGCGTCTTCCTGCCACTCATGACTGGCGCGTAGTTCCCGTCGAGCATTGTGGCGATCGTTAAACCGCCACTCCCTTCGCACCACGCAACCGGTCTCTTTACACACGTGACCATCAAGCAACATTTGTTTGCTGGTCGTGCTTCTGAGTCTTGGAACTTAATCTCTCTTTTCAGGAAATACTAGAAACTCATGCCAAGAACGATTCTTCCCGGAAAGCCATACCCGCTTGGAGCGAAGTGGGACGGCAATGGAACAAACTTCGCCATTTACTCAGAGAATGCAGAAGGTGTCGATCTTTGCCTTTTCGATGAATCTGGGAACCAGACCGATGTTGTCGACATGGAAGAGTGCACAGCTTTTGTCTTTCATGGTTATCTTCCAGAGATCCACCCCGGCCAGCGCTATGGATATCGCGTACATGGCCCGTGGGAGCCGCAAAACGGCCAGCGGTTCAACCCGGCAAAGCTCCTGGTCGATCCATATGCACAAGCTGTTAGCGGCTTTGTCGATTGGGATCCATCGATTTTCCCCTATGTCTTTGGCGGAGAGGAAGACGCAGACCTTCACAAAAGCGACGAAGACAGCGCGCCAGGCATGCCGAAGTCTGTGGTTGTCGATCCGATCTTCGACTGGGAAGGTGATAAGCCCATGCGCATCCCGCTCGCCGACTCCATTATCTACGAGACACACGTGAAAGGTTTCAGCATTACCAATCCTGCGGTTCCGGAAAAGCTGCGCGGCACTTATGCCGGTATGGCTCATCCTGCAAGCATTGAATATCTGAAGCATCTCGGAATTACTGCCGTAGAACTACTGCCAGTACACAAATTTATTAACGACAATCACCTGGTCGAAAAAGGTCTGAAGAATTATTGGGGCTACAACACCCTTGCGTACTTTAGTCCCGCGGGGCGCTATAGTTCATCCGGAGATACGGGCGGTCAGGTGATTGAGTTTAAGTCGATGGTGAAGGCGCTGCATAAGGCCGGCATAGAAGTCATCCTGGACGTGGTCTATAACCACACCTGTGAAGGCAATCAGTTGGGCCCGATGCTGAATTTCAAGGGCATCGACAACCTGGTCTACTACCGCACCATGCAGGATAATCCACGCTTTTATATGGACTACACCGGCACGGGAAACACGCTAAATGTGCGCCATCCGCAGGTGCTCAAACTCATCATGGATAGCCTGCGCTACTGGGCAACGGATATGCACATTGACGGCTTCCGCTTTGACCTTGCCGCAACTTTGGCGCGTGAGCTGCATGATGTTGACAAGCTCTCGGGCTTCTTCGACATCATCAACCAGGATCCGACGCTGGCGGATGTCAAACTCATCGCCGAGCCCTGGGATGTGGGCGATGGCGGCTATCAGGTCGGCAATTTCCCCGTGATCTGGGCGGAGTGGAACGGCAAGTATCGCGATACAGTTCGCAAATACTGGAAGGGCGACGACGGTCAGCTCAGCGACTTAGGCTATCGCCTTACCGGATCGAGCGATCTCTATAAGCACGACGGCCGGCGTCCCTATGCCAGCATTAATTTTGTGACTGCGCATGACGGTTTTACCCTGCGCGATCTCGTGAGCTACAACGAGAAGCACAATGAGGCCAACGGCGAAGATAATCAGGATGGCGCCAACGATAACGAGTCCTGGAATATGGGCGTTGAAGGTGATACCAACGACCAAGAGATCATCCACGCGCGCGAACGCCAAATCCGTAACTTCCTGGCTACACTGATCTTCTCCCAAGGTGTGCCTATGATCTCCGGCGGCGATGAGCGCGGGCGCACGCAGTATGGCAATAACAACGCCTTCTGTCAGGACAACGAGATCAGTTGGTATGACTGGGAGCCAGACGAGAAGAGGCAATTGTTGGTTGAGTTCACCTCCAAGCTGATACACATTCGCAGAAAACATCGCAACTTCCGCCGCCGCAAGTTCATGCAGGATTCCCCAATCCATAACTCCCAAACCCGCGATGTGGCGTGGTACAGCGCGGACGGAAGTGAGATCACCAATGAGGCATGGGAGAGCGACTGGGTACGCAGCCTTGCCCTTATGCTGAATGGGCAGACGTTGAACACGAAAGATGCAAAGGGTCACAAGGTCATCGATGATTCTTTCCTGCTTCTTCTCAACTCCTACCATGAGGGGGTCGAGTTCCAGCTGCCGACTCCGCCAGCAGGAGGTAAGTGGGAGTGCATGATGAACACCGATGACCTGCATGAAGAGTTTTGCCGCAGACAGGTAGGCGAAAGCGTCATTCTCGCCGGACGCTCTACGATGCTGCTGGTCGAGTGCATGGACGATGTGTCCCAGGACGGCGATTTAGCAGCGAGCGAAAAACAGGAAAAGGCCAGGTAATGACGGACCCCTTGATCCGCTGCGGTGTCGTCGGCTTTGGTCTCGCCGGACGGATCTTCCATTCAGCGGTGATCCGCGCCGTAGATGGTCTGGCACTTGTCAGCATCGTGGAGCGCACTGGCGATAGTGCGCTCCACGCGTATCCAGACGTCCAGATCTTTCGTTCGCTCGACGAGATGCTGGGGAGTGGCGATGTCGATCTGGTGAGCATCGCGACACCCAACAGCTCGCACACCGCCCTAGCGCGTCAATGCCTCCTGGCAGGCAAGCACGTAGTCGTTGACAAGCCGCTTACCATCACATCTGCCGATACAGCCGCACTGATAGCGCTCGCCCGTGAGCGGGATCGCTTGCTGGTGCCCTATCAAAACCGCCGATGGGATGGGGACTTTCTCACCGTCCGGAAGCTGCTTGCGGCTGGCTCGCTAGGCACGCTCGTCCGCTTCGAATCGCACTTCGATCGCTTCCGCCCAGCGGTAAAGGCTAACGCCTGGCGGGAAGAGCCTGCGCCAGGTAGCGGGGTGCTCTATGATCTCGGATCGCACCTCATAGACCAGGCTCTGGTCATCTTTGGCAACCCTGCAGCGATCTTCGCAGACGTGCGTAGAGAACGCACAGGCGTTCAAGCAGACGATGCCTTCGATCTAAGACTTTACTATCCGGAGATCGCAGTCTGGCTGCGATCTACCTGCCTCGCAACTTTGCCGGCGCCTCGCTTTTTAATTCATGGCACGCAAGCGAGCTATCGCAAGATGGGGCTTGATCCGCAGGAATATGCTCTCCGCAACGGGGATCTATTTCAATCCGAGCCCTGGGGCGTGGAGCCCACCTCTTCCTGGGGTACCCTCACGCGTGAGGGCAAAACCGGTCCCATTCAGAAGGCTGTGGAGACTGAGGCGGGCGATTACCGCGAGTTTTACCGGAGTGTTCGGGATGCGGTGCTCTATCACCAGGCCCCAGCTATCGCCCCCGTTGAAGCCTGGCGCACGCTACGCGTTATCGAAATGGCTCTCGAGAGCAGTCAAAGCCGCTCAATCGTGCCGTGTGACTGGTCCGAAGAATCCGGACTTTTCTAACCGGTTCCTCAGGGCATCAAGCGATGCAAATAGTCGTAACTGATCTTCAAGCTTTCCAGTGGTGGTTTGTCACTTTCATCCTGCTCGACGAAGTAATGCTCGATACCGAGTCGCTGTGCGAGGATGAGTATATCCCGCCACTTGATGGTCCCCCGCCCTACCTCGATAAAGTGACTCGCAGCATCGTTGAGTTCTTGTGAGGTCGGTGTATTTGCCTTGCGATCTTTCAAGTGCAGCATGCGCACGCGCTGGCCGAGCTGATTAAGCATGAGCACCGGGTCCCGCCCGGCCTGGGCGATCCAGTAGCAATCCATCTCCAGCCAAACCAGCTCCGGGTCCGTCTCTTTCAGGATGACGTCGTAGCCGGTCGTGCCCTGCATATCCTGGAACTCGTAATTGTGATTGTGGAAAGCAAAGCGCATCCCATGAGCCTTGCAGAGCTTGCCCCAGCGGTTAAAATCCGTCGCTGCTTTGTGGAAAGCGTCCATCGAGTTCTGTTGCGATTTTGGGAGCATGGGACACACCATCCACTGCACTCCCAACGCATGCGCGTATGGAATTTTTTCGGCGAAGCCGTCATAGTTGAAATGCCCGCTGGGGGCGCGAAGTCCGGCACTCTCCACTATGGCGCGTAACTCCCGCGCGGGGTGACGATAGAGGTTCCAGTAGAACTCGACCTCTTGGTAACCAATTGCGCGGATCTGCTTGAGGACTCCTGGTAAGTCGTTTTGCGCCATCTGGCGTACTGTGTAAAGCTGCACTCCCAAGGGTAAGTGGTTCTCCGAACCGAGCGCCAAAACGGGAAGAGCCGCTGCGGAGAGTGTGAGGAATTTGCGGCGCGTAAACATGCTGGCGCCCATCATAGCGAGGAGGTAGCGTACCCGCCAACAACGATTCTCAAAAGAGTTAACTCAACTGCCACTATGAAGAGCAAAGGAAGCTAGAAGGTAAAGAGAGTGCCAGCTTATCGCTACCGTAAACACCACAGCGGCTCAATTGCAATGTGACAATGAACCACCTACCTCGATCCTTCACTGTGGGCCAGCCACACGGACATCTGCAGGCGGAAGCCGGCGCTCGTATACAGCCGTGAGTTCCAGAAGCCTAACCTTCGATCGCCTTCTCCCGTTGGGAGACCCACCAGATTCCGACAGCGATCTGGGCCGCACCCACCATGCGGGTGAGCTTCGGGTGATCCGCGAGAAAGCCCATTGCGCTGCGCCAGGGTTCAGGACCCAGCTTCCATGCCTTTGCCTCCCTCTGCGGTGTCACAAGCGCCAGAATGCCATCTCCGATCAGGACCAAAGCTGTAAATTGCTTCAAACGTAGAGACATACTCTTCCTCCTCGACATAGATAGTTTCAAATATACAGCTCGCTTCGCAGGGTTCGCCGCCCACTGAGGTGGTGGCCAGCATCCGCGAAAAACTGCAATATGCGTTCATGGAAGAGGCCATGCCGAAGCATGGCCTCTTGTTACGATCGGTTCCGTATTTACTGGACGACGATCTTGAGTGGCAAGGTATGGCTGACCGAAATAGTGCTGTTCGGTATACCTTTGGTGACGATCCGAGCCGTGGCGGTAACCACCACGACGTATGTTCCAGGTTTCAGCGTCGTAGTGGCCGCCGGGGTTGGATTTTTCAACATGCTGGTCTTCGAACTTGTCGGGTTATGACCGCCGAAGGTGGTAAGGTCGGCTCCGCATCCTGCCACACTCATTATGCAGACAAGAACCAGAATCGCTCCCAGCATCGATTGCCACTTGCGACGACGAGCTGGTATTCCGAAGAGGAGTACGCAGGCCATCGTGGCGCCACTGCTGGCAAGCCACCATTTACGGTTTGAATGCGTTTTGTCTGGCATCAGAGAGGCAGTGAAGCCATTCGCCGCTCCGCAGCTGAGAGCGACAGTGGCGTAGTTCGTACCGTTGAAGGCCGGTTGGGTGGGAGCCGCCGCACAGGTGATGCCAGTCGGAAACCTATAGGACAGAGTGATGGGTATTCTAGGCAATGTCGACGCAAAGTTGTGCAACGAGGTGAACTGGAGAGTGAAGTCAGCGGTGCTTACAGTTGCGCTGAGCGGCTGATAAGTCTGGTCAGATTGCAGCGAGAAGTCCGGTGCAGTCGTGTCGGAGTAGACGGTAATGGCAACGTTGCGCAAATTACTCGACGGTGCGTGGGTGCTATCACCGCTGTACTGTGCCGTGATCGTGTTGAGTCCGGGCGTCAAGCTTAAATTTCCGTTAGCATCGGTCGGCACCAAGAAGTTAGCAGTACCGTCCGGGGCGATAGTTGCGGTTCCAAGCTGGATGGTGTTTGCGAAGAAAGTTACAGTGCCAGAGACAGCCGTAAAGTTCTTTGCAGTAACGGAGACGCCGAAACTCAGGCTGGAGTAGTTATAAATCTGGGTGACATTAGGTGAAGCTGTGATCGTGGTCGTAGTTGCGATCGCGCCCTTCACCACGCCATAGAGGATCGTGGTTGGGCTTGAAGTGGAAGCTGCAAAGTTATTGCTCCCTTCAGGAAGAAAGGAAGCAGTCACGATATTAGTCCCAGGGCTAAAGGCAGAGCCCTGACTGCGAATGCGAGCGGTGGCGACAGAGTTACCATTCGCATCGAAACCGGCCTGAAGCAGGGCGGTTCCAAGCAATGTTCCGTTGGCAAGCTGAAAATTGACAAAGCCGGCCGGCGCGGCGCCCCTGTTCGCGGATGCTGTGACGGTGGCAATCAGGTTCACACTGGAATTCCCAGAGACGATCTGAGGCTCACTGGTTATCAGCGAGGTTGTTGTGGCCAGGGGCTGCACGGTGAACTGTATGGGAGGGAAGAGCTGCGTGCTCCCATAAGATGCGTCGCCGCCATAGGTGAAGTAGATCCCGTGGCTGCCCGCAGCCAGCGACGAAGAAGTGAATGTCGCGAAGCCGAAGGAGCTGAGAGGAAGTGTCGTAATGACGCCATTGCTGGACGTATCCCTCACCTGAACCGAGCCGGTTGGGGTTCCTGCGTTAGCGCCGGAGGCCAGAAATGGTTCCACTCCGATCGAGACCGGGGCTCCATAGGCAACGCTGCCATTGTTCGGCACGCTTTGGCTGATCACTGTCAATTTGCTTGCACTCTGGAAGATCGTGATGCTGACCGGAGTCGACACCACTGGAGCAAAAGTGGCATCCCCCCCGTAACGCGCCGTGACTTGGTAGGTACCACCAGGCAAGAGAGTGCTGACAGCGCTCGCTGATCCGCCAGAGAGCGTTAGCCGCTGCTGGGCGGCGTTTGCAGTCAATGGGCTCGTGGTCACGATCGTGACATCCCCCGTTGGCGTTCCTCCGGTTCCAGAGACGGTAAGGTTGAACTGAACTGGATCGCCAAAGTGCGGAGATCCGATCGGAGTGTTTGTTCCAGGTTGCGTGATTGTAAAGCTGATCGTAGCTGCGGTGCTGTTCGGGTTTTTCCAGTTCTGGATCAAGGTCGCCACATCGACCGAACCCAGGCCGCTAGCCGCGTCGTACCCGGCAGTTGCTTGATAGGCGAGAGCACCACCGTCGCTCGTGTAACCGTTAGCGCCGCAGTTGGGACTGCCGCTGGTGCAGTCAACTGCATTTGTACCATTGGTGATGTCGTGGAAGGCCAGCGGCGTCGTTTGCGCCAGAGAGTAGAGCGTTGGATTGATGTTGCCCTGCACACCCTTTTGTTGGACGATCAGTGCCGCAACGCCAGAGAAAACTGCACTTGCGCCTCTGGTGTCGCCGCCAACGGTGTAGACCAATGAACCGGGAGCTCCGTTCACGCACTCATCCGCTTGCAGGCAGAGTGCATAGGTGCTGCCATTCGAGAGCGTTCCCCCGAACATGACGACATCAGGCACAACACGTGCAGTGGTCGAGATCTTGCCCACGACTGGCACTTGCCATGACGGCTGTGGCCAGGGGATCTGGAAGAATTGGTCGGCACTCGGATCATCCGGCGTCACCCGTCCCAGGGTGCTTACGCCGCCGCCACTCGCCGCAACCACAGGAGTAGAGGTGAACTGATTGGTTGCCTGATACGAAAGGGTCCAGGGCTGCTCTGGGATGTACCCAATTGCTGAGGTATAGCTGGAGTTCCCGTTGTTCAGCCAGTACTTCAGAATTGTGGGATCCTGGGTGAAGCCGCCTGACTGACTCACCGTTCCCGTAGGACCATAGAAAAAGTCGGTCGCGCCCACGGCAGTGACATAAGGACTAGAGGCATACCCATTCACAGCTAGCCCCTGAGTTGCACTGCTAGGCCCTCCGAAGATGGGCGCCTGATCGCACCCGGCCGCACCCTCGTTACCCGCGGCTGCGACTACCGTAATGCCTTGCGCCGCAGCCTGCTGCCAGATACTCCCAAAGACAACGTTTCCAGCGACGCCCAATGTCTTCTCGCAACTGTCGGACCCGAAAGCAATGACCTGCACGTCGTTATCCTCAAGCGCGTGAATGGTCGCCAGGGCAATGCTGGTGCCCCCCTGCATGCTTTCGGGATCGGAGGAGCCAGAGATGTAGTAGTTCACCTTCGCCAGGGGCGCGACCGCGGCGATTAGTTCAATCTGCGTCACACCTGTGTCCGCATCTGTGGTGATGCCAGGATCGTTTCCGTCCACAACCACCGTGGGTGTTCCGGCTGGCAGTCCAAAGGTCTTGCGGTAGTTCGAGATGTAGTTAACGTTGATGTTCGAATCGCCGATCACGCCGACCGTCACACCCGCGCCGGTGTACTGCGCAGGAATATCGTAGATCTTCGCCAGGTCACCGGGTGTCACTGACTCGACGTCATTGCCCACATCGCTATATAGAGCGTGGGCCTTATGCGTGCCCGGGTCCATCTGAATCTTCTGCGCGCTGGCAACGGAGGGTGCCTTGTAGTCATTCAGACCCGTGATGCCAGCAACAACAGGCGCAAGTGCCGCCGGGATTTGTGGTTCGCTGCTATTGGCTTTGAATGTCTGGCCGTTGACGGCATAGCTATGGATGCTCGTCTTGAACGCACTCTGCACCTGCGCGGTGGTCCCGGAGAACTCAATCGCCATCTTGTTTTGGAAGACGCGGCCGACAGAGAAACCCTGTGATGCAAGATAGCTGGTTACGCTTTGGATATCAGCATCCGCAACGCCAAACTGCTTTCCAAAACTCTCAGGCGTGAGCCAGTGATGGAAGCTCGCCGACTTTGGGTCCTGTTGCGCCGCCAATAATTTGTCCAGGGACGACTGCTGTGCAGCACTCATCTTGAGGACCATGACCATGTGTCCAGTTGTGGTGGATTCGGGCACGGCGCCTCTGTCGAATTGCGAATGTGCAAGGGGAAGCATATTGCCCTTGAGCGGCACATACGCCGAACCAGCAGCGGGTCCGAGGACGCGTGGCACAACCTGCGCCGTCGTTTGCGCCGGGAGGATTGTGCATCCCATGCCGAGGGCCAGCAGTGGAAGAGAGACACGGATCCGGGGCCTAGAAATCCAAAGCTTAGAGAAGAGTTGTCGTGACATAGCCATCCTGAAAGAGTGAAGAGGTGCAGTTGACCGTTCTACTGGTATGCCCTAGATGGAGCGCACCTGACGGCTGAGTGCGGTCTGGTGTCCACCAGACCACTTCGCTTCGCAAACTATAACCAAACCTGACGGTCATCCAAGCTGAGGAAACAAATGTGCTGCATTCCTTGGTTTGCGGCCTTACACGTGCTTCGTACTTCGCTGAATTCTGGGCCAAATGCCGATTGAGTCCGCACCTAGCTTCACTCCGTTTACCTCTCGCGACATGCACTATCACTTCGGTTCTTCGTTCTCACCCAGAAGTTCGATTGCGCACTGCCAAAGCTCACCTGTAAGTAAACCTCAACTTTGAACGATTGAAAACCACTTTCGAATGAAATCTGCTCAATCCTTGGTGCCCAGTGGTGGTTACCGTCCGAATGTTCCGAATTGGGCATAGATTCCGGCCAAACGCGTCAAGGTCTGCAGCGGGATGCGCGGATCGTTCCGGCGAACGCTTCGCGCTCGGTCCGTTTCACTGCGTGACCTCGATTATCTTCAGCAGCAATCGTCGTCGTAGGCTCGCGCCCATCCTGTGTCCGTCGCAGAGTCTCGCCTCCCGCGCTACTCTTTTAAATCTTTGCTGACACAATTTTGCGTGTAATGGCAGAGGATGAGTGCAGCAATTCTATCCTAAGTTAAAACATTGCAGTGATTAGGATGAAAGAGGAGAGAGAAGATCTACTGGTTCTTCTGCCCTAAACCCCAGGAAAGCCGCAGCCCCGTCCTGAAGTTAAGCGGCAGGGACGGATATCCAATCGGCCCGATGTGCTGATCGCCCACCAAATTATTCACCTGCGCGTACACCCCCAGCCAGGGCAGCACCTGATAACTTCCGCCAGCATCGATTTTGGCGTAAGCCGCGTCCAGATTGCGATTCGGTAACAGCAAAGAATTGTCGCCTGCGAGGCTCGAAAACGCCAGAAACGTAGAATCATCACTGCGGCTTGCGAACGCCCCCGAAAAGGACGACAAGACAATCGCCTATCGCAAAGCCAGCCTTACGCGCGAAGGCGAGGAGCACGAACAAGGCGTACGGCTTGACATACGGATGCGTGCCGGCGTCGACGATGACAACGAACCGACGCCACGCCGCTCGCGTTCGCGCATAGAAGTAACATCACGCTCTGGATCGACATCGGGCAAGCGTGCACGCAGCAGCAAAACACACGAGCACCGATCTCAAAATCTGTCATCCTGAGCGGAGTCGCGGCAGCGACGCAGTCCAAGGACCTGCATTTTGCACCATCGGAAGAGCCGCTCTCTTCCTCCGAGCAAGCCCTGGAAGCCAAACTGCGCTCCTGGCGGCTGGAGCTCTCCCGCAAAAACGGCACCCCACCCTACTTCATCTTCGGCGACACCGTGCTCCGTTCGGTAGCTCGCGCCCGCACCACAACGCTCGGGCAGTTAGGCGCCATCAACGGCATCGGCCCCAATAAACTGGACCGCTTCGGCGCCGACCTCTGTCACCTCTGCGCCGAGGAATCTCAAGGCCCGTCATCCTGAGCGAAGTCGCGCAGCGACGCAGCCGCACCATCTAAACTGATCAGGGTTGAATCCGAAAATAGCGGCCACCCTCAACGAGAGCCCAGACTTCGATGGAACCTGAAAGTGCTTCCCGGCTGCAATGGCTGTTCGCGCCGGAATGCGGCCTGCACGACCGGCTGCTTCCGCGCTGGCTGTTCCTGCGCGCTCTTGGCCTCATCTACTTCTCGGCATTCTTCTCCCTGGTCTTCCAGATCAAGGGACTAATCGGGCCGGATGGCATTCTTCCGGCGGTCGAGTATCTCCAAACCATCGGACGGGCACTGGGCGGCTTACGTTTCTGGTATGCGCCCACTCTGCTTTGGGTAGACGCCGGTGCGCATGCGCTGCTTGCGCTTTGCTGGGTGGGTATGGCCGCTGCGGCGCTGCTTACCCTGAACATCTGGCCGCGTGGGATGCTGGCGACCTGCTTCGCCTGCTTTCTCTCGTTTGTTGCCGCGGCCGAAGACTTTTCCGGCTACCAGTCGGACGGGATGCTGCTGGAGGCAGGCTGTCTCGCGCTCTTTCTAGCGCCACCCGGACTGCGGCCCGGACTCGGGACCGCCGCTCCGCCCTCGCGCGCGAGCTACTACCTGTTCCTGTGGGAATGGTTCCGGATCTACTTCGAATCAGGGCTGGTGAAGCTGCTCAGCGGCGATCCGGAATGGCGCAACCTGACCGCGATGAACGACTACTACCAGAACGGTCCGCTGCCCACCTGGATCGGATGGTATATCGCGCATCTGCCGCTATGGTTCCACAAGGGCACTACACTGGTGACGCTGGTGCTCGAACTCGGACTAGTTTGGCTGGCAGTGCTGCCACGGCGCGTGCGGCTGTTCTGCTCTCTCCTCGTAACGGTCTGGCAGACCGGCGTCATCCTGACTGCGAACTACACCTTTCTGAACTACCTGGTGCTGGCGCTGGGCTTTCTGCTGCTGGATGACCGGGCCCTGTCGTCCTTGCGACAGCGGCTCTTTCCGATCCGGAATACCTCTATCCCGGTTGCTACGAAGGATGCGGAGGAGGAGCAACTGCCCTCCGTCCACGCCGGGACGACGAGGCTGCCAATCCTGCATTTGCGTGCGATACGACGGGCGCTCGCCATCGTGCTGCTGACCTCCATCGGCTACGTGACGACGTTTCTGCTCCTGCGATTGGTGTGGCGGGGAGTGCCGCTGCCCGTCGCGCCGGTCCGGGCGCTGGCGCCGTTCAGGATTGCGAACGAATACGGGCTCTTTGCCGTGATGACGCGCGGACGCTACGAGATTGAGTTCCAGGGATCGGACGATGGCGTGCACTGGAGTGCGTATCCCTTCCGCTATAAACCGCAGGCGATCAACGCAGCGCCGGGCCTGTACGCTCCGTATCAGCCGAGATTCGACTGGAATTTATGGTTTGCCTCCCTGGGCGAGTGGACGCAGTATCCGATCGTGCCTCGCACACAGGAGCTGCTCTTGAACAACGATCCGGATGTGCTGGCACTGTTTGCGGGAAATCCCTTTCCCCGTCATCCACCCCGCATGGTGCGCTCCGTCCTATGGCAGTACTGGTTCACATCGGAAGCCGAGAGGCGACGCACTGGTAATTGGTGGCGTCGAGAACTGCTGGGCGCCTACGCGCCGGATTTCGCGCGCGGACCGGACGGGCAGATCCGCCTCACGGAGGAGCAGAGACTGGCTGGTCCGCATGAATAGCATGCTTCACCTCGCGAGAGGTTTGCAGCCGTAGCGTACTAATTACGGGGAGGGGCTGCCTACTGGTTCTTCTGCCCTAAACCCCAGGAAAGCCGCAGCCCCGTCCTGAAGTTAAGCGGCAGGGACGGATATCCAATCGGCCCGATGTGCTGATCGCCCACCAAATTATTCACCTGCGCGTACACCCCCAGCCAGGGCAGCACCTGATAACTTCCGCCAGCATCGATTTTGGCGTAAGCCGCGTCCAGATTGCGATTCGGTAACAGCAAAGAATTGTCGCCTGCGAGGCTCGAAAACGCCAGAAACGTAGAATCATCACTGCGGCTTGCGAACGCCCCAGCTACCTGCCCAAACCACTGCTTGCGCGTATACGTCACGCCTACGAAACCGGCATGGGGAGGCCGGCGGAAAGGCCGTGCCCCTACTAGCGGTGAACTGGCGCCAACCTCAATCCCCGGCAGGAATGGATTGACCACCGGCCCCGTTGCGCTCGACGCAAACGACCGCTGCACAACAGCATCGGTATAGGTGTATCCGCCGCGCGCAAACAAGTGGCTTACGATCTGCGACTGCACCTCAACCTCCGCGCCCTGAGCCCGGTACGCGAGCGTGTTGACATCCGCCCCACCCAATGTCTGGTTCAGCACCGCGATCACCGAGGGTTGCACGCCCAGCTGCTGGAGGTCGCCCGCACTTACGAACTCGATCTGATTACCGAACTGGTTGTGGAAGTACGTAGCGTTCAGCAGCACCCGCTGGCTCAGGAAGCTCTGCTCCACGCCGCCATCGTAGCTGCGCGAGGTTTGCCCCCCAAGCGGCCCGATGCGGTACTGCTGCACGATGGCGCCATCACCATTCTGGTCCAGGATGGCAGCCAGTGAATCAAACTGCGAGAAGAGGTCCGGCTCCTGAATGCCCTTGGCAAAGTTGAACTTCAGCTTAGTTCCATGAGCGATGCCAGCTCCGGGCCGCACCGGATAGTACGACAGCCCAATCCGCGGCTGCCCTACTGTGCCGTAGAGCTGATTCTTCTCAATATCTCCACCAAGCGAGTAGAAGATGCGATTTTTAAAGTCACCTTGGAGCTCGCCGATGTAGTCGTAGTTCGTCCGCTCCAACGGGAAGCGCTCGCCAAAGCTGGCGTTATGGTACGCGCCGCGCTCATTCTCATAGCGAAACCCAAACAGCCCCAGCACATGTGGCGTGAACTTGTAATCGCTCTGGAAGTAAAGCTGGTCGCGATTGTTGGCGGAATCGCTCGCATTCGGATAAGTTCCGGCATAATTCAGCACCGCCTGCCCGGTCGCGCTGTAGCCGTTGGCGCCCCGAATGGTAGTCACGTTGCCGTAGTAATTCGTGGCCGGCTTGCCGTCAAATCCGGGAGTCGTGATCGGGAAGCCCGCTGGATACCACTGCGCGAACTGCTCGCGCTTGCGCGTCAGCCCGTAGCGGACCAGATTATGCCAGGATTCACGCGTCTGGTTCTCGATGGTGCCGGACATGTAGGTGTTCTGGTCGGACTGCTTGCCGTCGTTGGTCAACCCGAAGAGATTGTAGGCTCCGGGCAGTCCCACGGCGGCATCGCTATTCCGTCCTGTAATGCGCACAATGGTGGTTGCAGATATGGCATAACCCAAGTTCGCGGACTCGGTGTTGAGGTGGTACTCGTCATTCGGCAGCGCGTTCGAGGAGCGGAAGGCGGAGAGGCCACCATAGTAGTCCAGCTTGCGGTGCGTGCCGCCCGCCTGCACCTCGTTGCGATAGGTGTGGAAGTTTCCCGCATCACCCTCATAGAAGAGCGACGGGAATGCGGTCGAGCCCTGCGGCGTTTCCAAATTGACCACACCCGCGGCGGCGTCCGAACCATACAGCACGCTATTGGGGCCGCGATAGATCTCGAAGCTCTTGATCCCGGTGGTTGCGAGCGTGGAGTAGTCAAAGGTGCCGCCAATATCCTCCACTGGAACGCCATCCAGCACCACTCGGTTCGCGGTCGAGGTTCCGCCCCGCACAAAAAGCGACGTGAGACCGCCGTACATGCCCTGCTGCACCACAAAGACCCCCGGCGCCTGTCGCAGCGCGTCCGGAAGAAACGCACGCGTGCGAAAGTCGGGCTGAGGAACGGCCGTGATCGACGCGCTCACCTGCGCGAGCGGAGTCGGCGTACCAGTGGCGGAGACGACGATCTCCTGGCGCACATCGGCCGGCTCGAGCACGACATTCTCCGTGTGCGCCTGGAGCGTGCCGGCAAAGAAGCTTTGCGTGCGCAGCTGGCGGAAGGTCGGACTCACCACCAGGACATAGAAACGACCACTCTCGCTGGTGCGAAGAATGTAGCCACCATCGCTGCCACTTGCCACCGTGCCAACGATGCGGCCGTTCTGAATGAGCGATAGGGTGGCGCCGTAGATAGGTGCGCCTAGTGGATCAAGAACACGCCCGCGCACCTCGGCAGCATACGCGATCGTGGAAGCGGTGGCGAGGAGAAGCGAGGCGGCAGCGCTGAAGCGCAGAGCGCGCTGGAGTGAATGATGCATTAGGGTCCTTGCCGAATCGAGAGAGGAGCGGGATTGGGCTATGGTGACCCTGGGAAGATTCGAACTTCCGACCTGCGGTTTAGGAAACCGTCGCTCTATCCACCTGAGCTACAGGGCCACTCAGCAAAAGTGTACAACGGCGCTCAGGCCTAAGGACGGGCAGATCTGTTAGCAAGCCGCTGTTCGTAAAGAGGTGCCGCCCACTCCGGGATGGGATCAAACCAGTGATCGCCACCCTGCTCAAGCACGCCAACGATTCTGTATCCGGTCGCTCCGGAGTTATCCAGAAGCAGGATGTGATCCGCTCGTTCCACAGCGATCGGAAGATTCGCCAGGCTGCGCTTGTACCTCCGGCGTACGTCTTGCTCCGGCACATTATGACCGCCAAGTTCCACTCGTCTGGCATGCTGACACCCGCTGCCAGAAACCAGCGCCAAAAACCCGCTTAGAAAAGCGAGATGCGGTATCCTTAATCTACCGATATGCCGGAGATTCAGCGCAGGAAAACCGTAACAGTACGCGTCGGGCAGGTGCAGGTTGGCTCGGACGCGCCGGTCGTTGTGCAGTCCATGACCAACACGGATACGGCCGATGTCGCCTCCACCATCGAGCAGGTGGCCGCGCTTGCCAATGCGGGTTCCGAGCTGGTGCGGGTCACTGTAAACAATGACGGTGCGGCTCAGGCGCTGCCGGCCGTCGTGCGAGGGCTTGAGGATCTGGGTCTCAACGTTCCGGTCATCGGCGACTTCCACTACAACGGCCACCTGCTGCTGAAAAAGTATCCGGAGTGCGCCCGCGCATTGGCGAAGTATCGGATCAACCCTGGAAACGCCTCGATCGGCCGCAAGAACGACGACAACTTTCGCACCATCATTGAGTGCGCCATCGAGAACGATAAACCCGTGCGCATCGGCGTGAACTGGGGCTCGCTTGACCAGGCGCTGCTGACCCGCATGATGGACCAGAACTCACGCTTAGCTGAGCCGCTCTCGGCGCGTGACGTGATGATGGAAGCAATGATGGTCTCGGCCCTGAGCTCGGCTGAGGCTGCCGAGTACTACGGGCTCGCGCACGACAAAATCATCCTGAGCGCCAAGGTCTCGGGCGTGCGCGACCTGATCGACGCCTACGAGATGCTGGCCAGCCGCTGCGACTATCCACTGCACCTGGGGCTGACCGAAGCCGGCATGAGCATGAAGGGGATTGTCGCTTCCACTGCTGGGCTCGCTCCGTTGCTGCTGAGAGGAATTGGAGACACGATTCGCGTCTCGCTCACGCCCAAGCCGGGCGGGGATCGCACGGAAGAGGTGGCCGTCGCGCAGCAGGTGCTGCAATCGCTCTCCATCCGCTCCTTCACACCGCAGGTGACGGCCTGCCCGGGTTGCGGCCGCACTACCAGCACCTATTTCCAGGAGCTGGCGCAGCAGATTCAGGGGTATGTGCGTGAGAGCATGCCGGTCTGGCGCGACCAATACCCTGGCGTAGAAGAGATGAAACTGGCCGTGATGGGGTGCATTGTGAACGGGCCGGGAGAGTCCAAGCACGCCAACATCGGCATCTCGCTCCCGGGCACCTTTGAGGACCCCAAAGCGCCGGTGTATGTCGATGGTCGCCTGATGACCACACTTAAGGGTGACAACATCGTCGGCGAGTTTCAGAAGATTCTCGATGACTATGTCAGTTCGCACTATAGCTCCACACCGCCATCTCGGGAGACGCAGGATGCCGGTCTGGTCGTGGTCCAGTAGTTATCTTCAGTCTCATGCCTCACGCGCGAACCGGATATTCGTGATTGCATTGACCCTAGCGAAGCGGCCCGGCATTTCTCCGCAGCTCTGCTAACGAGTAATGCGTGCCCCGCCAGACCACGCCTCCCTGGGCCAGTGTGTAAGCGCTGGAGCGGAGTAGGGTAAGCAAAAACAAGCATGCCGCTACAGGAAATGTAACCACGTAAGCTACATTTGCATCGGCGGCCCTGCTGTACCTCCAATATAAGCACGCAAGCGCCGAAAAGACGATCCCGCTCGGAATCCAGAACGCCGGTCCCGCAAAGATAGCGGCAAATGGCAGCACGTAAAAGAGCAGCAGTCCGAACGAAGCTCCGATCGCCAGCGGCAGACGAAAACGGAAGACCGCGAAGGCGTTTTTAGTGAGATTGCGAACGATCCCCATAGCACTCTCCGCCCACCGGATCCGCAGAAGGTCGCGACCATAGGCGACGCGCTGCGCAAAGCCACCCTGCTTGAGCACATGTCCGAGCCGCACGTCTTCAATGACCTCCATGCGCAGGCTAGCCCACCCGCCGACTGCATCGTAGGCAGACCGACGAACCATATTGAAGGCGCCTATCCCGATGGAGTGCTTCTTGGCCCGGCGCTCCGGAATCTTCCATAGCGATGGCCCCCAGATCGAGACCGCATAGATGAAGGCCATCATCATGCGCTCTCCGAAGCTGCCGCACACCAGCGTCGGCAGCAACACCAAGTGATCGGCGCCTTCGTCTTCGACAAAGCGAAGCGCGCGCCCGAGCGCATCCTGGCGAAAGAGGATGTCAGCGTCAGTAAAGAGCAGCCAGTCGCCTGTAGCCACTGCAGCGGCGCAGTCCATCGCATGCGTTTTGCCCATCCATCCGGCTGGCAGCTTTTCAATATGTAACACCTGCATGGAGACACCCGGCCTATGCACGTCGCTCTGCACGCGATCCATAATGGCGCCCGTCCCGTCCGTGGAGCGGTCATCGACTGCGATCACTTCAAGAGCAAGGTCAGCGGAGTTTACGAGCGAGCGCAGGCACTGCTCGACGGCTGCTTCCTCATTGCGGCCCGGCACGACGACGCTCAGCTTTCCTGCCGTCGGTCCAGTTGCATAGCGCGGGTCATGCAGATCAGGCACGCGCCGGATCTTTCGCAGCCAGATGATTGTGCGGACGCCCCAGATCGCAGCAGCGCACCAATCGACGACAAGCGCCGCAGTGCGCAGTGTGGGGCCGATTCTCGGCATCAAGCTACGTCCTCTGCGGTCTTCACCAGCGGCGCAAAGCGTGATCCATAGAACAGGATGATCGCCGAGAGCAGTAGTGCGACGAGCGTGGCACTGAGGCCGAAGCGAAGTCCGCGCCGGTCAGAGATCGCGCCAATTAGACGCGGCGATGAAGCATCGCCCAAGGCGTGGATTAGGAAGACATTGAGCGCAATAGCGGTCGAGCGGATCGCAGCGGAAATCGAATTGACGATAGCCGTGTTCAGCGGGCCGGTGTTGAGAAAGAGAAAGAACTCCGCCACGAGCAAGCTAGGCATGGTAAGCGAGTGAGGACCGTAGAAGGCGACGAGCGCGCCGGGAATGGCGAGCAGCGCGCTCCAGGCCGAGATGAGGTAGAGTGCGCGATGGTTGCTGCGCAGCCATCGCTGCCCGATCCAGCCCCCGATGCAGGTGCCGGCAATGCCGTCGATCACGGTCACGATGCCGAGCATGCGGTTGGCGTGCATCAGCGAATAGCCGCTATAGCGAGAGAGAAAGGTGGGCATCCAGATCGAGATGCCGCCAATGCTGAAAGTCATGGCAGCCATGCCGAGAGTCGCGGACCAAAATGCAGGATTGCGCGTGAGCCCACGCAATGTGGCGCGCGTTGGCGTGGCCACAACGGTATCGCTTCCTCCCCGTTTCGGTTCACGGACTAAAAAGTAGATAGCCACCGCGATCGCCAGACCGGGCAATGCAGAGACATAGAACGGCGTCCGCCAACCGTATGAGGTTCCAAGCGCGCCGGCCACCAGGTAGCCCAACGCGGCACCGACCGGAATGGCAATGTAGAAGATGCTAAGGATACGGTTGCGCTCGGCCTCCGGGTACAGATCGGCGAGCAGAGCCGGCGCGTAAATCGAGAACGTCGCCTCTCCGATACCGACAACAGCGTGCCGGAAGTAGAGCTGTCCGTAAGTATGCACGGTCGCCGTCAGCAGCGTGGCTATGCTCCAAAGCAGTGCTCCGGCGACAATCAGCGGCTTGCGCGGGAACCGGTCGCCCAGCCACCCGGTGAGCGGCGCAGCTATCATGTATGTGATGAAAAACGCATAGGTGAGTGCACCCATGCGTTCGTCGCTGACCGCGAACTCTTTCTGGATGAGCGGTTGCACGCCGGGCAGGATATACCGGTCGAGATAGTTGAAGAGATTCAGCGCTGTAAGCAAAAAGAGCGCCACGGCCGCCATGCGGAGCGGCGCTTTTTGGGAGGTGAGCACTGGCGATCGATCCTCGGCCGGAGTTAATTGCGGTCGCGCTGCGGGCCATGCTGAGGCCGGGGCCAGCGTGCTTCGACGACGGTTGAGATGCCACCGCGTGGACGGAAATCTCCCTTAACCACGGCCCACACGGGATCGCATGCCCGCACCACATCCTCCAAGACTTGGTTGACGACATTTTCCTGGAAGATGCCGAGATTGCGATAGCAGAACAGATACTCTTTCAGCGACTTCAACTCCAGGCAGTGCTCGCGTGGCATGTAGCGAATGGTCAGCGCGCCAAAATCCGGTAGGCCGGTCTTCGGGCAGACCGAGGTGAACTCCGGATCGTCAACCAGAATTTCATATGCCGGGAACTGATTTGGCCAAGTTTCGATGGATGGGAAGCGTGTTTCGAGCCCCGCTTTTGCGTGCTCGTCCGTGTATCGTTCCGAAAGTACCATTGCCACATTGTACGCGGCAGATAGTTCACCGACTGCAGTCATGGATGCGAGATCAACGCGAACTTTCTGACGCCAAAGTAGCTTCGGTCGCGTCCTATATACTAACTTCCGGTTTGCAAGAATGGCCGACGCCCAACCCACCAGAGCCAACCCGCGTGTTTTATGGACAATTGCTGCCGTCCTTCTGATCTTCGTCTTCCTCGGAGTGCGCCAGCTTACGCGTCAAAAGCTGCAGCTGCGGGTAGCAACAGCCGAGCGCCAGAACCTGGTCAAGACTGTCAGCACCAACGGCAAAGTGGAGCCACAAGCGAATTTTGAGGCGCATGCGCCCGCTCCCGGCGTAGTGAAGGCACTTTACGTGCATGCTGGCGATAAGGTACCGCGAGGAAAGCTTCTGTTGTCCATGGAAGACGGCGACGTAACCTCCCGTGCCGCTGCGGCGCTCGCTTCCCTGCGTGGTGCTCAGGGGGGCTACCAGGCACTAGAACAGGGCGGCACGCAGGAAGAACAGTTGGCGCTTGCTGGGGATACGGCCAAGGCGAAACTGGATCGGGATGCGGCACAACGCGACTTGGACGCGTTACTGAAGCTCGAGGCGCAAGGCGCCGCGGCTCCGAGCGAGGTCGCCTCCGCGCGGCAGCGGCTCGACATCTCCAACGCTGCCCTGAGCTCGCTCCAGCAGCGCAAAACTTCGCGCTACGCGAAAGCCGACCTGGCGCGGGCTCAGGCCACGCTGAACGAGGCGCAGTCTGGCTACAGCGCAGCGACACAGGTGGTTGCCGAATCGAATGTACGCGCACCCTTCGCGGGGACCGTGTATTCAGTACCCGTTTCGCAGACCGAGTACGTGCAGCAAGGACAGACACTGCTACAGATGGCGGATCTAACCAAGCTGCAAGTGCGCGCTTATTTTGACGAGCCGGAGATTGGGGCGCTCAAGGTGGGTTTTCCTGCCACGATCGTCTGGGATGCACTCCATGGCCGCATCTGGCACGGTCACATCATGCGCGTACCCTCGACGATCATCACCTACCTCACTCGAAATGTCGGCGAAGTCGTCGTTAGTGTCGACGACTCGGATGGAGTTTTACTTCCCAATACAAACGTGACCGTAACTGTTACCGAAAAAAACCTCAGCAACGTGCTTACCGTTCCGCGCGAGGCTCTGCACAGCGAGGCGGGCAATAACTATGTCTATATCATCCAGGGCGACACCCTGCACCGCGTCCCAGTGACGGTGGGCGCAATCAATCTCACACAGGTCCAGATCACAGCCGGGCTCAAGGACCACGACACCGTCGCCTTAGGCACAACTAATGGTGAGCCGTTGACCGAGGGTGTGCCGGTCCGTAGCGTCCGATAATCGATTAAACATGCTCCAATTCCGTTCCACTTTCACCTTATTTGTCGTACTTTTGACAGCAACTTTTCTCCAGGCGCTCACTCCCCAGGTGCGCGACACTGCGCGCGCGGACATTTCCGCCGGCAAAGCCGATGAGGCGGCAGCGCTGCTGCAAGCCGGGTTAGCCGAAAACAACAATGACGCAGAAGCCCACCTGCTGCTATGCCGGGTGTACTACAGTGAAGAGCGCTGGGACGACGCGGTCCGTGAGTGCGCGCAGGCAGTAGCCATCAATGGAAGCAGCAGCAACAATCACCTGTGGCTAGGCCGCGCGGAGGGCGAAAAAGCGGATCGCGTCTCGTTTGTGCACGCCTACGGCCTGGGTAAAAAGACACGGGTGGAGTTTGAATCGGCGGTACAACTGGACGGCGGCAATGTTGAAGCACTTGCCGATCTAGGCGAGTTCTACTTCAGCGCCCCCGCCATTATCGGCGGGGGCGTCAAGAAAGCACTGGCAGTCGCGGACATGCTGGATCAGTACAACCGCGCCCAAGCAGAGCAGCTGCGTGGCCGCATCGCCATAAGTCAGAAAGATCTCTCGGGAGCCGAGGAACACTACAAAAACGCAATCAGCCTTGCCCCGGAGTCAGCCGAATACTGGATGGTGCTAGCCTCCTTCTATCGTCGGCAAGGCGATCTCGCGAAGATGGAAACAGCGCTTCGTTCCGGCATCGCAGCGGACAAGACACGCGGGCCGGCGCTGGTGAGCGCCGCTCACATACTGACCCGGGCGCAGCAGGACCCGCAGCTTGCGATCGAACTGCTTCGGACCTATTTAGCATCACCGGGCAAGTCGCCGGATGAGCCTGCCTTCCGCGTCCACGCTCTACTTGGGAACCTGCTGGAAGCGCGCGGAGATACCAAGGAGGCTCAAGCAGAGTTTGCTGCTGCGGCAGCTCTGGCCAGCAGCTATCATCCAGTAAAAGCCGCTACGACCAACACTGGCCGATGAGTCCACAGGTAGAAGCGCGGAAACCACTACATCGCTGGAGAAGATAACTTTGTCGAAATGCGCATGCAGATGTATGGCCCTGGGCGCGACACTTGTATTTGGATGCCTGAGTGCCGGTGCGCAGGTGTCGTTCTACACCGCCGTGGACCTCGCGCTGCGTAACTCGAGCGAGGTGCACATGGGTGAAGCGGAGGTGGCAAGAGCGGCTTCGGGCCTGGCTCAGACAAGGGATGCGTACAAGCCAAATCTGGGTCTGGGGTCGAGCGTGGGATACTCGTTTGGCTTTCCGTTGGGTCAGCCCTCAATCGTAAATGTGACCTCGCAATCGCTGCTTTTTTCATTCTCGCAACCCGACTACATCCGTTCCGCGCATGCATCTCTGGATGCAGCACAGCATTCGTTGCAAGACACACGTCAGCGCATTGTGACCGAAACCGCGCTCGATTACATCGAGATCGATGCCGACGCGCAGGAGCTAGCGGCACTCGAACAACAGCATGAAGACGGCGAACAGCTGGTCAAGATAGAAGAAGACCGGGTGAGTGCGGGAGTGGACAGCCGCATCGATCTGACACAGGCAGAGCTCCGCAACGCGCAGTTGGAGCTGCGGAGACTGCACTTAGACGACCACCAGGCAGTGCTGCTTGCGCGATTAGGGCACCTGACCGGATTGAATCCACAGGACATCGTGACCCAGGCCAGTTCCGTTCCGCCCTTCCCCGACTTCACAAGGAGCGTGAGCAGCGAGGTAGCTATCCGCAATAACTATGGCGTGCAGGCAGCTACTGACGCTGCCAAATCGAAGCAGTACGTTGCGTTTGGCGACAATCGTCAGGTGCGTCGTCCGGAGTTTGACTTCGGTCTGCAATATAGCCGGTTTGCTACCTTCAACAACTACGCTACGTACTACAGAAACTTTCAGCCCGACAACTTCGGGATCGCGATCAACATAACATTGCCACTCCTCGATGCTGCGCGACGCGAGAAGGCGCGCGGCTCTGCGGCGGATGCTGTGAGGGCCCGGGCGGAGACCAGCCACCTGCGCGACCAGGTCTCCGAACAACTGCTGGAGCTGCAGAAAAGCCTGAGCGAGCTGGCCGCCCAGCAGAAGGTAGCGCGATTGCAGAATGATCTGGCACGCGAGCAGCTGGCCGTAATCACGACACAACTGCAGAACGGCAGTGGCTCACCCAACGCAACCCCGGTAACGCCGCGGGATGCCGAAGGCGCGAAGATCGAGGAGCGGCAACGCTACACCGAGCTTCTAGATGCGAACCTGCAATTGGCGCAGGCGCAGCTGAACCTGTTGCGCGCGCTCGGACAAACGGAGGAGTGGGCTCGCCAGCTTCCAAAGTAACGAGCTGCGGCTCGACATACTAAAGGCAAGTTGCCCCTCTTTTTAGTGTCAAGCTGGTACACTTGAGGCTACGCCATGCCACTTAAAACATTGCTTCTAAACCCGCCCTCGTTTGAGAACTTTGATGGTGGAGCCAGTTCCCGCTGGCCCGCAACGCGCGAGATTGAATCCT
The DNA here is from genome assembly GCA_965276675.1 of Acidobacteriaceae bacterium. Taxonomy (GTDB): domain Bacteria; phylum Acidobacteriota; class Terriglobia; order Terriglobales; family Acidobacteriaceae. Next base: position 2,231,543 of record OZ255624.1, on the reverse strand, counting down.
ACTGGTATCCGGTATGGTTGACCTATCCGGCTGGCATGCTTGAGGGATCGCGCCTGCTGGATGCGCCGCCACACCACGTTTCCGCGGACGAGACGATCAAAATAGCGAAGGATTATGGCTTTCTCGTTCTGTTCACCAGCACTGTCGGCTGGAGTGGCGACCATGCGCTGGCCGAAGCAATCAAACGCGCCAATCCTTCCATCAAGATTGCGTTTGTGGGACCGCCAGTAACGACTGATCCAGACCGTGCACTCACCGAATGCGCTGCAATCGATTTTATCTGCAGGCGCGAGTTCGATATGTCGGTGGTGGAGTTTGCCAATGGTAAGCCGCTTCCCGAGATTCTCGGCGTCAGCTATCGCGATGGCAGTGGTGGTGTAACTCACAATCCGGACCGGCCACAGCTGGAAGATCTCGATGCGATGCCCTGGGCGACCAAGATTTACAAGCGCGACATGGATGTAACGCGCTATAACGTCCCGTTCCTGCTTCATCCTTACATCGCGCTGTACTCAACGCGTGGATGCCCCGCTCAGTGCACCTTTTGCCTGTGGCCGCAGACACTCTCTGGTCACGCATGGCGCAAGCGGTCCACCGACGACGTGGCGGCGGAGATGGCTTGGGCCAAGGAGAACTTTCCGCAGGTCAAAGAGTTCTTCTTCGATGACGATACCTTCAACATCCAGAAAGCCCGCACAGTTGAGTTATGCGCAAAGCTCAAGCCGCTGGGCATCACCTGGTCCTGTACCTCACGCGTAACCACCGACCGTGAAACGCTGAAGGCCATGAAGGACGCGGGGTGCCGGTTATTGATTGTCGGCTATGAGTCCGGCGATCCGCAGATCCTGAAGAACATCAAGAAGGGCGCCACTGTGGAGCGCGCCCGCGCTTTCACAAAAGACTGTCATGATCTGGGACTCACGATCCATGCGGACTTCATCCTCGGACTTCCGGGCGAGACCAAGGAGTCGATCCGCAACACGATTAATTTTGCGAAGACACTGGATTGCGAGACCGTACAGGTCTCGATAGCACACGCGTATCCGGGCACCGAGTTTTACGATTACGCCGAGAAGAACGGCTTCATCACAAACCACATCATGGCGGATACGGGCGGGCACCAGATGGCGCACATTGAATATCCCGGTCTGCCCACCGAGTATGTTCTCGAAATGGTTCACCGCTTTTATGACGAGTATTACTTCCGGCCGAAGGCAGCCGCTCGCGTTGTTTGGAAGGCGATTGTCAACCGGGATGTGCTACGTCTTTATGTGGAAGCGAAGTCCTTTATGAAGCTGCGCGCCCAGCGCAACAAGATGGTGAAGGAAACCAAGCTGCAGCAATCCGCTAAGCCTACGCCAGTCATCAACGCCGGGGCGTAAAGCAGAACCAGAGATCAAGGCTGTCAGTTCACTCCCTCGCAGACCAGCCTTTTTCGGCAGCATGGATGGCTCCACGATGACATTTCGCCGCTATCTGATCCTTGCTGTGGTCACCTTGACCTCCTCGCTTGGCGATACCTTTCTTGATGTTGGCATGAAGCGGCTTGGACCCGTCTCACTGCATCATCTCGGCACACTGATTGTCGCGCTAAAGGAACCATGGATTCTGGGTGGCATTGTGCTGCTGCTTGGTTTCTTCGCCTCTTATCTCACCGCGCTGTCGTGGGCCGATCTGACGTTCGTATTGCCTGCCACTTCCTTGGGCTATGTTGTGGTTGCGCTGCTTTCGAAGTTTTGGCTCCATGAGCAAATCTCGACATCGCGATGGTTGGGAATCTTCTGCATCGTTGCTGGGGTTGGTTTTGTGACGCGCGGCCCATCGTATACGGAGCCAGTTCGCCCGGCCGGGCGCGCCGCAGTGGGGTCAACGCAGCGAGCCGAACGTGACGGTCACGCGACGCCTCTGCCGCCGAGTTCTCTGCGGACCACCGCCGTGCGGGGCGCGCACCACGGAATGGAACAGTCGTGACTAGCTCCTCTGGTGTCGCTATTGCCTGCATGCTGGCGGCGAATGTCGCAACCGCTACCTCAGGCGATGTGCTCACAGCCTCTGCCTTGCGCAATATTGGCGATCTGGACCACATAAAGGCTGAGCGGGGCTTAGTTGGGGCCATCCTTGCAGTCGTGGGCAGCAGCCGCTTTTGGATGGGAGTTCTGTGTATGGCGCTCGCCTTCTTCTCGTTGCTCTTTACATTAAGCCATGCCGATGTCAGCCTCGTTGCCCCTGCTGTTGGTTCGCTCACGTTTATCAGCAATGCCGTTGCAGCTAAATTTTTCCTGAAAGAACGCGTCGATCAGCGCCGGTGGATCGCGGCACTCCTGGTTTGCTGCGGAGTCGCGCTGCTTCAGCGTTAAGTCCTCTAAAGCGTATGAACTCGTGAATAGGGTTTAGCGCCACGGCGGCTCTGGGGCGCCCGAAAGCTCGCGATCTAGATATGTGGCCGCGCTGATGAGCGCTAGATGCGTGAGTGCCTGGGGGAAATTTCCTAAATGCTGCCCACTGTGGCCAAGCTCCTCTGCGTATAGACCGACGTGATTTGCATAGCCCAGCATTTTCTCAAAGAGAAGCCTTGCTTTCTCTACCTGATGCGAGCGCGCCAGACACTCGATGAACCAGAAAGAGCATGCCGTGAAACTGCCCTCCTTTCCATCAAGCCCATCTGCACTCTCGTATCGATAGACGAGAGTATCGATCGTCAACTCTCTCTCAATCGCGGCAAGAGTCGAGACCCAGCGTGGGTCTGTCGGGCTGATGAAACGGACAAGCGGCATCAGCAGCACAGCGGCGTCAAGAGTGTCACCGCCTTTGCTCTCCACAAAGGCCTGCTTCTCTTCATTCCAGAAATTGAGGTGAATGTCTTCGATAATGGCGTCGCGCGTTTGCATCATCCAATCGAAAGGCCCAGCTAGGGAGCGCTTCTCGCCCAGCCGGATCGCGCGGTCGAAGGCCACCCAGCACATCAGTCTGGAGTGTAGAAAATCTTTGCGTCCGCCGCGCACCTCCCAGATGCCTTCGTCTGGCTGTTCCCAATTCTTCTCAAGCCAGCGCAGGATGCGCTTCATGGAATTCCAGCCATCTTGGCTGATACCGTCGCTGTATTTGTTCGAGAGATAGACGGCGTCGAACATCTCACCATAAATATCGAGCTGCAGCTGATGGAATGCGGCATTGCCGATACGCACGGGGCGCGAATCCATATACCCACGCAGATGGCCAAGCTCAATCTCCGGTAGATCCAGCTTGCCATCCAAGCCGTACATCACCTGCAAAGGTCCATGCTCGGAGTTGTAGTCAAAGAGCGACTTAAGCCATTCCTGAAACCGCACGGCTTCATCGACAAAGCCCAGGCGCATCATCGCGTACAAGCTAAAAGAGGAATCGCGCAGCCATACAAAGCGATAGTCCCAGTTGCGTCCCCCGCCGATCACCTCCGGCAGACTGAAAGTGGGCGCCGCAATAATCGAGCCTTGTTCCTGGCTGGTGAGCAGCTTCAGCAACAGTGCGGACCGGTTCACCATCTCACGCCACCGGCCCTTGTATGTGGATTTGCCGCTCCAATTTCGCCAGAAGCGTGAGGTCTCGTTAAAGCGGCTTTCCACTTGCGCCGCATCCAGCGGCCGTTGCATCTCCTCGCAATCTTCGCCAAAGACAAACAGCGCACTCTCACCCGCGCGCAGCTTGAAGTCAGTCACGACACCATCCCCGGCGGTTTGGAGCGGAACTGTGGATTGAAGCGCCATCGGAAGCAGGTCGTCACCTTCCGGACGAAAGAGCACGGTGTTCTCCCGGCGCTCCAGCGTATGCTTCCTCCTTGCATAGTCGAAGCGTGGATGACACTGCACGCGAAAGGTCACCTCACCACTGATCACGCGTACGAAACGAATCAATTCATTGGGTACATCGTCAGCGAGGATCGGCATGAAATCCGTCAGCTCGGCAATGCCATCCTCTGCCAGAAAGCGCGTCAACAGGATGTTGGTATCGGGAAGATAAAGCTGCTTCGTATGTTCGTTGTCGAGGGATGGCTGGACGCAGAAGTAGCCGCCCTTATCCGGATCAAGCAGCGCGGCAAAAACACTGGGTGAATCGAAGCGAGGGAAGCAAAGAAAGTCGATCGAGCCGTTTACGCCAACGAGCGCCAGCGACCGCATATTGCCTACCACGCCGTAATTCTCTATCGGCTGAAAATCCATAGTTGCCTCGACGCAATTTGGATGTGCATTTCGCGGATGAGTTACTTAGTTAGCTAGATTTGCTGTTTGGTGCTGCTTACAAACTTTTGAGAGCCAATAGCTTGGTAACTAGTGCGGCGCAAATCAACGGAGCAACCGCATAAGTCCTCGGGCTGGCAGATCCGGCTGCAGAAACCGGCGTGGCCGGTCCGATTCACGACTCACTGCCTCTGCCGCCAGATAGCCGCTGCGCACCGCGCCTTCCATGGTGGCGGGCCAGCCGGTCGCGGTCCAGTCCCCTGCTAGAAACAGCCCAGGCCACGAGGTCACTGCGGCGGGCCGCATGGCATCCAGCCCAGGTCGCACAGAGTAGGTGGCACGCACCTCTTTCGTCACCGCGGCTTTCAGCAGCGTGGCCTCCCTCACTGCGGGAAAAAAGCGCGCGAGTTCGCCGAGCGCCATGTCCACGATCGGCTGGCGCTCTATCCTGATCAGGGTCTTCGACGCACTCACGACCAACTCGATATGGCTGCCATGCCGCCCGTCGCAATCTTCGTTTCTGTGTTCATCTTGGATACGCGAAGTGTTGTACAGCCAGTGGATAGGCGAGTCCAGCAGAGCGGCATGCTCCAAATCTGTGATCTCGCGATCAAACCAGAGATGAATGCCTGTGATAGGTGAGTGCTCGAACTTCGCGAGCTGTTCCGCAAGCATGTCGCGCTCCGGAATCGCAGGAAGCGCGGGCAGCAGCTTAGCCATACCTTCAAACGGCAGCGCGACGACGACAGCATCGCTGGTAAACTCACCGGCACTGGTCATGATCCGCCAGTGGCTCTGTGTCGCATCCCACGCGAGCTGCTCGACTCCGGCCCGCAGAGAGACGCACCCACCGCGGTCTCTTATGTAGCCAATGGCCGCACCGTAGAGTTCGCTTAATGGCAGCGTCGGCACTCCCATGAAACCGGCCTCTGCCGAAGACAGGAAAGACTCCTGGATCACCTTGCCTGCATACGGAACGGAAATCCGTTCCATATCGTCATTCAGGGCGCTGAGCATCACGGGCTTCCAGAAGCGCTCGATGGCGGTCGACGTCTGCCGGCGGCGCTGGAGCCAGTGAGCGAAGCTCTCTCCGGTATCAGGTGGGCTGCCGTGCAGGAACGCGAACATCCCACGCGCGATCGAGAGCTTGTCCCGCAACGAGAAAGCGCGCGCGCTCAGGAACGATAGCGAGGAGTGCAGCGGCGCTGGCAGCCTTGAAGGCCGGAGCACGCTACGTCGTCCACCAGGTTCCACAAAGGTGATGCGTTTCGACCAGCGGATTTTCGTCCCTACGCCCAACTGCTGATACAAGTGGATCAGGTTGGTGCAACAGCCGAGCAGGATATGTTGGCAATTATCGATCACCTCGCCGGTGCCGGGATGCTCATAGGAAGATGCACGGCCGCCCACATACGGCCGGCGCTCAAGTAAGTGGACCTGATAGCCGGCCTCGGCTAGCGCGGAAGCCGCAGCAAGGCCGGCCACACCCGCCCCAATGACCGCTACGGACCGGATCGGCTTTCGGTTCTCTGTCGTGCTGAGAGATATCATCGGCTGCTAGCGTGACGACGCCAGCGGTACATCCAGGTGCGCAGCGTGCCCCGCATCAGGATCGCCAGCTTCTGCCAGGTCGGTATCGCAATCCTCTCAGAAAAGACGTCGTACTTGCGTGCCTCGATGCGTTGGAGCAAACGCGAGTAGATCGTGACCAGGACCCACAGCGCAGGCCGGCTATCTGCGTTGATTAGCGGCAACAGCTTGTCAGCCGACACATAATACTGGTGCGCGCGTTCAGCGGTTATCTTCAGCAGCTCGCGGTGCGCCTGTGCCAGCTGCGTACCGCCTTTTAAGCCTGCAATCTCCTCGGGCGTCACGCCACAGCGAGCTAGATCGTCAAGTGGGAGATAGATGCGCCCGCGCTCAGCATCTTCGCGTACATCACGGAGAATGTTGGTGAGCTGAAATGCAACGCCAGTCTCTTCCGCAAACTTCTCCGCCCGTTGATCGCGATAGCCGAAGATGCGGATACAGACTAGTCCTACAACGGAGGCGACGTAGTAGCAGTATTGATAGAGCTCCTGAAAGGTTGGGTACGTATCGAAGCCCAGGTAGCGTCGCGGCTCTGCGCTCTCTGCCAAGTCCATTGCAGTTCCCTGCACCAGCTGTTCCAGCAACTCAGTCGTGATGGCGAATCGTTGCTGCGCATCCGCGAGGGCGACGAAGACCGGATTGTCCGTCGGCGCTCCGGCCAGTGCGGCTTTCCATGCAGTCGTCCAGGACTGGAGGTCGCTCCTGCGCTCGGCGTGGATCTTCGACTCGTCATCTGAGAGATCATCGGCATGCCGCATGAATGCGTATACGGCGCACATGGCATCGCGTTTATGCGGTGGCAGCGCAATAAAAGAGTAGTAGAAGTTTTTCGCTTCGCGCCGTGCTATCAATCGGCACTCCGCGTACGCTGCTCTGACCTTCGCGGAAGGCTCGAGTGTCACGCCATCTTCCCCCAGGGGCGGTATCCGGGAACAAACCTGCCAGCCACGGCACGCATAAGCAGCTTCATCTTCGCTGACTTTGCGACAACGGGACGCGATGAGAGCACATTATACTGCTGCCCCTCAATGGCATTCAGGATTTCGAGACCGCCGCGCGTGAAGAGATCCAGGTCAACCGCAAGCTCACGATCCACGGCGCCAATCAGCTTCGCTCCTTTCTTAAACATCTCGCGGGTATAATGCACCTCGTTGGCTATCAGAGCGCGAAAGCGATCGTCGGCAACTCCGCTCGCGATGACGGTTTCGTCAACGCCAGCCCGAGCCATATCTTCCTGCGGCAGATAAATGCGGCCTTTTTGGTAGTCAACGCGCACGTCCTGCCAGAAATTAGCAAGCTGCAGCGCGGAACAGGTGGCATCGGAGAGCGCGAAACGCTCGTCATCGCGATACCCGCAGGCGTAGAGCACAAGACGTCCCACCGGATTTGCCGAGTATTTGCAATATTCGAGCAACTCGGCCATGGTTGCGTAACGCGTAACAACCTGGTCCTGACGAAAGGCGCGGAGCAGGTCGGCAAATGGCTCCTTCGGTATCTCGCACTGGCGAATCGTATCTGCCAATGCTACAAATACCGGATGCCGCGTCACGCCCAGATAGCATGCATCCAGCTCGCGTTCCCATAACTCTAAAAGGGCCAGCGACTGGTCGCGATCGCCGACTTCGTCCCCAAGATCGTCAGAGATGCGGCAATACGCGTAAATGCTGTAAAAGTGCGGCTTAAGCTGCTTGGGCAGAAGCCACGATGCCACGTGAAAGTTCTCGTAGTGTGAGGCGGCCAGCCGCCGGCAGTATGCCTGCGCTTCGGACAGGGTTGGCACCCGGTCGGGCATGCGGTATGCCGGAGGCAAAGCAGCCCATCCGCGTGCGATCAGTTCGCTTGCATTTGGATTTGTATCTACAACAGTGACAGACAAGAGCGCGCCTTTCGTATGAACTAAATCATTCAGGGTTACTGTGGCTCGCGCGAAGATCCCGCTCGGTGTGGCCGTTCCTCCCACCCTAGCAAGCATGCTTGCTAGGAACTTCGGCTCAAAGAACGACCACGCTCACCTCTGTTCCCCGGTCTACACTTACCCTGAAAATGGCCTAGGGCAAGATTACAGTTTTGATGTCGTTCGAGCGATTAGTGAGCCGCTTGAACACACTTGCCAGTTCGCCGAGCTGTGCACGCCCGGTAATATACTCTCGCGCCTTGAAGCTATCATTCGCAATCAGCTCAAGCGCGCGCCGGCAGGTAGCCGGGGTGTGATGGAAGCTCGCCTTCAGCGTGATGTCGTTATAGTGCAGCTGATTTGTGTCGAGCTTAACTTTGGTTCCGGCGGGCGGGCCGCCAAAGAAATTCACCAGACCGCCCCTACGCACCATGTCCACGGCCCACTGCCAGGTCTCCGGCAGCGCTACGGCCTCGATGGCAATGTCGACGCCCCGGTTTTCCTGCGTCAGAGCCCGCACTGCGGCGATAGGGTCTTGCACTTCGCCGATCTGCAAAACATGCTCTGCCCCTAATGTTTTCGCGGCTGTGACTTGCTCGTCACGCTTCACGACTGCGATCACATGCACGCCCGCAAGCGCTGCAGCATGGATAAAGAGCAACCCAATGGGTCCCGCGCCGATGACGACCATACTGTCGCCCAGTTGCGCACCGCTCTCCTCCAGTCCCCGCACCACGCAAGCCAATGGTTCGGTAAGCGCAGCATGTTCAAAGGAGAGATGCCCAGGAATCTCCAGTGTGTTTTTGTCAACGATCCGCGCCGGAACACGGATGTATTCCGCATACGCGCCATTGTTGAACAGGATGGTGTCGCACAGGTTTTCCTGCCCACGCTTGCACCAATAGCAGACGCCGCAAGGAGCGGAATTAAGGGCTACCACACGCATGCCCGGACAGAAGCTATCCACGCCCGCGCCCACCTCGTGGACGATGCCGGCCAGTTCGTGCCCGAAGAGCGCAGGCGGCACCAGCATCTTGGCGTGGTATCCGCGCCGATAGGTCTTCAGGTCCGTACCGCAGGTCAGCGCGGCATGCACGCGAACGACGATCTCGCCCGCATCCGGGCGCGGCACCGGAACGCGCTCGATACGCACGTCCTCTTTGCCATACAGCACCGCAGCTCGCATGTCGCTCGCCATCATCGTCTATTGTCTCAAATGCTTGGTGTGTCTGTGGTTTCAGCTTGAGCGGCTCAAATTGAGTTCAGTCCTGGTTCTGCAGTCCGGGTTCGATCATTATCTTCATCGAATCGCTCTTTGGAGACGAGGCGAAATCAATCGCGTCCGCAGCCTGCTCCAGTGGGAAGCGGTGGGAGATCAACCGGGTCAGATCATAGCCGCTTTGGTACCCGTCGAAGGCTAGAGCAGCAGCCTCAGCCTGAATCTCGACCGAGGCGCTGTAGGAACCCATCAGCGTCTTTTCGTCGACGCATACCGCGGCCGGATCGACCGTCGCTTCTCCGTGCTGCGTCTGTGCGAACAGCATGACGCGGCCGCCCGGACGCGCAGCATCCATGGCCGTCTGTATGAGCGCATTCCCCCCGACGGCTAAAATTACGGCATCCGCGCCACGACTGTCGCTTGCGGCCCTCGCGCGCGAGACAACGTCTTCTGTCGACGCGTCGATCGGGTGCAACAGGCCGAACTCGCGCGCGATGCGATGCCGCTCAGGATAGAGATCGGAGGTAAGTACAGTCGCTCTCGATCGTAACGCGAGAGATGCCAAGAGTATACCGATAGGCCCTTGGCCGATGACCAGCACCGTCTCATCCAGCTGCAGACCCAAGCTGCGCACGCCCTTGAAGCAGGTATTCAGCGGCTCCACGAAGGCGGCCTGCTCGAAGGGAACACCATCGGGAATCCTGACCAGCCCCCGCTCGACGATCCAGGGCATCACGCGCACGTACTCGGCAAATCCGCCACCGGACGGAGCAAAGCCCGCAGTACAACCCACCTGCTTATAGATCTCGCACTGCGCGAAGGTCTTTTTGCGGCAGTAATAGCAAGCACCGCATGGAATGTGGTGAAAGACCATCACTCGATCGCCTACTTGAAACTTCTTTACTCCCTCGCCGACCGCGGCAATCGTTCCGGCAGTCTCGTGCCCAAAAATCCGCGGGGCGGCATGCGAGCCGGTGTGAATTTTCTTGAGGTCCGTACCGCAGACCCCGCAGGTAGCTACCTGAATCAGCACCTCACCCGCTCCGATCTGCGGCACCGGCACGGTCTCGACACGCACGTCATTTACACCGCGATATACGGCGGCGCGCATCGTGATTGGGAGCGCGGAGTTCATTGTCTTCGTGTGCTGCCGTTCAGCCGTTGCTGTTTGCATAGTCTTTGCTAGTCAAAAAATCCGTCACTGCGTTGCTCAATGCTATAGCGCCCGCTGCGCTATTCCGGCCCATGCGCATCAATGCCGGCCAGTAGCCAGGACGGAGGCTCACGCGCATCAAAAGCCGCGGTAGATCGAGCTGTCCATCGGGGCTCAAGGAACGATTGAAGTCCGGCAGTTCATCGGTCGCGAGGTCGGAGACCGCTTTCCAGCAGCGAAACGGGATGCCGCGTGCAGCGGCCAGGCGCGACACCGTCACAGCTTCCATGTCGACGAGCGATGCTGCATAGCTTTCGGCAAGGCGCCGCTTTTCCCCACGCTGAACGATGTGGTCTGCCGTGACCAACCGTAGTGGCGGCTGCTCGGCAGACTCCACCGGGTAGCGCTCTCCAGTCCGCGGGTCGATCACCTCTCCGACAGAGTACGCCACGCCCGGCTTGACGCCGCAGGAAAGGCCGCCAGCCCAGCCTATAGAGATCAGTTGCTCCAGCGGACCGCCGGCACTGGCTGTTTCGACAGCTTGTGCCGTGGCTCGCGCGCCCATGCCGCCAGCGATGGCAAGGCATTCGACGCCGTTCTGGACTCGCCGAAAGATCTTCTGGCGCGCCTTGCCGGACGGGATGTGCTCCCAGCCTGCGACCAGAGGTTTGATCTCGCCATAGAGTGCCGCAATGATGGCCACACGCCTGTTCATGCCGGGGGAGCGTACCCATGCCCGCGAAACCACTCGATCGCCGCCCGGAGCGCAGAGTAGACCGGCACGATCTGAAAGCCGAGCTCCTGTTCGGCTTTGGCCGAGGAGGCAAACATCTTTTTCCTGCCCATACGCACTGCTTCCACCGTTGCGCGTGGCTCTTTGCCGCGCAGCTTGCCGGTGATCGTTTCGTCAAAGAGAGCGAAGAGCATGGCGACCGAGTGCGGGACTCGCACCGTCGGCGAGGGCAGACCGGTGATGGCCGACATCTTGTCCAGGATCTGCTTGAGTGAAAGATTCTCACCACCCAGAATGTAACGTTCGCCCGGCCTGCCACGTTCGAGAGCGGAGACATGCGTGCGCGCTACTTCTGTAACATCAACCAGGTTGAGGCCAGTGTCGACGTAGGCAGGGAATTTACGATTGAGAAAGTCGACTACGATCTGACCAGTCGGCGTTGGCTTGATGTCGTTGGGGCCAATGGGTGTGGTTGGATTCAGCACCATCACATGCTGTCCGTCGCGCGCAGCCCGGACCGCCTCCTGCTCAGCTAAAAACTTAGAGCGCTTGTAGTGCCCAATCATCGCATCAAGCGAAACAGGCGTCTCCTCGTTGACGATTGTACCGTCACACCGGAAGCCCATGGTCGCGACGCTTGAGGTGTAGACCACGCGAGCAACTCTCTCCTCGCGAGCAAGCGCTAGCAGGGCTCGTGTGCCGTCGACGTTGGCAGCGTACATTGCTTTCGGATCGCGCACCCAGAGTCGATAGTCCGCGGCGACGTGAATTAGCGCCTCGCAGCCTCGCAGTCCAGTACGCAGAGTCTCTGGCTGCGCCAGATCGCCAACATAGGTTTCGGCCTGCAGGCCTTCCAGGTTATCCAGCCGGCTGGTCCGACGGACGAGCAAGCGTAGCTCTGCTCCAGCAGCAGCAAAGACCCGCGCAACATGGCTGCCAACAAAGCCGGTCGCTCCTGTAAGGAAGACTTTCATGAAAGAGCGAGCTACGGCAGACAACTGGCCTGGCTACTCCAGCGCTTCCGCCTCGATTCCGATTTCTTTCTCGCCTGCTGCCTTCTTCTCCCAGTACTTGCGCACCCAGGCTTCAAAGCTCTTGCCGGCGGCGGTGTCGCGGCCGGTGAAGGCGAGTGCGGCGATCTCGGAGTACGGGATGGTGAGTTTGGTGCGCTGCTTCGTCGGCATGACGCGCACGGCAGACTCGGCCAGCGTTGGCCCGGTACGCCGGTCGAAGATGTAGCCCTCGATCCGCGAACCGTCCCGGAGCGTCAGGCTCACATCGCCGCGATACTCGAAGGCTTTTTCGAGCGCATCGCGGATCTCATCGTCGGATGCCAGCTCGGGAATCCAGCCTTCCAGGTTCTCCCGCTGGACGCCTTCCACGACTTCGAGCGTATCTGGATCGAGCTCCGGCCGGGGATGCGTGACCACGGTGGCGTCGTTCATACCGCCGTCTCTTCAAGAGCAGTCTGTTTTGCGGAGCCTGGGTTGATCTGCACCAGCCCTCCTTTGGCGTGGACCGGAGCAGTCGGCTGGTTCAGTAGATCGAGCGCTCCGCGATCCGGATAGGTGCTGGAGAAAGTGGCTTTGGCCGTGTCCCAAAGCCCGCGAAGTGAGCCAAAGGTGTAGTTCACACCGGAGGCCTCGTAGCCGGAGTGCACCATGCAATTGGCGCAGCGCGGGTTGCCGGACTCCGTGCCGTAGTTGGCCCACTCAGTCGCCTCCATCAGCTCCTGAAAGGTATCGGCGTAGCCGTCCTGCAGCAGGTAGCATGGCTTCTGCCAGCCAAAGACGTTGTAGGTCGGCATACCCCAGGGCGTGCAGGTGAAGTCGCGCTTGCCCATCAGGAACTCCATGAACATGGGCGAGGCGTTAAAACGCCAACTCTTCTTGCGATTGGAAAGAATGGCGCGGAAGAGACGCCGCGAACGGGCGCGGCCCAGGAAATGTTTCTGGTCCGGCGCTTTGTCGTAGGTGTAGCCGGGCGAGAGCATCATGCTTTCGACGCCGACCTCCATCATCTCGTCAAAGAAGGAGCGCACGCTGTTCGGGTCAGCCCCGTCAAAGAGCGTCGTATTGGTAGTGACGCGGAAGCCCTGCTTTACGGCCTCGCGCACGCCCTCGAGCGCCTGATCGAAGCCACCTTCACGGCAGACCGAAAAATCGTGGTGCTCGCGCTGACCATCCATATGGACGGAGAAGGACAGGTACTTGCTTGGCTTAAAAAGGTGTAGCTTCTCTTTCAGCAGCAACGCGTTGGTGCACAGGTAGATGTATTTCTTCCGCGCGACCAGGCCTTCGACGATCGCGCCGATCTCGGGATGCAGCAACGGCTCTCCGCCCGGAATCGAAACCATCGGCGTGCCGCACTCATCCACGGCCTTGAAGCACTCCTCAGCGGTGAGCTCTTGCTTCAGGACATGCGCGGGGTACTGTATTTTGCCACAGCCGGCGCACGCCAGGTTGCAGCGAAAGAGCGGTTCGAGCATCAGCACCAGTGGGTACTTCTTTTGCCCGCTCCAACGCTTCTTCAGAACGTAGCTTGCTACCGTCCACATCTGCGAGATCGGCACAGCCATATTAAGTTCTCCTCTATCGATCAGCACGGCAGGGCCGCTTTGAGCTGCCAACGACCAAGTGCGAAGCCTGTTTCGATGAACTTAAGTGCGCTCCATTGCACGGCGATAGGTACTCAACGCGAGCAATGGAAAGTAGTCGCGGTATCCGTGGTACGCCAGGTAAAAGACGCGCGGGAAGCCGGTGCCAGTGTTGATGGCCTGCTTGGTCGCGCCCTCGCCCATGCTCTCGTCCCAGGAGCCATCCTCCCCTTGCTGATTGAGCAGCCAGCGCGTGCCCTTGGCCACTGAATCGCTACGCGTGTCGCCGGCAGCTAGAAGTCCAAGGATCGCCCAGGCTGTCTGTGAGGGCGTACTAGTGCCGACACCGCGCAGGGTGGGATCGTCGTACGAACCGCAGGTCTCGCCCCAGCCACCATCGGCGTTCTGGACCGAACGAATCCATTCGGCTGCTTGTTGTATCTCCGGCTCATGATTCCACATGCCCATCGCTTCCAGTCCGCGCAACACCAAAAACGTACCGTAGATGTAGTTCACACCCCAGCGGCCAAACCAGCTGCCGTCGGGTTCCTGCTCCCTTAGGATGAACTGGATTGCCTTTTCGACGCGCTTGTCTTTCCGTGTGTACCCATACGTCGCCAGCATTTCGAGAATGCGCCCCGTAATATCGACTGTCGGCGGATCGAGCATCGCGTTATGGTCGGCAAACGGGATGTGCTGGAAGATCATCTTGGTATTGTCTTTGTCGAATGACCCCCAACCGCCATTTCGGCACTGCATGGCGAAGACCCACTCGATGGCACGCTTCGCGACGTCATCCTGGTAGCGCTCCCGGGGATTCTGCACCTTGTCAAGCGCCAGCAGAACCTGTGCCGAATCATCGGTATCCGGGTAAAACTCATTGTTGAACTCGAAGTACCAGCCGCCCGGCTGCGCATCCGGGGCCTTGACCGACCAGTCACCCTTATGCCGGACTTCCTTCATCAACATCCAATCGGCGGCCTTCAGCAGTCGTGGATCGGCGCGTGAGGCGCCTGCCTCACCCAGGGCAAAGACCGCCTGCGCCGTATCCCAGACCGGCGACATGCAGGGCTGCATACGAAAGGTCGGTACCTCGTAGTCAGCCGTGCCGTTCGGTTCGTCAATGCCGAGCTGTTCGAATTCATCCATCGCACGAATCAGTTGCGGATCGTCATTCGAGTAACCCAGGCAGCGTAGCGCGATAATCGCGTTCAGCATTGCGGGGTAGATGGCCCCCAATCCGTCTGACATTTCAAAGTGCTCGAGCAGCCACTTCTCGGCTTTTTTCAGTGCGATTTTGCGTAGCGGACGGATATGCACGCGCTCTGCCCAGTGTGCCAGACGATCCCAGGAAAGGAAGAAGTTACGCCAGCTTATCGGGTGCTTCCGGTCCCACCGGAGGTGAAGATTCGCGTTTTCGCGTCCGCCGACAAAGAGCTCGTCAATGCCCTGCTCCTGTGGAATCTTCTTGAACGGCTTCTTCGCGTAAGCGATTGAGAGCGGCACTAGGATCGCGCGGGACCATGAGGAGATCTCGTAGATGTTGAAGTAGAACCAGTTAGGAAACAGGACGATCTCGGGCGGAATCGCCGGGACGGCGTCGTATTCATACTGACCAAGCGCGCACAAATAGATCTTAGTGAAGGTATTACACTCGACCACGCCACCGTGCGCTAAAATCCAGGTCCGCGCCTTTGTCAGGATCGGCTCGTCCACCGACATGCCCATCAGCTTGCAGGCGAAGTAGCACTTCACCGCGAGCGAGATATTGCCCGGACCGCCGGGATAGATGCTCCAGCTCCCGTCTTCGTTCTGATACCGCAGGATCTCGGCCAGCGCACGCTCCATCTTGCCTTGATTGGCCGTGCCGAGCAGCACATGGGCAAAGATGTAATCCGCCTCCAGCATGGCATCGGCTTCCAGTTCCCCAGACCAGTAGCCATCCGCGTGCTGCTGCGAAAAGATATGATCCCGCGACCGCGCGACCGCTTCCTCGACCTGCTCTAGCCCTACGTCGATGCGGCCGAATTTGGGGGTTGCGGAACCGTGCGCGCTTGATCCGTTAGCGAGAGACCCGTTTGTGGCGGAAGTGCGTGCGGCTATTCCGTAGCCTGATTGTGCCGCCACCGGCCGATCGCCGCTCAATCCTGTGCTCATCCCGTCACTTTCGTTAGAACTGCCACCAGTTGCTGCCCTTCCGGCTGGCAACTAGCGCACCGCCACAGCAGCGGGTCCGATGGCTTGCACGATCTCGGCCGGAAGACCAAACCGGACGTTCTCCGGCATCACTTCTACCTCTTCCACCTCATCGAAGCCCTTTGCCCGAAGATAGGCGACAACCTCGGAGACCAGAATCTCAGGAGCAGACGCGCCGGCGGTAACGGCGACAGTCCGTGCGCCTTCCAGCCACTCTGGTTGGATGGCTTCCGAGTTGTCGATGAGATAGGCCACCGTATTTAGATTGCGCGAGACCTCGACCAGACGATTTGAATTTGAGCTGTTGGTTGAACCCACCACCAGCATCAGGTCCGCGGTATGCGCGACGTTCTTGACCGCCACCTGACGATTCTCTGTGGCATAGCAGATATCCTGTGAATGCGGACCGACGATGTTGGGGAACTTCTCCTTGAGCGCCTGGATGATGTCACGCGCTTCGTCCAGGCTGAGGGTGGTCTGCGTCAGATAAGCGACTCGGTCAGAGTTGGGAACCTCGAGTGCCCCGACCTCTTCTACAGAGGAAACCACTTGCGTCACATCCGGAGCCTCGCCCAGCGTGCCTTCGATCTCATCGTGATCGCGATGGCCGATCAGCACCAGAGAATACCCCTGCCGCGCAAACTTGACTGCTTCCACGTGCACCTTGGTGACCAGGGGACAGGTAGCGTCTATCACGCGCAGACCGCGCTCTTTGCTGCGTGCCCGCACCGCCGGTGATACGCCGTGGGCCGAGTAGATGACCCGCATGCCCTCTGGCACATCGTCGATGTCTTCAACGAAGATGGCGCCCTTCTCGGCCAGCTCGTTGACCACAAAGCTGTTGTGCACAATCTCTTTGCGCACGTAGATCGGAGCTCCAAAGGTCTCAAGCGCAATGCCGACAATATCCACAGCGCGGACCACACCCGCGCAGAACCCGCGAGGCTTCAACAGTAAGACACGCTTTCCATCCCGGGGTTGATCGTTCTGCAGCGGAAGTACAGGAGGCTCTTGGGTCTCGATCATCACGTCTACCAGTATACTGTCCCGATAGCATCCCGGTACACCGCCGTCAGTGCCGGATTGGTTACTGGTCGTGGTATCGGTCCCATTGCGTACACCGCAAAATAATGCCAGTTCGGCTAGGTAATCAGGTGAACCACGTGCACTTTGCGTACTTGGCGGCCTATTCTATGCTGTTCGCGCCTCACGCAGCATCTGCTCGGCGTGCCGCCGCGAGGTCTCGGAGAGCTTGGCGCCGCTGAGCATCCGCGCTATCTCCTCGGTGCGCTCCGGCGCTGCGAGCAGCCGTACTTCTGTGCGGGTGCGTCCGCCGTGCTCGCGCTTTTCGACGACAAAGTGCTGGTCGGCAAATGCGGCGATCTGCGGCAGATGTGTGACGCACAGCACTTGCTGGGCACGGGAGAGCTTCTGCAGCTTCTGCCCGACCGCCTCGGCTGCGCGCCCTCCTATGCCGATGTCGATTTCGTCAAAGACCAGGGTCCGCGGCAGTGCCGTCTTGCGGCGGCTCTTGCCGGCTGCGCGATTTGCACCCTCCTCCACGCTCACCTTAAGTGCCAAAAGCACGCGTGACATCTCGCCACCGGAGGCGATCTGGTCGAGTGGCTTGAGCGGCTCGCCTGTGTTGGTCGCGATCCGGCAGGTCACCTCATCCCAGCCATGTGCGGTCCAATGGCTCTCGTCCTGCCGGGGCGTGACGTCAATCGCAAACTGAACCTTCATGGCAAGGTCATTGATCTGCGTCTCGGCCAGCTTAGCCAGGCGCTTTGCGGCAGATTGCCGCTCATCGCTCAAAGCCGCGGCCGCCACCCCGTAGGCCTTCGCTGCCTGCGCGAGCTCCTGCCGCAAGGTTGCTAGGATCTCCTCGCGGTTCTCCGCTTCGGCCAGCTTCGCCCCTACCTCTTCGCCATAGGCCATTACGGCTTCCACGGTGGCGCCGTACTTGCGCTTCAACCGGTCGAGCAGCGCCAACCGGTCTTCAATCTCTGCCAGCCGCTCGGGCGAGGCCTCGATGCCTTCACCAAAGTCACGCGCCGTCTCTGCAACATCGTTGACCATGGCGCGCGCGGAGGCGAGCTGCTGGACCACGTCGACGAAGCGGCTATGGAAGCGCGCCAGCTCTTCGATTTGCTTCAACCCGGCGCGAAGTGCGGACTCGGCTGAGTTGCTGCCCTCATAGAGGAGCTCATGCGCGCTCATTGCAGCGGCATAGAGCTTCTCTGCGTTGCCGAGCACGCGCCGTTCGTTCTCTAGCTGCTCTTCTTCTCCGGCCACCAGCGCAGCCTTGCCGATCTCGCGGCTTTGAAAGATCCACAAATCTGCCATCCGCAGCCGGTCCTGCTCGTCGCTTTCCAGGGCCTGCAGACGATCCAGAACTCCCCGCCAGTCCGCAAACGCCGTCGCGACACCTTCAGGCGGCAAGCCGGCGTAGCGGTCGAGCAGACCACGCTGCTGCGCTTCGTCAAAGCCGGCGAGTGTCTCGCTCTGGGCATGGATCAACGCCAGTTCAGGCGCCAGCAGACGCAGAACTGCAGCCGTGGCGGGTTGATTATTCACATACACGCGACCCTTGCCGGTGGCCTGGATCTCGCGGCGCAGAATAATCTCCGCCCCCTCGGCGTCGATGCCGTTATCTTCCAGGATCGCCTCAGCCTCCAGCGTGCTTTCAAAGACGCAGGAGACTACGGCCTTCTCGGCTCCGTGGCGCACCACATCGGCCGATCCCTTGCCACCCATCAGCAAGGCGAGTGCGTCCACCAGGATGGACTTCCCCGCGCCTGTCTCCCCTGTCAGCAGGTTCAACCCCGGCCCCAGCACGGCAACCGTGTGGTCGATGACGGCGTAGTTCTCGGCGCGCAGCTCAAGCAGCATATTGGGTGGAATTCTTGCCCGAGCATAGCAGGGCGCGGCGCTGGGTTACCAGATAGTCTGGATGACGTTTGCCTTGCGGATGCGCTCATCTGCCGTGATGAGCGGGATGCCTTCTACCAGAGCGGTGGCTCCGATGAGGCGGTCCATGGGATCGCGAGGATATGGGTCTGGAAAAGTCGTTGATGCGGCAGCGATCTGTGCGGTGATTGGTTTCACAATGAAGCCTTTTTCCACTGCGCTGAGCAACGTCTCTGGAGAGATATTCAGCTGCAAGCGGCCTCGCCTCGTAAGAAGCGAAAGCTCATATAAGCTCATCGCGCAGATCGCGAGTCCACTATTCCCCAGTCGCTCGGTCTCGATAGCCGAAGCTGCTTTGGCCGACAGCTTATTTGGTCCAAACGCCAGCCAAACAATGATGTGCGTATCGATCAGAATCAATCAGGATCACCGATCCGGCCCCATTCCTCGTCGCTGAGGATCGGTCTAACGATATCGCCGACAATCTTTCCTTTTCCCTTCATAAACCCGAAGATCGGATCGATCTCGCCCTTCTTCAGCTCAAGTGGAACGAGCTTGGCGACAGGCTTTCCCCGCTTGGTGATCACGACCGTCTCCCGCCGAGCCTTCACCTCGTCCATGATGGATAAGCAGTTCGCCTTGAATGCTGCTGCCGCTATTGTTTTCATGCACCACCTCAATGTAGTCATCTTAACATGGTCATCTGGTTAGACTGTCCGGCCTTGCTCGGGGTCTAAGTCTCAACGGCAGTAACCAGAAGCTAACTACCTCTGCCCAGTCGTGCCTAGGAACGCGCCCACACTTCCTGCTACCCTCTTCTGAGCGCTCCCTATATATCCAATGACCTCTCTTTTCCCGTATTTCGCGACCTTTCTCCTCTTCCAGACCGAGGATGCTGCACCGGGCGCCCTGCCGCCGCAAGCCGGGGGCAATGCCGTGGTCGAGATGCTGCGCAACAGTGGCCCGGTCGCGCTCACAGTGTTGGGAATTCTGGTAGTGGCCAGCCTCTTCTCCTGGGCCATCATTCTCGGCAAACTCTCCGGCTTTCGCCGCGCCCGCAACCAGAGCAGCCGCTTTCTTCGTGCCTTCCGCAAGGCCACGCGGCTGCAGGAGATCGCGGCTGTGAGTGAGCAGTTCAAACCCAGTCCGCTGGTCAACGTCTTTGACGAGGTCTATGAGACCTACCGCCGGCAGACGGGCGGCTTCGGGCCACCGCGCAACATTACCGCGCTCGAACGAACCGCGCAATCCGCAGCCAGCGAAGCGCTCACCTTTATGGAGCAGCGGCTCACCTGGCTGGCGACCATCGGCGCGACCGCCCCGTTCATCGGTCTCTTCGGCACCGTCATGGGCATTGTCGACGCCTTCCACGGACTGGGCACCGCTGGGGCCGCAACCCTACGGGCGGTTGCTCCCGGCGTCTCGGAGGCGCTCATCACCACCGCCGCTGGCCTGGTCGTCGCCATTCCGGCTGTGGTTGCCTATAACCAGTTCACAGCGCGCATCCGCGAGTTTGCCTCCCGCATGGATGACTTTGCCCGTGAACTGCTGAACAGCATGGAAGAGATCACCCTCCGTCCAAACCAGGACCCGATGGAGCGGGAGCACGGCCCACGCGACTACCCGCGCGATGCGGAACGCGAGCCCGCACTCCGGGAACCACCGCGGGAGCCAGGCCGTGGCATTTACTAGCGCGGGTGGGCGTACCCACTCATCGTTAGCCGAGATCAACATCACGCCACTGGTTGACGTGGTTCTCGTGCTGCTGGTGATCTTCATGCTGACCGCGCCAGTGCTCCAGTCCGGCATCGACGTCGCCGTTCCCAAGACGCGCACGGTGAAAGAGATCACCGAACAGCGCCAGGTCATCACCATCGATCGCGACCAGCGCGTCTTTCTCGGTGACCAGCCCATCAATGTCGCCGACCTGCCCACGCGGCTGCATCAGCCCAATGCCGATCCAGCCCACCAGGTCGTCTACCTGCGCGCAGATGAGCGTGTGCCTTTCGGCGCCTTTGCCTCTGTCATGGACGCGGTCAAACAGGCCGGCATCACGAACATCTCGATCGTGACGCAGCCGATCACCAACGGCAGCGCCAGCAGATAACCATGGCCAGCATAAGTCGCACCCCCGGCAATTTGGAAGATCTGATGGACCGCAAGGACGCCTTCGGCACTCCGCTGGCCGAGTCCTTCGGTCTTCATCTGCTGCTCGCGGGTGCATTGGCCCTCTCCGTCTGGCTGCACGGACGGTCGCACGGGGCCGAGTGGGGTCAGAATGCGATGCAGGGGTCCATCCAGGCCACGCTGGTCAGTTCCGCTCCATCTCTACCACTGCCTCAGACGCAGAAGCCGACCGAAAACGTCCTGGCCACGGAGACTCCGAGCCCCGCGCCAGCCATCCAGAAAGAGCAGGCGCTGCCCGCGCCGGACCTCAAAGCCATTCCCATCCCGGTGAAGCAGCCGGAGAAGCCGAAACCGATCCAGAAACCGCAGCCCCAGCCGGAGCAGAAGCACCCGCAGCCACAAGAGGTTCCGCAGCACCGCGCCACCTTCGGTCAAGCCGCACCCACCAGCATGCCTAAATCAATGGCGCAGAACACCTCTGCCAATAACCCGGTCGCCGTCACGGGCGGCAGCAACGGCTTCCGCTTTCCCTGGTATGTGGACGTGATTACCCGCAAAGTGCGCGAGAACTGGTACGTGCAGGAGGTTGATCCGAGCACGCCTCGCGGGCGGCAGGTGACGGTGACCTTCAACTTGGCGCGCGACGGCAGCCCAAGCGACTTCCGGGTTGCAAACTCTAGCGGCTCCTCGACTCTGGACACCTCGGCCATACGCGCGGTGCAGCGCGTGGAGAGCTTTGGCCCGCTGCCACCGGGGTACAGCGGCTCCAATTTGTCCGTGGCGTACACTTTCACCTATGACCAGAACGGGCGCTAGCGTGTGAATCTAACTTCACCGGGTGAATTCATCTTGAGCGTAACCGAAGGTGGAGTCGAATAGACCTGCTTCATCTTGTCTTTTTACCCGGCGCGAAGCGCCGCTCAACCAAGATTGCTACAGCGAAGTGCTCCACCTGACTTGACGAGATCGAAGACCTACATACAACGATGAGAGATCGCCAATTACCTTCCCTCGCAGCTCCGGCCCTGTTGCTCTTTCTCTTCTTCTGCTTCCACGTCCCCGCGCGAGCGCAGGACTGGGTGCGCACCGGCACCAATCTAGGTGTAGAGAAGATTCGCCTGGCGGCCGCCGACTTCAAGGCTGCCTCGTCCGACCCGCAGACCCCCGGCCTGAAGACCACCTTCGATACCACCCTCTTTAACGACCTGAGTGACGCCGGCATCTTTGACATGGTCTCAAAAAGCCTGGCCCCCACCGCCACTCCCGGGACGCCGCAGGAAGCCAGCCTCCCCCAGTGGTCCGGCCCGCCGGCAAATGCGGCCATGCTGGCTCTCGGAGCCTTGGCCGTCAATGGTGGCCGCCTGAATGTCTCCGGCTTTCTGGTCGATGCCAAAGACGCGAGCGCACCGCCCATCCTGGGCAAGCAGTACAGCGAAGCCGCCAATCAGGACAACGCCCGCGTGATCGCCCACCGCTTTGCCGATGAGATCATCCTGCGCCTTGGTGGCGGCATCAATGGCATCGCTGAGACCAAGATCTACTACATCTCCTCACGCACTGGCATCAAGGAAGTCTGGGCCATGGATTACGACGGGCAGGGCCAGCACCAGCTCACGCACCTTGGCCAGATCTCGCTCTCACCCCGCGTCTCCCCGGACAACAGCCGCGTCGCCTTTGCCTCGCTTGGCAAAACTGGCTGGTCAATTCGCATGTATTCACTGGAACTGGGCCGGTTGGTCAGCTTTCCATCGCCTGGAGGCACCACCGTTTCACCAGCATGGTCTGGCGATAGCTCGCATCTTGCCTACTCTTCGGATAAATCCGGTGACCCTGAGATCTGGGTCTCCGACGCAAATGGCAATGGCGCGCACCGCGTCACCACCTTCAAGGGACCCGATGTCTCCCCTTGCTGGAATCCCAAAACCAACTCCCAGATCGGCTGGGTGAGCGGACGCACCAGCCTCCCGCAGATCTACATCATGGAATCCGACGGTGCGAACGTGCAGCGGCTTACGGATACCGGCTACGCTACATCTCCATCGTGGTCGCCCAACGGCCAGTTCCTGGTCTTCGCCTGGGATCGCAAGTACGGACCCGGCGCGCCGGGCGGTCAGGACATCTATGTGATGGACGTAGCCAGCCGACGCTGGATCCAGCTCACGCACGACGTGGGCCGCAACGACTTTCCATCCTGGGCTCCCGATGGCCGCCACATCGTCTTTGAACGCGAAGAGGGCCATCATTCGGAGATCTGGAGCATGCTCGCTGATGGTACACAGCAGCACTCCCTGACCCACGATGGCAATAACTCCATGCCGAATTGGAGCTGGAAATAGCCCAGGGCCGCACCGCATCGCATACTTTGCAGTAACCGGTCGCCAGTTGGGGCCGCTAAACAATTAACTTCCCGATTGGAGAAGACCGTGAAGACTCCACACCTTCGTTCCACTGCACTTCGTCACTCTGCGGCAACTTGCTTTGTTGCTTTAGCGCTTGCCGGGGTCACCGGTTGCCATAAAAAGGCAGCGCCCCCGCCGCCTCCGCCGCCTCCATCCGCGACTGCCGATGCGCCTACGGCCACGCTCACGGCCACGCCACCGTCTATCAACGCTGGCGAGAAGGCCGTCCTGACCTGGCGTACGACCAATGCGACGGATGTATCGATCGACAACATTGGGCCCGTGCCATCGTCTGGCACGCAAACGGTCTCGCCGGCACAGTCGACTGATTATCACCTCATTGCACGCGGGCTGGGCGGATCGACCGACGCAACCGCGCGGGTGACGGTCGGCGGCAATAGCGGCGCCTCGTCAATGAACAACTCCGCCGGCGATCAAGTGGACGATGCCACCTTTCACAGCAATGTGGAAGATGTTTTCTACGATTACGACAGCTATGATATGAACGCGCCCGCACAGGCGATCATCGCTAAGGATGCGGCCTTTCTGAACTCGCATCCGCGTCTGCGCATTATTGTCGGCGGCTACTGCGACGATCGTGGATCGACCGAGTACAACCTGGCGCTCGGAGAAAACCGCTCGAATGCTGCGAAACAGGCTTTGGTCTCTGCGGGCGTAACTGCCGATCGCATCCGCACCGTCTCATACGGCAAGGAGAAGCAGTTCTGCACCGAGCAAACGGAAGCCTGCTACCAACAGAATCGCCGCGCCGGCTTCTCAGTTGATCGATAACCTACTCCGCTCCGCGGCAGCAGGGCATCCCGCTTGCTGCCGCATTCCGTTTCCACCCTCTCCACGGCTACACTGAATTGCAAATCCGGACTGGAAATCCGGCACGAGATCGAGCGACAGTTTCGCCGCGGCTCTCCAAAGAATCAAGCTGAGACATGCCCATGCATACCCGTCTGTACCGCCGCCTTTTCGTTCTCCTGCTGGCCTGCCTGCTGCTGCCGCCACGCGCCCACGCCGTCTCCAAAGAGATCATCGAGCTTCAGACGCAGGTGCAACAACTGCAGGACCTCCTGAACCAATTGAAGCAGTCGAACGACGAACGCCTCGGCGTTCTGCTGCACCTCGTCCAGCAGAACACCGATAACGTCAACAAAATGACCACACAGGTCGGCGCCCTGCAGCAGTCCATCACCGCGCAGAGCGAGAACACTCAGCTCTCCGGCCAGATGCAGGCGTTGAACGACTCCGTGGACGAGCTCAAATCACGCATCGCCAAGCTCGACACCACCATGCAAGCGATGCAGAGCCAGCTGCAGAATGTCGCTACACCCCAGACTGCGACACCACAGAACGCGGCTCCCGCAGGCGGACCGCCAGCCCAGGACGGTGGCGCTGGCGCTGCTCCCGGTTCGGCACCTGGTTTGGCGCCCAGATCTAATTTGGGCGGGGCCGCTCCGGGCACAGCGGCGGCCGCACAGCAGCCAGCTATGCAGACTACCGCGCCACCGCTACAGCAGCTCTACCAGAGCGCGCTGCGTGACTACAACTCGGCCAGGTACGCCGTGGCAAGCTCTGAATTTAGTGACGTGGTGCACTACTATCCCCAGGACGATCTGGCCGGCAATGCTCAGTTCTACATCGGCGAGATCGCCTATCGCCAGGGCAAGTACGCTCCGGCGATCAAGGCGTACGATGCCGTGCTGGAGCAGTTTCCCGGCAATCCAAAGGCGCCCGCTGCACAACTGCGTAAGGGCGAGTCGTTGCTCGCGTCCCAACAACGCGAACCCGGAGCCCAGGAGCTACGCAGTCTGATCCAGCGCTATCCGCAAACACCTGAGGCCGCCGAGGCCCGCAGCAAGCTCAATGGCATGGGCATCCGCATCAATCCAAACACCAAGCCCAGCGCTTATCACTGAGCGGCCCAGACGAGAATCTCATGACAAAAACAGAGCACGGTTCAGAACATCCCGACAGCGATCTGCACAAAGGCGCAGTAGAAGAAGAGCGACCGCGAGCGGTGGAGCAGGAATCCGACCTGCATAGTCAGCTGGATCATCGCAGCAGTGACCCGGAGATCAAGAACAGCGACACGGACTTCCCGGGCCCGGATGCTAAGGAAGAGCACACCGGCGAACACGAGTAACCCGGGAGAGGCGGCTGTGGTTCGTTCACATTTTATCTCGATGGATGAGTTGCCGCTTGGGTATCTATCGAGCCGCTGGTGATCGCCTCCCACTGTTGGGAAACGACCGGCGGTAGCTTGCCCATGTGGCTGATAAATGTCGTTACCTGCCACATCTCCTGTTCACTGAGAGCTTGCTTCCATGCGGGCATCCCGCTCAGCCGCACGCCATGCTGAATAATGTAGAAATTCTGGTTCTCCGGCATGTCGGGGCTGTCCTCCATGAACTGAGGCGCCCGTGGATAGAGGGCTTCCGCCAGCATTCCATTACGGTGGCTAATGTCACCGTGACAGCTGGCGCAATTGGTTTGATAGATCTTCATCCCAGCGATCAGGCTGGCATCGTTGGGAGTTAAGGGATTTCGTATTTCAGGAGCGCGGCGATCCACAGCCGCATCCAGAGCAGGCATGGCAATCTTGCTTTCAAGCGCATTGACCGGAATGTCTGCGCGAGGGTCGATAAAACCAAACCGCACATAAGTAAACCCTGCCAGCAACACGACGGCAACCGCTGTGATGAATCCGAGCCAGAACTTTTGCAAGTGGACCTCCTTTACAAATGCCTTACAGTTAAGACCTATGCGCCAGCGCAGCTACTCGCTTCCGCCGCCGTTGGGCAGGTTGATGGTGGAGGCCGGAGTGCCGCTCGACATAGGCATCTGCAAGCCGCCCTGCAAGGTGAAGTTCTGAAGGGCGACGCTGGTCATCCAGACCGTGCGAAGCGATTGCAGATAGCCAATTTGCAACTGAAACAGTGTCCTTTGCGAGACCAGCACTTGCGGATAGGCCATGGCCATCTGCTGGTACTTCATCAGATAAAGCTCGTAGGCGCGTCTGGCGCGCGGGATAAGCTCATTGCGATACCGCTCGGCCTGAAATCGGGCTGTCATATAGGACTGGGCCAGTGGCTCCGCTTGCTGCTTCATGTAGAGCTGGGTGCGCACTACATCCCCTTGTGCCCGAGCAAGATCCGCCTTTGCTGCGCCCACATTGCCCTGGTTGCGGTTCCACAGAGGGATGTTGATCCCCGCACTTGCGAAGCTCTGCGCACCCACAGACTTCTTAGGATTTTCAGCAATGGTCTCTCCGTTGTACTGTTCGCCGGCGCGAAGCAGCAGATCCGGAACCGGCTCCCTTCTGGCATCCTTCAGCCGCGCCTCGGCTACGGCGATCTCCTGTTGCGCCCGCTTGACGGTTGGACTATTTGCGACAATGTTGGCCACCTTCTGCTCGGCGTTGTACTCAGGAGGAGTCTCGAGAGCTCCGCTGAGCGGACTTACCGGCAGATCGGGTTTATCCACATAGGCCGCCAGCACGCGAAAGTTCTGGATGAACTGCCGTTGCGCGTCGAGGAAGTCAATCTGCGCCTGCTCGGCTTCTACCTCGGATTGAAGGATGTCCGGCGCATCGGCCTGTCCAACATTAGCAAGCTGGTGCGCTGTCGTAACGGCATCCTCGGTGAGCCGCAAAAGGCGTTGACGTACGACGACCATAGCCTGGGAGGTAAGAGCCGTATAGAACGCCTGGCTCACATCGTTGTGGACCCGAAAGGTCTGCTCTTCCACGCCGATCCGATCGGAGCCTTTTTGCTGCTGGTAGATGTTGCGCCGCAAGCCTAACTTACCGCCCAGCACAATCGTCTGCTGCAGGTAGCCGCCCTGTTCGCCGCCGCCGTAGTCACCACCCCTGATCTGCTCGCCCTGGTAGCCAATGGATGGGTTTGGATAGAGCCCAGCTTGCCGCGCCTGCTCTCCACTGCGATTTACAAGATCGTTCGCCTGTCCGATCGTGGGATTGGTCCTGTCCGCCATGGCGAGGAAATCGTCCAGGCCCATGGGTGCGCGCTTTGCCACGTCGTTCAGCAACTCGGGAGCCGGCATGTTCTGCCCGGTGTGATAGTCAGGATTCTCCGGCTCCTGTAATGTCAGCGAAGGGTGGGTAGCAGACTGAGCATCGCTCTCTGGCCCCGGTTTCATATTCATGCCTGGCATTTGCTGCTGTTCGGAGTTCTGCTCGCTTTGGGTCTCCTGCTTCGCGGGAGCGTTGTTGGGCTGAGGCGTTTGCATGTCTCCCGGCATCCCCATGGTGTTCGGCTTTTGCATATTCATGCCCGGCATTGACTGCTGCTGATCCTTGCCCTTCGAGTCAGGTTTATGCTGTTGCTGCTGCGGGCTCATATCCATGCCCGGCATCGATGATCCATGCTGCGCTAACGCCCAGCATGGCAGGGCCAGAAGCCCCGCCAGCATCGCTCTCTTCTTCATCTTGATCTCCTTGGGGTGTGTCCGGTTATTAGCTTCTTGCTAGCAGAGAGGCGTAAGGATCATGTGTCCGGTTGGCCTCCTTCATGCGGGCGATCACCTCGTCGTACTTATCGGGCGGCAGGACGCGGAGGAAGGTCATCATGCCCTGCATGTAAGGACTCCATCCGGCGCGCAAACCGTAGTTCTCCGGGATCTGCAGCATCTTGCTCTTTTCCATGTTCATCATGGCGCTCTCCATGTAGGCGTCTTGCGGAAAGTTAGGAACGCTGTTGGCGTTGGACGCAATGTCATTCTTGATCTGCGACATGCCATTCATATCCATGGACATCATGTTGCGCATCTGCATGGGTCCCATCGGAATCTGGTCTTTGCCGCTCTTCATCTCCTGCATCATGCCCTGCATGGACGCCGTGTTCTTCGGCTCGGAGAGCGGTCCATTGATGGTGTTGATATCGGCATTGTTGCCAAAACCCATGCCTCGGCCCAAGCTCGTCCCGTAGTCCTCGCCCAGGGGTGCGCCCGGTTGACCATTCAACATGCCCATGCCGTTATTCATGTCCAGTCCCACAGGCATTTCCATGTTGTTCATGCCCATCGTTCCAGCCATGCGGCTCATTTTGCCGACGTTCGATGACATCTGGTTCATCATGTGGTGGGGCAGGTGGCAGTGCAGCATCCAGTCGCCGGGATTGTTGGCGATGAACTCGACGTTACGCGCCTGCGCCACGCCGAGCAGCACAGTATTACCAGGCCACCACGCCGTCTCCGGAATGCGGCCCCCCTCAGTGCCGGTTACGTAGAACGTGTGTCCATGGATGTGAATGGGGTGGTGATCCATGCCCAGATTGATCATGCGGATGCGCACACGATCACCCTGGCGAATGATCAAGGGTGTAGCCGCCGGACCAGCTTTGCCGTTCATGACAAGCCAGTTGAACTCCATGTTCATGGTGTTGGGCACGATGTTGTTCGGCAGCACGGCATACTCCTGAAAGTGGAGCGCGAAGTCCTTATCGCAATGCGGGCGATAGGGCTCTTTGGGGTGCATAATGAAGGCGCCCAGCATCCCCGCCATCTCCTGCATCGCCATGTGCGAGTGGTAGAAGTAGGTCCCCTCCTGGTGAATGTCGAACTCGTAGACGAAGCGGCCACCCGGCTTCACCGGCTCTTGACTGATGCCCGGCATGCCGTCATAGCCGATGCGATCTTCAAAACCATGCCAGTGGATGGAGCTTGGCTCCGGTAGCTGGTTTTCGAAGATCACACGCACGTGGTCACCCTGGTTAACCTGAATCGTCGGTCCAGGAGCTGAGCCGTTGAAACCCCACGCGTCGATGGTTTTATCCGGCGCGAGCTGCTGCTTCACTACCTGCGCTGTTAGGCGGAAGACCTTGGAGTTGCCATCCACCGTGTAGCGCAGATCGCCGACATCGGTCGTGACCACAGGCGTGTTGAAGGCTGGCCCGGGATGCGTCAGGCGGTCCCTCTTGATCCCTTCCGCGCTGCGCGAGTTGCGGTGATTATCGGAGGTTCCGGCCAACAAAGGCTGCGTAGCGAGCAGCCCGGCCCCAAGGCCAAGAGCCCGCTGAATGAATGTACGTCGATTGCTCATAACTCCCCATGAGTGGTTCAAAATGGTGAATCACTGGCAGGGAGGGCGTTCCTTGTCCATCTGGGTAGACCCAGGGTGGTGGATTTAGGCGACACACCTCCAAGCCGGTGAGATAGAACGATCAAACGCGACTGCATGAATGCAGAAGCACCTGACCGTAGTAAACAGTCACGCGGCGTAGCGGGTATCGCAGCCTAGATTTTTAGAACGCTGGGCAGTGCCTGGGATGGCGAGAGAAGAGCAGGCGGAGAAGCCTCTGGACTATGGTCGGCTATCGTCGGCGCAAGGGCCTGCAAAACAGGCAAAACAGCTATCGCTACCAAGGAACTGAATGCGCCATGGCTGTCCAGAGCAGGCTTGACGAACGAAGCCTCTTGCCGAACAGCACACTTGCCGCATGCTGCGTTGCTGGACAGCTGCGCCGCAGGTTCCAAAGCAGTTGAGCTTTGATTCTGTGCCATCCGGTGGTGATGATGCATCTCGTGTGGCGTATGCATGGCATGCACCGAAGCTGCGGCGTGCGAGTGGGCGGCTGGCTCACCAGTTTCGAACTGGCAATGAATGCCGGTGTGAGCTGGCAGCGCGCAATGCAATTGACATACCTGCGCAAACAAGGTCGCTTGCAGCAAGAAGAAAGCCATGCACACGTGAATGGACTTACGAACCAGCATCACTGAGTCTGATGTACGAAGGAGCACTGTCGGTGCAGCCCTTCGTCAACTTTAATCCTCAACATAGAACCAGAGCACCGCGCGACGACACTCAGAGATTCACATCATCCTCGTTCGAGGGTGGACATCGAGGATCGTCATGCTCCAACTGTCGCCAGCAAGACTTCTGGCCGGGAGATCCCATGTCATGTGCCCACATTGGCTCTATGACCAGTTGTCTTGGTGCCCGGAGGGGGACTTGAACCCCCACGACCTTGCGGTCTGCGGATTTCAAGATGAATGGGATAGTGTCCACCCGGTACTACCGCGTAGCATTATGTTGCACTTACACTAATCTGCCGTCCATGGATTCCGCTTTGCTGCGAGAAATCCACCCGGTTCCCACCAGATCGCGCCCGTAGGTGGGGAGGCCACAGGCGCCGTTCCGGTCGAGAGATAAGCTGGCCGTAGAGCTCTTGAAGCCCTACCGCTCACGTGAATGTGCTGAGATCGATGGCGATGTTAGAACTTTGGGATGTGAACGATCGGATCCGAACGAGCTGCTAAACCCCTTGCACGGCCGCATTCGAGTCCGTCTTTGCGCTTCCTCAGTGTGCCCGTCTCAATGCAGTCTTCGCCAATTCAAGCCGCCGATTTTCCACCTTCGCGTACTGCGTCTGGGCTCTTGCCGCGAGCTGCTTGAAGTCGTAGCCGCTCAGGCGCCCATCCGAAGCCGCGGCGACATCCAACGCCTGCCACAGGCTCAACTTGCCGAGTATGCCGAGCCCAAGAAACTCAAGAGCCTCAAACGTCCCGAACTCGCCCGCCACGCCTGCTCTCAGCTTTATACGGCTCGCCTTTTCACTCAGCCAAGCGGCAAGCTTTTTCAAGACGTTTGATCCGGATCCAACTTGATCGGCAATGTTCTGCAGCGTGTCCCGATCCTGTTTGACTTCCGCCAGAAGATATCCCGCGAACTGAACCAGGGACTCGCCCTCCTCCCGGTCCTTCATCGACTGCAAGAGGTCAATCGCAAAACCTGCTCCGGCCAGGTGGTCATGGAGATAAGTGGTCAATGGATCGCTCATGGGAACCTGCCTTCCTTTGCTTACGCAGACCTTCCGCGAAATAACAATACTCCTGACTAGATGGCTGAGTTCTCGGCGACGGATCGGCTTTGTGCTGGTGCAGCCTTGGCGCCGCCTCTTCCACCACCCTCGGACATGCCGATTCAGATTGAAGGCCCCGTTGAGCTAGTAAACGCGTTCCGTCTGACCTACTACCTCTTGGCGCATGCAAGACTTAGTAAGTAATCTGTTACTATGGTGTCAATCGACGTTACGTGGTCTACGTACACTGGTATGCGAAAATTCGCCCGCTTCCTTTCCAAGTACCTCGAGCTAGTCTTGAATGTGCTAAGCATTCCGATCATCGTCCTGATTCACGTTTTCATCAGCATGCGGTTTGACCGCCCCTGGATGATCACAGCATTTGCGGCGGTAGCGATCGGGATTCTTCATGGGACAATTGGGTGGTTTGTGCGCAGTCAGCAACGTCGAGCTACCCGGCAACTTCTGGTCAGACTTCGCGAGATAGTTGAGAAGAGCATCTTGGAGCCCGTTGCAGCAAACCCGGCAGCAAACTTCTCTGAGAAGTCTATGGTGATCCAAGCTGCTCAACTGGCCTTGGCCCAGTTGGCCGCTCTTTCGCGAGAACCATTAGCCGTGCAATCGTCCGGACAGCCCCGCGAATTGAAATCCGCCTGAACCGGAGCGCCTATGTCCTCTGTCATCGCTGCGGTCTTCGTCGTTACCGGAGTATTTGTTTTGTTGGGTCTGGCAAAGGTATGTCTATGGCCGTGGCTCAAGCGTCGCCGGGCTTGGAGTCAACGGCCTATTGCCTTCAAAAGCAACTCTGGGCGCAGTCGCCAGCCCTGACTTCGTAACGCCGAAGAAGAGGTCCACAGAATTACGCGCTCGACGCTAACTCAGGGAAACTGCTCTGGCACCAGGACAAGGGTCACCCCTGCTATGGAATCCGGAATTACCGATCAGGTTTGGAGTTTGCAAGAGCTGCTCACTGCGTAAGCCCTATGCGAAGGTGAGTACCCGGCACGCGAACGCTTGAACGCGCTGCGCATCTTGCTTTACTGTCTTCGCGTATAGCCTGCTTCAATCGGAGGCAAAATGCGGTTCTATGAGATTCCCGCCGAACATACTGCCGCTGCCTTTTCGACAACGACTTCTGCGTCACTCAACCCGTCAGGACAAGGGCTGATAACTGGTGAGCGCAACACACTCCTTTGGACACCACCACCTGGGATTTTGTAGCATCTATCATCAGCATCAACGTACTTTCTGCATCCATGTCTAACGCTGTCGGTTGTCGCGGCATCCAAGACGCGAGTAATACGCGAGAGGTAAGTATGAAGAAATTCACAGTATCTGCACTGTTGGTATTCGTGGGCTCCACCATGATGTATGCCGCCGACACTAACACCGGGAAGATAACAGATCGTCTTGACAAGGCAACGGCTGTTTTGACCGCTCTGTCGCAAACTCCTGACAAGGGCATTCCGAACGAGATCGCAAGCAACGCGAAGTGCATCGCGGTGGTTCCTGGGTTAAAGAAGGGTGCCATCGGTTTCGGTGGCCAATACGGACAGGGATTCGCGACCTGCCGTGCGGGCCATGGTTGGAGCGGTCCCGCGCCGATTCGCATGGCGGGCGGTAGCTGGGGATTGCAGCTAGGGGGACAGTCCTCTGACATCGTGATGGTAGTTATGAACGAGAAAGGCATGCAGGATCTGCTTGCCGCCAAGTTCAAAATCGGCGCAGACGCATCGGCGGCAGCTGGTCCAGTAGGCCGTCATGCGCAAGCTGGTACGGACTGGAAGCTCGATTCTGAGCTTCTGACTTACTCGCGCGCCAAGGGCCTGTTCGCCGGTGTCTCGCTTGACGGCACCAGCGTGACGCAAAATGATGACGATACCGCCGCTCTTTATGGCCATGTCGTGCCGTTCCGTGACATTCTCTCTGGTAAGGCAACAGCGCCCGCCAATGCGCGCCGCTTTCAGGCCACGGTACGCCGCTACTTCAATCGCGCAGTAGCTAAAGCTAAGTCATAAACCTCAAGAGCCACTCATAGTTCATTTTCAGATTTTCAAACATGAAGCTTCGGCTGCAACATGGTCTCGGGGGGTCTTCTGCGTCTCGTATTGAGTGACAAGCGCGGGCGAAGCCGAGCTTACAAACGCATTTCGCTTTCATAGAAAGCTTGACAATGTAGTTCGCGGCCGTGGGTGAAGAAGAACCCTTCTGGTTCGACGACATCTGCGAATCGGAGATCGAAGAAGTAACGCACTGGATGAAGATCTCTAAGGCGATCCACTGGGCACCGACGGTACTTACGTTTACGCTGAAGCAACTGACGATGGATACTTACAGCCACATGATCCCGGAGCTGAGGAACGAAGTCGCCGATCGGATGGATGAGGTTTTCTCAACTCCCACCAAATCAGCAAGAGTTGCGGTCAACTAATTCGTAAGCTATTCCTTCTATTGGTGCCCGGAGGGGGACTTGAACCCCCACGACCTTGCGGTCTGCGGATTTTAAGTCCGCTGCGTCTGCCGATTTCGCCATCCGGGCTTTAGGCTCCGGCGCTGCCGGCGCCGGGCTGCACTCATCCTAATGGTCTCATTGCTCTGAAACAACCGCTGCAATCTTGAGCGACGCTACTGCGCTACCTGAATCGCTGGCGTTACGCGAGGGGGTCCTGCAGGCCGAGCAGCCGGAGCGTGCGCCAGCTCTCGATAGATCATCTCGTTGCGGACGATCGCCTGGACATAATCGCGCGTTTGGGTGAACGGGATCGACTCGACAAATTCGTCCATGCCGCGAAAGTTACCCGCCGACTGCCAATCCTCGACACGGTTGTCGCCCGCGTTGTAGGCAGCGAAGGCATACTCTGGCTTACCCTCAAACTTAGCGAGTGTCTGCCGCAGATAAACAGTACCGAGCCGGATGTTCACTGCTGGATCGAGCAGTTCGTTCGGGTTGAAGTGCTTGATACCTTCCTCCCGCGCCATCTGCGCTCCGACTCGCGGGAGGAGCTGCATCAGCCCATAGGCATTCGCATACGAGATGACGGTCGGGTTGAACTCCGACTCCTGCCGTATGAGCGACGCGACCATGTAGGGATCAAGCCCGTTCTTGACAGACTCGGCCTGAATCGTCGACCAGTAAGCCTCGGGAAATAGTATGCGCCAGTATGCCTTCGGGATCGCTTCGATGGGCGCCGAGGTGTAGAACGGCAGCGCCCGTTTCATAACGTGCATGGCCTTGTAGTTCTCGCCGTATGACGTGTAAATGGCGGCCTCGGCAAAGGCTCCCCACTCGTCACTTCCCTCCGCGGCCTGGATCTCCGGGCTGATGTACTCGTTCAGCCCCGCGTTCGCCAACAACTTTGCCTTAACGACGTGAGGATCGTCCTGTGGCACGTCGTCGGTAAGCGCTGGAATGGTCTCAGGCTGGATGCCGTCCAGTTGCGGCATCTCTGCCGGGGCTATATTGCCCAGCTCCGCCAGCCGGTCTGCCGCCTCCTGCGCGTAGAAGTAGTGCAAGAACGCGTTCTTCAGCGCCTCATAGTACGCTGCGGCCTTTTCCGGCGAGTGCTCCTGGTCCTGGTAGACACGCCCGCGCCAGTAAAGTGCGCCGGGGATCTCCTTGCCGCCGTGGTAGACAGCAATCTGCTCGTCAAAGAGACGCGCTGCCTCTGAATATTGGCCGATGCGGTAGTTCAGCCACGCTGCCCGCCAGTGACTACTGGGCGCGTAATCCGAGCAGGGCGTGGTCACTCCGGACTTGCAGACCACCGGAAAGCGTTTGGCAAGCTCGCCGTAATACTCGATCGCATGCGGGTAGTCTTTGCGTAGCAGATACATGTTCCCGGAGGAATAAAGCGCCTCGGCCAGCCAGTGACTCGCCGGGAACCGCTGCTCCATGCTCCCAACGATGGAACGTTGAGTGTCGCCATCATCGCGGTCCCTTGCCAGTTCCATCACCAGATAAGACCGTCTGGCGCCGGTCTCGTCGTTCGTATCCGGCAACGTCTCGACTTCCTCCCGATTGGCCCGCTTCAGCTTGTAGTCGCAGGCGACTGCTGCGACCAGTTGCCGAGTCCTAACCGCCGGGTCTGCCTCGTTCGGATCGGCGGCGAGAGCGCGATAGTCTTCCGCCGCTTCCCCGTAGCGTCCGGCTGCGTAGAGCGCGTCCGCATGGTGCTGACGCTCTGAGACGGATAGTGGGGCGGACGCGCCCAGCACCTGCAGCTGCGTCTTGGCCTGCTGCGCTTCGGCGCTCAGCGGATAATTCAGGTAGACGTGGCGGTATGCCTTGGCGGCGGCATCGATGTTCCCCGCCAACTGCTGCGCCTTTGCCAGAGACAGCCCGTAATCGGCATGGCCGGCAATCGCCTCCGAGGCATGCGCATTCAGGGTCGCCAGCGCTGTCTGGGGGTCTCCTTGCTGAATCGATAGGTTCGCGACTAATACCGGGACCGCGCCGACAAAGATGCTCTCCGGGAACTTGGCCGCAAAGCCCGTCAGCCGGGTCTCGGCTGAGGCCAACTGACCGGACTGCATCTCGGCCTGGGCAGTCAGGTACTCTGCGTAATCATCCAAACCGTCGCCCTGAGAGGTCGCCCGACTAAGGCTGGCAATCGCTTCGCCATACCGCCTGTCTA
Organism: Acidobacteriaceae bacterium; assembly: GCA_965276675.1. Lineage (GTDB taxonomy): Bacteria > Acidobacteriota > Terriglobia > Terriglobales > Acidobacteriaceae. The sequence continues at coordinate 2,196,049 of OZ255624.1, read as the reverse complement.
TCAGGTACGCGTGCCCGAGCGACAGGTAAGCCGCCGCAGCCGCGTCTCCGGTGTGCGATTGCGCATACTCCGTCACTCCGGCGTAGGCGGCGGGCATTCGATCCCGCGCCAGCTGCTGCGACATGGGACGCAGTTGCGAAGAGGCCGTAAACGCTCGCTGGAGCTTCTGGCTGCGGGCAATACTCCTGGCCGTACGCGCGGCATGCCGGGTTTTGGCATGCCGCACGTGCGCGCTGGCCCGGCGCCGGGAAGCTGCGCCCCGGCGTGTTCTGCCCGGTGTCCTCGCGCTGGCATGCGTTCTGCCCGCATGGCTATCTGCCCTGTGCGCCACGGCTGCTGCTTTGGACCCTGCCGCATGCTTTGCAGGATGACGCGTCGTCTGCAGCCCAAAGCCGAAGCCCACCGCCAGCCACAGCGTCAGTGTTCCAGTCCAAAACCCTCTCATGCCGATCAAGCCCTTCCCACCTGCAACCCCGACTGCCTATCTGCTTTCTATATAGACAGCGTAAGCGGAAACGGGAGCGAAGGATATGCCGCAAAGGTATGGTGGAATCCGCAAGCACACTCCTGGCCTTGCTTTCACGCTCCCAATACCGCTTGCTACTATGGACTGGTGAGTCATTCTTGAATCTCCGTCTCATGAAAGGTCGATTTTCTGAAACCGTCTGACGCACCAGCCATCGAAAGTGTAGGCACAGAGGAGGTCCATCCTGACATCCTGCTGGTCAATCGTGCTCGCGAGGGTGACGTTCAGGCCTTTGAAAAGCTGGTCAAGCAGTATGACCGGCAGGTCTTCCGGATTGCACAGCACATCACGCAAAACCGGGAGGACGCAGAGGATGTAGTCCAGGATGCGTTTCTAAAGGCATACGAGAAACTGCATCAGTTTCAGGGGAACTCCAAGTTTTACACCTGGCTGGTTCGCATTGCGGTAAACGAGTCACTCATGCGGCTGCGCAAGCGCAGAACCGGCAAGATGGTTTCAATCGATGAAGATGTGCAAACGGAAGAAGGCTCCGTCCCGCGGGATCTCGCTGAATGGCGGCCGAATCCAGAGCAGGAATATGGACAATCCGAGCTGGCGGACATCTTACGGAAGACCATCAACGGCCTACCGCCTGGATTCCGCGTGGTCTTTGTATTGCGTGACGTAGAAGGTCTCTCCACGGAAGAGACCGCCGAGACGCTCGGGTTGAGTGTGCCGGCAGTAAAGTCGCGGCTGCTGCGCGCGCGGCTGCAGTTACGGGAGCGGCTCAGCCGGTACTTCCGCAAGAAGAATGAGGATGGAATTCAGTGACCTGCTCGGAATTTCTCGCCGAACTTGACGATTTGATCGACGAAACTGTATCCGTCACCTTGCGAGCTGACTTGGAAGAGCACCTGCGCGGATGTGAGCATTGCGTCATCACACTGAGCACTACCCGTAAAACCATTGAGGTCTACCGCAGCAACGAACTTTACGAGCTGCCAGTTGCCCTGCGCGAACGCCTGCAATTGGCGATTCTTGCTAAGTGCAAGCGCGGCTGCTGATACCGACTGGTGACCTTCGGTGCCGCCATCATCCTCTATTTCGATGATCCAATCCCCGGTTTCCGATATACCAGGGGCAGAGGGTCCATACACGCCGCCTCCTATGCGTATTTGCATCGCCACTGATAATGCCTCTGCGCGTTTCGGGGGTGAAGCCATTCTGCCACTTCACTATTTCCGCTTCCTCCGGGCGCGTGGACTGGAGGTGTGGCTGGTCGCGCATGAGCGAGTGCAAGCCGAGCTGGAGGCATTGCTTCCCGGGGAGCGCCATAGGATGCGCTTCATTCAGGATCACTTTCTCCATCGGCTGTTCGTAAGAATAGGTGAGCGCCTGCCGCGTAGAGTCGCTGAAAGCCTGCTTGGTCCTCTGACCACTCTGCTCACCCAGTTCGCACAACGCGGCATCATTCGTAGGCTGGTGGCTGACCACGGTGTGGAGCTTCTGCACCAACCCACACCCGTGGCCGCGCGCTATCCCTCCGTGCTCTCCGGGCTGGGTATTCCGCTCGTCATCGGCCCCATGAATGGCGGCATGGAATACCCCCCGGCCTTTCGTTCCGAAGACTCCCTCGCCAGTCGTATCTTTGTTGCCATCGCGCGGCAGGTTAGTGAGCTCAGCAACATTTTGCTTCCGGGCAAGCGAAGCGCAAGCGTTCTGCTGGTTGCAAATCGGAGAACGCAAAAGGCACTCCCCAGAGCCGCCCGCGGCCGAATTTTGCAGGTTGTCGAGAACGGTGTGGACACCGCAGAGTGGGCCTCTCACGCCGGACCCGATGTGGGTTCGATCCCCGCCTCCGCTAATGGCACCGCGCTTGCCACTCGGCCGCGCTTCGTCTTCATGGGGCGGCTGGTGGATTGGAAATCACTGCAGTTCGTGCTCGAGGCGCTTGCGCTGGTTCCCGGGGCTGACCTTGACGTCATTGGCGATGGGCCCATGCTCGAGCCGTGGCAGCAGTTCGCCAATACTTTGGGCATTGCGGAACGCGTACGTTTTCACGGTTGGCTCTCGCAAAAAGAATGCGCCGTCCATCTCCGCAGCGCGACGGCTCTGGTTCTGCCCAGCATCTACGAATGCGGCGGTGCGGTCGTGCTGGAGGCCATGGCTATGGGCCGGCCGGTGATTGCGACAGGCTGGGGTGGTCCCGTCGACTATCTTGACAGCTCGTGCGGCATCCTCGTCCCGCCAGACAGTCGCGAGACTCTGGTCGGCGGCTTCGCCGATGCCATGAACACGCTAGCGTCCGATCCAGCACTGTGCCGAAGACTCGGTTCCGCCGCCCATCAGCGGGTTCTCGATCACTTCACCTGGGAGAAGAAGATCGATCAGATGATGGATGTCTACCGCTTGGCGCTCAGCGAGACCAGCCGTCCCGCTGAGCATCTGTAAACGCTAAAGCGTTTCACAGTAGGTGTAGAGCGACAACGGAACTCGGCGCAGCTTTCCGTCAAGAAAAGCTGCACAGAACCGAAGCCAGCCACAACACAGCATCTGTGAAAATGTTTTAGACCTCCGGCTGCAATCCGTTAGCCAGTTCGATCAGGTCGTCTCCAATGGTGCGCGTCTTGGCGATCGCCTCTTTGAGGGGAATATTCGTGATCTCCGTCCCGCGCAGGACGACCAGCCGCCCAAATTCACCCTTGTGCACCAGGTCGATCGCTGCCGTCCCGTAGCGTGTGGCCAGCATGCGATCAAAGGCCGTCGGCGTTCCGCCGCGCTGGGTATGGCCCAGGTTCACACTGCGCGTCTCATATCCCGTCTTCTCTTCGATCTGTTCCGCGACGGTCTGGCCGATCCCGCTCAGTCGCGCATGCCCGAAGGCATCCACCTTGGCCCCGTGAGTCGCCTGTTCGCTGTCCGGCAGCTTTGCTCCCTCAGCGACAACGACGATAGAAAATTTCTTTCCGTTCTTGTTACGTTCTGTGACGATGCGGCAGATGTGGTCGATGTCGATCGGCTTCTCCGGCACGCAGATCGCATCCGCGCCACCCGCGATCCCTGACGTAATTGCGATCCAACCGGCGTCGCGCCCCATCACCTCACAAACGATCACGCGGTTGTGAGCCTCGGCCGTGGAGTGCAGCCGGTCGATCGCTTCGGTCGCGATTGACACCGCCGTGTCGAAGCCAAAGCACGCATCAGTGCCGCTCAGATCGTTGTCGATTGTCTTCGGCACACCGACTACCTTCACGCCCTTCTCGATCAGCGCATTCGCCACGCCCTGCGTATCATCCCCGCCTATGGTAATCAGCGCATCCAGCTTGTTGGCCGCGATAGTGGCGAGGCACTTGTCGATGCCGCCTTCCATCTTGCGTGGATTCGTCCGCGAGGTGCGCAGAATCGTGCCGCCGAGATGCAGGATGCCGGAGACGGAGTCGATGGTGAGCGGCCGCGTCTGATTCTCCACCACGCCACGCCAGCCCTCCAGAAAGCCCACAAACTCGTCTTTGTAATGGAAGATGCCCTTGCGCACTGCAGCGCGGATCACCGCATTCAACCCGGGGCAATCGCCGCCCCCTGTCAACATTCCTACTCGCATCGCGTTCCTCGCATTTTATGTCGCTCTGAGATACAGCCGCTCACGTGCGGCCGCTTCTATTCAAACGGATCATAGAGCATTTCGCAGACACTGTGAGGTGAATGGCTCGGTTCCGTGCAGCTTTTCTCGACGGAAAAGCTGCGCCGAGTTCCACTCCGCATTACACCTGCTGTGAAAATGCTCTACCGGCGCGTGCCTTACCTTACAAACCTGTTTGCTTCACACTTCCGCTGGTGCATCTGACGCGCTGTCCGAATAAAAGCCAGCAATTAGTTCGCGGTACTTCCCTTCCACCACGCGGCGCTTCAACTTCATGCTCGGCGTCAACTCGCCCGAGTCGGAGGTCCACTCATCCGGTACTAGCCGGAAGCGCTTGACCACTTCGAAGTTCGCAAGTGTTTTGTTAACATCGCTGACAATGGCGCGATATCTGGCCTGCACCCGCTTATCGGCCAGCAGCGTTTCGCGACCATCCACCGCAATCCCCTGCTCCTTGGCCCAGCTTTCGAGCACTTCAAAGTTCGGCGAGATCAGTGCGCTTATAAACTTGCGCCGGTCCCCCACCAGCGCCACGTTGCCTACCAGCGCATTGGCTTTGAACTTGCCTTCTATAGTCTGCGGTGCAATGAACTTGCCATTCGAGGTTTTGATGAGCTCCTTTTTGCGGTCGGTGATGAAGAGAAATCCATCCTCGTCGATCCGCCCGATATCGCCGGTGTGGAACCATCCGTCCGGAGTCAGCGCCTCCGCCGTAAATGCCTCGTTTTGCCAGTAGCTCTTGAAGATCGATGGTCCCCGCACCAGCAGCTCTCCATCCTCGGCAAAACGGCATTCAACGTTGGGAAGCTGTTTGCCCGTGGAGCCAATGCGATATGCAGTCCCATTGTTTAGCGAGATTACGGGCGAGGTCTCCGTCAGCCCGTATCCCTCGAAGATGCGGATGCCCACATCGGCAAACCAGCGCGCAGTGTCCAGACCGAGCGGCGCTCCACCCGCAAGGAAGTCCTTTGCCTTGCCTCCGAAGGAGTCCCGCACCTTGTTGTAAACCAGCCGCTCGGCCAGTCTCCATGATAAAGAGCTCGGCCGCTGCCCTTTCAAAACAGTCTCCCGGTGATGAGCGCCGACCTTCAATGCCCAGGTGAAGATACGCTTTTTAAGCGGAGAAATTCCCGACCGGCGCTCCACTTCCTGTCGTATCTTCTCGAAGACACGCGGCACAGCCACGAAGATCGTTGGCTGCACCGCCTTCATCGCGCCCGCCAGCCTTTCTACCCGCGGGCAGTAGGCGATGGCTGCCCCATAGCAGAACATGGCGTAGTCCAGATGCCGTGCCGTGATGTGTGAGAGCGGCAGGAAAGATACCAGCGATGCGCTGCTGTTCCAGCCGAAGAGCTCCGTCGAGCGATTGGCATTGGAGGCAATATTGCCGTGGGTCAGCATGACCCCCTTCGGCTCCGCCGTCGTTCCCGAGGTGTAGATCAGCGTGGCCAGGTCGTCTGGCAGAATGGCGCGCGACCTACGCTCGATCTCCGGATCCAGCCTCTCCGCCGTCGTCTCCGCTGACGGCAGCAAGGTCGAGAACCGTATCGCGCCCTCGATCTCCTCATCGTCCATCAGCAGGACTGCCTTGATCTTCGTCCTGTCCTGAATCGACACTAGCTTCTCGAACTGCTTCCGCGACGACACCACCGCGATGCGCGCGCCGGCATTTTCCAGCAGCGGCGCCATCTGCTCGCCGGTGAGCGTCGGGAAGAGTGGCACATCCACCGCGCCGATGGCGAGCGCGGCGAAATCTGTCACAGCCCACTCCCAGCGGTTCTCCGCAATCAGCGCGATGCGGTCGCCCTTCTGCGCCTCCAGCTTGAGCAGCGCAAGCGCGAGCGCCGAGACCCTGGCCGTGAGCTGTCCGGTAGAGATCGGATGCCAGTCGCCCGCCCGGTCCTGCCAGAGCATAGCTCGCTCTCGGGGCGATTCGGTGGTCAAGAAGAAGACGTCGTTCAGGGTGCGGAGGGAAAACATATAGGAGGGTTCGCGGTCGATTGTAACCCGTCCCGGCTCCTCACGCGGCCCGCGTGCTTTGCCTCGAAAGCGAGTCACACTCCCTTGACAAATCGGTGCTGCATATTTATACATAGAGATGCATATTTATGCATTAAAGTTTGAGCTCCGGCCGCCCACATCGACCATGAAACTAGACCGTCACAATGCGATCCGGCAGCTTATCTCTGCTCAGCTTGTCCCCAACCAGGATGAGCTCCGGCGCTTGCTGGTCACGCGCGGCATTGCCGTGACCCAGGCGACGCTGTCGCGCGACCTCCATTCGCTCAAGCTTTATAAAGGACCCAGCGGTTATCAGCTTCCGGGGCTTGACGACGGCGACGAAGAAGACCTGCCCTCGATCGAAGAGGTGTTGCGCAGCTTTGGCCTTGAGGTGAAGCAGGCACTCAACCAGTTGGTGCTGAATACCACAGTCGCGAGCGCGCAGCCCGTAGCAGTCGCCATCGATGACGAGGAGTGGGATGAGGTGGTTGGCACCATTGCCGGGGATAATACCGTGCTGATCATCTGCCCCGACGCCAAGCGTGCGACAGAGTTGCGTGCGCGCCTTGAACGGATGATCGGATAATGCACACCACTTCCCTACAACCCGCGATCCAGACTGCCGTTCTTGGAGTCAGCGGCTATGCCGGCGCGGAGCTGGCGCGGTTGCTGCTGCGGCACCCGTGTCTGCAAGGCAAGCCGCCGATCTTCTTTGGTCGCGAGGAAAGCTCCTCTGCTTCGGTGCCGCTGACCTCCCTGCACCCGCAGCTCGCGGGCACGCCGGGCGCTTCGGGCCGCACCGTTGAGGCCTTCTCCCCGACCGCGCTGGAAGAGCATGCAGTCGACCTGCTCTTCCTGGCCACACCGCATGAGCAGTCGCGCACGCTCGTGCCTCGGACGCTCCAGGCCGGAGTGAAGGTCATTGACCTGAGCGGAGCATGGCGGCTCGACGAGCCCGCGAACCGCTCGATCTACGCGTTCACCGACGAGGGCACGCCAGAAGCCGCCGCGACCCAGGCAAAGAGCCAGTACGGCATGCCGGAGCTGCATCGCGAGGCCATCGCCTCCGCCAAGCTAGTCGCCAATCCCGGCTGCTATGCCACCTCCATCATTCTCCCGCTCAAGCCGCTGCTCGCCGCCGGCTGGGTGGATCTCGACCGCGGTATCGTATGCGATGCGAAGTCCGGCGTCTCTGGCGCGGGCAAGATGCCAAGCGCGAAGACGCACTTTATGTACGCGGCGGATAATCTCTCAGCCTACGGACTCTTCTCGCACCGGCACCTCGGCGAGCTGGTCGAGCAGCTCGACGTGCGCGAAGACCAGATCACCTTTACGCCGCATCTGCTGCCGATTCCGCGTGGCATTCTGTCCACGATCTATGTCACCTTCACAGATACGAAAACGCCTGCTGAGGTCGAGCGCTGCTTCCAAGAGTTTTTCGCGGGCAGCCCGTTGGTGCGCCTTTACCCTTCACCGCAGCTGCCGCAGATCCAGCACTCGGTGCGCACTCCCTTCGCCGACATCGGCTTCCAGATTGCGCCGGACGGGCGGCGATGCATCTTGGTTTGCTGCCTCGACAACCTGCTCAAGGGCGCCGCAAGTCAGGCAGTGCAGAACATGAACGTGATGTACGGCTGGCAAGAATCGGAAGGTCTTCTATGAAATTTGTCGTTAAACTCGGCGGTGCGGCGCTGGAGAGTGAACCACTCCTCCACGCTTGCGCGCAAGCCATTGTGGAGATTGCGCGGGATGGCAATCAGGTTGCCGTGGTGCATGGCGGCGGCGTGGCGCTCACCCGCACTCTTGCGCAGCTCGGCAAGCAGAGCGAGTTTGTCGCGGGTCTGCGCATCACCGACCGTGAGACCCGCGACACTGCCCTCATGGTGCTGGGCGGCCAAGTCAACAAGGCGCTTGTCGCGGCGCTGGGTGGCCATGGACAATCGGCAGTCGGGCTTTCGGGCGGCGATGGTCTGGTCTTTCGAGCACGCAAAAAGCGCACCGCGCCCGACCTCGGCTTTGTGGGCGAGATCGTGGCCTCGGACATGCGCTGGCTGGAGGCGATCTGGGCCATGGGCGCGGTGCCGGTAATCTCCAGCCTCGCGCTCGGCTTTGACGGCGAGTACTACAACATCAACGCGGACGAGATGGCCTCCGCCTGCGCCGTAGCTACTAAAGCGGACGCGCTGGTCTTCCTGACCGACGTTCCCGGCGTACGCGGCGCCAATGGCGAGATCATGCGCTGGCTCAACGTGGACCAGATCGCGCCGCTCACGCGCGACGCGGTCATCAGCGGCGGCATGCTTCCCAAACTCAGCGCCTGCCGCGAGGCGCTGCTGCACGGCGTGAAGCGCGTACGCATTCTGCCGGCCGACGCCGCGGGCGCCATGCCTGGTCTGCTCAACACGCGCGTCGCACAAGGAACGGAGGTCCTGGTAGCGTGAACACTTTGACAAAACTCGCAAACCTACAAGCTGCGGAGGCAAGGCTTCTGCTGCCCACCTATGAGCGCAACCCGCTGCACTTCGTCGCGGGTGAGGGCGTCTACCTCATCGACGAAAACGGCGAGCGCTATCTCGACCTGCTGAGCGGCATCGGCGTCAACGCGTTGGGCTACGCCAACCCTGTCATAGAAGCTGCAATTGTTGAGCAAAGCCGCAAGCTGCTACATATCTCGAACCTGTTCTTCCATGAGGGGCAGGCGGAGCTCGCAGCACGCCTGACTGCAAAAACGGGCATGGACCGGGCCTTCTTCTGCAACAGTGGCACCGAGGCTTGGGAGGCCGCGCTGAAGCTGGCACGTGCCTACGCCGGCGTGCAACGTGCTGACGGCAAAAAGCTTGGCACGAAGTTCCTGGCGCTCGAGCACAGCTTCCACGGCCGCACCATGGGCTCGGTCGCGACTACGCACAAAGACAAATATCGCGAGCCCTTCGCTCCCGTGATGCCTGGCGTTGAGTTCGTGCGCTTCGATGACGTAGCCGACCTGCAGGCAAAGTTCTCCGGCGACGTCTGCGCCATCCTGCTCGAAGCCATTCAGGGCGAGGGCGGCATCCGGCCTGTCTCGCAGGAGTTCATGGACGCCGCGCGCGAGCTCACGCGCTCGACCGGAGCGCTGCTCATCGCGGATGAGATTCAGTCCGGCCTGGGACGCACCGGTAAGTGGTGCGCTTACCAGCACTACGGCGTTCAGCCGGACATTACCACGCTGGCCAAACCACTGGCCGGTGGCCTACCGCTCGGCGCCATGCTATGCACTGAGGAAGCTGCGCGCGGTATGCAACCCGGCCTGCACGGAACCACCTTCGGCGGCGGCCCGCTGGCGTGTGCCGTTGCTATCGCAATGATCGATGCCCTTGACGCAGAGAAATTACTCGATCACGTAACCGAGACTGGTATTTACTTCAAGCAGCAGCTGGAGACACTCGCCCTCGGGCACGAAGCAATCACTGAAGTACGCGGCATGGGCCTGATGCTCGCCATCGAGCTTGACTCCCCCGAGCTCGCCAAGGGCATCACCCGCGCCATGCTCGACCGTCATATCATCCTCAACCGCACCAGCGAGACTGTTCTTCGCTTTTTGCCGCCCTACATTCTCGAGCGGGAGCACGTGGACACTGCGGTCGCTGCACTGAACGATTTACTTACGGAGCACGCCCCAGCGCACGCTGGAGCCACAGGAGGCACCCGCATTGGCAACTAAAGCTTTTCTACTGCACGACGCCGAATCTCCCGCGATGACCACAGAAGCTGCTGGCCCATTCGCGTTTGCCGCTACCTCGCTCGCTGGCCGCGATCTATGCTCCATCGCTGACCTCTCTTCAGGAGAAGCGAGCGCGATTCTGAAGCTGGCGCATGCCGTCAAAGCGCGTCCGAAGGCGTATCGCTCGGCGCTCGATGCCAAGCAGATGGTGATGTTCTTTGAGAAGGCTTCCTTGCGCACGCGCTTGACTTTTGAGGCCGCGATCAACACGCTCGGCGGCTCGGCTATCTTCGTCGACCAGACGCAATCGCCGCTGGGCGAGCGCGAATCACTCGGCGATATGGCGCGGAACGTCGAGCGCTGGACGGACATCCTCGTCCTGCGCACCTACGCGCACGAGACCATCACCGAGATGGCCCAGCACGCTAGGGTGCCGGTCATCAATGCGCTCAGCGACCTGGAACACCCGTGCCAGGCCCTCGCCGACTTCATGACGCTCGAAGAGAAGTTCGGCACCGTGCGCGGCCTCAACTTCGTTTATATCGGCGACGGCAACAACGTCTGCCACTCGCTCATGCTCGTCGCTGCCTTGTTGGGCGCGCATTGCACTGTTGCGACGCCGAAGAGCTACGGCCCCAAGGGAGAGATCGTGGCGCAGGCGAATGCTCTCTCTAGTGCCATGGGCGGCAGTCTTACGCTAATGGAAGATCCCATCGCCGCGGTGGAGGGAGCAGACGCCATCTATACCGACATCTGCACCAGCATGGGCTTTGAGCATGAGGCAACCAAACGCGCGCCCCTCTTCAAGCGCTACCAGGTCAATGAAGACTTGATGGCACACGCCGCGCCCCACGCCGTGTTTATGCATTGCCTGCCGGCGCATCGCAACGCCGAAGTCACCGATCAGGTGCTTGACGGCCCGCAGTCCATCGTCTTCGACCAGGCAGAGAACCGCATGCACGCGCAGAAAGCTCTACTGCTCATGCTGCTTGGCGCCGGCATGCCACCACGCCGCAAGGCGCCCGGTTCCGCGCGCAAGCGTGCCGCCTCCCCGGTACTTAGATAACTGCAGTATTCAGAGAAGGAGAGATTCATGTCTAACAAAGTCGTTCTTGCATATTCGGGAGGTCTCGACACCTCCATCATCATTCCGTGGATCAATGAAAACTACGGCATGGATGTTATCGCCATGATTGCCGACGTCGGCCAGGGTGAGGACCTGGACGCCGTCGTCGAAAAGGCCTACAAAACGGGGGCGAAAAAGGCGGTCGTGCGCGATCTGCGCGAGGAGTTCGTGCGCGAGTACGTCTGGCCCACGGTCAAGTCCGGCGCCGTTTACGAGAACAAGTATCTGCTCGGCACATCGATTGCGCGCCCTGTGATCGCTAAGCATCAGGTGCAGGTCGCACTCGAAGAGGGCGCGGGCGCCGTCGCCCACGGCTGCACCGGAAAAGGGAACGATCAGGTGCGCTTCGAGCACGCATACCAGGCGCTTGCGCCCGAGCTGAAGGTCATCGCGCCATGGCGTGAGTGGACTCTGAACAGCCGCGAGGAGTGCCTTGACTACGCGGAGGCACACGGCATCTCCGTCGCCGCCAGCCGCGAGAAGATCCACTCGCGCGACCGCAATCTCTGGCACGTGAGCCACGAAGGTGGCGAGCTGGAGGACGCCGGCAATGCTCCGCTCGCGACCACCTGGACCATGACGCGCTCGCCCGAAGCGGCGCCCGATCGCGCCGAGCAGGTGACGATTGGCTTTCAAGCCGGCATCCCGGTTTCGGTAGACGGTATGCAGCTACCACCCGTCCAGCTGATCGAGCTGCTCAACGAGATTGGCGCCCGCAACGCGATCGGCCGCATCGACCTGGTGGAGAATCGCTTCGTTGGCATCAAGAGCCGTGGCTGTTACGAGACTCCCGGCGGCACGCTGATCGTTGCCACACACCGGGAGCTCGAGGCACTGGCGCTGGACCGCGAGGTCTCGCACTATAAGCAGCACGTCGCGCTGCGCTATGCCGACCTAGTCTATAACGGCCTGTGGTTCACACCTTTGCGGGAGGCGCTCGATGCCTTCGTCGAGAGCACGCAAGCAAATATTACCGGTACGGTTACATTATCCCTCTACAAGGGAAACGTCAGTGTCGTGAGCCGTGCCTCGGAGTACTCGCTCTATTCGACCGACCTCTCCTCCTTCACCATGGGCGATACCTACGACCAGAAGGACGCGAAGGGCTTCATCCAGATCCTTGGCCTGCCCGCACGCACACGCGCCCGGCTGCTGCAGCGGACGAAAGAGGTCGTAAAGTGAAGATGTGGTCGGGCCGCTTTCGCGAGCCGCTGGACCCGGTGTTTGAAGACTGGCAACGCTCCTTCAGCTTTGACTGGCAGCTGCTTCCCTATGAAGTGGCCGCCAGCCAGGCGCATGCTGCTGCGATCCACGCAGCCGGCGTCCTTTCCGCAGCCGAGCACGCCGAGATCATGCGTGGTCTCGACGTCATCCTTGCGCGCTGGGATTCTTCCGGAAGCCAAAACCATATAGGCTCACTACCCGAGTGGATGGGCGTCTTCGCGGGCATGGAAGACATCCACCACTTCGTTGAGCTGGCGTTGGTCGAGCAGGTTGGCAATCTCGGATTGAAGCTCCACACGGGCCGCAGCCGCAACGAGCAGATCGCCACCGATCTGCGCCTCTACATCCGTGCGCATTGTGAAGAGCTCTGCGCCTCGCTGGCACGGTGGGCCAGCGCATTGCTCCAACTCGCTGAAAACGCGGGCACCGCTGCCATGCCCTCCTACACGCACCTGCAGCGTGCCGAGCCGGTATTAGTGGCGCACTGGCTGCTCGCCTACGTGCAGATGCTCCTGCGCGATGCGAGCCGTCTCCATGACTGTTCCGACCGGCTGAACCGCTGCCCGCTCGGTTCCGGTGCGGTCGCAGGCGCCACGCTCGCGCTCGATCGCACGATTGCCGCACGCTCGCTCGGCTTCACGGCGCCCACGGCCAACAGCATGGACGCGACCAGTGATCGCGACTTCGTCCTTGAATACCTGCAGGTGCTCACCGTCATCGCGCTCCATGCCAGCCGCTTCGCGGAGGAGGTCACGCTCTTCGCCACCGCAGAGTTTGGCTTCGTGGAACTTCCGGAGGCGTTCTCAACCGGATCGAGCGCGATGCCGCAGAAGAAAAATCCCGACCTTACCGAACTGATACGGGGCAAGGCAGGCCGCATTAACGGAGCCGCGCAGGCAGTCACGATGCAAATCAAAGGCCTGCCACTCGCCTATAACAAAGATCTCCAAGAGACGCAGGAGCCGGTCTTTACCGCCTCGCGTGAGGTGGTGCTCATGCTCGATCTTCTGGCACGCTTCACACCCGCGCTCGCCTTCCGTACGGACCGCATGCGGGCTGCCTGCGAGAGCGGCTTCCTGAACGCGATGGCCGCCGCCACCTATCTCGTCGGGAAAGGCATTCCCTTCCGCAAAGCGCACGAGAAGATCGGAGCAGCTGTCCGTTACTGTTTGGAAAAAGGCTGCGAGCTGAACGCGCTTACGCTCGACGAACTCCATCAGTTCGATCCCGCCTTCGACGCGGACTTCTTCGCCGCCATTACGCTTGAAGGAACGCTGGACTGCCATGATGTGATCGGCGGCACGGCTGTCGCACGGGTAAAGGCAGCACTGGGAGAGGCTCGCCAGGACGTGAGGCGCGTGACAGAGAACGCCAACCCTGCTTATACCCTGGAGGCCGCCCATGCTGGTACGTAAAGCGCGGCTGGGGGATGCCGAGCACGTCTGCGACCTGATCAACAGCCTCTCCGCCGATGGCACGCTCCTCCGCCGCAGCTTCGCGGAAATCTGCGAAAACATCCGCGACTTCCAAGTAGCCGAAGACGATGACGGCGCCTTCCTCGGCTGCGGCGCTCTCCACCTCTACGGTCCGCACTTGGCCGAGGTGCGCTCGATCGTTGTCCGGCCCGAGACGCACGGTCAGGGAGCAGGAGGCCAGCTTCTCTTCGCGCTGCTCGATGAAGCGGAACAGCATGGCGTAGGCTGCGTCTGCCTCTTTACCCGCATCCCGAAGTTCTTCGAGCACCACGGCTTCTTCGAAGTCAAAGACCGCGCCGCGCTGCCCGACAAAATCTATAAGGACTGCCAGAACTGCCCGCGGCTCTACCACTGCGACGAAGTGGCGATGGCCCGCGGCACCCTGCCCGACGTCTCCATCCTTGGCCCGCGCGAGCCTGTCGAACAGCTCGTGCGGCTGGCCACCTCCCGATAGACCGGCAGACACAACACCGCGGTGAGTCGTGGGATAAACAGGCCAGAGAGACAGGACAACGCCACGGGCTACAATGACCGTGCCCGGTCGTTCGTCTAACCGGTCACACCTTATGGATTGGAAGATCGGTCTCGCCCTCGTCTCGTGTGCCGTGCTAGGGCTTCGTCATGGCTTCGACTACGATCACCTGGCCGCCATCTCGGACATCACAGCGGTACAGCGCTCGTGGAAGCAGGGCATGCGCCTTGGCGTCACGTACGCGGTAGGCCATGCGGCAACGGTGGTCATCCTGGGCGCGGCTGTCATCATGCTGCACCTACCCCTCCCTGCCCGGCTCGATGCCTGGGCCGAACGACTTATCGGCGTCACCCTCGTCGTGCTCGGGTTTCTTGTCGTTGGCAACCTAATGAAGCACGCCCATTCGCATCGCGCTTTGGAGAGCCGCATCGCCCTACTGATCTCGGCCTTTCGTTGGGCGCGGTGGCGCGCCGTCCGCTTCTTTCGTCCGGAGACACCCAAGCCCGATCCCTTTCACTGGAATTATTCTGGTGGGTCGGTCTTCACCATCGGCGTGCTGCACGGGCTGGGGGCCGAGACGCCCAGCCAGCTTATGCTCTTCCTGCTGGCGGCCAGCCTTGGTGGTCCGGCCCGCGGCTTCATGGGCCTGGCGGCCTTCGCGGCCGGCCTCATCCTGATGAATGCTGCCATGACCGCGACCCTTGGCGGCGTCTTTGGCGCCAGCCATCATCGCCCGCAACTCTTCCGTTGGGTGGCTGTTGGTGGCGCGGTTTACAGCTTTGTCGTCGGCATTATCTTCATCCTTGGAGCCTCCGACAAACTCCCCCCGCTTGGTGGTTAAGAGAGTTTCTCGTTAATCCAGCCCGGCGGTGTCCAGCAGCTCCGTCACGATCTCCCGCCACTCCTCGTCAAGCGACAAGGTGCTGGGCGTGCGCCGGGCGCGCCTGTACCAGTAGCCAGCGTTCCAGCTATCGCCTTCTTTCCTGTGCAGATACGCATGGATCCAAGCAGCCATGTCACTGCTGTCGTCCTGGGCGATCTCGTGCGCGCGCCCCCAGTGTTCCTTGCCCACCCACCACATAGCGGCCAACAGGGGAGGAAAGCGGTCCTGTGGAGTCGCCGCCAGAAGTGTCGCCTCAAACTCATCAAGCGTCATGGAAGCCACGCTCCCTTTGATAACTATTCTCCACTTTGAACTTGGACTGTTCTGGTCGTATAGTGGAAATACGACTTGAAAGGTCGCCATTGGCAGAGTTGGGAAACGAGTACAGCGAAATGGCACTCAGTGATCTGAAGATCGGAACCTCGGCCATAGTCACCTCGCTCAACCTGCCCGACGATATCCAGGACCATCTTATGCACCTCGGATTCCTGCCCGAAGCCGTGGTGGAGGCGCTCCGCCGCGCTCCGGCCGGCGATCCCACAGTGTACCGGATCGAAGGCGCGGAGATCGCTCTTCGCCAGGAGACCGCTCGTCACATTCTGATAGAACCTGACTTGATCGAGGCCGGGACAACCAAAACTGGACCGGGCAGATGAGCTGTTGTACACCACCGGGCGGCGGTGCCGCTGTCCAGATTGAGCCGTTGCCGCCACCGGGAAAGGTCCCTGCGACGCTCCGCGGCAAGCTCCGGACCATCGCTCTCATTGGGCCGCCCAACTCCGGCAAGTCTACTCTTTTCAATCGATTGACAGGACTACGGCAGAAGGTCGCCAACTACCCAGGCGTCACCGTCGAGCATCACTCCGGACGCATGAGCGGCATCGGTCGCCCCGACCTCACGCTGATCGATCTCCCGGGTATCTACAGCCTGGCCACCTACTCCGAGGACGCCCGGGTTGCCGTCGACGTGCTTACCGGCAAGATGCCCGGGGTACCCCTTCCAGACGCCGTCCTTCTGGTGCTGGATTCCCTGCACCTCAGCCGCCAACTAATGCTGGCGGGGCCGATTCTGGCACTTGGCCTGCCGACCATCGTGCTGTTGAACATGGCAGATTTGATGGAGGCGCGGGGTGGCTCAGCCGATACTCTCGCCCTCGCCCACGAACTCGGACGGCCCGTAGCGCTGATCAGCGCCGCCCGTGGCACGGGGATGGACGCCATCACGCGCTTCCTCGACCAGAACAGCGACAAGCCCAAGTACCCCATCTCGTCACCGCAGTTGCCAGTTCTGCAAAGCCCGGCATCGTGCCGCAAATGGGCGACCCAGGTCAGCACCCGTACCAAGTACAAGGCACCCGCCTCCCCGATCTGGACGCGCCGGCTGGATTCCGTGCTGCTCCATCGTGTCTGGGGGCCGCTCATCTTCCTGGCGGTAGTCGTCACTGTCTTTCAGGTCGTCTTCAGCATCGGCCAGCCGCTCTCAGACTTGCTGGGAGACGTGTTCACTCATCTTGGCACGGTCATCACCAGCTATCTACCTTACGGCTGGATGCAGGCGCTCGTGCGCGATGGCCTATGGAATGGCGTGCAAGCTGTGCTGGTTTTTTTGCCGCAGATCCTGCTGCTCTTTCTATTCATTGGCATTCTGGAAGATTCGGGCTATCTGGCCCGCGCTGCCCTGATCGCCGACCGCGTGATGCGCGCTATCGGGCTGAATGGCAAGGCCTTCATCCCACTTCTCTCGGCTTACGCCTGTGCTGTTCCGGCGATTATGGCCACCCGCACCATCGAAAACAAGCGTGACCGCCTGGCCACCATCCTGGTTGCACCCTTCATGACCTGCTCGGCCCGTCTGCCGATCTATACCCTCATGATCGCGGCCTTTATTCCGGACCGCCATCTTCTCGGCCCTCTGATTGGCCTGCGTGCTTCGGTCATGCTCGGCCTCTATGTGTTGGGATTTCTCGCCGCTCTGGGCACCGCACGCATGCTGAAGTCCTCGATCCTGAAGGCCTCTTCCGCGCCCTTTATCCTTGAGTTGCCCCAGTATCGCTGGCCCACCGTCCGCTCGCTCGCTCTGCGGCTTTACGATCGCAGTAAGCTTTTCGTGCGCAAGGCCGGCACCATCATCCTGGCCGTCACTTTTGTGCTTTGGGTGATGAGCGTGCTGCCGCTCCACGGTGGCAACTTCTCCGACCTCACAGGAAGCCTGATTGGCCGCTTGGGCCACTGGATCGAACCAGTGATCCACCCACTCGGCTTCAACTGGAAGATCGGCATCGGGCTTCTCAGCTCGATCATCGCCCGCGAGGTCATCGTCGGCACCCTGGGCACGCTCTATGGCGTCGATCCGGTCACGCACTCGCTCGGCCTACAGGCTGCTCTCCGTCACGATATGACTCTGGCCGGTGCTGTGGCCCTGGTTGTCTTCTTCGCCTTTGCGATGCAGTGCACCTCCACCCTGGCCATCGTGCACCGCGAGACCAATAGCCTGAAGTGGCCGGCGCTCCAGTTCTGCTATATGACCGTGCTGGCCTACCTGGCCGCGTTGGCTACCAACCAGCTGCTGCTGCATCTGCTTTAGCCCACGCACGCGTGGTACTGTGAGGGGAATGGAGGGGACGATGGCGACAGTAGCGGACACTCTGCAAGCGAAGATCGCGCCGGGGCTCGTGTCCGTCGAGGAGTACCTCCACACCGACTACAGTCCCGATTGTGATTACGTCGATGGTCACGTACAGGAGCGCAACTTGGGCGAGTACGATCACTCCACAATTCAGGACGCTTTGCTTGCTTTCTTCCGGGCTCATGCTCAGGAGTGGCAGATCAAAGCGCGACCCGAGCTCCGCCTTCAGGTCTTGCCTACGCGCTATCGGGTTCCGGATGTGATGGTCCTGCGCCGGGATACTCCAAAGGAGCGAATCATCACCCATCCGCCGCTCGTTTGCATCGAGGTTCTTTCGCCAGAGGACCGCTTCGGGCGTATGGAAGAAAAGATCGATGAGTACCTGGCCATGGGCGTTCCCGCCGTTTGGGTGATCGACCCTGAGGTGCAACAAGGGTACCGCTGCGAAGGCGGCCACTTCCACCTCTGGCGCCAGACGGACGACTTTGCAGTCCCCGCAACACCGATCACCATGCAGCTCTCGGCTCTTTTAAAAGACCTCGACTAGCTCTCGCTACGCGTTGCTGCTCGGGAAAAAACGTATTCCGGACGGAATGCTCCTTGGAATCTCCCGGAAATGCAAAAAGGCCGCCCGAAGACGGCCCTTTGTGCGCAGCAGTGCTTAGCGACTATTCGTCCTCTGACGCATCGTAGGTCTTAACGAAGGTCATGCCGTGCGGGCTCTGCAGTCCCGTGACTACCGGCGTCAGCATGCCGGAATCCAGGTCTAGCCGTCCCACGAAACCTACCGTGCTGCCAGCTGCGCTACCAGCCGCAACCGCCGCACTAAATGCCACGCCTGGCGCAAAGGCTGCCTTGCGGATGGCATACACGGTGTTCGCAGGCGTGTCCGAGACCAGAATGAACCCGTCGCTCGAAGGCGTAAACAACGTGTCGTCGGCCTGTGCCGCGCCATACGGGGAGGTCAGCGAGATCTGCAACGCACTCTGGTTTGCGGTTCCCGGCTGGCGCACGATGACAAGCTCGGAATCACCCTGGCTGTCCAGAACGATGTCGCCCTCTGGATCGAGCGTCATCGAATCCGGATCCTGCAGATTCAACCGCATGGTCTCACCGGTGGTAACACTGGTAGCTCTCGCGCTTCCGTTCAAGACGCCCTTTGTGTGGATGACGCCGCCCGCAAACGAGACGACCTCCTCAATGGCCGGGGCCGTGTTGGTGCTATTTGCCGGGTTAGACGCGCTGAAGTAAACGTGGTGGTTGCGGAAGACGATATCGTCATAACCGCCGCCCGCGCGGGGCGCCGAGGCAAACTTGTAAGCGGCGCTCTGCTGGGAGGTACGAGGGTCGATGATGACCAGGTTCGCATTGGCATCCTCGTTCTGCATCGCCCAGAGCTTTTGTGTGTCCGGATCGACCTTCAGACCGTCATTGTGGCCCACGACGGTGTAAACGTGCAGCTGCGTCCCGTCGCTCGCGTATTCGATGATGTTGCTGGTCTTGCCGTCGCTGCCATCCGGCTTGATGCCATTGGCATAACCGACGAACACATGGTTGTTCACGAACGCGAGGGAATCCGGTGCGCTGTATTTGCCTGCCACGCCCTGGGTAAAGACGCTGACTGAGTAACCCAATCCGGCTTGCGGAGCCGTCGTGCTCGACTGAGCTCCGGCGGGCACAGTCAGTGCAGCCAGGGCGAGTGTTGCGGAGATCGTAAGAGCGGTACGGTTTGCTGCGAATGTCATAAAGCCTCCAAAGTGGTCAGGTGTGCCCTAGGCCTCGGAGGGCCAAGGGGCACTCTGCCCCAAATGCACTTTAGTGAGCCCCGGCTTCAGAGTGGCTGAATGCCCGATGACAATCTGGTTAATTGTTCCTCGTTGCTCCGGAATCCTTCGTTCTCCCCTGGAGTAAATACCGTGCGGAGAGATTCTTCGCTCAAAAGCGATGGTAGTGGTCGGCCGAGTGCACCGCGAGAGGGGCTCAATCGGCCTCGTTTTCTGCGACAATAGGATTGAGACCCAAGTCATGATTTCTGTCAGCAATGTAAGCATGCGCTATGGCGCGAAGGTTTTGTTCGACGACGTTTCCACCAACTTTATCTCCGGTCGCCGCTATGGCCTGACTGGACCCAACGGCGCAGGCAAGTCGACATTCATGAAGGTGCTGGCCGGCGACCTCGAACCACAGAAGGGCGTTGTTGTACGCCCGAAGAAAGTCTCGGTCCTGCGCCAGGACCAGTATGCCTTCGATGCCTATCGCGTCATCGATACCGTAATTATGGGCAACAAGGGCCTGTGGGCCGCGCTGGAACAGCGCGAAGCGATCTACTCCAAAGCCGAGATGACCGACGAAGACGGCATGCTGCTGGGCGAGCTCGAAGGAACAGTAGGTGAGGAAGACGGCTACACCGCCGAGAGCGATGCCGCGATTCTGCTTCAGGGTCTCGACATCCCGGACGAGCTCCACGAGCGCAAGATGGGTGAGTTGCAGGGCGGCCAAAAGGTCCGCGTCCTGCTTGCGCAGGCGCTCTTTGGTAAACCCCAAGCCCTGCTGCTCGACGAGCCGACGAACTATCTCGATCTCGACTCAATCCACTGGTTGCAGGACTTCCTCCACCAGTTCGAAGGCACCCTCATCACCATCTCGCACGACCGGCATTTTCTGAACAGCGTCTGCACCCACACAGCCGACATCGACTACAAGACCATCATCACCTACACCGGCGGTTACGACGATATGGTCGTCGCCAAGACGCAGATCCGCTCGCGGCTGGAATCCGAGAACGCTCAGCGCGAAAAGAAGATTGCTCAACTCAACGAGTTCATCGCCCGGTTCTCAGCCGGCACACGTTCTAGTCAGGTAACTTCGCGCAAGAAGGAGGTCGAGCGGCTCCAGACCAGCGATCTCTCGCGCTCGAATATTGCGCGGCCCTATATCCGCTTCGAGATGGCGCGCCCCTCGGGCAAGCACATCCTCGAATTCGAAAACCTGACCAAGGGCTACGACGGTCAGTCCGTCATCAAAAACTTCACTGGCTCTGTGATGCGCGGCGAGAAGATCGGCCTGATGGGACGCAATGGCCTCGGTAAGACGACCCTGCTCAGGTCACTACTCTCCGCTGCTCCCGAGGTTGCAGACAAAGGCTGCTCGCTTGACGGAGGAACGGTCAAGTGGGGGCACGAGGCGCAGATCGGCTACTTCCCCCAGGATGTGACCGGCATCATCGAAAAAGGCACCACGGTTGCCGAGTGGCTGCACAGCTTCGACCCTCAAGCCACCAAGGAAGATATTCGCGGCTTGCTCGGCCAGATGCTCTTCCGCGGAGAAGAGGGCCTGAAGCCGACCGATGCTCTCTCCGGTGGCGAAGCTGCGCGGCTGATCTTCTGCCGTCTCATGATGCAGAAGCCCAACATCCTGGCCTTTGACGAGCCGACCAACCACCTCGATCTTGAATCGATCAACGCTTTGAACATCGCCCTGCAGCGTTTCGAGGGCACCGTTCTGCTGGTCACGCATGATCACGACCTGATCGACGAGGTCGCCACCCGGATCTGGCACTTTGAAGATGGCGCGATCGAAGACTTCAAGGGGCCGTACGAGGAGTTTTCGGCCGCCACCGCGTCGGCTCGCTAAGACCTTATCAGCGGCAAAAGACAGTAAAACCAGAACACGGCAGAGTGCTGTAAATGAATTTGCGCTCTGCCGTTCCCTGCTGTTATCCGCTCGCCCGCTTCACCGTATTCCTGAACTGCAACTATGCCACCACTTCTCAACGCACAAGGCGTCACCAAAGCTTTCGGACCCAAGCCACTCTTCCGCGACATCTCGTTCACGGTAGATGAGGGTGCACGAATCGGCCTAATCGGTCCCAATGGGTCGGGCAAATCGACGCTGCTGGGCATTCTCGCCGGTGAGATCGACCCCGATGCCGGCGATGTCGCCACGCGCAAACGAACACGCCTCAGCTATGTCGCGCAGGTCTCAGAGTTCATTCCCGGCCAGACGATCCAGTCCGTTCTGGAAGCAGCGCTGCGCCGCGCCAAAGTCGCGGAGACCGAATGGGACCGCCGCACCCGCGAGACCCTGGGCCGTGCTGGATTTCTCAATCCCACTGCGGAAGCCGTCACCTTCTCGGGTGGCTGGCGCAAGCGGCTCGCCATCGCGGAAGGCCTCGTTACCGAGCCAGACGTATTATTACTGGACGAGCCGACCAACCATCTCGACCTCAGCGGCATAGAGTGGCTTGAAGATGTGCTGCGGTCGGCCTCATTTGCCTGCGTCGTCATCAGCCACGACCGCTATTTTCTCGAAAATATCGCCTCGGAAATCGTGGAGATCAACCAGGCTTATCCCGACGGCGTGTTGCGGACTCGCGGCAACTACAGCGAGTTCCTGGAGAAAAAGGAGGCCTTTCTCGAAGCGCAGACTCGTAAGCAGGCGGCCCTTGAAAATCGGGTGCGCACCGAAATCGAGTGGCTGCGGCGCGGGCCCAAGGCGCGTAGCACCAAGGCCAAGGCTCGCATTGACACCGCGCACGCCATGATCGGCGAACTGGCGGATATCACCTCACGCAACCGCACCTCAACCGCCTCGATCGAGTTCACCGATAGTGGCCGCGCCAGCAAGCGGCTCGCGGTCCTGGAAGATGTACAGTATGACATCGAAGGCCGCACGCTCTTTCGCAATCTCAACTTCAACCTCATCGCCGGTTCCCGCATCGGCCTGGTTGGACCGAATGGAAGCGGCAAGACCACCCTGCTTCGCCTTCTGCGCGGTGAGGCCGAGCCGACCCGGGGCGAGATAAAAAGGGCGTCCTCCCTGCGCATCGTCTACTTCGACCAGAACCGCATCCTCGACGAGGGCGTGACTCTGCGGCGTGCACTCGCGCCGGACAGCGATTCCGTTATCTACCAAGACCGCGTCGTCCACGTGGCCTCCTGGGCCTCCCGCTTTCTCTTCACTGGCGAGCAGCTCAATCAGCCGGTTGCCAATCTCTCCGGCGGCGAACGCGCGCGTGTGCTCATCGCCAAACTGATGCTGGAACCGGCTGACCTGCTTCTGCTGGACGAGCCCACAAATGACCTCGATATTCCAACGCTCGAAATCCTGGAAGAGAGCTTGCTCGAGTTTCGCGGCTCCCTGGTCCTGGTCACGCATGATCGCTACCTGCTGGATCGCGTATCCACCGAGGTGCTCGGGCTCGATGGACAAGGCGGCATTGGCCAGTTTGCAGACTACCTGCAGTGGGAATCCTGGCGTGACGCCCAGGTGCGGAAGAGCGCCTCACCCCCGACCAATGGTGCCTCTGTTGGCTCATCGCCAACGATCACGGCTTCGTCCTCTACATCTGCGTCCACAAAGAAGAAGCTGTCCTACCTGGAAAACCTCGAATACGCGAGCATAGAGCAGCACGTTGCCGCAGCGGACATGCGCCTGGCCGCTGCGCAAAGTGCCCTAGCTGACCCGGCAATCGCCTCGGAAGCCTCTCGCCTCCAACTGGCGCTCTCCGAGGTGGACGAGGCGCAAGATAACCTGGACACCTTATATGCACGGTGGGCAGAGCTAGAAGCCAAACTCAGCTAAGCACGCCGGCGCACGTACACTGTGGCCCCGTAGTATGTCCTTTTGCTTGTCGAAATAGTGCGGACCGGATGTCCCCACATCCGGCCCGCCAGCACGGGAGGTGCCTACCCTCTTTATCGGATGAAACGGAAAAAGCATTAGGACTTATTTCGCTTTTTCTTCTCTGGGGATACCTGCAGCCCGGTTCTGCTCGATGATGGCATTCTGAAGATGTTGATGCCATGCGGCATTACCGGCCTGCCCCGGCGCCGGCAGCACCTCTAGCCATAAATGGTCCACCTCATCCTTAGTCGAAGAGCCGCCGTGCACGCGCACTGGTGGGTCACTGGGATTGTGCGGGTTATTCGCCGAGTTGTCGTAGGTGTACTGCCAGTGGATCACTGCTCCCTTAGGCAACAGCACAGGTTTTTGATACCGGTAGACTGCCTGCCAGTCGACATCCCACTTTGGAATAGAGATCAGCCACTGTTTCTTGCCGTCCGGCAGAATCGCGACGGCATCCAGCTGTTTGCCAAGGAAGTGAGCTCGCGGGTAGATAGCCCGAACCCTCGCACTCTCCGGCATTACGAACTGCTCATCCAACTTATAGTTGGCCTCACCAGCGGGAATATCGATCGCCCCATCCGTTCCCAGTTCCAGCGCCGACGGAACTGCCCCCGCCGCTTGCTTTGTGAAATAAAGGGCGACTGTGAGCTGCACCTTCTCACTGCGGCCCGTTGTCTTGAAATGGCTCGTCAGAACAAGGTCATTCTTCGGGTCGAGATGTAGCAGGTTCGCGCTCTGCGAGCTGATGACGGGCGAATCCGCCGTCCAAAAGAGCAGCTGCCCATCGGTGTTGAACTCGCGCTGCGCTTCGGCTGGTGATTCCATGCCGGGAATTCCCTGCTGCCAGTTGTCTGGGTGCGTGCGCCGCAGAGCACCGCTCCGGTCCACCTGAACCCAGATACCCCGGACTGCCTGCGGATCGCTTGCCCGTATCTCTATAGCCCGTATCTGCCGCGACTGCTCACCCGTGTACGGCACGAGCAGGTTCAGGAAGAGATCGGCTCCCTCACCTGCAAGTTTGACTGGCTCGAGCAGCGGCAAAATCAGGTCGGGCGTGCCCAGCTTCCACGCCAGTTCGGAGATATCCGTGGTTGAGGTCTGCTGCGCTAGGCCGCTTCTCCCGCTCGGCATTCCCGCTCCCACCCATGCGCGGATCGCCGCCAGCTGTGCATCGGATAATCTGCGCTGCCCGATAAAGCTTCCATGGCCCGGAGCCGGCAACCAGGGCGGCATATAACGATTTTGCGTGACTTCAAGGATCTGACCGCCCCACTGCTTGGCGTCCTCGTAGGTCAACAGATTGAAGGGGGCTCCACCGTGAGGATTGTGGCAACTCGCGCAGTTCTGCGCCAGTATTGGAGCGACCTGAGCATAGGTCGTCTGCGGTCCTTGAGCAGGATGGGACGCCGCATCCACTTTGACCGTGGACTGCAAAGCTGAGATGCCCATCCCACACGCCGCTATCAGCGCTGCGCAGAAGTGGGTCCTGAACATTTGCATCCGGACATTGCTCCACTTCGCCTCGCTGCCACACTTACCCCTGCTCCCGAAGCTCACTTCCAGAGAATACTAGATCTAAAGATACGAGATTTAGATCGGCTACTTGCGCGGCGCAGCCTGGCCAGAGCTACCCGGAGCCGTCGCTTGCTTCCCTTGCGCCGGCTGCTGCGGCACATTGCTCTGCGTGCCAGTGGTGGAGCTGGGCACCGGACCGCTCACATTGCTGTCCGCACCCACATTCTGACCCTTGGCGCCTGTAGTTGAGGAGTTCATCTTGGTACTTCCCGTCTCACAGCCCACCGCCACGGTGGCGAATCCCAGAAGCGTGATGCCTAGCAATCGTCTCATCCTCATATTTTTACTCCTTTGCTCTCGCGAAGAAGGATGCGCTAACCCGTAACCGGCGTTGCTCCCACGGGGAATACCAGCGAGAACAGTTCCCACCCGGGTTTGCAGCCTCGATGCTTTGCGGAGATTAAAGAAGTTTCCAGTTCTGCCGATACGTACTGTGTGAACACAACTACGGCACTTCCGAAGGCTTCCATTGCAAACGGCACAAAGGGGGCTAGCGGCCAGCTTGCGCCGGGGCCGATCCGCACCCTTCAGCTTTTCGAACTTAGAGAACACGGCCAAGTCAAGGTAGTTCTCCCTAAAAAGTTGCAGCACACGTTACCTTATTTCCCGGGTTGGGAGAGTCAGAGCGATATATCGTCACAGTGTTGCGCATAATCGGAAAAGCGATAGACCATGAGCTTGAAGGCGAAAATCTTTATCGGATTAATGATCACGGTGGGAATCTTGGTTTTATTCCGCGTGGCTATCCATCCGGTCTGGATCGAGCCACTGCATTTCTTCACCTACCTGGGCCTTATACTCCTCGCCTCCGGCATGAAAGTAACCATCCCCCGCACCGATGGGAATGGAACCATGTCCGTGAACTTCGTCTTTATCCTGTTGGCCTTCATGCAACTTACGCTGGCGGAGGCCATGGTAGCCGGATGTCTATCAGTCCTTGTCCAATGCCTTTTTAAGGTGCGCAAAGGCTTTAGGCCGATTCAGATCGCCTTTAACACTGCCAATATTGCAGCTGCTATCTTTCTGGCTTCCTTCACCTATCAGCAACTCCTTCATTTCCATGCTCCTTTGGGGATTGCGCTCGCACTTGCCAGCGCCGTTTACTTTTTGGCGAATACGGCGCCAGTCGCAACCATTCTTGCATGGGAACAAGGCCGTCCCGTCTTGTCTTTGTGGTTCGATACTTTTAACTGGTATTTACCTTTTTACCTTTTCGGAGCAGTTATAGCTTCGGTGATACAGTTCATCACTCTGCGCTATGGCTGGCCAACATCGCTTCTGATCTTTCCAGCCGCCTGGGCAGTGTATGTCTCTTATCGCAACTATCTGGAGCGTTTGCAGGAGCAAAAGAAGCATATCGGTCAGATGGCCGACCTCCATCTACGCACCATTGAAACGTTAGCTTTGGCGATCGAGGCTAAAGATCAGAACACGCATGACCATCTCTGCCGCGTGCGTGTCTATGCCTATGAGGTTGGTAAAGAACTAGGGCTAGATGCCCAGCAAATGGAGGCGTTGCGAGCCGCGGCTCTGCTGCACGACATAGGAAAACTCGCGGTACCGGAACACATCATCAATAAGCCGGGCAAGCTTACGCCCGAAGAATTTGAAAAGATGAAGATTCATCCGGTCGTTGGTGCGGAGATCCTGGAACGGGTTAACTTCCCTTACCCAGTAACACCGATCGTTCGCTCCCACCACGAGCGTTGGGATGGAAAAGGATACCCGGATGGACTGGCAGGCGAGAGTATTCCAATTGGAGCTCGCATCCTCACGGCCGTCGATTGCCTGGATGCCTTGGCGACCGACCGGCCGTATCGGCGCGCTCTCTCGCTCAGCGAAGCCATGACGCATGTGCGCCAGCTTTCGGGCACGCAGTTCGATCCGCGCATAGTTGAGGTCCTCGACCGCCGCTGCGAAGAATTAGAAACTATGGCCCGCAAGGAAGGCGCTGCCATGGCGCCACTGAACGTCCACATCAAAGTGAAGCGCGGAGACGAACCAGGCGCCGGCTTTGAAAGCAATGGTATGGATGCGCTTCTATCTCCTAACATCGCCTCATCGGTTGATGTGGAGCTATCAGTGCACGCCACAGAGGCGGTTCTTGAACTTGCAAAAACTTTAGACGGCTCGCTCTCCTTGGACGAGACACTCTCGAAGTTTGCTTCAAATCTCAAAAGAGTCATTGCGTTTGACACGCTGGCGGTTTACATCCGGCATGGAAACCATCTTCTTCCTAAATTCGTTACCGGAGAAGATGAGCATCTCTTCTCTTCTTTGAAAATCCCGCTGGGGGAAGGGCTCTCTGGTTGGGTGGCGCAGAACCGCTTGCCAATCGTAAATGGCAATCCATCGGTAGAACCCGGTTACCTAAACGACACAACGAAATATAGTAAGTTGCGTTCGGCACTCGCCGTTCCACTCGAGAATCCCCAAGGGGAGATACTCGGAACGCTGGTTCTCTACGCCGTGCGCGGGGACGCATTTACAAGAGACAACTTAATTCTCATGCAAGAGATCGGCCCTCACCTCTCACTCTCGATCGAGAATGCCATCCGTTATCACCTTACCGAAACGCAGACGACCACAGACTTCCTAACCAAAGCTTTGAATTCTCGAGCCTTCTTTGCTCGCCTGCAAGATGACTTAAAGCGGTGTGCCGCTGGCAACCAACCGCTAAGCCTCCTTATATGCGACATGGATTCCTTCAAGCAAGTCAATGAACAGTTCGGTCACGTGGAAGCCAATCGCCTGCTGAGCCATTTAGCAGAGTGCTTCCGTGGAACGATTCGTGAGGGTGACAGCCTCGCGCGCACCGGAGGCGACGAACTCGCTCTCGTCTTTCCCGGACTGGATGCTCGCACAGCGGAGGCTCGCATCCGCGATCTTCGCGCAGCTATCCGCACTGCTTCTCTCGACATCTTTGCGGATCAGCATCAGGCCACAGCCAGTCTCGGGTTGGCCTGCTTTCCTCAAGATGGCGCCACGGCAGAGGATCTTATGGCGGCCGCCGATAGAGAGTTGAAGAGTGCTAAGCGCCTGCGGAGTACCCGGCCCGAGCGTCCTGTCTCTGCTCCTTTGGCAGTCGCCCGGGGCTGATCGGCAGTGACATCCGTGACCTTATTGATCATTCTCCGGCGGCTAGCAATCAGTCTTCTTCCTGTAATTCTGCTCGCCACCTCTGTCGCTCTCGGCACTGCCGCTCTGATGCGACTCGCGCCCGGATTCTTTAGCGACGAGCGAGAGATGGACGCCCATTATGGCGAGGCAGTCAGAGATCAGTTAACCGCGGATCAACAAGCGCAACCAAATGTTTTCATCACATGTTGGCGCTTAAGCCGGAGCTGGATGCGCTTGGATTTTGGCCGCTCTCGCGCTTGGGATGTTCCCGTCCTGGAGATCGTGGAGAGTCGTATCGGAGACAGTCTAAAGCTACTGACCGAAGCTTTGCTGCTGAGCTGGGTATCAGTCGCGGCCCTTCTTCTGCCATACGGCACCAGGTCGTTTGTGCGCTACGAAGCAGGCGCTACGGCGATCTCTGCCATTGCGCTCGCGATTCCTGCCGGAGCGCTCGTTACTGTATGCATTGTTGCAAACCATGGCAGCCCAGTGATTGTGCTCGCTATTTTGGTTGCGGCACGCGTCTTTCGGTTTTTGCATTCCCTCCTCCGTCAAGCATGGAAGGCCCCTCACGTGACGACGGCCAGAAGCTTCGGAATTGGGTACTTCCGGCTGCTCACACGATATGTTCTTCCGCAGCTCACGGCTCAACTTCTGCCGCTCGCCGGCATGTCCGTAATGACGGCGCTAGCCGCGATTGTTCCGGTTGAGGTTTTGTTTGACCAGGCCGGCCTTGGCAAACTTGCATGGCAATCGTCACTCAATCGCGATCTGCCTGTTCTAGTGATGGTTACCTTCATCTTTTCAACCGCGGTCGCTTTGGCCGGCTCTTTGTCCAACTGGGGCCCGGAGTCTGCCGCCTGAATACACTACGTAGCTTCGCCGCCAGGTTTCTCTGGCTTGTCTTCTTTCTTTCGCTGATCGCCGCGCTCGCGAGATGGAAGACCTATGACGCTCAGGATCGTAATGCCGTCCTGGGACCCTCCTCCCTGCATCATCCTTTTGGCACCGATGGCCTAGGACGGGACCGGCTCACCCGCTTAGCGCTTGCCGCCTTGCTCTCGCTCGGTCTCTCGTCCTCCGCAGCCCTCCTCTCCACAGTCTTTGCGGGAGCGGTCGGCCTCATGGCCGGCAGCCTTACCCGTCACTACAGGCGAGTCATTCTGGTCTTCTGCGATCTCCTGGTGGCGCTCCCCTGGATTTTTCTGGTCATGATCTTACGTGGCCTCATGCCACTGGATACTTCTCCTATGGTGTCAACTCTCACTACATATCTCCTGCTGGCCTGCTTTGGTTGGCCGGCCTGCGCGCGCGTGGTCTGCGGAGGCGTTCTTTCCATGCAGCAATCCTGGTGGATGACGCAGTTAAGGGCGCAAGGAACGGGAAATGCGCGCTTACTTAGCCATCACCTCTTGCCCAACCTGCGGCCGCTCCTTCTCGCGCAATTCCTGATTGCTGTACCCGCCTTTCTTGTAGCGGAAGTCAACTTAGGCCTAATTGGCTTGGGTACGGCCGAGCCTCTCCCCTCCTGGGGTGGCATGCTCCACGATCTGGAAAGCTATAACGCCTGGACCGGCTCCCGATTGCAGCTGATTCCCCTCGTCGCTCTGATCTTAGTGACTGGATCGCTCCAGCTCTGCTTACTTGAGGAGGGTTCAGCGTGAACTACCTTCTTCGCCATTGCCTGATTGCTCTCGGGATGCTGATCTTCCTCGCCCATCCAAGCTATTCGCATGCCGCTTCGCAATTGGTCTGGGCGCTGCATTCGGAACCCAGAACCCTGGACCCGGTCATGGTCGACGACAATGCCTCCGAAGCGGTTCGCTATCTTACACAGGGATCGCTGGTCCGCATGAATCGTCGGACGCAGGTGCTGGAACCGGAGCTGGCGACCTCCTGGAAGACGCTCCCTGATGGCAAAACGGTTACGTTCACCCTGCGTCAGGGCGTACGCTTCTCGGACGGTTCCCCGATGACAGCCGCGGATGTGATCTGGAGTGTGCAGCACCTTATGGATTCGGCGATTCACGCCCCCGCGGCCGACGCATTCCGCACGGCTCCGGGGACCATCGTTGCTCACCAGTCAGGACCTGTCGTAGTCAGCTTCACCTTTCCTGGGCACGTGGTCGGCCTCGCTGAAGCCTTTGATGGCGTCTCCATTCAGCATGCCGGCGCACCGGCCGCTACAGGCAAGGTCGTCCTAGGGCCTTACATGCTCAGCCAGTACGATCGCGGTAGTTACCTGCTCTTCAGCCGAAACCCGAACTACTGGAAGCGCGACAGGGAGGGACAGCAGCTTCCATATGTCGATCAAGTGAAGCTTCTGATTCAACAAAATCGCGATCTCGAGTTATCACAGTACCTGCGCGGCGATTTGCAGCTGATTAACGATGTCTCGCCGGACCAGATGCATGTGCTTTCCATGCATCCTGAGACCGGAGTTGCCGACCTTGGTCCGTCTCTCGATTCTGAACAGCTCTGGTTCAATCAGGTCGCCAACGCACCTCTTCCGGGCTATAAGAAAACATGGTTCCGTTCTCACAACTTTCGCAAAGCCATCTCGCTCGCCATTAATCGGAACGATCTCGTGCGCATCGCGCTCGAAGGACATGGTATTCCGGCGCGCGGACCTATCTCCCCAGCAAATCGGATCTGGTTCAACAACACACTTGCCGCCATACCTTTTGATCCCTCCGGCGCGCTCCAATTGCTTGCACAGGATGGCTTCCAAAAGCGTGGTGAAGCTCTCTATGACGCGGGTGGCCACGTGGTAGAGCTATCCATCCTCACCAACGCAGGCAACCGCGAACGCGAAAAAATGGCTGTCCTTATTCAGCAGGATTTAAGCCGGTTAGGCATTCAGGTTCGTCTCGTTTCACTTGACTTCCCGGCTCTGATCACCCGTATCATGCATAGCTTCGATTACGAAGGTTGCTTGTTGGGCTTGACGAACGTAGACCCCGATCCCAATTCTCAGATGAACATCTGGCTTAGCAGCTCCGCGAACCACCAATGGAATCCCGAGGAACGCGTGCCTGCTACCCCGTGGGAAGCGGAGATCGATAAGCTGATGCAACTGCAAGCGAGCACGAATCAATTTGTGCAACGCAAGCAAGCTATCGACCGATTTCAAGTGATCGTGAGGCAAGAGGAGCCCTTCATCTATCTGGTCAACCGGAATGCAGTGTCTGCGATCAACCCCCGCATTGCGGATGCCCAGCCCGCGGTGCTGTTCCCGCAAACGTTCTGGAGAGTCGAATGGATGCGCTTGAAAACACGCTAAATCTGCCCCGTGCCGCGCGAGAACCCCTGCTCGATGTAGATCTTTCAGCTCGCTATGGGAAGCGAGAGGTGCTGCGGAACGTTCAATTCAATCTCCGCCGGGGTGAGGTGCTGGGCCTGGTAGGATCGAGCGGTGCTGGAAAAAGCACACTGGTCAACAGCCTGCTTGGTCTGCTGCACTGGAGTGGCGGCTCGGCGGAGGGACGCATCGACTTTGCTGGTCAGAATCTGCTCGACCTCTCCGAATCGCAACTGCGACAGATACGTGGGAGATTGATCGCACTCATTCCTCAGAGCCCATTGGCTTCGCTCAATCCGGCACTGCGTCTTCTTCAACATTTTGAGGAAGCCTGGAAGGCACATCACGCGCGCGCCGTCCGGCTCGACCGGGACGCATTGAGCACTCTCATGCGCAGCGTGCAGCTTCCCGCAGACGAGGAGTTTCTGCGCCGTCGTCCGTCTCAAATCAGCGTGGGTCAAGCCCAGCGCATCCTGATCGTAACCGCTCTTCTGCATAGGCCCGGTCTGTTGGTCGCCGACGAGCCGACTAGCGCCCTGGACCCCATCACACAAGCTGAAATTATCCAACTGCTCTCACGCGTGGCTCGCAATGGGGACACTGCGATGCTTTTCATCTCGCACGATCTCCTGTCTGTCTTTCAACTCAGCGATAGAATCGCAATCCTGCATGAAGGCCAGATTGTGGAATGTTCAACGACCCGCGAGCTCTTAACCTCACCTCAGCACCCACATACGAAGGCACTGCTTGCTGCCCTTCCTGTAGAGCCCCAATACCTTCTGGAAGTATCCTCCAGGCAATTCTCGCCAGAACTGAAGTCCATAGGCGACTGTCAAAAAAGACAGCCACTTAGCCGACAGTCTCGTTCTGGAACAAGCCTCACGCCTGCCATTACCTAGGTGTTTCGAAACTATTTTCTGAAATTGTCTACCGTGTCCGAGCAGAGATAGCTTAATTCAGGCAGCCTCACCTAGCAGCAACTAAAGGTGTCCCCAAGCTACTAATTATGGAGACCGTGTGACATTGAAGTGGAGCAAGAACTTACTCTGGGGATACGTGGCACTTTGCGCATCCTCTTACGCGATGGCCGGAGATCACAAGCTTTCTCCGGACCTGGAGCATATCGATTCCGCAGACGCTGTGAACGTCATCATTCAGTATGCAACTCCGCCCACAATCACTCATCAACAGCAGATCGAAGGAATGCATGGAAAGGTGAAGAGTGTGTTTCAGGGCGCGCCCGCTATGGCTGCAAGCGTTCCTGGGTCAGCACTGCGATCATTGCAGAACAACCCTGACGTGCTGCACGTAAGCGTTGATCACAAAATCGGCAAAATGACCGCAGAGTATGCCGCCGAGGCCGTGTTTGCTCCCCAGGCGTGGTCCCAAGGATACGATGGAACCGGTGTGGGCGTTGTGGTCATCGACAGTGGCATTGCGAGTAACTTCAGCGACCTCAATTCAATGAGTTCACCCAAGGGAAAGAGTAAGTCCGGTCCGAACGATGGTTCGGACAATAGTTCAGACTCGGGATCGCTGATCAGCCGAGTTATGTACGGACAGAGCTTCGTGCCGAATGACGCCAGCGTTGCGGATGCGTACGGTCACGGCAGCCACGTAGCCGGCCTGATTGCCGGAGGAGGCGCGAACTCCACCGGAAGCCAGTACTTCCGCACCTTCAAAGGTGTCGCTCCAGGAGCTTACCTAGTCAACTTGCGCGTCCTCGACAGCACGGGACAGGCGACTGACTCCACCGTAATTGCAGCGCTCGATGCCGCTATTCAGTTAAAGCAACAGTACCCGCAGGCAAACCTTCGCGTCATCAATCTCTCGCTGGGCCGCCCTGTCTTTGAAAGCTACAAGCAGGACCCACTTTGCCAGGCAGTCGAGCGGGCGTACCAGGCGGGATTCGTCGTTGTGGCCGCAGCGGGTAACTATGGTCGTGCGCAGATCGTGAATAGCGAAGGCTACGGTACTATTACGGCTCCAGGAAACGATCCTTACGTCCTTACCGTCGGCGCGATGAAGAGCATGCACACCCCTGACCCAGCAGACGATCAGATTGCGAGCTACAGTTCGAAGGGGCCTGCTCTTATCGATCAGATTGTGAAGCCGGACCTTGTCGCTCCCGGCAATCTGGTCCCAAGTCTGATGGCAACTGGTAGCACTCTCGTAGCCCAGGACCAGGCGAACACCGGCAATCCACAATACTTCGTCTATCAGTCCGACTATGTCGTGAGTGGCGCTTCCATCCCGTCTATTAGCTACATTCCTATGAGCGGCACCAGCATGGCGACCGCCGTGACCTCCGGGGCTGTGGCCGTTCTATTGCAGGCTGCTCCAAACCTCACGCCAGATCAGGTTAAGGCGTTGCTCATGAAGGACGCTACGAAAACTAATTTTCCTCGTACTTCCCGCGTCACGGATCCGGCCTCCGGCATTACCTATAAAGCGAACTACGACGTCTTCACCGTCGGTGCTGGATACCTCAACCTTCCCGTCACGATCGCCGACGCCAAACACATCAAGTTTCCGAAGCAGGGGGGAGCTGCGATCTCACCTACGGCTGTCTACAACCCAGTAAATAACAGCGCCTACATGCTATTTGATCAGACTGCTCTGTGGGGGTCGACCGCTCTGTGGGGGTCCAACGCTGTGTATGGAAGCGCTGCTTTTGTCAACGACGGCACGGGTTCGGCAATCGGCAGCCAGACCGCTCTCTGGGGCTCTACGGCTCTCTGGGGCTCTACAGCTCTTTGGGGATCCACCGCGCTCTGGGGCTCGAGCGATCCGGCGGCATTCACTGCCCTCTGGGGATCTTCAGCGGCTTCCGGCGCAACGGCCCTCTGGGGTTCGAGCGCTCCTGCCGGACTGACTGCCCTCTGGGGCTCAACTGCCCTGTGGGGTTCTACAGCTCTTTGGGGCTCTGCAGCCACCGCGGCCCAGTCCGCTGACCAGAACTCTACGGCGCTCTGGGGTTCTACAGCCCTTTGGGGATCCACCGCGCTCTGGGGTTCGTCTGTTGCGAAACCCGAGTAACTAACCATCACCTCTAGCCGGCAGGAGGACCAAACGGCCTCCTGCCGCAGCTTTAAACGAGATCGTTACTCCGGAAAGCACGTCGAAGCTTTCATCATGGCCTTGGCTGTAAATGCCGAAATAGGAATTGCCCTGCAGTGGCAAGCGCCTCAACTTGTGCCTCCCTTGATAGCCAGTGCCCCTGGCCCTCAAAGATACGGCTCTCGTAGGTAACGCCAGCCCGCTGAAGTGCACCTTCCAGCTTGCGAGCTTCACTTACCGGAACAACTGTATCGTCTGCGCCATGCACGATCAGGATCGGTGGCATCCCGGAATGCATACGCGTGGCCCACTCCTCAGGGACGCCGCCGGAGATCTCGATGACCGCAGCCAGCTGTCGATCGTCGACCGCCAGTGCCATCGCCAGGTAAGCACCCAGCGATACCCCGAGAACCGCGATGCGGCTTGCATCGACTCCGGGCTGTGCTGCAACAAATCCGACTGCATCGCGAACCGTTTCCAGCCAGAGCGGAAAGTGCTTCCCATCGCGAATGAGCGCTCCAGTAGCTCTCTCGGTTCCCGTCCGCTCGAAATACTGCGGAGCAAAACAAGCCACGCCAAAAAGAGCCAGTTTGCTCGCGATGGCATTCCACCAGTAGGAAAGATTGCCACCCGCCCCGTGCAGAATGATAAGCGCCGGTCGCTTGGCGCCCGAGTGACTTTCGCCCATGATGCGGATCGGCACGCCGCCGCTGGAGAAGGTTTGCATACACATAGATGGGATCTGCGCTGCAGTCGCGTGCGCTGCTCCGAGCGCTATTTGCCCGGAGTAAAATCCCGGACCTGATCCACCGTCTTTTCATCGAGACTGCTAAGCAGCGCGGTAACCAACTCAACGGTCTGGTCGAAGTCGCGGCGGTTGACGATCCCGTTATGCGAATGCGTGTACCGCACCGGGACAACCAGGTTCACCGTCGGCGTTCCGCCATTGCTTCCCTGCATCTCCGCCGAGTCATCGCCGTAGCCCTGCACCAAATCAAGCTGCAGAGGGAGCTTCTTCGCCGTCGCTGTCCCTTTCACCAGCGAGACCAGCTTGCGATTCGGCAGAGCGCTTGAATCATAGAGGAAGAGGCCCGGACCAGCGCCAAGCCTGGCCTGTGTCTCATCCGGATGGCCGCCAAAAACATCTCCCGTGATGCCACCTTCGATCGCAATGCCGATGTCAGGCTTTACCACCTGGCTTGCCGTTTTCGCGCCGCGCAGCCCAATCTCTTCCTGCGTGGTTGCTACAAAAAAGAGCTGATTCGTATGCGGCATCTTTGCCGTGCGCCGCATGGCTTCCACTAGAACGGCGCAGCCAATGCGGTCATCCCAAGCTTTGCCGAGATAGTTGTCCGATCCGTTCATGATGAGAAAGGGCGAGTCTGGCACTACTGGATCACCGGGCTCTATCCCCATCGCAGCAGCCTCTTCCACGCTCTTGGCGCCGATATCGAGAAACAGGGAATCCCGCGGGTAGACGCGCGTACGTTCGTCGAGCGGGACGACGTGAATGTCGCGGATGCCGGTGACCGCGTGTACGGGCCCTTTCGCGCCTATGATGACCCAGCGCTGGTCGACGAGCGCCTGATCGAGCCAGCCGCCAAGCATCTGCATGGTGAGCAGGCCGCTAGGAGCAATGCGTCGGACCATGCCACCCAGCTCATCCATGTGCGCATCGATCATGATGCGCGGCCCGCTCTGTCCCTGTTGCGCAATCACCGATCCCATACCGTCGTACTTAATCGACGAGGCGAACGGCTTCATCTCGCTTACCATAATGGCGCGAACCGGCTCCTCGGCTCCTGGAGGCCCCGGCGCATTTGCCAGCTTTTCAAGCAGAGTGGTGGTTGAGTCGCCTGCCTGAGCCAGGCAGAAGGGCATCGCTACCGCGGCTAGTCCCACAAGAGCCCATTTGCGCATAGGCAGTCATCATAAATGACGTTCCAATCGTCATGGACCGCGCGTACTTTCCTCTTGATGATTGTTCTTCTGACAAGCAAGATGAAATCTCATGCGTAAGTCGGGTCATGTTCAAGCCGCTCTATTGGCAGTCACAGCAGCAACGCTGCTCTATGGCTGCCGCTCACCGCAGCAGGAAGTCCGGAACTGTGTGGACGCTCAAGGCCATATCGTTCCTGACACGAACTGCTCTGCTCACACTGGATCAGGCGGTTACGCTTACCGCTATGGCGGATCGAGCGGAGGACGTACGGGCGACACAGTCTACGGTGGCAGCGGACACCCAGCCTCCGAAGAGTCGGGTCATGTCTCCCGTGGCGGCTTCGGCGAAGGGGAAGGCGGAGCGCACGGCGAGTAGAGCATTTCTCCTATAGGTGTACGGAGAGAGCACGCCTACGCAGCTTTCCGTTTAAAGAAGCCGCATGTAACCTCTGTCGAAAGACACAGAAAGCAGGAGAAGTGCTCTCATGCAGCGACGCCGCATAGCTCCGCGACCGAACTGGCGGAGTCTAGTAGAGGCCCAAGGTATGAGCTTCCACTCGGTTGACGAGAGGCCGTACTGGGATGAGTCTGCTTATTGGGAGTTTTCCTCCCCAGAGCTCGATCGCATCGAAGCTGCGACTGCTGAACTGCAACGGATGTGTCTCCAGGCCGGCGACTTCATTCTGTTGAAGAATCGCTTCGCCGACATGCACATTCCCCACGAAGCGATTCCGCACATCCAGCGTACGTGGGAGGCCGAGCCGCCCGCTCTCTACGGACGGATGGATCTCGCCTTTGACGGGCACGAATTGAAGCTGCTCGAGTACAACGCAGATACGCCGACGTCACTCGTCGAAGCCGCAGTGATCCAGTGGTATTGGCTTCAGGATGTTTTTCCGGCGGGGGATCAGTTCAACTCTCTTCACGAGAAGCTCGTGGCAAAATGGAAGGACCTCGCTCCTTACCTGGCGCAGCCAGTGTACTTCGGACATGAAGATGCCGAGGAGGACGTGCTCACGATCGCATACCTGCGGGATACCGCACGAGAGGCCGAACTGCGGACTTTCTCAATCGCGATGCAGGAAATAGGCTGGTCGAACACGGAGAGGCGCTTTGTCGATCAAGGCGACCAACCGATCGGGTCCTTGTTCAAGCTATATCCATGGGAAAAGCTGCTGAAGGAGAGGTTCGGTCTCTTCGCTTTGGACACGATGACGAAAGGACAGCATCCCGAGCAGGGTCGAACGCAATGGATGGAGCCGATCTGGAAGATGATGTGGTCCAACAAAGCGCTTTTGGCTATCCTTTGGGAGCTCTTCCCAAACCACGAGTTGCTGCTCCCTGCTTACTTCGATCACCCTCACGAATTGCGCAGCTATGTGCGGAAGCCGTTGTTTGGTCGCGAAGGCTCAAACATCACACTCGTTGCCGGCGATAAGACTATCGCCATCACAGACGGTCCATATCTGGAGGATGGCTGGATCTATCAGGCACTCGCGCCTGTTCCTTGCACGGATGGCAACTGGGCCGTGCTCGGCAGCTGGCTTGTGGATGGGCAGCCTTGCGGCCTTGGAGTGCGCGAGGCCACAACTCCAATCGTGCGTAACTCTGACCGCTTTGTTCCGCACATGTTCTGGCCCGAACGCCGCAACTGATCACTTCCCAGCACCTCAAGCGTGCGAAGCGGCCACGGGTTCCGGTTCATGCTCCTGCTGTTTGCCCGTCGGACCGAAGCTAATCTTACGGCTGAACCAGGGATACATGAGCGGCAGAATGTACAAGGTCAGCACCGTTGCGGTGATCAGACCGCCAATCACGACCGTAGCCAGAGGTCGTTGGATCTCCGCGCCGCGTGAGGTGGCTACGGCCATGGGAATGAATCCGAGGCTGGCCACCGTGGCCGTAATGAGCACTGGCCGGAGGCGGTCCGACGCACCTTGATGGACTGCATCGTCCAGATCAAGGCCGTTCTTGCGCAGCAAGTTGATATGGCTCACCATCACCACCCCATTCAGCACGGCCACACCGAAGAGCGCGATGAAACCGATACAGGCTGAGAGGTTGAGGTTGATGCCGCGCAGCCACAGTGCAGCAATGCCGCCCACGAAGGCCAGAGGCACGATGCTCAGGATCAGAAACATCTGGCGGAGATTTTTAAAGGTCGCGTAGAGCAGGCTGGCAATGATGAGCAGCGAAAGCGGCAACACGAGCATAAGGCGTTTCTGTGCCCGCTGCTCATTCTCATACTGGCCGCCCCATTCCAACCGATAGCCTGCGGGAATTGTGAGTTGCTGCGCGATACGCGCCTGCACATCTTTGACGAAGCCACCCAGGTCGCGCCCGTGGACGTCCGTCATTACGACGGAGCGGCGGTGTGCATCTTCACGATTGATCAGGACCGGGCCGCGCACGGTGCGGATCTCCGTGACCTGGTCGAGACGGACCAGTTCGCCTCCGGGCGCCTTGAGTTGTAGTCCGCGGATGGTGTCGATGTCGTTGCGCATCGAGCTCGGCAGGCGCACAGCGATGGGGTAACGCTGTTCGCCCTCGATCATCTCGGAGATTTGCCGGCTGCCCACCAGGCTCTCTACCGTCTCCTGAATATCGGAGACGTTCAGGCCGTAGCGCGCCGCGGCGGCGCGGTCGATGCGCATCTCCAGCTGCGCCTCGCCGGAGATACGCTCCATCTGCGGCTCAGAGGCTCCGGGAACGGCGGAGATGATGCCCAAAGCTTGCTGTGCCAGATCCTCAAGTGTATTCAGGTCCGGGCCAAAGACCTTCAGGGCGACATCGCCGCGCACACCGGTGATGGTCTCCGCAATGCGCATCTCCATGGGCTGCGTGAACTCATAGGTGACACCGGGGATCTGCTCCAGCGCCTTCTGGAGCTTGCTGGATAGCTCCTCTTTGGTCTTGCAGCACTTCCAGCGGTTTTTGGGCCAGAGGTTCACATACGAATCGGATTCATACACACCCATGGCCTCGGTCGCGAGATCGGGACGGCCCAGCTTGGTTACGACGGTCGAGACCTCCGGAAAGCTGCGGATGATCTTTTCCACCTGATCGCTGATAGCAATCGATTGTGTGAGCGAGATCCCGGGCAGCCGTTTGGTCGTGACGACGAGCGAGCCTTCATCGAGGGTGGGCATAAACTCGGTGCCGATAAAGACCACGGACCCGAGTGCGACCACGATCAACACCAGTGCGCCGATGAGGATCAGCTTGCGGTGCGCTTCGCTCTTGCGCAGGGAGCGGCCGTAGCTGTCGCGCAGGCGGGAGAACCAGTCTTTCTTTCCCTGCTTCACCTTATTTCCTTTCTTGTGACCGCGTAGCGCGACCGAACAGATAGCGGGTACAGCAAAGAGCGCAAACAGCAGAGACCCGGTCAACGCGGAGACGACGGTTACGGCCATGGGGCGGAACATCCGGCCCTCCAGGCTCTGCAACGTGAGCACCGGCAGGTAGACGGAGATGATGATGAGAACGCCGAAGATAATGGGACGCGCTACCTCGTGCGCTGCTCCGCGCACCAGTTCCAGCAGACTGGGCTTGTCCTCCTCCCGCCGTCTTCCGCCGCGATTCTCGTCGCCCTCACCCTCACTTTCCATGCGGTGCATGCAGTTCTCAACCATGACGACGGAGCCATCCACGATGGTGCCGAAGTCAATGGCGCCTAGGCTCATCAGGTTGATGGAGACGCCGAAGACATCCATACCGATAAAGGCAAACAGGAGAGCGAGCGGTATGGTGCTGGCGACGATGAGCGCTGCCCGCCAATCGCCGAGGAAGATAAGCAGGATCGCGATGACCAGGATTGCGGCTTCGATCAGGTTCTTCTTGACCGTGTGTACCGTCGCGTTGATCACGTCTGACTGGTCGTAGAACGGGATGATCTTGGCTCCGCCGGGCAGCTTCATGGCGGCGATCTTCTGCTTGACCTCAGTGATGATGCGCTGGCCGTTCTGTCCTTTCAGGATGATGACCATGCCCGACATGGTTTCGCCATTGCCATCGTGCATGACGGCGCCGTGGCGGATCACGTTATCGAGTTTCAGCTCCGCGACATCGCGCAGCAGAACGGGCGTCCCGTTAGTGGTGGAGACGACTAGCTTGCCCATGTCGTCCAGGCTCTCCGCGCGCCCCAGTCCGCGTACGGTGTACTCCTGCCCCGCGTGCTGGATGTAGCTGGCGCCGAAGTTGGCGTTGTTGGCCTCGATGCGCGCCACCACATCGTGCAACGTGAGGTTGTATTGGCGCAGCTTGGCTGGATCCACCTCTGCCGTGTACTGCTTGATGAAGCCGCCCCAGGAGTTGATCTCACTCACGCCGGAGACCGAGGCCAGGTCGTAGCGGATCTGCCAGTCGTGGAGCGACTTGATGTCCATCAAGGACATCTTCGGGGCCTGCACCGTGTACTGGTAGACCTCGCCGAAGGCCGTCGCCATGGGACCCATCTGCGGCTCCATCCCCGGCGGAAGGAGACTGCGCGCCTCGCTCATCCGCTCCGAGACGATCTGACGCGCTCGATACAGGTTCATCGAGTCGTCAAAGATAATCGTCACCATCGAGAGCCCGAGCTTGGAAGTCGAGCGCACGATCTGGAGGCTTGGCAGGCCCAGCATGGTGGTCTCAAGCGGGAACGTGACCAACTGCTCGACCTCGACGGGGGACATGCCCGGAGCCTGCACGGTGACGACAACCTGCACGTTGGTGAGATCGGGATAGGCCTCGAGCGGCAGGTGCAATAGTGCGATCACGCCGCCCAACACCATGGCCAGAAGCAGCATGAGCACGAGCCAGCGATTGTTCAGGAAGAAATCGACGATGCGCTGCATCTCAGTCTCCGCCCACCGAGCTCTTGAGTAGTTCGGACTTGAGCATAAATGTGGCCGCCACGGCTACGTGTTGGCCCGCTTTGAGTCCTTCGAGCACCTCTACCTGGTGGCCGACAGGCCTCCCCACCTTGACTGCTTGCGCATTGAAGGTGATGCCATCGTCCGTGGTAAAGACGCTTTCGACTCCATTGATGTCTTGCAGCGCCTCCTCCGGAACGTAGATCGCCTGCCTGGTATCGCCGCCCCCAATCTCCGCGGTGGCAAACATCGCCGACTTCAGCCGTCCTCCCGGGTTGGGAATGGTGGCACGCACCTGGATCGTGCGCGTCGCCGGATCGAGCACGCTCCCGACCAGCGTGACCCGGCCGCGGAAGACCTCATTCG
The DNA here is from genome assembly GCA_965276675.1 of Acidobacteriaceae bacterium. GTDB lineage: Bacteria > Acidobacteriota > Terriglobia > Terriglobales > Acidobacteriaceae. Next base: position 2,154,592 of record OZ255624.1, on the reverse strand, counting down.
GCCAGGCACTCGTGCGGACCTGCACAGTATCGCCTCGCCGCACGTGCGACAGGTCGGCTTCATTCACGGAGGCAACGACCCAGACGGTGTCCAGGTTCGACACCGTGAAGGCTTCCATGCCCGGCTGGAGCACCATGCCCGGTGCGATGGTGCGCGAGACTACCGTTCCGCTGATGGCTGCTTTGATCGGCACGTCTTCGAACCCGGGAAGCTCCGCCGGCGTGATGGAGGAGGGCGCAACCTGCAGCACGTCCGCCAGGTGCTCGCGCTCCGTGTGCAGCGAAACCTCGGAGACTGCGAGGTCGTTCTTCGCCTGGAGCAGTGACTGCTGGGCTCGCTGCGATTCCTCGAGAGAGGCCGCCTGAATGCTGTAGAGGTGCGCGTATCGCTCGGCCCGTTGCTGCTCAAAGATAATCGCTGCCTGCCTGCGCGCGATATCCGCCAAGTCCTGCTCGATAACTCCAATGGTCTCGTGGATGATGTGGCTGTGTACGCGCGCCATCACCTCGCCGCGCCGCACGGTGTTTCCAGGCTGGGCGATAATCGCGGTCACGTAGCCATCGACAATCGGCGCTACGTGAGCGGTGTGCTCTTCATTCATCATGACCTGCGCGGGCGCAGAGACAGTGCGCTGTACCTGCGAAGCGTCGATCAGCGCTACCTTGATACCAGCCCTCGCCTGCTGCTCTCCGGTCACTTTGAAGGCCGTGGTGCCGCCCATGCGATCGCTGCCGCTGCCAGAGTTACTACCCCCTGATTGGCTGCCCCCCGAGCCGCCACTCTGGCCCGTCGTATCCGATGAGCCGCCCTGCTTGCCCCCGCCGCTTTGGTTCTTATTCTTTTGCGCGTTTCCGTTCTTGTTCTGGCCACCCGCCTTATCGCTGGCCGATGGCTTGCTGCTATCACTCGAACCGCTGCCAGAGGAGCCACTACTGGAGCAGCCACTCACGCATAAAGCCACGAGGAGAAAGAGACCAGGAGCTGCATTCCTTTTCATAGCTGCTCCCCATAAATAATCCTGAGCTGCGAGACCGCGTCCTGGTACTGCTCGAGCGTTCCCAGCGCGAGCAGCTCGGTGTCGATCACCGTCCGCTTCGCGTCGAGGTAGCGCAACAGGTCCATGCCGCCGGATGCATACGCATCGCTGATGATGGCTGCGTTCTCCTTTGCCTGTTGCCGCATCTCCGGCAGCAGATGCATCACTGAGTTCCCCAGCCGGTTGTACTGCGCCACTGCCCCGAGGATCTGTGCCCGTGCCACCAGCCGCGTCTGCTCCACCATCTCTCCGGCATAGCGCTCATTCGATTTCGCACGATCGATCTCTCCCTGGTTGCGATTGAAGAACGGTAGCGGCACCTGCAATTGCGTGAAGAGCGTGTCGCTGCCAACGTTTCGCTTGTAACCGCCCAGCAAGTCGGGATCCGGCACAGCAATAGCCCGCTGGAGCTTCTCGTCCGCCATAGCGGCTGATTGCCCCTGCTCTGCCGCAAGCACGTCCGCACGTCCGGCAATTAGTGTGTCCACTGGCTGCGGAGGCAGCGTGTACACGGTCTCTAGCGACTCGGCTGTCGCAACGCCCGTTGCGGACACCAGCCCAATCTCGCGGGCCAAGTCGATCGAGCGTAGCTCCGCGATGCGTAGCGCATCTTCATACTGGAGCGCCACCCGGTCCCGCTCCACTTGGATGCGGATCAGGTCGACGCCGGCCGTAGCTCCCGCGCCCACCCGCTCGCGATGGTAGCGGACGATATTATCGAAATCGTTTAATTGCTGCTGCCACAAATCGCGCGCGGCTGCCGCTGCTGCTGCTGCCCAGTACGCCGTGGCAATCTGGCTGGTCAGCGTGCGCAGCCGAAGGGTATTTTCAGATCCGGCTCGTGCCAGACCAGCCTTTGCGAAGGCGATCCGCTTGCCGCGCTTGCCCGCTGTTTCAAATACTTGTCCCACATATCCGTACTCTTCCGTATTGTTGGCGTAAGAGAAGTTCTTAGCCCACGGCTGAATATCTTCCGACTGGAGAATCAGCAGAGGGTTTGGATGGAGCTTCGCCTGCTCCACCCCTGCAACCTGCGTGTTCACAAGCTCTGCGCTGGCGCGTGCCGCGGGGCTAGACGCCAGCGCCCGGCTCACTGCCTGGTGAAGCGTCAGCTTCTCCTGCGCAAACCCGGCCGAGCTGACGAAGAGGCCGAGCAACACGGCGGCCCGGCCAACACGGCGAGCAGTTCTGGTGAGAGTCGAGACGATAGGGCGCAATCCTTCCGGCTGCGACTGCCGCGTCGCATCTCATTTTTAATAATACTTATTATCTTTGTGGCTGTCGCTCCCGGAGGAGGTCACGCATTCTGTGGGATCGACGCACGCAGCCCCGACCCGCGGTCAGCAACTTCATGCTCCGCAGTTTCCCAGACCATGCTTAAGCACTCATGAAGATGCCGATGACCGGCCGATGTACGCCGCAGGCTAAGGCGAGGCGAGCGCCGGGCGCAGGCTCGCAATGCTCTCCCGCAATCTCTCCCCAAGCTCGGCTTGGGTTGCGTCGTCCAGCTTCTCCCGCCGAAGCGTCACGTAGAAGACGTCGATGGCCATCTCGCCCTCGGTGTCGATGAGCGCGACCTTGATGTCGCACCCCAGGCCCGCCAGAGTCAGGGCAATGGCGCGCAAGAGCCCTGGCCCATCCTGCGCCACCACCTGCAGCACCGTGCTGTGGCTGGAGGCTGCGTTGTCGAATTCGCATCTGGTCTCGACGTGCACCTTGGCCGGCTTGGAACCCGCATGCCGCCTGCGTCCCAGCAGCGTCTCTATCCGCACCTTTTGCCCCACCACATCCCGTACGCTCCGCGTGAACCGCTCCCGCTCCGAAGGATTGAGCGCGAGCGTGCCGAAGGGGTCTGCGAACCCGAAGCTGTCCACCACCACACCCGCCTCATTTGAGAAGGCGTCTGCTTTCACGATGTTCATGCCCCAGCCCGAGAGCACGCCCGCAACGTCCCCGAAGAGCATCGGCCGGTCGTGCGTAATCAGCGTCAGCTCAAAAAGCTGGCGCCGTTCACGCAGCGCGACCTGTACGGGTTCTTCGCCGAGGACGCTCGCCATCGCGAGGTGTGCGCGAATCTCTTCCGGTGACCGCGTCTGCAGGTAGCGCTGCGGCAGGCCCTCCAGGAAGCCGCGCAGCGACGGCTCCTGCCCAGGCACGGACGCAACCAAACGCCGCAGCCAAGCAGGATCCACATCGGCGTGGTAGCGCTGCTCATCCACATTTCGGTCCAGGTAGTTCGAGGTGGAGATAAACAGCTGCCAGAGTGTCTCCGCCTTCCACGGCGTGAGCGCCTCCGGGCTGACGGCGCGAATGTCCGCGAAGGTCACCAAGCACAACATTTTCAGGCGCAGCGGCGTCGCAACACGATCCGCAAAGCTCTTCACCATCTCGGGATCGAAGATGTCCCGGCGCAGCGCAGCAGACATCTCCAGATGATCCCGGATCAACCAGCAGACAATCTCCCGCTCTTCAGAGTCCAGGTCCAAGCGGTGGAGCAGGCTCTCGGTCAGCTCCACGCTCACCGTCGTGTGATCTCCGGTGCGCCTGCCCTTACCGGTGTCATGCATCAGCAGTGCCAGCAGAGTCAGGTCCAGCCGATCGATCTCCCGCACCAGCGACGCAAAGGGCCGCTCCCAATCCACGGTCGACCGTCGAAGTGCGTGCAGGCTGTCAATGGCCAGAAAGGTGTGCTCGTCGACGGTGTAGCGGTGATAGGCATCGCGTATCACCAGCGCATCGATGCCGTGAAACTCCGGCACCAGCAGCTCAAGTACGCCGAGCTCGTGCATGGTGCGCAGGGTCTTTGCCGCATGGCTTCCGAGCAGTATCCCCCGCAGCGCGTTCCACAGAAACGGCCCTTCCGGCAGGTGGATGTCGAGTACCGGCAGAGTGTCGGCAATGGCATTCTCCGCGCGCTGGCTCAGACGGTAGCCATGCTCCGCCATCCCGGCGAAGATCCCCAGTACGGCTTCTGGATCACTCGCGACACCAGTGTCTTCGAAGTCCACCCGGCCGTCCCGCAGCACCACACCCGTGCCGGGAGAGATGCCTGTACCGGGCAGCACGGCATTGGACTGCACACCGGGCAGCACCACCCGGCGTTTGCGGAGAGCGCGCAGGAAAGGCTCGCGCGCTGGCGGCACAGCGTCCAGCAGAAGAGTGACCCGGCGCGAGACCGTCCGCGCATGCCGATAGTAGGTGCGCATCCAGTACGCCGGGTCCGCGGTGCCCGCCGTCTCGAGGCCGATGCTTCGTCCGGCGGCTTCGTCCTGCGCATGCCAGCTCAATGCGTTTTCATCGCGGTCCGCGCGCAAGTGGAGAAAGCAGCGCGTCGCACTCAGGAACTGGAATGCGGCGGCCAGATCGTCGTGCGTCGTTGCAAAGCAGGGATCGCTGGAGCTCGAAGGCCACTGCTTGTGTTCGTTCAGATAGCGCAGCATCGCCAGCCAATGCGCAACGTTGTAGTCCCGCAGGCCGCCCGGGCACTCCTTGATGTTCGGTTCCAGGTGAAAGATCGTGTCGCCGTATCGCGCATGACGCGTGCGGGACTTCTCCGCGAGTGCGTTCGCGACTGCGCTCCATTCACGCAGAAAGAGCGCCGGCAACATCCGCTCGGCAAACGTGTCGAAGAGCGCCTGATCGCCGCCGAGGAAGCGACGGTCCAGCAGCGACAGCGTGAATTCGGGGTTATCGGGGTAGAGCCGGTCGCACTCCTTGAGCGTGCGCGTGGCCGCGCTTGCGCGCAGGCCGGTATCCCACATCGCCTGATTGCAGCCACGGATCGTCTCTTTGTACTTAGCTTCGATCCCTGTGTCTGCGCAAAGATACAGCACGTCGATGTCGGAATACGGAAAGAGCTCCCGGCGCCCAAAGCCTCCGGTGGCCACCAGCGCGACACCATACACCGCCTCGCCCGTGTGCAGACGCCATAACTCTTCAACCACTGTATCCACCAGTGCGCTGCGGCGCCGGATCGCGCCCGGCCCGCTTCCCGTGCGCTCAAAGGTGTGGCGCAGCCCGGAGAAGCCTTCCGCGTAGTAGGCAGTAACCTCCTTGTCGGAAGTGAATTTTCGGTTCATCTCCGGCCTCGCATCGCTACAGGGCCGACTCGCCGCGTTCGTCGTTGCGGATGCGGATCGCCTCATCGATTTTGGAGATGAAGATCTTGCCATCGCCGATGCGCCCCGTTCGTGCCGCTGCAATGATTGCTCTCACCGCCTTCTCGACGATCTCGTCCTGCACCACCATCTCCAGCTTGATCTTCGGCAGCAGATCGACAGCGTACTCGCGGCCGCGATAGAACTCCGTATGCCCCTTTTGACGGCCATGACCACGCGCCTCCAGAATCGTCATGCCCTCGACACCGATCTCCAGCAGCGCGTCTTTCACCGCATCGAGCTTGGACGGCTGTATCATGGCTTCAATCTTTTGCATGCCCTCACCTCTGTTGTGGCACGTGCGGTCCGGCGGCGCAAATAGTTCTCGCTACGATGCCCACTCATAGCCCTCTTCCCCATGTTGCGTAACATCCATGCCCTCCGCCTCATCCTCCGTCGACATGCGCAGGCCGATCACCAGATCGACCACCTTCAGTAAGATCAGCGTACCGATGGCCGCGAGCATGGTCGCAATCGCCACCCCCACGCCTTGGTTCAGCAACTGGTGCCAGTTCCCTTGAATCACCCCCGACGGCAGCGTCTTGCCATTCGCGCTTTTGAAGACAGGGTTGACGACACTTGTCGCAAAGACACCAGTCAGGAGCGCGCCCAGCGTGCCGCCCGCGCCATGCACGCCAAAGGCATCCAGCGAATCGTCATAGCCGAACCATTGCTTCACCCGCGTGACCATAAAGTAGCAGAAGAGCCCTGCGGCAAAGCCGATGACCAAAGCCGGCATGGGCTGCACAAAGCCGGCGGCGGGCGTAATCGCCACCAGTCCAGCGACAGCGCCTGAGATCGCGCCCAGCGCGCTCGGCTTGCCGTTGCGGATCCACTCGGCGAGCATCCAGCCCAGTGCTGCCGCAGCAGCGCCAAAATGTGTGGCGACAAAAGCGCTGCTCGCGAGCGCCCCGGCCGAGAGTGCGCTGCCCGCATTAAAGCCGAACCAGCCCACCCACAGCAGGCACGCTCCAATGAAGCTGAGCACCACCGAGTGCGGCGTCATCTTCTCCTTCGGGTAGCCTACGCGCTTGCCCAGATAGAGCGCGCAGACCAGTGCGGAGACGCCGGAGGTGACGTGCACCACCGTGCCGCCGGCAAAATCCAGGCAAGGAAAGCGCCCGCCCGCGACGTTTAACAGGCCACCCTGGCCCCAGACCATGTGCGCCATCGGGTCATACACACAGATCGACCACAGGAGCAGAAAGAGGGCCATTGCGCTGAACTTCATCCGCTCGGCGAAGGCTCCGGTGATCAGTGCCGGCGTGATGATGGCGAACATCAGCTGGTAGATCATGAATGTCTGCGCTGGAATCGTCGCCGCATACGCCGGGTCCGGATCGGCGCCAACCCCGCGTAGGAAGGCATGGTGGAGCCCGCCAATGAAGCTGGTGCCCGCGTCAAAGACGAGGCTGTAACTCAGCAGGGCCCAGGCCACGCTGACGATCGCCATCATGGCAAAGCTCTGCATCATGGTGCCGAGGATGTTCTTTTTGCGCACCAGACCGCCGTAGAAGAGCGCCAGTCCGGGGCCAGTCATCAGCAGCACCAGCGCCGCACAGACCAGCATCCACGCATTGTCGCCGGAGGATCGCGCATCCGCCGTGGCCTTTTCCAGCGATAGCAGCCGCGCTCCCTCGCTCGGAGCAGCAACAGCAGCCGCCTGCGCATACAGCGCGCCGGCGCTCAGGAAGACCACAACTACCAACACCCACAGCTTAGAAAAAATACGACGCATCGGACTCCATTCGGGTAGGAGTGAGGACACGCGGGCCAAGGCATCTGACCGACGGCTGTCAACAAGCTGCTTAGGACTCTACAGGAGACTGCAATGAGCGCAGGGCTCGGACCGCAGCCGTTGCCAAGCATGGCCGCAGGTGCGCTGGAGATACTGTTGCATAGTTTTCATTCAAGGCAAACACAGAAATGCAGGCTGGTGTGCCTTCGCCGGGCGCCTCTGTGTGTACGGTACGCACACAGAAGGTGCGTGGTTTAGGCGAATGACCTATTCTTGCCCCATGCTTTTCTATGAACTCTTCCGCAAGCCGCTGCCCTTTTTTCAACGTGCTCTCGCCAGCGCGCTTTCGATCGCTTTGCTGGGGTTGATGTGTCTGTCCATTTCCTTGCTGCCGGCCCACGGGCAGAGCTCCCATGCACAGCAGGGAACGCAGACCAGCCGACCCACCAGCACGCCCTACAGCGGCGACCTTTCCATCTTTGAGACGGAGGGCCGCGACCAGCGGCTGCAGATCGGGCGCGTGATGGACCTGCTGGGCATTGTTCCTGGCAAAACTGCCGCCGACCTTGGCGCGGGCTCAGGCTGGTTTACTGTCCGCGCAGCGAAACGCGTCGGTCCCACGGGATCGGTTTATGCCGAGGACATCAACCCCGCCGCTCATGACTACATCGAACAGCGGCTGAAGCGCGAAGGCATCGCCAATGTTCACGTTGTGCTGGGCACACCTGAAGACCCCAAGCTTCCGCCCGGCAGCCTCGATGCCGTGCTCATGCTGAAGGTCTACCACGAGATCGCCAATCCGGTGGTTTTCCTAAGAACGCTCCTACCGGCGCTGAAGACGGGCGCAAAGATCGGCATCATCGACAAGAACGGCGACGGCACAGACCATGGCATCATGCCGGATGTAATCGTTCGCGAGATGGCGGAGGCTGGCCTGAAGCTGACCGCGACCTACCACTTCACCAAAGCCGATGGGCAAGACTACTTCCTGATCTTCCAACAGAAGTAGACAACAGCAGCAGACAGCATCAGGCGATCGCAGCCACGTTCTTCAACTGCCGCAGCCTAACCCACAGATCCCCCGTCGCCTGGCGATGGCATCGGAGGCAAAGTGTGCGCAGGTTGCGCAGGTCACACTCCCCTCCCCCCTCCGCCACCGGCAGGATATGATCCGCATCCCACAGGCTGCGCCGCGTCATGCGCTTCAACCCCCAGCTCGCCAGCATCTCCGCTCGCGAAGCACCGCGCGCCCGGCGCAACCGCCAGTAGGCGCGGACCGTATCCGTGCCGCAGCAGGCACAGACGCCCTTATCCCGCAGCAGCACTTGATCGCGCAGATAGCCGGGGTTCGACCGCAGCCGCCACTCGTGCACGCACCACGCGGAGCAGAAGGTGAACCGACCCTTCGGCACCTCCAGCTGGCACCATCGGCAGAGAGCGCGCCCACTCTCTCCCTGTGTCAACTGCTCCCGAATCACCTTTCCACCCGGCATCGTCCGTTGTGTGCTCATCTTCTTCAGCATGAGTTTCCATTGCGGTTTCCGCAACGGGGACGTGGGTGAAATCAGCATGGGGATCGGCGAGCGTACCAACTTAGGGAACAGGAATTAGGAAGTAGGGAATAGCAATGAAAACGATTCACTCTCTGAATTCTGTTCAGCGCAAACATCGAGCTTTGGTCTTCTACTTCCTACTTCCTACTCCCTCTTCCCTATCTCCTCCAACAGCCGAATCGCTTCCCGATAGCCATGCAGCGTTCCCACATCGACGTATGCCTCTCCCACCGCAAGCGCCTTTGCCGTCCCACCCTGTGCTAGGTAGGCGTTCACCAGTGTGCCGAAGTACTCATCCTGGCGCTCTGGACGCAGCCACAGCGCATGAAGCTCGTGGAAGACGCGCCCCGGCATCTTGAACGCGCCCCACACCCAATGTGTGCTGGCGCCCTGCTGCTTGACTTGGATCTCCTGCACCGCGCCATCACCGGTCGTCACCACGGCGTCGAAGAACTCCGGATGCTCGACCGGAAAGAGCAAAAACGAGAGGTACTCGTCCGGCAACTGCGCGAGCCCGTCCTCCGGGAACCAGATCGTATCCGGCAGTCCCACCAGCACCGGCTCGTCCTCATCGACCAGCGGAACGGCACGAAAGACCGCATCACACAAACCGCCCGGCTTGCCCTGCACCACATACGCAATGTCCGCACCCCACAGACCCGAGCCGTAATACTCCAGAATGTCCGACTTTCCCGGCCCGATCACGAAGCATAGCTTGTCCGCCCCGCCGCGGATCATGCGCTCCACTAGATACTCGCTTACTGCTCGCGGACGCTCGGTCTCGCCCTCGATACGGCTGCCTACCGGGAGTAGCTCTTTGGAGAAGGCCAGCGGCTGGATGCGGCTCCCGGCGCCCGCGGCCGGAATTATCCCCCACATGCCAGCTCTTCGCGCACTCCTGAAACGGCGGCTCCCTGACTGCTAAGCCCGGCGCAGATTCTCTCTAACTCCTCAGCCCGCGCCTCTGCCGTGTGCTCGGCCAGGACGCGCGCGCGTCCCGCTTCTGCGATGCGCGCGAGCTCCGCATCGGTAAGTTGCAGCGCGTCCACGACATCCTGCGAGCTGCGAACTGTCAGAAGTTCCTGCCCCGGCTTGAAGAAGGTTTCCAAGCCCTCCCACGTATCGCTCAGCACCGGCACTCCACACAGCGCTGCCTCAAAGAGCCGCCCCGAAGGACAGTATCCGTAGTCGGCCATCGCCCGGCGTGTCACATTTAGCGTCGCGCGCGAGGAGCAAAAAAACGCTGGGTGGAGCAACGGTGGCAGGTGCCGTACGAAGAAGATATTCGGCGACCACGGAAACTCCGCCGGATACTGCGCTCCACCAATGACAAAGCGGGATCTTGGCAGCCGACGCGCGGGTTCGAGGAAGAGCGCCTCCAGCGTTGCCTGCCGATCACTGGCATACGTGCCCAGGTATGACAGGTCACCCCGGAACTCATCCCGCGGCGCCACTGGATGGTGCGTTTCTGGATCGGCGCTTCCATAGAGCGGCGCAACTACCCGCGCGCCAAGCCGGTCCTGCAATTCGGTCAATACACGGCCGCCGGTGTAGCTCAGCACCAGATCGAAATCCCGCAAGCCACTGGCTGGGAGATACCCCACCGGCTCGCCACCGCGCAGCCGATCAAGCGTTACCGGCGTATCCAGGTCATAGAAGGCCTTGATCGTAGCCCTGGATTCCAGGATCAGCTGTGCCGCAGCCATGCCATCAGGACAGTAGCTGGTTGTCATCGCCAGGTCCGCCGCTGCAAGCTGCTGCCGCGCCTCGCCTACGATCGCCGAAAGCTCTGGGTATATATGCAGCGCACCGCGAGGTGGGAGCTCCCACAGGTCCCGATTGCCTGCATAGTAGGGAACGTCTTTTTCGAAGAAGACCACCTCGTGGCCGCGCCCCGTAAGAGCAGTGATCAGCGCACGCCAGAGTGTTGCGTGTCCATTGCCCCACGACGAGCTGACAGTGAGGCCAAAGATGACAATCTTCATGCGTCTACGATCCCAGTTTCCCTCTCAACCAGATTCCTACGACCTTGACTCAACTGATATCTTCAGACTCGTTGCCATACCCGCAACCGCCGCACTTCAAACCTAACGGGAAGAACGCCCCTTTGTAGCCTTTTTTGCCCCCGTGGTCTTCTTAGCAGCGGTCTCTTGGGCAGTGGCCTTCTTGGCAGTCGTTTTCTTGGCTGCAGTCTTCTTCATCGCGGTCTTCTTCATCGCAGTCTTCGGAGCCGCAGCTTTGGCAGTCTTCTTTGCTGGCGCCGCTTTGCTCGCACTCCCACTCTTTTTCGCCGGTGCGGATTTCTTTGCCGGGGCGCTCTTCGCCGTTGCCTTTTTGCTCGCTGCCTTCTTCGCCGGCTTGCTCTTGGCGTCGTTGGGCTTGGCATTCTCTGGATGGATCAGCTTGTTGAAGTTGCTTGTCTGTCCGGCCGCCGTCTTCTCCTGGTACAGAAGTGCCAGGTTACTCTCGTCAAATTTCTGAAAGAAATCGTCCCACGAGATCTCCTTCAGAGCGGCATCATTTCTATTCGGCGCGTCAGGAAATTCAAAGCGCAGAATTCCCGGCTCGCCGCTCCTCTCCGTGCTTGAAATCTCCGACGGAACTGCTTTGCGCGACTCGGCCCAGCTCTTGATCTCGTCATGATCTTTTGTTGTCTTGGAAAGTGCCATGTGCGTCACCTAAAAGAATTTCCTAAAACGGATTTAACGAAGTAGTGCAGTCAAGTAGATGGCGCTCCGTGCCCGCAGGTTTGTGCAGATCATTGCATTTCTCTTGCGGGCCACCAAGAACCGTCATTCCGGGCATTGTCGCTCCAGGCAGCTAGGAGGCAGCCGGCTGCTGTCTGTCGATGGGGATCACCGGCTGCCGTGCGCTGGCGTTCGCGTTGAAGTTCGTCATCGAGACCACCAGCCCGGCCGCTATCGCATTGATGCGGAAGAACCACATCGCACCCTTCGACTTGAATGCGAATGTCTGCGGTATCGCGAGTGCGACCGGCATGAACGCGTGATCGATCTGGCCGTGTACTTCAAACGACAGCATCGGTTTCACCCCCAGCGGATAATCGGTCAGCAAAGCCTCGGTCAGCAACAAGCCTCCAGTGACCAAGGAGGCCACCGCGGCCCGCTTCTCGCTCTCCCACATCCGCCACGCCCCAATCAGGAAAGCGCCGGCCATCGCGTAATCGATCACCCCGTGACCGCGCGGCGTGATCACCTTTGGCATTTGCTCATCGATTTTTTTAAACGCCGTCGTTACTGCCATTCTCTCGATACCCATTGTGTTTCCTCCCCGTTATTCCTAAAGTTCTTCGTTATTTCTGCCATCCGTTTGAAGACAAAGGTCGGTGCGCGCTGTCAACTCGCCGCTTTGGCCTGAGGCAGCCGAATTCGCAGGAGCAGCCAAATCTGACGAAATGGCCCTTTCTGCCGGAGAGCCGGCCTCAGGGCTCAAGGGCGTGATCTCCCGCCCCAGCGTCATATCGAAGATCCAATCCATCAGGATTCGGATCTGCTGTGCCCCATCCGGCATCTTCGCCAGGTAGACCGCTCGCCACATCGCCCAGGCAATGACTCCAGAGAAGTTCCATCCAAAAACCCTGGCCACCCCGGTACGGCGTCCCACCAACGCCAGCTCACCCATCGGCGTGTAACGGAAGGGCTGCGCCGGGCATCCGTGGAGCGCCTCCACAATGTTGCGGGCGATCTGCTTACCCTCGCGTGTGGCATTCTGCGCCGTCGGTGCATAGTTGCCGCTCCCATCCGGATTGGGGATCTCTGCATTGTCTCCCAGCGCCCAGATGCCAGGGTGCCCCGGCACCTGACAACAGCTATCGACCACGATGCCTCCGTGCTCGCCTTTCTTACAGTCCGCAGTCGCGATCGCCGGACTTGGCGTCTCGCCCGCCGTCCAGATCAAGGTACGCGTCGGGATCTTTCCTTCACCTTTGACTTCTACATATCCATCGCCTGCGCCGGAGACCTCTCTGTTCAGCTGGACCACGACTCCTCGCTCCACGAGCTTCTTCTGGGCATAGGCCGAGAGCTCCCCAGTAATTTCCGGAAGAAGCCGGTCGCCTTGGTGGATCAGGACCGTTCGCACTTGCTCCCGCTTCAAGGCAGGAAAACGCTTCCTTACCTCGCGCATCATGTCGTTCAGGGCGGCCATGGTTTCGACGCCAGTAAAACCGCCTCCGCCCACCACAAAGGTCATCAGGCTCTTGCGCTTTTCTGGGTCGTCTTCAAGCGCCGCCCGCTCGAGACACTTGAGAGCGTGCTTACGGACGACAGCCGCATCTTCCAGCTTCTTCATGCCAAAGGAGTGCTCTTCCACACCGGGGATGTGGTGATAACTGGTCACCGATCCCAGCCCGATCACGACGTGGTCTGCCCAAAGCGTGCGCTCCACTGGGTCCAGCTCCGGAGCACCCACCAGGACGGTTACGCTCTTCGCTGCCACGTCGATTTTTATCACCTGGCCCTGAATGAACTTCACCCGGTCGGCCAGGTGCTGCACCCGGCCCACGATATGCCGTGTGTCCAGTTCGCCTCCGGCCGCTTCCGTCAGCATTGGGGTGAACAGCAGGTAATTGTCGGCATCCACTAGCGTGATCTCGCCGTTGCCCTCACCGCGCAGCAGATGGGAGAGCTCAGTCGCAACCGCAGAGCCCCCAAACCCGGCGCCCAGGATCAGGATGCGCTTGCCCGCCGCAACCTCTCGGTTTTCCCCCTGCGTCTCCATGTGGCGAAGCGCATGGCGCACTGCATAGATTCCCACTGCAGCTGTACCGGCGTTGAGCACGCCTCTCCAAAACCGTCCCATCGTTCCACTGCCCCCTTTGCACCCGCCTTGTACGATGGGCGCTGTGGGGAAAGGGTGGGATGCATTCAGGAACTCTGCTTAGGTAGGGTTGGGATACAGGTCGGCGATGATAGGCGATGGGAACACACAAGCCGAGTGCCCCATCCTACGCACCAGACAGCAGTCCACCTCAGAACACCCGAAGCGCGTAGGGTGGGTCATGCGCCAAAAGCGCATCCGCTCTCACTGCAACTCACCGATTCCGTTGGGACTATCGCCGAAGCTGCCGCCCTGAGCGACCCTGAGTAAGTAGACGTGAATCCACGCACCTGCTGTACTCCGCCCACAACTTCTAATCGATAAAGAAGCCCAGCGTCGTCAGCACCTCTTCGCTGAGATCGACGTTTCTCATCCGGGCGTCTTTGGCCTGAGTCAGACTCTGCTTGAAGCGGTCCAGCACCGCGGAGTTAATATCCGTTCGTTTGTCCAGCATCCGCAGCAGCTCGGGAGCCGTCGTACGGTATTCGGACTGTCCTGGAATGCCGATCGCCGATTTGATCGTAAGCACCAGCGGAACGGAGCCGAAGCCCTGGTAAGGATGGGGAGGAATGTGCGCATTGAGATCGACTCGCATGATGGGCCTGATACTCACACGCCTGACTCCGGCCAGCCATACGACCTTCCGGTCACGCCACCTGCCAAACGATGCATACACACCTACCCTGCCGCGTTTCCCGACGAGAGGCTCACCGGAGGTAAACTGGATGCTTCCCAACTTCACATCCCTGCAATATAGTCAGGGCATATCCATGGATACCTATACAGGCACTCAAACCACCGGTACCGCATCTGAAAGCGTCACCGAAACGGCCCCGTCGGCAGCAAGTTTTCCCTCCTCCGCAGGAGGATTGTTCGATGGATACTTCACTCCGGGCCGGCGCTGGAACTTCAAGAAGAACGATTTGATCGACGCGCGAGGACGGCGACTCTTCGAGTCCACCGCTTTTGCCTGCGGTGCCGATGCCTACCCCTTTCAGATCCCGCTTGAGGGCAAGTCAGGGCCGCACGTGCAGGCCGATGGCCACTGCATGCTCATGCTCTCCTCCTACGACTACCTCGGCCTGATCGGCGATGAGCGCGTCACCGAAGCAGCAGTTTGCGCGGTGAAGAAATACGGCACCGGCACCGGCGGCGTGCGCCTGCTGACCGGCACCATGGACCTACACCACGAGACCGAGCGCAAGCTGGCCGCGTTCAAAGGCACGGAAGCCGCCATCACCTTTACCTCCGGCTATGTCGCGAACCTGGCCATCATCTCCGCCCTCTTTGGCCCCGCGGATCGCGTCATCGCCGATGGGCTCTCCCATCGCAGCCTCATTGACGCCTGCCGCCTCGCTGGTGTGCAGATCCAGCGCTTCCGCCACAACGATCCGGATTCCCTGCGTGAAGAGATCCAGAACGGCGCCCAAGCCAACCGCACCCTCATCATCTCCGACGGCGTCTTCTCCATGGACGGCGATGTTTGCCGCCTGCCGGAGATCGTTGCCATCAAGAAAGAGTTCGGCTGCTTCCTGCTCATGGATGAGTCCCACGCCACCGGTGTTCTGGGCGCGACCGGCCGCGGCACCGACGAGCATTTCGGCGTGCCCACCTCCGAGATTGACATCTGGACCGGCTCGCTGGCGAAGGCGATTCCATCAAACGGCGGCTTCGTTGCGGTCTCGCAAGAGGTCTCCATCTTCCTGCAGCACTCCGGGGCGCCCTTCATCTTCTCCGCCGCGTTGGCAGCGCCCGCCGTAGCTGCTGTTGGCGCCGCGCTGGACATCCTGGCCGAAGAGCCCGAGCGCGTCAGCCGCCTGCAGGCCAACTCCGACTTCCTGCGCTCCGGCCTGCAACAACTCGGCTTCAACACCGGCATGTCCGAGACAGCTATCATCCCGGTCATCTTCAAAGACGACGTCACCACCGGCCTCTTCGCCCGAAAGCTGCGCGACTACGGCATTCTCGCCACGCCAGTGCTCTTCCCGGCTGTTCCCATGGGCACCTCGCGGCTGCGGCTCTGCGTTACTGCTGCTCACACCCAGAGCGATCTGGAGTTTGCACTGGATATCTTCGACAAACTCGGCTCCGCACAGTAGGTGAGAGCTCGGGGCAGTAAGTGAAAGCGTTAGTTACCGGTGCCAGCGGCTTCCTGGGAGGCCGCCTCACCGAAGTTTTACTGGAGCGCGGCACCGAGGTGACTATCCTGGCCCGGCCTAGCTCCGACCTCTCGCGCTTCGCCGGATTGCGCTTCTCCGGACGCTCGATTCAGGTCCTCTCCGGCGGCCTCGCCTCACTGGCTCTTCAGCCAGCGGAGCTGCGAGAAATTACCCACATCTACCACTGCGCTGGCTGCTCCACCGACTGGGCGCCTTGGCAGACCTACTACGAGACCAATGTCGCTGGCACTCGTGCGCTGCTGGTGGCTTCCCTCAAAGCTCCATGTCTCCAGCGCTTCGTCCACGTCAGCACCACGGATATCTACGGCTACCCGGAGCACCCCTGCGACGAATCCCACCCCGGGCTGGACACTGGACTGCCCTACAACCGCAGCAAATTGCAGGGCGAAGCTGCCGTCTGGCAGGCCCACCGGCACGGCTTGCCCATCACCATCCTGCGCCCGGCGACCATCTACGGCCCACACGGCAAGGCGTTTACCACCGACATCGCCGCGCTCCTGCGCCAGCGATCCATGGCGCTGATCGACTCTGGGCGAACCCATGGCGGCTTCTGCTACGTCGACAACGCCGTAGATGCCCTACTCGCCTCTGGTGTGAGCGAGGCGACCATAGGCAAGGCTTATAACATCGCGGACGGCGCCGGAGCTACCTGGAGAGACTATGTATGCGCGCTGGCCGACGGGCTCGGTCTTCCCCACCCCTGGATCAACCTGCCGCGTCCGGCAGCCATGGCGCTTGCGGGAGTGTTAGAAGCTCCCTATAAGCTGCTGCCACTACCCGGACGACCCCTGCTGACCCGCCATGCCGTCGAGCTGCTCTCGCGGGACCAGGAGTATCCCACGGCCCGTGCGGAGCGCGACTTCAGCCTCTCTCCGGCAGTCTCCTTCGCTGAAGGGATCGCCCGTTCGGTGGCGTGGCTCAAGCGCGCACCTTAGCTCAGAGTCCGAAAGGCCAGCACCGCATTCAACCCGCCGAAGGCAAATGAGTTGGAAAGCGCCGCTTCCACCTGCACGGTCCGTGCTTCATTCGTAACCAGGTCCAGCTCGCAGGCCGGGTCCGGCATCGTGTAGTTTGCCGTGGGCGGTAGTATGCCATCCCGCAGCGCGTAGATCGTCGCCACGGCCTCGATCGCACCCGCGGCGCCCAGCGTATGTCCATGCATAGACTTGGTCGAGCTCACCGCGACCCGCTCCGCCGTTCCACCGAAGACCGAGTGCAGCGCCGCAGTCTCGATGCGGTCGTTCGCCTCGGTTGCCGTGCCGTGCGCGTTGATGTACCCAATCTGCTCCAGTGCCAGGCCGCCGTCCCGCATCGCCGATCGCATCGCCCGCGCTGGTCCCTCCACGGATGGCTGGGTAATGTGGCAGGCATCGGCTGACATCCCACAGCCCACGATCTCAGCGATCGGCTGAGCACCGCGCGCCAACGCGGATTCCAGCGTCTCCATTACCAGCATCGCCGCGCCTTCCCCGAGAATCATCCCGGAGCGGTTCGCGGAAAAAGGCCGGCAGGTATCCGGGCTCACTACCCGCATCGCCTCCCACGCCCTCAGATTCCCCAGGAAGAGTGGAGCATCGCTGCCGCCCGCCACCGCCATCTGCACTGCGCCTGAGCGCACCATCCAGAAGGCCTGCCCGATGGCATGAGCGGACGAAGCGCAGGCCGTCGACATCGTCATCGTCGGCCCGGTAATGCCGAACTCCATGCAGATGTGGCTGGCGCCCGCATTGCACATGCCCATCGCAATGGTCAGCGGATGTACGCGAGTGCGACCATTGTGGAAGAGCTCATAGTAGCCGGCCTCCTCCGAAGAGCGCCCGCCGATGCAGGACCCGGTCATCACCGCGGTCTGCTCCCGCAGCTCCGGCGTCCATTCGATTCCCGCGTGTGCGATCGCCTCCTGCGCGGCCACCACCGAGAACTGTGCAAAGCGGTCCATAAAACTGACGTTCTTCGGCGTCAGGTACTCCTCCGCTTTGAAGCCCTTCACCTCGGCGCCATTTTTGAAGCGAAACTGGGCCATGTCGATGGCCTGAATCTCGGCGATCCCGCTCTGCCCGCTGCGTATTGACTTCGTGAACGCCTCGCGTCCGATCCCAACCGCGCTCACCACTCCCACCCCTGAAATCACGACACGTTGCATCAAGCTTCTGTTGAACCCGTTTCCTTGGCCTGTTCTTTGGCCTGTTCTTTGGCTTGGACCAGTTGTGTAATGCCGGCCGTCATCTCGTCAACGCGATGGATCTTCTTCGCATCCTCGTCGTCGATCTCGATATCAAATTCGCTCTCGAGTTCAAAAAGAATGTTCAGGCTGTCGAGGGAATCAATGCCCAGCTCCTCAAAGGTGCTATCCGGCTTGATCTGCTCTATGGGCATCCTTCGTGTGGTTGCAATGACCCTGAGTACACGGTCCTGGATCGTTTCTGTCATGCGTCTATTATTAGTAGCATCTTAGGGGGGCAAATGCTCCTTCTTCTGGACTGATCCGGCCATCGACTGCAAACACCCATCCAGCTTCCGGCCTCCCGCCAGGGCAGAGCGCGCAGAGCAAACGTCTCCTTCCAGAGGTCTTCTTGCTCTCACCCGCTGAACGCGACCGCCTGGCCGTGGTGCTGGTTGCCACCCATAATCAGCTCAACATCGGCGCAGCGGCGCGCGCCATGAGCAACTTCGGCATCCTTCATCTGCGCCTGGTTAACCCCTACGATCCAGCCTTTCGCTCGGCACGCTCCGCCGTGGGGGCGCTTCCGCTGCTCGAGAACGCCGCCGTCCATAACACCGTCGCTGAGGCGGTCGCGGACTGCTCCCTGGTCGTCGGCACCACCGCAGTCGGCTCCCGTGAGCTGCAGCATCCGCTACGACGTCTCGAAGACGGAGCGGTGGCTGTCCGCTCCACGCTCGGCAGCAGCCGCGTCGCCCTGCTCTTCGGCTCGGAGCAGAGCGGGCTTTCCAACGACGACCTCAGTCACTGCCACTTTGTCATGCGCATCCCCACGCGCGAAGAACATATCTCGATGAACCTGGGGCAGGCCGTAGCAGTCTGCCTCTACGAACTCATCCGTCAGGCTGGAAGAGGAGACGGCGAGAGTGCCCGCACGCCGGAGCTGCTCCCTGCTCCCACCGCGAACGCCGGGCAGCAAGACAGGCTCACCGGGCTGCTCTTCCGATCGCTCGAGCTGAGCGGCTATGCCCAGCCATCTACTGCGACAACTACCGAACTCAAGCTCCGCCGCATGGTGCGCCGCCTGCATCTCGATCCCGAGGACGCCGACCTCCTTGCCGGCATGCTGCGGCAGATCGTGTGGAAGCTGCACGCCGGCACATGAGTGCAAGTGCGGTAGAGTCGCTCATTCGTCGCACCAGCTGTCATCTTGAGCGTAAGAAAAGCCTGCCCTGAGCGGAGCCGAAGGGATCTGCTTCACCTTGCGATTGAAGAATCGGCGCGAAGCGCCGCTCAACAATAAGGGTGCAATGGACCAATGACTCACCACACTAGCAGTGAGCGACCGGCGCCATGCTTTACAATTCCCCGAGTCCGCCTCTGCTCCAAAACTCCATCTCCTGGTCTCGCCGCCGATGCCGCGGGCCCGGTATGGCAATGCGGCACACTAATATTCCTGAAAAAAGCAGGCGCTCTGGAGATCTGAATGCCGAAAGTAGCTCGATGTCCGAATGGTATCGTTATCGCGGCTCTGCTTATTCTAGAGTTCGTCACCGCGTTTCCAGAGGCCGCCCGCGCTCAGTCAATTGTAACTGATATCGTTACCTATCCAGATGCCTACGGCCCTTACAGTGCAGTCTTTCTCCCCGGAGGCCGCGGCCTCTCCAAACCGCTGCTCGAAAAAGACAAGCTCTTCACCGCCGAATCGTCCTGGTCGGTGTACACGTGGGTACGATCAGACGACCTCCCAAACAGTGCGCCCGCTTCAGCTGCTAGCATCTTTCCAGCCGCACTCGCTCCATCCATCACTCCCACGCTCATAGCCGGCGTTGGCGATCCGCTCGATGAATACTCCCGCTTCTTTGCCCTCAGCGGCGGCAAGCTCGCCTTCTGGATGGGCGAAGGCGACAGCCTGACCTCAACCATAAGCCTGGCCTCAAAGACCTGGCACCTGCTCGCCGCCACCTTCGACGGCGTCACCACCCACCTGTACAGCGACGGCGCCGAGGTCGGCAGCGCGAAACTCGCCTTCGGCCGTGTCAGCCCCGTCGTCGAGCTCGCTCCGGAGTCCCTAACCGGCACGCAACACTTTGGCGGCAAGATCGCCGACTTCACCCTGCTACGACGCGTGCTTGCGCCCGCCGAAGTGGCCTCCCTCTCCGCCACGAAACCGGACTTCTTACTGATCAACTTTGAAGAGGGCTCAAAGAGCTGGCCTATTCAGACCCGCGGCCAGGCCGGCTACCGCGCCCCGCAGGATTCCGCCACCCTGCCCCGGTCTGCGGTGCCCTTCTCGAAGCCGATCGCCCAGCCGCTTCCCTCAGGGAGCAAAACGCTCGAGCCAGCCCGAGACAACGAGCAGGACAACGAATGGATCCTGGCTAATAATTGGAGACTCGAAGCAGTGCCCAAGGTCACGGCCACTGGCGCCGAGATCGCGCAGCCCAGCTTCGACAGCCGTGGCTGGATGGCCGCAACCGTGCCCGGCACCGTGCTCACCACCATGATCGATCGTGGTGTCTATCCGGACCCCTACTACGGCCTCAATAACTTAGCCATCCCGGAGAGCCTGAACAAACAGGACTACTGGTACCGCTCCGAGTTCACTGGCCCTAAGGTCGGTAAGGACCGCCGCCTGACTCTGACCTTCAACGGCATCAACTACGCCGCCGTCATCTGGCTCAATGGCCACCGCCTCGGCACGATTAAAGGTGCATTCATCCGCGGCAACTTTGACGTGACCGGCATGCTCAAGCCTGGCGCCACCAACGCCTTGGCCGTCCAGATCTCGCCGCCACCCCATCCCGGCATCCCGCAGGAGCAGTCCGTCAAGGGCGGTCCCGGAGAAAACGGCGGCGCCATGTGCCTCGATGGACCGACCTTTGTCGCCACTGAGGGCTGGGACTGGATCCCTGCCATTCGAGATCGCGATACCGGAATCTGGCAGGATGTCCGCCTCACCGCCACCGGTGAAGTCAAGCTCGGCGACCCGCAGGTCGTCACCACTCTGCCGCTTCCGGACACCAGCCACGCCAGTATCGAGATCACCGTCCCGGTCGCGAACACCTCGAATGCTCCCGTCCAGGGCATCCTCACGGCCAGCTTCGATCAGGTCACGGTCACAAAGTCGGTCACTGTCGCCCCCGGCGAAAGCATCATCAAACTCACACCCGCGGAGTTCTCCCAGCTCAACGTCACCCACCCCCGGCTCTGGTGGCCCAACGGCTACGGCACGCCTGAGCTCTACACCTTGAGACTAAGCATTAGGGATGGCCGCAAAAACTTAGATAATAAAAAGATTCGGTTTGGCATGCGAGAGGTCACTTACGAGCTCAGCCTGCTCGACGATACCGGCCATCTTCGCCGTCTGGAGTACTCCCCGACCATCGCCCGCAGCCAGAATCGACAGGTGGTCGACGTCAGCCACGACGGCATGCGCGAGATCCCAGTCAAAGGCTGGTTGGGTGTGCCGGAAAAGGGCTGGGCAGCCTCTCTCGTCCCCGGCAGCGCCTCCTCAGCCGCCATTACCATGCTGACCGATACCGCCATGACCCCTTACCTCGTCATCAAGGTCAACGGCGTCCGCATCGCGGCCAAAGGTGGCAACTGGGGGATGGACGACGCGCGCAAACGCGTCTCCCGCGAGCACCTTGAGCCTTTTTTCCGGCTTCATCGCGACGCCAACCTCAACATCATCCGCAATTGGGTCGGCCAGAATACCGAGGAGACCTTCTACGATCTTGCCGATGAGTACGGCCTCATGGTCTGGAACGACTTCTGGGCCTCCACCGAGGACTACAACATCGAGCCGCAAGACCCGGCGCTCTTTCTCGACAACGCCCGCGACACGATCCTGCACTACCGCAATCACCCTTCGATCGTGATGTGGTGTGGCCGCAACGAAGGCGTGCCCCAGCCCATCATCAGCAACGGCCTAGAGACGCTCATCCGCTCGCTCGACGGCACTCGCTACTACTCACCCAGCTCCAACCAGGTGAACCTGCAGAACAGCGGCCCCTACCGCTATCAGAACCCGGTCGACTACTACACCACGCTCAATCGAGGCTTCTCGGTCGAGACCGGCACCCCCTCGATGTCCACACTCGAGTCCTTCCGCCATTCGATACCGGCCGCCGATCAGTGGCCCATCAACGACGATTGGGCCTATCACGACTGGCATCAGACCGGAAACGGCCAGGTCTCGCCCTTCATGGACCAGTTGGAAGACGAGTTCGGCGCCGCAACCTCCCTCGAAGACTTCGAGCGCAAAGCACAGATGCTGAACTATGTCGACCACCGCGCCATCTTCGAAGGCATGAACGCGCACCTGTGGGCGCCCAACAGCGGCCGCCTGCTCTGGATGACGCAGCCCGCATGGCCC
The DNA here is from genome assembly GCA_965276675.1 of Acidobacteriaceae bacterium. Classification (GTDB taxonomy): domain Bacteria; phylum Acidobacteriota; class Terriglobia; order Terriglobales; family Acidobacteriaceae. The sequence goes on along the minus strand of OZ255624.1, from coordinate 2,132,547 downwards.
AGCACCATGTGGCAGATTCTCAGCTCGGACTACGACACGCAGGCCTCGTTTTACGGCGTCAAGAAGGCCGCTGAGCCCATCCACATCCAGCTCGACCTCTCGGACGGCAACATCCAGGTGGTCAACAACACCACTGCTCCACTCCCCTCGCTCGCCGTGAGCGCCAAGGTCTACTCGCTGAGCAATCAGCTGCTGCTGAGCAATGCCGAGACGATGACCGCTGGCGTCAACTCGGTCACCGACGGAAACAGGCTCAACCTCGCGCCGCTGCTCGCGACCGGCGGACCGGCATCGGGACTGGTGCTGGTTAAGCTCGAACTGCACGACGCCGGCGGCGACCTGCTCTCGGATAATTTTTACTGGCTGGGAGCCAAGGCCTCCTCCTACCGCGCGCTTACGCATCTGCCTGCACCAACGATTTCCGCAACCGCCACCTACACACACCAAGGCGAGGAGGCGCACCTGCGCGTGCAATTGCAGAACACCGGCCAGACCGTCGCTTTGGCCGAGAAGCTCACCCTCGAAAGCGCAGCGGACGGAGCGCGCATTCTCCCCGCCTACTACAGCGATAATTACGTATCGCTACTACCCGGGGAGAGCCGCTCGATCACCATCGACTACCCGGCCAAAGCGGGCACTCCCAAGCTGGAGCTTCGGGGTTGGAACCTGCCCTCGGCAACTGTCCCGGTCACACCGCACTAGCACGCAACCACAGTCGCAGGGAGCTTCGAGTTCTCCCCTGCGTTGACTTACCCGCGCCGATTGCGATTACACTAATCCTGACCAGTGACTAGCTCCCCCAAACTCGAAGCCGCCTCCGTCCTGCATTTCTCTGGACTGCATCTTTCGTGGTCGCAGCGCATGTTGCAGCCGCTCATAAGCAAGACATTGATGCTAATGATTACGCTGCTAACCGCTGTGATGCCCTTGCTGGAATGGCACCTCTCCTTCGATCACGCCATGCTTTCGAGCGGACATGACGTCGAGCTGGGCCTGTTCTGTTTTCTATGCATGATCGGTCTGGGCATCCTTCTCGCCCACTCCATCGAACGGCTGCCGCTGCTCCTTGTCGCATGCAGCCGCCATCCTCTGCCCTGCCATAGAATCATGGCGTTCCGCCTGGGTGACCTTCAGTTGTACGGTACAAGCCAGCACGCGCGCCCTCCGCTCCGCATCTGATCTTTTAGGATTCCTACCACGCTCTTCGCGTAGGCCGCCTTCCCAAACCCGGCCATGTGTTAGCGCAAGTTCTCGCAGGTAAGCGAGTGGATTGCCGCACACCCGCATCCCTCCGCAGCACCAAAAGGACGCATCTATGAAGACCTCAGAAGTTCTCAGTGCCTGGGCCGGTATTCTGGCCGGGCGCAGCCCTTCGCTTTCCATCGAAATCACCCGCGAGTGCCCGCTCCGCTGCCCTGGCTGCTATGCCTTTGACGACGCCCACCTCGGCGGCAATGGCGTCACCCTGCGTCAGCTCGCAGACTTCAAAGGCGCCGAGCTGGTCGAAGGCGTTCTCCGCGTCGTCGACGAATATCGCCCTCTTCACGTGTCGCTAGTCGGCGGCGACCCGCTGGTCCGCTATCGCGAACTCGATACCCTTCTCCCACTATTGGAACAGCGCGGTATTCACACCCAGGTTGTCACCAGCGCCTTTCGCGTCATCCCGCCAGAATGGGCGAACCTCCCCCGCCTGAACGTGGTGGTCTCGATCGACGGACTGCAGCCGGAGCACGATGCACGCCGCAAACCCGCCACCTACGAGCGCATTCTGCGCAACATCGCCGGCGCCAAGGTCACGATCCACAGCACGATCACTTCGCAGATCGTTCAGCGGCCCGGCTACCTCGAAGAGTTCCTCCGCTTCTGGAGTGCCCGTCCGGAGATCAACAAGATCTGGATGAGCCTTTTCACCCCACAGGTCGGCGCGACGGACCCAGAGATCCTCACCCCAGCCCAGCGGGTCTCGGTGGTCGGCGAACTGCTGCGCCTTCGCGTGCTCTACCCGGTCCTGGACATGCACGAATCGCTCATTCGCGAGATCCTGTCACCGCCGCGCAGCCCTTCGGAGTGCATCTTCGCGCGCACCACCCACACCATCTCCGCCGACCTGAAGACGGCGATCACCCCCTGCCAGTTTGGGGGCGAGCCGGACTGTGCACAGTGCGGCTGCGTCGCCTCCATGGGCCTGGCCGCGGTCGGTCACCATAAAGTTGTAGGCAAGCTGACAGCTGGTCAGATCTTCATGGCTTCGGACCGCGTTGGGAGCGCCTTCCGTAAGCTGCGCGCCTGGCAGAAAGGGGCGGTGGAACCGAAGCTGGCCGCCCAACCCTTCACCATAATGCAATGAATCCGTTTCCGTTCGGGTGGGTTCGCCTGCTACTGTAAGGGCGAACATACCACTTGCAACCATCCACGGCAGGAGGAACTTCGTTTTGGACGCGATGATGAGTGGGCCCCTCTCAGAGGCCGAGCTGCGCGGCGAGCTGGTTTGCTATGGCAGATGGCTCTATGACCTGGGTTTCGTGCCCGGGACCTCGGGTAATCTTTCGGTGCGCCTCGATCGAGAGCGCGTCCTGGCCACGCCTACCGGCTGCAGCAAGTACCTCCTGCAGCCCTGCGATATGGTGGTAGTCGACTTCAGTGGCCGGCACATCTCGGGCCAGCGCAATGTGACCAGCGAGATCGGCATGCACCTGGCCGTGTATCGCGCCCGTCCGGATATCGGGGCCGTCGTCCACGCGCACCCGGCCATCGCCACCGGGTTTGCTTCGTCGGGACTCGCCCTCGATCAGCCGCTCTGCTCGGAGGTCGTCATGTCCCTGGGCACTATCCCTCTCGCGCCCTATGCCACCACTGGCACGCCCGAGGTGGGCGATAGCCTGCAGCCTTTTCTCCACGACCACGACGCCATCCTCATGGCCAATCACGGCGTCGTCGCCTTTGGACCATCGCTGCTTGCCGCCTTCATGCAGATGGAGACGGTCGAGCACTTCGCCCGCATCTGCCTGGTGGCGCGCCAGCTCGGTTGCGCGCAGCCGCTTGAGCCTGAAACCGTCCACGAACTGATGAATGCCCGCAGCCGCTACCGCCAGAACAGCACGCTCCAGCCCAACGACGTCCATCTCTATGACACCGGCGGCCAGAACGGCGCGACCGGAACGAGTGCACACCCAGTGAGCGCCACCACAGATCAGCACTCCCGTACTCTCACCGGCCAGGCAGTGCGATAGCCATCACCCTGAGCGAGCGCAATCCCAACTTTCACTATCATCCTGAGCGAGTGAAGCGAGTCGAATGGACTTGCATTTTCCCTCCGGCACTTGAACAAGCCGGGCTTCAGCTATCTACCGCTCCTGCGCCTCTACCGTCGCTGTCAAACGGTCCTGCGCCCGCACCACCACCTTCGTGCTTTTCGCTAGAAAGGGCGCCAGCACCCCGGGTTTGGCCCATTCCAGCTCCCAGCCGCGGTCGATCGCCAGCAGCCGGTAGTTACCAGGCAAAATATTCCGGAGCGTAAACGTTCCATCCGAGTCGCTCTGGTCGCGGCGGAACAGCACCTCATTGTTGGCCGCATCCTCGGGCGCCAGTACCACCATTACGCCGCTTGCGCCCCCATCGCCACGCTGCACCAGCCCATTCACTTGTCCAAAGCCCGACCCAGCCACAATCTCCAGCCGCGGCGTGCTCCCCGCCTTCGCCTCGAGCACTCGCCCGGTCACCTTTGCTCCCTTGGCCGAAACCCCCGCCAGATACATCCCCTGGATCGCCCCCAGCACCTCATATCGCCCGGCCGGCACCCGCACCGTAAACTCGCCGGTCCCGTCCAACGCCGCGCCAAACTGAGCTCTCTGCGTGTGCGGCGTCGTCAGGATAATCGTGGCATGCTCCGGCAGCTTTCCTTGCGGCGAACTCACTTTGCCGGTGACCACGACCTCATCCGTCGTCTGCGTATCCTGGAGCTCGGTCGACCCGCTGACCACGTCGGCTGACATCTCCTTTACATTTACCTGCGCCCTGGCGCCAACTTCGGCCCTGCCGTCCTGTGGACCAAGGCCATACTGCGTTATGCTCACGTCATAGTGGCCGGGCAGCACGCCATCCACCTCTACAAATCCCGGAGTCCGCGTCTGGAACTGCCGCGCCTGGTTCTCCTGCACGCCAAAGATCCGTTGGCTCACTGACACACTGTAGCCGCCTCGCTCCACCACCGGCACCGGAATGCGGATCCGCATCGCCGGTTGCGGCGTCAGCGAAAAATTCGCTTGCAGATGCTCCCCGCCCTTGACCGGGATCGGCGTCGCCGCATCCGCATCGGTCGCGTCAGGATAAAAGAGCGTCGGGTAAGCCACATTCAACGCCGGATTCTGAGTCGCGCTCCCGCCCATTCCATTTAAGTGCTGCGCGTACCAGGGCTGCGCCGATACCTCCAGGAAATACGTTCCCGGAGCCAGCTCGGCAATCTCATATGCACCGCGATCGTCCGTCAACGTCCCCTTCTGTTGCCGGGTGGTGTGGACCCCTTCCCGATCCTCATCAGCAAACAACTGCACCTGCGCATGGCGCACCGGCTCGCCCACCTCGTCCGTCACCGTGCCGGAAAGGATCGCCTCCGGCATCAGCTCAAACCGAAGCTCACCCGGGGAGAGCTTCGGGCCCACCGCAATCGCGGTCGAGTACTCAAAGTGCTGCTGGTAAGACTCTGCGATGAAGCCCCGTCGCGCCGCCGTCAGCTGGTACTTGCCCGCCCGCAGCCCGTTGAAGAAGAACGCCCCGTCCTCCTCCGTCACCCCGGAGGCCGTCCAACCGGTGCCGTCGGCGAATCCGTCATTCGTGCTGGTGATCTGCACCGTGCACCTCGCCAGTTTGGCGCCGGTCCGCGCATTCACCACGGTGCCGCTGATCCGGTAACCTGTCCCCTCAGCACTATGTGTCGCGGTACCCCTCTCGGCCGGCTGCGCTGGCGGTGGCTGCACCCCTTGGGCATCTCCGGAGTGCGCCACCCACAGCAGAGCTACTGCCAGGAGCACGCATACCCAGCGTTGGCGTGGGCCCGCAAGGCATGGGCATGAATGGATCACGGCTCATCCTTCCGCAGCTCCACCTCCACCTCGCCCGTTCCTCCCGGAGCGAGCGTCACCTCTTGCCCCTCCGCCGCATACGCGCGCATGGCATCCGGGTCGCGGTAGGGCAGTTCCTGCTGGTGGTCGCCCGCAATCACCAGGTAGCGTCCTGGTGCGATGCCGGAGATACTCCCGCTTCCCCCTTCCTGCGGCATCATCATGTACTCACCGCGCAGAAGATCGCCCATCGGCACCACCTGCACGAATCCGCGTCCCCCGGAATTGCTCTCCCCGCGCACGGAGCACCGCAGCGTCGCCGGATCGTCCCGCACCGTCACCTCAATCGTGCATGGGGCGCCACCCCCAGAAACGGGGAGCGTCTCATGGCTCAGGTCCGTGTTGCCGCATCTCGCCGAGGCCACATACCACTGCCCGGAGGCGCCCGCCTGCAGCATGTAGTGTCCCGGCGTCACACCCTCGATAGTCAGGCGGCCGTCGCCCTCTCCCGCGCCTCGTTGCGGCGGCTGTGCGGAGTACATCTCGTTCCGGCTGTCCTCATCCGCTCGGACGAGGGATAGGTAGGGATGAGGAGCGCTTGTCCGGCCATACTGAATGCCACCCCCGGCTCCCTGCCCGGCCACATTCGCCACCGCCTCTGTCCGTATCTCTACCGGAATCGACGCCAGCGGCTCGAGCGTGAGATTCACACCCCGCAGCGGCGCGTGTGCAACCGTGATGGAACGCGTTCCCATCAACTGGGCAGGCATCGCAAACCCACGCCCCTGCAGCCGGTAGCTGCCGCTGGGCAGCAGCATGCGGAAGCCGCCCGTCTGCCCATCCATCCGCAGGAAGGGATTCAGGTTCTGCCCCGTGCTTGTCTCGACGGTGAGTGAAACCCCGTTCTTCCCGCCCTCGATGGTGCCCGTTACCGGATAGAGCCGCTCGGCAGGCGGGCTCAGGCTAACCTCGCTGTGCCCTCCATTTGCCAGGGTGATCGCGCCAGCATCGCCGCTGCCACCCACGGGCGGGTAGTCCGTCGGCACATAGGCGACCGAGGAAGCCGTCCCTGGAATCCCGTCGGTGTGGAACCCCGTCGCAACAGCGTACTTGCCCGCTTCGAGCTCGGCGAAGCGGAACTCTCCCTCCGCGTTCGTGCTGGTCCCCTGGCGCTGTTCCCAGTGCCGCAAGCCGTTTCTGACATTGAGGGTGCGCAGCGTTACGGGAAGGTTTTCGAGCGGAGCGCCATTTGCGTCCGTGACTGTGCCTGAAAGGATCGCCTCCGGCGTCAGACGCAGCTCGATCGGCCCATCGTCTCCGGCCGCGGCGTTCCCTCCAGCAGCGGCTGCGGCAGTTGCCAGGCCGCCCAGTCCCTGCCCCGCTCCCTTGCCCAGCCATGCATCGCGCGCCCGCAAGTAGCCGGGTTTGCTCGCATAGGCGGAGACGGAGGGCTCGGCGACATCGCGGAATTCAAACCGCCCCTCCCCGTCGGTCAGCGTACCCTGGCTGCCGTTCAGCTGCACCAGAGCGCGCGGGATACCCTGCCCGGTGATGCTGTTCACCACCTGCCCGCTTACCGTGTGCGGAGCAATCGTCGGAGATTGTGTGGATTGTCTCTGTGACAAGGTTGGCGCTAACCCAATCTGCGCACCGGCTGGAATGACGAATGGAATGCAGCCTGCAATCGCGAGCAGCGGCAGCCAGCAGCACATCCGAGCGCTCATCCCCGAACCCTCACCCCGAACCTCTCTTCCGAGATGGCATGAGAGTAGCACCTAATCCAATTCAATTGTCATCCTGAGCGGAGGAGCGCAGCGACGTAGCCGCAAGGACCCGGTGCCCATCCTGAGCGCAGTAAAGGTGGAATACCACGAAACTCGCGCCGTCTCCGACGTTCACTCGCGCATTGCCTCCAGCGGAGCGTCGGCTGGAGGCGTAAAGCCCAAGGACTAACCTCTACGAGAACCAAAACGGGACAACTCATCGCTTAGCCTCCCTCCGGGTACCAGAGTGTCAGGAGCCATACTTGATCTGCCTGATACCCTCACCGGTAAATCCATACTTCGGGCCTTCATGAAATCTCTGCGCTGTCTCGCTGTCTCGCTTACCCTGTCTCTTCCCTACACCGCTCTACACACTGCTAAGGCCCAAAGTTCCATCTACGGAACGGTCACGGTCAGCAACTACGGCTACGCCTTCAGAGGCGAGAGCACCACCTACGATAGCGATCGCTTCGGCTTGGGCGCGGGCGGCTTTTACAACTTTCCCATCCGGAGCCGTTTCACCGCAGGCATTGACCTCCGCGGCTCCTTCACTCCAAACGCAGACGGCGGTAGCAAGGGCTTTGTCTCCGCGCGCTTCGGCTTTGTTCCCCATCACAATCCGCTCAAGCCGTACTTTCAGATCGGTGGCGGCTTCATCCACGCCAAAGTTCCTGCATTCACGGAAACCGTTCAGGCACAAGCCGTCACGGCTGCCGCGCTCGACCTCGCCCTTGGCCTCGATATCCGCCTTACACCCTCCTTCGACCTTCGCCTGCCAGAGCTCGAAAGCGGTGCAGGCGGCAACGGCTCGATGACCGCAGGCTCAGCCTCATTGAGCGGCGGAATCGTCTACCACTTTCATCCCGTCAGGCAGCGAAATCCATAGCACCTACTTGGGGTACCTTGCGGTGAATCCGCCTCCTCTGTGCTCTCCGTGCCCTCTCTGTGGTGAACTCTCCCCCACATTTGGCGTAGTAATCGACCGAACCCACTAAACTGGAATCAGGTAAGAGAGACGGGAAGCGCAGACCAACTCGTAACCCCTTTGTTTAGAGGATTTTACCCGTAAGTCCAGTCGGCAGAGGAATTTACGGGAATCACCCTGCCCTAAGTCTTTTACTTGTAGGAATTTAGCCAAAAAGAGGGGGAGGGGGTGCCCCTCACGCAAAGACCAGACACACCGGCTTATCCAGTTGGCACGCACCACTACCCGGCATCAGCTTGCCCGAAATTGGATCCCGCCGGAAGACCACCAAGTTGTTCGTATCCTGATTCGCCACCAGCAGCCAGTTCCCCGACGGATCAACGGCGAAGTGGCGCGGATTCTTCCCACCGCACGCGACCCGCTGCACAGTCGTCAGCGTGCCCGTACTCCGGTCGATTGAGAGGACGGCAATGCTGTCGTGGCCGCGATTCGAAGCGTACAGAAACCGTCCACCCGCATCGATCGCCAGCTCCGCCGCACGATTCGTGTTGGCCGCGAAGTCCGAAGGGAGCAGCACCGCCGTCGAGAGCAGCTTCAGCGTCCCGTGCTCTTCATTCCAGGCCAACTGATCCACCGTCGAGTGCAGCTCATTTACGGAATACAACCAGCGCCCGCTGGGATGGAAAAGGCTATGGCGTGGCCCGGACCCGGGCCGCGCGCTCCAGTACGGCTGGCGGGCCGACCCCTCATTGGGCGTCAGGGTCGCCGTCGCCGGGTTCATGCGGAAGACCATGATCCGGTCCAGACCCAGATCGTTCACCAGCACGAAGCGATTCCCCGGCGAGACCGTCACCCCGTGCGTGTGTGGCGCCTCCTGACGCTTGGGGTCGGCGCCATGCCCGGAAAACTGGAAGTGCGATACGGCAGGGCTCAGGCCGCCATCCTGCGCGCCGTTCTTCAGGACGCGAAACGAAGCCACGCTGCCGCCGCCATAGTTGGCGACAAATACCGAGCGCCCAGAGTGGTCCAGTGCGATGTGGCATGGTCCGTCGCCGCCCGAGTCCACCGCTGACAGTCCATGCAGCCTGACAGCGCTACCCTCGATGCGAAAAGACGTCACCGATCCGTTGTGCGTTTCACCGAAATCACTGATCTCGTTTACCGCATAGAGCACCCTCGTTCCGCGGACCGGCGAGAGCGCCAGAAACGTCGGGTTTGGCGTGGCGGCAGTCAACGTGGGAGCGGTCAGCTCGCCGGTCGCCGCGTTCCATCCGCAGGTGTAAATACCGTGGCTCCCCACCACGCCAGCCTTCGCCGTATAGGTGCCGATGAATAGTGTCGTCATGTGGGGAGTCTCGTCTTGCGCCATAGCTCGCAACGCAGAAGGGATGGCCGGAACCGAAGCCAAGAACGCACGCCGTGTGCACTCAGTCATGGGAGCTATCGTACCGCCGCGTGCGAGAACATCTCCTTCGGAATCTCCCGCAGTGGCAAGCCCGGACCCTGCCACTTCAGCGAGAGCACCTGATCCCCGGTGGTATGGGTCATCGCCACTCGCACGCGATGCTTTCCTGCCCCCAGCGCCATGCTACCGGAGGCCATCTGCACCGCATTGCCCACCGAACCACAAACCTGCACTACCGGTTTCGGACTCGTCGCGACGGCCACCCCGTCGATCTCCAGCGAATCCGCATCCGTTCCCAGCAGATCGAAGATATACCCACCATCCGCCGGCACAGTTAGGTAGCCGTCAAAGACCATCCCATACTGCTCCGGCTGCTTGCGCAAGCTTAGGTCGAGACCCTCCGCCGACCCCGTCGCCACCGGCTTCAACTCACCGAACTTCGGCATGCCCTCCCAGGTGCCCTCGAAATATTGGTAGTTCAGCCCTGGTTTCCCATCACGACTCGCGTCGGCAACCGTCTCCGCTGGATGTGCAGCAGCGGCCACCACCACCGGCTGCGCGGTCCAGGCACTCTTGCCCTGCGCATCCGTCACCTTCAGCAGAACGCGAAAGCGCCCGGAACCGTCCCACAGCGTGCCCATCGCATCCGGAAACGCATGCTTGACCATCTTGCCCTTCGCTGTCTTCCCATCGCCAAAGAACCACTCGTACTTCGCAATCCCACCATTGGCTGCAGTGGATGCAGACGCGTCAAAGCTCACCTTCTTAAGCGGGATCATGCCAGCGCCGTACACAAACGACGCGACGACGCCGCTCTTGCTCCTGCCAAAAGTTGGCGTCTGCGCGCCAGACTCAACGATCATCGGCACGTCAGTGGTCTTCTCAGCCTCTGCCCCAGGCAGCTTGACGCCGGAGAGACTCACCCCACTCACATCGCCCGACAGCACGGAAGGCACCAGGGACGGCGCCTCCGGCGACCAGATGTCGTCAAATGCCACATCGCGAATCGCCGGCGCCTTCTGCTGTATCTGCACCAGCGAGTACCAATCCTCCAATCGGATATTCTCGAAGTGGTACCCCGAGTGGTGTCCCTTCGCGCCCTTATCGCCCCAGAACTCAAACAGCGCAAACGGAATGCCACACCCCCCAATGCCCATATGGATCACATCGGAGTCCCGCATCGTCACGTTCTTGCTGTTGAAGATCTTCTGCGGCCAGCCCGAACGCATCACGTTCGAGATGCTGGTCGACACCACACTGTTCTCAATTAGGATGTTGGTCACATCGTGGCCCGGCGTCGTCAGCGCCTTCTGGCTATAGCCCGGCCAGTTGCCCTGCATGGCGAAGACATCGTCGGCTGCGCGGATGAACACATTCCGCACCACGGTATCGCCGCCGCCCAGCCAATCCATCCCGTCCTGATTGGCATTGCCCTTGCTCCCGCCGATCACCTTGATGTTGTCGAAGACTACGCCCCGCGTGTCCACCATCTGGATCATCCACGTGCGGCTTCGCACCACGCAGGTGATGCCGTCGATCTCGATCCTGTGCGCATTGTCCATCACAATGCAATGCCAGTTCCGCTTGTGCATCCAGCCGTCGTCGTCGTTTGGGTTCTGGGGACCGTCATAGATGATCGCGCCCCGGCCCCAGACCTTCACATCCTTCACCTGCCACACATTCAGGCTGCCAAAAACGACGGCCCCGTCGGCCAGGTAAATTCGGTCGCCACTCTTCACGTCGATGTTCTCGTGGTACACCCCGGGTTTGTAGTAACGCACTCCGGGCGTTCCCTCCTTGGGCGCATCCTTCTCTGGCGGGTTCGCAAAAAGGAACAGCATCTCAGCCCCAGCCAGATGATCTCCTGGCCGGGTAATCGAGATCTTCGCCGGGTCGCGTACCGTGAAGCGGATCGTCCTGCCTTGCACCTCCGGGCGGATCGCCAGCCGCCACGGCTGCACCTCCACACCCTTCGCCCAATAGTCGTTCGTCGGCGCCGTGATGGAGATCTTCGCCTTGCCCTTCAGATCGAAGTTCAGGAAGTAATAGTTTGCCGCCGCATGCGAGAAGAACGCCGGGTGCCCATCGATCGTGATCGTGAACTGATCGGCACGAACGTCCACCGGCACCGGGGGAATCGTCACCTTGGCCCACGCCCGTCCCGCTAGCAGGAAAAGACAGAGAAGTAATAGCATCGCCCGGCGCTCGTTTGCTCCGGCGTCTCTCCTCTGCATCATGGTGCTTCCCGGCAGTTCTGTCATTGGCAATGTTGCCTCTCCATGTGACATAGGATCGCTTCAGCAGCAGCCAGCAATCGCCATGGTCGCCGAAGCCTTGATAACGCTACCACATACCTCCCGTAAACTTTGTCCGCCCGCAAGTAGCTCGCCCACTCGTGCGAGAATGGCGGTCGTGTCTTCACACGACCGCGCCTGCCTCCCGGCGCGCAAAGAGAGCAAATGATTTCTAACCACCGGTGGTCCATCCTGGGCAGCACACTCCTGGGATTTCTCTTCGTCATCGCGTTCCATGCTCAGGGCCAGACCCGGACAAAGATGGATATACCCCTCACCACCGGCTGGGAGTTCCGCCAACATCTCGACGCCCCAGGCGCGACCGAGACGCAGTGGCGCCCCGCACAAGTCCCTGGCGACATCCATCTCGACCTGCTGCACAACAAGCTCATCCCCGACCCCTTCTTCCGGGACAATGAGGCCAAGCTTCAGTGGATCGAGGACGCCTCCTGGGAGTACCGCACCACTCTCCAGATCACTCCCGCCATGCTCGCGCACGCGCACGTCGACCTGGTCTTCGACGGACTCGATGCCGCAGCGCAGGTCTACTTCAATGGCGCCGAGCTCCTCAATGCGGACAATATGTTCCGCACCTGGCGTATTGACGCGAAGTCCCTACTCAAACCCGGTCCCAACCAGCTTCTGGTCATCTTTCCTACCCCCGCGAAAGCTGCCGCAAGGGCGGCCGCCTCCGACCACTGGCGCGCCCAAACCCACACCGAGGAGAAGACCTACATACGTAAAGCCGCCTACGAATACGGCTGGGATTGGGGACCCCGCTTCGTCACCAGCGGCATCTGGCGCGAGCCTAAACTCGAGCTCTGGGAGACCGCCCGCATCTCGGACCTGCACATCCGCCAGCGTGACGTGACCGCGACCGTCGCGCATCTCGACGGTGTCGTCGAGATCACCGCAGGTGATAACGCCACTGCGACGGTTACATTAAATTACTCACAGGCCGGCAAGCTCGTCAGCACCACGCGCAGCATCGACCTTCACACCGGCGTCAACTACCTCGACTTTCCCGTGGATATTGCCAGACCCGCGCTCTGGTATCCATCCGGCTACGGCGCTCAGCCCATATACGACTTCACCGCCACGGTGAAGACCGGCAATCATGCCGAAGACGAAGCGCACACCCGCACCGGTCTTCGCTCGGTGGTGCTGCGGCGCGATGTCGACCAGTGGGGCCGATCTTTTGAGTTCGTGGTGAACGGCATTCCCATCTTCGCCAAGGGTGCGGACGTCATCCCCTTCGACAGCTTTCCGGACCGCGTCACTACCGCGCAGTACAGGCGCATCCTCGAATCCGCCAAAGACGCCAACATGAACATGATTCGTCACTGGGGCGGTGGTTATTACGAGACCGATGAGTTCTACACCATATGCGATGAGCTCGGCATCATGGTCTGGCAGGACTTTATGTTCGGCAACGACTGGCAGCCCGGCCTTTACTCCTGGAAGCAGAATATCGCGCACGAAGCCGAGGACCAGCTCCGCCGTCTGCGCAACCATCCCAGCATCGTCCTCTGGAGCGGCAACAACGAGACCGAGTCCGCCTTCCACTGGGATAAAACCGCCAAGGCCTCCGCCGAAGCTCGCTTCCAGATGTGGCAGGACTACCTCACTGTCTTCAGTGGCATCTTGCCCCGCGCCGTCGAGCGGCTCACGCCCGAAACACCCTATTGGCCCAGCTCGCCCTCGTCGGACTACGAAGAGACCTCCGACACCTACCAGTCCGGCGACGCGCACGACTGGAGCGTCTGGCATGGGCGCGTTCCCTTCTCCGAGTACGAAAAGCACTACTACCGCTTTGTCTCCGAATACGGATTTCAGTCCTTCCCTGAGATGAAAACCATCGAGGCTTTCACCCTGCCAGAGGACCGGACCAGCATTTTTACGCCGGTCATGTTCGCGCACCAGAAAAACAACGAAGGCAACTCCATCATTCACGATTACCTGCTCAAGGACTACGCCGAGCCGAAGGACTTCGCCTCTTTCCTCTATGTCAGTCAAGTACTACAGGCCGAGGGCATCAAGATCGGCGCTGAACACCTCCGCCGCAACCGTCCCCGTAGCATGGGCTCCATCTACTGGCAGCTGAACGACTGCTGGCCCGTCGCCTCCTGGTCCAGCATCGACTATTACGGACGCTGGAAGGCGCTACAGTACTACGCACGCCGCTTCTACAGCCCGCTGCTGGTCTCGCCGCATCTTGAGGACGGCAGCCTAGCCGTCTACGTCGTCTCCGATAAGACGGAGCCCGTCAACGGCACTGTTCGCCTGCGCCTCGAAAAGTTCGACGGTACCGTCCTGCTCGAACGGACCACACCGGTGCAGATTCCAGCGCTCTCCAGCAAGATCTACGTGCAGCTTCCGGTGACAGAGTTCGCCAACCTCAACGTGGCCGATCCAGCGAACCTCTTCGCCACCACGGACCTCACTGTGAACGGCCAGGTCGTCTCCCACAACACGATCTATGTCGTGCCCACCAAGCAGGTCCACTTGCCGGAGGCGCACATCCAGACCACGCTGACCAGGACCGCAGATGGCTATCACCTTCGATTGCAGTCCGCCGTCCTCGCGCGCGATGTCTACCTCGCCTTCGGCGGCGCGGATGCAAGCGCTTCGGACAACTACTTCGACCTTCTTCCCGGTGAGCCGGCGGAGATCGCAATCACCACACAGCTCCCCCAGGACCAGCTTCAGTCCGTGCTCAAGATAGTCTCACTCGCCGATGCCTTCGGCCCCACACCCGTAGTACCAGGCCCACCCCCGGAACAGAAATAATGGCGACAGGCGGACGCGGTAATAGTGTCGCGTTGGTGTGACACTGCGGACTCCGTTCCCGGCGTCCGCATCGAACAGATATGGCAGACGCAATCACTAACAACACCCTCAAGCATCGCTTTGAAACCGAAGTGGGCAACAAAACCGCCTTCCTGAACTACCGGGTTGCCGGCGACCAGATCACCTTTACCCATACCGAGGTCCCTGCAGCTCTTGAAGGCCGCGGCATAGGCACCGCCCTGGTGAAGGCAGCACTCGATTACGCTCGCGACCAGAACTTGACGGTCATCCCGCAATGCTCGTTTGTGGCTGGCTTCATCCATGAACATCCTCAGTACCAATCCCTCGTCGGCCCTACTGCATCCTAGTCACAAACGACACCAGGAGAGCACAGTGGAGCGCAGAGACTTTCTAAAGACCGCCGCCGGAGTAGCCGCCACCGCCGCCGGCTTCATTCCTGGAGCAGCAGCCCAAAGTTCCCCCGGCAGCACTCCCCGGCCGACCAGCCGCTCCGAAGTCGCTGGCATGCAGTACCGAGAACTTGGCAAGACCGGCGAAAAGGTCTCCTGCATAGGCATGGGCGGATACCACATCGGCAAGCAGCAGGACCCTAACGAGAGCATTCGCCTCGTCCGCTCAGCTATCGATCGCGGCATCACCTTCATGGACAACTGCTGGGACTACAACGGCGGCTTGAGCGAGATCCGCATGGGCCAGGCGCTCAAGGATGGCTACCGGGACAAGGTCTTTTTGATGACTAAAATTGACGGGCGTACACGGGAAGAAGCCGAGAAGCAGATCGAGCAGTCTCTAGGTCGCCTGCAGACCGACCATATCGATCTTCTTCAGTTCCACGAGGTCATTCGCCTCGAAGACCCGGACCGTATCTTCGCACCTGGCGGCGCGGCAGAGGCCTTTTTAGCTGCCAAACAGTCTGGCAAGATCCGCTACATCGGCTTCACCGGCCACAAAGACCCGCTCGTGCATCTCCGCATGTTCGAAGTGGCCGACCAGCACAACTTCCACTTCGACACAGTGCAGATGCCGATCAACGTCATGGACGCGCACTTCCGTTCCTTCGGCAAGCAGGTTGTCCCGGTCGCACTCAAGCATGACACGGGCGTTCTGGGCATGAAGACATTCGGCGACCATTACATCCTGGATACCAAGGCCGTCCAGCCGATCGAGGCGCTGCACTACTCGCTGACCCTGCCGACTTCGGTCGTGATCACCGGTATTGACTCGATGCCGATTCTCGACCAGGCAGTCGAGGCTGCCCGCACCTATAAGCCCATGACAGAGCAGCAGGTCGCCTCGCTCCTGGCCCGCACACAGGACTTGGCGATGACCGGCAAGTACGAGCTCTTCAAGACCACCCCGCACTTTGACGGGACAGCTCAGAACCCCAAGTGGTTAGGTTAACGATAAGGGGCGAGCTGGTCACCAGCCCGCCCCTCCCGTCGTCAAGTCAACAGCTCTAGTGACCGAATATCTTGCCCAGCCCAAAGGCAGCTTGGGACCCTGCCTCCTTCTTCGCCTGCACCGCCGCCGGAATCTCCTGCCCACCCGGAACCATATCCAGCCAACGGGGCGGTACGGGTATTGGCTTGTCGCCAATCTCCGCACCGGCCGCATCGGGCTTGGTCTCGACGGCCTTAGCTTCCGTCCGCGCGATCAGCTCGGGCTTGGCCTGCTCCGGTTTTGACTGGATCGACTTACCAGCGGCCTGGGTCGGCTGGTCCTCTTCCACCCAGTCACCAATGGCACTGATCAAGCGAGCCGCTCGCAAGCGCCGCGAGCCACCATTCGCCTTCGTGCCACCTTTGAAGAAGCCCAGGTGAAGGGGTGCACGCTCGCCCTCAATCACCGACAGCCCCCAATCGCGGCTCTCCCGGGGTGTCAAAAGGAAGAGCGCCCGCGTGCTCTTAGGCGCCAGCTCTACTGTCCACTCCTCATAATGGTCAGAAGGGTGGGGCCGCAGCTCCTCCTTTTCCTCTTTAGAAAAATCGAAGGCATCTTCGAAACGGGCCGCGAGCTCCTCCAATTTGCGATCAGCCTCGGCGACCAGTTGGCGTGCTTGTTGAAAGACATTGGTTGGCGAAATGTGATCCATAGGAGCTCCTTTTGTAACGTGACCAGCAGTATCGCCCGAAATGGTCCACCTTTGGCATACCACTAAAGGATGGTGTGGCTGACTAGCACGTGGAGTCCACGTCGTAGTATGGTGTTGAGGATTTGCCCTTGAATCTTGCTGCACTGATCGTTACCGCTACCCTGGCGCTCCCAGTCGCGTCTGCACAGACGACTGCCGCCACGCCTCATACAGGAACGCATCCGCACCCTCACACTGCGGCCACGAAAGCCGCTACAGCACCGGCTCCCGCAGAAGCGTCAGGCCCAGAGCTGCCTCCCGGCGTCCCGTCCGCGGATGGTAAGGTCGAGACGGCGTATGCGCTGACTTACATCGACACGAAGATCGGCGAGGGCGAACTTGCAACGCCAAATCAGTTCTACACGGTCCACTACACGGGCTGGCTCGCTTCCGATGGCGCCAAGTTCGATTCGTCGGTCGACCGGGGTGAGCCCATCACCTTTCCGCAAGGTGCGCATCAGGTGATCCCGGGATGGGACACCGGCTTTGCGGGTATGCACATTGGAGGCAAACGGCGGCTCTTCATCCCCTACCAACTCGCTTATGGAGACCGGGGGCGTCCGCCAGTGATCCCGGCTAAAAGCGATCTGATCTTCGATATCGAGCTAATTGCGGTCTCTGCCACGCCGCCGGCCCCTCCATCAGCTCCCCCGGCGCCAGCGAGCTCCCAGACACCTCAGAGCACTCAGAAGCATCCAGAGTAAGTAGTCGCATGAGCGACGGCAACCATGGAGTCAATAAACGAGCCGGTCGTGTACGATGAGTCTGCGTTCGCACCGCTTAATGGTTCTTACAGCATCTCGGCAGAATTAAGGGTTATCGATGAATTTCATCTCGTTTGTTTTACTTCTTGGAGCCACTCTGTCTGGCGGCTCCGGAATCTTGGGGAACTGGCTGACTCCGGATCATGCCATCGTACGTGTCTATAACTGTGACAGTCACATATGCGCGCGGTTAGTAAAGCTGGGTCCCTCCACGCCTGAAAAGACGGACAGCAATAATCCCAATCCGCAACTGCAGAAGAAGTCCCTTTGTGGCTTAGAAATCGGCAGCAATTTCACACCAGTAGACGCAGGCCAGGCCAAAGACGGCCACCTGTACGATCCGAAGTCCGGCAAGGAGTACAAGGGTTCGATGGAGGCGAGCGGCGATACGCTGAAGTTACGCGGGTATATCGGGATCTCGCTTTTGGGACGCACAGAGATCTGGCATCGCACCAGCGAGAATGCCCCGCCGTGTCAAGCTCAATGAGCGAGCATTGCTTGAACAATTGAGCGCCGATAAACAAAGCTAAAGCTCAACCCTGATTACACAATCCTTACAAGCTCGAGCACATCTCCGGCTTCGACCAGTGTATGGTCCAGCGTTCCAGCTCCGGCCTCCAAGACGCATGATGTGCGCCAGCTCATTCCGGCTATTCGCCAAGGGTGGACGTTGTTGTAGACCTGTATCACCCGAAGGTGCTTATCGAGCGAAACAACATCGATTGGATAGCGCATTCCGACAGTATGTACGCCGGAAGAGGGACATATCAGTAGTCCTTCGCCACAACCGAGTTTAGACGTTGTTAGGAGGCCCACAAGTCTGGTCATTGCATTCTCGGCAATCCGGATCCGTCTGCCGACCGTCACATTCTTGCTTGTGTTTACGATCCGTGCCATTTGAGATGCTAACATTCTTGCCTCATCCTATCGTGGACATTTCCGGGAGACTGTCATGTGACTATCCATATATAGTCTTCGGCCTATGTTTACGCAGACAACGCACAATGCCGATGTAGTCTCTCTTTCTGAACATAAGATCACTTCATCACTTGAGAGAAGGCGCCGAACATCGCAAAAACAGCTGGGGCCAAAAGTACGATAAACAGGACAGGAAAAATGAATAGAACGAGCGGAAAAATGATCTTCACCGTTGTCTTTGCAGCTGCCTGTTCTGCTCGCTGACGGCGTTGGGTTCGCAGCATGGTAGAAAACGTATTGAGAGCCACGACGAGAGGCGTACCAAAGCGTTCAGCTTGTGCCAGCATGCCGACAAACTCTTCTAACTCCTTCAGTTTCGACCTCTCCGAAAGATTTCTCCATGCTTCTATGCGGGGGCGGCCCGCGCGCTGCTCCCGATTCACCTGGAGCAGTTCATCGCTTAGCTCGGGATGGCTAATCTTTAGCTCCTGAGATACCCGCAAAAGAGCCTGATCAAGACCTAATCCGGCGTCCACACAGATCGCCAGCAGATCCACCGCATCCGAAACACCTCGCCGCAACCTAGAGCTCCTCTTGCGAGTAGCCATCTCAAGCCACAACCCGGGCAGAAGATATCCAAATCCGATCAAAGCGACCATTGAAACCAGCGCATGAGATCTGATTAAGCTTCCAGCAACTAACCCGGTCACCGGGACAGCCACGCGGGCTACAAAGAACAGATCACGCTGGTGCTTAGTCCTCAAACCCGCGAGCTGAAACCGCTCCTCGGCTTTTGCATCTTCCTTCAGCCCGACATGTTTTCGAAGAAGATTAGCCACATCAGCCAGCAGGGATTCCAAAAGGCTGAATCTCGTTACACGGGACTGGCGCAGCCAAACTGGTTGGGCAGCCCCAATTATCCGTTTTACCGAATGTGTCTGCTTATCCGAGTACACATGCAACAGAATGAGCGCACACGAGCTTACAGCCATGAGCGTGGCGCCTAGCCCAAATATCCACACTTCTAATCTCCTAATCTCTACTTGACCCTGTCTTTCGTTACCAATGCTAAAACCTGCACCATATCGCTGGCGATCTTGATGGACATCCGTGATGGTCTGCGCAGAACATCGGCGACTCCATTAAACCTCGATCCGCACAATCTTTCTTATGGATATGCCACCGAGAAACAGCATAATCGCGGCACCGATGAGCAACTTGCGCCCAAGGGGTTCGACGAACAGAACACGAGAGTACTCCGGGTTGACAATGTTGAGCACGATTAAGAGAACAACTGGCAATGCAGTGAGTATCCAGCCCGTTAGCCTGCCCTGCGCAGTACGCGTACGGACGTCGCCCTGTATCTTGACACGCTCGCGAATGACCTCTGCTGAACGCTCCAGCGTCTGTACAAGATTGCCTCCGGTTTCCTTCTGTACAAGCATCGCAGTTACAAGAAACTGGAGATCCGAGGAAGGCACCCGTTCCGCCAATTGCAGAAGCGCCTCTCGAAAAGGAAGCCCAAGGCCTTGCCTTTTAACGATCTCTGCAAATTCGGAGCTTAGCGGTCTCGCAGATTGGCTGGCAACGGTCTCAACAGCGGCACTCAATGACTGGCCCACCCGGATGGACCGCGCCATAATATCGATCGCAGCCGGAAGGCCTGCATTGAAGGCGTTCACACGTTTCGACCGAAGACAATAAAGAAGTACGACCGGAAGAGAACCGAAGGTTATTCCAAGTATTGGCGCTAACCAAAGCTTGGGACAGGCGAATGCGCTTAGACCTGTCCCTATGACCAGAAGAACCAGGCTACACACGACGACATCGCCAACATCTCTGCTAACAGCAGCAGCGGTTCGTAGCCGGTCTAGTTTTAAGAACAACGGAAACTCTACCAGAAGTTTATTCAGCGTCTTCCAATGGCTGAGAGTGGTCACTTTGAGAAGGTCCTCGCCTTTGTTGCCTGCCTTAGAACCTGGGGACTTCGGGATCCGCACCGACGCGAGCCGAGCTTGAACACTACGATCCGATGCTCTTGGACGTATCACAACGAGCACAACGGTTGTGACTAGCGCGGTCAGGAGCAGGAATGAGAGGGCAAACATCATAACGATCCTCTACACATCCACGGAATGGTCAAGAAGGTGCATGGGGATCCCATATCCGGAGGCTTTGAGCCTCTCATCAAAATTCGGGACGATACCAGTGGCCATAAACCTTCCGAGCACCTTTCCGTTTGTGCCGATTCCCTTCTTCTCGAACTGGAAGATGTCTTGCATGCTGATTACGTCGCCACTGGTTCCAGTAATCTCCGAAATGTGCGTGATGCGCCGTGATCCATCGCTCATGCGGGCTATCTGCACGATGATATGAACAGCAGCTGCAATCTGCTGCCGAATCGCCTTCTCCGGAAGGGGCACACTACTCATGAGAGCCATGGTCTCCATACGCGCGATGGCGTCACGGGGAGTATTTGCATGCACTGTAGTAAGCGAGCCATCGTGTCCGGTGTTCATCGCCTGCAGCACGTCTAACGCCTCTTCGCCACGTATCTCTCCCAGCACGATGCGGTCCGGCCGCATACGGAGAGCGTTAATGACAAGTTCGCGTTGACGCACCGCGCCCTTCCCTTCGACACTAGCGGGACGACACTCTAATCTGACTACATGTTCCTGATGCAGCTGCAGCTCTGCCGAATCTTCAATTGTTACAATCCGTTCGTGCTCCGAGATGAAGCTAGAAAGCACATTCAGGAGAGTAGTTTTTCCGGTTCCTGTTCCCCCTGAAATTACGATGTTAAGCCGCCCTTTCACTGCGGCTTTCAGTACCTCAAGCATCTGCGGAGTCAGAGCCCTATTTCGTAGCAGGTCCTGCGCACCCAACGGCGTGCTGCCAAAACGGCGGATCGAAAGTAGAGGGCCATCTACTGCCAATGGTGGAATGATGACGTTGATCCTCGAGCCATCTTTGAGGCGAGCATCCACCATAGGTGACGACTCGTCAATTCGCCGCCCTACGGCCGAAACAATGCGATCTATTGTGTGCATCAGATGCGTATCATCTTTGAAAGACACGTCCGTCTTTTCAAGCCGTCCGTGCCTTTCTACATAGACCGTCGAGAATGTGTTCACCAGAATGTCGCTAATGGATGTGTCTTTCAAGAGCGGCTCGAGCGGCCCGAGCCCAAACACTTCATCCAGAACCTCCCGCGTGATTTGATCGACCTCAGATCCGCTCAGCGGAATTCCCCGATCAAGTACAAGCTGCTGGATGATGATGAACAATTGTTGACGTGAACGGCCGTCATCCATTGTTGTTAATCTGTCAAGGTCGACCTTGTCAATCAGCTCTCGGTGCACTTGCGCCCTTATATTTTGCAGGGCCGAAGGAGAGAGCGCCTGCCGTTCTTCGCGCGAGCGAAGAGGAGGCGGATAGAAGTGGCTAGTTTGTCGGCGATCATCCATGGCTGTATTTACTTTATCGGCACAAACTTCAAAGACTTTACTTCCAAAAGGCCAGACGTCCTTTCGAGGTCGGCGGATGAGCTTCAATGGACAGGGTAGAGACAAGGCGTTCGGCCCATTTTCCAAACTGACGGCTAAATTCGGACTTCCATTGGGGGGGTATCGGCTTGCCTTCATTAATCGCCTTTACAAGCTCGAAATACTCGTTCGGAATCGCGATAGAGACCGACATGCGGATAGCGGCCTGGATCTGCTCAATGCTAACGGCGCTCTTTGAGGAGTATCGGTTCACCGCAATCTGCATCTTGCCATCGAGGAGATTCGCTTGCAAAAGCCGGTCGACGTAGCGCGTCAAATCACGCAATGCCGCAACGTCAGGCGTCGACACGAGATAAAAGCTATCGGTCTGTTCCATGATTGCGAGGTTGGTAGGAGTAAGCCCCGGTTCGCAATCTAAAAGAACGTAGTCATATTGGGAACGCAGAAATTCTATTGTCTTCACTTCGTCTTCAGCCGCCGACTCACTATTTAGGTCGAACGTATCAGGCGATGCAAGCACGTCCAGACCACTCGCATGGCGGGCCACATAGCAATTCAAAAGCCCTTCATCCAAACGATCGACATTGCGAACGAGCTCCTGAAAGCTGTAGTAGTTGGCGTCCATTCCGAGATACAGACATACGTGTCCAAGCTGGTGATGGTGGTCTATGAGGAGCACCCGTTTGTTATGGCTTCTTACCAAATAGCTGGCAAGGTGAACCGCGAGAGTAGTTGTTCCCGATCCGCCCTTCGTCCCAATGAAGGCTATGACCTGCCCCCCGCTCATCTGGTAGTGCTCTTGCGTTTCCTGCCGTTTCACCGTCCGCCCAAGTGAGGCGCTGACATCTTTCAACGTCAGAGGTTTTGTTAAGAAATCGCTACATCCAGCTCTCATGGCTTCTATAATCAAGTTCGGAGACAAGGACGACCCCAGGCCGATGATGCAGGCTCGTTTACCAAAGACAGCGGACAGCTTCTCAGCTGCACCGATCGCGCCCATTGGGTCGATGTCGAAATCCAACAAGGCAACCGAGTGCTCACTTTCCAGCGCTTGTTGGATAGTGCGCGCGTTACGATTTACGGACCCGAAGTCGCTGATCTCCGAAAACCTGATTGAGAGCATTTTAGGTGGATCGATTGCGGCTTCCCGCACTGCGGCCGCACTCTGCTGATCCAACGCTACAGCAAGCAGGGTTACGTCGGTCGACGACCGAAGCTGGTCAGACAATGACTTTTGCACGTCGGTTCTGGCTCCTAATGTGCGAGGGTAGTTGCGGCAAGTGATTTATCGAAGTGGTCAGCCTTCAAAGTCTGGACTGGCATTACGGGAAGCTTAGGTGATGGGAACTGAGGATCATTCAATGGATCGATAATTGATGGAGTAACGATCACAACTAGCTCGACAACCGACTTATTTGTCTCTCGCGAACGAAAGAACTCTCCAAGAATCGGAATGTCTCCGATACCGGGCATTTTGCTAAGGGCCTGTGTTGTTCGGTGGTCCAGCAATCCTGAGATGCTGAAGCTCTGCCCATTCTTCAACTCAACTTCTGTATCCGCGCGTCGTGTGGCGATAGCCGGTATGGTGTAGCCCGAGATGCGCACTGAATTTGTATAGTCGAGAGCGCTCACCTCCGGATTTACCTTAAGCCGAATACTTTTGTCCGCATTAACGAATGGCGTGAAGGCCAAGCGCACTCCATACGACCTGAACTGGATGGTTATCGAAGTAAGGCCGGTGCTCGCACCCTCTACAACTGGAAAAGGGAACTCTCCGCCAGAAAGAAATTGGGCTTCGTGCCCACTAAGGGCGGTAATCGTTGGCTCGGCAAGAATCTGCAGAACTTGTTTCTCCTGGAGATCCCTGATAGTTGCGCCTACATTTAGGTCGCTGTTGTAAAACAGCAGGTTCATGGTGTCGGTGAGCAACAATGGCCCAATCGCATTTCCAGTCTGTTGACCCTGCTGCGGGCTGAAACCTAACGAAGAGAACTGCTGGGTCGTGAGCGCAGATGTATTCTTGCCGTTGCTCAGAAAATTGAAGCCGAGTTGGTCAAGCTTTGACCGGTCGACCTCAACGATGCGTACCTGGAGCCGCACCTGAGGGCTATGTGCAGTCTTTACCGCAATCGAATTTATGATTTCTTTCCCAAATCCGCTGGCTATCTTAACGGCAGTTTCCGATTCGGCTTCGCTACTGACACTGCCCGATAGGATTATCCGGTTTTGTACGGCTTGAGCATGAACATGACCGGGGCCGAATGCGGTATCCAGCGCTGGTTCTAGCCCCTCGATGTCCAAGTCGGAAGCGATCATAAAGCGGTCCGTCGACCCAGTTTCAGTCTGGATGATCACTTCGCTCGTCCCAGCAATCTTGGAGGTCAGAACCGCTTCTTTGGGGCTTACAGTGTACGAATCGAGCACGGTTGGATTGCTGATAAATATCCGCCGCATACGGCTGGATGGCGTATACGAGAGAGACTGGCCCACAGCAAGGTGGAGGGTTCGTCCCATAGGTGTAGTCGCGTCCTGCTGACGTCCTGACATCTGAGCGTTGAGCGGGGAGAAGGGCAAACTGGAACATACAACAAGCATCCAGAAGACGGCTAGCCTACAAAATCTCATGGGCGCGCCTCTGATCCGGTGAAGCTGGATTCGCTACGCTTCTCCCCAAGCACTGTCTCCACTATGAACCCACCCGATGTTCTTCGGTTGTGGGCGGCTTGGTTGCCTTTCAACAAACGTGACGATTGGACGTATCTCAGGTGGGTTTGCGCGAGCATAGTCGGGTCGATGGCTTCTTGTTTCGCCTTCTCCAACTGAACCGGAAGATGGCTCACCTGATCGTGATCACGCCCGTTCCTCAGCACAAAATGAATTGACCCTTCGGAACTCGCCAGGACGACTCTCTCTGCGTCCGCCGGGACCAGCAGAAGAGTGACGACGCTGGCCTTTGTGGGCCTGCCTTGAGGGTCGGGAAGCATATTTTCGCCCGAAGCAAGAATTTCGGCATCCTGCACCACAGTGTCCGTTACCCGCGCCTGGTCCAATCCAGATTGCTGCGGCCGGTATGTGACGAGCACATCGACATGCGATCCTGGGAACAGAAAGCCTGCGACGCCCACCACCTCGTCGACGTGCAAGGCGACTGCCCGCATGCCCGGTCTGATCTTCGGGGTCAAGCCAACTCCCGATCCTGGCATCGCCAGGTCGCGCTCAATAATCGGCTGATTCGCTTCTATTGGATAGAGAACCAGTCGACCGGTGATGTCCGAGGTCTTCGCGAGACCGCCAGCAAGTGGAAGTTCTGCCGGCCAGCTAACTAGATGGAGAGCCTCTGCTGTTACAACCTCTCCAGGATTCAGTGCTCTGGAAGCGGCAGCGTAGCGTTTCACGGCGGTGTGGGCGCGCTGCTGGGCGAGACCGTAATGAAGTAGGAGCGTACAAATGCCTGCAATGAAAAGGGCGATAAAGAAGGCTGAGGCGAGCCGGCGAGATGCCATTTATTAGAAACTCCCGATCGGCAAACTCAAAGCGGCGTAGATTGCTCCTGAAGCTATCGCTACCCCGTATGGCATCCGCAACGAAGCCTTATTTCGCACATTCAAGTGTGGATGTGGGTCGATACCAAGACTAGAGTGGTGTTTCACGATGGCACTTATGTTCGAGGCAGTCGCCTTGAATTTGCCTCGTGCGAGAGCGATTGAAAACGCCATTACGCCCCCGAAGATGCTTGTTGCAAAAAGAATGATAGGAGTTGCACTCAGGCCAGCAAAAGCACCAACCGCGGCCATCAGCTTGACATCGCCTGCTCCCATCCCACCGGCAACGTGGAAGACCAAGAAGACACCGCCCGCCAGCAGGCAGCCGAGCAAAGCCGAGATCCCTTCTTTCCAGCCACCACCCAACAAGTGAAGCAGCAGTGCAATCGATAAAGCAGGTAACGTCAAAGCATTCGGAATACGGCTCTCACGGACATCCCAGACCGCGGCGACCACGGAAACCAGCACAGCTCCTGCTTTACTCATGATTGTCATTTCCGCAGTTGTCACCATTTGCTCCCTCAGTGCTCCTATTCCCTGAACGGAGATCTATCATGAAAAAAATGCTTTATAAAATTGCATTAAAAGGTTCGGTATCATCTGGCCTATTTTTGTCAATCCAACAACACACGCCAAGGCGATCAGTCCGGCTATAAGCGAGTATTCGATCAAGCTTTGCCCGCTGTCCTCTTGGCTAAAACCCATTGTGACATTTTTATGAAAGTGCATCTCTGGTTCCTTCGTTGTAGTTTATAAATCGATAACCCGTTCTTCATACTTAATAGCCGGAGCACTTATCAGCCGGAGCGATGGCCGGTACGAAGAGGGAAGACCGGCCATCATAATAAATCTGATTACTGGGTTGGGATCTTGCTCGATAAGGTAGTGAACAGTGCTGAAATGTTTGTGCCGAATGCTTGCAGCCCAGCAATCGATGCAAGGGCGATCAAGCCAGCAATGAGAGCGTATTCGATAAGGTCCTGACCAGATTCGTCATTAATGAAAGCGGCTATTGCACTCTTGTTTACGATTTCCATTTTGCGTCTCCTGTTATCCAGTGTGTGGAATCGTTTAGATTCCCTGTTTGTCTGCTTTATTTATCGGCGGTTTTTAAAAATTCATTAACGATCTTTTGTGTTATGCTGCGACTTTATTCGGCCGCTTTGATTCCGCCGCGAAGGGATATGGTCGCGAGCTCTCCTTTATCAGACTTTAGGGTGGGAGCGAGGGTTAAAGGATCCGGCCAGATGCCGATAAATGCAGAGTTGTATCCAGTCCGGTGAGCTTGAGGTACGGGACGTAAGTATAGGTCAGCTCTACGGATACGAGGGATGCCGCGTTAGCTCCGGTCACCTCCGGATACAAGATCCGCACGTCCATTCCAGACATGTTGTGCAGGGAAAGAGCGGCATAGCGCTGCACCACGCTCACCACTTCCGAATCGGAGGACTGGCCACAACTCGCGCTGGAAACGTCGCATGTATATCGGTCGCTGCCGTGCAAGGTGGCGTAACGGACACCTTCACGCGCCGCACCGTGCAGGACGGCGCAGGTGTAGACCAACATGCAAAGCTCGAATGTCCAGGCAAATACGGCTGCAACGACCAGCATAGAAAGTGCGGTCTCAACCAGGGCTTGACCACACTGATCTCTTCGCAGGGCACGCATTCCCTGCCTCAGGCCAATGTGGAACCTCTTATGGGAGAGAACTGGTCCCAGAGGAGAAAGAGTCGGAGTAGAACGGCAATTTTGCACCGTTCCTACTCCATCATCCGCACTGACAACTGCCGATGAAGATTCAGCGTTGGAATAAGTTGAAACGAGAAGAACGAAAGTGGGATTGGTGGTTGTACGGTATAGGTCACGTCTACTCGATGCAGGAGAAAGTTCGGCGACTCTGGGTCCACATCAGGAGTGAAGCCGCTTGCTCCCCCGCCGAAGCTTGAGCACGCTGGCGTGCTGTTCAGAATTCCCTGAGCCGCAGTGCAGACCTGGATTGTCGTCGAGGAATCTCTATTCAGCAGGCCCGCTAACTCTGCGCTCGTCAATCCCGCAACGCTTCGATTATCGGAAAGAGGACCTGCTAGCGGCAAGCCGGTCATGGCTTGCGAGGCAAATCCCTCGGCGGAGTAAAGAGACGCTACACGGGTTGCCGAAGCCAGATTGGCAATCACGATCATGGAATAGCCAAGGTCGATTGAAGCAAACGCCAGTACCAAGAGTACAGGCAGCAGAAGAGCAGTTTCTATCAGACTGTTGCCGTCGTCTTGGCTCCACCTCTTCAGCTGCATTGCAGTACCCGTAGTATGTATATCGGCAGTTCTGGGTGAAGCATGAGAGATGCATGACATAAGTAATGAAAAATCTGACGCAGACCATGCGACGCACCTGGCCTGGAATCACTGAAAGAGGCCTGCCTTCAGAACTGTGTTGTTTGGCTGGTTGCCAAGAGCGACACTGAGCTGACTATTCCCGGTCAGACTAAGGCGGTCTATCACAATTGAGCCGAGCACAAATGTTGGTTGGGCAGTGCTGCTCGAAAGTGCGAATTGCTGATGGAAGTCAAAAGAGTGTAGATAGATGCTTCCTGCCAGGACAGGTGCTCCGTCGCCCAACACTGGAGAGCTTGGGTTGCCAGGGTCCGCGAAGAGCAACAACCCACGCATGCCTGGCGCTCCGCGTTGATCCTGTGTGTCTCCCGCTGGATCAAAGTACGTCCCGTTGAGGGTGCATTGCCCCATAAGGGCGATGCCATCGATCTTCTGGGGAAGACCAAGCGCACTTGGAGGCGCGCTTCCGTCGCACATCAGATCGGAAAAGTCGACGGGATCGATGCGCGAGGATTGCGGTGTGCCAGCACTTCCAGACAAGATGAGCGACCCCCGGTGAAAATACAGGACCATCCCATCCCCTGGGCGCCAGGAAGTTGCAGAAGAGGGACTGCAGGAAGGCACGCATGGCTTAGCCATTCGGATCATGTAGCTGCCACCGATCTGCAGAGATCCGTCCATGTAGTAGAGACCAGGCTTAAAGATGGCTACATCGTTGCCACTTAGGGTAATGCCGTTCGGGTAATATCCCGGCTCGTATTCCAGGCAACCCTGAGACTTGTTTGTCGGCGCTTTATCAGGACAGCCATCGCTGGGATACGCGGCCACCTCCGGGGACGTGGCAGTGGGCGAGAGCGAGGGTCTCGTAGGCGTAGGAAGGCCAGAAAATGGATCCGCCAACGGCATAGCGGGGCCGATCCAGGCTCCTGTCGAGCCAGGGCTGAAGTTCCCCGAAGGTGCGGTACGAGGGCCGCCGAAGATGCCAGCCTCCGCTCCGGTCCCGGCTGGGCCTGCTCCGCTCAGGTCCACGAGGCCTCCCTCACTCAGGACGGCTGAAGGATTGTTGGAGTTGACCTGAATCGCTCGCGAAGCGCCGCCTACCACAACGAGCCGGGCCGCACCTGAGATCTGAAGGGCTCCGGCCATCGAGGGGTGCAGCACTGTGATGGGGGCAATCGAGCGCATGCTTCGCAAACCACAGACCGCAGAGGCAGAGACCAGCCGGTATTTAGAGCCAGTGGCGATCCCGCTGAATGGCGTAAGTACGTACTCTTGGACCAGCGTCTCGAGATACGGATGGGGTGCGATGGAGCTTGGAGGAACGCTGAGACCAGCGACCGCAGCAGGGGAACTCCAGGAGACGGCGCTGGATGCAGCATCGCTGTTCAGTCCTGAACCGCTGTAGCCGTTCAGTCGCGCATACGCGCAGATGGATGACGATGCTGAGTTGGCGCAATCTCCCTGGGCCGGAAGTACATAGCTGCCACTCGCGGATGGCACGCCAGTGCTCTGCAAGAGCAGGTCCATCGCGCCCGCGCTGCAAGCGGCATCGGCGGCAGCCTGAGCCATCTGCCGATGGGTCCAGAGCCCAGAAAAGTCCACGGCCAACCCCGCTACCGCGCACATCACGAATGACAAAACCAGCAGCAGAAACAGAAGTGCCTGGCCACTCTCACTGTTATCTTCTCTCGGTGGGCTCAAGGCTTGAGTATTGAACCACGCGGCATTCACCAGAGAGACTCCGAGCAGGGTGGCGGAGCTTACTCCCTCGGTCGTCAGATTACGCGAATGCATGAACTATATGGGGAAAGACACTGATCTGCGATAAGCGGCATACAAAGCCATCGTTAATCCCCGCATAACCAAGCAAAACATACGCCAAATACTTACAGCAGTCCCAGAAAGAGGTATTGCGGATCTTTACTGCAGCAGATGCAGTGTCAGGTCGAGACAGCCGCCTTTGCCGCGAAGCCGAGGCCACACCCCAAGGTGCAACTTCAGCAAGGCCTCAAACAACAATGGCTCAGCGGCGAACCTCTTGAAGAGAAAGTGGCGCAATCCCGGGTGTTCGTCCAGAAAGAAGAGCAGGCTTCCCATGAGCCGGGCACGTCGCATAATCCGGCGATGTTCGTGCTGATAGAGCGATGGCTGGTTCTGCTCGAATGTACTCCGTAGAGCCACTGCCTGGCGCAAGAGCAAGGTCAATCCCTCACCGGTAATCGCGTCCACGCATCCTGACGCTTCGCCCAGCAGGAAGGTGCTGCCGCCCGCCGCGACGCGAGGAGCCACAACACAAGGAATGCGCAAAGTCCACGACGTACCACTGTGCTCTCGCCCGGTTTGAGGACATTCTTTCAGGCGCTCCGAAAGCTCTGGAAAGAGGAAAAGCAACTGGTCGAATCGGAGATCCCGACGTGAGGTGATGATGGCGACAGACACCTCCCTGCCTGCGACCGGGGTGATGTACGCCTGCGCCTCCCCGGCCCAGTGCACCTCAACAAAGCTCGTCCAGGGACGGATGCAGTAGTGCCGGTTAAAGCTAGCCGCTGCTGCTTCTTAGCTTTCGCGAGAGGAACGGGACCGCCGAGAGTTCCCCGCACGAGCGATCGCTGTCCGTCTGCGCCGATGGTGTACCGGCACTGCACTTCCCTACTGCCTACCCGAACTCCGCCTCCCGGCTCAACAACAGCCCGTGTCTTCCACTCAAATTCAGCACCCGAATCAGCAGCGGCTTTGAGTAATATCCTATGAAGATCGACCCGGCGCAGGCCTCTTCCGTGGATTCCTGGAAAGCGCGCCCTGCACGCCAGACCGTCTTCCAGAAAGGCGATTCCGTCCAGAGGCATTCCCCCAGCGACGAGGCCTGAGATGCCAAGCTGCTGGGAGGCCTCAATGCCCTCGGGAAGCAGCCCTTCTTCGCAGATCTTGTCAATTGGAGGTGCTTGCATATCGGCGACCAAGAACGACTTGCCTGCGGCCCTTACGGCAATCGCAGCCGCTAAGCCGGCCGGACCACCGCCGATGATCACCGCGTCAAAGCTGGGAGTCGACAAGGATCACCACCGTAGGAGAATGAGCTCCGAACAAAAGCCTGGCCCCATCGCTGCCAGGATGCCGTAGGTGCCGGGATCGGGTTTGCGGTGCAGCATCACATCTTCCAGAACCAGAAGGACCGAGGTGGACGACAGATTCCCAACCCGGCGTAGGCAGTCCCATGAAGCTTGGCACGCACTGTCTGAAAGTTGCAGTGCTTCAGCAGTGGCTGCCAGTACCTTGGGGCCGCCAGTGTGAAGCACCCAGCTCTTGATGTCGGACCGGGTGAGCCCGTGTTGTTCGAGCAGCCTATCGACATCGTTGGCTACATGCTCATGGATCACGCGCGGCACATCGGGCGAGAGCACGATCCGAAAGCCTGCCTCTGAGATATCCCACCCCATCACACCCTCCGTGTCAGGGTAGAAGGTGGATTGCGAACCGAGGATCTCCGGCTGTGCCATCTCTGGGTTGCGCGTATCTGGGCTGCGCGTATCTTCCACCTTATCGCCCGTGATCACAACCGCGGCAGCACCATCCCCAAACAGGCCCGAGCCGATCAGATTGGCAATGGATAGATCTTCGCGCTGCCAGGTAAGCGAGCATAGCTCCACCGAAAGCAGCACTGCGGTGCGATCAGGGTACGCCCGAACATACTCGGCGGCCTGGGCGATACCCGCGGCTCCAGCCACACACCCTAACCCGAAGATTGGGATGCGGCGGATGCCACGCGGCAGGCTCAAACGATTGATGATGTGAGCGTCGAGCGAAGGGCTAGCGATTCCCGTGACAGAGACTGCGATCAGCGCTCCCACGGCATCCTGATTCACACCCGCGCGAGCAAGCGCGGCCGGAATCGCACGAGTGCCAAGTTCTTCCGCCACCTCAAGCCATGCGCGATTGGCATCGCCCCACTTTTTCAAGCCGACATACTGCTCGATCGGGAGCGCCAAGTACCGTCCGTCCACGCCTACGCGGTGATGAAAACGAGTCAGTGCCTCAGGAGAGGCGAGCTGTTCGAACCAATGCTTTGCAAGCTCATCGAGGATCTGCTGCTGTGTGTAGTAATGATCTGGGAATGCGCTTGCGATGCCAGAAATTCTCATAGGGCCTATGGACAACTCTTCTTACCCTAGCACTTTGGGTCGAAACCGAGCATTCCTGCAGCCGGCCCTTGTGCATAGGATTGAAGTCTATTGGACTGAATTTGGAGCGCCCGGTTACGCCTCGTCTTTCCAAACCGTAACCCCCAGGCGAAAGAGAAAGCCACGCTGCACGTGAAAGCGCGCGCCTATCTTTGAGAGTATTCGCGTCAACTCTCGCGGTGTATACGCTCGCCTTACCGAGACTGGCCCATCGTGTTCTGAGAGACGGCTCGGGTCCAGCAAACTTGCCAGCTGCGCGAGCGCGTAGTGTATCCGGCTGCGCTCCAGGTCATTCACGACCACTGCCACCCGCGCCACCCGTAGTGCTTCTTTGAAGAAGACGCATGTCTCCTCCTCGGTGAGATGGTGAAGAAACAAGCAGCTTGCGACTACATCGACGCTCCCGTCAGCGAGCGGAAGCGCGAGGGCATCTCCGCAGAAAAGTGCGGGAGGGGGAAACTGCGGGTTCCACTCACCGTTCCGGGGAAGATGCTGGCAGCTACGGTCGAGCAGGCTGACGCGAAAACGCCGCTCTGGCGTGCTTAGCTTCACTAGCGCAGCTTGTAAAACGTTGGCGCCCCCAGAAGCTACTTCCAACACATGCAGGTCGCGATATGCCGTTCGGCGGAGAACGCCCGTCAACAGGCGTGTGTGCATGCGATTGCCGCCGAAGAGGGCGTTCACCCAGCGCAGCGACCTCAGCGCGGCAGCGATTTCCGCCGGGGAGCCATCGTCGGCATCCAACCACTCATCAGCAAGCACACGCTTCATCGGAAATGGGGAACTATGTAACGTTTTTCCTTTGTTTGGCGTCGTGGTCTTCGGGCAATGGCCCGCCGGGTAGATCTAGACTGCTGGGCGATTCTTAAACTACAGGAGCGATCTCAGGAGGAACGATGCAGCCATCCCGGCCTTCGTGAACCTCATTCAACATCCAGTTGATCGTCTCTTCGCAGCGCGTTTGAGGTTTATGCAGACGGCGTGTTCCTTTCGACAGCAGCTGGCAGAGTTCGAAACGGTTGACGATGTTCTTAGCAGCACGGTGAACGAGTTCAGAACGCATAATGGATGGATCTCTACTTTCATGTTAAGGACGTTAACTGCATTCCACGCCTAAAGCTGCATCATCAAATGACAGACACTGCATCACCGAATGATCGACAGAGTGGCAAAGGTGTGCGTTGCCATTGGCAACAGTCGTTGGGCAGTAGCTTCAGGGCAGGAGGTAGACCCACACTCATTAGTATACGCGCTGTGCGCCTGTTCCCTAGCGAAGCAGACACTCTCGCGCCTAGGTCAGGAGCATAAATCGCTTCAGTCGGGAGGCAACGTATGTCCAGCTCTCCGACCCTCACCGATGCCTCATGAGCTTTGCCTTTGCAGGCTGATGATTCATCAGCAATTGTTTTCTCGGAGAAGGAAAACGTGCCTTGGAGCGGTTCCCCATTCTTCGGTCTGTCTAGCGGCATAAAACTTAGAAGCAGAACTGCCAAAGCAATCCGGTTTCCTCCCGAAGCTCGTTCTACTTAAGTGTGATTCCCAAAAGGGACACTGACGTGAAGGGTGGGGCGGCCAAGCACCTACACGGCATAGTACGTGGCGTCCCGTATGAGTGAAGAAATTGAAATAAAACTGGCCATAAGCAGCGAATTTTGCAGATGAATGGTCATCGAAATTGGCTCTATTAAGCGCTTTCTCAGTTACCAAAGTTAGCCTTGTACGCACGTCTTCCTCACCGTACGCTTACACGTATTCCCCGGTCCAAACCTCGATGTGGAAACGCTTCGGATGAGGATGATCTAAGCGAGATGGCGAAGCTCCATTTGTTTCCGACTGGCTTTTGCTTGTTTCCGACTGGCTTTTGCGCTCGCTTGCATCAACCGGCTTCACGCCGGAAAGCTCGGTAGCTCATGAATGGAACGCAAGCCTTAAGGCCCCTTCATACTTCCTCGCGGCGTAAAGTCAGACCGGCATGGTCTGAACTGCTAAGGAAAGCAAGATCTGGGCCTGGTCAAACAAGGGTCACCATACATTTTCCGACTGGTTGAAGCAACTACTTATTGAAGCAACACACATGGAGGATCTCAGATGAAGATCGCCGTCATTGGTGCAGGGTATGTGGGGTTAGTGTCGGCCGCCTGCTTTGCCGAGTTGGGCCACGAAGTTATCACGGTCGATAATGACAAGAACAAGATCGAGCAGCTCCAGGCCGGTCACGTCCCCATTCACGAAAACCTGCTGCCGGAGTTGCTGGCGCGTCATATCGGACGCCGTCTGCACTTCTCTTCCGATATTCGTGAGGCCTTCCAGGCCTCGGATGTTGCGTTCATCACTGTCGGTACACCGCCTTCCAGAAATGGCGATGCGGACCTCTCCTATGTGGAGGGTGTAGCCCGTGAGCTGGCCTGCTCGCTTACCGGACGCAAGGTCATTGTGGAGAAGAGTACGGTGCCGGTGCGTACCTGCGAAGCCGTGCATCGCACCATGCTGATGCATGGCGCCCGGCCCGGCACCTTCAGCATTGCTTCGAATCCAGAGTTTTTGCGGGAAGGCACTGCCGTTGCCGACTTCCTCTACCCGGAGCGGATTCTGCTGGGCGTGGACGGGGAGTTCTCCCGCTCCGTGCTGCAGGAGGTCTACCGCCCGCTGACCGACGGCAGCTACTACAAGCGGGAGAACGCAATCCCTGGTCCCTGGGACAAGCCCGCCCACCTGATCGTGACTAGCGTTAAAAGCGCAGAGCTGATCAAGCACGCCTCCAATGCCTTCTTGGCCATGAAGATCTCGTTTATCAACGCTGTCGCGCATATCTGCGAGGGCGTGGGCGCCGACATCCGGCAGGTAGTCGAAGGCATCGGGGCTGACTCCCGTATCGGGCCAAAGTTCCTGACCCCCGGCATCGGCTATGGTGGTTCCTGCTTTCCCAAAGACGTGCTGGCCTTTCGCTCTGTGGCACGCGAGATTGGCTACGACTTCTCTCTCCTTTCCGCGGTGATGACCATCAATGCGGAGCAGAAAGAGCGCTTTCTCAAGAAGGTGCGGGAGGCGATGTGGACGTTGCGGGGCAAGCGCCTCGCCGTGCTGGGGTTAGCATTCAAAGGTGGGACGGATGATATCCGCGACTCACCGGCAATCGAGATTGTGAAGGCGCTGGCGCATGAGGGCGCCTCAATCGTCGCTTTTGATCCGGCGGCGACGACGCGAGCGCAGGCTGAGCTCAAGGACTTTCCCGCCGTCACCTTCGCCGCGGATGCCTACGAAGCATGCGCGGGGGCGGATGCCCTGCTCGTTCTCACCGAATGGCAGGAGTTTACCGAACTCGACCTCAAACGCGTGCGAGAGCTGCTCTCCCTTCCCATCCTGATCGACGGGAAAAACGTACTCTCAGCTGAAGCTGCAGAGGCAGCCGGTCTGGTGTACTACAGCGTTGGGCGCCAGTCGAACCACTTCCCTGGAGAGCTGAACACCTCCATGGACCAGGCCCCCTCGCTTCCCGCCTCGTCTCTTCCCTTAAACCATCTGGAAACGACAACCGTCGGCGACTGAGGGACGGCATCGCTTCCATCCGTTCCCAAGCCTCCTGAGCAATGCTTCACTTAATGAGCCCCGAGCGTGAAAATCGATGAATACACAGAGCCATAATCTCGTTCTTCCTTCCCAAATGCAGCGAAACCAGCCTACGTTGCCGTCCCGTGAGCCGGAACGGGAATACGACCTGTTGGATATCTGGAAGGTTCTGCGCCGGCGCCGGCGTGAGCTCCTCATCACGATTTTGGCAGCGCTGGTTCTGGGCGGGATCTACTGCATCTTTGCGCCGCGGCTGTACCGGGCGGACGCCAAATTGCAGCTGCTGAAGCAATCGCCGGCCGCGGACCTCTCGGAGCAGTCGGCCGCCGAGGCCTCGGGCGTCTCCGATGCGCTGGACTTCAACCTGGCCCTCCAGACGCAGGTCGACATCCTGAAATCCAACACCCTGGCGCTGCGGGTTTTCCATGAGCTCAAGCTTGAAGATAGCCCGGCCTTGCGGTT
The DNA here is from genome assembly GCA_965276675.1 of Acidobacteriaceae bacterium. Taxonomy (GTDB): domain Bacteria; phylum Acidobacteriota; class Terriglobia; order Terriglobales; family Acidobacteriaceae. Next base: position 2,096,894 of record OZ255624.1, on the reverse strand, counting down.
GAAGCGCGATCCGGGCGAAGCCGGCCTGCCCTTCGATAAAGCGCCCAAGCGCATGGCCTATGCGCTGAAGCAGTTTCACAAGAACCTGGCAGTCGATGCGGTGGCCGGCACCCGGCTTATCTCGGTCAGCTACCTAGATCGCGACCCGGCGCGGGCGGCCCAGGTGGTCAATCAGCTGCTCGCCGACTACACCACGTACAACTTCCAGGTTCGCTACACCGCCACCACCAAAGCCGCGGGCCTGCTGGGCGACGAATTGAAGTCGATGAAGTCTCAGGTGGAGCACTCACAGGCGGATGTGGCGCGCCTGCAGCAGCAGTCCGGCATTTATGGCGTCGACGAAAGCAACAACGCGGTCAATGCGAAGCTCGAACAACTGAACACCGAGCTCACCCAGGCGCAAGCGACGCGGGTGGTGAAAGAGTCCATCTACAGGCTGGCCAAGAGCCGCGACCCGGAGGCATTGGCCGGGCTGGTGGGATCGCAGGCGGCTGGGGGCAATCCCAACCCTACTCCGCTTCAGCACCTCCGGCAGGAAGAGTCGGACGATGCTGCCACCTATGCAGAGCTCAATGCGCATTATGGCCCGGAGTACCCCAAGGTCATCCAGGCAGGGGAGCGACTGAAGTCGGTGCAGGCCTCAATACAAGGAGAGATGACCAAAGTTGTCTCCCAGGCTAGGGCGGAGTACGAGGTGGCCGCCAACACCGAAGCAGCAGCCTCCAAGGCTCTCGACCAGCAGAAGGCGTTGGCTGCGCAGATGAATCTTAAGGCCTCCGAGTACACCACGGCCAAGCATGAGTCGGATAGTCATCGCGACCTCTATGAGCGGATGGTGACCAAGCTTACCGAGGCGGGTGTCTTGGCAGGTCTGCGCTCGAGCGACATCAACATCCTCGATCCCGCGCAGGTTCCCGACAAGCCGGCGAAACCCAGCATCCCGCTCTACATGGCCATTGCCCTGCTCGCCGGTTCCCTGCTGGGGCTGATCGTCGCCTTCATCATGGAGGCCATGGATGTTTCGGTGCGGGATCCACAGCAGCTGGAGGAGGCGCTTGGGGCTCCCATCCTGGGCATGATCCCGGCCGCGGACCTGGCACTCCCTAGCTCGGCGCAGCAGTTGCTCCGGCAGAGCATCGACAACCCAGAGTGGAGTTACCAGACCACCGCCCGGGCCCCTCGATCGGGCGTTGCCGAAGCCTTCCGCGCCCTGCGCACCTCCGTATTGTGCACCATGCCGAACCAGTCGCTCAAAGTCCTCGAGATTACCAGTACGACGGAGTCCGAGGGAAAGAGCTTTACTACCTTCAATCTAGCTGCGGCCTTTGCCCAATCGGGCAAGACGGTGCTGGTGATGGATGCCGATATGCGCAAGGGAACGCTCAGCCGCGCCCTCGGTCTGCAGACAAGAGCGGGCCTGAGCTCCGCTGTGAACTCTGCCTCCTATGAGGCCTACATCGAGCCGCACCCCGGGGTGCCGGGACTCTCGGTGATGCCGGCAGGCGAGTGCCCGCCCTATCCGGCTGAGCTCTTGGGCTCCCCTGGCATGTCCGAGATGCTCCGCGAACTGCGGAAGAAGTTCGACTTCATCCTGATCGACACACCCTCGGTGCTCCCCGTCACCGATGCCGTCTCTCTGGCCGGTTTTGTGGATGCCGTGATCCTGGTGGCGAAGTTCGGCAAGAGCGCGCGTCACTCGCTCTATCGCACCTGGCAGCTTCTGAGCCGGTCCAGTGTTCGTTGTCTAGGCATCGTCATCAATGGTGTGAACCTCAAGTCATCTGACTACTACTACTACTGGGGAGAGTATGGCCGGAGCTACGAAGCCGAGCCAACCCAGCTCGTCACGGCACCGGTCCAAGCCTCGGCCTCGGGGCGCACCTGGAGCTCCGTCCTGCTCCTCTTCGCCGGCTTGTTAATGCTAACCGCCGGCGCTGCCCCCAGCGCGAGAGCGCAGGCGGTGAAGGGGCCGCTGCCAGCAAGCGGCGTTCAGGAGCAGTCCTTGACCATCGCTCCCGGTGATCTTCTTCAGATCAGCGTCTACGATGCGCCTGAGCTGACCCAGGAGGTGCGCGTCTCCTCGGATGGCAAGGTCAATTTGCTTCTGCTGGGGGAGCTCGCCGTCGCCAATATGAGAGCGGAGCAGGCCTCGCAGACCATCGAGAATCAGCTCAAGGGCCGCAAATTCATCGCCAAGCCTCACGTCAGCGTCACCATCAAGGAGTTCACTACGCGCGGGGTCACCCTTGAGGGTGAGGTGAAGAACCCTGGCGTCTATCCCATCTATGCCCCGCGCAACCTAGTCGATGTGATCGCCATGGCCAGCGGGCTGACAGCGCAGGCGGATACCCACGTGACTATCCGGCGGCACGACACGCACAAGTCCGAGTCCGTGACGCTTCCCCAGAACGACGCTTCTGCCGTCTTGCGGAACGATGTCGAGGTCTACCCCGGGGACATCATCGTGGTTCCGCGCGCCGGCATCGTCTACGTGGTCGGCGACGTGGTGCGTCCGGGTGAGTACATCATGCGCGACAACGGTGGCATGACCGTAGTGCAGGCGATCTCCGAGGCCCAGGGCACAGCCAAGACGGCCTCGCTCAATAAAGCCGTTCTAGTGCGCAAGGGCGCTGCCGGCCCCACGCGTACGCCACTGCAGCTGAAACAGATCATGAAGGGCGAGGCGCCGGATGTGAAGCTCGAATCCGGCGACATCGTCTTCGTCCCGGACAGTGCTTTCAAGAATTTCGAACAGAGCACCCAAGGGATCGTCGCCTCCGTCTCCGGCGCTGCCGTGTACGGAATCAAGTAGTGCGGTTGCAAAAACCTGCTTCTCTTGTTTCACTCACTGCCACTGTGGGCTAACTCGACACTATGAGATCGATACTCTTTAAATCTTTTGTGGTGCTTCTTCTGCTTCAGACGATGGGAGTCGTCAGCGGATTGACGTCGCCCGATATGTCGGACGACAACTTCGCCGGCCTTTCGACGCAGGTGCACCTCCCGATCGCCATTACGCAAGGATTGATCTACGCCTTTTTCGCGACTGTCGTCCTCATGCAGGCGCGCCGGACCTGGCGCAGCCTTGGCCAGATCAAGCCGTTGCTGTTCTTTGTCTTCTTCTGCATTCTATCGACCGCGTGGAGCCAGGATCCGGCGGTCACCTTCCGCCGCGCCTTGGTGCTTCTCGCAACAACCATCGTCGGTGTCGTGGTTGGCTCCCAATGCAGCGTGCAGCGTTTTGGGCGCCTACTTTCTGTTGCGTCACTGATCCACATCTTTCTGGTTGGCGTCTTCTTTGTGGCTGCCCGGAACTACGTCTACTCGGCGTCGAGCGTCACCTCACTCCGGGGTCTAGCAGGTCACAAGAATATCTTCGGCATCGAGATGGGCTTCGCGGCCATCGTCTTTCTGTTTACGCCCTTCCGGCGATTGGGCGCAGCCCGATGGCTGCTGACGCTGCTGGCCTTGGTTCTACTTCTGATGTCCCGGTCTGCCGGCTCTCTTGTGGCGACGACCTGCGGCTTTTTGTGCCTGCCATTGTGGCGGGTCGCGCGCTTCCGCGGCCTGCAAAAAATCCCCATTCTATTAGTAAGCGGGGCCCTGGTCACTGCTTTCGTCGTCTTTGTCAGTACCAGTTCCACCAACGTCCTCTCGCTTCTTTCAAGAGACTCGACGCTGACGGGTAGAACCGAGGTTTGGCATCTGATGTTGCTTGCTATCGGACATCATCCACTCCTGGGCTATGGCTTCGATGCCTTCTGGCAGGGACTCAAAGGAGCGTCGCTCGAGGTGGTCGCCGGCTCAGGCTGGCTGGTGCCGACGGCGCATAATGGCTATCTCGATCTGCTGGCGGGCGTTGGGGTGATGGGCGCCATTCTGTTTCTGCCCCCCTTCTTCCAGGCGGTCAAGCGGTCGTTGGCCTACCTTACGCTCGAACGTTCTTCCGCAAAATACCTGCCGGTCACCTTCATTGTGATTTGGCTCACCTACAACCTGGAAGAGAGTTCGCTTATCACTCGCGATGCTCTTCCCTACCTGCTCTTCGTCGTGCTCACCACCTCATTGGCGGTTCACCATCGCCGGTCAGCCCCGGTGCGGTCTCCCGTCACCGCCAACACCTCCCTCTCTCCTCCACCTGTCTTCGATGGTCACGCCTGGGCCCCGCTTCGCAGTCGCCGCGCCCCCGCTCCCCGCATCTTGACGCCTGAGGACCAGTCGATTACGAGCTAAGTATCCCCTTTTGTGTTGGTTTCGCAAATAAATCATGAAAAGGATCCATAGAACATATGGCCGATCTTAGCGTTTCTTATCCCAATTCCAGCGTCCGGCAGGAGACCGGCTATGGTCACTCGGCTGGCACGCGTGTGCTCTCTGCCTCTGCGGTTTGCCTGCTTATGGTCTTTGCCATCCTCGCCGGCACGCGCATCCTCGGCATCACGAACCAAAGCCTCTGGTTCGATGAGGGGTACACCGTCGTGCTGGCATCGGCGTCCAGCTTTCCCAAGTTTCTGCAGAGTTTTGCTGGCTACACGACCAGTGAACACCTTCAGCCTCTTTATTATTTCCTGATCTATGGCTGGGCCAAGATCGCTGGCGTCTCAGATGCGGCGCTCCGCCTTCCCTCCGCCCTCTTCTCCGCCGGATCGAGCATCGCTGCCTTTGCGGCAATGCGCTTTAACCGCTGCGCGTCGCGCAGAGCCGCATTTGTGGCGGCCGGCTTTGTCGCCCTCTCCAGCTACTCGATCTACTACGCGCAGGAGGCACGCCCGTACGCCATGCTGCAATGCCTGTCCATGCTGCTGCTGGCAGCGTGGCTGAAGCTGCGCTTTTCGCCTTCTACGCGGCGCACGATTCGCCGCCTGAATGTGGCGGCGCTCGCCTGCGTCTCCGGGCTATGCGCCCTCGGCAGTGTTCTGACCGGGACTCTGGTGCTGATGCTGTCTTTTGCCGACCTGCTGATCAGCCGCGACCTCCGCAAGTGGTGGCGTCTGTGGCGCTACTCCGCGCTCACCGGGACCTTGGCCACAACCGTATGCGGGCTTCTGCTGCTTTTTGATTCTGGCGCCTCCTCCGGCAAGGACATTACACTGCTCCGGCAGCCCATTTGGATGAATGCCATCTACACGATCTACGGCATCCTGTTTGGGACGACCATGCCGCCGCCGCCTGAACTGCTGCGCGGATCTCACAAGCTCGCGGTTCTGCTGCAGTACTGGCCGGTCCTGCTGGCCGCCGCGGGCACGGTTGTCGTGCTCGGCGCCTCCGTGGCGCTGCTGATCCGCACCGCACGCCGCCGCTCGGCCGAGCTCTCCACCCTGGCGCTTACTGCCGTCTTATACACCGCCACCCTCCTGGTTGCCTTTGCGGGATTGGGGCACTTGAACCTACTTCCGCGTCACGCCGCAGGATTGTTTTCCCTCGTGGTCATGCTGGTCGGCTACTCTGCTTCGCTTGCCAGTAGTGAGTGGAACCATCGCACAGGCCTCTTCTGGTTTGCACTGGGCTGCTGGGTAGTCCTGAATCTAGTCTCGGTCTACAACTATCGTTACAACTCCGCCTTCCGCAAAGATGATTATCGCGGAGCGGCACAGTATCTTAAAGGAAATGCCGCTCCTGTCTTTATGCCTGCTGGCCAGCCGATTCTGATGCGCCGCTATGGATTGCCAGTCAACGGAGCGACCGAGCTTTATCCCTCTCAGCTCTCCTCCTACATCGGCCACTCCTCTCACCAGGCGTCATCCGTGACCGTGGTGATGAACCGGTACCGCGGCCATCGTTGGCAGGGAGATACAAGCCTGGAGTCTGCACTGGCGTCGCAGTATGCTTGTACTGTTCAGCAACAGTTTTCTTATCTCGACATCTACCAGTGTCAGAAAAAGTCTCCTTAATGCGCCGAGCCACTTCGCTCTGTGCCTGTGCTTACGGACTCCTACAAAGGCGCACCTCCCCAACTGCCAAGGACTCCCCTCATGCTTAAGAAGCTGATGCGCAGCGAGGCATCCTGGTCCTTACTGGACCAGGGGGGTGTCAGCGCAGGTAATTTCCTCACAACCCTGGTGCTCGCGCGTACTCTGTCCAGAGCGGAGTATGGCTCTTTTAGCCTTCTCTTTCTTGCGCTGTTCGCCATCAATACCTGCCATTCCTCTCTGGTTGTCTACCCGCTAACGCTGCTTGGCGCAAAGATGAACGAGCTGGATCTCCGTGCCCTGCTCGGCGTCTCCGTGGTTCAGTCATGCTTCTACGCAGTTCCGCTGGCGCTGGTGCTCAGCATCGCGGCACTTGCCCTGCACCAGGCCTACGTACTTCCGGGACTGATCGCGGCCATGATTGCTTGGCAGTTGCAGGAGACGGCGCGGCGCGGCCTGCTGGCACATCTGCGCTCGCGCGCCGCTATCGGACCGGACCTGCTCAGCTATCTCGGCCAGGGCCTCCTGCTCTTACTCTTTCGTCCCAAAAGCCTGAACGTGATCTTCTTTCTGATGGCCGGCACCTCCGTGGTCTCCGCCACCCTACAACTGCTGATCGCACGCGTCCGGTGGCCCCGAGCACTCTCCCGGCGCGACTTTGCCGCGGCATGGAGATTTGGCCGGATCTCGCTGGCGGGCAATGTGCTGAATATGACTACCCTGCAGATACCCAGCTGGACCCTGGAGTTCTTTGCGGGACGAGCAGCTGTGGCGGGTTATCAATCCCTGCTGAACCTGGCCGGGGTCGCCAATCCGATTATCTTCAGCGTGAGCAATCTGCTGATTCCCGCCATAGCCCGCGGCTCGCAAGACAGCATCCGGGAAGCCCGCAGCATCATGCTGCGCTATGGAGCCCGCTATGGACTGCTGCTGCTGCCCTGCTTTCTTGGCCTCGCCATCGCTCCTAAGTTCGCTATGTCGCTGGTCTATGGCAGCAGTTCACCCTATGTGGCGCTCTCTTCCCTGCTGCGCGTCTTTGTCTTTGCCTTTGTCTTTCAATACCTGGCCACCGTCATCGGCGCGTATGAGGGTGGCATGTCCCGCCCGGAGAGCTACATGTGGGTCCAGGTCGCCGGGACCGTGCTCCTGCTGACGGCAGGGATCTTCTTTATCTATCGCTACGGAATTGCCGGAGCCATTTACGCCATGCTGGCCGCGAGCGCGCTGCGGCTTGTCGCCTTTGTTCTGCTCTCCCACGTTGCCGATCGCAAGCTGACATTGTCGTCCCCCGAGAGTTCCCTTTCCGCTGCCAAGAGGCTCGCCAGCCATGAGTAACGTCCAGATCCAGGTCTGCGTATTAACTTACAAGCGTCCCGCGATGTTGCACGCCACGCTCCTCTCGCTCTGCCAACAGCAATTCCAAAATCATCGTGATCTTTCGATGCACGTGCTGGTGGTGGACAACGATGCCGCGGCTTCTGGCCAGGCGGCCTTTGACGAGATCTTCTCTGCCTCCTCCATTCCAGCACGATACGTTGTCGAATCGGCGCAGGGAGTGGCGCGCGCGCGCAATTGCGCGTTGGCCGAATCGGCCGCGGCCGGCTTTGACTTTATCGCCTTTATTGATGATGACGAGATCGCCGATCCGTTCTGGCTGGACCAGTTGATGGATGCTCAACGGAAGTTCAATGCAGACGTAGTCGCGGGTCCGGTGTTGCCGGTCTTTGTGAGCGCGCCCAAGTGGGTGGTCAGCGGAGGCTTCTTTGCCCGTAAGAATCGCCCTAGTGGCACCCCGCTCGACTTCATCGCTTCCAACAATGTACTGCTCCGGGGTGAGATCGCACGCACCCGCAGGTTCGATCTCCGCTTCGACAGCTGCGGCGGCGAAGACACCCACTTCTTTATGGTCCTGAAGCAGGCCAGGGCGCGGATGGTGTGGGCAAACGACGCTTTGGTCTCAGAGACGATCTCTGAGCAGCGCACGACGGCGCAGTGGATCATGCGGCGCGCCCACAGCGAAGCGAACCGCTACACGCAAGCGTGTTTATATCTCGCGCCCGGAGTTCGGACCACAGCGATACGCATGGCGAAGGCTTTGGCTGGATTGGGAGCGGGCTTCGTTCTGCTGCCGTCGGGGCTCGCCGGGCGAGCGCGTGCCGTGCGCGCGCTGCAGCTCATCTGGCGCGCAGCCGGGACGCTCGATGCATTGCGTGGACACACACATCTTTACTACCCAGCTAAGGTCAAGCTTTCGTGATGCTCGCTCTCGCACTCCCGCAGGTTGCGAAGATTCTCCGCGCCGGTCTCGAAAGGGCCGAAGCCCGGTGAAGAAGCCGCTCTCCGTTCTAGTTGTCGGACAGACGCCGCCTCCGGTCAACGGGCAGTCGCTCATGATCCAGAGCTTTCTGGAGGGGCAGTACGACGGGCTCGCTCTCCACCATGTGCGCATGGAGTTCTCGCGCACCATGTCCGAGATCGGCTCCATGCAAATTCGCAAGCTCTGGATCCTGCTCCTTACCCTCCTGGGCATAATCCGTAGGCGCATCACGAGCGGAGCCACTGTGCTCTATTACCCGCCAGCGGGTCCGACACTCGCTCCAGTGCTGCGCGATTTCGTTCTTCTGATACCATCACGGTGGCTTTTTCGAAAGACTGCCTTCCACTTCCATGCCGCTGGCCTCTCGAATATATATCCGCAGCTCGCATGGTGGATGAAGCCACTCTACTGGCTCGCGTACCGGCGGCCAGACCTCGCGATCTTTACCACCACCGCCACCTCGGCGGATGGCGGCAAGCTCTCCGCCAAACAGATTGCGACTGTGCCATGCGGTATCGCAGATGCGGGTGCGGCCTATCTTGCTATCGCACAGCGGAAATCCGAGCCACCGGAGCTTCTCTTCGTTGGCCTGTTGTCGGAGGGCAAAGGCTTGCTGATTTTACTCCAGGCCTGCTCGCGCTTGCGCCACGTCGGCCTCGCATTCTCCCTCCGCTGCGTGGGCGCCTTCGACTCGGCGGAGTTCGAAGGCGAGGTGCGACGTTTTGTAGCCGGGCACGGCTTGGACGAACTCGTCCATTTCGCTGGTGTGCTTACAGGAGACGAAAAGGCGCGAGCCTATGCCCGCGCCTCTATCTTCTGCTTTCCGAGTCATTACCACAACGAAAGTTTTGGCGTCGTTTTGGTGGAGGCAATGAGCTTCGCTCTGCCGATCGTGGCGACCCGCTGGCGCGGGACCCCGGAGGTCGTCGGAGACGACGGCGGGGCGCTGGTGGTAGAACCCCGCGATCCGGCAGCCTTCGCGACGGCGCTTGAAACCCTCTTGCGCGCTCCCGAGCTGCGCGCCGCGATGGGCGCGCGCAACAGGCAACGCTATCTGGAGCGCTACACCGTTGAGGCCTACCGGTCGAATTTGGAGGGGGCGTTGTTGAAGGTGGGACACGGGGAGTAAGTCACACATACTCTGTTTCGCTTCCCTGCCCAAAACAAAACGGATCGCATGCATTGCATGAGATCCGTAGTAGAAGCAGGCGCATTGACGCAGAGCCTCTTCGATCAGCCGTAAAGAATATCCCGCACCGGCCGCACGGCGGTGGTGGGATACTTGCGCCCCAATAGCTGCCTGCTCAGCAGGAAGACATAGTAAGGATTCAGCACCATGTACCTGTGCCATAGGCGGCGCGGCTCGCTCTTGAAGCGGAAGAGCCACTCCAGACCATACCGTTGCATGCGCGGAGGCGCCTGCGGTAGCTCTCCGGCAATAAACGCGAAGGCTGCACCCACGGCGATGAAGGGCAGTGAGAGCAGTGCCTTCATCTCGTACGCGAAGACCTCCTGCCGCGGGCAACCAAGACCGACAAAGACCATCTTCGCACCCGAACCGGCAATCCTCGCGGCCAGTTCGACCCGCTCGTCCTCGTTGAGCTTGCGGAAAGCGGAAGGCTCCGCTCCCGCGACGATGAGCTTCGGATAGCGCGTCCGCAGGCTCGCAAGCAGCTTTGCCAGGATCACGGGTGTCGTTCCGTAAAGGTAGACCGGCAAGCCTGTCTCTTCCGCCTTTTGAAACAGTTTCAGTGTCAGATCGGGTCCATAGACACGGTCGGCAAGATTGAGTTTATAGAGCAGGTTCAAGGCCCAGCGCACCGGCTGCCCATCGGGAACCACCAGGTCGAAGCTGTTCAGGCGGTACTGGTGCTCTGCGCTCTCAACCCCGGTCATGACGCCATGAACGGCGAGGGCCGAAACCGCGTATGGCCTCCCCGTCTCTGCCGCGCGTGTGACCCGCTCCACTGCCGCTTCATAGTCCACGGCATCGATCATGACGCCGAGGACATTCTTCTTGCCGTGGTCGATCATACCGTCGCCAAACCCTTCTTCGCTGACTCACTCTTTTCCATCCAGCGGTCGCGGTTAACCTCGTAGCTCTCGCGCAGGATCGCCTCGACGTTGTATTTCAGCTGCCAATCCGGATAGTGCGTTTGAAACTTGGTCAGATCGCTTACCCACCAGATGTGGTCGCCCATGCGGTTCCCGTCCACGTAGCTCCACTCGAGCCGGTTGCCGGAGATCTCCTCGCACATGGAGATCGCTTCAAGCATAGAGCAATTGCTGAAGCGGCCTCCGCCCATGTTGTAGACCTCGCCCGAGCGCGGCGCGGTGAAGAAGGCGTCAAAGGCGCCGATCAGATCGGCACAGTGGATGTTATCGCGCACCTGCTTGCCCTTATATCCAAAGACCTTGTAGGGAGTTTCGGTCACACAGCACTTCATCAGGTAGGCCAAAAAGCCATGCAGCTGGGTTCCGGAGTGCGCCGGTCCAGTCAGGCAGCCGCCGCGGAAGCAGGCCGTGCGCATGCCGAAGTAGCGGCCATACTCCTGAACCATAATGTCGGCCGCAACCTTGGAGGCTCCAAAGATGCTGTGCATGGAAGAGTCGATACTCATCTCCTCGGGAATGCCGCGGGAGAATGCATGGTTCGAATCGATCTCCCATCGCTCGGCCTGTTCGATCAGCGGCAGATGGTTGGGGGTGTCCCCATAGACTTTGTTGGTCGACGTAAAGATAAAGACCGCGTCGGGGCAGTACTGCCGGGTCGCTTCGAGCATGGTCAGCGTCCCCAGCGCGTTGACGCCGAAGTCGGTGAACGGCTCGCGTGCGGCCCAGTCATGCGAAGGCTGCGCTGCTGTGTGCACGACGAGTCTGATCTCTTTGCCGTAGAGCTCGAAGAGTCGGAAGATCGCGTCGCGGTCGCGGATGTCGATCTGCTCATGGGTGTACCGGGCGAGCGTCGCTTGCAGCTGGTTGCCCATCCACGAGGTGGAGGCCTCCTCGCCAAAAAAATACGCGCGCATGTTGTTGTCGATCCCGACCACATCCATGCCCCGGCCGGCGAAGTACCGGCTTGCCTCAGACCCTATCAGTCCAGCCGACCCCGTCACTATTGCTACGCTCATCCAAATACTCCAGTCGTTAAATTTCAGAATTGCGAAGCAGCCGGCCTGCGCTGCTCCGATACGGCCTCTCTAGAACAGCAACGGTATGCCTAAACACCTCGTGACGCGAAGACAACGGTATGGAGCAGAATCGCAATGTCCATAAATACGTTGCGATGCTTGAGATAGTAAAGGTCATAGTGAATATTTTCGTGGATAGGAAAGCGGCGGTCCGCGCTGATCTGCCACAGGCCTGTTAAGCCCGGCTTGACGGCCAGCCGCTGACGCTGCTCCGGAGAGTAGCCCGCCACGATAAACGGCATCTCCGGACGGGGGCCCACAAGGGCCATGTCATTCTTCAGGACATTTAGCAGCTGCGGCAGTTCATCCAGGCTGGTCTTCCGCAGCCACCGTCCAGCCCGCGTAATCCGCGGGTCTTCGGACGAATCCGGCGACACGCGGTCGGAGCAGAGATCGGTGCGCATCGAACGAAACTTGTAGATCGTGAAGAGCCGTCCATCTTTGCCCACACGCTGCTGGCGAAACAATGCGGGCCCGGGGGAATCCAGCCGGATCCACATGGCAAGGATCAACATCAGCGGGCCGAGCAGCAGAGTCATCAGGCCGCAACACGCGACATCCACCACCCGCATGGCAGCTTCATGCCAGTAGCGGCGTTGTGGAAAGGCAGCGCTGAAGATCAGCAGACCGTCCAGATCAACGTAGTCCATAGTAGAGGCCTGCTCAAAACCAGCGCCCGTGGTGAACGCCAGCGCGGCCCCAGCCTTGGCCGTCTCTTCCACCAGGACCTGCAGCCGCTCCCTGGGAATATTCGGTGAGGCAACGATGACGACATCCGCCTCATGCCGCCGGATCAACGATGCCTGGAAGGCGTCAGGAGCGATGGTCAGAAACTGAGTGCGCCGGTACGAGCTGGCATGCACCTTGACGCCAGCGCTGCCACTGCCGGCATCAATGATGGCGACGGGCCAGAAGCCCAGCTTAGGGGAGCGCGTCAGCGCCGAATACAGCGCCCGGCCATCCGAACCCGCGCCGTAGATAATCACCCTGCGCCGGCCATAGCCATGCCGGCGCAGCGCATCGAGCGCCGAATGCATGAGCTGTTTTTCGACCACCAGCATGACCATCAAAACGATCAGCTCAATGCCGGAGAACCACCGCGTCAGATTGCGGCCCGCAAAGAAGGCCAGCGGCATGACCAGAAAAAAACTATGAACACAGGATTTAAGAGCGCAGGCGGTCTCCCGGATGCGCAGCAGCCCCCCGGCGCTTTTGTATGCGCCATTTCTATCGAGCACGAAGACGACGATGAGCGCAAACAAGAGCGATCCAGCGGCAAACTCCGTGACTGAGTAGCGCGCCTGGACACCGATGCCCAGCACGCGGTAAATGGCATACGACACAACGAGTGAAAGACAGACCGTCAGGAGGTCAGCAACGCCCTCCCCTAACGGAAGCAGCCACATATATGTGCTCTTGCGCGTGCTTCTCGGGGGCAGCTGCTCGAACGCGGGCTGAACCTCAGAGACCTCGACGCGTGACATTTGGGCGCTTTGCATCATGTGGAGCTCTCCAAACGGCAGAGGGGCGTGTGCGCACCTCATCTGGTACGGCATTTAGGCATTTCGCCAATGGTGACTGGGGGACGAACACCACAAGAACGTGCTAAGGTAGCCCGGCAAACACAGGACTGCACCCTCGGCGCCGCGTTAGGCTACCGCGCGCGCCTCTTCACCGATGAACTCAATATCGTCAGCGTGAACCCGCATCGCAAATGACCGCTGGATAAGGCTGAGTTTGATGATCACAGACAGCTCGTTACCCTGCCCCTGCGCATAGCCTTCGGCTCCCGTGAACGGCCCGGCCAGGACCCGCACCAGCACCCCGGCCGATGCGTCGGCATGCGGCTCCAGGCCTGCATGCGCGCACCCTGCGCGCATCGCCTCCACTTCTTCGTCGTGCAGCCGGCCATCCACTGCTTTGTTGCCGACTACATATAGCACGCCCGAGGTCTGGAGAACGCGCAGTCGCTCACCCTCGCTGATCCTGACGAACAGGTAACCCGGAAAGAGAGGGTACTCGATCCGCTTGCGTATGCCGTTCTTCCACCTGCGCTGCTGCCCGTACACAGGGAGAAAGCATTCCACTGCTTTACCGACCAACTGCGCCAGAGCCGATTTTTCGTGACGCGGCGCTGTATACACGGCAAACCAGCTCTTCTCATGAGTAGCCGTCGGGCCGGCGCTGCAGACAGGTTTCGCGAGCTTGGGGCTTAGATTACATTCTGTCGAAGGCATAAATTGAACCGTCTCATGTGTTGCAGCCCTAGAAGATCTAAGCCCTCTTCAGGGACTCTCAATCATGTCCGGCCGCGGATTGTCATAACAGGTAGTCTCGGATTGGGCCCGTTATTCACCAGAGAAGTGTTCAAACGCAGGAAGAGCGCTGTGGACGTACACAACCACAACACGTCATCTGGGGAACAGTTACAAAGAGAGCCGGCGGTCTCTTATCTTCCGAGCCACCTCTTCTAGGCAAAGCTTCGCTATCTCGATTAGTTGAACCAACCGTCACAACTACGGCATGCCTGACGAGAATGTAACCAGAGGTTAGAGCGAGATCACCGTGCTCGCAAGACTAACTTTGGTACTTTCTAGTCACCCACGCAGAAAGTAGCGTAAATATTTACATGCAATTATTGGTCGCACTCTCTGCATTCCTACTGCCTAATTATCAGAAGTACGTAAGAGATGGTGAGATGGATTCCTCACTGTAGGGCTAGTTGCAAACTTACTGACGGGAAACGAACGCCCTCTCTTCCGATGAGAAGGTGCGGGCACGTACAGCGTTATCCCTTCCACATTCCGCAGCCAGCTCGCCCCTTCCGATCCGCATCCCCCTGTCTGCAACAATGGTGTTATCAAGGCCAATTTGGCAATTTTTTGCTTGGCGAAAACAGAAGCCTGCCTGTAAGCTCACCAACAAATCTCAGCATTACCTATATTCCTTGGACCGCGCTTGGGGGAGCTCGGTTCTGACCATGAACTTTTGTCTCGCGAGGCATAGTCCTCTCAGGAGTCCGGATGCTTACCCCCCTAAAGCGCGCCGTGCTGCGGCGCTCGCTCTCCCTGCTGTTGTGCGCCATCGCTCTCACCTCCATCCTCCCTGCTTCTCATCTGACTGCTCAGGCGTTTGCTCCCTCGCAAAGCAGCTCCTCGTCGTCTTACCAGATCGTCTCGGCCAGCGGTCCCGGGGCCTGCGTGGACGTTGCGGGCGTAAGTAAAGCCAATGGCGCCCCTACCCACATATGGAGCTGCCTGGGCAGTGGGCAACTGAATCAACTCTGGACACTCCTTCCAGTTTCGGGCAGCCCCAACTACCAGGTCGTTTCGGCAAATAGCGGAGCTTGTCTCGACGTCACTGGCGTCTCCACCGCGAACGGCGCTCGGATTCAACAGTGGGGTTGTGGTGGGTCTGGCGCTCTCAATCAACTCTGGCAGTTGAAGGCCTTCGGCAGTTCCTATGAGCTGGTCTCCGTGAATAGCGGCAAGTGCCTGGATTTGGCCGGCGGGAACCATGCCAACGGTACCATCCTGCAACAATGGGACTGCGGCGAAGGCTACAACCCGAATCAGCTTTGGAATGTGCAGTCCCTAACCGCATCGACCCAGCCTCCTCCACCTCCGGCAACTGCGGGCTCCACGGTTCCGAGCTCCTTCTTTGGAATGACGGTCCTAGACTTCGCAAACGTCAATCCATCTCTCCAGTTCGCCACCACCCGTTCATGGGACTCCTATTTCGGCGTGGACTGGTCCATTGCAAATCCGCTTCCGGGCATCTACAACTTCACCTATCTGGACAACTTCATCGGCATCAATCAGGCACGCGGCGCGGAGATCGTCTATACCTTTGGCCGGACACCTCTCTGGGCCTCTTCAAAACCCTGGGCGTACAGCCCTTACTTGCCCGGAGAATGCGCGCCGCCGGCAGACCTCCGGAACTGGGACAACTACGTCTCTGCGGTGGTCACGCACGCAGCCGGCCGGATCAAGTATTGGGAGATCTGGAACGAGCCACAGGACCCGCAATACTACTGCGGCGACATCCCCACCATGGTCACCATGGCTCAACATGCCTACTCCATCATCAAGTCGATCGATCCCTCGGCTAAGGTCGTCACGCCCTCCGTCACTTCAACGGGCGGTCCGGCGTGGTTGAACTCCTATCTGCGTGCGGGCGGCGGACAGTATGCTGACATCATGTCCTTCCATGGCTACTGGAGCTCCACTGCAGAGGACATCAACACGGTAGTTAAGAGCTACCATGACGTCCTCAACGCAAACGGCCAGTCCAACAAACCATTGTGGGACACAGAAGCCAGTTGGGCTGGCTCGGGATCGAACGTAATAAGCGATCCCTCACTCCGCGCGGCGTTTCTCGCGAAGTACTACCTTCTGCAATGGTCGAACGGTGTGAGCCGATTCATCTGGTACGGCTATGATAGCGGCGGTGTGTGGGGTGGGCTATGGGACCGCAACGCTGGTCTCCATGCCGATGGCGTCGCCTATGGCGAGGTGTCGAAGTGGATGATTGGCGCTTCGCTTACTTCACCCTGTTCGCAGAGTGCGAATGGAACCTGGACGTGCAACCTGGCCAGACCGGGCGGGTACCAGGCCCAGACCGTTTGGAACTCCACCGCAAACATCACCTACCAGATACCGGGCCAGTTCGTGCAATACCGCGATCTGACCGGTCGTATCTCGAATGTATCGGACAGGGCGCTTACCATCGGCAACCAGCCGATTCTGCTAGAGACAGGCCGGGCCTTCTAATCCAAACAATCACTGACATAGGCAAAGAGAGAAGCCCAACACCGGGCTTCTCTCTTTGCGATCTGGCGTTGCGCTCTCGAAATTCGGAGAGCCTCACCAGGAAAGGCCTGCGGCAAGGGCGGTGTGATCAGCGGCACTCCCGCTTTTATTTAGAACAACCCCCTTCAGATGTTGCCCAAGCGCTGCGACGGCGCTACGGAGCTGTGCTCTTGTTGTCCCCTCCGCTTGCGTGACCAGCAAGGCTGGGTCTGCATGATCGCGCAACCACCCAGTCCAGGCCCCCGACAGCACAGACGGACAGTCGAGAATCATCCAGTCATAGCGGCTCTCTCCCCAGCTGAGAAACTTTGCGAGTCCCGCGCTTCTCCGCTTCACATCTGCGTTCCGCATCGGCTCGCGTACCGCAGCCACGTGCAAAAAGTCGTTTTCGAGGGCGAACATACTCTCGACGGGTGTCGCCAGATCACGGACTACACTATCGATCCCATGCTTGATCCAGATATCTCCAAAGAGGCTCCGCAATCCTGGCTGAACAAAATTGAGTTCAACCAGCAGAACGGATTCCTCCCTTTGGCTGAGGAGCCAGGCTAGATTGACCGCCATTGATGTTTTACCTTCGCCGGGACCCGCACTCGTGACAAACATGCGCCGGCTGCCGCCCGTTGCTTTCGCCCACATCTCGAGTACCTGCTGGAAGCCCCGCGTCGAAGACTCTGATTGTTCCTGCGCGAGGAGCAGCGTTCCATGCCGCAGGTGCTCAGGGATATGAACGCGCTTGATCCCGGAACCGTCTGACGCTGCCTTAATCGAGATTGGCGCTTTTGAGGGGATTACGCTCATAGATGCATCCTCGGAATGCTCCCCAAGTAACTCACACGCGCCGGCAACTCTCTCCTCAACGCCGCCTCATCGCGAATCGGCCGGTCAAAGAAGGTAGCCAGCCCGACATAGCCCGCACCCACGGCGAGTGCCAATACTAGGCTCAGCCCCATCCAGCCGAGTTTGGTGCTCTGGTTGATAGCCTCAGCCGTGTCCGCCTTTTGCAGCACTGTGAAGGGATGGATGCCGAGATGAAGGGCGTGAATGGGATCCGCCGGAGGAGCGCTCGCTGGCGCCTGGATCTTGGGTTCGCGGATCCCGGGCAGGTTGCTCGCGGCGGAAGTGCTATCCACTCTGTGAGCCGAGTGCTCCAGGCGCCCTTCCTGGTTCTGCAACGCGCTCGTCTCGCGCTGCGCTGCGGCGAGCATTGTCTCCCGTCGCTCCCCCTCCGCACGTGCCTCTTTCAACTTGCTATCGACGGCATCCAGACGTGCATGGTCCGGCTCAGCCGTGACTGGAACGACGCGTGTTATCGGCAATGCCGCCAGCTTGGCCTCCAGGTCGGACAACTGATCGCGCGCCGTCTCCACATCTGGATACTCGTCGGTGTAGCGGATGCGCAGATCGGCAAGGTGCTTTTTGGCAGCCCCTACCTGCGTCTCCAGCGCAATGCGTGCGGAACGGCTGCTCTCGGTCTCCTCGGTTCGCTTTGCTGATGGCAGACGCGTCTCCCTGGCGATCTGTTGTCGTTCCGCTTCGAGTGCGGCCACCGCCTGCTTACTTTCGCGCACAGAATCCGCAAGCTTGGCATTGCTCCCGGCAAGCTCCAGCAGACGCTTCCCCAACTCGGCACTTCGCTTGAGATCGCCACCGATGCCGCTCTCCGCGGGAGGAAAAGATGGTGGGCCCGGAACCACACTGCTGGGAAGAGCGGGTGGACTGGTGTGTGCGTCGAATGCCTCCACATCGGGCGTCCACTGCGACAAAATTCCTGCAACCGCATTGGTCACGTCAAGAGCGTCCTGCCTGTCAGAGCTCACATAACGAATCCGGAGCGATTCACCCGAGGGCTGCTCCAGGTAGATCCGGGAGGTGGCAAGCTCCGCTCCAGGCCGATCTTCCGCTTCAAGCCCATCGTGAGCGGTCTCTTCGCGGCTCCTGTCCAACAACACACCAAAGTGCGTTTTGCTCAAGATCGATCGCGCAAGCGTCCCCGCTGCCTGTCCTTTAGCACCGGGAAATTCATCCGTTCCTAACACGGTTGCTGGCGGCGTATCGAACTCGAGTAAGGCGTTAGCCGAATAGCGCGTAGGGATAAGACTCACGGCAAACCACAGCAGCGCAAGAGCCGCCACAGCTACTGCTGCAGCCGCCTTCCATCGAACGCGCAGTGCATAGCGGACGCTCGAGATGGTGGATGCTGTCTGCATAAAAAGTTTATCTCTGGAGATTATGGCCGAAAAGCACGTGCCAACGTTACCTCATGACTATGCTTGGGCGACCACCACAACGTAAAGACCGCCGCTGTGCGCACCTCCTGTGCCGGGAGGCCAGAGACCGAGTAATGGCGGATCGCGCTCTCCTGCGAGAAGCCTAAACCAATGGGGTAATGCAGATTTATCTCGGCAAAGCTGCCATGGTAGGACTGGCGTGTTACCGGCGAGGTTCCGTAGAGTCCAACTCCGCTGAGGCTGAGCGATGCATTGCGGTTAAACGCATGGCGTACACCGACGCTCGCGGTGTCCAGAAATGTCGTTTTCTCGATTGCGCCGTCACCAAGCCCGCGATCTGCCGAGAAGTACAGATCATTATGATCGTTGGCGCGCAGATAGAGTGCTGCGTCGCCGGTGAATTGTACGCTCTTGCCGCACGCCGCCGATGCCCCATTGATCCCACCAGAGACATTGATCGAAGCGCGCGGGCCCCACTCCGAGAGCAAGCGTGCCCCGCCGCCGCCCAGTGAACAGGCCAGCGGGCTGGTCTGATTCGCACCGTCTCCATAGATGCCGAACGCAGTCTCACGCGTGAGCGAATGCAGGTATTCCAGCCGGGCTCGAGCGGTTTGTACTCCGAAGCCATCATCGCTGTAATGACGGTAGACGTGTGCCGCCGAGAGATCCCAGCGTGTCCGCGGCGAGTCGGCATAGCGAATTTTCGCGCCTTCCTCCTGGTCCAGAGCATTCCCCCTATGCAATCCATAGGAGACCGTATCGGCCGCGGGCGCCTCCGTCTGCCCGATGATGCGATAGTCAAGCGGAGCCACGGTGCGCAGTGCGTCGGTCCCAAACGTATTCGTCGCGCTTCCCTGCCAGCTCCAGCGCGTATTCACCTCGCCGGTGGCGCGCGCTGCTGCACGATTCAGTCCCGCAAAAGAAGCCCCACCCAGTTGCAGATCACCGAGCGCCCCACCGTCTTCCAACATCATCTGCCAGCGGCGGCGTTCGATCAGACCGGAGGCAGCACCTTGAGCGCCATAGACCTTGCCCTCATTACCATCCGGAAAGCTGAACGCGCTCATGCCACCCAGCGTGTAGTGAAAGCTGGATGGACCATCATGCGGTACCACAAAGCTATTGTTCCCGCTCATCGCCAGGCCTGCAGGCAGAGAGCTGCTGTTCCAGTGATCTACGGTGCGGACATTGGACCAGCATGGAACGCCCGGCGCATTCTGCTGCAACGCAGCGGAGAGCGCGTCGCCGCAC
This sequence comes from Acidobacteriaceae bacterium, assembly GCA_965276675.1. Lineage (GTDB taxonomy): Bacteria > Acidobacteriota > Terriglobia > Terriglobales > Acidobacteriaceae. The sequence goes on along the minus strand of OZ255624.1, from coordinate 2,077,184 downwards.
CGGCCCAGCGGCTGCGACACACCGTCCATTGTCGTCTCGAGATCGAGCCCATGCAATGTAGAGACGACCTGCGTGTTGTCGGCTGCAGCGATATCCGCCCTCTGCGCAAACGCCGCAGATGCGAACACCACTACCGCTAGACCGGCTTTCAAACCGCGCTCCAACATCGGCGAGAGGTTGTGTATACGTCTGGGTTTCAGTTGATCTGTCTGTATTCTCTTCTTCATGGGACCACCACCGTGTCTCCTGGCGTTAGCTGCACGTTCTCTTCAAGATGCTGGCCCTGCACGACCTTTGAATAATCGACTTTGGTCTTGGCTCCGCTTCCCTCATGCAACACGTACACTTGCTTCTTCTTTGCAAACTCCGTCAAGCCGCCCGACCGCGCAATCAGTTGCACCACATTCATCTCGTCAACCAGGGGATACGCTCCGGGGCGTTGCACCTCTCCCGTGATGTAGACCACTCGGCTGTGGATCTCCTGAACCGTCACGGTGACCCGAGGCCGATTCACGAACTTGGTCAGCCGTTCTCGCAACACCTTCTCTGCGGCCGCCGGTGTCAGGCCGGAGATCATCACCTCAGAGACCAGCGGCATCGAGATATGTCCGTCCGGGCGAACCACCGCGGTTTCCGTAAACTGTGGCTCCTCCCACACCGAGATATGCAACACATCGCCTACGCCGATCCGGTAGGGGTCGTCGCCAGAGCCTTCGTCCCGGGTCGCCAGCGTGGCTCTTCCCTTGGAACTCTGAGCTCTGGAACTTTGAGCATCGGAGCTTTGAGTAGCCTGAGCACTGTCCGGCTTCGCGGGAGTGGCGCCCTGACTGAACCCGGGCGAACACGCCATCGCAAGAAGGAGCAAGCCTCCGATGAAAACTCTGGAATGGATACGTGCGTCCCCATGCATACTCGGCATTAGAACGCACGGGAGGCAAGCCCAGATTGAGTTTGTTACTATTTGGTAGCTTTCAAAGTTACTTGCGCTTCGAAATGGGAATCGGCTGGCCCGCAGCGGGGGAATGCCAGATCAGAAGCGCTACCAGCCCTGCCGCTGTCAGCACCGGCACGGTAATCGCCAGGTGTATCTCGGATTCGGTAAACAGGCTTGGCCGAACGGGGAAACAAAGCCTCCCCACCGGACGCAAGGAGCACAGCTTTAAGTCCAAGCTCTGTATTTTCTGTGTCCGCTGTGGTGAATTTTCAGGGAGCCATCGCAAATCGGCCAAAAACAGCTCGTCTCCGCAGCGAGGCTTCAGGGCTACGGTTCATCCTTATAGATAGCGATCTGCGGCTTGCCTCCTTCCGCCAGCCGGGCGCGATACATCCCCGGCGTGTTGAAGCTCCAGGCAATCTGCCCGTTGGGCGCCAGCGCGATGACACCGCCATCGCCCTTGAGCTCCGTGAGCTGCCGCTGGATCACGTCATCGGCTGCCGCTTGCACGCTCATTCCCTTCAACTGCACCAAGGCGCAGATCGTCCGCGCAACTGTCAGGCGGATGAAGTACTCGCCGGCTCCAGTTCCGGAGACAGCGCACGAGCTATTCGACGCATAGGTGCCCGCCCCGATGATCGGCGAGTCCCCCACGCGTCCCCAGCGCTTGGCCTGGATGCCGCCAGTCGAGGTTCCGGCCGCTACATCTCCATTACGATCCAGAGCCACCACGCCGACGGTGCCGAACTTGTGCGCCGCCGGCGCTTCGATCTCGCTCACCGGGGTCGCGGGTGCGGTTGGCGCTCCGGCGGGACGAGCGGGAACAGGCTGCCCATCCTGCTTCAGCTGGCGGACCAGGCCCTGCCAGCGCCGCTCGGTGAAGAAGAAGCTGGGGTCGACCTCTTCCTGGCCATGCTGGGCCGCGAACGCGTCGGCCCCCGCACCGGTGAGCATCACGTAGGGCGACTTCTCCATCACTGCGCGTGCGAGGCTGATCGGATGCCGGGTCCGCGTCACCCCAGCGACGGCGCCGGCCTTCAACGATTTGCCTTCCATCACCGCCGCATCCAGCTCGTTCTTGCCATCGGCGGTAAAGACGGCGCCGCGTCCAGCGTTAAAAAGTGGATCGTCTTCCATAAGCCGGATCGCTGCTTCCACCGCGTCCATGGAGGAACCGCCCTTCGCGAGCACATCGGCGCCCGCTTGCAGCGCATGGCCGAGACTCGCGCGGTAGGCGGCTTCCGTTTTGGAGTCCATCGTCTTTCGCTCGATTACGCCCGCACCGCCGTGCAGCACGATTGCCCACTTACCCGGCGAGGACGCGGCAAAGCTCTGCGTGGGCACGACTGCGCACGCGAATGCGCACGTCAATACGGAGACAGATGTAAGAACTGAATGGATACTCACTTTGCGTTCCCTTCCTTGGCTGGCATCTGCATGCTGGTGGCATGCCGATCATCTAGCAAGCGTTTATCTGGCGTGCGCTCAAGACTGCGGTACACCGTTCCATTCTTCATCACGAAGCGCACCCGCTTGAGTGCCGAGATGTCCTGGAGCGGATCACCCTCAACAGCAATCACATCCGCGTAATAGCCTGGCTTGAGCACACCAATCTCCCGCTCCCACCCGAGCAGGCGGGCGCCGTTCAGCAGATCGGCCTGTAAGACCGCGAGCGGCGCCATCCCGTACTTCACCATCAGCTCCATCTCGCGCGCCTGCGTTCCGTGAGGAAATGGTCCGACGTCCGAACCCACCGCCATCGGCACACCCGCCGCGAGCTGCTTCCGGAACTGCTGCGCATGCAGGTCCAGCATCGCGTGCTCGAAGGCTGCCTGCTTGGGTGTGGCAGCGTGATCCGCAAAGTACTCGCTAATGGCGAAAGTCGGGACTGCATAGATCCGCTTTTGCTGCATAAGGCGCATGGTGTCGGAGCCAAGCTGGTAGGCGTGATCGATAGAGACAACCCCCGCCTCCGCTGCATAGGAGGCGCCCGGCTCGCCGGTGCAGTGCACAGCGACGCGCGTCCCCATCCGCGCAGCCTCACCAACTGCGCGCGCCAACTCGGCCTCGGTGTACTGGTAGGGCGTCGACAACTGCCCATCTCTGAGCGAGTCCTGTCCCGTCTCATAGATTTTGATGAAGTCTGCGCCCTCTTTCAACTGTTCGCGGATCACCGTCACCAACTCATCGGCACTGTTGGCGTAGTTTGCATTGGAGGCGATGTGCGCAGCAGGATTGTAGCGGATAGTATCCTCATGCCCGCCCAGAATGGAGATGGCATTCCCGCTCATCCTCATGCGCGGTCCGGGTATCGACCCGTCATCGATTGCATTCCGTACTGCACTGTCCGCAGAACCAGCGCCCTCCGTCCCCATATCGCGCTCGGCCGTGAAGCCAGCCATCAGGTCATCGCGTGCCGCAAGCGTCGCCAGAATCGTTCTTTCGGGAACGGACTCTTCAACGGTCTGCAGGTCCTCCGCTCCGGGATGGAGGAAGAGGTGTACGTGCGCATCGATCAGCCCGGGAAGTAGCGTCGCGCTCCGGAGGTCGAGCATCTCTGCACCAGCGGGGTGCTCGACGGAGACGCCAGCGGCTGCGATACGATCGCCGATAACTAGCACCTCACCCGGTGTCAGTAGCTGACCCTTTTCGATATCGAGCAGGTGGGCGGCATGAAGCACGATGGGATGCGGCGCAGCGGCCTGCGCAGAGCAAGCAGCGGAAGCTACGCAGAACAGCACCCCCGCCATGCAGGTTGGAAAGGAGCTAGGGTTCATGGTTGGGAGCGATGGTACCACTACTCGTCAGGCCAACTACCGGATCGCGTTCCGTACGCGCGATCACCGCCGATGCCAGGCAGTTTCCAATCACATTTACCGACGTCCTCCCCATGTCCATGAACGAGTCCACGCCCAGCATCAGCAGAAACGGCTCCAGGGGCAGCCTGAAAGTCGCAGCCGTAGAGAGCAGCACCACCAGCACTGCTCGCGGAACGCCGGCAACGCCTTTGCTGGCCAGCATGAGCGTAAAAACCATCGCCAGCTGAGCTCTCCAACCCAAGTGAATGCCTGCGGCCTGGGCCGCGAAGATCGAGCCGAGAGCGAGATACAAGCTGGACCCGTCCAGGTTGAAGCTGTAGCCGACCGGAATCACAAACGCGACGATGTGCCGCGGCACACCGAAGGCCTCCATGGCTTCCATCGCGCGGGGCAGTGCAGCCTCGGAGGTGCTGGTCGCGAAGCCGATTGCCGCCGGCTCCGCTACGGCTCGCACAAAGTCGCGGACCCGCACGCCGACTAGCAAGGCAATTGGTAACAGTACTAGCGACATAAAGGCGATCACCGCCAGATAGAAGGTCGCGAGCAGCTTGCCAAGCGGCAGCAAGACACCGACCCCCATCTGCCCCACAGTGTAGGCGATGGCCGCTGCGATGCCGATCGGCGCGTAATACATCACGAGATTCGTGACCGCGAACATGGTCGCGGTCAGCGACTCTGCAAAGGCCAGCAATGGCCGCCGCTTCGCCTCGCTGAGTGTTGCCAGAGAGATGCCAATCAACACGGCAAAGAAGACCACCTGCAAGATCTGGTTCTCCGCAATTGATTTCGCAATGTTTTCCGGAACGATAGACAGCAAGAAGTGTTGCCAGTGCTGCGAATCTTCCGCCTGCAGATTTGCCCCGGGTAATGCACCTGCGCCCGCTTCGGCTGCAATGCGCACATGCACGCCCTCGCCCGCACGGGTCAGATTGATCGCAACCAGACCCGTCAACAAGGCCAATGTTGTGACGACTTCAAAGTAAACGATAGCCTTGATGCCGATGCGCCGGATCTGGCCCAGATTGCTGTGGCCCGCAATGCCGGTCACCAGCGTGCCCAGGATAAGCGGCGCCACAATCAGCTTGACGAGCCGAAGAAAGATGTCACTCAGGAATTTGAGTTGGACTGAGAAGTGAGGAGCATCGACTCCCAGCTCGATACCGACAAACATCGCCAGGAACATCCACATACTGAGCGAACGAGCGCGAATCGCAGCGGCGCAAAGCAGCAGGATCCCCAGCACGCGTAGCATCGCGGACAGAACCGAGAGGCCGCCGTGCCCGCCGCCGTGACTGTGGAGGAGGGTGATCGCTGACCCCGCGGCAATGCAGACGAGGGCCGCCGCCAACCACGGTCTGCTTGCGGAAAAGGAGTGCATGGAGAGATCACATGGTACAGCCAGCACACCGGAGCCGGGCAACGCCGCTCTCGAGCCAGGCACTTATGCGCCGATGGTAGGCTGCTTCCATGCCCCAAATTGCTTATCTTGAGTGCTCCCGCTGCGACGCCCGCGTCTCGGCGGAGACACCACAGACCGTTTGCCCGAAGTGCGCAGGAGCGCTCTATGTTCGCTATGACCTGACCGCCGCGCACGGCACTGCGGTGCGCGACGCCATTGCGCCCAACGCAGCCACTGCGCCCTCCGCCGGAATGTGGCGCTACGCGGCCGTTCTGCCCGATGTGGAGCCAGTCACACTCGCCGAAGGATGGACGCCCATGCTGCGGAGCCGGCGCTACCCTAACGCCTTTATCAAAGAGGAGGGCGCCAATCCCACCGGAACCTTCAAGGCGCGCGGGCTCGGGCTTGCCGTGACCATGGCCCGGCACTACGGACTTACCAAGCTGGCCGTGCCCTCTGCAGGCAATGCCGCTGGAGCGCTAGCAGCCTACGCTGCAGCGGCAGGCATGGAGGCCCACATCTTCATGCCGCAGGATGTCCCCTTTGCCAACTATGTGGAGGCCATCGCGTACGGAGCGCATGTCACCCTGGTCGACGGGCTTATCTCCGACTGCGCTCGTATGGTGGCGGAGCGCCGAGAGGAGGAGGGCTGGTTCGATGTTTCTACTCTCAAGGAGCCCTTCCGCGTCGAAGGTAAAAAGACCATGGGCTACGAACTAGTCGAGCAGCTCGGCTGGGAGTATCCGGATGCGGTCTTCTATCCCACGGGCGGCGGCGTTGGGTTTATAGGAATGTGGAAGGCGTTTGGAGAACTGGAGGAGCTGGGCTGGGTGCGCCCCGGCAAACGTCCACGTATGTATGCATTGCAGTCGGACGGCTGTGCTCCCGTGGTTAAGGCCTACGATAAGGGCGCATCGACAAGCGAGGCGTGGAAAAACGCCAGCACCTTCGCATCTGGTTTGCGCGTTCCCAAACCCTATGGCGACTACATCCTGCTCGAGATACTTCACCAATCCGGAGGCAAGGCGCTCGGGTTTCCAGACAGCGAAATCCTGGACTCGCTCAAAGACTGGGCGAAGCATGAAGGCATCTTTCTCTCGCCAGAGGGAGCGGCCGCGACAGCCGCTTATGATCACCTGCTCGGCACAGGTGAGCTGACCTCGGACGATCGTGTTGTCATCTTCAACACCGGCGCCGGACTGAAATACACCGATGTGACCGCTCAGGCGATGCATTTGCAACGCTAAACCGGGAATGGGTCGCGGGTTGACTTCCCATTTGTCAGCGTTTACTGTCATCTCAATGGCGTTATTCACCAGCCCCGCAGCTATCTGTTGCATGTGTTGTATCTGCATGCCGCTGCGCGGGCCTGTGGTGAGCCTCTGATCTAACCTCTCAGAAACGAACTCAACCCAAGCCCCTACCGCAGCCAACCTGCAGTAGGGGCTTTCTCTTTGGCCCTCACTTTCATGACCACCCGGAGAATACATGACTGAAACATCCGCACCAGTCAAGGAAACAAAGGCGCAGAAGGCTGAGCGCCTGAAGCGCGAGAAGAACCCCTGGGAGGCCTTCGAGGAGATCCGACAATTTGCGCGGGATGGCCGCAGCAGCGTGGCGCCGGAGTGGGCCAGCATGTACTTCAAGTGGTGGGGCATTTACACGCAGGGCGACGGTGCGGGCGCGCTGGGCGGCGTAGGGGGCGAGGGCAAGGCAACAGAGTATTTCATGCTGCGCATTGGCGTTCCAAACGGAATCCTGAACGCGGAGCAGTTACGCGCAGTTGCGCAGATTACCAAGAAGCACGCACGCAATCTCGCGGACATCACAGTGCGGCAGAATATCCAGCTGCACTGGCTCACCATCGAGTCGTTGCCTGAGATCGTAGACCAACTCAATCGCGTAGGGCTCTCGCCCAAGGGTGCATGTGGCGACGTGACGCGCAATGTGACGGGGTGTCCGCTGGCCGGCATCGCGGCAGATGAGCTGCTCGACGCATCCCCGGTTGCACTCGAGGTCTCTCGCGCGCTGTCGGGTAATCCGGAGTTTTACAACCTGCCACGCAAGTTCAAGGTCTCCGTCACAGGATGTCCGTCGTGGTGCTCGTACCCGGAGATCAATGACATCGGGCTCTCGCCGGTAAAACGCGGCGATGAAGTCGGGTTTTCCGTGCGCGTGGGTGGCGGCCTCTCCGCCGACCCGCATCTGGCGGTCAAGCTGGACGCCTTTGTGCGGCCGGATCAGGCGGCCGCTGTGGTCCTCGCCATTGCAGAGATCTTCCGCGCGCAGGAGGGTCTGCGCGAGAGCCGCGACCGTGCCCGGATGAAACATCTTTTCCTGCGTGAGGGCTGGACCGCGGAACGGTTTCTCGACGAGCTCGCCGGCCGGCTTTCCTTTCAGCTCGACCCGGCCCCGGATGAGGTTGTTCCCGGAGACATCTTCCGTGACCACGTCGGCGTGCATCGCCAGCGCCAGAGCGGGTTGTACTACGTAGGCGCTTCCGTTCTGCGCGGACGGCTGAGCGGTGATCAGCTCCAGGCAGCGGCTACTCTGGCGGAGCGCTTCGGCAACGGCGAACTGCGCACCACCGTGATGCAGAACCTGCTCTTCATCAACGTCCCGCAGCGGAACACCGCACCGCTAATAGAAGAGCTCGCAAAGATCCAGCTGCAGGTAGATGGCTCCCCTTTCTGGCGCGGCGCGATCGCTTGCACGGGAACGGAGTTCTGCAAGCTGGCGATCACCGAAACCAAATCCTTCACGCGCTGGCTGGTGGACGAGATGGAGAACCGCCTCCCGCAGTTTGACCAGCAGCTGAAGCTGCACGTGACCGGCTGCCCCAATAGTTGCGGTCAACACTGGATTGCCGATGTGGGGATCGAGGGTAAAAAGATCAAGCACGACGGCAGCCTGGTGGACGCCTACTACTTCTGCGTAGGTGGTGCGGTGGGCAGCCATGCCGGCATCGGGCGATCGGTCGGGTACCGGTGTCCGGCGACCCAGGTTCCGGAGGCGCTCGAGCGGCTGCTGCGCGGCTACCTGGGCGAGCGCCGGGAAGCGGAGGATCTTCGTGCGTACTTTGGCAGGCACAGCAATGACGAGCTGCGCGCTTCGCTGGCGGGGCAGATCGCACCGGCGGTCGAGAGGGATCAACCCGCTGGGCGAGTTCCGCACGGGGCAGCCGAGTAAACCGCTAAAGCATTTCACAGTAGGTGTAGAGCGACAACGAAACTCGGCACAGCTTTTCCGTCAAGAAAAGCTGCACAGAACCGAAGCTAGCCACAACACAGCATCTGTGAAAATGCTTTAGAAGGAGCAGCATGAGCCCAAACACGAGCGCAGACATGAGCCCAGTTACCAGCACAGACACTCCACTGCTTCCCATCTTCGTCAAGCTCGAAGCACGCCCTTGCCTGGTGGTAGGCGCAGGCATTGTGGGCTCGCAAAAGATTATGAGCCTGCTGGAATGTGGAGCACTCGTGACTGTTGTGGCTCCCTGGGCCAAGCCTGAGATTGAAGAGCTTGTATCCGCAGGCCGTCTCCAGTGGCGCCAACGTACCTATAAGCCGGCGGACCTCGACGGCATCTCGCTCGCGATTGCGGCCAGCAGCGATCCAGAGGTAAACCACGCCGTCTTTCGCGATGCAACCGAGCGCGGCGTGCTGGCCAACGCAGTCGATGACCCGCCGTTCTGCGACTTCTATTTCTCCTCAGTCGTGCGTCGCGGGCCGCTACAGATTGCAATCTCAACCGCCGGTGAAAGCCCGGCGCTGGCGCAACGCCTTCGGCGGGAACTGCAGGCGGCGCTGCCGCAAGACGTAGGCATCTGGCTGCAGCGACTAGGCAAGCTTCGGCGCGATGTACTTCGCGTGCAGCCGCCCAGCGAAGCCCGCAACACTCTGCTGAAAGAACTGGCAAACCGCGATATGTGTGACGCCGATAGCTGCCCATCGCGGCAGATGGCGTTCAAGCCGAAGGCCCACTCCGATTCATGGTGGCTGACATGACGCTCGCGGAAAAGGGGAAGGTGTATCTCGTGGGAGCAGGCCCTGGTGACCCGGAGCTTCTTACGGTGAAGGCCGTGCGTCTTCTGGCCACTGCAGACCTGGTGCTGCACGACGATCTCGTAACCGTCGCAGTGCTACAACAAGTCGGCCCACACGCGCTGGTGATGAGCGTGGGTAAGCGGTGTGGCAACCCGAAGCGGATTCGCCAGGCGGACATCCACACGCTCATGGTGGACGGTGCTCAACGCGGGCTAAGTGTGGTGCGCCTCAAGAGTGGCGATCCGATGATCTTTGGCCGAGCCGCAGAAGAGATGGATGCGCTGCGCGGGGCGGGTGTTCCGTTCGAGGTGGTGCCGGGCATTACCGCTGCATTCGCTGCCGCAGCCGCGCTGGGTTGCTCGCTCACCGACCGGCGAGCCGCCTCGAGCGTCGAGTTCCACACGGGACATCGCGGCGCTCCCGAGAGTCAACTGGATCGAGGCACCGAAGTGGCTGAATCAGCCGGTCCCACGCGCGTGGTCTACATGCCGGGCCGCGACTATGGGCCTCTGACCGAGGCATGGCTCGCCGGAGGGGAATCGCCAGAGCTGCCCTGCTGCGTGATCAGCCGAGCGGCGCAACCGGATCAATCTGTGCAGTGGACGCCGTTAGCTGGACTCCCGGCATTGGCTTCCGTAGCTGCGCCATCCATCCTGCTTGCAGGCTGGGCGCTCGCGCAAACCATGCAGCACTCCGAGGCCATCGCGGCAGCATGGATAGGAACGGCGGAGACGAATACGATATATCGACCCGAAGAGACGCGGAACCAACACGAACAGCACGACCGCTAAACGCCAATGGGCGATGTAAGGCGAGGCGATTGTGAGGAATCGCCTCGCGATCGATCCCATTTCACCGATCCACACCGGCGCAATGTCCTGTGTTATGAGATAGCCCAATCCTTGTCCATATGCGGAATCAGCGGGGCTGTTATTCCAGCAACATCCGCGAAGAGACATGGACTTCGATCACCTAAGTACCGTACTCGACACACAACAAAGTCAACCGGCGTAGCGTTCCTTGTAACTCCTCGAAGCGGAGTGCGTCTTAATTTCAGAGGCTATCCAGAATGAGCCAGCCCGGAAAATGAAATCGTGATGAAAGCGAGGTGTACTTTTATCCTCAGCTGGATGGTCTCACTCGCGGTGCTCAGCGCCGGTGCGGAAGAGAATCATCTTGCTGGGGAGAGCGCAGCCTATCTCAAACGGGCGGCAAGTCAACCAGTGGACTGGTATCCATATGGAAAGCAGGCCTTCGGGAGAGCAGAAAAACTCGACCGGCCCATTCTCCTGGATGTCGGCGCCACATGGTGTCCGTGGTGCGTCACCATGGACAAGGAGACCTATGGCAATCCGGAGATGGCGAGTTTTATCAATGCCCACTTCGTCGCCGTTAAGGTCGACTACGATGCAGCTGGAACACTGGTGGCAAAGCTGGAGCGGGCGCAAGCGTATCTCAATCTACCGGCCGGCTTGCCATTGGTCGCGTTTCTCACGCCCGATGGACGGCTCTTTGATGGGCACAGTTACCTTCCCTCTCAGCCGAAGGGGAATAAGCCGTCCTTCAGCCAGGCCGCGCAGAGTGCGCTGGCTCACTTCTCGGATCCAAAGTATCTGCAAGGAAACAGCATTCGCATCACCCCGGAAAGGATTACTCCATGAAAATGCACACTCTTGTCTCCGGAGCTTTTTCCGCAGCTCTGCTCACAGTAGCACTCAGCCTTCCGGCTTATGGCGCCGACAATCTTCGGCTCAACGACCACCTGGACTACTCTAGCGATAGCCAGGATGGGCCACTCATTACTGGGGAGAATATGAATACCGGCCTGGCCGCGAACAAGCCGAACTACGTGATCATCTATGGGGAAGGCTGCTTCAATTCAAAGCGTCAAGCTGAACGAACCGTTGACCTGTATAAGGCGTACAAAGACCGAGTGAATTTTGTCGTAATCGACCTTGACCATCAGCGGCCGGCACTGCAGCAGGAGTTAGTGAAGCGGTTCTATGGCGGCTATATCCCACATGTGGCGGTGGTAGGAGCATCGGGCGATGTTTTGTACAACCACGCCGGTGAGATCGGGACAGATCAGCTAACGGCGATTCTGAATAAGGCGCTGAAGTAGGGTGAGCTTAAGTCTCGGCCCGGAGTCTGTGTACGAAACCGGGCCGGCGCGAGATGACGCAAGTCATCTTCTCAAATAACGTTCAGGAACTCCTGCTCGTGACCCACCCGCGCGGTGCGAAGGTGTGCAAATCCCCTGAAAGCAGTAGCATGGTGAGCGGGATTTGCAACCAATGGCAGCAAGGGACACCATAGCGGGCGCCGCTGAAGCCGCCATCGCGAACCGCTCGATAAGTTGCGAGGCGTCGGGAGCGACAGACCGGGGCCGGGTGCGCCGTGGCAACGAAGATGCGCTGGTCTGCCAAGTGGAGGCGGGCATCTTCGTGGTGTGTGACGGCATGGGCGGCGCTGCCGCGGGTGAGTTGGCCAGTCTTCTAGCTTCGGAGACAGCCATGAGTGTGCTGATTAAACACAAGCCAAGTGCGCAACTCATGACCGAAGCCGTGCGACTGGCGAACCGTGTTGTGTTTACCAGGGCGCAAAGCGATCGCCTGCTCGAAGGCATGGGCACGACGCTGGTCACGCTGGCTGTACATAAGACAACCGCGTGGATCGCCCATGTAGGTGACAGCCGCTGTTACAGATGGCGCGACGGTCGGCTGAAGTGCCTGACGCACGATCATTCCCTGGTTGAAGAGCAGGTGCGGCTGGGGCGGATGACGCCCGCGCAAGCCCGTCGATCCCCAATGCAAAACGTGATCACCCGCGCGATTGGCACGCGGCCTGAAGTTTATCCAGATGTGGAGGAGTTGGCGTTGCAAACGGGAGATGTGTTCCTGCTGGCATCCGATGGACTGACGCGCGAACTGCAGGATGGAAAGATCGCGTCGCTCCTCGCGGCCGCACCCGATCTGCACGAGACGTGCAACCGGCTGATTGAGGCAGCAAACGCAGCTGGCGGCCGGGACAACATCACCTGCGTGCTGGTGCGCGTCCGCTAGGGGGACTTGCCGTTCAGGCAGACGCGCCTCCGGCGCCTACTCATTTAGAGCGGGACGCTGACTAATGTGTCACGGTCCAACGCTGACGTCGGCATGCCTCGCCCCTTCCGATCTTCTCCCGCACGTACAATCGATATTTGTGTTGATTTCTTGTTTAGCGAGGGACTATGCGGAAAATTCTCTGTGCCGGTCTGCTGATCTTCGCTGTTCTTTTGAGTGGCTGCACTTCGGCGTATTACCGGACGCTAAAGGCGTTTGGCCAGGAGAAGCGGGACATCCTAGTCTCGCGTGTAAAGGACGCGAAAAAAGACCAGCAGCAAACAAAAGAACAAATTAAAACGACGATGGAGTCCTTCCAGGAGCTGACCGGCTTCAAGGGCGGTTCGCTCGAAGAGTCCTATAAACGACTGAACTCGGAGTACGAAAAGGCCAGCAATCAGGCGAATAAACTGCATGAGCGGATTCAATCCATAGACCAGGTGAGCAACGACCTGTTCAATGAGTGGCAGAAGGAGATAGACGAGATGGGCAATGCGAGGCTGAAGTCGCAAAGCTCTGCGATGCTGCGCAATTCAAAGGTGCGCGAAGCCGCTTACATGCGGGCGATGCGCAAGACTGAGAGTAAGATGAAACCCGTCCTGGCAGCGTTCCATGATCAGGTGCTTTTCCTGAAGCACAATCTGAACGCACGCGCCATTGGTTCACTCAAGGGTACGACGGCGAGTATTCAAGGAAACGTCGAAGACCTGACTGCAAGCATCGATGCCTCCATGCAGGAGGCGGATAACCTGATCTCGTCCTTATCGACGGATGAGAAGTAGCAGGCGAAGAGCAGGTCTCTTCATTGCGCACCCGATTTAACGGGAGCCAGCGCTGTCCAGGCGCGCCTGTGCGTCGCGCATGATGTCGTTGGCGCGGGCGTACTGGTCGGCATTCTCGCCGGCTTCATCCCAGAGCTTTTGGCCTTCGTCATGCTCGCGCTGGGCAGCGCCAGTGTCGATTTCCTCCGGCTTTTGCGCGCTTTCGGCGAGGATGGTAACGCGGTTGGGCAGCACTTCAACAAAGCCCCAGGCAACGTAGTATCGCTCGTCGCCGGCCTCCCCGCCATGGATGCGGACATCCCCGGTGCCCAGCTCCGCCAGCAACGGCGCGGCTCCGAAGAGTACCTCGAAGTAGCCGTTGGTGGCCGGGAGCTCGACGGAGTCGGCGGTCTTATCGATGAGCATCCGGTCTGGAGTAACCAGCCGGACTTGTAGCTGATTTTCTGCCATAAGAAATGCCTAAGCGGCAGCCCCCTGCAGCTTCTGCGCGGCCTCAAGCACGTCCTCAATTGCGGCTTTCATGTAGAAGGCTTGCTCGGGAACGTCGTCGTGCTTGCCTTCGATGATCTCCTTGAAGGAGCGGACAGTGTCTTCGACCTTGACGTACTTGCCAGGCGCGCCGGTGAAGACCTCGGCCACATGGAAGGGCTGCGAGAGGAAGCGCTGCACCTTGCGGGCGCGGGTGACGGTTTGCTTGTCGTCGTCGGAGAGCTCGTCGATGCCGAGAATCGCGATGATATCCTGCAGGTCTTTGTAACGCTGGAGGATGCGTTTAACACCCTGCGCGACGTCATAGTGCTCCTGCCCGACGATGCGCGGCGTAAGAATGCGCGAGGTGGAAGTCAGGGGATCGACCGCTGGGTAGATGCCGAGCTCGGAGAGTGGACGAGAGAGCAGCATGGTTGCGTCGAGGTGCGCAAAAACGGTGGCTGGCGCAGGGTCGGTGAAGTCATCGGCCGGAACGTAAACGGCCTGCACCGAGGTGACAGAGCCCTTCTTAGTGGAGGTGATGCGCTCCTGCAGCTCGCCCATCTCGGTGGCGAGGTTGGGCTGGTAGCCTACGGCGGAGGGCATGCGGCCGAGCAAGGTCGAGACCTCGGAGCCCGCCTGGGTGAAGCGGAAGATGTTATCGATAAAAAGCAGGGTGTCGGCACCCTCATCATCGCGGAAGTATTCCGCCATGGTCAGCGCGGTGAGCGCGACGCGCAGGCGGGCGCCTGGGGGCTCGGTCATCTGGCCGTAGACGAGCGCGGCTTTGGACTTCTTGAAGTCCTTGAGATCGATGACCCCCGACTCCTGGAACTCCAGCCAGAGGTCAGTGCCCTCACGGGTGCGCTCGCCCACGCCGGCGAATACGGAGACGCCGCCGTGCTTGGAGGCAACGTTGTTGATGAGCTCCTGAATAACAACGGTCTTGCCGACGCCCGCGCCGCCGAAGAGGCCGATCTTGCCGCCCTTCAAGAAGGGCAGGATCAGGTCGATAACCTTGATGCCGGTCTCGAACATCTCCTCGGAGGTGGACTGCTCCTCGAAGCTGGGCGCGGTGCGGTGGATGGGGCGCTGCTCGGTGGCGTTGATGGGGCCGAGCTCGTCGACCGGGTTGCCGATGACGTTCATGATGCGGCCGAGCGTGGCCGTGCCGACCGGGACCGTGATGGGCGAGCCCAGGTCGAGCACTTTCATGCCGCGGACCATGCCCTCGGTCGACTCCATGGCAACGCAGCGCACGCGGCCCTCGCCGATGTGCTGCTCGACTTCGAGGATGACGTTGATAGGGTTAGGGACGGTAAAGCCGTCGCTGACCACGCGCAGCGCCTGGTAGATGGCGGGCATGGTGGCTTCGTCGAACTGGACGTCCACGGCGGGGCCGGAGATCTGGATGATGTGGCCTTCGTTCTGCTTCTCGCCCTCTGCCAGTTTTCTCGCGCCCTGGTAGCCAGCGCCCTGATCGGTGCCTTCTGCGTCTTTGATGTGTTCGCGATGGTTCTGTTCTGTATTTGGCATATCTTTCCTGTACTGAGCCTGTCTTGAAAATTTACGAAAGAGCGGCGGCGCCGCTGACGATCTCGATAATCTCCTTGGTGATAGCGGCCTGGCGCACTCGGTTCATGGTGAGGGTGAGTGCATCGATCATCTCGGAGGCATTGTTGCTGGCGGCGTCCATGGCGGTCATGCGGGCGGCATGCTCGGAGGCTACGGATTCGAGCATAGCGCGGTAGAGCTGGGTTGAGATGTAGCGCGGCAGCAGGTCACGCAGCATCTCTTCCGGCGACTGCTCGTAGATGTAGTCCACTTCGGCGGTGCCGAACGTCTTGGCTTCCTCGTCGGCCTCCGCTGTATCGGGTGATTTGGTCGAGACCCCGGCGGACTGAGCAGCCAGCGCAGCCCGTTCGCGATCTTCCTTGGTCTGCTCGTCGGCCTGCGCAACATCCTGCTTGCCAAACTCAACGATGGGCAGCATGCGCTCGACCACGACCCGCTGGGCAATGACGGATTTGAACTCGTTGTATACGACGTAGGCAGCATCGATCTCGCCGGTGACATAGCGGTCGACGATCTCCCGGCCAAGCTCGGAGACGCGGTCGAAGCGCAGCTTATCGAGCATCCCGGGGTGATCGCCGGTGACTTCAATGGGGCCGGAACGCTCCCCACGCCGGCGAAGCTGCTGGATATGTCCCGGGCCGCCCTCTTCGCCGAGCGTGAGATGCTGCTGCTCTTCACTCTGCTGAGCGGCGTCGTCCTGCTCCATTTGCGCGGTGGGATAGCGGCGGCGAAAGAGGTCGCGCGCCTTGCGCCCGATGGCCTCGACATCTACGCCCTTGCCACCCTGGTCGTCCAGGAAGCGAAATGAGGCTTTGAGGATGTTGGAATTGAAGGCGCCAGCGAAGCCCTTGTCGCCGGAGACGACGACGAGCATGACATTCTTCTCTTCACGGGGAACGAGCAGCGGATGGCGCGGCTCACCCGTGACCGGATCGTAGATCTCGATGCGGCGCATGAGTGACTGAATGACGCTGGCCATCATGGTGGCATAGGGACGCGCGGCCATAGCCCGCTCCTGGGCGCGGCGGAGCTTGGCAGCGGAGACCATCTTCATGGCCTTGGTGATCTGGCGCGTGTTTTTGACACTGCGGATGCGCCGGCGGAGGTCGAGGACGTTTGCCATTCTTATTCCATTAAAGCAGGTTCATGCTTGATGCAGAAACACAGATCTCTCTTCGGCTGTGCGTCCTGCGTACGCTGCGCAATTAGTAATCTCCCACCCTTCGCTGTGCTCAGGATGGGCACCCGGCTTGAATAGCACGACGGTAGGCTAAGCGTTGGCGGCGACCGCTTTCTGCTGCTGGTCGCCCTGCTGCTGGGCTTGCTGCTTTTTGTCGTTCTCGTCGAGCGGCTTGACGGCCGACTCTTTCAGCTTTGCGTCCTGGTGTTCGGAGACGAAGTTCTCCTTGTACTCCTTGAGCGCGGCGTTGATGCGGCCCTTGAGATCGTCGTCCAGCGTTTTCTTCTGGATGATGTCGTTGAGCAGTGCTGCCTGCGCCGAATCGAGGTATTTGTAGAGGCCGTCTTCGAAGGCGCGGATCTGCTCGACTTTTAGATCGTCAAGAAAGCCGTTGGTGCCCGCGTAGATGATGAATATTTCCTTTTCGGTGGGCAAGGGCGAGAACTGCGGCTGCTTCAGCAGTTCGGTGAGGCGCTGGCCGCGGTTGAGCTGGTTCTGCGTCACCTTATCCAGATCGGAGCCGAACTGGGAGAAGGCGGCGAGCTCGCGATACTGCGCGAGGTCGAGCTTGAGAGTACCGGCCACCTGGCGCATGGCCTTGATCTGCGCGGCGCCCCCGACGCGGGAGACGGAGAGGCCGACGTTAACGGCCGGACGGACGCCGGAGTTGAAGAGATCGGTTTCGAGGTAGATCTGCCCGTCGGTGATCGAGATGACGTTGGTCGGGATGTAGGCCGACACATCGCCGGCCTGGGTCTCAATGATAGGCAACGAGGTGAGGGAGCCGCCGCCCCGGGCGTCACTCATCTTGGCCGAGCGCTCCAGCAGGCGCGAGTGGAGATAGAAGACGTCACCCGGGTAGGCTTCGCGGCCTGGCGGACGGCGCAGCAGTAGCGAGATCTCACGATAGGAAGCCGCATGCTTCGAGAGATCGTCGTAGATGATCAGAGCATGCTTGCCGTTGTCGCGAAAGTACTCGCCCATCGCGGTGGCGGAGTAAGGCGCGATGTACTGCATCGGTGCAGGCTCGGAGGCGGTAGCGGCGAGGACAATGGTGTAGTCCATGGCGCCGTACTCGTTCAGCGTGTTCACAACCTGGGCTACGGACGAGCGCTTTTGCCCGACCGCGCAGTAGATGCAGATCAGGTTATTCTTGGCGTTGTTGATGATGGTGTCGAGCACCACGGCGGTTTTGCCGGTCTGGCGGTCGCCGATGATCAGCTCGCGCTGGCCGCGGCCGATCGGGATCATGCTGTCGATGGCCTTGAGGCCAGTGGCCATGGGCTCGCGCACCGGGGCGCGGTCGACCACGCCAGGCGCGAGGCGCTCTACTGGATAAAGCTCAGTGTCGCCGAGGGGACCCTTGTCGTCGATAGGCTGCCCCAGCGCGTTGACAACGCGGCCGATCAGCGACTCGCCGACGGGCACGCTCAGGATCTGGCCGGAGCGCTTGACCTGATCGCCCTCGCGGAGCTCGGTATATTCGCCCAGCAGCACGGCCCCGACCTGATCTTCTTCGAGGTTCATGGCCAGGCCTGCAACGCCGTGCGGGAACTCGATGAGCTCGCCCGCCATAACCTTCTCCAGGCCGTGGATGCGCGCGATGCCGTCGCCGAGCGAGATGATGGTGCCGACCTCGTCTACGTGCACCTCGGCGTCGTAGTTCTGTATCTGTTCGCGCAGTAACTGCGTGATCTCGTCTGCTTTGATCTGAGCCATGCTTTCCTTTTCCTAACAATCTTGTGTGTCTGTGCCTGTCGCGTTGCGGGAACTGCGACGATCAGGCCTGCATCAATTAGCCCTAGTTGTTGATCAGCTCTTCCTTTAGGCGGCCTAAACGGCCACGGACCGAACCGTCGTAAACTGTGCCGCTGATGCGCACGATCGCGCCACCGAGCAGCGAATCGTCTTGCCGGAAGACCGCGCGCACCTTGGTGCCGGCGAGCTTGGCAACGCCGCGCTCCAGCTCTTCCCTCTCCGCGGTGCCAAGCGGACGTGCCGTGGTGACTTCTGCCTCCGAGTAGCCCTGGCGACGGTCCATCTCGCTGCGGTAATCGGTAACGATCTCATGGAAGGCCGGCATGCGCTCATGTTTGAGCAGGACGGCAAGGAAGTTGCGCACCTCACGGCCAAACTCGAGCCTGGGTTGGAGAGCGTCGACGATGCGGATGCGGCGCTCCACCTGCATCGCTGGATTGAAGAGCACCTCGCGCAGATCCGCGCTTTCACCGAGCGCCGCCGAGACATCGCTGAGCTGCTCATCGACGGCTTTGGGATCGAGGTGTGCGCTCTCAACCACATCGGCAAAGGCGCGGGCATAGCGGGAGGCATAGAGTGACACTAGTTTTGCCCTCCGTGGGTGCCATCGGCGCCGAGGGAGGCGGCAAAGTCCCGGATGAGCTGGCGGTCGTCACCGTCGGTGATGTGGATGCGGGCCCCGGCGCGCTCGACCGCCAGCTCGGCGGCAAAGCGGCGCAGGTGGCGCTCGGCGGCGGCGCCGGCGGCGGCGATCTCTCCCTCCGAGGCAGCGACGATCTTCTTGCGCTCGGCTTTGATCGAGGCTTTGATGCGGGCCTCATCGCCGGCGGTGTCGCGCTCGGCGCTCTCGCGGATGGCGGCGATCTCACTGTCCAGCCGGGCAAGCCGGTCCTCTACCACACGGAGGCGCTCGTTGGCGCCTTCCGTCGCGACACGTGCCTCGACCAGCTGCTTCTCGATCGTCTGACGGCGGCTGCGGAAGACCTTAGGCAATCCGGTGAAGAGGAAATAGCCGATAAAGGCCGCGAGAATCAGAAAATTAAAGGACCAGAAGGAGAGCGAGGCGGCTTCGGGCGAAAGATGAAACATTTTTCCGAATGCGTGGACGGAGCGCGAGTGCTTGAAGACATACTCGTCATCCTCCTGTTCCGCCTTGGCCAGGTTTTGCGTTTGCGCCGTCTTAGACGAGATAAAGTCGTTGCTGCCGTTTGCGGGCGATCCGGCTTTGACCGGAGATGGGGCTTTGGCGGCAACTGGGTCGTGGGCGGCAGGGGCGTTCTGCGCATGGAGGCTCCCCCCGCTCCCCAGAACCAGGAATAGCGCAGCCAAAAACGGAAGGTATCGCTTAAGGGATTCGTGTTTCAACGGGTGCTCTCCGCGACTTCGCTCCCCGCCGGGAGGATGGCTTTCAGGATGTCAGTCGCCAGGCGGTCGGCGGCTGTGTCGATGGAGTTGCGCGACTCTGCGGCTTCGGCTTCAATCCGGGTGCGGGCTGCCTTGACTTGCTCTCCGGCTGCATGACGAGCATCCTCCAGGATACCGTCGCGTTCGCGGTTCCACTGCGCGACGCGCCCCTCACGAGCGCGGAAGATCTCCGCCCGGGCTGCGCGCAGCTTAGCTTCATACTCCTGCGCCTTGGCGTCAGCGGCCTGGATAGCCGCGTGCGCGCTTTCCACCGCGCCCGTAGTGCGTGCCCGGCGCTCCGCTAAAACGCGCAGGAGGGGCGCGTGGACCAGCAGGCGATAGAACACCAGAGTCATTATGAATAGGATCATCGTCGGAATGGATTCCAGCAGAAGATCGACTAATTCATGCAGTATTTCGTCCATGCAGTCCCCGAGTATGCGATCCGTTGGGATGGAAGGTTGCGAGAAAGTCCAGGAAACTCTGTTTGTACCAGAGGACTGGCCGTCCAGGCAAACGCGCCTTCGACGCCTAGCGCTACGCGCCTTTCTTAAGGATACAGGGTGTTGGTTGTGCTGACTTGTGGAGTGGAAAGGCTCTGCTCAAAATGAGTAATGTATGGCACGTCTATCCATCAGTGGCCCAGTATTTGCGGTAGCGGCCGAGGAGCGACGCTGGACCCTCTGCGAGGAACCGGACCGAGTCGTCGGTGAAGTGGCGCTTGCCGATGCGGGCGCCGGCACTGAGTGCTGCTAGAACTGCGCCGTCGCTCTGCGGGACAACGAAGAGCTGCTCGGTCATGGGATCGGACTGCAGCGCGACATCGATGGCGCGGCGCAACTCTTCAATGCCATGTCCGGTCTTGGCGGAGACCAGAACCGAACCGGGGGCGTCGCCCAGAATCTCGCGCTCATCCTCGTTGAGCAAGTCGGCCTTGTTCAGAACTTCGATTCGGGGCTTGCTCCCCACTTCGAGTTCGGCCAACACCTTTTCGACCTCGGCCTTGTGCTCGTCGCGCATGGGGCTGGCCGCGTCCTGAACGTGGAGCAGGATCTCGGCCTTCTGCACCTCTTCCAGGGTGGCGCGGAACGAGGTGACCAGCGTGTGCGGCAGGTTGCGGATAAAGCCGACGGTATCCGACAGCAAGATTTTGCGCCGCGAGTCGAGCACGATCGCGCGCAACTTGGGGTCGAGGGTGGCGAACATGCGAGACGACTCCAGCACGCCAGCATGGGTGAGCGTGTTGAAAAGGGTGCTCTTCCCTGCGTTGGTGTAGCCGACAAGCGCGACGGTGGGGACCGGAACAGCTTCGCGCCGCTGGCGCTGCTGGGCGCGGACGCGGCGAACGGCATCGAGCTCACGGCGCAGTTGGACCAGACGGCGGCCGATGCGGCGGCGGTCGGTCTCGAGCTTGGTCTCGCCCGGACCGCGGGTGCCGATGCCACCGCCAAGCTGGGACATGGCCGCGCCACGGCCGGTGAGCCGCGGCAGCATGTACTCCAGCTGTGCGAGCTCTACCTGCAGCTGGCCCTCGCGGGTGCGGGCGTGCCGGGCGAAGATGTCCAGGATGAGCTGGGTGCGGTCGACTACCCGCGCGGGCAGCTCGCGCTCCAGATTACGCAACTGTGTCGGCGACAGATCCTGATCGAAAAGGATGAGGTCAGCCTCAACCGAGGCGGCCACGGCGACAATCTCTTCGATCTTGCCTTTGCCGACGAGGGTTGCAGGGTCCGGTTGGAGTCGGCGTTGAAGCACCTCGCCGGCCACCTGGCCACCGGCACTCTCTACCAGCTCGCGAAACTCCGCGAGGGAGGCTTCGAAGTCGAAACGGTCGCGCAGCCCGGGGTGCGAGTCAGGGGGCAGAGAAAGCTCATCCAAAAGGTGGCCGGCACGTGCGGCCTCCCGCGCGGCCGTAGCAGAGCGGGGTAGTGGCTTCCGGCGCGTCGTGAGTTCCACGGCGACCAGCAGCGCCCGGTTGGTGCTGGATCCCTGGTTGGGGCTGGATGTCTTCACTACGAATGAGCTAAGGCTCTGTCTCTCCGCGCATGCCTGGGCTGGTGAGAGGAAGGCCGGAAGCTGAGGAGAGCGGCGCAGTAGTCGGAGCGCCCGGACGATGGTCACCATGGATCACCGACCGATTGCTCACTACCGTCGAGATGGCGTGCTTGAAGATTAGCTGTTCCTGGCTGTTGTTTTCAAGCAACACGGAATACTTATCGAAGGAGCGGATCTTCCCCGTAAGCTTGACCCCACTCACCAGGTAAATGGTGATAGGCGTTTTGTCCTTCCGGACAGTGTTCAGAAAGGTGTCCTGAATGTTTTGTGCCGGCTTACTTTCCATGGTGCCGATCTCCTGAGCGCCTTGCGAGCAAGGCGCCGTATCTATGATAGGTAGTGCAAGGGGACGCTAAAGTAGCGAAGGCGACACCGCATGAGCGTCACCTTCTCTAATACCAGAATCTTGGATAGTGTATAGGTATTCTTCCGCAGACAGCAGAGCTCTTATTAGAAGCCCAGCGGCTCCACAACCATAATTCTAGTCGCTTTGATGCACAAAGAAGCTGCCGGGTTACCGGTGATAGCATCGCAAGGTGACCAAAGGAAGCGAAGTTGCTACCTCGGTGAGCCCTGGAGATTCTCCAGTCATACCGGAGTCTGGGAGGGCCGGCGTGCCGCTTCTGAGTTTCGGGAGAGAGTACGCCGAGATCGGCCCGGAGTTACTCGAAGCGGTCGCCACCGTCTTCGCCAGCCAACAGTTTGTTTCAGGGCCGGATGTCGCCCGCTTTGAGGCGGCAGCCGCATCGAGGTGCCAGACTAAGCACGCGATCGGGTGCGGCTCCGGTACCGACGCCTTATGGCTGGCGATGGCTGCAGCAGGGGTGAAGCCGGGTAACCAGGTGCTCACGACGCCGTTCAGTTTTTTCGCTACGGTAAGCGCGATTCTCCGGGCTGGTGCTACGCCGGTGCTGGCCGACATCGACCCCGTGAGCTTTAATCTGTCGCCCGAAGCCGCGTCCCAAACGCTAGCGCGTCAGCCGGAGATCAAGGCCATCCTGCCGGTCCATCTCTATGGACAGTGCGCGGATTTCAAAGCCTTCTGTGCGATCAAACGCGAGAGTGGCTGCTTGCTTATCGAGGATGCGGCCCAGGCGTTTGGTGCGGAATGGGAAGGTCGAGCGGCTGGCTCGCTCGGCGATGCAGCGGCCTTCTCCTTCTATCCCACCAAAAATCTGAGTGCGGCGGGCGAAGCCGGCATGGTCACCACGGACAAGGACATCGTCGCTGAGCGGGCGAGCATGCTCCGGAGCCACGGCATGCGGCGCCGATACTTCCATGACGAGGTAGGCGCGAACAGCCGGCTGGACACCATCCAGGCAGCAGTGCTGCTGGTGAAGCTTAAGTATATTGACCGCTGGAACGAGATGCGGAGAACACTGGCCGCGCGTTACGGAGAGCTGTTCACGCACGCCAGCCTTGCGGAAAAGGGCGTCTACCCGCAGCATGGCGTGGTGCTGCCCAAGGCAGACCCAAGGGCCAAGCACGTCTTCCATCAATACGTCATCCGAACGCCGCGACGCGATGCTTTGAGAGCCTTTCTGGCCGAGCGCAAAATCGGCAGCGAGGTGTTTTACCCGGTGCCGTTGCATCTGCAGGCCGCGCTGCTCGATCTCGGCTACAAGCAAGGGGATTTCCCGGAAAGCGAACGCGCGGCAGCGGAAGTGCTCGCGCTGCCCATTTTTCCGCAGTTGCACGCTGGCGAGCAGGAGCAGGTGGTAGCGACGGTCGCAGAGTTTCTGAGCTAGATCGCCGTCCCACGCAGATCGCTTTCCACACCGTCGCAAGCCGCTCCAGTCCTAGGCTACGGCGAGTTGGATTCACCTGCGGTGGCGAGCAGACTGGCGCTCAGCTCGCAACTTCTCTCGCAATTTCTGACGCTCCTTGTGCCGGGCCTGCTCCTCGGGCGACAGACTGCTAGCAGGCACCGGCGACTGCTCGCCGGGCGCGAGAACCCGCCGGACGGTCTCACCATCCAGCCGGTAGGTTTCGGGAAAAGTAGTGACCGGCTTGATCATGCCGGTGTCAGGATCGATCGCTGGCGTGGCGCCGTCAACCGCCAGCCTGATGGTGAAAGTGGGGACCGTGACGGTCTGACTGGCTGTCTGTGGCGAGGGCAGGCTCTGTTGCTTCACGGAGACTGGTAAGTAGCCAACCACCTCCTTCAAGCGCAGGCCCCCCTCATAGCGATGTTTTTTGGCATTCCATACGAAGACGCGCACCTGGCTGAAGTCGTAAGGCAGGCCGTCCTTGTAGGGGTTCAACACGGCAACGTATTCGGGCGCCTGCTTGTCGGGAAACGGCGACTCCGGATCGTAGATCTTGGCGAGGAGGTAGGCGCCGACAATCTTTTGCCCTTCAGCGTAGCGCACCACCTCATCCGGAACATCGACGTCCAGACGCCGGGCGAGCAGCCAGCCGACCTGCCCGTGCGCATCCCGCACCAGCCACCAGTCTTCCATCTGCGGTGGCTCGGCGGGTTGTGTCTTCACGCCCTTCGACTGAGCGGATGAGGACAACGGCGGCACCGACTTCGGCGCGGGCGCGGCGGGCGTTGCATTCGAAGAAGCCTTCGCGGGCGAAGCGGCCTTTTGCGCCGCGGCAACTTTGGCTGCCTGCTTGCGCGCTTCGGCGGCGAAGAGTTGTTCGGGCGTGGGCTTGGCGACACTGGCTCGGACGAGCAGCTGAAGCTTGTCGTTCTCCGGCAGTAGCATGAAGCGATCGGACTGACGCCCCGGCGATATGTGGGCATAGAGATCGTCGCGCAGGATTGCGGTGGCGACGACCGGATCGTGCGCGTGCTCGGTACGCAGCTTCTCAAATTCGCTGTAGGTACCTTGATCGATAACGGCGTGTTCTTCAAGCCAGCCGGTCTGCCCTTTGTCGTTCTTGACCTTCAGGAAGCGGCGCGAACGCTCGATCACCTGCAGCCGTTCGCCGTTGACTACCGGCGCGACCTTGTTAGAGATGGCGGCAATTCGATCGCGAAGAAAAGCCTGCTTCGAGACCACGAATACGTATTCGTTACTGTTGCGATGCATGCGTTTGCAGCCGGCAGCGAACAGCAGTGCCGCGCAAAGGCAGAGGGGCAGAGATGTACGACGGAACATAAGGGTCCAGACGATGGTCGCTCAAGAAAGGGCTGATCGATGCGGGAAGCAGATACTATCCGCGCGGAGTGAACCAAGAGTATCACCCGAAAGTGGGAGCTACGGACTACGACTTTTTTGTTCCTATGGAATCCGAATGGTGCAGACGAACGTTCCATTCCATAGAGGCTCTTCCGAAAGCAGCGACTGGATCGACAGGATCCCGAAGCGGCAAACCTTGGTTCTTAAGAGCATCACACCAGAGAGGCGTTATCGTGGATAAAATTAAGGAACTGCTAGGAAGCGGAGTATCGCGCCGGACTTTTCTCGCTGGAGTAAGCGCCAGCGTTGGAACCGCTGCGGCTGCGACGTTAGTCGTAGGCTGCGGCAGCAGCAGCACACCAACACCAACCACAACCCCACCACCGACAACACCGCCAATGCCTAGTCTTATGGACGCAGACTACCTGAACTTCGCTCTCAACCTCGAGTACCTGGAGGCGGAGTTCTACCTGCGCGCCGCAACAGGACAAGGGCTTGCAGATGCGGATGCTGGCTCGGGTGGAACTTCGACCAGTCCAGGCGCAGTAACCGGTGGAGCAATGGTCCAGTTCTCTGATCCGATCATCAAGGCCTATGCGCTTGAGATCGCGAACGATGAACTGCTTCACGTTCGATTCCTGCGCAAGGCACTTGGCTCAGCCGCGGTTGCCCGTCCAGCGATCGATCTGACTGCAGGCTTCAATGCTGCCGCGATGGCAGCGGGACTCGGGGCTACATTCAACCCTTTCACGAATGATGCGAACTTCCTGGTCGGCGCATTCACCTTTGAGGATGTGGGCGTGACGGCATACCACGGAGCTGCCGGTTTGCTGACGGACAAAGGCAATCTCTCCGCAGCGGCGGGCATTCTATCGACTGAGGCCTACCATGCCGCCGAGATCCGCACGGTTCTGGCGTACATGGGCGGCGACCCGCTCAATAACGCCAACGCGATCTCCAAGCTGAGAGCAGCCGCGGGTGGTGGAAACGAGACTCCCGTATCGACCAGCACAATTGTCGCAGCGGACCCAAAGACTTCGATCGCCTTTGCACGAACCACCGATCAGGTTCTGCATATTGTCTACGTCAATCCCGCAGCCGGCACGGCCAAGGGTGGCTTTTTCCCGAACGGGCTTAACGGCTTGATTTCAGCGACAACCACATAAGGACAGGCAGACATGGAAACCACAGAGAAAGTTCTCAACAGCTTAGAGCAGAGCAAGTCCAGCCGCCGGTCCGCACTCATGATGGGTGGCGCCGCGTTAGCTGGTCTGGCATTGTCGCGGGTTGCATCGGCACAAGCACCGGCTATCATGGACAGCGATATTCTCAACTTCGCCCTCAATCTCGAGTTTCTCGAGGCGAACTACTACACACTCGCAACCGCGGGAGTGACGATTGACAAGTTGCCGACGAATCCTCTCTCCATCAAAGGCGGAGATGGTTCTGCAGGCGGCACGGTTTCAGTCAAGACGAGCCCGATGGTCCCGTTCAACCCGACGGGGCCGCTACTCCAATATGCCACCGAGACGGCAACTGAAGAGCGCAACCACGTCTCCTTCCTGCAATCTGCTCTGGCCGCGAAGGCGGTGGCGCAGCCCAACCTCGACCTGATGGCCAGCTTCAATATGCTGGCGCAGGTTGCGGGCCTTCCTACTCCCTTCGATCCGTTTGCGAGCGAGGCCAACTTTCTGCTCGGCGCATTTATCTTCGAGGATGTGGGCGTCACGGCCTACCATGGAGCTGCGGGTCTGATCACGACTCCTGCTTACCTCGCTGCGGCGGCGGGCATTCTGGCGGTCGAAGCCTACCATGCTGGCAGCATTCGTACCCAAATCTATAAGGCGGGTTCGACTGCGCAGGATGCCTCTAACAAAATCGCTGCCACACGGGCGGCACTGAGCGCAATGGCTGCGACCACTCCTCCTGTAAACCCGGACGATTTCGGCGTAACTACGCTACCGAGCGGCGCTTCCACGGTTGTGGACGCGGATGCAAACGCGATTGCGTTTAGCCGCACCACAGCGCAAGTGCTGAGCATCGTCTACGGTGGCAAGGCACCTGGGGTCTTCTTCCCGCAAGGGATGAATGGCACCATCAAGTAACCACTGCACATACAAAATCAAAAGGCCGGGAGCTCTGCTCCCGGCCTTTTGATTTGCAGAAGGTTCGTGTTTAGTGCGTGCTCACCACGATATTGGCCTGCGCGGGAGCCGTATCTGTCGCGCTCGTGGCGCCGGTCACCAATTTGCCCGCGGTGGTCGCGTCGGAGCTGTAGATCTGCAGGTCGGGCGTGCCACCGGTGTTGACGACAGCTAGGAATTTCTTGGATTGATCGACAGTAAGCGAGGCTGGAGAGATGCCAGCGGCAAAGGGAGAGCCCTGGCTCGTGAGCGCCGTCAGCGAACCCGAAGCCGCAATCGAAAAACCCGTAATGGTCCCGGCAGTGGTGGCATTCCCGGCTGCTGGGGTAGCTGCGTAGATGTAATCTCCGGTTCCGTCCAGGGTCAGAGCCACGGGAGCTACCGTGGTTTTGTATGGTGAGCCGCTGATCTCGGTCAGCGCACCGTTAGTGCCGATGGTGAAGGCACGCAGACCAGCGTTAGTCTCCGAGACGTAGAGTAAGCGGCTGTTTGCATCCGTGGCAAGGGCGAGGTCTGAGTTGGTGACACTACCGCCTGCACCGGTGCTGGTTCCAGGCTTAAGGAGCTGATTGGTAAAGGCGAGACTACCGGAGCTGTTGAAGCTGAAGACAGCCACGCCGTTTTGTCGTAGCGACACATAGACCACGGCGTCGCTGGGGGTGATCGTCAGCTGAACTGGAAAGAGCGTTAGGGGGTTGTTGACATCGACTGTAACCGGAATGGAAACAGGAGAGCCGGTCATCTCCGCCAACGTGCCATCGCCGGCAATGGAATAGATGCCGACCGCGGGGGTAGTGGTGGCTATAGCTACACCGGCCACCAGCAAAAACTTACCGGTTGGGTCGACCTGCATCGATGAGGGATTCACACTGGAAGCGGCCGCTTTGCTGGCGTTCCCCAGCGAAAGCGCTCCGCCGGTGCCGATGTTGAGCAGGTAGACCCCAGAGGACCCGCCGGCATACATGAACTGATTGTTGGGGCTGATGGCGAGCGCCGTGGGAGCAAACCCGGCCTTAAACGGCGAGCCCGAGACAGCGGTCAACGCTCCTGTAGTGGAAACCGCGAACTCGGCAATCGAGCCATTCGTGTTGCCGGAGTTGCCGACATACAGGTAGTCGCCCACACCGCTGCCGCTGCCGCCACCTGAAGGCGTGAGAGGCGGAAAGAACTTGCCACACCCGGAGAGCAGCAGTAGTCCGGCGCCCAACATAGCTTTGTGGAGTTGCATGCCGTTCATCCTAAACCTGTTCCTTGCTTCAGACGAGAATGCCACTTCTAGGGCGGTTTCCCTGTTGTCCTGCATTACAGAATTTTCGTCGATGTGCGACTTTTCGACAGGAAAGCCGCAGGCCCCTTCCATGGCTCGGTATATACCCCCAGGAAAACCGCTTTGGCCAGGCTGATCAGAAGACAAGACGCGGGTTGGTGGGCAAACGCTTAGGTTTTCTGTGGAACTAAAGGGAGATTCTCTCGCTATCCACCTTTCGGCAGCATAGGACGAAATCCTGGGAACAGAACACGCGGGGAGCACAGAGCAGAACGCAGAAAAGCTCGCCAGCAAACGAGCCTTTCGGGTGTCCAAAATCTGGAGGTCAGGCCATGGTCGCTACTTGATTCGCGGGAATTGGCGCTTCGGCGGCTACGGCATCGAGTACCGCGCCAATGGCATGGATGATCGAGGCAATACGCACCACGGCCAGAATCGTCTCTTCCAACACGTCTTTGCCACGCAATAGTTGCTCGTGAGCATCAACGCACTTACCGCAAGCGTTGATGGCCGAGACGGCAACGGACCATAGCTCGAAGTCGACGTGATCCGAGCCATGCTGCCGCAAGATATTCATGCGCAGACGAGCCGGCATGGTGGCGTATTTCTCATTCGAGCCAAGGTGCAGGAAACGGTAATAGACGTTGTTCATTCCCATGATGGCGGCAGCGGCTTTGGCCGCTTCCAAGGACTCGGCAGAGAGATGCTTCCTTGCTTCGGACAGCACGGCGGCTGTCAGGTTGGCGCTGCGCGTTGCGATAGCGCTGGCCACGACCGTGCCCCACAATTGCTGCGGCGTGAGTTCGCTGTTCTGGCGAACCAGAGTGGAATAATTGAGCTTCAGGTCCTTGGCGTAGGCCGGGAGTGTATCGATGAGTGCGTCCAATTGCATGACATTCTCCTAATAGGGTGGAATCCCATCCTGCGATTTACCAGGTCAGGGCTTCTGCGAACACGCGCTTAGACCATTTTCAGGTAAGTCACAATAACCCGGAAAATGGTTAGGAGTGATGGTCTGCTCGCCCTTTCTCAGTTGCAAGGACAGAGCTCGTCGGTTTGTCGAGCACTATCCTGAATCGCCTGGCAAGATGCGCAACGTCCAAGCACATCCACGGCAAAACGTTCAGCAAGAAAGCCTCCGGGCAGCATCTCCGGTTTACCGATCATGCCCAGCTCCTCCTCAGAGATGTCAACGATCAACTTGCACCGGGTGCAGACCAGGTGATGATGTGCACGGCCATTCATCTCAACGCGCAGCGAACCATGGTGCAAACTGACCTCACGGAGTAACCCGCTTTCAATAAATAGATGGATGTTTTTGTAAACGGTCGCTAAAGAAATGGACGGAATGCGCCGGCGAACCCGGTCATAAACTTCTTCGGGGCTAGGGTGTCCGGGGAGGTTTTGCATGACCTCAAACAACACCTGCCGCTGGTGCGTCACGGTGATGCCGTGAGCCGCACAAAGGTCGCGGAATGAATGACTTTCAGCAGGGGCCATGGTGGTATTTGATAGCACTTATCAGTCCCGTGTCAATCATGCAAAGCACTCGGGTATGTGACCTGGTGAATCCATTCAACTCGGTACAACGAGCACCACTGGTAAAACCCAGCAATCAATTCGGGCGCTCACCGCGGCTTTTTGTGAAGCGCTCATCGAGTGGCTGGCGTCCACCGAACCCGGCCTCCTGGGTGTGCCAAAACTCGATGCGCGGCTCGCCCATCTTCCAGCAGAGCAGCACCACCTCCCCATCGACGCGGCAGGGGAAGTCAAGCAGTCCGGTATCCAGATCCTTGACATGCACACCAATGGCATCGATCTCAGCGGCAGCGTCTTTGGCTTTTCCCAGTTCGGCCTTGAACTCCGACCGGTTGCGCGCGACAAAGGCGAGATCGACAGACATGCCGCCCGCGAGGAAGATCCGCTGGCGGAGCTGACCGAGCTCGTCTTCCAGGCGCTCAGCCTCCCGCTTTCCCGCAACGGCGCGGGCGAGCAGGGAATTCAGAATCGGTAACAGCAGCTGTGCTTCTTCCAGCGTAAAAAATTTCATCCATCTTCCTTCGCTCTGCACGGACCTGGCCGCTAACCGCTCAGGCTTTGATCTCTAGCATGCGATCGAGGGCCACCCGTGCCCATTGCTTAACATCGTCACGCACCTTAATACGATTGACGACGCGACCCTCCAGCAGGTTTTCAAGGGCCCACGCCAGGTGCTGCGGCGAGATGCGATACATAGTTGTGCAGAGGCAGCCGGTGTCGTCGAGCGTGATGATCTTTTTGCCCTTCGATGCGTACTGCTTTGCCAGTCGGTTAACCAGGTGGATCTCCGTCCCAATGGCGAAGCTGCTACCGGCTGGCGACTGCTCGACAAGCTGGATGAGCCGCTCGGTCGAGCCAAGCGCATCGGCCTTTTGGCAGACTTCCCAACGGCATTCGGGATGTACAATGACCTGCATGCCGGGGTAATTCGCGCGGATCGCGTCGACGTGACCGGGCAGGAAGCGCTGGTGTACGGAACAGTGCCCCTTCCACAGAATAACCTTCGCGGAGCGCAGGCGATCTGGCGCGATGCCACCGTTGATCTGGTAGGGATCCCAAACCACCATCTCGGAGAGCGGGATGCCCATGGCAAAAGCAGTGTTGCGGCCCAAATGCTGATCGGGCAGGAAAAGGATCTTCTCGCGGCGGCGGAAGGCCCATTCAAAAGCCGCGCGGGCGTTCGAGGAGGTGCAGACCAGCCCACCCCGTTCACCGCAAAATGCCTTAATTGCGGCCGTAGAGTTCATATAGGTCAGCGGGAGGAGGCCCTCTTCCGTGAGGCCGGCACGAAGAAGCGAATCCCAGCAGTCCTCAACCTGGCCTATCTCCGCCATATCCGCCATGGAGCAGCCGGCATTCAAATCCGGCAAGATCACCTGCTGCCCAGGGTGGGCCAGCACGTCGGCGCTCTCGGCCATGAAGTGAACGCCGCAAAAGAGGATGTACTGGGCATCGGTCTCGGCTGCGATTTTGGATAGCTTGTAGGAGTCGCCGGTGAAATCGGCGAAGCGGATGACCTCATCACGCTGATAGTGGTGGCCGAGCAGGAGGGCCGTGCTCCCCAACTTCTGCCGGGCCCGAGCGATCCTGTCATCCATGGTGTGGTCTGGCAGGGCAAGATAATTCTCGAGCGAGCAGGTATCATTGGAGTTAAAAACTCCCTCTGCGCGCAATGGCATAGCAACTGCATCTTCAACCAAAACACTCATGGTACTCCGCCTTCAGTCCGGCCGCGTGTGCGGCGAACGGGGATGTTGAAAGCAAATAACGGTTGCAGCAGACTCACTGCGGCGAATGCCGCCCAGCCTGCGGGGATGTTGCAACTCTGTAACAATAGATGCGGAAGAGTTCAGCCGGGACTCACCGAGTTCGTCCGACCCTCGCGTGCATTTAACTTAGTGTAATACATCTGCCGGAGGGGCCGTCACGTATCCAAAGGAGAACACTTGTGCTCAGCGGTAATGCCCGTAAGCCTCGAACCGTTTGTGAGCCACCGGTAGCGCGGGTATCATTGGAGAGCAATGCATCTGCCTCACATCTTGTGTAGTTTTGCTTTCACCACGCCGGGGGTATTGGCGCACCTGACCGTACATCCGGCAAAGATCCAGCTGGCCTCTTTTGGCGTCGGTGACAGCCTGTTCCTGCTGATCATGGCGCTGATCGTCTTTGGGCCGAAGAAGCTGCCGGAGATCAGCCGACAGTTGGGAAAGCTGGTCTACGAGTTTCGCCGCGCTTCGAACGATTTCAAGCTACAGATCGAAGATGAGCTGCAGGCCTCCGAGCGGGCCGAGCGCCAGAAGCAGCTTGCGAACCAATCTGTAACCCCGCAGCCAGCCACGGCGGTCTCTCTCTCGGCCACAGAGGAAGTGACCGCGGCGAATGACCCCGCCGTCGAGGGCGCTGTTGCCCAGGATGCTTTTGCAGGTGCGGCCGAGCCGGCGACCTCCGGTGAGCCAACAATTATGCCGCCATCCACAGGCGAGCAGGTGAGTAGTCTTCCCCCGAACCGCTTCCGGGAGTATGCCGAGGGGGTAGAGGTCCAGGAGCCGGTCCCAATCGCTGCGGTCGCAGTGGGCAGCGTGCCGCCAGACGGCGTCGCGTCAAACGGTGTAGCAACGATCGAAGAGATGCAGGTGGCTGCGCGAGAAGCGGACGTCGAGCAGAGCGAGTCAGTCGTCCCGGTGTATGCCGCGACGACGGGAGAGTCGGCAGCGACACATCATGGATGATCTGCTGGACCGCGCACGCACCGCGATGACGGAGCGAGCAGAACTGCCCGGCATGAGCCTGCTCGAGCACCTGGAAGAGCTTCGCCGGCGCCTGATCCACTCCGCTGTCTACCTTGTCCTCGCCTTTTTCATCGCCTATGCTTTTCACGAGCGGATCTACGGCTTCATGCAGCAGCCGATCACGACGGCGCTGGCGAAACACGGCCTCGACCCGCACCTGGTCTACCTGAACCCGATCGAGCCCTTCAATCTTTTCCTGAAGATCAGCTTCGTCGGGGGCGCAATCCTTGCGTCACCGTTTGTGCTCTATCAGGTCTGGCTCTTCATTTCGCCGGGACTCTATCAGCAGGAAAAGCGTTACGTTGTCCCGTTCATGACGGCGACCATCGGGCTCTTTCTTGCCGGCGCATGGTTCGGCTACCACTTCGTCTACCCTGGCGCGCTCGATTTTCTGCTGGGTTATGGCAAGCAGTTCAGGCCCATGGTGACCATCTCGGAGTACACCGATCTGTTTGCGACCGTGATCCTCGGCCTTGGCGTGAGCTTTGAACTGCCTATTCTCATCTTTTTTCTTGCGCTCTTCGGCATCGTGAGCGCGAAATTTCTCTGGAAGAACATACGCTACGCCATCTTGGTGATCTTTATCATCGCGGCAGCCATCACGCCTACTCCGGATATATCGATGGTTATCGCCTTCGCGTCACCGATGCTGTTGCTCTACCTTATCGGCATTCTGGTTGCCTTCATGGTCCATCCCACGCGGCGCAACCGAAAAAAAGCGGCTGAGGCATGAGATGTCGCTGGACCTGCCTCTTGGCCGTGGTCCTGACCATACCGGCGATTCTGGGCTCGTTTCAGAGGGCATTCCCCGCGAACAGCAACGGTGCTTCACTGCCGCACTTCAACGGCGCGCGCGCATTTGAGTATGCCCGGCAGTTCGTGGCCTGCGGGCCTCGTTTCAACGGCAGTCAGGGTCACGGCTGCGCGGAAGACTTCCTGAAGAAGCAGTTTGCCCATAACACACTAGACGCGTTGGAGACGGATGCGTTCACGGCATCTACACCGGCGGGCTTGCAGTCCATGCGGAATTACATCGTGCGCTTTCCCGGCAAGAAAGATGGCGTGATTGTGCTGGCGACGCACTACGAGACCAACTACCCGCTGCGGAACACCTCGTTTGTGGGCGCAAACGATGGCGCGGCCACGACCGGGCTGCTGATCGAGATCGCGAACGAATTGCGCAAGCAGCAGGTGGGTGGCAAACTCGATGGTTATAGCGTCTGGCTGGTCTTCTTTGACGGCGAAGAGGCGGTCGAACAGTGGTCGCATTCGGACTCGCTCTACGGCAGCCGGCATCTGGCAGCCAAGTGGCAGAACGACGGAACGCTAAAGCGCATCAAGGCATACCTGCTGGCGGATATGATCGGCGACCGTGACCTGGACATTACGCGCGAGCAGAACTCGACTCCCTGGCTGCTGGACCTGGTGGGTGAGGCAGCAAAGAAGTGCGGCGACAGCCGCTACTTCTTCCAGACCAGCTTGAACGTCGAAGACGATCATCTCCCATTTGCGCAGCGCGGAGTGCCGGTGGCGGATGTGATCGACCTGGACTACGGCCCGCACGATGCAGCGCATCCAGACGGCTGGCATCACACGCCAGAGGACACTCTGGATAAGATCAGCGCGAAGAGCCTGACGACCTCGGGCGATGTCTTTATGGAGACCATTCGCTTGCTGAATGCGAGGTAAGGCAGGACGAGGGATTAAAACAGGGAATAGAAGCACGTTCGCTCCTCCCTGATCCCTACTCCCTTCCTCCCTGCTTTCTACGAATGCTCTAGCATAAAAAAATGATCGCTGGCGTGCCACTCTCCTACTGGATCGGCTTCCACGCGATCGTCATCGTGCTCTTGCTGGTGGACATCTTTGTCCTCGATCGCAAGAATAAGCCACATTCCCTCCGTGGCGCTGTGCTGTGGACACTATTCCTGCTGCTGCTCGCATTGGCCTTCGCGGGATTCCTATTCTTGTCGCGAGGGCAGCACCCAGCACTGGAGTTCCTCTCCGGCTACCTAATCGAGGGTTCGCTTTCCATCGACAATCTCTTTGTCTTCGTCTTGCTCTTCCGGTCGTTCGGCCTGGACGATCTAGGCCAGCGCAAGGCGCTGCACTGGGGTGTACTGGGTGCCATTGTGCTCCGCGCGGCGTTTATCTTTGCCGGGCTGGCACTACTGGAGCGGTTTGCGAGCGTGCAGTATATCTTCGGAGCGATTCTGCTCTATGCAGCGTGGCGTCTTCTGCGGCAGAACCCGGCCAAAGCTGCGCCTTCGCCAATCATCCGCTGGCTGCATTTCACCAAGAGGTCGCCGCTACTGCTGGCCATCGTGGCTATTGAGTTGACGGACCTGCTCTTTGCCATCGACTCCATCCCGGCCGTGCTGGCCATCACGCACGATACCTTTGTGGTGTACACATCGAATATCTTCGCCATCCTGGGACTACGCTCGCTCTACTTCGTGCTATCTGGATTGCTGGACCGGCTTCATCTGCTGCACTATGGGCTGGCGATCATCCTGGCCTTTGTCGCGTTGAAGATGCTGCTGGCCCATTGGATCGAGATACCGATCAGCATTTCGCTGGCCGTGATTGTAGGCGTGGTAGCCATCTTTGCCGCCGCGTCGCTGTGGACTAGACCGGTTTCAGGGCCGGTGTGGTCCGGGGAAAAGAGGTGAACGTGGCCGTTCTTCGAGGAACGGCCACACTGAGCGGGTCTGCGCGCCGCCACAGTAACCCTGGAACCGGTCTACGAAACGGCAGCCGGCGAGCGCCTAAGTTCGCCAAAACGCACACAGCCGGCATCGAGCAGTGAGTGCCTGCGGAAGTGCTCGTCATCGCGCGCGGGGAAGTCGATGCGGTAGTGCGCTCCCCTGCTCTCTTCACGGGCCAGGGCGCTCTTCACGATGGCTCCGGCAACGCGATGCAACGAACGTGCCTCAAAGACGCGGCGGGACCAAGTGGCTTTCGGCGCAGCCGCAGTAAAAGAGTCGAAGTCGCCGAGCGGCACCTCAGTAAGCAAATTGCGGCCGCGGAGCAGGCCAGCGTGCACCCACATGGACTGCCGCAGGCGATGAATGAACTCCTCGGTATGCGGTATCTCTGCCGGAGTATGCGGGTGCTCCGTGTCACTACGTAGCGAAGAGCCCGGCAGCGAGCGCGCCTGTTCCTCGCGCATGGATGCCGCTGCGCGCGCTCCAAAGACGAGCCCCTCCAGCAGTGAGTTGCTAGCAAGCCGGTTGGCTCCGTGCACGCCGGTGCAGGCCACCTCGCCAGCGGCATAGAGACCGTCGAGCGAGGTGCGAGCGTCGATATCTGTGCGCACGCCACCCATCAGGTAGTGTGCCGCGGGGCGCACGGGGATGAGGTCGCGGCTGAGGTCCAGGCCGTGCTGACCGAGAAATGCCGAGATGCCCGGGAAGCGCCTGGCGAGATCGATGCCGGTCACATGCCGGATGTCCAGGTATGTCGGCAGAACCTGACCCTCAACTTCTCCGAGACCTTCGCGCGTGATGGCGCGCGCCACCACGTCGCGCGGAGCAAGTTCGAGCAGCGGATGGTAGCGCTCCATGAAGCGTTTACCGCGCGCATTGCGCAGGTATGCGCCTTCCCCACGCAGCGCCTCGGAGATGAGGAAGCGCTGCACTCCGGGCAGGCTGAGAGCCGTGGGATGGAACTGGTAGAACTCCATGTCGGCCAGCTCGGCGCCAGCGGCGAAGGCGGCGGCGATTCCATCGCCGGTGGCCACGGGGGGGTTGGTAGTCTCGCTGTAGACCTGCCCTGCGCCCCCGCTGGCAAGCAGAACTGCGCGTGCATGCACGACGCGGCGGACACCGTCCTGCCCCAGCAAAACGGCTCCGATCACGCGGCCGCTCTCGACCATCAGCTCGGTCAGCATCGTCCATTCCAGCAAGGCGATGTTCGGGATCCCTTTCGCCGTTGCCAGCAGCGCGCGAGCGATCTCGCGTCCCGTGGCATCGCCGTTCGCGTGAAGTATGCGGTTGCGGCTGTGTGCGCCCTCGCGCGTGAGCATTAGCTCGCCAAGTTTGTCGCCAGCGAGGTGCCGGTCAAAGCCGGTGCCCCAGCGCAGCAGCTCTTCCACGCGGGCTGGGCCCTCTTCGACCAGGACGCGCGCGGCTGCTTCATCGACCAACCCATCGCCGGCCACCTTGGTGTCTTCGAGGTGCAGCGCGACATCCTCGTCGCCGCTGATAGCGACTGCAATGCCGCCCTGCGCATATTGCGTGTTCGACTCGCCGAGCTGCTCCTTCGTAACGACGAGGACCTTTCCAGCCTGGGCCAGATCGATGGCGGCGCGCAGGCCAGCAATGCCTGCTCCAATCACAAGGAAGTCGGTCTGAAGTGGCATGACCATACTTCGAGGCTACCACCGCCGCGAAGGGCTGCCTGCATGCGCTGCGATACGATGGAAGCAGCGTGGAAACGGGCAATACACAAAAGATCAGGGTACAGACTGCATCGGCCGGATACGACGTGCTTCTGGGCGAAGGACTGTTGTCCTCACTGGCGCGCTACATCAGTGCAAAGACAGAGCACGGTAAGCGCAAGATCTTCGTGCTCACCTCGCCGGAGATCTGGGCTCTGTGGTCGAAGTCGTTCCTTGCTTCATTTGCAGACAATGCGCCCATGCCGCTGTTTCTACCGCCGGGTGAAGAGCACAAGCGCCTCTCGACCGTCGAGCGGCTCTGTGAAGAGCTGGCGCGGGCTGGCGCGGACCGCGGCTCGCTGCTAATCGCCTTTGGCGGGGGGGTGGTGGGCGATGTCGGTGGATTTGTTGCCGCGATCTACATGCGCGGGATCGACTACATCCAGGTGCCGACGACGCTGCTGGCGCAAGTGGATTCTTCCCTCGGCGGCAAGACGGGCGTGAACCTGGCAGTTGGCAAAAATCTGGTGGGCAGCTTTCATCATCCATTGCTGGTGATAGCGGACGGTGCCGTGCTGAGCACGCTCACTGATGCCGAACTACGCGCCGGGCTCTTTGAATGCCTGAAGGCCGGGCTGATCCATAACCGTGAGCTCTTCGCGTTCATAGAAGAACGGCGAGAGCAAATCCTCGCACGCGATAGCGTGGCGCTTCGGCGAGTGATTGGCGACTCGCTGCGCATGAAGGCTGAAGTCGTCGCGGTGGATGAGCGCGAGTCCGGGCTGCGGATGATTCTGAACTTTGGCCACACTGTGGGGCATGCAATCGAGGCGGCGACGGGGTACAAGGCGCTGCTGCATGGCGAGGCCGTCGGCTGGGGCATGCTAGCAGCGCTTGCGATCAGCGGCAGTCGTGGCCTGCTTTCGGCCGAAGAGTCGCACAGAGCCGGAACAGTGATCCGTGCGTACGGACTGCCAGCGTTGCCGGAGTTCGATGCGCAGCAGTTACTTGCATTAACAGCTGGCGATAAGAAGAATCGCAGTGGAGTGCGGCGCTTTGTGCTCTTGCGCTCCATCGGCGAGGCATGTGTGGTGGACGACGTGGGCGACGCTGAGCTGCTCGCGGCACTCGAGAGCTGCGCGATGGTGAGGGCTTGATGCCGGCTACCGGCGCACAGCCGACGGGAAGTACGGACGAGCACAGCGCAGCGTTGGCAGTGCAGGAGATGTTCAACTCAATTGCTCCGCGCTACGACACGCTGAACCACGTGCTCTCCTGCAACGTCGACCGGCTATGGTGGTGGCGGACGGCGCACAGATTCCGTACGGTCCTGGCAAGGCCAGAGGCGCTGGTGGTGGATGTATGTTGCGGCACCGGAGACATGGCCATGGCGCTGCGGAAGCGCCGGACGGCTCAAAAAAGTGTGATCGGGGAAGCGGAAATCTACACGCGTCCGATACTGGCGATGGACTTTGCGCACCAGATGCTCTTGCGGGGCTCAGCAAAATTTTCCCATCCAGGAGTGATCGCGATCGAGGCCGATGCGATGCGTCTTCCGCTTCGGGATGGCACGGCAAGCCTGATCACGACGGCGTTTGGATTTCGTAACCTCGCTAATTACGAATCGGGTCTGCGCGAATTCCATCGTGCGCTGGCGCCTGGTGGAGAATTGGGCATACTCGACTTTAGCGAACCAAGCGGCTCCCTCGGGAAGCTGTACGCCTTCTACTTTCGCCGAATCCTGCCGCAGATCGGCAAACTACTCTCAGGCGTGACGGGGCCCTATGCCTATCTGCCATCGTCGGTCGAGCGCTTCCCCACACCGCCCGAGATGATGGCGGCCATGCGGCGCGTTGGGTTTATGGACGTGAGCTGGACGCCCTACACCTTTGGCATCGCGGGGCTCTACCGCGCGGTGAAGAGGTAACTCAGGTGAGTTTGTACGAGAGGGGCTAGTCGCAACCCGCGGCGAGTTGTAGGCTAAGCGCATGGAGCGCACGCGGGAGCCGCATTCGAAGTCAGGCACGGGCACACCTGCGTCCGTTGCCGACGCACTGCGCCCAAAGTCTTTTTCTCCAAATTCTTTTTCTAAAGAGAAGCGCTCGGCGGCACTGATGTCCGTCTTTGCCGCATGCCTGATGACGGCGCTCAAACTCATAACGGGCCTGCTCACCGGCTCGCTGGGCATGCTCTCCGATGCGGCCCACTCAGGACTGGACCTGGTGGGCGCGGCACTTACGTTCCTCTCGGTCCGCATCTCGGACAAACCCGCGGACGAAGACCACACCTATGGTCACGGAAAGTTCGAAAATCTTTCCGCATTCACTGAAACATTTCTGATGGCCGCCTCGTGCGTGTGGATCGTGACTGAGGCGATTCTCCGCATCTTCGTCCATCCCATTGCGCTCATCTTTTCGGTCTGGCCCTTTCTGGTGCTCCTGCTGTCGATCACAGTGGACTTCGGCAGATCGCGCGCACTGAAGCGGGTTGCGCAGCGCTCCGGCAGCCAGGCACTGGAGGCCGATGCTCTCCACTTCGCTTCCGACATCTGGTCGAGTCTTGCCGTAGCCCTCGGCCTTGCGGCCTCGAACGTTGGCGCGCGCTTTCATCTGAACTGGCTGCACTACGCCGATCCGGTAGCTGCGCTCGTCGTCTCCGTGATTATCCTCCGGTTTAGCTGGAACCTGGCGCGACAGACTGCAGGCGCTCTGCTGGACGCGGCGCCCACGGGTGCTCGCCGGCGCATTGTCGACGCAGTAAGCCACGAGCCAGGCGTGCTGGCAGTGGATCAAGCGCGCGTGCGGCGTGCGGGTAATGGATATTTCGCAGATCTGACGGTCGCGGTACCGCGCACTGTCACCTTCCAGCACACCGAGGCACTAGTACAACAGGTGACCAAGACGGTAAGCGAGATCTTGCCCAATACCGACGTGGTGGTGCGCACTGTGCCGCGCGAGAGCTTCACCGAAAGCATCTTCGACAAGATACGTGCTGTTGCGTCGCGCAACAATGTGGTGCTACACGACGTGAGCGTGCAGTCCGTGCGCGATGGACTGCATGTGGAACAGCACTTGGAGGTGCCGGAGACACGCTCTCTGATGGAAGCGCATGAGTTCGTCTGCGATCTAGAGGGCCAGATTCGCCGCGAGTTGCCAGAGGTCAGCTCGGTGCTGACACACATTGAGAGCGAGCCCGCGACGATCGAGCGCCCGTTCAGCCTCGATGAAGACCGGAGCCTAGAGGAGCAGCTGCGTCATGCCGCCGCGCAGTTGCCCACCATTATCGACATTCACGATGTGATTGTGAGTCGTATGGGTGATCACGTGCATGTCTCCTGCCACTGCACGCTGCCCGATGAGCTGCCAATGCAGCAGGTGCATGCAGTCATCACCTCGCTAGAAGATCGCTTTAAGCTCTCCTGCCCGGAGGTGGATCGCATGCTAATCCATCCCGAGCCCGTCACCGACAACCGTCATGAGCGCAGGAGCATCGAGCCGCGCCGTGACCGCCAGATGGAGAGCCGTCCGGCGTGAGCCCGCGCTCAGATGTGCGGGGAACAGAAATGCGGCACACAGATGTAAGACGTGCTCAGATGCGGCGTCGTACGGGGTTGCCGCGCCTCTTCTCGCTTCTGCTGGTGCTTTCGCTACTCTTCGTAGTGGCTTTGGCTTCTGCCGTTATCACCATGCACTTCGCCATCCATGGCGCAGAGGTGACGGTGCCGGATCTCCATGGCATGAGCGAAGGCGCAGCGCGACGGAAGACAGCCGCGTTGAACCTGACCCTGAACGTAGATGATCGCTACTACAGCACGAATGTTCCAGCAGGAGCCTTGATTACGCAGTCTCCCGCTCCGGGCGTCTTCGTGCGCCGCGACTGGGCGGTACGCGTGACGGAGAGTCTGGGTCCGCAGACGGTGGGGGTACCGTCCGTCATCGGTCAGACCGAACAGCTGGCGATAATCGGAGTGCGCCGGTTGGGACTGCATCTCGGGACAGTGGCGCGCATCCCTGATGCGGCCGCTGCATCGGACACGGTCATCGCGCAAACTCCAGCACCGGGCGCAGCGAAGGTGGAGCGGCCCGATGTAAGTTTGCTGCTGAGTGCGGCCGCGTCCAGCACCGGAAGCGCAAGCACCGGCAGTGCATTCGTGATGCCGAATCTAGTACATGGGGGCTACACGGCGGCTACGACGGCGATTGCACGCGCCGGCCTGAAGCTTGCGCCGCCGGTTTATCAAGATAAACCGCAACAGCAGACGAGTTCGGCGGGAGAGCAGCCATATGTAACAAACACTGTTTCTCCCAGTACAGTGCTGGCGCAGAAGCCCCTTCCCGGTCAGCGCGTGGATGCGAGCATTCCGATCGAACTCACCGTCGCGCGGTAATACCGGCTAGATTTTCGTAAGGATCGCAGCGAAAAAGCCGTCGCAGGACAGCACACCTGGGAACGTACGGAGGAAACCGCCAGTGCTTTTATGCTGGCGCAAAATCCTAGCCGTCTCGGCCCGGAGAACTCCATTCGCCTCCAGTGCAAGCAGCCGATCTTCGACCGGTAGAAGGCGCGCTTGCGCGTGCTCTGCGAGGCAGCGTTCGACTACAGTCTCATTTTCTTCCGGTTCGAGAGAGCAGGTGGAATAGATCAGCCGGCCCCCGGAAGCGAGCTTACTAAAGGCTGCGTTGATTAGCGCGAGTTGACGGGCGTGCTGCCGCGCCAACTCGGCGGGCGCGAGCCGCAGCTTGATCTCAGGATTGCGTGCCAGCGTCCCGGTTCCGGTGCAGGGAGCGTCACAGAGGATCAGGTCGAAGAGGCCGTCCACTGGACCGTGCAGCGGAAGCGCGGTCGCATCTGCTTCAATGCAGCGGATGCGCGCCGTCGTCCTGTTGTGCGCGAAGCCGCTCTCCATCTGTGCCAGACGCGCACGGCTGATGTCGCAGGCGACAATCTCGGCGTCCGGATTGCGCTCTGCCAGAATCGCAGTTTTGCCTCCCGGCGCGGCGCAACAATCAAGAATGCGGCTTCCCTTCCCGGCGAGTTCCGCGATCAGCTGCGAGCCTTCATCCTGAATGCGCAGACGCCCAGTCGCGCGGGCCAGCGTAGATGACACGTCACCCGCGGTCACAATGCGCGCCGATGTGAGCAAGGCACCGGGCGCCAGCTCGATACCGGCCTGTCGCAGTGCATCTTCGGTTTCCAAAGCATCGACACCTTGCACACGGATGGCGGTCGGCGGAGGCTGCTGATCATAACCGCAGATGGCGTTTGACGCCTCCGCGCCGAAGTTGGCGGACCACCGCTTCACGAGCCACTTTGGATGCGCAGCCATAGGGTCGACCTTGGGACGGGGCGCAGTTGCGAGCTTACGCAGTACGGCGTTGACCAGACCCGACGCCGAGCCATGGCCGTTTCGCTTCGCAAGCTCGACGCTGTCATTGATGGCCGCATGCGCGGGAATGCGGTCGAGAAAAAAGAGCTGAAAGAGACCGAGGCGGAGCGCGATCGCGATCACTGCGTCCAGTGGTTTTCGATTCGTCAGCGCGCTACCAATACGCACATCGAGTAACAACTGCCAACGCAGAACGCCCATCACCAGCGTCGTCGCTAAGTGGCGATCCGGGGCGGAGAGTGCATTGACCTGGGGTGAGCGCAGCAGATCATCGCTGTACGACGACGAGGACTCCGCAAGCTTCAGCAGGATGCCGAAGGCAGCGGCACGCGCCGGCGCGATCTTCATGGGCATTGCCGGTTAGACCAATAGCTCGCCGCTGGCGAGGGCGTTGCCGCGCAAGAAGTCGGCAGTGGATATGCGCTTTTTGCCTTCAAGTTGCAGCTCCAGCACTTCGATGGAGGTGGCGTCACCGCAAGCGATGCGAAGCGTGTGCCTGTCTGTCGAAATCGTTCCCGGCGCTGCGCTCCGACCCTGGCCAAGACTCGGTCTGAGCTGCGAGAAAGAAAGCTTCTTACCGTTGAGCAGCGTCCAGGCGCCCGGCCAGGGCTGAAAGCCGCGCCAGCGGTTGTAGATCTCGAGTGCGTTCCGATGAAAATCGACGCGTCCATCTTCGCGGGTCAGAATCGGCGCCAGGGTAGCCTCTGCGTTGTTCTGCTTTTGCGGTTCGAGATCGCCGAAGGCAAGGCGATCGAGTGTCTCGGCCATAAGCGCCGCGCCAAGCTCCGCGAGTGGTGGAAAAAGGTCCTCCGCGGTCATGTCAGCCGCGATCGGGAGCTCCCGCTTCAGCAGCATCTCGCCTGTATCCAGGCCTTCGTCGATGCGCATCGTAGTCACGCCCGTGACCACTTCCCCGTTGGCCACCGCCCATTGGATCGGCGCCGCGCCGCGGTACTTTGGCAGGAGCGAAGCGTGACCGTTCAAAGTACCGAGTCGCGGCAGATCGAGCATCCATTTCGGGATGATGCGGCCATAGGCCACGACGATGATTGCGTCTGGCGCAATTGTCTCAAGCCGGGCGCGAAGTTCGAGGTTGTTCTTGACCTTCTCCGGCTGCACGACTTCGATACCGGCGTCGAGCGCGACGGCCTTCACCGGTGTCGGCAAAACCTGCAACCCGCGGCCGCTCGGCCGGTCCGGCTGCGTGATCACGAGCGGGAACTGATGCCCCGCGCGAACCAACGCTTTGAGTGTCGGCACGGCAAACTCTGGCGTGCCACAAAAGACCAGCCGCAGCGTCTGGCCGCAGGCGATGGCGTCCACCGGGGCTACCAGTCTCCGGCCTTGATCAATTTGCGAATGCGGCGCGTGAGCAGGTCTCGCTTCAGTGCGCTGACACGAAAGATAAAGAGCACGCCGTCAAGATGATCGATCTCATGTTGGAAGGCGCGCGCCAGCAGATCGTCGCCTTCCATCTCAAACCATTTGCCAGTTGCATCCTGAGCGCGAACAATCACGCGTGCCGCACGCTTCACCTTTTCGCGGATATCCGGAAGGCTTAGGCAGCCCTCCTCCTGAAACAGCTTGCCCTCCTGCAGAATGATCTCTGGGTTGATCAAGACAATTTTGTCGGCCGGCTTTTCCTTGTTGCTGAGATCGATGACGGTGATGCGCTTCGAGATCCCGATCTGCGGCGCAGCAAGGCCGATGCCCTGCGCGGCATACATCGACTCGAACATGTCGTCCACCAGCGTCCGCAGCTCTCCATCGAATTCGGTAACATGTGCCCCTCTCTGCTGCAGGATGGGGTCAGGGTATTTCACAATTTCGTAGATCATCGTCCGAGAGCGCTTCCTTGCTATGCCGTTCCTAAGTTCCGTTTAGAACCTGCGAATCTGTTCCAGGTATCCGTCGTAGTTACGTTTAAGCTCATGGGCGGAGTCGCCGCCAAACTTCTGAAGCGCGAGTTGCGCGAGCACAAAGGCAACCATGGCCTCGGCTGCAACACCGGCAGCG
Source organism: Acidobacteriaceae bacterium (assembly GCA_965276675.1). Classification (GTDB taxonomy): domain Bacteria; phylum Acidobacteriota; class Terriglobia; order Terriglobales; family Acidobacteriaceae. Next base: position 2,033,010 of record OZ255624.1, on the reverse strand, counting down.
GGCACGACGCAGACGTCGGACCGCTCATACGAGGCCTTGGTGCTTTCGCGGGTCTTGTAGTTCACGGACTCGAGCGGACGGCGCAGTGTCGAGATGGGCTTCAGATAGCCGCGCACGACGATCTCCTCCCCGTTTGAAACGCCGCCCTCGATGCCGCCAGCATTATTGCCTGCACGCGTGAAGCGGGTGTGCCCATTCGCGCTCTCGCCTTCGGCGCTGTAGCCGATCGGATCGTGTACCACGGAGCCGAGCGACTGTGCCGCCGTTACGCCGCGGCCAAGTTCAACAGCCTTGACCGCCTGTAGCGACATGACTGCCCCGGCCAGCAAGCCATCGAGACGCTCGTCCCAGTTGGCATAGGTGCCGAGCCCCGGCGGTACACCATGAGCCACGACTTCAAAGATGCCACCCAGCGTATCGCCGGTGCGCAGGGCGTGATCGACCTCTGCCTTCATGCGCTCTTCAGATTCGGGATCGGCGCAGTTTAGCAGGACCTCATCGCGATCGCGAAGAGCCGCAATTGCCTCCCAACTCACGGGCGACTCCAGCTCCGCTCCCCCGATACGCACCACGTGGCTGGCGACTTCCATGCCGAGCGAGCGGAGCAGAATCTTGCTGAAAGCGCCGGCAGCAACGCGGGCCGTAGACTCGCGCGCAGAGGCACGCTCAAGCACATAGCGGGCATCGCTGAAGTTGTATTTGAGCGATCCAGCAAGGTCCGCGTGGCCAGGACGCGGCGAGGCGACGGCTTTGTGCTTCGCGGGGTCGCCAGCGCCGACGGGCAGGATCTCTTCCCAGTTTTTCCAGTCGCGGTTGGCGATCTGTATAGCCACCGGCGCTCCTATCGTCTTGCCATGACGCACGCCGGAGAGAATATGTGCGCGGTCCTGCTCGATGCGCATGCGGCCGCCGCGACCATAGCCCTGCTGGCGGCGCCAGAGTTCGCGGTCGACGAACGCCTGGTCCACTTCGAGACCAGCGGGCAGTCCCTGCACCAGGGCAACGAGTGCTTCACCGTGCGACTCACCTGCGGTAGAAAAACGTAGCATACGCCTTCCAGAACAAAACTCAATTGTACCGGGGACTGGCCGGGACTGGTCGTCAGACAAACGCGGGACTAGTCGTCCAGATAGACACGCCTTCGGGGTAAAAGCAGATCCGGATCAGTCCTGTGGCAGTCTACTTCACCAGCCAGGCGTACTGCTCCTTTGTGAGCGGCACGACAGAAAGCCGGAACTGACGGAAGAGAAGCGAGCCGTCGAAGCTGGGCTGGCTGCGCATCTCCGCGAGGGTCTTGGGCGTCTTGAGTCTCTTGCCCGAAGCGATCCGGACCAGGGGCTGCTTTGGATCAGTAGCATCGATGGAGACGACCTTGGCCGTGCCCACCGCGGCCTTGTCCGTAACGGAGTGATAGACGACGAGGATGTCCCCCTTCTTCATGCCGGCGAGGTTCCTGAGCGCCTGTGCATTCTTGATGCCGTCCCAAACGGTTTCGCCGTCTCGTTCGAGATCGCTGAAGGAGTACGATTCGGGTTCCGTCTTAAGCAGATAGTGCATGTGCGGTCACTCCTCTGTCTCACCGAGAAAGGCATGCGTATCGAGCAGGGGGCGTTCCAGTGAGCGGACCCATTCCGTCATCTCGCCCGCCGCCCGGCCATTGGCCTCGTTCTTCGCGAACTCACTTTGCATCGTGTGCATCTTGGCGTCCAGATCATCCAGATAATGCAGCAAGATGGCTTCGGGAACCATGGGCAGCTTGGGCGATCCGTATTCGTATCTGCCATGGTGGCTTAAGACAATGTGCTCCAGCAGCAGCCGCAGCTGCGCTGGAAAGCCCGGCACCAGCGCGCTCTTTTTCTCGATCATGCCGATGCCGATCGTTATGTGCCCGAGTAGCTGGCCCTCTGTCGTGTAGTCGAAGGTTGTGCCCCAGCGCAGCTCGTGGAGCTTGCCGATGTCGTGGAGCATTGCTCCGGCAAGCAACAGATCGCGGTGGATGTGCGGGTAGTGTCCCGCGGCAAGGTCGCAAAGTCCAAGCAGCGAGACGACGTGCTCCAGCAGTCCGCCGATCCAGGCGTGGTGCATAGTCTTCGCCGCGGGCGCGGTGCGGAGTGCCGCGGCGATCTCCTCGTCGGCGAAAAATACCTCCATGAGCGCACGCAGGTGTAGATCGGTAAGGCTTACGACAAACCCGGTGAGCTTCGCCCAAAGTTCGTCCACATCGTACTGCGTGTGTGGAGCGAAGTCGCCTATATCGTATTCACCGTCAAAAGCGCGCCGGATGAGCTCGATCGAGAGCTGGAGCTTGCCGCTGAAGCGGGAGATCCGGCCGCGGATTTTGACCACATCGCCACACTCGAATTCGCGCAAGCATTCGTCAAAGTTCTCCCACATCACCGCTTCGCATTGGCCGGTCATGTCGGCCAGGCGCAGGGAGAGAAACTGCGCGCCGTCCTTCTTCGAGCGCATCTGTTTGGAGCAGACGGCCAGAAAGATGTCGACCGGCGCGCCATTCTCGTGCTTGGCGGCATCCGCGATGTAGAGCGTCTTCATGCAAGTTGAGGTGTGCAGCCGCGGCCTGGAGCCTATGGCTGCTGTGGCTACGGTTGTTGTATTGGCGCGGAAGGCGAGGGCGGCGTGGCCGGCGGCGGACTGCCTTGCGGCGTGGCAAGCGGTGAAGGTGTGGTGGACTGTGGCTGAGCCGGAGTTTTGTCCTTTGTCTCGCCCTTTGTCTGGTCAGAAAAGCGCGTCTTGTCGCCCTTCACCTTGGGCTGCCTCTTCGGCGTGGCAGTATCGCCTGCCAGACCGAGCGGAGCGGATTGCGTCTTCTGCGCGGCGATCTCATCGGCCGAGATCTTCTCCACATTCGCGTTCTCGATCTGGTCCGCCGTCTTCACCTTTTTCGGCTTGGGTTGGCGGGCGCGATCGCTGAAGCGGGTCTTGGTCTCGGGCGCGGTGGCGGGAACGTCTCCGGCACCCGCGATATTCGAGTTGCTGTTGGCTGCCACCTGAGTCTCGGGGGTCGCGTTGGGCGCGGCCGAGTTCGCAACGGCGCTGCCAGCGTCCCCGTTTTCAATCGGAGCAGGGGTGACGGGGGCCGCCGGCAATGCCTCGCGGGGCGCCTGCCCAAAGCGAATCTTCTCTTTCTTACCGGGCTTTTCTACACCTGCCTTGCTGGCAACCTGCATCGCCGGAGCAGAGGTGATGCCGGTTCCAGCAGCGGCTGTGTCAGAGGTCCCACTTTTGTTGCGAAAGGTGTGTGCAGCGGCGCGGTACCGGGTCCGCTGAAAGCTGGCTTTCTTCTTCGGAGCCGGCGGAGTATAGGCGCTATACAAAGGCTTGATCGACTCTGGCGTGGCGGCTGTGTCGACGTACCCGGGTTTGTAGTCGATGTACGCCTCCTGCCGCAACTGCGTCAGAAACTGGCGCAAAGCCGGCTGCATGCGGCTCATGTACGCCGCCTCTTCCACCTGCGGCTGAACGGATTTCAGATCTGGCGTACCGCCCGGAATGTGCTGCGCTACCTCCAGGATGATGAAGCCCTGCTTGGTGCGGATTGGCTCCGTGTACTGACCGGCAGAGAGGGCAAAGGTCGCGTCTTCGAGCGGTTTCGCGAGCATGCCGCGTTTGAAGTCGCCGAGGTCGCCCCCCTGCGCAGCGGTTGCGCCGGCCGAATCACTCTTGGCCAGCGCTGCAAAGCTGTCTCCGGCCTTGAGCTTCGTCACTACTGCATCCGCCTTGGCCTTTGCCGCAGCCAGGTCGGCATCGGGGTTGCCGCCCGCTGCCACCGGGATCAGGATCTCGTTCAGGTGGACAGACTCCGGCTGGCCGAACTCGCTTTTGTGCGCCTCATAGTAGCGCTGGAGGTCCCCTTGCGAGAGCTGGAGACGCCGGCCTACCTCGTCGCGCACCACCTGCTGCGTGATGATGCTGTTGCGGATATTCTGTTTGAAATCCTCATACGAAACACCCTGCTGCGTGGCAGCCTTTTCCAGAGCCTCCATGCTGTCCAGGTGGTTCTGCTTGCGGATATCATCCAGCCGGCGGACCAGCTCCGCATCGCCGGTGATGCCCATCTCCTTGCCCTTCGAGAGCAGCAGCTGCTGGTCGACCAGGTCCCGCAGCAGATCGCGCTTGCGGTCTTCCAGTTCCTGGGGGTTCCATCCCTGCTGGCGCCCATCAGCCTCAAGCTGCTGCATCGCGCGGTCGTAGTCTGACCGGGAGATAATCTGGTCGTTGACGCGGGCCACAACGTCTTCCACCACGGTGCCGCCAAAGGTGGATACTGGCGCCTGCGGCTGGAACTGCTGGGCCGGGGCGGCCTGCTTATCCCTGATGGAGGCAGGAGCTGCGGGCGGCGCCGCGGTGGTCTGGGTAAGGGCGGGGGTGCCGGCCAGTACAAGGCCAGCCAGCAAAAGGGTGCGGAGCTCAATCGGTCGCAGGGTCATGTGCCTCTACATCTCTAGACGCCCAGCCTGCTGCGGAGTGAGCCTGAATTGGAGCCAGATCGCCCAATTGCCAGTGCGTCTTTCGGCATTCTAATCGCCGTTGATGGGGTTTACCAACTCTCTCCGTATGGTGGCTTACAAGGAGGCTGTGGGATGGTCAGACAGATCACGCAAATACGCCAGGATGCAAGGACCGGATAACCGAGCGCACCTGGCGTACTTTGCGGTGCGGCTTACTTTGCGGTGCCATGAATTACACTTCGGCATCCCCCGTAGGTGGCATGGCAACGCCATAACCGGGCCAGCGCTGGATGGTATACTGCGCGATAGATCACTTCCAGGGCTTACTGTGGCTCGCGTTAAGACCCGCTCCATGTGGCCGTTCTTCGAGGAACGGCACATTCACTTCGGTTTGCCGGTCTACACCTGCCCTGGAAGTGGTCTAGACCAGAGCCCCAGCACCGCTGTCGTTCCGCGCCCAGGTGACACCTAATATGGCTCCACGCACTCGCCGCCCCCTCGTTGCCACCGTTGTCTTCTTCGCCGCTTGTGGCGTGCTTGGCACCTTTGTTAATCAAAGGGTGGGCGCTCAATCCAATGCGGATGAGACGGTCCTACGCAATGACCTGCGCTCCTTTACCACCGTCTATGACCTCGTGGAGCAGAACTACGCCGAGCCGTTGAACGGCGATAAGGCCGAAAAGGCCATCTACGACGGCGCAATCCCAGGCATGCTGCGGGTGCTCGATCCGCACTCCAATTTCTACGATCCTAAGGCCTACGCGAAGATGCGCGAGGACCAGCACGGCAAGTACTACGGCGTCGGCATGCTGATCCAGCCGCAGAACGTCGGCGGCGTGCAGAAGATCGTCGTGGTCACTCCGTTTGAAGGGACCCCCTCGTTCAAGGCCGGCATCCGTCCGGGCGACGTGATCGCTCAGATCGACGGCAAAACCACCGAAAACATGACGTCGGAGGATGTGGCCAACACGCTGAAAGGCCCTAAGGGCACGCATGTCCAGGTTTCGGTGGTTCGCTTCGGTTCGACCAAGCCCATGGTCTTCGACCTGGTTCGCGACGAGATCCCGCACAACAGCATCGACCTGGCATTCATGGTTCGGCCCGATATCGGCTACATTCACATCACTCAGTTCCAGGAGACCACGGGGCACGAGGTCAACGATGCACTCGACAACTTCGGCCAGATCAAAGGGCTGGTCCTGGATCTGCGCGGCAACCCCGGCGGTCTGTTGCAGGAAGCCGTTGCGGTCTGCGACAAGTTCCTGGACAAGGGGCAGGTGATCGTTTCCCAGCGCGGACGGGCCTATCCGGAGCAGATTTATCGTGCCACCCACGGCAACGGTGGACACAGCTTCCCGGTGGTGGTGCTGGTGAATCACGGTACAGCGTCCGCGGCGGAGATCGTCTCCGGAGCGCTGCAGGATCATGACCGGGCCATCATCGCCGGCGAGACTACCTTTGGCAAAGGACTGGTGCAGACGGTCTATCCGCTTTCAGAGAACACCGGTCTCGCGCTGACCACCTATCACTACTACACGCCGAGCGGCCGGCTGATTCAGCGCAACTACAACGGCGTCTCCCTCTACGACTACTACTACAACCACGATGGAATCCAATCGTCCGCGGATGACAAGAGCCGCGAGGTGAAGCTGACGGACTCCGGGCGCACGGTCTATGGCGGGGGCGGTATCACACCCGACGACAAGATCGAAACGCCGAAGTCGAGCCACTTCCAGGATGTGCTTCTGGAGCACTACAGCTTCTTCAACTTCGCGAGCCATTACCTGTCGAACCGCACTGTGACCAAAGACTTCCAGGTAGACGATGCCGTGCTGGGAGAGTTTAAACAGTTCCTGCAAGCCCAAAGCATTCCTTACACCGACGCCGACATCAATGGGGTGCTGGACTGGGTTAAGGCCAACATCAAAGCCGAGATCTTCACCTCACAGTTCGGGCAAGCGGAAGGCCTGAAGGTGCGCGCGTTGTGGGATCCGATGATCAACCAGGGCATCACCTTCCTGCCACAGGCACAAGCACTGGAAGACCAGGCAAAAAAGGCAGAAACGCAGCGGGCCTCCGCAAGTACCCATTGATCCCATAGCTTTGAAGCGTTCGAATGAAAGATGCTGCCCGGAGCAGGTATCTTTCATTTACTCCGGCTTCAATTACATCAACTTAAAAACAATGGGACTAAGCCTTTGGCTGGCTTCGCGCATCCCAGCGAGCGAGGAAACGAACGTGGCCGAAAAAGTAAAAGAGCTTGGCTTAGAGCGGGATTACAAGAAGTATCTCTACTTCATCGACAAAAATGGCAACGTTGCGCGCAAAGATAAGTCCGGCGCAGGAGCTGAAGAGGTCGTCGCCGAGAGCAAGATAACGCGCGAAAAGGGCTATCTCTACTTCGTCGACAAGGAAGGGGATGTATCGCGGTCTTCACGCAAGGCGGGCAAAGCCGATGCACCCGCGGCCGAAGCGAAGCAGGATGCGAGTCAGTAGCCGGCGGCCAAGACACCAAGCAAAATCCCCGTGAAGCTTGACCCGATAGGCGAATGCTGATCAGCGGTCCCCGTCCGACGTAGCAGTATGCGCATGCTCACGGGCAGGGCTGTTGAAGACAGCGGTTTCGCCCTCGCGCACGACCCGGATCTTCTCGCTAAGACCCATCTTACCGGCGGAGGCGAGAAGCCGCGGCAGAGGTTCGGTTACCGGCTCCTCCGAGAGCCAAAAGGTGCCGTAATGCATGGGCACCATCGTCGCCGCCCCGAGATCCCGTAACGCCAGCAGGGCGTCTTCAGGATTGGTGTGGACGTTGCGATAGCTGTCCGGGTTATAAGCGCCGATCGGGAGCAGAGCGACCTCTGGAGTGAACCGGCGGCCGATCTCGCGAAAGCCGTTGAAGTACGCAGTATCTCCTGAGTAGTAGAGCGATTTCGCGCCACCCTCAATGACGTATCCGCCAAAACCGCGGTCGTGATCGTTGAACCAGCGCGTTCCCCAATGCTTGGCAGGCGTATGCGTGATGGTCAGGCTGCCCAACTGCGCCGATTCCCACCACTCGAGCGAGATGATGCGCTCAAATCCCAGGCCATCGATCACGTCGGCCACACCCTGCGGCACCACGGCGATCGGAGCGCGGCCGGTCAGCCGTTTGGTGTGGCGAATGAGCTTGCGTAATGAGGGACGGTTCAAGTGATCCAGGTGCGCGTGCGAGAGTAGAACTAGGTCAATGGGGGGCATGTCACTCACGTGGACACCTGGCCGGCGCAGACGACGCAACAGTATGAGCCACCATGCGAAAACCGGGTCGCAGACGATATTCTGTCCCCCCACCTGCAAAAGGAACGAGGAGTGCCCGATAAAAGTGACCCCTAGCTCTTCAGAGGATACCGGCAGCGGTAGCTGAAATTCGCCCTCCATCGGCGCAAATGCCGAGCGGCCCAGCAACCGGCTCGTATACTTCAAACGTCCCCGTACCTCTCGCCAACGACTCACTAGCTGCTCTCGCCTCCGTCCACTGCTTTTGATGCCGTTAGTGTGACGATTCAACACAAAGAGGGTAAGCACGGCTTGCCCCCCGCACGAGCGCAAAGCTCTCCGGCTGGAACGCGGCTTCCCGACTTCGCTATGCTTTACTAATTTGCTAAGAGCAGCGCCCTTGATTGCACCCCTTGGACCGGTCCGTGCCCTGACACAGTCGCAGGCTGTATCCTATCCCTACTTTCTCGGTGAGTCGCGGGTCGGTTTTTCCCGGTTTGGGATGGACTGCTCGTATGGACGTGCGTGACGTTTTGAGGTGCGAGTGCAACTAAGTTCCCTTCTTCCCTTGCTGCTGGCGTGCTTCTTCGCCGGAACAACCGCGGTTGCTGCCCCCCTTTCCCAGAGCGATGGCGCATCGCCTGCTGGGAGCTCGCAGACCACGACAGCTCCCACATCCCCGGACGGCCAGGCGCAGCCAGTGCCGCAGACGCCGCCCCAGTCCACGCCGGCTCAGTCCACGCCGGCTCAGCGCACGCCGCAGGTCTTCACCAAATTCACCCCCCCGGCCCCCCTCCGCTATATCGAGGACATCGGTTCTTCTTACATTCCACTGGATAGCTGGATGTACCCCGAGCTGATGCGGCTGTACTCGTTGGGCTATCTGGACACTGTTTTCCTGGGCATGCGGCCGTGGACACGTCTGAGTGTGGCGCACATGCTCGAGGGCTCCGCTGACGCGATCTACAACAGCGACAACGAGGAAGCGATCGGGATCTACAAAGCGGTGCGCTATGAACTCGAGCCGGATCTGGAGGTCCCCTACGGGCAGAAGATCGGCCACGCACAGATTGAGTCGGTCTACACGCGGGTTCTCGGAATCAGCGGCACCCCCTTGCGCGACAGCTTCCATGTAGGCCAGACGATCATCAACGACTACGGGCGTCCCTACGCCGAGGGCTTCAACAACGTGACGGGCGCCAGCGTCCGGGTCGGCGCTGGCCGGCTTACGCTTCATGTGCGCGGTGAGTACCAGCGTGCGCCATCGTACCCACCGTATTCAACGGCAGTATGGCGGACGCTCTCGACCATCGATGAGATGCCACTCCCGGTGGTGAACAACGACACCATTCCCTACGGTCGCGGCACGAATAGCGTCAGCACCTTCCGTATCCAGGAGGCAAACGCATCGCTGCACCTAGCCGGCCATGAGATCTCGTTCGGCAAAAGTGACGAATGGTTCGGCCCAGGACTGGGCGGCGGCATGGGCTACAGCAACAACGCTGAGGACATCTATAACTTTCGTATCAACCGGGTCGAGCCGCTCTACATCCCGTTTGTCTCTAAGCTGCTGGGGCCGGTGCGGTATGACTTCATGCTGGGCGACCTGAAGGGCCATACCGACCCGAACCGGCCATTCACCCACTCCGAGGGCTTCTCCTTCAAGCCGACCGGCAACTTCGAGTTCGGCTTTGAGCGCACCGTCATCTGGGGCGGACGAGAGCACTCACCCATTACGCTGCATACGTTTCTGCGTTCGTTCTTCAGCATCAGCGATACTACCTTCGGTCAGAAGACGGGGCCCAACGACCCTGGCGCACGCTTCAGCGACTTCAACTTCACCTACCGGCTGCCCTTTGTCCGCAAATACCTCACGTTTTATACGGACTCCGAGGTACACGATGATGTCACGCCCATCAGCGCCCCGCGCCGTTCCGCGATTCGGCCCGGCATCTATCTCTCGCAGTTCCCTGGAATGCCGAAGCTCGACCTTCGCGTGGAGGCGGTCTCGACCGACCCGCCGACCGGGCGCAGCATCCATGGTACTTTCCTATATTGGGAGGCCATTCAGCGCCAGGGTTCCACGAACAAGGGCTTCCTCTTCGCCGATTGGATCGGGCGCGAGTCCAAGGGAGGCCAGGCTTGGCTGACGTACCATCTCAGCGGCAACGAGTGGGTGCAGCTGAACTACCGCAACGCCAAAGCAGCAAAGGACTTCATTCCCGGCGGCACCACGCAGAACGACTACACGGTCAACGTCGTCAAACGCCTCAGCAAGAACATCGAGCTCAATGCATGGGTGCAGTACGAGAGCTGGAAGGCGCCACTGATCCGCACCGGCGGCCAGTCGGACACCAGCACCGCCGTGGGCTTCACCTGGTACCCGCGCGAGGTAGCCCGCTACTGAATAGCGGGCCGGTCCTCGTCGGAGATGCTCAGGGATTCAGAATCGGTCCGCTTGGCCGCCCCCAGCCGGCAAGCAGTAGCACTAGGATGTATACCGCTTGCATAAAAGTGCGGGCTGGCACCTCCGGCATGGACATGCCATGCACGTTCTGTCCCGCCACATAGACGTTGGCCGGAAAGATCGCGATCATCAGAAGTGCCAGGCAGAGCGAAGCGGGCCGCCGAGTCTTTGGGAAGAACAGGCCGGCAGCTCCAGCGAGTTCGCAGATACCGCTCACCACGACCAGGGTGAAACGCCCCGGAAACTCCGGCGGGATGATCTGCGCATAGATCTCCGGCCTGGCCAGGTGTATGGCGCCCGAGGCAAGGAGCGGCAACGCGCCAACCATCTGCAATCCACGCTGAATGCGCCCAAATGGGCGAAAGCCTCCGCGGCCAACCAGGAAGAACGCACCGGTAACGGCCGACAGGGCGACCATAGGTAAGACGTAACGTGCGGTTGAGCTCATCTGGATCATTCGTTCCTTTCGAGAAGTCCTGGAGCTGGGAACCAGGGCATCACCCGGCGCTCATGCCTTTACCGGTCGAGCCGCGCGTTCACGTTCCGTGCGCCGGTAGATGGCGTACGACAACATCACGAGGCCGCCGGCGATGGAGGTCGCAAGCACGCGGTGCTCCACCGTCTGTTGCTCCGGCAGCCGTCCGATGGCGAGCAGAAACGCGATATATCCAGTGATGAAGATGGCAAAGACGCCGTAGTTCACGCTCTGGAGAGCATACGCCGCGTAGATGGTGATGAGCACCAGCATGGCGAGCATAAGACTGTCCGGACGGAGGACGGCGACGAGCAACGTGATAAGGCCAGCACCCACCAGCGTGCCCAGCACGCGGTTGACTGCGCGCACATCGGAGAGCAGCCGGTCCGGTTTCATAATGATGATCGAGGTCATGGGGATCCAGTAGGCATTGCCAAACCCCAGCTTTAAGTAGAGCACCATGGCAACGACGGTGGTAATCATGAGCCGGATCGCATAGCGACAGACCGGCGAAGCCAGTGTGAGATTATCCGCAACTGCCCGGCGCTGCCAGCCCGGTTGATGGATCTCCGGATCGGAGATCGACGAGCGCGGAGGGGGAACGAACTGCCAGCAAAACAGAACGATGCACACCTGCAGCGCGCCGCCCGCCAGCACGCCCAGCCCACGCATCCCAGCCTCGTGCATCGTGCCCGGCACCGCGCTCGATACCACCAGGAAGACGCAACACTGCTGCCCCACCCAGGAGGCCGGCGAGCTGATAGCGCCGGACATGCCGTAGAGGAAAGACCACAGGCTGGCCACGAGCAGCAGAAGCAAGTGATCCCGCGCCGCAATCTCACCCACGGTGGCAGAGAGCGCGATGCCAATCGCGGCCAGCACCATGGGGCCGCCCCGGAACCACAGCCGTTTCTGAAAAGCTCCAAAGCCGACGGTTTGCGCGCCGCCGGCCACCACCATGGCCGCGGAGCGATGCCCCAGCAGGATGCCAATCGCCAAAGAGATGGCGATGGCAGGAAGGCACACGAGGCTGGCTCGCAGCTCGGTGGCGCTCCAGTCGAACCGCCGTATCTCGTAGCGCAGCAGCGGTGCAGGGGTCGCCTCTTGCGCTTGGCTCATTGGGCTCTCATCTGGCGTGCTGAACCCTGAGATGGTGGATTGACTGCCGCCGCTGACCCCAGGTACGCATAGGATTTTCTGTCCGAAGCGGATGCTGGCGTCCAAAGCGCGGGTTGCCGTTCAAAATGCGTTCGCCAGAGCACAGGAGGTTGTTTACCGCCGTGAAGATCAGAGTAGCGGGACGGTACTACACAATTGGTGTACACGGTGCGTTATAAATCATCTCAAGATTGCCTGAAGACTGCCGATACTGAAAAGCAATGGCACTTCTGACAAAAGCGCGCACCGCGATCACCTCCGGCCTCGGGAACGGCCGTCGCGAGCTGATAAAGCGTTTCGTTTGGTATGCCCTCCTGATGGCCACGGCCGTATGGATCCTGGACTACGCCATCACCCGCTATGCCGCGGACGCAGATGGCTGGCCGCTTATCTGGCCGATTAACGGGATTGCGCTCCCCTTCTTGCTGACCACGCGCCGGCGGTACTGGGTGCCTCTTGTTGCGGTGCTCTCGCTGGGAACGGGATTTGGCCAGATGATGCATGGCGATCCGCTCATCGAGATCGCCGTAAATGCGCTTTGCAATGCATTCGAAATACTTGTGGCGGCCTCCATGCTGCCCAGATTTACCAGCTTGCAGCAGTGGCTGCGTGAACCCCACATTGTGCTCCGTTTCTTGGTGGCCGCCCTTATCCTTGGACCCTGTGTCGACGGCCTGACAGGCATCGCAAACCGGCGACGCTTCGATGAAGCGCTTCAATCCGAGTGGAAGCGGGCGCTTCGGGAAGACCTGTCCATGGCCGTGCTGCTCCTGGATGTCGATTGCTTTAAACGTATAACGATTGCTTCGGCCATATCGCGGGTGACGAATGCCTTCGCGCGATTGCACAGACACTGGAAAACCTCATGCGGCGCTCCGGCGATCTAGCCGCGCGCTATGGCGGCGAAGAGTTTGCGATCTTATTGCCGCACACCGATACGTCTGGCGCGCAGGAGGTGGCTGAGATACTGCGGCAGGGGATCGCATCGATGGAACGGTCACACCCCGGCAATCCCTGTGGGGTGGTGACGGTCTCTGTCGGGGTCGCCGCCATGACCCCGGGCGACGCGCTGATACCGGAACTACTGACACCGGAGATGCTGACCGAAGCCGCGGATCGGGGACTTTATGAGGCAAAACACAGCGGGCGCAACCGCGTGTCAACTGCTCCAGTATTTCATGTGAACTCGATGCAAACACGCCCGCTGAATACTCTGTTTGGGCCTTTGGCTTTGGAACGTGCGCAGGTTGAATCGGTGTGAAGGTCTAGCGCTGCACTTAGCAGCGAGTGGACAGAAGTCACAACGCGAACCGGCCTCCACGAAACCGGCAAGTCACTTATACTGGTATCGTCACACGGCGTGCGAAAGTGGCGAAATTGGCAGACGCACTAGACTTAGGATCTAGCGGGGAAACCCATGGGGGTTCAAGTCCCCCCTTTCGCACCATAAAACGTGGCGGGAAAAGGCCGCAGCTACAGCTAGAGCGGTTTTCTGTAGGTGTATGGCGGAGTCACAAAGAAACGCGCGGCTTTCCCGTCAAGAAAAGCCGCACCTCACAAGCACCGGTGATGCATAGCAACAGGAAAACGGTCTAAATAGATCAGGGGCAAAAGCAAAGCGAGCGTATGGCAGACATTCATCAAGCGAACAATCAACCGAAGATCAGCCTCACAGAGGCTTCTGAGTACCGCGACGGATATGCGAACAGCGTCCAGGTGCGGGCGAGCGTGTGGGACTTTTTTCTCTCCTTTGGTACGGCACATCAGGAATCTGCAGATCAGGTCACGATCAAGAGCTTCCAGGGAATCTATCTGAGCCCGCAGCAGGCAAAGGCACTTTGGAATGTGCTGGGGCAGAACCTGGCGCAGTACGAACAGGCCTTTGGGCAGATTGCGCTCGAGCCGCAGGCGTCTTCCACCGGACGTCCGTTGAACTAAACCCTCAATTGAATCTAGGGCAGCTTTTACGACTACGGCCGAGCTCTATTTCCACTCGGCGCCTGGCGCTAATTTCCCACGATATATGCATTCACAGATCAGCTAGAGTGGTTTTCCTGTAGGTGTACACCAGAGCAACGGAAGAACGCGCGGCTTTTCGTTAGGAAAAGCCGCACAGCATAAAAAGCCAGGTGGTCCGTATTAACAGGAAAACCGCTCTAGCGCGGCGAGACCGGCCCTTTCCGTTGTGGCTGGTCTTTCCATTAATCTTCACCGGCGTCTACCTCACCCACCTCTCTCTTTTGCGCCTGCCCTACTACTGGGACGAAGCCGGATACTACATACCGGCGGCCTATGATTTCTTCCGGACCGGCAAGCTGATTCCGTACAGCACGCTCTCCAATGCCCACCCACCATTGCCTGCGATCTACCTGGCGGCCTGGTGGAAGCTTTCGGGCTTCGTCCCCGCAACAACCCGCGTAGCGATGTGCCTTCTGGCATCGGCGGCGCTGCTGGCTGTCTACCGTCTCGCTCAGCTGGCAACGGGCAAGACAGCCATTGCCGCGGTTACGGTACTGCTGACGGCGCTCTATCCAGTCTGGTTTGCGCAGAGCACCCTCGCGCACGCAGACCTGCTCGCATCCGTAGGCACGCTGTGGGGCTTGGTCTTCGTAGTGAAGCAGCAGGCTCCCATGCCTAAAGAAGACAGAACGCTATGGACCGCAGCACTCTTCTTTGCCTTCGCAGCTCTGGCGAAAGAGACGGCAGTCGCTACACCGCTGGCGCTGGCCGCCTATGAGCTGGTGTTGCTCATCCGTACCGCGCCGGTTGGCGGAAAAATCCGGCTCTTTTCCAACACTGTACCTCCGCTGCTTCTTTCACTCCTGCCCTTGTGCGGATGGTACGCGTACCACTGGCACGAGACAGGTTTCGTCCTCGGCAATCCCGAGTACCTTCGCTACAACGCCATCGCAACTCTGAGCCTCTTGCGCATTGTGCTCGCCTTTGCGCACCGACTCATGCACATTACCGCTCACATGAACATGTTTGTGCCGGTGCTCTGCGGGTTTGCTGCACTCTTTCTCGACCCGCTGCTGGAGCGCGATGGGACCAGGCGCCCACGACTGAGGAACGAGGTCGTGCAGGTTTTCCTCGTCGTACTCGCAGCCAATCTGGTCTTCTTCTCAGTGCTGGGCGGAGCGCTGCTCACCCGCTATCTCCTACCGCTCTATCCTTTGGTGCTCATCCTGTGTGTCGCCGCTTTTTATCGCCATGTGCGCTATTGGTACGCGCTGGCCACACTAAGCGCTATGGCCTTTATTATCGGGCTGTTTATAAACCCGCCCTATCATTTTGCTCCGGAAGACAATCTCAGTTACCGCGATGCCATCGTGCTGCACCAGGGAGCGATCCGGCAGATCATTGCTCGCTATCCGGGGAGCACAGTTTTAACGGCGTGGCCAGGAACCGATGAGCTCACGAAGCCGGAGCTTGGGTACGTGCGCAGGCCGGTGTCGGTGGTGGAGATCGACAACTTCTCTCCTGAAGAAATCCAGCGCGCTATTGACCTCTCTAACGGTCTAGCCGCGCCCTTTGCAGTGAGTTTCCCGTTTTCCACCAAGTACGATCCACCTCGGCTGCCATTCAGCCTGGGCAGCCGGAATGAGGCGCTGGACCGGCGCTTTTTCAGTTTCCACCACGACCTCTCTCCTCAGGAGATTGCGGACCTGCTCCACGGCGGGGTCGTGTGGCAGGCCGAGCGCAAAGGCCAATGGGCTGCCGTGATCCATTTCGATCGCTCTCACCTCGCCAGCTCCGCCCAACGGTGATCACCAAGGCGCTCACTTACTGCATCCAGCGAACACCAAAGTCATGTATTCCCGGCAAACCTGGGCACTATAATCAGCCTGTTGTGCGCCCTCTTTTCTCCAAACGCGTAGTTCTGTTCCTTGCAACTGTTGTGCTGTGGAGTGTCTTTCCAGCCCTGTCGTCGCTCTCGCAGCAGCCATCCTCAAATACCGGTTCCGCGGACGCTGCGTCCATGGAAAAAGGGCATGGCCGATTGCTGCTGGTGCTGCCTTTTGACAATCGGTCGCAACAGACCAGTTTGGACTGGATTGGCGAGGCCATGCCAGAGGTGCTGAACCGCCGGCTGAGTTCGGCAGGCTTTATGCCGATCGAGCGCGGGGATCGCCAGTATGCACTCGACCATCTGGGGCTGCCCAAGAACTTCGGGCCCTCCCGCGCCACGGCTATACGGCTGGCGCAGAACCTCGATGCGGATTATGTTGTGGTGGGCTCGTTTACCGAGCAAGGAAGCACCTTTCGCGCTTCGGCGCAGATCCTGGATGTAAAGGCGCTCCGGCTCGGTCAACCGATCGTGGAGCAAGCCGAGATCAATCACCTGCTGGACGTGTTAAACAGTCTCGCGTGGCGTGTGGCCCGTACCCTGGATCCCAAATACGCGGTTGCTGAGAACACATTTGTGGCCGCGGGTTCGGCTCTGCGCCTGGATGGGTTTGAAAACTACATTCGCGGCCTGGTCGAAGCGAATCCGCCCGAGCGCATCCGGCACTTGAAAGATGCGGTCCAGCAGAACCCGACGTATTATCCGGCGTGGCTTGCGCTAGGAATGGCCTACTTCGGCGAACAGCAGTTCGAACCGGCTGCGAATGCACTGGGGCACCTGCCCAAGACAGACCCAAATGCGTTGCAGGCCGAGTTCTACCGCGGCCTGGCCTACTTCTACACCGGCTACTATCCGAGGGCGGAAGAGGCCTTCGCCTTTGTGGCAACACAACTGCCACTGCCAGAGGTGGTCAACAACGAGGGCGTGGTCGCGAGCCGTCGCAATCGGGACGGCGTACCTTTTTTTCAGCAAGCCATTGCCGCCGACCCGCATGACCCCGACTACCGCTTCAACGTGGCGGTCGCTCAGGCGCGCAAAGGAGACTTCCGCGCCGCGATGGATGCGGTAAAGCAGGCGATCAAGCTACGTCCGCAAGATACGGAGGCCATCGCGCTCGAGAACACGCTGCGCACTCCGCCGCCAGTCCCGCCGCCCAATATTGCGTCCAGTGTTGCGCCCGCTGCGCCGTCAACGCCGGGAGCGGACGGCAAACCCGCAGATGCTAAACCCGCAGCGCCTACTTTGCCCACACAGGCTCCCCCGGCGCGCTACTCAAACCTGCCACTTGAACGCATCAAGCGCAACTTCAACGATGCCTCTTTCCGCCAGGCAGCCTCGGCTATTGAAGAGGTCCAGGCGCTCCGGATGGCGACTCTGCCGCCATCCCAGCAGGCAGCGGCTCTTACGCGTGAGGGCGACCACTACTTGAACCAAGGTCTACTGCTGGAGGCCGAACGGGAGTTCCTCTCCGCCTTGGGAGTGGACAGCGGCAACGCTGGGGCCCATGGCGGTCTTGCCGTGGTGCGGCAGCGCGATGGGGATACGGAGGCCGCCCGGCAGGAGGCACAGGCTTCCGTGAAGCTCAAGCCGAATGCGCAGGCCTACGTGGTGCTGGCGCAGATCGACAAAGCCATGCATCAGAATGACTCGGCCCTGGCGAATGCCGAGCATGCCCTGCAGCTCGAACCCTCAAACGCCACAGCCAGGTCACTGAAGCAGACGCTCCAGCCACCGCCAGCTCCAGCCCCACCGGTCACGCCATGAAAAACACTCGCGGTCGTGTATATGCAGGATTCGTCGCTCTCCTGCTGCTGTTCGTCTGCAGCGCTTCCGCTGGGCTCTGGGCAGCAGCGGCAAACTCCGTCACGTTAGTCCGGCTGCAGGATACCATCCAGCCGATTAGCGAAGACTACCTGACACGCGCCATCGCCGAGGCTTCCCGCACTCACTCCGACGCGCTGCTCATCGAGCTCGACACACCCGGCGGCCTGCTAAGCGCGATGCGCAACGTGGTAGGCAAGATCGCGGCCTCACCCGTGCCGGTGATCGTCTATGTCGCGCCGAACGGAGCTCGCGCCGGATCGGCCGGCTTCTTCATTCTGGAATCCGCCGATATTGCAGCGATGGCGCCGGGCACGAACGCCGGCGCTGCTCATCCCGTGGTGGAGGGCGGCCACCTCGACGACACCATGAAGCAGAAGCTCGAGAACGATGCGGCTGCCTTCCTGCGCTCCTATACCTCGCAGCGCGGGCGCAACCCGCAGGCTGCGGAAGATGCCGTGCGCAACTCCAAGTCGTACACCGCGGGAGAATGTAAGCAGCTCGGACTGATCGACCTGATTGCTCCCGATCGCACTACCCTGCTCGACACTCTAGACGGACGCACCGTCACGCGGCTGAACGGGAAGAAAGCCACGCTGCACACCCGGGACGCCCGAATCGTCAGCTACGATCCCTCGCTACGTGACCAGGTACTCGGCCGGCTCATGAACCCGGACTTGGCGGTGCTGATCCTCGTCTTGGGCGCTCTGCTCATCTATGTCGAGTTCAATGCGCCGGGCACGATCATTCCGGGCGCGCTGGGCACACTGCTGGTCCTGCTGGCCTTCTTCGCGCTGAACCTGCTGCCCATCCAGGGCACCGCAATTCTGTTGCTCGTCGCCTCTGCCGTGCTGATGCTGCTCGAGGTAAAATTTGCCAGCCATGGCGTGCTTGCACTGGTGGGTATCGCGTGCCTGATCTTGGGGACGCTGACCCTAGTCGCCGGCCCGGTCCCGGAGATGCGCGTGCACACCGCGACAGCCGTGAGCTGCGGAATCGCCTTCGGGCTGATCACGATCTTTCTGGTACGCATCGGCCTGCGGGCGCGGCGGAACAAAGTGCGCACAGGCGCCCAGGCGATGATCGGCGAAGTCGGCGAGGTGACCGAGCCGCTGTTGCCGGACGGACAGGTGATGGTGCGGGGCGAACTTTGGCAGGCCCACTGCGCGGTGGCCGCGGCACGGGGCGAACGGGTGCGCGTCAACGCCGTCGATGGGCTTACGCTTACCGTTGAGCGCCTGACAGGACTGGATCGGCTTACCGAACCAGTGAAGCTGACCGGACCGGTGCGACTGAGCTAAGCAGGCCGTTTTCCTGGTGCGGAAAGGGCCTACGATACAATCCGGGAGCGAGGCACAACCCATGGGCATCCCCACCATCATCATCATTGCGGTCATCATCATCTATCTGCTTGGCTCCATCAAAATCCTGCGGGAGTACGAGCGCGCGGTAGTCTTTCGCCTCGGCCGCGTCCTTTCCGCGCCGAAGGGGCCTGGCGTCATTGTTGTCTTCCGCCCCTTCGACCAGATGGTGCGGGTCACGCTGCGGCAGGAGGTGCTGGAGGTGCCTCCGCAGGACGTCATTACGCGCGACAATGTCACGCTGAAGGTCAATGCGGTCATTACGCTACGCGTGATCGAGCCAAGCAAGGCGGTCATCGAGGTCTCGAACTACGTCTATCAGACCTCGCAGTTCGCCCAGACGACGTTGCGTTCGGTCCTAGGTGAGGTCGAGCTGGACGAGTTGCTCTCACGCCGCGAGATCCTGAACCAGCGTATCCAGACCATCATCGACAAACACACCGCGCCCTGGGGCGTGAAGGTGGTCAACACGGAGGTCAAGCAGGTGGACCTGCCAGAATCCATGCTGCGCGCCATGGCAAAACAGGCCGAGGCGGAGCGCGAAAAGCGTTCCAAGATCATCAACTCCGAGGGCGAGCTGGCTGCGGCGCAAAAGCTGGTCGAGGCAGCGGCCCTGCTCGCGCAGCAGCCGATCACGCTACAACTGCGCTATCTGCAAACCCTTGTTGACATAGGTACGGAAAAGAACACCACCATCGTCTTTCCCCTACCCATCGAGCTTATCTCGTTGTTCAATAAAACCGTACAGGGGATGACCGGCAGCCCGCTCACAACGGCGCCAACCAACCCTCCACCGGATGACAGTGTAGGTGTATGAGAGCAGTGTACGAGGATCGGGAAGCGGAAGAGAGACAAGCCTCCGAGCTGACGCTCGGCATGGGATCCCTGCTGGGGATCTTTTTTGGCGTTGTGCTGGTGTGCGGGGTCTTCTTCGGCTTTGGATACTCCATGGGACGGCACAATCCGTCCGCTCCTTCCCCAGCCAGTACGGAAACCGCAGAGGCGGGCAGCAGCCCTCACCCGGCGAAGCCCTCCGCAATCACCAGCAGACCGGAACAGCCCCAATTCCAAAGCCCTCTACCGGGTTCGTATCCCAAGACCGTAGCGCCCAAAAATGTACCTGAGGAACAGGCGGCTTCCGGCTCTCCTTCCAATCCGAACTTCCCTGACAACTTCAGCCCACCGGTCCCCGATGAGGGTACGGATGCACGATCTTCAAGAGCCGCGCGTTCCGCTCAGGAGTCGGTGGCTCGGAGCGAAGACCTTCCCGTCGCGCACTCCCCCGAGAACGCAGAAGCAAGTGCCCCAAGGCGATCAGCATTGCCCAAGCCGCACGCGGGCACTGCGGCCGCACCGGGAGAGACAACGACCGCAGAGGTAAGGACGCCAACGGCAGTGTCCCATTTTGCTCTTCCACCGCCAACCCGGGCTCCGATGATGGTGCAAATTGCGGCCGTAACTCGGCAGGAGGATGCCGATGTGCTGGCGGCAGCCCTACGGCGTCACGGCTTCAGTCCCATGATTCGGAGTGGGTTAGCGGATAAGTTCTTTCATGTGCAGATTGGTCCCTTTACTGACAAAAGCCAGGCCGAGCTGGTGAAAGAACGCTTGATCGCCGATGGCTACAATGCAATTGTGAAGTGATCAAGAATACGGCTCCGGCGCAAGAAACTCGCGACACGGCCTCTCTGGAAGTCATCTGAGATCGGCCGGTAGACCACTGGCAATAGCTTCGCGGACCGCAACGATCAGCGATTCACGATCAGGATAGTGAGCCGGCCAGACCGCCGGGTGGAAGTGAACGGCCGCCTCCCCCCGCCTGACCCGCAGGCTTCCCTTCGGCATCAGTCTGCCCGTTCCGTCGATGGTGACGGGCACAATCGGCGCGCCAGCTTTCATGGCCAGTTGGAAGGAGCCCTTCTTGAACGGGAGCAGGTGCCCGTCGGCTGAGCGCGTTCCCTCGGGAAAGACAACCAGACTCAGGCCCTTTGCGAGAGCTCGGCGCGCGGCGGCAATACTCACCTTTGCCGCTTCCACACCGCCCGTGCGATCGACCGGAATAAACCCGGCCAGGTGCATGAGCGTGTGCAGAAAGGGGAGCTTCATCAACGATTTCTTGAGGAAGATCACCGAGCCACGGGGCGTCGCGGGCAGCAGCACCGCAGGGTCGAGATTCGAGGTGTGGTTAGCCATGAAGACACACGCAACCGTGGCAGGCACGTTTTGCCGGCCGGTCACGCGAACACGGATGCCGACAATGCGCAGGCCCGCCGCTGTGACGCCCCAACCGGCGCGGAAGAGTAGGCGGGTGTCGTGGCTGAGCATCGTCCAGGGAAAGACGATGGCCGCCGTGGGCAGCGCCATCACTGCGTAGACCAGCACTAACACTATCGAGAGCACAGCACTCTCTTCACTATGGCCGCCGTCTTTCTGGGCGCGGGTTCGAGATTCACGATGGCTCCGCAAATTCCTTGAGCCGGGCTGGCAGCTTGTCGTAAATCCCGCCGAATCCGCCATTGGACAGGATCGCGACCACATCGTTGGGCCGAAGCGCGGGCGTAATAGCGTCGACGATGGCATTCGCATCTGGATAGAGTTCTGCCGCGTGGCCCCGCTGCTTGAGCGCGCTAATCACAGCTTCTGGGTGCAGCCGCTCCGCTAGCGGAATGCTTTCCTGCTTGAAGACGCCGGCGAGCATGACCCGATCGGCGAGCGCAAGGGCCTCGACCAATTCGGCTTCAAAGACATTCCGTCTCAGCGTGTTGGAGCGTGGCTCGAGCACCGCCCAGAGGCGCGCCTTCGGGTACGCAGCCCGCAACGCTCTGAGCGTCTCTCGAATGGCGGTCGGGTGGTGCGCAAAATCATCGATAATCGTCACGCCGTTGACGACCGCCCGCACCTCCAGCCGCCGCTTTACGCTCTTGAACGAATCGATGGCCGCGGCGATCGTGGCAGCTTCAATTCCCTGCCCTGCGGCAAGCGCGGCAGCTGCGGTTGCGTTCAATGCATTGTGGGCTCCGGCCATCGGCAGTCTGAGCTCTAGCCAAGGCTTCCCGCCGCGGAGGAGCTTCCAGCGTGTAGCGCCATCACGATGCGTGAGCTCCGCCATGCGCCAGTGGGAGGTGGGCTCGAAGCCGTAGCGCTCCACCGCCGAAAAAGCGCGGTCCACGCACTCGCTCACGTTCTCGCTGCCGTCGAAGGCCACGATGCGTCCCCGTCGCGGCACAAGATTGACCAGCCGTTTGAAGGCAATTTTCACGGCTTCGAGATCGCGATAGATGTCGGCATGGTCGAACTCGACATGCGTTAGAATCATCGCATCAGGGAAGTAATGCATGAACTTCGGCCCTTTGTCGAAGAAGGCGGTATCATATTCGTCGCCTTCCAACAGAAAAGTACGGCTCGCCGTCACCTGAAAGCTGGTGCCGAAGTTCTCGGCAACGCCGCCGATCAGGAACGATGGCCCTGACTCATGCGCGCGTCGTGCGGCAACTTCGTATATCCATGCAAGCATGCTGGTGGTCGTGGTCTTGCCGTGTGTGCCGGCTACGACCAGCGACTCGCGTCCGATGAGAAATTCATCGTGCACCGTCTGTGCCATGGAGCGGAAGGGAATGCGCTTGTCGAGGACGTACTCCAGCTCAACGTTGCCTCGGGAGATAGCATTCCCCACGATGACGAGATCGGGCCGGGGTTCGAGGTTCGCTTCCGCATAGGGTTCCCGCACCGGAATGCCCAGCTCCGCGAGTTGCTCCGACATTGGAGGATAGGCTGCTGTGTCCGAGCCGGTCACCGTATGTCCTCGCAACTGCAGCATTCCGGCGAGGGAGGCCATCGCAGTACCGCAGACGCCAATTAAGTGTATGTGCTTCGGGCTGTGCGTCATCGTTCCTCTACTTGGAATCGCTGCGGGTTGCATTGTCTCTGCCGCTAATGCGCAGGACCGCATCGGCTCCGGCCTCGAGCTCGGCTTCTATCCCAAACGTCAGAGTTACATTTCCGTGCGAGACGTGTCCCGATCGCAGGCCGAAGGCGATGGGACCCCGAAAATCCGCCAGCACCTGTGCGATCACGTCGGTGAACAAACCGGGCGCCGCGCCGGGCTGCACGCAGTCGAGCATCTCGCCAAAGATGATGCCGCATACCCCCTCCAGCTTGCCTGCCAGGATCAACTGCCGCAGCATGCGATCGACTTGATACGGCTTTGCGCCCACATCTTCCAGGAAGAGCAGCTTGCCTTCGGTCCGCGGCGCATAGGGCGTCCCGAGCGAGGCCGCCAGGATGCTGAGGCAGCCGCCATAGAGCACGCCGCTGGCATGGCCCGGCTGTAGGGTACGTAGCCCGGTGCTGCCGTCCAGCACGTACGGCTCGCCTGTGAGCGCCGCCAGGAAACTCGCGAGGTGGACGCCCTCTTCGCGCGAGAAATCGGCCGCCAGCATGGGCCCGTGAAACGTTTGAAGACCTGCTTGATCGAGCAGCCAGGTCTGGATCGCCGTGTTGTCGCTATAGCCAATGAGCGGCTTGGGATGCTCCTGGATCAGATCAAGATCGAGCGCCGGGAGCAGATAGTTGGTTCCGTAACCACCGCGAGTACATATAGCGGCATTGATCGCGTCGTCGGCGAAGGTGCGGTGCAGATCCGTCAGCCGCTGCTCCGGAGTCCCGGCAAAATAAAGCGCGGTCTTGGCAAGCGCATGTTCGGCGAGCACCGGGTCAAACCCGAGCGCGCGAAGCGCCGCTACTCCGCGATGCACCCGATCCGGGGCAATACTGCTGGCGAGCGAGACCACTGCGATACTGGCGCCGGGCAACACTGCCTTAAGCTGCGGTACTTTGCTCACGAGAGATAGTTCTCCGCGAAAAACGCTTCGCCGCTAGCGATCAGTTCTGCCGGACCAGTGAGCGTGAGTTCCGCGCTGCTACCGTGCCACTTGACATCTTGCGCGCCCCCCGGCGCGAGCACTGTTAGGTTAGTTGCAGCGTCTTGCAGCGCGATGCTGGCCGCGGCAGCCGCGCTTGTGCCTGTGCCCGATGACGATGTGGGGCCGACGCCGCGCTCATAGATACGGATCTCGATCGCGCCCGGCGCACGCATGTATACGAACTCGACATTGGTGCGCTGGGGAAAGTCTCCATGGGTGCAGATCTCTCTGCCCAGCTCCTTCCAACTGCGGCCGGTGTAGCTGAAATCGTCCGAATCGACCTGGATCACGAAATGTGGATTGCCGGTGGAAACTACGGCGCCCGCGATCTCTCTTCCATCGGCTAAGCGAATCATCCGTGGCTCGACAGTAGGAACGCCCATGCCAGTGCTGATAGTAAAGCGCGGACCAGCTATGGCCTCCACCTGACATCTTCGCTCGCCGGCATCGGTCGCCAGGGTAACACTCTCGCCTCTGCTCAACTGCTGCTCCTGCGCCATCCATGCAGCGACGCATCGCGTCCCATTGCCGGAGATCTCTGCGACTGATCCATCTGCGTTGAAGAGTTGTATGCGACCCGAGCGGTCGCCCGATATCCGGAGGTATTCCACACCATCGGCACCGATGCCTGTGGTGCGTGCGCACAGGGCCCGTGTCAACGCCGCACGGTCGCGCCCCTTCACCTCGTCCTCATCGACGATCAAGAAATCGTTGCCGCAGGCGTGCGCCTTTCGAAAGCGGATCACTCCACTTCCCTTTCACGTAAAGCGCTACCGATTCCCCTATCACCAGCGGCGTGCATTGCCGCGATGCTACCACCTGGTCTTCCTATCCGGGAATCATCCGTACTCACTTGAGAACGGTTGCTCTTGTGGATCTCCGATCGGTAGACGCGGGCGCATGGCTGTCCCTTGCCACAGATGACCATGAGCAGCTGTAGCCCTTCAGGATGTTTGCTAACGGCCGCTGCGACCGCGTCGCCATCCACGGCAACAGTGAAACTTGCGGCAGCGGCTGGATGGTCGAGCGCTGCACGCCAGAGGAAGTAATCTCCCTCGTTGATCGTATTCTTGAGCGGTACCCCGGCCTGTTCGAACGCCCCGATATGCTCGGAGGTGTAGGTCAGGATACTCGCGCCAGATGGCAACTCGCTAAGACTACGGGCGAGGGCTCGCTCAAACGGGATGCGTGTGCGCGAGTTAGCGACTGCTTCCTGGAAGACGAGCGGTCCCGCGCGGAATAACGAAATCGTGTTCAGCGCGATAAGCACTCCAGCAAATGAGACCACGACGATGGTGAACCGTGGCTTCCACCTGATGCACGCCTCCACCAGGCATGCGGAGAAGAGCGCAAACGCGGGAAGCATCTCCATTCCGTAACGAGTGTTGTACCAGGAATACGGCTGCCAGACAGGAATAAAGATCGGCACCGAGCCATAGGCGATGGAGTAGGCGTAGAACGGCAGCGGTATCCAGAGGAGCAGGGCCGCAGCAATTCCGGCAGGCACCCGTGAACCGGCACGGCGAAAGTTATTCAGCAATAGCAGGACTGTTCCGGCCACTGCTGCCCAGAAGATCGTATTTCCCGATCTCTTCGCGGCCGCGCCCAACTCTGCGGCTTTCAGAAAGTAGAACCATGCGATGCGCATGCTGTGGAAGCCGGGGTAGTGCCCCGCTCGCGGCGGCGTGGTGCGCGCCTCAATCGCACGCGCGGAATAGGGGCCGCGCAGAAAGTCGAGCGGATCGTGAAACTGCTTCGCGTTATAGGCAATCCAGAGCAGGGGCGCGATGGCCACCAGTGCGGTGAAGAGCACCCACGCGCCGGTAAGAGGCTCACGCAGGTTGCGGCGGCGCACAACCGTTGCGGTCGCGACGCACCAGGCCGCAGCTGCGTAGATCCATCCATCGTAGCGAGTGAAGACCGCGCAGACCAGAACGCCGCCGGTAATCAGCAACAGGCGGCCTGCGTTCCCCTCGCGGGGACTCGCCGCCTCTCGCGCAAACAGAACAAGCAGCAGCGCGGCCCAGATCATCTCTGCCAGAAAGAAAGGCTCTGTCATGGCCGTAGTGGCAAAATACAAGAGACCGGGATTAAGCGCGAAGAACGCAACCGCTAAAACAGCGGTGGACGCCCGCATGAAGCAATGGGCCAGCCAGTAGAGACCGATCGACGAAGCCACGTAGCAAGCCATCGATGGCCAGGCGCCCGCCAGTCCGCTCTGCCACCAGCTCATCTTTTGTACAAAGGGAATAAGCAGCAGATGCGAGAGCGGCAGCCACACCGAGCCGAGTTGGCGAAACCCTGGAGTTCGCGAATCGAAGATGCGGCGAGCGATGTGGAGGTGCGCAACCGCATCGCCATACAACAACAAGTACCCGTGTGAGTAGCAATAGAGCAGCGAGAAGAGTGCAAGCAGAGTGGTGCACGCGGTCACCAGCCATAATTCACGCCGGAGCGATGGCCGCGCTGGAGCGGTTTCAGTCAAGGTGGGACAACTCGCGGAAGAGTTTGAAGCGCGCGTCGATCTCCTCCCGCGTGAGCGACTGGACGCGCTCGGTACCGAACTTCTCGACCGCAAACGACCCCATCACCCCGCCGTAGAACATGGCGCACTTGAAAGTTGCCGGCGTGACCTCTCCTTGCGATGCAAGATAGCCTAAGAAGCCGCCAGCAAATGAGTCGCCGGCCCCAGTCGGATCGACCACCTCCGCCAGTGGCAGCGCGGGCGCGCGGAAGGGCGTCGATATGCCTCCAGGTTGCGCGCCGGAAAAAGAACGCTCGCTGAAAAAAGCGGTTGCGCCGTACTCGCCGTGCTTGATGATCAGGGACTTGGGACCCATCTTCAGAATGGCGTGCGCCGCATGCACCAGATTGTTGTTGCCCGCGAGCAGCTTTGCCTCTCCATCATTGATCAGCAGCACGTCAAGACCTTCCAGCACCTTCAGGAGGGTCTCCCGGTGATCGGCGATCCAGTAGTTCATGGTATCGCCGCAGACCGTGCGCACCTTTGGCATCTGCCGGCGCACATCGGCCTGCAACACGGGATCGATGTTGGCTAGAAAGAGATACTCGCTGTCATTGTAGGAATCGGGGATCTTTGGCGAAAAATTCTCAAAAACATTGAGCTCGGTCTTGAGCGTTTCAGCCTCGTTCAGGCTTTTCACATATGAGCCGGTCCAGTGAAAGCTCTTGCCCGCGATGTGTTCGAGACCCGTCGTATCAACGCCGCGACGTTTGAGGACATCCTCCTCGGTGGAGGTGAAGTCTTCCCCGACAACCGCGATCACGCGCACGTCGGTGAAGAAGCTGGCCGCGAGCGAGAAATGAGTGGCCGCGCCGCCCAGGCAGTTCTCTACCAGGCCATGCGGCGTTTCAATGCTGTCAAATGCAACACTGCCTACTACCAGAATCGACATAGTTTTCCTAAGTTTGCGAAGAATATTTCTACAGATATTTCCCAAGGAGCAGGTCGAGCTTCCGGCGAGTCTCCGGAGGAATTGCTTCGCGGCTGGTCATGATGGCGAACTGCAGAGCATTGGCACAGCTGCAGTTGCGTTCTTTCGGAATGGAAGCGATGGCGGCCCGCACGACCTTTGCCGCATTGCTCGCATTCTGGTGGATGACCGCGACCACCTGCTCGACGGTGACGGCCTCGTGCGCCTCATGCCAGCAGTCGAAGTCTGTGACCATCGCTGCGGTGGCGTAGCAGATCTCGGCCTCGCGCGCGAGCTTGGCCTCCTGCAGGTTCGTCATCCCGATCACATCCGCGCCCCAGCTGCGGTACAGGTTTGACTCTGCGCGCGTTGAGAACTGCGGGCCTTCCATGCAGACGTACGTGCCGCCCCGCTTGGCGACGACTCCGGCCTGCTCGCACCCATCCGCAATTGCCCCTGCGACAGTTGCACATACAGGATCTCCGAAGGCAACATGCGCGACGATGCCGTTGCCAAAGAAGGTCGCATGGCGGTCAAACGTGCGATCGATAAATTGGTTCGGCACTAGAAAGTCAGTTGGTTTGTGCTCTTCTTTCAGCGAGCCCACGGCAGAGACTGAGAGGATGCGCTCCACACCTAGCTGCTTCATTGCGTAGATATTGGCACGAAAGTTCAACTCCGATGGCAGCAGACGATGGCCGCGTCCGTGCCGCGCCAGGAAAGCGACCTTGCGCCCGTCCAGCTCGCCAAGAACAACGGCATCCGAAGGGTCGCCAAAGGGCGTCGTGAGCCGTTCTTCGCGTGTGTTCTCTAACCCCGGCATTGCGTAAAGACCGCTGCCGCCGATAATGCCGATCTCTGCCTGTGCCAAACCGTTCTCCGCCAAGGCTGCACGACTAGTTCCAGTCGCGAGCACCTGAGCCTATACGTGGAATGAAAGACTAAGTATAGCCGCCACTCTCCGGGGATGAGAAAAGCAGGTCTGAGCTTCCACCCTAAGGATGTCTGCCTAATGCCGTAAAGCAACCCGCATCATGCCAAAATCCCCAAGCAGCTTCACCAAACCGCCAGACAGATTCTGTGAAGGCGCTCGCTTCTCGGCAAACTGTGTCCCTTCCCCAGCCTGCGCGCCGCATAGCAGCAGCTCCAGTCTGCGGGCGAGCGGAAGCGCGAAGCTCTCGCTGATGAAGACCTGTTTGCCGTTGATCGCGATAAGCACCGGGCCCTCGTTCGTATCCCAAACACGCTCTGCAGCTTCCGGAGTCGGCGAGGATTCCTCTTCAGGCCGCCGCTCGACGCGCGTGTACTTCTTATTGAGATCCTTCGCATACAGATCAGCGAAAGTGGCTGCGGCCACTCCACTCGTCCACTGTGACAGGTAGACTAGCGCAAGAGAGGCGGTGTCCACTTTCTGCTCCGGGCTCTTAGCCTGCCTACTCTGCGCGGCGTAGTAAATGCCGCCGTTCCACTGCGGCGTGAGCGTCGCTGCGGCATCCGTGCCGCCGAAAAGACCCGTCAGTACGCGCACATCGAACTCGCCTAAGACGCCAACATCGTAGGGTTCGTACTCGGCGTTGAGCAGCCCATGGACATCCGGCATGTGCAGCAACGGCACGGGCTGCTTGGTCTCATATGCGCGCGGGTTCATGATCTCGAAGCTGGTCGCGGGCGGCCGGTCGAGCACTCCGGCAAAGGCGCTTGCCGTGCCTTCATCCTTCAGCACCGCCTGCTCGAAGCTGAGCCCTTCGCGATACGGAAAAAGCAGCGAATCCTTCAGCAACAAAGGTGCGCGCGCGAGGACCGGTGAGCCATGCGGGTCGTCCATCTCATCGCCGAGCTGGCTGGCGATATTCGGCTCGGTCTTCAAGCTCTTGCCCAGCGGCTTCAGGTCGTAATCCAGAAACACTGCCATGGCCTGGCCCTCCGCGACGGCATCGCGCGCCGTATCCGCCTCGTCCGTGGCTAGGTGCTGGTTGTCTTCCGTCACGTTCTGCGCGATCGTATCTGAGCTCTGGCTTCCCCACTTCTCCAGGTCCACGTGCTGGTCCTGCAAGGCGTGCGTCAGCTCGTGCGCCAGCACTGGTTTCTGCTGATCTGGCGCGATCCAATCTAGCAGGTTCACGGTCTTGGTTTTGCTGTCGTAGTAGCCGGCGATCTGCTCCGTCAGGAGACTGACCAGAAAGGGTTGAAGCTGGAAGTCCCGATCGAGCAGACCGAACTTCTTGAGGACGACCTCGGACCGCTTGAGCCGTTTGCTGTCCTTGTCTTCCCTGAACTTCGTCAGCACATAGCTCTCCACAGCGGCGCGTGTCGTAAGCAGCCGCTTGACCGGATGCTTGATCGGAAGCTTCGAGTCTGTGCTGGCAAAAGCGAGAATCTGGTCGACAGAAGCAAACAGCTCCTTCGCCTGAGCTGGCGTGATGTGTCTTTCGACCGTGGACTGATCCGGCGTGCCTGCTGGATTATGGTGCGTGACGGGCGGCGGCGGAGGTGTTTGCGTCGTGCCCGTGCCCGCCTGCGCTCGGGCGGCGCGACCGCCCGCTGCGCACTGCGACGCCGCTAATGCCAGAATTCCTACTGCTCGTACGCTTCTGCTTATCGTCAGAAAAACTGCCTCCGGCCGTGGCTTTCTTCGCAGCGAAATCGGCGCCGCTCTTCGAAGGCTATAATTTCTACAGGCTTTCCGCTATGAGCGACACGGAACTAGACGCACCATCCGGGATTACCAACGGTGTAGCGGACGCAGTGAGCTCGCTGGCGTTGACTCCACTCGCAGCGCTGCTGTCGGCCCAGAACCCCTCGCCGGAGCTGGTCCTCCACTGCGGAGCGCTGACCCTCCAGAGCTTTGGGGATGAGGAGAAAGAAATTTCTGCCCTGTTGACAGGGGCCGGCGTCTACGACCTCGGCTATCGCGGCTGGATTGAGGTGCGGGGCAGTGACCGCGTTCGCTGGCTCAACGGAATGCTGACCAACGCAGTAGGTGCATTGCCCGAGGGCGTAGGCAACTACAGCTTTCTCTTGAACGCCCAAGGCCGCATCCAGGGCGATTGCTACACCTACTCTCTCCCAGACCATCTCTTGCTCGAGACGGACCGCAGCCAAATCGCTGGTCTCATGGGCCATTTGGACCGCTACATCATCATGGACGATGTGGAACTGCAGGATGTGAGTGCTGCAACCACCGCCCTAGGGTTGGCAGGGCCTCAAGCCTCGGCTCTCCTGGAACAGCTTGGCGTATCTCTAGACGATCTCGCGCCGGGCATGATCACAGTCCGCCAAGCCCGCATCTGCGGCGTTGCGCTTAGGCTACTTCGGGCTTACAGCGTGGGTGTGCCGCGCTTCGAGCTGTGGCTCGCGCCCGAGGACCTGCCAACCATGTGCCAGGTTCTGCTCCAGGCAGGAGCCATTCCTTGCGGCGTTGCAGCGATTGAAACTCTGCGCGTGCTAGAGGCCATTCCACTCTATGGTGTAGACATCCTCGATCGCGACCTGCCGCAGGAAGCGCACCAGCCACGTGCCCTGAGCTTCACCAAAGGGTGTTATCTGGGCCAGGAGATCGTGGAGCGGATTCGCTCCCGCGGCGCCGTTCACCGGCGGCTTGGCTCCTTTCGCCTGACCGGACTGCCCCCGGCTCTCCCAGCCGAACTCAAGAACGGCGATCAATCTGCTGGCCGCCTGACCAGCGTTGCCAGCGTCGGAGGTGTGATTTACGGCATAGGCATCGCGCGCAGCCAGTATCTCGATCCAGTTCTCGCCGGTAAAGCGCAGGCCGGCAACGTGCAATTAGAATATGAGGGAGGGGCGGCTACGCCTCTTGAACAACCTCCTATCGCAACTCTTCAGTCCTAACGTACGACCGAACGGATCAACATATGTCTGACACGTCATCAGGATTTACAGTCACCGACCGCCGCAAGTTCACCCTGGAAGGCGACCTCCGCGAGGGAGAGAGCTCCCCGGCATCCGAGACCTCGCCTGCCACTGCACACGTCGAGCAGGCAGCCGCGAATGATTCGCCGGTTGCCAAACACGTCGTGGATCCAGAGCTGGAGCCGCTGCCGGTTGGGGACGAGGGTTTCGTCGAAGGTGAAGTCTACGAGGACGAACTGCCCGACGTCTCCGCGGACGACTCAGCCGAGCAGCACGCCGCCTATCGCGAATCGTCACAGCAGCTGGATGACATGATCGCCAAGGCCAATCCCAGCACTAAGCGTCCTTCGGCAGAGATGGACTTCGACAAGCTTGTCCAGTCCATCTACATGACGGCTGCCCTGCAGCTGGGCGCGGGCACGCAGCCCAACGAGCAGCCGCGCGTGGACATCCTGGGCGCGCGCCAAAGCATCGACATGCTTAACGTGCTCTCCGAAAAGACTAAGGGCAATCTTACAGATAAGGAACAGCGTCTGTTACAGAACGCGCTTTTCGAGCTGCGCATGACCTTTCTTGAGATCACCAATGCTATCTCGAGCAGCGCGCACACCCCACCCAAAACCGGACCCATGCGTTAGTGTGAGTCGCCAATTCGTCGCGTTATTGTCATCTTGAGCGTAACCGAAGGTGGAGTCGAAAGACATGCTTCATCTTGTATTCGAAGACAGGGCGCGAAGCGCTGCTCAATCTACAATGTGTTGCGATCGTGATTCACCGCACGAGCGCTCCTCATCCCTGGGCTGATCCAAGTCACCATTAGCCGCTTAACGCCGTCCCGGTCTCTAGTGAACGCAAGCATTCTCATTCTCGGCAGTGG
The DNA here is from genome assembly GCA_965276675.1 of Acidobacteriaceae bacterium. Classification (GTDB taxonomy): domain Bacteria; phylum Acidobacteriota; class Terriglobia; order Terriglobales; family Acidobacteriaceae. The sequence goes on along the minus strand of OZ255624.1, from coordinate 2,001,054 downwards.
CACGTCCATGGGCGTGCCGACGCTCGGTTGCGAGTGCCGCACGTGCACCTCCGCAGACCCGCATGATACGCGGCTTCGGCCATCGATCGCGGTGGAATGGGCCGGCCACCGGGTCATCATCGACACCGGACCGGACTTTCGCGAACAGGCCTTGCGCTACCGTATACGCACCATCGATGCAGTCTTCTACACGCACTCGCATGCCGACCACATTCTCGGGCTCGATGATCTGCGTCCACTCAGCTTTCTGCGTCCGGAGAAGATGCCGCTCTATGCGGACGATGCGACGGCCGAGGTGCTCGAACGTATCTTCTCCTACGCCTTTGCGGCGGAGTCGACCTATCCTACGCGGCCGCGTGTGGAACTTCACCGCCTTCGGGGACCGGTCAATGTGGCAGGCGCGATCTTCCAGCCGGTTGCGCTCGCGCACGGCCGGCTCGCCGTGACTGGATTCCGCTTTGGCAACGCCGCGTACTTAACGGACATGAGTAGCATCCCCGACGCGAGCATAGAGCTTCTTCAGGGGGTCGAGGTGGTCATCCTCGATGCGCTGAGAAAGACACCCCATCCCGCGCACGCTTCGATCGGCGATGCACTCCGCTGGGCGGAGCGCATTGGAGCCAAGCGCTCCTTCTTCACGCATATGTCACACGAAATTCTGCATGCCGAGACGGCGGCCGAGCTGCCGCCCTTTGTTGAACTTGCCTATGACGGGCTCAGGATCCCGTTTGAACTCTAGTTCTATGCACGTTTTTCACAGTCTCCCGGAGGTCCCGCAGGACTTCGGCCGCACCGTGATCAGCATCGGAAACTTCGATGGCGTGCACTGCGGGCACCGCTATGTGCTCGACCATGTGCGGGAGCAGGCACGTGAGAGTGGTGCGCGGTCCGTCGCGGTTACATTTGAGCCCCACCCCACACGCGTGCTGCGTCCCAGCGCCGGCCTCAAGCTCATCACGCCACACGAGCGGCGCATAGAGCTGCTGGCGCAGACGGGCATCGATGCTCTGCTGATCCTGCCTTTTACGCCAGAGCTGTCGCGGCTCACCGCCTTTGAGTTTGCCTCCGAGATCATGCACAGCGGACTGCGCACCACCGAAGTGCATGAAGGCGAGAACTTCCGCTTCGGCTATCGCGCGGAGGGGAACGTCTCCGGGCTCGGGAAGCTAGGGCACGAGTTGGGCTTTACGGCACATATTTACAACGCCCGGCACATTCACGGCATGCGAGTTTCCAGCACCAAAATTCGCGAGCTCCTCGCCGCGGGAGATGTACGGCGCGCACGATGGTTGCTGGGTCGCCCCTTCTCCGTCGTCTCCTCGCCAGCCAAGGGTCGCGGCATCGGAGCCAGATTGACTGTGCCCACCATCAATCTGGCTGAATACGATGAACTGCTGCCCGCAAACGGCGTTTACGTCACGCGCATGCAGGTAGACGACCAGCACTTCGACGCCGTGACCAACGTCGGAATGCGGCCCACGTTTGAGAATGCCGCCTTCGGCGTTGAAACGCATCTGCTGAATTTCCAACCCATGGAACTGAGCGCGACGACGCGGCTGGAGCTAACCTTCCTCACGCGCATTCGCGACGAGATCGTGTGGCCCTCGCCCGAGGCACTGAAGGCGCAGATCGGTCGCGATGTCACCCACGCGCAGCGTTATCTTCGGTTGTGGAAGCGCATATCGCATTAGGCAGCACGCCGTCTACTTGCCAGCTGCACCGCTCCGGGCCTCTCCTGCGAAGTGCTCGCCATCCTTACCTTCGAACGCCGCCTTCATCAGATCCATCCACACCGGCAATGCGGCGCGCGCCCCTGTCTCCTTGTCACCGAGCGACTGGCGATCGTCGTAGCCCACCCACACGCCACACGTTACCGATGGCGAGAAGCCAATGAACCAGGCATCGGTAAAATTGCTGGTCGTTCCGGTTTTGCCGCCGACTGGATGATTGAGGGAAGCGGCCGATGCAGCCGTCCCGCTCCGCGTCGCCTCTCGCAGAAAAACCATCATGGTCCGTGCAGTCTTCTTGTTTGTCGACTCGTTGACCTCTGCGACATCGTCGTCCAGCGCCATGCCATCCGCGTTGGTCACCTTGCGGATAAGGTGCGGCTGTACGCGCACGCCATCGTTGGGAAAACTACTATACGCAGCTACCTGCTCTTGGAGAGTGATCTCTGCCGAACCCAGAGCCACCGGAAGATACGCGGGAACCTCTTCCGTAATGCCGAAGCGATGCGCGGTCTCGATCACCTTGCGCATGCCCACGCGCTCGGCCAGGCGCAGTGCCGGGATGTTGCGCGAATCGGCAAAGGCTCGCAGTAGCGAGATGCGGCCAAGGTAGTTTGGCTCATAGTCATGCGGTGAGTACGGCCCGTTCGGCGTTTGCACAGTAAACGGCGTATCCAGGATGGTCTCCTCTGGCCTAGCGCCAGCCTCCACAGCCGCGGTGTAGACGTACGGCTTAAAGGACGACCCGGTCTGCCGCTGGGCCTGCGTGGCGCGGTTGAACTGCGACAGGTTGAAGTCGCGCCCACCCACCATGGCCAGCACATCTCCTGAAGCATTATCGACCGCCAGCAACGCGCCTTCCGCGCCCGAGTCCTGCTCCAGCGTTCCGTGCAGCAGCAGCTCTGGGTTTTGCGCATCCAGAACGCGCACATAGACGATATCGCCAGTTTTCAGAAACTCCGTCGCATCTTTTTGCCCCGTCCAGGCCCAGTCTGCCGGCCCAAGGGCCAGGCGCTGGGTGCCGACGCGCACGGTTACGCGGTCAGCCGAGACCCCCACCACCACGGCATGCGTGTACGCGCCCGGTGTAGGCGCAACGCTCCAGTCAGGATGCGTGAAGGCGTCCGCTGACTCTCCCGCGGCGGCGACATTCAGCAGATGCCCTCTCCAGCCGTGCCGCCGCTCGTACGCCGCCAGCCCGTCCAACACGCTTTTGTTTGCTGCCTCCTGCAGTCGGAGATCGAGTGTGGTGTACACCTTTAGCCCGGCTTCGTGCACCTGCTCGGGGCCGTACTTCTTTTCGAGCTCACGCCGTACCTCTTCCACAAACCACGGTGCCACACTATTTGCCGGCGGCTGGAGGCGCAGTCCGAGCGGTGTGGCTTTGGCCGCATTGGCCTGCGCGGCCGTGATCACACCATCCTCCAGCATCGCGTTGATCACCAGGTTGCGCCGGCGAAAGGCCTTCTCCGGATTGAGAATGGGCGAATAGCCAACCGGTCCCTTGGGCAGCCCGGCAAGCAGCGCAGCCTCAGGCAAGGTGAGTTCGGCAGCATGCTTGCTGAAATAGAACTCCGAACCGGCCTCAAAGCCGTAGACGCCGTGGCCCAGGTAGATCTGGTTAGCATAAAGAGTGAAGATCTGTTGCTTGGTAAAGCGGCGCTCGATTTGAATGGAAAGGAAGATCTCCTGGAGCTTGCGCCCGAAGGTGCGTTCGGACGACAGAAAGAGATTGCGAGCCAGCTGCATGGTCAACGTGGAGGCGCCTTGTGCGCGCCCGCTTGAGGTCAGATCGTGCAGGGCTGATCCCATGACCCGGAAGACGTTGATCCCTCCATGGCTCTCGAAGTTTTTGTCTTCGATGGAGATCACTGCTTGTCGCAGCAGAAGCGAAAAATCGGAGTACTGTACGACGCGCCTTCGCTGCAGTGCAAACGATCCGAAGATCGTCCCGTGCGCATCGTAGAGTTCCGTTGTGGTGATTGGCTTGTAGCGTTCGAGATCGGCAATCTGGGGCAGATCCACCGAGTAGACCAGCATCAATCCGCCGAGTGAACCCGCGGCTGCGGTCAGTAGCACAAGCACAAAAATCGCCCAGCCATTCGCGATGCGGAGATTCGCAAACGGGGGGACACCCGGAGCTTGCCTGCTTACCGATCTAGCTCCGGTTTGTGGCGGCTGGAAGGTGCCCACTCCCGGCTGTGCCGGTGGTTTGCTGGGAGGATCAGAGGCCATGTCCGTTGCTGCCGAGCATAGCATGTGACTTGGGAGCGACGGCTCAGCCTCTGACAGCCCAGAGACCCACGGAAACGGCTACCCGGTTATGCGCTCTTTTGCTTCAGGAGCGAAAGCGCCTTGTCCAGCTGGTCATCGGTATGCTTCGCCTGCACCTTTGCTTGCTCCTCCGGAGAAGCAGACTGATCCTGCGGCAGCAGATCTTCGTTATTCGAAGCCACAATCACGTTCGGCTGCACTGCCTCATCCTGGATCTTCTTTCCATCCGGCGCGGAATACTTGGCAACCGAGAGGATCAGCGCCGACCCATCCGGCAACTCCATCGTCCTCTGCACGGAGCCTTCGCCAAAAGTGCGGTCACCCACCACATCGCCACGCTTGTTCGCGAGGACCGCGGCTGCAACCAGCTCTCCCGGTCCCGAGGTCCCATGGTTCACCAGAACCGCCAGTGGCGCCGCCGTAATGAACTTCGCCTTATCTGCCGCAAAGGTCTGCGTGGGAAACTTCTGCCCGCTCAGGGTAGCGATGGTGCCCGACTGCAAAAAGAAGTTAGCCAGCCGGATACCCTGTGCCTCATCCCCGGCCACCACATCCCGCAGATCGAGCAGGACTTTGCGATTGTTGTTCTTCCCCATCGCCTTCAGCTGATTCTCGATCTCCGTAACCCGTTCCTTGGTAAGCACGGCCGGCTTAAGATAGAGAATGCTGGAGTTTTCATACTGCTGCTCGCCCAGCGAAGGTATCACGACGTTCGCGCGGGTGAGCGTGATCTTGTCCGGTTCGGCCTTCCGCGGCCGCACCAGCGCAAAGGTCACATTCGACCCCGCCGGGCCATCCAGCAGCAGCCGGATCATGGCCAGCGACATCTCGCGTGTGGACTGCCCGCCGATCGCTTCGAGAATGTCCCCATCTTCGATCTGCTGCTTCTCCGCGGGGCTCCCCGGCACCACCGAAACAACCGTGGCATACCCGTATCGCTTGGAGATGTTGATGCCCACCTGGGCCGTGCCCTCGGTAAGGTGCTGCTTGTACATTTTGTACTCGGCGGGCGTCAGATAACTGGAATCCGCGTCAAGCGACTCCAACAGCCCATGCAGCGCTCCCACCGTGACGTTGCTCATATTCGGGTCCACAACGTAATCGCCCTGGATCTTATTCAGGACCTCGCTGTAGACCTCCATCTCTGGATAGGCGCCGTCTTTCTGCGTGCCCGCACGCACGCCACTGGGGCCAAAGCCGCCCCACATGACCAGGACAATCAATAGCACAGAGAGAGCGAAGACGGAGCGCTGGAAGGCTTTAGACATGGTTCACCGTATCCACGATCATACCTCAGCCGCCGTATCGCGGCAGGTCACACTTCCGTGGGATAACTGCAGAGCTGTTTAGCTTGTGGCTGGTGGCGGTGGACAGGATCGAACTGTCGACCTACGGGTTATGAGTCCGTCGCTCTAACCATCTGAGCTACACCGCCAAGGTGTCCATGGGAGGAGACTGCGGGGCAGCCAGCTCCATGGTACGAAAGCCTTCCGGAGGAGTCAACCGCAGGGCCTCCCACGTAGTACGGCCTTCCGCTTCGCTGCTACACTGCCTTCTGCCTCAAAAACCCCGATGACAGAACTGCGCAAACCCACCATCATTGGCGTCATCCCGGCGCGCCTCGCCTCCACCCGGCTGCCGCGGAAGGTGCTGCGCACCCTCGCCGGCAAACCCATGCTGGAGTGGGTGGTCGATGCAGCCCGCGCCTGCCCCCAGCTTGAGCAAGTGATCGTCGCAACGGATTCCGATGAGGTCATGGCTCTGGCGGAGTCGCGCGGCTGGACGGCAATGCTCACCTCTCCCCTGCTGCCCAGCGGAAGCGACCGCGTCCATGCCGTCGCCCAGTCCGTTCCGGCAGACATCTACGTCAACATCCAGGGCGACGAGCCGCTCTTGCAACCGCAGCACATCGAGGCGCTGCTCGCCCCGTTCGCCAGGACGTTCAGCAAGACTGGCGCGGAGGTCGAAGTCACGACACTCTCCACCGTCTGCCCACCGCATGAACTCGATAGCCCGAACACGGTCAAGGTAGTCACCAGCCTGAGTGGCCGGGCATTATATTTCTCGCGTGCATCGATTCCGCACGACCGCGACGGAAACCGCTCAGCCGTCCGCCAGAAGCACATCGGCCTGTATGCCTACACCCGCGCCGCGCTCGGTCGCTTCGCCACCCTGGCGCCCAGTCCACTTGAAGGCACAGAACGCCTGGAGCAACTGCGCCTGCTCGAAAACGACATCGCCGTCTATGTCGAGCCGATCGAGTTCGACACGGTAGGCGTGGACACGGAAGCCGATCTCCAGCGGGCAGAAGCCCTGCTCCTGCAACGCTCCTGACGTCTCAACGCAATGCTTCTGATCGTTTCGCATCTTCTCCCAGCCGCGAATATCTGAAACACTATTCGGTATGAGCTCACCCGCCGCTGCTCCCAGCACAGCCTCTGCCGACCGCGCCCATTCTGCCAGCCGCCCTCGTTTTGCCAGCCGCATAGATCGCATCGAGATCTCCGCGACCATGGCCGTCACTGCCGAGGCGGCCAAGCTGCGGGCCGCGGGGGCCAAGCTGGTGGACTTCGGCGCAGGCGAGCCGCACTTCGCGACGCCTCGTCACATCAAGGACGCCGCCATCGCCGCCATCGAGGCCAACTTCACCCGCTACACCGTCGTCTCCGGCATCCCGGACGTGCGCCGGGCTATTGTGGAGCGCCATGCCTGCGACTTCGGCTCCGACTATGCGCCCGACGAGGCGATCTTCACCACCGGCGGTAAGCTCGCGCTCTTCAACGCCATTCAGGTATTGATCGATCACGGCGACGAGGTCATCCTGCCGGTCCCCTACTGGGTCTCTTTCAAAGACATCATCCAGTACGCGGGCGGCACGGTTGTGTACTTGCAGACGAGCGAGGCGGAGAACTTCCGCATCACCGCGGATGCGATCGAGGCAGCCATTACACCGCGCACCAAGGCGATCATCCTCAACTCGCCGTCGAATCCTGCGGGCTCGGTCATCTCGCAAAGCGACCTGGAGCGCATCGTCCACCTTGCGCACCAGCGCGGCATCTATCTGCTGCTGGACGAGTGCTACGTCTATCTGCAATACAATGAAGCGCCCTTCTCCGGCGGTTCGTTTACGGGCGCCAAAGAGCATCTCGTGGTTCTCGGGTCGCTCTCGAAGACCTACGCCATGACGGGATGGCGCGCCGGCTTTGCCCTCGCCGCGAAGCCCTTGATCTCCGCCATGGGCAAGCTGCAAAGCCAGTCCACCTCCTCCACCGCATCCATGGTGCAGAAAGCGGCAATAGCCGCACTCACCGGTTCGCAGGAATGTGTTTGCGAGATGCGCGCCGAATATCTCGGGCTGCGCGACCGCATTCTCGGCCTGCTGCGCGAGATCCCCGGCATCACCTGCACTACTCCGGAGGGGGCCTTCTACGTCTACCCGAATATCTCGGCGTATCTCGGCAAAGGGGGCATCCGCACACCAGCCGAACTCTCCGCACGCCTGCTGCACGATGCGGGGGTCGTCGTCGTGCCCGGTGAGGCCTTTGGCACAGACGAGCACATCCGTCTCTCCTACGCCGTCTCGCCCAGCGATGTGGACGAGGGTCTGCGCCGCATGAAGGAGTTCTTCGCCCAATTGCCTGCAGAGTAATCCGGAGCGATCGGCGCGGCCATACGTGACAGGCCCGACGAGGCTCCGCTCGGCCTGCCCAGGTCTCTTTCGTACCTAGAGTTGCGGAAAGCACCAACTCCGCTTCACCTGCATGGTCTACGATGGAGCCACGCATGCCAACGCCCCACGATTTCAGGCCAGTTATTCTTGCAGGCGGAAGCGGTACGCGCTTCTGGCCGCGCAGCCGCCGTGCTCGTGCCAAGCAGGTTCTGGCTCTGGACGGCGAGCGTTCCATGATTCAGCGCACCGTCGATCGCCTGGCTCCGCTGGCGCATCGCAATGACGTTTGGGTCATCACCAACGATCTGCTCTCGGGGACGATCTACGACCAGCTGGGCAGTCTTCCGCAACGCCAGGTGCTCTGCGAACCAATCGCGCGCAACACTGCACCGGCAGCGGGTCTGGCCGCCTTTGTGATCGAGCGCACGGCGCCTGACGCAGTGCTCGGCATGTTTCCCGCCGACCACGTCATCCAGGACGAACCAGGCTTCGTGCGCGTGCTCGAACAGGGGATCGCGCTCGCCGCGGCGGGCGACAACCTGGTCGTGCTTGGCGTGAAGCCGACCCGTCCGGAGACCGGCTACGGCTACATCGAGACCGGTTCGCCGCTCGGGGACGGTGTACTCCGCGTGCGCCGTTTCACCGAGAAGCCGAACCTGCAGCGCGCGGAGATGTTTGTCTCTGCCGGGAACTATCACTGGAATAGCGGCATCTTTCTGTGGAGCGCCCGCACCCTCGCCAATGCCATCCGCGAGCACCTGTCGGAGACGGCGCCCTATCTCGAACAGATCGCAGCTGCCTACGATACGCTGGATTTCGAGCGCGTCTTTGCCGAGCTCTACCCGCAGTGCGAGAACATCTCTATCGACTACGCCGTGCTCGAACCGCGCTCCGCCAAAGGCGAGCACCATTCGCGGCTCTACTGCCTGCCCGCTGACTTCGGCTGGAACGATCTTGGCTCTTGGGCGGCTCTTTATGAGCATCAGTTGGAGCAGCACCCGCAAAAAGAAAGCCATGGAAACATAACGGAGAGCAGCGGCAGCCTGGCCATCGAGTCCCGTGGCAATTACGTTTATAGCCCCGGCAAGTTCATCGCGATGGTAGGCGTACGCGATCTGGTCGTCGTGGATACGGGCGACGCTCTGCTTATCACCACGCGGGACCGCTCGCAGGATGTAGGCAAGGTGGTCAAGGAACTGGCTGCCTCCGGTCGAGAAGATCTGGTTTAGCAACTGCCTTCACACTTGCAAAACCGGCGCGCAATCTGCTTTGCTTAACCCTCATCATGGGTCAAACAACTTCGGTCAAATTCGGAACAGACGGCTGGCGCGGCATCATTGCCGACGACTTCACACTTGCGAATGTCCGCGTCGCCGCGGCGGCTATCGGCAACTATGTACTTGCGCACGAGGACACGACTAAAGGTATCTGCGTCGGTTACGATACCCGCTTTGGCTCGGCTAAGTTCGCTCAGACAGCGGCAGAGGTCCTCGCTCAGGCCGGTATTCCAGTGCAGCTCGCTTCGGGCATCACCCCGACCCCGGCGCTCTCCTACGCGGTGCAAAAGAGAGGAGCCGCGGGTGGAGTCATGATCACATCGAGTCACAATCCTTTTCAATGGAATGGTGTGAAGTACAAGGCCAGCTACGGCGGTTCCGGCTCACCCTCCATCATGGCGAGGATTGAAAGCTTCCTCGGTCAGCCGCTCCCAGATGTGAGCGGCCAGAACGCGAGCGCGCCGGCAGCAATTACGACGGTCGATTTCTGCACGCCGTATATCGAGGCTATCTCCGCCTTTGCCGATCTCCAAGCTATCGCGAAATCCGGACAGCGCTTTGCCATCGATTGCATGTACGGCGCGGGCAGCGGCGTTCTCGCCGGCATCCTCAGCAAGATCGGCGTCGATTTTGTCGAGATCCGCGCCAACCACGACCCGCTCTTTCCCGGCATCAACCCCGAGCCGATTGAGCCTCACATTCGCGCGCTGCAGAAGACCGTCGTCGCCGAAAGATGCCAGGCCGGACTCGCGACCGACGGCGACGCCGACCGTCTGGGCGCGGTCGACGAGAACGGCAACTTCGTCGATTCGCACAAGATCTTCTCCATACTCCTTCGCTGGTTGCTAGAGCGCAAAAACTGGCCCGGCGACGTGACTCGCGCCTTCAACACCACCAAGATGCTGGACCGTATCGCCGCCAAGCACGGACGTAAGCTCTATGAACACGGCATCGGCTTCAAGTACGTCTGCGATCTCATGCTGGAGCAGGACATCCTCATTGGCGGCGAGGAGTCCGGCGGTATCGGCATCAAGCGCCATCTGCCGGAGCGCGATGGCCTGCTGAACTGCCTGCTACTAGCTAATATCATGGCGGACGAAGGTCAGACGCTCGGGCAGCTCGTAGACAGCCTGCAACGCGAATACGGCGAGCACCAGTACGGCCGCATCGATCTTCACATCCCGGACGAGATCAAGAATGCCGCGATCGCCCGCGCCAAAGCTGGCGTAGCCGAGTTCGCCGGTATGCCCGTCCTCCGCGTCGAAACACTCGACGGCATCAAGTTCTTTCTCGACAATCCTGAAGCGAAAACCAAGCCGAATGCCGCGGAGACCTGGCTCTTGCTACGCGCCTCCGGCACCGAACCGCTACTGCGCCTCTACTCCGAATCGTGCTCGAAAGAGTCAGTGAGCAAGCTGCTCGCGGCCGCACGCGAGTTCGCGCTTTCAAGTAAACCTGCAGGGAACACCAGGTAAGGAGCACTACTCCGCGGGATGCACGCGCGCCTTCAGCCGCTCGATGACCGTCGGCGGCACCAGTCCTTCGACTGACCCGCCTAATCGGAAGATCTCTTTCACCAGCCGCGAACTCAGGTAGGAGTACTTCTCCGCTGGCATCATGAAGACCGTCTCCAGCTCCGGCGCCAGCCGGCGGTTCATCAATGCCATCTGCAACTCATATTCGTAATCGCTGATAGCACGAATTCCCCGGAGCACAGCCTGTGCCCGCTCGGAGCGCACAAAATCGACGAGCAAGCCATCAAAGGTTGTGACCGAGACATTCTCGATTTGCCTGGTCGCCTCAGTCAGCATCTCCAGCCGCTCAGGCACGCTGAAGAGCGGGCTTTTCTCGGAGTTTTTGAGGATCGACACAACCAGGTGATCGAAGATTTTAGCGCCGCGCGCGATCAGGTCCAGATGGCCATTGGTCATCGGATCGAAGGTGCCGGGATAAATGGCTTTGACTGTGTTCACACCACCCGGATTGTATGGTTCGCTGCCTCGCCGCGCAAACTCCAATTCAAAGTAGAAACACAACGCTTGCCCGCAGAGATACATCTAGATAAGCGAGGTGTTGAATGGCGAATGACAGCAAGGTAGTAAATACGTTGATTGAAGTGCTGCACGACAGCAGAGATGGTTTTGCACAGATTGGTGAAAAGATCACAGATTCGCAGGCGAGGACGTTCTTCCTGGAAGAGTCGCGGACAAGGGGCAGGTTTGCAGACGAGCTGACTGCGCAACTCGGTACGAGCAGTGCGCCCAAGCATGATGACCATACAGCAGCGGGCACCGTGCATCGCTACTGGGGCGACCTCAAAGCCAAGCTTGGCGGTGGCGATCACACGATGCTCGATACAGCGGAGCAGGGCGAGGATGCGGCCAAGAAGGCTTATAAGGAGACCCTGGAGCATGCCGACCTACCCTCTTCACTGCGGTCGACCATCGAGCGCCAGCAAGCGCATGTGATGCAGTCCCACGACAAAGTGAAGGCAATGCGCGACGCAAAAGCCGCGTAGTCTGCATCATCTGCACTCAGCGAAAGCCCGGCAACTATGCCGGGCTTTTTGCGTGTTCGCTAATGCCGTGTGCAGATCGAGGGTATGCTACCCACGGAGGGTAAGTGGGACGCTACTTGTTGACTGGTTTGGGTGGGTTTTTAGGCGCAATCGCGCGACTGTGGGTAGGAACCGCGATCACGGAACGTTTGGGCGTCCGCTTCCCATACGGCACATTCGTGATTAATATGTCGGGCTGCTTGATCATCGGGATCGTGCTGGCCTTCCTGAACGCACGACCAGGCGTGAGTCCGGGGTGGCGCTTCTTCTTTCCTATCGGTTTTATCGGGGCCTATACGACGTTTTCGTCGTTTGAGTATGAAACTCTGGCTCATGTGCACGCGGGTCAGCCGGGCACGGCGTTGCTGTACGTCACCCTGAGTGTGCTGTTGGGCTTTGCGTTCGTATGGCTGGGCGTCGCGGCTGGACGATGGATCGTATAACGGCGTTTTTCACGCACTTTTGTGCTCTTTCGGGCGCATTTTGGTGCGCTAAAGGGGGCCAAATGCGGCTTAACCGGTGTTCCGAAGCCCGGCTGAGATCCCGTTAATTGTGGCGGCCAAGGCACGGTTCAGCTCCTCAGAGTCTTCGCCCGCCCGTTTGCGGCGCAGGAGATCCACCTGAATGAAGCTCATCGGATCGACATAGGGATTCCGTAGCCGGATAGAACGCGCGAGGACTTGGTTGGCCTCGAGCAATTCCCTTTGCTTCGTGATCTGAAGGATGCAGTCCGCCGTCAAGTTAAACTCGGCTTCAAGCTTGCGGAAGACGCGGTCGCGCACCTCTTCGTCGACCACAAGCGCGGCGTAAAGGCGGGCGATCCCGAAGTCGGATTTGGCGAGGGCCATCTCCACATTGCGGACCATGTCGATGAAGAGCGGAAACTCCGCCAACATCTCCTGCAGCAGCGCGAGTCCGCCTTCCTTTTGCATGAATTGCTGTAACGCGTGGCCAACGCCAAACCATGCGGGAACGTGGTGACGGCTCTGCGTCCAGCCGAAGACCCACGGAATAGCGCGGAGGGCGTCCAAAGTAAGCTGACCGCCGCGGCGCGAAGGACGCGAGCCGATACGGGCGAATTCCAGCTCCGCGACCGGCGTGGCCTCTTCAAAGTATTGCAACACCTCTGGATCGTCGACGATGCCCGCGCGGTAGAAGCCGAAGCTGGTCTCCGAGAGTTCGTCGAAGGCCCGCTCCCATGCGGGGCGAATCTCGCCGGAGTAGTGGCCGTTGTTAAGGCGCGCATTCGGGCGTGCCAGGGCGTCGAGCGAGGCAGCAATCATCAGCTCGAGATTGCGCTCGGCCAGCACCACGTCCCCATATTTGAAGTTCAGCACCTCGCCCTGCTCGGTGATGCGAAGCTGACCGGTAAAGGAGTCAAAGGGCTGGGCGTAGATGGCGCGGTGCGTGGGGCCACCACCTCGTCCGACGGTGCCGCCTCGTCCGTGGAAGAGCCGGAGCGAGACGCCACACTCCCGCGCAACCTGATGAAGCGCCCGGTGCGCGCGATAGATCCCCCAGGTAGAGGTAAGCATGCCGCCATCTTTGTTGGAGTCCGAATAGCCGAGCATGAGCTCCTGTGTGTTGTTCCACGAGGCCAGCAGAACGCGGTAGGGTTCGTAGTTCCAGAGCTCGCGACAGATCTCGGGCGCACGGCGGAGGTCGTCAATCGATTCAAAGAGCGGCACCGGCATAAGCCCCGGGTCGCCCTCCCTGCCCCCTACGTGCACGCCAGCAAGACGCGCCAGGCGCACAGCGTTGAGCACGTCCTCGACAGAAGCAGCACCGCTGATGACATAACGCTGGATCGACTCCGGCGAGCAGGTGCGCTTCAGTTCAGCGGCGGTGCGAAGTGTGTTGAGGATATCTTCCGTAGCGGGCGAGAGCGGGGCGGGAAGATCGCTGGTGCTAAAGGACGCGATCTCTTCGACGGCGGCAGTGTGCAACCGGGCGTGCTGGCGCAGGTCCAGCGTCTGCAGGTGGAGACCGAAGGTGCGCAGCTCCAGAAGCAGCGGGTCGAGCAGTTCGGCCGCGAGGCGCTCACCGCGGTGCTCGACAAGACTCCCGCGGATGAGCAGCAGGTCGTCGCGGAACTCTGCCACAGAGCCGTAGGGATGAAGGCCAAGCGCCGGTTTTTCCGGGAGGCTGCCGCGCTCGCCCAGACGCGCGTGGACGCAGAGCAGAAAGCGGCGGTAGAGCTCATGCGGGTAGCGGCCGTCAAAGGGTTCGGCACCCGTGCTGGCGAGTTCGGCAGCGTAACCTGCAAGCCTTTCCCCAAGTTCGCGGGAGACTGGCGCCTGCTGCGTGGAGGCGGTGAGCAGATCGAAGATACTCCCGATCTCCGCTGAATAGCGAGCGAGCAGATGCGCGCGCGCGGTCCTGACGGCCGCTTTCGTAACCTCGGGTGTGACAAATGGATTGCCATCGCGATCGCCACCGATCCAGGAGCCGAAGGTCAGCATCAGTGGTAGCTCGGCGCTGTCCAGAGCGCGGCCGTATTCGGCCTGAAACGCAGAGGCTATCTCCGCATAGAGAGCCGGCAACGTAGCGAAGATCGAGGCGTTGTAGAAGTCCAGCCCCATCTTCACCTCGTCGGCAACAGTGGGACGACTCTCACGCACCTCATCCGTCTGCCACAGCGCGGTGATCTCCGCGGTGATGGCATCTTCGAGCTCCGCCAGCTCGCTATCCGGCATGGGCACGCGGTCGAGCTGCTCAAGAAAGCGGCCGATGCGGCGGCGCTTGTAGGCCACGGAACGCCGGGCCACCTCCGTCGGGTGGGCGGTAAAGACTGGCTCGATGTGAACCGCCCCGAGGTACGCGAGCGCCTCATCAGCAGTGATGCCGGCCTCCCGCATGGCGGCGAGAGTGCCGCGAACCGAACCCCGCTGCGGAGGCTCCGCACTCGTCTGCACCGTCAGTTGCATGGAGCGGCGGCGGCGCTTGCGGTGGTTGGTTTCGGCTAGGTTGATGAGCTCGAAGTAATAGGCAAAGGCGCGGGTGAGCTGGTAGGCCTGCGGGAGATCCAGGGCATGCACGCGGAGTAGGGCATCACCTAGGAGATCCTGTGCAGACCGATTTGACGACGGGTCTGCCTCCCGTTCGCGACGGTCGAGGCTGAGCTGGCGCAGCTCCTCCTCAAGCTCATAAAGGCCGGGGCCGGCCTGCTCGCGAATGACATTGCCAAGCAGAATGCCAAGAGAACGGACGTCTCGCCGCAGTGGGGCTTCTTTGTCTTCGCCCGAACGCGCTTCAAGCTCAGCGAGACGCGCAGACCAGCTTTCCGGTTTCCAGAGGAGGGCCATAGTACTTCCAGTATGCCAGTGACTCCCCGTCAGGGGGGACTCGCCGTTCAAGCGGACTCGGCTTCGGCGCAAAGATTTCGGTTGCCGCGGGCGTCGATCCAGCTCTATGGTGTTGGGACCCCTCTCGCTCCTTAAAAGAAAGGGTCGCTGTATCCTGAATGCCACAGCTGGAGCCCTCACACAGGAGCCCTCAAAATAAGCATAGATGGAACGCACTCAGGCTCAACGATCGTTCTTCGCGAATCTGGTAACGGCAAACGCCGGCGTTCCTTTGGGAAGCGAGCTCGCGGCGGCCTTTGCATCGACGCCACGGGAGCAATTTGTAGGGCAGCCTCCCTGGAAGGTGCTTACCCGCCTTGGCTACATTGAGACCCCTTCAGACGATCCAGCGTTTCTGTATCAGGATGTAGTTGTCTCCCTGGGCGGGGAGGGACCGCTCAACAATGGTCAGCCAACATTGCATGCTCTCTGTCTCGCCGCTCTCGCTCCGCAGAAAGGGGATACGGTCGTCCATGTGGGTGCAGGCACTGGCTACTACACAACGCTGCTGGCCAAGCTGGCAGGCGAAACAGGATCGGTGATTGCCTACGAGATCGATCAAGAGCTTGCGCAGCGCGCGGCCAACAATCTCGCTGAGTTTCCAAACGTTACGGTGAACCAGCGGTCCGGTGCGGAGGGTCCCCTTCCAGAGTGTGACGAGCTATACGTCAGCGCCGGAGCGACCTCACCGTTGGCTGTTTGGCTCCATGCCTTGCGCCCCAACGGACGTCTTCTGTTCCCACTTACACCAGCGGAGGGAGCTGGTGGCATGCTCCTGGTCACTAAAAAGACAAACGGAAGATTTGAAGCCCGTTTTCTATGCCAAGCTCAATTTGTTCCTTGTGTTGGTGCTCGCGACGAGACAACAGGACAGAAGCTGACAAAAGCATTTCGGACAGGCAAGTGGAGCAAAGTAAAGTCACTGCATTGCGATGACATGCCGGATGAGAGTTGTTGGTGTTCGGGTCCCGGCTGGTGGCTCTCCACTCGATGAGTGCCTGGCTAGAATGGGGCACCCGGATTCGTGACGGGAGCGCAATACGCGCGTGATCAGACTTGAAGAGGACAACGGTGATCGGGGCGCCGATCGGATACATGTCACTTCCGGAACTGCTTACAGGTCATTCAGCGATTAGGAGCCAGAGCTCTACCGCGGGAAGAGGAACTGCAAGAGCGGGCCGACGCGCTGGGCCCAGGCCGATTCGTCGTGCTTGCCGCCGGCGACGCGGGTGTAGAGCAGTGTGTCGCCTTCGGTCCAGCCGCGGTGCAAAAGCAGCTGATAGAGCAGGTCGGCGTCCCGGATCATCTTTGACGCTTCCAGCGCTCCCATGTCAAGCCACACGCGCGGGCGCGGGTGCGGTTTGGCGTGGCGCACAAAGGTTAGGATCGAGCGCCGCGCCCACCAGACGGATGGCGAGAGCACAGCGAGCTTGCCGAAGACACCGGGGTGCTCCAGCCCGAGATAGAGCGAGACCAGGCCGCCGAGCGAGGAGCCTCCGAGACCGGTATGCTCCGGGCCGCCGAGGGTGCGGTAGTGGCGGTCGATGAATGGCTTGAGCTCTTCGATGAGCAGGCGTCCGTAGAGGGGAGCCTCACCGCCGCCGAGACCGGAATCGGGGGTGGGCGTGTACTCGAGGAGGCGCTCGATGCCAGTGTTGTAAATTCCGACAATGATGAGCGGTTCGACATTCCCCGCGGCGATGACGAGGTCGGCTGTCTCGTGGATCTTCCAAGAGCAACCCGCGATATAGGACGTGCGGCCGTCAAAGAGGTTTTGACCGTCGTGGAGATAGAGGACGGGATAACGGCGCGCGGCCTGTGCGTCGTAGCCCTCCGGAACGTAGACGATGATGTCGCGATCAGCCGAGAGAAACCGCGAATGGAACTGCCGGTGCACAAAGAGCCGCTCGAAACCGGCAACGGCTACTGGCGGCGCGTGCGCCTCACCAGCAGCAGCGACAGGCGTAGCGGCGGCTTGTGCAGTGCACGGTTTGAGAGCGGGCATCCCGGGGGAATCCATAGGCGCAAAGAGTTCCACTGTTTGTGAATGTATGGCTGGCGTTTGCCCGTGCAGTTTCCTGGCGTGAGCAGTAGGATGAGCAGATGTTTTGCTGCGGTTGGCGCTGAATCCAAGGTAGCAGAGGTGATGGAGCAGGATGCAGCGCGAATATCATCGATGGTTTTCTCCGCGCCTGGGCCGCGATATGGAACTGCTGGCCTTTGGACATGGCGGTGTGCCGGCGATCGTCTTTCCCTCGTCGCAGGGACGTTTCTTTGAATTTGAAGAACGGGGTATGGTGGCGTCCGTTGCGCACAAGCTGGAACAGGGTGAGCTGCAGCTTTTCTGTGTGGACTCAATCGATGGGGAGAGCTGGTACAACCGCGACGTTCCACCGCGTTGGCGCATCGCGAGGCAAGTGCAGTACGAAAGCTATCTGTGGGAGGAAGTCCGGCCGCTGATCCGGCAAAAGAACAGCGATGCGCACCTGATCACTATCGGTTGTAGCTTTGGCGGATACCATGCGGTGAATCTGGCGCTGCGGCATCCTGACGAGGTGACGGGTTTTCTATCAATGTCGGGGGCTTTTGAGTTATCCGGTTTTTTGCATGGACATTACGACGACGATTGTTACTTCCACCTTCCATCGCATTACCTGGCGAACCTCACCGACGGCTGGTATCTGGACCGCTACCGCCAGAATACATATGTGCTGGCAACAGGCTGGGATGACCAATGCCTGGAGAATAATCGTTCGCTAGCGCACCTGCTTTCGACCAAGGGCATCCCACACCAGTTAATGATCTGGGATACATGGAATAGTCACGATTGGCCAACATGGCAACAAATGGCGAGCTTGTATCTATAAAATAGCTGCTCCGTTATGCTTGAGAAATAGTACAGCTAGTAAGGAGATCGCGTGAAGAAGATAGGCGTCCTGTTCGGCATGGAGAATACCTTTCCAGGTGCGCTGGTTGAGCGCATTAACGCGCTCAATAAAGAAGCAGCTGGGGACGCGATCCGGGCAGAGTTTGTTCAGGTGGGTGGCGTGCGCGAGGCTCATCCATCCGGCTATGCAGTGATCGTAGATCGCATCTCACACGATATCCCGTTTTATCGGGGATTTTTGAAAAATGCAGTGCTCACCGGGACGACAGTGATCAATAACCCATTCTGGTGGTCGGCCGACGATAAGTTCTTTAACTACGCGCTGGCACGCAAGCTGGGGGTGGCCGTGCCGAAGACTGTGCTGCTGCCGCATAAGGTGAATCCGGAGGGAACGACCGGCAACTCGATGCGCAACCTCGAATTTCCGTTGGACTGGCGCGGGATCTTTGAGTACATCGGCTTCCCTGCTTTCCTGAAGCCCTTCGATGGTGGCGGCTGGCGCGATGTGTATCACGTGCATGGGCCGGAGGAGTTCTTTTGCGCTTACGATCAGACACGAGACCTATGCATGACGCTGCAAAGCGCAGTGCGATTCCAGGAATACTTTCGCTGCTACGTGGTAGGACAGGAGAAGGTCCGCATCATGGCATACGATCCGCGGCGTCCGTTTCACGAGAGATATGTGAAAGACCCGCCGGCATACGATCCTAAGTTACTCGAACGGGTGGAGAACGATGCGCTTAAACTGTGCCGCGCATTAGGCTACGATCTGAATACTGTGGAGTTTGCCGTGGAGGATGGCGTGCCGTATGCCATTGACTTCATGAATCCTGCGCCGGATGCTGACTACCACTCCGTCGGCCAGGCTAACTTCGACTGGATCGTGAATGAAGTAGCGGAGCTTGCGATCAAAAAGGCGCAGAAGCATGCGCCACAAGCCTCAGGATTCGTGTGGTCTTCTTTTCTGGGCGGCGAAGCTTTACCAATGCAGGCAGTACGTCCTTCTGTGGCGAAGAAAGCAGCTGCAGGTGCTAAGAAAAAAGTGCCGGGGAAGAAGGCTGCAAAAAAGAGCACTGGTTAAAATAAGTCGACACGCAGCTATTTATTAAGATTGCGCGCTTTATTGCTATGGGGGTTTGTCTATGCGTCCATCTTTCTCTATCGGCATCGAAGAGGAGTACCAGACCGTCGATCCAGTCACGCGCGACCTCCGCTCCCACATCAAGACAGAGATGCTGGCCCGCGGCAAATTGCGGCTGGAGGAGCGTGTCAAAGCCGAAATGCATCAGTCGGTCATTGAGGTGGGTACACGCATCTGCCGGAACATCAACGAAGCGCGTGAGGACTTGTACGAATTGCGGCGAGAGATGGTGCAGCTTGCGCGCGAGCATGACTTAATGTTGGTAGCCGGCGCGACACACCCCTTTGCCGACTGGCGGGCGCAAGATATCTACCCCGATGAGCGCTACGCCAAAGTAGTAGAGGATTTGCAGATGGTGGCCCGTGCCAATCTGATCTTCGGGCTGCATGTGCACATTGGGGTAGAGGACCGCGAAGCAGCAATACGGCTGATGAATTCAATGCGGTACTTTCTTCCACATATTCTTGCGCTTTCGACAAATTCGCCGTTCTGGCGCGGCCATAAGACGGGGCTGAAGAGTTACCGCGCCAAAGTCTTCGATAAATTCCCGCGCACAAACCTGCCGGACAGCTTTGGAAGCTGGGGCGAGTTTGAGAGCTTCTGTAACCTGCTGATTAAGACAAATTGCATGGACAACGCAAAGAAGCTCTGGTGGGATATCCGGCCGCATCCTTTCTTCAACACGGTTGAGGTGCGTATCTGCGATATCCCGATGCGAGCGGAGGAGACGATAGCGATCGCAGCGCTGATCCAGGCAACTGCCGCGCGGTTGTGGGAATTGCATAACTGCAACCAGGATTATCGTCAGTACTCGCGCGCCCTGCTGATGGAAAATAAGTGGCGAGCAGTCCGCTACGGACTGGATGGCAAACTCATCGACTTCGGCAAAGAGGAAGAGGTTGACGAGCGCGCTCTGATTCAAGAATACCTGGAGTTTGTCGATGGCTGCGTGGATGAGTTTGGCGGAAGGGATGCGATCAACTACATTCATACGATTCTCAACGAGGGTTCTGGGGCAGACCGGCAGCTCCGCAAATTCGAGGAGAGCGGAGGCGACCTGCTGGCAGTGGTGGATTACATGGCCGAAGAGACGCAGGCTGGCCTGTTCTAATCGGCGCATCTCAAGTTTGCATCTAATCGGTTTGCCGGACCGGAAATGCGTATAACAGAGACTCCAGAAACGAGCGTGATGATAGGCCAGTCCAGCAACATTCTTAAGCGAAGCTTTCCTCAGGAGTTTACGCCCGGTGCGCGCACTGCAGTGACCACTTGCCTGCGTATTCAGCCTGCCGAGAAGGTAACTCTGATCACCGACGAGAGCACCGCGGAGATCGCCGCGTCACTGGCGCAGCAGTTGGAGGAGTTAGGCTGCGCGTGGAATAGTTTTGTTTTGGAAGAACTGGCGCCCCGGCCCTTGAAGGAGATGCCCGCTCAAGTATTAGCCGACATGGAGTCCAGCCAAGTCTCGATCTTCGCCGTGCAGGTTCAGCAGAACGAACTTCACTCCCGCCGACAGATGACAGAGGTCGTCAATCGCCGGCGCATGCGTCACGCTCACATGGTAAACATCACGCCTGAGATCATGGTGCAGGGCATGCGTGCCGACTTCAACCAAGTCGACAGATTAAGTCAGCGTGTGCTGGACATTGTGCGCGGGGCTGTCTCGATTCGAGCGACTACTTCCGCGGGCACCTCGATACGTGCTGAACTGAATCCCGACTATAAGTGGTTGAAGACCAGCGGCATTATTAGCCAAGACAAGTGGGGCAATTTACCCGGAGGTGAGGTTTTTACGGCGCCGGGCGAGGTAAATGGCCGCTTTGTTGTGGATGGCGTGGTCGGCGACTACTTATGTCAGCGCTATGGCGCGCTCGAGACATCGCCCTTGACGATTGAGATTGCCAAAAACCGGATTGTCTCCTGCAAGTCGTCGAACGAAAAACTGCGGGATGATTTCTGGGAATACACGCATCGCGACGAGAACTCCGATCGCGTGGGCGAGTTCGCCATTGGAACTAACATCGGAGTGTCGCAGGTGATTGGCAATATTCTACAGGACGAAAAGTTTCCCGGCATACACATAGCTTTCGGTGACCCCTACGGCGAGCACACCGGTGCGAAGTGGACGTCATCGACACATATTGACGTGGTAGGACTCGGCTTCAATATATGGTTCACCAGCGCTGACGGACAAGAGCAGCAGATCATGCGCGCTGGCCAGTTTTTGCTAGAAGCGTAATCAGCCATTAGCAAGGATCATGATGCTCCGGGAATTTCGAGAAGACTTCAATCGACGCTTTACTCCCGGTCAGTACTCCGCGCTTCTGCACCGGCTCGCCAGCAGAACTCGCAGCGGGTTAGGCTTCCGCGTTGCGGAGACGCCATGCTTCTTCCCAGAGTCCCTGTTGCAAACAATGGCAGATGCTGGTTCGGAGCTGACGCACCAGCTGGTGGAAAATGCCGAGTACATGCGGCTCTCTGCCGCAGCCGTGCCAGAACGATTTCGCGTCCCGAACGAGGGAGCTCACCCCCATTTCATGACTGCGGACTTCGGCCTGGTCCGAGATGCAAATGGGGAGCTATCTCCCAAGCTGGTCGAATTGCAAGCCTTCCCGTCAATCTATGGTTTTCAGTCGGTACTTGCTCCGGAATATATTCGTGAGTTTGCACTGGACCAGAGATTCAGCTGGCTAATGGGTGGGCAAGACGATCACAGCTACTGGAACGCGCTCAGGAAAGTCATAGTTGGCGAGCACAATCCAAAGAATGTGGTGCTGCTTGAAGTCGATCCAACTTCACAAAAGACGTTGCCAGACTTCCACATTCATGAAGACCGTCTCGGCATCCGCATCGCCGACATAGCCCATCTCAAAAAAGAGGGCCGCAAGCTCTACTATGAACGCGATGGTATGCGAACACCCATTCATCGCATCTACAACCGCGCCATCGTAGATGAGATAGTCCGGAGAGACATTGCCCTGCCTTTTGATTACCGGGACGATCTCGACGTGGAGTGGGCTGGCCACCCTAACTGGTACTTCCGCATCAGCAAATTTTCCATTCCCTACCTTAAGCATTCCACGGTTCCGCCAGCTGTGTTTCTGGACGACTGGTTTGACGGTAAAGGATTGGCATTACTTCCGGAAGATAGAAATCAATGGATCTTCAAGCCCCTATATTCCTTTGCTGGAAAGGGCATTCAGTTCGCCCCAACCGAGAATGATCTTGCGTCGGTTCCGGTGGAGGAGCGGCATAATTATTTATTACAACAGCGGGTGCAGTTCGCGCCGGTGATCGACACACCATATGGGCTTACTCAAGCCGAAATCCGCATCATGTATGTCTGGCCAGATGGGAAGGAGTTACAACCGCTGCTAACACTGGTGCGGATGGGTCGCGGGCTGATGATGGGTGTGGACCACAATCGCAACCAGCAGTGGATTGGAGCGTCCGCAGGATTATTTATTCCGGATGCGACTTAGCTTTCTCTACCCATGAACCTAAGTTAGCCTATCCACTGCATTAACTGACTTAGAGTAGCGGGGGAATGCGACTGGGTTCCCCTGGCCATAGCCGGAGCGATCACGATCGCTTCACCCTGATTTTCAAACCATACAAGAAAGATCGCCTGCTCTGCGCCGGCGAGCCGCTGTAAATTCAACCAAGTGTAATAGGCCCCCATATCTCATCTATCAGAGATCCGGTAGGATCGTATTGAATATTCGAGCGGCCTGCAGTGAGTAGTTCATTCATGGATTGCTCTCGCTGACGAGGTGAATAGCGGAGCACTCAAGTCTTTAGCACAACCTTTGGGCAATGGGCTGCACTGGAGATATTGCGCCGTGCGTAGCCGTTGACTCTTTCTCCGTGGCCAGTTCCGCGGAGATCGGGATGCTGGCGAACCCCGCCATCAACTGGTCTAGTTTGGGCCGCGATAAGGTTCCGAGAAAGCGAAGCTGAGCTTTCAGCGCGCGCCGCTCGACGGGAAATTTCCAGTCGTAGCGAATGACCTCACGTAGCAGAATGGCGGCAAAGATAGCAGGAAGCGGTTGAAATATGTGCAGATTCTGGAGAACGAGTTCCCGTGCCTGCGACTGATACGTATCGAAATCGGCAGGTCGCAGCTGAGCGGGAAGCATGGCGCTACAGAACCTCCGGCGAAGGCTGGCCAGTGGCGAAGCGTGTATTACACCCGAGAAGAGAGCCTACCGTCGGGACTAAGTCCACTGGCTCGACAATGCGGTCAATGACGGCATTCTGCCGCACTCCGGGTCCCATGGCCATCATCCATGTCGTGCGGGAGAGAGGGTCGCCTGTCCGGTGGTGCTGGAAGCCGTTGCCACCCGCGTCGGTGTCAGAATCACGGCCGAAGTCCGGGAGAATAAACATAGTCGTTTTATCTTTGTACTCAGGATTATTCTGAATAGCGGCCCATAGCTCTGCGCAAAGGCGGTCCGAGCGTCGAATCGCATGGGTATAGAGCGAGAAGGTGCCCGAGTGCGCGATATCGATGTCGTGCAGAGTTACCCAGAGCAAGCCGGGAGCGACTTGACGCATAAGTTGCTGGGCGATATAGATTGATAATTCGTCTGGGCTAGAGAGAGTCCGGGCATGGGCCAGAAAGTCCGCAACCGAGAGGCGCAGGATACCGGCAAGCCGATGTAACTCCAGATCGTTGCCGGAGACGATGGGCATCTGAACGGGATATTCATAGTTATCCCGGAGCAGGTGTTCGTAATCGGTGTGGCCGGTCCTGAGCGCAGCGTTCAGCAGGTGTTTGGGAGGATGACTTCTGCGCCAAGTCCAGCGCCATAGGAGCGGTGGTCGCTGCCGCCGATGCGGTTAAACCCATTACTCGGCGCAACCACCCATGCATCGGATGCCGGACGCCTCAGGTCACGGCGGAAGTATTCAAAGATAGTGGGGTTCTGCGGCGCGACCGCAGCGAAGTTATTGAATGTCTCATAGGAGCCGGTGGCAAGACTAGCTGTGGCAACATAATGACCCAGAATGCCACGGTTGACGACTTGCGTAAAGAAGGTCGACTGCGGAATCAATTCGGTGATCAGGTGAGGAATATTCTCCTGGCCTTCGGGCGCAAATGTCTCTTCATCACGCGCGCCGCCACCAAAGGTCACGACCACTATCTTTGCCCGCGTGACGACGCCATAGCGCAACGGAGAGAAGCTCAAGAGGACTCCAGCGGTGCTGCCTCCAACGGTCGAGCGCAGGAAGTCACGGCGACTCCAGGAGCGGCTCTGGGATACCGAGCGAAGCAGCCCGTCTAGTGGGACACCGTGAGAAATGTGGTCACCTCTTTAAGCTTGGCATTCAGGTCGTCTTTTTCCTGCTGACTGTATTTTTGCTGCAAGGCGATCTCCCGTTGCGCTTCTTCCGGCTGACGGGTGTGAGAGTAGGCGCGCGCCAATCGATACGTCTTTTCGCCTATCAAGTTGGGTAGCTACAGTGTCTCGGCGAGCGCGCCTGGCTTTCAAACCACAACGCAGAACGGTATCCAAGTGGAAGTAAGTGGCAGGGCGAGCGCAGACCTCAAGCTCCAGCCCGGATCCACTACGCAGAGCATTGAGGTGACAACTGCGCCGCCGCAGCTCCAAACCCAGGAGGCCTCTACTGGCACGACTATCTCTACAGCAACTATTAATCAGACGCCGCTGAACGGGCGCAACTGAACGCATCCCTTAAATCGGGCACCAACAATCTCCACGGAAGCCTGTGGGAGTACTTCCGCAACGATGTGCTGAATGCGCGCAACTTTTTCCGCAAGGCGCACCGAAGCCAGAATACCGGCAGAACCAGTTCGGCGCCACCCTGGGCGGCCCGATCATCAAGAACAAGCTCTTCTTCTTTGGCGATGCTGAAGCGAATCGAATCGTCTTTGGGCAGAACGGCAATGGGCTCTACACGGTACCAACAGCCCTGATGCGTCAGGGCGATTTTTCCGAATTGCTCAGCACCCCTCTCACAAAGGGCAACATCCGTACGCTCTATACTCCTGGTTCAGCAGGTACTGTACCGCTTCAATACAACGGCCGGCAGAACGTGATCAATCCGGCATTGCTGGATCCAACGTCGCTCAAGCTGATCAAGCCTTTCCGCAGCCGAACGTAGGTCTTCTCGGACAGACCTTCAACAACTATCAGTTCCAGTCCAAGGCGTCTGACAACACGACGCAATACGATGCACGCGTAGACTGGAATATCAGCCATAATGATCAGACCTTTGCGCGTTATAGCTACTCCAACCGGCCGCAGAGCTATCCGAACCCCGTTCGGCATCTTGGATGGCGGCAGTTTCGGAACTGCGGGAAGCGTTTTGACCGAAGGCCGCAACTTCACCGCCAGCGAGACGCACGTCTTTACACCCACACTCACTAACGAGTTAAGGTTCGGCTATAACTGGATCCATGCGACCTTTCAGCAGCAAAACAGTGGTCAGAACCTTTCACCCACGTTCGGGTTGGGCGGCATTCCGTTTGGGCCACTGAATGGGGGTCTGCCTTACTTCGTCGTGAGTGGCATTTCTAATTTCGGTTCGCCGCAGTTTTATGTCTCCAGCGAATATGAGAATGTCGCACAGATACTGGACAATGTCACCAAAGTCGTCGGAAATCATACATTGAAAGCAGGAGTGAATTTCCAACGCATCCGCGTTCAGACGGAGCAACCGACGCAGGCCCGCGGCACCTTCAACTTCACCGGTGAGCGTGCGGTCATCGGGCAGCAGCATGAATTTGCGGTCCCACGCCGCGGCCGGAGAGCGACTTCGAGATCACCTGTTTCCCCTTTACATAACCGTCGATGCGCAGGTCTCCCCAGGTGATGTCGAGCTTCTTCAGATCGAGCTTGCGCAGGTCCAGCACAAAGGGCGCGTAGGTGAGGTGGCCAAAATTCACGCGATCCGGCTCGAGCTCCGCAATGGGTTTCCAGGGATTGCTCTCGATGCTGCCTTCCCGCACGAAGAACTTAAGCTGATCGCAATTAGAGCAGACCACCGCCTCCGTGAAGCCAATCGACTCATCGCCGCGCCCAGTGAAAGGCCGGTTCAAGCACGACCTCCTCCGCCGGGTCGCACTGCGACTTGTAGAAACCGGCGGCCGGCTTGGGCTCGCGAAAGATGTCCGTCACGCCGTGGTAGCAGATGCGATCGCCGGAGCCAAAGTCTGCGTGCGTGTTGTAGTCAAAGGCGCACCAGCCGATACCGCCGGCATACTGCGGATTGGAGGCGAGCTGGTTGTGAATGCGCGCATGGCGGAGGGTGTGCTCGCGCTGGCGCTCGTCATCGTCTGTCGTCTTAGTGGGGAAGGTGTGGCCGACGAACTCTGTATTGAGATAGCGCGGGTGGTTGGGTGGCTTCAGCGGAAAGCCGAAGTCGTTCATGGTGAAGACGTCTTCGAGGAACTCGGATTCCTGGAAGTAGCGAATGCCGCCGGTCTGGCGCGTGGGGTCGAGCATGTGCGCCAGCGCGTTGGTGCGGGTGTAGAAGCTGTGGTCGTCCAGCGATTCGTTGATGCGCACGCCCCAGAGAATGATCGACGGGTGGTTCCAATCGCGCCGGATCATGCGCCCAACATTGTCGATAGAGATCTGTTTCCAGGGCTCGGGGCCAATGTGCTGCCAGCCGGGAATCTCTTCCAGCACCAGGAGGCCGATCTCGTCGCAGCAGTCCAGGAAGTGGCGCGACTGCGGGTAGTGCGAGGTGCGCACGATGTTGCAGTGCAAGCCATTGCGCAGGATTTGGCATCCTGCCGCTGCACACGCACTGGCATCGCCTGGCCGACAAAGGGAAAGGTTTGGTGACGGTCCAGTCCGCGCAGCTTGACAATTTTGCTGTTAAGCGAGAAGCCATGGTCGGTGAAGGTGGCCTCGCGGAAGCCGATGCGCCGTGTGTCCTCATCGATTACGTGGCCGGAGCGGAGCAGCTGCATGTGGACGGTGTAGAGATGCGGGCGATCGAGCTCCCAGAGCTGGATACCTTTCAGCCCAGTGAGCGCGACAGTGTGCCGCGCAGGATCGGTCGTGGTCTCGGTACTGGCGTAGGCCGGAGCGCTGGTGGCGGGATCGGCCGCGGCATTGGGGTCCCGGGAAAAGGGTACTGTAACAGTTTAAGTTTCCTTTCCCAAGACGCGCTCGCCGTCGCGTAGCTCTACGGCGATCGTGATCGGCCCACCTGCCTTCGGCTGTCCGGCCAGGAAGCAGTCGACATCGAGCGATGGGCTGCCGCCGAGAACGTCTTTCGGATGGGCAAAGATGTTGTCGATGTAAGTGGCGGGAACGACGCGCAGAGCGATCTCGCGGTAGATGCCACCGAAGGTCTGATAGCCAAACGGCGGAATGTCTGCGCGTTCGGTGGAGTCGACCTGCACGGCGAGCACATTCTCTCCATTAGCGCGAAGATGCGGGGTGAGCTCAAAGGAGAACGGAGTAAAGCCGCCCTTATACTCGCCAAGCGAAACACCATTGATCCACACGGTAGAAGCTGTCATGACGCCTTCGAAGTCAACAAAGACGCGGCGTCCGCGCGCGGCCTGGGGAAGCTTGAAGCGCTGCCGGTAGGTGGAGACGAACTCATAATCCTTGTCGTCGAAGTTATGCCAGGGCAGGCGGACGTTGGTGTGCGGAATGACGACACGCTCGAAACCCGAGTCGTCGAACTCCGGGGCTTGGGCGCCCTCGACTTTGGCTGGTGATAGAGCCAGTTGCGATTCATCGGCAGAACCAGACGGCCTGGACTTTCCGCGGTGTCTTTGGATTCGGCTGAGAGTGCGGAGGGCAAGATAGCGGCAGCGGCCAGAAGAGTGCCAGTGTTTTTTTATAAACTCGCGTCTATGCATAGATGTGGTCCAATTACGCTCCATAGCGGGTGGGGAATGCAAGCCACGCTCGGAATGGGCGATCAGAAATATCTGAGACTAAACCTCGTCGCTGAGCAGCATCTTGCTCTCGAGCGCATCGATCTCTTGCAAGCTGCGGCCGGCGATGCCCTGCAGATCGCCATACATCCCGGCGGTCGCGTCGACCACGCACCGGATCTGCTCTTCGCGCTTGGCCCACTGCTTGGTCATCATCTTGCGCTCTTTCTCCAGGTCGTCCTGCATGTCGGAGAACTTCTCAACAATAGACTCGATGCGATGCCGAAAGCGCGGACCGGTAAGGTAGGCATAAACCTGCTGCACCTTAGTCTCCTGTCCTTCGCCGGCGCGGCGAACGTGCGCTAGTTGCACCAGCGCCTGACGTAGCGCAACAGCGACCGGTACGGTGCAGCTCAGGCTCGAGACCCAGATGCCATCCTGATGGTCAAAGTGGGTCACGTCCTTGGGAAGCGATTGCGAGACGATCACGGCCAGCTCAGCCCCGGCGGCTCGCTGGTCACCGCGCAGCTTCTGCAGCCAACCATCTTGCCATTTGCTGGTGCGCTTGGACTCCCACAAGATGCTTCCGCAAGGCTGGCCGCTGCTGTCGCGCACGTGTTGGAGCACGTCGCCACCAAACTCGCCCTTGGCTACCGGCTCGATCACGTCCAAAGGAAAACGCGCGCGCAGCTGACCCTCCAACGCCAGCTCCAGTACCTCTCCTTGTGTCTGCTGCGAGCCCTGCTCGGCCTTGCGCTGCAAATCATCGATCTGCTTTTTCAGCGCGGTGATTTTGTACTCACTGTCCTTCATCTTCAAATCCATCTCGGCTTCGGTCTGGCGGCGGGCGATGGTGCGCGCCTCTTCCAGTCCGGTCTGGACGCCACGCTCGACGTTCAGGTCCAGCTCACGCCTGGCATCGTCGAGCTGGCGCTCCTTTTTGATGAGCATCGCCTCAGCGGCCTGCGCTCCCTTCAGCTTTTCTTCCAGAGTCTGCAAGCGCGCATCCCGATCCTTCAGCTCCTCTGCGCGCTGTGCCAGCTCGTGCTGTACCAGCGTGCGTGCCTTCACCGCTTCGGCCGCGGCGACGGTTTTTCTTTCGGCTGCTAGTTGCGCCGTGACCTGCTCTTGCACCTTTGCTTGCAGATCGGCCTGAGCCTTGTCCACCTCGGCGGCGCGCGCGCTCAGCTTGTCTTCGCGAGTCTTCATTGCGGCTCGCTGCGTCCAAAGCATCTTCTCGTACTCGGCCCGTACGTTGGCGACGAGCGGCGCCGCCAGCGACTCCGTTAGCTTGATCTCATTGCCGCACTTCGGACACGTAACCGTCTGCTCGCCCATACCTGTACCCTTCACCGCAGTATAAGCTGCGGGCCGAAGCGACCGCCGGCTCACCGCAGAGCCAGCTCTCTAACGCATCGGCTTTCCGAAGTGAAGAACTTCACGCAGCGTGTAAGCCACTTGCTCGAAAAATGTGTTTCCGCGCTCATGGTCGGAGGAATGGCCGACTGTATCTTTGCAACTATCGCGGTTACCAGTTTTTGCGCGAGTGCGTCGCGGGTGGCGAGAGGCAGATCGAGACGACGCGCCAAAAAGCTTTCTATCGCCTGCAGATCCGCCGGGGAGAGCTGAGCGACCGTATCGGCCGCCAGCGAACTGTGGCGCACGACCGTCTGCGGCTGCGCAACTTCGGAGAGAGAGGCTGTAAATGTGCGGGAGTGGGTTCCTGCTTCGTGCGATGCTTCCGTGCGGCCCCGGTGCACGACCAGCGTATTCGCAACCAGATCGCCCAACCGTTGCTGCCGCTCCGTAACGAAGATGCTGATGCAGCCAGCGATGTAGAGGCTGGGCAGCCAGTCGATAAAACGAAGCAGGTTCCGGCTCATGCTTTCGAGCAGGCCGATCGGTCTGCCGGTCTGCTGGATCACCTGAATCTTGGCGCCGCCTGCGCCCACGCCGGCATGAGCGTCGATCTTTGGAGCTTTGTCGCGCCGCATGGAGCACTGGAGCTGCCCTCGATTGTGCTGACAGGCGCCGCGGGATTCCGGCTAGCGGTCGGGCTGCTCTTTCCGGGCATCTACCGTCGCAGGCCCGCTCTTGCCGTGGCGGGCGCGGACGCCGTCCGGCTCATGGCTGGCATCGTTCCGTTGCTCATCGGTGCTGGCGTCCTGAAGGGCTTCTTTTCGCCCTCGCACGCGCCGGTGGTGGTGCTGAAATTTGCCGTGGGCGCGGCGCTGTTTTGCGCTGCTGCTGCTCTGGCTCTTCAAGACGCCGGCCGGCAAAGCGCCAGCTGAGAGCGCAACCGTCAAACCAACGCCCGCGCTTTCACTTCCAGGTACCGGTTGAGCACCGCCGCGCTCACGGCTGCCGGCTCGGTTTCAATTACTCAACCTGCGAAAAACTCTCGAGCGTACCGATCAGGGGATTGAATCCGGCCCGGGACTATGATCGACTCAGACAAGAAACTGCCATCCCCCGCAGGAGATCCATACCTCTTGAGCGCAATACGGCAAAACACCCTGGCGGAAGGTGCTCATCAGTACCCCCGCCCTCACATCCAGAGAAGCGCATGGACGTCGCTCAACGGGCAGTGGGATTTCTCCTTCGACCCAGAAGCGGCGTGGGCCAACCCGGATTCCGTCGACTGGAACGCCACTATCCTCGTTCCCTTCAGCCCTGAGACTGCGGCCAGCGGCGTGGGCAACACCGGCTTCTATCGTGCCGTCTGGTACCGGCGCACCTTCACGCAGCCGGAGCTAAAGCCGGGAGAACGCCTCCTGCTCCACTTCGGCGCGGTGGATTACTGCGCCACCGTCTGGGTAAACGGAACCAAGGTCTGTTCGCACCAGGGTGGCTACACACCCTTCCACGCGGACATTACCGAGGCGCTTGGCACCGACGCACGCGCGCCGCAGCAGATCATCGTAAGGGCCGAAGACGACCCCTTCGACCTCGCCAAGCCGCGCGGCAAGCAGGACTGGAAGCTCGAACCTCACTCGATCTGGTATCCACGCACTACGGGAATCTGGCAGACCGTCTGGCTGGAGAGCGTTCCCGCTTGCTTCATCGAAGCCCTGAAATGGACCTCCAGTTTGGAATGCTGGGAGATTGGCCTGGAGGCGCATATCGGCGGCGCTTCAGGGGGTGAATTCTGCCTCGCCGTGCGGCTGCACGTGGGCGACCAGCTCCTGGCGGAGGACACCTACTCGGTCATCGCGGGAGAGGTGCATCGCCGTATCGCGCTCTCCGACCCAGGCATCGACGACTACCGCAATGACCTGCTCTGGAGCCCCTCCTCACCCACCATTATCGACGTCGAGTTGGAGCTGCGGGAACGGGGGGGCGCCGTCATCGACCGGGTACAAAGCTACACCGCCTTGCGCGCGATCGCGATCCAGGGCGATCGCTTTATTCTCAACGGGCGCCCGCTTACGCTGCGGCTGGTGCTCGATCAGGGCTACTGGCCAGAGACCGGACTGACGGCTCCAGATGATGACGCTTTCCTGCAGGATGTACTGCTAGCCAAGAAGCTGGGCTTCAACGGCGTGCGCAAGCACCAGAAGATCGAGAACCCTCGCTTTCTCTACTGGGCTGACCGCATGGGGCTGCTAGTCTGGGAGGAGATGCCGAGCGCCTATCGCTATACGCGCAACTCCATCGAGCGGCTTACGCGGGAGTGGATGGAGGTGCTGAATCGCGACATCAGCCATCCGTGCATTGTGGCCTGGGTTCCCTTTAACGAGTCCTGGGGCGTGCCTGACCTGCCGGAGAGTCCGGCGCAGCGCAACTACGTCCAGGCGCTCTATCATTTGACGAAGACGCTAGACCCCACGCGCCCTGTGGTCGGCAACGATGGATGGGAGAGCGTCGCCACAGACATCATCGGCATCCACGACTATGACGATCAGCCCGAGCGCATCGGACTCCGCTACGGACTGAATGATATCGAGGCGCGTCTATTCAAACGTGAACGACCGGGCGGACGCATGCTGCTCGTGGACGGCACAATAAGCACGGGCCTGCCAATTGTGCTCACCGAATTCGGTGGCATCGCTCTTGCCGAAAGCACCGGTGGCAAATGGGGCTATTCCCGCTCCTACACGCCGGAGGAGCTGTTGCAGCGATATAGCGCGCTGTTGGAGACGGTCCGCTCGCTCCCGGCATTGGCGGGCTTCTGCTACACGCAGTTCACCGACACGTATCAGGAGGCGAACGGACTGCTCTTCGCCGACCGCACTCCCAAAGCACCAGTGGAGGGGATCGCCTTAGCCACCATTGGCGCGTTGCCCGACTACAACCCGCACATAGAAGCTGCGTGGAGGGAGCTGATGATGGATCGGCAACGCCATCATTCCGAACAATCCGAAGCCGCCGCTGGCCACTAGGCAATGCGGCTTCGAAGCACAGATCCGTATTGAGAAACAGATCACCTCATCCTCTAAGCAACACACCTTCCCTTCTGCCCTGGAAGGAAAACCCCGAAGTGAGATACGGTATGGTCCATGCCTTTGGATCGATCGGCTCTTCGGCTGTCCACGGGGTGCGCTGCAAAGCGCAGCCGGATACGCCGCCTGCTCGCGTCTTCCGTTTTGTTAGGATTGCTGATCGCGATCGCCCCTGCATCGTTTGCTCAGTCAGACACGCCCTCTGGCGCAGAGAGTACTCCTTCTCCATCAGGACGCCCACCTCTCATCCCGCAGCCTCGCGAGTACACCGCCCGTGAGCCCTGGCCGTTGTCTCACGGCATTCGCGTCGTCAGTCCGCGCAGCACAGCCGACGCATTTGCCGCCGCGGGTCTTCGCGACTGGCTGAGAACGCTCGACGTGAAAAGCTCTGCCGGTGGCCGGTCGATCGAGTTCGTACGGGCAGGAACGCCTCGCGGACGGGCGCTGCTCTCAACGGCCCACCTCTCCGGAGAGCGAACGACGATGGATCCAACGATGGGCGAGGAAGGCTATGCCATCGTGCCCGCAGGCCACACGCTTGCAGTGGTGGCGGCGAGCGACACCGGCATCTTCTACGGAGCGCAGACCGTCAAGCAGATGATCAGCGGGACCGGCGAAAAGGCGACACTCACGACGGCCGTCATCCGCGACTGGCCAGCCATGCGCTATCGCGGCCTGCACGACGATCTCTCTCGCGGCCCGATCCCGACACTCGACTTCCAAAAACGGCAGATCCGCACGCTCGCGGCCTATAAGGTGAACGTCTACTCTCCATACTTCGAGCACACGCTCGCCTATGCCTCCCATCCGCTGCCGGCGTGGCCCGGGGGCAGCATGACGCCTGCAGATGTACGCGAGCTAGTTACATTTGCCGCTAAGTACCATGTCATGATCATCCCGGAGCAGGAAACCTTTGGCCATCTGCATCACACGCTCACCTATGAGAAGTATGCCGATCTCGCCGAGACGCCGCTGGGAAACGTGCTGGCGCCGGGTCAGGATGGAGTGCTCGACCTGATCACGCAGTGGTACGACGAGATCGCGCGCGAATTTCCCGGTCCCTTCTTGCACATCGGAGCGGATGAAACCTTTGACCTGGGCCGCGGCCGCACCGAGGGCGAGGTCAGGGCGAAAGGCCTGGGCGCGGTGTACATCGACTTCCTTAAGCAAATTCACACCCGCCTCACGCCGCTACACCGCAGACTGCTCTTCTGGGGCGATGTCGCGATGAATGACCCGCAGCTGGTAAAAACCCTGCCGAAAGACATGATCGCCGTCGCGTGGGAGTACAACCCGGTCCCGGGCGGCTTCAACCGATGGCTCAAGCCCTATACAGACGCCGGTATGGAGACCTGGGTCGGCTCCGGCGTCAACAACTGGAACCGCGTTTACCCGGATAACAACTACGCGCTTGCAAACATTCAGGGCTTCGTGCGCGATGGTCAGCGTGCCGGCAGCACCGGCCTGATCAACACTGTGTGGAACGACGACGGCGAGGGATTATTCCTCGACGATTGGTACGGCGTCCTCTTCGGCGCGGCGGCTGGCTGGCAGCCCGGTGCGAGCAACGTTGCGGATTACCAGCGCAGCTTCGGCCCGGTCTTTCATGGCGACACCAGCGGGAAAATCGACGAGGCGCAGCAAGAGATGATGGCTGCCAACAAGGTGCTTACGGAGGCCCAGATAAAAGTAAGCACCGATGTGCTCTTTTGGATGGACCCATGGAGCCCCCAGGGGCAAGTCCTCTCCGCCGAGATGCGTCCGCTGAATCACGAGCTGCGTTTGCATGCCGAGCAAGCAATCATCCTGGCCAGGCAGGCGCGCCAGCAGTCCGAACTGCGGGAAACGGACGCGCTCGATGCGCTGGAGCTAGGCGCACGCAGGCTGGACTTTATCGGCCAGAAGTTCGAGACCGCCGATGAGATCGTCAAGTTCTACTCGGAAGCAATTGCGGCGCAATCGGATAAAGTGAAAGCGCGGGAAATCTCGCGCGTGCTCTGGAACATCGCCGGTGTCAACGGTCTATGCGAGGACATGCGCGATGGCTACACGTTCACAGGGACCCGGTATTCCGAGCTCTGGCTCCGGGAGAACCGGCCTTACTGGCTGGGCAATGTGCTCGCGCATTACGACCTCACCACACAGCTCTGGATCGGTCGCGCAGACCGTTTCTTAGCGGCCCGCGCGCAATGGGCTGCGACCAAGACGCTTCCCTCTCCGTCCGATCTCGGCTTGCCTTCCACGCAGCAATAATTCAGCATGAAAGAAGACGACACTGCTCGAAGCCGCCCTGGGTACGCCACTCTCGATCACACACACGCGTCTGAGCGCAGCGGACCTCCTGATTGTGCTCGCCTACTTGGTGGGCATCACGCTCTTCGGTCTGCGCTTTCGCAAGCGGGAGCGCTCGCTCGCCAGCTACTTCCTGGCGAATAAATCGATTCCTTGGTGGGCCATCGCGCTCTCGATCGTCGCCGCTGAGACCAGCACCCTCACCATCATCAGCGTGCCGGGCCTGGCGTACAGCGGCGACTGGGGCTTCCTCCAGCTGGTGCTTGGCTATCTGCTCGGCCGCGTTGTGGTCTGCATCCTTTTTCTGCCGCGCTACTTCCGCGGTGAGCTGCTCACGGCATACCAAGTCATCGGCGAGCGCTTTGGCCCGCGGCTCCACCAGCTCACTGCGCTCCTATTCTTATTGCTGCGCGCAGCCGCAGAGGGCGTGCGCGTCTTTGCCGTGGCAATCGTGGTTGGACTTGCGATCGGAACACCGGACGTGATCTCCATTGCCCTGCTCTGCGCACTCACGTTGATCTACACCATCGAGGGTGGCCTCGCCGCGGTAATCTGGACCGACGTGATCCAGATGGTGATCTACTTATTTGGCACGCTGGTCACGGCCTTTACCCTGATCCACAAAGTTCCCGGCGGATGGCCTGCTCTCCACAGCACCGCATCCGCTAGTGGCAAGCTCACCGTCTTCCACTTCGCTCTAAACGTAACCGCGACGTATACATTCTGGTCAGGTGTGATAGGTGGCTGCTTTCTGACCATGGCCAGCCACGGCACGGATCAGTTGATGGTGCAGCGACTCATGGCTGCCAGGACGCTCCGGCAGTCCCGCCTTGCGCTGCTCTCGAGCGGCGCCGTCATCTTCGTCCAGTTCGCCTTATTCCTGGCGATCGGAACCGGGCTTTACTTCTTCAATCGAGGCGCTGCCGGCGTACCTCCCGACCGCGTCTTTCCCTTCTTCATCGTCCAGCAGCTGCCCCACGGACTCGCCGGCCTTATGGTCGCAGCCATTCTCGCCGCAGCCATGTCGAACCTAAGTGCCGCCGTCAACTCGCTCAGTTCCACCAGCGTCGTCGACCTCTATCTCAAATGGAAGCCAGGCACAGACGAGCGCTTCCGTGCACGCATCTCGCGGAGCTTCATGGTCGTGTGGTCCGTCGTGCTCTTCGGCCTTGCGCTGCTCTCGCGCGGCGGCGGACACGTGGTCGAGATCGGCCTCTCCATCACGTCTGTTGCGTACGGCTCGCTGCTTGGCGTCTTCCTTCTGGGCACGCTCACCCGGCGAGCGACCGAGTCAAGCGCCATCCTCGGCATGGTCTGCGGATTGGTCGTCAACATCCTGCTATGGCAGCAATCGCACTCACTCCATCTTCACGCCGGAGGGTTTACCTTCACGCTTCCGAAGATTGCCTGGACTTGGTTCGTCACGATAGGTTCGCTGCTCACCTTTGCGGTTGGAATGGCTGGGAGCATGCTGCTGCCCGACCGC
The DNA here is from genome assembly GCA_965276675.1 of Acidobacteriaceae bacterium. GTDB lineage: Bacteria > Acidobacteriota > Terriglobia > Terriglobales > Acidobacteriaceae. Next base: position 1,965,088 of record OZ255624.1, on the reverse strand, counting down.
CGAAAAGATGTAGCTAAATGAAGAAACATATCCGGCCCATCCTCCTGACGCTGCTCTGCTGCTGCGCCCTCTGCGGCCCCGCTGCTCGGTCGCACATCGCATTCGCGCAGGCCCCCAGCACTGACCCATCGTTCGCGGACATCGACGCCATCATGGCAGGCGCACTCTCCGCGCATGAGCTGCCGGGTGCGGTCATCGAAGTCGGGCACGCGGGTAAAGTCGTCTTCCGCAAGGCCTATGGCGACCGCTCGCTCGAGCCCACGCGTGAGCCCATCTCCCCTGAACTCATGACGGCCGACACAGTCTTCGACATGGCCTCGCTCACCAAGCCCATGATTACAGCGCTCGCAGCGATGCAGCTGGTTGAGCAAGGAAAGCTGCGGTTGGAGGACCCTGTCGCGCACTACATCCCGGAGTTTGCGGCGGCAGGCAAAGGAGAGATCACCGTCCGGCAACTGCTCACGCACTACTCTGGCCTGCCGCCGGACCTCGACCTACGCAGCGAGTGGAGTGGCAAAGCAGAGGGCTTTGCCCGCGCGAACGCGGTCGCTCCCCAGTCGCCGCCCGGCGCGGTCTTCCGCTACAGCGATATCAACTTCATCGTCGTTCAGGAGATCGTCGAGAAGCTCTCGGGCATGCCGCTCAATACATATGCGCAGAGGCATATACTCGGGCCGCTCGGCATGGCGCACTCGGGCTTCCTCCCCTCCTCCGCCGAGCTATCGCAGATCGCTCCCACCGAGTACGACGAGAACGGGAAGATGCTTCGCGGCGTCGTCCACGATCCCACGGCAAGACGCATGGGCGGCGTCGCCGGAGACGCCGGTCTCTTCAGCACAGCGGACGATGTCGCGAAGTACGCTGGAGCCCTGCTCAACCGCCTCCTCGGCAAGCCCAGCACCTTTCCGCTGCGGCGCGCAACGCTCCTCAAGATGACTACGCCCGAACAGCCGCCCAACGCAACGCAACTGCGCGGCTACGGGTGGGACATCGACTCCGCCTACTCGGGCAATCGCGGAGAGCTCTTCGCGATCGGGTCCTTCGGCCACACTGGCTTCACCGGAACATCGCTGTGGATGGACCCTGCAAGCGACACCTACGTGGTTATCCTGGCCAACAGCGTTCACCCACACGCGGGCCATAACATCACGCCGCTCCGTGGGCGTATCGCCACTGCCGTCGCGGCCGCTCTCGACCTATACGCAACTCCATCCTCCAGACAATTTGCACTGACCGGCTACAACGAAGCTATAGCCGGCCAGCGTCTCGTTGGGAATCGCAATGGCAACGTCTTTACCGGCATCGATGTACTTAAGGCGGAGCACTTTGCCCAGTTGCGTCCGCTGCTGCAGAAGCATGGTGGCAAGCTGCGCCTGGGCCTGGTGACCAACCAGACCGGCCTGGACCGCGAAGACCGCCGCACCATCGACGTCCTGAAAGCCGCGACCAGCGAACTACCCGGGCTCACACTCACCACCCTCTTCAGCCCCGAGCACGGCATCCACGGGACGGCAGATACGACCGACATCCGCAACGACACGGACGCCGGAAGCGGCCTGCCGGTCGTGAGCCTCTACGGCGCCACCGACGCCGACCGACGCCCGAAAGCCGAGCAGCTACGAGAGCTGGACGCCGTAGTCTTTGACCTGCAGGATGCCGGCGTGCGCTTCTACACCTACGAAACCTTGCTCGGCTACTTCCTTGAAGCCGCGGCCAAAACCGGCACCAACATCATCGTGCTGGACCGGCCCGATCCCATCACCGGCTCCTCCGTCCAGGGCCCGGTCAGCGATCCCGGCACGGAGAGCTACACCAATTACACTTCCCTGCCCGTGCGCCACGGCATGACGCTCGGCGAGCTGGCCCGCTATGACAACGGCGAGCGGAATCTCCACGCTCCGCTGACCGTGATCGCTATGAAGGGCTGGCAACGCGGCGACTGGTTCGATGCCACAGGCCTCGTCTGGACCGATCCGTCACCCAACCTGCGCAGCGTCACTGCCGCCGCTCTCTATCCCGGTCTTGGACTCCTGGAGACCACTAACCTTTCTGTCGGCCGCGGCACCGATACTCCCTTCGAACGCATAGGCGCGCCGTGGATCGATCCGCTCGCCTTTGCTGCCCACATGAATGCGCGCCTCATCGCGGGCGTTCGCTTTGTGCCGGTACGCTTCACGCCGCAGGGCAATTACCCCTACAGCGGCATGGTGTGCGGCGGGGTCGACATCCTCATCACCGACCGCGCGGTGCTCGACGCGCCCGAACTCGGCGTGGAGTTGGCCGCAGCACTGCACGCGATCTACGGAGCGCAGTTCGGGCTGGCGAAGATGGGTCGCGCCCTCCTGAACAGTAAGACACTAGACGCCCTCACCGCAGGGACGGATCCACGACGTATCGCCGACGAATGGCGCGAGAGCCTGCAATCGTTTGAAGCACGGCGGCAGCCATACCTGCTTTACTAAACGACCGCTCGCGAACCCACCAAAACCGGCTCCTTTTCTCTTGCCGCATTGTTACAGGTACGTTACTTTACTTGGCAGATCATTTTCAGGGTTACTGAGGCTCGCGCAAAGACCCGCTCTATGTGGCCATTCCTCGGAGAACGGCCACGTTCACCTCTGTTCGCCGGTCTGCACCTATCCTGAAAATGGGCAAGTCCGCGGTTCACGCGCGACACAAAGATCATTCACATACTGCTGTTTTGCACGTACCACTTTTTGGGAGAGCGCCATGTTCGGGTCCAAAGCTATCTTGTTTTTGAGGAAGTCCTATGCACCGCCGAGAGTGGCACTCTGCGCTCTCCTGGTCTCCTGCTGCATCCCTCAAGCAGTCGCGCAGAACGTAGCTGGCGCCATCAGCGGCGTTGTCAAAGACTCAGCCGGAGCGCTGGTGGCGGGCGCAAGTGTCACCATCGCCAACTCTGAGCAACATCGCAACCTGCGCACCTACCAGACCGACGGCGCGGGCCGCTACTCCTTCACCGCTCTGCCCGTCGGCACCTATGCCCTCACTGTGGCGGACACAGGCTTCAGCGACACGCAGCTCTCCGGCATTAAGCTGAACGCCAACGACACGCTGACCTTTGATCTTGTCCTGAAGCCGGGCACAGCGGCGCAGACCGTCAATGTGCAGGCGAGCCCGCTCGAGATCAACCTCGGCTCGGCGCAGCTGGCCGGACTCATCGACGGCACTCAGATCCGGCAACTCTCGCTCAACAATCGCAACTACGAGCAGCTGATCGCCTTGCAGCCCGGCGTCGTCTATGGCGGTGGCGATCAACTCTACATCGGCCTCTCCAATCCATCGGGCGAGACGAACGTTGTCAGCTTTTCCATCGACGGCCAGCGCAATTCTGGCAACAACTGGACCCTCGACGGGGCCGACAACGTGGACCGCGGCACGAACTTGACACTGCTCACCTACCCCAGCGTGGATGCAATCGCGGAGTTCAAGACACTGCGCGGCACCTACAGCGCCGAGTACGGGCGCAGCGCCAGCGGGCAGATCAACGTCATCACGCGCTCCGGCACCAGCGGACTGCACGGGAGCGCCTACGAGTTCTTCCGCAACGACGTGCTCAACGCCAACAGCTACCTCAACAACCTCGGGCATCAGAAGCGTCCTGCGCTCCGCTATAACGACTTCGGCTACACGGTCGGCGGTCCGGTCTTTATCCCCCATGTGTACAACACGGAGCGGAACAAGACCTTCTTCTTCTTCTCGCAGGAGTTCCGGCGTGTCATCACCTACGTTGCCCCCTCTGGAATCGACGTGGCCACCGCGGCAGAGCGGCAAGGAAACTTCGGCCCTGCCATCGTGTGCACTAGCTACAACACGGCTACCGGCGCCTGCCTCACCAAGGGTTCGCAGGTCACAGTCATTGACCCGACAGCGCAGGCCTACCTCAAAGACCTCTACGCCAACGTGCCTTTGCCCAACAGCCCCATCGATCCCCACGGACTGATCTACACCGCGCGCAACGTCTACAATGCGACGCAGGAGCTGGTGCGCATCGACCACTACTTCTCGAGCAAGTTCAGCGTCTACGGTCACTTCATCAATGATTCGATCCCCACCATCGAGCCAGCTGGCCTCTTCAGCAGCGCGGTTGCGGGCGGTCCGCTTCCCGGCGTGCAGACCACCAGCACCAACTCCCCCGGACGCAACATCCTCGTCCACGGCACCTATGTCTTCTCGCCCACCTTCCTGCTCGACGCCGGCTATGCCTACTCGCGCGGCGCGATCGTGAGCACCCCCATCGGCGGCATCGCGAAGGCCAACTCGCCGGACATCAAGCCCGTTCTGCCCTTCACCTCCACCCTGTCGCGCGTACCCTCGGTCGTAATCACCGGCGGTTCCGGCTTTTCCAGCTTCGGCCCTTACGCGGATTACAATCGCGAGCACAACCCATTCATCAACGTGACCAAGGTCCTGGGCGGGCACTCGCTCAAGTTCGGCGCAACCTACTTCCACTACCAGAAGACGGAAAACGCCGGCGGCGACAATGCCGGCGCCTTCACCTTCGGCGGCGGAACCACGCCCGCTGGCGTCACCGGCACTGCCTTTCAGCAATCCTTCGCCGCCTTTCTCGCCGGCTATGCGGTCAGCTTCAACCAGTCTTCGGTCGACCTCACACCCGACATCCAGACCAACCAGTTCGAGGTCTACGCGCAGGATGATTGGAAGGTCACGCCGCGGCTCACGCTCAACGCCGGCCTCCGCTACTCCTTCTTTCAGCAGCCCATCGACGCCACCAACCGGCTGAGCAACTTCGACCCCCGCACCTATAGCGCGTCCCAGGCGCCTGCGATCACCACAAGTGGGAATCTCTGCACCACAGCCCCCTGCACGGGCAGCGCTACCCCCAACCCCGCCTACAACCCGCTCAACGGCGTCATCCTGGGCGGCAAGAACTCGCCCTTCGGCAGCCATGTCGGCGAACAGGCCAAGCTGGACTTCGCCCCCCGCATCGGCTTCGCCTACGACGTCTCCGGCAATGGCCGCACCGCCTTGCGCGGCGGCTACGGCATCGCCTACGACGCCACTCTCTTCGGCATCTACGAGCAGAACATCTTCGGCAATATCCCCTACGTGCAGGACCCCACTATCATCAACGCGTCCTTCGGCAATCCAGCCGCGGGTACGCCACGGCTCAGCCTCGTTCCGCCGTCGCTGCGAGCCTCGCCCTATCTGCCCAAGGATCCTTACGTCCAGCAGTACAGCCTCGACCTGCAACAGCAGCTCAGCCCTGGCTGGATCTTCGACATCGGCTATGTGGGCGCCACCGGAATCCACCTGCTGGGCATCGTGGACGTGAACCAGCCCCTGCCCGGCGCCTATGTCACTGCAGGGCTGGCGGCGTCCGGCGGCATCACGCGCGCGAACACCCAAACTCTCAACCGCATCCGGCCCTATCTCGGCTATGGCCCCATCAACCAGGTACAGCCGCGGTTCACCTCCAACTACAACTCACTCCAGTCCAACATGCGGCGGCAGTTTAAGGACGGCTCACTGCTCGACCTGAATTACACCTGGTCCAAGGCGCTCACCAATAACCAGAGTGACCGGAGCAACGCCCCGCAGAATAGCTACGACATTGCCGGCGAGTATGGGTTGAGTCAGCTGGACCGCCGCAATGTCTTTACCGGAGACTTCGTCTACTTCCTGCCCTTCTTCCGCACGCAACGGGGCATCGTCGGCCACACGCTTGGCGGCTGGGAGATCTCTGGCGTGGTGGCGGCGAACTCCGGCCTGCCGCTCACGGTCACCACCAGCGCCGACCCCGCGGGACAAGGCACTCTGAACAGCGCCAGCCTCTCCGGCGCGCGTCCGGACCAGATCGGCAACCCGAACTCCGGCGCGCCGCGCACCATCGCCAAGTGGTTCAACACCTCGGCATTTGCTGCAGTGCCCACCGGCCAAGCGCGTCCTGGAACGGAACGGCGTGGCACGGTCACCGGCCCCGGCTTCCAGCGCTGGGACCTGTCGATCTTCAAGGACTTCAAGATCGTCGAAGGCGCGGTGCTGCAGTTCCGCGCCGAAAGCTTCAACACCTTCAACCACACCAACTTCGACGCGGTAAGTACCTCTACCACCAGCTCGTCCTATGGGCAGATCACCAACTACCGAGATCCGCGCCTGATGCAGCTCGCCCTGAAACTTACCTTCTAAGGTGGTGACTCGTTAACAGGTTGTGCCGTTTGTCATCTTGAGCGTAGCCGAAGGCGGAGTCGAAAGACCTGCTTCATCTTGTATTTGAGAATCGGCGCGAAGCGCCGCTCAACCAACGATATGTAGCGAACTAACGGCTCGACTACACTTACCCTGAAAATGGTCTATCGCCATCAGGAAAGAGGCTGACCTGCGCACCAACTCAAAGTTGCTAACGACATCACTACTCTGTGCAATTGCTGCGTGGACGGCGGGAGGACAACAGCCAGCGCCAGCCTCCTCCCATATGCAACAACGATTGCTACAGATCGCAGCGGCCCATCACGGGAAGGTTGCGCTCTTCGCGGAGAACCTCAAAACCGGGCAGAGCGTCAGCCTTGACGCCGACCGCCCAGTGCAGACCGCCTCCGTCATCAAACTCACCATCCTCTTCGACGCCATGGAGCAGGTGCGGCACGGGACCGTGCGCCTGGAAGATCCCATCGTCCTGCGCAAAGAGGATCAGGTCGGCGGCTCGGGCGTCTTGCAGCTCTTCGATACGCCGGTGACGCTCACCCTTAAAGACGTACTCATGCTGATGATCACGCAGAGCGACAATACCGCTACCAACCTGGCCATCGACAAGCTCGGCCTCAAGAACATCAACGCGGAAACGGGAGCGCTCGGCCTGAAAAACACCTGGCTCTACAAGAAGGTTTTTACTCCCGCAACAGAGCCCATGCCGTCCGACCAGAAAGACTTCGGACTCGGCAAGACCACGCCGCACGAGATGGCAACGCTGCTCTCACACATCTACCGCTGCCAATTTCCCGGCGATCTTCAGCGTCCACAGCAGGCAGACGACGCGCTGTGTACCGTGATGCTGACCATGCTACAGAAGCAGTTCTACCGCGACGCTCTGCCCCGCTACCTCGACCACGAAAATGCAGAACAGGCAGACGCCTCGATGGGCAACAAGTCTGGCGCTCTCGATGCAGTGCGCAACGACGTTGGCCTGATCTCAACCAAGCAGGGACCCATTCTGATCTCGGTCTTCACCTACAACAATGCGGACCACAGCTGGTCCCCTGACAATGAAGGTGAGCTCACCATCGCTGCAGTGACACAGGCGATCGTCGACGCGTGGGCCCCGGACGGCTTCGACCCCTCCGGTTACCGGCCCACCCGCGCTGTCAAATAACGCGGACAGCCTACACCCCGAACTCGCTCCCAAATCGCCCACATCCATCGTCTGCCCGGCAGCCTGGAGCATCTCCGGCGGCAGCGTGAAAAGAGCGCAAGGAAGCCGCATCCCGATTAGTGCCTGGATAAACCCTGGCAGCCACAATCCTCAGAATGAATCGGAAGGGTGGTCTCACCGGCACCTTCGAAGTGTTTCAAGAGTATCCGCTCAAGTTCGAGGGCTACCTGCTCTCGTGTGCCAAGATACCTGCCGCGAAAGAAAGCGATCCTGATTGAAAGATTAAAATTCGGATGCTCAATAACGCTTAATTGAGTGCGCAAAGTGTGTGTCCGTAGAAAGTTGGCTTGTACCATTCCCACATCCACATTTCCAGCAATGAGCGAGAGTTGCAAGTCTGGATTGTGCAGCTCGGCGGCAACAATGAGTGGAGCACCCAGCCGTTCAACCCGATTCTTTGTCTCTTCTCGCACTAAACATCCGGCTGGATTAAGAACCCAATTCCGCCGGTAAAATTCTTCAGAGATTTAGGACTTGCCGTTGCGTTTCTTGTTGTCGCAATACCGCTGGGAGTAATTCTGTTTCATCTTCTTGGGGGCAACACAAGTAACACCCTGGCCAGCATCACGCCCAAGACCATACTCGAGCTTGTGGCATGGCTGGTACTCGCCACGTCGGGCGGCGGCTTTTGTGAAGAGCTCATCTTCCGCGGATACCTCACGCAACAGTTCAGCGCGTGGACCGGCAGCCGTGTATTCGCTATCTTCCTGCAAGGGGTAACCTTTGCCCTCGGCCACGGGTTCTACGGCAAGGCGATGGTTGTCGTGATGGTCCACGGATGGCTGCTGGGACTACTTGCCTACTGGCGCAAGAGCCTGCGCCCCGGAATGCTGGCCCACGGGCTGCAAGATGGCATCAGCGGCCTAGTCGCGTTCTTCTCATGAAGGTGGAGACAGGTCGCGACGCCCTGATCAGGCAATGAGACTCAATCCAGAATCATCCCGACCGCAGTTGCACGCAGGCGTCAACGCAGCGGTTGGGATATGCGGTTGGTCTTTGCCTTTACGTTGCAGGTGCGCCAGCCAACTTGGCTCGCTTTTCTGCAGAAGTGTACGATCAGGCTCGACTGGCTTGCGATGAGCAAGCCCACAACGCAACTGCAGGGAGAGATCGAATGGCGACGCCGGTAAGTCAAAGTCCTGCAGATCAGCACACCGCGCCGCACATCCCCGCCCCTCAGATACCGAAGACGATGAAAGCCGTTGTATGCTACGCGCCATATGACTACCGGCTGCAGGAGGTGTCGGTCCCCGTCCCCGCTCCGGAAGAGATCCTCACCAAAGTCGAGCTTTGCGGCATCTGCATGGGCGATGTGAAGACCTTTCACGGCGCTCCCTCGCTCTGGGGCGACAAGGATCAGCCGCAGTACGTGAAGCCTCCCGTCATCCCCGGACACGAGTTCGTGGGCCGCGTGGTCGCCCTCGGGCCGGGAGCGGAGAAGCGCGGAGTCGCGGTCGGCGACCGCGTCATCTCCGAACAGATCGTGCCCTGCTGGGCATGCCGCTTCTGCAAGACCGGCAAATACTGGATGTGCGAACGGCACGACCTCTACGGCTTCCAGGGCAACGTCAACGGCGCCATGGCCGAGTACATGATCTACACCAAGGAAAGCATCGTCCACAAAGTGCCAGACAACATCCCGCCGGAGGAAGCAATTCTTATCGAACCGCTCAGCTGCTCGCTCCATGCGGCGGACCGGGCCGATGTCAAGCCGGACGATGTCGTTGTCGTCGCCGGTGCGGGGACGCTCGGGCTCGGCATCATCGGACAGATCCGCATGCAGAATCCAAAAAAACTGATCGTATTAGATATGCGCGCACCGCGCCTGGAGCTGGCTAAACGCATGGGCGCCGATGAGGTCTGGAACCCCGGGCAGATGGATGTGATCGCGCGCATTCGCGAGATCACCGGCAGCTACGGTTGCGACATCTACGTAGAAGCAACCGGGCACCACCTTGCCGTCAACCAAGGGCTGATGATGCTGCGCAAGCTGGGCAGGTTTGTCGAATTCAGCGTCTTCAGCGAGCCCGCAACCGTGGACTGGTCCATCATCAGCGACCGCAAAGAGCTCGACATCCTAGGCTCGCACCTCGGCCCCTACACCTATCCCCGGGCCATCGACTACATCCATCGCCGCAAGATCGACATGCGCGGAATCGTCACCCACACCTTCCCGCTCGAGCAGTTCGCCGAAGCCATCGAGATGATGGCCAGCGGGACAAACTCTCTTAAAGTCGTCCTGCAGCCTTAGCGCGCACAACAATTCTTCTTCGGAGTCATACATTGCGGTTTCGAGATTCTCGGAATGAATGGCGATGAGACTCCGGAGAAATCGCAAAAGCTTGTCAGGGATAAGGGAATTTCTTGGCCACAGGCCAGGTTCAACAAGGACCTATTCGACACCAAATTTCAGATCTCCGAATGGCCGACGCTGGTGCTGATCGATGCGCAAGGCAAGATCGTATCGACCGGGGACCAGCGGCATCTCCCGCTTGATGGAGAGAAGTTAGAGATCACACTCGGAACTCTGTTGCAAAACCATCCTTAGCCCTTGTTGCTCACGAGAGCCTAAGGCTCCGGCTTCGTAAGCGCCTCCGCCTTCGCCCGCTCAACCGCCGCCTCCGCCCCGCGTCCCTGCCGCGTAAGCGCAGCCGCCAGCCCGGCATGCGCTGGCGCGAAACCTGGATCGCTCGCCACCGCCTCCGTAAAGCGCTCCACCGCGTCCGCTATCTGCCCTTTTTGCAGCAGCATCGTGCCGGTGTTCGTAGCAAAGGTCGCGCGCTGCCGGTTCACCGCTACCTGCGTCAGCTCCGCCGCCTTTTTGCGCTCGGCCTTTGCCTCCACACTCTGCCCTTGCTCGGCCAGCACGCCCGCAAGTGTAATGTGCGCCCCCGGCTGTTCGGGCGCTAATGCAATCGCGTGCCGCAGCGCGTCGGCCGCCTCCGGCAATTTATTCTGCTGCTTGCGCACGCTGCCCAGAATCGCCCACCCATCCCCATTCGTCGGCCGCCGTGCCAACGCGCGTTCCAGCTGTGCCGCTGCATCGTCGAACCGCCCCGCCTGCATATACAGAACACCCAACGTATACGGCGGGTCCGGCGAGTTTGGATCCAGCCGCGCCGCCGTCTCAAGCTCCGTGATCGCGGCCGCAGGATTGTCCTTCAATTTGTAGGCAAGCCCAAGGTCGTAATGCAGCTGCTGGTTATCGGGCTGGAGCTTGAGCCCTGTTCTGAACTCGCGCATCGCATCGTCCAGATCGCTCTGCTGCAGGTAGGCCACACCCAGATCCTGGTGGACGACAGCAGTCTCCGGAGCACTCTCAGGCATCTGGTCTAGCGCCTGCTTGTAGAGCGGGATCGCCGACTTCGCGTCACCTTCCTGCACCAGCGCCAGCGCCAAATTCGTCTTCGCCGCCGCATTCCCTGGCTGCCCCGCCATTACATCCCGAAACAGCGGAATCGCCTCCTTCTCCCGCCCATTTGCCTGCAGCGCCAACGCCAGCTGATACCGAATCTCCAGCGATTGCGGAGCCAACGCCGCCGCCCGCTGGAACACCCGCAACGCATCGGCCTCATCCCCGGACTGAAGCAGAGCGAGGCCCAGCTGCAGTTGCGCCCCCCCGTCCGCCGGCGCAATGCTCACCGCCGTTTGCAGCTCCGGCAGTGCGGCATGCGCCCCTTCGGTCTCCAGCAGCACGCTGCCCAGGTGCAAATGCGCCGGCCCGGAAGAGGGCTCCAGCCGGATCGCCTCTTCGAACTCTGCTTTCGCCTCCGCCCAGTGCTTCTCTTGCGCATACAAGGAGCCGAGCGCATCATGCGCCCCCGCATTTTTCGGGTCTGCCGCTATGGCCTTTTGTAAGTGAGCCACAGCACCCAGAAGATCGCCCGTCACCGCCAGCGAACGCCCATAGGCCTCCTCTACATCGGCGCCCAACGGCTCTGAAGGTGTTGAACCCGCTGCAGCACCCGCCTCCAGCTCACGGAAGAGCGGGACCGCCTTCGCGTGCATCCCGGCCCGGGAGTACGCCAGCGCCAGATTCGTCTTCGCGCCAACCTCCTCGGGCTTCAAAACCAGAGCATGCTCCAGCTGCGCAGCCGCCTCTTCGTACCTGCCCAAGGCCAGCAGGACCGCCCCCAGCGCACTGTGCCCCTCCGGCACCCGGGGAGCCAACCGCACGACGGTCTCAAAGTCCGCGCGCGCCGCACCGTAGTCATTGCGCGCCAGATCGGCATAACCCCGGCGAAAGGCGGCATCCGCAGCCTGCACATCTGTCGCTCCAGCGACTCTCTCCCCGGCGGGTTTCCCGGCCTGTCCAGCAGCAAACGCACCAGTAAAGACCACTGCACCACCCACAATCAGCCACGACCGGAGCACCCGCCGCTGCGACCCGTCCGTGCGCATCTACTTGGGGGTCTCCGCCTTGGGCGTGCTCAGCCTTGGAGTGGTGGACGCCTGCAGTTGCTCGGACAATTGGGTCTCCCGCGTAGCCTCTTCGTTCCGTCCCGCCGCGCGATACGCCTGTCCCAGCAAGCTGTGAGTCATATAGTTATTGGGGTCCATGTGCGCCGCCCGCTCCAGGTACATGGTCGCCGTTGCCGGATCGTGCTGCTTCAGCAGCACCTTTCCCAACAGGATGTAAGGGCCGGTCGACGTCGGCTCCAGCAAAACCGCGCGGTCCAAAGCCTCTTGCGCCTTGGCGTACTCGCCCGAACGCGCGTACGCATCGCCCAGGCGGTCGTACAGCCCGCCATAGAGCGGATTGATGCTCCGCTCCTTCTCGAACTCTGCAATACTCTCCGGGATCTGCGACTTCGCCAGCGCTATCTCCCCCAGCAGCGCATGTGCCAATGGCAGATTCGGCTGGAGCGCCACCGCCTTGCGCGCACTCTCCTCCGCTGCGGGCGTGTACTCGCGGCGAAACAGCAAGCGCGCCGCCAGCAAGTACGCCTCCGCCGACTCCGGACGAAACCCATACTCGGTCGCAAAGGCCCCGCGCGCCTCGTCATAGCGCCGGGTATCCATGTAGCAGAGGCCCAGCACGTAGTTCGTATCCACATTCGCAGCTGCAAGCGAGCTCTTCGGTGCCGCGGTCGCTCCCGCGGCAGGCTTCTCAGAAGACTGCCCAGAAGGCTGCCCAGACCGGTGGGTTCGCTCTAAATACGGAATCGCCTCCGCCGGCTTTCCCATGCGAAACAGTGCCACACCCCGCATCTGCACCGACTGCGTATCCGCCGGATCCTGCATCGCCGCCTTCGCGAACGCAGCTTCCGCGCCGGGCATATCGTTCTGCTGGTACAGCGCCAGCCCGCGCACCCGTTCGGTCCCGGCCGGCTCGGGCTTCTGAGCGGCAAGCGTATCGAGCTGCTGTGTAGCTTCTGCCAGGTGCCCACTCGCGATCAGGCGCTGAGCCGACTGCAGTGTGACGGCGGCCTCTGCCTCCGGAGCGGGCGGCGCGACAGCTTGTCTGGGAGATGCCGGAGCTGCAATGACCAGCAGGGCGACTACCAGCAGGGTAAGTGGCGAATCCATATTTGCACTCTAAAGCAGAAAACGAGGAGAGCCAAAGCTCTCCTCGTTTCGGTCCGGCTCCCTACGTTTAGAACTGGAAACGCGCCGAGAACTGGAGTTGACGTGTGACGAATTGAGCGGGCGCCGTGCTGTTGATGAACTGATCGCCCGAATCAATCGAGGCGACGGTGCCGGCGCCCGGGCCGCCGCCGCCCGGAAGGCCTGGGTTGGTGTGGTTGAACACATTGTAGGCATCGACTCGGAACTGCGCGAAAAGGTTCTCATGGATAGTGAAGTTCTTCTGCAATGCCATGTCGCTGCTGATGTAGCTGGGGCCGAAGGCGTTGTTTCGCCCCGCGCTGCCGATCTGGTCGAGGCCGGTCGCGGAGAAGCCGGAGAAGGGTGCCGCGGTCAAGGGTAAACTGCTACCGTGGAAATACAAACGATTATGAGACTGCGGGTTGTAGCTCCCTAGATTGGTTTTGAGGTTGCTACCTTTTCCATTGGGGTAACATGGCGCATTGCCCCCAGAGGAGACAGGGATAGAAGCGCTGCACTCATTGTAGGTAAGGGTGAAGGGAAGGCCGCTGGCCCAGGTGACAATCGGGCTGTACTGCCAGCCGCCGATGACCTCGTCGAGGTAGCCCGGCACGTTGGCAGCAAACCGGTGATTGCGGCCGAAGGGCAGATCGAAGGTGCCGTAAAAGACCTCCTCCTGCTCGCGCAAATCGTCATTCCGCCCTTTCACCGCCGTCTTGTCCCAGGTGGCAAAGCTCGCGTTGTATTCGAACGCCCGCTGCCAGGCATAGTTGGAGGTGAAGGAGATGCCCTGGGCGACCTGCTTGGCGACCACTACCTGCAGGGCGTTGTAGTGGGTGTCCTGATTGTCGCCGTAGTAGGTGATCGAGTTGGTATAGCCGCATTGCCCGCGCGCCAGGCCGGAGGGCGTCACATAGTTGGGATCGCTGCAGGCTGGCAGCGTGCCGCCGTAGTAGCGCTGCAGCAAAATTGGGTTGCTGGTCGCGTTGTTGGTGATCAGTTTTCCACTGCCCGGATTTACGCCATTGGGGGTGCAGTTTGGCCCGGCGGGGAAGCAGTTACCGCCGTTCGGGTCATAGTGGAGCGTCTGGCCGGTGATGCTGTAGCTGGCGGGCAGGAAGATTCCCGGCTCGTTGGGGTTGGTGTTGTTGCCGTCGCCCGCACTCAGAGTGTGCGTGCCCTTATTGCCCACGTAGGCCAGGGTCAATGAGAGGGTGGGGGTGATGGAGCGCTGAACACTCAGGTTCCAGGCATCCAGGGTGGGGAGCCGCAGCGCATCGGGGCGCGCCCTGGCGGAAACCTGGGACCCAGGATAGGGCAGCAGGCCGTTGGCCGGGACTGCTGGAAATGGGTAAAGCGGCGGTCCCTGCGCCAGGTTGAAGGCAGAGCTGGTGAGACCGCCGGTGGCCGTGACCTGCTGGTTAGCCAGGACGGGGAGGTTCTGGGTGGCGGAGTGGCCAAAGACCGAGCCGAAGACGCCGATGTCGAAGCTGCGCCCATAGCCGGCCCGGATGACCGTCTTGGGATTGAGCTGATAGGCGACGCCGAGGCGCGGAGCGATGGCGCCGAACGCAGGCGTGTAGTTCATGTTGGTCTTTACGTTGCCATAGCCCGCCACGCTCAGATAGCCGGTGTCGATGCGCAGCAGCGACCCCTGCCCCTTGCCATTGACGGCTTCCGGGAAGTACAGCTCATAGCGCGCGCCGTAGTTGACGGTCAACGCAGGAGTAACGCGCCAGGTGTCCTGGGCGAAGAAGAAGGTGCGCTTCTGGAACTCCTTGGCGTTGGTCGAGGTGCTCACGAAGCGGTTGATATTGGTGACATCCCCCAGGGCCAGGGTGGCAAAGCCAAGTCCTCCCTGCACTGTCGCATTCGGGTTGGAGGTGGGGCCGGTGCCAAAGCTAAGTTCGCCCGTACGGTTAGAATCGCTGGGCACGCGCAGGTTGCGCGCGTAACGCAAGTCGGCGCCGAATCGGACGGAGTGATTGCCGAAGACCTTGGTCCAGTTGTTCACAACCTGGTACTGGTCTTCGTGCTCCGCCAGCGGGCAGTTGCAGCGGGTGATGTTCAGGCCCGTGCCGTACTGCGGTCCATTGTTCTGGGCATTCTGCGAGTTGTTGGGGTTCCCGAAGAAGCCAACTTCCGAGACATTAAAGGCGGGGGCGCCGCTGGTGAAGGAGCTGCCCGTGTTCAGACCAGGAATCCCCAACTGGGTCGCGAATGGAACGCCCTGGTCATACTTCGAGGTGTTGATGCCGTAGCGGTAATACCCCAAACGGAAGTCCGTCAGTAGGCTCGAATTGATGGCGATGTCAGCGCCAGCGGCCGCGCTGTCGTTCGCGCCCAGTGAGGTGCCACCGTAGTTGGCGATGCCAAAGCCCGCGCCACCCGCCGCGCCGAACAGCGTGCTGCCGGTGAGCGTATCGGTGAATCGGCTAAAGCGCCCAAAAGCGTGGGTATTCGCGCTCACCTGATAGTCTCCGCGCACGTCCCACTGGTCGCTGTTGAAAATACCTGTGCCGCTGCCCGAGTAATTGTTCCGCAGGAAGGGGCCGCTGCCCAGGTTACCCGCATTGTTGGGAGCAAAGGGCCGGAGCAGCGTGAACAGCGCTTTTGCCTGCGAGGAGACCTGGGCCGCCGGGATCACATTGCCGGGATACGGCTGACCGTTCGGTTGATAGATAATCCCCGAGGCGCCGAGCGCGGCCGCATATTGGCTGAAGTCGCAACCGGGGATACCGCTGGGGCCGACCTGATTGCCTAAACACGTATTGATGGCCAATTGGGATGGCACAGTGGCCGTAGCGGAAGTCCCGATCTTCTGGCGAACGCCCTGGTAATCCCCAAAGAAGAAGGCTTTATCTTTTTTGATGGGGCCGCCAATGGAGCCGCCGAACTGATTGCGCAGACCGGTGGGAATCAAGCCATGCTTATCGTTGGTGCCCGGGGGAGGATTCTGCGTGAAGGGATTGCGCGCTAGGTTGGCATTGCTCTGCCGGTAATCGAAGGCGCTGCCGTGGAAGCTGTTCGAGCCCGACTTGGTCTGGACCGTAACCACCGCGGCGACCGCCTTGCCAAACTCCGCGTCGTAGTTCTGGGTGGCGATCTTGGCTTCGGTGATCGCATCCAGGTTCGGATTGATGACGATAATGCCCAGGATCGGGTCCTGGTTATCGGTGCCGTCCAGCTCGTAAGCGACACCGCCGAAGGCCTGGCCGTCGATCTGTATTTGCTGGCTGGCCTGCGGGTTCTCACTCGCCGCGTGACTGAAGCCCAATAGCTGAGCGCCGGGCTGCAGCAACTCCAGGCTGGTGAAGTTCCGGTTGGCCACGGGGAGACCTGCCACCGTCCTGGTCGAGAAGGTGTCCGAAACCTCTGCATTGTCGGTCTTCAACGCGGTCACGGCGCTCGCGTTGACCTGCACCGTCTGACTTGAGGCGCCCACCTGCAGCTTCACATCCACCTTGGGCGTCGCGTCGGCGTTCACCTGGATGTGCTGCCCCTGGTAGGAAGTGAACCCAGGCGCCGTGACCTGCACCGTGTACTGATCTGGAATCAGGTGCTGCGCAGTGAACTCGCCCGAGGCGTTCGACTGCACGGTAGTCGACGTACCCTTCGCCTCATCCGTAACAGTGACGGCTGCATTTGGAACCACGGCCCCGGTGTTGTCGGTGACCGTCCCGGCAATGTTCCCGTAGATCGCTTGTGCCTGTGCGAGATGCGGTATCAACGCGATACCCAATCCCAAACAAGAGACGACTACCCCTCGTGTGCGTCTGTTCATATGGCTCTCCTAAAAGTTCCTGCACGTGCCGCTGTCTCTCGTATGCCGTGGCGCCCCGATGTGCACCACGATCTTCGAGAGTTATTGAGCCCTGTGATACGACTCGTTCTAATGAAGCATTGGATAGTCGTCCAAACGATGGATGCTGCTTCGGTGAGGACTATAGTGAGGAGCGAGAATCGTTGTCAAAAGAAAAATAGCCTTATCGATCCAATGAATAACCGCCCCAAATATCTACACAGACCTCTGCTCAAACTCCTACTTAGACTTCTGCAAAAGCCGGCGCTCCCCACGCACATCTCAGCGCAGCTGCTCTCCCTTATCTCTGCGGTCCTTTACGCACTGGCAGCTACACTCCTCGCTCCCCATCTGGCTGCCCACGACTCGACCGTCGCGCATCGTTCCGCCCCGTCCAAGAGCCCGGCAACTCACCCTTATCCGTCCTCGGCGGACCACCCCGGGCCGGCCTACTTTCAGGATCTCGCCTCCCCGGCAGGCCTCACCGCCATCAACGTAAATGGAGGAGTCGAGTCCAAGCGCTACATACTAGAGGCCACTGGCTCCGGCGTCGCCATCCTCGACTACGATAGCGACGGCTGGCCGGATATCTTTCTCGTCAATGGCACCTATCTTCATCCCGCAGACGGCAAGGGCGCCGCACCCACAAGCCATCTCTTTCATAACAATCGCGACGGCACCTTCACCGACGTAACAATCAAGGCCGGTCTTGCGGAGACCGGCTGGGGTCAGGGCGTTTGCGTGGGTGACTACGACAACGATGGCTTCGACGACATCTACGTAACCGGCTATGGCAAAAACCGCCTCTATCACAACGGAGGGGACGGCACCTTCAAGCAAGTGGCCGAGGGAGCTGGCGTTGCCGGCACCGGCAAGGAGTGGGCCACCGGCTGCGCCTTTGTCGACTACGACCGCGACGGAAAGCTCGACCTCGCGCTCGCCAACTATGTCCACTTCGACCTGAAGACCATCCCCGAACCGGGCAAATCACCCAGCTGCATGTGGAAGGGCGTGCCCGTCATGTGCGGCCCGCGCGGTCTGGACAGCGCACCCAACATCCTCTACCACAACCTGGGCAACGGGAAGTTCGAAGACGTCTCCGCCAAGAGCGGTTTCGAGAAGACGCCCGGCCATTACTGCTTCTCTGTCTCCACGCTCGACTACGACGAGGACGGCTGGCCCGACATCTACGTCGCCTGCGACTCCACCCCCGCCATCCTCTACCACAACAACCACGACGGCACCTTCACCGATCGCGCCGCTGACACCGGAGTCGCCTTCAATGAAGACGGCCGCGAGCAAGCCGGCATGGGGTCCACGGTCGCCGACTATGACGGTGACGGACACCTGGACATCTTCAAGACCAACTTCTCCGACGACACCGCCACTCTCTACCGCAACCGCGCCGATGGCACCTTTGAAGACGTCACCTTCCCCGCCGGGCTCGGCATCAACACGCAGATGCTCGGGTGGGGCACACTCTTCCTCGACATCGACAACGACGGCTGGCCCGACATTCTCTCCGTAAACGGCCACGTCTACCCCGAAGTCGATAGCGGCCATCTTGGCTCCAATTACCGCGAGCCCCGCCTGCTCTACCGCAACCTCGGCAATGGAAAATTCGTCGACATCAGCAAGAGCTCAGGCCCGGGAATCGCGCAACCGGAGTCGAGCCGTGGCCTCGCCATCGCCGATCTTTGGAATGATGGCCGGATCAGCGCTGTGATCAACAACGTAAGCGACCGTCCCATGCTGCTCGTCAACCGCGCGGCCAACGAAAATCACTGGATCGGACTCCACCTCACCGGGACTCGCTCCAACCGCGACGCCATTGGCGCGCGCGTCACCCTGCACGGAACTGCCGACGGACAAGACCGCGTCTGGGTTGGGGAGGTTCGCAGCGGCTCCTCCTACAACTCCTCGAGCGACCTCCGCCTGCACTTCGGGCTCGGCCCGCACCCGGTGATCTCAAGCCTGGAGGTACGCTGGCCCACGGGTCTCACCGAGCTCTTTCCCGCCCCGCCCCTAGACGGGATTACACGCATTATAGAAGGCGACGGCCACGCGAAGTAAGGCGTCCCGCTCTCCTCAGCCCTGCCCTACTTCGGACGATTCCCCGCCAGCGGCGCCTCCGAAACGCGCTCCAGCATCTGGATGTCCACCGACTCGGCCATGCGCTTGTACCCGGCATCGCTCGGGTGCAGATGATCGCCGCTATCATACGCCGGCGCAAACCGGGCCGGATTCTGCGGATCGCGCACCGCCGCTTCGAAGTCGATCACTCCGTCAAACGCATTACTCGTCCGGATCCACTGGTTGATCGCCTCCCGCTTCGCCTCGCCCTCTGGCGTAGCATAGGTTGCGCCCACGTACGGCGTCAGCGTCCCACCGATTACCCGCACTCCTTGCGCGTGCGCGCGTTCAATGATCTGCCGCATGGCGCCGATGACATCATCGGCGGTCACCACCTGATCGCCATAAGGCGCATTGGCGATGTTCGGATAGCCAAGGTCGTTGATTCCCTCCAGCACGATAAGGGTACGTGCGCCCGCCACCGTCCAGGCCTCGCGGTCCAGTCGCGCCAGCGCATTCGGCCCTGCGATGTCATGCAGAATCCGGTTACCCGAGATAGCCTCATCCACAACCGCAACTGGATTTGCGTTCTTCCCCGCCAGCAGCCGTGCCGCCAGCAGATTCGGCCACCGCTGGTTGGTGTTCGGCGTGGACTGCGCTCCGTCCGTAATGGAATCCCCGGTCGCCACAATCGCGTACGCCGCAGGCGCCGCCTGCACGTCTACTTCAGACAGGAAGAACCAGGAACTCGCAGTCGTCGCTCCTGGCATCGTGATCGCCCCGGTCAAGTCTCCCGAGCCCGCCGCCGCAGCGCCCGAGATGTACGTCGTCTGCAACCCGAGCGCATGCCAGGTCGGCACTCCCGTCTTCTTCGGCAGGTACACGCTGACCACCAGGTCGCCGGTCACCGGCACCTCCATCGCTACCGGATCGCTGATCATCGGCGCACCCGCAGGAACCACCACCAACAGCTTCCCATTGAAGGTCACCGCATGATCGGAACCCTGAACAATGCTGCTGTCTGCCCCATGCATCGCCAGGTGGACACCCCCTACCACAAGCGGCGCCACACCAAACGTATTCGAAAGATGCACGCGCACGGTGTGGCCGCCGATCGAGGTGTGCACCACCATCCGGACCGTCTGGTTTTCAAAGCCAGCCCTCGGGGCACTCGGATTCTCACCGGCAAACTGCTGGGCCGCTGTCCAGGTAGCCACCCACTGCCCTGTCATTGTCTGTCCGGCCGCTTGCGCCTCCAGAGGCTGCGCGGCGCAGCAACTCAGACCAACCACTAGGAGACTCAGCAGCGGCCGTCGGCATCGTTGAGCGAGACTCCGTATATCGAAACGCTTGCGTCCCACCATCCAGTACACACTCCTTATCATTACGCCAGAGATCCCTCTGGGAACGGTGCTGTGAATCGTTAACTTGTCACCTATTTTGTCATCTTGACCGTAGCCGAAGGCGGAGTCGAAAAGCCTGCCCTGAGCGTAGCCGAAGGGATCTGCTTCATCTGCAGAAAAGAATCGGCGCGAAGCGCCGCTCAACCGACCGAGATATATGTAGCGAATTAACCACTCAACTGGCGCGTCCCAACGCCCTGCTTCCTTATCGGCCTCCCGCAGCAGAACTTTAAGGTTCCTCTGATGAAGCGCGGCCCTCGAAGGGACGGGCTTCGAGCCCGTCCTAATGCTGTCCACCCTGAAAATGATTTAACGCTCCTTCTATATATCACCCCTATCGTTTAGCTTGCGTTCCGCCGCATCGCCGGCATCCTACCAGCCAGGCGCACCTAACCCTTATCCCCAGGAGGCTCCATGCCCGGCCCACTCTCCCCAGACGAACTCCAGAAGATGGACGCCTACTGGCGCGCAGCCAACTACCTCTCCGTCGGCCAGATCTACCTGAAGGACAATCCCCTGCTCCAGCGGCCCCTCACCGTCGACGACATCAAGCCACGCCTTCTGGGCCACTTCGGCACTACCCCAGGTCTCAACTTCATCTACCTCCACCTGAACCGCATCATCTGCAAACATCACGCGAACATGATGTACATCATCGGCCCCGGGCACGGCGCGCCCGGCATCCTCGCCAACACCTACCTGGAAGGCACTTACACCGAGATCTACCCCAACATCGAGCGCGACAAAGATGGCATCAAGCGCCTCTTTCGCCAGTTCTCCTGGCCCTACGGCATTCCCTCGCACGATGCCCCCAACGTCCCCGGCTCCATCAACGAAGGCGGCGAACTCGGCTACTCGCTGGTGCACGCCTACGGCGCAGCCTTTGACAACCCCGACCTCATCGTCTCCTGCGTCGTCGGCGACGGCGAAGCTGAGACTGGCACCCTTGCCACCTCTTGGCACTCCAACAAGTTCCTCAATCCCATCACCGATGGCGCTGTCCTGCCCATCCTGCACCTCAACGGCTTCAAGATCGCCAATCCCACCGTGCTCGCCCGCATCCCCAATGAAGAGCTCTCCTCGCTCTTCAAGGGCTACGGCTACATCCCCTACTTCCTTGAGGGCAGCGATCCAGAGATCATGCACCAGGGCATGGCCACCGTGCTCGACACCATCTATGACGAGATCCGCGCCATCCAGAAAAAGGCCCGCGACACCAACGACCCCACTCGCCCACTCTGGCCCATGCTCATCCTCCGCTCGCCCAAGGGCTGGACCGGCCCCAAGGTGGTCGACGGCAAGCAGATCGAAGGCACCTGGCGCGCTCACCAGGTACCACTCGAAGAGGTCCGCACCAACCCCGAACACCTGAAGCTGCTTGAGGAATGGCTGCGCTCCTATCGCCCCGAGGAGCTCTTTGACGAGCACGGCGCCTTTCGCGCGGAGCTCGCGGACATTGCGCCCAAGGGCCGTCTACGCATGGGCATGAATGAGCACGCCAACGGCGGTCTCCTGCTCCAGCCGCTCGTCCTGCCCGACTTCCGCGACTACGGCGTGGCCTGCCTCATCCCCGGCGGGGAGGAGACCAGCGCCACCGCAGCCCTCGGCAACTACCTGCGCGATGTCATGAAGCGCAATCTCCCCACGCGCAACTTCCGCGTCTTCGGCCCCGATGAAACCGCCTCCAACCGCCTCCAGGCCATCTACGGAGCCAGCGGCAAACGCTGGGACGCCGAATACGAAGCCGTGGACGAGAACCTCTCCGTAGACGGCCGCGTCATGGAGGTGCTCTCGGAGAATCTCTGCGAAGGCTGGCTCGAGGGCTACCTACTCACCGGCCGCCACGGCTTCTTCTCCTGCTACGAGGCCTTCATCCACATCATCGATTCCATGTTCAACCAGCACGCCAAGTGGCTGCAGGAGTGCAAGCACCTCACCTGGCGCAAGCCCATCGCCTCGCTCAATTACCTGCTCAGCTCCCACGTCTGGCGGCAGGATCACAACGGCTTCTCGCACCAGGACCCCGGCTTCATCGACCACGTCGCCAACAAGCACTCCGACACCGTCCGCATCTATCTCGCGCCCGACGCCAACACCCTGCTCTCCGTAGCTGATCACTGTCTGCGCAGCCGGGACTACATCAACCTCATCATCGCCGGCAAGCAGCCCGCCCCCATCTGGCTCGACATGGAAGCGGCCGTCCGCCACACCATCGCCGGCCTGGGAAAATGGGAGTGGGCCAGCAACGACGGTCCTGACGACAAGGCCGCGCCCGACGTCGTCCTGGCCAGCGCCGGCGACGTGCCTACGCTCGAAGCCTTAGCCGCTGTCACCGTCCTCCGCGACTGGGCGCCCGACCTCAAGGTCCGCTTCGTCAACGTCGTCGACCTTTTCACTCTCGAAACGCCCCGGGAGCACCCGCACGGCATCAACGATGAAGACTTCGACCGCCTCTTCACCAAAGACAAGCCGGTCATCTTCGCCTTTCACGGCTACCCCACCATCGTGCACAAGCTCACTTACCGCCGCACCAACCACGACAACTTCCATGTCCACGGTTTCAAGGAAGAAGGCACCACCACCACCCCGTTTGACATGACGGTGCTCAACGAGCTCGACCGCTACACCCTAGCCCTGGATGCCATCCGCCAGGTCCCGCGCATGGCCTCGCGCGTCGCCGAAACCGAGCAGCGCCACTCCGAGATCATGCAGCGCCACAAGCTCTACGTCTCTGAGCACGGCCTCGACATGCCCGAAGTCCTGGACTGGAAGTGGTCCCCCGCCGGCGCAACCCACCCACCCCGCAGTGACGAACCCGACTGATCCCACCACCAACCCGGGTGCCCCATCCTTTGCGCCTCACGTTCCTTCCCCAATCGCAACATCGGGAGCGCAAAGGGTGGGTCATGCGCTGCAGGCGCATCCGCTCTCCTCTAACACCCACGCCAAACTGAATCACTGTATACCCATCATCCCGCCGACCACACTGCATCTCCACCGAAGTTCTCGCGCCTAGCGAGGTCGCAGCGGAGGGACCCGCTGTGCCCGCCTCAGACAACCGCGTTAAAAAATATCTAAAACATTCAACCAATCGGTTGACATCAACTTCTTCTGGGTGCATCATTCAACCACATGGTTAACTCACGAGTCGCACAACTCGACGCCGTCTTTCACGCGCTCTCCGATCCCACCCGGCGGTCCATCCTCCGCGAGGTCGCCAAGCGCGAAAGGACCGTAGGCGAGATCGCCAAGCCATACCGCATCTCTCTGGCTGCCGTCTCCAAGCACCTCAAGGTGCTAGAAGGCGCGGACCTGATCGCGCGCGAGCGGCGCGGCAGCTTCCAACTCGTGCGCCTCAACCCCGCACCCCTCAAGCCAGCCGAACAATGGCTCGCTTATTACGAACAATTCTGGAACGCGCAACTCGACGCCCTCCAGAGCTACCTCGAAGGAGAAAACACCGATGGCAAGCGTAATGGAAAAACAAAACGTGGCTGAAGCCCAAAGCGAAACACTCAAACTTCAGATCAAACGCATCATCCACGCGCCCCGCTCCCACGTCTTCGACGCATGGACGGAACCCGAGATGCTCCAGCGCTGGTTCGGCCCGGGCAACATGACTGTCGCCAGCGCCACCACCGACACGCGCACGGGCGGCGCCTACCGCATCGAAATGCAGGGCGTTCCCACCTGCGACGACGCCGCCGCAGCGGACCCGGAAGTAAACCCTAGGGACACGAGCCGCAAAGCCGTCGCCACCGGCGTCTACCAGGAGATCATCCCGGACGAACTGCTCCGCTTCACTTGGCGCGGTGATTGGGAGCCGGACGAAGAAACATTAGTCACGGTTACATTAAGAGACGTCCCCGGCGGCACCGAGCTCACCCTCACCCACGAACGTTTCGCCACGGAAAAATCCATGGGCGGCCACGAGCAAGGCTGGAACAGCTCGCTGGACAAACTCGCAGCCTACTGCGAAGACCGCTCGATATAGAAGAACACGACGAGGCCAGCGACCACCTACTCGCTGGCCTCATCTACAACCGAACACACGCCGCTTACTTCGTGGCTGTCTCACCGGAAGGCTTCAACGCGGCTGCGACCTGCGCCACGCGCTTGCCCTGGAACCGCGCCACTTCGTTATCCAGATCCGTCGGCGGCGCACCCTTCTGCCCCGAGACCGTCGACGCTCCATACGGCGTCCCCGCCTGGAACATCGCCGGATCGCCATAGCCCAGCGGCACGATAATCATCCCCAAATGAGCCAGCGGATTATACAGCGAGATCAGCGTCGACTCATTGCCGCCATGCAGGCTGGAGGTCGACGTAAACACCGAGCCCACCTTCCCGTTCAGTTTGCCCTGGAACCACAATCCACCCAGCGAGTCGATATACGCCTTCAGCTCCGCCGAGGCATTGCCGAATCGCGTCGGCGTCCCAAAGATAATGGCGTCCGCCCACTCTGCATCCGCCTCCGTGGGAGCCTCGTACTCGCGCTCCATCCGCTCCCGGTTTTCCTTCCACCCCGGCACGCTCGCAATAATCTGCTCGGAAACGAAATCCCGCGCCCGGCGCAGCCGAACCTCAGCCCCAGCCGCCTCCGCGCCCTCCGCGATCGTCTTTGCCAGGCTCTCCGTCGAGCCGCTGCGTGAATAAAAAGCAATCAGTACCTTCGCCTTTGCCATCGTCAACTCCTCCTGAAATGCATGGTGTGGTCCTACAAGGTGTCGTGCAAGCCCACCCTAAAGATGCGCGGCATCCCTATACTCGTCGCAACAAATGTTTTGCCACATGGGTATTCCGCCCCCCACCTTGCGCTCACACCGCAGCGAACGCAGCAACTGTCTCCTGAGTGACCCTGAGTGACCGAGGCGAGTCGAACGGACCTGCATTTCCCTGCTGTCATCCTGAGCGCGCGCAGCGACGCAGTCGAAGGACCAGCTCCTTGGCAGAGGTACCATGCACTCATGACCGCCCCGATCCTCACCATCAACAGCGGCTCCTCTTCGCTCAAGTTCGGCCTCTACCTCAATCCAGGCGCCGCACCGCGCCCCCTCTACTCGGGAACGGCCGACGGCATCGGCAAAGACCACCCCGGCACCCTCACCCTCAAGGACGCATCCGGCAAGCAGCTCTTCCACCGCGAGACCGCCTTCCCTTCCCAGAACGAGGCCTTCGCCCAGGCAGCCGAGCAGCTCGAAGCCCTGAGCGGGACCAAGCCTGCCGCCATCGGCCACCGCATCGTGCACGGGGGTCCCCACCTCCGCGAGCACCAGCTCATCACCGCAGAAGTTCTCGCAACCCTTGAGGCCTCAACGCACTTCGCGCCGCTCCATATCCCGCCCGCCCTCGCGCTCATCCGCCTCGCCGGAGAGCACTACCCCGGCGTGCCGCAGTTCGCTTGCTTTGACACCGCCTTTCACGCCACCATGTCCCCAGCGGCATTCACCTACGCCATCCCGGCCAAATACCGCGTGCAGGGTGTCCAGCGCTACGGCTTCCACGGCCTCTCCTACGAATCGATCGTCCGAGCACTGGAGCCGGACGTCCCCGCCCGCCTGGTCGTCGCGCACCTCGGCAACGGAGCCAGCCTTTGTGCCATCGAGTGCGGCCGCTCCGTCGACACCTCTATGGGCTTCACTCCCTCCGGCGGCATCCCCATGGGCACCCGCACCGGTGACCTCGACCCTGGCGTCCCCCTCTTCCTCCAGCGGCAGGACGCGCTCAGCACCGATGCCCTGGAAACCCTGATCAACCACGACTCCGGCCTGAAAGCCCTCTCCTCTGGAATTAAATCCGACGGCTCTTCCAGCTTCTCTGGCTCCTCCGACATGCGCACCCTCACGGCGTCCGCCTTTCCCGAAAACAGCGGCCCGGACCATAGCGCCTCTGGCAATCCCGCCGCCCAGGCCGCCGCTCTCGCGATAGACATCTTCTGCCGCAGCATCGCCAAGACCATCGGCGCCTACTGCACCGTACTCGGCGGCCTCGACCTGCTCGTCTTCACCGGCGGCATCGGCGAACACAGCACCCGCGTCCGCGAAGGCGTCTGCAGCCGTCTCGCCTTTCTCGGCCTCACCCTCGACCGCGCACGAAACGAGCAGGCTGCCGATACAATCTCCGCGAACGACTCCCGCATTCCCGTCCGCATCCTCCCCGCCGACGAAGACGGCCAAATCGCCCGCCACGTTCACACGATGCTCTCATCCTGAGCGGAGCACGTATCCCTATCTGTCTGTCATCCTGAGCGAAGTAACCGGAGCGAAGTAACCGGGTGCCCCATCCTTTGCGCCTCAACCTCACCATCCAAACCTCAACATCGAAGCGCAAAGATTCTCTCTCGCTTCCGAATTGCCCGTCACTCGGGAGCTACCCAACTCGCTTCCGAAAGGCCGAGTTTCAGTCCCCAATCACCTGCGGTTTCGG
Organism: Acidobacteriaceae bacterium; assembly: GCA_965276675.1. GTDB lineage: Bacteria > Acidobacteriota > Terriglobia > Terriglobales > Acidobacteriaceae. The sequence goes on along the minus strand of OZ255624.1, from coordinate 1,938,426 downwards.
GTGCATCCTATAGTCTCAGCGACGGTGCAGTGCCATGAGCGTGGGGGTATTGAAGGCGCTGTCGAAGTGCCCCAACGCGGTTGACCGGACCGACCGTCGACAGAATCAGTGCTGGGCACAGGCGAGAAGGGTTTGACGACGAGCTTCATAGGGAGGCGGGTTTTGAACGTCCGGGATCATGTCCAACGGATCGTCAGAGTTGTAGCTGAGTTCTTTGAAGATCAGTGGTTCGACCGTTCACGGAATGTTCGCACCTCCGGCGATGTATCGTTGCTGGCGGCCGGCATCGCCGCCGAACAATTCCAGGACAGCGAGTATTACATGCCAGCCAGACCTGCGCACATCCGAAAAGCTCTGCGCGAGATGCCGGTACAAGAGGTATCTGGCTTCAGCTACGTCGATCTAGGCTGCGGAAAGGGCCGTTCGTTGTTTGTAGCGGCCGAGCTTCCATTCAAGCAGATTATCGGAGTAGAGCTCTCCCCTGTTCTGCATAAGCAATCTTGTCTGAATGTCCGCCGCTTCCGACCCAGGACGCGGGGCTGCACGCATATTAAATCTGTCCATCAAAACGCGAAGGATTTCACGTTTCCACCGGGCAACATTGTTCTCTATTTATTCAACCCATTTGGCTCCACAACCATGCAACGCGTTCTTAACAACCTGGACACGTCGCGGAAGCGGCATCCGTGTCACGTGACTGTGATTCTGCTATGGCCGCGGTGTGGCGACCAGGTGGCCGCGCTCGAAGGCATGCATCTGCGGTGCGAGACCCGGCAGTATCAAATCTTCGAAGCTCACGAACTGAACACTTCTGAGTCGGAGCCCCACACCGGGTTACCTTCTCGGCAGACGGCAGCCTCGCCCATCTTGTAAGACATCTCAACGATCAGCTCCGACCGGTTCCGAGAGACGCGCTTCTGGTGAGCGAATCAGGTACAAACTTCCGCATCGCCGGCAAAATCGGAAGTGATCCGGGCGCTGAGGTTCCTTCCGGACCGCCCGTGATCCGAGAACAACCCGGATCGCTTCCCACAATGCGACTTCCCGTTACCAATCCGACCTGAATAAGTGCATTGGCGATTATGCGCTAGTGGATGCTGCCTGGTGAACCGGAAGACGACCGGTCACGACCGTGAGCGACTAGGTTAGGCTCAACCAAGGCAACCGGACGAGCCGGAAGTGATATGAATTCAGAGCAGCTTTTCAGGAAAGTCAGGACATATGTGGAGTTGTCGCAAGCGAGCGCAACGAGCTGGCAGAGACTCCTGCGGCCCGAGCTCTACAAGAAGGGTGAATGTTTCGTTGAGTTGGGCCAGGTTCCTGCAAAGGTCGGATTTGTACTCGAGGGATTGTTTTCACAAGACTACATCTCTGAGTCGGGCGGCACGACCATCAAATATTTCTTCCCTGAGGGTCGGTTCGCTGCCTCGGTAGGAGCCATGCTATCGGGGAAACCCAGCGAGTTGTCAATCGTTGCGCTGGAAGACTCGAAGGTGCTTTCCTACGACTTCGCCGAGTTCAAGAAGCTGACTGAAGGACATCGCGATATTGCGGCATTTTACATACGATATATGGAGCGTCATTGGATTGTCGAAAAGGAACCGCTCGAGATTTCATTCCGCTATGACAATGCTTTTAAGCGATACCAGAACTTCCTCGGGGAGTCCCCGGACTTGCCTCACGCCTGAAGAAGCATCAGATCGCCTCCTACCTGGGCATAACTCCCACGCAGCTCAGCCGCCTTCTGCGAAGCGGAAAATAAAGCGCCGATTCTCGACATTTGTAAAGGAACGAATTCGACGTTCCGCCTACATTGGCAAAAGTGAGGACATTCAGTTCCCCGAACGTTCAATGGAGGTTGAGAAATGAACAAGAATCCGCAAATGATCTTCGTCAGTCTGCCCGTCGCAAACCTTCCTCAATCGAAGGCATTCTATGAGGCGGTGGGATTCACAACGAACTCGCAATTCAGCGACGACACAAGCGCCTGCATGGTGCTTTCGGAGAGCATCATGGTCATGCTCTTGACGCACGCCAAATGGGCGCGGTTTACCAGCAAGACCATCCCCGACGCAAGAGCGAATGCTCAGGTCCTGCTCTGTATCTCGCGCGAAAACCGGGAGGCGGTCAACACCATTGTACAAACCGCGGTCAGGCAAGGCGGCATTGCGGATCCCACGCCGGTTCAGGACCTTGGTTTCATGTATGGCCGCAGTTTCGAAGACCCCGACGGCCACATCTGGGAGACGGTGTGGATGAATCCGGCGGCAGGTATGTGACCAGACTGTCCGGGCGGGACTTGCCAACTGTCCGCACTATGCAGCGAGTCCCACTCTTTAACTCGCAGTCGTCTCCGGCAATCTGGGTCAGTCAGTTTTCTTTGTCTAACAGCAGAGGACACATGGAATATGTGGTTCTAAATCCAAGCGAATTGCCGAACGTCGGCGGTGCGCGTGTATACGAGGGCCGGCGTCAGGGCGGGACGAACATCTCGCTGATCTTCGTCGATGTACCGCCAGGCGGCGGCCCGCGTCTTCATCGGCACCCGTACAAGGAGGTCTTTGTCGTACACGAAGGCCGGGCCAAGTTCACCATTGGAACAGCCGCGATAGATATCGCTGCGGGTGAAATTGTAATTGTCGAGGCTGGTATTCCCCATAAGTTCGTGAACTCCGGAGAAGGGAGACTCCAGCAGACAGATATTCACCTGAGGTCAGAATTCGAGACTGAATGGTTGGAATCCTGAACGTCATTCTGAGGTTCGCCTTTTCGTTTCACTCTGAGTGCCCGAGCATGCGGGGATTCTTCCTCGGCATGTCAGCTGGCGTCAACAGGCCGATGCACTCATTGAGCCTGGATTAGTCCTCATAAACGCGGTTGTATTGACCTGAATGAGCCCCAAAATCCCGGATCGTCGGCAAATCGGAAGTATCAACTGAATCACGAGCCGACGGACCTTCGGGAGCATCATGCCGCATCTATACGGATTCGACGTGAGTTTCCGCCTGCAACCACTTTGACCGCAGAAGCTGAGTGGGTTGTCTTCCTAGCCAACAGGTAGGGCCGGGAATAGTTTGCGTCCGTCATAAGGAGTCTTGCTTCGGAGGATGCCACAGATGGCGTGGATCAGTTTTCGAGCGGCGGACCACGATAACTTGGAGCCGGGCTTTGTGGCGAGCCAGGAGCGTTTCATAGAAGGCCTTCATGTGCGGATACATCGTGAGCCGACCAGGACAGGCATGTAAAGCGCCTTCCAGCGGAGAGATCTGCTGCGCTCTCGCTCAGCCAATCAACCCACCCCGAACCACACAATTCCCAGCTCTCCCGCCCCAAAACCGCATCCAACCTCGAAAGCAATTCAGGAGCGCACCAAACCATGAAGAAATACTTCTTGCTTGCAGGCGTAGCCGTCGCCATCTGGAGCCTGCTGCGCAGAACCGCCACCGGCCAGCCGGTAGGCAACAAATATCTCACCGGCCCGAAGCGCCAAAATCCAAAGAGTGGAAGTCCAGACCGCCCCAACATCGAGGAGCTCGCGGAACGCCTCCAACACGGCTGGGCCGAACAGCACCACACCCAGGCCTGAGCTCGACTCGGCGCCACGACCCCGGGCTGAATCCTGTCATCCTGAGCGGAGCACAAAGTGCGCAGCCGAAGGACCTGCAGTTCCTCAGAGCTCACCACCGGAATATCCGTCATCGGCTCGTCAAAGATGAGAAGCAAAGGAGTCTACTGAAACCTCTGTCTACTCCGTGCTCTCTGTGGTGAGTCTTTACAGCATCCTCCTGGAGGAGTAGTGTGGCGGGCACAGGTTCGTGTGGCCTTTGCGTAAAGAAAGGCCACGTCGAGAGTAACTCGGCGCCTACATAGCAATTGGGGAAATGCTCTAACGCACCGCAGGCGCTCCTGCCTGGACGGCTAGTCCATGCGCGAACTCCAGATCCTGCCTCAAAAATGCGCGCAGCTGCTCACCCGCCGGCGGATCGATCGCTCGCAGGATCGCCGAGGGATGGATCGTCGCCACCACCTTCTCCGCATACGGCGAACTCACCAACGTTCCCCGCTGCTTCATCAGCGCAAACTTCGCACCCAGAAGCGACTTTGCCGCCGTCGCTCCCAGGCATACCACCACCTTGGGTCGCACTGCCTGGAGCTCCGCCAGCAGCCACGGCCGGCACGCCGTAATCTCCGACAGCCGGGGTGACTGGTGCAGCCGCCGCTTACCGCGCTCGATAAATTTGAAGTGCTTCACCGCATTCGTTACATACATCTGTGAGCGGTCCAGCTCTAGCTCCTCGATCACCCGGTTCAGCATCTTGCCCGCAGGCCCAACGAAGGGCTGGCCCTGTCTGTCTTCCTCGTCACCGGGCTGCTCGCCCACCAGCATCAACTCCGCACCCGAAGCTCCTGCGCCCGCCACCACCTGCGTCGCATGGCAATATAGATCGCAGCCCTTGCACCCTGGTAAGGCTCCGGCGATCGCCGGCAGCGTCTTCTCCGCCGGCACGAACGGCTCGGCACTCTCTTTGGTCTGCGTACGTATCATCGTCTCCACCCGTCCTCCCGCGTTCGTCAGCAATTGTGGCAATGGCTGAATCTCAGGCAGATTGCCCCAGTACCGCACCGGCATCTCCGCACGCATCGCGCGTGGATTGAGCCGCGCCGGATTAAAGATAGACGAGTAATAGCTCCGCCACAGCTGCTCCAACTCGTCTTCCTGCGGCGCCGCCTCTTTCGGAAGTCCCTCGCCCCATGTCAATATCCGCGTCTTCGGGTCCCAGCTCACGGACCGCTCCGGCGTCAAGATCGTCCACTGCATCAGCGGAAATCGCTCTTCGAAGAACGGCGCCGCCAACTCCAGCACATGGTGGTCCGGCCGGTACCAGGCAATGTAGTGCTCCGCGCCGTCCGCATCGCTCACCATGCGGAAGCGCACAAAGGCATGCATCTTGTGCAGGTCGCGCCGCACCTGCCGCTCCAGCCGATGCAGCGCCGCAACATCCTCATCCGTCTCCACGTGCAGCAGCGAGCGATTGCGCTGCAGCCGCCACAGCAGGCGGTAGAGGAGCTGCCAGCGTCCGGCATCGGCATGGCACGCCGCCACCCTCGCCGTCTCGATGAACTCGCGAGGCGCAACCGTGCTCCCAACCGGCACATACTTCAGGGAAGCCTCTTCCGGGAAGATCAGATCGAGTGTCCGCGGCGTCACAGAATCCGTAACCTCCACGTCCTCCGGCCGCACGCCCTCAGCCAGCAGACTGCGCGCCGTCTCCCGCCAAGCCACAAACGTCGGCTCTATCGTCACCAGCCTCAAACCAACACTCCCGAACCTCGATCCACCATCACCTCATCGTGTCATCTCGACCGGAGTTCTCGCAAAGCGAGAACGCAGCGGAGGGATCTGCTGTTCCCTGTCCGTGCAAAGATCGCCGGGTGCCCCATCCTGAACCCGAGCGTAGACGAGGGGAAGGGTGGAATACCACAACGCCTCTATTATCTTCTGTCATCCCGACCGAAGTTCTCGCGCCAGCGAGAACGCAGTGGAGGGATCTGCTGTCGCGCACAGGCGCCGGCCCGCCTTACAACTCACCTGTAACCGCCGTAGTTGCAGAAGCGAACAGCTCCATCTGCGGAGAAGCCGCGATCCTCACCGCCAGGTCCGTGGCCTCCAACCGGCGGCTCTCCGGCACATGATCCACCGTCATGACGAAGTTCCGCGCCTGCTTCACCCGCACATTCAGTTTGCGCAGATCCGCAAGCGTCAACCGGTGATACTTCCGGATATCGAGAATGCGCTGCACATTGCGGTGCCCAATCCCTGGCACGCGCAGCAGCGCCTCACGCGTCGCGCCATTCACATCCACAGGGTAGAACTCGCGATGCCGCAGTGCCCAGCTCAGCTTCGGGTCCTGCGTCGGGTCCAGGTTCGGCTCATCCGGCGTGGTCAGCTCATGCGCCTTGAACTCGTAATAGCGCATCAGCCAGTCCGCCTGGTACAGCCGATGTTCGCGCACCATCGGCGCTGCCTTCAGCGGCAGCCGGCCATCCGCTTTCGGATACGGGCTAAAGCCTGAATAATAGATGCGCCGCAACTTGTAACTGTCATAGAGATGTGTGGCGGTGCCCAGTATCTGCTGGTCCGTGCTCGGCGTCGCGCCCACCACCATCTGCGTGCTCTGCCCCGCTGGGGCAAAACGCGGTGCCGGCAGCTTGCGCTTGCGATCCTCATCCAGCTCCGACCTACGTTCGTGAATTCCCTGCATCGCCGACTCGATCACCCCGACCTTCTTGTCCGGCGCCAGTTGCACAAGGTCCTCTTGCGTCGGTAGCTCGATATTCGCGCTCAGCCGGTCTGCCCACCGGCCCGCCTCGTCGATCAGCCGCTGCGCAGCGCCCGGGATTGCCTTGAGATGAATGTAGCCGCCAAACCGGTGCTCCTCCCTTAACGACTTCGCCACCTCGATCAGCTGCTCCATCGTGTAATCCGGCGATTGAATAATGCCGGAGCTCAGGAACAGCCCCTCGATGTAGTTGCGCCGGTAGAAGTCCAGCGTTAGCGTCACGATCTCCTGTGGAGCGAATCGCGCGCGCTTGATATCGCTCGAAACGCGGTTGACACAAAACGCACAGTCATAGTTACAGTAGTTGGTCAGCAGGAGCTTCAGCAGCGAGACGCAGCGCCCATCCGGCGTGTAGCTGTGGCAGATTCCTGTCCCGTCCGAGTGGCCAATGCCGTCGCCTGTACCCGCGCGTTTCGCGCCAGAGCTCGCACAGCTCGCGTCGTATTTCGCAGCGTCCGCCAGAATCTCGAGTTTGCCCTGAACATCCATGCAGTCAAGGGATGCCGGTCTGCACCAAGACGGGGCTACCACCGCCCGGCAGCGCTTCCAGCTTCCTCCAGGATTATAGGCGAAGATCCAGCGAATACTCCTGTCACGTAAACACCGTTTTCGCGCCACTTACAAGCCCGTTTCAGCTACAAAAACGCGCTTGGAAGCACACAAAAGCCACGGTTTGGACACGGTTACGAGACAATAAACCCGGTGCCAGTGCAGAAAAATCCCGCAAAATATCTCGCGCAAGCCGAACGGCAACTGGTCCGCCGCGACCTCCACTCCGCCCTCCGACTCTTCAATCTAGCCGAAGAACATGGCGCCGATACAGACCGCTGCGCAGGCGGCCGCTGGCAATGCTTCATGCTGCTCGGCGAGCTTGCGCGGGCCTGGAACGAAAGCGACGCCATCCACGCGCGCGGCGCACCCGACCCCAACCGCTTGTGGAATGGCGCGCCATTCCTGGGTAAACGCGTCATGCTGCGTTCTCTTCACGGCTTTGGCGATGCAGTCCAGTTCATCCGCTACGCGTCTCTGGTGCGGCAACAAGCCAGGCATGTCACCGTCGAAGTCGCACCACGACTCGTCGAACTGATGCGCCTTTTTAGTGGCATCGACACCGTTACAACCTGGGACCAGGAGCAGCCAGCGTGGGACCTACAAGCGGAGCTCATGGAGCTGCCCTATATCCTCCGCTCCACACTCGACACAATCCCCTGCACCACACCATACCTCCACTTGCCCGCTGCGCTGCTGCAACGCGCGCAGGCCCGCATGCAACAGCCCCGCCCTCGCGTAGGAGTGGTTTGGGCTGGAGGCGAATGGAATCCCAGTCGCGCTATCCCGCTCGCACAGCTGCTACCGTTACTCGCGAGAAAGCAGGCCTCGTTCTACAGCCTGCAAGGTGGCGGGGAAAATGCAGAATGGACTGAAGTCCGCGCCAGCTATGGCTTCGAAGATGCTGCAGATCATGGTGAAGGCCTCCTCACGCTCGCCGCAGCTATCGCCAACCTGGACCTCGTGATCACCATTGACACCCTCGCGGCACACTTGGCCGGCGCGCTGGGAACGCCAGTCTGGCTGCTGCTGCAACGCGAGGCAGACTGGCGGTGGATGCTCGGCCGCACCGATTCGCCGTGGTACCGGTCGGTGCGCATCTTCCGACAGTCGGTCCAGGGCGACTGGAGCAGTCTGCTCATGCAGCTCAGCACGGCCCTCGACGCATATTCATGCAGCCACGCTGATACGATCGAGCTGCATGCGCGCATGGGATGAATACGACGCTTACCTCTTCGACATTGATGGCACGCTACTGAACTGCCACGACGCCGTGCACTACTTTGCTTTCTGCGAAGCCCTGCAGACGCTCTCCGGTATGCCGCTGGACCTCGCAGGCATCGTGACACATGGCAACACGGATGTGGGTATTCTGCGCGATGCGTTGTCGCGTGGCGGCGTCGCCGAAGCGGAGTGGCGGCCGGGACTGCAAGTAGCACTCGATGGCATGTCGCGCTTTGTCGCGGAACGGGAAGAAGATCTCTGCGCAGAACCCATTCCCGGCATAGAAGAGATCTTGAAGTATCTCCACGAACGCAGCGCAGCTTTGGGCGTGGCCACAGGGAACTTGGAGAAGATTGGCTGGCTGAAGCTCAAGCGGGCTGGGCTTGCGCACTGGTTCCACTTCGGCGGCTTCAGCGACCGTTTTGAGTATCGGCGTGACGTCTTCCGCGCCGCGTTGGAACAAGCGCGAGAGCGTGCGGGCAATGCTGCACTGGTCTGCGTAGTTGGCGACACACCGCTTGACGTGCAAGCAGCGCACGACAACGGTCTGGATGTGATTGCAGTCGCAACGGGCACATTTGCATTCGAGCAGTTAGCGGCGGCGCAACCAACCCGCTGCGTCCACTCGCTCACGGAACTACTGCAAGCCAGAGTGTAGTTCCGGCCTACGTTCGCGTTGACCGCGCAGTGGCCAACACGCGCGAAACGATCGCCTCAAACTCCTCAGCGCGATGGGCCGACGTATGGTTCGCAAAGATGCGCGCGCGCGCAGCCTCTCCCAGGCGCTGTGCCTCGGTCACCGAGACATTGTGCAGAGTGTCCACTACATCCGTTCCACTAGACACGATCAAGATCTCCTCGCCAGGCGTCAGGAACTCTTCGATGCCGGCCCAGCGATCAGAGACGATGGCTGCTCCACATGCTGCCGCTTCGAAAAGCCGAACGGAAGGCGAGTAGCCGGCCGCCACCATCTCCTGCCGTGTGAGATTAAGCGTAAATCGAGACGAAGAGTAGAAGGCAGGGTGTTCGGGCGGCGGCACATGATCCAGAAGGCGCACGTTAGGCGCCCATGCGATCTCGGGGGGATACATGGGACCAGCCACCAAAAAGCTCGCATCCGGCAACGCCAACGCAGGCTGGTTCAATAACGCCACCAGCTTGGATTGCCGGTCCGCGGCATAGGTGCCGAGATAACTGAGATCGCATTGGAACTCCGGGTGAGCAGGGACGCGCTGATGCGACGCGGGGTCGACCGAGCAGTAGAGCGGCGTGGCCAAAGGAGACCCGAAGCGCTCTTCCAACTCGCGCAGAATCGGTCCACCAGTGAAGCTCATATACGCTTGGTAGTGTGAAATTTGTGAGGCGAGCAAGTAGTCTGCGCGGCCATGCGTGCGGAGCGCAGCTAGCGTTACCGGCGTATCGATGTCATAGAAAAGGACGGGGGCGAGGTCGGCTGCAAAGAGCAGTTCGGCTGCGGCAATCGCATCCGGAAAGTACGAGCCGATAATGACCACGTCTGCGTCTCGAGCTAGCACGAGAAGGCGTTGCTGCTCCGAAGTCCAATCTTGATAGAGCTCAAGCGTGCAGTAGGAAGGCTGTGGCAGATCGCGCGTGTCCCGGTACCACGACACATCCTTTTCTACGAATGTGATTTCGTGACCACGTGCATCGAGCGCCTGGCAGAGCGACCGATATGTTGTGGCGTGGCCGTTGCCCCAGGAAGACGTAATTGTCAACCCGAGGATCAGAATCCTCATGCCGGCTGCACCTCGATTGCAGGCGCCGAGACCGAACAAAAGCGGGAGCGGAGTGCGGCGTCGACGAGTAAAGCGCGCCGTGCATAGGTGTGATCGCGGAGTGCACGGGCGCGGAGTGCCGCTCCCATCTTTTGCGCGGAGGCACGATCGTGGTTGCGCAGCGCATCGGCGACGTCTTGAGCAGAGCGCACGATCAGCAGCTCTTTGCCGGGCTCAAAGCAATCATCCACACCTGGCCAGTCATCACAAAGCAGGCAGGAGCCGCTGCCCGCAACCTCAAAGACACGTGTCGGTGGCGAGAAGCCAGAGTTCGCCATGGAAGCGCGATTGATGTTGAGCACCATGGAAGCCGAGCAATTCACGCGATTGTGCTCAGTGGTTGGCACGTGACCGATCCAGCGAACGTTCGCGGGCATCGGCTTGTCGCCCCAGCCCTCCCCGCCAAGCAGAAATCGCTTTTCAGGCGCAAGCTCCGCGGCAGAAAGGAATAGATCTTCGACGCGTTTCTCGCGGTCGGGCAAGCGGTTGCCGATGAAGGCAAGATCGCTAGCGACGGTCGGGTCCGGTGCGACGGGGTGGTGCGTATCGGGATCGAGCCCGTTGTAGACACTGAGGTAGGCGCGTGCGCCAAACCGGCGATACCCTCGCTCGGTGCCGGGACCACCGCCATAAGTGAGGACCACGTCGTAGTGGGGCAGTGCCTTCGCAAATGGATCGTCTGCATTCTCTTCCATGCGTGCGATGGTCGCCGGAGCATCCACATCCCAGAACGCAACTAAGGCATGCGGCTGGCATTCCAGCACGCGCGTTTCCAGCTGCACATCGTCTACGCCGATGCCACTATGTTTGACGACCAAGTCAGCATTGGCGGCTTGTTCCAGCATGGCATCAAGGTCGCGGCCCGGTGTGTAGACGATCGAAGTGACATACGAGTAGTCTCCGGCATCGCGCTTCTCCTGCCGTCCGTACGCATCAGGCTCGGCGAAGGTGATCTGGTGGCCGAGCCGCTCGAGCGCTTTGTAGATACCGCGATAGTAGGTGGCGGCTCCGTTCCAGTAAGAGGAAACGATACTCGATCCAAAGGCGAAGATCTTCATCGCAACACCTCCTCACAGATGGCCGTCAGTTCCTGCGCACGATGAGTGCAGGTATGATATGCAAGCACCGTAGCAAGACCGCGCGCCGCCTGCTCCGACGCAGCCGATTCATTATCAAGCAGATGCTTGATCGCCGCTGTCATCTCAGCCGCGCTGTTTACGCTGCAGTAGTCTCCGGGCGTGAAAAGCTCTTCGGAATCCTGCCACGGAGCGGAGATCAGCGGGATACCGGAAGCAAGTGCTTCGAAGACGCGGATAGTAGGAATGCCTGCCACTGCACTGTTATACTGCTGCCGGGGAACGTGCAACGTGAGCCGGGACGCAGCATAGACCGCAGGCGCGCAAAGGTTTGGCAAGTAGCCCGCGTACGCTATTCCTGCGCTCGCCAGTGCTGCCAGTCCCTGATCCGGATAGCGTACGCCGTGGACGAGAAAGCTGCGGGACGGCAAGTGCTTCGCCGGTTCAATCAAGTACTCGTGCAGTTCGCGGCTGCGCTCTCCATCCCCCCAGTTGCCGATCCAGACGACATCATTGGTCTTAGGAGTGGAACGCGGAAAAAACACGGAGGTATCGGCGGCCTCATGCAAGGTCCAGACGCGCTCGATCCCGAAGCGATCTTGGTAGATGCGACGCAGTGCCTCGCCGAATACGATGACACCATCGAAATGTTCGATCTGCAGCAGCCGTATTTGTTCGGGCGTACTGGAGGCGCGGTGGTGCGTGTCATGGAAGAGCATGCGGCAGGAAAGGCCCTCGCGAGCGGACAACAGTTCTGCGATGAACTCTGGCGTGTGCCACTCATGCACGATTGCGATGTCGGATTGCTGGAGTGCGCGGCGCAGAAAACCGGTGTCACCGTAGAGCTGGATGTTCAGGTCAGGATATGTATCCGTGAATGTTGCGATTGCAGCTTGGCCCGCCGAGTTTTCGCGCGCTAGCAAACTGGCATACGACCAGTCGCTTTCACGTTCATAGCAGGTTACAGCATGTCCCCGGCGGCCCAGCTCGCGCGCGAGCCCACGAAGAAAATGCGCGTTGCCGTTGTTCCAGTCAGAGCGCAACGAATGCGTAAAGAAGGCGATCGCAAGTTTACGCGACATGAGCGGTCACTCTCTCCCCGGTCACGACCTCCCTAGTCATAGGGGTCCCAATCATGGCTTCATAGAGTTCGAGATAGTGCGCGACCATGGTTTCAGCCGTGTAGAGGCAGTTCGCGCGATCGCGTGCCGAAGCTGCAGCGCGCTGCACGGCAGCAGAGTCGGACGCAAGCTTATCCAAAAGCTCCGAGAGACTCGCAGCGTGGTTTCGACGGTAGTAGAGCGCGGTATCGCCCCATACTTCGCGAAACGTTGGGATGTCATTCGCGATGAGAGCGCATCCGGCGAAGACTGCTTCGAGCGGCGCAAGTCCGAAGGGCTCGTAGCGCGACGTCGCGAGATAGATCTCGCTCTCGGAAAAGAGCTGCCACACCTCGGCGTCGTCGAGCACGCCAAGGAACTGAGGCCCGGCTATACTTGTAACTATTACTGTGCCATTATCGGCCGGCATTTCTGCGTCGCCCGCTACCAGGATCGGTACAGAGGCACGCACCTCGCGCAGGATGGCGACATTCTTGCCTTCATCCCACAGCCGCCCAGCAGTGACGGCCTGCAGCTTGCGTTCAGTCGCTGGCCGGACCATTCGCGTGCGGCCGTTGGGAATAGCTTTTGTCCGCCGCAGCTCACCGTAATGCTCGATGAGTTGCTGAAGGTACCAAGTCGTGGGAGCCACGACACAATCCGCCCCGTGCAGGCCGCGAGAGACCAGGCCTCGATACCTGTCCATCCAAGCAGACTGCGGAGGAGCCTGCCCGTGGCGTGCGTGCCACCAGCTGACGACGTCGCTGTGCGCCACCACGAGTTTCGGTACGCCGGTGGGCAGCGCGCCGTAGCAGAGCTGGTTGCTATGAAAGAGCTCCGGCTGCTCTTGCTCAATCAGGTCAGTAAAGAATTCCGCGGAGTCATCAAAACAGGACTGCCCATTCGGCATCCACTCCAAACGAAAATCCGTGGGAATAAAGCGGAAATTTCGGGGCGCTGCACTGGCGAGTCCATCTGCCCACTGCTGCTGCGATGTCGAAGGCATGCGTCCCAAGCTGACGAGCGTGACACTGTCCCCTGCTTTCAGTACTCCTTCGACCAGCTCTCGTGTGTATGTCCAGACCCCTCCTACGGTGTCTGTGGTCATCATCACACGCATTCAAGCTCCTCGAGTGGGATTGGGTGCTGGTCTTGTATGTCGCTGAAACCTTTGTCGGAAAACAGGCCGAGGTAATAGGCGTGCGCACGCTCCCAGGCAGTGTCGTCCGGCTGCGCTCCAAAGGTCTGCACGTACTGCGGGCTGCCCGGAAATGGAAACATGGGCACGGGTTCGGAGACCCAGACTCCAGCCGTTTTGAGCTTCGCTTGCCAAGCGGCCACGAGCGCGGGATTATCCTTTGCTGTCTTGATTAGGTTGGCCTGCACCCAAGGAATGCGTCCGCGCGCATAGATCAGCAGGTCGGAGATGCGATCGGTGGTGAGGCGGCAGTTCTTGTTCAGCTCGTCGCGACCCTCTTCGGTGATCGACTCAATCCCGCACTCCATGGAGATGCAATGAGCACGTCCGAGGAGATCGAGCGAGGCTTCATCCCACAGGTCGATGCGGGATTGAAAGCCAATGCTGACTGGGCGCTTAGCAACCTCTTCGAGCAGGAGATGGACTTGTTTGCCGACGCCGAAGATCTCGTCTATGAAATAGATATATCCCACACCGCGCGCGATGAGCGCATCAATCTCGGTGAGCACCGCATCGACACTGCGTTCGCGATACTTGTTTCGGAAGAGGGTTTTATTGCAGAAGGAGCAGGACCAGGGGCAGCCGCGCGCAAACTCGACCTCCGCGCCGAGACCGGGCACCTCCGTGAAGATGTGGTGCTTGTGGGTGTGCAGCTCGACTGGATAATCGCTGTAATCGAGTGGGCCGATGGCGCGCATGTCCGTAGTGCCCAGGCCAGGAGTCATGTGCACGCGGCCATCTTCGAGCCAGCAACAGCCGGCGATCTCGATCCGTGCCTTGGAGGCGAGTTCAGGCAAAGTCTGGTCGGGTTCGCCACGCAGAACAACATCGGCGCCCGTCTTGCGCAGGGTGGCTGCGGGCGTGGCCGAGCCATGCGGTCCTATAGCAACTTTGGTTGAGGTGCCTGCGAGCGCTGAAAACCATTGGCGAGGGACGCGCAGCTCTGGTTGAGGGCAGCGCCAGAAGAGATACGACGGGGCGGTCGGGATAACCAAGAAATCTTCGCGGAAGGAAGCAAGCCGATCGCGGACCTGCTCCGGCGTGAGCGATTCCATATGCGCGTCGATGAGCAATACATCGTGACCGGCGGCCCGTAGCATCTCGCGAGCCGAGAGCAGCTCGAGTGGGAAGTGCGGCTCCGCGCAACCGAAATACGTGGAGCCGGCGAAGGACCATTGCGGATTGACCAGCGCGAACTTCATGTCCGTTGCCCTCTCATGCTACTTGCTCTTCGGAGAGTAGAGCCGGCTCGGCTGTCTCTGCATGTTGTGCGCAGATGATCGCCTGGTTGCTCTTCCAGAACGCGTGGATGTCTTCGAGAGTTTCGCGGACCGAGCGGCGTGGCTGCCATCCCGTGTCCCCGGTGAGTTTCGAAATATCGCTAATGTAGAGCGGCTGATCTCCCGGCCTGACGTCGCTGTAGGAGCAGGTGAAAGTGCGGCCGGTCTGTTGTTCGATGTTGGCCAGCATCTCCATCACAGAAGCCGAACGTTCAGGGCCGCCTCCTACGTTATAGACCTGACCACGCGTTGTTGAAAGATGATCCGTGACCGCGGCCATCGCATCGAGTAAATCGTCGACGTGCAAGACATCGCGCACCTGCTTGCCATCGCCGTAGATGTTGACCTGTTTGCCGGAGAGCAGCGAGTAGAGAAAATGAGCCACCCAACCCTGATCCTCTGTGCCAAGCTGGCGCGGACCGCAGATGCACGACATGCGGAAGACGGTCGTGGGCAGGCCGTAGATGCGAGCGTAATCGCGAACATACTGATCGGCGGCTCCCTTGGAGCAGCCATAGGGCGAATGGAAGTCCAGCGGCATCTGTTCGGTCACACCACGAAAGGCGGGGTCGACCGCAACGTAGCGCGTATACGCCGCTTTCACCGGCACACTCTCGAGCCCGCCGTACACCTTATTGGTGGAGGTGAAGAGCAGCGTAGGCCTGCTGCCCAGCTTGCGCGCTGCTTCGAGCACGTTGAGCGTGCCGCGTGCGTTGATGTCGAAGTCGGTCTCCGGATCTGTAACAGAGGTGGTGACAGCTACCTGTGCCGCCAGATGATAGATTTCGGTCACGCCCTCGACCGCGGCTTCGACCTGTTTCACATCGCGAACATCGCCCACGACGAGTTCAAGCCGCCCGTCTCGCCCAAGCGCCTGAAGCCACTCCGCGTTCAGCTCGACGCCTCGCCGCGAAAGATTGTCGAAGACCCGGACGTGCGCGGCCGTCGTGGTGAGCAGACGAGCGGCTAGGTTGGAACCGATAAAGCCTGCGCCTCCGGTAATGAGAACGCGGCGATGGCTATCGCTGTGCATCAGTTTGGCTCCTCCAGTCGCGAATATCAGGCTGTTAAGCCGTAGGTACTAAGCTCGCGGATCATGGTTTCGGCTTTATCTTCGGCCTGCTGCGAGGTCAACCAGGTTGCCAGCTCGCGAAAACCTTGCTCGTGCGTAACGCTAGGCTGATAGCCAAGCAGCTGCTGTGCCCGGCTCACATCGGCATAACAGTGGCGGATGTCACCGGCGCGATATTTTCCTGTGACCACCGGCGCGATCTCTTTTCCCAGACAGCGCGAGAGAATCTCTGCCACCCGGCGGATGCTGATCGGCTGGCCGGAACCGATGTTCATGACCACATGGTCCTGCTCCTTGCGTTCCATCGCAAGCAGGTTCGCTTGAACGATGTCATGCACACTGACGAAGTCCCGCATCTGCTCGCCGTCCTCGAAGATGAGCGGAGCCAAATTGTTCAGCAAGCGGGAGGCGAAGATGGCGGCGACACCCGTATAGGGGTTCGAGAGCGCCTGGCGCGTTCCGTAGATGTTAAAAAAACGGAGCGCGACAACCGGCAGGCCATAGGTGCGGCCGTAGATGAGACACATCTCCTCCTGGTCGCGCTTGGAGAGTGCGTAGATAGAATTCAGCTCAGAGGGCTTGTCCTCGCGGGTGGGGCGCGGCGAAAGCGCGCCGCCACAGGTGGGACACGCAATCTCCCAGGAACCTGCTTTCAGCTGCTCCGGCGGACGCACGGGCGGGGCAACAAGCGCTTGGCAGCCCCCACATTGATACATGCCTTCGCCGTAGATCGACATCGACGAAGCGACCACCAGCTTCTGCACATTTGCCTTGGTATCGAGCACCATTTGCAGTAGTTCGGCTGTGCCCTGGGTATTGATGCTCATGTAGCGGCTGATCTCGTACATGGACTGGCCCACGCCAACAGCTGCAGCGAAGTGAAAGATGACATCCACTCCATCGAGCGCCTGGCGCAGCATGTCACGATCGCGCACATCGCCAACCAGCAGCTCGACATCTTCGGAGAGATACGACGGCCGGAGATTCGCGTGGACTTGAGGGGTGAGATCGTCGAGGACGCGGACGCTGTGTCCGGCACGCAGAAGACCATCTGCAAGGTGAGATCCGACAAAACCGGCGCCGCCGGTAATCAAGATCTGCTTAGCCATTATGGGTTGCTACCCCCTCTTCTTCCATGAACTCTTTACCGGCCGTGACCGCTTCCGTAATGACTTGTGTACGCGCCGGCGCATAGCGCTGGATCGCCCAGGCGGCGAACTCGGCGAAATCTTCATTGCGTCGCGGCGGACTAGTGTGGTGCTCTTCGAGCCCCAGATGACCGGGCGTAAAACAGAGCGTGATGGTGGTGCGGAAAGGAGCGAGCGCTTCCATCTGCCGGTCGAACCACTGCTCAGCATCTGGCCGGTACCAGTCGGCCCAGCTCAGCCCGGTCCGCAGATACTCAATGCCGTGCTCGCCCATCCAGCGCACCGCATCGTCCAAACGGTGATCCTGAAAATGAAACCACTGGCAGAGCCCGACGGAGCCATCCTGCGGGAAATGCGGCTCGGCCAGCTTCGGCGTGCCATCGTGCCGTAGCAAACCAAGATAGTAGTGCCGGTAATAGGAGCTGCCCTCGGCCTCCTTGTGACGCGTCTCTGCCGGCCAAGTAGGCGGCAGGTCGAAGAGACTGTACCAATGAATGCGTTCGGCACGACCGCGCAAGAGTTGAAGCATCCGCTCCATGCCGAAGAGTTGCACCTCTTCCGCGCCAAAAGAGGAGGCGCCGATCTCACTCACCCAAATCGGTTTGCCGGTGACATCTTCGGCTTCGTGGATGCGGTCTGGCCATTCATTGATGCTCCAGTGATTCCAGTCGAGCGGAAAGCCGTGCACGGCCGCTGCATCGACAACGTCGATCACGCCGTAGGAACGCATCAGCCGCAGGAAATCCACATCGCAGGAGGAGACGCCGCCTAGCACGATAGGCAGCCGCGGATTGACGCCGCGGATAGTGCGCGCTCCCAGCTTTGCCATCTCCGCAAACTGCTTCCACTGCGGGTCCAGGTGGAAGTTCCAGTGCGAGAGGTTGTTGGGTTCGTTCCACAACATCACCGCTTCTACCATGACCCTCGTCCCTTCCGGCGGGTGTCGCTCATGCCCACAGCTCCCCGGCAAGTTCCGCTTCCTGGAGCGATCTCCCGTTGCGGGTTGCGGTTTCGATGGCGCACCACCAGGTCTCCTCTTCCGGACGCGCCAGCAACTTAAGCCCCGCACTCCGCAGGATCGCTTCCACCGCGGCCACGTTTGGAATCCACCAATTCGTTGCATCTTCGGCAAACGCGCGCTCGATGAAGTGCATGCGTGGGAACTCCGGCTTGCGAAAGGCCTCCTGCTCCCAGAACAGGTACTCAGGCTCTCGGGTAATCTCTTTAATAGCATCGGGAAATGGGCGAATCATCGTCTGAAAGAGCAGGTTGCCGCGGACCTTCTTGACGACTTTGTCTAACGCAAAGAGTGGATATCGGAGGTGATAAAAGACTCCCAGAAATAGCACAATATCGAAGCGCTCGTGCAGCTGATCCAGCTCATAGACTGACATTTTGCGGAACTCGATCTTGTACCCATTTGCCTCAGCAGCAAACCGGGCCTGCTCCAGGTAGCGCTCGTCCGTATCCAGACCGAGAACGCGCGAGGCGCCGCGCTCGACCATCTGGTGAGAATAAAAACCCGCGTTGCAACCGATGTCCAGCACTGACAGTCCGGAAAGGTCTTGCGGTACCGCATCCGCCACCCCCTTCCATTTGGTGAGGGGATGATCGCCAAGAAAGTGATGCGGGGCAGTCTGCATCCCTTGAATGCGCAGATTGTGGAACCACGGTGCTAGCTCGTCGATGCGCTGACGAAGGGTCCCTTGCTTTCCATCCACTACACTCGCATCGTGCAACTCTGGCATTGGTCCTCTTCCAGTGAATTTGCAGCCGCAACTTCGCCCATGCCGCATAGCAGCCCATTCCGGCGAAGGATCAATATACATCCTGAGATGCACGCGTTCTAGCGCCAGCATTCATCACAGCGAAACATTCTGCTTTTTGTCATCCCTCTTGGGCATGGATGCACGATAAGAGCCGTTCGCAGAACGCTCTGAAAGAGCTCAATTAGTACGCTAATGAAGCTCTCCAGAAATTGCTGCAATTCTATTTGGGGGTTCGCTTGTGCTTGTTTGGCTTGTGGTGTGCTTTCGCGGTGACGGCGGTCGACTCGGATTCTCTCTGCGTGCTGGAAGTCGTCTGATTTTTGGCCTCTGCTGCTGCCTCCGACACTGTTTCCGTGGCACGCTTTGACTTTGCCGGAGTTTTAGGGATCTGCGGGGCTTTCGCCGGAGCCTTGGCAGCTTTCTTAGCCGCTGACGGAGGTTGAGCGGCGGAGCCCGAGGGCAAAGATTCCGCCGCAGCTTGTACGGACTTTCCTGGGGCCGATTTTCCTTTTACAGAGATCCGCTTCGCCTTGGCCTTTTTCACAGCCGAAGAAGTGGAGAGAACCATCGGAGTGGTGGACACTGGTGCCGCCTCTACCTGCTTCAACAACGCATTCAGCTCATACCCGGCGGCACCTGCGCGCGAACTCGCATCCTCAATCTCTCGACGGATACTGGAGAGCGCGTGGGAGTCCGGCACTGCCTCTTCCGTGAGTGCCAGCAAGGTTGGTAACTGCAACCACCAGAGAAGCTCCTCATGCTGCTCCTTGTTGAAGTAGGTCTGGCCTGCCGCATCGTGAACGCCGGTCAGCCAGCGAAGATCTCCGTCCCGCCACTCGGCCGCGGTCAGCGTGTATCCGGATGTCCGTCCTCCGCTCGCGCGGTGAAGCAGAGTGCGGATGCGCGCCGCCGCGCGCCAGCCATCTTCTGCCTCCATGCCGAGTACAGCAAAGCCCTGCGCCAGCGCCCTGCGCAGATGCAAGGTGTCGAAAAGTCCAGCGAGTCCGGCGGCCGGTCTCTTCCGCTCCAGCTCTGCAGCAGCATCCTGAAGCGTTGGTGTGTCCGGAGCATCTCCCGCAAGAACCGTATGGAGCAGAGACCACGCCAGCACCGGCCCCCAGAGCGCCGTTGCGCTCCCACGCGGAGCTTGACTGGGCAGCACCGCCCGCGCTTCGGCCGGCCACTCCGGCCCAGACGCCGAATCCAGCTTCAACAGCCCTAGTGCGTTTTTGAGCGAGGCTTCAATCAAGGGGCGCGTCGCACCGCTCCGGAAACTTGCAGCTGCTCCACCCCGCGTGGCGATCCATGTCTCCGCTTCTTTTGCGAAGGCCAGTCCGCGCCTGACGAAAGTCTGAAGAATGTCGTCCGGATTTGCCGGGGTCCGATCCCCGTTGAGCATGCCCGCGCTGACGCTCCCCATCGCAATGGTCGGCACTGCCGTACTCGACGCTGCGAGATCCGCGAACCGGCGCACCAGAGATGGCTCCAGCAACGAGCGCAGTGCTTCGTGCACGGGCTGTAACTCAAGATGGATCAGTGCCTCGTCCAGGCTGGGTACTCCGCTGCCGTTCAGCGCGTCGTGCAGCCGGTCCCAGGGATGCTCGGCATCGGCGCGCAGCTCCCGCCAATTGAGCAGTACGTGGTACGAGTACTCGTGCAACACGACCGAGAACCCGTGATGGAGAAGGTCGGAGGAGCGCCGCAGAAACTCTAGCCCCGTGCTTACGTCCCGATACCCCAGAAAGAGCGAGCCGTCCGTGGGCAGTTGCAATGCGTCACCCAGGGAGCGCTGGCGGATGCCGCCGGCCTGCTTGTCGGCGATGCCGGTTGAGTGATGCACAGTGCCCCTGGTGGTTGAGTACCGGTTGTGGTAGAGCACCAGTGCACGCTGATCACCGCGCCGGTTGGAGTAGGCATAGACGTTTTCATCCACTGTGCCATCTTCCTTCCAGAAGTCGTACAGGACGAAGTTGTCGCTCTCGGCAAAGAGCGCCCGCTGGTAGAGTAACGGCGCGATCTCCCGCTGGTGCCGGTCTACAAGCCACTGGTTCGGCGTCTCGTCAAAGCGTGGGCGCTGGTACTCCATGCCGTACTTTTCCGTAAAGCCCTCTACTTGGCCGTGCCCAAACATGGGCAGTCCGGGAAGCGTCGCCATCAGCGTGGCGACCCCGAAGTACTTGTCTCCCGTGCCGAACTGGTCGATCGCGGTGCGCTCGTCCGGGTTGCTCATGAAGTTGACATAGCGCTTCATGATGCCGGGATCGAACTCCATCGTCTGCTTCAGCAGGCCGCGGTAATGAGCATTGTCTTCATCGCGCAACAGAACCATGAAGGCACTGTTGTAGACGCGGTGCATGCCCAGCGTGCGGACGAAGTAGCCCTCCATCATCCAGAACGCCTCGGCCAGAAGCAGCGTGCCGGGCACTTCGGCGGCGACGCGATCGACCACTTCACGCCAGAACTCTACCGGAATGTGCGCATCGAACTCCGAGGTGGGCATGCTGTACTCAGCACGCGACGGAATGGCGCCGCCGGCGCCGGGAGCTGGATACCACAGGCGCTGGATGTGACGCTTGGCAAGTGTCATGGCTGCGTCAAAGCGGATGATGGGGAAGTTGCGCGCGACCTGCAGAATGGTCTGGATTACCTGCTCGCGCACCGCTGGATTAAGATAGTCGAGCTGCGCCGTGTCGTTCCAGGGAAAGCTCGTGCCGTCATTTCCGTGGTAGACGAAACGCGTGTCCCCGGTCCACTTATCACGGCGGCGAAAGACCACCGCTGCATCGGATTGCTCGTAGTAGTGATCTTCGATCTTGATCTCGACCCTGTCGTCCCCGGAGAGGTCTGGCCCTTCAAAGCTGTAGGCCGGAAATGGCGCGTCGGGACGAGAGAGAAACCACTCCGGATGCTCGATGACCCAGGTTGAATCGATACCCATATGGTTCGGCACCATATCGCTCGCCAGCCGCAGCCCGTGCGCGGCGGCGCGGTCCCGCAGGTGCGTGTACGCCTGATGGCCACCCAGGTCTTCTGCAATGGTGTAGTTGTAGAGCGAGTAGGCAGAGGCGACAGCGTCTTCTTTGCCACAAAGCCGTTTGATGATGCGCGAGGCGCGGCTGCGCTCCCACAATCCGATCAGCCAGAGCGAGTTCAGTCCGCGATGCGCCAGCAGGGCAAGCTCCTCATCGGGAATCTGATCCAGGCGTGCGATGTGCCGCCCGTAGCGCTTGGAAAGTTGTGCCAGCCACACATACGTGCTCTTCGCAATGAGCACCGTCGTTGGCATCCAGTCCTGATCGGGGCTGAAGCGCTCGTACTCATGCTGCTCAGTCGCGAAATTAGGCAAGTCGATCCGCCCGCCACTCTGAAACGGATTCCCGTGCCGGCCGCGGGCGCGTGCCTCGGCTTCCGAAGGAGGATGGAAGCGCATCCAGATAGCGACGTCTTCTTCCTTCAGTACATCGATGGCCAGCAGCAAGCGCCGGAGAGCCGCACCCCCGACCACAGCGGACCAGCGCTCGCGAATGAACGCAAGCTGATCGCTAAGGGAGTCCGGACGTTGCAGAGCCGGCGCGCGTAGCATGTCGATTAAATTCAGCTTCTCCGGACCGACCGGCGGCTTGGTTGCGAAGAATTCGCGCAGACCCTTTGTGATCTGGAGATACGCAGACTGCTGCTTCAGTTGCTGCTCATCGAAAAGCTCGGCAAAGGGCCGGAAAGCGGAGTTCGCATTCGACAGCCACAGGAGGATGAGCTCTTCGAGAGCAATCTCCCGATGGGCTACGCCGTCCGTGGCTCCAGCAAGCCATGTCTCAGGCGTTTGCTCGCCGCGGTAAACGACTGTGCCCGGGAACTCCTGGACAAAGGTGAGGAGTGTACGGGTAACGGCCTCCACTCCGAGCCGTTGTTCGAACCAGCCGAGTGCATCCTGCATCACCTGTCGATCGATCTGCTCTCGATAGAAAGCGACAAGGAGGTGGCTGGCTTCATCGATGAGGCCCATCGCAAAAAGAGCGCCGGGTTGGATCACGCGTTTCGGATCGTTCTCCGTGCCGCGCACCTTGTTCATGCGCAATGCGAGCTGACGGCTGGCCGCCAGGTCGGCAAAGATCACATTGCCGGAAAATGAAAACAAGGTCTGGTCGACCCCAAACCGGTCGCGAGCTTCGCGCGATATGTGGAACTCCATCAAGGGCATCGTCACTCCTCGTGCTTGGTTGCAATGTTGCGTGGCAGATCTCGTGCCTGCGTACGCTGTAAGATGCGAAGCCTGCTTACTGCCTGCTTACTGGTAGAGATGACCGCAAGGGCTGATAGGTCACTCGCCTGGGACAAATCGTGGAGAGCGAGCTGATGTCAACCTAAATAGACACGTGCTTCTATTCCTGCTGGCAGATTACCCTTCCATCTTCGCACTTTATTTTCTCATTTCGCAGTGCGTCACCCGGGCGACTGCCGGCATTTCCTCGCTGGGAATGCTACGCTCAAAATTGCTATCGTCCATCTGGTGCTCCGCTTCCGTCCCAACCAGAACGTCAACTTCAGAATCGCAGAGCACGCTTGACCGCGCCAGCTCTCTTCATCCCATGACTGAACACGACCTGACAATTGGTGTTGATTTCGGCACCACGAACAGCACCGTGGGCCTGGCCAGGAATGTCGGCCTTATCGAGCTGGTGCGCTTTCCGTTTCGCGGAGATCTGACGGAGTCGTTTCGCTCCATTCTCTACTTCGACGAGGTGCACTCCGGGACGCGCAAGCAGCTGCGGTCCTGGGCTGGTCCACAAGCCATCGAGGAGTATCTCAACGCTGACAAAAAGGGCCGGCTCATGCAGTCGCTTAAATCGTATCTGCCCAGCCGCAGTCTAACCGGAACGGAGGTATTCGGCCGCCGCTACTCTCTTGAAGATCTTGTGGCGCGCATCCTGAGCGACCTACGCCAGAATGCGGAGCACCAGTACGGGCAGGAGGTCCGTTCAGTTTTGGCTGGCAGACCGGTCCGGTTTGTCGGTGCTGAGACAGCGGAGGACGATGCCTTTGCGGTCTCCCGCCTTGAACAGGCTTTCAGGGCCGCGGGCTTCGAATCTGTTGAGTTTGAACTAGAACCAGTAGCGGCCGCCTACTATTACGAATCCACTCTCGATCATAACGAGTTGATCCTGATTGGCGACTTCGGCGGCGGTACCAGTGACTTCTCTCTGCTCCATGTGGGCCCGACAATCCGGAAGCGTGGCCGGACGCCAGAGGACCTGCTTGGAAACAGCGGCGTCGGCATTGCGGGTGATGCGTTCGACGCCAAACTCGTTCGCAAGCTGGTCTCACCCATGCTGGGCGCCGGCTCACTCGAACGCGCTCTGAACAAAACACTCCCGGCTGTTCCTAACTGGGTCTATGCCAAGCTCGAGCGCTGGCACTACCTTTCTTTTTTGCGAACGAAAGCTGTTCTTGAGATGCTTCGGGGAGCACGAGTTCGCGCCTTCGAGCCGGAGAAGATCGAAGCGTTACTGAATTTGATCGAAGAAGATCTGGGATACCAGCTACACCAAGCCGTGCAACGGGTGAAATGCGAATTGTCGCAAGAAGAAGCCGCTGAGTTCCGCTTCAGGGATGGCAGTCTGGACATACATGCCGCTGTCACTCGTGGCGAATTCGAGGCCTGGATCGAAGAAGAGCTGACCGCTGTGGAAAGTTGCGTCGATTCCCTGCTGGCGAGTACAGGGGTAGGCCGGCCGGATATTGATAAGATATTTCTGACTGGCGGTTCATCGTTTGTTCCCGCAGTGCGCCACATCTTTACCAGCCGCTTCGGCCACGACCGCGTCGTCACCGGAGATGAGTTTACTTCGGTTGCGCGCGGTCTGGCCTTACGGGCGCGCGAAAAGAGCAGCGGCAGAGCTTAGTTAGCGTGCTTGCGCTGAGTGGCATACTCGAATTTTGCCAGGTAACACAGATAATAGCCTAAGTACCTTCCATCTCCAGCGGCTTGACGAATGGCTCCATTGACTCCATTCCACGACCAAATGCGAGCTTCGGATATGCGTTCGCTTCAGGGGAGATCATGACCTGCAACAGCACAGGCGCATTTGGCTCTACTGCCAGCCACTCTAAGGCTTCGGTTACTGCAGAGGTATCGCTAATTGTCTTCGCGCGGATCCCATAAGCCATTGCAACCTGAGCAAAGTCTGGAGCGGAGTACCCCCATACCGTGGATTGGAATCGTTCGCCAAAGTAGCTCTGCTGAAACTGGCGAACCATGCCATGCGCCTGATTATTAATAACGATGATTCGAAGAGGGAGTTGCAGACGAACTATGGTTTGTAGCTCCTGGATGTTGCACTGAAAAGAGCCATCTCCCGCGATGATGACAATCTTCTGTCCTGGCAGCGAGATAGCTGCTCCGATCGCAGCTGGCAGAGCAAAACCCATGGACCCTAGCCCCCCAGAGGTGAGGAAACGCTGGTCTGCTGTCAACTCCAGCGACTGCGCTGCCCACATCTGGTGCTGTCCCACATCTACAACATAAGCCGCCGCATCCTGAGAGCTGCGCGAAAGCTCATGCATAAATACATTCGGATTAATTCCCTCTATCCCTGGTAATTCCCCCGTATCTGGCCATTGCCTCCGCAGTTCCGCTATTTCGTCGAGCCATGATTCTAAGTCGGTTCTCTGAGAAGGCGTTCGTTCGTAGAAAAGAGCGCTGAGCGCAGGAAAAGCCTGAGGGAGCTCCACGTAGAACGGGGTACACCCGAGAACACGGTTATTGATCTCCCCAACTTCGCAATCGATGTGGAAGATCGTGCGCTCGCCTTTGAAAGACTTTGTCTCAGCCCCAGTCTGCCGCACATCCAAGCGACTACCCACAACGAGCAGGCAATCGCTCTGGGTAAGTGCTAAATTCGCCCAGCGATTTCCATAACTGCCGATCATACCTACATTGAGTGAATGCCTATAAGGCAGCAAGTCAACACCAAGAAGAGAATGGACTACGGGAACGCCGGCCTGATTGATGAAGTCGCGGAAGGCCGTGACCGAGCGGCTGGATCGCAGACCGCCGCCTGCCAGAATGACCGGGCGCTTCGCATGCAACAAGCCATTGCGGATCACCTCTGCATCCGCTTGGCTCAGAGAAGCATGGTTCAGAAGCGGAGGCGACGCCTGCGGGTCAGGGAAGATATCCGCGCGCTGCACATCCATTGGAATATCGATAAGGACAGGGCCGGGCCGGCCACTCATTGCTAATTCGAATGCTTCATCCAGCACTGCCGGTATCTCACTCGCATCTTGTACAAGGTATGCGCGCTTGGTGATAGGACGTGCCATGGCAACAATGTCCGTCTCCTGAAAGCCTAATTGCCGGACAGCTCTGCTTCCTTTCTGCTCGTGCCTGTTCACCTGACCCGTAATAAACACAGCAGGAGACGAGTCGAAGTAGCAGCTGGCGATTCCCGTCAAAAGATTCGTAGCACCTGGACCGCTTGTTGCCATGGCAACGCCGGGCACTCCCGAGATGCGGCCAGCAGCCTCTGCGGCAAAAGCAGCAGCTTGTTCGTGGTGCATGCTAATGATCTGGATCTCGCCTCTAAGATGGAGTGAATCTAGGAGATGTGTGATCATGCCCCCGACTAACTCGAAGACTGCTGTGACTCCCTTTTCCGCCAGTCGGTGCGCTATGTAATCGGAGACCTTCATGACTTTAATTACGATTCACGCCAGAAACCTGTTTTGCTACTCTGCGGCCTTTATGCCACACCACGGTTCGCTCTAGCCCCTCTTTGAGTGGCGTCTTCGGAGACCAGCCTGTCTCTTCCATGATGCGATCGATTGATCCCTCAAGGTGCATCACCTGATCAGGTCGATAGGGGACCTCACCGAATCCTAGCGGCAGCGCCGGATCGATCATATCCCGAACGCATTCTACCGTTTGTCGCAGCAGCTGAGTAAAACCTGAAGCTATATTAAAGATGCCCGAAGCTTCCGAAAGCGCGGTTTGGTAAATCGCATCGGCGGCATCTTCGACGTAAAGATAATCCCATTGCTGCTCGCCAGGAGTTAAAGCCGGGCATCTGCCATCCAGCAGCACCTCTATGAGAGTGGGCAGCATGTGGTTGGGGTGATCCTTGGGTCCATACGTCGAAAACAACCGCAGCCAGAGATACCGCATATACACCAGCTCGCAATATTTTCGGGCGAGAAGACAAAGAGAGTGCTTGGCTACGCCATAGATTGTCTCTGGACGCGCTACCTGTCTCTCTTCCAGTCTGCCCTCGTGTATGCCGTACTCCGCCTGAGATCCTAATCCTACAAAGGTTTTGCAGCCGGCCCTACCAGCTGCTTCGAGCAGAGACAAGGTGTTAGGTACGTTTACCGACACCTGTTTTGGCGAGTTGCGTTCCTCTCCTGCCACTCCATCCCAGGCCAGATGGAAGACAATCTCCGGACGAGCCGCAATCAAGACCGACTCTAAGCGCCTCACATCGCTAAGATCACACACATGGAGACTACAATCGGAAGCAACATCTTCGATGCGCCACACGTCACTTTCAGGCCGCAGGATAAGATCGATTGCGTGACCCTTGCTCAGCAGCTTTCGTATCAGAAATGAGCCGACATGACCCGTTCCGCCTGTGACTATGCACCTCATCCGCCGGTGCTCACAAAGAGGTATTTTGCATCCACCCGACGAACATACTCCGCAATCTGCCCGATAGTGTATCCACGGGGATCGCCGCTCTGCGAGTAGTTGCGATACCACTGCAACGTCATGCCTAGAGCCTCTTCCAAACTCAATACAGGCTGCCACCCGAGTGCCATCGCCGCCTTTGAGCAGTCCAGCTTAAGCGTATGGGCCTCATGCGGATGTGGATGGCAATCTAATTCCCACTTAGCGCCGTCTCCCCACTCCGCAGCTAACCAGGTAGCGATCCACTCCACGGGCTTTGCATCGGCGTAATGGGAACCGAAATTCCAGGCTTCGGCGTATTCCACGCCGCGTTCGTAAAGAGCCTGCGCTAGAGCAAGATAGCCGCGCAGAGGCTCCAGAACATGCTGCCATGGACGGATAGCGTGTGGATTGCGAATAAGCACTGAGCTTCCCGTGCTGAAGCCTCGCATAAGATCGGCTATCAATCGGTCCGAGGCCCAATCACCGCCACCAATAACATTTCCGGCGCGTGCAGTCGCGAGGGCGACTCCATGCTCTTGGTATCGATTCAAAGAAAAGAAGGAATTGCGATACGATCTTACAACTAACTCCGCGCACGCTTTGCTGCTGCTATACGGATCGTAGCCACCAAGCCTATCTATCTCCCGGTACGCCCACGGCCATTCCCTATTCTCATAGCACTTATCAGTGGTGACAACCACAACCGCCCGCACCGATTTGCAGCTTCGCACGCATTCCAGCAGATTGGCAGTACCCATGACGTTCGTCCGATACGTGCCAAGTGGGTCTTGATAGGAGGCGCGCACGAGCGGTTGGGCTGCGAGATGAAAGACAATCTCTGGCTCGCACTGGCTCAGGTGCGTCTGCATGGCTTCGAAATCACAGATGTCTTCAATTACCGACTGCATGTCAGAAGCAACGCACGCCACTTCAAATAAGCTCGGCTGTGTTGATGGGGCAAGCGCGTAGCCGGTGAGACGTGCTCCCATGGCTTGCAACCAGAGCGAAAGCCAGCCTCCTTTGAAGCCGGTATGTCCAGTCAGAAATACCCGTCTACCACGCCAGAATGCGTTTACCAGACCTTCCATGGAGCCGCGCCCTTTGTCCAGAGATCTTCGAGTAGCTTCTTGTCATGAAGCGTATCCATCGGCTGCCAAAAGCCCCTGTGCTTAAAGGCGGCAACTTGGCCTTCTGCCGATAACGTCTCCAGCGGCTCCCGTTCCCAAACAGTGTCGTCACCCCCAAGATAAGGCAGAACTTTTGGCGAGAGGACAAAAAAGCCGCCATTAACCCAGCGCCCATCGCCTTTTGGCTTCTCGGTAAATTCGAGCACTTTTTCCTCATCACTTATCTTGAGCGCTCCGAATTTACCGACTGGCTGGGTCGCTGTCAGGGTAACGAGCTTGTTTTCCCGTCTATGAAATTCTATAAGCTCGGCTACGTTGACGTTAGCGACGCCATCGCCATACGTGAAGCAGAATAACTCCTCGTCCTTCACATGATTCAGAACGCGTTTTAACCGGCCACCTGTCATAGTCTCCGCTCCGGTCTCGACGAGTGTTACCCGCCATGGCTCACATGCTGTTCTATGAGTTTCGATGGAATTGTTCGCAAGATCGATCGTGACGTCGGCCGAATGCAAAAAATAATTCGCAAAGTATTCCTTGATCATGTAGCCCTTATATCCCAGGCATATGACAAAATCATTGATCCCGTAAGCCGAATAGATCTTCATAATGTGCCAGAGAATTGGCCATCCGCCAATTTCTACCATCGGCTTGGGCCGAACAGTCGTCTCTTCGCTAAGTCTGCTGCCGAGTCCACCTGCCAAAATAATTGCTTTCATATCAGCTAAAAGTTGATCCGCTCTTTTTCAACCACCAGGGGGCGGTTTTGCACAAATGTATGCACCGATCCCACATATTCGCCAATAATGCCAAGACAAAGCAACTGCACCGATCCCAAAAAAAACAGTCCCAGCACGAGCGGTGCGATGCCCACGGAGAAGCGATTCCAGAAGATGATCTTGTAGATGAAGTAAAACATACCCATCAGCAAACTCATGGCAGCAGAGACAAAGCCGCATAAAGTTACCAAGCGGAGCGGCACCTTGGATAAGTTCGTAACGCCAAGCATTGCCAAGTCGTACAAAGTATAAAAATTGTTTTTGGTGATGCCGCGCATGCGGCGCTTCTGCGTGTAAAAGATCTCTGCATGAGGCAATCCGGTATCTGCGATCAAGCCGCGGAAATAAGGATAGGGATCGGGAAACTTGTCCCGGAGAAGATTGACGACTGAACGGTCGTAGAGACCAAACCCAGTGAAATGCGTAAGGACCCGGACATCGGTAAGACTGGCGATCATCTTATAGTAGGTGGTCCGAATCCGGTACATGAAGCCACTCTCCTCGCTGGAGATTTTAATAGCGGCTGCAATCGGAATACCCTTCTCCCACTCACACAACATCTCAACGAAGAGCTCGGGTGGATCCTGCAGGTCGGCATACAGAATACCAACAGCGTCTCCGTGCGCATGAAGAAAGGCATGCATGGGCGAACGGAGATGTCCAAAATTGCGGGCGTTGACAATTACCTTAACGCGAGAATCAACCAGCGCCATTTCTCGCAAGATCTCGACAGTGCGATCCTGAGAGGCATTATCGATGAAGATGTGCTCGTAATCATATTGGGGCAGCCCAGCCATGACCTGACTCATCCGCCGATAGAGCTCGGATACATTTAGTTCTTCGTTGTAGCAAGGAGTCACGATGCTGATGAGTTTTCTGTTCATTCTCAACTCACTCATAACTTCACACGGCTCTAAACGGGCCGCGTTTAAGCGCATCATAAAGTTCGGTACGCCTTCCTACACTAAAAACCGTGAACAAACTCCGTTATCGTATCGGCTGTGTAGTCCAGCATCTCACCCGTGAGCCCCGGAAATACACCCAGCCACAAGACGTTGCGCATGACAAAATCTGTACAGGTTAGATCGCCTACCACGCGAAACGTAGAGTTTTTGTAAGCAGGCTGGCGTACCAGATTTCCTGCGAACAGCAGACGTGTGGCGATACGATGCGCCTCGAGAGTTTTCACTAAGGCATCGCGAGTAAATGGCACACTCTCCCGCACTCCCAAAGGAAATCCGAACCAGCTTGGCTGGGCATCCGGAGTGCTTTCCGGTAAAAGCAGGAACTCTTGCAGTGGTTCTAGCCGACGGTAAAGGTGCGCAAAGTTACGCAAGCGGCTCTCAATAAAGCCAGGCGCTTTTGACAGCTGCGAAAGACCGATTGCGGCCTGCATGTCTGTCATTTTTAGGTTATAGCCAATATGCGAATACGTGTACTTGTGGTCGTAGCCGCATGGAAGGCCGCCTAACTGCCAATCAAATCGTTTACCGCAGGTGTTATCTTTCCCGGGCTCACACCAGCAATCTCTACCCCAGTCGCGGAAGGACTCAGCCAGCGTCTGCAGCAGCGGAGAGTTGGTGAGAACGGCGCCCCCTTCCCCGGTCGTGATATGATGCGCGGGATAAAAGCTAAGAGTTGCCAGGTCACCAAAGGTGCCAACCTTCTTCCCTTTGTAGCTGGCGCCCAAAGCATCACAACAATCCTCTACCAGCCAGAGATTGTGCTTTCTTGCAAAGGCGGCAACTGCATCCAGATCGTAAGGATTGCCCAGGGTATGCGCGATCATAATGGCGCGCGTCTTCGGACTGAGCGCCGCTTCCAGCTGGCTTGCATCGGCCTGATAAGTCGGTACGGTCACGTCAATAAAGACCGGAACACAGCTATTCTGAAAGATAGGATTGACGGTCGTGGGAAAGCCCGCTGCCACAGTGATGACCTCGTCGCCGGGCTTCACGCGCCGCTCGCCGAGCTTTTCGGAAGTAAGGCAGGAGAATGCAACCAGGTTGGCCGAAGAACCAGAGTTCACTAGCGAGCAGGCGCGAAGCCCACAGAAGCGCGCAAGCTTGCGCTCAAACTCTGTTGCGAACCGGCCCGTAGTCAGCCAGCAGTCGAGAGAAGCATCAACGAGGCTACGCAGATCGTTCGCGTCCAGCACCTTGCCGGAAACCGGTACTGGAGACTGCCCGCGAATAAACGGCTCCGGAGCATGCGTCGCCTCGAAGTATTGGCCGGCTAGCTCCAAAATCTGTTCGCGAAGGTAATCTGCGTTCATTTTCAGCTAACTATACAGGAGCACGCCGTGTTCGGTAGCTTGCGTACGGCTCCGATCTCGGCAGGGCCTGCGCCAGGCAAAGGGAGCGAGTGAAGTCCGGGGCATCGCACCCCGGTAGGACGTTGAGGAACTGAGTCGTCTCACTCAGTGACCTAGTTGTGAAACTAGGCCGCAGCGGCGAAGGCAACAGCGGACGAATTGCGCGGGGCAAACGTCAAGAGGTTGCTCTTCGTGCTGGCAACAGATGCAGTGTTAGCATTTGTAGTCTTGGCCTCCCTTAACGTGGGCGACCGATCCGGCTCGTCTTTCAGTCGTTCGCATATCCGTCGAAACCTGGGCGGCCCCATGGAAGTTTATTGGTGGAGCCGGAGGGAATCGAACCCTCGTCCGGGTACGGTCGCAACTGACAAGTCTTTTCACGAGCGTTTCAGATGGGCCGAAGCCCTCTGACTCTGGAAGCCACACATGGTGTTCATCACGTGCAGCGTCTCTAAACTGAACACGGGATAGCACAGTCGTATCTATCCCACATCACAATTATAGCTGAACCTCAGCCCTGCCTTCCCAAATCAGGCCGATGCTCAAGACCAAAGCAACGATCGCTGGTGTCACGGTCGCCGCGGCTTCGGGGTAAAGTGCCCTCCGAGCACCGACAGCGAAGGTCATCCGGCAGCAACTTACATGGAAGGCGTGCGATATCCGTGCTGAGCGAGATGCTCGCCCATCTGCGCGTATATCGCTTCGTCACGCGGCTGCCAGGTGTCAAGTCCGTCCACGTACCTGTTGTACATACAAAACGCCGCGGCAATGAGTACGGTGTCGTGGATCTCCAGGTCTGTCGCTCCAAGCTGGCGGGCGGCCTCCACAGTTTCTTTCCTCACGCGTTTGCCCCCGTGCTGCACCTCTGCGGCAATGAGCAGCAGTGCCTTCAGCTTCGGCGAAATCGGAGCCTCGGTGAAGTCAATCTTCACCTGGTCCACCAGATCCGCGCTGCCCAGGTGGCATGCTGCTGCGGCACCATGGCTTGTCTGGCAGAAGTAGCAGTCATTACGCGAAGAGACATAGGTGGCAATCAGTTCGCGCTCGCCTGAAGACAAACTGCTCGGTTCGTGAAGCAGGATATGGGCCAGTTCCCGCATAGGTTTGGCAGTCTCTGGACGAAAGGCGAAGCCCGCGCTGATGCCGGGCAGATCTTCGGGTAATTCGATATGTGCCATGGTGCGCGCTCCTCAACGTGCCGCCGCTTCCGCGGGCAGGTATTCTTTGCTGACGCTTACATACCCGTCGCGCGCAACCTTCTTGCCGCGCTCGCGGTACATCGCCTCGTCATCAGGCTGGAAGGTGCCGAGTCCGTCCACGTATCTGTTAAACATGCAGAACGCTGCCGCGATCAGCACCGTATCGTGGATCTCGAGATCGGTTGCGCCCAGGTCGCGCGCGGCTGCCACATCCTGTGTGGTGACTTGTTTGCCACCCTTCTGGACTTTGCTGGCGATGACAAGCAACGCCTTGAGCTTGTCTGAGATCTCCGCGTGTGCGAAGTCGGCCTTCACACGCTTGACCAGATCCTCATCGCCATTCAGGCTGGCGGCAGCGATGGCTCCGTGAATGGATTGGCAGTAGTGGCACTCATTCAGATAGGAGACGTACGTTGCGATTAGCTCGCGTTCTCCTGGAGAGAGTGTGTTGGGCGCATGCAACAAAACTTCGACCAATTCATTGAGCGGTTTTGCCGTCGCCGGACGAAACGCCATGGCGCCGCGTACGCCGGGAAGTCCTTCGGGTAATTTAATGTATGCCATCGGGAGATCAGATCCTTTCCGTAGTGAGAATCTCTTCAATTGGTTCGGTCCGTCGTGCGAAAACGCGTCGCAGTAGGTCGCCGCACAGCACGAGGCACACACCCAGCAATGCCGGCACCGGGTCATGCATCAGGATGAGGAGCGCTATTGTCGCGCAGCACGAGATAAAGATCAGGGGCGCAACCGGATACCACCAGTCCTTGATCGTTTGCTGCACCAGACTAATGCCAGCAACAGCGGCGATCCAAGCGACTTCGCCATAGCTGCGGGTGTAAGAAAGATGCCAGGCGCAATCGATTCCGCCATCACCACAGCAAGGGTGGCCGCAAGGCCTCACTCTCTGCGCTCCTGTTTCACGCGATGGAGCATAGCAAGCGCCACTATCCTCGTGCATCCACCGTAAGATGGAGAAACAGCGAAGAATCAACAACTTCAAAGACCTAATTTTGGCGAAGCGCGTGGCCGCAGCAGACCTAAACCGCAACGGTAAAGGTGTCTTCAGTCCGCGTTACCGCGCGATAGAGCGTATCGCGCTCCACTGGCACCCGGCCCGCCTCGCGGATCAGCCGCATCAGGTCGCTCCGCCGCATGCCCTGTGGCGTCGTCGCACCGGCGTTGTGGTAGATCTTCTCCTCCACCACCGTGCCGTCGATGTCGTCTGCACCAAACCGCAGCGCCACCTGTGCGATCCCGGCCGTCATCATCTGCCAGTACGCCTTGATGTGCGGGAAGTTGTCGAGCAGTAACCGTCCCACCGCAATCTGTCGCAGATCGGTGAAGCCCGTGGTGCGCGGCAGGTGCTCCAGCGGCGTATTGTCTGGATGAAACGCAAGCGGAATAAAGGTTTGAAAGCCACCCGTATCGTCCTGTAAGGCTCGCAGGCGCACCAGATGATCGACCCGGTCCTCGTCGTTCTCGACATGGCCATACAACATCGTCGCGTTCGAACGCAGCCCGGCCTTGTGCGCCTCGCGCGCAATCTCTAGCCACTCGCCACCGTCGATTTTGTGGTCGCAGATAATGTGCCGCACGCGATCGGAAAAGATCTCCGCCCCGCCGCCGGGCATGGAATCCACACCCGCCGCCTTGAGCTGCCGCAGCACCTCGGGAATCGCCATCTTATAACGCTGGGCGAAGAACGAGATCTCGACCATGGTGAACGCCTTAACATGCACCTGCGGAAACCGCTGTTTCAAACCGCTGACCAGGTCTAGAAAATACTGGAACGGCAGATCCGGATGCAGGCCGCCGACGATATGGAACTCAGTGATCGCCTCGTGATAGCCGGAGCCCGCGGATTCCCAGGCCTGCTCCAGCCCCATGGTGTACGCACCTTCGGCGTCTTTCTTCCGCCCGAACGCGCACAAGCGGCAAGCCGCAACACAGACATTCGTCGGGTTGATATGCCGGTTCACATTGAAGTAGGCAATGTCACCATGCAGCGATTCGCGCACCCAGTTCGCCAACCACCCGACGGCCAGCGCATCCGGAGTCCGGTAGAGGACAAGACCATCCTCGAAACTCAACCGTTCGCGGGCAAACACCTTCTCCGCTATCGGTCTCAGGAGCGCGTCGTGCATTTGTAACGCGCGCGTCTGAGACCGCTGCTCTACAGGCCTGTCTATACTGAGTACGCTCACACATTTATGATACGCCGTTCGTTTCACTGGCTTTTGAGCGTAAAGGACGAGGAATGGATCGGTTTGATGGTGGCTGGTGTCACTAACCGAATTGCGGGGTTGGTGATAGATGCGCATCGCAATCGTGTCCGACATCCACGGCAACCGAACCGCGTTTGAGCAGTTCTGGCGGATCTGCGGCAAACCTCTCCTGACTTGATCCTTCATGGCGGCGATCTGGCTGACAACGGGTCAAGTCCCGCGGAGATTGTGGATCGCATTCGCGATCTCGGCTGGCAAGGCGTGGTTGGCAACACGGATGAAATGCTTTTTATGCCCGAGTCGCTGAACAAGTTTGCGAAGCAATCGCCCAAGCTGCAAACCCTTTTCGCCGCGATCCAGGAAATGGCGATGGCAACCCGTGAAGCGCTGGGACAAGAGAGGCTCGCCTGGCTGCGCAGCCTGCCGCGCATTCAGATTCATGATCAGATGGCGCTCGTGCATGCGAGCCCCGATAATCCTTGGAGCGCATCTGCACTGGAAGCGAGCGATGCCGAGTTGGAGTCGGTTTACGGACCGCTCGGTCGGCCGATTACGATCTATGCTCATATCCATCGTTCATACATCCGGGGCGTTGCAGCAAGGATCGTCGCCAATACAGGCAGCGTTAGTCTTTCTTACGACGGTGATCGCCGCGCTGCATACCTCTTATTGGATAACTCCAAGCCAGCGATCCGGCGCGTGGAGTATGACGTGGACAGAGAGCTAACGGCTCTTTCCGGTTGCGGTCTCCCCCACGCCGGTTGGGTTGCGAAGATGCTCAATAGCGACTCCTTCCAGATGCCGTAAACAATGCGCTCTAGTGTGGTAGTGGCTAATTCGTAGCAGTATTTGTCATCTTGAGCGTAGCCGGAGGCGGGTCGAACAACCTGCCCTGAGCGTAGCGAAGGGAACTGCTTCATCTTGTATTTAAGGTTCGGCGAGAAGCGCCGCTCAGCCAAAAGATATTCCGCCAAGACCACCCCACTATCAAGGACATGGGAGATTGGCGATGTCGACTGGCTGATACGATGGCCGAGGAGGTGCTGGTCTGCGGGCATCTGGTGTACGATTTGAGACCATTCTCGGCTTGGCGCTACTTTGCGCATGCGCCCCAGCGCAGCAGCCCGCGGTACCGCACGCCGTCTTCCCGCCTGTCACCTCATACGCCCTGGACAAGTCGAAAGTCACTCTCCCGGGCGACCTCACCGGCAATCTCAACGTGCTTCTGCTCTTTTTCCGCCGCGACCAACAGGCGCAAATCGACTCCTGGGCGAATGAAATGCGCAAGCTGGAATCCACTCACGGCGCCCTGAAAGCCTACGTCCTGCCCGTGATGCCGCGAGAGAACCTCCTCTCCCGCTGGTGGATGAACTCCTCTCTGCGGAGCGGCTCGTCCTCACAGCAGCATTGGCACACCACTGTGCCGCTTTACGTCGATGTGCCAAAGTTCATTCAGGCGCTTGGGATAGGCTCGGAGAGACACGCCATTCTTCTGCTCACCAAGAAGACTGGAGAGGTCCTCTGGAGCAGCTCCGGACCAGCAACAGACGCGAGCCAGGCAGGGCTGGAATCCGCCATCACGGCGGCCTTGTCCGCTCGTTAAGCTATCAGGGCGCGTCTAAATTGCCGACAAGTGTCTTCGCCATCACCAGAGCATCGATCTTGCCGGCGTAGTAACCCGGCATTCGCCCTGTAACCTCGAAGCCCTCTCTCATATAGAAAGCCTGCGCGCCCGCATTGTCGACTGCCATCTCAAGCGTCAGCCGGACAGCATTCTGCGCCAGCAGCCTCTGCTCGATCTCACGCATAAGCAGCGATGCGACCCCCCGGCGCCGCATCAGGGGAGGCACATCGATCGTGATCACATGCCCTACGCGCCTGCCCCCGGCCATAATCGATTGCGCAATGGAAAAGCCGGCCACTTGACCGGCCTCTTCCGCCACCGTCGCAAACGAGCGCGGATGGCTCAGAAAGTAAAACAGCTCGCCTCGGGAGTAGGCAATTTTTGGTGGAAAGCAGACTTGATCCAGCGCGAACAGCACATCCAGATCCGCCTTTGTGTATGGCCTGAGCTGCATCGAGAGTGCTTACTACTGCGCTCCCACACCCACGCCGGGATTCGAGCTCTCCATCTTCGGCTGCATGACCACTCCGTTGTAGAGAGAAGCCGCAAGGAGACGGCCGCCGCTCGAACGCACGCCGCGCACGTGCCAGCCGGCGTCCCACCACTTCCAACTCTTGTCGGCCGGGTTCATGGCCATCACCCAGGTTGAACTCCACGAAGTCACGACGATCCGCTGCAGGTCAGCGTCATAGCTTACACTGCTGATATCCGAGACCGGCAGGGTGGACATGAACTGCCAGTTCTGCCCATGATCATCGCTGAAGAAGACACCCTCACGGCCGCCAACCCACAAACTGCCATTCGGCGCCACAGCCGCCGTGCGCACATAGGAGAGATTGGCTGGGAGTGCAAGCGCCTTCCATGCCTTTCCGCCGTCTTCCGAGAGAGCAAGGCCTTGGCGTCGAACCGCAAAGACAATCTGCCCATCGGAATGCACGCCGAGAAAATCAGCCTGGTTCAGCACCGGGCCACCCTGCCACTGCCGGCCGCTGTCCGTGCTCATGTAAATACCGCTGGAGGTGGCCGCGTACCAGGTGCTCCGGGAGAGGTCAAGACCATTGACCCGCCCATCGATCTGGCCACCGGGCACGCTCACCGTCTTGGTGGTCTTGATCTTGTGCCCCTTGCGGGCGACCACGGTGGTCTTCTCCTCGGTTTTGACGACGCTGCCGTCCTGTTCCCACTGCGAGCCATTCAGTCGGAAAATTCCGTGTCCAGTTCCGACAAGCAGCGTACCGTCAGCCGACTGCGCCAGCGTGAAAACATCCCGTCCATCTAGCCCGTTGCTGCGCTGCTGCCACGTTTTCCCGCTGTCGTCCGACGCGAAAACCCCGCCATACACCTTGTCGTTCACGACACCGGCATAGAAGGTGTGCGGGTTCTTATTGTCGATAATCAGAGAGGAGACCTGGCGCTGGGAGAAACCAGTATTCGACGACTTGAAACTCGCGCCCTCGTCTTCGCTCTCCAAAACGCCGCTGCGATCCGTAGCCAGCAGAACATGTTTGGGGTCCTTGGGGTCCACAAAGACATCGTTGATGATCACGTCTGGGCCTGTCAGCCGTGTCCAGTTGGTCCCGGATGTAACGGTCCGGTACAGCCCTTCAGTCGTGCCGGCGTAGACCACGCTGTGGTTGACTGGGTCCTGCATCAGCACGCGTGTTCGCCGCGCCGTGG
Source organism: Acidobacteriaceae bacterium (assembly GCA_965276675.1). GTDB lineage: Bacteria > Acidobacteriota > Terriglobia > Terriglobales > Acidobacteriaceae. The sequence continues at coordinate 1,900,266 of OZ255624.1, read as the reverse complement.
ACGGGATACCCTGTACTTTCTTATAGAGCTCGCCTGCGTTATCACTCTTGTAGATACCAGAGCAGGCGCTGGTGTATACCGTCTGTGGACTGGCAGGATCGATGATGATCGAGAAGACATCGGAGTCGTCGATCAGGCCATTCTTGATGTTGTGCCAGTTGGCTCCGCCATCGGTGGTCTTCCAAGGCAGGTGCCAGGTTCCGGCGTAGATCGTATTCGGGTCCTTGGGATCGATCGCGATGGACTCCACTTCATGCAGCTCCATGCTGTTTGCCGGGCTGATCTGCTTCCACTGCTGTCCGCCGTCGTCGCTGCGAAAGATGCCCTTGAGCGTTCCTGCAACCAGGGTCTTTGGATTTGAGGGAGCTTGCGTCAGTGCGCGAATCGACTGCCCATTCATTGCCTCCACGCTGGTCCAGGTTACACCGGCATCGTGGCTGATGAAGAGGCCGCCATCTGGATGGTCCACCACCCAGGCGCCAACGTAGAGCGTCTTCGGGTCTGCCTGGTCGACGACTACGTTGTCGAGGATCAGGTTTTCCTGCTTGGAGAGCTTCGCAAGACGCTGCCAGGATGAGCCGCCATCCGTCGACTGATAGAGCCAGCTGTCGGTCGTGCCCAGAAAGAGGTGCCGGGAGTTGGTCGGATCCTGTGCAAAACTGCGCGCATCCCCGCCGTCCGGGCCGATTGGTATCCAAGATGTATCCGCGGCGGTTGGACTGGGAACCGGGGCTGATGCCGGTGCGCCCAGCGCTTGCTGAGCGGCAGGGAAAGACAGCAACAGGAGGCAGGAAAGAAGAATGGGTTTCATGATTCTGACGATTCCTTTACTACGGGGAGGCTTACTCAAGAGTACTGGCCGGGAATAGCCCTGACAACAGCTTTGGACTCCTTAGAACCAAAGATGACATGACTTTAGTGGTAGAAACAAAAAGGCTGGCCGAGATATCGGCCAGCCTTTTTGGCTATAGGTTACTTACCGTTGGTGCTAGCCACCTACTTGTGACGGCGACGTGCATGGTGCTTACCGGTTCCGCGGGCCTTACGAGATTGCGGGGTTACGCTGCTCTCGTTTACGGCCGTGGTTCCCTGTATGTCCGTATCGAAGGAGGCGCCAGCCGGTACCAGATAATTCTGAACCGTCTTGCCAGTCTCGCCATCGGTGCGGGCCTGGATGCGCGATGCATCTATGCCCTTCTCCTTGATGAGATAGTCCTTCGTATTGACTGCGCGTTGAGCAGCGAGCTTGGAGCCCATCTTCTCGCCAGCCGCGTTGGAGCCAACCACGACGACAGTCGCATCCGACTGACGCTGGAGGTTGAGTGCCACATCGTCAAGGCAAGCCTTAGCTTCGTTGTCTACGCGGGCCGGACGCTTCGTATCACGCTCGAAGTTGATCGAGCAGAGAGTCTGCGTCTTCGGTGCTGGCGGTGGTGGCGGCTGCTCCACATTGACCGTGGTCGTTGTAGAAGCGGTCTGGCCCTTGTCGTCAGCAACGTTGCAAGTAACGGTGATCGCGCCTGCAGGTGCACCGGAGGTAGTCAAAGTAGCGCTGTTGCCAGTGCCATTGATCTGACCAGTGGATGCGCTGTAGGTGTAGGTCAGTGGACGATTCTGCGGGCTGACGCCTTGTGCAGTGATCGTCGAAGTATCGCCTGGCTTCACAGTCGACGGATTCGCCGAGCAGCTGATGGTTGGTGGCTCAAATTGCTTGACCTCAAATGTCGAGGTGCAATCCGCAAACTGACCAGCCTTCTGACCCTGCGATACGTGTCCTGTCACGGTGAAGCTGCCTGGGTTCAAGCCAGTGGTGTCAACATTGCCGGTGGCAGTGTCGCCAGTAACCTTCACACCATTGGTTCCGGTCCAGGTATAGGTCGGGGTCTTCTTAGGATTGAGGTTGGTTGCGGTACCAGTAATGGTGACTGGATCGCCAGGGTAGACGGACGCCGGACTGGCCGTGCACTGATACATCACCGGAGGCGGCGGGGTGATATTGCCCATGCGGTAAAGCAGACCAGCACTCAAACGAACGTTTTCGAGATTGGCGCGGCCACCCGTCGGATACGGTGGTTGAGGACCGAAGTTGACATGGTAGTACTGATAATCAGCCTGAAACAGACGGATGCCAAAGTGGTGACCGATACCGTAATCGAGACCACCGCCAGCCGTAATACTCGGACCCCATGTGTAGGGCTCCTTATAAGCGCCACCCAGCTTCACCGCACCAGCGTCGAAGTGCACAAAAGGAGTGATGTCCTGAGTGGGGTAGCGGAAGATGATACCAGCATCGCCGCCGAAAGCACCGTCATTGTTGCCATCCGGGTGAGAGTCAATCTCAATCTGCGCCCCGACATAACGGTTAAAGAAGTAGTTCACACTGCCAATCGCACCGTAATCGATGGACGAATACTTCACCGGCGCTAGAATGCCGATACTCGCACCACCTGGGATGGTTATGGAGCCGTGCGGGGCAAGATAGGAGTATCCGGCAAACAGATCGATGCGAGAAGCAAAGGGCGGCTGTGGGGCATTTGCGCCAGGAGCCATAGCACCTGTTCCAGTGGGTGCCTGCCCGCTGGAGGAGCTGGTTGGCGTGGTGCTGGGCGGTGTCATGCTAGGGGTAGGGGTGGAATTCTGATCTGGCGTGGTGCTGGGCGGTGTCGTACTGGGGGTGGGGGTGGAATTCTGATCTGGCGGGGTGGCCTGATTAGGCGTGGTTTGATTTGGGGTGGTCTGAGGAGAACTCTGCGTCGAATTCGGAGTCGTCGGTGTCGACGGCGAATTCGTCGTATCCTGCGCCAACAGGCCTGATGTTCCAAGCCCAACAGCACATGTGACGAGCAGAATTCGGCTCAGAGAATCCAACGGACGTAATTGCATGCGTCTATCCTCCGCAACCGTACTGAGAAGTCAAACAAATTGAAATGGCACCCTAGCAATCGATTCCGATCAGAAGCGACTCGGATGCGACACACAACTGTAGGCAGAAAAGTACCATACCGTTCACTACGTTAGTGCATTTTTCGTTTCAGAAGTTGCCTAAAGTTCTCAATAGCTTATGCCGAGCACCACATCAGTAACTTACTCGCAAATCCTGAAAAAAGGCACACAAATTGCTCTATCGGCAATTCGCGCGCCTTCATTAGCCCTTTTTCGAAATCTTTTTTGCGCTTACTGCAGGTTTAATGCCCGTTTCAGGCTGCCATGGTCGTTCTGAATCTTCTCCTGCAGCAGCGTAATGGCATACAGAAGCTGTTCCGGCCGCGGTGGGCACCCCGGAACATACACATCGACGGGGATGATCTGGTTCACGCCTTGCAGGAGGGCGTAGTTGTTGAAGACACCTCCTGAGGTGGCGCACGCCCCCATGGAGATCACCCATTTCGGTTCCGGCATCTGCTCCCACAGCCGGCGGATTACAGGCGCCATCTTTTGTGACACACGGCCAGCGATTACCATTAGGTCCGCCTGACGCGGTGATGGCCGGAAGACCTCCGCCCCAAAGCGCGCCAGATCGAAGCGCGAAGCACCCATAGACATCATCTCGATGGCGCAGCAGGCCAGCCCAAAGGTCATGGGCCACACCGAACTCTTGCGTACCCAGTTCACCGCGAAGTCCAAAGACGTAAGGATGATTCCTTCCGGCGGCTCGTCTCCGTAGTTCGCCTCCAGAACCTTCTCCCGGTTCTTTGCGCTGCTCTCCAGGGAGCCGAAAAAGTATTTATCTTGCCGCACGCTGTTTATGCTGCTCATGGAGCAAGTATAAACCGCAGCTAGACCACCATAAACGCCAGCGGAGAATCCGCATTGACTGTGACATGATCCGGGGAGCGCCTCTGCGGCTTCACCTCTGCGACCGTACGTTTGCGACCGCGCTCTCAGAAAGGCATCCAAAGGCAGTGACCTCCCCCTCCACGCAGCCTCCCGTTCCCACCACGCAGCAGCTCCGGCGTCGTTCGGCCGCGGCCCTCTCGCGCAACGCCCAGGAAGCGCTGCGCTACAGTCGCGCCTTTGCCGCGGCAGGGTCGTTAACGGACCGAACGGAAGCCTTCTCCGCGCTGATGCGATGGATCTGGAGCGCCTCAACCGATGCGGCCTTCTCCGGGCGGCTCCATCGCTGGATGGCCGTTCTGGAAGGGGATGAGCCGCTAAGACAAAGCTTTCAGAGATCCGTCGCTGAAATGCTGGAGCAGCTGCACTCAGTGGGGCTCTTTGCCGAGGCGGGCCTTCCCTCCCAGCATGCGCTCTTCCAGGAGGGCGTGCGGCGCGTGCTGCAGCGGATGCTCCCTTCCGTGCGCGCCGAGTCCGACACCACGCGGCTGCTGGTCTCCATCTTTCCTTCGTCCCGGGAGGTAGAGCGTTTTATTCATCTGCCCCCAGCCGAGTACGAACGTCTGGCTCAACTCCTTCTGCCGCCGGAACGGAGAGACGCCGCCGGTGTAAACTTTCGCGGCGACCTTACCGAGTCGCTGCGTTTATTGGGCGCCCGCATCAGCGGACGCGGCGTGAAGACAGCGGTCCGGGAGCGAGGCAGCGGCCAACCGCTGGCCCAGTCGCCCTTCTACCGCCTGAGCCTGGCAACCGAGGCGCTGCTGCAGTCCCTGGGAACTCCGGACGAAGAGGCGCGGCTCAGCGCCTGGAAAGTGGTTGTCAGCAACTCCTGCGTGGAGATCGACCAGGTTCATCTGCACATGGAAACCGCCGGCGTCAGCTCGGATCTGGTCTTTGACATCAAATCAATCGACCTAGCGCTAAAGCGGATGTGCGCGCTGGTTGAGGCGCTCACGGCCAAAGGCGATCCGGAAAAAGGCGATCCCCAAAAAGGCGATTCAGAGACGAGCGACTCCGTCCGCCGATTGCTGGACAGGGTCATCGTCGGCCAGTTGCATGACACCAAGCTCTCATCCCTGCTGCGCCAGAACATGAACTTGCTGGCCCGCAAAACCGTGGAGCGCACTGGCCGAGGAGGCGAGCACTACATCGCCCACTCGCGCAAAGAATATTGGTGGATGTGGCGGGCATCGCTCGGCGGCGGCCTGCTCACCGTGCTCACTGCAGCCATCAAGATGCGCATCGCTGGCAGCCACTTCCCTCCCTTTGTGGAAGGGCTGCTGAGCGGGACCAACTACGCCATCAGCTTCATCCTGCTGCAGGTCTTTGGCCTGGTGCTGGCCACCAAGCAGCCGTCCATGACCGCGGCTACCTTTGCCGGCATCGTACGGCGCAACCGGGGGGAGGCGCGCTGGAGCAAGATCGCCGACTTCGTCGCCGCCATTACACGCTCTCAGCTTGCCGCCGCCATCGGGAACATCCTCGCGGTGGTCATCGGCTCCATCGCACTGGAGCGGCTCTGGCAACTCCTCTTTCGCAGCTCCTACCTGCCCATCTCCAGCGCCCGCCACGTCTACGAGACGCTGCACCCCTTCACCTCGGGCACCGCCATCTTCGCCATTGTCACTGGCATCATCCTGTGGCTGGCTGCGCTCATCGGTGGCTGGTTTGAAAACTTCGCTATCTATCACCGGCTGACTGAAGCCATCCGCCAACACCCCTTCGGGGGTCGTTTCGGCGAGAAGCGCCTGGCGCAGCTCGCAGACGTTCTGGAGCGCGATATGGCTGGCTGGAGCACCAGCATCGCCCTCGGCTATCTGCTCGGCTTCACTCCTGTCGTGTCAGGGTTCTTCGGCATTCATCTCGACGTACGGCACGTGACCCTCACCACCGGCACCCTGGCCCTGGCGGCGGCCCGCTTCGGCACGGGATGGTTTGGACGCGACTGGCTTTATTGGGCGATCGCCGGGATTGGCGTCACCTTCGTGCTCAACTTGGGTGTGAGCTTCTCCATCGCTGCATACGTTGCACTCCGCGCCTACGATGTGCCGCGAGAGGAGCAGAAGCAGCTGGTCAGCTTCATCCTGAAACAAGCGATCCGGACACCGTTTAAATTTCTCCTGCCCGTCGGCCACACGTCCGAGGAGGCCAGCCGGGCAACAGCCGAGATGGTTGAGGAACACTGAGCTCAAGCAATCTCGCAAGACTGTCTAAGTAGGACGACACTACTGCTTGGGAATCGCGCCAGGGGTTGTGGTGCTAGCCGGTTTTTCATTGTTCAGCACGATCACCTGCCCTGGCCGCGTGTACCGCAGCCGCACATGCGCCTCGTACTCGATGGCATCCGGATCGGACTTCAGGTGCTCCACATGCTCGCGCAGGCGACCATTCTCCGTCTGGAGTTCATGAATCTGCCGCGCCAGCAAGTGATCTTCCGCGCGCTTCGCGCCGTATGCCGAAATGCCGTTGGTGCCGAACATCGCGTGGTAGCCAAGCAGGATCGCGACCACGATGGCAAACACGGTAGCGATGCGCCGCCGCAGCGCGTAAGCCGCAGTGGCCGAGCGCAATCTGCGGGCGAGGGCGTGGCGATTGCTGAATCCCGGTCCTGGCTTGCCCTGTCCCGATCCTGATTTACTCGGTCCCGCCACGCTCTCCCCCATCTCGTTTACTGCTGTACCCAATCCTTGGCTGCTGCCGTTAATGTATCGCTGTCCTCTACATCCCGGGCCTCGGTGTAGACGCGTACCACCGGCTCCGTGCCAGACAAGCGATACAGTACCCATGAGCCATCGTCGAAGATCAGCTTCAGCCCGTCGGTGCGGACGATCTGTTTCACCTTGCGACCGCCCAACTCGGTTGGATCACCTTTGATCTTCTCAGTGAACTTGGCTTTGGAATCCTCCGTCAAATGGAAATTTTCGCGCACCGGGTAAAAGGAACCATACTTGCCAAATAGCTCCTTCAACTGCACGCCCGCGCTCTTGCCACGGCGCGCCACCATCTCCGCCAAGAGCAGCCCGGCCAGGATGCCATCCTTCTCTGGTACATGGCCGCGAATGGTCAGCCCCGCGCTCTCTTCGCCCCCGATGGCGATCTCGTCTTTCAGGATCAGCTCGCCGATGTACTTGAAGCCCACCGGCGTCTCATAGAGCTGAATGCCCTGCTTGTCCGCAATGGCATTGACCAGATTGGTGGTCGCTACCGACTTGGCCACGCCATTCTTCCAGCCGCGGGTCTCGACCAGATACTCAAAGAGCAGCGCGATCACGTAGTTGGGCTGGATGAAGGTGCCATCCTCATCCACGATGCCAAAGCGGTCCGCATCCCCGTCGGTCGCAATCCCCAGGTTGGCCCCGGTCTCGCGCATCTTTGCCTTGCAGTCGCCCAGCAGCAGATCGTCTGGCTCCGGCGCATGTCCGCCAAACAGAACGTCGCGGTAGTCATGCACGGTTGTGACATCGATTCCCTTCTCCTGCAAGAGGTCGGAGGTGTAGCCTCGCGCAGCGCCCCAGAACGGATCAACGACGATCTTCAGGTTAGCCTTCTTGATAACGTCCAGATCCACCAACTCTCCAAGCCGCTTCAGATACGTCGGTTTCACGTCGATCTCGATAGGCTTCTCGAGTGGCTTGCCAGGTTTCACGACCGCATCGCCGAGATCGCGAATCGCGGCTTCGATCTGCCCTGTCGTCTCCGGCAGTGCCGGAGCGCCATCGGGCGTTGAGAACTTGATGCCGTTGTACTCCGGCGGATTGTGCGAGGCCGTAAAGTTGATGGCTCCGCTCGCCTTGCGCTGCTGCACCGCATAAGCAATGGCCGGCGTCGGCGCGGGTTCGGGAATGATCTCCGGCACCAATCCATGCTCCGCCAGCAAGCGAGCGGCTTCGTCGACGAAGCTCTCCCCAAGAAATCGCGGATCGCGGCCCACCAGCACGTGATGCGATCCCGGCTGCTTCGCCACATACGTCGCAATCCCAGTCACGGCGCGGCGAATGTTAGCCAGTGTGAACTCCTCGGCGAGAATCGCTCGCCAACCCGAGGTTCCGAACTTGATATCAGCCGGCATAGATCTCCCGAAACCGCGTTGTTGTCATGCAACGCCGTGTGCAATGCCTGTGTAGGATGCCATAAACGCGCGGGCAAAGGCGCGCGGCGGTCAGAGGAAAGCCGGCCGCCGGGTGCCCCATCCTTGTGCGTCGCGCGAAACCACTAGTACCAGTGACGGTTAAGCGCAAAAGGTGGGTCATGCGCGAAGCGCATCCACATCACGATCTTTGGTATCCTTTGCAGTGGCTGGGCTGTTGTTGCCCCAAAGGCATTCGTTCATGTATGCGCCTGCTGTTTGCGGTCTTTCTGGCGAGTCTGTGCGCTCTGTTATGGGCGGCCTTCTCCGTCGCCACGCACATTCGCAGGCAGGAAAAAGTTCGTGACGGCGAACCCGGAACAGGCGAATCAGTGACGGATGCTGCAGCTAAGACTCCCTCGGCTCGCAGCCTTCGCGAGCAATCACTGGCTGCCGCAGCTCTGAAAGCTGATGGCGAGCCGGCGCACTCAACCAAGGTGAAGCCGAAGTAGCGATAGGCACAGCCTAAGTAGCAAAGCAGAGGAACTTTATGGAAGAGATCAGTCTTAAGAGAACGCAGCTTGGTGGCGCATCACTCGCCCGCCCAGCCATGCAGAACATCGCGGTCGCCGTAGCAGCCACCGCCCTGGTTGCCATCTGTGCGCATATCGCCGTTCCCCTGGTCTTCACGCCGGTGCCGGTCACGCTGCAACCCTTTGCCGTACTGCTGCTTGGCCTGGTGCTTGGTCCGCGGATGGGATTCGTCGCGCTTGCGCTCTACCTGGCTGAAGGCGCCGTTGGATTGCCGGTCTTCAATCCACATGGACCTGGCGGTCTGGCGCAGCTCTTTGGCCCCACCGGCGGCTACTTGCTGGCCGCGCCTTTTGCCGCGGCGGCAGCGGGCGCGCTCTATCGCCTGGGCAAGAAGCACTTCGTCGCAGGGCTGGCTGGCGCTGCCATCGGCGACCTCATTCTTCTGGCCACGGGTGCGCTCTGGCTGGGCATGCTGGAGCACACTACCTTGTCCACTCTGCTGAGTCAGTCCGTAGTCCCCTTCCTCGGCTCGGACGCGGCCAAGGTCATCGCCGCAGCCGGCTGCGCACAGATCTTCCTCTCCTTCCGCAAGCCGTCCAAGATCGCACCGGAAGCTTAGACCGCGCGAAAAGCTTAATCGAAACACCAACAGCAAGTAATTGGCTGCACGGGAGTGCGGTCCCAGCAAGGGAAAGGAACCATCGAGTGAGCAGCACTCCTTCCGCCGCCGCAACAAAGAGCCCGTCAAGCCCGTCGACCGCCAACCAGGTGCGCGAGATCACCATCGCGCATAGCCCTGACTCCGACGACGCCTTTATGTTCTACGGTCTCGCCACCAACAAGGTCCGCGTTCCCGGATACAAGTTCACGCACACGCTGACCGATATCGAAACCCTGAACCACAAGGCCATCGACGAGCAGTTCTACGATGTGACCGCGATCTCCTTCCACGCCTACCCTTACCTGCAGGACAATTATGCGTTGATGGCCTGCGGGGGCAGCGTCGGCGAGGGCTACGGCCCCATGATCGTCGCCACCAAGCGCTACTCGCTGGATGAGATCCGCAAGATGCGCATCGCCATCCCGGGCACGCTCACCACCGCATATCTCGCGCTGAGGCTTTTCGCGCCCGAAATTGAAACCGTCACAGTGCCATTTGACCAGATCATCCCGGAGGTGCTGGCGGGCAAATTCGACGCCGGCCTTATCATCCACGAGGGCCAGCTCACCTATTCCAGCCAGGGCCTCTATAAGGTCCTCGACCTCGGCCAGTGGTGGCGCGAGCAAACCGGCCTTCCCCTGCCCTTGGGCGGCAACGCCATCCGCCGCAGTCTGGGCGAGGAGCCAATGCGGATCGTGACGCAAGCCATCCGCGAAAGCATCCAGCACGCGCTCGATCATCGCGAAGAGGCGCTCTCCTACGCCATGCAATTCGCCCGTGACCTCGACACCCAAATGGCGAACCGCTTCGTGAGCATGTACGTCAACGAACGCACCCTTAACTACGGCGAAGACGGCAAAGAAGCCATCCGCAAGCTGCTCAAAATGGGCCACGAACGTGGCATCATCCCCCTCGAGGTTAAGGTCGACTTCGTCGGGTAATTCCAGCATTCATCCGAGGAACCAGTTTCGTTGTGCTGGGAGCGCATACTCCACCCTGTCATCCCGACCGAAGTTCCTGCAAGGCAGGAACGAAGCGGAGGGATCCCTGGCTGCTGGCGCAGGGTGAGGACATCGTTCCCATCCCCGGCACCAAGCGCCAGAAGTACCTTGAAGAGAACGCCGCAGCCGCGGACATCACGCTCTCTCCGGAAGAGCTGCAGCAGATAAACAACGCAGTCCCGCACGGCGCGGTGCAGGGCGAACGCTACACCCCCGAGATGATGCAGACCGTCAATCGTTAATTAGGAAACAACAACCCTCAGCTTCGCTCGGGATGGCACTCTCCCTCCTCGTGTGTCATCCCGACCAAGCCCAAACCCACCGTTGTCATCCCGACCGAGCGGCACCGGGGTCCCCGGCGGGCGGTTTTTGCCCGCTGGGGTGGAGAGCGAGCGGAGGGATCTGCTGTTCAAATTCACCTCTAATCCTCCTTCCGCTTTGCGCTCACGACACGCAGAGCATTCGGCATCGGCGCAGATCCCATCGCATCGCGCCACAGAATGGCATTCAACTTCTGTGGATCAGCCCGGTCCTCATGCCGGAAGTCCATCCTGCTGGACTCCTTCGCGCCCGGCGCCTTCGCGGTATTCATCTCGTAGATCATGCCACTGTCGCGGTTACTGAAATCAGCATTGAAAGCCGGCTGGTCCCCCGCACCCGCAAACAGCGCCGCCATCGGTGGCGCAAACGCGTCGTTGTTATTCATCGGCGACACCCCAAGCAGGTCTTCCATGGTGCGGATCATGCTCACCGTGGTGTAGAAGTGATGATCGACCACCGGCTCCGGCGCGCGCGGCGCATACTTGCTGATCACCAGCGCCGTGCTCCGGTGCGCGTCTACGTGGTCGGCGCCGTTCTGCGCATCGTCCTCCAGGATGAAAAATGCAGTGTCCTCCCAGTACGGACTGTGCGAGATTGCCTCCACTGCGCGGCCGACCGCGAGGTCGTTATCCGCCACCGACGCCTCGGGACGCGGCATCCCGGGCTTGGTGCCAGCCGTGTGGTCGTTGGGGAAGCGCAGCATTACGAACGCCGGCATGGGATCGCCGCCGTTCTTCTTCGCCGCAACCCACTCCCGGAAATGCACCATGAACTCCTCAAACCGCAACTGGTCTGGAAACGCGAGCTCAAAATCCGGGTAGTGCGGATCGAAGTGCCCGGCCAGCTCCGGCTTGGTGGCGATGTTCTGCGCGATCAGCGGAATCGCCCACGGGTACTTGCTCGTGCCGCCTCCATAGTTTGCCGGGATCGCCTCGTTCGGCAGAATCGAAGGATGCGCACAGTGCAGCGTCTCCGGCTCCGGCGTGCCTTCGAGTGGCGACCGTCGCGGCAGCGGCCTCTCCTCTCCACAGAAGCGCGTGGAGATGAACTCGCCAAAGTGGTAGAGGCTCTTGCCGTGGCGCGCCAGGTTCGTCCATAGATAGCTGCTCTCCGGCTCATTCACATCCGGGATCTTCTCTTCGAGCGGAAAGCCGTTCTCGGCCACGCCCTCGTAGTCGTACATCCGCTCTTTGCCGCGATAGCTCTGCTGCCAGGTCTTCTCCGTATAGTCGCTGCTGATCGCTGCCGTTGACCAGACGTGGCCGTCGCCCGAGACCTCGCCCGAGTCGTAAAAGTTATCCAGCACGCCAAACTGCTCAGCCAGCTTGTGCTGGTTGGGCGTGATCTTCCGCCCGTACATGGTCAGCGACGGATCGCCATTGCCGGCGCCGAGATCGCCAAAGATCTGATCATAGGTGCGGTTCTCTTTGATGATGTAGATCACGTGCCGGATCGGGTGCGCCCCACGGGCAAACACGATGTGCTGCTGCGCCGCCGTCTGCATATTGCTCTCCACTGCCTGCCGCGTCAGCGCACTAAGACCCGCCTCCGCCGGCGCTAGATCGATGGCCGCCAGCGATCCATAGAGCATGGTGCCGATGTAGGTGTAGGGCCGCCGCGACCGCTTATCTCCCGCCACCACTCGCTGTGGCATCCCGTTCGGTCCCGTCCCCTGCCCCTTGCCGGTCGCGATGTAGAGCTTGCCTCCTACCACCGCGGCGCCGGTCGGCAGCCACTCGGTCGGAATAAACCCAGAGGCGGCGACCGGCCGCGCCGGCTTCGCTCCGACGCGCAGCTCCCGCGTGTGAAAGACCGCGACCGCGTCCGTGCCCGCGTTCGCGGCGTACAAGCGCGTGCCGTCATCAGAGACCGCAATCGCGTCCGGCTCCGCGCCGAAGCGGTTCTGCCCCGGCAGGCGCGTGTTGAAGGAGCCCAGAAGCTTCATGCCGCCACCGCGCACACCCACGGCGGCCACAGCGTCGCGATTCGCCAGCGCAACGTACACTGTGTTTCCGTCTGGAGCCCAGGCAAAAGCCGTGGGGTGGGACGAGGGCGACGTGATCCCGTCCGGCGGCATCAGCGGCAACCGCCCCGCCACCCTGCCCCCCTTCAGGTCCAGCTCCGCAATCGCCGAGCCATTCCACAGAGCTGCATACGCCCGCGTGCCCTCCCGGTTTGCGGTCACCACGATGGGATAGGTGGACGGCACGACATTCCCGGCTGAGAGGTCGAAACGAGTGATCATCTTTCCTGTCGCCGCATCGAGCAGCAGGACATCGTCTGAGAGATTGTCGGCCACGAGTAGTGCATCCTGCCCCGCGGGATCTTTCACCACGGCCAGGCCCGCCGGCCCCGGATTTGCCAAACCCGGATTGGCCTGCCCTGCCGGCAGCGGAGACCCCAGCTGGTTCTGCATCTTCCCCGCCGCCAACTGCTGCAGCGGTACGGGAATCACTCGCTCCGAACGAACCACGCCTCCGGCAAAGGAGTAGACCGCCACTGCATTTCCGGTCTGGTTGTCTTTGCCGCCCTCCGGTTTCCTGCCTTCCGGTGCCGTGAGCGACTCGAACGACGCGTACAGGTGCCCGCCGTCGCTGCTGAAGGCAAGCCCCTGGAAGAGCGTCTGCGGCGCTCCGGAGGCGGTGCGTGGCTCCGGAAAATCGCTCAGTTTGCCCGTTGCCGTGTCATAGATCGCGATCGACTGCTCATACCTTGACTCGAAGGTGCCATAGCCAGCATTCAGCAGCGCCAGGTACCGTCGGTCTGGTGAGACCGCAACTGTCATGGGCAGGCTGTTGGTCCTGGTCGGCGCGCCAGGCACGACGCTGGCTAACTGCTTGCTTGTGGGTAGCGCATGCGTCTGTATTGCCGGTGCGGTTGCCGGTGAGGAAACAGCCGCGCGCTGTGCCCACACGGGTCCGTTGGCGGTGCAGGCAAGCGACAAAAGTGCTATGAGCGAACGAAGATTCGAGGGAGAGATCACTGCGTATTTGTCTCACATCACCCTCTCCAGCAGGATTACAAAACTGTTACGTGGGCGACCCTCTGGCCCTGTTAGCTTCGAAATTGAAACAGAGCCCGCATTTAAATCAGAAGGGTAGTCCTCTCCATGCTTGTCGAAACTGAAACAACTGTTGCCTCCGGTACCGACTCCGCGTATGCGGTCCAGTCCGTTCTTGCAATGCCATCGAGCCGCACCCCTGCGGGGAAGGCCGCTGCTGTGTCAGAAGTCCCGACACTCGGCCGCGCAGCCCAGGAGCACAAGCGCAACTGGCTCACCACCCTCTTCATGGTGGCCTTTCACGTCGCCGCCGTTGCTGCCCTCTTCATGTTCTCCTGGAAGGGCCTGATCGCCGCTGTTGTGCTCTATGTCTTGTCCATCAACGTGGGCATCGGCATGTGCTACCACCGCCTGCTGACGCATCGCGGCTATAAGACGCCCAAGTGGGTGGAGTACGCCATGGCCACCTGCGCCACGCTCTCGCTCGAAGGCGGTCCGATCTTCTGGGTAGCCACGCATCGCGTGCACCATCAACTCTCCGACCACGAAGGCGACCCGCACACTCCGCACGATGGCGGCTGGTGGGCACACATGAACTGGATCCTCAAGGGCGATGCCCTGCACCACGAGACTGCTCTGCTGGCCCGCTACGCACCGGATCTCGCCAAGGATAAGTTCCACCGCATGCTGAGCCGCTATCACTGGGTGCCGTTGACCGTTGTCGGTTTCGCGCTGCTAGCGTTCGGTGGCTGGTCGATGGTCTTCTGGGGCATCTTCCTGCGCGTCACACTTGGCCTTCACTCCACCTGGCTGGTCAACTCGGCCACGCACATGTGGGGCACCCGCCGCTTTGAGACCAAGGATGAGTCGCGCAACCTTTGGTGGGTCGCACTACTCACCGGCGGCGAAGGCTGGCACAACAACCATCATGCCCATCCGGTCTCCGCCCGCCACGGCCATGCCTGGTACGAACTCGACCCGAACTACTACGGCATCTGGCTGCTTTCCAAGCTCGGCTTGGCCAAAAACGTCAAGATCGCCAAGTTTGACTGGAACGACCCCAAGCCTTCCGGCGCAGCTTAACCACTGCTCAACAGAAAAGCGGCGCTCCGGCACCGCTTTCTGTTCGTATGAACCTACGACGACCGAACGAGCAACTCTTTTGCCGGCTACGCCCTTTTGAGTCTTGCTTCCGCGATGGCCACCGAAATCACTTGATCGTCGATTCCCTGCTTGCGCAAACTCTCGGTAAGGATCTGCACCTGCGAGTTCTCCATCTGCGTTTGATCCCTCCGAAGTCCTTGGCCGATGTAAGCACGAATAAGTGGCTGGTATCCGGAGAAGCCCAGAGACGGCGCGATCTCTTTCAAATCCTCGATGACGTCTTCAGGCATTCGAATGCTAATGGTTGTCATCTGCCGTTCTTTCCTGAGACGCTGCTGCACGCGCTCACTCGCTGTCTTCATAGAATCTCCGTTCCTGCATGGTTGCCTGCCGCGCTGAGATGATGCGGATCGAATCGCTCTCGCGCAGCAGGTGTACACCGAAAAGTACAGTCCAGTCTTCAGTCAGACCAATTGCTGCGGCCCGCTGCTCTCGATCACCGGTTGCATCTTCAAGCCGTAGAAACGGGTCGAAGAAGACCTGACAAGCCTTTTCGAAACCCACGCCATGTTTGATCAAATTGCTGGATGCTTTCTCCGTATCCCAGACGAAGCGCTGCCCGCCATAGAGGAACAAAAAATCCATCAATGAATGTATATACGTTGTATATGCGAACGTCAAGACCAAGTAGGACGCACCGGCCTTCTCAACCCTGAGGAACTGGAAACGGATTCCGCTCGGCGAACTGCACCTGGTGCCAATACGGATAGCCCAGGTTCACCTTGCTCGCCGCATCCAGCTTCGCAATCTGCTCCGGCGTCAGCTTCCAACCAACCGCGCCCAGATTGGCTTTCAACTGCTCTTCATTCCGAGCGCCAACAATCACGGTCGAGACGGTAGGCCGGCTCAGAATCCAGTTGAGCGCAATCTGCGGCACGGTCTTCCCGGTCTCTTTGGCTACCTCATCCAGCGCGTCGACCACTGTGTAGAGATACTCATCCGGCATTTGCGGACCCTTCTCAGCCGTAACATGCAGCCGGCTGGTCTCCGGCAACGGTTGGCCGCGGCGGATTTTGCCGGTAAGGCGGCCCCATCCAAGCGGCGACCACACCAGAGCGCCGACCCCCTGATCAGCCGCAAGCGGCATCAACTCCCACTCGTAGTCCCGGCCCACCAGCGAGTAGTACACCTGATGGCCCACGTACCGCGCCCACCCGTAACGCTCGCTCACGCTCAGCGACTTCATCAGCTGCCAGCCGGAAAAGTTAGAGGCCGCAATGTAACGGACCTTGCCCTCACGCACCATCGTGTCCAGTGTGTTTAGCGTCTCCTCCACGGGTGTGGTGGCGTCAAAGGCGTGGAGGTGGTAAACATCCACGTAATCGGTGCCGAGGCGTTTCAGGCTGCGCTCCAGCGATTGCAGCAGGTGATAGCGGCTGGAGCCGACATCGTTGGGACCTTTGCCGAAGCGAAACGTCGCCTTGGTTGAGATCAGAACATCCTCCCGCTTGAGATGAGAGATGGCTTTGCCCAGCATCTCCTCGCTCCCGCCGCCGGAGTAGACGTCCGCGGTGTCGAAGAAGTTCAACCCCGCTTCCATGCAGATGTCGACGATGCGCTTCGCCTCGTCCTGCGTCGTCTCACTCCAGGCTTTGAAGAACTCGTTACCAGCCCCAAACGTGCCTGCGCCAAAGCATAGCTCCGGTACCTTGAATCCCGATCTGCCAAGTTGTCTGTATTCCATGCCCTTCTGATGACGAGCCAAAAGAATAGTTTCGGCATCCGCCGGGCATTTGGGACTCCGCCGTCTTCCAAGACTCCAGTCCAGTGCCGATCAGAGTTCCCCCTGACCTCTGACCTATACTCAAAGCGCACACACCATGCGCATCACTCCACGCGGCCGGGCGCTGTTCTTCTTCATCACGCTGGGCGTCTGTCTGGTCGGCGTCGCGGTCACGCTCAATGTCGGCTGGATCATCCTCAATTGGCGCCGGCTGGTGCCGCTGGTCATTGGCATCCCCTTCTTCGGATTGCTCATCGCCGGTGTCATCCTCAACACTATCTTCCTGGTGCGCGAAGTGCGCCGCAACGAGCGCCACGACAGCTTCCTGAACGCCGTGACCCACGAGCTGAAGACCCCGATCGCTTCCATCCGCCTCTATCTGGATACCCTGAAGCGCCGCGAGCTCACTCGCGAGCAACGGCAGGAGTTCTACGCCATCATGACGGCGGATACCGACCGGCTGACCGCCACTGTGGAGCAAGTGCTCAAGGCCGGCGAACTAGGCCAGCGTTCCCGCAATCCGATTCGTCTCCGCGTCGATATGGATCGGACCGTGCGCGACTCGATTCAGACAACTCAACAGCGGAACCACCTGCCGCCCGAGGCCATCAGCCTGGAAATGCGAGCGTTAGACACACGAGCATTAGAGATGCGCGCACCGGACACGCGAGTCTTGGCAGCAACCGAGTTCGCCGTCATCGGCAACCCCGAGGAGCTGCACACCGCTGTGCTGAACATCCTGGACAACGCCGTGAAGTACTCACCCGCCGGCAGCCCGATTCGCGTCATCCTCTCCGTCGAGAGCGATGCCTGGGTGATGCTGAGCGTGGCTGACCGGGGCATGGGCATCCCCCCGCCGCACCTCAAGCGCATCTTCAAACGCTTCTACCGCGTGCCCAACCGCGCCACTCTGCGCGTCAAAGGCACCGGGCTGGGACTTTTTCTGGTGCGCTCCATCGCGCGTCAGCATGGCGGCGACGCCTTCGCCGAAAGCGCCGGTGAAGGCCAGGGCACCACCGTCAGCCTGCAGCTTCCGCGCGTCGTCGCTTCCTCTCCGCACGCGGAGACATTGTCATGAGCACCCCTGCGCACATTCTTATCGTCGAAGATGAAGAGCACCTCGCGCAGGGACTCGTCTTCAATCTGCAGGCCGAGGGTTACCGCACCAGTGTTGCCGGAGACGGTGAATCTGCTATCGCTCTGCTGCTTGCGCCAGAGACGGCGATAGAGGCAGAGACGAATTCCAACGCGGGCATCGACGCTATCATCCTCGATGTCATGCTGCCCGGCTGTGACGGCTTCGCGGTCGTCCAAAAGCTGCGAGCCAACGGAAACTACACACCCGTGCTGCTGCTCACCGCGCGCGGCCGTCCTGAAGACGTGCTACAGGGCTTTGAAGCTGGCGCCGATGACTACCTGCCCAAACCCTTCGATCTCTCCATTCTGCTGGCACGGCTCAACGGCCTGCTGCGGCGCACGCAGTGGCAGCGAACCAGCGACGCGACCGGTCCAACGTTCAGTGAACCAACGCCGGGTGAACCTGAGACTGAGTCAGGAGTGTTCACCTTCGCCGGCCGCACCGTCAACTTTGCCGCATTGGAGTTAAGGACGCCTGACCGCACCGTCCGCCTCACCCTCATGGAAGCTGACCTGCTCCGCTATCTGGTAAAGCACAGCGGACGCATCATCTCGCGCAAAGAGCTGCTGGAGCAGGTCTGGCGCGTGCGTGAAGACACCGACACCCGCGCTATCGACAACTTCATAGTTCGCCTGCGCCGCTACATCGAAGACGACCCCGCCCGCCCGGTCTACCTGGAAACCGTGCGCGGCGTCGGCTACCGCTTCCTGCCCGAGCCCTAAGTCTTATCCCTGATCGTTTGAGTCCTGCCAGCGCCGCCCTGCATCTTACTATGATATAGGGGGTGGGGGTATATGGCGGAACTCAGCTTTCAAATCGACGGCATGCACTGCGGCGCGTGCGTGCAGCGCGTCACGAAGGCACTCGCGGCTCTTCCCGGGACAACGGTCGAAGAGGTACGCGTAGGAGCAGCCAGGGTGCAGACCGGGAACAATGCACCCCCGACCAGCGATTACGTCAGCGCGATCCGTAAGGCCGGCTTCGAGGCGCACCTTGCCCAGTGACCTCGTACAGAGCAGCGTAGCGGAGACAGCCGCGCCTGAAAACGTCACACCCAAAACTATCCTGCTGCCGATTCAAGGGATGAGCTGCGCCGCCTGCCAGACCCATGTGCAGCGCGCGCTAGCCGAAGCGCCCGGCGTGCTGGACGCCACCGTCAACCTGATGACCCACTCGGCGCGCGTCGTCTACGCACCAGGGCAGACGGCACCCGCGTCTTTCGTGCAGGTCGTCGCGGACGCGGGATACGAAGCAGCACTGCCCGGCGAAGACGGAAGCGCCTCGCGCACTCAAAAAACGGGAGGGGAATCCGGATCGCATGAACAAAAGCTTCGCCTCAACGCGCTGCTGACCATTGCAGGCGGCGTGCTGGCCATGATTCTCAGTCTTCCGCTCATGCATGCCTCATACACGGGTATGGCGGCGAACGGCACCGTGACTGGTACTTGGATGGACACCCTCGGCATGCGCTTCTTCCCTGCTCTCTATCTGCTGCCGCCATTCCTCCTGAAGCTGGTGCTGATGACCATGGCAGCGCTCGCCATCGTATGGACCGGTGCTCCGGTCTATAAACGCGCCGCCAAAGCCCTGCTCCATCGCACCACCAACATGAACACGCTGGTCGCGCTCGGCACCAGCGTCGCGTTCCTGTACTCGGTGGCTGCTACCTTCCGGCCGGCCGCTTTTCTCCGGCACGGCCTGGTTCCGGACGTCTACTACGACGCCGTCCTCTTCATCCTCGGCTTTCTCCTGCTCGGCAACTGGCTCGACCTCCGTGCCAAGCGGCGCACACTTGACGCCGTCCGCGCCTTCGCCCAGCTTCAGCCAGCGACAGCCCGCCTGCTGCGCAACGCAGGTGACTCCGAACTCGAAGTTCCCGTCGGCTCCGTGCTGCCGGATGACATCATAATCGTCCGCCCCGGCGAGCGCCTGCCCGTCGACGGGCAGGTCCTCCGCGGCGTGAGCTCAGTCGACGAATCGCTCATCACAGGCGAGTCCGTCCCGGTCGCCAAAATTCCCGGATCCGCGCTAATCGGCGGCTCCCTCAACTACGACGGAGCGCTCGAGTACCGTGCCACCTCGGTGGGCGACCGCAGCGTGCTTGGCGGCATGCTGCGGCTGATGGAGCAGGCCCAATCCTCCAAGGCTCCCATGCAGCAACTGGCCGACCGCGTCAGCAGGGTCTTCGTTCCCGCCGTGCTCGCGCTGGCCGCCCTCACCTTCATCTGCTGGGCGCTGCTCGATCACACCGGTGGCCTCAGTCGCGCCTTCGCGGTTTCGATCGCCGTCCTGGTGATCGCCTGCCCCTGTGCCATGGGCCTCGCCATCCCCGCCGCGCTCACCGTGGCGGTAGGACGCGGCGCGCAGCTTGGCGTGCTCTTCAAAGGCGGCGAGGCAGTCGAGCGGCTGGCCGGCATCGACACCGTCGTTTTCGACAAGACCGGCACTCTCACCGAGGGAACGCCCCGCGTGGTCGACGTTCTCAGCGACCATCCCGACCGCCTGCTGCAGCTCGCGGCCGCGCTGGAATCCCGCTCCGAGCACCCCTTCGCCCGGGCCATCCTGCGTGCCGCCGAGGAGCGCAAACTGCCGGCGCTCCCGGTCACCGGCCTGCGCGTCCATCCCGGCATGGGACTTTCCGGCAGCGTCGACGGCCAGCAAATCCTCATCGGCAATGAGCGCCTCCTAAAAGAAAACAACATCGCGGTCAAAGCCGCCTCTCCGCCAACGGCTTCTCCGCTCCTTCCGCCGACCGCTCCATCGCTCTCCGACGCCGGTACGACTCTCCTCCATCTCTCAGCAGACGGCCTCTTCGCCGGCTCCATCGTCTGTCGCGACGCACTCCGCCCCGAAGCTCCGGCAGCCATCGCCGGCCTGCATCATCTAGGCCTCGGAACAGCCATGCTTACCGGCGACACCGAGCATGCGGCCCTCGCCATCGCCCACCAGGCAGGCATCGCGGACGTACACGCTGGCCTGCTGCCAGCAGGCAAGCTCGACACCATCCGCGCACTCCAGGCCAGCGGCCGCAAGGTTCTAATGGTTGGCGACGGCATCAACGACGCTGCAGCCCTCGCGCAAGCCGACGCCGGACTCGCCATGGGTACCGGCACTGATTTGGCGCGCGAAGCCGGCGACGCGGTCTTGCTCCGGGGCGAACTTGGCTCGGTCGTCACCGCCATCCATCTCGCCCGCCAATCCAAACGCATCATGCGGCAGAACCTCGGCTGGGCGCTGGCCTACAACGTCATCGGCATTCCCGTGGCCGCCGGGCTGCTCTACCCCGTCTTTGGCATCCTGCTCAGCCCCTCGCTGGCCAGCGCCGCCATGGCCCTCAGCTCAGTCAGTGTGCTTGCGAACAGCCTGCGCCTGAAGAACTTCCGCCCGGCGAAAGCGAGCGCCGCATGACACAGAAAAAATCTTCCGCGCGTGCCCAGAAGCCCGCTGCCTGCACCCCGGGCCGCAAGGCCGTCGCCGTCGATCCCGTCCTAAAGACCGCGGCCAGGCGCCGCCTCAACCGCATCGCCGGCCAGATCCGCGGCCTGGAAAAGATGGTCGATGACGAACGCTACTGCGCCGACATCCTGATCCAGATCTCCTCCGTCCAGGAGGCGCTGCGCGGCGTCAGCCGCCTGCTCATGCGTAACCACCTCCAGCACTGCGCCACCGACGCCATCCGCAAAGGCGACACCGCCGCCGAAGGCATGTACGACGAACTTCTAGACCTCGTCTACCGCCACGCCCGCTGAGGGTATCTAACACTCTCTTCGGACGTTTAGATCACAAGGGCCTGACGCGAAATTTCATGGCAAGATCGCATGAAGCTGTTGGCGAATCTCATCTCGATATAGAACTTCAACGCACTCGATCTTTTCCCCAACAACGTCTAGGATGAGTTGCCCTTTCAACGGATCTAACGAGACATTGCGGTGATTAGGACCGTAACTTTCTCTGGGTTTTTCTTGTGTGTAGAACGTAGAACAAAAATCGTCTCCACATCGGCAGCGGTCCACCACTCTCAATCGCGATACCTGAGCAGCTAACTCAGATTCATCACGTTCATTCAGCAACCGAGTGAGTTCGCGCACGAGTTCTGGAAACACATCGCGAAGCAGTGGCGTGGACATGTCACAATGATCGGGGTAATGAGTGGCAAATGGCAACGAATGAATCTGCTAGACAAAATGACAGGTATGTCAATCCTGAATGCATCACCCTATTTACTGTCGTCGCTGAGCGAGCGAAGCGAGTCGAAGGACCTGCATTATCAAACCAATAGATACACCAGGAGCTCATCCTGACCGGAGCCTGACGAGGAGCAACGGAGGTGCCACGATACCTTTATGGACCACCCCCGCGCCGAAGGCGCTTCCGCCTGGACCGCGAGTCCCGATAGACTAAATCCAGGTTCCGCCCAGTGCGCATCTTCACCCGCTACATCCTCAGCGAGATTCTCTCCCACGCCCTGCTCGGCGGTGCGCTCTTCACCTTCGTTTTGTTTATGCAGCAGCTCGGGCGCATCCTCGAGCTGGTCGTCCGCGAGAGCGCCTCAATCTCGAGCGTCGCCGAGATCTTTCTCTTCACCCTGCCCAATACCTTCACCGTTACCGTACCCATGGCCGTGCTGGTCGGCATCCTGCTCGGCCTCAGCCGCCTGGCCGCCGACAGTGAGATTACCGCCATGCGCGCCTCGGGCGTCGGTGTCTGGACCTTTCTCCGCATCGCCTCGATCGTTGCGCTCCTGGGCTGGGCGGTCTCCCTTGCCAACTCGCTCTATCTAGCACCCAAGGCTACGGAAGCGCTGCTCGGGCTCGAGAACACGCTGAAGACCTCGCAGGCCTCCTTCGAGATCCAGCCGCGGGTCTTCTATGAAGACTTCAAGAACTACGTCCTCTATGTCCAGGACGTCAAAGCCGGAGCCGGGGCCGCCCAGTGGCGTCGCGTCTTTCTCGCCGACCTCACCAACCCCACCGCGCCCAAGATCACCACCGCCGCCCAGGCCATCGTCATCAACGGCGGCGATCAGTCCCTGCGCATGCGCCTGCGCAACGGCACGGAGCACGAGTTCGTCCTCAACGATCCCAATCAGTACTCCGTCTCCACCTTTGCCGAATCCGACCTGCCCCTCCAGATCAGCGGCTCTGAAGCCGCCACCCGCATCGGTCGCAGCGACACGCCCATCCTCGCCATGTCCGCCCGCGAGCTCTACCGGCGCTCCTTGCTCCCCGGGGGCCGCTGGTTCCGCATTGAGCTCTACAAGCGCTGCGCCTTCCCCACCTCCTGCTTGGTGCTCATGCTGATCGGCGTGCCGCTCGGCCTCTCCTCCCGCCGCGGCGGCAAGAGCGCCGGCTTTGTCCTCACCCTGGTGCTGGTCTTCGTCTACTACTTCCTCTCCTCGACCGGCATCGCCCTTGCGCGACAGAACAAGGTCCCACCACTGCTCGGCGTCTGGGGTGCGAACATCATCTTCGCCGTCGTCGGCATTGTGCTGCTGCGCCAGCTCGCCGTGCGCGGTGCCTCGGCCTTCTCCTTCCTCATCCCGCGCGTCCGCAAGAGTAAAGATCCCAACGAGCGCATCCAGAACAGCGCTACCGTCTCGGTGCGCGAGCGCTCCGGCGGCCGCAGCTTTCCACTCATCCTGGACGACTACGTCCTCCGCGAGTTCATATCCACCTTCGTCCTCGTCCTGGTCAGCTTCGTTCTGCTCATGCTGGTCTTCACCTTCTTTGAGCTGCTCGGCGACATCATCCGCAACCGCACCCCGCTGGTCACCGTCGGCGCGTATCTCTTTAACCTGACACCCAGCATGGTCTACAACATCGCACCGCTCGGCGTGCTGGTCGCTGTGCTCGTCACCTTCAGCGTGCTCAGCCGCACCAGTGAGCTCACCGCCATGAAGGCCACTGGCATCAGCATCTACCGCGTCATTCTGCCTATACTCACCATCGCGGCCATCTTCGTTGTCGCTCTCTTTGTCTTCGACGAGAGCTATCTGCCCGGCGCCAACCGCCGGCAGGAGGCACTGCGCAGCGTCATCAAAGGCAAGCCCGCGCAAACCTTCCTACGCCCCGACCAGAAGTGGATCTTCGGCGAGCAGGAGCCGGGCGGCCCCGGCCGCATCTTCTACTACCAGTTCTTCGATCCGGACAACGACCGCTTCGCCAACATCTCCGTCTTTGAATTCAACCCGGATAACTTCGCCCTCTCGCGCCGGATCTACGCCGCCAGCGCTCACTGGGACCCGCAGCTTCACCAGTGGATCTTCGCCGACGGCTGGGAGCGCGACTTCACCGGTGAAGCAGTGGGCGGTTACCACAGCTTCTCCGTCCAGACCTTTTCCGATATCCGCGAAGGCCCCGGCTACTTCAAAAAGGAGTACCGCCAATCGTCCGAGATGAGCTTTGGCGAGCTCGAACGCTACATCCACGACCTGCGCCAGAGCGGCTTTGACACCATGCGCCTCCGCGTACAGCTCAACCACAAGCTCGCCTACCCATTCATCACCCTCATCATGGCCGTCCTCGCCGTACCCTTTGCGCTCTCGGTCGGTCGCCGCAGCTCACTCACCGGCATTGCCGCCGCCATTGGACTCGCCATCGCTTATTGGGTCGTCGCCGGCATGTTTGAAGCACTGGGCAATGTCAACATGCTCCCGGCCATGCTCGCCGCCTGGTCCCCCGACCTCCTCTTCGGTCTGGCCGGCGGCTACCTCCTGCTCCGCACCCCTACCTGATGCACGGCAGAGTTGTTCAGCGCATCCAACAGCAATAAATTGCACACGGAACGACCAGGAGCCGAGGCATGACATTACTGCTCATCCAAATGACAGTAGTTTTATTGATCGCACTCTTGTGCGGCTGGCTGGCGCGCAAGCTGGGGCAGGCCAGGGTGATCGGCGAGATCGTCGGAGGCATCCTGGTCGGTCCTTCCGTCTTCGGCCGCTTCGCTCCCCACACCTCGGCCGTGCTCTTTCCGTCTTCATCTTTCGGCTCGTTAGAGACTTTGAGCACCGTCGGGCTCATCCTCTTTCTCTTTCTCATCGGTAGCGAGCTGGACTACACCCATCTTCGCCGCCAGCGGACCACAGCAGTGCTGGCCAGCGGCATGAGCATATTTTTTCCTTTCCTTACCGCCGCCCTGGTCGCCCACTCCCTGCGCACCCGCTTTGCCCCGCACGGTATAGGCCGCCTCCCTTTTGTGCTCTTCCTTGGTATCTCGATGAGCATCACGGCCTTTCCGGTTCTGGCGCGCATCCTGGAAGAGCGAGGCTTGCAATCCACCCCGCTCGGCACCACAGCTATCATGTGCGCCGCCGTTGATGATGTCTGCGCGTGGACTCTCCTCGCCTTCGCACTTACCCTGATCGGCCATACCCACGGCGCTCTCAGCCTCCCCGCGCAGCTACTCTGGTTCGGGCTCTACCTTGTCGTCATGCTGGGCATTGTGCGTCCCTTGGGCAATGTGCTGGTCCGCCGGCAACGCAGCATAGGGCTCTCCTACGAACTGCTGGGAGTCGTCATCGCGGTCGTTCTCGCCTCCGCCGCCGCCACCGACGCTATCGGGATCCATCCCCTCTTCGGCGCCTTTCTGGCAGGGGTCTGCTTTCCCCGCGTGGAGCACTGGCAGGCGGCCGTCCGTACCCGTCTGGATATGTTGGTTTCCGTCCTGCTCCTGCCTCTCTTCTTCGCGCTCACAGGAATGCGCACCCGGCTCGATCTCCTGAACGGCAGAGCCGTCTGGCTGTGGACCGGGGTCGTGCTTCTGGTGGCTGTCGTCGGCAAAATTGGCGGCGCCGTGGCTGCGGCCAGGTGGACCGGCCAGTCCTGGCGCAACGCCATGGCCCTCGGAGCACTGCTCAACACGCGCGGCCTGGTCGAGCTCGTAGTCCTCAACATCGCCTACAACGCCGGCGTCTTCTCACCCACGCTCTTCACCATGCTCGTAGTTATGGCGCTCGTCACCACCATGATTACCACTCCCATCCTCAACCTCCTCGGCATCGAGAATCACGGCACGGGAGAGCAGGACCTCGCAATCGTCTCAGCCGCATAGCCCTCTCCCGACCCGCGCACGCACACGATCCAGAACAGCACCACGCCCAGGTAAACCACCGCTTGCGCGTACGAGATCCCGGCATACGCGCCCCCTGCGCGATGGACGGCAGCATAACTCCGTCCACCTGCCGCGACTAAGCTGGCGCCACCATAAACAGCAAACCCCGACGCCACCCGGCGCGCCAGCCCCCAGCCGCCACTCCGCACCATCCACCCATACGTCAGCAGTAGCACAGCCGAGACGAAGAGCGCTCCGCGATCCACCGGCATACGTCCACCCGCGGGCAAACTCCTGTTCAGCGTCCAGGCCACTGCTGCTGCACCCAGGCACAGCGCTGCCACCCGCGCTGCGCCGCCCCAAACGCCCTTGCCCTGCACACCCGGAACGCAGAGCAGCAACTCCCCCGCGACCGCCAGCTGCAACGCCAAATCGGCATACGAAAACCCGGCGTAAAGCATCGCGTACGTGGCGCCGCCCACATGATGAAAGACCGCAAAGAGCAGCGCCGACCGCAGCAGATAAAATCCCAGCAGTGCCGTAAACACCGGAAGACGCCGCGCCACGCCGCGCACGAACAGCAGGACCAGCAGCACTCCCTGCAGCAGCAAACCCATCCCTAGGAGCAAAGAATTGATCAGGGTCAACGTCACTCGGTAGCCCTAGGACCATTTTCAGGGTAAGTGTAGGCCGGGGAACAGAGGTGAACGTGGCCGTTTTTAAAGAAACGGCCACATGGAGCGGGTCTTCGCGCGAGCAATGCCAACCCTGAAAATGGTCTAGTCATTATCAGGAGGCCCGGAGGGTGGCTCGCGCCGGAAGTAGTCCGCGGTAAAGACTACTGGAATCGGCGTGTACGGCTGCGGTGTCTGCGTGTAGTCAAAGCAATCCGCGAAATCGTCCGCGTTCACATCCCGCGTGCCCAGATTGGGCAGGTTGAAGACCTCCTCCATATAGCGCAGAAACCCACTGAACTCATGCGGCTGGTGCGAGATGTACCCATGCTTCGCATACGGTGACACCACGATCAGCGGCACGCGGAAGCCCAGCCCCATCGCATCCACCTGCGGCGGATTCACGTGGTCATACCAGCCGCCCCAGTCGTCCCAAGCGATAAAGATCGCCGTCGAGTTCCAGTACGGGCTCGCGCCAATCGCATTCGTAATCGACGCCACCCAATCCGGTCCCTCCGCCGCGCTCCCCGGGCCGGCATGGTCCGAATACGCCTCCGCCGGCACAATCCAGGTCACCTGCGCCAGCTGCCCGTTCCCAATATCCGTCAGCACCTGCGGTGCGGGCGAGACTACATTGCTCGTCCAGTCCGGGCCGAACCGGATATGCCGAATCGCCTGAAACGCCGACCAGATAAACCCGCCAGCTGTCGAATCCGCCGCCGGCGCATAGTAGTGCCACGAAATGCTCTTCGCGTCCAGCACATCCGCCATCGTCTGGTAGTCGAAGCACGGGTACACCCCGGGCAGGTCGGTCCCGTTCGGTCCAAGCAGCTTCACCCGCTCAGTGCTGGGAGCATCGCAGCCCCACGGGTTTCCATCCGGGTTCTCGTCAGCATTGCCGGACTGCCCCGCGATCATGTATTGGTGCGCAACAAAACTCGGTCCGGTGTTCGACTGAAACATGCGGTCCCCCAGCGTATAGGCCTTTGCCAGCGACCAGATGGGCACCGTCTCGTTTTGTGGCACATACGCATAGGGCAGGTTCGGCACCGGGTAGCTCTTCGCATGCGCGAAGCCGTCCATCGCCCCGTTGTCCCAGGCCTTCCACCAGCTGGTGTGGCTATGGTCCACATCCGTGCCCTGATCCAGCGGAATCGGTTGCAACGGCACACTCTGGCCCGCACTCATTCCGGACTGCACCGTATCCGCTCCCGGAAATCCGTTGAACAGATTGTCGAACGTACGGTTTTCCTGCATGATGACCACCACATGCTGGATCCGCGAAGAGGGCGTGGGTGGTGGAACCGGAGCGGGCGCCGGAGCAGGCGCCGGAGAGCTGCCGCTACCACCGCAGCCAAGAAGCAGGAGGCTGCCGCACACCAGCACCCCACAGGAAAGACGAACCATAGACGCTCCTAAAGAGAGGGAGTAAAGAGAAAACTTTCTCGCTGCCCACCCAGACACCCCTCCCACGCAAAAGTCGCGTCTTCATCAAATTTGCATGTGTGCACACCGTAGTGACATAGCCGCGCCCTACTCACTACCCTCAAGCTTGAGATTGTCGATCCCTGGAACGGAGCCAGAGCTCGATGACGAACATGTTGATGGAGAAGCCAATCCAAAACGCGATGCCGAAGAATTGGCTCGGTGCAAGGTGGGTGAGAGAACTGGTAGCAAAGAAGATTCCCATCACTGGGCGCGTTGTAGCGATGCCCAGAAGGATTGCGATGGCCCGCAGCATCCATCGGCGTTCCAAATCCCATTCGTCGCTTCGGGTATGCCAGTACGCACGGAACAACGAGAACAAAAAAAGGCTGTTAAAGAACAGGACCGCGGACCGCTCCGTCCATCCGCCGACGGAATACACGCTCATAGCGTAGGCGGTAGCTCCCACCACTCCTCCAAGCGGGAAGATCAGGCGCTCCGGCCAGGCGGCACGGGCCGGGGCGCGGAAGACAACAAAGGGCGCCACCACCACAAAAGCCAAGGCGGGAAGGATGTGTGCCAGCGTAAGTGCCGCGTGCGACGCGAAGACCGCATCGAGCGCGGCCAGCTGGGGCGGGGCGGACGACGAAGGATGAGTTAACGCAAACACCCGCCGGAGCACCACGGCAACGGCGATCACAACGCAGGCCCAGAACCCCATCCGTAACCAAAGAGGCAGCGCCTGCTCTTTCCCCCGCCTAGCGCCTTCGATATCCACCTGTGCGTCCATCCCCACTCACTCTCCGAATCACATGAGCAACACTGAGCGCACCGGAGCGAGCGCAGCGAGGAACGCGGGAGCTGACGAGACACCACAATCGGGTGCCCCATCCTTTGCGCCACCTTATATGCGCCATATGCGCCATTCACCGCACCGCAGCGCGAAGGGTGGGTCATGCGCAAAGCGCATCCCGCTCTCACCCCTTCGGGCAGTTTACCGGACCGGCTCACATCCGTTCCCTACAACGTGTCATCCCGACCGGAGCCGTTCTTGCGCAATGCGCAAGAACGGCGGAGTGAAGGGATCTGCTGTCTCTCGCAAGTCCTTCACTGTACCCGGATGCCCATCCTGAGCTTGGTCCGCGAAAGAGACTGGCGGTATAAGACAATTCGAGGTTGTCACCCGTAACCAAGCTGCTCGATTCGGACCCCGCCATTCGCTGGCAGGTGTTGCGCGATCTTGTCCATGCGCCAGCCGAGGTCGTCGCGGTCGAGCGGGCGCGTACGGCCATCGAGGGCTGGGTGCTCGCACTGGCAAGGCAGGTCTTTGCGTCAACGTCCGGGTGATACGTTCGGCTCAAAGACCTTCGGGTAGCGCGCATCCACCTTTACATTTCCAGGCAATCAACGATCTACCCACCGAAAGCGTTTTTCCTCAGCATGGCACCCTAGAGCATTTTCCTGATGCTATGAACGCGTGCAGTGGATCTCTGTGCAGCCTTTCCTCGAAGAAAGGCTGCGTCCGCTTCTGCTTGTCTCTTCACCTACAGGAGAAATACTCTCAGCGATCCCCTGGCGACCCTGAACGAGCGAAGCGAGTCGAACGGGGAGTCGAAGAGCTTGCCCGGAGCGTAGTCGAAGGGCCCTGCATTCACCCCCGCAAACACACTCGGGTGCCCCGTTCGAATCAGCCTGCGGCCTTGGCCTGCCGGACCATCTCGACGAGCACCTTCCGGGCCTCCTGCGGGGTGGTAACCTCGCGGAGGAAGTTGATGCGAGCGCCTTTCATCCCCTCATCTGTCTTCAGTCGCAGAGTGAAGCCCAGGCGGTCCACTGAGGTCATGGTCGCTTCGGCCGCCCCAGTCGCTGCGGTCCCTTGCATCCGCGCATGCACCTGCGCCAGCAGAATCATCGAGTCAACATGGTCGGCGTTCATGTGGGCGAGGATGCCCGGTGCGGCTTCGGCCAGCGGGTCGGGCGAGGCCTGTTCGTACTCCCGTGCTTCGACCCAGCCCATCACGCCGAAGCCCCCGACGTAATAGAGGTCGATAGGCTCGAGCCGGAAGAAGCTGAAGTCGGCGAAGTCGACCCAGTAGCGGCTATTCTCGTGCCGGGCAAGGTACTGCTCTCGCGCGAGAGCTACTTCGTCCTCTGGCACAGCTTCGGCATGGCCAACCAGGGTGGCCCGGGCGGCGCCAAGTGGATCGCCATCGGCGCCAGCTTGCCCGGCAAAGAGGCTGGCGCGGCGATCGGTCTTCAGGTTCTGGGTATGCATTGCCATGCTGCTGATGAGAAAGATTGGCCGGCCGGCAAGATCGAGGGCGTAGGGCATCAACGAGCCAAAAGGAAATCCCGCATGCTTGCGGGAGAGCGTCGACAGGGTGGCGACCGAGGACAGCGCGAGCAGGGTGCGTACACGCTCGGCGTAGGTCGGCTCGGGCAGTTGCGGCAGCGCTGGTCCGGTGTAGGCGTGCTGGCGGGGTGCAGTGACTTCATTCGACGACATCGGCTTCCTCAAGTCTCAGACTACCGTAGCGGTTGCCGGTGTGTCCGTGTGCCTTATGCGTTTGCGCGGAGCGCTCAGCCCAGCATCCAAGCAATACAGCGCAGCAAGCGCACACAAGATTGGAGTCTGGAATGGCAAATGGATTGGCACTGGTAACCGGCGCTTCGAGCGGCATCGGATACAACCTGGCGAAGGTGTTAGCGGAGCAGGGATATGATCTCCTAATCTCGGGAAAAGAGAACGATCGACTGGCGAAAGCGGAGGCGGACTTTCGTGGACTCGGCGTGACGGTGAAGGCGATCCAGGGTGACCTCTCAAAGCCCGACGCCGTCGAGGCGCTCTGGAAGGCAGCCGAGGCGCTGGGCCGCCCGCTGGACGTCGCCTGCATCAACGCCGGGCTGGGCGAAGGCGGCGATTTCGCGCGCGAGAGCTCGCTCGATCAAGAACTCGAGATCGTGCGCGTGAACTGCGAAAGCACCGTGCACCTGGCCAAGTACGTCACCAAGCAGATGGCCGGGCGGGGTCAGGGGCGCATCCTCTTCACCGCCTCCATCGTCAGCGAGATGGTCGCTCCGCTGCAGGCCGTCTACGCCGCTTCCAAGGCCTTCGTTCTCTCGCTGGCCAAGAGCCTGCGTTACGAACTCAAGGACTCAGGCGTCACCGTGACCGCGCTGCAGCCCGGTCCCGTGGACACAGACTTCTTCCACCACGCGCACTTGGACGACTCCAAGGTAGGGTCCACGGGCAAGAAGGACTCCGAGCCCTACGACGTCGCCAAGCAGGGCATCAAGGCGCTGATGGACGGTGACGAACACGTCTACTCCGCGTCGACCGCCACCAAGATTGAGGGCACGTTAATGGGTCTGGTTCCCGACCGTGTCCAAGCCGCGGTACACGAATCAATGTCCGAGCCCCAAAAGAGCAAGTAACCAAGAGAGCAAATAAGCGGCTAAGAGCGGTCGGCCAAAAAAAACGGTTGGCAGAAGAACAAGTTGGCGTATTTGTTCTTCGATCTGGCTAAACTGGAAATAAGGGATAGGAGAACGGGCCGCTCGCGCTAGCGTGAGTGGCCCGTAACCCTTTTGTTTGCAGGACTTTGCCTATAACTCTTTTGTTTGGAAGACTTTAGCCCACCACCCACCACCTAAGTCCAATCACGAGAGGACTTTAGCTAAAAAGTATGGGGGGTGGGGGCCACCACTTTAGTACGCCACCGGTACGGCACAACCGCCGTGCAAATCTGGCTTGAGGCGCCGTATTTCTCTCCGTCACCGCTTTTCGACAACCGCCTTTTAGCCAACCGCTCCTTAGCTGAACGCTTCTCGGGACGACCACTTCTTAGCCTCGAGCCCAGCAGCTTAAAATAGAGCTATATGCTTGGCAAGCTGCGACCCCTGCTCCCCTATATCCGTCGTTACCGGCGCAACTTCCTCTGGGGCGGCCTGGCCGTCGTGCTTTCCAATGCCTTCGCCATCCTGGTTCCCAAGGTCATCGGCATCTCCATCGATGATCTGAACCACGGCGTCACCCGCGACAAAATCTTTCACTACGCCCTGCTCATCGTCGCCATCGTCATTGGCAAGGGCATCTTCCTCTTTCTGACGCGCTGGATCATCATTGGCATCTCGCGGGAGATCGAGTTCGACCTCCGCAACGACCTCTTCGCCCACCTGGAAAAGCAGCCCGCCGCGTACTACCAGCACCACCGCACCGGCGACATCATGGCGCGCATGACCAACGACCTGAATGCTGTCCGCATGCTCCTCGGGCCGGCGATCATGTACAGCGCCAACACGGTTCTCTTCTCGGTCGGCGCCCTCTACTTCCTGCTTCGGATCAGCCCCTTCCTCACGCTGGTCGCGCTGGTACCGCTTCCGCTCGCCAGCATCCTGGTGCAGACGCTCGGCCGCAAGATCCACGAGCGCTTCGAGCGCATCCAGGCCATGTTCTCGGAGATCTCGGCCCAGGCCCAGGAGAACTTCTCCGGCGCCCGCCTTATCCGCGCCTTCGCCCAGGAGGAGCCGCAGATCGCCTCCTTCGAGCGCGCTAACCAGGAAAACGTCCGCCGCGGCCTGCGACTGGTGCAGCTAATGGGCATGCTCTGGCCCACGCTGGAGTTCATCCTCGGCCTGGCGCTCGCCATTACCCTGCTGGTCGGCGGCCATGAGGTCATCTCCCATCGCATCTCGGTTGGCGCCTTTGTCGCCTTCAATACCTACATGATGATGCTCACCTGGCCCATCATCGCGCTCGGCTGGGTTGTCAACCTGGTCCAGCGCGGTACCGCCTCGGTCACCCGCATCGACGAGCTCCTCTCCGAAGCCCCGACCATCGACGACGCCCACGCCGCAGGAGACATACCGGCGGGCCTGCGCCTCCACGGCGACCTGGAGTTCCGCGACCTGAGCTTCGCCTACCCCGAACCCTCCGGCGCCATCGTGGAGGTGCTCCACTCCGTCTCCCTCCAGGTACCGGCTGGCACCAGTCTGGCCATTGTGGGCCCCACCGGCTCCGGCAAGTCCACCCTGGTCAGCCTCCTGCCCCGCCTCTACGACGCACCCCCGGGCACCGTCCTACTCGACGGCCGCCCCGTCCGCGACTACCCCCTGGCCACCCTCCGCGCAAACATCGGCTTCGTCCCCCAGGAAACATTTTTGTTCAGCGAAACCATCCGAGAGAACATTGCCTTCGGCACCCCGGATGCCTCCACAACGGCCATCTTCGAGGCTGCAGAAGCCGCCCACATCCGCCGCGAGTTTGAGGAGTTCCCTGCCGCCTTTGAAACCACTGTGGGCGAGCGCGGCCTGACGCTCTCCGGCGGACAGAAGCAGCGCACGGCGATTGCGCGAGCTGTCGTGCGCGATCCTGCCATCCTGGTGCTCGACGACGCCCTCGCCAGCGTCGATACCTACACGGAGGAGCAGATCCTCACCAACCTGCGCGAGATCATGCGCGGCCGTACGACGGTCTTCATCTCCCACCGCGTCTCCACCGTACGCCATGCCGATCAGATCGCCGTCCTGGTGAACGGCCGCATCGCAGAGCTGGGCACCCATGAAGAATTGCTGCAGAGCGAAAGCTTCTATGCCGGGCTTTATGAAAAGCAGTTGCTTGAAGAAGAGTTGGCTGGCGTTCATTAGTGTGGAGTGATTCGTATCGGCTCGGCTTGGGCAAGCTTAAAAACTTCGGTACTCTCAAGTTTTCCCAGTTTTTGCCGATGTACTCCTCAGCGAAGGAGCGGAAGGATGATTGAAGTCACTCGCCTGAACGGAAGTCCACTGTTGTTGAACTCCGACCTGATCCAGTTTGCCGATTCGGCGCCGGACACGATTCTCACGTTGATTCATGGGGAGAAATTGCTCGTGCGTGAAACTCGCGCGCAGCTTGCGGAGCGGATCATTGAGTTTCGCGCAAAGCTGCTCTGTGCGGCACACGGGCTTGATGCCTCCTTAGCCACGGCGCAAGCAGCCGATACGGCCGCACGGATCGCACGCGTTACGGCAAAAACACCTGGCGAGGAGGAATAAGCTCCGATCACTCCACGCCCAGAACTTTGACAATGACTCGTTTCTTTCGCTGTCCGTCAAACTCAGCATAGAAGATGCGTTGCCATGTTCCCAGATCCAGCCTGCCATTCGTGATGGGCAGCGTGGTCTCATGGTGGAGCAGGAGCGCTTTCAGATGAGCGTCGGCGTTGTCCTCGCCCGTCTGGTGGTGGCGATACTCTGGCCGGGCTGGCGCTAAATTTTCCAGCCACTCGCTGATGTCCTCAATCAGACCGCTCTCATTGTCATTCACATAAATGGCAGCCGTGATGTGCATCGGCGAGACAAAACACAGCCCATCGCGAACACCGCTATCCCGGACGACACGCTCCACGTCAGCGGTGATGTGCACCATCTCATAACGCTTGCCCGTGTTCATCTCGAGGTAGGCAGTATGAGTTCGCCATCCGCAGCTATTACGCGCTTTCGTCTCTTCGTGTGCCATGCGTCTCTCCAGTCACCTATCCGGATGCTGAGTATGATCGTCACTGGATAAGATGCGACCCGCTGTAACCAAACCAGCGATAACCACCATCGACCGGTCCGCAGCGGCGGTGCTGCGGACCATGTACCAGACCATGGTCGCAGTGTATGGGCCGCAGGCATGGTGGCCGGCAAAGACGCCGCTCGAAGTCATCGTCGGTGCCTACCTCACCCAGAACACCTCTTGGCGCGGCGTTGAGCACTCAATTTCGAACCTCCAAGCTGCGGGTGCACTCACCATCTCCGGCTTGCGTGCGCTTCCACTGGAAGAGCTACGCATGTTTATCCGTCCGTCGGGTTACATGATTCGCAAGGCAGCGGCGCTGAAGGCCTTCGTCGCATTTCTGGACAGCGAGACAGATGGCTCGCTCGATGCTCTTGCGCGACAGCCTAGCGCAGAGCTGCGTCCCAAGTTGCTGGCTCTGCCGGGCGTCGGCCCTGAAACTGCCGATGCCATCCTGCTCTACGCACTGGGACACGCCGTGATGGTCGTCGATGAGTACCTGCGCCGGGTCACGATACGGCATGGCCTTGCGCCCGAGAAAACACGCTACGACGACCTACAGTTGCTGGCGTACGCGGCCTTCGAAGATGACGCGCCGGCGACACGGCTTGAGCACTACAACGAGTTTCACGCGCTGATCGTGATGGTCGGCAAGACGCACTGCAGACCGAAGCCGCACTGCCAGGGCTGCCCGTTGTCGAGCTTCCCAGCAATACTCCGGGCCGTTCCGCGCAACTAGGAAAGGTCGCACGCGTCGGAGATGTGACGCGCGCGGCAGGTACACTGCTGGGGTGACGCCCCGGCCTCTCCTTTACATCGCAACCAGCAATCAGGGGAAGCTTCGGGATTTTGCATCCGCGGCTGTGATCTTCGGCATGCATATAGAGCCACTTCCCGGTCTGGCAAATATCAAACCGCCCCACGAAGACGCTCCGACTTTCGAAGGCAATGCACGCGAGAAGGCCATCTACTACAGCCTGTTCAAGCGAGACGCAATCGTGCTGGCGGACGACTCCGGTCTTGCCGTCGATGCACTCGGCGGCGCGCCTGGCGTTCGCTCTGCGCGCTATGCTGCCGATGCAGGGATCGGCCATGCAGAAGGCATCGAGATGGATACCCTTAACAATCAGCATTTGCTCATGGAGCTCGCTTCCGTCCCGAAGAACAAGCGCGTTGCTCACTACATCTGCGCATTGGCAGCTGCTTGCAACGGGAGCGTGCTTGCAGTTGCGGAAGGGACGGTGGCCGGCCTCATCCTTGAAAGCCCGCGCGGCGAAGGCGGCTTCGGCTATGACCCGCTCTTCTATCTTCCGGAACAGGGCTTAACCATGGCCGAAATCGACATCGCAACCAGACAGCGGCTCAGCCACCGTGGACGAGCACTGAGCCAGCTCTTGGCGCTCCAGCCCAGCCTTTTACGCTCCAGCTCTTTCACCTCACGCGAAGACGGCTTGCCGTTACCTTGACGCTCTGCAGCACTGAGCCAATAATAGTTGGTTGAGCAACACTCTTTTCACAGTCATTCCACACTGTAGACCCTGAGCCACCTAAGGAGCCGTACGTCGATGGCCACCGCCACTCCTCCAGCCCCATCCCACACCCGCGGCGTGCAGCCGTTGCGCGCTGGCCAGGGACACGAATTCCTGATGCGGAAGCTCTTCTCGCTAAGCGGCATCGTTCCCATCGGTGCATTCCTGGTCGAACACATTCTCTCGAATTTTGAAGCGCTCAAGGGACCAGCCGCGTACGCATCGCAAGTCAAGTTCCTCAATAGCCTGCCACTTGTGCGCGTGCTCGAGTGGGTCTTTATCTTTTTGCCTCTGCTCTACCACGCGCTCTACGGCGTGTACATCTGGTGGAGCGGCAAGGCAAACGTCATCTCTTACCCGTGGGCTGGTAACTGGATGTACCTCGCTCAGCGTTGGACGGGCCTGATTGCCTTCGCTTACATCATTCAGCACGTATGGCGGCAGCGCTTTGCTGGTGTGAATCTGCCGGAGCACCCGGGCGCAGCCTTTCACAAGGTTCAGGTCGAGCTGATGAATCCGTGGATGCTGGCCATCTACGTGATTGCCATGATCGCGATCTGCTGGCACTTCGCATACGGCATGTGGCTTTTCGCAGCCAAGTGGGGCATCACGCCTGGGGACCGCTCGCGGCGTCTCTCTGCCTATGCATGCGGTATCGTCGGCGTCGTCCTGCTAGCGATGGGGCTTGCCAGCATGTATGCCTTCGTCAGCCCCAAGTACCGCAACGCGCCCGCCGACCTGACGCGGCAGCAGATCACCGAAGGCACTATGGCCGCGCCCCCAGCAACGGGCGAACCACCGCTTTCGCGCTAAGCCGCACTTCGCCTAACCAGCAGCACCTCCCAGCGAAGCGTCGCCTGGGATGGGAGTGGAAGAGAAAGGAACACCGGAGCATGGCAGCAGCACCGAAGATCATCGTCGTGGGCGGAGGACTGGCGGGTCTCTCCGCCGTTATCAAGATCGCCGAAGCTGGCGGCAAGGTCGACCTCTTCTCCATCGTTCCGGTGAAACGTTCGCACTCGGTCTGTGCGCAGGGTGGCATCAATGCTGCCAAGAACCTGAAGGGTGAGGGCGACACCACCTGGGCACACTTCGACGACACCATCTACGGGGGTGACTTCCTCGCGAATCAGACGCCCGTCAAGGGCATGTGCGAAGCCGCGCCCGGCATCATCGATCTGCTGGATCGTATGGGCGTTCCCTTTAATCGCACACCCGAAGGCCTGCTTGACTTCCGGCGCTTCGGCGGCACGCTCTACCACCGGACTGCCTTTGCGGGCGCGACCACCGGCCAGCAGCTTCTCTATGCACTGGACGAGCAGGTTCGCCGCTACGAGTCCGAAGGCAAAGTTCAGAAGTTTGAGGGGTGGGAGTTTCTCTCCTCAGTGCTCGACGCCGCCGGCGTTTGCCGTGGCATCTGCGCCATGAATCTGAAGACGATGGAGGTCCGCACCTTCGATGCAGAGGCCGTCATTCTGGCCACAGGCGGCGTAGGAGCCATCTTTGGCAAGAGCACGAACTCCGTCGTCTGCACCGGCTCTGCACAGTCCGCCGTCTACCAGCAGGGTGCTTATTATGCTAACGGCGAGTTCATTCAGGTACACCCCACCTCGATACCCGGCGAAGACAAATTGAGACTGATGTCTGAATCGGCCCGCGGCGAGGGTGGCCGTGTCTGGGTGCCGAGAAAGGCCGGCGACAGCCGCGATTTTAAATCCATTCCTGAGAGTGAGCGCTTCTACTTCCTCGAAGAGTGGTATCCGAAGTACGGCAATCTGGTGCCGAGAGATGTGGCGACACGCGCCATTCACAAGATCGTCTACGAGCACAATCTTGGCATCGATGGGCAGCCGATGGTCTACCTGGACCTGACGCATATCGATCGCGAGACCCTGAATCGTAAACTCGAAGGCATTCTGGAGATCTACGAGAAGTTTGTAGGCGACGATCCACGCGAAGTGCCGATGAAGATCTTCCCCGGCATGCACTACACCATGGGTGGCCTCTGGGTGGATTTTAACCAGATGACCAACATCCCTGGACTCTTCGCTGCCGGCGAATCCGAGTACAACTACCACGGCGCCAATCGCCTGGGTGCGAACTCTCTGGTCTCCTGCATCTATGGTGGTTTCATGGCCGGCCCGCGCGCTATGGAGTATGCAAAAAGCGTCCCTGCGGCCCCGGCCAACGGTCATGCGCAAAACGAAAAGCTGCGCCAGGAAGAGCTGAATGGGCAGCTCATGAGCTCAACGGGCACGGAGAACCCATTTCGCATCTGGCGCGAGCTAGGCGAGTGGATGACCAAGAATGTAACCGTCATCCGCTACAACAAAAATATCCAGGAGACAGACGAGAAGATCGTCGAGCTGCTCCACCGTTTCCGCAACATCAACCTGAGCGACAAGAGCATGTGGGCGAACGGCAGCTTTGCCTTTACGCGCCAGCTCTTCAATATGCTCCAGCTTAGCCGCGTGGTGACGCAGGGGGCAGGGCTGCGCGACGAGTCGCGGGGAGCGCACTACAAACCGGATTTCCCAGAGCGCGATGACGAGCGCTTCCTGAAGACCACCAAGGCTTCCTTTGCGCCAGATGCCGATGAGCCCCGCTTTGAATACGAGGCGGTGGATACGCAGTACATCAAGCCGCGCCCGCGTAGGTACGATGCAGCCAAGTAGTTCGCAAATTTATCTGTTGATCTACAAACTCTAGGAGCATGCGCTGGGAATGATCGAGGATATTCGTTAAAGTGTTACAGGATTTTCTTGCGCCGGAGTTGCGGGCGATTGCAGCGCGTCTAGATGCGCAGAGCGAGCAGATCAAAGATGTGCGCGCAGACTTGAAAAGCTTCAGCGAGAAAATGGACATGGGATTCACTAAGGTTGAGCGGAGATTCGAAGATTTGCGTGCTGGTATGCGTCTTTCACAGCGCGTGGAAGAGATCGAACGCACGTTGCGGAGCACGCCAAAACAGTAGAGGACTTGCGCCGCAAGAACTGCAGACACACAGGAGTACACATGGCAACGGCAACACACGAGAACGGACGCACCGCTTCCGTCACATCAGGAAGCAATGGTCAGCGCACCATTAAACTCGAGATCAAGCGCCAGAGTGGGCCGGATGGTAAGGCGACGTGGGATAAATTCGAGCTCCCATGGAAACCCGGCATGAACGTCATCTCGTCCATGATGGAGATTGCGGCGAATCCGGTGACGGCAGACGGCCGCGAGACCACACCGATCACCTATGATTCGAACTGCCTCGAAGAGGTTTGCGGCTCCTGCTCCATGCTGATCAACGGCAAGGCGCGGATGGCCTGCTCCGCCCTGGTAGACAAGCTCGAGCAGCCGATCCGGCTGGAGCCGCTCTCAAAGTTTCCCGTCGTCCGGGATCTTTCGGTCGATCGCGGCGTACTGTTTGAAAACCTGAAGCGTGTGAAGGCCTGGGTTCCGGTGGATGGCACCTATGATCTCGGCGACGGACCGCGTCAGTTCCCGCAGCTTCAGGAAGAGCTTTACCCGCTCTCTCGGTGCATCTCCTGCTGCATCTGCATGGAGGTCTGCCCGCAGTTTACCGAGGACACCGGTTTCGTCGGCGCAGCGACGATCGGGCAAGTGAAGCTCTTCAATGAGAATCCTACCGGGAAATCCCTCAAGGAGGACCGGCTGCGCGCACTGATGGGCGAGGGAGGCATCCAAGACTGCGCCTATGCCCAGAATTGTGTCAATGCCTGTCCGAAACAGCTTCCATTGACAAAGGCCATCTCTGACGTTGGTCGCCAGGTGGTGGTGCAGGCAGTCAAGGACGTGTTTCGACGTTAGTCACTGCAGGTGCATGTGCAATAGAAAAAGCCCCAGCGCTCTGCCGGGGCTTTTTGCTGACTGTACGGGGATTCTACGAGTGTGTTCCGTGGGGGTCGGTTTCAGGAATAACGCTCGGTTCGCTAGTGCGCTCGCGATTCGTACCGCGTTCCGCCATTTCGTCGGCGATCTTGTTCATTCTGTGGTGCGACTTTGCCACTTCGCTCTCCGACTTGTTTTTCTCGTCCCGCAATGGGCGTTCCAGATCTTTACCAGCAGGATCAATCAGATGATCGTCGTGCATCTTTCACCTCGCCATAAAAAGATGACTCCCGGCGACCGCGGGTTGTCCCTCGTTCGCTTTCCCATGAAGACAGTACTGCATTGGGAATGAAGTCGAGCAAACTTCTATTCAACGACGGTGCTCGACGGTAGGGTCCGCCGGTTCTGCGCCAGCTTCCCTCTCCACTTGCTCAGGGCTAAGCTCCGAGCCGGGCTCATCGACCACATCCGTCGCAGGGTGCGCCAATCCAGCTCGTTCCACCGCACCCTCTGCACGTCTCCGCAGGCCTTCAGCGTCGCTTGGATCGACCGAGTTCTCGACGATCCGCTCATGCTTATTCTGCGACACTTCCCTGTCGGCCTGAACTGGATCTGTACTCTGCTTTGGCCGCTCGTTCTGCTTCGTCCGCTCGACCCTGACCATATCCGCAAATGCTTCGCCGCCCATACGTTATCCTCTATTTTCTGAGATGCAGGAGAGCACAGCGTCATTTGGCTGTTTGTTACACTCGGAATCCATGACGATGCATGCTGCCGCTGCCGGTTTTCTCCTAATCTCCGCCGCTCTTCTGGGGCAAACCTCACCGCCAGCGCACACGCACTCCTCCCCCCACACGCACATGATCAATCCTGATAATGTCCATCGCAATGCGCTTGTGATCGACACCCACGCAGATACGCCGCAGCGCTTTCTCGATCAGAACTACGACTTAGCGTCGCCTCTCGATGGGGGCTACCTCAACTTCGAAACGGCAAAGCGCGGAAATTTGGGCGCCGAGTTCTTCTCCATCTGGGTTGAGCCGTCGCTTTACAAGGGCCACTATGCGAAGCGAACCCTCGATTTGATCGACTCCGTCTATAGCCAGGCCGCCAAACATCCTGACCGGATGCGCATGGCGTTTTCTGCCGCCGATATCGAGGCCGCGCACCACGAAGGCAAGCTGGCTGCGCTGATGGGCATTGAGGGCGGCCACTCCATTGAAGATTCGCTCGGCTTGTTGCGCGATTACTACCGGCTCGGCGTGCGCTACATGACCCTGACGTGGTCGAACTCGAACGGCTGGGCCGATTCGTCCGGCGACATCAACGATCCGACGGTCCCGCACACCAAAGAGGGCCTGAGTGAGCTTGGCAAAGATGTAGTCTACGAGATGAACCGGATGGGCATGATGGTTGACGTCTCCCATGTGGCGGATAAGACCTTCTATCGCACGCTGATCATCAGCCGCGCTCCCGTGATCGCCTCCCATTCCTCGGCGCGCGCGCTGTGTAATGGGCCCCGCAACATGACTGACGACATGTTGCGTGCTATGGCCAGAAATGATGGCGTGGTGCAGGTCAACTTCTTCTCAGCGTTTTTGAGTGAGAGCTTCCGCAAGGCTTGGGAGGCACAGCGTCCCGAGCGCGAAACCGCTGAAAAGGTTGCGCTGGACGGGGCGAAGAGCAAGGGCAGCGCAGCCACCTACGAGATCCAGGAGAAGGTTGATCGAGAGTTTGCGGCCAAGATACCCCGCCCGCCATTCAGTCTTCTGATCGATCACATTGACCACATCGCGAAGACAGCCGGAGTCGACCATGTCGGGATCGGCTCCGATTTCGATGGCATTCCCTCCGCGCCAGAGGGGATGGACTCCGCTGCGGACCTGCCAAAGATAACCGCAGCTCTGATGGTCCGCGGTTATAGTGCGGACGACTGCCGCAAGATTCTGGGCGGGAATCTTCTGCGCGTCTTCCGTGACGTCGAAAAGGTGAGCGCCCAATTACAAGCAGCAACCCGTCCACGCATCTCCGTCAAGCAGCCCTTCGAGAAGA
The DNA here is from genome assembly GCA_965276675.1 of Acidobacteriaceae bacterium. GTDB lineage: Bacteria > Acidobacteriota > Terriglobia > Terriglobales > Acidobacteriaceae. Next base: position 1,858,713 of record OZ255624.1, on the reverse strand, counting down.
AGCCCGAATAACATATCTGCTGGACAACTTAGCTGCGGCTGATTGTGCTGGACCGCTCTGCCAGTAGGCCAACGGCGAAGTAAACCGGAGCCAGCAGCGCTTGTCCCGCTCCCTTCAGTGCCCATGAGAGCGTCTGAGGCTGCACCGCGGCGTGCAATGTATCTTTTGCTGCGTCCTCTGCGACATCTAAAACCAGCTTGCGTCCCCAGGCGCGCTTCAGCAGAAATCCACCAACGGAAAACATGATCGAACGACGAAGATGACCCATAATGATTCTCCAATCTCTCTTTTAGCTCAGATGATGAGCAGGGCAGGAATGTGAGCCGCGTCTTTCAACTGAGGCGTTGGTCAGAGGTTTTTCACGTACCGGCGCAGCAGTACCGCATGGGTAGCATAGAATGCATCCGCTACGGTAATCTGAGGAGTGGGACTGATTTGCATGACAACTGCATTGCGCTACGCTTCCCTGCTGCTCTTATCCCCGCTTGCTTTGCCGGTCGGAGTTGGCTTTACACAGCAGACGCCGCCGCCAGCAACTGCTTCAGCGACCTCGACTCCGTCGACGGCAACGCAGGATCTGCCGGATTCGCCCGGGTCACAGGTTTCCGTGAGCCCGCAGCCCTCCGGACCGACCGCTGTCTTCGACAGCACCATGGGCCGGATGACCTGCCGTCTGTTCGACAAGCAGGCGCCGCTGGCTGTCGCAAACTTCATCGGCCTGGCTGAGGGTACCAAGGACTGGACTGATCCGGCTACCCACGCCAAGGTGCACGGAAGACCTCTTTACAACGGCACCGTCTTCCATCGCGTGATTCCTGATTTCATGATTCAGGGTGGCGATCCGGTGGGCACCGGCATGGGCGATCCCGGGTATTTCTTCAATGACGAGATCGATCCCGCGCTCAATTTCGATGTAGCCGGGCGTCTCGCGATGGCCAACTCCGGACCGAACACAAATGGCTCGCAGTTCTTCATCACCACTGCTCCGGCAACGCATCTGAACGGGCGTCATACGATCTTCGGTCAGTGCGATGAACCCTCAATTACGGTGGCCAAAGCCATCACCGGCGTTTCGCGCGATGCGGACGACAAACCGAACGAGCCAGTCGTGCTCAACAAGGTGACCATCGTGCGTGAGGGTCAGCCCATGCCGGCGGTGCCTGCGCCCCGGCCAAGCGCTCCGGCAACAGCACCCGGCTCAACGCATCCATAGTATTGAGATCCACACAGTATTGAGAGTACACAAGGAGAAAGCATGCCCCGTACACCTGGCACTTACGCCATCTTCAAGACCAGCGAAGGCGAGATCGTCTGCCGCCTGTTTGAGAAGGAAGCACCTAAAACCGTCACCAACTTTATCGAGCTCGCCGAGGGCAAGCGCGAATGGTCGCACCCGACGAGCGGCAAGAAGTCGAACGACAAGCTCTACGACGGAACGGTCTTCCATCGCGTCATCCCCGACTTCATGATCCAGGGCGGGGATCCGGCCGGCAACGGCATGGGTGGCCCAGGCTATCGCTTTGAGGATGAGACCAAAGGCTCGCCGCACAAGTTCAACCAGCCAGGCAAGCTCGCCATGGCGAACTCCGGGCCGAACACGAACGGTTCGCAGTTCTTCATCACCACGGCAAACACAGACTGGCTGACGGGCAAACACACCATCTTCGGCGAGGTGGTCGAGGGGCAGGACATAGCCGAGAAAATCTCGCGCCTACCGCGCGGCGCGCAGGACAAGCCGAAAACGCAGGTCACACTGGAGAACGTCACGATCGAGCGTGTTTAATCTTCACGTAGTACAAGAAAAGCCCGCATGCATTGCGGGCTTTTCTTATTGCAACTGGATGTACTACACCCCGATCACGGCACAGAGCTCCTTCACCGAATCAGCGCTCTTCCCCAGCGCCGTCTGCTCCTCATCTGTCAGCTTAATTTCGACGATCTGCTCCAGCCCGCGCTCTCCCAACTTGCATGGGACGCCAATGTAGAAGCCGTTGATCCCATACTCACCCTGTAGATAGGCCGCGCACGGCAGTATCTTCTTCTTGTCCTTAAGAATGGCTTCGACCATCTCGACCGCAGCTGCCGAGGGCGCATAGTAGGCCGAACCGGTCTTGAGATACTTCACGATCTCGGCGCCACCGTCGCGCGTACGCTGGACGAGACGATCGAGTGTGGTCTTGTCCATCAGCTCCGTGATCGGAATACCCGCGACAGTCGAGTAGCGCGGCAATGGGACCATCGTGTCGCCATGCCCGCCGAGCACAAACGCGGTTACATTTTCCACTGACACTTTCAACTCTTCCGCAATGAACGTCCGAAAGCGTGCTGAATCCAGCACCCCTGCCATGCCAATCACTCGCTCGCGATTGAACTTCGATTGCTTAAACGCTGCCTGCGCCATGGCATCCAGCGGATTTGAGACGATGATCAGAATTGTGTTTGGCGAGACTGCCGTCACTTTACTTACCACGTCCGACATAATCTTGTAGTTGGTCTGGAGCAGGTCGTCGCGGCTCATGCCGGGCTTACGCGGAATGCCTGCTGTAATCACGACAATGTCAGAGTTCGCAGTCTCGGCGTAGTCATTCGATCCCGTCACGTGTACATCGCGCTTCTCGATTGGCATAGCCTCAAGCAGATCGAGCGCCTTGCCCTGCGGAATGCCTTCCGCAACATCCACCAGCACCACATCGGCCAGCTCCTTCGCCGCGATCCAGTGAGCCGCCGTTGCGCCGACGTTTCCCGCACCCACAATCGTTACCTTCTTCCGCATCATCTCTCCCTTACTGAATCTCTGCCTCTGATCTTATCGGTTTGGCGGGCGAAGACGCATTTGCCTGGACGACCAGTCCCGCGTCTGCCGGGACGGCTAGTCCCCCATGTTCTGGATCATGCGCGTAGCGAACTCGCTCGTCTTCGCTTTGGTCGCGCCTTGCATCTGGCGCTCGAAGTCGTAGGTGACATACTTCTGCTGAATCGTCGCTTCCATCGAGCTCTCAATCAGCTTCGCTGCCTCGGGCCAGCCGAGAAATTCAAAGAGCATCACGCCGGAGAGAATCACCGAGCCAGGATTGATCACATCCTTATCCGCATACTTGGGGGCGGTGCCATGGGTTGCTTCAAAGACCGCATAACCATCGCCAACGTTAGCACCGGGCGCAATACCCAGCCCACCCACCTGTGCCGCTGCTGCGTCGGAAATATAGTCACCATTCAGGTTTGGCGTGGCCAGCACGCTGTACTCCTCAGGGCGGATGATGATCTGCTGAAAGATGGAGTCGGCGATGCGATCGTTGACCATCACCTTGCTTTTCCATTTCCCCTTGCCGTGCGAAGCTCCGAGCTTGTCGACGACCTGCTTTACTTCAGCGTAAATTTCTTGCCGAAACTCCTCCGATCCGAACTCCAGCCCGGGCTCAATCAATGCGGCATTCGCCTCGACCGTGATATTCGGATCCGCCTCCACGTTGCCCAGTATCCAACTCTCGCGCTCGGTCACTGTTTGCTCACGGAAATCATGGCGCGCGACCTCATATCCCCACTCGCGAAAAGCGCCCTCGGTAAACTTCTGGATATTGCCCTTGTGTACCAAGGTGACCGACTTGCGACCGTTCTCAATGGCATGCTGGATGGCAACGCGCACCAGCCGCTTGGTGCCGGTGATCGAGATGGGCTTGATGCCAACTCCTGAGTCCGCGCGCACCTTCTTCTTGCTGCCCATATCGTTGTTTAGAAAGTCGATCAACTTCTTCACTTCTGGAGTACCCTGGCGGAACTCAATGCCGGCATAGACGTCTTCCGTATTCTCGCGAAAGATCACCACGTCGAGCTTCTCCGGATGCTTCACCGGACTGGGCACACCCGCGTAGTACTTTACTGGGCGGATGCAAGCATAAAGATCCAGTGTCTGGCGCAGAGCCACGTTCAGCGAACGAATGCCGCCACCGACAGGAGTCGTCAACGGTCCTTTGATGGACACACGCAGATCGCGCGCAGCATTTACAGAGTCTTCCGGCATCCAGGTCTTGAACTGCCGGAAGGCCTTCTCGCCGGCAAAGATCTCAAACCACTTCACTGCGCGTTTGCTACCGTAGGCCCGCTCCACGGCAGCATCAAAGACGCGCTGGGAGGCACGCCAGATATCGCGCCCCGTGCCGTCGCCTTCGATGTACGGAATGATGGGGTGATCTGGCACGTGGTACTTTCCGTCGGCGTACTGAATTGCCTCGCCATCATGCGGCAAAGGAACTCCGTTATAGCTTGTCTGCATAGGTATGGTGGCTCCGTGAACGGATTCGGGGGACTACAGCAGTAGCGAAATGGGTTTAATCCAGGAACAACTTCTGAGGCTAACACTGGCCTTTACGAAGTGGCAATTCGCGCGAATTACTAGCGTGTGTTGAAAAGCTACACTACTACCTACCGTAAGCCAATGGAGCCTGAATGAGATTTTGGAAAGTCCGCTGCTTGTGTCTGCTCCTGGTTCTCTGTACGGCTGTCGCTTCACGCCACCTTTCCGCGCAGGAGCAGCCCGCCGCAACTCCGGTGCGCGTCGCCATTGTGGGCCTGGTTCACGGCCACGTGCATGGCTTTCTGGAGCAGTTGTCGAAACATCGAGAGGTCGTGCTCGTTGGCATCTCGGATCCTGATGTTCAGCTGCAGCAGCAATACGCAGCGCGTCTGCATCTCGACCCGAGCCTCTTCTTCAACAATGAAGCATCTATGATCGAGGCACGCCACCCGCAGGCCGTACTTGTCTACACCTTGATAGTGGACCACCGCCGTGCCATCGAGATCGCCGCGGCACGCCACATCTCTTCGATGGTAGAGAAGCCCCTTGCGACGACGCTCAGCGACGCGCTTGCTATCCGGAAGACCGCCCGCGAGCAGCACGTCAATGTCCTGGTGAACTATGAGACGACCTGGTATGCCTCGAACCGGGCTGCGTATCAGGAGCTCACCGAAGGCCACCTCGGTCCATTGCGCAAGGTCGTAGTGCATGACGGCCACCGCGGTCCGAAGGAGATCGGCGTAGGGCCGGAGTTTCTGAAGTGGCTGACGGACCCGGCGCAGAATGGTGCAGGGGCGCTCTTCGATTTCGGCTGCTACGGCGCGGATCTCACCACTTGGCTGATGGGTGGTGAGGCTCCGCTCACCGTCACTGCGGTCACGCAGCAGATCAAACCGAAAGAGTACCCGCGCGTTGAGGACGAAGCGACAGTCATCCTGACCTACCCGCACGATCAGGCGATTCTTCAGGCGTCTTGGAATTGGCCCTTCGATCGCAAAGACATGGAAGTTTATGGGGCTACCGGATACGCGGACACGGTCAAGGCTGACGGGCTGCGTGTGCGCCTGGCGCACGATGAGCATGAGACCCTCAAGACCGCTCCACCGCTCGCTGCGCCGGAAGACAACTCGCTCGATTACCTGGTCGCCGTGCTCCGGGGAGAATTGAAGCCGCAGGGCGACCTGACGGCCCTCGGCACAAACATTGTTGTCATGCAAATTCTGGATGCAGCGCGCGAATCGGCGCGCACCGGCAAGACCATTACTCTGAGGCCGTTGGGAGAGTAATCTATAAGCAGTTCCGATGAGGGTTCTGCATTTGTTCCAGCGTCTTGCACTTTCGATCATAGTCGCGTTTGCGCTTTCATCAGCTCCTGCCCTAAACGCCCAACAGTATCCGGCAGAGAAGCCACTTAACTCCCCGGCGCAGTCCGCTCCCGCGTACCTGAAGAACGCCGGCATTGATCAAAACCTGAGCAGCCCGCTGCCGCTCAACGATCATTTTCGCGACAGCACGGGCGCCGACCAACCGCTATCGGCCTACTTCGCGCATCGCCCGGTCGTGATGGCGCTGGTCTACTACAAGTGTGCCATGCTCTGTCCCCAGGTGTTGCATGGCATGGCGGCCGCGCTCAGGCAAACCGGCTACTCTCCGGGCAAAGATTATGATGTGCTCGTTACAAGCATTGATCCAACCGACACTCCGGCGGACGCCGCTGCCTCCAAGCAGAAGTTCTTGGGCGAGCTTGGCGACCCGGGTGCCGCAAGCAATGTCCACTTTCTCACCGGCGCACAGCCGCAGATCACTGCGCTCGCCAACGCTGCCGGCTTTCACTACGTACGCGTGCCGGGGCCCGACGGCAAGATGACGCAGTTTGCGCATTCCAGCGTCATCATGATCGTGACACCCGAGGGCCGGCTCTCGAAATACCTGACCGGCATCGAATACCAGCCGCGCGACCTGCGGCTAGCACTGCTGGAGGCGAGCAATCACCGGATCGGCTCCGCGACCGATCTGATCCTGCTGTACTGCTGCAACTACTCACCGTCCGAAGGCCGCTACACGGTTTCGATTCTGCGCGTTCTCGGACTCGCCGGCTTGGCTTCGGTTATCGGCCTGGTGACTCTGCTGTACATGCTCGGACGCAAGCCCAAACCAGTAGCACTCTAGGAGCTTCAGCGCAGCGGGGCAGTTCGCAATTTGGCAGCCCGCCCGAGCACCGCGCGCATCATGCTGTCGTTGTCATACCCCGAATTCACCGCCCGGCGCTCTCCTGCCGCGGCTATCCGTGCCCGCGCTGCTTCGTCCGGCAGGTAGCGCCGGATCTTCGCGAGGCACTCTTCCGCATCGGAGAAGAAGACCGCTTCTTCGTCCTCTTTGAAGCAGGCCATGTGTTCCGGCGTCCGCTCCGCCAGAAGAAATCCGCCACACGCCGCAATCTCAAATGACTTGTGCGCTACGTCGTCTACATTTCCGTGCGTCACAAAACTCAGATTGATGCGCGACCGCCAGATCGCTTCACGATAGGCGTTTGCTTTCAGTTCACCCATTTTGAATGTGGCGGCAAACGCCTCCAGTGAGAGCGCCGCTTGCCAGTGAGGACGAGAGCCCGATACATCCACCGGCACGCCGGCATTCCAGAGCTTTGTCAGGAATGCGCCACGGCTGTCGTAGGGGGTACCAATGAACGACACGCCTCGATCGCGATTCTTGTCCGTCCAGCCCGGAGGTGGAGGAAAGTGCACGGTCGGCTCGTACGTAAAGCGGATCCGCATCACCTGCCGCGCGCCGTGTTCGAGGAACTCCTGCATGCTCGATTCCCGCGGTACAGCATGCAGGCCGTACTCCGGAAGCGCCTTCAAGAAGAGTCGCCAGCCCGGATCACGGCGCGGCCCAAATGGATTGTCATTTAGGTAATCGACCGTCACGACTCCCATGCTGCGCAACTCTCGCAGCGTGTCGGGGCGCATCCCCAGCACCTTATCGCACCACGCGACGTTCACGCGGCCAGTTCGGGCTGCTTCGAGGATCGCCCGGTTCAACCTGCTTACGCCGGGGCCCATCTGTACCCTGTGCTCAACCTTGCCCCAGACGCCGCGCGCCGCGGTGAATGCCGTGGAATCAAGCGGCGTGACTGATTCCACACCTAGTCGCCGGAGTGCCTCCAGCCGGAATGCTCCGTAGTAGCCCGGGGTCAGCCCGGAGATATATAACGCGCGCAGGTCAGGCAAACCGGTGTGCTGCGAGAGAGCTTGGTTCATCCATATTCTTTCTGGGGCGACGTTCCCCTATCTTCCCACACAGAAAACTAACGCTCCGCTTACCAAGTAAGCAGCACTGAGGATCGCTGCGCGCAATGTAAATACACAATAAAATCGGCGCGTGTGCCGCCGAGGCCGCATCCCTCCATATGGTACTTTTCATTAGGAACGCTTTCGTTCCTCACCCTGGAGGACTCCACATTGGGTAAAAGCATGGTCCCAAAAAAGCTCTTTTTCACAAAGGGCGCTGGGAGACATAAGGAACGGCTTACTTCCTTCGAATTGGCACTCCGCGACGCCGGCATCGCGGCTCAAAACCTGGTTCGCGTCTCGTCAATCTTTCCGCCAAATGCGAAACTTATTCCCCGCAAAGAAGGTGTCGAATACCTGTCGCCAGGCGAAGTCGTCTTCGCTGTTGTCGCGGAAAACTCCACGCGCGAACCGCATCGTCTGGTGGTGTCCAGCATTGGCGTTGCTATTCCGACAGATCGTAACACATACGGTTACTTAAGTGAACATCACAGTTTTGGCGAGACCGAAGAACAGGCCGGCGAGTACGCCGAAGAGCTTGCCGCCGAAATGCTCGCCACTACACTGAATGTCGAGTTCGATCCGGACACTAGCTGGGACGAAAAGAAGGAGATCTACCGTATCTCCAACAAGATCGTCCGCACGGCCAACGTTACGCAGTCGGCTATCGGCGACAAGCGCGGGCTGTGGACCACGACCATCGCAGCGGCCATTCTGATCTTCGAGTAGGCCCGTACACGAACAGGGAAGGCGCGGGCTCAAAGCCTGCGCCTTTTGCTTGCCTCACACATCCAATACCCCGAGATCACCGCCATGCCAACTGCTCTGAAATATCGCATCGGCCTCATCCAGATGTCCTGCTCGCCTGATCCAGATGCCAATCTCGACAAGGCGGCGGACCGCGTTCGCGAGGCTGCCCATGCCGGGGCAAAAGTCGTCTGCCTGCCGGAGCTCTTCCGTGCGCAATACTTCTGCCAGCGCGAGGATACGGCGCTCTTCGATCTAGCCGAGCCGATTCCGGGACCCAGCACGGAGCGGCTTTCAGCGGTGGCCCGCGAAGAGCGCGTCGTTGTTATTGCTTCTCTCTTTGAGCGGCGTGCGGCAGGCTTGTATCACAACACGGCTGCCATGATTGAAGCCGACGGTTCGCTGATCGGCCTCTACCGCAAGATGCACATTCCGGACGATCCGCTCTACTACGAAAAGTTTTACTTCACGCCGGGCGATCTCGGCTTCCGCGCCTACGACACATCTCTGGGGCGCATGGGTACGCTTGTCTGCTGGGACCAGTGGTATCCGGAGGGCGCGCGCATTACGGCGCTCCAGGGTGCAAATGTGCTCTTCTACCCCACCGCAATCGGCTGGCATCCCTCGGAAAAGGAGGAGTTCGGCTCGGCGCAGTACGATGCCTGGCAGACGATTCAACGCTCCCACGCGATTGCAAATGGTGTCTTCGTTGCCGCACCGAATCGGGTTGGCTGGGAGAATGGCGACATCCGCGGCAACCGTGTCGAGGGCCCCGGCCTGGAGTTCTGGGGCGGCTCCTTCATCGCTGATCCGTTTGGCCGCATCATTGCTCAGGCTCCCCACGATCGAGAAGATATATTGATCGCGGAAGTCGACCCGGTCGCATTGGAAGAACAGCGCCGCCACTGGCCTTTTCTGCGCGATCGGCGCATCGATGCGTATGCGCCGATCGTGAATCGCTTCCTCGACCCTGTGAGCAACGGCAAGTGAGCGCTTCCGAAGCTGCAACCCCGCGCTCGCTTGGGTATCGCATGCCTGCGGAATGGGCGCGGCACACCGCGACATGGATAGCCTGGCCGCACAATGCAAACGACTGGCCGGGCAAATATCAGCCCATCGCCTGGGTCTACGCCGATATTGTCCGCCACCTCTCGCAGGTAGAGCGGGTGCACATCCTAGTCAACAGTGCGGAGGCAGAGAAGCGTGCGCGCAGCATTCTGACGCGTACAGGCGCGAAGATGGATGGAGTGCGCTTCCACCAGTGGCCAACGAACCGCATATGGACACGGGACTCTGGGCCAATCTTTATCCGGAAGCAAGCCGCGGGCGACCTGAGTGGACAGGATACCATTGCGGTTACGAACTGGAAGTTTAACGCCTGGGCCAAGTACGACGACTGGCAACTGGACGATACATTGCCCATCCGTGCGGGTGAACTACTCGGCATTCCGGTCTTTACCCCCACTGTTCGTCTCGCCGACGGCTCCGAGCGGCAGGTTGTTTTAGAAGGCGGCAGCATCGACACGAATGGCGCAGGCATTTTGCTTACTACGGAGGAATGCCTGCTGAGCGAGGTACAGCAGCGCAACCCGGGTGTCAGTCGAGAGCAGCTGGAGCAGGTCTTTCACGACTACGTGGGGATCGACCAGGTGCTCTGGATGGATCGCGGCATAGCGGGCGACGACACCCATGGCCACGTGGACGACATCACACGCTTTGTCGGCGAGAACACAATTGTCACCGCGTTTGAGCCAAATAGCGCGGACGATAACCACCTGCCACTCGCCGAGAATCTGGACCGGCTGCATGCCGCGCGCAACCTGCAGGGAGAGCCCTTCCGCATCGTCGAGCTACCACTCCCCTCACCTGTCATCTTTGACAAGCAGCGCCTCCCAGCGAGCTACGCAAACTTCTACATCGCCAACGGTCTCGTACTGGTGCCTACCTTCAACGATGCCAACGACCGCCATGCGCTGAATATCCTGGCAGGTCTCTTTCCGCAGCACAGGACCGTTGGCATTCACTGCGGCGACTTCATCTGGGGCCTGGGCGCGCTCCATTGCATGACACAGCAGCAGCCCGCGCCGGCATAGCATGACGGATCTCGACGGCATGTTAGCGGCACTCGCCGAAGCGCAAAGCGCGTCAGCTGCCGGCGAGGTTCCTGTCGGCGCTGTGGTTGTGCTCCAAGGAGCCATCATCGGCGCCGGGCAAAATCGCGTGCTGCGGGAGGGCGACCCCACTGCCCATGCGGAGATTCTCGCCCTGCGCGCAGCTGCTCGCACGCTGGGCAACTATCGCTTAATCGGATGCGAGCTCTTCTCGACACTTGAGCCCTGCGCGATGTGCGCCGGCGCCATAGTCCATGCCCGCGTTGCTCGCTTAGTCTATGGCGCAGATGATCCCAAAGCCGGCGCGGTCTCTTCCGTGATGCAGGTGATCAATCACCCGGCGTTGAACCATGCGATGCAGATTACCGGAGGCATCCGCGCTGAGGAATCCAGTGCCCTGCTGCAGTCCTTCTTCCGCGAGCGTAGGGCGGCGTTGAAAGCGAGCGACGCTCTCGTGCACGACACGCCAGACAAAGCGTAGACTCAGGTCCATGGAAGTAACGGTTTACTCCGCATCCTGGTGCCGTGATTGTCGCGAAGCCAAACGTTTTCTGAACGAACACAAGATCACCTACACCGAAATCGATATCGAGACGACACCAGGCGCGGCCGCTGAGGTCCTCAAGCAAGTGGGAAAGCGAGCCATTCCCCAATTTGTAATCGATGGCAGGTGGGTGCAGCCCTACCGGCCTGGGCAGGGCTTCCTCCACAAAGAGATGAGCGAGCTATTCGGAGTGGGCAAGAACTAGCCTGCACTCACGATTTCGTTCTCAAGCGCGGCACGGCGGAATGGCATCCGCAAGCGCCGCACCCGCACAAATTTGCTCTCACGGTCATAGGACCGGACGCGCGCCGTCAGCATATCTTCAAGGCGTACTAGCCCGAGCAGCTTGCCCGTACCACGCTCGACTACTGGCATTGCGTAGATCTGCTCTGCGGCCATTCTCTCTGCCAGACGGCGGAGCGTCTCGTCGGGATAGGTCGTCGCGCCCCGCTGATATGGCAGCGTCGGATTACTTGACTCAAGAGCTTCCTGGCTACCGTCGCTATTTCCAAAGCTACGCAAGTGCTTGCGCGTTACCACACCAAGCAGCAGCGCATTCTCGTCCACGATCGGGTAGAGCCGCTGTCCGCGCTGTTTTCCAGTTGCCGCTGTTCCCTCTGCGGCAGCTTCCGTGCCATTGTTCCGCATGTTCGTCGCAGCTGAACTCAGCCAGGTGCGCACCTGCGCCGGTGTGACATCCGGAGGAAGAACCACCACGCTTGTCCGCATCACCTGAGCCACCGTCATGCTTTCGAGTGGATCGACACCATACTCGCGACTCAGATGGTAGCCACGCCGGCTCAGCCGCTCCGTCAGAATCGAACGGCGTTGCAGCAGGATTGTGATCGCATGCGAGGCCACGGCAGCCGTCAGGAGGGGAATCAGCAATCCATAGTTGTGGGTCAGCTCTACGCTCATTACCGCAGCAGTCAAGGGGCAGCCGATCGCGCCGCCGAGCACGGCTGCCATGCCGATCAGCGACCAGGCTCCAGGTTGGATCACCGGCAACACATGCGTGAAGGCCGCACCAAGCGCACCGCCGATCATCAGCAGCGGCGCCAGCACACCTCCGGAGGTCCCCGATCCTAATGAAAACGACCAAATAATGCTCTTAATGATGAGGACGCCAAGAATGACACCCCAAGTCAGATTGCCGCCGATCAAACCGCCGATCACGTCATAGCCGGTGCCGAGCGCACGCGGAAAGATAAGTCCGCCGATGCCGATGACCACGCCACCAATTGCAGGCCACCACATCCAGTGAATTGGGAAGTGTTCGAATAGATCTTCACTGGCATACACAGCGCGGCTCAGTACTACGGCAACGACAGCCGCCACAGCGCCGACAGCTAAAGACGCTAACACGGCGTTTGCTGACACCGGCAGCCGCATGGGAGACATGGGAAAGAGCGGCCCCGCTCCAAGCAGCAACCAGCGCAGTGTGCCAGCAGCCGTGCTAGCTACCGCCACGGGCACCAAGGAGCGCGGCCGCCACTCAAAGAGCAACAGCTCCACAGCCAGCAGAATGGCCGCAAGCGGCGTTGCAAAGGTGGCAGACATACCGGCTGCCGCTCCAGCCACCAGCAGCGTCGTTCGCTCCGCGTCGCTCACCCGGAAGAGCTGGCCGATCAATGAGCCGACCGCGCCAGCCGTCATGATGATCGGGCCTTCCGCACCAAACGGGCCGCCCGAACCGATCGCAATCGCTGACGAGACGGGCTTTAAGACGGCGACCTTCGGACTGATCTTAGCGCCATTGATCAGGATCGCCTCGATGGCCTCCGGCATGCCATGGCCGCGAATCTTGTCGGATCCATAACGTGCCATCACACCCACGATCAGGCCGCCGACAATCGGCACCACAACGGCCCACGCATGCAGATGATTGTCTGCCGGTCGCGCGAAAGCCCAGCTCAGCCGGTGAAAATAAAACAGGTTGGTCGCGCCGTAGATCAGGTGGAGCAGTGCCCACGCCAACACACTACCGGCAGCGCCTAGCACCAGTCCCAGGGCGCTCAAGAACAACATGCGAGAATCGGCAGTGAAGTCTCCGAGATGAACTACGGGAGCCGTCTTCTCTTTATGTTCAGCTTTCAACACTTCGCCACACCAGCTTTCCGGAGGCCATCCTGCTCCCCTGTCAATACCTGCTGGAGTGCCCGGATAAGCTCAGGTCCTGCACTTTCCAGTTCCTGGAGATGGAAGGCCGATAGGGATTGAAGCAGCTGATCGCCGCGCGAGGTAAGCCGGAGTAAGATGCGGCGGTGATCGAGTGGATCGTGCACCCGTCGTAAAAGGCCCTGCTCGATCGTTCTATCAACGAGTTCGACTGTGCTGTTGTGCTTCAGCAGCATACGCGCCGCCACACTCGCAATCGTTGGCTCAACGCCTTCCGGCAAACCGCAGATGGCGAGCAGAAGCTGATGCTGCTGCTCCCTTAAATCACTTGCCTCTGCCGCTTTCTGACTGAAGTGCAGAAATTGCCGCAGCTGGAAGCGGAATTCTGCCAGCCGCCTGAGCCCAACTGCGTTCGGGACGTTGTGAGCCGGCACATCCTGTGCCGACATTACGCTGTTTCGTGCTGTCATCAGAACTATATCGTAACACGATACATCACGCTACGACACTGTCTGTAAGTCTCCGTCTGCGGGCCCGGGATCGTTCAGGATCGATCGCGCGTCATCCTCGTCCTCCGGACGGACCTGCAGTTGCAAACCACCGATGCCGTTGCCGTACAGCAGCGCCGCATTCTCACCCACTAGAAAACAGTCGATGCCTGCTGAATCCAGACGTCCCTTGGCCAGCTCTGCTTCCAGCGTCTCGCGGAAGCGCTCAATCGTCACCAGCTCTGTGCTCTCTTCTTCTGCCATCTTGCCTCTCCTCAAGGCCTAGGGACTTACCCTCCGGCCTCTCAACCTACACCTGCCAAACGTAGGGTTGGATGCGCAACGATAGAATGGCGGAGTCGCCCGCTGCAATCGGGTTTCCTGGAGGTTCCTTTGATCGCGCGTTATACCCGTCCGGAGATGGGCCAGATCTGGAGTGATGAAAACAAGTACCGCATGTGGCTGATTGTCGAGGTGGCCGCGTCTGAGACCCTCGCCGAAGCCGGCATCGTTCCAGCGGAAGCAGCCCGGGCCATTCGCGAAAAGGGAGCCTTTGAACTCACGCGCATTCAGGAGGTCGAAGCTGAGGTGAAGCACGATGTTATCGCTTTCACCACTGCGGTCGCGGAAAAGATCGGAGCGGAGTCACGCTGGTTGCATTACGGCCTCACCTCCAACGACGTCGTCGACACAGCGCAGGCGTTGCAGATCAAAGCAGCTTCGGCCATCATCCGCGACGGCATCGTTGGCTTGCAGGAGGTCCTGAAGCGCCGTGCGCTCGAGTTCAAGCACACCCCCATGATAGGACGCACGCATGGTGTCCATGCCGAACCCACCACCTTCGGCCTCAAGCTGCTGAACTGGTATGCGGAGATTGGGCGTGATCTCCAACGTTTCGACGCAGCCGCTGAGGATATGCGGGTTGGCAAGCTTTCGGGTGCTGTCGGCACCTTCGGCCATCTCAAGCCGGAGCATGAGGAGGGCATCTGCGAACGCCTTGGACTCAAGCCAGCGCTCGTGGCGACACAGGTTATCCAGCGCGACCGCCATGCGCACTACATCGCGACACTGGCGGTGGTCACTTCTACCCTGGACAAGATCGCCACAGAGATTCGTCATCTGCAGCGAACCGAGGTCCGCGAAGCGGAGGAATTCTTCTCCGAAAAGCAAAAGGGTTCGTCAGCAATGCCGCATAAGCGCAATCCGATTAATGCGGAGCAGATTAGCGGCCTGGCCCGCGTCGTCCGCGCAAATGCACAAGCAGCCTTTGAGAACATCGCACTCTGGCATGAACGCGACATCTCGCATTCCTCTGTCGAGCGCATCATCTTTCCCGATTCGACGATCCTGGCCGACTATCTGCTGGCGAAGACCACTTCGCTCATTGACAAGCTGCTGGTCTACCCTCAACGCATGGAGCGCAACCTGGGGAGCACCGGTGGTTTGATCTTCTCTGGACAGCTCCTGTTGGACCTGACGGAATCCGGCATGTCTCGCGAAGATGCCTACCGCCTGGTTCAGTCGCATGCCATGCGCGCCTGGCGAGAAGAGCTGGTCTTCCGCGACCTGGTTGCAGGGGATGCGGAGATCACGTCCCGGCTCTCTCCTGACCAACTGGCCCGCAGCTTCGATCTGTACCGGCAGCTCACCAACGTGGACGCGATCTTCGCCCGCGTGCTCGGGAGTGCGTGAGTATGTCAGCTGCGGGTACTCCTGGAATCAGCCTCACGGTCGCGATCACTGGCGCGAGCGGCAGCATCCTCGCCCAGCAACTCTTGCTTGCGCTGGAGGAAGATGCTCGCGTCAGCACGGTAAATCTGGTGCCCTCGGAAAATTCGCTGCGCGTGATGGCGGAAGAGCTTCACTTCAGCGGCCGCAGCGGACTGATGGAGAAGCTGCTAGGGCACCCTTCCGCAAAAACTCGAGTGCTCGCCGACAGCGACATCGGCGCGGGAATCGCAAGCGGAAGCTATCCTTCGACTGGCATGATTGTGCTTCCTTGCAGCATGGGAACACTGGCTGGAATCGCCAACGGACTCGCTTCCAACCTCATCGGTCGCGCTGCGGACGTGATGCTCAAGGAGAGACGGACTTTGATCTTATGCGTGCGTGAGACGCCCTTGAACAAGATTCATCTCCGCAACATGCAGCTGGCCGCAGACGCCGGCGCCACGATCTTTCCGGTCATCCCGTCCTTCTACCAACTTCCTGTCAGCACAGAAGATATGGCTCGCAACTTCGTCGACCGCGTGCTCGCGCATGTGGGCCTGCCACAGGAGCGTGCCTTCGTATGGGAAGCCGGGGCTGCGCCGGAGTAGCGGCTTAGTGAATCTCGAGAGTTGCTCCCACCTGTAGTCCCGCTCCGCGCAAGAAATCTAGCACCTTGGGCGCGATGCGAGGCGCGCACTGCCCGGGTGCAAGATGTCCGCAGCCGTCTACCAGTTCCAAGGTCGATTGCGGAATTTGCGTGTGCATCGAGACGGCAGTGGCAACCGGAATGAGCGCGTCGGCTTTACCCCAAACGATCAGAACGGGCATTTTAAGAGCGCCGAGTTTGCCGTCCAGCAGGTCGTCGCCAGTGAACATGGAGCGGGCACTCCGCGCTATTACCCAATTTGACTGCTGCGCGCGGCGGAGCATTGCCCGGCTGAGAAAGTCTGGCATCTTTTTCGCATTCGGAGTCAGCCTGCTGTACAGATCCTGCAACTGCTCCGGCGTCTTCGGCTCGAACTCGTGCATGTCATAGTTCGGCGTGAACCGAAGTCCCGCGGCGTCAAAGAGCATCAGCCGCGAAACGCGTTTAGGATCATCGAGCGCGACCCGCATGGCGATCCACCCACCCATCGACCAGCCAGCCAGGTTCACCCTTTCGAGCTGGCGGGACTGCAGGAAGGCCTCGACAATCCCTGCCTCTTGTGAAATGGAATACGCCGCATCTGCCGGTTTGTCGGAGCGCCCGTACCCCAGCAGATCGATAGCATAGACGTGGTAGCCGCCAGCGGCGAGCAGCGGCATCAGGTTTGCCCAGTCTTCCGCTCTGCTGCCCAGCCCATGCACCAGCAGCACTGGTGGTCCGCTTCCGCCTTCCAGGTAGTGAATCCGGTGTCCCTGGAGGGTGTCGTACTCGCCATGAAAACCTTTGTAGGCTAGGCGAGCGCGGGTTACAGTATCGATCACTAAAAGCGGTTTGGCCCACACGATCGCGACGGCAAGGATAGTCAGGCCGACCAGCACGAGAAGCGCATAGCCGTAGATCTTCCAACTGAACGAGGAGCGCCTTTCAGGCGGTGCCGTAACGACGCCTCCGCCACCCTGCCCTGACGATGCCGCAGGACGCCGGCTTGGCTTCCGCCGGCTCAACTGTGTACCACTGGGAGGGTGACGGGAGACCCTTTTGCCGCAAGAAAACCTTTTTCAATTACGCTTCGAGTAAACGGAAGAATCGCGAGGTCATCGTTCCTGTCGAGCTCTTCCCGCGTTACCCACCGCGCCTCTGTCACGTCGCTGGCGGCGCAGAGATTGCCGCTTGTGACCCGGCATCGGTAGTCCACGAGAACATAATGAAACCTCACGCGTGCCGTATCTCCCTCGCGCGTGATGTGGTCAAAGACTTCGATAATCTCCATTGGTTCAACAGTCAACCCGGTCTCCTCTTTCACCTCGCGCACAATCCCCTGCTCCAGACGCTCACCTAACTCCAACGCGCCACCGGGTAGTGACCACTGTCCCTTCAGCGGCTCCCGTCCACGGCGTACCAGCAGCACCAGGTCTTTATCGATCACAACAGCACCCACTCCAACCACTGGAGCATTCGGAAACTCTCTCTGCATCGATCTCTCTTATCGGCTTACCAGGAAGGCTTGAGGACAAACTGCGTCATTCTACGCGCAGCGGCTTGCCGTACTCTTCCGCAAAGACGGTACGGCTCACAGTGAAGCGGCCACCGTGGAACTTATCAGAACCTTTAGAGTGCCCGATAGCGAGCAGCGCCACAACGGTGTAACTGAGTGGCAGTTTCAGTACTTCATGCACCTTGTCCTGCTCAAAGCCCTCCATCGGCGCGGTGTCGTATCCAAGGGCTTCTGCCATCAACAGCATGTGCGTAAATGCGATCATCACCTGCCGAGTGAGCCACATCGGCATATTTGGATGGTTCGAAAGATAGTTCGGAATGGTGACCTTTGCCTGTTCGGCGTAGTTCTCCGGCATTCCCCCTTCGCGCCCCAGGCGCAGCATCTCGTCCAGGTCACCGTTACGCCAGCCATCCGCATCGCCACATGCCACAACTACGGCGGAAGCCTCTTCCACCTTTGGCTGGTTGTAGCATGCGCTCCGCAGTTTACGCTTCTGTTCCGGGGTACGTACCACAACAAAGCGCCAGGGCTGCATATTGTAGCCGCTGGGAGCCTGCAGCCCAGCCTCAAGGATCTTCTTCAGATCCGCATCGGGCAATCGACTTCCATCAAAACTCGGGGTCGCCCGGCGTTGCTCAATTACCTGCGTGAGTGTCTTTTCCATGTCTCCAATTGCTGCTGGACTCGATCCCTGGTGCGCAAGCGCGGGTGCTACTTGATCTCGGCCATCGTCTGCTCAAGTGAAAATGGCGGCTGGTTGGGAGCCTCCGCAAAGGCCCAAATGCCATGGAAGCCATCGCGCAACTCAGGATGCTGGGCCAAAAGCGCCTTCATCATGCCCAGAGTTCTGGTCCGAACCGCAGCAGGATCACTGTTGTCACCGGAGGTGTAGCGCACCACCAGGTCAAGTCCACCCAGTGCATCATCCGTCCGCAGGCTGGTGATGGAGTAGCTTTGCCCGTTTCCACTCAGCGTCATCGGAGTTTCGCCTGGCAAACCTTGCGGCTTGGCGCGATCTGTCTCTCCAATTAGTGTATCGAGATTGGTGCTGCTTAGAAAGTTCACCGGAGCCAACAGATATGTCGCTGTCGTGTAATAAAAATAAGCATTCCAGTCTTTCTTCTTCGCAGCAAACTCGCGCGCGCTCTTCCAGTACCAGAGTCCGTCATGACCTGCGGCCGTGAGTGGACGGGGGAAGAAGCCCGCCAGTCGCCAGCCACCGCTATCATTCTGGAGCAGCATGGACAACCTCTGCGGTTTCTGCACCCCCGTCGCCTTTGCGATGGCAAAGGCATACCGTCCCGGCGGAAGCTGCGGGATAGTGAAGGTCACGTGGGTTGCCGGGTCCGCAGCCCCGCAGAAGAACTGCGCCTCGTCCTCCGTTGTCTTGGCGTCTGAGGCATCCAGTCCATAGACAGCGTCAATGGTGACCGTGGCATTCGCCAGCCCAGGCGAAATCGCCTGAACGCTCTGCGCGATGCCTGCGAAGTTTGCAGCAACGCTGGGGATCGTGGCTGCCTTCACCCCCTGAACATCGTTCGCCTCAATACGAGTGGCAAGTTGTTTTGCGCTTTGCACGATTTGCGCCCGTGCGGCGTCATTCATCTGTGCCTGCGTGGTGCAGGTGACGGCGAACGCGCTTGTGGAGGAGAGCGTCGCCAGCCCAATGGACAGGCATGTACGCCAGAATGAATCCTTCGTAAACATCCGTCGCGACATATGTTGCCAACTCAATCCCGAACTCGCCTTACTTCAACACAAAGCTACCCTTCAGTGCAAAGACCCATGCACCGCAGGTAGCGGAAGTAAGATCTGGAAGTGATGGCCGCGCAAATTGAGGGTGAGTATAATCTTAGAGTTGAGAAAGGTACGGGCTCGTAATGGTTCACGCGCGCGCAACTGCTATGGATCCGTACTCTCACGTGCATTTCACTCCGCAGGTCAGACCCACTGCCGTGGCGCACCGGAAAGCGAGGCTTGGGCAACTTGCTGCGGCGAGTCTCTTGCTAGCCGGAGTAAGCCTTATAGCTGCAACACCGCAGGCCTTTGCCCAGACCCGTGATGTACACCTGCGCGACGGAGCCCAGCATGGTGTTCCCAAGCAAGGGAGCGTTGCAGCGGATCCCGCGCTAACATCAGGCTCCGCTGAAGTGCCGCAGACGCCGGCGGCGCCTCCGAACATGCTTGACCAGCCGCCGGTTCCGGCCACCGTCGAAGAGCGGCCCGGATCGCTGACTGTTCAAGCCAACAACGCCAGTCTAGTCGCCATACTGCATCAGGTTGCAAGCAGCACTGGCATGCACCTGGAAGGCGTGTCGGGCGACGAGCGCGTCTTTGGCTCGTTTGGACCGGGAAATCCACGCGATGTGCTTGCATCGCTATTGAATGGAACATCTTATAACGTCTTGATGGTTGGCGATCTGGCCAATGGCGCGCCGCGGGAGTTGTTACTCACGCAAAAGACGTCCGGGCCGCCGGCCACCAATGCTGCGTCCTCACCTCAACGTCGCCCTGCTTCGAGCGATGAAGAGTCGGATGACGATAGCTCGATGGATGATCAGGTGGGCAACGCGCCACCACCCTCACCCGGAGTGCCACCACAGGTGCCCAAAACCCCACAGCAGCTTATGTTGCAGATGCAACAGATGCAGCAGCAGCGGAATCAGCTACAACCGCCGCAGTAGTTGTTAAGAATAGGTTGTCTCAGGAGGCGGTCTGGACCTGAGCGGCTGGGGTCTCCGAAATCTCCAGCCGAGCGCTTTGCGCAGAGACCGACTGTGCGTGAATACGTAATACTGAAAAGAGCGCCTGGCAGGCCGCGTAGCCGAGCAAAACGCCAAAGGCAAGTGCTGCAAGTACCGCACATACCAACATCACCAAGTTCATTGCATCCATAACTGGCCTTCACAAGCTCGAAAGAGTAAGTTGTCGAAACCACTGTCATTCGGTCTACCGAGCAGCTATACCTGGCAATTCAAGCGGCTCCGTATTTCTACACTGCTTCTTTGGACTTCGATGTCATTGTCGCAGAACTCTGTCGCCCGTTGCCCTTGTTTCTGTTGACGAATAAGATACTGCTAGGGCGGTATTCGTCACGATCCCTCGCACCCGCGCAGTGATTCGTAACAGTCTTCTGACGCATCCCGCGAGCACCCTCCAGGTTTTTATCTCCTAAATTTCATGACCATTGCTCACATCACCGTCCGCGGCGCACGGCAGCACAATCTGCAAGACATCAACGTGCAAATTCCGCGCAACACACTGACCGTTATCACCGGACTCTCCGGCTCCGGCAAATCTTCGCTGGCGTTCGACACTATCTATGCCGAGGGCCAGCGCCGCTACGTCGAAACTCTCTCCGCCTACGCTCGCCAGTTCCTCGATCAGATCGAGCGGCCCGACGTCGATTCCATCGAAGGTCTCAGCCCCGCCATCTCCATCGAGCAGAAGACCACCAGTCGTTCGCCCCGCTCCACCGTCGGCACCATCACGGAGATATACGACTACCTCCGCCTTCTTTACGCCTCTGTCGGCGTTCCGCACTGCCCGGGCTGCGGCAATCCCATCTCTCGTCAATCCGCGGAGCAGATCGTGGAACGCGTGCTGGCACTCCCGGCCGGCGAACGCCTCATCGTCTATGCGCCGGTCGTGCGCGGCCGCAAGGGCGAGTTCAAAGACCTGCTCGATACACTCGACCAGCAGGGTTTTCGCGCCCGCATCGATGGCGAGGTCCGCGACCTGGCTGAGCCCATCCAGCTCGAGAGGCGCAAGAACCACACGGTAGAAGCCATCGTCGATCGCATCGTGCTCAAGCCTGGAGTCGACAAACGACTCGAAGCCTCAGTAGCGAAAGCACTGGGAATGGCCAACGGTCTGGTCGTGATCGGAACCGCCGAGGGAGGCGAGCAGCTCTACTCCTCCTCCATGGCGTGCCCCGATTGCGGACTCGATGTCCCTAAGTTGGAGCCTCGCAGTTTTTCCTTCAATAGCACTTACGGGGCATGCCCTGAATGCCATGGGCTGGGCAGCATCTACGACTTCGATCCGGCAAAAGTCGTGACCGATTGGAGCAAGCCGTTACTCGACGGCGCCCTCGGTCCGGGTTCCGGCTCGCAGTACCTCGCCCGGCTCGCCAAGTTGGCCGCACAGAAGTACAAGATCAAGCTGGAGACTCCTTTCGAACAGCTCTCCGAAAAGGAACAGAAGCTGCTGCTCTACGGACCCGGATCGCAGGAAGCGCCGCGCACCGGCTTCCACGGAGTGCTGGCCTGGCTGCGCGATTCGCTGGAAGAATCTAAGTCCGACAGCTATCGCGAATGGCTGATGAACTACATGTCCGCAACCGTCTGCCCGGTCTGTCACGGCAAGCGGCTGCGACCGGCTTCGCTCGCGGTCAAGGTCGGTTCCCTGTCGATCGCCGACTTCACCGGCCTGCCCCTCCAGCGCGCGCTTACTGCGGCCCGCGACCTGACCTTCTCCCCTCGCGACGCCCTGATCGCGGAGCGACTCCGGCGCGAGATCGTGGAGCGTCTCGAGTTCCTGAATGCTGTGGGTCTGAATTACCTGGCGCTCGATCGCAACGCCGCGACACTTTCCGGCGGCGAGGGGCAGCGCATCCGCCTGGCCACGCAGATCGGCTCGCGCCTGCGAGGAGTTCTTTACGTTTTGGACGAGCCCTCGATCGGACTTCACCAACGCGACAACATGCGTCTGATTGCCGCGCTGGAGTCGCTCCGTAACTTGGGCAACACCATCCTGGTCGTCGAGCACGACGAAGACACCATCCGTCATGCTGACTACGTGCTGGACCTCGGTCCGGGCGCGGGCAAGCTGGGTGGTCACGTTGTAGCCGAAGGCACGCCGGCCCAGATCATGGCGGCTCCGGACTCGCTGACGGGTCGCTATCTCTCCGGCGAAGCTACGGTCGTACACCGCACAGAGCCGCGCCCCGTCGGCAAGAACTGGATCACCGTCGAAGGAGCGCGCGAGCACAACCTGAAAAATGTTACTGCCCGCTTCCCGCTCAATGTCATGACCGTGATCACCGGGGTCTCCGGCTCCGGCAAGAGCACCCTGGTCAATGACATCCTCTACCGCGCGCTTGCGCAGCAGCTCTACCGGTCGCGCGAGACGCCCGGCGCGCACAAATCCGTCAAGGGCATCGAGCAGATCGATAAAGCTGTGCGCATCGATCAGTCCCCGATCGGCCGCACGCCGCGGTCGAATCCGGCCACCTACACCGGCGTCTTCAGCGCGATCCGCGATCTCTTCGCCATGCTGCCGGAATCGCGCGAGCGCGGCTATAAACCTGGTCGCTTCTCCTTCAACGTGGGCGGCGGCCGCTGCGAAGCCTGCCAGGGAGAGGGGCAGCGTCGCATCGAGATGAATTTCCTGCCGGATGTGTACGTCTTGTGCGACGTATGTAACGGTCGTCGTTACAATCAGGAGACGCTCTCGGTGCGTTTCCACGGCTACTCCATCGCGGACATCCTTGAGCTCTCCATCGCAGACGCGCTGCCCGTCCTCGCCGACATCCCGCAGGTCTACAACAAGCTGCAGACCCTGGTCGATGTAGGGTTGGGCTACGTTCACCTGGGCCAAGCCGCGACCACGCTCTCCGGCGGGGAGGCGCAGCGGATGAAGCTGGCCCGCGAGCTCTCAAAACGCCAGACCGGCAAAACACTCTATCTACTCGATGAGCCCACAACCGGGCTGCACTTTGACGATGTGCGCAAGCTGATGGAAGTGCTACACCGCCTGTCGGATCTAGGCAACACAATCATCATTATCGAGCACAATCTCGATGTGATCCGCAATGCCGACTGGATCATCGACCTCGGCCCGGAGGGCGGCGAAGAGGGTGGGGAGATCGTCGCGGCCGGAACGCCGGAGCAGGTCGCCGCTGCGCACGGATCGCATACGGCAGAGTTTCTGCGCCGTCATCTCCCCCTTCTGATGCCAGAGATCTCAAGAGAACCGGAGAAAAAGGCACGCAGAGGCGCCTCCGTTCCGGATAAGCTGAAAAAAAGCAAAATCGAGGCCGTCACCGTCCAATAAGCTCCCAATGTCTCCAAAAACTTCCATGCCCATTGACCCTAGACTACTTTCGCCCGCTGCTGCGCCTCCCGAGTACGGCCCAGACTCTCCGGCGGAGATTACCTCCAGAGATATCTTCGTCCCGGCCGGGCGGCTGCGGCGATCCATCCCAAATCTCGGCCACACGTTCATCTTTCTTGCAATGATCCTCTTTGCATTGCTCCTCACTAGCCTGGCCCTCTCCGGTCTGTTGCGCAAGATTCCGGCCTTTCATCACGAGACCGTCCTGCAAATGGAGAGCGATCCTCGGATTGTCGTGCCACTCGAAGTGGCCATGTACACTGTGGCCGGCCTGTTTGGTTGGGGCGTCTTCCCCCTCATATGGCATCGCCCATTTCTCACCGGCCTGCACTGGTGTGGCTCTGTTGTTCGGCGGCGCTGGGCGCCGCTGGTGATCACTGGCGTTGTCCTCAGCGTCGCGATTCAGTTCCTCTCCCATTACCTGCCCATTCCCAAAGATCTACCGATCGAAAAGTTTTTCCAGAATCCGGTGGGTGTCTGGCTGCTCGCCATCTTTGGCGTCACCGTGGCCCCGGCATTTGAGGAGCTTTTCTTTCGCGGATTTCTTCTTCCCTCTCTTGCCAGCGCATGGGATTGGGTGGCGCGACGCTCCGGCTCTCGCGACCTTGCCGTCCTCGACACCCCGATGGAGGATGAAATGCCCCTTCCGTCCTCTCCGGCTAGCAGCATCAATTCCCTAGGGTTTCCAGTAGCTGACGAGCACTGGAGCACCCCAGCAATCATTTTTGCGTCGATCGTCACTAGCATCGGTTTCGCACTGCTGCATGCCGGTCAACTGGCACACGCCTTGGCGCCGCTTTCTGTACTCTTCTGCGTCAGTCTGGTGCTCTGTTTTGTGCGCATCCGCACTCACTCCTTTGCCGCCAGCACCCTGGTACACGCTGTCTACAACGCCACCATCTTCACTCTGCTCTTCATCGGTACTGGCGGCTTTCGGCATCTGGACAAGATGAACAACTAGCAGCAGGGCTGTTCACTCTTCACACGTACAGCAACTCCGCTACACTCAACTCCGATAAACTAGGGAGCGATGGCCTCCTCCTCACGCTCTGCCCTGCTCACAATGCTCGCTCGGAAATCGTTCCGTCTCGGCGACTTCACCCTCTCCTCTGGCGGCAAGAGCGACTACTATGTCGACTGTCGCGCCACGACGCTGGACGCCGAGGGCGGTCGCCTGACCGGTCTCGCAATCCTGGATCTCTTGAGCCACCATCACCTGCAGCCGCATGCCGTCGGCGGTCTCACACTCGGCGCAGATCCCATCGTCTCGAATGTCGCGACAGCCAGCGCCTACCGCGCCCTCGCGGAGCCAAGCGCCCGTCTGGTCCAAGGCTTTCTGGTCCGCAAAGCAGAGAAAGCCCACGGCACAGGCCGGCGTATTGAAGGTTTCGTGGAGCGCATGGCGCCTGTGCTCATCGTGGACGACGTCTGCACCACAGGCGCCTCAACGGTCAACGCGATTGAAGCGGCGCACGCAGCCGAGATGCGCGTTATTGGCGTGGTCTGCCTGGTCGAGCGACTGGAAGCGAAGGGACGGGCCGCTGTGGAAGCAGCCGCGAACGGCGCACCCTTCTACGCGCTTTTTACCTCCGACGACGTCCGCGGCGAACACGTGAAGCACATACCGCTGTGACGTATCGGATCCATTTGCGACTTCCACCACAAAGAAAAACGGCCGGGGCGTGGCCCTGGCCGTTTTCTTTCCGCCACAGTCTGACTCCCTGTCAGCGTGGCTGAACTGTGATCCGCTACTGACCTGCCCCGGGCTGTCCAGGTGTTGCAGATCCGTTCGAGGATGCATTCGAGAGCACCTGCACCTCCACCCGGCGGTTCTTCTTACGTCCAGCGGCGGTGGAATTGGGAGCGACTTCCTTATCCTCGCCAATGCCGATCAGGTAGAACTTGTGCGCGGGCACGTTGTACTTGGAGGCGAGATACTGCACTACGGCCTCGGCGCGACGCTGGCTGAGCTCGTAGTTGTATTGCGCGCTGCCGACCGAATCCGTGCCGCCCGTCACCTCGAGGATGTACCCTCTCGCTCCGCTCAACTGCGAACCCACCTGGTCCAGCTGTTCCTTATCGGAGCGCGTGAGCACGGCTTTGTCAAAGGCAAACGTAACCGATGTGGTTGCAATTTGCTTGTAGTTGTCCAGGTTCGAGACAACGCTGGCGAGCGAGGAGGCGCGATTGACCGCCTCTTGCGCGCTCTGCTGAGCTGTGTTGGCGGCCTGTCCCGCGCTTTGGGCACTCTGGCTTGCGGTATCCGCCGACTGCTGTGCCTTGTTAATGCCCCCTTGCGTCTTGTCGGTCAGGTTCTGCAAATCGCGGTGGTTGGCTGCGGTCTTGTCGTCCAGCTCATTGGTGTGCTGGATAATCGGCGTGGTCTGGCTCCGGACATAATTCTTGCTGCTGCAACCGGCAGCAAGGAGCACGGGCAGAGAAAGAACTGCACAGCCAAGCAAACAGCGATTCCGCTCAATCTGGGTCATATATCTAACACTCCTATAGTTCGTGCGACATTTGTCCGGTCGCGAACCGTGTTCATTTTTTAGCAGAAAAGAACGGGGGGAACAGAACTCCAGCTACTCCGAACATTATGAGGAATAAGATGCACGACACATGCCAAAGCGGCGGAATTGTAAAACCCTTCAAATGTGTAATTTGAATCTATTCCTCCTAGACAGTTTAGGCCCCTGTGCACAATTTGCACGCACCTTTTACCTCGCTTTAACACTCTGAGCCTTCCGGCAGGATCAAGCCATCTCCCGGGGTTACACTAGAGTAACCATCAGTATGGACCTCCAGCAAAAGATTCGGACCCTCCCGACGCGGCCCGGCGTGTACCTCTACAAGAACGCCGAGGGCGAGGTCATCTATGTGGGCAAGGCCAAGAACCTGCGCGCGCGCGTCCGGTCGTACCTGCTGGAATCCAGTCAGGCCAATGCCAAGACCGGTTCCCTGATGCGGGAGGCAGTCAACCTTGACTATATCCTGGTCGACAATGAGCGCGAAGCGTTGGCGCTGGAAAACAACCTCATCAAGCAGCGCAAACCGCGCTTTAACATCCTTCTGCGCGACGATAAGACCTACCCTTACGTCAAACTCACGCTGGGCGATCGTCACCCTAAGGTCTTCGTCACCCGCCGGCTGCGCAAAGATGGCAGCGCGTACTACGGCCCGTACTTCCCCGGCAACCTGGCGCACCGCGTGGTCGAGCTGCTGCATCGCAGCTTTCTGCTGCCCAGCTGCAAGCTCGATTTGTCGCGCTACTACAAGCGGCCTTGCCTGCAGTACTACATCAAGCGCTGCCAAGGTCCCTGCGTGGAAGGGCTGACCACTCCTGAGCTCTACCGCGAGTCCGTCCGGGATGCGCAGCTCTTTCTGGAGGGACGGCAGCAGGAGCTTGGGCGCTCGCTGGAACAGCGCATGGAAGCATCTGCCCTCGCTGAACAATACGAGCTTGCCGCGAAGTACCGCGACCTGCTTATCACGGTGAATCAGGTGCAGGAGAAGCAGCGCATCGCTACGGCGGACAACGACGATGCGGACGTCTTCGGCTACCACTACGAAAGCGGCATGATCGCCGTAAATCTCTTCCATATGCGCGGCGGCAAGATCGTCGACCGCCGCGAGATGTTCTGGGAGGATCTGCCTGAGTTGGTCATCGAGGCGGAACCGCTCGAAGAGATTCCTGCAGAAGAAGGGATGACTCACTTGAGCGAAGCAAAGGTGGGTTTAGCCCAATCCTGGTTTAATCCGGGCGCGTTCTTCTCCGCATTGCTGAAGCAGCTCTACATCGATCAGCAGTACATCCCGCGTTGCATTCTGCTACCGGTGGACTTTCCCGACCGCGACGCGCTTTGCCACCTGCTGGCCGACCGCACGGGGCATCGCGTGGAGATCACAGCTCCGCAGCGTGGTGACAAGCGCTCGCTGGTCGACTTAGTCGCGCAGAACGCAAAGCAGAGCTATGACCAGCGCTTCCGCGTGATGCAACCGACGATGAAGGCGATCCAGGACACACTTCAGGACCTCCTCGTGCTGCCAGAGCTGCCCCGCCGCATCGAGTGCTTCGACATCTCGCACATCCAGGGCGCGGAGACCGTGGCCTCTATGGTGGTGTGGGAAGACGGTGCGATGAAGAAGTCGGACTATCGCAAGTTCCAGGTCAAAACCGTGACGGGCGTGGACGACTTCGCGTCCATGCGCGAGGTGGTAGGCCGCCGCTACAAACGTTTGCTGGAAGAACAACGCGAGATGCCCAGCCTGGTCCTGATCGATGGCGGCTTGGGCCAGCTACACGCCGCTGCCGACGCGCTGGAGGAGCTAGGCATCACCACGCAGCCCCTAGCCTCGATCGCCAAGCGCGAGGAGCTGATCTACCTCTACGGCCAGGAGGACGACCCCATAGTGCTGGACCGCCGCTCGCCTGTGCTCCACCTGGTACAGAAGATCCGCGACGAGTCGCATCGCTTTGCCGTCACATACCACCGTAAACGCCGCGAGATCCGCGACCGGCAGTCGGAGCTGCT
This sequence comes from Acidobacteriaceae bacterium, assembly GCA_965276675.1. Taxonomy (GTDB): domain Bacteria; phylum Acidobacteriota; class Terriglobia; order Terriglobales; family Acidobacteriaceae. The sequence goes on along the minus strand of OZ255624.1, from coordinate 1,830,621 downwards.
TGAGGTCTCCGGCGTGGGCGCTCGCACCCGCACCCGCCTGATCGAGCACTTTGGCAGCTTGCGCGCGATTCAGCAGGCCGGCCTTGACGCACTGACATCCGTGGTCCCGCGCAAGCTGGCGGAAACCATCCATGCGCACTTTCATCCAGCCGAACCGGAGTCTCGCTCAGGGCCTGGCCTGAGCGAGGTCGAAGTGACCGCGGTCGGTTTCGTCCCCGTGCGCAGCATCGCGGCCGCCCAAAAGTAGAGCGAAAGGAATAGAGCGGAACCGCGAGGTACTCTGATGCGTAGTCTACCCAACGGCCTACGCATGCAAGCACATTCCGACTCGCTCCCTGCCAGCTCCGCCACGCCTTCCTTGCGGAATGCACTCCGGCTCGCGCTCCTCTTTGCTGCAATCAAGCTGGCCTTACATGCCGGTACCAATCTTTGGCAGGCGCACCTGGGCTATGGCTACTTTCGCGATGAGCTCTACTACATTCTGTGCGGCCGCAATCTCGACTGGGGTTATGTCGATCACGGTCCCATGGTCGCCCTGCAGGCCAGGGTCGCCATCGCGCTCTTTGGCAAGTCTCTCCTTGGCATTCGCCTGCTCTCCGCACTCGCGGGCGCAGCGAAGATCTTTCTTACCGGCCAGCTCGCCTGGTCATTCGGCGGCCGGCGTTGGGCACAGGCGCTTGCCATGCTGGGCGTCCTGCTGGCGCCGCAGTTTCTCGGCCTGGATAGCTTTCTCTCCATGAACAGCTTCGAGCCAGTCTTCTGGATGACGGCGCTGTTGGCCATCGTACGCATCGTCTCCGGCGCCCACCCACGCTGGTGGTTGCTCTTCGGGATCGCCGGTGGACTGGGCGCGTTGAACAAACCCTCTATTCTCGTGTTTCTGGTCGCCCTGCTCGCTGGTCTCCTACTCACGCCGCAACGCACGGTGCTGACGAGCCGCTGGTGCGCGGCGGCTATCGTGCTCATCGCACTCCTTGGGACGCCCTTTCTGCTCTGGCAGGTGCACCACGGCTGGCCCACGCTGGAGTTCCTGCGCAATGGCAAATTGGAGCACAAGAATGTCATCCTTACGCCACTTCAGTTCCTAAGTACTCAGATCTTCATGTTGAACCCGGTCAGTGTTCTGCTCTGGGGCAGCGGACTTCTCTGGCTGATTCTGTCGCGCGAAGGCCGGAGCTTCCGCTGGGTGGGCTGGACCTACCTCATCTTTCTCGCGCTGATGATAAAACTCCACGCCAAGGACTACTATCTCGCGCCGGTCTATCCAGTTCTTTTCGCGGCAGGCGGGGTCGCCTTTCAAAGCCTATTTCGCACACGCAAGACAGCGTGGTTGGTGCCGGCTTATGCTGCTCTCGTGCTGGTCACGGGCGTTTTCATCCTTCCCATGGCAATCCCAGTGTTACGCCCTGCGGCATGGATTGGGTACACCACACGCCTTCATCTGCGCGGCACGAATACGGAAAATGCCGCGACTGGCCCGCTTCAGCAGTTCTACGCCGACCGCTTCGGGTGGCAGGAACTGACGGACTCTGTCACCCGCATCTATAACTCACTCTCTCCCGAGGAACGCGCCAAGGCAGGCATTCTGTGCTCGAACTACGGCGAGGCTAGCGCGATCAACTTTCTCGCCACGCAACCTGGGCTGCCCTTCGCGATCAGCGGACACAATAACTACTTCCTCTGGGGATCGCACCGCTACACCGGCGAGGTCATGATCGTCATCAACGGCGCATCACTTCCCGAGATGCAACAGGCATACGCATCGGTCGAGATCGCCGGCGAGATGGACCACCCCTATGCGATGCCCTACGAACATCGTCACATCTATCTCTGCCGGGGACGCAAAGGCAACCTGACTGCGGACTGGCCCGAGTTCAAGAGCTACATCTAGCTCTCAATGCCGCCCGCTGGTACCGCCCAAGATCGAGCCCAGCACACCACGGATAATCTGCCGGCCCACGGTGCTCCCCATGGAACGCGCCGCGCTCTTCATCATGGCATCCACGACGGTGTCGCCTCTCCGTCCACCGGCTCCTCGGTTGGCGCTTCCCAGTACGTTCCCCAGCGACTCCAGCGCGCCGGTCCACCCACTGTTCTGGCCTCCGCCTTGGGCGCCACCCTGGCCGCTGCTCTGGGCTTGCTCGTTGTGCTGCTCTATCTGTGCGGGCGTCACCGGCTGCTGCGCACGCCCTTTCAGGCGTTCATAGGCCGACTCGCGATCAATCGCAGTCTCGTAGACGCCGGCCACAACAGAGCTCTTGACGATGGCCTGCCGCTGCTCTGGCGTGATGGGACCGATCTGGCTTCGTGGCGGGCAGACCATCGCGCGCTCCACCACAGCTGGAATCCCCTTCTCGTCGAGAAACGAGACCAACGCCTCCCCCACCCCGAGTTGCGTGATCGCACTCTCCACATCCAGCTTCGGGTTGCTGCGAAAAGTCTGCGCCGCGGCCTTCACGGCCTTCTGGTCGCGCGGAGAAAAGGCGCGCAGTGCATGCTGCACGCGATTGCCGAGCTGGCTCAACACCACATCCGGGACGTCCACCGGGTTCTGCGTGACGAAGTAGATGCCGACGCCCTTCGATCGAATCAGCCGTACCACCTGCTCGATGCGCGTCTGCAACACGGACGGCAGATCGTTGAAGAGCAGGTGCGCTTCGTCAAAGAAAAACACCAGCTTCGGCTTTTCCGTGTCTCCCACCTCGGGCAAACGCTCAAAGAGCTCGGACATCAGCCAAAGAAGGAACGTGGCATAAAGCTGGGGCGCTTGCAGCAGCTTGTCCGCCGCCAGGATATTCACCACGCCCTGCCCGTTTCCGTCTGTCTGCAGCAGGTCCTCGATGTTCAGCGCGGGCTCACCCAGGAAGTGATCTCCGCCCTGATTGCCAAGCGTGACCAGCCCGCGCTGAATAGCGCCAATACTCGCAGCAGAGATGTTGCCGTACTGCGTCTGGTAGTCCTTCGCGGCCTCGCCTACGTGCTGCAGCATCGCCTGCAGGTCTTTCATGTCCAGAAGCAGCAGCCCGCTGTCGTCGGCGATTTTGAAGACCAGTGTCAGCACGCCGGTTTGGGTATCATTCAGGTTCAGGATGCGGCTGAAGAGCAGCGGCCCCATCTCGGAGACAGTTGCGCGTATTGGGTGCCCCTGCTCGCCGAAGACATCCCAGAAGATCACCGGGCAGCCGGCAAACTGCAGCTCGCTCAATCCAAGCTGCGCTGCGCGCTCGGCCAGCTTCGGCGTGTTCTTCCCTGGCTGGCTGATGCCGGAGAGATCGCCCTTCACATCTGCCGCAAAGACCGGCACGCCGATCGAGCTTAGCGCCTGCGCCATCACCTGCAGCGTCACGGTCTTGCCAGTTCCTGTGGCGCCAGCCACCAGCCCGTGCCGGTTGGCCATCCCAGGCAGCAGATACAATTCCTCCGTTCCCTTTGCGATCAACAGCGGTTCCACCATTCGCGTCATCCTTTCTACGACTGCAGCTTACACCGCGCGCTCGAAAGGCGTGGGCGCTGCGGCTTGTCTTCTAAGAAATTCCGGGCACCTTCTTCAGCAACCAGCAATCGCGCTTCGCATCCATTCTGTCCGGCTTCGCGTCCATAATGAAAGCAGACTCTCGGAGGAAACGCCGGGGAGTACCGCGAGGTCCCCCTCAACGAATGTCAGATTCAACTTTATTGCTGCCCGAGACTGAGGCTCCAGACTTTCCCTACCAGGAGGGCCCCCCGCCGTCTCCCCCGCTCTCCCTGCCGCTCCCTCCTCTGCGCCAGGCACTCTCGCTGGCCTTCTTCTTTGCGGCGATCAAGCTCGCCATCCAGATCGCGGTCAACCTGGCCGCCCCCCGCAACGGATACGGTCTCTTCCGCGACGAACTTTACTACATCATGTGCGGGCGTCATCTCGCGTGGGGTTACGTCGATCATCCGCCTATGGTCGCCCTCCAGGCACTGCTCGCTGATAGCCTCTTCGGCCACGATCACCTCTGGGCCTTCCGGATCTTCTCCGCCGGCGCTGGCGCCGCGATGGTCTTTCTCACCGGCCTGCTCTGTCGCACACTGGGCGGCCGGCCGAGGGCCCAAGCGCTGGCCATGGTCGGATCGCTCGCGGCCGTGGTCAACCTACCGCTCGATAGCTTTCTTTCCATGAACGCATTTGAGCCGGTCTTCTGGATGACGGCACTGCTGGCCGTGCTGATGATGGCGCGTGGGGCCTCGCCGCGCTGGTGGCTGCTCTTCGGCGTGGCTGCCGGCCTCGGCATAGAGAACAAGCATTCTCAGGTTTTCTTTCTTATGTCCTTGCTGGCAGGGCTTCTGCTCACGCCACAGAGACGCCTTCTTCGCAACCGCTATGCCTTGGCTGGCGTGGTTATTCTCGTGTTACTGGCGATGCCCAACCTGCTCTGGCAGTGGCACCATGGCTTCCCCACGCTGGAGTGGCTCCTCCGCATCCGCCGCTTGCACAAGATTGTCGTGCTCGGGCCTTTGGCCTTTGTGCTCCAACAGGTTCTTGTGCTTAATCCCGTGTCTTTGCTGCTTTGGGGGGCGGGTCTAGGTTGGCTGCTCTTTGGAGCACGCGCGCGCAGCTTCCGCTTCGCTGGGGTGATGTACCTCGTCTTTCTACCGCTCATGTTTGCCTTGCACGCCAAGGACTACTATCTCGCACCAATCTATCCGGTGTACTTCGCGGCTGGCGGCGTGGCCTGGCAACTCGGGCTTCGGCGCTGGTGGCAGCGCCGTATTTTGGTCCCAGCTTACGTCGTGTTCTTCTGCTGCGGCACACTCGTCTACGCCCCGCTGCTGCTACCCGTTTTGCCCCGCGCGCACTACGCCGCCTACCAACATCTGCTGCACTTCAAACCAACGGAGTCTGAGAATTTCCAGACGACCGTGCTGCCGCAGTTTCTCGCAGACATGACCGGCTGGTCCTCATTTACCGCCCAGATCTCTGCGGCATATAACGCGCTTCCGCCGGCAACCCGCGCCCAGACTGGAATCTTTTGCGGGAACTACGGAGAAGCGGGTGCCGTCGATGTGCTCGGGCCAGAGAACGGATTACCTCCCGCGATCAGCGGCAACCAGAACTACTGGTTCTGGGGTCCGGCTGGCCAGCTAAAGGAGAATATGCTGATCGTCGGCCAAACCCGCAGCGATGTTGAGAAGAGCTACACCACCGTCCGCGAAGTCGGCCGCACCCACCTGCCGGATGCCATCACCTACGAGGACAACATGCCCATCTGGTTCGCAACCGGCAGACGGCGTTCCCCCAATCAACTCTGGCCCGAGACTAAAGACTGGTACTGACGCTAACTCGCCAGCGGGAAGACTGGATCGACTGCGGCCGCAGTCTGTACTCTGAGGCGAAGGTCACCGCTTATCGCCCACAGTCCTGAATCCAGCAAGCCAGCAACCCTGGCAAGCACTCGGCCTACACTCCCACGAGTGCTCGGCGTCTCGCATGCCACTGCCATTGTGGTGGGGACGATCATTGGCTCAGGCATCTTTCTCGTTCCGTACGAGATGATGCGGGCCGTCGGAACCGCGAATCTGGTCTATCTCGCGTGGATCGTCGGCGGCCTGCTTTCTCTCTTTGGCGCGATGACCTATGCAGAATTAGCGTCAATGATGCCCTACGCTGGTGGCGAGTATGTTTATATCCGCCGCGCTTACGGCGACCTGCTTGCCTTTCTCTATATGTGGACGTGGTTCGCCGTCGCCAAACCCGCCTCCATTGCAAGCGTCACGACCGGGCTGGCCCGGACCGTCGCGCTCTTTCCGGCCTTTCGTTGGCTCGACTATGCTATCGTAACTGTTCCAGTTACCATTTATTGGGCGCAGACCTTTGCCATCGCCGTCACCTGGCTTATCACCGCCCTCAATTACATCGGGATGCGCAGGGCTGGCAACTTTCAGCTCGTCTTCACCTGGCTGAAGGTCGCACTGGTGCTGGTCATCTCGTGCGCCTGCCTGTTCAGCGGGCATGGCATGCTGGCCAACTTTCGTAGCGTCTTTACGGAAGCGCAGGGCGGATTCGCCGGCTTCATGATCGCACTCATAGCCGCGCTCTGGGCGTACGACGGTTGGAACGACTTGAACATGGTTGCCGGCGAGGTCGAACGCCCCGAGCGCAATTTACCCATCGCGCTCCTGCTTGGGATCGCGATCGTCGGTTTTCTCTACATAGCCGTAAACGCGGCCATCCAGTATGTGCTCCCAGCCGCGCATCTTGCCGCTTCGCCACGTCCGGCGGTGGCTGCGATGCAGCTGGCCACCGGACCCGTAGGTGCTGCGCTGGTCACGATCGCCATGGCACTCAGCATCCTAGTCACGCTGAACGGAACCATCATGTCCGGAGCACGCGTCCCCTTTGCCGCGGCTCGGGATGGCCTCTTTGTAGCCAAGCTGGCGGAGGTCCATCCTCGATTTCAAACGCCAGCAGCCTCGCTACTCGTGCAAGGCACGCTGAGCACCCTGCTGCTGTTGGCGGTTGGCAGATTCGAAAAGCTCTTCGAACTCGCCATCTTCTCCGAGTGGCTCTTCTACATGCTGGCGTCCAGCACCATCTTTGTCTTTCGCCATCGCGCGAACCAAGACGCGAAAGGCACGCCGAACACGCCGAAGACCTTTCGCATGTGGGGCTATCCCGTGCTGCCACTGCTCTTCATCGCCGCGGCCGCAGTGCTGCTGATCTACTCCTATATCAACAACCTGCTTAGCTCACTCTTGGGAACAGCGATCATTGTGTGCGGGCTGCCACTCTTCTTCATATTCAAGAGCCATGCTCGTCAGGCTGAGCCCGCAGCCCGATCTTGAACGGGCGCGGTGCGGTTTTACTTGGCCGTGCCATAGATTTCCTGGCAGATTGGGTGGCTGCACCCGCAGGGCTGCATGATCTCCTTCACACTCTCTCGGCACCAATCGCTGCAAAATTTGTTCTTGTCGTCCACCACGCACATGCATTTGCTGTGGCTACATTTGTAGGGCATCGTTCCCTTCCTCCTGATTCGCAATCCTGCTCCGAGGTTTAGATGCGAGCGTTATTCCAGACACTCTCGCATCCGCCGGGGCAAGTCTTTTGAACAATGAGGCATACCAAAGGTAATAACCCTTCCGGGGCACGAAGTGCGACCTCCGGGGGAGGGACGCGCGTCCTGGAAGGCGTTTGAATGGAACTCGGCCATGAACTCCATTACGCAACCCTCCCCTATCGATCAGACCAGGCTCTTCCTAGTGAAGGGCAAGAAAATCGCCGCTTGCCACGCCTGCAAGAAGAGCTTCATGCGGGTGATGATGATCCCGTGCGGTGAATGCAAACACAACTTTTGCCGCGGATGCGTGGATGCCTGCCGCTGCTATTCCAAGGGCTTTCGCATGAACCTGTCCTTCTGGAAGCGCTCAGCACCAGCAGCTCCCGCACGCACGCTCGCTCTGGTTCGCTAACGCCAGATGTCGCACGAAGCTTCCCGGCGGTTAACGGGTCAGCAAGCACCTACGACCGCCGCCGGATGCACTCCTCATAGAGCCGGATGTACTCTGCTGCCGGCTGCTTCCACGAGAAGTCCCCCATCATGCCATTGCGCATCAACGTGCTCCACTCGGCTTTCTTGTTGAAGGTGGCGAGTGCTTGCTGAATAGCTCCAAAAAATGCTCTCGCTTCGTATGGCGAAAATTTAAAGCCGGTTCCCGTGCCGGTCTCCGGATTCCACTGCTCCACGGTATCGTCCAGACCTCCGGTCGCATGCACCACTGGCACCGTTCCATACTTCTGGCTGTAGATCTGATCGAGCCCACACGGCTCATAGCGGGACGGCATGAGAAAGATGTCTGCCCCCGCCTCGATCTTGTGCGCGAGCACGTCATCGTAAGCGATCTTCACCGCGAACTTGCCGGCAAAGCGCTCGGCGAGCGAGCGCAGCAGGTTCTCGTAGTAAGGCTCCCCAGTCCCTAGCATGACCAGAAAGAGCTCTTCCCTGCCGAGTTGATCGGCAATTTGCGCCAGCAAGTCGAACCCCTTTTGCGAAGCCAATCGCGCCACCATGCCCAGCACCGGCGCGGTGCATCCTTCGCACTCCAGCCCGAAGGCGTGAAGCAGGTCGCGGCGGCACGCTTCTTTCCCTTCCAATCTCTCCGGCGTGAAATGCGCCGCAATCTTGCGATCGTGCGCGGGATTCCACTCGTTGTAATCCACACCGTTGAGAATGCCGTAGAAGTCTGCTGAGCGCGCCCGCAACACGGTCTCCAGGCCATTCCCGAATGCTGGGGTTTGCAGCTCCTCCGCATACTTCTTGCTCACGGTGGTGATCGCGTCGGAGTAAACGATTCCACCCTTGAGAAAGTTAACCTGGTCATAGAATTCAAGCCGGTCCGTGGTGTACAGATCCCAGGGCAGCAGTAGCTTTTCGATGGTATTCGGTGGAAAGTAGCCCTGGTACCCGGCGTTGTGAATCGTGAGCACGCACGGAGGTTTTCGTAACACCGGGTCGTAATAGTAGATCGTGCGCAGCATGACGGGCAGCATCGCCGCCTGCCAGTCATGCACGTGAAAGAGATCGGGAATGCCCAGTTGCTTGACGCTTTCGAGAACCGCCCGGCAGAAGAGCCCAAAGCGTTCGGCGTTATCGCTGTAGTTGCCGGCCTGCGTGCCATACAGGCCTTCGCGATCAAAGAACTCCGGGCAATCCAGAAAGTAATACTGCACGCCATCCTGCTGGCCACCGTCGATCACGCTCACAAATCGGTTGTAATACTGGAACGGAATAGTGATGCTGGCAATCGCCACCTTGCGCTGCTTGACGTGCTTCTGTACCTGTCGATAAAAGGGCAGGTAGACGGTGATCTGGTGACCCTGACGCGCAATCTCGCGTGGCAGCGCGCCGATTACATCGGCCATGCCTCCCACTTTGGCGTATGGTAAGCACTCCGAAGCCGCAACGACGATATGCATCTTTCACTCCCGATCCCTGGTCAACCGCTCTCGGGACGATTCTAAATGCCCCACCGGATTGCTTCACCTTAACCACCCCATGCAGAAGAAACCTAAACTCGGACAGCACTTCCTGGTAAGCGCTACTGCGCCGGCCGCCATCGTGCGAGCTCTCGGCGATAGCAGCAGCTTCCTCGTCGTCGAGATCGGTCCGGGTCGCGCCGTCATCACTGACCTGCTAGCTCGTTCCGCCGAACAGCTCATCGCGGTGGAGTACGATCGCAGGCTCGTCGAAACTCTCACCCTCCGGTACGCAAGCTTCGGGAATGTCGAGATCCTCTCCGCCGATATCCTTGCTACCGACCTGACCGCGCTTGCGCAACGTGCCGGTCGCAAGCTGCTGATCCTGGGTAATCTTCCGTACTACATCACCTCGGATATTCTGCTTCACCTCTTTGCGCATCATGCCGTCATTACGCGTGCCGTCCTCATGGTGCAGCGCGAGATGGCTGACCGCATCACGGCGGTTCCGGGCACCAGCGACTATGGGCTGCTCTCGGCCACCACTCAGCTTTATGCCCGGACTGAATCGCTCTTCACCTTACCGCCCAGCGACTTCTCGCCGCCACCCGATGTTTACTCAACCGTCATTAGGCTGGTCATGGAGCCGAAGCTCTTCCATCTTTCAGTCGAACCCGATGTGTTCGTGCCTTTTTTGCGGAAGTGCTTTGCGCAGAAGCGCAAGACGCTGGCGAACAATCTACGCACGGCGGAGTATGAAGGGGCTGCGGTAGCGCTTACTCAATGCGGTCTGGATCTGGCTGTGCGCGCCGAAGCAGTTCCACTTGAGCAGATGGCCTGCCTGTTTCATCACTTCCATCCATCACAACAGGCTTACATGTAGCATCCAGCGATCCCAGCCTTAATGATGTCCTACCGACGGAGCGGGTGACGGAGCAGCCATCCTGGGCGCTGGCGGAGGTGCGGCAGGGCGCGGCATGGGTGCTGGCGCTGCCATCCGTGGAGTTGCCATCCGGGGAGCAGGCATCGGCCTGATCGGCGCCGGGCTCGGAGAGATGATGGGACGCGGCGACGTCCCAACCGGCGGACGCACGTAGACGGGTGACCCGGGCCGACCGGCCACGACTCCACTCCGGACCCGTCCTAAATCGCCTCCACCCGTAAAGCCGTTGTTGATTCCTGTGGGCACGCCGACATGGCCAGGATGAGAGATCGCGTGTCCGGTATTAGCCCCAAACCAAGGGACTCGCGCAATCGGCAAGGGCGCGATGGTCTGCCCGTCCAGATGAATGACGCGCGTGTGTTCGGGATGTACGCCGTGGCCGATGTACTGCCAGGGTCCCCGAGCGATCGGACCACGGTCCACCCGGATGAGCCTGTCTTCCACACTGCCGTTGTGCGGGTTGCCGATGTGACCACCGGGAATGGGCTGAGGCGGCGGGCGATAACCGCGCGGCACATTCCAGACTGGCGCTACCGGCACAAAGCCCAATCCACACTGCCCAGGGATCCAGCCCCAGCCCACGCTATCGAAGTAGTTCCAAGCCCCGCAGTGGTACGGGAGCCAGCCCCAGGGATAACCGGATATCCAGGTGTAGCCCCAGCCGGGATAGTTGGCCCACGAGCCATACCCATAGGGATCCCACCCGGCCTGCACATTGCTCGGTACCCACACGTTTCCATAGCCTTCGACCGGGTACCAGTCTCCGTAGTAGTCCAGATCATTCCAGCCTGGATTGTTCCCATCGCCGTCCAGGTCGCGCGCCTGTGTCTGGTTCTGAGCCTGTTGCGCAATCAGTTCGTCTCGGTCCGCATTCCAACGATCCCAAGACTCATTGCTCACACCATCGGCAAGGGTGTAAAGCGAAGGATCATCGGCATTCAGACGAACGCTTTGGTTTTGCGCTACGTCCACATCGAAGGCTCCGCTTCCACTTACATGCGCGGTCCCCTGTAGGACGGCGAGCTCTGGCGCATTGTCGAGGTTAATCCGCAGGATGGAGTCTTCGGTCGGCAAGGCTGTGGCAGATCCGAAGCGTACAGCAAAGTGCTGGCCCTCCGATGCGTTAAGTTCGAAATAGGCGAGACCTGATAGTAGCTCTATAGCTGTGCGTTCGCTGTCGCTTTCGGTATGCGCCAGGCGATTCAGTTGCAGACTTGAATTTGGGGTAAGCCGGGCGACACTGCCGTCCTTAAACTCGATCTCTGCCTGGCCGTCACTCCCGGTCTCAACGCGGCTTCCTTCCAGGAGCGGCATGTTGATCTGTGCCTGCTGAAACTGAACGGTTGTGCCCTGGAGAATCTGAACACTACCCCCGACATAACTTAACCGCACCAGAGGCGGGTCACCTGCCGCGTAAGCCGGCTGGGCGCCCACGATTCCGCAGATGAGTGCTGCCACGAGTATCGGTAAGAAGATTGCCGCAAACAGCTTGCGAGATGTACCCTGGCGCCGATTCATAAGCACCCCACCTTCTACTCTTTTAGACCCTTAACGGCACCGAAAGTCTTACGGACGCAGCATGCGACATTCATTGCACACCTGGAGCTTTCTACATCAATGCAACCTCTTTGGACGCTGGGCACCCGCCAATGTACGCAATCTACTTACCGGCAGATTTGCTCTGGAAGAGGAGTAGATTTCTTGCCCGTTTCTGAACGCGCTGCATCACTGCGTCGTCCCCAGCGATCTGTTGAAGTGTGGGAGCGATATTGTCCAGTTCAAGTGCTTGCCCATTATGAGCCATGGTGTCCAGGGTTTCCAGTTCGGCATCAAGCGTAAGCCGCCCATGGTCGTGTTCCAATTGCAGCCGGCGACCCTCTTCTAGAGTGGATGCAATACCTTCAAATTCATTTGTAATCCATTCAATCTGCTGATCTTTGCTGTAGTTGTAAATACAGCTCCCGCGGCCTTCCGGCCCGGCATAGGTGAGCGTTTTCTTACCTTGGAAGGCGACCTTATCACCGCCATTCTCGCAAGCCGTCGCAAATAGCTGCTTCTGCCGGGCCGTGGAGAAGATGCGTTTCGTTGCCGCATCGGAGATGTGGATCTTTCGCTCTTGGCCCTGGGCCGGGAGTGCCGCAATATCGTCCGGGGCTGCCGGACCGGTCTCTGCCTGGAAGCGGCCATTCCCATCCTCATGCAGCAGGATCATGTATCGAGCGGGCTGCAGGCTGGGGTTCTCGTAGCGGAACTCCACTGAGGCGGTTGCTGGGTTAGCCGACGGAGTTTGGCCGACGGCCGACAAAGCTATGCATATAGCCAAGGAAACAGCCAATTTCTTCAAGTGGCGCATTAACGTTTCGACCCTGGCTGTTGGTCTAGCGTTTGGGCGGTATGGATATGACATATGGCCAGGGCTAGGGCGTCCGCGGCATCCGCGGACTTGGGTGGAGCGGCTAGATTGAGCAGGCGCGTCACCATGAATTGTACTTGCTCCTTCTTCGCCAGGCCGTAGCCGACTACGGCCGATTTGATGCTGAGAGGAGCGTACTCGGCGATCGGTGCCCCATAGTTAGCTGCGGCCAGCAAGGCGACGCCACGTACTTGCCCCAGCTTCAAGGCCGACTTGGCATTCACCGAGTAGAAGACCTCCTCGATCGCGACGACCTCTGGCTGGTGCAGTTCCAAGAGTGCGGAGAGCTCCGCGTGCACACGCGCCAGACGCATGGCGAGCGACTGTTTTTTTGAGAGCAGGATGCCCCCTGCTGCGATTGCCACCAGCTCGGAGGAACGGGCAGTGAGGACGACATCCACCACTCCGTACCCGGTGCACTCCGTCCCGCAATCGATCCCGAAGACCCGCATATTCGGAGTGTACTGCCGCCCCGGGTTGGCCACCAGCTACAGCCTTGAGACTCCCTCTGAGATCCCTTCGAGGGGCGAGCTGGCCGTGGCGTAGAGCTTGCGGGGCATGCGGCCGGCGATAAAGGCTTGCCGCCCGGCGAGCACGCCGTGCTGCATGGCTTGGGCCATCAGCACCGGATTCCCGGCGTGGGCGATAGAGGAGTTCAGCAGGACGGCGTCAGCGCCCAGTTCCATGGCGAGGGCTGCGTCGGAGGCGGTGCCCAGGCCGGCATCCACGATCAGCGGCACCTCGGTGATGAGCTCCCGCAAGATGCGCAGGTTAGTAATGTTCGTCAGTCCCATACCGCTGCCGATGGGAGCGCCGAGGGGCATGACGGCCGCCGCGCCGGCATCGATGAGACGACGGGCAAAGACGATGTCGTCTGTGGTGTAGGGCAGCACCGTGAAACCCTCTTTCACCAGCACACGGGTGGCTTCCAGAGTCGCCTGCACGTCCGGGTAGAGCGTGGCCTGGTCGCCGATGACCTCGATCTTGACCCAGTCGGAGAGACCGACCTCCCGGCCTAGGCGGGCGGCGCGTATGGCCTCTTCCGCCGTATAGCAGCCGGCAGTATTGGGCAGCAGGAAGTAGCGTTGCGGGTCGATGTAGTCGAGCAGCGATTCCTTGGAGCGGTCCAGGTTGACGCGCCGGACGGCGACGGTGACCATCTCTGCGCCGGAGGCCTCGATGGCCTGCTGCGTCTCGGGACCGTCCTTGTATTTGCCGGTGCCAACGATGAGTCGCGACTGAAAGGCTCTGCCCGCGATGACCAGGGGTTCCATGCAGACATTGTATGCCGGGTCTGGCGAGGAGTTCGAGGGGAGATAACAGAGTGATCACCTCCCCCCTCCCCCACCCCTTTTTTCCCAAAGTCCTCCTAACAAAGCACTTAGGAGAGGGGGGCTGGGCCAAAGTCCTCCATCCATTGGACTTATAGCTAAAGTCCTCTCTTCACTGGACTTACGCTCAATTTCTGCACCCGAGACGGTGCAAGGTAGTAACGAATGCGTCAACCCGCTTAGATCGTTCCTCCGCTGTAGACCATCGTCCCTGCTGGGAGGTGCGGCTTTGGACGGGAGACGGTAAGCACCTTACAGCGATTGCTATTTCTATTGTTGCAGCTGGGAGCCAGCACTACGCCAAGACAATCGGGATTGCCCTCCACTCACCGGCCCAGTTTGGTACTGCGGACGCGATAGGGCGCATTCTTCCGAAATAACTGTAAGCATGCCCGGTTTTACCGGGCTCCCGTGTTGCGGTCCTCGATACTTGTCTGCTGGCGCGGACTCTCGTCACAACATCCAACATTCTCGGTAGATCATCCATCGAAACTACCGGACATTGGCAGTGAAAACTCGGAACGGTCTGCATGTCGCCTGGCTTAACTACCCGCATAAAAAACGTTCAAACGCTGAAGGACACTACTTCTATCAGCCGGTTGTGGGCAGCAACAACCGGATTGATCCGGTTTACGTTTCGCACGCTTAGCGAACTTCTCCGTCCGCCGTGGGATGGCAAGGAGATCTCCAGTCAGCTGTATGAGCTAGGCTGGCGCTCCGCACTCCTGATTCTGGTTGCCGGAGTTGTGGTGGGCATTGTCATCGCTGAACTGATCTGGACATCGCTGGTAAGCTTTGGCGCGGTGGATACGGTCATTCCCGCCGAGCTGTCGCGCACCATGTTCCGCCAGATGGGACCGCTACTGACGGGCCTGCTGGTCTCGGGACGCGTGGGCGCGGCCATTGGAGCCGAGGTCGCCGTTCTGCGGGTCACCGAACAGATCGATGCTTTTGAGTCGTTGGGTATAGATTCGTTCCGGCACCTGGTGATCACCCGCGTGGTCGCGTGCATGATCGCTTTGCCAATCCTGACCACGCTCATGAGCTTCGCTGAAATTTCAGGCGGCTTCCTGTGGGAGGCGGCCCATTCAGAGATGTCTCTGCGGCTGTATGCCGGGCGCGCCTTCGACAAGGTGGGATGGGGCGATTACATCCTGCCGACGCTGACCACCGCCGTCGTAGGATTCGCCATCGGAACGGCCTCCGCATACTTCGGCTATACAGTCGAAGAAAATGCAGTGGGAGTACGGCGCGCGTCCATGCACAGCGTCGTGCTCTCCAGCTTTTTCGTGATTGTGTTAAACCTCATTCTCAATCAGTTGATGTCTCTCTGGTTTCCCGGGGGCGCGCAATGAACCCTGAGGGTAATGCGGACGGGAATAGGGATGTGGATGTGGCTGTACGCTTCGACAGGGTCTCAAAGTCGATCGGGGCGACGCGCATCCTGGAAGACGTCAGCTTTGAGATTCCCCGCGGAACAGCGCTCACGATCCTCGGGCGACGCGGAACGGGCAAGACGATAGCCCTAAAGTTGTCCATCGGCCTGATCAAGCCGGACCGGGGCAGAATCTTTATCGACGGGAAAGAGATCACTGCATTGGACAGACCAGGCCTCTTGCGCATCCGGAGATCGACGGGGTTCGTCTTTCAGAATTCCGCCGTATTCGATTCCATCTCAGTGGCTGAAAACATTGCATTGCCTTTGCGCTACGGCAGTGAAAAGCCGGAGCGTGAGATTCAGGAGATAGTTCGCCAGCAGCTTCTGCAAGTTGGCCTGGAGGGAGATGGGGAGAGAATGCCGATCGATATTTCGGTTGGCATGCGCAAGCTTCTCGGCTTCGCGAGGGCACTCGCCTGCGATCCTGACATTCTTCTGCTCGACGACCCGTGGAATGGTGTCGATTCCATCTCGGCTGTCGCAATTCGCAACCTGCTGCTCGATCTGAAACGACGACGACGCACCACGCTGTTGATTATCGATAGTAAAGTGACTGAGGTGCGGCACGTCTCCGAGCAGCTTGCCATTCTCGATGGAGGACACATCATTGCATGCGGTTCACTTGAAGAAGTGGCCCGCAGCGAAAATCCAATTGTGCAGCGGTTTGTTTCGGGGGAGGTACTTTGATGCGCGTCTCTCATACGCTTGCGACCCGCACCTTCGTGATTGGAGGCCTGATTCTATTCGGCGTTGGCCTGTTCTTTATCACCAACCGGCATCAACTTTTTACCCACACCTTCGAGGTTTACACGGAATTCGATAGCCTGAACAGCTTGCGGAAAGGCGCCATCGTCAACGTGTCGGGAATGGCGGGGGGAGAGGTGCTGGCGACGCAAGTGCCGACCCGGCCGGACGGAAGGTTCCGCCTTAAACTGCGCATCAATCAAGACCTGCACGCTCTTGTGCGCACGGATTCGGTGGCGACGATCAAGACGCAGGGCCTGGGGGGAAGCAGTTACCTTGACATTCAAAAGGGAACGCCACGCGCTCCTGAATTAGCTGCCGGCGGCACGGTACCCAGCAAGGAGCCGTTCGATATGGCGGACCTGATGCAGCAGGGCGGCAATCTGCTGAAGACAACGCAGACCAGCATCGAGGATATCCGGGCCAGCGCGGACCAGACGCTGCAGTCGGCAAACGCGGCCGCCCACCACACCGACCAAACCATCGTCGCGATGCGCCCCGATCTGCAGGCGACAGTGGCTTCGGCAAGAAAAACTACTGAGGACATCCGTGAGATCGTGGCGCGCGTCGGCCAGGGCGAGGGTACCGTCGGCAAACTACTCGAAGACCAGCAGCTCGCCGACTCTGTCGGTCAGACGGTAGAGAATGCGCGTCAATCGTCCATCAACCTGAACAACGCCTCCGCCCGCGTAAACGAGACGATGTCCGACTTTCAGAGGCGGGATCTGCTGGGCCGCGCGCAAGCCGTGCTTGACAGCACCCGCCAGGTCACGGAGCAGCTGAACCAGGCGATCGCTTCTTTCACCAGCAGCCCACCGGGAGACCAGAACGCAGCGTCGGGTCTACGCGACACCATTGCGAGCGCACGAACGACCATGACCAACCTGGCGGCCGACACCGAGGCGATCAAGCATAACTTCTTCCTGCGCGGGTTCTTCAAACGGCGGGGGTACTACAACCTGAAGCACATGAACCAGACGCAGTATCGCGCGAGCAAGTTCGTGAAGGGGAATTCCTCTGAACGCGTCTGGTTGAGCGGAGCGAGCTATTCTCCACCGGGCCCGACGGCAAGGAGATGTTGACGCAAGCAGGTCAACGGCAGATTGATGGCGCCATGAGCGCTCTCGTTCCATACCTGCCGAACAGTCCGATCGTCGTGGAGGGATATGCAACGCAGGGCTCGCCCAGCGAACGGTTCCTAGGAGCAAAGCGGCGCGCCTCCGCGGTGCAAAGCTACCTCGAACGACGGTTTAATCTGCCGGCGAACACGGTAGCTGTGATGCCCATGGCCGACGTGCCGCCCCCAGGCGTGGGCAAGACGGTTTGGGATGGCGTCTCACTCGTGATGATCCGGTAAGGGGGGGTACGCGTCCGTCACGTGAGCAAAATTACTGTGCCGCTCTGCGCTTGCCTCTGCGGAACAACTCGCTCACAGTCTTGACGAAATGCTGTGCTGACGCGGGTGTCGGAACTGCTCCGCTTAAGACCTTGCGGTAGGAAATGTCCTTACCATAAAACGACTCAGTGTCCGCGGTGTTTTGATTGACCACGTCCCCGGTGAGGTCGATGCCTGCAAACAGCCCCTTGCTGCGGGAGTAGGTGAGAAACTCCGCATTCGCGAGCTCCGTTGTCGCGGCTTGCGAATCGCGCCCGACCGGACCCGCGGCAGCCGCAATGTCGCCGCCAAGTTTGACTTTATCCTTGAGCAGATCGTCCATGCTCCGGCGGTTGATGCCGACCAACACGAGATCCGTCGACTGGCCGCCGGCTTGCAGGCCGAAGCTCGCTCCGGTCATTTGAATGAAGACAGGGGCGCTCCATCCCTTTCCGGTCCGGCATGTGGCAACACCCTGGCCATACTGCGCGCCTACCAGGAAAGCGCCTTTCTTGAACCCAGGAATGACGGCCACGCATTTAGCCTTCGCGGCGATGTCGAGCGGAATGCCTTTGTCCGGAGTCGCCATCAGTTCATGAAGCACTGCATGGGCAGCGTCGATACGATGGTCGAGCTTGGTAGTGTCGGAGGCTTGAGCCGTCGTGGCTATACCACTGAGGCTGAGGGCAACGCACATCGCAACACTTGTGTATCTCATGGCTCTCCATAAGTTTCGCTATTTATCGATTTGTACAACTCTGGGCAACGGACATAGGAACCGTAAACAGGCGGAGCGGTTGTTCCACCCTCGTATCGAATCAGCTTCCGAGGGCCGGAGAGCAGACTACTTGGACTGGATGGTCTGGTTCTCAGAACCGGAAATCGGGTTTCCATGTCCAGGCTCGGAAAACATCATGACACATATGAGTACGACCAAGATGATCGAGCTGAGCACCAAAAGGCACCAGACGGTCATTGTCTTCTTTGTTGGTACGCGATCAGTCGTCATTAGGCTACTGCTCCTGTTTCAAAGCGTCACGTGGTCTTCGAAGGGGTCATGTCGAGCTGCTGAAGGCGCCATCGTGCTTTGAGGTAGTTCTTGTCAGATCCTGCATCGCGGCGCGTGCGTAGTTAGCGGAGTGGAATCAAAACACTAATGTCGTGTGATTCTCTGAAACTGCGTGTCGGCAGTCCGGTCCGGTGTTCGCGCCATTGCTTCCCAGTGCACGCCGGGTCAGAAGGAACGTCAGCAGAATTGTGGAGAAAGGTGGGTGGAGTGGCCTTCGGGTCGATACCTGCAGCTCACTTCCTTATCGTTCAAAAGTGAGATGCAAAATTATTATTTATGCCCGGTGGCGGGACAGACGAATTGCGAAAACATTAGTAACGGCATCGTCACTGAGTGAGGGAGAGACTCAATCAGTAGGCAGGGTGATCGAGAACACCGTCCCAACGTGCGGACTCTTAGTACAAGAGCGAACCTGGATGGCGCCGCCATGCTTCTCGACGAGCTGTTTCGTCACCCAAAGTCCTAAGCCCGTTCCCAACTCGCCTTTAGTGGTGAAGAAGGGTTCGAAGACGCGCGTTAGCTGAAGAACGCCGATCCCTTTGCCGTTGTCGGCGACGGTGATCCTGACCCGTTGTCTTCCGTCGCGAAGAGAGGTAGACAAGGATGTCCGCAGCTTGATGGTTCCGTTCTTATCGAGCACATCCAGGCTATTGGAGATGAGGTTCACGAAGACCTGGCGCAGCTCCCCGAAGACGCCCGTGATGTTCAGATCTTCGTCGCTTTGCCTCTCGATCGTTATCGATCTCACGTTAATCCTGTTCTTCAGGAGACCGAGCGCCGAGTCCAGCAGAGTGTCGACGGAAAAGGTGGTAGGCGAGATAGACTCGCGATAGAATCCCAGCGACTGCCTGGCCATGTGAGCAACGCGCCGTAGCTCCTCGTCTGCAATGTCGAGAAAGTGGTGCGCAGGCTCCGGGACTCCAGGAGTGAGTTTCGCGAGATAGACCGCGTTCATTACGGCATCCAGTGGATTGTTGATCTCGTGCGCAAGAGTGGCTGCCATGCGGCCCACTCCATTCAGTTTTTCACTGCGGAGAAGCGCTTGTTCGCCGTGCTTCCGTTCCGTGATGTCGAGAATGATGCCGGAATAGGTCATCGCACGGCCACCCTCAACCCGGCCCAGGCGCCCACGAATCAACATCCAGCAGATGGAGCCATCACCATCCTGAACGCGGAACTCTACATTTATCCGGGGGGAACAATTTGCTGCCTGATCTCTCGCGCTGTCCACCGCTGCGCGATCCTCCGGATAAACACTCGCACGCCAAGCTTCATACGAGGCCTCGCGACTGTTCTTCTTGAAGCCAGGAAGCGCTCGTATCGCATCGGACCATCGCAAGCTGTTCATCTCGACGTCCCATTCCCAGGTGCTCGCTTTGGCAGATTCGAGCGCCAGACTGAGCCGCGATTCGCTGGCCCCCAGTTCTTGTTCACTCCTTTTTCGCTCCGCGATTTCATTGCTCATCTGAACAGCCAGGATGTCCGCGGCCTCGGCAAGCTCATGCTGGCGCACAGCGGAGACCATGAGTGCCTGATTCATAGCAGTCGCCTGCTGGTGAAACTCAGAGGTCTCAGTGATCAGAATCATGGCGCCGAGTGGCCGTTCGCCTTCAGGTAGAACCGGCCATACAGAGTAGGACCAGACTAGTTGCCGTTCAGCGGTCCTCTGCTCCGTGTGACTCTCCGGCTCACCTGTGCGATTCACGCGCGCCAGAATCGACAAGCAACCGTCAGAGTGGGGCAGGCATGCAGCAATGGACGTGCCGAGCAGGGTTCCCTCTGCCTCTCCGACCAGGCGGCAAAACGCAGGGTTGACGTGGCGTAAGACCTGATCGACGCCTTCCACCATCGCCATGGGAAAGGGCGAGGAGTGCGTGAGTGCGTGGCAGAGATCCGGCAGGTTCGAAATCGATCTAGTGGTGTTAGCCGACATCGCTCGCCTCACAGAGAACTCTTATTTTGCGATCTCTTGTCTATCTGAGGGCCGCTCGCTGGTTCCGGATGAGTTTAGCCGTTCTGGAACACCGGTGATAAGGCCCCTGTAGTTCTTGAGGATCGGACCGACGATGACCACACCCTCGGAGGTGATCTCGTACTCCCGGATCGCTTTGCTGTGATTGCCACCGCGCATCTTGATGATGATCATGATCTTGCGGAGTTCGCCTTCGATCTCAACATAGCGAAGCCGGATCAGGTCGTCGGTGAGGAACGAGATCGAGAAGGTACTGAAGGCTAAAGAGGTAAACGACTCCTCTATCTCGACCGTACTCAGGACCGTCACGCCAGTTCCTGTCAGGGCAGCGATCATCCGATAAAGCGACTCACGAAAATCGGTGCGGAAGCCGGGTGCAAGCGCCATCTCGAAGCCCGTTAAAGAGTCGATCACCAGGCGTTTCGCGCCGATCTTGTGAACGGCATCGAGGATCTCCTGCAACGCCTCGTCCACGGAAAGATCGAGGGGACGAAGATAGATTACGTTGAGCGTGCCGTTCTCCCGAGCTGCTTCAAGATCCATCCCGAAGCTGGCGGCGCGGCCCACATAGTAATCTGGACGCTCCTCGAAGATCGCGATAATGCCCGGCTCACCCCTCCTCAAACCTTCGGCGATGAATTGGGTGGCCAACACCGACTTTCCGCTTCCGGAGGGGCCGGCTACTAGCAGGCTATCGCCCTCTGGAACGCCTCCCTCGAGCATTCGGTCCAGCTCCGGAACTCCAGTCGAAAGCCGCCGCGAGGCTGCGGTCTTCACCTTCCGCCCTGTCAGGCCGGAGGTTCTGGAGAATGCTTGTATGCCGGCGTGGGTTATCCGGAAGGTATGCAAGCCTGGTACGGACCCCTGTCCCCGCAGCTTCACAACCTGCAGCTTGCGGGTGATCGAGTTCCGCTCCACGACTTGAGAGAGCCAGATGAGGCCGTCCGCGATAGTGAACACGGGATTATCGCGGACTTCGAACTCGGTGTACTCCCCGACCAGAAAGCTCGTCACCTCCCAACTGGTCAGATAGAGTGCAAGGCGCTGCACGAAGGCTTGTAATTCCACATCGCTTGATCCGTCTTCCGCCTTGCGTGCGACGGTGCGGAAGGAATCTACGATCACGACGCCCGGGTTCGCCGCCTCAACCTCTTTGACGATGGCCGCGAGCACTGCATCCAGAGTCTGCTCCAGCACGATGTCGCCCAGGTTGATAAAGCGGATGCAGTTGCCCAGCTTGGACTGATCGAAAAAGTCATACTGCTGCTGGTATCGCAGCATCTTGATTGCGGGCTCTCCCAGCACGGTGAAGTAAAGCGCAGGCCGTTCGGGAGTCGCGTTCGCGAACAGAAATTGATGGGCCAGAGTGGTCTTCCCGGAGCCTGGAGCACCCGCGATGATATTGAAAGAAAACTCTGGAATTCCTCCTCCCAATATCTCGTCGAGTCCCGGAACCCCGGTTGGTAACTGGTCTATTTTCACCTTATCTGGATAGTTCAAACTGTCGTCTCCTTCCCATAATCACTGTCGTTCAGGGAGGCATCGGGCCATACATTCTGGATTAAGCGAAGCGCCAAAGCTTCACCCAGGAACGTGCAGAGCAGCGCCATCATGTGGGCGATCAGAGCAATCTCGGCCTGAGCAGCCTCTCGCGTGCCCAGTGGCGGCTGGACCTGCGTCAATCCTTCGACGCAGCCGTCAGCGCCCACTCTTGTTGGGGCCAGTTGTGGAAATTCCGCTTTTGCCAAGGTGAGAGCACGCGAGAGCAAAGCGTCGAAGCCGGCTTTGCCCGCTAAGGACGAAAGCGGGTGGCGCAGTTTCGCGCAGACACGGAAGTCAGGAGGCACCGCTTCGGGCCGCACTTCGCCCGCGACGGTCTCAATGACCACCAGCCGTTCCGCAAGATCTCGGACTCTTTGCGCGACCGGAATACATGACTCCAAAACTACACGTTCTCACAATGTTTTATGGCTGGAGGGGAATTTCTGTCAAAAAGAAAGGCGGAATTATTCATACGAATGCAAGGCGCGAGGGGGTCGAACACGGTTACTTCGCTGGTCTTCGATTCACCGCAAAGTACGCAAGGTACGAAAACAACTTGAGAAGTGCGGAGATGGGAAGGCGCCGAAGGCGCGTTTGCCTGGACGGCGAGTCCCAAAGTGAAGGGCCCGCGTCATACGCTGGCAGCGGGCCCTGATCACCGGTGGACTGTTGAGGTTGACCTGAGGCGTCCACGCTTCTCGATTCCCTGTTCTGCTTCCCAATCGAGCAGTCGAGGTAAGAAGTGGGCCTCGGCGAGTGGTGGTGCGGTTTCGCCAGGTCTAGAGCGTGGACGCCCTAAGCCTCAGTCACCTCACGTGTTGTAGTGCAACAACTACCATCTGAAATATTCATGCGTTGGATCATCCTCCTTTCCCGTGTAATTTCAACTTAACGCCGAGGCCGGGGCTGGGTCAAGGGGCCGGGATTGATCCGGCAAAACCTTAGTTCCCCACCGGATTTGCCGCCGGGCGGGAGGTGGCGACCGAGTTTTTGCCCAGGCGACCAGCATCATGCAGCTGCGCGTCATGCAGCTTTTCTAGAATGCTCCAGTCCTCCGCGAAGTCGCTCATCGATTCGCGATGGCCGGAGGAGGCGTGGAGCACAAAATTCACCCTGCCGAGCATGAGCCGATAGGCCAGTTGCGGGTCCGAGCCGGGCTGGAGAACGGTGGCGCGGGTGATGCCGACCGAACGGCGTTCGATACGGGAGTCCGGGCCATGGCTCACCTCAAGCCAGGCGCTGCCGTCGGGGTCGATGCGGGGAGTGGTGTCGCGATTGAGCTCGGAGAGCAGCTGGGGCAGCTCTTGGGGCGTGCGGATGACGCCCGAGGCGGCAGCATCCTGCACGATGGCGGCGAAACGTTCCCTGTAGGCGGCCCAGCTTTTTTCCGAGCCCAGCAGCGCCGCGCGATCGGTCTGAATCTGCGCCTGAAGGAGTGCCGCCTGGTCCGGGAATCCCTCGCGCCTGGCGGCGCGAAGGGCGTAGCTGAGCTCCGTAACCTCTGCCGAGGGATGCTGAGCCAGCTCGGTCTTGGGGTTGAAGCGGGCGGTCAGGACGTATTCGAGCATGAGGGCGCCGGTGACGTGATAACTGATGTAGGTGATCGGGATCAGCCACTTCTTCATGTGAAAGCCGACCTCCAGACCATTGCGGCAGGTGCCGCTGCGGCGCAGGGTGCCCGGCTGCTGGGTGTAGCGGACAACGTAGAGGCCCAGCTCCGGATGACGCTCGGCGTAGTGAGTGAAGGAGCGGGCAATGGCTTTGGGGCTGGTCATGCCGAAGTCGTTTAGATAGTCGGGGCGGGCGGCGCCGGGAAAGTAGGTGTTGATGACGCGCTTGGCGAAGTCGGCGCAGTTGTTGGTGAATCCATTGAAGTGATTGACATTGGGCATTGCGTTGTAGTCATCGACGAGCTTCCCATCCTGCTCGCGAGTGGTACTGACAGCGAAGAGGTAGCTGTCGCGAACGAAGGTGGAGGCGACCAGGTCGCGCCAGCGGGCATGCGGGTCATTCTGGCAGGCGGCCGTGGAGCAGACCGAGCCGAGATACCCCATCGCGAAGCGCGCTTCGAGGGCCTTCTTCATCGGCTCAGAGGCGTAGAGCGGTTGGGCGGCCGGGTCCTTCTGCCCGTAGAGATAGACACTCAATGGAATGATGTTCCACTCGTAGGGGCTGTCTTCCTTGAGATCGATATAGGTAGAGAGAACGGAGCCCTGTTCTCCGGGAGCGCACATGCGGAGCTTGACCGGGGAGGCCGGGCAGATGTCCGAAAGGTACACGGCGGAGTGTCCGGCGCTGGTGTAGCGGGAGGCGCCTAGCCCTGTGGGTTCGTTGAGGAAGAGGCCGACATCGGCACGGGCGCGCGCTGGGACGCTAAGCAAGCCGCTGGCCGCAGCCAGAGCGAGCAGCCAAGATTTGCCCAGGGCTAAACGGCTTCGGTGCCTGTGGCGGGCCGGTTGAGGGCTCGACGTCTGCGCGTTGGACATGTGAAGACAGGAGACTTCCCCCGCAGCTTGCTTTTTCGAACAGGAGATGAACATACCTGCTTTTGGATGCGCTAATAACTGCATTGCCAACCAGGTACGCAGAGTCTGGGTACTTTGTTCGCCAGATCAGGCCCAAGAATGGAAGTAGCCTTCGTGGCTGATGAGCTCGATCGGGATCCCAAAGAGCTCCTGGAGACGAGCAGGCGTAATCATCTGTTCCCGGGAGCCGTCACCGATGATCCGGCCCTCGTGCATCATCAGCACGCGTTGGATCTCCGGCAGGAGATCGGCTAGGTGGTGCGTGACCATGACGAGCCCGGTTCCGGATTGCGCGACGCGGCGCAGGCTCTCGCGCAGGCCCCGCTGGGCCGCCATGTCGAGGGCGTTCGACGGCTCATCGAGCAGGAGCATCTCCGGGCGATGCACTAGCGCACGCGCAATCATGACTCGGCGTACCTCGCCAGCAGACATCTCGGCCACCCGTTTGCCCGCGAGATGGCGGGCCTCCATGAGCTCAAGCGCTTCGGTCGCGGCCGTCCGCATGGCTGCGGTGACGTGGAAGTTGGGCCAAAGGGTTGAGCTCGCGAAAAAGCCGGAGAGGACGGCATCCAGACCAGCGGTCTTCGCGGTGCTGGGGCCGGGGAGCTCCGCCGCGACAACGCCGAGACGCTTTCTCAACTCGCTGACATCCCAGCGCTCCCGTCCAAAAATACGGCTGCGGGAGCCGCTCGTTTGCGTGGGGTCGGGCATGGGATAGCACTCGCAGGTGAGCACTTTGAGCAGGGTAGACTTGCCGCAGCCGTTCGGTCCCAGGATCGCGACGTGCTCACCGCTCGCGATGGTCAAGGAGAGGTCGTGCAGAACCACTGCCTCGCCGCGCGCGACGTGGATCGCTCGCAACTCTGCGAATGGAGGAGGCTGTCCGTTCGGGGGATTGGAGGGATGTGTGGCGTCGTTCTTCTGACTTTCGTTCATGTGGTTAGGGTAGTGCCTGCCGACTTTAAGGCGAAGAGACGAACAGCAGATCCCTCCGCTTCGTTGACACCTTTGGCGCAACTCCGGCCGGGATGACAGTTTTGTGGAGTTGACACCTTTGGGTGCAACTCCGGCCGGGATGACAGCGTTATGAGAGATCTCGCTTATGCGAGACGGCTTCGGCCGGGATAGAGTGAAGCGATGGATACTTCCCTCCCCCGCGGTTTTCGCCTTGGTGCGGTTCGCGCTGGCATTAAGGCGAGCGGCAATCCGGATCTGGCATGCGCTGTCGCCGAACGCCCGGCAACGGCGGCGGCTATGTTCACGAGCAATCAGATTGTGGCGGCGCCGCTGGTAATCGGTCAACGCCACCTGGCGAAGAACGCGGCCCGGGTGCAGGCCGTGGTGGTAAATGCCGGCAACGCCAACTGCGCGACGGGCGAGGCGGGCCTGGAGGCCTGCCAGCAGGTGTGCGCGGCGGCGGGCGCGCTCTTCGGCTGCGATCCGCACGCGGTCTTTCCTTCGTCTACCGGCATCATCGGGGTGCCGCTGCCGGCGGAGAAGATCGTGACCGCACTGCCCGCAGTGGGGGCAGCGCTAGGCGATTCGCCGGCGCACCTGCGGAGCTTCGCCGAAGCCATCATGACGACGGACACCCAGCCTAAAATGGCGTTTGCGACGGTGAGGGTAGACGGGGATGGGGAGGTCCGGATCGCCGGGGTGGCCAAGGGTGCAGGAATGATCGGGCCCGATTTACGCATACCGCACGCGACCATGCTGGTGTACCTGTTTACAGATACGGTGAGCGAATCGGCGACCCTGCAATGCTTGCTCGGGAGAGCAGTGGAGGGGAGTTTCAATCGCATCTCGATCGACGGAGACATGTCGACCAACGACACGGTCCTGCTGCTGGCGAGCGGAGCCAGCGGCGTGTCACTTGAAAGTGACGGGAGTCGCTGGCACTTCGAGCGAGCACTTAGGGAGGTCTGCACCTCGTTGGCGAAGCAGATCGTCGGCGACGGTGAGGGCGTGACGCATGTGGTTGAACTGGAGATCCAGGGCGCGGCCGATGATGCCGATGCGCTGCGTGTAGCGCGGACGATAGCGGGCTCGCCACTGGTGAAGACGGCCTGGGCGGGCAGCGATCCGAACTGGGGCCGTTTGCTGGCGGCGATCGGCTACTCCGGAGCAAAGCTCGATCCGGCGCGCATCGCGATTCGTTTTGGCGATCTGCCGGTCTGCAGCGGGGGTGGGCTCGCGCCGGCATTCGACGAGAGTGCCGCGCATGTCTACCTGAAACAGCGGGAGTTCACGGTCAGCATCGACCTGGGCGTCGGCAGCGGCAGCTGTCGTTTCTGGACCACGGATTTAACGGCGGAGTACGTGCATATTAATGCGGATTACTCCACGTAATCTGGACCGCAGCAAGAATGGTGCAGAGTGTTGAAAGCCTCTCCAATCCTATGTTTGCGGCATAGACGACCGGCTATTTCACAGGCTTTTTCACACTTCTGTTGAAAAGGCGCGCTTGCGAGGAGGCGGCGGTTGTGGTTTTGTGTCCGCGATGTTTCCTCGTCAGCAATAGCCCAGGAGCGAGAGCACCAGTCCAGGGTCGGCTAAGCGGAATGCCGCGGAATTCCTGCACCGTTCGCAGAGTGCGGTCACGTCGGTTGAGTACGTCGGACGGATGAGCAGGTGTGAATGGGATTCGATGAGCCCTCCAATCTCCTGAGCCGCCTCCGCAAAGCTCTCCGGGCTATGAGGATTTCTGTGCTCTTGCCAGACGAATTCAACATCGTCGGCGTTTACCACCACTAAAAGCCTCAGGAAGTCTCTCACGTACTTCGGTGCGACTGGTTTGTTACCCAGCAGATCCCAGCTGAGCCGTGCAGCTCGAGCCGTCAGATCTTGAAGCGAGATCATTCTGAGTGACTCGAAGGACGGATCAATCAGTGATACGCGGTTCATCACAGCACCGTAGGCTCGGAAGACGTCGACTCGTACTCCGGTTTCAGGATCGACGCATTGCAGCAGAGTCCTTCCCGGAGGATCGTCCGGATGAACGTGGCGGACCAGAAATTCGCGCCCCAGGCTCTCAGGAATGCAGTCGAAAGAGTTGACGATAAAGTCTATGTCATGAAGAGGGCGTGGCGCAGATTTGCCTCCACTGTGCCCAATGTGAATTTCAGCAGCGAATCCCCCGGTCAAGGCCCAGCGCGAGGTGTCGTGACGGGCGAGCTTGCGGAAGGTCCGTTCCGCCCGGTCGTGATCGGGTCCTGAAAGAACACCATCGGATATCATGCATTCTCGCAATCGTTAGTGCGTGTTCTTGCACCGCTTTATGAGACAGCTCTCAATCCATGCGCCGCTTTTCATTTGCGCTCCTTCAACCGATGGCTATCGGACGCACGCAGGGTCATGCCATAGATGTTCCTGAACTGCTCGATCTCTTTCAGAGTCTGTGGGGAGAACGCGGACTTTCCTTCAAAGGCGTGAAGCACAATTCCTTCGAGCAAATCACCCAGACTCATGTCCTTCAGCTCGGCCACCGCCTTAAGTACCTTGAGCAGACGCTTTTCCATACGAACGCCAGTCTGGATCCGCTCGACTTCGACAACTCCCTTGGTGTCCGCCATATGTACCAATGTACTACGGTAGATTGAAAGCGATTTCTCTGACTCAGGGTCCTCCGCCCC
Organism: Acidobacteriaceae bacterium; assembly: GCA_965276675.1. Taxonomy (GTDB): domain Bacteria; phylum Acidobacteriota; class Terriglobia; order Terriglobales; family Acidobacteriaceae. The sequence continues at coordinate 1,802,699 of OZ255624.1, read as the reverse complement.
AGTCAGCGGGCGTCAGTAGTATCATTCGTAGTGATGAATACAACACTTGTAGCCGCCGTTGAGCCGGGTTTTTCCGCTGAATTAGCCGAGTGGATCGAAGCATTCGAGGACGTAGTTGCCGAGGATCCGGCGCAGGGTGCGGAGCTCCTTGACGCGCTGCAGCAGAGGGGTCAGGAGATCGGTGTTGGGACCTCCTCCAGCTTGACGACCCCATATGTCAACACCATTCCCGTTGATCAGGAGCTGCCGTATCCGGGAAACCGCGAGCACGAGCGCCGGGTGGAAAGCCTGCTGCGCTGGAACGCCATGGCCATGGTGCACGGCCAGAACAAGAAGGATCCCGGGATCGGCGGCCACATCTCGACCTACTCGTCGTTGGCGACGCTGCTGGAGGTAGGCTTCAACCACTTCTTCCGCGCGAAGTACGGCGAGCAGCCGGGCGATTTCATCTACTTCCAGGGGCATGCCTCGCCTGGTGTCTATGCCCGCGCCTACCTTGAGGGTCGCCTGGACGATGTGCACCTGAAACACTTCCGCCATGAACTGCGCGGAGAGCCGGGGCTGTCGTCGTATCCGCATCCGTGGCTGATGCCGCACTTCTGGCGCTTCCCTACCGTTTCGATGGGGCTGGGGCCGATCAACGCTATCTACCAGGCGCGGTTCATGAAGTACCTGGAGAATCGCAAGCTCATCGAGAAGACCGACCGGAAGGTTTGGGTCTTCGTGGGCGATGGCGAGACCGACGAGCCGGAGACACTGGGGGCACTCACGGTGGCGACGCGCGAAAATTTGGACAACCTGATCTTCGTGGTGAACTGCAATCTGCAGCGGCTGGATGGTCCGGTGCGCGGCAATAAGCGGGTGATCGAGGAGTTGGAAGGTGTCTTCCACGGCGCCGGCTGGAATGTGATCAAAGTCATCTGGGGTGCGGATTGGGATCGCCTGTTTGAGCGCGATCACTCGGGGCTGCTGCAACAGCGCATGAGCGAGTGCGTGGACGGCGACTACCAGGCCTTCAAGGCGAAGGGCGGCGCGTATACCCGCAAGCAGTTCTTCGGGAAGTATCCGGAGCTGCTCGATCTGGTCCGCGATATGAGCGACGATGAGCTGGGCAGGCTGCATCGCGGCGGTCACGATCCGGCGAAGGTCTACAACGCGTACAAACGGGCGATTGAGCACAAGGGTGGCCCAACCGTGATTCTGGCGAAGACGGTGAAGGGCTACGGACTGGGATCGAGCGAAGCGCGCAACGCCTCCCACCAGGAGAAAAAGCTGACCGACGACGCGCTCGCGGCTTTTGTGAGGCGCTTCGATATTCCAGTGCCGGAAGAGGCGGCGAAGTCCGGCGCGCCGTATCGCCCAGCCGCCGAGAGTCCCGAGCTCACCTACATGCACGAGCGCCGTCAGGAGCTGGGCGGGTATCTGCCAGACCGGGAGGTGCCGGAGCTGCAGTTCAACGCTCCCGGGCTGGAGTATTACGGGGAGTGGACGGCGGGGTCGAAAGACCGGACGGTCTCGACGACGATGGGGTTTGTCAGCATCCTGCGACACCTGATGAAGGATCCGGAGCACGGCAAGTTGATCGTGCCGATTGTGCCGGACGAGGGCCGCACCTTCGGCCTGGAGTCGGCGATACGGCAAGTGGGCATCTACGCGAGCGAGGGGCAGAAATATGAGCCGCACGACGTCGGCATGCTGCTTTACTATCGCGAGGAGAAAGACGGTCAGATCCTGGAGGAAGGCATCACCGAAGCGGGCTCGATGGCCTCCTTCACCGCGGCGGGTACAGCGTATGCCAACTATGGCGTGCCGACGATTCCCTTCTTTATGTACTACTCGATGTTTGGCTTTCAGCGGGTCGGTGATATGATCTGGGCCTTTGCCGATTCTCGCGGCAAGGGCTTCCTGATGGGAGGCACCGCTGGGCGCACTACCATGCTGGGCGAGGGGCTGCAGCACCAGGATGGGCATAGCCTTCTGCTGGCGAGCACAGTGCCCACCTGCGCTACGTACGATCCAGCCTACGTCTATGAGCTAGCGGTGATTCTGCAGGACGGCATCCGGCGCATGTACGCGGAGGGCGAGGATCTCTTCTACTACATCACGATGTACAACGAGGACTACCCGATGCCGCCGATGCCGGAGGGTGCACGCGACGGGATCGTGCGCGGCATTTACCGGTTCAAAAATGCGCCGGCTGGCAACGCAACGGTGCAGCTCTTTGGCAGCGGCCCGATCCTGAACGAGGCATTGCGCGCACAAACGATTCTTGTTGAAAAGTATGGCGTGCAGGCGGCGGTGTGGAGTGTGACCAGCTATAACGAGCTGCGGCGCGAGGCGCTCGAGGTGGAGCGCTGGAACCGGCTGCACCCGGCGGAGGCGCCGCGAGAGCCGTACATTGTGACGACGCTCAGCGGAGCGCAGGGCCCGATCATCGCGGCGACCGACTACGTGAAGGCGATTCCGGACCAGCTGGCGCCGTGGCTGACTACCAGGCTTGTCTCGCTGGGGACGGATGGCTTCGGGCGCAGCGATAACCGCGAGCACCTGCGGCGTCACTTCGAGGTGGATGCGGAGTCGATCGTGGCTGCGACGCTATCGAAGCTGGTGCGCGAGGGGAGCTTCGATGCGGCACGCGCACAGGCGGCAATGACGGAGTTGGGGCTGGATACGGAGAAGCGGAATCCGGCGCGGGCCTGAGCATCTCCGGCGCGATGAAAAAGACTCCCGAGTCCGCCTGGCTTGCCGCGCAGAGCAGCCGCTCGCTGCTGATCAGCCCCTCGCCCTTGATCAGCGACGAGACGATGCGACGCATGCAGGAACGCTTGCTACGCTGCGGCGTGTCTGCCGAGAGCAAGCGTTCCCGCGCTGCTGGCGCATGCGGAGTGGCGAGCTTGGTGGGTGCGACGCTCGATCTGCAGGCGAGAGACACGTTTGTGGGCGCGGTACCTGCTGCCCTTGAAGACGAGCTTCGCTCGGCATCTGTCAAGCTAATCGGTGGCATCAGCGGACTCGTGGAAAAGATAGCGATGGCGACCGGCCTGGCTTTGGCGCATGGAGGCAATGCGAAGGTCTCCACCGTCGTGGTCTTCCTCAAGGGAAATCTCGGGGAGGTTCTTTCTGCAGAGTCGCTGCAACTCGCTCGCGCCCACGCGCTGCCCATTCTCTACGTCTTAGACGCTATCGAGGGTGAAGGCGCTCCGCTCAAGAGAATCCGCAACTCTTCTCGGAAGACGGCGATACCCGATGAGATCCCGGTCATTCCAGTGGATGGCAACGACGTGATCGCTACGTACCGCGTTGCGCATGAATCCATCACCCGCGCGCGTCGAGGCGGCGGGCCCACGATGATGGAGTGCAAACGCAGCTCTTTGCTCGGGGCATGAAGTTTTAAAACCGCAAAATTTCAAGCACGGCGGAAACGCCTCTGACCTGCCATCAATCCACCATGAGCATGACTTCTGTCGATTTGATGAGCGCCGTGACTGCGTCGCCTTTTTTCAGGCCCATCTCTTCGACGCTCTGACGGGTAATGACGCTCTCGATCAGGTTGTCGCCGACGCGTACGCTGACTTTGGCCGTAACCACGCCTAGCGCGATCTCTTCGACTACGCCCCGCAACTGATTCCTTGCTGAAATCTTCATCTTCTCTCCTTGTTGGGTAGATATGTGGTTACTTTGAGATGCGCAGATCCGCGCCGCTCATCTCGCAGGGCTGTTCAAGGCCGAGCATTGCGAGGATGGTTGGGGAGATGTCGCGCAGCGAGCCGCCTTCACGTAACTGATATTGTGACGCATTTTCACTGACCAGGATAAGGGGCACGGGATTGGTGGTGTGCGCGGTGTGCGGGCCACCGCCTTTGGGATCGACCAGCATCTCGGCGTTGCCGTGGTCGGCAGTGATCAGCATCGCGCCGCCGTGCTGCTTCATCGCTGCATAGATCTGGCCGAGGCATGCGTCTACGGTCTCGACACCCTTAATGGTCGGCTCCAGCTTGCCGGAGTGCCCCACCATGTCGGCATTGGCGAAGTTGACGACCACCAGGTCGAATGCTGAATCTGCAATTGTCCTGGTTACGATATCGGCGATGCCCTGCGCGCTCATCTCTGGCGCCAAATCGTAGGTTGCGACCTTCTGCGATTGCACCATCTGCCGGTCTTCGCCCGGGAACTCCTTCTCGATGCCGCCGTTGAAAAAGTAGGTCACGTGGGCGTACTTCTCTGTCTCGGCCACGCGCAGGTTGCGGAGCTGCGCCTCGGCCAGGACGTTCGCCAGCAGGTTTTCCATCGACTCCGGCAGGATCACCATGTGCAGCGTGAACTGCTTGTCGTACTGCGTCATCGTGACATAGTGCAGGTTTTTCGGAATCTCGTCACGCGGGATCTCCCGGTCCAGGTCCTCGGCGCCAGGGAGCGAGCGGCCGCCGTCTTTCGTCAGTCCACTTTCGCGCGCCAGCACGCGCGTAATCTGGCGTACACGGTCGGCGCGGAAGTTGAAGCAGAGGCAGACATCCTCATCGCGCACCCGGGTCACCGGCTCACCCTCGGCGCCGGTGACCACGAAGGGAATGATGAACTCATCCGTGAGGCCGTTGTTGTAGCACTCTTTCACGCGCGCGATTGCGTCGCTGTAGGCGCCACCCTCGGCGTGACCCTTCACCATTGCGTCCGAGGTTTTGCGCTCGCGTTCCCAGCGCCGGTCGCGATCCATAGCATAATAACGGCCGCTCACCGTGGCGAGTTCGCCGACGCCGATCTCACGCATGGCGAAGTCGAGCTTCTCCAGATAGCCAGCACCGCTTGTGGGCAGCGTGTCGCGACCGTCAAGAAATGCATGCACGAAGACACGCTCCGCACCATGGTGCCTTGCGGCCTTCAGCAACGCATGGAGGTGTGCCTGCTGCGAATGCACGCCGCCATCGGAGACCAGGCCGAGCAGATGCAGCTGGCGTCCACCCTCGCGCGCACGCTTCATCGCGGCGGCGATGACAGGATGATCGAAGAAGGCTCCGCTCGCGATCAGAGCGTCGATGCGCGTGATGTCCATCGAGACCACGCGGCCTGCGCCGATATTCAGATGCCCGACTTCGCTGTTGCCCATCTGACCGTCGGGCAGTCCGACGAAGTGATCGGAGGCATGCAGCAGTGTATTGGGAAACTGCGCCAGCAGTGTGTCATAGGTCGGCTTGCGCGCCTGCGCAATCGCATTGGCTTCGCGCTGTGCGCGGTAGCCCCATCCATCCAGAATCGCCAACACCAGCGGTCGTTTCATCGTCTCATTATCGTCTCTTTCGTACCCTGAACCCGTGTCGATAGTACATTAAGAGGGGCGCCCGCACCGGCGACTTACCCCACTCATGCTCTCAGCCACTCTGTCGCGCTTTCGACGCATCACCAGTGGTTCCAGCTGGATTCCGGAGATCGACGGACTGCGCTTTGTCGCGATCATGTCGGTAATCTCTTTCCATCTCTCCGCGGAGTTGTATTCGCGAAGTGGACTCACTTACACGTACCACGCCTGGTATGGACCCATCCTTGACGCATTCACGCATGGACACCTGGGCGTCCAACTCTTCTTTGTCATCAGCGGCTTTATCCTGGGCCGTCCTTTTGCGCGCCAGCACCTGCTCGGACAAGGCCGCGTCTCGCTAAAAAGCTACTATTTGCGGCGCCTTACGCGTCTGGAGCCGCCGTATCTGCTCTGCCTATTGCTGACGGGCATCGCAGTTCACTTCTACGTACACGAGTCCTTTCGCTCGGTCATTGTCCATGCGCTTACGAGTGCGGTCTATCTCCACGGAATAATCTTTCGCGCGGTCAGCACAATTATTCCAGTGGCCTGGTCGCTGGAGATCGAAGCACAGTTCTATCTGCTTGTTCCCTTGCTTACGCAGCTCTTCCGCATCCGCTCTGCCGTTGCGCGCAGAACGCTGCTCCTCGTGGCCTGCCTGGTGATTGCGTATATTCAGGGACGTTTTCTGTACCCGCATCTTTCCGGCTCCTCTCCCCTGTGGCTCACGATCGTCTTCTACCTGCAGTACTTTCTGGCGGGCTTGCTGCTCAGTGATCTGTATGTGCTGGAGATGACGCGCTGGCGCACCACGTGGCTATGGGATGCGGCCAGCGTTCTGGCGTGGGCGGCCCTGTTTGTGAATGGCCCTCCCTGGGTCTTCCTGTTCCTGCCGGAGCTGATGCTGGTCGCCTACATGGGCGCGTTTCGCGGCGTACTTTTTCAGAAGATCTTTCGCACCGAATGGGTCGCGACCATCGGAGGTATGTGCTACTCGATCTATCTGTGGCACTTCTTCGTCATCGCGGTGATGTTCAAGGTAAGCCGGCGAGCGATCTTCTTCCATGATTTTCTGCTGAACCTGCTGGTGCAGAGTGCGATCATTCTGCCTGTCATTCTTCTGGTCGGGGGAGTGTTCTTTCTGCTAGTGGAGCGTCCGTGCATGGACCCGCTGTGGCCACAAAAATTGAAAGCCGCCCTGAACTTCCGTTCAAAGCGGCTCCCGGTCTAAGCGGTGCTCTCGATATGCGGTCTTGGTTGAACGGCGCTTCGCGCCGCTCCTTATTACAAGATGAAGCCGATCTTTCGACTCCACCCTTCGGTTACGCTCAAGATGACACTAGACCAGATGGCTACTGCATGGGCGGTTTCGGCGTGGTGCTCGGCGCCTTGGAGGCACCCGGAGCGGTCGTGCTGCCGCGGGGGGAGGTGCTGCCCGGCGAAGATGGCGAAGGGCCATTCAGAGAGGGTGCTGCCCCTCCGCCCTGCTGCTCCTGCTGATACTTCTTCTGCGCTGCTTCGATCTCCGGACGGTGCCGGTCGATGACCTCGCGGCCCACCTTCTGCCCGTTCTGTTGCGCGACGACCATGATGTCGTGCATGAGTGGAGGCATGGTCTCGACGACGTGACGGCCGGCCGGGGTGCGATAGAATTCCAGCGCCTTGGTCGCGTCTTCCTGTGATAGATATTTGGCGTAGACGGGCTGGAAGAGGGCGACGTAATCGGTCTTGTCAAAGCTGGTCTGCAGGTCGGTCCACACATCCTCGGGCACAAAGGGGGCGGACTGCTTCTGCATGGAGATCATCTGCGTAAGATTGCCGTTGAGCAGCTTCTGAAAGCCCATCAAGTCAAACATCTCGCGGGTCTGGGTGACGGTGATCGGGTGTGCGGGCGGCGTGATCTCCCCCGGCGCGGTTGCGGTGCTACCGGTAGTCGCGGGTGTCTGCTGCGTTCGTGATGTAGGGGCTGGCGCCGTGCGGGTGGGTGCTGTGCCGGTGGTGGATTGCGCAAAGAGCGGAGCCGCGGCGAGGGGCAATGCAAACAGCGCCGCACATAGATTTCTGGTCATCATAGAGGGTGGTTTCCTTGGGCGGAGGCGTGTGCCTCCGCGGTCGTTACTCGTCGAAATTGACAGCCTCGATGCCGAGGAATTCTGCCGCCTGTCCCAGCTCTTCTTCGATGCGAAGCAGCTGGTTGTATTTGGCGATACGGTCCGTGCGCGAGGCGGAACCGGTCTTGATCTGTCCCACGCCCGTGCCGACTGCGAGGTCCGCGATGAAGGTGTCTTCGGTCTCGCCGCTGCGGTGCGAGATGATCGAGGTGTAGCCGTAGCGGCGCGCCAGCTCGATCGCTTCGAGCGTTTCGCTGATGGTGCCGATCTGGTTGACCTTGATCAGAATCGAATTGGCGACGCCTTCTTCGATCCCGCGCTGCAAACGATCTGTGTTGGTTACAAATAGATCATCGCCGACCAGCTGCACTCGTTCGCCGAGCAGCTCCGTCATTGAGCGCCAGCCGTCCCAGTCGTCTTCTGCGAGACCGTCTTCGATGGAGACGATGGGATATTGCCGCACCCAGCTCTCCCAGAAGCGCGCCATCTCGTCCGAGGTCCTCTCGGACTTGTCGGACTTCTTGAAGACGTAGGTGCTGGTCTCTTTGTTGTAGAACTCGCTGGCCGCCGGATCGAGCGCGAGCGCGACATCCTCACCCGCTTTGAAGCCGGCTTCCTCGATGGCTTCCAGGATCACTTCAACGGCTTCTACGTTGGATTTCAACGAGGGTGCAAAGCCACCCTCATCGCCCACGGCCGTGCTGTAGCCGCGCTTCTTCAGCACGCTCTTGAGCGTGTGAAAGACCTCGACGCCCCAGCGCAATGCGTCCGAGAATCGCTCGGCGCCGACGGGCATGATCATGAACTCCTGGAAGTCGACGTTGTTATCCGCATGCGCGCCGCCGTTGATGATGTTCATCATGGGCGTGGGCAGGACGGAGGCATTGACGCCGCCAAGGTAGCGGTAGAGCGGGATCTTCAGCGCCGTTGCCGAGGCGCGGGCGCAGGCCATCGAGACGGCCAGGATTGCGTTCGCTCCCAGCTTCCCTTTGTTGTCAGTGCCGTCGATCGAGATCATCGTTGCGTCGATCAGGCGCTGGTTGGTAGCGTCCATCCCGGTCAGCTCCGGGGAGAGAATGCTCTCGATATTCTCAACTGCGCCCAAAACACCCTTGCCCAGATAATGCGACTTATCGCCGTCGCGCAGCTCGACTGCCTCGTGTTCGCCGGTGGAAGCGCCACTCGGTACCGCGGCGCGGCCTACCACGCCGCTGTCGAGCACCACATCCGCTTCTACAGTCGGGTTCCCACGCGAATCCAGGATCTCTCGCGCATGAATCTGAGCAATCTCTGTCATGTCACTCCTTGTGATCTGGTGCCGTAAACGATCCTTGAGTTGGGGACGGCGATCTACTGGAATGCTCTCGCCCCCAGCCCCGCCGATGGTGCTGATCCAGTTGCCCATTCCCAGCTGCCTATTCCATCTACTATTCAATACCTGCGCTCACAGCAGCGTGATACGTCTGCTGCTCACAGCAGCGTGATGCGTCCTCCGGCATTCTAACAAGACGCGCGGAAGCGCCGTTCGTTGGCACGTCCGCACGGCGGGCAGCCGTGCACGGTTTCTGTGTCTATAGGCTGGGGTTACCGACTGGATACGCTGCGGATCTCCGGAGCGGTTACGGACGCCGACCTGGACTAAGCTCGACACAGACTTCCCCGGCCTATGAGTTCAAGTTAGCTGTGCCCTGGAACGGCACGCGTGGAGCGAAAGATGAAGAAGACTGAATTTACTGCTGTTGCCGCCCTTGCGCTTTGGAGCGTTGCGGCCTTTGCTGGACCGCAATCCGCAACCCAGTCCACAGCGCCGCAGACTCCCCATGCCGCTATTGCAAAGCCAAGCCCCTATGAGGGTGTCTCGCAGCCGCCAGCCACTGATGTGATCCGAACCACGGAGGAGCAGCCAGCAGTTGCGCCAGCAATGCCAGCACCCGTGGCTGTGGTGGCGCCAGTACCGGCCGCCAGAGCAGCAGCCGCGCCGAAACCGGATCCTAACGGTATCGTCGAGGTGCCGGTCCCGGACGAGGATGCCACCCCCGCCGTCGCGGCAAGCACGCCTTCTCCCACCTTGCAGACGCGCCAGGTCTTCAATCCGGACGCAAACATTGTGAGCTCGGTCCCGACTCCGGATAACGAGCTCCCGGAAGGCACGCCGGTCCATGCGAAGCTGGACCAGGAGATCTCTTCTCGCGAGAATGGCGTGGGCACTCCGTTCAGCGCGCAAGTCTCGCAGGACGTGATGCAGAATGGCCGGGTGATCATCCCGGTGGGTTCGCTGATCCACGGGCGCGTAACCCACGCCGACTATGGTCGCCGTATTGCTGGTCCCGCCTCGTTGCGCCTGAATCCGGAAGAGGTTGTGCTGCCGGATGGCACGCGCTATACCTTTCACGGCATTGTGAGCCAGACCGGCCGCGCCAGCAACACCAAGGTCGTCGGCGAAGGCACAGTGGAGAGCAAAGATCACGCCAAGCGCATCGCGGCCGAGTACGGCATCGGTGCGGGTGGTGGTGCAGTGGCGGGTGCCGCCGTGGCAGGACCGACGGGAGCCATTGTGGGCACGGCGATCGGATTGGGTGTGGTCACGGCGCACTGGCTGCGGGAGAATCACGCGGCCGTGCTGCCTGCCAATTCCGATATTACGTTTGGGCTGACACAGCCGATGATGCTGACACCCGCGACGCCGGTCACCACAGCGCGCGAGTAACGTTCCTTTTACCTTTCGGCAAAAGAGGGGATGCCGCGTGCATCCCCTCTTCTTTTCCTTTATACAGTTTTCCTTTGCATGGGAGCGGCGTGCCGTGGCATCATCGACCCGTTTCGCTACCCAGCGAGCAGGAGGTCCGTATGCCCAAACCAGTACCCGCTCAGCCTTTGCAGCCGTATCTCGCGTTTAAGGACGCTTCTGCGGCAATCGACTTTTACCAGCGTGCCTTCGACGCCACGGAGCTCTATCGGATGCCGATGCCGGATGGCCGGGTGGGCCATGCGGAGCTGCGCGTCGGTGGAGCTACTTTTATGCTCTCCGATGAGTGGCCGGATATGGGCGCGCTTTCAGCCGAACACTTCGGCGGCACGCCTGTGGGTCTTGCTCTCTATGTCGAGGACGTGGACGCGTTTGTGAGCAAGGCAGTGGCGGCAGGCGCCACAGTGACCCGGCCGGTCCAGGATCAGTTCTACGGCGACCGTTCGGGTGTGATCACCGACCCGTTTCACTACAAGTGGACGATTGGCACGCATATCGAGGATGTTTCGCCGGAAGAGATGAATCGGCGCATGGCGGCGTTTGTCAAGCAAGGAGCCTGATGCGGATCCAGCGAGCGCCCGGCACTACTGCATCGGCGCTTCATGTGAGGGCAGTGTACTGTGGCGCAGCGCGTGCGCTCGAGCTCTCAGGGTTGCGAAATAGATGGAAATTCGTGAGTGGTTAATCCAACGGAGGGAGCGCATCCACACCTCTTACTAGAAGTAAGCAGTTAAGATTGCGAGGGCAAGATGAGTCTTTTTGGTAAAGATATCGAGAACATGAAGCAGCTCTACACCACCCAGCTCCGATATGCGCTCTCTGCGGAGAAGCAGATCGTCGATGGACTGAAGAGCATGATCAGCGCTGCTTCCGACCAGCAGCTCAAGGATGCGTTCCAGTCGCACCTGCAGGAGACAAAGGTGCATGTCACGCGGGTGGAGAAGATCCTGCAAAACCTTTCCGGCAATACCGATGACAAGAAGTGCGCCGTCACCTTCGCGTTGATTGCTGCGGGCGAGGGCGTAGTGAAGGAGACCGGTTCAGGAGCGGTGCGGGATGCTGGGCTGATCGCCAGCGCGCAGAAAATCGAGCACTTTGAGATGGCAACGTACGGCTCCGCCGTGGACTGGGCAAAGCGGCTGGGGTACAACGATCAGGCCGACTTGCTCGAGAAGACCCTCGGCGAGGAGAAGCATGCCGATCACCTACTGACGACGATTGCGGAGCGGGAGAACGCGGAAGCTGTCCACGCTTAGTTCTGTCAGAAGAGAGATAAAGCCGCAGAGTTGAACTCTGCGGCTTTTGTGTTGGCGCGAAGAAATTCAGTGACCGCGGGGCTCGCTCAGCGGTCGGGCGGTAGGCTGGACGCTGGTTCTGGCGATGCGACCGGAACGCCGGCCCAAGACAAACATGATCAGTCCGAACAGAAACATGAGCGCCCCCCAACCGAGGTTCAGGTTGACGCCGAGCGATTTAGCATAGATCGCGCTGCCCTGGGTGGCAAGTCCAAAGATGGCCATGATGGCTCCGGTGATCAGAAACATTAGCCCCAGTGGTATGCGAATATCCAGTCCCATTGCGTTACTCTCCGATCCAGTTTTCTAATCTAAGCCCAGGAACTCGTCCGAACTCGCGTTCGTGGTGCGGGGGCCACTCTTCTCGAATGTCCTCGAAAACATCCTCGGGATTTGCATGAGCAGAGCGACTACGTCGGCCATTGTTCGCGGTTTTTCACGCAGGACGATCTCATTGTCGCGGCGGAAGATCTCGACTTCTGTTCCGTTCAGCCGAAATTCATCAGGCAATTGGACCGCTTGTCCGCTGCCCGACTCGAACACGTGCGCTGTCGCCATAGATCCTCCTCACCTGAAGTGTACCTGCCAGATATCGGCGAGCTATGGCTATGCGAAGACCAGGTTCAGCACGACCAGCAGTCCCAGCACCAGGATCGCCAGTGCAGACGGCTTCTGGTACCAGGCCATGTGCGTCTCTACCGGCTTGGACGTGAGCGAATAGACCAGCCCGACCAGCTCTTTCTCCTCGCGTGGTTTGGTCACCAGACTGATGGCGATGGTAACCACCAGACACATGCCGAAAGCCCAGATCGCCGTCCAGAAGTTCTGCGCCATCTCGCTTGGATAAGTGTGGAGGTTGCCCAGCCAGCCGCCTTTGACACTGACCCCCACCCCGGCTGGGAGCGTGAGCCCGATGTGGAACAGCCCGGTGAGCACGCCAGTCAACAAACCGACGAAGGCGGCGTGGCCGGTCGAGCGCTTCCAGAACATGCCCAGCAGAAAGGTGGCAAACAGCGGCGCATTCACGAAGGCGAAGACCATTTGCAGCGCGTCCATGATGTTGTTGAAGGAGGTGACGGTATACGCGGCGGCAATCGAGAGCAGTATCCCGCCGACGGTCGCCACGCGGCCCATCCAGAGATAGTGGGCATCGGTACCGTCCTTCTTGATGTAGGACTGGTAGATGTCGTAGGTCCAGACGGTATTGAAGGCGGTCACGTTGCCGGCCATGCCGGACATAAAGCTGGCCAGCAGCGCCGTCAGCCCCAGCCCCAGGATTCCGGTGGGAAAGTAGTGCAGCAGCATCTCCGGAATCGCGAGATCGTAGTTCAACACTGGCTGGCCGCTCTGGTCACGCACGATCTGGCCGCTCAGGGGATCGACCTTGGCCGGGATGAGTCCGCGGCCTTGGACCGCGGCCTGCTCGCTGACGGTCATGTTTGCGCCGCCGAGTTGCACAGCGCTGCGGGTCACGGTCGGGACGGAGATAGCGATCAGCCCCGGCAGGATCACCAGGAAGGGGAAGAACATCTTGGGCAGCGCGGCGATGAGGGGCACCTTGCGCGCGGCCTCTTCCGAGTCGGCAGCCATGGCGCGCTGGATCACCAGGAAATCCGTGCACCAGTAGCCGAAGCTCAGCACAAAGCCCAGTCCCATGGCGAGCGAGAACCACTCCACACCGAGCGGATTGGTGTGTGGATTGCCGAGACCGCGCCAGGAGTGTGTGTAGGCCGGCCCCAGCTTGGCCTTGATGCCGCTCCAGCCTCCGACGTTCCGGAGCCCGATCCAGACCAGCGGCAGGAAGCCGGCGACGATCAGGAAGAACTGCAGCACTTCGTTGTAGATCGCGCTGGTCAGGCCGCCGAGGAAGATGTAGCCGAGCACGATGACCGCCGAGACGACGATGGAGGCGTGAAAGATGTAGGAGAGCGGCAGGCCCAGTTTCCCGAAGAAGACGTCGAAGATATGCAGGTTCTGGATCAGCAGCGCCATGGCGTACATGGAGATGCCACTGGAAAAGACGGTCATCACGGCGAAGAGGATCGCGTTCAGGCCGCGCGTCTTCTCGTCAAAGCGGAGGCGAAGAAACTCCGGCACAGAACGGGCCTTCGAACCGTAGTAGAACGGCATCATGAAGATGCCCACGAAGACCATCGCCGGAATGGCGCCAATCCAGTAGAAGTGACTGGTCTCGATGCCGTATTTCGCACCTGACGCGCCCATGCCGATGACTTCCTGTGCGCCCAGGTTTGCCGAGATAAAGGCCAGTCCGCAGATCCAGGCCGGGATGGAGCGACCGGCGAGGAAGAAGTCGTTGCTCGTCCGCATGTACCGCTTGAGCGCGAAGCCGATGCCCAGCACGAACGCGAAGTACACGAGCATGATGAGCCAGTCGATATAGGTGAGGTTCACACGATATCCTTTTCTACTGGGCTGCTATCTACGGGGCTACGCGAGCGGAGCAGGGCGGCGTCTCCCGTCGATGCAAAGGGTTACATTCTACCGACCTGAGCAGGTTTGTACATAGGCTACTATGCGGGTTGGAGATGGTTCACTCGCGCGTGATTAGATAGACGAGACCGGTCAGCACCGCCGTGACCGCGACACCAGCAAACTGGTACCAGTAGAAGAACGGGAAGCCGAAGAGCTGCGGCTCCGAACGCGCATACACGGCGGGAAAGATGAGTGCCAGCACCGGGATAAGCAGCAGGAAGTTCCAGCGCGAGCGACGCCGGGCTTGGGCGCTCCCCTTCGCGGCTTCGCGTTCCCGACCCACGGTTGGATCTCGTTGCGCTCCTAAATCCGGCATGGCAGGATTATAGACACTCGGGTGGTTTACCGATGGACGGCCACCTCTACATAGGGGACTGCTGTGTGCTAACGAATGAAGAGCCGCGGGTCCCACATCACAGGCTCAGGACTGCCCGCCTGGATGCGCGTGAAGTCAGCATGACCAGGGTTGATCATGACATTGTGCTCACGGCCCTGAAGCACGACGCTAGGAACAAGCAGCACTGCTGTACGCTTCTCCTCTAACCAGAGGTCACCATACTGCCGGCTCGCGACCAGGTCATTTGCGGCCCAGTCTGGCAGCTGCTCTGGGTGCAAATGCACGAATGCGAGCGTATCCGGGATCGTAATCTCAACAACGACATATGTTTTCGGCACGACGCCCAGATTTAAGTGGACGAGAATTTCCAGCAGTGCCCCCGCATAGCTTTGGGCCGCATAGATGACCCGCTTGCCTACCGAATTCCAGCGTGCGCTCTTGAGATATGCGCCTGTGCTGTCAAAGATGGGGTGTCTGCGATCCGCAATGCGGTAGGCCAGCACTAGACGGGCAAGCCATAAAAGAGCCTATCGAGTATCTCCTCTACGGAGCGAGCTCCCAGTTCCGTGGCAGCGGCGCTCAACGGCGTGCGCCCTCCCAATTCAGGGTGAGGACGGTTCATCCAGTTGCGTGCCTGGTCTGCATCGTCCCAGGTGAATTCAGCAGCGGCAAGCACACGGGCCAGACGCTCCGTTCGCTCACTCACAGAGACGGAGAGCCGCCCCTTATTCCGTTTCCAGGTAGCGGAGGGAATGACCTGATCGCGCAGCGTCCTGGCCTCTTTCGGATTTCTTGCGATCCGGTCCACGACGCGGGTAACAGCCTGCTTGGACAGACCTCGCGATACGATATCGTCCAACTCTCCCATCGTGTGAACCGGGTGCTGAATACCGAGTATGCCTGCTACAGCTTTCGGTGCGATCATGGTTCCTCCTGAGCATCATTGTATCCCACATATGGGCTCACATGATACCTCCCGAGCAGATTAAATCTTGACTTCATCTTGGAGTCAGCACCGCTATCTAAGCGACGGCGGCTTTGGCTCGGGGTGCAAATTTGCGCTTGTAGTAGGCGGTGGTAACCGCGATGGCCGGGGCGCCGATAGCGGTAGGCACGATCCAGAGCCACCAAGCATGCACATACTGGCCGACGGTGACAACGAGAAAGGCCGTCCATGCGGCGATGTAGCTGCCGATCATGCCTTGTAGGTGCTCGAACCACCAGAACATCTTGTCCTTAGGCGGATGGAGGAAGCGCCAAATCTGCGATCCCGAGAGTCGCATGCCCAGGAGCCCGAAGATAATGGCCGGAATCGGGAGGTGCTGAATCCACGCAGGTCGCAGCAGACCGCAGAGCATCAGCGCGAGACTGGCCAGAAAGGTAAGCGCGGCGGCGCTCCAATCCAGCGGATCTTTTACGTGTCCGCCACGCGCAGTGCTCTTTTGGCTGAGAACACGGTAGGCGAGAAAGGCCGCATAAAAGGAGAAGATGGCTACGAGGGCAAGAAACAGAATGGGACGGTAGGCGGAGAGAATCACGGCCGAGAGCGCGACGACCGCCATGGACCAGAAGTAGACGGTTCCCCAGCGCCGATGCGCCCTACCACCTTTCGCCGTGACTAGCGCGATGGGCGCCATGATGAAGCTGACAACGCCTGCTGCTATATGCAGGCCCAGCAACGATCGTACCCACGCCGGATCGTGCATGCGGCCACCTCTCGTGTGCGCCCATATTACGCGGCGTGCCGCCGGCTGGTTCCCTTTTTTAGCGAGAGGCGCCGCATACCAGACCATAGCCGCCTGCCGGTACACTGGAAGAGAGATGATTCCGACACTTGAATGGACCGACGAGGGGGTGCGCTTTCTCGACCAGACGCGCCTGCCGCTCCAAGAGACTTACGTCCTGGCGAAGACGTATCGGGATGTAGCCGATGCCATCACGACCATGGTGGTGCGGGGTGCGCCGGCCATCGGCGTCAGTGCTGCGATGGGCGTCGCGCTCGGGATCAAGACCAGCCCGGCGAGCACGGTTGCGGCGCTAGCGGCGGATCTGGAGGTCATCAGCAAGGCATTGGCCGCAACCCGACCCACTGCCGTCAACCTCTTCTGGGCGATCGAGCGGATGCGGCTTCACTTCCAGGAGCTGGCTGCAGAGACCAGTATCACGCCGGAGGGGATCCGGGCGGGCATGGTTGCCGAAGCGCGCCGCATGTATGACGAAGACATTGCCGCTTGTCGCGTGCTGGGCGCCTTTGGAGCCGAGCTGCTACCGCAAGAGGGTGGCGTGCTGACGCATTGCAATGCGGGTGCGCTCGCGACCTGCGGGTACGGGACGGCCTTGGGCGTTATTCGTGCTGCAGTAGAAAACGGGCAGAAGATCAACGTCTATGCCGACGAGACCCGGCCGTTTCTGCAAGGGGCGCGGCTGACTGCGTGGGAGCTAATGCACGACGGCATTCCAACAACGGTGATCTGCGACAACATGGCCGCGAGCCTGATGCGCTCCGGCAAGCTGCAGGCCATCGTCGTCGGAGCGGACCGCATCGCGGCGAATGGCGACGTTGCGAACAAGATCGGCACCTATGGCGTGGCGGTGCTGGCCAGGGAGCATGGCATTCCGTTTTACGTGGCAGCGCCATGGTCAACCATCGATCTGGCGACCGCAACCGGGGACAGCATCACGATCGAGCAGCGTTCGGCGAGCGAGGTCACGCATCACGCGGGCACGCAGCTTACACCGCACGATGTCGGGATATGGAATCCGGCGTTCGATGTGACCCCGGCCAAATATGTAACCGCTATTATTACAGAACGCGGGGTGCTGCGCGCTCCATATGAGGAGTCGCTCGCGGGCGTGGTCCCGGTCTTGGCTGGGTAGCTCTCAGCTAGCTAATGCGCATGGTGTGCAGCTCCGGGCTGAGGATGAGCCGCGGCTCGGTTGCTCTTTGCACGTCCTCCGCGGTCAGGCCGGGGGCGATCTCTTCCAACACCAAACCGGCCGGCGTCACGCGGATCCAGGCCATCTCGGTCGCGATGGTGTCGACTACCCGCAGTCCTGTGAGCGGCAGGGTGCAACGCTTCAGGATCTTCGGGCGGCCATCCTTGGTGGTGTGCTCCATGGCCACGATGACGCGGCGAGCGCTGGCGACCAGATCCATAGCGCCACCCATGCCCTTCACCATCTTGCCGGGGATCATCCAGTTGGCCAGGTTGCCTTCCTGGTCGACCTCCATGGCGCCCAGGATGCTCAGGTCGACGTGACCGCCGCGGATCATCGCGAAGGAATCGGCGCTCGAGAAGTAGGCGGTGCCGGGGATCTCGGAGACCGTCTCCTTACCGGCATTGATCAAGTCCGGGTCTTCGGTGCCGGCCAGCGGATACGGCCCGACGCCGAGCATGCCGTTCTCTGACTGCAGCACGACCTCGATACCCGGGGGGACGTGGTTGGCCACCAGCGTGGGCATGCCGATGCCGAGGTTGACGTAGAAGCCGTCGCGCAACTCGGCCGCAGCGCGCTTGACGATACGCTCGCGCTTTTCGATCTCACGCGCCTTCCCTTCGGCTGTGGACGGCTTGGCAGCCACCGGATTCGTTACCATATTCATACTTGCTCCAATCCAACTCTTACCGCCCCATGCCCTACGTTTCCATGTCCTACGCGGTCTTCCATCTTCGGCAACGTTCCCTGCTCCGCGGCACTCTTGTGGTTCTTGGCAGCCTGATCGCCGCCTTGCTGATGGCGGGCTGGCCCGACGACCATCCTTCGATCAAGTTGCTGCTCCCTACGCTCACCGGCTTTGCCGGTACTTGGGATACTATCCGCTGCCTGCGTCTGCGCTGGAGCTTTTACCACGGTGCGGTGGTGGTGCTGATCTACATGGACATCATGGCGTTGTCGATGATCCTGTTCCTCTTCTTGTACCCCTACGGCCAATGGCTGATGTAGCTGCTACCCTGTGTTATTGATGGAGCTAAGCAGCAGATCCCCCGGCTTCGCTCGGGATGACACCTTAAAGACGGACGGTCCGTCGCTCGATGCGCTTCTCGTGGGCCGCTCCCAGCAGGATGCGTTTCACATAGATGCCGGGCGTGATGATCGCATCGCCGTCGAGCTCGCCGGGCTCCGCCAGCTCTTCCACTTCGGCGATCGTGATGCGCGCCGCCGTCGCCATCATGGGATTGAAGTTGCGCGCCGTCTTGCGGTAGATCAGATTGCCGTCGCGGTCGCCCTTCCAGGCTTTGATCAGGGCAAAATCGGCCTTCAGCCAGCGTTCCATGACGTAGGTCTTGCCGTCGAACTCGCGCGTCTCCTTACCCTCGGCGACCAGCGTTCCCAAGCCGGTGGGGGTGAAGAAGGCCGGGATACCCGCACCCCCGGCGCGGATGCGCTCCGCCAGTGTTCCCTGCGGGACGAGGGTCAGGTCCAGTTCGCCTTTGATCACCTTCTCTTCCAGCAGCTTGTTTTCGCCTACGTAGCTGCCAGTGTGCGAGGCGATCATGCCCGCCTCGAGCATCAGGCCCATGCCAAAGCCATCGACGCCCATGTTGTTGCTGACTGTGTGCAGGCCCTTGGTGCCCTTGCGGACCAGCGCAGCAATCAGGTTCTCCGGGATGCCGCAGAGGCCAAAGCCGCCCAGCATCAGCCTAGCCCCATCGGGGATATCGCGAACCGCCTCGTCTGCGCTGCCGACGACTTTATTCAATGCCCTTCCCTCCGTCACCCGGTTCCCGGTTGGCTTCGGGGCTAGGCTCTGGGCTTAATTCTGGACCCCAGGTAAGCCCGTGCCGCACCAACCATTGCTCAATGGTCTCCCAGCCTTCAGGCCAAGGGCCGTGGCCGGAGTCGGCATTGATGTGCCCGGCCCCTCGTTCCAGATGCAGGTCTGCCCGCCAGGCCGCGGCCATGGCATGGGCCCGCTCCTCGGTGCAGTAGGGGTCGTCCGTGCTGGCAATCAGAAGCGCGGGCACAGGAAGCGGCTCGGTGGGAATGGGGGCGAAGCAGGCGAGCGAAGCGCTGCTACCCTCGCGCTCGATGTCTGCGGGGGCGACCAGGACAACGGCGCGGAGCTGGCCATCGAGCGGAGCTGCGTGCATATCGGGGAATGCTTCGCCGAGCAGTCGCGCCACAGTGATGCACCCGACACTGTGGGCGAGGATCACTACTGGTCCGGCAGAATCCGCAACTCGGGTGCGGAGCGTGTCAAGCCAGTCTTGACAGTCCGGCTCCGTCCAGTCGCGCTGCTCCACGCGCTCAGCACGATTGCCCAGGCGGCGCTCCCAGTGGGTCTGCCAATGGTCAGGGCCGGAGCTGCGCCAGCCCGGCTGGGTAAGCACGCGGACAGCGACGAGATCGTGTGAGGATGGAGATTGGGTCACCGAGCAGGATACTGCACCGGCGAGTGCTTCGGCCAGACCACCCGTCCGTGGATAGTGGGTCAGTTTGAATCGTCGTCGACATGCTCTTCACCAGCAATCCGAGCCGTCGAAAAGCAATGTCTACGAATCCATTACGGCCGTGTTTCGGCTTTTAGACTTCTCACGAGCCGTAATGCGCCTAAGTGGTTCGGCGAGCCGGGGCTTGGGTCCTAGCGGCGGTCTGGCGCTTCCTCGGCACGGCCGCCTTCACCTTCTCGCGTGGGGCGACTTCCTTCGCGCGGAACTTCGCGATGCGTTCGATCAATCTCACGGGGACGGGTTGGGAGAGCGGGAAGCGGATCGTGCCCTTGCTGACCTCATACGGTACAAGGTCGTCCTTGAATGCCGCGACGACGTGACCGGTGGCGGGGTAGAGCGAGTAGTGCTGCCTCCACCCAGCGAAATAGAGCACAGGGTCGCCATGCAGTTTGTACGCGGGGATCTGGTACGAGATCACTTCTTCCGCATCGGGCACAGCCTTGTGGATAATGCTTCGCACCCGCTTGAGCACCCCCTGCACGGCCTCGGGCTGCGAGGCGATGTACTCGTCAACGGACGTGAAGTTGGTCTTAGTCATCGTGTCCTTTAACGATTCCAGTCTCCTGGCTTCAGTGGCTTATCGCGCACAGGCAGCATAGGGCTTCCTATAATCTCACAGGAATTCCGCCTCGGAAGTAGTCGACCCACTGCTTAGCGATCTCCTCGTTCACAGTTCAAACTGACCCACTAGTCGTCACCTCAAGAACGGGATTTATGTACGCTAATGAAATATCTGCATTGAAGGCAAAAGGCTTACTTTCCCCTGCGCAGCCTGTTGTCGCAAAAACGACCGTTTTCGAGACGGTCACACTCCAAACTGCCGCAAATGATGGTCAAGATGTTTGTACATTAAAATCGGCCACTCCCCCGGCGTCATCTTCCCAAAGAAACTATGCGGATTCCTCGTACACCCTGCCTCCCCTCCCGCCGCAAATTTGTCAATGAGTCCCGATAACCGGTCCCGTTCATTGCCGAAATCTCGTTCGTCCGCCACAATGAGGTTCTTGGCCGTCGGCGAATTCTTCCGTAGCGGGTCTTCGTTCCGAAACACCATCGGCTTCACCAGCCGTCCCATCAGACGTGCGGGTAGCGCTCCCTTTTCGGGAACCACTTCTCCCACCGCCCACTGCATACTTATCGAGCAATGTGCCAGCATCTGCGCCGCCGTCATCTTGCCCCAGCGCCTCTCACTTTGAGGTTCCAATTTTCCCAGCCGGGTCTTTACCTGATTCGCCACCGTCGCATCGAACAGGTTCTTCATGATCACGTGCCTCCTTTCAATGAGAGTAACCAAGAGCCCGTGTCGGAAAGGTCATTTTTCTGCGGTCCACCGATTGAATATCCGATAGGCGCAGTTTCACAAACGACCATCTTAAGGACGGCCCGAGCCCCTGCCAATGAGCGCCTTTCCTGCTCGTAAATGTCTCACAATCCGTCCGGAAAACGATGTCCGAATAACGGTGCCATTGCGCGCGCGAGCGGGCAGCGCCCCTTAGAAGGGTTGTTGCTTTGAATTTTGCGGAATTTTTAGAATGTGAGGATGAGCGATCAACAGAGCAATGCTACGTGTGACGATCTTCTCTAAGTAGAGATGCTATGACAGCTCCGTTTCGGTTTAGCAAATCGAGATGTGATCCATGAACCTTGAAGTAAGAGGTTTCGCTAAGGGCTTTGGAGACAGGGTTTGTCCATATAAGCTGACGGGTTTCCAGTTTGTAACGAAGGGCGGTAGAGTATCCGCGCCTGTGGGCTTATCAAACTGTTGGGCTACTGCTAGGAAGGGTGTCAACGCCATAACAGCAGCGACCGAATAGGTGAATTGGTCAGCCATTTCATTTGCATACTCCTTGCCAGATCGGAGTAACCCGTTTGTCAACGATGATACCCTTCACCCGTTAGTCTCTGCCGATCTCCCGCGCATTAGCGTACATAAAATCCCGTTTCTTGAGGTGCCGCTCACTAGCGCCCCGTGTGCTCCTCGCGTGCGGGTGCCCTGGCAGGGAAGCCTACCCGAGACCCGCTGGTCTCAAATCGCGTCTATCTCCACAGCACCTCGCGCACACCACAGCGCGAGCCCGCTCCACCGGAGACCGCTCGGCCTTCGCTCGGACAAAGGAATCCATGTCCATTGACACTCGTCTCGGCCTCCTTCTTCTCGTCCCTCTGCTCTGCACCGCTGCAGCCTGCGCCCAGCAAACTATGCCCGCAACTCAGCCCGCCGACAGCAAAATCCACCTCGACGTCGTGGCCATGCCGCAGTCCGGGGCACCCGTAGGCGGCCTGCGACAGCAGGATTTTACCCTTCTCGACAACAAAGCCGCGCAGCCCATCACCTCCTTTCAGGCGCTGAGCGGCAATGAGGCTCCCATCGAGGTCGTCCTCCTGGTCGACGCCGTGAACACCTCCTACCAGAGCGTCGCCTATGAGCGCGGACAGATCGACAAGTTCCTGCGCGCCAACGGCGGCCATCTCGCGCACCCCACTGCACTCGCCGTTTTGACAGACACAGGCACCCAGATCCAGGAGGGCTTTTCGCGCGACGGTAACGCGCTCACCGCGTCCCTCGATCAATACGCCGTCGGCATCCGCAGCATCCGGCACTCAGCCGGCTTCTATGGCGCCACCGAGCGTTTCAGCTCTCCATCGACGCGCTTCGTCTGCTTGCCGCGCGCGAGGGCACCCGCCCGGGCCGCAAGATCATCCTCTGGGTCTCTCCTGGGTGGCCTCTACTCTCCGGCCCCGGCATCGAACTTGGCTCGAAGCAGCGGCAGGGGCTCTTTGCCACCATCGTCGGCCTATCCACGCAGCTGCGACAGGCCCGCATCACCCTGTACAGCATCGATCCTCTTGGGTCCGCGGACAGCGGCTTCCGTACCTTCTACTATCAGCAATTTTTGAAGGGCGTCAGCAAGCCCAGCCAGGTGGATGCCGGCGACCTCAGCCTCCAGGTACTCGCCACCCAGAGCGGCGGTCTCGCCCTCCACTCCAGCAACGATGTTGCCGGCCTATTGCAGACCTGCCTTGCTGACACCGAGGCATACTATGAACTCTCCTTCAAACCACTCCCGGCCGAGCATCGCGACGAGTATCACCATCTCGAAATCCGGCTCGCGAGACCCGGCCTCACCGGCCGCACCCGCGAGGGGTACTACGCGCAGCCCTGATCCCTCCAGGCGATGCTTCGCCCTACTAAACTCGAAAGAGTGTCCTAGCCGCCGGTTGTGCAAAATTTGCTTGCCTAGCGGTTCGCTTCGAGTAGCATGGGCGAGAACCAGTTGCCATACCACTTTCGAGGAATGATGCATGCTTAAGGGATTTCGGGACTTCATCCTGCGCGGGAACGTGCTTGATCTTGCCGTGGCCGTGGTCATCGGCGCAGCGTTCTCCGCCATCGTCAATGCACTCGTCGGGGATATCATCAACCCTCTTATATCCGCGATTGTGCACAAGCCGGACTTCTCCTATCTGACGTTCACCCTAAATGGCGGCGTGATCAAGTACGGCAACTTTCTCAATGCGCTGATCTCCTTCCTGCTGATTGCCGCTTCGGTGTACTTTCTCGTGGTGCTGCCCATCAATTCGTTCCTTCATCGCTTTCATCTGGCCAAGGATGTGACCACGAAGGCTTGCCCCCAGTGCCTGAGTGAGATTCCGAAAGCGGCGGTGCGTTGCGCGCACTGCGCGGAGCCGGTCGCCTAAGCTGGGCGAAGTTCAGAGCGAGATCTAATCGAGCTCACGCAGAGCGGGCGAGAACAAGTAGAAGGCGATAAACGATAGCAGAGCCAGAGCGCACATGGCGGCGATGGCATGCGCGGTGGGCATGTGACGCGAGAGCTCCCCGGCCAGCAGGCTGCCGAGCGGCGGCAGCCCCATGAAGCTGGTGGCGTAGATGCTCATGACCCGGCCGCGCATAGCATCTGTCGTGAGCTGCTGCAGGGCCAGGTTCATTAATGAGGCGGTCATCGTCAGGCCATAGCCCTCGCAGAGCGACATGGCGGCCGAGAGCGCAAAGTTGTGCGAGTAGCAGAAGACGATGGCTGCCGCCATGACAAAGATGCCGGAGAAGACGATGACCTTGCCGCGGTAGCGCATGCTCCCGCAAAAGGCGATGGTAGCGGCGGCGAGAAATGCGCCGATGCCGGAGCAGGCCATGATAAAGCCGAGGCCGCGCTCGCCCGAGCCAAGTACGTTTTTCACGAAATACGGCACAAAAGTAAGAAACGGAAAGAGCAAAAAGCTCGCGCTCGCAACCAAGGAGACCAGCGCTGCCATGACGCTGTCCTCCCGCACATAGCGGAAGCCCTCCCGCAGGCTCTGCCAGACGCTCTGCCGCGCGCGCTTGGCCGGAGCCGGATAGTGGATGCGGAAGAGCGCGACCAGCACGGCCAGAAAGCTGAAGGCGTTGAGCAGAAAGTTGCCGGCGATGCCGAACGCGGCCATGGCATAGCCACCCAGCGTCGGTCCGAGCACGCGCGACAGGTTGAACTGTGCCGAGTTCAACGCGATGGCGTTGGGCAGGTCGTCCATGGGCACCAGTTGCGGCACCAGCGCCTGGTAGCTGGGTGCATTTAGCGCCATGGCTACGCCAGTCAGGAACGACAGAATTGCGACCTGGCCGACTGTGATGTTTTTAGAAAAGGCAAGAGCTGCCAAGACAAAGGCCAGCACCATCATGACGGTCTGGGTGGAGATGAGCAGGTAGCGGCGGTTAACGCGGTCCGCGATTACGCCGCCGAAAAGCGTGAACAGCAGAAACGGGATGGCGCCCGCAAAGCCCACAAATCCAAGCCAGAAGGGCGAATTGGTCAGCTGGAGCACCAGCCAGCCCTGGGCGATGTTCTGCATCCAGGTGCCGATGTTGGAAAGGAAGTTGCCGCCGCAAAAGAGCCGGAAGTTTGGGTTGCGAAAGGACCGCAGGATCTCCGGCCATGCGCTCTCCTCATGCTCGGAAGGACTACCGACCAGCTCCCGTGCCTTCCGCTCCGGGATGACGACCTCATCCGGAAAGCCACGCGGGCTGACCGTAGGTGGCAGGACATCAACTGGCATCTGTTCAGCAATTACTGCGTTTCTGCTTGGGGAAGAGCTTTGGTCTCGATTCATGGCGATCGGGGGAAGTTCCTCTGCTCTAGTGTAACGGCGCTCGAGCCTACGGCCCCGTATCGACGAAAGAGAGCACAAAGACCCAGTGGTGATTCTGTGCTCTTGTGTGCTCTCTATGAATGCTGGTGTAAGCTGGGACTCTTCGCGGTGCCCACCTCATTTCTCAGGAGACGCCATCCTTGCCCTGCCGCCGTCTTGCCTTCGCCTCTGCCCTGCTTGCCGCTTCAGCTTCGCCTCTTTTTGCGCAGAGCCCACCCATGCCGCAGACCGTCTTCGGGTATCACAACTTCGCTCAGCAAGCGAAAATCGACGAGCAGTTCCTGGCAGTGCCGGATGCCAAGCTCGCCGGTGAGGAGCTCAAAACGCTCACAGCCGTGCCGCACGTGGCGGCGTCCAAAGAGGATTACGATACAGCCGTCTATGTCGCTGGGAAGTTCAAAGACGCGGGACTCGCAACCGAGATCGTGCCCTACAAAGCATGGCTGAATCTGCCAGTTGCGGTAAGCGTGCAGGCGACCGATGCCCAGGGCAAGACGCTGATGACCGGTCCCAGCAAGGAGCACGTCGAAGGCGATCCCTTCCAGGACGATCCGCGGGTGCTGCCGGCGTTCAATGGCTCCTCGCCTTCGGGCGATGTGACGGGCGAGGTGGTCTACGCTAACTACGGGCGGCCGGAGGACTTTAAAAAACTCGAAGACGCGCACATCGATCTGCATGGCAAGATCGTGATCGTCCGCTATGGCGCCAACTTTCGCGGGGTCAAGGTCTACATCGCGCAGCAGCACGGCGCGGCAGGGGTGATTATCTACTCCGACCCAGCCGATGATGGCTACTTCCATGGCGACAAATATCCGAAGGGGCCGTACCGTCCGGATTCAGGCGTGCAACGCGGCTCGGTGCAGTACATGTTCAAGTACCCGGGCGATGCGACCACGCCGGGCGTAGCCTCTACCCCGGATCTGGCCGAGGCCAAGCGGCTGCCGTTGACGCAGATCACCAGCCTGCCGACGATCCCCTCCGAGCCGCTCTCCTACGGGGATGCCGCGCCGATTTTAGCCCACCTGGGCGGTGCGGCTGTCCCGCACTCGTGGCAGGGTGCGCTGCCGTTCGCTTACCACCTGGGCGGCGCGGGCGACGTGAAGGTACACATGGCGCTCAAGATGGACTACGCCGAGCGCACCATCTGGAATGTGATTGGCAAGGTCGAAGGCAGCGAGCTCAAGAACGACTGGGTGGTGGCCGGCAACCATCGCGATGCGTGGGTCTATGGGGCGGTGGACCCCAACAGTGGAACCGCTGCCATGCTGGAGGCCGTACACGGCATGGGCGCGCTTTTGAAGGCGGGCTGGAAGCCCAAGCGGACGATCTACGTCTGTAGCTGGGACGCCGAAGAGGAGGGCCTGATCGGCTCAACCGAGTGGGCCGAAGACCACGCCAAGCAGCTGGAGCATGCCGCGGTCTACATCAATACCGATGTGGGCGTAGGGGGTCCCAATTTCGAGTCGGCAGCCGTGCCCTCACTCAAGCAGTTCGTCCGCGAGGTCACGATGGAGGTACCCAGTCCCCAGGGCGGCTCGGTCTACCAGGTCTGGAAGACGAAATCCGAGAAAGGGGATGCCGAAAGCGCTGGCAATGTGGAGCATAAGGCGAAGTCGAACGCGGAAGACAGTGATGCGCCAGACAAGGGCACGCAAGACAAGGGCGACGTTCGTGTCGGCGACCTGGGATCCGGCTCCGACTACACACCGTTCATCCAGCATCTTGGCGTTCCGTCCACGGATATTGGCTCGGTGGGACCCTATGGCGTCTACCACTCGGTTTTTGACAACTACGCCTGGTTTACGAAGTTTGCCGATCCTACATTCGTCTACGAGCAGCAGCAGGCGCGGGTCTTTGGACTGGAGATTTTGCACATGGCCGATGCGGACGTGCTCCCGTACGACTACGTCACCTATGCCCACGAGATCTCAGGGTATCTGGAGAAGGCAGGCAAAGCGGCGTCCAAAGATGGATTGACCTTGGATCTGTCGGCGGCACAGAAGGCGGCAGCGCGTTTCATGACAGCAGCGACCTCAGTGCAGGCACAGCAGACCAGGGCGACTGGCAATCTGACTTCTCTGAACGAGGCTCTACGGGCAGCGGAGGCGGACTTGCTGAATCCTGCGGGGCTGCCGAACCGGCCCTGGTTCAAGCACACCATCTATGCGCCGGGCGAGTACACCGGGTATGCAGCCGTGGTCATCCCCGGAGTGAACGAAGCGCTCGATGCCAAGGACGCAAGCCGCGCACAAACGCAGCTGGCCGTGGTAAGCAGCGCACTCGACCGGGCCGCCGAAACACTGGAGAGAGCAGCGGCGGCAGGTCCGGGTTCCGCAAGGTAAATTCTTTACGGTCTGGTTGAACGAGCTCTGCGATCGACCATTTTAGAGTTCCGGTGGTTCGCGTGAGGATGCACTCGGTGTGGCCGTTCTTCGAAGAAGGGCCACTTTTACTTACGTTCCGCAGTCGGCATTTACCCTAAGAGTGGTTCGTCGCGGAGCCTGCTTTGCGCTTTGTCTGGACCGGAATCCATTTTGATATTGAATCCAGCGAAGGCATTACCTTCGTACTTCAAAGGAGCGTTTTTGAGAGGTACTCCTTTAGCAGAGGTGCTACCTTAACGAAGTTGTTGCACCTTTTTACATGGATCGACTATTATTTACATAGGGCGACAGCAGATTGACCTTGTTGGGAGTGTGCTTATGTTAGGTATCTTTTTTGCTTCGGTAATCGTTGTGATGCTTGTTAGTCCTGTTGTTGTCGCGACCTTCGGTATGAATGGAAAGAGCACTCCTTCCATCTAAACTAAAGAGCGCACGGGATCTTCCAAAGACCGGACGAGGGAGTCATTCGTCCGGTCTTTGATTTGCTTGCTCGGCAGGATTTTAGATCCGAATGGGTTGCTGCTGCACGGGCTGGTCTTTTTGCATAAGCGCTTGTGAATCGGTCTAAACCTTTGCAAGTCAATTACATGCATCTCTGGTCAGCAGAGAGGGCCCGGCACTGAGATCCTGGTCAGTATAAAGCCGTTGGGAACGGCATGCCGAATCCGAGGAAGTAGCGCAGCGCGACCGACGCGCTCAGAATCACGAGAAATGCTGCCGTCGTCCATAGGTCTTGAGCGACCGGGTTGAGTCCCTCGCGCAACGCGCTATACAGGAAAAAGAAGTACATGGGCAAATCGCTCAGCGCCACCGCCACGACGGCTCCCAGCATACCGTAGTAGTGGAAGCCCAACGGCAGCGCGATAAAAAGCGCTACACAGTATAAAAAATTCGCGATTGCACTGTAATGCGACTTCTGCAGTGCAAAGATGGCGGGACTAATGGTGCTGTAGAGCAAGGTATGCCAGAGGCCCACGGTGAGGATTCCGACCATCCAACCTGCGCCATGGTACCGCGTGTTGTACACACGCGTAATGAATAAGTCACCCGTACAGACGGTGAGCGACAGGAGAACTGCTCCCAACAGGAGCACAGGCCCCCGGTACTTCAGAAGCAGTTGGCGAAACTCCGGGCGGGGCCGGTCCATGAACTTCGCGATAAAGGGGAAGCCCACCCTGGAGCAGAACTGCCCGATAATTTGCCTTGGCAGATCGGACATGGCGTAGGCGATTCCGTAGAGCGCCAGCACCTCGATGGGGATGAGCTTGCCCAGGATGAGGCGGTCGGACTGCGACGAGAGAAAGGTGAGCGCCGAGCCGACCAGAATCCACTTACCAAACTTGATGATCTCGCGCACTGCCGACGGGTCCCACTTCAACTTGGGGCGGATCTCCGGCATCATGCGGAAGCTGACGGCGGTGCGAATCACCTCGGAGATCACCCGGCCACCGGCCAGCGCCCAAACGGTCGGGCTGAAGTATCCCCAGGTAATCGTCGCCGCAAACGCGGTGAACTGGGAGAAAAGCTCCAAGAGCGTCAACTCGCGCACTTGAATGTGGCGCGCCATGGTGAGCAGGCTGGAGGACGAGAGCGCCCCAATGATGCAGCTGAAGCCCAGCAGCGGCAGGAGCCCGATCATCTGCGATTCGTGGTAGAAGCGGGCGGCTGGCCACGCAAAGAGCAGGCAAACCAGGAAGACGCCAATGGCGCGAATCAGCTGCAGGGTCCAAGCGGTGTTCAGGAAATCCGGGTCGTCGCCGCGCGGATTTTGAACGACGCTGTCCTGCAATCCAAGGTGCGAGAAGAGGTTGATGCCGACGAGGATAGCGGTGACCAACGCCAGCAGTCCGAAGTACTTGGGGATAAAGAGGTGGCTAAAGACAATACTGTTCAGCAGGCGCAGGGCCACGGCCGCCGCAGTTGTGATAGCGATAAAGACGGCGCCGGTGACGGCCCGGGACTCCAGCTTTCTGATGTGGTCAGTATCGCGCGGCAGCTCGTCAGAGACGGCTGCATCGACCAGCGATCCCAGCTCTGGCCCGAGCATGGGATCGGCGGCCAGGTGATGCTCGACGCTGATTTGCTCTTCCAGGGCCTGCTCCTCCAGCGGTGTCATGCCGCTACCCGCCCGCGCGAAGCCAATGCGCTATGGCTATGGACCGCAGGTGCTGCATGAAGAACATAGGTGAGGGAAGCAGTTCCGGGGGGGCGCATTCGGGGTGATTATAGCGGCTCCGTGTTGAAGAGCCGCACACTCGATGGCTGCCCGGGGTTACCAGAGTATCCAGTCCGGGGGCGAAAGAGAGGCCAGAGCCTCCCGGCAGACTCTGGCCCTTTTTACGCCTCGCTTAATTCTTTGTTGTGAGCTGCTGCGCCTGGAGCGTCACCAGGGCTGAAAGGTCTTTCTTCTCCAGGCCATGCACTTCCTTGTTGAAAACATCGACCTTGCTCGACCAGTTCATGGAGCAGAACTTCGGCCCACACATGGAGCAGAATGCCGCTTCCTTGTAGTAGTCGTCCGGCAGCGTTTCGTCGTGCATGGAGCGGGCCGTCTCCGGGTCGAGCGACAGCGCGAACTGCTTCTCCCAGTCGAAGGTGTAGCGCGCGTAGCTGATGGCGTCATCGCGGTCCTGCGCACCGGGCCGGTGCCGGGCGATGTCGGCGGCGTGTGCGGCGATCCGGTAGGCGATCATGCCATCCTTGACGTCCTTCTCATTGGGCAGGCCGAGGTGCTCTTTTGGTGTGACATAGCAGAGCATGGATGCGCCGTGCCAGCCGATGATGGCGGCACCTATGGCGCTGGTGATGTGGTCGTAACCTGGAGCGATGTCGGTGACCAGTGGGCCCAGGGTGTAGAACGGAGCGGCGAAGCAGTACTCAACTTCCTTGTCGACCTGCTCCTTGATCTTGTCCAGCGGCACGTGGCCGGGACCTTCGATCATAACCTGGACGTCGTCTTCCCAGGCCGTCTTGGTGAGCTCGCCCAGAGTCTTGAGCTCCGAGAACTGCGCGTCGTCACTGGCGTCCGCGATCGAACCTGGACGGAGACCGTCCCCGAGCGAGAAGGAAACATCGTGCTTGGCCATCACCTTCACGATGCGGTCGTAGTGCTCGTAGAGAAAGTTTTGCTTGTGGTGGTGGGTCATCCACTGGGCCAGGATGGCGCCGCCCCGGCTGACGATACCGGTGATGCGCTTGGCAACCATGGGCACGTATTGGATCAGCACGCCGGCATGGACGGTGAAGTAATCGACACCCTGCTCAGCCTGCTCCTCGATGACCTCAAGATAGACATCGATGTTGAGGTCTTCGAGGCGCTTGACGCGGTTAAGGGCCTCGTAGATGGGGACGGTGCCGATGGGCACGGGCGAGTGCCGCAGGATGGCTTCGCGAATCTCAGGTATGTTGCCACCGGTCGAGAGGTCCATGACGGTGTCGGCGCCATAGCTAATCGCGGTATGTAGCTTGGCGAGCTCTTCCTGAATATTCGAGCTGACGGCGGAGTTGCCGATGTTGGCGTTGATCTTGCAGCGCGAGGCAACCCCGATGGCCATAGGCTCCACCTCGGGATGATTGATGTTGGCCGGGATGATGAGGCGGCCTGCGGCGATCTCGCTCCGGATCAGCTCGGCCGTCACGTTCTCACGGGCGGCGACAAACTCCATCTCTTCGGTCGTGCGGCCCCTGCGCGCAAAGTGCATCTGCGACATGTTGCGGTCGCCGGTCCGCTCCGCCTCTGCCCTACGCTTGGCAATCCACTCGACGCGTGGCTTCAGGATCTCTGCTGTCGCGTAACTCTCTCCGTGCCCGTTCGTGCTCATCGCTGTTCTCCCTTGCAGAAGCTTCGGCCAGCCCCGGTACTCCAGCCTCGGTTACCCTGCGGTCAACCTTTCATCAATTATAGCTGCCAGTCACAAGTACGCGTGGGCTGTGAAACAGGCAAAGTCGAGCTTCTTTTCTTCAGCATGGAACCAACATGCGCGTGGGGTTGCGCATCCGCTTGACGCTCACTCGCCGGAGACCTACCCTTGTAGCAGTCCATGAATCCTCGCTCGCAGACTTTCCGTATCACCATTGCCGTCGCCATTGTGCTGGGCACGATTCTGTACCTCGCGGTGAGCGGCGTGCAGGCGAACAAGAGCTATTACGTCACCATTACGGAGTTGCAGGGGATGGGACAGAAGGCATATACGCGGCATCTGCGAGTGGCGGGCAATGTAGCGCCGGGGTCGATCGAGCGCAACGGAACGCACGCCCACTTTGTGCTGCTGGAACAGGGACGCACGCTGCCGGTGCAGTACCAGGGTGCGGAGCCGCCACCCGATACCTTCAAGGACGACGCGCAGGCGCTGGCGATCGGTACCTTCGGGCACGATGGCGTCTTCCACGCGACGGAACTGCAGGCCAAGTGCGCGTCGAAATACGCGCCAGCGCCGAAAACCACGAGCGCAACTCCGGCCAAGACCGCTGCCCTGCGCGCGCCTGAGACGCCCACAGCCGTAGCGGGCGTACGTTAACTCGCTATACTGCGGTCAGTCTCTTGATTGACACTCCCGTAGCAGAGGTTCACGACATCTCCAAGCTCTTCGGGCGATTTGTCGCGTTGCGCCATGTCACTACGAGCTTTGAGCGTGGCCGCTTCTATGTGTTGCTGGGCGAAAATGGCGCTGGCAAGTCGACGCTGCTGCGCGTGCTGGCCGGCCTGCTCGCGCCGACGGCAGGCCGGATTTTGATCGACGGACAGACACCGAGTTTGGCACGTCACCGTATCGGTTACATGAGCCACGCGCCCATGCTCTACGACGAGCTGACAGGGGCGGAGAACCTGAGCTACTTCGGACGCCTCTACCGCACTCAGCCATGCCTGACGCCGGAGGCGGCGCTGCGCGGGGTGGGACTCGATCCCACGCTTCCCCGCCTGGTTGGCCATTATTCGCAAGGGATGAGGCAGCGTACTTCGCTGGCTCGCGTGCTGCTGCCGCAGCCTGATCTGCTGCTGCTCGATGAGCCTTTCTCGAACATGGACATCGTAAGCGCGCGGGGGATGCTGGAACTGGTAGCGCGCATCAAGCGCGAGGGCAAGACCGTGCTGCTGACCACGCATCAACGAGAGCTTGCGGAACCGATTGCGGATTACTTGCTCACCTTGCAAGCGGGGGCACTGGTGTCAGTGGTGGCAGGACCGGCAATTGCCGGACCGGCGCTCGATCGCGAGGCAGACCGCGTATGAAAACCAATGCGGTGCGTATTCTCGATGAGCTCGGCATCCGGTATGAGTTGCGCGAGTACGAGGTCGATCCGGAGGACCTCACAGCCGCTACGGTCGCACACAAGATTGGCATGCCGCTCGAGCAGGTCTTCAAGACGCTGCTGGTTGCTATTGGCCCAAAGGAGTATGCATTCGCTGTCATTCCCGGCGATGCCGAGCTGGACTTTAAAAAGCTGGCGCGGGCCGCAGGCGTGCGTAAGGCAGAGATGGCGCCGCTTAAGGAGGTGCAACCGCTCACGGGCTACATTCGCGGCGGTGTGACCGTCTTTGGCGCCAAGAAAACATATCCGACCTTTGCAGACGAAACGACGGAGCTCTTCGACTTGATCTCTGTTTCGGCGGGAGTGCGCGGCACACAGATCCTGCTCGCACCGGCCGACTACCTCCGCGCCAGCAGCGCCTCGCTTGCGCAGTTAACGAAGGACGTTGCTGCGATCACCGCCCCGAGCAGCGTTCTCTGATGCGCTCCTATTTTCTGACGCATCTAGCCAAGGATTTGCGCATCGAGTGGCGGTCCAAGGACGCGATCAACTCCATGCTGTTCTTCGCGTTGCTAGTGGTGGTGCTGTTTTCCATCGCCTTCGACCCAACACGCGAGGTGTCGCGGCAGATCGCCGGCGGCATCCTGTGTGTGGCGATTCTGTTTGCCTCGGTCACGGCGCTCAACCAGGCCTGGGCGCGCGAGTTGCGGCATGGCGTGCTCGATGCACAGCGGATGGCTCCGGCTCCGGCGAGCGCGTTGTTTCTCGCAAAGGTGCTGGCGAATTTCATCTTCGTCACCATCGTGGAGGCGGTGCTGACGCCGGTCTTCGTGATCTTCTACAACCTGCACCCATTGGGACAGCCGTGGCTGTTTCTGCTGATCCTACCGCTGGGTAGCTGGGCGCTGATCTCCAACGGCACATTTTTTGCTGCGCTGTCGATCCGGACACGCAATCGCGAACTGCTACTGCCACTGATACTCTTCCCGATCTTCATTCCTGCGCTATTGGGCATGGTGCTGGCTTCGAATGCAGTGTTGACGGGCGAGAGCGATCCTGGGCTGTGGATCAAGCTGCTGGGCGGCTATGACATCATCTTCACGACTCTCTCCATCCTGCTCTTCGGCATAGTACTCGCGGCCGAATAGGACTAGCCGTCCAGGCAAATGCGCCTTCGGCGCCCATGGGGCGAAAACAGGGTTCAGATACTGAGACTTTCTCCTGTTCGTCAAGCGCCGCCCGCGCGTTTGTATGGCAAAGAGCGACCCTTTGGTAGTGGGTCAGTTTCAAGCCGGATTCACGGTTGGTATTGATCATCGCTGACGTGCTCCATCCACTCCACGACATGACCGCCTGATCGTTCCTGAATCGCGATATGAGTCATGGCCGTAGTCGGTGTAGCCCCGTGCCAATGCTTCTCTCCGGGCGCGAACCAAACCACATCTCCGGGGTGAATCTCCTCTATCGCACCACCTTCCCGCTGAACCCATCCGCAGCCTGCCGTCACGATTAGGGTTTGTCCGAGCGGGTGAGTATGCCAGGCGGTACGCGCTCCCGGCTCGAATGTGACGCTGGCACCAGCAACAAGCGCCGGGTCGGGTGCTTGGAAAAGCGGGTCTATACGGACGATGCCAGTAAACCACTCTGCCGGACCTTTGCCTGAGGGCTGCGAACCGGTGCGTTTGATCTCCATACGTACATTTTAGGGGTTCTATGAGGAAGACTTTCAAACTGACCCACTATCGACCCTTTGGTGGACCGCGCATCCCGGCTACATCGCGGTAAACTGAAGGGTAGAATTCACTCGCGAGGTCGCGGTATGAAGTGGTTTCGATGGGTATGGCTGGCCGGCACGCTGCTGCTACTCGCCCAGGGTTTTCACCAGGCGATGTATGTGGCCCCGACCGAAGCGACGATGGGCGACATCCAACGAATCTTCTACTATCACTTCGCTTCGGCGATGATGACGTTTCTGTTCTTCTTCTTCAGCTTCGTTGCGTCGATCGTCTACCTGGCTGCGCGTCACAAACATCCGCTGCGGGCGCTCGGCGCGGACGCAATGGCGTTGGCTGCCGCCGAGGTGGGCGTGATCTTCTGCACAGCGGTGCTGATTCAAGGCCCTCTGTGGGCGCGGCCGGTCTGGGGTATCTGGTGGACATGGGATGCGCGACTGACCAGCACCCTGGTGATGTGGCTAATCTATTGCAGCTATCTGCTGGTGCGGCGGTTTGGAGCCGGCCCGCAGATGCACACCCTAGCCGCGGTGGTGGCGATCTTCGGCTATGCGGATGTGCCGATCGTTTATTTTTCGACCCGCTGGTGGAGGACACAGCATCCCTCGCCAGTGATTGGCGGCGGCCAGGGATCGGGGCTGGACCCCAGCATGTGGACGGCGGTTTGGTGGAACCTGGTGGCCTGGCTGGCGTGGGGGCTGCTGATTATGGGCCTGCGGTATGGGATTGAGCGGCGGCGCCAGCGGATCGAGCAGCACGCGGCCCTGCGCGCACTCGATGCCTCGCTCGAAGTTGCGTCTCAAGAGTAGCGTTAGGAGGAGAGATGAGTCACCGACATTTAGTGTTGGCGTACGTAATCACCTGGGTGATCCAGCTCAGCTATGTTGGGTTCCTTGGCGTGAAGTGGCGTGGGGTCCGCAAGGCGGAGCAGCAGAATCCCACATATGACGCGTAAGCCGGTTTAGGCAATACACAGCCAGTCAATTCTGTCGCTACAACCTTTGGGGCAGAAGCTCTTGCGTAAGTGGGATGGAACCAGATTCAGTACCTGAGCGATGATCCTCGTGTCAGGAACACAGATCTCTGTTAAGAGCAAAGACCTCCTGGGCCCCTGAAGAAGCCGAACGGCAGAGACCGAACGCTTCGCTGTCCCACTAGCCTCCCAAGGCCGCCGTCAGGCGGCCTCTTTATTTGTCCTGACGAGTTCGTCTGCGCGGGGATCCGCCGCACCCGCAGATTGCCCCCTGCCGCTCAAGCTTCTACACTAAGTCTCTACAGAACTAGGGAATTAGAGAGAGGCGGGACCGATGCTTGTCGTGATGAAGTCGCAGGCTACCCCTGAGGAGATTCACTCGGTTTGTGAGCACATTGAGCAGCTCGGCTACCGGGCGCACGCCATGCCTGGCGCCCAGCGCACGGCCATCGGCATTACCGGGAACCAGGGTGAGGTGGATCGCGGCGCGCTGGAGGAGATGTCCGGCGTTGCCGAGGTCATAAAGGTCTCGAAGCCCTATAAGCTGGTCAGCCGTGACGTCAAAGAAGAAGACACCGTCATCACATTTCCCGGGACCGACGTTACCATTGGTGGACGCAACCTGGCCGTGATGGCCGGACCGTGCTCGATTGAATCGCGTGACCAGGCCTTTGCCGCCGCCGAGACCGTCGCCAAGGCGGGCGCGCAATTCCTGCGCGGTGGCGCTTACAAGCCGCGGACCTCGCCCTATGCGTTTCAGGGGCTGGGCGAAGAGGGGCTCGCGATTATGGCCGAGGCGCGGGAGCGCTTCGGCTTGCGCATCGTGACCGAGGCTATCGATCACGAGACGCTGGCGCTGGTCGAGCAATATGCGGACATGATCCAAATTGGCGCACGCAATATGCAGAATTATTCCCTGCTGAAGCGCGCCGGCCGGTCGCGGTTGCCCGTGCTGCTGAAGCGCGGCATGTCGGCCACCCTGGAAGAGCTGCTGATGGCGGCAGAGTACGTGATGAGCGAGGGCAACTACCAGGTGGCACTGTGCGAGCGCGGCGTGCGGACCTTTGCCGACCACACCCGCAACACGCTGGACCTCAGCATCGTGCCGGCGGTGCAGCGGCTCAGCCATCTGCCGATTCTGGTGGACCCAAGCCACGGCACCGGCAAGCGCAACAAGGTGCTGCCGCTGGCGCGTGCAGCTGTTGCCGTGGGTGCGGACGGACTGATGGTCGAAGTCCACGCCAATCCGGACAAGGCTCTGTCGGACGGCGCGCAGTCCATCTATCCAGAGCAGTTCGTTCAGCTGATGGAGGAATGCTCGCAGATCGCTGCCGTGGTTCGCCGGACGATGCCGCGCGGCGTCAAAGTCGACGCTGCTCGGCCAGGAGCGCTCTCCCCTGCGGCCTACTAGTTCACGAAAAGCGCGAGGCTATCGCTGCCTCGCGCTTTTGTTTTGTGGCGCGGCTTTCACGCTCATCGGCTGCAGGCGGCATGACTTTCCAGAGTTCGCACGTGACTACCGCGAGTACGCGTATGTGACGAACAGCGGCAGCAACACGGTTACGGTGCTCGACCTGGTGCATCTGCGCCAGGATCGCGTGATCAGCGTGGGTAAAGAGCCCACTGGCGTCACCGCAAGTCCGAATCGCAATGAGATCTACATCGTCAACTCGGGAAACGATTCCGTAACTGTAATCAATGCTGAGACAAATACAGTGGCCGCCACCATCCCGGTACGTCGCGCGCCGTATTTCATCGACGTCTCTGCGGATGGCCGTTGGGGATACGTCGCCAACTCGGGCTCGAACGATGTCTCGGTGATCGATCTCCTTGCGCGCAAGCAGGTCGCGGTGATCGGGGTGGGAGAGAGTCCGGGGCTGGCGCGCGTCTCGCCGGACGGAAAAACATTGGTGGTCACAAATGCAAAGAGCGGCAGCGTCAGCCTGGTTGACACGGGCACGCGCAGGGTGCGGTCGGCCTTCCCCAACTGCCCCGGCGCAACGGATGCTGTGATCCTGCGGGATTCCTCCAAGGCGCTGATCGCGTGTTCTGGCGGTCATCAGGTGATGGTGCTCGGGCTCGCCCGCAGTGGTGGCCTGGAGAGCGAGACGAAAGACCGGCTGCTGTCCCTGCTTGACGTCGGTAAAACGCCGGTCCACCTGGCGCTCAAACCAGATGGTGGCGAGGTCTTTGCGTCCAACTTCGACAGCGATTCGGTCTCGGAGATCGTGACCTCGACCAATGAGGTGGGCGGCGCCTATCCGATTGGGACGCACCCGGCTCGCGGCATTGTGAGCAGGGACAATTCTCTGCTATGGGTCTCCGACTTTGGCGGAGCGGTGGTGAGTGTGTATAGCATCGATGATGGCAAGTTGCTCCCTCCACCGGTGCACGTCGGCGAAGGTCCGGACGCGCTGGCGTTTTCGAGCGAAGGCCACCTGCTGCTGGTAGTCGATTCGACCTCTGGAGATGTGGCTGTGGTCCGCACGGCCAGCCGCTCGCTCTTCACTATGCTGCCCACCGGCTTGCAGCCGAGCGGGATCGCGGTGAAAGCGTTCAAAACGCATTAGAGCGTTTCCAGGGTAGGTGTAGACCAGCGAACTGAGGTGAACGTGGCCGTTCTTCGAGAAACGGCCACATCGAGCGGGTCTTCACGCGAGGCATAGCAATCCTGGAAATGCTCTAGCATGTGGCTTTGGTTGAGCGGCGCGGCGCGCCGGCCTCAACTCTCCCACCACATTGGGGTGCCAACAATACCTTCCACTTTGCCCAGCACCGTCCGCTCTTTCAACATCGACAGGGTCAGCGGGCAACTCTGCTTCAGGTCGTCAAAGAAGTCTGCTTCGATAACCCCGGCCAGATCCCGGTCCAGAACCGCGAGGTTGACCTCGTCGTTCAGTGCGAAGGATCGATGGTCGAAGTTGGTGGAGCCGACGACATTCCATTGGCTATCGACGGTCATCAACTTGGCATGGATCATCGACGGCTGATACTCAAAGATCTCCGCGCCGGCCTGGAGCAGGTGACGGCTGCTATGCCGGCTTAGCCTTCTGATGGTGGGATGATCGATCTTCGGACCAGCCGTAAGGATCTGGACTTTCACGCCGCGCTTCTGGACCGCCTCGATCAACGCACGCTGGGCGCTTCTGTCCGGCAGAAAATAGGGCGTGGTGATGCGAATGGTCTTGCACGCGCTTTTTATGAGCGCCTGTAAGAGAATGCGCGCCTGCGTGCCGCCCCCATGGGGTGTACTGGAGACGACAAAACCGGTGACGCCCTCCGGCAGCGCGCGAAAGGCGAACTGTGCCGCACCGGAGAGAATCTCGCCGGAAGATTCGAGCCAGTTTTCCGAAAAGGTCGAGATCAGGCCGGCAACTGCCTCGCCTTCCACGCAAAAAACGGTATCCCGCCACGCGGGACCCTTCCGAGTCGCGTGCAGCCAGTGGTCGGCGATGCCAGCGCCGCCGATGAAGCCGGTCTCGCCATCGATGATGAGCAGTTTGCGATGCGTGCGGTTGTTCACGTTTTGCCATGTGTCCCACCGCACGGGATGGTACCAGCGCATCTGGCCGCCCGCGGCTTTAAGGCGGTCGAAGTACGAGATGTGGGTGCTGAAGCTGCCAATGGCATCCACGACTATGCGCACCTGGATGCCGGCCTCGGCGCGCTCGGTGAGTGCCTCGAGTATTTGGCCGCTTACTTCGCCCTCCATAAACTCGTAAAACTCCATGTTGATGGCGTGCTTGGCGCGGCGGATCGCCTCCAGATAGGCGGGATAGAACTCTGTTCCGTTCTTGAGCCGGGTAATGCGAGAGTGGCGGATCGTGCCATCCGTCACCAGGCTGAGGAACTGGATGAACTCTTCTGAATCGAGATCGCAATCCACCTCCTCCGGCATGGAATACGGGAGCGCGGGGCCGAAGAAATCGAGCAGGACGCGCGAGCCATACAGGACCATTCCAGCCACGCCGATGCCGGCCAGCGTGCGGGTGGCTGTGTTTGAGCGAGTCTGGGAGCGGGTATGGGAGGTCGGTTTAGCCATGCACGGCAAGGTTTACACGAATGCCTGCCTGCAGCAACCCAGAAGGATGTGTGAATGCTTGCTTACATCTGGCGCGCCAGCACCAGCGTGATGTCGTCCGGCTGTTCCTGATCACCAATCCAGGCGCGCAAGGCTTGCATGGTGTGGCCGGAGATAGCCGCAAGCGGCTGGTGGCGATTGCGCTGCACGATGTCGAGCAGGCGGTCTTCTCCGAAGTCACCATACTCGTTCTCCGGCTCGGTGACGCCATCGCTGTAGGCGACCAATATGTCGCCGGGGTCAAGCGAAACTGTCGCCTGCTGGTACTGCATGCCATCGAGCAGACCTACAACAGAGCCGCCACAGTCGAGCCGCTTTATACTGCCATCGGTACAGAGCACGAACGGCGGCAGCTGGCCGCCATTGGAGTAGGTAAGCTTGCGCGTGTCGCCGTCGTAATGAGCGAGAAAGAGCGTGGCGTACTTCTCCGGCTGGGTGCTGCGGTAGAGGTGGCGGTTGAGCAGCCCTAGTATCTTGCCCGGAGAGGTGAAGGGGCTGGCGTCCACTCCCGCGGCTTTACGCTCTTCTCCTAGCACTTCACCGGCGAAGCGGTAGGCGCGCACCGCGGAGTGCAGGGAAGCCATCAGCAGCGCCGCGGAGATTCCCTTGCCGCTGATGTCACCCAGCGTGACGCAGAGCTGCGACGCTCCCACGCGGATGAAGTCGTAGTAGTCGCCGCTGACCATGCGGGCCGGCTTGCAGACGCCATGCAGTTCGAGGCTGGGCAGCGTGATCTGGCCATGGGGAAAGAGGTTGTTCTGTACCTCCTGCGCAATCTCGAGTTCGCTCTGCATGCGCTCTTTTTCGCGCTGTTGTTCCAGCAGTCTTTCCAGCGACTCAGACATGACGTTAAACGAGGTGCTGAGAGCGGCAAGCTGGTCGCGCCGGGTAACGCGAATACGGTGGGCGAAGTTGCCGCGGTCGATCTCGGTCGTGGCTTTGTAGAGATCGTGAACCGAGTGGGTGATGGTGCGGCTCAGCCTCACGGCCATAAAGAAGGCAACCAGTTCCAGGATGGCAAAGAAGACCGCAATGGAGATCAGCGCATCGCGAACGATGGTTCCAATCTGCAGCGCCGTTCCAGTCAGCCGAGCGTAGAGCAGTGTCGGGCGGGAGGTGACGCTGATCCAGCTTGTATTGGTATGGCCGTCGCTCCAGCGGATGGTCTTGAGCGGCGCGGTAAATAAGATGCGGCTGTCATAGAAGTGCGCCGCCGGGCTCAGAGTGCCACCGCTTACCGGGACAAAGTCATCTGTGGAATCGACGGGCGGGTCCCCGGTTGGCACATCATGCTTACCTGAGTTATCTGCTGTGCTCGCCGTGACCGAGATGATGTGGACCACGCCGAGACCGCGAGCCAGAGCATTCAAGCTGGTGCGGCTGAGCGGGCGGCTGGAGAGAACGGTTACGGTGTGATTCCCAGTATGTACGGTATCCGTTGCGCGGAGATAGAGTTGCTGGCCATCCAACACGAGACCGTAGAAGCCGCCCTGCACCCAAGAGGGCAATTTGGCAGGGTGTTCCGTCGACGACTCACCGTCGATCCGTACCCGCTCGCCATCCCGCCAGGCTGTGACCGCAACATCCTGAGCCGTCATGCCCTTTGCCTGGGCCGCAGCTGGCTCCGGCGGGACTGCCTTGTGCGGATTGGGCTCGGTGCTGTCGAGCTCGGGCAGGTCCACGGAGCGCGCCGTGGGGTTTACGGAGATGAGATGGCCGATATGCAGAGCGAAGGCACGATCCTCGGACGCCAGGGCGGAGACTTCAGCATCCAGGGCGGAGGTGGCGGCATAGGTGGCAAACTGCCCGGAAAACACGTAAGCGGCGATAGCCGCCAGCGTGGCGAACAACACCACCGGCGCGAGCCCCATGAGCAGATACGTGACTACCAGCCGATTGCTCACCTTCCACAACAGGCGGGTAAAGATCCAGCGATAGAGCAGGATCAGTGCGCAGAAACACAGCAGAAAGAGACCGATTCCCGTCAGCACCGCCGACAAGCGGCCGACGAAGGAGGGCACAAAGCTGAGCAGAAACAAGAGCGCAGAGGCGAGCAGCAGCCAAAACGAGCCGCGTTCGACAACACCGGACGGCGGCTTCCGGCGCAGCCGCGCGAAGAACGATGCTTCAAAACGCTTAAAGGGGATCGACATGCTTAGGCGAGAGTGTATCTCAGGCTTGGGGTGCGCCGTGCATCGCGTGCAGGTCGCGATTCGCCTTGGAAGTCACCGCTAGCTAAGCGAAGTTTTAAGCTTCTTGAGGCTCCGAGATTGGCGTACTTAGCGTGTCTTGCGGTGAAACCTGCAGGCGGCGGTGCCGGGAGGCGGAGTATTGGCCGCCGGCCAGCATGAGCAAACCGCTCAGAAAGGCCCACAGCATGAGCGATACGGATATCGAGAACGGTCCATAGACGGAACGGAAATCGAGCCACGGCAGCAGGCCGATATAGAGCAGCTTGGCCAGCTCCCAGAGCAGTCCGGTGACGATGGCGGTGGGCAGGACGGCCAGAACGGGGAGCTTGCGGTTGGGCAGGATCCAATAGATCAGGAAGAAGAGCAGAACGCTGATAATGGCGGCCGTGATCTGCAGAATCCACCGTGCGATGAAGGTGAAGAAGACATTGTCGGTGTTGCCCAGGAACATGAGCGAGAGCAGCGTGTGCTGGAAGGCAGTGAAGGCCACGGAGGCAAAGGTGAGCGTGCCGATGGAAAAGGCGAGGCCGAGCGAGATGAGCTGGTTCATCAGGTAAGAGCGGTTCTTGCGCACGCCCCAGACCTGGTTCAGCGCCACCTCCAGCGGCATGAAGACGCCCGTCGAGGAGACAAGAAGCATGATGACCGAGGCGATCTGCACCCCACGGTGGGAATGCACGACATAGGTCATGTTCTTTACAACGAAGTTCTGACCCGCCGGCAGGAAGAAGCGGACCTCGTCCCCGATGACCTCTTCCATGGCGTGCGAGTGGAAGACGCGGTGCGCCAGCGTAAGCATCAGGACAATGAAGGGGAAGAGCGAGAGGATGGCATTTGCGGCAACGCTGAAGGCATAGGTATGCACCTCCGTCTGAGCGAGATAACGGATAAGCGCAAGCAGTTGGCTTCCGAATCCAGCGCCGGGCGGCGGTACCCGGGGCGGATCTGGACCGGGTGGCACACCTGCCACTCCATCCGTCGGCTTTCTGCTCAGAATGGAGAGGGTGGGAGTCACAGCGATGGTCGATGCTACCAAAGTTCGGCAGTAACGTTGCCCTCTTGTGAATGCGTAAACTCCCTTTGGTAACCGCGAAGCCGAAGACCGTTGGCAGAAATTTGGCTTGCACTCCGAGCAAAATCCTGCCATAACGTTAGGACGGTGTGCCCTGATCGCCGGGGTTAGCCCAGCTGTATACGTTTTTGGAAGGCCGTTGTTTGATGTTTTGGTTTCACCGTTCTGCAAAGAGCACCAGAGAATGAAGAGCTGCCGCCGGGTGCGTCGTCTGCACGCTGACCAGTGGCTTGCGGTCGTTCTGGACATCTTTCGGGACCAGCACCCACCCACGAGGTGAAAGGAGTCGAAGTGAAAGAGCAAGGCGTTGTGAAGTGGTTCAACGGAGCGAAAGGATATGGGTTTATTCAGCGTTCGACCGGAGAGGATGTCTTTGTGCACTTCTCGGCTATTCAGGAGAACGGCTACAAGACGCTGAACGAGGGAGAGGGTGTCGAGTTCGAATGCCAGCAGGGTCCCAAGGGCCTGAATGCGGCAAACGTCTCACGCAACGTTTAGTTCAGGCAAGAGGTGGTGGTCAGACGGCCTCTCCGGCGCGG
The DNA here is from genome assembly GCA_965276675.1 of Acidobacteriaceae bacterium. Classification (GTDB taxonomy): domain Bacteria; phylum Acidobacteriota; class Terriglobia; order Terriglobales; family Acidobacteriaceae. Next base: position 1,759,608 of record OZ255624.1, on the reverse strand, counting down.
AGGCCGTTTGTCTCTGTGCTCACGGAAAGCCGGGCCAGTGCCCACTGGGCGGCTCCAGAGAGTGCAGGATCTGTGCTGAGGCTCCATTCCTGGAGTTTGGGAAGGAATTTGGGCATGCGGCTGTTCCCCATTGCGATGGCAACATTACGCTGAAAACCGGCGTATTTTGTTCGCTTTACTGGTGAGTTCCGGAATAAACGGTTGAAGGATTGCGGCTCCAGTTCGGCGAGCCATTCCAAGGCTGGATTGACGAGCTGACGGCGGGGCGCCAGGCCGGCATCGTTCGAGTGGGGGGCTTTCCGGTTCCAGGGGCAGACATCCTGACAGATGTCACAGCCAAAAATCTGCCGACCTATAGGTGCTCGCAGCTCCTCGGGTATTTCGCCGCGCTTCTCGATGGTGAGGTAGGAGATACATAAGCTGGCGTCCATCTCGCGTGGGGCGACCAGAGCGTCTGTAGGACAGGCATCGATGCAGCGACGACAGGTGCCACAGCGATCCTGCGCGGGAATGGGCCGTGCCTCTCGAGAGACGGAGAGTGAGGTCACGATGACGCCCAGAAAGAGCCAGGATCCCAGTCCCTGGTTCAGGGTGCAGGTGTTCTTCCCTGTCCAGCCGACCCCGGCGCTTTGTGCATACGCGCGTTCGATCACTGGGCCGGTATCGACATAGGAGCGCGATTCGAAGGGGCCAGCCAGATCCTTCAGGCGTGATTCGAGTAGGCGCAGGCGGGTGAGCAGCACGTCGTGGTAGTCCGATGGCTGCTGCTCCGGGTTTGGATTTTCCGGAGTTTCCGGGTCCGTCCGGCCAGTCCAGGCATAGCGGGCGATCCAGCCGGTACCCGAAGCGGCTTCGTCGACCGAGCGCGGCGCGTCCGCGTTGTAGTTGGCGGCGCAGACGATCACAGAGCGGGCCCAGGGAAAGGCCGCCTGAAGTTCGGAGCGCAGCAGCTGGCCGTCGTCATTGCGGCGCTTCAGGTACTCCATCTCGCCGGCGCGACCGGCGTCGATCCAGTTTTCGAAGTAGGAGCTTCCGTTGCCGCTGGCGAGAGGCTCAACAGAAGCGATTCCAGCCGCACTGAAGCCCGCTGCCTTTGCCAGGCGCGTCAGTTCCTCGGGCGGCATCGAGAACTCTTCCATACTTCCTACTGTAGTTTTCTACTCTGCTGTGAGGACAGCGAGCGCGTTTTCGTAGCGTTCCAGCTTCCTTTGTTTCTCCCCTGGCGGCTCGATGCGGCGCTCCGGTGACATGTTGTCATACACGTCGGCGATCTTTACGATACGGCCGATCTTGTTGGCTTTAGAGCGAAGGACGAAGTCTTCGTAGGGCTCCTTTTTTGGCACCTCTCGGCGGGTGACGCTATCGACGGCATCGCGCACAGGCTTGCCAAAGAGAGACTCGACCTCATCCAGGGTGGTTCCAGTGTCCTCGACCGCATCGTGGAGCACGGCAGCGATGAAGTACTCCTCCCCAAAGCCCCAAACGCTGAGCGCGACGCGGTAGCAGTGCGCGATGTACGGCTTACCGGCCTTGTCTTTTTGATCCTTGTGACGGAGCGTGGCAAACTGGATCGCCTGGCGAACGCGCGGGCTTAGATTGACGGGCAGTTCCATGTTTGTATTAGACCCCAGAGTCGACGAGTGCGAAACAGCGGCCGAGGCGTGACACACTCTTTTCACGAGAGCGAAATGAGAGCTGACCGGACGCCTGCGAATCGAGGCGGCCTGATCGCTAGGTATAAAGCGAATCTATACGACTTCCGGCAACACGCTAAGCCTTGGCCCGATCTCCATTCAGGCACGTCAATTTTCGTCGCGAGGCGGGAGCGTTGGCGAGAACTGCGCAGCGGTAACGTGTAGAACAGAGGGAGAGGAGTACGCGGGTGGGACACACAGAAGATGAACGGAAGAGTCAGGTAGCGGCAGACAGAGGCCGCAACGATGGAACGGCCGACAGAGAAGAGCCGTCGGGTCCACTGACGCAGGAGTCTGGACAGGAACCGACCCGGCGCTCGCTCTTAGGCAGCTTTAGCCGCCGGTCGTTTCTATCTCAGTTGGGCGCGGCTGGGATCGCGGCTACAGCCTCTCCGCTGCTGGCTGCAGCGCAAGCCGCTGCGCCAGAACAGGACGCGGTCAAAGCAGCGGATGACGTACCCGGCGCGGTTCCGGTGACGCTCAAGGTTAATGGCAAGGTTCATAAGTTGAAGCTGGAGCCGCGCGTGACCCTGCTCGATGCTTTGCGGGAAAACCTGGCGATGCCGGGAACCAAGAAAGGCTGCGATCATGGGCAGTGCGGAGCGTGCACGCTCCATGTGAATGGCCGTCGCGTGAACTCCTGCCTCACCTTCGCGGTCATGCACCAGAACGACGAGATCACCACTATCGAGGGTTTGGCACAGGGCGAGCAGCTCCATCCGGTGCAGCAGGCGTTTGTCGAACACGATGGCTTCCAATGCGGCTACTGCACCCCGGGCCAGATCATGAGCGCGGTCGCGGTCTACAAAGAGCCGTGGGGCACGGATGACGCTTCGGTGCGCGAGGCGATGGCGGGCAATCTCTGCCGGTGCGGCGCTTACAACAACATTGTGGCTGCGGTACAGGCAGCACGTCCGGCGATGAGCGCGGGCACGAAGAGCTAGGGAGCGGGATGGAAGTCTTTCAGTATAAAGCAGCCTCAACCGTGGACGGAGCGAGGCAGTCCACAGGCGGAAGCGTGGGGACGAAGTACATCGCCGGCGGCACAACGCTGGTCGACCTAATGAAGTTGAATGTGGAGCGGCCGCACGGGCTGGTGGACATCAACGCGCTGCCGCTGGCGCAAGTGGAATCGATGCCGGATGGCGGCTTGAAGATCGGTGCGCTGGTGCGCAACTCAGACCTGGCAAACCATCCCATCGTGATGGAGAAGTACGCCGTGTTGTCGAAGGCGCTGCTCTCCGGCGCTTCGCCGCAGCTGCGCAACATGGCCTCCACTGGCGGCAACCTGCTGCAGCGGACGCGCTGCTACTACTTTCGCGACACCGCGTCGCCATGCAATAAGCGCGAGCCGGGGAGCGGGTGCCCGGCAATCAAGGGCTACAACCGCATCCTGGCGGTGCTGGGCACTAGCGAGCATTGCATCGCAACCCAAAATCCGGGCGACATGCCAGTAGCGATGCAGGCGCTTGAAGCAGCCATCCTGACCACGGGGCCAGAAGGCGAGCGAAAGATCGCGATCAAGGACTTCTATCTGGAGCCGGGCACGACTCCGGACAAGGAGAACATCCTGAAACCGGGTGAGCTGATCACACACGTGGTGCTGCCCGCGCCGCCGCAGGGTGCCAGGTCCACGTATCTGAAGCTGCGCGACCGGGCTTCGTATGAGTTCGCGCTGGCGTCAACGGCTCTGGTGATCGCGACCGATGGCAAGCGCATCCGGCATGCGCGCGTGGCGCTGGGCGGCGTCGGCACGAAGCCCTGGCGCTCCACCGAAGCCGAGCACGAGCTGGAAGGCAAAGAGGCGTCACCGCACACCTTTGAGCAAGCGGCGAATGCGGCGATGAGGCATGCCGTTCCTTACAGAGATAACGGCTTCAAGATCGAGCTGACGAAGCGGGCGTTGGTGCGCGCGCTCAGCATGATGACAGAGCAGGCATGAGCATGAGGGATTCCGGAGCGAAACTACTGGACGAGCGGATGCAGGAAGAGGGTGGTAAGCCGCCGATCGCGCAGTCGGCGGGAGCCTCTGGCGCAAGCATTGACGCGGCCAAGATGATCGGCAAATCGGTGAGCCGCATCGACGGACCGAAGAAGGTGACGGGTGGCGCGATGTATGCGGCGGATCACCCGATTGAGAACCTGGCGTACGGCGTGGGCGTGCCGAGCACGATCGGCAACGGCAAGATCCTGAGCGTGGATACATCCGCCGCCGAGAAGATGCCGGGTGTGCTGGCGGTGCTGCACCACGGCAACTTCGGCAAGCTCTACCGGCCGGCGCAGGGCTTCGAGCAGAACAGCCACGCCAGCGAGACGCGCCCTCCGTTTGCGGATGATGTCATCTACTACAACGGGCAATTTGTAGCTATGGTTGTGGCACATACATTTCAGCAGGCACAGGCAGCGGCGGCCAAGGTGAAGGTGAGCTACGAGGAGCATTCGCCGTTGGTGCTGCTGGGCGACACACCAGTGCTGGACCAGCCGCCGGCGAGGAACTACTCCCGTGGAGATGCGGACGCGGCCTACGCGAGCGCCCCTGTCAAGATTGACGCCACATACAACATCCCGGTCGAGACCCACAACCCCATGGAGATGCACGCAACGATCGCCAAGTGGGAGGGGCAGAAGCTGACGTTGTACGAGACCACGCAGGGCGTGGTGAACCACCACAACACCATTGCGCAGATCCTGGACCATCCGCTGGAGCAGATCCAGGTGATCTCACCGTTTGTCGGCTCGGGCTTTGGCGACAAGCTCTTCCCCTGGCCGCAATCGGCGATGGCGGCAGTGGCAGCGCGCAAGGTGGGGCGGCCGGTAAAAATCACTGTCCCGCGCAATCTGATGTTCACCACGGTGGGGCATCGTCCGCGGTCGCGGCAGCGTGTCCGGCTGAGCGCCACGGCTGAGGGCAAGCTGCTGTCGATCCACCATGACGTGCAGCAGATTACCTCCATGGTGGACGATTACATAGAGAACTGCACCGAGCCCACGCCCTATCTTTACAGTGCGCCAAACGTCACAACAGTGCAGAACCTGGTGCATGCGAATCTGGGCACGCCGTGCCCGATGCGCGGACCTGGGACCACACCGGGCGTGTATGCGCTGGACTCAGCGCTGGATGAGCTGGCGGCCAAGCTGAACCTGGATCCTATGCAGGTGCGGCTGACCAACTACGCGGAGATGGATGAGAGCGCAAAGGTGCCCTTCTCCAGCAAGCATTTGCGCGAGTGTTACGAGCAGGCCGCGCAAAGGTTTGGCTGGAGTAAGCGGAATCCCAAGGTCGGGTCCATGCGCGCTGGAAACGAGATCCTAGGCTGGGGTATGAGCACGGCGACGTGGCCCGCTGGCCGCGGCGAGGCCGAGGTGCGGGTAACGCTGCTAGCGAATGGGACGGCGCGGGCGGTGAGTGCTTCGCAGGATATCGGGACCGGCACCTACACGCTGCTGGCGCAGGCGATCGCGGACAAGACCGGGCTGCCTTTCAGCAAGATCGAAGTGAAGCTGGGCGACAGCTCTCTGCCGCCGGGGCCGATGTCCGGGGGGTCGCAAGCGACGTCGAGCATCATGCCCGCGGTCGCTAAAGCAGCGGACCAAGCGGTGCAAACCCTGATGAAGGTCGCGGTCAAGACAGACAAGTCACCCTTCCAGAACGCCGATCCGGAGTCGCTGGTGATGAGCGAGGGCCGGGTGCACAAGAAGGATGAGCCGGCCTCGAGCGGCGTGCCGTTGGGCGAGATCATGGCACTGCGGCAGATCTCCTCGCTCGATGGCAAGGCCAAGACGGGACCCGATGCGGAGATGAAAAAGAAGTATTCCTTTCATTCTTTTGGCGCACACTTTGTGGAGGTCAGCTATGACCCGCAGATTGTGCGACTGCGCGTGACGCGCTGGGTGACGGTGATCGATGGTGGCCAGATGATCAACTTGAAGACAGCGCGCAACCAGATCGCCGGCGCAATTGTGATGGGGATGGGGATGGGACTCTTCGAGGAGACGGTCTACGATACACGGACAGCGCACCCGTTGAACGACAACTACTCCGACTATCTCATTTCCACCAACCCGGATGTCCCGGAGTTGGATGTGAGCTTCCTGAACTATCCGGACTTAAAACTGAACGAGTATGGCGCGCGCGGTGTGGGTGAGATCGGGCTGACGGGCTGCGCCTCTGCGCTGACCTCGGCTGTCTACCACGCGACGGGCGTGCGTGTGCGCGATCTTCCGATCCGGATCGAGCAGTTGCTGGCAGAGCAGCGCGAAGGGCGGGTTTAGTGGCAGACCGCGAGACTCACATCAAGACTCAGACAGACACACGCTGCGCGTCGAGTAGCCTCTCGGATCTCGGCCCGCTGCTGGAGCTGTGGCGAGCCGCCCAGGAGTCCAGCGATCCGTATCTGCTAGCCACCGTCGTGGCGGTCGAGGGCTCTTCGTATCGCAAGCCGGGTGCGCGCATGCTGTTGACGAAGAGTGGCCGCCGGGCTGGAACGATCAGCGGTGGATGCCTGGAGGCCGAGGTCACCCGCAAAGCGTGGTGGCTTACCGAGTCGGGCGCAACCGTGCAGCGCTACTCAACCTTTTTTGACGTTGATGGCGATATACCCTACGGCCTGGGTTGCGGTGGCACGGTACACGTGCTGCTCGAACGCGCGGCGAGCGCAGGACCGATACTGGAGCTGCTTGAGCAGCTCTTCGCGTCGCGACTTCCCTGCTCTGTTGCTACCGTGATTAGCGGAACCAGTATCGCGAAGCGCAGCCTGCCCGGAAGCGTAGGAGAACCGGCGGAGCTTGCCGCGAGTGCAACCGCTGGGGGGTGTTCGGCGTGGCAGAGAGTTGAGTTGAACGGCGAAGAGGTCGAGGTCTTTGCCGAGTTCCTCGCGCCGCGCCCAGGGCTGTTTCTCTTTGGCGCCGGGGACGACGCAATCCCGCTCGCAGATCTGGCGCACACGCAGGGATGGCACGTTGTGGTAGCCGATGCGCGATCGAACCTGCCGACGCGCGCACGCTTTCGGATGGCCGATGAGATTGTCACACTCACGGCGACAAGCTTGGGAGAGCTGCAACTTCGGCCTACCGACGCAGCGGTACTAATCACGCACAGTTACGAGCAGGACCGCCGGCTGCTGGCGCATCTTCTGCCAATGAGCCTGCGCTATCTCGGTGTGCTGGGACCACGGCGGCGCACCGAGCAGCTGGTGAGCGAAATCGCTCCGGAGCTTGGCCTGACACCTGAAGCATGCATGGCGCGTCTGAAAGCGCCGGTTGGATTGAATATCGGCGCTGAGAACCCAGCGAGCATTGCACTCTCGATCGTGGCGGAGATCGAAATGCTTTCGCACGAGCGTACCAAGCCAACAGCTTCCGTAGAGGGTGATGCGGTCCCGGCCGCTCGCAATGCAACTATGCATGCCTGAGCGTCCGATCCCGGCAGTCGTGCTGGCCGCCGGTGCGTCGTCCCGCCTGGGCCAGCCAAAGCAGTTGCTCCAATCGCAGGGTGAGAGCCTGGTGCGCCGCGCAGTTGTGTGCGCCACTGAGGCTGGTTTCGCACCGGTCTATGTAGTCGTGGGCGCGCATGCGGAGCGCGTCTCGCGTGCCCTGGATGGCGTTGTGGTGCAGGTCGTTCAAAACCCTGAGTGGCAGCTCGGCATGTCGACCTCGCTTCATTACGGAGTGCGTGCTGCGATGAAAGATGGCGTTCCAGAAGACGTGCTCCTACTGGTATGCGATCAGCCGCGGATCAGCTCCGAGTTGCTCCGCCGCATGCGCGAGGGACATCTACGCAAGCGGAGCTGCATCACAGCGGCGAAATATGGCGGCAGCTTGGGCGTTCCGGCGATCTTTTCCCAAGCGTACTTCGGTGAGCTTGAAAGCGTAGCAGGCGACCGCGGCGCGCGCGCGATTCTGATGCGGCATAGCGCCGAGGTGGATCCGGTTCCCTTCGAGGGCGGCGCCTTTGACATCGACACCCCTGAGGATCTGGAGCGCTGGAAGGCGAGTGAGCAGAAATAGCGCGCAGGCATCAAATTCCCCGGTACACTCCTCCGTCCACTAGGATTGTCTGTCCCGTGATGTAGGAGGCGCGTTCGGAGGCCAGCCAGACGATCGCATCAGCGACCTCCTCTGGCTCTGCGACCCGGCCAAGTGGAATGTCTTTTGCCAGCTCTGCAAAATAAGCCTCCTGTGAGGAGCCGGAGGCCTGCGCACGGCTTGCGGCCAGCACTTTCAGCCGGTCCGTTGCCGTGTAGCCCGGGCCGACATTGTTGACCGTGATGTTGTCCCTGCCGTACTGGCCGGCGAGCGACCGGACCAGTCCCAGAACTCCGGTCCGGATCGAATTTGAAAGCACTAGGCTTGGCACTGGCTGCTTGACGGAGATCGAGGTGAGTGTAACGAAGCGACCCCACTTGCGCTGCTGCATCAACGGCAACACGGCATGCGCAAACGAGACGATGCTCCGCAGGTTGAGAGCGTAGGCCTTGTCCCACTCTTCCATCGTGGTCTCGCTGAAGAGCTTCGCGGGCGGCCCTCCGGCATTGGTGACGCACACGTCAACCCTGCCGAAGCGTGCATCCACGTCGCGCACAAATGCACGTACGCCTGCATCGCCGGCTACGTCCAGCGGGGCCGCGTATACCTCGACCGCAAAGCGTGCAGTGATCTCATCAGCCACGCCGCGGACAGCCTTTTCGTCACGCGCGCAAAGCGCGAGATGCGCGCCCTCGGCGGCAAAGGCCATGGCCGTTGCTCGGCCGATTCCCTGACTGGATGCTGCTACGATAGCGACGCGATGACTTAGACCTGTTTCCATAAGTAAGATTAGTATGTCAAACTTTGAGCGTTGCATTTGCGCGAGAATGGCGTCTGTGAAACAAAGTAGTTCAGGAGAGTTATGGAAGAGAGCAAGAGCGAGACACAGGTCCGGCACGTCAGCTTCAGCGAGATGCCTGTTGAAAAAGTGAACCCATTGCTGGAACGGCAGTTTGTCTACGGCCAGCGCGCGATGTTGGCGCGCCTTGTTCTTCATAAGGGTTGCGTTGTGCCAGAGCACCAACATGAGAATGAGCAGATCACGTACATTCTCGAAGGTGCGCTGCGTTTCACAATCGAAGGTCGCGAGCTTACCGTGCGGGCCGGCGAGGTGCTGGTGATTCCCTCGAATGTTGTCCACCGCGCTGAGGCCCTTGAGGACACCGTCGACATCGATCTCTTCGATCCTCCGCGGCAGGACTGGATTACAGGCGCTGACAGTTATTTGCGTAAGTAGCGAAGCCACAATCGACCGCGTTTTCCAACGGCGCTATAGTCTATCGGTGCTGCAAGGGCAATTTGCAGTAATGGGGCTTCGTGAAGAACGCTTTTGTGACATGCGCGATCATCCTGCTTTCCGCGCCGCTCGGCAACGCGCTCGCCGCAACGAAACCTGCTCCGGCAAACGGCCAGCGGCCCGAAATCACCGCCATCTCGCATATGTGTGTCTACGCGAGCGATCCGGCTGCTTCGGAGCACTTCTACACAACCATCCTTGGTGCGGCCAAGGGTAGCGATCCCGAAGACCACGATGGCACTCGCTACTACTTCAGTCCAACGCAGTTTGTCGAGGTGCTGCCATTGCCGACGCAACACGGTATGAGCCGCATCGACCATGTCGCGTACCTGACGGACGACGTAAACCGGATGCGGGCGTATCTCGCCGCTCACGGCGGAACCGGCATGGGCCCTGTCGAGACAGGAAAAGATGGCAGCCGCTGGTTCTACTCCCGCGATCCAGAGGGAAATAAAGTGCAGTTTATTCAGCCCTGGGCGCATGCTCCGGCGCTTGTACGAGCTCAGCCGATCAGTAGCCGGATCATCCATGCGGGCTTTTTGGTGCATAGCAGAGCAGCCGAGGATGGTTTCTATCGAGAGCTGGTCGGCTTTCGCCCGTACTGGTTTGGAGGCATGCACGAAGGCAGACTCGACTGGATTTCGCAGCAGGTGCCTAATGGCTCGGACTGGCTGGAGTACATGATGGTCGGTGGCTCTTCGGATGTGAATGCCGATTCGATTACGGCGGACCAGCTAGGCGTGCTGAATCACTTCTCGCTGGGCGTGCCGTCGATGGCCGCTGCGGTGGAAACGCTGACGAAGGCTGGCCGGCTGAGTCCGCGTCATAATGGACCGCAGATCGGCAAAGACGGCAAGTGGCAGTACAATCTATACGATCCGGATGGAACGCGGGTCGAGCTGATGGAGTTCCAGCCGGTCGAAAAGCCCTGCTGCTCTCCGTTCACGGCGGCGAGTCCAACGCATTGATGGACCTTGTCAGGATGTGGCGAGCGCTGCTGCTTCGGAAGTTGTCGCACCAGTCTCGGGCACGCTGAACTGATAGAGCAGCGCGCCACCGAGCGCGAGCGCCGCGAAGGCGATAAATGTCGTATTGAAGCCGAAGTGCTGTAGCAACACGCCAGAGATCAGCGGCCCTGCGACCCCGCCGATTGCCTGAGCCGTCGCGAAGATCCCGAGCAGCGTGTTGAACTGCCCCTTGCCCGCGGCGAGGTCTGCGGCGAAGGCCACGATGGCTACGCCGTAGATGCCTGCACCGATGCCGTCCAGTGACTGGAGAAAGACCACGGCGTGCGGGTTGTGCGCCAGCGTGTAAGAGGCGATGCGCGCGGGCAGAACCCAGAAGGCGATGGCCATCACAGGTTTTCTGCCCCAGGAGTCGCATAGCCGGCCCGCGATCCACGCCATCGGCACCATCACCATCTGCGCGGAGAGTACGGTAAAGGTGGTCAGCGCAGTGGACCCACCAAGGTGTTTTATATACAACGCGGTCAGCGGAAGGATCGGCGCATTTGCCAGATGAAATGCGCCGACGGAGAGCAGAAGAAGAAGCACGTGCTTATCGCGTAGTAAATCTTTCCAAGAAGTTCTCCCTGATGCTTTCTCTTTGTTCTCCTCGGCGGGAACGTCACTTTCTTTAAAGTCAGAACTGCGAATCAGGTAGACCGTAAACGCACCTAGCAACGACGCAAGCGCAACGGAGTAAAAGATCAACGCCGTGCCGAGATACCGGACCGCAAAGAACGCCAGCAGCGCGGCGACGATGTTGCCAGCATGGTTCCAGCCCTGGTTTTCGCCGAGCGTGCGGCTTAGCGCTTTATGCCCGGCGAGGGCGAGCGCAAGAGCGCCAAGCAGCGGCACAAAGATGGTCTGAAGCACGCCAGAGAGAAAGAGCAGCGGATCGATCCAGGCCGGGGTGCGCGGCAACAGCGGCAGGGAACCAAAGCAGGCGCCCACCGCCAGAGAGGCTGCCGCAAAGAGCATACGCCGGTTGCGCAGCCGATCAACCAGATACCCAGCAGGTGTCTGAAAGAGCAGAGTGCCCAAGCCCGCGACCGCAGTCGCGAACCCAATCTGATCGTAGCTCCAGTGGGCGTCGCGTAGGAATGTATTCAGAATGGGAAGAACAACCCCGACGGCCTCTGCCTGGAAGAAGTTGGCCGCGTTCAGCCCGATGCGGCTGCGTGTGACGAGGGGCGTGCGAGCTGCTTCGGTCGAGTTCCCGTCACGCGTGCGAAGCGGCTCATTCTGAGGCATCATCGCCGCCATCCAGCCCGAGCTGACGTATCTTCTCGTAAAGCAGTCGCCGGTGAATCTCGAGCCTGCGCGCGGCGTCAGATTTGTTTCCATCACTCTCTTCAAGCGCCGTCATCACCAGCCGCTTTTCCCACTCCCGCACCGATGCATGAAAGGGCAGCTTCAGCAAGCTCGCAAGGCTTAACTCGGTCGGATGGCTGGAGGGCACCGCGAGCGCACTCTGCAGCAGCTGAAGAGTGATGAGGTGATTTCCCGCCGCGACAGCAACGCTCTCGACAATGTGTTCGAGTTCGCGAATATTTCCGGGAAAGGCATACTGCTGCAACGCGACGATTGCGTCATCGCTGAAGCCGCGCGTCCGTTGATGGTTGCGTTCGTTGTAACGCGCGAGGATGTGTTCGGCGAGGGGAAAAATGTCCGAGCGGCGCGCCCGTAGCGGCGGCAGTGGAATGCTGAAGACCTTCAACCTGTAGTACAGGTCTGAGCGGAAGCGTTTCTCTTCCACCTCGTCTTCCAGCACCCGGTTCGTTGCTGTAACCACGCGGAAATCCGCGGAGATCGACTCTGTGCCGCCAACGCGCTCAAATGTATGTTCCTGCAGAACGCGTAGGAGCTTAGGTTGGAGTGAGAGGGGCAGCTCGCCGACTTCGTCCAGGAAGACTGTGCCTCCCCCCGCGGCCTCGAACTTGCCTGTTTTGCGCGCTAAAGCGCCTGTAAAAGCACCTTTTTCGTGCCCAAAGAGCTCGGATTCGAGCAGATCGTGCGGGAGCGCGGCGCAGTTGATAACCACAAATGGTCTGCCGCGGCGCGCGCTGTTCTCGTGAATGGAGCGCGCCGCGAGCTCCTTGCCGGTTCCAGTCTCGCCCAACAGCAACACCGGAATGTCGGTCTGCGCGACACGCCCGATCGCCTTGAACACTTCAATCATCGCCGGCGAGGTGCCTACCATGCGGCGGCCGGAAATTTCGCGTTCTTCAGCATTGCGCGTTGTCGCTCGCCGCAAGCGATGCACCTCCTTCTGCAACGCAACGTGCTGCATGGCGCGCCGGATCGTCGCCATCATTTCGTCAAGATCAAACGGCTTTACGATAAAGTCGTACGCACCGAGCTGCATGGACGTGATGGCATTCGGGCCGGTGCCGTGGGCCGTCATGATGATGACTGGGGGCGTGCCCCACTCGTCCCGCTCAGCCAGGGAGCGGAGCAACTCTTCACCTCCGCGAACGGGCATCTTCCAGTCGCACAAGACCAGATCGATGCCGCCACCTTCGAGCACCTGAAGCGCGTCCTGTCCGTTGCTCGCATCGAAGACGCGATACTCCTGCGCTTCCAACAGCTCCTTCAGTGTGGCGCGCAGATTGCTGTCGTCATCCACCACAAGAATCGATTCCCTGGACGTTGCGGTTACAGACGTTGCGGTCACTCTGAGCTTCCCTTCTCTGCCGGCTTTGGAAGACGCACAACCGCGACGGCGCCACCGCCCGGCATCGCACCGAGTGTAAGGTCGCCGTCATGCGCTTTGACGATCTCGTACGCAATTGAGAGTCCCAACCCGGTGCCGCGTTCTTTGGTGGTAAAGAATGGATCGAGTACTTTGCCCTGTATCCCGGGTGCAACGCCAGGCCCGTTGTCTTCGACCCGGATCTCCGCAAAGGCCTCGCTTTCGATCGAGCGCACCGTCACGGTGCGCTCGCGGTCGTCGACTTCGCTTAGCGATTCGACCGCGTTCTGTAGTAGATTTTCGATGACCTGCCGCAGCTTGCCGGGATCTGCCATGCAGGAGCACTCGCGATCACCGGCGCACGTGGCATGGATCGAGGTATCGGCAAAACGCGGAGCCCATGCCTCGAGAATCTCCTGGCACAGCTCATGCAGGTTCGTAGGCTTCGCATCAAGTTGAATGGGACGCGAGAAATAGAGGAGCCGTTCGATCATGGCATCGAGCCGGGCGATCTCCGTGAGGACTACGGCGCTGTTGCGATCCACCGCACTCAGCTCGTCGGCGCGTTGCGACATCTGCGTGCGCAGCCGGATGGTGGCCAGCGGATTTCGCAGCTCATGGGCGATGCCGGCTGCGAACAGACCGAGCGAGGAGAGACGCTCGCCATGCCGCAACCGGCTCTCCAGAGCGCGCTCGCTCCGTATCTTGTCTTCAAGCGCCAACGAGAGCTGGTCGACCCCGGTCAAGACTTGCTCGAACTCAACGAGCTGTTCCTCCGTCACACGGCGCGAGGAAAGATCCTCTTGAAGCTGCGTTAGGCGGGATAGTACGGCGGTCACGCCAGCCTGCACTCGTGTTGTGATGAGGAACGCGACCAGCGCACAGCTGAACGCCGCAAGGGCAAATCCGACAGAGCCGAAGAGAAGCTGTAGGTTCCGGCCGGAGTTAACGCCCGGCAAGCGCTGCATCATCCAGGTGCTGCCGAGTATTTGCCCATTGATCCGCACGGGCACTGCGGTAAGGAGAACCACATCCCGCGGCCCGGAGAAACGCAACGACTGCACCTGACCCGTACTCGCCGCCTTGCGAGCAAGATTTTCGATGGCCGGGCGTTCTCTACCGGGTATATCTTTCTTCGGCCGCGGACCTGGTCCCTCGTGGGTGGGAAAGGCATACCCCAGAAGATTGCCGCCCCGTGTGGAATAGAACCCGCCTTCCACGCCTGGCTCCCGGCGCAAAACCACAGCAGTCATTAGCGACAAAATCTCATCAGGACCATCGTCTTCCGGGCTTTGCAGGGCAGGTCTCTCGCCTTGCTGCAGCTCATATCGGGTACGACTTGCGTAATCCTGAGCTAAACTCTGCCCGAGCGCAAAGAGATGCGTTTCAGTATTGCCTAAAACCGAAGACTGGCTATTACGGATGAGATAGACGAAGCCCGTTGCGGCCGCGAGCAGCAGAAGGCACGTCAGCACCGCGAGAAAGACGATGCGCTGGCGCAGGCTTCCCCGGCTGCCTGCCCGGAGTGTTGCTGCATGCAATCTCTGCTCCTTCAAGGTTGCTTCCCTAAAGCTGCTCGTGAATGTTTTCAGTGCTGTGAGCAAAGAGGGAGATTGCTAAAGCGGCAACCTCCTCGCTTCGAGACTATCGTGTCCCCTGCGGTGGCACTGCTTCTGGTGGTGCTCCACTCACTGGCGGTGGTGGCGCGGCTGCATTTCCCGGCGGCGGAGCGAGTGGCGCCTGCCCCGGCCCCAATGGCGCGGGCGGACCAGTGACGATCCCGCGAGCGATCAATGTTTGCTGCTCCAGGTGTTCTGCCGCGGCAAGGAGAGAGTCGCTGGCGCGTGCGAGGCTGGATGCCTCTTCAGTTTTGCCAGCAGTTATCAGGGTTTGCGCTTGTTGCTGCAGTTGCGCTGCTTGATCTATCAGTGGTTGCACCTGATTCTTTCCAGCGCCAGAGGTGTCCAGGGCGGTCATCGTTCGCAGCCGGGCTGCATGATCGCTCACCCGTGCAAGGTCGTTAAAGGCCCGCGCCTTGCGCTGATCGCCAGTATCCATGCTAGCTGGCGGTGGAGACAGCCGGTTAGAGCTGGCGGCAGACTCGATCAGATTTGAATTTGCAATCTGCTCCGCGGCACGCCCCAGGTCGGCTGCAGCCATCGCGGTCTCCCGCGCTCCCACGTAGTTGTTCGCGCCATATTGAGTAAGCGCCTGCTGGTAGATCTCTCGACTCTTCGCGAGCAGGTCTCCGGTCTTTGCCGACGAGCTCTGCGCCAATACCGTACTCCGGCCGATGCTGTCATACGCGCGCTGCACAGCGTCAGCCGCAGCTTGCTGCTCGGAGACGGGTGGGCGCCCCGCCAGACCTCGCGCGCCGCCGACCGGTCCACGCGGCCCGCGTGCCGGCGGTTGTGCGAATGCAGTTCCTGCGGTCATCACTCCAGACAACAGCAGCAAAATTATGACCTTACCTGTTGATGTATGCATATCTTCTTCTCCCCTCCAACCGCATTTGCGGTGGACAGCTCACCTACCGCACGTGGCCTGCCAAAGTCTATCTGATGGCCTAAGAGCAAGCAGTTCAGCGGCTTGTGAGTTTCGGGGACGGACGCTCCCGGAATGCTTGCTGTCCGCATAGAGCACGCGTCTGGGAGAGATAGTGTCAGGTACAGCCTAAAATTTCTGCTCGATCAGAGCGTGTGTTTTTCGATCACGTGTGGCCGCAAACCGGACAGCGCGAAAGAAGACGATGGTATCCAGTCGAGAACCGATCTGCTTGCTTTGTGCCGTTTACCTCACGAGAGAGTGTGGCCTGCCGATTGCTTCAACGCTTGTAGCGAGACAGCCCTGAACGGGATGCACCGGCCTAGATGAGCGGTTCCGATGAGCGATCATGCATACTTGATCGAAGGCTCTTCGCCGATGCTCCTAAAGTTCAGGTAAGGCAGACACTGAAGTACTCACTTATTCGAGCAGCAGGAGAGAAATGAGCAACGCGTCACCAGCAGAGATGTCTGTCAATCGACGACTGCCGCAAGAGGCAACGATACTGAGCTGGGTGCACTTTGGAGACCTCCATCTTACCGGCGAGGAGCAGACCAACTACCGCGACCTGGTCGGCCTTATCGATGAAGTGAACCGCCAGTTTGCACACAATCTCCAATTTACCTTCTTACCTGGAGATAATGTCGATCATGCCAATGAAAGCGAATATGCCCTCGCGCGCAAGGCAGTAGATTCGCTAACAGTACCCCTCTTCGCAATTGCTGGCGATCATGATTTTGATTCTGGTACGCTGGAGTTCTTCCGGAAGTATCTATCTCCTCAGCCTCACTATGCCTTCGTACTTGGAGATTACCGGCTGATCTTTCTGAATGCGATGGAAAGCACCAGACCGGAGGTCTTTCGCATCTCCGATGTGCAACTCGGCTTTCTCGAAGAAGAGCTTAAGCGCGCTAAGCGCGATGCGCAGCGAGCCATACTTTTCGTCCATTGTTATCCCAGTGATTTTCACCAGGGTGGGGATGAGCTATCACAGCTCATCCGCCGCTACCGGGTCCTTTTGGTGGAGATGGGCCATACCCATTACAACGAAGTCGCGAATGACGGACACACAATTTACACGGCGACGCGCTCAACCGGGCAGATCGAAGAAGGGCCGGTAGGCTTTTCGGTCACCAATTTGGATGATGGGGTGGTGAGCTGGAAGTTTCATGAACTCGGTGCGGGAACTTTCGCGATGATCACGAGTCCAGCCGACGCCGCCTTCATCATCGATCCGGATTCACAGCAACAAGTACTTCGCACTACGACGATGATTCACGCAAAGTGTTGGGGAGCGCCGAAGATAGCCTCGGCTGTCGCCCATTTCGACCGAGCCAAGCCCACGCCCATGGAGTACGACAAAGGTCTGAGAGTGTGGCGGGCAGAACTACCGCTCGACGATCTCTCTGACGGCCTGCATTCACTTACGGCGGAGTTCCGGGCCGGGGATGGCGATCTCGTAACCGATCAGGTTCAGGTGCGCGTCGCGCGCACGATCGCGTACGTTCCACCCGAACGCGGCCTGCGAGACCAGAACAACGCCATCGGCGCGTACTTATCGAAGGGCATTCTGGGCACGCAGTTGGGCCCTAACAAAAATGGTAAGAAGTGGTAGACCTGATTTCTGGAAAGAGCATGGATGCCGGTTAGTCATATTGCAATCTGGGCCATCTCGGTCCTCAGTATTATTTGTATGTTGGCTCGGCCTCGTGGCATTGCCGAGGTTTGGTGGATCGGGGGCGGTGCGCTTCTGCTTATCGTATGCCGGCTTATTCCTCTGCGCATGGCGGGACACGCCATCGCCGAAGGCACGGACGTCTATCTCTTTCTTACCGGCATGATGCTTCTGGCGCAGCTGGCGCAGATGCATGGCGTGTTTGATTGGCTGGCTACCGTAGCCATCAAGAAGGCAAAAGGCTCACGTACTCGTCTGTTTGCACTCATCTATGGCGTTGGAACTCTGGTGACAATTTTCATGTCGAATGACGCGACTGCGGTGGTGCTGACTCCCGCTGTACTGAGCGCGGTCAAGAAATCTAAAGGGGAACCGCTTCCCTACCTATTTATCTGCGCATTTATTGCCAATGCCGCCAGCTTTGTGCTGCCGATCTCGAATCCGGCAAACCTAGTCGTCTTTCATGGTGACATGCCGCCGCTGAGTCAATGGCTGGGAATGTTCACGGCAGCTTCGATTCTTTCCATCGCCACGACCTATGCCGTCCTGTACTGGTATTGCCGCGGTGATCTGCAGGGAAAGATAGAGAGTCAGGTGAAGGACGGGCACCTCTCCACAGCGGGCAAGCTCACTCTAGGCGGCATCGGGCTAGTCGCAGTGGTGCTGCTTACTGCGTCGGCGCTCGGCAAAGATCTTGGACTTCCGACGTGCATCACTGCCCTGCTGATTACAGCGGTGATTTCGTTCCGGGAACACACTCGTCCAATTGTGATAGCACGGGAGATCTCCTGGAGCGTGCTTCCACTAGTAGCCGGGTTATTCGTCTTAGTCGAGGCCGTCAACAGTGTGGGGGCTTTGCAAGCGGTGTCGCGAACGCTGCAGGTCGTGCATTTCTGGCCGCCGGTGGCTTCCGCGCTTGCTGGCGCCTTTGGCGTGGGCATTGCGGCGAATCTGGTAAACAATTTGCCACTGGGATTGATAGCAGGGGCAAGTGTCAAGACGGCGCATATAAGTGGAGCACTGCGGAATGCCGTACTTATCGGGGTCGACTTAGGGCCAAATCTTTCGGTCACCGGGTCGCTGGCAACAATCTTGTGGCTCATTGCGATTCGAAAAGAGGGACTGAATGTGAGCGCCTGGAAGTTTCTAAAGGTGGGACTACTGGTAATGCCGCCTGCGCTGGCGCTGTCTACGCTCGCTGTAGCCTTGCTGAACCATTAACAGCTGACTGCTCTATAATTCCGGGGCGGCAATTGATTGCTCCAGTCTGGCGATTCAAGTTACATGGAGAACTACCGTGAAAGCTGGATTCATCTATCCCTTCATCATCATCGGCGGCATATTGCAGGCATGCGGTTCCCCGATGAATGGTCAGCTCAACAAGTCGCTGACGAACAGCTGGCTGGCCAGCGCTGTTTCATTTGGGCTGATCACTGCATTCTTCATATGCGCGTTTGCGGTCTTGCCTCGGCCACTTCCCACACTCGAAGGCATCACGACGATGCCGTGGTGGGCGCCGCTTGGCGGTCTCGTCGGGGCGGTGGCCGTCTATGCCGGATTGGTGCTGGTCAACCAGGTGGGCGCCGGAGCATACACCGGGCTGACGGTGACAGCAGCCTTACTCACGTCGCTCGTGATCGACAACTTTGGATGGTTCCATATGGAAGTACACCCACTCAACCTGCCACGCATCCTGGGCGGTGTGTTGATGGTGGGTGGCATCGTGCTCATCGCCAAATTTTGACTATGCCGGTTGAGTTCTCTTGCCGGACCGGACATTCTTGAGCCATTGCCAGATGGAAAAGGCGCTTCCGGCGATGCAAAGGGCGATAAATACGAACATACTCCAGCGAAAGGCCGGAGAATTTGCCACCTGCAACACCTGATGTCCAAACCTGATCGCAAGCAGGCCAAGCAAAACGAAGCGCAACCCGCGGGCGAAGAAATTAATGGCTGCGATGCGCAGCCGCGAATAGTCCATTGCCGCCGCAGCCGCGATGACCATGGTAAAGGGGAAAGGAGGCGGGGCGAGACAGGCGATAGCCACTGCCTTGCCGCCGTGCTTGTCGATCTGCTTCTTCAATTTATCGAAGCGCTTCGGACCAGCCATCTTCCGAATGCCCTCTTCGCCTAGCTTGCGCGCCACCAGCGCAAGCAGGATGACGCCCAATGTCGAACCGCAGGCAGCAGTGATGACGTACCACGGCAACCCTTGATGGTGGCGGGCAACCAGCGTAACTACCAGGAGATCGTTGCCAAAGGGCAATAAAAGGAACGAAGAATCGAGCACACCCATGACGAGTGGGCCGAAATATCCCAGGTGCAAAAGGAAAATAAGTACAGGACGAAAGAAATTAGACAAGAGAACTCTTCTTTTTGGGCCACTCCCTAGCGTAGGAGTGGGTAGCAGGCTGGCCTAGGTTGTGCTGCATAAAGATCCGCGTCTCGCTCAAAACTGAGAGCGTGAAAATCCATACTCACGTGCAGCTATTGTAAGTCACTGGTTAGACGCTGCTCTTAGCGGGAAAGCTGCACTTGTTCGGTCTTCTCAATTTTCAGGTGCCGAAGCAGAGCGCCCACAGTCAATCCCTGCACCACGATCGAAAACACAACGATGACGTAGGTGATGACGAGCAGAAGTTTCCGTTCCGGTCCCGGGGCAAGCGAAAGAGCGAGTGCAATGGCAAGGCCGCCGCGAAGACCGGCCCATGTGAGCACGCGTACGCTGCCCGCTGTGTGCTGCCGCCAGTAGCGGAGCAGGCTGATCACGGAACCGACGCTTACCCACCGCACGAATAGGACTGCGGGGATCGCGATCAGTCCAGCGACCAGGAAGCGCGCCTGCAGTGGAAGAACCAGCAGCTCCAGACCTAGCAGCAGAAAGAGCACCACGTTCATGATGTCGTCGATCAGCTCCCAGAATTTATCGACGTTTTCGCGTGTCTCGCTGGACATGGCAAACGACCGCGCCCGGCCGCTCACCAGCAAGCCCGCGGCAACGGCTTCAAGCGGCGCGGAAAGATGCAGAACATCCGCAGCCGCGTAGCCGCCCATCGCCAGAGCGAGCGTCAACAGAACTTCCACCCGGTAGCTATCCACCATGCAGATCAGGCGATAGACCAGGTATCCCAGAGCCAGACCCAGCCCGATCGCTCCGCAAGATTTGAGCACAAGCAAGGTCAGAAAGTGAGCCGGCGAAGGCAGAGAGCCGCCGGAAGCAGCGTTAAGTAGCGCCAGAAAGATGACCGCACCCACCCCATCGTTAAAGAGCGATTCCCCCGCCAATTGCGTCTGGAGCTCCGGCGGGGCACCCACTCTCCGCAGCAGCTCGAGGACCGCAATGGGGTCAGTTGGAGAGATGAGCGCGCCAAACAGAAGGCACGACAGGGTGCTTGATGGAATTCCTAGCACATGCAGGATCAATTTCAGCATTGCGGCGACCGCTATCGTGGAGATCACGGTGCTGAAGATTGAGAGCAGAAAGACGGGTAGCTTCTCTTTGCCCAGCTGTTCCAGATCCAGCTGAAGAGCGCCCGCGAATAGAAGCAGGGCAAGCATTCCATGAAGGACAACTTGATTGAAATCGATACTCTGCACCGTGGCAGCGGCCCAGTTGTGCATCCCGGGTAGGAGACGGCTGAAGACAATGAGCGACGAAGAAGAAAAAAGCGCAAGCACAGTGGTGCCGATCGTTGTTGGAAGCCGCAGCACGCGATGGCTGATGAAGCCAAAGAGCGCCGCGAGCGACACCAGGACGCTTAGCAGGGCAAAGACGCTCATATCACCTTAACGGTAAAGATTTAAAAACGGTTGGATGGCCGAGAGGGGCGAACGTGCACTGGCGCGAGCACGATTCCATCACGTAATGAGGAATTTAAAAGGCAGGAACGTGAGCCGACGCCGCAGGTAGTGACAGACCGGCCTTTTGGTAGAGCGCGGGGCGGTGGCGCTCCCAATGTGCGCGCATGCACGCATCTGCGCTCCGGTCGTAGTAGTTCCAGGGCAGATGCCGCGCATTCAGGCCGACAAAGTGAGCGCCGCAGGAGCCTAGCTCAGTACTGCGCGGCCAGAACGGAGAGCAGATCGTGACCTCGCGCGTGCTGACAGTGAGGAGACGTCCTGCCTGCGCCAGGGCAGCAGTCTGCAGACCCTGCTCATCCAGCTCCGACCTCAAAAGAACGGGAAGGCCAGTGGCGCTTGCCTGCCGAACGAGAGAGTGTTTCAGCGCTGCCTCGAAGTCGAAGGCAGGTGACAGGCCACGGATGCCCGAATTGAAAGCCCCAGGCGGACACCAGCGGTCAAACTGACCGAGACAGCGCTCCGCATCTTCCGCCATCACGCACGCATCAGCCCTGCTCAGCCATTCACCGATGGCCTCCGGCAAATCCCAAAGTATGCAGTCATTATCGAGCGAGAGCTCGTAATCGTTCGGGAACAACCGCAGCGGTGCGAGCTTCCACCCCACACCTTCGGCCATGGCGCCATCGAAATGCGCGGCGAGGAATGCCGGTATCTCGGCTGAGATGTCCCGCCACTCGATGTTGGAGGGCACCTCTCCCGTGCGAAGCTGCGCCGATCGGACCTCGATATTGTTGATGCAGACGACGTAGGCCGCCTCTGGGCCGAACAGCCGGGCGGCGCTGTGGATGGAGAGCCGGAGCGCTTCAAATCCAGCCTCAGAGACGCTGCCCACCGTCCAGCGAATTTTGAGATGGCGGAAGGCGGCCTCGTTCAAGCCGCACATACTCCTGCCGCCGAGTGGCGGCCTATGAGCGTGCTGTAGAGCTCAAGGTATTCGGCAGTCATTCGAGCAGCCGAGAACCGCTCCCGGGCCGCGCGGCGGCAACGCTCTGGATCGATCTCATTCACGCGAATGATGGCGGCGGCCATCTCTTCCGTGCCATTCACCAGAAAGCCGGTAACTCCGTCCTTGATGATCTCCGGGATTGCCCCGGAAGGAAAGGCGATCACGGGCGTGCCTGCGGCGAGCGCCTCCATAGCCACCAGGGAGCTGGTCTCGGGCGCTAACGTGGGAAGCAGCAAACACTTGGCTGCGGAGAGCAGGCGCTGTTTGCGCGCAGGCGGCAGCGGTCCGAGAAAGCGGCTTCCCCCGCGCAGCCGCGGCTCGATCTGCTGGTGAAAGTACTCGACGTGCTCGCCATACGGGAACACCTCTCCGCCGATGAGTACCGGCATGCGCACTATCGCTCCTGCATCGAGGGCAACATGCAGGTTTTTTTCAGGGCACACGCGCCCTAGCGCCAGAGCGAAGTTGCGTTTGCCGATAGACGTGGGTGAGGGGAGATCCACCCCGTTTTCGATCACCGGCAACGATCGGCTATCTGGAGGACACGCGTCTCGCTGCGAGCGCGAGACGCACTGTAGTTGCGCCTGGTGTGAAGTGCTGCGCCAGATTTTCTCCGGGTACCAGGAGGGCGGCATGTGCAATGTAACAAGTACAGGCACATTATCCGGCAAGCGGTAGGCGTGAAAGTCAATCCCGTGCATGTGGATCAGATCGACGGTCGCCGAAGCTAGAGCCCGGTCGATCTTCGTCTGGTGATCCTGGGTGACACGCGCCCGGATCTCTTCCGTGATCAGACCGAGGGGGAGCGCAGTGAACAGCAGCGTGCCACACGGGCGCGAACCCTCGCATGCGACGACAATGGAGCGATGCCCGTGTTCCACCAGCGCGCGATCGAGCGCACTGAGGATCACCTCCGCGCCACCCACTGCCGCATCGCCGACCGGCGCGAGGGGATACGCAACGCTAAGTACGGCTAGTGACATGCGACGCTCTCCTAGCGCAGATTCACAAGAGCAGCCGTTACGCTTCGCAACGCATACTTTTTGCATGTCCGCGATGGTGCGCCAGCTCCTGTTTCCGCGCTGAATAGTTCTGCTCCGCTGAGCTTGGTACCAGATTCATCGTTCTCTGCAATCTGATGTCAAAGTCCGCGTCCCCGGTCAGTGCAACATTCACTTTTAGTAGCAGCCGCAACACAAGCTGCCGCGCAGAAACTCGATTACTCCGAACCTGTGTGGGTGTTGGGGTTGGCCTCGCACAGCGGAGCCTTCATCCACGGGAAAGCGGTAATGCGCAGCTTTGTGGAGGCGTAAGGCACAAGGATCAGGTTCTCCACCGGAGTGTTCACCGAAACGGGACTCTGAGGCAACGGACCAGCGGAGTTTTCTTCCAGCTGCCACGCTGGCACGCGGCGTCCCCGGACCGCCAGCTCGACAGCGGGCGCTTGTGCGCCGAAGGGAACGTCGCTTGGTGCGCTCGCGGTGCTCTCCTGCGTGGTGCAGGCAGCATTCCTCGGATCGAGCATCAGCGCGTAGTTCCAAGCCTCTGGACTGGTGAGCTGCCAATCTGCCGAGCGCTCCGCATACTTCTTCAGCGGACTCCACTCCGACTCCATCTTGAGCGAGAAAAGCAGCGGCCCGCGCTCTACGCTGGCGGAGTTGCGGTACCAGAAGGAGTAGCGCACACGCATGGGCAGCGTGAGCATGACGGTGTCGCCGGATCGCCACTCACGGTCCAGCCGCACGAATTTTGCATTCGAATGCGAATCGCCACTCCTTCTCGCCGTAGTTGAGGCGAGCATCTCCACGGCTTTGCCGTTGACCTCGAGCGCAGGCTTCTGGGGTGCGACCCAACCGGGAATGCGGAGCAGTAGCGGAAACTTGGCAGGACGGTCGAGCGCCAGCTTCAAGCTGATCTGCCCGGCAAACGGATAATTCGTCTGCTCCTCGATCGATACCGCATGGCCGTTGCGCAACGTTGTAGAGAGGTGGCTCGGCGCATAGGCGATGGCCACGACTCCATCGCCCGCACCCGTCTGCATCCACAGACTCTCAGTCAGTTTGGGCCAGCCCTGATGCATGTTTGCAGTACAGCAGCCGAAGTTCGGTTCCAGCCCGAAGAGGTTGGATTCCGGCCCATTGGTGCTCCAGTCACGCCTGGCCTTGGTGCAGGAGACCTGGTTCGGCTGCTGGTCGTACTGGTGCGACCACATATCATCGCTGATGGTTCCGGGCAGCGCGTTGTAGCTGATGCGCTCCAGTCTGTCGCCGAGACTGGCATCGCCAAGGATGGCGAGGTCTTGTTCTAGGCTGAACATGGTCTCGACGACGGTGCACAGCTCCGTGCCTTGCGAAGGATCGTGGCCAGCCAGGTGCTCATCTGCGCTGAACATGCCGTTAGGCAGGGAGTGATACGTGTCCAGCTGGTCCAGTTGATGCCAGAACTCCCGGCGATCGCCTGCGCTACCCGTAAGGAGCGACCACACGGGTGTAGCCTTGAGCGCCATCGCGTTGTTCACGCCGTGTGTCTGCATAGCGTGGTCGCCGGGAGGGCCTGAATTGAGGCCGAGATCCGCGGCAGATGTCTTGGCCTTCCAGGGAAAGTTCTGGAATTCATGCTCCCAGTCCCATCCCTGCCGATGCAGCAGAGCGGCCAGCTTCAACAGCTGCGGGTCGCCGGTGCGGTTGTAGAGCCAGAGCACGGAGAGCGCATTGTCCTGCCAGCGAAAGCGGCCCCAGTCGCGAAGGGGACGAGACGGCAGTGTGCGCAGTTCATAGGCAAAATACTTTTCCATCAGCGGGATCACGCGCGGATCGCCGGTGGCCTCCTCGTACTGCGTCAGCACCTTGAGCATCACCATGCGCGGCCACCAGTCGTCGTTCGATGTGGGGCCGAACTGACCGTCCGGACGTTGATGCGTGAGAGTCCACTCAACCCACTTTTGTGCTTTGGCCTTCAGCCCTGCATCGTTCAGCTCATAGGCCAGCGGCAGTACGCCATCGAGGTAGTAGGGGCCGCGCTCCCAGCTCTCCCCGGTGCCGCCGAGCCAGCCGCTATCCGGACCGACATCCTTCCAGAACTCGTCGAGATGGCCGGAGAGTCCCTGCGCCTGAATCTGCAATTGCTCTTTCAGCCAGCCCTCGGGCTGAACGGATCCCAGCGGAAGCGGGTTGAACACATTTTGCGCCAGCGGGGTGCGATTGCGAGTGGCGGTGCGCTGGGCAGCCGCCGGATGCTGCGCGCGCGCAGAACTGACCGTGAGTGCGAGTGTTGCGCCAAGGAAGAGATGAAAGAGTGTGCGGTGTCCAGAGATGCGATTTCCGGAGAGACGAGATGGCGAGACCATAGACGAGGCGCTCAGATGCTCGCGTGCATGCATTGGCAGGACATCGCCATAGTACGGAGGTCCCGTCCGAGAAGGTGCATGTGCGAAGCCGAAATTACGAGGCGGGCGACCACTGCTCGTCGGCTGAGGGACCGTAAAGCGCGGGGACAGGGATGTCGTTGAGGCGAAGATATACGCCGAGTTGTGCGGTGTGATGGATGAGATGGTTGAAGTACATCTGGCGAAAGGTGAGCGAGCGTGGATGGTTGGAGATGAGGTGCTCGCCGAAGGAGAATCGCCAGGGTGCAGCGAGGTGGTCGTCGGAAGCGGCAGCAACGGCCGCGCGGCACTTGGCGGAGCTTTCGTCGAACTGTTTGAGGCAGTCCTCGCGGGAGTTGAAGATGAGCGGTACGTGCAGGCGCTTGGAGTTCGCGAGGTCCATGCCGTCGTCCTCGATGATATAGAGGCCGAAGAGAGAGAGGGTAGCGCAATGCATGGCAAGTTTGCCAAGTGGCATGGACTTATCATGAGGCGTCCAGTCGTTCTTGCCTTCGGGAACGCGTTCGAGAGTGCGACGGGTGTTCGACATCTCGATGTCGAAGTCTTGGAGGAGCAGTTGAGCAGCGGTCACAGGGTGTTCTCCATTATGCAGATGATGTAAAGACTACATAAACCATTTGCGTTTTCTAGCCGCAGCGACATCTGCTGTGCTCAGAACAAACCATACTCCGTTAGCGGCATGGATTTCTGTTAGCATTCGGCAATCTCCATTGGGCAACGTCTCGTTGAATAGACGTTGGGGTACCTCGTAGTGATGGATAGATCGCCTGCATCGCTTCGGCGCCTCTATGGAGGTTTACACAGACGGTTCCACCTCTCACCTCTTACTTCTCTGACGCTTTCTTGAGATAGCATCAGAACGCTTACAAACTATCAGAGGTATTACATGGCGACCAAGCAAAAACAAGTGAGGAATGTGCCAAAGGTCGGAGAAGGAAAACGTGGTGAACAGGGTTACATGGGTTACCTGCTGCGCCAAGCCGGGGCCGCCTACCGGCTCAGACTGGAGCGTGCCCTCTCAGACTTCGGTGTAACCCCCCCTCAGTTCGCGGTCTTGACTATGCTAGCAGCCTACCCCGGGCATTCCAACGCAGACCTAGCCCGAGTGGCCCTCTTGACACCGCAGACAGTCAGCGTCATCGTCGCGAACCTGGAGCGTGCCGGCTCTATAACCCGTCGTCCTCACGCGGTACATGGGCGGATACAGCATATCGACCTCAGCGAGAACGGCCGGGAGCTCCTAGCACGGTGCCGAGAGCGCGCATTGGAGATCGAGAGGGACCTTCACAAACGACTCACAATTGGCGACACTGCAACGATAAAGCGCTGGCTCGTGGCTGTAGCTTCTTCCCATCTATGTGATACGAGTTTCTAGTGCCATGGTATCCCCGGTTCAGAAGATTACCTTTCCTCCCAATTGGATGGTGCGGTTTGTGCCACTATTGAACGCCTCACTCATGAATGAACTGAGAGCCGATCCCGGCGCATAATCTTCCACAGAAACATCCGGGGTGCCCAGGAAATCGTGATTTAGAACATTGAAGGCATTCATTTGCAATTGCAGGCGCACGCGTTCCGTGACCGAGACTGTCTTGAAGACGCTTGCGTCCAGGTTGTTGTAGGCTTGCCCGCGTAGAATATTCCGACCCGCACCCGGGAAGGGGTTTCCCAGCAATCTAGCAAGAGCTTGGTTGTTCCAGAGCCAGTGAACTGCCGATGCGGCAACGGGTTGATTGTAGACGCCGGTGTCCGGGTCAACTCCATTGTAGACGTAATATCCGGTGCCATTCGACGTCGTCTTACGCTGAGGATCGCTAATGTAAATTCCTACCGTGTTAACCGGAGCGCGAGAGTTGGACAGCACCGGTCGAGCTACACCTACGCCCTTGCCGGGGACGTCGTAGCTGCTGTCACCTGCACTCGATGTGCTTCCCTGAACCAGAGAGAACGGCTGGCCACTGTTGTACTGATAAATTGCGTTCAAAGCAAAGCCGTCAAGCAGCTTCTTCGTTATGCCATGGGTTCCCTGGAAGAGTGAAGCCTGGTAGACGAGGCCGATGCTCGTTGAATTCGGGTAGGAGACACCGCTTACGCCACGTTCAGCGACGTTTGTGTCGAGTGGGTTTTGTGACTGGGAAGACGTGCTCCCACCTGTCAGGGTACTGGCTATGTCGCTCGCGTTGTCCACCGCCCGGCTGTAGGTGTAATTGAATTTGGCAGTCAGACCGTGGTAGTTGCTGGTGCTTAGTTGCGTTTGCAGGGCGTTGTAGACGCTAAAGGCTGTGTTGTCACGACTCGTCACATTGGTAAGATTACAGTTTAGGCGTCCATAGCCGGGTTGCATCTTGTCCTGGCAAAGCGAAGATGGTGCGACCAGGTTTGAGAAGTCGGCCGCTACAGGCAGCAGGTACGGATTCGCGTTAATAGTCTGGAAGTTGCCTATAGTGTGATTGCCCAGGTACCGTATCTCGGCAACGAGCCCAGGCCTAATCTCATATTGCAGACCCAACGAATATGTCTGTCCGTATGGATTATGGAAGTTCGGGGATACGGTTGTCTGGTTGCGGAATCCAGGATTACCTCCGCGTGGCAGTAGTGGCAGCAACTTCGCGCGTACACTAGCTCCCTGGATTCCGGCAGAGGGAAGACAGTTACCGCTGCAGAAGATAAGGCCGTCATTGACTACCGGTGCAGAGGCTGCTGCATTCGTAAAGATGTTGTAGAAAGCAGGGTCGGCATTAATCGCGTAGCCTCCCCGGATTACCAACTTCTGATCCAGGAACGAGGGATTGTAGGAAAAGCCGATACGCGGCTGGAATTTTTTATAGTCTTGAGGAACCGACTCGAATGTTCGCCGTGAGAGCGGGAGCGACTGATTCCAAAACGCGGTAGAGGGGTTCATCTCCCGGGCCACGGTCAGGTCATGGAGCAGATTCACGGAATTGCTGTACCATTCCCACCGAAGTCCGAGATTGAGCGTCAAATCCCTTCTTGCTTTCCAGTCATCCTGAACATAAGCGTCGACGTCTGGCTCCCGGAATGGGAGCGTGGAGCTTCCGTCCGCCAGATCGAGCCTGTCATTCTGAGCTGTGAGTCCGCCCTGAAGAAAGCTATTGAAGCTGGCAAAGGTGTAAGTGCCATTGTAATTGTTTAAGCCCGTGCTGGGAGAGTTCTGCTTCTGGAACTCGCCTCCAAAGGTGACGCTGTGGTTGCCGTGTACGAAGGTGGCGTTGTCCTGCACTTGATTGACCTTTACGACACGGCCCTGCGGAAACCTTGTATTGACGCCAAGGCTAAGGTTATTGCCGCTGGAGAAAAGTACGCTTGCCGGGCACTGCGCAAGCATATTCACGGTGCAATTCGGCAACGCTCCCGGCGTAAAGACTATCCTGGCCTGCTGAAAGCTGTAGCGCAGCTGGTTCACCAAGGCGGCACTGAATGTGTGCGACCAGTCAGCGCCTATGGAATGAACTGTGCTGGGAACATTGTAGAAATCGCCTTGCGCGATGTCAGCAGTGGCCGTTCCCGACAGCACGCCGGTCTGTAAAGCATCGTAGTACATGTAACGCACAAAGAGCCGATCCTTGGTGCCAGGCTGCCAATCGATTCTTGCCAGGTGCTGTTGCAGCTTCTGGAGCGCTGGCTCGAGGCGTTGCACAGCCCCAAATTCGATCGACGCCGGTGTTATTCCATTCGAGACAGTTATAGCTTTTGTCGAGTTCGGCACAACGATCGGACTACCGGATTTTATGACAAACGGACTTGATTGAGTGATAGCAGTGACGGCAGAATTGCCGGGAAAGGCTGCCTGGAGCTGCTGAATGCCGTTGGGCGTAGGCGTCAGGGATGTGCCCGAACTCGCCGGCCCCCCACCTTGACGGATCGGATCCCAGTAGGTACTCCCAAAAAACCAAAGCTTGTCCTTCAGGATTGGACCACCCAAAGTGCCTCCGTACTGGTTCTCCACGCTCCGTGGCACTACAGCCACGGAGCAGTTGCCCGTTGCAGGATCTTGACCTTGCCCGCAGAATCCAAACACTGGATTCTTCTGGCCGTTGTTCAAAGAGCTTAAGAAAGAGCCGGTGTAAAACTCGAAGCCGGTACCGTGAAATTCATTGCTTCCGGACTTTGTAATGTAGTTGACAACAGACCCCAGGCTGCGGCCATACTGCGCACCGTAGATGCCCGTCACCACCTGCACTTCCTGGAGCGCATCGCCATTGTTGAAAAAGAATGCAGGCCCCGTCACTGAATTGTCGTTGTTATTCTGGCCATCGATCTCAAAGTTATTGGATCGGCCGCGCTCCCCATTGACGACCAGCCCGGAGAATCCGATGCCTCCGTTCGTATTGCCAAACTGGGCGTCGTGAGCTCCTGCGACACCGGGTTGGGCGATCAACGCGAGGCTGTCAAATCCCTGGTTTACTGGAAGAGATGTAATCTCGAGCGGCGTAATCTCACTTGAGATCTGCGCTTGCGTCGTTGAGAGCTGCGGAGAACCCGCCTCCACGGTCACTGTCTGGCTTGTGCCAATCGAAAGAGTTTGCACCTTCAAAGCGGTTTCGACGCCTACGACGACACCAACGTTTTCTAGTGCAATCGCATTAAAGCCAGGCGCGTCGATGTGAACGGTGTAGCTTCCTACCGGGAGATTGCGGAGTTCAAAGTTCCCGCTACTCAATGTTGCCGTCGAAAACTCGGCGTTTTTGGACGTCTCGGTTGCGGTCACAGTGGCATTTGGCACCACTGCTTGTTGTGGATCAACCACCGTCCCTGTTATGTAGCCGGTGGTAATCCCCTGCGGCGTGGCCACGAGAGTCGATAGAGTGGCTATTGCGAGAGTCAATACTCGAATCGCTCTAGCACCGATGAACCACTTCAGTATTGTGTCTCTGTTAATCCGGATCTTAGTCATGATATTCGCTCCACTGGCCTCGAGAATTGTGGCTCAACCTTGATCTTTGCTATGTCTTGAAAAACGACGCAGCCCTAAGCGGCCGATCGGCGCTTTACACTTCCATATTTGGATAGTGTTAGAACTCTGACATAATACCAGAGCTCTGGTACGCCTTGCAAAGGTTTGTTATTCACTTCGGTTAAAGCGGGGATGATCGGAGGTCCACGCTAGCTTGCTGCTGCAGGCCAATCAGCTTAAGCATTACCTGCGATTAGGCGGGTCCGGCTGGCATTCGGCTCTCCTGCACGTGCCGGTATCCTCGAATGAGGATGTTCAACCGGCAGCTTCGGCCTTCGCTGTGGCCAAGGAGCTTCATTTCGGGGGCGCGTGCGCCTGCACACGTGGCGCGGCTACTGCTGTTCGCTACTCCGCTGCGCTGTTACGCAGTCGTGAGACATGGCCCGCCGCGAGAACCCAGCGGCCACGGAGAAACACAAGGGTGTCGGTAAATTGCACCTCCACATCGACTGGTTGTGTGTGTACCAGCCCCTTTACGACTGTTTGGCCTGTAACGATGGCGACACCTGGGTAGAGCCGGATGCGCATGTTCTTGTTTTCGAAGGTCGTATAGCGGATGCCGTTCTTCAAGAAATCATCGATGTCGTCCTGCTTGGTGCTGACATGCCCCTTTGAATCCGTCAGTGTGTAGTCGTCGGCTAGAAAACGCTTCACTCCCTCAACGTCATTGTTTTCGTAGGCCTTGCAGCCCTCGGTCTCCGCCGCAAGGACCGATTGAATGCTCTGCTGCTGCGCGTGCAGAGCCGGCCCCACAAGAGCCAGCCCCAAAACCAAGTAGCATCCGATTCGCTTCACCCAATCATCCTTTCTCGTTGCCGCTCTTTGTGTGCTTCACTGCGTTTCGCCTGCTGTATGTCGTCATCGAACAAGATATCAGAGCTATGACACTATCGCAAAAATAAGACGACGGTCTGGCGTATTCGAACCGTGCGAAGCAATAGCATCGGGCCGAGTCGATATAGAGACTTAGGTGGAGGCCATGCTTAGAGGGTTGGCGAAGCAAGACGATGCAGCCAAAGTGATAGGCGTTGTGGGTTGGGTGGCGCGCCAGGGATCTCAGTCAAGCTAATCGATCAGTGGCCGGTTGAGTTCCGTGCGCCAAGTGGACGGATCAAGGCTCGACTCCGGGCCGGCTACATAGAACTCCCATAGATCGGGGCGTGGTTTGTACCCCTTATTCGCAACCCAGGCATCGAGCTCGCCCCAGGCAGCGCCGAGAC
Source organism: Acidobacteriaceae bacterium (assembly GCA_965276675.1). Classification (GTDB taxonomy): domain Bacteria; phylum Acidobacteriota; class Terriglobia; order Terriglobales; family Acidobacteriaceae. The sequence continues at coordinate 1,728,291 of OZ255624.1, read as the reverse complement.
CCTCGTAGGCCCCATGGAAGATCGTCCGTGCTACCGTCGCGGCGGGCAATCGGCCCGGCTCCACGCGGCCCACGGCGGCAACCGGTGCAGTGACTGGCACGCAGATCTCGAAATCAAACGTGCCTGGGTCCATCCTCAGGTGATGTGTGAACCACGGCCCGGCGGGAGCGATGCCCTGAGCAGCGATGGCGGCCCTCACCTCGCTTAGGCCCGGACCCATAACGTTCTGGATCTGCTCTCGCGGAACGGTGAGATGAATGAAGGCGATTAGCTGGGCGGCGGTCTGGGTAATCTGCGGTGTGTCGATCATGATATGACGGCTCCTATGAAAGTGGATGGTAGGCCGGAGCCTACTCGATGTGGCCCTAGGGCTTAAAGGTCAAAGGCGGGACGCAAGCTGCCATCCATGTAAAAGGGCACGGACGTGTGCTCGTGGACGATCCGCCAGGCGCCCCCACGCGAAGCAGGCACACCGTTGCACGCATCCAGAAACTGATCGATTGGCCGGCCGCCTTCGGAGTCCCACCTAGCCGATAGAAGCCGTGGCAGAAAGCGAAGTCGCCGCTCACGGTAATGCTGAAATCGCGCGACTCACGATCGACTGGCCCTTCCCACGTCTTGAGCCAGGTCTTCAGTTCTTGGAGATCGGTTCCCCTATGAGCAAGCGGCGGCGCGAGGTTATATACGGCTGCCTCTGGCGCGTACTGTGCAACGATCGCAGCGGCATCCTTATCGTGATACGCCTTATGGATAGTCTCGAGGAGCGCCAGGATGTCGGCCTTATCCTTCGGGGACTGGTCTTGCGCGGTTGCGGTTGCATGATGATCTCTCCTTAGATTTTTAGCGATGGCTTCGGTCAAGGTTTTGCCGGGGAAACCATGGTCCCGTGGTCCCGTGTCTGCCGGGGATGGTTTCCAACTCAACAAGTCGACATTCAGAGCCTTTCCCTCGGACGGTCGATGTACGGCGTCCAGATTGACGAGCTCGCAAGGGACCAACCTCGGAAGCATCACGCCTGACCTCGCGGAAGAGTAAGAACTCTCAGCCGTTCATCGCGCAAGAAGAGTCCGAGCCAGAGCGCTGCACCGACAATAACCAGAAAAAAGACCGGGAAGAATGGATCACCCACGCGTACATGAATTGCAATCGCGCCACCAAGAAAACCGGTGAGCAAGATGGCGCCGAGGATAGATGTGCGCGGAAGCACGTAGAGAGCGATGCATGCCAGTTGAAGAATTCCGAGGCCAACAGCAAGCCTTAGCGGAATTCCCAGTTGGGAGAACGCTTCCACGACGCCCGCCGGCTTCATTACGTGTGAGACTCCATCGGCCACAAGAAAAACAACAAATAGCCCGCTTATAATCCGGCCGGACCAGAGTTGCTTCTTCGTGATAGAAGCCGTTCTACTATCCAACTGCATCGATTGTCTCCTCTGTCGTTATCGGGCCCGTAGTTCGAAATTTCGCTTTTAAGGTTGCAAGTCGTGGATTGCGGTCATGCTTATTCGCCTCACCTAGAATGTGCCCAGGTAGTCGACCAGACGATCGAAACTGCTGTTCCAGCCGCTGCGATGTCCGTCGCGTTCTCCGGTCGACTGAAATGGGGACTGACGGAAAGTCATCAAGGTCTTCCCGTCCTGCTCAACGAAATCCACAGTCACGAGAGTTTCAAGGCCGCGCTCGCCTTCCTCTTCCCAGGCGAAGGTGAAGACCAACCGCTCGGGCTCCACCACCTCGCGGAAGACGCCGCCCTGCCATAGTTTTTTGCCGCTGTCGTTCGCCCGCAGGCAGAACCGCCAGATGCCTCCAGGCCGAATGTCGATCTTCAGTTGGGTGACTGGGTAGTCCCTCGGGCCCCACCAGAGCATCATCTGCTCTGGATCCGTCCACGCCTTGAACACGAGTTCACGCGGCGCATCGAAGACCCGAGTAATGACGAGTTCTTGGTCCTTCAAATTCGCAGCAGTGTTATTTCTTGCGGCCATGTCTCTTGCCCTCCAGTTGCAATTTGCGCAGATGGCCGTCCAGGCGATCGAAGCTCTCTTCCCAAAAGCGGCGATAGTGGTCCAGCCAGTCGGCGGCGCTTTTGAGCTCGGCCGTCTTAAGCCGGCAGGGCCGCCATTGCGCTTGGCGGCCACGTGCAATCAGGCCGGCACGCTCCAGCACTTTGAGGTGCCTGGAGATGGCCGGAAGGCTCATCTCGAAAGGCTCGGCAAGCTCCGTAACCGAGCTTTCACCCAGGGCCAGACGAGCAAGAATCGCCCGCCGCGTCGGATCGGCGAGGGCCGAGAAGGTTGTACTGAGGCGATCTGGTGTCATCGAGTGTTTAACTGATCGAACAAATAACACACTTGTTAAATACGTCATTGATGAATTTGTTGTCAAGGGTCGTACTGCATATGCACAGCTGCTGCCCACCGGAAGATCGCACTTCCGTCTACAGAATCCCATGCAACGCCGAGGATCGCTTGTCGGATATTGGCCGATAGGTCAGGAAACGTTTACCAGTTTCTGCTCGGCACGACGAAACAGTAGGCCGTGTACTTAACTTCGCTCCAGACCTGTTTTCCTATCGGGTATCCCGGATACAGCGGGCGGTTGACAGGGGTGAATTTCACCCGCACCCAAACCATTTTTCGGCCGCGCGTAAGTGCGCGTGAGATCAGGAATTCATCATCGCGGAACCTGCGGTTCGATGTTTCCACGATATGCTCCGTAGCTCCGAGTTCCTGCTTCGGATTCGAGTACACGCTGGTATTCGATCCGGCAAGATACCAGATGCCAGCCAACACCCAGTTCAGTTTTGATTGATCCGCGATGTAGACTTCCGCTCTTTGGTTGGTGAACGAGTAGTCGAGCTTGCGCCGAAGCAATACGCCAAAATTGTCGGGACGAAGGCGAAGCCGGAATTCCGAAGTGCCCTGTGTAACGCGGCCGCGATCCGTCTCAGCCGGATAGATCACATCGCCGTTCAACGTATCCACACCCCATTCATAACGGGACGTGATGGCATAGGGAGCGGAAGCCTCGGGCGATAAATAGCCGTGCGAGTGTTCCGCCGCTATGTCGCCGACCTGAAATTGATCCATCTCGACGAGTGAAGGCGACGGGAGGCCATACCAGTACGTCACGGTTTCATAGTGTTGAATCGATTCATTAGTGCCGCCGTGCTCCATGCGAATCACTGCATTTTTCCCGAATGGCATCAGGTCGGCAAGCAGAAAGCGATAGGCGGATTCGATCGTGTCCTGGTCATTGACCGCCGCCTGCGGAGTGCGTGCGCCCACGGGATGACCCACAAAGGGCAGGGTCATGTTTAGGCCACCCCAGTAATCACCGCCACCGCCCCATTCTTCGGTTCCGGTGCCCTGGGCTTGCGGAGTAAGGCTGTCATCGAAGAAGAATCGTGGATCTCCTTCGAGCGTGCCCAAGTCTGCATCGTGCGAGAAGATAAATGACGTGCCTACGAAGCTGCCGGACCAGTCGCCTCCTCCCTCGATGTTGCGTGTATCGAGAAGCACCATGTCTTTTCCGAGCGCTGGGTGAGGAAAATCACGATAAGTCGCGTGAAAATATGAGAGCTGATCCGGGGATTCATGCAGTGGCATATATCGCACACTCCATTCAATTCCACGGACGGCATCGCCGCCGCCAACCAGCTCAATGTGCGCAGAGCGGAAGAAAGGCATCGGGAAATAGCATGAAAGGTGAACCCTGTCTTTGACGAATCGAACGCTGACCGGAAACGCCTTCACCAGAAACTCCCGATTCTCGCGGTTGTAAAGAGTGCCCGCTCCATAAAAAAGAGCGACGGGAGCGTCGATGGACGGCTCTTTCCTTCCGTCCCAGATCACGCGCAGGCGAACACTTCCAAAGGCAAGCGCCTGATCTCGAGAGATAGAAAACCTAAGGACGCGAATAGCGGCTTTGCCTTTAAGATTAGTCACAGTGACGGACTTGGCGGCTGGCAAATCGAGCCTTCCCTTTGTCTGTCCGCAGCCGGTCTTCGGGACAATGTCGGTGCCGGATTTGGAGATAAGAGCGAGTACATCCTTACCCGGGACCGAGCTCCCGTTCCAACTCCGCAGTGGATGGGAGAGTGGCGTCCCCGGCACGAACCGGTCGTAGATGTAATAGCCGGTCCCGTAGTGCGTTCGCGTATAGGCCATTTGTAGGCTCCGCTCAAAAGCAATCGGAGTCCAAATCAGATCAGATCCCTTTGTTGTGCTCCAGGTCCAATTAAGCGGGTTGGGAAACGGCCCGGGAGGCAAAAGGATTGAGTTTGGGACAGAATGCAACGGATCACGCGTGCTGGTCTCCTCAACCAAATGATCTTTTCCATCCACCACGTAATGCCAAGGGCTGCCGTGCCAGTGGTTATAGCGGCTGAATATCAGCAGCCCAGGACCTTCCAAATCGAGCGTTACGTTGAAGTCGTCAGAAAGCTGATAAAGAAAATGCGAAGCGTCGGCGCCTTCATTCCCTCCGCGCCGGTCGTAGGTACTGCGCATGTAGGCACGCATTCCAATCCGCTGGTCTGCCCAGTGGTCCCACGAGCGATAGGCATCAAGGCCCACGGGAATGGGACGAGGCTTTTCCGCCGCGTGGACCGTTCCAGCAAACAGCAATACCGCACAGAGCCACAACCAGTGCGAGATGAAGCCCAATAAGCCAGTTTGCATCAGCATGTCTCTATAAGATTTCGCATCCGGATCTCGCGTTAACAGCATTAGCCCGGACCGGCATCGGGCCGATTTGGAATCGAGACTGTGATCTCAACCACGGGATCACACCGGTGAATATCCCTGGATGTGCTACTACAGAACAATATCGTCCGCACGTACCCATCGATCCACATTCTAACTTCCAAAGCTTATGACGTCACCGTGGAGTTTGAGCCAGAATTGAATGTGACGGTCAGCGAGATAAAAGACATGCTCAGTTCCGAGTGAGCATAACTGGTTCCGCAGCCAACGAAGTGTCATCCGGGCTTCGGTGCTCCGCAGGCTAGACACCGTTGAGTCATTTTGAAGCTCGCCTCCTGCCATGATAAATGGCGAGTTGGCTAATGGAAGTGAAATGGGATGTATCGCCAGGCGATCCGATGATGCGCATGCCGTCGCCGGAGGTATCGGGCAGGTGAATGTATAGATGGTAGGCCTGTTCGGTATCGCGCATGATTATGATAATCCGTATCCCAGCTCCAAAGTGGTGTAAGGTGGTCGATAAATGAGCGTTGAAAAAATCTCGTACATGGGACTGCCGAATTGCCTCAAATTGTCAAACGGCAGCGTGGAATTGATTGCAACAACGGACGTAGGACCCCGGATTCTTCGCTACGGATTTATAGGCGGTGAAAACCTATTCGCAGAATTCCCACACAATGCAACAAAGACTACCTTTGGTGATTGGAAGCCATATGGTGGCCATCGTTTGTGGGTTTGGCCGGAAGTGTTTCCCGCAACCTATGCGCCGGACAATGACCCCATCGAGTACACAGTCGAAGGGGAGCTCGGGGTGACATTGCGGCAGCCAGTAGACGCTGCTCACATGCAGAAGCAAATACGGCTGACGCTTGCAGCTACCGGCACTGCCGTGAAGCTGGAGCAGAAGATCACGAACCGGAACCTCTGGCCGATCGATATAGCGGCATGGGCCATAACGGTGGTGCAATGCGGCACGGCAATCGTGCCCCGTGTACCGTTTCAGTCTCATGACGCATACGTGGCCGTAACACAGCCACTAGCTCTCTGCGCCTTTACGGATCTGCAGGACCCTCGATTCACGCTCGGATTGCGTTACATCTTGTTGCGCGCGGACCCGACACTTAAGAATTCGCAGAAGTTTGGTTTGCGGAACAAGGAAAACTGGTGCGCACACCTGGTCAACAACACGCTCTTCGTGAAGCGGTTTACTCACGATGAGCAGGCAGAGTATCCCGATTACGGCGTAAACAATGAAGTCTATGTAGAAGGTGGTTTCATGGAGATAGAGCTGCTGGGGCCGCGGCGTAATGTTCCGACTGATGATTCGCTTTCGTTGACAGAAGAGTGGCACCTGTTCAAGGACGTTGAAGTCAGTGACAAGGAAAAAGCCATGGACCGTCTTCACCAGGCAATCGAACCTAAGATCCGGACGCTGTTTTAGAGTCATTACAGCTGGCAATCTACAAGTTCGATCTGCTGTGGGATGTTTAAGGCTTTAACGAAGTCGAATCCGCCCCAGCCAATCGTCTCCGCTCCGGAGAAGGTCAATCGCGTTGTAGTTAGCTGGCATTGCAAATCCGGGGATAGTGGCTACAAATAGCCAACGCAGTGAACGCTCCGATTGCATTCGTTGAGAACTCCTCCACGCTGTGCCGCGGCTGTCTTAGTAAGAGTCATAGCACTACAATGCAGTCTACATCCAGGCAAGTGAATAATGGCGGACGCATTGAACATACAAAAATACGCCCGGCATGGAAGCCGGGCGTTAGGAGATGCCTGAACGATCTCTTCTAGCGGTTGGGGCAGAGTTTAAAAATGCGCGTCACCGCCATTGTGCAAGGCTTGAAAACAACCTGCATCGGATCAGTTTTGGGGAGGATGGGGCATATTGCCTGGGCCGCCTACCGGCTGCAAAGCTGGTAGCCTTTGTTCGACAGGCGGCAGCTGGGGGAACGGCGTATGTGGTTCAGCTTGGTACCAGTAAGCCACAGAATAAAAATTGTCTGAACGGGCATTGGCGTGTCCATGCTCAATCGTAGCTTTGAATGAACTGGCAAAGGGAATTGGGGAATCGAGATGAAAGCGGTAAACGCTGGATCTGCTCCCCGCCAGTTCCTGGCCTACGACGGGCGCTCCGTAGAGTTGATATGAAAATGGTTTACCCCCAAAATCCCACGCGCCTAAGAAGTAGTCTTCTGAACCAGTACCTACGATTGAGGGGGCTGCTGCTCCATCAATGAAGAACATATCATCTCCTTCGCCCCACCATCCGTCCTGGTTCTGTAACACCGACATTGTTACACCAACGTATTGCCCGTGGCCTTTGGCTTCCATCCATACATAATTGTCCTTGCCGTCCAGATTCGACTTAGCATTGACTGCCGGATCGCCGTTGGTTGCCCAAGTGTTCGTCCAACCGTGATTGGGCTGGGCCTGACGATATTGCGCATGAAAGTAAACTGTATCAGATGGAAGTGGCTGCAATCCCGTCCGGTAGTCGATATTGTAGTACAGAGCCGCGATGGGCTGTTGGCCTTCATTCGTAACAGTAATACGCGCGTGGTGCCGAAAGGGCATGGGGAAAAAAGAGTTCAGGCTTTTATCGCTTCCAACAGACAACATCTCAGACTGCCAGCTATGGTATTCGCCGAGGCCCAGTCCAAAAAAATCTCCTATAGGCGCCTCCACGCTGGGTGTCTGTTCTCCATCCCAGTAAATGCGCAGCACAATGCGTTTGAGACTGTAAGGCTCATTATGGGCTATGGTGAACCAGATGTGCGAGACAATTCCCGGCCCATCCGTGTCCAGCACGGTGAAGCTTGCGCCGGGAGCCACGCGGCGGGCATCCGCATTCCCGCCTGTCGGATCCGTACTGGAAGCGCGATGCAGGATGTAAGTCTGTTGCCGCGTAACATCTGGTTGCCAGTTGGGGCTCTGCGCGTAAGTTGCCACCGCAGAACTGGCAATTAGAAAGAAGAGAAGTACAAATCGAGACATCACTGTTCCTCGTCTGATGTGAAATTGGCGCTAGTCGATGCCGAAACGGTGCTGCATTTGTTCGAGAGATATGCCTTTTGTTTCCGGGTAATATTTTAGAACCAGGAAGAAGTCGACAACCATCATCGCGGCGAAAAATATAAAAGGATATGCGCCGGAAGACTTGGCCATGATGGGAAATACCAGGGAAATGGCCGCATTGGTAATCCAATGAGACGAGCTTCCCAGACTTTGCCCTTTGGATCGCACGCGGTTGGGAAATACTTCGCTGATGTACACCCAGACGACAGCACCATGCGATATCGCGAAGCAGGCGATGTAACTCATCAGCAGCCAAACAAGCCAGTCCAGATGTCTATGGGTGAGAAAGACATACGAAATAGCAATCAGACATATTGTTAAACCTACAGTACCGATCAAGAGCAGTTTCTTGCGGCCGAAACGATCGATAACAGACATCGCTATCAATGTTGCAATCAAATTTGTTGCTCCAACAGCAACAGCTTGCAGGTCGCCTGATATCTTGCTTGCCCCACCGAGAGCAAAAATGTCGTTTAGGTAGTAGAGAACGGCATTGATTCCGGTCAGCTGGCAAAACATACCAACCGTAATTGCGATGAAGACGGGGAACCGGTACTGCCGAGAGAACAGGGGATCACTCGGTGCAGATCGCTCCAGGTGGATGGAAGCAACAATCTCGTCGAGCTCTTGCTTAGGTTGAGGAATACCGGTAAGGCGAAGCACATCCAGTGCTTCTTCCAGCTTAGCCTGCGTGACGAGCCATCGTGGGCTACGTGGAATAAAGAAAAGCGTGATTAAAAAGAGGACTGCTGGTATTCCAGAGATGCCAAGCTGCCAACGCCACTCCAGCGCACCGAGCTGCATGCTGCCAATCAAGAAGTTCGACACGTAGGCAAGCAAAATACCAACGACAATGTTGACTTGAAAAAAGCCGACCAGGCGCCCTCGCCATTCTGCTGGTGCAATCTCCGCAATATACATTGGCCCTAAAACGGATGAACCGCCTATGCCCAAACCTCCAATGAAGCGAAAGATGAGGAGCGAAGGCCAGTTCCATGCCAGGGCACACCCCAAGGCGGAGATGATATAGAAGATAGCCATGGCGCGCAGGCTGGTTCGCCGGCCGAACCTTTGTCCAGGTATGCCTGCTGTCATCGCGCCAATCACTGTACCCAGCAAAGCGCTTGAGACTGTAACTCCCAACATCCCGGGCGAAAGATCATAGGCCAGCGATAGAGAGTGAGTAGCGCCGGAGATGACTGCGGTATCGAATCCAAAGAGCAGCCCCCCCAGCGCGCCAACAATGGTGCTCTTGATTACATGAGAGTTGATGGTCATTGAATCTCCGCAGCTAGGGTCTGGAGTGCAATCTCACGCAAGCTGGGCAATATGTGCCCGATCCGCGCAGCCGGCGCATCGGGCAGCCCAAGCGAAAAGTAAAGCTCGCGAAAGAGCGAATACAGCTTGTTGTACACCGCCGCTTCTCGTTTCTCAGGGAGTTGTGTTTTGTACGCTGGGCATAGTGCATCTTGCGCTTCTGCGACAGACGCATAATCGCCACAAGCCACGAAGGCAAAGATCGCCGAGCCGAGACTAGTCACATCGCCGGACGGCACAAGCACCGGCTTATTCAGCGCATTTGCATAAATACGATTCAGTATCTCGTTTTTTTGCGGAATGCCTCCGCCGTTGATAATGCGATTCACCGGGGCTCCTCCTTCTTCCATGCGTTCAAGAATGATGCGCGTGTGAAGCGCCGTTCCCTCGATGGCTGCGAAGAGTTCGTCCTGCGCAGTATGCATTACGTTCCAGCCCAAGGTCACACCGCCGAGATTGGGATTCACCAGAACCGTCCTGTCTCCGTTGTCCCACGTCAAGCGCAGCAGCCCAGTCTGCCCCGCTCGATAGGAGTGCAAACCTTTTGTGAGCGTTGAAACGTCCGATCCGGCCCTGCGCGCAATCCCGTCGAAGAGATCGCCCACAGCCGAAAGCCCTGCTTCGATGCCGACATAGCCAGGCACTACCGATCCCGGCACAACGCCGCACACGCCTGGCACGAGTGCCTGTTGTTCGCTCACGCCAATGATGCAGGTTGATGTACCGATAACGTTCACCACATCGCCCAGTCGAATGTTCGCGGCAATAGCATCCCAGTGCGCGTCTAGTGCTCCAACGGGGATCGGTATGCCGGCCCGCAGTCCGAGCCGCTCTGCCCATGCGGCGCTAAGCGTGCCCGCGATTTGATCCGAAGTCTCATAATGGCCACCCAGCTTCTCCCGAATGCCGGTAAAGAGCGGATCGACGGAGGTGAGAAACTCCTGCGGCGGCAGGCCGCCCCACTTCGCGTTCCACATCCACTTGTGGCCCATCGCGCAAACGCTGCGTGTTAAGTCTTTTGCCGAAGTAACACCGCATAGCGTGGCGACGACCATATCGCAATTTTCGAGAGCCGTCGTGAACCGGGCGCGCTTCTCTGGGTTGTGGCGAAGCCAATGCAGCAACTTTGAGAATCCCCACTCCGAGGAATACGTTCCTCCGCACCACTCAATCGCTTCAAGCTGCTGTGCTTGCGCGGCGGCAGTTATCTCCTGCGCCTCTCGCCACGCCCGGTGATCACACCACAGATAGTAGTCGTCAAGCGGCTGCAGGTCCTCTCCAACAGGGATCATGCTGGAGCCGGTGGTATCGAGCGCTAGCGCTTTCACTTCGTCCCCGGTCACATGGCTCGCCTTCAGCGCCTTCTTCATCGCGATCTCGAGCGCACTCATCTGCGCGGCATGGCTCTGTGTCGCCAGATTATGATCGTGCGTCGAGCGTTTGAGTGGGTAGTCCGCGACTCCGGATCCTAATCGCCCTCTTTTCTTGTCAAAGAGCGATACGCGCACGCTTAGTGTTCCAAAATCAGCACCTGCCACGACGCTCACGAGTACGCTCCCACTTTGCCAGTCCCGTATATCTCTGCACTATTCAAAGTTGGCCTCACCGCAGAGATGAACCCGCACGCCCATGGTGTGAAGCATCGCCGACTTGACCGCAAGAGCTTTGGCGGCAGCCTTCGCGCTGGGTGCATACGCGATATTCACGTGGTTGGCTCGATGGCGCGCCATAAATGCGTCGCGCGAGACGCCGTCAAAGGTGGCGCTCACCATCGGCCATTGGCTTGTCGTTTGCTTCCACCGGCGTTCCGTCTCTTCCGCAGGCAGTTCGACAACTGAGCCGAGTCCCATATCCGCATGTAATGCGTTCCCTTCTACAAAGACGCGACTCCAGACAATCTTGCCCGGTCTGCCAATTCCCTTCAGCGTCCCTCCACCAAGCGGAAAATACATTGGCGGCTGGCGCTCACTGGATGCTCCACGGTACCCGCCCACAAAATGATTCGCCGGTGCAGCCCCTGAAATCTGCAACACCCAAATAAAATCGTCAACTCCGCTGCCCCTGTAATGCTCGCCCCAGCGCACATCGTGCAGCGTCGTCGATGGGTCAAGCCCCAGTGCGGTCCAGCAACGGTTTGTCACCAAAGCATCGACTCCTGCGCACTCGTCGACTTCATTGAAATGGGGCAGCGGGCCACCGGCATAGAGCTCCTTGCCGGATTCCTCGTGATGTACGGGAGGCCGGTCAGCATTATTCAATAAGCCTTCGACCAGATCCGATGCCGGCACCAGGTCCTTCAATCCTTGCTGATACTGAATGCCAATCGCATCACAGCCAAACGCGTCCGCCATGCGAACTGCGGCGATATACATCTTGCATTGCTCGTGGATCTGCTCATCTGTCAGTTCGGATTTTGCGTCCTTGCCGGTAATGAAGCGCATTCCCTTGCTATCCAGCCAGCGCCGCACTTCGCTTGCTTCGTCGTCCGAAACCGTCTGCATCTTGGCCACAAGCGCGGATTGACTGAGCCGCTCTTTGTAAACACCTGCCGGATTCAACAGCTCATCGTCGATGATGGCGTTGTACATACCCATGCAGCCCTCGTCGAAAACACCGAGGATCGCCTTCCGTTGCTGCAGCGCTCCCGCCAGATGCTGGCCCATGCTCGCGGCATCGCCCGGCAACGCTTTCAGGTCCAGGTCGCGCACATGCGTCAGGTCATGGTTCACGTTTCGTTGATTGATCCACTCACGAAGCCCACGAAGAAAGTACTCGTCCGTGAACTGCTCACTCCACAGCGTGGAGAATTTCACACCGGCTTTGATCAGTGATCCGTTCAAGTTTAAAAGGCCCACCAGGCCCGGCCACTGCCCAGACCAGTTTGCGACCGTCAAAATCGGCCCGCGATGGCTGCGCAAGCCGGGCAGCACATGGTGGGTGTACTGCCACGCCGCCGTTGCGAATACCAGATTCGCCTCAGGATCGATGCCGCTGAAGATATCCATTCCCATTCGCTGGCTGGATATAAAACCGTGCCCTTTGCGGGAGTCGACAGGGAGGGCACGCTGCACCGATACACCAGCGTCTTCAAAGCAGCGCGTGAGTTTGCGCTCTAGTTCTTCCTGGGCAGGCCAGCAGGTCTGGTTGGCCGGTTGCCGCGAATCCCCGCTGGTAATCAGAACTACATTCCTAATCGGCACGTCCGCACTTAAAAATGACATACAAGCAAGTCCTCTCACCCTTTATACGTTTCGGTGTTGTACATTTCAGTTGCGGCCTTCAAAATGTTGAGAACCGATACCTATTCTCTGCTCTTTTGTTAATTAATCTGGGCGCATCTGTATCATGATTCCTCAATATTAGAGAGCTGTGCACTCGAACACGTCGATTCAGCCGTTAGGTTTATCTTGCGACATTTACTTCAAAGTTGTCTTTCAAAAGCGACACATGCAGAGTGCCATCCTCTTTACTGAGCCACCAACCGGTTTTGCGAACTCGACGACCTGCGTCATCAATCTCACCGACCGCTTCGCCGGCTAGCGTGACTTCCCGGGGCCGGCCGGCGATCGGCAGAGTCAGTTCGTACTGGCGAACGAGTGGAGAGTGTTCCACACGCACGTTAATACGAAACTTGTCTTGATGAACCAAAGCCACGGTGCCGTCATAAAGCGTGAAGCTATCCTGAGTGGGGACTGAAGCTGGGAAGACTCGCCAGGTCAGGTCGTTTGTAAGCGTGCGGTATTTAGTGCTCGACAAGGAGAATCCCGCCATTTCGTTTACTCTATGTCCCGTAAGGTCCTGAGCCAGCGTTTCGGTTTCGGGGCTGATAAAGGGAAGAATGCTGCCTGACCGCACCAGCATTGGAATGTGCTCAAGCGGCGCAGGCAGGGTTACTTGGCGTTCACCTTCCATCATCTGTCCGGTCCAATAATCCACCCATGAGCCCTTTGGAAGATAGAGCGAGCGGCTAGAAGCTCCTGGCTCAAGTACCGGCGCGACCAGGATCTTCTCTCCCAACAGGTACTCCCCTTCGGCGTCATACGTTTTCGCATCGTTCGGGAACTCCAAGAAAGGGTGTCGGATAATCGGCAACCCGGTCGCTGCTGCCTCATGGGCATATGTATAGAAATACGGAAAAAGCGAGACGTGGAGTTTGGCGTAGCGCCGGAAGGTGTCGATCGTTTGCGAGTCGTACCAGAGATTCACGGCGTCTTCCGGTTTGTCCCACAAATGGTTGCGCATGATCGGCGTGAGGGCCCCAAATTCTGTCCAGCGAATCCAGAGTTCCTTAGAATGACCGTTGCCGGCAGTATCGGGTCCCCAGACGCCAAAGCCGGATAAGCCCGCTGTGATACCAGCATGTACGACAGAGGGAAGCCCGTAATCCTGAGTCCAATTCGGAAATTGATCGCCTCCCCAGACCACACGAGTATAGCCCTGTGAGCCAGCATAACCGGACCGGACGAATCCCACGACGTCCGGTTTAGCCTTTCGAGAAATTTCATAGGTGATTTTGTGATAAAAGAGCGGGTAAAGATTCGCCATCTCACGCCCTTTATTGCCGGCCGCGAAATGGTCCGTATCGTTCACATACTCGCCATAATCTCCCATCCAGCCATCGAAGTTATAGTCAACCAGAATTTGTTGGATCTTCTTCTCCCACCAATCCACGTCCTTGGGATTTGTGAAGTCGATGTTGCCATCAACATAAGGCTCCCACGTAGGCCCCGCCGGCTTACCAGCTGAATCGAGAACAAAGAGCCCGTTCCGCTTGCCTTCTTCAAAAGAAGGATTAGGAAGATTATAGGGATTGAGGACCGATCGTATGTAGGGATGAACATAAGTCAAGGCTTTGAAGCCCATGCTGTGAAGTTGGTCCGTCAACTTTCGTGGATCAGGATAATAGCCGGTCCACCACAGTGGCCAACCCATGATGTCACCTTGACCCATGACATCGAAAGTCCATATCGCACTGGCGGGAATCCCGTTCTGCCTCAGTCTGCGCGCATCTTCAAGCACCTTGTCCGGACCTTGATAGGCGCAGATCCAAACTCCAAACGCCCATGGCGGCGGGACAGGCGAGCGCCCCGTTAATAGCGTGTAATCCTCAAGAGTTTCCTTCGGCCCAGCGCCTACGAAGAAATAGCAATCGACAGAGGCATGATCGAGCTGGATCGAGAACCGTTGCTGCTCAGCTTCGCTTAAATCAAAGGTGCTTATCTCTCCAGTATCCAGGTAAAGCCCCAGGCCGTGAGGAGTGTAGAGGAGCGGTACAGGAATATATGTCCAATTATGCCCCGGCTGACCTAACAAATCCTCCGGACGCAGCGTTGTCTTCAGTCCATCGAGCTTCGCCTGGGCAAACCTTTCGCCTAATCCGAAGAAAGGTCCCGCGCCGGTGAAGTTCAGCCTCAACCGGGCATTGTCGCCAAGTTGCGGCGCTTGAATGGAAAAGCGGATCACGGTCGGAGATATGGCGGTAAGCTCCAGCCCCACCGTTTCCGTTGAACCCTCGATCTTGACCTGCATCTGCCAGCTGTTTCCCTGTCTTTCGACATGTTGGATTTTAGCGAGCCGGAGCGTGGCCACCTTTTTTGCGCCGGCGCCTTGCGTCCATGTAATGCCTCCCGGCCCCGAATCTTGGCCGGTTAACTGCCATGTAAGACCTGTCTGTTTGTTCGTCAGCGCCATTCCCCAGCGATCCTTCGCAATCTCGAGGCGCCAGATGTCAGTCTTCATATGCAGCTTCGCCATGGCGTCATCGACTTTGAGGTGCACGGGCGGAGAAGCTGTTTCGAGGAGTGTGCCTGCGCCCATGTGACTCGGGCGAATCGGCTTGTGATGCAGTTCGTCGAGCAGCGACTGATACTCTGGGCTGGATGAAAACGGCTGGCTTTGGGCGGCAAGGTTTAAAGTACAAAAGGCCGATGCAAGCACCCAGCACGCAGCCATAAACCAGGCTCTCCGGACACGGAATAGTGCCGCCAGACTGCACTCCTCATTTACTGATTGATGAAGATCCTCGCTCGTAATGCGAGCCAATCTACTAATTGGCTCGTTCTCATGGACACCTGACATCGACAGCCCTCTTATTATTATTTCGATGTTGTATTTTTGAATTAATGCTACTCAGGACTGTGGATCTCGGTACTGTGTTCAGGGTTCTGCATTGCTCTTTAAAGACGTTGTTTCCCCGGGTGCCTGGTCTTTTCCGCTAAGAACCTCTAACTCTTTTTGCGCGAGATTCCGCTCCTTAGCATCCTGAGAAACCTTCTTATAGGAATCGAGCGCGCTATTCATCTGCTCCTTGTCGCCCGCACCCCGATACGCTCTTGCGAGCAGATAATAAGCATTAGAATTGCCTTTTATCGCTGACGTATAACGCTTCAACACACTGATGGCAGACCGGAAATCATTGCGCCTCAGATCGAGCTGCCCAAGCAGAACATAAGTCTCCAGAGGCGGCCGATCCAGTTGAAGCGCGCTGCTCAACATCGTCCCGGCACGGGCATCATCACCCATCAGCAGCAAGACACGTCCTGCATTCATGTGCGCAGTCGCGGAACGGGGCTGAATCTCAAGTTCCGCCTCGAATTCCTTCAACGCCTCGGCCAACTTCTCGCTTCGGACCAGAATATTTCCAATCGCCTCGTGAATTCCTGGAAGGTCCGGCTTCAAATTCAAAACAGCCCGGTACTCATGGATCGCCTCGTCAGGCCGTCGCTCTGCAACAAGGGCATCCGCCATGATCTGATGAGATCGATATGATTCTGGGGCAATCTGAACCACGCGCTCGAAAGCTGCACGCGATTTCTCCTCTGCGTCATGCGCTTGGTGGTAAAAATCGTCTTCTTGATCGTTCCCGCCATGCTGCATACCAGAAGCGGCTGCGACCGTTCCGCCCATCTCAACTACATGTGCGCGCAGTTCCGGAATGTCCGGACGGCGCTCGCTCGCCCTTTTAAATACGTCAAGGGCTTTTTCACGCTCTCCTCTCAACTGAAATTGCTCACCGGCGAGTTGCCATACACGTCCTCCATCCGGCGCAATGGCGAGCAGTTCCAGTGTTGCATCCTTCCCAATCTGCAGGTATGACTGACCAAGTGCATACCAGGCATCGACATTGTCAGACTCAAGATCGCAAGCAGCTTGAAACTCTTTCACTGCAGCCTCATAACGAAATTGGGCAACATATGCATAGCCCAACCACGTGTGCGCAACCACGTCCGAAGCATGGATGTGAACTGCCTTTTCCAACTCCGGCACGGCTGAATCGGGATTTGAGAGCTGATACCACGCCAGTCCGGAAAACAAGTGAGGTGCTAGCAGGTTCGGGTTGAGCGCGATCGCTCTCTGAAATACCGCGATCGCACGTTTCATCTCATGGTCGAAATACAAAGCAACTCCCAAGTTGCTCTGCATCTCGGCATTTCGAGGGAGCACGCTCGCCAGGTACTCATATTGGTGAACGGCCGCCGGAAAATCGTTCCGCTTTTCGGCATCCTTCGCTGCCTGGAAGTGCGTGGCAACCTGGTCAGTTATTGTCTGCGCATACAAGGGCATGGCCATGCTCGCGAAAACCAGTAGCTTGACGAGCATGGCCATCTGCTCAAAACTCCAGCCTTAAGCCGAACTGGATAATTCTGGCTTGATTCTGCTGGGCGGCCATAATGCCAAAGACAGTATTCGAGTTGGCCAGGGAAGCGGTACTCAAATCAGGCGGAGCGTTATTGATAATGAATGTCTGAGCATTGCCGCCTGGCGAGAAGATCGTCCGGTTGAGAGCGTTAAAGAAATTGGCCTGGAACTGCAGGTTCAAATTCTCAAAGATGGTCGTTCGCTTGGAAAGGGATAGATCTTCATTGATGTAGGCGGGCAGGCGCAGAGCCGAAATCAGGTTGGGAGCATTGCCAAACTCGCCTGGCGCTGGAAGTGAAAACGCCGCCGGATTGATATAGAACTGGCACGGATTGCGCCCCGCGGCCACCTGCACCGGACCGGAACAGCTCCGCCGGTAAGCGGGGTTCTTGAACGGCTGGTTGGGAACGATATTAGGACGGAAGCTGAAACCATCGCCAGCTGCGAAATAGGGGTTCGAGGCCCCAAAGGCGTCGTACTCGATATGGATTGGCCGGCCACTCTGGTATTGCTGGATGCCGGAGACTGACCACCCTCCTACCAACGTGCCGACAGCGCCTCTATGGTTGAGAAACGGCTTGCCCGGACCCACCGGAAGCTCGTAGGTATAGCTGAGCGATACCACGTGGGGAATATCCGAACTGGTAACGGAACGCTCTCCCCTTGGATTGTAGTAATCCTGAGCAAAGGAGCCCGAGTATTGTGCGTTTTCCGCTCCGGAAAAGGGGCCGTTATTAGAATCGACGTTTCCGATGGTCTTTGAGAACGAGTAGGAGAGCAGAAACGTCAGTCCTTGAGAGAAGCGCTTCTGCAAGCTCGTTTGCAGTCCATGATAGGACACGCTCCCGATGGGATTCAGGGGATTATCAACATCGCCGTATTGCGGAAATGGCCGCAGGGCCTGGCTAGCCGTGGCTCCCGGCCCAAATGTCGACACAAAACCAGGCCACGGTGGCAAGATACCAGCGGCCGCTACCCTTCCGTCCGTGACCGGCAAAGCCAGGAACTGGTTCAGAGGCAGTCCGGCAGCCGCCGCAGCCCCGCTATATTTCTGTTGAGCGACGGTGGGGTTTACCTCGTTCGGCTTCGACCATATGCCCAGATGATACGTGTGCATCCCCACATAGCCGAGATTCAGCACCATGCTATTCGAAAGTTGCTCCTGTATCTGGGCCGTCCAGTACAACTGGGTCGGAGGTGTGCCCGACTTAGGATAAATCAAAGGCGGATTGTCGTTGCCGACAAGAGCTCCCGGACTGAGGTTCGAGTTGGGGGGACTGATCGCGCTTGCCGGGTAAGGGTTATCCCAGTAAAAGGCGGGAGAACCTACGTAGTCCTGAGGCCGGTTGACCGTAGCCAGGCCGGAAAAGCCGATCGCGTATTCGCCGCTGCCGATACCGTTCTCCAGATTGTCGTTACCGAGCGGGCGAGTGATCGCAAACCCTCCTCGGATCGCTGTCTTATGCTCCGGGCCGGGCGAGTACGCGAAGCCGATCCTGGGCTGGAATCCAAGATAGTCGATGTTGCCTATACGCGGCCTTCCGTTGCGGCCTGGACCATTGCCATAGTAGGTAAAGGCTCCAGGCAGTCCGCCCGCAGCAGGGTTGGGCAGGGTTGGGACCATGGTGGAGGCATTTCCATGCGCGTCCGTCCTGGGTATCTGCAGATCCCAGCGCAGCCCAAGATTGAGCGTCAGGTCAGGTGTGGCTCTCCAGTCGTCTTGAACAAAGAGGCCTGTTTGCCACCAGCGGAATGCTGATTCGGTCGGATAGTCAAAGCGGGAGAAATCCATGCCACCAAAAAGGAAGCTGGCTGCCGGAGCCCCCGTGCCAACCGGGATAGTGACCGCCTGGCCATTTGCAAATCCCGTCCCATTGAGGCCAGTTTGTGTCGGTTCAAATGTGAAACTGCCAACGGGCGCCCCGCCCTCGTTGCGCTGGAGCCGCCGCAACTCGCCGCCGACGGTCAACGAGTGCGAGCCACGAATCAGCGTCAGGTTATCATTGACGAAGTAGCGGTTCTCGGCAACTGTCGGTGCACCCAAGCCACCGATGCCGTTTTGAACAGTGCCAATCCCAATTCCCGGATAAGAACTGCCTTTCGCGAGAGGCGGCAGCCCCGTTAAACCTAATGCCGCTAAACCCGGTCCTGGCTGCGATGGTCCGCTAAAGCTCGTATCGCGGAGAAACCCGATATTGAGGTTGTTCAGCAGGGTCGGCGAATGCGTGTAATTGTACGTGAGGCGTATCTGCGTGGTCGGCGCGGTGCTCGTCGCCGCATCAAGCTCATTCAAAGTGCCGTTGTTGGTATTGGTATAGCCCCCGGTAAATACACTGCCGGACAACGAATGTTTTTCGGAGATGTGTTCGTCGATCTTGACCACCAGCCGGTGCTCGTCAATCGACGAGTGTTGAACACGGAAGAAATTGTTGTTAAGGGCGCTGTTATCCGCCATGGGAAAGCTCTTCAGGATATTCTGCGAAACTGCGCTGAGGCCGGGAAAACCGCTAGGGATGATGTTGCCGGGAAAGGGATCACGGACCTGATAGCTCTTGCCATCCGGACCAACGACGGTGTGCGCGGAAAATGGGTTGTAAATCTCGCCAGTGTAGACTGGACGCCCCGCGGGATCGAAGACCGGTTGATTTGTTTTCGGGTCCAACAACTGCGCGCCCAGCGCCTGAGAGAAATCGCCCACGCGGAATGCATTCGGAATCGTTGTCAGCGTGGCATTGTTGGCGCTGGGGCGGTACGTAAACCCGGTGTAATCGACGAAGAAGAAGGTTTTATTGCGACCGTTGTAAAGCTTGGGGATCCATACCGGCCCGCCAATAGTGCCGCCGTATTCATTCTGCTTGAGCCCGGCCTTCTTTCTGCCCAGCCGGTCGGTTACGAACCCAGCCGCATTGAGGGCGTCGTTCTGCAGGAACTCGAACAGACTTCCATGAAAGTCGTTGGTGCCCGACTTGAAGGCAAATGACACGATGCCGCTCGAAAGCCCATACTGCGCGGTTTGATTGTTGTTGATGAGCTTGAACTGGCCGATTGCGTCGACCGGAGGGTGGTTGTTCCCGATATTGCCCGACAAGTTGGTGTTCAAAACTGGAACGCCATCGATGTAGACCTCATTGGCATCGCTGACCGAGCCACTGATGTGCAGACGGTAATCCGGCGTAGCGCCGGGCGTTGAACCGTTTACCCCCGGCGTTAGGAGAACGAAATTCTCCGGGTTGCGCGAGTCTCCGCTCAACGAGAGGGGTAAGTTCTTAATCTCGTCTGGAGTAATGGTCGTACCGATGTCGGAAGTTTGTGTATCGATGGTGGCGGCATTTCCCGAGACAGTAACCGTCTGCTGCACCTCGCCTGGCTGCAGAGTGACCGTAATTGGAACCGTACTCCCTACGCCGATCGGAATGTGATCCTGTACCGCTTTGCTGAATCCCTTCGCTTCGGCATTGAGTGTATAGACGCCAGCGGAAAGATTGAGGAAGCTGAACTGGCCGGAAGAATCCGATGCTCCGGTCAGGACTACGCCGGTAGCTTCGTTCTTCAACGTGAGCTGAACCCCTGCTACGCTTGCCTTCGACGTGTCCTGGGTTTCCCCTTTAATGGCTCCGCGGTCGGCTTGCGCCCAGGCGTGGATCGGAAAAATCCAAGTGGCTAGCAAAACTATCAAGAGGACAACTGGCGAAGTTCTCATCGGTACACCCTTCCTACGATTTAAACCTTTAAAAAGCGTGCCCATTCGAGCACAGGCGTAAAAACGCTGTCAAGAGATTTTTGTAGATGGATGTATTGTGGAGATCTAACGAATGGATCGAACGGTAGAAGTTGCTGGGACCCCGCGTGGTTCCGTCGACTCACGAATAACCAGGGTCGGCACTATGCGCACCACAAAGAACTCCCTTGTCAATCTGCCTTCTATGCGATCCATGAGAATGGTTGCGGCACGCGCACCCATCTCGTAACTCGGCTGTACCACAGCCGTCAAGTGCGGGTGAAAAGAACGATCGATTGCCAGATCGTCGAATGTTGCCAGAGCAATTTCGCCGGGGCACTTTACGCCCATCTCATCAAACGCTTTCAGCACACCGAGAGTCATGACGCCGTTACAAACAAACATTGCAGAGGGCTTCACGCGCATGCGCAATAGGTCTTTGCCCAGCCGATAGCCGGACTCATCGCGAAAATCTCCTTCGAAGATCAGCTCTCGATCTACTTCGATCTTCGCTTCTCGAAGCGCATCCTCATAGCCGCGGAGACGCTCACGTCCCGTCTGCAATTTCAACGAGCCGGTGATAATGGCGATCCTGCGATGGCCGACTTGTATCAAATGACGCACACACTCGCGTGCGCCCTGGACATTGTCCAATAGCACCGCGTCAGTCTTTATGCCTGAAGCCGCTCTATCCAGGCATACGAGCGAGACACCAGCGTCTATCGTGCTTCGAATATGACTGGCATCTTTGCCCTGCGCAGATGCCAGTAGGATTCCGTCCACACGGTAGGATCGAAGCGCTGAAACGATCCGTCGCTCGCGGCCAATCTGTTCATCTGTGTTGGCGGTTACCAGGAAATACCCTCGCTCAAAAGCGGTGTCTTCAGCGCCTCGAATCATCTCCGGAAAAAAGGGATTTGTGATGTCCGGCAGCACCATGCCGAGCATACGAGTCTGCTTTACCTTCAGGCTGCGCGCTATTTCGTTCGGATAATAATCCAGGTCGCGAATGGCCGCGCGGACGCGCTCTTGCAGGACAGGACTTACGCGTCGAGTGCCCCTGATTACATTTGAAACAGTTGCGATCGACACTCGGGCGCGCTTCGCTACTTCCACGATAGTGGTCATGGATCGGTATGTACCTGCGCGGAACCGTTTCGTTACTCGATAAGTCCATTGTCAACCCTAATCCACACCACTGCAAGGCCACTTGCTTCCGTTGTCCACCGTGTTCTGAGAGCGGCTCCGGCTGTAACGGAGAACGCCCTTATTAAAATTCCGTTTCGCCATGCCGCCTGATCACAGGAACACATCTTCCAAGTGCTCCTTTTCAGCGAGAGCTAGAGGCTTAAGCATGTATGAGAGAATTGCGCTTTTGACGTTGAGGCTTTGTCTGCTCATGAATAGACTTGGAATCGTCCACAAGATTCTGGCCAATCTTCGCATTCAACTCTTGATACTTCGCGCTCTTGCCGTCGGAATGATCCCGGTGCTTGCAATTCTTTCATCGCTTCTCATCGCCGCGACTTTGGCCGCCCCTGCTGCCCATGGAGCTAAATCCCAGTGGATCCGGCCTCTAAAGGCAGGTGACCCGCTGATCTGGGGCCGCAAGGACGGAGTTGTCTTCGGTCTCCCCTCCGAAGGGGGCTTGCGCGGTCCTCGCGGACTGATCCGTGTCGGCGTAGTCTCTGCCAAGACGGGCAAGCCCGAACTCCTGAACTTCATCGCGATCGAGCCTGTCGTGCTTGGGCCCGGTAGCCGCTTCAGCCGAATGGCATTTAGTGAGCTGGAGCCAAGCCGTCTAGATCCGGGCCTTCGCGGAAAGCGGCTGTGGGTCGATCTCGGCACCACACCCTCCAACCAAGGCTTCCGTGGCGATCTGCGCACATTCCCCTCCCGCCCCAGCCCGATTGAGCGACTCACCGTGCAGATTGATGTGGAGCGGTTTACTGCAAATGGCGCGCACGTCTACCTGCTTGCATCCATCGACAGCGACCACCCCGATGAGCTCCGCCTCGCCGTATATCAGTATGCGGATAGCCCCGCGCTAGAGGAGTTGAGCGTAACTGCAACCATGGGGAATTACGAGCGCCTGCGCTCGCTATGGTTGAAAGATCGCGTCGTGGACAGCCGCCATCTTTACGAATCCTACGGTGGCGACGCATTTGTAGAACATGACAACTATCCCCTGGACGAGATGTTGAGAACCGCGGATGGTGATGCACTGGTCCTCGGCACCTCGAATGAATCGTCTCCCTCGGACTTCCCCGGCACTGCTGCCGGACACTGGCACTACACCCTTCCGCGGCTGACACAGTATTGGCGGGTACCCGCGCACGACATCGAACCAGACCTGCGAGTCAGAGTGAATGGGCGCCGCATCTATTGGGCCTCCCATGATCCGGTTCCAGGCGGAGCGGCCTTCGAAAACTTCGAGGTTCGCCAGAGATACAAGCCTGGGCAACTCTTCATCTTCGGCGTGACCGGCAAAGAACCGTGGCAATTCGATCCGCCCCTCTCTCATCTCAATCGTTCATCAGTCACAGAGGATGCAGCTCGGCAAGCAGTCGAAAAGCCTCGCGTTCCCTAATTGCGTCTGCCCAGTTGCCGCTGACCGGCTAGGTAGCTATCACTGTTGCGCCCATCGGCGCTTCGACCATTGACAACTGTCTTCCGCCTGTGGCTCTATCAGCTCGCAGTTTTAAAGGTTTAAATTTAGGTAGAGTCTTGCACCTTTCCTGCTTCAAGAAATTACGGTGTCGACTCTGAAATATTTTTATTTTGAAAACCGTCCCCAATCCGCGGCAAACGCGGTGGCATTGTTATATAGAGGATTTCCAGTTGAGAAAACATGCGCCCCGGATGAAACGGCAAAATCGAATAAAAATCAATCTCGCCTACATCGCAATCGGCATTATGCTGCTGCTGGCGGCGATGCCATGTTTGTCTCAGGCACCGGCTCTACAACAGAAACTTTACGGCGCGTCACTCGGGCCGGAGATTGCAAACAGCCAAAGTGTCGGCGATACGTGGTACGCAACCTGGGCCGATGACGGCAATCTCTATGTCACCAGCGACGACACCAGCGGATGGAACGGCAAGTGCCTCAATAAGACGCGTCCGTATGTGTTCGTGGCGATCAGCCAACTGCATGGCGACGATCCAAAACAACTTCATGGAGAATCGATCAACTGTCTCGACGAATACGCCACGGCGTCCCATCTCAAGCCGAACATGAGCTGGAAGACCAGCGGCATCACGTCTGTCGATGGAGTTCTCTATCTTGCGCTCCAGCAGGATACCTATACGGACTCAAACAATTCCGGACGCGAAACCGCGCGCGATGGAATCATCATCAAATCGCTCGACCATGGCAGAACATGGAGCGGCAGCGAAGCCGCGAGCATGGCGCAGCCAATGTTTCCCGGCGAAACATTCAGCGCGCCCTCTTTCATTCAATATGGACGCGATGGCGCTGGAGGCGTCGACGGCGGCGACCGGTATGTGTATGCCATCTCCAACGACGGCTCATGGGACAACGGAAATCTCCTCGTGCTCGGACGGGTGCGCCGCTCCGGCCTGCCTGCGCTCCGCGGCTCAGACTGGGAGTTTTATGCGGACGGCCATTGGGTTCGCGACCGCTTGCAAGCGCGCCCTATTCTGAGCGACCCGCATCGTCTAGGATCCGTCAGCATCGTCTACGATCCGGCGCTCAAAAGTTATCTGCTGGCCTCCTGGTATTACCCCGGCTGCACCGGCTACGTGCAGCCCGGTTGCGATGTCCATCGCTCGCGGTGGGTCTGGTACCAGGCTCCAAAGCCCTGGGGACCGTGGGCCCGCGTGCAGCAGTTCGAGTGGTATCCGGCAGGCTATTACAATCCCATCCTGGTCAATAAATTTCTCGGTGCCGACGGCTTGTCCGGCTGGGTGTTTTCAGCGGGCTACTTCTGGGATCGGACCTGGTACCGCTTCACGGCAGCGCCGTTCACGCTCGATCGCAATCCAATCCAGTTGGTGAATGACTCGGATACGAAGATGATCGACTATGCGGGTCCCTGGACATACACCCGCGCAAGCATGGGAGAAGTGCGTGACGATCTCCACTACACGACAAGAAACGGCGCATCGGCCACGTTCCATTTCAAAGGCTGCGGCGTGCGCGTGCTTACAGATTTCGTAAGCGACCGCGGCGTAGTGGATGTGTATCTGGACGGAAAGCTGCGGGGTTCTCCTTCGGCGCACATCGACAGCCCTCAAGGAATTCAGTTCGCACAGCGCACGTTGTGGAACGCCCAGGAACTTCCAAAGGGAAGCCACTCATTGAAGCTGCAAAAGAAAAGCGGCAACTACATGATTGTCGATGCATTTATAGTCAGCAA
Organism: Acidobacteriaceae bacterium; assembly: GCA_965276675.1. Classification (GTDB taxonomy): domain Bacteria; phylum Acidobacteriota; class Terriglobia; order Terriglobales; family Acidobacteriaceae. The sequence continues at coordinate 1,703,456 of OZ255624.1, read as the reverse complement.
TTGCTCTTCGCAATAATCGAGGATTCCGCGTTTTCTTTTGACTTTCACTCCTGATTGGCACGGTTGATTAGGCCGCACATCACTCAGCAAAAAAATGAATGGAGGAATTGCTTCGATGACGTGGGATCGCAGAGAATTCGTAAAACTTTCCACCGCTTCGCTTTTGATTCCCAGGCTACTGAACGAATCCGCCGCCGTCCAGGCCACCGGCAATCAAAGTGAGAACATCCTGCGGTTCGCACGCCACACCTATACGTGGGAGTGGTCGGAGCAAACCGATACCTTCCGCCTTCTCGATGGAAAGGCCGCATCATTACCACCGGATCGCTTCAGCCCGCGGTCCTCATAAAAACGAGCGCCGGCAGCAATTGCGCCGTGCACTGTGTCGTTGGACGGATGGTGCTTTCGGGAAATAATATTTGAAAGCAGGCAAAGGCGCGCTCGACCAAAACATGATCGATGAAGTGCGAAAAACCTACCGCTAGCGGCGGAACAGTGCCGCAATGGATCGCATGTGCGACATCCATTGCCTGCTCCTTATTTCCAACAACTGCTCCGCAAGTGGCACCAATGCCTTGGCCGCTGGCGTTAGCATGGCACCAGATTTCTTGCGCACAAAAAGCTGCGCCAAATCCATGGGACACGTTGACTTGAAATCGATGGAGTCGTACCAGCACCAGGAACTGGAGCCGCTGCGCGAGATTATCAAACAGCGGAACCAACGAAAAAGGTTTGGTCAGGTTTTTGGTCAGATTTAGAAAATGAAGACAATGGAGCAAATGAATCGAAATCGGCATCTGCTTGATGAGAATAGGTTTAGATTGGTGGACGCGGAAGGAATCGAACCTTCAACCTGTCGATTAAGAGTCGAATGCTCTGCCAGTTGAGCTACGCGTCCAGCTTGGGAAGAATAAGCATTGGGTGCTTGTGCGGTGACGCAGGAAATCGCGCGTCTAAAAGACTATAGCACGGAGTGAATCCGCGCTGGAACGCGCAACGCAGGTTAAAACGTGAAGGCTACGCCGCCTTGAATGGAGCGGTTTGTCTGGGCGAAGAAGAGCGTGTTTCCGTCCGAGGTCACAAAGGGGCGGTATCCCTGCGCCAGCAGGTTGCGAACATCAACCATGGCCTCCATGCCTCCCGGAAAGACGCGGCCCAGGTGGATCGGTTCCCGGAGCAGCAGGCTGAGGTACGCATCTTCGAGAAAGGCGTCATAGGGATCGACGGCCGTGACAGTATCGGTCGGCTGGAGACGATACACAGTGCGCCAGCGTGTGCCAGTGCGAGCTACTTTGCCGTGCGCCGCGAGCGTGAGCGAGCTCGCAGTGCGAGGCTGGAGTGAGGCAAGCGTGTGCTCAAGGGTGGTCGACTGTTCGTTTGCAGCCATCGAAAGTGCCCGGCCTACTGAGTACGACGTCGATACCGCGATCTCAGGTGTCAGCTGCACATTTGCCTCAACGAGCATACCTGTGCCGCTAAACGCTGGACCGGCGGCACGCAGACTGCCCGAGACTGGATCGAAGAGCAGCTGTCCGGATGTCGATGCGCCCTGGGAAGCGAAGCCGCCGCCATTCACGATCGGGTTCTGCAAACGGTCATGAAAGAACGCAACCTCCGTCTCCCAGGTCTCACCGTGCTTATGAGTAAAGCGCAGCTCCTGGTGCAAGCCATGCTCCAGAGCGAGTCTTCCCTGCTGTTCCGCAACTCCCGGCAGAAGGCTTTCATCATCGGCAATATCTTCTGAGTGCTGCACCTGAGGCGTAGTAGCCAGCGCAAAGCCGACCGTATTGCTATCGCTGTGCCAGTTCAGGTTCGCGAACGGATGAGTGGAGATCGCCTGACCGCCGAAGCGGATCACATCCAGTTCATTCCCGATCTCGGCTGTCAAATTCTGTGTGAGTTCAGCGGACTCCGCAAGCCGGAGCACGGCAGCCTGCAGTCCCGCAGTGCCGGAACCAGTGGTCATGCGTGGTTGATCGAGCAACGCGACTACGGTGCGAAGGGTGCGTCCTGGGGAGAGTGGCTGCTCGAAGCCGACCATGTACTCTGCCTGCCTAGCGTCCGCTGCATTCAGCTTTGCGCGAAGAAGAGTGCGGCGCCCATCCCGCGAGGTGTTCACCACATCCAGCGCTGTCTGTGGGCCGCCGGCGCCAAAGGCGCGACCGCCCGACGTCGATCGCAGGCGGGCCTGAAGACTGGCTCGGGCCGGCCCTTCAGCCATCAGCACGGAGTCGTCAATAAAGCGAAGCAGCGGACGATTGGTGGAAGAACGAAGCGTCCACATCCAATCGTCATCCGGCTCGGAAGCAGCACGCGGCTTCGCTGGAAGCCAGTCGGTGGTATCGAAGAGCGTGCTCAGCGTGACGTTGGTGACGGTACGCCGGTTGGCAAGCACGTGAACTCCATCTCGAAGCACGGGGAGGAAGGAGTTTTCCGTTGCCCTAAGCCGGTAGGTGCCCGGCAGAACCTCAGCGAGTTCAAAGACGCCGCGAGTATCGGTGCGGGCCACCGCCGCGACCGTGAAATCTGCCCGCAATAGCTGGACGAGCGCACCAATCTGTGGAGCGCCCCCACGGTCACGTACCACGCCACCGACGGAGGCGGAGGCGGCATCCGCTGCCCACACTGGGAGTGGCGCAACTGCGGCTACCGCGACAGCTGTGCAGCAAGCGACTTGGAAAACTCTACGTTTCACCACGAACTTCGTTTGAGACTCCCGAACTTCTTAGTTATGGCTTCGAGTTACGTGTTTGGCTCTGACCTAATCCACCGTAAACGGTACGGACTGGGCCAACTGCTGTTTGGAGACGCTGTCGTTCACGCTGATCGTCACCCGGTACTTACCCGGCTGCAGGCTGGCAAGCGAAACCGACCTCTCGAGTGTCAGTTGGTCTGAATTTGGGCCCAAGGTTTTGCTATTTTCCGAGGTGTCGAGAATAGCTTTATCCGTGGCCATATCTACGATCTTGTACTGCACTGTAGCAGCGTTCTGCTTGCTTTTGTCGTCAATGCCCAAATTGTAAACCTGCAACCAGAAGCTGAGCTTCTGGTTGCGATGGAAGTTTGCCGGTTCCGCGGCATTCGCAGTCACCCGTGGGCGAATGAACGTGTTACCGATAATAAATTCGCCAGTGCCGATCTGTTTCGAAGGCACACGCTCCATTTTATCCGCCAGGATGAGAGAAGAGAAGGCCAGCTTCTCGTCGTCAAACTTGGGCACGGTCACGCCTTGAGCCCAGGTGCCGACGTGATCCGGGTTGTTGACGTCCTTAATCGCAATATCGACGCGGTAGTGGCCTGGACGCAGCGGCAAGGCCTTCCAGTAAATCTGTGAGGTCTCGAGCGTCTTGGGCAGCAGCTCGCTTGGCTCTTCGACCAGGAGAGTCTCTTCAAAGGTCTGGACCACGCGGCCAGTAATAGTAGCCACTCGTCCAAGGACGTTAACTACCCCCTTGGAAACGCCGTCCTTGGTGCTGAAGGTGATGTTCTTGTTCTTGATCTGCAGCGTGATCGGGACCAGCACAGTGTCGTCCGTCACCTTGACGTAGTCGGTGCGCACGTCAAAGGGGAAAATAGGCCCGCTCAGAACCTTATGAGTGACCAGGAACGATTCCAAATCTTTGAACTTGATCTGGGGTGGGGCGCTCAGCTTGGCGTACTGCTCAATACGGTCAAACTGTTTGGAGGCCTGCGAGGAAGCCAGTGGGCCGTTGCCAAGGTTTTCCAGTCCGCCATGGAAGCGATCGGCCTTCTTGGATTGACCCATCTGTTCATAGAGTGTCATGCCAGCGCCGGGCACGTGGAGCAGCGCGTCCTTCTCGGAACGGTCGATAGTCATGTGGTAGTCGCCGCATTGGCAGGTATCCACAAACTCAATATCGATGTTGTCGCCGACCCCTTCGAGGTAGCGGTAATGCCAGGTTTCAAAGGGAAAGGTCGATGTCTCTCCGCCGCCCTCTTCCATGGGCCGCTGGTAGTTGCCGCCGCTGGGGTGCGCCTCTATGCTGTCCGGCTTGCCGAACGAGATATACATGTGGCCGCGATCCGTCTTCCAGCCCGGTTTACCCGCGGCGAAGTGCTCGTTGGAGTAGGCAATGCGACGATAATGCTCTTCGCGAAACTCGTTTTCCGGCGACTCGGGGTTGGGATTGCGCCGCTGCCAGAACTGCTCGATGAACGACTCGCGCTCCTCATCGTTGTTCAGGCTCTTGAACGACTTCATCTCCTGGTCGGTAATGATCCAGCGCACATCCTCATCCAGCCACTTCTTGTACGAGCCTTTCAACTCCTGCTTGAGCTCTTTCTGCTGCTTGAATCGTTCCTTGTCGCTAAGGGGACGCTGCAGGGGGTCCGGGCTCGTCTGATTCGGGCTCGTCTGCTCCCTGGTAGCGGCAGGCGTTTGCGCCTGCAGGTTGGGAACGGATGCAGCGAACGCCCCGAGAGCGATTGCGCAGAAAAGGCCATTACGGAGGCTGAACATAGGTTGCCTGGTACTCCTGAACAGTGCAGTGATTCTAGTTTTTTACGCGGCGAATCGCAAGGAAGGCGCCGGGGAGGGGCATCCATAAGTGCATCTGGAAGTTCTTTTGGACGATTACCAGATGCGGTTCCGGTAATCGTCCTTGCTATGATAGGTGCGCATAGGACTGAATTTGCCCGCTCGCGTCTATAGAGAAAGACGGAACAGAGAAGGCAGAACCATCAGAGCATCCCGGAGCTGCTCCGCGATCGGGAATTCTCAAGGGAACTGTTCCCGGTGCACATACGTATAAATCCCTGCGCAGGTAGCGACGGACACACGAAAAGATGAAACTGAAGCGCATTGCCATCCTTGTGGTTGTGGTCCTGGTCATCCTCGGAGTCGTAGGCTTTGTTGTGGCGCGGGCCCAGTCCGGCTACACCAAGGTCGTTACCGGCAAAGTGATGCGGGAGAACGTCGTCGCGCAGGTCAGCGGCACCGGACAGATCAAGCCGAAGACGTACGTCAACGTGGGCGCGACGGCCTTTGGCCGTATCACGCGCCTCTACGTCAAAGAGGGTGACCGCGTGAAGCGGGGCCAGCTGCTGGCTTCCATCGAAAATGTCCAGGCCCGCTCCGGCGTGGACGCGCAGCAGGCCAGCATCAGCTCTGCCAAGACGGACGTGGCTTCCTTCCAGGCGGCCGAGGCAACGGCGCAGGCCACCGTAGAGCATTCCAAAGCCGACCTGGAGCAGAAAAAGCTGGACTTTGCGCGCGCCCAGGGCCTCTATGACAACAAATTGATCTCGAAGCAAGACTACGACTCCAAAAAGGCCGCGTACGACACGGACGTGGCCACGCTCGCACAATCGGAAGCGGCACTGATCCAGTCACGCGCGGAGACTGCGTCCGCCAGGGGCAAAGTCGGCACCGCCGTGGCCACACTGCGCGGCAACTACGACTCGCTCAACAAGACGGTAAGCACCGCCCCCTTCGATGGCATCGTGACTAACCTGCCGGTCCGCGAAGGCGAGACGGCTGTCGTGGGCATCCAGAATGCGCAAGGGTCCACGCTGATGACGCTGGCGGATATGTCCGTCATCACCGCCGAGGTAAAAGTGGACGAGACCGACATCGTTAACCTGCGCATGGGGCAAGGGGCGGATGTGACCGTGGACGCGCTCCCCGGCCGAACCTTCAAGGGCCACGTTACGGAGATCGGCGACCAGGCGATTCTGCGCTCCACCGGCATTGCCACCAGTCAGAGCACCACTGGGACCGAAGAAGCCAAAGATTTCAAAGTCGTGATCACGCTCGACAATCCCACCGCGGAGCTGCGGCCCGGTTTGTCGGCCACGGCAAAGATCCTAACGGCGGCAAAGAACAGTGTGGTCGCGATCCCCATCCAGGCGCTCACCATGCGGCATCCTGGCGAGACGGAGAGCACGGGAGCGCACAAGTCCACGGTTGCCGCCGCGCCACAGCAGGGCCCGGAGGTCCAGGGCGTCTTCGTCATGAAGGCTGATGGACGCAAGAGCAAGGCCGTCTTCGTTCCGGTCCAGACGGGCATCACGGGAACGACTGATATTGAGATCACCAATGGCCTCGAACCGGGTCAGGAGATCGTGACCGGCTCGTACAAGACGCTCCGTGCGCTGAAGAGTGGCGCACTGGTGAAACGCGAAGACGCCACCGCTGCCGCCAAGGAGAGCGAGACGACCACCTAGCGTCCGCTCGGCACCTCAACGGAGCACCTCCGTAAAACCGGAAAGCAAAAGGAGCACCGCATGGCAATGACCCTGACAGAGCCGCTTACCACCACGACCGTGCCCAAGGGCAACGTCATCGTGGTCGAGGATCTGTGGAAGACCTACGACATGGGCTCCGAACAGCAGGTGCATGCCCTGCAGGGCATCAACCTGAGCATGAAGCACAACGAATACGTCGCTATCATGGGTCCGTCCGGCTCGGGAAAGTCCACGCTGATGAACCTGATCGGCTGCCTGGATACACCGAGCAAAGGCTCCTACATGCTGAACGGGCATGTGGTCAGCGAGCTGAACGATGACGAACTGGCGCGCATTCGCAACCGGGAGATCGGCTTTGTCTTCCAGACCTTCAACCTGCTGGCCCGTGCCAGCGCGCTGCACAATGTGGAACTGCCGCTGATCTATAACGGCACCCCCTCCGACGAGCGCATTGAACGCGCCAAAGCGGCATTGCGTGCGGTCAATCTCGAAGAGCGCATGAATCACCGGCCTAACGAACTCTCCGGTGGTCAGCGGCAGCGCGTCGCCATCGCCCGCGCGCTCATCAACCGGCCCTCCATCATCCTTGCCGACGAGCCCACCGGCAACCTGGACTCCAAGACCGGCGATGAGATCATGGAGCTCTTCGACGAACTCCACCGCCGCGGCAACACCATCGTCGTGGTCACACACGAACCGGATATCGCCGAGTTCGCGCATCGCGTGGTGCACATCCGCGACGGCGTGATCGCCTCCGACGAGATGTCGGCCCGCGGTCGCGCGCTGGTGCAGTGAATCAAATTTGACCAGAGGTCTATCTATGAAAATTCACTTGAGCGATGAACTTGCAGACCTGATTACCCAGGACCTCCAGCACGGTCTATACGAGAATGCGGACGCATTTGTCGAGCGAGCCATTCTCGACTTGCATGAGCAGGAGCGCTGGCTAGCCGAACACAAAGGCGCGATCGAGGCCTCCATCGAAATGGGATTCCGGGCTGCAAAGGCTGGCAATGTGATGCTGATAATGAGGTGAAGTTCGAAATGGCGCGACGCAAGCGTGAATGGCGCGCAGACCAGCTTACTCAGCGACAGCCGCATTGACCTCGCCGGAGATGCACTTCCGCTTCACGCCCTTCGCTCTGGACGATCTGTTCTCGCTTTGGCTTTACATCGCCGAAAGCAGCCCCGAAGCTGCGGACCGGGCTGAAGAACTTGTTTATGCAGCTGCAGATTCCTGGTAGATCACCCATATGCCGGCCGAGTTCGCAGCAATCTCACCCAGCTTTCAGTACGCTTCTGGTTGGTTCAGCCGTACCGAAAGTATTGGATCGTCTACGACCCCGAATCGAGGCCACTGGAAGTGCTGCGTATTCTTCACGGGGCACGGGATATTCCCCCACTGCTCTAAGAACCGGACATGTACCCCGCGCGAATTGTGTTGGGGAGTTCCACCCGCTACACTTGCACCCAATCACTGGAGAACCACGCATGCGCCTCATCCCTTGCCTGCTCGCGGCTGCCCTGCTCGCTCCCACCCTGGCGCATGCAGCCGATCCCGAGCCGCTCCCCCAGCGCGAGAAGACGCTGAACACCATCTTCTCTGATTACTGGGAGTCCCGCCTGAAGCACCAGCCGGAGCTGGCCTCATCGCTCGGCGATAAACGCTACGACGATCAGCTGAGCGATGAATCTGTCGCCGCCTATAACGCCACGCTCGAGCGCGAACGCGCCCTCCTGGACCGTCTCAGCGCCGTGAACACCGATGGCATGAATGACGGCGAAAAACTCAGCAAAGAGCTGCTGGAGCGCACGCTGATCGAAAATCAGGAAGAGGCGAAATTCAAGCCGTGGGAGATGCCGGTCAACCAGTTCTACGGCCTGCACACCTCCCTGCCCCAGCTGGTCGCGCAGCTCAGCTTTGACGGCCCCCAAGATTACGACAACTACCTCGCGCGCCTTAAAAAAATCCCAACCGCCTTTGCGCAGATCACCGACAACATGAGCATCGGCATGGACGACAACCGCGTGCCGCCGAAGTACCTGATGGAAAAGGTCCTGGTGCAGGTCAATACCATCGCCGGCCAAAAGCCTGAAGAGACGCCGTTTGCCCTGCCCCTCAAGAAGTTCCCCGCGTCCATGTCCGCCCCGGCGCGCGATGCCGTCCGCGAGCAGCTGCTGACCGTGATCGCGAAGCAGGTCCAGCCGGTGTACGCGCGCTTCGCGCGCTTTCTGCAGGTGCAATACATCCCCCATGGACGCACCGAGCCCGGCGTCTGGGCGCTCCCGGACGGCAAGGACTACTACGGCTTCCGCGTGCGCCAGAGCACAACCACCGATCTGACACCCGACCAGATCCACACCATCGGGGAACAACAAGTGGCCCAAGATGAAGCGGCGATGCTCGCCATCGCGAAGAAGCTTGGCTTTGCTGACCTCAAGGCGATGCAGGCAGCCGTCAAGACCAACCCCAAGCTGCACGCAACCTCGCCCGAGGCGTTGCTCGCCGCCTACAGGGGCTACATCGACGGCATGCGGCCCAAGCTGCCGCAGCTCTTCGGGCGTCTGCCGAAGGCTCAGCTCGAAGTGAAGCCGGTGCCCGCGTACATTGAGAAGGATCAGGCCGGGGCCTACTATCAACCCGGTACGCCGGACGGCAAGCGGCCCGGCGTGGTCTATATCAACACCTACAACTTCGCCGCGCGTTCGCTCGCGGATGCCGAGGCCATCTCCTACCACGAGGGCTTGCCCGGGCATCATCTCCAGATCGCGATCTCGCAGGAGCTGACCGGCGTGCCGGAGTTTCGCAAGCACGAGTTCTACACCGCCTACACCGAAGGCTGGGGGCTCTACGCCGAGCATCTGGGCAAGGACGTCGGCTTCTACCAGGACCCTTACAGCGATTACGGGCGGCTGGAGGCGGACATCTGGCGCGCCATCCGGCTGGTAGTGGACACGGGCGTGCACGCGGACCACTGGTCGCGGCAGCAGATGGTCGACTATTTCCACGAACACTCGTCGATTGACGAAACCACCGTGCAAGCTGAGGTGGACCGCTACATCGCCTGGCCCGCGCAGGCACTGGGCTATAAGATCGGCCAGCTCAAATTCTTGGAGCTGCGCGCAAAGGCCGAGAAGGAGCTAGGGCCCAAGTTCGACATCCGCGCCTTCCATGACCAGGTGCTCGACTCGGGCGCATTGCCGCTCGATGTGGTGCAGTCGCGCATCGATAACTGGATTGCAGCCCAGAAAACCACACAGAAGGCCGGCAATGGAAAATAGCGAGCACGCAGCGCTCCACTCACAGAAGAACCTGAGTCATCTACGACTCGCGATGCTCGGCGCGGGGAAGATGGGCGGCATACTCCTGGAAGCCTTCCTGCGCTGCGGCCTCTTCGCGCCGGAACAATTAACCGCCACAGTGCAGCATCCAGAGCGTGCCGCGGCACTCTCCGACCGGCTCGGGATCAGCGTCGACATTGACAACCGCGCAGCCGCAGAAGCCGCGGACCTGATCTTCATCGGTGTAAAGCCGTTCTCGGTCTGCGATCTGCTACGAGCGATTCAGCCCGTACTCACACCGGGCAAGCTGCTGGTCTCCTTTGCCGCCTCTGTTAAAACAAGCGCCATCGAAGAGGCCGCGGGAGCCGGGATCGGCGTCGTCCGTGCTATGCCCAACACCCCGTCGACGCTGGGAGCCGGCATGACCGCTCTCTGCCGCGGCTGCCACACCACCGACGCCCAACTGCAGCTCGCGTCCTCCCTCTTCGACGTCATCGGCCGCACCGTTGTGCTGGACGAGAAGCACATGGACGCCGTCACCGGCCTCTCCGGCAGCGGTCCAGCGTTCGTCTACATTATCCTCGAGGCGTTGGCAGAAGGAGGCGTCAAGGTCGGACTGCCGCGCGACGTGGCCACGCTGCTGGCGGCGCAGACTGTCTTCGGCGCGGCTCGCATGGTGCTCGAAACCGGACAGCACCCAGCCCTGCTCAAGGACGCCGTGACCACCCCAGCCGGCTGCACCATCGACGGCATCCTGGAGCTCGAAGAGGGCGGCCTGCGCGTCACCCTCATCAAAGCCATCATGCGCGCGACAGAGCGGGCGCGGCAGCTCGCCGCTGGCTAAAACCGCAATCGGGCGCGAACGGGTGCCCATCCTTTGCGCCGCGATCCCGTTTAACATTCGCAACACATAGGCGCGAAGGGTGGGTTAGCGCGAAGCGCTCCCCTCGTACAATGGTGGAGAGGAGTTGCCGTGAACGCAACTGTCGCTCCACCCGTTCCGCCCCAAGCAAGCGCGCTTCCTGCAAGGACGGCCGCTTCCCCGTTCGTCACCTCGCGCTCCCTGCCACCGTTTGCGTGGGCGGTGCTGGTCTATAACATCGCCGTCATCCTGTGGGGTGCGATCGTGCGCGCCACCAGCTCCGGCGCGGGCTGCGGCGATCACTGGCCCCTTTGCAATGGTGTGGCCCTGCCCGTCAATCCCAAGCTCGCCACCGTCATCGAGTTCACGCATCGGTCGATGAGCGGGCTCTCGCTCATCGCCGTGGTCGTGCTCGCGGCGTGGGTCTTCTGGAAGACCGTTCCCCGGCATCTGGCGCGGACCGCTGCCATCGCCGCCGTCGTGCTCACCTTCAACGAGGCCTTACTCGGCGCGTTGATCGTGCTGCTCAAGCATGTAGCCAAGGACCAATCCCTAGGCCGCGCCGTCTATCTTTCGCTCCATCTCGCCAACACGCTCTTGCTGCTGGCCGCGCTCACGCTCACGGCACACTTCCTCTCCCGCCACAGCGGCGCATTGCGCGGCTCTATCCGCGGAGTGCGTATGCCCATCGCAGCTGCTGGACTCGCTGCCACCATCGTTGTCGGCGTCAGTGGTTCACTCGCGGCTTTGGGCGACACGCTCTTCCCCACCGCCTCCCTGCGTAGTGCGCTCATGCAGGATTTCTCCGGATCGTCACAGTGGCTGATACGCTTACGCCTGCTGCACCCCGCGAGCGCCTTTGTCGCCGGCGCCTTCATCATCTGGCTGGTTAGCCGCGCTGTGTTTACTGTGCCCGAAAGCAGCAATCGCCGCCTCGCGACGTCTCTGGTCGTGCTGCTCTTCATTCAGTTCGGTCTGGGCTTTCTCGATGTCGCTCTACGCGCGCCAGTCTGGATGCAGGTCATTCACCTGCTAGGCGCCGACCTGTTCTGGACAGTGCTGGTAGTGCTGGCCGCGCGGGTGTGTCTGCCGCCGAAAACCCCGGCTACAGCACTCCCGTAGCTACCAATTTGCTGTCATTTTGAGCGTAACCGAAGGTGGAGCCGAAAAAACCTGCCCTGAGCCAGCCGAAGGAATCTGCTTCATCTTGGAATGAAAACCGGCGCGCAGCGCCGCTCAACCAAGACACATAGAGGCCACTTGACCAAGGTCAAGAAGGTCGAATCGGCCCTTCTCTCAACCCGTACTCCGGCGACGCGGCGAAGCCTTCTTCGCGGCGGTGCCCTCGTCCCTCCCCACCGGCTTCTTCTCGTCCCCCACCGCAGGCTGTGCCGCCAGGCTCTTCTTCAGCGCCTCCATCAAGTCGATCACCGGCGCCAGCCGGCGGGGAGCCTCCTGCCCCGGAGCTGCCGCCCCTGCTCCCTTGCTCTCGATCAGGGCCAACACCTTCTCGCGGTACATATCCTTGAACTGCTCAGGCGCGAAACCCGCCGTCAGATGCCCCATAAACTGCTCGGCCAGCGCTATCTCCTGCGATTGCACCTGCCCTATCTCATCCCTGCCGTATTCGCTGATCTCCCGCACCTCGGCCGGATAGTACAAGGTATGCAACACGATCCCCTTTCCGTAAGGCCGAATCAGCACAATCTGCTCCCGGCTATGCATCGTGATCTTCGCAATCGCTGCGCGATGGAGGTGCTGCATTCCCTGAAAGAGCAGCGCATAGGCTTTTCGCCCGGGCTCCTCCGGGACAGAATAGTAGGAGGTCTGGAAGTAAATCGGATCCACGTCGGCAAGTTCCACGAACTGCTGGATCTCCATCACATTCGACGACTCGGACTCAAGCTCGCGCAGCTCCTCCCCGGTCAGAATGACGTGCACATCCTTCTCCACGGCATAGCCCTTGGAGAGCTCCCCACGCTCCACGGCGCGGTCACACGTGGGGCACACCAGCTGCTGGCGCACGCGTGTACCGCACGGAGTATGGATCTGGTTGAAGCTGATATGGGATTCACGAGCTGCTGCATAGAGCCGGATCGGCACAGAAACCAGACCGAACGAGATGTACCCTTTCCACACCGTAGAAGCCATGTCACTCTCCGGCGCACTTAGATGTGGAACTGCGCCCAAAAGTTAGCTCAGCACGTTCAACCAACGCCAAAGATTTCCGGTTTCAGTTAGTGGATGGTGACAGGAGCCGCGCCCGCCTCGTCCTCTCCACGCTGCGGAGCCGGGGATTGACGGGGAAGACGCAACGTCACCGCGGTGCGCGGCCCCGCCACGTTAGGCTCACAGACGATCTCGAGTGTGCCGCCATGTTGTTCGGCAATCCCGCGCGAGACCCACAAGCCGAGACCAGTGCCGTGCAATCCCTTCGTGCTGAAGAAGGGTTCAAAGATGCGCTGGAGGTGCTCGGGCTTGATGCCAGAGCCATTGTCCTCGATGCGGATCTCAGCCATCTCTACCACATCCTGGAAGACGGTGGATGCGCCAATACTGATCTGGCCGCCGATCGGCACCGCATCGATCGCATTGCTGATCAAATTGATGAAGACCTGCCGTATCTCTCCGCGCGAAGCGAAGAACAGCACCCCTGGCTCTGCCGTGTTTTCCACCTGAATGCTCTTGCTGCGGAAGCGCGGCTCAAAGAGCCGCAGTGCCTCGTCGATCAGCTTGCGAGCATCGATATCATTCCTGGTACTGGAGTCACGATAGAAGGCCAGAGTCTGCTTTGAAATAGCCGAGACCCGCTGCAGTTCGTAGTCGGCCATCTCAAGATAGCGGAGCGCCGTCTCGGACATCGGCCCCTCCTGCTTGAGCAGGAAGACCAGGTTGGTGAGCGACTCCAGAGGATTGTTGATCTCATGCGCAATGGTCGCCGCCATGCGCCCGGTGACCGCAAGCTTCTCCGCCGTACGCAGCGCATCTTCCCGCTTACGTTGTTCGTTCAGGTCGATGGCCGTTCCCAGCCAGGAGGCGTCCTCCCCCGCTTGTCCAAAACGCTGCACCCGGATCAAGTACCAGTGGTACTCACTGTCCAGATGATGTAATAGGCGCGCCTCGAGCGAAAAACCAGCTCTGGACTCCCGCGCGCTCTCCCACGCCTCCTGGCAGGCGGTGAGATCTTCTGGATGCACCAGCCGCGGATCGCACCAGGTATCCGTTGCGAGATGCATCGCCTGCTCCCATGCCGGGTTGGTATAGGAAAGGTGCCCCTCCGCATCGAGCGTCCAGACCATCTGCGGCAGCGCGTTAGTGAGTTGGCGAAAACGCTCTTCGCTTTCGTGTGCTTTCTCCTCTGCACGCAGCCGGTTGGCGTGCTCTTCTGCCTCGATCAGCGCGCGCCGGACAGCGGGGCATAGTCTCTCCAGACGGTCCTTGAGCACATAGTCTGTGGCCCCGCGATGCAGTGTCTCGATCGCCGTCTCCTCACCCACTGCACCAGAGACAAAGATGAACGGCACGCGCGGATTTTTCGCGCGCACCATCTCGAGCGCCAACAGTCCGTCAAAGCTGGGGATGTTGTAGTCGGACAGAATCAGGTCGTACTGCCGCGCGTTGAGCTCCTCGATGAACTCCTCGCGATCCCTCGCCAGGTGCACCTCGAGCGCAAAACCGGAACGCCTGAGCAATAACAGCGTGAGTTCCGCGTCCGGCTCGCTATCCTCCAGCATGAGCACAACGGTCGCCTTCTCTTCAGCCATGCGCGTGTACCTGCACACTGCGCGACGGAATCGCTCGCATGGAAGGCGGAGCCGTCACCTGCAACGGCATCAGATATGCTCCAGGCCATTGCTGGCTTGCCCTGGTGAGGTTATGGCCACTCGCGAACCAGCCTTCCGCGCAATCATGGTAGCAACGTAAGCCGCCCCAAAACCATTGTCGATATTGACGACCGTCACGTTGGGCGAGCAGGAGTTCAGCATCCCCAGCAGTGCCGCGAGGCCGCCAAAGGCCGCACCGTAGCCAACGCTGGTGGGCACGGCGATCACCGGCGCCGGCACCAGTCCGCCAACGACGCTCGGCAGCGCGCCCTCCATCCCGGCGCACACAATCGCGACCTCCATGCGACTCAGCGCCTCCCGTTGCGCCAGCAGCCGATGCAAGCCGGCCACCCCGACATCGTAGATGCGCTCCACCGGCGCCCCCAGTAGCTCTGCCGTCACGGCCGCCTCTTCGGCGACCGGCAGATCGCTGGTCCCGGCGCACAGCACGCCAACGATGCCGGCCGCCGGCAGTGTCACGGACTGGCGCAACGTAATCGCCCGCGCCATCGGATGGTAGGCCGCAACCGGCACCCGCTCCTGCACCGCCGCAAACGCAGCGGGCGTGACGCGGGTGGCCAGTACATCGGTGCCATGCTCGGCCATGCGCAGAAAGATCTCGGCTACCTGCTCCGGCGTCTTGCCGGCGGCGAAGATCACCTCAGGCATGCCTAGGCGCAGGGTGCGGTGGTGGTCGATCCGCGCGAAGCTCGCCTCACCCGCGGAAGAAGCGACCTCTTCAAAAGGCAGATCTGCCAGTCTCTCCAGAGCCTTCTGCGGCGTCAGCGTGCCGCCCTGGACACGACCGAGGAGTTCCAGCAATACCTCGCTAGTCATGCTGCAGCGCGTCCTGCTCACGCGGCTGCTGCGCGCCATGCCAGGCCGCCATCGCTGCTTGCATCACCAGCTTTACCGGGACGCCGTGCTCCGCGGCGCGCTCGCGGCAGTCCTCGTACTCGGGCGCCGCATTCACCTCCTGAGGGTTCGATGAGCCAGTCTTCATGCGCCCAATCTTTATGCGCACAGTCCCGTAGCGGGTCTCGACCTCAGAGAAGCTCCGCGCGAGCACCGCGCGTTCCTCGCTGCGGATGCGAATGCCCAGCGTGCTGGTCTCGCGAAAGAGCAACCCCTGCAGTTCACTTGCGTCTTCCGGGCGACAGAGCACCGTGATCAGGGTGCCCATGCGGCCCTTCTTCATCACGGCAGACGAGCACATCACGTCGAGCGCACCGGCACTGAGTGCCTGCTGCGCGGCGTAGGCGACAACCTGCGGGCTCAAATCGTCGACAGCGCATTCGAGCACAGTCACGGTTTCATTTTGCGAAGCAGGTTGCGCGAAAGTCGAGACCAGCGATTCTTCTCCCACACTCAAGCGCAGTACATTAGGGAATTTCGGCGGATTGCGCGTGCCAGCACCGTAACCAATGGAGTGGATCGTCAGCGCGGCCGCGGGCTGGAACGTTGGACCTAATGCGCGCAGCAGCGCCGCTCCCGTGGGCGTGACTAGCTCTGCCTGCACACCCGCCGAGTAGGTTGGCATGCCCTTCAGCAACTCCGCCGTCGCCGGCGCGGGAACCGGAAAACGCCCATGCGCGCACTCAACCGAGCCGCCACCGACGTTGATCGGCGTGCAGTACCAGCACTCGGCTTGCAGAAAGTCCAAACCGACCGCGGCGCAGACAATGTCGACGATCGCGTCCACTGCCCCGACCTCGTGGAAGTGCACCTCGTCGAGTGCGGCCCCGTGGATCTTGGCCTCGGCCCGGCCCAGCGACTCGAAGGCAGCGAGGGCCATCCGCCGTGCAGCAGCAGTCATACTCCCGCGCACTAGGATGCCGCGTATCACTGGCAGCGTCCGGCCATGGGCATGCCCGTTTGTATGCGAATGGTCAGCACCGGCATGTGTGTGGGGGTGCGTATGCCCATGCTCATCTTCGTGCGTATGCGCATGTGCGTGCGAGTGGGAGTGCGCATGCATATAAGAGTGCTCGTGCATCTGTTCACCGTCATGCGTATGTGCATGTGAATGCACATGTTCATGCGTGTGGCTCTGCTCCCTACTCCCTGCTCCCTGCTCCGCAACCCCTAATCCCTGATCCCTGGTCCCTGATCCCTGGTCCACCGGCGCATCCGCATCCCGCCCATTCACCAACACGCGAGCCTTGAGTGATCGAATGCCACTCCGGTCGACCGCATCGAACGCAAGCACTGCGCCAAGGCCGAGCGAGGCCACTGCATCCGACATCACCTGCGCCGGAACGCCAGCATCGACCAGTGCGCCAAGCAGCATGTCCCCGCTGATGCCGGCAAAGCATTCCAAGTATCCAATCCGCATCTTAGCGTCCTGATCCCTGATCTACGCGGCTCCGCGCGTCAGCACGTCCACTGGCAAGATCTCATTCATTGAGCCGGAGCGATACCCCTCGCAGTCCAGCGCCACGTACTGAAAGCCCGCTCGCCGCACCGCAGCCGAGATCGCCTTCATCATTGCGCGATCGAGCACGGAACCCATCTCTTCTTCCGCAATCTCGATCCGCGCGACCGCGCCGTGATGCCGCACGCGAAAGCGGCGCAATCCCAGCGCACGAAGCGCCTCTTCGCTCCGCTCAATCTGAGCCAGCACCTCTGGCGTCACCCGGCGTCCATACTCGACACGCGAAGAAAGACAGGCTGAAGCCGGCTTATCCCAGATGCGCAGCCCGGCCGCCTGCGCCAGTGTGCGCACCTCCGCTTTCGTCAGCCGCGCCTCGGCCAGCGGTGCCAGCACACCATGATTTGCAGCGGCCCCATGACCGGGCCGGAAGTCATGCGTGTCATCCGCATTCAGCCCATACGCGACATGCGGGAACTCCGTAGCCGCCCGCTGCTGCTCGATCACGGAGAAAAGCTCGTCTTTGCAATGAAAGCAGCGATCTGCGGCGTTCTGCGCATAGGCCTCGTTTTCGAGCTCATGCGTGGCGACCACCCGCAGCGGAATACCATTCTCCTGCGCAAACGCCACCGCGTCCCGCAGGTGCTCACGCGGCAGACTCGCGGAGTCGGCCAGCATCGCGACCATTCCCTCGCCCAGCACTGCGTGCGCGGCATACGCGAGGAACGCCGAATCCGTGCCGCCAGAGTAGGCCACGATCAGGCCTCCGAGGGACCGGAGGCGCTCATCGAGCAGCTGCTTCTTGTCAACGAGCTCCTGCGTCATCTCCATGGTTTCGAAATCATCCCGTTCTGCCCCAGCTCAGCCTAGCGTCTGGAATCCAAATTCGTTCAAACAACGCACTGTCATCCTGAGCGCAGCGAGCCGAGGGACCTGTATTGCAACCCTTCTCTCTCAGCACACTCTCAGACTCACCAGACCGGATTTCATTTAACCCAGGTACTGCGGGTTATGTATCGTGCCGTCGTAGTTGCTGGTCGTCTTATACTGTTCGAACTTCCCCGCGCCGGCCACTGGAGCGGTCTGCTGCAGCAGCGATGCCCTCTGTGTTCCATCGAGCGGACGAAAGCCCCGAGCCACACCCAATGCCTGGTTCAGGATCCTCATCGAATCGCACCCGGTGATGGTGAGCGAGACCGGCAGGCTCATGGCGTAGCGCAACGAGTCCACCGCCGAGACCGTGTTGCTGTCGAAGATCACCCCACCGGACATCGGCTTCATCCCTAGGATGCCCATGTTTAGCTTGCGGGCTGCTGGAATGACCAGCTTCTCGAAGCTGTCGTAGTGCGCATCCAGTAGATTGAGCGGCATCTGTACCGTGTCGAAAGTAAAACCGTGCTTGGAAGCGGTCTCGATCATGTGCAAGTGGATCTCCGGGCTCTTATGACCAGTGAAGCCAATAAAGCGTATCTTGCCCGCCTTCTGTGCCTCCTTCAGCACGTCCACCACATAGCCCGGCTGGAAAGCCTGCTCGGGGTCGCCCATGCGGATCACCTCATGGATCTGTACCAGGTCGATGTGATCGACCTTCAGCCGCCGGAGCGATTGCTCCAACTGTTGACGCGCTGCCGCCGGTGTTCGACCATCGATCTTGGTCATCAGGAACGCCTTTTGCCGGTAGCCGTCCCGGAGCGCGTTGCCCATGCGCTCTTCGCTCGCGCCATTGTTGTAATCCCAGCAGTTATCCAGAAAATTGATGCCGGAATCGAGTGCCGTGCGGATAATGGCGGTACTCTGCGCATCACTCAAACTGCGGACGCCGATGTGGTATCCGCCCAGACCGACAACGCCGACCGAAACATTCGTTCGCCCCAGCGTGCGGCGTGGGATCTCCCCCGGAGCCGCCGCCGCAAAGACCTCGTTGCCCAGCGTGGTGGCCGCCGCCGCAATGGCCGCCGTCCTCAGAAACTCGCGCCTTTTCATGCCCACTCTCCTTAGAAACCTCGGCGTAATCCGTTTTGAAGTAACTCCCATCTGGGCATTACTCCAGCTCGTTTGCATCTCCTGCTATACGCGATAGGCTAACTAGTAGTCCTGAACTCACAACGATGGCTCTTCTCCACCACAGAACGCCGCTCACGTCGGCTGAGCGTCTAGCCAAACGCCACCTTGCCCTACAGGATACTCTTGCACTGGTCACCCTGTTCTTCATCACGGCGGTGCTCGCCGTTCTTACCTTTCTTTTGTTCCAGTCCTATTCGCAACACGAAAAAGATCTGGCCGCCCGTTGGCTGCGCCGGGGCGAGACTGCGTTGCGCGCTGGCAAGCCGATCCCCGCTATCAATGCCCTTCGCTCCGCCCTGGCCTTTGCGCCGGGCGATCGCGGAATTCAGATCGAGCTCGCGGAGGCTCTGGCGAAGGCGGGCCGGCTGCAGGAGGCTACTGCTTACTTCAACTCTCTTTGGGAGTCCGAACCCGGCAACGGCATGATCAACCTGCAGTTGGCCAGGCTGGCCGCCCGGACTGGCCGCATTCAGGACGCTTTGCACTACTATGGGGCATCGCAGTACGGCACCTGGGAGGGCGATGGCGTCGTCCGCCGCCGCGAGGTGCGTCTGGAACTGGTCCATTTCCTTCTCGCGCACAACCGGTTCGGCGAAGCGCGCGACGAGCTGCTGGTCGCCGCCGGCAACGCCAACGACGATGAGATCGGGAGCCGGCTGCTGATGGCAGGACTGCTGGAAGATGCGCATGCGCCAGCGGATGCCCTTCACCTCTACAGGGAGATTGCCGCGCACCACGCCACCAGCTTTGCCGCCCTCCAGGGCGCCGGACGCACAGCCTTCCTCTTGGGGCATTACCGGACGGCCCAGCAATATCTGGAGCGCGCCCTCACCAATATCCCAGCCAGCGCGCCCACCAGCGCCAGCGCAAAGGCGGCAGCTCCTGCTGCTGCCACAGATGTGGGAGTCACAGATGCTGCAGCCACGGACCGGGAGCAACTGGCCGAGGCGACTCGCTTGCTGGACCTCTATCCCTGGGGCCTGCTACCGCCGCGCACGCGCGCGCTGCGTGTGCTGGATGCACGCGCCATCGTTAGGAAACACCTCCGGGCCTGCCTGCCTGCTGGCGATCCGGTAGGTGGTGCGACTACCCCAAACAATGCTTCAGCTGCCCCCAAGAACGAGGCTACGCTCAACACGCCACCGGACGCGCTCAGCGCTGTCGTCGCCCGCTGGCACGACGAACCACGCCGCCTCACCCTGGCGGACCTGCTCGCTGATCCGGATCGCGAAGCAGCGGAGCTCGACCTGGTCTACTCCACCGAGATTGCGCTCAACGCCGCCTGCGGCACGCCCACCGGTGACGATGCGCTGCTGCTCCGGATCGCGCAGGCGCCCGATGCCGTAGAGCAACCTTGATATAGAACAGCCCTGATAGAGAGCAGCCCTGGAAAGAGCCTGATGCCTGAAGACGTCACAATCGAGAGCGAACCTAAAAACCCGCAAGAGGCGCCAGCCAGCGATCTGATCGAGAAAGTCGAGCCGCTCACCGAGCCGCAGCTTGACATCGCCAAACTTGCTCCCTCGCGGGAAGAGCGCCTCTTCCTCGTGCTCTCCATCTTCATCGGCATTCTCTCCGGCTTGCTGGTCGTCAGCTTTCGCATCGCCATCAACTGGGTGCAGATCCTCACCCTCGGCTCCGCGCCCCACGCCGGCCAATACCGTCTGATCTTTGTTCCCTTCGCCATCGGCCTGCTGGTCGCCTCGCTGGTGCAGCTTGCCTTTCCGGCGGCGCGGGGCAGCGGCGTCAACCAGACCAAAGCCGCGCTCTACATCTACAACGGCTTCATCTCCTTCAAAACCGTCATCGGTAAATTCATTACCTCCGCACTGGCCATCGGCGGCGGCTTCTCGCTTGGACCAGAGGACCCCTCACTGCAGATCGGCGCTGGCGTCGCCTCCGTGGTCAGCCGCAAGCTCAAGCTCTCCCGGCAGCGGCTGCGCGTCTTTGCTCCTATCGGTGCGGCAGCGGGTCTGGCCGCGGCCTTCAATGCCCCCGTCTCGGCCATCCTCTTCGTCATCGAAGAGGTCATCGGCCAGTGGAGCGCCGCCGTACTTGGCTCGGTCGTTCTCTCGGCCATCTCCAGCGTGGTCGTGGCCCGCTGGTTCTGGGGCTCGGAGCCCATGTTCCGCATCCCCTCCGTCAGCGTGCGCGACCCCCGCGAGATGATGGCCTACGCAGTCCTCGGCGTGGTCGGCGGCATCGCGGCCGTCATCTTCTCCCGGGCGCTCGGCTACCTGCGGCCGCGCATGCGCAAGCTGCCGCGCTGGACCTTCTACATCCAGCCGCCGCTCGCCGGCCTCGCCGTCGGCCTCATCGGCTTTCTCGGCTTTCCGCAGGTTATGGGACCGGGTTACGGCGCCATGGACCAGGCCATGCACGGGCAGTTCACCTGGAAGCTGCTGCTGGCGCTCGGTCTGCTCAAGATTCTTGCAACGACGCTCTCGTTTTCCAGCGGCACCCCCGGCGGCATGTTTGCCCCGACGCTCTTTGTTGGCGCCATGCTGGGCGCCTCCATCGGCACCTTTGAAAAGGTCTTCTTCTCCTTTTCCAGTGTCTCGGTTGGCTCCTATGCGCTGGTCGGCATGGGTGTGCTCTTTGCCGGATTTCTCCGCGCGCCGCTCACCTCGGTCTTCATGGTGCTGGAGGTCAGCGGCAACTACTCCATCATCCTCCCCGTCATCCTCGCCAACACCATCGCCTACCTGCTCGCGCGTAGCCTGCAGCCCACGCCGATCTTCGAGACCTTCACCCATCAGGATGGGCTCGATCTGCCCTCGATGGAGGAGCAGCGTGAGGGGATCGTGCTCCACCTGGAAGACGCGCTGCGGCCGCTCTCCGTGCCGGTCGTGGAAGGGCGTCTACCCCTCGCGGCGGTTCGCCAGACCATGGCCGCGAAGGGGGCCGCGGCCGCTCTGGTAAAGCTGGGGGATGGCAGCTGGTATGCCATCCCGGGCGACGAGCTCGGCTCCCTCTCCGCCGTCCACCAGGGAGAAGCACCCCTCGAATCCGTCCTCCCCCATGACCGCATCCCCACGCTCTTCCCTGACATGCGGCTGGACAGCGCCATTCCATACCTGGCACGCTGGCCCCTGCTTCCGGTCCAGAACCGCGCCAGCCGCGGAGCCATCGAGGGAACCATCACCATGGCGGACATCGTGGCCAGGTACCAGGCCGGCTAACTCGGCGGCAACCGCACTGTAAACTGGGAGAAGCCCTTTCCCAAACCCAACCCAGAACCACAGGAGCACACCCACCCATGGCTGAAAACGAAGTCAAAATTACTGTCCGCCCCAACGGCCCCTTTCGCGTAGAAGGTCCGGTGCGCCTCATCGACGCCGACGGCAAGGAATGGAATCTCGAAGGCAAGCCGGCCATCTCGCTCTGCCGCTGCGGCGCCTCCACCAAGAAGCCCTTCTGCGATGGCACCCACTCCAAGATCGGCTTCGCCGCGGCAGAAGCAGCCGTAGCCGCTGAAGAAGCTAAACCAGTCACCCTCCCGCAATCCTGATTTGCCATCCCGGGCACCGGGTGCGGCAATCCCGCAATTTGTCATCCTGAGCGGAGTCGCGCAGCGACGCAGTCGAAGGACCTGCATTTTCTCAACTTCGCTCTTGACACCCACCGCCTCCCCAACGAGCATGGCTCTGTTCGATCCCCCACATCTTCTGTCCCGTTGAACGGAGCCCCTCGATGAAGAAGCATCTGCGGAAAAGCCACTCACTCTGGACCCTCATCCTGGCCATGGGTATGGCCCTGCTTCCAGCCACCCTGCCCGCCCTTGCGCAGACCGCAAGCCACTCGGCAAAGCAGCCCGCCAACTCCACCGGGCAGAGCCAAACTCCCATGCAGGGCTCGTCGGATCTCGTCGACCTGAACTCGGCATCCATGGACCAGCTCAAAGCCCTGCCTGGCATCGGCGATGCCTACGCGAAGAAGATCGTCGATGGCCGTCCCTACGCCCGCAAGACCGACCTGGTAAGCAAGAAGATCGTTCCCCAGGCCACCTACGCCAAGATTGCCAGCAAGGTGATTGCCAAGCAGAAGTAGCGGCCTGCTCGCCTCCGAACAGCCAGAGAAGCAGCCAGGGGCTGGGCTATCCCGCCCGACCCCTGCCGCATGGGAAGCGCCCCGAAACAATCTCCTCCTGATCGTCGCTCCCCGCGCTTCATTCCATCGCGTTCATCTTCGCTTGGGTCTCGTCGGCCAGCTCTCCCATGCATCTCAGGTGATAGATACTCCCTGTCGTGCTCTTCGGCATGCGGCGAATAACTCATTTAAGGAATCTACCGATGGCGAAAGCTAAAGATTCGCAGGAAGACAACGTACGTGGCCATTCGGCTGTGACTATCAACCGCGGCGCGCAGGAGCTCTACGCCTACTGGCGCGACATTGAAAAAGCTCCCCTTTGGCAGGAGGGTCTAGAGTCGGTTACGCCGCTCAGCGAGAAGACCTCGCGCTGGATCATGAAGGCCCCGCTGCGCCGCACGATCGAATGGATCTCCGAGATCACCACCGACATCCCAGGCCGTCAGCTGAGCTGGGGTTCCACCGATGGCGACATCGAGCAGCACGGCGAAGTAACCTTCACCGAAGCGCCAGCCGGACGGGGCACGATTGTCACGCTGGTGCAGTCCTTCAAGCTGACTGGCGGCAAGCTGGCCAACGCCACGGCTGGCGCAGTCGCCCGCAGCCCCAAGCAGATGGTGATCGAGAATCTTCGCCACTTCAAGCAGATGACCGAAGCCGGCGAAATCCCGACTACAGAGAACCAGCCAGCCGGACCAAGAGGCATCGGCGGCAAGATGAAGGAGTTCTTCTTCGGCGAGACCAACCCAACCCCACCGGGCACAGCCGTGCAGACCCCTCCCGGCGCAGCCAGGAAAACAAAGACCAGCAAAGAGCCGGCGGCTTCCGTCGCGAGCAATGCACGCCAGACCCAAAAGGACACACTATGAAGGCACTCTGCTGGATGGGAAAAGAGAAGGTCGAAGTCCACACCGTACCCGACCCCAAATTGATCAATCCGCATGACGCGATCATCAAAATCACGCGCACGGCCATTTGCGGCTCCGACCTGCACCTCTACGACGGCTACATTCCCACCATGGAATCTGGCGACATTCTCGGCCACGAGTTCATGGGCATCGTGGAGGAGGTAGGTCCGGAGGTCAAGAAACTCAAGCGCGGCGACCGTGTGGTCGTCCCCTTCACCATCGCCTGTGGCAACTGCTTCTTCTGCAAGCGGCAGTTCTGGTCGGCCTGCGATAACTCCAATCCCAACGCGCACATCATGGAAGAGGCCTACGGCTACGGCGCTTCGGCCCTCTATGGCTACTCGCATATGATGGGCGGCTATGCCGGCGGGCAGGCGCAGTACGCGCGTGTCCCCTTCGCCGACGTGGGCCCTATCAAGATAGAAAACGATCTGCCGGATGACAAGGTACTCTTCCTCTCCGACATCTTCCCCACCGGCTACCAGGGCGCGGAGAACGCGCAGATCGAGCCCGGGGACACGGTCGCGATCTGGGGCTGCGGCCCGGTCGGGCTCTTCGCCGTCAAGAGCGCCTTCATGCTCGGCGCCGAAAAGGTGATCGCGATCGATCGCTTCCCGGAACGGCTGGCGCTGGCCAAACAGGCTGGGGCTATCACCATCAACTACTCAGAGATCGATGACGACGTGGAGCAGCAGCTGCGCGACCTCACCGGCGGCAACGGCCCAGACTCCTGCATCGACGCGGTCGGCATTGAAGCGCATGCCGACACGCTGCCGGGCATCTACGACCGGGTCGAGCAGGCCATATTGCTCGAATCCGACCGGCCCATCGTGCTTCGCCAGGCCATTCAGTCCGTGCGGAAATGCGGCACCGTCTCCATTCCCGGCGTCTACGGCGGCCTGCTCAATAAAATCAACTTCGGCGCGGCCTTCGGCAAGGGCATCACCATGAAGATGGGCCAGACTCACATGATGCGCTATATGCAACCGTTGCTGCGACGTATTGAGGAAGGGCAGATCGATCCATCCTTCCTGATCACTCACCGCGTGACCATGGACCAGATCCCGGAGATGTACAAGATCTTCCGCGACAAGCAGGACGGCTGCGTCAAAGTCGTCATCGATCCCTGGGCCAACACCCCCGCAGAGGTGAAAGCAGCCTAACTGATGTACGCCTGATCAAGAAGATGAAGACCAAAGACAAACAACACTACTCCACCGGCGCCGCAGTTGCAGCCACTCTCGCACTCTGCGGCGCTGCGATCTTTCTTAAGCGCAAACTCACCTCTCGCCTCGAACTCGCAGGCAAGGTCGTCCTCATCACCGGCTCCTCGCGCGGCCTCGGGCTCGCCATGGCCGAGGAGTTCGGCCGTCGTGGCGCACGGCTCGTCCTTACCGCCCGCGATCCCTATGAGCTCGAGCGGGCCCTCGACCTCCTAGTGCAGCGTGGTGCAGTGGTCAACGAAGACGCCGCCCTCATCATCCCCTGCGATATTCGCGACGACACCCAGGCACGGGAGATGATCGAGCGCGCCACGCAACACTTCGGCCAAATCGACATTCTTGTCAACAACGCCGGCATCATCACCGTGGGCGCGGTAGAAGACCAGTCGCTCGCGTCCTTTCAAGACGCCATGAATACCAACTTCTACGGCATGCTCCACTGCTCGCTCGCCGTGGTGCCGCAGATGATGGCGCGCCAGTCCGGCTCAATCGTGAACATCTGCTCCATCGGCGGTAAGTTCGCCGTGCCTCACCTGTTGCCTTACTCGGCCAGCAAGTTTGCGGCCGTCGGCTTCTCAGAGGGACTGCACGCCGAGCTCCGCTCCAAGGGCGTCGCCGTCACCACCGTCTGCCCCGGTCTCATGCGCACCGGCTCGCACGTCCGGGCGCTCTTCTCCGGCAACCGCGAAGAGGAGTATCGCTGGTTCTCACTCGGCGCCAGCCTACCCGGCGTGACAGCCTCCGCGGAACACGCCGCGCGCGTCATCATGGACGCAACCGTCACCGGAGCCACCGAAATCACCATTACGCCGCAAGCCTGGCTGGGCGCTCGCGCCATGGGCCTTTTTCCCACACTTACGCAGTTGGTGCTTCACCTCTCCACCTTTATGCTGCCCCCACCCTCGGGAGCAGCCGACGCCGCCACTCCCAAGGAAGGGCGTGAGGTGCGCGGCATGGAGCTCAGCACACTCACAGCGCTAGGCACCCAAGCCTCCTACCACTACAACGAAGGCCCCTAACACCCACCCTGTCATCCTGAGCGGAGTCGCGCGCGAGTCGCAGGACCTGCATATTTGTCGTCCTGAGCGCAGTCGCGCAGCGACGCAGCCGAAGGAACATGCATTTCCCTCGGGTGCCACTCAGCCGGTGTCCCAGCCTCACTCACCAGTCCAGCGGCCGCCCCAGTCGTTACTGGTCAGTGCTGCTTTCATCGCCAGCTCCCTCGCCCGCGTCCCTCTTCACCGCCTCGTCGCCAAAATCCTGCGCCGCTCCATAGTCATAGCCCTTACCGCCATAGAACTGCGGCCGCCCCTCTGGATTGCGCGTCCGCTCCTCCTCGTTCAAGCCCCAGCCCTGCTCATGCGCCCACTCGGCTGCCACCCCGCGTGTATGCTCGCCCAGTCCCTTCGGCTCGTGCTGCTCCGTTTGCGCTCTCTCCTCGCTCATCACGCACCTCCATCTCATGCGATGGAGGAGTTTGGGCTCTAGATGCCTGACCGGTTACCGTCAAAGCGGAATTGCAGCTCACAACCCGTAGCCGCGCAAAGCCGTTTCGTACAATAGACAAAGAGACTGTTCCGAACACCGAGCCATACCACAGGCTCTTTGAAGAAAAACTTCCAATTGCGCATCGAATAAAGACACGTGTCCACATTTTCCATTCCGAGCAGCCTGGCGGAGCTTGCACAGTTAGTTCCAACGCCTCCCGCAACCCGCCTGATCGACAAGCACCACCGGTCGATCCTGGATCTGCGCGTCTCGGTGACGGATCGCTGCAACTACAAATGCGTCTACTGCCGCACCGGCAACGAAGGCGCGCAATACTCCGAGCTGCCCATCGCGGACTACCTGCGCATGATCCGCGTCTTCGTCGATCTCGGCATTGAGAAGGTCCGGCTCACCGGTGGCGAACCGCTTCTCCGCCGCGGTCTCGCCGATCTGGTGCGCGAATTGGCTCAGCTACGCACCCGCTTCGGCGCCAACGGCCAGCCACTCCCGGAAAGCCAGGGAGCCCCGCTCGACATCGCCATCACCACCAACGGCCACCTGCTCGCCTCCCAGGCTCAGGCGCTTAAGGACGCAGGGCTCACCCGGGTTACCGTCAGCATGGATGCCGTCGACCCGGAGATCGTCGCCCGCATCACTCGCGTCCCCGGCAGCTACGGAAAGGTGATCGCCGGCATCCGCGCTGCCAAAGACGCTGGCTTGGGCCCAGTCAAGGTCAACTGCGTGCTCCTGCGCGGCTTCAACGAGGACCAGATCCCCGCCTTCGCCCACTTCTCCCGCACCGAGGGCGTCGTCGTCCGCTTTATCGAATTCATGCCGCTCGAAGAAGACCGCATCTGGTCCCCAAACACGGTCGTTCCCTTCAACGAAGTCAAGCAGCGGCTCAGCGAGGTCCGACCCCTGGTAGCCTTGCCGGCCACCAACCCTGGCGAAACAGCCCGCCGCTTCACCTTTGATGACGGCGTTGGCGAGGTCGGCATCATCGCGCCCGTCTCGCAGGCCTTCTGCGGCGCGTGCAGCCGCATCCGCCTCACCTCGGACGGCAAGATCCGCACCTGCCTCTTTTCGCAATCCGATCATGACCTCTACGCCGTACTCCATCGGGGTGGCAGCGATGAGGACCTGGCCAGCTTCATCCGCGGCACCGCCGAGAAGAAAGAAGCACGCCACCACATCGGCGAGCCGGGCTTTCTCAAGCCCTCCCGTAGCATGGTGCATATCGGCGGGTGACCGCATCCAGTCCTACCTCACACTCGCTCAGGGAGTGCTCGTCTCCGAGCGCCCCGATATGCCAGAATCAACAAGTCAGACTCAAACAGGTCGCCATAGCAGGTGCCCAGAAGTGTCAATCTCAGACGTGCCAGATCCAGGCGTGACAAATCCGGACGTGACCAATGCATCCGGCGAGCCCCGGAAAGACGCTCGGGCCCTCGACGACATCCTGGTCTTCCATAATGTCGCCCGCGCGCTGACCTCCTCGCTTGACCTGGACACCATCCTGCGCAGCATCCTGCAGCAGATGGAGGGCTTCTTCCAGCCGGAGAGCTGGTCGCTGCTGATGGTCGACGCCGAGCGCAACGACCTCTACTACGCGATCGCCGCCGGCCAGTCCAACAGCGCGCTGGAGAGCATCCGCATTCCCATGGGCGAGGGTATGGCGGGCTGGGTGGCCGCGCACGGCGAGCCCCTGATCGTCTCCGAAGGCGCCTTTACCCCGGAGCTCTGCGCCGGTGAGTGCGCCCCCGAGCGAACCGAGTCCGCCATCTCCCTCCCCCTCCGCTCCCGGCTGCGCACCCTGGGCGTCATCCAGCTCTTCAACTACCAGCTCAGCGCGCTCACCGACTACACCATCACCTTCCTGCATATCCTGTGCGACTACGCCGCCATCGCCATTGAGAATGCGCGCGCAGTGGAGCGCATCCAGGAACTCACCATCACCGATGACTGCACCGGCCTCTTCAACGCCCGCCACCTGACCGCAACCCTCGCCACAGAAATCGAGCGCAGCCGGCGCTTTTGCACCCCGCTCAGCCTGGTCTTCATCGATCTGGACCGCTTCAAGCAGATCAATGACGAGCACGGACACCTGACCGGCAGCCGCGTCCTCGCGGAGGTCGCCACCGTCATCAAGCGCAATCTGCGCATCGTCGACCTGGCCTTCCGCTACGGCGGCGACGAGTTCATCGTGTTACTGCCCCAGACCGGCAAATCCTCCGCAGTCGAGGCCTCCCAGCGACTGCTCGAGTCACTCCGCGACTATCAGTTTCTCGCAGACGAAGGCCTCAACCTGAGCGTGCGCGCCAGCTTCGGCATCTCCACCTTCCCCGACGACGCGGAAACCGTGGAGCAGCTCATCAGCACCGCCGACGAGCGGATGTACTCAGTAAAAAACACCACCCGCGACGGCATCGCCGCATCTGCCTAAATCAAGCTGTCATCCTGAGCGAAGCCGAAGGGACCTGCATTACCCACCACCAAACCCGGGTGCCCCATCCTTTGCGCCCGGCCACCGCTCGCATCTCAGTTAAATTCAGCGCAAAGGGTGGGTCAGCGCGCAGCGCTCCGTTCTCCTATCCACCCTGACCTAAGAGCGAAGGGAAAGGTGGGAGACCACAACACCCTTCCCGTGTCATCCCGACCAGAGTTCTCGTAGGAGCGAGAACGCAGGTCGAAGGATCTATTGTTCCCCACTCCCCTACCGCCCGCGCTGCAGAGGCAGAATCGCATTCGCATTCTCCGCCGCCACCGGATCAATGGCGAAATCCCACACCGAAAGGTTCACCTGCCCCGGCGCCAGCACCTCCATCAACGCATACTCGCCCAGCGTCAGCGGCCCCTTCGGCGTCACCTTCATCCAGTGTCCACCCGGCAGGATGGTCGCATTCGTCTCCACGGTATCCTGCGACTGCGACATTCTTCCCAGCGCACTGATACTCACGCCCGTCACCACCCGGTAGTTCCGCTTCGAGACCACCCGCACAATGGCGTACTTGCTCGCCGGCGAGCTTTCCGCCTTCGGACCCTTCGCCCCATGCGTCTCCACTGGCATCGCGTCCGGCCCTGGCTCCTCATCCCCGCTCAGGCTGATATAGAGCGCCGGATCGGCCTCGTGCAGCCGCACCTTCGCCCGCTCGCCATCCAGCTGCACTTGCTGCTTCGTCCCCGCCAGCGGATTGATCGCCGCCCGCAACACATTGTGACCGGTGCGCTGGTTGATGTCGCCGCTGTTCTGCACCAGCGTCACCAGCTCCGGCTGATTGCGGAAGTAATCCAGCGCCCACACTCCATCCTGCTCGGGCAGCCGCAGCCCCGGCGTAACCTCCGGCGTGCGGCCGTTCCCGTTCTTGCGCTCGTCCGCCTCTTCCTTGTCGACCGCCGCCGCGTCGCTCTCTGCCTGCGAACTCGCACGTGCTCCCGGCGTATGCTCGCTCGCATACCTCTCGGTAGCCACCCAGTCCACTAGCTTGGCCGGAACCTCCTCCCACTCGCCGCCCCGCTCCGCGCTGATGTACCGCACCCGGTTGCCGCTCACCTCATACTTGCTGATGAGCTGATAGGAGCCATCCGTCAGCAGCAGCCGGTGGATCGAAGCAATCACGGCAGGATTCGTTGGCGGCGTACCCTGTGCCAAAGCGCCCAGGCAGCTCGCCACCACTAGCACCGCCCCGAATACCCAAGAAAAAAGTCGCATCGTCTCATTAGACGATGCGACCCAGAAAGCGGGTGCCCCCTCCTTTGCGCCTGAATACGTATCGCACCCTAAACACACTTCAGCGCAAAGCGTGGGACAGGCACCGAAGGGACCTGCATTTCCCTACTCCACCTCTCCCGTCATCCCGACCGGAGTTCTCGCGCTAGCGAGAACGCAGCGGAGGGATCTGCTGTTCCCCACAACTCAGCCCAGTACGTTCCCGCCCTACTGCCGGAAGATAGCCCCCGTCTCCGGCGTCAGCGTCCACCGCAGCCCAAAGGTATACGTAGGGCTGTAGTACTCCCGCTGGATCGGGTACTTCTCGCTCCCCTGGAAGAACCCGAAGACGTCGTTGTTCAGGTTCAGGAACTGCGCCACCACGCTCAGCCCCCGCGCCCGTGGTACCAGGTAGCTGGCCTCCGCGTCCACCTGTGTATGCGGATAGATATAGACATCCCCGGCGGGGCTCTTGATTCCGCCCGTAGCCCCATCCTTGTAGTTGTACTGCGAGATATATGCGTCGTTGTGCGTCAGGCCCATGCGCGCAGAGATCCGGTACTTGTCGTAGGTCGCATCCACGTTCCAGTTCTGCGGCGCATCGCGTATCAGCGCCGGCTTGTCGGACCGGCCCGGAACATCCGCCTGCGAGGTCGTATAACTGTAGTTGATGCTCACGCCGGTGCCATTGAGCGCGCCCGGCAGGAACGTGAGCTGCTGCTGATACGCAGCCTCGATCCCGAAGAGGTGAGCCGAGGGCCCATTCGCCGGCGCAATCTGCTGCAGCCCGGCAAGCGGGCGGCCTGGCGGCACGACCGATTGGAGTCCGGCATAGATCGGGTTATAGAACTGCTTGTAGAAAGCGCCCAGCTGGACCACGCCAATCTGCTTCAGATACTTCTCCCCCAGCAGGTCGAAGTTGTTCGCCCAGGTCGGCTTCAGGTTCGGATTGCCGGCCGTCACGAACTTGCTCTGCGAGGGATCGTACTGCTGATACGGCGCCAGGTCTCCATAGTTCGGCCGCGCAATCCCGATGCCGTACGCAAACCGGATATCCGCGTTGTTGTTGAGGTTGTACTGCACCTGAATACTCGGCAGCACGTAGGTATACGTGTTGTTGACCGTCGTGTGATTCACAGTCGGATCCGGTTTGGGGACGGCGTCCGTAGGCGTTGAGGTCACCAGCGAGTTGCCGATCACGTTGTCCTGCGTCGTCTCAAAACGGAGCCCCGTCTGCAGCTTCCAGCGCTGGATGGTGATCGTGTTCATGCCATACCCGGCATACACGCGTTCCTGTACGTGCCAGTCGTTCTGCAGGTCGCCAAAGACATCCTGGCTGGTCGTGAACTCCCCTGGGTGCGTGTTGTAGTACGCCAGCACCTTGTTATATTGCGGCACCGGACCATACGCATACCTCCCGAAGTAGTAGCCCGTGTCGCGGTATGGGCTCAGGAAGTTGCTCATCGGCTGCGCCGTAGCGCCGTCGTTCAGGGTGGCGGTCACATTGTGATACAGCTCGCCCTTGATCACATCCCGCACCTTGAAGCCCGCTTCAAATGCGCCAAACTTCGACCCGCGGGTATACCGTCGCGCATACGACAGCTCGCCCACAATGTCCCGCTCAAAGATGTGATTGTTCTGGAAGCGAAACCCAGAGAGCGTGTAAAGAGCCGGATCGTTGATGTTCACGCCATTCAACACCGGGAACTGCGGCGTATGCGGGTTGGCCTGCGTCACCCCGAACTGCACCGCTGACGGGCCGCCAAAAGCTGCATCTGAGAAGCCGCCCGTATAGCGCGCTTGCGACAGTGCCGCACGGTAGTTCCACACATTGTTGCCGAACTCCTGGTGCGCCCCCGCCTGCAGGCTCCAGACCTGCTGCCCCGGCTGGCGGAAGTTGTCCGTCAGGCTGGTGCTGCCGTTGGGCGTCGTGACCGTCGGCGATGTAAACCCGCCAATGGGATTGCCCTTACTATCGGTTGCAGTTGCGCCCGTGCCCAACGTGCGGTTCCAATTCTCGCCGTTGTCGTTGAAGTGCGAGAACAATCCGCGCAGGTACACCTGGGAAAGGTCGTTCAGCTTATAGTCGAGCGTGCCGCCAAAGCCGTAGCGCGAGCGGTCGTAGTGGTAGTCGCGCAGATCGGTCGCATTCGGCGCATTCACGTACTGCGCCGGACTTACCGGGGTGCCACCCCCATCCGTGATCGGGTTCACCGCCGCCACCGGCTCCAGGTCGTTAATCCCGCGAGCGTTGTAATCGTAACTGCCACTGATCAGAAATCCGAGCTTGTTATTGAAGAACCTGCGGCCATAGGTCCCGAATTCCTGATTCGAAGCGCGGCCACCCGCGATCGGCGTGTGCCCCAGCAATCCCTGCACCGCGAAGTACGGCTGGTCCGTCGCCTCCCGGGTCACCAGGTTCACCGAGCCGCCAATCGCATCGCCGTCCTGGTTCGCCGACAGCGTCTTGCTCAACTCGACCGAATCCACCAGGTTGGCCGGGATAGCATCCAGCTTTACGTTGCGCACATTCTCCGGCGATGGCACCACGATTCCATCGATCGTCACATTGCTCAGCCGCGGCTCCGTGCCGCGGATCTGGATGTACTTGCCCTCGCCCTCGTCCCGCTCCAGCGAGACACTCGGCAGTCGTCCCACCGCATCTGCAATATTGGTATTTGGTAGGCTGTTAATCACCTCCGACGGCAGCACCTGCACGATATGGTCCGAGACCCGCTCGCGATTCAGCGCCTCCACCTCGCCCACCTCGCGCTCCGGACGGACCGTTACATTCTCGCTGGCATTTCCAATTGCAAGCGCCGCGGTTAGGTTTGCAATCGCCCCCGCCGCCACATCCACGCCCGTGCTAAACGGCTGAAAGCCGATGTAGGAGACCGTCAGGGTATAGTGCCCCGGCTTCACGCCCGAGATGATGAAGCTTCCCTGCTGGCCCGTCGTAGCCGTCTGGGTCTCCGGCATGATCTCGACGCGGGCCCCTTGCAGCACGGATTTGTTGGTATCCGTCACCGTCCCGGCGATCGAACCCCGATCCTGCGCCGAAAGTGGGCGCGGAGCGGTCAAGAGGAACACCCCAGCCAGAAGAACGACGAACGTAAAAAGTTTGGATCGTAAGCCGGCACGAAACTGCGGCGACATGAAGCTGGACAGCACAGAGATCACCTCAAAAAAGGTTGGGGTTTGAACTGAAACGCTGGATGGCTGATCGGAGGAAATCAACGCGCGTAAACTCGACTACAACAGCCGTTTCTTAAGAAAGTCTTAAGGTCGCCACTCACGCCGCTCATATTCAATGAGCTTTCACAAACCCGCTGTTTATACGGCTTCCTACGCTCTTCCGCGTGAATCTTGGTTGAATTTAAGCCTCGCCCAAGCCGCAATTCCCCAAAGTGTGTATTGCAAACCTGACCCCTGACCCCCTGCTCTCTCCTTCCCTATTCCCTAGCTCTCTGCGATACTTGGTCGTGCCCACCCGGTACGCCATCCTGACCCAACAAAATGGTGAAGCAATGTCAGCAAAGTACATCTTTGTGACGGGCGGTGTTGTGTCCAGCCTCGGTAAAGGACTCGCGGCCGCCTCCCTCGGCTGCCTGCTCGAGAGCCGCGGCATCAAGGTCAACCTGATGAAGTTCGACCCCTACCTCAACGTCGACCCCGGGACCATGTCGCCCTTCCAGCACGGCGAGGTCTTCGTCACCGATGACGGCGCGGAGACCGACCTCGACCTCGGCCACTACGAACGCTTCACCCACGCGCGCCTCACCCGCGATAACAACCTCACCACCGGCCGCATCTACGAGCAGATCATCACCAAGGAGCGTCGCGGCGACTACCTCGGCAAGACCGTCCAGGTCATCCCCCACGTCACCAACGAGATCAAAAGCGCCATGCGCAAGGTCGCGGCCGACTGCGACGTTGCCATCGTCGAGATCGGCGGCACCGTCGGCGACATCGAGTCCCTTCCCTTCCTCGAAGCCATCCGCCAGATGCGCCAGGAGCTCGGGCGCGAGAACACCGTCTTCGTCCACGTCACCCTCGTCCCCTGGATCGCCGCCGCGCAGGAGCTCAAAACCAAGCCCACCCAGCACTCCGTCAAGGAGATGCTCTCCATCGGCATCCAGCCCGACATCCTGCTCTGCCGCACCGACCGCTTTCTCTCCCGCGAGATCAAGAGCAAGATCGCGCTCTTCTGCAATCTGGAAGAGGGGGCTGTCATCGCGGCCAAAGATGTCGATTCCATCTACGAAGTTCCACTCAACTTCGCCCAGGAAAAGGTCGACGCCCTCGCGCTCAAGTACCTCCACATCGAAGCGAAGACGCCGGATCTCTCCCGCTGGGAGCGCCTCGTCGAGACCGCCTATCACCCGCAGGATGAGGTCTCAATCGGCATCGTCGGCAAGTATGTCGAGTACGAAGACAGTTACAAATCGCTGAAAGAGGCCCTGGTCCACGGCGCACTCGCGCACAACCTCAAGCTGCGCGTCACCTGGATTGAAGCCGAAGGCCTCGAAGTCCCGGACTACGAAAACCAGCTGGCCGGCTTCGACGGTATCCTGGTCCCCGGCGGCTTCGGCAAGCGCGGCATCGAAGGCATGCTCAACGCCATCCGCTACGCCCGCGAGACCGGCACGCCGTACTTCGGCATCTGCCTCGGCATGCAGACCGCCTGCATCGAGTACGCGCGCAACGTCTGCGGCCTGCACACAGCCAACTCTAGCGAGTTCGACCCCGCCACGCCACACCGCATCATCTACAAGCTCCGCGAGCTCACCGGCGTCGAAGAGATGGGCGGGACCATGAGACTAGGAGCGTGGGAGTGTGTGCTTGAGGACGGCTCACACGCCGCTCAGGCTTATGGCCGCCACGAGATCAGCGAACGCCACCGTCACCGTTACGAATTCAACCGCGAGTACGAAGCCCTGCTCACCGGCGCCGGCCTGCGCATCACCGGCACCACCCCGGACAGCACCTACGTCGAGATCGTCGAGATCCCCAGCCACCCCTTCTTCCTGGGCTGCCAGTTCCATCCCGAGTTCAAGTCCAAACCCCTAGAGCCCCACCCGCTCTTCCGCGACTTCATCGCCGCCAGCTACAAAAACCGCGTCGCGCACGCCTTCACCAAAGACGCCACCCAAATCGAAGCCACTGTCGACTAAGCGCTGTCGCGCGAACTCAACGGGCGCCCCATCCTTTGCGCCTCAGCCTCACTTCCCAACCGCAACACCGAAGCGCATAGCCTGCCCTGAGCGTAGTCGAAGGGGTGGTTCATGCGCCGCCAGGCGCATCCGCTCTCCCATACATCCTGAATCTGGGCGCTGCCGCCGTATGATATCCACATGGCCTCCTACGCTTCCGAACGCCGAAGCCGCCCGGGCATCCTGCTCCTCATCGGCATCCTTCTCGGCGCAGGTGCGCTCACGGTCTTCTCTCGCAAGGCGACCAACGGCGTCTGGAACCATCTCGCCGCCGCTATCACCGGCCGCAAACTCTCCATCGATACCTCCATGCCAACAGTGGTCGCCAGCATCCAGCGCCTGCAGCGGCTTGAGACCGTCAACTACACCATGGACAAGATCGTCGAAGGCGACCGCGAGAGCGAATACCTGCCCAGCTTTCTTACCGGAGACAAACTCCTGCTCGTCGTGCATGGTCAGGTGCTCGCGGGTGTCGATCTGGGGAAGATCACGGCATCCGACATTCAGGTGAACGAGCGGCAAGCGACCATTCACCTGCCACCCGCTCAGATCTTCATCGCCACGCTCGACAACTCCAAAACCCACGTCTACTCACGCGAAACTGGGATGCTGGTGACAGCCGACCCAAATCTCGAATCCCAAGTCCGTCAGCAGGCAGTCGATGAACTGCAACAGGCGGCGCTCACGAACGGCGTTCTGGATACAGCGCAGAAAAACGCCCGCGCCACAGTCACCACCCTGCTCCAGAGCCTAGGCTTTCAGCAGGTCAGCTTCCGCTAGCTGCTCATGGTCAATCAGCCCGATCCCTCTCCGGCCCCAAAAACCCACTCCAGGACCTGGCCAACACGGACCCAACAGAGACTACAGAATCGACAAACCGCAGAGGATATGCACGATCGCCCCGACGGACGCGCCCATGATCATTCCCCGCTCCTTCTTCGCCACCCCAATCATGACATCCGCGATCTGAATCATCGCAGCAGTAAAGAGGATCCACGCGACAGCTTTCCCCCCAGGCCAGAACGGCAGGATCCCGGCTGCCAGCCCGAACGGAATGGAGCGCGCGGCATACATACGCACGTAGAAGATCTCACCGCGTTCGATGTGACTCGAACCGGAGAGAGATGCCGGTCGGAGAACAGCAACCACGGCCCACGCTGCCGAAGCGAGAGATGCGACGAGATTCAGAACAAGAAGGGCAGCGTGCATCGTTGGTACCTTAAATGCTGATCGCTAAACTAGGGTTCCATTCTCATTGGCGACAGGTTTGCGCAATGGTCCTAACCGTACACTTTGACGTTTGGTGTAGTATCCCATCCTGAGCGGAGTGTCCGCGGGACACGTAGCCGAAGGACCTGCATTTCTCTCTCAGTACTCACAACAACGTGGACTACTTCCGCATTGACCGTAACCCAGGGAGAAATCCAGAAACAGTCCTGAAGTGTTTAGCAACCTAGAGTGAAGCGCCTCGTCCTGCAGGTTGCCACAATTCGATCGGATTTCCCTCAGAGTCATGCAGGCGGGCGAACCGGCCGTTGGGATAAGACTGCGGGTCAATCTTAACCGCGATTCCTGCGGCTCGTAACTGGGCTGCCATTCTGTCAAGATCCCGAACCCGAAAGTTCACCATCCAGACCTTGTGGGCGTCCCCGAAATAGCCACTCGTCTCTGGGAAAGGACTGAAGACTGTGGGTCCGGCCTCTTGCTGCCAGACGGATGCCTCGTAGCTCGTTGGTGTGAGCGAGACTCCCAGGTGTTGTTGGTACCAACGCCCCAACGCTGTCGGATCGTGGGCTCGGAAGAACAGCCCTCCAATCCCCGTCACTTTTTCCATTTCCGTTCCTGGAGCGGAATCATGTTGAACAGCTTGCCCCGCAGGAGGAGGAGAGGTCTTTGGCGGTATGGCTGTCTGCGCTGCTATGCCGAGTTGATTGCGACTTAGGATGAAGTTTGACCCGAAAGCAAATGACAGGATCCGAAGCAGTTGGCGTCTTTGAAAACGCATCCCATCCTCCTTCCGAGAGGAACGCGACTCGATTCGCGACCCGTTCTACGATACCTGCGCAAACGGGGTTCGGGAAGCGTAAAAAGGAGGTTCTGGTCGAGTTATCGGCAGCTCGGAAGGCGCATTCACAACCCGGCTCTTTAGCATCCTGAGCGCAGTGTCGCAGAGAGCCACGTGGTATCTGTCATCCTAAGCGCAGTGTCCGCAGGACACCCCATATCATGTCATCCTGAGCGGGCGCACCGGGGTCCCCGGCGGGCGGTCTTTGCCCGTTGGGGTGGAAAGCGAGTCGAAGGACCTACATTTCTCTCTAGCACTCACAACAACTGGGTGCCCCATCCTTTGCGTCCAGCCATCGCTCGCGCTTAAACACACCCAAGTGCAAAGATTCTCTCTCGATTTATAAGCCTTTTTCTCTTAGGGGTCTCAAGAGGGGGATATTACCCTTTTGGAACTCAGCAGACTTTCCGGGCGGAAGTCCAGTGGGAGTTCCATTCGCGCTCCAGGCACTACGCGGATTACCTTCCGGATTGCCCGTGATTCGTGAGTTGACTTCCTACAAGCCGACTTCGCGTTACTAATCCTGCTCGATGAGCGCAAGCGCTTGTTCATCAATTGTGAAGACGACAGGCGGTCGCACATCACAGCAGAACCCTTGACACTCGACAGAGGAATACGTAACCATATTGTCGAATATCGAGGGGAGCAAGTGCCGCGATCAACCGATCTTTTGCAGGGAACCCTGGACCTCCTCATTCTTCAGACGCTGGCCCTTGAGCCGATGCATGGGTGGGGTGTTGCACAAAGAATCCAACAGTTGTCAAAAGACGTTTTGCAAGTCGGGCAGGGATCCCTTTATCCAGCGCTCTATCGCCTTGAGTACAAGGGGTGGATCCGATCAGAATGGCGGACATCCGAGAACAATCGGCGGGCAAAATTTTACCGGCTTACCCCAACGGGCAAAAGGCGACTCGAAACGGAACTGGCAACTTGGGATCGCTTGTCCTCAGCAATTGCTTCTGTGCTCGGTCGCATTGCGGAGACGCCGTCATGATTACGGATTTATTTACCCGTCTTCGTTTCTTGATCCTCAGTAAGGACCGCGGGGAACTTGAACAAGAGTTACAGTTTCACATCGAGCAGTCGATCGCTTCTAAAACCGCGGCTGGCCTAAGCGCACCGGAGGCGCGCCGCCAAGCGCTCATTGAGTTTGGCGGCATCGAGCCCACGCGGGAGCAATGTGAGCGGCAGCGCCCGGGATGGTGGATGGGAACGGTGCTGCAGGATGTTCGCTATGCGCTGCGCGGCTTTCGACGCAATCCTGTGTTTGCGATGAGTGTGCTGCTGACGCTTGCGCTGGGGATTGGGGCGACCACAGCGGTTTTTAGCGTGGTGGACCGCATCCTGTTTCGACCGCTGCCGTATGCAGATCCGAGTCGAATCGTCTCGGTGGGCATGGTGCACTCGCTGGAGCATGAGGAGTTCCTTATGGGACGCTTCTATGCTGAATGGCAGGACAATCAGAAGCCCTTTTCTGCTCTCGCGGGTCAAAGTACGATGGTTCACAATTGCGACCTGGTCGAGAATAATCCGGAACAATTGAACTGTATCTCTTTCCAGGCGGGATTCATTCCGCTGCTCGGAGTCTCCCCTGTCTTGGGCCGAAATTTTTTGCCGGAGGAGGATCGCCCCAACGGGCCGCCTGTGGTAATGATCTCGTACGGGTTGTGGAAGGGCCATTACGGCAGCGATCCGAATATCCTGGAACGGACGATCAATGTGGACGGGAGCCCAAGGCGTGTGGTGGGAGTCCTCCCAAAAGACTTTCAGTTCCCCACGTTGGAATCAGCAGACATCGTGTTTCCGATGGCCCTGAATTCTGCCATTAAGCAGACGGTCAATGGCGGATTCGGCAATCCGACGAGGGTGTTTGCCCGGCTTAAGCCGGGCGTGAGCGTTGCTCAGGCGTATGCCGAGATGCAGCCGATTTTCGAATCGGAGCTGCACGTGTTTCCCGCGGAGGCACGCAAGGAGGTCAGGCTCAGCATCCGATCGCTGCGTGACAGAGAGACACAGGACGCGCAGCCGGTGGCGTGGGTTCTCTTGGGGTTCGTTCTCGCGGTGCTCTTGATCGCGTGTGCCAATGTCGCCAGCCTGATGATGGCTCGCGGAGCAGCGAGGCAACGGGAGATTGCGGTGCGCGCAGCGATTGGAGCGAGTCGAGGACGGCTGATCCGGCAGGCTCTGACGGAGGCACTGCTACTCTCGTGCGCGGGAGGACTGGCGGGACTGGTGGCTGCGCGCGGACTGCTGGCGGTGTTCGTAGTATTAGCGCCGACAGGGATTCCGTTTATCGGCAAAGCGCACCTCGATCTGCGCATCGCGGTATTCGCGGCGTTGCTTTCATGCGTGTGCGGCGTGATCTTCGGGCTTGCCTCGGCGCTCGAGAAGCCGGGACTGGCGACGCTGAACGCGAAGGCATCCATGCCGCGCAGCCATGCTTTCTTGCGGCGCAGCCTAGTGACCGCGCAGATTGCCGTCACAATCGTGCTGCTCTCAGGTGCAGCGCTGCTCCTGCGAAGTTTTGTGAAGATCGAGGGGCAGAACCTGGGAATGCAGACCGGGGGCGTGTTGATGGTGAAGGCGGCGCTGCCGTGGTTGCATTACACCACGGATCAGAAGGAGATGGAGTTCTATCTCCAGATGGAGGCGGCGCTCCGGCGGCTGCCCGGCAGTCGTGCAGTGGGAATGGCCGACTCGGTGCCGCCCGGGGGATGGCAAAACAGCTTTCGGTACTCCGATCTTGTCGTACAGGGGAAGCCGCGAACGCCTCTTGGGACTGGCGGGAGCGTTGTGAGCCGCTCCGTGACGCCCGATTATTTCCGTGCGCTTAACATTCCCATCGTTCGTGGTCAGGATTTTACCGATCAGGATCGCACTGGAAATGAGAGCGAAGTAATCCTGAGCCGGTCGTTAGCTGCCCGGTTGTTTCCAGACGAAGATCCTGTTGGAAAGCGGATCCAGACGAGCGGATTACGCAATGACGTTCGGTCCACAGTCGTCGGCGTGGCTGATAATGTGAAGAACAGTGGACTTGCGGAACAAAGTGGTCCGGAGATCTATTTTCTGCGCCGGAGCGTTGGCGGCGATTGGGACGGACAAAGGTCGATCGTGTTGTTGGACTCAGTGATGCCCGCGAGGGCCGTAGAACCGTGGGTGCGCTCGGAGATTGCTTCAATTGACCCGACTGTCCCGGTGCAGATGGAAGCTCTCGACAAGACGGTGAGCAAGCTCGCAGATCGCCCGCGCTTCGAAACGGCGCTGCTTTCGTTTTTTGCGGGCACTGGGCTGCTGCTTGCGCTTGTGGGGCTCTATGGCCTGATCGCGTTCATGACGACTCAGCGGAGGCACGAGATTGGCGTGCGGATGGCACTGGGCGCGACGCGAGGAAATATTCTCGGCCTGATTACAAGCGATGGATTGCGCATGGTCGCGATTGGCGGGGCGCTCGGAGTGGGCTCGGCCTTAGCGATGTCTAAGATGCTGAAGGCGCTGCTCTTCGAGGTGAGTACCTACGACCCACTAACGTTTATTGCCGTACCAGTGCTGCTCACGCTGGTAGCGCTGGTGGCGATTCTCATGCCAGCCCAGGCGGGAATGCGCGTCGATCCGGCAGTGACGCTGCGCGCGGAGTGACTGTAGATGGCTCAACTAGCACGTTAGCTGATGCGGCGAATTCGACGTCGAACGATGACTTCAGGCCAATGCGCTGATCGAGTGCTGTTGAGTTTAGCTCTGCCAGGATTGATAACGAAAAACGCGCTTGTGTTGACTCCATTGAGTGTCAGTTTGCGGATGTCGACAACTCGGAAGTTGAACAAATAGGAATGAATCGCAAGCCCGCGGGTCTCGCGGGTATGGTGCGGCTTCCAATGGAAGCCACCTAGATTCTTTCGCTCTGCAGGCAGTTTTCACTTTCGAGGCGTGCAGAGGGGCTGATACGTGATTGCCTCCGGACCGAAGTTTCGGAGACTTCGTACGCTGTTGCTTATACCTTCACACCCGAAGCAAAAACTAAGGCGTAACAATCCTCTCCGCCAGATCGGGCGCAATCGCCCGGAAGTGGCGCACATTCCACGTATAGATCCACTCCGCCTCTATCTTTCTCGCACACGCCAGCAGCAATGCATCGTAGATCAGGCCACCGCTGATACCGTCTTTCGTCGCTTGTTCAATCGCCTGGACATATTCTGCTGGCTCAAGTGTGATCAAAGTGAGGCGAACCCGCACATCATCTACAAACAGCCCCGCGTGGCTGGGGAGCAGGCGGTAAGGACCGGAACATTTCGTCAACGTCGAATAAACTTCAGCCAAGGTGTGCGCAGCGCAGGCTCCGCTGCCGAGGTCCATAGGGGCTAACCGCAGCAGGCTGGCTTCATGGTGAAGATGTTGCCTCTGGCTGGCTGCAATCAGGACGTTGGTATCGAAAAAAGCAGTCACTCGGACGCTTCACCGGAGACAGAGCGCATCCGCCCCTCCCGGTCTTCCTCGATGAGTTTCACGATGTCTAAATCAGGCGAGGCTCCGGCGTCGAAGACCCAAACGCCTTGCTCTTTAAACATGGACGCCGCTGGTATCGGCCGCTGTAGCACGAGGGTATCGCCGTGTTGCTCAATCTTGAGCGTCTCTCCTGCGCGTAAATTAAGTGCATCCCTGAATTTCTTCGGCACGACTAACCGCCCTGCCCCGTCTATGACCGCTGTGGCATTCATAATGGTAATCTACCATTTAAATTGGCATCTGCTGCGAAATATCTGGCTCTGTGTTTTCATTGGCACGTGAATGACTTCGAAATCGGCAACGTCCCAGTAGGTTCCGGCTCTCTCTTTCTTATTGCCGGACCCTGCGTTATCGAGAGCGAGACCCACGCCCGCACTATGGCCGATGCCATCCAGCGCATCACCGCCGATCTCAAGCTCCCGTTTATCTTCAAAGCCTCCTACGACAAAGCCAATCGCACCTCGGTCAAAAGCTTTCGCGGCCCCGGACTCGCCGAGGGCACCCGCATCCTGCGCCGCATCGCAGAAGAGACACGGCTCCCCGTCCTGACCGATGTCCATGAACCGAGCCACTGCCCAGCCGTCGCCGAGGCCTGCGACGTACTCCAAATCCCCGCGTTCCTCTGCCGCCAGACTGACTTGCTCATCGCAGCCGGCGAGACTGGCCGGGCCGTCAACGTCAAGAAGGGGCAGTTCGTCGCACCCGGCGACATGCGCCACGCCGTCGAGAAGATCGCAAGCACTGGCAACACTCGCATCTTCCTGACCGAGCGCGGCTCCAGTTTCGGCTACAACAATCTCGTAGTCGACATGCGCTCACTGCCCATCATGCGCGCCATCGCCCCGGTCGTTTTCGACGCCACCCACTCGGTCCAGACCCCCTCGGCAGCCAACGGCGTCTCCGGAGGGCACCCAGAGTTCATTCCCGTTCTGGCTCGGGCAGCCGTCGCCGCCGGAGTAGACGGTCTCTTTCT
Organism: Acidobacteriaceae bacterium; assembly: GCA_965276675.1. Lineage (GTDB taxonomy): Bacteria > Acidobacteriota > Terriglobia > Terriglobales > Acidobacteriaceae. Next base: position 1,660,681 of record OZ255624.1, on the reverse strand, counting down.
CGAGGTTCACAACGACCCAGCCAGCGCCAAATCGGACGGAGCCAACGCGCTCCGCCTGGATACTCTGCGGCCACTCCTGGAGCAAATCCTGGCGATTCACAACACGGTGCAATAACTTGCTTTTGGACGCACTTTCGCGCGCAATATTCCGCAGTTAAGCCCACGTTCAGAACCAAAAAAAGGGCCCCTCTGGTGAGGGGCCAATCTGCCTTGGTTCTCTCGTTGTGTGAGAGCTTGTGTGCGGCCGCGCTACTGCTGCGGGGGGTTCGGTTGCGACGCAGCACCCTGGGGGGAGGGCTGTCCGGGTGACTGCTGCGTCGCGCCGATGGGCGAGCTCCCTGTCGTTGCAGGGGCGCTCAAGGCCGCTAAACTGTTGTGCATCAACGTCACATGGACCAGGCTGCCACGTGCGCTCAGGGTTGAACTATCACCCGCACTCTCCACCGGAGCATTGCCCATCGCCACGCGATAGATCCGATAGACCGGGATATTGTGATCGACGACCAGATACCTAACCACAGCATCCGCCATCCGCTGCGAACTGTTGATGCCGGCTGCACCGCGGCTGTGCGAGTATCCCTGCACCTCTACGATGTAGCCCTTTTGCCCTTGAAGCTGTGCCGCCACTCCATCCAGTGCTTCCTTCGCCTTCGCATTCAGGACGGTCTGGCCCGGGCGAAACCGGATCTCCGTATCCGCCATCGCTGAGTACTGATCTAGATTCGACACTGTGGTTTGCAGCTGGCCCGCTTGTCCACTCGCCTGCTGGGCTACCTGCTGCGCGGTAGTCGCTTGCGTGGCGGCTTGTGTTGCCTGCTGGCTGGCACTGTCGGCCGTGTCCTGGGCATGATGAATGCCTGTTTGACTCCGTGTGTCGAGATCCTTGATCTCCGACGCGTTCTTCGATGACAGCTGATCTAGCTCGTTCAGCCTATCCTTGACCGGCCCTACTTGGCGGTTTACCCACTTCTTACGCGCCAGTGGATTCAGGTGGCCCCAGAAGCCTTCATTCGACTTGGTCGAGAGAGGCTGCCCGGTTGCGGATCCCGTTGCCGAGGTAGCGGTATCCGGCGTAGTTTGCGTGGTGGAAGACTGAGCTGTCGATGAAGCACCATTATTCGCCGTCTGTGCCAGTGCTGACGGCATACTGACGCCGGTCAGCAAGAGAATCGCGGAAGCGTTGAGGAGCAGATTGGAGTTCTTCATCGTCATTACGATTCAATACTAAGCATCTGGGCTGCCAAACCTTTGTGAAGACAGATAATACTTTCCAAGTCGCTCATTCGATGCACTTTGATACATCCGATCGCTGCGCTGCACCCGTATATACCTGACACCGGACCAAAAAGGATGTCCTTCGGCACGCACTTTTGACGGTAACGGGGCAAAAAATTCGTAGCCCAAGAGGGGTATGGACAAATCCAAATGCTTGTATTTACGTGAGTTATCCGTAGGTTACTTGGTATGCGTGTGCACTACCGCGATCGCCGGGAACTGCTGATTCCAGTTCGGCGTCACATGATCGAAGATGAGCCGAAACTCCTTCTGAGCTCCTGGAGTCAGCGGCTCCGCCGACACCGGCTCGATATCCACATACGGCTCACGCGTCCGGATCAAGCTCAACGGCATGCTCTCCACCTGCGGCGGCTCACCCACATCGTTGCGAAATGTCACCGACACAGTAACTCCATCCACCGTGGCAGCTCCTTTATTAGCGACCTCGCCATCGACATACGTTACCTTGCCTCCAGCAAAGTTTGTGGATTCGCTCATCTGCACCTTGGAAATCTCCATATTTGCCGCATAGGCATCCGGCGCGCCACTCGCGGCTGCCCTGTTCGCGGTCGCCTCCGACGCGCTTTTGTGCCGGCCGGCCATGATCAAAAACAGCGTCACCAGCACCACGACCGCCCCAGCGACCACCCATGGCAGCTTCGAGGCGCGCTCTCCCCTGCCCGGCTGCTGCGGGGATAGCAAACCGGAGTCAGCTCTCAGTCCCGCGCCGGATTGCGGATCGGGCCGGGGTGCGTCCACAGGTAGGTCAGGGGGGAGATCGGGAGGTGGGTTAGGGGGCGTCATCACGGCGATTGTAACCCCGCGAACCATCGATGCAAGCGGCCGCCGGGCAAACCCTGCAACTCACTCAAACCGGGCCTTCCGCGTCCGACCAGGCGAACCGCGCCCGCCCTTCGGTCTGCCGGAAGTCCTCCCCGCGCAGCTCTACCGTCACGCACATCTCCGAGAGCCGCGAGCGCATGCGCTCTCCTATGCGATCGCCCAGCGTGTCCTCCCGGACACTCACCGCACCCGACAGCGAGGGCCCGCGGTCCGCGAAGTTGGTCGTAACAATAGTGGTGCGCTGGTCGTTGTACCGCTTGTTCAGAATGTGCGCCACGGTATCCCAAACCCACGCCGTCGGCTTGGTCGACCCCAGGTCATCCAGCACCAGCACCTCGGCCTCGAACACCGGACGCAGCAGCTCCAGCTCCGTAGCCTGCGCCTTCGCGCTGTACGAGTTCTGGATCTGCTTCAGCAGGTCGCCATAATCGCAAAACAGCCCCTGCACGCCCTTCTCCTCGATCAAGGCCCGCAGTATCCCCACCGCCAGGTGCGTCTTGCCCCGCCCCGACAACCCCACAAACAGCAGTCCCCGCCCACCCGTCTCGACCGGGTAGTCCAGCACAAACTGGTTGGCCCGGTAGTGCGCATTCAGCAGCGAATCTCCGCGCGTCACGCCAGAATCGCCCGCGCCCGGAATCACCGACTCATAGTTCTGCAGCGTGGAGTGCTCATGCCGCTTGGGAATATTCGCGCGCAGCAGCCGCTGCCCCAACTGCCGCGCCTTCCGGCAGCCGCACTCGCGGGCATACCGTTCGCCAGCAGGGTCTACCTCCAGCAACAGCCCCGAGCCGTTACACAGCGAACAAAGATCGGCAGCAAGAGGCATAACGTACTCAGTATCGCACCTGGCTCGACTCTGGCTTAGCAAACGGTTTCAAGGGTGATTTCCCAGTGGTCCGAGCTGACTCACTACCAACTTCCCCGGCGTTGCGACCCGCGCCAAACCGGCCTATACTTAAAGGATTGCAGGAAAGGGTCTTTCAAACCATGCCCAAAGAAAATATCCATCCGAACTACCATGACATTCGCGTTAAGTGCGCCTGCGGCGACAGCTTCGCCACCCGCTCCACGCACAAGGGCGACATCACAGTCGAAATCTGCTCCAGCTGCCATCCCTACTTTACCGGTAAGCAGAAGCTGATCGACACCGCAGGACGCGTCGAGCGCTTCCGCCGCAAGTACGCCAAAGCAGACCCCAAGCCGGCTCCGGCGGCCAAAGAGGCCGTCGCCGCCAAGTAAGCGCGCCCAGCGGCAACAAACCAGAGAGGCCTCCCGCGAACGGAGGCCTTTCCTCTTACCCGACCCACCCGCCCATGCACAAGTACTGGAACAACACGGGCCAGACCGCACCACCGGAGCAGCCACACGCAAATGCCCAGCTCGCGCAGGTCCGCGTCCCGGCCTCCTTCGGCATCGGCCCGGTTCTCGTCGCGCCCGCCACCGTGCTCGCCCCCATGGTCGGCGTCACCGACACCATCTTCCGCCGCTTCATCCGCAACGCCAGCATCTTCACCGGCGCCTCCCAGTCCACCAACACACTGACCACCGGCGTCGAAGCCGCGGTCACCAACCGCCAATCCGGCTGCGGCCTGATCATGACCGAGTTCACCTCGGCCGATGGCCTCTCCCGCATGCGCGAATCCAAACGCAAGCGCTACCTCAGCTACTATGAAGACGAGCACCCCATCTCGGCCCAGCTCTTCGGCTCCGACCCGCGCACCCTCGCCGAAGCAGCCAAAATCGTTCAGGACGCCGGCTTCGACGCCGTCGATCTCAATCTCGGCTGCCCCGCCAAGCGCGTCGTCGCCTGCAACGGCGGCAGCGGCCTGCTGCGCGATCTCCCGCTGATCGCGCGCATCTTCGAGACCGTGCGCGGCGCGGTCACCATTCCCTTCACCGTTAAGTTCCGCCTGGGCTGGGACGACGCCAACATCGTCTGCGTCCCGCTGGCCCGGCTCGCGCAGGAGTCCGGCCTCAGCGCCGTCGCACTCCACGCCCGCACCCGCGAGCAGGGCTACGCCGGCGCGGCTCGCTGGGAGCACATTGCCGCGATTAAGGATGCGGTTACGATCCCGGTCATCGGCAACGGCGACATCCGCACGCCCGAGGACGCCCTGGCCATGGTCGCCCAGACTGGCTGTGACGCGGTGATGATCGGCCGCGCCGCCCCGGCCAACCCGTGGATCTTTCGCCAGATCGCCCAGCACACTGCCACCGGCAGCTACGAGATCCCCACCGAGCTCGACCGATACCGCATGATCCGGACTTACTTCACCATGCTGCTCGAGGAGGGCCACTGGCACAGCGCACCCACGCCTGAGGGCAGCGAAGAGGCCGCCAAAGCCTGCCGCGAAGGCGCTGGCAAGATGAAGCAGTTCGCCTCCTGGTTCACCCACGGCGTCGCCGGCGGCGCAGCCCTGCGCAAGTCCATCTACGAGGCCAGGACCGGACCGGCAATCCTAGAAGCAGTCGAGCGCTTCTTCGAAGAGCGCCTAAACCGAGGAGCCGTCACTGCTACCGCAACCGATCCAATCCTCCTCGAAGAGGAGTTCGCTACCACACGCTAAAACGAAACTGTCATCCCGACCGGAGTTGCCGCCACAGGCACACACTTACTGTCATCTTGAGCGTAGCCGAAGGCACACACTCATTGTCATCTCGAGCGCAGCCGCAGGCACACACTCATTGTCATCTTGAGCGCAGCCGCAGGCGGAGTCGAAAGATCTGCTTCATCTCGTAATTTCAGACCCGGCGCGAAGCGCCGCTCCACCAACCGCCGGGTGCCCCATCCTGAGCGGCTCTATCGGAAGGGTGGGATACCACAATACCTGTCACCTTGAGCGAAGCCACAGGCACACACTCACTGTCATCTTGAGCGTAGCCGAAGGCGGAGTCGAAAGATCTGCTTCATCTTGTAATCCAGAACCGGCGCGAAGCGCCGCTCAACCAACGCATAAGCGAAGGAGCAGTCAGAGTAGAATCCACACCATGGCACTCCCCAAGCGGCGTGGATTCATCCCCAGAGCTGCGGTTCTACTCATGGCAGCCTCCCCAGTGCTCGCCCAAAGCCCCACGGAGCCGCCAGCAACACAACACCCCATCCTCACCACCACAGGCAAAGGTGTGCAGATCTACACCTGTCAGGACGTCTCCGGGGCCCCGAAGTGGGTCTTCCAGGCGCCCGAGGCCAAGCTCTTCGACAAAACCGGCCAGGAGGTCGGCACCCACGGCGCCGGGCCAGTCTGGAAGCACAAGGACGGCAGCTCGATCAAGGGGCAACTCGTGACCAAGAGCGACGCACCGGCACCCGGAGACATCCCGTGGCTGTTGTTAAAGACAGAGAGCCACGAAGGAACCGGTGTCTTGAGTACCGTCGACTACATCCAGCGCGCGGAGACCCACGGAGGCGTCGCCCCAACTACCGGCTGCGACGCCGGACACGCGAACGCGACTGCCCGCATCCCCTACACCGCCACCTACACTTTTTACGCGCGGAAACCCTAAACAGCTGGCGTAGTCAGCCGCAGGATTCACTACACTGGAACTAGGGTGAGGTGCAAACACGGACACCAGCCAGGGATGGGTGGCCGTAAATCCTTTGTTTGCAGGACTTTGCCCGTAAGCCCAATGGATGGAGGAATTTACGGTGGTCGCCCCGGTCTAAGTCCAATCGTTAGAGGACTTTAGCCCAAAAGTACCGGGGGGGTAGGGGTGCCCCGGCGAAACTACGCCAACCGCACCAGTCCCTCGCACGCCAAAGTAACTCTAGTTCGCCAACACCGCCCGATACCGCACCGCATTCCGCTTCACCTTGGCAATAGCATCGTTCACCTTGGCCATCGCGAAGCGCTCGGTCTGCGCCTTCACTCCATGCCGGGCCGCTACGTCCAGCATCTCGCGCAGCATCAGCGGGCTACCGGTATTGCTGCCCGAGATCACCTTGGACGGCAGCACAATTGTGGACGCGGCGATACTCAGCGGCTTAGCCGGCGCGCCCACAAAACACAGGGTGCCCTTGGGCTTGAGCGCCGCGATGTACGCGGACCAGTCCTGGTCGGCATTGATCGTCGAGAGAATGAAATCGAAGCTCCCGGCCAGCGCCTTCAGCCCTTTGCTCTCGCGTGTGTTGCAGAAGTGGTGCGCACCCAGCCCCTTGGCCTCATCTTCCTTGTCCTGCGTGGTGGAGAAGGCCGTGACCTCCGCGCCAAAGACACGCGCGAACTGCAGCGCGATGTGCCCCAGACCACCGATCCCGATCACGCCCACGCGCGACGACGGGTTCACGCCATGGCTGCGAATCGGGTTGTAAACCGTAAGGCCTGCGCACAGCAGCGGCGCCACATCCTGGCTCGCCAGCGCCTCCGGAATTGGCACCGCGAAGCGGGCAGGCACACGCACGGCCTCGGCATAGCCGCCATTGCGCCCCATGCACGTCGGCTGGGCCTGCGCGCACAAGTTCTCCTCCCCGCGCAGGCACCACTCGCAGTGGCCGCAGGAGTCCGCCTGCCACCCTACGCCCACCCGGTCGCCAGCCTTGAAAGCCTTCACTCCCGGCCCCACCCCGGCCATCGTGCCCACGATCTCATGCCCCGGAATAAACGGAAATTTGCTCAGCTGCCAGTCGTTGTCGATCAGGTGAAGATCGCTGCGGCACACGCCACAGTGACTGATCTTGATCTCGATCTCATCCGCGCCGAGTTCACCCGCCTCATACTTATAGGGCAGCAACTCCGCCCCGGCTGCATGTGTTGCATACCCGCGTATCTGCGACATAGCTCTCCAACGATCTGTTCAGGAAATCAGCTCTACTCAACTTGCAATGTGACCACCTGCTCGCCGGTCACCATCGCATCCATCGGCACTGATGTTACAGGAACGGCCGACTCACCATTGAGCGTGAGGTCGCGGTTGGCGCGCTTCGGCTCCAGCACATTGGCCATGGACAGCGGCACCGCAGCGAGTGTGCGCCCATCCACGATGGCCTGCGGCGAGGGCAGCAGCATCGTGACATAGAGCCGGTTGTTCAGGTGCGCCGCGTTGAGCTGCGCGACCGTCTCCGCAACGTCCAGATCGCGCGCGCCAAAGCCGGGCGTCTGCGTCATCCGGTCCAGCAGCGCGGCATCGCTCAGCACCATGCGCAGTGGCCCGCGCTCTGCCGTGGCTGGCAGCTTGAAGGGCACGGTGACGTGTTGCGGCGCACCGTGAAACGGCCGCAGCACCGCCTCCACATCGACCGTCTCTCCCGGTCGCACCGTGGTGTGGCTGGCCGAGGCTGACTCGATCTCCAGCGTTCGCCTTCCCGGCTCGGCATCGATCTCCAGATCCACCGACCGCATCTGCACCGTGCGGGCACGATTGCTATAGAGCCGAGTGAAGCGCTCACCCACCAGCAACGCCGTCCCCACGGCGGACGGCATCAGCTCTGTCGGCGCCTGCAGTTCGTCCAGCCGCACCTGCATCCCGTCGTTGATGCCGATCCGACCTCGCACGTTATAGGTGGTCTCGGCGCCGTACCGGTTGCTCTCCGCCATTGCCTGGTAAACCGAAACCACTAGGAGCGTTGGGGTAAGGTCCGGGTTGTCGACCACGTCAAAGTGCACAACTCGCTCGGCGGAATCACCCACGCCAGTGGGGTTCCGCAGCCGTACGGTCACCGGAATCATCTCCGCTTTCGCCCCGAAGACGCCCCGGATCGCGGTCTGCCGGTCCTGATTGAAGGCGCCGACCTCTTCGGTGGTGTTGACGATCTTGAAGGCGTTCAGGGGAGAGGGCAGCGTGGCGACCACCTCCGCCTTGGTCATCGGCATGGAGACCCCGCCATACTGCGTGATAGGGTGTCCGCAGGCCAGCAGCTGCTTCGCGTCCACATAGGTCGCCGTGCATGTCGCGGCCACTTCCATATCCCCGCGCACCAGGAGCGCGCTCACTGACGATCCGGGCACAATTGGCTCCGGCTGCTTTGCAGTGCCCGAGCCGCCGCCGACGCCCGCCACCGGCTCCAGCCCTATCGCCTTGAAGCGGTCGCCAAACTGCCGCAGCGTCTCCTGGCCAAAGCCACTGAAGACTAGTGGCGTCTCGATCGCCCGAATCTCGCCGGCCGCTGCGACGCCCTGGGTTTCGGCCTTGGCGCCGGGCTGCATTTCACCGGGCGTTGCGGCCACGTTGAGCTGGGGCGCAAGCGGCAGGTCGCGCACCTGGAGCATCTGCTCAATCGGCGTAATCCCGGCGATTGGCTCCTTGCTGAACTGCCCGATGCGGAAGGCCAGAGCACCCACGAGCTTGCCATCGATATACACCGGGCTGCCGCTCATGCCGGCAACCACGCCCGTGTACACGGACTCCTTGCCCCCCAGCCGGGCCAGGATCATATCCTCATGCGGCCCTAGCGCATTATGCAGCACGCCCAGGATCTCCACCTCCATTGCCTGCGGGTCGACGCCTTCAAAGACCGTGTAGGCAACCCCTTTGAGACCGCGATGCACTTCCGCAAGCGGGAAGACCCCAGCAGCCGCCGAGGGAGGAGGCGTTGCGCGTGGCGGCGTGGTCTGCGTCTCCTGTGGTAACGGCTTTTTGGGGGTGGGCGAGGGAGGAACCGTTTGCGCCGCAACCGTGCCAGCGGCAACAATACAGGAGAAGAGCAGCGTCGATGATGCCTTGTGGCGGTGTCGCACGTCTCTAGAGTAGACGGTCGGAGCGAACGTTCGCCAACGCTCCCCCAACTTTCGCCGTCGTTGTGCTGCACTCAGCTTGAGGTTACGCACTGTGTTCTCTATTCGTCCTAGTTCGTCGACTCGCTTTCTCGGCACGTTCCTTGCTGCCGTTGCGCTGCTCCTTTCGCCGCTTATGCTCTCCCCAGCGCAGGCCCAAGCCACAGCACCCGCACCCACCGCGCCGCCCTCCCAAACACAGGCGCCCAAGCCCAAGCCACCAGCCCCAGACGACCAGACCTCGCCCGAAGCAGGAGGCCCGGGCGGCGATACCGGGCCCATCGCGATCCCGAAGAAGAATAACGACAACGAGCCCCCCCCGCCGCCCCCCGAGCCCAAGGTCAAGAACCCCGCCGGACTCGAAAACTTTTCGCTTCGTGTCGATGTGCCGGTGGTCAACCTCGACGTCGGCGTGCTGCTGCAGAAGACGCATCAGTTCGTACCCAATTTGAAGGAAGACAACTTCCGCGTCTATGAAGACGGCGTGCCGCAGAAGCTCACTGGCTTTAACCGAACGCAGGCACCCATCACGGCAGTGCTGCTCTGCGAGTTCGCCGCCACCAACTACTGGTTCATCTATGACATGCAGAATGCGGCCTACGCCTTTGCCCAGCAGCTCCGGCCCGAAGACTACGTAGCTGTGATCACCTTCGATCTCAAAACCCACATCCTGACTGATTTCACGCAGGACAAGCGCATCGTCGCGCAGTCGCTCAACTCCCTCCAGATCCCCGGCTTCAGCGAGACCGACACCTTTGACGCACTCTACGAGACGCTCGACCGGATCAGCCGAGTGGAAGGCCGCAAGTATGTCGTTCTTATCGGCTCAGGACGCGATACCTTTAGCAAAATCAATCTGGATAAGATCCTGCAGAAGGTGAAGGCGACACCAAACGTCACTATCTTCTGTGTCGGCACCGGCCAGACCGCACGGCTCACCGGCAACGCCAACGGTGGCATGTTCGGACCGCACGAGATTGACTATCTCCAAGCCGACAACCAGCTGACAACTTTTGCCCGTCTGACCGGCGGCCGCGCTTTCTTTCCGCGCTTCGAGGGAGAGATGCCGGAGATCTTTCATAGCATCAACGACTCGATCCGCAACCAGTACGCGCTCAGCTACCGGCCTTCGAACGCAAAGCAGGACGGCACCTATCGCAAGATCCGGGTCGAACTGGTCGACGCGGAAGGCCGCCCACTGCAGATGCAGGACGAGAAGCACCACAACCTGAAGTACGACATCGTCGCACGCGACGGTTACAGGGCGAAGCAGGAGGTCGAGTAGGACTGGCCGTCCAGGCAGACGCGGCTTTGCCGCGGGTCCTCAGGTTTTCAGCCAATATGCGAGAGATATTGCTCGACCGCGTCGTGAACGACAGCATTGAGCTTTCGATGATGCTCCTCAGCGTAGAGAGCTGCTCGCTTATGTAGATCGGAACCTAGCCGGACATTGAAGCTTCCCTTAAACGGCGTGTCCGGAACCTTGCTCTCTTCCAGACAGAAGGCAAGATACTCATCCACGGCGGCTTTAAAGTTCTCTTCAAGACTGTGTACGTCTACGCCCTCATAGGTGACGGTATCTCGGATACCGACAATGCGACCGTGTAGGGTTTTATCCTTCGCGCTATAAAGAACCGAGCCGTTGTAGCCCTTGTGTTCTAGTGTTTGGCTCATCTGATGTGCTTCCCTGATCTGATATGCCTTCAGCACCTTTGCCGGATGCGGCTCGTGCATGTATAGCGTGGCCTTCGTTTCGGGATGAATGAATTTCCTTCCGGATTCTCCGGTTGTTTTCAGCTCATAGCCGAGCGCCTCCATCAATAACTGCAGTTCGCTCCATTCAAAGTCGCTGGGCTTCGCTAAGAGACGCTGGACTGCATTTGCACGCTTTGACATGCGATAGCATACGGTCACCGGGAGAGTTTTTAGTTCGCATTTAGATATGAAGATCAGGATACGTGAAGAGCACACAAAGACAGAACCGAGCGCGCATCCAACTCGCTGAAGGGAGAACCACATGGATAAGTTCGCAATCTGGGCACAGATGGAAGCCAAGCCGGGCAAAGAACAAGAGGTTGAGGAGTTTTTGAAGTCGGCGCAGCCGATGGCCGAGCAGGAACAGGGCACGACCACCTGGTATGCCCTTAAAATCGGTCCCAACAAGTACGGCATCTTTGACACTTTTGCCGACGAAAACGCCCGCAACGCTCACATTAATGGCGCAATCGCTAAAGCACTCTTCGCCAAGGCGAAGGATCTTTTCGTCAAAGAGCCGGAGATCGACCAGCCATCTATTCTCGCGGCCAAAGCGCCCGGCGCATAACGATTCCTCCCCGTGGGATGATCCTCAAGGCACGGCAGCGTCGGACCGCTGCCGCGCCTTAAAACGGGTTGAACGGGCTAGAAAGATCACTCTAGTAAACTTCAACAAGCATGTTGCGACCCACAACCCGGTTTGCCGTCCTTCTCTGCATCGCTACACTTTTCTGCATCTACACACCGCTCTTCGGGCAAGGCACCAAGCTCTGGAATCAGTCCCGCTACGATGAATTCGAGAAGGGACAGCCGCAAAACATCGCCATCGCGAGCTATGGGCACCTGGAGCCCGGGCCAGCGCTGAACCAGCTTGCGAGTACGCCATCCACCTACATCTGGTCGGTCGCGGCGGATAAGAGTGGTGCGGTATACGCGGCGACCGGGTCGCCTGCGACGGTCCTGCGTATCGCGCCCAATGGCACCACCACGAAGGTGTTTGAAACCAAGGACCTGAACGTACAAGTGGTGCGCGTGGGCCCGGATGGCGCGCTTTACGTGGCGACTCTGCCGGGCGGCAAGGTCTACCGCGTGCCCCGCCAGGCCACAAATCTGGACGCTGAGAAGGCGCAGGTGATCTTTGATCCTAAAACCGCCGCTGGCGCTGACCTCAAAATCGCCGCAAGCGTAGAGGCAGCAAAGGTGGATGCCGGTCCTCAGTACATTTGGGACATGACCTTTGACGCACAAGGGCGGCTCTACATTGCGACGGGCGGACCGGCGGCAATTTATCGAGTCGCAACCACCGGCAATGCCAAGCCGGAGCTCTTCTTCAATAGCGACGAGCAGCACATCCGCAGCCTGCTCTTCCTGCGCGACGGTACGTTGATCGCCGGCTCCGATGGCGATGGCCTTGTGTACAAGTTCGAAGCTAAAGGAAGCAGCGGGCCTTCCAGCAAAGCCTTCGTTCTCTACAACGCGCCGAAACGAGAGATCACAGGGCTGGCGGAGTCGCCGACCGGCACGCTGTACATAGCGGCTGTGGGCGAGAAGGGCAAGAGCAATCTGCCACCGCTCCCCGTCACCGGCGCGCAGTCGATCACGATCACGATCGTGGCGCCGGGCTCGGTGCAGGCCTCCAACACGAATTCGCTGATCCCCGAGGGCTCGGATGTCTACGAGATCACCCGCGAGGGCGCGCCGCGCAAGCTGTGGACGGCGAAGGATGATGTCATCTATGCGCTGCATTCCACGCCGGAGGGATTGCTGGCAACGACCGGAAATCGCGGCCGGGTGTACCGCATCGGCGAAGACGGTCAGTTCGCAGACGTGGCGCACCTTCAAAGCGGGCAAGTGACGAGCATCGCAGACGCCCCGAATGGGAGCTTCGTTTTAGGCACCAGCAACAGTGGCAAAGTTTACCAGCTTGGCATAAAACCATCTGCGGAGAGCACCTTCCTGAGCGATTCGTTCGACGCGGGAGCTTTCGCGCGTTGGGGACGCGCCGAAGTGGACGCCGGGAGTGCAGGCCAGAGCGGCAGCAACTACGACCTGTTTGCGCGGTCCGGCAACGTCTCCAGCCCGGAGCGGGACTGGAGTGCATGGACAAAGGTCTCGCCAACGGCTGCGACCCTCGGCGTACCCGCCGCGCGTTTTGCACAGTGGAAGCTGGTGCTGCGGGCGGGAGCGCGCGTGAACGCAGTCGGCCTCAACTATCTTCCCGTGAACGTCGCGCCCGTGGTCGACGAGGTGGTGGTCCAGCCTGGAGCCCGCGTGAACCAGCAGGCGCTGGCTCAGCCCGCGCAGCAGTCCACGACCATCAACCTGCCCTCCGTCTCGGCCAACGTGGTCAACATCGTCCAGGACCAGACCACGGGACCGCTGCAAGCCTTCAAAGACAAGACTGCCGTGACTGCGCGATGGGCCGCGCACGACGAGAATGGCGACGACCTCACTTTTGCGGTCTACTTCCGCAGCACGGGCGGTGGCAACTGGCAGTTGCTGAAGGATGACCTGAACGATCGCTTTCTTTCCTTCGATCAGGCGCAACTGCCCGACGGCGCTTATCAGCTGAAGGTGGTAGCCAGCGATGCGCCCTCGCACACTCCTGGAGACGCAATGACGGGCTCCCGCGAGAGCGACAGGTTCACGGTGGACACAACCACACCGGCTGTCGGTCCACTTACGGCACGTCTGGAGAACGGCAAACTTCACGTGGTTGCAGATGCCAAAGACTCCGCCTCGCCGATCACGCACGCGGAGTACTCGATTGACGCCGGCCCATGGCAATACATCGAGCCTGTGGGCAAGCTCTCCGATTCCCTCTCTGCGCACTACGATTTCTCGGCCCCATTGCCGCAGCATCCGGAACGAACAACCACCAGCCTGCCAGCCGTCAATGCAAACGAACACGTAGTGACGCTGCGCGTCTACGACCGCTACGACAACTCAGCCTCGGCCAAGGCGGTCGTACGTTAGACGATGCGGTTTGAACTCTTTATTGCCGGGCGGTACCTGCGCGCCAAGCGGCGGCAGGCAGTGGTTGGCGTCATTACGGCTATTTCGGTCGCCGGAGTGGCGGCCGGAGTGGCCTCGCTCATTATCGCGCTTGCGATCACCAATGGCATGCGGCGCGACCTGCAGGATCGGCTTCTCGGCTCCACTGCACACGTCGATCTGATGCGCGTCGCCAGCGATGGTATCCGCGACTGGCGCCCATTGACGGCTCGACTGGCGCACCTGCCGCACGTCGTCGCGGACGCACCAGGTCTCTACGGGCAGGTGCTGATCTCGCGCGGAGCACGCTCGGGCGGCGTGCTGGTCAAAGGTATTCTCCCGGCGGACGAACGCCAGGTGAGCGACCTGCTCAGCATGGTGAAGCTGGGAAGCGCGTCGGCGCTTCAGCCTGAAGTCAAGCCCATTGCACCGGACGCCAATGCTGCCCTGCCGCCCATCGTCATCGGACACGACCTCGCCGAAACACTGGATGCTGTCGCCGGCTCGACCGTGATGGTGACCAGCCCGCAAGGCGAACTCACTCCGCTGGGCATTGTTCCCAAGTTCCAGCGCTTTTACGTCGCCGGCATCTTCCACTCCGGCTTCTATCAGTACGACTCGGCGCTGGCGTTCATGCGGCTTCGCGACACACAGGCGCTCTTCGGCGAGCCGGATGTGATCTCGGTCATCTCCTTCAAGGTCGACGATCTCTACCATGCGGACGCTATCGGCCGCGAGATCGAGCGCGCTGCCGGTCCGGGCTTCCTAACAACCAACTGGATGGAGCAGAACCGCGAGCTCTTTCGCGCGCTCAAGCTGGAGCAGATCGTGACCTTCATTGTGATCGGGCTGATCGTCTGCGTAGCCGCGCTCAACATCCTGATCGCGCTGACCATGATGGTGATGGAGAAGACGCGCGATATCGCGGTGTTAATGTCTTTTGGCGTACGCGCGGAGCAGATCCGGGGCATTTTCATGCTGCAAGGTTTGCTGATCAGCAGCGTAGGAACTGCCCTCGGTCTCGTCGCCGGCTACGCGCTCTCCTGGGCCGGCGGCCACTATCGCTTCATCCACCTCTCGGCTGAGGTGTACTCGATCGACTACCTGCCCTTTGCACCGCGGGTCATCGATGCAGTGATCGTTGCCGGGGTAGCGCTCGGTGTCTCGTTACTGGCAACGCTTTATCCATCTCGCTCGGCGGCGCGGGTGCTGCCCGCTGAGGCGCTCAGGTATGAGTAGGCGAGAAGACGAACTCCTCGATCAGCGGCGGTCGTTGATCGTAGTCGCAATACCGGATCCACTCAGGACGGACGACAAAGTATGCGATGCCGGGCCAACTCTGCCGATCGCGCCCGTCAGGCCATCTGGCGAAATACACCTCTTTGTAGCGCTCGAGTTCGTCGCTCTCGAGCGCCGCAGCACGGCCCTGATACTGCAACGTAATCTCGTCCTCCCAGCCCACGACGAAGGAAGCAGCGGGACTTGCCATCAGATTGCGGTACTTGCGCGAACTGTCGACTGTGTCAAGGACGATCTCAAGCTGCGGCGTCACGGCGATACCCACCAACGCCGCCTGTGGGCTGCCGTCCGGATCGACTGTCGCCAGCACCGCAAGTTTCTGCCTGCCGATGAAGTCAAAGAGCTTCATTTCCTTCATGGGACAACGATGACCGGAGCTGCCCTGCTTGTCAACGCGAGGCCTAAGCACCGCTTGATGCGCCGCCCCAAAGACGGAAAAGGTTTATACCGTGGTGACTCTCCAGCTCCCGCCAATGCCGCTTCCCTCTTTCGCTCCTGGGATCAGAAGTGATAGACAAGGTTATGGAGATCAGCACAGCAGCCGGAACGCTGGAGGCAGAGCTTCCTGGCGGACTCTCGTCGGTAGGCGCGGCTCCTCTGGTGCGCGTTCACGAACTGTGCAAGGAATATGTCACCGGGTCTGCCGCCCAGCCTCGGCGGCTGGTGCTCTTTGAAGGGATGAGCTTCACGGTGGCACAGGGCGAACTGCTGGCCATCATCGGAGTATCCGGAGCCGGGAAGAGCACATTGCTTCACATTCTCGGAGCGCTTGATACTCCGTCGAGCGGTGACGTATACTTCGCGGAAACCCAGTTGAAAAACTTGTCTCCCAAGCAGGCAGCAGAGCTCCGGAATCGGCAGATCGGCTATGTTTGGCAGTTTCACTACCTGCTTCCGGAGTTCACCGCCGCAGAAAATGTGGCGATGCCCCTTTTAGCCCGAGGCGAGTCTAAGAAGAGTGCCTTGGCGATGGCTGCTGCATGGCTGGATGAAGTCGGACTTGCGGACCGCGCGGAACACCGAGCCGGTGAGCTCTCCGGAGGCGAACAGCAGCGGGTCTCGCTTGCCCGAGCGCTGGTCACCGGGCCAAAGTTGCTCCTCGCCGATGAACCGACTGGCGACTTGGACGCCGTCACCGCGGACGCAATGTTTGAGCTGATCGGGCGCCTGCACTCGACTCATGATCTGACTTCAATTCTGGTGACGCACAATGCGGAGCTCGCCAAGCGATGCGATCGGGTAGTGCGGCTGCATGGCGGTCGGATGGAAGACGTCTCTGCTCAGTTTGCGAGAGGAGATCGCAACTGAAGCTGAGGAGAGTTCAAGCCAGTAGCGCAGGTCTTTCGAGGGCTGAGCGAGCCATTTCGACCGCATCAACCAGCCAGAGTGGCCTGAGGAGCCGGGCAGAGTCGTAGTGGTGGGGTCGAGCATCTTTAATAATATTAATACCGACCCTGAAGTTGGGAATGAAGCAGTAACCGGAGGATTGGGGTTGTCGGCAGACGGCAACAGTGCTTCGTAAGGGGGAACATGTTCGAACGTTATACAGAAAAAGCGCGGCGCGTCATCTTCTTCGCCCGGTATGAGGCCAGCCAGTTTGGCTCGCCTTATATTGAAACTGAGCATCTGCTGCTCGGCCTCTTGCGGGAAGACAAGGCGCTGACCAACCGTTTTCTACGCTCGCACGCATCCGTCGAATCGATCCGCAAGCAGATTGAGGGACATACGACGATTCGGGAGAAGGTCTCGACCTCGGTCGACCTCCCCTTGTCTAACGAATGCAAGCGGGTACTGGCGTACGCGGCGGAAGAAGCTGAGCGCCTGTCACACAAACACATTGGAACGGAACACCTGCTGCTTGGGCTCTTGCGTGAAGAAAAATGTTTTGCTGCAGAGATCCTGCACGAACGCGGTCTTCGCCTGGCCGCGATCCGTGAAGAGCTGGCGCGGGCCACGCAAGAAAAGGCTCCGCAATCGCAGCGCAATCGCGAGTCCAGCTTGTTGGCTGAGTTTTCGCGGGATCTGACACAAGCGGCCATGGATACGCAGCTGGACCCGCTGGTTGGGCGCGATCAGGAGCTGGAGCGCGTGATACAGATTCTGTGCCGCCGCACCAAGAACAACCCGGTGCTGATCGGCGAACCCGGCGTTGGCAAAACAGCCATTGTCGAGGGGCTGGCGCAAAAGATCTCCGATGGCGACGTGCCCAGCTTTCTGGCCGACAAACGGGTGCTGGCACTCGATCTGTCGTTGATCGTCGCGGGAACCAAGTATCGGGGTCAGTTCGAAGAGCGGCTCAAGACCATCATGAAGGAGCTGATGGAGAATCAGAACTCCATCATCTTCATCGATGAGCTCCACACATTGGTAGGCGCGGGGTCGGCCGAGGGCTCGCTCGACGCGGCCAACATCCTGAAGCCGGCGCTCTCGCGCGGTGAGATTCAGTGCATCGGCGCAACCACGCCGGCTGAGTTCCGCAAGTCGATCGAGAAAGACCGTTCGCTTGAGCGGCGCTTCCAGGCTGTCAAGGTGCCGCCGCCCAACGAGGCGGACGCCATCAAGATCATCATGGGTATCAAGGACCGTTACGAGAAGTTTCACGCGGTCTCCTATACCGATGATTCGATCGAGTTCGCAGTCTCGCACTCGAACCGATACATCCCGGATCGCTTTCTGCCGGACAAGGCTATCGACCTCATCGACGAGGCAGGCGCTCGCGTAAAACTACGTCAGACCTCCCTGCCCGAGGAGATCACCGAGGTCCAGAAGCGGATTAAGTTCATCGTGCACCGGATGGAGAACGCCATCGCGAACCACGAATTCGAGAAGGCGCGTTTTTACTCCGACGAAGAGCGCAAAGAGCGCGAGAACCTGCGTGCCCTGCGCGACAAATACCATCTTGATGATTCGACCGCTGGCATCGTGAGCCGTGACGATATCGAAGACGTGGTTAGCCGCTGGACTGGCGTCCCGGTCATGTCTATCAAGGAAGAAGAGACGCAGAAACTGCTGCGGGTGGAAGAAGAGCTGCACAAACGCGTCATTTCGCAGGAGAAGGCCATCAGCGCCCTTGCCCGCGCAATTCGCCGCTCGCGTGCCGGCCTCAAGAGCCCGCACCGGCCCATCGGCTCGTTCCTCTTCCTGGGACCGACAGGCGTCGGCAAGACAGAAATGGCGCGCACCCTGGCGCAGTTTCTCTTCGGCAGCGAGAAGATGCTGATCCGCTTCGATATGTCGGAGTTCATGGAGAAGCACTCGGTCTCGAAGCTGATCGGTTCGCCTCCGGGATACGTGGGCTACGAGGAAGGCGGTCAGTTGACGGAACGCGTCAAGCGCTCGCCCTACTCGGTCGTGCTGCTCGATGAGATTGAGAAGGCGCATCCGGATGTCTTCAACATCCTGCTGCAAGTCTTTGAAGACGGCCAGTTGACCGACGGACTCGGCAACACGGTCGACTTCAAGAACACCATTTTGATCATGACGTCGAATATCGGCGCGCGGCACCTGCAGAAGCAGCAGGGGCTGGGCTTCTCGTCCGATCGGGAAGACCTGCGGATGGAGAAGGTCGAAGAGCTGGTAAAGAACGAGGTCAAGCGTACCTTCAATCCGGAGTTCCTGAACCGTCTGGACGAAGTCATCATCTTCATGTCGCTGACGGATGCCGACCTGATCCAGATTCTCGAACTGCTGGTACAGCAGCTCAACACCAATCTGGCACAGAAGGCGATCACCATCTCCGTCACCGAGGACGCCAAGAAGTGGATCCTCGAAAAGACGCTGGTCGACCGCACCTACGGCGCTCGCCCGCTACGTCGCGCACTTCAGCGATACGTTGAAGATCCGATGTCGGAGGCGCTCATCGCCGGCGGCATCACCGAGCGGCCCGCATTCCTCGAGGTTTATCTCGAGAATAACCAACTCTTCTATCGCCCGGTCGGTCAAGAGGGCGAAGAGAAGAAGATGGATGGCGTACTACTCTATAGCTAAACAGCACTTGGCTTAAACAAAAACCCCGCGAACCTGCGGGGTTTTTGTTTGCCGCGCTGCTGTGGTCGTCTAGACGACTCTAGCTTCTAGTCTCCTGAGCCATTGGCACTGCTTACTGCGGGGTGACGCCGGGTTGCGTGGCGGCGTTGTGCTTATCCCTGTAAATGCGTTGCGACTGCCGGTTCTGTTCGCGTGCGAGCTGGTGGCGGTCCTGCGAAGTCAGATGGCCTCCATTTGCGGCGCGATCGGCACGCTCCTGGCTATGAATGGCGTGTTGGTGCGCTTCCAGGTTGCTGGCCCCCCTGTTGGTGATCTGACCGGAGGCATAGCCCTGCTTAATACGCGATTGCTCATCGTGACGGCGATCATTGACGGTGTGGCGCTGGTGATAGGTGGTCTGGGCGAAAAGCGTGGAGGCAGGCAGCGCAGTAAGGACAGTGGCTAGAGCGAAATGTTTGGCGAATCTAAGCATAAAGCGATCTCCTTCGGATAATGGGCCGCAAAGCGCCCGGCATTCGTCTCTGCTCTGGCTCGAGCGGGCAAACGACGCACACATTCCCAAACACGGATTGCGGGTGGCAGTTGCTGCGCCACGCACGGAAAATCCTTCTTGCGAATGTTGCGCGTGCCATTACCGGACTGCTGAAAGTACGTTAGTAGTCTTACTGAACCCCGAAGGTCGACAGTATGAGAGAAATCGTACTTCGCGTGGCGAACCGTACGCTCAGATCCTGCCTCACGAAGACCCTGCTAAGTCCCCCACGCCGGTCAGCGAATTCACTTGACTTCACCTCGCCGGCAATGGCACTCTGACGCGGCGTGGAAACCGGTACTCAGCCGGCGCGATGCATTCTTTCTGCGCACTCCAGGGCCCGGCTACTCACATTCAAGCGAGGTTAAGGTATGAAGAAACTCTCCCTGGTTTCCGCGGCAGGACTTGCGCTGGCGGGGCTCTCCGTCACCCTTCTGACGCAACCGCTTAGCGCACAGGCGACGAACACGCTCACTGCAAACTCCGCGGAAACAACGGAGCTCAACCGCATCATTCGCGGATTCAAGGCCGCTCCCGTGCCTCTGAACCTGGAGGGCAAGGACCTGGAGCTAGTTGGCCTAGGCAGCTACCTGGCCAACGGGCCCGGCGGCTGCAACGACTGTCATACTAACCCATCGTTTGCTCCAGGCGGCAATCCATTTCTGGGTCAGCCCAAGAAGATCAACAGCGCTCACTATTTGGCAGGTGGGCAATTGTTCGGCCCCTTTGTCTCGCGGAATCTGACGCCGGAGAATGGGCTTCCCGGCGGTCGCACCTACGCCGAGTTTGTGCAGATCATGCGCAAAGGCACGGACTACGATCACGTTCACCCGCAATACGGACCCTTGCTGCAGGTCATGCCCTGGCCGTCTTACCAGAACATGACGAACCATGATCTGCGGGCCATCTACGAGTATCTCCGCGCTATCCCGCCAGCCACGCCCGGGACAACGCCGTCGGCCCAGTGATTGCCTGAGCGCCTGCGAGGTGTGTCAATCCTTCGCAGGCGCACTCCCACGACACGAAAACAAGGGAATGCCTCCAGCCAGTCAGAGCGGCTAAACTCACTGAGACTGCACACTCCGGTCTCAGGATCCAGCACGTGGGTAAGCACCTCTCGACTCTGCATTATGTACTTCTCTCCGTAGCGGCTCTCTCCGCGCTCTTACAACCCTTCCCGAGCGCAGCCGAACGCGCGGTCGCCAAATCAGAAGCTCTCCTGCTCCACACCGTGACCGGCAGTAAACCGCTTTCGAACGGCATCGAGCTCAGAAGTGGCGCGGCGCTGCTGCAAATCACAGCCCTGCGCGACGATATTCTTCGTATCCGCATTGGGGCTCAAGGAGAGCTGCCAGAGGACGCTTCGTGGGCGGTCTTGAAGACGCCGCGGCAGTCCTCGGTCGCGGTCACGCCGGCCAGCGATGCCAACATCGTTGGTTTCAGCACCAAATCCATGCGCGTCAGCATCGCACGCGCGACCATGGCCATTACCATCACGAATCTGGAGGGCAATATCATCCAGGCGAGCCAGCCCGGCTTCCCTATCGAGTACAACGGCACCACCTTTCGCGTGACAGAGCACTCGCCCGCCGACGAGCACTACTTCGGTCTGGGTGACAAGGCGGGACCGCTGGACCGGCGCAACCAGGCGTACACCATGTGGAACACCGATGCCTTCGGCTACCAGGAATCGACAGATCCGCTCTATAAGACCATTCCTTTCTTCCTGAGCGTGCACGAAGGCCGAACGACGGGCGTCTTTATGGACAACACCTGGCGCTCGAGCTTTGACTTCGACAAGCAACAGCACGATGCCTACTCCTTTGGCGCGGAGAACGGTCCGCTCGACTACTACGTGATGTACGGCCCAGAACCCAAGCAGGTGCTGGGCGCCTATGCTTGGCTCACGGGAACCACACCGCTGCCGCCGCTTTGGTCGCTCGGCTATCAGCAATCGCGCTACAGCTACTACCCCGAGTCGCAGGTGCGCGAGATCGCCAATAGATTGCGCGCAGACAAGATCCCCACCGATGTGCTATGGCTGGACATCGACTACCAGAAGGAAAACCGGCCCTTTACCGTCGATACTGCACGCTTTCCCAACTTCGCAAAGATGATCGCGGATCTAAAACAGCAACAGTTTCATATTGTCACCATCGTGGATCTGCACATCGCCAAGCTGCCCAACGCGGGATACGTGCCATACGACAGCGGCATCGCCCAGGACCACTTCGTCAAGTTGCCAGATGGTTCGACCTACACCGGCGTAGTGTGGCCAGGTCCCGCGGTCTTCCCTGAATTCACCCAGGCCAGCACCCGCGCATGGTGGGGCGAACTCTTCAAGCCATTCATGGCAGATGGCGTGTCGGGCTTTTGGAATGACATGAACGAGCCTGCCATCTTCAACGTCCCCACCAAAACGATGCCCGACGACGTGCAGGACCGCATCGACGAACCCGGCTTCAAGAAACGCACCACGTCACAGCGGGAGATACACAACGTCTACGGCATGGAGAACTCGCGCGCGACCTACGAGGGTATGCAGAAGATCGCACCGACGATGCGGCCCTTTGTGATGACACGAGCCAGCTACGCCGGCGGCCAGCGCTACTCAGCGACGTGGACTGGCGACAACTCCAGCACCTGGAACCATCTGCGCATGACCACGCCCATGCTGCTCAACCTGGGTCTCAGCGGATTCGCGATGAGTGGCGCAGACGTGGGCGGCTACGCGGGCACGCCGCAGGCAGACCTGCTAACGCGCTGGACGGAACTCGCCGCCTTTCAGCCCATCGATCGCGATCATACCGCAAAGGGCACGGCTTTCCAGGAGCCCTGGGTCAACGGGCCGGAGCAGGAGAACATCCGCCGCCGCTTTATTGAAGAGCGCTATCGCCTGATGTCATATCTCTACACCACGGCGGAGGAGATGTCGCGCACGGGCGTGCCCATCACCCGGCCATTGTTCGTCGAGTTCCCTGACGCGACGGCGGACAAACACCCGCTCGATCTTGATGCCGGCGCAGAATTCATGTTCGGTCCGGACATGCTCGTTGCGCCCGCACCGTATCCCGACGAACTGGACACCTACGAGGTCCAGTTCCCGCCAGTGGACTGGTACGACTACTGGACCGGCGAGAAAATAGCGAGACGCGCAAAGATCGGTAGCCACGACGGCGAGCAGATGAAGGGTGTCCAGCAAGCCTCCGCAAACACTCCCGTGCTTATTCATCCGGCACTCGATACGCTACCGGTCTATGTCCGGGAAGGCTCCATCCTGCCCATGCAGCCACTGGTCCAGAGCACGGCAGAAGTGCCGCAAGGTCCCCTCACCCTCCGCGTCTATCCACCAAATGTAGTGACGACTGGTCCAGCGCGAGAGTGCAAGGGATCGGTTTACGGGGACGACGGTGTTTCCACCAGCTATCAGCATGGCGTATTCCTGCGGATGCAGTTTACGTGTGCCGTCTCGCCCGACGGGATCATTGTGCATTTCAGTCCGCATGAGGGAAGCTATCCAGCGTGGTGGAAGCAGCTGCGGGTCGAAGTCTTCGGAGCACCGGCAGGGCAGGCAACGGCTACGCTCTCCGGCGATGCGGCGCAGCCGCTGGTCAGCTACGAACATGACCGGCGCGCCCTCGTGACCACGATTCCAGACGAGGGCCACGGTGGCGACCTGCATATTGCCTATAAACAATGATGGCTCTGCTAAGATTTGGCTGAACGGGACAGGGAGCCGCTACGCTTGACATTCGCGACGTCCAACCTAGGTATAGCGAATAGTCTCCAGTCATTGGCCCCAGAGATCATCCCAGATACCGCTGTTCCGCAGATGGCGAGCAACCAGCGACTCAGTGTCATTGTCCCTTGCTTCAATGAGGAAGAAGGCATCCGGGAGTGCCACACACGGCTCACGCGGGTTCTCAGCGCCGGCGATATGCGCTATGAGATTCTTTATATCGATGACGGCTCGAGCGATGGCACGCTTCGCGAACTGCAGGCGATCTACGAACGTGATCCCAATGTAGTGGTGCTCACGCTCTCACGCAACTTCGGGCATCAGGCTGCCGTTACTGCCGGCCTCGATGCCGCAACGGGCGATGCGGTCGTCATCATCGATGCCGATCTGCAGGATCCCCCAGAGTTGATTCACGACATGGTGCGCACCTGGCGCGAAGGTTACGAGGTGGTCTACGGCGTTCGCAGAATGCGCGAGGGCGAGACCGGCTTCAAGCTCTGGACCGCCAAGGCCTTCTATCGCGTGATCAATGCGCTCTCGGACGTGGAAATACCGCTCGACACCGGGGACTTCCGGCTGCTGGACCGTCGCGCCGTGGATGCCATGCGCGCCATGCCGGAGCGGCATCGCTTACTGCGCGGGATGGGTAGCTGGATCGGCTTTCGTCAGCGCGGCATTCTGTACTCGCGCAGCGCGCGCTTTGCTGGAACCACAAAATATCCGTTACGGAAGATGATCAATCTCGCGGTGGACGGCATTGCGTCTTTCTCCACTGTACCGTTGCGATTTGTCACAGTCGCGGGCTTTCTCGTCGCGCTGCTCTCCTGCTTCGGCATTCTGTACACCCTCTTTGTGCGGCTCTTTACCCATAGCTGGGTGCGCGGCTGGGCAATGCTCTTTGTGGGCATACTCTTTCTCGGTGGCATGCAGATGATTAGTCTGGGCATCGTCGGTGAGTACATCGGCCGCATCTACACGGAATCCAAACAGCGGCCCTTGTACATCACCCGCGCGGTACTGGAGCGGCGGAGCTAATCTTCCACGTAAAGAAGAAACGCTGCTACTTCGGATGCCGCGCACACAGCACGAACCAGTCATGCTTTTCGCAAGACCAGCTATCCTGCGTGTCGGCGGCCAGAACTGGATCGAGAGGGGCCGTTGTAGCCTGGCCGCTCTCGTCTATCAGCATGGCGTAATCACTCATCGGGTACACCACGCTTCGAATTTTTGCCGACTTGAGCAGATCCGCTCGAAGAAGTGAATACACCTCCACCGTGTGAGGTGACAGCTTATCCGTCAGCAATCCCTGACGCGCGCCGATCGGAAGAATAGGCAAATCCAGCCATGGAGTGTTCAACATCACGCCGCCGGTGCGTCTCTGATAATGAGCCCCAGCCCAGCCCATCGGATCGAAAGTGAGCGAAACTGCTGAAACATCATTCTTCGCTCCAGGAAGCAGCAGACCTACCGTGCCGTAACGAGGAAGTGGGCTGTTTACGACCTCAGCCACCCGCTCGGCGATGGGGTGAATCTTTGCATTGGAGGCAGCCAGCACCGCAACTGCAACGACCGCTCCATACGACACCAGCACAGTACGCGCGATCCTGGATAGGTCGCCGTACCTGCTGCCTGCGGCAAAGGCTGCTATCCAGACCACGATTACAAGCCGGTCGCGGAAAAAATGCGAGTTGTTCAGGTCCGGAGGAATGATCGGAAGCGCAATGAACATCAGAGCCGCAAAGATCAACCACCGCGGCAGGCGGTGCACTGCTTTGGTTCCCCGGCGCAGATACGCGGCCACGCCGAAATACAGCGCAACCAGCAGGCACACGTACGTGCTAAGCCGGTAGACCAATGTGCCAAGCTGCCTTCCCCCGAAGAACACCAGGCCCCGGCCGTGCAGAAGGAGAATAACAGTTGCCAAGAGAGAGGGTGCCGGCTCACCCTGCTGACCAATGTGCTTTACGGTGAAGAGCGACACATACCCCGCACAGCACGCACCTACAACGAGCACGAGCAGTAGGTCTTTGAGCCACGGTCCTCTCCGCTCAGGTGTTGCAATCTTAGCTCTCTGAAGACGCCAACTATCCACGGTACGAAAGACCAGATCGCCACAGCAGAAGACCAGCACCAGCCCAACCGGTACCGGATGCGTCAGCGTCATCAAAACCAGCAGCAGAGCGAACGCGATCCGCTTTCCCGCACTTGGGCGTTCTTCCATGCGCGTCCAGACACCCAACGCCCATGCTCCCATCGCGAGCGAAAGCATGAAGTTAACGAAGCCCATAAACAGCGGCCAGTTCAACAGAACTGGAAAGATCAGCATGGCCATGACTTGACCATTGCGGCCCAACGCAATGAAGAGGTAGCGAAGACCGAAAGCGAATCCAGCAATCGCGAGCGCGACTACGATTTTATCCGCCCATAGCAACGGGACTACCTTCGACAACGCGATCAGCAGGTAGTAGTAGAGTGAATACGGCGGCAGGATGTGGCGAATGTAGTAGTAGTGCTCGTACACCGGCGAGGAATGCGCTAGCAACTGCGAGAGCACATGCGTAAAGAACAGGTGCATCGGTCCGTCTTGCGACGGAAATATTGGCAGCAGCAGCACCCAAAGGCAGTACAAGGCAACCAGAGTGGAGAAGATGAGTGTGATCCACGGGCGCGTTCGACCACTCTCTTCCGCTTGCGAAACGCTACTGCCGCTCATGCTGGATCGGGCTCCGGCTTTGTCTGCACTGTAAGTTGATGCCAGAATAGCATTCGTGCTCTCAAGCTCTCACCCGCTTGTGTCATCCCCAAGTCCGAAAAAGCATGGCATCCTAATAGATATGTCTCACCTCTTCGAGAGCTTTTTCATCGGTGGCTTTGAGGCGTCGTCCCATCGCCGCCCGGACCATAAGCAATTAGACCTCATCGAGGGCACACGCCACTTCGAGTATGTCGCTGAGGATTATCGGCTGCTGGCGTCCGTAGGCATTCGCACGGTGCGCGATGGACTTCGCTGGCACCTCATCGAGCGGGCACCGCACCAGTACGACTGGCACAGCTTTCTTCCCATGGTGCGCGCGGCGCGGGAGTGCAGCATGCAGGTCATCTGGGATCTCTGTCACTGGGGCTTGCCTCACGACATCGACATCTTCTCTTCTGCCTTCGTTGACCGTTTTGCCGCTTTTGCGCGTGCAGCAGCGCAGCTCATTCGTGACGAGACGGATGCTGTCCCGTTCTACTCCCCAGTCAACGAGATCTCGTTCTGGTCATGGATCGGTGGTGACCGCCGGGCCTTCTATCCCTACAAAAAAGGCAGCGGAGGCAGATTCAAGCAGCAGTTGGTTCTGGCATCCATTGCCGCCATCGAAGCCGTCCGATCGGTCGACACGCGCGCGCGCTTCGTACAACCAGAGCCAATCATTCATATCATTCCTAATCCGAAGATACCGAACGATGACGTGAAGATTGCGCAGTATGTTCTTGCCCAATATGAATCATGGGACATGCTCACGGGAAGGCTGCATCCGGAGCTGGGGGGCGCGCCGCAGTATTTGGACATCGTGGGCATGAATTACTACTGGAACAACCAGTGGATGCATAAAGGATATCAATTACCACTGGGTCATCCAGAGCACCGCCCGCTGGAATGGATGCTCGCGGATGTCTATGCTCGCTACGGTCGCCCCTTGTTTATCTCAGAGACTGGGGCTGAGGGCGTCAGCAATGCGGGGTGGCTTCGCTACGTCTCCGGTGCCGTCCGGGGAGCCCTGCAAGACGGAGTGCCGCTGGAAGGGCTCTGCCTCTATCCAGTGATGGATTATCCCGGCTGGGAGGACAACCGCCACTGTGAATGCGGACTCATCGAAGCGGATCGCACATGGGACGAACACCGGCTACGCCCGGTGATGGTCAACCAGCTGAAAGAGGAACAGGCGTCCATTGCGCGAGTCTTGGACGGAGTCTCCGATCGACCTTCCGATCAGCTCTCGCGAAATGAACGCCTGGTGTTAGCGTAGGCTGCAGAGTTTACGCCGGTATTTCACCAGCCAGCACCGCCGGATAACTCGTCGCCAGATGCGGCATCTGCTGCGCTATCTTGCGGAAAGTGGTGAGCGACTGCGCCACCACCTGGTCCATGTTGTAGTACTTGTAGGTAGCCAGGCGGCCTACAAAGTGAACGTCGCGCTCCGCATTCGCTAGCAATTTGTAGCGGTGGTAGAGCTCATTCGCCTCCGGGCACGGGATCGGATAATACGGATCCCCTTCCGCAGTCGGGTACTCATACACCACGCTTGTTTTAGCGTGTGTTTGCCCCGTCAGGTATTTGAATTCCGTAATTCGCGTATAAGCCTGATCGTTCGGGTAGTTCACGACTGGAGCCGTCTGAAAAAACGGCTTGTTGTATGTTTCGTGCCTGAACTGAAGTGAACGGTACGGCAACTTGCCGTAGACCAGGCCGAAGTATTCATCGACCGGGCCGGTATAAATCAACTTCGAGTGCGAAACCGTTTTGGCAATCTCGCGATAGTCCGCATTCAGCATCACGTCGATGCACGAATGGTCCAGCATCTTCTCGAACATCTTCGTGTAGCCCTGCAATGGCATCGCTTGGTATGCATCGGTGAAGTAGCGGTCGTCGCGGTCGTGCCGGACCGGCAGCCGCGCCGCAACGGAGGCATCCAGTTCTGAGGGATCTAATCCCCATTGCTTGCGGGTGTAGTTGCGGAAGAACTTCTCGTAGAGCTCACGACCCACTTTGCTCACGACAATATCTTCGGAGGTCTTCAATTGCGTCCGCGGTTCGGCAATCTCTCGTAGGAACGTCTGCATCTGCTGCCCATCGAGCTTGAGCCCGTAGTACTGATTTACCGTATCGAGATTGATTGGGATTGGAAACAGCTTTCCATCGACCTGCGCCCGCACACGGTGCTCGTAGGGGCGCCACTCGGTAAATTGCGACAGATAGGTGAACACTTCCGCCGAATTTGTGTGGAAGATGTGCGGGCCATACAAGTGCACCAGCAAGCCTGCCTTGTCGTAGAAATCGAACGCGTTTCCACCTATGTGCGGACGGCGATCGATGACGAGCACGCGCTGATGCGCCACGCGAGCCAGCCTGTCGGCTAACACGCTCCCTGCAAATCCAGCTCCAACAATCAAATAATCGTACAAGTGTTTTCTCCAGGCTCTTCTAAGCTTCTACGTTGAGAGACGCATTCTTGTGACGCAAGACTTGTTCCACTTCGCTCCACATCCTGCTCCAGGTTTGGTCCCATGAATTCGCCGCCAGCACGGCATCTACTGCACTTGCCCACCCCTCCGTCATTCCTGACACAACATGATCGAGCGCATCCGCAAACTCCTCTGGGGTAGCCGCAATCGCTACCAGACCACAATCGCCATAATCACGCACCACATCGCGAATGGGCGTCGACACAACAGGGCGGCCCGCCGCAAGATATTCTGGCGTCTTCGTAGGGCTGATAAATCTGGTCGCCTCATTCAACGCGAAAGGCAGAATTGCCACGTCCCAACCCGCAAGATACGCGGGCAGCTCGCGGTATGATTTCTTTCCGAGGTAGTGCAAATTGTCTGCTTGTGGCAGATCTTCGAGACGTATCTTCACGACTGGCCCAATCATCACGAAATGAATCTCTGGGCGAAGCTTTGCGAGTGCTGCGAGTAGCTCGCGATCAAGCCGTTCATCGAGAACGCCATAAAAGCCAGCCCGAGGATGCGGAATTTCGACTTGATCCTCCGGTTCCGCCTGCTCAGTACGCGCGGAAGCAAAGTGTGCGCGGTCGATGCTGCTTGGAAACAGCAAGGCCTTGGGATACGTTTTCACTTTGCTCTCATAAAGGCTTCGCCCCCCAGTAAAGACCACATCCGCTTTTTTCAGAAGCTCCGCCTCATAGCCCTGCAGTTCCCGCGGCGCTCCCTGAAAGGCAGCGAGTTCGTCCATGCAGTCGTACACAATTGCTGCAGGCTTCAGCTTCGCAGTGAAATTAAGTGCCATAGGCGTGTAATACCAGCTCACAAAATCGTTGATCTTTCGCGAAACAAGAAAGGAGTGCAGCAGGTGTTCAAGAACTCCCGGGACCGTTTCACTCAGCGTAGTCTGAGGCAGCTGCGGACGGATGACCTCGACATTTTCCCGTCGCTCGCTGAGGAGCGAAGCTTGCAAGGTCTCCACGAAGACAGGCTCCTCCCAAAAAAACACACGCCGCATTTCGGCACACCGCGATAGCAAATGTTGCGGTCGCTGATACACAAAATCCCAGCGAAGATGACTAAAGCAGAGCAGGTCAGGCTCCATTTCGCCGACGTACCCGGCGTTTGTCGCACTTTCACCTGAAGACGCAGAGCTGACCATGCGTACTATTCACCCCTGACACAAATTAAGTTGTCCGAATCGACGCGAGCCACTACGCGGCAGGTAGCTACTACGCTGAGCGAAATAAGTAAGATGCAAGGGCGCGTGCGTTTGGTAGCCCGATGTACTTTCAGTATAAATGCAGTTTCATCTTTCGTGTTGCGTCGCAAACGCGGCATTCCATGCATCCCACACGCGTATGCTTCTGGTCGTCGTTTCTCCGCATCGCGATGATGCGGCTTTTTCTTGTTCTCTCGCGCTGCTGCATTGGTCGCGTTGCGCTATATCGATGGCGCTGCTCAACTGCTTTACGC
Source organism: Acidobacteriaceae bacterium (assembly GCA_965276675.1). GTDB lineage: Bacteria > Acidobacteriota > Terriglobia > Terriglobales > Acidobacteriaceae. The sequence goes on along the minus strand of OZ255624.1, from coordinate 1,630,866 downwards.
AAAGCAGTTACGCTCCTAACATCGAGGGCGATGAAGAGCCAGCCTTGCAGCGCGTTGAGATGGTGTCGCGAGTCAGGCAATGTGAAGATCGGCAGTTTATAAGTGCAAGCGCAGCACATTTAGAGTGTGTCGATCTCAATTTGCTCGACGCTCCCTTGCGCCTCGGCGCTACTATTGCAGAAGTCTGCACATTGCAACTCAGCAAAGATGCTTATGCACGGGAGGTCGATACGATCGCCCGTCACATGCGCACTGTGGTAATGCCGGATCTCGTCGTTCTGCCCTTAGCGCTCGGCGAACATATCGATCACCGCATCGCCCGCGATGCTGGCATACAAGCATTTGCATCTATTCCAATCGCTTTTTATGAAGATCTACCTTATGCGGCGCGCGTCGAGAATGCAGTCTTCGAAAGGCGCCTGCAAACATTCAGTGCGCGTCTAGGGAGCGCGCTTCAACCAATCGTCATTCAGAGACACGACGCCGCGGAGCGGAAGCGACACTTCGCATCCATTTACTCATCGCAAATTGCGCCAGAAACCGCCGACGAAATTGCCAGCTTCAGTCTTCGCTACGGTGGAGGTGAGCGCCTATGGCTTCAAAAATCATGGCCTGCAATGTTGCGCGATGCTACTCTTAGCGGCCCATACGGCCCCTCTCTCACCCAATGATTGACGTTCGCAGCTATCCCGATTTGGTACACCGCCCACCACTCGCCACTTGCGAAGCGTGTGTCGTCATTCCTGCGCGCAATGAAGAGCACTATCTCCCCCACGCGCTGTCCGCTCTCGCGCATCAGTGCTATGCCGACCACTCTAAGCTCGATCACCAGCGCTATGAAGTGCTTGTGCTCTGCAACAACTGCACGGACAACTCAGTCGAAACCGTGCGGACTTTTGCTCAGCGTCATCCTTCCTTTCAATTGCATGCCATCACATGCACGCTGCCGCAGACCACAGCCCATGTGGGCACTGCGCGCAGCATGTTGATGGATGAGGCTGCACGTCGGCTTAAACAAACGGCAGCCAGCGGCGGCGTGATCCTGTCAACGGATGCAGACACCGTCGTCTCCCCCCACTGGATCACCGAAACTTTCGGCGCGATTCACCGCGGCTGCGATGCGGTCGGGGGCGCCATCCAGCTAGATGAGACAACACTCGCCACGCTCGACGATGGTACACGCGCGACCTACATCCTGGACCGCCGTTATCAGCGCTCTGTCGCGAAGCTCGAAAGTTTGCTCGACCCACTTTCATACGACCCGTGGCCACGCCACAACCAACACTTTGGCGCCAGCCTGGCCTGCACTGCCGCGATCTATGAGCGAGCAGGCGGCATGCAGCCCATCACTCCACTGGAAGATGTGGCCTTCTACAGAACTCTCGAAGCAGTGGGCGCCAGGTTCCGGCATGAACCCCGGGTACGGGTAAAGACCTCCGGACGCACGGACGGACGCGCCGGCATCGGCCTCTCCTGGCAGCTCCGCACCTGGCGCGACTACGCGGCGGAGGGCGATCCATGGCGGGTCGAAAGCGCGAACTTTCTGTACCAATCGTGCGCGCTTCGCGGCACGTTACGAAGACTCTGGAACCAAAGCTGCTCCGGCGCTCACCTTGACGAGCAGTCACTCGCTAGGTCTGCTTCGACACTCGCAAAATCTCCCGAGAGTCTGCGGGCACTTTTCCGCTCGCCTGCCGCGTTCTCAGGGATACTCGAACACTCCGGATATTACGCAACTCTCGACCGGCTCTGCCCGCGAAACAAGCGCAAGGGAGAGATAAGCCGGGAGCTTGCCGCAGTGCAACGCCGCATCCACGGCCTGATTACAGCCGCTCGACCTATAACCGCTGGAGAAGATCGATACGATATTTCTCCCGCCGCTCTCCCGTTCGGTGCTTCCACTCAGGTCGCTTGAGCCACGCGTCGTGCACCGCATCGCCGGTCTGCGGATAGTCTGGCACGACCGGCGTCCAGTGCACCAGCAGTAGTTCCGCTCCAGCTGACTGGTGTTCCGCGATGAGTTCCATCGCGCGCTTTAGGTCATCACGCGACCAGTAGTACGCCACCTCGGAGACCACAATTAAATCAAAGAGCCCGTCGGGGAACTGATCCGGCACATTCATCTTTTCAAACCACACATTGGGCCGCGTGCCGCAGCGGGCACGCGCACGCTGGAGTGCCGCATCGGCGACATCCACCGCCAGCAGAGCGCCGCATCGCTCCGCCAGCTGACATGAAAGCACGCCAATCGAGCAGCCTATCTCCAGCACGCGTGCGTAGTGCGGCCGCGGCAGTGTCCGGAGTGTCTCGGCATACTTGTACATTTCATACTCGCTGGTCTCGAAATCCCATGGGTCGTCATGGCGCGCATACACATCGTCGAAGTAGTCAGGGGGCAGGCTCTCAGGCATCGGGTGTCTCGCCATGTCAATCCAGTGCCGGCCAGTACTCCTGCGCGGCCTTTGCCTCTCGCAGCACTGCCCGGCCTACATTCGCCAGCGTCTGGTCCGGCGCAGGCTGGCGCAGGTACATCGTCAAGTCGCGAATCGTGCCTTCGAAGGGGTGCGGACGCAGCAGACCACGGGCCCCCACCCCTACCGTCACCAGCCGCATCACCCGCGCGCACACCTCCTCGACTGCGGTACGTGTCATGTTCGCGATGCGGATCATCGTCGCAACGCTCTGGTTCGGCAAAGTCTGGAGATCTTGCGAGTAGAAGTGCCGGTCGGCCATCTCCGCCGCGCGGCGGATCCAGAGGAAGCCCTCCTCTACGGCGATGGCGACTTCCGCAGCACGCGCGATCTGGTAAGGATCCTCGGTTCGTTTCGTTGTGCGGAGCCACTCGAGAAAATCACTCATTAGCCGCGCCGCGCCTCCAGTCTGCACCGCAGTAAAGCGGATCGCGCCACCACTGAAGAGCGGCTCGCGGTAAAAGTCGCCGGGGGCGCCAATCAGCCACTCCGCTCCAATCGAAGCGCCCGTAAAGTCGATGTTGCCGCTGAACGATTCCTCCATTCCAAGCGGCTGCCACGCAGAATCATCCACCTCCGCGTGTACCTGATCCAGAGGCACCACTGTCATCTGCCATCCGCCGTCCGGCAGCGCCGCCGTGACCAGGGGACGCAGGACGAACGAAGCACCCGAGGCGAAGGTCTTCCCTCCGCGAAATGTGTACCGGCCGCTGCTCTCCGGCGCCAGTTGCAGCAGCTCTGGCGATCCCGTATTCCATACGCCGAAGAGCATGCCTGCCCCTGCATCCACAGCTGCGCGTTCCAGCTGCTCCACAGTTCCGTAGTGAGCGATCAGCAGCAGTGCATTCACGTGGCCTTCGTACAAGCGACCCAGCGCGAGGCTCCCGCGGCCAACGGCGGCCAACACGCGCAGGAGCGCGCTGTGCGGCTGGCGGGGAAGCCCCAGACCTACGCCCCCAAGCCCAACTGGCAGGGGCGCGATAAGCAGACCCGCCCGGTGCAGGCGCTCAACCTGAGCGATCACTTCAGATTGCAGGGCAGATCTGCTCTCGCTGGTCAACTGATCGGCCAGCGCCTCCGCCCGGAGACACACGCCTTCGAAAATCGGAACTTCGACAGGACTTAAGCTGTTCAGGGAAGCAGACATACCTCTCAAGTTAGCAGCAACGGAGCATCCCGCGCTCTATCGCTTAGTCAGGGCAACAACCACTTCCGCGCCCCAAGAGACGCACCACTCATTCCGTTTCAGCATCCCAATACAAAGACGCTGCCTTGAGTGTGCAGTGGATGAAACGCATGACTCTTCGCGCGTCAAGCCATCAGCCTCCACCGATATGGACGCTTACCCCCCAACTCACTATGTGAATCGAGGATCTATGTATCATCACGTTAAAAATCTAATGTATTCCGTAAACGTTGGCACACCCGACGTGCGCTTCGGCAACATGCTACTCGAGCAGTTCGGCGGAGCGAATGGCGAACTCGCAGCTGCTTTGCAATACACTGTGCAGGGCTACAGCTGCGACGATCCCGAGCGCAAGGATCTGCTGATGGACATCGGCACCGAAGAGCTAAGTCACCTGGAAGTCGTAGGCGCGCTTATCCGGATGCACCTTAAGCCTATCAAGAAGGCCATGGAGCATGCAGAACAGGATCCGCTTATTGCCGTTGTCGGTGGCGGTGGTCTGGACTTCCGTAACTCCATGGGAAATGCCTGGACAGCGGATTATCTCAAGGTCAGTGGCGAGCTTGATGTCGATTTGCGTAACAACATCGCAGCCGAAGCACGCGCGAAGATCACCTATGAGCGCCTCATCCCTTTGACAGATGACCAGGGTTCCAAAGACGCTCTGCAATTCCTGATGACGCGCGAGATCACGCACATGAAGGCCTTTGCCGCGGCCCTGGACAGCATGGGCAAAGACCGCTTCACCATCGGCAAGCTGCCGCCGACCCCCGGAGTCGTGGACGAGTATTTCAATGACTCCACCGGCGAAGGCCAACAGGGTAAAGACGGCGTGGGCGACTGGATTGGCATGTACGGCCTGAAGGTGGCAGACACGCCAGAAGAGGTGCTCAATGCCGCGAATGGCAAGAGCAACAAGCAAGTCACGAACGGCCACACCAAAACATCGGCAACCACCCCCGTGAAGCACTCGGTGGAAGTGGTCGGTGCGGGTAAAAAATAATGTACTGCCGAGAGTATCAAACAGAAGAGGCCGCCAATCTGGCGGCCTCCTCTTCGCTAAACGGCTGCGGCTGGAGCAGCAGCCGGCAGATCCTTCACCCGGAAGCGCTTCATGGAGACCCGCAGAGTTCTCTCAATCTTGCGCAGCTCTTTTTGCTGGTCCGCCCCCGCGAAGGTGGAGGCGACGCCTAACCGCTCCGCCCGGCCCGTACGGCCTACGCGGTGCACGAAGTCATCGGCTTCTTTGGGCAGGTCGTAGTTCACGACATGCGCTACGTGAGCCACATCGATGCCGCGCGCGGCCACATCGGTCGCGACCAGGACGCGGTGCTGTCCTTTGGCAAAGCTGCGTAGAGCAGCGCTCCGCTGGGCCTGAGTGCGATCGCCGTGAATGCGCGTTGCGCTCCAGCCCGAGTGGGTCAGCTTGCGCGCCACCTTGTCCGCTCCATGCTTGGTCCGCACGAAGACCAGGAAGCTGCCTGAGTCCGTCCCTAGCAGATGCTCGAGTAGCGGCAGCTTTTTGTCTGCCTCTACTTCGAAGGTTCGCAGCTCGACGTTCTCCGCTGGTTTGCGGGACGAGCCAACCTCGATCCGCACCGGGTTGCGCAGATACTTCGCTGCCACATCCCGCACCTGGCCTTCCAGGGTCGCGGAGTAGCAGAGCGTCTGGCGCTCGGTGGGCAACATGCTCACAATGCGCTTGATCGCAGGCTGGAAGCCCATATCGAGCATCCGGTCTACCTCGTCGAGAATCAGTATCTGAACCTCACCCAGCTTGACCAGCCTGCGGTCTAGGAAGTCTTCCAGACGGCCCGGCGTTGCGATGATCAGGCGCGCACCGCGACGGATCGCCTGCAGTTGCGGACCTTCCGGCAAACCGCCAACAACCAGGGCCGAGGGATGCGTATTGCCAGTAGAGAACTTCTGGTACTCGCTCTGCACTTGCATGGCGAGCTCGCGGGTGGGTAACAGGATCAGGGCGTGGATACCCTTGCGCTGCGACTGCCCCATGCGCTCGATGAGTGGGATCAAAAAGCTGAGCGTTTTACCCGTGCCCGTCTGGGCCGTGGCCAATACATCAGAGCCGGCAAGCGCCGGAGGAATTGCACCAGCCTGTACCGGCGTAGGTGTAGAAAAATTTGCCGCGGCGAGTCGTTTGCTCAACGCTGGCGACAGATTAAACAATTTGAAATCAGTCACTTAGATCCTTTGAGTCCGTTCGCCGGCATGGCCATCCCTTTTGCGGGCGCGAACTCCTGGACAGTCCCAGCGCGGCTTCGTCCGGCTGAGAGGAACTCTAAGGTGTGCTGGAAGGCCGGAGTGGGGTCCACTCAGTCAGTCGATACGAAGAAGCTTCGACCACGGCATGCCGCGCAAACAGTTCTGCTTTGGGAGCTGAGACGCCATTGGTGCTCAGAATGCAAAGTCAGGCCACATCGTCCATGACGAGGCGGATACGCTGTAGGGGCTTCGGAAACAAACGCGGACGGTCTTGCTTGGATGGGCGAGAACGGCTCACTACCAAATCACTGAGCGTAGCTTAATTGTAGCACGCTCATTCGACGGGATTCTGGAGCGGGAGACCGGGATCGAACCGGCGACATCCAGCTTGGGAAGCTGGCGTTCTACCACTGAACTACTCCCGCCTGGCGTGCACCTGGAAGCACCAGCACTCAGCATAGCAGCCGGCGCTCTTCCCTGCACCCTCTTCTAAATCACCCTTAGCAATAGCAGAATGATCAGAATAACAACGATGATCCCCAGCCCGCCCGACGGGTAATATCCCCAGTTGCGGCTATGGGGCCAGCTTGGAAATGCGCCAATCAGCATAAGCACCAGAATGATGACCAGGATCGTAACCATAATCGCCTTACCTCCAGAAGTACTCAGCCTTGATGCTGTTTTGGCCTCCTTAAGATGCTTTATTTTCCGGCACTTAGAATCGCTTGAGCCCGTAAAAAGATTGCCAAAAACATATCCCGTGTCAGGCGTCCAGTATTCGTATTCTGGAGCGATGGATGGTAGCTCCCCAGCAGCCGCTTGCCATCCGGCAATTCGTACTCTGCGCCATGCGCAAAGGCAAACCGGCTCAGCCGTTCCGTGTACCCTGCCCTCTTCAGGTGAGCCAGGTACCCCGACCAGGCGATGCGCCCCAGGCAGACCACCGCCCGCAGCCGGGGCAGCAGCGCGACCTCGTCGTCCAGAAACGGCGCACAGTTATGCAGCTCCTCCGGCCACGGTTTATTGTCCGGCGGAGCACAGCGCACGACCGAAGTAATCAATGCGTCGTGCAGCGTCAGCCCGTCATCGACCGCCACCCCCGTCGGCTGCGACGCAAACCCCGCCTCGTACAGCACTGGATACAGGAAGTTGCCCGAACCATCGCCAGTAAATGGCCGTCCAGTCCGGTTGGACCCGTGCGCACCCGGAGCCAGCCCCAGGATCAACACCCGGGCTTGCTCATCGCCGAAGGCCGGCACCGGCCTGCCCCAGTATGTCTCGTGCCTGTAGGCACGACGCTTGTTGGTCGCAATCTCCGTGCAGTAGCTGCGCAGGCGCGGGCAGCGTTCGCAGCTGACAATGCGCTGGTTCAGAAGCTGAAGAGGGGAAAGGGATGCTGCTCGGCGGATCATCGGCGGACTCACTCTCTATTTTAGGCGGCAACGCACCCGGCAAGTCGTGGCCGCGGGGAGCGTAGAATAGGGGCGCTTCGGGTAGGCGAGGGGCGAACGCGAGTAAGGTCGCTGCAAGAAGACACACAGAGAGTCAACACAGGGGAACGTTTTCCATGCTCAAGGATGCACAAAGAAGAACGGCACTCCCGTATGTAGTGCTCGCCGCATCGGTATTACTGATATCCGGGTGTAAACAGAGCGGGTTGCAGTCAGCCGCCAACAGCAATCCGCAGCCTGCCTCCGAGGCGGCAAAGACGGTCCAGGTCAACGGCGAGGACGTGGTCACGCTTACACGCAATCCCACGGAAAGCGGCAAACAGCCAGAGTTCCTCTCCGCCCAGGTGCTGCCTGGCCGCGGCATGAACCTCTTCCAGATCACCGCGAATATCCCCGGCCGTGGCGTCACTAAAGTCTTCTACTCGCCCTCCCTCGACGAGGCCAAAGCGAAGCTGACCGGCAGTGATGCCGACATGAACGGCAACGCCTCCTTCTCCTTCGGAGGCGCCTTCCTGGTTCCCTACCCCAACCGCATTCGCGGCAAGCTCTCCGGCAACGGCAAAACCATCACCACAGACTGGCACGGCCACACCCTCACGCTCCCAGCCAACTGGAAGGGCAAGAACGCCGGAGCTGAGCCCCACGCCATACACGGCCTCATCCTAGACTCCAAAACCGAAGACGTGAAGACCGCTCCAGACGGCGACGGACAGGCCGTGAGCGGAGTCATCCACGCCGGCAACTTCGGTGGCTACTGGCTCTCCGACACAGACCTGAACTTCACCATCGACCTGCAGAAAAACGACGTGGTCGCCACCATCACCGCGAAAAACGTCGGCAAAGAAGCAGAGCCGATGTCCATCGGCTGGCACCCGTACTTCTCCATCCCCAGCGGCGACCGCACGCAGGCCCGGCTGCATGTCCCCGCCTCCAAGCTGGCCCTGGTCAACAACTACGACGACGTCTTCCCTACCGGCAAGCTGAAGCCCGTCAAAGGCACCGAGTACGACTACAACGCCGCGGATGGAAAAGCGCTCGACGATCAATTCCTCGACGACAACTTCTCCGGCCTCCAGCGCACGGACGGCGCCGTCGATGTGCGGCTCACTGACCCCAAGGCCGCGTACGGCATCCACGTCATGGGCATGTCGCCTGAGATCAAAACCGTCCAGGTGTACGCGCCCAAGGACAAGCCCTTCACCGCCATCGAGCAGCAGTTCAACTTCGGCGACCCCTTCGGCAAGGAGTGGCACGGCTCCGACACCGGTATGGTCACGCTGAAACCCGGCCAGTCCGTCACCTGGAAGGTAAAGCTCGAGCTCTTCACCCCGGGCAAATAACCCTTGTCATCCTGAGCGAAGTAGCTCGGAAAGGCCACGAAGCCGAAGGACCTGAATTTACCCACCACGACCGGGTGCCCCATCCTACGCAGCTCTATCCCGTAGAGTGGGATACCACCTAAACCCTGGCCCTAAGGTCGCGAGCTGAACGCTTATACTCGTGCTATGAGCCTCATCCACATCTCGGAAACGGAGGCGGTGCGTGACTTCGCCAGCGTGCTCACACACGTCCGTGCCGGTGCGGAGGTCGTCATTGAATCCGACCATCGCCCCATCGCAGTCCTCCGGCCCAGTCCCGCGCAGCCTGATCGCTTACTCTCCGAAGTGATCGCCTCATTGGAGAAGCGCGGCTCCGATATCACTGCTCCGATATCACTATTGATGAGGATTTCGCGAACGACTTAGAGGCCGTTATCCAGAACCATCGCGAACCGCTTGAACCTCCAGCATGGGACTGATCCTGGATTCGAGTGTCGTCATCGCACATCCACCTCCGCCCTACAACTTTCGTGGCGGCGGTTTGACCCTCTTCGGAAAGCCTCTTACCATTGATTTAGACCGCTGACAGGCGCGTACTCATTCGGAGCTGACAGTACCTCGCTCCCATCGCTTCTACACACAAGGTCAGCGAACACATTCGCGCGGAAGGCAAACCCGTTGAGCTCTACAGACACTGCTGAAACCACAGCCCCCTCCCCAGAACAGACCCAGACCTCGGCCGAAAACCAGGCCTCTAACACGCAGACAGTCAGCCCTGAAATTCAAAACCCCGGCACGGAGCTCGAAACACAATCTGCGAACGAGCAAACAGCGGTAGACGGCACGCATGAAGATCACGAAGGTCACGTCCATGCGCCTGCCTTCAATCCAGAGCTCACCCGCGAGGTCGAAGTCACCATTCCAGCGGGTGAAGTCTCGAAGATCATGCGCACCACGCTCAAGCGCTACCAGCGGCAGGCCCGCATCCCTGGCTTCCGGGCCGGCAAGGTCCCGGAGTCGCTGCTCCGTTCACGCTTCGCCGAAGGCATCCGGCAGGAGGTGCTCGAGGCTGTTCTGCCGCAGCACTTCCAGAAGGCGATCGCCGACGGCAACTACAAGCTGGTCTCGCAGCCACAGGTCGTTGACATGACCATGGAAGACGACCAGCCGCTCTGGTTCAAGGCCGCCTTCGAGGTTCTGCCAGAGTTCTCCGTAGATGGTTATCACGATGTCAAAGTGGAAAGGGCCGACTCAGTCTTTAGCGATGAAGACTTCGCTAGCGAACTGGAACGCGTGCGCGACTCCCGCTCCACCATGGAGCCGGTGACCGAAGAGCGTCCCCTCGTCGACGGCGACTGGGCCCAGATCACCTTCACCGGCGAGCTTAAAGCTGCCGAGGGCGAAGCCGCACCCGAAGCTTCCGGACCGGTCAATGCTGCAGGACCGATCGAGGGCGAGGATGTCCTACTCGAAGTCGGCGGAAAGAACACGCTGGAGGCTTTCACGGCAGCCCTACGCGGAGCCAGCGTCGGCCAGCAGCTCAAGTTCGAGGTGGACTACCCAGCCGATTTCGGCGAGCCCCGCCTGGCTGGCAAGAGCGTCGCCTACGACGTCGAGGTCAAGGGCATCAAGAAGCGCATCCAGCCCGAACTCAACGACGACTTCGCCAAAGAACTCGGCGCCTACGAGAGCTACGACGACTTCCTGACCAAATTCCGCGAGAATCTGCAGAACGAGAAGAACCGTCGCACCGCCACCGAAACGCGCGAGAAGCTGATGGAAGCGCTCACCACAAAATTCAACTTTCCCGTTCCCGAATCCATGGTGCAGCAGCAGATAGACCTGCGCCTCGATCGCGGACTGCGCGCCCTCGCCGCCCAAGGCATGCAGCAGGCCGATATGCAGCGGCTTGACATGCAACGCCTTCGCACGGCCCAGCACGACCCCGCCGCCAGCGAGGTCAAGAGCCTGCTCATCCTCGACCGCATCGCCGATGCGGAAAACGTCCAGGTTTCCGACGACGAGCTCAACAAGGAGATCCAGGTGTTGTCATATCAGTTACGGGAGCCTGCCGATACACTCCGCAGTCGTTTGACTGCAGATGGCAGCATCGCTAGAATCCGTGAACAACTTCGCCGGGATAAAACCGGAGCCCTACTCGCAGAGCGATTTTAATCGGCAACAGACGTTAGACTTAAGTAACGGGCTTTCCATCGTTTCCAGGCAGCAAAATCGAGAGAAGCGCGTAGGCTTCTCCTAAAAGAAAAGTTAAGGAAGAGAGTTAAGGAACAGCATGGCATTAGTACCTATGGTGATCGAGCAGACGAGCCGGGGCGAACGCGCCTACGACATCTATTCTCGTCTGCTGCGCGACAACATCATCTTTCTGGGCACGCCCATCGACGACCAGATTGCCAACCTCATCATTGCCCAAATGCTCTTCCTCTCTGGCGAGGACCCGGAGAAGGATCTGCAGCTTTACATCAACTCGCCGGGCGGCTCCATTACTGCCGGTCTCGCGATCTACGACACCATGCAGTTCATCAAAAACGACGTGGTTACGTACTGCATCGGTCAAGCAGCCAGCATGGGCGCCTTCCTGCTGCTCTCTGGCACCAAAGGCAAGCGTTTTGCCCTGCCCAACGCACGTATCCTCATTCATCAGCCGTCCATGGGCGGCCTCTCCGGTCAGGCGACCGACATCGACATCCACGCGCGTGAGATCCTCCGCATTCGCGAGATCACCAACATTCTAATCTCCAAGCACACCGGGCAGGCGCTCGACCGCATCGAGCGCGATGTCGAACGGGATTTCATCATGAATGCTCCGCAAGCCAAGGACTACGGCATCATCGACGAGATCATCGACCGCCCCCGCACTTAAGCTCGCAGCAGTTCGGCTAGTAAGGAGTCATCCAATGAAAACGCGCACGGGTTCCGACGAGACGCTTCGCTGCTCGTTCTGCCATAAGTCGCAGGACGCTGTAGCCAAACTGATCTCCTCCCCCAGCGATTATCCGCGTGCGTACATCTGCGATGAATGTGTCGCGGTTTGTAATTCCATTCTGGAGGACGACCGGACGGAGACCCAGCCCGGCGCCGCTCCGGCTCACCTACCCAAGCCGCAAGAGGTCAAAGCCTTCCTGGACGAGTACGTCATCGGCCAGGAGACCACTAAGAAGAAGCTCGCCGTTGCCGTTTACAACCACTACAAACGCATCCAGATGAACCGGACGCGCGGCAACGATGTCGAACTCTCAAAGTCGAACATCCTCCTGGTCGGCCCGACGGGAAGCGGTAAAACGCTGCTTGCCCATACCCTGGCCAAGATGCTCGATGTACCCTTCGCTATCGTGGACGCAACCACGCTGACCGAGGCCGGCTATGTCGGCGAGGATGTCGAGAATATCATTCTGAAGCTACTCCAGGCCGCAGACGGCGATGTCGCTCGCTGCCAGACGGGCATCATTTACATCGACGAGATCGACAAGATCGGCCGTAAGGACGAGAACCCCTCCATTACCCGCGACGTTTCGGGTGAAGGGGTGCAGCAGGCACTGCTTAAGATCCTCGAAGGCACTGTCGCCAACGTGCCTCCGCAGGGCGGCCGCAAGCACCCGCACCAGGAGTTCACTCCGGTCGACACAACAAATATTCTCTTCATCTGCGGAGGCGCCTTTGTCGGCCTCGAGCGGGTGGTCGGACGGCGCGTCGGCAAGAAGGCTCTCGGCTTCAAGGCGCTCTCCGAGAAACAGGCTGCCGAGGTCGACTTCACCCCCTCGCAGCGCGATAATGAGCTGCTGCGTCAGGCCGAGCCGCAGGACCTAATCAAGTTTGGGTTGATCCCCGAGTTCGTCGGCCGCTTGCCGGTGCTCGGCATCCTCGATGAACTTGACGAAGCAGCCCTGGTCGAAATCCTGAGCAAACCACGCAACGCCATCCTGAAGCAATATCAGCGTCTCTTCGAATACGAAGGCGTTAACCTGCGGTTCTCGAGTGATGCCATAGTCGCCATCGCCAGGGAGGCGCTGAACCGCAAGGTTGGTGCCCGCGGCCTCCGCATGATTCTGGAAGAGCTTATGCTGGAGCTGATGTATCACCTGCCCAGCAACAAGAAAATCAAAGACTTGGATATCACGGCCGCAATGATTCAGAACCGGGAGCTCTCTCTCACTCTTCTCGAAAAGGCCGGTTAGAGGGTTTTCCTGACGGTGGACACCGGAGCCACGAAAAAGAACGCGGCTTTTCCGTCAAGAAAAGCCGCACATCGCAAATATCATGTGGTGCATAGCAACAGGAAACCGCTCTAATCTCTTGTAAGTGCTGGACTGGATTCTTCTTCGCCCGCATATCCATGTTGAGGCGGGGAACATTGATCTTGGTTCGATCGGCCGGTATCTCTCATCTTTTGATGAAATGGTGAAGCCGATCACTTTGACGCCACTCCCTGACGCCAACCAGGCTTGACGGAGTGGCATCCGCAGTCGCCCACCTGCAGTGTGGGCAGAAGGAATGTGCGTGGCACAGAGTAAAGAAAATAAAGAGACCAAAGCAGCACGCGAGAGCGGCGAAATGCGCAAGCTACCCATGATGCCAATCCGCGATATGGTCATCTTTCCCCACATGATGACGCCGTTCGTCGTAGGCCGCGAGTCCAGCGTGCGTGCCCTGGAGGAAGCCCTCACCGGCGACCGCCGTATCTTTTTGGCGACCCAGCACGATGCGGGGATAGATGAGCCACGGGCAGAAGACATCTACACCGTCGGCACCATCGGCAACATCGTCCAAAGCGTCAAGATGCCGGACGGAAATATTAAAGTATTGGTTGAAGGCCTGGAGCGCGCTCGCGCCACCGAAATGAACGACAACGATGGCTTTTTCGTCGCGACGGTGCGCATCCCCAAGCCGGTCGAACCCAGCCCCCTGACCGAGCAGCTAATGCAAAGGGTGACGACGCTTTTTGAGCAGTACGTCAAGCTGCAGCAGAGCCTTAACTATGAGTCCATGATCGCCGCCGTTCGCATGGATGAGCCTTCCAAGCTCGCTGACACCATCGCGGCCAACCTCCAGCTCTCCATCGAGGAGAAGCAGGAGTTGCTCGACATCTTCGATCCCGCAGACCGCCTAAGCCGCATCGCGGATGTGCTCGACGTTGAGCTCGAAAAGCTCAACATGGACCGCAGCATTCAGGGTCGCGTCAAGCGGCAGATGGAGCGCGCGCAGAAAGAGTATTACCTCAACGAGAAGATCAAGGCTATCCAGAAGGAATTGGGGCGCGGCGAAAAGAGCGAGTTTGACGATCTGAAGAAGAAGATCGAGACCGCCGGCATGCCCAAAGATGTCTTCGACAAGGCCGTGCAGGAGCTCAAAAAGCTCGAAGCGATGCCGCCCATGTCGGCCGAATCGACCGTCTCCCGCAACTACCTCGACTGGCTGCTCGCCGTGCCATGGAAGAAGCGCTCCAAGGAGACCCGCTCCATCGACCATGCCGAAAAGGTGCTGAACGAGGACCACTATGGCCTGGAAAAGATCAAGGAGCGCATCCTTGAATTTCTCGCCGTCCGCCAGCTGGTCAAAAATCCAAAGGGCTCAATTCTCTGCTTCGTCGGACCTCCGGGCGTCGGCAAAACCTCGCTGGGTATGTCGATCGCTAAGGCAACTGGCCGCAAGTTCGTCCGTATGTCGCTCGGCGGCGTTCGCGATGAGGCAGAGATTCGTGGCCATCGACGCACTTATATCGGCGCCCTTCCCGGTCAGATTATCCAGTCCATGAAGAAGGCGGGCACCAAAAACCCGGTCTTCATGCTGGATGAAGTCGACAAGATGGCATCCGATTTCCGTGGCGATCCAGCCTCGGCACTGCTGGAGGTGCTCGATCCTGAACAGAATACGAGCTTCCAGGACCACTACCTGGATGTGGAATACGACCTATCCCAGGTGCTCTTCGTCGCCACGGCCAACGTGCTGCACACCATCCCGGGTCCGCTCCAGGACCGCATGGAGATCCTGCGGCTGCATGGCTACACCGAGGCCGAAAAGCTCGAGATTGCCAAGCAATATCTGCTCAAAAAACAGCTAGAAGGCACTGGTTTAAGTGACCAAAACATCACTTTTAGTGACGATGCGCTGGTCGAAATCATCCGCAGCTACACCCGCGAGTCGGGCGTCCGCAATCTGGAGCGCGAGATCGGGAATGTCTGCCGCAAGATCGCACGGCGGGTGGTTAAAGAGGGGAACAAGCACAAGCAGGAGATCACTGGCGCCAACATTCACGAGTTCCTGGGCGTCACGAAATTCCGCGACTCCCAGGTTCACGATAAGAATGAAGTCGGCCTAGTCACCGGCCTGGCCTGGACGGAGATGGGTGGCAGCATCCTCTCCACGGAGGTTCAGGTGCTCGACGGCAAGGGCAAGCTGACCCTCACCGGACAGCTCGGCGACGTGATGCAGGAGTCTGCCCAAGCAGCACTCTCCTATCTGCGTAGCCGCGCTCAGCATCTCGGCCTCTCCAAGGACTTTTACCGCTCCATCGACATCCACGTCCACGTTCCGGAAGGAGCCATTCCAAAAGACGGCCCCTCGGCCGGCATCACTATGGCAACTGCGCTGGCAAGTGCGCTCACCAAGATTCCGGTCCGGCGCGATATTGCCATGACTGGCGAGATCACGCTTCGGGGCAAGGTCCTGGCCATCGGCGGCCTTAAGGAAAAGCTGCTGGCTGCGCACCGGGCTGGCATCTTTGAGGCGATCATGCCCAAGGAGAACGAAAAGGACATGGCCGAACTGCCGGACAACCTGAAGAAGGCGATGAAGATGCACTTTGTCGAGCATG
The DNA here is from genome assembly GCA_965276675.1 of Acidobacteriaceae bacterium. Taxonomy (GTDB): domain Bacteria; phylum Acidobacteriota; class Terriglobia; order Terriglobales; family Acidobacteriaceae. The sequence continues at coordinate 1,615,384 of OZ255624.1, read as the reverse complement.
TAGACGAGGTGCTGAAGATCGCCCTTGAGTCGCCTCTGCCAGAGCTCGTTGAAGAGACGCCCGAAGCGCTCGCCGGGGTACACGCGGCCATCACTGCCGAGCAGCCGCGGGCACATCAGTAGAGAAGTCTCACCGCCCAGGGTACAGAGAATACAGAGGCAAACAACCTCTCAGGGTAGTTCTCTGTGCCTTCTGTGTTCTCTGTAGTGAATTTTCTTGGTCGGGTCTGCAACAATCGAAAGCAGCCCTATGCAACTTACACCCAAGTTCCTCCTCTCCGCCACCTCACCCACACAGTTCCCTCCGAGCGAAGTCCCGGAGATCGCGTTTCTGGGCCGCTCCAACGTGGGCAAATCCAGTCTTATCAATGCCCTTCTCGGCTCCAAGCAGGCGCACGTTTCCTCCACGCCTGGCCGTACCCAGTCGATCAACTTCTTCGCTCTATCGGAGTGCCCCGCCCGCCAGCAGCCCTCGCTTATGTTCGCCGACCTGCCCGGGTACGGCTACGCCAAAATTTCAAAGTCCATTTCGGCGGAATGGCCAAAGTTCATCGAGCCCTACCTGGCAGAGCGGTCCAACCTGGCCCTCTGCATCTGCTTGGTTGATTCCAACATCCCACCGCAACCAAGCGACCTGCAGCTCATCACCTATCTGAAGGACGTGGATCGAAAGCTGCTGGTAGTGGCCACCAAGGCCGACCGCCTCTCCGGCAATGAGCGCGCTCGCGCTATAGTCGCGCTGAAACAAGGGCTAGAGATTGAGGAGCTGCGGCTTTGCTCGGCCAAGACCGGCATGGGATTGAAAGAGCTCTGGACCGAGCTGCGTGCCTTGGAGCGGAAAAGCGGTTAGCGGAAAAGCTACCCGCAAAAGGCGACCTACGTGTCCACTCTGCCGACCGCTTCTTAGCTCTCTACCAGCTCGAGTAGGGCTGGCCATCGCCGCCCACCTGCTCCGAACCGCTGTGGACATCGTTGATGCCCGGCTCGGTCTGGTCGAGGTTCTGCAGTGAGTCGTCCGTGGCGGTCACCCAGGTGGAGCTGACGTGGGTCATGGGATCGACCGGGAGCGTTTTCAAATAGCCAGCCTGTACCAGGTCGTCCAGCGCCTGGGGCGCCTTCTCCTTATCAGCCGTGTACGAATCGATGGCTTGGCGTAAGACGTGAAGGTCTTCTTTGAGCACGGCTTCCTTGGCCGCCCGGATCGAGGCCAAATAACTGGGGATGGCGATGGCGGCCAGCACGGCGATGATGAGCATCACGACCATCAGCTCGACGAGCGTGAAGCCGCTACTGCCGCTCTCATCATGTCGCGCCGCCCGGATCGGAATTGCCAATCGCCTCATCTGCCTACCAGGCCGCATACTTCGTACCGTTGAGTGCCGTGCTTTGCGATTTCGAATACACGTCGAAGAGGCTCTGCCCGCCATAGGACTGACTGTCCGGCTCATCCTGCATCGAGCGCTGCCCCCACTCGGCCTTGCCGGTCATCGGGTCGACCGGGATGCGGCGTAAGAACTTAACCTTCTTGCCCTGAACATCCACGCCCTTGACCAAGGTATCCAGATCCGGCGGATAGCCGAAGCTGTCTACTTTGGTCTGGAAGGCATTCTTATCGGCAGCATCCTTGTACTTGTCGATCGCATCCCGCATCTGCCAAAGGTCGTAGCGCAGCTCCCGCTCCTTTTCGCGCTTTACATTGAAGCGGGCGATCGGCACGGCAGCGGTGGCCAGCAGAGCCAGGATCGCCACCGTAACGATCAGCTCCACCAGCGTGAGCCCCGCTTCGCCAGCTCGGCCGCCGCACCCGGAATCGCCGTCAGGCCGCCACACGGATTGCGCTCTGAACATCATTCGCTTCCTACTGCACGTGATTGCCGCTGCACGCGAATCGCTACTGCACATGCACGATGGTGCCGGAGGTGACCACCGGCAACGCCTGCTGTTGACTGTTGCGCGCAGCCGCCTTGGTCACGCTCACAATGCTGTCGCCGGCGGCCTTGGCCTGGAAGGTGAGCACCGCAAGCTGCCCCGCCCCGGTGATGCCCGCGACTCCAGGTGGCCGCGAGGCGGAGACGGCGACCCCGCCCGCACCGTCATCCCGGTGCACCAGCGCGACCGCCTGGCCATCTTTGCCCAGATAGTTGCCGGCATCCACGTTGATCAGGGTAAGCTTGGCCGGGTCGTATTGCACCTGCAGGGGCACGGAGAAAACGTCCTGGCCGCCGCTAACATTGACCGCAACGGAGAAGGTGGAACCTGTTTTAGGCGCGACCGCCGGAGCATTGAGCGTGAGCGAGATCGGCGTTGCAGTGGAGGGAGGTGTTCCAGCTGGAGACGTCCCCGTCCCAGCCCCTCCGGGTATTGCGGATTCGAGCGTTCCCGGAGCCAGGCCGACTGCCCCGCCAGTCTGCGACGTACTTGGGGGTGTACCCGGCGTTGCAGGCGCATTCGTCGGCTGAGCCGGCGTTGGAATCTGTGTGCCACTAGGCACCGCCGTCGTTGAGGGCACGGATTTCGTCCCACCCTGCAGCGCTGAAAGCGGAACTGTCGCGGTCGCGATGCGGCGGATCTGGACCGTATTGCCGGTGCCGGTATCGATCTCGCGCAGGTTGAGCGGGCTAAGCTCGGTGGCGCGGACCACATGCGGCGTCAGCATGATGACGATCTCGTCCTTGTTATCCGTCTTATCGGTGCTGCTGAAGAGGTATTTCAGGATCGGGACCTGCGCCAGACCGGGTGTGCCGGTAAGCACGTTGCTCAGCGACCGCTGCAGGATGCCGCCGATGATGTTGACCTCGCCCTCCTTGAGGCGAATCACCTGATCGACAGTCCGCTGGGTGATGATCGGCTCTGTGACGCCGCCAAGATTCGTCGCGCCGTTGGTCTGCGAAACCACGATCTTCAGCTTGAGCGAGACATCGCGGTCGTAGTGCACCGTGGGCGTGATCTCGATTTCGACACCGACATCCAGATATTGGAACTGCGTATTCACCAGTGGGGAGGCGATAGCGGCGCCCACGCCCGCCTGGAATGACCCGGTGGCTACCGGGATACGTGAACCAACCTTGAGGTTGGCCTTCTGCCCGTCGGTGGCGCGGATGCGCGGATTCTGCAGCACACGCGTGTCGTTGTCATTGTAAAGCAGGTTTGCGGTGGCCTGGCCCACCGTAATAGCGAAGTTGTTCGAGTTCAGGTGCGCGAAGCTGTTGAGCGTCAGACCATTTTGGGTAGGCGTCGTAGGGGTAGTCCCCAGACCCGTACCGTTGGCCGAGTTGGTGCCATTACCGGGGGTGGTGGTCGCCGGGGTCGTCGTATTGGTGTTCGGCTGCAGCGCGGCGCCAAAGACCTGCGGCAGGGTGATGCCCAGATTCCGCTCCCGGACACGGTTGACCTCGAGAATCGCCACATCCACCAGCACCTCTGGGCGCGCTTTGTCAAGGTCGTTGATCAGCTTTTGCGCCAGCAGCAACTCATCCGGCGTCGCGCGCATGACGATAGCGTTCTGGCTAGGCACAGCATAGAGCTTGGCGTTAGTCAGCACATTGCGCAGTGCGGTCTGGATGTCGTTCAGGTCGTTCTGCTGCGCCGCGTTCGCCAGGTAAAAGGTCTGGACCGCCTGCTCGTCGAGCTCGGTCCGCTTGGCGCGCGTGTTCTGGGCCACAAAGATGGTATTCGCGGTGACCGGCCGCCAGAATGTGTCCGAAACCGTACCCACGATGCGCAGCGCGTCGAGTAGTGAGACGTTCTGCAGATCCACCTGGATGCGCTTTGAAGTGTAGTCGGGATCGAAGAGCACGTTGATTCCGGCCGCCTTACCGATGGTTTGGTAGACCACCTTGGTATCTTCGACCAGGTGCAGCGTGATGGGCTCGTTCGAGACCGGCTTCAGCTCGGCCGGACCGGTAACCTCATTCAGCGCGCGGTTCGTGTCGCCGCTGCGCTCCCCCAGCGAGCTCTCGCCCTGAGGCGCATTCAGCTTGTCGCGCGCGGCCCGCATATCCTGTGCTGCCAGTTCATTGGCCGGGTCGATCTGGGTGGCGGCCAGGAACTCGGTCACCGCTCCAGTCAGGTCGCCCTGGTCGCGCAGCTTCTCCCCGCGATGTACGTGGATGGTGGCGGCTTCAAAGCGAACGCGCTCAAACGATGTTTTGAAGGCCAGGTTGCTGGGATCCATCTGATAGGCCTGCGAGTAGGCCTCGTAGGCGGCGAGCGGGTCGTCTTTGGCCTCGGCGGCCTTGCCGTCGTTGAAGTATGACTTCGCCGTTTTGGCACGGGCGTCGGCTACTGTGGAGTGGAGCGGAAACGTAGCCAGAAGAGCAGCAGAGAGAATCCAGCGAGTTAAGCGGCGGTTCATGAAACTCCACATCGGTGACCGTCTTGAAATCAAAATGTAGCCGGACTCGTGATTCAAGTCTGTTCCTCTAGCAACCTTGGCTCCAGCACCCTAGCTGCCTACATGGTGAACGCACGCCAAGGTGCCGACGGATGTGCCGGGGGACCATCTTTCAACTGTTTGGCTCGCTGTTGCGAGATTATAGCATTCAGTCCCGGACCAGACCGTCCCGGCAAACACGCGTGCTAACATTGACTTTCCGCCATGTCCCGGCAAGCAACGCACTCCCTGCAGCCCTCTCCGCAAAAATCTAAACCTCGCGATCCAGTGGCTGCCGGCTTTCGCGATGCGGCGGTGAATCGTTCTGCGGCTTACAACTACTTTCTCCATGACAAGTACGAGGCCGGCGTCGCCCTGAGCGGTACGGAAGTGAAATCGATCCGCGAAGGCAAGGCCAATCTGAAGGATGCCTACGGTCTGATCAAGAATGGCGAAGCCTTTCTGTTGAATGCGCATATCGGTCCGTACTCGCATGGGAACACCACAAACCACGAAGCGACCCGCACCCGCAAACTGCTGCTACACCGCGATGAACTCAGGAAGCTGTTCGGAAAGACGCAGATCAAGGGACATACGCTCATCCCCACCCGGCTTTACTTTAAGAATGGCCGCGTAAAGTGCGAGCTGGCCGTGGCGCAGGGCAAGCAGGACTGGGACAAGCGCGAAACGGAGCGCCGGCGGGAGGCGGACCGGGAGGCCAAGGCGGCCATCGTCCACAGCCAGCGGCGTGGGCTCGATAGATAGCGCCGCGGCTCGACAGATTTAGACACAGATTCCACCCGAAGGTGAAGAGAGAGATGAAGACAGAACTCCAGTTTGCGAGCGCCGCGTCCGTTGAGTCCGAGCTGCTTGTCGCATTCGCCGTCAATGACGCGGACAAGAAAGATACCAAAGCCGCCCCCAAAGTGCGTTCACTACTGCAGGACGGGGCTCTTGAAAAGGCTACGGCTGCGGTGCTCGGGAGCGGTGAATTCAGCGCCAGCAGCTGCGAGACGCTGCTGGTGCACAGCCCAGACGGGCTAAAAGCTAAGCGCCTGCTGGTCGTCGGACTGGCGAAGGCGGACGCGAATGAGCTGCGAAAGGCCGCAGGCGCCGCGGTCCGCTTTGCCAAGCCGCGCGGCATTCGTTCGCTCACGCTGCTGCTGCCGGGTGGGGACGACTTCTCCGCTGCCGAGACGGCGCGGGCGGCGGCTGAAGGCGCTTTCGTGGGTGACTTCGACCCGGACACCTACCGCTCCGATCGCAAGGACCGCAGCGTCGAGAGTGTCACCTTCATTGCGCCGGAAGACTGCGACAGGGCAGCGACGGAGGCAAGCTTCCGTGATGGCGTTATCATCGGCGAGGCGCAGAACTTTACCCGCACCCTGGTCAACGAGCCAGGCAATGTGATGACGCCGACGGAGCTGGGCAGACGCGCGGCCGCCATGGCCGCCGAGCACGGGCTGAAATGCGAGGTGCACTCGACCGAAAAACTTAAAGAACTCAAGATGGGCGCCTTCTGGGCTGTCTCCCAGGGCTCGGCTGAGCCTCCGGCGCTGATCGTTCTGACCTATGAACCCGCAGGCAACGCAGGCGCGGGTGGCCCGGTGCTGGGGCTGGTTGGCAAGGGCATCACCTTCGATACCGGCGGCATCTCCATCAAGCCCGCAGAGGGCATGGAGAAGATGAAGTACGACATGGCTGGAGGCGCTGCCATGATCGGCGCGATGAAGGCCATCGCGGAGCTAAAGCCGGACGTCAGGGTCATAGGCGTCATCTGCTCCGCGGAAAACATGCCCAGCGGCACCGCCTATAAACCAGGCGACATCATGACCGCCATGTCAGGCAAGACCATTGAGATCATCAACACAGATGCGGAAGGCCGCATGGTGTTGGCCGACGGACTGCACTACGCCAAGCAACTGGGCGCGACGCACCTGATTGACGCAGCCACACTAACCGGCGCCTGCGTAGTCGCGCTCGGCATGGTGAATGCCGGGGTCTTCTCCAACGATGACGAGACGTACGCGCACTTCGTTAGCGCGCTCAAAGCCTCCGGCGAACGCTTCTGGCGGCTGCCCGTGGAAGACGAGTACCGCGAACAGATCAAGTCCAACATCGCCGACATCATGAATACCGGCGGACGCTGGGGAGGTGCGGTGACCGCGGCCATGTTCTTGAAAGAATTCGTCGACGAGACGTCCTGGATCCATCTTGACATCGCGGGCGTAGCGTGGACCGAAGAGGCGAAGCCGTGGATCGCCAAGGGACCCTCAGGCATCGCGGTCCGCAGCATCACTGAGTGGGTCCGCACCTACTCAAAGTAGCCCAGAGAATTCACTACAGAGAACACAAAGAACACAGAGAACACAGAGAACACAGAGAACACAGAGCGTAAGAATACCTCCGTGCTCTCTGCGTTCTCTGGGGTGAGTTTTGTTTAGCTTAACTAGCCGCCTTCAGCTGGCTACCCTTGGTCGCCTCTTCGATGATCCGTCCACTCATATTGCTCTCCCGCCGCGATTTGCGGCACATATCTTCTGAGTAAGAGGACAGGTGTGGAGCCTCTCGTTGCCACTGCGGACAAAGATGAATCTACCGTGAATTCAGCCTTGCTCTGGTCTTCGGAGGCATCCCAATCCTCGTCGTTGAACAACGAACCAATTGAGGAGAACCAAACGTGATGAAAGGCTATCGAGCGGCTCTGCTGGCAACAGCTGCAACACTGGCACTAACGGCGTGCAACTCTGGAAACGGCGGCGGCGGCACAACGGCGATCTCCGGTGCTGGCAGCACCTTTGTCAACCCAGTGATGACACGCTGGACGGCGGACTTCGGGAAGACCAACCCTAAGGTCCAGATCAACTACCAGTCCATCGGCAGCGGTGGGGGCATCCAGCAGGTAAAGGCCGGCACCGTCGACTTCGGTGCCTCGGATGCCGCGCTGGACGACCAGCAGCTCGCCGGGATGAAGCCGATCATCCAGATCCCAGAGTCAGCCGGCCCCGTCTGCATCACCTACAACCTCCCGGAGCTGAAGCAGCCCCTGCAACTCTCCCCTGAGGCGCTGGCCGGCATCTTTCTGGGCACGGTCAAAACCTGGCAGGATCCCATCCTGAAGAAGGACAATCCCGGCGTCAACCTGCCGAAGGAGCCAGTGCAGGTCGTGCATCGCGCGGAAAGCAGTGGCACCAGCAACATCTTCACTACCTACCTGGCCGACGTGAGCAGCGCCTGGAGGACCAAGGTAGGCAAAGGCACGCAGGTCAGCTGGCCGACCGGCAACGGCGGCAAAGGCAGTGAAGGCGTTACCGGTCAGGTAAAGCAGGCGCCGGGTTCTATCGGGTACGTGGAGCTAACCTTCGCCCAGCAGAACCACCTTCCCGTCGCTTCCATGAAGAACCAGGCCGGCAAGTATGTCCTGCCCAGCGCCGACGGCACCACCGCAGCCATCGCCGCCTTTGCCGCGAAGATCGCCGCCGACCCACGCAGCCCCATTGTGAATGCGCCGGCGAGCGCACCCACTGCCTACCCCATCTCCGGCCTGACTTTCCTGCTCATTCCCAAGGACGGCGCCGACCAGGCAAAACGCCAGGCTGTGAAAGGCTTTGCCAAATACATCGTCAGCGACGGGCAAAGCGTAGCAAGCTCGCTGAACTACGCTCCGCTGCCGGATTCAGTGAAGCAATATGACGCGCAGCAGCTGGACTTGCTCACGATAAACGGAAAGCCGATCGGGCAGGCAGGCGGGCAGCAGTAAGCAGCAGAGGAGCGGTCAGCTAAGAAGCGGTTAGCAAAAGAGCGGTTGGCTAAGAAGCGGTCAGCAAAATGCGGTCAGCAAATGGCGGTCGGCATTCTTGTTGAACATTTCGCCGCTGACCGCTTTACGCAACACTCTAATACTCTTAGCAGCCCTCCTCCTACTCTTAGCAGCCCTCCTCCGCCGATCGCTTTGCGCTAACCGCTTTTTTGCTAACCGCTTCTTAGCTGACTCGCTGCCCTACATCACCTCTGGCGCAGTGATTCCCATCCAGCCCAGCGACCGCACCAGTTCGCGTTCAGCAACTGCCGCCGTTGCTAATAGTAATTCCCTGCGGGCCAGGTCTGGCTCATTCAGGATATGAAAGCGGTGATAGAAGTTGTTGAACTGCTGAGCCAGTTGGAAGGCATGTTTTGCCAGGTATGCCGGCTCTGCTGTCGCGATGCACTGCTCTAGGAGTAGCGAGGTCTTCGACGCCGTCTGCCACAGCTCCCACAGGGCACTCCCCTCTTCGCTATCTAACGTAGCCCCAGCAAAACTCCCGTCAAACCTGGCCAGCACCTCCGCCTGCGAGACCCCGGCCTTGCGGAAGATGCTGCGGGCACGCACGACTGCGTATTGTACGTAGGGGCCGGTCTCGCCCTCAAAGCTGAGCGCGTCATGGAAGTCAAACGCGATCACCGATCCGCGCGTGTACTTGAGCATGAAGTAGCGCAAAGCGCCGATAGCGATCTCGGTCGCGATTCCCTTTCGCTCCTCCGGGGATCGCTCCGGGTGACGACTGTCCACCTCTGCCCCTGCCGCCGCAATTAGACGATCGAGCAGGTCATCCGCCTTTACGCCGAAGCCCTTGCGCCCGGAGACCTCGATGTACGTACGCCCCCGGTCTTCCTCAGAAACGGTATAGCCAAGCTCTTCGGCGCAGCGCGGCGTCAGCGCCACCATCTCGTAGGAGAAATGGGTATAACGGTCCGCAGCGTCGGTGTAGCCCATGCCGCGCAGCGCCTCTATGACGTTAGCCTGCGGGTCGGCCTGGCGGCTGTCGATGACATTGTAGATGGCTTGTGCGCCGCCGAAATGAGGGTGTTCCGCCACGCCATGTTCGGCCGAGATCCAGCAGGTCGCGTCGGGATACTGATAGAAGGGTAGATAGCCAAAGTCGCGCCCCAGCAGGCCGAACTTCCACAAGTGATATGCGATGTCCTTACCGACGTAGGTCACGGTGCCATTCGAGCGCACGATGACCTTGGCGTCTTCGTCTGGCTCATCTTTGCCAGTATTCCGCTCACTCAACTTGGATTCGTCTTCGCGAAGCGCCCCACCCGTGCGGCCAGCACTGCCAGTTTGGCCAGCACCCGGGCGGCGCATCACCCAGCAGCCCTTGTTCTTGCCCACGGTCTCGTAGTAGAGCACGCCCTTCGCCTTGAGCTGCTCGAAGGCGAGATCCCAGAAGTGCAGGCTCAGGATCTCGCTCTCGCGCGGCAGAAAGTCGTAGCGAATGTCCAGCCGCTGCATCGTCTGGAGGTGCCGGCGCAGCACCGCGGTCGAGATCGCATCCGCCGCTGCCGCGACCTCGTTGCCGCCCTGTTCGATGGCATGCAATGTGGCCAGCCGGAGCGCCTTGCGTCGAGCGCGCGCCGCGTCGTCCGCATCTTCGGCCGCGTACCATGCCGAGATCCGCGCATAGACGTCCCAGCAGTAGTAGTCCAGGCGCTCGTCACGCTCGCTCAGCTCGCGAAACAGCGTCTCGATCTGCGCCTTCGACAGGTTCTCCAGGTGCATCAAGCCCACGACCACATCCGCCACCTGCACGCCGGTATTGTCGATGTAGTTCTGCACATCCACGCGCTGCCCCGCGGCCCGCAGCAGGCGAACAAATGTGTCGCCCAGGATGGCATTGCGCAGGTGGCCAACATGTGCGGCCTTGTTGGGATTGATGCTGGTGTGCTCCACCAGCGAGTGAATGCCGGCGTCAAAGCTCGCCTCATCCTGCATTGCCGCAATGCTCGCGACCGCTGCTGCACGATCGAGCTTTGCATTCAGATATCCGGCACCCGCCACTTCGAAGTTGGCAAAGCCTGGCAGTGGATGTGCTCTGAGCTCTTCGACAATTTCTTCGGCTATCTTCTTCGGTGCCCGGCGCAGTGGTCGCGCCAGCTCGAAGGCAACCGGGGAAGCGAAGTCGCCGAAACGGATCTCCGGTGGCTGCTCGAGAGCCACGGTCGCGTTCTCGATGCCATACTTCGTGCGCAAAATGGAATGGAGTCGCTCACGAAGAGCATGCTGCTGTGTTCGATACAAACCGGCTCCTCGTGTGGTGAGTCGTTCATTCGTAGCTTATTGTCATCTTGAGCGTAACCGAAGTGTCGTGTGGGAGTGGAACTCGGCGCAGCTTTTCCGTTAAGCAAAGCGGTGCCGAACGGGAACTGGCCACCTAACAGTGGCTGTGAGAATGCTTTAAGATAAAGGAAGCCCTTCTGCTCTTTTGCATAATCAAGAAAGCCCACTCTTCACCATGCCTGAACGCCCCACTTACTACCTGACAACTCCGATCTACTATGTTAACGCGCGGCCTCACCTGGGCCACACGTACACAACGGTTGTCGCCGATGCCATCGCGCGCCGCAAGCGTGCCGCCGGCTTCGATGTTCGCTTGCTCACTGGAACAGACGAGCATGGGCAGAAGATCGAGCGTTCGGCCAAGCTGGCAGGCAAGACCCCGGAGCAATTTGCTGAAGCAGTCTCGGCGGAGTTTCGCGGCCTGTGGGACCGCATGGGGCTCACCTACAACGACTACATTCGCACCACGGAAGAGCGCCACCGTCGTGGGGTGCAGAAGCTTTTCTCGCTCCTGCAGGAACGCGGCTTTATCTACAAGGGCACCTACACCGGCCAGTACTGCGTCTTCGACGAGCTCTATGTGGACGCGCCGCCGGGGTCGCCCTGCCCCGACTGTGGCCGCATCACCGAGACGGTTTCGGAAGAAAATTATTTCTTCAAGCTCTCCGCCTTTGAGCGCGTGCTGCTCGAGCTTTATGAGCAGCAGCCCGGCTTTATTCAGCCGGAGGCGCGCCGTAATGAGGTGATCTCGTTTGTGCGCGGCGGCCTTAAGGATCTCTCCGTCAGCCGCACCAGCTTCGACTGGGGCATTCCAGTCCCCGGTGATCCCAAGCACGTGATCTACGTGTGGATGGACGCGCTCGCCAACTACATCACGGCGCTTGGCTGGGGCAGCGATCGCCCCGAAGACATTGCCTGCTTCGAACGGTTCTGGCCGGCGGACCTCCACGTCATCGGCAAAGAGATCTCGCGCTTTCATTGCGTCTACTGGCCGGCCTTTCTTCTGGCCGCTGGCCTGCCGCTGCCCAGGTCCATTGTCGCGCATGGCTGGCTGCTCTTCGAGCAGAGCAAGATGTCGAAGTCGCGCGGCAACATTGTGCGCGCCGAGACGGTCCTCGATGTGCTCGGCGCCGACGCGCTACGCTACTTCCTGCTGCGCGAGGTAGTCTTCGGCCAAGACGGCAGCTTCTCATTTGACGCACTGGTGGCGCGCTACAACGCCGATCTAGCGAACGGCTACGGCAACCTGGTAAGCCGCTCGCTCGCCATGATCGTGCGGTACTTCGACGGTGTGGTGCCGGAGGGTCAGGCTGACGCCGAGATCATGCGCGCTGCCGAAACGGCGACCCAGATCTTCAACGAACGCATGGAGGCGCTCGACTTCTCGCGCGCACTCGAAGCGCTCTGGCATTTGGTTGGCATCGTCGACGGATACATCAGCGTCACGGCTCCATGGAAGCTCGCAGCGGAGGGGGGCGAAGAGGCTCGCCACAAACTAGCTGGCGTCCTTTACACCTGCGCCGAAGTGATTCGCATCATCACCGCCCTGGTCTACCCGGTGCTGCCGGATGCAGCAGCGAAAGTCTGGTCCCAGCTCGGACTAGGCGACATCCAACAAGCTGATCTCAAAACCATCACGTGGGGCGGCCTCCCATCCGGCACCCGGCTTGGCGAGTTCGGGCCAATCTTTCCCCGCGCAGAAAAGGACGCAGTCGCACGCATGCAAGAGACAGAACAGAACAACAGCAACGCACTTGCTGCAAGCGCGCTTGAAGCTGCGCTTCAGGAGATTCAAATCGGCGCGCCTTCGACGGACGATACCCAGGGAACGCCTGCTTCCTCCGAGGTAGCGCCAGCCGAGACCGCGGCAGCCTCACTTACGACAGAGCCGCCCACTCAGGGCGCGGGTCCGTCTAAACCCGCAGCATCATCAAAGCCCGCAACTCCCGAAGCTCCGGCCGGAGTTCTGGCGCCCACCGCACCTGCCACCGAACCAAACAAGATCAGCATCGAGGACTTCACCAAGATCGAGCTGCGCGTCGGTCAGGTCAAAGTCGCCGAGCGCATTCCCAAGGCCGACAAGTTGTTGCGGCTCGAAGTCGACCTGGGCACGGAGACGCGGCAGATCCTGGCCGGCATCGCCGAGTCCTACACACCCGAAAGCCTGATCGGCCGCAAGGTGGTAATCGTAGCCAATCTTGCGCCACGCAAGCTGCGCGGGCTGGAGTCCAACGGCATGATCGTCGCAGCCTCGGTCGAGGGCGGCAAGGCCGTGCTGGCCGGCTTCCTTGAAGACATACCCGTTGGCGCGAGGCTCAAGTAGCCCTCGTGCTTCCGCATCTGATCGATTCGCACGCGCACCTGGACAGCCCGAAGTACGACGCCGACCGCGCTGATGTGCTCAAGAATGCCTACACAGCGGGCGTGCGCACCGTGCTCGCAATCGGCATTGGCGAGGGCCCTGCCACCATGCGGCGTGCGGTCGACATCAGCCGTGAGTACGCCGGCGTCCCCGGCACCCCACGCATCTTCGCCAGCGCCGGCATCCATCCCGACGAAGCCGGCGCTGCAGATGACGCGGCCCTATGCAAACTGTCTGCCCTGCTCGCCGAGCCGGAGGTGATCGCCGCCGGCGAGATCGGTCTGGACTACTACTGGGACACGGCGCCACATCAGGTACAGCACCATATCTTCATCCAGCAGATGGAGATTGCCGCCGAGCGCAGGCGCCCCATCATCATCCACTGCCGGAACTCCGACAAACCGGGCACCGAAAATGCTTGGGACGATACCCTCGGCCTCCTCGAGAGCCATTGGAAGTCGACAGGGCTCGGTGGCATTCTGCACTGCTTCACCGGCGAGCCGGAGCACGCGCGGCGCGCCATGGACTGCGGCTTTCTCATCTCGTTCGCCGGCAATCTGACGTTTCCCAAGGCTCAGGCGATTCGCGATGCCGCTGCCCTCGTCCCCCTCGACCGGCTCCTGGTAGAGACCGACGCGCCCTTTCTTGCGCCGGTGCCAAATCGGGGCAAACGCAACGAACCTGGATGGGTCACGCACACAGCATTGAAGGTCGCCGAGCTTTTCGGCATCGAAGTAGGGGACGTGGCGAACGCCACCACACGAAACTTCAACACGCTCTTCGGCCTCAGTACCCAAATCGATGCCGAAACTCAGCAATAGCGAGCGAGGAACGGAGAACGACGATGGCAGCGGAAAACTCTTTTGACGTAGTCAGCAAGGTAGACATTCAAGAGGTACGGAACGCGATCGAGCAGGCAATCAAAGAGGTGCGGGCGCGCTTCGACCTAAAGGATTCCCACTCCGAGATCAAGCTGGAAGGCGAAGATACGATCCAGCTCGCTTCAGCCGATGAGTACAAGCTCCAAGCGGTCATCGATATCCTGCAACAGAAGATGGTGAAGCGCGGTATCCCGCTGAAGTCGCTCACCTACGAGAAGATCGAGCCGGCATCTGGTTCAAGCGTGCGGCAGAAGATCAAACTGCAGCAAGGCATCCCAACCGAGAAGGCCAAAGACATCGTCAAGCTGCTCAAAGAATCCAAGAAGAAGGTGCAGACTTCCATCCAGGGCGATTCGGTCCGCATCTCCGGAAAAGACCGAGATACGCTACAGGAGGCAATCGCGTTGATAAAAGGACACGATTTCGGCATAGATATGCAGTTCACGAACTACAGATCGAACTAACCATTTTCAGGGTAGGTGTAGACAAGAGAACATAAGCATACGAGGCTGTTCTTCGAGGAACGGCACATGAGTGGATTTTTGCGCGAGCCATAGTAACCCTGAAATGGTCTAGCTGAAGATAGCACCTGCAGGGCGAATACCCGAGAGCGATACACTGAGAGCGGGAGCGAACGAGCGAGTGAGCACACAGGCCCTAGCAACGGCGAAAGAGGTTTTTGAGCTGCTGCGGGACGACCTACGTGCTATCGAGATCGAGCTGGTGCGCGGCTCCGTCTCCAATGTTCGCGCCATTACGGAGATCACGGGCTACCTGCGTGAGGGCGGCGGCAAGCGTATACGCCCTGCACTGCTGCTGCTGACTGCACGCGCGCTCCACTACAAAGGTCGTGGTGCGGTGCGCCTGGGTGCTGTGGTGGAGATGGTGCACACCGCTACGCTGGTGCATGACGATATCATCGACGCCGCCGATACACGCCGCGGCCGCCCCTCCGCAAACACCACCTGGGGCAACTCCAAGTGCGTGCTCGCTGGCGACTGGCTCTACATGCAGGCCTTCCGTATCGCGCTCGAGGAGCGGAACTTTCGCGTGCTCGACCTGCTGATCGGGCTCACGCAGCAGATGGTGGAAGGCGAACTGCTGCAAATGGAGACGCTCGGCCGCATGGTCACGGAGGCCGAGTACTACGACCTGATCCATCGCAAGACGGCATGTCTCTTCAACGTCTCCATGCGCCTCGGCGCTGTTCTGGCTGGCGCGAGCGACGCCTCCGAAGAACAGTTAGGCGAGTACGGACGCAATCTCGGTATCGCCTTCCAGATCGTCGATGATGTGCTGGACCTGACGGCCACCGAGGAGACATTGGGTAAGCCGGTAGCCAGCGACCTGCGCGAAGGAAAAGCGACTCTGGCGGTGATCCATGCCTACGAGCAGGGCTCCGCGGCAGAGCGCATGGCCATGGACCAGGTGATCGAGGATCAGTCCTTCGAGCACGTCTCCCACAGCGAGATTAAGCGCATCCTGATGCGTCATGGCTCTGTCGACTACGCCATGGCCGCCGCCTATCAGTATGCAGATGTCGCCCGGAGTACCGTGCACCATCTTCCGGACAGCGACGCGCGACGCGCCCTGCTATGGATGCCGGACTTCGTTGTCGCGCGCGAGAAGTAGCCCGACCAGACCACCAGTTCCGGAGTGCGTGTGGTATTCTCTTCCGTCCTGCGCTCATTTCCAACGTATGTCTGGGCGCAGTGGAAGGAAGCGTATGTCCGATCCCGAGTCCAATACTGGCGTGATCGCTCCGCCAATCCGTGTTCTGGTCGCAAAACCCGGCTTGGATGGCCATGACCGTGGCGCCAAGGTGATCGCTCGCGCCCTTCGCGACTCCGGCATGGAGGTCATCTACACCGGCCTGCGCCAAACGCCGGAGATGATTGTCAACGCTGCATTGCAGGAAGATGTCGATTGCGTCGGTCTAAGTATCCTATCCGGCGCGCATAACGCTATTGTCCCCCGCATCACCGCCCTGCTGCGAGAGCGCGGCGCGGGCGACATTCTCGTGGTACTGGGCGGCACCATCCCCGAGCAGGATATTGAGTTCCTCAAGGCGCAAGGCGTGGCCGCGATCTTCGGCCCCGGCACCTCGCTTGATGCTACCGTGCGCTTTATCCGTGAGAACGTGAAGCCTCGCGGCCTGGCAGCTTAGACGATTTCTGAAGTCGCCGCTATGCGGAAAGAAGTAAGCAGCACTTCCTCCACGTCTCTTTAGTGCTTATGGTGACGATGGTGGTGATGCTTCCTGTGGGAAGCCTGCTGATCATTGTGGTGATCATCCCGCTGTCCGTTGTTGCCATATTGCCCATTACGGTTGTCCTGGCCATTCCTGTCAGCCTCCCGGTGGTCCTGAGCAAACACGGGAGCAACAGAAGCTGCACACAAGAAAAGTAAAAGAGTGAGCACGGTCTTTTTCATGCAGGGTATAGATGCCGGTATCGCCGGAACGGTAGCACCTGAACCTGCAAAGTTCACGCCTCTGAGCTCTCCATCCAAGTTTTGATCGCTGCGACGTACTTCTCCAGAAGCGGTGTTCGCTGCATCTGCTTATCCACGAGCACGTGCACAGACTCCCCTTCAGCCAGCAGCTTAGGAGCACTTCCGTCTTCCGCCGCGCGCAGTAAACGATAGCCAAACTTCAGCACAGAAGTCCGCATCTGCAGGATGCGGGTCTCAAGCGTCAGCTCCTCGTCATACCGAGCCGGCGACTTGTAGCGGCAGGTCGCCTCAACGACCGGGATATAACAATTATCCTCGGTCTCCATGCGCTTGTAGTCGAAGCCGAGCTGCCGCAGAAACTCCACCCTGCCAATCTCAAACCAGACAAAGTAGTTCGCGTAATATACCACTCCCATCTGATCGGTTTCAGCGTAGCGGACGCGGATCTTTGTCTGCGAAGCGTCGTGCGAGTCACTGAACATGTCTCTCCTGAGTGTACCGGCGCGATTCCAGAACTGAGCCGCTGCTTACACTTCTGACGGGATCGCCTCCGCGCCCAGGAACCATCGATACAGCAGCGGCACGCTGATGGGCAACACGGCCATGGCGAATGGCAGAAAGATGCGAACCTCATCCGCCATTCCCACTGTGTAATACATGGCAAAATGAATGGCCGAGCCCAGCAGCATACCCCGGCTCCACCCATTCAACCTCCGCCAGTGCCGGACGGCAAGCCAGCATGTTAGCCCGTATGTGGCAAGCGAGAAGACGATTACCAGATATCCCATCGGGTCGCGCAGATTGGCAAATAACTGCAAGAGCGCCGCCTCCCGATGTGCATGCGGGAAGATTCGCATTGCGATCAGGCTCTGAACCCCGGCCACGGCGCAGAAGCAGAAAAGGCTCGTGATTGCTTGTAGGGAACGGCCCAGAGGTAGGCTTTTCCTATCCGGTAACACGCACGCGAACAGCATTCCTAGATGAAAAGCTGCGGCAACATCCGCGCGCACCGTCGCCTGCAGCGCTGCCACGACAATCAGCGCAAGTGCTGCGAGCCATCGATACCGGACCATTACTCCGGAACACAGGACTGCGCTGAGGGCTACGAAGAGAAAGGTGGGCAAGGTCTCGGGCTGCTGAAACCACAGCGTCCAGAAGAGATAGACCTGAAAGATCGCGAGGCATAGCAGGACCAGGGACCACTGTGCCAACGGTCTTGCCGCGCGGAACGAACCGGTCCGCATCAGCAGAAACAGCACGCACCAGAGACCGGCCAGTAGGGAAACAAAATCAACTGCCGCAAAG
The DNA here is from genome assembly GCA_965276675.1 of Acidobacteriaceae bacterium. Classification (GTDB taxonomy): domain Bacteria; phylum Acidobacteriota; class Terriglobia; order Terriglobales; family Acidobacteriaceae. The sequence goes on along the minus strand of OZ255624.1, from coordinate 1,597,911 downwards.
GTGTGGCGCAGATGCAGGTGCATACCGTGCGCGAGCGAATTCGCCAGCCACAGGACGCCGATGCGATACTGCGCGGGCGCTATGCCAGTACCGGCCAGCAGACTGGGCCACTCGCCCGGATTGGCATGCTCGATGCGGCTGTAGTTCCAGTAGTCGACAAATGTGTAGCCGCCGCAAAGCAGAAACACCACCCAGACAAGAAAGTGCTTTAGTCGGCGATCAGCAGGGATGTAGCTCGGTTCAGGCGTCATGCTTCGCCAGCTTCACAGTCCGGCCAGGCAAAGCCGGCAGCGTACCTGCCGGTCCTCGCGAGCGCAACCTACGGCTTAACCTTAGAGAAGAGTGACAGCTTGGTAATGTCGCTGAACATAATGAATGCCGCGAAGATGAGCAGGAAGACAAACGCCGCCTGGTAGATGCGTTCTTTGAACTGCTGGTTCAGATCGCGTCGCAGCACGCCTTCGATCAGCAGCAGAAGGATGACGCCACCATCCAGAATCGGGATGGGCAGCAGATTGACAATACCCAGGTTCAGGCTGATCACCGCCATCAGACCGATGATCGGCTGCCATCCCGGCTGCATCGCGGCAAGGCCAGTCTGGCGGGCGATCCCGATGGGACCGCTCAAGTTCTGCACGGGCATGTGGCGTGTCACCATGCGGCGCAGGACCTCGATGATCAATCCGGAGTTCTTGACGTTGAACTGCGTCGACTGCTGGAGCGCCAGGGGAAACGGCAACTGTTGCACCTTCATTGGAGGAGGCTCCGGCGAAAAGCCCAGCCGATAGCTCTTCGTTCCGTCGCCCAGATCAGCCAGCTCCGGCTGCAGGTTCACCTGCTTTTTCGCCCCTGCGGCCTCAACTGTAACCTCAACCGGTGCGCCCCCGGTCTGCTTCAGGTAAGCGACGATGGCCTCTGCGGAATGGAATGGATGGCCGTCTACTGCCAGGATCTTGTCGCCGGGAACGAGCCCCGCCTTGGCCGCGGGCATCGCTGGTTCCACGGTTTGCACCGTCACCGGCGTGGACTGCATCTGTGGGATCCAGCCCAGCGACTCCGTCGTGAAGTCGTCTGAGTTGTGCGGTCCTTTTACATTCAAGGTGGTCTGTACTGCCTTGCCGCTGCGATCGAGCATCACCGGCACAGTCTGGCCCATGTTGAGAGCCGAGCGGAGAAATAACTGCTCCCAGGTGGGGTTTTGCACGGAGTCGAACCGGGTTACCAGATCGCCAGCCTCAATTCCAGCCTTGGCCACAGGTGAATTCTCGACGACAGAGTCTACCCGCGCGGGCTGCGAACGGTAAAGCTCCACCTCGTTGTGCATCATGTAGAAGCCGGTCATCAGCACCAGCGCGAGAATGAAGTTCGAGACCGGACCGGCAAGCGCAATCAGGATGCGCTGCCAGCGCGGCTTGGCGTTCAGGTCGCCTGGATCTCTCTCCGCGCGCATACCCTCGTCCGTCTCTGCGGTAGGCACTGCGCTCGCAGGCCCCTTACTCGCAGGCATGGTGCCATCCCCGCCGAGCTCGCCGAACATTTTGACGTAACCTCCCAACGGCAGCAAGCTGAGCCGGTAGTCCGTCTCGCCGCGTCGGAAGCCAAACAGCCGCTTGCCAAAGCCGATGGAGAAGACCTCCACTCGCACGCCGCACAGCTTGGCCACGGCAAAATGACCGAACTCGTGCACCAGGACCATGATGCCGAGCACAAGGAGTGTAGAGATGATGCTAACTGCGACAAAAGACATAGAAGGCGAGTCTTGAAGCCCTTTCCCGGGTTCCCGGTTGTCCATTCTCGGACGGAAGATTCCCTCGGAGGTTACGCTATATAGACGGTTAGCAGCGCCGGAGGTCTATCGCGGCACAGCGCCTGCTGCCTCCGCAATCTCGACCCGGGCGCACTCCCGGGCAGCCTCGTCCAGAGCTAGCACCTCATCGACAGTCGACGGACGCACAGCCGGCGTTGCTGCCAATACTGCCTCGATTGTACGCGGGATTCCGGGGAACGAGATACGTCCTTCGAGGAATGCCTCGACCGCCACTTCATCCGACGCATTCAGCGCAATCGGGTGCGCGCCACCTGCTTCCGCTGCCTCGTACGCCAGCCGAAGGCACGGGAAGCGCTCGAAGTCTGGCTGCTCGAAGTGCAGGTTACCCAGTGTCGCCATATCGAAGTTGAGCTCGGATGCAATTCGCTCTGGATAGCTAAGCGCATATAGGATGGGCAGCCGCATATCCGTCACGGAGATCTGGGCCAGAATGCTCCCGTCGATGTACTCCACCAGCGAGTGGACCGTCGACTGCGGGTGCACCGTGACCTTGACGGCAGACGGCGGCAGATCGAAGAGGCGGCAGGCCTCGATGACCTCCAGCCCCTTGTTGAGCATGGTGGCGGAGTCAATGGTGATGCGCCGTCCCATCACCCACGTTGGATGATTGAGCGCTTGAGCAACGGTGATGCCCTCGAACTTGGCCAGCGGCAGTTGTCGGAACGGCCCACCGGAAGCGGTGAGCCAGATCCGCCTCACCTCCGGCCTGCCGCCCGCGCGCATGCACTGGTGTACCGCGTTGTGCTCGGAGTCGATCGGCAGCAGCGGCACCTTGCGCAACCGCGCCTCACGCATGAGGATCTCGCCCGCCGCCACCATGCACTCTTTATTTGCAAGGCCAATCGGCTTGCCGGCCTGGATCGCGGCGAAGGTTGCCGGAAGTCCTGCAACCCCGACGATGGCCGAAACTACGAAATCGACCTCTGGCAAAGTAGCGGCGCGGACCGACCCTGCCCTGCCCCAGACAATCTCGATCCCGGTGACCCCAGCGGAACGCAGCCGCACACCTAGCTGTGTTGCCCCTTGCTCCGTCGCTACTGACAGCACACGCGGACGCCAGCGCAACGCCTGCTCAAAAGCAAGGTCGAGATTGTGCCCGGACGCCAGCGACGCAACCGCGAAACGGTCCGGGTAGCTTTCTATAATGGAAAGAGTGCTGGTCCCAATGGAGCCGGTGGACCCTAGAATGGCGATCTGCTTCAAAGTGACTGTGACTCGCTTAAATACCTGGTTCAGATACCTGGTTCGTCAGAAATACTGCTGAACCAACTGAGCGTACCACAGCACCGGAGCCGCCAGAAGCAGCGCATCGATACGGTCCAGCACACCCCCGTGCCCGGGGAGCAGGCTGCCGGAGTCCTTCATACGAGCCCCCCGCTTGAGGGCCGACTCGATCAGGTCCCCCACTTGCGCCGCAACATTCAGCAGGATCGCGAGCAGGATCCAGTGCATCCATGCGCCAGGATAGGTGATAAAACTAAGACCCCGCCGTTCCAGCGCATTCGCCAGCAACATAAGCAACATCGCCACTACGACGCTGCCTCCGACCGAAGCGAGGCTTCCCTCCCTTGTCTTGTTCGGGCTAAGTCGCGACGCCAGCTTGCGCCGGCCAAAGTTCCTACCGATATAGAGTGCCGCAATATCCCCCGCCCACACCACGCAGAACAGAAACAGCAGCGAGGAAGGCCCGTTCTCCTGCGCGAACATGAGTGGAATGGTCGCGAGCGAAAGTCCGACATAAAGCACGCCAAAGACTGACGCGGAGGCGTCCAGCAGCACCCGCTCGAGCGGGCTCTGGAAGCTGACGACGATAAAAAGCGTGAGCGCGATAAGGCTAAGGACCGGGGTCAGCAGATCGGGTCGCCGGAAGTCGCAGCCGAAGAGCACCAGGATCGCCACGATGACAATGACTCGCGGCGTGCGAGCACCGCTGGCATCGGCCAACCCCAGATACTCCCAGGTTGCCAGCGCCGCAACAGCGGCCGTGACCAGTGTCACCAGCCAGAATGGGCCCTTGAACAGCAGCAGAACCACAAGCGGAATCAGGACCACTGCCGTAAGGATGCGAGCCATGCGTCGGCTCCAGCATATCCCATCGGCACGTCACTTTCCGAGGCCGGCTACCTGGTCGAAGTGGAGAGATCATCCCAGTCGTGAAGGTCCCTAGTTTCGTTTCGCTGAAGGTATAGCTTGCAAGCTGTGCATCTAGAGACCTGTATTGTTGGCCGAAGCGCTCTAGGAAATGAGTAAAGTCATCTACACCTCTCCAGCGATCTATCGTCACAAAGCGGCCTTCATCATCCGCCGACTGAAGCAGTTCTGTTCCCTGGTAACCGTCTGCAAGGCTGAATAACTGTGCCCAGTCGCCACCGGCTTTATAAGCCGAGACGAACTCACGAATCTTTTCTGGCCGCACCATAAACTCCCATAAGATGACGTACACCTTCCACCTCTAGGGTGGACTCTACCTGAAAGGCAGCTGGGTGGCTTGTGCAGCCCTCACGTGGGCAAGCAAGGATCATGAACCTATCACGGAACCTGTTCTGCCCACTTCGGACAATCCATCCCTCCGATTTATAGTCGAATCTCTGCAACGGAAAACGGGGAACGCTCCGCGGAACTCCGCATCGTTATCACGGGGATAACACGGTGCGCAATGACTCAACTGACACTTTGGGCTAACACTAGAGAGTGGTCTGGGGCTACCCTCCTACAAGCGCACCTTGCGCACAGGAGCTCTCCCCATGAAGAATATCGCCCGCACCCTACTCTTTGTCGCCGCCGTCTCCCTCAGCACGATGCCGAGCTATGCACACATAAGCGGGTGCGACCCGCATCCGCAGGCCTCGCAGTCCTGGGTGGACTCGGTTCTTTCCTTCTTTGGAATCTAACCGGAATCGTTCACAATACAATTAAGGTCAAGGGACCAGCATGGATCTGTCGACAATAGATAGCGTGCTCTGGGCGGCAAGCTTGATTGGCTATGTCGCCCTCTTCCTTGTCCTTATCTATCGCGGAGCAAGACGGCAGTTTCCCGTCTTTACTGCATATGTGGGGTTCCACGCCCTCTCCACTATTACGCTCTACGTGCTGTATGGTCATGCGAGCCGTCATCTGTATGCAGTTGCGTACTGGAGTGAAGACGTCATCGATTTTTGCCTCCAAGTGGCCTTGGTGGTCGAGATCGCGCGCATTGTCCTACGGCCCACTGGCACCTGGGTAAAGGACGCGCGAAGGAAGTTCCTACTCTGGGGCGCTCTCGGAGGTCTACTCGCTCTCGCGCTGGCATGGGCAGCACAGCCGCCTGCCGCCACATCCCTGGATGCATGGGAGATCCGTGGGAGCCTGTTCACCAGCATGTTGATCTGCGAGCTCTTCACAGTCATGATCTTTACCTCCCAGCAGCTCGGCTTAGGATGGCGAAACCATGTCATGGCGCTGGCCCAGGGATGGGCGACATGGGCGCTGATCGCTTTTGGCGTCGACATCGCCCATAATTACTTGGGCGCTCAGAGGGCCTTTGCGCCTTTAGAGCACCTGGAGATGCTTGGATACCTGGGTGCGCTTGTTTACTGGATAGTTATGTTCTGGTTACCAGAACCGGTACGTAAACCTTTGTCACCTGAGCTCAGGCAATATCTGATTGAACTTCACGAGCGTATGCACTACGATCTTTCTTCAGCAGTGCGAGTAAAAAGGAACTGAGCGGATCATGATCTTTACGCTATTGCTGGTTATTTGTTTCGGAGTCCTGGCCGGAATGAATATTCGCGCTCGCCTACGCAGCAGGCGTGTAAAGAATACAAACTGGGAGACTCTGGTCAAGGGTCTTCAGCCGGTTAGCTTTGAGAACATTCAGGTGCTCGCCCGCAATTATTTGGAGCCCCAGAAGGGTCAATTGGATCTGGAACCAAGATCCATGTGGCAGCTGCTGGGCGGGACGGAAGGGCTTCCAAGCCTACGGGCCAACGCCGAGATCATGATCGATCTGGCGGCCTATATTCAACAGACGAACTTCGAAGAAGGAACCATCGTCACAGAAACCATGCGCCGGGATGCGGTACGGCTGCGGAAGGCGATCTCGAATATCGAGACAGCCATGCTCTTGAATCTCCGCCGGCATATGATTCCGTTCTACGTGAACGAAGTGGCCTCGTCCTACTATCTTATGCGGCAGCGCCTCTTAGCGCTCTACGAAAACTGCCATGCCGGCCTCCTCCCACAGCTCGCCGCTGCTCTCTAAAGAAAATCTCTCTTCTCGCACTTCACAAAGGACACGGGCACACCTCACCACAGAAAGCCCTTCTCTGTGGTGATTTGCTCTCCCGAGCAATAAAAAGCCCCGCTGGTTTGCGGGGCTTCTGTTCTTCAAGGCTGAGATGAGGCTAAGCGAAAGTACCGCAGCCTGCGATGCGCTTATGCATTCGCGTGCTCGATGACCTGCTCGCGTATCTGTTCGTCTTGCTTCTCTTCGCTGGTGGACTTGGGGAGCGCCACGTTCAGCACATCCTCGATCGTCGAGGCGTAGTGGATGGTCACTCCGTTGGTCTGCTCTGGCGTCAGGTCTTCTTCTACATTCTGACGGTTATCAGCAGGAAGAATCACCTGTGTGACGCCGGCCCGTTTCGCGGCCAGGAATTTCTCTTTGATGCCGCCCACGGGGAGCACATTTCCGCTCAAAGTAATCTCACCAGTCATTGCGGTGAGCGGATGCACAGGCGTGTTCGTCATGAGCGAGACCAGAGCGGTAGCCATGGTCACACCCGCGGAAGGACCGTCTTTCGGAATCGCGCCAGCCGGAACATGGATATGAATATCTTGTTCCCGCGTAAAGTCCTCATCCAGCCCAAACGCCGCCGCATTCGAACGTACCCACGTCAGCGCTGCCTGCATGGACTCCTGCATCACGCCGCCGAGTTGGCCGGTCATGGTGAAGCCACCTTTGCCCTTCATCCGGTTCGCTTCGATGAATAGCACATCCCCGCCAGCCGGCGTCCACGCCAGACCCACGGCCACCCCGGCGCGCTTGGTGCGCTCCGCGATCTCCGTATCCACGCGCACCTTCATGCCGCCCAGGAACTCGTGGATCACCTCTTTGGTGACGACCAGCTTATCGGTATTTCCCTCAGCAATCCGGCGTGCTTGCTTACGGCAGACCGTGCCCAGCTGCTGTTCCAGCTTGCGGACGCCAGCCTCCCGCGTGTAGTGCCGCACTATGTGCTCAACACTCTCCTGGGGGAACTCGATCTGCTCTTCCGTGATTCCGTTGGCCTTAATCTGCCGCGGAATCAGATAACGGAATGCAATGTGAATCTTCTCCTCCTCGGTGTAACCCTGGAGTTCAATGATCTCCATACGATCGCGCAGCGGCTCGGGGATTGGGTCGAGCATATTCGCCGTGCAGATGAAGAGCACCTTTGAAAGATCGAACGGCACATCGAGATAATGATCGCGGAAGGTGTTGTTCTGTTCCGGATCCAGCGTCTCTAGTAATGCTGACGCAGGATCGCCGCGGAAGTCCCGGCCGAGTTTATCGATTTCGTCCAGCATAAAGACAGGATCGTTCGTCTCCGCACGGCGTAGCGCCTGCATGATCTGGCCAGGCAGCGCGCCAATGTAGGTGCGACGGTGCCCGCGAATCTCCGCCTCGTCATGCATGCCGCCGAGCGAGATGCGCTGGAACTTGCGATCCAGTGCCCGTGCGATGGAACGGCCAAGCGAGGTCTTGCCCACGCCTGGAGGTCCGACGAAGCACAGGATCGGCCCCTTCATATCCGGTTTGAGACGGCGCACGCTCAGGTAATCGAGAATGCGATCTTTCACCCTCTTCAGGTCGTAGTGATCCTCGTCCAGGATCTCCTTCGCCTTGGTTATGTCGACGGCACTTCCAGACGACTTGGCCCACGGAAGAATGGCCAGCCATTCGATGTAGTTACGTGTGAGCGAGTAGTCCGCTGCCATCGGAGACATGCGCGCAAGGCGGTTCAGTTCCTTGTTCGCCTCTTTCTTCACGTCTTCAGGCATGCCGGCTGCTTCGATCTTCTCGCGCAGCTCCTCGATGTCCTTCTGGCCCTCGTCCATCTCGCCGAGTTCCTTCTGGATCGCCTTCAGCTGCTCGCGCAAGTAGTAGTCCCGCTGCGACTGCTGCACCTGGTCCTGCACCTCGGTCTGGATCTTGTTGCGCAGCTGCTGGACTTCCAGCTCCTTCGCCAGATGCTTGTTGATGCGCTCCATGCGCGCAACGACATCGGGAGTTTCGAGCAACTCCTGCCGGTCGCTGGTTGGCAGAAACGGCAGGGAGGAGGCGATAAAGTCCACCAGACGGCCTGAATCTTCGATGTTCAGTGCGATGGTTTGCAGTTCATCGGAGAGGGTCGGTGAGGAGGTCACGATCTGTTGAAATTGCGAGGTCACGTTCCGCTGCAGGGCTTCGAGCTCTGCATCGCGCGTGGGACGAATCTCGGCAATGGGCTCGACCGCAACCGTCATAAACGGCTCCATCTGCTCGAACTCGCCAAGTTTTACCCGCTCGGTGCCCTCCGTGAAGACAAAAAGGCTCTGATTAGGCATCTTTACAACTTTATGAACGGTCGCAAGCGTGCCCACGGCGTGCAAATCGCTCGGTTGAGGCCCATCGATGCGCGCATCCCGTTGCGCAACCACCACAATGGTCTTCTCCTCACCGAGGGACTGGATCAATTGAATCGAGCTTTCGCGTCCGACAGTCAATGGGAGTACGGCGTGAGGAAACAGGACGGTATCGCGGACGGGCAGCACTGGCAATACCCGCACTGCACTCCCCTCCTGCCGTTCCTGATTTCGATTTGCTGGCTCGATAATGCTAAGAAAGTCGTTAGCCATGAGTGTCCTTCTATAAGATTTCTACACATTGGATGCAGCACATTCTGGAAAGTCGCATCCCAAAGCCCGTGATGACCCGACTCACACAACGCAGACCCTGCTAGTGAGATGGCCCAACTCACCTTCCGCCTGGGTTGCCGCACCTCTCTTCTTTCACATCGGCAACTCCAGGCGATTCTTTAGCCCTTTTCAGAGAAATCCGCCCGAAAGTTCCAGACCAGAGAACTACATCACGGGTGATCTGGTGTCTTCTGACGCCGGCTGGTAGCGCCCTAGCTCTTTGACGAAAGAGGAGTGCGCTCGGAGAGCTTTCAGTACCTCGTCGGCGCCTTGCCAGCCGGCGACCAGGCCGTCCAGGTAGAAGGTATAGACCCAGGGCTCTCCCTGCACCGGCCGGGACTGGATCTTGGTGACGTTCGCCTGAGCCCCAGCCACAGCCGTCAGCGCGGCGGCCAGTGCGCCCACCTCGTGCCTGAGCCGGAAGGCCAACGTCAATTTGAGGGCCGCATCTGGCCCACCCTGGTCTTCTTCAATATCCGCCCGGCGGATCAGCAGAAACCTGGTAAAGTTCGCTGGATTGTCCTCGATAGCCGAGGCCAGCACCTCACCACCGTAGACGTACGCTGCGTGCTCACTCGCGATCGCGGCCACATGGCGGTCCCGCAGTTCCATCAACTCCTTGACCGCTCCAGCGGTATCGTAAAACGGAATCGCCTCCATCCCCGGGTGCTCCGCGAAGAACCGCCGGCACTGCGCCAGAGCCACGGGATGCGAGTAGACCCGGTGAACGCTTCCGAGCGCGCTCCCCGGCAGCCCGATCAAAGTGTGCTTGATGCGCATCACGACCTCCCGCGTAATGTGCGTGCCTCCGGTCAGCAGCAGGTCGTAGTGCTCCACCACCGAACCCGCCAGGGTATTTTCAATCGGCAGCGCAATTGCACCCACCGCGTGCTCCTCTAGCAGCTCGAATGCATCCGACGCGAGCACACATTGACGTATGGTTGCTCCGGGTTCGAACTTCAACGCGGCCTGATGGCTGAACGAGCCGAGCTCCCCCTGAATCGCGATCTTCATCACTGTCCGTGCTCCTCCCTTTTCTCACCAGCGGCAACCCAACCTCTTCCAAACGCACCCTATCACACCGAAACACGTTATTTTGGGAAGGAGAGCGAGCAGTGCTCTGGACCATCTTTGTACTGTTGCTGGTCGCGTGGCTTATCAGCTTTGTGGGATTTGGTATAGCAGTGTGGTACATCCATCTACTGCTTATCATTGCATTCGTCGTTTTGGTCGTTCAGTTGATCGGCGGCAACCGCAGAGCAGCTATTTGAACCTGGCAACACCACCTCATATGAACCATCTGCCGCTGGCAGAAAGAAAGGGTTGCAATGGATAAGGATCAGGTAAGCGGAAAAGTGGAACAGGCGTTTGGCAAGGTGAAGGAGAAGACAGGCGAGGTCTTCGGCAGCGACAAGCTGGCCAATGAAGGCACGGCCGACCAAGTGAAAGGCGCTGCGAAGGAGACGTGGGGCAACGCGAAGGATGCGGCAAACACCACCACCGACCGTCGCGACTCAGACGTCTCCACCAGTGCTGATCACACACGCCACAACATCTCGGACTCGGTCGCAAATGCGAAGGACAAAGTAAACGAGAAGATCGACGACTTCAAGGACAAGCATCGGTAGAACTGCGAGTGTTCCCGTCCGGTCTGCAAGAGCCCGCATCGAATCGCGGGGCTTTTGCTTTACGAGAACCAGGGAGCGCTACACCAAACCGTCGAAATCGTACGCTAACGGTTCCGTTTGGCGCTCTGGGAGCGTTTGGATGCGTCGCTGCGGGAAACAAAAGCTCGCATTGACGTCTCCTTTATTCTGGTTGACCGTAACGGCAGAACGCGAAGCCGGCCGGCTGCATCCAATTCGTGTGGCATCACTTTTTGATGTCACATGTTGCTACATAAGGATATCCATGTCTACCAATAGGAGCATGTCACGTCGTCAACTGGTCGCACCTTAGGCGCGGGCCTTGCTGCGGTAGCAATTCCAGGAGCAGGCGCGCAGTCTCAGGCCCAGATTGCGGCGCAGCCAAAGACCAGCCCTACGACCGAGTATGGAAACCCCGCTTATACAAAGATAGAGCAGATGCAAGTTAAAAAGTTCAACGTCACGGTTCATCGCTTTGATCCGTCCAATACGGGCCATGTGGAAGAGTTCATCCTGCCGGTGGATTGCCCCGACGCGGAACATGCTGCGTCGGCAGTCCTGTCCAACCTCATAGCCTGGACTCCAAAGACCGAGGGCAGCAAGGTTCTGCCGGTTGCTTTTCGCTGTATCGCGATTACTGAACGTTAGATAGGTCGTTTCCATATCGGCTGTCACTTATCCATGTCACGCAGTGTACATCGCCATCCATTACCTAAATGCGCCGGATCGAAAGGTGCCGTGCGTTCGGCCTCACAATCAGCATTTCTGTTTGTGGGAGTGCATGATCAGCGAGAGTAGCCAGTTCACGCTTCAAAAGAACTTCGGCTTTTGGAACCGTAAGCCGAATTTGACACAGGAAAGGCAGATCGCAGCCGTATTGATCCAAACGAGAAGCTCGCAGCTGTGGGGCGCCTGGCTGCCTCAATTGCGCACGAGATCAACAATCCTCTTGAAGCAGTGACGAACCTGCTTTACTTAGAGCGAACCTGCGAAACGCTCTCTGAAACTCAAGGTTATATCGACACAGCGGAGCGGGACTTTTCGTCAATTGAGGATTGCTGACGAGAAGCCGACTTCTCAGGATTAACCGTCAAACAGGGTGAGGCTCTGGCATGTATCGCAGTGTTGCCTCTTACTGGCGCCGTTTTCCAATTCGGCATTCAAATGCTCTCCGGCCACTTCGCAATGACAATTTGGATAGCGTCCCCAACTGTGATGCTCTGCTCGACGGCTTTCTTGATCTTCCATGCGAGGACTTCATCTTTGAGGGTATGGACGTGATCATGCGTACTGATGATCTTTCCCGCTACATCCGAAGCAGCGGTCATAGCTTGAATAGAGCCGATCAAACCAATGGAGTATGTTGCCTCAAGCCTAGCGGTTTGTAGATCGCTATTTACTGAGCTTATGTGCTCCTGCATATCGTCGCTGTACCTCCATTCATAGCCGAAAGCGGCTATGAATGTTACGAGAACAATTGAAGTCACGACAAGTTTTGCCTTCATTCACAGCCTTCATTCTTCTACCGATTAGCTGCGAAAATAATAACGCGGCCGGGACCGATTAAGAAGACTTCACCTGTTCGCTTCTTGGCGGACTCGATTCGTGTCGTGTGCGGCGACAACGCTATTAGTAACGGTAAACGCCCTTGTATTGATTATCTAGGCAGCAGCAGCGCCGCAGCGATAAACATGAAGAAGACGATCGAGATCACGCCATTGAGCGTGAAAAACGCGGCATTCAGCCGGCTCAGGTCGCGCGGCGAGACGATAAGGTGCTCGTAAAGCAAGAGCGCCGCCACTACCCCCAGTCCGAACCAGGCAACCATCCCCAGCGCAAACAGTGAGACCAGCCAGCACAGCAGCAGCAGCATGCTGACGTGCATGGCGCGCGCGGTCCAGAACGCGCCCTCGACGCCGATCGCCTGCGGCACGCTGTTGAGGCCTGCACTGCGATCATGCTCAAAATCCTGGCAGGCATAGAGCACATCGAACCCCGCCACCCAGAACAGCACCGCGAGCGTAAGCACCACGATGCGTGGATCCAGCGTACCCCGGATCGCAATCCAGGCCGCGGAGGGTGCAATGCCCAGCGCCAGCCCAAGAAAGAGGTGCGACCAGCGGGTAAATCGCTTGGTGTAGGAGTAGAGCAGCAGCACCGCAAGCGCCACGGGCGAGAGAGAGAAGGCCAGCCGGTTGAGCTCCAGCGCGGAGAGTATAAACGCAACCGACATCACAACCGTGAAGACCGCAACAAACCGGCGCGTCAGCAAGCCTGCCGGGATCGCCCGCGAAGCCGTACGCGGGTTGGCTGCATCGAGCGTCGCGTCCGCCCAGCGATTGAAGGCCATCGCCGCCGATCGCGCGGTGACCATGCACACCACAATCCAGAAAAGCTGCCGCAATGTGGGCCAGCCGTGGGCAGCCAGCATCGCTCCGGTAAGCGCGAATGGCAGCGCAAAGATCGAGTGCTCCCACTTGATCATCTCAAGCGTAGTGCCGATATTGCGCGTCATCGACATTCTGCAACCCCCTCCTAAATTCTAGCGACCGAGAGCTTGGGGCTGAGTTGAGCGGCTAAGGACGACCGGCTTCGACCCCTACTGCGAGCTTTCGCTGCCCGCCACCTGGATCTGATTTGACACGCTGAAGACGCCTGGGACCGTGTTTGCCTGAATCCCCGCGACATCCTTATCGGACTTGTTGTCCACCACGCCGGAAAGAATCACGTGACCGTTGACGACAGTGATGCGTATCGGACGTGCAGGATTGATCGCATATTTGTTCAACGAGGGAAAGCCATAGACTGCCCGCGCCACACGCTCGCGGATGCCATCATCCATCGGCGAGAGTGGATCCACCTGGATATTGTCGACCACGTTCGTAATTCCAGGCGTATTCTTCGCCAGCCCCAGTGCTGAGGACTTCGCCACCGGGCCGAGAGCGTGACCGCCCAGGGTCGCTACGCCATTCTGTACCGTAGCCGTGATCGCGTTGAAGGCGTTGCCGTAGCCGACGCGATCATAGGCCAGTTGCTTGCGCAGCTTGTCCTGAAGCTGTTGATCGGAGCTCTCTCCTGCGGCAACCTGAATGTCATTCATCACCGAGCTCACGCCTTTGACCTTGCTCGCCTTCTTGTCGGCCTGCTCTTTGTCGTTGTAGACCTTGACCTGGCCACTCAACGTCGCAACGCCGTCATGCACGGAGACCTGCACGCCCTTATAGTTGGAGCCCTTCAGCTTCTTCTGCACCTCGGTCTGCAACTTTGCATCATTCCCGCTGGTGTCCTTTTGTGCAGCTTGGGGCGCACCGAATGCTGGGTAGGGTGCAATGGCTCCGGCGGTCATCAGCAGGGCTGCCGCCAACGTGGACGAGAAAACAACGCGGGAAGTTTTCATCTGAATACGCTCCTCTACGATCTTGGATCTTGCAATCGCGCAGGAACCAGCCTCAATCCAGAGGTCAATTCCTCGCACTTACCAAGAGGAAAGAAGCAGTCGCTTGGTTGTCCCGCTCCGCGCTTCTTTCCTTAAGAATTGCTTACCGGTACCGGTGATGCACTTTGAACAGCAGGCTGAACACGTCCGCCTCGTCGCGCACCGCCGTGACCGAGAGTGTTGGCGAAAGGTTCAGCTGGGCCTGGATGAGCTGCGACGAGGTCGTGTTGACATTGGTCGCATAAGTGAGCTGGACGTTCTGGCCGATATTCTCCTGCACCGTGATGCGCGCGCTCGAGTTTCCCAGCGCACCCACATACGTGGGATCGATCTTGACGCTCCCCACGCCAAAGAGCTTCTGGATGCGGCTGCTCACCGTGGCATTGAGCGCCCCGCTCAGCAGTGCATCCGTGGTGCCGTTGACGCCGGCCGCGGACTGCTCCGACGAGTAGATGGACTGCTCCTCCTGCGTGCGCCCCTGCGCCAGCAGTGAGATCACATCCGCCTCCGGCAGTGGCGGCTCCGAACGGAAGGTGGGCTTGAGCTTGTTCGCCGTCCCATGGAGGCCAATCGTGACGTCATACTCCTCGATGCGCGTCGTTGCATCCAGATCGATCGTAGGCTCGATATGGACTGGATTGGTAAAGTAGATGTCCCCATGCTGGAGCTGATACGTGGTATTGGCGAAGGTGGCCTGGCCGTCCGTGATATTGATGCGCCCCAACACCGAAGGCTGCGCCGCCGTACCGCGGATGCGCAAGTCTACAGTACCGGCGAGCTGCGCGAAGGAGTTCTGGAAGTCGAGCGACGGCGCGGAGGTCACGTGCACGTCCAGCCGCAGCTTGTTCAGTGGCGCATTCGGGTCCGGCGGTGGCGAGACGGCGCCCGAGCCGGCGAGCGCGGCAAAGTCCACATTCGGCCCCACCAGGAAGCGCGTAATCGTGATGTCGCCGCTCAGCAGCAGGCTATTCTGCGTTCCCTGCAGCCGCAGGCTTGCATCCGCCGACATGCTGATGCCCGCGTAGCGGACGCGCACGTCCTTGGCCGTCGCCGTCACGTCGCCGTAGATGCCTCCCTGGTACATCAGGAAGCCGCCCAGCTTAATCTGCCCGCCGCCGGAGGTGCCAACCAGGTTCATGATTTGCAGACGGTCCTGGGTAAACTCCAGTGTGCCGTTCAGGCGGCTGATGCCGTTGGGAATCTCCTGGTAGGCAAAGTTCACGTTGGTGAGGGTGACCTTGCCCGCTACATCCGGCTTCTTCAGCGGGCCGATCGCGTCCACGTAGAAGTCCACGTGACCGGAGGAAGAGATCTCCGTATTGAAGGTCTGCGCGAGCTTCGCATTGACCGAACCTTTCGCATGCAGGTCCACACCATTGTTGCCAAAGATGTCGGCCGTGCCATGCGCGACCAGGTCCGTGTCTTCCGCCGTAATATGTAACTGTGTCAGGTCCACAATGCCATTGCGCAGCGAGGCCCGTATATCGCCCTGCGTGGTGATGGGCAGCCCCTGCAGCGTGACCGAGAACTGCGAGATATCCACATCCCCGTTCAGCAGCTTCGGCGTCGTCGCCGGCCCGGAGACCGTGACCACGCCAGCAATCGCCGAGTGACCCTTGATGCCGTTGACGTCGGCAATCTTAAGCAGCGGATCGATGTCCAGCTTGGAGAAGCTGAGCTTGGCCTGCGTCTCGTAGTTGCCGCTCAGCACCGTCTGTGCCGCGAGGTTCAGCTGCGCCTCGACGATGTTCGACTGCGCCGTCAGGTATGCCGTGTTGTCTTGCGTGCGCAGGTCAGCAGTCAGACCGCCGGCGGGTTCGCCACCCAGCACGATATTGGCCAGCTGCACGTGCCCATTTACCTGCGGAGCTTTCGGTGTCCCGGCCGCATGGAGCTCAAAGGTGAGCGCACCGGCTACCGAAATCTTACCCGTCTGCAGTTGTTTGAAGTGCGCCAGCTGGAAACCGGTGCCGTTCACATTGGCGCGGAGGTTCTGCGTCGCCGTGTTGTACGCGGCATCGCCGGTCAGCCTGCCGCCATCCTGCGCCAGTACCAGGTTTGAGACACCGGCCTCTTTCCCGGCAAAGGTCAGGTCCGTGTTCAGGCTCTTATAGGGCTCCCCGTAGATGTCGCCGCCAAGCACGCTCAGGTGGCCACCACCGTTCAGGTTGCCCAGCGTTCCCCCCACGTGCGCCTGCAAATTGAGTGTGCCGGTCACCGGCAGCTTCTCACCCGCAATCGAGAGCAGCTCCGTGATCGACGCATCGCTCACGCTGGCCGTCGCGGTCAGTGGCGAATAGTCGTCAAAGGCCAGCCGATGACGCGAAAGATGGTGCGCCTGCAGCTGGCCCGCCGCATGGATGGAGGTATTGCCGCGGCGCAGTGTGGCGCCCTGGATTGAGATCAGCGACGGCGAATACTCCGCGTCGGCCTCGAGGTCGTCCCACTGGATCGTCTGCTGGTTCGCGGCCGAGGGAGGCGGCGGTTGCGGCGGCGCCGCGCTCACCGGCACAGCATTGGCGGGCGGCGGCGGTACCGCGGCGGTCTCGATTACGGTCGCGAAATCGGTTGCGCTCAGATGTCCCTTCACATCCGGCGCGAGCAACGAGCCGGTGATGGTCCCGTGGAACGAGGCTTGCCCGTGGAGCTGCACCGGCAGCGCTGCCACACCCTTCTTTCCCTTGGCTCCCTTAGTGCCTTTGCCATTGCTGCCCTTGGACGAGACGCCAAAGGCGATCAGCGCACGATCGAACTCATTCAAGTTTGTGACCACCAGGTCGGCCTTCAGCGACGAAGGTCCAGTGGCTGGTGACACGCTAGCAACACCGCTGAGCTGAACCGAAGAGCCGCGTGTGTGCAACTCTACGTGACGGGCATTTAAGCGTCCCCCACGAGCCGCATAGCCCACATCGAGGATGCCCGTGACCGGCACCTCATTGGGCGTAGGTGGACGCGGCGGAGCGAGCGCGATCTTCGCATCCGCGGTCATGTCCGCGACTGAGCCGACCCAGTGGACGTCGGCCGTGCCATTGGCCTGCGTGTCGAAGCCCAGGTTCTCATACTTCTTCGCCGCAATCGTCTCGAGCACCGTCTGCAGCTTCAGGCCGAAGACCTTGGCGTGGATCGTCGCCTCTTGCGGCGGCCCACCAGGCGCTTTGGCCCGGTTTGCATTGATCGCCGCTTGCTTGGCGGCCTTGGTCCCCGACACGGAAACACTGCCGTTGGGCGCCGTTGGGGTTGCGCCAGGAGCCGGAGCCGGGACCGCTGGCGGTAGCCAATTCACAACCTTGATATTCGCGTCCACACCGCCGCCCTGCCGCAGTCGCGCCATCAGGTTGGGCAGCAGGATCTCGGTCTGCGTGGCGTGGAGCGACGTTGTTGCGTTCAGGCCGGAGAGTAGTAATGACGGCGAGCGATAGGTCGCACCGTTGAGCTTCAGATTGCCATCAAGCGCAAACGCATTCGTCCCCGTGCCCTCGCCCTTTACCTGCACCACCGCCTCGCCAGGCCCCAGACCATCGACATTCGCCAATGCCGCGATCTCCCGCAGATCGATCGAGCCATTCGCCGCGATGTGCCAGTTCAGCTTGGTGAAGTCGGCAACCGCAGCCGAGGCCTCCAGGTTCGACTTACCAGAGGCGAAGTGCAGCGCCTTCAACTGCAGGGCGTTGCGTGCCATCTCCACATTCAGGTCGAGCTTGGAGTGCACCATCGGCGCCTTAGCCCGGACAGCCGTCAGGTCTTCCACATGGAGCGTGCCCAGGTAGTGGTCGCTGGCCGGCAGCCAATCCACCTTGGCCGACAGATCGTTCGCTGCCAGGTTGAACGGGATCGCCCGCTGGTTTACCAGGATCAGGCCGTTGTCGATCAGCGTGCGATTCACCGCCAGATCGAAGACCGTGTCGATCGCCGACGTGTTGCTCTGCGTCTTCGTCTTCGGCACCGGCTGATTGGTAGACCCGTCCGGATAAATGATCAGGTGCACCACCGGGTGCTCCACCTGTAGCAGCCGCAACCCGATCTCCTCCTTGAAGAGCGAGATGATCTTCGCCCGCACCAGCAGTTTGTCCAGGTGCGCGTATGGAATATCCTGTGGCGGCTCCAACCCATGGATGGTGAGGTTGTCCAGCTCCACTTCCAACTTGAGCGGATGCCAGGAAAAATGCGACAGCTCCACCCGCCCACCCGTCGATGTCTCCAGGATGTCGATCACCTTGCCGCGCACCAGGTTCGCAAAACTCGAAGTCGTGGCATACCAGTACGCGCCGCCGATCACGAGGATCAGCAGGACGAAGAGGCCTAGCAGGGTGCGCCCAATCACCCGCCACACACCGTGCTTCCGCGGCGCGGATGGTGGCGTCGGAGTATTCGCCGGGCTGTTCGCTGCGGTGCTCACTTCGTGCCTCCGGAGGTCTCGGTGCCGCTCCCGCCGCTTTTGATGGTCGTGGGTGTCGTGCTTGCCGTCCCTACGCTCGCGTACGCCGGGTCGAGAAAGGAGACGCTGCCCGCGTCGCGCAGGCTCTTGAGCCAGTCCTGCAGCAGCACGTTCACATGCTGTTGCAACAGAACCTGATCGATGCGCTTGGAGACCGTGGCGAGCGGCGGCGCTGGCATCTTGCGCTTGGCATATTCGGGAATCAGATTCTTCTTGTAGTAGTCCTCGATCTCCGTCTGAGAGATGCGAATCCCGCTGCGAAACCGTATCTCGATAAACCGCAAGATAGTCATGCGCTGCTTCCAGCGCGCCTCAATGCTCGCCTCGTTGAAGCCGTGGGCAACCAGAAACTTGTGCCACCCAGCCGCCGTCGTGCAGCCGTATTCCGCGCACGCCGGAATATGCGCGCGCAGCTCGGTCAATTCCGCCGCGACCTCCGCATCGGTCGGCGGCGTCACGATCTGCTGCTCGTTCATCTGCTGCAGAATCAGGGTGCGGCTGACAATATGCTGCATCGCCTGCAGTGGCGTGAACTGGCCCCCTGGCACGCTGTATGGTTCGAAGACGGCGAAGTGCTGCTCCTCCGTCACGTCACTCTCAAGAATCACATCGCCGTTAATGACTGCTGCGACCCGGTCCAGCACCAGCGGCTGTGTGTTGTCGGCGTGCGCCTCTGCGTTCAGCTGCGCAGTGCCGCTATGCAAGGTCGGCAGCGATGCGGACCCCTGGGGCTCATCGAAATACGGCAGAAAAGTCAGACCCTGGTTCTCCTGCGGCTTGTCCGAACCGGGGAGTAGGCCAGTGGCGTTCGCATTGGTCGAGGGTGGCGCCGGATGGTCCACCCCATGGGGCGTGGTGGGCTCGGGACCGGGCCGTGTCGCGTCCGGCGGCGTTGGCGTGTTCGGGTTCACTCCCTGCGCCAGCCCCGCCGGCGCCCAGCCCAGCGCGAGCAGGCTCAGCGGCCAGAGAATCCGCTTGGGCCACGCGGCCCGCTTGGTTGGCGAGATGCGGCGAAGGACGCTCATCAGAAGGACTGCCCAATGCTGAAGAAGAAGTTGATGTGGCCTGCCTGCGTGGTCTGCGGCACCGGCACCCCGGCCGTGCTGCTCTGGTAGTTGAAGACCTCGGGGTAGTACGGCGGATTGAGATTGTAGCTGGTATCGACACGAATGGGGCCGATAGGCGTCTTATACCGCAGTCCCAATCCGAGGGCATGCGAGAAGTAGTTGAAACCACACGGCTGAGTCTGGATGTTGAAGGTGCCGCTCGCCAGCGTGTTCACCGTCGGAACCGTGCGGCAGCCAGTCTCATCCGGCTGGTGGAAGTTCCCAATGCTCCGCCAGATATCTCCCGATTTGTTGAAGACGTTGCCCATGTCATGGAAGAGTACGAAACCGACATTGTTGCCGACAAACGGCAGCGTCGGATAGGGCGTGCGCAACTCCACGGTGTTGACGAAGGCCGCGTCGCCGCCCAACGGGTAGCCGGTCTGCGGGTCGCGCGGTCCGGCCGCGTTGATGGCGAAGCCGCGATGCGAGGTCGCGCCGCCGGCGTAGAGGCGCTCCGGCAGCGGGATCAGCTCCTGGCTGGCTGTGCCAAAGGAGCGCTCCTGCCCATACCGCGTCTGCCGCGCAATCACCCATTGCCGGTGGCCCAGGGTGTAATACGTCGAGTTCGTCGCGTCCAGGCGGCCGAAGTTTGATTGCGAGCCGAACTTGTTGTAGGCGAAGAACAATGATCCCGTATTAAAGCTCCCGCGGTGCGCATCCAGCGGATTGTCACGCGTGTCCCGTATGTAGGTCAGCCCCGGTCCGCCAATGCGCGCCGGCTGCGATAGCAGCGGGATCAACGCCAGACTCACCTGGATGCTGTTGGGATTCACCTTGACCTCGCGATACGCGAACGAATAGATCAGCGTAGTCGCCTTGGTCGCGTGCTCGGTCACCCGCACATTTGCGCCCAGCGAGGAAGCCTGGTAGGTCGTGACGTTCTGGCTGCTGGCGTAGCCGCCGGTCAGCGCCAGGTCGAACTTGGGGTTTTTAAACAGCCCGGGGTCCAGGTAGGTCACCAGCGCCTGCTGCTCCAGCGTGCCGTATGCCGTGCGCAGGGTGAGCGACTGATCGGTGCCCCGCAGGTTAATGCGCGAAACATCGAAGAGCACATCCGGACTGACCCCGAAGTGACCATTGGAACTGCCACTGTAGCTTGAAGGATTGATTCCCAGTTGGATCAGCTGCGCCGGCGATGGCGTATTGCGGTACGGCGTACCTGTCTGTGCCTGGAAGCCGAAACCGTAGGTCACGTCCCACCGCTTCGCCTCCGTGATCTGCACCAGCACGTTCTTGTGCAGCTCGTTTCCGTTCGGATTCTGCACCGCCGAATTGACCTCGTTGAAGAGCGCCAGGTTGTAGAGCTTGCGCTGCGTGTCGAGCAGTGCGGACTGGTCAAGCGGCTGGCCGGGGCGGATCGAGATACGCTGCTCGGCCACGGTATGCCGGGTGTGGTTCAGGCCGGAGACCAGCACCTTGTTCACGAAGATCTGATCGCCTTCCGTGATGTTCATCGTGATATCGACCAGGCCCGGATCCTTCGTCTCCGTCTTCTGGACGATCGTGACCTGCGCGTTCTCGTATCCCTGGCTGAAGTAGTAGCTGAGCGCCAGATCGCGGTCGCCGGTCACGTTGATAGACGAGTACGGCTGGCCCACCTGCGTGTTGAGCATAGGGCGCAGTGTCGCGGACGGGATCTTCTCTGCCCCGTTGATCGCGTATGTGCCGATCTTCTGCTGTGGGCCTTCGTCAATCACATAGTCGACGCTGATGTGCGCCACCTTGCTTTTGCTGCCAGGGGCGGGGTCTACATCCCTCAGCTTCGGCGTCACCTTCACGTGGCTGAAGCCGTTGCCCTGGTAGAGCGCCGTGATGTTGCCGACGTCGTTCTCCACCATCTCCTGGCTGAAGACGCCATGCCTTTCCACCACATTCGCTGGGATAACGCTGATATGCTCGCGGATCGTATCCGTGTTGAAGTATTTGTTTCCCGTCACCGTGACGGCGTCAATGCGGTGCTCGATTCCCTCGTTCACGGTGTACAAGGCAGTGATCTCATTGGGCCCGTTATGCACCGGCTGGTGCGTGACCGTAACATCGAAGTAGCCCTTGCTCTGCAGGTAACTGCGGATGTTGTGGGCGCCCTCGTTGATCAGATCCAGGTCTACGGTGCCCTCTTCATAGATCGGCACCAGCCTCTGGATCTCCCCCTTGCTGAGCTTTGCGCCATCCACCTTCACGTTGACCACAGGGCCCTGAACCGCATTGAACTGGTAGTTCAGCTGGTTCTTCTCCTCCTGGTACTGCTTGTCGACCAGCGTGATCTTCCCCGCCCAGTGTCCCTTTTTGTCGTACCGCTTGCGCAGCAGGCTCAGCGCGCGGCTCACTGTCTTGCGGTCCACCTTGCTGTCACGCTTCAACTTGCCGGTCTTGCGAAACTCCTCCATCGAGATGCCCGGCGTGCCATCCACCTTCACATCCCCCACCAGCGCGGGCTTGCCCGGATTGATCTTGTAAAAGACATTCACCTGCGAGTTAGGCGCATCCAGCTGCTCGGTGCGCACCACCTGCCCCTGGTAGAAGCCGTTCGACTGCAGTGTGTCTTTGAGCGTCCCCTCCGACTGGTCCACCTTCGTCGAGGAGTACGAGGTGCCGGGGTTCAGCCTGGTAGAGGCCAGCAGCTGCGTGTCGAGTTGATCGTTCTTCACGCCAAAGATCCGCGTCGTGCCCAGAAAGAGCTTGGGCGTTCCTGTAAAGACGACCACCAGCCCGCCGTCCGTGCGCAATCCGTCAACTTGAATGTTCTGGTACAGCCCGGTTGCGTACAAACGCCGCAAGCTCAGACGTACCTTCTCCGCATCGAGGATGTCTCCCGGCTGCAGCTCCAACTCTGACGGCAGCGGCGCCAGCATGGAGGCGCTCACGCCCTTGAACTGCACCACGGCCACCTTCTGGCCGTTGAACGCCTGTACCCCTGGCGTGGTGCTACTAAGCACATCGTTTTGCGGCAGGCTGCCGGGCGCACTGGGTCGCAGCGGCGCAGTGCTCTCCTGTGCCTGGCATACAGCAGCAAACCCGAGTAATAACGGAAGCACCCAGCCCAGCGAAGCAGCACTTAAAACAAGAAGGGTAAGTTTGGGAACCCGAGTGTCCGCTTCGCGAACCTCTTTACCTGCAACAGTCATCAGCCTCTCTGATCGAAACACCAACTTAGCAAAGAATGCGATCGGGCTTACACTCGGCACTCGGGGTGCTCGCGTCCCACAACTCTCACTCAGGCCGTCCCGGCTAGTCGGAACTTGAGATGCTTCCGCACCCCGAGGAGTATCTCGCCTCTCTTTTTCTATACTAGAAATGAATGATCACTCCAGAGTCTGGCAAAGAAAGTCTTCCCGTTACCGATCGCTACTCCAGGCAAGTTCTTTATCCCGGCATGGGGGCGGAAGGGCAACGCAAGCTGGCCGGCGCCCACGTCGCCCTGGTCGGGTGCGGCGCCACCGGAGCCGCAGCCGCCGCCTTGCTGGCGCGCGCCGGCGTCGGCCATCTGACCCTCATCGACCGCGACTTCGTTGAAGAGAGCAACCTGCAGCGGCAGGTGCTCTTCGACGAAAGCGATGCGCGGGAGGCGGCGCCCAAAGCCGAGGCGGCCCGCAAAAAGATCGCGCTCTTCAACAGCGACATCGCCGTCCACGCCCACGTCGTTGATCTGGTGCCGGGCAACATCCACAGTCTTCTCGAGGACGCCGGCATCGTGCTCGACGGCACCGACAACTTCGAAACCCGCTATCTGCTCAATGACTACGCCGTAGAACAATCCTTACCTTGGATCTATGCCGCCGCCGTGGGCGCCTACGCTGTCACCCTCAACATCCTCCCCAGCGAGACCGCCTGCCTCGCCTGCCTCTTTCCCGAGCCGCCCTCCGGCGCGGTGGAGACCTGCGACACCGCCGGCATCCTCAACACCGCCGTCAACTTCGCCGCCTCGGTCCAGGTGACGGAGGCACTCAAGTTCCTGGTCGGCGCAGCCCGCAGCATGCGCCGCACCCTGCTCTCCTGCGATCTCTGGTCCAACGACCGTTCCGAGATCGCCGCCGCGGCCCCACGGCCGGACTGCAGCGTCTGCGGCCGCCGCGACTTCCGGCACCTCCGCGGCGAGGGCCGCCCCCACATCACGCTCTGCGGCCGCAACTCCGTCCAGATCCACGAGCATCACCGCCCGGTCGATCTCGCGAGCATGGCCGAGCGCCTCCGCCCCCACGGCTCGGTGCGCCACAATGCCCTGCTGCTGCAGTTCGGGCGCGGCGAACACACCATCACCCTCTTCAACGACGGGCGCGCCGTCGTCGGGGGCACCACCGACATTACGGTAGCGCGCACCCTCTACGCCCGTTTCATTGGCAGCTGAAAATCTACTCCGTATCAGCTTTGCGTACCTGGTTTGCGTACCTGGCGTACTTTGCGGTGAGTTGTATCTCTGTTTCCTCTGTGTCCTCTGTCTCTCTGTGGTGGAGCCTCAAAGCAACCGATTCACCCCAGCGCGCGTCCGACCGGTATTATCCTTGGTTAAGCCTTGATTCACACCAGCCCCAGCATGACAACTGCGCCCCAGACAAGACCAAGAAGAAGAGCATGACGAAATCAGTGACTAACGGAATCTTCTCCCCCGGCAATAAAGACGCCGGGACGTCTGTCCCTCCCATCCCGCAAAAAGCGTCTAACCAACACCTCCGGAGAAATCCTCCCATCGCCGGCGAAGCCGAAGCCATCGCGCGGGCCCAGGGAGGCGACGGGGCATCCTTTGAGATGCTCTACGCGCTGCACAAGCGCCGTGTCTACTCGCTCTGCTTGCGCATGCTGGGCAACGTGGCCGAAGCTGAAGACTTGACGCAGGAGGCCTTTCTACAGCTCTATCGCAAGATCGGCACCTTCCGCGGCGATTCGGCCTTCTCCACCTGGCTGCACCGCCTCGCCGTCAATGTGGTGCTCATGCACCTGCGCAAAAAAGGCCTGCCCCAGGTATCGCTGGAAGAGACTCTCGAGCCCTCGCAGGAAGACGGTCCACGCAAGGACATCGGAGCCCGCGATCTGATGCTCTCCGGCTCCATCGATCGCGTCACGCTGGAGCGTGCGGTCGAAGACCTGCCTCCGGGCTATCGCTTGGTCTTTGTTCTGCACGACGTCGAAGGCTATGAGCATAACGAGATAGCGGACATGCTCGAATGCTCCATCGGCAACAGCAAATCGCAACTGCACAAGGCACGTATGAAGCTGCGCGACCTGTTGCGCGCTGGGCAGCAGAACCAGCGCAAAGAGGCCCTTCAATGAGCGCTAACAATCTAAGGGAACAGACGATGACGTGTGCTGATTTTCAGGACACGCTTCCTGAGCTTTTCGAATCGGGAGCCGACCTCCACACGCAAAAACACCTGAAGAGCTGCGACCAATGCGCGGCCCTGGTGAGCGACCTGGAATATATCGCGCAGCAAGCCAAGCTTCTGCTGCCCATTCACGACCCCAGCCCCGCGGTATGGGAGAACATCCAATCCTCTCTGCAAACCGGCGAGAAGAAGCTGCACTCGGGCGAAAAATGAGTGGCGCGCCGGGTCAGCCGTTGCCTTCCTTCGCTCCGGCATGACTCTCCCTGGCATGGCTCTCTGTAACCCACCTGACCGGTATACCCGCATCCTGCTCACTGGCTTTATGGGCGCGGGTAAGACCACCGTTGGTCAGTTGCTCGCCGGCGCGCTCGGCTGGGAGTTCCTCGACCTCGACGCCGCAATCACGAGCCGCGCTAGCTTGTCGGTCCCGGAAATCTTTGCCGCTTACGGCGAAGCTCACTTCCGCCAACTAGAAGTGAAGACGCTTCGCTCTGTTCTGCCTCGGGAGCGCACCGTTGTAGCGCTCGGCGGCGGTGTCGTGGAATCACCGGAAGCCGTGGATCTACTCAGCACCTCGCCAAACACCTGCCTCGTCTTTCTCCACGCCTCCCTGCCTACCTTGCTCGCGCGCTGCGCCGGCGAGGGTGGCGACGCCGTCCGTCCCCTGCTCAAAGACCTAACTGCGAACTCAGACGCCCTCGCGGCACGCTACAGAAGGCGGCTGCCACAGTACCACCGCGCGCATCTGATCATCAGCACCGATGCCCTGACCGCGGAAGAGGCCGTGACGCAGTTGCTGTCCGCACCCCTTCTCCAAAACACACTTCATCCTTGACCTTCATCTACAGTGAGGCTCTCATTAAATGCGGCCTTTGAAGGGGACGGGCTTCAGCCCGTCCATAAACACTCTCAGCGGAATGCGGCTTTAGCCGCTGAGGGACTGCAAATCACGCCGCGCAGACTGAATCAGAGCTTCTTTCGATAGGGGGGAGACCACGTGAGCACTCTCGAAGATCGCCCTCCCCACCTCCCAACCCCACCAGAAACAGACTTCCCCAAGCACCCCGCCGTGCCTGAGCGCCCCAGCGATCCCGGGCGCCCCAACATCTTTGAGACCACCGAGCTCTTCAGTGCTCCAGAGCTCGCCACTACCAAAACCCGGCCCGGCGCCTCCCACCGCGGCGAGATCGTCTTCGCCTTTGCAGTAGCCATCGCCCTGGCGATCGCCTACAAGCTGCTCGACGTCATTATCCTGGTCTATGTCAGCGCCCTCTTCGCCGTCATTCTCACGCCAGTAATCCGCGGACTCATGCGCATCCGCATCGGCAGGTGGAGCCCCGGCAAGGGCGCCGCAATCGGCATACTCATCCTGGCCGTAGCCGGCTCGATCACGGCCTTCATCGCCTTTGCGCTTCCCCCCGTCATCCACGATGTGCGCCAGTTCATCATGGACCTGCCGACGCGCGGCCCGGAGCTGCTGGGCAAGCTCAAAAAACTGCCCTTCGCCTCTCACCTGGATGTCACCGCCCTGAACGCGCGGCTGCAAAGCGACCTCTCCAACATTGCGTCGTACATCTTCACCTCAGCCACCACCTGGGCAGATAAAGCCTTCAAGATCGCCACCGGCATCATCCTCACCGTCTACTTCATGCTCGAAGGTGAAAACGCCTATGCCTGGATGCTCTCCTTCTTCCCTGCTCGCCACCGCGCCCGGCTGAATAAAGCACTGCTCCAGGCGGACGAGCGCATGGGCAAGTGGTTGCTCGGGCAGGGGCTGCTCATGCTCATCCTCGGCGTCTCCAGCACGATCGTCTTTGCGCTGCTGCACATCCGGTATGCCTATGCACTGGGCGTGTTGATGGGCGCCTTCAATCTGATTCCGGTCATTGGCGCGCTCATCTCCATGAGCCTGGTTCTGCTTGCGGCAGCCATGGACTCTTGGGGCCGGGTGCTGGGCGCGGTCATCTTCTATGCCATCTACATCAACATCGAGAATTCCTATCTCACGCCCCGCATCATGCAAAGCCGCGTCAACCTCGCCGGTCTCGCCGTCATCGTCTCGCTCCTCGTAGGGGCGGAGCTCGCCGGCATCCTGGGCGCCATGGTCTCCGTGCCCACGGCTGTTCTGGTCGCCGTGCTGCTCGACGAGTACGCCGTGCAACATGACGTTGCCCCCGTCAAAATCGCTGGCGCAAAGACTATCGGGAGCTAAAACCCGAAAACACTTGCACGGCAGACCTCAACCCAAAACCGCAGGCGTCTTGGCTTCAAATAACTACCCACGAAACTGTCATCCCGACCGGAGTTGGCGCTGAAAGCGCCAACGAAGCGGAGGGGCCCCTGTTTTCCCTTCGTTATGTCTCTCTTGACAACCTATAACCGTCTGGTTATGGTTCTGTGTGTGAAGCCGGCCAATGCCAATCACGTGTTCCGTGCTCTTGCCGACCCGACTCGCAGGGCCATTTTCGAGGAGTTGACCCGGCAGGGCGAACAGACCGTCCACGCATTGACTCGCTATGCGGGCGTGTCCCAGCCTGCTGTCTCCAAGCACCTGACGGTGCTGAAGAGGGCAAAGCTGGTACGGCATCGCCGCGAGGGACGCGAAACTCACTATCGCGCGCAGCCCGATGCGCTGGCGCCGATGGTGGACTGGCTGCGTCACTACGGTGCATTCTGGCGCGACCGGTTTGACCGTCTTGAAGCACTTTTGGAAAGGATGGAATAATGAGTAATCCAGCAGAGAGTACTCGTACCGTTGTGATCGAGAAGGTATTCCCGCACCCGCCAGAAAAGCTGTGGCGCGCGCTCACCGAGAACCCGCTCATCGCGCAATGGCTGATGAAAAATGACTTCGAACCGGTGGTCGGGCGGAAGTTCCAATTCCGGTCCGAACCCATGCCGAATTGGGATGGTGTTATCGACTGTGAGGTGCTCGTCGTCGATCACTTAAAACGGCTCTCCTATAGCTGGAGTTCTTTGGGGCTTGACTCCGTTGTGCTCTGGACGTTGACTCCAGCGGAGGGCGGCACCCACGTTCGCATGGAGCAGTCCGGCTTCCGTCCCGATCAGCAGGCAGCTTATCAGGGTGCAAATTACGGCTGGCAGAAATTCCTTGGCGCCCTGGAGCGGGTGCTCGGCGGGCTGGTGTAGATGAAAGCCTCCAGGGGGCTGGTCGCCGGCTTCTGGATCTCCACGGCGCTCTTCGCGCTCCAGATGAGCTTCACCGCCTACGGCCAGCTGCGGTTCCCCCAGGTGGCCGAGGCCTTCGCCCACCTCGGCTTCCCCGCCTATTTCCGTATCGAGCTCTCGTGGGCCAAGCTGGCGGGCGTGGCCGCACTGCTCGTCCCCATGGTCCCCGCGCGGCTCAAGGAGTGGCCTACGCCGGCTTCGCCATCACGCTCGTCTCGGCGCTGGTCGCCCACCTCGCCGTCGGCGATGGGGTCGAGGCGTGGAGCTGGCCGGTGGGAACCGGGGTTCTCTGGGGCGTGTCGTACTTCTTCTTCCGTCGGCTCCAAACGCGCTTGTCAGAAGCAACGGATTGCACCTGAGAAGACGACTTATCATTACTGATTCTCGAGCTGGGCACCGCCAAATTCAGGGGCTGATTGCGGGCAAGATCATGCAAGCCATGATGTGATGGCGGAATTCTCGAAATGGCTGGAGGCAGGCGAGGAGAGCTCTTCTCCTTGGAAACAGAGAAAACCTGCCTGGTGCATCCTACGAACTGCCTGAAGCCGCGGCCAGAACTAAAAATTCCCAAAAATAAAAGTTCCCCAACGGTTTGTAGAATTCCGGTCTGGCCGTTCGTCGTCGTAGTGAAGGCCGGGCAGAGAGCCCCGCCTGAAGGACTGTTACAGGAGAAGAAATGACGCAATATCTAGTTGCTATTCAACACTCCGAAAACTACGACTCGTCGCTGGAAGGTGAAGCGATGATTCGCGACATCGGCGCACTCAACGAAGAGATGGATGCCGCAGGCGCCCGGTTCTTCGCAGGCGGTCTGGAATCGGCAAGCCACGCTAAATCGCTGCGCAAGCAGCCCGACGGCAACGTCTCCATCACCGACGGCCCCTACCTCGAAGCCAAGGAACACATCGGCGGCTTCTGGATCCTCCAGTGCGCCGACATGGACGAAGCGCTGGCCTGGGGACGCAAAGCCGTTGTCGCCTGCCGGGTTCCTGTCGAGGTGCGAGCGTTCCTCAAAATCCGTCCGAATAGAAAATCACTTAGCCACGGAGACTTGCAATGAGAAAGCTCAAAATCATGGAACACATCTCGCTGGACGGCGTGATCCAGCACTCCGCCGATGACGGCGATTTCCCCTACAGCGACTGGACCGCGCCCTATCGGACCCCCGCTGGCAGAGATGCAATCCTCGCCGCGTATGGCGAGAGCTTCGATCTGCTGCTTGGCCGTCGCACCTACGATATCTGGTCGGGCTTCTGGCCAAAGGCGCCGAGCAGTCCGATGGCGGACGGCCTAAACGCCGCGACGAAATACATCGCGACCCACCGTCCGGAAAGTCTTGAATGGGGACCGTTCGAGGGCCTTGGGCCGGACATCGTCGAGGGCATTCGCCGCATCAAGTCGCAGGACGGCCCGGACCTTATCCTCTCGGGTAGCTCCACGCTGACATCGACGCTGCTCGAGCATGGGCTTGCGGATGAAGTCCTGCTGGTCGTCTATCCGGTCCTGTTGGGCACGGGGAAGCGCTTCTTTGCGGAGGGAACCCCTCCACGCTCCTTCGAGCTCGTCAGCACGAAAGCAATGCCGTCCGGCATCATCCTCAGTAATTACAAGGTCGCCGGGCCATTGAAGACCGGATAGTTCGACGACGCGACATCGTCAGTGAATACCGGAACGCCGTAATCTAGCAGGCATGAAAGATGCGCCGAAGGCGATTGAGGCCGTGTGGAAGATCGAGTCCACACGGCTCATCGCCGCCATTGCCCGAGTCACTCACGATATCGGTATTGCAAAAGAACTGGCCCAGGACGCCCTGGTGACTGCGCTCGAACTCTGGCCCGAAGAAGGCATCCCCGAAAATCCCGGCGCGTGGCTGATGACAGCGGCCAAACGGCGCGCCATCGATTCGTTGCGCCGTGGTCGCATGCTCGTACAAAAGCACGAAGAAATCGCCCGCGAACTTGAATGGCAACAGCAGCAGCTCGGAGATGCTTTGGAGCACTCACTGGATCAGGTGATCGATGATGACATTCTGCGGCTCATCTTCACCGCGTGCCATCCGGTGCTCACGGTAGAAGCACGCGTCGCTCTTACGTTGCGCCTGATCTGCGGCCTCACCACGGCGGAGATCGCCCGCGCCTGCCTTGTACCCGAGAAGACGATGGGACAGCGGATCTTTCGCGCCAAGAAGACCCTCTCGGAAGCCCACCTCCCCTTTGAGACGCCGAGTGGGGACGAGTTGCGTCGCAGGGTTGAGTCCGTGCTCATGGTGGTTTACCTGATTTTCAATGAGGGCTACACCGCGACCTCGGGCGATGAATGGATGCGGGCGGCTCTCTCTGAAGAGGCGCTGCGCCTAGGGCGCATGCTGGGGCAACTTCTCCCCGGCGAATCGGAAATTCATGCACTTGTGGCATTGATGGAGTTGCAGGCATCGCGCAACGCAGCGCGTCGGGGCAAAAACGGCGAGGCCGTCTTATTGCAGGATCAGGACCGCTCCTTGTGGGACTACGCGCAGATCCAGCGAGGAATGACCGCGCTCGAACAAGCGCAAAGACTAGGCGGTGGCGCGAAACCCTACGCGTTGCAGGCAGCCATTGCCGCATGTCACATGCGAGCTCGCACCGCCGAAGAGACAGACTGGGACCGCATCGTTCTTCTCTACGACGCCTTGCTGCAAATCAATCCATCTCCAATCGTGGCACTCAATCGCGCAGTCGCCGTCGGCATGGTCCAAGGCCCAGCAGCAGGACTCGACGCACTCGACGCAGCCGCCACCCTCGCCGGTGACTCTGCGCTAGCCGGCTACCATCTCTTTCCCAGCGTTCGCGGAGACCTGCTGATGAAGATGGGCAGGCTCTCTGAGGCACGTGAAGAAATCCAACGCGCCATCGCAATGACGAAGAACCTGCGAGAACAGGAATTGCTGGCGAACAGGTTGAAGCAGTTGGAGAAGGCAGCCCTATCCGTATAGGTGCGGCCCTGTCCTTTGAAACGCGCATCTCGTCAGCGATAGACCACTGACGAGATGCCGACTTCCCGGTGCTAATCCAGCCTCGATGAGTGCCTCCGCGATCATGTGCTCGTTTTATATGAGCGACCGGGGATAAGCGGATTGAACCCGTTTGTCATTACCAGTTTGGTCGGATCCTTGTGGAGGTTGCAGGTTACGATGAGCGCAGCTAAATTAGGTGCGAGAGTTGAATCTGTCCATGAAAGGCCCGTTCCGATGGAATCTGCCTCTGCCTTCATCGACGAGAAGATCAAGGAACTTGGAGACTGGCGCGGGAAGACACTCGCGAAAGTGCGCGAAATCGTATACGCGGCAGACCCTGAGATCGTCGAAGAATTGAAGTGGGTCAAGCCGACATCGCCGGGAACTCCCGTCTGGTCACACGGCGGCATCGTCTGCACGGGAGAGACGTACAAGAACGTCGTCAAGATGACATTTGCCAGGGGAGCTGCGTTGCAGGACCCTTCAGGTCTATTCAACTCCAGCCTCGACGGGAATGTCAGGCGCGCCATCGACATCCACGAAAGCGACAAGGTCGATGAGGCGGCCTTGAAGGATCTCATCCGCGCTGCAGTGGCGCTCAATCTCAAGGGCAAGAGCAAGCCGAAGCCCCGGCGAGCGAGCAGCAAGCGGGCCGACTAGCTTCATCGCAGGTCCCAGCCATCCTCCCATAGGGGAAGAGCTTCGACACCTGCCTCATACGCCAAGCAGTTCGGCGCTGACTCAGCCACTGCCCAGCCATCGGCTGCCATTTCCAGCTCTCAATTGACGGGAACAGGCGGATGCACTCATTGAGGCCTGAACACGGGGCACTGGACATTCCGGGCGGATTGTCGGCAAGCCGGAAATAACGTCGAACGTGCCGAACCGTTAGCGTACTAGTTCTGACGTTTGGTGTAGGGACCCCAATCATGCCGCGCAGACTTAATCGGAGTCTCCCTAAACAAAGCTTCAGCCTCCGAGGGGGACAATTTTCCTCTCAGCAATCTGAAGCTCCCACCCAACCCAGCGGCCCCATGCATCCTTGGTATCATTGCGAGTGAGGCACCCATCTTCAGCACTCGCGGCTTCAGGATGCTCGGCCTTTCCAACTTCGAAAGCCGACCCCATGTCCACCGCTCCCGCTTGCACCGCCCACCCGCCTCACAGGATCCCCTCCCAGTGAGCCATCTTGCAGCGGAGAGAACCCGGGAAAACCCAGCCGGCGCTCCTGTGCTTACCGCGACGCAGACCGCCGCCGCGTCCGATTTTGTGCCGCCCGCTTCCCTGCGCACGCCCTCGCTCTTCTCCGACTATAAAGAGCTTTTCAAAGTCCGCGTCACCGCCATGGTGGTCATCACCGCCTGGGCCGGCTTCTACCTGGGCTCCGTGCGCTCCGCCATCTCCAGCGTGCACATCGGTCTGCTCGAAGCCCTGATCGGCATCGCGATCATCTCCGCCGGAGCCAGCGCGCTCAACGAAGTGATCGAGCGCAAATCCGACGCCAAGATGCTCCGCACCGCGCGCCGCCCTCTCGCCACCGGACGTATCAGCTTGCCGCATGGCCTGGCGCTCGGCTTCGGCGCGGTGGTCACCGGCTCGCTCATCCTGCTGCGCTGGACCAACCCGGTCACCGTCTTTCTGGCCCTGCTCACCGTCTTCACCTATGTCGCGGTGTACACGCCGCTCAAGCGCCGCACCACGCTCGCGACCTTCATCGGAGCCTTTCCCGGCGCCATGGGCCCGCTGCTCGGCTGGACCGCTGCCCGCGGGCAGATCGAGTGGCCCGCCGTCGCCCTCTTCGCCATCCTCTTCGTCTGGCAGTTTCCTCACTTCATGGCCATCGCTTGGCTATATCGCGACGACTACGCCCGCGCCGGCATCCGCATGCTGCCCGTGGTCGAGCCGGATGGCTGGTCCACCGTCGTCGAAGCCCTGGTCTACGCCGTCCTGATGATCCCGGTCAGTCTGCTGCCCTGGTATCTCGACATCTCTGGCCGCCTCTATGCCGGGAGCGCCCTGGTCCTCGGCCTCGTCTACCTTGGGTACACGATCCGCTTCTCCCGCATTCGCAAAGCCCTCAGCACGCACGAGTCCCGCGGATATGCCCGCGACCTGCTCCGCGCGAGCGTCATCTATCTACCCATCCTGCTCATCATTATGATGCTGAACGCCACAGGGGGAAGGAGATAACCGCCTTGACCACAGCCACCGCACACCCCACGCACGACGCACCGGCCGCCAATCTCCCCACCGGCACCGAGCCTATCGAACTGGTGGGCCTCACCCACGACTACGGCTCCCGCATCGCGCTCGACCACCTCAGCTTCGCTGTCCACCCGGCAGAGATTTTCGGCCTGCTCGGCCCCAATGGCAGTGGCAAGACGACGCTGTTCCGCATTCTCTCCACGCTCATGATCCCCAGCGGCGGCCACGCCCGCATCCAGGGCTTCGATGTCGCGCGCGAGGCCAACAAGGTCCGCCAGCAAACCGGCATCGTCTTCCAGTCGCGCTCGCTCGACATCAAGCTCACCGTCGAAGAAAACCTCCGCCACGCCGGCCACCTCTACGGACTCAGCGGCAAGCTTCTCACCGCGCGCATCGCCGACGTGCTGGCCCGCGTCGCGCTCACCGACCGCGCCAAAGATTACGTCGAGACCCTCTCCGGCGGCATGCAGCGCCGCGTCGAGCTCGCCAAAGGCCTCATCCACTCACCCTCTGTCCTGCTGCTCGATGAGCCCTCGACCGGCCTCGACCCCGGCGCGCGGCGCGACCTGTGGCAGTACCTCCGCACGCTGCGCGATGAAGAAGACGTGGCCGTGCTCGTCACCACGCACCTGATGGAGGAGGCCGAGCACTGCGACCGCCTCGCCATCCTCAACGAGGGCAAGCTGGTCGCCTTCGGAACCCCCTTCGACCTGAAATCGCAGATTGGCGGCGACGTCGTCCTGCTCGAAGCCGCCGACGCCACCACGGCCCAATCGCTCGCCGCCCGCATGCGCCATCGCTTCGGCGTGGAGCCCACGGTTCTCGGCTCCACCCTCCGCCTGGAGCGCGAAGCCGGTCACCGCTTCCTCACCGACGTCGTCGAAGCCTTTCCCGGCGAGATCGATGGCGTCTCCGTTGCCAAACCCAGCCTCGAGGATGTCTTCATCCAGCGCACCGGCCATCGCTTCTGGACCGAAAAAGGCGACGCCAGCGACAAGCAGAAGGAGGGCATCGACTCGTAATGGCCACACTCACCGCAACCGCACCCCCGCGCCCTAACATTCGCGTCGCCACCCCGGGCATTTTTATCCCGGCCTTCTCCCTGTGGCAGCGCGAGATCGTCCGCTTCTACCGCCAGAAGGCGCGCGTCATCGGCGTCATCGTCTCGCCGCTGCTCTTCTGGATCGCCTTCGGCGCCGGCTTCGCGCACAGCTTCACTCCCGGCAGCTCGGGCGCATCTGGTTCAGCCGCCACCCACTCCTTCGGCTACTTCTTCCCCGGCTCGGTCGTCATGATCGTGCTCTTCACCGCGATCTTCAGCATGATGTCGCTCATCCAGGACCGCAACGAAGGCTTCCTGCTCTCCGTGCTCGCGGCCCCGGTCAGCCGGTCGGCCATCGTGCTCGGCAAGGTGCTGGGCGGCGCCACGCTTGCCGCTATCCAGGGCATCATCTTCCTCGTCTTCTCGCCGATAGCCGGCGTCCATGCCTCGGTTGGCGGCATCCTGCTCGCGATCGCCGTCATCCTCATGATCTCCTTCGAGCTCACCGCGCTCGGCTTCACCATCGCCTGGCCCATGGACTCGACCCAGGCCTTCCACGCCGTCGTCAATCTCATCCTGATCCCGCTTTGGCTGCTCTCGGGCGCTCTCTTCCCCGCCAGCGGCGCCTCCGGCTGGCTGCACTGGATCATGCTCGCGAACCCGCTCACCTACGGTGTCGACGCGCTGCGCAACGCCCTCTTCCCCGCCGCTGCCACTGAATTCAGCCTGCCGGTCAACCTGCTGGTCACCGTAGGCTTCTGCCTCTTCACCTTCGTCACCTCAGCCGCCATCGTCAACCGCCGCACCAACAAACCCGCGGCCTAATCACAACCGCTGTCATAACAAACCCTGTCATCCTGAGCGAGCGCAGCGAGTCGAAGGACCTGCATTTTTTCAATCAACCCCTACAGAACAGTATGCAAACCACCACCGCCCAAACCCGCCTCCCCATCGCTGCCATCCTCGCGGTGAGCGCCCTCGCTTCGGCATTTCTTTTCTGGCTGGTCTACGCGCACCAGGCGCCCCCCAGCTACGCCATGCGCCTGCGTTTCCTCCCGGCGCTCAATGCTCTCTTTAACGGCCTTAGCGCGATCGCCCTCGTCGTCGGCTTTTCCTTCATCCGCCGCCGCAACATCGCCGCCCACCGCGCCTCCATGCTAACGGCCTTTGCGTTCTCGTCTCTCTTCCTGGTCAGCTACATCAGCAATCACTACCTCCACGGCGAGATGCGGTTTCCCGGCCCGCACAACGCCGTCTGGCACTTTTACATCTGGCTCCTGATCAGCCACGTCCTGCTCTCCGTCATTGCGCTTCCGGTCATTCTGATCACCTTCTTCTTCGCCCTCACCGGCCGCTTCACCTCGCACCGCAAGATCGCCCGCTGGACCTACCCCATCTGGCTTTACGTCTCGGTCACCGGCGTAGTCGTCTACGCCATGCTCGCCGGATGGACCTCCTGACCATGCCGGCTCCCACCACAACTCGCGGAAAGCCGCGGCACGGCGGAACCACACCGGGAGGCAAACCCGGCGCAAAGCGCGTCCGCCCAGCTATCAACACAGACACCCATTCCGCCCCTCAGGACGACGGCACCCGCCCGCTCCTCGTCAGCGGCTTTTGGATCCTCGTCGTCGGCCTGCTCGCCGCCCTCGCCACCCGCACGGTCTTTGGCGGCATCACCATCCACGGCCCGCACACCAACTCTGGCTGGCTCTCCCTTATCGTCGCCATGATGTGCCTTCCCTTCGGCTCCATGCTCTTCCTGCTCGGCGCAGCCAAGTGGCTCCGCAACCGCCGCCTCCACCGTTAGCACTCCCACACCTGTCATCCTGAGCGACCCAGACCGAGCGCAGCGAGTCGAAGGGGAGCGGAAGGACCTACAATTGTCATCCTGAGCGAGCGCAGCGAGCCGAAGGACCTGCATTTATCCCTAAAATCTCTGTGCTCTCCGTGTCCGCTGTGGTAAGGTCATCAGCGCCCAGCGTCATCACCCCTAGCTAGTCGATGGTGAGGGCTTATGGGGATTTCTACGCAGTATGGTCAAGGAGAATTAAGATGACTGGTTGTTGGCAAGCCTTGGCTTTTGGGATGTTGAGCTTGTTGGGTGGAGTGTGCGGCGCGGAGGGTGGTGGAACGCAGACACGGACCGTCCAGGACCCGATTTGGGGGATGACAGCAGAAACCGTGACGATGCCGACGGGCTGGAAGTTCGATGGCATCGTGAGCCATGGAGAGACGTGCGTTTCTACGGTGCCGGATATTCGCTATGCGGCGGAATCGCGGGATGGGTCGGTGGAGGTGCAGTATTTCCCGGAGATTCGCTATTCGTATAGCAATAATCCGCAGGCGAACCAGCAGAACCAGGGGGCCGGGTGTCTGATTACGCAGTACGTCAAGCCGGAGGATTTTTTGACGCATGTGGTGGCGCCGGCGATGCACCCGGGGATGCGGTTTGAAGTGCATCCACTGCCGGACATGTCGGATATGGCAAAGGAGCGCGCCGCGGCGGAAGAGAACGACCGGCGTCTTTCGCAACGGGGCACGATGAGCCATACCGAGGTCCGCATGATGCTGTTGGGTTTCGACTCGATGCGAGGAGGGGTGCATACGCTTGAAGGCTTTATCGGCAGGTTTCATTGCACGCAGACGAACTATGGCAACACGCATCTACAGACGATGGAGTGCCAGATTGAGCAGGCTATCGATCTGCGGGCACCGGAGACCCAGATGCAAAGCATGCTGAGTGCGGGGATTGTGCATGCGACTCAGTCGCCAGCGTGGGTTGACCGGGCAAAACAGATGCTGGATCAACGCTTCGCGGGTCAGAACGCGCAGATGCAAACGATGTTCCAGAGGGACCAGCAGGCGCTGATTGCGCAGCACAAGATGCTGATGGATAACCAGAACGCGCAGTTCGACGCGGGGCAGAAGCGGGCGAAGACTGCCGAGGATGCCCGGCATGCTGGGGCGGTGGGAACCGCGAATAGTATGGGGGATTTGAACGATTATCGCGATCCGGCCACGGGGAAGGTGTACAAAGTTTCAAACCAGTACTCGCATACTTATCTGGATAGTATGGGGAAGACGATTGTGCAGACGAACTCGGCATATGCTCCGGGGCCGGATACGGTTTGGCAGGAATTGCAGCCGCATAATTAGTGGGGGTGTCTTAGCGCGGAGACGAAAGGCACACGGCTACTAGCGACGACCCCGCCCGAGCCGCAGCACCCCACCCGTCTCCGCGCCGCCAATCACCAAAGCCACAAAGCAGACCGCCAGCACGGAATGGTCCAGCGAGGCGCCAAAGTACTGCCAGAACGCCGCTCCCGCACTCGGATAATTCGCCGAAAACAGCAGCGACATCATGTAGACGAAGCCGCCGACGCTCGCCCAACGTACCCAAATGCCCGTAACCAGGCAGAGCCCCAGGGACAGCTCGGCCACACTCACCACCGCCGCAAAGACAATCGCGTGCGGCAGCACCACTCTTTGAAGAACCGGCTGCATAAACGGATACGCGCCGTCTTTCAGAAAGCCGCGCACCCAGCCCGCCATGCCCCCGCCCAAGATGAATCGCCGGTCAAGCAGCTTGTACTCGGCAAAGATCAGAAACAGCACACCAATCGCGACGCGCAGGAAGACCAGCGCTCGTGCAGATGGATTGATCCGGCTCCCCATGTGAGACTCCCCAGCAAGAGTACGTCACCCCCAACTTGTCATCCTGAGCGCCGTGTCCTGAGGGCACCTTCTCTGTCATCCTGAGCGACCCTGAGTAAGCAAAGCGAATCGAAGGTGAGTCGAAGGACCTGCATTTCCCAACCACTCACGGCTGTGGCGTCACAGGCATCCCCTTCAACCGCACCAGCTCCCGCTCGACCCGCGCCCACTTCTTGCGATCCCGCTTGGTCGAAATCGGCGCCTCCGGGTCCGCATAGTACTCCGCGATGTCCTCCGCTAAACCCACCGGCACTGCATGCACCTGCTTCGACGTAATCTCATGGAGCAGCTTGGCATATGTGCTATCGGTCAGTGGATAGCCACCCGGTCGCACCTTCTGGCCCGTGTCCAGATCGCGATTGGGCAGCACCGGCAAGGTCACATCCTTTGCCGCGAGCGGCTTCAGCAAGCCGCTGAAGCTATCGGAGGTCGTGTTGAGACTCTCGAGGTACTGCTGTTGGGTCGCCGGCTGCGGTCCGCGGATCGCCAGGTCGGAAAGCGCGCCAACCTTGGGCAGAATCGCAACCAGCGCCACCAGCAGGTACGTCTTGACCCCAGGCTTCTTCCGGTAGGCGCCCCATCCGTTCTGGAAATCCGCCTGCGCCAGCCGCGTCTGCAACTGTGTTAAGGCGTCGCTCTGGACATCCGGCGGAAAGCCGCTCTTGTGCAGCACTACTTCTACATACGCGAAGCGTGGAAGAAAGCTGCGCACCGCGAACCGGTAGCTGCGGATCGCCGGCCGCTCTGGGCCCAGCACCTCCCGCAGGTCGAGGCCATAGGTTTCAAAGAACGCCCTTTCGAGCAGCCGCCTCGGCACCTTCAAACCCACATGCCGCAGGTATGCGGCCGGCGCAAGCCGGTGCTTGCTCAGCTCGTTAATGTCGAAGGCAAACTCTGTCCGCACATGCGCGTGGGGGCCCTCGGCGTAGTTCACGCTGGGACCATACCGCGCTTCGAGCTTGGGAAATTCAACGGCCACCGCGGGATTGATGGCTTCGCTGTGCCCCAGCGTGTCGCCCACATAGTGCGACATGGCCCCGATCGCAAAGGCATATTCGTCGATCGTGCGGGCATCGCGAAACAGAGCGTCGATGAAGTCGCCGGTACGCACATAGTGCGTCAGGTCGCTGAAAAGTTCATGCCCGAATGGGTAATACCCCAAGTCCTGAATGGCACAGCCGCCATACGCATAGGCATGAGCCTCCTGCAACTGCGCCTCGGTTGCCCCGGGAAAGCGGCTCAGCAGCACCGGTCGGATAGACCCCTTCCACGCTAGATCGATCATCTGCTCGTGCGTCATGAACGAGTAGGCATGGCCCTGCGGCCCCAGGATCGCAAGGCAGAGCACCAGAAATGAGAGCACGGACCGCAAAGCCCATCTGAGTACCGCTCGACGTCTCGCAGTCTTCAACCCTATCTACCCCGAGAGCTCCTGCTCCGTGATTTCTCCTGCTCCGCGACTTATAGTACGGCAGGGCGGCCCGGGTATGCCCTTTTCGAGAGGCTCTCGTGAAACGGAAGTCACCACAACTCCGGATGCCCTGTCATCCCTGCCCTGCCATCCCGACCGAAGTTCTCGCTGGCGAGAACGCAGCGTTTCGCTGCACTACAATCAAAGAATGTCATACCGGCCGAAGCCGTCTCGCGCCCCGCGCGAGGCGGCGCAGGGGAGGGATCTGCTGTTCCTGCCACGCTCAGGCAGACTCCCTCGTGTGGCGTAGTTACCCGCACATCTTTGCTAGTCTGGAAGTAAGGATATCCGTGCTCTTCCCCAAAGCGAGCTCCGGAGCGGCAAATCGGGCAATCAGGCATGCTAGATTCAGCCATAAGTCTTTTGTTAAGAGGACTTTGCCCGTAAGTCCAATAGATGGAGGACTTTAGGCCAAACGCCCTGGCTTAACTCCTTTGCTTGGAGGACTTTGCGCAAAAAGTCTAGGGGGGTGGGGGTAGGGCCTGTCTGCGTCTGCTATCCTCGTCCTTTGCACCGGAGCGAACATGGCAAAGAGCGTCAATAAAGTCATCCTTGTTGGAAATATCGGCAAAGACCCGGAGGTCAAATTCCTCCCCAGTGGACAGGCCGTTGCTAACTTCGGACTCGCCACCAGCGACCGCTACAAGGACAAGGGCGGGGAGTGGCAGGACCGTACCGAGTGGCACAACATCACTGCTTACGCCCGCATCGCTGAGATCATCCGCGACTACGTCAAAAAGGGCCAGAAACTGTACATCGAAGGCCGTCTGACCACGCGCTCTTGGGACGACAAAGAGAGTGGCAAAAAGGTCTACAAGACCGAGATCATCGTCAACGAACTCGTTCTGCTCTCCGGCAGGGGAGAAGGCGGGGGCGAGGGTGGCGGCGCACGCGAGGGCGGCTACAGCCGCGGCAACACCTCCTCGTTCGACCAGCGCGGCTCCGTGCCCGCCGGCGGTGGTGGCGACGACTACGGCGACACCGGCATCACCGACGACGATATCCCGTTCTAGGCGATTCCCGGCAGATAGGAGCAGAGTAGTGCCATGTTGAGCTTCGAGCACACCAACTGCTGTCCGCATTCGGTTAGCTTCAGCGATTCGCAGAGCAGTACACTTTGTAACTGTGACGCCCTTGCTCTTCCGAGACACGCGCCTTGAGGAGTTGCATGCATTGTTGCTGTCGGCCTATGGCCCTCCGCCTGCGCGCAACTGCTGGAATCCCCTGAAGCAGCTCATCTATTCACTACTGTCACCAAGGACAAAAACGGAGACCTCGCACGCGGTGCTTGCCGCACTCGAACAACGATATTCGCACTGGGAGCAGCTCCGCGATGCACCGGGCGCGGAGGTGGAACAGCTGGTCGCTCCGGTCACCTTTCCGGAGAAGAAGGCAGCGTACCTGCAGAGCGCGTTGCGCCGGATCACGCGCCAATGCGGCACACTGAGTCTCGACTTCCTTCATGGACATCCAGTGGAACGGGTTCGCCGCTGGCTTGAGACCTTCGATGGAGTGGGGCCAAAGACAAGCGCTTCTGTCGTAAACTTCAGCACACTGCGCATGCCGGCCCTGGCCATCGACTCCCACCACCACCGCATCGCGATCCGTCTGCAGTTGGTGCCACACGTAACAACGTCAGACACAGAACGGCGGTTGATGGCCATGGCGCCTCCGGAATGGACACCGGAGGTGCTCGACGAACATCACTCTCTCGTGAAGCTACACGGCCAGCGGTGCTGCACCGCACTTGATTGGCAACGCAACTGCCCTGCATGTCCGCTACTGGGCATGTGTCCAACTGGCAAGCGCAGACGCGGGGCGTACGTCAGCTTACAAATGTTACTAGCTAGGCAGCCACGATCTCCGAAAAGTCTGCGATACGCGAGAAGTTCGCGAGCACGCTCGCGATTAAGGCGAGCCGATTCCGGCGGAGCTTTTCCTCCGGCGCCATCACCATGACCTTGTCGAAAAAGGCGTCGACCGCTGGCCGCAACTTCGCGATTTCGCCGAGTGCTGCACGGTATTCTCGCTTGGCCCGCAACGTCTCCACCTGCGGAGCCAATGCCTGCGCTTCGCGATAGAGCTGCTGCTCTTGCGGTTCGGGCAAGTCCTCGGGCCTCATCAGCGCATCTGCAGCTTCACCCTTCTCCGCCGCTTGCCGCAGGATGTTCTTGATACGTTTGAAGGCCGCAGAGATCGCAATGAAGTCCTCCGACCCGCGCACCTCGCGCAGCGCAGTAGCGCGCGCGATCGCATCGGGCACATCGTCCGCATCTGCCGCAAGCACGGCATTCACGACGTCATACGCAAAGCCGCGCACCTCGCGCAGGTAGAACTCCAGCCGTTCGCGCAGGAAGCCACGAACAGCGAAGATTGCGGTTTCGGCAAGCGCATCCTGCGATGGATTCGTCGCCAGTCGCTCTATATCTAATAACCCGAGGGGCAGCCCGGCCTCGGCCAGGATCTTGATCACGCCTGTTCCGGCACGCCGTAGCGCAAACGGGTCTTTCGAACCAGTTGGCTCCAGCCCCAAGGCAAACATGTCGACGATAGTATTAAGCCGGTCCGCAAGAC
Organism: Acidobacteriaceae bacterium; assembly: GCA_965276675.1. Classification (GTDB taxonomy): domain Bacteria; phylum Acidobacteriota; class Terriglobia; order Terriglobales; family Acidobacteriaceae. The sequence goes on along the minus strand of OZ255624.1, from coordinate 1,556,028 downwards.
CAAGCAGCTGTCCTTCGACCGTTGGCGGTATCGAGTCGTGCGAAGAAGCAGGACGGTACTGCCAGTAGATCGCTTCAGCTACGGTTTTACCTAAACCCTGCGCCCGCGTATACAGACCGCCGACGACGCCCTGCAGCTCCGTGAACTCTTTTACCAATTCAGTCGTCAGATCCGCCTTTAGCAACTGCGCCGCTGTTCTCAACGCGTCTTCGTCGACTTGAAGTCCATGCCCGGTCACCGCGCGCGCAAGCGCCTCGGCCAGCGTAGTTGTCTTGCGCGTCTTCTCCCAATAACTGCCGAGATCCTTTTGAAAAGTAACCGCTTTGAGCAACTCGACTCGCTCGACCAGCGATATCTTCTGGTCGTAATCCCAAAAGAAGCGCGCATCGTTAAAGCGCGCACGCAGCACGCGTTCGTTGCCATGGCGGATCGTGGCCAACCCCGCTTCATCCACCTGCGTGTTCAACACAGCGAGGAAGTGCGGCGCCAGCTTGCCTTCGGCGTCTTCGACGGCAAAGTACTTCTGGTGGTCGCGCATCACCGTCACCAGCACCTCTTCTGGCAAATCGAGATACTCGCGTTCAAAGCTGCCCAGCACCACCGAAGGCCATTCCGTGAGCTGGGTGACGGTCTCGACCAGCGGTTCGTCCTCGCGCCAGCGCATGCCCGCAACGGTGCGCGTCACGCGATCCAGCTCCTTGCGAATGCGATGCCGCCGAGCCGCGATCTCCGGCACCACAAACGCGGCATGGAGCTTCTCGACATACTCGCCCGGGCGGCCGATCCAAATCGGCGCGTCACTATGCAGCACGCGATGCCCAAAGGTCTCCGCTCCTGCCGTAACCCCACCGAACTCGACTGGCACTACTTCGTCTCCCAGCAGCGCCAAAATCCAGCGCACCGGCCGCACAAAGCGCTCCGGCTTGCCCGCCCGCCAGTACATGGTCTTCGCCCAGTAAATGCCGGCTAATTCGCGCGGCAGAGCTTCGGCCAGGATCTCTTTCGCTGTACGTCCAGATTTAGTCACCGTGACAGATACGTATTCACCCTTGGCGGTCGTGATCTTGGCGATCGCGGAGACGTCCACCCCGGCCTTCTTTGCAAACGCATGCGCCGCGGGCGTCGGCTCACCTTCTTTGAAGGCCACCTTCCACGAGGGGCCCGTCAGCTGTTCTTCGCTGTCCTCCTGTGTCGTGCGCACACCCGAGACAAACACGGCCAGCCGCCGCGGGGTCGCGTAACTCAGGACTGCGAATTCTCTGTCCAACAGGCGTTCACGCGTGAGTAGCTCACTCAAACGCCGGGCCAGCTCGGCCTCCGCCGGTGCGATCATGCGCGCGGGGATCTCTTCCAGTCCTACCTCAAACAGAAACTCTGCCATTTGTTTTCTTGCCCCGCAGCGATCAAGCCGCACTTACCGTTGCAGCCGCATAGGCTTTCGCGACACCGACCGTTAGATTGCGAATGCGCCCGATCACCCCGACTCGCTCGGTCACGCTGATGGCTCCGCGCGCATCGAGCAGATTGAAAAGATGCGAGCACTTTAAGCACAGGTCGTATGCAGGCAGCACCGGAACGCGCTCCCGCTCTGCGGCAGCTTGCTCGCCATCTTTGCGCACCAGCGCAAGCAACGCCTGGCACTCTTCCTCATACAGCCGGAAGTGCTGCCAGAGCTTCTCGACATCCGCATATTCGAAGTTGTAAACCGAGAACTGCACCTCTTCGCGATGCCGGACTTCACCGTAGGTGATAGCGCGGCCACTCACCGGATCGCGCGCCCACACGATTTCATAGATCGAGTCCACATCCTGCAAAAAAGCCGCGATTCGCTCCAGCCCATACGTCAGCTCGGCGCAGATGGGATCGAGCTCCAGGCCGCCGCACTGCTGGAAATACGTTAACTGCGTGACCTCGAGTCCATCGAGCATCACCTGCCAGCCCACGCCCCAGGCGCCACCAGCCGGCCACTCCCAGTTATCCTCTTCAAACTTCAGATCGTGCTCGCGCAGATCTATGCCCATTGCCCCGAGCGACTCCAGGTAGATCTCCTGCACCCGCGGCGGGGGTGGCTTCAGGATGACCTGAAACTGTGTGTGCTTGAAGAGCCGGTTCGGGTTCTCGCCGTAGCGTCCATCCGCCGGACGCCGCGACGGCTGTGCATACGCGACATTGAACGGCTTGGGCCCGAGGACGCGCAGGAAGGTCTCCGGCGACATAGTGCCGGCGCCAACCTCAACATCGTAGGGCTGCTGCAAGACGCATCCCCGCGCTGCCCAGAAGGTCTGCAGATTAAAGAGGAGTTCCTGAAAGGTAAGTGCGTTCGCCTTTGCCACCGCTTGATTCTAACTTACACACACACACGCGCTCACTGATACGCATACAGACACACCTGCATCGAAGCGAAGGCAATCCTCGCATCATTCGGAGATCCGCACCCATGAAACACCTCGCCCTCTTTTTGCTCTTGGTCAGCCCGTTCGTGCCGCTCTCTGCCGCACAAGTAGCCAGTTCACAAACGGCCACAGAAGACCCCTCAGCGCTGCCCGGCGTCACCTTGGTGGGGACGGTGGGACAACACGTGCTGATCACCGACGCGACGCTTCAGACCCTGCCGCGCAAAACGCTGAGCTTACGAAATGCGCACACCGGGGTGATTGAAACATACGAGGGTGTGCTCCTCCCGGCGCTGCTCGCCCGCGTCGATGCGCCCTTGGGCAAAAAGCTGCACGGGACTGCCCTTGCCGTGTACGTGGACGCGGCAGGAAGCGATGGGTACCACGCACTCTACTCGTTAGCCGAGGTCGATCCTAGCTTCCATCCGGGAGAGATTCTTGTTGCGGACCGCGTAAACGGCCAGCCGATGGGAACCAAGCAGGGTCCTTTCCAACTCGTTAATACAGAAGACAGACGCCCGGCCCGCTGGGTGCATAACCTGACGAGCATTCATCTGATCGCGACGGAGTAGAGAACGCTCGCCCACGCGCATCGAGCAGCGGTCGTCAGCGGCGACGCTGCGCGGCACCCGGTAAGCCTGTGCCCGCCTTGCAGATCTCACTGTTCTGACCGCCGCCGATCCCCAACACCTCACCCTGCGCCCGGCACAAACGCGACTCCATCGCGCGTGCCTCCGCTCCGGCCAGCGGCTGAGTTATCTCGCGATCGGTATAGTTCTCTACCCGGTAGACGTAGACGAAATCGCTGTCGCGGCGCTTGCGACCGGAGAAATGCTGCCACGTCGCCAGCATGACGCGCGCCGCTTCGTCATCAAGCAGCGCATACACCTGTTGGCCCCCATTGGCTTCCTGTCCTTCGGAGTAGACCGGCGCTCCAGCCTTCGCGCGCAGCCAGCGAGCCCCCCAGCTCTTCGTCTTGCCGTCCAGGTAAAAGGTGGTGAAGAATGTAGTCCGTTGGCACTCCACGCAGTCTTGGTAGGTGGCGACCAGCTCTGGGTTTCCCTCGCGTCGCATGCGCAGCCACCCGGCCAGCTTCAGCCCGGGTCCGCTTACTAGTGCGGTCAGGGCGCCGCTCTTCTGGTTCAGGTCGTAGACGGCGAAGCTTTCATTCTGTGGGAGCGCGATGGGGTTGGGGCGATCTGCGGTGATAACTAGCAGGTGCGCGTCCGGCGGCACTGGCAGTGTGAGAGCGGGGAGCGGCGAAGCTGTGGGCTGACTTCCGGGAGCGGCAGTGGGCGAAGATGCTGGTGACGTTGAAGAGGCCGAAGGGGACGCTGTCGCTCCGGAACTGACTGGAGCAGCAGCCTGCGTCTCCTGCGGCGGCACGCCCACAAAGCCGATCTCGCGCAGAGCGGTGTACTTCTCCTTGGCCAGCGCTTTCGTAACGAGACTAACTGTGCTTTGGTCCGTGCGCAAATCCACCCAGTTGAAACCATCGAGCGCCTGTGCCCGAGCTGCAACGGCGGACAATATACACATCACTCCCGCGACCACCAGGCCCACCCGCTCAATCACTCGCCGCTGCATCTCTCTCCTTCCACGTCCTTAGACCATTTTCAGGGTTACTATGACTCGCGCGAAGATCCACTCCATGTGGCCGTTCCTCGAAGAACGGCCACGTTCACCTCTGTTCGCCGGTCTACATTTACCCTGAAGTGGTCTAATCGAGTCCCAGTTTGCTCCAGATCGCATCTACGCGGGCTTTGGTCGCACTGTCCATTTCGATCATCGGCGGCCAAGGCCGGGTAAAGCCCTCAGCCGCCCACTTGCGCGTCGCATCGATGCCCATCTTGCTGCCGTAGTTCGGTAGACGGGAGGCGTGGTCGAGCGAGTCGATTGGCCCCAAGGTGAACTGAATGTCCCGCTCCGGATCGATGTTGTTGGTCACGCGCAAGGTGACTTCGCCTACGTTCTGCACATCACAATCCTCGTCGACCACGACAATGCACTTCGTAAACATTGCCTGACCCAGCGACCAGATGGCGCTCATCACTTTGCGGGCTTGGCCTGCGTAGCTCTTGCGAATGGACACGATCATCAGGTTGTGAAAGACACCCTCGGGTGGCAGGTGAATATCGACGATCTCAGGCACGGTCAGCCGCATGAGCGGCAGGAAGATGCGCTCGACTGCTTTGCCCATCCAGGCATCTTCCATCGGCGGCTTGCCCACGATGGTGGCCGCGTAGATGGGATTCCTGCGGTGCGTGATGCAGGTGATGTGGAAGACCGGGTACTCATCCTGCATGGTGTAGAAGCCGGTGTGGTCGCCAAAGGGGCCCTCGGTCCGGAGCTCGTCCAGCCGCACATAGCCTTCGAGCACGATCTCGGCATGAGCCGGAACCTCCAGGTCCACCGTCTCGCACTTCACCAGATCCACTGCCTTCTGACGGAGGAAGCCCGCGATGATGTACTCCTCGACCTCGGGAGGGGCAGGCACGATTGCCGAGAAGGTCGTCGCCGGATCGGTCCCGATCGCGACCGCTACCTCCATACGTTCACCCGTGATCTTGCCGTATGCTACCTGACCCAATCCGCCCGGCGCTGGCGTGACGCTGCCACCAGCACTTTCGGCCATGGCTCGGACGCGCGCCGCCGCCGGATCGCCGTCCGCTGCCGTGCTCGCGGCGGTGCGCAGCCGGTCGCGAAAGTGCTCGGCCGCCACCTTCTGCCGCTGCCAGTGCATGCCCGTCGTTTGGCCGTCATAGACCTGCATGCGGTACATGCCCATATTTCGCCTGCCGTGGCGCGGATCGCGCGTGATCACGAGTGGCAGTGTGATGAAACGGCCGCCATCCAGGGGCCAGCACTGGAGCACGGGAAAGTCGAGAACACTGAAGTTCTCCCGCAGGACGACCTCTTTGCACCGGGCCTGCTTAGCTGGAATGACCTTCGGGAAGAATTTGCCAACTTCGGCAAGCATGGGAAGCAGCTTCAGCTTTCCCATTAAACCCTCGGGCGACTTCACGTCCATCAGAGCCTGAATGCGGCCGGCAATCTCATCGAGAGAGTTCGCCTCGAGCGCCATCTTCATGCGGCGTTCGCTGCCGAACTGGTTCATCAGCACCTGCCGACCGCGGTAACCTTTGACTCGTTCGAAGAGCAGCGCCGGACCGCCCGGGGAGTAACCCTTCATGCCGTGCTTGCGGCCGGCCTTGGAGGCCCGGTCCGTGATTTCGGCGATCTCAAGTACTGGGTCCACCTCTTCGCGGATGCGTTTCAGTTCGCCGGCCTTTTCCAGCCGTCCTATCCAGTCGCGCAGGTCATCGTAGGCCAAAGTTCTCTCCTGACCTCATAGTACCCAGAGCGCCAGTTAGCGCCGCCGCTCTCGCGCTATCACTGTTGGAAATGCTAGCGAGACTCTTCTCCACGCATCCAGCGATCCATAAACGTCTGGGCGCAGCGAGCACCACACAGGTGCCTGACCGAAGCCGAGTGGGAGAGAGAAGGGCTCCATGGAGTCAGCTTCAACACGGGCTGGTGATCCTCCGGCGAGACGCTTTCCGTCCAGGCCAGCCACCAATCTTCGGCATCTCCGCGTGGACTGTTGCACACGTCGCAGTGGTAGGACTCGGTCCAGGCCATCTCGTGTTTCTCCCGTGCTTTTCCCAAAATGGCCGCGGCTGAGCGATTTATCGCCGAAGCAGACTTGTAACTGGGAAAATAGCACAGGTAACCACTTCTTGCACCCAATACATGGTTACTTTTGGGGTGGCTGGACGGAAACCTCAAGCCGCGGTCTTCTGGTCCATCTCTTCCAGCGGATATCCAAGGCCCTTCCAAGCATCATATCCGCCATGCAAAGGCCGCACACGATAGATGCCTAGTTTGCGCAGCTGCATGGCCGTACGGGCGCTGGTTGCATCGCTTGGGCACGTGCAATAGAGCACCACATCCCGGTCGCGCGGCACGTCCTCGCCACCCGCCGCCAGATTCTCCGCCGAATGCAGGATGGCGCCCGGCAGCTTGCGCGGATCAGGCAGATAGTCCAGCGGATGCCGCAGGTCGATGATATGCACGGGCTCACCGCGATCCAGCATGGCCTTCAGCTCTTCTGGTTCTATCGTCGAGCCGCGTATCTGCCTCAGGAATGACTGCTGCTTGTAGACACGGTAGCCAAGGAACCCAAGCACCAGTAGCACGAACAACGCGCCGGCATAATGCCCAAACTGTGACCACATGATGGGGTGCCGTTTGAGCACGTCTCCAAAGAATCGGCCTACGAGCGTGAACGTGAGGCTATACAGGAGCGAACCGACCAGATCGGACTGAAGGAAGGTCCGATACGGCATCCCAGTCTGACCTGCAATAGGGGCGGCAAGACTCCCCAAACCGGGGACAAATTTGGCGACCAGCAACGCGCGGGACCCATGACGGTGAAAGTACCCCTCGGTGCGCCGGACACACGATGCGGACTCGATCGAGAGCCGGCAGACCAATCGCACCACCGCCCCGCCATAACGCCTTCCCAGGAAGTACCAGACCGAATCGCTCATCAGACACGCAGCCACGACCGAGCAGACTATAAGTGCTTCGCTCAGTTGGTGCGTCGCGGTCAGCGTACCGGCGGTCAGCATCAGCGGAATGCTGGGGATCGGGATCCCGAGTTGTTCCGCCGCAACCCACGCAAAAAGCAGGATGTATGCGTAATGTACAAAGAAGTTGAGAGCAAGTGGCATACGTGCGCCTATCTAACAAACTGCTACCTAGATGTTTATCGGCCACAAACGATGCTACTTGAGCAACAAAATGCAAAACCGGAACCTTTCGGCCCCGGCCTTTACACCAACGTAACGTAAATCGCCTGAATTACGCCGTCTGGATTATTTGGCGAAGACCAGCGGCATCTCGACCAGGTGCTCACTCACAAACCAGCTCTGAAGCTCATTGGTACGAAGAACGTCGCTGATTAATAGATCATTCGTACCATCATCGCCCGAGTCCTGAGCCTTCTCCGCCAGGTCGCGAGTGTCCTTCATAATGAGCGAGTGCGCCTCGAGCAGGCGCGAGATCTGCACCGGAACCTCTTCTCGACCCCTTGGGGGTCGTTCGATGCGCGTGGTCTCCGCAACGTCGGGGGCCATGGCCACGCTTACACCGCCAAGAATCTGGATACGTTCGGCAAGCGAGTCAACCAGCTTCGATTGCTTTTTGGCATGCTCGTCAAAAAGCAAATGCAGCTGATAAAAAGTGGGGCCACCCAACTGCCAGTGGTGCTTCTTATACATATCGCGCAATGTGATCGTATCTGCCAGCAACAGATTCAGGCGGCCAGTGATCTCCGTCCGCACATCCTCTTCCAATCCCAGCGGAAGACTCTTGATCACGGTGCCATACTGCTGAATTTCCTTCGCATTCTGACGCCAGTTCGGGGATATCAGGTCATGGACCTTGGTGTCGTTTTCAACGTGTTTCAAAGCTTTTGTGGTCATTCTTTCTTCTCCTCAACCAAACGGTGAGATGCACCCGAGTGCTGCTGCGCTCGGGCGTTGGCGACCAAACAACCGCCCATACGGTGATCCTTTGGTCTCACCAAATCCAGAGTGAAGATAGAACCGCTCACCCGCTCCTACAAGCTACTGCTTGACGCGCACGGACGGCTCGACGGACAGGCCTGGCCGCAGGCGGCGATCTCCGTTCTGACGCGGATCGGTCAGGTCGATCCGGACCGGGATGCGCTGTACCACCTTGACGTAATTCCCCGTCGCATTTTCCGGCGGGAAGAGACTCAGCACCGAGCCGGTCGCGCCGCCTATCTGCGTCACCCGTCCGTCGTAGTCGGAGCTGGTCAGATCCACGTGGATCTTCACTGCCTGTCCGGCGTGCATCATGTGCAGCTGCGTCTCTTTGAAGTTTGCTGTGATCCACAGATCGTCAAGCGAGATCAGGGTTGCCATATTCTGGCCCACACTGACGTTCTGGCCCACCTCTACGCTCTTTTTCGTGACGATGCCGTTCACGGGGGCCACGATCTTGGTATAGCTCAGGTTCAGCCGTGCCTGGTTCAGTGCCGCGCGCGACTGCTCCACCTGGGCCGCTGCCTGGTCCGCCTTGGCCCGCTGCGCCTTCACCTGCTGCGGTCCCGATGAGGCCATTCTCAACTGCGCCTGCGATGCACCGAGTTGATGCTTGGCCACGTTCACTTGGTCCTCGGCTGCCGTTGCATTCGCCTGGGCTGAGACCACTTGCGCCTCGTTTGCCCGGGCCGTTGCCACATATCCATCAAACTGCTGCTTGGAGATCACGTCCTTCTCGACCAGCGGCGTAAAGCGCTTTAGGTCGAGTTGCGCCTTTACGTTGTTGGCCTCAGCCTGCGCTATCTGCGCCTGCGCCTGATCCAATAGCCGCACCGCGCGCTTCAGCTGGGAATCGGAGGCCTGCACCGTCGCGCCCGCCTCGGAGGTGGTGCTGAAAGCTTGAATACTTGTAACCGGAATGGTTACTTTTGCGGATTCGTAGTTAGCCTCCGCCGCTTCCAGGTTCGCCTCATCCTGCTGGACGGAGACCTCGTAGTCGCGCGGATCGATCTCCGCGATCACTGTTCCCGCGCTCACGAACTGGTTCTGCGCAACCGGCACATTGACCACATGACCCGCAATGCGTGCGCTGAGCTGGATGATGTGGCCGTCCACCTGTGCGTCGTCCGTGCTTTCATAGAAGGTCGAGTGCCACCAGTAGAGCAGCGCCCCGACGATGAGAATGGCAACGACGCCGATGATGATGAACCGGAGCCTGCTCTTCTTCTTCGGGCTCTTTGCCGTCTCTTGCCCGTCGTCCTGTCCGCCCCCGTCCTCCTGGCCGTGATTCTCCGATCTTCCCGATTCCGGATCCTGTTCCGCCACGGTCACTTCCCTCCCAAAAATTCTTTGTACTTCTGCTGCACAATGCCCATCGCGCGGGCCAACTCAAGCTTTGCCAGGTTGTGCTGGTAAAGACTCGATACATATTGACTGTTCGATTGCGCCACCGTAGCCTGCGCTTGCGATACCGGAAGATTGTCGGCCACACCCGCAACGAACCGCTCCTGCGCCTCCACCAGCGATTCATTAGCCAGCTGCACGTTGCTGCGTGCCACCTCGATCTGCCGCTGCGAGGATTGCAGGTCCAGAAAGGCGTCGTGGATATCCGCATCGATCTGGCCGCGCAGATCGCTCTCCCGGGCTTGCAGCTGTTCCAGCTGCGACTGCGCCAGCTGGGCGTCTCCGCGGAGCTTCGCTTCTTCAAAGATAGGGACACTCGCTGTACCCGAGGCGTCAAAGGTGCCGTGGGAATGACCCAGTGTGGGCCCGATATCGCCATAGTCGCCCGCGAAAGAGACGGTGGGCAGCCGCTCTGCTTTAGCAGATGCATGGTTGCGCTCGGCAGCTTTTACCTGTTCATCCAGCGCCTGCAGGTCCTTGCGATTCGAGTACGCCGAGCTCACCGCCGTTGCCGGATCGATGTTATCCAGCGGTGCGTAGGGGGACTGATCGGTCAACACAAACTTCTGCTCGAGCGATAGGCCAATGGTCCGCGCCAGGGTGATCTTGTCCTTCTCAAAGGCGTTCTGGTCCATGATGAGCGTCTGCTGCTGCGTCTGGTAGTCGACGCGCGCGCGCAGCTCATCGATCTGCGGCGACGTGCCCGCCTGGTGGTTCGCGGCCGCCTGATCAAACGACACCTTGCTTGTGTTCACCTGGGCCTGATCGTTGGCGAGATTGGCTTCATCGGCAACGCAGCGCAGATAGGCGTACCCGACGGCAATGACCACCAGCTCACCCGCATCCTGAAGCGAAAGTTGTGTGCTCTGGAAGTTGTGCTTAGCCGCCTGATAACTGCGCAACGCCGAAAGATTCAGCAACGTCCAGTTCAGGTTTGCGCGTACATCGTTATAGCCATAGGGGCCAACAATAGCGGGGATACCGGGAACGGTCAGCCCCTGTGCCCGCAGATTGGTCTGCTGCAGTGCCTCGCGAAAATCGCCAGTGGCCGTTGGCAGCAGTTGTTGCAGCTGCTGCAGCCGTTGACCGCCCGACTGACGAATGTTTTCGCCTGTCAAAATCAAACCGAGGTTGTGCCGAATTGCGAGATCCACCGCATCCCGGATAGAAAGCGGCCTTACGCCTGCCGTCGCCTTTTCGGTGACGACACTTCCCTGGAATGCGCTCTGGCTCACCGGCGGGGGCGGCGATTGGACCTGCCCCCCGGTCGCTCCTGAACTGGACGAGCCTGAACCGGATGAACCTGAACTGGACGAACCGGCGCTGCTGCCGCTGCTACTGGAAGAGCCAAAACTACCGGCACTTGAAGAGCCACTACTCTGTGACTGCCCGAGAAGCTGAGGCACAGCCGCCAGCAGCAATCCGCACACACTCAACCGCAAACCACTTCGCGATTTGGCCAGAAGAAACGATTTCATAGGAGGGCATTTCAGCACTTTTCAAATCTTTGGATGCTCAGCTGTCACCGATGACTGCAAAAAGTGAGCTGGCCCGGCACACTGGACATCCGGTCTCCCGACCCGGCGCATGCGTCGGGTCGGAGAACCGCAGCCCCGATAGACCTCCACCGGTCTATTAAATAAGGGCTGCGCGTAAACAAGGGCTGCGCGGGAGCGCAATGAGGAGCAGGGCTATGCAATGCTCAGCTACGCCACCGCTCCCGGAGTGACTGCATGCACAAGAGACCCCGTTAGCGAACAGAGCGCGTCGCGAAAGACGCTGCTCACCTGCGCCGGAGTCCAACGGCCGGCTCCCGCGTCATTCAGGTATTCCGTCGCTGCCGACCCGCTTTTCCCCAGCAATGCGCGCAGAACAAAGACCACCCGCAAAGCCGGCGTAAGACCTTCCAGCCAGCGCCGCATCTGCGCCCGTCCCGAACCCGTCAGCAGGTTTGAGATTTGATCTGTGGTCAGCCCCGTCGCGCTCAGGTCGTCTGTCTCTATGCAAGTTGTCGAGTGATCGGCCTTCCCTGTGGGCGGCGCCAGAGCGTGGGGCTCTCGCGACTCCACCCTCGCTATCGCCGTCCGGATGAGCTTGGTCAACGACTCGCGGCGCGCTCTCTGTGGATCGGCGCACGGATCGACCTCCACCTTGGCCACGGTCTCTTCGACAGCTGCCACCGCGTCCGATTCGCTGCCCAGCAGGAGAGCGGCTACGCGGAAGAGTTCGAGCGCCGCGTCTTCCGCAGCCCCAGCCTGTGTGCAATCGTCTGTCATCATCGCCCTCTCCCTCCCACGTCGCTCAACTGCCGGTCTCCGCCGTGCGGAAGTCTTTATCTATCCTGAGTTAACCGGCGGATGGCGTCAACCTGGTAAACGCATCCGATGCTGTGGAGCGAAAGAGGATTCCGAGTCCCTCGGGTGGATTTTAGCCGCTCGTTCACATACCCTGGCAGTGCTGTCGTGTATTCAAAGGAAGCTGCTATTGTGGCAGATTGCCGCCAGAACGGCACGCCTGCACCCAACCAGCGCTTGTCTCTCCACTATGGTCAGTCGGAACAGCAGACAAACCCGCCAGCAGAGCCTTTTTTTGAGCCGGGATGAATCCTGGCTGCGCTTCAACGGCAGCGTTCTTCAAGAGGCGGAAAATCCTGCTAATCCACTGCTTGAACGTGTCAAGTTTCTGGCCATCACGGCTTCCAACCTCGATGAGTTTATTGAGATCCGCGTGGCTGGCGTTCTACAGCGGGTGGAAGATGGCTACAAAGATGTGGGCCCGGATGGCCTGACCCCGGAACAGACCTTTGACCGCGATACGGAACAGGTCCGCGTCTTCGTCGACAAGCAGTATCGCTGCTGGAACGAGCAACTGCGCCCTGCCCTCCACGAGCAGGGCATCCGCGTGCTGGATTACGCCTCGATCAGTGGCGCGCAGTGCGAGCACGCCACGCTCTTTTACCAGCGAGAGGTCGATCCGCTGCTGACGCCCATCACCATCGATCCCGCGCACCCCTTTCCGCGCGTGCTCAATAAAGCTCTCTGCTTGGCTCTGTTGCTGCGCAGCAAACGAAAAAGTGGCAGCAACCCGGTGCTTGGCGTCGTGACGGTGCCGCGGGCCCTTCCACGGCTGGTGCCCCTACCCTCGCCAACCGAAGTCGGGGCGCCCGGCACGCAGGACTTCATCTTTCTTCACGACCTCATCGAAGCCAATGCCAGCAAGATGTATCGCGGGTATGAGGTGCTCTCCCGGACGGCCTTCCGTGTCACACGCAACAGCAATCTGTATCTGCAGGAGGAGGAGTCCCGCTCCCTGCTGGAGAGCGTGCGCACGGAGCTGCACAACCGGCGCAAGGGCGATGCCGTTCGCCTGGAGATTGAGCGGGGCGCGGACCAGGAGATCGTCGACCGGCTCCGCATGAATTTTGAAGTTGACGATTCTCAGGTGTACCGCACGGATGGCCCCGTCAATCTGTCGCGCTTGATGACGCTCTATACCGACACACCGCGGCCCGATCTCAAGTTCCCGCCCTTCGCACCGCGCGAGCTGCGGCTGAACCGGCGCTCGGAGAACGTCTTCGCGGAGATCCGCCATCGCGACATCCTGATGCATCATCCCTTCGACTCCTATGACGGCGTAGTCGGTTTTATCGAAGCCGCGGCCGAAGATCCCAGCGTCGTCTCGATGAAGCAGACCCTCTACCGCACCAGCTCGGACTCACCCATGTTCGGGGCGCTGATTGAAGCAGCGCAGACCAAGGAAGTGACGGTGGTCGTCGAGCTGATGGCGCGCTTCGATGAGGCGTCGAATATCCGCTGGGCGCGCAATCTAGAAGACGCCGGTGTGCAGGTCTTTCACGGCATCGTCGGGCTGAAGACGCACTGCAAGCTGGCGCTGATGGTGCGGCGGGATGAAGACGGAGTTACCCGCCGCTATGCCCACCTGGGCACTGGCAACTACAACCCCAACACGGCCCGCTTCTATACCGACATCAGCTTGCTTACGGCAGATCCCGAGATCACCGGGAGCGTGCAGGCGGTCTTCAACTACCTAACCGCGCACTCGGAATCCGACGATTACTCCCCTTTGTTGGTTGCGCCGCTTACTCTGGCCGAGGGCTTCATCCGCATGATCCAGCGGGAGACCGAAAACGCTCGCGCTGGCCGCCCGGCTCGCATCATTGCGAAGATGAATTCGCTGCTCGAGAAGAGCATCGTGGAGGCACTCTATGAGGCCTCTAGCGCCGGCGTGCAGATCGATCTTATCGTGCGCGGCATCTGCTCCCTGCGCCCCGGAGTTCCGGGTCTGAGCGAGAATATCCGCGTGCGCTCGATCGTGGGACGTTTCCTCGAGCACAGCCGCATCTTCTATTTCGCGAACGGCGGGGATGAGGTCATCTTCTGTGGCAGCGCCGACTGGATGCCGCGCAACCTCTTCGAGCGTTGCGAGGTGGCCTTTCCCGTTCGCGATCCGCTGATGCGATCGCGTTTGCTGCATGAGATCCTCGCGGCCTCTCTTGCCGATAACACAAAGGCTCGTCTGCTCGACGCCGATGGCAACTACCACCTCGCGCGCCACTCCGGCACGGCAAAGCCATTCTCCGCACAGGACTTCTTCATAGCCTTGGCAGAGAATCGTGCCTCCGTCGATGCCATTCCCGCCGGCGCGCTGGAGCCTCCGCATCTCCTGGCACAGCACCGCGCCGTACATCTCACCCCAGCCGCATCCGCACACTCCCATCCCCGCAAGCGAACGTCGCGCAAGCCCAAAAATCAGGGATCAGGGATCAGGGATCAGGGACCGAATTAGGTGTCCCTGCTTTCCTCGCCTATGCCCGCGCTGTAAGGTTGAGATCGCATTTGGAGACGACATAATGACAACAATGAAAGCGGGGCGCGTAGCCGCCCTCGGGAGCGCACTTCTGCTTGTGCTTGTGCTTGCATTTGCCGTCCCGCCCACCTTGGCGCAGAGCACTCCGGCGAATGTCCCCGAAACCAACTCAAGCTATATCGACGCCAAGGGCACCGCTCATGTCACCCGCGTCGTTCCGGTGCCCACAACGGTCAGCCCGGAGGCGCAGGCCTATATCGCCCGCCGCATTTCAGACACATTCACGGCGGAGCCCATCGCCATCACGCGTACCCATGCCGAGAGCTCACAGAATGCAGCCGCAGTCGCGCTCCGCGCCGTCTACCCGGTCAACGTAAGCGCGAAGACAATTGCGGGCGTGCCCACGCGCGAGATCATGCCGCTCACGGTAGCCGCGGACAAGCGTGACCGCGTGCTCATCAACGTGCATGGCGGAGGCTTCACTGGCGACTGGGGCTCGCTCTCCGAGACCATTCCCATTGCAAGTCTCACGGGGACAAAGGTCGTCGCGGTGCTTTACCGGCTTTCGCCGGAGAACAAATTTCCCGCGGCTGTCGAAGACACCGTTGCGGTCTACAGGGAGCTACTAAAAACCTACAAGCCGCAGAATATAGGCCTCTACGGCACCTCAGCCGGAGCTATTCTCACCGCCGAGGTCACCGCCAAACTCAAGCAGCAGGGACTCCCGCTTCCGGCCGTGCTTGGCATCTTCTCCGGCGGGGGCGATTTCAGCAAGAAGGCCGATACCTTCTCTATTTATGGCCTCCTCGGGTTATCTGGCCCGCTCTGGCCCGAAGCGGGGGATACGTATACCGGCGCGACCGACCTCCGCGACCCGATCCTCTCGCCCGTTCACTCTGACTTGAAGGGCTTTCCGCCGACCCTGTTTATCTCCAGCACCCGTGACTTCTTGTTAAGCAGCACTGCGCTGCTCGACCGCGCTTTCCTGCGGGCGGGTGTGGAGTCGCAGTTCGTGGTCTTTGAAGCCTTGAATCACGCGTTTTGGAACGATTCCAGCCTCCCGGAGTCCAAGGAAGCGTACGAGCTGATGGCCGACTTCTTCAACAAGCATCTAGGAACCCTCTCTAAATAGATCGGTCAGCTGCCCCGACGCACAATGGTGTTCTGAAATAATTCAGCAGTCGTAAATCTACGCAACAGGACACAGCGCTCCCTCAAAACGTCCCTCCAGCGCAAACTCGCTACACTTAAGTTTGGCGCGCTCGCACTCCCATCCTCTCCACCCCTGGCCTCCGCTCAGACTCTGGCACCTGCTCAGTCTGGATGCGCCCACCGTTGCTGCGCTCTGGTGCTGGGCGCTCGCCCGCGCCGCCGGTCTGCGCCTGCCGTTCCTGGCGCCGTTGATGCTGGCTATGGGTACGTGGCTTCTCTACGTCGCCGACCGTCTGCTGGATGGCTTGCTGGCCGCCAGCCCCAACACGCTGCGGGAGCGTCACTGCTTTCATCTCGAGCATCGCCGGGGTTTTCTGCTCACCGGCATCGCGGTCACGGCCATTCTCGCTTATCTGGTGGTTACGCAGATGCCCCAGGACGTGCTCCGCGAAAACCTGGCGCTCGGCGCCTGCGCCGTGATCTACCTGCTGATCGTCCATCTTCCTCCGGCACGCCGCTCCTCCCCGCCGCGTCTCGCCTGGAGCTTCCCGAAAGAGCTAGCTGTCGGAATTGTCTTTGCCGCCGCCACAGCAGTGCCCGCTTGGTCCCGACTAGGCGACACTGTGGTCTGGACCGCGGCCCGGGTGCAGCTCGTTCCGGAGATCGTGCTCTTTGCCCTGCTTTGCACGCTCAATTGTGTCGCCATCGAAACCTGGGAAGACACTTGGGAGTACTCCCAGGGCGATACCCATTCACTGCAATCCCGGCCGCATGCGGCAACACGCTCCCTAGGGCGTCACCTGCTGTCCACCGCGCTCATTATTGACGGATTTGCCGCGTCACTGCTGCTCTCCGGCGGCACACGCATGAGCCAGCCCCAGGCCGCCCTGGTCGCCCTAATTATCGCTGGCATGCTCAGCGCGTTCTGCTTTCCCGTGCTGGACAGCCTGCGGCCTCGCATTTCGCCGCTCGCTCTCCGCATTGCCGCCGACGCGGCACTGCTCACGCCGCTGCTCTTCTTGCCTTGGCTGCGCGGATGACGCCCCCCAACCCCGGCCGCCGGCGCGTTTCCCTAAGGCGAGTCTCTTTTGACACCATCGCGCGCCCCTATCGCTGGATGGAGTATGCCAGCTTCGGCCGCCTATTGGAGCGCTGCCGTTTTCGGCAACTCGGGGAAGTTACCAACGTGCAGCGGGCGCTGGTCTTCGGTGATGGCGACGGCCGGTTCCTTGCACGCCTATTGATTGCTAATCCGCACGTCGAGGTGGATGCCGTCGATGGGAGCGCCGCCATGCTCGCGCTTACCGCGGGGCGCATTGGGCAGCAATCTCGCGTCCGCCTCCATCACGCCGACGCGCTCGCCTTTGCGCCTTCCGGCCACTATGACCTGATCGTCACGCACTTCTTCCTCGACTGCCTCACCAGCGCCGAGATCGAGACGCTACTCAAACGAATTGAGCCGCATCTCCGGCCCGGAGCACGGTGGCTCCTCTCCGAGTTCGCTGTGCCGCATCGGCAGCCCGCGGCGTGGTTGGCACGGTTGCTGATCGCGCTGCTCTACCGTGCTTTCGGCGTGCTTACCGGTCTCCGCACCCGGACGATGCCCGACTATCCCATGCTCTTTGAGCGCGCAGGCTGGTTTCCGGAGCTGCGCCACACCTTCCTTGGTGGAATCCTGGTCAGCGAGCTCTGGCGAATAGACGATCGAGAGTAGGGAGGCAACATCGCTTCGGCCTAACTCCGTCCCATCACCATGCTTACTACACTCATCAATTTAGCGCCCCTTCCGTTCCTATTCGGCACCACTCCTGGAGAGCTGCCCGATGTATTTCCAGGCCCTGGCCCGGGTGGCCTACCCGGTGGACCCAATCCGGAACCCGACAGCCCGGGCTTTCCGGAGCCCGATCCAGATCCCGCAGCGCCGCTTGATCCTGTTCCGGCCCCGGCGCCCGTTTTCTAGCCAGCCGTGCCATGGGAGGCCCTCCAGCCTCCCAAAATTCACAAACTATACCCCGTTCAATTGTTACAATTGTGTGAATAGGCAGCGCTCGCCACCGCCAAATCACATGGCACGGAGTTTGGCAGGCGCGACTCCCCCATTCTGCAAAGGACCCATGAATCTCTACATCCTCCGCCACGCAAGCGCGGGCACTCGCCGTCTTCACCCCCAGACCGACAAAAAACGGGGACTCGATAAAGAAGGCAAAGCGCAATGTGTGTTGATCGGAAATTACTTGAACGCCCTCGGCGTGAACTTCGACGTCATTCTCTCCAGTCCACTGAAGCGCTCCCTGCAAACCGCATCCCTGGTCGCAAATGAGATCGGCTTTGAATCGCAGATCGTCATCGAAGACTCGCTCGCACCTACCGGCACCTTTCGCGCCTTTGAAGGGATGGTACGGGAGCACGCCGGGCAGGAAAACATCCTGGTCGTTGGCCACAATCCCAATCTGTCCCACTTCCTGGGCTCGCTGATCTGCTCCCCGCATCGCGCCAATGTGCGTCTTCGCAAGGGCTCGCTGGCAAGGCTCGACACCACCCGCCGTCCTGCGCAGCTGCTCTCTCTCATCGAGCCGCGTGCTCTGCGACAGCTCTACGCGACCGTGACGAAGAGCTCCCGGCGAAAGACCTCGCGGAAGTAGACCGCCTCTTTCCGCAGCGACCACAACTCCAGCTCCGCGCCCGTGCGGCCTGGGTGCAGGTCCAGCAACACCCGCTTCGGATATACCTTGACGCGGACCTTCAGCACCTCGCTCGCACGGTCCTGATTGAGCGCCACGGCCAGCCGCAAGAGCACCACAGCCCGTTGCACGTGCGGGTGCTCGGCTGGCGGGATCACGCGAAAGGCGCGATCCTGCGGGGTGGGCCGCGACTTGCCGAGATAGCGCGCGATGCCGGAAACAACCGCCCGCTGCACCGGTGTGAACCCATACAGCTCTGAAGACGAGATGATGTACTGCGTGTGACGGTGGTGGCCCTGGTAGTTGACGTATTTGCCAATATCCCGCATCATCGCCGCCGCGTCTAGCCACTGCTTGTACTCCGGGGGCAGACCGTGCATGGCTGCCAGATCGCGAAAGAGTTGCGCCGCGTGCAGTCGCACCGGCTCCGCCCCCTTAACCTCAACGCCGTAGCGGCGGCAGGTCGCCAGCACACTCTCCCAACGTTCACGCTCGAATTGCTGATGGACCAGCGTGCGGTCGTCACTCTCGGCCAGCATCTGCGCCAGAATTCCATCGCGCAGCCCCAGGTCCGAGTAGCGGAAGCCTGGCAGTGAGAACTGATCCAGTATGGCCGCGTAGACCTGGGCGCCTGCGATGATAATCTCCGCCCGCCTGGGGCCGATGCCGGGCACCTTGCTGCGCGCTGCCACATTCATCTTCAGTAGCTTGTTTGCCAGCCGCCGTACTGCGGGAGTTTCGGACAGTCCGGGTTTGGGGGCGGGCTTTCCTGCGCGTTTGCGCGGACGCGTTGTCTTGGCTGGCGCCTTGCCCCTGGCGGCACTTGATAAAGCCAGCGCCGCTGCCGTGCCGGAGGTCGCGATCACCTGCGTGATGCCCTCGCACTTGATCTTTTTTTCTGCCTTTTTCAGCTCGCGGGCGATGAACTGCTTCATGCGCGCCACGTCCTCGGGAGCCGGCGGATCGCTCTCTCCCAGAAACTCCTCGGTCAACCGCACCGCTCCAAGCGGCAGGCTCACCGTCTCCAGGATGCGTTTATTTTCCGAGAGCGTGATCTCGCAGCTGCCCCCGCCCAGGTCGATGAGCAAGCAGCGGCCGGCAGTATCCGGCTCTTGCATCACGCCGCGATGGATCAGCCGCGCCTCTTCCAGCCCGGAGATGATCTCCAGGTCCCACCCGGTCTCAGCCTTCACCCAGGCGACAAACGCCTCTCCATTGCGGGCATCGCGCAGCGCCGCGGTCGCAACAGCGCGCACCTGATCCGCGCCAAACTGCTGGACCGATTTGTTGAAGCGCTTCAGTGCCGCGAGCGTGCTCGCCATCGCGTCCGGCGAGATCAGGCCGCTTTCAAAGACGCTTGTGCCCAGGCGCGTGACCTCGCGGTCCTCATGCAGCACCTTGAGACGATGCTGAAGGACCTGGGCAATCTTCAACCTGCAGGAGTTCGACCCGATGTCGATGGCGGCAAATGTTTGCATCGTGCGATCTACGCAAGATACACCACTTCGTTCACGGGAAGATAACGGCGAGGTTAGGGAGGCGCCCCTTTACATTGAAGACCGTGGGGACACATCTTCGACCGATTTGCATAAGCCTTAACTTGACAGCGATGCTTACCGCTCACGCATACTAGCCGCAAAATCACCCGGAGGTAACACCAACTATGAGCTTATCTAGCGGAAGTCCCTCCCCGGCAGAGGAAGGTAGTCGATATGGCTAAATTAGTTACCTGCTGCAGCATTCTGTTCGTGTCGCTTTCGACTGCTGCATTCGCCCAGAGTTCGTGGATACCGTACACCGCTCACTTTGTCGAAACGACCGTCTCTGTACTCCCTTCCGGAGTTCGGATGACCACCACTCGAGAGGGACTTGAAGCTCGCAGTTCGGATGGGAGCACTGTCCAGCAGGAGATCGCTCAAAACACAAACAAACCTTTTAGGGAGCGCCTTTATAACGCTGGTGAAGGTGTCGTATACACGATCGACTTTAATCAGAAAAACGCCCTGGGAAAGTTTGTAAAGTTAGAGCATTGGACAAAGCCGCAAGTTGAACCACTTGCGCATGAAAGCATCGCAGGCGTCACCGCAAGTGCCTACGGTATAAAGAACCCGCAGACTCAAAAACAAGAGGGATTGTTTTGGGTAGTGGACGGAACCGATATTGTAGTGCGGATTACGACTGATCTTCCAAACGTTGGCTCCTATCGGATAGAACGGTCGGACCTTCACATCGGGGCAGAACCCGCGCCATCGTTGTTCGTCATGCCTGCCGGCCTAGAAGTCTCAAAACCAACGATGCACTACTGATCGGCAGATTCGTGAATGTTCGTGAGAAGCGGCTCAATGCAAGTGGGAATTAAACCACACGGAAATCATGACCAGAGCCGCTTCCCTTTTCAGTAAGACGCCGCTCCTGCTCTACGCCCACCAGCCCGTCGCACCGGCTTCCGCGCCAGCCACTCCCCGAGCAGCCGCCGGCTCATACGCTCGGTCGTGCGCATCGCGCGCACAAACCGGCGCGCCACCCCGCGCTGGATCTCCACGACCAGCCGTGCTCCAGCCGGGTCGACGTCCGAACCCAGAGCCGAACCCGGAGCCGAACCCAGAGCGGCCCTGGCCTCGTCGCGGAGCATCAGCCAGTCGTGCCAGTCGCCAATCGCATCCTGCACCCGCTTGATGGCCCCGGCAATCGCGGTGGCGTCCGAGTCGCCGCCGCCAGCCTCGGCCACATACCGGGCCTTCTTTGCGCCTTTGCGAAAATCATGCAGGTTCTCGGCTTCAAGCGTGGGCATGCTATCCACCAGCCGTAAGTAGTCTTCAAGTGCCAGAAGCGCCATTGGCTTATTTTTTGCGCCACTGCGGCCACCTACAGGCGGTATGGCGAACAAAAAGGCCTGCTCCGCGGTTTCGAGCTTAGGCAGGCATTTCCCGAGCTGCGCGATCAGCGAGGATTCGCGCTTCGCTCTCATCTTAGCCAGCCAACTGTCCAACTCCTCCACCTCGCTCTGGATGCTGGATTCTCCCGCTCCCGCCGCCTCCCGGGTCACTCCAAGAAGCTTCTCCGCGACGATCTCCCGGTGAACATCCAGGTCCCGCACGCTTCCTGCGGCCCGGCGCACCTTCTTGAGCTGCCGGAGCCACTCCACGGCGGCTTCGCGCCAGGCGGCCTGCCTCACGCTGGCCCCCATGCCGCCGCGCTGGCGCAGGATCGTCTCCAACTGCGCCTCTACACGGCGCGTACCCGTCCGCACCCGGTGTACAGTCTCCACATCAGCCCGCGCCGTGCACCCGGCGATCTCGTCGCGGAGAGCGGCGGCCACGTCTCGCAGGCGTCCAATCATAGGATCCACCGGCACAGCTGTTTGCACCGCTCCCGACAGACGGCCGCCACCCGGCTGAGGCATACGCTGGCCGATTCTTTTCTCTTTCCGCACTGCCAATGCATCCTCTCCCTTGGTGGCCCGGCGCTGCGCAACTCCCGATCAGAGCTCTGCAATCAACCGGCAATTCGATGCCGGAGCCATTGCGGACGCAGTAACGGCTTTGGCGACTGTATCCGAGGGGGCTCCGCACAAACGCCACCGGGTCCGATCCAACGCCAGGAGCCAACCGCATATACTGAAGCCACCTAGACTGGCCATGTAGCCAGTGATCGCGTGCCAATGCTTACGCATACTATCAACACTACGGGCTGCGCGGCAGGAGGAGAGGATTACGTTTGTCGCAGGTGACCCAAATACCCGGCACGCTTCGTCCTGAAGGAAGTGCCGCAGCGAGGCGGTCCATTCCCTGGCATTACATTCTGGCCCTGGCGCTCTTAAGCCTGATCACCTACCTGGGCACCGCCTTCTTCCCTCCACTTCTGGACGATGTGGATTCCTCGCACGCTACTGTCTCCCGGGAGATGTTGCAGCGGCACGACTACGCCGTGCTCTTCATGAACGGCATACGTTACCTGGACAAAGCGCCTCTGCACTATTGGCTGGTCGCTGGCTGCTACAAACTCTTTGGGGTCTCCGCCTTCAGCACTCGCCTGCCCGATGCGGTCTTCATGGTGCTGCTCACCCTCATCACCTTTGAGTTCGGCCGTTTCTTCTTCTCCGACGAAGCTGGCTTCTACTCTGGCCTGGCTGTTGCAACCTCTTTTGGCTTTTTCTGTTCACGCGCATCATGATCCCGGAGGCGATCTACGCCACCTTTTTTGTCGCCGGGTTCTATTTCTTTCTCCGAGCCTGGACGGGAACGCTGTCAACGCGGCCGGCATTGTGGCTGGCCGCCACCGCCTTTGCACTCGCAGTGCTTACACGGGGGCTGGTCGGCTTAGCCTTCCCAGGGGGCGCGCTCTTCCTCTTCATTCTCTTTCGGCGCGGATGGAGCAGGCTGCGACAACTGCCCGTGCTGTCCTCAGCCCTGCTCTTCCTGATCATCGCAGTTCCCTGGCACCTGATCGCGCAACACCGCGCTCACACCTTCCTCTGGGCCTACTTCGTCAACGAACAATTCCATCGAGCGGTTGGTACTCGCTACCCGAAAGACTACGCCGCCGTGCCCTTGTGGCTTTGGCTGATCAGCCACCTGATCTGGCTTTTCCCGTGGAGCGTCTTCGCGCCACTCGTAGTCAGCGCCTACAAGCGGCGGCGCTCCGGTCATGACGCAGTTCCCGCCCTCGCAAACGATCCCTATGCCCCGAACCCGCTCCCGCCGTTAACCGGTCAGGCCTACACTCTGCTCTTCTGCTGGATCGCCGTGATCGTCGGCTTCTTCTGCGTCTTTGGCGGTTCGCGCATGGAGTACTACAGCTTTGGCTGCTGGCCTGCCCTGGCCCTGCTGCTTGGCGCGGGGCTGGCCGATGCGGAGAGGAGGAACTCGCGGCTGCTCAAGCACCTTTGCATCGCGCTATGCGCCATCGGCCTGGCGTTCGGCGCTGTGCTTCTAGGTCTGGTGCTGGCCAGTTCCTCCGCCGTGCCCTCCACCGTGGCTGGCACCTTGCATACGCAACCCGACTCGGCCTACCGCCTCTCCCTTGCTCACGTCCTCGATCTGACGCCACAGACCTTTCACGATCTGCGCCTCCCGGCCATCATGGCGGCGATCGTCTTTATCGGCGGCTTCGGCCTCGTGCTGCTCGTGCAGCTCCGGGGTAGACCGCGAAGCGGTCTGTTTGCGCTTGCGGTCTCCATGTGCGTCTTCTTCTTCGCCGCGGATATCGCCTTCGCCAGCTTCACGCCTGTGCTCTCCTCGTATGACCTGGCACAAGCCATCAACCGGTATCTGCGTCCCGAAGATAAAATCGTTTTGTTTGGCGAGTACGACACTGACTCGAGCATCGCCTTTTACACCGGACGGCACGTTTACCTGCTCAATGGCCGCTACAACAACCTCGAAGCAGGCTCACATTATCCCGACGCGCCCCACATCTTCCTGACGGATGCTGACATCGCTCGCCTGTGGACCAATCCCGAGCGGATCTTTCTTATGGTCCCGCACGACAAGCAAGCCGCGGCATCCAGGATCTTACCCCCGCTTTGCCCCTGGATTCTGGAAGAGGAGGCGAACAAAGTGGTATACGTAAACCACCAACTCTTTCCCGGTCAAAAACAGATCGTCAGCAGCGCTGGATGTCCGGCGAGCCATTGAGAGTTGCGGAAATCAAATCAGAAAACTGCCGAAAACGTTTCCTGAGCTTTTCGGAGAGGCAGGAGAAGCTACATGCGCTTTCTCCTCAGCAATCTCACGGTCTCACGACTGTCCGAGCCATTGCTGTTCGAGCAATAGCTGGTGGAACTCCGGAGTGGTGCGCAGCACGGCAAACTCCTTGTCTTCCATCAGCCGTTTGCGGTCGTTGAACCCAGCGTCGAGCGCTTTGCGAAGGTAGGTAAGTGCCTTCACCTTTTCTCCGGCAGTAGCGTAGGTTTTGGCCAGAAAATAGTTGACCGCGATGCGCTGCTGGCGTGAGCTGCCCTCTTCGATGATGGAGGCCTGCTCCGGATTGAAGACCTCGGGATCAATCGCGAGCGCTTGCTGATATGCCTTGAAGCCCTGCTTATATTTCTTCTCAGCGAAGTAGGCCGTTCCCAGATTGCAATACGTGACAGCAGCGCGTGGCGCATACTTGAGCGCGCGTTTGTAGGTGCGTTCGGCCTGCTTGTAATCGTGTTTGCCGTGATAAACGGCAGCCAGGTTGTTCAGCGCATCCGGGTACCGCGGATTAAGAGAGAGCGCCATCTCGTAGTCCTTGCGCGCCTCATCGAGCGCGAAGAGATGGTGGTACGCCAAGCCGATCTTGTTCCACAAGATCGCAGATTTCAGCGTGCCGTGTTGGTAAGCTTCAATGGCAGCCACATAACTCCGGTGAGCCATGAACAGATCACCTTGCGCTTCTGGTGACATCGCGTACAGGTAGCTTACCTGCGGCGCTGGCGGCTCCGGCGGAAGACTGGCACTGGTCTGAATTGGAGCCGATCTCACGTTTTCTGCGGCTAAGACAGCAGTGTGGCTACACACCAGACAAGCCATGGCAAGCCCTAACAAAAGGCTCGTGGACCGACTACGACAAAGGCTAATCATGATCGCCTCCTCGCCTGGCCGAGCGGCCAGATGGATGCGACACGAATCATACTCCCGCACAAATGCGGCTCACAAGCAGGAAAGGTCCGGGCGCAAGCGCCCAGACCTCCATCTCAACCCACCTTTGTGCGCTACCTCAGACGGTTAGCGCGGATTCGCGGTCCTCAACCTTGCCCGCATGCCCGGCTCCGCGCATCAGCCCACCACGCTCCAGTTGATAGAGCTCGCCGCGCCAGAGAATTGTGTTGCTCCCGTAACTTGCTGCCCAGTAACAAAAGCCCATCAGGTCACGCAGCGGATAGAGCAATACGGTACGCCACAGAGTGCGTTCGGCCACCACCCCAGCTCCCACCGCCGCCGCTAGCACCATCCGGTTCGCAATGCTCCACAGCAGAGCCAGCGCACCCAGAAGCGGATGCCCAATTGCCAGGGCCGTCACGAAAGCCAGCAATCCATAAGGCACGCTGAAGGTCAGCGCCGTGCCAAAGTGCCCCTTCGGCCGGGAAAAACGGGTGCTCTTCATCCAGCGCACCTGGTGCTTCACTGAATCAGAAAAGGACGAGTTCAAAATGATGTGATCGATGACATGGCCGGACAAAACCACCGTGTGCCCCGCTGCCGCCACCAGGTTGCCCAGCAGAAAATCATCGGAGCAGTACTGGCCCAGAGCGCGGAAGCCGCCGATCTGCTCGACACAGCCGCGACGCACTGCCATGGTCGGCCCAAGAGCAAACTGCATGCCCTCCAACATCTCCGCCACCAGAACACCTGAGGTCATCTCGATTGACATGCCGACGCCTTCGAGCTGCGACCAGACCGGCCAAGGGGCATGCGGCTCATCCGTGCCCGCCGGCATGGCCACACCACGGTAGAGGCAGGTCACCAAGCCGACCTTTGCGTCAATGAAAGGCGCTGCGACTGCGCTCAAGTAGTCCGGCCCTATCCGCACATCGCTGTCGCTCACCACCAGAATCTCGTATAGCGCAACCTCGCTCATACGCTCGAGCGACGCTACTTTGGCATTGGCGTAGAGAGGGTCGCCCGTAGTAAAGAAACGACTAGGAATCGCGGGATACCGGGCCGCAACTCGCCGCGCTATCTCCAGTCCCGCATCGGCCGCTTGGCGCGCGCAGAACAGAATCTCATACGCAGGATAGTTTTGTTGGAAGAAACCTTCGAGGTGCGTCTCCAGATTCGGCTCAGCGCCGTGGAGCGGTTTCAGCAGACTCACCGGCGGGAGAAACACAGCAGCCGGAGCATGCTTGCGCAGCAGAAACCGCTGCGTGCCGCACAGCACAAGCACACCCGTGACCGTGGACGTGATAATCCCGAAGATTGCAATTGCGAGGAGGAGATGCAGCATCACGAGTCCGAACACCTGTTCTGTAAGCGCCTGCGGTATAGACTACAGTTACACTCGGAAAGTTGCGCTACGCCCCATGTTCATGCGGTAGCAACGTGAATAACTGCTGCTAGGAGCGTTTGCCGCGCGGCGCCGGCACCACGACTGCTTTCCGCATCGGCACCATGGCCGCCTCGCTCTGCGCAAACCCTTGCTGCATATGCGTCAGCATCTCCAACCGCACATAGTCGACGAAGCTTTGCATCTGGCGGTTCATCTCCTCCATGCGCTCCCGCATCTGCAGGATGATCGCAATGCCAGAGATATTCACTCCAAGATCGCGCGCCAGGTTCAGAATGAACTCCAGCCGCTCCAGGTCTTCGTCGGTATAGAGACGCGTATTTCCCTCCGTACGCGACGGCTTTAGCAGCCCCTCCCGCTCATAAAGCCGGAGCGTCTGTGGATGAATCTCATACATCTCAGCCACCGCCGAGATCATGTACGCGCCCTTAGTCTTCCGTTTCGTCGGCATAGAGGTAGCTACATCGGGTGTTCGAGACTGCGATTGCCGCGTCCAAAACCATCCAAAGCGCGGCAGTTAAAAATCGATTGCGAGAGTCCTCTTCAGTATGGACCACGAATAATGCCATGAGAACCGCTATCGAGTTCGGAAGCTACGGGAAGAATACGCGAACGCTCTCCTGAGCCACCGGTTGACTAAAGCGTACCCGCACCGTATCCCTCGGACGGCGGAGCATGCCTCCTCGTATCCTGTACGGCATAAAAACATCCGCGCAATAGCCATCTTCCTGCTCCACATGCACCTGCACCGCCGTTGAGCGCTCATCAGAGTCGCTCTTCCCGTACAGGACCATGGCAGCGATCGCTGCCGTCCGGACCTCCCCGCGCCTCAGCCGCTCCAGAATGCCAGCCGTGAGCGTAGCAGCCACATCCCGCGCCCGCAACTCCTCGCGCATGGCATACTCGGTGTTCAGCGCCGTCTCGCCCTGGCGATTCATCGTGGCCGAGATTGGGTTGAAGCTGCCTTTCACTTTGAGCGCCTCGTCTGCAAACGTCATGAGCAGGTTGATCAACGTCTGGGAATCCGCTGGCTGCTGACGCGCCCCACGCATCGTCTACACCTTCTCAAATATCACTTCGCGCGGATCTTCCGGGTTCAGCTTCGCCAGCTCTCGCAAGATCTCCTTCGATCGCTCGTCCTTCAGGTGTGGTACCACAACTTCCACAGTTACGATCTCGTCGCCGCGCTTTTCCTCGTTTGCCGCCGATGGCACGCCCTTCTCCCGCATGCGCAGTTTCTGCCCGCTCTGGGTGCCTGGCGGAATTCGCAACTGTGCCCGTCCATCGATCGTCGGTACTTCGATCTTCGCCCCCAGCGCCGCTTCGGCCACCGTCACCGGCGCCGCGATCTGGATGTCATCTCCCGAACGTGTAAATACTGGATGCGTGCCCGCCTTGATGATCAGGTAGAGGTCGCCGGGCTGACCGCCGTTGATTCCGGCGTTACCCTTGCCCGCGAGGCGGATTCGCTGACCCTCGCGCGTGCCCGCCTTGATGCGGAACTCGATTTGCTCGGCGCGCGAGACCGTACCCTCGCCGTGGCAGGTAGGGCAGGCATTCTGTACCCGGCCTGTACCGCCGCACCGGGGGCATTGGATGTTGAACTTCATCCGGCCGCCCATCTGCGTCACCTGACCAGTGCCGTTACACTCCGGGCACTGCATTACGCCGCCAGTCGAAGCCTTGCCTTTGCAGGTGGGGCATACCTCCTGTCGCGTGATCTGCAACCGGGCCGTGCCGCCGCGGATTGCCGTCCAGAAATCTACATTCACCTGATATTCCAGGTCTGTGCCCGGCTCCGGCCCGCGCGCCTGCCGGCCCACGCCGCCGCCCTGATTGAACATTCCGGAGAAGATGTCGCGGAAGCCGCCCCAGCTCCCCTGCCCTCCTGCCTGACCCGCGCCCCCTGCCCCGGTCGGCGCCTCGAAGCCAGAAAAGTCAAAGCCTCCGAAATCGACATCCGGCGCACCCGCTGCCGGGCCGCGGCGGCGATAGCCGCCCCGCGCCGCTGCTTCCGCTGCTGCCGGATCGATCCCGTCCGAGTAGAAGCCGAGCTGGTCATAGACCTTGCGCTTCTTCTCGTCACTCAGGATGTCGTTAGCCTCCGAGATCTCCTTGAATTTCTCCTCGGATTTCTTATCGCCCGGATTCACATCCGGGTGGTACTTGCGCGCGAGCTTGCGAAAGGCCTTGCGGATCTCATCCGAGGTCGCCGTCTTCTTGACGCCGAGTAGGCCATAATAATCTTTGGTCTGGGTAGATGCCATGGTGTTCGTTCTTCGATCCCGTCTTTACTAATCCTGTCGCTGATCCTGTCTTGCTAGTCTTGTTGGCAGGTGGGGCACCAGTAGAGAGTGCGTCCTGCCATGCTCTTGCTTTCCACCGCGGTCCCGCACACAAAGCAGGGCTTTTTGGCACGCCTATAGACATAGTGCACTTCACCGCGTTCGGCCGCGCCCTTCGGATGTGGCCGGTCCCCAGAGCGCGTCGTCACAATGCGCCGGTCGACCATACCATCCGGCATCAGTTTCACCGCATCGCGCCACAAAGCCTTTAGCTCTTTCTCCGACACCTCTTGACCCGGCCGGTACGGGTTGATGCGCGCGCGATACAACAGCTCCGCCCGATAGATGTTGCCTATCCCGGCGATCACTGCTTGATCCATCAGCAGCGCGCCAATGGGCGTCTTGCGCCTGCGTATTAGCTCAATTGCAAGCTTCGGGTCATCGCCCTTCTCCAGCGGATCCGGCCCCAGCCGCGTCAGCAGCTTCTTCCACTTCTCCTGCGTGTACAGCGAGCAGTCCGTTGGCCCACGCAGCTCCAGCCAATCGGTCTTGGTCCACATGCGGAAGCGCAGGGCGCCTTTCGGCTCCAGAAGCGGCATCGTGCCCTCCATAAAGTCACCGAAACGCCCCAGATGTACGTGCAGTATCAGGTCCCTGCCGAAGTCGTAGCCCAGATGCTTCCCATGCGCCGTGATGCCGCGTAACTTCCGGCCATCCAGCGCCTCGGGGTCGGCGAACTGCCCCGTGGGTGAATCGATCCGCACCGTCTTGCCGACAAACGTGGCAGCCTGCCGATCGCGGTATCGATGAACCTCGTTCCCCTCTGGCATCTGCTCTATGCCGACCGCTGCTGCACTTCTTTGGAGACTCGCGGGAGCAACTCCACTCGAGCGATGGCAAGCTCATAGGCTTGCTGCATATTGAGCCAGTATTCAGGCGAATTACCGAAGTAGCGGCTCAGCCGAAATGCCGTATCCGTTGTAATGCCACGCCGCTCGTTGACAATCTCCGTAATGCGCGTCGCTGGTACCCGAAGAGCGATGGCCAGACTGTTGCTCGACAGCCTCAGCGGCTTCATAAAATCTTCTCTGAGAAACTCTCCAGGATGTATAGCTACGAACGTTCCTTTGTTGGGAATAGACACGGGATCAGCCTCAACAGTACTGGACTAAGCCTGCCAATGCAGGCGTGATGGAATTACACAGGCTAGAGGCTAGTGGTAGTCGTGATCTCAACGTCACTTGCCCCGCCCTGATCCCACCTGAAACACAAACGGTACTGGTCGTTTATGCGAATGCTGTACTGCCCTTCGCGATCTCCCTTTAATCGCTCAAGCCGATTACCAGGAGGAGTGCGAAGATCATTTAACCTGACTGCAAATTGAAGGTCACCAAGGCGCCGCGCAACAGCTTGCGCAACTGACCCAAATTTACGGCTTTTACCTGTTCCAAAGACGCTTTCCGTCTCCCGGTCTTTGAAACTCTTGATCACAGCCAAGCATACTACGCTGAACGTTGCACGTGCAACGTTCAGCTGCTTAGTTCCAAACCAAGCGAGCCTCGATCGGCTCCATGCGCCAAAAGATGTCCGGCTCCACCTTATGCATCTGGGAGCAGAACTTCTCGGCCTCTTCCCGCGTGTTAAACATCACCTTGTTGAGGACCTGGCCCGCTCTCCACTGCTCGCATTTCCACATGGTGTCCGTCATTTGCTTCTCCTTCTCACTGCCAAACTGCTTCATCCCATCTCCAATCGGCTGCGGAGTGCAAAAGGGCGCTCACCCCTTCCGGTGAGCGCCCCAGCCTGCTCCTTGGAGTTGCAACACGAGTGTTCCCACCCGTTTCCGCTACAGCCCCAACCGGTTACTTCTTGTCCTCGACATCCACATACTCGGCATCGATTACGCCTTCATCCTGCTTGTGACCATTCGCCGTGGTTCCGGCGGCTGCTTCGGCGCCATCTGTCGGCGGAACACCCGTTGTCCCGCTACCGGCCTTGTACATCGCCTCGGCCAGTTTGTGCGACGCACTTGTCAGCTTCTCGCGTGCGCCGTTCAGTTCCTCGGCACTAGGCGCGCCTTCGAGCGTCTTCTTGGCATCGGCCAGCGCAGTCTCTACGTCGCTCTTGTCGGAGCCCGAGACCTTGTCCCCGTTCTCTTTCAACATCTTCTCGACGTTGTAGACCATGTTGTCCAGGCCATTACGCGCCTCGATCTCATCCCGCTTCGTCTTGTCTTCCGAGGCGTGCGCATCGGCTTCCTTCGCCATGCGATCGACCTCTTCCTTGCTTAGACCCGACGAGGAGGTGATGGTGATCTTCTGGTCTTTGTTCGTGGCGTTGTCCTTCGCCGTCACGTTCAGGATGCCATTGGCATCGATGTCGAAAGTGACCTCGATCTGCGGCACACCGCGTGGCGCTGGCGGAATCCCGCTGAGCTTGAATTTGCCCAGTGTACGGTTCTGCCCGGCCATTGGACGCTCCCCCTGCAGTACGTGCACCTCGACCTCGGTCTGCGAATCCGCTGCCGTTGAAAACGTCTCCGTCTTCTTGGTCGGGATGGTCGTGTTGCGCGGAATCATGGCCGTCGCCACACCACCCAGCGTCTCGATCGCCAGCGTCAACGGCGTCACGTCGAGTAGCAGCAAATCCTTGACCTCGCCTGCCAGAACGCCAGCCTGCACCGCGGCGCCGATCGCCACTACTTCGTCCGGGTTCACACCACGGTGAGGCTCCTTGCCGAAGAGCTGCTTGACCAGCTCCTGAATGCGCGGCATCCGTGTCTGTCCACCGACCAGCACCACCTCATCGATCTTGCTGGCATCGATACCGGCATCAGACAATGCCTTCTTGCATGGCTCCAGAGAACGCTGCAACAGATCGTCGACCAACTGCTCAAGCTTCGAGCGGGTTAGCTTCACCACCAAGTGCTTAGGACCAGTCGCATCGGCCGTAATGAACGGCAGATTGATCTCCGTCTCAACCGTGGTCGAGAGCTCGATCTTCGCCTTTTCGGCCGCGTCTTTCAGGCGCTGCAGAGCCATCTCATTGCCCTTGGCGCGCAGGTCCAGACCCTCATCCTTCTTGAACTGGTCAATGAGCCAGTCCACAATGCGCTGATCGATGTTGTCGCCGCCCAGGTGCGTGTCGCCGTTGGTCGACTTCACCTCGATCACGCCCTCGCCTACCTCCAGAATCGAGATATCGAAGGTGCCGCCACCGAAGTCATAAACCGCGATGGTCTCGTCCTTCTTCTTGTCGAGTCCATAGGCCAGTGCCGCCGCCGTGGGCTCGTTGACGATGCGTTTCACGTCCAGACCAGCAATCTTGCCTGCATCCTTGGTAGCCTGCCGCTGCGCGTCGTTAAAATACGCCGGAACGGTGATCACTGCCTCGGTCACGCTGGTGCCGAGGTAGTCCTCTGCTGCCTTCTTAAGCTTCTGCAGGATCATGGCCGAGATCTCGGGCGGGGTATAGTCCTTGCCCTGGGCTACGATCACTACATGGTCGCCCTGCGCCTTGACGGTGTACGGCACCATCTTCATCTCGTCCGAGACTTCATTGGCGCGACGCCCCATGAAACGCTTGATTGAATAGATCGTGTTCTGCGGGTTCGTAATAGCCTGACGCTTTGCTGTCTGACCGACAAGCCGCTCCCCGCTCTTGGTGAAGCCAACAATGGAAGGGGTCGTGCGACCGCCCTCCTCATTGGGGATTACCTTTGGTTCGCCGCCTTCCATGACCGCGACGACCGAATTCGTTGTTCCTAGATCGATTCCTATAATCTTTGCCATATTTCTCCTGCTCTCCGCTACTTCCTAATTCCCGCTTGCCCTGCCATGAACTCCTAACTTGCTCCAGCTTCGCACTTGAGTGCATTACTGTCAATATATCTGATGCTGTTTGTAGTTACAGGATGCAAGGATCGCGCACTCATTCCTTCAAACCACCCTCCTACTACCGCCCATTAACGCTAAAGGTGTATAGCAAGGTAACTTGCTCCCCACTACTCTCACCCTGATATCCCTTCAGGGCTCATCCCAATGTTCCAGAAATACCGGCGATCTACTCTCCTCCTAACCTCCAGCTTCCTGCTCATATTCCTTGCAGGTTGCGGCTCCGGCCGGATTCTCACTCCCGCTCCGGCAGCGCCCTTTGCGGCAATCGCTGGTAACTGGGTTCTGGCTCCTACCCAGCCCGGAACTTCCGTGTCATCCAGCACAGGCGTACCGAGCTTGACCGGTTCGTTCACCGCACAAGGAGATCAGGTCTCCGGCCTCTTTCACTTCACCGGAACTCCCCGTTGTCTGCCCGCAGGCTCGGCCCTCCAATTGACTGGTGCAATGGACGGGAAGGGCCAACTCCACCTCACCTCGCAGCCCATCGACGGGGCCGTTTACACCGTGCAGGGACAAATCTCGACCGACGGGAGGTCGCTGACCGGCGCCAGCTACAGCCTGACTGGTGACGGGTGTTCAGCCGCCTCCGGCACCGCCGCTGGAACCATGTACGCCCCGGTCTCCGGCACCTACACTGGCACCTTCACCGACTCGACAGGAGTCGCCATCCCTGTCTCGACCACCCTGACCCAGTCCAGTACCCCGGACAGCAACGGCCAATTCCACCTGACCGGCAATGCAACCTTCTCCAACAATCCCTGTTTCGCCAGCCCCGTACTCACGGACAGTCTGGTTACCGGCAGCACCCTTTCGGCCTCGTACACGGAGCTGCAAGGGCCCATTTCCTCAACCGTCACGGCAACCGGCACTCTTAATTCAAATGCCACCATGCTGACGGTTTCCGCCTATGCCGTAAAGGGCGGTGCATGCGATGGCAACAGCGGCACAGGTGTATTGACCAAACAATAAACGTCGACTTCCACCCCTTGGCTTTCCGGCAATCCTGGATCCCGCTCCGCTTCTGTAGAATCGGAGAACCAGCGAGATGCCAGACCAGCAACCAGCAGGGCTCAAGCCCGGGGTCAACCCATGGATTGTGGCCTTTTCGGTCATGCTCGCTACCTTTATGGAGGTGCTCGACACCGCCATCGCCTCCGTGGCGCTGCCCTATATTGCCGGCAGCCTCTCCGCTTCCAATGACCAGGCTACCTGGGTGCTGACCAGCTACCTGGTCGCGAATGCCGTCTTTCTCCCCGCCTCAAACTGGTTTGCCATTCGCTTCGGACGCAAGCGCTTCCTGGTCTTATGCGTCATCGTCTTCACCATCGCGTCGTTCTTCTGCGGAGCCGCTCCTTCCCTCGGATTTATCCTGATCGCCCGCGTAATTCAGGGAGCCGGCGGCGGCGCTCTCCAGCCCCTCTCGCAGTCCATCCTGCTCGAGAGCTTCCCCCCAGCCAAGCGCGGCGCAGCCATGGCCGTCTTCGCCTTTGGCATTGTCGTAGCGCCCGTCATCGGCCCCACTCTGGGCGGATGGCTGACCGACACCTATAGCTGGCGGTACGCCTTCTACATCAATATCCCGATTGGCATTCTGGCCGTTTTCCTCATCAACCGCTTTGTCGAAGATCCTTCCTACATCAAGAACACCAAAGCCTCCAAGTTCGACGGTCTTGGCTTCGGCCTGCTCGCCCTGTGGACCGGCTGTCTCCAGGTGGCTCTGGATAAGGGCCAGGAAGACGACTGGTTCGGCGCCGTCTGGATCCGCTGGACTGTCTTCTTCTTTGTGATCGGGTTCACCTGGTTCGTCGTCCACTCCTGGCGCAGCAAGCGCCCCCTAGTCCAGCTGAAGGTCCTTAAAGACCGCAACTTCGCTATCGGCTGCCTGCTGATTGCGTTGCTCGGCGTCGCGCTTTACTCCACCATCACTATCCTGCCGCTCTTTTACCAAGAGCTGCTCGGCTACACAGCCTTCACCGCCGGTCTGGTCGTCGGGCCGCGCGGCATCGGCTCCATCATTGGCATGCCCGTGATCGGTTATCTGGGCAATAAGATCGACCCGCGTTATCTACTCAGCTTCGGCTTTTTAGTCTTCGGGGTCTGCTCGCTCTATTTCGGCAATGTCACGCTCGATATCAGCCCCTGGACCCTCCTGTGGCCAATCGTCATCACCGGCTTCGCGCTCTCCTTTGTCTTTGTGCCCATCACCACCCAGGCGTACGCCACGCTCTCGAATGAACAGATCGGCAATGCCAGCGGAATCTTTAACCTAATTCGTAATGTCGGCGGATCCATCGGCATCTCGTTGGCCCAAACTGAACTTACCCGCCGCACCGACTTTCACCAGAACCAGATCCTGAACTACGTCCCGCAATCCAGCTTCTGGTTTCAACAGCGAGTCCGCGCCCTGAGTGGGTTTCTGGGCACCAAAACCAACCCGGCCAACGCGGTCGGCGCAGCACAAGGGATCATCTACGGACAACTCGGCCAGCAATCTCTTCTCTGGGCCTTTGTGGACATCTTTCGCTGGACCGCGCTTCTCGCCTTTGGCGCCGTGATCGTCGTCTGGTTTTTCAAGAAGGTCAAGCCCGGCAAGGCGCCTGTCGGGGCACATTGATTCGGAGCTACGACTCCTTGCGAACGCGAGACGTCATCCTGAGCAGGCGCAGCGAGTGACAGGTTTTCCTCTCCAGCCCGCTAGTTTCAGCATGACACGCGCTCTCTCGCTCTTCCGGCTCACGCTTAGCCTCGCACTCCTGGTGTGTCTCGCCCTGTTCGTAGTCCGGACTCTCCACTGGCCGCTGGTCGGCGACGCGTCGCTCCTTCACTATGTCAACTTCCTCATGGATCACGGCATGGTGCTCTATCGCGACATCGTCGACATGAACATGCCCGGTTCCTATCTGATCGAGCGGGCCGGCATACGGGTTTACGGCGCCAGCGCCTTCGGCTGGCGTCTCTTCGATTTCACTCTGCTCACCACCATCGCGGCGGCCATGATCGCGATCGGCGTTAGCCGCTCTCGTGACTGGTTTCCTGGCCTCTTTGCAGCAGCATTTTTTGCGCTCATTCATGGACGCGATGGCATCGACCAGACGGCCGAGCGCGACCTCATTATGTCGGTCGCCCTCCTTGTGGCCTGCGCCTTCCTCATCTATGCCGTTCGCCGGCGGAGCATTCTGCTCACCAGCCTCTTCGGTGTCTTCGCCGGGGTCGCCACGACGATCAAGCCAACTGCTGCACTCCTCTGGCTGGTGCTTTTGGTTATGGCCGCCACCGCGCTGCGCCGCCAGCACGAACGGCCCCTCCCGTATCTGACCGCGGGAACATTGGGTTTTGTGGCTTCGCTGGGCATGGCTGCGGCTTTCCTCGTTCACGAGCACGCCCTGGCCGCCTTCCTTGCCATCTCCCGCAACTTGATGCCGCGCTACGCCATCATCGGTCGGCTTCCCTTCGGTTACCTGCTCGGACACAGCTTTCCTTCTTACCTGCTGCCACTGGTGCTGCTCTGGATAGCCGCTCTGGTCCTGCGAGCGAGGATTCAGCCCCTTGCCGAGGCCAGGACCTCGCTCGAGCGCAGAATGCTGCTGGCCGGCATCGCCTTTGGCCTGATCTCCTATCTCGCGCAGGGGAAGGGCTTCCCCTACCACCGCTACCCACTCCTGGCATTTCTGCTGCTTCTGCTTGCAATGGACCTCACTGCAGCGCTCCGCCACCCGGGGGTGCAGCGCTTGGTGGGCATGGTGGGCCTCATTTTCGGCGCCTGTTTTCTGGCGCCGATCTGCCTCGCTAAGCTAAGCCACTATGACGGGCGCACGACCGAGTTTGTCGACGCTCTTACCACCGACCTGAATGCGCGCGGCGGCACAGCACTGACTCGACAGGTACAGTGCATGGACACGGGTGCCGGCTGCATCACCACTCTCAACCGCATGCAGCTCGTCCAGGCTACCGGCTTCTTCTGGGACTGCTATCTGCTGCAGCCGGGCGAGGATCCGACTCTGGCACACTGGCGGAAGCAGTTTCTCGACCAGATATTGGAGCATCCGCCGGCTGTCTTCGTCATCTCCGACCAGTACTGTTTCACCAGCGCTCCCAGCTACACTAAGCTCAGTCACTGGCCCGCTTTCGCCCAGGAGCTAGCTACCGGCTACACGCTCTCACTCGAACGCAAGTGGCCAGCGGAACCGCCCCACCTTGTCCGCTGGTGGAGCCAGCCACGCGATCCCTATGGTTATCGCATTTACCTGCGGAAAATTATTCCGGACGGGGATGCTAGCCGTAAGTCGGCTCGTCCTTAATCTGGCACGATTCGCGAACTCTCCGGAGTTCGCTTAACCACGCGTTGGCTCCAAATTCTCCTCTATGGGCCGGTGGTTCCCGGTCGCCGGGTCCACCACCTCGACCGCGCCCGAGGCAATATCGTAGAACCATCCGTGCACCTGCAATTTACCCTCGGCCATCCGCTCCTCTACTTCGGGGTGAGTCATTAAATTCTCCAACTGCTTGCGTACGTTCGCGCAGATAAACTCCTTCAATTGCGTCATCTCATCCGCGCCTTCCGGCGTGGCGTGCATCTCCGGACGAGCCGCTTCGATGTAATGCAGCCACTCATACATCATCGGCAGATGCAGCAGGTCCTTATCTTCAAAGACTGCCCGCACCGCACCGCAATCCGAGTGTCCACAGATCACGATATGCTTCACGTTTAGCGCCTTTACTGCATATTCGATCGTCGCCGAGGTCCCGCCGTACACCTCACGGTAGGGTGGCACCACGTTCCCCACTACCCGGCATATGAACAGTTCACCCGGCTCAGTCTGGAAGATAAGCGACGGCACCACACGCGAATCCGCACAGGCAATAAACAGCACATCCGGCTTCTGACTTTCGGCCAGGCTGCGGAAATGCGACTTCAACTCCGGAAAGATCTCTGCACGAAAGTGCGCGTGGCCCTCCATCATTTTCTTGATAGCATCGCCCTTCATAGCCGCCCTCTCCCGACGCCGCAATGTGCATGCTCCGGCGCACAAGTATGGTAGCCCGAGAACGCCTTCATTGCCTTGTCCATGCGCTCTCTTAAGCGCGGGCAAAAGGAATTGAAATCGCAAGAAGGCTGGGGTTTACAGAGGGAGAAAGCACACGCTCTCGCCGGAAAAGCGCCGTCGTGTTGCGAAAGGTGAGGCCAAGGCTGCACTTGCACGTGAATTCGGAGTTGATCGCACAACTGTCTATCGATACGTGTCGAGGAAGGTTAAGGGGCAAGCTTGAGTATGAGCCAAGTGAAACGAACGAGGTCGGGAGGTGCAAAGCCATCACAGTAAGAGCTACAGAACTGTAGGGGCACGATTTCAAATGGCGCTCTCTCGCAAGCTTACGAACACATGGAGAAGCCCGCACCATGGACGATCGAGGAGCAAGAACTATGGCGAGCGAAGTTGGTAGACTTCGAAGTGCTTGACAGTGATCTCCGCGTCGCTTGCGATTGGATGCTACCTCAGTAGCGTCACGACTGGGAACTCCTGGCATCGCCTCAACCAGCTAACGAAGAAGGTCAAGGACGGAGACGTTGCTTTGAAGCCGGCAACACTAAATCGCTATCGTGCCATGCTGTCTCTTACATTTAGGTTGCAGTGCAGAATGGCAAGCTTACTCTGAACCCGGCGCGGCTCGTCATGCCAAGGCGGGAGAACAATGCAGTGATTCGTTATCTCTTACCAGAAGAGGAGCGAAAGCCGCGGGCGATTGCGAATGAGTTATACCCACATCATGTTCCTGAGCTTGACCTTGCCTTGAACACGGGTATGTGGCAGGGTGAGCAGTACAACATGGTCTGGGAGAACATTGATCTCGAAAGGAGACTTATCACGATTCCCCAAAGCAAGCACGGGGCATAAGGCATGTTGAACTCAACGACGCGGCAGTCGCAGCTCTGCTCCGGGCGCATGCACAGGGCAATGGCAGCGAGCATGTATTCCTCAATCGTTACGGACTAAAACCTCGCGAGTAGTTTGAGGTTGCCATAAAGAAGGCGGGTATTCCTAGATTCACTTGGCATGCCTGAGACACACTTTGCGAGTCGTCTTGTCATGGCTGGCGTAGACATCCGGACGGTGCAGGAGTTGATGGGTTACAAGACCATCCAGATGACTTGACGTTACGCCACCTTGGACCTCAGCATCGCCTGGCAGCAGTGCAGCGGTTATGCGATACTGAGAAGGATTTGAGCGAAGGTGCCACCATAATTTTGAGGCCGCTATAGTGATGTAGCGAGTTGTACGTAAGTAATTCAAATCTATTGCACTTGCAGTGCAGAGCCGGGATGGCGGAACTGGCAGACGCAGCGGACTCAAAATCCGCCGAGGGCAACCTCGTGGGGGTTCGACCCCCCCTCCCGGCACCAAGTATTAACCGGATTCAATCCATTCAAAATAAACGATTTAGACGAGAAGCAGCCCAATGGGCTGGTGTCTCGTTTGGCCCATCTTGAACTGTACCGGAAGGTCTTCGGTACAATTTCAGTACAGTGATGCTGCTCTGCACTGTACTGGAGACCCATGGCCACCATCGTCAAAACTCCCTCGGCTACGTGGAAAGCGGTCATCCGAAAGTCCGGCTGGCCGACAACTGTGAAGACCTTTCGGACTAAGAGGGATGCGGAAGACTGGTCGCGCCGCACCGAAGATGAAATGGTGCGAGGCGCGTATATCCAGCGCGCAACCGCCGACCGCATGTCGGTGGAATCGGCGCTCAAGCGGTATCTGGAAGAGATCGTGCCGACGAAGCGTCCCACCTCCCAGGTCGCCGACCTAAAGCGTGCCAGAATCCTGACCAAACACCTTGGCAAATACTCTCTCGCCGCGTTGACTCCAGAAGTCGTCGCAAAGTTCAGGGACACGCGCCTCGCCGGGGAAGACCGCAAAGGTGACGATGGTCGTCCCCAGCCGAGAACCAACAATACAGTGCGTCTCGATCTCGCTCTGCTCGGACACTTGTTTACTGTCGCAATCAAGGAATGGGGCGTGGGACTCACATCCAACCCTGTGATGAACATCAGACGGCCAGCCCCTGGTGCAGGGCGCAACCGTCGGCTCTCAGCCGATGAAGAGAAACGGCTCCTCGATGCGGTTGATCGTTACTCAAACCCGATGATGAGCTGGATCGTACGCATAGCGCTAGAAACCGGAATGAGGCTTTCGGAGATCGTAACCTTGCGCCGACCTCAGGTAGATATCAGCCGCCGGATCGTACGCCTAGTGAATACGAAAAATACAAGTCCACGTACCGTGCCACTCAGTACAGCGGCGGTAAACCTGTTCCGCGAAGCGCTCGGGCATCCTATCCGCCCTATCGATACCGATCTGATCTTTTTCGGTGAGCCTGGCCGTAATGGGAAGCGAGGGCCGTATGCGTTCGACAGGATGTGGCAGGACATCAAGCGGGAACAAGGAATCATGGACTTCCGCTTTCATGATCTGCGTCATGAAGCTGTGAGTCGTTTCGTGGAGGCTGGTCTGTCCGATCAAGAGGTTTCGGCGATCAGCGGCCACAAGAGCATGCAGATGTTGAAACGCTATACGCATCTGCGAGCTGAAGATCTCGTGTCTCGCATAGATGACATATCGAGAGCGAGGAAGGCGGGACGACGTCTATGAGTCATGGCAATAAGCCCAGCAGAAGTCTAATCAAGAAGCACGCTCCATGGTTCGATGTACGCAAATACGATGGCTTGGAAGGAGCTTCCCAAGAGTTGTGGTATCGCCAGTTTGCGTTGAGAATTGATCTCCGTCGGATGCGTTCTCTTCTATTACCCCCAGAACACCAGTACACTCCCATGTACCGTGAGGTTCACAGCAATTTGATGTATCTCGTAAGGGGAAAAGGAATTATCGACGACCGCTCGTTAGAGCTCTTCCTGCAGCTTGAGATGTACCTCTCTCCCGAAGCCTTTTCGACCTTCCATTCAGTGAGTTCTGCTGGCTTACACGTCCGCCCTATGACGGTGGGTGATCAATTGCGTATAGTGCTTGGGCTCAAACCGGAATCGGTAAAGCAAGCTCAGGAGGCACACAATCGTGATCCTTACAGCGTGCGCCAGCAATCGGAGCCTGGAGCTCGACCGTCGACCATACTCTCTGAATCGCTTCTTGATCATCTGGGGCGTTCGTCCATCGGATTAGCCGAAGCCTTTCTCAGAGT
The DNA here is from genome assembly GCA_965276675.1 of Acidobacteriaceae bacterium. Taxonomy (GTDB): domain Bacteria; phylum Acidobacteriota; class Terriglobia; order Terriglobales; family Acidobacteriaceae. The sequence goes on along the minus strand of OZ255624.1, from coordinate 1,515,632 downwards.
GGATCTGCGCTTTCCGCGCACACTGATTAAGAAACAGGTCGAGGAGATCGTAGATAAGCTGTCAGCACAAATGAAAATGTACTTGCCACAGAAGAACCAAACCAAATCACCAGCGACAAAAGCTTGGATACGCTCAAAAGTGCTCCCTTACATTGATCTATGCCAGTGGCTTGACGAGGAGCCAAACCACGCTCTACGAGATCAACTTCTTGAAGCTGACAAGGCTGAAGCCCTCGGGATCGATCCAAAACAGTTGCATGATACGACATTTGGCCATGCTGACGAACTCACGAACGAACTGAGCTGGACTTTCCTGCACCTTGCGGAAGCAGCAATCAGCTCACGTAGAGGACCCTTGACTCCGTTGAGGAAGACCAAGCGCAAGGCGAAGAGTGGGGAGAAAAACTAAAAATAGTTTATCTCTGGCTTTGTGACCCCGTCCTTCATAGATTGGCCCTAACGAACTGATTCCACCGTAATCGTTAGGAGGTCCAATGAGTATCGAAGAAACACTAATCAGCCAATACGGTCCGTTACTGACCATCTCGCAGTTAGCAAAAATCCTAGACAGATCGCCTGAAGGCCTGCGTATTAGTCTGCGGTCTACGAATGAGTGGGTTGAACAAATTAACGCGTCGCGATTGCGACTCGGAAGACGAGTGTATTTCCGTACAACTGAGATCGCATTCCTCCTTTCAAGCGGGGTGTCGCGATGATTCGGCTCACCATCTCTAACCAGCGTGGCGGCGTCGCAAAAACTACCACCGCACTTACGCTTGCTCGTACTTTCAATGATCGTGGGCTCCGGGTTCTCCTCGTTGACGCCGATCCTCAAGGTTCCATCGGTGCAGTGTTAGCGCTGAAGCCAACTGCCTTCCTCCACGATCTGCTTATCCGTCGCTTTGCTCTCCGCGAATCCCTTATGACCGTGCGGCCAGGTCTGGACATCATCTGTGGAAACAGGTATACAACCGAGGCCGAAACAACGACGATGAGCCTTCCGTTTCGAGAATTCATCTTCAAGCATCTGCTCGGCGAGTACGAAAAGAATTACGACGTAGTCCTCATCGATGTAGCACCTTCGATTAGCCTCTTTCAGACGTGCGCCATGGTCTACACCCAGCAGGTGCTCATTCCTGTAGACATGGATATTTTGAGTGTTCAGGGCGCTACAGCAAGCCTGCAAGCGGGGGAGATGCTCAATGGGATGCTTGCCGGGGGACTGAATATTCGAGTGTCCGGAATGCTCCCAGTGAAGCTTGATCGCAGGCTCGCCATTACTGACACAGTCCTCAACACGCTCACGGCTATATCAGAGAAGCGAGGAGTCCCCATCTATGGGGGCATTCGGACCGATCAATCCGTCGTCAAAGCTGCCCGAAGCCGACAGTTCCTTGCCGATTACGATCCTCGTTCCAAAGCACTCGAAGACTACGAAACACTTGCAGACAGGCTCCTGATGCAGTTTGCCCCCACCGAGGTCATCCGCATCGATGAAAAGACAGCCTAAGCACGCGGACATCCTAGACTGGGAAGAACTTGCTGACGCCCCCAATACACGCGGTGCCTTTTCATTTTTGCGACCGCAGGGCTCAGTCATCGACATAGAACAGCATCGCTCTCAGGAGCGAAGGCCACAGTCGGCTGCCGATGATCTTCCTCCAGTCGAAAATCGGTCGGCCAAGCTTGCAAAAAAGTCTCGTCCTTATCGCGTTCACCGTTGCTATAGAGCTCAGGACGGACACTCCAACGGAGAAAACCAACTGTACTTAGCGCTTTGGCAGGCCGGCCACATAGAAACCACAGAAACGAAGCGCGTGACCATGGGCTGGGATCGCATGGCCACCGCCGCGAACCTCAGCGACAAGGGCGCTCAGCGGAACCTCAGGAAGCTCGTTGAGAAGCTTGCGGTCGAGTTGCTCGCTGAAGAGAACAGCGCTACGAGAACCGGCAAGACCTACCGCGTGTTTTCGTACAAAGCGATTCTGGAAAGACGGCGTGCGGCTGGCATGATCTTCGTCACAAAGGACAAAGGTGTGCGCTTCGTAACGGCTCCGGAGGACATCTCCAGAAAAGCCGACGTTGCAGCAGATCAACCCGCTATCGACAAAACGTCCACCGTGGACATAACGACTACCGTAGACAAAACATCCACCGGGACGGTGGACATAACGTCCCCGGATACGGTGGACATAACGTCCACCCCTTTAGGAAGTATTTTAGGAATTAAGAACAGGAAAACGACGACGACAGGCGATAACCTCGATCCAATCGTCGATACTCTGGCGAAGTATGTCGTCGCGGATGAAAGCGCAGCTTACAAGATCCTGTCATCTTGTCGCGATGCCTGCGCGACCGCAACCGTTGAGGAGATCGCATCGGTGATTGCCCTCAAGGCGCCTGGCATCATCCGGAACCGTTCTATCAACAATCCGCTTGGTCTACTGATTGCTTCTGTGCCGCAGTGTTTTCAAGGAGTCGGGATTGATCGTCTCAGGGCGGAATGGGCAGCAGAGAGACAACGTGAGCTCGAACGCCAGCGGGAGCGCGTACGACAAGAAGCAGACATGGCGTGTTGGCTTGAGCGACAGTGCCAGAAGTACAGAGACGTTCTGAATTGTGAGACTTCGACGGACAAAGAGAAAAGTAAAGCTCGGGATGAGCTATCCAGCTTGGAACGGTGCTTGCAGCATGACGGTCAGGATGATCGACCGTGGACGGTAGACGCTTAGCGCCGACTGGCATGTCGTGATCGTTCAGACTCCGAGGTCATAGGTTGCACAGAATTTAAGTTTCCCGCACATACCCCCCTTGAAAGAGGTCTCTATGGAAGAAGAGCTCGAACTACCTTATGGATTCGTTTTTGAAGACCTGCAGCTTAGGCGAGATCCTGCCTCAAAGGGGTTCAGCGTCATGAACGCAGCGTTGCTGGATGAGATTCTTGCGTACAACGGGATTGATCCTGAACGTCTGGGGAAGCAGCCCTTCCATTTGTGGGTCTGCCTTCACGCTACCGCCAGTTGCTACAGGGTCCACATCGCTCGGGGAGGCAAGCCGAACGAGCTCATGGAGCAGTTGAATGCTGGAACACTCCACCTCTGATCGTATGGAAGAACAGAAAATGCGTTCCCGGTCGGTTGAGGGTCGTCCTGGCCGAATTTCGCGTCAAGGCTCCTACGGCCCGCAATGGCGGCGCTGCGCGACCTTGACCCTAAATCCTCTGCCACGACGTAGGGCCTGATATCCGGGAATGTCCGCGATAAGCAAGAGCCGGGGCCGAACAATGAGTGAATCCCATGAAGCGTCTAACCGATAAAATAAGAAAAGTGAAACCTTCCCCTTCCATACGACTCGTCTGCTTAAGCGACACGCACGGGCTGCATCGGAAGTTTGAAATGCCGCCTGCTGACATTCTGATCCATGCAGGGGATTTTATGAGGAGTGGCCGAGACGAGGCGGAGATTGCCGACTTTGACGACTGGTTGCGAAGCCTTCCATACCGTCACAAGATTGTGGTTGCAGGCAATCACGACATCCTGTTTGAGGCCGATCCCAAAAAGACGAGAGCGACGCTACGCCATGTTGAATACCTCGAAAACTCAGAGTTTACTGTCGAAGGCCTGCGCTTCTGGGGTTCGCCAGTAACCCCCGTCACAGGCCAATGGGCTTTCGCAGCAGAACGCGGCGGGAGCATTCGCCGTTATTGGAGGAAGATTCCACCTGAGATCGACGTGCTGATCACTCATGGCCCGCCCTTCGGTACGCTCGATAAGGCAGACATCCTCGCCCCCCATCTCGGCTGCAAGGATCTAATCGAGGCTGTTGCAAGGACACAGCCGCGACTTCATGTGTTTGGGCACGTGCACGGCGGACGCGGCGAAGAGACAAACCGTAGTGGTATCCGCTTTGTGAATTGTGCTGTCCTCGATGAGTCATACAAACCAGCTCACCAGCCCATCGTTGTTGAGATTGCTTGAGGAGAGAAAGGAATGCGAGCCGTTTTCATTCGCCACGGACAGAGCACCGGGAATGTTGGCATCCCCTGCCATGATCTTGCCCTGCTCGCGTTGACGGAGTTCGGCGGGCAACAGGCCAGGGAGGTCGCGGAGGCTTGGACTGAGCGCCCGACGCTGATCGTTACCTCTCCCTTTCTGCGAACTCAGCAGACTGCCGCACCGACCGTCGAACGCTATCCAGACGTACCGGTTGCAGTGTGGCCGATTCAGGAATTCACCTATTTACAACCGAGTCGCTGGAATGGAACTCTCACTGCCGAACGTCTGCCCTACATCGAGCGCTATTGGAAACAGGCCGATCCGGCCTATTGCGACGGGGAAGGCGCTGAGAGCTTCGAAACACTGCTCCGACGCGCTGGAGACGCCTTGGAGCGCTTGCAATCGCTATCAAGCGATGCCTTGGTTTATGTCTTCAGTCACGGTCAGTTCATCCAGGCCGTGCAGTCGCTGGTCATGGACGGGGATCTAACCGACCAGCAGAAGATGCAGAAGTTCTGGCTGAAGGGGCATTCGCCTGTAATTCGCAATGCGGAGCGAGTAACCTTCAGGCATCAGCACGGCACACTCGGCGGCTTCCAGGGATTCCTGCATGAACCTGGATTGCCTTGTAGAGACAACGTGCGTCATACCGCCGTTTAAGGTATGAGCCAGCCGGTGATCTCGCCATCAGAACCGGGATTGACGAAGCAGCCTTTCGCCCCCGTCCTTGTCTTTTGTACCTTCCAGCCCGTCTGGTCACACCGAAGCAGGTGAACAAGATCGCCATTCCGATCCAAGCGGTAGGCTCCTTGGCCTACCGGGGTTGCGGCCCAGCTCGATGCCTCTTTCACATAGAGTGCGAATGAATACCCTACCCGCTTCCCATCCCAGTAGCCCCAGTAGAAAGCAGCTGCTAGAAGAAGCATTCCAACACATGATGCGGCACCGAGCCATTGCAGCCAATTCTTTGCCGCAGTGTGTCGAGCCACAGTCTGCGCCGAGCGTGCAATCTCTCTTTCAGCCGCTATTACCACCGTGGAGCTAATGGTCTCCTCAATGCGTGCCTTAACTGCACGCAACTCCGCTTCTGCTGTTTCGCTTCGCTGACGAATCCCAGCGTCGAACTTGGCAAGCGCACGATTGGCCTGTTCGCCCATTCGTTCCGGCAAAGTTTCCGTCAGTTCGAGATGGTGTCCCAGCAGAAAGACGATGTTCCATATAGCGTCGTTTTCCCGGATGCCGAGTTCCTTGGCAAGACGATTGAAGCGATTCGTCTCCTCCGGTTTTACCGCTCTTCCATAGACCGCCAAGAAAGCTGTTTCCAGGCTCATGGCGCGACCTGCTCAAAGACTGTAGCGCACTCTCTTACCCATCGGTTTACCTCAGCTCGATTTCCCAGGGGAGCTTTGTCGATTACAGCGTCAATAGTGAGGCGGTCGCTGTGCAGCTGGTCCGAGATGCGGTCGGCGACATCGGGGAAGTTTAGCGTCTTACCGCGTGCCTCTATGATCTCGCGAATCTTGGAGCCGTTATACAACTCGAACTTGCGTTCCGGGCCGTGATACAGATTTCGTAGAACATAAGTTGTTCCGCCCTGCATCGCGTCAAGATACTCTCGCAGGAGTTGAAGACTGTCACGCTGGGAGTTGATGACCCATAGCGTTACCAATTCTCTATCGAGTTCGCGTAGCGACTCAGACAACAGCGTTCCGTAGAGTTTTACGCCCTCTCCACTGCGAGCAGGGGTGTTGATTACAGCGGTTTGTTCGGGATGTTCAGATAGACGATTTGTAAGATCCATCCAGCCATCTCTTTCGTCGAGGTTCAGGTAGAGCGTTTCCACGCTCTTTCCGTACGCTTTGCCTACATCTGGGTTAGCAGTGTCTGCTTCTATCAGCAGTAGCTCTTCCCCTTGTTTTAGCAAATAGTGTGTAAGAGCCATTGAGACGATGCTCTTGCCTACACCGCCTTTTGATCCACTTACCATCAAAACTCTGCCAGCCATGACACGCTCCTTAGATTTCTCTTTCGTCTTCGGTTACGGTGAATGTTCCCTTTGGCCGATTCTCCTGTGCGTGTTGACCCATAGATTTCGGCTTGAGTGGTTTCGCAACTGATTCGGTGGCTGCGCCAAGCAATCGCTCACGCTGCTTCGTTTTGCGTCCCGGCTTGAGATACTGCCGCGCAGTCGAAAGCGTCATTCCGATACCAATTCCCTTGAGGTCATCGAGCACCGTTTCAAGAGAGTGCCCAACGGCGAGCGCTTCTCTGGCACGACCTTTGAGCTTTAAGAACGCATCTCGTCTGCTGTAGCTTTTCATTGGAGTCGCTGGTGGTTCCGCTATGCGTTTCTCAAGCAACGCAAAAGCTTCTTCGATCATGCTCTCGGTGATTACGTGATTCTTTGCTATGACCCATCCTTTTCATTACGGCAGGGCTTGTAAGAGCACCGTAGCATAGCCTCGAATGGTTGAAAATACCCGCTAGATGGGCTCTTTCCGGAGTTAGAAGTAGATTGCATAAGTGTTCCGTAATTAGTCGTAACGATCATTGTGGAAATATTTTTTCTGCTTTACGTTGCCTTAGCTGAAGTGCTTTCGATGACGGTGTGTAGTGGTTACGAATGAGGTGTTGGCACAGCAGTACAGTACAGGATGCGGGTTGTCCGTACACATGCTCCGCATGGTCCGAACAACCCGTCGCCTCGTATGCTCCGCGCTGCGCTTGTCTCATCCAGGCTCATCCTGAAACGAGCCGCGCACGCTTCGCGTAGGAGAGATGCAAATGCCTTTCGTATTGCGGAACAAAGAACGAGCTAGTCTGCGCTTTGAAATGCGTCTTTCTCCTGTCGAGCGGAAACAACTGAAAGAGGAGGCAGACTTGGCCGGACTAAGCATTAGCGAGTTAGTCAGGAGACGCGCTCTGGGGCGTCCTGTTCATGCGGCAATTGACCTCACGATGATTCGAGAGCTGCGCCGTTTGGGAGGTCTACAGAAACTTACGGTGAATAAGCTCATGCACCATGGCGGCGTTTCGGAGGAGTGCATCGCGACAATACGAGCGCTGCGGGAAGCGGTTGAGAGGGTAGCCAATCATGATCATTAAGCACATCGCCAATCCCAAAGCACGGTCGAGCAAGGCGTCCCGCATCGGTGGATTGCTTGACTACATTGCAGCAGATGGACGCGACAGTAAACAGAAGGCAGAGTATGTTGCTGCAAGCGGAAACTTCTATTCAGATTCTCTTCGGGGGCAACGTGCGGAAATGATCTCACTCGCTCTCGAAGCAACACGCAGCAAAGATCCAGTTGACCATTGGCTCATGAGTTGGAAAGAGGGCGAGCAGCCCACAGAGGTGCAGTGCAGGGAAAGTGTTGAGATATTGAAAAGACACTTAGGCATGGACGGCGATTATTTGGCGGTCTACGCGCTGCACCGCAATACGGAAAACTACCATCTGCATATCGTGCTTAATCGTGTTGATCCGGACTCGCACCGTGTTGCGGATAAGGGCTGGTGTATCGATAGAGCGCACAAGGCAATCGCTGAGATCGAACATCAGCACGGCTGGGAGCCGGAGAGCAATGCTCGTTACATCACGAACAGCAAGGGCGAAGTTTCATTGTCTCGGGTGACTCATGAGCGGAAACCTAAAGCGGAAGTGATGGACCGCGAGAACGCAACCGGTGAGAAATCGAGTGAGCGTGTTGCGATTGAAACTGCGGGGCCGATTCTGACGAGCGCCCAAAGCTGGGAACAGCTACACATAGGTTTGGAGCGTGCAGGAATGCGCTACGAGCTAAAGGGGAGTGGAGCACTTCTCTGGGTTGGCGGGCAACCAGTAAAGGCCTCCGTAATTGGTCGTGAGTTCAGTAAGAAGCGCATGGAGGAGCGTCTCGGGGAATTCCAGGCAGACGGTAATCGAAAATATTCGGAGGAGATATCTCGAAAGCCGGAGCCCCTGCGAGAGGATCATTCTGGACGTTGGCATGAATACCGTAAATTTCTTGAGCAACATCGCATGGAGAAAGACACTGCGCAGAAGGAGCAGCGCGTGGCGCATCGTGCAGCAAGAGATACGCAGCTTGCTGCTTTTCGGAAGGACCGTAGCGACGTCTATAAGGAAGCCAGGTGGTCTGGCAGTGCGCTCAACGTCGCACGAAGCCTCATGGCTTCCGATCATGCCAAGCGCAAGGCGCAACTCGTGGAGGAACATAAGAGAGAGCGTGACCTCCTGCGACGACAGTTCGGTAGACGACCGACGTTCGAGCAGTTTCTGTTAGCCCAAGGAGAGCAAGAACTTGCTCACGCTTGGCGCTATCGCGAAAGCTCTGAGGTTGGCGGAGCTTTGGTCGGGGATTGCGATGATCCACCGCACAGACGGGACGTTCGCGACTTCACAGGGCAGGTGCAGCTCACTCAGGACGGAAAGAGTTGCGTTCACTACTCGCAGCGTGATTCAAGAGGGATCAGCTTTACGGACCAGGGAAGAAGAATTGATGTCTGGCAGACCAACGATGAGACTGCTGTATTGGCAGCTCTCCAACTTGGGGCTCAGAAGTGGGGCAGTCTGACGATCACCGGATCGATGGAGTTCAAGCTGCTGTGCGCGGAAGTGGCAGTGAAACATGGAATCAGAATCATCAATCCAGAGCTACAGCAAGTTGCTCCCCCGGTCGAACGCACTCCTGTCCCTCGAATTGGGATTGATGCTGGTGTAGCCCCGTCAGAGAGTGCTTACCTTCGGCACAAAACTGATATCCAGCGCCGCTTACACCTCGTGAACCCATCTCGTATGGATTGGATGATCGCCGTTCGGATGCGTGTGACCGGACACGACCAGCGATCAATCGCAACTGCTCTCCGGGAGCATGCCCCCGAAGGGCGTGCCGACGAGAATCGCGATTGGAATAATTATGCCGAACGCACTGCTCAGGCCGCCTTCGGGCCGCGCGGAGACCGCGAAGCCAAAGGCAATCTACCCAGAGCTCGCTCATGGATGCAGGTGGAGGGCAAGGAGCCTTCACCGGAACGTCTCACGGGGCAGGAGCGTCAAATGTCGAGTCGGAGGATTGACCGGAAATCGTATGAAATGGAACTGTGAAAACGTTAGCTATCTGGGAGGCCCCTCAGTGCTTAATAACCTTGCAATTCTTCCGCGATGTGGAATAATTGCAAGGTAAGGTATGATCCAGCGCATAGCAGAGGGACGACTTGTTCAGCTTCTCCAGCGGTTTCCCGCCGTTGCACTGCTTGGCCCGAGGCAGGTAGGCAAAACAACGCTCGCTTTGAGTCTGACCGGTAAAAATGATGCACCACCGCACTACCTCGACCTGGAACTTCCTTCGGACAGAGCCAAATTAGTTGACCCGGAGCTGTATCTGTCCAACTATGAAGATCGACTGGTGATCCTAGACGAGATCCACCGGCTTCCTGGGATCTTCCAAACGCTCCGGAGTTTGATCGACCAGAGAAAGCGTAAGGGTAAGCGCACAGGGCAGTTTCTCCTGCTCGGATCGGCATCCATCGATCTCCTGCAACAATCGGCGGAAACGCTTGCAGGCAGAATCGCCTATATGGAGTTGACACCATTCCTGGATAGCGAAGTCGCCAGCATCGCACCCGACGCTCGTTCGGCACTCTGGGTCCGAGGTGGGTTTCCGGACAGCTTTCTAGCAGAGACTGAGGCTGAGAGCTTCGAGTGGCGTGCAGCATTCATTCAAACGTATCTGGATCGAGATGTTCCGTCGCTCGGCCCGCGCATTCCGGCTGAGACACTTCATCGGTTCTGGCAGATGCTCGCCCACAACCAAGGCCAAATGCTGAACGCTGCTCAGTTGGCAGCAGGGCTGGGAATCAGCGGTCAGACGGTCGCCCGATATCTGGATATCATGGTCGATCTCCTGCTCGTGCGACGCCTGCAGCCGTGGTCGGCCAACGTCGGAAAGCGGCTCGTCCGTTCCCCTAAAGTCTATGTGCGGGATAGTGGTTTACTCCATACTTTGCTCGGCATACGGGATCAAGAGACCTTGTTAGGGCATCCCGTGGTGGGAGCGAGTTGGGAAGGGATGCTCATAGAAAACATCTTGAGCACCGTGCCGGCAAACACTCCCGCGTGGTTTTACCGCACGGCTGTGGGTGCAGAGATCGATCTTGTGCTGGAGGTCAAGCCGAACCAGCGCTGGGCAATTGAGATAAAACGTTCGCTTGGTGATCCCAAGCCCCGGAAAGGTTTCTTCATTGGCTGCGAGGACATTGGGGCCGTAAAGCAGATTGTGCTTTATCCAGGAGACGAGATCTTCAAGCTGGATGCGAAGACAGAGGTAATGCCTTTACGGACTCTGCTATTCCAGGTGTTATCAGAGCAAACAGCATGAACCTGACGACGTATTACGCGACATATTTTGCTCACGAGCTGACGAAAAGGTCCAGCTCAGAGAACAAGGATCTTTAGGCATGGCACTCAAGAAATCTGAACTATATAGCTCGCTCTGGGCCAGTTGCGACGAACTTCGCGGCGGTATGGATGCCAGCCAGTACAAGGACTACGTCCTCGTCCTGCTCTTCATCAAATACGTCAGCGACAAATACTCTGGCATACGGTTCGCCCCTGTGACCATTCCAGCGGGATCGAGCTTTCAGGACATGGTCGCGCTCAAGGGCAAGTCCGATATTGGCGACCAGATCAATAAGAAGATCATCGCCCCGTTGGCCAAAGCCAACAATCTCTCCGATTTCCCCGACTTCAACGAAGCTTCCAAGCTCGGCAGCGGCAAGGAGATGGTGGACCGGCTCACCAATCTCATTGGAATCTTTGAGAACCCGGCCCTCGACTTCTCAAAGAACCGCGCCGACGGCGACGACATCCTCGGCGATGCCTATGAGTACCTCATGCGGCACTTCGCTACCGAGAGCGGCAAGAGCAAGGGCCAGTTCTATACCCCGGCAGAAGTGAGCCGCATCATGGCGCAGATTCTTGGCATCCGAACTGCCCGGACTACGTCCGGAACCACGGTGTATGACCCGACCTGCGGCTCGGGATCGCTTTTGCTCAAAGTGGCCGATGAGGCGACGACCAAGCCCACTCTTTACGGTCAGGAGAAGGATGCGGCGACCAGCGCGTTGGCTCGCATGAACATGTATTTGCACAACAACCCCACGGCGCTCATCTTGCCAGGCAATACGCTCGCCGATCCCAAGTTCACTGAGGGAGACACCCTCAAGACCTTCGACTACGTTGTCGCCAACCCACCATTCTCCGACAAGCGCTGGAGCACAGGCGTCAATCTGGAGAACGACCCCGTACGACCGTTTCAAGCCGTTCGGAACCCCGCCCGGTAAACAGGGCGATTACGCCTACTTGCTGCACATCGTCCGTTCGCTCAAGAGCACAGGCAAGGGCGCTTGCATTCTGCCCCACGGCGTGCTCTTTCGGGGCAACGCCGAGGGTGACATCCGCCGCAATCTTGTTCGTAAGGGATACATCAAGGCCATCATCGGATTGCCTACCAATCTCTTCTACGGCACCGGCATCCCTGCCTGCATCGTCGTCATCGACAAGCACGATGCCCATACCCGCAAGGCAATCTTCCTCATCGACGCCAGCGCGGGCTACATGAAGGATGGCCCCAAGAATCGTCTTCGCGCTCAGGACATTCACAAGATTGTCGATGTCTTTCACCGGCGAGCGGAGGTCCCCAGGTTTTCCCGCATAGTCTCTGTCGAGGAGATTGAAAAGAATGACTTCAACCTCAATCTGCCCCGCTACATCGACAGCCAGCAGGAGGAAGACCTTCAGGACATCGAGGGCCACCTGCGCGGCGGGATACCCGAGCGTGATGTGAACGCGCTTGAACGTTACTGGAGCGTCTGCCCCGGCCTGCGCAAAGCGCTGTTCAAACGCAACAGACCCGGGTATGTTGATCTACGCGTTGAGAAGCAGGCTATCAAGACCACAATCTACGAGCATCCCGAGTTCACCGCGTTCATCGACCAGATGAACGCCCACTTTGCCGCGTGGCGGGATAAGAACGAGAAGAAGCTCAAGGCACTCGCGGTCAACTGCCATCCCAAACAGGTCATTACAGAACTGGCCGAAGGGCTGCTCCATCACTATGAGGACCAGCTACTCATCGACGCCTACGATGTCTACCAGCACCTGATGGACTTCTGGGATGAGACGATGCAGGACGACTGCTACCTGATCGCCGCTGACGGATGGAAAGCTGAGACTTACCGGGTGATCGAGACGAAGAAGGGCAAAGACAGTAAGCCGGGTAAGCAGGTCGACAAGGGATGGGCCTGCGATCTCGTTCCGAAGGAGCTTCTGGTTGCCCGGTACTATGCCAGCGACCAGAAAGACATTGAGCAGTTGATGGCCAGGGTGGAAAGTATCGGCGCTACGTTGGAGGAGCTGGAGCAGGAGCAGATCAACGACGAAGACGCCTTTGCCGATGCCCGCACCGAAGCGGAGGAGGGAAAAGAGGGTAAGGTCACGAGGGCCACGGTCACGGCGCGGCTCAAACAGATCAAAAGCGACAAAGACGCCGGGGAAGAACCCGCGCTCCTCTCACGCTGGATCAAGCTCGATGATGAGCAGAGCACAACCATGAAGAAGCTGAAGGAGGCTGAGGCCGCGCTCGATGCCACCTGCTACGCGCGTTATCCGAAGCTTACCGAGATTGAGATCAAGACGCTTGTAGTCGAAGACAAGTGGATTGCAGCGCTCGACAAGGTCGTCCACGGCGAGATGGACCGCATTAGCCGGACGCTCACGCAGCGCGTGAAGGAGCTGGCGGAGCGTTATGAAATGCCCATGCCGCAGATGATCGATCGGGTAACCGAACTGGAGACGAAGGTAAATCGCCATCTCGAAAGGATGGGATTCGAATGGAGCTGAAGCCGGGATACAAGCAGACTGAAGCGGGGGTGATACCGGAGAATTGGACAGTGATGGCTCTTGGAACCGCTGTGGAGCGCTACATCGATTATCGCGGACGCACACCTCGAAAGCTCGGCCTTTCATGGGGAGGTGGAAACATCCTTGCCCTATCTGCAAACAATGTCCAGATGGGTCGGATTGATCTTGCCAAGGAAGCCAACTTTGGCAGCGATGAGCTGTACCGGCGGTGGATGACTCGTGGCCCTTGTGAGCTCGGAGACGTTCTGATCACCACGGAAGCACCTCTTGGAAATATTGCACAAGTCCCGGACTCGAAAGAATACATCCTCAGCCAACGCGTACTGCTGCTGAAGCCGAAGGAGATACTGCTTCGAAACTTCCTTGCAGATTTTATGAGGGGTAGCTATTTTCAAAGCCGATTGTTTCAGAATTCCAGCGGCTCGACAGCAATAGGCATTCAGCGAAGAAAGCTAGACGATATCCCCATCTGCTTTCCGACCAACAAATTCGAGCAGAGTGATATCGCTGACGCGTTGAGCGATGCGGATGCGCTCATCGAATCGCTGGAACAGCTTCTCGTCAAGAAGCGCCAAATGAAACAAGGCGCCATGCAAGAATTACTCACCGGCAGGAAGCGCCTCCCCGGCTTCACCACGAAATGGGCAAAGACGCGACTCGCAGAGGTTTGTCGGTCAATCGTCGATGGAACGCATTTCACGCCGTCTTATGTGGATTCGGGGGTTCCGTTTTATAGCGTTGAAACTTTGACATCAGATGATTTTGTAAATACGAAATTTATCTCTTACGCGGACCATATCGTCCTATCGAAGAGGTGCAAGTTGGAAAAGGGCGACATCCTGCTCACACGTATAGGCTCGATTGGAGATACAAAACTCATCGATTGGGAGGTAGATGCAAGCATATATGTGAGCCTGGCGCTCCTGAAGCTAAATGAAAGTGTCGATGCGCGTTATCTCTTTTGCTACAGCAAGTCTGCCCAGTTCGTAATGGATATCGAAGCTAGATCTCTGATGAATGCCTCACCTAAGAAAATCAATATGGGGCAAATCGGTGAAGTTCCTATCCTATTACCCTCCCTCGGGGAGCAAGCGGCCATAGCCACGATTCTAATGGAGATGGATACAGAGATCGCAGCGTTGGAAGCAAAGCTCTTCAAGGCCTGCCAACTCAAGCAGGGCCTGATGCAGGAACTCCTCACGGGACGGATTCGATTGGTTCGACAGTCAGCGCAAGTTCTGTCATTCCCCATGAAAGAAAGTGCTTCTGCAACCGACATCTCGCACAACACGCATTTCAACGAAGCGGTTGTAATTGCAGTGTTATCCGCCAAATTCGGATCGGAGACGTTTCCGCTCGGACGTTTCCGCCGCACGAAGTACTCCTACCTGCTACATCGGCACGCTGAGCACGAGGCGGCTGGTTTCATGAAGAAAGCCGCGGGCCCTTACAATCCGCGCACGAGATACGGCGGTGCGGAGAAGATCGCACTTCAGAACCGATACGTCCGCGTTCTGTCTACGGGAAAGAGCGAAGGATTCGTTGCGGATGAAAACATCGCTCAGGCCGAAGGCTATTTTGAAAAGTGGTATGGAGCAGAGGCCCTTACCTGGCTCGAACAGTTTCGCTATCAAAAGAACGATGCACTTGAATTGCTTACAACCGTGGACATGGCCTGCCGAGACCTCTCCCAAGCGGGCAAAGCCGTAACGCTCTCCGCAGTGAAACAGATTATCCACGACAGCCCGGAATGGAAGGCCAAGCTCAATCGTGCGGTCTTCTCCGATGACAACATTGCAACAACCATCCAGTCCTGCGGCCAGCTATTTCCCATTGAAGAGGAATAAAGATGAACGACATTGGCAAGCCGGAACGCGCGACGCAAGATCGGGTTGTTGCGCTCTTTCATGAAGAGCTAGGCTATCGCTGCCTGGGCGACTGGACCGACCGGGACGGCAACAGCAACATTGAAACCGGCTTGCTGACGGATAACCTAGCGAATCGCGGCTACACGGCTGCCCAAATCGCCATCGCTGTCCACAAGCTTCGCACAGAGGCTGACAACCCTAACCGCAGCCTCTATGAGAACAACAAGGCCGTTTACTCCCTGCTGCGCTATGGAGTGCAGGCAAAGACGGATGTCGGTAAGGTCACCGATCAGGTCAAGCTGATCTACTGGGAGCATCCACAGGAGAACGACTTCGCTATCGCCGAAGAGGTGACTCTTAAAGGCAACTATGAACGTCGGCCTGATCTGGTTCTTTATGTAAACGGCATCGCCATTGCCGTCATTGAATTGAAGTGCAGCCGTGTTTCCATTGGCGACGGCATCCGCCAGCTTCTTTCGAACCAAGAGCCCATGTTCCATCCATGGTTCTTCTCGACCGTGCAGCTCGTCTTTGCCGGGAGCGACTCAGAGGGCCTGCAATACGGAACCGTCGGCACGCAGGAAAAGTATTTTCTGAAGTGGAAGGAAGACGAGCAGGATAACAGCCGTTTCAAGCTGGACAAATACCTGCTCAAGATGGGCAACAAGGAGCGGCTACTGGAGCTGATCCACGACTTCGTGCTTTTTGACGGAGGCATTAAGAAAGTTCCACGAGTGCATCAGTACCTCGGCATCACGGCCGCGCAGAACCATGTGCGCCAGCGCCAGGGCGGCATCATCTGGCATACGCAAGGCAGCGGCAAAAGTATTGTTATGGTGCTTCTGGCGAAATGGATTCTGGAAACCAATCCCAACGCCCGCGTGGCCATCATCACCGACCGCGATGAACTGGACAAGCAGATTGAAGGCGTCTTCACCGAGGCCGGGGAGACGATCAAGCGATCATCCAGCGGGCGCGAACTGATGTATGACCTCGGCCAGCCTCTGCCGAGATTGCTTTGCTCCCTCGTGCACAAGTTCGGTCGCAAGAACGTGGACGATTTCGATGCTTATATCAAAGAACTGGAAGCCAAACCCAGCGTAACGATGGGCGAAGTCTTTGTGTTCGTGGACGAATGCCATCGCACACAAAGCGGCAAGCTGCATCGGGTGATGAAGGCGATGATGCCGAATGCCGTCTTCGTCGGCTTTACCGGTACGCCCTTACTGGTGAAGGACAAGGCAACCAGCATGGAAATCTTTGGCGGCTACATCCATACCTACAAGTTCAACGAGGCCGTAGACGACGGGGTCGTGCTTGACCTGGTTTATGAAGCGCGGGACATCGACCAGCGCCTTGGTTCTGAAGACAAGATTGACCAGTGGTTTCAAGCGAAGACGAAGGCCCTGAACGATTGGCAGAAGGATGAGCTCAAGAAGAAGTGGGGCACGATGCAGGCGGTGTTGAGTTCCCGCTCTAGGATGGACCGCGTCGTCAGCGACATCATCTTCGACTTCAGCGTGAAGCCGAGGCTTTCGAGCGAACGAGGGAATGCCATTCTTGTTGCGTCGAGCATCTACGAGGCGGCGAAGTACTTTGCGCTGTTCCAGAAGACGATCTTTCGCGACCGATGCGCTGTTGTGACTTCCTACAATCCGCTGGCTAAGGACATGTCGAAGGAAGAAGTCGGTGCCAATACGGAGACGGACAAGCAGTTCATTTACAGCACCTACATGGAGCTGCTGAAAGGCGTCGATCCACGGCCAGGAATGTCGCCGACGGAGACGTATGAGGAGCGAGCAAAACAACAGTTCATCAAGGAACCAGCGAAGATGAAGCTGTTGATCGTGGTGGACAAGCTGTTGACCGGCTTCGATGCTCCGCCATGTACCTATCTTTATATCGACAAGTCCATGCAAGACCACGGTCTGTTTCAAGCGATATGCCGTACGAACCGCTTGGACGGCGAGGACAAGGACTTTGGCTACATCGTCGATTACAAAGATCTATTCAAGCGGGTTGAGAACGCTATCGCTGTCTACACGTCTGAGATCGATCCCGGAGCAGGGGAATCGAGTCCGGAAGTGTTGCTGAAAGACCGCCTCAAGATAGGGAAAGAGCGCCTGGACAGTGCGCTGGAGGCGCTCCACCTTCTGTGCGAGCCTGTTGAGCCGCCGAAGGGAGAGCTTGAACATATCCATTATTTCTGTGGCAATACGGAAATCGAGACCGATTTGCAGGAACGCGAACCGCAGCGTGTCGCGCTCTATAAGGCAAGCGCGTCTCTTGTCCGTGCTTATGCAAATATCGCTGATGAAATGGAGCCAGCCGGATACAGCAGCGGCGACGTTTCCCGTATCAAGCAACAGATGGGTCACTACTTGGATGTACGTGAGACCATTCGGCGGGCAAGCGGAGAGAGCTTGGACGTGAAGGCGTATGAGGCGGATATGCGGCACTTGATCGACACGTATATCGAGGCGGATGAGCCACGCAAGATCTCGCCTTTCGATGGGATGGGGCTTCTCGACCTGATAGTGAAGACCGGGATTGCCAAGGCCATCACATCACAGCTCGGTGGGTTGAAGGGCAATAAGGATGCTATTGCGGAAACGATCGAGAACAACGTTCGGCGCAAAATCATCAAAGAGCAGCTTACTGACCCGGCTTACTTCAGCAAGATGTCAGCGCTATTAGACGAGATCATAGCGACGCGTAAAACCAAGGCGATCGAATACGAAGAGTACCTGAAGCGCATTGCCGAGCTTGCAAGAAGAGTAGAGGCGGGCCATGGAGAAGAAACACCAGAACATATCGATACGCCGGGACGTCGAGCGCTTTATAGCAACTTGAGTCATAACGAGGAGCTGGCCATGAAGATCGATCATGCCATCAGGCGGGTCCGGCCAGACGCATGGCGTGGCATCCCAGCACGCGAGCAAGCGATCAAGCAGGCGCTGTTTGAAGAGCTTCATGATGTGGATGAAGTTGAGCGCATCTTTCTCATCATCAAGCAGCAGAAGGAATATTGATTCGATGGGAACTACGCTCAAGCTCGGCTCTCTCACAGTAGACGTGGTCAAGAAGGACATCAAGAATGTCCACCTCAGCGTTTATCCCCCGGAAGGCAACGTGCGCATCTCTGCCCCGCTGCGCATGAGCAGTGAGAATATTCGCCTGTTCGCAATCTCTAAACTGCAATGGATTAGGCTCCAGCAAGGGAAAATCGTCAACCAGGAACGCGAGACGCCTCGTGAATATTTGCAGCGCGAGAGCCACTATTTATGGGGAAAACGCTACTTGCTCGATCTTGTCGAGGCAGACAGTCCGCCTCGAATAGAGATTCGTCACAGAAAAATCGTCCTACAGATCCGTCCGTCATCTAGCGCGGAGCGCAGGCGTGAATTGCTTGAAGAGTGGTACCGCACTCAAGTCCGCACAGCCGTTCAACCATTGATTGCCAAATGGGAGCGGGCCATGGACGTCAATGTGGAAAAGGTATTCGTAAGGCGCATGAAGACGAAGTGGGGAAGTTGTAGTCCGAGCTCGGCGAGCATAAGGTTCAACACGGATTTGGCAAAAAAGCCGCCTGAGTGCTTGGAGTACATTGTTGTGCACGAATTGGCTCACCTTATCGAGCCAACACACAATGACCGTTTCATCGCGCTGTTAGACCGTATGATGCCGAGCTGGCGTTTCTACAGACAGCGTCTCAATCAGCTTCCGGTCCGCCACGAAAACTGGAATTACTAACACTGTCTAGTATTTGGAAAAGCCTCATCGCGGTACAGTGACGGTACACACGTCAGCTTTGAGTGGTTGCGGAAATCTAGTCTAAATTACGGTCGCTCAATTACTTAGCACTACGCTTGGCTACTCTTACATGTGCCCTATTTTCAAGGACTTACAGTCTTCAGCAAGAACTCAAAATCCGCCGAGGGCAACTTCGTGGGGGTTCGACCCCCCCTCCCGGCACCAATATAAGTCACTGCGAATGAATGTTTTGCGAAAGCCAAAGCCTCTCAGCCCGAGAAGCTTTGGCTCGGCTGCTAGGTGCTGGTGACACTTCTGGGGACACTTTGGGCAGCTTTTGCTATCGTTGGTTAGGAGGTGCTGCAAATGCCACGCAAAATCACCCGCAAAGAACGTGGACTCTTCGAGAAGGTCGCTGGATCTGGTGTTTGGTGGATTCGCTACAAGGTGCAGGGAGTAACGCACCGTGAGAAGGTTGGGCGCCGCGGCGATGCCGTAAAACTTTATGCAGTTCGCAAAGCCGATATACACCGTGGCGCAAAGCTGCCGGCAAACATGAAGAACAAGGGTCTCAAGTTCGAGGCTATCGGCAAGGAAGCAATCGACTGGTATATCGAGCATGGGCGTAAAGACGTGCGCAGCTTCCGGATTCGTATGAACATCATCCTGAAAGACTTCGGCCAGCGCATCGCGGACGAGATCAAGCCCTCGGAAATAGACGACTGGCTGCGCTCCCACAAGTGGGCTCCCGCCACAAAGAATCGCTATAAGAACGTCTTTGGCAAGACCTTCAAGATCGCACTTGCTGATGGGAAGGTCGGCTCCAACCCTGCTCGACTTGTTGAGCAGCGGCCCGAGAACAACGCACGAATTCGATTCCTTTCAGACGATGAAGAATCCATCCTCCGCGAAGCAATTGGCAAGCGATGCCCGGATCACATGGAAGAGTTCGACATCTCTATCAATTCAGGTATGCGGAAGGGAGAGCAGTACAGTCTCGAATGGCCTCAAGTTTCATTCCCAAGGAAACGCATTGGTTTGGAAGAGACCAAGAATGGCAGCAGCCGAGAGATTCCGATGAATCAGACGTGTCAAAAGGCTTTCCAAGCTCTGCATCGGAGGCGGAAGGCGGTCGAAGAAAACGCTGGAGGCACCGGAATCTCGTCCCTCGACGGCAGCCATACTGGGAGGATCTTTCAGTCGAAATTCGGACGCGATCTCAACGACTCCAGAGCTTGGTTTGACCGTTGTGTTGAGGATGCAAAGATCGTCAATTTCACATGGCACTGCTTGCGGCACACCTTCATTAGCCGATTGGTTATGGCTGGCGTTGATCTTCGGACGGTTCAGGAATTGGCTGGTCACAAAACGATCTCGATGACGGTTCGCTACGCGCATTTGGCCCCGGAGCACAATCAAGCAGCAATTGAAAAACTCGATCGAGTTGCGTGAAGGGTTCCAACTACGCCGACTTCTGTGCCACAGGTTTGGGATGGTCAGCCCGCGCGTAACGCTGTAAGTCGCTTACGGAAAGAAGAACTCTCGACCCGATGCGACGTGCCGAAAGTTGCTTGTTCGCGATCAAGTAGTCCAACGCCCGTTCGCTGATCGAAAGCATCCTGGCTGCCTCATGCCGACCCACCAGCAGGCGCAATCCGGATTCGGCTTTGACGCCCACTGATGGCTTCTTCCCGAGAGTATCTGCCTCGTCCATAAGCCACCCTCCTCTTCGTGCAACAAGGATGGATGGGTGCATGGCTGGAAGTCCAATGCCGTTCCGTCCACTCGCTATTCCGTGCAGGAATAGCGAGACAGGTTGCCGGCTTGACGAGTGTTCCCGCTTTCAAGTCCACTAACGGACATGAGGTAACGGGCCAATGGATGGACTGGAGATCAAACATCTGAGAGCAGCGGTGATCTTGGCCGAGGAGCGCAACTTCTCTCGCGCCGCCTCCAGACTCCGCATCGGACAGTCCGGTCTCACTAAGCAAATCTTGGCATTGGAGAACTTCCTTGGCCATAAACTGTTTCTGCGCGAAGGTAGAACGGTTTCTCTTACGCCGCAAGGCGAAGTCTTCGTAGGGGAGGCGCGGGTCTGCTTGCAGCACCTGAATCGTGCAATTCATCTATCCAGGGCCGCAGCCGACACCGCTGAGATGGTTCTGCATATTGGGAAAAGCCCATACACAGATCCGTACCTAATCACGAAGCTACTATCCTTGCACTTTCCCCTTCACCCAAATTCCCGGATCGAACTGACTAGTAAACTCGCGCCGGAACTGGCAAACGAAGTAATCTCTGGTTCACTCGATCTTGCATTCCTAACGGGTGTGCCAGAGAACTCACAACTGTCTGGCGTGCTCGTCGCTGACCAACGCTTTTTCGTTGCGATGCTCAGTTCCGATCCGTTGGCCCACCGTCTGGAAATCTCGGCGGACGATCTGAGCAAGAGATCTTGCATCCTGTTTGAGCGTCATGTGCAGCCATATCTTTATGACGAACTGATCCTCAAGAGCAGACCAGCCAGCACGACGGGAAGTGCGGTCCATCACGTCATGACAGCCGAAGATGCACTTCAGATGATCCTTCGAGGTCTCGGAGTGGCGGTGTTGACTCAGGCCGGCGCATGGCGCATTCAGAGAAGCAATGTCACCATACGTCCACTGTCGGCTGAACTCCCGCATGTACAGACGCGCTTCACAGCGCGCGCAGACAACCAGAGTCCGCTAGTCAGCGATGTCGTGAGAAGTTTTGTGCGTGCCCTCACACCTGGCAGCGTCAACACCCAACTGCAACTCGGACTCGTCTAGCTGGTCAAAGCGTCCTTCGAGACGATCACTATGTGAAGCGGACTTGCGTAGGAACAACGTGGACAAACAACCACGCCAGTTGCAGTCGCATCTTCGTTCAGCCAATTCGACATGAAGACCCCTGAGCAACTTGGGCACTGATGTGCGGCAATCAGGTCCTGCATATCTGCCTCGCTCATTGTGCTTCCCTCACATCCCGTTGTCGGCTTACCGAAGCAGTTTCTTGGAGTAGTCAAAAGCTATGGCTTCGTCTGATCGCCACACCGCTCGCGCGCTGTGCATAGGGCGCGCCACCTGCCATGAGGGACGATTCGCCTGCCGTGCGGCAAGCGGGATGTATTGCGATTCCGTTTGGGAAAATTCCGGACGCACAAATGCGCTGGCGTTACGCGCCTGCTTCAATGAATAGGGCACTACATCGGGCGCTGTACTAGAGCACTTCCCTTATGCGGTTGTTCCGACGCCGGTTTCCCCATCCGCTAGTGACAGCCGTTCGGTCTAGTATAGAGACATGGTAACTAAGAGACAAGTAGGCACCATCTGGTTACCTGCTTGGAGTCTTCGTTGCTGTACACGGAAGCACGCCGGGTTGTCTTATCCATGTTGCAGAGTACCCTCGCCTGACAAGAACGGAGCGTATCGGTTGGCCACGAAGGGCAGTAGCGCGACAACAGGGCTAATGCAGGTGGGCCGCTTCAACTCTCGTCGATTCGAGCATTCATGCGCACGGCAGTAGGTCCTGCCATCTCATCGATTCGGCGGTATTCGATGCTCAGTCCCTCACCTGCTTCAACACGCCTTTGTTGTTTTCGGCCCAAGCGCAGAGAAGCGCCACGGCCTCTGCGAACTTCGCACCAACCGGCGTGAGGCTGTAGTCCACATGGGGAGGTACAACGGGATAGACAAGACGATTGAGCAGACCACGCCTTTCGAGCTTGCGGAGTGTTTGTGTCAGCATCTTTTTGGAAATGTCGGGGATCGACCGCTGTAGTTCATTGAAGCGGCGAGTCCGCCCTTTGAGACAGAACAACACGATTGGTGTCCAAGTATCAGCGATGATGCGCAGAACTTGTCTCGCCGGGTACTGGGCGTCATAGAGCGGTTCTGAATCTGCTTCTTTTGTCTTTTTAGTCATCTTTTTACATAGTAACCAATTGGTGCCTTCTTGTCTGTCGGTTACCTAGTCTCTATACTCGTATGTGACGCGAAGGAGTGCGGAATATGAACAGCAATGTCATAGAAGCGAGTACACAGCCAATCAACGGCCTACTGGTAGACGTAGTTTCCGATCTCATCTGCCCGTGGTGCTTCGTCGCAAAGCGCCGCATAGAGATGGCTGCGGCGATTCTGGGAAGAGAGGTCGAGATTCACTGGCTCCCCTTCCAACTCAACGCTGATATGCCTGTCGACGGTCTTGATCGGCGGGTATACCGTTCGGCGAAGTTTGGAAGTTGGGAGCAATCGCAACGGCTCGATGCTCAAGTGGCGGCTGCCGGTGCGGAGGTTGGAATCGCCTTCCATCATGAGCGAATGAAGCGCACCCCGAACACCTTTCGCGGCCATGTGCTGCTCGCGGCAGCCCTGAAGCAGGGTGTTCAAGTCCAAGGTAAGGTAGCGGAGCGACTATTTCAGGCCTACTTCGTCAACGGTGAGGACGTAGGCGATCCGACGGTTCTACTGGGAATTGCGCGCGAGTTTGGGATCACCGCGATCTCTCGGATCGAAGATTTCGACAGTCCAGCACTCACTGTCGAGGTCAAAGCTACAGAACGGAAGGCGGCCTCCCGGGGCATCCGCGGCGTCCCCCAGATCTCCTTTCAAGGTCAGGTTCTCGCCAGTGGCGCTCAGAGTGAGGAGCTCCTCGCCGAGTCGATTCGAAAGATTCAGGGTACGGCTGGTCAGTGTGAGAACGGCGTCTGTACGGTTTGAGAGAGAGCGCGATGAAGCGAGCAACGATCATAGGCGGTTCTCTCGCCGGGTTGGCAACGGGCATCCTGTTGCGAAAGATCGGCTGGCAGGCGGACATCTTCGAGCGAAGTCCCAACAGCTTGTCAGATCGAGGTGCCGGCATAGTCATGCAGCAAGAGACACTTGAACTTCTCCGCCTGTGTGGTGCGAAGGGCGACTCCGATGTCGGAGTCATGCTCACGCACCGCAAGTATCTGAATTCAGACGGATCAACAGCATCGAACGATCGGATGCCCCAACTCATGACGTCCTGGGGTCTGCTGTATTCTTGGTTTGCGCGGACCTTTCCCACCGAGAACTATCATCTTGGTCACGAGTTCGAGAAGATGCGGGAAGGTGGCGGGGGCATCACTTCGCATTTCAAGGGTGATGTAGAGATTGAATCAGATCTCTTGATCGGTGCCGACGGCTTCAGATCGGGTCTACGCGGTCTCCTCTTACCAAATCTCGAACCTGAATATGCAGGTTACGTTGCGTGGCGCGGCGTCGTTCCGGAGAGCCAGCTCGATGCGGAAGTTCTGAGCGTATTCGAGAATAACTTTACGTTCTTCAGAATGGCGGAGAGCCATATCCTCTGCTACTTGATTCCAAGTGAATCCGGGGACACCAGCGTCGGCCAACGACGCCTGAACTGGGTCTGGTACTGGAATTTGACACCAGCCGAACTCGATCCGGTGCTGACCGACGCTGATGGTGTCCGCCGGGCATACGCCGTTCCTCCAGGCGCCCTCGATCCTGTCCAAGAACGCAAACAACGCAAGACTGCAGACAAAGCGTTGCCGCCTGCTTTCAGGGAACTCGTACGAGCCACCGAGCAGCCCTTTGTACAAGCCATCATGGACTTGGCGTGCCCACAACTGGTCTTCAACAGAACAATATTGCTTGGAGACGCTTCCTTTGTCATCCGCCCTCATACTGCGGCAAGCACTTCTAAGGGAATTGCCAACGCCTTTGCGCTGGCGGGAGAACTCGCCGGAAAGCAGGAACTGAGCGAAGCGCTCGAACACTGGCAAGAGACGGAGTTGAACCGCGGTGAACGGTTGATGAGCTATGGGCAGGGACTAGGCAGCCGGTCCCAGGGACGCTAGCCAGCAATGGAGAAGTAACATATGGCAGATTCTTTAGACAAAGGTCAACAAACAGTCAAGCTTCTGGGCGCGAAGCATTCGCCTGCAGCGTACGCAATCCGCGACTTCCTACAGCGAAGTGTGGTGCCATTTGAATGGGTTGAGCTGCAAACGGATGAGGAGGCACGCTCTCTCGCTGAGGTAG
This sequence comes from Acidobacteriaceae bacterium, assembly GCA_965276675.1. GTDB lineage: Bacteria > Acidobacteriota > Terriglobia > Terriglobales > Acidobacteriaceae. Next base: position 1,491,046 of record OZ255624.1, on the reverse strand, counting down.
AGAACCTCCGCGACAGACGACTTCCCATTTGCCTCTTCGCAGATGGAACGCGGCTTGACTGTCCCACGGCTGGAATGGTCGCCGACAAGTTGGGCTGGGTCACTCAGCCTGTACACGAGGAGTATGACGTATCAATCTATGGGGCTGGCCCCGGCGGGTTGAGCGCGGCTGTATACGCCGCTTCTGAGGGGCTCAAGTGCGTGCTTATCGAGCGAACCGCAATCGGAGGCCAAGCCGGCACGAGTTCCAAGATTGAAAACTATCTCGGCTTCCCTGGCGGGATCAGCGGGGCAGACTTGGCGGAAAGAGCCCGTCAACAGGCTGTCCACTTCGGGGCTGAGATTTTGTTGGTGCGAGAAGGCATCAAGGCCGAGTTTCAGAATGGAAGGATTGTCGTTGATCTTGCGAGCGGGGGCAAACTGATAGCCCGTACGAATATCTGCGCCACAGGCGTCGACTATCGGCGACTGAACCTCGCGAATGAGGAGCGTCTCTTGGGTGCAGGCGTCTATTACGGCGCGGGAGTGAGCGAAGCCTCGATGTGCATGGGTGAGCACGTCTACATCGTCGGTGGTGGTAATTCGGCGGGGCAGGCCGCTGCACATCTATCCCAGTTCGCAGCGCAAGTTACCATGCTTCTTCGAGGTGAATCGCTTGCGGCTTCGTTGTCACAGTATCTAGTAGACAAGATCAGCTCAACTCCAAATATACGAGTTCTTCCCGGCGCGAAAGTCACGGCACTGCACGGCGATATCGCACTAGATGCTATCTCGGTACTCGACGAGAAGAACGGAACCCATGAAGTGGTGGATACACATCATCTATTTGTCTGCATCGGTGGTCTTCCGAACACTGAATGGGCCAAGGACACCTCCATCATGCGGGATGCACAGGGATACCTCGTCACCGGCTCAGACCTGGCGACCGAGGGTCGGTGGCCCGAATGTTGGCCTTTGGCACGGGAGCCATACCTGCTCGAAACCAGTGTTCCGGGCTCCTTTGCGGTGGGCGACGTTCGGCATGGGTCAGTCAAGCGGGTGGCCTCCGCCGTAGGTGAAGGCGCGATGGCAATTCAGTTTGTGCACCGGCATCTACAAACGGCATAGAATTGAGTGGGAATATTTAGCGAATAGCGAGTCCAGTAGAATCGACTCATGCATAGTAGTCAGATGGCCCTACTGATCAAGACCAAAGAAGCATTGCTGAATACCGATCGACATGTCTGCACTCATGCGTACGATACCGTACGATTTCTTCTTGAGTCCGATATGGCGGGCGTGACGCTGACGGATATTGTGATCCAACCTGGTATCGAAGAGGTGTATGGCTACGACGAGCACATTGAGGTGGCCTACTGTTTGGAAGGCAAAGCAATTCTCACCGATCTTCAAACGGGCTTAGTACATAGTATCCTACCCGGTACTCTTTGGGCTGCAACGAAACACGAGCGTTTCTCTTTCATCGCAGAGCAGCCGACGCGCTTGATTTGTGCTTTCACGCCGCCTTTTAAGGGCGGCGAAACTGGTTTCGCCTCCAAGAAATCTTAGGAAACGTGGATCGATCTTCCAAACTTCCAAATCAAGGTTTTGACGCAAACTCAAGCGACATCCTCCGCGGGGTATTGGGCGTGTGTGATGAGGTCCGAGTAGCACGGCACTCTCGAATTAGACCGGTGAATCTCCATTGTGTGGTCCTAGTAGTCCGACAACGTGCAGGTAGTTGGCGGTTTGGCGGGCGTGACCACAGAGCACATGACGGCAGCCATACATTCCGGTCAGCTCCGATATCACAGCGTTGCCACTGTATTCGCGAGGGTTCAATTAATGAACGTGCGGTCCGTGAAATACCTGCCGTCACCGCAAACCGTTTCGTCTAGGAACTCAACCCACAGATGATTTTCATGAACGCGACCTCTAAGAATATGAGGTCACACGTACCGTTCGGACCCTCGAACCTTTGTGTTTTGAAACGACGGCTGCTTTCTCTACGATGCAAGACCGCAGGCGTCGGTCAGTTCGATGAGTTTAGATTAGGCTCTCCGATGCGCTTAGATTCGCTCGGCCTTGTTGTACGCTCGTTAGATACAGCACGCACCTTACGGAGCGAGAACCGGCGTCTTGGAGCGCATAATGCGCCTCATCTTTGGCCACGGCTGCCTGGACATGCGTAGTCTTTCCGAGTAATTGCAAGACGACGCTGCGCCGTTCTCACTGGCGATTTCACGTCCAACAGTTTTTGCGCGCTCGGCATATTGTCCGTCAGCCAAAGGAGCGCCCAATTCTTTTGCCGCTCTCGCAGCGGAGTAGTCTACCCGCGCGACTGTCCGGGTGATTCCCAGCCGCTCTACTCGCATAGCGTTGTCAGGCTGATCTACCACATACGGAAATGCAGAAGGGGACGAGGCCGTCACAAACTGTCCATTGTAATGAACCGGTCGGAGCGACGCTGCTGGCCCGAGCACTTCAACTTCCGCTATCGGCGTTTCTCGGGACCTATCTGCATCCGGGAACCTCGGTCAAGTCGTTCCACACCGGCAGGCCACGTTCCCGGGCAAGCCGAACGTCTTCATCTGCGCCCCTGGAAGATCCCGGAAGACGAAGCACGGCATCGCATCGTGTAATGAGCCGGTTTGCGATGGGGTAGAGAATCTCGTCATAGATCGCGTCCCCCGGGCGTTTCGAGCCAGCTTCTCTTAGCAGCGGGAGGGCAAGCCACTCTCCAATGAGGGGGATATGCCCCGCTCGGTATAGCGGCAGAGCTACGGATTCGAGGGTACGCAGATTCGCTTCCATCAATGCAGGGTCGTCGCCGGTTCCCGAGCGATAGGGACCCGCAATCAGGATCATGAGAGATTCAGTTTTAGAGGACATTCGCGTTGGCTCCCTTGTTTTAGAAAAGGTGAATGAAGGCGTACTGCAGAAGCATGATCGTCTTGCCGTCCTGAATATTTCCGGTCGCGATTGCAGCCATGGCATCGTCAATCGATACCTCCAGAACCTCAATGTCCTCGCCTTCCGCATGATTGCCGCCGCCCAGCGTTGCACGGGAACCGCTCCCGTACTCTGCGACGAAGAAGTAGAGCCGTTCCGTCACGGAGCCGGGACTCATGAACGCCTCAAAGACCTTGCGGACGTGAGACACGCGGTAGCCCGTCTCTTCTTCGGCTTCTGCGCGGATGCGATCTTCAGGGCTAGCCTGGTCCAGGAGCCCGGCTGCGGCTTCGATCAACATGCCGGAGTGACCGTTGACATACGCAGGAAAGCGGAACTGGCAAGTGAGCACGACCGTTCGGCGGTCCAAGTTGTAAAGCAGGATGGTCGCGCCGTTGCCTCTGTCATACGTCTCCCGGCTTTGCTGCTGCCAAGTTCCGTCCCTTCGTAGCAGCTCGAAAGTCGTCTTCTTGAGCACGTACCAATCATTCGAAAGAGTCTGTACGGACTTGATTCGGACTCGTTCCTGCGTTGATGTTTCCAACCCACTCAAACTCATGTGGAAAACACTATCGTGCAGATTCATGCAATGTCAAGTAAACTCGTGTAAGAGGACGTGAGATGCTTACGACACATCGAAAACAACAGATTCTCGCAATCCTTAGTAAAAATGGACAGGTTGTTGCTAAAGACGTGAGTCAGATCATGGGGGTCTCCGAAGACACCATCCGCAGGGATTTGCGTGAACTTGCACAAGAAGGGCTACTTCAACGCGTCCACGGCGGTGCGCTACCTGCGTCTCCTGCGGTTGCCAATTTCGCGGGGCGGGAACAGTTACGGCATGAGGGCAAGGTAGCCATCGGTGCAGCGGCGGCTTCAATGATCCAGCCAGGCCAGGTAGTCATTCTCGACGGAGGGACAACTTCGCGCGAAATTGCCCGTCATCTCCCCCACGGACTTCAAGCCACCATCGTGACCCATAGCCCGACCATTGCCCTTGAATTGGTTGACCACGGCGGTGTCGAAGTGATCCTGATCGGCGGTCGTTTATTCAAGCATTCCGTTGTCGCGGTCGGAGCCGCTGCTGTCCAGGCGGTCAGTGGCATCCATGCCGACACATTCTTTATGGGCGTGACCGGCGTACATCCCAAAACCGGACTCACGACGGGTGACTACGAAGAAGCCGCCGTGAAGCGTGCCCTGAGTCGAGCTTCCGCCGAGACGTATGTTCTTGCCTCTGCTGAGAAACTCAATGCCGCTTCACCCTATGAAGTCGTTGGGCTGGAAGACGTAAACGGCATCATTACTGAGCGCGGCGTTGATGAGGCGCTTGTCAGGCCGTACCTGGAGAGAGGGATTGCGATCACCCGCGCATAATTGCCGTTGGATGAATCGGTCCTGATATCTCGCATTCTCGTCAGTGATCGATTCGAACCGTTCCGAGTGGCAGAGTAGAGTTTCGTACAGACTCGGAACGTTTCCTTCCGCGCAGACGACGGGCGAGGGTCGCCGAGCGGGATGAGGGTACGGGAGAAACCGAAGCGGTTTCTCCCGCGCCGCACTTAAGAAATGAACGCGGGAGCCAGTTTCGGCTCCCGCGTTTCGTTTAGGCTGCGATTTGCTTCTTTGCAGCGGTTGCCTTCTGTCCCGTCAGCTTCGCGGGTGGCTTGGCAGCGGCTTTGGTGGGAGTTTTCGTCTTGGCCTTCTTCGCATCTGACTTCTTCGGCTGAACTGGAGCGAAGACGCGTTCGGCTTCCGCAAGGAAATCGAAGTCGCTTTCACGCGGGATGTCCGTGTGTCCAGTGAGGGCAAGGCGAAGGGCAAAGCTGGTTAGCTTCTCGTCTGGAAGGCTGTTGAGGGTCAATGCCAGAACCTCCTCCGGGGTCTGTTGGTTGTTCTCGTCGTCGCCAACAAAATAGGCTGCTACTTCCTCGGCGAAATCGTAGGGGTCAAGGTTGATGAGGGCACGGAGGAACACCCTTAGTTGGGCGGCGGTGAACATCGCCGGGGCATTCTCCACGATGCGCTTGAAGGTGGCCTGACGCGCCTTATGCAGGGCCTCTCTGCGGGTGCGTTCGGCCTCATACTCCTCCTGCTCCCGCTCGAATTGCTGCTTGCGCTCTTCCTCGCGTCGTTGCTGTTGTTGTTCGTGCTCCTTTCTGCGTTGCTCGTACTCCGCTTCGCGCTGTTCGCGTTCTTCTTCCGTTTCGGTGGCTGGCGCGGGCGCCATGACGGGAACGGGATGTGCGGCTTGTGCTGCTGCCGCTTTCAGGTCATGCACCGGGCAGTTCTTGTCGGTGCATACGGTTAGCTTCGTGCCAACGCGCTTACCGTAGACGATGATGGCTGTCTTGGCGGCGGCGCATGGCACGACAGGTTCCGCGTCCGGGTTTTCAACGATTGTCTCGATCTCCCGGATATGTCCCCGCTGAAGCGCTCCCGGCCTCTGCTCCTTGGGATTGCGCCAACCGTTCTCAATCTGCACGAGCTCTGGCTTGGCGGCAATCTCCCGGTCAAGGAACGCTTCTACCTTGCCGTGATAGCACGGCGCGTCTAGGCACTGGTCGCCCTGCACGTCGCAAAAGAGGCTGGTGTTGTGTCCGCTGCGCCGGGGGCAAGTAACGCAGGCTCCGGCAGTGGGGTTTAGGGTGGGGTCTTCGCGGTCGAAGGGTGCATCCGCGAGAGACAGGTAGAGGTTGGCTTGTATCCACGCGCTCAGGTGCTTAGCGGGTAGCAGGTGCGGTTCTTTGTCCTGCCAGTCTTTGCGCCAGCACTGCTCGTAGGCTGTGGCCTGTGCGTCCTCGGGCAGACGTGCAAGCAAGTTCGCATGACTCGCTGTGATGCGTTCCTGCGTGAACGCCTCGGCCACTGCTGGGATTAGTTGTAGAAGTGAGAGACGGGCGTAGATGTGGCTTGCGCTCTTGCCCGACTTCTCGACCAATGCTCCTACGTCGTAGCCGGGAAGGTCTAAGAGTCGCTGAAAGCCCTGCGCCTCTTCGTAAGGGTGAACGTCCACGCGCTGCGAGTTCTCGACCAACTGCCACTCCATCGCTGCGGCGTCGGTGAGCTCGACGATGCGAGCGGGAAGTGAAAACAGTTCAGCCAGCTGTGCCGCGCGGAAACGCCTTGCCCCCGTGACGATCTCGAAGCCGTCTGCGTTAGGGCGAACGGTGATGGGCTGCATGAGGCCATGCTGCCGGATGGTCTGGGCAAGCTCTTCCAACTTTGATTGCTCGAAGGTTGCGCGGGGGTTGGTGGTGGATTCGTGGATGGTGCCGATGGCGAGGTATTGAAATGCGCTGCTGTCTTGCATGGCTGCTCCTTGAGCGGTTGCACTGCATTGGGGTAGTGGAGCGGACGCGCTTTTCCTTCCGCTCCGGGGCGGGAAAGGGTTTAGGCGCGTGGGGTCTGCTGCTGCCGCTCGAAGGCTTCGATAAAGCCTTGTGAACGCAGGTTCTTGTCCCACTGCTCGGCAAACTGTTTGTGCTGTCGGTGCAAGTTGACGTGATGAACGTAGCTTGTGTCACGGACGCGATGGACGTAGCCGTTGCTCTGAATGTCGCGGCTCCACTGCTCTACGTCTACATAGTCGTTTCGGTAATAGAAGGGGTCTAGGTGCGCCCCTCCGCCCAATCCAAGCTCGAAACACATCTCCGGGTCCCGCATAAGGTCGCCGTTCTGTTCGCCATAGTGGGCTACAGAGATTGCGGGTAGCCCCATCGGGCCGGACTCGTCCATCCCTTCAATGACCAAGGCCATATAAGGCGGATTCTCGATCTTGAGGTTTAGGCCGGGGTGCCACCCTCCGGCCATTTTGAGGATTGCGAGAATGGTTTTCATTACGCCACCTTTGCCAGTTCTGCATCGGGCATCGCCGCTTGCTCTGCGGTCGGCGGCTGCAATGCGGCAAGGATGACGGCTGAGGTCTGCTGAATGACTTCCAAGCTCTCGGCAAGCAAGGAAGCGTTGCCGTGGTACAGGTGGATGTAGTCGGCGGATGAGCTTCCGGTGTAGAGTCCTACGGCTTTGCCAATCACAAACGCGATGGCTTCGGCTTCCGTTTCCTTCACAACCTTGGTGGTCGTGGTGCGGCGTTCGGCCTTGTGCAACATCTCGTGCGCGAGTTCATGGACGAGGGTGCTAAATTCCTCGGCCTCCGGCTGGCCGGGAAGAATGGCAATGCGTCCGCCGTAGCTTATCCCGAGTGCGGGGGCGATCTTCTCGGTGAACACAAGCTTGATACCCTGCGCCTTGATGAACGAAAGCAAACGGTCGCGGTTCTCGTCTACCGTGCCGCTCATCTCTCGTAGGGTGGGAAGCTCTGCACCTTCGGTCTGCGACACGTCGAAGACGTAGGCGGAACGGAAACCAACCAACATTGGCTTGTTGATGGCGGCGGGGTCGCTGCTGCGGGCGATCTCCTCGTCCTTCTTCCGGCCGTAGCCGATGATGGGAGCGAGAATGCGGATACCCTTCTGTCCCTTCATTACCCGGCGTCCAAGCTGGTTCCATGCGTACAATCCGGCCACGCGGGTTGCATCCGGCCTCTGCCGTGCAATCTCCAAGATGTTCCCAAAGGAGTAATTATGGAATCGGCTCATCGCGTTTAGGTAGGCGGTGAGTGCGTCTGAGTGCCCCGTCTCAAGCTGCTCAATAAGGCTCTTGACGTTGGCCGCGATAACCTCTTTGGCCGTTTGCCGTTGCTGCGGTTGTTTAGGGTTTTCGCTGATGGGGGTGATGGTGCTGGTGGTGGCGTTCATGGGTGGTTCCTCCGTTTTTGAATGGCCGTGCTGTGTTTGCTCACAAACACGCCTTGGCCCTGGCCCACGCCAGCGGAGGCGGCAAGTGCAAGGGGAGTGGGTATCGCCCACCCCGCAGGGGGCGCGGTCTCATCGCGCTGATTTTTCGGAACGAAAAATTATGGGGAAACCCCTTGCGCGCGCCAGAGGCGGAGCCTCTCAGGAAGGCTTGGTTGCCTTGTAGGGCGCGAAGCGCAAGAAGATGTCTTTGCTGTTGCCGTTGCTCTCGGGGTGGGCGTTGCGGGCAGGAACAGGTCCGCTGAGGTGGGTGGCGGAAGACGCGAAGCGGCTGGAGACAGGGAGGAGTGAAACTCTTCCCTTAGCCAATTAGAACGAAAGGACTGAGGCTTGATAATGAAGTGTGGATATACGCACTCCGAGGCCAACGCGATGGATCAGACTCAACTCGATCGTCTTAAAGATGTTATCCAGGATTGCAATCTGAACTTCTTGCTGGGTTCAGGTCTTTCCATGCCTTACATCCGAACACTGGGAAACATCGAGGCGCTGCTCACGGAGGCGGACAAATGTTCCTTACCAAGTCCAGAAGCGCAGATTGTCCGTTGTTCGCTCTACAAGCTCTACTTTGAGGAAGTAATGCTCCGCAACAAGGCGATCCTCGCCAAAGACGAAGCAGCGGCCCCAGTGCAAGCGGCGTACAGTGGGTTGCTCCGCACGTTGAACACTATCCTGCAGCGTCGCAAGAGTTCCTTGCTGGGCAAGGAAATCAACTTGTTTACAACGAACGTTGATATCTTTCTGGAGCGGAGCCTTGAAGAGATCGGTTTGGAGTTCAATGATGGCTTCAACGGCCGCTTCAAACCGCGCTTCAGCCTGAGCAACTTCAACAAGTCGCGGTCGAAGCGGAGCCTTCATTTCGACAATGTCTCAGAAATTCCGGTCTTTAATCTCATCAAGCTGCACGGCTCGGTGACTTGGCACCTCGAAGATGATCGCTCCATGACGTTCTCCGCTTCTTTGGAGAAGGTCGAAAGCATAGCAACGATTCAGATCCCCGACGGATGTCTTGTCAAGGTCGCTGCGGACTCCGACCTCAATCAGCTAGCCGCTGCCGCCAAAGGGCTGAAAGTCACGAAGGATGTTGAAGCGTTCATCGCTGGATATGAAGATCTTCTCGTGGTTAACCCCACAAAGGAAAAGTTCAAGCACACTCTGCTCAATCAGACGTACTACGAGCTCCTACGCATCTTCTCGAATGAACTGGAAAAGGATAACTCGGTTTTGTTTGTGATGGGATTCTCGTTTGCGGATGAACACATCCGTGAAATCACACTCAGGGCAGCGAACTCGAATCCCACTCTGCTTGTTTATGTCTTCGCTCACAGCACAGGTTCTGCAGAAGCTATCCGTACTCAGCTTGGGACAGACATCAAGAACGCGAACATCAAGATCATCAATCCCAATACGGGTCCAAATGGTGACGACCTGAACTACGATCTCGCGACCATCAACCGTGTGATCTTCCAACGGATGTTTCCGGACGAGACGAGCAGCTTGCCGGTTAGTACCGTAAAGGAACAGTGATGATTGACACCAATCCAACGCTAGAGGACTCGATATTTCGAATCGGCAAGGTCATCTCCGTCGATGGCAGACTCGTTCGGGTGAAGGTCGATAAAACGAAGAACACGTCGCATCTGCTGTACAAGGGTGAGCTTCTGCGGAACATTTCGGTTGGTGGCTATATCAAAATTGTCAAAGGATTCACGACGATTATTGGAAAGGTCGAAGGCGAATTTGTTCAGGAAGACAAGCTCTATGTGAAAGCGGAGTACGGAAGCGAGCGTGAGCGCGTCAGCCGTACATTGAATGTCAGTCTGCTTGGCTTCTTCAAAGGTAAGAGTTTCATACGTGGGATCAAGGAGATGCCGCTCATCGACAATGAGTGCTTCCTGCTGCACGCCGAAGAGTTCAGTCAGGTCCACAACTTCATCAGTCCTGGGGACCTCCCGATCACGCTCGGTCGCTTAGCCTTGGAGCGGGGACAAGACATCCAGGTCGGCATTAACGGGCTGTTCGCGAGTCATATCGGGATTTTTGGGAACACGGGGAGCGGAAAATCATACACACTGGCCAAGATTTACCGAGAGCTGTTCGCAATCTATAAGGATTCGGAATCCTTCCAGAAGCGTGCGCGTTTTCTGCTTCTTGACTTCAACGGCGAATACGTCAGCGAGGATGATAACGTCATCGTCGAAAAGGAGTTTAAGAAGATTTTCAAAATCTCGACGCGAAATGACGATGGAGACAAGCTGCCGATCCCCCGCGCAACGATCGACGACGCGAAGTTTTGGGTGGTCTTTTTGGAAGCGACAGAGAAGACACAAGCACCCTTCTTGACTCGCTCGGTTGAGAGCAAGTTCCTGCAGAAGAAGGTGCAGGATGTTCATCTGCTGCGCACGTTCATCGGAGACATCGTATACGCGGCAACGATTGCGAACGACCGTAACCTCGAAAAGGGCGTTGTTCTCAACTTTTTAGAAGAGCTTGGGGGTTGTTTTGCGAATAGCGAGACGATTCGGACGCTCATCTTTGATTTTCGAGACAACCTGCAGTTCAACGGAACAACGCGGAACTACTATTACGACGATGGAACATTGAAGTGCTACAGCAATCAAGAAGAGTTCAAAGGGAAAGTCGTCTATGACAAAGCAAATGCGTTGGCGCTGGACATGGAGGGTCTGACGCCTATCGATCAGGTTCGACTGCGCATCGTTCTCCGATACTATGACGAGATTGTGAAGGGTTTCTCCAACCGCGAGCATTTGGCTCCATTGCTGAAACGAATGGATCGCCGCATTGACGATTTGAAGCGGGTGATCTGCTTGCAGGAAGGGGAAACTGCCGGAGAGATGTCGAAGAATCTCACGGTCATTTCCCTAAAGGACGTGAATGTTCAAATTCGTAAGGTCCTGCCGTTGCTAATTTGCAAGCAGCTCTACGATGACAAGAAGAATGAGAATGACAGCCGGTGCTATTTGAATCTCATCATAGACGAGGCACACAACATCCTCTCGGAATCATCGGAGCGTGAGAGCGAGCAGTGGAAAGACTACCGGCTTGAGGTGTTTGAAGAGATCATCAAAGAGGGACGAAAATTCGGCACGTTTCTGACCATAGCGAGCCAGCGACCGTCTGACATATCTCCGACGATCATCTCTCAACTCCACAACTACTTTCTGCATCGGTTGATCAACAATCAGGACATCAAAGCGGTCGAAAGAACGGTTTCTTATCTTGATAAAGTGTCGTTTGAATCTCTCCCCATTCTCCCGACTGGGACATGTGTCTTTGCAGGAATGATTGCAAGTGTTCCTGTTGTCGTCGATATCGGAGCGATCGAGGCGAAGTTCGAACCCAAGAACAAAACCATGACCTTGGTAGATCGGTGGGCGTCACCACATGAAGGGACAAAGTAAACGTCTTTGCGGTCGTGTCGATGCTACGCGGCAATCTGGTGAAGGTAGTAGGGAGTCTCTTTATCTGTGAGCATTTCTTCAAGCCGCTCTGAGCTCAGACCAGTTGGCGAAAGCCACTCCGCTAAATATCGTTCTTGAATGGTGATGATCGTCCGTTGATGGCCGGTCGCCGCGACTTCGGGAGTGGGCTCATCGGTGATGGCCGCAAAGGAATACAGGTCGGGAGCGTTCGGGCTACTCCAGCGGTCCCAGACGCAAGCGACTAGCATGTCTTTGGACGGCTGGGGATTGAATTCAAGAACCAAGTTCTTTTGCTTCTCGTCTGCGGCGAGTTCGCGATGTTCGTACAGATGGAGCGGAACGTTTTCATAGAAACCGGAGATCACCATCACGGCATGATTGCGGCCGTATATCTTGCTCCAATAGTCATCCAGACTGTCGCGGCGTGCGTTGTAGGTGCCTGGGAAACGCTTGTCGTAATCGGCGGGCTTGCCCGCTAGACGGCAGGCGTAGCGCATGGGGCGGATGATCGTTCTGTCGTTCTCACGAATCAGAACCGGCGCGTAGGCGGCCACCATCGGGAGGTGGACTATCAGAAACTTGGACCAGCGTTGGTAATTGCCTCTAGCCTTGTGCTTGCGATTCGAACCGCTCGATGGAGCCCAACGCACAGCGACTGTCTCTCGAACGTTGACTGGGATCGAGAGGTGGAACATAGCGTTCGCATTGCGAAAGTCGTTCTGGCTCATCTGACCAGCCGTTCGCCCGAACTCTTTCAGATGCGGGACGTGGCCTGGTACGTACCGACAGATGATGACGTGCCAAAGTGAGCTCGACGCGGGACGACGGTTGATCCCACTCGCGATAAGCCGCCTTCTGAGCTCAAGCTGCCCTCAATGAGTGCATTGACGACTGGTCGTTAATTGGAGGCTTTCCTATGAGAACAGCGTTGTCCATACCGATTCGGTTGGAGGTCCGAGCCGGCCGGGATAAATGACTGAAACTAGGCAATTTCCAGTAAGCTCTTAGCAGCCGATCATTCCAAATCTGAGCACGCCCGTATGATCCTTTCTGACAACGAAACTAAAGTCGATCTTCTAAACAACGAGCCCATAGCAAAGACCATCGTCGAGCTGCTAAGAAAACGGTCCGAGCACCCCATCACGATTCGGCGTGCATGGCGACTGGGGAGCCGGCAAATCTAGCGTGCTGGAGATGGTCGAGGCTTCGTTGAGCGGTGATGATAAGGTACTCTGCCTCAAGTTCAATGGGTGGCGCTTTCAGGGCTTCGAAGATGCAAAGATTGCGCTGATCGAAGGGATCGTCACCGAGCTACTCGCGAAGCGGCCCCTGCTGACAAAGACCACGGCATCCGTAAAGGATGTGTTTCATCGGATTGACCTTCTGAAATTGGCGAAGCGAGGTGGTGGATTGATCGCCGCAGCAGCCGGGTTTTATACGGGCCATCATCAGATGGGGATGATGGGGATGATGGCGAGCCTTGAAGGCATAGTGGCCAATCCCGCTAACCTCACCAAGGAGAAGATTGGTGAAGTTTTAGGGGATGCGAAGGAACTGCTGAAGGACAGGGACAAGACCAGCAACATCCCGGCGGAAATCGCAGAGTTCCGCAAAGCCTTCGATAAGCTCCTCGAAGAAGCGAAGATCGACCAGCTCGTTGTGTTGGTCGATGATCTTGATCGTTGCCTTCCCGAAACCGCGATTGAGACCCTCGAAGCGATCCGATTGTTTGTCTTCACTGCGCGTACCGCATTCGTCGTCGCCGCAGACGAGGCGATGATCGAATACTCCGTTCGTAAGCATTTTCCAGATCTCCCAGACAGCACGGGTCCGCAAACTTACGCACGTAACTACCTTGAAAAGCTCATCCAAGTACCATTTCGCATCCCCGCGCTTGGACAATCAGAAACCCGTATTTACGTGACTCTCCTACTCGTCGGTGCCGAGCTCGGCGAGAATGATCCTGCATTTAGCGAGTTGATCAAGGTCGCACGAGGCTTGCTAACCCGCCCGTGGCTCGGAGGCGTGCTTGATGCTGCCTCCACAAAGACCGCTCTCGGTGACAAAGAAAAGAGTGCCCACAATGCACTGATGATCTCCGATCAGCTCGGCCCGCTCTTGGCGAGTGGAACGCGCGGCAATCCGCGACAGATCAAGCGCTTTCTCAACACTCTGTTGCTGAGACGCGCGTCCGCTGAGGCTCGTGGTTTCGGAAATGATGTCAATCTGCCGGTGTTGGCGAAGTTGATGTTAGCGGAGAGGTTCAATAGTCGCGTCTTCGATCAGATTGCAGTCGCGGCAGCCTCCGCGACCGACGGTGTATGTCTGGAACTCGCTGCTCTCGAAGCGGAGGCGAAGGAGAAGGGAGTGGACTCTGCCTCTCCTCAACCTGTGAAACAAGAGGTAGATGCTAAGAAGCAGACGGCAAAGAAGGCCGTCGCAAAAAGCGACAGTATCGCCCCAGAAGCCGAACCTAGCGCGATGCTTGCGGGATGGATTGCCTCTCCGAATACCCTCGAATGGGCGCGTCTTGAGCCCTCCCTCGCGGGTATTGATCTTCGGCCCTACCTATTCGTCACGAAAGATAGGAAGGACTATTTTGGGGCGGCAACTGCCTTCGGTCAGGTTGCTGCAATCGTCGATCGCCTGTTAGCTGGGAAAATGGCCGTGCAAGCTGAAGAAACGGGGCTGCGTTCGCTTGCACCTCCAGAGGCCGCGCAAGTCTTCGAAATGCTTCGGGCACGAATTGTCGCATCGGGCTCTTTCGACAAGGCTCCCAACGGTGTGGAGGGACTGGCTGTTCTCGTGCGTGCCCAACCTGCCCTCCAACCGAACCTGCTTGATTTCCTTGAAGCGTTGCCAGCCGCCCAACTTGGACCTTGGGTATGCAGCGGTTGGGCTACATCGCTAAAAGACTCCGCGAGCAGCAAACGCTTCGAGCAGCTTTTGGAGGTCTGGAGCACCACTGGGGGAACTGTCTTGAAGACGGTCGCTGCTAGTACGCTTCGCACACGCACCCCGGGAGGTCGATAGTGGGCACTTCGAATTCCTATGGCGGTGCGGGAGGTGGAAAGCCCCTAATCCCATCTTGGTTGGACGACGGGCCGGGACCAGGAGGCCCGCAACCGGCGCCACCTGCTCCACCAGCGCAGCCGCCAGTTGGCGCAGATGGAACGCCGCCGCCCGTGCCTGGAGTTCTACCGTCGGTTGGTGGAGTTGGTGGACCAACTTCTCCATCTCTACCGCCGGTGCCAGCGGCAGGCGATCCCCGTCGGTACACCGCCGCACGAAATAACTTCACGCGCTTCCTGTCGTCAGGAGGAAGTGACCGCCGGAGTCTTGGACGAGCACTTTCTCACTACGTGTCGAATTCTTCTGGAGGCAGCCGCAATGCCGCTCGGAGGATGGCTGTTGCTCGTAATTCGACAGCACGACTGGCGAGTGTTCTAAGTTCGGCGATCTCCGGCAACGCTCCAGCCGTGCTACGTTCCCTTGGCCTCGAAAGTCTCGCTGGTCGTCCGATCGAAGAGATATTCCTCGGAATTATGGAGGTCATCTGCCCTGATGGCGGAGCGATCGACGATAGCATCGCGAGAGAAGCTTTTGTCGAAACCATCATTGATCTGGCAGAGAATGGAATCGCCGACTTCGACGCTCTCACGCCAGATCAGGTCCAAACCATCTTGGAATTGAACGTTACCCACGCCATCGAAGCTCGCATATGCAATGACATTGGGGCCCACGCCATTTCAATGCCGCAAGACGCAAAGGAAGCCGCGGAGATTCAAGCGCAGCTCTTCGAGTTCGTCGGACGCGCCGTATCGGATGCCTTCGCAGCGAACCAGATAGCGACGATCACGCAAGACCAGGTGACACGTACTATCGATACGATCTACGAGCAAAGCTACTCTATCCTTCAGAGCATGGCGGAAGCGGAGATTGATAAATGATTTGCCGTCACCTCATTTACGGAAGATTTGGCCTCAAAGATACCGTGGCTATCCCATCGGGCGAAGGCGAGGTTTCGACTGCCGTGGAATTTGTTCAGGCGACGAAGCGCCTTGACTACGGCATCGGCACAGCTTTAGATGAGCTGTCAGCGATGGGGGTCTACCCGTCAGAAATGGGCGTCGATTTACTTATTCTCGCTGCTCATGTCTATGCTGCCGATACACGGATTTCACGCGATACGGAATCGCAAGACAACTGGACCCGCGAACTCCGCTTGGTTGTACCCGTTAGTGAGCCCGTTCGCTGGAATGCCGTTTCAAGCATCTTGCAACGTATGCTCAATTTCCTAACCGGTGACCGATGGATTGTGGGCTTCCGTCCGCGCCCGAAGGGCTTCGAGCGTTTCGTAGCGGCCAAGCCTCTAATCGGTCCACAACCAGCATTCGACGAGGTGTCACTTTTCTCAGGTGGTCTTGATAGCTTGATCGGTGCTATTGACGCTTTGGAGAAAAACACCAACCCGTTGTTCGTGAGCCACGCGGGCGAAGGTGCAGTGAGCGCAGCGCAGGAGGTGCTCTTCCGTCGCCTTGAACAGCAGTACCCTAATAGACCGTTCAAACGTCTTCGGGTGTGGATGAGTTTCCCCAAGGAACTTGTACCGGATGTTCCGGCCGAGGACTCAACGCGCGGACGGTCTTTTCTCTTCTTCGCAACGGGAGCTCTGGCAGCAAGCGGAGTTGGAAGGCCCTGCAAGCTAAACGTGCCCGAGAACGGGCTTATCGCGCTGAACGTTCCGCTGGACCAGTTGAGATTAGGTTCTCTAAGTACGCGCACAACCCATCCCTTCTACATCGCGCGCTGGAACGATCTCCTGCGTGAACTTGAAATACCTGTCGCGATTGAAAACCCGTACTGGGATCGGACAAAAGGTGAAATGGTCGCCGCGTGCGCAAATCCCACTTTCCTCAAGAAGGTTCTACCGGAGAGTCTCTCTTGCGCCTCGCCAACCAAAGCGCGTTGGAAGGGGCATGGTACGGAACACTGCGGATTCTGCTTGCCGTGTTTGATCCGACGAGCCGCCATAAAGGGCGGAATACAAGGTGCCGATCCAACGACGTACACGTTGGCCAACCTCCAGGCTTCGCCCCTGAAGACATCGGGGGCCGAGGGTGTTCAAGTTCGATCGTTCCAATTCGCTATAGCGAGGTTAGCTGACAAGCCCCACCTTGCCTCGATTCTCATTCATAAGTCCGGCCCACTGACCGACGAGAGCTCATCACGCCAAACTGCATTGGCGGAGGTCTATCTCCGTGGCATGAACGAGGTCGGGAACTTGCTCAAAAACGTTACAACTTCTCCATCGTAAACATCCATGTCCTCAAATTACGTTGATCTGCACTGTCATCTGGACCTCTATGAAGACTTCATCTCCGCCGTGCGCGAAGCCGAGAAATCCCAAGTGTTCACGCTTACTGTCACTACGACGCCGAAGGCATGGCCGCGAAATCGAGAAGTCACGGAGTCGACTCGCTATGTCCGGGCCGCACTTGGACTTCATCCTCAGCTAGTGCAGGAACGAGCAGATGAGATTTCGCTATGGGACCAATATTTATCGGAGACGCGATATGTAGGAGAAGTTGGGATCGATGCCGGTCCGCGCTACTATCGTTCCTTGGATCTTCAGAAGGAAGTGTTTGAGCACGTCCTACAGCGATGCGAGAGTGCAGGCAACAAAATACTGACAGTACACAGTGTCCGCTCCGCCAAGACGGTGCTGGATTTGATCGAACGCAATTTCTCACTCGCCCACGGTCGAGTGATCCTGCATTGGTTTAGCGGATCAAAATCCGAGGTGCAGAGAGCTAGCGAAATGGGGTGCTATTTTTCGGTCAACGCTGAGATGCTCAGAAATGAAAGAGGACAGCAACTACTTTCCTGTATCCCCGATGAACGTCTGTTGACCGAAACAGATGGGCCATTTACGCGTCTTAACGAGCGGATTGTGCAGCCCTCTGACGTGAGCCACACCGTTGAATTGATCGCAGATCTCCGACGTGTTAGCGCAGAAAATACCAAACTGAGCATCGCACGCAATTTGAAGAAGCTCTTGGAGGCAGCGTAACAGGGGAAGGTCTCGTAGTCGGACGAGGATGACTACCCTTCTCTATCGTTTTGGCTGTAGAACTCGTGGAGCTTCGCTTGCAAAAGTTTCTTGTCAGGCATCTGCGTGTGGTACTCCGCAATGAGGGCTGGTGAGAGGCTTCGGTTCAATGCGAATTCGACGACCTCATCATTCTTGCTCGCACAAAGCAACACGCCGATAGCTGGGTTTTCGTGCGTCTTGCGTACGTTCCGATCAAGGGCCTCAAGGTAAAAGTTGAGTTTGCCCAGATGCTCGGGTTCGAATTGTCCCACCTTCAGTTCGATAGCTACAAGGCAGTTGAGGCCCCGATGAAAGAAGAGTAGGTCGAGAGCGAAGTCTCGACCGCCCACCTGTAGCACGTATTCCGAGCCGACGAAACAGAAATCGCGTCCCAACTCAAGTAGAAATTCCTTGAGTTTATTGATTAGGCCGAGATGAAGGTCTGCCTCTGCGTGAACCGTGGCGAGCCCAAGAAACTCGATGTTGTAGGCATCTTTGAAAACGCTGATGGCTTCCGGATGGGTTTGTCTCACCACTGGCGAGACTTTCGGTGGATTAAGCAGAGTTCGCTCGAACAGCGCGCTGGTGAATTGCCGCTCCAGCTCACGCTTGCTCCATCCCTCCTTTACAGCAAGTCGAATGTAGAACTCGCGTTCCTCTTGTCGTTTGCTCTGTCCCAGGATGATGAGGTGATGCGACCAAGGCAATAGTCTCACCAGTGGTGAGACTATTGGATCGAGCTGGTAAGCCTCGTAAAACTGCCTCATTCGGAATAGGTTTGGACGACTGAATCCGCGGACGCCTGGCTGGGTCTTGGCGAGATAAAGGGACAACTGGTTGACAGTTCCATCGCCCCACTCGGCATTGGCGAGGCGGCGACTGATCGTCTCGCCAACCTTCCAGTAGAGATCTATCAGTGTTGTGTTCACCGCCTGCAGGGCTTGGTGGCGCGATGATTCTATGAGGCGAACGATATCCGCGAAGCCGGGGTCTTCAACTGGAGCAACGCGGAGATTCTTGGACTTGGTCATGGCGGGGCCTCGAAAGATGAAGTGATGCTTAGCGTTGGACATGCTCTCGCGGTAAGCCCACAACTTTAGACATTACAGGCTGAATCCTTGGTCATTGGGGTTGCTGACGGGCCGCGACTGAGCGTTGTCCAGTGATTGAGATACATGGCCCGCGTTCTCTAGTGCCGTCTCGC
Source organism: Acidobacteriaceae bacterium (assembly GCA_965276675.1). GTDB lineage: Bacteria > Acidobacteriota > Terriglobia > Terriglobales > Acidobacteriaceae. The sequence continues at coordinate 1,472,558 of OZ255624.1, read as the reverse complement.
GGGCGATGGGTAGGCCCTGACGGTCGAAAAAGGACCCGGCGGGGTCGATATGCAACCAGCCATGATGGTCTTTGTGCTGATAGCTCTCGATGTCGCCCGTTTCGCGTTTCCAGTCATAACCAACCGCTTCGTCGCGCAAAGCGGTCTGGATGGGAGCATAGTGCCGCTGGTCGATCTGTTCGGCGGTTTGCTTCTCTGGCTGAGAGACGTTCGCTTCGGCTTGGAACTGGTGGCGCTGCTCCTCTTGGGACTGTTCTCTGCTGTTTGCCATGACAGTTTCCTTTCGTTCGGCTGGTTCCTGCGTTTGGGGTTGGGAGCGCGATTGCTCCAGGTTGACTGCGGAAGTCTTAGTTACATCGGCGCTCAGGCGTTCGCTGAGGCGAGCGGCGTCATTCGTGTAAATGTGCGCATCAAGGGAGGCCCGCGAGACGGAGACGTAAGCGAAGCGGGTATTGATAAGTTCGGGGTGAACGGTTGTGTCCATATTGATGAGTACGCGCTCGGATGTAAGACCTTGCGAGCCGTGGGAAGTGACAGCGTATCCGTGGTCGAAATGACGCATCTGCGAGGCGTCGAAGGTCACTGTTCGTTGCTTCTCACCGTCCATGCGAACGGCAATTTGTGCGCCGTCAATTCGTTCTATGGCTCCAAGGTCGCGATTGGAGACGCCCAGATCGCGGTTTGTCGCGGTGAACTGGATGCGGTCACCCTCTGCGAAGTCGCGGCCGATTTCTCGATACGCGGTAATGCCTTGGAGCCGCTTTGGATCGTAAGCGACTTCGGTTCCGTCCTGCCGCTCGACCGTTACACGATTCTCTTTGGCGTCGATAGCTATGACTGTCGTGTAGCTACCGCGCTCGATTTCATGCTCTTTGCTGCCTCGCGCGTAGTGGAGAACATCTCCGGGCTGGTAGTTGGCAGCCCAGCCTCGGTCTGCGCCGGTCATATCGGATCGCTGTGTAAGCACGTCCATCTGGCGGCTGTCTTTCGATACGACGCCTAGGTTCTGCAACTCTGTTCGGATGGCTTCATTGATGTCACGCCGACTCGCGTTGTCCGGAGAGACAACCAGAGTGTTCTCTGGTCGCGCGGCATAGTCATGAGCAATCGCGGCGATTCGGCGGGAGTCGTCCGGTATTTCCGAGACGCGACCCTGCTTCTGCAGGAGTTCAACTCCCGCAGCGGTCTCGTTTCTTGATAAGTGTTCCACTGCGCGAAGCAGCTCTGGGTCCTTTTGGCGGACGATGGTAGCGAGCAAGGCTGTGCGCATCCCGGCCTGCTGCATCTGCTCGAAGGGTTTACCCGCGTCTACGCCCTGGTGTTGGCGAATGTCCCCAATGAGCAGGACGCGATCTTGCGGGCCAATCTTCTCGATGAATGCTTGCATCTGGCGAGTGCTTGCGAGACTTGATTCGTCGACCATGTAGAGATGTCGCCGGTCGGGATCGCCGGCAATTTGTTGCTGACCACCACGGGCCAAGAAGCCCTGCAACGTGTCCGCAGAGATGCCCGCATCACGGAGTTGGTGCGCGGCGCGGCTGGTAGGAGCGAAGCCCTCGACAGCGTATCCGCTCTTCTCCGCGCCTTCACGGATCGAAGCGAGGGTAGTAGTCTTTCCCGTGCCGGCAAGTCCTTGTAGGCCTTGTAAGCGGTCGCGGCTGGTCAGAATATCTTGGATCGCACCCTGCTGCGATGGATTTAAGAACTCGCGAGTCGCGGCCTGCTTTTGAGCGTCTTCAATCCTCATGATTGGATCAACCGTATTCTGGCCTTGCTTCATGTGGCCGATGGTTGCTGATTCTGCCGCGATCGTCTCCCGCGTAGTGAACTGTCGCCCGGTTTCATGCTTCTGGCCGGTGACGTTTTGGAACTCGCCGGAAGTAGACCGTTGCTCGAAGTTGGCCTTCACGTCGGGTAGAGTCAGTTCACCCATTCCACGCCGCAAGGCATCGCGCAAGATGTCACGCTCATCTGTCACGGCTTCCCGCTCGAAGCCCCTTTCCTTGGCGAAAGTGACGGCTTCTTGCGCGGTGTGCGCGGGCTTCGTAGACAACTCCTCCGATCTTGCTTGAACCCGTGCGCGAGCGTCTGCGACGACGCGCTCGGCCCGGTTGCCGAACTCGGCCGCAATCCGCTGATGTGCGGCCAGAACTTCGCCGGGGGAATGAATCTCTTTCTTGTCGCGTGTGTTGTGAGCGGCGATCTGTGCGGCCTCGGGTCCGCTGAATCCACTCCGTTCCATCGCCTCCCGTATTTGCTGGCTGCGTGGACTTGAAGCGTCGAGGTACTCCTGGGTGTAACCCCTGATCTCGGGCGCGCCGCTTCGTCCCGGCTCGATTTCATAGCCGAGCCGCGTGAGGCGATAGGTCAACTCCGATTGATAAACGGCGGTCGCAAACTGTTGAGAGTCGAAGAAACTCTGTGGCTGAATCGCGCGGGTGCCTCCATCCTCCCGTTGGGTCATGTTGAAGATGACGGCATGCGTATGGAGTTGCGGGGCGGCGTAGCCGTCTACCGGGCGAGCGGTGTCGTGCTCAAATTTCGCCGCGACGAACTTTCCCGTGGTTTCGGCTGCGTGGTTGCCGCCGATGCGAGCTTGTGTGTATCGCTCCAACTCGGTCAAGGCAATGGTCACAGCCTCCCGGTGAGCAAAGCGAACTCGGTCGTCCCCTCCTACAAGAGCAGTCAGCGAAACAGATTTCGGCGCGGAGAATGTGGCGTCCCACCCGGCTCGGTGTTCGACCGGCTTGACGGTGTTTCCGTCTGCGGTGGTGTATTCCTGTCCGGTTCTGTGGCGGACGAGCTGGGCACCGGAGCGTGGGTCTTGGCCCTCACTGAGCCGCGCAAAGTCCTTCGCGTCGATGGCTCCCGCAAGGCCATAGTGTTCGGCAAGTTGGCCTTGCCACTCTCCACGGATGGAATCGCCCTGCTTCCAGTAGTTCTGCTCGGCGGACGTGAACTCCTTGGCGTGGTACGTCTGCGCTTGGCCTGAATTAAGCGGTTTGGAGATTGTCAGCATGGGGCATTAATGCTCTCTGAACGGGAGTGCCGCGGTAGCGGGTTCGTCGTCTTCCGAGGCGTCCTCCGGGCTGTCCGGGTCGGAGTCGACGTTGTCCAATTCTTCTTCCGTAGGTTCCTCGGCGTCGTCTTCCGGAGTCTCCGCTTCAAGGTCAACATCCGGCGCGGTCGAGACGGCGTTGATTCGTGATTTGAGCGTCTTCGGATCGAACGGCAACTCGTCGTCCTCGACTTTCCTTGGGACAAAGGCGGGTGTGCTCTGGGGTAAATCCATGTACTCGAAATGGAACCGGGCGACGTTATTCCCGAGCTTCAGGAAGGCGTGCCGGTTCTCGAGGCCGGAGATTTCTGAATCCATCACCAAGGGCTCCGTCTGACGGTCAAGGCTGAAGTTCTTGCCTGACCGGGAACCGTCGAAGTGGGTTTCCTTCATTCGCTCGACTTCGACCTTGCCGATGGCGCTGGAAACCCACTCGGCCGCTTTGGGCTCTGTCGTTTTGAGAAAGATTTTGGTGGCCGGTTGCGACAGCATCACCTCGGCGAGGTGGCCGTAAATGACTTCCAGTTGCGCTTTACCCTGGAAGCCCAGAACGAGAGGATTTTTGCTCTTGCGGTTCTCGGTAATGGCTGTGTGCAGTTGGGGCAGCCGTTGCAAGCTGGCGAGCTCGTCCAATACAAACCAGACGGGTGTTTGGTCTGACTGCGGCGCACTCAGGAGGCGCATGACAAGCAGGTCGATCCATAAGCTGTGTAGCGGACGCAGGGCCTCACGCTCGGTCGCGCTGGACGTGATGAAAATCCAGCCTTTGCGGGTGGAAGCCCACTCTGTTGCGCTCCAAGTCCGGTCGCCGGTCTGCTCTTTGGTGGGGAGCATCCGCAGGCTGTCCGCTACCAGTCCTAGCGACGCCAGAACACCGTTCCGCTGCTGCTGAGCGCCCTTGGCAATCATGGATTCCATCTCCGTGCCGCGCACGCGCTGGTCGATCTCCGAAGGATTTGAGAGCCAGGCAATTAGCTCTTGGGGCGAGGGGCCAAAGGTCAGCAGATGGGCGAAGATCTTCTGCGGGGTCTCGGTAAAAAACTCACCCTTCTTATCGTTAGTCGGCTGGTAGAGAGAGGCGGCGATAGCCTTGGCTTCGGCCTTCCGTCGCAGCTCTTCGGACGGTCCCCAGTACGGGCAACGATCGTCCAGAGGATTCAAAACAATGTCGCCGCGCTTGGCGTCGTAGAAGCGGCGAATGAACTCACAAGCTGGGTCGTAGACGATGGCGGAGTGACCCCGGCCCTGAATCTGCCGGAGTATTTGCATAATGAGCGTCGTCTTGCCAGCGCCTGTGTCGCCCATTAACTCGATGTGCTGCGCTTCGGCAGTCAACGGTATCCGCATCATGGCTTTGGCTTCTGTTGTTTTGAAGCCGATACCGTTGCCGGCGACCACTTCGTTGAACTCTTTCGGAGTGAGTAGCACCGGTCCTTTTAGGCGCCGTCCGTACTTCATGAGCTTGCGGCGAGCGATGTCCTTGCGGATGGAAAACGGAAGCTGCAGCAGTAGCGATAGGAAGCCGAACCATAGGGACGAAGCATAGATGCTGCGGAGGGGTTCACCGTCGAAAACGGCGAGCCTGAGATATTCGTGGAGCGGGGCATCGACGTAGATTTGCTGCGGCCCGCGGTATAAGGCGTGAAACCCAGTGGCCAGCGCTTCGCCGGAAAGCGCAAGCGGCAATTTCTTGCCACCGGTCTCTAAAGTCTCACCGGCTTTCACGTCTTGTTCGGCTGCTAATCGACCCGATCCGGCACCGCCGCCAACGTAGAGAAGCTGGAATTTGTCCTTCTTCTTGAGCGCGCTGCCAGCGGCGGTGCGCGCATAGATGGGCGTGTAGAACTGCTGGAGCGGTGACTGCCCGAACGTGAACCGCAAGTATAGAAACATCCCACTCATAATGAAGGCAAGGAAGACTGCGCCGTAGGTGTAGATGGGACTGTGCGGCGGCCAGATAATCGTTTCTTTGCGCCCCCATTCGGTATTCATAGACCACCTTGGACTTCCTGCTGGGCCTCAAGTGCCACGGCCCTCTTGCGTTTCTTTACTTCGACCAGGACGTTGTCGAAGGCTTCGGGTGTCACCTTCTGGCCGGTTGCAATCGGCCTCAAAGCGTTCGTGAGCAAGAGCCGTAGACCGATAATTTCCGTTAACTCTGCGCTGGCAGATCGTTCCTGGGATTCGCGTGCGAACTCGTCAAGGATGAGGCGACGTACCAGCTCTCCACGCGACTGCTGGCGCTTACGCGCGAGCGAGTCCAGACGCTCCGCTTCTTTGCGTGTCAGTTTGGACGAAACATTCGTGAGCCGAAACGACTCGCGCCGCTGGGCGGCTGCCGCTATCTCTTGATCGTCGATGAGGGCCATTGCTTCGACCTCCGAGTCGGGATTCTTAGGAAAACTTGGGGATTCTCAAGAATCCCTAGTGTTGCTATGTGCTTGATTCGGGTGAGTTGTGTTGGCGAATCCTGATGGATCCCTGCATGACCCTTCGAGGGGTGGAGTGTCATAATGCTTCCGGTGCGAAGCGCCGTTTCCACCCCGCCGAGACTGCTAAGGGAAGCCACTACTTCGTCCCTTGAGTAGTCACTGAAGTTGAGGGCGTAGTTGCTGGCGGAGTCGAGCGCCGTCCGCGCTTGGCTCTCTCCGCTGGTTCCATCGGCCTGCGGATACGAAGCGGATGTTCGGGCTTCTTCCCGTCCACTGTCTGAGCAAAGGTGAGGAAGTCTTTGTCTTTGGAGAATACGTACTCCAGCGCCTTCGAGACGACCTCGTCCGAAGGCGCATTGATGAAGAGTGCGTACTGATCTGTCCGACGGGCGATCGACTCGTCGAGAGAGATGGTGGCGGTAACTCTGTTGATGATTTGGATCTCAAGTAGTGCCATGCTGTTCTCCTTTATTGGTGAATGGGTGCAACCCGACCTGTGGGCCTGTCGAACTGCGCCCAATCAGCAGGTAGGGCAAGCTGAGCAGAATTGGCCGTATAAGCCCGGTTGAACTTGGTATCGAACTCAAATACCTTGTCGGTGCGGTCGTAGCCGAGGACTTCGAGAACCTCACTAACCTTGCGACCATTAGCGTACCGCTGAACCTGCACGACGTACTGCACAGAGGCCGCAATCTCGGCGGCGATGTCGTCGCGGTTGGCTTGCTGATGCGAACGCATGGCAAGCTCGCCGAAGCGACGCAGCGCCTTTACGGCGGAGCTGGCGTGAATGGTCGCCATTGAACCGGCATGGCCAGTGTTGAAAGAATCGAGTAGAGTTCGGGCTTCATCCCCACGCACCTCTCCGAGGATTATGCGGTCCGGTCTCCACCTCAGCGCAGCCTTGAGCAGGTCATTGAAGCTCACCTGGCCCGCGTGTCCATCGGTCTGGCACTCGGCGCATAGCAGGTTTGTCTTTGCGATCCGCAATTCAGACGTGTCTTCGATGACGACGATGCGTTCGGACTCGGGAATGAAATCAGTGAGCGCATTCAGAAGCGTCGTCTTGCCACTGCCCGTCCCACCACTGATAAGGACGGTATTGCCGTTCTCAATCAGACTGCCGAGAAACTCCCCTAGCGACTCATCCAAAGCGCACTCTTGGATGAGGAGAGGTAGGGTGTACCGCACCCGGGCAAACTTCCGAATGGTGACAGATGGATGAGGGCGGACAACCGGCGGGATGACGGCGGCAAGACGGCTACCGTCTGGCAGTTGCGCGTTGAGGAGCGGCTTGTCCGCCCCAAGCCTGCGCCCGAGTTTGTTGGCGATCACGTCGAGGCTGGTGAGGAGCTGCCTCGTCTCGAACTTGACTTCAGGCGCGGCGTAGAGTCTGCCGTGCCTCTCGTACCACCAGACGCCGTCGGGATTGCCCATAATCTCGGAGACGCTATCGTCCAGCAGCAGCGATTCAATGGGGCGGAGAAACGGAAGTATTAACTCAAAGCTCATGGGGACTCCGTGGTGAATCAAGCGGCCCGATAGTCTGGGCCGCTGTGCTGAAAGAGGAAGCGGCCTATGCGGCAACGTCCTCGGTTGCGAACTCCTCGTGGTCCTCGAACTCCGCCTCTTCCGCAGCGGCTTGTTCTGCGCGGTCGAGCTTGAGGATGGACTTGACCCGAATCTCCCAGACGCGCGTGGTGGCGTTGGTCTTCTTGCTGGTGTACTCGCGGCTCCGCAACTCCCCCTCGACCTCGATGTGAGCGCCCTTCTTGAGGCTGCCGGCGAAGGTCGCCAACTTGCCGAAGACGACCAGGCTGTGCCACTCGGTGTGCGAGACGTACTCGCCGCTCTTTTCCTTGTAGGAGCTCTTGGTGGCGATTGAGAGGGTAGTGAAGCTGCGGTTGTTGCCGGTGTGGATGGTTGCGTCGTTGCCGAGAAAGCCGATGAGGTTGACTGTGTTCTTGTACATGGTGTGTCTCCGTGTGTTTCGATCTCCCGATCTGTTCGGGGCACCAATAGGCGAAGGGGCCCGGCTCCCAAGTGCCAAGCTCTGCATTCGCGGAGGGGCCCGGGAGAAAGTTGTGCGGCGTCCTCTGCCGCGGTTTACAACTTTGTCTTGGGACAGCCGTGACCCGCAGGGCGACGAAGTCGAAGCAGAAGAGCGCCGTGCCGCAGGGCGCCGGAATTGTCCCCAAAGCGGTGCCTGAACAGAAGCGGGATAACGCGCGGCGAGACAATCTTGTGCAATGTCAATCCTCGTCTCTGACTCGGCTGCAATCTTCCATGCTGGCTGTAGCTCCATCCTCTGCCACGGAAGGCCCAGGACGGGTGCGGCAGTCTCGTTGGGTGGCTGGTGTCTTTGGCAGTGCCTTTGCCTCAGCCGTGCGCACAGCGACAGAGAGGGCGTACCAGCCGGGATGGCAGCAAGAATCGACATCGCAAGCTCCGTATGGGTGGTTCTAAACCGTTAGTTGAACGCCTGGTCGGTGCGGAATCGGATAATCGTGAGACCCAGGGGATCAACCGTGGTCTTCTCGTTCAGCACCTGCGGGTTGAAAACGTAGGTGACGGCCGCAGTCCATCGCTCGCGCTTCAGGACGGACTGGTCGCCGGGATTCGTGAAGACCTTCTCGAACTCGATGCGTGCCTAATAGGGCGACTGCCGCAAGTCGTCAAGGATGACGTTCTTCACTTCCACATCCACATAAGGCAGAGTGGAATCCTTGAGGTAGCTGGAGATGAGATTGGTCTTGCGCTCCTGCTCGATAACAGCCCGCTGTACGTCGGCATTGAGGAAGTAGAGCGCCTGGGTCTGGTCACGCTCCAAGGTGTAGCGGTTGCGACCGAAGTAGAGGTTGGCCCAGCGGGTTAAGTAGTACTTGTTCTCGGCCTCCTGGGGCCGGTAGTCGAAGTTCCGGTAGTCGATCGCTTCGGCGTGGCCTACGTCGTTGATGCGGATGATGAACGGCTTTGCAGAGGCGAGTGCCTTCTGACTCTTGAATACGAGTCCACCAAGCATCGCGGAGAGTGCCGCAAGGCACAACACCGCTAGCTTGAGATAGGTGTTGGTGACGAGCGGATCGCCGTACTGTTCGAGATACCGGTCCGCTGCACGGGTGATATGCGGCGAGACTTCGGTCTGTGGTGTGGTTGCCATTTGAACTCCTTAGCCGAGCGCTGCGATGGCGGTAGTTAGCATCCCCGTCCCGCCGTCATGACCGGAGGTGCTGCCGGAGAAGATGGATGCAGTCATGGCAGGGATCTTGATCAGGATGAAGACGTTGACGATGACGAGGATGATGAGTAGTGGAAGATTCTTGATGAGCCGAACCGGGTCTGAGAAATCGGCTAGGTTTGCGTAGTAGCGCATGAACAGTTGACCGAGGATGCTCATGGTCGCAGCGGCGACGACTTTATAGAAGGAAAAGCCGAGGAAGGCGCGGAGCCAACCCCAGAAGAGGAACTCAAGTTTCTCGACGGCTAGAAAGGGGATAAAGACTGGCCCCAGCATTCCGACGATGGCCGCGCCGACGGCACCGTAGGCGATGATGACTGCGATGAGCGCCGAAAGGATGCTCAGGATCACCTGGACGAAGAAGTACGCGATCAGCAGGTAGGGAGCGGTGAGCGAAGCGATACCGGGCCCCGACTTCTTCAAACTATCTTGAATCGTGGACAGCATCTGCGTCGTTGTGTCGTTCCCGATGATGTCCACGAGGTTGTTGGTTCCCCCTCGGATGAAGCCCTGCAGCGACGTTCCGATGCCGGGGATCGAACTGTCGTAATACTTGACCATCGTGTAGGCGAAGGTGATGAGGATGAAGAAGGCCACGAATCGGGCCATGCTGAATCCGTGGCCGTGTTGTGAGGAGGCGAGAGCTTCCTGTACACCGAACCACGCGAGCATGATTGTGGCGAGGGCGAGCACCATGCGAAGCCCAAGGGCGGTGATGGAGGGCGATGCGGTCGCGGTGAGCGCATCGCAGCCCGAAGTGATGTAGTTGAGGATCTCCATGATTGGCCTCCATGCCCGACGGGTTAGTAATGAAAGGCGCGCCGGACAGACTCGGCGGACTCGGAATTGGTCTTGCTGTTGTAGTTGGCTTCGTAGCCGTCCGCAGCCTGGAACTGCATCTTGAGGGCGTCCTGCTGCTGCTTCGCCGCAAGCATCTGTTGCAAGCTCTGCGTCTGGGTCATCTGGCTCGCCTCCTGTTGCGTCCGCAACTGAAGTAGAAGAGCCTGGTTGATCCGTTGAAGAGTCGCCAACTCTGTCTGTTGAGTTGGGTCAGTGGAATGGCTGGATCGTTCCAAGTTTGCAATATCCGCTTCGCGCTGCGCTGCGGCGGCTCGAACGGTTCCAAGCGTCTGCAAGGTGGTAGCGTTCGTTGCGTCGTTCAGGTCGGCAGTTGCCCCCTGGGCAGCGATGGCTTGCTGTGCTTCCGCAGACATCGCGCCATACCCGGCTATGCGTGGCGTGCGGCTAATTGTCGTTTGTTGGCTTCCGGCGAGTGCACCGTTGCCCGAAGCTGCGGCGGTCATCCATGATCCCGTGTTGCCGTAGGTGTTGCCGGCTTGGGTGAGCGAAGTCCAGTTCTGACGACCCATGTTGTAGTAGCTGGTGTATAGCTCTTGCGGAGCTGAGGCCATGCGCTGCGCGAGGTTGTAAGCCGAGATGACATTCCGTGTGGTCTGTACGGTCGTCGTGTAGAGTTGGGAGCCCTGAATGATCTGTTGAGCTGCGTGAGCGGACTGGGTTGGATCGAAGACGATGCCTGAACCGAACTGAGCGAGAGTAGGGAGCGGGGCGAGCGCACAAGCGCAAGCAAGTATGCGGGTGATTTTTGAGACAAAGACTCTCATTAACTTCTCCTTTGTTGAGGGCTGGTGGTTTAGGTCAGTTCTGCGTGGCGGCTTTGTTCTGAGCCGCCAGCAGGTCGGTGCCGGCTTGCTTTCGCTTGCCGTCGATCTCCTGGCAGTGAGGACTCGCGATGCGATCGGTGCGAGCTTTCTCACGCGCGCGAAATGCTGCTGCGTCCGATGGCGAGAGCGAGTTGCCATGCAGGACGCGGGGTGCCTGCTGCGGGTCGGTCGAAGACCACGGGTCGTCGCAGTCCGTCTTGTACTGCGTGTCGATCTTGTCGTACTCGGCCTGGAGTCGAATGATCTTCTTCTGAGCACTCTCGCAACCGGCCAGAGTGAGTATTAGGGATAATGTGAGGATTGTTCTTGTTGTAGGCACGAGCCCTCCTTAGAAGGTTTGCGGAATGGTGTGGTTGGTGTAGGCAGGAAGAAGCATGTCCTGGGTGAAGTAGACCTTCACCCTGTGTCCTTCCCGAATCGTGATGGTCGGTGGTATCTGGATGAAGCGGTCAAGGATCGTCGTCGCCGACTGCGACACACCGCTTGCCGCTCCATTGGTGAACGCCTGAGAACCCGAAGTAGTGATAGCACCACCGCCGGATGAGATCTCTCCGGCCCCGGCGATCACGCCCAAAGCGACTGATGTACCGAAGATTTGAAGGTAGTGGTTGTTGACCTTGTCCCTCAAACCCTCTTCGCCGATCTGGTCGAGGCCGTGAAATTGGTCGAGGTCAACCGAGAATCCATCGGGCATAATGAGGCGATGAAAGACGACGGCCATACGGCGCTGCTGGCCGAAGCCGGCCGAGCCGATCTTCTTGGCTTCTCCGAGCACAATCGTTCCGTCCGGGATGAGAACGTGCTGATGGTCATGCGAGTAGTAGGGATTCGAGACTAGGACCTTGACCGGACCGGCGGAGTCGCCATCCAATCGGTTCATCAAGACCGTATCCAGGGTCGTACCCTCGAAGATCACATAAGGCTGTCCGACGGCGGAGTCCAGGATGACTTCGGGCTGGCGCTTCGTTGTCGGAGACGAGCCTGCGGGCGTGTCGCCGATTGCGCGAGTGGGCGTCAAGCTGGAGCCGTCTCCGCCCGCCAGTGCCGTGGCATAGGGGTTGGAGGCTGATATCGTTTGCGCTCCGCCCGATACCTGAGAACCCGATTGCGTTCTCTGTTCATCCTGGGTGCGGCTATACGCGAGGTTGGAGGCAAAGCGAGAGCTGTAGGCAAGCTCACGCTCCTTGCCCGCGAGCTGTTGTTGCTGCTGCTGCTCGGGCGATAGCTGCAGCTGCCCATTGCTCGTCTGTCCCTGTGCGTAAGGCTGTGGTGGAGGCGTTGCCGCCTGGCCGTTCGCCGCATAGAGCGAAGCAGCTTGCTGCTGCGCTGGAGTCTGGCTCCCCGCGAGTGCCGCCGCCATCTGAGCGTCCTGCTGCTGTTTCAGCTTTTCCGCGGCAAGCTGATTCTGCAGGTCGGCAATATTGTTCGCTGTGTTGTCCTGCACGAACGGTTGTGGTGGCGTTCCTTTCGCGGGTGCGCTGCCCGGCGTCTTCTTCTTGGAACTGAAGAAGCTCGCAAGGAGCAACAAAGCGATCGCTCCCAGATAGACGAACATCTTGAGGTTCTTCCGAATGACGCCCTTCGGTTCGCTTGCCCGCTGCGTAAGCTGCGGATCTTCCTGCGGTGCCGGTGCGGTCTGTTCTGTCTGGTTCAGCATGGGCCTACCCCTTTCGCGCGAAATCCATGTGCTTCTTGCCGAGTTCGACGTAGCCTTTATCGACGATCTTCGGGATGATGTACGTCCCTTCGCGCAGGTCATAGTTGATGAGGTCGGGCTTCCCGTCCTTTATCTCGTACACGCTGAACTTCTCTTGCGCGGTCGTCTTGATGTAGGTGAACTTGTCATCGTGGTAGATCGACTGAATGCCGAATGGTTCTTCGTTCGCCTTGAAGGTATAGTCGAACTTTAGGCGCATCGGATAGGCGCTCTTGTACTCGTCTACAGCCTGGGTGACGTGACTCTGGAGGGTGGCAAGCTGCTCGCGGGTCTGGTCAAGCTGCACGGCGGGGACGTACTGTGCTGGCCCTGCCGCCGCCGTGATCGAAGAGGGGTCGGCGGGCTGGACAATCACCTTGAGGTCTGGATCGCCGCCCTGGCTGGAGATGTCCTGCAAGGTGAAGCTATAGATGTTGCCTTTGTCCGTGATGAGATTCAGGTTTGAGCTTATATTTGCCTTTGCCGGATGCACGAAGCAGAAGCTCCCGACCACATCGACGATCCAAAAATCCTTGTCGCCTGTGGCGGCCTCCATAATCTTTTCGGTGGAGGGCACCACAATCAGGGTCGTGTACTTGACCTTTGCCCGGATCGGCACGATGTCTTGCGAGTGATACTGCACCGTGCGCGCCTGCTCTGTTGGAGCGGTAGGCATGGCCTGAGCAAAGGCCGATGTCGCAGACATGGCCGATGCGAGGATAAGTACGGGAAGTGGGGTTTTCATGCGACGGCTCCTTTGCGTTGGCGTCCGGTTGAGGTGGAAGCCACGGGCTTCTTAGCGGCGTGGTCGGAGAATGGAAAGGGGTGATCTTCGGCTAGCCGGCGAACGCCCTCGGCGACGCCATAGCGGGCGAAGTAATCGCGCTTGAGCTGGTTGTCCCTCGCGTTGTTGGTCGCAATCCAGTACGAAACGCAATCGACGTTCAGCCGAACTTTCTTGGAGGACTCTGCCTTCCGAATGAGCATCTGCCCGCGCGTCAGGTCGGAGATGATTTCGAGTTCCGTGTCGTTGAGGTGGAACGCTTCGCGGTAAACGGCCCGATTCATCTCCGGGTTGGCGAGAAAGATCTTGGTCGGGCAGCTCTCCGCGACAACCTGAAGCATCCCCGATTCCTCAAGCTCCTTGATCGATTGCGTAGCGAGGATCAAGGCGGCATTGTGCTTGCGCCACGTCTTCTGGGCCTGCACGATGTAGTTGCGGATAGTCTCGTTCTTGATGAAGAGCCACGCTTCGTCAAGCAGAAAGAGCTTGAACGTACTGAGCAACAAGGGATCGGCGATCTGCAGCGAGGCCCTGTGCAGGACGTAGAAGAGCAGCGGCTCCAAGACATCCGGTGCATCGCCCCAGCCACCGAAGTTGAAGGTTTGGAAGCTGGAGAACGTCAGCGTGTCGTCGGCATTGTCGAACAGGAAGCCGTATTGCCCGTCCTGGGTCCAGCGGTGCAGACGCTCCTTCAACTCACCGATGATCTCTGCGAATGTCGAGAGCCGACGCTGCTCCGGCTCGATGACGTACATATTCTCGATTGCGGCCCAGAGCTTGCGTTCTTCTTTGAAGTCCATCCTGTACCGCTGGCCGTTTCCCTCGATCAGTACGCGGAAGAATGAGAAGAGGAATTGCAAATTGTCTTTGGTCGGTTGGAGCGAGAACGGGTTGATACGGAAATCCCGCGACTCCTGGCCGACGTTCAGATAGCTGCCACCGAAGATTTCGGTAAGCGACTGAAACGATCCGCCGATGTCGAAGATGTACGTCAGCGGCCTGTACTTCTGCGCGTTGGTCAGCAGGAAATTGCACAGGAAGCTCTTGCCTGAGCCGGTCATCCCGAGGATGAGCGTGTGGGCTACCTCGCCATTGTGGAGATTGAGGTAGTACGGGGTTGCATTGTCCGTCTCAAGGATGGCGAGGTACTCGGTCCCGAGATGTGCATTGTGTTTCTCGCCCTGGAGAATGGTGAAGAAGAATGAGAGGTCGGCGTAGTTGCTGAGAAGCAGGTACATCTTGCGAAGGTTCTGCGCGTAATTGCCGGGTACTACGGCGAACAGCGCATTGAGCTGGTTATAGGTCTCGGGAAAGAGCGTTCCGTCCGCGTTCGTGAAGATGCTGGCGAAGTCGGACACTTCATGGTCAACGATCGAACGCTTCTCGTCGTAGAGCACAATCGTCAGCGACATATCGCCGAGCACCTGACCATCGGCCAGAGCGCGGAGGCAATCGCCCAGCGCCTCGATGTCGGCCTGCTTCCCTTCGTCGATCAGTACGTCACGCTGGTTGACCTTGCTTTCCTCTTTCATCGAAGAGATGAAGCCGGCCTTTGACACGTTTGCGTGGCGGCGACGTTTGATGACCTCCTTCTTTGCAACGTCAGTAGCAAGGGGGGTCCACTCGGTTACGGCGTAGAAGTTGGCTTCGATCTTGAGCAGCTTGTCGAGAACGAGGGGCCGGGTCTCGGTGATCGCTTCGCGCATCGTGAGGAGACGAACGTAGTGGTCGCCTATTCGTAGGTGGTCTCTCTCCGCCGTGATGTCCGAGTTGACGACTTGAAAGTCAAGGTACTGCGAAGTCTGCGGTTTACCGGCGATGCGCCACGGATCGAAGTTCAGCAAGCGACGGAGAAAGTGGAACTGATCTTCTTGAGAGAGCAGGTCGATTTCGACGAAATCGCAAAGTTGCAGCCGAAAAGCCTGTACCCGCTGTTCGAGCCGAACCTGGTCTCGCTGGATCTGCGAGCGCAGAAGCACCTTCATGTTGTCGCCGGTAAACTGTGCCTTCAGTTCGCGGATAGCGCCGCTCGGATCGCTTGGAAAGCGTCCAAGCGCTGCGGAGATGCCCGTTTTCGAGCGTGCGCCTTCCAGCACAACGGCGTAGAAAATCTCAATGTCGTAGAGCCGGTCTCGTTTCTGCTCGAAGAACTCGCGGCGTTGGTCAATGGCTGCATCGATCAGTGCGTCGCCATAATGTGCGAACGGCATCTTGGGTCTGTTGGTCTTAAAGAGATACTGGTAGACGTGGAAGCCTGGTCCGAAGGACTTGAGTGCTGCTTCTAAACGCCTCACCGCGAGTTCCTGTCCAGCCTGGTCCAAGCTCTCAAAATCTACGCCGCAGACTTTTAGGACAACTCCGAGATCGCCGCTCTTGGTGAGGAAGGTGGTCTCGTCCCAGAACCCATAGAGGTTGACATTCGCATTGAGCGAGCCGGCATCCTTCCACGGCTTGACGATCTTGTCGAGTCGAAGCATCACCGTATCTCCACGTTGGGTACTTGTTGTTTGGCGCCGTCGTAGCGAGCCTTGAACCGTTCGGACTTGCCCATGATTTGAAGGAAAGCCGGGTCGGCAGTTGTTACCCAGCGTCCGAAGATGTAGCCGCCGATGAAAATTGCGGCTCCGGCCAGCAGAGAGTTGAGCAGATTGAAGGCCCCCACTGCGCCTACGCAGACGAAGTAGAAGACCGTGCGTTCCACTCCGAGATACGTGAGGGGCTTATGCAGAGCCTTGTAGACCCGATTGCGGCGTCTTGGTGTGAGTTCTGTCATACAGCCCCTCGCGGGTGAAACTTGCATGAATTGAAGGACAAGTCCGAAGGGCTATACACCCCAGAGCCAAGTTAGGACGTTCACGGCAAGGACAGCGATACCGCTGCCTGCCGCAACTCCGGCCAGCGTCTTCTTCGCGCCGGGTTCCCCGTGAGCGAAGGCGTACCCTCCGAGCACAATCGCAATCAGGCTTGTGACCTTAGCAATCGTGCCGGTGAAGAGGGTTTGCATCGCCGTAAGGCCGGAGTCGAAAGGGGAGCCGCCCTGTGCGTGAGCCGCGAGTGGCGTCACGAGCAAGGCGAGCAGCAAGAAGCCCGAGAAAGAGAGCCTGGGAAGGGGCTTCTTGACTCGGGCTGCACTGGAATTCTTCTTCATGTTTGCACCTCCATCCGACTCATGTCGGGATGGCGCAAACGTAGGACTATCAAGGTCAGAAGTCCAATGCCTGGGCGGGAATCATGTATTCCCAGCCGGAATACATCGCTATAAAGTTCTGCTAGCTGCTAGTCCACTTCGTAGCGATGGAGTTTTTCAGGTTCACCTACGCCTGGACGAATCAGGTTCGCTTCGATTGTTGGTTTCACGCCGAAGCAAAGGTTGAAGCTCGTGCCGTCGGTAAACTCTATCTGGCACTCATTGCCGTCTCCGGTGTCACGGAAGATTTTGAGTGCGACTACGGTCTTACCTGACACTTCTGGACACGCGACAAAGTCTTCTTTCATGGTCGCACCTGTGGCATGTTCTTGATCCATTCCGACAGCTCTGCTGGGGGGCACGTCATATTATGCTCGTCCGAATGCTCGACCGCCAGAGGAATCCCGTTCGTTGATCGACTCTTCACAAACAGCGAGGCTATCACACTCATCGTGTGTAGACTCATAGTGGTCGCCGCAGAACCATTGGAGAGTGGCGACCAACTCCGTCAAATCTCGGTTCGGCTCGACGGTGCGAAGGATTCGCGGCTCCCGTGAGATGTCGCAGGAAGAGTTGGCGGAAAAGGCGGGTCTCCACCGTAATTACGTCGGGGGCGTTGAACGGGGAGAGCGGAACATCGCGCTTGAGAACATCGTCAAACTCGCCAAAGCACTGTCTGTTTCTACGCGAGAGCTGTTCGACGGATTTCCATGAGGCGGTGACACTTTTGGTGACACCTTGTACCGTAATTTGGTGCGACAATGTGCGAGCTGGTGCAATGTGGAAAACGCGAGGAATACCCGCAAACACTGGTATTTTAGCCAATATGCGGGTCTGTGCTAGTCTGTGCGAGTCGGATAGAAACGGACTCAAAATCCGCCGAGGGCAACCTCGTGGGGGTTCGACCCCCCTCCCGGCACCAATAAAATCAATTATTTACAACGGTTCAGACAGCGATTGCAATTACGTGTTTTTAGGCTGGTGCCTGTTCTGGTACCTGTTGGTTTTTCGGAATACCGGCGGTAAGGCGGTCAACCACTGATTGCTGATGGGCAGGCGAAAGGTGGCTGTAACGGGCTGCCATCGAGAGGGTTTTGTGCCCGGCGGCGTCCATGATCTCTCGGTCAGTAGCACCGGCCATCGCCAGCCACGAGCAGAAGGTGTGGCGGTTCGCGTGCCAGACGTATCCCTTGATTCCGGCCTCGCTCATGCAGGGGACGAACCACGAGCGGGTATCGAATGCTGCCTTTGTACCTTGGCGCATAAACACGCGGTCAGTACGCTTCTGTGACACGCGCTTCAACGAGAGTATCGCGGTGATCGCCGCATCGTTCAGACGCACCGTTCGAGCGGTACCGTTCTTCGTTTTGCTGAGTTCAATTGCACGGCGGTCAGGGTGGACCTGATACCAGTCGCATGAGTATTGCTCTGTAAGGCGCATACCGGTGTGGACGCTCACGACGAACTCAGCAAGGTGCTCCGGGAATAGCTTCGCGATCGCGGCGTGTAGACGGTCGTATTCCTCGCGCGAAAGGAACCGAGCGCGGCCTGCATTCTCTTTTTTCTGACGGATGAGGCGGGCTGGGTTCGTGGCGACTTTCCCATTGCGAATGCCTTCGCGGTAGCAGAGGGAGACGAATGCCTTGTAGCGATTCGACGTGGCACCGGTTTTGCAGTGTGACCTGAGCCAGCGTTCCAGCTCCTGAGGCTTTAGATCATCAGCTGGGCGAGAGCCGAGCGACTTGCGCACGATCTCGCCCTTGCTGATGTAGCTGCGGCGATCCTTGTGCTGCTCAGTGAACTCCAGAACGTCGTCGATCAGTTGAGAGATCGTCACGACCTTCGAGTTTTTGATCTCGGGCAGTTTGCGCCCGGCCAGAGCATCGGCCTTCCTTACGCCATAGAGCTTAATCGCAGCCGACTTGCTCCCGACCTTCTCGCGATACTGCTTTCCTGCAACGTAGTAGTTGATCCACCAAACCCCGGAACCCCTGACCCGCTCATAAACACCCCGCATGTTGCCCCCAGTGCCTGTTTGTTAGGACTAATAATTAGTACATCCGCAGAAACAGGCACGGCAAGCGAAATTAAGACGCTACCGACTCGAAGTGATTCCCCTGTGCGAATCGCATCAACTCACCATGGGTCACCATGATCTTCTTGCCGAGGCGGCGGGTTTGGATCTTCTTGCTCGCGACCAGGTAATCGTAGGAGCGAACGGAAATCGACAGGGCGAAGGCGGCGTTCTTGCGGTCGTACAGGATGCGAGGTAGTGCAGGTGCTTGCGGAGTCGTTGTCATGCAGGCTAATACCGAGTGTGTCCGCCTGGGCATGAATATCGACCAAAAGAAAAAAGCCTCACCGGGACTGTGGTGAGGCCGGGAAACTACACCGGGGTTAATGACAATGACCAATCTCGTCGCATAGCCAAGTGGCTAGGAGTGGATTTGCCGAAATTTCCCATCCGAAATTTCCCATCATTGACGCGCATCTTCACCTTTGGGACCCAGCGACGCTGCGTTATTCCTGGTTGGACAACAATGCGCTCCTGAACCGCCCGTACCTGCTGAGCGATTACCGTACTACCACAAGTTCTGTGTCGATCGAGGCGATGGTCTTCATCCAATGTGAGGTCGAGCCCAGCGGTTTCGAGGCGGAAGCGGCCTGGGTTGCAGAGCTCGCGGTGCTCGATCGCCGCGTTAAGGGCATGGTAGCCTGGGCACCTCTGGAAAAGGGCTTCGCTGTACGGGCCGACCTCGAGCACCTCACGCGCTATAAGATTCTGCGCGGGATACGCCGGATTATACAGTTCGAGCCAGACCTCAAATTCTGTCTACGTCCCGATTTTATCGCTGGCGTCCGCACCCTTGTGGATTTTGACTTGTCTTTCGACATTTGTATTGATCACCGGCATATGCAGAATACTCTAAAGTTTATGGAGAGTGTTCCGGACGTTCCGATGGTGCTCGATCATATAGGTAAACCCGCCATCAAAAATAGTGCGATGCAGCCTTGGGGCGATCAAATGCGCGCGCTGGCGCGTTTCCCCAATCTCTGGTGCAAGATTTCCGGCTTAGCGACTGAGGCCGATCATCAGGCGTGGAACGTTGGCGAGCTCAAGCGCTATATCGAGGTTGCCATTGAGGCATTTGGGTTTGAGCGCATCTTGTTCGGGGGGATTGGCCGGTCGCCATTCAGGCCATTAGCTTCAGCCGCTGGGTCGCGATCCTTGAGGAGATGATGGACGGAGTCAACGAGACGGATCAACGCAAGTTCTGGCGTCACAATGCGGTCCGTTTTTACCGCCTGGAACTCTGACCAGTGAGCGAGATTCTTACGCCCGTCAACGATGGCCACGAACCGCTGATGTCAGTGCGCGGGATTGCCAAATCATTTGCTGGCGTCGAGGTTCTACGCGGCATCGATCTTGATTTTCAAGTGGGTGAGGTTCATGCCCTGCTAGGCGAGAACGGTGCGGGCAAGTCGACTTTCGCCAAAATTTTGTCGGGAGTTTTTCGTCCGACGCGCGGCACAATACGACTCTCGGGTGAGCTCGTGACTGTTTCAAGTCCCCTCGAAGCGCAAAGGTTTGGTATCACGTTGATCCATCAGGAGCCGATCTCGTTTCCTGATCTTAGCGTTGCAGAAAATCTTATCCTTGGTAGAAGCCGTGGCAGCGCGCTCAGTCGAGTGCGATGGGCGGAACTTGTATTCGATGCGCGTAGTCTCATGAAGCAGCTCGGCGTTGAGATCGATGTAACAACGCCAATGCGGGGCCTCTCGATCGCCGATCAGCAGATGGTGGAAATCGCCCGTGCTTTGGCCATCGATAGCAGGCTCATCATCATGGACGAGCCGACAGCAGCCCTGACACCGAAGGAAGTCGACACGCTTTTCGTGATCGTTCGGCGTCTCAGGGACAACGGACGAACGATCATCTTCATCGGTCACCGGCTCGAGGAAGTGCGGACAATATCTGACCGGGTAACCGTCTTCCGCGACGGCGAAAAGACGGCGACCGCGACAACCGGGACGTTGAGCAATGCCGAGATTGTTCGGCTGATGATCGGCCGCCCATTCAAAGAGTATCTGCACAAAAAGACCGCCGCGATCGGAGGAACCGCGCTTGCCGTCCAGGGCCTATCTTTCCCGGGGCGCTTCCAGAATGTGAACTTTGAAGTTCGTCAAAGCGAAATTGTTGGCCTTGGCGGTCTAGTAGGTGCAGGCCGAAGCGATGTTGCTCGTGCGCTGTTCGGGATTGCGCCGGCAGAATCCGGTTCGATAGTTGTTAACGGTCGGCCGGTGACAATCAAGAGCCCCGCAGATGCGATTCGCCTCGGAATCGCCTTCGTGCCTGAGGATCGTGCCCTCGCAGGTATTTTCCGGACGCTTTCAGTGGAGTCGAACATTACGGCGGCTGTGCCGCGCCGTATCGCACCCCATGGAATGGTACGACGGTCTCTGGAGCATGCGCTCGCGAAGGAATGCGTTGTGAAGTTCGGTATTAGGCTCGCTACACTTAGCCAATCCATCGGCGAGCTCTCTGGTGGCAATCAGCAGAAGGCGATTCTGGCGCGCTGGCTCTTGACCGGTCCTTCTATCCTCATCCTCGATGAGCCGACGCGTGGCATCGACATTGGCATTAAAGCCGAGTTCTACGAGATGATCGGCAACCTCGCCGAGGCGGGATGCGCCATTCTGCTGATCTCGTCAGATCTGCCAGAGCTTCTGGCTCTTTCTGATCGCATTCTGGTGATGTCAGAGGGGGGGCTAACCGCGACTATCCCCAGGGTCGAGGCCACGCAGGAAATCGTCATGCGTGCGGCTGTGCCCAGTACGGTACATCGACGACCCGGCCGGAGCGACGCTTCATGAACACTATTTCGCGGCTTGCGGGTCAGATCGTTCGAGAACGAGATTCTGGCGTTGCCCTAATGCTTGTTCTGTTCTCGTTGGTCGCGGGCACCGTCGAGCCGCGGTTTTTGACTGGCGAGACCGCCCGGATTATCCTTCTCGCCGTTCCACTTATTCTCGTCGCCGCCATGGGTCAGATGATGGTCATCCTGGCGCGGCATGTCGATCTGTCCATCGGCTCGATTCTGGGCTTTTCGGCAATCGCCGCCGGCATAGTCTTCCGTGATCATCCACACTGGCCACTCGCTATCGGCTTCCTTGTCGCGATCATAACTGGTGCGGGACTCGGTTTCTGCAACGGACTGATTGTGGAAATTTTCAAACTGCCTTCGATCATCGTCACACTCGGTACGCTCAGCCTTTATCGCGGGATTCTGTTCACGTTATCGGGGGGTCGTCAGATTGATCCCAACGACATTCCCCCGTCGCTGATTCTCATGGCGCAGACTTCGCCAATCGGGATGCCCTGGATCGTCATCATCGCCTTCGCAGTTGCTCTGGTGACACATCGCTTTCTGATGCATAGCCAGGTCGGTAGACGAATCTATGCAATAGGCTCTAATCCTGTCGCCGCGCGGCTGCGTGGCATCCGGATCTTTCCAGTTACGGTGCTGGTTTTTACCCTTTCGGGGGCACTCGCGGGTCTTGCAGGTATTTTCTACGCGGCGCGCTTTGGCTATGTGAATCCAGGTATTACTGGCGCGGGTTTCGAATTCACAGTGATTGCCTCCGTCGTGATCGGTGGAGCCAGCATAAATGGCGGCGTGGGATCTGTGTTGGGCACCGTATTAGGTGTACTACTGCTGGGCGCCGTGACCGTCGCTCTGCCCATTCTCGGCATATCGGGCTTCTGGCAAAATGCGATCTACGGCGCTATTATCCTAGCCGCGTTGGTGATCGATCGCACGGTGCGGCAGGGCGGCCTTCAGAGACTTATTGCAAGGAATGTGAAATGAAGGGCATGGAAATCCCCCGGCACACTTCCGCTGAAGGAGAGAGTTTGCTCTCGGCGCCCCGCTGGCAGATTCTGCTCATCAGACCCGAAACTGCAACACTTCTCCTTATCGTTCTAACAGCGATTGTTGCCAGTCGCCTTTCGCCGTATTTCGCCGATATTACATATATTTTAGAAAGTTCGACTTTTTACACCGAGTTTTGCTTCGTAGCGCTGGTTCTCACATTGATTATCATAGCGGGCGAGATTGATCTTTCGCCAGCGTCGATGATGGCGCTTTCCGCGTGTCTCTTTGGGGTCGCAGTTCATGCCGGGGTATCCGTTCCTGCCGCCATGGCGGTGAGCCTTGGGTCTGGGCTTGTCATGGGCGCCTTCAACGGGCTCCTCGTGACGGTTTTTCGGCTGCCTTCGATGATCGTCACGATCGGAACTCTAACTCTCTATCGCGGTCTCGCCCAAGTGCTAGTTGTTGCGGATCCTTCTAGGTGGTCGAGGGCGGCCCACCCTGCAACTCGTGCAAGAGAGTGAGCAGGAAATTACGGTTGTCCGCGCTAACATTGCGCATCGTTCCACCCATACGACTGAATGTCTTGCAGTAGCGCAGGTAATAGGCGGGATTGTCTACCGGCGGATCTCCATCCCGCTCCCAATCCCACGAGCTTTGGGCGAGATCGACGATCACCATGTGGTGATTTGTGATTTTGCGTCCTTGCTGCAGTTCACGGTTTTGGGCCATCGATAGTGATTTCTCAAATATCATCGGCGACATCACAGCCGAGCCTACCGAAAGATAGACCCCACCTTCCAAACGATGAATTTGTTCCGCAAATATGAGGAAGTCTCGTAGAGCGGTGCGTCCAATGGCAGCCCCGTGGTTGACGGGGTGAGTGTAGATTATGTCGTGTCCGATCATCGGATGCGCCGTGAAGGGAATGTCCAACCGAAAGGCTGCGGCTTGGGCGCTATATGTCTTAAATGGATGAGGGATAGAGTAGAAGCCAGGCGTAAGGTCACGCTGCTGAATAGCTGCCAAGAGATCTAAGGCTGCAGCCGCGTGGTCGGGATCATTTTCTCCTACGTTCCTGGCGGTGATTAACAACTGCTCTGAGGTGGGAATATCTAGCCCTTCCCGCATGATCATCTTTCCGACCGACTCACCGTAGCCAGTGCCCTCGTAAGCCCCTACGATCAGTGCCAGATTGAGGTTGAATCCGGTCTCCTCCCATATGCCAAACGTCCCGTGATCTACGTTCGAACGCACGTCCTCGCTGCTGGCGCCCTGGAAGGCGAATTCCCAGTCATGAATAATCCCCGCTCCATTCGTGGCCAATAGGGTGACCCATTGTTGTTCCATGAGTTGGATCAGCACGGGAGCAAGACCGTTCTTTATTGTGTGCGCGCCAAAGGCAAGGATGACGGGGCGCCCTGCCTTTCGCGCGTTCCGGATCTTATCTGTGCATTCCAGCAATGCTTCCCTTGCCGCAGCCGTAATCGGCTCCGGACTCGCTTCCGGGGACACCGCGTCACTCATTATTCTGACCTTGTTCATCCGGGTCTTCAGGCTTCCGATGTGCAGGAGAGAGCGGTCAAATCGTGGGTGCGCCATGTCTAGAACGGATCTCCTGCAATATGTCATGGAGCTGATGACATAGTTAAGACATTGTTGTGTATAGATTGAGTTTAGCTTCCATGTCCTCGAGGCTCACACCGCGGGTCTCAGGATAAAGCTTGAGAACCACCACAAATTGCAGAGCTGTCATGGAGGCAAAGAAGTAAAACGGGGCAGCAGATCCCCATCTCGTCGCCAGGATCGGGAAGAGAATGGAGACAACCGCATTCATAAACCAATGCGAGAAGCTCCCGATGCTCTGACCTTTTGCACGCACGCGGTTAGGGAAGATTTCGCTGATATACACCCAGATTACCGCGCCCTGAGAAAAGGTGAAGAAACCGATGAAGCCAGTGAGAAGCCACAACAACGCCGCGTGGCCGCGATTCAGCTGAAAACTTACCGCAACACCAGCGAGACACAGGGTCGTACCGACGGATCCGATGAGAAGCAATGCACGCCGGCCAATCCGATCGATGACCAGCATCGCCGCCGTTACCGAGAGCAGGTTAACGACTCCGATGATGACTGCCTGCTCATCGCTTGACACCTGATTGAACCCGGCGCGCTCAAAGATACTATTCAAATAATAGAGAATGGCGTTGATCCCAGAGAGCTGGTTAAACATCCCGATGGAGATCGCGAGGAAGAGGGGTAGACGGTACCGCCATTGAAAGACGCGATCGCTCCTAGAGCCCTGCTCGATCAGTAGGGAAGCAACGATCTCCTTCATCTCGCGCTCTGGGTCAGGGTCTCCGTTGCGCCGCAACACAGCCAGGGCCTCGCTGTTTCGGCCCCTTCCAGTCAGCCATCGTGGACTCTCCGGAATAAGCCAGAGTGAAAGCAAGAAACAGGTTGCGGGAAATGCCGCTATACCCAACTTCCAGCGCCACTCTGAGGGTCCTGATAGAAACTGACCCACTAGGTAATTCGAGACGTAAGCCAATAAGATTCCGAAGACGACGTTGAATTGGAAGGCCCCCACTAACCTACCGCGCAACTTCGGTGGAGAAACCTCAGCGATATACGTCGGGCTGATTACTGACGACGCTCCGATCGCAAGTCCGCTCAAGATACGAAAGGTGAGCAAGGGGTACCAACCCCAGGCGAAGGCACAGCCCAATGCTGAAAGCACATACAGAAGCCCGAGGAATCGCAAGCAAGACCGACGGCCAAATCGATCACTCAGGCCGCCTGCTGTCGCAGCTCCGATCACTGTTCCCCAAAGCGCGCTCGAAACGGTAACGCCGAGCCCTACGGGCGTAAGGGCATATACGTGTGTGAGAGCTGTCGTGGTGCCAGCAATCACCGCCGTATCGAATCCGAAGAGGAGCCCGCCTTCCGATGCGATAACGGCGATCATCAAGAGGTGTTTATTCACTACTCGACTTCCCTTCCCAACGGGCAAGCTTGACCTGGACTGCTTAGAACGACGCCATCACCCCACTTAACAATTCGCAACATCTATTGACGCCACATCGACTTCATCTCGTAGACATCGAGATGGTCCAAGCGCTGTGCCGCACCTTCCACGCTGAGGGATAAGCCCTGACGGAGGGAGCTATTGGAGAGCTCCCGAACAATGTACCGGCTCCCTTGATTCACAAATATCTCAGCCACTGACTTGTCGATTAGCACTTCTACTGAGCACCGGCCATTATCAAGATTCTGTGCAGTCAGCGTAACGAGATCGTTCCCGTTGTAGCGGATCGTGAACACATCATGCGGTCCGATCACGGTCTGCATCTTTACTTGAAGAGGACCCGGTGGGACGTGACGAAGCTGTTCGTTAGCATCTGCAACACTCAGCGAAGACCAGGTATGCTTCTTTCGGTGCAGCTCGTCAATCTCTCGGATCGGAGTAACGCGCATGCAGAGACCATCCGCCGTCGTGACCAACCGGAACTCCGTTGGGAACAACATGAGCTGGTTGAAGGGCATCCCCTTCTGCTCGATCCGTCCCCACGCCATCTGGACGCGTCTGCGGTCCGGCATCTCTGCAAAGGATTGGGCGGCGTACAAGATATCCTCGTCCTTCGCATTCGTTCCCTCGGCATAATGCAGCGCAGAAGACTCAGGCGTAAACGCCTCACCGTCGAACGTTCCAATGAAGTAAGTAGACGAACCGCCGTGAAGGACCCACTTCGTACGAGCAGCATCGCCGTCAATGGGGAGTTCGAAGAAATCCGGGCACTCAAAGAGGCCCTTCACATGACTCTTGCGCGTCCAGGTTTTGAGAGTGGAGGAGGTAAAGAACGACATACCATCCTTCTCGAACAGAACCATGACCCAGTGATGGGTCGGTGCATACCAGAAGACTTTTGGATCTCGTGTCTGGGTTGTCCCTAGCTCGCGATTGGTGTCCAGCACAGGGTTGCCACTGTAGCGTTGGAAGGTCACTCCATCATCCGTGCTGTACGCAATACACTGCACCTCCTTTTTTGTGAAGCGATCGAAGGCAGTGTAGACCAAGACAAGTGCATCCTTTCCCCAGCCTCCGATGTTTCGGTGATCTATGAGTGCAGTTCCGGACCAGGGTGAGCCAAGCTTATCCAGAGTCAGAGCAGGAGGTAATTCTTGCCAATGAATTAAGTCTTTACTTACGGCATGACCCCAGTACATGTAGCCCGTATCCCAAACAACGCCGAAGGGGAACGCCTGCCAGAAGAGGTGATACTGGCCTTTGTAGAAGATTGGACCATTGACATCGTTGCTCCATCCACGCTTCACCGTGAAATGGAACTGCGGTCGGCCGCTCTCCTTGTACAAGGTCGCCTGTCCCTGGATTGTATCTGCCTGGTAGATACGATTTAATGCAGGTTGAGGCGCAGGGGCAGTGAGAATAATCGTATGACCCTTTAGGTCGCCAACGTCGATATAGATCCAGTAATCGACCTTATCCTCTGCAAGCTGGACGGGGAACTCGCGTGTGACGCTTTTGTCGGTCTGGAGTGTAAAGAGGCGGAACTTGGCCCCCCGCGCAACAGGTAGATTGAGATAATGCTTCGTAATACGCATGACTTTTGTCTGTGCAGGAAGAGAAAGAGGGAAACAAACGAGCAATCCTACCGAGAATAAAACACAGAGCATCATTCTTAGCACGCGCCGGGCAGCAAAGGAGTCATACACACGCCCAATATAACTTGTCGTTGTTACTGGAAGTCCAAGTTCGCGGCTGAGAAAGGATGGCTGCATAAGGATCCCGAAACTAAAGCGTGCTTCTGGAATAACATAAAGTGGGCGTCAAGTCAGGTCGGTTTGCTTTGGTCTATGCGAGGTGCGCGCAGGGGCAGACGGAAGATTCAGACTTGGGCGGAGAAGAATTTAAAGACCTCCAAGGCGTCGCCGCCGGTATTTTTGAGGACATGGGGTGTTCGAGCTGCCGCGTAGGTTACGAATGCTTCATCTCCAGCGTGGATAGGACGGCCGTTGAGTTCTCCCCGTCCCTGCCAGACAAGTAACGCGTAAGGTGTAGGTTCCAACATTTCGAACGTACCCGACACGCGAACTCTCTTGCCACTGAAATTGCGCGTCATTCGGGGTGGAAAGATCCATGTCTCTTCCCCGTGTCCGCGCTGCCAAGTCTCATGGATGATTTCCGGTACGAGTCGGTACTTTTCCAAAATATGGGTATCCACCGAGTTGTCCCAATCGATGAATTCTAGCGCTGCCTCAAGGCTATCGAACCCGGGATGCGTCTGTTGAGGCGAGAGCCTTTGGTCTCCGGAAAACCAGTCGAGGTGTGTATAGACGTCCGACGGTTGTTGAAGCTCGAGAGTGAGCGCGGTCCCGGGTCGGTGAGGGATACCGGCCGGGACATGAAATCCCTCACCGGTTCTCTGAGCAAACGCGGGCGACAGATCCAGAATGTATTCACTGCCCTTTTCGATCGCATAACTCAGTTCTTGCCTCGTGACTCCTGGGTGCAGGCCGACGTGGGTGTAGGGCATTCGACCCTTTGGCCTGGATAAGAAATAGTAAGCTTCCTCTTTGCCGTTCGAGTTGGGCGCGAAGTGTTCTGGAAACTTCTGTACGTCTTCATCCCGTGCGTGGAAGTGAAAAACGATCGGATCGTACGGATCGAATACTTTGCTCAACAGTGGAAAATGTGGTGCATATCGGGCCGCTAGCTCCGGACCGAGAATTTGTTCCCCACGCAGTGAAAGCGCCTCTTTTAAGGAGATGTTGTTTCCCGGGATATCAATGAAGCTGAGGCCCTCATCCGGCAGAGGATCGGGATTGTAGGCGGTGACAGTAGAGGTAATCCATCGCTCCGGTTTCCATGGACCGAGCGTCTTCGTGGAAGGACTATGGTCTTTTGTCCGGACAACTAGCCTTCCACCGTCGCGATAATAGCGGCGTACATAGTTAGGCCTCAATCGGATGATGCCCGTGGTTTCGTCCATCAATTGGTCGAGTACGGAAGCTAGGTGCGTGGTGTCTGTCCGCGCTGCGTTTGTCATGTCGGTCCTCACGACAAAATGCATTGTCGTTGTATGGCTCGCGAGCCTGGCCTGGAACCCGTTTACGCCTGCCGAGCGCGATCAGGGTTGGGGGCTGCGTCTGAATCGGTTGCCTGCAATCGTTCTTCGACCATTTCACAAATGGTGTGGAGAAGGAACTTGTGACCCTCCTGAATACGCGCCGTCACGTCGCTCTTTACAATTAACTCAACGTCGGCGAGACCTGCACATTTGCCGCCATCCCGGCCTAAAAACGCAATCGTCGTGACCTCCATATCAGCTGCGGTCAATAGGGCCCGTCGAACATTCTCACTTCCGCCGCTGGTTGTGAAAGCTGCCAGCACATCGCCTGCTCGGCCATACGCCTGTACCTGCCGGACAAATACATCATCGAAGTTGTAATCATTTCCGATCGCCGTCAGGTCGCCACCGTGGACTGCCAATGAAATGGCCGGATACGGGCGCCGCTCGCGGTTGAAACGACAGACGAATTCTGTTGTCAAGTGCGATGCGTCGGCCGCGCTTCCGCCATTGCCGCAGGCCATCAGTTTGTCCCCCAAGTTCAAAGCTTCTGAAATTGCCGCGGCTGCAGCAATCATCTGAGTTTCTAAACTCGCCAACTGCTGCAGGGTTGCCATAGCGTCGTTCAAGTTCTGACTCACAACTTTGTTCATGCAAATCCTTTCCCCTCCAAGAACGCTGCGTCGGCTTTCTTTTCCTGGCCGCTCCAGCCGGTTAGAAGCTTCTGTTCAAGGTTCCTGACACGGCCATGCTGGATCGAAACATCACGAAAGCTCCATCGCACGGAGCAAGTATGGTATCTGGCTGTAGTCGGGTACGATCAGGTTGGATCCAGCTCTGATCAGGCGAGAGCGCTTTGCAAGATTTAGCCCGAACCTTCGCAGTTCATCACTAGCCACACCGATAGAAAACCCGCCGCGTTTGCGTGTTTCCCGTATCTCCACCGGTCCATCCCCAAAGGTTGCGAACTGGTGACAAGCAAGGCCGTTCTCGGTAATAAGTCTCTCAAGCACAATTCTCTTGGCCTCAACGCGGATATCTCCGACGGCGCCAAACATGCGACCTTCGAAGAAGTCTGCATACCCCATTGCCTCTGCTTCGGCGATCAAGTCAGCTTCGTCCGTGCCACTGGCGAGATATAGCTTGATGTCGCGCTTGTGCAGTTCTCTCAAAAGAAGAGTTGCATTCTTAATCTGAAAATCGAGCGGTTCGAGCTCGCCCGAGCGCAGCTTCTTCAGGCGTTGGCGAACTAGCTTCATCAGTTGTTCGTTGTAGATGCGCTTATAGCCATGTTCGTCGAGGATCTCACTTTCCTCGGTAAAGCCCGCACGCTTGACGAGCTCGACCAGACCCTTCATTTGTACGAGCGTTTGAACTCCGGTCGTACGGTCGATAAACGCCCGTACTTCTTCAGTGGTTCTATTGAATAGGAGTGTGTCGGCCACTGCGTAGCGGGATCCAAGCACCGCACGAACCATCATCGGCTCCATGATCTTTTCCCACCCCTCCCTAAGAGTCGAAAGGGTGCCGTCATGGTCGAAGATGCAGTGCTCTATGTTGAGGGGAGAGGCGGCATCGCCGATCTGCTCGATCTCCGTCCCCGAAATGTACTGCGCTCGGTGGAGCATAACCGCAAGTTCCGGCTCGTAGTTGTAATCAGGTTCACTAAGCGCCAGGATCTCTTCGGGGGTGGCGGTTCCTGTTGTTTGGAGCTTCTGCACTGTAATTGCCGCTGCTATATTGGCCAGCTTGGCCACGTCTATAGGTGATTGCCCGCAACCGAGCCCAGCTGCAATGGCCGCGACGACCGTATCGCCCGCGCCTACCGGGTCTGTCTTAGCCCCCACCTGAATACCTGGAATCTCATGAACCAGATCGCCATCGGCGACGATGATTCCACGCTCACCCTGGGTGAGGAAGGTGGTTTTCCCAGTACGTTTCGAAATGAGGCGCCCCAGGTCCCTCGCCTTCTCGGTGGAAAAGGTGTCTATAGGGTCCTTCAGGAAGTCCGCTGCTTCCCGCATGTTCAATTTGAGTACCGCGCCCCTAAACAGATCGGAATGATGACGGGCGTCCACTACGAATGCCGTCTCGGGATGTTTTCTGATGATTTCATTGATTTTTTCGATTACCGCGGGATTGCTCAGACCAGTTGGCACTTGCTGGTTCAGCACCACCACGTCACTTGCAGATGCAGCAGCGTCCAGCGCCGAGATCAGTGCGCCGATGGCTTCGTCTCTCAGTAGATTGAAGGCACCGAAATCGATTCTGCTTTCCTCCGCGTCCCCACAGTGAGGCTTGGTATAGACCATGGTTTGCCAGCGCTCGTCCACAATCATGCCGCTGCTTACATCGGTCCCGAATTCACGCAGAAGACGCAATAGCTCTCCACCGAACGGATCCGCTCCGACGACCCCAATAGCCCGCACGTGGCGGACGCCAAGAGCGAGCAGGTTTGCAACAACATTGCCGGCGCCCCCTAAGCTGTACCGCTGACTTCGGACACGTCGGACAGGCAGGCCCGTCTCGATGGAGAGCTCCGTCTTATCCGTATCTACCATCCAATATGCGTCCAGGCAAAAGTCTCCGAGCACCGTGGCGCGCACTCGGGGAAACAATGCGATTGCACGTTCGAGCCAGGAAGGCCCTGCTATGGCAGTGAGCATCTGTATTCTGTCCGCACAAGTTGTAATAGCAAATGCAGTTCGGTCAACCGTATGATTTAGCAGGATGCGGCTTGGATTTGTCAAGGACTGTGAGCGCTATTAGCGAATGCTGTAATGGCAGCTTTGGTGAACGCTCTTACGAGGTTTCCCGATTTAATATCGCTTAGGGCTGCTGATCCGGATTTGGAGTCGCAGTGTCGGAGTGAGAGCCAAGTAGCTTCGAGACCGTCGCGTATTCCGCAGCCGCGTCCGCAATCCTTCCAAGGTGGCGAAAGATGCGGCCGAGAAAGAAGTGCGGCTGCTCCGCACCTGGAGCCAAGGCGGCCGCCCGCTGCAATGCCTCGACTGCCTCTTCGTAACGGCCCAACCGCTCGAGGGCAAGCCCGAGTTCCTGATTGGCAAGTGCATTGCGGGGACCGAAGTCTACCGCCTGTCTCATCGGTCCCAGCGCCTCCGCGGTCTTTCCTTCGCGAAGCAATAGCGTGCCCAGGTCAAGATATGGCTGTGGATCCTGTTCCTTCTTACCGGTCTGCCATGCAATCGCAGTCTGGTAAGCCGAGATGGCATCTACAGGTCTCTGCAACTTCTCATAGGCGAGGCCCAGGTTGTATTCGGCACGGATATCGCGCGGGCGGAGTTCGAGGCAGCGCTGAAAAGATTGGAATGCATCGAAGGCGTGGTCTCGGTTGTACTGTGTCCGGCCGAGCAGGTACCAGGTAGAGGCGTTTAAGGGCTGGCGGCCTGCGGCGTAAAGAAGCCACTTTTCTGCGTCTGGCATATCGTTTAGCAGGATGTAATCAGAAGCGACGACGACCAGTTCCTCCGGCATTGGCGTGCGCAGTCGAGCGCCTACGGTGTACTCCGCGAGCGATTCACGCGCTCGCTGTTCGCGAAAAAGAGTGTAGCCAAGCAGGTAATGAGCTTCGGTCGTTTCCGGCGCAAGCGCAAGCACCTCGCGAAGTTTCTGCTCTGCTTGCGGAAACTGTGAGAGGGTGATGCGCCGGTTTGCGTCCGCAGTCATGGCTGCAATTGTTGCCTGATATGCCGATGCGGGAAGCGTCGTCGCCGCAAGGAATAATAGCGTTCGCGCGGTGCGTCTTCTCAATTTTTGGAGCGAGTGCGACACACAATCGGTAGCCTCCCGGATGGCTCGATAAGCAGCAAGACTTACGTCCGCTGTAGGAGCGTCACGGTCAATTCTGCTGATCACGACCTCAGGCCTCTGTGCCGGGGTTTACCGAGGGATGCTCGCCACAACCGCATGAATCGCGGATCACCAAGGTGAATGGAAGAAGAACCTGTTGCGGCGCACGATCCGGATAGTGAATCCGTCTCTGCATCGTGCGCACAGCTTCCTGGCCAATCGCGCGGCACGGTTGGTGAATGGTCGTCAACGGGACTGTGAGCAGAGTTGCATACCGCACGTCATCGAATCCCACGACACGCACATCTCGCGGCAAAGAAACTCCCATGATGGAGAGTGTCTGAATCAGCTTCGCCGCTGTCTGATCATTCGAACACAGAATGGCGTGGGGCGGATCTCCGGACAACATCTCCCCGACGAAGGAAGGATCAGTGGGTTCGCCGAACCAGGCCAGCGGCCGCCTTTGCGTGATGTCAGCCTTGCTAATAGCCTCTCTACATCCCGCCAGGCGTAGGTCAGTGGTGGCGGGATAGTTGGCCTTGGCCAGGAAACGGAATCTCCGACTTCCATGTGCCAGCAGGTGTTGCGTAAGCACAAAGCCAGCTGTGAAGTTGTCAATACCGACGAGGTCAAGCTGGCTGCGCTGGGGGAATTCGAGCACGTCCCGATCTAGCAGAACCACAGAAATGGACGCTTCGAAAAACATGGAGCAGATCGTCTTGTTGATTGTTTCGCGATCAGGAATGGTTTCAATGGGTGCGAAGAAGACTCCGTCGACTTTGCGATCGATGTATTCGCGGCAGAGCGCGAGGGCATCCTCGCCGGTTTGAACGGAATGGACCGCATCCCCCCAGAGAACCGCCGACCCCAGCCTCTGAGAGAAGCGGGTGATTTCGTTGCAGATGGGATCCATGATTTCGGTGTTTCCCAGACCCGGAACAAGCAGCCCGAAAGTGGCTTTTGGGGCCTTTGAGAAAGCGTGGGCGTCAGGATTAAGGAAGCTTCCAGAACCTGCACGCCGGCTGATGATTCCCAAACTCTGGAGATCGCGAAGCGCTCGGGATGCGGTTGGGCGCGAGACCCCGAACTGCTTCGCCAGCTCCGTTTCACTGGGTAGGCGTTTGCCGGGGGGGTAGTGATCCGCCTCGATCTGCTGCTTGAGGCTCTCGAAGATGGATCGGTGCTTCGTTGTCATTTTCCTCCGAAGCTGACGCAACCTGTCATTACAGAATTGAAACTTTAGCCTTGACAACTGCTATAGCAACTCATAAATATCGTTCCCGCGTTGCAGCTATCAGATTCGTTCGATCTGAATGTTGATATTACAGGTTGCTGCGCGGAAAACAAGTGAGTAAGAGGGATGTGTTTAGTTCGCACATTCCAATCTCGCCGCGGCAGATTCGGCTCCGCCGCGCTTCTGGAGGCAGTATGAAGATAGCGCAAACCCTGTGGGAGTTGGCACTCGCCGCTTCGGCCCAAATCTTCAATCGCAATACGTGGCTGCCTTTCGCCGCAGGCATTTTGCTCTTCGGCGGCGTTCAGTACGTCCACGCGCAGGCGTCGAACGGAATCACCGGGACGGTAACCGACTCGTCCGGGTCGATCATCCCCGGCGCGAACGTCGAGGTTGTGAACATCGCAACCCAACAGACGTCCAGAACCGTTACCGGCTCCGCAGGCCAGTACACGGTGTTGGGACTCCTTCCTGGGCGTTACAAGGTTACAGTCACCGCGGCGGGTTTCAGCAAAACCATCAAAGATGATGTCAATATCGAGGTCACCAGCCAAGCCACGATAGACTTCTCGCTCCCTGCTGGCAGCAGTGTGACAACGATCCAGGTCTCTGCGCCTCTCATCTCGGTCAACACGACTCAACCCGAGCTTGGTACTACCATCGAACCGAAAGTGGTGAGTGCTCTCCCTGTCGCGGTCGGTGGCGGCCGCGGGAGAGCGATCGATACTCTGCAGTTCCTCGCGCCTGGAGTTCAGGGCGACACATTCTCGCACCAGACGAACGGTGGCACCAATTTCCAGCAAGAGATCCTCTATAACGGCATTCCTGCTCCACAGTCTGAGACCGCAGGCTTCTCTGTAAACTTCAACCCCCCGTTTGAGTTGATCAACGAGTTCCGCGTCGAACGTACGACTTTCTCCGCGCAGTACGGTCTCGCTCAGGGCGCAGTGACCTATCAGACGGCGTCAGGCACCAACAACTTTCATGGAGATGCTTTCTATATCAATCGGAATGAGTTCTTCGACGCTAGGGGCTACTTCAACCAGAAGACGCCGATTGACCGACAAAATAATTACGGCTTCACTATCGCCGGCCCGGCCACGATCCCACATCTCTATAGTGGCAAGAACCGCACCTTTTTCCACTTCTCACTGGATTTCGCGAAACTGAACCAGACCGATACCCGCATCGGGACAGTCCCAACGGCACTCGAGAAAACCGGGAACTTCTCTGACTTCGTGGACGGCAGCGGTAATCTGATTCCGATCTATGATCCCCTGACGGGCAAGCCATTTCCCGGCAACATCATCCCCGATGCTCGCATCAGCGCTGTGTCCCGCACTGCTCTGCCCTCATACCCAGATCCGGACCGACCCGGCTTGACCTCGAACAAGAACCCCGTGCCGAATGCCTATCCCCTCGTCGATCACAATTTCGGCTTTTCCATCGACCACACGTTAACGGCCAAGCAATCCTTGCACTATGCGGAGTGGCGCAACTCCTATACCTCGACCAACTTTGAGAGTCCTCCGTTCGTGCCGGCCGATAATCTCCTGACAAGTGCCGATACCGCTCCCGCTTTGGGATCAGTGTTTCTGCTCAATTATGTCAATGCAGTCACGCCAAAACTCGTAGCTACCGCGGGGATCTCCTGGATCGGTGAGATCAACAATGACTTCACCTTACATCGCGGCGTCCATTTTGCAGGTGTTGCTCCAAGTCCGCTCAGCGACATCATCCCGCTTGTCACCTTTAGCGGCCAGAATGCGCCCACCAACTGGGGGAGAAACTCTGGGTCGGTATCGGCGATCAACCGTAAACTTGGCATTGCCATCGTCAATAACTGGCTGTGGACCAAGGGACGAAACACCTTCAACATCGGTGGGGAGATTCGGCGAAACTTAAATGACGACACTGACTGCCATCAATGCGGTGGCCAGATCAACTTCAGCCAGCACACCACAGCAGCTCCGAGCGGAAGCCCCAACTTTGGGTCAACCGGCAGCTCATTTGCCAGCTTTCTCCTGGGCGAAGTTGACAGCGCGGATCGTGTCTTTGCCAACGAGTTGAAGCTTCGTAACCTGCTCTTCTCTCCTTACATCCAGGATGACATTAAGATCACGCCAAAGCTGACAGTGAATCTCGGCCTTCGCTGGGACATTATGCGGCCGTTTACGGAAACGAATAACCGGATCGTCTACCTAGATCCGACCGGCCTCAACCCCGCAGCGGGAAATCTCCCTGGTGTCGCAGCCAAGTTTGGCACCTGCCCGTCCATCTGCCCCGGCGTAACGCGCGCCGACATTCACTATAAGAACTTCGGTCCGCGGCTCGGATTTTCATACGCGATCAACGACAAGACGGTCGTTCAGGCGGGCTACAGCCTCGCCTACCTCAACGGGGGGGCCTACGAGTACGGGACAAGTAAGGTGGCTCAGAGTTATGGCAATTTGCTGCAGGGCTCATTCACGGCCAACAGCACGGGCGGCAACACACCCGGCTATGGTGAATGGGACAATAACCCTCTGCCTGCGCCGGGTCCCCCTGTCCTCGGACCAAGCCTGGGTATCGGCAACACGATCCACGGCTTCGATCCGCTGGCGTCCGGTCGACCTCCTTACCTGCAGCAGTGGAATGTCAACTTCCAGCGCCAATTGCCCTGGAACACCTTCCTCCAGGCGGCCTACATCGGGAACCACGCCGTGCATCTCAACGGTCAGCTAGACTCCCCTAGCCAGCCGAATCCCTCCATCCTTCGCTACGGCCCCTTGCTCAATGCGAACATCAACGATCCTGCCGCGATCGCTGCAGGCATCTCGGCCCCCTACCCCAACTACAGTACCGACCTCGGTGGCAGTGCGACCGTTGCACACACGCTTTCCCCTTTCCCTCAATATGCGAACGTCTACAATAACTTCGACTTGACCGGCGCGGCACGCTACAACGGTCTGCAGGTAAGCCTCGAAAAGCGATTCTCAGACGGTCTTTCGTTTCTCACCTCCTACACTCTTTCGAGATCCCTCTCGGACGTCGATAATGGCTTCGCGATTTTCAACTCGTTGTCGGAGAACAAATACAATAAGAAGGCGGAATTCACGGTTGGAGGCGCAGATATTCTGAACAATGCCAAGGTCAGCGGCACCTACGAGTTGCCCCTTGGCCCAGGAAAAGCCTTCGTGGGCAACAAAGGTATCGCCGGACAGCTCGTGGGAGGTTTCCAGGTTGGCTTTATCCTGGTCTACGAGACGGGTCAGCCATTCGGGATCTCCGAGAACGACAACCCACTTGGCTGCGCGGGCTGCTTCAATCGTCCGAACGAGGTCGCAGGCGTCCCTCGCAGCAGCACCAACTACAAGAATCTTAACTTTGTCAATGGCCAGAGTAATCGCCCGGTCTTCAGCACAAACGCCTTTGCGAGTACCACCGGCACCTTTACCCTCGGCAACTCGGTTCGCAACTATCCCGAGCTTCGTGGTCCGGGCATCTACGATGAAAGCATCAACGCTTCGAAGAGGTTCGCTCTAGGAGAGCACGTCAATTTCATTCTTCAGATGAGTTACTTTAACGTTCTCAACCGCGTACGCTTCAACGGCCCGAACACCAACATCGACAACGCGAGTAACTACGGTTTCGTTTCTTCCGGTCAGCAGAATAACGCGAGGCAAGGTCAACTCAGCGGGCGCTTTACCTTCTAAGGAGTGGGTAAGAAGTGGGTAAGAAGTGGAGATGTGCTTTCAGTGTTCTACCGGGCCGCACCTGCGGTCCGGCTTCCTTCCGTCTCACCGCGCTCCTATACTGAGCCACGATGACTGTGATCAAGAGATTCACGTTCGGCCTAAGCATCACGGCCCTAGGTCTCACGACCTCGTTAGGACTTCTCGCTCAAAACATCACTCCGGAGGTCCAGACGCTTTACCAGAAGGCACAACGAGCACAGGCTGCCAACCAGACGGAATCCGCCGTAGCTGACTATCAGAGAATCCTGCAGCTCGCACCGGAACTTGCGCCGGCCTACAACAACCTCGGTCGCCTCTTCTATAATCTAGGCCGCTTCCCGGAGGCGATCACGACGCTCAAAAAGGGCTTATCGCTCGCACCGGATATGCCTCCCGCACAGGTTATGTTGGGTGCCTCTTATGTTCAACTTAAGCAGTTCAGCGAGGCATTGTCCCCCCTAGAAGCCGGGGTTAAGGCCATGCCGGACGATCGCTTCGCGCACGTTACACTCGCACAAACCTTGATTGGCCTTAACCGCCAGCGGGAGGCGATCCCTCAGCTTGAGGCGGTTCTGCTCAATAACCCGAAGGATCAGGAGGCATGGTATCTCTTGGGAAAACTCCATCTTCAGTTATCGCAAGAGGCCTTCTCGCAGGTGCAGGCCGTTGATACCTCTTCTCCACTCGCCCATGAACTCGCCGGCGAGATTATGGAAAGTATGCAGAACACGCCCGGCGCAGTGGACGCTTACAAGCAGGCCATCGCGACGGCACCTGACGATGTGGGCCCGCTCGAGCACCTCGCGGACCTTTACTGGCACACGGGTGATTGGGCACACGCGAGAGACACCTACAATGCGCTGCTCCTGAAGCAGCCCGGAAACTGTTCCGCCCATTGGAAGCTCGCAAGCTCGCTCGACGAGTTGGGCGAACCCCCAACCTCAGGACTACGAGAGCTCAACACCGCACTGGCACAGTGCCCTTCTCTGCCGCAGGCTCACGCGGAGCGGGCTCGACTGCTTCTTCGTCTCGGCAAACCTTCGGACGCTCTACCAGATCTGGAGACTGCCGAGAGGGCAGCTCCTGACGAGGCATTGGTGCAACGCCTCTTCGCCCAGGCTTACCGGGCGCTGGGCGATCATGTCCGCGCGGAGGCCGCCAACCAACGCTTCCTGCAGCTTGAGAAAGAACAGCACGACGCACAGGAACGTCATGCTGTACGGGTGATGCAGGCCAACCAGTAGTTAACGCTCCGCCTCGATCTGTGTTTGTCTCAAGATGTCGCAACCTCGTCGACGGGCCGTCGCAAGACGAAGTAGGGACGAGAAGATCCATTTCCCTTCGGCTGCGCTCAAGATACGGGACGACAACGAAGGCTCTCTATGGCGATTGGAATGGCGTGATTTGTCCCCGGTCAGCTGCAACCACGATCGTTCTTCTACTGATACTCCTGTCGGGGATCTGCTCATCCGCGATGCCCGCGTCGGAGTCGCAGCCGGAAGCAATGCCGGTTCGCCAAGCGGATGCGGTGTGTGGCGCATGTCACAGGAAAATTCTCGAGAGCTATCTGAAGACACCGATGGCGAATGCGAGCGGGCTAGCGGTGGAACGTCTCTTGCCTGGGTCTTATAGAGACCCGACTTCGGGTGTGCAGTTCACGATCAGCAACGAGGCTGACGGAGCGTGGCTGCGCTTTGCGACAGACGATGCAGCGTCGGAAGGTCGGCCCGCAGGTGCCAGCACAGCGAGAGGCGAGGCACCCTCAATTCAAGGAATGGAGCGGCTAAAGTATTTCCTTGGGTCGGGGCATATTGGATTGACGTACCTGTACGAGAAGAATGGTTACTTGCTGGAATCGCCGGTGGCTTTCTACCAGCAGCTGCGGGGGGTACACGATGGCCCCTGGATTGGAAGGCGTGCACGAGATGCCGCCAGCGCTGACGCTGAATCCGAGCTGCTTGCGATGCCATATGAGCGGAGTGCAGAAGCAGATGGGGGGTACAGACAATCTTTACCGCGGTCTGCCGTTTGAGCAGTTGTGGATTACGTGTGAGAGTTGCCACGGTAATGCGCGAGAACACGTTGCGACGAAGAGCAAAGCCCCGATGGTGAACCCAGTAACGCTTGCTCCGGAGCGGCGGGACAGCACGTGCGTTGTGTACCATCTAGAAGGCGATACAAGTGTGGAACAGCGCAATCGCGCGGTGCTAGATTTCAAGCCGGGCGATGATATCCGCGAGTCGATCACCTATTTTGTAGCGGCCGGCGAGAACACTACCAAGCGCGCGGTCAGCGAAGTTGAGCAGTTCAGCAGCAGCCGGTGCAAGGTGGTGACCGGGGCTAAGATGTCGTGCATGAGCTGCCACAATCCGCATCTCTCACCGACGGCTGGGGAGCGGGTCGGTTTCTACCGGGCGAAATGCCTGGCCTGCCATAGTGGGCAGACATTTACGGCGCAGCACTTTCCGACAAACCCAGACTGCACGAGCTGCCATATGCCGAAGACGGGCTCTGAAAACATTGCGCATGTGGCGTGGACCGACCACCGGATTCGGAGACGGCCGGATAGGGCAGAGTTTGTGAGTTCAGGGTCGGAGCAAAAGAGCGATCAACCGACGGATCTAGTTTCGGTGTTGCCGGGAACGATTTCTGCGCGTGATTTGGGATTGGCGTACTACAACCTGGCGGTGCACGGCGGCGGATCGGCGCGGCAGAAGGCGACCGAGCTGCTGTCCTCTGCGGTGAAGACGGATACAGCGGACGTCCCGGTTCTGCGATCCCTCGGAATACTTGCCGAGATGAACGGTGATGGCGCGCGGGCGGCGAGCTACTACCGGGCGGCATTGCGGATCGAGCCGGATAATTACGTGGCAGGGACCAATCTGGGAACGCTGCTGGCAGCGGGCGGAAATCTGGAGGCAGCAGCAGCCCTCTGGAAAGACGTGTTCCAGCACAACAAGGATGTTCCTGAGTTGGGAGAAAATCTGGCACTGGCGGAGTGCCAGCTCGGAAACAAGGAGCAGGCGCGGCAGGTGCTCGCGGAGATGTTGACCTACAGTCCGGCCCTGTTTCGGGCGCGAAGTATGCTAGCACGCGTTGAAAGCGGAGAATTGAGCTGCGCGAATGGGTCGTATTCTGGGCCTTCGCTCAAGAACCTGCCGCGATAGGCTGCGTGGACGCTAAATTGGGCTCTATCGTTGTGCGCAAACACGCGGATACCCCAATGCGTGTCGATTTGCTAATTATGGCGTAGATTTTTTGCAAAGTATTTGGCGTAAACTTGAGCATGCGGGAACTGGTCGAAGTGTCGCCGGAGGCCCGTGACCTTGCATTATCACGCTTTCGCTTGATCGCACCCCACCTGGAAGATGGTCGACCGTTGCGTGTCATCGTAACAGATGCGGAAGTTCCCTTCCGAACGGTGCAACGCTGGATAGCGCAATATCGAAGATTCGGACTCGTGGCACTTGCTCGGAAGTCGCGCGAAGATCGCGGTGTACACCGGGCAGTGTCTTCGAAGATCAAATCAGCCCCATTGAGGGATTGGCACTTGAGAGACCGCCCATTCCGATCACTTCGATTTGTCGTCAGATAAAGCAGTTTGCGGAGGCGACCGGCGAAACGACGCCAAGCTATTGGACCGTTATAGGGTTGTTCGCGAACTGCCTGAGAGCTTGCTCACTCTCGCTCATAAGGGTGATAAGGCATACAGCGAAACCTTTGATCTGGTGCATCGGCGCGAAGCGTCAGAGCCGAACGCCATCTGGCAAGCCGATCACGCACAACTCGACATCCTGCTGCTCAAAGAGGATGGCACTTCTGCACGACCATGGCTGACGATCGTTATTGACGATTACAGCCGTGCAATCGCCGGCTACTACCTCGCCTTTGATCCGCCATCTTCTCTCCGTACCTGTCTTGCTATTCGCCAGGGCATTTGGCGGAAGAACGACCCTCACTGGCATATCTGCGGTATCCCAGACGTTCTGTACGTCGATAATGGTTCGGATTTCACCTCGAAGCGCCTGGAGCAGGTCGCCGCTGATCTCAAGATGCGGCTCGTCTTTTCGGTCCCGGGCAAGCCGCAAGGGCGCGGCCGGATCGAACGATTCTTCAGAACGGTCAACGAGATGTTCTTATGCGATCTGGAGGGGTACACACGAAAGAGCCGTCGAAGACCCAGTCTCACTATCGGGCAGCTCGACGATCTGTTCCGTACATTCCTATTAGAGATTTACCACCGACGGGCAAGTTCGGTCCGACGGCTTGCACCGTCAGAATCGTGGGAGGACGGCGGATTTCTGCCGCGCATGCCTGAGTCGCTCGAGCAGCTCGATCTGCTGCTTATGCAAGAGATCCGCGCACGCAAGGTCCGCCGTGACGGCATCCACTTCCAGAGTCTCCGTTACCTTTCCCTCACCTTCGCCGCGTACGTCGGCGAAGACATAACGATTCGCTTCGATCCACGCGATATGGGCGAAATCCGAGTCTTCTATAAAGACCGCTTTCTCTGCCGCGCTATCTCGGCCGAGCTCGCCGGCGAAACGATTCCGTTGCGTGACCTCATTCGAGCACGCAACCAACGCCGGAAGGAACTGCGGTCGATCCTCCTCGACCGTCAGAAGAGGGAGGACACGCTTCTGCTCTCAAGAAAGGTCCAGCAACGGGGGAAGTCCATGCAAGTACAGCACTCCCAACCAGGCCAGCAGTCCACATCAAGCGCTACCGTAACGAGTAGCCGGGCCTTCGTCGAGACACTGGAACATAAACGCTTTGTTGAATTCTGCGACGCCTGCCGGCAGTTCCGGTACATCGGTCTTTGCTACGGACCACCCGGTATCGGCAAGACGC
Source organism: Acidobacteriaceae bacterium (assembly GCA_965276675.1). Taxonomy (GTDB): domain Bacteria; phylum Acidobacteriota; class Terriglobia; order Terriglobales; family Acidobacteriaceae. The sequence continues at coordinate 1,430,908 of OZ255624.1, read as the reverse complement.
TATCGGCCTTGCGCTACAGTCGCGCAGAAATGATCGTTCAATTTGATCGCTGGACCGCTTGATCGCTGGACCGCAGAAGCCCGCGATCAGCTCCCCATCGATACGGTTCTCTATACTGCCTCCGTCATTAACACGCCCTCCAGAATCGAAGCGGACATCCGGCTGGCGCGCGAGCGGTTAATGGGCATTGCCCTGCGCCCGATCCGCCGGGAGGCCACTGAAGTACTCGATGCCATTCGTCTTCGCGATGAAACGAAGCGGAGAGAAATCTTGAACGGATTGGGATGCTCTCCACGTGACCGTCCTCCGGTCGATCCGACCTACTTTCAGACCTTCCAAGAGTATGAGGCACGAAAGAGGGGAGTGCCGGATCCGACGACTCTCATCCTCGTCGATGAAGCGGACCGATTGCAGATGAACAGCCTCGAGCAATTGCGATCCATCTTTGACGAAGGTAGCGCAGGGATGGTCCTTATAGGCATGCCCGGCATTGAAAAGCGCATTGCGCGCTTTCCGCAGTTTTACTCACGAATGGAACATTGTCGTGGTCTATCTGGGCATTCGGAAACTTGTTTAATGCGCATACGTGCAGTCATTCCTTTCATCTAAAAGCTTGCTTTTGCTTATTAACGACGCCCATTTCCGGAAGCTTTCCCATGCCGCGGTCCCTCTCCTGGGCCTCCCCGCTTGCATGAGATCGAGCGTTCCGTTCGGGACTCGGTACCCTCCTGTTACGAGCGCAGGAGCCGTCTGCTCAAGCGCGAGACACTGGCAGCTTGCTCGATCGCGTGCGGGACGCCGATGACCACAAGCCGCGCTCGAGACATGTGCGCCGAGCGCGGCCGGGCCTCACCGATGGTTCCGACAACTTCGCCGCGCAGTATGAGCCGCCACGGCCTCCGGCCCTGGAGAGATGCGAGGCAAGTGAGTACTGGGCCACGTAGGCCGGCGGCCGCACCAAACCTATGTTTCCTATGTCGTGCTCTCTGTCTCCGCTTCAGGCTTTCCTGCCGCAGCTTCTTATGTGCTTGGCGGGTGGGCTTCCCGGTCTCACGTGCAGTTGGCTTCCCGGCCGGTTTTGGCGAGGCCTTAACGCCCGCCGCTTGTTTCTCGTCCCTTTTCTGCTCGGCCTTCTGCTTAGCCCAGCACGCCTTTTGTGCCGCCCCGATCTTCGCCCGGCCCTCCGCGCTCATCTTCTGTCGGCGCTTCTCCGGCTGGGCTGGTTCCCTTCGAACTCCGTTGAGTTAATGCTGGCCGACTTGCCCGGCGCGCTCACCAGACGCGGACGGCCCGCCCCCTCGCTTTCCCTTCTGTGCCCGCTAGCAGTGCTCTCACTTCCTGCAACCGGGCAATCTCCCGGTCGATCTCCGTCAAAATCGTGCCAGTGTTCATTCTGCCTCCAGACTATGAGCATAGGGCATGAGAGGACGCATAGGATCGGTTCTCCCCGCTCGATCACCTCACGTGAGCAGGTGACACTGCGAGTGAATGGATATGCGTACACCTAAGTGGTACGCGTGCAGCCGCGAAAACATCGATAAGCCAAGGAACGCGATAAAGCCTTCCGACTGCTGTGCAGTTCGCAACATGCCTGCAGGAGTCAGCCTCCCACCACACTGGTCGGCGGCGATCCAATGCGATCCGTCAAAGACCAAGGGGGAGGCTGGCCTGATTGCCCCTCAAGCACTCGCCATCAGACTGCTGGATTTCTCAAATTGAGAAATTGGGAGAGCCGTCGTGATGATCACCCGCGGGAGAATGCAGAGCGTAGCGATTCGTGATGAGGTTTGTCCAGACGTCACCCGTATTCCTTGCTGAGCCGACCAGAAGCGGTTTGCTGTTGCTTCTGGTTCGAAAGAACCCAGCGCAAGCTAGCCAGCGACGCGAAGCGTTGCCGCCCGTTCTTAGCTTCCTTGTTAGATACCTGATTCAAGTTCCTGCTTAAGTACCTGATTCGTGTGCACTAGTTAGTCCATGTCCCCATACCCTAATTGGTCCATGTCCCCATGTTCTGGTTAGTCCATACCGCATACCCTAACTAGTCCATGCGTCGCGTGATGCTCGCGTGACGGTCGCGTGATGGCCCCATAATTCGTTTGTCTCTGAATCTCCGGAACCATCATCGTTATTGGGTTAAATCGGTTCTCTCGCCGGGGAGTGATTGCGGATCGATTGCGGATCGATTGCGGATCGATCGCGCCCATCCGCGTCCCTATTGGGCGAAACGATTATTCGTCTCATGCAGGTCGCGTGACACACACGACCTATACCCTAGCTAGCGCATGCCAGAAAAACTGAAGTGAACAAGCTTTTCGACTGCCAACCATTGGTGTAGAGCAAAACAGGCACAACAAATTCTTTTGACACTTTCGCCCCCAGACTTCCGGTCAGACTGTATTACCCCCGAGAGAGGTAATTAAATGGCCTACGACAGATCAGCACTCCCGCAGACATTTGCTCCCGTCCTCTTGCGGCGTGGCTACAGTCACGTTCAGCTGGCGATCCTGTGGCACATCGGAGATCACGAAGGGTCGAAGCCGCGAACTTGGGGCTTCGCCTCTAACCGCGTCCTCGCAATTGAAAACGGCTGCACCATCTCTTATGTGCAGAAAACGGTGCGTAAGGCTCGGCTCGACGGCTTCATCGAGCAAAAGGATTCAGCAGGCCAGAATGGCACCAGCAAGCGGCGCATCGTCCCTCGCGCCTTCGCCGCATTAGAATCGGACCTTCGCGTGCTGTTACCAAAGCGAGCCGCACACGACGCTGATGCTGAGTTGTAACTCGACTCGCAAAAAAGGCCAGAGGCAGCAACCACACCAGCAGCGGAGACAAAGCCGGATTCGGCGACTAACGGCAAAGCCACCCACCCAATCCCCGTTCAGGATGATGCTGATGAGCTAGCCCTGTACCTTGCTGAGAGGTTCGGGTTGTCTCCAATCACACCCGCGTTCACAGAGATGCACTTCCGGCCTTCATCGCAGAAACCAACCTCAAGGAGTGGAAAGAGGTCGTGGACTGGCTCATAGAGACCAAGGACGGAATGATAAGTGCCAACTACCCTCCGCTCTTTTCAAATCGCAGGCGAGGAATTACCTCAAATGCTACCGGGCACAGATCAGCAAAGCGACCGGTAGATCCGTGCGCCGCTGTCGAAGAACACTGCCTGGCTATATTGACATCAGCTCAGTTCGGTCAGACTTTCTACGCAACTCCGGCCCGTGAGATTCAGTTCGGGCTGAAGTACTCGTTTCTGAGAGCTATTGATCTTCTTCGGCCGGACAAGCCATTTTAAAGTTGCGGACGGCGGAACTGCTCTTCCGCAAACCGCTAGTGCGCAGTGTGATCGTGGCGAACCGCATGGTGTAGTTCGCTGGGTTAGCAAAGTCGCCAGTCCACATGATTGTCGGGGTGGTGCCGGTGTATGCGGTGTCGTTCAGGACAACGGGATTGTACGCACCTGGCCATGTGCTTGTGTGAATCAGCGTCCACGGTCCCCACGGATGCGGTGCTTCATAGCCTAGCCACACTGAATTGGTGAGATTCTTGCTGTCGCCCACAACCCCCTGCGGATAGTAGAACGTCAGCAGGAGATAGCGATTCAGGGCCGGGAAATACTGGATGTTCGGCTCGCCTAGCTTCCCGTAATTGGTGATGATCGCTGTTGCATTGGCCTGTGTGTTGCTCCAGCTCGAATCGAGCGACCCATCCCCTTTTGTGTACCACTGATACTCGGCCGCGTTGAGATCCTGGAGCTTCGCTCGTGCGACGCGGGCGATATAGAAGGCATTGCCGCCTCCCCGTGTTCCGCCTCCGTTCCAAGTGCCCTCATTTGCGATCAGGTACACGTAGGCGTCGCCATTGTCGTGCTGGTTGCAAGCCAAGGTGTAGCCTAGAGTCCCATCGTCTGCGCAGTAGTGGACAAACTCGGCCGAAGCGAAGAGCGTCGGCGTTGTTCCGAACATTAGCGAAGCAGGAGGGTTTGTCTCCGCGCCCCCCGGAAAGAACTTCCTGGGATTCTGGAAGTTGTTCCAGCTCCGTCCGTGATCCGCGCTCCAGATGATCTGCCCAGCGCGTTGAGGGAAGGCGCCACCTGCGTCGATCGTGGGAGTTCCCTTACTACCTGGCTGACCGCCTTGCCTTCCAATGGCCATGTAAAGATAGCCACCCATACAAAACAGGCCCGTATTTTTCGAGCTTAGATAGTCAGGTGCTGTATAGACCAGAAACGTGCCATAGCCTTTCATGGGATTTACAGTCTGGATGACGAATGGGTCCTCCGAGAGGAACTTCATAAGCGACATCGGCGTGGCAACGTTCGCAGGTTGGCCGCTCACCATAAAGCCCCTGTTATCGTCGCTAGTGATGTAGGTCGTGCTATCGTTCGACTTGCAATTGTAGAACGTGTCGCCGGTCCCTTGGTTTTTTGGATTGAGGTTGTTGTAGTACTGCATGGGTCCGATGGTTAGCCCTGTGATCGGCGTGCTAGCCTGTGGTGCCTGCGTCGTAGCCGTGAATGTGCTCAATGCCGAATCGATTGCATTCTTAACCGTGATCTTGCAGTAGTAGTGCGTTGAGGGCTTAAGCCCTGCGACTATCTGCTGGTGAATCAGAGCGGTTCCTACGCCACTATCTACCGACAGGTTGGTGTAACTGCCTGCGGCTGTGCCACACGTGAGCGATGGTGAAGCAAACGCAGCCGTCTCAAACGAGGCCTCAATGGTTGTCGCCGAGGTTGCTGTCGAGATCCTGCTGAGCGCTGGGGGGCCGGAAGGCTGGGCATGGGAGCCGGTCGAGGAAGTAGGTGCTGTTCCGCCGATCTGAGCGAGGCAACCTCCAGGAAGCAGAACGAATAGGAGCCAGAGAGCATTCTTCATCTCAGCCTTTGCCGTGTTGAACCTGCATAGCCACCTCCGGGTATTGGGGCATATTTCTCCGGACGAGCCGTCGAATTCCTTATGCGCAGCTCTGCGGGAAGACGGATATGCATGGCATGTGATTCTTCTTCCGGCTTACGCCGAATAATCTGCAACAGCAGTTCAAAGGATTTCCGGCCCATTTCATGTGTGTGCTGTGCAACTGCAGTCAAGCTGGGACTGAAATACTTGTTCCAGATGTAATCATCAAAACCAAGAACGCTCAATTGTCCGGGAATAGCGATGTTTTTTTCGTCTACGCTCTGCAGAATTCCTAGCAGCAGTTTATTATTGCTCACCATGATTGCAGTTGGTGGAATTGGGAGTTCAAGAAGACGATGACCAGCAGCCAATCCGTCTTCCACCTGAACACCTCCGTAGATAAGGTATTCATCAAGGATTGGAAGATGGGACTCCTGCATAGCCTTGCGGAAACCTTCCAGTCGATCACGGTGTGGAGACAGCGCCTGATGTCCGGCTAAAATGCCGATGCGTGTATGACCAAGCCCAAGCAGGTGCTTGGCTGCCAGGAAGCCAGCTTCGATGTTGTCAGTCGCCACAGTGTAATCAGCACCCGCGGACGGAAGGCGGTCAATATAGACAATGGGATAACGGCGCCGCCCAGTTGCGTGGTGTGTTCTGGAATTAGCACAGCAGGCAAGTAGCACACCGTCAACCCGGCGAGCAAATAGAGCCGCCAAGTGCCGCTCTTCGCTTTGACAATCCTCGCTCGAATCACAGAGAAGCACGGAATACCCAGCTACTTGGGCGGCCTCTTCTGCGCCGCGTACTATCTCCGGATAGAAGGCATTCGTGATATCAGGCACAACGATGCCAATGGCATTGGACCGGCCGGTTTTCAGGCTTCTTGCAATCGCATCCGGCTGATATTCTAGAGCCGCCATGGCGCCCTGAACCTGCGCTTTACGTTCGGCACTGACAGAGGGACTGCCGTTAATGACGGCAGAAACAGTTGAGGTAGACACGCCAGCAAGGCGCGCAACATCCCGCATAGTGTAGTTAGGCGACCCAGGCATCAGCGTAGATTATAGCTCCGATCATAACGTTTTGTTTGCTGTGGATGCTCTTGGCTTTTCCGGCAGGATTGGTCACACATAGAGCCGTATATCCGGCCCGTAAATGTCGCGATGTTTTCGCTTGACAGGAGTACGCAAAAAATCTAGAAACGTACTTCGCACGTTACCGCGGCAGGACACGAGAGTGTGCGAATGGTGAGGCTGAGAAGGTCGGATTGTCCAATGCGGACACCCTTGCCAGCCTGTCTCCTGAATAGAGAAGCCCTCATCAAGAGGCTACGGCAGAACGGGCGGAATTTTGGGACCTCTATCGAAGTGTTGCACTCCTGAAAATCACCAATAAGCTGGTAGACGGCAGTCTTTTCTCTTGTTCACTCTACAGTGTTCAGCCTTTCACATTGGATCCTCGAATGCTTTGTCTGATTGCTCTCGCGCATACCCGATTAGTGAACCTCAACCCAACAGATACGGCCATTATTGTTCTCTATTTCGTTCTGGTTCTGGGGTTGGGGATCTATTTGCGGCGCTTTACGGGCACAAGTAATGATTTCTTTATGGCCGGCCGGGAGATGACAGCGTGGATTGCGGGACTCAGCTTCATATCAGCTAATCTGGGTTCGCTAGAAATGATGGGGTATGCCGCGGCAACGTACCAATATGGCATCATTATCGCCCACGCATACTGGATTGCGGCGGTCCCGGCGATTCTCTTCCTCGCACTCGTGATGCTGCCGTTTTACTATATCTGCAAAACACACTCCGTTCCGGGTTATCTGCAGCTGCGCTACGGTGAAGGGGCGAGGTCGGTTTCCGCCGTCTCCTTCGCCATAATGACGATTCTGATGAGCGGTATCAATATGTATTCGATGGCCGTAATTCTCAGAGTCATCCTCGGCTGGAATATCCACTTTAGTATCTGGGTCTCGTCGCTTACCGTTGGGATCTATGTAATGGCCGGCGGCCTGCTTTCAGCCATCTTCAATGAAGTGCTGCAATTCGTCCTGATCTGGCTAGGATGCCTCGTGATACCTGTTGCTGGGCTGATCGAGACCGGAGGATGGACCGGCCTGGTTCACCGGGTCAATGCCGCCTTCCCTGGCCAGGACTTCACCCACCTGTGGCGTGGACTCGGTTCCTCTACGGCCAATCCGATGGGTGTCCACTGGACAGGCATTGTCTTTGGCTGGGGTATTGCGATCTCCTTCGGCTACTGGACCACCGACTTCCTGGTGGTACAGAGAGTAATGGCTGCAAAGAGTCTGCGATCGGCCCAGTTAGGCACTCTTTTGGGGGCCTTTCTGAAAATGCTGGTGCCGCTCATCGTGATTGTGCCAGGACTGCTGGCGATCGCGGTGCTCCCGTTCAGGCTCGTGCCAGAAATGCTTGGAGGTCAACCCGGCGTTCATACGTACAATGAGGTTCTCCCGCTGATGCTGGCCCGCTACTGCGGGCCAGGTTTATTGGGCCTCGGAATTACAGCGTTGATCGCAGGCTTTATGAGCGGTATGGCGGGCAATGTAACTGCGTTCTCCACCGTGTGGACATATGACATATACCAGCCGCTGATCAGGAAGACTGCAACCGACCAGCACTATCTGAACATGGGTCGGTGGTGCTCGTTGCTGGGGGTCATTGTAAGTATTGGAACGGCCTACCTGGTCATGAACTTCTCGAGCATCATTGTCTATGCGCAGATGCTCTTTGGATTCTTCATCGTTCCCATGTTTGGCACAGTAATTTTGGGCATGCTATGGAAGCGTACTACACCTGCCGCCGGATTGTGGGGCCTTGTTGCGGGCATTCTGACTGCCTGTGCACTCTGGGCATGGGTAAAGGTTGATCCCTCGGCTCTGCGTTATGTTGCATTCTCAACAGATGCTAAAGACATGGCGGAGAATGTGTATCGCTCGATGTGGACCCTGATTGTCAATGTAATTGTAACTGTAGTGGTGTCTATATTTACACGGCCAAAGCCAGAAGCGGAGCTGAAAAACTTGGTGTATGGATTGACTCCCTTGCCCTCAGGGAAGTCAGTGTCTCTCCTGCATCGGCCGCTTTTTTGGGCAGGGACAATCTTTGCTGCATTCCTGCTGCTGAATGTCATCTTTTGGTAGGTTGAATAGATGAGGCGGATGATCCCAGTTTGGTTCTTTGTTGGTTGCCTGTTGAGCATCTATGGGGTGCTCATCCTCGCAGCCGGCATCTCTGATTTTTCAGGAGGCCTACATAGCGGCATCGCAATGTACGGACTGCATCTGCAGCTCTGGTGGGGAGCGGGCTTACTAATCCTTGGATTGATCTATGTGTTACTTTTCTGGCCACGTAGCAGCAACCATGGCAGTCGTCGTAACCCTAACGATTTATCTGGTTGAAGGGGCAGAAGCTTCACATGCTACAAACATGTTGTCGAGACAATGTTTGCGGCAAATGCGGAGGTTCCTGAGTGTCAAACGACCGTTCATGTATGTTCCGTAACAGCTTCATATTCCTGGTCATTATGCTTCTATTCTTGCCCGCGCGAGGGAGGGCTGGCCCAGCTCCGGTGGTGCTGATTGAATCTGCGATTCGCAATCAGCGTTACGACGAGGCCTTATCGATCGCTAACTCCACTCTAAAGGGAGATCCTCGGGATTTCCGGGTTTGGACGTTGAAAGGGATTGCGCTCTCGCTGAAAGGTGAGGCCCCACCAGCGTTGGCGGCGTTCCAAAGCGCCTTGGCTCTATCTCCTGATTATCCTGCAGCGCTGAAAGGCGCAGCCCAGCTTCTCTATCAAGCCGGGGATAAGCGTGTAATTCCAGTCCTGCAGAAAATAGCGAAGGCGAATCCAAGTGACCAGACCGCCCATGAGATGCTGGCTGTCGCTCAAGCCAAGCAGAAGAACTGTACTGCAGCAATTTCTCAATTTCAGCTTGTCGATAAGCCTGTCTCATCTCATCCCGAATCATTGGAATGGTATGGTTACTGCCTTATGAGCCGAAGCCAGTTTGCACAGGCTGCTGCAATATTTGAGCGACTCGTAAAACTGCTACCAGAAAAGTCTAATCCGCGATATAACCTTGCGCTTATGCAAACTATGGTCAACAGGAATGAAGATGCAATCCAAACGCTTCAGCCGCTCCTATCGGCGCAAACGCTTGATCCGGATGTTCTAAGTTTAGCCTCTCAAGCCTACGAGGCACTGGGCGACACTCCAAGCGCTGTCTCGCTTCTCCGGCAAGCTATCGTCCTGGACCCAAGCAATGCCGATTACTATGTCCGGTTCGCCGGACTGTGTCTCAGCCATGAGTCCTTTCAAGTGGGAGTCGATATGATCAACGCGGGGCTTAAACGCATCCCCAACGATGCCAGCCTCTATATCGCGCGGGGCCTCCTATACGGTCAGCTTGCGCAATACGAGAATGCAGAGCGCGACTTTGAAACTGCGGAACAACTCAATCCTGCCGAAGGCACCGGCTCCTATGCTCTGGCTTTGACGGAAATCCAGAATGGCGACGTGGAGCAAGCCCTAAAGGCGATACAAAAGAAGTTAAAGGATCATCCGAATGATGCATCCCTCCACTTCTTGTTGGCTAAAATACTGCTCGACCAGGGAGCCAAGGCAGGGAGTGCGGCGTTTCGGCGGGCGATGGATTCCGCTTTGCTAGCGGTTCGATTGAAACCGGACCTGACGCCTGCACGAGACCTTCTTGCCAGTATGTACTTGAAATCGGGCCAAAATACTCTTGCCATTGAACAGTGCCGCGTTGCACTCCAAACGGACCCATCGGATCAAAGCGCCCTCTATCATTTAATTATGGCCTCGCGTAACAGCGGACAAAAAGCTGAGATCCAGGCTCTTGTAAAACGCTTTGTGGCCTTGCAACACGATGCCCTCGAACAGCACGATAACCGCAAGCGCTACAAACTCGTCGAGCCGAACCAAGCAGCGCAAAGGTAGTAAGCAGCTTCTGCCGATCAGCGGCCGGTGGAGCGCTGTGACCTGACCCCGAGAACTCGGACCAGTCTGGGCTGAGATTCATGAATCGCACCTTTTAGACTAATTTGACAGTCACCGGACGACAGGTATAGAAACTGGTCTGCTATTCAATTCAGGTCAAATCGCGATACAAGGCGCACTCTAAAATGAAATCGGAACGTTTCGATTCGCGTTTACACCCCATTGCCAATAAAGCGCGGACCAATGCCGCGCACTGGGCAACTACATCGCTAGCGGTTGCACTGCTCTCCATCGTGATGATCGTGCCGGCATCTTTCTTTGGCCAAGATCCCCAAGTTAGCCGGGACCAGCCGCGATTAGAGAAGAGTGACGTTATCGTGGGATTCAACTGGATAGGGAATGAAGTCGAGTATCCCCTGCCCGCTCGCGGAGAGGACACGAAGTCTATCGGTCCCCTCGTCCCGTATTTCGGCAAAGCCGGTTATCAGATACGCGGAGACACTTTCCCCATGACTTGGGCTGACGATGGCGAAATATATACCTCGGCTGGCGATCCGAGCTGGGGAGGCAAGAACGACGGCCTGGATGTCGAAAAATTCTCCGGAATGCCTCCTCATTACACGATCACCCGGGTTAATTCCATGCCTGACTACAAAGGTTCGGGTGGCAACGGTACGAAGCCGGCCGGAATGATTTGCGTCAAAGGAGTGCTCTACCTGGCATTCCAGAACTTGCTTGGGGCGAAGCCGCCCGCCTATGGCACTAAGAGTCAACACGGCAGCGATGCAACGATCGTCAGCTCTCGTGATCATGGCAAGACCTGGACTCCTGCTATTAAGGACATCAAGGGCCCGATGTTTCCGGGACACAATTTCGGAGGACCGGCTTTCGTCAACACGGGCCGCAATAATGCCGATGCGCCTGACAAGTACGTATACGCGGTTTCCACAGATCAATGGGACAACGGCAGCAATCTGCGTGTAGGCCGGGTACTTGCCGATAGGATTCAGGATGTGAGTGCGTGGGAGTGGATTTCAGAACTGAAGGACGACAACCATCCGCGTTGGAGCAGCAACCTCCAACAGGCCATTCCGGTTCTCACGGAAGATCGCCGGATCAGCCTGCCAGACATGGTTTACATCCCCTCGATCAAGCGTTACGTCCTGTTGACCTGGTGGCTGCACAAGGACTTTTCACCGGATGACGGGACGGAGCTGGCAATCTATGACGCCCCGCATCCATGGGGACCCTTTACCCTGGTGCATCACGAAGCGATGTGGGAATCGCAAGACATGAATCCGTATTGTCCTCGACTCCCGCTGAAATGGCTGAAACTACAGGGGAATGATTTGGTGGGGTGGATTCAGTTTTCCGGCAGTTGGCGTAAAAACAGTCTGCACTATCGTTCGCATGTTCGCGAATTCAGAATGACGATCAGCAGACGGTAAGTAATTAGGTAAGAAACTTTGCTGTTATGCGGATTCTTGTCGGACTCGAGAAGGGGTTCCCAGGCTATGCTCCTGCCCCGATAGCGATCCCGTGCGCGCCGTTCCTCACAATCGCAATCGGTCTCGTGGAACCAGTTCGGGTTCAGGCTTGAGGTGCACCGTTCACTGTTCCGCCATTCTGCTGACTCTCTTAGCAGGCCCGGTGAAAGGGCATTACTTCCGCCGACATCCAGGCGAAGATACTTCTTCGATTCTGTCGTTTCTCATCCAGCTTAACCCTTTTAGAAGCCGGCCATATGGAGGATGATCTGGCTGACCATGACAAATCGCTCGATCCCCACTGCTTCACCTAACCTGGCTTCTACCAGCCTTGAAATCCGAATGCTGCACCACCCCGTGCCCTTCCTGGACAACAACAAGTTGATTCGCCTTGATAGCAGATAGTTTCTCAACGGCTCCACTGGTCCAGAAGATTTCTATATCGGCCTGCGTTGCCGTGCCTAATCCAAAATGCAGCCTGCGGTCATTCACAGAGTAGAAACTGGATTGAGCGGTAACGCTCTGCGCCTGGATCTTGCCGCCATAGCGTGCCACGATTCTGGACCCGATTGCGCTGCGATTCGACTTAGTGCCAACCAGTCGAACCTTCAGCCAATTCCCGGCGCTGCGGAGGTCGTTGCGGAGAAGAGAGGGGGGTTCGTTCAAATTCACAATCAGCATATCCACATCTCCGTCATTATCAAAGTCTCCAAAGGCACAGCCCCGGCTGCAGTGAGCGGCGGCGATTCCAGGTCCAGCCTCTTCGATCAATTCTTCGAACTTACCATTGCCTAGATTTCGAAAAATCAGGCGTGGGGTCTTCATCGGATATTGGGGCAACTTTGCTTCAATTTCTGGATAAACTGATCCGGTCACTACAAACAAGTCCGGCCACCCGTTATTATCCAGATCCGCGAACCCCGTACCCCAACTGACGTAACGTGTTTCGACCCCAAGACCGGCCGCCATCGTCATGTCAGTGAACATTCCGGAACCATCGTTTTGATAAAGTACGTCCGTATCTTCTAGGAAGTGCGTTTTGAAGATATCGAGATGTCCATCGAGGTTGTAATCTCCTACGGCGATGCCCATTCCCGCTTGCGCCATGCCATCCTCGCCGAGAGCCACGCCGCGTTGAATGCCTTCTTCCCGAAACCCCGCGCCCTTCTGGTTCATCAGCAGTAAGCTGGGCGTGGAGTCCGAAGCGACATAAAGATCAGTCCATCCGTCAGCATCAAAATCGGCTGCAACAGCCGTCATGGCATAAGCGGCCGTGGCGCTTGTTATTCCAATATCCAAGCTGACCTCGCGAAACGAGCCGTCCCGCTGATTTTTGTACAGATAATTTCGAGCAAATGGGAGGCCTCGCGGTCCGCAGTTCACAGCCACCCCTCTGAAGTCGCACATGGGGCTGTCACCCGGCTTTGGTAAGTGAGGCAGATCAACCTTCAAGTAGTTGGCGACAAATAGGTCAAGATGCCCATCACGATCATAGTCGAGGAATGTGCAGCCTGAGCCCCAGCGGGGCTCGCCACTGTAGGCCAGGCCTGCGCGCTCTGTTACATCGGTGAATGTTCCATCGCCATTATTTTTGTAAAGAACATTCTGGCCATAATACGTAACGAAAATGTCTTCAAAGCCATCATTATTGTAGTCCGCGATGGTCACGGCGCTGGCCCATCCACTACGCACTAATCCTGCCTCCTCCGTAACATCGCTAAATGTGCCATCCCGGTTATTCTTGTAAAGCCGGTTCGTCGCGCCGGCAATTGTCTCTCCCGGGCGCAGGCCGCAGAGAACGAGAATATCTAGCCACCCATCATTATCGTAGTCAAAAAAGGCAGCTCCGCAGCCGGCAGTCTCGAAGATGTACTCTTTGTGACTAACGCCGCCGTAAATCACGGGGGCCGTGAGGCCGGCCGTGGCAGCCACATCGGTAAAGTGCGCGAGGAATGGCCTGCCGGATGCTTTACCCCGCGGTTGTGGCTTTACTCCACGAGATGACACACCTTGCGCCAAAGCCATGGTTGAGGTTGCCGCGGTCATCAGAAGAAACTCGCGACGATTAACGCTGCGAGATTGTCGCCGTTGACTCTTGTGCAAATCTGGCTTGTAAGGCATATCGTCTTTTCACAATGGTGTAAGCCAAGAAGGGATGTTCCCATGCCTGCGGTCGGTCAAAGAAGGACTGCTCATCGCAACTCTTAATTAACGTCCCAGTCCAGTAAGAGTTAGCCCTCCGTACAATGTATAGTATGCGATGAGATGCAGTGGGCTCGTGGAGTTGGGTCTTGTTGCAGCCCCAGGTTGTTAAGGGAAACGCTCTAGTACTTCCTATGGGCGATGACGCAAATACGGCTTTTACCGAGGTCGCCCGTTGCGGTACCCATAGCAGAGCTTCTGCCGTACCAGCCGGATCAGCTCTTTGCGCAGCTCCCCGTTCCGGCTCTAGCCTTGCTCAATCTCCGCTCTCCTTGTTACCGCTTGTCCTAATTTCGCTGGTTAACATCGAGCCGGGCACTCCAACACCGTACCCTTGCGTCTTGCTGCCATCAAGCGTTTAAAACTGAACACGCGCATGGAGTTGTACATCTCGGGCAGGTAATTGAGACGTTGCACGACCAAACTGTGAGTCAGCAAGATTTGTATCCATATTAATCAGATTGGGACGGTTGAATAGATTAAAGATTTCCCCCCGAAGCTCCAGATTGAGCTTCTCACTATGGAACCATGGTAGGTAAAAGAGCTTCCCTACGTTAAGATTTACATTAGAATATCCAGGTTGGTCATACGTATTTCTGCCTAGATCGCCTTCTTGACCCAGGGAAGGATGCGGGAACGCCGATGCCGGAAATAAGCCGTGTAGAAAGCTTTGCCTGGATTGGCCGCTCAGATGCTTTCCAAATACTGGTGTATTTGGAACATCGTAGTTATACCCATCTGCGTTGTAATCCCCTTGTGGAAATGGAGCTGATGTATAGACAGTAAAGGGAAGACCTGATTGAAGTATAGCTACGCCTCCTAAATGCCATCCCCCCAGCGCATCTCGCTTCCAACCGCTTGACCAGGGATTCGGCAAGTTCCACACACCATCTGCTGAGAACTGTTGCCGTATGTCAAAATCAGCCCGGCCCCGCTGAGCCGAGAAATTGCCAGCTTGAATAATATTAGTAGTTGCACAGGCACACCCACCCTGCAAGGTGCCAGCTGTGCTGTAGACATCTAACGCTTTACCCCATGTATAAATGCCTCGCAGTGATACCCCATGTGATATCCGCCGCGTCAACATAGCAGAGGCATAATGACCACTAGCATTACCGTTAGTCGTCTGGTAAGCGATACTGCTGAAGCTCTGGTTTAATCGCGTGAGTGCTCCCTTATTAACGATAAGGTCGCCATTAAACCGGTTAATATCGGTATTAATCGGAAGATAGTGGGAGGACATACCAGAATAGTTGAGCTCAAACACAAGATCGTTAGATAACTGCTGTTCTACACTAAGGGTCCAGTTTTCGATCTGAGCCATTTTGCTGTTAGGCGAGTACCCTCCGATGGCTGCACGCTGGCCAACGATCCCCCCGTGTGAATCGAACTGTATATTAGCTGGGATCAGCAGCGGACAGTTTAAAGTGTACCCGTGGGAGACACACAGGTTAAAGACAGGTGTGCTATCCCCTTGATACACGCTTAGCGACGGCGTGTAGCTATAGGGCAGATTTGCACCTACTAAACCGGTGATACTTCTATAGGGCATTCTATCTGAGAAGAGTCCAAACCCCCCTCGAACTGCAGTACGCCCGTTCCCGGAAACGTCCCAGGAGAAACCAGCGCGTGGGTTAATAGCCCACACATTATGGTCTACGGCCTGGTTCGAACCGTGTGCCGGAGGACCAATCGTGCCATTGGCGATTTGTAAATTCGCCGTATTTCCAGACCCAAGACTAAAGGAGCTCAACGGTGGGTTAATAACCTCAAAAAGAGGCCCTTGCGAGTCATACCGGACACCTACATTGATAGTCAGATTCGATCTAGCCTTCCAGTTATCTTGTATAAAGATACCCGTATATGGCTGGCGGTAGTTTTCGAGCGGGGTGACTCCTTGGAGGGTCTTTATATTAATTGGGACGGCTGATTCTGAAGTGGGCTTGTCTTGAATGAAGTCAAGAATATTGTTGAAGTTGTAGAAAGGACGAAAAGGGATAGTGTCATTCTCGCGTATGTTCTCGAGGTATCCACCTATTTTAAGTTCGTGAGACTTGATAGTTGCGGTCAGAGTCTCGCGCCATCCAAGCGTATTCTGGGCCCAAAGACCAAGCCCCGGTCCGAAGCCGCTGACCCCAATGATCGAGACAGATGGAATTCCCGTAGTCCCCAACGCAGGAAGCGCGGAAATTGTGGAGCTTGGGCGCACATAGGAGAGGCCGGTCTCATTCAACAAATGCGAGGAGAATGTATGTGTCCAACCGATATTCAGGAACGTAGCATTATTGGTAGTTGCATTGTTTAACGCTGGCCGCGCTCCTGCCCCGAGCGTACTGAACACGGTACGTAAAACTGTTCCATAAATACGGTCGCTCTGACCGATGTAGTCGTCGATACGGAAGCTCCATTGATATCCGTTTCGAGGTATGGTGTAATTCACATTTATGGTACCGATTGCGGGCAGGCTCGCGGGAATATTTGGTGCGGGATAATACCCCGGTCTTTGGGCCTCTACTTGGCCAACCGTTAAAATATCCGTGGTTGCATAGGATTGAGGAGGAGCAATCTTGAGAGCTTGAGCGGCTATAGTATTCGCAAAATTACTCTGGACATACGCTTCAAGTTCCTGCGTTTCAACTGTTGTCGCCTGACTAAACGCGGTGCCCGCGCGCAAAACATCAATCGCCCCATAAGCAAATAGCTTATTCTTGATGATGGGTCCACCCAGCGTGGCGCCCGACTCCTGGCGACGATATTCTGGAACCTTGGATTGGAATTCAGTTCTTGCAGTTAATGCCTGGTTAAGGAAGAAGTAATCTCCGGTCCCGTGAATTTCGTTTGTCCCTGAGTTTGTGAACACCTGTACATTTGCGCCACTGGTTCTGCCCTTGGATGCATCGAACTCATTTGTACTGATCTGCAGCGATTGGACGATCTCGGGATTTGGCGAAACGGAAGCCTCTCCTCCGAGGGATGGTGTGTCAACATAGGCTCCATCAATGATGAAGGAATTAGACTCCTGACGTTGGCCTGCTGCGTTTATGCTGATACCGTATTGGTTACTGAAATTGTCTCCTGAAGTAAGAGCCGAGCCTGTTATTCCAGGTGCTAAGGCGGCTAATCCGTAGACGTTCTGGCCCACAAGCGGGGTTTGTGTAACGGTTTCGCGAGAAACTACCGCATCCGTGGAGGCACTCGCGAGATCAAGCGCAGATTCAGTCGCAGATACGGTAACAGTTGTGTTTACTGCTCCTGATTCCAGGATAGGAGCAATTGTGCGGACCTCGCGGACCTGAAGCGTCAAGCCAGTCTCAACCCAAGTCTTGAAGGAAGGCGCCGTGATTTCAACTCGATATGTGCCTGCCGCTATGGTGTCTATACGAAAGTATCCCGCTCCATTACTCTGTGTCGTTTTTGTAACTCCAAGATTTACGTCGGTGAGCTTAAGGGTCGCACCCGCGATAATAGCGCCGGACGAATCGTGGGCTGTCCCATCCACGCCGCTCGAAAACTGAGCATATGCAGAAGAACTGCTTATGACAAAACAGAGAAATCCGAAAAGTGTAAGCCTCCTAATGCCGCGGATTCTGGCAGCTCCGTGTCGAAGAAGGCCGTACACGTCAAACCAAACCTTCCGCTGCATTCGCCGGCCTCGGGCCTTGAAGTAAACCGCTTCTCGTAACGTTGCAAATTCCGTTCGTCTAAACAACATTTAGGCCTCCGCAATCGGAAAGGCTTTACTAAACAGCGGCCTCTTTATAGCCCACGGTTAAAAGGTTGTCAAGCGAAACGTTGCGAATTGTGGACAGGAAGATGTATATAACTCTGAGCCATCGCGCTGCGCTCAGAGCGCAAGTGAAGGGCTGTGCGAGACCGGAGGAGCGGTCGTTGGCCGCGCTCAAAAGTCAGGCTTGAAGGTGTGGATTATGACGCAGATCGACTGCAGGACGGCAGGAGTTCCGCTCTCTTCAGATCGCGGATGTCCGCAGGCAGGAGCGTAACTTCTCGGAGAAAGGACGCCATTCAGATCGCAACCAGGCACGAGCTGACCACCCTCTAAACCACAGCCAGCTAACCCTGGGCTTGTACGAAGGACTGGTCCGGTCAACGATAACCGCTACACTAACTATCTACTTTGCCCAGCCGGCCGGGCAATCTGCTGGTGGAGAGATTTCATGACAAGTAAGACCTTTATTAGTCACCCTAAGCTTGTATGGAGATTTCAGATATTCCTCGAGATACTCGTGTTTCTTGGATGCGCTAGAGGGTATGCTCAACAACACAAGGGCATTCCGTCCCAACCGACAAGCAAGCTTATCACCGGTGTGGAGTGGGGAGCACATCGTTATCATTCTGCGAACGGGGACACTTGGCCGTTGACTTGGGCTAGCGACGACAATCTATATGGAGCGGCGGGCGACAACCAAGGAAGCCCGATGAATTTTTGGCGGATTGAAGATGCCCCCGAATCCCCGTACTCCCCTCCATATCAGTCGGTTTTCCTCGTGAACAACCTCCCCGTCGATTGCAGTCGTTATTGCAAAAATATTCCCGGAGCAAATCCAACAGCGGGCGTGAAGCCTGCTGGGGTAATTAGCGTTAGGAGTGTTCTCTACTTTGCAGTTGAAAATATGAATTACGGTGATAATCCATCGTTCAACCGTCAGCATAATCTGAATGGGTGGATTATCACATCAAATGACTTTGGGAAGACATGGAAACTGGACGCTACTAAACAAAACTTTTTTGAGGGACGCGTCGCGTCTGCTCATTTCATCCAGTTTGGGAAGGATAATGCTGACGCGCAGGATGGCTATGTATACGCCTACTTTCCGGCTGCTGATGACGGCAAGAGCTATTGGGAGAATGGAGATTATCTGTTGCTCGGGCGGGTGCCAAGCGGCCAAATCTTAGTGCGGTCCGCGTGGCAGTTCTTTGCTGGACGGCAGCCATCTGGCCAAGAGCTTTGGGACAGCGATGGAGCAAAGGCTGTGCCAGTCTTTCGATATCCGCGTATGACCGGTGAAGATCACGTCACTTTTAACCCGGTCTTAAAGCGCTACATCTTAGCAAACTACGGCTTCCACGATGGCCATCTGAACCCTAGACCCTATCATCAGCACTTTCCAGATAGCGTTTGCCCAAGCCAATTGACGCTGTTCGAATCATCTCAAATTACAGGCCCGTGGTATCTCTTTTATCGGAACGATAACTTCGGAACCTGCGGGGAATATAACGCTAGCTTTCCGCAGAAATGGATGAGCCGCGACGGAAAGAGCATGTGGATGGTGTCCGCAGGGACATTTGATGACTACAACTTTGTTACACAAAAGCTAACTTTAGTTCTAGCAGGTCAATAGCCTTTCTGAGAGTCTGATCTCGACGGGCTGCCTGGGCAGCGGCAGCGTGAACCGCTCTTCGATCGGCTGATCGAGGAGCGCGGACCATCGGAGAGTGTGACCAAGTCATCAGAAGGCCTAGTAAGAAGTAGCACACTAGCGCTAGTGTGCGGGCGAACGCTGGCGAGCTTCGGCCACTAGGTGCCCTCATCCCAGCTTAGTTCGTAGGCCCTATGTGAAGTCGCAGAAGAACGACTACCGTGACGCAGAGGCGTCGTTGAAGCGGTGCAGCGGCCGACCATGCGATTCGCCCCCCATCAAGACGGCGGACCAGCTCGATATACAGGCAGTACATCGGGCTCTGTTGCATTAACTTTGCGAGGCGCAGTGTGGCTGGATATCTTGCCTTCCAGCTGAGATGTTGAACAGCTTGTTGACGAAGCGAATCTCGTTTCGCACACCTCTTTTGCACGTGAGGCATTGCCCTCGACGGATCATACGCATGACCTCGAATCCCTTGATCGTTGCTGTCGCTGTCTTCATTCTCTAAAAGCCTCGTGTAGGACGGATCACCTGCTTGAGCGCTCCATGGTCGGCTTCAATGATGTTGTTCAGGTACTTCGAGGTGCGGTGCTTCGTATCCTGGTGCAACCGACCTTCTCGCTTTAGCCAATCAATGGCATTCGGGTAGGAGCCGAGCTGATCGGTGGTGATCGAGGAGGGTGGCCAATCCTTCATGATCGTCAACGCTTTCTTCAGGAAACGATGGGCCGCAACGCTGTTTCTCCGGTCTGAAAGCATGAAGTCGATCAGCACACCATGTTTGTCGACAGCCCTGAACAGGTACTTCCAGCGACCTCCGATTTTGACGTACGTCTCGTCCACGCGCCACGACGTTCGAACCATAACGCTGGTACCAGCGGACCCGTTTCTCCAACTCAGGTGCGTAGCGATGAATCCAGCGCATGATCGTGGTCGGGTTCACCTCGACGCCGCGCTCCGCCATCATCTCAGCCAGATCGCGATAGCTGTTCCGTACTTGCAGTACAACCAACGCACGCAAACCAGAATGATCTCGACAGGAAATCGGCGACGCTTGAACATGGGGACAGGCTCCTCACTTGAGCCTTCAGGCACGACAGACCAGTTAACGCAACAGAGCCCTCCCGAATCACGGAAAGGGTGGTGGTCTTCCCTGCCCCGGCCACGCCATCAAGCCCAACGATCTTCTCCTGGCTCTGGAAGATCTGATCTGCGGCCGTTCGCTGCGTCGGGTTAAGTTGTGGGTGCCGTTCGATAGTCTCTGTCCGGGTTCGCTCCTCGATCAGAGGAGCATTGCCGAGCGCGGCCCTGTTCCCTTCCTGCATTCGAGCGACAGTCTCGCGCCCCATGCGCAGCATGGCGGCAGTCGTGTACTGCTCGCCTGCCGCTTCTGGTGCGCTCTCCACCGTTCGGAACTCACCCTGCGCGGCTCGCCGCTCGAACTCCGCCCACACCTGGCTGGCACTGGCCTGCCCCGTGTTCCGATCCATAGCGGATTGCAGGACGGCCCGTTCGTCCTGAACCGCCAAACGCTCGAAGACGTGATCGCGGGCATAGGTGACCGCTTGCTGGGCGATCTTGGGAGAGTCCACCTCCTGCCGATGCGCGTTGGTCAACGCCTTCGACACAACCCAATCGGCCTGATGGCCGTACTGAGCGGCGATCTCCCGGTGCCGATGCAGGACCTCTGCCGGAGACTGAATCTCCTTGGAATCGCGCGTTCGGTGCGCCGCTACCTGGGCGGCTCCCGCTCCTTCGCGCCCAATCTCCTCCAGGTGCGACTTGATTTGCTCCCGGCGTGGGCTCGACGCCTCAAGGTACTCCTGGCTATAACCCTTGATTTCGGGCTGACCATGCTTACCGCGCTCGATCTCATAGCCAAGGTCCTGCAGGCGGCTGGCGAGCTCCGTCCGGTAGACGGAAGTTGCGAACTGCTGCGAGCCGAATAGGCTACCCTTGGCTTAATCCTCATATCTCCCGCAACTAGCATCCACATGAGTGGCTACGGATGGCCCCTAACACCTCACGGGGACATAGACGTGCCAAAGACGTTTTTGATCGCGTCCGAGTCGGAGACGCCATTCGACTCCATGTGCAGCATCAACTGTTGGGAACTGAAGTCAAGTGGGGTCCGCAGTAAGCAGGATACCTTCGTCTCCTTTGTCCCGGTCGAGAGATTCTCAAGGATGTCAGGAACGATTCCATTTGCCAGGTCGGGCGGAAGGTCCAGGTGGTCAGTCTCGATCTTCTCTTTGCCCTTGTCTTGGTAGCGGACTGTGACCTCGCCGGTTGAGGCAATAATCAAGACATCCATCGGTTTCGGGAACGTCGGTCCTTTTTGGATGTGGTGGTCGCTGATGAGTCGAAAGTGATCGCGTTGAGAATACACAACCGTTTCGTCGTCGATCGAGCCGTCTTTGAAGCGGAAGATCAGATGGGACATCGCCCGGTCCCCCTGAACGGTTTGGATCTGATCACCCGCCGCGAGCACTTTGCCCTCCAGGGTGTGCAGCACGAGAAAACCATGGACCGATCCTTCTTGATACCGTACGGCTATCGGTTCGGCTAACAGTGAGGCGGACTGTAACAGAAGGGCAAGAAGGCCAACGAACGCAACGGGGCAAATGCAAGTGATCAGATCAACTCTCGTATTCGGACCGGCAAGGTACCGCCTTCTGAGTTCCCCTGATCGAACCAGCAGCTCCCCACTCAAGGGGAGAACTCGAGCGGAGTCACAGTGCCTCATCTATTTTGTTCGTCCCTTCTTCCCGTTCTCATGCCCAACATCTAGGCCGAATTGCGGCGAACCGTTCGTCCCCGTGACTTTCACCGGTATCTCTACTCCGGCGCCGTTCTTATGGAAGAACGGG
Source organism: Acidobacteriaceae bacterium (assembly GCA_965276675.1). GTDB lineage: Bacteria > Acidobacteriota > Terriglobia > Terriglobales > Acidobacteriaceae. The sequence goes on along the minus strand of OZ255624.1, from coordinate 1,409,081 downwards.
TCCACCGCCTTCAGCATCGAGCTTATCCATGGCGAAGCCACCATCTGCGACAGCTTCGCTTCGGTCCTCACTTTGCCGTTAAAATCAAACTTCTTGCCGTCAAGCGAATACTCTCCCTGCAGCCGCACCGTCGCCCCCGGCAGGGTGTAGTTCAGATCGCTGAAGTCAGCTTGCCACCTGCCCATCTCGAACTGCCCTGTCATCCGTGAGTTCACGTCTTCCGCGCATAGCCTCGGGCCTCTTCCCCGGGGCTTTTTTATGCTGCAGCTATGACTGACCCACCCGCTACCCAAACTCTTCAGTAAGTTCACCTCCAAGGAGACCTAAATGCCCCTCTTAGAAGTCCAGCAAAGCGAGCAGATCAGTGCAACTATTCGGCTCGACAAAGCCGTCGCTCAACAAGTCGATCAGTATGCCGCCTTCATCCATGCTCAGGCAGACGATGTGATTGAGAAAGCGCTCCATTATGTGTTCTCGAAGGACCGCGAATTTCAGGAGTTCTTGAAGACCGAAGCGGCCCGCAGAATACCCCAGAGCCTCAGGTGTAGACCCGTCCGCGAAGCAGGCACTCATGGGCGGTGACGTACGCAGCGGTCGATACCAAGAGCAGCGGTGGAGCGAGCGTGTGCGTGGTGCACGCAGACCGGCCCTTTCAGAAGGTTCCGGGAGACGCTTGTCAATCCACTACAGGCGCATTGATTACTTCAGCGCGACACGCGATGCAGCCATCCTGATGTCGCCTGAAAGCACCCAGAGCCGCATTTTCGATCTCATCCACCTTGGTGAGGCGCCGCTCGGATTACCTGCGATTGCCAGACTCGGAACTCAGTTCCTTCTCTGCAATGTTCTGCTCGCGATGCGCTTCTTCGAACCTGCGATGGAGCTGCTTTCCGATGTCGCAAAGCATACGGTAACCCCCAAATACGAGCGTCGCTCCATGATTCAGATGCGGCTGAACCCTCTGCTCCCGGACGAATTACTTGTCGCTCAGTTCAGAACTGCTTTGGCTCAATCGCGCGAATTTTTTGCCGAGACCGGCTACACATTCCAAGATCGTGATGAGCGTTTCGGAAACAAAGGGGGCGGTGGACCAACTACTTGGTCCTTCCCTTCTTGGATCTGAAGAAAGGCTTCGAGATAACAGGTCGCCCAGTCAAGAACGAGGAGGTATGGAGGGCCTTGAGTAGCGCCTACGAATCGGAGGGGATCGAGGTCGACTTGGGTAAAGACGATTCAACCTTGAGGAAGACCAATCAGATCTCGGCTATGGAAATGATGACACCATTTAGAGGAGATTTTCGATTCTGGGAGCCCAAGTCGCAGCCTTGCAATCAGAAAGGCCTGGCAGCTCTGTGCCTGGTCAGAATCAAAACCTTTCTTGAGGACCATCACTTCCGTCAGTACCGGAAAAAATTAAACCGAACAAGTCTGCCTCCATTACGACTGGGTTCCCCACCTACCGTATCCCTAAGCAATTTGGGGGTAAACTACGGTGTCGACGGCAGAGCTTCTATACAACCAGTATGGGCCACTAATCACTTTGGCCCAATTAGCGAAGATCCTCAACCGCTCGGTGGAGGGTCTCAGGATCACTCTTCGAACGAAGAGCCCCTTCTCGGATAGAGTGAATGCTGCACGGCTCCGCCTGGGCAGGCGAGTCTACTTCTCAACTCCAAAGATCGCTGCCATCGTCGTGGTTGAGTAGGCATCCTTGGAGGATGTCAAATCCATCTTGAAAGCGGGCGGCTTTAGCGTTCCGGCCTCTCACCGGTGTTCGCCTCGCATATCAAAGCGGCTGGTCGAAGTGGTCGCCCTTGCCCGGCAAAAGAGCTCAGCGGTGAGCTTTATCAGGTCGCCCAGGCTCTGATTCTCTGTAGCTCGCCGTATCAGCCGACAGCACTCACCAAGATCACTCGAAGCGCACGGCTTGCCGATGGAACTCGGCTAAAGGTTACGTTCTGTTCAAGTCTGGACACAGGACTGCCTTACGGGAGCGACCGCAGCGTGCTGCACTTTTTGCTTGATAGAGCCGTTAAAGCACGCTCGCCTTTCATCACTTGGAAGACGGCCAGCCAATTCCTTGAAGCAGTGGATATGCAGCAGGGTGGCAAGAATCGGCGCGATCTTCGGTAGAGGTACATCCGTATTCGCGGCCTGACGATCGGTGTGGAACGGAGCGGTGGAAGCACCTCCGATTCTCAGATCATGCCAGTGATCCGACGTTCGCACCTTCCCACTTCGATCAACTTTTAGATGCATGGCCGCGGAAGCCGTCAGCATACCGTCGAGGAAGAAGGAGCGGATTTTGGGTTGGAAATCGACTCGGATTTCTTCGAGGAGCTCGTAGCACATCCGGTCGTGGTGCCAGCAGAAATCATTCGGGCGACACGTGGAAAGCCACAGATGCAGGATATGGTGCTTTTTCTCTACTGGCGCTGTTTCGCCGCCCGGTCGACTTCGTTGATTCCCTGGCGGGAACTCCGGATGCAACTCTGGCAAGCGAATACCAGCCTCCCACGGATCAGGGCTCGATTTGCCAGTGCCATACGCGCGCTGCAGACACTTTGGCCAGAGTTGAGAGCAGCAGCCGAGTCCAAAGGGCTTGTTGTCGGGCCGCCTGCTGGAGGTCGATGCTTCACGGAGGCGGCTCAAGCGAGCCGCCTCCGTACTGTCGTATCCAAATAATCTGAACAGACCCTACAGCCTTGGTGCCTCTGAGAAGTTCCCTGCCGCCCTCAAATCGGCGAAGACCGTTTGTATGGGCAACCCCAACATTGCTGCCACTAAGGGCAGTCTCGGCAATGCGGGTCTGATACGGCGCTGAGAATGCACTTTCAGCCCGCTAAAGAGCGTCTTCGACCGGGCGCACTTGAAAGCCCTTCGTCTCTTCCCCAAAGTATCGTTTCCGCATCCAGAAAGCGACGTGGACCAGACCGATCAGGGCAGGAACTTCGATCAGTGGGCCGACAACGCCGACAAAAGCCTCCCCGGAGTTCAGACCGAAGACGGCTACCGCAACCACAATCGCCAACTCGAAGTTGTTGCCAGCCGCCGTAAAGGAGAGCGTTGCCGACTGCGCGTAGTTCGCGCCCAGGCGCTTGCCCATCCAAAAGCTGACCAGGAACATGATGAGGAAGTAGATGACCAGCGGGACGGCGATCTTCACCACGTCGAGCGGCAGCCGCACAATGAGGTCGCCCTAAGCGAGAACATGACCAGAATGGTGAAGAGCAGGGCGACCAGCGTAAGAGGGCTGATGCGAGGGATGAATCGCGTCCGATACCACTCTTCCCCTTTGAGGCGGATGAGAGCGAAGCGCGTGAGGAACCCGGCCACAAACGGAACGCCCAGGTAGAGGCCACCGCTCTTAGCGATCTGGCCGATACCGATCTGGACGACACTACCCTCCAGCCCAAACCACTTCGGCAGCACCGTCAAAAAAGCCCACGCATAAAGGCTATAAAAGAGCACCTGAAATACGCTGTTGATGGCCACCAGGCCAGCGACGTAATCCGTGTCGCCTTCCGCCAGCTCGTTCCAGACCAACACCATCGCAATACAGCGGGCGATGCCGATCAGGATCAGGCCACGCATATAGGCCGGTTCCCCGCGCAGGAAAACGATGGCCAGGAGGAACATCAGCACCGGACCGATGAGCCAGTTCTGTACGAGCGAGAGGCCGAGGACGCGCTTGTTGCGGAAGACCTCTCCCAGCTTTTCGTACCGGACCTTCGCCAGCGGTGGAAACATCATGATGATGAGGCCGATGGCGATGGGGATATTCGTTGTGCCGGTCTGAAAGCGGTTGACGAAGGTCGCCGAAGACGGAACGAAGTGGCCAATCGCAACTGCCCTTGAGTGAAGGGAGCGGTGGACATCAGCAGACCTCGCAGGATGCTTCTTGAAGGGTTGTGGGCAACGGAGCGCTGTCGAGCAGGGCGTACTTCGAGGGAGTGCAGCAGGCTTTGGTGAGCCGCGCCCGGTCTGCCTGCATCGCCTTCTCTTCTTTCAGCCAGCCGAGGGTCTGTTTTAAAATTTGCGCCGCTCCGATATGAGGAGGCATGACGATCCGGTAGTGCATCCACTTCCCGTCGCGTCGCGCCGCGACGATTCCCGCGCTGCGGAGATAAGCGAGGTGCCTTGAAACTTCGGCTGAGGGCCGCCCAGAATCTCTACAAAGTAGCAGACACAAATCTCCTGTCGCCCATGAGGTTCAGGAGGCGTAGCCGCGTGGTGTCCCCGAGAGCCTGAAAGAATCGTTCGACATTGAAGGTCCGTTTTGCCATTCCTTATGTATACGCCTTGACGTATGTGAATGCAAGCAATATAGTCGCCTAAGCAGATGTGAGGAGGCGGTTATGTCGGAGCAGCTTTTGGAATCGGTGAAGTCGAAGTACGGAGCGGTTGCGGAGAGCACCTTATCGAACGACCACGCGGGCGTGCAGGCTGTCGCAGAGAGTCCGGAGACCATGATCCTCAACTCGGTATCACCAAGGCCGGCAACGTCTATCTCCGAAGTCTGCTGATCGAGTGTGCCAACCATATCCTCCGCCCGCACGGACGAGACTCATCGCTTCGACAGTGGGGCCTGCATCTGGCCGCCCGAGGCGGCAAGCAGACCAAGAGCAAGGCCGTTGTCGCGGTAGCGCGTAAGTTGGCCGTCCTGCTGCATCGCATCTGGACCACGCAAGAGCCGTACATGCCGTTCTACGCAGCTGTCGCTTAAGAGAAGACGATGTTCACACGTTGCGACAACACCGTGTTCCGATGACTGCGTGCGCGTTTTGGCCTTCAAGGCCGAACGAGAAATGGCAGCATCGACTCTCCTCTCGACCCCAACCGGCACCGAGCTTGCACCAAGACAGCTCATCCAGAGTGCGCATAGAAACCCGGTGGAGAGCAACATGCGTCGCAACCAAAACAAGCAAAGAAACCTGATTAAAGGAAGAACACTGTTGACATCCGTGACCTGCTCATAGAAAACGCGCTTGTTGTCAGCGAACTCTATATTCGACTATCAAACTCCATATTCCGACAATCATTAGATGCGTTGTTCAAATCTGATCTCCCGGCAGGCGTTTGTACATTGGAATGCGCCGGAGTAGGACGGCACCTGCCTCTATGGCCTGCAGATGTTTGAAATAAGGTCCGGTAGGCAGAGAAACCGCAGCAGTGCAAACCTTATCCGCCAGCTATGGCCCCTACGATTAGAAGCGGTTCGTTCCCTGACGCAACCGCGTCGGGCAGCGGTGCGTCCGGCAGCTCGTGGGACAGATCCTCCTCGCAGGCGAAGAACCGCAAGAACGGCCGGCGCTGTTGCGTGACGTGGTCGCGGATCGTACCGCATAGCATCGGATAGCAGGCCTCGAGCGCGTCGAGCACCGAGCGTTGCGTAGCCTGACCCTTGACATCGAGCTTCACCTCGTCGTCGACATGCGCCAGCGTCCGCAGATGTGCCGGGAGTATGACTCGGATCATGGCAGCGTCTGGACCTCCACAGACAGCACGGCCGGAAGATCTCTGACAATGGGACTCCAGTTGTCTCCGGCATCGGACGATGCATATACCTGCCCGCCGGTGGTGCCGAAATATACGCCGCATGCATCGAGCGAATCGACGGCCATTGCGTCGCGCAACACGTTGACGTAGCAGTCGCGTTGCGGCAGGCCCTTCGTAAGCGCCTCCCACTCGTGTCCGCCCGTCCGGCTGCGATACACGCGTAGCTTTCCGTCTGGCGGATAGTGCTCCGAGTCGCTCTTGATCGGGACCACGTAGACCGTCTCCGGCTCGTGCGCGTGAACGTCGATCGCGAACCCGAAATCTGTAGGCAAGTCCCCGCTGACCTCTCGCCACGACTCGCCGGCGTCGTCGCTGCGCATGACGTCCCAGTGCTTCTGCATGAACAACACGCCCGGACGGGACGGGTTCATCGCGATGTGGTGTACGCAGTGGCCGACCTCGGCATTCGAATCGGGGATATACTGGGACCGCAGTCCACGGTTAATCGGTTGCCACGTCTCGCCGGCGTCATCGGTCCGGAAGGCGCCCGCAGCCGAGATGGCAATAAAGATCCGGCCCGATTCGCTCGGATCCAGAATAATCGTGTGTAGACACATGCCACCGGCGCCCGGTTGCCAACGAGGCCCTGAACCATGGCCGCGCAATCCGGAGAGCTCTTGCCATGCCTGTCCGCCGTCGGTCGAACGGAACAAGGCCGCGTCTTCCACACCGGCGTAGACGGTATCCGGGTCGGTGAGCGATGGTTCCAGATGCCAGACTCGCTTGAACGCCCAAGGGTGAGGCGTGCCGTCGTACCACTGGTGGGTGCCGGGTACGCCGTCGTACGCGAACTGATTCCCTACCGGCTCCCACGTCTTGCCACCATCATTCGAGCGCTGGATCAGCTGCCCGAACCAGCTGCTCGACTGGGACGCATACAGCCGATTCGGGTCAGCCGGCGATCCTTTGACATGGTAGATTTCCCAGCCTCCGAAGTGAGGTCCACTGACCTCCCACTGTTCACGTTTTGCGTCTGACGTCAGCACGAATGCGCCCTTGCGCGTACCCACCAGTACTCGTACCTTGCTCATCCCTTACTCCTTTCTGAGTTTTGCGCCGGCTTTGCCCGGCGGCTTTCCAACAAATGGGAGTAGGAATGGAGTTGGATCCAGTTCTTTCCAACGTCGCCGTACTTCAGCGAGTACTTCTTCACGATGCCTCTCCATCTCCACGATGACGGCGCAGGGTGCCGCCGTCTCCTCGTGCTGCGCCCCCCAGATCAGCAACTCTAAAATTACCGGTGCTAGGCCAATTCCTTTCTCTGTCAGCCGGTAGTTCACTCTTCGTCCATCCGCCTCCTGCGCCTCCGAGGCGAGGATCCCCGCCACTTGAAGCTTATGTAAACGGTCCGCCAAGATATTTGTGGCAATCCCCTCGCCCGACCCCTGGAACTCCTTGAAGGTCCGGTATCCGCGAACCATCAGGTCGCGAATGATCAGCAGCGACCATCGATCTCCAAACACCTCGAGTCCTATGCTCACCGGACAGCCGGAACGGCGCTTTGACTTAGGCTTTCCCGGCACGTCGGCAACATTACCAATATCACTTGCAGAACGCAAGTGATATTGCGCCAGATTGGTTTTAATTTCATAGGCAGCCGCTCCCAAATGGCATTCCGAAGCATAACGAGGTCAAGATTCCGCGGTTGAACTGCCTTCTTGTTATTTTTTTGTTGCCAACCATCGCTGGATGTGGCACTATCTCGTCCGAACTTGTATTAGGTAATTCCTTACCGAATAATTTGGAATCTGCCTGATTCGCAGGTCTTTCCGGCCAAGTTGGTTTCCAGCTTTTGGAAACACCTCTGCATATCCATGTGCTTTACGGGTCAAATCTAACCAACTCACATCAGCGTCGATACCCCAGCCGTCGAGCTTACCCGGCGGTGAACTCCGGAAGCTACGCGGCCACACGATGGACTTGCGATCGCTCTGGCAAGCACGTCCATCTCGATGCGGAAACGAGAGGAGCCCAAGTGACAAGCGCACAACCGAACCAATATCTCTTTAAGGATCAAGACGAATCCCTCAAGATCAACTACTATCCCACTGCTCCGGGCCCTTTGATCGAGAACTCGGGTTCATCGGCTCGTGGAGCCAGACTTGACTATCAAGGAAGTGAAGGCAGCTTCGCATTCTCTGGCGCGCAGGTCCGCATCCAAGACAGTCCACTGGGCATTATGGCAACAGTGACTCTGCAGCCGAACTTCGATACAGGAGAGCTTACCTTGACCCTCATAGTTCCACCCGTGGACGGGGCGACGCAGGAACAGCCGCAAGACTTTTCAACGATAGGAATCAAGACCAGGAGGAAAGGCTTCGTTGTTCAGCCGGGAGCGCAATTAACTTATGAACGAATCGACCTGCGCGGCACAGCGAACGTGGTGATGCTTCCTTTATAGGAGAGCTAGCAATATGTTGCTCGAGGAGTATCAACCTGTCTCGACTTTAATTGTTCCAGAGCATCACCCGGCAAAAGCTCGTTATCCCTTTATCGACGTTCACAACCATCACAATGTTGAGCTCTCCGACGAAGCCTTAAACCAGACGTGCCAGGAGATGGACGCATTAAATCTGGCGGTTATGGTGAACCTTAGTGGCGGTTACGGAAGCACACTGCTCCGCCGCGTGGAAGCTTTCAGCAAACCCCGTGGACGTTTCATTACCTTCGCAAACATAACCTTTTCACAGATCGCCGCGCCGGAATATTCACATCTCGTAGCTGCTCAGTTCGAAAAGGATGTGCGCCACGGTGCGCAAGGCTTAAAGATCTTTAAAAACTTTGGCATGGATCTTATGGATGCAAACGGTGAGCGTATTCACGTCGACGATTCGCGTTTCGATGAACTCTTTAAACTCTGCGCTCATCTGAAGACCCCGGTTCTCATCCACACAGCCGACCCGAAGCCTTTCTTCGATCCTGCCGACAGATACAACGAGCGCTGGCTCGAACTGCGCATGTATCCTGCGCGCGTACGCTCGCCGCTCCACTATCCATGTTGGCAAACAATCATGGACGAGCAGTCACGCCTCTTCGCCAAACATCCGAGTACCACCTTCATCAACGCTCACCTAGGCTGGCGCGGAGGAGATCTGGACGATTTAGGCCGCCTTCTGGATAACTTCCCTAACGTCTATACTGATATTGCGGCCGTCTTAGCTGAATTAGGACGTCAACCGCGCCACGCCCATAAATGGTTTACCCGCTACCAAGATAGGGTCTTATTCGGGAAAGACAACTGGGAACCCCGCGAATACCACACCTACTTCCGCGTTTTGGAGACCGCAGACGAATACTTCGACTACTACCGTCCAACCCACGGCCTCTGGAAAATGTATGGTCTAGAGCTTCCCGACGATGTACTACGAAAGCTCTACTACAAAAACGCCCTCCGCCTACTTCCCGGAATTGACCCGTCGCCCTTTCCCTGTGATTGAGGATTAGCTTTAGTTCTGTCGGCCAGAACGGACTCGTCCAAACGCAGACTCAGGGAAAGAAATGCGGTAACAGATTGCATAATCTCCCTGGGCTCTCGCGTGTCCGAAGCCGCCGAGCTCCAAACCGTATGCGATCGTGTCCAAAATACATAGGAACCAAACCCGGAGCAAAGGATCGAACCACGGAAACCCCGTATAGTTTCAAGACAGGATGCGGCAGGTCGCACGTGAACAGAGAGTAGTTTTGTGAACTGAGATGCCCAAAAACATTTTCTAGGCTCTCAGCTGTCGAGAGATCTGCGCTTGCATCGTTGAAAACATGCTTTGGAGGAAGCCGAATCGCGTTGTTAAGGGTTTGGCAAAATAGATCGTGCCATGGGCCGCCATCGTATAACGTAAGATGATCTTTCGGCAAAACGACTTGCTGCACAGCTATCCAACGGCGAGGACTACCTTCATACTGCTGTTGCCACTTCAGAGATGTGCCTAGTTCCCGAAGCGCTTGCTCAATCGCACACTGTAGCAACGGATGGCATCCCGCACCAGCAGCCAGCCGGCCCCCCTTCATGGCAAGAGCGAGAACGCACGGTATCCCTAGATCGTAGTTGAGCTCACACAGGACAACGACAAAACCCTTAGACCGAATCACCTCGAGATCGTGTGCTGCTGGGTTTGCGGGTGAATCGATTGAGATGAGTGCTGTCGGAGGCTGTCGGTGCCAGAACATTAGTAAACTATCGCGCTCCACCAATTCGCAGAAGGCCGCCAGGCACGCTGCATCTCGACTAGTGTGGGCAGCCGTTCCAGTCGAAGTCTCAGCCACCAGCAGTTGCCGATGTTGCTTAGCCCGCGGATAGACAAATTCAACAGGAATAAACCGGGGCTGCTCTGTTCCGACCTCTATAACTTCTACCCACTCAAGAGGCGCCTTCTTCGAATACGGAGCAAACGGAAATCCAGGAGCCGCGTATTGTGCGTCACTGTATAGGCCGAATGCATTTGGCGAAATAGCCGCTTCCCCTAGAGACTCCGCTGTAGCTACGCGCACGTTTTCCGGTTCTGTCCCAAATTGCGCGAGCCTTTCCAAGCATTCCATGATGGCGTGCATGCGAGCGTGCTCCGCGGATGCGCCACATCCAAATCCCTGGATCAGCTCAGAACCCACTTGGATCTCGGCGACACAGCTTTCACCTGAAAGAGCAAGGGGCCAATCGGCTGGCGGGCTCTCGCGGACTTCCATTCCGAGGTCCGCCGCGATCTGCTCGTGCACAGCATCAAGCGCAGGAAGAGCATTCACCGCGTTTTCTCGCGTGCCAATGGCCGATGATGAACGCACCGGCCGATGTACCCTGCCTCAGAGCGGCGCCCCCTAGGCTGACCCGCTCGAGCGCCTTTGCATCCCAGGCCCCAGTGGAGAAGAGAGATGCCTCAGACGCCGACTCCCAGTTGCGCATGAGCGAAGTTATAGTGCTCACCTGCTCACTTATTAGAGTCTCAAACCCGCTTCGCCCGAGGTGGCCACTCATAACAGAGGGCGAGATAAGATCCGGAAGCGAACAATATCTACAGATCGGCTCAACGTATCGTTCCTGTTCGGAGAAAGTGAGTCCGTCGCGCTGCATCCAGTCGAGCCCGAGAAACTCTCCGCCTGGCCGCAGGACACGAGCACATTCTGCCACAAAAGCAGCCTTGTCGGGCATATGACAACCAGACTCGATCACGTAAACCCGATCGAAAGCTTCGTCTGAAAATGGGAGCTGCATACCATCACCTATGACGAATCGAAGCTGTCCAGCGAGGCCGCGCGCCTCTGCCCGACCCCTCGCAATCTGTACATGGTGTTCACAGATATCAACACCGGTTATCTCCGCGCCAGTGTACTCGGCAAGATTCAGCGCCGGCCCTCCCAGTCCGCAACCTACATCCAGAACTGCAAAGCCCTTCTGGAAAGCGCCCGCGTCGGCAAGCATGTGCTCGGTTGCAACCAGGGCCGCCTCTCTAGATTCTCCATCGCGAAACAACGCGAAGTGATACGAATCACCCCAGAATTGCCGATAGACCGCAGTAATGCATTCATAATAGTGGCGCACCATTGGCGCATACTCCTGACGCCGCAGCACAGGATCAGCCGTGATTATCGCGTGCTCTGCATCATTCATACTTGCATTCTCCTGCAGGGCTACCTACGGCTAGGGCATACACCACGGGCTCTTCGGGGTATCGCAAGCCAGCAGCCCTGCTCAGGGCCTCATCGTCAAACCCGCAGAGAGGCAAGCCAGCCAATCCGTGTGCTGCTGCTGAGAGCAAAAGGTTTTGCGCTAAGTGCCCAGCCTCAATCAGCGCAAGCCGATACGCCTTTCCGCCGTATTTCGAGAGAGACACCCGGGTGAAGTCAAGAAACAACAGCACCAAGAAAGCTGCGCCTTCTATCGGATGATTTGCAAGCAGCCTCTTTAGGGCAGGAGCAAGCTGCGCTTTTGCGCAGGATAGAAGCTGGTGCGACAGCGCCTGATAGTAATAGAACCCTGGGCCAAGTCCAGAGATATTCAGCGAATACAAGATAATTTCGACGGAATAGAGCGCTCCTCCAGATGGATATGGCCTGTCGCCGGACGGCCGACCGGTGGCTGCCGATTGAAGATCACCGTCAGTCCTGGATGCCGCTGAAAGTCCGACGATGCTGCCGAGTTGCTCCATGCCGAAATACTGTGGATGAAACTGGCGGCACGTCTTTCGGCGCTCCATCGCCTCTTCTAGCAACGTCCTCGTGCTTTCCGGATACGGCAACGCCACAGTTGAACAACATCCGCTCCCGCCCTGCACTACTCCCGACTCACGCATAATTCTTCTAGTCTCGTGAACGGAACTTAAGAAAGAATCCTGCGCTCCTCGAACTGTCTGTTCATGGATGCGAATCAGTTCAGGTGTGAGTTTCCATGGAATCAGCACCTGCGCGTTCATCATTTCGCGAAGAACATGGCTCGAGTCGATGGTAAGGTCACAACTCGCTAACTCCTGCTCAAGCTCTTGTAATTGCCGGGGAGCGCTCAGCTTTTCGCGCAAGACGGTGAGTATGGCCGCAGCACCCGGCAGCAAAAGCCTGAGGTCGCCGCGATGGATCGTTGCATCGTCGCCAGCGATATCGACATCAACATCCTCCCCCCATCGTATCCACATGGCTAGCAATTCCGGGAGATGCAATAAACGCCAATGGCCTTCAGGGCTTCTTGCTCCCGCGATGGATGCATTCTATCGAGAGCCGCGAGTGCCCGCTCTAGAAACTTATGCTCCACATCTTGTACTTCTTCAAATAAACCCTCCTGCTCCAGCAAGTCAACCAGCGCAGCATGAGTCGAACCATCCTGCTGCATTTCGCGATATCTCGCTACCGTCGAAGGAGATCCATATTCGTTTAAATAGATCAAGGGCAGTAATGGCCGGCCTGCCGCTACGGAGTTTCCGATCGGTTTTCCCAGCTTGGCAACATCTCCTATAAAGTCCAACTCATCATCTCGTATCTGAAATGCCATGCCGGCATTTAACGCAAAGCACTGGAGCGCTTCCATCTCTTGATCGCTCGCCTGGCCGAAGGTGCTCCCAAGCGTCACCGCTGCGGAGAACTGAGAGGCGGTTTTTCCTTGGATAATGGCATAGTACTGCTGCTCTGAACAGCTAGTGGCTCCTGGCGATAGCTCTTGAATTTGGCCACAGCAGCAGTCCTGTGCATGCCTGCTAAGCAGCCGCATTGCATCGAATACTCGATAAGGATTAGTTGCTTCTGCAGCACGCGCTAGAACCTCAAAGGAACGCAGGATTAAGTAATCGCCGATTACCAGTGCAGCTGGCTTGCCCACTACTGCATGTAGTGCTGGAAGTCCGCGACGTTCGTCTGCCCTATCCATAATGTCATCATGGACTAGTGCGGCGCCATGCAGTAGCTCCAAAGCTTCAGCTCCGGGAAGAGCAGCCGCGGCATCTCCACCCACGGCAGCGGCAGCGAGAAACACCAGCAGTGGACGTAACATCTTGCCGCGTTCAAAGTAGGCAGTGAGATGCTGTGCTGCGGGTGCGCTCTCTATATCCTGTAGGATGCTCTCTCTGCAAATCGCAAGGAGGGAGCCGTAATGTCCTGTCACTTGCTCGAAGGCCGACGGTACCGATAGCACTGCTGCCTGAACGCTCACATGTTCTCCTAGAAGACTTCAGCGGAATAACCTTTGGCCGTCTTTGTAGATTGAATATCTTTATTAATGTGCCGTGGCCAGCAACGCCTTCATTGCAAATGCCGTAGTTATGCTTGCGCTCCCATGCACCACATCTCCATCGATAGTAGGAAATGCTATCCATGGCACTGGTTCCCACGAGCCATTTGCCCGTTGCGTCTCCCTCAAATAAGCCTCACCAGAGGAGACCGCCGCGGATGTTTTGTTCCTAACGTCCGTACAGAGTGATAGGATCGCGAACGCCGTAGACAAGGGCTCTCCGACGCTCTCACCCCAGCTTCCATCCACACGCTGTGCCTCAAGCAGGAAGTCTCTCGCCGCTGTGGAGGTGCCAGAGACCGGTGACAACCTTTCCAGTACAGACAACGCACGCCAAGTACCATAAAAAGGTCCCTTATACCACTTGCTCATCCAATAACCAGCAGGGTCTTGCACCGCTTCCAAATAGCGCACCCCGCGATGCAAAGCTTCGCGATACCGCTCCGCATCGTAAAGCAGAAGCCCATAGAGCATGTTTGCAACTACCTCAGGGTGAACGCCCCAGCCTCCCATTACGCCAAGGTAGCTCCGAATGAGACCGTCTGCGGGTGAAACGCCATTTGGGTCCAGTATCCAGGTACAGAGACCGCCGCTCTCATCTGCATAATCTAAAACCAGACGGATGGCTTCGTCACAGACGGACGCAAGATCGCTTCCGCCATAACGGACGAGACATTGCAACACTTGCCCCAAATCATCCGCATCGGGAGGCAGTTCGGGTGCTTTCTGGATATAGCTCCACCCGCCTCGAACATCGCGATGCTTACAACGAAGTATCTCCATGACGTCTTTGGCTAGAATTCGCGGATCAAGTGGCAGACCGGCTTCAGCCGCATCCAGAAGCGAATCCAAAATCACCGCACGGTGGGACACAATAGCAGGTTGAGTCTGGTATTCCACTCCATGAAGCAAAAGACGGGGGAAATGCAGATGGTGTACAGCATTTTTATACTCATCAGCTTGCTCCGTCAGAAGGAAGTGAAGAGCGTGCCTGGCGGTAAAGCTCTTGTCTGATCGCGCTTCAACCTGAGCTCCCCTTCGCATCGGATCCTCTTGTTCGTTCCAGTGCGTCCAGCCTGCTACCACGAACCTGGCAAACTCCTGAACCGCAGCGGACATGCGGCGACCCGCATCCGCCGGCCTGGTCAGCCCCAGTAGCGGCGCCAGCTTCATCGTCGATTGCTCGATCTCCTCGTAAATATCTGTGTCGCTGATATGCCAGCGTCCCTCTTCAGCAAGCCGATCGTTCAGGCAGAGCAAAACGCGATTCCCCACGCCTGCTCTTAAGTCGTCAAGCAAATCGACAAGATCATCGATAATCCAGAACACGGTTCCTATGTCCTTGGCCGAAGCAAGCATCTCGCCGGCGCCGCTATCAGCTAATTCAGGCGCTTGTGCCAGTCGTGCTATTTGCATTGCAGCCACTAACGGCAAAGAGGACTTCGCTTCCATGGCAGGTAGCAATTCGCACATCTCAGAGCGCGTCGGCCACATCGACCGTGTGATCCGTCGTTCTCCATCGAGTTGATAAGCGATGCTACGTCCCAGATCCTTCCAGACTACATAATTTTGCGCTCTTGAAAGTAATTCAGCACCAGTGGACGCACACAAAGCAATAAGGCGGAAAAGAAATTGCTCCCGCGCATCTCCGCTATTCTCGGCAATCTTCGTTAGCAATGAGCTTGCTTGTACTGGATCGGTAAAGATGTCCCGGATCAAGGATTCATTCAGCACGTTGAACACGCGCTGACCCAAACCGAGCTCATCCACATAGTGGTCGATGAGCACGATAGCCAGATTAAAGGCGCCGCCCAGGAAAGCTGCTTTCTCGTTCTCGTCGGCGGAGTTCATCATGGTCTGAAATACCGAGGTCTCTCTCGAACCCAGGCCTGCCATCAAAGGCATCCTGGCCCACAGATCTGGCAGGCTCTCCTGTAGCTCGCGCGCGCACGCGGGATCTCCCAAAGCAGCGACGATCTTGTCTCGCACTCTGCACCCCAGATGCCACTGATCCATTACCGCTGCATTGTAGGACACTGGATCTAATTCCAATCCACGCGCTGCCAGTGACACTTGAATAGCAGCGCGCAAATGGAAGTTAGTCATCTGGCCTATATAACCAAGGATTCCCTGTGACCTGGTAACTTCGTATGCAGAGGCACTCATCTCTAGTCCTAGCTCCAGCAGTTGGCATTCGGCGGTGGGGGTGGCGGAGCCGGGCAGAGACTCGCGTACATACTGCCGTAGCTATCTGTGTTACCGCATTGAGTTCCGTACGTGGGCGCGCCAACACAGAACGCCTGCCCCGCGCCAATGTACATGTAATAATTGCCGTCGCCGTTGTTATATGCAGCGACACTAAACGTTGCATTGGTCAGGCGACGTCCATTTCTGCAGTCATAGACTACAATCCACATGCTGTCCTCTCTTTCTATTCCGATCTGCGACTACTGCTTCGGAGTACCACCGATGGCTGGCGCCCCATGACCAAATCCTGAGATCTTCAGCACCTCATCCATGTTGAGGTGAGGCGCCGTAATCCCCTCCGGCTTAACCGCGGTCGCAGCAGTAAGCCTCATCGCGGTTTCGACTGGCGGCACCCTGACTGTCGTTCCCATCGCTGGAAGTGCTTTGGACAAATCGGCCATCTTGGCTGCCAGATCGCTCTCTGACGCAATCGGAAAGTAGTAGGCTGGAATGACGCTTCGTGCATCCGCCATCGTCATCGTACGTCCGCGAAAGGTCAACGATGCGTTCTCCCCACCCATGGCCTGCGCTAACTCATCGAAACTGGTAATGGGATATTTGCTATTCGCGTTCACCTGTCGAATCACCGAAATCGTGTCTCGCAGATCAGGATGGGCGTTTAATAGTCGATTGACCAATGCGAGGTCTTCGTTTTTAAGCGGTTCAAATGGCATGATTCTCTCCTCTTTCTTACGGTGTGTATTACTGTTGACCAGTGCTGGAAGCTACGTCGTGCATGGGCGCCTATTCGTCTGGCGAAGACCTGAACTCTTTGATCTTTAGCCGTGTCTGGTGGACTTCAGCTTGCTCGCCTGTCGGTGTTGATCCTTGGAAATAATGTTTTTGCCAAGTTGCTGAACTCCCAGGAGAATTCAGCTCCCGCAAAAACACTCTGCGGCTTTCCATCCATGCACGGCAGCTTGTCGCAAGTACCGGATCCTCTTCAAGAGCCCGCACTTCAGGATCAAACGACTCGAGATCTCCCCGCCGCTGGGGTGTGATCATGCAAATTGGCTCATCTTTTTCAAAGACAACAGTTCCCC
Organism: Acidobacteriaceae bacterium; assembly: GCA_965276675.1. Classification (GTDB taxonomy): domain Bacteria; phylum Acidobacteriota; class Terriglobia; order Terriglobales; family Acidobacteriaceae. The sequence continues at coordinate 1,392,533 of OZ255624.1, read as the reverse complement.
CTGGCCGTGTTAGCTTCCAATTCATCGTGAAGCTTCCAATCGCCCAATCCGTCTCGACTACACCTTCTAGTGGATGAACTCCATCCTTCGGCATGTTTGCGGGGCCGCGTACCAGAAGGTTGTAACCAGATGTCGTCCGGAACAGATACGGCACAGTCCAGGTAATGATCCCGTGCCCAAAATGACTCGACGCCGGAAAAGGGGCCCAGCCATCCCCATGCTCGATAGTGAGACTGGCAATAGCTTCTCCGCCATCCCAGTGCGCCACAATGCGATGACTGCAGAGAATATGCCAACCCGCTTGGTTTGCGATAAGCATAGGCAGGCATCGATACGCAAAACCGCCGGACGCATCATCCATCCAATTTCGCGAAAGGGCAGCTGGCACAATACGCATCCTAGGATATGCGTGTGTCCGGTACGCGATTAGCTTGGGTCGTGCGCTCCCTACATTCATACCTGAACCGGCAAGCTCATCTCCGCTAGGTGCATCTTGTCGTGGGGAAGAATCTCGTGCAAGCAATCGCAGATCTGAGAAACCAATGCAATCTCCCCCCGGTCGACTGCAGCTAGCAAGTAAACCAACATACCGCGTAAAGACAGCTCTGCCTGAGGATCAAGCCGGCCTTCCCAAAGCGCGGCCCGCCAGAGCGCCATTCCTCTGGTATGGCGCATAAAGACCAGTGCATGGTGAACTACATCTATGGCCTCGGCTGTATCTTTGTCGAGTTTGTCAGAGATTCTAGGGGCTTCGATGCGACCCCTAATGCTTGCGACCACGTCATCTATGTGTGTTGCTTGTCCCAGTGTCATAGCTCCGCCCTCCACGTCTATCGTCGACCTCGTCTACAGCATGGACATACCTACTGCTCATTCGCTGGCTGCTCTGGACGAGAGAAGAGTCCGCGCGCGATCATCAGCTCTACTCCTTTTTGCAACATGTCAGCCTCTGATTCAATCGGGAAGAAGAACTCCGGCATCAGCTCTGCCGCAAAGTGCGGGTCGTACAAAATCTTCCGGAATACCACAGGTTGGTTGTGCGCCGTCATCTGTGCAATAAATTCGTCTTTGCTGGCTAAGGGAAACTGCAGATTTCGTTGTCGCAGGAGCTCCTCAACCTCAGGGAACTGCGATATGAAGAACTTCGGGAATGCACTCATAAACGCCTCGGTTTTCAGGCTCGGGACCACATCTTTAAGTTTGTGCGGAACACAGACATATACCCGCTTGTCTATTTACGCCGGCCGTTCTAACACAATCGTGACGTCATCGGTAGTTGCACCGATCACCCCACCTGTACCGATACGCTCTAGCTGCTTGCCAGGAAGATAATAGACATCTGTAATTGGTCCAAGTAAATCGGTCAGGGCGAGCTGCTGGTTGACCTGGTCCTGGAGAGCAGAAAGACCATCCCGCACCTGTGGTTCCAACTCCGAACCGATCTTTCCAGACTTTGCTCCACTCTCCACCCAGTATGCCCATCGCGCACCCCAGGCACGCAGGTGACGATCTCCAGTCACATAGAGGTAAATGTGGTACGTCATCGATGCGGCATAGTCTGACCAGTACCAAGGCATATGGATATGCAGTGGTTGGTAGATTTTCAGGTAAGCCAAGTTAGGATCCAGATAAGAGATGCCTTGCGGAAACATCTCCCACGTCAGCGTCGGGTCACCCTCGCGGCTGGCTTGGCTGCCCTGCAGCTTTGCATCCAGAAATGTAGTCCACTTGTTGAAGAATTGATCGTGAAAGCTGATACGGTTTTCTTGCTTTCCCTGACGATTTCCTGCAATCAAAATGATGCTGGCGATATGTCCGGAGCTACTCCACCATACATCCCCAGCAGATTTCGCATCGCTCACCTGAGCGAATGCGCCGGAAAAGTCATCGTTTTTCAGCAGCACCAAATTGCCGTCCGCTTCCTGAGTGGTCACCAGCTCCACCGAATGGATGTTGGAGTAAAGGCCTGCGCCTGTCAATTGCGAGGCACTGATGCGGTTATATCGGTCATTTGTGCCGACGCCGACAAGCATCAGCTGACCTGTGCGGTTATCGCCGGAGTGAAGATATCCTGCGAATTCGAGTGACATATTAGCGCCCTCCTTGAAGAGTCTTGCTAATAACATCCTTAGTCACTGATTTGCGGACTAGGTCTGCACCTTCCGTAGTGCGGCTCAATTCATTAAGTGTCGCCTGCGCCTCCAGAAAGGTCTTTTCGTTCGGGCTTTGATTGACCTGCGCAATGACTTTTTGAATTAGGTCGTCAGGTTTCCCGTTGGAATCGACGTGGTCTCTTACCCAGGGAGGCAGCCAAAACTCGGGATCGATCTCATACTGACGCGCTTTGGTTTGTTGCGTAGTTGCGAACGACGTGACCTCGGATGGCGCCTCTGCGGAAGAATGACCATTTCCTAGTTCTAATTTCAATGGTAGAAGTTGTGTGTTCGATGGCGCGCTGTGCACGATCTTACCGGGGCCTTTCAGCCCGATATCGTCACTGCTAAGTAAAGAAGTCGTTAAATGAGCAAAGTTACTCCATGGCATAGAACCCCCACATGCTGCGCGTGCAGCAAAATGAATGCTCGTTCGTATCTAGCCCTTAGTAGGAAATCTGGCCCGTAGGAGCACTAATGAAGTGCGAGAGGCGTTTTCAATTGCTGGAAACTAACCTGGCCGGAGATACAACTTGAAGATCAGACGGGCTAGCGAAGTGAAATCATGAACTCCTGGATCTCTTCCGCAGTGCCATCTGCCAAATAACAAGTTCGGGCGAATCATTACATACGTCACAGTCCTTGGCAACAGAAAAATAATAAAAATATAAAGATTGCACAAGGGCACAATCGGACTTGTAACAGTGGGCTAATGAGAAGTCTTTCGCAAGGCATTCGAGCCTGAAGTTTTGCACTGATCTTGCATCAGGTGTGCTTGCCGGCAGCAAATCGCCATAAAGAAATTCGTGAAGTCCAACAGCGCAAGGCTCTTAAGACATCATCAGCCCCCTTAGCAAGCTGACGATCCGCGGCATGAACGCACCCTTGCCAGGCCAGGTGGTATCAATATCTGAACGGAACGAGAAGCCTCAATTCAGTTCCCTTCTCAACTCAGGTACGATCCAAAGAGAAAGTGCCAGGCGATATCTCACCCAACTCAAGCTTCAAGGAGACACGATGACCCCTCAGTTCATGGACATACCCGTACGCCGCATCACGGGCGCGGTCACATCGCTCAGCGAGTACAAAGGCGAGGTGCTGATGATCGTGAATGTCGCGTCACAGTGTGGGCTGACTCCCCAGTACAGCGCCCTCGAGGAACTGTACCAGCGCCTGCACTCACGCGGCCTCACCATCCTGGGCTTTCCGGCCAACAACTTCGCTGGCCAGGAGCCAGGGACGAACGAGGAGATTGAGACCTTTTGCCTCGCCAACTTTGGCGTGAGCTTTCCGATGTTCGAGAAGATCTCGGTCGCAGGCCAGGACACCCACCCGCTCTACAAAGCTTTAATCGATTCTCAGCCGAAGGCAAAAAGCAACTCGGATGACTTCCGCCAGCATTTGGTCGAGTTCGGCGTAACGCCCAACGCAGAACCAGAGGTACTCTGGAACTTCGAAAAATTCCTAGTCAGCCGAACTGGCAAAGTCGTAGCGCGTTTCGCCCCAGAGATAGAGCCCAATGATCCCGTAGTCCTGACTGCAATCGAGAAAGAACTAGCCGCGGCCTAACCTCGTTCAGCGTCCGCAGATCACACGGCTTCCGCTGAGCCGCTGTGTCAACAAGCGTGGCATATACAAGCTAAAGAAGCGGTCCGGGGCCGACTTCATACAGACCTGCGCATTTGCGGGTCCCGTCTCCACCCGCGTGTAGCCTTTGTCATCCACCTGCAAACGCATGGGCTGCGTCGGGCAGAGCTTCGGGTCGAGCGCATACCCAACCGCCACTGCGTCAAACATCGTCGGCGTCTGATTCTTTGTGACAAACGCCCACTGGTCATAAAGCAGCGCAAACGCATCGGTCAACGGCGTGCTCTCTGTGAATAGCAGCACCCGCTGATCCGCGTTCAGCTTGATTTGCGTCGAATCCAGCGGCATCACATACAGCGGCACACCGATCCCGAAGAGCTTTTGCGCTGCCTGCGGGTCCATCGCGATGTTATATTCGGCGTCCGGTCCGCGATCTGGCGCATACCCTAGATCACCATACCCTGCCCTTACCGATCCGCCCATCATCACGACGCGCTTTAACTTGCGAAATGTAGCCGCATCGCGCTCGATTGCCGCACCAAGATTCGTCGTTGGCGCCAGGCTGATGAGCGTAATCTGTCCCGGGGCTTTGCGGATCTGTTCCAGCATAAACTCCACCGCATCGCGATGCGGTGTGGCCGGTTCGCGCTCGGCCCAGTGTCTCTGTGAGAACGCTCCGGCTCCCCGCTTCGTCTTTTCAATCCCGACTGCCACTGGAATATTGCTGCGTCCCGTCTCGCGCAGCAGTCGGTCCAGCAGGCGCGCGCGTAGCTGCGTGTCACCCCAAGCCGACGTGATTCCCACGATTTCGAACTCCTGGCTCGAGAGCGCCAGTCCCACGGCAAAGACATCATCGATGTCATCGCCAATATCGGTGTCGATGATCACCTTCTGCCTGACCACCTGAGCAGCACCAGAGACCTGCGCCCTGCACACCACCGGCATGAGGGAGGCAGCAAGCGTGAGGAGTATGCAACCGTAGCTACGACATTTGCTCAGCATTCTTCGAATAGCTTCCGTGAAGCTAGGGGTAGCCGAAAGATGCAGAAGGTCATACGCGGCGTTTTTACGATAACCGCTATTGCAGCTTTCCATCCGGAGTCTCACTTCTCTCCGCCGCAGCGTGGCACGGACTGGAGAACCGTATCAGGCTCGGCGTGCGCGTCTGGCGCATCGAGCGCCGTGAGTAGCACACGCTCGGGACTGAGCGCCAGCTTTTCCTGCGCCAATTCAATCTGCTGCGGAGTGCCGGGAGCCTTCTGCCCATTCAAACTGTGCATGGCCACGCCATTCGCCACGACGGTTTCGTCCGATATTTGAAGATGGGAAAGACTTGGCCGTTCAGCAGACTGCGATATCGCTGGCCCGAGAAATCGTGAGTTTCTGAGATCGAGTCAAACTCAGTTACATATGGCCCCTCCGGCCGCTCTAATTCGTTCCGGTATCCAGAGGCCTCCCATTGCACACTGTGCAAGGCACGCAATTTTTCCTCGCCTCCCTGCACTTCCAGGGCGCGATACAGTAGTTGCGTGGATTGCTGGTCTGCGGCATAGGCATCATTCAGCGCCGTAAGGTTCAGTGCCATGAGAATGGCTGCGAGCACCAACAGCGCAGCTTGAGACACGCGGATCTCCTCCAGCCTGCAGGCGCGCGCCAGCAAAGAAAGGCGCAGCCCGCGCCCTCGATTGTCTCGAGTCATCCGAACCTGCGCTTACGCCTGAGGACGTCTCGTCGTTGGACGTACAGCCTCTTGCGCCACAGCGGCGCCATTGACCGGCACCTCCGGAATGCTCACAACGGCTTCTTTTGCGCCACCGCCAATTCCAAGTTTCTGCCGCAAGGCGTCATGGATGCGGTTGAAGGTATCGCGATTGTCCTTGAGATATTGCCGGACATTCTCGCGTCCCTGTCCGATGCGCTCGCCCGAAAAGGAGAACCACGCGCCCGATTTCTCGACGATGCCGTTAGCGACTGCTTGGTCGAGAACGTCGCCCTCGCGCGAGATCCCCTCGCCGTAAAGAATGTCGAACTCCGCCTCGCGGAATGGCGCAGCTACCTTGTTCTTAACAATCTTGACCTTGGTCCGCGAACCCACGACTACATCGCCCTCTTTCACAGCAGCAATGCGCCGGATGTCGATACGGACAGAGGAATAGAATTTCAGCGCGCGGCCACCCGTCGTCGTCTCCGGATTACCGAACATCACGCCGATCTTCTCGCGGATCTGGTTGATAAAAATAAGACTTGTTCGCGACTTGGAAACGGTGCCCGTGAGCTTTCGCAGCGCCTGCGACATTAGTCGCGCCTGCAATCCCATGTGGGAATCGCCCATCTCGCCATCCAGCTCGGCCTTCGGCACGAGCGCGGCGACAGAGTCCACTACTAGCACATCGACAGCCCCGGAGCGCACCAGCGCTTCGGTGATCTCGAGCGCCTGTTCCCCGTAATCCGGCTGCGAGATCAGGAGGTTGTCGATGTCCACCCCCAGCTTCCTAGCGTAGATCGGATCCAGCGCATGCTCTGCATCTACAAAGGCCGCCATGCCGCCCATCTTCTGCGCCTCGGCGATGATCTGCAGCGTGATGGTGGTCTTGCCCGAAGACTCCGGACCAAAGATCTCGATCACGCGTCCACGCGGCACTCCACCCACACCCAGCGCAGCATCGAAGGAGATTGAACCCGTAGAAATCACAGAGATCGGAACAATGGCCTCTTTACTGCCGAGGCGCATGATGGATCCCTTGCCAAACTGCTTCTCAATCTGCGAAAGCGCCAGGTCTATGGCGCGAGAACGATCATCTGCCACGAAACTCTCCAATCTTAAAATCGCATCCAGCTCGCCAATGCTGAGCCTCAAAGCCGCTGCGTATACCTACCGAATACCGACGATGACCTGGCCACCATCACGATTTCTTCGATCATAGCACTGGCGAAGTCTAGGCGAAGACCCATTCTTACCTCACGTTATTACCTTTGTTGCAGGCTTACTGCTTCGTGCATGGATTGAACGTAATCACGCCTTTCTCGTCGAACCAAACTGCGCCGTTGCCTAGCATTACACCCTGCGCATTCGCGAACATCTGGTGCGGTATCAGCGTACCCACGCACGCCGTATACTCCGGCGTAAAGATCTGCGGGAACTGCGCCAGAAAAGCGGCCCGCGTCCGCACCACGCGATTCTTCCCATCTGTATTCACCCGAACTGGGAAGTGCATAGCTGTGGCTGTCGCGCTCCTATCCCCAACCTGCACCGCCCGCAGAAACTCTTTAGCCCGCCTCTCCACCTCAGCATCGCTCTCGTCGTCAAAATATCGATGGCCTAGGCTCTTTCCCGGCATCGCACCCACCTGGTTCAACTTCACCGGAAACTGCTCCTTGCCGTTCGCGCTCGTCCATGTGCCCGCAAGCCCGACCGAGGTTTCAAAGCCCAGTCCGCCCGGATCCGAACCAGCCTCCGACCCGTTGCCGACAAACGTAAAGTCGAGGGTCGCGCCCCCGCTCACTTCCTTCAGAACCACATGCCCGTCGTCCCGCAACTCGCCCCTGAGCGGGATGTCTTTCAGATATTTAGCGTAGAAATACGATCCATCGAAGCTCCGCTGGCCGTTGAGCGCCAGGGTCATGCCAATGCGTGTCTTCGCACCTAACGTTCCGGAGTAGTCCGTAAGCGCGCTCGGCACGGACAGCGTGCCCTTCGCGTTCGCCTTGCCGCACGCGAGCCCGGTCGGCACACACCAGAGGACCAGCAGGCAAAGAGTGCGCAGAGCGCTCATCGTTTCAGCAGGTCCACTGGCTCGTTGAAGTCGGTCACGCGAAAATACTGCGCCAACGCCGGATGTTGCCGCTCCACCGCCCTGTACATCTCCCACGCAACCCGCCGATAGGAGAAATGCCCCTGCGGCTGGGACCGCAGCTCTGAGATGTACAGCGCCTCGGCGAAGTCCATCTTAAAGAGCGCGCGGCAGCGCGTTCCCAGCGGCAGCAGATACTGCGCCGTCCCCTCCGCCTCAGGTGCTTTGCCAGCAGTCAACGCCGCAAACGCCTCGTGCGCGGCACGCAGCGCCCCTTCGTATTCCGAAACCAATCCAGCCTCCCCCACTCCCTCCGGCACCTCAAATCCATGCGCCGCGGTAAAACCCTGCAGCACCTGCACACACCGTCGATGCCGGTGCATATCGCGAAATCCCCCAATATCCATCAGAATGTCGAAACGCAGCGCCTGCCCGGCCGCGAACTCCCGGAGTAGCTCGTCGTGCCGCCCACGATGCTTCACCCCCAGCGCAATGATCTCGTTCCGCTGCCCCTCCTTTAACTCCGCCACCCGGTCCCGCACCTGCCGGAAAGGGTAGTGACACGCCCCGTACAGCAGCGTCGCCGCAATCTCCACCTCCAGCGGCTCCGTCCGCTCCACCAGATCCACCACCGGCGCCTCTGCAACACCGGCGCCCCCCATCAGCTCCGCCGCGGCCTGTTCCAACTCACGCCGCGTCTCCATCCCGTAGGCGTTCGGCGTGGCGTACTTCACCAGCGTCGGCGCCACCTTCACCTCTCGCCCCAGCAGTGCTTCCGCTTCGGTCGCCAGCTCCGGCCGAATCCCGCGCAGCTCCGCATAGAGCTCCTGCAGCTCCTCCGCGTGCACATTCCACGCCACCCCCGTCGCCGCCCCGCGCAGGCGCTCTCCCAGCTCACGTATCTCCGCGTGCCGGTCCGAGAGCAGCCGCGAGACCTGCGTCTCCAGCGTCCGTGCATTCACGATCTGCCCCAGTGACGTATTGGTCGCCAGTGGCAACAGGTAGCGCGCCACATCGAAAGCCCGCGCCCGCAGCGTTCGCTCAAATGCCTCCTGCTTTAATTCATCGGGTTTTTTGGTCTTTTCCTTTAACGAAAAAAACACTCCTTCGGATACACGGTGGTAACCCTCGAACAATCTCTCGACCGTTTCGGTATACAACCGTTCCCCCGAAGCGTCGTCCCCGAACTCCGGCATGTACCAGCCGCTCTTCTTGAAGTTCTGGTACCGCGTCGACCGCTCCTGCCCATCCCAGCGCTGCTCGTCCACCAGCACGATGGCCGCCAGCAAGGACAGCCGCTCTACCGCGAAAGCCACATGCGCCAGGTCCGCAATCGACCGGTGCCCATATTGGAAATAAAAGGTGTTCAGGAACTGCTCAGCCCGCTGGCTGCTGATCTCCCGCAGCGACTCCTTCATCGATAGGGAAGACCGCGAGTACTTCGCCATCGCATACGCCAGCACCTCCGGATCGGCCCCATGGACAGCAAAGACCTCCGTCTGATTGCGCGGCTGCTCCGGCGCAGCCTCCCGTCCGGCGGGGATGGCCGGGGTTAAAGCAGCAGTAGACTCTGAAGCGGGAACCGGGGCAGGTATCTCGAGCTCGGGCATAGTGCTATCAGCATAAATCTCCCCTGGGCGGTTGGCCTTCAGAAGTTCATCGTCGGCCTTCTCCATCGAAATATGCACACCACCTTCATGCGTCAACTCAGCAATCCGTCCCACAACCGCAACTCATGCGTGTCCATTAAATGGGATCACACGGCCAAACCTTGATCCCATCCTTGAGAGCTTTCCACAAGCCGACTTCTCCAGCGAATCGGAGTCAACACGTGTAGCTGCGTCAGGAGGCAAGCGATGCCGCAACATTCGCCTCTTATTGTCGCCGTAGCTCTCGCCAGCGCAGATACTGCTTATTCTTAGCAGGATTCAGGTTTTCCTCTCCCTTAAGCCAGAAAGTGAACCAGTCCACGTCTCCTTCTTGGGCTGTCAGGCAGTCTGCTGGACGTACGGGTACATGCCCCGCGTCGGGTATCCAGGTAAACTCGACTGGCTTGCCCAGGTACTTCAAACCGCAAACCATTCCCAATTCCCAAGAATAGAGCTCGGCGAGAATCCGAGAATCCTCACCGGCGTATGAACCCGCTCAAGATTGAAACCTGTCGAGTTTTGAAACCAGGTCTGAAGACCTGCGCCAAATGGCGCTGCTCCAATCATGTGTTCGTACTCGCTGGCCTCCGCCTTGCCGAGATTGAGGCGCGATATGTAATGGAAGTACCCGTCATCGTAGCCCTCCGTGATGACCGCTGCCCGGAAGCGTGTAGCGGTTCACATTCGAGGCTATGATTCCTTTCCGTGTGATGACCACAAACTCATCGTGTTTTGGAGAGAAAATTTCTGGAGAATTCGAAAGGGCTTCGTCGAGGGGTGTTCCAAAAGACGCCGCCTGGATCGAGTCCGCAACCGTAACCGCACGCTTTTGCGCAAATGCGCCACTATGCAAACTCAAGAGTAGAAGTAGCCAGGCAGCGCATCCTGTCGTTCCTCCCACAGCCACAATGCCTCCTATTGCCGAGTGTAGCCGAGAAGCGTATTTCGGCCAGCAACTCGCATGGATCAGGAGCTGTCTCGATTGGGTACAGAAGCAGTCTGGAGCATTTGTCCCTATGCCGGGCGACGCTTGTTTAAGCCGGAACTCAGTTGACGGCTTCGTCTGTACTAATGGTGAAGGGGCCGCCGGACGCAACAGTGGGAGAATTGATAGGTAGCATTGCGAGCTCTTTGAGAACTGCCGGGTGTATTGCATACACACTACAGAGCACTAGGTGCAGAATGCCGCTTCCGAGCAGGTGTCCCCGCCAACCCCGAACGCAATTGCCTCACGTCCCGCACTCCGCTACTCTAAGGGCCGGACTACCCACCCTACCTCATTGCGGCTGGAGGCCCAAAACCCGTGCCGGACGTCCTCTCCACAGTCAAGCACCGCCCCTGGCCGCTCCCCAAGCGGCCCTGGACGATGACCCAGCGCTGGAACGACCTGCTCTTCGCCCACTGGCCCGTGCCGCCTGCGGAGATCACTCCCCTACTGCCCTCCGGCCTTGTCGTGGACACCTTCGACGGCTCGGCCTGGATCGGTGTTGTGCCCTTCTGGATGGACCGTGTCCGTCTGCACGGCATTCCGCCCGTGCCCGGAACCAATCGCTTTCCCGAGCTCAACCTCCGCACCTATGTTCGCGAAGAAAACACCAACCGCGCCGGTGTCTACTTCTTCTCGCTCGACGCCGCAAACCCGCTGGCCGTCTCCGTGGCTCGCCTCTTCTTCCAGCTGCCCTACTACTGGGCGCGCATGGACATCCAGTCGCGCGACGACGGCGAGTTCCTCTACACCAGCGAACGCCACCTGACCCGCAAGCCCGTCCGTTTCCGCGCCCGCTATCGCAGCTTGGGACCCACCCGCGCCCTCGCCCAGTCCTGCCCCGGCACCGTGGAGCACTTTCTCACCGAGCGCTACCGCCTGTACACCTCCGACAGCCGTGGCAAGCTTCTCCAGGGCGACATCCACCACATGCCCTGGCCGCTGGAGGCCGCAGAAGCCGAGTTCGAGCGCAACGACCTCCCCGCCGCGCACGGCATCCGCCTGCCGGATGCACCACCCCTGCTCTTCTACGCGCGCGAGCTCGTGGTCTATGTCTGGTCGCTCGAAGCCACTGCGCAGCTCGCCGCCGCACTGGCCTCCCAACCAGCTCTCTCGGCCGAACCACTATAATTCTCGGAACATTCATCACAATTCACGAATAGGGAGAGCACCGCCCATGGCAGAATCCGCAATCCCTCGGCACACAACAGAACTCCCAAAAATCGGACTCGCAGACAAAGTCGCCCTCGTCACCGGCGCCTCCCAGGGCATCGGCCGGGCCTGCGCGTTAGAGCTCGCCCGCCGCGGCGCCAAGCTCGCCCTCGCCGCGCGCTCCGAAGACAAACTCCGCGCCGTCGCCGCCGAGATCACCGGTTCCGGTGGCACCGCCGAGGTCTTCATACTCGACATGGCCAGCGAAGACTCGATCAAGTCCACCGCCAAGGCAGTCCTCGCCCACTTCGGCTCCGTCAACATCCTGGTCAACAACGCCGGCATTACCCGGGACACTCTGCTGCTGCGCATGCGCCGCCCCGACTGGGAGGACGTCCTCGCCACCAACCTGACCGGCCCGTTCCTGCTCACCCAGGCCCTCATCAGCTCCATGATGAAGTCCCGCTGGGGCCGTATCATTAACATCTCCAGCATCGTCGGCGAGAACGGCCAGGCCGGCCAGGCCAACTACGCCGCCAGCAAAGCCGGCCTCATCGGCTTCACCAAATCGCTGGCCCGCGAGCTCGCCTCCCGAGGCATCACCGCCAATTGCGTCGCCCCCGGCCTGATCGAGACCGCCATGACCGCCGTGCTGGATCAGAAGCAACGCGACGCCATGCTGCAGGCGATTCCCCTCGGCCGCGCGGGGCAGGACGCCGACATCGCACACGCCGTCGCCTTCCTCGCCTCCGAGGGTGCGGGCTATATCACCGGCCACGTCCTGGACGTGAACGGCGGCATGTACATGGGCTAAAAAGACGAAGGCCGCTGGCACCTGTTGGACCAGCGACCTGTCTTCCAAACCGCTTCTTTCGCTAGCCGCTTCTTAGCCGACCGCCCTTTAGCTAACCGATCTTTGGCTCCGCTTCTCCGCTCAAACTACTGCCCCGAACCACCGCGGCTGCTCAACATGCTGTCTACATTGGTCTTGTCCACCAGCGACACGCCGGTATCCACAAAGGCCGGAAACGGCGCAAATGGATCCAGCTTGTAGTCCTTCACCAGCGGCTTGGCCGGGTAGTGATGCACATCGTCCAGCCCTTTCAGCCCCAGCAGCGCCATCGTGTAGGGCTTCTGCGAGATCGTCGAATCGATGACCCCTTCCTTCACCAGGTTCAGCGTGGCCACATCCACATCCATCGCCACCAGCACTCGCCCGGTCACGTGCGCGCGTTTAAAAGCCTCCGCCACATCCTTGCCCGACGAAGCCTCCAGGCAGACAAACGCATCGATCTTGCTCGCACCGGTCCGCGCCAGGTACTCGGTGGTCTTGTCCATCGCATTGCCCGAGTCGCCCTTCATATCGAAGACCTCGACGACTTTAATCTCAGGGTGCGACGCGAAGGCATCCTTGTAGCCCTTCAAGCGCTCCTCAAGGTTTGGCTGCCCGGGCATGGTAAAGAACACCACATTGCCCTTGTGGCCCGGCAGCTGCTGCACCACACGCTGTCCACCCAGCCGTCCAGCCTCCAGGTTGTTGGTCCCGATAAAGTACAGCCGGTGGCTCTCCGGAGCATCGGAGTCGATCGTGATCACCGGAACTCCCGCAGCCATCGCGGCGTCGATCCCCGGCGCCATCACCTGCGCATCGGCCACAGAGACCAGTATCCCTGCCGGCTTCCGCGCCACGGCATCCTGCAACTCCTTCAACTCGGCCTGCGCATCGAAGGTCGCCGGCCCGCGCATCTCGGCCCGCACGCCGTATGTCACGGCGGCTTGCTGAAAGCCAGTGCTAGCCGTCTTCCAGTACGGCAGGTCGATGTTGGTCGCGATCAGATAATACTGCTCGTCCTTGTTGTGTCGCGTACATCCGGCCAGCAATGGCAGCACCACCGCCAAAAACGCAAATCCAAACTGTTTCATCAATGTGTTCATCGGCTTCCTCCAACAAAACTTAAGTGTAATTCTTTGCTTTTTCCGCAGAGGAGAGATAGTACTCCCAGAAGCGCATCCGCTGCACACCTCTTCCCTCGCCTTTCGGATGGAAATAAAAACGCAATTAAAGGCGCAAGTATCGTAAGAGCGGTCAGAGGAAGAGTGGTTGGCAGAAGAGCGGTTGGCCAGGAAGCGGTCAGCATAAAACCGGTCGGCAGAGGGCGGTCGGCGGAAAGTCGTTCAGGTGAGACGGACGCTTGGAGGTAATTGACCTCTCCTGATGTTTCGAACTGAAGCGGGGCACCCCAGCGATCTCTGCTCGCTGAGTGAGGCAGTGAAAAGAAGGGGAATTTGTGCCCCGGAGGCGCATCCGCTTTTTTAGCTGACCGCTTTTCCGCCGGCCGCTTCTACGCCTCCGCCTACCTAAGCCGCAGGCATCCCCGGCATCCGCTTCCGCAGATCCTCTGGCCGGACTAAGTCCTCCGCATGCGAGGCTCCCTCGGCACGCGAGGCCATCGTCCGCTTCGCCAGCTCGGCATTCAACTCCGCCCCGATCAGGATAAACAGCGAGATCGCGTAAAACCACAACATCAGGATGATTACCGCGCCCAGCGAACCATAGGTCTTGTTATAGTTCGCGAAGTGCGCAAAGTAGTAATCCATGATGGCGGACCCGACGAAGAAGCCGAAGACGGCCACGATCGCCCCGGGCAGCGTCTCCAGGAAACGCTGCTTCTGGTTCGGCCCCAGATAATACAGCACCTCTACTGCGACCACGACGCTCACAAAGGTGGTGACTGTGCGGAGTACTGGCCAGATCTCACCAAATTGCTGCGGGACCGGAAAGATCATCGTTAGGAAATGACCGAAGTGCGGTCCGGCCACCACGCAGAACAGCGCGACCAGGCTCAGACCACCTGTAGTCAGTGTCAGCACCAGCGCCTGGATACGATCCCGCCACCAGCTCCGCTGGTCCTTCACGTCGTAGGCGATGTTGAGAGCCTCAATTGCCGTGGCAAACGCCCCGGAAGCTGTCCACAGATACCCGAGAACGCCGAAAGAGAGCAGGCCACCACGGTTTGGCGTCAACACACCGGCCACGATCTGCTTCACCAGCGACATTGCATCGGGTGGGACGACCGTCGCCATCAGGTCCAGCAGCTGCTGGAACAGATGTGGAATGGGCAAGTAGCCCAGCAATGCCGAGATCACAATCAGCAGCGGCATCAGGGACAAAATAGAGTAAAAAGCCATCGCCGCTGCGATTGTGAAGGCTCGCGTGCGGAAGAGCTCGTTATAGACCTTTATCGCCACATCGCCCGCGGTGCGGACGCGTCTTTCGTTTTTAACCCTGCGCACCCAATCTGGACCCTTCATTTTGCCCATCTCTCACCTGGCCGCTCTATCTATTACCTAGCAACTCTGTCTCACCTGCCATCGAAGCGCTTGCAACCTCTCCGATGTCGTTTTCCGCCCCGGAGATGTGCCATGCCGGTGAGATTTCCAGCAGACCTGCTCCGCAACTCCCATTGTTACAATTACATGAGCGCCTGGCGGCTGGATGACGGACCCGCTTGCGCTTACTCTATCCTAGGATTCGTTACTTTCCCAACCGATTGGATCGATGCCATGAAACGCGTATCTTTACTCCTCCTCGCTTTCTCCCTCTGCCTCAGCGCCAGAACGGAGGCTGCCGCTGCCGGCACTCCCGAATCCGTCAGCTTTGCCAGTGGCGGCGAGACCGTTCACGCTCTGCTCTATGATTCGCCCGGGACCAAGAACTCCGCGAAAGCAGGGCAGCATCCGGCCATCATCGTCATTCACGAGTATTGGGGCCTGAATGACTGGGTGAAGCAGCAGGCCGCCGACCTCGCCAGCCATGGCTATGTCGCGCTTGCCGTAGATCTCTACCGCGGCCAGGTCGCCAACGATCCAGAGACCGCTCACGAGCTTATGCGTGGACTGCCTCAGGACCGTGGCGTGCGCGATCTCGTCTCCGCCGCTGCGTACCTGCGCTCCAGAAAAGACGTCAAGGCCGACCGCATCGGCGCTGTGGGCTGGTGTATGGGTGGCGGCTACGCTCTGCAACTAGCCATAGCCGACCCGGCTCTACGCGCCGTCTCTATCAACTATGGAACGCTGGTCACCGATCCGGCCTCGCTCGGGCGCATCCATGCCGCCGTGCTCGGCAATTTCGGCGGCAAAGATCAGGGCATCTCGCCGGAGAGCGTCCAGGCCTTTGAGACCTCACTCAAGGGCATCGACAAGCAGGTGGACATCAAGATCTATCCCGACGCCGGCCATGCCTTCGAGAATCCCAATAACCAGAAAGGCTACCGGGCCGCCGATGCAACCGACGCGCAAAAGCGGACAGTTGACTTCTTTGCTAATACACTCGGCGGTAAACCCTGAACTGCAGCCTTCGCCCCGAAGCGCGTATGCCCCATATATGGAAGGGCATACACCTCGAAAGTTGCAGTCCGAGGTAAAAATCACAGTCGCACGCACAATTTCCTTGCCTGTTGTGTTTTCGGCATGTTAACTATGCAGCCAACAACTACAAGCAACTCGAGCCTCGCCGTTCAAAGAGCTAAGTGCGGGGCTGAGTGCGATTGGAAACCAGACACGTATGAAGATCGGAACGACTATCCGGGGTTATCGGTTGCAAAAGGGTCTCTCTCAGGGAGATATTGAAAAGCGCACGGGCCTGCTCCGCTGCTACCTTTCGCGCGTAGAGAACGGCCATACCGTTCCCTCACTCGACACACTTTCGAAGATCGCCGGCGCGCTCGACCTGCCTCTGGCGCAGTTCTTTGCCGAAGATTCACTTAGCCGCGAGATGAACACCCAAAAGCTCACCGACGAAGAGCTCCGTTTTCTCACGCAGATCCGTCGCTACTCCACCAACCTCAACGACAGCGACCGCAAACTGCTGCTGGCCATGGTCAAGAAATTTGCCGCCACCGCCGTCCGCTAACGGAAGGTAGACCAGTTTTCCTGCACGTGTAGCCGGAGGAAGCTGGCGTAGCCTTTCTTCGAAGAAAGGCTGCATAGACTGTAATCTTCGCGCGATCACAGTATCAGGAGAACTAGCCTAGCCGTTGGGTTTCAGGTAAGCGTCCAGCCAACCGAGTACGCGGGGTGGGGTCGAGCCGGTAGGTGATGGTCGTCTCGCGTGTGCCCTGGAGGGGGTGCCTTTCGAATTTCCGCGTCATGACAATCTTCCGCGGTTCGTCGATCTCGACGAACTCGCCACTGCCACCGCTGGTGTTTCCGTCTGGAAAGCGAACGGTGACGCTCCATTGGCCACACACACGCAGGTCCGCAGTCCAATCCGTCTGGCGGTAGAAGTCGGGCGATCCCCACCAGCGCTCAACCTCATCGGTGGTAAGCGCGCGGAAGACGCGCTCAGGCGGTGCAGTCATCTCGGCGGTAGCGATGATCGTGCCTCCCCCACCATCGGCCACGCGCGTGGAGCGGCCCACTTTGATGCGGTTGGAATTCGGTAGTCGGGCTTGATCTTCAGATCAGTTGCCATTGCGCCCCTCCACGTACGTTTGCAGCAATTCCACAATCCTCGGCCATCCATTATTGCGTGCACGCAGACTATCGCTAGTAAGTCCGGAGTGCGTCACCCGCACCTTGGTGATGCTGGAGTTCTCTTCGAGCTCCCAACGCACCACGGTCTCCACCGCATCTTCCTCGCGAACCCAGGTGTACACCAGCAGATGCGGGCGCTCGATCTGGCGATACTCTCCAGAAACGACGTTGGTCCCCCCGCCTGCTGCGACGATGATCCTCCACTTACCACCCGGACGGAGATCGGAATCCACCGCGGTTGCCTGAAACCAGCCGGGGACGCCCCACCACTTCACCAACTCCGCGGGGTTCGTCAACGCATCGAAGATTCGTTCTGCCGAACCCTTAATCGCGATTTCCTGAACGATCGCGTCATCCCTTGTAGCCGTCGAATTCATTGCTCCTCCTCCACATGTTTCTTGAGACTTTGCATACTCTCGCTCCAAAAGGTTTCGTAATCTTGCAGCCAATCGTCCACCGCCCGCAGGGGATTGGCATTCAAGCCACATAGACTTGAAGTGCCCTCCTGACGGGCCACAACCAGGCCTGCGGAGCGCAGTACACGAAGGTGCTTTGAGACCGCCGGACGGCTCATGCGGAAATTGCCCGCGATGTCACCAACGGTTTGCCGGCCGCTGCGCAGCAGACTCAGAATTTCGCGGCGAGTGGGGTCGGCGACAGCCCGGAAGACAGCATCACGTTGTTTGCGATTAAAGGAAACCATACGGTTACCAATAATGTAACCAGTTGGTTTCCACCTGTCAAGAGGGTTGCCTGATTCGGCTGACACATTCCTCATATCCTCGATCAGCACCAGGGTGCACTGCCCACATGATCAAGAAACGAATTGCTGGCCCAATCGCATTTTGGAACAGTTAGACTCACTTTTGCTGGTTCAGGTCACCTACAGGTTCTATAGGAGAATGGAAATGGCTGAGCAGGAAAATTATCTAGTGAATCGCAGGCAGTTTATGGCGGGAGGGAGCGTTTGCTTAGCATCTGGCCTGATTCCTAAGCAACTTTTGGCGCTGCCCTTGCCGCAAAACACTGGCACCAGTGCTATGGCCGGAATAGCGGATGTTTTCTTCGACCTACACCGGGTACACAAGTGGGATAACTCAAACGGGGACACTTGGGATGCGTTCTGGGCCGACGATGATACGTTATACACCTTCAACTGCGATGGCCGCGGCTTCGGCGGCAACGCAATGAACCTCGCAATCAACAAGCTTGCCGGAGATGTTCCCGAATTGCTTACTGGATCTCAGGTCAACCCGATGGATGAGTACGGGAAGGCCGGTCAGAAGGAATCGGATAATGCCACATGGAAGGCTTGCGGCCAGGAATGCATTGACGGAATCTTTTACGCGTTTGTCTCAAGGAACGTTTACGGCAGCGATAGTAACGACCCACTGACTCGTCAAACGGCTACCAACGCCTCGCTCATCAAGTCGATTGATAAAGGACAGAGCTGGTCTCGCACGGCGAAAGAAAATTACGAACATCCCATGTGGCCCGGCGGCCACTTTGGTGCTCCATTCTTCGTGCACTATGGGCGCAATGGTGGACAGGTCTCCCGCGATGGAGCTGAAGAATATGTCTATGCGTGCTCTACGAATGGTTTTTGGAATGATGGCGACAGTTTAATCCTGGGCCGCATCAAGCGGTCCCTTCTTCCTAACCTTAAGAGCACTGACTGGGAGTACCTGAGCGGCGCCGACGGTAGCGATGTTGCAAGCTGGTCTCGCGATGTGGAACGCGCTACGCCGATTTTATCTCGACCAGCAAAATGCGGACAAACTCCGATCACTTACGTGCCGGAACTTGGACTCTATCTGCTGATTTCTTGGTATAACACCGAACGAATGAAGAAATGGTATGAGCCGAACGAGATACGGTATGACTTCTACCAGGCCTCACATCCTTGGGGTCCTTGGACGCAGATCAATTCGTTCAGCGATAGTTTTCTTGGACCCATGTACCACATGTATGGCCCAAGCATTTGCGCTCGGTTTCAGCAGCGCCGTGGTGCAGACATTGAGCTCTCCCTGTTCACATCGGGCTGTCCCTTCAACGATGTACATGGCTCGGTTTACAAGATGTGGCATATACCCGTTCTCTTAAGGACAGCGTCATTACCCTCGTCGACTCTAATTAAGGCGGCGGATCCGCAAGTCCGGTATAAAGGCGCATGGTTTCCTTGGACGACCACTCTAGAGGCTTCTGGAGATCATCTTCCTCGCGCAAGCCAAACAGAGGGTAGTGAGGCAGAGTTGTCGTTCACCGGAACAGGGATTGAGTACATTGCAGAGAAATCCAGCAATCAGGGCAGAGTCGATATTTTCCTGGATGGGGTGCTCCAGGAAAGCACGTCTCTCCTTCTCGAAGACTTTCCTGTGTTTCTCGGGGTCACAGTCTTTTCGAAACAAAAACTGCCAAAAGAAAAACACACCATTCGGATAGTAAATGCAGGGGATTTGCGAATTAACTTGGGGGCCTTCAGAGTTTATTCATAATGACTGCACTCAAGGGCCCAATGCATCGCTACTCACCCGAACGCGAGAGGTTGACCTGACCCGCCGAACGCTGTCGACAATATAAGCAAACGAAACCGGCGGACGTCCTCTCCTCCAGTGGGCCATCTGAACGACTTACTGGCATCTCGGTCCACCTCGGCGTCTACCCCTCGCCTAAACTGTTTACGTGGGACTTCCGCGATGAGGTGCTGCGCCGGCTTTTTATGGAAACAGTCTCTCCGATCTGAATGACCTGCTCATCCCATTTATCGGTACTGATTTGACAAAAGCTCAGCAGGGCGTCCGCCCCACCTGATCAAGAACGAATTGCTGGCCTGAATCGCATTTCGGAACAGTTGAACTCACCCACTTCGGTCTTGCAAAGAAGACGCGGTACACGTCTTCACCATCTGTTCGAGACCGATCTCTTCGTTGCGGAAGACTTCGCTGGCAGTCTTTTTACCTCAGCTGTTCGGAAATCCCAGGTGCCTGAGCGTCCGATTCTTGAGAGTTCTAAAGTAACCACCGCGGATACGGTATGCTCTATCCCAGGACGAGTAGCTAATTAGATCGGCGCTGTGCGTCTGAATCACAGTCGTTGCAAGGGCCCGTCTATATAAGTTATAACTGGGGTGAATCAATCTACCGCCTAAGTCCCACGGTTTAGGGCTGCCCAGGAAATGGTAAATACCCGGATTTTGCGTAGGGTCTTTCATCGGTTTATCGGGATAGATGTGTTGATTGTATTTGTCTGGGATCCGGGCAAACTCGCCGGCAAAGGTGGCAATCAACGCAGTCTGATCGGCCGCGATCAGCTGTTCCGGATACTTTCTACAAAACTGCAGGACCTGCGCGGTCCAATCTTGCTTACGCCATTCGGATAAATCGAAAAGCATCACGCCCGAATTGAAGGCAGCCGTATCCGGCAGCAAACCCAAACTGGCAAAGAAGCGCTTTTCAGGATAATGGGACACTACCCCGCTTTCTACAAAACCAGCGGCTTTACCATCCATCTCGAGGCTCATGAGCGGACTGACATCTGCGTAGCAAATCGTGTCAGAATCAACATAGAGAAGACGGTCTGCGCCGACCAAATCGGGAAGCAATAACCTGTAATAGGCCATCATATTTCCGTGCAGTGGCCGAAGACCAGCAAAGGTACTGTCTAAGGGGACGGGCAGGAAAGTTGCTTGGTAGGATCGCTTCCGTAAATCGAGTGTCTGCAGAAGTTGTGATTTGCGCAATTCGCCGAAATCGGGAACCAGGAAGTGAAAATGGATAGCACAGGCTTCATCGAGTCGCGCTAGCAACGACGAAGCAGCAACGTGCAGAGGCGCTTCCATATTTGCATCAGCACAGAATGCCACAGCAAGATTCATGTTTCCTCAAGATGTGGTTCGCGAACCCGAAGCCGTTGTCCAAGAGGGAAGTCTTCTCGATTCCATCGCGCATCGGGCTACACCGACGTTGTGTTCCAAAGATACACCAGCTCTAACGGACAATCGCCACCGGTTGTTCACAGTGCGTTCGCAGCAGCGATGTTCACCATCCCGGCACAAAAAACGTTCACCACCCTGGTACAGCAAGCTCACTCCTCTCTCGCACGCAGCACTCTATAAGCTGTTAATCCGCGGTCAATGGACTCCAACCTACCTGCTGGCGATCAGCGTCTTTGCAAAGATTCGACAACAAAGAGCAGTAGACTTGCCATATCCATGTCTTCAGCACGGCAGCGCTTCGTCTTCTGGGCAGCACTCCTCCTCGTCAGCCTGCATTTCTCGCTCGCCTACATCTCCGAGACTCGGCCCTTTCTCGACCTTCCCGCCTTTGCCGCAGGACGCACTGACCTTCCCTTTCAGAGCCGGGCGCTTACCGGTTGGCTGCTCCGAGGTGCTTCGCACATCAACGGCCGCCAGTTGGATTTGGTCCTTCAGAGGGCCTTCCCCGCCTCGGGGGGTCAGGCCAGCGAGTGGAATCTTCTCCTCTTTCTGATCGCGTTCGTCTCCATGGTCGCTGCCATTCTTTGCACGCGAGCGTCGCTCGTTTTCCTTACCCAAAGCCGCTCGTTTGCGTCCGTTTCGTGCTTTTTGGTCGCGATTATGGCCTATTTCAACTACATACTTTCGCCGGATGCGCGCTTTCTGCTGCCCTACGATCTTCCCAGTCTTGCGTTCTTCTGCGCTGGCCTGTATCTCATTCTAAGTAAACAGCTTACCTGGTACTATCCGGTCTTCATACTGGCTTGCCTGAACCGCGAAACTGCCGTTTTTCTGGCGCTTTTCTTCGCTGTGCTGGAATGGCCGCGAAAGCACCGCGTACCGTGGCTGCACGTGGCGCCGCAAGTTATTCTCTGGACTGGAGTTAAACTCTGGCTGCAGCATCTATACGCCAGCAACCCGGTCGAGGAAGGCTCCGGTCTATTTGACGTTAAGTTATTGCAAAATCTAGGCTTCCTGGCGAAGCCGCAGCACTGGCCCACTCTACTCAGCAACTTTGCTTTCACGTTTCCCTTCGTTCTTTACCTGAGGGACCGGATATCTCACGAGGGACTCCGTAAGTGCTTGCCAATACTGGGTTTATGGTTCGCTGCCATGATGGTCGTCGGGGTCATTATCGAGATAAGGATCTTTGGTGAACTGATCAGTTACATGAGCTTGGTGGTCTCACTTTTGGTCTGGAAACGGCTCGAAAATGGCATTAACCGCGCCCAATCAGGGCCGTAAAACACGAAAAGTGGAGACAAACCGCGCACCCAGCAGAAGCAGCAGGAGCATGCCTCCATAGGCGACCCATTGGCGTGTGATCCACATCCGCTTCGGTGCGCCGATCCTGGGAACCAGCGGCACGCCAAGCGCCAGGCCGCAGAGAAATCCGCCCAGGTGCGCAAAGTTGTCGATCTGGATGGAGGTGCGGAAGAAAAACGTGCCTGCGCCGATGACGAAGTTAAGCAGGGCGAAGTAAATAACGCTCTGGCGCAGCCGGCGTACCTCCGCTTTGGCGACCGGCAGTAGAGACGAGCTTAACAGCAGGATGAGCACGCCCGCCAACCCAAAAACCGCTCCCGAGGCGCCGGCGCCCACGACCTCCGGATGTACGCCAATGCTCAGCAGATTTCCCATCACGCCCGTGAGCACATAGGTCAACAGCAAGCCGATGGGACCGAGGAGTGGTTCACCCAGCAGGCCAAGGTTCCAGAGGCACCACATATTGGTCGCGAGATGGATGATGCCGACATGGACGAAGGTCGCGGTTAGAAGGCGCCACCATTCGCCGTAGATCAGCACAGCGCCACCGAAGTTCGCACCCCAGTGCACCAGCTGCAGTGTGGACGGCGAGGTCGTCGAAACGCCGCTCAGAATCATAAGCAGGTACACAGCTATGTTGATGGCGACCAGAAGATACGTCGCCGGAGCCGAGGCCCAGCCGGTGCGAGCGCGTGTCCGCTGGGGCGGAGGCGGTGCTGGGGCGTACTCCGGCGGCGCATGGCCATACGTCGTGCTTCCGGCAGCGACATTACCGGAGGGGGGCAGTATCTCGGGCTGCTGCATCGTCGAAGCGTGATCCGCAGAGGAACGCCCGGGCGCAGCGTGCGACTCTCCCTCTCCCGGCAATCCTCCCGTCCCCGGCCATCTTGGATCCATGAGGTCTAGGGTACCAGTCCCGGGATATCATCACCGGGGTACAGGGCGGGGTATCAGGACGAAGCCGGTCCGCCAGCCAGCCCGTCCGCTATTCCCTTTATGACTTGCGTACCCGGGCATACCGCTCGGACATGCCGCTTTTGTGACACTTCCGTGAGGTCGATCGGGTAAACTGCCCGTGACTTGGAGGGCAGATGGCGGCAGCTGGATACATCCATGTGCAGGTAGGTGAAGAGGATATCGATCTCACACTGCTGGCGGAGGTGGATGTCTCTCAGAAGCTGAACGAGCACTGGAGCGCACGGGTCACGCTCCGTTCGACGCCCGACGCTGAGCCCGATGTGGCCAGTCTGCTAGGCCAGCCAATGGTGGTGACCGGATACGATCTAGGAGGCGCACAGCACACGCTGTTCTCTGGCATCGTGAAGGACGCCACGCTTATCTATGAGGTTTCTGGCAGCTTCGGCGCCGAACTGCGGGCCGTTTCTCAGAGTTGGCTCATAGACCTGGACCCGCACTACGCCTACTTTCTGAAACAGCCGGCCAATGCGACGGCGCAGAATGTCGCGGGAAACTCTGGGCTGACCCTCGGAGGAACGATAGACGGCGCGGAGCTGTCGCGCGTGCAGTGGGAAGAGACGGACTGGCGCTTTCTGCTGCGGCTTGCCGATGACGGCGAAGCGTGGCTGCGGCCTACAGACGATGGCATTGAAGCGCAGGCGAGCTTCGGGCCGGGGCCGACACTGGAGTGGCGCCAGGGGGAGTACGGGCTGCTTGAATTTTCGGGCAGTGGCGCCGTCAGTCCCTTGCTGCAGGGTGGCGCGCACTATGACCCGGTGGTGATGCAAAGCCAGGTCCACGGTGGAGTCAAAAGTGCCGCCGCGCAGTATGGACCATGGAGCGAGCTGAGGAGCAAGACGCTGGCGGCCAGCGAGGCGGTACCGGAGGGCTCGGTGGTCGACCGCCATCGCGCGGCAACGCAGAGCGCGTACCACCAGCGGCTGGAGCTCGAGTCACGCCGGCGCGCGGTGCATGCGGCGGTCTGCACGGGCGTGAGCCGCAGCCCGGAGGTGCGGGCTGGCAACGAGGTCACGGTCGCGGGCGTAGATGGCGTGGCGGACGGAACCTATGGCGTGGTTGCCTGCCAGCACCGCTGGACGCAGCGCGGATACGAGAACCGCTTCACGGCGACAACGGCGAAGCGGTGGTTCTCCGCGGAGCGGCCGGAGACGCCGCAGGCCGATGGACTCTATCCAGCGCGAGTGACGGCAAACCACGATCCGCACAACATGGGGCGAGTCCAGGTGCAGTTCCACTGGCAGACGGCGAACGCGACCACCTGGGCGCGGCTGGTGACGGGTCATGCTGGCGCTGATCGCGGCACGCTGCTGCTGCCTGAGGTGGGCGATGAGGTCGCGGTGCGCTTTGAGGAAGGCGATCCGGAGCGGCTGTATGTGCTGGGTTCGATCTGGAACGGGGTGCAGCAGCCGCCCACGCAAGGCTTCTGGGAGCCGGGCGCGGCGAATGCGGGCGAGTTCGCCCTGAACAATATCAAGCGGCTGGTGACCAAGAGCGGGCATCGCGTCTCGCTGGTGGACACGCCCGGGCAGGAGACCATCGCCGCCGCAACGCCCAAGTCCAACCGGCTGATGATGACCGAGACCGCCAACGAGACAGGCCGGCCAGCCGTGCTACTGCACACCGATGGCGACATCGTCTTCGCCGCACCCCAGGGCCGGATTCACCTGCAAAGCGCGCTGTTCTCGCGCGAGGTGGGTGAGGGTGGGTCTGGCGCGGATGCGGGTTCGGCTGAGACCCAGCCGATGTTCATTGAGGCTGCGTATCATCCGCAACTGGGAGTGTTGCCGGTGCCCGTTCCAGTGTCTTCACCGGACAGCCAGTACGATGGCTGCTTGATAGGGAAAGGGTGCGAGCCGTTGACACAGAAGAAACAGCCCGAGGAGCGATTGTCAGACGCGGAGATCAAGGGTGCGTGGAGCAGTGCCTATCACTCCAACAGCTCGTGCTGTCAGGCGCGCCGCGCGGCGGGACAGGCGCCTAAACGCATCGTCTACGTGAACGGAATCCGCACAAATAAGGCAGCGCAGTGCATGACGTTGCAGAGGATTGCCAACCAGACCTGCGCCGAGGTGCTCGGGGTACATAATGCGACCGAGGGCGGGTGGAATGATCTGCTTCAGTCGAAAGGTGACAGAGATCTTATCAACAGGGCTCGCGCTGGTAGACCGTTCGCTACACACGATGGAAGGAATCCGGCGGTTGACTCAATGGATGATGTGATCTATGACTCAGTGCGCGACGGTAACCCGCCTGAAATATGGGCGCACAGCCAGGGTGGCGCTATCGCTAGCTTGGCTTCTTATCAATCGAACCTTGAGCTGAAGCAGCGTGGATATTCTCAAGGAGTAAATAATCTCCAAGTTCGGAGCTTTGCCTCAGCCGGTCAGAGCTGGCCGCCTAATATCAGTGGCCAGCACTTTATCAATGTGCAAGATGCGGTCCCCATGGAAACAGGATTGGGTGGAGATCCATCGTGGGACGCAGATCATACCGGACCGAACCAGAAGGTGATTCGCTTTCAGGGCGCGCCAGGAGCACAGGACCCAACTATTCTGAGCACTGCAAAGCTGCACGAGATGAATGAAATTACCCCAACGGGAGAGGGTGGGTTTATAAGTGATATGCCCCAAGAGGGATTATCACAGTACCACGATATCAACACTACCTACCTGAATGCGGCACGCAAGGTCAACGGAGGTTGTTCTCCAGATGGCAATTAGAATGAGCCGCTTCGTTATGGCGATTGCCTTTGCGCTTTGCTTAAGTTGCAGTGCGTATTGGTGGACAGGAGGAATAGACAAGGTGGTTGCAGCCAATAGCAGTGGACGCGACAAGGCTGAGGCACTGGTAGCCGCATATGCGAAGCACGTGGGAGCGCACGATGCCGTGCACCAGACTCTCGACGCCGACAACGATCGATCTTTCGGAGACTTCGGCTTTCATTACTTTCCGGAGAAGGACGTGCTTCAGGCCCGAGTTTTCATAGCGGCAGCCCGGCTCAAGGATAGCAATTCTCAAGAGATTGCAGCTCTTCGCCGATGTATCGCAGGATATAATGACCCGAAAATCGGGGGGATGTATGACAAGGGAGGCGGTTTCTTTTTTATTGATGAGAAAAAGGACGCCGAATTCCTGGCAAAAGATTACCCACTGCAGATGGTGAATGTAACTGCGTTTACACAAGACGTGGACAACTTACGCAGCTTAGCTGGGATCTGGCTTATGAGTTGGGGCCCCCACGCCGCTGATCAAGTTTTCGGACAGGAGCCTTTGCCAACCCACTTCGTGTCACGAAACAACGATCCATATAAGCGGTAGCCCCTATGAGTCTAGGCGGGCTGCATCCGGCCATTTGGAGGTTCGCGAAACTGACGGGTTCCCTGCGACAATGGCGTTGCGGTTTGTGGCCGCCGGGAGCGTGGGTGTGGACGGATGGAAGCAGGTGCGCCGGGCTCTGTTGAGCGTAACGGATAAGACGGGGTTGGCGGAGTTTGCCGCGCGGCTGGCGGACAGCGGTGTGGAACTGGTCTCGACGGGCGGCACGGCGCGGACGCTGCGCGAAGCGGGACTTGCGGTACAGGACATTTCGGAGCTGACCGGCTTTCCGGAGATGCTGGATGGCCGGGTGAAAACGCTTCATCCCAAGGTGCATGGCGGAATCCTGCACATCCGCGAAAACGCCGAGCACCAGACCGCGGTGGCCGAGCACGCGATTCCAGCGATCGACATGGTGGTGGTGAATCTATACCCGTTCGAGAAGACGGCGGCGCGGGCAGGCGTGGAGTTCAGCGAGATCATCGAGAACATCGATATCGGTGGACCGTCGATGCTGCGTTCGGCGGCCAAGAATTTTGAAGATGTAGCCGTCGTGACCTCGCCCGCCGAGTACGCAACTCTGGCGGCGGAGATCGGCAGCAATGCCGGACGGCTGAGCCGGGAGACGCGCTGGCGGTTGGCCCGGCAGGCCTTTGCCATGACGGCGGCTTACGACACGGCGATCGCGGACACCTTGGCGAAGCTGGCTGGCGAAGGCGAATCGGGATCAGCGAGTTCGGAGTCAGCGAGTTCGGGACCGGGCAGTGAAGAATTTCCCGCGACGCTGCGCATCAGCTATCCGATGGCGATGCCGCTGCGGTATGGCGAGAATCCGCACCAGCGGGCGGCGCTGTACGCGGATGGCAGCGGCCGGGGTGTGGCCGGAGCCGAGCAGTTGCAGGGCAAGGAGTTGAGCTACAACAACCTGGTCGACCTGGACGCGTGTTGGGATCTGGCGCAGGAGTTTAGCGAGACGGCGGTAGCAATCATCAAGCACACCAATCCATGCGGCGCGGCAACGGGCGGCAGCGTGCGCGAGGCCTACACCAAGGCGCTGGCGGCTGATCCGGTCTCGGCGTTCGGTGCAGTGATCGGGAGCAATCGCGAGATCGACGAGGAGGCCGCGGAGGAGATTGCAAGATTGTTTGTGGAGGCGATTGCCGCGCCGTCGTTTAGCGAGGGCGCGAGGGCGCGCTTTGCTGCGAAGAAGAACTTGAGGCTGGTGGTGGTGCGGGCTGCCGAGTGGGCGCGAGTAATGAAGCAGGTCTCGGGCGGCATGCTGCTGCAGGACGCCGACACGGGGCAGGTAACAGAGGCGGAGCTGAAGATTGCCACCGAGCGGCGGCCCACTCCGGAGGAGATGCGCAGCCTGCTGTTTGCGTGGCGTGTCTGCAAGCACGTGAAGTCGAATGCGATCGTCTATGCTCGCGATGGGCAGACAATAGGCGTGGGCGCCGGACAGATGAGCCGCGTGGATGCCGCGCGCTTTGGCGCGATGAAGGCAGTGCTGCCGCTCGCCGGCTGCGTGGCGGCTTCGGATGCCTTTTTTCCTTTTCCGGATGGCCTCGAGGCAGTGGTGGATGCGGGGGCAACGGCAGTGATCCAGCCGGGCGGGTCGGTGCGAGATGATGAGGTGACTGCGGCGGCGAATCGTCTAGGAGTGGCGATGGTGTTTACCGGGATGCGCCATTTTA
The DNA here is from genome assembly GCA_965276675.1 of Acidobacteriaceae bacterium. Taxonomy (GTDB): domain Bacteria; phylum Acidobacteriota; class Terriglobia; order Terriglobales; family Acidobacteriaceae. Next base: position 1,364,455 of record OZ255624.1, on the reverse strand, counting down.
GGCATTAAGGGCTGGACTTAATGGCAGACGGGCTGTGGCCGCATTCGCACGGGAGCTGACAGTTATTTCCCGAGACGTTTGCGGTTGATGAGCTAAACAACTGTGCATTGGGGTGACCCGATCACTCCGCGGCAGGCCGGTGCTCGCGGAGGAAGAGGTATCGGTCGCGATGCCGGTCTGGTCTGGCTTCTGGCGCGGGATCGAGATGCATCACTTGCCACTGGTCCGCTGCGCTCCACTGGTTGGTCGCGCTATAGACTGGCCACTTCGGCAGGCCGAGGGCGTTGGGGTTGCCGGTTTTGGCGAAGTTGGTCCAGTAGGTTTGCATGAGGGCGGAGAGGGCGCGGTCCTCTGGCCGCCATGCTGCACCTTTGCGGAAGTCGAGCGTGCCGAAGACGTACTCAATATCGTCGGAGTGGAAGGCGCCGGCGGAAGCGGGATGGTTAGGGTCGCCGGGTGACGGCAGATCGAAGCGGTAGCGGAAGACGGGCGCGCGCCCAGTCGCTACCTGTGCGTCGAGCCAGGCCCAGGTGGAGTAGGCGATAAAGCGGTCGCCGGAGTAGTCCTCGGCTACGCGCAGCGCCTCGGCGTCATCCGCTGCGGAGTAGGCCTTCAGGAACTCGGGTGCCTGCGCCCCAAACTGTTTTTCCGCCAGGGCGCGGAGACTCTCCACGGTTGGCTTCTCCGGCGCGTTAACGATTTCGCCGGTGCCCTCGTCCTTGTTCCATCCGGCGAGCAGTGGGATGTGGGCCTGCTTGCCCGCGGCGTAGATGGCCGGGATGGGCTCGGGCAGAAAGTAGCCGTCGATGTCAGGCCGGAAGCGGGGCGTGCTGCCAGCGACCTTGGTGTTGGCGGCCTTGAGGAGGTCGTCGGCGCTAATCGCCCGGAGTGAGGCAAGACTGCTGGTACCGAAGGCGGCGCGGGCGAAGTCCTCGTCTTGCGCCTCAGTGGCGGCGAGCGGCTGGAAGTCGCGGCCGGTCAGCGGAAAGGCGCCGCCGCTCTCGCCGATGGCATGGGCAAAGAGTCCTGCTGATACCGGCGAGGCCATCTGCGCGCTGACGGCGAAGGAGCCGGCAGACTCGCCGAAGAGGGTCACGTTCCCTGGATCGCCGCCAAAGGCAGCGATGTTGTTGCGTACCCACTGAAGCGCGGCGGTCTGATCGAGCAGGCCGTAGTTGCCGGCGGCGTGCTGCGGGGACTCCGCTGCGAGCTCGGGGTGGGCGAAGAAGCCGAAGACGCCAAGCCGGTAGTTCATGGAGACGACAAGGACGCCCTTGTGCGCCAGGTTTTCTCCGTCTTGCCGCCCTTCGGAGGTGGCGCCGGTGTTGAAGCCGCCACCATAGATCCAGACCATGACTGGAAGCTTGGCGTGCTTGTCGCTGGCTGGCGTCCACACGTTCAGTGTGAGGCAATCCTCGCTCTGGCCGGGATCGCGAAAGACCATGTCCGCATAGATCGTCGGCTGCATGCAGCGTGAACCGAAGCTGGTTGCCATGCGCTCGCCGTGCCAGTTGGCCGCGGGTTGCGGAGGCTTCCAGCGCAGCTCGCCGACCGGAGGAGCCGCGTACGGGATGCCGAGAAAGGCTCGTACCTGCCCGTCCGCGCTGAGCTTGCCCTTGAGCTTTCCGTTGTGGATTTTGAGGCTGAGAGCGTCGCTCGCGGCTGCGGGTAGTGTGGCGGTGAGAACGGCGACAACAACCGCTGCGAAGAGTTTCCGGGAGAGGCAGAGAGGCACGTTGAGGAATCCTTCAGGCGCATGGAGCAGCCGATCCAAAGTATCAGAGAAAACACGTACCAGAGAGGACGCTTTCCTGGACAGACGAGGCCCACTGGTTGGGCGAGCAACTGGGTTCACACGATGAGCGGAGCCGGATACGCTTAGGGCTGAGGCTTCGCGGATGCAGGGCCCTTCGCGGCTGCCGGCCCTTTGATCGGCGCCTTCCAGCCGAGCAGCTGCGTGATGAGAAGGAAGAGAACCAGCGCGAGCGACACGCAACAGTCAAGTAGCAGGCTGGTGTTGAATGCTGCGCCCGCTGAGTGCGTCCCCAGCAGCGCGGCCCAGAGAAGCACGCTATTAGCCAGCAGCAGCATGCCGGACGGGGTACGAAACCAGAAGGCGAGACAGCAGGCCGGGGCGACGCTGAGCGCGTTCACAACAATAGCGGCAGTCGCGAGTTTGGGGTCGGTGGGCTTGAGGGCAAGCAGCGTGACGGGGAGCGCGGTAAGCCTCCATGCTCCCCATAGGAGCCCCAAAACCAGCACCAGCCGGCTCCAGTAGAGTTGGAGCGCTTCCTTTTCCGCTTCGACGGCGCGGGCGTTCGCCATGGCTCCATGCTACTGGACCCTTTGCAGGCGATGCCAGGAGGGAGTATTCGCGGTGAAAGGAAGAGCAGAAAGCTCCACTCATCGCTGCACTGGTGGCTGACGCTGCACTGGCGACTGACAAAGAAAGTACCAGGCGTAACCGGTGCAGTTCCAGGAGCGGGAGGGCTCGTCGCGGTCGATGGTGTGAATGGTGTGGAGCATGGCTGCACCGCGGGTCGCCGCGTCTCCATCAGGCAGGCCTTTGAAGAACACGAAGTTGGTCTGCGCCATGATCTCTGAACGGAAAGCTGCTGAGTGGAGCAGGAGCTCTCCGGTCGCCGGAGCACTCCCGAGCGCGGGCTGCATCGCCGGACTGGCAATTGCCGGCCACTTAGCGCCGACAGGAATGACGGGCGAATCCATAAACCCAGCGTCGAGCATGACCGTACCCGTGCGGCGAAAGTAGTCAGCGGCCACCCAGCGGAAAGGGTCAGGGCTCAGGCCGGTATCTGTAGGGCCGTTCTCTGTGACGAGGAAGAGGCCATCGGACCCGGGGGGCGAGACGGGCGGTGCGGCAGCGATGGCGAGCAGACGATAGGCGACCGGACGGAGGCGGACCTCGGCGAGGAGCAGCGTGCCGAGCGCAAGCACCGTGGCGAGCCCTGCAAGCGTGGTACAGATGCGCGGACGCGGAAGTGCGGCGCCGCTCGCCGCGGCAACCAAGGCGATCCAGACAACGAGGCTGAGACGGGCGGTAAAGAAGGCCTGACCATTGAGGTCCGGAGGCAAGATGGGGAGCGCAATCGCGAGTAGAACGCCGCAGATCAGCATTGCATCCGCAGCTGTGTGGGTGCGTGCGCGCAGCCGGACGAGGAAACCGCGGGCAGCGGCGAAGAAGCACGCGATGAGCAGGAGGTAGAGTCCACCACGGTGCAGGTAGGTGGTGGCGTGTTGCCCGGAGAAGATCGATAGGTAACTGAGCTGGGCACATTTGTGGAGAAAGACCGCGCGGCCGGACAAGACGGTCAGGCCGCTGGCGAGGCGCTTGTCGGTAAAGGTGAGCACGTAGAGCAGCGTGAGCGAGCCCAGGACGGCGAAGAGCCAGGTGCGCATGTTCCCGCCGGGAGCGCTGGCTGGGGAGGCCGTATCGCGCCGCTGAGGTTTCCAAAACGTGCGTAGAGCGGCATCGATGAAGGCAAAGGCGCAGACCACGGCTACAGGAACCGGATGTGTCACCGTCATGATTACGATAGTGGCGAGATAGGCGCCAAGCCAGCGCACTGGCTGGGTGCTGCTGCGGGCGCGGCACCAGAAGCCGAGCGCCCAAAGCGCCATGCCGGTGGCCAGAGCAAAAGAGAAGAAGCCCATAAAGAAGGGCCAGTTAATAAGCAGTGGCAGAAAGAAGAGAGATGTGAGCGGCGCCGCGGCTCCAAGCTGGCGGGCAAGAAAGCGAAAGCCGAGCGCAGTGATGAGCAGTATGAGGGTACCGGCCAGCTTGTCTGCCCATATGTAACCAGCAATGTGACTGAATGCAATCAGCAGGTAGTAATGCGCCACGTACGGAGACACGAGGTGGCGGATAAAGAAGTAGGAGCTGAAGGTGTGGCCGTCACCGAGCAGATCCGAAAAAACCCGCGCGAGATAGAGGTGCATGGGGCCGTCCTGCGTCGGCAGGACGGGCAGGCTCAGCATCCAGAGGCAGAACAAGGCAAGCAGTCCGTAGAAGAGTAGCTGGAGCGAGCGAGCCGCAACGGTCATCGAATTCCGGAGAGCCCCGGCTGGACGAGTGGGCCGGCGGAGCGGCACAGGAAGTCAATGGCGGTCGCGGTGCATAGCCAGCTGCGAGCCGGTTCGTCGCGATCGACGGCGTGGATCATCCGCTGCATCTCGGCCAGCGTGGGAACGGCGCGGTGCTCCGTAAGCGGAAAGACCATGGCGCTGGTGCGCGGAAGGATGCGGGCGCGCGCCTCTGCCGATTGCTCGAGCAGCCGGTACATGCCGCCGTTGAACTGAAGTGTGATCGCTGCCGAAGCACCAGCCATCACGTCGAAGTGGTCGGCGATGGGGATGATGGGTGAATCCAGCCATGGCGGGTCGAGAAGTGTGGCGCTGTCCCGGCGTGCGGCGCTGACCGAGACCCAATCATTGGAGTTAAAGGTAAGGTCGGACGGCTCCGGAATCGAGCCGGTCGAGAGCAGCAGCATGCCTTCCCCAGGGGCAAGTGCTGGCCGTTGCGCCTCCGCCTGAGCGTAGATGTGGGCCAGAGGGCGGAGGCGGGTGTCCGCCAGCAGAAGCACGGCCAGACCAGCGACGACGGCCAGAGCGGCAAGGGCTGTAGCAGTGCGCCCGCGGGGCGGGTGGCTTCCGGCAACAGCCGCGAGAGCCAGCATCCAGGCGACGGGCACAAGACGCGAGGCGAAGGCGTGGGTGCTGTTGATCTGCTCGGGCAGGAACGGGAGCGCGAACAGAAGCATCAGGCTACTGATGAGGACGACATCGGCGGAACTCAGTTGCCGCGCGCGCAGGCGCCGGATTACTCCGCGGGAGGCGGCGGCGAGCGAGGCAAACAGGAGCAGGTAAAGCCCCAGCCGGTGCCCGTAGGTGGCGAGGTGCCTGCCGGCGAAGGGCGAGAGATGACTGAGCTGTAGGAGCTTGGAGAGGTTCTCCTCGTGGCTCACCAGGTCCGGAGCTACAGCCACCTTAGGCTCGCGAAAGAGGGCGAGGTAGCCGAGAGAGGCGGTACCGAGAAGCGCATAAATCAAGCTACGGAGGCTGGGGGCCGGCAGTTGACGGCCTGGGTCCGCCTGCGCCGGGTTGCCCCAACGGCTCAGCGCGAGATAGAGCCACGCAAAGCAGACGATCAGGCCGGCCGGGACTGGATGCGTGAGTAGGGTGAGCAGCAGCAGCGCCAAATAGGCGAGAAAGAAGCGGTGCTGTCCCGTGCGCGCCGCGTCCAGCCAGAAGACGATGGCAAAGAGAGCGAAGCCGAGGGCCAGGCAGTAGTTGAAAAAGCCCATCAGAAAGCTCCAATGGATGAGCAGAGGGATGAGAAAGAGCGAGGCGAGGCCGCCGCTGGGGCCGAGGCGGCGCGCCAGGGCGCGAAATCCGGTGGCAGTCACAATAAAGATGAGGCAGGCGACCAGCTTGTCGGCAACGGGAAAGGTAAACAGCCGGCCCAGCGCCACCAGCAGGTAGTAGTGCACCGCGTAGGGCGGCAGGTAATGGCGGATGTAGTAATAAGGCGTGAAGGTATGCGCGCCGGAGAGCAGGCTGGAAAAAACCGTGGCCAGATAGAGGTGCATGGGGCCATCCTGCGTGGGGAGCAGTGGCAAGCTGAGGAGCCAAAGGCAGTAGAGGGCCAGGAGCGAGACGAACAGGAGGGTATGGATGCGGGCTGAGGTCATGCGGGAGCGTGAGTGGTCTGAAGCGTACCCAAGATGGCCAGTGTACTAGGGAGAGATTCGGCAAGTGAGTGGTGCTGGATTCTGTGGACGACGCGCCACAGTTCCCCTTGCGAAATCTTCGGGGCTGCACTGGCGGTCGAAATGGTCTGAGCTGAAATATTCGAGCCACTAAAGGATACTAACGAAACGGCTGGGTACTCGCCGTTGACCTCTCCTCCTCCATTCGCCCGAATGTGGATGCCTGCGGAAGGCGCTTGCCAGGCCGCCAGGATTGCAAGTGCAGCCGCTCTGAAGCGGAGAGCCCGAGGCCTGTTACTCCACCGACTAAAGCGCGCGCACCATCTCGATAGCTTCCCGCGCGATCTCGGGGGGCCTTCTCCGCCTCACGATCTTTGGTTTCGCGTGCGAACAGCGTCCGGCGCGTTTGATCTTCCACCGTTTACTCCCGTAAGCGTCGGCGAGCAGACCTGCCGGTGTTCCTTCAGGAAGTATTTCGGTCCGTCGCGGCCACGATCGCGCCTGATGAGGGCCGGTAGCAGATTAGAGAAGAGTTCATTGCAGACATGGGAAATTGGAATCGGCCCAATGAGGATCAACCGTTGGGTCGATCGGGTTTGCGACTGTGAGGCTCTTGAGAACAGGCTGCTGGCGCCTGTCAAGGGCGAGTGCCTGGCGGCCCACTTGTGGCGGCGCCTTGAGGATGGAATAAGCTCAGACTTTCCCTTTGGACCCTCAGTCGTTGTCACTTCGATAGGGTATGTTCGAACGTCAGACGTAAAGTATTTCCGAGCGTAAGGAATCCGAAACCGTCTTAGTAGAGAAGGTACTTGGGGTTGCCATAAACATATTTCAAGACAAGGACTGTTCTTTTCCTGTTCGAACTTGCCTACCCACGACTGATTTTCAGCAAGATGCTGGTGCTCGTCGCCGCAACTCCGTTGACCGCTATTTCTCTGGCAGCATTTGGTCTGGACAGCTTGCAACTCCATGCCCAAACAGCCGCAGACCAGGTGCCATCCACTCGGCCATCGGCGGTGCCTGACTGGCAGACGGCGGCAGGAGGCAAGATGGAGTTCGAGGTTGCATCCATCAGGCAGAACAACGGTAAGTTCGTGCCTCCGAATTTCGCCATGAATCCTCCTGATGATACTTATGTGCCCACTGGTGGATTGTTTATTGCGGATTATCCGCTGGAGGTTTACATCGAGTTTGCCTACAAATTCTGGCCGACCAGTGACCAGAGACAGACCATGCTTGCCCATCTGCCGAAGTGGGTTACTACGGACAACTTCGAGATACGCGCTCGTGCGGCAGGGAATCCGACAAAAGACCAGATGCGGCTGATGGTGCAGTCTCTGCTGGCGGATCGGTTTGGGCTGGTGGTGCATTTTGAGACGCAGCAGACTTCCGTGCTCGCCATGACTCTGATCAAGCTAGGAAAACTGGGGCCGATGCTTCGTCCGCATGGCGACGGGCCCTCATGCGATGTCCCTGTGCCGAATCCCACTCCCGAAACATCGCCAAAAAGCATTGACATCTTTCCGCCTGCGTGTGGTGTGTTCACAGCAGTCGGCAAACCAAATCATGTAATTAAGATGGGCGCACGAAATACCACTATGGAAATGATCGCATACTCTATATCCTCGCTCGGACAGTTTGGCCGGCCCGTGGTGGATAAGACTGGACTGAGCGGGAGGTTTGATTTGACGATCGAATGGACGCGACAGCCCAATGGCTCCCCTGCAGCCGGCGCAGATGCACAGGTTGATCTTCAGGGAACAACATTTACGGAAGCGGTCCAGGAGCAGCTTTGGTTGAAGCTGAAGCCTGCAAAGGCGCCGCTGAAGGTTATCGTCATTGATCATGTTCAGAGGCCTTCGGAAAATTAGCGGGGTGGGAGGGGACAAAGCACTTGGCCTGAGTATCTTTACCTGCATGATACCTGCATGATGCGGAGCCGCCGACACCCGGGGTCACGGAAGTTCAGCCTAGAAAAGCGCCTGGTGAAACTCACGTAACTTGAGCGAAGTGCGCGACGCATCCGGGCGGGAGTTACAATCGTCTTACGTTTCAGACACAGGTGAAGGCGCACGAACGGCACCTTGCATTGAGCGGATATGGGGCTCGAAGTGAGTTCCTGGTTAGGAAAGCCTGGTTAGGAAAGGTCGAGCCAGCACGTCTGGCTTCGCAGTAGCCCTCATGAAGAGTACCGAATCGCAGTTCGCGCCCATGGCGCTCGCCGCTAGCACGCCTGCCCAGAAAAGGGCTGCGCGCACGTACCTGTTCTCGCTTGCCATCCTGCTGCTGGCGGGGCACGCCGTTTTAGCCCAGAGCTCCGCACCGGCAGCACCCTCGTCCGCCGCCATCACTGCGGCTCCTAAAACTGCAAGTTCTGGAACTGCGGCTCCCGCAGATGACCGCGGCAACGCCTACTACCATTTCGGGCTCGCCCATATGTATGAGGACCTGTCGGTTAATTCCGGGCGCCAGGACTATGCCACGCGAGCCATCGAAGAGTACAAGCTGGCGCTGAACGCCGATCCTTCCTCGACTTTTCTGAACAACGGGCTGGCCGAGCTTTATTTCCGCACCGGGCGGGTGCGGGATGCCATTCTGGCAGCGCAGGACCTGATCAAAAAGGACCCGAACAATCTGGATGCTCACAAGCTGCTGGGCCGGATCTATCTGCGGTCGCTGGGTGACACACAAAATAACGCCTCGGAACAGGTGTTGCAGCTCGCCATCGCGGAGTTCACCAAGATAACCGAACTGCAGCCGAAAGATATCGAAAGCCACCTACTGCTGGGGCAGCTCTACAGCCTGAACCACGATACGCAGCACGCCCGCGAGCAGGTGGAAGCCGCGCAGAAGATCGATCCAAACTCTGAAGAGGTGGTACTGAATCTGGCCCGGCTATATAGCGATTCCGGCGATACCCAACGCGCAATCGCGGCGCTGAAGGCGGTTCCGGAAGAGGACCGCACGGTCAAAATCGATTTTGCGCTGGGCGCCAGCTATGACCAGATCAAGGACTCGAAGGATGCCATTGCCGCGTATCGGCAGGCGGTCGACCTGGAGCCGGAGAACCTCGATGCACAGCGTGGCCTGGCCCAGGCGCTGCTCAATGACAACCATCTGGCCGAGGCCCTCAAGGCCTTCTCTGATATCTCCGCGTCCGACCCGCAGGATGCCTCGGCCTACCTGCGCATCTCGGAGATCCAGCGGCGGCAGGGACACTATGAGCAGGCTCTAGCCACGCTGAAGAAGGCGAAGTCGCTGGTGAGCGATTCGCTCGAGATCAGCTTCAACGAGGCACTGATTGAGGACTCGCTGGGCCGCTATGATGAGGCGACAGCCGTGCTGGAGAAGCTGGCGAAGCAATCCGCCAAGCCCAATGAACAATACTCGGAAGGCGAGAAAAACAATCGTTCGATCTTTCTCGATCGCCTGGCCAACGTCTATCGCGAGCAGAATAAGACGGCGCAGGCCGTAACCACCTACGGGGAGCTGATTGCCCTGGGCGGCGACTATGCCGAGCGCGGCTACCAGGGCGAGGTGGATGCTTACCGCGATGCCAAGCAATACGACAAGGCCACGGCGGTAGCGCGAGAAGCGGCACAAAAGCTGCCGAAAAATCGCGGCATTCAGTTGATGCTCGCCAGCCAGCTGACGGACACGGGCAAAGCCGAAGAGGGCGTCAAGATGGCGGAAGTGATGCTAAACGGTACGCCGACGGACCGCGAAGTGTATCTGGCGCTGGCGCAGATCAACACGCGCCTGCGCCGCTGGAAGGATGCAGCCGTCGACATTGACAAGGCACAGGCTCTGCCCGCCAAGCAGGACGATAAGGTGTACATCTACTTCCTGCGCGGTGCACTGGAAGAACGGCAGAAGCACTACGAGCAGGCCGAGGAGCAGTTTCGCAGGATCTTGGCTATCGACCCGAATAACACCATGACCCTGAACTACTACGGGTACATGCTGGCGGACCGCGGCGTGCAGCTGGACGAGGCGCTGAAGATGATCCAGAAGGCAGTCGAACTCGACCCGCAGAACTACGCCTATCTTGACTCCCTGGGCTGGGTCTACTTCAAGCTGGGGCAGTATCCACTGGCGGAAGAGAATCTGCGCAAGGCAGGCGAGCGCGTCTCGAGCGACCCCACGGTGCACGATCATCTTGGCGAGCTCTACGAGAAGACGGGGCGGCTCAGGCTGGCCGTGGCGCAGTGGGACCAGTCCCTGGCAGAGTACGCCAAGACGGTGCCGGCCGATGCCGATCCAGTGGATGTAGCCAAAGTGGAGAAAAAGCTCGAAGGCGCCAAGGTCAAGCTGGCAAAGGAGTCCAGCGCGGGTGGCCAGGCCAAGCGGTAGAGACCGGCGCCCGTAACGCGCTCCATGACGACGCACCCCATAATGACGCGCTCCGTCCGGAAGCTCCCCTCGGCGTGCGCCGTGCGCCACGAATCCGATGAGCCTTTGGCTGCGCGCCTGCACCCTGAAGACGAACATTCCTACCGCTCCCCTTTTCAGCGGGACCGTGCGCGCATCATTCACTCGCGCGCCTTCCGCCGCCTCGCCGGGAAGACCCAGGTCTTCACGCATGGCAACTCCGACCACGTGCGCAGCCGGCTGACGCACACCATGGAGGTGGCACAGCTGGCGCGCACGGTTGCCGCGGCGCTCGGGCTGAACGAGGACCTAACCGAGACACTGGCGCTGGTGCACGATATCGGCCATCCTCCCTTTGGACACGCTGGCGAGCGAGCGCTGGATGAAGCGATGCACACGCATGGACTGCACTTCGATCACAACCTGCACGCCTTGCGCATCGTCGAATTCTTCGAGCAGCGGTATGCCGCCTTCCGCGGACTGAACCTGACGCTGGGCGTGCGTGAGGGCATCGTGAAGCATTCGCGCAGCTACTCTCCCGCGGAGCATCCTGAGCTGCGCGCGTACCTTCTCGACGAGCAGCCGCCGCTCGAGGCACAGCTGATCGACTTGGCGGATGAGATCGCCTACTTGACCGCGGATTTCGATGACGGCTTTGAGGCAGGCGTGCTCGACCCCGCGCACGTCCGCGCGCACGTACCGCTCTTTGACCGCTTCTCGCGAGCCATGAGCGCCACGTACGCCGAAGCGCCGGAGAGCCTGGTGATCAACGAAACGCTGAAGCGGATGCTCAATGCCCTGGCGGGTGATCTGATCGCAGAGACGGAGCGATGTGTGCGGGAGGCGGGTGTAACCGACCTCGCTGGAGTGCGCCGCTCACCCGAGCGGCTGGCGCGCTTCTCCCCAGAGATGGAGGCCGAGCGGCGCCGGGCCAAGCAGTATCTCTTCCAGCATCTCTACAGCAGCGCCGAACTGACGGAGGACCATGCAGAGGCCGAGACGGTGATTGCGTACCTGTTCCGCTGCTGGGTGGAGCACCCAGAGCTCCTGCCCGCCAGTTGTGCGCTGTCCATCGCAGAAGAGGGCCTGCCGCGTACGGTAGCCGACTATATCGCAGGCATGACAGACCAGTTCATCCTGACGCAGTACGCGCTGCACCGTGAGGCGTGCTAGAACAAAGTCGAGGTTCTACGTCGTGTGAACCTCGGCGAAGAAATGCCAGGCCATCTCCGTAAAATTGAGCGGCTCCTTCGACGGGTGGGTCTCATTCCAACGCGAGTGTATGTTGCCGAGCCACTCGTGGCCTAAGTGTGCAACGAAGTCGGCGACAACCGGCACATCATTCTTGCAGCCCTGCCAGCGGAACTCCACTCCCCAATCCGTCTTGCTTGCTGTTTGCATATGACACCCATCGAGGTATCCCCAAGTCACCCAGTTGCCATGCGGTGTGGTCGCGAAATGCGGGTTGTGGGGGCCAAGACCCGAGAGCTGCCCGTCATCATCGCCATGAATATACAGGACGGGTATGGGACGCGCGAGTTTCAGCGGAGGATCCATGAGCGGCGTAGCAACGCCAGCTATCGCGGTGATCTCCCTCGGGTGACGGGCAGCCAATAACTGCACCATGCCCGATCCGCTGGAAAAGCCCGCAAGAAGACCCGATGTGAGCTTGGGTGGTCTCGCCGAAGCACATCGTGGAGGACGGCTATCAGATAGCCATCGTCGTCCACAGGTGACTTACCGCTCGGAACACGGTGCGAGCGATACGCTCCATTCTCCCAGAATGTGACGTTGCTTTCTGCTGAGAATGGCTCATCGGGTTTAACGGTAAGAGGTTCCGGAAAGACGACGAGAAAACCGTTGCGGTCTGCTTCTTCGATCCAACCGAAGTCCTGAGCTGTAGTGTGTGCTGTACTTCCAGCGCCGCCAAGCATCAGGACGAGAGGCGGATGTGGCGCAAGGTGCGCAGACTTGTAAACGAGATAGGGACGGCTATACCCGTTATGCGCGAACGGGCGAGTTTCGATCTGAGCGGCAAGTAGCTGTGGCGCAACCATCCTCCACATAACTAAAAGGATGAACACAAAAAGTCGAGCAGTGTAAGTCGAGAGAAAGATCAGGAAACCAACATGCTTCCCAGACATACGGTGAGGTCCACCTCCATGGGCGCTGCCTTCCGGACCTGCTCCTCATAATGCGCCTCCGGGAGAATGCGAACAAGTATTGGGCAGATGCTGGGTGGAGCACCCAGAGCTCCTGCCTACCAGTTGCGCGCTGTCGATTGCGGAAGAGGGCCTGCCGCGCACCGTAGCCGATTACACCGCAGGCATGACCGACCAGTTCATCCTGGGGCAGTACGTGCTGCACCGCGAAGCTTGTTAGGAACGTATCGAGCCGCATCGATGCGTTTCCTATTTCAAAGAGTATCGGAATCTGGCAAGCGCATGCCGTGCGAATACTGATCCGGTGCGGGTGTAATTTGAATCATGGCAGCTGCCAAACAACCCCGACTGACAGACCGGCAGTTTGCGTTAATCTCTCGCGCTCTTGCCGAACCCCGTCGCTATCAGATCCTGAAACAGATCGGCGAGCATGCAGATCCCATGCCTTGCAGTCAGCTCCAACAGACTCACTGCGTAAGCGCCCCCACCCTCTCTCATCATATGAAGGAGCTGGAAACGGCTGGGCTGATCGAGATCGTTCGCGAAGGGAAATTCGCCCGCCTGATCCTTCAACGTGACGTTTTGCGCGCCTACCTCGATCGACTCTCGCGAATTTAACCTGCGGAACTCCCATACAGAGTAGCGCGGCGCCTTCGTCAATGAGACAATTATACAAGCGTCGAAATGATAGACGCGAATCGGGAGCGTTCATCATGAGCAAGCTGGCAGGAAAAGTAGCCGTAGTAACGGGTGCGTCGAAGGGTATTGGCGCGGGCATAGCGAAAGGTCTGGGAGCAGCGGGAGCAGCAGTCGTGGTGAACTACGCCTCCAGCAAGGAAGGCGCGGATCGAGTTGTTGCGGAGATCACGAGCAAGGGCGGCAAAGCGACCGCCGTCCAGGGCGACATGTCGAAGGCGGCCGACGTGCAGCGGCTGTTCCAGGAGACAAAGAAGACCTTCGGGGCGTTAGACGTGCTGGTGAATAATGCGGGGGTATATCAGTTCGCTCCGCTGGAGATGGTGACGGAGGATGAGTTTCACCGGCAGTTCAACACCAATGTTCTCGGACTGATTCTGGCGACGCAGGAAGCTGTGAAGCACTTCGGTGCCGAGGGCGGAAGCGTGATCAACATCGGCTCGACCTCAAGCCAGACAGCGCCACCGATGTCCGTGATCTACACCGCGACGAAGGGTGCGGTGGATGCGATCACGCATGTGCTTGCCAAGGAGTTGGGACCCAAGAAGATTCGGGTGAACTCGATCAATCCCGGTGGCGTGGATACCGAAGGTGCTCGCACGATGGGAGTGATTGGTAGCGATTTTGAGAAGCAGATGGTGGCACAGACTCCGCTCGGACGCTTGGGGCAGCCGGAAGACATCGCACCACTGGCGGTGTTTCTGGCCTCCGCGGACTCGGGATGGCTTACGGGCGAGATCCTTCTCGCGTCCGGTGGCATGCGATAAGCCGTGCGGTGTGTGTCGCGCTCTCTGCATCAGCATTCAACAGAGAGCGCCCAATTCCTTCGTCCAATGGAGCGGAGCCTAACGCTACTGCACCTTGCCCTTGGGGCGGAGTCTTCGCAGCTCGAGGGCACAGGCGACTGCATTCTGGGCGGTGAGCCTTAGGTTGTCGGCGGCACCCCAGAGCCAGAAATGCGTGGAGGGTTCAGCTTTGTCTTCGGAGGTGCGGACGCGCAGAAGCACGTCTTCCTGTCCGGCGGCGGAGAGGTTTGAAGGCGGTTCGGCGTCGCTCTGCGCGAGGTCGATGTGGTCGATGGCCAGGGCTGCCAGCAGATGCTCGGACGAGACCGGCCGCTCCAATTCAATGCCCAGAGAGAAGGTGTAGCTGTGGAAGACCGGCGCATTGACGAGCTGAATCGCCAGCTGGGGCAACCGGCCAGCCGAGAGCAGCGCGTAGTGCTGCCGGATGCGGGCTTCAGTGGTCTGCAGGTTGACCTTCGCGCCTTCGCCGGCAACCGGGGTGGCATTGAAGGCAATCTGCGCGTCGTAGATTGCCTTGGGCAGGTTTTGAAATGAGAGCAGGTTGACGGTCTGCTGGTGCAGCTCGTCCATGGCGGCGCGGCCATACTCGGAGGCCGGCTCCAGCACCGTGGCAAAGGCCGATTGGATAGCGCCCACCTGGCGCACGCGCGAGAGCACCAGCGCCAGCGCCAAAGCAGCGGGATGCGCGGGCACGATAGCCGGGGTCTTCAGGTCGGGAGCGGGGGCGCCAGTCTCCATCCCGCTCTGACTCAGCCACGGTGCGGAGACGACCACACCGGGTTCGCCGTCGAGCGCACCTGAGAGGTCGATGATGCTCGATCCAGCGCGGGCCGCGGTCTCCCAATGCTTGCGCGTCACCTCCGGATCGCTGGTGAAGAAGGTGAAGTCCACACCGTCAAATGAGGACGGGGTGATGGGCTGGATAAACGTGACCTCGTCACCGACTGCCTCCAGCTTGCCGATCGCCTCCTGGTCATCCATCAGCAAGAGGTCGCCTGCGGCAAAGGGCGATTCGCTGAGTGCTTCATTGAGTTCTTTACCGCGCAGGGAGGCGGCGCCGACAATGGCTATGCGATAGGTCTCTGGCATCAGGAGTGGCTGTGGGCATCTGGCGAATGTGTCGCCGTGTTAGTTACGATCGAGGTAGCATCGAGGCGGCCTTCTGTCCTCTCGCGAAGGCGTTTGCGGCGGCGCTGGGCCGAGTAGGCAGCGCGGGCGACGATCCCGGAGAACATGTAGGCGAAGCCTAAGAAGAACATAACGACCTGCGAGAAGGCGACAAGCGAGTAGAGCAGCAGGCCGAGCAGTACGATGCGCTGAAAGGGATGGCGCCCGGCAAGCGTGATCTCTTTACCACTCCAGAAGCGCCAGGTGCTGACCATCAAAAAGCCGGTGAGGCCGACGACCACCAGCCACACCGCCGCCAGCCACCAATTGAAGACCGGAGTGCCGCGGCAGAGGTGCACCACCGACGCCAGCACGCCGGCAGCCGCGGGAATGGGCATGCCGACGAAGTATTTGCGTCCTGGGCGGCCTGGATTCTTAGGCTGCGCATCGTGGCTGATATTGAAGCGCGCTAGCCGGCTGGCCCCGCACATCAGAAACAGGAAACAGATGAAAGCGCCAAACTCGACCAGCTTCTGCCGCAGCACATGGTCCATGGTGAGCGGCAGCATGCGGACGCCCCAGGTGTAGGCCAGGATGCTGGGCGCGACACCGAAGGTGATGACGTCGGCCAGCGAGTCCAGTTCCTTGCCGAATTCGCTGGTGGTGTTGGTCATGCGCGCGATGCGACCATCGAGCGCATCGAAAGGGATGGCGAAGAGAATGGCGAGGGCCGCGAAGTTAAAATGCTGCGGCTCGAAGACCGTGCCTTGGAGGCTCTGGGTGATGGCGTAGTAGCCGGCTGCTATATTGCCAGCGGTGAAGAGCGAGGGTAGCACGTACATACCGCGCCGGCGCGGCTTGGCGGCCCCAGGGGTCACGCGCGCGTCTCCATGATTTCCTTCAGCATCATCGGCTCGTAGGAGGGCACCTTGACGTCGGCCAGAATGGTCGCGCCGCCCTGCACCATCTGACCTTTTTCAATACGTATGTGCGCGTCGCCGGGCAGCACCACATCGCAACGCGAGCCGAACTTGATCAGCCCAACGCGCTGCCCGCGCTCCAGCACATCGCCGGTCTTGGGATGGAAGATGATGCGCCGCGCTAGCAGGCCGGCGATCAGCTTCATGGAGATGAGGCAGCCCTCGCCTTCCAAGGTGACGACACTCTGCTCGTTGCGCTCTGCGGACTCAGGATTCAGAGCATTCAGGTACTCACCCTTTTTGTAGACAACGTCCCGGATGACACCGGTGACGGGCGAGCGGTTCACGTGGACATTGAAAACACTGAGAAAGATGCTGAGGCGGATGCGCTCGCCCTCAGGCGTGCGGATGTGCGCGATCTCGGTGACCTTGCCGTCGGCCGGCGAGACTACCAGCCCTGTTCCCTGGGGAATGACGCGCTGCGGGTCGCGAAAGAACCAGAGAAAGAACGCAGCCAGGATGAGGGGCACAGCCACTAGTGGCCAGCTGAAGATCCAGCCGCCGGTGAAGAAGCGCACCAACACCGCCACCACCAGCAGACTGACCCCGTAGTAATATCCGTCACGAACCATAGTTATCTCTCGGAATTATAGTGGCTCTTAGCAGAAGCGAATCTATGAAGCGACGCAGGATTGCGATGCACCTCGTGATCAGGATGCCTGCCCGTTGTGCGATTCCAGCTCGTTCAGCTGATCTTTGATGTGAAGTTTGAGCTTCTTCAAGCGCGTCTCTTCCCTCTGCTCGTCGTCAGAGAGGCGGGGTCTGCTTTGCAGCGCTTCCAGCTGCTGCGCATAGTCCTGGTGCTGCTTTCGCAAGATGCTGGGATCACCGGCACTGCCGTTTGCGTTTGGTGCCATGCTGGACACCTCCAGATCGTTAAGACGTGCGGGAGCAGCACCGGGAGTATGTCTTTTTTCTGGCTCGAGCGAAGTCCGGCGATTCGACACTCGCAGGCTTTATGGCGTTACGATTTGCTTGCTTTCTCCTCTTTACGCCCCTACACTTAACTGTGTTCGTTTGGGATGAGGCGAAGCGCGAGGCCAACCTGCAAAAGCACCGACTCGACTTTGCGGATGCCCATCTGGTCTATAACAATCCGGAGAAAGTGACTTTTCAATCGGAGCGGCGCGGCGAGATACGCTCGCAGGACATCGCCATCGTGCAAACGATGGCAACGACACTAACGCTCGTATACGTGCAGCGCGGCGAAGCTGTACGCGTGATCTCGCTTCGCACCGCATCGCGGAGGGAACGGAGGACTTATGAACGACGCCACCAAGAGCAGGACTGATTGGGATTGGGTGCGCAAGCAGCAGGAATCGAATGCGCCCATCCCCTACGACCCGGAAGATGGCCCCTATGACCCGAACGATGAAGAGGCAACGGAGGCCTGGTTGTCGCAGGCCACAGTTACCTTTCCCAACCGGCGCGGGCCGGGGAAGAAGCCTGCGAAGCGGCAGGTAACGCTCCGGCTCTCGCCCGAGGTCATCGACGGCTTTCGGGCCAAGGGACCGGGCTGGCACTGCGAGATCGAAGAAGCACTCAGGCGCGCACTCGGCCTCTAGCCTAAAGACCACGTTCCATGAGCACAGCGTGCTCGTCCGGATTGTAGTAGTAGTCCGGGCGCAGGCCAGCCTGGCGAAAACACTCGCGTTCGTAAAATCGAATCGCCGTAGTGTTCGAGGCTCGCACCTCGAGTCGAACGGTGCTGGCACCCGCTGTGCTCGCCCAATCCACAAGCGTGCGAAGCAAGAGCTGCCCGACTCCACGGCTCTGCACCGAGGGCGCGACGGCGATATATTCAAGCTCGCACTCCGCCCATCCCGGGAGCGCGAGCAGACTACCGACGACAAAGCCCAGAATGGGCACCACGATGGGCTCCCGTGCGTGCGCACCCGGATGTGAGACGGCGACCCATGCGGCTCGCATGCGGCTGTTCCCTGATTCTGAAAATGCAACCGGGGATAGCTCGCCCGGGCCCGCATGGTCGCTGAGCAGTGCCCTGAAGTCAGCCTCGCTCCAGACGGGCGCATGCGGGGTCGCGCGCATCATCGCACTCACGCCGGCCAGGTCGCCGGACTGCATGCGGCGGACGGCAGTGGAGACGGAGAGCACGGCGGAGATCACGGAAGTGACACGACTTTGTTCTTTGCCCAGGCAAAAAGCTCCGCGTCTGAACTGCGAAGATAGTTGCCATCGAGGAGTTCGGGATCATCGAACTGCCGCTCCCAGAAGCGGGGGAGGATGGCCGCGAGAGCATCGGCAGCCGTGGGCGGCGGCAGGAGTCGGGGCGTCCAGGAATCGAGCCGTTCAGAAGCGAGCCGTTCTGCAACACCCGCCTCGCAGACTACGAGTTGTAGCCCGTCCGCAGCAGTGGCCGCAAGAGATTCCCCGTCGATGAGCGCCTCGCGAACGCACTCACCCCCTCGGTACTCGCCAACGTAGTATTCACCGCGCCCTGCATCCAGCGCTACCAACCCCGTATCGATCCCCGAGCGGTGCGCGAGAACGGCGAGACGCGAAACGGCGAGAATGGACAGGCCGGTTCCCTCTGCCAGCCCTTTAGCGATGCTCAGTCCGATGCGCACGCCGGTGAAGCTGCCTGGACCGCTGACGACCACCAACGCCGCCAGCTGCCCCAGCGTGAGACTTAGTTCCCCCAGCAGAGTGCCGATGGTCGAGACCAGGAGCGCGGAGTACGAGCGGCCCGGCAGCTCTGCCTGTGCTAGCACTTCTGCAGTAGGGTCGCCGTGCACACTGGACGGGAGGGCACGGGCGAGCGCGACGGTGCCAGTGCTGCCCGTGGTATCAAACCCGAGCAGGTAACGGCCGGGAAGAAAGCGGTTGTCAATCATAGGAGACACGGTCCGGTGGCTGAGGCAGATCGGGTTGGGGAACGTCAGACTCGGGAACATCCTGGCAGATCTCGATCAGAACGCCGCCCGCGCTGCGTGGGTGCACGAAGAAATAGAGGTGACCGCCAGCGCCGGACTGGATCTTCGCTGAGGCTATCTCCACGCCGCGCGCCCTCATCTGCGCATGAGTGGCCGCAATATCGGCAACGTGAAAGGCGACGTGGTGCAGGCCCTCTCCCCGCTTGGCCAAGAATTTACCAATGGGCGACTCGTCCGTGAGCGGCTCGAGCAGTTCGATGCGGCTTTCACTGAGGGGGATCATGGCGGTGCGCACTCCTTCATGCTCCACCTCTTCTTCATGCGCGACGCTCAGGCCCATAGCTTCATAAAAGCCGCGGGCCTGGGCGATGCTTTGCACCGCGACACCCAGGTGATCAATTTTGATCTGCGTAGGGGAATCAGTATCAGTCATCCTTGTTCCCTTCCCTGAGGGCTCGTGTGGCAACGATAGGTCGAATCCATCTCTATGACTACATTACGCGTGTAGCAGTGCGGCGATGCGCTCCGCCACGACTGCGAACGGGTCTACCTCACGTGCCTCCACGCGACGCGCAAGTTCCGCGAGCTCTGCATCGCTCAGCCCATGCGAGCGCACGCTGCGCAACAATTCATGCCGCACCATCTCGATGAGCCGCAACCGCCAGTGTGCCTCACGTCTTACCTGAAGATTGCCATCCCGGTCGAGCCAGCCGTGAAACTCCTCAATGGTACGCATTAGCGCCTCGACGCCCTCGCCCGTGGACGCGACGGTGCGCACCACTGGAGGTACCCAGCTGCCATGCCCCATGGCGAGTGACTGCATCGTCTTCAGCTCCTTCTCGACACGGTCCGCTCCCTCGCGGTCGCTCTTGTTGATGACAAAGATGTCAGCAATTTCGAGGATGCCGGCCTTGATGCTTTGCACGTCATCGCCCATGCCAGGCACCAGGACCACAACCGTGATATCTGCGAGCCGAACGATGTCGATCTCGTCCTGGCCCACACCTACCGTCTCGATGAGGATGCGGTCTTTGCCGCTAGCCTCAATCACCGTGACCGCATCCGCCGCCGCACGGGCAAGACCGCCGAGTGCGCCGCGCGTGGCCATGCTGCGGGTGTAGACACCGGGGTCGGCGTGGTGGCGTTCCATGCGGATGCGGTCGCCCAGGATCGCGCCGCCGGTGTATGGGCTGGTCGGGTCGACGGCGAGTATGCCGATCGAATGGCCCGCGCTGCGGAAGGCGCGCGTAAGCTGATCGACCAGCGTACTCTTCCCTGCTCCGGGTGATCCTGTGATGCCGATACGCAGCGCCGCCCCGGTCGACGGAAAGCAGGCCGAAAGGATCGCGCGCGCGGCTGGAGCATCGTTTTCCACCAGCGATACAGCACGCGAGAGTGCGCGCACATCGCCGGCAGTAACACGTTTGATCAGCGATTCGATTTGCTGGACCGTGTTGTCCACGCGCTCCGGGGTTTCAAGCATCGTCCATCGTCTAAGAGTAAGCGTAGCTGCGCCGATGCGGTGGAATGATAACCAGAGTTCTCATTTTTTCAACAGATCGCGGGCGATGACCAGGCGCTGAATCTCGCTGGTGCCTTCCCCGATGGTGCACAGCTTGACGTCGCGGTAAAACTTCTCGGCCGGATAGTCTTTGATGAAGCCGTAACCGCCGTGAAGCTGCACTGCCTCATCGCAGATGCGTACCGCTGCTTCGCTGGCGAAGAGCTTGGCCATGGCGGATTCGGAGGTCGTCTTGTCGCCGGCATCTTTCATCACGGCTGCGCGCAGGGTGAGCAGGCGCGCCGCTTCGAGTTGGGTGGCCATGTCGGCCAGCTTCCATTGAATACCCTGAAAATCGGCGATCGCTTTGCCAAACTGACGCCGTTCCTTGGTGTACTTGAGTGCGGACTCATATGCGCCCCGGGCGATGCCGAGCGAGAGCGCGGCGATGGAGATGCGGCCGCCGTCGAGGATGCGGAGGGAGTCGACGAAACCCTCGCCTTCTTTGCCAAGCAGGTTTTCGGCCGGGATCACGCAGTCTTCGAAGATAAGCTCGGAGGTATCGCTGGCACGCAGACCCAGCTTGTTTTCCTTCTTGCCGGGACGAAAGCCGGGTGTTCCTTTCTCGACGACAAACGCGGAAAGTCCATGCGTGCCCTTGGTCTTGTCGGTCACGGCGATGACCACAACGGCATCGGCATAATGGCCGTTGGTGATGAAGATCTTGGTGCCGTTCAGTACCCAGCCGTCTCCCTTGCGGATAGCAGTGGTGCGAGCGCCGGCGGCATCAGAACCCGAGCCCGTCTCAGTCAAGCCCCACGCGCCAAGCCACTCACCCGAGGCAAGCCGCGGAATGTATTTCGCGTGCTGCGCTTCATTGCCAGCGAGGTAGATGTGGTTGGTGCAGAGCGAATTGTGCGCGGCGACGATGATGCCAATCGAGCCGTCGACCGCGGAAAGCTCTTCGATGGCCAGCATGTAATCCACATACCCGTAGCCGGAGCCACCCAACTCCGCCGGGAAGATAACGCCGAGCAGCCCCATCTGGCCGAGCTTCTTAACCACGGCCATGGGGAATTCACTGGCCTCGTCCCACCGCATCACGTTAGGGGCGATCTCCCGCGCGGCAAAGTCGCGAATCTCTTTCTGTAGCTGCCGCTGTTCTTCAGTCAGACGGAAAGAATGGCCAGAGCTGGCGGTGTTCGTGGAATGGGCAGGCGCGAGAGTGGCAGGACTCATGAAAACTCCAAAGAATGATGGGAGAAAACCTCAAATGCTACCACTGCCCAGGCTAGCTTGTCTCTCTCCGGAAGTAACCTGCCTGGATCTGTGCTCGGGAGGCACTATGCTCGGGAGGCACTGCGACCCCGAACTGTCGCAAACCCTAGAAACTGCGGAGCGCCTGATCCAGATCGGCAAGGATGTCATCCACATCTTCGATTCCGACGGAGATCCGTACCACGCCGTCGGTGATGCCCACCTTGGCTCGGTTCTCGGCCCCGAGCGCGGCGTGGGTCATGGTTGCCGGGTGGGAGATCAATGTCTCGACGCCACCCAAACTTTCGCCGAGCGAGCAGACCCGCACCCGCTTCAGCAGGTTGTTTGCCTTTTCGAGCGATCCGGTTTCAAAGGTGATGACCGCGCCGAAGCCCGACATCTGCCGCTTGGCCAGCTCATACTGCGGATGGTCCGGCAGCCCAGGATAGAAGACGCGTTCGATTCCGGGATGGTTTTGCAGCCACTCGGCTACGTGGCGGCCGTTGATGTCGTGCTGCTTCATGCGTACAGCCAGCGTCTTCACGCCGCGAAGAACAAGGAAGGACTCGAATGGCGAGAGGATACCGCCAGTGCACTTTTGAACAAAGGCATACGCCTCGGCCTGCTCCGGCTTGGTGGCGACCAACACCCCGCCGAGGCCGTCGGAGTGGCCGTTGAGAAACTTAGTCGTCGAGTGCATGACAATATCTGCGCCGAGCTCTATCGGCCGCTGAAAGTAGGGCGACATGAAGGTGTTGTCCACACAGAGGTCGACACTCCCACTCGGACTTCCATTCGGACGGTGCCGATGGCAGATCTCCGCAACCGCGCAGATGTCCGTGAGCTGCATCATCGGATTGGTGGGCGTCTCGATGTGGACGAGCTTGGTCTGCGGCTTGAGCGCACGACGCACGTTCTCCGGATCCGTGGTGTCGACGTAGGTGAACTCGATGCCGTAGTTGGCGACGATCTGATTGAAGAGCCTCGGCGTGCCACCGTACACGTTCGAGCCACAGATGACATGATCGCCAGTCTTGAACATGGTGACCAGCGCGGTGATCGCAGCCATGCCGCTGGCAAAGACGTGCGCGGAGCGGCCGCCCTCAAGCGAGGCCAGATTGTCTTCGAGAGCGGTGCGGGTAGGATTCGAGACGCGCGAATATTCGTAGCCCTTGTGCTTGCCGATCTCCTCCTGCACGTAAGTGGACGATAGATAGATCGGCGTATTGACCGCGCCCGTAGTGGGATCGGGATGCTGGCCGGCGTGAATGGCGCGTGTGGCAAAGCCTTGCTCTTGTTCGCTCATATGCCTTTTCTGCCTTGTGCTTTTCTGGTGCGTGCTTCCCTGCTGTGGGACGATGAAGAACTACTTGCCGCCTTCGAAGATGTTCTTCGAGAGGTACCGCTCGGCTGAGTCCGGAATGATGGTCGCGATCCGCTTGCCCGCGCCGAGGCGCTCGGCGACGTGAAAGGCGGCATGCACGATAGCGCCCGCGCTTGATCCAGCGAGTACACCCTCCTCTGCGGCCAGCCGCTTCACCATCGCGAAGGCCTCGTCATCGTTCACCATCAGGATGTCGTCCGCGACCTCGGGATGAAAAGTCTTCGGAACGAAATGCACGCCGATGCCCTCGACCTTGTGGGGGCCGGGAGGCAGACCCTGCAGGATGGAGCCCTCAGTCTCTACCGCGATGGCGACTAGGCGTGGGTTCCTCTTCTTCAATCCGCGCGCAACGCCGGAAAAAGTGCCGCCCGTGCCAACCCCGGCGACAAAAGCATCGACCTGCCCATCCATCTGTTCCCAAATCTCGGCCGCGGTGGTGGCCTCGTGGAAGTCGGGGTTCGCCTGGTTGTCGAACTGGAAGGCCGGCCAGGAGCCGGGGATCTCTTCGGTCATGCCCTTCGCCTGCCGGATAGCCCCGGCCATGCCCTCGTCCTCGGGTGTGCGGATCACCGTCGCGCCGAAGCCGCGCATCAGGATGCATTTCTCTTCCGCATAGCCCTCGGGCACGAAGAGGATCACTTTGTAACCGCGATTAACACCAATGAGGGCGAGACCGACGCCGGTGTTGCCGGCCGTAGCTTCGAGGATGGTCGATCCGGGATGGAGAACGCCGCGGCGCTCCGCATCGAGGATCATGCCGAGTGCCGCACGGTCCTTGATGCTGCCGCCGGGGTTCAAGAACTCGAGCTTCGCATAAACATCCGCATAGCCGTCGCGCGCCAGCCGCGTAAGCCGAAGCATGGGCGTCTGCCCAACCAGGTCGGTAATGTCATCTGCAACGCGAAGAGCGCCGCGGGTGGGAGCTATAGTGGCTTGGGGGCTCATAGGCGAACCAATTATTGTAGCAGTGCACTCGCTAGCCGGGTGTCGCTCCACCGGCTATTCGAGTTTCGTTCTGGCACACACGACGCGAAAGCTCAACTCCCGGTGAGCAGCCTTGCCCCGGTCTTCGTAACAAAAACCGTGTGCTCATGGTGAGCCGCAAGCGAATGATCGCGGGTGCGCACGGTCCAGCCATCGCGTTTGAGCGCCGTGCGTGGCCCTCCTGCTGCGATCAAAGGCTCGATGGTGAAGACCAGACCATCTGTCAGCACGGCCGCGCAGCGCGGGTCGCGATGGTTGGGAATTGTGGGCGGTTCGTGGATGGTGCGGCCGATGCCGTGACCCGTCAGATCGCGAACAACAGAGTAGCCGCAGCGGCTGACCTCGCGGTGGACTGCCTCGCCGATCTCAAAGGCCCGTGCTCCGGGACGGACCCGCTTCAGCCCGGCATCGAAGGCCTGCCGCGCACACTCGATCAAGAGCTTCTGTGCGCGGCCCACCGGAGGCACGACCACGGTCTCGCACGCATCCGCCATGTAGCCATCCGCTTCCACGGTGACGTCGAGCTTGACCAGGTCGCCGGGCGCCAGCACACGCTGGCTTGGGACTCCGTGCACGATCTCATCGTTGATGCTGATGCAAGTGTGACCCGGAAATCGGTAGACCAGCTTGGGTGCTGAACGGGCGCTGTGTGCGCGCATGACCTCGCCGGCGATGGAGTCGAGTTCGAGCGTGCTGATCCCAGGCCGGACCGCGGCTTTCATCGCTTCGATAACGGCCCGCGTGATCGATCCGGCACGTTCGAGACCGAAGAGATCAGCTGGCGATTTGATGGACATACGTTCCTCGTGGGCACTCCGAGTAGGACTGAAGGCTACAGCCTCGGTATCCGATGAGAGCGTCAAGTATAACTATGGAGCACTGCGATTATCCCAGATCGTCTGCCAGGCTCGCTTCCCCATGCGCAATGTTCTCCCTGCCCTCCTCATGTCGAGTTCCTTGCTGATGGTGGTTGCAGGCGTGGCCTCACCCGGCGCTCGGACGCAATCTGCCGCGCAGACACAGCACCCTGTAGTTTCGACCCGGCTGCTTCCGGGCTCGCCAGCGGATCGAATTCACTTCAAGCTCGAAGATGGGCTGATCTATCTGCCGGTAATCTTGCCTTCGGCCGGAGTTGGACCGACAGCCCAAAGTCCCATGCCGCTGGCCTTTGTCTTCGATACGGCTGCGGCGCACACCAGCCTCGATCCCGGAGTCGCCGCTGCGCTCGGCCTGAAGAGCAGCGGAGCCGCGGAGATTGCAGCACCGGCACTGATGGTTGGGCGCCGTCCTTTGCACTTGGGCGTGACGCCACTGATGCCCACTGGCTATATCGGCACGCTCACGGGCTCCATGACCGCCGGCGTGCTGGGCAGCTATCTGCTCGCCCAATACCAGTTCGCGTTGAACTACGACAGCAGGACACTCGCGCTGCTCGATCCCGATATATGCAACGTAACGGCCGAGACTGTTCCACTGAAGATGGCGGGCGGCCTGCCCTTCGTCGAGGCGGAGCTACTGCTCGGCAGCGGCGGGCCGGTACGCGGACTCTTTCTGGTGGACACTGGACAGCCAGGTGCTGGAATCACGCTTACCACGGCATTTCAGGCGGAGCATCCGGAGATTGCGGCGGTGCGTACCGCTGTCTCCCTTCCCGCAGAGCTGCCCGGAGCCGCTGCCGAAAATCTGACCAGGGTTGCAGGCCTCCGTTTAGGCTCGGTGGCACTCCATGAGCCGGTGGTCGCACTGGAGGCCAGTCAACCCGGCGCGCTTTCGAACTCGCAGCTGGCCGGCGTACTGGGAGCCGATGTGCTCCGCCGCTTCAATCTGCTCTTCAACGCGCGCTACGGACTGCTCTATCTCGAGCCAAACTCGCACACGGGCGAGCCCTTCGAGGCGGATATGAGCGGGCTGGCGTTGCTGGCGGTTGCCCCGGAGTACCGCCAGGTCGAGATCAAAGCCGTCATGCCAGGATCACCAGCGAGCGCGGCACATCTCCAGCCAGGGGATCGCGTAGTTGCGTTGGACGGGCGTGCCGGGATGAGTGTGGCGGAGATGCGGGAGGCGCTGCGGAGCCGTCCCGGACAGAACGTGAATCTGCGGATTGAGCGCGGCGGACGAACCCTCAACGTCACGCTCACCCTGAAACGGTTGGTCTAAGCTCTATCAGCCTCGGCAACTCTACCGAGCCTGAGTCTTGGCCGCAGGCGTGCTCCCCGCACTCTTCGGATAGTAGCCGGAGCGGGTACGCACCGTCAGCTTGCCGAAGCTCTTAGCTTTGGCCTCCACGTGCACCGTGCGGTAGCCCCCCTCGCTCGCTGGTTTGGTGGAGTGATAGCCGATGGTGTACTGGTTGCGGATGTCGCGCGCCACCTCCGCTGCCACGCCATCCACGTCCTTCAACGATTTGGGAAAGAAGGCGAGGCCGCCCGTCTCATTTGAAAGCAGCTGCAGCGCCCGCCGGGCACGGTGGCCCTCCCGGCCGCCGCCACCGCTGTCATCAAATAGCAGGCCAATCGAGTACACCACTGGTCCCTGCAGGTCCTGAATCCGCCGGACCGTCTCCTCAAGCGTGGTGCCCGAGGCATTGTCTTCGCCGTCCGTGATAATCAGGATCGCTTCTTTGGGGCGCTTCGCATTTTTGCTCAGGTAGTCGGCTGAGGCGATCACGGCGTCATAGAGCGCCGTGCCGCCTTTGGAATCGACGTGCGCCAGACCTTCCTGCAATTTGCTGATGTCGCTGGTGAGATCCGTATCCTGGTAGGCCTCGTCGGCGAAGTTGATGACGACCGACTCGTCCTGAGGATTGGAGGCCCGCACCAAGTCCAGGGCCGATTGGTTCACCGCCTGCCGTTTGGTCCGCATGGAGCCCGAATTGTCGACCAGGATTGCCAGCGAGACCGGAATATCCTGCTGCAGGAAGGAGTTGACGGTCTGCGGGACACCGTCTTCAGAGACCTTGAAGTCGTCCTTCCCCAGCGTCGTGACCAGGCGCTGATGGTCGTCAATGACCGTGGCATTCAGGATGACCTCTTCCACATTGCGCGACAGCGTGAACTGCCCGTTTTTGCCGCGGCCCACCTGATCCTGCGAGGCTGCCGGTGGAGGAGTGCTTGCCGAGGCCGCAGGCTTGGCAGCATCCGGAGAGGGCACCGGGTCGCGGTCCACGGTGAGAGAAGGCTGCGGTTCGGAAGCGGTCGGGCTCGCCGGGGTTTGGGGAGTAGACGCCGGGGCGGCCGGAGCCGGATGACTCGCCTGCGCGTGCGCAGCGAGGAGCCCGGGTGAGAGCCCAGATGAGAAACAGATCAGAAATGTAATGGACCGGAGGATTCGTCTACTGCAAGGGGGCATAGTATCCAGTTCGGGCATGGACTGTGAGCGGGGGCAGCCCTGGCGGCGGCACCAGCTTCACCTTCACTTTACGCCACTTGCCATCGCGCTTGGCATCGGAGGGCTTGTACCCCACCACATACTGGTTGCGCAGTTCGGCACTGATCTTAGTGGCGATATCGCCCATATCGGAGACGTCGTCCACCCGGTAGAGCTGACCGCCTGTCTCTTCGCTGATATCGTGGAGCAGGATCGGGCCGCCGCGCTCTTCCGGTGTAGCGGCATAGGCATCGAAGATGCCGATGGAGTAGATCTCCACATCGGACTCGCGCACCAGGTTCTTGACTTCATTCTCGGTGTACCGACTGCGATTGTCGCCGCCATCCGAGACGACCAGCAGTGCTCGACGCTCGTTTTTCGCCGCCTTCATCTTGTTCACGCCAAAGTAGATCGCGTCGAGCAGGGCGGTTCGTTTGCCAGGCTTCACGGTCAGCAGACGCGCTTCTATGTCGTCTACCGACGAAGTGAAGTCCTCGATCAGCTCCGGCCGGTCGTTAAAACCGATCACAAAGAACTCATCCTGAGGATTGGCCGTGCGCAGGAACTCGATGATCGAATCGCGAGCGCGGATGATCTTGTTGGTCATGCTGCCGCTCAGGTCGAAGATGATGCCGATCGAGACCGGCGCGTCCTCCGACGAAAAGCTTTTGATCGTCTGCGGAGCGTTGTTCTCATACATAAAGAACTCGTTCTTCTCCAGCCCCGTCACCAGCCGATTTAACGGATCGGTAACCGTCACCGGGATCAGCACCAGGTTCACATCCACCCGGATACGCTCGTTTTTCCGGGCTTTCATGGCCGCCTTGCCTTCAAGGGGTGCGGGTTCGGTGGGCGGAACCGGCTTGGGCGGCGGAGGATTGACGTGAACTTTGTTGAGCTGGTCTTCCTGAAGAACGAAGGGCTGAAGAGCACTTGGCTGCGGCAATGCAGATAACAGGGCGGCGGCGTGGGGCTGAGGCCCCGGGGACTCGGCCCGCAGCGGCGCAAGCGCACCAGCCATGAGCAGAATCGTGCAGCTCACCCACAGCACCAGCGACCGCACCACCGTACGTGCGGTCCCGCACCTGAGCAGGAGCGCCATAGCCCTTAGACCTCGCAGGAAAAATCCTAGCACGCTCTGTTGAACGCTGGCGCTACGGCTTTGGTTCTATGCATGCGGGCTGGATTCGCATTCATACCTGCGCTACATACCGTATCGGCCAGACTCTTGAACGACTCCATACAGCTTGGGGACATTGGCTCCGGCTCAAGTGTTTACCCATATTGGGTACAATCGGGCCAGAAGATCAATCCACAGACTGCAGAGCTCGTCACTCGAGCTCTCCTCTGCTTCCTCGGAGTCCCAACCGCTCGCATGGCTCGCATCTACCCCTTTCGCGCAACGCGCTATAACCCGTCTGTTGTCCGCATGGCAGACGTGGTGACCCAGCCTTATGACAAGATCACGCCCTCGATGCAGCAGGCCTACTACGGCCGGAGCCCCTACAATCTGGTGCGCATCATTCTCGGGCTGCCGGAGCTCTTCGACGAACCCGGCGTAAACGATGTCTATACCCGGGCAGCACGCGACTTTCGCGAGTGGCGCAAGATTGGGGTGCTGCACACCGAAAACGATCCCTGCATCTTCGCCTACGCCCAGCGCTTTACTCTGCCCGGCCAGCCGGGAACGGTGCTGGAGCGCCGCGGCTTCATCGCTCTAGGCGAGCTGCAGGACTATGACAAGCGGGTCATCTTCCGTCACGAACAGACGCTCTCCAAACCGAAGAGCGACCGCCTCAATCTGCTCAAGGCAACGCGCGCGCACTTCGGGCAGATCTTTATGCTCTACTCGGACCCTGCTCAGACGGTCGAGCGCATGATCTTTTCCTCGAACTTCTATCCCGAGGTGGAGATCACGGACGAGTACGGCGTGCTGCATCAGCTGGCCAAGGTCAGTGACCAGCAGACGATCCGCATCCTGCTGGGCGCGATGGAAGACAAGAAGCTGATCATCGCAGACGGCCATCACCGCTACGAGACTGCTTTGCAATACTCCCGCGAGCATGCTCCGGGGGCAGCGGCTTCGACCGAGCGCGACCTGGGCAACTCGCTGCCGAAACCGGCATACCCGGAATCGGTGACGATGATGACTTTCGTGAACATGGATGCCGCCGGTCTCGCCATCCTGCCCACCCATCGCGTGGTCGCCGGACTGGAGCAGTTCTCGTCCGACGAGTTTCTGCGCCGGGCTGAGGCCTTCTTCACCGTGAAGCAGCTGGCCGAGTCTGGCCCGCAGCTCCTGATGGCCGAGCTCGCAAGCGCTGCGGCGGCCGGAACCTCGTTCGTCGCTGTCACCCGGAATGCGGGAGGATCAGGGGACCGCTACCTGCTCACCGCGAAGGCAGAAGCAGTTGCGCAGGCACTGGGCAGCGTCTCCGAACGGCAGCGCAAGCTGGATGTGGTGCAGCTGCACACGCTGGTGCTCGGGCAGTTGCTCGGCATCTCTGACGAGGCGATTCGCGAGCAGCGCAACCTGCGCTACTTGCGCGATGCGAACGAAGCCATCGAGCAAGTGACTACAGGTGCGGCCCAGGTTGCCTTTTTGATGAATCCGGTCACCCTCGACCAGCTGCGGGAGGTGGCGTTCAACGGCGACGTGATGCCGCAGAAGTCGACCGACTTCTTCCCCAAGCTGCTTAGCGGGCTAGCCATCTATGCGCTCGACTGAGTGCGCCCCAGCAACAAGTAGATTGGGACGCAGCTCAGCTCTTGCGCTCGGCCTTGCACTCGCGTTCGCCAGCCCATCCGCACTCAGGGCAGCGGCGCAGGATGCATCGCCCCCCGCCCTCCCACCGACTTTTGGAGCCGTCCCTCTTCCATCGGTACAACCCCGCTTCCTCGTCATCCTGGATGCTGCCCACGGTGGCCGGGACTCAGGCGCGCACCTGAGTTCGTCGCTCGACGAGAAGAATCTCGTTTTGGATCTCTCGGTTCGGCTGCGCTCGATCCTGACCGCGCGCGGCTTGGAGGTCGTGACCACGCGTGAATCCGACGCAACCGTCCCTTCGCTGCTTCGTGCCGAGATCGCCAACCGTGACAAGGCAGCCGCCTGCGTGGCCCTGCACGCGACCGCCAGCGGCAGCGGCGTGCACCTGTTTACCTCCTCGCTGCCGCCCGCTGTCGCCGTCCAATTTCAGACCTGGGACGCAGCCCAGGCACCGTACATCCAGGGCAGCCTCAAGCTCTCCTCCGAGATCAACTCCGCCATGACGCATGCCGAGATCCCGGTGACACTCGGCCGTACCTCGCTCCAGCCGCTTGATAACCTGACCTGCCCCGCGGTTGCCGTCGAGATCGCGCCCTTGACGAAGAACGGCAGTGTGGTCACGCCGCTCTCCGACTCCGAGTACCAGAAGCGCATTCTTGCTGCCCTGGCCGCCGCTGTGGAGGCGTGGCACAGGGACTGGAGCGTACAGCCCTGATCCCCCGCTACCAGCGCGCCCTGTTCTGGATTCTGCTTTGTGCTTCAGCAGTCATGGCGATCTTTCTGATCCGGCTGCGGGAGCGTGCGGAAGATCGTTTGCAGATCGTCGCGGACACTGCCCCGCTTCTCGCTCCGGCACAGACTCCGCCGACCGACGTCACGCTGATGCTGGCGAACGACAACGACGGCTCACTTGTCGCGGAACAGCTGCGGCTCTCTCTGCCGGACGAGGCGACGACGCGCGCACGGTTCTTGCTCAACCAGCTGCTGGCCGAGTACGCCAAGCCCGGCTCGGCGCACCCCATCGCGCAAAATGCCGGCGTGGACACCGTCTTCCTCATGCCCGAACCATCCACTCCCAAGAATGTAGCCGCCGCCAACAAGCCGGGGATGGTAGCCATCGTGAACCTCAGCGCCGGACTGGCGCAGGCGCACCCCTCCGGCATCGAGCCAGAGACCATGACCCTGCTCTCGATCATCGGCACCCTACACGCGAACCTGCCGGCCATCGCGGAGGTGCGCTTCCTGGTGGACGGCCAGCCGCGCGACACCCTGGCCGGACACGCGGACCTGACGCGCACCTATCTGGCCTCCAGCTCCGCGGGGCCGGTTCCGGAGACCTCCCCCACGCAGGCGGCGACCCCGAATGTGCCCATGACAGCACCGGCGACGGGAGCACACCCATGAGCCCCGTTGCCCAACCACGCAATACAGGGCAGCGCATCAGGATTGGCGTCTTCGACTCCGGCGTCGGTGGCCTTACCGTACTGCGCGAGCTCCTGGATCAAGTCCCCGCCGCCGATTATCTTTATCTGGGCGATACGGCCCGCCTGCCCTATGGATCGAAGTCGCAGGAAACGATCGCGCGCTACGCCGTCTCGAGCTCCCGCTTCCTCGTCGAACAGGGTGCAGATCTCCTGGTGATCGCCTGCAACACGGCAAGTGCGCTGGCGCTCGACGAGATCCGGGAGGCCTCGCGGGTGCCCGTGATCGGCGTCATCGAGACCGGCGCGAACGCCGCCCGCGCCAACTCCGCAACCGGCGATGTGCTAGTGATCGCCACCGCAGCGACAGTTGAAAGTCACGCCTATCGGATGGCCTGCCAGGAGCGTGGTCTGCGTGCACTGGAAAAGGCCTGCCCGCTGCTGGTGCCGCTGGTCGAGGAGGGCTGGATCGACCACCCGGTCACTCGGAAGGTGATCCGCATCTACCTGGCCGAGTTGCTCGCACAGTCGGCGACGCAGCCTGCGACGGGCTTTCAGTCAGCGTTCCAGCCAGACACGCTGGTGCTGGGCTGCACGCATTACCCGCTCCTTCGCTCGGAGATCGAACGCACGCTCGCGGCCGAGGCCACAGCTCCCATCCGGGTCATCGACTCGGCCGAGGTCACCGCCTCCCAAGTTGCGGAGAAACTCGGACTCCAGCCACACACCTCCAACACCGCAGCCGGCGCGACAGCGGCAGCCTGCCGCTTTTATGCAACTGATTCTGTTACGAAATTCAGGACACTCGGCGAGCGTTTCCTCGCCCGTCCGGTAGCCAACGTCGAGCACATCGACCTGGGTGGCTAGCTCTGCGCCTGCAACCGGGGTAGCCCACACAACTACTCACCGGCTGATATGCTTGGCTGCGGAGCGCGCGCGGCGTGCTCCGCAGCACATGAAAGGACCACTTTTCGCATGATCAATCTCCAGGGTCGCACCGCTGTCGTCTTCGGCGTAGCCAACAAACGCAGCATCGCATGGGCCATTGCGCAAAAGCTGCAAGAGGCGGGCGCAAAGCTCCTGATCACCTACCAGAATGAGCGGCTGCAGCACGACGCGGAAGGGCTCATCGCTGAGCTGCCGGACGCCGAAGCCTTCCAGTGCGATGTGTCGAACGATGGTGAGATCGACACACTTTTTTCAACGCTCCGGGAGCGCTTTGGCACGCTGCACACCCTGGTCCACTCGATCGCCTTCGCACCCGCGGAGGAGCTGAAAAACGACTTCCTCCAGACCTCGCGTGAGGGCTTTCGAATCGCCCACGATGTGAGCGTATATTCGCTGATCGCCCTCAGTCGCGCCGCTGCGCCGCTGATGACAGAAGGCGGCAGCATTCTCACCCTGACCTACTACGGAGCGGAAAAGGTGGTGCCGCATTACAACGTGATGGGTGTGGCCAAGGCCGCACTCGAAGCGACCGTCCGCTACCTGGCCGCCGATCTGGGACGGCGCAAGATCCGCGTCAACGCCATTTCAGCCGGTCCGATCAAGACTCTCGCCGCGCGCGGCATCGGCGGCCTGAGCGAGATGCTGAAGGCGCACGCCGAGCGCGCGCCGTTTGGCCGCAATACGGAGACTTCCGAGGTAGGCTCGACGGCGCTGTTTCTTGCCTCCGATCTGGCCGCGGGCATCACGGGCGAGACGCTGCATGTCGATGGCGGTTACAACATCATGGGCTTCTAATACGCTTCCGTAAAGCAAAGCTTCCAGTTCTGTGCGGCGCTTTTCTTGGTCGGAAAACCTTTATTTATCGGAAGGTGGAGAGCTCTTCAGGTTGACCGTAATGGAGCGGCTGTCTCCCCCCGTTGTCTGCAGCACGATCTCGCCATCGCTGCGTTTGATAACACTAGGAAACTTCTCACCCCACTCCACCAGCACGATACTGTCAGGGCGAGACAGCTCCTCGATGCCGAGCGTCTCCAGTTGACGCTCCGTGTCCACCCGGTATAGGTCCAGGTGGTAAAGCAGGACCGGCACGCGTCTTCCGTCCACCTCGCGCGTGCCCTCGTATTCGTGAATGAGCGTGAATGTCGGGCTGGTCACCTCGTCCGGATCGGCGGCTCCCAAAGCATCTGCCATTCCTTTCACGAGTGTCGTCTTCCCCGCGCCGAGATCGCCGCGCAAGATCATGAATTTTGGCGGGATCAGAAGTTGAGCTATCAGAGTGCGCCCCACCTCTACAGTCTCTGCACTGCTGTTTGTCGCGAAATGCATGGGGGCAGTGCTTCCCGTCATTCCATCTCCTTGAGGTCAAACCAAAGATTGTGGCCCGAGCTCTGTGTGTACATGACACGCAGAAGGCTCCGATCTCATGCCAGAGTCCCGGGCAGACCCTGCAACCAAACATACCCGGCTTTGTCCCTCGCGCGGAAATTAAACGCGTCGGCGAGACTGGACACCACATCTGTCGCCAACAAGGTGTGCTCGTTTTGTTCACGTACAGCAATATCGGCGGCCAAGCCATGCAGATACACCGCCGCTTCCACCGCGCGCGCGACGTCGTCTCCGTACTGCGCCAGCATGGCTGCGATGATGCCGGTCAGGATATCCCCGCTGCCGCCCTTCGCCAACCCTGGATTTCCTGTAGTGTTGATGGCGAGCCGCCCATCAGGATGCGCAATAATGGTGCGCCAGCCCTTTAGTATAAGAGTTACGTGGTGCTTCGTCGCGTAGTGGCGAGCCAGCGGTTCACGGGCTGCCTGTACCTCCTGGACACTCCTCTTCACCAGCCGGGCCATCTCGCCCGGATGGGGTGTGAGCACGATCGTGCGATTCCGGCCGTCGAGCTGAAAGTCGTGTTCAGCGATTGCGTTCAGGGCGTCTGCGTCGAGCACCATTGGGAGATCGTTCTCCGCGATCAATCGCAGCGCGAACTGCTGTGCCTCTGGCTCCTGGCCCAGTCCCGGCCCCATGGCGATGACCGTCTTCTTCTCGAGCAGCGTCTCGCGGTGATTGCCGTCCAGGTTCTTCGTCGAGATGCCGCCGTTCGGTCCCTCTATCAGCGGCAGAGTCATGAGCTCTGGCGTGACCAGCGTGACGGTATTGAGGATCGACTCCGGTACCGCCGCGGTCACCAGACCCGCACCCGCGCGCAACGCTGCGTAACTCGACATGGAAGGCGCCCCGGCGCGTCCACGTGCTCCGCTCGCCACCAGCACATGCCCGAACTTGCCTTTGTTGCCGTCAGGACTACGCGGGGCGTCGGCGATCTGCTTCGCGGTGCCGGACCAGGTCAGGCCGGTGTCCGACTGAATCGTCTCTGGAGGCGAGCCGATTTCGGCCACCACGATCGGCCCCTGCTTCAGGTTTCCGGGCCGGGTTAGCGCGCCGCCTTGCGTCAGATGTCCGGAGGTATGCGCCAGCTTGGGTGCAGTAAACGTGACCACCGCATCCGACCGGAAGGCGCCCTCGGCATGCATCTCGCGCGAGTCTGCGTCCCAACCCGAGGGCAGGTCGACGCTGACCACTGGCGTATTTCCGTATTGCTTGAGAAGTTCGCCCGCCGCGGCTGCGAGTCCATGCATGGGCGGCTTGAAGCCGGTGCCGAGCACAGCATCGATGAAGACATCGGCATTTCCAAAAAGCTGCCGCATCTCGGCGGTCGCGAGTGCGGCCTCGTCCGGAATCTCAACTGGCGCGGTCTCAAGGCGTCTCAGTATCTCCGCGGCGTCGCCCTTCACCTCGCGGGCTGCACCGAGCAGAAGCACCGTGACCGCAACGCCGGCTCCGGCAAGCACGTGCGCCGCCACGAATCCGTCGCCGCCGTTGTTTCCTTTACCGCAGAGCACGACCGCCTGGTCGATCTGCGGCAGTTCATTGAGAATGAAACGCGCCACGGCATGGCCGGCGTTTTCCATTAACGTAAGTGAGCTGACACCCTGCTCAACGGTGGCGCGATCCGTCGCGCGCATCTCTTCCCCTGTAAGAATCTTCATCGCCGGCGCATGCTGTTCTCGCTCTTCTGGAACAGCACGCATTCCTCTCAGACCAAAATACAAAGGCCTCCACGCAGGAGGCCTTTGTTATCAGTAGAGATGCGTCTACTGCACGACACCGTTGGCCGCGGCGGATTGACCAACGCCGAGACCTGGTGCTTCCGCCGGACTCTTCACCGCAAAGTAGCTGTGATCCCACAGATTGCGGTAGAAGACGCCGGTAAGTTCCGCGGCTTTGGGACCGAAGGTGGGCCGTCCGCCTTCCAGGAAGACAACCGTCACGATCCGGCCGTAGCTGGTGTCAGCGAAGGAGGCAAACCAGCCGTACCGCGTTCCATTGCTGGAGCAGGTTCCGGTCTTGCCCAGGATTGGCAGCTCACTGAAGTTTGCCTTCAGGGAGCGCGCCGTTCCGTAGCTCACGGCGGAGGCCATGCCGCTTGAGATCTCCGGAATCACGTTCTTTATGTCCAGCGTGCGCTTCACCCGCGGTAGAAAGTTGACCGCCTGCGCCGCCGTGGTTGGGTGCTGCAGGTAGTAGAGCGTTCCGCCATTGGCGATGGCGCCAACCAGGGCACCCAGCTGCAGCGGTGTCATGGAGACGCTCTCGCCAAAGGAGCACATCCGGCCCACGCCGCCCAGCTTCTCCGGTAACTCCTGGTTGGGATAGACGCCGAGCTGCTCACCCTCGATATTCCAGCCGGCCAGCTCGCCCAGACCGAATTGGTTGGCGTAGTGCCGCACGCGCTCAAAGCCCAGCCGCCGGCCCAGCGTCTCGAAGTACATGTTGTTCGAGTGCGCCAGAGCATCGGTCATGTTCATATGCCATCCGCCAAGGTTCACCTCCGTGTCCTTGGTGACAATGCCTTCCTGCAGCGCCGCCAGCGCCACCGAGACCTTGATGGTCGAGCAGGGTTCGGCTCCACTGGAGAGCGCCAGCTTCTGGTTGACCATGGCCAGAATGCGGCCATCGTTCGGATCGATGGCGACAACAGTGCCGTTCATATTGCCGAGCGCCGCCAGGGCGGCTTCGCGGACCACTGGATCCTCACCCGCGGTCATATCGCCCTGCGTCAGGTCTGTTTCCGCAAAGGAATCTCCGCTGAAGTGCTCATAGTAACGATGGCGACCGAGAACAACGCGGCGAAGCTTTCCATGCCGTCCCCGAACCAGAACGGTGCGCACAGCCGATGCATGTCCCGCGCGGGTTACCCGATGGTGCTGCAGATGAGTGATGCGGCTAGTGGCATGCGCACTCTCCTGGATATGCAAGGAATGCGCGTGGTGTGTCCGCGTCACGCGCGAGCGGCTCGCATACATCGAGTTAGGCAGCAATGTTGCCGCCAGTACCAGCAACAGAATTGCAATGCGTCTCATCGGTCGCCTTTCGTAAGAAAACTGGCTTCGCGTGGCCGGTCTTGCGCCGCTTCCCGCCAGGAACTCTTATCAACACAGGCGTACGGCACTTTAGGACTACATTTCGCCCAAAATGCCGTACGCAAGAACCGTAACTGTTCAAACACCAAACCGCGTACAAAGGTGCGTTCTGTACCGTAGAAGCGCCCCCTGTGTCTTAGAAATTAGACAGGTGTCGCTCACGTGTGTACCACTCCTCGAACGAGGGAGCCTGCCAGATCTTTTGTGGGATGAATCCAATCCTAACAGGCTCCACCGAGTTGTCATTCGCGCACTGCAATCGCCGCCACAGGATTCGGCACTCTAGCGATTCCCGTTCCGCATGAAAGCTGGGATGTCGAGCTGCTCCAGATGCTCTTCCTCCTCCGTACGGAATGCTTGAGCGTCCGCGGCCTGCGTTTCATGGGTACGCACCGTTCCCACCCGATGCTCCCCGTCCGCGAGGTCGTCGAGAAAGCCGCCAATCGCCCGATCCTCATCTCTCGCCGGGGCTGGCTCACGATCGTTCTCTGCGTCCCGTTCGTGCTCACCCTCGCCCACCGTACCGCCAAATGCTTCCCCACCGAATGCTGCCCCGCCAAAGGACTGGAAGACCGGCGTCGCCGCCCCTGCTCCAAAGCCGGAGCTAAAAGACTCCGCCCGCTGCCCCGCCTCGTTCGCCACCTCGCTCGCAAAGCGCGGTACGGACGGCCTTGGTTCCACGCTGACAAACGGTGCGGCCGCCGGGGAAAGCTCGGCATCGACTACCCGGGTGCGGCGTGCCGGCATGCCCTGCCGGAAGCCGGTTGCGATGACCGTAATCTTGACCTCGTCTCCCATCGACTCGTCCAGCACGGCGCCGAAGATGATGTTCGCATCCTCGTGCGCTGCGTCCTGAATCAGCATCGAAGCTTCATTTACCTCACTCAGTTTGAGCGAGCTCGATCCACTGATATTGATGAGGATCCCTTTCGCTCCGTCGATCGCACCCGCTTCCAGCAAGGGAGAGGCCATCGCCGCCTGCGCAGCCTCCACCGCCCGGTTAGCGCCTCCGCGTACTGCCGTACCCATCACGGCGTAGCCCATGCCGGACATCGTCGTCTTCACGTCGGCAAAGTCGCGATTGATGATGCCCGGGATGGTGATAATGTCCGAGATGCCCTGCACCCCCTGTCGAAGTACGTCGTCGGCGACCCGGAAGGATTCAAAGAAGCCGGCATCTTTGGCAACAGCAAGCAGTTTTTCGTTCGGGATCACGATCATGGTGTCGACCGCATCGAGCAGTTCCTGCATGCCACGCTCCGCCTGCTGCATCCGCCGCTTCCCCTCAAAGCCGAAGGGACGCGTGACGACCGCCACCGTAAGGGCGCCCATCTCGCTCGCCAGCGACGCAATCACCGGAGCCGCACCCGTTCCTGTGCCGCCGCCAAGTCCCGTGGTCACAAAGACCATGTCGGCCCCTTCCAGCGCTTCAATAATCTTTTCTGAATCTTCAAGCGCCGCCCGTCTTCCCACATCGGGATTCGCCCCCGCGCCCAGCCCGGCCGTCAGCTTGACGCCCAACTGCAGCTTGACCGGTGCCTGCGAGAGCTGCAAGGCCTGCACGTCTGTATTGGCGGCAATAAACTCCACGCCAACCAGGTTGGCCGCGATCATGCGGTTTACGGCGTTGCCGCCCCCGCCCCCCACGCCAATCACCTTGATCTTCGCGCCGGTGGGGATCTCATCGTTGTACTGAATCCGGATTTCTTCGGGATTGCTCATCGTCTCCATCACTCCATTCCTACACTAACTCTGGTTTCCAAACTCGTCCTAAACTTTGTCATAACAGCTGCTTACGGCAGACACTTAAAGACTTCCCGCAAAGATGGCCCGCAGCTTGGCCCGCAATCCGTGGTCTTCCGCGGCCCGCAGCACGCCTGTCCGGTGGGTATACAGCAGCATACCAATGGCGGTGGCAAACTCGGGCATGATCAGATCCTCGGGCATGCGTGAGAGGGGCACCGGGTAGCCGACGCGCGCCGGCACACGGAGCAAGCTCTCGGTCACCTCCAGTAAACCGCCGAGCCGGGCGCCTCCGCCGGTCACGATGCAGCCAGCTCCCAGCGCCTCCAACACCCCACCCTGGCGCAGATTATCCCGGATCATATGAAAGAGCTCGCGCGCCCTGGGCTCTAGGATCTCCGAGATAGACCGCTGCGAGACGATCCGCGTGGGATGTCCTGGTGTGCCGCTGATCTCAACCTCTGCTGATGACGGAACCGCCGTTACCACGCAATTGCCATAGTTGATCTTTAGAAACTCGGCCTCTTCGGCACAGACGTGAAGTCCGACCGCCAGGTCATTTGTGAAATGGTCGCCGCCGATCGGAACCACGGCCGTGTGCGCGACCGATCCTTCAAAGAAGACCACCACCTCGGTCGAGCCGGCGCCAATATCGATCAGGCAGACACCCAGCTCGCGCTCATCGGCGGAGACTGTCGCCTCGGCCGCCGCGATACCCTCAAAGATCGTATCTGTCACCTCCAGCCCCGCCTTGTTTGCGCAGGTCACGATGCTCTGCGCCGCGCTAGCCGAGCAGGTGGAGATATGCAGGTTCACCTCCAGCCGGTTGCCGACCATGCCCACGGGGTCATGAATGCCGGGCTGCTCGTCCAAAATGAACTGCTGCGGCAGCAGGTGAATGACCTCCCGCTCCGTCGGTAGCGAAACGGACCGCGCCCGGTCGACCGCCGACCGGACATCGTCGCGCGTGATCTCGCGCAGCCGCGTCCCCAGGCTGATGCCTCCCCGGCTGTTGACCCCCCTCACATGGGGGCCGCCAATGCCCGCGACGCACTGGGCGATCACGGCGTGTGCCGACTGCTCTGCCTCGTCGGCGGCGTGGATGATCGACTTCGCCGCCGGGCCCAGGTCAGCGATCAGGCCCTTGCGCATGCCCCTGGCCTGGACCACGCCGTGGCCGCGATAGCGCAGCGCGCCGTCGTTCAGCTCCGCCACCAGCACCCGGATCTTGGAGCTGCCCGCGTCCAGCACCGTGATCAACCCTTCTGGCTTTTGCTCCATGCTCACCCTCGGCCCGCTCCTTTCCCTTTTGTCACTATCGACGCCTTTGACCGCACCGCATGTGCCGTTGCGTGCCTCCTGCCCTTTGCCGATGCTGCCGCAGGCCGAGCCAATGCCGCCGCAGGCCGCCGGGCCGATTTAGCCGCCGCGGTGCGCGCAGCTGCCCGGGCCGCGACCAGGCTAGGCTGCCGTCTCTCACCAGGGGCGCCGTCTCCAGCGCCTGCTTCATCCGGCTTTGCCTCGCCATATCCCTTGGCCATCTCCAGCACCGTCTGGTGTGCATAGCGCAGATCCACGGCGGCCAGGTGCGGATACTGCGCCTTCCATCCGGGTAGGTGCTCCTGGTAGGTGCGGTACCGCTCCGCGAAGTTCTCGTCGCCGAAGTGCACCAGAATGTCCGACCCGGCCGAGGGCAGAACGGCGCGGATGTCCTCTGGATCAGAAAGGTCGACCTCGCTCAACTGTTCCGAGACCTGGGCGCCGGTCTGGTCAAGATCCCCCACGAACCGCTCGTAGTCGTGCATATGCCGCGCCCGCCCCTGCGCGTCGTCGCTTGCGGCAATCCCGGTGACTACGGGAAATGAGTAATGCTTGGCTGCCATCATCGACGGCGGCATGGAGAGCACCACGCCTTCGGCGTCCACTAGGCCGATATGATTGCCATTGCGGATGAAGGCGACCGGTGTGCGTTCCGTGATCGCCACGCGGAGCTGATCGGGCAAGAGGCGCATCACCGTCGCATGCTGCACCCAGGGCAGCGCCTCGAGCTCCGCCCGGCGTGCGCTCAACGGGACAAAAAAAATATTGCGGCCAATGTCGCCGCCGAAGACCGCCAGCAGCTCTGGACGCGTCACCTGGCTGTTGCCGAGGATCTGGATCGAAGAAGCCGAGCCGATCTGGAAGCGCGGGTCGTGCTCGAAGAAGTGGCGAATCGCCAGAAACGCAAAGACCAGAGCAGCAAGCAGCAGGGCCGCACCCAGGCCGAAGAGCGCCCGCCCGATCCGGCTGCGGGGAAAGAAGCTGGGGCGCACCGGGACGCGTTGGCGCGCTCTGAGGTAGTCACCGTCGTCCGTTTCGGGTGCAGCGGTCGCAGTTGGGCGCAGGCGGGTGCCGGCGCTCCCGGCCTCCCCCCAAGTCGAGCGATCGGTAATTGAACGATCGGGGGTCGAGCGAGCAGAGCGCGGCTTGAGAGCTGCCTGTGCTAACGTCCGCGAACGCGAGACCTCATCGAAGTCCTCGTTGTCCGCGAGAGCCGCCGCACGGCTGGATTGTGAATCGTTTTTTGCCACGCCCGAGCCAGGTCGTGAGAATCGCCAAGAAAACTATAACGCGAGCGTGCACACAAACGTGTGCGGCGTTCAAAGAAGAATCGCGTTAGGCACCCTCGGCGAACCGGCGGGCGGTTGTGGCGAGGTGTATGGATCCCAAAAACGGTTACCTGAGCCACACGCTTAGGCTGGAGCATCCAACACTGCGGAGGAATTATGGAAAAAGCAACGTTTGGCGCGGGATGCTTTTGGGGTGTCGAGGCGCGATTCGCTCAGGTGCCGGGCGTCAGTGAGACGGCTGTGGGTTATGAGGGTGGGGCCCTCGAAAAACCCTCGTACAAGGACGTCTGCACGGACCGTACCGGCCACGCAGAAGTCGTAGAGCTCACCTTTGACCCCGGGAAGGTCAGCTACACGCAGTTACTCGACCTCTTCTTCGAGCTGCACGACCCCACACAGGTCAACCGCCAAGGTCCCGACTGGGGCTCACAGTACCGCACTGCCGTC
The DNA here is from genome assembly GCA_965276675.1 of Acidobacteriaceae bacterium. Lineage (GTDB taxonomy): Bacteria > Acidobacteriota > Terriglobia > Terriglobales > Acidobacteriaceae. Next base: position 1,322,805 of record OZ255624.1, on the reverse strand, counting down.
TTCTATCACTCGCCGGAGCAGGAGACCGCAGCCAGGCAGGTGATTCAAAAGCTGACAGCGGAGAAGCGCTTTTCGCGCCCCATCGCCACGCAAGTAGTCCCAGCCGAGACCTTCTGGCGCGCCGAGGAGTACCACCAGAAGTATCTCGAAAAGCGTGGCGCTGTCTCCTGCCACGTTTAGTTCGGCTCGCAATCTTAACCTAAAGCGGTGCTTCTGGCGCCGCTTTCTATTGGCTTATCTGCAACTACGTCTGCGCGAAAGTTTGCCCTAAAGTAATAGCGTTATGGACTCCAAGATTTCCTCCAAATAGCCTTGATTCGCTCACAAAAAATGGATATACATGGTGCCCGGCATTCAGACCGGTTTTGCTGTACTTAGATCCCTTGTCCACCTGCCGTCCTTGTTCCCTCACCTTGAGTAAGATCCAAGGCTCCAACTCCCTCAGTTTCCGATCAGAGTTACGTAGTTCGCTCCTTCGTTTCGTGCTGCCGGGTTCGGCCTTCGCGCCGTGGCGCCAGCACATTCTTCGGTTTGCTTAACGGAAAAAGGATGGCCATGACATACCGCCGCACATTGAAAAAGCTGGGCGTAGCCTCAACCCTGCCACTCGCATTATCGTTCGTCGCGCCGCTCGCAACGCATGCTCAGAAGCTGCCGACGGAGCTCGCGCAAGCGACAAGCGTCTCACCGGAAAACACCAACAAGGTCGTCGAAGCCACTGTCTGGCTTAAGCTCCACAACAAAGCCGGGCTGGATGCCGCCGTAGAGAAGCTCTACGAACCAGGCTCACCGACTTATCACAAATGGATGACCACCGCGGAGCTAGCAAAATACAATCCGACAGCCGCTGAAGTCGCGACCGTCAAGAACCAGCTCGCGAAAGAGGGACTCACGGTCACCTCGGTGGATGAGAACAATCTCTCGGTCAAGACCCGCGGCACCGTAGGCCAGATGCAGTCAGCCTTCAATACCAAGCTCAGCAGCTTCCAGGTAAATGGCCAGGCAGTCCGCGCGGCCACAGTCACGCCCAGTATGAGCGGCGCGGCGCAAACCCTGGTCTCGCATGTGAGTGGCCTGACGCAACAGCGTATGCAGCCTTATCTCCAAAGGGCGATCAATCCCGAGACCGGCCGCCCGTTTAAGAGCATCAGCCTTGCCAAGGCAAAGGCAAACGGGATCTTCTACTCGGGCGACTGCTTTACCAACCCCGCCGCCCACACCTTCACCTCGCCCAACGGTGCGCTGCCTGTCGGTACGTACTATGGCAACGGGTACGGCGCGCCCATCACCAACACGCAGCTAGGAACCCTGTCACCGTGCGGCTACTCTGCCTCTCAGGTGCAGGCGGCGTATGGCATGTCGTCCGTCTATCAGGCGGGCTTCACGGGTCAGGGACAAACCATCGTCATCGTGGATGCCTGGGGCTCCCAAACCATTCAGCAGGATGCCAACATCTTCTCGCAGCTGAATGGCCTTCCGGCACTCGACTCCTCCAACTTCCAGATCTATCAACCGAGCGGGCCGCCGGACTATACGGATCCCCTGGCGGCAGGCTGGGTGGATGAGACCTCCATCGACGTAGAGTGGGCGCACGCCATGGCCCCCAATGCAAAGATCGTCCTGCTGGAAGCGGCCACCAACTCCTACTCCGACCTCCAGGCGGCGGTTGCCTTCGGGATTACCCGCCACCTTGGCAACAACATCTCCAACAGCTATGGTAGCTACGAGTCCGGCACGGGCCAGGCGGATCTCGAGATCTGGAATGCCCTTTCCGAGTTTGGCGCCGCTCTTGGCATCTCCGTGAACTTCTCCTCGGGTGACAGTGGTGACTTTGCCGCCACCAGCGCCAAGCAGGTCACCGTTAGCGTGCCCTCCGACTCGCCTTACGCAACCTCCGTAGGCGGCACCACCGTCAATGTCACCTCCAAGAACCAGCTGGTGGGTACGACCGGCTGGGGCAACAACTACACGCGCCTCACCGTGCGTGGCACCTCCAACTCGCTGCCGGCGCCGATCAACTTCGGTTTCATCGGCGGCGCGGGTGGCGGGCAGAGTGCCTACTTCGCCAAGCCTGGGTACCAGTCAGGCCTGCCAGGTACTGGTCGTCAGCAGCCGGATGTCTCGGCCATTGCCGACCCATACACCGGTGTTGAAATCATCTCCACCAACCCCGCAAATGGCGTAACGAGCGTCTCCGTCTATGGCGGCACCAGTGTCGCTTGCCCGGTCTTCTCCGGCATCTGGGCACTGGCCAATCAGGCCGCGGGCCGGAACCTCGGGCAGGCTGCTCCGATCGTCTCCCGCATGTCCTCTAACGCGGTCTCGGACGTTCTCCCTATCTCCGTGCCCACCAACCCCGCCGGTGTCATCTTCAACACCACCGGTCCCACCTACTACTCGCAAAGCGATCTGGTCCAGCCACTCCAGAACACGACCAGCTTCTTTAGCGCGCTCTGGAACGCCAGCAGCGGTTCCTGGTATGTGCTGAGCTTCGGCACCGATTCGTCTCTGGTCGTTGCCCCAGGCTGGGATAACGTCACCGGCTATGGAACACCAAACGGCTTAGCCTTCGTTCAGGAGGCCGGCACCAAGTAATTCCGCGCTGCACTCGCAAAGGGGCAGGCCGGTTCCAGGCCTGCTCCCTTTTTTTGCCTCTCATGTGGCGTAGTTTTAATCTGGAATCGGTACTCTGGATATAGCGATCAGAGCAAATCCGATACCAAGGACCGAAAAACGGACCGTAAGTCCAATGCTTGCAGGACTTTACCCATAACCCGTTTAGATGGAGGACTTTGGCCGGAGACCCCAGAGCTAAGTCTAGTATTTGGAGGACTTTAGCCCAAAAGTAGGGGAGGGGGGTATGGTGCGCCCGGGAAGACTCGAACTTCCGACCTATTGCTTCGGAGGCAATCGCTCTATCCATCTGAGCTACGGGCGCGTGCTCCCAGCATACTACGGTGCCGCTCGGCAGGCTACGAAAGCTAACTTGCTGACTCGCTAACCTGCTGACCCGCTAAGCGCTTCTTTCTCTCGATCTCTGCCATCGTCGATTGTATGAGCTCCTTGGCGCCATTGATCTGATCGAGCACCGCCTGCAGATCAAGCGCTGGCTTGGTCGGATTGCGGCTGGAGACGCAGTACACCCCATGCTGCCCCACCAGGATCAGCGCATCGGTCAGCATATCAAGCGAGACCGCCAGCCGCCCCCGCTCGGCACCCATCATGAACTCATATTTTTCCAGCTCATCCCGCCGTTCATCGAGTGCACTCACTACCACTCCTTCGCGGGCGTGTCGATTTCGAGCGGTGTGCTAGCTACCGGCGCTTTCCAACGCAGCACCGGCTTGCGGGCCGCGGTGGTCTCGTCGAGCCGGGAGACACGGGTGGAGTGCGGCGCGGAGAGCACTACTTCGGCATTCTCTTCAACCTCACGTGCGACCTGCCGCATCGCGTCGATAAACAGGTCCAGCTCTTCCTTGGACTCGCTCTCGGTCGGCTCGATCATCAGCGCGCCCGGCACGATCAATGGGAACGAAACCGTGTACGGATGGAAGCCATAGTCGATGAGCCGCTTCGCGATATCACCCGTCTTCACACCCTTGGCTTGCTGCTTCTTGTCGCTGAAGACCACCTCATGCATCGATGGAGTCTTGTACGGCAGCTCGTAGTAGCCGTCCAGCTTCGCGCGGATGTAGTTCGCGTTCAGCACCGCATCTTCGGTGGTCTGGCGCAGGCCATCGGGGCCGTTGGCCAGGATGTACGCGAGCGCGCGCACGAACATGCCGAAGTTGCCATAGAACATGCGCACGCGCCCGACGCTCCCCGGACGGTCGTAGTCCAGCCGTAGCGTGCCATCCGGGTTCTCGGCCACCACCGGCGTGGGCAGGAATGGCTCCAGAATGCGCTTACACGCCACCGGCCCCGACCCCGGGCCGCCACCGCCATGGGGCGTCGAGAAGGTCTTGTGCAAGTTCAAATGCATGACATCCACGCCGAAGTCTCCGGGCCGGGTCTTGCCGCAGAGCGCATTCATATTCGCGCCATCCATGTAGAGCAGCGCGCCCTTGGCATGGAGGATGTCAGCGATCTTATGAATCTCGCTCTCGAAGACGCCGATGGTGGAAGGATTCGTAAGCATCAGCGCAGCAGTCTCGTCGGTTACGATTTTTGCGAGTTGTGCCACGTCGACCATGCCATGCGCATTTGAGCGAAGGTTCTCTACCTCGTAGCCGCAGATCGCAGCCGTCGCCGGATTGGTGCCATGTGCGGAGTCAGGGATGATGACTTTCCTGCGCGGGTTTCCTTTGGACTGGTGGTAAGCGCGAGTCAGCAGGATGCCGGTGAACTCACCATGCGCTCCCGCGGCCGGCTGCATGGTGATCGCGTCCATGCCGGTGATCTCGATCAAGCAGCGCTGCAGCGTGCGGATCACCTCGAGCGCTCCCTGTGACAGCGACTCCGGCTGATAGGGATGCGCCTCGGCGATGCCCTCCAGCCGCGAGACGAACTCGTTCACGCGCGGGTTGTACTTCATGGTGCAGGAGCCCAGCGGATACATGCCGAGGTCGATGGCATAGTTCCACGTCGAGAGGCGCGTGAAGTGGCGGATGATCTCGATCTCGCTCAGCTCTGGCAGCTCGCCTGGCGCTTGACGGACGGCGGCCCCCAGCAACTGCGCAGGATCCACCTCCGGCACATCCAGTTGCGGCAGCCGATAGCCCTTCTTGCCCGGCGACGATTTTTCAAAGACCAGCGCTTCGTTCTGCGTAATGTGAGAACGGACCTTGCGGCGATCGCCCACAAAAGGCGTTGCCGTGGGAGTGGTTCCCTCGCTCTCCTGCACTTCCGGTGTTGTTGCCATGCTGTCTGCTCCGAACTCGCCGCAGATGAGCGCGCTTAGCTATGTGGTCTAAGCGTGCAATCTTAGGCGTGGGTAAGGGTTGCGGATTCTTCGATCTGGTCGGTGTGTGCAGTCTGTCCAGTCTGTTCCGCCGCGCTCCCCAATGCGGTGGCGGCACGATCGATCTCGTCGCGGGTGTTCAGTTCCGTGGCGCACCAGAGGCTGGCATTGCCCAGCTCCGGGTACCACTTACGCAGTGGCAGACCGCCGATGATCTTCGATTGGAGCAGCCGGTCGTTTCTCTCTTCCGGGGTCTCCGAGGTCTGCAGCACAAACTCATGGAAGCGCGGCGACTGCGCGAAGAGCAGCTTGCCGTTGCCTGCCGAGAGCTTCTGCGCTGCGTAGCTGGCTTTGGCTAGGTTCTGTACCGCCAGTTCGCGAATGCCTTCCTTGCCGTAGATGGTCATGAAGATGGTCGCCATCAGTGCGACCAGCGCTTGGTTGGTACAAATATTTGAGGTCGCCTTCTCGCGGCGGATATGCTGCTCGCGAGTGGAAAGCGTAAGGACGAAGCCGCGCCGTCCCTGCTTGTCCGTAGTCTGCCCGGCAAGCCGTCCCGGCATCTGCCGCAGGTACTTCTCTTTCGCCGCAATCACGCCGCAGTAGGGGCCCCCGTACGAGAGAGCAACGCCAAAGGATTGCGCCTCCATTGAGACGATGTCGGCTTCAACCGGGGACCGCACAATACCGAGCGAGATCGCCTCAGCAATCGAGACGATGAGCAGCGCGCCTTTTTTGTGCACGATCTCCGCGATGGCCGGAATGTCTTCGATGACGCCGAAGAAGTTGGGCGATTGCACCAGCACGCACGCAGTCCCCTCAGTGAGAGATGTTTCCAGTGCGCGAAGATCGAGCCGTCCATCCTCTCCATACGGCAGTAGCTGCTGGTCGAGTCCTTGGTGCTGCGCGTAGGTGGTCAGCACCTCGCGATACTCCGGATGCACTGTCTTCGATACCAGCGCGCCCGCCCGCCCGGTGACCCGCACGGCCATCATCACGGCTTCGGCCGCGCCGGTAGAGCCGTCGTACATCGAGGCATTCGCGATGTCCATGCCGGTGAGCTCACAGATCATGGTCTGGAACTCGAAGATGGCCTGGAGCGTGCCCTGCGTGATCTCTGCCTGGTAGGGCGTGTAGGAGGTCAGGAACTCGCCGCGCTGCACTAGCGCATCGATGACGACTGGACGGTAGTGCCGGTACGCTCCGGCGCCAAGAAAGCTGGCATAGTCAGTGGCATTTCTATGTGAGGCTTTCTTAAAGTAGTCGACGATCTCGGACTCGCCCATCTGGCGCGGGATGTTGAGGTCGCGCTCCAGCCGATACTCCGCCGGGATGCTGGAGAACAGCTCGTTGATCGAGGAGACGCCGATCTCCGAGAGCATCGTCTCGCGTTCGGCGGGTGACTTCGGCAGATAGCGCATGTGTGCCCTTCGTGATGAACTTGCGGCGTTTGAGCGGCGCTTTGCGCCGAGTCCTAAATACAAGATGAAGCAGGTCTTTCGACTCCACCTTCGGTTACGCTCAAGATGACAAAGAATGCTATGGGCTAACGATTCACCGCACTAGTGTGTCTCTTCCTTGATGTACGCCTCGTATGCTTCAGGGGAGAGCAGGTCGCCGGCTTGTGCGGGATCAGTCAACTCCACGCGCATGATCCAGGACCCGTGGGCGTCCGTGTTGATCTTTTCGGGCACGGTCGTCAGCTCTTCATTGATCTCCGCGACGGTGCCGGAGATGGGCGAGTACAGGTCCGATACCGCCTTCACCGACTCGACGCTGCCGAAGACTTTCCCCTTTTGCACTGCCGAACCGACCTTAGGCATGTCCACAAAGACTATATCGCCTAGTGAGTGTTGCGCATAATCCGTGATGCCGACCTTGCCGGTGGTGCCATCCAGCTCAATCCACTCATGTTCGCGCGTGTAGCGATAGGTCGAAGGGTAAGTCATCGATCCAGGGTCCTCTTCTCTCTTTATTCTAAAACGGGTTCCCCACGTGAGAGATGCACACGAGCCGGCATCGGCTGCGAACTTTCACCAGGGAATAAGTCTATGCCCCCTTTGTTGCCAGGGGCGACTCGGCAGCGGCTTGCACTGCAGGCGGCATCTGTTTTTTTGGCCGGCGGTAAAAAGGCGTGGCGACCACGCGCGCTCTAACGGGCGCATTGCGGATCCCGACCGCAACCTCCGTGCCCGGTTCCGTGAACTCGATCGGCAGATGGGCTAGCGCGATGTTCTTCTTGAGAAATGGCGCTGGCGAACCCGAGGCTACGGTGCCAATCTGCTTGCCCTCAGGCGAGAGCACGGGGTAGCCGTCGCGCGCGATACCGCGGTCGATCATCTCCAGACCAACCAGCTTGCGCTTGGGTCCTTCTTCTGCCCGAATCGCTTCGAGCGCGGCCCGTCCGATGAAGTCGCCCTTGTCGAACTTAGCGTAGCGGTCCAGCCCTGCCTCGAAGACGTTGATCTCGTCCGAGATCTCGTGTCCGTAGAGCGCCATGGCGGCTTCAAGCCGAAGCGTATTGCGCGCGCCCAGGCCGCAGGGCAGAATGCCGAATTCCTTCCCGGCCTCCATGACCTCGTCCCACACACGCTCACTGGTCGCTATGTGCGAAGGGATGTAGATCTCAAAACCATCCTCGCCGGTGTAGCCGGTGCGGGCGATGAGCGTGTTGTGCAGTCCGCAGACTGTACCCCAGGTGAACCAGTAATTTTTGATCGTTGAGAGATCGGTCGAGGTCAGCTTCCCCAGCGTCTCCTGTGCCCTTGGCCCCTGAATCGCGAGTTGGGTATAGTAGTCGCTGAAATTGCTCACGTGAACCGAGTGCATTGCGCCAACGTTCTCCCGTATCCAGCCATAATCCTTCTCGCGCGTGCCGGCATTGATCACGATGAACCAGTCGTTGTCAGAGAACTTGTGAACGATGACGTCATCGACAAAGGTCCCGTTCGGGTAGAGCATCGCCGAGTACTGCGCCTGGCCAACCTGCAATTTGGAAGCATCGTTCATCGAGATGTGCTGAACAGCGGCGAGCGAACCCGGACCACGCAGCTGAATGTCGCCCATATGGCTCACATCGAAAACCCCCACGCCAGTGCGCACGGCGGTGTGTTCGGCGATCAGCCCTGAGTACTCGACCGGCATATCCCAGCCGCCGAAGTCGACCATCTTGGCGCCAAGTCTGCGGTGAATTTCATTGAGAGGAGTCTTGCGGAGCGCGGAGGGACTGAGGATGGGTGTGGACATGTGCTTGATCCTTCCGGGTGAAGATCGGGAACCAACTAGGTTAGCACTGGAAGGAGGGACGCGCGCTGCCCTACGGGTTCCGGGGGCGATTAGAAGGTCTGTCCGCGGGAAGTCGCGCGCCATAGAGCTCGATAGTAGATCCGTCCCGTCACTCCAGGAACGCGTCTCGTGCTACGAAACTCGGTATTGGAACCTGTAGATATTGCAAGCAATGTTGCCGCTATGGAATGCATCCGCTTCCGTGTCGGTGGCGCTGAGGTAGATAAGTGCCTTCCCTAGAGAGCTGAGCGATGGCCAGCCGTCCAAGACAGCGCTATGCACCGGATGCACATACAGAATGTCAATAGGTGAGGAGCCGTCCTCTGCAGCCGCCTGCAGCCGCTCCAGGAACTTGGTCATCACTGCCGCCTCGAAGGGATTAAAGAGATACACGACGAAGGGCGCCTCGGGGAGGGCGAACTCTGTTGCATCGCCCTGCATTGCGCGGATACGCTTGCACGCCCGCTCCCGCGTTTGCCAAAGGTCGATGTTCCGCTGCGCGGTTGCGGCCAGCTTCGCACTCAGCTCCACGCCGATGATCTCGCGAAAGGGCAACTCGGATGCCATCAGGAGCACTCGTCCCTTTCCCGCGCCCACGTCAATAAAGGTATAGTCGCTCACGCCGGGACCGCCGCCTTCGAGCGTTGTCTTCCACTGTTCCAAGATGAGCCGGACAGCCGAGGGCGCACTGCCGTAGTAGGCGGTGTTGTAGATATCATTGGCGTGACCCGCACCCAGACGAAGGCCCTCGATCAAGCCGCTGGTATCAACCCCGTGTTCATAGTCGAATGGATGATCCGGAATGCGCGGTGGCCGGATGAGTTGATAGATCTTGAGACTGTAATGCCTCAGCGAAGCCAACACACCACGTTTGCCGAGCGATCGTTGAAGCCGCGCCAGGATGTGAAGTGAGCTCATCAGTACCCTCCAGAGGCGCAGTCTGCGGCATGGTAACAGGGGAGCGGCACCGGGCTAAATGACCACTGTCTCGCGGTATTCCCCAAAGACGCTGCGCAGGGCACCAGCCATCTCTCCCACCGTGCAGTAGCTTTCCACTGCTTCAACGATCGCAGGCATCAGGTTTTCTCCGGAGCGGGCGCGGCGGACGACACCGTCCATGCCAGCCTGCCAGCGCGATGAGCCGCGCCGCAGCCGCAATGCACGCAGGCGCTCTACCTGTTTGCCCTCCAGTTCAGGATCCATGCGCTGGATGGGAACGCCCGGTTCATTCTCGCGCGCGAAGCGGTTGACTCCCACGACCACCGCATCGCCGCTCTCCACCTCTCGCTGGTACTCGTAGGCTGCGTTCTGGATCTCGCCCTGCACCCAGCCGCGCTCGATGGCGCGCAACATGCCGCCGAGCGCGTCGATCTGCGCAAAGTAGTGATCGACCTCGCGTTCGATCGTGTCCGTCAGCGATTCGATATAGTACGACCCCGCGAAGGGATCGACCGTTTGCGCCACGCCAGATTCCATAGCGATGATCTGCTGAGTCCGGAGCCCAATGCGTGCGGCTTCTTCTGTTGGCAGGGCCAGCGCTTCATCGTAGCCATTGGTGTGCAGCGATTGTGTGCCGCCGATCACCGCAGCCATGGCCTGCACAGCGGTGCGTACGATGTTGTTCTCCGGTTGCTGGGCGGTCAGCGTGGAGCCCGCGGTCTGCGTGTGAAAGCGCAACATCTGCGACCGCGGGTTTCTGGCGCCGAATCTGTCGCGCATTACCCGCGCCCAGATCCGCCGCGCGGCGCGAAACTTTGCCACTTCTTCCAGAAAATCATTGTGCGCGTTAAAGAAGAACGATAACCGCGGGGCAAACTCATCGACAGCGAGTCCGGCATCGATCGCGGCCTGCACATAGGTCATTCCGTTGGCGAGGGTGAAGGCGACTTCCTGCACCGCGGTGGAGCCAGCCTCGCGCATGTGGTAACCAGAAATCGAGATGGTGTTCCACTCCGGCACCTCGGTCTGCGCCCACGCAAACATGTCGGTGACAATGCGCATGGCGTGGTTCACCGGAAAGATGTAGGTTCCACGCGCGATGTATTCCTTAAGAATGTCGTTCTGCACTGTGCCGGAGAGCTTGCGGACGTTCGCGCCAGAGCGCCGCGCCGCAGCCACATAGAGCGCCAGCAGAATGCTAGCGGTCGCGTTGATGGTCATCGAGGTGGAGATGGTGTCAAGCGGAATCCCGGCGAAGAGGCGCTCGGTATCTTCGATGGAGTCGATGGCCACACCGACCTTGCCAACCTCGCCGGTGGCCATAGGGTCGTCGGAGTCGTAGCCGATCTGTGTTGGCAGATCGAAGGCGACGGAGAGCCCGGCAGTGCCATTTGCCAGCAGGAACTTGTAACGGCGGTTGGATTCATCCGCATCGCCCATGCCGGCGTACTGTCGCATCGTCCACAGGCGCCCGCGGTACATCGTCGGCTGGATGCCGCGGGTGAAGGGGTACTCTCCTGGAAGCCCCAGACGAGATGCAGGATCGCGTTCGGTGGAAAACTCTGCTCGGTCGAGGTCCTGCGCGGTGAAGACCGCCTGTGCCGGAGGCTTTACCATCAACGCTTTCCTCTGGTTTGCCGGCCCGGACGTTGGCCCGCGCGCAGAGCTTTGCTGCGCTGCCGCGCTTTGTTGAACGAGGTGAAAGAGAAATAGCAGAACAACATTGTGATTACCGCGTAGAGCACGAAGTGCGTATGCTCCGGTCCTGCGGCGTAGGCTGCGCGCAGGCGGTAGACATTCTGCGCAAAGAACAGCGCAAAGAGCGCGAAGAAGAGTCCAGTGATCTCGAGCCACAAGGTGACGCCAGTGTGAACGACGGGCCCGAAGAATGCCTCACCGAAGCGTCGCGTGCCGGTCCCGATACGGCGCGCTGGCTCGTGGTAGTTGCGCGGTGGCTTCGCGGGTGTAGACTTCCGCGCGGTTGGGCGCGCCGCGGCAGCGCGTTGACCTCCGGCGCCGTTCTGCGTCGAAGAGGAGGAAGCGACTGCGCGCTCCTTCAGCATCTTCGACGCGACGCGCACGCCGATGCCCAGTTTCCGGCCAAAGGAATTTGGCTGCATACGAAAGTTTAGCAGCGGCTCTTGATTCGGATTGCCCGCTCCGCACATCAGAAGTAATGTAAGGAAATCGCAAGACGCAAATCCCTGGGCGCAGGGACTGGAGGCCAGATTTGAATCAACGCGTACGCAAGCTCATCGAGCAGCTGGGAGAGGCGATTCACGAATCCGTCTCCGAATCCGAGCAGATCGCGGGGGTCGTCCAGAACATACGGCGACAGGGCTTCGACGTGCTTCTGATGCTGGAAGCGACGATCGGTCTGAACGAAGTCGAGCAGCAGCCGACCACGGAGTTAGCGCTTTCGCGTCCGGAGAGCGTCGAAAACGGCGATCCTTTCACCGCGCAGGATGTCAACTTTTTGCATTCGCTCAGGATTTCGATCGAGGGTGAAGCCAAGCAGAGCTAAGCTCCCATCCCGGAGGCCTTCGCTCGTCAGCAGGCTGTAACCGCGGTGTGGTAGGATTCGCCCGCACGTCATGTGCGGGAATTCACCCCGCGACATGCAATCAGAGTCACCCATCCCAGTGCTGCGGCACACCTGGATCTACCAAGACGGATCTACGAAGACGACCTGCGAAGACGGAGACCTGCGAAGACGATGAAAGACACACTCGGTGTATTGCTCGCAGGCGGGGCTGGCGAGCGTTTATTCCCTCTGACCCGAGATCGCGCTAAGCCGGCAGTTCCCTTTGGCGGCACCTACCGGATCATCGACATCACGCTTTCCAACTGCATCAACTCCGACCTTCGCCGCGTCTATATCCTCACCCAGTACAAGGCGCTCTCTCTCAACCGGCATATCCGCGAGGGCTGGAGCGGGAGCGTGGCGCAGGAGCTTGGCGAGTTTGTCGAGATCCTGCCGCCGATGCAGCGCGTCAGCGCGAACTGGTACATGGGCACAGCCGACGCGGTCTACCAGAACATCTACTCCATCGGCACGGAGCAGCCGAAGCACGTCCTCATCCTTTCCGGCGACCACATCTACAAGATGAACTACCAACTGATGCTGGACCATCATAACAAGGTCGGCGCCGACGTCACGCTGGCGACGCTACCCATTGACCCGTCAGAATCGCCGCGCTTTGGCGTGGTGGACGTGAGCCAGTCGGGCGAGGTGGTTGCCTTTGAAGAGAAGCCTAAGACGACGACACTGCGCTCGCCCTTCAATCCCAATATGGTCGATGCCTCGATGGGCATCTACCTCTTCAATACCGACGTGCTTCTGCCCGCGCTGATCAAGGACGCGGAGAACCCCAACTCCAAGCACGACTTCGGGCATGACATCCTTCCCGAACTGCTGGGCAAGTACAAGATGACGGCCTACAACTTCGTCGATGAGAACCGCAAGGAGCTCTACTGGCGGGATGTGGGCACGCTCGACGCATACTACGACGCCAACATGGATGTCGCCTCCGTCTCGCCGATCTTCAACCTGTATGACCACAACTGGCCGCTGCGCACGCGCCAGCGCCAGTACCCGCCGGCCAAGTTTGTTTTTGGTGAGCCGGGCCGTACCGGCCATTCCATCAACTCGATCGTATCGCAGGGATGCATTGTCTCGGGCGCGACGGTCCGTAATAGCGTGCTCTCTCAGGATGTGCGCGTGAACTCCTATACGGAGGTGGAGTCCAGCATCATCTTTACGCACGTGAACATCGGACGCAACTGCCGTATCCGCAGGGCAATCATCGACCGAGATGTTCACCTGCCCGAAGGCACCGTGATCGGCTATGACCAGACCGAGGATCGTCGCAACTACTTCGTCTCGCCCTCCGGCCTTACCATCGTCACCCGCGACCTCTCGCTGTATGAGAGCCCGGTGGATGCGGACTTCATGCAGTCGGGTAGCTAAGGGTTAGTCGTTAATTCGCTACATGGTGTTGGTTGGAGCGGCGCTTCGCGCCGATCCTGAAGTACAAGGTGAAGCAGATCCCTTCGACTTCGATCAGGGCAGGCTTTTCGACTCCGCCTTCGGCTACGCTCAAGATGACAAGAGCGTGACGATTTGACGACTCATCACACTAGGGGCTTACAGTGGGCTGGCTCCAAAGGAATCTCTCCTTAGGGGTTGAGCGAAGCCGCCTACCCCCACCCCCGTACTTCTGAGCTAAATTCCTCTTCGCAAAAGACTTAGGCCAGGGTGGACCCGCTAAATTACTCTTAACATTGGACTTAGAGGCAAATTCCTCCAACAAAAGACTTAGCGGGCGTCTTTGGGTCCTCTGAGAGCGAGCCACTCCTCGCCTAGTTCAAGAGTAGCAATTTCGGATGGGGTGTTCGGCAGGTTTGCTGCACTCGGGCACACTTTCGTCACTCACCACAGAGAGCACGGAGAACACAGAGAGTTCACCGCAAGGTAAGCCGGTTTGGCGGACCTCATTCGGGCCGTTTGCTGCCGTCGTTCTGATCTTCTCTTGGACCTTGGGCGTGACAACGCAGATTCAGGGAACCGTTGCAGCACTCTTTGCGTACCTTCGCCCATGAGCATGGCAGGCACATGGCCGGGAGTTGTAATTGCCAGGCCAACTGTGCGCGCATCTGCCAGGCAAGGGCAAAGAACTGACCCGAAGGCTGGGGGACGCGCGTATGCTCACATTGAAATTGGAGAGCGTGTGAACCGGACGGGGGGCGAGACCACGGGGGGGTCAACTTGGCGCGAGGGCTCGCGACAGCCCAGCACCCACCCGGGCTCCGCGTCTTCCCCGTCAAGTGCGGGGGAGGTCGACTGGGTTCTCCTGGTGAGCCGCTGTATGAATGGCGACAACACCGCATGGGCTGAACTGGTCAAAGGGCACCACCGCCGCGTGTATGGCATGTGTTACCGGTTTACCGGGTCGGCGCCGGACGCGGAAGACCTTACCCAGGATGTATTTCTGAAGCTCTATGGCAACCTTGCCGCCTTCGATCTGGCACGGGGCAGCTTCACTACCTGGATCACGACGCTTACGCGCAATCTGCTGGTCGACCACTTTCGCCGGAGCCGCATGGAGCGCTCGACCGACTCCATGGATGTGGGCTGGGACGAGGGCGAGGAGACCACCCGCGCAGAACGGTTGCAGGATGCCCGCCGCTCGCCGCACGACCACACCGTTGCCCGGGAATTGGAAGGCATGGTGCAGGCGGCGCTGGCCAAGGTCTCACCCGAACTGCGCGAAGCGGTGATCCTGCGCGATCTCGAGGATATGGACTACAAGGAAATCGCCATTGTGCTCCGCGTACCGGAAGGCACGGTCAAGAGTCGCATCAGCCGCGGGCGTGCAGAACTGGCACGGCTGCTGCAGCGTAACAAGAAGCAGGTGATGTAAATGGGCTACGAAACAACCTCAGCGAAAGGTGCCGGGCCCCTCCAATGCGAAGAGTGGGAGGCGCTGCTGGCCGATGCGCTGGATGGCACGCTCGCGGCGGACGACACCGCGGCCTTCGCCGCACATAAGGACGCATGCCTGGCGTGCGCGCAGTTGCTGGAAGAGGCCCAGCGCGGCAGCGAGTGGTTGGGCTATCTCAAGACGGAACCGGAGATCCCGGAAGACCTCCTAACGAAGATTCTGGCCCGGACGAGTGGGACCAGCGGACTCGCCGCTGCCGGAGTGCCCCTGGGCGCCGGGACAGCCCCGGCCATCGCTCAGGAGCAGGCCTGGATGGGACGCTCCTTTGCGATGCTGCATCGGCACGCGGTGGAGTCGCGGCTGCTGATGACGGCTGCGATGGCCTTCTTCTCCATTGCGTTCACACTAAACCTGGTGGGGATCCGGCTGGACCAGATGCGGCTCTCGGACCTGAAACCAGGAACGCTTGCCACCCAGGTCAGCCGCCAGTACTACACGGCTTCGGCCCACGTGGTGCGCTATTACGAGAATTTGCGCTTTGTGTATGAAGTGGAGTCGCGCGTGAACGAGTTCCGCCGCGACACAGAGAACTCGGGCGCGGGGAACTCCGGAAGTGGCGGGGATAGCTCATCTCCGGCGACAGCACCCCGCTCGCGTTCACCGCAAAAAGGAGGAGATGCCGCACAGCCACCGGCAGACCACCCCTCAGCGGACCAGAAAGCCACACCGCCCAAGAGCGCACCGCAGTCTGAGAGACACGATCGTCAGCCCGGAACATGGTCCACACCCGCTGCCAGCGGTCACACTCCGGGACCACCCGCAGCCAGTATCCCGGTCGCCTACTGTGCGGTCACACGAACACACGCCCTCCAACTCGCACATCGACAGCTGACGCCCTTCCGGGCGCAGCGGAAGAACAGACGAGATAGAGGAGAGAGGAGCTTGGCATGAACTGCGCAAACCATCCTGAGATTCCCGTTGCTGCCTACTGCCAACACTGCGGCAAGCCACTGTGCAAGGACTGCATTCGCAGTGTAGGAGGCGTGACGTATTGCGAACCCTGCCTGCTTGCCCGCATTGGGCCTGGAGTGGGGGGGCCTGGAACTCCGGTTGACCCGACGATGCCGGGGTTCACTCCATCTGGTGTCCCGATTCCTGGGCCTTCTTTGCCCAATCCCGCGCTGGCCGGACTGCTCGGTTGTATCCCGGGCGTGGGCGCAATGTACAACGGTCAGTTCGTCAAAGCTCTGGCTCATGTCTTGATCTTCGCCGTCTTTGTCAGCCTTGCGGATCACGCCGGAGTCTTCGGCATCTTTATCGCTGCCTGGGTCTTTTATCAGATCTTCGACGCGGCCCAGACGGCCAAGGCACGACGCGATGGACTGCCGCTGCCGGACCCCTTTGGCTTGAACGACCTGGGCTATCGCCTGGGCCTCCAGACACACCCTGGGCAGGCGACCTACCGGGGGCCGGGCGTGCCACCGAATTCCACTCCGGGAAGCGGCCCCGCTGCGCCAGGCTCCACGGGCCCCTGGGCAGGAGAAACACCCAGCCCAGGAGGGGTGAGCGCTGGGTTTGTGCCGCCCGCGGGAGCGCCCTATTCCACGCCCTATGGGCCATATACGAGCCCGGGCCAGAGTGCGGGCCCAGCAGCTAGCCAACAGCCTTACACTCCGGAGGGCGGGGGCACGCCGCCTCCCGCTCCGCCGCCCTACGCTGGTCCGGGTTACGCTGGTCCGGGCTACGGCTTTGATCCTAGCTCGATTCCGGTTACCGGAAGGCCGCGGGACCTGCCTACGGGCGCTATCATCCTGATCGCGCTGGGGGTGCTGCTGCTCTTCGGCACGCTTGGCATCTTCAGCGGAGATTGGGTGGGCCGTGGCTGGCCGCTGGTCATCATCGCCGTTGGGATCTGGCTCTTTGTCCGCCGCTCGCGTGAGTTGCCTCCTCCCTCCGGCGGGGGCATGCCGGGAGGTGGGCAATGAACCGCTGGATCCTGATCCGCCGCCTGCGTGGCCCGGCATTTCTGCTGCTCTTCGGCTTGACGGCTCTGCTGAACCAGTGGGGCGCGCTGAGCTTCGTCAAAAGCTGGCCACTCTACCTCATCCTGGCTGGAGTGCTGACGCTGGCTGAGCGGGCTGCTTTTCGCGACAGCGCTCTCTCTGGTGCTCCGCTCGGTACTCCGATTCATGACAGCAGCACCGGTTACACCCAGCCGGGACAATATCCCCCGGGAACGGCCATGGTTGCCTCCGCACCCGCTGCCGACACGGGCACTGACTCGCGCGACGCTGACACACCGAAAGGGGGCGAGTGATGACGGGCGCGCCTCCACCCTACCCGCAATCGCCGAAAGCTGCCCGGCGCGCACAGAAGCAAGCATGGCGCAGCCAGCAGCAGCAGTGGCGCATCTGGCGCCGTCCTTCCCTGGTCCGACCGCTCGTGCTTATCGGCATCGGCGTGGTGGCGTTGCTGGTCGAGACCGGAAAGATCAGCGGATTCGCTTTCTGGACGTGGTATGTCCGCTGGTGGCCGGTGCTGCTGATCGGCGTCGGCGTGCTGTCGTTGGGAGAGTGGTGGCTGGATCGCGACCGGCCCTTGGCCGCGCGATCGGGGGTCGGCGGGGTGGTCGGCATTCTTGTGGTGCTGGCAGTGCTGGGCTGGGTTGGAGGTTGGGCGGGACGCGGTATCGGGGAGAACGGCCACCGGTGGGGCTGGCACTTCGGCGAAGGTAACGACTGGGACTGGGGCATGCATTTCTTTGGCCAGCAACACGACCGCGACGAACAGCTCGATGAGGCGATGCCGGCGAACGGGATGCTCGTGGTTCGCAATCCTCACGGTGACGTGCTCCTCTCGACCTCTACCGATGGGCGGATCCACATCACGGCGCACAATGTGGTATACGCGAGCAATGGGCACGAGGCGGAAAGATATCTGGGCAAGCTCTTTCCCCAGCTGAAAGTCACTGGCACGCAGGCGACGCTCACGGTAGCGGAGCTGGACCGGGGAAGCTCCGATCTGACGATACAGCTGCCGGCGAGCTCGGGTGTCACGGTAAATGCAGGCCACGGCGACGTCTCGGTCGATGGGCTTGGCGGGATAGTGGAGGTAACGGCGGACCGCGGCGACGTGAAGCTGAGCACGCTCGCGAATAACGCGACAGCGCACATGAGCAAAGGCGACTTCTCCGCGCGCGGCATCGGTGGGACACTGGTGCTGAATGGGCGGGTGGACGACGCCAGCATCACGGATGTTCACGACCGGGTTACGCTTGACGGCGACTTCTTCGGCGACCTGAACCTGTCGGCGCTCAACGCGCCGGTCAGCTTTCACTCCAGCCGAAGCACTTTCGAGGTGCAGCACTTGAACGATGTGCTGTCGCTGGACTCGGGCGACCTGCGTATTGGGGGTGCGGCGGGACCCATTCGCATCACCACGCGCGCGAAGAATCTTGAACTCTCGGATATTACAGGACCGGTGACTGTCGAGAATGGGGATGGGGATGTTTCGCTGGGGATGGCAAAGGCGGCCAGCGACGTGGAGATTGGTAACCGCAACGGTGATATTCAGCTAACCCTGCCGCCGGCAGCGTCATTCGACATTCTGGCCACTGCAGGCAGCGGCACTGTCTCGTCCGACTTTACCCCTGGCACGAATGCCAAACATGCCGGGAACAGCCTGTCGGGGCAGGTCGGAGCCGGCGGCCCGAATATCAAGCTGACGACCGATCACGGCGATATCCAGATCAGCAAAGGCGATCGTGCAGCGATACCGGTTCCCCCGCTACCGCCGTCG
The DNA here is from genome assembly GCA_965276675.1 of Acidobacteriaceae bacterium. Taxonomy (GTDB): domain Bacteria; phylum Acidobacteriota; class Terriglobia; order Terriglobales; family Acidobacteriaceae. The sequence continues at coordinate 1,304,439 of OZ255624.1, read as the reverse complement.
CCGCCCCAACCTCCAGAGAAGCTTCGCCACTTGCGAGTACCGAAGAGTGGCGCGGTCGAGCCGACGACACAGTAGAGCATTTCTCCTATGCTGTGATGTGACTGACTTGAGCTGCCTGCAGCCTTTCTTAACGGAAAAGCTGCGCCGACCTTTCGCTCGCGCTCTATACCTGCGCTCGCGCTCTATACCTGTAGGATAAATGCTCTAGCCGGCCAGGGAGAGAGGTTCAGTCGCCGAGGTGGTTTTCGACGATGGCGGTGGCGCGTGCGATCACCTGGTCCAGCGACATCTCCGTCGAGTCGATGATCACCGCATCGACCGCTGGCCGCAGTGGTGAGTCGGCCCGCGTGCGGTCTCGGTGGTCGCGCTCCTGCATCTCGGCGAGAACCGCCGCCGACTGATGGGCGATTTCGGAATCGGTTGCTCGCACCTGCTCGTAGCGACGCTCCCCGCGCTTCTCGGGTGAGGCGTCGAGAAAGATCTTGACCGGGGCATGAGGAAAGACGGCGGTGCCGATGTCACGACCTTCCATGACGACGCCGCCCTGCTCTCCCAGCCTTTGCTGGAGCTCGACCATCCAGCGGCGGATCGCCGGGTGAACACTCACCTCAGAGGCTGCAGTGGTGATCTCGGGCGTGCGCAAACGGCCAGTCACATCCGTGCCGTCCAGCAGAACGCGGTTGGCTCCGACGCCTGGCTCTAAAGTGACGGTCGTTTCGGAAGCGAGTCTCTCGAGCGCACGCACGTTATCCGTAGCGACTCTCCCCTCGAGAGCTTTGAGCGCAAAGGCACGATACATCGCACCTGTCTCGAGATTCAGCAGGCCGAAGCGGGCGGCGAGGCTGCGCGCCAATGTACTTTTGCCCGCCCCCGCCGGTCCATCGATCGCGACAATGAGATGTCGCGATCCACTCATGCGCCCTCTCCATCATCGGGACGGCGGGGTGGCAATTTGCGGCGCGGTGGGGCAAAGCCGCCGGGTCGGCCGCCGGGGCCGGATCTGGGGCCATTGCCGGGCTTGCCTCCGGTTGGACGACTGCCTCCGCCGGGTCTGCTACCACCTGGACGACTGCCGCCGGGCCGGAATCCACCCGGCTTGGCACCGGGGCGAGCACCGCCGCGAGGTGGGCCGGAGACGCCTGTGCGGCCCTGCCCGGCTCCGGAGCGCGTGCTGGGACTGCGGGGCTTGAAGTCGCCTCTGTCTGGCCCCTTTGATCCTGGCCCTCTCGATGCTGGACCGCGGCTGAAGCTTCCAACGCCTCCCTTGGGGCCCGAGAAGCTTCGGCGTTCGCCGGACCCGCCTTCGGTACGAGGTGAACGACTGTCGCCTTCGGTTCTGTTTTCGCCCCGATTTTCGGTTCTGGGCCGGTACGGGCGATCCCCTGCGGGCCTGTCCGGTCGGCTACTCCGCGGATTGAATGGCCGATCACCGCGTGGCGTGAACTGACGGTCGCTGCGGGGCGTGAATGGACGATCGTTACCTGCACGCGGTGGACGGTCGCCAGCATCGCGGCGCGGACGATCGCGATCAAACGACCGCGCTGGTCGCTCGCTCGGCCCTCCGCGCCGACCGGCATCCCCGGCTGGCTTTCTGGTGAACGGACGCGCTTCGTTCCCACCTGCACCAGCCTCGCGTCGCTTGAAGCCGCCGCCGTCACCCGGGCCTCCCCGTGCGCCGAACGGCTTCTTGCCTGCAAACTTGCTCCCGAATGAGGGACGGGAGGAACGGTCGCCACCGGCTCTAATGGGCTGACGCGGCGGACGGGAGGGACCGGACGAACGGTCATTGCGATCGGCTCCTCGGTCCTTAAGCGGGGGACTACCAGTAGATCCCTGGCTGAACTCACGGCGTGGCGGCCTGCCTTCTTCGCCACCGGTCGCTCGCTGTGGACGGCCTCTCCCCCCAATACTTCTGCTTCCACCCCGGTCGGGCCCTGACCCGAAGCCACCGGGCTTCTGGCTGAAACCGCCTTCGCGCCGCCCGAATGAGGGACGGTTGCTGCCTCGCTCCCCACCGGCAGGCCGTCTTCCTGGGCGACCTGCACCAGCACCAAACTTCTGAAAGGGCCGCAGTGCACCGCCTTCCCGGTTGCTATGAGGCCGATCAGAGCTGCCGGCCACGGGACTGCGCTCGTCTGCGGGGCGCTCCCGCCGTTCGTCGGGCGATTTTGCGCGGAACGAGGGCCGGTCGGCGCCGGGCTTTCGAAACCCGCCCGCCGCCGGTCGCCGGGCTCCAAAGGACGACCGCTGCGCGCTTCCAGAGCCCTCTCGGCCTTCCCCGGATCCAGTTCCTTCAGCAGGTGCCGAACGCGGTCTCGTTCCAAAGGCTGGCTTGTTTCGATCTCCGAACGACGGCCGTTTCCCTCGGTCGCCAAGCGCAGTACGCCCGCCAAATGCTGGACGCCGTTCGCCGCCCTCGCGAACCGGCCGCCGGGGACTGCCGCCTTCCTTACTAAAGCGCGAGATCCGGCCCCGCGAAATCTGGCCCGGCGGCGATAGAGGCGCCTCGCCGCCTTCGTTGGTCTCACGACCAGCAATCTCGATGATGTCTGGCTCGTTTCCTTCCAGGCCCTGGTCCTTCGCCCGCTCGTCTTCCCTCTCGTCTGGCATCTCTGGCAGTGTCCCTTCCACGAAGTAGTGCGTTTGCGCCTCCATGGCTACGGATTGGAGCTGGCGCGTGGCCGACAGGCTGCGCACCACGTCACGCACCCGTGAACGCGAGGCCAGGGGCGATAGGAAGAGCTCTGCTTCTTCGCTCGTCGCCACAATCGCGGACTGCAGATAGAACGACACCAGCATGGAGAGCGCGGTGGCCTGCGACTCGGTGCTGCCGGCGTTCAACTCCTTGCGGTGGCGTGCGCTCAGCAGCTCCCAGGTAGCCGGGCCTTCTCCTTCGTCAGGCACCGGCATCACCCGCATCGTCTGCCAGAGCTCTCCCAACGAGCGGATCACGGCGGCCTCGGTCACCTCGCGGCCCAGTTTCTCGCGCAGCTCTTCTGCGGTATGGGCGCCTTCCGTTTCGAGCAGCGTCCACGCCGTTACGGCGAGCTGCGAGACGCGGCCGGAGCCCGAGGTCGACGGCGCCTTCTTCGGATTGCGCTCCGCCTGCATGGCATAGAGGTAGGGCAAAGCGTCGGGCGTTGCTAAAAAATCCGGCTGCTCGCCCGGCGTGCCAAACAGGTTCAGAGGAACAGCAGCAGCCGAGGCGACCAACCGGGCCAGCATGGTGCGGGCTTGGACAATCGCTGCCGGGTCGGGGATGTTGTTGGATTTGCCCACCACTGCTTCCGTGAACGAGGGCGCTGGTACAGGCAGGTGCGCACGTCTAGGCAGGAAGAGACACAATGAGGTCTCCACCAGCCATCGTTCCGCATCGTCGAGCGTGAGCAGCGGATTATCCGCCTGGCGCCATCGTTCGCGACGCACCTTGGCTACGTATTCTGGTGTCATTACTTCCAATCTGTGGAGGTCCCAGCCTTGGCCGCAAAACCATTTCCAGGTAAGCGGTCGAAGGGACTCCGGGGCCGTACAGGCGCTTAAACCGCTGTCTATATGCGGTGAAACGCGCGCTGGATGTCCTTCCAAGAATACCGCAACGCGATGGGCCGCCCGTGCGGACAACTGGTAGGATGCTCGGTTTTGCCCAGCTCAGCGAGCAACCACTCCATACGCAGGGTGTCCAGCGGCATGTTGACCTTGACCGCCGCGTGGCATGCGATGGAGGCCGCGATGCGCGTGCGCAGCAGCTCCAGATTTTCGTGCTGCTCTGCCCGGTCGCGCTGCTCCAGCACCTCTACCAGCATGCGTTCGAGCTCGCGGCCTTCCAGACCCACCGGCGCCGCTTTGACAGCTAGCGTGCGCGGGCCAAAGGGCTCGGCCTCAAAGCCGTTCCGGTCCAACTCTGCCGCGATCTCGGCGAAGGCGACCATCTGCTCTGGCGTGAGCTCGACCAGCATGGGCATGAGCAGGCGCTGGCGCTGCACGCGTTCGGTCTTTCGCTCCCGCAAGACCTTCTCGAACAGAACCCGCTCATGGGCTACGTGCTGGTCGATGATCCACAAGCCCTCTTCGTTGGTGGCCAGAATGAAGGATTCGCGGAGCTGCCCCAGCGGTTTGAGCGAGGCCAGCGCGTTCAGGGTGACGGATGCTGCCTGTTCGTTTTGCAGCTCTTCAGCCGCGACGGGGGAGACTGCTCCCCCACACTCTTCAGTCGACGGTCCCAGTCCGGCAGCGATTGCATGAACCAGCATCGACTCGGAGAAGTCGAGCTTGCCCGGAACGGGCTGGACCGGGGGCGGGCTTAGGGCGAAGGACTCCGCCTCTTCTACACGAATCCCTTCGCCGGAATCTTCAAGTACACCGGGCGCCTGCTCCTCGACCGGCGACCCGGGCAATGGCGAGACGCCTGGAACCAGCGAGGGCGAGGCGTTCGCGTGTGTCTCCAGCGCAGCGAGAAAACCCATGGCAGGGCGCGCCTGCACCAGCTTGTTGCGGACGGAGTCGCGCACGAAATCGTGCACGAACGAGGACTGCCGGAAGCGCACCTCCGTCTTGGCCGGGTGGACATTCACGTCTACCTCTTCCGGCGGAATCTCAAGAAAGAGCAGCACTACAGGAAAAGAGGTGGGCGGCAGGATGTTGCGATACGCTTCGCTGACCGCGTGAAGCAGAAGGCGATCCCGCACCAGCCGCCGGTTCACAAACGAGTAGATCGAGTTGCGATTCAGCTTTTCAAGTTCTGGCTTGGAGATGAAGCCGCTCAGCCGCAGGTGCCCGGGAGTCGGCGGCTCGTACTCCTCGTCCTGCTTCCACGGCGGAGGCGCGGGCAGCCCGACGCGCTCCAGGTTGAGCTCTGCCGCAATGGGCAGTAACTGCTCCAGCGTGTCTCGCCCGAAGATCTGAAAGATACGGTCGGCGGAGCGCTCCACCGGCGGCGCCTGCAGGATGGCGTGAGTGGCGGAGTGCAGCTCGAAGTGCTTGTCCGGATGCGCAAGCGCGTAATGTGTCACCAACGCTGTTACGTGTGCTAATTCGGTCGTCTCTGACTTGAGAAACTTGCGCCGCGCGGGTGTGTTGAAGAAAAGATCGCGGACCGCGATGGCGGTGCCCGGGGGAAGACCGGCGTCTTCCACCCGATGCATTTTGCCGCCGACGATTTCGATGTGCGTTCCGGAGTCGTCGGCCTCGGCGCGCGTCTCGAGATCTAGCCGGGAGATTGAGGCGATGGACGGCAGGGCCTCGCCGCGAAAGCCGAGCGTGGCGATGGAGAGCAGGTCGTCGCTGGTACGCAGCTTGGAGGTAGCGTGGCGCTCAAAGGCAAGCAGCGCATCATCGCGCATCATGCCCGAGCCGTTGTCGACGACGCGGATCAGCTTGCGGCCGCCACCCTCAATCTCGACGCGAATGCGCGTGGCGCCAGCATCAAGCGCGTTCTCAAGCAGTTCCTTGACGACCGAGGCTGGGCGGTCCACCACCTCGCCAGCGGCAATCTGATTGGCTACCTGATCGGAGAGGATGCGGATGTGGCCCACAGTCACTCACCTTAGCAGACGCCGTGGAAGATCTACGGTACCGTCTACGCCAAACTATGCGATAGCTCTGGTTCTCGCGCCGGCTCGGCCGCGGCTTCCTGCGGCTTCGGCAGGCGGTCGCCCATGACGTGAAGGCGCAGGAAGTTGGTGGAGCCGGAGAGGGTGCGCGTGCCGGCCACGATGCCGAGAATGTCCTCCGCCTTCACATAACCGCCGTCCTTAAGCAGATCCTCGGCGGCTTCCACCATTTCCTCGGCGGTATTGAGCTTGGGGCAGTGGATAGACTGGACTCCCCACAGGAGTGTCATGCGGCGAATGACCTTTTCCACATTGGAGAGCGCGAAGATCGGCGATTTGGGACGCCACTTCGAGAGCTGCCGCGCGGTGGCCCCGGTCTCCGTAAAGACAGCGATTGCGCTGATGTCCAGATCGTCGGCGGCATGCGCCATGGACTCACAGATAGTCTCTGAGATCGACAGCCGGACGTGCGATGAATGCGGCCGGCTCCCGGTCGCGGTGGCGGTCATCTGCGCCTCTGTCTCGGAGATTATGCGAGCCATCATCTTAACTGCTTCCACAGGATATTTGCCGGCTGCGGACTCAGCCGAGAGCATCACGGCATCGGTTCCGTCATAGACTGCGTTCGCGACATCCGAGGCTTCGGCCCGCGTGGGCCGGGGGTTCTCGATCATCGACTCCAACATCTGCGTTGCCGTAATGACTGGTTTGCGGTACTCAGCAGCGCGATGGATGACGTGCTTCTGGATGGCCGGCACCTTCTCCGGCGGCACCTCCACACCCAGATCGCCGCGCGCCACCATTACCCCATCGGCGATCTCGAGAATGCTCTCTAGGTGCTCGATGGCTTGTGGCTTTTCCAGCTTGGCGATGATCCAAATGTCGCCGCCCAGCTCTGCGACACGCTGCCGGGTCAGACGAATGTCTTCCGCCGTCCGCACAAAGGAGACCGCGATCGCGTCGATCCCATTTTCAATTGCGAACTTGAGGTCGATCTCGTCCTTCTCAGTGAGCGCCGGCACGCGCACGGGAATGCCCGGCAGATTGATTCCCTTGTGTTCCCCTAGCAGGCCGCCGTTGATGACGTCGCACTCCACATCCGCTCCATGGATCGCGCTGACGTGCAGCTCGATCAGGCCGTCGGAGAGGAGTATCCGCGCACCGGGTTCCAAATTTTCTGCGAGGGTGGGAAATGTTGTTCCAATGCACTCCACAGTGCCGCTGATGTCCCGCGGCGTGATGGTCAGTTTCTGCCCGGCGACCAGTTGAACGGGGATGCGATTCTCCAGCCGCCCTGTTCTGATCTTCGGCCCCTGCAGATCGCCAAGGATGCAGATGGACCGGCGCTCTTCGGCAGAGACCTTGCGCACCATCGCCATCAGCCGGAGCTTGTCTTCATGATCTCCATGAGAGAAGTTCAGGCGGGCAACGTCAAGGCCGGCACGCACCAGTTCACGAAAGGTGGTTTCATTGCTGGATGCGGGTCCAAGCGTCGCTACGATCTTTGAACGGCGGGTCGCCGCGATGGCGGCATTCGGTGTGTTTAGAGCGGGAAAACTCATCTATCCCCCAGCAGCAAGCGTCATCTTTGCGTTACGCTCCAGCCCATTCTACTCGCAGTGGAATACATAGATTTAGGCAGTACGCTGCGGCCCAGGAAGAGTAAGCTCCCCCTCCGGAGAGTGGCTATGCCTCGTTTGGGGAAGGCTCGCCGCTTCATTCGGTGATTCGGTGCTTAGCTCCCCCGCAGGCTCGGCCAACGGCTCCTGAGCGGACTCGGCCAGGGGCTCACCAAGGGGATAGATCTGCGCATTGAACTCTGCGCCGATGAACACGCTCAGCGAGGTGATGTAGAGCCACACCAGCGTCGCGATTGCGGTGCCGAACGGCCCATAGACGACGCTGTAATCCGCAAAGCGCGTGATGTACCAGCCATAGGAGACCGTCGCCAGAAACCAGATGACCGTTGCGCTTAGGGCGCCCGGCATGACCAGCTTCCAGGGCCTGGAGCGCGAGATGCCGAAGTGATAGATCACGGCCAGCACGGTCGAGGTGGTAGCCAGCGCGATTACCCAGCGCGCCATCCGCCACAAGATTAATACGTAACTGCGAAAGATGTGATTGGAGTTGTCGACGATCCAGAACTCTATCTGGTGGCCGAATGCAACGATAACGGTGGCAAACGCCATCGGCACCAGGCAGCTCGGAATCAGTCCCAGCGCGATCAGGCGCTCCCGGCGAAAGCTCCAGCCGCCCTTGTCCAGCCCGTAGGCGCGGCGAAAGCCCTCCATAAACGACGTCATGACGCCCATGTTGCCGAAGAGGCTCACCAGCACGGCAGAGACAATCGCCTGCACTGATCGGCCGTGGCGCGAATGGAAGTAGGTGTGCACGGCGCTCATGGTATCGCCGGGCAGGAAGTCGACCAGCGCCGACCGCAGCTCACCAATCAAGGAGCCGCTCTGCGGCAGCAATGCCAGCAGCGTGGTAGTGACGAGCACTGCGGGAAAGAGACCAAGAATGGCGGAGTACGCGGCCGACTTCGACAATGTAAGTACGTCATGCGAGAGGGCCTTCCATACAGCACGACGCATTTGGCCAACGGGACGCAACATACCACTTTAAGAGTACCGGAGCGGCGCGGGAAGGGCCAGCAAATCATCGCCTCGCAGGTAGGCTACGCGGACTTGCATTCACAGCTGCTGTAGCATGGGTGCGTCATCATGCCAGCCACCAGACCTCTCCGCCTGCTCGCACCCTTTCTTCTCGCCTCTGTTCTCTCGCCCCTTGGTGCACAGCTGCACCACCGTGAAGCCAGTGCAAGCGCGGCAGCTGTTCCGGCAGATACTGCTACTGCTCCTGCTCCTATGCCGAACCATCAGCTTGCCGATAAGCAGCTGAATGGCCGCGTAGAAGTCTTGCTCAAGCAGATGACGCTGGCGGAAAAAGTCGGGCAGCTGGTGCAGTATACGGGCGGCGTTGCTACCGGACCAGGTACAGGCCGGGAAGATTACGACAGCATGATCTCGAAGGGCGAGATTGGCTCGCTGCTCAACGTGTTTGGGGCGGCCAAGGTGAATCATTATCAGCGCCTTGCGATGGAGAAGTCACGGCTGAAGATACCGCTGCTCTTTGGATACGACGTCATCCATGGCGACCACACCATCTTCCCGGTACCACTGGCTCTGGCGGCAACCTTCGATCCCACGTTGGTGGAGCAGACCGCACGCACCGCCGCTGCCGAAGCGCGCGCCGACGGCGTGAACTGGGTCTTTTCACCCATGGTAGACATCGCGCGCGATGCACGATGGGGCCGCATTGTGGAGAGTGCCGGTGAAGATCCGTACCTGGGCAGCGCAATGGCCCGCGCCTATGTGCGCGGTTATCAGGGCACAGACTTGTCGCAGCCCACCTCCGTTGCGGCCTGCATCAAGCACTTCGCCGCATATGGCGCGCCGGTCGCAGGCCGAGACTACAACGCGGTCGACATGTCCGAGATCAACCTTCGGCAGAACTACCTGCCGCCGTACAAGGCCGGCATCGACGCAGGAGCAGCCACCGTCATGAGCTCGTTCAACTCACTCAATGGAGTGCCGGCCAGCGCAGACCCGTTCACGCTGACGCAGGTTCTCCGCAAGGAGTGGGGCTTCAAGGGCATGGTGGACAGCGACTATGGCGCGATCGGCGAGTTGCTGAAGCACTCGATCGCGGCCGATGGCGCCACCGCCGCGAAGAAGGCGCTGACCGCAGGCGTGGACATGGACATGGAGAGCAATCTTTACCGCACACGTCTCATCCCGCTGGTGCAAAGCGGCGAGCTGCAGCAGTCCGTTGTCGACGAAGCCGTGCGCCGCATCTTGCGTGTCAAATTTGCCATGAGCCTCTTTGAACATCCGTATGCCGACGAGAAGGCTCCCGCGTACCAGGCCACGCCGGAGAAGCGGGCACTGGCACGCAAGGCCGCGGAAGAGAGCTTTGTGCTGCTCAAGAATGATGCAGTGACCGGCAAGGGCCATCTACTGCCGCTCGCAAAGACAGGGGGGACCGTAGCACTCATCGGCCCACTCGCAGATTCCAAGGAAGACATGCTGGGCTCCTGGGCCGCCAGTGGCGAGGCGTCCGATGCAGTGACTCTGCGAGAGGCGCTGAGCAGCCGCCTCGGAGCAGGCAAGGTTCTCTACGTGAAGGGAACCGACGTCCTCTCCGAAGACACACACGGCTTTGCCGAAGCCGTTGCGGGTGCGAAGAAGGCTGATGTGGTCGTGGTGGCGCTCGGCGAGTCCGGTCCCACCATGAGCGGCGAGGCTTCCTCCCGCACGCGCCTGGAGCTTCCCGGCAATCAGGAAGATCTGCTCAAGGCCGTGGTCGCGACTGGCAAGCCGGTGGTACTGGTGCTCTTCGATGGCCGCCCCACTGCCATACCTTGGGAGGCGCAGCACATTCCGGCGATTCTCGAAGCATGGTTTCCCGGCATCGAGGCGGGTCCGGCCATTGTCGACACGCTCTTTGGCGAGAGCAATCCCAGCGGCCGCCTGCCGGTCGAGTTTCCCTACGATGCCGGGCAGGAGCCGCTTTACCTCGCGCAGCTACCCACCGGACGCCCTGCGGGCGATACCGACCTTACCCATCCGCCAACAAACAGCGAAGAAAAATACTTATCGCGCTACATCGATACACCGAATGCACCGGTCTACCCTTTCGGCTGGGGCTTGTCGTACGCGCAGTTCAAATATTCGCCGGTCAAGATCGAGCACATGATGGGCTCAAGCACGCAGGTGGGGCAGATCCACGTCACCGCGGAGGTGCAGAACGCGGGTTCAACAGCTGGCAGTGAGGTGGTTCAGCTTTACATTCGCAACAGGAATACGAGCGTCGAGCAGCCAGTCCGTGAACTGAAGCGCTTCGAGCGCGTGACGCTCGCGCCGGGCGAGACCAGGCATCTTGACTACACACTCGGCTTTGACGATTTGGCCTTCTATAACGTGGATTTGAAGCGCGTGGTTGAACCGAGCGACGTAGACCTCTGGGTGGGCGGGAGCTCGGCGGCGACCGAGACCGGGAGTGTCGCGGTGATGAAGTAAGCGGCATGCTGCGAGCTGTCACAGGCCGTTCTTGCTCATGCTGCCGTGTGTCGCGGCTGCCATTGCATCAGAAACTTGGTCACGTCGCTTGACTCCAAGCGCCTCATCTTCTCGAACTCACCATGGGTCTGCGCGTAGACGACTTTGCCGTTGGGATCGAGGATGACGAGTGCCGGAACTCCCTTTTGCAGTGGGATACCAAACTTCTGCGCGAGGTCCAGGTTCTGATCGTAGTGGCCGACATTGACGTCCACCAAAACGTAATTCTGGTTGAGCAGGTGCATGTTCGAGGGATCATGAAAGTAGATGTCCAGGACCTGGCAATCGCCGCACCAGTTCCCCCCGAAATTCACAATCACGCGTTTGCCGTCCTGCTTCGCTTCGGTGAGCGCGGCGCGAATCTGAGCCTTGGCATCCCCGTTGTCCGGGAAGATCTGCCGCCCCTGCGCGTGCGCCGTGGCTACGAGGGCGAAACCAAGACCGGCGGTCAATACACCCCGTACCAAATTGTTTGTCACGTGTAGGTCCTCCTGGTTTTCCCGAACCTGCCTTTGAGATGCGGCTTGTGGGCCGAAGTTACGGTGATCTATACACGATCTAGCAATGCAGGCGGGGCTGCAAGCCCAAGGAGTCGGAGAGCGTTCGCCTAGAGACCTCCACTGGTAGTGTGCGGCAAAAGAAACGGCGGAGCCCAAGCCCCGCCGTTGTTGTTTTGCGCCGAAGGCGCGTTTGCCGACCGCGCAGTCCTCACTCGGCTGCGAGTTCTTCGGCTTCGCCTTCCTGCCGCATCAGCTCCAGTTCGCGCTCGGCCTCTTCGTAGGCTGCAGTGACCTCCTGCTGTACCTGCGCCGCGGCTTCTTCAAGCTCGGGCGAGAGCTGGATATTGCGGTAGTACTCCATGCCCGTGCCCGCCGGGATGAGGCGGCCGACGATGACATTCTCCTTGAGCCCACGCAGACCGTCGACTGCGCCGTTGATGGACGCCTCGGTGAGCACGCGTGTGGTCTCCTGGAAGGAGGCCGCCGAGATGAAGGAGTCGGTGGAGAGCGACGCCTTGGTGATGCCGAGCAGCAGTGGACGCCCGATTGCAGGACGGCCACCTTCAGCCATCGCACGCTCGTTCTCCAGCCGGAAGCGGAACTTATCGATCTGCTGCTCCAGCAGGAAGTTCGTGTCCCCTACCTCTTCGACCTTCACCCAGCGCAGCATCTGACGCACGATGGTCTCGATGTGCTTATCCGAGATGGCCACACCCTGGAGGCGGTAGACCTCCTGGATCTGGTTCACCAGATAGCCCTGCAGCTCCTTCTCGCCAAGTACGGCAAGAATGTCATGCGGGTTCAGTGGACCATCCATCAGCGGATCACCGGCGCGCAGGCGTTCACCCTCCTGCACGTTGATGTGGGTACCGCGAGGTACTGAGTACTCTTTCTCCTCGCCGTTATCCGCCGTGATGTAGATCTTGCGCTGACCTTTCGAGACTTCACCGAAGCGGACCACACCATCGATCTCGCTCATGGTTGCGGTCTCGCGCGGCTTGCGGGCTTCGAAGAGCTCAACGACGCGCGGCAGACCGCCGGTGATGTCCTTGGTGCGGGTGGTCTCACGCGGGATCTTCGCCAGGATGTCGCCCGGGTGGACCTCGTCGCCATCCTGCATCATGAGGTGGGCGCGGCTTGGCATCAGATAACGCTTATTGCCCTTCGCTCCCTTGATGATGATCGCCGGCTGACGCTTCTCGTCGGCTGCTTCCGCAACCACCAGACGCGACAGGCCCGTGACCTCATCGATCTCCTCGTTCAGCGTGATGCCCTCCTGCAGGTCCTTGAACTGGACCGTGCCAGCGATCTCCGTGAGGATGGCGAAGGTATAGGGATCCCACTCGGCCAACACATCGCCGAGCTTGACCTCTGCCCCATCTTCCACGCGGAGCTTGGAACCATAGACCACCTGGTAGCGCTCCTTTTCACGGCCACGTTCGTCGACCACTGCGATGGCGCCAGCGCGATTCATCGCAACCAGTCCGCCCTGCTTCGAGCGCACTGTCGTGACATTGATCAGGCGCACGGTGCCGTTGTTCTTGGCATCTAGATGCGACTGCTGCGAGACCCGCGACGCCGTACCACCGATGTGGAAGGTACGCATGGTGAGCTGGGTGCCCGGCTCGCCGATGGACTGCGCAGCGATAACGCCGACTGCCTCACCGAGCTCAACCGAACGGCCCGAGGCCAGGTTGCGGCCATAGCAGCGGATGCACACGCCACGCTTCGACTCGCAGGTCAGCACAGAGCGGATCTTCACCCTCTCGATACCGGCGGCCTGAATCGCCGAAGCCAGATCCTCGTTGATCTCCTGATTGATCTCGACGACAACGTGGCCTTCGAAGTCCTTCAGCCTTTCGAGCGAAACGCGGCCGATGATGCGGTCGCGCAACGGCTCGATGATCTCGCCAGACTCGACGATCGAGCCCACGTAGATGCCTTCGACCGTCTTGCAGTCCTGCTCCGAGACGATGACATCCTGTGCCACGTCGACCAGGCGGCGGGTCAGATAGCCCGAATCGGCTGTCTTGAGCGCCGTGTCGGCGAGTCCCTTGCGAGCGCCGTGCGTCGAGATGAAGTACTGCAGCACGGTGAGACCTTCACGGAAGTTGGCCGTGATGGGCTGCTCGATGATCTCGCCCGAAGGCTTAGCCATCAGACCGCGCATGCCGGAGAGCTGACGAATCTGCTGCTTGGAACCGCGAGCGCCAGAGTCGGCCATGATGTAGATCGGGTTCATCACGCCGGCCTTATCCGCGTTCTTCATGTTGTCGAACATCTCGTCGGCTACTTTTTCGGTAACCGCAGACCAGATCTGAATGACCTTGTTGTTGCGCTCGCCGTTGGTGATGGCGCCGTCCAGATACTGCTGATGGACAGCGATCACCTGCTTCTCTGCTTCGCGGACGACGGGATATTTGGTGTCCGGGATGACCATGTCATCCAGGCCGACCGAGAGCCCCGACCGGGTGGCGTACTGGAAGCCCAGATCCTTGACGCGATCCAGTGTCTTGACCGTGACCTCCAGGCCAAGGTTCAGGTAGCAGTAGTTCACCAGTTGACCGATGCCCTTCTTCTTGAGCAGGCCGTTGACGTAGGGCATCCCTGGCGGCAGCGCGTCGTTCAGAATCGCGCGACCGACGGTGGTCGAGATGAACTGCTTGTCGTACAGGATCGGCTCGGTGTGCGTCAGATCCTGATCGTCATAGGCAGTGGTCATATCGAGCACCGGGCCGGTGTAGCGCAGGCGGATGGGGGTCAGTGTCTCGACCTCCTTCGCCTCTAGCGCCATCAGCACCTCTTCAATGTTCGCGAAGACACGGCCCTCGCCCTTGCCACCCTTCTTGGCCTTGGTCAGGTAGTAGAGACCAAGGACCATGTCCTGTGTCGGCACAGTGATCGGCTGACCGGATGCCGGCGAGAGGATATTGTGCGATGCGAGCATCAGCACACTGGCCTCGACCTGCGCTTCCGGAGACAACGGGATGTGCACGGCCATCTGATCGCCGTCAAAGTCGGCGTTGAAGGCGGTGCAGACCAGCGGGTGGATCTTGATCGCTTTACCCTCGACCAGCACCGGCTCAAAGGCCTGGATGCCCAGACGATGGAGCGTGGGCGCGCGGTTCAGGAGTACTGGGTGGTCCTTGATGACCTCTTCCAGGATGTCCCAGACGATCGGCTCCTGCATCTCGACCATCTCTTTGGCCTGCTTGATGGTGGTGCAGTGGCCGGTCTGCTCCAACCGGTGATAGATAAACGGCTTGAAGAGTTCGAGCGCCATCTTCTTCGGCAGGCCGCACTGGTGCAGCTTGAGCTCCGGACCGACGACGATGACCGAACGGCCGGAGTAGTCCACGCGCTTGCCGAGCAGGTTCTGGCGGAAGCGGCCCTGCTTGCCCTTGAGGGTGTCGGAGAGCGACTTCAGCGGACGGTTGTTGGCGCCGCGCAGCACGCGGCCGCGGCGGCCGTTGTCGAAGAGTGCGTCGACGGCTTCCTGCAGCATGCGTTTTTCGTTGCGCACGATCACCTCAGGCGCATGCAGGTCCATGAGCTTCTTCAGGCGGTTGTTGCGGTTGATCACGCGGCGATACAGGTCGTTCAGATCGGAGGTGGCAAAACGGCCGCCATCGAGTGGCACCAATGGGCGCAGCTCGGGTGGAATGACCGGAATCACATCGAGGATCATCCACTGCGGCTTGTTGCCGGACTTGCGGAAGGCCTCGACGACCTTGAGGCGCTTGGCGTACTTGAGGCGCTTCTGCAGCGAGGTCTCGATCTTCATGCGCTCGCGCAGCTCCACCGAGATCTCCTCGATGTTGACGCGCTTGAGTAGCTCTTTGATCGCCTCGGCGCCCATCATGCCCTTGAAGCCGGAAGGACGGTACTGCTGATCGATCTCGCGGAATTGCGCCTCATCCTTGATGATGTCGCGCTCTTTGACCGGCGCGTCGCCCGGATCGACGACCACGTAGGACTCGAAATAGAGCACGCTCTCGAGATCGCGCAGGGAAATATCGAGCAGGTGGCCGATGCGCGAGGGCAGGCCCTTGAAGAACCAGACGTGCGAGCAAGGCGAGGCGAGCTCGATGTGGCCGAGGCGCTCACGGCGAACCTTGGAGAGCGTAACTTCCACGCCGCACTTGTCGCAGATGACGCCGCGGTGTTTCATGCGCTTGTATTTGCCGCACAGGCACTCCCAGTCGGTGACCGGGCCGAAGATGCGCGCGCAAAAGAGGCCGTCACGCTCCGGCTTGAAGGTGCGGTAATTGATGGTTTCTGGCTTGGTGACCTCGCCATGCGACCAGGAGCGGATCTTTTCCGGGCTGGCAAGCGAGATGCGAATTGCGTCGAAATCGGTGATTGGGCTGGTGAGTTCGAATGGGCTGGAACGGTACAAGGGCGTCCTCCATATGCGCGCATCTCCCGGCGATGCGCTGTGCCGTGCGTCTCCCGGACCTGTTGTTCTGCTGCTGGTGACTTGTGTGCCCGCGCCGGGAGGCGCCTTGCCGATCAGGGCATCAAGTCTCAAATTTGTTCTCCGAGCGGCGACTTACTGAGAAGCCGCTCGGAGGTTTTGCGGCGCCGCTTAGTCGGCTGCGGCCAACTGCGGAACTGGATGGTGCTTCTTCTCGCCGCCGACCTGCTTGATCAGCTCGACATCCAGGCACAGCGCCTGGAGCTCGCGGATCAGCACGTTGAAGGACTCCGGAACACCCGGCTCGATCGCCGCCTCACCCTTGACGATGGCCTCGTAAATCTTGGTGCGACCAAAGACGTCATCGGACTTCGCGGTCAACAGCTCCTGCAGGATGTAGGCAGCGCCATAGGCTTCGAGCGCCCATACCTCCATCTCGCCGAAGCGCTGTCCGCCGAACTGCGCCTTGCCACCCAGCGGCTGCTGGGTGATCAGCGAGTACGGTCCAATCGAGCGTGCGTGGATCTTGTCGTCGACCAAGTGTGAGAGCTTGAGCATGTAGATGTAGCCCACCGTTGCCGGCTGCTCGAACTCCTCCCCTGTCATGCCGTCGAAGAGCGCCGTCTTGCCGGAGGAGGGCAGACCAGCCGAGGCCAGCAGCGCCTTGATCTCCGTCTCTTGCGCGCCGTCAAAGACCGCCGTGCCGAACCAGATGCCGCGCTGCATGCCCGCGCCTACGCGCAGCAGTTGCTCGTCATCGAGCTCCAGAAGCTGGCGCAGCGTTGCCGTGCCGGCAAACTTCTCCGACACCAGCGCACGAACCTCGTTGGCATCCTGATTGCGCTTGACCAGCTCGGCCACCTGCTCGCCCAGCTTATGCGCCGCCCAGCCCAGGTGTGTTTCGAGCACCTGACCGACGTTCATACGCGAAGGCACACCGAGCGGGTTGAGGACGATTTCAACCGGCGTTCCATCGGGCAGATACGGCATATCCTCCTCGGGAAGAATGCGCGCAATCACGCCCTTGTTACCGTGACGGCCGGCCATCTTGTCGCCCACCGAGAGCTTGCGCTTCATGGCGATGTAGATCTTCACCATTTTGATCACGCCCGGTGCAAGTTCGTCGCCCTTTTGGAGCTTGCCGATCTTGTCGTTGGTGATCTTACGCAGCACATCGATCTGGCGCGAAGTCATCTCCTCGATCTCATCGATCTGCTCGTTGACCCGTGGATCCTTGTCCGCGTAGCGAATACGCTTCAGGTTCCTGGTCGAGATCAGCTCAATGGTCTCGCGGTCGATGGTCGCTCCCTTGGTGACGAGGCGCTTGTTGGTGCGCTCGTCATGGAGATCGGCCAAAACTTCCTTGCCGCCCAGAATGCCCTCAAGACGCTTCAGGCGCTCGTCGGTCAGAATGCGGATCTCGTCGGCCAGGTTGCGTTCCAACTTTTCCACCTGGTCGGCCTCGATCTGCTTAGCGCGTTCGTCCTTTTCCTGACCCTTGCGGGAAAAGATGCGGACATCGACAACGGTACCTTCGATTCCCGGAGGACAGGTCAGCGAAGCATCGCGCACATCGCCAGCCTTTTCACCGAAGATGGCGCGCAGCAGCTTCTCTTCCGGCGTCAGCTGGGTCTCGCCCTTCGGCGTCACCTTGCCGACGAGGATGTCGTTGTGCTTGATCTTGGCGCCGATGCGAATGATCCCGCTCTCGTCCAAATCGCGCAGCGCAGACTCAGAGACGTTGGGAATATCCCGCGTGATCTCTTCCGGTCCCAGCTTGGTATCGCGCGCCTCGATCTCGAACTCCTCGATGTGCACGGAGGTGTAGTAGTCCTCGCGGACCAGCTTCTCCGAGATCAGGATCGCGTCCTCGAAGTTGTAGCCGCGCCATGGGATAAAGGAGACCAGCACGTTGCGGCCGAGCGCCAGCTCGCCTTGCTCGGTGCACGGACCGTCCGCGATCACCTGCCCCTTCAGCACGCGGTCGCCCTGACGCACGATCGGCTTCTGGTTGATGCAGGTGTTCTGGTTGGAACGCTTGAACTTTGTCAGCTGGTAGATGTCGGAGCCCACCTCGCGTGAGAGCTGCGTCGGGTGATGCTCGCCCTCCACACGCACGATGATGCGCTCGGAGTCTACCGAGTCGATGATGCCATTGCGCTTGGCCAGGATCACGGCGCCCGAGTCGCGCGCCGTCACACCTTCCATGCCGGTACCCACGAGCGGAGCCTCTGCGACCAAGAGCGGCACGGATTGCCGTTGCATGTTCGCACCCATCAGCGCGCGATTCGCATCGTCATGCTCCAGGAAGGGCACAAGCGAGGCGGCGACCGAGACCAGCTGCTTAGGGCTGACGTCGACATAGTCGACCTCCGCGCGGTTCACCAGGACGAAGTTGCCCGCCCGCCGCGCGTTGACCAGGTCTTCCACGATGCGGCCGTTCTCATCGAGTCCGACGTTGGCCTGCGCGATGGTGTGACGGTCTTCCTCCCAAGCGGAGAGATAGAACGAGAATGGATCAACATCAATGACGCGCTTGCCGTCTGAAGACAGCTGCTCGTTCAGCTTGGCGGCTTCGCTCTTCTCGATCGAATCGCCGACGCGCATGCCGCTCTCGCCCGCGTTCACCACCTGCACAAAGTCCAGTAGCTGACCGTCGCGCACGCGGCGGTAGGGCGACTCGATAAAGCCGTACTCGTTGATGCGCGCAAAGCACGAAAGCGAGCTGATCAGGCCAATGTTCGGACCTTCCGGCGTCTCAATCGGGCAGATGCGGCCGTAGTGCGTCGGGTGCACGTCGCGCACTTCAAAGCCCGCGCGCTCACGCGAAAGGCCGCCCGGTCCAAGCGCCGAGAGGCGACGCTTGTGCGTGATCTCGGAGAGTGGATTGGTCTGGTCCATGAACTGCGAGAGCTGGGAGGAGCCGAAGAACTCGCGGATTGCCGCCATCACTGGCTTGGCGTTGATCAGGTCATGCGGCATCGCTGTCGACATCTCCTGATAGACGCTCATCTTCTCCTTGATCGCGCGCTCCATGCGAACCAGACCGATGCGGAACTGATTCTCCATCAACTCGCCGACTGCACGCACGCGCCGGTTGCCAAGATGATCGATATCATCCACCAGGCCGATGTTCTTGCGCAGCTTCAGCAGGTACTGGATGGTGGCGTAGAAGTCCTGCGGCGTCAGCGTACGGTGATCGAGCGACGTTGCGCTCTGGTCCTCGTAGAGCTTGATGTTGAACTTCAAACGGCCCACGCGCGAGAAGTCGTACTTGCGCGGATCGAAAAACATGCCTTCAAAGAGCGCAGTGGCGGTATCCAGAGTCGGTGGATCACCCGGACGCAGCTTGCGGTAGATCTCGATTAGCGCCTCTTCCGGCTTGCGCACGGAGTCACGACGGAGCGTGTTCGAGATGACGTTGCCCACATCGTCGCGCTCGGGGAAAAAGACCTCGATCTGCGTAACACCGCTCTCGAGGATCTTGTGCAGCTTGTCGCCTGTCAGCTCGTGGTTGGCCTCAAGCAAGACCTCGCCCGTGGTGGTATCGACGACATCGGCAGCCGTCATCGCGCCATCAAGCTCGGCGTTCTCAATCTCGACCTGCGCGATGTTGTGGTTGCGCAGAGCCTTCATGATCGACGGCGTGACTTTGCGGCCGGAGTGTGCAATCTCCTCGCCGTTGGCGACGATCGCGTGCGCCGGCTTGGCGCCGAGCAGGTGCGTCGCTTTGGTCGTGTCCTCATTCAGCGTCCACTGGAGCTTGCCGCCGTCCACCTTGATGGTGTCGACGGTGTAGAAGGTTTTGAGGATCTCTTCATCGGAACGCAGACCGAGCGCGCGTAGGAAGATGGTGCCGAGGAACTTGCGCTTGCGGTCGATGCGCACATATAGCGTGTTCTTCTGGTCGAACTCGAACTCCACCCAGGAGCCGCGGTAAGGGATGATCTTGCCAAGAAAGTAGGTGCGGTTGTTCGCCGTCTCAAAGAAGACGCCGGGCGAGCGGTGAAGCTGTGAGACGATTACGCGCTCGGTGCCGTTCACGATGAACGTACCGTTCTGGCTCATCAGCGGAATATCGCCGAAGAAGACCTCTTGTTCCTTAATGTCGCGGACCGTCTTTGCTCCGGTCTCAGGGTCCTTGTCGTAGATGGTAAGACGTACGGTGACTTTAAGCGGGGCCGAGTAGGTCATGCCGCGCTCTTCGCACTCTGCCTGGTCGTACTTCAGCTGCAAACCAACTGGGTCGCCGCACTTGTTGCAAAAGTCTGGCGTGTTCTTGTTGTAGGTGCCGCAGTGGTGGCACAACACATCGCCCGGATGAAACGGATCGGTGATGACCATGGATCCGCAGTTCACGCAGGTGGTGCGCAGGTGGTGCAGCCCCTTCAGGTGCCCGCACTTGCACTCCCAGTTGCCGATCGAAAAGTCGACGAAATCGAGCTGAGAGATGTTGCGGAAATCAGTAATCGGGAAGACAGAGGTAAAGACGGACTGCAGTCCATTGTCCTCCCGTTCAGTAGGCAGTTTGTCCATCTGCAGAAAACGCTCATAGGAGCGGCGCTGCACTTCAATCAGGTTAGGAATCTGAATAGCAGTGGGAATCTTTGAAAAATCGAGACGGCTGCGGATAGCGCGGTTCTCGTTCGGCATGCTTCACTCCTCAAGACTCGGGTACGCGAGGCGAAACGGAACACCGTGCCCGAGTCTGGCATAGGTCCGTAGGTGGGGCGCTTTTACGCCCGCTTGCCCCAGCCGCCTCGTCGACTGGTACAGGAGCGTTCATTCTGATACTGCGGGGCAACTCAATCCGGCAAAACGACCGTCAGAGAGCTTTGCCCACCTCTTCACAGCATACGAAGCTGGAGAGGAAACGTCGCGGCACTAGTGCAGAGCATGTCCGACATGAGAGCCGGAGTCAGGAGACGCCAAAAGCTCGTGAGGACACGATCTCCCACGAGCGTCACAACCGAATTGTGCACTTGGCAAAAGCAGAGTTGCCTTTATTCCTGCCGATTCATCGAATCGCGTATGCAGCCCCAGCAGTGGATGGTCATCATACCTGCGTGTGCCGCTTCCCCGCAGGTGCGCCGGCCCGAATGCCGGATTCGCGGGCATCCAAAGGAACTGGAAGCCCAACACCGTAGCCTAAGCAACTATATTGGTGAATAGATGTATGCAGGACGCATAAACTATAGTACCGCGTCCTGCTTTGGCATGCAAGTTGCTACCTAACTTCGACCGCGGCAATTCCATCGAATTTCTTGCGGATGGTCTCTGCCTCGTCCTTGCTGACGTTCTCCTTGATCGGCTTGGGAGCGCCGTCGACCAGATCCTTGGCTTCCTTTAGGCCGAGCGAGGTCACTTCCCGCACTGCCTTAATGGTATTGATCTTGTTCGCGCCGACTTCCTTAAGAATCACGGTGAACTCCGTCTTCTCTTCCACCGGGGCTGCCGCCGCTGCTCCACCGCCGCCAGCTACCATAACCGGGGCTGCCGCTGCTGCCGAGACGCCGAGGCGCTCTTCAAGCTTCTTTACCAGGGCCGCTGCATCCAGCAGACTCAGGTTAACCAGTTCCTCTTCCAACTCTGGACGATATGCCATTTCTTCTCCACGTAAGACTGAATTTGCTTCCGACTGCCGGTCCACCATAGAAGACCGATGCCGCTTTCACCTCGAGGTTTCCGTTGTGCCCAGACCAAGCACCCCTCAAGCTTGTCGCGGCGAAACTTTGTGTTACTCCGCTGCTTGCTCTTCCGCTGGAGCTCCCTCAGCCGGAGCTTCGGTCGCGGCCGAAGCGGCCTGCGATGCCGATCCGGACTCGGGCTGCGCCGGATCCGCCTGCGCGTCGACTTCTGTCACGGTGCCCATCGTTTCGGCTGCTGGCGACACAGGCTGCGCCATCTCTTCCGCAGCGGTTTTCCCTGCAGCAGTCTCGGCTACGGGCGTAGCTGCCACGGGCGCTGTTGGCGCCTCATCCGGAGCAGGCACGCTTGCCGCCGCACTCGCTGCAACGGAAGGACCGCTGAACTTCTCTTGCTCCACTGCCTGATTTACCACCACGGCCAGATCGCGTCCAGTTGCGTTCAACACTGTGGCCAGCCGCTGCGCCGGAGCACTGATCAGGAACAGGAGCTTCGAGAACAGCTCGTCCTTGCCCGGCATGGTCGCCAGCTGCTTGATCTCTTCGACCGAGATCAACGCGCCATCCACTATGCCCAGTTTGAAGGTGAATTCGGCGTTGTCGCCGACCCACTTCGAAACGGCCTTGGTCAACGCGACTGGGTCTCCGCTGGTGTACGCCACCGAGGAGACGCCCTTCAGCCCCTGCAGAGCGGCTTCTACCTGTGTTCCCTTAGAGGCACGCGCGGCCAGCTTATTCTTGAGCACCTTATAAGTGCCACCTGCCTCGCGCACGACCTTGCGCAACTCGAAATCCTGCGAAACCGTCAGCTTCGCAAATGTACCCACAATCGCACTGGTCGAGCTCTCAAGCTGTTTGCTAAGAGCCTCAACCTGCTGCGTCTTTTTCTGCCTGGTCAGTGCCATAAATCCTTCTTGCCTAAACTTCAGCCTCTAGCCATGCGTGCAAGCCGATGGTGCAGCTCACGGAGAGTTCGAAATTCCCAAATTCGCAGCATGCTAGCGGCTAGGAGCTAACGACTGCATTGGCTCGCTTTTACTTCGCGACCGCCTCAGCCACGCTGTTGTCGAGCTGGATTCCCGGACCCATGGTCGAACTTAGCGTGATCGCCCGCACATACTTGCCCTTGGCCGCAGACGGCTTGGCGCGCATCACGCTGGTAATCACAGTAATGGCGTTGTCGACCAGCTTCTCCGGAGGGAACGACAGCTTGCCCACCGGAACGTGGACCAGTGCCGTCTTATCGGTGCGGAACTCTACTTTACCGGCCTTGATCTCGCGCACGGCCGCGGCAACATCATTAGTGACCGTGCCGGTCTTGGGATTGGGCATCAGGCCGCGCGGACCGAGCACCTTGCCCAAACGCCCGACCGACTTCATCATGTCAGGAGTCGCAATGAGCGCGTCGAAGTCCGTCCAGCTCTCTTTCTGAATACGCTCAACCAAGTCTTCGCCGCCAACAAACTCGGCGCCTGCCGCTTCAGCATCGCGCAGACGATCGCCAGAGGCAATCACGGCCACACGCTTGGTCTTGCCCAGGCCATGGGGCAGCACAACCGTGCCGCGCACCATCTGGTCCGCGTGCTTGGGATCTACACCTAGCCGCAGGGTAAGATCCACCGTCTCATCAAACTTGGCAAACTTGATCTTCTGGAGCAGCGGGACCGCTGTCTCTAAGGTGTACGGCCGGTCTTCCACCGCGGCACGCGCCTCTTCGACATTCTTGCTTAGCTTTTTAGGCATGAATTCGATTTCCTCATCTTCCACCGCTCAGCTCATTGCATGCCGGCCGTGGTGTGGTGCAACTCACCGCTTATCAGGGCGCAAGACTTACAGTCTGCATCAAAGGCGCCGGCGCAGTCAAGCTCCAATTAGTTGGCGCTAAAAAGGTAAGGAGCTGGAGAAGCTCCGAGCATAGCCGCAGCCAGCTTACGCCGTGACTTCGATCCCCATGGACCGCGCCGTACCCTTGATGCTCCGGATCGCCGACTCAACCGACGCAGCATTCAGGTCCGGCATCTTCTGCTTGGCGATCTCCATCACCTGAGCCTCGGTCACGCGACCGACCTTGTCCTTGTTCGGAGCTCCTGCACCTTTGGCTACATTGGCCGCTTTCTTGAGCAGCACGGCCGCCGGAGGCGTCTTGGTTACGAAGGTAAAGGTACGGTCCACGTACACAGTGATAACGACCGGAATGACCAGCCCTTCCATCTCCTTGCCCTGCGTGCGCGCATTGAATTGCTTGCAGAACTCCATGATGTTGACCTGCGCCTGGCCCAGGGCCGGCCCGACTGGAGGCGCCGGTGTGGCTTTGGCGGCCACAATCTGCAACTTAACCTGTGTTTGCACTTTCTTTACTGGAGGCATGATAAGACCTTTCTAGCCCCTAGCTTCTAGCTGGAGCAGCATCTCAAATGAAGTATTCAGAACGAACAGCGTGCCTGATCTCAGCCTCTAGCTAGAGGCTTTATTGGCTAGCGGCGGCTGCCGTTACTCTGCTTTTTCTACTTTGCCAAACTCAAGCTCAACCGGCGTGGACCGGCCAAAGATCGTGACCATCACCTTTAAGGTCTCGCGGTCTTCGTTAATCTCATCCACCACACCGTTGAAGTTCGCAAATGGCCCCTCGGTGATCCGGACCGACTCGTTCTTCTCGAACTTGATCTTGAGCCGCGGCTTGTCCTTCGCATCATCCGCGCGGAAGAGAATCGAGCTTACCTCGGCTTCGCTCAGCGAAACCGGCTTGTCGCCCGTTCCGAGAAAGCCAGTGACCCGTGGCGTGTTCTTGATCACATGCCACAGGTCGTTGTCGAGGTCCATCTCGACCAGCACGTATCCTGGCAGGAAGACCCGCTCCACCGTCCGCTTCTTCCCGTTCACGAGCTCGGTGACCGGCTCGGTCGGGATCTCAATCCGGCCAATCCTGTTCTGTAGCCCAAATGCCTGAATCCGGCCTTCGAGCGACTCCTTCACTTTGCGCTCAAAGCCGGAGTAGGCGTGAATGATGTACCACTTGAAGCTCTCATTGGCAGGAGGCGCGAGCTGTTCCTGTGGAGCATCCGAGCCGTCAGCGGGCTGGGTTACTGCTGCTGTATCGAGATTGGTTTCGTTGCTCATGCTGATGTCTGCCTATCGCCTACTGCGCGCTGCCGAGGGAGTGCAACAGGCTTTGAATGACGTGCCCGAGAATCTGATCCACTACATAGAAAAACGCGGCAAACGCAAATACGGTTGCGATCACTACGATGGTAGTCGAGCGCACCTCATGCATGGAGGGCGTCACCACCTTGCGCATTTCGTTGCGCACGTCTTTCAGAAAATCTGTCGAGCGCTCAACGAGGCCGGTCACATGGTGTGTGACCTTGTTCGGCTCGTCCCCCGCAACCGCTATCGCTTTGGCCATACCCATCCTTCGCCATTACTGCAAACGGCACTGCTGATCTCTTCTAAACTGGCAGGGGCGGAGGGATTCGAACCCCCAAGTTCGGTTTTGGAGACCGACAGTTTAACCGTTGAGCTTACGCCCCTATTTTTAGGGAGATAGGGCAGAGGGAATAGAAAGTGTCCACGTTTAAGCCCTATTCCCTCTTCCCTGAAATTACTTAGTTTCCTTATGCGCCGTGTGCTTGCGGCAGCGATTACAGAATTTTGAGAACTCAAGGCGGCCAGTGGTCGTCTTCTTGTTCTTCGTCGTCGAGTAATTCCGCTCTTTGCACTCCGGGCACTGCAATGTCACAATTTCACGCATCTCTGTATCTTATCCCAAGCGATGGCCGACATCCACAGTCCGGCCCGCACTTTGTTCTAACCTGCTGGATAGGGAGCCTTTCGACTCCCATACTGAAACCACCACCAAGCGTCTACTTCACGATCTCGGAGATGGTGCCGGCGCCTACGGTCCGGCCACCCTCGCGGATGGCGAAGCGGAGACCCTTCTCCATAGCCACCGGCGTGTGCAGCTCGATCTCCAGCGCAATGTTGTCGCCCGGCATCACCATCTCGGTGCCCTCCGGCAGCTTGGCCGTCCCCGTCACATCCGTGGTCCGGAAGTAGAACTGCGGCCGGTAGCCGTTGAAGAACGGTGTATGCCGCCCGCCCTCCTCCTTCGACAGCACATAGATCTCGCCCCGGAACTTGGTGTGCGGCGTGATCGACCCTCCCTTGGCCAGCACCATCCCCCGCTCCACATCCTCCTTCGCGATGCCTCTGAGCAGCAAGCCGGCGTTGTCCCCCGCCTGCCCCTCATCCAGCTGCTTCTTGAACATCTCCACACCCGTCACCACTGTCTTGCGCGTCTCCCGGAAGCCGACGATCTCCGCCTCTTCGCCCACCTTCACCTTGCCCCGCTCGATACGGCCCGTCACCACCGTGCCGCGGCCCGAGATGGAGAAGATGTCTTCGATCGGCATCAGGAACGGCTGATCGATGGCGCGCTCCGGCAGCGGAACATTCCGGTCCACCGCCTCCATCAGCTCGTCGATCTTGGCCTCCCACTCCGCCTCGCCATTCAATCCGCCCAAGGCCGAGCCGCGCACCACCGGCACATCGTCGCCCGGGAAGTTGTACTTGCTCAGCAGCTCGCGCACCTCCATCTCCACCAGGTCGATCAGCTCCGGGTCTTCCACCGCATCGCACTTGTTCAGAAACACCACGATGTACGGCACCCCCACCTGGCGGGCCAGCAGCACATGCTCTTTGGTCTGCGGCATCGGTCCGTCCGTCGCCGCCACCACCAGGATCGCGCCATCCATCTGCGCCGCCCCGGTGATCATGTTCTTGATATAGTCCGCGTGCCCCGGGCAGTCCACATGCGCGTAGTGCCGGTTCTTGGTCTCGTACTCCACATGCGCGGTCGCGATCGTGATCCCCCGCTCCCGCTCCTCCGGCGCATTGTCAATGGTGTCAAACGAACGGAACTTGTTGTTCGGGTTGTGCTTGGACAGCACCTTCGTGATCGCCGCCGTCAACGTCGTCTTGCCGTGATCAATATGCCCGATCGTTCCCACATTTACATGCGGCTTCGACCGGTCAAACTTCTCCTTCGCCATCTCGTCTTCCCTCTATGCTTTCGCTTGATCTACTTCGAAGAGAGCAGGCGCCGGGCTGGCGCGCTCTCTTCGTTTACCTAAGAATTTGTATTCACTCCGGAAGTTTCGGAGCGCTGCTGCCTTAACACTCAGTAATACGCATACGCTTTCAGGAACTTCGCCCGCAGCTCTGGCGCGACCTGCTCAACGGCATGCAGGTATAGCTCCCGCACCTGTCCGCGGTCCGCGTCTTCCAATTGCGCGTAAGCCGCGATGGCGGCGGGGCCCAAAAGTCCTGCCCTGAGCACCCTTTCGAACTCGCGTGCCCGTAGCTTGCGGCCGTCGATGCGTTTCAGAAACCTGGAGATGTGTTCCGGCGCGAAAGCCTGCGCAATCGCGCTTCGCACCTCCGCGAATCTCGTCTCGTTCTGTACTGCTAGAACCGGCTGCTCATACATATCGAAAGCGCTGCCATACCTGTGAGTTCGTCGAATGTTTTGGAGCGGGAGACGGGAATCGGACCCGCGACCAACAGCTTGGAAGGCTGTGACTCTACCACTGAGTTACTCCCGCAAAGAAGCCTCTAGCCACCAAAGCTACTAGCTTCTAGCTCACTACAGAAGGCTAGAGGCTGCTTTGGCTAAGAGCTAGCAGCTGATTTCTGGAGCTGATGACCGGGATTGAACCGGTGACCTCTCCCTTACCAAGGGAGTGCTCTACCGACTGAGCTACATCAGCCCTCCATGCAACCAACCTCTACAACTGCGGATTGCTTCCGCTATCGTACCGCGAACGGCGGCTCAGCAACAGGAGACGCAGAGCAAATCCCGCAAGCACCACCACTACCAAAAGCCGCATCCGCCCCGCATCCATTGTGGTCCATGCTAGCCCGGCAAGGGCCGCGAGTACGGCAATTCCCAAAACCGTCCGCGTTCCCTGGCCGAGTTGCCCGCTGCCGCTCACCAGCCAGTTCCCGCGTCGCGCAAAGTTCTGGTGCACAGGGGAGGATTCGAACCTCCGTAGCTCCAAGGAGCGGCAGATTTACAGTCTGCTGCCATTAACCGCTCGGCCACCTGTGCACATCCTGCATGGTCTACCGCTCCGGGAACACACCAGCCTGCCGGCCGCCCTTTCGGTACGCACCGAACTCCGCATAACCACTCCGCAGAACTGGAAGGGGATGGGACGCTCTGGAATGGAACCACGTGCGGGAGATGCTCCGCGCCTTCCGGCGACGGCCCCAAATCCGTGTTATGCCTAAAGGCTGAACTCTGGAGCTGGCGAAGGGACTTGAACCCCCGACCCTCTGATTACAAATCAGATGCTCTACCAGCTGAGCTACGCCAGCCCGGCCAGCCTTGCCGATCGTCTCCAGACACGCTCGCGCGCGACCCGAGTGCGACTCGACAAGCGAAAGAATACCACATCGCTGGATTGGATTAACCGATGCTTTGCCGGGCCGGACAGCAAGCGAATTGCCTGGAGCTACCCGGAGCAGCCCTACGGGCTCACGGTGGTATGCTCGGGTGGTCGAGACGTCTTTGAGCGCCTCGCATCTGTCTATCCCTTAACCTCCAGTTGCCCCGCATGCGACGAAGCACCAAGACCACCATCCTGATCGCTGCTATCGTTCTGGCCATCGTCGTCGTCCTGGTCTACCTGCGACAAAAGGCCCCTCCAGAGGCCGCCCGGCTGCTGCCCGAGTCCGACGGCATCCTTTACGTCAATTTGAAGCCGCTGCGCGCGGCGACGCACTTCGATCAGCATCCCGTTCCCCACGATGCCGCCTATCAACAGTTTATCGACCGGACTGGATTCGTCTTTGAGCGCGACCTGAATGAGGCTGCTTTTGCGCTCCACCGCATGCCGGACGCCCTGGGCCCCAATGGCCCCGTCGCCTTCTCCGAGATCTTCGTCGGCCACTTCGATGCCAAGCGGCTGGCGGGCTACCTTGCCCAGATCGCCAGCACTCGCGAGAGCTATGCCGGACACGACGTATACAGCATCGCCAGCCAAGGCCGGACGGTGCGCGCCACCATTCTCGGGTATGACATGGTGGCGGTTTCCAATATGCCTACGCCCGAACAGATCCACGCCATGCTTGACCGCTATCGAACGGCGGCCCTGCCCTTTGCCGGATCATCGGTTTTGTCTGAGTACTACGGCCAGGTGCCCGCCCTGTCGCTGGCCTGGGGCATCGGTAAGATCTCGCTGCCTCTGTGGCAAAACGGCGGTCCCAGCGTGATCGGCATCCAGATTCCCATCGGAGTGGATACGGCCTTCGTCGCCTCCGTTCGGTGGCTGGGCAGCGTAAAACTGCGGGTCGAGGAGATTGCTCCAAACGAAACCGCGGCCGCCGCTACCGCTTCCACCATCCGGACCATGGCAGGGCTCTTTGCCATGGCGGAAAACAACCTGCCCGGGGCCGCGACGGACAACGACTATCGCACTCTGGTCAGCAGCATACAGATCACGCAGAAGGGCAATCGCGCCGTGTTGAACGCGACGGTTCCGTCAAACCTGCTGCAAAGGCTGATGGTTACACCCCGCGAACTTCCTGCTTACATCGGTAATGGCAAGTAGCCGCTAGAAGCTTTGCGGACGAACACGCATCGAGAGATTTTCGCTCTGCCTGAAGACGTGGTCGAACGCGTTACAACCATCTGACACTGCTACCTACTCTCACTCCCCGGCGGGACACGACAAACGCCATCCGGCGCATTCATCCTTCGCACCGCCTAATTGGGAGATTATGCATCTGCACAGATTCACTACGTTGATACCCTTGTTGGCAGCGACTCTCTTTCCTGGCGGCTCATCATTTGCACAGACCAGCAGTGCGGGGCAGGTCGTCACTGGGAAGGCCGCATTTACCGATTGGTCTCAGGAGCACCCGGGTATCGAGCGCAAGATCACGGTCGCCGATCTGCCACAGCCGTACGCGACACAGTCCGTCGACAACGGTCCCCACGTGGCGCCGCGTCCGCCCAATGCCATGCCGCTCGCTCCTGCCGGCTTCAAGGTCGAGCTCTACTCTTCAGACGTGAGCAACCCGCGCCTCATCCGCACCGCACCCAATGGCGATCTCTTCGTCGTCGAGAGCGAGCCCGATCACAACTCCAACAACGGTACAGTGAAGGTCTTCCGTGGCGTCGGCAAGGACGGCAAGCCACAACAGGTTGAGACCTTTGCGACCGGGCTCAAGCAGCCCTTCGGCGTGGCTTTCTATCCACTTGGTCCTAATCCAAAGTGGGTTTATGTCGGCAATACCGACTCGGTCGTCAAGTTCCCCTATCAGAACGGCGATATGAAAGCTCGCGGTCCCCAGCAGATCGTGGTCGACGCACTGCCCGGCGGTGGACGCCTGCGTGGCGGTGGTCACTGGACGCGCGATGTTGTTTTCACAAAGGACGGTTCAAAGATGCTGGTCTCCGTCGGATCGCACTCCAACGATGACGATACCGACAACAACCCCGCCGAGTTTCACCGTGCCGATGTGCTCGAGTTCACGCCAGAGGGCAAGTTCCTGCGCGTCTATGCCTACGGTATTCGTAACTGTGTCGGTGAGGCGATCAACCCAGTTACCGGTCAGCTCTGGTGCTCTACCAACGAACGCGATGCGCTCGGCGACAATTTGGTCCCCGACTACATCACCCATGTCGAAGAGGGCGGTTTTTACGGCTGGCCCTGGTACTACATGGGCAACCACCAAGACCCGCGCCAAAAGGGAAAACACCCTGAGTTGGCCACCAAGGTCCTCGTGCCCGACGTGCTGCTCCAGCCGCATAATGCCTCGCTTGAGATGACCTTCTACGAGGGCTCGCAATTTCCAGCCAATTACAAAGGGGATGCCTTTGCCGCCGAACACGGCTCATGGAATAGAGAGCGGCGCACCGGCTATGAGGTAGTCGCTGTGCCGATGATCAACGGCAAAGCTACCGGCTCATACCAGGATTTCCTGACCGGATTCGTGACACCCTCGGGCGATGTCTGGGGCCGCCCGGTCGGCGTCACGGTAGCCAAGGACGGGTCTTTATTCGTTACGGACGATGGATCGAACTCCGTCTGGCACGTCAGCTACACGGGTGCGACTCCGGCTACTAGTTCCAAAGGCGAGTAATCCCTTGCACCACGCCTGTCTAAATGCCTGCCGCAGCCACCCTGCGGCAGGCGTTACACTTTAGGCCATAGAAGTGGGAGGCAATCTGAGCATGGCGAGCGCGGCAGCAGTGCAAACGGCCATCGAGGAGTACCTGCAAACGGCCTACAGTCCGGATTGCGACTATGTCGATGGCCACGTTGAGGAGCGCCACTTGGGAGAGTTCGACCACGGCTACATTCAATCGCTTCTGGATCGCTGGTTTGGACAACATGAGTTGGAGTGGAAGATTTACTCCGTGGTCGAACTCCGGGTCCGCGTCTCTCCAACCCGTGTACGTATTCCGGATGTCGCTCTGATCTCCCGCAGCGCGCCTCGCGAGCAGGTCATCACACATCCTCCCCTCGCCGTCATCGAGGTGCTCTCGCCGCAGGATCGCGTCAGCCAATACACCCAGCGTCTGCGCAACTACCGTGAAATGGGTGTCAAACACATCTGGGTGATCGATCCGGAGGATCGCCGAGGTTACGACTGCAGCACAGCCGACTGGATCGAAAAGGTAGAGTTCGCCGTGAAGGGCACTCCGATCACCCTTTCACTCGAAACACTGTTCAGCCAGCTCGAAAACAGCTGAAGCCAACGCCACCGGCTGGGCTTTCGCACGTGCTAGATCACTCAGTCAATTCCCGCAGTGGCCGGCGCCGCAGGCGCGTCTGCCTGGACGGCAAGTCCGCCTTCGACCGGCTTATCTGGCTGCTCGTTGTAGATCTCTTCCACGCGCGCAAGCGTATCGATCTCCCCTACCGGCTTATCGTCGCGAATGCGCACGATGCGTGGGAAGCGCATCGCAAAGCCACTGGCGTGCCGGTCCGAGCGCATCAGGTTATTGAACGCCACTTCCAGGACTACAGTTGGTTCCACCGTTCGCCAAGCGCCGTAGTTGTTCAGCGTGTGCTCATGGAAGTACGTTGAAAGCCCATTGATCTCGGCATCTGTCAGACCGGAGTATGCCTTGCCGACATTCTTCAGCGAGTCGCCATCGCGCACGGCAAAGGTGAAGTCACTGAGGATGCCTGCGCGCCGCCCATTGCCGTACTCGGCTGAG
Organism: Acidobacteriaceae bacterium; assembly: GCA_965276675.1. Lineage (GTDB taxonomy): Bacteria > Acidobacteriota > Terriglobia > Terriglobales > Acidobacteriaceae. The sequence goes on along the minus strand of OZ255624.1, from coordinate 1,272,977 downwards.
GTCACCACCACATCGAGCGTTGGCAGCGTGCGCTTCAGCTTAAGCCACGCCAGCCCCCGCCGGCCTGGTTGATAGAGGCTTGCCGCTGACTTCAGCATCACGCCCTCGTTACCCCGCGCGCGCGCATCGGCATAGGCCTCGTCGAGCTGCTCGGCCGAGTGGAGCTGCGCTACCGGCGCAAGCACCAGCCGCGGGAAACTCATATTCGTAACAGATGCAGTATCATTACTCACATCTTCGAAGAACCTCTCTTGCGCCGTTCCTGGTCCCTTCGCCACCGCAGGCTCGCTTCCCACGCGTGTAGACTCCGCCTCCTCCGCCGCAACCTGCTCCAGCCTGGCCCGGCGTGCGCTGAGCGGCTCTTCGAGCAATAATGCGTCGTCCGCGTACATCAGGTCGAAAGCCATGAAGACCACCGGCGTCGCCTGCCGCATCTCGGCCGTCACGCGCTTGCGCCCGATGCGCCCCTGCAGCGAAGAGAACGGCAGGGCACGCTCCTCAGCGGGACTCCACGCCAGGATCTCGCCATCCAGGATCAGCGGCCGCTTCACCTGCCCGAAGGCCTCCACGATCTCCGGAAAGCTATGCGTCATATCATCGCGCGAACGGGAGAACAGTGCCACGCGCCCTGGCTGCCCTGGATCTCCGCAATGCACCTGGCAGCGTATGCCGTCATATTTGTCCTGCACATGTGCCTCGACCAGCCGGCGCTCCGCACTCGCCAACTCCAGGCGCTCCACCTCGTGCCTCTCGCTCGCTGCTCTCTCTTCACCACTCCCTAATTCAAGCTTCGCTCCACCCTTACCTTTTTTCTCGGCTTCCACTTCTTCCGCAAAGCGCTCGACCGCCTCCTCGACGGTATCCACAGGGCTCGCCAGCATAAAGCCCAGCGGATGGAAGAGGCGCATGCGGGCATTGCTCAGCCCGTCTGCATGGGCCAGCGCCACCACTTCACGCAGGTCGCCCAGCAGCATGGTGGCACGGCGCACGGCGGTCAGCTCGCGCCCATAGGCAACGGCAATGGCCTCTTCTGCCTGCGCAGCCTTTACGCCCGTGCGCATGTCTCCCACCATCAGTTTGATCAGGTACTTGGCCTCGAGTGGCGTGGCTTTTGCCAGCAATGCTTTCAGCTGCTGCTGCTTCGGAGCCACTCCCCTGGCCTCAGCCAGCTGATTGAAGGCGCTCTCGACATCGCCGAGCGTCAGCGACGGCGCAACCGGTTCCTTGGCAGCAAGCAGATCGAAGGCCGCGGCGCCAAGATCGCCACGCCGCAGATACGCCGCATGCATCGCGGCATCATCCGCGCTCGCGAGCTCTTTCAGCACCCGGGAGACACTCGCTCCGCCGACATTCAAGTCACGTCTGTCGGTTTCGCTGAACGGCGTGCCAGCAAAATATAACGCAGCGATCCCGGCTTCATGTACCGGGAGCTCCCGCAGAAACTCGGCCATCCATGCTCGCTTTTCTAGCTTCTTGGTCGTGCCGGTCAGCCGTTGGCACAGCTCTGCGAACTGCTCAAGGTCTGCCATCACTTACCTCAGTACTCCTTCTTGCCTTCCCAATAGATGCGCTCGCTCCGCAACTCGCGGTAAACTAGAAGAGATGTTGAGCCCCATCCATTTTGATGTGTTCGTCCTCGGCGCTCTGCTCTAGCGGCTCCCGCCGCCTATCTCTGCCTGTTTGTCATCCTGAGCACATTCTTCTCCTCATTTCGTCATTCTGAGCGAGCGCAGCGAGTCGAAGGATTTTGCTTCCTGTCTCACTCCAAAGACATCGGTCTTTAAAGGAATCAATCATGTTTGAACGTTTAGAGCATATCGCCGAGCGCTATGAAGAGCTAGGCCGGGAGATGGCCGCGCCCGAAGTGACCTCCGATCCACAGGCCTATCAGAAAGTAGCCAAGCAGCATAGCGAACTCAGAGACACCGTCGGAAAGTACCGTGAGTATCAGCAGGTGAAGCTTGGCATCTCCGATAGCAAGCTGATGCTGGAAGAGACTGACCCTGAGATTCGCACCATGGCAGCCGAGGAGCTGGCACAGCTGGAAGAGCGGCTGCCGCGCATTGAGGCAGAGCTGAAAGTCCTGCTGCTGCCCAAAGATCCAAAGGATGAGAAGAATGTCATTCTGGAAATTAGGGCGGGGACCGGGGGCGACGAGGCGTCGCTCTTCGTGGCCGAGGTATTCCGCATGTACTCGCGCTTTGCCGAGCAGCACCGGTGGAAGGTGGAGGTGCTCTCGTCGTCGGAGTCGGGCGTCGGGGGGTTGAAGGAAGTGATCGCCATCATCGAGGGTGACCGGGTCTACTCGCAGCTGAAGTATGAGAGCGGTGTGCATCGCGTGCAGCGTGTGCCGGCTACAGAGACGCAGGGTCGCGTGCATACGTCGGCCATCACGGTCGCGGTGCTGCCAGAGGCCGAAGACGTGGACATCAAGATCGAGGCCAAGGACCTGCGTATTGACACCTTCTGCTCCTCCGGTCCGGGCGGCCAGTCGGTGAACACCACCTACTCGGCAATCCGCATCACGCACCTGCCGACCAACACTGTCGTCAGCTGCCAGGACGAGAAGTCGCAGATTAAGAACCGCGAGAAGGCAATGCGCGTGCTGCGCGCCCGCCTCTACGAGGTGGAGCAGGAGCGGCAGCATCAGCTGCTGGCCGAGGAGCGCAGAGCGCAGGTGGGCTCCGGCGACCGCTCGGAGAAGATCCGCACCTACAACTTCCCGCAGAACCGGCTTACCGACCACCGCATCGGCCTGACGCTGCACCAATTGGCCGAGGTAATGGAAGGCCGCCTGCAACCCATCATCGATGCCCTGGTGACGCATTTCCAAGCTGAGCAGCTGAAGGCCGAGACCGCCGCCTGATACTTAACACCTCAGGATCGTAAACATGAAAACTGTTCTCGCCTTCAATCCCGGCAGCAACTCGCTCAAGTTCGACATCGTCAAGCTCGCCCGTAAGCAACCGTGGGCGAGCGATGGCAAGAAGCTGCTCAGCGGCTCGGTGGAGGACATCGGTAAAGAGAGCAAGCTGGTGCTCTTCCACGGTCGCGAGATCGAGCGCGAAGAACCGATCGAGGCAGGCGACTTCTCCGTAGCAACGAAGGGGGTACTCCGGCAACTCGACGACGGCAAATTCGATGGAGCACCGGCACTTTCGGAGATCGATCTGGCTGGCGTGCGCGTGGTGCATGGAGCCGAGCACTTCCAAGGGGCGGTGCACTTTGACCCGAAGGTGCGCGCAACCATCGAGCAGCTCGAAATCCTTGCGCCGCTCCACAACAAGAATTCCCTTCTCATCATCGATGCCGTGCACGAGCACTCCCCCAAGGTCCCGATCGCGGTCGCCTTCGATACAGCCTTCCACCACACGATGCCGGAGCACGCTTGGCGCTATCCGATACCGCGTGATCTCGCCGACCGCCACGGCATCCGACGCTATGGTTTCCACGGCCTCTCCCACCGGTACATGCTCGACCGCTTCGCACAAATCTCGGACAAGCCGGCATCGGGGTGCACAGTTGTCGCGCTGCACCTGGAGAGCGGCTGTTCCGCAACCGCCATCGCCAACGGCAAGTCGGTCGACAACACCATGGGGCTCACGCCGCTCGAAGGTCTGATGATGGGCACGCGTTCGGGCAGCATCGATCCCGCGGTGATTCCGCTGCTGGTGCAGGAGGAGAAGCTCTCGCCCGAGGAAGTGCTGGAAATCCTCAACAAAAAGTCCGGGCTGTTCGGCGTCTCCGACGTCTCGCTCGACACGCGAGTGTTGATGAAGCAGATCGATACCAACCCGGCCGTCCGGTTGGCGATGGAGATGTTCTGCTATCGCGTGCGGCTGGCGGTGGGCGCCTATCTTGCAGCGCTCGATGGCTGCCAGGCCGTGCTCTTCGGCGGCGGCATCGGTGAGAACACACCCTTTGTCCGCACTCGCGTCTGCGAAGGGCTTCGTTTCTGCGGGCTTCACTTGGATAAGGAGGCCAATGAGCAGGCCATCTCTGGCGAACACCGCATCTCGACGGAGCCGTCGAAGCTCCACGCCTGGACCATACCAGTGGAAGAGGGCCTCCAGATTGCGCATGAGTGCGCGCTTGCTCTGGCAGACTGATGCACACCCAAACACTCCGAGCGGCACTGCAGGGCTCGGCAGATCGGTTGGCGCGCTCGCGGGTGGCGGGATCGGCACGGCGCGATGCGGAACTGCTGCTATTACACATTCTCGGCTGCACGCGCGCGCACCTGCTTACGCACCCGGAGCAACTGCTCACCGCCGAGCAGCAGTCTAGCTACGATGCTGCGATCACCCGTCGTACTACGGCTGAACCGGTGCAGTACATCACTGGTACGCAGGAGTTCTACGGACTCACGTTTCGCGTTACGCCGGCAGTGCTGATTCCGCGACCGGAGACCGAGCACCTGGTCGAAGCTGCGCTGGAGCTGGTATCGCGAGACGAGCCGCTGCGCATCGCGGATGTGGGCACTGGCTCGGGCATTCTGGCGATCACGCTGGCGCACCAGCTCGCTCACGCAACTGTCACGGCGACAGATCTCTCGCCTGCCGCGCTGGCCGTGGCGCGCGAGAATGCGGAGGCGCTCGGCGTAGCGGATCGGATTCGCTTTTTGGAAACCGATCTGCTCGGAGCAGTGAACCGGGCGGTGGACGGGGAGAGTTTCGATTTGATCGTCTCGAACCCGCCGTATGTGCCGGACTCGGATGTTCTGGAGGCGCAGGTAGTCGAGTTTGAGCCTCACCTAGCACTTTTTGCCGGCAGGGATGGGCTAACGATCTATCGCCGGTTGATTCCGCAGGCGGCCCGGCTGCTCACTTCCGGTGGGCACCTGCTGCTGGAGATCGGGTATGACCAGCGGGAGAGTGTTGCCGGGCTGCTCCGGGCGGCCGGACTGGTGGAGATCCGGTTTGTTCCGGACCTACAGGGGATTCAGCGGGTGGCGGTGGGACGGAAGGCGTAGGGAATTTAGTGTAGTAGGCAAATCCCGCAAACAAGAGCCTACTAATAGCCAGAGCTACTAGTAGCTGTCTCTGCTCTACCGTCTACACTAGTGGGTGACCCGCCTCCGCCTCGCTGCCATCGACTTCCTAAACCCCGCGCCGCTGATGTGGGACTTCGACCATGAGCCCGGCAAGAGCGTCTTGCGGGAGCGCTACGACGTCGAGACCATGATGCCCTCGCAGTGCGCTGCCCGCCTGACCGAAGGTACCGCCGACCTGGGACTGGTGCCGGTGTCGGCATACGCCACGACGCCAGACCTCCTAATCGTGCCCAGCTGCACTATTGCGTCCAAAGGACCGATCCGCTCGCTCATTCTGGTGATCAGGGCCTCGGTTGGTCTGGATGGGATCAGAATCGTGGCGGCCGACACCTCCTCGCGCGCCTCACTCGCATATCTGCAGATTATGTTCCGGAAGTTCTGGAAGGTGGACGCGAAGTTTTTCCAGCACGCTCCGGTGCTTGACAGCATGCTGCGGGAGGCCACCGCCGCCTTGCTGATTGGCGATCCGGCGCTGCTGGCGCTGGAAGACCAGGATTGTCGCGAGGCGAGGACGGGCGAGCGGCTGCTATATCTCGATCTGGGCCGGGAATGGCGTACCCTGACCGGTCTGCCCTGGATCTCGGCAGTCTGGGCGGTGCGGGTGGCGGCGATCTCCGGAGATGCGGCATTAAGGCGGCAGCTTGTTGAAGACCTGCTCGGTTCGCGCGATCACGGGCTGGCGCATCGCGAGGAGTTGGTCAGCGAGTGGTCGCACCGGATCGCGGTCCCCGCGACAACCATCCGTACGTACCTCAACGAAAACATCTACTACGTGCTGGACGACGAGTGCTTGGAAGGTCTGCGGCGCTTTTACGCTCTGGCAGCAGAGTGCGGAGTCTTGCCGCCCGCGCCGCCGCTCCGCCTATTGGAGCCATAATCATACCTAGTCCCTGATTATTAGATCTCCCAGCGCAGCAGCGTTGCTCCAGTGGTAAATCCAGCACCAACCGAGGCGACGAGCACCAGGTCGCCCTTCTTGACCCGGCCCTCTTCGCGGGCTGTGCCCATGGCCAGGGGAATGGTACCGGCCGTGGTATTACCATACCGGTCAATGTTGATGATGACCCTGTCCTCTGGCAAACCTAGCCGCTCCGCCGTCGAAAGGATGATGCGCTTGTTCGCTTGGTGCGGGATAAAGCAGCCGAGCTCGGAGCCCTGGACACCGTTGCGGGTCAGCAGTTTCTCGGAGACCTCGGCCATCTTGCGGACAGCGTATTTATAGACAGCCTGCCCGTCCTGGTGGACGTAATGCATCTTGCGGGCGACGGTCTCTGCAGTCGGTGGATGGAGGCTGCCGCCGCCTGGCATGTTGAGTGCGCCCGCTCCCGCGCCATCAATCTCATGCAGGTAGTCGATCAGGCCGGTCTCGCCCTCTTCGGTCGGCTCCAGCAACACCGCCCCGGCGCCATCGCCAAAGATGACGCAAGTCGCCCGATCGGTGTAGTCGATGATCGACGACATAGTGTCGGCCCCGATCACCAGCACCTTGGAGTGCGCGCCGCTCTCCACCAGCTTGGCGCCAAGCTGCAGTCCGTAGACAAAGCCGGAGCATGCGGCAGAAAGGTCGAAGCCCCAGGCACCCTTGGCGCCGATCTTGTCCTGCACCAGGCAGGCGGTCGCGGGAAAGAGCATGTCCGGGGTGACAGTGGCCATGATGATGACCTCTATCTCAGAGCCAGCGATGCCGCGCTCCGCCAGGCAGCGCTCCGCCGCCGCTACAGCCATCGCGCTGGTAGCCATGCCCGGGTCTACGAGATGGCGCTCGCGGATGCCGGTGCGCTCCGTGATCCATCGATCGTTGGTGTCGACCATCTTTTCCAGATCGGCGTTGCTCAGAATGCGCGGCGGAACAAAGGTGCCGAGTGCGCTGATCTTGGCGCGTCGTAGTGTGCGCGGTGTGGCAAGGTGATTTTGCTGATCGGCCGAAACGGCATGGGTCAAAGCTTGGCTCTCCGTAAGCTCGTCGCTAAAGGCCTATTCTCTATGAGGAATCCGGGGGTGTCCATGCACGTGGGCGCTGGGCAAACGGCGTGGAGGTCTCGCCGGGTGCAACTGGGCGCAACGGAATCACATTGTGAGAGGCGTATGAGTGAAGAGTGCGGCTCTTAGCGCCGGGTGACCTACTGCGCACGAGATGGCCCGTTACCGTTGCTTCCTTCCGGACCTGGCGGGGTTGGCGGGATTCCGTCGCGTAGGGCCCGGCACTCACAGATCATATCATCGCAAGCTCGCCCCATCTTCGAATGGCAGCTCTCCCTGGCTTCCACCTTCTCGCAACCCGGACGGGAGATACAGTTCGAGATGGCCGAGATCGCCAAGCTGCTGGATTAGCGTGCCTGGCGCACACGCTACCCGCTCCGTCCAGTAAACTAAAGTTGTGAATTCCGTTTTGACAGCTGAGGAAATGAGCACTGCTGGCCCGGGAAAAGCAGTTGCGGAGACGGCTGCCCGGCCAAAGGTCGGCTTTGTCAGCCTCGGCTGTCCCAAGAATCTGGTGGACAGTGAAGTGATGATGGGGCTGCTCGACCGCGCGGGCGCCGAGCTGACCAGCCGCTCCGAGGATGCCGAGATCCTCGTCGTCAATACCTGCTCCTTTATCGACTCGGCCAAGCAGGAGTCGGTCGACGCGATCCTGGAGATGGCGCAGCACAAGACCAACGGCCGGGCACGCAAGCTGATTGTTGCAGGTTGCCTGGTCGAGCGCTATCGCGATGAGATCCAGCGGAATATCCCGGAGGTCGATGCGGTTGTCGGCACCGGTGAACTGGAGTCGATTCTCGAAGCCGCCGGGCTGGCGCAGCAGACCGCACCTGCCGTGCCGCAGCTCTTCAATATCCTGAACGCTGGGACCATCATGAGGGCTGCTCCCGCTGACTTGGCTGCATCCCGCCCCGAAGGCGACCTGCGCGAAAAACAGGGCCGCTTTGCCCGCGACACATGGGATGGAGCGGCGCCCGCCCTGCCCAGCTATTTGATGGACGAGTTCACACCGCGCATCCTGGCCGGACCGAAGGCCTCGGCGTACCTCAAGATCGCGGAGGGCTGCGATCATCCCTGTTCGTTCTGCATTATCCCGAATTTGCGGGGCAAATTCCGCTCGCGGCGCTTTGAATCCGTGGTCGCCGAAGCCGAGCAGCTGGTCGCACGCGGAACGCGGGAGATTACTCTCATTGGGCAGGATACGACTTGCTACGGCGAAGATTTTGGCATGAAGGACGGGCTGGCGCAACTGCTTGACCGGCTAGCGCGGATCGAGGGCCTAACCTGGCTGCGCTTTCTTTACGCTTACCCGAACAAGGTGACTGGCCGGCTGCTCGACACCATCGCGCGGCATGACACCATCGCAAAGTACCTGGACGTGCCGCTCCAGCATGCTTCCGGGAATGTGCTGAAGAGCATGCGGCGCGGCGCGAATGCTGACATCTTTCTGAGGACACTCGAAAAGGTCCGGGCGGCCGTGCCGGGCATTGCGCTCCGCACATCGTTTATTGTCGGCTTTCCGGGCGAGACCGAGGCGGACCACGCGATCCTGACCGACTTCGTGCGCACAGCGAAGTTCGACTGGATGGGCGCCTTTTCGTACTCCGACGAGGAGGGATCGCATGCGCACGCGACCGGCATCCCCCCGCTATCGAAGCGCACCGTGGAGGCCCGGCGTCGCGGGTTGATGCGGATACAGCAGAGCATCAGCCGCAAGGCGAAGAAGCAGTGGGTCGGTCAGAGAATGGATATCCTGGTCGAGGGCGAGTCCGAGGAGACGCCGCTGCTATGGGAGGGCCGCTCGCAGTTCCATGCGCCGGAGATCGATGGCAAGGTCTTCATAAACGACTTTGGCCCGCACGAAACACTGATCCCAGGCAGCTTCTATCGCTGCGAGATCACCGAAGCGCACGACTACGACGTGATTGCTCGGGTGATCGAATAACGATTATGTAACCGTAGAAGATACCAATGAGCGACCCAAAGACAAACCCAGAGACAAAAAAGAAACTGCTGCGCTGCCCTACCTGCAACACCATCGTTCCCGTGAACGGCGAGGACGCACCCTTCTGCAGCGATCGCTGCCGGGTGATCGACCTGGGCAAGTGGGCCAGCGGCGCCTACCGCATCTCTTCGCCGATTCTGGATCCGGATGTGCTGGCCGATCTGGATGAGAGCACCCTGCGGCGGCTGCGGCAGTCTGACGACGATGAACGATAGGCCGGGCGCGGCTCCGGCTACGGGACGGAAGACTGCGTGGGCCTGGACAATTGGAACCTTCTTCGGTGCTGGGCTGCTGAAGCCCGGGCCAGGGACTTGGGGATCAGTCGCGGCAACGCTGCTGTGGCTCGGCGTTGCGCATTTCTCGCGCCAACTGCCCTTTGATATCGCCATCAATGACGGCGTTATCCATCGATCAGTTCCGAACGCGATCGGAAACACCATAGCATTTCTTGGGGTCCTTCTAGCCACTTCTACCGGCATACCCGCCGCCACCCGAGTCTCTCGCGAGAGTGGCCGTGAAGATCCTGGCCACGTGGTCATTGACGAGGTAGCCGGTCAATGGCTAACGCTTCTTGTCTGCAAACCCGATTGGCAGCACGCGCTGCTCGGTCTCGGTCTCTTCCGCCTTTTTGACATCACGAAACCCTGGCCAGCCCGCCAGCTCGAGCACCTGCCCGGCGGCTGGGGAATCATGCTCGACGATCTCGCCGCGGGCGTCTACGGCCTGCTCGCGCTGCTGCTTATCCAACACTGGTGGTAAAAGCAGCTCCTAGCACCTAGCTCCTAGCTCCTAGCTCCTAGCTCCTAGCTCCTAGCTAGAAAGCATCAGCTGTCCATTCACTCTCTAGCAACTCCTCGCGGATGTGGCGGGGCGAGGAACAACAAATCCCTCCCCTGCGCCGTCTCGCGCGATGCGCAAGACGGCTCCGGTCGGGATGACACAGCGGGGTTATCCCCGTTCCCGGTCCTATCCCCTTCCTGATCCCTGATCCCCTATCCCCTGAAAAGCTAGAGGCTAGAAGCTAACGCCTGGAGCTTGCTTCTAGCGTCTAAACTAGACACAGGTCCCAATCATGATCCGCATTGGCAAACATGAAAGTCCGTCGTCTTCCGCACCGCGTATCGAAGAGGTCTATCCGGAGGCGGCGCTGCCCGGAGGTGAGGTGGAGCTGCGCGGTCAGCACCTTGGTCCTACGCCCGAACGGCGGCCACTTGCGGTGCTCGACAACGCGCTTGCGCCGGTGCTGCTCAGCCGCCCATCGCGCATGGTGATCCGTGTTCCGGACAGCCCTGGAGCGGGCCATCTGGAGGTGCGCCAGAATGGAGCGACCAGCAACCCCGTTGACGTGAAGATCGGCCGGCTGGTTGCCGAAAACCTCAACCCGGTCGCCAGCCCTGCGGTCGACCGGGAGGGTAATATCTACGCCACCTACTCCGGCCCGCGTGGTCAGAAGATGCCGGTCTCGGTCTTCCGTATCTCGCCTGAGGGGGACGCCGATGCCTTTGTCACCGATCTGCTGAACCCAACCGGCCTGGCTCTCGACGACGATGGCTCGCTCTACGTCTCCTCGCGGCATGAGGGCACGATCCACCGCATCACGCCGCAGGGTGCATCCTCGGTCTTTGTCGAAGGCATGGGCGTGGCCACCGGTCTGGCCTTCGACGCGGAGGGCAATCTCTACTGCGGCGACCGGAGCGGCACCATCTTCAAGATTGCCCGCGACCGGCAGATCTTTGTCTTCGCCACGCTGGAAGCAAGCGTAGCGGCGTACCATCTGGCCTTCGGACCGGATGCCACTCTCTTCGTCACCGGCCCTACCACCTCCAGCAACGATGCCGTCTATGCCATTGATCGTAACGGAGTAATCCGCACCTACTTCCGCGGCCTGGGCCGGCCACAGGGCATAGCGGTGGACATCGCCGGCGGCCTGTATGTTGCAGCATCTTATCGCGGCCGGCGCGGAGTACTGCGCATTGCACCCGATCCTGGGGCAGGTGAAGAGCCGGAGCTGGTCATCGCTGGCAATGGCATCGTGGGACTGGCCTTTGCGCCCAGAGGCAGCGCGATCGTCGCGACACACGACGCCGTTTATGATGTACCGTTGGGAGTCGAAGGCCTCGCTGCGCTGTAGCTGCCACCGTCGACTGCGTCCGGATCTCTGCCCGGAGAGGCATCAGGGAAGCTGGGCCCCCTCCTCCGCCTGGTTTATACAATGCCATGAGAATCCGCGCCATGAGAATAGTAGAGGAGGATATACACCCGGATGATCGCTGAAGTCATCGCCGTCGGGTCAGAGTTGCTGACACCGTTTCGCCAGGACACCAATTCCCTGTTTGTGACCGACCGCCTCAATGGCCTGGGCGTCAGGGTTGCGTTCAAGACCATTGTTGGAGACCGGCTCGCGCACCTTGTTGGCGCCGTGCGCACGGCAGCGCAGCGCGTGGACATCGTCGTGGTCATGGGTGGTCTGGGTCCGACGGAAGACGACCTCACCCGGCAGGCGGTTGCCGAGGCGCTGGGCATCCCCATACGCCGCAACGCCGACATCGTAGCCCAACTTTACAAGCGCTTTGCCGCCCGCCGCCTCACCATGACGGAGAACAACGCGCAGCAGGCAGATGTGCTGGACGGCGCAAGCGTTGTGCCCAATGCGAATGGCACGGCTCCAGCCCAGTGGCTGGACACGGTCTTCAACGGCCATCGCAAGATCCTGATGCTGCTGCCCGGGCCGCCGTCGGAGCTGAAGCCGCTCTTTGAAACCGAGTGCATTCCGCGTCTCAAAGAGGTGCTTCCGGGGCGCCATATGGCCCGGCGTACGCTGAAGGCAGCCATGATCGGGGAGTCCGCCGCCGATGCGCGCATCGCTCCCATCTACAAGCAGTACAACGATATCGAGACGAGCATTCTGGCGCACACTGGCGACATTCAGTTGAATCTTATTTGCGAAAAGCCCTCGCTGGAGCTAGCGCAGTCACGCGTGGATGAGCTCGCTGGCCGCATCGAGGAGGAGCTCGAGGACCTCATCTACTCGTCGCAAGGGGAGTCGCTGGAGCAGATCGTCCTCTACTACCTGGGCATGCACGGCAGAACGCTTGCGACCGCCGAGAGCTGCACGGGTGGGCTGATCGCGCAGAGGCTTACGAGCATCGCCGGCAGCTCGCGGTCGTTTCTGGGCGGAGCCGTTGTCTATAGCAATGCAATGAAGACGCTGCTTGCCGATGTCGATCCGGCGCTCATCGAGCAGCACGGCGCGGTAAGCGAGCAGGTCGCGCGCGCGCTGGCCGAAGGCATTCGCGCGAAGACTGGCACTACGTTTGGACTTGCTGTAACGGGCATTGCAGGGCCGGGTGGCGGCACGCCTGAGAAGCCGGTCGGCTTGGTCTACATCGCCGTCGCGGATGGGAAGGAGACGGAGGTAGTCGAGAAGAATTTTGCCCCCTTTACCAGCGGTGGCGATGCGGCGGGAGCTCGCGAGCGCATCCGCGCGTTGTCGGCTCAACAGGCGTTGGATCTTGTCCGCCGCAAGCTGATGTAATGCGCCAGCCGCGTGTAGGCCGGGCTGCTACACTCAACCGGAAGCACATGGCCAACACCTTCATTCTGCTCGGCTGCTTAGGGTATCTGTTTGGATCCATCCCCTTCGGATGGATCCTGATGCGGACCTTTCGCCGTGAAGATATTCGCGCTAAGGGCAGCGGCAATATAGGGGCTACTAACGTCCTGCGTTCCGGCGGCAAATGGCTGGGTCTGCTGACGTTTCTGCTGGATGCGGTGAAGGGATACGTCGCCGTATCTGTTGCGTATTCCGCTGCGCGGCACCTTGGTTTCGATTTAGCCATCGCTCAGAACCTGATCGCGCTCGCCGCCCTCTGCGCCATTCTGGGACACATCTTTCCGCTATGGTTGGGCTTCCGTGGTGGCAAGGGCGTAGCTACCGCCTTCGGCGTCTTTCTTGCGATCTCACCCGTGGCCGCGTTGATCGCTGTCGCCGTCTTTGCCGCCGCCGTGTGGCTCAGCCGCTATGTTTCGCTCTCCTCGATCCTGGCTGCCATTGTCTTCCCGATCGCCGCTCTTCTACTCCGCCGTGAGCCACTCACGCCGTTCCTCATCGCCGTTATCATCGCGGTTCCTGCCATTCTGATTGCAAAGCATCATGGCAACATACGCCGCCTGCTGAAGGGGACCGAGTACCGCTTCGGCAAGCCCAAGGCGTCTGCGACTTGAGCCGCGTTTGCGCAGCCAGGGGCCAAGCGTTCGCGAAATGAGCCAAGCATCCGCAGGAATGAGCAAGATCGGCATTATCGGCAGCGGCGCCTGGGGCACAGCCCTCGCCATCAGTCTTGCGGGGCGGGGCCATTCTGTTACCCTTTGGACGCATAATGAAACTGTTGCTGATACGATTAGGCAGACAGGCGAAAACCGTGCCTTTCTGCCCGGCTATCCCGTTCCTCAAGAGATTACTCCGACCGCTGATCTCCCCACAGCTTTGCAAGGAGCCGAGATCGTCGTCAGCGTGATGCCCTCGAATCACGTCCGGGCAGTGTACCGGGAGATGGTGGCCCACCTCACGCCTGAGCAGCTGCTAGTGAGCGCGACCAAAGGCATTGAGAATGGCACGCACCTGCGGGTCAGTGAGGTAATCACCGGCGTGCTCGCGGAAGGTGGTCTGCAACTGCCGCTTGGCGTGCTCAGCGGCCCGTCATTTGCGCAGGAGGTGGCGGGGGGTGCGCCCACGGCTATCACGATCGCATCCGCGGATGCTGGGTTGGCATCGCGCGTCCAGCATGAGTTCTCGAGTCCCTCGCTGCGTCTTTACACCAACGACGATGTCGCTGGAGTCGAGCTAGGCGGTGGGCTGAAGAATGTCATTGCCATCGCCACCGGGGTCGTCGCCGGCCTGGAGCTTGGACACAACAGCGCGGCCGCGCTGATTACTCGGGGTATCGCGGAGGTCACGCGTCTGGCCGTGGCCTGCGGCGGACGCCCGGAGACGATTGCGGGGCTTGCCGGCGTGGGTGATCTTGTACTCACCTGCACTGGCTCGCTCTCCAGAAACCGCCGCGTCGGCATCGAGCTCGGCAAGGGGCGGCCGCTCCCTGCGATCCTGGCCGACCTGGGTGGCAAGGTAGCGGAGGGCGTCGGCACCACGGGCGCTGCACTCGGGCTGGCGCGCAAATACGAGGTCGATATGCCAATCACCGAGCAGGTCGACGCGATCCTGCATCGGGGCAAGCCACCGCTGGACGCGGTGCGCGAGCTGATGGCGCGCCCAGGCCGGGGCGAGTTCTGAAAAGCAGCTTCTAGCTCCCTTGGTACACTCGGAAGAACGAGCTTTCCTATGATTCAGACCCTGTTCGGCAGCTTAAAAGAGGCAGAGGAGCCTAAAAGACGCAGCATATTCAGCCGTATGCGCGAGGCCATCACCGCCACGCGCGAGAACCTCTCGGAAAAATTGGAGTCGATTGTTGCGCTCACTGTCGAGATCGACGAGCGTTCGCTCGACGATCTGGAGTTGAGCCTGATTGCCTCCGACCTGGGTGTGGGCACGGCGCAGGAGATCCTGACCGTGCTGCGCGAGCGCGCCTTGAATCACCAGATCCGCGATGGAGCCGAGCTGAAGGCCCTGCTCAAGACCGAGATCAAGAACATCCTCGACGAATACCAGACGCCACCGCGCGTGGTCGCGATCGGGCCTGAGGTTATCCTGCTGGTCGGCGTCAACGGCACCGGCAAAACCACCACCAGCGGCAAGCTGGCAGCCTGGTACCGTAAGCAGGGCAAGACGGTTCTGCTCTGCGCGGCTGACACATTCCGCGCGGCAGCCATCGAGCAGCTGGAGGTCTGGGGGCAGCGCACTGGCGTCGAGATCATCAAAACTAAGCAGGGCGACGATCCCTCAGCAGTCCTCTTCGACGCGTTGACGGCGGCGAAGGCGCGCACCACCGACGTGCTGCTAGTCGACACTGCCGGCCGCCTCCACACCAAAAACAACCTGATGCTCGAGCTCGACAAGATGCGCCGCATTACTCAGCGCATCATCCCCGATGCGCCCCATGAGGTGCTGCTGGTGATGGATGCGACAACCGGCCAGAATGGCCTGCAGCAGGCGCGGCTCTTTACCGAATCAGCAGGAGTTACGGGGATCGTGCTCACCAAACTCGACGGCACGGCCAAGGGCGGCATCGCCGTCGCCATCGCGCGGGAGCTGCGGTTGCCGGTGCGCTTTGTCGGTATTGGCGAAAAGCTCGACGATCTGCTTCCGTTTGATAGCGAAGCTTTCGCCGATTCGCTCCTCGGCGCGTAGTTTCCGGCATGGATGCACCCGATCTCGACGCACCCGGCTTCGACGTCTCCGCCATCGACGCCCACTGGATACGCTGCGCACTGGCATTGGCCGAGCAGGGTGTCGGTCTTGCGTCGCCCAATCCAACAGTGGGGTGCGTTCTGGTCCGCGGCAACGCCGAAGGGAGTCCCGGCCAGATCGTCGGGCGCGGCTTTCATCAGTACGATCACCGCGATCACGCAGAGATCGTCGCGCTTAAGCATGCCGGCGGCCTGGCGCGCGGCTCTACTGCTTACGTCACGCTAGAGCCGTGCAGCCACTACGGGCGGACCGGGCCATGCGCCAAGGCTCTGGTGGCGGCCGGAGTGACTCGAGCGGTCATTGCCACTGCCGATCCCAACCCTGCAGTGCACGGCCGGGGCATCGACATTCTGAAAGCAGCTGGCGTGCAGGTGACCCTGGGCGTTCTTCAGGCCGAAGCCCGAGCGCTCAATGATGCTTTCGCCCGATTCATCCGCACGCGCTTGCCCTTTGTGACGCTCAAGATTGCCGCTACCTTGGACGGCCGAATCGCAGAAGCGAACCAGTTTCCCGGCAAGCCGCTGACCATCACCGGCCCGGCGGCGCGCGAGGAGGTCCAGCAGCTCCGGCACCGGAATGACGCGCTGCTGACGACCATAAATACGGTGCTGGCAGACGATCCGCTACTGACCGACCGCAGCCATCGCTCACGCCGCCGTCCCCTGTTGCGGGTCGTGCTGGACTCCTCCCTGCGGCTGCCGCTCACCTCACGGCTAGTAAAGAGCGCGAACCAGGGCGCAGGCCAGGATGTGGCCGTCTTCACCCGGAGCAACGACGAGAGCAAGCGACGCGCGTTGACCGACCGTGGAGTGCAGGTCTTCCAGACCGATGCCCAGGCTGAGGGAGGACTTTCGCTCCAGGCGGTGCTGGGCAAACTTGGCGAGCAAAACATCACCAGCGTGTTGTTTGAGGGGGGTGCGCGGTTGAACCGGAGTGCTCTGCTCAGCGACGCCGTTGACCGGCTCATCCTCTTCTACGCGCCAACGTTCCTCGGGGCGGAGGCCCTTTCGCTGCTTGCCCCAGGCCCGCCCACCCGCTGGCCCAGGATCCTCACCTACGCGCTCCACCAGTTTGGCCCAGACTTCGCCTTTGAAGGGACGTTGCGCGACTCGTGGAGTTAAAATCCGGCCGGCAACGTTCACTCTTCCGATCGCGTCTCTATATCTACACTGAAACGGTTGGAGGCGTAAGCTCTACGCATGTTTACCGGGTTGGTCGAGGAGACCGGGTCGATCCTGAAGGTCGAGGATCGCGAGGGGACGCGCCGCATCGTGGTAGAAGCAGCCGGCCTCGCTTCGCGTTTGCACGAGGGGGACAGTGTGGCGGTGAGCGGCGTCTGCCTCACCGCGCTTGCCATTGCTGGCAATCAGTTTGAGGCCGACCTGGCGGAAGAGACTGTACACCGCACCTCACTGACCCGCCTCGCTCCCGGCAGTCAGGTCAACCTGGAGCTTCCCACTCCCGCCGGCGCACCGCTCGGCGGGCATATTGTGCAGGGTCACGTGGATGCGACAGGTGAACTCCTGGCGCTGCGTCCGGTTGCGGAGGGGGCTAACACCGATTGGTGGATGGAGGTCTCCGTGCCCGAGCCGGTCGCGCGTTTTGTCGTGGAAAAAGGCTCGATCGCCATCGAAGGGATCAGCCTGACCGTGGCGAAGCGAGCGGAACACAAGGTAGGGGTGGCAGTCATTCCGCACACCTATGCGCGCACAAATCTGCACACGCTCCGGGTAGGAGATCCAGTCAACCTGGAAGCCGATGTGCTGATTAAATTTGCGGAGCAGTCCTCGCAGAAGACAACCAGTGAGCTCACCCTCGAGTTCCTAATTGCCCATGGCTATTGACCCTGGCAGCAGACATAGTAATGTAAGCGGGACGAGGGAGAGCGAATGGCGAGACAAACCTTAGGTGGCCGCTCGATCTTGCAATTCGTGATTTTGATTCTCGTCGCCCTTGTATGCTTATACTTCATTTTCATGATGATGATCCATTCGCACCCGCGTGAGTCGCCCGAGGTGAAGACCGGCGGCCACTCGCAGCTGCGGCTTTCCATGCTTCCATCCACATACTGCTGATGGCCTACGCGCCTGCTCTGCTCCTTTCTAACGCTGCCATCCCTCAAGAGACGTATGCAACTCTCGAGCGCATGAGGGCAAGATGTTGTCAGTGGAGGGAGCAGAGCGTTGGGGATCGCGGCTAGTCCGCGCACGACCCCTACCTCGGTGCAACGAAGAAACGCGGACCTGAGTAGGGCTCAGACCAGAGCCGGACATCCCTGATTTCTGTCGCTATCCCTGGCGGCACTCTGGTATACACCCGTGTAAAGGATCGCTGATCCAGCGAATCAGAGCATCTCTCCTGTAGGTGTGGCCGGCAAGCAGAAACGGACGCAGTCTTTCTTCGAAGAAAGGCTGCACAGAGATCTACTCCGAGCGTTGACAGAATCAGGAGAAAATGCGCTAACGTGCCAGCCCAAGGCTCACCCATCTCGACGCGAGCCCGCAGCGGTTTTCTCGCCAGCGAACCACTCCTGCTGATCGCTTTCATTATTCTCACGCTGTATTTTGCGCGTGAGCTGTTGGTGCCGGTCGCCTTCGCGCTGGTGCTCAACTTCCTTCTTGCGCCGGCGGTTCTCCGGCTGGAGAAGTGGCTGGGGCGAGCGACTGCGGTAGTCCTCGTCATCCTGATCTTCTTCTCTGCCGTAGGCACCCTGGGCTTTGTCGTCACCCGGCAGCTGGTCCATGTGGCAGAGCTGCTGCCCGACTACCGCGGCAACATCCAGGCCAAGCTCAATAGCCTCCACACGCCGATCGGAGGTGCTGCGGGCCATGCGATCACCAGCCTGGAGGAGATGACGACGGAGCTATCGACGCGAACACCGGCAGTCACCCAGGAAGACCACACGCTTGAAAGTTCGCGGTCTCGCCGGCGGGGAAGAATCGCCGCCGCCCCGGCCGGGACCACACCCACGGTGCAGCAACCTTTGCCGGTTCAGGTGATTCAACCGCCCATCAGCGCCGCGCGCTATGCCCAGGAGCTGCTGGGGCCGGTGCTGAAGCCGCTCGGTGTCGCCGGTGTGGTCATCATCTTCACCATTTACATGCTGATGAACCGGGAAGACCTGCGCAACCGGCTGCTGCTGCTGGCGGGCAAGGGCCGCCTGAACCTGATGACGCAAGCGCTCAAAGACGCCGCAACGCGGATCAGCAGCTATCTGGTCGGTCAATTTATTGTTTGCGTCTGCTTTGGGCTTCTCTTCGGGCTCGGACTCTTCCTGATCGGCGTGCCGGACGCTACGCTTTGGGGCGCGCTGGCTGGCATCTTGCGCTATGTTCCATACGTGGGCACGATCGCTGGCGGCCTGATGCCGGTGATCTTCGCTGTCGCCGTCTTTCCCAACTGGTACCCGGCTCTCTTCACGCTAGCACTCTTCTTTGTGCTGGAGATGGCCACCGCCAACTTCTTCGAGCCCTGGTTCTATGGGTCACGCACGGGCGTCTCCGCGCTGGCGTTGCTGGCCTCGGCTATTTTCTGGAGCATGCTCTGGGGCTGGGCCGGGCTGGTTTTAGCGACCCCGTTGACGGTGTGCCTGATCGTGATGGGCCGCCATGTGCCGCAGATGAGCTTTCTTCACATCCTGCTCGGCGACGAAGCCGAGCTGGCCCCGGAGACCAAATTCTACGAACGCCTGCTGGCTATGGATCAGACGGAAGCGCACGCGATTGCGGATCGCTTCCTGGAAGGACGAACGCTGGTTAGCTTCTACGACGACGTAGTAGTCCCGGCGCTCGGAATGGCGGAGCAGGACCGGCACAAGGGAGGTCTGGATGAGGCGCACAGCAACTTCCTCATTCTGAGTACGACCGAATTAGTGGCCGAACTAACGGAGCATAAAGAGCCTGTCACCCCGGCCGTCTCGAGCGCTGCTGAAGCCAAACTCACTATGGAGCCACGGCGATCGCCGGTGGTCTGTATTCCGGCCAGCGACCCCGCGGACGAGCTGACCGCTACCATGCTGGCGCAGCTGCTCGAGCGCGCGGGGCATGACACGCTGCTGTTGCCAACAAGCGCCGTCAATCCAGAGATTCTGGAACGGCTGGGGCAAGATTCGTCCACTATCGTGTGCGTTTCGACCCTGCCGCCATTTGCATTTACCCAGACCCGCATCTTGTGCCACAGGCTGCGCGAGCACCTCGGCGACAATCGATTGCTGGTCGGGTTTTGGCACTCTACACAAGACCCGGAGACCACGCGGGAGCGCTTCGGGCAAATCGGTCCGGATCGTGTTGTCGTGCGACTTTCCGAGGCGCTAGCCCAGATTGAAGCTTGGCAGGTGCAGCCTTTGTCTAGTCCCAAAACTGCCGCTGTGCCGAGCCCCGTCATCTAATCCTTAGCGCCCAAAGAAGTAAGCCAGCGAAGCGCCTCCATACGACCAGAGGGGCACGCCGACGATGCGCTCGAAGGGGGCCGCTTCGCCTGTGACGCGAGCATCTGCCCGGTAACGACGCTGGCGAGCTGGCCGTTTAACGAAGCCACCCAGCGCCCGTCCGCAAAAGAACGCTGAGGTTCAGTCGGATCTCCTGCACTTTTACGTCCCCATGTTGTAAAAGAACTCTTCGTAAACAATCTTGCCGCCTGCAACCTTGTAGACGGCAACCTCTTCCGTTTGGAAACGCCGGTTTTCCGGTTTGAACGTCACATCCAGTTTGAAAGTGACGGCGAAGTGGGACCCGGCCACCAGTGGACCCTTGACGGTCGAGGCATGGACCTCATGGTTCGCTTGCCACCACTCGCCCTTTGCCTTCACCGCTTCTAGTCCTTTCGATTCGCGCGACCTTCCCGGCGGTGCCCCGGCCTCCACACTCACGATATCGTTCGAGTAGAGGCTCTCTACAGCTTCAAGAAATTTACCCTCTTCGCATAGTTTTACTAGCTCATCGGCCACTTCTTGCGTTGTCATTTTGCATCTCCTGTTCAAGCTTTCTCGTCTTCCAGCCCTCGTCAGCATAATTCAAGAGTCGTATTGCTGGCGGATTCCCATGCTCCTCGTAGGCTTATCGCTCACATACTCATACTCCGGCTTCCCTTTCAGGTGAAAAGGAAGCCGGTCGAGCGTTCCTATCGCATGGACTTACTTTGCACACGGGAAGACAGCATCCGGCACCGGCCTGCCATCCGGCGTGTGCACTGCGCCGCTGATCAAAACCTGCTGCTGGTCCAGCAATGAATGGAAAGCAGACATACCGAGACAAGGACTGCGCGCAGCATCGGATTGCCTTTATTGGGGCGTTATGATGCCGCCCACTTTAGCACGCGCGGGCAAAGGTACGCCGCGACGATCGTACTCGATGGGAGACTCCGTAGCAGACGCGCCCTCGGTTATCACCGCCGGAGCGGTTTCCTCTTGGGGCGGGGCGGGTTTTGCAGGAAGTGGCGGGGTTGGCGCGGAGTCTTTCGGCATCCCGCTAGAATACGCGTTCCCTGCGCCCCAAGCCCATGCCATCTCGATCTGACGCGATACACTGGGAATGCATGCCTCCTTCCGTTACCCGCATGGTGGCCATCGATATCGACGGCACACTGCTTCCTTCCTCTGGAACCACGATCAGTGAGCGCAACTGCCGCGCGCTGCGGTCCGCTGAGGCTGCCGGAGTTCATATTGTGATCGCCACCGGGCGCAGGCACGGGTATGCCACGCCCGTGGTCAGCCAGGCTGGATTGAGCGAAGAGTCGATCATGATCTCCTCCAACGGCAGTGTGGTGCGCAACTTCGCCGGCGAGCTAATGAGCCGGACCTTGCTGCCCATCGAGACCGCGCGTGCGCTCTGCGCTCCGCTGCGGTCCTTTGGACAAACAATGGTCTTCACCTTTGACCGCGAAGGCCCAGAAGGACTAGTTGTCGAAAACGCAGGGGCCGTGCATCAGCAGATCTCTAAGTGGGTAGAGGCCAATCTCGAGTTCATCACCCAGATTGTGCCGCTGGAGCGTGCCTTTGAGAGTGGCGAATCGCCGATCCAGGGCATGATGTGCGGTACGATCGCCCGCGTGCGCGAGGCCGAGCTGGCCTTGGAGAGCCAGTTTCTGCCTTCTGCGCTGGCCATGCACCGCACTGAGTACCCGGACCGCGACCTGGGGATTCTGGACCTGCTGCCGCCCGGGTGCTCCAAGGGCACCACCCTGCGCCGTCTGGCCCAGAGCCATGGGATCGATCGGCAGGAGGTCATGGCCATCGGCGATAACTTCAATGATGTCGAGATGTTGAACTATGCCGGCCAGCCCATCCTAATGGCCAACGCAAGCGAAGAGATGCAGGCCCTGGCCTGTCAGAACGGCTGGGGCTTTGCCTCTTCTAACGACGAGGATGGCGTCGCCCTGGTCATCGAAGAGGCGCTCCGCCGGAATGCCGCGAAAGTTACCTCCGAGTCTGAAGTTACCTCCAGATCTGCGGATGAAGATCAGGCTGTCACCTCGGCATGGTAGAGTTTTGGAGATGGTCCGTCCGCGCACATGGCTGGGAGTGGCGGGGCTGCTGGTCTCTGCCCTGCTTGGGTACCAAGCGCC
The DNA here is from genome assembly GCA_965276675.1 of Acidobacteriaceae bacterium. Lineage (GTDB taxonomy): Bacteria > Acidobacteriota > Terriglobia > Terriglobales > Acidobacteriaceae. Next base: position 1,251,014 of record OZ255624.1, on the reverse strand, counting down.
TCTGTTTGCGGCGGAGCACGTCACGCTCCGGAACGGCTTCGACCTTACCTGCGATCATCGCGACACGGTCGGTGAGCATGTTCGGCTCTATCTAGGCGCCGGCCCCGATAACTTCGTGGAGGTTGGCGCGGGAGAGGTTTCCTCGGTTGAAAACGTCCTCTTGCCTCCCGTCGCTGTTCCAACGCCAACACAGATCCTAAAGATCCCATCCCCGCCTGCCAACCCAACCCCGGCTGAGCTGCGCTCGATGATGGCCAAGGCCGGCGCGCAAAAGAACCTCGATGTGGACCTGCTAGCCAGCGTCATTCGGGCAGAAAGCGGCGGCCGCATCCGCGCGGTAAGCCGGACCGGAGCACGCGGACTGATGCAGCTGATGCCGGGGACCGCCCAGCAACTGGGCGTGAGCGATAGCTTCCAGCCAGACCAGAATATCCAGGGCGGCACAACGTACCTGAACGCGCTGCTGCTGCGTTACCGCGATAATCTGGCGCTGGCGCTAGCCGCGTATAACGCCGGTCCGGCAGCCGTGGATAAGTATCACGGGATTCCGCCCTATCGCGAGACGCGCGCGTATGTCGCGCGCGTGATCCATGAGTTCAACCGGCGCAAGCTCCTGGCGGCCAGCCTCCCTGGGACCGCCACGATCGCACAACTCGCTGCCAAGTAGACGCGGCAACGGCCAAAACACGGCAATGCCAAGACACCGCGATGCCAAGACACATGGAGCTCCGGACTTTGAAGAATAATCGTTGGCTCTTGTACCTGGTCGGTTTGGCTGTCGTGGTCGCGCTGATCGCCTATGCCAGCCATCACGCCCATTTCAACTGGAGCGTGCTGGCTGCACAGGTGCACTACGTAAGCTGGGACAACATCGTCTTTGGCGCGGCGATGATCTACCTGGCTTATATCGTCCGTGCGGTGCGCTGGGCTGTCTTTCTGAAGCGCACCAAGAAGGTCGGGCTCTTCTCGTTGCTGGGAACGCAAGTGATCGGCTTTACCGCTGTCGCCCTGCTGGGCCGGGTAGCCGATCTTACCCGCCCCTACCTGGTCGCTCGCAAGACACGCACCGACCTGGGCCTGCAAGTGGCCGTGTACGCCGTGGAGCGCATGTTCGATGCGGGGTCCATGGTGTTGATCTTTGCGCTGACGCTATTGCTGGCACCTGACCGTGCCTCTCTGCCCCACGCGGATAATGCCCGGCGCTTCGCGGAAGGTGGTTTGGCCGGTTGCGTGGCCCTGATAGCGTTGGCTTTTGCTGTGCGGCTCTCCGGGGAGGCCATCGCGAGCTGGGCTGAGAGCAAGATCAAGTCCAAGGCTGGCACGGCGATCGCCGCCAAGATTCGCGCCTTCCGCGATGGCCTGAGCGCCATCTCCTCGATCGGCGACTTTCTTCAAGCCGCCGGACTCTCACTGCTAATGTGGGCTATGATCGCCTCTGGCTACCTGAGCACGGTGCGAGCCTTCAACGCCGCCCCGGCACTTGCCCACATGACGCTGACCCGCTGCGTGATTCTGATGGTGGCGAGCATGGCCAGCTCTGTCGTGCCCATCCCGGTGGTGAGTTGGTTTGCCCAGATCCTTGCGCTGCAGCAGACCATGCAGCAGCTCTTTCTGGTGCGGCCGGAGCCGGCACTCGCCTGCGGCACGGCTCTGCTGGTGGTTACATTTATGAGCATCATCCCGGTCGGCCTGATCTGGTCGAGATTCGAGCACGTCTCGCTCAAGGCCGTCTCCGAAGAGGCCGAACACCTGGGCGACGAGGCCGTGGCCGCCGTCGAGGCGTAAGCGCATGTATCAGCTCAATTGACACCTCAAGAGTGGGGCGGCAGCGGACAGCAGGCAAACCAGAGTTGTTGAGGATCTGCAGTGATCTGGTGTTTACTGCGCTAGGCTAGACCTCGCGAACCTGGCGTACTTTGCGGTGCAGGCCCTTACATACTTGCAGGCTGGTAAACTGCTGTTATCCGATCATGAAGTGTCCCTATTGCGGCTTTGGGCAAGATCGCGTTGTGGATTCGCGCGAGAGCAAGGAAGCCGATTCGATACGCCGCCGTCGCGAGTGTGAGCGCTGCAACAAGCGTTTCACCACCTATGAGCGCATCGACGAAATTCCCTACCTGGTGGTTAAGAAAGACGGGCGCCGCGAGAAGTTCGAACGCCAAAAGGTGCTGAGCGGCCTGCTGCGCGCCTGCGAAAAGCGGCCCGTTCCCGCCACCAAGCTCGAATCTATCGTCGACGAGACAGAGACATTTCTGGTCGATTCTCCGGAGCGCGAATGCACCACCAGCGAGATTGGCGAGCTGATCATGAACCGGCTCAAAACACTGGACACCGTAGCCTACATTCGCTTTGCCAGCGTTTATCGCGATTTCACTGATGTGCGCGAGTTCAAGGAAGAGTTGGAGCAGTTGCTCACCTCCAAAGAGCAGGGCGTGAAGCGGCGCGCCGAAGCGGCCAAACGAGAGCGTGGCTGAAGAGATATGCCAATAGCGAACACACAGCAAGAGCAAGCTGGAGCACACCAAGGAATGACCGAATCACATGCGGACCTACAAGCTGGTTCCCCGACCGGCTCTCCATTGAAGACCCACGCCGTCACGCTGATCGCCGGGGACGGTATTGGCCCAGAGGTCACGGCGGCTGTTGTCCGCATCTTGGAAGCGACTGGCGTCAAGTTTGCCTGGGAGCCCTTTCTCGCCGGCGCAGAGGCTTTTGAACAGCAAGGTGCGTACATCCCAAAAGAGCTGTATGCCTCGATCGAGCGCACCCGCGTTGCGCTAAAGGGACCGGTTACCACGCCCATCAGTGGGGGGTTCTCGTCCATCAACGTGGCGCTGCGCAAGTATTTCGAGCTCTTTGCGAACTTTCGTCCGATTAAGAACCTGCCTGGCTTGGTCACCAAGTACCCGAATGTAGACCTGATCATCGTTCGCGAGAACACCGAGGGGCTCTATGTCGGGCTGGAACACGAGGTGGTGCCGGGGGTCGTCGAATCGATCAAGGTGACGACGGAGAAGGCCTGCACGCGTATCTCGAAGTTCGCCTTTGCGTACGCGCGGCTACACAGTCGCAAGAAGATCCATGCCATCCACAAAGCCAATATCATGAAGCTGTCGGACGGCCTCTTTCTGCGCTGCGCACGAGAGGTCGCCGTCGGTTTTCCCGAAGTTGTTTATGCAGAGCACATTATCGACAACACCTGCATGCAGCTGGTGATGAACCCTTACCAATACGATATGCTGCTGCTGGAAAACCTGTATGGCGATATTGTCAGCGATCTGTGCGCCGCCTTTGTTGGCGGACTGGGACTGGTGCCCGGGGCGAATCTGGGCGTGAACTCCGCGATCTTTGAAGCCGTGCACGGATCGGCCCCCGACATTGCCGGCAAGGACATTGCCAACCCTACTGCATTGCTGCAGTCGGCGATCCTGATGCTGCGGCATCTTGGTGAAACTTCTGCGGCGGACCGGGTGCAGACCGCGCTCGAGATTGTCTATACGGAAAAAAAGACGCTCACGCGTGACGTAGGTGGGAGTGCCGGAACGAGCGCCTTTGCTGACGCTGTTTTGGCAGCGCTGCCACCGGAATCGGAGTAGAAGATCATGATTGTCCGCCACACTCGCTGGGTCCTAGCCGTAGCAAGCGCCGCATTCCTGCTTCCCTTCTCGGGCTGTAAGCACAGCAGCAACGGCGCGACCGCGCACACCGCCGCTGCTTTTACGCAGATCGATCCTGCAACCGCCGGGGCGATCGAAGGAACGGTACACTTCGCTCACAAGGGGCCGCCCCCGATCGAAATCGATATGGCGCAGGACCCGGCGTGCGCGATGAGCAGCGATGGCCCGAACTATACGCAGCAATACGTGGTGAACGACGGCAAGCTGGCCAACGTCTTCCTCTACGTGAAGGACGGGCTAGGTAATAAGGTTTATGCGCCGTCTTCAACGGCCGTGGTGCTCGACCAGAAGGGCTGCCGGTACGTGCCGCACGTGCTAGGCGTGATGGCGGGCCAGCCGGTTGAGTTTCGCAACAGCGATCCGACGATGCACAATGTGCATCCGGAGCCGACGGCCGGGGGTAACCAGGCCTTCGACATCTCGCAGCCGCCTAACGGCGGCACCACGCGCCACGTCTTCACCGTGCCGGAGCTGATGATGCCCGTGCGCTGCAACAACCACCCATGGATGCAGGCGTATATCAACGTGGCTTCGAATCCGTTCTTTGCCGTATCGGACGCGAGCGGGCACTTCATCATCAACGGATTGCCGCCGGGCGTGTACACGCTGGCTGCCGATCACGAGCAACTTGGCAAGCAGGAGATGAGTGTGACGGTTCCGTCGCATGGGACGGCGGCTGCGGATTTCACCTACGGCAACAAATAGGTCGATGCACGCGTCGCTCTGGACTGGCGTCTCCGGCTTCGGAAGGTGTGAGGCCTCGTTCGGAAGACGCGTTAAAATCGTCTCCAAGACTTTCATACCATGCAAAAAAAACAACAGATCGGCATTTTAGGCGCCACCGGTACCGTGGGCCAGCGGTTTATTCAACTGCTGGAGCGGCATCCCTGGTTTGAAGTGGGATGGCTTGCGGCGAGCGATCGCTCCAGCGGCAAACGCTACACAGATGCGGTGCGTTGGAGGCTGGACACTTCCATTCCCGCGAGCGTGGCGAACCTGCGCCTTTCGCCGGCTATCCCAGACAATGCGCCTGACATCATCTTTGCCGCACTGGATGCTGACATCGCGCGTGAGATGGAGCCGCTCTTCGCGGCCGCTGGATGTTCCGTGGTCTCGAACTCAAGCGCCTTTCGCATGCAGGCCGATGTGCCGCTGGTGATACCAGAGGTGAATGCCAGCCATCTGCCACTGCTTGAATTACAGATGTGGCGGCGGGAGCACGGCGGCTTCATCGTCACCAATCCGAACTGCTCGGCCATTGGGCTGGTGCTTGCGCTCAAGCCGCTCGAGGAGCGCTTCGGCATCGAGAGCTTATTTGTCTCGACCATGCAGGCGGTAAGCGGCGCAGGCTATCCGGGCGTCCCCTCACTCGACATCCTGGGCAACGTGGTGCCCTTCATCCGGAATGAAGAAGAGAAGCTCGAAGCCGAGACGCTGAAGCTGCTGGGCAAGCTCAGCGGCGACCAGGTACAAACCCTGGACGCTAAGGTGAGCGCGCACTGTAATCGTGTGCCGGTAGAGGATGGCCATACGGAGTGCGTTAGCGTGAGGTTGAGAACGCGCGCCACGCGTGAAGAGGTCCTGGCAGCATGGCGCGATTTCACACCGCTGGCCGGCCAGGGCCTGCCGACGGCGCCTGAGCAGCCGGTCGAATTCGCAGACGATGAGGACCGCCCGCAGCCCAGGCTAGACCGGATGCGCGGCGCGGGCATGGCTGCCACGGTGGGCCGCTTGCGCCCGTGCACGCTGCTTGACTGGAAGTTCACCGTGCTCTCACATAACACCATTCGCGGTGCGGCTGGCGCGGCGGTGCTCAACGCAGAGCTTCTGCACACCCTGGGCAAATTTGAAGCGTCTGGCCGCGCAGCCCAGACAGGCAGAACGGCCCTGCACGGATGAACCTGGTCGTCATGAAGTTCGGCGGCACCTCGGTCGAGGATGCCACAGCCATCGCGCGGACAGCGGGCATCGTCGCCGGGCGAGTCAACGATGGAAAGCAGCCAGTGGTGGTGGTGAGCGCCATGGCCAAGGTGACCGACCAGCTGTTATCAGCCGCGATTGCTGCTGGCCTCGGCGATAGGACCGAAGCGCTGGCGATCAGCGCGCGGCTGCGGGCACGGCATCATGAGACGGTGACTCAGCTGGTGAGCGGAGATGCGCTCACGGAAATCACATACGCCATCGATGCAGATTTCGACGCACTGGAGGAGGTGCTGCGCGGCCTGGCCGCCGTGGGCGAGCTAACGCCGCGCACCACGGACATGGTCGCCTCCTATGGCGAGCGCCTTTCCAGCCGCATGGTGGCGTCCGCCTTCAACGAACGCGGCATGAACGCGGAGCATGTGGACGCCCGGAACAGCATCATCACCGACGCGCAGCACACCCGGGCTGTCCCCCAGAGCGAACTGATTGCCGAGCGCCTGCGGGAGCATGTCTTGCCACAGGTGCGGGCCGGTCGCGTTGTCGTGATGGGTGGCTTCATCGGCTCGACACTCACCGGCGCAACCACCACGTTGGGCCGCGGCGGCTCGGACTTCAGCGCGGCGCTAATCGGCGGCGGCCTGGACGCCGAAGCGATCGAGATCTGGACCGACGTGAATGGCATCATGACGGCTGACCCGCGCGTCTGCCCAGATGCCCTGCGCGTGCGTACCATCAGCTTTGAAGAGGCGGCGGAGCTGGCCTACTTCGGCGCCAAAGTGCTGCATCCCGCGACGATTCTACCGGCCGTGCAGAAGAATATCCCGGTCTTCGTCTTGAACTCCCGCGACCCGGAGAACGAAGGCACACGCATCACGGCGTTGGCGCCGCACTGCCGCAGTCCGTTTAAGTCGATCGCTGCGAAGAAGCGCCTCACCATCATCGACATCGTGACCGGCCGCATGCTGATGTCGCACGGCTACCTGCGCGCCATCTTCGAGATCTTTGACCGGCACCGGTGCGCGGTCGATATGGTATCCACGTCGGAGGTGAGCATCTCGCTCACGGTCGATTCGAACGAGCGACTGCCGGAGCTCGCGGCCGATCTACGCACTATCGCCGACGTGAAATACGAAGGACGCAAGGCACTGGTCTGTCTGGTGGGCGAGAATATCCGCGGCCAGAGCGGCATCGCGGCGCAGGTCTTCTCCGCCATCAAACACGTCAACGTGCGCATGATCTCGCAAGGAGCGTCCGAGATCAACATGAGCTTCATGATCGACGAGACCGATGTGGAGGAGGCAGTGCGTTCTCTCCATGCAGCGTTTTTCGCAGACCCCGATCCCGAGATCTTTGATGTGAACGCGCGGAATGTGGACGCACGGACGTACGCGGCAAGCGAGACCCAGGCGGAAGCAGCCATCACCACAAGGAGCCAGGCATGATCTTTCTGATACTCGGTCGCGGCAAAACCGGCAGCGTCGTTGCCGATGTCGCGCATGAGCACGGCCACAGCGTGCGCGTCATCGGCGAGGATGAAAACCGCAACGGCTCCGCGTTGACACCGCCACTGCTGGCGCATGTCGATGCCGTCATCGACTTCACGACACCCGAAGCCGTCATTCCCAACGTGCGGGCTTGCCTGTCGAACGGATCAAGGGTGGTCGTCGGCACCACTGGCTGGTATGAAAGACTGAACGAGATGCGCGCCCTGTGCGAGCGCCGGGATGCTGGATTGCTCTACGGCAGCAACTTCTCCGCAGGCGTACAAACACTGTTGCGAATTTCCCGTGAGCTTGCAACGTATGCCAAGGGTTATAAGATCAGCATCTCCGAGACGCACCACACAGATAAGAAGGACGCCCCCTCCGGCACAGCCCTCTCTCTCAAGGAGGCGATGGAAGCAGCCGATCCAGCGCTGCGCCTCGAGATCGCTTCGCACCGTGAGGGCGACGCAACTGGCATCCACATCATCGAGGCGCGCTCCGCAACTGATCTGCTCACGGTGCGCCATGAGTCCTTCTCCCGGCGAGCGTTCGCCGAAGGCGCGGTGCGCGCGGCTGAGTGGCTCGCCGAGCGGCGCGGATTTTACAACTTCAGCGATGTCTACACGCAGTTCTGATGCCGCCCTGCCCGCTGCTTCCGCGCGGGTGGTAGACTCCACGCGTATGCTTCTTCGTGGCTGTGGCACGGCACTCGTAACTCCCTTTCAGCAGGACGGCACCATCGATACGGATGCGCTCGCATCGCTGGTCGAGATGCAGATCGGGAGCGGCATCGAGTTTCTGGTGGCGTGCGGTACCACGGCGGAGACGCCGACGCTGAGCGAGGTCGAGTGGCTGGACGTCATTCGCCTGATTGCCGCAGTCGCAAACGATCGAGTGCCGGTCGTTGCGGGCTGCACCCACAGCGCCACGCGGGAAGCTGTAACGCGCGCTGAGCAGGCTTCGGCCATTCGCGGCGTTGCAGCCATCCTCACCGCCAATCCTCCCTACAACAAGCCGACACAGGAGGGTCAATTTCAGCACTTCCGCGCTGTTGCCGAAAGAATCGAGTTGCCGGTGGTGCTCTACAACATTCCGAGCCGCTCAGGATGCAACCTGGAGCCCGCGACCGTGCTGCGTCTGGCTATGGAAGCTCCGAATATCCGGGCAATCAAAGAGTCAAGCGGCAACCTGCAGCAGATCACGGAATTGGTTCACACGCTGCCCAGCGGCTTTGGGGTCTTTGCCGGCGATGACAACATTGCGCTCGCAGCAATTGCCGTTGGGGCTGCCGGTCTGGTCTCCGTGGCTTCGAATGAGATTCCGCGCGAGATGGCGGGGATGATCGCAGCTGCGTTATCGGACGACTGGCAGCCGGCGCGCCGGCTGCATCGCCGCTACTATCCACTGTTGCTCGCGAACTTCTGGGAGTCGAGCCCCGGGCCGGTAAAGCACGTGATGGCGCGCATGGGCTTGCTTCAGGAGACCTATCGCTTGCCAATGGTTGCGCCGACGCCGGCCACCTGCGCGCGTTTGGATGCCCTGCTAACGGAGCTCGGTCTAGATTCCGGGTTGGCCGCTGAACCCAAGACCCGCTGACGCTACACTGAAGCAGCCATGCCCATTCCTCCAACCCAAAGTTCACTCCAACAGAGCATCGACGCGCACTTCGCGCGGGGTGCCGCAGCCGTCGGCGATGCGGACGCGCTCTCCGCTTTTCACTCACTGCGCGCTGCCCTGAATGCAGGGACGGTCCGCGCCGCGGAGCCGGACTCACTCGCACCACTCGGGTGGCAGGTGAACGCCTGGGTCAAGCGCGGCATCTTATTGGGCTTCCGGCTGGGAACGCTCAAGCAGATGGAAGGCGCTGGCCTTTCCTTCGTCGACAAGTCGACCTACCCGGCCCGCACCTTCACTGAGAGCGACGGGGTGCGCATCGTTGCGGGCGGCTCAGCGATCCGCGAAGGCGCCTACGTGGCGCCGGGTGTGATCTGCGCGCCGCCCATGTACATCAATGTGGGTGCGTATGTGGATGAGGGCACCATGGTAGATTCGCATGCCTTGGTCGGCAGTTGCGCGCAAATCGGCAAGCGCGTGCACCTGAGCGCGGCCGCGCAAATAGGCGGCGTGCTGGAGCCGGTCAACGCCAACCCGGTCATCATCGAAGACGACGTGCTGGTGGGCGGCAACTGTGGCGTGTATGAGGGCACGGTCGTCCGCGCCGGCGCGGTTCTTGGCTCGGGTACGATCCTGACCCGGGGCACGCCGGTGTATGACGTGATCCGGGGCACAGTGCTCAAAGCCACTCCCGAAGCACCGCTGATCATCCCCCAGGGGGCGGTGGTGGTTCCAGGTGCGCGCGCCGTCACCCGGGGCAAGGCAGCCGAGTGGGGGCTGAGCCTGTACACGCCCGTGATTGTGAAGTATCGCAACGACAAAACCGACCTGAGTGCGGCGCTTGAAGATCTCTTACGGTAAAAATCCGGTAGGCGGCTCATTTTGTCCCGGCGCGTACACCTGCTAGCATCAGTTGTTCATGTCCACAAGTAAATTGCAGCTTATACCTCTAGGTGGTCTTGGCGAGTTCGGCATGAATTGTATGGCCGTCCGCTATGGCAACGACATCTTTGTGATCGATGCGGGGCTGATGTTCCCGGAGAGCGACCTGCTCGGCGTCGATATCGTTGTGCCCGATATCACCTACCTGATCGAGAACCGCGAGCACGTCCGCGCCATCGTGCTGACGCACGGGCACGAGGATCACATCGGCGGGCTCCCGTGGATCCTGCGCGAGCTCAACGTGCCCGTCTATGCGACTGAGTTCACGCTGGCCTATGTTGAGGGCAAGCTCGAAGAGCATCGTCTGCTCGACCGGGCAGAGCTGATCGAGATCGCGCCGGGCCGCAAATTTCAGATAGGCCCTTTCACGATCGAGCCCATCCGCGTAACGCACAGTCTAGTGGATTGCGTCGCACTGGCGATTGAAACCCCTGTCGGTATCGTCGTCCACACTGGGGACTTCAAGATTGATCTCTCGCCGCTGGACGGCAAAGCCTTCGATCTACAGCGCTTTGCGGAGTACGGCAAGCGGGGCGTGCTCGTCCTGCTGCAGGATTCCACCAACGTCGATCGCGCCGGCTTTACCCCGAGTGAGAAGGCTGTGCGACCGCAGCTGGACGACATCTTTTCGCAGACCAAGAAGAAGCTCTTCTTCTCTTGTTTTTCGTCATCGATCTACCGCTTGCGCATTGCCATCGAACTCGCGCAGGCACACGGGCGCAAGGTCGCCATCGTGGGCCGGTCGATGCTCGAGTCTTCAGAGATCGCCCAGGATTTCGGCTATCTGAACATCCCCGGCGGCTTGCTCATCCACCCCGGACAAATCCGCGACTTCGCACCCGAGCAGGTATGCGTGCTGATCAGCGGCACCCAGGGCGAGCCCATGTCCGCGCTCTCCCGCGCCGCCGTTGATAACCACAAGCACGCGCGCATCGAGCGTGGCGACACCGTGGTGCTCAGCTCCCGTGTGATCCCCGGCAACGAGAAGGGCATCTACCGCGTTATAGATCACCTTTGCCGTCGCGAAGCCAACGTGATTTATGACGACGGGCAGTCGGGCCTCATCCACGTCAGTGGCCATGGCAGCCAGGAAGAGCTCCGGCTTATGATCAATCTCCTGAAGCCGAAGTTTTTCGTGCCGGTGCACGGCGACTACCGCCACCTGCAGCGCCACGCACGGCTAGCGGTGGATGTCGGCGTCTCCGATACGGCCATTATGCTCGAAGACGGCGACATACTGGAGCTAGACGCGAAGTCGGCCACCAAAGTTGGTAAAGTGCCCGCCGGACGCGTACTGCTGGACTCGGCGACAACCGCCAGTGTCGTCGAAGATATGGTGATCCGCGATCGCAAGCACCTCAGCGAGGACGGCCTGGTCCTTGCCATCATCACCGTTAATAAACTGACGGGCAAGGTCGAGGGTTCGCCAGAGATGATTACGCGCGGCTTCGTAGCGGGCGAGATGGAGCTGAGCCGCCAGGCGCGTGACATCGTCAACCGGACGCTTGAGGAATCGAACAAGGAAGAGAAGTCCGACCCCATGCTGATGCGCGAAAAGATCCGCGTCGACCTGAAGCGCTATATCCAGAAGAATACGGAGCGGCGGCCGTTTATCATGCCCGTGGTTCTGGAGATCTGACCTGTCGCGAGACGGATCACGCAGAGTCACAACGATGACGACTGACGAGCGAGGAGCAAGCGGGATCAGTCCGCTAATCTCCGCCAATCCTCTGGTGACTCTAGACGCGATACGCACGGCGCAAGCGCGGCTGCGCGGCATTGCCGTCCACACGCCATTGATCGCATTCTGCGGTCAGTCGCGACCTGCCTACTTGAAGGTGGAGAGCCTCCAACCCATCGGCAGCTTCAAACTGCGCGGCGCCTACAACAAAGTGGCGGAATTGAGCGAGGCCGAGCGCAGCCGCGGGGTCATCACCTACTCCAGTGGCAATCACGCGCAAGGTGTTGCCTATGCGGCGCGAGCGCTTGGCGTCAAGGCGGTCATCGTGATGCCCTCCAACGCACCAGAGGTCAAGCGGGCCGCCACGGCCGCGCTGGGGGCGGAGATCGTGGTAGTCGGCCCGGCGAGCTCCGAACGTAAGGCGTGCGCGGAGCAGCTTGCCTCCGAACACGGATACGCCATCATTCCGCCCTATGACGATTCGGCGATCATCGCCGGCCAGGGTACCTGTGGCCTCGAAATCCTCGAAGACCTGCCCGATGTGGACCTCGTACTGGCCCCGGTCGGCGGTGGCGGCCTGCTCAGCGGGATTGCAGCCGCCCTAAAACAGTCCCGGCCCGGGGTCACCGTCATTGGCGTGGAACCAGAGCTCGCCGCCGATGCCGCAGAGAGCTTTCGCTCCGGGGGCGTAATGAGCTACACCGCCGAACAAACCAGCCGGACACTGGCCGACGGACTGCGCACCCAGAGCGTCGGCGCGCTCAACTTCGCGCACATCCGCCGCTTTGTCGATGGCATCGTGACCGTCAGCGAAAGCGAGATCCGCGAGTCGGTTCGGCAGATACTCTTCGGAGCCCGCCTGCTCGCCGAGCCCAGCGGCGCCGTAGCTCCGGCTGCCCTGCTCTTTCACTCTGACGAGCTGCCGCCGTTTCGCAAAGCCGTTGCCGTCATCAGCGGCGGCAACATCGAGCCAGAGGTCCTCCGCAGCATTCTCACCGAAGGCGCCGGCTAACACTTCGCCAACACGGGGCGCTATCCTGATAGGGTGATGGCTCCCACTGCTCTCCGCCTTTTCTCCGCCTTGTCGGTTACCGTCTTCGCCGCCAGTCTTACCTTCGCGGCCACCAAACCGCCCTCCGGCCAGACCGCCACCGTAGTTCGAGAGACGCCGATCTATGTTAGCGCCGACACCAGCTCGCAACGTCTGGACCCGATCACGCCCGGCCGCGAGCTGCTGATCGTCGAACGCTCTGGGAACTGGCTGCGCGTCTTTGCCAACACCGACGTGGAGCAGAACCAGGCCGAGGATGCTCCGGTCTTTGGCGGCGAAGCGGACACCCCGCCGGTCTCCGGCTGGATTGAAGGCAAGGGCATCGTCTCGGCTGCCACGCCGAAGGGCGATGCGGTGCTCTTTGGTGCGGCCGTGGCTGATGAAAACAGTGCGAGTGAGGCGCACCCGCCCCGCGGCGCAGCCCAGAGCGCACGCCTGCTCTACACCCGCTCCGCGCAAATCTTTCCGCAGTCTCCGCTCGCGGCCGAGGCGACTTGGCGCGCCGCCGACATTCGCTGGCAGCTGGAGAAGGCCGATGTCTTCTCCCGGCCCTCCGCACGCGAGAAGGAGAGCTACCTGCGCCAGCCCATCAACGACGACGAAATGCGCAAGATCGAGAAGAAGTACCCGGGCACTAAGTGGGCCGACCTGGCGGCATGGAACATGCTCGACAACAAGATCTGTGGGGACTGGCAAGGCTCGACGAAATGTCCGGAGAAGGAATCGGAGATGTTCGAAAAGTATGCCGACGAGCACCCCAACTCGCCCAAAGCGCCCGAAGCATTGTACGACGCGGCCTATCGCCAGGCTGCTGCTGGCGACATCTATGCCGGTGACGGCAACGATAAAAAAGCCGAGGCCGCTCATGCGCACGCTATTGCCATCAGCGAGAAGTTAGAAACCAAATATCAGAGTAGTGGAAATCTGGGCAGTGATTACGCGGCGCGCGCGGCGACTCTGGTATACAAGGTGCAGCAGTCCATCCCAATCTACGGCACTGCAGGCTCCTAGGCCCGCGGCTGCCGGAGGAACACTTGAACGACTACGTTCTTTCGGTTTTGCTTGGCATCGTTGAGGGCTTAACGGAGTTTCTGCCTGTCAGCTCAACCGCTCACCTGCGCATTGCGGAGGCATTGCTCGCGCCCCACAGCCATGGACCTCTCACGCTGTCACTGGAAGATCCGTACTGGAAGATGTACACCATCGTCATTCAGCTCGGCGCCATCCTGGCCTTGCTGCTGCTCTTCAGCGGCCGCATTATCGAGTTCATTCGCACCTTTCCGCGCGGCGAAAACGGCGATCGTACGGTGTGGAATCATCCGCTCTCGCTCACAATGATCGCCTTTGTGTTTACGGCGATCCCTGCGTTCCTGCTGACAAAGATTATTGGCAAGCATCTCGAGAGCCTTCACCTGATGGCGATGTCGCTGCTGATTGGCGGTATCATCATGTGGGTTGTCGATGCGTGGAGCGTGCGGCGCACCTCCTCAACACCGGACGTGGAACATATGTCACTCGGGCAGGCGGTCTGGGTCGGCATCTGCCAGATCGCCTCGGCTGTCTTCCCGGGCACTTCGCGTTCCATGTCCACCATTGCCGGTGGCCAGATCGCCGGAATGACGCGCTCTGCCGCGCTTGAGTTCTCGTTTCTGGTCTCGATCCCGACAATGATCGCCGCCACCGGCTACGAGGCACTGCGCACCTTCCATCCCAAGCACGCCGCTGCCGGCGCGGATGCGATCGCACCCCTGGTTGTCACTACCCACGGGTGGATCGTGCTGCTCATCGGCCTGGTGGTCTCCTTCGTGGTCGCGCTCGGCGTCGTCGAGTGGTTCCTGCTGTGGGTGCGCCGCCACGGCTTTGTGATCTTTGCGGTCTACCGCATCATCCTCGCGGTCCTGCTGCTTATGTTCGGCGCCAAGCTCGCTGCGGCTTAACCATTTCAGGGTGAACGTAGACCGGAAAGCAGTGGTAAACGTGACCGTTCTTCGAGGAACGGCCACGCCGAGCAGGTCTTCGCGCGAGTCACAGTAACGCCTGAAAATAGTTTAAGAGTGCGGAATGCGCACTCCCGGACAGCCGGTAACGTTAGCAGCTTGGTGACTTGCTCCCCTTTCCCTGGCTTCCCCCTGGCCGGTGTGGAACAATGGGGCTGCTCTGGCGTGTCGATAGCATATGGTGCACTCACGTTTTGGTGGGTGCGGCCACCGCCAGACTGCGCTCCGTTCAAGCACGCCTCGATGAAACCACTTACCATCGCGCTCACGCCCACACGTAACCGCCGGCTCAATGAGTTGGTCGGGCTTATGCTGCTGGTCGCTGCTACCCTCCTTCTTCTCGCCTTAGTCTCCTACCGAGCCACGGACCCGTCGCTGAATACGGTCACCGGCTCGGTTGCCGGGCACCCCGCGCGCAACTGGATCGGCATAGTCGGCGCGACCGTAAGCGACCTGCTGCTGCAGTTGGAAGGTGTCGCGGCATTCTTCTTCCCACTGCTGCTCGGCGCCTTTGGCGTGGGGTGGATGCGCTCGCGGTCCATGGGTTCGCCGCTTGCCAAAGCCATCGGTCTGGTGCTCTACGTCGTCTTTGCCCCAGCCATCTTCGCCCTGTTACCGGGCCACCTGCACTGGCAAACCGCGATCCCAATCGAGGGCGTCACCGGACGCCTGGCGCTCGATACACTCACTGCCTACCTGAACTTCCCTGGCGCCTGCGTTGTCAGCGTGAGCATGGTCATCATCGCACTCTTCCTGACAACTACCTTCTCCTTCACCACCGCCCGGCTCTGGGTCGCTGTCCATTTCGCCTTTGTGTACGCCTGGCGCGACCGAGTGCGCAACTGGAAGCTGCGCCGGGCACGCCGCGCTGTCGAGAAGGCCGCCGTCCGCGAGGCAGGACAACGCGCTCGCGTGGCGGAACAGTCCGGAAAGAAAACGCCTGGGCTCTTCGCGCGCCTCTTCGGTCGGCAACCGGCACAGAGAGATGAAGATTTGTCCCCGGTGCCGCGCCGCGCTTCATTCTCCGGGGATACAGCGGCTGCCGCTCCTCTCTCCCGTGAAGACGCCTCTTACCTGGAAACACCCGCGCCGCCGCCCACCCTCTGGGAGGCGATGCCGCGTGCGACCGTGCATGATCCACAACCAGTCGCCGCCTTCCCGGAGCGCCCGGCCGCCTCAGCCGCAGAGTCGAAACGGGCAACCGGTATCGATCGCTTCTCCGAGGCTGCTGCAGAAACAGATGCCGCGACCCGCACCCGACCCGCGACCCAAAGCATCGCCATCGGCGAGCGTGCCGATGCCGACATCCTCCCCGTCACCGTAACGCCCAAGTCGGTCAGCGGCTTCCGCCTGCCCCCAACCACCCTGCTCCACCGCTCCGAAGAGCAGCAGATCATCCGCGAGGAGGAGCTGCGCGACGAAGCCAAGGTTCTGGTCGAGAAGTGCGCCGAATTCGATGTGCGCGGCCAGGTCACGCATATCAACCCCGGCCCCGTCGTCACCACCTTCGAGTTCCGCCCCGAAGCCGGCGTCAAGTACGCCCGCGTCACCAGCCTGGCCGACGACCTCTGCCTCGCCATGGCTGCCGAGAGCATCCTGATCGAGCGCATGGCCGGTAAAAGCACGGTCGGCATTCAGGTGCCGAACTCCAAGCGCGAGACCATCTGGCTCCGCGATGTGGTCGAGGCCGAGCCCTTCGTCAACAGCAAGTCGCGCCTCACGCTCGCCATGGGTAAGGACATTAACGGCCGCATCGTCACCGCAGACCTCGCGGGCATGCCGCACGTGCTGATCGCCGGCTCCACCGGCAGCGGCAAGTCCGTCGCCATCAATGCCATGATCATGTCGGTGCTCTTCAAGAGCACGCCAGAGCAGGTCCGCATGATCCTGGTCGACCCGAAGCGCGTCGAGCTCGGCATGTACGAGGGCATCCCGCATCTTTTCACGCCCATTATCACGGAGGCAAAGCTCGCGGCCAATGCGCTACGCAACGCGGTGCGCGAGATGGAACGACGGCTCAAGCTGTTGGCCTCGCGCAGTGTGCGCAATATCGACCAGTACAACAAGCTCTTCGAGAACGGCACGCCGAGCATGTTCGAGGATGCGCAGGAGCAGGAGCCGCTGCCTTACATCATCATCATCATCGACGAGCTCGCCGACCTGATGATGCTCGATAAGGCCAACGTCGAAGAATCGATCACTCGGCTGGCGCAAATGGCCCGCGCTGTCGGCATTCACCTGGTGCTTGCGACGCAGCGGCCTTCGGTCGATGTCATCACCGGCCTGATCAAGGCCAACGTGCCCAGCCGCATCTCTTTCCGTCTGTCGACCAAGGTCGACTCGCGCACCATCCTCGACAGCAACGGTGCGGAGTCGCTGCTCGGTCGCGGCGACATGCTCTTTCTACCGCCCGGCACCTCGCGTCTCCAGCGTGTGCACGCACCCTTCGTAACAGAGAAAGAGATCTCTGCCGTGGTCGATTACTGGAAGACGCAGGGCACTGCGGAATATGTCGAGGGCTTCCTCGATTCGCCGAGGGACGACAAGGGGCGCGACCTCACGGCTGAAGGAGAGGACGACGCGAACGACGAGCTCTTCGACGATGCCGTACGGCTGGTCTTCGAGTTTGGTAAAGCGTCAACCTCTTTGATACAACGAAGGTTACGTGTGGGCTACGGCCGCGCCGCGCACCTCATCGACATGATGGAGCGCGACGGCCTGGTCGGCCCGGCGGACGGCTCCAAGCCTCGCGAGATTTTGAAGTCGCCCGACTGGATCAACGAAGTTGAGTCGTCGATCCGGTGAGGAAACAATAGCAGAGACTAAGCTGCGAATCCCCTATGAGGGGCTAACTCGCCCCCCGCAGCCCCAGCCAGTCCCGCTGGTACACAAAGCTGACGACCAGCAATAACACCCCAAGCCCGATAAAGCTGACGATGCGGTAGCCCTGGGTGAGCTGGCTGGTGTCCACCAGAAAGACCTTGGCAATATCCGCAGCCAACAGGATCAGCGCCTGCCAGCGCAAGAATGCTGACTTACGCCAGAAGCCCACGGCGAGCAGGCCCGCTCCCAGCAGCAGTCCCCACGCCGAGTAAGTGAACTGCGCGTGCATGCTGCGCTCGGCGAACAGCGTTGTGCCCGGCGTGAGTGGCTGCGACCACCAATAGGTATGGATCTCAAACGCAACCGCCGCCAGAACGAGCAAGTTGACCAGCGCGAGTGCAACGCTGGCGACCACCGGCCAGGGCAACAGAATTCGGGCCGCCGATATCTCGACCGATCGGGAGAGCATGGCATGCCGCGCGATCAGCAGGGTTGCGGCAAATGCACCAATCGCGACGGCAAAAGTCCCGAAGCGCGGGTTTACGATTACCCTGGTCTGCGCCGGCATCGCTCCCCAAGCCAGCGAAACGAGACCCAGGGCAAGTACAGCAGCGGCCAGGGGGCGTAGCGTTAATGTGCGGAGTCGCGGTGCAATCAACATCAACCCTGCACCTTCGGAGAGCCAGCCGATGGTGATCCAGTGGGTATGCAACCCCAGCGGAATCGCTGTGGTGAGGAAGGCGGCCGCAAGCGCGAGATGCGCCTCAGCCGCGGCTGGTAGCATGTGCGGGACATCTGGCCGGGAGTTGAAGAGCTGTCGCAGCCCGGCATAGAACGCGCCAAGATAGAAGGCGCCAAAGGCCAGCGCGCACCACGCCTCGGCGGGTCCATGGCTTCCGCCCGCTTCCAGCATCGGGTAGAAGCCCAGAAAGCCAAAGACTCCATTAGCCAGCGAGACCAGCACACGTGCCGCCGCGGCCTGCTTTCTTGCCGTCGCTGTGCTTTCCGCAGACTTCTTGCTGAAGAGTGCGGCGAATGCGAAGAGACCGAAGAAGAGCACGAGGAAGACGGCGGTCCGCGGGAACTGTGCGGCGGTGTAGAACTCCACGAACCAACCGATGAAGAAGGAAGCGGTCGCGACAAACGCGAGCACCAGCAGCCGCGTCCACGCCCGCACTGTCAGCAGCGCCATCACCGCCACGTTTAGAACGAGCAGATACGTGAAGAGCGTGACCTCTTCGTTCCTGCCGGTGGAGAGTAGCAGGGGCGTCGAAAAGCCGCCAACGATGGCATACACCGCCAGCAACTCGGCCTCCTGTTTCCAGGCTAGAAAGCCATTCGAGGCGGTCACTAGAATCATCGCGGCAAAGGCGATGCCAGAGGGAATAAGCGCATACACGGAGAACGCCGCCCACAGTGAGAGATACAGAATGCCCGAGCCAAGCGCCTTGAGCGAATACGAAAAGGTTGCGAATCCCCGTTGACGAAAGCGCTCCGACCACGCGATCAGCCCTGCACCGCACAGCAGGCCGATTGCCACCCGCCCTGCGGGCCCGATCCAATGGTTCTCAAAGGCAAACTTCAGGAACCACGCCACGCCGATCAGCAGCGCGATGATCCCGATCCGGTTGAAGAGCTGCGAGCCCACACGCGTCTCGAGCGACGGTCGCCTCTCCCCGGCCTGCTTTGCGGCTGTCGCTGGAGTGCCGGCCAGCACCGGTTCAGCGACCGGCAGTGCGGCTGCCGCCTCGGCTGGCGCGGCGTGGCCGCCTTCGGCCGCCCCCAGCTGCTGTTCCAGCCGGTACACCCGCGCTGTCAGCTCTGCGATTTGTCTCTGGAGATCGTCGCGGTCTGTATCCATAGAGGTGGCTCCAACTTTAGCCCATTTCCTCCGATTTTGTGTTCCCACGTGCTCTCTACTGGCCGCCCGAGGCTGGCCACCGGACACGATCATCTACGGTGGCAGGAGTATCCTACGGCCGGACTATTTTCAGGGTAAGTGATAGCCGGCGAACAGGGGTGGACGTGGCCGTTCCTTAAAGAACGGACATCATGGAGGGGGCTTCGCGCGAACCTCGGCCACCCTGAAAAGGGGCCAACGTCCAGGCGAAGCATTGTGGTAAATGCCAACATCTATTTTCATGTATTTGTAATAGTTACAGTTGCGGTTTGCCCTGCATGCCGGTATGATCCGTAGGCGGCGGCCTCGGTATACGTCGCAGTAACTGCGCCCTGGGGCATGACTACGAAATTAAATCCTGAAGAAAGAGATCCAAAGCAATCCCCCAAAACGTTCTTGTTGCAATGCGCGACTCGCATCATTCTTGAGCCAGCACTGAGGACTTTATGAAAGGCGCTAAGACCTCCGAAATGCCAGCCACCGCGTTGCTTGTGGATGATGACTTCCTTAGCCTCGAACTGATAGCTGCTCTGCTCGAATCGGAGGGCCATCAGGTCTGGAAGGCCCGGAGCGGCGCACACGCGATCTCTATCCTTAACGCCGCGATGCGCGAGGCGCGTCCGCCTGAGGTCGTTCTGGTCGATATGCAGATGCCGGGGATGAGTGGGAGCGAGCTCGGCGCCCACATCATGGCGATGACGCCGCCTCGCCCCCGCGTGATCGGGATGAGCGCGACAGCCCTCAAGAAGGGCGCAACCGCTCCGTTTGACGAGTTTCTGCTCAAACCGCTTGACCCCGCCTCCCTGCACCGCGCGGTGCGCACTCGCAGCATCCCACGCCAGCCGGGCAGTTCGCACCCGCAATACAACGTACGTCAGCAAAACAGCGATGTGCCACAACGGAACACGGGTGTGCTCGATGAGAGAGTCGTGGCAAAGCTCCGGGCGCTCATGCCCCCCGATGCCCTCCGCGAGATCTACACCATCTATGTCACGGACACGCGGGTCCGTATCGCCGAGCTTGAGGGCTGCGCCAGGCGGGGAGACACGGAGGGCATCCGGCGGTGTGCCCACATGATTAAAGGCTCTGCCGCAATGGCTGGGGTCTCCGGCATCGTCGGCATCGCCTCTGCGTTCGAAACCGGCTCGGTTCCGGAAAAGAACCACACAAGGCTATTCCATGACCTGCGCCTTGCCTGCGATGATGTGGAACAAAGTATCGCGCGACCTGCGCCGGAAAGATCCGTATGACCACGAGTGCACCAGCCCATGAACATCGCAACGGCATCATCCGCATCGTCTTGGCGGACGACCATCCGGTCGTGCGCATCGGCGTCCGCAACATGCTCAAATCCGAGGGCGCCTTTGAGGTAGTCGGCGAGGCCTCCGACGGCGATGAGGCCATCACCACAACACTGGATCTGCTGCCGGACATTCTGCTGCTCGATCTTTATATGCCGCGGCTGCCCGGCCTGGAAGCCATGCGCGCCATCATGAGCGGCTCGCCTCGCGTCAAGATCCTGATGCTCACCTCCACCATCACCACGCAACAGATCATCGAGGCACTGCAGATCGGCGCTCGTGGCATCGTCACCAAAGATGCTCTGATCGATCAGCTCACCAACGCCATAGGAGCCGTTATGCAAGGCGATTACTGGATCAATGGCAAGCGGGTCGTCAACTTAGTCGGCGCGCTCCACGATCTCATGCAACAAGCCGCAGTCCCAGAGCGCAAAACCTACGGGCTCACCCCGCGCGAACTCGAAGTCGTGGGTTGCATTGTGGAGGGCTGCTCCAATCGCGATATCGCCAAACAGTTCACCATCAGCGAAGAGACAGTCAAGCGGCATCTGTCGAACATCTTTGACAAGACCGGCGTCTCCACCCGGCTGGAACTCGCACTCTTCGCCATCGCGCACCAACTGATCGTGCCCCAGGCCTGACGCCGGACAGCGCACCTGAATCGCATTTAGACGCCTTCATAACCCGGTGCTCCTGGGGGTCGGGCCGCCCTTTTCCCGCTACACGCATCCATTCCCTAGAAATCCTTATGCCGCCGCACTTCGGTATTGCGCTTGCGGCACTTCTGCCGCCGTGGCTTCCTACCAGCGATGAGGCCCACGTTGGAGCAAACGACTTATAGGAGCCAATCGATCGTGATCAAACGCGTCCTCCCCATCCTTGTTTTAGCCTGCTCCGCTACAGCCTTTTCCTTTGCGCAAGAGCCCAACCCCACCGCTTCTACCCCGCCCCAGCCCGTTGAGGGCCGAAACGGGGTTCCTCTTTACCGGATCGAGGTCGTCGGCCGGGATATCCCGGCCATCAACTACTTCAACCGCAGCGGCAGTACCAGGATTGGCTTTCAGGGCACTAGCCTCCTTCCGCAGGCCAAAGGCTCGGCCCAAGTGGACAGCGGGAAGGGCAACAGCACCATCGATGCGCGCCTGGAAAAACTGCCGCCCGCGAACAGCTTCGGCGCGGAATATCTCACTTACGTTCTCTGGGCGATCAGCCCGGAGGGACGACCCATCAACCTCGGCGAGGTTCTGCCCGACGGCACCAAGGCCAGCATCAAAGTCACCACTTCGCTGCAGGCCTTCGGCCTGATCGTCACCGCCGAGCCCTACTTTGCCGTGACCATGCCCAGCGACCTGGTGGTGCTCCAGAACTACGTCCTGCCGGACAGAACAGCCGGCATCATCACGCCGATCAACGCTCACACCTCGCTGCTTCCCCGCGGCGCTTACCTGCAGCAGACCGCCGGCCAGCACCCAGTGCTGAACCCCATCACCCGCAACGACCGCTCGCCGCTGGATCTCTATGAAGCGATCAATGCTGTGCAGATTGCACAGGCCACCGGCGCCGCTACCTATGCGCCAGAGGTCTTCAGCCGCGCTCAGCAGCAACTCTCCAACGCACAGGACCTCGACGCCAAAAAGAAAGACCGCAAGCAGGAGATCACCTACGCCCGGGCCGCCGTACAGTCGGCTGAAGATGCGCGCATCCTGACGATCCGCAAGCGGCAAGAAGAGGAAAGGGCCAATCAGAAGCAGGCTCAGCAGGCAGCCACCTCCGCAGCTATGCTTGCGGCGCAGCAGGCTCAGGCACAGCAGGCGCAAGCGCAAAATCAGGCATTGCAGGCTCAGCTGCAAGCGGCACGAGCCCAGGCACAGGCCGCCCAGGCGGCACAGGCACAGGCAACTGCAGAACGTAGCGCACAGCAGGCCGGCCAACAGACCGAGCAGATGCGCGAGAAGCTACGCGACCAACTCAACAGCGTTCTGCAGACGGAGGAGACCGCGCGCGGCCTGATCGTGAACCTGTCAGACGTGCTCTTCGACACAGGAAAATACACGCTCAAATCGGATACGCAGATCAAGCTCGCCCGCGTGTCGGGCATCCTGCTCGCGTATCCGAATCTGAAGATCCAGGTGGAGGGCTACACCGACAACGTGGGCAAAGCTGATTACAACCAGAAGCTCTCCGAGCAGCGGGCGGGCGCGGTGCGCGACTTTCTGGTCTCACAAGGCGTGCAGGAGAGTAACGTTAGCGCCGTAGGCTACGGACTGGCAGATCCGGTTGCGGACAACTCCACCGCCGACGGTCGCGCCAAGAACCGCCGCGTGGAGCTGGTCGTCTCAGGTCAGGCAATCGGCATCGGTCAGCAGAGCGGCCCCGGAACTGGCGGCGCGCAGACTACACCTCCTCCCCAGAATCAGCCTCAAGAACAGCCTCGGCAGCAGCCAATGCAGCGGCCCAACAACACCGGCGTCAGCAACCCGCCGGGGGAACAGCCGCAGCGATAATCTGCATCTAAATCGGTGTCTGCATCTAATGCGGTGTAAAGGAGGGCTGCTTGCCAGGCAGCCCTTTCTCTCTGGATGGTGAGCCGAATGTCAAGAATCGCTTTTCTCGGATTAGGCAAGATGGGGGCTGCTGTTGCGCGATTGCTCCACGACCGCGGGCATGAGGTAACCGTCTGGAATCGGTCGCACGACAAAACTGGGCCGTTGGTCAAGGCCGGTCTAAGAGCCGCCAGCTCTCCCGCCGAGGCCGTAGTCAAAGCAGAGGTCGTCTTCACCATGTTGACCGATGACGCAGCGATCGAAGCCGTGATCTATGGAGAGAGGCAGGGAGAGGGGCACGAAGGCAATTCCACGCCGGGCATCCTCACTGCCATGCAGCCCGGAGCGATTCACGCAAGTCTCAGCACAATCAGCGTGCGTCTGGCGCGTCGTCTGGCCAACTCGCATAGCGAACGCGGGCAGCACTTTGTCGGGTCTCCGGTCTTCGGCAGGCCCAACATTGCCGAACAAGGTAAGCTTTGGATCGTGGCTGCTGGTGCTGATGGTCCGATGACGAAGCTCAAGCCGATCCTGAAATCAATCAGCCGAGGCCTCACAGTAGTCTCGGCAGAGCCTTGGCAGGCTCACGCACTCAAACTGGGCGGCAACTTCATGATCACCGCCATGATCCAGACAATGGCGGAGGCCTTTGTCTACGCCCGTTCTCAGGGGATCGAGCCCGGACTGTTTCACCAGACTGTAAACGACGCGCTCTTCCAGTCCAAACTCTACGAGAACTACGGCAACACCATGCTCCATCCGCCCGAGCACCCAGGCGCGACTGTTACTCTCGGCGCGAAGGATACGGGATTGCTGCGTGAGGCCGCTACTAAGAGCAGTACCCGCCTGCCACTCGCGGACTACTTTGCCGGAGTGCTCCGCCGGGCGGAGGCAGCGGGCTTTGCCGATGACGATTGGGCTGTAGGCCAGTACCGCATCGCCGAGATGGACAACACCGCTGAAGTAAACAGCAGCTTAGAAAGGTAACCACACAATGCCCGCTCGTATTGACCTGTCAGGTAAAACTGTCTTCATCACTGGCGCCAGCTCCGGCATTGGCAAAGCCACAGCCGAGGCTTTCGCTGCCGAGGGCGCCCGGTTGCTCCTGGCGGCCCGCCGCACCGACCGGCTCGAGGCAGAGAGGCAGCGGCTCGGGGAGGCGGGGGCGGCGAGGATTCACACCTTCGCGCTAGATGTATCCAAATCAGACGAGGTCGAGGCGACCCTGGCCGGGCTGCCGACGGAATGGAAGAGTATTGATGTCCTGATTAATAACGCGGGACTAAGCCGCGGTCTCGACAAGCTCTACGAGGGCAAGATCCAGGACTGGGAGGAGATGATCGACACTAACGTCAAGGGCTTGCTCTACGTCTCCCGCGCGATCGTACCGGGCATGATGGAGCGTAGCTCCGGCCACGTGGTCAACATTGGCTCAACCGCCGGCCACCTGACCTATCCTAATGGCGCCGTCTATTGCGCGACCAAGGCAGCCGAGCGTGCCATCACCGAAGGGCTGCGGGACGACCTGCTAGGCACGCCAGTACGCGTCACGACGATCGACCCGGGCATGGTCGAGACCGAGTTCAGCGAGGTGCGCTTTCGCGGCGACAAGAACAAGGCAGCGAATGTCTATAAAGACATTACGCCTCTCCGTCCCGAGGATATTGCCGACGCCATCGTTTGGGCAGTCAGCCGCCCGGCGCACGTCAATATCTCAGGTGTTCTGATCACGCCAGTAGCCCAGGCTAACTCATTGCTGATCCATCGTAAGCCGTCTTGACCAACAACAAAGCCCTTGAATTAAGCGGTAACTGCGTCCGAGGACAAAGCAGTGACCCGACCTTCTATCTCCTGCAGCGCTGCCTCCAGCGCTGCACGCCGATGTGGGCTGGAGGTTCGCTGGGAAAGGATGCACTCCCGCTGCAACTCTAACTCTTGCAGGTTCCGCTCCCGCGCTCCATCGATCCGCTTCTTCTTGGCTCCGGATTGCAGCAGTTCATTCTCTGCAACCTGATCTTCCACCGATTTGCTTTCCCATCCACGCGCCATACCTCCATGGTACGCGAGTGCATCCGGATCTTGACCTCGATGACTTAATCTTTAACTGACGCCTCAATCTTTACCCTGGGAACTGCAAGCTGGAATCGTTTCGCTCGCGATCGCCTTCTAACCAGCAGGAGTCAGAGATCACTATGAAAGCATGGCGCATCCCCGCATTCGGCATCGATAAGCTCTCCCTGGATGAGATTCCCACTCCAGAGCCGGGTTCTGGCGAAGTTCTGGTGCAGATTCACTCTGTCTCGCTCAACTACCGCGACCTCATGACGGTGAAAGGTGGCTACAACCCCAAGCTCCAGCCCAATCGCATTCCCTGCTCCGATGGGGCCGGGGTCGTCACCGCCCTGGGCTCAGGTGTGACTACTGTAAGGGTAGGAGACCGCGTGGCCGGCATCTTCATGCAGAACTGGATCGATGGCGAGCCCACCCCGGCCAAACAGAAGGGCGCGCTCGGCGGCGATATCGACGGCACGCTCGCCGAATACCAGGTGCTGCGCGAAGAAGGCGTCGTCCCCATCCCCGAGCACCTGTCCTTTACTGAAGCCGCGACCCTCCCCTGCGCCGGAGTCACCGCCTGGAATGCCGTCATCCACGCGGGAAAGGTCAAGACCGGGGACACCGTACTGATCCAGGGTACGGGCGGCGTCTCGATCTTTACGCTGCAGTTTGCTAAGGCGCTCGGCGCGCGCGTCCTGGGCACCTCCTCCAGCGACGAGAAGCTGGAACGGGCCAAGGAGCTGGGCCTGGATGCCGCGGTGAACTACCGAACCACAGAGGACTGGGCCAAGTGGTCCGCGAAGCAAACTGGCGGGCGCGGCGTGGACCTCGTCGTCGAGGTCGGCGGCGCCGGCACACTCCAGCAGTCGTTGCGTGCCGCGCGCGTCGGCGGCGTCGTAGCCCAGATTGGCGTTCTCAGCGGAGCGGAACAATCCCTTGAGATCCGGCCTATTCTGATGCGCCTCTTGCACGTCATCGGCATATATGTCGGCTCGCGCGAGCACTTTCTGGAGATGAACCGGGCGATCGTGCAAACGGGGTTGCGGCCCGTGGTGGACAGGGTCTTTCACTTCGAAGATGCGCGGAAGGCCTTCGATTTTATGGCCAACGCAGCCCACTTAGGCAAGATTGTGATCTCTGTCAAGGACCAGTCGTAACGTTCCCCGCGATCGCTCCGTAACCACTCCGCTATGCCCTGGTAATGTACGCGGAAGCAAAAAAACGTGGCGATCCACGGAAGTGCTGGTACTGTAAGGCCATCGAGTCCACAACGGAGGCCTCGGGCAGAAATTTCGCGAATAGGATATAAATTCTTCTCATGGAGCGACATTTTTTGCCGATATACATCATAAGGGTGCACTAGGCCTCTTCTGCCGAGGGAACCAGGTGCTGGTAGTAGCTCTCAGAAAGGGGAGCACACTGACATGACTTTATTTAGCAATTTATTTGGATTCTTCTATGAGGCCTTGTTCGGGTGTCGGCATTCTAAGCTGACTCGTCCCTTCACCATCGAAGCCGAGACCTACAAGGTCTGCCTCGATTGCGGGAAACAGATCTATTACTCCACCGAGAGAATGACGCCGCTCTCCGGGCGTGAACTCCGGCAACTGCGAGCAACCCAGGCCAGCCTAATCTCCGACGTAGGTGTTGCGGTGATGCCGGCCACGGCCGCAGAACGCGAAGCAGTCGCGCGCCGATCGCATAAATCGAACGCCGCCTAGCGGCGTTGCGTCCACTGTAAAGTTAGTATTCGCGCGCCGGAAGAATCTCCGGCGCGCGGCTTGCGGTCTAAGCAGCTACAAGCTGTCTTATGCAGTTGGGCGATCCGGCGCCGGCATCACAGCGCAAAAGTCCTGCAGAAAACGCTGGCTATACTCCTCCAGTAGCTGCTTCACCCGAGCAGGATCCTCTGAGCGCACGATCACCCCGGCGTGGTGATGCTTGTGCACACGAAAGACCACCTCGGGGTCCTCATATGCAGACGTATCCGGCTCTGCTTGCCGCGCCAGACACAGCACGCTTCCTGCATAATCGTTGCGCAACGGCGGCAATAAGTAGCGCTCACCCCGTAGCGCGGCCACCTCCATCCGCGCCCACTCGGCCCACGGATTCACGCCAAAGCTGCTCTCGATCACCTCGGCAATATACGCCCCGCCCACGCGTGCCGCCGCCTCCAGGAAATAGATCTCGCCCGTCTCCGCCGCCTGAATATACTCCGTGTGGGTTACCCCACGTTCCAACCCAAGCGCCTCCACTACCTCCAGATGTATGGCCGTCAGTCCCTGCGCAATCACCGAGTCCCGATCGAGCAACCGCGTCGCAAAGACGCCACCCTCATGTGTCAGCTGCATCGGCGGATGCCCGTACTCATGGGCCGCGGCCAGCAGCACCTCCCCGTCGGTCACAATGCCGTCCACATGGAAGACCTTCCCCGGAACAAAGCGCTCCAGCAGGAAATGGCTTCCCCGGTCCCCGAGCTCGTCCAGTGCCCGCCACACATCCTCGGCCGCGTGTGCCTTGCGGATGCCCACCGCCGATGCCTGAGTTCGCGGCTTGAGCACCCAGGGCGCCGGCACGGCCTCCATCCAGGCGCGCAGGTCGTCGTAATTGAAGACTCCAGTAAACTCCGGGACGGGGATACCGGCCCGTGCCGCTTCCACGCGCATGGCCAGCTTGTCGCGAAACAGACTCGTCGCGCTCACGCCCATCCCGGGCAGCCGCATGTGCTCGCGGAGCGCCGCCACCGTCTCCATATCGAACTCATCCAGAGCGACGATCGCATCGAAGTGCTGCGCGCGCGCCATCCATGCCACCGTGTGGATCACCTGCTGCGCCGTCATGCCGCCCGGCATGGTATGAAATCCCGTGAGGATCTCGTGCGGCCAGTTCGCGTCGCGCAGCCGGTCTTCTGTCAGCAGCGTTACTTCACAGCCCAGTCGGGCGCACTCACGGAGAAAGGCCTGCCCTTTTTCAAAGGTGCTGATGCAAAGAATGGCGGAGGGTCGTGTAGCCATGCCCGAGTCTACCCAAAAGTAATGGGTGCAGGCGATCTTCTAAGGAGTGGAGTTGAGAGCGAAAGCTATACTTTCGCTGCCAGACCAACTGCAGGGGAGAGATTCCAGCCCGCAATCCCTGCAGCCAGAGGACCCATGCGCCGTTCGGCTTTTTCGTTTGCACTGATGCTGTTCACCTCTCCGCTCCTTAGCTTCTCTCAAGCGACAGCCGGGAACCAGACAGCTACGACTACGGTCGCGGTCTCTCCCGGCACGGTCTCCATTGGTGTGCCCGTCGCTCTTTCGGCGACAGTGCAGCCCACGCCTTCAGGCCAAGCTGTCATCACGCATCGGCCTTCCGGAGCAGTCACCTTCTTTGACGGGACCACGGCACTGAAGCCCGGGGCGGTCACACTCACGCCGTCCAGCGGCTTTTCGGGTGCGTCCTTTCAGCAGACCTTCGGCACCCCGGATGCATCTTTCGCGGGGAGGCTACCTGGCGTACTCGGAAGCAGCGCATCGGGAGACATACTTCTCTATACAGCTCTACCCAGTGGCGCCCTGCCTAACATCACAGTATTGACGGTGCAGAACTTCACCATTGATGCAAATGGGATATACACGGCACACACGAGCCAGGGCCTGAACTTCCCGGTCCCGGTGAATCCATTATCTGTCGTGATCGCCGTCCATCCTCAGCTCCTGGACGTGAACGGCGACGGCAAACTCGATCTCCTCTATGGCGTAGCCGCCGCCTATGGGAATGGCGATGGCACCTTTCAAACTCCCACCGCATTACCCTTTCTCGCCTCTGGTTTCTCCACCACCTATGCAGCGGACCTGAACGGAGATGGCAAGGCGGACATCTTGGCTGTAAATACGCCCTCTGCCGCGGCCGTCAGCAGTGCGATGGTTCAATTCCAGGCGACGGTTTTTCGCAATGACGGAAGCTCCTCTTTCACTCCCGTCGCGACCTTTCCCATCGCGGAGCCCTTCTCCCTTCCAGCGAACTTCGTGTATGCCTATAACCTCTTCAGCATCGACCTATTCGACGCGAATAGCGATGGCAAGCTCGATATGTTGGTCCAAAGCAATGAAGTACCGATAGTAAACGGGGGGCAATCGGCAGTTAAGCTCTCGGTCCTGCTGAACAATGGCGACGGCAGCTTTGGCGCTCTCAAGCCTGTTGCCTTGCAGACCTATAGCCTAGCCCCGTACGCGGTCGGCTTCGGTGACTTCACGGGCGATAGCAAGATGGATATCGCGCTTAGTTACTTCGAACCAGATTTTCAGCACCAGACCATCGACCTTCTACCGGGTAACAACGACGGCACCTTCAGCCCAGCCATCACGACAATCTTGGAGCCAGGCGTTCCTGCCATCCCTGGAAGTGGGAACGGAGCACCGATCGTGGTCGGCGACTTCAATCTTGATGGAAAGCTCGATGTTGCGCTCGGAAGCGGGGCATTTGAGACTGGCAATGGCGACGGCACCTTCACCTCTGGTGTCCCTTTCTTTCCGGTAGCGGCCAGCGCGAATGGCTCTCTTACCATTTATCCGCTCAGTCTGAGCACTCTGCCCGGCCAGGCAGTTCCGTCTCTCGTCTTCGCTAATCTGCAGGGGAAGGCTCCGGCCGTCTTTACACCACAGACCTTTGCAACCGCGTCAGTTACATACATGCCATCGACAGCAGGTACACACTCACTTACGGCGCAGTACTCCGGGGACAGCGGGTATGCCGCATCTATCTCGCCGTCGGTCAACGTGACAGTGACACCCTCTGCCACCGGCACGACACTCGTCTCCTCCGCCAATCCGAGCTATGCGGGACAGCAGGTCGTCTACACTACGACTGTTTCGGGAGGGTCCGCGCCTACCGGCAATGTCGTCTTCACCTCTGGCACTTCCACTCTGGCCACCATGCCCCTGAGTGGCGGCACGGCTACATACATGATGGCATTCAATACGGCAGGGACACAGGTCGTCACCGCTACCTACTCCGGAGATGCCAGCAATCAAGGGTCTTCCGGATCACTCAGGCAAACGGTCAACGCCGCATTTAACCCAGGGCCGGGCAACGGAAGTACCTCAACGATTGCTGTCAAGTCAGGAGAGTCCGCCAGCACGCCGATCAGCATCACCGGCGCTAGCGGCTTCGCCGGCATGGTAGCCCTTGCCTGCTCGGATCTCCCTGCAAACGCCTCCTGTAGCTTCAGCCCTGCTATGGTTTCGGTTTCTGGCGGAACGGCGGGTTCAACCACTCTAACTGTAAGCACTTCTGCAACAGTCACTGCACGTAGTCTATCGCTATCACCTTTTGGCACAGAGATGACCCTCGCATGCGGCCTTGGCCTCTCTAGCGCCCTTCTGCTCTGGCCGACGCGGCGGCGTCATGCTCGTCTTTGGATAGTAATTGGCTGCACACTGGCCATCGCCGGGGTCACTGCCATCGGATGTGGAGGAAGCAGCTCTTCCGCTAAGAGCAGCGCTGCGACCAGCACTCCTGCTGGCACCTATACCTTCCACGTAAACGCCACTTCCGGCAGCGTGCATACCGTCTCGGCCTACACTCTTACCGTGCAGTAGGCCACAATTCGCAAGCCGTCTCCTCACGCGCAGCATACTCCTGTAAGCACCGGAAAAGGCGCGCCAGCACACTGGCCTCCCCCTCGATCCGCCCCCGCTTCGATACTATGAAATGAGCACTATCCGTGCGGCGTGCTGTTTTCTGCGACGCCCCGCGCCGAGGACGATGAGCGTACGAGCAAGAATTGAAGCCGTGGTCTATGCCGCGGAAGAGCCGGTCACGCTGCTGCAACTCGCCAGCATCTTTGGCGCGGAGATTGAAGCAGAGCTGGCCTTGACTCGGACTTCGGAGCATGACGAAGCTGCTCCAGCTGGCGAATCGGCGGCTAGCGGACCGCCGCAGACGACCGCAGAACCACCAACGGACGTGCGCGACGAAGTTGCCACAGCCGAGACCTCCTCCCTCGCAGCAGACCCATCAATTGCAGAACAGCTCCCCGAACCCTCAGAAGACGCCGCTAAACGCCTCGCCCGCCACACCGAGCGCGCGATCCGCGACCGCCTCCGCATCATTCTCAACGAGCTCATCGCCGAGTTTGCCGGGAGCGACCGTGGCATGGAGATTCGCGAGGTGGCCGGGGGCTACCGCATGTCCACCAAGCCCGAGTACCACGATGCCGTGCGCGCCTTCGTCAAAGCCCTCAAGCCGCCGATGAAGCTCTCCCTGCAGGCGCTGGAGACACTGGCCGTCGTCGCCTATAAGCAGCCGGTCACCGGGCCCGAGATCAGCGAGATCCGCGGGGTCGAGGCAGGTGGCGTGCTGGGCAATCTGATCGGACGCAAGCTCATCACCACCGCGGGGCGTAAGCAAGTCATCGGCCGGCCCATTCTCTACAAGACCACGAAGGAGTTCCTCCTCCGCTTCGGCCTCAAAGACCTGAACGAGTTGCCCAGCATCGAGGAGTTCGAAAAGATGGCCGGCGAGCTGGCAGACGCGGAGAACGAACCGCTGAGTAATGTGGATGCGATCCCGTCTGGGCAGATGCCGTCTGCAGCCGAACTCGTCAGCGAATCCGCTTCTGAGGCCAGCCCTGAACCTTCCCAGGCCGACAGCTCCCCAAACCCGCATGCCGAATTGCACCCAGCTCCCGAAGAGAGGGAGACTTCATGACACTCCGGAAACCGACATCCCGCAAGAAAGACACACCCGGCCTCTCCCCAGCAGCAACCGCCAAGACGACAGCTGACCCGATCCAACGCCTTCAGAAGATCATTGCCGCGGCCGGCATCACCTCGCGCCGTAAAGCCGAGGAGCTCATCACCGAGGGTCGCATTCAGGTCAACGGGCAAGTCATAACCGAGTTGGGCGCCAAGGCCAACCCGGAGCGCGACCACATCCGCGTCGACGGTAAGCTGCTCCATGGGCCAGAGCGCCCCAAATACTACATGCTCAACAAGCCCAAGGGCTTCGTAACCACCGTTTCCGACCCGGAACACCGCCCCACCGTCATGCAGTTCTTTGAACGCGTCGGCGCACGCGTCTTCCCTGTCGGGCGGCTTGACTACCTCAGCGAAGGCCTGCTGCTCATGACCAACGACGGCGCGCTCGCCAACGCACTTACCCGCGCCTCGGCCCGGGTCGAGAAGACCTATCTCGTCAAGGTCAGCGGCCGCCCTAGCGAGAGCTCGATCGAGCAACTCCGCCGCGGCATCATGATCGAGCGCGGCCAGCCTGGCTCGGGCGAGGGCCGCGTCCTGACCGAGCCAGCCAA
Source organism: Acidobacteriaceae bacterium (assembly GCA_965276675.1). Taxonomy (GTDB): domain Bacteria; phylum Acidobacteriota; class Terriglobia; order Terriglobales; family Acidobacteriaceae. Next base: position 1,218,732 of record OZ255624.1, on the reverse strand, counting down.
GATCCGCCTGATGCGCGACGCCGAGAATCCCTGGTACGAAGTTGTCCTGACCGAAGGGCGCAACCGCCAGATCCGCAAGCTCTTCGAAGAGATCGGTCACCACATCGAAAAGATCCGCCGCGTCGGCTATGGCTCGCTGGTTCTGGACGTCGAGCCGGGCCAGGTCCGCGAACTGGACGAGCGGGAGATCCTCGGCCTCCAGCGCGCCGCCCGCCCCCGCCGTGCCAGCTCCACAACGGAGAGCAAGCCTCCCGCCAGCCTGCGCCGGGTAGAGCGCGCGCACCTGCCCAAACCAGTGCGCAAGAGCCGTCCCCGCTCGGCAAGCTCCCGGAGCAGCCGCTAAGCCGCTTTCCCTATTGCGATCGCGGGTGTTTCGCTCCTTCAAGAGCAGGGGATCTTTCGCACTCGAGCGCGCTTACGCTGTAAAGATATCGAAGGGCTTGGTGTCCGGAGTGCCGGTGAACGGCACGCGGAAGTACTCGAACTGCACCTCTTTGGCGCTTGCGGTGATGCGCAGAAAGCCCGCTTGCTCTTCCTCGAACTTCTCGAAGACCACGTCTTTGTGCGTAGTCTGGTAGGGCAGCTTCTCATTCAGCAGCTCGCTCTGGATCTTATGCATGCTGCGTGCGTCGTTGGCGTAGCCACCAGCCCCGGCCACGACATAGGGAACCTTCTTCCCGTTTACGGTGCGCGTGAACCGCTGGTAGTTGTGCACGTGTCCAGAAAGCACCGCGTCCGGCGTCCTTCCCGTCGCCTTCATCGCGCGGTCCAGCGCATTCAAGATGTCCGGGGTGCCGCCGTGTGCCGTGTCCAGCGAAAACGGCGGATGGTGGACCGTGATCAGCAGCTTGGTATCGGCTGGCGCGGCTTTGAGCTGCGTCTCCAGGTAATGCTGCTGGTCCATGCGGCCCCGCGCGTCCAGACTGCCTTCCACATTCGAATACAGTCCAATGATGGTTACAAATGGCGCCTGCAGCGTCCAGAAGACATAGGGCTGCGTCATGGACATGCGATAGGGGCTGACATGCTCCGGTTGCGCCGCGCAGAAGTTCTGGAAGAAGCCGTGGAGCGAGGGCTCCGTATCCGGCGTATCGCCCTTGTACACGTGGGTGTCGCCATCGTGATTGCCGGGGATGGCGAAGATCAGCGACGGATAATACTGGTAGGGCTCGTAGAACTCGGTCTTATACAGCGTGCTCTGCCCGTTGAAGTAGATCACGTCGCCCAGGTTGTAGAAGAAGGCCGGTTTTGCGCCAGCGGCCGCTGCCTTGAGCTGGTTCTCCATCTCGACGGCAATCGCCTCTTCGGTCGCTGTGCCGTGAATGCCGCCGGTGTCGCCCACGCAATGGAAGACCAGCTTGCCGGCATCGAGCGCTGCCTTGTTTGCGTCCGGGTCAAAGATGGCGAATGGCACGGCCAGATTTCCCGGGGCGGCTTGCGGAATAGGGATGAAGCGGGTCATCTGCTTGAGCGCAGCAACCGGGTCGCCTATCGCGCGGCGCTGCTTGCCGACAGTATTGTGGCGGGTCAGGTACGGAGCAATAGCATGGGGTTTGATCATGGGGGATGTATCTCCTGTTAAGTCCAGTGCGGTGCACTGGCGAGGGATCGAGCAAGGCTCCTCTGCATTAGCTTGCAGGCCCAAGGTGAAAGCGAAGTGAAGATCCGGTAAAGCAACCGCCGCTCAAGATGAGTCTAGTTCCCTGGCTCGCCATCTGCCAACGTAGAGAGCAGGAGCGCGCCCACCTGCGACACATTGCCGGCGCCCAGCGTCAGAATGACCTCGCCCTCGCGTGCCCTCGCCGCCGCTTCTCTGACCGAGTCCTCAATGGAAGCGGCATGGTGCACCTCCGGCCGCCCGATGCGCTCGATCAGCGCCGGTGTGGTAATGCCCGGGATAGGCTGTTCGCTTGCCGCGTAGATGTCCAGGATCTCGACGGTGTCGGCAGCATCGAAGGCGCGGGTAAACTCCACAAGTAGATCGCGTGTGCGCGTGTAGCGGTGCGGCTGGAAGATGACGTGCACCCGGCGGTAGCCACACTCGCGCGCAGCCTTCAGCGTGGCCTCGATCTCGGTGGGGTGATGGCCGTAGTCGTCCACCACCGTCACGCCGCGCACCGTTCCCTTTACCTGAAAGCGGCGGTCGACGCCCCGGAAGTCGCGCAAGGCCCCAGCCAGCAGCTCGGGCGCAATCTCCAACTGCATGCCAATTGCCACGGCGGCGGTTGCATTTAGCACATTGTGCCGCCCCGGCACGTGTAGATCGAAGGCGCCGAGCACCTGCTTGTCCGCCACCACCTCAAAGCGCGACCGCACCCCATCGGGCGGCGGCAGGAGCCGGGTGACAAAGTCTGCATCCGGCGACATGCCATAGGTGTAGACGCGCCGCCGCACCCGGGGCAGCACCGCCCGCAGCAGCGGGTTATCAATGCACGCCGTCACCGCACCGTAAAACGGCACGCGGTCCATAAACTCGACGAACGCGTCTTCCACGTCGGCCATGTCGCGGTAGCAGTCCATGTGCTCGCGGTCCAGGTTCGTCACGACGCTGAGGATCGGCGATAGCTTCAGGAAGGAGCGATCGCTCTCGTCGGCCTCTGCGACCAGGTAGTGCGAGCGCCCCAGACGTGCATTCGAACCCATCGCGTCAATGCGGCCGCCGACCACGACCGTCGGGTCTAGATTCCCCGCTGCGAGCACGCTGGCAATCATGGAAGTGGTCGTTGTCTTGCCGTGCATGCCGGCGACGGCGATGCCGTACTTCAGCCGCATAAGCTCGGCCAGCATCTCGGCCCGCTGGATGACCGGAATCTTGCGCGTGCGTGCCTCCGCAATCTCCGGATTGGTCTCGTTCACCGCCGAACTCGTTACCACCACGCCAGACCCGACCACGTTGGCCGGCGCGTGGCCCTCAAAGACCGTGGCGCCCAGCGCGGCGAGCCGATCGGTAATGAGCGACCGCTTGAGATCCGAGCCGGAGACTGGATAGCCCAGGTTGAGCAGGATCTCCGCAATCCCGCTCATGCCAATGCCGCCAATCCCTATAAAATGAACGCGCTGCGCCTTCGCAAACATGGATGGTGTTTCCTTGCTTCCTTGCCTACTCTAGCAGCGCGACATCTGCGACCTCGGCCCGGGAGTCTTTGTTCGTCCGGGAGGGTGTCGCTCTCTTTATCAAGTCTCCTGTCACACGAACGCAACTTTTAGGGGACATGTAGGGTCCAATGTAGAAGGCCTCCGTACCTAACCACGGGAGGCGGAGCACGGCGCGCCAGCTTGGGTTAGCAGCACGGCAGAACTGGCAGGGGGTGCTTGTGAAGCGATTTTCTCGGTATTTAGTCTTATTCGCACTGCTGGCCAGTTCAGCGGCATTTCTGCCGAAGGCCTCGGCGCAGATCTCGGTTGGCATTGGGGTTGGCGGAGGGGGATACGACGGCTACGACGATGGGTACGGTTCCGGCTATGGGTACGACGCTGGATACGGTGTAGCCCCGGTCTGCCCCTACGGATACTACAGCTATTATCCCTATTCCTGCGCGCCGTACGGCTTTTATGGTCCGGACTGGTTCCTCAGCGGCTTCTTTATCGGAGCTGGCCCCTGGTACCACGGCTACTGGGGCAATGGGTTCTACGGTGGCTATGGCCGGGGCGGCTACTACGGGCGCGCCGGGTATGGGTACTACGGGCGCGGTGGGTACTACGGGCGTGGTTACGGGTATGGCCATGACGGCTACGGCTATGGTCACGGTGGTTACGGCTATGGCCACGGTGGCTATGGATATGGTTATGGTCATGGACCAGTCGGCTACGGACATGGCGTTGCTCCGGGGCTGAACCGGGGCATTTCGCCGGGCGGCTTCCGCGGCGGTAACGGCAGTAGCTTCCGTGGCGGCTCCGCTGAAGGCCCTCGTGCCTACAATGGCGGCGGATACCGTGGCAACGCTGGTGGTTTCCACGGCAGCCCAGCGGGCGGTGGGTTCCATGGTGGCTCCGTCGGCGGTGGGGGTGGGTTCCATGGCGGCTCTATGGGCGGCGGTGGTGGGTTCCATGGCGGTGGCGGCGGTGGTGGTTCCCATGGTGGCGGTGGTCACCGGTAAGCGACAACCGGCTGGGAGTCCTCTCCTAGCCGGTTTTCTTTTGCGCCAAGCTTGCTGCCATCATTGCGATGGTCTGCGCGGCATCTGGATGCGCCAGCGTGCGAGCACTCCGGCTCATGGCCTCCAGACCAGTGCGGTCTCCAAGCAGTGACAGCAGCTCCTTCAAGAGTCGTTCCGGCGTCATCTCCGCTTCGCGGAGCAGCCGGGCGGCTCCGGCACCGGCCAGCACTTCCGCATTTCGGAGCTGGTGGTCATCGGTGGCTTGCGGAAACGGCACCAGCAACGACGGCTTACCCGCAGCGGCCAACTCCGCCACCGTACTCGCGCCGCTCCTCGCCAGAATCAAGTCAGCGCGAGCGAACTGCGCCGCCATGTCATCCAGGAACGGCTGCACCTGCCAACGTTCCGCTGACGCTCCGCTCACCCCGTAGGCCGCGGAGGTTGTCTCAGCATGGCGCGCTCCGGCCTGGTGGAGAATCGTCAACCCCGGCAACGCCTCCAGCAGCCGAACCGCGACCTCCGGCATCCGGGTGTTCAAGGCACGAGCCCCCTGGCTGCCGCCAAAGACCAACAGATGCGGTGGGGAGGCCGGATCCTTCGTCGGCAACAGAAAGAACTCTGGCCGCACCGGTATGCCCGTAACCTCCGCATTGCGAAAAAAAGCGGCAGCGGGCGGGAAGTTGACCGCCGCAGCAGTTACCCGCTTTCCTACGAGGCGGTTAGTCAGCCCGGGCGCCGCGTTCGGCTCAAACGCCAGCGTCGGTGTGCGGTTCAGGATGGCGGCCAGCATCGCTGGACCAGAGGCATAGCCGCCCACCCCAACCACCACCCCGGGCCGGAACTGGCGCAGCAACGCCTTACACGAAAGCAGAGATTTAGGGATCGTGGTCAGCGTGGTCACGCGCGTTCGCAGACTGACACTTTTCAGCTGACCTACCTCGATCAGGTGAAGCTTGTAGCCCGCGGCAGGGACGAACCGGGTTTCGAGACCGCGTTCAGTCCCGACCCAATCCACCTCTGCTCCGTGATACAAACGGAGTTCATCCGCAATCGCAAGCCCGGGAATGATGTGGCCGCCCGTGCCACCCCCGGCGATCAGAACGCGCAGCGGCACTGGCTCAGTCGATCTCGCGAGTCAGATTCAGGAGCACGCCAATGCTGGCCAGGGTAAAGAAAATAGAGGTGCCCCCATAGGAGACAAATGGCAGCGTGATGCCCTTGGTCGGCACCAGCGCGAGCACCACACTGATATTGAAAAACGCCTGGATCAGGATTGTCGCGGTGATCCCAAAGGCGAGAAAGCGCGCAAAGGGGTCTTTTGACAGGCTCGCAGTCCGCAAGCCGCGGTAGCCCAGCACAATGAACAGGACGACCATGGCTACCGCGCCGATCAATCCCAACTCCTCGGCGACATTGGCGAAGATAAAGTCCGTATGCGGCTCCGGCAAGTAAAACAGCTTCTGCCGTCCCTCCATGTAGCCCAGTCCGCGCAATCCGCCAGTGCCCACCGCGATCAGCGATTGAATGGTGTGAAAACCAGAGCCCTGCGGGTCCTTCCAGGGGTCCAGAAATGCCAGCATGCGCGCGCGGCGCCACGGCACCCGGAAGAGCATCCAGTAGAGCACCGGGGCAGAAACCAGAGCTGCGTAGCCGAAGTATTTCTTTTCGGTGCCTGCCAGAAAGAGCATCATGGCTGTGACCGCGGCGCAGACCAGCGCAGTCCCTAGGTCCGGCTCCTTCAGGATGAGCGCAATGAACAGCAGGCTCGGCAGAGCCGCAGGCAGCAGCGTTTTACGCCAGTCCTCGATCGTCTGCATACGCCCATGGAGAAACCACGCCAGGAACAACACCAGCGTCGGTTTGGCGATCTCAGAGGGTTGAAACGAGAACGCGCCGAACTTAATCCACCGGTGCGTGTTGTGCGAGTCGTGCATCAGAAACGCGGCCAGCAGCAGGATCATCGTGATTGCAACCGCTGGAAAGACGACGTTAGGCCGGTTGTATTTGCGGTAGTCCACGCGCATCAGCAGCGTCATGGCAACGAAACCGCACACCGCCCAGGCTGCCTGGCGCGTCACAAAGGTGTAGGGCGAACCAAAGCGTGCCTTCGCCATCACAGCCGAGGCGCTGAAGACCATTAGCAGCCCAAAGACGACCAGCAGCAGCGTCGTGAAGAACAGCCATTTGTCGACGCCTACGCGCTTTGCCAAGCGGCAACCCCCTGCGGATCTTCAACCAATCGCGCCAGCACCAGGTCCTTAAAAACGCGGCCCCGGTGTTCGTAGTTCTCGAACTGATCGAAGCTTGAACATGCCGGCGCCAGCAGCACGATCTCTCCTGCTCTAGCAGCATCATGCGCCTTCGTGACGGCCGTGCCCAGTGTCTTTGCAGAGACCACCTCAACAGTCCCGGCGATCTCCTCTTCGATCTTCTCCGCGGCAGAGCCAATCGTGTATACGGCCATTACGCGCTCCTGCAGGAGCGGGCGGAGCAAGGTGTAATCCGAGTCCTTGTCCTTGCCTCCCAAAATGAGGTGAATGCCTCCCGGGAACGACGCGATCGCTTTAGCCGTTGAGTCAACGTTGGTCGCCTTCGAGTCGTTGTAGTACTCCACGCCGTTGATCCGGGCCACGAACTCCAGGCGGTGCTCGACGGCTTTGAAAGCACGCACGGCCTGATGAATGACCGCCGCCGGCACTCCGGCCAGTCGTGCTGCGCAGACCGCGGCCAGCACATTTTCGACATTGTGCTCGCCCTTCAGCGGAATCGAACTTACCGGCAGGATCGGTTCGGCGCTCCCGCCCTCTTTGGCGCGGAAGACGATAGCGCCGTTATGCACACAGGCGCCCTGCCGCACAATCTTCCTTTGACTAAACCAATACACCTGGGCGCGCGCGCGGCTTGCGGCAATCTGCGTCCGCGGCTCGTCGCCGTTCAGCAGGAGGAAATCCTCCGCGGTCTGGCGCGCGAAGATCCGCTCCTTCGCCATGGCATAGTTCTCGAAGGTGCCGTGACGGTCCAGGTGGTCGGGCGTAATGTTCAGGATTACGGCGATCTTCGGGCGGAACTCTTCTGTAGTCTCCAGTTGAAAGCTCGATACCTCGAGCACCGACCAGGCCTCCGGTCTGTTCTCGGGCTCCTCGGCGAGCGCGATCACTGGAATGCCGATATTGCCGCCAACTTGAACCGTCAGCCCGGCGGCCTTGAAGATCTCGCCGCAGAGGGTGGTGGTGGTCGTCTTGCCATTCGACCCTGTGATCGCCAGGATCTGCGTCTTCAGATAGCGAGCGGCCAGCTCCAGTTCACCAATAATGGGCAGCTTGACCGCACGCACTTCGCGGAGCTCCGGGGTGTCCAGCGGGACGCCGGGGCTGACGACAATCAGGTCCTGGCGCCGGAATGAAGAGTGGCCGCCAGCCTCCACCGCGATATCTTCGTCGAGCAGCGCCGCAAAATGGGGGCCCAGCGCTTCGGCATTCCGCATATCGGAGACTGTGACCTGGGCGCCCTGCCGCTTCAGAAAGAGGGCCGCCGCCAGGCCAGATTTGCCCAGCCCGACCACCAATACTCGTTTGCCCTTCAGTTCCATGCGATTGTGCTGCTCGTTCTTTGTGTGCAATGCGGTGGGAATTCAGCTGGCGACGTCTGAAGTATCAGAATAGCGAAGAACCCTGCGGCAGGCTGCTTCTTCCTAATCGTAGCCGTCATCGCAGTTTCAGGGTTGTCAGCGCAAACAGCGCAAAGATTAGCGCGCCGATCCAGAAGCGCGCAATCACCTTCGACTCCGACCAGCCCATCAGCTCGAAGTGGTGGTGTAGCGGCGCCATCTTGAAGATGCGCTTCTTGCGCAGCTTGTAGCTGCCCACCTGCAGAATCACCGATAGCGCTTCGAGCACGAAGATGCCGCCAATAAACGGCAGCAGCAACTCCTGCTTAATGACTACCGCGACGGTGCCGATCGCGCCGCCGAGCGCAAGCGATCCCACATCGCCCATGAAGACCTCAGCCGGATGCGCGTTGTACCAAAGAAATCCGATGCTAGCGCCGACCATAGCGCCGCAGAAGACCGTCACCTCGCTCACCATCGGCATGCGCTGCAACTCCAGGTAGTCAGCGAAGACGACGTGCCCGCTGACATAGGTCAGCACGGTGAGCGCGCCCGCTGCGATGATGGTACAGCCGATCGCCAGCCCATCCAGCCCGTCCGTCAGGTTCACGGCGTTGCTGGAGCCGACAATCACCAACACCGTGAAGACGATGAACGGCAGAAAGGCCAGCAGCCATAGGTGCGGCGTGTGCGCCAGGCTGCCGATGATCAGGTCCGGCCGAAAGCGCTTGATGAATGGAACGGTAAGCCGCGTCGAGTATTCGCCTTGGGTCTGCAAGAAGATCAGCGCGCCCGCAATCGCGGTGCTCACCAGAACCTGCAGCCCCGTTTTAGCACGCGCCGTCAGTCCTAGGTTCCGGCGGTGCGCCACCTTTATATAGTCGTCCGCGAAGCCGATCGCGCCAAAGGCAAGCATCCCCAGCATCGCCATCCAGACAAATGGATTCGACAGGTCCGACCACAGCAGGGTGGGCAGCAAAATAGCAATCGCAATCAGCACGCCTCCCATCGTCGGCGTGCCAGCTTTCTTCTGATGCGCTTGCGGGCCATCCTCGCGGATGTACTGGCCGATCTGAAACTCACGCAGCTTCTCGATCACATACGGCCCAACCACCAGCGCGATGAGCATCGCCGTCAGTGTCGCAAATGCCGTGCGAAAGGTCAGATACCGGAAGATGCGGAACGGCCTAAAGTACGGGAACAGCTTCTGATACAAAAGCCAGTAAAGCAAACGGCCTCCGGCATGCCTGGTGTGGTGAGCCTATCTTACAGTCAGTACTGGGGGCTTGGCCCTTGCCTGAACGGTTGTAGCGCCGTCCGCATCTCGGGAATCACCTCTCCTGTTGCAGAGCCTCCAATGCTCCCTCCAGGCGGACACCGCGGGAGGCTTTGAGCAACACAGCATCGCCCGCACGCATGTGGTCTCGCAGCCACATGCCGGCTTCGGCGGGGGTTTCGACAAAGATCGTCTCGGCGCCGCCCGCGCGCGCGGCGTCTGCAATCTCATACGCCCGACCGCGCACGCCGATGACTACATCGATGCCAAGCTCTGCCGCGATCTCACCGCACGCCGCATGCAACTTTGCGGAATCCGGACCCAGCTCCAGCATCTCGCCAGCGACAAGGATGCGCCGGTTGGCCGGGACAGCGGCCAGCGTGCGGATCATGGATTTGAGGGCTTCGGGATTCGAATTGTAACAGTCGTTGATCACTATTGCGCCGGCAATCTGCATCACCTCGCCGCGTTTGTCCGGCGGCTGCAGTGCCGCGAGCGCCGCCGCACATTCGATCAATGGAATGCCCGCTTCGATTCCAACTGCGATGGCGGCCAGAGCATTCGCAACATTGTGCCGCCCAAGCAGCGCCAGATGAACCTCTGCGCGCTCACCTCCGGCTACACCACGAAAGCGCACACCCTCCGCACCAAGCTCCTCAATCTCCTCTGCACGCACTTGCGCCATGGCGGACGTGCCGTAGTACACGGTCTTACCGTGAAACTCCCGCCCGAACTGCGAGACATACCGATCGTCCGCGTTCAGAAACGCCACGCCCCGGCTGCTTAGGCCTTCGACCAGCTCATATTTTGCGCGCGCGATTCCGGCAATGCCATCCGGGAAGTTCTCCGCATGCGCAGAACCGACGTTCGTAACCACCGCCCAGTCCGGGTGCGCAATCTGCGCCAGCGCGCGAATCTCACCCGTATCCGACATACCCATCTCCACAACCGCGATCTCGTCCTCTGGCTCGAGCTTCAATAGCTGTAGCGGCAGGCCGAAGTGATTGTTCAAATTGCCCTTAGACTTCAGCACGCGAAACCGTGCACTGAGCACCGCCGCGATGGCTTCCTTCGTCGTTGTCTTCCCCGTGCTACCGGTGACAGCCACCACGCGCTTGCCCCAGTGGCGTCGAACCGCAGTCGCAAGCATCTGCAATGCGACCAGCGGATCATCGACGACCAGCAGTGTATGCGTGCGCCCTTCAGCGAGCAGGCGCGAGACGTGCGTCCGCGCCACGACCGCCGCACATGCCCCAGCTGCAAGCGCCGCCGGAACAAACTCATGCGCGTCGAATCGATCACCGCGAATCGCGAAGAACAGCTCACCTGGCGCGAGTGTACGGGTGTCGATGGAGTAACCGGTCGCAACAAGCGGCTCACCAGCAGTGGGCTGATGCAGCTCCCCACCGGTCCAGTGCGCAATCTGCTCAAGTGGCAGCTTCATCCCGTCACTCCGGAGTCCTCTGCTCCTGCTCCAAAACGCTCTTCGAGCGCCCGCCGCGCCTCCGCCACATCGTCGAACGGAAGCACCCGGCCGCCAATCGTTTGCGTCTTCTCGTGGCCCTTGCCAGCAATTAGCACAAAGTCTCCCGCCCTTGCCTCCGCGATCGCGATACGAATCGCGTGCACGCGGTTCACCTCCAGCGTCCACCTTGACGCAGTCGCACGCAATCCCGGCACGATGTCCTCAAGAATGCGCTGAGGGTCTTCGCTGCGCGGATTGTCGGAGGTGGCAATCACGAGATCGCTCCCCTCCCCAGCCGCGCGACCCATCAGCGGCCGCTTGGTGCGGTCGCGATCCCCGCCACAGCCAAAGACCGTAATCACACGCGCTCCGTGGTTCTGCTTCCCCTGCCCATGCACCAGCTCCCGCGCCAGCGCAATCACGTTGCGCAGTGCATCGTCCGTATGCGCGTAATCGACAATCACAGCGAAGTCCTGCCCCGCGTCAGTCCCCAGACTGACAGCCTCAAACCTCCCCGGCACTGGCCGCAACTTCGGCACAACCTCAGCAACTTCGGCTAGCGAGAGCCCCCGCGCTATCGCCGCCGCGCTCGCCGCCAGCAGATTGTAGACATTCACCCGGCCAGTTAGCCTGCTCTTTATATCGGCAGTTCCCTCCGGAACCGTTAGCCGAAATCGCATGCTCTCGTGCCCCATCGCAATTTCGGTCGCACGAAAGTTCCCGGAATGGATCCCGTAGCGCAGCACCTGCGAGCCTACTCCAGCCGCGATCTCGGCCAGCCGTTGCCCTGCTTTATCGTCTGTGTTGATCACCGCAAACCGCGGCGGCTTAACTCCCGCGGAGCCGTCCCCTGAAGATTCATCAAAGAGCCGCTGCTTCGCCCGGAAGTACGCCTCCATGTCGCCATGAAAGTCCAGGTGGTCACGCGTCAGATTCGTAAAAACGGCAGTATCGAAAGGCACACCCCACACCCGGCCCTGCTCCAGACCATGCGAGGAGACCTCCATCACAGCCTCGGTTGCGCCCAGCGCAACTCCTTCCGCGAACAACGCTAGCAGATCGCGCGACTCAGGCGTGGTGTGCGGTGCGGGCCGGATCAGGTCGCCCACGTGGTACTCAATGGTTCCGACCAGAACCGTCGACCGGCGCACCTGCCGTAAGATCCCCTCCAGCAGAAAGGCAGTCGTCGTCTTCCCGTTTGTGCCGGTGATGCCGGTCACTACTAGCCGCCGTTCCGGATGGCCGAAGAAGTTCGCCGAGAGCGTCGCCAGAGCCCGCCGCCCGTGCGGCACCTCCGCCAGCGCGACCGCGAACGGACCCGCCGCCGCGCAATCGTAAGCCACAGCCGAGTCGGTCACGATCGCCGTCGCACCCATCGCTGATGCCTGTTCTATATACAGGTTGCCGTCCGTCGTCCCGCCGTGCATCGCGACAAAGACGGACCCCGGGACGACGCGCCGCGAGTCATACTCGACGCCTGTCACCGGCACGTCTTTCCCCAATCGCCGCACGGCATCCGCTCCCGCGAGCACCTCACTCAACAGCATGGCTCACCGCGCGAAGCGTACCACAATCTCCGTCCCTAGCGGCACCATGGTGCCGGCTGCCGGAGCCTGCTCCCGAGCCATTCCGGTACCCAGCAGCTGCACGCCCAGCCCCGCCGTGCCCGCCCGCTCCACCACCCCGCGCACCGACTCGCCCGCAAACGACGGTACGGCGATGCGGTGCCGGGAATCGACAATCATCGGTTTGCTTTCGTCCTCAGACTTCGGCAATACGGTGTCACTCGCCGGAACGGGCGTAACCGTCTTCGGGACAAATGCCTGAGCGGCGTGGTAACTCCCTTGCGTCTGCAATTCCTGCAGCTTGGCCTCGGCCGGCGTGTCTGCCACAGTTGACATTGTCGCGGAAGCCACGTGACTCGCACCAGCATTCGGCAAAGGCTTGAGCGTGACCCCATCCCGGCTCCCGTCTGCCGACAGCGCCGCCGGCTGCCCTTTGCTCTCCGGGTTTCGCAGCGGGTCGTCAGCAGGCAGGTCGTTCACCTCGGCAAACATGGCATTCAGGTCGCCGGTGGGCTCCGCCGGACCATCGGCCGCTACATCATCCTTGTTCAGAACCGAACTCTTGTCCTTGGCTGGCGTAAGCGGCTTGTCATGCGGAACTCCCAGGTACTCCAGCACCTCCTGCGCCACCTCGGCGAAGACCGGCGCCGATACCTTGGCTCCATAGTGCTCGCCCACTGGCGAATCGATGATCACGGCCACACTGATCGCTGGATCGTTGACCGGCGCAAAGCCCGCAAAGGAGGCGACATACTTGGTCTTGGAGTAGGTCCGCGTAGCCACGTCAATCTTCTGCGCCGTGCCCGTCTTGCCCGCCGCGGAGTAGCCATCCAGCGCCGCCGCCTTGCCGGTGCCATTCAGCACAATCCCTTCCATCATCCGGCGCATCTTCGCCGACGTCAGCTCGCTGATCACCCGATGCGCCCCCTCGGGTAGAGGCGAAGGCACACCACGGCCGGCGTGGAAGGGCTCAGCTTTCAACCGGTCGCCCTCCGGCGTGCCATCCGAGGCCTGCATCAAGATGTGTGGCGGCAGGTTCACGCCTCCATTGGCCATCGCCGATACCATGGTCACCAGCTGTACCGGCGTTACGCCAACCTCCTGCCCGATCGCCAGCGACCCGATGCTGGTCGCGCCCCACTTCCGCGGCGCCCGCAGCAGCCCGCGCGTCTCGCTAGGCAGCTCGATACCCGAGCGGTCGCCAAAGCCGTACGCCTTCATGTACCCGTAGAACTTGTTCGATCCCAGCTTCAGCGCCATCTTCACCGCTGCCACGTCGCTGGACCTCTCAAGTGCCCGCTGCACCGTCACTCGTCCCATGCCCATATCCGAAGCATCATCGTGGATGGTCCGCCCGAAGAGAACGATTCTCCCGCCCTGGCAATCCACAATGTCGTCCGGTTGCACCCCCGCCGCATCGATCGCCGCCGAGTATGTCACCAGCTTGAATGTCGACCCGGGCTCGTAGACATCGCTGATGGCATGGTTCTTGAGCAGGCTGGCCGTCGCGTGGCGGAAGTCGTTGGGATTATAGGTCGGCCGCATCGCCAGCGCCAGAATCTGCCCGGTGTGGGGGTCTTGCACCACGACGGTGCCGTTCAGCGCTTTGAACTTCTCCATCGCGTGGTCAAGCGCATGCTCGGCCATGAACTGGATATTTTCGTCGATGGTGAGCACCAGGCTCTCGCCCGGCAGCGGCTCGCGTTCCTCGCTGCCCAGTACATGCCGTTTCGCGTCCAGCGCCGTCAGCATGCGGCCCGGAGTGCCGTGCAGGTCGTCATCGAACTCCCGCTCCATGCCGCCCAGACCCGTGTCGTCCGTACCGACATACCCCAGCACTTGCGACGCGAGGTCGTTGTTGGGGTAAAAGCGCTTGAACTCCTTCTGAAAGTAGACACCCTTTAAATTGAGGGCTTTCACCCGCGCCACCGTCGCCGGGTCGAGCTTGCGCGCCACCCAGGCGAAGTTCTTGGACGCATTGAAGCGCGCGTTGATCTGATGGCCAGAGGTGAAGTTGTCCGTCGGATCGGCGTGGACGACCTTAGCCAAAGCGGCTGCTGTCGCGGTTTTGTCGTGGATCTCCGTCGGAACTCCGTAGACGGAATCGACCAGCACCGTCATCGCCAGTTCATGGAGATTGCGGTCGTAGAGCACACCACGGCGCGGCGCTACTTCAAAGGTGCGCTGCTGCTGCCGTGCGGCCAGGTCTACGAACTGCCCGTGGCTCGCGATCTGGAGCCAAAACAAGCGGCCCACAATCAGCAGCACCCACGCCGCAAAACACGCGCTCAGCAAAACGAAACGCAGCCGCCGCGGTGCTGCAACGACTGCGCCTCTGGTCTGCTGCCTGGGGATGAACCGAAACCTCTTCACCGGAGACGGGCTCCCTTTCTTGCGGACTGAAAACTACATACTGCCTGCTGCTACGGGAAAGACGGGTGCTGCACCTGCGCCATCACCGGCCCGTTCGCGTCGGGGCTCAGCTCCGGACGCACCACCTGCCCGGGCTTCGGGGCGTCCATGCCCATCCGTCGCGCCTCCTGATCCAAGCGCCCCAGGTCGCACAACTGCGCCTCCGTCAGCCCGAGCTGGTGGTTCTGCTCGCGCAGTTGCTCCAGCTGCTGCTTCTGCGCTTCCACACGGTAGCCGATCTCGATCGAGCAAAAGTGCTGCCATCCATAGAGCATCACCATGGCAAAGAGCACCGTCATTGCAATCGCAAAGGTCCGCATCTCCTTGACGCGCACCGGATCGGCAGCCTTGACCAGCCGGGTGTTGTCTAAATGCTTGACGAAAAAGACCTCTGGAGTTGGTCCACGGCGCCCGCGACGCTGCGCATGGTAGAGCAGCTGGTTCCGCTCCGCCACATTCGTACCACTCTCCCGGGAACTCTCTAGCCATCCTTGCGCTGTTAATGCCTGTGTCGCCATGGTGTGCCTTTTTGTGTGACCTTCTTCTGTGACATTCCTTTGTAAGACAAGGAGCACGAACACTGCACCAATTTTAGTGCATTTCCGGGAACCAAGCTAGTTAATACCTGTGCATCAAAGTTGTAATTGCCGGCTGTGGTTCGCCACGTCCATCTGCTGCCAAACTCTGTCGCTCTCCCTCACGAGCTAACCGGGTCAGAGGTCGCTAAAAGAGGAGGGATGGTCTTACGATTGGTCGTACTTTCGCCTTGGACTACGGTGGGACGACCCTGACCCGAACTGTGCGCGCGGCCGCATTGGTACTCTCCGCGAAAACTTGACCTGCTTTGCTCCGGCATTCTGCCGACGTATTAACTTGCTGAATCGCTAAACAACTAACTCGCTGCTTACATAAAGATCCGCTTCGGCTGTGGCGCGGCCTCGACCGCATCCTTCAGCGCCAACTTCGTTCTCTCCGCCGCCCGCAGCTTTGCGCTGCGCGACCGCGGATTGCGATCCGTCTCTTCCTCCGCCGCCACCACCGGCCTGCGGGACTCAAGCTGGTAAATACCTAGTTTGGTTCCGTCGCGCATGGCGTCTTTTACCAGCCGGTCTTCCAGCGAGTGGAAGCAGATCACTACCAGCCGGCCGCCCGGCTTCAGCAGGCGGGGTGCGGCTGCGAGCAACGCCTTCAGCTGGCCCAGCTCATCGTTCACGTGAATTCGGAGTGCCTGAAAGGTTCTGGTCGCCGGGTGAATGCGCTCCTGTTTCATCGCCGGGGCTGCAGCCGAAACCACTCTGGCCAGTTGTGCCGTTGTGGTAATCGGCCGAGCCCTGACAATGGCTCTGGCGATTCTCCGCGACCTCCTTTCATCTCCGAATTCGTAAATCAGATCGGCGAGTTCTTTTTCTCCGGCCTGATTTACCACTTGTTCAGCGGTGATCCCTCGACGCGTGTCCATCCGCATGTCCAAGGGCCCATCCGCCTGAAAACTAAATCCTCGCGCTGCCTCGTTCAGCTGCAGCGAGCTCACACCCACATCGGCTAGCAGTCCATCCACGCTCGCCTCTTCCACCAGCCCACTGGCTGCCGAGAACGCCTCCGGGTGCAGCACCAACTTTGGCATCGCGCTGCCCAGCTCTTCCTTAAGCCCGGCCAACCTCCGCGTGGCAATCTCCATCGCCTGCGGGTCGCGGTCAAATCCAACCAACCGGCCCCGCGGCCCCAGCCGGCGAGCTATCTCCAGCGAGTGACCTGCCATCCCGAGCGTTGCGTCGAGGTAGATACCACCCTCGCGCACATTCAGAAAACGGATCGCTTCTTGCCAAAGAACCGGCACATGTCGTCTTGCGTCTTCCTCACTGCTGCGCAAGTTCATGTGCTCCCCTTCTGGGGTCAAAACCTTTTCTGCTGCTTACAGCCCGTAACTCGCCAATGCCGCCTCATCCTCTGCTGTCATCGGCTCCGCATCCAACTTGGCCTTGAACAGGTCGTGATTCGCTACTTCCAAGATGTTCAGTTTCCCGAAGACCACAACATCGCCTGCTACCCTGGCCGACTCCCGCAGTACCTGCGGAATCAAAACCCTGCCCTGCCCATCCATCTCCGCGACTTGACCGTAGTAGCTTGTCGCATCCATCACCTTTTTCCGTGCCGGAAGACTGGGGGGCATCGCCGCCAGCTTCTCTTCGTACTTCTCCCACTCCGGCATCGGGTAAATCAGGGCCCGCTTCCCGTCCATGCTGGTGATGAAAAACTGCTCTCCAAACTTCTCGTCGATCTCCCGCTTGAACTCGGCCGGGATCTTGAGCCGTCCTTTTTCGTCGACGCGGGTTGGGTGATTGCCACGAAACATCTCGCCTTCCCGCTTTCCAGTGCTACTCTGACTGCCTAATCTCTACTTTTGCTTGAGGTGCTCTACTTTTGACCACTGCTGACCACTTCCATCCACATCCTAGCCGACCTATCTGAGGTGTCAAAGACGAAATAGTCACAGGACTGCGAATTTCGTGGAAGAGGTGTGGAAAATACAACTGGCAGGGTAGATGCAGCCTTGAGTTACTACGGATGGTGTTTGCTCTTCTGGTTCAAGAGGCACATACCCTCTTGCAAGAATGCCTGCTTCTTGGTATACGCTTTTTGTTCGCTATTACCACGGTACTGTGACTCACCCGAACGGGTGATTGGCGTGTCCGACTCGCAGCCTTACATTGTGCGCCGCGCAAACGAAGCACAAATTGAACCAAGATCGCGCCCCTAACAGGCTTGTCGGCGCTTCAAGCGAGTCCGCTGGTGCCATAGCAGGTAGACCAGAACCACCGCATTGATCACGGTGATCACTATCTTGATCCACGTCACGTGCCGGAAGTCCTCGAAGAGTTCATACGGCAGAAACGCAGCTGTCAGAAAGATCGTCACGTACTCGGCCCAGGTCTTTTCCAGCACTAATCCGGTTCCCTCCAGGAAATCGAGCGCAGCATAAAGAAAGATCGCGATGCCGATGATCCGGATACGATGAGGGGTCAGGTCTTCCGCCTTGTCCAGCAGCAGATTGACTAACTTGTTCTCCGGATCGATGCGCAGCGCCCCCGCCAGCCTGAGCAGAAATTCGCTCACATCCCGGTGAATGAGACGGAGTATCCCAAAACCCAGCGAGACAAATAGCAAACCTTTCAGCAGCTTGAAAACACCGATGACGATCAGCCAGCGATCGCAATCCTTACCATTGGCTGTCTGTACTGAAGTGACCGTACGGATCCCTCTTTCCCAGCTTTCTTTTCTCATTCTTGGATGCTGGGGTCGTTCCACCATAGCCGGATGTGACGCAACTGGAAAGAAGCCGAAAAGCTTCCCTCCCCCCAAAGGTGCAGTTGTTCTCCTGCGAAGGTGGTCACCTCTCGCGCTACTCTCTTCAGAGAATAACTGGGTTCTGCAATCCGAAAACCAATCCGTTTGGAAGCAGGTCACGTTCCTAGATTGCTGAACGAAGTCAACTTCATGAAAAGAAGTCCGCTTCAAGAAAGAAAGGTACACCCGAGATGAAAATGAAGAATCTGTTCGCCGTCCTGCTTGCTATCGTCTTTGGCTTCACAACGATGTCTGCCTTGGCTCAAAAAGATCCTATGGTCGGCGGCTCCGCGATGTACCCCACAAAGAACATCGTCGAGAACGCAGTTAACTCCAAGGATCACACCACCCTGGTCGCCGCCGTGAAGGCAGCTGGCCTGGTTGAGACTCTGGAAGGTCCTGGCCCCTTTACCGTTTTCGCTCCGACCAATGAGGCTTTCGACAAGTTGCCCGCCGGCACCGTGGACACGCTCATGAAGCCTGAGAACAAGGATCAGTTGAAGAAGGTACTGACCTACCATGTCGTCTCCGGCAAGCTCTCTGCCAAAGACCTCATGAAGCAGATCAAGGCTGGCAGCGGCAAGGCTATGCTGACCACAGTCGAAGGTGGCACACTGACCGCTACCTCCAGTGGCGGCAAAATCATGTTGACTGACGAAAAGGGCGGCATGGCTACCGTGACTATCCCGAACGTCAACCAGTCAAACGGCGTCATCCACGTGGTCGATGCAGTTCTGCTTCCTAACTAGTTTCCCTCCCGGCAGTCCCACTAACTAGCAGTCCCATCCACACGCAGTAGGCAACAGATGCAGGAAGGCACCCCCCACAGGTGCCTTCCTTTTTTTGCCGGGTGCGCTTTCCTGACCCTGACTCCGTCGAAAGGGAAGGATGGAGACCACAACACTTTTCTGTCATCCCGACCGGAGTTCTCGTAAGGCGAGAACGTAGCGGAGGGATTTGCTGTTCCGCGCCGCACCGTAAAACTGGGTGCCCCCTCCCGACCCTGAGCGTAGGGGAAAGAATCCAAGTGCCCTTGCGATCCTGAGTCTATCGAAGGAAAGGCTGATCGAGCATCTATCCAACATGCCAGCGCCCCGCCACACCTTCATCAGCTCGCAATGGATTCCCTACCCGGTCGACACCATCTTTGCCTTTTTCGCGCAACCGAAGAACCTGCCCCGCCTGATGCCCCACTGGCAGGACTCGCGCATCGACGCGCTGACGCTGGTACCCCCACCGCCAGGCCCCAACGGCGCCGTCTCGGGTGCTGCCGGCAAAGGCTCCCGCATCCTGCTCAGCTTCCGGCCAATTCCGCTCTCCCCGGTGCGACTGCGCTGGCTGGCGCTGATCGACGACTTCGCGTGGAACGACCACTTTTGCGACTTCGAAGTCACCGGACCCTTCTCCTACTGGCGTCACTGCCACCACGTCCGTGCCGAAGAGCGCGACGGCATTTCCGGCTCGCTCATCACGGACGAAGTCCACTACACCTTCCCGCCAGGCATGCTCGACCCCATCATCAACGCACTCGGCGGCCGCTGGCAGATCGAACAGATCTTCAAGTTTCGCCAGAAGACGCTGCCAAAGCTGCTCGCACATTAGCCATAATCTAGATCGAGTTGAAGTCGAGTAAACCACACCATCAAACGTCTTCGGCAGACTTCTAAAAGCTTCGATCTTGCTCCTCACCCCAGCGGATGTCACCAGCCGCAGCTCGTCAAGATCTGCCACTGATGTTCTCCGGTACTTCGCAAAGGCTGCTGTGCTCTCGCAGCCATAATTCCGAAAAGCTGATTTTCGACAGCTTGCCTTCTTCGTAGAACTCAGCTCTGAACTTCATACGTAGAGCATCTACCAAACCATGTGTTGATAGAAGGGGCCCCGCAGAAGTACCAGAGGGCCAGGCCAATGTCGCAAATCGCACATCCCGCCGAAGAGCTTGGAACGAATGGGACGATTGGGTTGCCGTAGAGATGATGCACCACGTCCCATATCGTGTGTAGGAGCCAACCAGCGCCGATGAACCGGTAGTCCTTCAGGCCCCGGTATGCCACGAAGGTCATAAGTGCACAGAAGGCGAACTCCCACACGCCCAGACCGCCATTCAGATACGCGGCCCCCGCTCCCGCGATCACGATGGCGCTGAAGTTGCGCCGGGCCGGCTCCTTGAAAAGCGAGCAAGCAGAGATGAATACCACTGCGACAACCAGTGGCGAGATCATTTGAGGGACGGTGAGTTTCGTTACCGCATGCATTGGAGTGGCCTCTTTTTTGCTTGAACAATGTGGATCGAGTAACATCTGGCTTTATCTCATCGGCCTTGCCAGGAGCACGGCGACGCTGATAGTTGCAACCACGGTGTGCATCAGGACCAGAACCATCTGCGCCGATGGAGTGACGCCGGCGAATCGGTGCGAATGCGTGAAGCTCAGCCGCAAGGGCAGCGCAAATGACAGGACGAGTGTGACGATTGCGATGAACAGGAAAGTGCTGTCGGGTCGTCTGGCGACTGCCTTGGTGATCGAATAGACGAGGGACGCCAGCACCGCCCCTCCCACCGTCCCGGACAGGATGGGAAGAAAGGTGAAGGGCGGAAAGCCCTTCGGCACTCCTGTAAAGCGAAGAGCCACAGCCGCGATGCACCAG
Source organism: Acidobacteriaceae bacterium (assembly GCA_965276675.1). Taxonomy (GTDB): domain Bacteria; phylum Acidobacteriota; class Terriglobia; order Terriglobales; family Acidobacteriaceae. The sequence continues at coordinate 1,198,319 of OZ255624.1, read as the reverse complement.
TCGAGAGCCAGCGCCAGATAACCGGCGGTAAAAGTCAGGAAGAGTGTGCGCATCATTGCATGCCTCTTTCCAATAGAGATTCAAAGGCCCTATGCGCCCGGTCATTCGCCAGGGGATCGCGGACGAAGCGCAGGGACGCGTGATGGCTCAGATAGATCCCACAAAGCTCCCAGACGAACTGCTCCGTGTCCAGATCATGCCGCAGGTGTCCGTGCGCCATAGCTTGCTCGGTAAGCTGCTTCAGCAGGCCGCGCCACTGGCTCTCCATCGCAAGCAACCGCTCCCTGACCGGCCCATCGGCATCGTCCAACTCAAACATCCCCGCGGCCACCGGGCATCCTCCAGCGAGACCGGCCTTTGCTGTCCATCCCAGCCAGTTGTGCACTAGGGCCCTAAGACGAGGAAGACCTTCAGCCGCTCGCATCGCGGGGCCGACGATGTGACCCCCGGCGAACTGCGCCATGTGCTCTAGCAGGCCAAGTTGGACCTCCTCCTTTGAGCCGAAATGGGCGAAGAGCCCGCTCTTCGACATGCCGGACTGGTCCGCCAGGACACCAAGCGTCACGCCGGAGAGGCCCGACGTGCTCATGAGATCGAGTCCCCGGTCCAGGATGCGTTCGCGGGTGGTGGGTACTGTGTTGTTCATGAGCTTGAGTTTAGCACGAACGGTCGTGCTTTAAACATTGCAAATTTTACCGACTCTGAATTGCCCGCTGTAAGCTTCTCCCGGTGAGACCAACTATCGGACTATCTATCGCCATAGTGTGTCTCTGGTGATTTACCCCTAGTATGTTCATCCACGAGCAGGGGCGCAGGTTCAGCATCGTCGCTATAAGACTTTCAGTCTCTGACAGCAGCGACCACCTTGAAATGAAGAAGCGATAGCTCAACGAAAACGGAGGCCTTCTGCATTGGACATGGTCGGGGACGCCCCTGCCGCCTGGCACAGTGATCGATCTCTTCAGCCATAGGCGAACTTACCGAGAAGCAGACTTTCACGGACAGTTCAGCCGTTCGACTCTTGGGTTACGAACCCACAGGGCACGTTCGGTTTGTAGATGATCCTCTGGGCCTAATAGCTACGAGGTTGACTGATTTATTTCCGAGTCGCCGACCATCCGGGAGCTGGCCGACTGTGCCGGCGCTTCCCTGACTGTGGTCGAAATGGCGCGGATTAAATTTCAAGGTGGATTGTCCATTTCGGGCTCTCCCGAACGACTATCTACGTATCGCGCAGTAATTCACCGTTCAGGAGAGAACAATGAAATACCTGTGCATGGTTTTCTATGACGAGAAGAAGCTGAACGCGCTGTCCGAGAGCGAATCGCAAGCCCTGGATGACGAAAGTCTGGCCTATGATCACACTCTCCGCGAGCGCGGTCACTTTGTAGCGGCTCAGGCGCTGGAATCCGTTCACGCGGCAACAACAGTGCGGCTTAGAAGCGGCAAAGTGTCAGTCACCGATGGGCCTTTCGCCGAGACCAACGAACAGATCGGGGGCTTCATTTTAATTGAGGCTAAGGATCTGAATGAGGCCATCCAGCTGGCCTCAAAGATTCCGTCAGTCCGCCTCGGGGGCATTGAAGTGCGACCCGTCAAGACATTAACCAGCAGTAGACCAGATCAATAAAAAGGGGAGGAGATCGATGTGTCCCGTATGTATCTCATCCATGGCCCTTGCGGTCGCTGGCGCAGCCTCGACTGGAGCGGCAAGCACGTTCGTGGCGCGAAGCTTCGCTCGCATCGCGAGGGTAGGAAAAACGCAACAACCCGAATCCAAGGAGAGCATTCGTTATGATCACGAACCTGATCGAGCGCCCGAACGTCGTCTCGCGAGCTGAATGGTTATCAGCCCGCAAGGAATTATTGATCAAGGAAAAACAGCTGACCCGTCAACGCGACGAGATTGATCGACAGCGCCGCGAGTTGCCTTGGGCCAAGGTCGAAAAGAGCTACATCTTCGACGGCCCAAATGGACAGCAGATTCTTGCCGATCTCTTTGAGGACCGGAGTCAGCTCATCGTGTCCCATTTCATGCTCGGTCCCGGGTGGAAAGAAGGCTGTGTTGGCTGCTCCTTCCGCGCCGACCACGTCGATGGCGCTCTGGTACACCTGGAGCATCACGACGTGTCGTTCGTGACGATCTCGCGAGCGCCGTTCGCAGAGATCGAAGCCTTCAGAAAGCGCATGGGCTGGCGCTTCCGCTGGCTCTCGTCATACGGCTGCGACTTCAACTACGACTATCACGTGTCGTTCACAAAGGAGGAAGCCGCAACTGGAAAGGTCGATTACAACTACGAATCTCGCGGATTCATGAGCGAGGAACTGTCCGGCCTCAGCGTGTTCTTCAAGGACGCGACTGGCCAAGTCTTTCACACTTATTCCACGTACGGGCGGGGAGACGAGATGGTGGACACTACGTACATGTATCTCGACCTCACGCCGAAGGGCCGCAATGAAACGGGCCCTCGCTATAACCTGGCCGACTGGGTGCGACACCATGACCGGTACGACGTAGCGGGCGCTGTCGATGCTGGAGGGCGCTTTGTGGCTGTCCAGCCCCCGGAGAGTTCGTGCAAGTGCGGGGATGAGCACATTTGATGCGTGAGAGTGTTTGGCGCCGGCACGATGTAAACATTTAGGACCGCATGGCGAGGCAGAGGTGAATCCGATTCGTTGTTGGGATCGCAAGGAGAAATAACGTATGTATCTCGCTAAGCCCAGCCGTCTAAATCCGGGGGACCGCATCGCAATCGTGAGTCCCTCTTGAGGAGGACCTGCGGCACTAGCCGCTTGCTACGCGCTTGGCCGTCAAACTCTTGAAGAGCATCTGGGCCTTGAAGTCGTTGAGATGCCGAACGCGTTGGCCGATGCGGATTGGCTCTCTTGCCATCCCGAAGCGCGGGCCGAGGATCTACATGCCGCATTTAAAGATCCATCCGTCCGAGCTATCATTGCTTCAATCGGCGGAGATGATTCTATCCGACTCATGCCGCACCTCGATTTGCGCGTCATCGCTCAGAACCCCAAGATTTTTCTAGGCTTCTCTGACGCAACATCGATTCACTTCGCTTGCATGACGGCGGGCATTACATCTTTCTACGGGCCCAACTTGATGCCGAACCTCGCTGCGCGAGTCGAACCTTTTGATTACGCCCTCAAGTCGCTAAAGCGAACACTTTTTGAATCTGTTCCTGTAGGCCGCATAGTTCCAAATCGCGGTAGCTGGACGGGGCAGCTTTTTGATTTTCTTGCTCCTAAAACAGAGAAGACGAGCGATTTACTACATTCATCTACCGGCCTGCGCATGCTCCAAGGGCAAGATACGGCGCGTGGGCCATTGATGGGCGGTTGCGCCGAGGTGCTGGAGCAACTTAAGGGTACGGCATGGTGGCCGCCTCTCGAGGCATGGCGTGGCGCAATCATGTTCTATGAAACATACGCGGCTACACCGGTGCAGGTTACATCGTGGCTGCGCAATTTTGCTGCGCAAGGCATATTGCAGGTGCTAAGCGGTATCGTCCTCGGCCGACCAGGCGGAACTACTCCCGAGCAGCAAAGAGACTACGACGCGGCTTTGGTTCACGCTTTGAGCGAAAATGGACTAGCCGATCTGCCGGTCATGACTAATATGGATTTCGGTCACACCGATCCAGTGTTCACTTTGCCCTATGGAGTAGTCGCGGAGATTGATTGCGGCGCGGCGACCCTGTCTCTAACGGAGTCCGGCGTTGACAGCACCTAAACTGAAATCGGATGGAGTTCGATCAGGAGCCGCCGATGGCATCCCGCGGAAAGGCGAAAATGGAGCCGAGCGAGTGTGCGAGATTGTGGATGCGGTCTACCGTTCTGACTCGCGCCGCGTCCTCGCCACGCTCGTCCGTCTGTTGGGCAACTTCGATCGGGCCGAAGAAGCCATGCACGATGCCTTCGCTGCGGCGGTGGAACAATGGCCACAGAACGGAGTACCTGCCAACCCCCGCGCCTGGCTAGTCTCGGCAGGACGATTCAAAGCCATCGACGGCATGCGCCGGCGCGCCCGGTTCGATGCAACGCTGGCTGAGCTTGCGCAGCACCCTGACGGGGAGACTATCGACCCCGCGAAGTGGGATGACCAAAGCATCGAAGACGATCGGCTACGGCTGATCTTCATCTGTTGCCACCCCGCCCTGCCCCCGGATGCCCAGATCGCACTGACACTCCGCGAAGTGTGCGGCCTCACCACCGAGGAGATCGCGCGCGCCTTCCTCACCGCCGCCACCACGATTGCCAAGCGCATCGTGCGCGCTAAAGAGAAGATCCGCGACGCGCGCATTCCCTATGAAGTGCCGTCAGGTACCGATCTTCCGGAACGGCTGGACACCGTGCTCCAGGTGGTCTATCTGGTGTTCACGGAAGGGTACTCGGCATCCTTCGGTGAGTCGCTTACGCGGCCCGATCTCTCTGGCGAAGCCATCCGTCTAAGTCGGCTGCTGCTGGAATTATTGCCTCAGCCCGAAGTGCAGGGCCTTCTCGCAGTGATGTTATTGCACGAATCGCGCCGCAGCGTACGTACCTCGCGCGAGGGCGAGTTGGTCCTGCTGGGCGATCAGGACCGCTCGCTCTGGGACCGCGCTCTCATCGATGAGGGCTTTGCGCTGGTGGAGCGTGCGCTCGCATCGCGCCGGTTCGGCCCCTACACGCTGCAGGCGGCGATTGCGGCCGTCCATGCCGAGGCGCCTACAGCAGCGGCGACGGACTGGAGACAGATCGTGGGACTCTACGACGCGCTGTTGCGTGGGAGCCCATCACCGGTGGTGGAACTGAACCGTGCCGTCGCGGTCGCAATGCGCGACTCCCGGCTGGCAGGTCTCACGCTTATCGACGCGATACTGGCGCGCGGCGATCTGGAAGACTACTTTCTCGCGCACTCATCGCGGGCGGATTTATGCCGGCGGCTAGGGAAAACAGCGGAGGCTCGCGCGTCTTATGAAAAGGCTCTCAGTCTCGCGCGGCCAGAACCTGCACGGCGGTTTCTCGCGAGAAGGTTGAACGAATTGACGCGCTGAGCAGCCGCTCGGACGTCCATTGGTGATAGCGCATCTGTGTTACCGCTGCCTGCGACAACCCGATCGGCTGCACTGCCTCGCTCACGTCAAAGTCTCCGGATGCGTCACCCATGGAACTACACCGCCACCCGCTTACGAGGCAAATTCTTCAGCACCGGCTCCAGTTTTTCCAGAGCTGCCTCCACGCTGATGCCGTACTTGGCGCGCAGAGCAGCCTCTTTGCCATGCTCGATGAATTTGTCCGGCCAGCCGATACGCACAACGGGCACGTCGATCTCCATCTCGCTCATCGCCTCAAGCACCGCCGACCCAAACCCTCCGGCGAGCACGTGATCCTCAAAGGTCACGACGGTGCCGACGCGCTTTCCAAACGCGCCAACACCTCGCGGTCGAGCGGCTTAACGAAACGCGGATTGATGATCGCGACCGAGTATCCCCGTTTGCGCAGCACGGCCGCCAGCTCTCCGGCCATGGGCAGCAGCGCGCCCAGCCCGAAGATCGCGATCTCCTCACCGTCACTGATTACCTCGGCCTCGCCGATCGGCAGCGCCACCGGCCGCTCCTTGACCGCAGCACCCGGCCCAACGCCCCGCGGGTAGCGCACCGCGCTCGGCCCCGGATGCAGCATCGCCGTGTAGAGCATATCGGCAAGTTCGTCCTCATCTTTAGGCACCATGTGCACGATATTCGGCACGCCGCGCAGATAGCTGATGTCAAAGAGTCCGTGGTGTGTCGGACCGTCGTCCCCGGAGAGACCGCCGCGATCCATGCAGAAAACCACGGGCAGGTTCTGCAGGCAGACATCGTGCACGATCGGGTCGAAGGCACGCTGCAGGAAAGTCGAGTAGATCGCGCAAAACGGCTTAAATCCCTGCGTCGCCATGCCCGCCGCAAAGATCACCGCATGCTCTTCCGCGATGCCCACATCGAAGTACCGTTTCGGATGGTGCGGGCGATAGAGATCGAGCGCCGTTCCGTTCGGCATGGCTGCGGTAATCGCCACGACTTTCTCGTTTTCGTCGGCCAGCTTCACCAGCGTCTCGGCAAAGACTTCGGAATACGTCCGCTGCCCTGTCGGCTTGGTCTCGCCCGTCTCGGGATGGTACGGCCCCAGTCCGTGGAACTTCTTCTGCTTGTCGAGAGCCGGCTGGAAGCCGCGCCCCTTTTGAGTCAGGACATGCAGCAGCACCGGCGTCTCCTGCTTCTTGAGAAACTTGAAGCTTTCGATCAGCAGGCCCACGTTATGTCCGTCGAGCGGCCCGTAGTAGCTCAGCCCGAACTCCTCAAACAACATCGACGGCAGCAGAATGCTCTTCGCCGCCCCTTCCGCCTTGCGTGCCAGCTGTTTGGCTGCCTTGCCGCCAAACCTTTCCAGCAGCCGCGCCGCCCGGTCATGCAGGTGCGTGTAATGCTCATTGGTGACCACCTTATGCAGGTAGTTCGCAATCGCGCCCACATTGCGATCGATCGACCACTCGTTGTCGTTCAGCACCACGATAAGCCGCTTGGTCTGGCCGGCGATGTTATTCAGCGCCTCAAACGAGATGCCGTTGGTAAACGCCGCATCGCCGGCAACCGCGATCACGTTCTCTCCAGTCCCCGCGAGGTCCCGCGCCACCGCCATCCCCAGAGCGGCCGAGAGCGCCGTGCCCGCGTGGCCGGCCCCATAGGCATCGTGTTCCGACTCGGTGCGCAGCATAAATCCGTTCAGGCCACCTGGCTGCCGGATCGTATCGAACTCACCCCGGCGTCCCGTGAGCAGCTTATGAATGTAGGTCTGGTGGCTGACGTCATAGACGAATTTATCTGCCGGCGTGTCGAAGACGTAGTGCATGGCCAGCGTCAGCTCTACCACACCCAGGTTCGGCCCCAGATGTCCACCGGTTTTCGATAGCGCTAGGATCAGCCGCTCGCGAATCTCCTGCGCTAACGTTTCGAGCTGCGCCACTGTGAGCTGTTTAATATCTGCCGGGGAGTGAATGGTGTCGAGAATTTCGCTCATGAAGTGACCATTGCCATGGCACAGTTCCCGCCAGCGGAACATCCGCCGGAACAAAGGAGACCCGCTGGCCTCGGGGGGGCGAATCGCCGTAATTCCGTATCCAATTAACCCGTCCGATTATACAGACCAGCTTCGCCCACTTCCGTCCTTGCTACTTCCCCGCTTCCCTGCTGCTACGATGGCACCCAAGGATCCCCCACGCCTATGTTCCTAATCGCCCGCTTCTCGCGCCTTCTCGTGCTTGCTGGCATGTGCTGCCCCGTGCTCGCTTACGCGCAGCTCGATCCCTGGTCCCAGGGCAACGCCCCCAAGCTCAATCCGCTGACCGACCCCACCGCCACGCCCAGCACGCAATTTCTCTTCAGCCTGGAGGCGAAGTTTGCCGCCGCGGTCAAAGCCGGAGGCGGACCGGCCTTTACCTCCTTCTTCGCGGACGACGGCGTGACCCTCTCCAACGGCAAGGCTCCCGTGATCGGCCGCGTGGCCATCGCCCAGGGAGCTACCTGGAAACCGGAGCAGTACCAGCTCACCTGGACTCCGCAGGGCGGCTCCCTGAGCAGCGCCGGCGACATGGGCTACACCTGGGGCCACTACGAAGGCCGCGGCAAAGACGCCTCGGGCAACCCCGTCATCACCACCGGCCGCTATCTCACGATCTGGAAAAAACAACCCGACGGCGCCTGGAAGGTGAGCCTGGATGCCTCCAACGACGAACCATCCACAGAGTGCTGCAAACTCCCCTAACCCAAGCTTAAGAAGCTGCCGGGAGCATCTTTCAAGTAAACGCGAGCCACAGCAATTCCGGAGCTCATGACGCGAAGGTTGCAGTCGAGAACCGGAAGGCCGCTGTCAGAATACGAGCAGGCGATTCTTCCCTTGCCCATGCCACTAGCCAGCTCGATGACGATGCAAAGAGATGAAGCCGAACGGCTCAAGTGTCTCGGACAATACGAGATACTTGACACGCTGCCCGACCCGGCGCTGGACGAGATCACCCGGCTGGCTGCCGCCTTCTGTCGCGCTCCGTACGCCTACATCTCCTTTATCGACGGCAGCCGTGTCTGGTTCAAATCCCGCATTGGCTTCCTTAGCCGGCAGCAGCCTCGGGCCACCTCCGCCTGCCAGTACACCATGCTAGAACTGCACGCCATGGTGATCGACGATGCCGCGCAGGACTATCGCTTTGCCCCCTCTGGCGTGCCGCTGGCCGCCGCCACCCGCTGCCGTTCCTATGCTGCGGCCCCCATTCTCGCCCCGTCTGGCTCCGTCCTGGGCACTCTCGCGGTCTGCTCGCCGGAGCCCGGCATGTTCACGCGGGACCACGCGCGCACCCTGGAGGTGCTCGCCCGGCAGATCGTCACCCGCCTCGAGCTCTACAGTAAAACCAACCAGCAGGAGCGCGTCGTCCGTTCGCGCCAGCGCATCGAGCGCGCCCTTACCAGCGAGCGCAACTTCGTCACCGCGGTGCTCGACACCATCAGCGCCCTGGTGTTAGTGCTGGACACCGCCGGCCGCATCGTCCGCTTCAATCGCGCCTGCGAGACCATCACCGGCTTCAGCTTCGCCGAGCTTGTTGGCCGTTCCTTCCCGGACGAACTCTTTCCTGCCGACGAGCGCGATCACGCCGTTCGCATGTTCGAGGAAGCGCGCGCCGGCAAACTAGAAGACACCTACGAGATGAACTGGCGCACACGGGACGACGGTCTGCGCCGCATCTCCTGGTCCGCCACCTCCCTTACCGATCCACAGGGCGACGTCACCTTTGTCATCACCACTGGCGTCGACGTCACGGAGCAGCGCGACGCCGAAGAGAAGCTGCGCGACAGCGAGATGCGCTACCGGCAGCTCGTGGAAGGCTCACTGGGCATCATTTGCACGCACGACCTCGACGGCATTGTGCAATCCATCAACGCACATACCGCCGCCATCCTCGGCTACACACCCGAAGAGATCGTGGGCACTCCGCTGGCCAACTACATCGACGACGAGCACAAAGGCGACTACGAGGAATACGTGGGCGCGCTCAATGAGCATCACGAGCACCAGGGGCTCTTCTTTCTCAAGCGCCGCAACGGCCGGCTCGCCGTTGTCGCCTACCGCAACAAGCTCATCCAGCTGCCCGGCACCGAGCCGGTCGTGCTCAGCCATGGCATCGACATCACGGAACAGACTAATGCCGAGGAGAAGCTCCATGCGCTTACCCGGCAACGCGAGTCCATTCTCGAATCGGTCGGCGATGGCATCTGGGGGCTCGATCTCGACGGACGCCTCACCTTCTGCAACCAGATTGGCGCCAACATGTTCGGCTTCACCGTGGAAGAGATGCTCGGGAAAAACATGCATGCGCTGGTGCATCACACCCATCTCGATGGCAGCCCCTATCCCGAGCGCGACTGTCCCATCTACCGCTGTCTGCAGACCGATACTCCAGTCCGCATCAACAATGAGGTCTTCTGGCGGCAGGATGGCTCCTGCTTCCCCGTGGAGTATGTAGCCCGCCAGCTGGTGCACGAGGGAAAGGTCACCGGCATCGTCGTCGCTTTTGAAGACGTCACCGAACGGCGGCGGCTAGACCGCATGAAGGACGAGTTCATCTCCACCGTCTCGCACGAACTACGCACCCCGCTCACTTCCTTGCGCGCCGCACTGGGGCTCATCGCCGGTGGGGTTTTAGACATTCGCCCGGAAAAGAAGACGCAGATGCTCGACGTGGCCGTCGGCAACTGCGACCGGCTAGTCCGTCTGGTCAACGACATCCTCGACTTCGAGCGGATCGGCTCGGAGCGCATCCCCCTCCACCCTGACCGCGCCAATGCGCTCGACCTGCTGCGGCGCGCGGCGGATCTGCAGCGCTCCAGCGCCTCGCGCAACAGCATCAGTTTCCGCATCGATGCCAATTCCGAAGCCGATGGTGTTGACGTATGGGTGGACATCGACCGCATGCTGCAGACCCTGACCAACCTCATTGGCAACGCGGTCAAGTTCTCGCCCGAAGGCGGCGAGATCCGCATGGCTGCCCGCATCAGCGGCGACGACGAGGTCACCTTCGAGGTCGAGGATCACGGCCGTGGCATCCCGCCGGAGAAGCTGGAGATCATCTTCGAGCGCTTCCAACAGGTGGACGCATCGGACTCCCGCGCCATGGGCGGCACCGGCCTGGGCCTCGCCATCTGCCGCGCCATTGTCGAGCAGCACGGCGGTAAGGTCTGGGTCGAAAGCACCCCGGGCCAAGGCAGCACTTTCTTCTTCACCGTCCCCCGCTTCCGCCCCGACAAGTAACCCCCACACCTGTCATCCCGACCGTAGTTCTCGCCAGGTGTCCCATCGTGAAGCTGAGCTTGCACAGCGAAGGGTGGACGCCGATCAGGCGGACTGGTTTGGTCGAGCGCGCTCGTATTCTTGGCGAACAAGCTCGGAGCCGTACTTGCGCTCGAGGCGGCGAACCGTGAAATGGCCCTCTGCCAAACGCTGGAAGTGATCAATGAAGAGAACATTGAGGGCGAGCCCACCGGCTGCTCCGGCCACGGGAAGAAGCTGGGCGGCGGCTTTCTCGCTGACCTCCAGACCGAAACGGGCGGCAATCTTGGCGATGAACGAGACAAGTGCTGGTGCGCCTTCCTTAGCCAGGCTCTTCTGTGCAAGAAAAACAGCGGCATCTCGCGTGACCTGAGCCAGAGCAGCGCGGGTGGCGTAATAAGCACTCTCGAGAGCTTCGCCACGGACGCCTTCCGGGCCGAGCGCGAAGACCTCGAGACAGGCCAGGGCGCTCTCGGGCCTGGAAAGGTCTTCGCCCTGGCTGCGAGCGATCTCGGCGATGGAGTGCAGCATGACGGTGGTGGTGACGGGCAGTTCCACGGCAAGGCCAGGCAGGCCGAAGAAGCCGCCCAGAGCACCCGTGAAGGCGGTGGCCATGGTGTGAGTGCGCTTGCTGTGGACGGAGGCGGAGCTCGCATTGCCGTAGGTGAGGGCGACGCGCAGGCATTGTTCGAGCGCCTTGTTGACGGCCCCGCCGATCGATTTCTGGGCACGGCCGGGAAGCCGGCGCAAAAGCGCCTCCACGGGCATACCGGCCTTTGAGGCAATGGTCATGGCGAAGCTGTGCGCTTCCAGCTTCGCGGCCGCGATCTGAAGGTCTGCGTAGTCCTGGGCAGAGAGATTGCTCATAAGGCTAAGGTTACCTGAGCCCCTTCTTGGTTGGGCATTCCACGAAAGCACTCGTCCGCGAGCCGCCCGCTCGCCCAAGTGACACCCGACGATCATGAATGCCTGTTCGATGGCTCTTGTTCCTGGGTGTGCAGCTCTGGGTCGCGGTAGACAGACCTCCACGCAGGCCTCAGAAAGCTTACAGCCTGCGAAGCTCCGACTGTCCAATGTTTACGGAGCCGATGGAGCCTACTCTTCGGTCCCGCGCAAACTGGCGATCACCTGCAGGTCTTCCAGTGTCGTTGTATCGCCCTTGATCTCGCCCGTGGTCGCCAGCTCGCGCAAGAGACGCCGCATGATCTTCCCGCTCCGTGTTTTGGGCAGAGCGTCCGAGAACTTCAAGTCATCCGGACGGGCCAGCGCGCCGATCTCCTTCGCGACCCAGGCGCGTAGCTCTTCCTTCAGCTCCGGAGAGGGCTGGTGTCCGTGCTCAAGCGAGACAAAGGCAGCAATGGCTTGGCCCTTCAGCTCGTGCGGACGGCCCACCACCGCAGCTTCGGCGACCTTGGGATGCGCTACCAGCGCACTCTCGATCTCAGCCGTTCCCAGCCGGTGGCCACTCACGTTAATCACGTCATCCACCCGGCCCATCAGCCAGAAGTAGCCGTCTTCATCCTGCCGGGCGCCATCGCCGGTGAAGTAGCTTCCCGGCACCTCCGACCAGTAGGTCTGCTGGTAGCGCTCCGGATCGTTGTAGATGGTGCGCGCCATCCCCGGCCAGGGCTTGCGAATCACCAGCAGCCCTCCCTGCCCCTTGGGAACCGGCTCGCCCGTTTTTGTCACAATCTCGGGCACAATTCCCGGAAAGGGCCGGGTCGCCGACCCGGGCTTGGTCGCGATTGCACCCGGAATCGGCGTGATCATCAGCCCGCCGGTTTCAGTCTGCCACCAGGTATCGACGATCGGACAGCGCCCTTTGCCAATCACCTCGTGGTACCACATCCACGCCTCGGGATTGATGGGCTCGCCCACCGTCCCCAACAACCGCAGCGACTCGAGGCTGTGACGCTCCGGATACTGATTGCCCCACTTGATGAACGCACGAATCGCCGTCGGGGCGGTGTAAAAGACCGTGACCTTGTGCCGGTCGACGATCTCCCAGAAGCGGTCGGGCTCGGGGAAGTTCGGCGCGCCCTCATACATCAGCGTGGTCGCGCCGTTCTGCAGAATCCCGTAGACCACATACGAGTGCCCGGTCACCCAGCCGATGTCGGCGGTGCACCAGTACACATCGTCCTCCCGTAGGTCGAAGACCAGCTTGCTGGTGAGATACGTCTGCACGGCATAACCGCCGGTCGTGTGCACCAGGCCCTTCGGCTTGCCCGTCGTGCCGGAGGTGTAGAGGATGTAGAGCGGGTGCTCGGCATCGAGCGGCTCCGCCGGGCACTCGGGCGCTGCGGCCTCCATGCGCTCATGCCACCAGTGGTCCCGGTCCGGCTGCATGGTGACCGGCGACCCTGTGCGGCGATAGACAACCACGCTCTTCACCGATGGGCAATGCTCGAGTGCCTCGTCAACCACCGGCTTCAACAGCACCTCGCACCCCCGGCGGTAGGAGCCATCCTGCGTCAGCACCGCCACACATTGCGCGTCATTGATGCGGTCGACCAGCGCGTTGGCCGCGAAACCGCCGAAGATCACGGAATGCACAGCACCGATGCGCGCGCACGCCAGCAAAGCGATGGCCAGCTCCGGCGTCATGCCCATGTAGATCGCAACACGATCGCCGGTCTTGATGCCCAGGTCTTTCAAGACATTCGCGAAGCGCTGCACCTCTGCGTGCAGCTCCGCAAAGGTGAGCGTGCGCACCTCGCCCGGCTCCCCCTCCCACAGGATCGCTGTCTTGTTTGCGCGCATGCCCAGCGCGTGGCGGTCGACGCAGTTGTAGCAGAGGTTTGTCCTGCCGTCGACGAACCACTTTGCCCAAGGCGCATTCCACTCCAGCACCCGCGTCCAAGGCTCAAACCAGTGCAGCTCCCGGGCGGCCTCGGCCCAGAAGAGCTCCGGATCCGCGATCGAGCGGGCGTAGATCGCCTCGTACTCTGCCAGGCTCTTGACGTGAGCCATCTTCGAAAACGCCGGAGGCGGTGGAAAGACGCGGTTCTCGCGCAGGATCGAGCTGAAATGGGCGTTTTCTTTCGGGGGAGCGGCGTTTTCCGGCATACGTGTATTCCTCGGCGCAGATCGCATTGCGAGTACTGCAGACTCTTTATGCTCACCTTACCGACTGTCCAGAAGCGAGGCAAGCGCCCGGTGATGGGCGACAAACTACCGCGCCTGCTTCACCCACTTCTGCCACATGGCCGGATCGTTGAGCATTTTGATGTACACGCCTCCGACAACGGAGCGTGCCTGGAAGCCGACCATCTTGCCCGTTACGGTGTCATACCAGTCGGTCATCGGCACGCGACTGGGGGACTCATTCAGGAATAAGTAAATCGGGTGCACCAGGGCTTGGAAGTCTTCCGGGCGTGTAGCCAGGGCTGCCGACCAGACGCTCCAATCAAGTTTGGTGAAGGTCGCGCGGTTGTCGAGCGGCAGCCCGTACTTATTCATCTTCGTCTTGTAGAACGTTACTTCGGTTGCGGCAATCTTCTTCGAAAATAAATTCAGGCCGAGAATCGTGTCCCATGCGAGATTGTATTTCTGGCTCCACGTATCGGGTTTGTCGAAGGCCAGCTTATAGTGGTCGCCATCGGCTGCCATGGTCACCCACTTGCCAGCCATCATTTCCGCCGAGGTCCGATAGCGGCGCGCCGTCTCTTTCTGTCCGAGTAACTCTGCCATGTGGGCATAGCAGCCCAAGGCTTCGATGGCCTTGATCGATAGATTAGTGTTGTGCGCGAGGTGGCCGGAAAAATCGTCGGTGGAAAGCTGGTTGGCCGGGTCGAGCCCGTTCTCCAGCAGGTAATTTGCCCACTTCGTCATTAAAGGCCAGTACTGTTTCGCAAATGCCGCGTTGCCATCCGCACGAGCGATTGCGTCCATCAGGATCAGGATGTCACCAGATTCCTCGACCGGCATCTGGTCGTCCTCCGTCTCTTCGCCGCCACCGTACAGCTGACCATTGGCCAGCGGATATACGCCAAGATCGTGCGGCGCAAAGGGGAACTTCCAGCGCGGAGTCTCGGCATAGCGCAGCACTGGCTCCAGCTGCGCCTGCACTAGCTTTGGATTCAGCAGCAAAAACATGGGCGCGCTTGGATAGATCACATCTACTGTCGAGATGGACCCATTGCTGAAGTTTTCCTTCGGCATGAAGAATGGAACGCCGGCGGCGTCCTCAACCAACTTGTGCGCCGCGATTGCCTGCCGATACGCCAGCACCGTAATGGCCGCATACTCCGGGCCGCCTACCTTGACCAGATCCGCCTCAAGCTCTTTGTCATAGGCCTGGGCGCGCGTGTTCATTGCGGCGTAGTCGTGGTCCGCCGCCTCGAGCATCGCGGCAAACGAGGAAAACTGTTTACGCCAGTACGGCAGCAGCTTCTGCTCGAGGTACTCCACAGAGTACCCATCGTCATAGGCCAGCATCAGATGCCGCCTCACCGGTTGTGCGCTCACCTGTCCCAATGGGAAGGCCACATCCAGCGTGGGCCCAAAAGGATAACGGCTGCCCGGCGCCCGAGGCTCACCCAAGTCATCGGCCTGCGGCAACTCTCCGGTTTTCAGGAACTGATCTCCATACTGCTCATTGCCCGCCGCGGTCTGCACCGCCCCCTGCCCTTTTGGCACCGCCAGATAAAAATAACCCCAGTCAATGCGTACATTGTCACCCTGCCGCCCCAACACCTTCTGGTCGGCCGTTCCCACGCGCAATAGATCCAGGCCGGGAAGGCTGTTGCGCATCCAAACGACCTTGTCGCCGGGGTCGTTGGTGGCCAGGGTTGCGCCCGCGTCGAGATACAGCGTTACGTCGTGGCTCTTGCCGTCGCGCGAAGCTACCTCCCAGGTCAGATACGTCACCGGGCGGCTCATCACCGCGAGATCCTGTGGGAAGGCCGGCGTCAGAAAGGTGAGATTCAGCGTAATCTCCGGGCCGGTCATGGTCACCAGCGTGCGTGTCGGCGTCACTTCCTGGTGCGTCTCTTCGAGCGCCGGCAGACCATGCCCGAAGCGCCCCAGAAAGCGGTAGTTCTTTCCGTCCACGCGGACGACGCCGTTGAGCGGCTGCGGCGCGCCCGTCCAGTGCCGGGTCGTCTCGTCGGTCAATTTGTCGACGTCCGACCAGATGCTGAAGTAGGGATCGTGCGTAACCAGCGGCGTCGCAGGTGGGCGCAGGGGTGTTGGTTCCTGCGCGATGCACGGCACTCCGACGAGCACGAAGACGGAGAAGACGAATTGCCACAGGAGCGAACGCAGTTGTAAGGAGCTACGCAAGGTGCGCGCTGGGGAGCATGCAGTCGGATGATTCAAGGAATACCCCGCAATGAGTGAAGGCTGCATCAAGCAACCAGCAGTGTAAGCGATTGCACAAGCCTCACGTCAAACCACGTGCTCTCACCGTTCTTTCCCCACGTCCATAGGCAGCAGCCATCTCTACACCCTTCATCGCAGATCGTTGGCAGGCATGAGTTTTTTTACCCGGGCGCTGGCCTTATCGCTAAAAGCTCGTGACGCAATAAGAAGAACCCCGGGCATAGCGGCCTCCTTGATTGCAGCAGAGGGCAGTTCTACCGGTCTTCGCAGCCTGCGTTGTCTTTGACCCCGGTCAGAACGTTATTTTCCGCAGTGAGCTGCCGGCTGTAGCAGTGGCCCTGCGTATCGAAAGACTTGTACCGCTGCGAACTCTTTTGACCCGTGTGACTCGTGATTGCGTAACCGCCACCCGGCTGGGGCGTTAGGGTATAGGTGTCCTGCGTGGCAACATGGTTCCGCACCGCGCTGGCGTAGAACGGGAACTCCTCAAAGTTCTGCGTCTGCTTTTTGATGTATTTTTGGTCGGCTACGCTCGTCTGCACGATGCTCCCGTCAGGATTGGTCGTGTCGTCAATATTGAAGGTAAGCGGATAGCGAAACTCCCGTTCTTCGCTGGTGGTGAAAGAGCTGTCTCGTTTTGTAGTCTTGCTCGAGACAACGGTCGCCTGTGCGATGTCCTGCACATACTTCGTCTTGTTGATCGTGAAGTTCTGCGTGTTATCGAACCGGACCGTCTGCTCCACAGTGGTCCGCACGCGGCCACGTGAGGTATTTACATAGCCAGTAATGGCGAAGTTACGGATGGAATCGGTCTTGACCGATCCGGTTACATTGCCACTGGTGTCGGCTTGCAGGCTTTCGACGACACTGGGAGTGGGCGCTGCGGATAGCGTGTTGCTCGTGACCTTTCCGCTTACCTGTGCCGAGTCGTGATCGGTAAAGACCAGCAGATTGGCCGTAGCTAGAAAGTAACTGTTGGCGTTAAAGACGCTGATGCCGACGGTATGCGGCTGACCATCTGCGAGCAGCCCGGCAAAGGGGGTGAGATCGACGCGGTAGGGTTTGAAGTTGAGCGTTTGCACCCCGGGAATTGGCTCCCAGAGGTACGGATCGATGCCGCCAGTAAAGATCCAGGGAAAGACGGGCGCGACTCCGGCTGGCTGTCCGTCAACCGTGATCTCGGTCTCGCGAAAAGCTGTGTTGCCGCAGGACTGTAGCTCCGCCATGACGTCATTGGGCACGCAGGTGTACCAGAACTCGTCATTCGATTGGCTTTGCGCGAAGACGTCGAGGTACACCGCTTCCGTGTTCTGAGGCAGAGTAACCGGCTGGGCTAGCTGACTGCTCGTCGTGTTCAGCGTGGTCGCGCCGCCAGCCGCGTTTGGCAATGGGACCACCAGATCGGCGACGTAGGGCGCCGGATTCCGGTACGATGCGGGGTAAAACTCCAGATGCGCATTCGCGTAGATGATGCTGGTGTAGGTGCCGTTCACGATATTGCCGAGAATTGCCTGGCCAGCCTGCGGCGCGCGGAAGAGTGCACTCAAGTCCGTAACGTCCCGTTCCACGTGCCAGGAAGGACTCAGGTTCGCACGGGGTTCGGCTGTTGTACCGTAAAAGATGTTGGCGTTTCCGATACTGAATTGAGCGGTACGGTCAAACTGCCGCCCGGCTGTGACGGTGAAGTCGGCCGTTAAAACGACTTTGGACCACGGCCCGGGGCATGCCGCCGGTGGAGCGTAGCTGAAGCTCTTGTTGTTGAAGTCGGCGAATGCCTGATTTTCCAGCAATGTGACGGTGCAGGACCGCGTGCTAGGGCGATGCACTGGCGGGTCAGCGGTGACAGTATTCGAAGAACCCAGGGGTGGATTTACCGGCGCGAGCACGACCTGGGCCGGCGTCTTAACCGGCGCCGAAAACACGCATGCTCCTGCCGTCAACGCCGAGAGGATTCTTAACCACCGTAAACTTCCGGACTGTTGCATGTACCTTGCCTCCCGGCCAAATGTGATTCCAACGCCATGTACAAAATGCGCCACAGCATAGCATGTTCCAGGCCACACAAGCCGGGCGGCTATCCACGCTACGTGCCGCATCGCTCGCCAAGCCGCATACAGCTGAATTCCGTATTGGTACATCGCATAGAAAGACCTTCAAACAACATCGACTCGTACGTCTCGCGATGTAGAACTGATCGTCATTCGATCGAAGTAGTAACGGGCCAAGCAGGGCCAACAGGAGCATCCCATGTCGTTTCTTGACCGTGCAGGATCCGTTGCACGACCGGGCTTTAGCCGCTGGTTAGTGCCACCAGCAGCGCTCGCCATCCATCTCGCCATCGGTCAGGTCTATTCGTTCAGCGTCTTCAAAAACCCTCTGCTTGCGCTCCATCGCGCGGATGGGTCTTCCTGGGATCTGAAACAGATCGGCTATATCTTCTCCATCGCGATTGCCGTGCTGGGCATCTCCGCCGCCCTCTTCGGCAAGTGGCTGGAGACGGCCGGCCCGCGCAAAGCGATGTTTGTTGCGGCGTGCTGCTTTGGCGCTGGATTCCTTATAGCTGCTGCAGGCGCAAGCACACACCAACTTTGGCTTATCTACCTAGGCTATGGCGTTGTCGGTGGCATTGGGCTCGGACTGGGTTACATCTCGCCGGTCTCCACTCTGATCAAGTGGTTTCCCGACCGCCCTGGTTTGGCCACGGGGCTCGCCATTATGGGCTTTGGCGGAGGCGCCATGATCGGCTCCCCACTTGGAACCAAACTGATGGCCTTTTACAAGGCATCGGGCCACCAGCCCATCGCCTCTGCCTGGGTCACCATGGGGATCCTGTATTTCACCTTCATGATGTTTGGCGTCTTCACCATTCGGGTGCCGCGTGACGATTGGGCCCCGGAAGGCTGGACTCCACCCACCAAACACTCTGCAATGATCACTTCCCACAACGTGGATGTGAGCAATGCCACGCGAACGCCCCAGTTTTACCTGCTGTGGCTGGTGCTGGCCCTCAACGTCACGGCCGGAATCGGCATTCTAGAACAGGCTTCGCCCATGATTCAGGATCTCTTCCATGGCCGAGTCACGGCAGCCGCGGCCGGTGGATTCGTCGGCATTCTGAGCATCTTCAACATGGCTGGGCGCTTCTTCTGGGCCTCCACTTCTGACTACGTTGGACGCAAACCGACCTACATAATCTTCTTCGCCCTGGGTGCAGTGCTGTACTGGTTTCTTCCCTTCACGGGCGCAGCGCACCTGGACAGCATCCCGCTGTTCGTCTTGATTGCGGGCGTTCTCATCAGCATGTATGGCGGCGGCTTCTCTACCATTCCAGCCTACCTTCGGGATATGTACGGACCTTACAACGTGAGCGCCATCCATGGACGTCTGCTTACCGCCTGGTCCGTGGCGGGCATAGTGGGGCCGCTTATTGTCAACGGCATTCTGGACAGCTATGTCGCGCAGCATCTGCCCAAAGAAGCGGCCTATCCGCGCATCCTGCACATCATGACGATCTTGCTCATCATCGGTTTTATCTGCAACTTGCTGGTTCGCCCGGTCGCCGAGCGTTACTGGATGAAGCAGCAACCTACTGGCGCGGTGCCCGTAGCCCACTAAACGAACTGCCCTGAAAGGAGCGTCAATGGTTACGAATGCCAAAACTTCGCCTGGACTGATCGCAGCCGCATGGCTGGTGGTTTCACTCCCGCTGGCGTGGGGAATTTACAACACCGGGGTCAACGCGGCCAAGCTCTTTACTGCGCACAGCCCAACGTCGAGCGCACCGCCCGCTCCGGCCGGACAAGCCCGCTAGAGATAACCTAGCAACCCTCGCTGCCGCAGTGAGACTCGAACTGTTATTGGGAGAACGCCATGGGAATTGCCTTGAGTCTTATCTTTGCAGCGGTTGTGATCGTAATCTTCTTCATCGTGTGGGCGGTCAATGGAGCAGAGAGCCGCTCCAACGCCCGGAATGCCGAGAAGGAGCTGCGCGCCAACCGCACCATCAAGCCCGAATCGCCGGCGGACCGCGGCACTGGCGTCAACTGAACGGCGACGACCTCCAAGCGAAAGCAACTCACTAAATATTGCTCGCCGGCACACGCGGGACCAGCTCATCTACGCTGATTCTGCTGCTTCAACTCACCTTCTGGTATCTTTGCTGGTGCCATTGCCAGGCTGACTCGACGATGGTGTCCAGAGTAGTGTGCTGTGGCTCCCAGCCAAGCTCCTGCATGATCTTGGCGGAGCTGGCAATCAGCACAGCCGGATCACCGGGACGGGACGGCACCTCCTCCACAGGAATGGCATGACCCGTCACCCGCCGAGCTGATTCCACCACCTCCCGCACGCTGAAACCTGCACCGCTGCCGATGTTGTAAATCAAGTGGTCGCGCTCCTCAAGTGCCGTTAACGCTAACAGATGAGCATCGGCCAGGTCGGCCACATGAATGTAATCGCGGATGCAGGTGCCGTCCGGAGTGGGGTAGTTCTGCCCGAAGATCTTGATGCTCTGCCGCCGCCCCAGCGCCACATCCAGAATGAGCGGGATGAGGTGCGACTCGGGTTCATGTGCCTCGCCTCGGCCTGGAATCGCACCGGCTACGTTGAAGTAACGAAGGCTCGCGTAGCGCAAGCCATGTATGCGGTTGATCCACGTGAGCATATGCTCGACCAGCAGCTTGGACTCGCCGTACGCGTTTGTCGGCTGGAGTGGCGCGTCCTCTTCAATCGGTGTCTTCTCCGGCTGCCCATAGACCGCCGCGGTGGAAGAAAAGACCAGCCGGGAAACACCGGCGGCCAGCATCGCTTCCAGCAGCGTCAAGGTAGCGGCGGTGTTGTTCCGGAAGTAAAGTTCCGGCTTTTTCATGCTTTCGCCGGCTTCAATGAGAGCGGCAAAGTGCATCACGCCGTCTATTTTCCGGTCGCGCAGGAGAGCTTCAAGTTTCGAACGATCGGCCAGGTCGCCCTCAACGAACTCGGCTCCCGCGGGCAGCAAAGAACGATGCCCATGGCACAAATTGTCATATGTCACGACAGAATGGCCAGCTTCGGTAAGCCGCAGGGCAACTGTTCCCCCAATGTAGCCGGCGCCGCCGGTAACAAGAACTTTCACATATTCTCCTTTTTCGGCACAAGTCGCCGTCTGTCGCGATTACTTTAGTGACTGCCGCATTGTCATTCTGTAAAAGAGCAACCAAAGAGCTACCCCTGAACGTCCCAGCCCAGTATCATGATGAAAGGTATACGTGTATCCTGCGACCCGCGGACGAACAACTGGGCGACAGCCCGCTGCGACGCGAACAGTGCTGGTGAGTAGTGTATGGCCATCGAGGATCGAAGCTCTGAACATACACCTATGTTTCCGTTAGACACCACTTTCGGGGTACTGCATTCCAATTTGGTTCTGGGCTATCGTTTGAGAGCTCGCAGGTACTTTCGTACTGGAGTGAAAAGAGCTGGTTGGCCGGTACTGAGCTTGAGCAAAGGTATCGGTAGCACGATAAGCCACTTCGATTTTGAAAAAGGCCACATCTGATCCGCTCAAGCCGCTGACCGCGACTTGGGAGAACAATGAGTGTCGAGATAGAGCACGGCACACACAACACTGGTCAACGACCTTTTACCGGGTAGGGATAATATGCCGACAGAAGATCTTCACATAAGTTCGAACTTTGGACTGCTTCAGGAAGACAAGGGACGCTGGCGTTCTTTTGGAGCGAGTGCGATTACCAACGCGGCCATTCTGGCGCTCCTGCTGCTCCTGACAGTTGCTCATCATCAGATGGTGGTGAAGCGCGAACTTTCGCAGACAGTCCTGTTGCCGGTCGAGGTTCCCAAGCCGCCCAAGGTTGTGGTGCCGAAGGTAAAGATCGTAGCTCCGCCAAAACCGCTGCTGGCCAAGCTCGATCCGCCAAAGATCGTCATGCCGAAGCCGGAGATCGAGCCACCGAAGCCGATCAAGCTGGATACACCCAAGCCGGTGCCCAACATTCCTCCGGCTCCGCCAAAGGCAGTGGCTCCCCCACCGGCTCCAAAGGTGGGCATGTTTGACAGCCCAAAGCCTACGAACGTGGCCAACAACATGACCAAGCCCACGCCCAAGTCAGGCGGCTTCGGTGATCCGGTCGGGGTCACGCCCAATCCGAATGCCACCCGCGCGGCGAACATCGCTGCCGTGGGTGCCTTCGCGAACGCTCCCGGCGTAGGGGCGGGTGCTGGCGCTGCTCGCAAGGGCACGGTGCAGGGAACCGCATTCGGTGCTGGCGTCGTGAACGGCGTACCGGGTGGTCATGACCACGGTGCCGTCGCCTCGGCTGGCTTCAGCAACGGCGTTGTCGGCGGGACACCGGGCGGCACCGGTAAGGGACTTGGTCAGGTTGGCAATACTGGCTTCGGGGCGGGTGGCATTGGTGGGAAGGGTGTCGAGGTCGCGCAGAACCATGCCGAGCCGGCCTTTACCCCGCCGGTGGTGATCTCTGAACCCAAGGCGCAATACACGCAAGATGCTCAGCAGGCGCATATTCAGGGTGAGGTAACCCTAAAGGTACGCTTTATGGCGAGTGGTCAGGTCGAGGTTGTCGGCGTGGTCAATGGACTGGGTCACGGCCTGGATGAACAAGCCCGCCGGGTGGCCGAGAACATCCGGTTTAAGCCCGCCCTTCGCAACGGACAGCCGGTAGACCACACAACTCTTATTCACGTGACCTTCCAGCTAGCATAAGCTGGTATGCACATGTCGATTGCACGATTACGAAAGAACACCAGTTTACAAGTTCGAACAGAAGTTTGAACTAGGAGCCAGGAAATGAACCTGCGTAACTTTTGGATGACAACCCTGCTCTTGACGCTTGGCGTCACGGGTGCCCAGGCAAAGAAGGACAAGTTTCCTCCTCCGGCTGCCTTGACTCCAGAGCAGAATGCCTTGGTACAGAAAGCAATCGCTGCGGAAAAGATCACGATCAAGTCGATCCAGCAGCACTCACCCCTCGTGCAGACATATATCCAGAACATGAAGGGCGATGCCAAGCTCTACGCCGTTCCTGTCTCTGACCAGTACATGCTCCAGCGCGTGGACTTTGCCAAAAGCTTCTATGGCAAGTCATACGCCGCGGAGACCGGCAGCAGCCATGGCATGTTCAAAGGCTCGCTGAATGCGCTGAGTGTTCTGAGCAAGAGCTTGAAGATCGGCGATGTGAAGTACATGCCGGACGGCTTTCTCTCGATGATGTTTATCGACCCAAGCGGGTTTGACCAGCAGCACTACGACTTCTTGCCCGTCCGGAAGAGCTTCCTGGGCGCCATTCGCACCGATGTCTTCGACGTGCATCCGAAGGCTGGGCTGGGGAATGGGCGCTTTACTGGCCGCATCTGGGTCGACGACGATTCGGGCAACGTGGTCCGCTTCAACGGCACCTACACCGGTGGCGGCGAGGACAGCAACTTCAATGGGGACTACTTCCATTTCGACAGCTGGCGCCAGAATCTGCAGCCGGGTGTGTGGCTGCCGGTAGGCGTCTACGTCGAAGAGACCTCGCAGAAGGATAAGGAACATCCGGTCGCCTTCAAGGCTCACACCTCGATCTGGGGTTATGCGCTGAAGATCCCGACGCACCAGACCGACAATGAGTCAATCAAAATCGACGACGTGACCGATCAAAGCGGCAACGCGGAAGACGTCAGCCCCCTCCAGGCGCAGCGCGAGTGGATCTCGCAGGCCGAAGAGAATGTGCTGGACCGGCTTACGCAGGCGGGTCTACTGGCGGCTCCGAGCGATTTCGACAAAATTCTCGAAACTGTGACCAACAACATCATCATCGGCAATAACATCCAGCTTGCAGCTCCCGTGCACTGCCGCGTTATGCTGACCACCCCACTGGAGTCGATTGCCGTTGGCAACACCATCATTCTTAGCAAGGGACTGGTGGATACGCTCCCCTCTGAAGAATCGTTGGCTTCGGTTCTTTCCTTCCAGCTGGCCCACATCGTTCTGGGGCATCACATCGATACCCGGTATGCCTTCAACGATCGGCTACTCTTCCCCGATGAGTCCACGTTCGAGCGGATTCATATGCAGCACACGGAAAGTGACGATGTAGATGCCGCCAAGAAGGCCGTGGCGCTCCTGGATAGCTCAGTGTACAAGGACAAAGTTGGAAACGCGGGATTGTACTTCAAGCAGCTCCAGGACCGTGAAAAGGAACTGCAGGCTCTGAATACTCCGCGGTTGGGCGATTCCCTGCTCAACAGTGCTGGTGAACCCTGGATGGTAGCGATCGAGAAGCGTTCGCCCAAGCTGGACCTCGATAAGCTCGACCAGATTGCCGCTCTGCCACTGGGCAGTCAGCTTCGGACAGATTCTTGGGACGACAAGGTGTATCGCTTGAATGCGAAGCCGGTTCCCCTTTTGAATGCCCGGGACAAGATGCCGTTTGAAATAACTCCGGTATACTACCGGCTGACGCGGTACGATCAGAGCCAGACACAGCAAGCGTCGAGTCCAGCACCGGCAGCACAACCCGATCAGGCCAGCGCTCAACCGGCGTCACAACCACAAAAGTAGGGTAATGTAGTACGAACATGAGTTTTGCCAGAGGGAACTCATGAAGTATCGTTGTGTTGCGGCAGGGCGGGTCACACTGTGACCCGCCTTCGTTATAACTCTGGAATCCAGCTTTGAGAGATACCCAGTGATCAGAAAATATGTATTGCTCGCCAGTCTTCTCCTCCTCCCGGCTGCAAGCCGAGCCCAGGTCGTAGCTGCTGGCGTGGGTGGCAATCAGCAACTTTTCGCTGGAGGTTACTTTTCAACATTTAGTCCTGATTACGGCTTCTATCGTCTGTATGGGGTAGGCGCTTACGCCGATTACAACCTTACTCCACGGTATGGTGCGGAGGCAGAAGCCAGGTTTCTTCGCTTTCATCAGCTTGCGAATATTCACGAAGATACCTACCTAATCGGTCCTAAGATCAATTATCGTAAGCGCCGGTTCACCTTGTATGGCAAAGGTCTGATCGGTCTTGGAGAGTTCAATTTCCCGTTTAATGCAGCCCACGGCGGCTACTTCGCGGTAGCACTGGGCGGCGGCGTCGATTACCGCTTGACCCATAGGATCTACATCCGCGCTCTGGACTACGAGTACCAGATTTGGCCAAGCTTCATTGGCCCCCCGGATGCCCCAAGCAATGTGAACCGTCCCAATGGATTGACGCCCACAGGTTTCAGCTTTGGCGTCTCGTACCGCATCTTTTAGCCAGCCATCGATCAACAGAAAAGCCCCGGTATATGCCGGGGGTTTTCTGCTGTTATTTACGGCTGAACGAGGGTGACGGCTCGAGCTAATACCGTTCTAGAAGTGGTACGCCACGCCGATCACCGGGTTGGAGATGTTGTACCAACGATTCGTCGTAAAACTAGGGAACCCAAAATTGGGTGCTTTGACCACAATGCCGCGATATTCAGCCCGGATGTCGAAGCTGGGACTGATCTCATATGCGATACCGCCACCGTACAAAGCCCCGATATTAGTCGTTCGCTTCACATCCAGTATCTGAGTGGCCGTCGTGTCCAATGGCGAGAATAAATATCCGCCCACGCCGCCTTCCAGGAAGGGGTTGAACTTCTTGTAGGTAAAGTTGAAGACATAAGCAGCCGAGATCTCCTGCATCTTCGTTTTGATATTGAGGTCAGGAAGAGCGGAACCGGCATAGAAATGATTTGTATTCTGAATGTATTGGTAGTTCACCTCGGCAGCGCTGCGGGGCGTCAGCATATAGCGGTAACTAAGGAGGCCACCCGGAAAATGAGCGTGGGCAGTTTCCTGCACGGCACGCCCACTCACATACGGAGGGAAGATGCCCGAGATACTGATGCTTGCATCCTGACGGCTTTCCTGAGCAAAACACGCAACTGCCATAGATGGCAGCAGCAGAGACAGCAACAAACTTTTCTTCATTCGATCCTGAACCTCATGCCCGTACCGACGCGGCTACGAGCGGCCCGATTCACGGGCAATCAAAGTCACTGCAGGATGATCCCTGGCTGGTATGAGGCAATTGTACTGCGGGACGGCGAAGTGGGGCGACTTCGCGGGCCAGGAAACCCTCGCATCACATCCGCATGAGCGCTTCATCCGTGCCGCGCTCAGGCTGGAAGTGAAACGGCGCGCGCCGCTCCCCGGCTAACGTCCGTGCTTCCTTGAGAAGTGCAACGGCCGCGTGGGACAGCACTGCCTTGCGCCGATGCACCAGCCGCAGGTGACGCCGCGTTTCCAGCTCCGGGACTGCAACCGTTACCAGTTCTCCAAGTTCCAGTTCCCTGGCAGCGGCCAGGGCCGGTACGAGAGCCACTCCGTTTCCCATAGCGACGAATCGCTTCACTGCTTCGATGCTGGGCAACTCCACAGCAATGTTCAGCGGCGTGCTGTGACGTTCAAAGGCCTCAAACACCTGTCGCCGCAACGGTGAGGGCACGTTGTGCGCAACAAAACTCTCCTCACCCAATTCACTGATCTTGAGCCGTTTTCGCCGGGCTAGCGGATGGCTCGGGTGGACCACCAGCACCAACTCATCCGTATACACGATGATCGACCGGAACTGCTGCTCGTCGGGCCTGAAGGAGAGCACGCCCAGCTCTGCGGTGCGTGCCAGCAGGTCGTTTGGGATATGGCTGGCGAGGGAACGCTGCACCAGCACGTTGATCTGGGGGCATGCTATACGGAAGCGGTCGAGCAATGGCAGCAGGTAAAGACACGTGTACTCATTAGCTGCCAGGGTGAGATGGCCACGCTCGAGCGACCGCAGTTCACTGACGGCGCTTTCCGCCTCGCGCCGCAAGCCCACCAGCCGCTCCGCATAACCGCGCAACACCTCCCCGGCCGCTGTTAGAGTGCCGTCACGCGAGGCACGCTCAAACAGGACCTCGCCCAAATCATCTTCCAGCTTGCGAATGACCTGGCTTATCGCCGGCTGCGTGCGCCCCAGCCGGTCCGCGGCGCGAGAGAACGTGCGCTCTTCCGCGACGGCGAGAAAGGTTTCCAACTGTGAAAGGTCCATTATGGGCTGCCCCGCGTTCATTACCTGCAACAAAGCATAACAATTAGTTATAGAAGACAGAAGAATTATAACTTGGACTTATGCTCTCTACTCCTGCACTCTGGAAGGAGTTCAGCTGGGAAGGACTCACCGCCAATGTCTCAAGATCGCGTCTTCTTCTTCGATACCACGCTGCGCGATGGAGAACAGTCGCCAGGCTGCAGCATGACGATCTCCGAAAAGCTCCGCATGGCCCATGAACTCGAATCCCTCGGAGTGGACGTTCTGGAAGCTGGGTTCGCCATTGCCTCCTCTGGTGACCTTGCAGCAATCAGCGCCGTCAGCCGCGAGGTCCGTGGTCCTCGCATTGCGTCGCTCGCCCGCGCACGCTGGGAAGACGTACAGCACGCCGCCCGCGCTCTTGAGCCCGCGCGCCGGTCGCGCATCCATATCTTCCTTGCCAGCTCAGATCTGCACCTCGTCCACAAGCTTAAGATCACGCGCGCGCAGGCGCTGGAACAAGCCGGGGAAGCCGTTCGTCTGGCCCGGAGCTATGTGGACGACGTCGAGTTCTCGCCTGAAGATGCAACGCGCAGCGACCCAGAGTTTCTGGTGCAGATGGTTATGGTGGCGCTCGAAGCCGGAGCCACAGTCATTAACCTGCCAGACACGGTCGGTTACTGCGTGCCCGCGGAGTATGGCAACCTCTTCCGTGAGCTGCGCCGCCGCATACCCGCTTTGGACGGAGTGGTACTCTCCAGCCACTGCCACAATGATCTGGGGATGGCCGTGGCAAACAGCCTGGCCGCCATCGATGCTGGTGCACGTCAGGTCGAGTGCACGATCAACGGCATCGGCGAGCGCGCCGGGAATGCCGCTCTGGAGGAGGTGGCGGCCGCCATTATGGTGCGTGGCGATCATTTCCCGTTTACCCACTCGATCGTGACCGAGCGGCTCTATCCAGCGAGCCAGCTGTTGGCGGACATCATCTCCTTCGGTCCCGCACCCAATAAGGCTGTGGTGGGCAGCAATGCGTTCGCACATGAAGCGGGGATCCATCAGCATGGCATGCTCGCAAATCCGCTTACCTACGAGATCATGACGCCAGCCTCGGTCGGCGTGCCCTCGAACAGCATGGTGCTGGGCAAACACTCCGGCCGCCACGCACTGGCGCATCGCCTTGGTGAGCTTGGCTATGCGCTCGAACCAGGGGAGCTGGACCGCATGTACTGCCAGTTCACCGAGCTTGCAGATCGCAAGAAGTCAGTCTATGACCAGGACCTGCTCGCGCTCGTAGCTGGACGGCAAACAGCAACTCAGGCAGGGAGCGACAGCAGCTCCCGCATTGCTGTTGCCTAGAGCTGATGCGGAGCAGAACTGGACAGAGGAGATACGTCGCACCATGAAGCTCAAGATTCTGATCGTAGCCGGTGACGGCATTGGCCCAGAGGTCACACGTGAGGCCGCCCTGGTATTGCGCAGTGTGGCTGAGCTTGGCGGCCATGACTTCCGTTTCACGGAGATGCCCATAGGCGGTGTCGCGATCAAACAGCATGGCTCACCGTTGCCCCCAGCCACGCTGCAGGCAGCGCTGGAAAGCGATGCAGTTCTGCTCGGCGCCGTTGGTGGCAATGAGTTCAATTCCCTGTCGCCCAGCCAGCGTCCCGAGGCCGGCCTACTGCAGCTTCGGCAGAAGCTAGGCGGCTTCGCTAACCTGCGCCCCGCGTTCGCCTATCCGGCGCTGGCCTCGAACTCGCCGTTGCGGCCAGAGGTCATTGCTGGCGCAGACATTCTCTTTGTCCGCGAACTGCTGGGCGGCCTCTACTTTGGCGAGCCGCGCGCCTGGGAGCATGAGACCAACGCCGCCTGGAACACCATGCGCTACACCCGCGACGAGGTAATCCGTGTAGCGAGAGTTGCGTTTGAGCTCGCGGCTCGTCGTCGTAAGAAGGTCACCTCTGTGGATAAGGCGAATGTGCTCGAAGTATCACAGCTCTGGCGCGCAACCGTGACCGAACTCGCCGTTCAGTATCCTGAGGTCACGCTCGAACACCAGTACGTGGATGCGTGCGCCATGCACCTGATGAACACGCCGCGTAACTTCGATGTGGTGGTCACGGAAAATCTGTTTGGGGACATTCTCTCGGACGAATCGGCGGTGATTACGGGCTCGCTCGGCATGCTGCCTTCGGCAACAATTGGCGGTGCTGTGAATTTGTATGAACCGGTGCATGGCTCTGCGCCCGACATCGCCGGTCGGGAGATTGCCAACCCCCTCGGCGCTATTCTGACTGCGGCCATGCTGCTGCGCCACTCCGCTCGTCTTGAGGAAGAGGCGCAGGCCATCGAGACCGCTGTGCGCATAGTGCTCGAAGCAGGGCACCGGACTGCAGATCTCGTTCGCGCCAGCGACACTCGACAGATGGTCGCCTCCACGCAGGAGATGGGACGCTTGGTGCACGAAACACTGAACCAAATTATCGACCGCCAGCAGTCCATGCACGCGGTTTAAGATATTTGATACTGAAACTGCGATCTATTCGCAAGAAGGCAACAAGAGATGTTTGTTCCACAAACACTATTCGAGAAAGTCTGGGACGCGCACGTCGTGGCGGAGCCCGCGGGTGAGCCGACGCTGCTTTACGTCGACCTTCATTTGATCCACGAGGTCACCTCGCCGCAGGCCTTTGAAGGCTTGCGTTTGGCAGGCCGGCAGGTGCGTCGTCCCGACCGGTGCCTGGCAACGATCGATCACAATGTACCGACCACAAAGAACCGGTTGATTATCGAAGATGCGATCGCGGCCAAGCAGATCGAGACGCTGCGCCAGAACTGCGCTGCATTCGGCATAGAACTCTACGATGTCAACTCCCCGGAGCAAGGCATTGTGCACGTCATCGGGCCGGAGCAGGGTTTCACCAAACCGGGTATGACGATCGTCTGCGGTGATTCACACACGTCCACGCATGGCGCCTTTGGTGCGCTCGCGTTTGGCATCGGCACCTCAGAGGTTGAGCATGTGCTGGCTACACAGTGTCTGCCGCAATCCACGCCCCGTACCTTCCATATTTCGGTCGAAGGCGACCTGCCCTATGGTGTGACTGCCAAAGACATTGCGCTCGGTATCATCGGCCGCATCGGCACAGATGGCGCCACCGGCCATGTCATCGAGTACGCCGGCTCGGCGATCCAATCGCTCTCCATGGAAGGGCGAATGACAATCTGTAACATGAGCATCGAAGCGGGTGCGCGTGCGGGCATGATCGCGCCGGACGAGACCACATTCGCATATCTAAAAGGGCGCCCGCAGGCACCGCAAGGAGCAGAGTGGGACGCGGCGGTCGCGTACTGGCGTACCCTGCCCACAGATGCCGACGCCGCTTTCGATCGCGAACTCACTATCCGCGCTGAAGAGCTTGCCCCTTATGTCACCTGGGGCACTAGTCCGGGCATGGTGGCTTCTGTCACCGATACTGTTCCGAATCCGGCTGCGGCTCCAAATGAAACAGAGCGGCGAACCCTGGAACGCGCGCTGGAATACATGGACCTGCAGGCCGGAGCTGCCCTGAGCGAGCTTGCAATCGACCGTGTCTTCATCGGCTCCTGCACCAACTCGCGGATTGAAGACCTTCGCGCAGCGGCCCGCGTGGTGAGCGGCTATCATGTGCACGCGAACGTCCGCGCCATGGTGGTGCCAGGCTCACAGCTGGTAAAGGCGCAGGCGGAACGCGAGGGCCTCGACCGCATCTTCAGCACGGCTGGATTCGACTGGCGCGAGCCCGGCTGCTCCATGTGCCTGGGCATGAATCCGGACATCCTGGCCCCTGGCGAACGCTGTGCTTCGACCTCCAATCGAAACTTCGAAGGACGCCAGGGCCGCGGCGGCCGCACGCACCTGGTAAGTCCAGAGATGGCTGCGGCCGCAGCCGTGGCTGGACATTTCACCGATGTGCGGGCATGGCAGTTCCGCACGCCGGAGAGTTCAACCACGCGCACCACATACACTTCGGTACCCATAGAGGCAGCGCACTAACATGGAGCCCTTTCGCACATTAACGTCGCGCGCGATGCCGCTCGATCGCACCAACGTAGACACCGACCAGATCATCCCTAAGCAGTTCCTGAAACGGATAGAGCGCACAGGGTATGGCGAATTTCTCTTCTTCGACTGGCGTCGCCTTCAGAGTGGAGACAACGCTGGTGCCCCCAATCCCGATTTCGTTCTGAACGATCCGCGCTACAGTGGAGCCGAGATCCTAGTAGCGGGCAAGAACTTCGGCTGCGGGTCGTCGCGCGAACATGCGGCTTGGGCGCTCTCCGGTTACGGCTTTCGCTGTGTCATCGCGCCCTCATTTGCCGATATCTTCTTCTCCAATGCCGGCAAAAACGGCATCCTGCTTATTACGCTTCCTGAAGACCAGGTAGCGACACTGCTCGAGCGTGCGCGCACCACACCGGACTACAAATTGACTGTCTCGTTGATTGCCGAGACGGTGAGCGACGGGCAGAGTTTCCAAGCGAGCTTCGCTATCGAAAGATTTCGCCGCTACTGCCTGATGGAAGGTCTGGATGATATCGGCCTGACATTGCGTCACACCACCGCACTCGACACGTATGAACAGCAGCACAATGATGCGGTCTGGTCGCTTCCACGCCCTGCCGCCAGGACAACAGCAGCTTTGGAGATTCGCTGATACATGGTAGACGATACACATAATCGCAGCAGTTACACAAACGGATCGCGCGAACCGAAACAAAATTCAGTCGCTCTGACCGAGGGTCCGAGCCGTGCCGGGGCACGCGCCATGCTCAAGGCCGTCGGCTTTTCGCGCGACGATCTGCGCAAACCCATCATCGGCATCGCCAACACCTGGACGGAGATCGGGCCCTGCAACTATCACCTGCGCACACTGGCGGAAGCGGTCAAGCAGGGCGTGCGCGAGGCGGGTGGCACGCCGATGGAGTTCAATACCGTCACGATCTCTGACGGCATCACCATGGGCACGCAGGGAATGAAGGCCTCGCTGATCTCGCGCGAGGTGATCGCGGATTCGATCGAACTCGTCTCTCGCGGCAACCTCTTCGACGGTGTCATCGCCATCGCAGGGTGTGACAAGAACATGCCTGGCACCGTAATGGCACTCGCGCGCCTGGACCTGCCATCGTTGATGCTCTACGGCGGATCGATCGCGCCTGGCGATTTCAACGGGAAACCGGTCACGATCCAGGATGTGTATGAGGCAGTCGGCACGCACGCGCGCGGTGCGCTCTCCGATGCTGGTTTGGCCGACATCGAAGCGAAAGCATGCCCAGGTGCTGGCGCGTGTGGCGGGCAGTTCACCGCCAACACGATGGCTATGGCCTGCGAGTTCCTCGGCATTTCACCCATGGGCCTATCGGGCGTTGCCGCTCTTTCGCCGGAGAAGCTAG
This sequence comes from Acidobacteriaceae bacterium, assembly GCA_965276675.1. GTDB lineage: Bacteria > Acidobacteriota > Terriglobia > Terriglobales > Acidobacteriaceae. The sequence goes on along the minus strand of OZ255624.1, from coordinate 1,166,186 downwards.
CCACCTGTCGCGAGGCCGGCCGGCTGGTGCTCGACCTCGCCCGCAACAACCTGCGCCCCTCTGCGATCATCACCCGCGATGCGCTAGAGAACGCGATTACAGCAGTCGCGGCTTCCGGCGGATCCACGAACGCTGTGCTGCACCTGATCGCTATCGCACATGAGGCTGGGCTTACGCTCACGGTCGATGACTTCGACCGCATCTCCGCCCGCACGCCGCTGCTCTGCGACCTGAAGCCAAGTGGCCACTTCTTCGCGACCGATTACCAGAACGCGGGCGGCAGCCGCCTGCTCGCAGCGCGCTTGCTTGAGGCAAAGTTGCTGCGCGGAGAGGCGTTGAACGTCTCAGGCCGCACCCTGGGCGAAGAGGCCGGGGAAGCTCATGAGACACCAGGGCAACAGGTAATCCACACGAATGATCATCCGCTCAAATCGACGGGTGGTCTAGTGATTCTGAAAGGCAATCTCGCGCCAGAGGGCTGCGTCATCAAGGTCGCCGGGCATGAGCGGCTGGAGCATCGTGGACCGGCTCGCGTCTTCGACTCCGAAGAGGCCTGCTTTGCTGCCGTAGAGTCAGGCGCCATCCGTCCGAATGATGTCATCGTGATCCGCTATGAAGGACCACGCGGTGGCCCCGGCATGCGCGAGATGCTGGGCGTCACCGCCGCCATAGCCGGTATCGCCGAGCTCGCCTCAACGGTTGCCCTGCTCACGGATGGACGTTTCTCGGGAGCCACACGTGGACTGATGGCCGGCCACGTAGCGCCCGAAGCCGCTCTTCGTGGGCCTATCGCCGCCGTGCGCGAGGGCGATTCGGTTCACTTCGATATTGCAAATCGCAAACTCACACTTGAGATAACGGACGACGAACTCGCACGCCGCTTGCAATCGTGGCAGGCACCCGCGCCACAGTTCAAGCGCGGGGTATTTCGCAAATACGCAGACAGCGTCACATCGGCTTCGCTGGGCGCAGTCACAAATTAACACCCGTCACAGTTACAGATTGTCAGGACCTCACTATGAGTTCTCAGCCAACACAATCCGAACCTGCGATTCCCACCAATCACTCTGCAGTGCTCACCGGCGCTGAGATCCTCTGGGCAACGCTCGAAGGCGAAGGCGTCCGAGAGGTCTTCGGCTATCCGGGTGGCGCGATCCTTCCCGTGTACGATGCATTGCGAAAATTTCCCATCCGCCACATTCTGGTCCGGCACGAGCAGTCCGCCGTACACATGGCCGACGGGTATGCACGCTCAACAGGCCGGGTTGGCGTCGCTCTTGCGACCTCTGGTCCCGGCGCTACGAACATGGTGACAGGCATTGCCAATGCCATGCTTGATTCGATTCCAGTCGTCTGCATCACCGGCCAGGTCTCCAGCAAAGTTCTCGGCACCGATGCCTTCCAGGAAGTCGACATCACCGGCATCACACTGCCCGTGACCAAGCACAACTATGTCGTCACGCGCGCGGAGGAGATTGCGCCGGCTATCCGCGAAGCCTTCTGCATCGCCACTTCTGGCCGGCCGGGACCGGTGCTCGTCGACATCACAAAAGATGCGCAGCAGGCTACGGCAGCGTTCGACTTCAATGCCGCCGCACCACGCCAGCACCGGCCGCATCCCATGCTGCGCGCGGAGGCGCCCGATCTCCTCGAGGCCGCACACCTCATCGGCGAAGCGAAAAGGCCTGTGCTGCTGGCAGGTCACGGCATTCTCAAATCCGGCGCACTCGAACAGGTCCGCACGCTGGTCGAACGCGGACAGATCCCGCTCGCGTGGACGCTGCTGGGCTCCGGCAGCCTGCCCGCCTCGCACCCCCTCAACCTCGGCATGATGGGCATGCACGGCGAGGCTTGGGTCAATGAAGCCATCCAGAATGCGGATCTGCTGATCGCCTGCGGCATGCGCTTCGACGACCGCGTCACCGGCGCACTCGCCACCTATGCCCCCAATGCAAAGAAGATTCACATCGACATCGATCCTTCGGAGATCAACAAGAACGTCCGCGTTGACGTAGCGCTCACTGGCGATTTGGCGGACGTTCTCAACCAACTTTTGCCGCACGTTCTCTCGCGCGATAGCGAACCCTGGCTTTCGGCGATACGCCAGAGCAAAGGTACCGCCGCCGTCCGCGATATCACTACATTGCCCGACAACGGCCACCTCTACGCCGCACACGTCATTCACGACCTTTGGCGCACCACCGGCGGGAACGCGATCGTCGTAACGGACGTGGGGCAGCACCAGATGTGGGCCGCACAATACTTCAAGCACGAGCAGCCGCGGCAGAACATCACCTCCGGCGGCCTCGGTACTATGGGCTTCGCGCTGCCGGCCGGCATCGGTGCGAAGGTCGGCTGCCCCGAGAAAGAAGTTTGGATCATCGCCGGCGATGGCGGCTTTCAGATGACGCAGGCCGAACTTGCGACGCTTGCGCAGGAACAGCTCGATGTGAATATCGCGATCATCAACAATGGCTTCCTCGGCATGGTGCGGCAGTGGCAGGAGTTTTTCTACGAGAAGAATTACGAGTCTTCGCCCATCCTCTCGCCAGACTTCGCTATGCTTGCTGCCGCTTATGGAATTCCGGCGGCCACGGTACGCGCGCGCAACGAAGTCGCGACCACCCTCCATGCCGCTCGCCAGACACGCGGCCCTTTTCTGATCAACTTTCTTGTGGAGAAAGAAGACTCCGTATATCCCATGATCCCGACCGGAGCGGCCCTGCACGAGATGATTCGCCGGCCGTCCGCACTGGTCGAAACAGCAGAAGATTAAGCAGGTCTAAGCTAGAACGTATGCTGCATACCTTTGTTGCACTCGTGGAAGACCGGCCAGGCGTGCTCACGCGCGTCGCCTCGCTCTTTCGCCGGTTGAATCTGAACATCACCTCGCTTACCGTGGGCACCTCTGAGCGCACCGGCATCTCGCGGATGACCATCGTCGTCGATTCATCGCCGTCCGCTGGCCACCGCATCATGGCGTCACTCTACAAGCTAGAGAACGTGGTAGAGGTCGATGACATTGACCGCTTCTCCTCCATCAGCCGGGAGCTTGCTTTAATCAAGATTGAAGCAAACAGCAAAACGCGATCGCATCTCTTCGAACTCGCGAATGTCTTTCGTGCGCGGGTAGTCGACCTCGCTCCCGAATCGCTGATGATCGAGATCACCGGCTCCGCCAGCAAAATCGAAGGCCTGCTGCAGGTATTGAGTGAAGGGGAGAATAAAGTACTTGAGGTCTCGCGCACAGGCCGCATGGTCATGCGGCGCGGCCACCACACCAGCCGCGTGCTCGAAGCGCTGCGGGATACCTCTGGCCGTGTTGCCGAAGATTCGTCGTCGCCCGAAACTGACGCATCCCCGGACCTCCTCGACATGCTGCCAGAGGAGTTCCCGGACGAAGAAATCCACGACGAAATACAGGGGCGCGAACGTGCGCAGGCGAGCTATCCCACTCCCGCTGATCCTTCCCCATTCACCGAACCACTTCACAAAGGAAGCCCAGACGCCCAAGGAGGCCAAAATGCCTAAAACTTTTCACGACGCAGATGCCGACCTCTCGCTGATCCAGGCCAAGAAAGTTGCCGTGATCGGATACGGCTCGCAAGGCCATGCACACTCGCTCAATCTCAAGGATTCTGGCGTCGATGTCCGCGTGGGACTGGCTCGCGGCAGCCGCTCACAAGCGAAGGCCGAGAGGGCTGGACTGCAGGTGCTCTCTGTCGCCGACGCTGCTGCTTGGGCTGACGTCATCATGGTTCTGGTCCCGGACCAGACACAGGCAGAGGTCTACGATCAAAGCATCCGTTCGCAGTTGACGCGGGGCAAGACGCTGCTCTTCGCTCATGGCTTCAACATCCACTTCGGTTTTATCAAGCCGCCGGCGGATGTGGATGTCGCGCTCGTTGCGCCCAAGGCCCCGGGGCATCGTGTGCGTGAGGTCTTTACCGAAGGCGGCGGCACGCCAGGCCTGATCGCGGTGCACCAGGATGCCTCTGGCTCCGCGCACGCGCTCGCGCTCTCCTACGCCAAGGCCATCGGCTGCACCCGCGCTGGCGTATACGAGACCTCATTCAAGGAAGAGACTGAGTCCGATCTCTTTGGCGAGCAGGCGGTGCTCTGCGGCGGTACGGCTGCCCTGGTCAAAGCTGGTTTCGACACCCTGGTCGAGGCTGGCTACGCGCCGGAGATGGCGTACTTCGAATGCTTGCATGAGCTCAAGCTCATTGTGGATCTGATGTACCGCGGCGGCCTCAACTACATGCGCTACTCCATCTCTGACACGGCCGAGTTCGGCGACTACACTGCCGGGCCACGCATCGTGACGGACGCGACCCGTGCCGAGATGAAGAAGATCCTCGCCGAAATACAGGACGGTACCTTCGCGCGCAAGTTCATGGAAGAAAACAAGACCGGCCGCAAGCAGTTTCAGCGGTTTCGGAGCGAGGAAGCCGCTCACCCCATCGAGCAGGTCGGGGCGACGCTGCGGGCCGCGATGCCCTTCCTCGACCCAGTTACGGTGGAGCCGCAAAGCGGCCGGACGAAGGCGGACAAGCACCCGGAGACAGAAGCCTTCGCGCCCGTAACGGTTTAGCATCTGTTTAGAGGGAAGCGACCATTTCCGGGCCGCCTTCCTTTGCGTTGTTTGGCTGTCATCGTTTTCGAGAGGATATTAGCGCATCCCGGCGGACAATTCGGGCGTCTACGACGGTATGCGGCTTCCCTCTTCACTACACCTTGCGTTGCTCGCCGGAGTTCTGGTCATGCCTGCTCTCTCCCGCGCCGAGTGCAACCCACACCCAAAGACACTTGCGGCGATGCATGACTGCTACCGTCCCCTGCTTGTGTTCGCAGCTAGCGCAGATGACTCTCAGCTTCAGGCGCAGATCTCCCAGTTGCAATCGAATAGCGACGGCTCCAAGGAACGGCAGCTGCTCCTGGTTCCGATTTTGCTGCCTGGCGGCAATTTGTCACTGCCAGAGATACATACTCCCTCCGCGACGTTCACTCCAGAGGAGGAAGCGGCCGCCCGGAGCAAGTTCCACCAGCACAGCAATTTTGAGGTCGTTCTCCTGGGCAAAGATGGTGGCGAAAAGCTCCGCAGCACGACTCCTATCTCTTTCGAGAAGCTGCAGTCGCTTATCGATGCCATGCCCATGCGACAGCAGAGATGAAACGGTAAGCAGGGAGCAGGGAGCAGGGAGCAGGGAGCAGGGAGCAGGGAGCAGGGAGCAGGGAGCAGGGAGCAGGGAGCAGGGAGCAGGGAGCAGGGAGCAGGGAGCAGGGAGCAGGGAGCAGGGAGCAGGGAGCAGGGAGCAGGGAGATTAGAAACAAGAATTAAGATGAATATCACAACCGCTTACCCTTATTTTCTCTATTCCCTATCTCTCTATTCCCTGGTCCTCTCCACCCTCATACATCTCGCAAGCTAGATCGGCAGTCTGACTAATGTAGCTACTCTGCGTGTAGCTGCAGAAAGCGTGCCACTTCATGAATGCCAATCCTGTTGTTGTTATCACCGGCGCCTCTGCCGGTCTCGGTCGCGCCATCGCCCATGCCTTTGCCAAGAAAGGTGCACGACTTGGCCTGATTGCCCGCAATCCGGAGGCCCTGGATGCCGCTCGCCAGGAGTGCGAGCAGTTCGGCGGCATTGCGATTACGCTGCCGACGGATGTCTCCGATGCTGACGCAGTGGAAGCAGCCGCGGCCCGAGTTGAAGCAGAGTTTGGGACCATCGATATCTGGGTCAACGACGCGATGGTCAGCGTCTTCTCGCCGGTCAAAGAGATGGAGCCGGCGGATTACAAGCGCGTCACCGACGTTCTCTACCTCGGCTTTGTCCACGGCACGCTTGCCGCGCTCAAGCGGATGCTGCCTCGCAACCGCGGCACCATTATCCAGATCGGTTCGGCGCTCTCGTATCGCTCCATTCCACTGCAGTCTGCTTACTGCGCTTGCAAGCACGCGATCAATGGGTTCACGGATTCGCTACGCTGCGAGCTGCACCATGACGGCAGCAACGTAAAGATCACGACCGTGCAGATGCCGGCCATGAATACCATCCAGTTTGATTGGGTCAAGAACCGCATGCCGCACATGACTCAACCCGTGCCGCCTATCTTCGAGCCAGAGGTTTCGGCTCAGGTAGTGGTCGCCGCTGGTTTTGCCGAGAACCCCCGGCGCGAGTACTGGGTCGGCTCACCAACAGTGCTGGCGATCATCGGGCAGAAGTTCATCCCAGGCATCCTTGACTGGTATCTCGGCAAAACGGGTTATAAATCGCAGCAGCTTCAAAACCAACCGCAAAAGCCCGACGCTCCGAATAATCTCTACACCTACGTTCCTGGCACCTGGAGTGCGCGGGGAAAATTTTCCGACCGCTCGGCTCGCACCAGTGCAGAGGTATACGTTTCGCTGCACCGCCACTGGTTTCTGCTTGGCGCTGCAGGCCTAGTTGCCGGAGCCGTCGCACTCGCCAAATCCCGCGATTAATTTCACACCATACGGAGCACATCATGTCTATACCCAGCTCGCTCTCCGGCCGCACGACCATGATCCTTTCCTGCTCTGCGGCCCTGGGGGCGCTTGTCCCTGTTGCACTTTATCAACTTGGCGCTATCTCGCACCTGCCGGACCCGCCTGGATCGTGGTTTGATTCCGACCGGATTACTTCGTCAAAAGATGCACACCCATTTGATATTCCGGACAGTCTGCTCGGCTTGGTCAGCTACGGTACGACGCTTGCCCTGATTCTATCCGCACCTAAATCACGGCTTATGCGCCGGCTGCTTGCAGCGAAACTCGTCATCGATGGAGCCATGGCCAGCATGAACGCCGTCAAGCAGGTCGTCGAGTTTAAGAGCCTCTGCTCCTGGTGCATGATCACGACAGGCGCGACCGCCGTTCTGGTTCCGGCTGGTCGCGGCCTGCTTGAGAATGCTACAAAGCAGCTCAAAGATGGGGTTGTGAAGACGGTCAGCACAGCCAGCACACGGCGTATTCGCGAGGCCTTTTCCGCCTAGCACTAACTACTTTCAAGTACGTGGCTCGCGAATACCCGCTTGGTGTGGCTGTTCCTTGAATGACGGCCACGTTCACTCTGTTCGCCGGTTTACTCTTACCCTGAAAGTAGGGTAATTACTCCTTCAAACAGGAGATAGTTAATCTCCACTCGCCTCCTTCGCCCTTTCGCTGCGGCCAACAACCATCCACGTAATCCGTCGTTTCTGAATGCGGCCTGCAGTTACCATGGCAGTGGGGGACGGCATGAACACTCTTTCCACCTTCGCCTCAACACGTCAGCAGACAATCGTCACCGCGCTAGAGCACGTGGCTCCTTTGGCTGGTCTTAATCATGCCGAATATGAGTGGCTTGCGACGCACGGCACTGAGCGTTGCGCCCAAGCCAATGAAGTTCTTTTTCAGGAGGGCGATCCGGTCCACGGGATGCTCATTCTCCTGAAGGGCGAGATTCAGGTGCGTCGCGAACGCGGCGGACCGGCGGCTCTCTTTATTGGCCGTGCCGGGCAGATCACCGGCCTCCTGCCCTTCTCCCGCATGAAGCATTACGGCGGCACCGGATATTCCACTGCTCAGACCTGGGGCCTCGAATACGACCGCTCCCTTTTTACGGCGATGCTCGAAGCGATCCCTTCTATGGGCCAGCGTTGCGTGTCGCTGCTGCTGGACCGCGTGCGCGAGGTCACCCGTATGGAGCAGCAGTCCGAGAAGCTGACGGCACTGGGGAAGCTGGCGGGAAATCTCGCCCATGAGCTCAACAATCCAGCCTCTGCCGCCCAACGTTCAGCTGCAGGCATGCTGAAAGAGCTCCGCACCTTCGGCCAGGAACGCTTCCGGCTGGGAAGTCTTTGCTTCACCCCGGAGGAGATTGAGCAGTTGCGCGAATGGGAAGCGCATGTCCGGCACGCAACAGAAACAGCCGACCAGCCAACTTCTTCCAGCGTGGCCGCGCGCGAGGACGCCCTGCAAAACTGGCTGAGTGCACGGGGCGTTCTTACCAATACGCGGCCCTCGCAACCCGCAACTCAGACGTCGGAAGTCCATGCTATTCCACCCACCTCGCCGGGCGCCGACTCCGCTTGGCAGGTCGTGCCCGAACTGGCGGAGCAAGGTATCACCCCGGAGCACCTCGACGCCCTTCCCGGTTTTCTGTCCCCGGCTGCTGCTTCGGTCGTGCTCTCACAACTCTCCTCCGCGCTCCGGGCCGAACGCATGACCGGTGCCATGCTCGACTCTACGGCCCGCATCTTCGACTTGATACGCGCGATCAAGGATTACTCCTACATGGACCAGGCGCCGGTGCAGGATATCGACATACCGCAGAGTCTGGAAAACACGCTCGCCATGTTGCAATCGCGGCTGAATGGCATCGAGATCAGGCGTCAGTATGACTCGGACCTTCCATTGCTGCCCGGCTACGGCTCCGAGCTAAATCAGGTCTGGACGGCGCTGCTGGAGAATGCCGTGGACGCGCTCGACGGAACCAGCCAGGAAGCGAGCGAACCGCCCTGTATCCGTATCAGCGTCCGCGAACGAGGAGAGTTTCTTCTCGTTGAGGTCGAGGACAACGGTCGTGGCATCCCGCCGGAGCTGCAGGACCGCATCTTCGAACCGTTTTTTACCACCAAGGCCTTCGGACGAGGGCTCGGGCTTGGGTTGGACACAGCTATGCGCATCGTCCGCATGCACCGTGGCTTCCTCACGGTGGAGTCGCTTCCCGGCGCAACCTGCTTCCAGGTTCGTATGCCGATCAAGCGCCTCGAAGCATACTAAGCATTTTCACAGATGCTGTGTTTGGCTGGCTTCGGTTCTGTGCAGCTTTTCTTGACGGAAAAGCTGCGCCAAGTTCCGTTGTCGCTCTTCACCTACTGTGAAAATGCTTTAGTGGCGCATTTTAGCGGCGAATGGGCGTTCGGAGGAGATACGTCACTGATTCGCCAACACTTACTCCATTTGTGGGATTGGACTGACGCCAGCTTTGAAGTATTGTCCCTCTATCCAATTTCCGGCAGAGCCGGAAGTTTGCAGGAGAGGCAACGATGGATGAACTGAAGTTTGTCTTCAAAATGTGGCCCGACGGTACCCTGACGATCTCCCTCGACCGCGAGTACTGCGACGGCTGCTTCCCCAGGTAAAAGTCCAGCGGCAGACCACTGCACCGGCAGCTTCGCTCGTCGAGCGATGGGCCTGCCTCGCACCACACGGCCGGCTCTCGCCTGACCCAGTGTCCATTTGGTGTCCAGTTATGAACGGTGAGTTCCCTTTTGGACACTCCGCGACCTAGGGGCACCGTAGATTGACTGCTGTTTGAGCATTGCACAATGGCCCACCGCGTGCTTCTTTGACATCCGAGGCCGCTATGCAGACCCTGGCTCTTGATCTCCGCTACGCCCTGCGGCAGCTTCGCAACTCCCCCGGCTTTACCCTTACCGCCGTTCTGACCCTGGCGCTCGCGATTGGCGCGACCACCGCCATTCTCAATGCAGTGTACGCAGTCCTGCTCCGGCCTCTTCCCTTCCCGCAGCAGTCGCGTCTGGTAAGCATAAGCGGCTACTACCCGATCGGCTGGATCCGGCAGCTGGCCTCCCGCAATCACACCTTTTCCGGGGTTGCTGCCCTCGGCAACAGCCGTGAGGTCAACGTGGGAACGGGGAGCGGCACGGAGCGATCTTATGCCGAACCGGTCACCGCCAATCTATTCAGCGTCTTCGGCCTGCAGCCGGCACTGGGGCGCTTTTTCCTTCCCGGCGAGGAACAGACGGGCGCCGATCACGTCGTGCTGCTGAGCCATGCATATTGGCAGCAGCATTTCAACTCCAGCCCCGGAGTACTCGGGCGGTCGCTGCGCCTGGACGGCGTCGACCGGCAGATCGTGGGTGTGCTGCCCGCCAGCGCTGCCGCGATCGTAGACCAGACAGCGCTTTGGATTCCCGTCAGCACGAAGCCCGGCGACCCCATCGACCCCTGGGCCATGTTTACGATGCATCCGGTGGCTCTGCTCCGCCCCGGCGTAGCAGAGCTGCAGGCCCAAGCCGACCTTCGCACGCTTCAGCCGCAACTGCTCAAGCTCTTCCCGTGGACCATGCCGAGCGCCTGGAATGCTGATGTGAGGGTCGTACCTCTGATCGACCTCTACATAGGAGACAGCCGGCCCAAGCTGCTATTGCTACTCGCCGCCGTCGCTCTCGTGCTACTGATTGCCTGCGCCAATGTGGCGAACCTCCTGCTGGCTCGGGCCACGCTGCGCGAGGGAGAGCTGGCAACTCGTAGCGCACTGGGCGCTACTCCGGGGCGGCTTGCCCGGCAGATGCTTACGGAATGCGCGGTTCTGGCGCTGCTCTCCGGCCTGCTCAGCCTCGTTATTGCTGCGCTTAGCCTGCCCTTGCTGCGGTCGGTACTTCCGGCAGATTCCGTGCGCCTGAGCACGCTACGGCTGGATTGGAGCACGCCTCTCTTCGCCTTTGCCGCCTCGTGTCTGGCCGGCTTATTCTTCGGAGCCGTTCCCGCAGTCCGGGCCGTGCGTTTCTCGTTCCGCAATCTCCCGCATGGCAACCGCGCATTGCTCTCCGGCTCGCCCAGGCGCTTTCGTACGTCGATTGTATTGATCGTCGGGCAGATCGCCCTCACCGTTGTCGTTCTTACTTCGGCTGGCCTCTTCTGCATAGTCTCTGGCGTCTGCTGCACGTCGCCCCTGGATTTCGCACCCAGAATACGGTTGCAGCGCAGGTGTCGCTCGACAGCACCGCCTGCCATCCAGAAGGCCGCTGTGCCGCATACCTGGATGCGCTGCTCAATCGTCTCAACCACCTCCACGGCGTTACTGGAGCGGCCTCTGTTGATTATTTGCCACTCTCTGGCTGGGACTATGGGCAGGCTTTCGACGCTCAGGACCATCCTCGCGCCGGGAACGCCTCACCGGATCAGGCGTCTACCCGCATTGTCTCGCCCGGCTACTTTCAGCTTATGGGCATCTCCGTTCTACGGGGGCGCGCGTTCAGTTCCACGGATGAATCGGGCAGCTCGCGAGCTCTCGTCATCAATCGCGCGCTCGCCGACCATCTCTGGCCGCACGCGAACCCGCTCGGCAAAATGATCGCGTGGGTCGGCACAGAGAAACGACAAGGTGTGATTGACCCAGCAAAGGCGCTAATCGTGACGGGCGTCGTCAGCGACACACGGCATGCTTCACTCGACGACCCCGGCGGGTTCGAGATGTACTCTGCTCTGCGGCCGGGTTGGGAGAGTCCGGACAACTGGATACTGATTCGCAGCGCAGCGCCGCTCCCGGCGATCTCCTCAGAGCTGCGGAGCATCATGGCGCAGATCCCACTCTCAGCCTCCGTCTCCCACCTGCAAACCCTGGACCAGGTGGTCTCCGCTTCCGCCGCCTCTCCCCGTGCGCTCACCGTGCTTCTGGTGGCGCTGGCCGGCGTGGCCGCCATCGTGGGAACCGTGGGTATCTACAGCCTGGTGGCATACATCGTCAGTTGGCGCAGGCGGGAGATCGGCCTTCGGTTGGCCTTGGGCGCCGGACGTCGGCAGGTCGCTGCCAGTGTCGTGCGGCAGAGCCTCGCCATGACCTTGGCTGGAGGTCTATGCGGTCTGGCGGGCGCCGTTTTCACCAGCCATCTGCTCGCGAAGATGCTCTTTGACGTCCATCCCTTCGATCCTCTTGCCTACTTTGCCACGCTGGCATTACTACTGGTCCTCGGAAGCGCGGCCGCCCTGGTTCCTGCCTGGCGCGCCGCCCACGTCGATCCCATGGAGGCCATGCGCGCGGAGTAGGTCTCTCGGAGTTCACTTCATCTATTTTGAATTTTACGGCGCGCAGAAGTCGGGAATCGAAGAAAACGCGATCTGCCGTGGAGCCGCGTTCCGTGCCGGGTAGAGGCTGCCCGGAAAGAGCGCAGCGGTTCCAAAGCGCTGGTGAATGGCGTCCATCGTCTGGGTCAGTCTGGCGCGCTGCGCCTCACCCGGCAGCAACGACGCTGTATGCCCTGTCTCTGGCACAAGGTCGTAGAGCTCAACGCCTACAAACGTCGGCTTGCCCTCCGGACACTCCGCCCACATTCTTCCGAATATCTCCAGAAGGGCGAAGGTATCTTGCGTTTCAGAGATACGCGTGTGGCACTCCCAGATGCTCTTCTCCCGCCCTGGACTGAAGCTGAGATAAACCGAGAGCCCGCGGGCCCACAAAATCTTATGCCGCAGCCGCGCCGCTGCCTGACATAGGAGTTTGCGCGCCACGGCTCCAGCCAACTCTCGCGTCCGCAATGGCGGCGGAAGCACATGCTGGTGGCCTACACTCGCAGGCATGCTTGGCGGGTCTACCAAGTCATATCCGCGCAGCCAGTACCAATATCGTTCTCCCACAATACTGCCCCAGAGAGCGCGCATCTGCTTGCGGTCGAGTGCAAGGAGCGCCAGAAACGTCGTGATGCCTCGCCGGGTCAGATGCATCTCCATGCGTTCGCCTATGCCGGGCAGGTCGCGCGGCTTCAGGTAGGCCAGAGCTTTGGGAATCTCATCCGTATCAAGCAGCACGAGTCCATCGGGCTTTCGCATTTCGGAGGCAACCTTGGCCAGAAATGGATTCGCCGCCAGTCCGATCGAGCAACGCAGGGAGGCGCCAATCTCCTGTCTGAGTGTGCGCTTAACCTCTTTGGCAATTTCGATCGCGGCTTCGGGCAGGCACGCCGAACCGGTAAGGCGGCAGGCCATCTCATCGATCGACTGGACGCGCTCGACCGGGATACATCTCTCTAAAGCCGCAACGATCTTGTGGTGATAGGCGGCATAGACCTCCTGCCGCGCTTTGATTAGCAGAATCTCAGGGCAGAGGCGCCGGGCATCGCGCACCTCCGTTCCAGTGCGGATACCATACTGCCGCGCTTCATAGCTGACCGCAATGCAGCAGGTGGTCTCAGCATCAACCGGAACAACGACGATAGGCCTGTCCCGCAACTCCGGCCGGAGTTGCTGCTCTACGGAGGCAAAATAGGCGTTGAAATCTACAAATAGCCAGCCAATTCGGCCCCGTTCGGGAGTGAACATGACCACATTATAGGAGAATAAAAGGCGAATACAAGATCTGTTTAGCTACGGTGCAGACCGGGCTTCAACATATAGCCCGGTCTGTAGAGGCACGCTCAGCTCGTCTGCGGATTCAGCTTTACCTTGAGCCAGCCATGCTCGTGCCGGTCAAAGGTATGGTACGCATCGATTGCGGAGAGAATGGGCTTTCTTTGCGTCAGGAACTGCTCCGGGTGGAAGACGCCCGAGCGCACCAGGTCGAGCAGGTGCGGAAGGTATCTGCGGTGATTACAATTGCCTGCATTCATGCGCAGGTTCTTGTTCATGAACTCGCCAATCGGAAAGCTGTTCAGGGTTTGTGGATAGACACCTATGACCGAGACCGTGCCGGCTTTGGCCACGGACTTTACTGACCATTGCAGCGCCTGGGACGGAGCTCCGCCCGTCCACCATTTGTTCTTTGCCTTGCCCCGCTTGGGATCGACCTTCTCCATCTCCTCTTCGAACTGTTTTTTCTCGCTCCGGTCGGCCCTGGGGCTCGTTGTTGCATCGATGCCGACCGCATCAATAACACGATCAGGACCTGCCCCATCGGTGAGCTCGCGCAGCACTTCCACCGGATCTTCCTTCCCGAAGTGGATGGCCTCCGCACCGTGAGCACGCGCCATCTCCAGCCGCGACTCCACCTGATCGATCGCGAAAACGCGACCGGCACCTAAGTGCTTGGCACAGGCGATTGCAAGCATCCCGACGGGACCACAGCCAAAGATCGCAACACTATCCGAGGTCTCGATCTCCGCCATCTTCGCCGCTTGGTAAGAAGTGGGCAGGATGTCCGACATGACATTAAGATGGCCTGATCGTCTGAGATCTCATCCGGAAGTTTAAGCAGGTTTGCAGCCGCATAGGGAACGCGGGCATATTCTGCCTGCAGCCCGTCGAGGGCTCCATTCGTATCCGGCCCCCCGAAAAAGACCGTTCCGGCCAGCGGACCTTTAGGATTGATTCTGTTGCACTGGGCGTAATAACCGCTGCGGCAGTAAGTGCAGCTGCCGCACCCGAGAGTTGAGGGGATCAGGACGCGGTCTCCCTTGCGGAAGCTGCGAACGTTTTTGCCCACCTCTTCAATGATGCCCAGACCTTCATGGCCCAGAATACGGCCCTTCTTCATGCCGGGAACGGTGCCGCGAATAAAGTGGAGATCGGTGCCGCAGATGGCAGTCGCGGTGATGCGGACGATGGCGTCATCCGGCTGTTGAATCTTTGGCTCGGGGACATTTTCCAGGCGGATGTCGCCCACGGCGTGGAAGACTACTGCTTTCATGGAGGGAGGATCTCCTATCGGGGTGGCTGTCGTGTTGCCGCAGCTTTTAACTACCCATATGAGATGCGGGCCAGCAGCGCGCCCGGACGCAGGAAAACGCCAAGAGCGGGGCAATTTAGGCATTACCTGAGAGCTCCGGCAGCCATTCTTGATGGAGCTGCGTCTCAGCACCCAGCTATGGCACGCCCACTTTGGCAAGGACAGATTCAAATCTCACTCGTGTCGCTAGGAGTCGGCATCTACCCGGCCAGCAACACGGCCCGGCAGATCGAGTTTCATCAGGTCGACCGTGCAACCGGAGAGCGGATCCACCATCAAAATGTGTCGGCTACCAACGACGCCCCCGTCGAGAAGATCGATATCGCGAAGGGGTATGAGTATGAGAAAGACAAGTATATTGTCATCGAGCCAGACGAGCTGAAGAAGCTTCGCCTGCCGGGGCAGAAGACGATCGAGATCACTCAGTTTTGCGAGTCTTCGGAGATTGATCCCTCATTTTTCGAAAAGCCGTACTTCGTGGTGCCCAAGGACGAACTGCAAGCGAAGTCTATGGCGATCATCGGCGAAGCCCTCCGCGAGACCGGCTGTGTTGGATTGGGGGAGATTACCTTCAGTGGACGCGCGCACTTGGCTGCGTTGAGCGCCCCTATCGATACGAAGGCGCCCGGCTTGATGCTTTACCTGATGCGCTACGAAGAGGAGCTTCGTGATCGCGCGGACTACTACACGGACACGCAAAAGCCGGCGATCGATGAAAAGCAGCTATCCCTGGCAAAAGAGCTGATCCAGCACTATCGCGCGCCATTCGAACCAGACCAGTTCAAAGATGAGTATGAAGTAGCCGTGAAAGCGCTGGTGGATGCCAAGCTCGAGAACAAGCCCCTGCCCGAGCCTGCGCCCGAACCGAAGCGCGGCAAGGTGATCAACCTGATGGACGCTTTGAAGCTGAGTCTTGCGGCGCAGGAGAAGAAACGTGGCGGCGCAGCAGAGACGGAGAAAGAGACCAAGGCTCCGCACGGCAAGAGCACGAAGTCCAACTCCAGCCGCCGGCACTCGGCAGCATAAAGGCGTATGGCGACGAAAGCTCCAACGCGAACCAGGTCGGCTTCAGATTCCGTCGACGAGCAGCTTGCGAAGTATCGAACCATGCGCGACTTCGCGACCACGGCAGAACCACGCGGAGGGAGTGCTCCCGAAATCTCCGGGGACGAGTCTAGAAAACTTCCATTTGTGATCCAGAAACACGCGGCCACACGCCTGCATTATGACTTTCGCCTTGGCTGGCGCGGCGTGCTCAAGAGCTGGGCGGTCACAAAGGGCCCGAGCTACCTGGTCAAAGATCGACGTCTAGCAGTGCAGGTAGAAGATCACCCGATGGAGTACGGCGGCTTCGAGGGCACCATTCCAAAGGGCCAGTATGGTGGTGGGACGGTCATGCTCTGGGACGAGGGCACGTGGGAACCTGTGGGAGACGCCGATGAGGGCCTGCGCACGGGCCGCCTGAAGTTCATCCTGCACGGCCACAAATTGCAGGGACACTGGACGCTCGTGCGTATGGGTGGCCGCGCGGCCCAAGAGAGTAAGCCGAACTGGCTGCTGATCAAAGAGCATGACGAGTTCGAGCGTGGCGAAGACGCGCAACCGATCACCGAGGAGAAACCGGACAGCGTTATAACGGGACGAAACCTGGATGCCATTGCCCACGCCGGAGACCATGTCTGGGATTCGCGTACAGGTTTAGCAGCGCAGGAACGCGAGAAAGAGAAGGTCGGAAAGAGCGCAAGCCAAAAGAGCGCAAGTCAAGAGAATGGATCAGGCCAGAAGCATCGGAAAAAGGTTACGGCCGTTCGGGCTCCTGAGGGTACGCAACCCGAGGCCTTGCCAGTGTTCATCAGCCCGCAGCTCGCCTCGCAAGCCGATCGGCCTCCTGCAGGGGCTGATTGGGTCCATGAGCTAAAGCTGGACGGCTATCGCGTCCAAGCGCGCATAGAGAACGGGACTGTAGCCCTGCTGACACGCAAAGGGCTGGACTGGACTCATCGCATGTCGCAGCTAGCAGCTGCACTGAAAGCCATACCGGCCACTGCCCTGCTGGATGGTGAAGTTGTCGTGCTGGACTCCGCAGGTCTGAGTAGCTTTGCAGATTTGCAAGCCGCGTTCCAGGAGGGCCAGCGCAGTGAGATGATCTACTACGTCTTCGATTTGCTGCATTTAGACGGGCATTCCATGCGCGAGCTGCCGCTTGCGGAGCGGAAGAGCAAGCTCGCGGAAATGTTAGCGTCCTATGACGCCGCCGGGAACGTCCGCTACTCCGATCACATCGAGGGCAGGAGCGAGCAGATGTACGACGAGGCCTGCCGGCTGGGCGCCGAGGGCGTGATCTCAAAGGAGATTGACAGCCGGTATGTCTCCGGCCGGAGCGCAAGCTGGATCAAGGTGAAGTGCAGTCGTCAGCAGGAGTTTGTGGTCGGCGGCTTTACCCTGCCTTCTGACGGCGGCGATGGGCTGGGTGCGCTGCTGCTTGGCTACTACCGCGATGGAAAACTGATCTACGCAGGACGCGCCGGGACCGGCTTCACCCAGAAGACGCAGCGCATCGTGCGAGCACAGGTGGAAGAGTTGCGACAGCCAGAGATACCGTTTTCTAAAGTAGAAACGGCGGCACGCAAGGGCGCTTTGTGGGTACGCCCGAACCTAGTTGCTGAGATTGCATTCCGGACTTGGACCAAAGATGGAGTAGTGCGTCAAGCATCCTTCAAAGGCCTGCGCGAAGACAAACCTGCCGCTGAAGTCCGTCGCGAGGAGACTGCGCCGGTGGCGGACGTGGTCGAAGAGGCGGAGCGAGAAGAGATTGCTGCCGATGCTCCAGCCCCCGTGGAGAAAGTGGCTGCATCGTCCAATAAGAAGGCTACGCGCCCGCATGTCACCGCCAATTTAAAGATGTCTCACCCGGACAAAGTTCTGGATGACGCATCAGGGCTGACAAAGCAGATGCTAGCCGACTACTACACAGCCGTGGCGCCACGGATGATGCCGCATATCGCGGATCGGCCCTTGAGCATCGTGCGCTGTCCCGACGGGACCCGGTCAAAGTGCTTCTTTCAAAAGCATGTGAAGGTAGGACTGCCAAAAAGTGTCGGGTCGATCGACATTGTAGACAAAAAAGGTGGACCGCCCGAGCCGTACATCACTCTATCGACAGAAGAAGCATTGGTCGCCTTGTCCCAGATGAATGTGCTGGAGCTGCACCCCTGGGGGTCGACAAACGCGGACATAGAACGGCCAGACCGTCTTATTCTAGATTTGGATCCGGACGAGGCCCTCCAGTGGACCACGCTGACCGAAAGCGCCGAAGAGATGCGAGCGCGTTTGCGGAAGATAGGGCTGACGAGCTTCCTGAAGAGCACAGGCGGCAAGGGACTGCACATAGTCGCGCCGATCGAGCCGGAACACGATTGGGCAACGATTAAGACCTTTGCCCATGCATTCGTTCAGAAGATGGAGTCCGAGAATCCAAAGCTCTATCTGACAAAGATGACAAAGGCAGCGCGCAAAGATCGAATTTATCTCGATTACCTGAGAAATGAACGTGGTGCGACCGCGGTGGCGCCGTATTCGCCACGCAGTCGCAAGGATGTACCCGTCTCCATTCCTCTCGCCTGGAGTGAACTGAAAGGCACGGCAGCTCCACGGTTTCTGGTGGCGCGCTTCGATGAATGGGGCGAACGACTCAAGCGGGATCCATGGAAGAATTTCGCTACTACCCGGCAGTCGTTAACTGCGGACGCGATCGCTTCCGTTAGCGCCGTTCCCCGCAAAGTAAATTCAAAGGCAAAGTAGCGAGCACAAGCGCTTTGCACTTCCCTCAGCAGCGCACGATGTGGGATGCCGTCATTCCCCTTGTCGCATTGCGAGTATCCACGACAAGCTGTGCTTCTTCCACAATTTGCTGGTAGTCGTAAGCGGAATGGTCCGTGACAATCATGACGCAATCGTATTGGCCAAGGTTCTCGAGCGGAGTGCATGACATGTGCAGATCGTAGTGTCTGCCGCGGCCTACTGTGGGGAAATACGGGTCGTTATAGAAAACCTCAACTCCGCGCTGCTGCAACAACTCAATAATAGTCAGCGACGGAGATTCGCGAAGATCGTCGATATCTTTCTTGTAAGCAAGCCCAAGCACCAGGATTTTTGATCCGTTGAGCGGCTTTCGTCTTTGATTGAGGGCAGCAGCGGTTGCCTCGACCACGTAGTACGGCATGGAGAGGTTGACCTCTCCGGCTAGCTCAATAAAACGCGTGCGGAAATCGAACTGCTTTGCCTTCCATGAAAGATAGAACGGGTCGATAGGAATGCAATGGCCGCCTAGACCCGGCCCAGGGTAGAAGGGCTGAAAACCAAATGGCTTGGTCTTTGCAGCTTCAATCACCTCAAAGATATCTATATCCATGCGCGCACAAAGCTGCTTGAGCTCATTTACCAGCGCTATGTTAACGCAGCGATAAATATTTTCCAGAAGTTTGGTCATCTCCGCGACTGCGGGCTTTGAGACCGGAACAGTCTGATTGAAGATGCTTCCGTAAAGCGCTGAGGCAAGCTCGGTGGCAGTCTGGCTAAGCCCTCCCACCACCTTAGGGATATCCCGGCGAGCTACTGTATCGTTGCCCGGATCTTCACGTTCTGGAGAAAACGCGACAAAGATGGAGCTGCTGTTCTCCTCTTTATTGTGCATAGTTTTGTTGCGTGCAACCTTCAGATCTGGCCGGCAGCCAGCCTCAAGTAGAGGAACGACGACCTCTTCCGTGGTTCCCGGATAGGTCGTACTCTCCAGCACGATCAGTTGCTCTTCGCGCAGGCGTGGAGCAATGGCCCTTACCGTATCTGTAATAAAGCTGAGATCGGGTTCGTGATACTCGTTGAGCGGAGTCGGCACGCAGATAAGGATCGCATCCATCTCGCGAAGCTCGTCGTAGTCCGAGGTTGCAGAGAAGCCAGACTTCTGGGCTCGATCTATCTCTGTGGGCGGAATGCGAACAATATAAGAGCCGCCCGCGTTCAGTGTCGCAACCTTTACGGCATCTATATCGAAGCCAGTAACTGGAAATCGTTCTTCACTGAACAGTAAAGCGAGAGGAAGGCCGACATATCCCAGACCAACGATGCCCACCCGCGCCGTCCGGTCTTCAATCTTCTGTTTTAACCCAGCGGCCATCGCCGTCAACTCTGCTTCCATAGAAATGATCCTGGCAATCGATCGGGTTCTAGCGCTTGGTCGCGTTCTGCTGACGCTTCTGCTTAGCCCAACGCTTCTTCTGCGCTTCGGCAATCCGCCTACGGCCCTCTGGACTCATGCGGCGTGGAGTGCTCGTCTGTTTTCTGGCTTGTTCGGAAAGGACCCGCTCATAGGCGGGAAGCAAATCCCGCGTATTGCGAAGAAGCCCTCGTACCCTCTCCAACCGGTCAATCTCTTCATCTATCACACTAATTATTTCGCTGCGATTCATGCTGGGCCCTCAGTGCTCTTGGTCTGCGCCACGGAATCTGACGTCTTGTTACAAGCAAAGTTCTAACGACATCTTATCAAGAGCACTGACGCGCGCAGAAACACCGTGCCAAAAAGCGCTTGGTCACGATGCGTTGCCGGGTGCTCACATGCAAGCATCTCATTGCTATATTGCTATGTCTAAATTGCCGCAACACTGGATGTTCTGGAAAGAACGCATGTCCTTTTTCGGCAGAGTGGCTTCTGGCCGATCACTATTGATGCTGGATTACGATGGAACCCTCTCGCCGTTTCAGGACGACAGACTGAAGGCCAGTCCGTACAACGGTGTACTCCCCCGGCTGGAGAGGCTTACAGAAATCGAAACAGTTCGCCTGGTATTGGTGACCGGCAGGCCGGCAAAAGAGCTGATAACGCTTGTGCAGTTGCGCAGACCGGTGGAAATATGGGGGTCCCACGGCCGCGAACACATCTCTCCGTCCGGCGTGTACCGCCTCACAAAGCTGGAGCCGCCGCAAACGGAGACATTGGACCGGATCACAGACAGGCTTAAGGAGCTTGGCTACGAGAATTGCATAGAGCGCAAGCCGGCCAGCCTGGCCTTACATTGGCGCGAGCTTACACTGGAAGAGGCGCATATGTTACGGGATCGAGTGAAGGCACTCTACCAGGAAGACGCACAGGCGACAGGTCTAAAGCTCCTCGGCTTCGATGGAGGCCTGGAGATACGGTCAGGCCGACTGACCAAAGGAGATGTCGTGACCCAGGTTCTTGATAAGAGCGCTCCAGTGCCCTCGGCCTATCTCGGCGACGATCTGACGGACGAGGATGCCTTTGGAGCGCTGGCCGGCAAAGGTCTCACCGTCCTCGTTAGGCAGGAGATACGCCCATCGGCAGCGGAATGCTGGCTACGGCCTCCCGTTGAACTCCTCGACTTCCTGGACACCTGGATTGAATCGGCAGAACGGAGCGTATGAAGGGCACCCACCGTCGTCTGATTCTGGTATCGAATCGTCTGCCACTCACCTTCACGACTGAGAGTGGCAAGATGACCGCGTCACCTTCCAGTGGAGGCCTGGTGAGTGCGCTCACTCCCATCCTGGCTGAGCATGGCGGCACCTGGATCGGTAGTCAGGGAAATGGAAGCGCAGGCAAAGAAGAAGATGCACATGTAAGAAAGCTGCTGAAAGAGATCGACCGCAAACTTACTTATAATCACTGGCCGGTCTTCCTATCGAAGGAAGAACAGGAGAACTTCTATGAAGGCTTCTCCAACGAGGTGGTCTGGCCGCTCTTCCACGACCTTCAGTCCCGCTGTAACTTCGCGCCGGTCTACTGGAAGTTTTACCAACAGGTGAATAAGAAGTTTGCGGCGGCAGTTTTGGAAGCAGCCGAGGCCAGCGATTTCATCTGGATCCAGGACTACCAATTGATGGACGTCGCCCGAGAGCTGCGCGAGAGCATGCCAAAAGCGGAACTTTCGTTTTTCATGCATATACCGTTCCCGGCGCCAGATATCTTTGAGAAGCTACCCTGGCGCAAAGAGATCCTCGCAGGCCTTCTGCAACACGATCTAATTGGGTTTCAGACTATTCGGGATGAACGCAATTTCATTGCATGCCTGCGTGCTTTCGTCCCGGGTGTGGATATACAGCGCCGAGGCGATGTGCGCTTCGTCACGGGCGGCCATCGCACCACACGCGTTCAGTCTTTCCCCATCAGCATTGACTACAAAGGCTTCGCCCGAGCCGCTGGCACTGCGGAGGTGGAGAAGCGAGCGCAGGAGATTCGCGAGCAGCTCAACGGTGTGCACGTAGCTCTCGGCGTGGACAGACTCGACTACACAAAGGGAATTCCGCAAAGGCTACGCGCCTTCTCTTCCCTGCTGCAAAACTATCCCCACCTAAGGGGCAAGATCTCTCTGTATCAGGTTGTCGTTCCCAGCCGCGAAACGATTTATGGTTACAAAAAGCTGATAGCCGAGCTGGAACGGCTGGTAGCTCACATCAATGGAGAGTTCAGCGAGCCCGGCTGGATACCTGTTCACTACATACACCGTTCTGTACCCCGAGAGGAACTGCTCGCTTTATACCGTGCTGCGAATACGGCCCTTATCACACCACTCAAGGACGGAATGAATCTGGTGTCGAAGGAGTACTGCGCTGCGCGGACAGACAACGACGGCGTACTCATCTTGAGTGAGTTTGCCGGAGCAGCTCCAGAGTTGAGACGTGGCGCATTGCTGGTAAATCCCTACGACGAATTAGGCGTAGCGGCAGCGCTGGCGCGCTCTTACACCATGGAGCCGCTGGAACGCCGCAGGCGGATGATGCGGCTCCGCGCTCACATCCGGCGCTGGGACATCTTGCGATGGCGCGACGCCTTCTTCACGGCTCTCGAAGAGTCTGCTCACCAAAGTGCACCTGTGTAGGACCGCACTTTCGTGACCCTTATTTGGTGGTCTCGAGCTCCAGAATCGCTACCGTTGAGGGTGGCAGCGTGACCTCATTCCCATTGAACGCAACGGCAGCGTCTGACGAGAGCAGCAGCGTCTTGGCGGCCGGTAAAGTTATCCTCACCGGCCCTTCGCCCAAATTAAAAGAAACCTCCAGGTCACCTCGCGTCATGCTGAGCCATTTTGCGTTTTCATCAAAGTGAACATCTACTGTCTGCAGATTGCCATCAGTAAGTCGAATCCGTGATCTACGAAGTGCAATCAGCCGCTTGTGCCACTCCAGGATCTCCGCGTGTGGCGGTTCTGTGATCTCACTCCAATTCAACTTTGAGCGAAGAAAGGTTGCGGCCTCTTGCGGGTCGGGTACGTCCTCCGGCTTCCACCCGAAGGCAGCAAACTCCTTCTTTCTTCCCTCCGAGACTAGCCTGCCCATCTCCGGATCGTGGTGATCGGTGAAGTATTGGAATGGGGTCGATGCCGCAAACTCCTCGCCTTCAAACAGCATGGGAACGAAGGGCGCTGTAAGCACAACGGCAGCGGCAATCTTTAGCCGGCCGGCATCGACCTGGTGTCCCAGCCGCTCTCCCGTAGCCCGGTTGCCCACCTGATCGTGGTTCTGGATGTAGCCCAGAAATCGATAACCCGGTAGGCCGACAACAGGACGCCCGTGATTTCGCTTGCGGAAATCGGAGTACTGTCCGCTATAGACGAAGACCTCACGCAGCGTCTTTGCCAAATCTGCGATACTGCCGAAATCCTTGTAGTATCCTGTCGTCTCTCCAGTGAGCACCGACCATAGAGCGTGATGGAAGTCATCGCTCCATTGCGCCTCAAGACCATAGCCACCAGCCTCCTTCGCGCTCACCAGCCGCGGATCATTCAGGTCGCTCTCCGCGATCACAACATAATGTCTGCCATTCGTTGTGCCCAACTCTTTGACTTCGTCCGCCAGCTGCTCCAGAAAGTGGATTGCGGAACGATCGATGAACGCATGCACGGCATCGACGCGCAGGCCGTCGAAGTGGTAGTCGCGCAGCCACATGAGTGCGTTATCACAAAAGAACTGGCGCACCTCGGCGCTTCCTTCCTCTTCGAAGTTCATGGCGCCACCCCACGGTGTGTGGTGGCTTTCTGTAATGTAAGGACCGAACTTCCCGGTGTAGTTTCCTACTGGACCGAAGTGGTTGTAGACCACATCGATGAGGACGGCTAAGCCGCGGCTATGAGCGGCGTCTACGAAACGTTTCACCGCATCCGGACCACCATAGCTCTCCTGCGGCGCGAAGAGAGCAACACCGTCGTATCCCCACCCACGCTCCCCCGGCGATGAGGCCAGCGGTAGCAGCTCGACATGAGTGATGCCGAGGTCCTTCAAATAGTCCAGCTTGCCGATCACGGCATCTAGCGTCCCTTCCGGAGTAAAGGTGCCGACGTGCATCTCGTACACGATGCCGCTGGCGAGAGTAGGCGCTCTCCAGTTTTCGTCGGTCCAGCGGAAAGCCGCATGGTCGAGCAGCCGCGACGGTCCATGGATTCCCTTCGGTTGCCACTCCGAACGAGGATCTGGGACCGGCGGCTCTTCTCCACCTACGAGGTACGCGTAGTCAGTGCCCGGGCCTGCCTCTGCGACCTGCGCCTCCCACCAGTCGCGTCGTCCTTTCGTGAGTGGATAACGCTTTCCACCAACTTCAACTTCAAGCGACTTTGCCAACGGCGCCCAGATCTGAAACGTATGCATCGCTCGCATTTCCTCTATTCCAAAGATGTACAACGCAGAGAATCGTTTTGCACTAGGATGCGAAGTGATGTGCCTTGACTGCTAAGCCGTGCAGTGCAGAGTGCGTATAAGACACGTAGGAGGTGATGCTCAGTGGCAGAAGAGAGCCAAGTCAATCGGCAGTGCGGGACGGTTCGCATTGGCATCTCTGGATGGACCTACGCGCCGTGGCGAAGCGTCTTCTATCCTCCAGGACTGCCCCACAAGAGGGAGTTGGCCTATGCCGCTGGACGATTCCGCACCATCGAGATCAATGGCACCTTCTACTCCATGCAACGCACCACCAGCTTCGCGCGATGGGCGGCGGAGACGCCAGACGGCTTCGTCTTCAGCATCAAGGGGCCCCGCTACATCACGCACATGCTCCGCTTGCGCGGGGCAGAAGGGGCGCTCGCGAACTTCTTCGCTTCCGGGCTGTTGCTCTTAGGCCCGAAACTTGGCCCCATCCTGTGGCAGCTGCCTCCGAAGTTCATCTTCGATCGCGAACGTCTTGAAGCCTTCTTTCAGTGGCTGCCAACGGACACAACCATGGCGGCAGCACAAGCCAGAAATCATGACCCTAGATTTGATGGCCGGGTGCACACCGAAGCGGACGCGACCCGGCCCATGCGCCACGCCATGGAGATTCGTCACCCCAGCTTCGTGACGCCGGAGTTTGTGGAGCTTCTGCGGACTTACAAGGTCGCCCTGGTCTGTGCAGACACAGTGGAATGGCCAAGGTTAATGGATGTGACCTCAGGCTTTGTGTACTGCCGGCTGCATGGATCGCGGGAGTTGTACGCAAGTGGATATGGCCGGACCTCTATCGACGTCTGGGCCCACTGTGCCGCCGCCTGGGCTCGCGGCGAGGAGGCTATCGGCGAGCGAGTTCTTCCCTTTTCCAAACCAGAAGCAGAGCCTCACGATGTCTACGTCTACTTCGACAACGACATCAAGGTACGTGCGCCTGCGGATGCGGCTGCACTCGAGAGGCGCGTGAATCGCCTGCTGAAAGAAACGACAGGCTTCAATAAAGCACCTTGACAGCATCGAGCGCCGGCAGATAGACGGGACGGATCTCCACCCGCAGCCGGCCGGCGACAACACCGGGGTCCTGCTGCGCTAACGCAAGCGCCTCCGCTGCATCGGCTGCTTCTATGATCATCATGCCGGTGATCTCGCCGCCGTCGGTTGTGGGTCCAGCTACCAGGTAGCGCCGGCGCTCGGTCTGTTCGCGAAGAAAGGCAAGCTGTTGCGGCACCAAAGCCATCGCCTCCCGGCCGTCTGTTTCATTCCATCGCTCACCTCTAAGCAGCAGGCCTAGGTAATACTGCTTCAGGTTCTTGGGAATATCGCGCATCCCAGCCTCGCGTGGCTGCCGCTCCTCTGTCATTCCGCTTCTCCTCTGGAATTTCTTCCGGCGTGCCTGCTCCCGACGTTAGTTGGATCGTAAGCGAACGCGCGGCATGAACTGGTAATCGATGCTGCTTGGAAAGCTGCTCACCGCAACGGATACAATACCCCAATGGCGGAGCGGCTCTTTTACGCTGATTCTTTCCTTACAAACTTCGATGCGAACGTTACAGACATTCGTGAACGTTCACGGGAGGGCGGTCATTCAGTATGGCAAATCGCCCTTGACCGTACCGGGTTCTACCCCACCAGCGGCGGCCAGCCGCACGACCTTGGCACACTCGCGGCCACCTCTCCGAGCGGTGCGGTCCTTGAGGTGCCTGTTGCGGCGGTCGAGGAAGACGAAGCGGGCGAGATATGGCACCTGACGACCAAGCCTCTGCTCGCCGGCACTGCGGTGCGCGGCGCCATCGATCGGTCTCGGCGTTTGGATCACATGCAGCAGCACTCCGGCCAGCATTTGCTCTCCGCCATCTTCGATCGCGAACTCAGTGCGCGCACTGTCTCGTTCCATCTTGGGGAAGAGAGCTCCACGATCGATCTAAATGTGGGAGAGATCGCTGCAGTCGATCTCGAGCGGGTGGAATCGATCGCCAACAGCATCGTGACGGAAAACCGGCCTGTAACGCAAAGGATCGTTCCTGCGGCCGAAGCCCAGACCATGCTGGCCGATGGGAGGCTACGCAAGCTACCGCCGCGGGATGGCGACCTGCGCGTTATCGATATGGACGGTGTAGACCTGAACGCGTGCGGGGGCACACACGTGCAATCCACCGGTCAGATTGGCAGCATCTTGCTCCGATCGAGTGAACGCGTTCGTCAAGGTCTGCGCATCTCTTTCGTGTGCGGTGGACGCGCAGTACGCATGGCTCGGACAGATAACGCACTGCTGACGCGATGCGCTGCGGATCTTTCCGCAAGCCGCTCAGATCTCCCGAAGGCGATTGAGCGGCTGCAGGCTGAGAACAAGTCTTCGCAGAAGGAGCGTGCCGCCCTTCGCGGTGAGTTGGCCGACTACCATGCTGCACGCTTGCTAGTCGAAGACCCGGTGCGAAATGGTCGTCGGGTCATCCGCAGGGTCTTCCCCGATCGCGATCTGGAGTACGTCAAGCTGCTCGCCGCACGGCTTACTTCAGCCGCTCCACAAACCATTGCTGCTCTGGCCTCTACGCTGGATGAGCCTGCCGCAGTCGTACTCGCCCGCAGTCAAGATCTGGAGATGGACTGCTCCCGCAGACTCAAAGAAGTGCTGGCCGCGCACAATGGCCGCGGTGGTGGGTCGCCTTCCATGGCGCAAGGACAGATCCCACGTGAACGTGCCGGTGAAGTGCTAAAGCAGCTGGATGCGACAGGTTAGAGGAACGGAAACTCAAGCCGGGAAGTTTTGCTCTCTTAGCTCCCTTGCCCAGATCAGCTCCTAGCATTGTGAAATTCCGCGATGCTGCTAAAATCTTCGAAGAAGTTCCCTTCCTCCGTGGGGCCATAGCTCAGCTGGGAGAGCGCGTCGTTCGCAATGACGAGGTCGTCGGTTCGATCCCGACTGGCTCCACCAATTCGACATGTCTCTAGTATTTTCGCGATATTGTGCCTCCGGGCTTGCTATCCCGTGTCTCTTCGGGGATACTGACTTCTAATGATTTCTGCCTCCTCCACGGCGCAGTCAATTGCACTCATGTGCATGTGCATGCGTGTGGCTGGGGGTGGCTGAGTCGAACCAAATTCATCCAACGTACCCGGCCCGCCGTCATCCTTGACTGCGGGTTTTCTGTTTTGCAGCGTAAAGTACACAGGAGTGCTAGCTACCAGGAATGCTAGCCACAGGAGCCGCCAATGTCTGAGGAACCCACCCAAAATCAGCACTTCGCCACCCTAGCCGTGCACGCGGGGCAAACGCCAGACCCGACGACAGGCGCACGCGCCGTCCCCATCTACCAAACTACATCGTATGTCTTTCAAGACGCGGACCATGGCGCACGGCTCTTCGCGCTGCAAGAATTCGGCAACATCTACACCCGCATCATGAATCCCACGACAGACGTCCTCGAGAAACGCATTGCTGCCCTGGAGGGTGGCGCTGCAGCCTTGGCCGTTGCCTCCGGGCAGGCGGCTGAAGTGCTGGCGCTGACGACGCTGGCCAGCGCAGGAGACGAGATCATCTCGACGACCTCTCTCTATGGTGGAACTTATAACTTGTTCCATTACACGCTACCTCGGTACGGCATTACCGTTCGCTTCGTGGATGCCGATGACTTCGATGGATTACGTGCTGCGATCAATGCGAAGACGCGGGCTCTCTACACAGAAACACTGGGCAATCCCAAGCTGGATATCTCGGACATAGAAACCCTGGCGCGGATCGCACATGATGGGGGCGTGCCGCTCGTGATCGACAATACCTCTGCCTCTCCCGCAGTAGTCCGGCCCATAGAATGGGGCGCGGATATAGTCGTTGAATCGGCAACCAAATTCATTGGTGGGCACGGCACTTCGATTGGCGGAGTTATCGTAGATGCCGGGAAATTCGACTGGAAAGCTTCGGGCAGATTTAAAGAATTTTCTGAGCCTGATCCTTCCTACCACGGTCTCTCTTACACAGAGGCGTTTGGGCCACTTGCTTTTATCCTGAAGGCTCGCGTGCAAGGATTGCGTGACACTGGGGCGGCTCTTTCCCCATTCAATTCATTTCTGCTACTCCAGGGAGCCGAGACGCTGCACCTGCGTATGGAGCGGCACTCTGCGAATGCCCTGGCCGTCGCGAAGTTTCTTGAGCAGCATCCATCCGTCGAGTGGGTGAACTACCCCGGTCTTGAGTCTAGCCGGTACTACACGCGGGCACAGAAGTATTTGCCGAACGGACAAAGTGCGCTGCTTACCTTCGGCATCCGCGGCGGGTACGAGGTGGGAAAGCAACTCATCGGCGCGTTGAAGCTTTTTTCTCTTCTTGCTAACATCGGCGATGCCAAGTCGCTCGTCATACATCCGGCATCCACTACACATCAGCAACTAACAGAGGCGGAGCAGCTAACCGCTGGCGTTCGGCCAGAGCTCATCCGCCTTTCGATTGGGATTGAGGATGTGCGAGACATCATTGCAGATCTTGATCAAGCGCTCGTTCAAGTTGCGGGCTCTTCTCATCACACCGAAGTGGAGACACTCGCGGCACGATGACTGCCACTGCAACGATCGCTGTCAGTAGAGCCCCCAGCTTCGAGAGCGACTTCACCATCAGTGGTGACTTCGCCCTCGAAGCTGGGGGCGTGCTTCACAGCCCCACACTGCACTACGCTCTTTACGGCAAACCCAATGCTGCTCACGACAACGTGGTCTTTGTTCCTCACGCACTCTCCGGTTCCGCGCGCGTGGCCGACTGGTGGCAGGCGCTCTTCACGCACGCCAGCTTCCTCGATCCGGAAGACGATTGCATTCTTGGCATCAACTTCCTTGGCTCCTGCTATGGATCCACTGGACCGTCTTCGCTGAATCCAAAGACCGGCAAGCCATACGCTCTTGATTTCCCGTTGGTAACTATCCGCGACATCGTTCGCGCCCAAGCACTCTTGCTCGACCACCTCGGAGTCGCAAAGCTGAAGCTTGCCCTTGGCGCCTCCATCGGTGGCATGCAGGCGATAGAGTGGGCGATTCAGTTCCCGCAGCGCATCAGCCGTGCGATCTCGATTGGCGCAGCTCCCCTGAGCGCCATGGGACTTGCGATGAACCATCTGCAGCGCGAGACGATCCGGCTGGATGCAGCCTGGGCAAATGGACGCTACGACCTCGACGATCCTCCGAGCCTTGGTATGGCCTTGGCACGCGCGCTTGCAGTCTGCACCTATAAGTCGCCGGAGCTGTTTAGCGAGCGCTTCGCTCGGGAGCCGAACCGGAACGGAGAGGATCCTTACCGGCAATCGGTCGGAGCTGGGCTGGTGGGAGAGCGATTCGACGTCGCAGGCTATCTCGACCATCAAGGACGCAAGTTTAACGAGCGCTTCGATCCGAACTCATACCTGGCGATCACCCGCACCATGGACACCTTCGATCCCGCCCGGGATTATCCGACAGCGCACGATGCATTCAGTCGTATCCGTGCAGAAGTGACCCTGGTCGGCATCTCGTCTGACTGGCTCTTCCCTCCTGCCGATATCCGCAGACTGGCTGAGCATATGAGCGCGGCGGGAGTCGCCTGCAAATACCGGGAGATGATTTCGGCGCACGGGCACGATGCCTTCCTCGCGGAACCCGATCAGCTCTTCGCACTTCTCAGAGATGCGAGCTAGAGGCGCAAGCCAGACGACAATCTAGGAGGCGCGAGCCGGACGACGATTTAGCTACATGAGTGCTCTGCGTGAGCCGTAAGCAGCCGCACTGTGAAAGGCGCACCGGTTTTCCTGTAGGTGCTCGCGAGCAGCGTCTCCACTCCGGTTGGATTCCCCTGCACCAGAGCAACCACGGACGGGCCAGCACCGCTCAGACACACGCCTAATAGCTCGGGATGCTCTAGCGCTAGAAGCTCCTGAAGACCTGGCACAATCGCCTGGCGATAGGGCTGGTGAAGCCGGTCGCGCAGAGCCTCTTTCAGATAAGCGTAGTTGTGCGTCTGCAGCGCCCACATCAGCAGAGCGACACGTTGCAGATTGCACACAGCATCGCGCCGCGAAATCTCATCCGGCAGCACTGATCTCGCTGCGGAGGTGGAGAGTGGGTGCTGTGGGGTCAGAACCAGGAAACGCACCGCCTGCGGCCACACTGTGCTCACCGCGCTGACCGTACCGTCCTCTCGCTCGCAGCTAATCGCAAGTCCTCCGAGCAGTGCTGCGGCCACATTATCCGGATGTCCCTCCAACGCGCTGGCCGCAGTCAGTAGTTCCCCTTGCGATAGACGCCTGCCGGAGACTGCTTCGAAGAGCCGGAGCCCGGCAACCGTCGCTGCCGCACTGCTCCCCAGGCCAGCCTTCATCGGTATCTCACTGCGAACCTCAACCGCAATGGACGGCAGCCCGGCGGCACGGTCTTGAGCCAGGAAATGAAAGGCTCGCGCGATGCAGTTCACCCCATCCGGAGCCGCTCCTCCGAAGTCAAACCGTACTTCGCCCGAACCCTCCATGCGATGCACGGAAAGTGTCAGGTAAAGCTCAACTGCAACCGCGAGTGTGTCAAATCCGGGGCCGAGATTCGCGATTGAACCAGGCACACGTATCTGGAGCTCCCTTAACTGCAGGAGCGGCTCGGAGCTCCCGTAATTCGCGCTAGCCTGCATAGGTGTTCACCGCCGCGGTAGCCTGCTGACGCATGATGTACGCTGTGTCCTTGAGCACGTGCCCGGTTAGCACCGCGACGACGCGAGCATCGGGATCGAGCTGCCCGGCCGTGTACAGCTTGCGTAGGCCAGCGAGCGTTGCAGCGGAGGCCGGCTCACACCCGATCCCCTCTCGTCCAATCCTGATCTTTGCTTCGCCGATCTCATCATCGGTCACGTCCATCACCATGCCTCCCGTTGACGTAACTGCATGCAGCGCCTTTCGCCACGAGCGAGGATTGCCAATACGAATCGCCGTCGCCTGTGTCTCCGGATGTGTTACCGGCATCAGGTGATCTCTGCTCTCGCGCCACATGGTCGCAAAAGGATTCGCGCCCGCCGCCTGCACCACGATCATCCGAGGCGCGCGCTCGATAAGCCCATACTGCTTCATCTCGTCGAAGGCCTTGCCGAAGGCAGCACTGTTGCCGAGATTGCCGCCGGGCACGACCAGGTAATCCGGAGCCTCCCAGCCGCACTGCTCCATCAGTTCATACATGGCGGTCTTCTGGCCTTCGATCCGAAACGGATTGACGGAGTTGAGAAAGTACACATCCGCCGCCGAGTGATGGAGCAGCTGATTCAATGCGTCATCGAAGCTGCCGTCCACCTCGACGATCTCCGCGCCGAAGTCGAGTGCTTGCGCCAGCTTATTAGCGGAGACCTGCCCGGCGGGTAGATACACGCGGCCGGGCAGGCCAGCGCGCGCGGCATAGGCAGCAAGCGACGCGGCCGTATTCCCAGTGGAGGCGCAAGCGACCACCGCGGCTCCGATCGAGCGCGCCTCTGTCATGCCGACGGTCATGCCCAGGTCTTTGAAGCACCCCGTCGGATTCCAGCCGAGGTGTTTATAGGACAGATGGTGCAGGCCCACCCATGCCGCGGAACTCTGCGCACGCACCAGCGGCACGTTGCCCTCTCGCAACGTCACGTGTCCATCGCTATACGACGGCAGCACCTCACGGAAACGCCACACGCCGCTGGCGTCGACGTCACTGAAGGAGAGCCGGCGCTCCGCCCAGAGCTGTTTCAGCGCCCCAGCATCGTGCTCTGGCGCGTTGCCTACGATCTCCAGCAACTCTCCGCAGTGCGGGCATGCCATCAATGGATCATGCAGTTCAGCGGTCATGCCGCACGCAGGGCCGGTACAGTGGAGGTGCGTTGTCATTCCTTCTCCAGCAATGGCAGGCAGAGCGGTGGCTCTACCAGGAAGTTGAGTCTGCTGAGTTGCTCGAGTGCCGCATCGAGCGTCGCCTGGCTACAAGCTTCAAGCGTGATTGCAAAAGGGAGGGCATCTTTCGGAAAGCCGGGCTTCTGGAGCACGGCATCCAGATTGATCTCATGCTCGGCTAGAATGCCAGCGATCGCCGCGAGAATGCCCGGCCGATCCCGCACCAGGAAGCGGGTGTAGTGTGGCGCAATGAGGTCTCCCGAGATCGGTAGCGACGTTAACGAAGGTGAAAGCGCCTCGGCTGGCGCATGTCCCATCCGTGCCAAAGCCAGTAAGTCTGAGACGACCGCAACGGCAGTCGGTCCTCCGCCGGCGCCATTGCCGGAGAAGGTAGTCTCGCCTCCGTGCATTCCCCTACTGACGATAAGGTTTTGCGCGCCCTTGATGCCTGCATGCGGCGATCGCTGCCTGACCAGCATGGGTTGCACGTTGATGTGCAGCGTACCATCGATGATCTCTGCGTACGAAATCTGCCGGATGGTGCATCCCAGGTCATGCGCGTAATTGAAATCGATCGCACTGATCGGTCGTATGGACCGGCACATCACATCCGCCGGATGCACTTCAGCACCAAATGCGAGGCGGCTCAGGATGACGATCTTCGATCGCGCGTCATAGCCATCCACATCGCTCGTCGGATCAGCCTCGGCAAACCCGGCCAGCTGCGCTTCCGCAAGCGCCTGCGCGAAGGAGGCGCCCTGCTCCTCCATGCGCGTCAGGATGTAGTTGCATGTTCCATTCAAAATGCCGGAGATGCGCGAGAGATGGTCGCCCGCCAAACCCTCCTGTAAGCCGGAGAGCACTGGAACTCCGCCAGCAACGGATGCGCCAAATGCCAGATGTTGCTTTTGGCTCCGAGCCAGCGCGAGCAGCTCCGGGCCATGCAGAGCGATCAGCTGCTTGTTCGCGGTCACGACGGACTTCCCACTCTCGAGCGCACGGCGGACCCAGCTTCCAGCGGGTTCTTCCCCGCCAATGAGCTCGACAATCACATCGACTACACTGGCGAGAAGTTCGTCGATGCTGTCCGTCCATCGCACTTCCTTTGCGACCCAATCCGCTCGCTTGTCGGAGATCCGGCGGTTCAAGATGTGGGTGAGCTTCAGCGGGGCTGTGTGCAGCGCATCTTCGGTAAGAATGCGCGCCACTGCAGACCCGACCGTGCCAAAGCCAACGATAGCCACGCGCAAGCTTCGGTCCGGGGATAGATCTGCGGCAGTGCTTATTGAGTCAGGACTGTCCGGCAACATGGACTCGTCTCCTCGCATGCAGGCAATGTTCTTATTGTTGTACCAGCAAGCAGCGGATTCAAACTCATGAGTCGAACGATACGTAAGGGAAAGATGGCCGAGTCGTCCCGTATCATCCGAACAACTTACTTAGTCAGTCGTACCGGCTTCGCGCCAGTCTTAAGCCGGAATAGCACGTACGGCTTCTTTCGCTGGTCCTCGCCGTTGTGCATGGTAGGTTGGCGATTCAGCTGGTTGGCCGTCACATACAGGTAGCCGTCATCCGCCAGGCTCATCGTGTCCGGCCACAGCAGGCGCGGATCGTGCACGATGGTGTCGATCATGCCGTTAGGAAGGATCTTCTCAATAGAGTTGCTCGTATAGTCGCCGGCAAACACATCACCAGCCGTGTCGGACTCCAGTCCATCTGACGGACTCTTTCCCGTCATCAGCTGCACGGTTGACTCCACCTGAGCATCGCTCATCGACTGGTCGCGTAACGCGCTCGTGCTTACACTGTAGAGCCGGTGCCCGGTCAAAGGACAATAGTAGAGCTTGCTGCCATCCGCGCTGATCGCGATCCCATCCGATCCAAACAAGACAGGCTTGGGTGGTTTACCAGGATCCGTCTGGTACAGCGGCCTACCCTCGGCAAAGCTGATAAAGCCTTCCTCTGGCAGCGTGCTCGCGTGGTTGTTCAACCTGCGCCAGCTCTTGCCAGTTCCCAGATCGACGACGACGATCCCATTCGGCCCTTTGGATGACGAGTCCGTGATGTAAGCGAAGCCGCCGGTTCCCACTGTCAGATCGAAGCGAACATCGTTCATGTAGGAGTTCAAACCGGCTACTTCGGGCGGAAGCAGTATCGTCTTGATCACCTTATTGGTCGCGAGATCGATGCCCACCAACTTAGGTCCGTTCGGCACGGTCTGCTTCAGCATTGGGGCGGCCGGATCCAGAACCCAAAGCCGGTCCTGCGGGTCAACAACGACGCTCTGCACGCAGATGAAATGGTGGGCTGCGTCTTCATTCACCTGCCGATTGATCTCGGCATCCGGGTAAGCGACCGCCTCGCCATTCTTCAACTCCGCCACGGTGAATGGGACGTTGTCACCCCAACGCGGAAAGTTTACGAAGATGCGGCCGTGGCGCGACACGGTGACCCCGGTGGGCATCGGACCATTGAACGTTGCGACTACCTCCAGATTGCCGGTCGGCCTGTCGCTTGCCAGATTGGTTTGCTGCGCCACAAGCGAGAGCGGGAGAAGAGAGAGCGCCGAAGCAAACAAGGATCCAGCAAGAAATCGAGAGTAGTTCTTCATAACTACTTAGGATGCAAAGGGAGACACACCGGCCTTGAATAACCGGAGATGCTGCTCATGACGCTAAGTCAACCGCTAAGTGGGCATGATTCCGGAACTACGGTTGAACATAAACCGCATGCTGCGTAGTGCCTGGCGGGTGCGCTCTTCATTCTCGATCAACGAGAACCGCACATGCATGTCGCCGTGTTCGCCAAAGCCAATACCAGGGCTAATCGCCACTTTTGCCTCGGTCAGCAGCTTCTTAGAAAATTCGAGTGAACCCATGCCGCGAAACTGCTCTGGAATGGGCGCCCACACGAACATCGTGGCCTTCGGTGACTCCACGGGCCAACCCATTTGGTTTAGCCCTTTTACCAGTACATCGCGCCGCTTGCGATAGATAGTGCATATCTCCTTCACGCACTCCTGCGGACCGCTCAGTGCGGTAATCGACGCTACCTGAATAGGCGTAAATGTTCCATAATCGAAGTAACTCTTGATACGTCCCAGTGCGGCCACCAGCTTAGGATTGCCGACCATAAACCCGACGCGCCAACCCGGCATGTTGTAGCTCTTCGAGAGCGTAAAGAATTCGACCGCTATCTCCTTCGCACCCTTCACCTGCAGGATGGACGGTGCCCTATAACCGTCAAAGACAATATCTGCATACGCAATGTCGTGGACGATGTAGATGCCATGTTCCCTACATAGTTCGACCACCCTCTCGAAAAATCGCAAGTCCACGCACAGTGTTGTGGGGTTGGACGGAAAATTTAGGATAAGCATCTTCGGCCGCGGCGTGAGGCTCGGTATTATCCGTTCCAGCTCTTGCAAAAACTCTTCCGGGTTGCGTAGGTGAACGTTGTGGATCTGGGCGCCCGCGATCACGGGGCCGTAGATGTGGATCGGATAACTCGGGTTGGGGACGATGACCGTATCGCCCGCATCGAGAGTCGCCAGGCAGAGATGCGCGATTCCTTCCTTCGAGCCGATAGTCACGATCGCTTCCGTCTCTGGGTTCAGTTGCACGCCAAAACGCGTTTCATACCAATCGCAAATCGCGCGCCGCAGACGCGGCACACCTTTCGAGAGCGAATAGCGGTGCGTCGTCGTGCGCTGGGCTGCCTCGATAAGCTTGTCTACGATCGCCTTAGGCGTGGCTCCATCCGGATTCCCCATGCCGAAGTCGATGATGTCTTCACCGCGACGTCGCGCTTCGGCTTTTAACTCACCCGTGATGTTAAAGACGTACGCAGGAAGTCTCTTGATTCTTGGAAATTCGTCCATTCAGCTTTCTTTCCACATCGCTGTGCCCACATGGATAGTGACATATTTCGCTGTCGTTAGATCCGACTCCACTTTATAGCTCAAGCTGTCTCGCTCGAAAGAGTGCTCCCTGGACCGGGTCGACCGCCTCAGGCAGAATATCCACAGCGCCTAGCGTCTTGCGCAACGTCGCGATCATAGCTTCGCGAACAGCCGTCACTTTTTCCAGAATGCTCCCGGTGTAAGCCACTTGTGGCGTCTCTTGCTCTAAGCTCTGCGTCAGTCGCTGCCGTCGCACCGCAATGAGCACGAGTCGAGCAAGCTCTTCACCCGCATGTCGCAGCAGAGTAGGGGCAAGTGCATCGCCCTGCTCGGCGCAACGGCATACAACGGGAACCAATTGGGAAAAATCTGGCGGTGGCATGGCATTTGCTTTTGCAACCAGTTGGTCGTAGTCGCCGCACTGCCAGTGTGCGACGATTGCGTCCAGCAGAATCGTGGATTCGCGAGCATCGTAGGCTGTAAACGCAGAGCGGATGGCGAGCTGCCCAATCCAATGGCCGGAGCCCTCATCAGCAATCGCTGGGCCGTAGCCACCTACCTGAATTAGACTCCCATCACAACGGCGGCCCAGAACATTTGAGCCAGTTCCCGCAATCACCAGAACACCGGGCGCGTCCGGAAAGGCAGCATCAAGCGCAATCTCCACGTCGCCGCAGAGCAGCTGCCTTCCCCCGACCAGTTCACGAAGTGCCTCGTCTGCCCACCTTGCAACATGCGGGATAGTGACTCCTGCCAAGCCCATGCAGGTTGCGGTGATCGACCGCAGGCTTACTCCAGAACACTCCGCAACCTCTGCAAGCAAAGCTTCGAGGTTCATCCGTGCTTGCGCCTCGGAGGTGCGCATGATCTTGACCGTACCACCTTGTGCGCGTGCCAGAACCGAAGTGTCGTTTGCAACTACACAGGTGGTCTTTGTTCCTCCAGCATCAATCGCCAGATAAAAATTCATTCTCTACTTTTTGCCTCTAAAGAACAGCCCGCATTCAATCTCTGAAACTCCCTTCAGCTAAGCCACCGGCCTGCTTAGATATCTATCTATTCCCGCGGCAGCCTTCCTGCCCTCGGCTATAGCCCAGACGACCAGCGATTGTCCGCGCCGCATATCTCCCGCAGCAAATATGCCGTCCACCGAGGACATGTAGTCTTCGTTCGTGACCACATGTCCTCGCGGATCGAGCGAGGCACGGAGATCCTCGAGCAGCCCTAAACGGTGCGGGCCATGGAAGCCGATGGCGATCAGGACCAGGTCCACCTCTAGCGCAAACTCTCCGCCTGGGACCGGATCATAGCGGGGTGGAGGTCCCACACGCACGCCGTGGAGCTGTTGTACGTTGCCGTTCGCGTCTCCGGTGAAGTGCGTGGTCACTGCGCCCCACTCGCGCTCTCCCCCCTCTTCATGCGAGCTCTCGATGCGGTACTGCACCGGCCACAGCGGCCACGGCGTGTGCGGAGCTCGTTCCTTTGGCGGCATTTGCTTGGTTGCAAACTGGCGGACGGACCGAGCTGCGTGGCGGTGCGTAGTCCCCAGGCAATCCGCTCCGGTGTCGCCGTCACCAATGATGATGACGTGCTTACCCTTGCCCAGCACGGCGACCGCTTCATCGACCGCATCGCCCGCGCAGCGGCGATTCTGCTGCGTCAGAAAATCCATCGCAAAGTGTATGCCCTTCAACTCGCGACCGGGCACCTGCAGATCGCGCGGCTGCTCGGCCCCGCCCGCAAGCAGCACGGCATGGTTCTGGGATTGCAATTCGCGCAGCGAAACGTCTTTGCCCACATGCACACCCGTGAGGAAGCGCACGCCTTCGGCCTCCATCTGCGCAATGCGGCGGTCGATAAAGCGCTTCTCCATCTTGAAGTCGGGCACGCCATAGCGCATCAGGCCTCCCAGGCGATCAGACTTTTCATACACCGTAACCGCGTGACCCGCGCGACAGAGCTGCTGTGCCGCGGCCAGGCCGGCCGGGCCGGAGCCAATCACCGCAACGCGCTTGCCAGTCAGGAGCGCGGGCGGCTGCGGCTGCACGTAGCCCTCGCGAAATGCATGCTCGATGATGCTCAACTCTATCTGTTTGATCGCGACGGGCGAATCGTTGATGCCCAGCACGCACGAGGCCTCGCACGGCGCCGGACAGATCGTGCCCGTGAACTCGGGGAAGTTATTCGTCGCCTCCAGCCGGCGATACGCGTCCAGCCAGCGTCCCTCGAAAACCAGGTCGTTCCAGTCCGGAATGAGATTCGCGACCGGACAGCCAGAGTTACAGAAGGGCACGCCGCAATCCATGCAACGCCCGGCCTGCACCTGCGCCTTATCTTCAGGAAAGTCGGTGAAGACATGGAACCAGTCGTTCACTCGCTCCGCGACTGGACGCTTCGCCGGAACCTCCCGCGTGTACTCCAGAAATCCAGTGACTTTGCCCATTAAGACCTACCTTCCCGCCGCGGAGGACGCGGTCATCGCTGCTGGGATGGAGTGCGTTTCAACATGGGGACCGTTCCTACGCCCCACTCCAAGAACGCGCTTGTACTCATGGGGAAACACCTTGATGAACCGCTCCTGCATCACGCTCCAATTCTCCAGAATCCATGCGGCTCGCGGACTTCCAGTGTAGTCGCGATGCTTGGCAATCAACTCTTGGAGGGTGCTCACATCCTGCGGATCGTCCACGGGCTCCAAATCCACAGACGCGGTATTGCAACGGCGCGCAGCGAAGTCTCCGCGCCGATCATCTCCGCGGTGATCAAGGACATACGCAATGCCGCCACTCATGCCGGCGGCGAAGTTCCGACCACACGCACCCAGCACCACCACCGTGCCGTTGGTCATGTACTCGCAGCCATGGTCGCCGATGCCTTCCACAACGGCTGTCGCGCCCGAGTTGCGGACGGCGAAGCGCTCACCCGCCACGCCATTCAGGAATGCTTCGCCGCTTGTCGCCCCATAGAGAACGACGTTGCCCACCAGCACACTCTCTTCTGGCAGAAAGCTGGAGTTCCGCGGAGGGTAGACTACGATGCGCCCGCCACACAGCCCTTTACCAACATAGTCGTTGGCCTCGCCTTCAAGCACAAGCGTCACGCCGGAGGGCAGAAATGCGCCAAAGCTCTGTCCCGCTGATCCCTTGAAGTCGAAGCGGATGGTGCCGTCTGGCAATCCAGCCGAACCGTATCGCCGGGCAATCTCACCGCCAAGCATCGCACCGACAGTTCGGTGTACATTGCGGATCGCCAGCTCCGCTCGGACGTTCTCGCCACACTCCAGTGCTGGACGCGCATATTCAATCAGCTGGTGATCCAACGCCTGTTCCAGCCCATGATCCTGCGCCACCGTACGGCGGCGTGCCACATGCGCCGGCAGCGGCGGGTTGTAAAGGATCGCGTCGAAGTTGAGCCCGCGCGCCTTCCAATGTTCGACAGCCGGTCTGGCTTCCAGCATGTCGACTCGCCCGACCATCTCGTCAAAGGTGCGGAAGCCAAGCGGAGCCATCAGCTGACGCACCTGCTCGGCGATGTAGAAGAAGAAGTTGATGACATGCTCCGGCTTGCCTTCGAACTTCGCGCGCAGCACTGGGTCCTGCGTCGCAATGCCCACCGGACAGGTGTTCAGGTGGCACTTCCGCATCATGATGCAACCCATGGCGATCAGCGGCGCGGTAGCGAAGCCGAACTCCTCGGCGCCCAGAAGCGCAGCAATCACAACGTCCCTTCCAGTCTGCAGTTTGCCATCCACCTGCACGCGAATGCGGCTGCGGAGATCATTCAGCAACAGCACTTGCTGCGCCTCCGCGAGGCCCAGCTCCCACGGTATGCCCGCATGCTGCAGCGAGCTAAGCGGAGCGGCGCCGGTACCGCCAGAATCCCCGCTGATCAGCACCACGTCCGCGTGCGCCTTGGAAACACCAGCAGCAATAGTCCCGATGCCCACTTCAGCGACCAGCTTGACGGCGATGCGAGCCCGCGGGTTCACGTTTTTCAGGTCATAGATCAACTGTGAGAGGTCTTCGATCGAGTAGATGTCGTGATGCGGGGGCGGCGAGATGAGTCCCACGCCCGGGATCGAGTGGCGCAGTCGCGCAATTGTCTCATCCACTTTGAATCCAGGCAGCTGTCCGCCTTCGCCTGGCTTCGCACCCTGAGCCATCTTGATCTGCAACTCCTCAGCGTTGCTCAAGTAGTGCGCGGTCACGCCGAAGCGGCCGGAGGCGACCTGCTTCACGGCGCTCCGCCGCAAATCACCGTTGGCATCCGGCACGAAGCGCTTCTCGTCCTCGCCACCCTCGCCGGTATTCGACTTGCCGCCGATTCGATTCATCGCCACGGCAAGCGTCTCGTGCGCCTCCTGGCTGATAGACCCGAACGACATCGCACCCGTCATGAACCGCTTCACAATCTCAGAGGCAGGCTCCACCTCCTCCTCAGGCACAAGACGTTTCGCCTGTTTGAACTGCATCAGGCCGCGCAACGTACACAGCTGCCGGTTCTGCTCATCGATCAAGCGGGTGTACGCGTCGAAGGTCACCGGATTCGCCTGCCGAACTGCGTGCTGCAGGTTGCTTATCGTCTCCGGATTGAGCAGGTGGTATTCGCCCTGCACGCGATACTGGTAGGTTCCCCCGATCGAAAGAGCG
Source organism: Acidobacteriaceae bacterium (assembly GCA_965276675.1). Classification (GTDB taxonomy): domain Bacteria; phylum Acidobacteriota; class Terriglobia; order Terriglobales; family Acidobacteriaceae. The sequence goes on along the minus strand of OZ255624.1, from coordinate 1,125,668 downwards.
GTCTCATTCGGCAAGGAGCTGCTGCCGTACGCGGTGGCGTGCTTGGCCTGCGCCTCGCGCGCGAGCACGTCAAGTCCAACGCCTTCGATGCGCGAAGTGGTGCCGACGAAGTAGGTATCGATCAGCTCCCGGCTCAAGCCAATCGCCTCAAAGACCTGGGCTCCGCGATAGCTCTGGAGGGTCGAAATACCCATCTTCGAAAAGGTCTTCAAAAGGCCCTTATTGATACCTTTTATGAAGTTATTCGTCGCAGATTTCGCCGTTTGGTCACGGAGCCGGCCACGCTGCTCCAGATCCTCAAATGTCTCAAGCGCCAAGTAAGGGTTGACCGCACTCGCGCCGTAACCAATCAGTAAAGCGAGGTGCATTACCTCGCGCGGCTCTCCGGATTCCATAATCAGCGCAACCTGGGTCCGGGTCTCCTCGCGCACCAGCAGGTTGTGAACGGCCGAAAGAGCAAGCAGACTCGGGATGGGCGCGTGATCCTCATCCACGCCGCGATCGGAGAGAATCAGTACCGTGTAACCCGACTTCACCGCGAGTGAGGCACGCCGGCAGAGCTCCCGCACCGCGCGACGCAGGCCTGTCTCGCCCTCATGCACTCTGAAGAGGATGGGCAGCGTGGTTGCCAGCAGATCGCCGGAGGAGGTGCGGCGCAGCTTCTCCAGTTCCACGTTCGTCAGCACGGGCTGCATCAGCTTGAGCGTGTGGCAGTTCGCCGGCGTCTCCTCCAGGATGTTTCGCTCAGTCCCGACAAAGGTGATCAGCGACATCACCATCTCTTCGCGGATCGGGTCGACGGGCGGGTTGGTGACCTGCGCGAAGAGCTGCTTGAAGTAGTTGAAGAAGCTCTGCGGCCGATCTGAGAGGCAGGCCAGCGGCGTATCGCTGCCCATCGAGCCAATCGGCTCCTCGCCCTTCTTCGCCATCGGCTCCAGGATCATGCGCAGATCCTCCTCCGTGTAGCCAAAGGCGCGCTGGCGCCGCAAAATGTCCGTCGGATTCGCGCCCTGTACCCGCGTCGGCTCCGGCAGGTCATCCAGCATGATCTGGTTTTCCTTGATCCACTGCCCATACGGCTGGCGCGCCGCCAGCTCCGCCTTGATCTCTTTGTCTGGAACGATGCGGCCTGCGATTGTATCCACCAGCAGCATCTTGCCCGGCTGCAGCCTGCCCTTCTTGCGAATCTGGTCCGGCGGGATCTCCAGAACACCCGCTTCGGAGGCTGCCACAATCAGGTTGTCCTTGGTGACCACGTAGCGTCCGGGCCGCAATCCATTCCGATCCAGCACCGCGCCGATCACCCTGCCGTCGGTAAAGGCAATCGCGGCAGGGCCATCCCAGGGCTCCATCAACGACGCGTGGTACTCGTAAAAGGCTCTCTTCTCCGCAGACATATGCGGATTGCCAGCCCATGCCTCCGGTATTAGCATGGCCATCGCATGCGGCAGCGAGCGCCCGGCCTGATATAGAAGCTCGAGCGCATTGTCGAACGCAGCAGAATCGCTGCCACCATCGCTGATGATTGGAAAAAGCTTCTTTACGTCATCCCCGAAGCTGGGCGAGCTCAAGATCGACTGCCGCGCGTGCATCCAGTTCACGTTCCCGCGCAAGGTATTAATCTCGCCGTTGTGCGCGATGTAGCGATACGGATGCGCACGCTGCCAGCTCGGAAATGTATTTGTCGAGAAGCGCTGGTGCACCAGACAGATGGCGCTCGTCACATCTGGGTCGGCAAGTTCCTGATAGAAGCTGAGAATCTGCGGAGCGAGCAGAAGCCCCTTGTACACCACCGTCCGCGACGACAAGGAGACGACATAGAACATCTCCTTATTCGGAATCTCAAGCCGCTCGATCTCTGCTTCGACGCACTTGCGGAAGACGTAAAGCCGGCGTTCGAAAACCTCTTCACTGAGATCAGCGGGACGCGCAATAAAGACCTGTCGGATGTACGGCTGGGAGCCGCGTGCATCCCGTCCAATGGCATCGCTGTTCACCGGCAGACTGCGCCAGCCGAGCAGCGTAAGCCCCTCTTCCCCCAGCACCCGCTCGAAAGTACCTTCGCACAGCAACCGCTGCGGCTTGCCAACGGGCAGGAAGATCATCCCGACGGCGTACTCTCCCACGGGAGGTAAATTGAAGCCAAACTTGGGACACTCCCGCGCGAAGAACTGGTGGGGAATCTGGATCAGGACGCCAGCGCCATCCCCCGTCTCTGGATCGCACCCGCATGCGCCCCGGTGCGCCAGATTCGTAAGCACCTCAATGCCTTTTAGAATAATGTCGTGGTGCTTGCGCCCCTCAATGCTCGCGACAAAGCCCATGCCGCAGGCATCGTGCTCATCTCTAGGATGGTAGAGACCCTGGCGCGGAGGGAGACCAGGAAAACGATCGGCACTCGACATTGGCATCCTCTGTCTAGGTATAGAGACCACTTTTCTTAAAGTCGCTAGTTATCTATGGCTTCCGGCAGTTCACGGAGGCGTTTTTGCAGGAGCAGGTGCATAGAATAACCGCAATCTCCCCGCCGTGCGACCTTCTACTCACGTTTTCTTCACGGTATAGAGCGGCAGCTCCACCAGCGCGCGGTTCGGCACTCCACAAACTCGCCTCGGCCTGACCGGTTTCAGGGTAAGTCTCCTTCGGGGAACAGAAGTGAACGTGGCGTTCTTTGAGCCGGGTCCCCAGCAAACTTGCTTGCTAGGATGGGAAACGGCCACATCGGGCGGGTCTTTGCGCCAGCAACCCTGAAACCGGTCTTGTATAACAAACTCTGGCGGGGCGGCGTACAGACCAGTGTCCCTGCCGGGGACAGGACCATTCATGATCGTTGCCATGCAGGAAAAAGCGACCGAGGAGCAGATCCAGTACGTAGTCGAACAGCTCACCGAACTGGGCTTCACCGTGCACCGCACTACCGGAGCTCAGCAAACCATTCTCGCCGGCGTGGGCACACCCTCCAGCTTTGATGTCAAGCAGTTCGAAGTGATGGTCGGTGTCAGCCATGCGCATCGGATCTCCTCGCCATACAAGCTCGCGGGGCGTAACTTTCACCCGGAAGGCACGACGATCCGGTTCGCAAATGGCGTTGCCATCGGCGGCAATGAGATTACCGTTATGGCCGGCCCCTGCTCTGTAGAATCGCGCGAGCAGATTTTCACGGCAGCCGCACAGGTCAAAGCTGCCGGCGCTCAGTTCCTGCGTGGCGGCGCCTTCAAACCACGGTCCTCACCTTATTCCTTCCAGGGCATGGGCCTGGAGGGGCTGAAGCTGCTGCGCGAGGTCGGCGACCACCATGGCCTGCTTATCATCAGCGAGGTTATGGAGATCTCGCAGATTGAACTGATGCTCCCCTATGTCGATGTCTTCCAGATCGGCGCGCGCAACATGCAGAACTTCAATCTACTGCGCGAGATCGGCCAGGCGCGCAAACCCACGCTGCTGAAGCGCGGCATCGCCGCCACCATCGAAGAGCTGCTGCTCTCCGCCGAGTATATTCTGGCCGGCGGCAACTACGAGTTGATGTTGTGTGAACGTGGGATCCGCACCTTTGAAACCTACACCCGCAACACGATGGACATCTCGGCTATTCCAGTGATCAAAGCGCTCTCGCACCTGCCCATGCTCGGCGATCCCTCGCACGGCACGGGTCGTCGTGACAAGGTGGCCGCGATGGCCAAGGCCAGTGTCGCCGCCGGTGCCGACGGTCTGCTGATCGAGGTGCATCCCAATCCGGACCGGGCTATCTCCGATGGGGCACAGTCACTGTTTCCTGAACAATTTTCGAAGCTGATGGATGAGCTCAGAATCATTGCGCCGGCAGTCGGACGGTCCATCGCGTGAGCGGCAGCACCATCGAACGGGTGCTGATTCTGGGCACTGGGCTGATCGGCAGCTCCTTGGGCCTGGCACTCCGCCAATACGGCTTTCCCGGCGAAATACTCGGGTGGGATCGGAACGCTGACGAACTCAGCCGCGCGCTCTTTCTTGGAGCCGTACACACTGCTGTCGACGACCCCGAGAGAGCCGCAAAAGCAACCGACGTGATCGTCCTTGCCGGCCCTGTCTTTTCCATCATCGAGTGGACCGCTCGCCTCGCACCTTTGCTCGCGCAGCACCAGCTCGTGACAGACGTCGGCAGCGTGAAGCTGGCGATCAGCCACGCTGCTCGTCAAGCCGGCTACAACGAACCAGGACGCGCCGGCTTTCTCCCCGGTCACCCCATGGCCGGCAAGGAGGTAAGCGGCGCAAGCTACGCGGAGGCGGCTCTGTTTGCGAACGCGGTATGGCTCTTCACTCCGATGGCCGGAGCGCAGCATCCGCTTGCGGCCGAGTGGCGTAGTTCCATCGAGCGCTTCGGCTGCCGTACGCTCGACCTCGATCCAGAGCGGCACGACGAACTCTGCGCCTGGGTCAGCCACATGCCGCAGATGCTGGCCACGGCGCTTAGCGCGCTTTTTGAAGATGCTTTCGGCGATGCCACCGATCTACGCATGATCGGCGGGCGGGCGATGCGGGAGATGACGCGGCTTGGCGCAAGCCCTTACTCCATGTGGCGCGACATCGCCATGACCAACACGGACCAGATCGCCACCGCACTGCTCGCGCTCGAGCAGCGCCTAGTGCACCTGCGTGAGAATCTGAAAACACCAGAGTTGCGGAGCGAGTTCGATTTGGCGAACCGGTTTCGCTCCGCCAGCATTAAGCCTGAAGCCAGAGAAGCCTGACTCCGAAGTAAGTTGCTCCGGCTGTCGGCAATCCTCTATCCACGCACCCCTCGAAAAGTAGACGCTACTTATTTCTTTGTCAGCGGCATGTACTCATCGCGCAATCGGGTCTGACGGCTTTCCATCGGGACTGCAATCCCATCGATGAACACCTGCTTTACCGTTGTGCGGACGTCCAGGGGATCGCCATTCGCTACTACGACGTTGGCGGTCTTTCCCACGTCCAGCGAACCCAGCTTGTCACCGACGCCAAACATCTCCGCGGGATTCAGCGTGATAGCTTTAATCGCTTCGTCGTAAGGGAGTCCATACGCGACTGCATACCCCGCGGCGTAAGGCAGGTTGCGGCTTTCCGGATTCGGCCCCGACCCTGCTGAAGAAAGCGCAATCTTGACACCGCGCTTCTGCAACTCCGCGGGTAACGAGAACACTGCATCGTAACGCTGATCTGCCGCAGGCTCATCGTAAATAGGGCCGACGATTACCGGCACGTGGTACGACGCGATCGCGTCCAGAACATCCTGCGAGTGCGTAACGTGGTTAAGGATCACCTTGAGTTTGAATTCTTTTGCGATCCCCATCGCGACCTCAACCTCATACCCCTCGTAAGCACCGAGAATAACTGACTTTTCTCCCTTCAGATAAGGCAGGAGTGCTTCCAACTTGAGATCTCGTTTTGGCGCCGGTCCCTTATGGTCCTTCTTCGCTGCCTCATCGAGCGAGGCCGCATATGCCTGAGCATCTAGAAAAGTCTGACGCAACTGCGACGCCAGGCCCATGCGGGTGGTCGGAAACTTCGCGCCCCCTGCGCCGAAGTTTGCATGCCGCCGCACATCCCCCTCGAAGTTAATGGCCAGCGCAATATCCGGCGCCAGGATCATGGAGTCACGGTCTTTGCCATAGAGCTGGATCAATGCGTCCTGCCCAGGCATGGAGTCCTCGGATGATGGAGCCACAATGGCGTTCGTCACTCCGTTCAGGCGTCCAACCGGTATGCGTACTGTCTCCGCGTGGAACGCATCCACAACGTGCATATTTGGCTCGATCTCGTCGCTCTTTTCGACCAGATCGTTGTTGCTCTGATCTGAGCCGACCTCCGTCAATCCCAGGTGCGTCTCTGTGTCGAAGAGCCCCGGGTACACTGTCATCCCTTTTGCATCGAAGAGCTGTGCGCCCTTCGGAATCGGGGTCGAGTTCGCGGCGCCGACCGCCAGGATCTTGCCTCCGGACATCACGACGACTCCGTTTTCGGTCGTCCCGTGAGTCACCGTCAACAGCTTTCCGCCCGTGATCGCGATTGTAGTTGGCGGAGCAGTCGAGGTCATGTTCGGCCCGAGAGTCGCCCCGGTAGAAGAAGCCTGGCTCGCCTGAATGGAGCGTGCGGCAGGACGTTGCACCTGCGCGTCCACTCCTCCGGCTGCAAGAAGAATAAACGCCATTACGCCCGCATGCACTCTCGCGCTCATTGGCCGTCTCCATCATCTTCGTATCCCTCGGAGCTCGCACTGTGCATCACGCCGTGGAAGTGCGTCGTGCCGAAGCCTGGCAATGAGCTGTCGAAAAACAGGTCGCCGTCGATATACACCTTCTCCGCGCGAGCATAGGTCGAAAGAGGGTCCTTGTCCCAGATCACCAGGTCGGCATCTTTGCCGGTGTCGATAGAGCCAACTCGGTCTTGAACTCCGATGATCCATGCCGGATTCAGCGTCACCATCTGGATCGCCTCCTCCTCAGTCGCGCCGCCGTAATGCACCATCTTGCCTGCTTCCTGATTCAGGCGGCGGACGTAGTCGTTCGAATCACTTTTCAGCGCCACCCTGATGCCTTCGCGTTTGCTCATCATGGCGTTCCATGGAATCGCATCCCACGCCTCATCTTTGTATCCCCACCAATCGGCGAAGGTTGCAATGGCCGTCCCGGTCGGCGCGATCTTGTCGCCGACTTTGTACATTTCGAGCGCATGATGAAAGGCGCGGATCTTATAGCCGTACTCTTTTGCGAGGGCCTCTTCCGTCAGGAACTCATCTGCGCGATAGCAATGGATCTGCACATACAACTTGCCGCGCAGAACATCGGCAAGCGCCTCTAGCTTCAGGTCCTTCTTGGGCGCTACTGCATCCTTCTCATCCTTCGCTACCTTGGCGTGATAGGCATCCCACGAGGCCATGTAGACCTTGGCGTCTTCGAAGGCTTGGCGCATGACCTCAAAGTTCCCCATCCGCGTCGAGGGAAGCTCATTTCTGCTGCCATAGACGCGCTTTGGGTTTTCGCCACTCGCGAACTTGATGGAATGCGGCGCGTTGGGAAAGATCATCGCGTCGCGCGACAAGCCAAACTTGTTCTTGATGACGACAGCCTGCCCACCGATCAGATTCGCGGAGCCATGGAGCAGCAGCTCAGTGGTGACACCACCAGCGAGCGCCTGATAGAGCGCCTTATCAGTGTTGTCGAATGCATCGATCATCATCATGGAGGGTGTCACGGGGCTGGTCGCCTCGTTGACATCACTATCCAGTGCCGAGTGCGAATGCGGATCGATGATACCCGGAGTGACGTATTTACCGGTAGCGTCGACAACGGTTGAGCTGGCCGGGGCGCTAACGTCCGGCCCCACTCCCGCGATCCTGCCATTGTGCACCCATACACTGCCGCGATCGAGCGTGCCGTGCGAGGCTGTCATCACCGTAGCATTCTTGATGACCAGGTCGGCGGGGGCGGTCGTATTCGCACTCTGCGCAAGCAGCGGGATCGAAAATAGCCAACAGCAGCTTGCAATATCAGCGCTGAGCGGCGCCTCCCGTACCCAATGTGTTCTGGCATTGACGGTTATCTCCCAGGTGAGCCACAGCGAAGAGCGGATGTCGCCGATACTAGCACTCTACGGACGCTGGCCACTGCGAGCCTGCCCTGCTATCGCGCTCCTGCCGGCGCGACTGCGGTGTTGACTTCATCCTTGTAAACCAACCCGCTCTTCATCACGAATGCCACGTGCTGGAGCACGGTTACGTCCTGGAGTGGGTCACCATTTACCGCGATCACGTCGGCCCACTTCCCGGGTTCGAGAGCACCCACTCGATCTGACCATCCCATAAGGTCGGCTGCGTTGATGGTTGCAGTTTGCAGTGCTGCCAGCGGAGACATTCCGAATTGGTTTACATACACATCGAGCTCGTGTGCGTTCAGTCCATGCGGGTACACCGCCGCATCGGTTCCGAGCGCCACCTTCACCCCGGCAGCGATCGCCTTCTTCGCATTTTGCTTCTCAACCGCACTCACGTCGTGCATCTTCTGCGCGTAGATCGCGGGAAGGCGCCCATTCTGCTGCATCCAGTCGATCAGGTAAGCCGTGGGCACGAAGTAGGTGCCGTGCTTTTTCATCATCGCGATATCCTCGTCGTTGATGTAGGTGCCGTGCTCGATAGAATCCACGCCGGCCTCACTGGCCCAGAGGATACCCTGCGCGCCATGGGCATGCGCGGCGACCTTCCGTCCCAATCTATGCGCATCCGCAACAATCGCCTGCATCTCCGCCAGCGTGTATTGGCTGGCCTGCGGATCGTCCCCTTTTGAGAGGACACCACCCGTCGCGCCGATCTTGATCAGGTCTGCTCCGTACTTGATATTTTCGCGGACTTTATGTTGAACCGCCTCGATTCCATCAGCGACGCCACCACCCGTCGCGTGATACTGGAATGGCAGTAGGTTTTCGTCCATGTGCCCTCCAGTAATCCCGAGAGCTGGCCCGCTTACCTGCATATGCGGCCCCTCCACCAAGCCCTCGGCAATGGCGTCGCGCAGGTCCACATCCGCAAAGCCGTCCGCTCCAACGTTGCGAACCGTTGTGAAACCAGCTTCCAGCGTCACCTTCGCATTGCGCGCCCCGATCAAAGCGCTCTTCGCGACACTGGTGGAGAGCTCGTGATACGGGTCGAAATTGGTGTCGTCTGTCAGGTGGACATGTACGTCAATTAGGCCCGGCAGTACCGTAGCTTTGCGGAGATCCACCTCGCGGTCTCCGGCCTGCACGGGCACTGAACTGGTCGGAGCTATGCCGGAGATACGATCCGCTATTACGATTACAGTCTGATCCGTGGCTTCTCTGCCACTCCGCACATCAAGGAGACGGCCTGCCCGCAGAAGTATCCGGTGAGGCTGAGCATCCTGAGCAGCCACCTGCTTCGGAATCACCACCAATAGCGATATCACAATTAAGAAGAGACTCAAATGTCGCATTGCCGCTCCAGTACCAGATGGAATAGACGCGAGTCTAGCAACTAAAACGCGGACGAGTCACCAGAAGTGTTTCATCTCGGTTCTGGGCTTGTAAAAACTCGCAAGCTCCGGGCCACTCTTTTGGCATATCGTGTCTTGTTCTTGACAGCTCGTCTAGCCCACCCATGCCCTCACGCTACCCAAGAGCACCCACCTGCGGATCACGTGCTGCGACTTTCCACGCCCCTCGTACCTCTTCTACGTGTGCGATCACTCGCTCCAATCCTTCACGAGAGTTCGCGGCAGATGCTTCAAGCGTTTGTCTGAAGATGTCTACGTAAAACTGATCCAGGGCTGAAGCCACCTCAGGTCCATGTTCGTGCCGAAGCCTGGATTGCAGGTGCAGAACGATATCAAGCACTCTCTTGATCGAAAGCCTTCGCGCTCTTGTGTCGTTTTCCTCCACAGCCCTGATCGCCTCTCTTAGAAAACGAGTCGCGCCGTCGTAGAGCGCCACCACGAGCTCGACAGGACTGGCTGTCGCGAGCGTTTGTTGACCATAGCCAAAGCTCACTGTTTTGCTCCATATCCTGTAATAGCCGAATAAAGCTCATTCACGTAGTTAAGCTGAGACGGAATCTGCTGAAGGATCGCGTTTGCCGTGTTTAGCTGACTTGTCAGCAGGGCCTTCTTACTCGCAATCACCGTTTCCTCATTCGCTATATCGGCGTTCAGATTTCCCTCTTGCGTCTTGTTCTGCTGTAAAGCCTGGTAAACGATCCCCGTTGGGGAAGCGGAGCTAAGTCCGGTAAGCACCTTGCCGAAAGCGGCCCCAACGCTATTGGCATCCTGGAAAAAGCTGGTGACGCCAGCGTAGTTGCTGTTCAGTTGACTCGTTAGGGTGTCAGCATTTAACGCCAATGTGCCATCTTTTTGTATGGAGAGTCCCAGATCCGAAAAGCTGTTCACTCCGGTTCCGGAGCTAATCGCGGTCAGCGCTCCACTCAGCTCCTGTTGCAACAGCGAGAGAGTTGGGCTGGCGCGCAAAGGTTCCGCATTCCCCGACGAATCACTTCCTTGTTGTGTCTGAAGGTCTTTGACGACTGCGTTATAGGCGCTCACTAGATTTTGAAAAGCACTACCCACTGCCCCGGTGTTGTTTGTAATCTGCACCTGAATTGGTGAAGACGACTTCTGAAGCAATTGAAATGTCACCCCCGGAATCGCATTTGAAACCGTGTTGGATGCACTGAAGATGGACACACCATCCACAGTCAGGCTTGCATCCGCGCCCGACTGTCCCACGTAGGTTCCTACTGTGCTGCCATTTGCGGAATTCGACAAGCTGCTGCTAATGGCTAGCGCTCCTGCGCTACCGCTGGTATCGCTCACAACTGAAAGCCGGGAGCCTTTCGCATCTGTAATCACGTTCGCCGTAACGCCGATGCTGGCAGCATTGATTGCGGACGCGAGTGTGCCGAGTGTATTGTCTGTGGAGTTGAGTGTGAAGTTTGTGGCGGCGCCAGAGCCAACCTGAATGCTAAGAGACCCCGATACTCCACTATCGGCGTTGGGCAGGACGTCGCTATATGAAGAGCTCGTCGTAGCTAAACCGGTTACCTCGATAGTGTGGCTTCCCGCCGTTGCGTTCGTTGCTGCAGAGATAAGAGACAGCACGTTCGGGTCTGAACTTGAACCCTGCTTTCCTGCCAAGACTCCGTCGAAGTTGGTCAATGCTGTCAGACTCGTCGAGAGTGTAGCCAGATCGCTTCCAATCGAAGTGAAGGCGGCGTCTCCCGCTTGCAATGCGGTGAGCTGGTTTTTCCAGGGTGTCTCGACTGACTGATATCCAGCGACGATCTGACTAACAGTATTTGCGACGTTAATGCCCTGCCCACTGGTCGCCGCTCCAAAGCTTAGACCTATTGCCCCCATGCGCTCATCTCCTTGCTTTTCACTCATCGGCCATACGGCCCGACGTGCTCATCGCAGACATAGAAAGTTAGAGCGGCCGGCGGCCGGCCGCTCTATTGCTTACCACTAACGAACTACTGCAGCAGCTTCAGAACTGCTTGCTGGCTGGAGTTGGCCTGCGCGAGCGCGCTAATGCCGGTCTGGTTCAGGATATTGAACTTGGACAGATTGGAGCTGGCCTGGCCGTAATCGGTCGCCTGAATGGAGTTCTGCGCCGCCGCAATATTCTCGCTTTGTGTGGTCTCCACGTTGGAAACCGCATTCAGTGTATTGACCTGCGCGCCAACGTAGCCTCGTTCGGAAGCGACGTTCTGAACGGCCGTGTATACGGCAGTAAGAGCTGTTTGTGCAGCACCAGAAGTGAGCAGATTGCTTGCAGACAGGTTCGAGCCTGTTCCGCTTTTTCCTGTGGTATCACCGACGTTGGCACTGCTAAGAAAACCGAGCACGAGCGTGTCGATAGAGGTGCCGCTTGTCGTCCCATCGCCTGTGACTACTGCAAACGAACTTTGCCCAGCAGCACCCGCTGCCGTTCCGAAGACCTGCTGTCCGTTGTAGGTCGTCGTGCTGCCGATGTTGGTGATCTCACCCAAGATCGACTGAAATTCGGCATCTGCTGCGCCTCGTTGGGATGTATTCAGCGTGCCGTTCGAGGCCTCGGTCGAGAGCGTTACCGCCCGATTCAGCAGATTGGTGACCTGAGACAGAGCACCATCCGCAACCTGCAGCAGACCGACGCCCTGACTGGCGTTGGTCGCCGACTGCGTGAGGGCGGCATTGTTTGCAGCCAGGCCGTCCACGATCGAGAGACCCGCGGCATCATCCGCTCCCGAGTTGATCCGCGAACCGGAGGAGAGCTGGTTCAAGGTTTTCTGCAGGCTTCCCTGCGTCTGATTCAGGTTGTTCTCCGCGTACAGTGCGGAAATATTATTCAGAACTCCGAGTGACATGTTGTTTCTCCTGTGAGCTGTTGAGTGTGTTTTTCCGCTTCTATCTTCAAACTGCTTACTCAGGCTGAAGATAGAAGCGCGAACACTCTGATCATCGGCAGACTCCGCCGAAAACTTTAGCGTAAACTCAATTATTTTTGACTGAGTACCTTGGTCACAGTAAGCCAGAATTAACGCAAAGATCCCTCAGTATTTCGCCAAATGTGCCGATATATAGGATGTGTAGCCCAGAGCATTCCGCGGATCGAGCGCATTCCTTAAATACCGATTTGGCACTGAAGGGAATACCAGGAGCAGTTGGAATACCAGGAGCAGTTTATGGATAAGAGCAGTATCGGAGGCGTGGTAGTAGCCGTAGGTGCGATTGCTGCCGGAATGATGTTGGAGGGAGGAAGCTTAACGCAGATCGTGCAGCCGACGGCCGCAATGATTGTGCTTGGTGGCACGTTGGGCGCCGTAATGCTGCAGTTCCCTCTGGCCACGATCTTAGGAGCCAGCAAACAGATGGTTCGGGTATTCACTGGCAGCTCCCCGAATGGTGAATCGTCACTTCAGCAGATCGTGGAATTCGCGAACAAGGCTCGGCGGAGTGGGATCGTGTCGCTGGATCAGGATCTGGCAAACGTGCACGATCCCTTTATGAAGCAGGCGTTGACACTTGCGATCGACGGCACCGATGCGACGGAGCTGCGCAAGATCATGCAGCTTGAATTAGATAACCAGGCCGAGGCAGAAGAGCACATTCCGCAGGTATTCGAATCCGCCGGTGGCTTTGCCCCAACCATCGGCATTTTAGGGGCTGTTCTTGGCCTGATTCAGGTGATGCAACATCTGGACAAGATAGATGAGGTGGGCCGAGGCATTGCGGTCGCGTTTGTGGCCACCATCTATGGAGTCGCTACGGCCAACCTTCTTTTTCTACCATCGGCAGGCAAGTTAAAGATCCGCATTCACGAGCAGCAAATGATCAAGCAGATGGTACTTGAAGGAGTCGTCTCCATTCTGGAAGGCCTAAATCCACGCATGATCGAACTGAAGCTGAAAACATTCTTGTCAGATCACAAGCCAGCATCCGGGGTGTTAAAAGCATGAGCAGGAAAAAGGCGCACGCTGCTCCGAACCACGAACGTTGGCTGGTCTCCTACGCGGACTTTGTCACCATGATGTTCGCGCTCTTCGTCGTTCTCTTTTCAAGTGCGCAGGCCAATCAGAAGCGACGCGCCGAGATGTCGTCTGCTATGCAGAACGCCTTCACACAATTGGGTGTGTTCTCGCCTGCGTCTAGAACTCCTGCGCTTGACACAAAAGCAGGCGGCGATGCGGCCCGCGTAGACTCTTCCATCGTGCACAGGAATGCGCCCGCACCGGACGAGTCTGCGAGGATCGCCTTGGAGCATCCTGAGTTGGCCGCGATGAAGAAGGTCTTTGAGACTAGATTGCACAAGGAGATAGCGCGGCAGACCGTTGCTATCCGCCTGACCCGTGAGGGATTGGTGATCTCTTTACGGGAGGTCGGCTTTTTCGAAAGCGGGTCGGCTTCGCCTAGGCCTGATTCTGAAACTTCAATAGCCCTCATCGCCGCTGAACTTAAAAAAGCGCAAAATAGCATCCGCATCGAAGGACACACGGACGACATTCCCATTCACAACGGGCAGTTTGCGTCCAACTGGGAGTTATCCACCGCGCGAGCCAGCATCCTAGCCCGCATTCTTATAGAGCGATACCGTTACAATCCGGAACAGCTCTCGGCCGCGGGCTTTGCTGAGTTCCATCCCATCGCTTCGAATAGCGAAGAGCAGGGTCGGGCGCAGAACAGACGTGTGGACCTGGTAGTCCTCCCACTCTCCGCCTCGGAGCAGGCCCGTACCGCCCCGCGGCTGCAATAAGCACCGGCGTACCTCCACACTTAGGAGGTGTGTTAGTGTGCCACTCAAAAGCTTTTCAGGATGAAGTCGTTGTCGTACGGTTTCGTGCCCGAAGAGCATACCGATGTAGACCAGAGTGGGAAGAATACCTACTTCAGATAATCGAAGAGATTTGACCTATTTACACTTGCCAGCACGCTAAACAAGGCATTTTGCTGCACTTCGGCATTTTTTAGATCCGTTGCAACACTGGCTGGGTCCGCCTGTATCAGAGCGTCTTCTTGGGCCTGCAGCTGAATTTGCTCGTTCTGGCTGTACGTCACCGCGGATTGAAGCCGGTTGATCGATGAATCAAAGGAAGCGCGCAAGGAGCTAACACTACTCAGACTCGCATTCAGTGCAGACGTGTCCGCCACAGTGCCAGCCGCGCCCGAAGCGGACCCAAAGTCAGAGATCAACTGATTGAGAACTCCAAGCACATTTGCGCCCGCGCCGCTGAAGATTCGATCCCCGGGTATGGACGTTGGAATCGATGCGCCACCCGGCGTGGTGATCGAAACAACATCGCTGTCCCCTTGATACACCGCGGTTGCGGGTGTCGTGGTCTGGTCCAGCGTAAAGGTTTGCGCGTTCGTTCTGCTACCCGCGAAAAGCGCGCTGCCCCCGTACGATGTATTGGCCAGAGACAGAACTTCATCGCGAATGCCAACTAATTCCGCGCTGATTGAGGCACGATTCGCATTTGTCAATGTTCCATTGCTGCCGGCCACCGAGACTGAGACTGCTCGTGTCAGTTGCGTGACAACGCTTCCCAAAACCTGGTCTACCAGTTGGAGCTGTCCTGCGGTCGTGGCGGCACTCTGGGTGAATGTCACATTCTGGCTAATCTGGCCCCTGATCGATGAGTCTTGAGCAGCCGCGAGAGGGTCATCCGAAAGCGAGTTGACACGTACACCTGATGACAGCTCTTGCGTGAGCTTCTGCTCTGTAAGCTGCACCTGGTTCAAAGAGGACAGTGAGCTTTGACCAAAAAATGGATCTGCACGCATGGTTTCACTCCGTCTTTACTGAGCTGCTACTCCGGGAACTCCAAGATTGAGAGCCGAACCCATGAGGGTGTCTAGGATGGAGAAGATCTTCGATGCTGCCTGGAAAGAGCGCTCGTAGTTTTGCAGGTTAGCTGCTTCATCGTTTTGAGAGACACCCGAAAGACTGTTGCGCTGCGAAGTCAACTGCGCGAGCGAGGCCGAAAGGGCCGTGTTTTGCACGCCTGCGCTCTGGACTGCCCCGCCCAGGTTGCTTTCGAATGCCGCGTAATATTCAGAGGTGGTTGACCCAGAGACGATCTGCTGATTGGCCAGATTTGCCAGGGCTTGCGCATTCCAGTTATCTCCCGGACCGCTGCCCGCTGCTGCAGCTGCTATCTGTTTAGGATCAGAGATGGCCACCGAGATCGCGGCTGCGCTGCCGGCCACCGTTGAAGGTATCGCGAAAATTGGTCCCCCCGTAGCGCCAGTTTCGTCGCTCCCAGTGGTCTGAACAGCATTGACTTGGGTAGCGACCGAATGCGCCAAAGTGTCGAGCGCACTCTGGACATTTGGCAGAGCCACCGTGAGTACTCCCAAGCTTCCGGCGAGGCTGCCTCCGTGGATCGTGCTGGTGATGTCGGCGGAGCCGGAGAGTACGTGTTGGCTGCCGCCCACATTGGTCGTGCTAAGCGGTACAGCGACGTCGCCGGAAACCAGAACACTACCATCGGGAGTGGCGAGCGTCAGGCCATTCCCCTCAGTCTGAATTTCGTTGACTCCGATCAGCTTCGACAGCTGCAGGATATTCTGTTGCCTTTGATCTTCAAGAACGCCAGCATCTCCTGATGGATTTTCCGATTGGATCTGGTGGTTCAGATTCGCAATCGTCTGGGTCAGCGCGTTGATCTGGCTGACTGATACGGAGACTTGCTGGTTAAGAGAGGCGGTCACTGCTCCAAGTTGGGTGGAAGCCTGATTGAAGCTCGCGGCGAGAGAGTTGGCCGCACTTAGCACCCCTGCACGGACGCTGTCGTTTGCCGGTGTCGCTGCCAGCTGGTTCAGTGAATCCCAAAAAGTGTTTAACTGGTCGCCCAGGCCCCCAGGATTTGCGCCACTGGTCCCGGTAGTCACCTGTCCGAAGATGGTTTCTATACTCGTAAGCCCGTCTTGTCTAGCCTGAACTGCCGACTGCGATTGCGTCTGCTGATGAATTCGTTGCTCAAGAATCCGGTTGCGCTGCGACTGAGTTGAGGTGATCGAAGAACCCGTTCCGTATTGACGCCCATTGATGGTAACCGGATCGTTCTCCTGCCAGTTTGTCACTTGCCGTGTATATCCAGGCGTATCGGCTTGCCCAACATTGTTTGCTGTCACGTTGATGGCTTCCTGGTCAGACGAGAGCGCGTTCTCGATGATGCCAAAGGCCCGAATCAGTCCGCCCATCGTCCACTCCGCGGCGTATAGCCAATCTGCCCCAGCTGGCCAGAGCATTGTGCGATCAGGTGTAGATTTCGCCTGCTCTCCGCCAGGACCGCGCAGAAGAGGCGCATCTGTGTCTCCATCAACTCTCGTTCGCTTAGGGCCAGCCGCTCGGCTGCCTCCTTTCGGAAGTTCTCTGCCGCCGCTGCGAGGGCCTCAAGATGCTCCGTATCGAGATCTACGAGCGCCTGAATTGCGGCCCCGACAAACTCTGGTCCGAGACTCGGCACCTCTGCTGGTTGCGAGCCACTGCAAGTCGCCGGATCGAGCCTGGACCCGGATACTAAAACTGAATCTGCCGACCTGCCCGAGCTCCAGCACCGCTCAACGCCAGCTCTAATCCCGCCACCACCTGCCATCGTCTCTTTCATAGGCCGTCTTTCTGTAGGGAAGATGCGCGTCCGATCGCTCTCTCCCGCATCTCTGTTCTTCGCTCAACCGCACGGGATTGCAGCGAAGGTCCTGCTCCAGCTTGGTATGTGGAGATGAATTTTCACGAATCGTTCTTCTCTCACGTTTTCGGCAGAATCGCTGAAAACTTGAGCGCTTTACGCGATTTATTTCTCCTGTTCAAGCATCCCAGTCTGGTCTGCCTGAAGTGGTGCGAGCCGTTGCATGACCAACCGCGCGATGCCAACTCCGCCGCGTTCGGAAAGCGCTTGCGCTACTGCTTCGGTTCCATAACTGCGCATAGAACCCTGGCTGCCGGAGTCATCATCGTCTCCGCTCTTATCAGAAAAGGCGGAGGGCTCACGGAGCGGCTTCAATAACTCGCCCAGCAGGGCTGCTTCAAACTGGTGCGCGGCTCGTTCCAGCTTCGGGCTTGCCACCGGTTCGTGAGTTCCGGCGCGAACAGGTCCAGCGTTTGCCTCGATGCCAGCGATGCGCATATCAGATGACCTCCAAGTCGGCTTCCAGAGCGCCCGCTTGCTTCATCGCCTGCAGGATGGAGATCACATCGCGAGCGGTTGCGCCAATCGATTGCAATCCCCGGACCAGGTCATCCACCGTCGAACCCTGCTTGAGCCGGATCTGGTTTACAGGTTTATCTTGTGCGCTCACGGTCGTCTGCGGCACAACAGCCGGTGGACCGAAGTAGCTGGGCGCGATCACATTTTCCGTGACCACGTTGATCGCAAGACCGCCATGCAGGATCGATACGGGTGACAGGCGCACATCGCCTCCGATCACCACCGTCCCGGTACGCTCATTCACGATGACGCGAGCGCGCCGGTAGATCGCAACCGGCAACATCTCCACCCGCGCGAGCAGCTGGGGCACATCCTCCCCCGGGTGGACGGTCAGAACGATCTGCCGGCTGTCCAGTGCATGAGCACGCCCATCGCCGAACTCTTGATTGACGGCAGCAGCCAGGCTCTGGGCACTTTTGAAGTCCGCCTCCGCCAGCAGTAGCGTGAGCGAGGATTTTTGTGACAGGTCCATCGAGATGGCGTGCTCGGTAATCGCGCCCTCGGGTATGCGCCCGGTCGTTGGATAGTTGACGCGCTGCGCATTGCCATTGGCCGCGACGCTGTAACCGCCCAGCACCAGCGGACCCTGAGCCGCGGCGTACACCTTTCCATCCGCTCCGTAGAGTGGCGTCAGCAGGAGCATTCCACCCTCCAGGCTGCGCGCATCACCCGCTGAAGAGACGGTCACATCGATCTTCGTGCCTGGTTGGGCAAATGCTGGAAGCATCGCCGTAATGAAGACAGCCGCCGTGTTCTGCACCCGGATCGCATTTGGATTCGAGCCGACATTAACGCCCATGCGCTGCAGAACGGAGAGCAGCGTCTGCGTGGGAAAAACCGTCTGCTGGCTGTCGCCGGTATTGCGCAGACCCACAACCAGGCCATAACCGATCAGCTGATTGTCGCGAACGCCCTCGACCGAGGAGATGTCTTTGATTCGCGACAGCTTGGAAGCGGCCGTATCCGGCACGTCTGCTCTTACCTGGGGAATGCAGATCGACATGGCGATTAAGGCAGTCGTATACAGAACGAGTTTTAGAACGCTAAATCGGGAAACGCTGATTCGGAAAACGTGCATGTAGCTTTCTTTCGATTAGAAGATCAGTAGCCGTTCTAGAGCACGTACGACGAAGTTCGGACGGTGCGTGTAGTCGTCCACGATGCCACGCCCACGGACCTCCAGTTCGAGACTGGAGATTGCCGTCGACAGCACCTGGTTCTGCTCCGTCACATCCTCGGGCCGCACCAGTCCGCGAAGGAAGATGGTCTGGGTCTGCTGGTTGAACTCAACCTGGCGCGCCGCTTCAATTACCAGAACCCCATTAGGCAGCACCTCAATCACCTGGCCACCAAAAACTGTGCTTAGACTGGAATTCGTAACGCTCTGACCCTGTCCGTTCAGAGTCGAGGCAGAGCTCTGGCCCACCAAATTCTGCGCCACGCTTCCGGCGGAGAACTTGCTAAAGAGCGCACTCAACTGCGAGTTGGCGCTGGAGCTCCGCGCGGCCTTAACTGTCCCGTCGGTGGAAGCCGCAAGACTCTCCGAAACCACTACGGCGATCAGGTCATGCGCTCCCATCGCACGCGTGTCACTAGAGAGCCGCGAAAGCCGGCCAGTATCGCTCCACACTGAACCTTCGGACGACGGGGAACCCAGATTCTCGGCCCGCACCCGATCAAGATACTTGTTGAGAGACGAGGCAGCAGGATTTGTTTTGGCGCTCTTTGTGGCTTCTGCGCCCATGAAGGACGGCGAAGCTCCCACGAAGCATAATGCAGTGAACAGCAGAGCAGTGGCTCTGTGCCGCCGGGGTGACTTACTCGCCATGTCTGGTGCGCATCGTGCTCGTGGTTGCATCTTCGCTCGTTTCACTGCGCTTGCCTCTTGCTCTGTGCTCCTGCTGCATGTGGATCAAAATGCCAGCGCCACACGATCTGTTCCTGTAACCGTCGCTGTCACAATTGATCCGTGATTCAATGTCGCCAGCCGGACATGAACGCGATCTCCGCGGTGTCCGGACTCCGTGGCCTTGCCCGAGACCTGCAGTGTCATATCCTGTTCACCCTCGAGCACAACCACATCGTCGCCTGAGCGGACCTCCAGCGGGACTGGGTTGCTGCCAGCACTGTGACTGCGCGCGAATGCTGGTTGCACCGCTAAGGACGTTTTCGGTTCGGCTGGAGCTGACGTGATCAAAAGCGGCCGTTGCGGAGCATCGCAGTCCTGGAGCCAGATCCATTGCCGCCGCAGCCCGGCATCCTCCTGCACGTGATGCACGCGAAAGCCATGGCCGGACGATGTGCCAACACCTGCGGCTTTCTCCGCGGGACCGTGGTCCTCAGAACTGCGGAGAAATGCAGCCACGGCGGCCGTCGGAGTTGCGCTGCACGAGCCTGGGGCGGCCAGCGCGGCCGCAGGCAAAACCAGGCCAGCGAGCACAGCGACACTAACCCGACACGCAGCGATTCTAGCGAGACATGTTGTTGACTTGCTGATACATATCATCCGCTGCACGAACCACCTTGGAGTTGCTCTCATATGCTCTTTGCGCCAGGATCATCTGCACGAATTCTTCGACCACATCGACGTTGGAGTTCTCGACATACCCTTGTTGCAGCGTACCCAGTCCCTCGGTCCCACCCGGATTGCCGGTGATCGCGTCACCCGAGGAGAGAGTCGCGGTCAGAAGGTTGCCGCCGATGCTGTTCAGCCCTCCGGGGTTTGCGAAGGTCGCCAGATTGATCTGCCCCACCTGCTGCGGATTGGTCTGCCCGGGAAGCGTGACGTTCACGACGCCGTAGCGCGTGATCGAGATCGACGAGGCGTTTGGCGGAACCGTGATCTGCGGCTGCAACAGGTCTCCATCCGCCGTGACCAGGCTGCCCTGGTTGTTCATGTGGAAGCTACCGTCGCGGGTGTAAGCCAGCGTTCCATCTGGACGCGTAATAGTAAAAAAGCCAGCCCCCTGGATCGCGACATCGAGCGAGTTGCCCGTCTGGTTCAAGTCGCCCTGCGTCTGAATGATCTCTGTTGCAGCAGATTTGGTGCCGAGGCCGACCTGCAGTCCAGCCGCGATCGTCTGCTGGCTCTGCGCGGCGCCTGGCGTAACCATGTTCTGGTAAATCATGTCCTGAAACTCCAGCCGCCGCTTGCGAAAACCAGCGGTAGCCGAGTTCGAAAGATTGTTGGCGATGGTATCCAGGTTGAGCTGCTGCGCGCTCATGCCGCTCGCCGCTGTGTAAAGAGCACGAATCATCTGCGGATTTCCTCATTCCTAAACTTTTGAAAGCTCTTCGGTAGCCGTCTTATCGAATTCCGTGTGGAAGATGCTTAACGCTTTCTGCATCATCTCCGCCTGCCGCTGCACCAGCATCAGGTGCATCGACCCTTCCACTACATTCAGGTTGGATCCTTCAACGCTCCCCTGGTGCAGTGTCACTCCCGTTGCGGGAATCGCCGCGCTGTCTGTTGCGCGAAACAGTGTCGCTCCCTCGGGGACAACGTCATTTCCCGGGGGAAAGTTCACCAGCTTCAGGACGCCCGCCACGCCACCAGCCACGGACACGGTGCCGTCGGGCGAGATCTCAACCTTGCCACCCGGCAGCAGAATCGGCTTGCCATTCGTGCCCACTACTGTTTCATGTCTTGAAGTGATCAGCGTGCCATTCATATCGCGGGCAAAGGCGCCGTCCCGGGTGTACCGCGTGCCGCTCTTCGTTGACACGGCAAAAAAACCTGCGCCCTCGATCGCCACATCCAGCGGATTGCCAGTGGGTGTAATGGGTCCCTGACCCAGGTCGGCGTGATTGCCACCAACGACCCCGTAGTTGTTCAGCGCGGCGTTGAGTTGCGAGCCGCCGGCGTGCGGACCAAGGATGGCGTCGCGGAAGTAATCCCGCTCCGCGCGAAAACCGTTTGTGCTCGCATTTGCCAGGTTGTTGGCGGCGGTATCCAGAGCCTGGCCCCGCGCCACCAGCCCGCTCAGCACCGCATAGTATCCGCTATCCATGCCCTGCGATGTGCACGTGCCGGGCCGAACGGAAACGATTCATCTTAGAAAGCACTTAGGTGCGCGTGCATTGGGAGATCCTGAGAGTCGTGCATCAGTTTTCGAGAAGCAAGTAAAGGTGATCGTCGCAGAAGCTGGCCGGTCTTTCCCGGGTAAACGAATGCTGGGTCACTGAAGCAGCGCCGCCACCGAAGACACGTATCCACAGGTGCTGATGCACACGTGCGATGCGGATGTCGAAGATCTCTTGGGCTCGATGCAATGCGCGAACGCTCTCGACGATTTCCCCGGCCGAGTGAACCGTCGTGCATGAAGCTGCGGGAGCCTGGGCGGCGAGCGCGAGAGGCCACATCTCCCGAAACGCCGTCTCCGCCGTGAGGCCGGCCTTTACGGTCACATCCGTCATGTGCTGCACCGCGTAGGAGACAACAGAGTCCACGTATCCATCGAAGGCCAGGTACATGATCTGCTGCCCTGACGAGGGGAGAGGAAGCGCACGATATGCTTGGAGGATCTCTACCGGCACTCCGGCGGACTGCGCACGATAGGTGCTCAGATCGAAGATGGGACAACTCCATTGCATGCTGAGCGCGCGAGCGATCTGGTCTTCCGTTACCCCGGTCGACTCCCGCAGCCATTCCCCGATCCGGCCCCCGCCCGCACTCTTTTGCCGGTCAAGCGCAACGTGCAATTCATTGGCCGTGACATAGCCGAGCGAAACCAGCAGTAGTCCAAGCGGGACGCGATGAGCGTGGGTCGCTGGATGGGAAGCGGCTGCTGCCGTGCTCTCCTGTCGCAGTCTTCGCTCCAGCACTCCCCACCAGCATGGTTGCGAGCAGATGAGCTTGCCCTCAAACCGCAGCGGAATCCAATTCAGAGTTTTGGGAAACGCACGGCCGCACGCGATATTCTCGCAAACTGCTGTCTCGTGTTTCTCTTCAACGCGCAACAGCCGCCTGCCCGGCAGGAAGTTTTCGCGGAGCGCGAGAGTACTCTGCCGCCTCAGCGAGTCTAGCCGCAGCGAACTTAGAAAAGACATCGGATCGTCTCCAGACGCTTCCGCGGCTCTGCCACCTCGGTCACCCGCAAGCCGTAGTTTCCGTCCACCAGCACGACCTCTCCACGCGCAACAATGCGGTCCCCAACCACCAGATCGACGGGCGCTTGCACTGGCCGGTCCAGCGAAACAACATCCCCGGTGCCGAGCTCCAGGATCTCGTGCAGCGGCATCTCTCGCCCCCCGAAACGCAGCGCCGCCTGTAGCTCGATGTCCAAGAGCAGATCGGTATTGAAGTTTTGCAGGCTGCTGCTGAATCCATCTTCGGCGTTCATACTAGTCTCCCGTGCATTGGCCTCGTGAGCGAATCTATTCCGCTTCGGTACGGAATCCCGGCGTTGCTGTGCCGTGGGCGCGACTCCGGCGCCGAGCTCCGTCGACCCGGCTTCAAGCGTCGCCGGCGCTGGTTTCGGGTCGAGTACGACAGCAATGTGAATCGGCAACGTAACCGCCCCGCTGCGCACAATGGCGAATAGCCCCGCGCAGAACGCCTCATGATGTGGCTGCTCTTCATCCTGGATTGGAGGGAGCAGGACCGCTCTGCAGGACATTGCGAGTTGCGAGTGCAGTAGTTCCATCCAGCGCTCGCCGATGCGCGACGAAAGAGCTTCCCACGCCTGCTCTTTGCTGCCCTGCCCGTCCTGCGGCAACAGAAAGCTCGGCGCTTCTCGCGATGCGTGAGGAATACCGAACGAGAGTCGTCCGGCAAGGGCACCGCTGACCCGGAAGGCGGTCCACACGCAGAGGGGACGCTGGGAGAGTGTATCTGCCGGTTCGTGCACCTCAAACCGCTCTCCCGTAATCTCTCCGAGAATCGCACAGGTGCTTCCGAGCCATAGTTCCCGCAACTGCGCCAGGACTGCCGTCGCCTCCCTGTCAAGCATCCGCTTCCCCTCCGTCCGTCTCCAATCGTTTGCGCGGGTGCTGTGTCTGCGTTCGCGCTACCAGATGAGCCGCGCGATGGGCGCCATGCCGCACCGGCCGCGCCTCAAAAAGCGCCAGACCGCCCACCAGCAACTGCGCCGGAACGTCCGCCGGCAGGTTGAAGCGCAGCACCGAGCCGGGAACCAGATTCGTCAGCTCCCGCGCGGAGACCCGGACAGGAGGCAGTTGCAATGTGGTGCCGTACTTCACTTCACTCAAATGCTGCTCCATCTTCTGCCGGATCTCGGAGGGACGGCGGCGTTTCCGCTCCCAATCCCCACCCAACCGCCGCAGCAGCGTATTCGCAATGACTGCGGGAAAGACCAGCTGCAGTGCGCCGTGCGCTGCCGCCATGCGCACTTCAAAGGTGATGCACAGGGTCTTCTCCGCCGCAGGCAGCAGACGTCCAAGCTGGCCGTAAAGCTGGCGTTTATCGAAGACTGCATGGAGACCCACCGTCTCCCAGGAGCCGCTCAGCTCGCGAAGGATCACATCCATCACGCCCTTCAGAATCGCCTCTTCTATCTCAGTCGGCGCCTGCCGCTTGCTCGCCTGCCCGGTGCCGCCAAGCAGCAGGTCCACCATCGGCGGCACCAGCGTCAGATCCATCTGCAGCAAGGAGATGACATCCAGCGGCTCGACCCGTAACGACGCCAGGTACGTCTTAACATCCGGAACCTTCTGCAAAATCTCACCGTAGGGAACGCGCTCGACCGAGGTCAGCACCACCTCGAGTCCAGTACGGAGCCAAGCCCCGAGATTGTGGGTCAGGTTGCGGGCAAAGAGGTCGTTGAGCATCGTGATCGCCCGCAACTGCTCTTTGTTGATCGGGCCAGAGGCGCCAAAGCGGCACGGTTGTATCTGGCGCGCCGCTGCTTCGTCATCCGCCTTCGCGGTCAGCAGCGAATGGACTGCTTCACCCAATGCTGCGGTGGCCTCATCGTTCATGCCAGCCTCCTTGAAATCTGCTCATCCGAAGTTTGCAAATTCGAAGTCCGCGGATTTGGCTTTGCGTTGCCAGCCGGGAACGCACCCGAGGCACTCTCCAGCAGTGCGCGCATATGCAGGATTGCAGAGGAGCGGATCTGCGATACGCGCGATTCCACCACACGGAGAGTCATGCCTATCTCCTTCATCGTGAGCTCTTCGTAGTAGTAAAGGGTGAGCACCAGGCGCTCCTGCTCCGGCAGCTGTTCGATGGCGATCGCCAGGTGTTCATGTGTCTCCTCCCGGAGAAAGAGATGGAGCGGATCGTCCTCCGGAGAGCCAGGCAGGTACGCAAGCTCCTCTTCATCGGAGTCTTCACTACGCTCCGCGTGCAGCGTACCGATCTCCAGCCCTTTCAACTCACCGAGGAGCTGCTGGTAACTCTCAAGCGACTCACCAATCTCCACCGCCACCTCAGACTCCGTCGGCGGGCGGCTCAGCCGCTTCGACAAGTTACCGATGGCGTCCTGGATCAGCCGCCCCTGACGCCGAATCTCACGCGAGCCCCAGTCCGTCTCGCGAAGACTGTCGAGGATCGCGCCGCGAATCCGGATCTGGGCATAACTGCGGAACAGTACATTCTTGCGAACATCATATTTCTGTACCGCGTCGATTAGCCCCAGAATGCCGGCGCCTATCAGATCCTCGATATCTATGTGATTGGGCAGCCGATCGTGGATACGCTTAGCGACAAACCGCACAATTGGGAGAGACTCGGTGAGCAGCCGGTCCTTTTCCAATCCGCCCCATCCCTCTCCTGCTCCCGCCGGCACACCCAGCGCGGAGGTTTGCCCAGCCCGTGGCTCAGCCGCGAGCGAGCTCTTCTCGAACGCGTACGCCGGTGTATCCTCTCGCCGGTACACTCTGGTGCGACTAGGCATCTCTGTGGCCCAATGACGTCTTCCCATCCATCTTCCGGCAAAAGCGAGCGCCAAATTAGTTCAGTATTCCAATCGATCGAACCTGGATACCGGCTGGGATCTCTGCCGGGGCAACGACCGCAACGCGTGGAGCAAAGGGTTCCAACCAGCGGCGCAGGTGGTAGCGCGCCGGACTGGAACACAGAAGCACGGGAGAGGCCGAATCCGGGGCCTGCCGCATTAGGGGCTTCAAAGCTTCGACCAACCGGCGCAGATAGGCCCCCGGAGCATCCGTACGCCCGCTCCCGTCACCGAGCTGCCGGAGTCCTGGGTCACCCTCCAGTGAACGTGCAATGCCGTCTTCAAGTTCGGGCGCCAGTGTCAGAACGCGCAGCGTGCCGTCGGCCGCCAGCAAAGGATGGACCAGGTTCCGCCCCAGCCCCTGACGCGCGCTCTCCACCAGCATTGGCAGCGCTTTGGTCACCGAAGCAGTTTCGACCAGTGCTTCAAGGATGGTACCCAGGTTGCGGATCGAGACGCCCTCGCGCAGCAATTGCTGGAAGACCCGCTGCACCTCGCCCAGCGAAAGCAGCTTGGGGACCAGCTCTTCTACCAGCCGCGGATGCGAATCGTTGAGCGTATCGAGCAGTCGTTTGGTCTCGCTGCGGCTTAGCAGATCCTGGGCGTTCCTGCGCATCAACTCGCCCAAGTGCGTTGCCATCACAGTCGTCTGGTCCGCGATGGAATAGCCAGCCGCCAGGGCTTGATCTTCTAGCGCCGGCTGGATCCAGCGGGCAGGCACGCCAAAGGCGGGTTCGGTGGTCTCTTTCCCCGGAATGGGCCGCGGGTTCGCCTCATTCGAGACGGCCAGTATGCAGCCGCCCTCCAGCTCCCAACGGCCAATCTCGACCCCGCGCATCAGGATCGCGTACTCACGCGGACGCAGCCGGAGGTTGTCGGTGATGTGCACCGGCGGCATGATGAAGCCGAGTTGCGTAGCAAGATGCTTGCGCAGGGCGCGCACCCGCTGCAGCATGGGACCGCCCTGCTTCTCTTCCACTAACGGGATAAGCTGAAATCCAATCTCGAGACACAGCTCGTCTAGCTTCAGCGCGGCCGCTAAATTGTCAGCTGGCGCTCCTGCATCTTCCTTCTTCTCCTCGCCCGCCGCCTCGGCCAGGGCTGCCTTCGCCTCTCCTTGCCCAATCTTTCTTGCGAGAACTCCCAACCCCACCGTCACTAACAAGAACGCAACCTTCGGCATGCCGGGAACAAGTGCTAGAAGAGCGATGACGCCGGCAGAGACCCAGAGCGTCGATGACCGGCTGAAGAGTTGCTTAACCAGCTCTTCGCCCAGTGGGGCCGATGCCGCCGAGGCCCGTGTAAGCACGATGCCGCCGGCGATCGAGACCAGCAGCGACGGGATCATCGTCACCAGCCCGTCACCGACGGTGAGAATGGTGTAGTTGTGGAGGGCTTCGCCGATCTGCATACCCTGCTGCAGCACGCCGATCAGCAGACCTGCGGCAATGTTGATCGCGGTGATCAGGATGGTGGCCAGCGCATCCCGTTGCGTAAAGCGCGCTGAGCCATCCATAGCACCGTAGAATTCAGCCTCGCGCGCAATCGCCTCGCGCCGCTTACGAGCAGCTACCTCGTCGATCAGTCCTGCGTTCAGGTCCGCGTCGATCGCCATCTGCTTACCCGGCAGCGCGTCCAGCGTGAAGCGAGCCGTCACCTCCGCCGTGCGCACCGCACCGTGGCTGACCACCAAGAATTGAATTGCGATCAGCGCCAGAAACAGCACAAAGCCAACCACAAAGTTGCCGCCGACCACGAACTGGCCGAAGGCCTCGATCACATTGCCAGCCGCTGCCGTCCCCTCGTGGCCGTGCAGCAGAATTCTGCGGCTGGATGCGAGATTCAGCGCCAATCGTAACAATGTTAGTAGCAGAAGCACAGTGGGGAAGATCGAGAAGTCCACAGCCCGCTTCAACTGCAAGGCAGAAAGAAAAACAACGACCGCGGCGGTAATCGAGCCAGCCAACAGCACATCCAGCACAAACGAGGGCAGGGGCACCAGCATGACAAAGATCAGGCTGATAGCCGAGATCGGCAGAAACATCACGGAAAGCTGACGCGTGAACCTCTGCCAGGTGGAGACTCTCGGCTTGCCTTCGTGTCCCGAAATTCCGGGCGTCGGAACGCCGGGCATCGCGGTATTTGTCGGTGCAGTTGCTAAGGCGCTCATCAGTTAAGGCTCACTCGTTTCGATTTCATTATCCGGATCTTTGATCGCAGAGGGCGCGAGCTCATCGCCTGGAGCCGCTACCTCGTCGAATTCGGGAGAAATGGGCTGGAGTGGGTAGCCATGCGTGCTTGGGCGACGTGGTGCGGAAGCGTTCCCCGAGGGCGTACCAGCCTTGCGTGCGTGCATCTTTGCCTGACGCTCCAGCTCTGCCCTGTAGAGAAAAGCGAGGATCTCCGCGACCACGGCGTAAAGGTCGTACGGGATCGACTGGCCGACCTCAACCGCACGGTAGAGCGAGCGGGCAAGCGGCGGATTTTCAACGACTGGCACGCCGGCCCAGCGCGCCTCCGCTTTGATCTGCTCGGCAAAGATGTTCCGTCCCTTGGCCAGCACTTTCGGCGCCTGCATGCTCTCAAACGAGAACTCCAGCGCCACTGCGTAGTGCGTCGGGTTCGTCACCACCACACTCGCCCGCGAGACGTCGGCCTTGATGCGCCGCCGCCGCATCTGCCGCTGGATCGACCGTATGCGCCGCTTGATCTGCGGGCTGCCCTCGGACTCCTTCATCTCGTCGCGCATATCCTGCTTGCTCATGCGCAGGCGCTTCTCATGCGCACGCCACTCGAGCAGGTAGTCCAGCGCCGACCATCCCAGCATCACCTCCGCGCCCTGCATCAGCAATGTGTGGGCGGCCCCGTACATCTGCGGCACGCGCGCGAGCGAAAGCGCCGGAAACGCCAGGAAGTGTTGCTGCACCAGGTGCGCGGCCAGAAAGATCAAGACTGCCGCGGGAACCAGCGACTTGCCAAGACGCCCAACCGAGGCCAGCGAGAACATCTGCTTCAACTGCGCTGCGGGTGAAAGCCGCGAGAGCTTGATCGAGAACGCGTCTTTCTTCACGACGATGCCGCCCACTTGCGCCACATTTGCCAGCGCTGCCACACAGAAGCTGCTGCCCAGCAGCAATCCGATAGGCAGCAGCGCGGGAAGCAGAATCGAGCGGCCAATCGCTAGAGGCCGGTTATCCTGCAGCAGGCTTAAATCGCCATCTGCTCCGGCCTTGAGACTTGAGTAAAGCGCAGTCCTCCATCCCGAAACGAAGACGGTCGAGAACCATCCTAGGAACACCGCGCCCACTAGCAGCACCAGTGCCGCCGGGAGCTCGCGGCTGCGGACGAACTGCCCTTCCTCCCGCGCCTTCTGTTTTCGCCGGGGTGTCGCTTTTTCTGTTTGATCGGACATGGCCTACCCCACGGCCCTCGCATGTCCCTGCACCAGATGCATCGCCGCATCGAGCAGAGTGCAAAAGTGCGCGTCGATAAAGCGAGGCCAGAGCGAGAGGCTCCCCAACAGCACGGTGTATCCGGTCAGGGTTTTGAGAGGAATGCCGACGATCAAGACTGGAAGCTGGGGTGACAGTTTCCCGGCGAGCGCGATGGCGATCTCGACCAGGAAGGTGGCTGCCACAACGGGCGCCGCAAGTTGCAGGCCGGCCAGCAGCACGCCGCCGAACATACTGACGATGGCCGGCGACACAGCCGCATCCAGCCGCGCATGCCCGAGCGGGACGGCAACGATCGTCCGTACCAGCGCCTCGATCACCACGCGGTAGAGCCCCGCCGCGAAGAGCACGAGCAGGAACATCATGTTCAGCAGCTCGCTCATGAGCGGCGTATCGACTTTGCTCCCCGGGTCGAGCACGTTGGCGAGCGAAAAGCCGAACTGCAGATTCAGGAGTTGCCCGGCGAAGAGCATCGCCTCCTGCATCAGGACCAGGCACAATCCCAGCAGCAGTCCCACCGAAAGCTCTCCCAGGATGGACGAAATGTCCAGGTGCACGGCCTCGCGCGCGTTCGCGGCCAGTGGCGTCAGCACTAGAGCGAGCGCTACCGTCAACGCGGCCTTGATCCGCACCGGTATATTGCTCGACGAGAATGGTGGCGCGAAGACGATCAGGCCGCTCACACGAATCACCAGCAGCAACGCCGCCATGAGGAAGTTGCCCCACGCGTTCGCCGCCAGCTTTGCCGCGTCCATCTGTGCCGGGGTCATTTGGGTCGAGGTCATTTGGGCCGGGTCATCCAACTACCGCGTAAACCGGTGGAAATCGCTGAGCAGGCCAACCGAATAGATGACGGTGCGGCGCACCATCCACGGCATGCCGACGAGCAGGGCCACGGCCACCACCAGCAGACGCGGCACCGTCGAGAGCGTCTGGTCCTGCAGTGACGTCACCGTAAGCAGAAGGCTAACCGCCAAACTCACAGCGGTGGCGATCAGCAGAATGGGCACGCTCAGGATCAGCGCCTCCCGCAACAACATCCGGATAAGTTCCGTTACCTGATCTGGGCTCATCTCGCGTTAGCTTCTAAAAGCTCTTCAGCAGCGATCCGGCAAGTAAATTCCAGCCATCGACCATGACAAAGAGAAAGATCTTGATGGGCGTTGACACGACCACTGGCGGCAGCTGCATCATTCCGACGGAAGTGGTGATCGACGCAACGACCAGATCCACCAGCAGAAAGGGTAGAAAAAGTACCGCCCCGATCTGGAAGCCGCTCTTCAGCTCAGACAGAATGTAGGCCGGCACCACCACGCGCAGTGGCAGATCATCGGGCTTCCCTGGCCGCGGTGCGCCAGAGGCATTTACGAACAGCGCCAGGTCTTTCTCCCGCGCATACCGGAGCATGAAGTGCTTCGGCGGCTCCACGCCTCTCTCGATCGCCGTCATGCCATCGATCTGCCCCTGACGAAATGGCACCACGGCCTGTTGTTCCACTTGCACCAGAACCGGCTGCATCAGGAACCAGGTCATCATCAATCCCAACCCCATCAGCACCTGATTGCTGGGCGCGGTCTGCGTTCCCAGCGCCTGGCGCAGGAAATGGAAGACGACCAGCAGCCGGATCATCGGCGTCATGGAAAGGATGATTGCCGGCACCAGCGTGAGCAGAGTCAGCAGAAAGACGACCGTCCACGGCACCGTATTGTTGCTCAACAGGCGCAAGCCATCTTGCGTGAGCGGCATGGGCGCCGGTGCCGCCAGAAGAAGCAGGGCCGCCGTCACTCAGTCTTCTCCGACCGGCGCTGTACGCCATAGTTCTGAGAGCCCAGAGTGCGATGCGGTCAAGCGCACCGGCATCTCGTTGCCAAGTGCTTCAGCCTGTGCAATTGGCACGATACAGTTCACGGCCTCCGCTCCACAGCCCACCAGGTATGAGTGTCCGTCGCACTCGATCAGCGCCACGGAGCACTTCCCACCAAGGGCAAGGATCTCCATCGCGCGCATTCGTTTGTCGTTCTTCTTAGACCGGATGTGGGTGAGAAAACTCCAGATCCAGCCGTCTTTCGTCTCGTTCGTCAACTCTGTCTCTTTTCACAAAACCCGTGTGATTCGCGCTCCAAGCTCTTCGTCGAAGACCTCGAATTCTGCCCAGGCAAACTGAACCTCTCCAGCCAGCACAGGCACATCTTTTCCTCCGCGCCAGGCGGAGGTAACGATGCTTCCGGGCTCGAGCGCAAGCACATCTCTCACCCGAAACTGCGGGATCGGCACCGTCACCATGACGTGCGTGGGCAGCATGGCGACATGCGCCCACCGTTCATCATGGGAGATCGCGACTGCTGCTTGCACAAGGCGCTGTTCGGCCGGAATCAATGCCGTATCTTCCACGCTCTCTCCTTATTGCTGGATCAGAAAATCGGTGAAGAACACGTTTTGGAGAGCGAGAGTGGGAACTTTCGATTGGAGATCGGTCTTAAGTTTTGCTTTGAGAGCGTTCTTGCCGTCCATGGTCATCAGCGACGCCGTGGTCTCCCCCATCAGGGTAGTTAAGATCGCATCCCGAACCGCGGCAGAGTGCGCGGTGTCGGTCGGCCTCTCCCCGCCCTCCGCGCTTGCCCTCTTGCTTCCCGTTTCAGCCTTATGCACAGCCAGCGTGATCCCGACTTTGAGGTATCCTTGGCCATCTGCGAGGTTCACGATGAACGGATCCAGCGTCACTGTCTCAAGCTCCACTGCCGCCGGAGCTGCCGTCGCAGCGGCGCGTGATACAGAGGTGCCGTGAGCTTTGTTGCGGTAGAACCAATACCCAGCATTGACGCCTACCAGAAGCACCAGAAGTGCCGCGATGACGATCGCCTTTTTGCCGCTCTTCTTTGCACTGATTGAAGTGGAGGGTGATGCGGTGGTCGCTGCAGTGGCCATGATGCAGACACAGGAGCACGTAGGAGGCCAAAGCCTTAGGACCAGAGTGGGAAGGAGCTCAGCAAATGCACGAGCAGTATTAGTGTGCTCTAATGCCCAGCGATTCGCACTAATCCCCAAACAGTGCAAGTGCCGGCCCCACTGAGACAACACCATGGACTGCATTGTGAAGCCGGTCTGCTTTAGAGCGGTTCTCCTGTTGCTATGCACCATCTGATGTTGCGATGTGCGGCTTTTCTTGGTGGAAAAGCCGCGCACGCTTTGTAGCTCCGGTTAACACCTACAGGAAAACTGCTCTAACGGATCATGTTGATGGTGTCCTGCGTGACCGTATCGAACGTGGTAATCGATTTTGAATTTGCTTCAAACGCACGCTGGGCGACGATCAGATTCGCAAACTCCGAGGAGATATCGACGTTGGACGCCTCCAACGACGCGCCCTTTACAGCTCCCCGGCCGCCATTGCCCGCCGTTCCCAGGTTGGCCTGACCGGATGCTGCGGTGGTCTGGTAGTTGTTGCCGCCAACCCGCGATAGTCCCTGCTCATTCGTAACGCGCGCGATCGCCAGTTGGGCGAGAGCCACAGTGTGCCCGTTGTCGAACTGCGCTGAGATCACGCCATTCTGGTCCACGCTGAAATCAGAGTATTTGCCGCTGGCATAGCCGTCCTGCGTCGTCGACCCGGAAGCGGAAGCCCCAGACACTTGCGAGATAGGAGAGTTCTTGTTCGCGTCCAATAGATTGAACGTGAAGTTCATGTTGTTGGCCCCATCTGCGAGACCGGCAAAGGAGACTCCCGCAACATTGCCGGTCGGACTGATCAGTTTGCCCGAGCCGTCAAAGGTAAGCGTGCCGGTGTTATTCGCGGCAGCTCCGCTGTATTCTCCCGCAGGCAGATCGATGGAATAGTTCCATTGATTCGGCGTGGTGGTCTTGGTAAAGGCGATTGCAGCTTCGTGCGCGGCCCCGAGCGAGTCGTAGATCTTGATAGTTTGAACCGGGGCCGAAGTTCCAGCCGGCGTCGACGGGTCCAGATTCATCTGCAGACCCATGTTTGCGGTCGCCTGAGGAGCTTCAACCGCGGCGGTAGGAATGAGAATCGGAGCGACTGAGCCATTGGCTGCGGCCGCGCCGTTTACAGCCGGATAGCCCAACACCTGCAAGCCATCGGTCGTAACCAGATTGCCGTTCTGGTTCACCGTGAAATTGCCAGCACGGGTCAGATATTGCGTGCCGCCGCTCTGCTGGGCGACAAAGAACCCGTCGCCATTGATGGCCATATCGCTGGTATTACCAGTCGAATTAATGGACCCGCTGGTGAAGTTCGATTCCGTCGAACTCACTCTCGTGCCCAGCCCACTCACGATCGGATCGCCCGAGCCGGCCACGCCAAGCCCCTGGTAGAAGAGATCGGCGAAGGTCGTCGTCTGCGATTTAAATGCAGTGGTGTTCATGTTCGATAAGTTATTGGCAATGGTGTTCAGCGCCGTCGAATCGGCAGAGAGCCCCGAAAGCGGAATCGAAAAAGATGGCATAGTCTCTCCTCAAAGTTGAAACTGCTGGGGCAGCGTCCATGAACTCTGCCCTATGTCTGTCAATGCTCACGCACAATCAAGCACGTAGAGCGTGTCAGCGGTATTCGCATACGGCTCCCTGCACACTTACTTGCTACTACCCGGCATCTGGCCTGCGGCCGAGGCCCGAAACGCTCGCATTACGACGTCCGGGGCCGCGGCTGAGGCTTCAGGCATGCCGATAACCGGTGCAGGGAGAGTCGGTGCCGGATGGTTAGCAGATACGGCAGTACCCGCGGGTACTTTCCGATCCTTAGCCGCTGCCACCACCGAGGGCGAACTACCGCCCGTACCGGACGACGAAGCTGGAGTTCCGAGGTCTCCGTTGATGGAGATCAGTTGCTGTAGGCTGTTCACCTGCACCAGCTGGGTGATGTACGCGTTCGGGTCCGTGTTTGCCGTTGGATCCTGGTTCTTCAGCTCACTGACGAGCAGCGTAAGAAAGTCGTTGGCCGTGATGGTGGAGCCGCCTTGGGCGGAAGCAGCGGGTGCCCCCGTTGCGCCAGAACCCGAGGTCGCAGCGAGCGTCCGCGGACGACCAGTGGCGCCGTGTGCTGCCTGGAGTTGTTGCATGATGCTGTTCAGATTCATTGTTGCTCCTTGTCTCAGAGAGTCTCTGTCTCAGAGAATCGTTCAAGCCCTAAAACTTACCCTGCGGTCTGCATTCCCGGTAAAGCCTGCTGTCTCCATCTCTGCGGTGCTCGCAATGACCGGTATGCGAACCGTTGTGACTTCTTTAGTTGACCGCTCTCGGCCGCTCTGTTGCTGGCTGCTCTGTTCTTGGGTGCTCTGTCTCGTGCCCGGACCTGCTTGAGCATCACCCGCCATACCCGAAAACTGCCGAGGGGCGATTGCGAGCTGGTGCACCGGCAACTGCCGCTCCGCCAGATGTCCACTGAGACTGGGAAGCAGCGCCTCAAGCCCACGATGATCTGTCACCGTTGTTGTGTCGAATGCGGCGACGATGCCTCCGCCTTGTCTCTCGGCGGTTACCGAAATCCAGGTGTGTGACGAGCTTTCGACGCCCGCTTCAATGCGGGATGGCGCAATATGCCAGACCTGCCCGCGAGCGGAGTCGGTGCTCACGCTCGCGTCGAGCAGGGCGTGCGTATTGGACATGTTTGCCGGGGAGACCGCAGCACTTTCGTGATTCTCATGCGTCTGAATCGCCATCGCCGGCACAGCCGGCGAGGCACTCAGACCAGTCGCGCCTGTTATTGGCGGCGGCCCTATGCTTAGAACTTGCTTCGCTCCTGAGACGCTGTCATGGTTAGCCTTCGCTGCTGACGACGCGTCGGCCGGGCTCACATCGAAGTCTCTGCGAGCCAGCGTTGACGATGCGTTCGCGGGGAAGGAATCAGTGGCGCGGGGAGCAGCATGCTCTCCTGCAGCGGCTTGAGACGCTTGCAACTCAGGAACTGCAGCGATCTCTGAACTTTGGCCACTTACGGTTGAGCTCTCGTCGTGTTTTGAAACGGGTGGTGGTGTCGGCAGTTCCGCTGCAGCAGCACTGTCCAGCTGGGGCAATGGAACCTCCGTTGCCTGGACCGGATTCGTCCCGTCGGCTCTCAATGAGCCAGATTCAGCTGTCGGCCTTGTTGCAACCGCAGGAGTGACTGATTCTGTATTCGGTGCGAGCCCCGCGGCAGCCAACAGCAAATTCGCCGTTGCAGGCGGGCCAGCATTGTCGCTTGCTGCAGAAGGCTTCTTTGCAGGCGCCTTCTTCAATGCCTCAGGCGCTCCGCTTTCTGTATCTCTCTCTGTTACATCAGAATACGAAGCAGGTGCTGGGGCAAGAGCGATGGAGAGCACTGACGACAGGCTTACCGCATTCTTGTCCGGAGGGAGGGCATCCGTCACCTCGCTCGATTTGGCATCCGGCAATGTCGCCGGCTTCGCTCCGTTCGCCGTTGCACCGTCAACCTTCATGCTCTTCGACAGCATGTCAGCAAATTGCGGAGACGAGCTGGCAGCATCGTTCGCAGGCGTCTCCGGCCTCTGGATCCCCGATGAAGCTGAGGGCGAGAGTGAGCTCCGGGAATGAACCTGCACTGCATGCAACGCGATCATGACTCAACCATAGGCACGTTCCGTGCCAGTTCTGCAGGTCAATTGGTCAGGCTCATTAGTGAAGTCTTAGAGTGCGTCGTTCTGGGAGGCATCCCGGTCCTCGCGTGCTTTGGAGTGCATACGTCGCGTCAGAAAAATGTCATCCAGCTCCGCCCCGGACCGTCGAATCGCATCGGTCCGCTCGCGCCGTACAGCTTCGTCAAGCAACACTTCGACCTTCTGCCGTTGTTGACGCCGCGACAGAAACTCCGCCCGGCACACCTCGACCGCTGTGTCTAACTCGGGTATCGTGCAGGCCATGCGTACTGCCATCCCCTGGCCGATCTGCGCCTCGGCTTCGGATAGCCACCATTGCCCCTCAAGGTCTTCACGGCGTGCCTCTATCTCAACCTCTAATACACGATTCCGTGATTGCCTGGACTCACGCTCTGCCCGGAGAGCCGAGTCCATGCGCGACTGCTGGGTGCGTAACGCCGTTGCTGCAGCTTCCACCGCGATTCGCGCCTGGCCTTCTTCGAGCTGCCGTATGCGGTGGAGCCGCTCCAGCCGCTTCGGCGCGATCACGCGGTCACCGCGGCTTTCAGTTGCTTAAGCTGCTCCACACAACGCTCGATCGGAGCGCGCTCTTCCGACGTCTGCTCCAGGAAACTCCGGATAGCCGGCATCGCACGCAGCGCCTGATCCAGCTCCGGATCGGCGCCCGCTTTGTAAGCGCCAATGCGCACCAGGTCCTCCGAGCGCGCATAGGAGGCCAGCAAACGCCGCACCCGGGCCGCGGCCTGGCGATGGTCTGGAGCGGCGACCGAAGACATAAGCCGGCTAATGGAATCCAGCACGGCGATGGGCGGATACTGCCCCTCGGCGGCGAGCGCGCGGCTGAGCACGATATGGCCGTCCAGCAGGGATCGTACGGCATCCACTATAGGGTCCTGCTGGTCATCGCCCTCCATCAGCACGGTATAAAACGCGGTGATGGAGCCGGTGCCCAACCGCCCCGCCCGCTCCACCAGCCGCGCCAGCTTGGCAAAGACAGAGGGCGTGTACCCTTTCATCGTGGGAGGCTCTCCAGCCGCCAATCCCACCTCGCGTTCAGCCATGGCATAGCGGGTGAGCGAATCGAGCACCAGCAGCACGTTCTTCCCCGTCGAGGCGAAGTATTCTGCGATCGCAGTGGTCGTGAGTGCCGCGCGAATACGTAACAGTGGCGATTCATCAGAGGTCGAGACGACGACAACCGACTTCTGCCTGCCGTCTTCCCCAAGCACATCGTCCAGAAACTCCCGCACCTCACGGCCGCGCTCGCCGATCAATCCCACGACGGTCAGGTCCGCCGAGGTATTGCGCGTCATCATGCCGATCAGCGTGCTCTTGCCCACGCCGCTGCCGCCAAAGATGCCGACGCGCTGACCGCAGCCGGTGGTCAGCAGGCCGTCGATGGCGCGTATGCCGGTTCCCAGCATCGCGTCGATGGGCAGCCGCTCCAAAGCGCCAAGCGCGGGCTGCTCCAGGTTCCAGCTGCTCGTCGTGGGCATGTGTGGGCCGCCGTCGATGGGCTTGCCGAGCGCATTCAGCACCCGGCCGCAGAGCGCTTCGCCCACTTCAATGCGAGGGCGCACGCCCAGCGCCGCGACCGCATCTCCATAACGGATGCCGCTGATCCGGTCGAGCGGCATCGAGAGCACATGGTTTCCGCGAAAGCCAATCACCTCGCCGAGATGACGCTCGCCAGCGTCGTCGAGGATCTCGCAACACTCACCCAGGCTGCAGAAGGGGCCTTCGGATCTAATCGTCTGTCCCAGCGCCTCGACGATGCGGCCATGCCAGCGCCACGCGGGCCGTTCGTCCAGTGCGCGAAAGTAGTTGCGCAATGCGCGCTCGCCCGTTTCCGCACCATC
The DNA here is from genome assembly GCA_965276675.1 of Acidobacteriaceae bacterium. Lineage (GTDB taxonomy): Bacteria > Acidobacteriota > Terriglobia > Terriglobales > Acidobacteriaceae. The sequence continues at coordinate 1,088,627 of OZ255624.1, read as the reverse complement.
GCTGAGCTGCGCAGGCCCAGTAGAGGCCGCGAGCTGTAATTTCGAGGAGTTCACTAGCGAGCGCACCGCTCGCAAGCGCCATCCTCTATCGTGCGATGCAGCAGGTCGAAGAACCCGCGTTCAATCTCTTCCAATTGGGTGCCCACACCCATATCGATCGTGCCCATGCGGGACTCCAGCGCGCACTCGCCAGAGGCGAGTGCATTATCCCCAACGATGCTCAGCTTGTGCCGCATCGTCGCCGGGCCGAGCTCCGCTTCCCACAAGGCATGCTGCGCCGCAGGCACGCGCAGAACAATGCCGGTTGCGTCAACGAGGCGATCAAGTGCAGCCCTCACCGTACCCGCCAGTAAAAGTGGATCCATCTGGGCTTCGCGATGGAGAATCTTGCGCGCGATCGCAAGAGCCAGCTTGACCGTCTCCTTTTCCACACGCCGGAAGTAACTCTGCTGCCCGGCTTCAAATGCCGTGATCGCGGTTGCAATCTCACCCCGGAGTTGCGAAAAGAGCGGCGCTTGTTCTTGACTCGCTTTTTGTCTGCCGGCGTTCTCGGCTTCGCTTCTTGCCTGCTCCAGATCTGTTTTTGCCTGGACGTGAAGCCGGGCGATCTCCGCTTCGAGCTCGGCGATTTTGCGCTGCGCGGCCAACGCCGTGTCGGAAGCGGTTTCTCCCTCCGCGAAGAACCGGATGGACGCTTTTGCCTGGCCGGTAAATTGGCTGCGCGACAAAACGGCTTCGTCGAGTGTTGGATAGTTGAGTGTCTGGGCAAAAGCTGCAGTTTGCATTCGATCTTTACTCCTAACTCCGTTCTTTTGGCATATGTTCTTTTAACTCACGCGACATAGTCGTCGTCAGCTTGCGGTTTCAGAATCAGCTTGCCCTGGGCTTCAAGCGTGCGCGCCAGATTCAGGATTTCGCCTTGCGCCTTGACGATGTCGCGCCCGCGCAGCGGCCCCATCACATCCATGTCCTCACGCAACATCTCAACCGCACGGGACGACATCGCCGCGAAGAAATGTGTGCGGAGTGGCTCCTTCGCTCCTTTGAGTGCAGTCGCGAGCAGGCTCTTATCAATCTGACTCATCAGCTCGGTCATGCTGGCCGGTGGCACGGTTACGAAATCGTCGAAGGTGAACATCAGGTTGCGGATATTAAGCGCCATGCCGACGTCGTCCTGCTCGATGGCTTCCAGGATCTGCTTGGTCGTCAACGAATCCATCCTGTTCATCAGGTCGGCAACTACTTTGAAGCCGGAGTGAGATTTGCTGCGATCGCCTCCGAGGCTTTCCATGCGCCGGCGCAGGATCTGGCCGACCTTCTGCGCCATCTCGTCGGAGAAGGTGCGCATCTCCGCCAGCCGTTTCACCACAGAGACCCGCATCTCTTCCGGGAGCGTCAACATCGCCTGCGAGGCCGCGCGCGGATCCAGGTGCGCCAGCACCAGCGCAACGGTCTGCGGATGCTCTTCTTCAAGGAACTTCGCCAGCTGCTGCATGTCCACCTTTTGCAGCATCGCCAGATTGCCATCGCTCTCCTCGCGGGCCCGCGCGACTTGCGTCAACAGAGCCTGGGCGCGCTGATTGCCGAAGGACTGCACCAGGATGCGCTCGGCGTAGTCAGGGCCGCCAAACGCGACATACTGTTGCGTTTCCACCAACTCGTTGAACTCCTCCAGCACCGCCTGGGAGACCTCAGCCGGGACCGCATGGAGCGAGGCAATCTCCTGCGTTAGCCGTTCGATCTCAGGTTCGCCGAGCTGCTTGTAAAACTCTTTTGCGCATTGGTCCCCAAGCGCCACCATCAGCACGGCGGCCTTGCGCAAGCCGCTGAATGGCAGGCTCGCGCGTGACCGTGGCAGGTCGGGAGAAACAGCCAATTGTGTTCCCATAGCGGCTCTACTCTCTTAATCGGCTGAACTGCCGTTTTCATTAATCCAGCTCTTCACCAGCCGCACCATCGGTACCGGTTCGGTCGCGATACGCTGCGCAATCGTGTCGCTCAGGGACTGGAGCCGTCCCACAGGCCGCGTACTGCCCAGGGCAGGAGCGGCGCCTGCGGCCAACTCTGACTCGGCGCCGTCAGCGGAAGCCGAGATACCGCCCGCCAGCGCCAGTTCCGGCTGAGCAATCTGCTGGGCGATGTGGCGTCCGGCCGGCTTCAAGACAAAGAAGAACAGCAGCAGAAACATGGCAATCGGACCCACCAGCCACATCGCCTGCGCCACCTGCTGCTGGCGCGGCATAAAGCGCTGCAGTGCGGTGGGCGGCGTGGGCACGACGTTCTCCGCAAAGCCGATATTCTCCACTGCGATCTGGTCCCCGCGCGCGGCGTTGAAGCCGACGGCCGCCCGCGCCAGATCCTCCATGCGCTTCACCTCGTCCGGGCTGCGCGAAATAAATCCCATGTGAGCGCCCTTGCCTGTGCCCACGCTTCCCAGCTTGTCATTGACCAGCACCGCGATGGTCAGGCGCTTGACCTGCCCGGGACCCTGCACCACGTGCCGCACGCGCTTGGAGGCCAGGTAGCTTCCGCTTTCCTGCTTCATGCTCTCTCCCGCTGTAGTTGAAGGGGGCATCAGCGGTAGAGCGTTCGCCGGCTTGGTTCCTTCCGTAGCGCCTGCGCTGTTGGGCGCATTGCTCGCCGTTCCAGGTACGCCGGCAGCCGTGGTCTGACCGCCCGGCGTCTGCTCGGTGCGCTGGGTCGACACCATCACGGTGCCGTTCGGGTCGTAGATCTCCTGTGTCTCATCCTGGCTGGAGGTGTCGTACTCCACATTGACCGAGGTACGGATATTGCCCTTGCCGGCGATCGGCTCCAGCGTCGCGACCAGCCGGTCCGATAGGGTCTGCTCATAGAGAGCGGTCTCGCCCAGCGGGTCTTTCGCGCCAAAAGAGACCCGGCCGTCGGCATCGACCAGCGTGACGTGGTCCGGCTCCAATCCATCGACAGCACTGCCCACCAGGGTGCGGATGGCATCCGCTTCGGTATCAGATAAGCCACGATGCGCCAGCTTCAGAATGACCGAGGCCTTCGCCGACCTCTGAGTGTTCTCGAACAGAGAATCGTGCGGCAGGACCAGATGCACGCGCGCTGACTGAATCGCGCCCATGCTGCCGATCGTGTGCTCGAGTTCTCCCTCCAGAGCTCGCTGGTAATTCACCTTCTCGTCGAACTCCGAGCCTATCCAATTCGGTTTGTCGAAGAGCTCGAAGCCAAGCCTGCCCGACTGCGGCAGACCCTTGGATGCCAGCGCCAACCGGGCTTTGTCCACCACAGGTGCTGGCACGCGCAGGGTCGTTCCATCGGCCTCGATCTGGTAGGAGATCTTCTCCGCCGCAAGCTCGGCTGCCGCCTGCTGCGCCTCTTTGGGATCGAGATTCGAGTAAAGCGTGCGCCACTCTACCCGGGCAGAGAGCCAGAGCAGGCTGGCGCTCATCACCACCAGACCCAGCAGCCCCCAGACCATCCAGCGGCGCTGCCGGGGCGAGGTGTTGCGCACGAGCTGCCCTTGCAGTTCGAGCGCGGACTGACGCATCTTCTTTACCGCTTCCGCCATGTACCTTTATTCCAATCCTTGGTGCGTCGCGATAGCTAGAACTGCATGGAGTTCAGCTGCTCATAGGCGGCCACTGCTTTTCCGCGGACCGCGAGTGCCAGTTCAAAGGCGAGATCCGAGCGCTCGGTTGCGATCATGGCCGAATGCACATCCACGCCCTTCCCGTGCAGCAGCCCATCGACCTTCGTGTTGGCATCCTGCTCCAGCGCACCCATCTGCTTCAGCGCGCCCTGGATGACATCTCCGAAGGCCGCTTCGCCGCCTCCCGGCTTCCCGGGCGTGCTCTTCACGCTACTTTCGAACGCAGCCGATGCCGCGGAGCCAATCCTTACCATGTCGATCATTCGTCCTCGCCCGTCTTTACTTCAGTAAGTCAATGGAGGCCTGCAGCATGCCCTTGCTGGCCTGCACGGCCGAGGCATTCAGGCCATACGAACGGGTCGCTCCCATCAGGTCCACCATCTCGGTCATGGGATTGATGTCCGGCAGCGAAACATACCCGTCTTTGTCAGCGTCCGGATGCCCGGGATCGTAGCGACGGATCGGCGCCCCGGGATCGGCTACCACGGCGGAGACCTCTACCCCCCTCGCGCCCTCCGACTGGCCAACGTGACTCGTCAGTAGATCCGCAAACGAAGCCGGCTGTGCACCTCCCTCGGCAAAGACCACCTGCTGCCGCCGGTACGGTCCGCCCGCCTCGGTTCGCGTCGTCTCCGCGTTTGCCATATTCGCGGCCACCACCTCGGCGCGAATGCGTTCTGCCTTCAGGGCAGAGCCGCTCAACTCCATCACTCCAAATAGATTCATCGTTGTTTTCCTGGACAGCTCTACTTGTCTTCGTGAATGGCATTCGAGAGCCGCGTGAATTCGCGTTTCAGCAAAGCCGTGGCGGTCCGGAACTGCAGCTGCAACTCTCCCAAGCTAAGGCTCTCCCGGTCAAGCGACACATTGTTTCCGTCCGGTCGCTCCAGCAGACCGCCGACCGCATGAGCTGAGGCCGGCGACGAGGTCCCGGATGCCGATCCGGAGAGAACATCGGACGCGGCACGCGAAAACTCCCGCTCGAAGTCGATGTCCTGCGTGCGATAGCCAGGCGTGTCGATATTAGCCATGTTGCTGGAAAGCAGTTGCATGCGCTGGGTGGACAGGTCCAGGTAACGCTCAACTTCATTGGCCAGGGGTGTAGTCACCTGCATCGGGTTCGCTCTCCTTGCCCGGGAGAGGTGCATTCGGAAGGCCAAGCTTTTCTGGCACAGCTAAGAATGGTCTTAGAAGAGATGAGTTCCGTAGACCGCGGCCATTGGGATCGTCTTAACGAGCACTGCCGAAGCGAATCTCCCGTACGCCAATCTCTGCGCGATCCTCGGCCAGGATGTACGCGCGCTCCACCACATGTTGCAGCTCCCGCACGCCACCCGGCCAATTATGGTCGAAGAGGCGCTCGAGAGCGGCGGGATGCAGCGCCTTGGCCGGTTCATCCACGGCCAGCAGTCCCAGAAAGTGCGAGGCCAGCAGTGGCAGGTCTTCCAGCCGCTCGTTGAGTGAGGGCGTACTGAGCGGAAAGACCGCAAGCCGAAAGTAAAGGTCGGCGCGGAAGCTGCCCTCCCGGGACCGCTGTTCCAACGCCTGATGCGTCGCCGCGATCACGCGCACGTCCACGCGCACCGGGTCGTTCTCGCCAATGCGCTGCAGCTCGCCTGCCTCGAGAAAGCGGAGTAGCTTAGCCTGCAGGGCCAGCGGCATCTCGCCAATCTCGTCCAAGAAGAGTGTGCCGCCATCCGCAGCCTCGATGCGGCCGCGCCTCGCCTGCGAAGCGCCCGTAAATGCCCCTTTGGAGTGACCAAAGAGTTCAGCCTCCAGCAGACTCTCTGGAATAGCCGCACAGTTCAGCACCACCAACGGATTCCGCGATCGCTTGCTCAGGCGATGAATGGCCCGGGCCACCAGCTCTTTTCCGGTACCGGTCGGCCCTTCGATCAGTACGGTTGTTCTGCGCGGTGCAACCAGACGGATCAACCGGCAGATCTCTAGGATTGCGCCGCTGGATCCGACCAGCTCCGGCAGCCTGACCGAGAGATCGCGCGGCGAGCGCACCTCTGCTTCTTCCAATCGCTCTGCCCAATCGGGCGCTCCGGTGTGGCTTGTCTGCGCGCGTGCTGCGGCTGGAAGCACTGGCTCTCCGGCACACACCGACACCGAATCGGTCTCCTGCAATCCGCTTTCGCGGGCTCGCGGTATCTCCGCTTCCGCAGTGGCTGTCAGCACTGCCAGAATTCCAGACGCGTCACCCGTCTCAGGCCTATGTGTCAACACACCTGCGCTAGACTCCTGCCCTTGCCTTAACGCGTACAGAAGCTCCTGCCGGCGAGCGCTCTTGGCTCTGGACATCTCGGGCAGGTCCCCGTCAAGGGTAAGGAGGTCGGTCTCCGGATACCGCCGCAAGCACTCTGACAGGAACTCGGTGATCTCCAGATCTGGCAGCCAACCGTCGACTAGCAGAGCCTCGCACGCTTCCCGGTCCAGGTGGGAAAAAGCCTCGGCTCCCCCTGCTGCTTCTATGACCCTCCATCGCAGTCCCTCCAAAACCTCACGTACACGCTGACGAAAGGACTCATCTGCACTGGCCAGGACGGCAACTGAAGTATTTTTAGCGCGCTGGGTCGAGATCAAGGGCCGGGTACTCATAATCGGATTCCCATCCGGGTCTTTGCTGCGGCGTAGCTAATTAGTTAGAGCGTGAAAGCATGAGCACTTCGCTGAACTTGACGGCAGCGGCAGGGACGAGTTTGCAGCGAAAGATCAAAGATCCACTCTCGCTCGCAATTTCCAAGGCGCATCCCATGCCGCGCAAGCTGGCAGAGACGAGGGCCGCTTCCGGCAGTTCGTGAGAACCGCTCGCATCTCCACCAGCGTGCAAAGGATTGGCAGCCCGGCGAAACTCCTTAATCAGCCGTTCGCCGTCCGCGGTGGACACGCGGATCTCAATGGTTATTCCATTCTCGTCCGTCGCTTCCGCCGAGATCGCCACTGGTTGCCCTTCCGAGGCGATATGCGCACTCTCCAATAGGAAAGCGAATGCCTGTTGCAGCGCAGCAGCATTCGCGAAGCAGAAGAGAGAATCATGGAGTACCCCGCTGAAGAGGATTTCGTCTTCGCCGACTTCGGCGCGTGAAGACGACACGACCTGCTTCAGCAACAGAGCCGCATCCACAACCTCGCACACCGCCCCCTGCGCATGTTGGCGATGGAGTTGTTGCATCGTCCGCAGGATGCCCAGTGCCCGCACAATCTCCCCTTCCATCTTTTGGGAGAACGTTGCGCCCGCTTCTCCTAACGTCCGCAGCTCCGCGATCCACAGCGCTGCCGTAAGCGGCTGCGCCAGTGCATGCAGGCCAGTGTCGAGTAGCTCCGATAACGCGGCTTCCGATGATGTCATGCCACGGCTCCGGCGCGTACGCTGTCAGCCACAGAGTTTCTCTTGTCGGCGGCAGCGTGCAGCTTCGGATCCTGCATCAGGTATCCCTCCCCGCGGACGGTATGAATCAGAGGACGGCTGAAGCCCTGATCGAGCTTGCGGCGGAGATAGTTGACATACACGTCGACGACATTTGTCTCGCTCTGCTCCGGCATATTCCAGACCCGGTTGAGCAGCTTGGAACGAGGCACGCATTGTCCCTTATTTTGGAGAAGATACTCGACCAGCGCATACTCGCGAGCCGTGAGGTCGATGTTGCGACCATTGCGCAACACGGACCGCTCTACTCGGTTCAGCTCCAGGTCCGCGCATCGCAGCACCGCTTCGGCAGCCGACTGGCGCCGGCGCAACAGGGCGCGCGTTCGGGCAGTGAGCTCACGAAGCGCAAAAGGTTTGGTCAGGCAATCATCCGCGCCCAGCTCAAAACACTTCATGCGGTCTTCCAGACTCGATCGCGCGCTGAGCACCAGCACGATGGTGGAAGCGGCCTGCTGACGGACCTGTTTCAGGAGTTCGGTACCGTCCCGGCCGGGGAGGTTCAGGTCAAGTACGAGGAGGTCAAAGTTGTTGTCCGCTACTTCTTTTGCACCGGTGTCGCCATCATTGGCTACTCTCACTTCATGGCCTTCGCTCTCCAGGTGTTGCTTCAGAAGAGCAGACAAGGCGCGGTCATCTTCCACGACGAGCACACGCATCAAAAACCTCAGCACAGAAAACCGGACAACGACTGTCGTCAGGTAAAGGTAACAGCTACAGTGTTGTCACCTTATCGAATCGGCTCGTGGATCACAATAGCCGCGACGAGGGTTGTGCCCATTCTGGATACCACTCCTGTGGGATGTTCCCGTTTTTGCTTCAGAGCACTCCACGCATAGCAGCGGCGGCGCCCCCGAACAGAGTTCCTAGTTCTTAAATGCGCGTTGTCTGGCCGGGGAGGCGAGGAAGTTTGCGACGCTCCGTTGCCCCAACTCTCTTCGTCTTGGGGGCGGCGGCTAGCGGTTGAGCATCTCCGCCCAGCTCTCGCAGCTGGTGAAACGCCTGCCTGATGTGTTCCGCCAAAGCTCGCTTTGGACGCTGCAACCAGCGCTGCTGCGCATAATCAAAAGCGACCACCGACGTTGCTGCGGCAAGCTCGCAACGTCCCAAGTTGCCGCCGAAAGCCCGGCGGCGCATGAGCTCGCGCGCAATCAGCGCCCCCCATAGCGATGTCTCGTAAAGCACCGTCGCCCGGATTGGCGGAGTCTTCATCACTAGGCCAATCAAGGTGTGAGAGCGGCTGTCAGCCTCTACCCGATCAATGCCTACTCTGATGAATGCCTTCTCAAGCGCCGCCATGGAATCGATACCGGGCGGTTGCGCACCAAGGTTCTTGACGATTTCAGCGCCCACGCCTCTCACGCTGGAAGCAATCACATCTTCTTTGGTTTTGAAGTAGCGGAAGAAGGTGCGCCGCGAAACTCCCGCGTGCCGGCCTATGTCGTCGATCGTCACATGCTCAAAGCCGGAGCGGGCGAAGAGCTCGATCGCCGCTTCTTCGAAGACCGCGCGGACAAAGCCCCGCTTCTTTTCTTTGAGCGACGAGCCCTCTACGGCCAGCATGTCACCAGTCTAACATCTCAGGTGATCCTGAGTCAGATTTGGCATATACTGCTCTAAATGGCATTGAGTGACAATAATCTATTATTTGGTGAATATTTTAGCCTGCGCCCGCATACATACACCTGTGAAGTGTATGCCATTTAATTTACATCCCATTCGCAGTTCGTAGATCAAATGATGAACAAGGTGAGGTTTTCGCATACATGAACATCTTTGACCTCCAGCTTCCTTCGACCCGGAAGAGGTTGGTGTACGGCTTTCGCTTCGTTCAGTCACACGCGCTGGATCTCGCGAAACACCCCCTATGGGCCGCGCTTAGCCTCTCCCTGGGCCTGGCCGTGCTCTCCGGCTGCGCCAAGAAGGCGCCCCCACCCCAGCCTGGACCCCCGAGCGTCACCGTAACCGCGGTCGAGCAGCGAAATGTGCCTATCTACGGCGAGTGGGTAGCCAACCTCGACGGCTATGTCAATGCGCAGATCCAGCCGCAGGTCTCCGGCTACCTCCTCCAGCAGAACTACAAGGAAGGCTCGGTGGTGCATCGCGGCCAGGTTCTTTTTCAGATCGATCCGCGCCCCTACCAGGCCGCGCTGGATCAGGCCAAGGGGCAACTGGCTCAGTCAAACGCCAATTTGGGGCTGGCCAACATCAACGTCAAGCGCGACACGCCGCTCTCGCAGGCGCGGGCGATAGCACGCAGTCAGCTCGACAATGACGTGCAAGGCCAGGCATCGGCGGAGGCAGTCGTCCGCTCCAGCCAGGCTGGGGTCTCAACCGCAGAGCTCAATCTCAGCTTCACCAAGGTACGCGCGCTGATCGACGGCATCGCCGGTCTGGCCGCCACACAGGTCGGCAGCCTGGTCAGTCCCGCCACCGTGCTCACGACTGTCTCTCAAGTGCAGCCGATCAAAGCGTATTTCGCCATCAGCGAGCAGGAATATCTCGCGCTGTCCAACAAGGTACGCACCGCCGGCAGCACGGACTTGCTGCACAGCGGCGCGCGTGTCCCACTGCAGCTCACGCTATCCAACAACGCTGTCTATCCGGAGAAGGGGTATATCGTCTTTGTCGATCGCCAGGTGAATCCGCAGACGGGCACCATACGCGTTGCAGCGGCATTTCCTAACCGGCAGAACCTTCTGCGTCCGGGGCAGTTTGGCCGCATCCGCGCCCAGACCAGCAACGAGCAGAATGCGCTTTTAGTTCCACAAAAGGCGGTCACCGAGGTACAGGGAACTTACCATGTCGCGGTGGTCGATGACAGCGACAAGGTCCACATGCAGAGCGTGCAGGTAGGCAAACAGATTGGCCAGGATTGGCTGATCTCCAGCGGCCTCAAGGCAGGACAGCGCGTCGTCACCGAGGGAACTGGCAAGCTCGCGGATGGCATGCCCGTCCATCCCATGCCGGCTCCCGCCACGGCGGCCGCCGATGGATCGCGAGAGACCGCGAGCAAAGGCAGGTAAGCATGTCGAAATTCTTCATCAACCGGCCCATCGTTGCCATGGTGATCGCGATCATCATGGTGATCGTCGGGGTCGTCTCACTGCTCAGCCTGCCCACGGCGCAGTTCCCAAATATCGTGCCGCCGGAGATTCTGGTTCAGGCCACCTATCCCGGAGCCGACGCCAAGACGCTGGAGCAGTCCGTAGCAACGCCTATCGAGCAGCAGGTCAGCGGCGTGGACCACATGAACTACATGTACTCCACGAATACAAACACCGGCACTACCCAGTTGACGGTTGATTTCGACATCAACACCAATCCGGATATCGACCAGGTGCTCACGCAGCTGCGCGTCTCGCAAGCTACGCCGCAGCTGCCGGCCCAGGTGAACACCGCCGGCGTGACGGTGCAGAAGTCGCTCTCGTCGCCGCTCATGCTGCTATCGCTCTACTCGCCGCACGGTAGCTACGACAGCACCTTTCTGGCCAACTACGCTTACATCAACCTGGTAGACGAGCTCACGCGCGTTCCCGGCATCTCGCGCGTGCAGGTCTTCGGCGCGGGCCAATATTCGCTGCGCTGCTGGGTCAAACCGGATCAATTGGCGAAGCTCGGCGTTACCGTTCCTGAGATCATTCGAGCCATCAACACGCAAAACACGGTTAATCCCGCTGGTCAGATCGGTGGCGAGCCAGTTCCCGAAGGCCAACAGTTCACCTATACGGTCCGCGCCCAAGGTCGTCTGGTCACGCCGGAGCAGTTCGGCGAGATCGTCATTCGCGCTAACCCGGACGGCTCCACGCTGCACCTGGGCGATGTGGCGCGACTGGAACTCGGCGCACAGACCTACAATCTGACCGGACGTTTTAACGGCAAGCCCTCGGCTATTCTGGCGCTTTACCAGCTGCCCGGCTCGAATGCCGTGGCTGCCGCCAAAGCTGTCACCGCGCGTATGGCGCAGCTCCAGGCGAAGTTCCCCAATGACCTCACCTCGGAGCCCGCGCTCGATACCACAAAGGCTGTCAACGCCGGCATTCATGACATCGTCCTGACTCTCGGCATCGCGCTCGCGCTCGTCATTCTGGTCGTCTACATCTTTCTGCAGGGCTGGCGCGCGACCATCATTCCATTGCTCGCCGTGCCCGTCTCGCTTATCGGCACCTTTGTTGTCTTTCCGCTGCTGGGCTTCTCCATCAACACGCTTTCACTGCTTGGCATGGTGCTTGCCATCGGGCTGGTGGTCGACGATGCTATCGTCGTTGTCGAAGCCGTGGAGCACCATATCGAAGAGGGCATGGACCCGAAGGCCGCCGCCTTCCGCGCCATGGAGGAGGTGTCCAGTCCGGTCATCGCCATCGCTCTTATTTTGGCCGCAGTCTTCATCCCGACAGCCTTCATTCCCGGTATCACCGGACGTCTCTACCAGCAGTTCGCTGTCACCATCGCGATCTCGGTTCTCTTCTCGGCCTTCAACGCACTCTCGCTCAGCCCGGCGCTCTGCGCACTTCTACTCAAGCCGAAGAAAAAGAGCCGCGGTCCGCTCGCTGCGTTTTTCCGCTGGTTCAATCGCACCTTCTCCCGCACTACCAACGGCTACATCCGCACCTCCGGTTTCCTGATCCGCAAATGGGGTCTCGCCCTTATACTGCTGGCCGTCGTCAGCGCCGTCGGCCTGCTCATCGGCGCGCGCATCCCGTCTTCCTTCCTTCCGAATGAAGACCAGGGCTACATCTTTGCCGGGCTTGCGCTCCCGAACTCTTCCTCTCTCCAGCGCACGGAAGCCGCCTCCAAAGAGGTCGAAAAGGCCGTTATGGGCACGCCGGGTGTGGAGAGCATCGTGACCGTCAACGGCTTTAATCTCCTGAGCGGCACTCAAAATACGTACAACGCCTTTTATTTCGTCGCGCTGAAACCATGGAACGAACGCAAGAAGCCGAATGAACAATACGCCGCGATTCAAAAGAACATTTTTGGCGCCCTCTCCGGCGTGCGCCAGGGCATGGCCTTCTCCTTTCCGCCGCCCTCCATCCCTGGAATCGGCGCCTCTGGGGGCGTGACGGCCATCGTGCAGGACCGCTCCGGCTCCTCCGATCCGGATTACCTAACTACCAATCTCAACAAGTACCTCGCTGCCTGTCGCAAACGCCCGGAGCTCGCCAGCATCTTTACCAGCGACCTGCCCAGCGTGCCCCAGATCTACGTCGACGTCGATCGCACCAAGGCCATCCAGAATGGCGTGAATCTCGCCGACGTCTACCAGACCCTGCAGACCTTCATGGGCGGCTACCTGGTGAACTACTTCAATCGCTTCGGCCGCCAATGGCAGACCTACGTCGAGGCCGAGGGCAGCTCTCGCACCAACGTCGACAACATCAACCAGTTTTATGTGCAGAACGCCAGCGGCACATCCATTCCGCTGAGCGCACTCACGAGTATCCGCAAGATAAGCGGCCCCGAGTTTACGCTGCGCTATAACGAATACGGCTCCGCCCAGATCAATGCTAGCGCCTCCCCCGGATATAGCTCCGCGCAAGCCACGGCTGCAATGGAGGCGGTCTTCAAAGAGGTAATGCCGGCGAATATGTCGCTCGCCTACATGGGCATGTCCTACCAGGAGCAGAAGGCCGCGCAAGGCGTTCCACCCTCGGCCGTCTTCGGCTTGTCGCTGCTCTTTGTCTTCCTGATTCTTGCCGCCCAGTACGAGAGCTGGTCGCTCCCCTTCAGCGTCCTGCTCTGCACACCCATCGCGCTCTTCGGTGCGTTTCTGGCGCTTTCGTTGCGCAATCTCGAAAACGATACCTACGCGCAGATCGGTCTGGTGATGCTGATCGGTCTCTCCGCCAAAAATGCCATCCTTATCGTCGAATATGCGCGTGCGGAATACCGTGGCGGCAAGACCATCTACGATGCCGCTCTCGGCGCGGCCCGGCTGCGCTTCCGTCCCATCCTTATGACCGCCTTCGCCTTCATCCTGGGCTGCGTGCCGCTCTGGATTGCGAGCGGCGCCGGCGGCGTCTCGCGTGAGATCCTGGGCACCGTCGTCATCGGCGGCATGCTCGCGGCCTCTGGCATCGCCATCTTTCTCGTTCCCGTTTCCTTCGCTGTGGTCGAGCGCATCTCCGTTCGCTTGGGTGGCAAGAAGCCCGAAGGAGCGCCCTCTCACGCAGTTGCCGCACCCCGGAATGGAGGTGCTGCTTGAAGCATCTTCGCTTCGGAGTGCTGCTCACCGCGGCCACCTTCGCGCTGGCCGGGTGCACTGTTGGTCCCAAATACAAGCGACCCGTCGTCGATACGCCTCAGATCTATCGCGGCGCCGAGCAGACCGATACGACACAAACCTCCGTGCCGCCGCAGTCCGAGAACGGCGGCCAGCTGCCCAACACCGCAGCGGCTATCGCGCAATCAGCTCTTTCTATCGGCGATGAGAAGTGGTGGCAGGTCTTCAGCGACCCCGAACTGCAGACGCTGATCCACACGGCGATCAAGCAGAACTACAACATCCGCATCGCTGCACAGCGCGTGCTGGAGGCGCAAGCGCAACTTGGCGTCACTCGCTCCAACGAGTTCCCGCAATTCAGCGGCGGCGCAAACTACACGCAGACGCGTTATCCCTCCGCGCAGTTCGGTGGCCTCGGCTCGTTCATCACCCATCTTGGCGAGCTGACGCTGAACGCTTCATGGAATCTAGACTTCTGGGGACAGTATCGCAAAGCCACGGAGGCCGCCCGCGCTCAACTGCTTGCCAATCAGTGGTCGCAGCGCGAGGTGCTGGACACGCTCATACTCAACGTGGCGACCGGCTATTTCCAACTGCGCACGCTCGATCTGCAGCTCGAGATCGCCCAGCGCACGCTCAAGTCGCGGCAGGAATCCCTTCAGCTAACGCAGACGCTTGAAGCCGGCGGTTCCACTTCCCTGCTCGACGTGCGCCAGGCCGAGCAGCTTGTCTACACGGCAGCAGCGCAGATTCCCGACCTCGAACGCCAGATCGAGCAGGAAGAGAATGCGATCCAGACCCTGCTCGGCCAGAACCCCGGGCCGATCAAGCGCGGTTTGAACATCGCCGACCAGCCGCACATGCCCACGGTCCCGGCCGGCCTGCCCTCTGACTTGATCGAGCGCCGTCCGGATATCCGCCAGGCGGAAGAGCAGCTGGTCGCCGCAAATGCGCAGATCGGTGTCGCGAAGGCAGCGTACTTCCCGCAAATCTCGCTCACCGGACAGGTCGGCACGGGAAGCAATGCGCTGAATCGTCTCTTCACCGCCCCGGGCTTTCTCTACAGCTTCGGACCCAGTAGCACAGTGCCGATCTTTACCGCGGGCCGCCTTCGCAACAACCTCCGCCTTACGGAAGCTCAGCAGCAGGAGCAGCTCTTCACCTATAAGCAGACAGTGGCGCAGGCTTTTCAGGACGTCTCAAACGCGCTCGTCGGCTATCAGAAATACCGCGAATTTCGAGAGCAGGAAGAGAAGCTGACAAGCTCCGCACGGGACGCCTCCGATCTCTCGAATCTTCGCTACCGGGGAGGCGTCACCAGTTATCTGGAGGTGCTGACCAACGAAACGAACTACTTCTCTGCGCAGCTTTCGCTCGCTGGCGCGCGTGAGAATGAAGCGCTGTCACTGGTACGTTTGTACAACGCATTAGGCGGAGGCTGGCAGCAGTAGGCCGCGCGATCTCTCCGCATAGGACCGCTCTACTCATACAAATGAGGCGCGCCTCTACTCTGCTCGCGTGAGCGTAACATAGGTCCGGCCGGAATACAGCCGGTAGCCCTTCACATCCGGCGCGGCAATTAACTGCAGCGGCGTCGCGTGCCGCAGTTGCGTATCCCGCGTGCTCTTTGCCGTCAGTTGGTCGTGGGCACCAATGTCCATGACCAGGAATACATCACCCGCAACAAAGCCAAATCCGTACTCGCCTGGAGGCAGCCTATGCCCCTCTATCTGCAGCGGTACCTCTGCGATGAGATAGCCCTGATATTTCTGCTGGATGCCGCTCGAATAGCCTGAGGTGTCCACGAGCGCGGCCAGCACCAGCATGCCATCCGCGAACCGGATACCGCCACTGTTACGCATCTGAACAGTGGCAGACTGCCCGCGAAAGAAAACCTGATCCGGCACCTTGCCCGCAAGATCCGCAGGTTTCAGCACAGCTTCGACGCTCGTCTGCGCCGAAGCCGTTACCGCCCCAGTGCTCGTATCCTGCGCAACCAGAGATCCCGGTACGACCACTAAAGTGAGTGCCAGTAGCAGTGCAGCGCATTGTGTTGTCATCTCGTTCCCAGCATCTGTCCTGTGTGGTGAGTCGTTAATTCGTAGCTGATTGTCATCTTGACGTAACCGAAGGTGGAGTTGAAAGCCTGCCCTGAGCGGAACCGGTGTAAACTGCTTCATCTTGTATTTAAGTATCGGCGCGAAGCGCCGCTCAACCACCGATATACAGCGACTCACCACACTAGAGCTTACCCTGGCATCTACTTCTGATCCGCCGCCGTCGCCGTCTCCAGATCGGAATGGAGATGCCAGGGCACGCTCTCGCTTGAGATCTCAGGATGCGACCGCAGGAACTCCAGCGTAGCCGTGTTCGCCATCGGATCTTCCTTCTCGTCGGCGAAGTATGCGGACTGCTGCGCGGCTTTATCCTTCAACCCGAGTCGCCGGTAGATGATCGCGAGATTGTAATGCGCCGAAAGATCATCGGGATCGATGCCCTGCACAGCCTCATACTGCTCGCGCGCTGGCGCATACTTGTGCTGCTGGTAGAAGGAAAAGCCGAGCTCGCGGTGAGCATCCGGTGATTGTGGAAATTTCACAATTACCTTCTGCAGATCGGTTACCGCTCCATCCAGATCACCTTCATTGCGCTCCACCAAGGCCTGGTAGTAGAGAGCGCGCGGATCGTCGGGACTCATTGTCAGCGCCTTCTTCAGGCTCTGCCCAGCTTGGTCGTACTTCTCCCATTTCAAGTACACCACGCCCAGGTTCGTATACGCGTCGGGGTAATCCGGCCGCATCTTTGCCACCTGGTTAAAAGCCGAAACCGACTCCGCATACTGCTCCTGGTCCAGCAACGCAATGCCAAAGTTGTTCCAGCGCATCCAGTCGGGATTATCCGCAGCTGTCGCGGGCGTAGGCCTGTTCTCGCCCACATAGAGTGTGCGCGAGCGCGAAGCCATCTCGACGACGGGGTATGCCGGGTGCTTATCGCCGAGCACATAGTCTGCGTAAGTGTCGTTGAAGTGACGGTAGTTGACCTTCGCCGTTACCGTATACGGGCCCGCGCCGTCCTTCGGTAACCGGAACTGATACCGAATTACGGTGGAACGCCCAGGCCGGATCGTAGTGTCCGAGGCAATCGTCTTGCGCAACCAGATCTCATGCTTGGTCAGCAGGTGGCCATCGCCATCCAGCAGGCGAGTAATAAAGCTGTGTGCGCCCGGATCAAGCGTGCCATCCGGCTTCAAATATCCGCTGCGGGTCAGCACCTTTCCAGCCGCGTCTTTCACCTCGAACTGCGCCCAGGCCTGATACATATCCCGCTGCTCGGGTATCAGCGTGTGCCCAATGCCCTTGTTCTGGATCACGATCGCGGTTTGGACCATGTCGTTGGGCTTGAGCGTAAACGCAGTGGAGCCGAAGGGCGCAATCATCCCCTGCGAGTTCGCTGTGCTCAGGGCAAAAAGATCCACATTCAGCTTCTGCGCCTTCAGGTACTCGATCGTCTTCTGCAACTGCTCGTCGTAACCGTAGAGGAATGGAACCGCCGTATTGCCACCTAACCAGCGATGCGAAACGATCGTGCCATTCTTGGCTGCGATGTCTGCCTGCGTCACCTGCACGCGCGGCATGTGGCACGTCTGGCATGTTGAAACATCTTTCTTGTAGAACGGCAGTGGCGAGCGCTTCGCGAACGAAGACTGCTGCCACTCATCGTAGAGCCCGATGGCGCGCAACCATTTGTAGTTGTTGAGCGACTCAGGGATATTCGCCTTGTGACACGCGGCGCAATACTCGGGCGATCTGTAGAAGTCCTTCATCACGGCGGCTTTGTGGCGATCCACATGCGCGGTAATCTCGGAGTAGCTCACCTCACCCGGCACCGGCTTGCCGGTCTCATCCACAATCACCGCCGGCACGCCCATCACATACGAGCCCAGCCCATAGGTTGGCTGCAGCTTCTTGATCGAGTGGCACACAGAGCAGGTCACGCCGTCCTGATCGAACTCGCGATCCTTCGAGACCGGATTTGTGGTTACCGCTCCAGAGAACAGCTCAATCGGGTTGTGACAGCCCTCGCAGTGCCGCGCGGACTCCACGCCCTTCATGCTCTGGAGCAGACTTACGTTCTTGGTGTAAAAAGGCGTGCGGAATGAGTTGGAGTGCAGCGACTGCCGCCATTCGTGGTACGTCGCCTCATGACAATGCCGGCAGTACTGTGCCGTGGGAAATGCGCCGGGCTGTATAAAGTCGTCGCCCTCGATCTTTGCATTGCTCGGCAGGAATGGCTGGCCCTTGCCGAACGGATAGCTGTACGTCTCCCTGACCTTCGCCGCATACTTCGCGCGATCCTCATCCACCGTCGAGCCTGCATGGATCGTCTTCCATCCGGTAAGCGAGATCCCTAAAAGCAAAAGAGAACAAAGGAGCCATCTCAATCCTGGTAGAGGCACTTCGCTGTTCTTTTTTGTGGCGGGTAGATGCATGCAGGTAAGTGGAGCCGAGTTGAACTATACCCATCCAAAGGTGCCTCGGGCAAGCCTTTACTGGTTTTTGGAAGGCGCTCTGACCCGCGTCATTGTTGAAGATTCGCATCATTACCGCAGTTGGGCGTTCATCTACACCTTTCGATGGAGTCACAGCTAAAACTCTGGTCGGAGATACTCCTCTTCTACCGTGCATCCAACACTCGTGTCGTAACAAAACCGGTTCAGGAGAACGTAATGAGCGAAAGACAAGAGCACTCCACGCCCGAGCAGGCAAAGAGCAAAGTCTGGGATCTGATCAAGGACATTCACATCGCGATGCTCACCACTTCCAACGCAGACGGCAGGCTTTACAGCCGGCCTATGGCAACGCAACAGTCCAACTTCTCCGGGGATCTCTGGTTCCTGACCCGTGGTCACTCGGGCAAGGTTGAAGACATTCGTCAGGACTCTCACGTAAGCCTGACCTATACCGACACAAAAAACAGCAGCTTCATCAGTCTCTCCGGACATGCCAACGTCTCGAAGGATCGCGCGAAGATTCACGAGCTCTGGAATCCCATGTTCAAAGCCTGGTTTCCCAATGGCGAAGAGGATCCCGAGATTTCAGTTCTCAGGGTCACAGTGGAAGAAGCCGAATACTGGGACGCGCCCTCGAGCGCGATCGTGCGCAACTACGAGATCTTCAAGAGGGCACTCACCAAAGGCGAATCCAAAGTCGGCGACCACGAAAAACTGACTCTCAACTCCGGCGTATAAGATAACTCAGGGGACCCATGCCTTTACGCAAACTGAAGAATGATCCTCTGAAAGATGGAACGGATTCAAAGGGATCATCACAGGCCTCCGTTCAAAAGGATCTTGAGCGCCCCACCGCGCATCAGGTTTTTATCCAGGTCGCGCGGGAGGGCCGACAAGAGCTTGGTCGTCCCATTCACAACCTTGCTATCTCCGGCCTCGCCGGAGGTATTACGATGGGCCTCACCGCACTAGGCATGTCCATCGCGACCGCTGAGCTAGGCACTGGTGGTGTTGCGCAGCTCGTCTCCCATCTGCTCTACCCCTTGGGGTTTGTCGCCGTGATCACCGGGCGGGCGCAGCTCTTTACCGAAAACACTCTCTATCCCGTAGCCGTGGTTTTAGCTGAGCGCAAGCACCTATGGAAGACACTGCGGCTTTGGGTCATCGTTCTGGTAAGTAACTGTATCGGTGCTTTTCTGTTTGCGCTTCTAGCAGTGCGCACCGGCGGCTTGCGCGAAAGCTACGTCACCGCCATGTCGAATCTCGGAACGGAGGCTGCCAATCAGCCTCTCTCTCACATCTTCTGGAGCGCCGTTATCGGCGGGTGGATCATCGCGCTCGTCGCATGGCTGGTGAGTGGCAGCCATTCGATCAGTGGCGCCGTGCTGCTCATCTACCTGCTTACCTTCCTCGTGGGTCTGGGCCACTTCGCTCACTCCGTCGCCACCAGTGGCGAGGTGCTCGCAGCCGTGCTCCATCACGCCTTACCGGCCTCAGGTTACTTCCGCTGGCTGTGGCCCGCGGTGCTGGGCAATATCTGTGGAGGCGTTATCATCGTCACCCTGCTCGAATACGGTCAGGTAAAAGAAGAGTAGAACTTCGCTTCAACTGTCCAGATGTCTCCACCAGAGACAAACGCGATCTCCCGTCCGTCGGGAGAGAGCGCCGGCTCACTCAGGGACGGGAGCGACTGCCTCTTCGTCGCCGGGCTTTGCATTGAAGACCCTTGGGTCTCCGGTTTCCGGGTCTGCGCACACGCGCCTGCCAGAGTCACAGTTGCCGCCGCTGTCAGGACTGCACCGCCTCTCCACATCATCCAGCTCTGCTTCTTCAACTGGCCACCTTTCGGAATTACGAGGTTTTCTACTCCGGCATCCCTGACATCGTTTGTTCACGTTTTCGGGAGCGTGCCACGGCTGCGGTCAGCAGAGTACGATAGCGCTCTGGTTTCTCCACCATTAGCGAATGCTCAATCGCCTTGCGATACCCGCCAGTCCAAATCGTATACATCACGGCCAGCGCGCATCCCACTCCGAGCGCAAAGCCGAAAAAATAGCCAATCATGATATTGAGCAGACCGCCCATGGCATCCAAACCCCTTCTTTGTGAGTCAAGTGTAAGCACAAACTGAATTGCGCCCGGCTCTCACAACGCAAGCAGCGAGTCTTGCGTCTCAATACGAGAAGAAAAGGCGAACACGGAAGAGGAATACGAATGGAAGAGCTGAGGAAGAATGCAATGATGGCGCACCTGCTTGACTCGCTGGAGCGGGGCGAGGACATCGGCCACTATGGTCAACTCACAGTAGCGATGGTCGCTCGTCACTTCATGAGCCATGAAGAGCTAAGCGCGCTGCTCAGCAAATGCGCGGGGTCGTCTCAGGAGAAGATCGAGGTGCTGCTCCGTCAGGTGGAAGCCAAGGGTTACAATCCGCCGAAGCGCGACCGCATCCTCCAGTGGCAGAAGGAACAGGAGTTCCCCATCTGCCCCAACCCAGAGAATCCAGATGCCTGCAATGTGTATCGCGACCTGAAGTTTCCCGATAGCATGTATAAAAAGATCGAAGAGTATCAGGAAGAAAAGCTAGAAGCAGAGCACAACAGCTAGGACGCAAAAAGGGTGAATTAAAGGAGCAAGTCAGCCGAATATGCTAACTTGCTAACTCGCTGTCTTACAGCGAATTCATCTTCTGCAGAAACTCAGCATTGTTACGAGTCTTGGCTTGCCGGTCAACCAGCAACTCCATCGCTTCTACCGGAGGCAGCGGATTCAGCACCTTGCGCAAAATCCAGATCCGCTGCAAATCCTCTTTCGGAATCAATAACTCTTCTTTACGTGTGCCGGAACGCTGGATGTCGATTGCTGGGAAAACGCGCTTGTCGACCAGCTTGCGATCGAGGATGACCTCCATATTGCCGGTTCCCTTGAACTCTTCAAAGATCACTTCATCCATGCGCGAACCTGTATCCACCAGCGCGGTTGCGATGATTGTCAGTGAGCCGCCCTCCTCGATATTGCGGGCCGCACCAAAGAAGCGCTTGGGCCGCTGCAGCGCATTCGAATCCACACCGCCGGAGAGTACCTTGCCGGACGGCGGCACAATTGTGTTGTAGGCGCGCGCCAGACGCGTAATCGAGTCCAGCAGAATCACAACATCGCGCTTGTGCTCGACCAACCGCTTGGCCTTTTCGATCACCATCTCGGCGACCTGCACATGGCGGGCTGCCGGCTCGTCAAAGGTCGAGCTGATCACCTCACCCTTCACCGACCGCTGCATGTCCGTGACTTCTTCGGGGCGCTCGTCGATTAGCAGAACGATGAGCGCGACCTCTGGATGATTGGTCGTGACCGAGTTAGCGATGGTCTGCAGCAGCATGGTCTTGCCCGTGCGCGGAGGCGCAACGATAAGACCGCGCTGACCCTTACCAATGGGCGTAAGTAGATCCATTACCCGTCCACTGGCATTCTCATGAATTGTCTCCATGCGAATGCGCTCCTGCGGGTACAGTGGCGTGAGATTGTCGAAGAGTATCTTGTTGCGGGTTTCCTCTGGCGACTCGAAATTGATGGCTTCGATTTTGACCAGGGCAAAGTACTTTTCACCTTCATGGGGTGGCCGCACATTGCCACTAATGGTGTCACCCGTCTTCAGATCAAACTTACGAATCTGCGAGGGCGATACATAAATATCATCGGGACCCGGAAGGTAGTTGTAATCGGGCGAACGGAGAAAGCCGTAGCCATCAGGCAGTATCTCGAGTACGCCTTCCGCGAAAATGTGTCCTTCCTTTTCGCTTTGCGCCTGGAGGATCTTGAAGATCAAATCCTGTTTGCGCAAACCGCTGGCGCCCGGGATCTCCAGTGTGCGCGCAATGCGGCTGAGTTCCGTAATGTTCTTCTCTTTTAATTCAGAAATAGTCATCTTTTACCTGAGGTGGGGGTTGTTGCGGGAGTGTACAGGGAGGAGCGGGGGTTACGTGGAGTGGGTACAGAAGAGGGTGAAGCGGGCCGCGCTTAAGCTGCGCGGCGCTCCGGGACCTGCTCGTTGATGGACTGCACCGAGTTACTACTCGGCAGGATTGGACTGGTTTCCTGAAACCGCACTAATACATCATTGGTTGTGTCCTGTAGCCGGGTATTCGGCTTGTGCAGTTTTCGCGTTGCTTTGGACGCTAATTGACACAGTTGATAGCGGTTCGACATGTGGGTAAGTGCCCCAAAAATCAGATCCGAACGCATGATTATTCCCCTTCCATTGACCGTAATCGCATAGTCGCCCACCTTAGTTACAAACTTGGACGCTGCACTGCCGATCATTGTTGTTTAAGTGATAGACGTGTCATGCATGTAAACGATACAAAGCACGTCGTACTTTCATGTGCTAACAAATTGTCTTGCTGAACAGCAAAGCAGAGTGTCCTGCTTTGCTCTGGTGAGCAGCTTTTGCTGCCTCTTCCACGGAAGCTTGACCTTGGGTGAAGCGCTCCCAGCTAACATGTGCGCGGCCAGCAAAGTCTGCTAACCCGCGGCTGCCAAGCGGCCATCTCTTCTTGGCAATACAGAAGTTAACTCGTTTGAACGGACAGGTCAACACCTTTTTTCATAGATTTCACGGAATTTCTCCCGTAAGTGGAAGGTTTTGGCACCCCAGCAGAGGGAAACCCTCAGTTCCAGTAGTTCCGGTCCAGCGTGCGGTACTGGATCGCCTCCGCCAGATGGCTTACGGCCACGTTTGGAACTCCCTCCAGATCGGCGATCGTGCGCGCAACCTTGAGGATCCTGTCGTGCGCCCGCGCGCTTAAGCCCTGTTGTTGCATCGCGCGCTCCAGCAGCCGCTCGGCATCGACTGGCAACTCGCAATATGTCCGAATCTGCCGCGTACTCATCTGCGCATTGGAGTAGATCTTCTCTCCTTTGAGTCGCTCGTGCTGACGCTCCCGTGCCCGGAGCACCCTCTCGCGAATTTGCTCAGAACCCTCGCTCGCCTGCCCGCCTCGCAGTTCGCGATACTGCACCGCTGGCACTTCGATATGGATGTCGATGCGGTCCAACAGCGGCCCGGAAACTCGTGAAACGTAGCGCTGCATCATCGGTGGCGTACACAGGCACTCGCGCGACTTATCGTTGAAGTACCCGCACGGACACGGATTCATTGCCGCCGCCAACATAAACCGTGCCGGAAAGCTGAGCGACATTGACGCTCGCGCAATGGTCACGGTGCCGTCTTCCAGCGGCTGGCGCATCACCTCCAGCACGTTGCGCGGAAACTCCGGCAGCTCATCCAGAAAGAGCACGCCATTGTGCGCCAACGAGACCTCACCCGGCCGGGGAACCGCGCCACCGCCGATCAGCCCTGCGTCAGAGATCGTATGGTGCGGCGAACGAAAAGGTCGCTGTGTCACCAGCCCGGCGTCGGCGTCCAAAGCCCCAGCGACGGAATGGATCTTCGTCGTCTCTAGTGCCTCCGCGAAGCGCAACGGCGTCAGGATCGAAGGCAGCCGTTTTGCCAGCATGGTCTTTCCGGAACCCGGCGGTCCAATCATCAGGATATTATGACCACCGGCGGCCGCTACCTCCAGCGCTCGCTTCGCCGTCGTCTGCCCGCGCACGTCCTTGAAGTCGGACGGGAAATGCTGGAGTTCGTCGAGCATCGTCGTTGCCGCTACTTTGAACGGCTGAGCCTGGATGCCGCCGTTGACTGCTGCGTTCACCAGCTCTCGAGCATCCTGCAACGACTTCACCGGGTACACATTGATCCCCTCGACCACAGCAGCCTCAGGTGCATTCGTTGCCGGAACGATCAGGTGGGTGATGCCCCGCTGCTTCGCCGCTACCGCAATCGGCAGCATCCCGGGAACTGCCCGAACGCTCCCGTCCAGTCCCAGTTCGCCAATCATCAGGAAGCTGCTCAGGTCTTGATTCTGCAGCGCTCCATACGCGCCGAGGATGCCGACGGCAATCGGCAGGTCGAAGCCCGATCCCTCTTTTTTGAGATCGGCCGGAGCCAGATTGATGGTGATGTGCGTGGGCGGGATGGAGAAGCCAGAGTTCTTAATCGCGGCCCGTACACGATCCCGGCTCTCCCGCACCGCCGCATCCGGCAATCCTACGGTGTGAAAGATATCTTCCTTCGCCTGAATACAGGAAAAGTCCACCTCAACATCAATGATGTGCGCGTCGATCCCATATACTGCCGCGCTCAAAACTTTGAACATCATGCTTGCCTGGTCTTCTTTCCCCTGCGAACCCGCCGAGTATAGCCCGCAACCCGCTGGGGAACACAGGCCACAAAGGTTGCAGAGATGCGCACCTGCCCGCTGCGCGACACGCACAACATGTGGGCGCTACACTACTCGGTCGTCTGACAAGTCTCTGGGTGGTATGACAAGCATCTTCGATCTCTTCAAAATAGGCATCGGCCCTTCCAGTTCTCACACCATGGGGCCCATGCGCGCTGCACGCACCTTCGTTGCCTCGCTCGACGCACGGCATTGCCTCGATAACGTCGCCGAGCTTCGGGCCGAGCTCTATGGCTCACTCGCCCTGACGGGCATCGGCCACGCTACCGACCGCGCCGTCCTTCTTGGACTGCTGGGCGAGGAGCCCAGCACCGTCGATCCCGCGCTGGTCGACGGGAAGGTCCAGGAGGTCCGCGCGACAGGAACACTGGCGCTCCTGGGCCGCCATCCCATTCCCTTTCACGAGCGGGAGCACCTCCTCTTCCACCGCGACCAGATGCTTCCGCCGGGAGCACACACCCATCACCCCAACGGACTCCGTTTTTCCGCCTTCGCCGCCGCGGGCCAGCTCCTACTGGCTCAGGTGTATTTCTCGATCGGCGGCGGCTTCATCATCGAAGACAGTACCGGTGAAGATGGCGCCGGGCTGGACAACGCACCCGTGATGACCACCACCGCGCTTCCATATCCCTTTCGCAACGCAGCGGAGCTGATGGAGATGGCGGCAGCCGACAGCCTCTCGGTCAGCGAGCTTATGCTGCGCAATGAGTGTGCGCGACGCTTTGGTCCTGATGCTGAAGCAGAGGTCCGGAACGGCATCCTGCGCTTCTGGGCGGTAATGCAGGCCTGCGTCGCCCGCGGCATGGCCACCGAAGGCATTCTGCCCGGAGGACTGAAGGTCCGCCGCCGCGCCCATCGCCTCGCCGAACGGCTGGAGGCGAGCGAAGCAGCGGGCAAAGGCACGGGTGATCCACTGGCGCCACTCGACTGGGTGACGATCTACGCCATGGCCGTCAACGAAGAAAACGCCGCCGGCGGGCGCGTGGTCACCGCGCCTACCAACGGCGCTGCGGGCGTGGTGCCCGCCGTAGCTCACTACTATCGCAACTTCGTGCCCGAGGCGAGCGACGAAGGCCTCATCCGCTACTTTCTCACCTCGGGCGCGATCGGTATCCTTTATAAGGAGAACGCGTCTATCTCAGGCGCCGAGGTCGGCTGCCAGGGCGAGGTCGGCGTAGCCTGCTCCATGGCCGCCGGCGGCTTGGCGGCTGCCATGGGCGGCACCAATGCCCAGATCGAACACGCAGCCGAGATCGGCATGGAGCATAACCTGGGCATGACCTGCGATCCCATCGGCGGCCTGGTGCAGATCCCCTGCATCGAACGCAACGCCATGGGCGCAGTCAAAGCCGTGCACGCCTGCCGCATGGCCTTCGCCGAGCTGGACGAGCACAAGGTCTCGCTCGACCAGGTTATCAAAACTATGTACGAGACCGGCCTCGACATGCAGTCCCGCTACAAGGAAACCTCGCTCGGCGGCCTAGCCCTGAATGTCATCGAGTGCTGATTTTGTTTATTCAGCGGCTAACTTATGCTATTCTTTACTTGCAGGTAAGGAGTAAAGATATGCATACTAGCATGATCAGCAGCAAAGGTCAGGTCACAATCCCCTTAGCCATCCGCCAACGTCTAGGGCTGCACGAGGGAGACCGCGTCGTTTTCGTAATTGAAGGCGAGAAGACAATTTTGAGGCCAGCGGCTTCCGCAGTGAACCCATTCGAGAAGTATGCCGGCGCACTTCCGGCCTTCTCTACTCGAGACGAGATCAACCACTGGGTTGCGGAGATGCGGGACGAGGATGATCCTGAAAAGGCATGAGGACGGCCCTCGACACAAACGTCCTCTCCGCACTCCTCTCTCGTGAGGCCTCCACACCACGCATCTTGCAGGAACTCCAAAGCGCGCGGCAGGCAGGCGGTCTGGTCATCTCTGCCCCAGTTTACTCAGAACTCCTCGCCTACCCGCGCGCGGATGAGAGCTTCCTAACCCGCTTCCTCGACGATACCGGCATACTTGCCGACTTCAATTTATCGAATGCTGTTTGGAAGCAAGCCGGACTTCGTTATTCTCAGTACGCTATTCGCCGAAGACGTTCCTCTAGTATCGAACCACGCCGGCTCCTGGCTGACTTCATCATCGGTGCGCATGCTCTGTTGCAGGCCGAACGTCTCATGACCTTGGACAGCAAAAGGTACGAGCAAGACTTTCCGGAACTCCACCTTACTCACGTCCAGTAAAGAACCCGCGCTCCCGGCAGCAGCTCCGCAATCTTCCGCTCGAACCACCTCCGCATTTCCGTCATCTGCTCTTTCGGATACACGTACTTAAACGACCCGAACTTGTTTCGCTTCTGCGTGCGCAGCGACTCCTCCATTTCGAGCGGCGTTTTAGGATACCAGCCCAGCAGCATCTCCTTCGACCCTGGCGTAAACCGGTGCGTAATCAACTCGATCGTAAGATCTGTATCGGCAATGCCCTCCAGAGCTTGAGCGGCTCGCGCAAATAAATCTGCATACTCCTCCCGCCAGTTCTCGACCGGCATCACCGGCGCTACCGTCAGACCTATCCGATAACCGGCTTTCGCCATCGCCCGCATCGCTCCCAGCCGATTCGTAACCGACGCTGTCCCACCCTCAAAGCTTCGCGCCACTGGCGCCGCATTTACGGAGAAGCGGGCCCGCGTCCGACCGCCGTGTTCCAGCCCCCACAGCGGACCCACGCCGTCGAACTTCGTCGTCCAGCGCAGCTGCACTGGCGCATCCCACGCGCCGAAGAAGCGGATGGTCTCCGCTAGCGATCCCGTCAGGTGCTCGATCCCAAGCGGGTCTGTATAGCAAGAGGCCTCGAAGGTCGTGCCCTCGTCTGCGCGCCGCAACGATCTGGAAGTCACTGTCCCGCGGCCCAGATATTCCTTAAGGCCGTCTAGGATCTCAGGCAGGTTCGCATACGCGCGCGTCACCGGCGGCCCGCTCAACGATCCCGCTAGATAGCAGTATTGGCAGTGTGCCGGACAGCCCTGCGCCAGGTGGAACTGCCAGTCGGCACTCGGTGGAATGGGCTGCAGCTTGCGCTGGCCCGGTGGCGCGGTGACGATCGCCAGAGTCGTCTTCGCGCCCGCATAAACCTTCTGTGCATCGTCGCCAGAGAGCCCGGTCAGCCGATTCTGCTTGAGCCGGACTACCTCCGCGCCAAAGCCAGCAGCACGCTCCAGCATCGCCCGCCCGTGCTCCCACTGAAGAGCTTCCAGCGTCACCAGCACGCGTCGCGGCCGCCAGAGCTTGGGCTGTTGTATAGAGGTCAGCTCTGTCGGCTGAAGGATGGGAAGTATCGCGCTCACACTTTATGAGACGGCACTACTCCAATAACGCTATGCACAAGCAATTGATATCGCCAACGCATTCATTACTAAGAACGAGCCAAAGTGCCGGTTGTGACACGAGAAGTCAGGTCTAAACACTCGTCGAAGCCGGGAGCACTCGGGTTGAGTGCTTCCCATTCCTGTGATTAACCCTCATGCCATGCAGCGAGTTTATTTCCAGTCGGATCGGTGAATTCAAAGCGTGATCCGCCGGGAAACGAGAAGATCTCCTTTGTGATCTTTCCACCAGTCTCTTTGACAAGGCTCTCCGTTGCTTGGAGATCATCTACGAAGATTACGACCAGCGGTCCCGCTCCAGGAGAGCCCTGTCCTTTTCTGAATCCTCCTGCAATCCGGCCATCGTCAAAGCTGGTGTAATCAGGGCCGTAGTCCACGAATTTCCACCCGAAGACCCGGCTATAAAAATGCTTGGTAGCTGCAAGATCGGTCGAATGAAACTCGACGTAATCGATTTTCTTATCACGGCTCATACGATGTGGGCTCCTCGAGAGTGGCGGCCAGAGATTAAGCACACCACGGGTGTGTGCTCGCGCTCCTCCGTCCATGTTCCCTGCGAGATGGAGAACGTGGGTAGGGTCTCTTCATCGGAACGGCAGAGACCACCGAGGTACGGGCTTAGCTTAATTCAGTCCACGCGCGAACACCAACGAAAGAGACATCAAGCTCGCATGAACGCTGCATCAGCATAGGTGGCCGAAGCTGACGCCGCACGGACAGTCGAGCCGAACCCGCCCATTCACCGCATGTGCGTCAAAGAGCTCTTCAATTGCTGTCATCATCTCCGAGTATCGCCTTTGCCCGGGTTGCGGCATGTAAGACGACGACACGATGCGTCCCCGAAGTGCCGGCAGGTCGAGCAACTGCTCATTCGGTAAGACAGCACGATGAACGGCGCACGGTGAGAAGAACGCGCGGATCACGTCGGCAGTTACATGCTGGCGCTGCACCGTCGTGTAATCAACCCCAAACTCCAGCAGAAGGCTCTCATAACCTTCGTGAAATGGATCGCCACTCATCCGGCGCTCGTTGAAGACAATCACAGCGTATCCACCCGGTCGCAGGATGCGTGCAAACTCCGTCCGCGCTCGCTCGCGATCGAACCAATGCAGCGCCTGACCGATGGTGACGCAATCGACAGCCCCGTCCGCCAATGGCAGGCTCTCCGCTCTTCCGTTCACGCACTTCAGCTTCGGGTATTTGCGCTCCAATTCCGCACAGGCGCGCCGCATCTCAGCATTGGGTTCGACGGCGATAACGGGGTTGCCATGCTTCAGGAAGATCTCGGCCAGCAGCCCTGTGCCTGCCCCAATGTCGGCAATCGTCGAACTTGCCGTCAGTCCACACCGGGCTTTGAGCAGGGTCACCAGCTCCATCGGGTAACGCGGCCGGAAGCGCCGATAACTCTCCACTCGTCCGGTGAATCGCTCCGAAGGCGATCTTTCGTCACCCATCCCTACCTCACCTCCACGGAGTTCCCACCTCCAGACACAACGGCGCTACGCCTTCTTCGCATCGCGGCACATCATCGCGTAGATCAGCCGCTCCCTGCGAATCAGGCCAGCCACTCGAGCGGGCGTGGGCGGAAAGTCAACTCGCGTTTGGCCTTGCCGTTGGCAGCACCGCGCAGCCGCGTCGCGTAGTAGACGCTATCCGCGCCTGCGGACTGCACAGCCTGCTCTTCCGTCACGCGCGGCGGCTCGGTCGCTCCAGCGTAGCGCGCAAACGCGGGCAGCCAGGTGCGTTGCTCAGAAGGATCGTCATCCACGATGTTGTAAACACCCGGAGTACAACCGAGCGCAGAGACGGTGGCCGCGGCGGCATCGTCTACATGCACAAAGCTCGAAACTCCGCGACCTTCGCCAATGACGGGTATCTGACGTTGCCGAACCTGATCGCCTATATCGCCTTCCCGGGTATACCAGGTACCGAGCCCGTAGAAAAACCCATAGCGCAGAGCGACAACTTCCAGTTGCGCATTGCTGAAGGCAATCGACTCTAGCTCCGCATAGGTGCGTGTGCCTGCGGCGATCCCCGGTGAGGCCTCGAAGGCAAACTGCGAATCTTCCTGCGCGAGACCCGGACCGGGTTCATACCAGAATGCAGACGATTGCAGGATGTACCGGCGAATGCCCGCCGTCTGCATACCGGCCAGAAGATTTGCATTTCCACGGAGCCGCACCTCCCGGTCATGCGCCGACGCTGCTTGCATCTCCTGCGACGTATATCGCTTTGGCAGAGCCGTGAGTTCGTTGATCACAACGTCCGGACGAACCCGCAGCAGCGCGTCCTTCACGGCATTGGTGTCGAGCGCGTCAGCGACGATCGCCTCCGCACCCGCTGCAGAGAGCGCATCGATCGCCTCGGACGACCGCACCATGCCGATGACGGTTGCGCCGTCAGCGTTGAGATGGCGCACCAGTGCCTGACCAATAGCGCCAGTCGCACCAGCAATCAAGATCCTCATGCAAGCTCCTACCACCGATTCTGATGCACTACTCCCGCTCCACCGCCATAGCAACGGAATTTCCCCCGCCCAGGCACAGCGCGGCCACACCTTTCTTCGCATCGCGACGCATCATCGCATAGATCAGCGTCGTCAGCACGCGCGCGCCACTTGCACCAATCGGATGTCCAATCGCCACCGACCCGCCGTTCACGTTGACGTTTTCGTGGCCGAGCCCAAGCTCTTTCAGCACCCCAATCGCCTGCACCGCAAAGGCCTCGTTCAGCTCATAGAGGTCCACTTCCTCTTTGGTCCAGCCCGCCTTCGCCAGCACCCGCTGCGTGCTGATCACCGGCGCCAGCATCACCCACTTCGGATCGATGCCGCTGGTCGCCTGCGCCCGAACGTGCACCATCGGCTCCAGTCCCAGCTCCTTCGCCTTGCGCGCGGACATCACCACCACCGCCGCCCCTCCGTCGTTCACCCCCGGAGCATTCCCTGCCGTCACCGTCCCATCTTTCTTGAAGGCCGGCTTGAGTGCACGGAGCGCCTCGATCGATGCATCCTCACGCACACTCTCATCGCGATCTAGAAAAATCGGCGGCTGTCCCTTCTTCTTTGCCGGGACCTCGACCGGCAGCATCTCCGCGGCGAAGTAGCCCGCCTTCTGCGCTGCGGCCGCTTTGCGATGTGAGTTGAGCGCGTAGACGTCCTGCTCCTCGCGCGTGATTCCGTGCTTCTCTGCGACGTTCTCGCCCGTCATGCCCATGTGGTAATCGTTGAAGACATCCCACAGGCCATCGTTGATCATGGAGTCGACCACCGTCGCGTTGCCCATGCGAAAACCGTTTCGTCCCTGCGGCAGCAGGTACGGCGCATTCGACATCGACTCCATACCGCCCGCGACCACAATTTCGGCGTTGCCCGTCTGCACCGCCTGCGCCGCCAGGCTCACTGCTTTCAATCCCGATCCGCAAACCTTGTTGATGGTCATCGCGCTCACCTCAGGCGGCAGGCCTCCGCCGAGCGCTGCCTGCCGCGCTGGATTCTGTCCCAGGCCAGCCGAGACCACGTTGCCCATGATGCACTCGTCGACCAGCGCCGGATCCAGACCCGCACGCTTGACCGCCTCCCGTACCACCATGGAGCCGAGTTCAATGGCCGAAAGCCCGGCGAGCGCACCTTGAAACTTACCGACGGGTGTCCGCACCGCGGATACGATGACGACGTCTTCCATAACAGAAACTCTCCTCACGTCAGGTGCACGCTCCCAGAACGCTCCGACAACCGCAGGCCAACGTGTGAAGATAGCAGGGAGGCTCAACCCCCGGCAATCGTGCAGTAACCGTCGAGCGGATTCACATGGATACAGAAATACCACCGGGCATTGGCGCCCACATCGGCACGGAGGCGCTTTCACCAGAAGGCGCGTTGCGTCCGGTTGCGCCGCCCTGGCACACAGTGCTCATCCTTCTTCTGCTGCTCGGGACCTCACTGACGAATGTCGTCGCCACTCATGGCATCCATCCCACTCACGGCATCCATCACGGCGGCAAGAACTCACACGTCCTCAGCTACGCCGTTACCCTGGTCTGGGAATGGATCCTTGTCGGTCTCGTCTACTGGGGCTTGGTTCTGCGCAAGACGCCACTGCGACGCTTATTAGGCGTGCGCCGTGACGGAGCGCGGGCTTGTTTTCGGGATGCGGGCGTCGCGCTGCTCTTCTGGTTCACGGCATTGTTCGTGCTCGCAGGCACTGCGCTTCTATTGAAATCGGTGGGGCTCAATCCCGAGAACATCCAACGAGCCGTCGCGAAGCTCGCTCCCTCTACACCTTTCGAGTTAGCTCTCTGGATCGGACTCAGCATCACAGCCGGCATCTGTGAGGAGCTCGTCTTCCGCGGATATCTGCAACAGCAGTTCACCGCATTCACCCGCCGTGTGTGGGCAGGGATCGTTTGTTCCGCTCTATTCTTCGGTGCGGCACACGGCTATCAAGGATTAGCGGGCATGCTGTTAATCGGCGTTTACGGCATGCTCTTCGGTGTGCTGGCGCATCTGCGCGGCGGCCTGCGTCCGGGAATGATCGCGCATGCGTGGCAGGACTCGCTCAGCGGACTCGCGCTCTACTATGTCGCGCATCTCTCTCATCACGCACTCGGTTCACTGCAATAAATTTTACAAAGCCGTGATCGCTGCGATTCTTCGTAGCAAGAAGAGCGCTCAAACTCGATTTTTTTCTTGACACTGTTTTTTCAGACTTCTATACATTCGTTAACTGCAAGCAGAGTGTTGCAGTCAAGGGAGAATAGCAACCATGGCAACCACGAAGAAGGCAGCAGCCAAGAAGACGGCCACCAAAAAGGCGGCCACCAAAAAAGCAACAACCAAAAAGAAGTAAGTACACTCACAACGCACCACGATCGGGGGATGCAGGCAAGCATCCCCCGAAGTGTTTTTGGCTGTGCCCCTTCTCCATTCGCAAACCGCACGCATGCACCGGACGCCCAGCTGCAGTTCCCCAAGCCACGCGTTAGAGTGAATCCTGATGACGCGACGCCGCTGGATCGCTGATGAGTGGAAAGAAGGGACCGCCTTCCTCCGGAACGAGCAGGCCAATCACTTGACGCGCGTTCTGCGCGCGCAGGTCGGCATGGAGTTCGACGTGGTGGCCGGGGAGACTGTGTGGCGCGCCGCAATCTCGGCGATCGGTGAGGACTTTGTCACCTTCGATCTGCTCGCCGAGCTCGAGGCCGATGCCGCGCTTCCCGTCACGCTGCTGCTGAGCATCTTCAAATTCGACCGGATGGAGTGGGCCCTCGAAAAAGCGACCGAGCTCGGCGTCGGAACGATCATCCCCGTCGTGGCACGTCGGACGGAAAAGCATCTGACGCAAGCAGCCGGGAAACGCATCGAGCGATGGAGACGCATTGCCCTGGAAGCCGCGAAGCAATCGCGCCGCTCGAAAATTCCCGAGGTGCTCGATCCACTTCCGCTCAAGGCAGCACTCGCGTCCCTTGCGAACGCTGCTGAGACTACCGTGAAGCTGCTCCTCGCCGAAAATGAAAAACAAACCACCCTAGCCTCGGCGCTCGAAGAACACGGCTCGGCGCTGGCAACCGGCATCTGCTCGGTCGCGGTAGGACCCGAAGGGGGATGGACCGAAGAGGAGCTCTCGCTCTTTCGGACAGAGGGATGGATCGCTGTCAGTCTCGGGCCTCGCATTTTGCGGGCGGAGACTGCCGCCATCGCAGCACTGGCTATCGTGGGCTCCGTTCTGAACGGATAGCTCCAGCAAAAAACGGAAACGCCGCTAGCTTTTCACCCGCGGCGCATCGTGCAACCTGCAACGTAAAACCAGCTAGCTGAAGAAGCCCTTCATCTTTTCGAGCAGGCTCCGCGAAGTCGCGCGGTTCTCCGTTTCGAGAGTGTCGCCTAGCTGACGGATAAACTCCCGCTGCGTCTTGGTCAACTTCTTCGGTGTCTCCACCACTACCTGCACGATCAGGTCGCCGCGCCCGTGCTCGTTTAGGTAGGGGACGCCCTTGCCGCGCAGCCGGAACTCCTTGCCGCTCTGCGTACCTTCGGGGACCTTGAGCTGCATGTCACCTTCGAGCGTCGCGATATTGATCTCGTCTCCCAGAGCCGCTTGCGGGAAGGAGATCATCACTACGTAGTGCAGGTCATTGCCCTCGCGTTCGAAGAAGGCATGCGGCTTGACCGCTAGGACCACATAAAGGTCGCCCGAGGGTCCGCCGAAGCGGCCAGCATCGCCCTCTCCCTGGTAGCGAATCCGTGTGCCATCTTCGACACCCGCCGGGATCTTCACGCTGATGGTATGTTCGCGCTCCGTCCGCCCATCCCCTTCGCAGGCCGGGCAAGGCTCTGCAACTACCGAGCCGGTGCCACCGCACGTAGCGCAAGTGCGTGCGATCGAGAAGAAGCCCTGCTGGAAACGCACCTGCCCACGCCCGCCGCACTGCGGGCATGTGGTCGGCCCCTTCCCTTGCGCGCCGCCAGAGCCCTTGCAGTCGGAGCAGACCTCCATGCGGCGAATGCTGACAGATGTCTCCTTGCCGAAGACCGCCTCTTCAAACTCCAGCATCAGGTCGTAGCGAATGTCCCGCCCACGCTGCGCGCGCGATGCCTTCCCGCGCCCACCGCCGCCCATGTTGAACATCTCGCCGAAGAAATCGCCGAAGATATCGCCCAGGTCAACGCCCTGCGGAAAACCACCTTCGAAGCCGCCACCATTGCCGCTCACACTGGCATGACCGTAACGATCATAGCCGGCACGCTTCTGCGGATCCGAAAGCACCTGGTAGGCTTCGCTCGCCTGCTTGAATTTGTCTTCCGCCTCCGGGTTATCCGGATTGCGGTCAGGGTGATACTGCATCGCCAACCGGCGATAGGCTGTCTTGATCTCCTGGTCGCCACACTCACGTGTAACGCCAAGCACCTCGTAGTAGTCGAGTTTGGTCACGTTAGCTGTTGGACTCATGCTTCTTTCTGTCGTGAATTGCTGGCGACGCGGACGAGCGCCGGACGCAGCAGCCTGTCTTTGATGCGATATCCACGCCGGACCTCATCGATCACCTGATGATCCGGCACGTTGGTGCGCTCTTCGCTCCCGAGCGCCTCATGCACCCGCGGGTCAAACGGAACACCCACCGTCTCCACTGGTTGCACATTCAGGGCGCGCAGCGCCTCTTCCATCTGCTTGACGATCAGCTCCACGCCAGTGCGCAACTGCTCCGCGGAACCACCGGAACTAAGCGCGAGCTTGAAATTATCGATTACTGGAAGGAAGTGCTCAACTGCTCCCGAGATGGCAAAGTCGCGAAAATCCATGCGCTCCCGCGCCTCTCGCTTGCGTGCGTTGTCGAACTCGGCCTGCAACCTCGCCATGCGATCGAGTAGCTGGTCTCGTTCCGCGCGAAGCCGCTCGTTCTCTTCCGTTAGACCCAGACCAGCCTCGCCCGGCGTCGATGCCCGTGGCGTGCTGGTCGCCTCCTCGCCTTGAATGCCCGTCGTAACGGCATCCGAGGGATCGGAGGTCGGGTCGGTTGCGTTCTGCGATTCAATCATTGCGTCTGTCACTCGTCCTGATGTTGCCATGGCTATCTAAATACTATTTCCTTTCACGTTCCGGCTCGACACTATCTTCAGCGCCTTCGCGGTTCTCGTGGATCTGACTAACCTGTAAGCTCCCCATCGCACCCTTACATGTGGCGCCCTTCGGACCAGCCGTGGCATGCGGGTCGGCTGGGGGTGGTGTCGATGTCGCCTTCAAACCCTCCACTCCGGTCGTGATTGCCTCAGCCGGGTCGGAGGTGGGATCGGTTGCGTTCTGCGTCTCTACCAATGCGTCTGTCACTCTTCCTGATGTCGCCATACTCAAAAAGATGCGCGTTCTGCCCACCGGGTCGGCTTCTATCCAGGGAATGTTCAGCCCGCGCACGTCGGTTTCGCACACATGCCTAGCGTGGCGGCTGCAGAATACGCTCCGACAGCTGCGCGATGTAAGAGACGGCGTGAATAGTCTCCTGGTACTGCATGCGGGTCGGCGCCAGCACCGCCAGCGTCCCCAGGCTCTCCGCGCCCAGCCGCGTTCCAGCGCCGATCAACACCATGTTGTGCATCTCCGGGATCGCGTCTTCCAGTCCCACCACCACACGCACCGCCTGCTGCCGCGCATCCACATACGCGCTCAGCAGCTCCACCAGCCGCTGCTTGGCCTCCAGCGCGCCCAGCAACTGTCGCAGCCGCTCGTGATCCACACTGCTGTCCACCAGGTTCGCAACGCCTTCCACAAAGACCACGTGTGTCGCCTGCGCTCCATCCAGCGCGCCCTTGCTGCAGAGCTGACTTACCGACTGCATCAGGCGGTCATACTCGCTGCGCTCCTGCTCCATCAACCGGGCGATCTCGGCCCGGATGCGCTGGATCGACCAGCCGCGAAAGTTCTGGTTCAAAAAGCTCGCCGCCGCCTCTAGCTCACTTGCGGCCAGATCATGATCCAGCCCCAGCACGCGATCCAGCACCACACCGCCCTTGGTCACCACAACAGCCAGCACCCGCCCGGGCGTAAGCCGCGAGAAGTGAATATGCTCCAGCCAGTCCATCTCGCCGGTAGCCGCCGCCGCCACACCCACACCACTCGAGATCAGCGCCAGCACATGCGATGTGCGCTCCAGAAACTGCTGACGGCTGGTGACATCTTTGAATGCCTCTTCAATCTGCTCGCGATGTTCGGGTGTCAGCTGCCCTGGCGTCACGCGCGCCGCACCTGCCAGATGCTCGACATAGAAG
Source organism: Acidobacteriaceae bacterium (assembly GCA_965276675.1). Lineage (GTDB taxonomy): Bacteria > Acidobacteriota > Terriglobia > Terriglobales > Acidobacteriaceae. The sequence continues at coordinate 1,052,394 of OZ255624.1, read as the reverse complement.
CGGAAGGCGCGAGCGGTCGGGACCCGTCCGGCAGAGGTGTGCGGCTGCTCCAGCAATCCCGCCTCGCTCAACGCCGCCATCACATTGCGGACCGTCGCCGAGCTCATCCCTTCCTTGTCGGCATAGAGACGCGCAATCACTTGAGACGCGACGGGTTCCCCAGTCGCGATATACACCTCGATGATCGCGGTGAGGATAAGCCGCTCTCGAGGGCCGATTCTGAGCTCTGAAGCCATCGTCACTCCGCCCACACACCACGCAAAGGGCAGCTTGGAACAGGTTAGGGGGTTGCTTCATTATCGCATGATCGCATGTTTCAGACCCGCACCTTGGTAATGCCTAGTGCGCGAGCCACCGGCACAAACCTTATCCCCTCACCTTGCACCCGGTCTCAGTCCTCAGCTGATTTCAAAGATGTTCTCCTCCCGCCCCTGTTGCTGCGCAACCAAGCCTTCCAGCTTTTTGGCAATCGCGTAAAAACTGGCCGAACCCACCGTCTCGGGAGGCGCCAGCGCGACCGGCAGCCCGCGGTCCCCACCCTGTCGGATGTTCGGGTCCAGCTCCACCGAACCTAAGAACTCCAGGTTGAACTGCCGTGCCGTCCGCTCCACCCCACCCTTGGAGAAGATGTCCACCTCTTGGCCGCAATGCGGACAGTGAAAGTTGCTCATGTTTTCAACGATGCCCAGCACCTCGACATTTACCTGGTGAAACATCTCCAGAGCCTTGCGCGCATCCTGCAACGACACATCGGACGGCGTCGAGATGACGATAGCGCCGGTCAACGGCACCGTCTGCACCAGCGAGATCACCACGTCGCCCGTGCCCGGAGGCAGGTCCACCAGCAGGTAGTCCAGCTCGCCCCAAGCCACCTGCTGCAGAAACTGCCGGATGATCTGGTGCAGCATCGGCCCGCGCATCATCAGCGGCTTGTCGCCAGGCGATAGCGACCCCACGGAGACCAGCTTGACCCCATGCGCCTCGATCGGCTCGATCAGGTTGCCTTCGAGCACCCGCGGTTGCGCCGAGGTGCCCATCATCAGCGGCACATTCGGGCCATAGATGTCGGCATCGATCAGCCCTACCTTACTGCCCAGCTTGGTCAACGCAATCGCCAAGTTGACCGCCAGCGTCGTCTTGCCCACGCCACCCTTACCAGAGCCGATTGCCACAATCGACTTCACCCCAGCGATGGCCTGCGGCTGCGGTCCTTGTTGCCCCTGTGTTCCCATAGATCAGCTCCTAGTTCTAGCCATGATGTAACCGCCACTGTTTGGTATAGCAGCTGTCCCTGCCGTTAGCTGGCTTTCGCTTTCTTCCCACCAGCTGCAAGCTAACTCACTAACTTGCTGACTCGCTGCCTAGCTAGGAGCTAGCGGCTAGCAGCTGTTTTTGCTGCTTTTTCCTCTCCAGCTCCCGCTGCCGCAACTCCCGCCTGCGCCCGGCGTCTTCATAGTGGTGCTTCTCTTCCTCTGTCTCAGGAGCGAGCTTGGGCACAGGCACGCGCCGCCCCTGCACATCCACCGCGACAAAGGTGAGGTAGGCCGAGGCCACATGCCGCTGCATGCCCACGATGGTGTTCTCCACCCAGACCTTGACGCCCACTTCCATCGAGGTATTGAAGGCGCGATTCATAGAGGACTTCAATATCAGCAGGTCGCCCACATGCACCGGCGCGATGAAATCGATGTGATCCATCGACGCGGTCACCACGTGCGTGCGCGCATGCCGGTAAGCTGCCATCGCTCCCACCAGGTCAATAAAATGCATGAGCCGGCCGCCCAACAGATTGCCCAATGTGTTGGTGTCGTTCGGCAAGATGAGCTCGGTCATCTCCGACTGTGATTCGGCTACCGTCCGTGCTGGATGGTGACTGGTAAAGTCCATGTCCTATGCTGCCTCGCCTTTGGTGCTTGTTAAGGGGTGAATGCATTCATCTGCGAGCAACCGGCTACGCACTTTGATCTCGGCCCGGCGAAGAGTCTAAGCTTTAAGTTTCGGCTATTGCGTGAGAGGAAGCAAATGCGCTCGCCTCTGTAGGGCGCGCTTGTTGATCGTGCACCATCGCTCTGGGCCAGATATCCTGCGCATTCCACACGGGCGGCCTCCACATCGTTACCATAGCGAAAGGAGATCCACGGGACGCACTATGGACAAGATCGCGATGCTCAACGAGATCCTGGCACAGAACCCTGACGACGCGTTTGCCCGCTATGGTCTCGCAATGGAGTACGCCAACAGGGGCGATGTGGACACCGCGTTGAATCAATTTCATCAACTTGTTACGGTCCACCCCGACTACACTGCCGGATATCAGATGGCTGGACAGCTCCTGGTAAAGGCCGGCCGGATCGAGCAGGCCAAGGCGCAACTTGAGGCGGGCATCGCGAGCTCAGCCCGCTCCGGCAACTCGCATGCGGGCAACGAAATGCAGTCGCTACTAGATGAAATCTCCTGATGCGCTTCATGAAAGTACGGATGCGCTTCGTGAAGAAATGCCGGGGCCTGCGGCATCTAGGCTTGTGTGCAAATCTATCTCCCACCTCCGGCCGAAGCGTTCGGAGCTGGCACGTTGGCACGGAGCGGGTGCGATTGTGACCCGCATGGTGAGGGCGGACTAATGAAGATTCCTTTGTTCCCTCTCGACATTGTTCTGTTTCCAGGAGCGCCGCTGCCCCTGCACATCTTTGAAGACCGGTACCAGGAGATGATTGCCGAGTGCATCGCGATGAAATCCACTTTCGGGGTGGTCCGCGCCCAACGCGAAGGGCTCGCGGTCATCGGCTGCACCGCGGAGGTGGTTCGCGTCCTGCACAGCTACCCTGATGGGCGCTCCGATGTGCTGGCGCAGGGTGTGGACCGGTTTGAGATTGAGCAGCTCGATAATTCCCGCAGCTTTCTTCAGGCCGAGGTAGACCTAGTGCCCGACACGGGTAGCATCGCTCCACGTCATCTGCGGGAGGAATGTGTTGCGCTGCACTTTGAGGCGCTCGAACTACTGGGCGCGATCGAGCCCGGTCTCAGCCTCAACCTCGACGAGCCGGTCTCCTACGCACTCGCCGCCACCATGCCCGCCGACCTCGCCTTTCATCAGGAGTTGCTGACCATGCGCTCCGATGCGCAGCGGACCGAGAGCCTGCTGGCCTACTACCGCAACATGTTGCCCAAACTCCGGCGCGGCGTGCGTGCTACGAAACTGGCAAGCAACAACGGCCATGTCATGTAGTGTTACCCGCGCTCAGCGTAAAGTAGAGTGTTACCGCGCGCGTCTTCCAGCACGAGCACCCAGCACGGAAGCACGCAGCATAAGGAGTCGATTCGATGCCGCAGCGCACGCCCCCGCAGTCCTTTTCACCGTCGCAGATCACGCTTCCCACGACCCTCGGCGCACTGAGAGCGAGCCAGCAATTCTCTGAACCGCGCATCGCCGGTCGCAGCGTCAAGGATGAGCTGCGCGAAAATCTAATCGTCCGCCTGGGCCGGCGCGAACCGATCTTCACCGGCATCGTCGGCTTTGACGACACGGTCGTCCCGCAGATCGTCAATGCACTGCTCTCCCGGCAAAACTTCATCCTGCTCGGGCTGCGCGGGCAGGCCAAGAGCCGCATCCTTCGCGCTCTTACGGAGTTGCTCGACGAACACGCCCCCTACATCGCAGGCTCGGAGATTCGCGACAACCCATACCGCCCTCTTTCGCAGTACGCCCGCGAGCTCATTGCCGCGCAGGGCGACGACACCCCCATCGCCTGGATGTCGCGCAACGACCGTTACGTCGAGAAGCTTGCGACGCCAGATGTAACCGTTGCTGATCTGATTGGCGACATTGATCCCATCAAAGCAGCGCGCAGCGGCCGGGATCTCTCGAACGAACTCACCATGCACTACGGCTTGCTGCCCCGGGCCAACCGCGGCATCTTCGCCGTCAACGAGCTTCCCGATCTCGCCGGCAAGATCCAGGTCGCGCTCTTCAACATCATGCAAGAGGGCGATGTCCAGATCAAAGGCTATCCCGTACGGCTCGAGCTCGACGTCGCGCTGGTCTTCAGCGCAAACCCGGAAGACTACACCGCACGCGGCAAAATCGTCACTCCTCTCAAAGACCGCATCGGCTCCGAGATCCGCACACACTACCCGCACTCCATTGAAGAAGGCATCGCCATCACCGGACAGGAGAGCTGGCTCGATCGCGGCACGCTCGAGCTGGAAGTCGCGCCCTACATCCGCGAGATCGTTGAGCAGATCGCCTTTATCGCTCGTGAAGACAAAAAAGTCGACAAGCGCTCCGGCGTCTCGCAGCGTCTACCCATCTCCACTCTGGAGCTGGTGCTTTCGAATGCGGAACGCCGCGCCTTCCTCCACGGTGAGACACTTGCCTTCCCCCGCGTTGGCGACATCTACTCGGCGCTCCCCGGCATCACCGGCAAGATCGAACTCGAATACGAGGGTGAGATGCGCGGAGCCGACATCGTCGTCCGCGAACTCATCCGCACCGCCCTCGCCAAGGTCTACAACAACTACTTCGCCGAGACCAACACCCAGCAGATCGAGCAGTGGTTCAATCTGGGCGGCGCAGTCAAGATCGACGACGACCAATCCGCCGCCGACACACTAGCCGAGCTCAAGCAGATCCAGGGCCTGATCGAGAAGCTCGCCCCGCTCGGCGTGAAAGCAAAAGACGCGCCAGAGAAGATCGTCGCCGCGGCTGAGTTTCTTCTCGAAGGCCTCTACTCCCACAAGAAGCTCAGCCGCAACGAGGAGCGCGGCTTCACCGCGCAAGAACGCGCGCAAAAACGCGCAGAGCGCAACACCGACGAACGCGAGTACGAGGAGTGGCAGCAGCGGCGCTCCTCCAAACAGCGCAGCGGCCTGAACTAACTTATTGTCATCTTGAGCGTAACCGAAGGTGGAGTCGAAAAGCCTGCCCTGAGCGCAGCCGAAAGACCTGCTTCATCTTGTATTTCAAGTCGGCGCGAAGCGCCGCTCAACCAAAGCTATTGCGAACTATGCGGGAGCCCTAGTCCTTATCCCTCTCCCGTATACTGCGGAGGCAGATCCACCCCCGGAAATAACTCTGGAGCCGCCTCCGCTTGATCGTCGAAATCACCGATCTCACCAAGGTCTACGAAGGCAAGCAGCGCGTCGTTGCCCTGAACGGCATCTCGCTCTCCGTTGACGAAGGAGAGATCTTCGGCCTGCTCGGCCCCAACGGCGCGGGCAAGACCACGACCATTAGCATCTGCACCACCCGAGCCGTCCCCACCGCCGGCCGCGTCCGGATCGCCGGCATCGACGTCGTCAAGCATCCCTCCCAGGCCCGCCGCGGCATCGGCGTCGTCCCGCAGTACAACACGCTGGACCGCTCCCTCACCGTCTTTGAAAACCTCTACTACCACTGCCGCTACTTCGGCTTCAGCACTGCCGAGTCCAAGGCCCGCGCCACCGAACTGCTCACCCAGTTCCATCTCGGCGAGCGCGGCTCCGCCTTTCCGTCGCAGCTCTCCGGCGGCCTGCAGCAGCGCGTGCAGATTGCGCGAGCCATCGCCCATCGCCCGCGCGTTCTCTTCCTCGACGAGCCGAGCGCCGGCCTGGACCCGCAAAGCCGCATCGCCATGTGGAAGGCAGTCGATGGCCTCCGCGTCGATGGCATCACCGTCGTCCTCACCACCCACTACATGGAGGAGGCCGACGAACTGTGCACCCGGCTCGCCATCGTCGACCACGGCAAGATCCTCGCCCTCGACACCCCAGCGCAGCTCAAGAGCAGCGGCGGCGCGGAGACCGTCTTTGACCTCAAACTTCGCGACCTCTCTCGCATGGATGGAGTCGCCCAGCATTACAAGGCCATTCCCGGTGTCTCGCTCGTGGAGACGACACCCAACGGTCTCCGCGTCTTTGCCAAGATGACCGATGGCCTGCTTCCGACTATTGTCGAAACCGCGCAGCCAGCCGGCTTGCGCGACCTCTCCATGACCGAACCCAGTCTCGAGACCGTCTTCATCCGGCTCACCGGGAGGGACCTCCGTGAGTAGCCCCGCCATCGCACGACCCAACGCTCCACGTGGCAGCATGCTCTCGGCCTTCGCCGGTCTCATGCTGCGCGACTTCCGCGTGCTCCGCCGCGAGCTCTGGCCCTTTGTCGTCCGCGTGGTCATGCAGCCGCTGCTCTTTCTCTTCGTCTTCACTTACATCTTTCCCCGCATGTCGCAGGGCAATCCCATGGCCGCGGGTGCGGGCGGCACCAGCTTCGGCACAGTCCTACTGCCAGGATTGATGGCCGTCGCCATCATGTTTACCGGCATCGCCGCCGTCGCCCTTCCTCTATCTCAGGAATTCGGCATCACGCGCGAGATCGATGACCGGGTCATGTGTCCCCTGCCCGTCGCTGCCGTCGCCGCGGAAAAGGTCTGTTTCAGCGCGCTTCAAAGCATCCTCGCCGCCCTGCTGGTTCTGCCGCTCGCGTACTACATCCCCAGCATCCCGGTCCGGGCGCACGTCTCCAGCTGGCTCCTTCTGGTGCTCTTTCTCGTGCTCTCCAGCCTGGTCTCGGGTGCGCTCGGCCTAGCCATTGGTTCCAACGTCAAACCACAGCAGATCGGCCTCATCTTCTCCGTGGTCGTCATCCCGATCACATTCCTTGGCTGCATTTACTATCCCTGGGCGTACCTCAACCACATCCGCTGGCTGCAGATCGCCGTGCTAGTCAACCCCATCGTCTACATGAGCGAAGGTCTCCGCGCGGCCCTCACCCCGGACGTCCCGCACATGCCTGCGATCTACATCTTCCTGGCGCTGCTAGCCTCGCTCGCCATCCTGGGCGGTCTCGGCCTCAAAGGTTTCCTCCGCCGCATCATCGCCTGAGCGCAACTTTCTCTCCCGCCCTGTGTCTCTTACAACGACTCTGATTCCAACGCCTGCGAAGGCTTTCGATCTCCTTCCAGGCAAACACACCGGGTGCCCCATCCTTTGCGCCTCATCACCGCTTCCTGATCACTGCATCCGAGTGCAAAGGGTGGGTCATGCGCCAAAGGCGCATCCGCTCTCACTACTTAAGTGGCAAAGCACGTCCCCCGATAGGCAAGTACAATCAACAAGCCGGATGGTAGTGACCTCATGAACCTTCGCTTCGCGCCCCTTCTCCTCATCGCCTCCCCAGTCTTCATCCTTGCCGCTGGCTGTGGAGGCGGAGGGTACAGCGCCAATCCGAGCAACAAAACCTTCTCGATCACGCCTTCGACGCAGACCATCGATACCAACCAGCAGGTGCAGCTGAGCGCTGCGCTGGCCGCCGAAGGAGGCGCCGCGAATGTCCGTTGGGCGATCCTGAGTGGCCAGAACAACAGCCAGATCGGCCAGGGGAGCATCGATCAGAACGGTCTTTACACGCCGCCCAGCGCTCTTTCCCAGGACACTGTCCAGGTTAAAATTCAAGCCAATCTGACCAACAGCCTTCTCACCACCGCTACCTCAGTCATTACCGTCACACCCGGCTTCAACCAGCCTGTCCTCCCGGAAAACGCGACCCTCTCGTCCGGCTCCACAGTTCCGCTCAGTGCGACCATCGCGGAGGTGGGCGGAGGCTCCGTGAAGTGGAGCTTGAGCAGCTCGGCTTCGTCGATCGCCAGCCCGGGCAGTAACTCTGGCAGTATCGGCAGCACCAAGTGCACCACGACTTCCTTGTCGTCTCAGAATCCCGCCTACACGTTTTGCACCGCCACCTACACCGCTCCCACCAGCGCCGCCCCCACAGGGCCGCTCTTCGCCTTCGCCACCGTGACCGCGAACCCGCAATCCACCAGCTACGCCAAGCTGCTGCTGAATAACTCCGGCATCAACACCTCGCCGCTGACCAACCAGGCCGCGCAGACCAGTGCTGTCGAGATGGGCACCTCCGGCGGCAACAACAACGACTTCGATACGGATAGCAGCGGAAACATCCTCGACTGCGCCAGCGGCACCCTGGGCGCTCTGGTCAGCGACCAGAACAGCAATCAGTACATCCTGAGCAACAACCATGTCCTCGCCGAGTCTGACCAGGGCGCCACCACCGACTCCATCATCCAGCCCGGCCTGGTGGATACAGGCTGCCAGTCCTTGCAGCAAGGGATCACCGGCATCCGCGCGCTCGGCACCCTGAAGTATTCCGTGCCGCTGAATACGAATGCAACCAATGTCGATGCCGCACTTGCCAGTGTGGCCAGTGGAACCGTAGATCCTACAGGCGGCATCCTGGCACTGGGAACGGCCAGCTCCGGAACCAACGGCCAGCTTGGCCCAGCGGCGCCCGCAGCCGGTACCGGCGAGGTGCTGACCGCCGCTAATCTCAATTCCATTCACGTCGCCAAGAGCGGCCGCACCACCGGCCTTACCTGCTCCACCGTCGATAACATCGCAGTCACCTTCCAGATTGATTACTACAAAGACGCGGCCGGCACCATCTTCTACACCACCAAGACCTTCACCAACCAGATCGGTGTGCCTGGCCGCTACTTTTCGGACTTCGGCGACTCTGGTTCGCTGGTCGTTGATACCGCGAACGCGCAGCCCGTCGGCCTCTTCTTTGCGGGCGCGGTCAGCAGTGATAACACGAGCGGTGAAAGCTTTGCCAATCCTATCGGCGATGTGCTCACCGAACTCTCGCAGCAATCCGCCGCGAACGGCTCACTACAACTGCAGGTTGTCGGCGGCGCAGCCCATCCCGTCACCTGCCTGAACTACGACAGCAACACCGTCGCGCCCAGTTCGGCGACAGTCGCCGTCCCCGCTTCCCAGACCCTCAAGGCAAAGACTGCGGCCAGCACCCTGGGCTCTGCTCTGCTCAGCGCCGACAAAGGCATCCTCGGCGTAGCGGCCGGCAAGAGCCTGGATCAGCCGGGACAAGCCTCGGTCATCGTCTATGTCGATCCCACCAAGCCGTCGGTCGCTGTCCCGCAGAGCCTCGGCGGCCTGCCCACGGTCGTCATTCCAGCGACCGCCACCAGCATCGCCAACGACACCGCGCCGGTATCGCTCACGCCAGTCATAGGCATTCACCTCTCGCAACCCGTGCTTAGCGCAGCCATCGCGGTCCACGATCAATACGCCTCGCAGATCATGGCCGACCCAGCCTTCTTCGGCGTCGGCGTCACGCAAAGCTACGACAACCCAGCGGAAGCCGCGCTGGTCGTCTATGTCGACTTGGCCAAGACTCCACGCGCCGAACCAGCCACCATTGACGGCCTCCGCGTACGCTACATGCCCCTGCATCGCATCCGCATCACCCTGGGCCAAAGCAGCGGAACCGCCGCAGCCCACAACCCCGCTCACCCGGAATAAAGAACATGAACAATTATCCTTGCTTTTCCCACCACACAAAGCCGGGTGCCCCATCCTTTGCGCCCGGCTACCGCTCACACTTCAACACGCTCTAGTGCAAAGGGTGGGTCATGCGCCGGTAGGCGCATTCGTCCACAACACTAAACCCCTTGTCATCCCAACCGGAGTTGCCACCGAGGGCGCGACCTCATAATAGTGTCATCCCGACCGGAGTTTCGCCGCAGGCGCAACGGAGCGAAGGGACCTGCATTCCCACCACAGCCGGGTGCCCCATCCTTTGCACCCGGCCACCGGTCACACTTCAACACACTCCAGTGCAAAGGGTGGGCCATGCGCCGGTAGGCGCATTCGTCCACAACACTAAACCCGACCGGAGTTTCGCCGCAGGCGCAACGGAGCTGAGGGACCTTCATTGCCACATACACCAGCTTTAGTGTGAACAACTGCTGAAACCCGCAACGAAAGGACAGGCTTCAGTCCCTGAGGGGTCGGGTGCAACCATGATCTCACCGATCCGACCGTGACCGAAGTGTCCCCGAGTGCGGTGAGAATGGCCGAGTACCCACTCCGAAATTGCTACTCTTGAAGTAGGCGAGAGAACGGAGCGTCCCCACAGCCGGAACACGCCGTCTAAGCCTTTTGTTTGCAGGAATTTGCCTCTAAGTCCAACGCCTAGAGGAATTTGCGGCATTCGCCCCTACTTAAGTCTTTTGTTTGGAGGAATTTAGCCCAAAAGTATGGGGGAGGGGGGGTCACGAACGGAACGCGCCATTACACCGTCTGCAACTGCCTTTCAGACTGCATCTTGGCCGCAATATCGTCCGCGATCTGCCTGCCATGGAAGCGGCCGTTCTCAATGAAGATCTCGTTGGTGCGGGAACCAGCGACAATTACCCCCGCCAGGTAAATGCCAGGCATGTTGCTCTCCAGACTCTCTGGATTGCAGGCCGGACAGCGGTCTTCACCCTCCATCTTCACCCCGAGTGACTCTAGGAACTCGAAATCCGGCCGGTAGCCAGTCAGCGCAAAGACGAAGTCGTTCTTGACCGTAAGCGGCCCGGATGGTGTTTGGAGGTCGACCGCATCCTCGCGCACCGCGGTTACGCGTGAATTGAAAAAAGCTTCGACCTCGCCGTTGCGGATGCGGTTGTTGATGTCCGGCAGGATCCAATATTTGACATGGCGATGCATCTCCGGGCCGCGATGCACGAGCGTGACCCGCGCCCCGTGCCGCCAAAGGTCGAGCGCTGCAATCGCAGCCGAGTTCTTGCCGCCAATCACCAGCACATCCATGTCGTAGAACGGATGCGGGTCATGGTAGTAATGCTTGACCTTCTGTAGCTCTTCGCCGGGAATGTCCAGGTAATTCGGCAGATCGTAGTAGCCGGTGGCGAGAACAATCTTCTTGGTTTCAAACCGCTGTGTGCGGTTGAACCTATCCGCAAGCGAGACGGTGAACGCGCCGTCGTCGCCCTCCACCGTCTCCACCCGGTGGTACTGGCGAATATCGAGTTGGTAGTGATCTGCGACCTTGCGGTAATACTCCAGTGCTTCGTTCCGGTTGGGCTTCTGGTTGGGGCTGGAAAACGGCATATTGCCGATTTCGAGCAGCTCCGGCGTGGTGAAAAACGTCATGTTCGACGGATAGTGAAAGATCGAATTGCACAGGCAGCCCTTATCCACCAGCACCGTCCTTAAGCCGCGGCGCTTGGCCTCAATGGCGCACGCCAGCCCCGTCGGTCCGGCACCCACGACCAACACGTCAAACGCCGTCGCCGCATTGCGGCGCTCTGCTGCGCGTTCTTCCTGCTCAACCTTTTTTTCGGCCATAGGTCCTAAAGATGCTCCGGAGGGGCGTGATGATGCAGAGCGTCATGATGCAGAACGACGCAGTTGCCGCCGAGAATCACCTCGCCTCACACGCGGAAGTGGTCCGGCCGCCAAACGACGATCGCATCTTTGATCTGGCCCGAAGTCAGGTTCTCATCGAGAGCCCGTCCGGCCAGACGAACCACCTCATCGTCGGAGGCAAACCGCAGAGCGATCAACTGCCGCTCGGTAAGCGCGCCCACGCGCGAGCGCAGCGGGTCGGGAGCAAGCGTCATCAGACGGATGCGCTCTTCCAGACGGATCACCCGGTCCTGCACCTTGAGCGAGTACAGCCGCACTTTGAAGGCGAGCACCAGCAGTGCCAGCGCCATCAGCAGAAGCCCCACCGAACCAAGCAGACCCGTGATCAGGTACGAATGGACCTCCCCAGTGCTGCCGGGCACGGCTGCGGACCAGTGCCGCACCGTAAAGACCACAGTGAAAACGCAGCGATACAGCGTCCACAAAACGAACAACACCAAAACGGGCGCCAGAAAGAAGTGAAACGCCGGGTCCAGACGTGCGTGATTCTTGCGTGTCTGCAGCGCGTGCTCAGCCATGGATTTACCTCTGCTGGAACTCTATCGCATGCGAAGCAGTGTCAACACCACTCAGGGGGGCACTCCATAAAGAAACGCACATCGTCAAGGGTGGGGATTGGATGCTCTCTCCCCGGGTCAACCTCGAAGTAGCAAGGCAGTACCGGCATTCCATCGAAGATGCCCAGCAGCTCTTTGCTCTGGTTATAGATCGGAGGGAGCGCACGGCAGTCGAGAATCTTCATAGTCCTAGTGTCACCGCAGGTTCTAAGGAAACCAAGCTCGAATCACCCACTGGCCAAGCGGTAGTACTGCTTCGGACGGCTCTAAGTACTCATCCAAAAAAGTCCGACGTAATGCGAAGGCCATCGCCCAAAAAGGAACTCAAAACGTGGAGTAGAGTGCCAACTGAATCGTGCGCGGAATGAAGCGCACGCTGCTGATCTGACTGAACGACTACCGTACCAACCTCATTGCTGTATCAGTCGCAGCCTTACGGGTTGAATTTCTCTACCTCTTCAAGCCCTACGCCGAGCACCGCTCGCGCAATGGGGTCTAACTGCTGCTCAGTGCCGACCAGGTGAATCGTTCGCTGGGTGTGCTCGACAGTAGCGTGGGAAGCAAGCACCTCGGCAGGCGACGATGACTCCAGTTCGTAGAAGCGACCAAGTTGCGGTTTGCCTGGTGCTGGCGGTCCATCGTTATAGCAATTTGCGACATCTCCCTTGAATGGGTCCTTCTGTATCTTCCACGCTGAGTTTACATAGTCGGACGGATGCGATGGTTGTGAGTACTGCACGATAGTCAGCACATGGTTCTCGGGATCATAACTACCAAGGGTACTTTTGGCGCGTTGAGGGCTGAGGCCGAGTTTGCTCCGGTAATTGGAATCAGCCTTAAGGAAGGCCGCATTGGCTTTAATGTCGATGCGGTCTGGAGGCACATTTCCGAAGTAGTTCGTGGTCACAGGAACGCCGAGCTCGCTGGTCGGTCCTCTGCGTATAGGGAGGATGATGGTGGCTTTGGCAGTGGATTCGAATTGACCAAGCACCCATAACGAGAGTAGTCCGGTCGGCTTGCTCCAGCTTGTCGGAGCCAGATTGGTCAGCTTGTTTTCCGACTCGAAGCCGACGACCTTAATGCCCGGCACAGAGTGCACGCCGAGATGGCTCCAGATCTGATCATCAGGTAGCAGCCGCACCTCGCGATCCACTTGCACATGAAATTTTGTTCCAGAGTAATTCGTGAGCTGGAGTATCTTGCGGAAGCTAACTGAGCTCTTCGTCTGGTGAACCGTAGGAAATGGCTCTGTGTCGATTGGAGCTGGCGCATACCAGTGGTCGAGAACAAAGGGTGCACCGGGCGCGAAGAATATGGAGAACTGGCCACCTTCAGGGCCCAGCCACAACCGGTCTTCTCCGCCCACTGCGTTGATGTGCCGCTGGACTTTGCCCGAAGCAATGAGATCGTGGTTGAACCAGCCGAAGCTGTGACCATCCACCCCGGCGGCAGAGCTCGTGAGTACGCGGCCCTGCATCGCCGGCCAGACCGCGATGGTCGCTCTATCACGATCATCGGAAAGAACGATGATATGACTGTGTTTATCCACAAGAGAGACTGCGTCGCGGAAACTCTGCCCGCGTGCATACTGCGTTAATGCGGTGACACAGCCAAGAGTGAACGTCGCGGTTACCGCGAGTGAACGAGCAATGGTCTTCGTCATGAATTAGCCTCCAAAGGCTGGGAGCAAGCGAGATGCGAACGGATAAGCGCAGAACAAAGCAGGCTATGGTAAGCGTCGATGATCTCAGCCATGATTCTCTCCTTGTCCGGACGGCCAAATATAGTTGAAAAACCGGCGCGACGACTTTCTCGATCTCCGCCAGGCTGCAGAGACTCGTCGATGCTGGCGGTGATCCGCTTAGCGGAGAAGTCGAATTCATCTGCGCCATAACGGCCGCACTTGGTTGCAAGCACGACCTTGTCACGATACCCCTCGAGCGCCTCGCCGAGACGGCCTTCCGCAACTGTTAAGCCGTAATAAGGAGAAACGTCAAAAAAATTAATGCCATGCTCAATCGCGAAGTCAATCGCTTTCACACCTTCCGCTGGGTCGGTGTGTGCCGGAAGACGTTTCCGAGCGGCGATGCACCAAAGCTTGCGATCGAGACTCGAAGAGACGTGCTCCCAATTGCCGGTACTCCATCCCATCGCCGCATCAGCAAGGCGACGCGTGAGCGCGTCCTGCAAAGGGTCATGCGGCGCTTTGGTTACAAGGCTGGTTTGCTTGTCGGTTTGATTGTCTTTGGGGTGGGTACCTTGTTGTTCTGGCCTGCCGCAGTTCTCGGACAATATGCGCCCTTTCTGTTTGCACGTCGGCTTTAAGATCGCAGCCAAAATGGGCCCGCGCTACCTGGCACTGCTTGAAGCAAATGAGGAAGTCATCGCGAAAAACGTGACCACGAACCTCTTCGACCGGCACATTGCGCCATTATTCCTCGGGAGGTAACATTTGTGATGCTGCGTCTGCGGTACCGGCAAATCGACCATGGGAGCCGCTGGCAGAAAGGCTTAGCACGTTGCATAGCGTGATCGCCTGGATGGCATCGGGAAGGCACACCTGGAATCCTAGCCTATTCAGCATTAAGGGCGAACTACCGAGCTATCCTGCGTGGGCCCTTGGTCCCGACGAGCTTCAAGCGGTCCTGCTGGAAAGTACACCGGGGTTAATTGCTGCCCGGCTGGCTTACATGAATTCGCCACTACTTGCCAGCCAGCTTGATACCATCGAGCTACCAGGCAGAGACAACGCCTGGCGCATGTCGATCTCAAATGAGCCCGCGGCAATCTGCGACCTCATTCTTTCTCTCCTCGCCGAATCTAACGAACGATTGAAGGGCAACTCTGGTGACAAAACGATCATCGCTGAGTCTTGAAGGCCGCGTCGCAGTCATTATCGGCGGCACGTCGGGTATTGGACAAGCTATCTCGCTGGGTCTGGCAGCAGCAGGCGCGGATGTAATTGCCTCTGCTCGTCGCGCTGAACAGGTGAATGCAACCGCTGAACTTGTCGAGTCGCTCGGCCGACGAACATTGCGCATCACTTCGGATGTTGGAGATCGGGGATCACTTGAGCGTCTCTGCGCGAAGGTTCTGGAAAGCTTCGGCCACGTCGATATACTCGTGAACTGCGCAGGCAAAACCAAGCGCGCTCCAACATTGACGTTTCCGGAAGATCAATGGCAGGACATTCTTGATACGAATCTGACCGGAACACTGCGGGCATGCCAAATTTTCGGATCATCCATGCTCGATCGCGGTTATGGGCGCATAATCAACATCGCATCGTTGACTTCTTTCGTTTCCCTTACTGAAGTTGCAGCTTACGCTGCAAGCAAGGCCGGTGTGGCCGCGCTTACACGCTCGCTCGCCGTAGAGTGGTCGAGACATGGTGTACTAGTCAACGCTATCGCTCCAGGTGTATTCCGAACTGCGTTGAATGCGGACCTGCTGGACAATACTCCTCGAGGAAACGAGCTGTTGATGCGCACCCCCTTGGGGCGCTTTGGCAATGTAGAGGAAGTCGCGGGCGCGGCTGTCTATCTAGCCTCTGAGGCAGCTTCCTATGTCAGCGGACAGGTGCTTGTAGTGGACGGAGGCTTCCTCGCAAGTGGTGTCAACCAGTAATTGTTGGAGCTAGGGGCCTGCTTAGATATTGCCCACGTATTCTCCTGGTATGCAGCCGTGTGCTTTCTGTAAAGACAATCCAGCAGTTAACGTATAAACAGAATCCTCATTGACATCGAGGCCCGGAATACCATGGAATCCTACGACGCGCGAGACTCCATGACCATGGATTTCTCCGAACTTGATCGGGCGCCCATGCATCGCCTGAACGGGATCATCTGGAAGAGTGTCCGTGGGGCGGACTCACCCGTCCCGGCGCCGAGGAGAAGATTCACCGGTTTAACCGGCACTGTTGCATTAACCGGCTTGCGTAGTCTGGAGCGGCTGGCCGGGGAAGTCATGTCCATGTTCAAGCGCCAAAAAATGCCATTCAGTGCATGGTGGCATATCTAGACTAATTACCACGCCGGAACAGAGCCCCTACGCCTCGAACGTGGACCACTCTATCGCAACAGAACATCGCATGTAAGTGATTGAAGTCTCTGTTCAATGGGTTGAAAATGAATTGACACCGCCCAACATACGGCTCTAGAAGAGTTGGATGGCTCGTAAGGTGCGACCGAGGACAACAATCAATGGATCGTCGTACATTCATTAGAGCTTTAGTCGGCGCAACGTCACTCATTCCTTTGAGTAGTTCCGGCAGATTAGCAAGCGGTTCGTATTCAGACCCGATTCCTGGGCTCGCGTTGCCGACTGCTGATCAGCTTGCCTGGCAGGATCTCGAAGTTGGGATGTTCATTCATTTCGCACCAAATACTTGGCAGGATAAAGAACTGGATGATCTTGCCACTCCATTGTCACAAATCAATCCCGAGCTTCTGGATACAGACCAATGGGTGGCGACTGCTATCGAATTAGGCGCAAAATACATCGTCTTCGTCGCGAAGCATGTCGGCGGCTTTTGTATGTGGCAGACAGATACAACAGATTACAGCATACGCAAAACATCATGGCGCAGTGGCCATGGCGATGTGTTAGCCGATCTTGCTGGATCTTGCCGCAAAGCTGGCATGAAGTTAGGGGTGTACATTTCCCCGCGAGACGACAAGTTTGGGGCGGGAGGAGGTGGCCGCTGCAAGACCATCGACCAGCAAAATGCCTACAACGTCTTATACCGCCAACAACTGACCGAGGTGCTCTCCCGATACGGGGAAATGGTTGAAGTATGGTTCG
The DNA here is from genome assembly GCA_965276675.1 of Acidobacteriaceae bacterium. Classification (GTDB taxonomy): domain Bacteria; phylum Acidobacteriota; class Terriglobia; order Terriglobales; family Acidobacteriaceae. The sequence continues at coordinate 1,035,811 of OZ255624.1, read as the reverse complement.
ACGGCTCGGACGTGGTTCCTGTATCCGACATACTCAAGGAATATGCGCCTCATTCAATGATTTACGAACTAGGGCCGAATGCGACTATTCGGGGGGTTGGCAATGAAGAAGGTTTTGCTAGCTATCCGGCATGGAACTCGGTATCTGCTGCCGATGCGAAAAGCGGCGGTGAAGCGGCAATGCACGGAGATCCGAATGGAGCTGTGTGGCTCCCAAATGAGGCGCATGTTTCAATCCTCCGGCCGGAGTGGTTCTGGAGCACGAAAAACGAGCACTATTTGCTTTCGCTGGACTCGCTTCTAGATATCTATTACCTCTCCAATGGGCGAGGCGCGCAGCTGCTTCTGAACATTCCAGCAAACCGTAGTGGGTTACTGCCTGCTGCTTATCGCGCGCGCGCCCGGGAGTTCGGTGACGAGATCCGCCGAAGATTTGGACGTAGCGTGGCAGAAATATCAGGATCGGGAGACACTGTCACGCTTTCGCTACCTACCAATGCACGAATAGATCACGTAATCATGCAGGAAGACTGTGCGTTGGGTGAGCGCGTTCGACACTACCGCCTGGAAGCACACAGCGAAGGAAGATGGGTGATTCTAGGTACCGGCTCTGCGATCGGACACAAACGGATTCAGCCTATTGTTCCAACTGTGGCGGATGCCATAAGGCTGGTTACGACCGAAAGAGCTGCCCGGCCCGAGATCCGGCGTCTAGCAGCATTCAACACGAATTCTCTGGCGCCATTGACGTGGAATGCCGTCGCTAGAATACCGGCCTATGATGAAGTTGGTGTATGGGAAGAACCCAGCTTTAGGGGCACCTGTGCGCCTCAAAGAGAATAAGGAGATATAAGCGCATACCTCAGATCTCTTATATTAGAGGAGCTCACGAGCATCTCTCGGGCAGGTCTCATTCGCAGCCGTGCTGAAAGATACTCGCAGCTGATTCGAAAAGTAAAACGACATCCGCACTCCGCGCTAGAAAAGGTACTTGAGACTAAACTGAATCAACCGGGGATCCAGGGCGCTCGTGATCTGGCCAAAAGCGGGCGAGTTCACTGTGTTGTTTGGATTGTTAAAGCGCACCTGATTCAGCACGTTGTAGAACTCCGCTCGGAACTGGAACGCACCCAGGCGGTCACTGACCGGAAAATTCTTCAGGATTGAAAAGTCCGAGTTAAACTGTGCCGGTCCTCGCATCAGGTTTCGGCCCGAATCACCGACTCTGCCGATCGGATTTACCCGAAATGCACTGATATCAAACCACTCCTTGACCCGCTGGCTGCGGGATCGACCGTTCGAGAGACCCCAGGGGTTCCCCACTACGTCGGCGCGGTCCTGATTTTGCCCATTCAACGAATTGTTCACGCCGGAAAAGATGGAAAAGGGTACGCCGCTGGTGAGCCGGGTAATTCCCGAGATTTCCCATCCGTCGGTAATCTGCTTTGACACGCGCCCTGCGTGACCCCTGAGAGGGTCGGGGACTTGATACACATAGGACAGCGCGAAAACATGGGTAAGATCAAAATCTGAAACTCCCCGCTGGCCACGCAGATTGTTAAAAGGATCCTGCGCATTAAGGCCGCCGTTAGCAAAGGTTGATACCGTATCGATCGATTTCGACCACGTATACACGGCCGAGAACGACAGGCCATTCCGAGGGCGATATTGCGTGCTCAGCTCAAGAGCGTTGAAATTCCCTCTGCCGATACTCTGGGACTCCCGGATCTGGGCAAAAGTAGGAGCATAGATCCTCCGGCTGTTGATGTTGGCTGTCGTTGAGAGCGGATTGCCGGAAGCGTCGACTCCCGGAATATAAATTGGAGGGTTATCATCGACACTCTGCGTCAGCCGTTCCTCCGTTTTCCCTGCATATGCGAGGTCCACCATGAAGTTCTCTGACACCTGCTGCTGAAAGTCAAATGTCCACGACTGAACCAGCGGTTGCCGGTAAAATGCATTTTGCGAAACCACATTTACGGGGTAAATGTAGGTCGGCGATTTCATCAGATAGGCCCGATAAGGAATTGGATTGGGAAAGCCCTTCTCGGTATTCACTACGCCTCCGGGAGGGGCGTTTAAGGTGTCAAAGAGGATGAAGGGCTGATTCTGATTCAACTGTCCGGTGAGGTCCGGGATACTGACAGAGTGAAAGACACCGTACGCTATGCGCACCGCGCTCTTTGCGTTGCCCCGAACATCCCAAGCCAGGCCGAGCCGAGGTTCCCAGTCTTTTCGGTCCGTTTGGACGACTCCCCGGGGGATACCGGCATCGTTAACATAAACGAGCCCGCGCGGAGCATTCGGATAGACCGTGGACTGCTGGCCGGGACGAAAAACAGCTTTTCCATCGTGGCCGCTTGGCGTGGGTCCGATCACGCCGTCAGTAATGTCCGGAGTCTGGAGAAAATAACGTAATCCCAAATTCAATGTCAACCGTGGCAAAAGTCTCCAGTCGTCCTGGACATAGCCGCCGTATAACCAGTGGAGAACCTCCTGTCCCCCGAAGGATGCCCGAGTGTAGCTGTTCGGACGACCGACCAAGAAGTCGGCCAGAGCGTTCCCAGTAATCTGTCCGTTGAATGAATACTGGCCTTCAGTTCCGCAACAAAACGCGATGATAGCCGTGCTCAGTTTTTCCAGGTCTGCGCCGACTTTGAGCGAGTGCCTGCCACGTATCCAGGTAAGTTCGTCGGATGCCTGCCGGCTGATACTGTTCTCGTATATGCCGCATAGCCCGGCAGCCAGAGTGAAGTCTCCCGCAACGTTCATGGTCGGGTTGTAATTGGGAACTGCCGGATCGGGAATAAAGCTGATCGAACCCAGATCTCTCAGCGACTGCTGGGGATTGGTACACGTCTGGGGCTCTTTGAGCCGGTGATAGGAAAGTCGGGCATAATTCAACAAAGAAGGAGTGAAGGCGTAAGTAGCATCTCCAGTGGCCAAAAATGAATTGTTACTGGCAACTAGATGCTCATAATCAGGAATTGAATTGCCGTTAGGTAAGGAGTCCTGGCGACCCGTCCGATCGGTCAGCAGCGTAAAACTCAGCGAGTCCTTCTGAGTAATGTTGCCATTCGCCTTTGCCACAAACTGGTCCGTGCTGACGTGAACCGGTCCGAGAAATGTAACTAGGCCGTTCGATGATTGCGGAATCGGGATAGACCTGCTTAGAATTTTTTGAACGACCGGATCGAAGCGAGTGGGACTGATGAAATACTGGCCCTGAGCATTAGGTGCAATCGGCACTCCCGTGGTCGGATCGTTTATGGGCGTTGGAAAATAACCGGCCCGCTCCTCTGCGGTTGGCAGAAATGACGTTGCAATGTTCTGTTGGGCGATACGTAAACCCTGGTACGATCCAAACCAGAATAACCTGTTTTTAATAGCCGGCCCTCCGGCCGTGAAGCCAAACTGATTCTGTACCAGCTTTGCCGGTTTCTTACCAGGCAGAAAGTAATTTCTCGCATTCAGCTTGTCGTTTCTCAGAAACTCCCAAAGGGCACCATGAAGTTGATTTGTGCCGGACTTAACCACGGTGTTGAAGATGGACCCTGAGTTCCGGCCGTACTGGGCGCTGAACGTGTTGGTAATAAGCCTGAACTCCTGCAGAGCGTCGGGAGACGGGAGGTTCAGACCATTGTTTGAGTATCCCGCGGCATAAGTGGCCCCGTCGACCTGAAACTGATTCTCATTGGTGCGAGATCCATTGACAGACAGGGTCGAACCGCCTCGCCACGTGAAAACTGCCGGAGCGGTGACCTGCGTGACTCCGGCCACGAGGCTGGCAAGTTGAGTCGGATTCCTCCCGTTCAGAGGGATCTCCACAATGGTTCTTGACTCAATCACCGTACCCAGAGAGGAATCCCGCGTATCAATCTGGGGCGCCTCTCCGGTCACCACGGTCGTTTCCGTAACTGAGCCCACCGCCATTTTGGCATCCACGCGGATATTGTCGTTTACCTGCAGGACGATCCCGCTCTGCAGGAACTTCTGGAATCCCTTTGCTTCAACCGAAACGGAATAATGGTCGCTGATGGGTAGAAGCGGGAACAGATAGCTACCCGTCGCATCGGTAGTGGCTGAGTGTGAGAGGCCAGTCGCTTCGTTGGTGGCGGTAACCGCTGCCCCAGCGACCGGCGCGCCAGAAGGATCGGATACCGTACCCAAGATCGTTGCAGTGATGTTTTGGCCATTCAGTATTGACGTTGGAAGCGATGTGGATAGCAGCAGGAGAATAGGTGCGAGTAAAACCGCGCGCCGGGCTGTAGACATGGAACACTCCCTTTCCACAGATGTACGTTCCGTTAGTGTGGCGTCCCTTAAGGTTCCTCGAATAAATGTGTCATCTCGCGTGAACCCGGAATGCGCATGAACCTGCGTACTTAAAAGCTCACGGCCAATATCTGTAGAAGGACCATGACTTCATTGTCAATAACTGTTCAATGGTCTGAACTGAATAAATGACCGCCCTGGAAAACTAGGCCGCAGGAGGTGAAATTCCGGCCTGCGTGGTTCGATTGAACCGGACGAGCTGCAGAGGAATGACGGGAGCCGCAGTGCTAACAACAAGAGGGTGAAGTCAGGACGAGTAGCCGCACAACATATCTGTTGCACAACGTCATTGAGGCGTTCGTATTTCCAGACGGAAATGATCCCAAGTATAAGCTCAGCCGCCTCGATCACGACAGAGCTAAGTCATCCGAGTGCCAAGCCCGCTAGACGGTCTCACGTAGCGTATGTCTGTTCAATAGGATGAAATGCATTGACACTTCCGAAAACCGTGACCTACAAGTAAGCTCACGTGTTTTGAACCTGTGATCTTATACCCCATATGCTCTTCAGTCGAGACATCTGAGAGCGAGTCGATAATCAACGATCGTTCGGCCCTGTAGCCGATGTTTAAGGGAACGATATGCATCGTCGCCGGTTTCTAGAGCTTGCTGGAAGGCTGGGTGGCTCTTTAGGAGTTACGTCTCCGCTGCTTGGAGCCGCCACCCTGCAATCGGTGGCGGGCACTCAAACAGGCGGAGAATATTCCGCGCAACCCCGGGCTACGGGTCAGTTTGCAAAGACGCTCGTGGTGCCACTCGATAGCGGATGGTTCATTCTTACAGATCCAAAGAACGTTGGGCGAACCCAGGAATGGTTCCATGCTCGCCAGTCCGAGGCCAAAGCCACGCGCGTTCCTTCTGTCATTCAGGAGACTTATCCCGGCTACCACGGAGTTGCCTGGTATTGGCTGGAATTTGAAACCAAGCGGAATCCATGTCGTGGCGGCAGGTACCTGATTCGTTTCAATGCCGTCGACTATCTGGCGCATGTTTGGCTCAATGGCATCTATCTCGGTACTCACGAGGGTGGAGAGACACCGTTTACCCTGGATGCAACGAATGCTGTGCGTCCCAATGAGCGCAACACTCTCTCGCTGCGTGTTCTTAACCCGGACGACGACCGCATTGACGGTATTTTGCTGGCGGAGACCCCTCACAAAAACAAGGTTATTAAGTTTTCCAATGGAAATACGTATGACTATGGCGGAATCATCGAACCTGTGGAGCTGTTATTGGCTCCCGCGGTCAGGATTACTGACCTTTATCTTCGTCCTGATTGGAAAACCGGCCGCCTGCGCATCCAGACATGGCTGCAAAATGCTCTCCCCAACCCCAGTAAGGTTCATGTGGAGTTTTGCATAAGCCAGGCGGGTGTCTATCAGCCGTTGCTGATCGATGCGGTGGAGTCAAGGATATCTGCTGGGCAAACGCTCATCGATCATGAAATTACGATAGGAAATCACCGTCTGTGGGATATCAACGATCCCAGCCTTTACACTTTGGACGTTCGCACGGAAATGGCGGAAGTGGCCGGAACTGATGAAGCCTCAATCCGTTTCGGATTCCGTGACTTTCGGGTTGTCGATGGCTACTTCCGTCTGAATGGCAGGCGCGTTCTGGTGCGAAGCACGCACACGGGAAATCTCGTGCCTTTGGGACAAGTAGTGCCGCCGCCCGGCTACCCTGATCTTCTTCGACGCGACCTTGTTTATGCGAAAGCGAGCGGCTTCAATACTGTACGTTTCATTGGCGGCATTGCGCATCCCTATCAACTCGATCTCTGCGATGAGTTGGGACTTATGGTCTACGAGGAATCTTTGGCCAGCTGGCTGCTGAAGAACTCGCCGCAGATGAAGACGCGGTTCGAGAGCTCAATACGAGAGATGATTTTGCGCGATCGCAATCATGCCAGCCTGGTGATGTGGGGAGTGCTGAATGAAACGGAAGATGGGCCAATCTTTAGGGAAGGCGTGGCGGCGCTGCAGACCGTCCGTTCGGTTGATGAAACACGATTGGTTCTGCTTGCCAGTGGGCGATTCGACGGCCATCTTGAGATCGGATCGGTAAGCAATCCGGGCAGCTCGGAATGGGAGCTTACCTGGGGCAAAGAGGCGCGGGGAGGGCCCAAAGTGCCCATGAAGTATCCTTCCGGCAACGGTATCGGTGACTTCCATTTATATCCAAAAGTCCCGCAGTCGCCGGAGGTAAATCGAATGATGCGCACCCTGGGCGAGGGTGGCAGGCCAGTTTTTCTTTCGGAATACGGCATTGGCAGCATGATGGACGTGCTCCACGAAGCGAGGATGTACGAGCAGGCGGGCATACGGCAGGACGATGAGGGCTTCGTTCTGATGCGATCGATGGCCAGCCGCTTTGTGGCCGACTGGTCTCGATTCGGCATGGATGTGGTTTATCCAAATCCAGAAACGATGTTGCGATTGAGCCAAGAGGCGATGGCGCGCCATCGCCTTTTGGGCTTCAACCTGATTCGATCAAACCCTAAAATTTGCGGATACAACCTTACCGGCATGCTGGATCATGCCATGACCGGGGAAGGAATTTGGCGATTTTGGCGTGACTGGAAACCAGGCGCTTTCGACGCTATGCAAGATGGATGGGCGCCGGTGCGCTGGTGCTTGTTTGTGGAGCCGACGCATACGTATGTGGGACGGCCCGTCACCCTCGAGGCAGTATTGGCCAACGAAGATGCAGTCCGGCCAGGCGAATACCCCGTTCAATTCCGCGTTTGGGGTCCTGCTGGGTCTGCATGGGCGCGGGACACGCAAATTTCCGTTCCCGAGGTGAAAGCTGGAGAAGATGGACCCCTCGCGTTGCCTGTCTTGAAGGAACAAGTCGTCCTGAAGGCGACGGAGGGTACCTACGAGTTAGTGCCTTATATCCCGAATGGTATTGCTCCGCCCGAGACATCGTGGAAATTTTATCTTTCCGATCCTGCATCTCTTCCGCAAGTAGCTCGTGCGGTCGCGGCTTGGCACTTGCCGGCCAGTGTCGAGTCCTGGCTGGTCTCCAAAGGAGTCACCGTTACGCCTCTGAAAAATACACATGCGGAGGAGCGCGGCGTGATCCTGGTAGGCGATGTTTCCAACAATCCACCCCCGGCAAGTGACTGGAAGGAACTTGCAACACGCATGGCGACTGGAAGCACTGTTGTTTTCCTTTCTCCCGAGGCATTCGCACAAGGTCATCAATCCACTGCCTGGTTGCCTCTGGCGAAGAAAGGTCGTGTCTACGAGTTCAATGATTGGCTCTACCACAAGGATTGTGTAGCTAAGCGGCATCCGATCTTTGAAGGTCTTCAAGGCGAAGGGATCCTGGATTTTTACTACTATGGGCCAATGATCCCCACCTACCTGTTCGATGGACAGGACACTCCGTCAGAGGTCATTGCTGCGGCATTTGCGGCTGGTTACTCGACACAAGGCGGATACGCATCCGGGATTTTGCTGGGCTCCTACAAGTTTGGCACCGGACAGTTCCTGCTGAATACTTTCCCTATCCTCGATCATGTGGACAGTCATCCCGTTGCGGATCGGCTGCTACTGAACCTCGTTCGATACGCCTCCGAGAGGGCCACTGGTTCATCAAGCGCCCTGCCGGCGGATTTCCAAGCACGGCTGAAAGAGATCGGCTACACAGACTGACATGCTGCCCTAGACCACGGCGGCCTATCAAGGATCACGATGGTCTAATACTTTGAACGTTAGCGCTGTTCACCTATTCATCTTCCGTCGACCTTCTCTGGTGCAGCTTCTTAATCTTCTCGGACGCAAGCTTCTGGACGGCATCACGTCTTAGTTGAGGTATGCGTTTACCGACACACTATGTGTCGCTTTATCTATCACTGGGCAAGTCGTTCTTTACCAATAAGTCTGTCTTATTATTAATCTTCTACGGAGAAAGTATAAATGAAACGTCATAGCATACCCGATACCGATTTGTCCGTCTCCTCGATCTGCTACGGAGTCATGCGCTTTGGTGCCAGGGTACATGGCGACGATATGTACGAGCTTTATCGCGTTTACTGTGAAGCCGGCGGCAATTTCTTCGACACCGCCCATTCCTACGCCTGCTGGTATCCGAATGGGGAAGGATGCAGCGAGCGCAGCCTGGGTGAATGTCTGCGCAAATTCGGAAATCGCCAGGAAGTCGTCATCAGCACGAAGGGTGCCCTTCATGACCAGGGACAGGTCTATCCCCGCCCGGATGACTGCATGACACCGGAAGTGGTCGCCTCTGATATCACAGTGAGTCTGGAACGGTTACAAATCGAAAGGATTGATCTCTACACCCTGCATGAAGACGACACAAGACATTCTGCCGGGGAAATTATCGAGATGTTGAACGCCGAGATCGCCCGCGGTAGGATCCGTTATGTTGGGGCGAGCAACTGGACTTCCGCTCGTTTGTCCGAAGCCAATGCCTATGCCTCTGACCATCAGCTTCAGGGTTTCGTCGCCTCCTCCCCGCAGTGGAACCTCGGCCGCCCTAATCACCATCCTCGCGCGTGGGACGGCACTTTTGATTCTACCCGTCATATGATGACAGATGAGGATATTGCTTGGCATCGGAAAACCCAGGTTGCGGTCATGCCCTGGACTCCCACTGGCTACGGATATTTTGACGGAGCGGTGGGCCAGAATCCGGGTTCATTTGACAATCCGGAGAGCCGGGAACGGCGGGAACGCGCCAGGAAATTGGCTCAGGAGCTTGGCGCCACCGCCAACCAAGTAGCGCTGGCCTATCTTATGGCCTATGATTTTCCGGTCTTCCCAATTCAAGGCACGACTAATATGGCCCATCTCGTCGACTCCCTCGGAGCCGATCGTCTCTGCCTCAGTCCGGAGCAGCGGGACTGGCTGCTGACGGGCGGCGATCCTCACCTACCAGCGTGACGGAATAAAAGTAGACCAGCAGATGGTCTGCGAGGTAGATCACCATTCCGGTCACAGCATGCAGGGCGAAGTAGACCGCCGGAGAGCGGTGCCGCACACTTGCATGAGGGCTCACCGAGATTCGACTATCTTTATTCCTCTTCGGGTCTATTGCCGATGGCCGGTGAAGAAAATTGGAATCAGCAAGCACGTCTCTGGTATGTGTTCCGGCACTCTTACGCAACTCTGCTCAATCCGATGGGCGGATGCCAAGGCGGTGCAGGAGAGCCTGCGCCACCTAGTAGTCACATCAGCATGGACGTATACACGCAAGCGGTGCCAGAGGATGTTCATTTGCACAAGGAACAGGTGGTGGAAAAATATCGCGGCAGCATTCTGACCAGGAAAATCTTACAGCGATCCGGACCAGCGCGGAAGCACAATGGTCCACGTTGTCCACGGTTCTCACGGTTCTCGGGACAATACTGTAAGTTATTGAAAGATGGTAGGCACGAAAGGACTCGAACCTTCGACCTCTACCGTGTCAAGGTAGCGCTCTAACCAACTGAGCTACGCGCCTTCAAGAGAAGTTCTACCAAGCGATATGGTAGCAGATTTTCGTCGCAACACTCCGCCTCGACTGGGTGGTAGCGCAAGAGTGCAGGCTGCGGTACTATCAGTGGCTTGAAACAAGAAGCGCGGCGCCTCCGGCCGAGTTCGCCTACAACCCTCTTCCTACCGTGGAGCGCATGATCAAACATACGGCGGCCCACCCAACGTGCTGAAGGATCTTCGCGCAGCGCCCAACCAACTCACCTTTCTGCGCCTGTGCATTATCCCCTTTCTGGTCATCGCCATTCTCGACGCGCATTATCGCACCGCGTTTGCCCTGTTTGCTCTGGCCGGCATTAGCGATGGGTTGGATGGCCTGCTGGCGCGGCTCCTGCAACAGCGCACTGTTCTCGGTCAATATCTGGACCCCGTAGCGGACAAACTCCTGCTCAGCACGCTGTTTCTAGTGCTTATGCATCAGGGCCTGATACCCCGCCGGGTCACAATCCTGGTCTTCAGCCGCGATCTCGGAATCCTGATTGTGGCGGCGCTGCTGCACGTGACCGTGGGTACACGTGATTTCCGCCCCAGCATCTGGGGCAAAGCTAATACCGTTGCCCAGATAATCGCGGTGGCGAGTGCGCTTTGGGTAGCGTTTTACTCGCCGGCAATTTTGGTCTTGATTAAAAACTGGGCACTCGCCGCCACGTTTGTTCTCACGCTGTTCTCCTGGTTCCATTACACCTGGAGAGAGACGCGCAGGCTAGGCGCAAATGAAACGCCCAAGAACACCTGAATGCCAAGAAGGTCCTCTACTTGTCTCCAGGCTCTTCTTCGGCGAATACTGTTTCCTCGATAGCCATATCCTCAAACTCATTTGAGTCGAAGACCTCTCCACAGTCCTGGCACTCGACGTACTCGACGTCCTCTTCGCGCGCCACGATGCGTACTTTTGGGTGCTTGCAGGGGGTATTCATGTGAGAGTGTCATGAGTCGACAGGTCGACTATTGGCAAAATTGTACCTGCCCCTGATTGCCTGTCAAATAACAATTCATGCAGGGGTGTGAGCCCGCCGTAGCGGCCGTCCGGAAGATGGCGACGCTCAGCACAGAAGTGAGAACAGATCGGGTGCGGCCCATCCCTTGGGAGGAAGGGTAGGTTTCTTGGTGTGACGAGCAATCAATATTTCGGCACCTTCGGATCGATCCTCTCGGACCAGGCGGTGATGCCGCCAGCAAGGTTTTCGACATGCTTGAAGCCGGAGTGTTGCAGGAACTCGGCCGCTTTCTGGCTGCGGCCTCCCATCTTGCAATGCACCACGATATTGCTGTCACGGTCCAGTTCACCCGCGCGCTGCGGCAGGTCATTGAGTGGAATCAAATGCCCACCCAACGAAGCAATCTGGGCCTCGTAGGGCTCACGCACGTCGAGCACGAAGACATCCTCGCCCGCCTCCTGGCGCCGCTTCAACTCCTCCGGTTGGATCTGCGCAATTCCGTTCTGCATCGTGATGGGCTCCTTCGATTGCGGCTGAATGCCGCAGAACTGCTGGTAGTCGATCAGCTTCGTTACCGTGGGATGCATGCCGCATGCGGGGCAGTCCGGGTTCTTGCGCAGCTTCAGCTCGCGGAAACGCATATTCAGCGAATCAACCAGCAGGAGCCGGCCGGCCAGTGACTCGCCTTTGCCGAGGATGAGCTTTATGACCTCGGTCGCCTGGATGACGCCGACCAGCCCCGGCAAAATTCCCAGCACCCCACCCTCCGCGCACGAGGGCACGAGCCCCGGCGGTGGCGGCTCTGGATACAGGCATCTATAACAAGGTCCGTCTTCCGTGGCGAAGACGCTTGCCTGTCCTTCAAACCGGAAGATTGACCCGTACACGTTAGGCTTGCCACTGAGCACGCATGCATCGTTGACGAGATACCGGGTAGGAAAATTGTCGGTCCCATCCGCGATGACGTCGAAATCCGCGAAGATCTCCATCGCGTTTTCGCTGGTCAACAACGTCTCGTACTTCACCACGTTCAAGTCGGGATTGAGCGCAACCAGCTTTTCTTCCGCAGAGTCGAGCTTCGACCGCCCGATGTCTTTTGTGCTGTGAATGATCTGCCGGTGCAGATTGCTCGCATCCACGACGTCGAAGTCCACCAGCCCCAGCGTGCCTACACCAGCAGCCGCCAGGTAGAAGGCCAGCGGCGATCCAAGGCCGCCGGTGCCCACGCAGAGCACGCGCGCCGCTTTCAATTTGCGCTGCCCTTCCATGCCTACTTCGGGCAGAATCAGGTGCCGCGAATACCGGGCCAGATCGTCAGTTGTCAGCTCTGGCAGTTGAATCTCTTCCTGTACGAATGTCGCCATCGTTACTCCTCCTCGCCGCCGCCGGCAATGGACGGGATGATGGACAGGGTGTCAGCGTCCCGAACCGGCGTCTCTTCTTTTCCTGCTAGGTAGCGAATATCTTCGTCATTTAGGTAGACGTTCACAAAGGCTCGCAGCTTCCCTTGGTCGGAGAAGAGATGCTTTTTCAGCTCCGGGTGCTCTACGGTTAGCCGGTCGAGCGCCTCCTGTACCGTACCCGCATTCACGTTGACTGTATCTAACTTGTTCGTAAATGCGCGCAACGGTGTGGGGATAAATATTTTCATGGTTGCCCTTTGATTCTGGCCTAGTTATCAGTGGCCTGGTTCTTAGAATGCACTTCGGCGTAATTCGGTGCGGCAGTGCGCGTGTGAGCTTCTGCGCTCGTCTTCACTTCGATCCTTTGCGGGATGAAGTGCTTATCCTCTTCAGTGGTGCCCGCCAGAAGAAAGGCGTTGGTAGCATCCGCTTTTCCGCCTTCCACGCCCGTAATCACATATGAGCAACCGAGCCAGTGCGCCTCGGCAATGTCTGTCGTTGACCATTGCGCCGGATGATCTGGATGCGAGTGGTAGAAGCCCACTATATCCAATCCCCGCTCCCGGCCTGTCCGCTGAATACGTATCAGCTCTTGTGGCGAAATCTGATAGCGATTGTGAGCGGAATCTGTACGCGTGTTCTCTGCGCGAACCAGCTCCTCCGCCACGGTTCGCTCCCCAGCCACCCTGCCCAGTAGCACGCCACAGCACTCATGCGGGTAGGTCTCCTCACCATGGGCACGCAATGCATCGCGGAGTGCAGCCGTTACTTCAAGCGCCACTTATTCCTCCCAGAACCGCTCACTCAGGTACTTATCCGCCGAATCGCAAAGTATTGTAACAATCACTGCTTCTTTTCCTTGCGCGGCCTCTCCCTCGGCAATCTGCAGGGAAGCTGCCACAGCCGCTGCGGCGGAGACGCCCACCAGCATGCCTTCTGTCCGCGCCAACCGCTTGGCCATGCCGTACGCTGCTTCGGTCTCCATCTCGATCTCACGGTCGGCGAGTGCTGGATCGTAAATCGGCGGCACGATGGCGCTAGCCATGTGCTTCAAGCCCTCCAGCCCATTAAATGGTGAGTCTGGCTGCATGGAGATGCACTGGATCCCAGGATTCAACTCCTTCAGCCGGCGCGTGGTTCCGACAAAGGTCCCGCTGGTGCCAAGCCCGGCAACGAAGTGCGTTACCTGCCCATTAGTCTGCTTCCAGATCTCGTTGGCCATCCCAGGATTATGTGCGCCACCCCTGTAGTGAGCCAGCCAGTTCTCGTCATTCCCATACTGATCGGCGTAATAGTACCGGCCGGGTTCGCTCGCCGCTAGTTCTCGTGCCTTGCAGATAGCCCCATCCGACCCGTCGCCGGGGTCCGTCCAGACGATCTCTGCCCCATAGGCACCGAGGATGCGCTTTCGCTCCGGGGACACATTGGACGGCATGCAGAGCGTTACCGGAAAATCCATTGCAGCACCTAGCATGGCGTACGCAATTCCCGTGTTGCCACTGGTTGCATCCAGCAGGTGCTTGCCTTGGCCAAGCAGTCCGCGCTCGAGTGCCGCCATCACAATGCCGGACGCGGCGCGGTCCTTGACAGAGCCACCGGGATTTGCCCACTCCGCCTTCCCGAGTATCTGGATTCCCGGGAGATGATCCGCAAGACGGTCCAGACACACGAGCGGCGTGTTGCCAATCCGCTGGAGCAGGCTACGGCCGATCTGCTGGCCAGGGCCGGTCTCCAGTGCACCTTCCCCGTTCTGCAGCTTGCCGGATCTCTGTTCTGCTTCCGCGACAGTCATGCTCTTCTGTTTGCTCCTATGCATCGGCCGGCGTTGTCTCTGCAGTACCAAGCATATGTAAGATGGTGTTCTAAACCCTCTTCGCAACTTTAACCTAGTCCGGAGAGCCAACGATTCACCCAGGACGGCACCCAAACTATGCGGACCAAAGTCATCGTGCGCAGCTACGATCAGATCCTCAAGCTTCTGCACGACTCCCAATTTGATGTACGTGAGGTGTCCGCCGTCGCAAATGCGAGCGCCGGGGGCGAAATAGTCGTCTCCAAGTATGGCGCTGGAGCCGTGCTGGTGCGCAATGCCAATCCGGGCGGCAGGACACCGGAGGAGCGGCACGGAATTCAATGGATCCAGCATCCCGGCTGGGTTCTGGGCGGTCAGGTTTCTACATTGCTGGATCGCGGCTATCAGAAGTTCTTCACCACGCCGAAGTTGACGGTTGCGGCAACCGCCGACGGCCTGAAGGCCATCCATCGGTTCGCGGAGGAGCTGCGCGAGATCATCGGCGAGGCCAGCCTCTACAACGAGTCGCTTGGCTCCGTGAGCGACAGCTACCTCTACGACCGGGTTAAGGGGCGCGATCTGCCGAGGTCCGAGCGGCCCGTGCCCGCCTGGGATCGTCCGGAAAATCGCCGCTGAAGCATTTTCACAGATGCTGCGTTGTGACTGGGTTCGGTTCGGCGCAGCTTTTCTTGACGGAAAAGCTGCGCGCCGAGTTCCGTTGTCGCTCTACACCGACCGTGAAAATGCTTTGATTGCTACATAACAGAGCTCCGGGTGAGCGCCTGCTACTTCTGCCTGCCCCGCTCCCGCTGCCACTCCCGGTAAGCCTCGCTCTTGCCTATACCCCGCTCCCGGGCTACGCGCTTCAGCGCATCCATCTCGCTCATTCCGTCTTGCGATACAAGCCGGAGCACCTGCTGGCCTAGCCTCTCCGGAGCGGCCTGCTGCTGGGTGCCCGGAGTCGCCCCAACCAGCACGACAATCTCGCCGCGCACCCGCTCTCGCCCGGCCAGTTCGCGAGCCACCTCCACCACTGTTCCCCGCAGGAACTCTTCATGAAGCTTCGTCAGCTCACGCGCGATCACAACCGGGCACTCCGGCCCCCACTCGGCCTTTACGTCCTCCAGCATCTCCAGAATGCGATGTGGAGCTTCATAAAAGATCAATGTCAGCGCCTCGCCCGATGCGCTGACCAATGCCCTTAATCGCTCCAGCTCTGTCTTGCGCGCGCCCGGTTTGGCCGGCAGAAATCCACAGAAAAGGAAGCGTTGCGCGGAGAGGCCGGAGCCTACCAGGCCGGTCAGAGCTGCATTCGCCCCCGGAATCGGCACCACCGGCAGACCGGCAGCGATGGCGGCCTGAGCCAGCCGCATCCCCGGATCGGAGATGCCCGGCATCCCGGCGTCGCTCACCATCGCGACGCTCCCGCCGGCTTCGAGCATCCCGACCATCTCGGCCGCGCGGCTCTCTTCGTTGTGTTCATGGCAGCTTGTCATGGGCGTGGAGATGCCGAAGTGCTGCAGCAAGTGCTGTGTCTCCCGCGTATCCTCGCAGAAGATCCGGTCGACGCTCTTCAGCACACGGAGCGCCCGCAGTGTGATGTCTTCGAGGTTGCCGATTGGCGTGGCGACCAAATAGAGGCCCGGCGCGAGCCCCGCGCCTTTCTCCGGAGAACTCACAGCAGCTACTCCGGACGTCGGAGCTTGCGGCTCTCGGCGAACAGGTTCATGGAATGCATCAGGTTCTGGAGCGTGACGATCCCCACAATGGTCTGCCCCTCGAGGATGGGCACCAGGGACATGCCCCGCCCAGCGAAACGGCTGATGGTCGCCCCGAGCGAATCTTCCGGCTTGGCAACGTGGAACGCTCGCTGCATCACCCCCTGCACATAGCCGTTCCCCTCTACGCGCAACGCCTCGACGATGTTTTGCCGAGAAACAATGCCGACCAGGTTCTTTCCGCGCACCACCGGGAAGTCGTCCTGCAAAGTGTGGATCGCCTTTGCCAGCGCATCTTCAAGCGTGTCTGACGGCGAGAGCAGCGAGAACTCCGTCAGCATCACGTCCCGCATAGAGACGGTGTCCACCACCGACTGAAAGAGCACGCCCTGATCCTCAAGCTGGGCGCCCACCAGGATAAAGAATCCGGCCATGATCAACCAAGGATTCTGCAGCAGCACGCCCGCGACAAAGGCGATTACAGCCAACAGCTGCCCTATGCCGGTCGCTGCCTTTGCCGCCTGGGCTTTTCCTTTTTCGCGCGCAAAGCTGCTCCGCAGCACACGCCCGGCGTCGAGCGGATACGCTGGCAGCAGATTTAAGAAACCCAGAAAGACATTCAACCACACCAAACTGCGGATCAGGTGAGCGGGCGTCACCAGAGGACGATCGAAGAGGTTCAGGGAAGGCGCCATACCAGCGACCGTCAGCCCGCAGATTGCGGCAAAGGAAAGGTTCGCGAGCGGACCCACTACCGCCATCCGCACCTGCAGCTGCATGCTGCCAGCGCGATCTACGCTATCGGCATTCGCATACGACATCAGGCCGCCGATGGGCAGAAGAAGGATGCTACGCAGCTTGAGCCGGTGATAGACGGCGGCAATGCTCCGCGCAAGCTCCCGTACCCACACGGTCGCCAGCAGAAGCAACCACAGCCCAAAACCACGCCACGCCGACACATTGAGCATGTCTGCATAGGCAATGCACACGCCCATCAGTAGCACGAAGAACGTGTGGATGCGCAAGTCCACTCCTGACCACCGGCCTAACGGAAATGACCATCCACGCATCGTGACGCCAACTCTCTTTCGCCCAACAATGATCTTCTGAATTCAGCAGCGCTGTTCTGAATTGTAGAGCAGGCAAACTCAGGAACTCGTCGGTCAGCCCCGCTGCCCTTCCTAACCGCACGCAAGACTCTGCCGCAATTACGATTCGCAATTACGATTTTAGACAGCCTATGCGCGTTATCGCCGGAATCTATCGCTCACGCCTCCTAGCCGCCCCACGCGGCATGGCAACCCGCCCCACCAGTGACCGCTTGCGCGAGACGCTCTTCAACGTGCTGGCGCCCCGCATCGAAGGAGCGCGGTTTGCCGACCTCTACGCCGGCTCTGGTGCAGTGGGCATAGAAGCGCTCAGCCGGGGCGCCGTGCACGTCACCTTTGCCGAAAGCGCGGCCCCTGCGGTCGCGGCCCTTCACGAAAATCTCGCATCGCTCGGCATTCGGAGCGGCTTCACGGTGGAGGCGTGCACCGTCTCTGCCGCACTGCGCGTTCTGGTTCAGCGACCCGGTAGCTTCGATATCCTCTTTCTCGATCCTCCCTATGAACACTCCGAAGAGTATGCAAAAACCCTCTCGGTTTTAGGCGAGCATGCAGCTTCCCTGCTCGCACCCGGCGGCCTCGTGGTAGCGGAGCACCGTCGCAAGATGCCGGAACCGCTCCGCACGAGCTACGGCGCGCTTACCCGTTTTCGACTGCTGGAGCAAGGGGACGCCTCTCTCAGCTTTTATCGGCAGAACGAGCCGGAACTTTAGAGCGGTTTTCCTGTTGCTCTGCACTACTAAAGTGTGTTCTGTGCGACTTTTCTTGACGGAAAAGCCGCGCCCTCTTTCGTGGCTCCGGATACGCATACAGGAAAACCGCTTAGCCGAATTTCGGTCCGCCCGTGTGCTTGCCAGTGGCGAGGTCGACCGCGAACTCGATCTCGGCATCCGTTTGCAGCTCCCAGCCCCAGCCTTGGAGCTGGCCGTCACGAACGTCGCCCAGCCGGATGCCCTCCCAGGACAACCGCCGCGTCTGCCACGCTTTCCCCTCTTGGCCCCACGCCGCCAGTGTGTGAAAGCTCGCGAAGAGGATCAGTCCAGCCTCAGGCAGCACCCGAACCTCAGTCACCGGCCGGTATTCCACTTGAGTCCATTTCTCCGGGGCTGCGGTGTTGACCAGATAGGCATAGCCGCCGGCTACGGCGCACATCATCTCAGGATCGGGGCAGGCCCAAATGCCGCTGGGCAAAACTGGGCTGGCAAAGCCCAGCGCGAAGGTGGCGAGAAACGGCAGGCCAGCGCCGGGCCGGGCCAGAACCTCCAGCGCACCCCGCTCCACCTCTTCCACATCCACCGGATACACGAAGTGGCGTGAGGGTAGAATGAGCGGCCGTGCTGGGAGGATCTCGGCCTCCCAGGAGTGCGCGAACGTATTGACGATGCCCGGCATAGTTCTTTCATCCATAGTTCTTCATCTGGGAACATGGTTGCCGAATCTAACAGGTGACTCACTCAGCCCCAAAACGGAACCCGAAGCGCAACCCAGAACCCCATTACCAAAAGGAGCCCTCTTGCTTTCACTGACCAAGACCCTCTATACCGCCGACGTAACCGCAGTGAACGGCCGCAATGGCCACGTCCGCAGTTCGGACGATGCGCTCGATCTTCAACTCTCCGCTCCCCCCGCCCTGGGCGGTACCGGTAAACCCGGAGCTAACCCGGAGCAGCTCTTTGCCGCGGGCTACGCTGCCTGCTTCATCGGCGCGATGCAGTTCCAGGCTGCCCAGCAAAAGATCCAGCCCGGCGAAGTGACCATTCACTCCGAGGTGGCAATCGGTCCCGCGGAGGGCGACAATGGCTTCACACTCGCTGTTTCACTCGCCGTGACTGCCGCTGGCCTGGACCAGGCCGCAGCCGAGAAGCTGGTGGCGGACGCGCACAAGACATGCCCCTACTCCAACGCCACGCGCGGGAATATCGATGTTAAATTGACAGCGTACGGGGGCAAGTAGGTACGTAGACCGGAATATCCGTTACACCTGGAGTTACACCCCGGACCAAGACCTCGTTACAAGTCCCTGGCGATGGCAGTGGCGTGACTTGTCTGCTGGGCTGGTCTTTGTCGCTGCCTCTTAATAGCAATTTAGTCATCGAAGCCTTGGGAACACAAAAGGAGTTCCACGAGTATGAGAAACGTGGGAAGCCAGCTTGATCGCCTTCCATGCCTTCCACACTTGTCATTTGTGGCCTGTTTCCTCCGGAGGGATTCTGCCTTGTATTTACTATTCCGTCAACTCACGATTCGCACATTCCTCCCCGCCATACGCTTGTTTTCCATGAAAGTACTCCTCTTTCTTGCTCTAGTTCTCACCCTCGCGGTCACACCTTGCCACGCCATGCCTGCCGACTGGACTACTCCCGTCGCTCCATTCAAGATCTCCGACAACCTCTATTACGTCGGATCGCGCGATCTGGCCGCCTATCTTATCGTTACGCGCAAAGGCAACATCCTCATCAACGCCAACCTGAAGTCTTCACCGCCGCAGATTCGTAGCAGCATCGAAAAGCTTGGTTTTCGATGGACAGACACCAGGATCCTCCTTAGCAGCCAGGCACACTACGATCATGTTGCCGGTGCGGCTGAAGTCCTCCAAGAAACCCACGCCCAACACATGGTCATGGATGGGGACGTTGACGTTATCGAGACCGGCGGAGCGGCTGACTTCGATCCTACCCTCCCGCACTTTCCTCCGGTGCGCGTAAATCGCACGCTGCACGACCACGATACCGTCACCCTGGGCGGCACCACTCTTACCGCCCACAAGACAGCCGGACATACCCGAGGCTGCACAACGTGGACCATGCAGACGCATGAAGCCGGCCGTACCTTCCACGTCGTCATCGTCGGTGGATGGGCACTCAATCCTGGTGTGCAGCTGGTCCCCGGCCATGGAAAACCCGCCGCTTACCCGGGCATTACGACTGATTTCGACCACACATTCGCCACTCTGAAGGCGTTGCCTTGCGACATCTTCCTCGGCGCACATGGAATTTACTTCAACATGCTCTCCAAACTCGATCGCCTACCCGATGAGGGCCGTTCCATCTGGGTCGATCCCAAAGGCTATCGCGACGCTGTGGCCGAGCTTGAAGCCACATATCGCAAAGAACTTGCGCTGCAGCAGGCGAGTAAGTCAGTGCGCAAGTAGGCGGTGAGCATCTCCACGCCAGAACTCAATCTCTAGGGGCAAACGAAAGGTTAATGACAGGGAGGCCTACTGTTCAACGCCTCGACCAGACCTACAGATTCTTGGTCTTGAAGATGCGCTCCGGGATGGATCGAATCACGAACATGATGGGCGCCCAGAAGAACGGGAGATAGACGATATCCTTCCGCTTCCGAATGGCGCCCAGAATGCCGGTAGCGACCTGATCGGGGGTCGCAAACAGAGCGTTTTTCGGGATGTGCGCCGTCATGGGCGTGGCCACAAAGCCGGGCTTGATGGTGAGCACATGCACGCCATGCCGGTCGCAGCGGTTGCGAACGCCGTCCAAAAATGTATTCAGTGCGCCTTTGGAAGCTCCGTAAACGTAGTTGCTCCTGCGCCCGCGGTCGCCGGCTACGGATGAGATAACAGCGAGAATGCCATTGCCTCTTTTTTGGAAGTAATTCGCCAGCCAGGTAATCAGGGAGATCGGCGACAGGAGATTGGTCTGCAGGAGCCTCTCCGTCGTCTCAAAACTGGCCTCTGCCTCGGACTGCTCCCCCAGCACGCCATGCGCGATCAGCGCCATGTCGATCGCGCCCAGGCGCTCGACAGCGGAGGCAAGCATCTGCGGATGGGCTGCGGTGTCATCCAGATCCACAACACACATATCCACCCGCTCGGCGCCGCGCACCAGCAGGTCCTGCGCCACCACGGAGAGCTTTGCCTTAGAACGGGCGACGAGGAAGAAGCGCGCCGAAGGCTGAACCAGTTGACGCATCACCGCCATCGCGATGCTCGAGGTTGCGCCCAGTACAAGAATGCGGTTCGGCATAAGCGGGGAGGACTGGACGCGCCGCTGTGAATTAGACACGCTCGGTTACCCTTTGCCAGAAGGCGGAGGAGAAGGCCGGGTCGATGTAGCGGGAAAAATCCTGCCACTGCGGATAGAACTGCTGGAAGTGCTGCGGGCCCATGCGCGCATCCTTGGCAGGGTACATCTTGCCGCCATACTCGGCGGTGATGTTGGCGAGCCGGTCGCAAAGGTCGAAGGCGATCTCAGCGCGGACCGGAAAATCCAGAGCCAGTGTTATACCGGGCGCAGGAAACGACATCATCCCTGGAGACGGGGCGTCGCCGAAGACCTTGATCACCGCCAGGAAAGAAGCCAGTCCCGACGCCGTAATCGCTTTAAGCACCTGGATAATGCCCTGCTGGAAGTCACCCGGCTCCCACGGCAGCACGCACTGGAACTGGAGCAGGCCGTCTTTTCCATAGCCACGATTCCAGTGATGAATTATATCCAGCGGATAAAAGAAGGGCTCGTAATCCACCAGCGATGACGTGTGTTTCGAGAGCTGTTTGTTGTAATAGACCGTGTTGAACGCGCCGATGGTCGTCTTGTTCAGCAGAAATGGTGGCAGATCCACGGGCAGTGTGAGCTTGGGTTTGCCGGAAGGCTTCAGATCATCTGGGATCTCTGAGTGATCACCCTGCATAAAAATGCCGCGGGCGAAGTTCTTGCCGGTGGAGACGCAGTCGATCCAGGCCACCGTGTACTCGATATGCGTGCTGGCCTTGGAGAGCGCGACGAACTCCTCAATCCCGACGAACTTGATGCCCTCGTACCTGATCTTGCGGGAGACAATCGGACGCAGCTGTACCTCGGCCCAGGTGATCAGTCCGGTCAATCCGAGACCGCCTATCGTGGCGGCATACCAGGCCTGATTTTCTGTGGGCGAGCACTCAAAGCGTTCGCCGGTTGAGCGGGTTAGTTCAAACCGCGGCACATGGCGGCCAAAGGTGCCGGCGATGTGATGGTTCTTACCGTGAATGTCATTGGCAATCGCGCCACCTACGGTGACGTACTTCGTACCAGGTGTGACGGGCAAAAACCAGCCGCGGGGCACGCCGAAATCGAGGATCTCCGCCAGGGTGACGCCCGCCTCGCAGCGCAGCAGGCCCGTTTCAGGGTTGAAGGCAAGAAAGCGATCCATTCCACGGGCGGCAAGGAGGGTGCCGTTCTCCAGAAGGCAGGAGTCGCCATAGGAGCGTCCCATGCCGACCGGCAGCACGCGGGTGCGTGGCGGGTGCGCGGCCGGAAAATCGGTCGTCCAGAAGAGTGGGACAACCTCGGCCTGGAGCTTTGGGTACCGTCCCCAGGATTCAAATGTGGGTTTTGCTTCTTTTGCAGGCATCAGGAGCTCGTTTTCCCTAGGTTAACAAGTGAAGAGTAACAAGTGGCATTGAGTTGTAAGCAGAGGTGTGCTTCAGTCCGCACAAGAGCGGAAGCCGTTCATAGTGCGAGGAGCGCGATGACCACAACGCCCAGGCCCATGAGCATGCTCATCCTATCCGTCAATGCAAACACCACTGGATCCTCATCCAGTTCGCCACGGGAGGCAAGCAGCCAGACGCGGCAGAGCCAGAGAATCATGAGCAGCACGATCAGCCACATGCGGTCGTGGTGGCGGTAGAGACCCGTCACATCCGGCTGGCCGATATAGATAGCGAAGACCACAATGGAGGCAAAGGCGCTGGAGGTGCCGAAGGTCCGGACCTGCTCAATGTCGGTCAGCAGGTAGCCGCGCCCATTAACCAGAGCAGCCCCCGCCGAGCGGACATTCTGCAGTTCGCTGAACCGCTTGACCATCGCCAGCGAGAGAAAGATGAAGATGGAGAAAGCCGCCAGCCAGGGCGAGATATACGTGCCGGTAGCTGCGGCCCCGGCCAGCAGACGCAGGGTATACAGGCCAGCAAGCACAACTACGTCGAGGATGACCACCCGCTTGAGAGCCAGCGAGTAGGCAAGCGTCGTCACTAGGTAAAGCGAGAGCCAGCCCAGAAAGGCGATCGGCAGGAAGTGCGTTCCCAGGAATGCCAGCAGGAGAAAGCCGGCCGTGATGGAGAGTCCGCCGAAGGCCGAAAGATTGCCCGAGGCGAAGGCGCGATTGCGCTTCTTAGGGTGCTGGCGATCGGCTTCGATATCCAGCAGATCGTTGATGATGTAAGTGGCTGAGGCACACAGGCTAAAGCACAGAAAAGCGAGGGCTGCAGCTCCGAGGATAGGCAAACGGAAGCTGTGCGCCAGAAGCAGGGGAAGAAAGATCAGGACGTTCTTCGCCCACTGGTGCATGCGGATGGCCTTCAGGAAGACCCGCAGCGAGCTCGCCCTATCATCAAAGCTGCGCGCCACTCTCATCTTGCGCATGCGCAACAGCAGCCGCAGGGAGAGCTCCGGATTGGCGACCATCGGCTCGGTCGCGGCGCCCAGAAGGGGCACATCCGGGCGGGCATTGCCGACATAGTCGAAGTCGCCGCCAAAGCGGCTCCGAAAGCCAGCCAGTTTATTGTGACCGATCAGGTTAGTGGTGCCGTCGCTGCAGAGCACGTCCTCAAAGATGCCAAGGTGCGCGGCGATGCGATGCGCCAGGACTGAGTCAGCTCCGGTCGCGAGGTAGAGCTTGCGGCCATCGCCATGCTCGGCCATCAAGTACTCAAGCAGAGCGCGGTTGTACGGCAGATGCTCCACATTGAGCGAGACCAGCGCGGTCACCCGCTTCTTCAGGTTGGCCTTGCCCTTTAAGGCCCAGAGCGGCGTACGGAAGAAGTCAACCGGCCGCCTGCGTGCGAGCAGCAGAAGCGAGTCGATCAGTGTGTCAGACTTGACCAACGTACCATCAAGGTCCACACACAGAGGCCGTTCGAGTTCAAGAGACGCAGAGGAGTGCATGGGTGTCCTGTAGAGCGAAACGAATGCTATGTCTGCTGCAGAGTCCGGTACTCCACGAAAATCTAGGGCGCA
This sequence comes from Acidobacteriaceae bacterium, assembly GCA_965276675.1. GTDB lineage: Bacteria > Acidobacteriota > Terriglobia > Terriglobales > Acidobacteriaceae. The sequence continues at coordinate 1,012,064 of OZ255624.1, read as the reverse complement.
CGAAGTCTAAAAGGCGGAAAGACACCGTAATCTCAGCCAGGCTACGCGCTCCGGCTCGATTCTAGGTCTCTGTTAAGCATAACAAAGCCACTTTCGCGGCCAGGAAGAGTTTTGGCCGTCTAACCATTCAGGCGGGTAGCCCACTGGTATGACTTTAAAGTAAGCGTCCGTTGGAGATGCGCATGCATCATCGAAGTGTGGTGTGGTTAAAAGGAGTTTAAAAGATGGGAATACGATATTCATTGCAGGCGCTTGTTGCTGGAGCAGTGATTTGCAGCGGATTGGGAAGTATCGCTTGGGCCCAGGAGGGCGGCAGCACTAGAACGCAGACGATCGTGACGGTAGTACCAAAGGGTAACGAAACTATAACGATGATCCCAGCCCAGCACGTGACGGCTAAGGTCGACGGCAACAAAGTACCCATTGAAAATTGGCAAGCTTTTCACGAGACTTCTCCCGGGACCAGGACCAATTTGCAGCTTTTGCTACTCATCGACGATTCTGCACGGAGCACCTTGGGCCTGCACCTCCCGGAGATGAAAGCCTTCCTGAACAAGCAGGCCCCTACCACGCAGGTGGCGGTGGCCTATATGCAGAATAGTGGAGCGCGGCTCTTGCAGCCCTTCACCACGGATCACGGGGCCGTAGCCGCGACGCTGCGTCTGCCCATGGGGATACCGGGCGGCAATAGCCCCTATTTCGTTCTGTCGGATGTAGTCAAACACTGGCCAAAGCCGACAGCCGGCGTGCGCCGTGAGGTCGTGATGGTGACGGACGGCATCGATCGCTACTACGGATTGCGCTTTGACCCTGAAAATCCCTACGTCAACTCAGCCATGCGCGACGCTCTGCGGGCAGGAGTCGTGGTCTATGCCATCTACTTCCGCGATACTGGTGGTGTGGACCGGACCTATGTCGGGACGAACAGCGGGCAGAATTACCTGATCGAACTGACCGAAGCCACGGGCGGCAAAACGTTCTACGTGGGCTTCGGAGACCCAGTCGATATGGAGCCGTTCTTCTCCGAGATCACAAATAATCTGGAGAATCAATATCAGCTCAGTGTGACACCCCCGAGTGGCAAGAAGGGACTTCAGCAGCTCAAGGTGATGGTCAATGCGCCGAATACAAAGGTACAGGCTCCGGACCGCATCTTTATCGATGACGGCAAGTAAACCTGAGCCCCACGCGCCTTACCTCGTGCGTAGCGCGGCGGACAAGCCCCGAGCTGGGTGATTGATTCTTTTGCAAAATTGTGTCTTGATGTTCTTGAGTCGAAAGGGAGTTTGTATGAATTTCCGGCGTGCGTGTGTGGCTACCGCCCTGCTACTCAGCGGGACGATACCGGCGTTGCCCGCCGACACTACGGCCCCCTTCGATCTTGCAGGTCCCAAGATTGACGTGCGCGTGACCCGCGGGGGCAAGACGCTGCCGATCGCGGAGGTGCCCAACCTCGAGCCTGGCGACAAGGTGTGGGTGCATCCAAATCTGCCGCCGACGCAGTCCGCCCGTTACTTGATGGTGATCGCCTTTTTGCGCGGCGCGACCAATCCCCCACCTGAAAAGTGGTTTCTCAAAGCGGAGACGTGGTCAAAGCAGGTCAGCGAGGAAGGCCTCGTCTTCACAGTGCCGGAAGACGCCCAGCAGACTCTGCTCTTTCTTGCCCCCGAGACGGGTGGAGACTATAAGACGCTGCGCAATGCGGTCAGGGGACGTCCGGGAGCGTTTGTGCGATCCTCGCAGGACCTGAACCAGGCCAGCCTGGACCGCTCTCGCGTGCAGACCTATGTGGCAGCAATACGTAAGGCATCGGACGCGGATCCCAAGACGCTCCATGATATCTCTCTGCTGCTGGCTCGCAGCCTGAATCTCAAGGTGAACCAGGATTGCTTCGACAAGCCCACAAACGAGCAGGAGCAGTGCCTTACGCAAAATAGCGACCAGCTGGTCCTGAACGACGGCCACAGCCAGTCAATGGTCTCGACGTTGACCAACGGGCCCGGCTCCGACCTGGTCTCCCAGCTAAGCGCCACGCCCACTGCGGGCGCAGGCTATTACAGCGCCTATGTGGGCGCTGTGGTAGACATGGCGCGGCTGCTGGAGAGCCTGCATACAGCGGAGTACCAGTACATCCCGGCCCTTAACTTTCCTAAGCAGGACACGCTCGATCTCAAGCTCAACAACCCGCCTTCCTTTCACAATCCAAAGTCGGTGATCGTTGTGGCTTTGCCAGCGATTGAGCCGCCGCAGTTTCCCCCGCTTCACGCGATAGATCCCAAGCAGATTCGCTGCCTGGCAGGCGCGGATCTTGTGCTTCCAACCGATGGATCGCCCCTGGTCTACTCCACCGCGTACGCGCATAATCTGGTGCTCCATGTACAGGACAAGACCGGCAAGAGTGTCGATCTGCCCACCACGGCAGTCGCCTCCAAGGGTGGCTTTGTCGTGGACGCGGCGTCGCCACAGGGGACAAAGCTCGGAGCGAACACCAGCACCAGCGGATTGAGTGGCACTCACGTTAGCGGCACTGTGAAAGGTCTGTGGGGCTTCCAGCCCTTCACCGGGCCCAGCTTCCCGCTGCAGCTGCCGCACTCCGTAACCTGGACAGTGGCGCCTGCCGACACGACTTCGCTGGTGGTGGGCCGTGAGGACGAACTGCACCTCCAGGGAGAGGCCGCGTGTGTGACGGGTGTCAGCTTCCGCGATGCAGCCGGGAAGGAGATGCAGGCAGAGTACAAGGTGACAAAGCCGGACGAGCTTTCGCTGAAGATTCCGCTTGCGGATGCAGCCCCGGGTTCGCTGACGCTTCTGGTACAGCAGGGAGGGCTGGCGAAGCCGGATGAGATGCCGCTACACACCTATGCCGAGGCCGGCCACCTGGATGCCTTCTCGTTCCACTCCGGCGATAGCACCGGGGTTCTGAAAGGGACGCGGCTGGATGAAGTGTCTAACCTCGTGGTCGAGGGAGTCCACTTTGTTCCAGGTGAGCTGTCGCGCAAAGGCGATAAGGACCTGCTGCAGATGAAGGCGGTCGACGCAGCCGCGGCAAAGGCGCTCGCGCCTAAGCAACAACTGACGGCAAAGGTAGCGCTCAAGGACGGTCGCGTTCTCAGCATCCCCACCAGTAGCGAGGCGGCTCGTCCACAGGTGACGCTCATGAGCAAAAGCGTGGAGCCCGCCCCGGACCAGGCTGCTGCGAACGCCTCCCCTACAAATGTAACTCTCACTGATCCAAATGAGCTGCCAATGGGAGAAAGAGTCTCGTTCTTCCTGAAGACTGTCGTACCCGCGTCGTTTTCTCGCACAGAAAGAATTGAGATCGCATCGACGGATGAGTCGCTGCACACCACCCTGGACATGAGCGACGGCAGCCTGATCCTGCAGGATGCAACTATCCTGCGCGGTGTCTTCGATCCGTTGAAGAGCTTTGGGCCCTCCGCGTTTGGTCCCCTGCAGTTGCGGCCTGTGGACGCAAATGGAGTCAAGGGCGATTGGACGCCGCTGGGAACTCTGGTGCGCGTACCTTCGATCACTGCACTCCGTTGCCCTCGCGCCTCCAAAAACGCAACCCCGGCGGGCACAACGCCGGCCCAGGCGAATGCTCAAGCAAATGGAGAAGACCAGCCCGCGGCCATCGGTGCGCAGTCTGCGCCGGGGGGCGCAAGCACGGGATCGGCGGTCGGCTCCGCTGCCCAAGCTGACACAGCAGGCGAATGCACCTTGACTGGAACGAATCTGTTTCTGATCGATTCCGTTGCTTCGGATGCCCAGTTCTCGCACAGCATCTCTGTACCGGATGGCTTTGCCAGCACCACATTGAATGTGCCGCGTCCCGCCGGGGGCCAGCTCTATCTCAAGCTTCGGGATGATCCCTCCGTGGCCAACACGATTACGACCTCAGCCACACTGCCCATGACCTCCCGCAACGGAGCAGGACCTGACGGCCCCGCGCGTAAAGGCCTGGAGAGGGCGCGCACGCGCTGAGTACGCACGCAGTGGGCGCGTGGCCGATGTAAGCGGGGATGACCTGCTGGTGCACTTCGATGAGGGGAAGACACGCAAGATTCGCTCCACCTACGTACGGAAGCTAAAATCGACTGCATGAATTAACGACAGATTGCAGGTGTACCTGTGGGCACGAACTTCCTGCGATGTGGCCAAAACATGGCCTCATTCCAGCTAGCTCAGCAAAGCTGGACTCTCGATGCTGGCCTTCGCCAGTCTCTCCGCGAGTGCGCACCCTTTCACTTCAGTACAGATTGGACCGTTTCACCCGTGCGCCTTCTCCACCTTTTCAGGACTACCAATCCGGCTGATGGTGGACCCATTGAGGCGATCCGGCAGATGTCCATGGTGCATCAAGCGCTGGGCCATACTGTGGAGTTTGCCTCGCTGGAGACACCGTCGTCCGCGTCGGAAGACGCAGCGCCAGAGGAGGTGGGAGAGCTGCGCTTTCCGCTGCATCGGCTGGGACCGGCGCGGGGAAAGTATGGCTATGCTGAGCGCTTGGTGCCGTGGCTGCGGGAGCACCGTGAGCGCTTCGACGCTGTCATCGTGAATGGCCTCTGGCAGTATCACGGCTATGGCTGCCGGAAGGCATTAGCGGGAAGCGCGACACCGTATTTTGTCTTCCCGCACGGAATGCTCGATCCCTGGTTCAAGCGGCGCTATCCACTCAAGCACCTCAAAAAATGGCTGTACTGGCCGTGGGCGGATTACCGGGTCATTCGAGACGCGGCGGCGACATTGTTCACCAGCGAAGAAGAGAAGTTGCTAGCGGCGCAGTCCTTTTGGCTCTATAAGGCGCATGGCGTGGTCACGGGGTTGGGGACGACCAGTCCGGTGAGTCAGGCATCGCAAACTACTCTCGATGAGGATCGGCAAGCCTTCCTGTCCGAGTACCCGGAGCTTGTGGGTAAGCGGATCGCGTTATTTCTCGGGCGGCTCCATCCCAAAAAAGGATGCGACCTGCTCCTGCAGGCCTTTGCCAGCTCGCTCGCGAAGAATACGGCCTGGCATCTGCTGATGGCGGGACCGGACCAGATGGGCTGGCAGGCGGAGCTGATGCTGTTGGCAGAGCGTCTGGGCATCGCGGAACGGGTGACGTGGACGGGGTTGCTGCTGGAAGATCGTAAGTGGGCGGCGCTTGCAGCCTCTGAGGTCTTTGTGCTGCCCTCACACCAGGAGAATTTTGGAGTAGCAGTAGCGGAGGCCCTGGCACTTGGCCGGCCGACGCTCATCTCCGACAAAGTGAATATCTGGCGGGAGATTGCAGGCGAACGCGCGGGATTAGTGGAAACCGACACGGTTGCGGGAACGGAGCGCATGCTGACCGCCTGGGCTGGCATGCCGGAAGCTGAGCGCCTCGCGTATGCCGTCCGCGCTCGCGTCTGTTTTGAGAGGCACTTCGACATGCGGGTGTGTGCGGAGGCCGTGCTGGAAGCGGTGCGAAGCCGATCCAGGGCAGAATTGTAGATTAGACAGAATGACAGTCGCTTCCGTTTTTGCAGCACTCTTCGCCCTGCTCTGGTGCACGCTGGTATTTTTGAGCGCCGTGGGCTGGGGCGGATTAGCCCTCCGAGTTTTGCGCGTGCGCCAAGCACGCCTGACGGCTATGTCCGTTGCGGGCCTTGCATTGCTTGCGTTTGTGGGCGGCCTGCTGAACCTGGCGCAGGTGATCTATCCCAAGCTGCTCATCGCGATGGTGCTTGCTGGAGCGCTGCTGGCCGTCGCTGGATGGCTTCAGGTCAGACTCCAAAGCAGAGCCCAGAGCACACCCCACCAAGGCACAAACTCAGAACGGCGGGATAATGTAACAGTTCCAGGTACAAGATTCGGAACTGTTGTTCTGCTTCTCCTCGCAGCTCTTTTCGTCTTCCGTTATGCATCCACGGTGCACCGCACCGGCTACCAGGGAGTGGACGACTACGAGGCGTATCTGCTCTTCCCCGCGAAGATGCTCGAGACCCACCACTTCGCTGCAGACCCGTTCAACGAACGGCGTCTCCAGAGCAGTCTAGGGCCTCCCTACTTTCTGCAAGATCTAGCGCTGGTCGCGCTCCCGCTCGAATCCACGCAGATGCTGGACCAGGGCATCGGGCTGCTCTTGCTGTTAGTGGCCAGCCTGGAGCTTCCAGCGCTCTTCGGGTTTGCCACTTCGCGAAGCACGGTCTGGCTCTTCGCACTGGCGGCGCTTGCCATGCCGCACATCCGCTTCAACCTGACGATGACTACCTTGCCAGCGGCGCTGCTGTTGGCTGCTGCCGTCTTTGCCGCGGCTGCCCTGCGCAAGGACGAGCGCACATGGGTGCACGCTGCCCTAATCGGAGCGAGCGCGGCGCTCATTATCGGTTGCAAATCGACCTACGTGCCCCACGTGTTCTTCTTTTGCGCCATCTTCTATGCACTTGAATTACGGCGGCGCAGCGTGCGCCGGGTGGCATGCGATGCGGCAGTTACAGCGATCCTATGCATAGTCGTGTTGCTACCGTGGGCCGTCGCAATGCACACAATGTCAGGTACGTATTTCTATCCGATTTCCGGTCATGGGTACGACTACACGAGCTACTACCATCTGCCCTCCGCGTCGAGCTTTCCATCGGCGCATGAACTGCTGAAGATCTTCGGCTTAGTCTGGGCTCTCGCGCTATTCTTAGCCGCCGAATTTTACCTGTTGAGAGACGACGAACTCGCGGCGGTTCCTATCGCGATCACGGCGGCCGCCTTGCTCGGAACGATCGTGACAGGATGGCTCACCGGTGGCGATTCGCTACGCCGGTATAACTACCCATGCATCCTGCCCGCGCTCCTTCTGATCCTGGCCTTTGCTCTGCGGCAGCGGCGAGGAACGGGCTGGCTGCGTCCCTGGCTGGCTCCCGCAGCTGTGGCGCTGCTCGCTTTTACGTTTATCTCCATGCTGCGGTGGGAGAACATCTATCGTGAGATGTGGGCCGACTTGCAGGCCAGCCTGCGTCCCTGGTCTATTGCACCAGTTGGCGCGCCAGCTCAATACGCTGCGCTGCAAACGGCAATGCCGCCGGACAGCATCGCCATCGAGACGCTCGACTATCCCTTTCTCCTGGATTTTCGCAAGATGGATTTTCGCAAGCAGACCATCTACTCAGCGGATTTCACTGCCTCTGCGAGTCTGCCGCCGGGATGGCCTATCCATGGAGATGGCGAAGCGCTCGCGAACTACCTTGCCGGGCACGGGATCCGGTACATCGCTTATTCGTACGGGGATCAGGCGTTTCTTGCGGATTGGGAGAACGCCGCAAAACAGACGGATCCTGCAGTCACGCAGGCCTGGCGCAACATTACCTATCTTCTCTTACAAGGGCACCGGCAATACCGGGAGCTGGCAGAGACGCGACGGCACATCTATGACGACGGCCACAACTACGTTCTGGATCTGGCCACCCCTCGTTGATTTCCGGTGAAGCCATCTTTGCGGTAAGTTTGACTCCAATCTTGCTACCACGATGGCGTGGAGCTCATCGAGCTATATCCGGGCAGCTTCGGCATCGCGAGCCGCGCCTAATCGACAGCCGCTATGTACGTCTATGACAATTATTAATAATGAGAGTTTTGTATTTAAAAGTGTTAACCACCCTCGTCACATAATTTGTGAGCTCGGATCGATCAGGAACGCGCAGCGCACTACGCCCGGCTCTTCGCGGACACGACGTGCGATGGTGTCTACTGAACGGCAAAGCTGGTTAGAACAGCCGCCCGAAGGTGAAAAAGACCTTGCGCCGCCCCGCGTCGCCGATCGAGCCTCCCAGCGTGATAGCGCCAAGAGGCGTCGAGGCAACCAGCCCAACCACTCCATCCTCGCGCAGAAACACCGGCTGCTCCGGTGTCCACACCTCGCCGGCCTCATAGCCTAGGCTCAGGTAGAGGCCCTGACCAATGCTCCGCGGCAACGCGGAGATCTGCCGCAGGTAACCCGCGCGAGCCAGGTAGTCATCGGTAGCGCGGTATTCAGCAACTGACGACGCGGAGAGCCGCAGCGGCCCGCCCAGCTCAAAACGCAACGGCTGCGCCACGTTGCGGCGGAAGTACGTGTTGGCGTTTAGCGAAACGTTGAATATGTTTTTCTCTCGCAGCGTCAGGCCATAGCTCGACTGCAGGGCAGCGTAAGGAGCGTTCTGGCTCGCCACGCTTCGATACAGATAGCCTGCCTGAGCGTCCACCCGGAACCCGTTCTCCGCAATCAAGGCAGAATTATGGCCATCGTAGGTGACGTGCACCACCGCCATCTGCGAGCTGCCGGAGAGATCGGGCAGAAAGTCTGTGCCGGTCCGGGCATGCCAGCGGATCACCTGGTCACGCCACTCAGCCGCCAGCTGCAAACGCGGGGTTAGGGTCCGGCCAAAGTCCAGGCCTCCCCCGGCCCGCTGCTCCAACCGCTCGGAGATGCGCCGCTGATTGGCCCAAATGTACACCGGCTGACGAAGGATACCGAGGTGCGGCTGTAGAAAAAGCCCACGCGCGGAGAGCCGCCGGTAGTACTCGGTGGAGGCCTGCGTTAGAAAGCCAACGCGGATGTCCGAACGCAACTCGGAGCCGTAGCCGCCGAGGTCCTGATTGACCACCCGGAAGTCAAAAGTGGTGCGGGTCACGTTCGAGGTCTGCGCCGTAAGATCCAGGCCTGCCAACAGGAAAGGCGGCCCGCTCTCCGAATCCCCTACCTGCACCAACACACCAGTAGCGGGAGCGCCGAGGCTGGAGGTCGCGGGGCCACCATGCACGGCGTAGGTGCTGAAGAGGGCGCCAAAACGGCCGTTGCTTTGCAACGGTGCGAGCGCTGCCTGGATGCGCCGCGCCTCGATGGGTTTGCCCTCCAGCGGCTTGAGTGCGCGCGCTGCTGCGGGCCCGGGACCCTCGGCGGGGCCCTGCACCTTGACGGCGGCCAGCAGCAGGGGTCCGGTGTGGCGGCGGGACTGCTTGGCGGCGAGATACGCGCGCCAAGCAGTGTCGCTGATCGCGTACGGAAGAAGCTCGGCCCGGTCCTTTTCCGCAGCAGCATGACCAGCAGCAATGATCTTCCTCGCGTCCTCGTAGTCACCGCCCGAGAAGCGGGTGGTGTCTGGCTCGACGACGATGCTGGCCCGCTCCAGGGAAAGCTTCTCGTTCCGCGCGACTCCCGCGGAGAAGGCGCGCTGTAGCACGCCCACGATGGAGCTGACGTCCTCCTTGTCCAAAGCAGCGACCGGCAGGAAGATTGCGATCACCTTGTCCGCGTGGAGGTCGTCAAAGGCCACGTCTACGGGAAGGTTGTCAACGATGCCACCATCGACGTAGTAGTGGCCGTTGTATTGGACTGGTGGAAAGATCGCCGGAATGGAGACGGAGGCGCGCACGGCCAGCGGGAGCGGTCCCTGCTCGAAGACAAAGGGCTGAAAGGTATTGAGGTCTGTCGCAACACAGCGGAAGGGGATCGGCAATTCGTTGTAGTTCAGCTCGACGTTGTTGTAGGGGAGAAAGGCATTTTCGAGAAACTCGTTAAGCCCGCGCGCCTGCAGAAACGAGTTGCGGAAGTGAATGCCTCCGCGCAGCCCCACGGTGAAGGCCTGCGGCAGTTCGCGGCGGTCCTCGCGGCGCCGGAAGTTCAGGTTCTGGTAGTCGGGCTCGAGGCGAAAGACATTGTCCAGCAGATCGCTGGAGGTCGCAATCTCGGCGATCTCGGCGGCCGTATGCCCCGTAGCATAGAGGCCGCCAATGAGCGAACCCATGCTGGTCCCGGCGATGCGGTCGACCGGAATGTGATTCTCCTCAAACCACTGGAGCACGCCAATGTGCGCCAGGCCGAGCGCACCACCACCGTCGAGCGCCACACCAATTACGGGGCGGTCGAGTTTTGGCAGCTCCTGTTTTGGCAGCTCCTGTTTTGGCAGCTCTGGCGCGGCAGGCGGGGTCGTAGCGGATTCGGGCGGGGCGGGGGTGGTGTTCTGCGCGGGGAGAATCCCGGGCGGCAACAGGCAACAGAACAGCAGGCCTAGGATGGGGAGAACTCGTGCGTTTCGCATCGCCACCTACTCGCGCCCAGAGATGCGCTTCGTGAGAGCAGATGCAGGCGGACGAGTTCTTGTGTGAAAACACGGGGCACAAAGGAGAATTCATTTTTGTGCCCGCGTGGTCGGAACTCATCCAAGCTTCGCCAGAATAGGCCCTCCAGTTGGGTTTGTGCGGTTAGGCCTCTTCGCCCTTGACCGTGACCTTGATGTGCGCCGAGACCTCGCGGTGCAGTTTGACTGGCACGTGGAACTCCCCAAGCTGCTTGAGCGGCTCGTCGAGCTGCACCTTGCGGCGGTCGATGTGGAAGCCCTGCGCCTCCAGCCCATGGGCGATATCGGCGGAGGTGACGGAGCCGAAGATGTGCTCGTTTTCGCCGACGCGGCGTTCAAAGACCAGCGCGATCTGATCGAGCTGTGCGACGAGCTGCTCGGCCTCGGTCTTCTCCTTGGCGGAACGCCGGATGGCCGACTGCTTCATCTGGTCGATGACGTTTTTGTTGGCTGCCGTGGCTTCAATGGCCAGCTTCTTGGGCAGCAGGAAGTTGCGGCCATAGCCGTCCGCAACTTTTACGACATCGCCGCGGTGACCGAGCGTGTCCAGATCTTCTTTCAGAATGACTTCCATAACGAACTCTCCTCAACTGACTTTGGCGATCCCACCCTTTCCCTTCGCAGGCTCAGGGTGGGACACCCGGTTGTTCCGTCCCGTTAGTACCGCGCGGCGAAGGGCAGCAGCGCGATATTGCGGGCCTGCTTGATGGCGCGCGTGAGCCGGCGCTGGTGCTTGGTGCAGACGCCGGTTAGGCGGCGGGGCACGATCTTGCCGCGCTCAGCCACGAAGCCCTGCAGCAGGCGCACGTCGCGATAGGGAATGGCATCGATCTTTTCCACGCAGAACTTACAGACCTTCTTGCGGCGGAAGAACTTACGTCCGCCAGGTCCACCCGGACCGCCAGGGCCGCGACCGCCTCCGGGTCCACCCGGGCCACGACCGCCGGGACCGCCGGGGCCGCGACTGCCGCCTTGGGGCCGGTCGCCGGCTGGGCGCTCGGGACGGTCACCCGCCGGACGCTCGCCAAAGGTGCCGGTTGGGCGATCGCTGGTGATTGCCGGCGCTGCGCCGGTTGGTGTTGAGGCTCCGCCTTCGGCGGCCCCTGATGCTGCGGTGCTGGGTGTTGCTGTGCTGGTTTCGTCAGCCATGGTTCCCTTTCTGTCTTCCCGCGATCTCCACACACTGCAATGAGAGGAGCCGGGATCGGCCCGCGCGTCTGCGTCGGACCGGCTGAGTTTTGCTCACGCTTCGCAACTGCGGCGCTGAGCGAGCATTTAGGCGCTAACTGCTGTGGCTTCCGCAGGTGCTGCCTCTGCGGCCACCGGAGCAGCCGGTGCTGGCGCTGCTTCCGTGTCGGCTGGCGGTGGTGCCGGTTGGGCGCTGACCTTCTTGCGAGTGGCGCGGATAGCTTTGATCTTGTTGATGCGCTTCTCTTCTTCGTCCATGCGCACGGTGAGGAACTTGATCACCGGCTCAGAGACGCGCAGGCGGCGCTCCAGCTCGGCGATCAGCGAACCGTCTGCATCGATGTGAAACAGCACATAGTTGCCATCGTTGAACTTGCGGACCATGTAGGCGAGCTTGCGACGGCCGAGCTTTTCGGTCGACTTCAGCGTGCCCCCACCGGTGGTGATGGTCCCTTCCAGGGCCGCGATGAGCTTGTCCAGATCCCCTTCTTCGATATCGGGGCGAACAATAAACATGACTTCGTAGCTACGTTGCATATGGGTATCTCTCTTCCTGTCACTCTCAACTTCAGATCCAAACTGCTAGCCTTGCTGCCCTTTTAGGTCCCTAGCCCGGGGGCTTGGGTCCTTAGCCGGCGGGCGGCGGCTCCCGGCGATTGAACTCATTCATTGCCGCGGGAACGCCCCGCGTGATCACAACCTCAACCGCGCGTGCTGCACGGTCGAGAACCTCGTCGAGGGCCGCCAACTCCCCCTTGCGCATTGGCGTCAGCAGATAGTCCCGGCCGCGCCCCGCTGTCTCCAATCCATCCGGTCCAACACCGATCCGGATGCGTGCCCATTCTTCCGTACCTAGCATCCCGGAGATCGATTTCGCTCCGTTATGCCCGCCCGGCGATCCCCGCTCCCGCACCCGCAACGAACCCAGCGCCAGGTCGAGCTCGTCGTAGATCACCAACAGATCCTTGCCGGGATCTCTGACCGGATCGAGCCCAAACTCCTCGACCAGAGCCCGAACGGCGTTGCCGCTCAGGTTCATAAAGGTCTCGGGCTTGGCCAGAATGACCTCCTGCCCGGCGATCCGGGTGGTGGCCGTTAGCGCCTTGCAGCGGCGGTTGGCGACCACAGCGCCGGTCTGCGCAGCAATCCGGTCGATGGCCAGAAAGCCAGCGTTGTGCGGCGTCCATTGATACTCGATCCCCGGATTTCCCAGACCGACTACCAGAAATGGGCGCCGTAGTGCATTGGCGGTAACCGAGCTGTCCGTAACCGACCCGTCCTTGGAAGGCAAGCGTTACTTCTTGCCGCCCTTGGCGTCCTTTGCATCCTTGGCGTCGGGAGCTGCGTCCGCCTCGTCCTGCTTACCTTTCTTCACCACCACCGGCTCGGGTGCCCCTGCGGCCGCCACTGCATCGGCGGCCGGTTCGGCTTCCTCTTTGATAATGGTGACGTGCGCCACAGTGGTCTCCTCGTCGGTCAGGAACTTGAACTTCCCACCGTGCGGAAGGTCCGAGACGCGGACGATGCCGTTCAGCTCCAGGCCCGAGACGTCGAAGCTGATGTGGCTCGGAATATCCGAGGGCAGGCACTCGATCTCGACTTCGCGCAGCACCTGATCCAGAATGCCGCCCTGCATCTTGACGCCCACCGGGGTGCCTTCGAGCAGGACCGGCACCTCGACGGTCATGGCCCTGTCCATGGCGATCCGCTTAAGGTCGACGTGGATGAGCTTGTCCTTGATCGGCTCGTACTGCCAATCCACGATCATGGCCTTCACCGTGCTTGCACCGGAAACCTCCACGTCGAAGATGGTGTTGTGTCCGGAGGCCGAGTGCAGAATCCGGATCATCTGCTTGGGGTCGAGTTCAACGGCGACGGACGCTGCTTTGGCGCCATAGATCACGCCGGGAATCTTGCCGGCGACACGCACACGCCGCGCCGCATTCTTGTTGAACTTGCCCTCGCGCGGTGTGGCGGTAACGACTTCCGGGGCCTTCTTTTCCTGTGTTGCCATGGTGTTGTCCTTTCGGGCACGGTAAAGCAGCTTCTAGCCACTAACTTTAGCTGCTTTTCTCCGCTCCCTTTCTGCGCAGTATTCCCTTAAGAAAACCGCGAAATCTTGATGTTGAGCCGCATTAGCTATTAGCTAAAAACTAGCAGCTGCTGTTAGTTAAAGAGCGAGCTCACACTCGTCTCCATGTGAATGCTCTCAATGGCCGCGCCCAACAGGCCGGCGATCGAGAGCACTTTGATCTTTGCGAGCTGTTTGGCCTCTTCCCGCAGCGGAATGGAGTCGGTCACGATTAGCTCCTTCAGCCGTGAGTGGGCGATGCGCTCGATCGCCGGACCGGAGAGCACCGCGTGCGAGGCGCAGGCGTAGACCTCGGTTGCGCCCTCGTCCAGTAGCGCATGCGCAGTCTTCACCAGCGTGCCGGCCGTGTCCACAATGTCGTCGATGATCAGGCAGGTGCGGCCGCGTACATCGCCGATGACGTTCATGACCTCAGTTACGTTAATGTCTGTGCGGCGCTTATCGACGATAGCCAGCGGCACACCCATCTTGGTGGCGAAGAAGCGCGCCCGCTCCACACCGCCGGCGTCCGGCGAGACCACGGTCAGGTCGGGAAGGTTCTTCTCACGGAAGTAGCCCACCAACACCGGGCTGGCAAAGAGATGGTCGACCGGGATGTTGAAGAAGCCTTGAATCTGCGCGGCGTGCAGGTCCATGAACAAGGCCCGGTTGGCGCCCGCGGTGGTCAGCAGGTCGGCCACCAGCTTGGACGAGATCGCCACGCGAGGCCGGTCCTTGCGGTCCTGCCGGGCATAGCCGTAGTACGGAACGACCGTGGTGATGCGACCGGCGGAAGCGCGCTTGAGCGCGTCGATCATGATCAGCAATTCGATGAGGTTCGAGTCCACGGGATAGCAGGTTGGTTGCACGATGAAGACATCCGCGCCGCGCACGTTCTCGAGCAGTTGAAAGTAGATCTCGCCATCGGCGAAGCGCTGCACCCGGGTCTCCCCAAGCGGCACGCCGATGTGCTTGCAGATCTCCTCGGCGAGCGCCCGGTTGGCGGAGCCGGCAAAAATCTTGAAGCGGCGATCTTCGCTCAGATTGCGGCCGCGTTTGCGTTCGGCGGCGGGTCGTTGCTGCCGATTCTCGGCTGCCGGAGCTTCGATTTCCTGCACTGCTGTTCCTGCGCTCTCTTGCTTCATCACAGATCTCCCAAGCTGGTTTGCGTTGGTGCTTCCGCCTGAATACTCGCGCCGCGGCACAGAAACTCACCACGACAGGCCTGCCCTGAAGACGATTCTTCCTGGCTTAAAACTTGGCTGGGCGACTAGGATTCGAACCTAGACAAAGTGCTCCAAAGGCACTTGACCTACCGTTAGTCGATCGCCCAGTACCTTGGCCGGATTGCAGCGTAGGAGCAGCCAGCGGGTTCACTGGCTAACCCTCCACCGACATCGTGCGCCAATACTCTTCGCGGGGCAAGGTCCTGGTCCTGAAGACCGCTACCGCCCCATGTACTCCCCCGTGTTCCTCCCCGTTCTTTCCCCCGTAGCCCCGCACACGCTGCGCCGCCCGGTCCGCTGCCTCTGCTGTCCGGTAGAGCCCAAACAGGGTCGCACCCGAACCGGAGAGGCCTGCATACAAGGCGCCATCCTCCGTGTGGTCTCGACCGAGGCCAGAACCCGCAAGAAGACACTTGATCTCACGTAAAAGGGAATGCTGCGGAAACACGACCTCTTCAAAGTCGTTGGCAATCCCGGTGTGGACAAGCGCGAGAAGCGGAGTCTCGGCGAGGTCTCTCCGATCATCCGGAGTCGCTAAGGGTGGTGTTCCCTGGACGGCACGCGGCAGAAAGACACCGGAGGAGTGCGGCTCGCTCCATGCAGCAGCGATCGACCGACTCAACCGCTCTAGTGTACTGGCCGGCCCGGCTCCAGTCAACGGATCTGCTCCCGGGTTTGGCACGGGAGGGTGCCGTGCGTCCCAGTCACGGAAGGCTGCCGGTGTCGAAACGCCCACCTGCGGGACGGCCACGACGCACTCCACCGGCGGGAAATCTATCAGGGGGTAGACCTCTTCACCGCGACCCACTCCCAGTACCGCGCCACCCAGCAGAAATAGCGGTACATCCGAACCAATC
The DNA here is from genome assembly GCA_965276675.1 of Acidobacteriaceae bacterium. Taxonomy (GTDB): domain Bacteria; phylum Acidobacteriota; class Terriglobia; order Terriglobales; family Acidobacteriaceae. The sequence goes on along the minus strand of OZ255624.1, from coordinate 996,652 downwards.
TCCGCGGCCAGGCGCAGCCGCTCAGGGGTGGGCAGTGTCTGGCCCAGCTCCCGTTCTAGGCCAAGCAGCGCGGCAACCGCATTGGCCGAACCCGCGCCCAGGCCGCCCTGTACGGGAAGCTGTTTTTCGATGTGAAGCGAGACCTCAGCGCGGGTGCCCAAAGCCGCCAGCGCACGCTCGACCATGCGCCACGCCGTGTTTTTCTCGGTGGTGGGCACGCGGGCGTGGTTGGTCGTAATGCGGATGCGGGTAGTCACGGCGCGGCGGGCGACCACACGCACCCGATCATGCAGCGGGAGGGTCTGGTAGACAGTGGTGAGCGCGTGAAAGCCACCGGGGCGGACTGGGCCGATCGCCAGCCCCAGGTTGATCTTCGAAAACGAGCGCAATTCGGTGGCCATGCATCTCGGATTGTAGCCACCTGCAGAGTCGCGCGCTCACGCGGGATTCAGCCACTTCAACCTGATCGGATTTATCGACCAACTCCAGATCAACGCTCTAATTCCGCAGCAGGTTTTTCGCCAGAAACAGCACATTCGCCGGGCGCTCGGCCAGCCGCCGCATAAAATATGGGTACCATTCCGTCCCGAATGGGATATACACCCGCATGCCAAAGCCTTCGCCCACCAGTGACTTCTGCAGGTCGCGTCGGACGCCATAAAGCATCTGGAACTCAAACTTGGAAGGATCGATACCCCGCTCGCGGACAAAGCGCCGGGTAGCCTCGATCATCGCCTCATCATGGGTCGCGATCCCGTTATAGACACCGCTGGCCACCAGCAACTCCATCAATTTGACGAAGTTCCGGTCCACGTCAGTCTTCTCCGGAAAAGCCAGGGTAGCCGGCTCCTGATATGCGCCCTTGCAGAGGCGCACGCGAATCCCGTCCCTCATCAAGCCGGAGATGTCTGCCTGGCTGCGATAGAGGTACGCCTGGATCACAATGCCGACCCGGTCCCGATTGCCTTCCTCCGCATGGATACGGCGCACCAAGTCGATCGTGGCCTGGGTGTACGGCGTGCCCTCCATGTCTACCCGCACAAAGCTGTCGACCTCACGGGCATGCCGGACCAGGTCGCGAACTATCCCTTCGGCCAGCTGTGGATCCAGCTCCATCCCCATCTGTGTCAGCTTTACGCTGACATTCGCGTTCAGGTTGCGGTCCCGGATAGAGTCCAGCAGCTGGTGATAGATCTCGGCCGATCGCCTCGCCTCCTCGGGTGTGTGGACATTTTCACCCAGGCTGTCCAGAGTGGCCGAGATACCCTGTTGGTTCAGAGCCTTGGCTGCATCGAGCACATCGTCCCGTTGCATGCCGGCGACAAACCGGGAGGACATCTTGCGTCCCATAACGGAACGTTCCGAGAACTGGCGAAGAGCGGCATTCTGAGAGAGGGTGATAAAAGCGGAGCGGAGGATAGCCATAGGTGATTTCGCGAAACGCCAAACTTTCTATCTTCGCATATCGGCAGGCTCCGCGTAGGCGTTAGTCTGAGATTTATGAAGGAGTCCACAGATCGAAAGTAACTGTCCGTGATGCCTGACAAATATTTGGAGGTGTCGGTACAAACTTATGGACAAGACGACACATCATAGGTAAGTTACCTTAGGAACCTCTTTCTCACGAAGCCAAATCATGCACCTGCGCCCAACGTTAGGCGTTTACCGATCGCCATAACAGGCGATCGAACCGGGTAGGAGACAAGTATGGTGAACCATTGCGCCAACCCCCAATGCTGTAAACCCCTTCACTACCTGCGTGAGGGACGTATCTACAGGTTCAACGTACTCTCGGACGCCACTCCATCCGCGGAAAAGAGTATGCGCAAAGTCGAGCACTTCTGGCTGTGTGGCGTCTGTTCCGAGATATTCATGCTGGAACAGACAAGCGAGGCGGGTGTACGGCTGTCTGCCAAGACAATCCAACACCGTCGCTCGCCAACACCGGCTTCGCCTACGCCGAATGTTCGACCAACCCTGTTGGCCTCCTGAACTCTGGACCGAGCCAACCAAACAAAAGCGCCCGCGTGGGCGCTTTTGTTTGGTTGGCTAACGTTGTAAGGATGGCGACTGCCGGTCCGCCTCCGGTACACGCTTGCTGTACACCCCAAGCAGCGCATTCCATCGGATGTACACCAACTCCTGCAACATGCGTATGCCATCCCTCAGGTACGAGATGCGGCTGCGCTCATCGTGTCCCCAGGTCACAGCCACTTCCTTCACCACGTAGCCCCGCTTGAGCGCGATAAATAGCAGCTCCGGATCGAATCCCCAGCGCTCAATCCGCTGCAGCTGAAAGACTGTCTGCGCCACCTCGCGCCGGAAGGCCTTGAAGCCGCACTGTGTGTCCGCAAAGGGCAATCCCATCAACAGCCGCGTCATCCCATTGAAACAGCGGCCGAAAAAACGCCGATAGAGGGGCTGATGCGTAGTCTGCCGCCCACGGTCGAGCCATCTTGAACCAATGGCGATATCCGCTCCATCCTGGATCGCCGCAAACAGCCGCTCCGCCTCTTCGATTGGCGCAGAGAGGTCGGCATCCGTGAACATCACAACCTCACCCGTGGCGTGCAGCATGCCATTCCGCACGCTGTATCCCTTGCCGCGATTCCGTTCGTTCCGGATCAGCCGAAGGAGAGGGTGCCGGCCCGCAAATCCGGTAACAATCGCCACCGTGTCATCCTGCGATCCATCGTCCACGACCAAAACCTCGGCATCCCAGCCGCGCGCCTCTACGCAAGCGATCACCGAGCGCAGCGCGTTACCAATACGCGCACTCTCGTTGTATGCCGGAATGATAATGCTGTAGTGAGGAGACTCGTTCACGTGGGTGACTTGGCTGAGACCTTCGGGCAACTTGCTCATCATACGTTACATCTGTCTCGAAAACTCCGCCTCGCAGCACGATCGGCCCTGAGTTATGGTGTCGATAAGTGCAAGATGTGCATCTACTATCACTGACATAGAGCATTTCTCCTGTAGGTGTAGACGGCAAGCAGAAGCGGATGCAGCCTTTCTTCGAGGAAGGCTGCACGGAATTTCACTCCGCGCATTCACAGCATCAGGAGAAATGCTCTAGCAGAACTCAAGGCTCATGGAGCCAGAGAGACTTATGACCAAAGCAGATCTGGTTGAGGAGGTAACTCAACTCGGCGACCTAACCCGGCGGGACGGCGAGGTGATCGTAGAGACGATCTTCGATTCGGTGATTCGTGCGCTGCAGACCGGTGACAAGATCGAAATCCGCGGCTTCGGCAGCTTTCGCATTCGCCAACGCAAACCGCGCACCGGACGCAATCCCAAAACAGGCGACAAGGTGCAGGTTCCTGCCAAGCGTGTCCCCTACTTCAAGCCCAGCAAGGAACTGCGCGACCTGGTCAATCCCCGCCCGGCAGGCGGCGCCTCACATGCGACCACGGAGGGAGATCCCGAAAACGAGACCGACGCTGCACACATCACCTAAACCAGTTTCAGGGTTACTGTGGCTGGCGCGAAAGACACGCCCGGTGTGCCGTCCTCAAAGAACGGCCATGTCCAGCTCTATCTCCTGGGTCTACACTTACCCTGAAACTGGCCTAGTCTTCGCGGCGCGGTCTTTGAGTGGCATTCAGTCCTCCGCGATCCCAATCGCGCTCATCATCCGCCCACAAAAACCGGCTTCCGCGCGGTATGAGAAGTACTGGTCCGCGTTGCAACCAGTGCACGTATGCGAGGCATAAACGCTCTCCATCCGAAGCCCTGCGACCAGCAACTGCCGCCGGTTCGCTTCAACCAGGTCCAGGTGCATGCCAGGACCTATGTCGCTATGCCCGGGCGCCCGCGCCGTCATAAACAGCAGTGGATACTTCTCCTTCACCGGATCCGAGTCATAAACTTCGCTGAAGAGCTCCGAAGCATAGGCGAACTGCGACTCGAACTCGCTCCGCACATCCTCGCCCACGGCATAGCAGCAGCTTCCGATTCCCGGCCCAATCGCCGCCTCCAGGTCCTCCGGCTTGCTGCCAAACTCGGTGCGCATCCGGCCGACGCCGCCTTCCACAATCCGCTTCAGCGTTCCACGCCACCCTGCATGAAAGGCCGCCACCGCCCGCCGCTTCGGGTCGGCAATTAGCACCGGAATGCAATCCGCCGTCTGGATCCCCAGTAGAACGCCAGGCTGGTCTGTCATCAGGCCATCGCCCTTCATCTCCCCTGTTTTGCCAACACTATCTTGGGGAATCCGGTAGCTCAGCCCAGAGTGGATCTGGTATAGGGTCACCAGCCCGTTGCTGCTGCTTTCCGCCGCTGCCCCGGGCACTGCAACCCCGAGCACGGCAGAGCAAAAGATCTCCCGGTTGCGCACCACATTCTCGGCCGAATCCGAAGCCGTAAACCCCAGATTCAACTCCCCAACAGCACTCCCTAATCCCTGCTCCCTGCGGTAGACCGTCGAGACCCCGCCCCGGCGCGTACTGAAGCCGTGGCGAAGCCACGCGTGCTCATCTCCCCAGGAGGGCACATGCACCACTTCCACATCGCCAACTCTACGGATCTCAGTTTGGCTCACCGGGGATTCGGCGCGGAGATCCTCATCCTGCCTGCGATAGCGAGGCGTGCCACGACGAATCAGACGCCGGCCATGGACCACCCCCACCCCTGCAAGCAGGTCATCCACCGCCTGAATCGCTGAATCGCTCTCTGGAGACCTGGGCATGCTTCTATTCTGCGTGTCATCCTGAGCGAAGTCGAGAGGCTGCATTCATCAGCACAAAGAGCGCATGGGCCCGCTTTCTGGCGGGCCCGCTCTAGAGGCATCGAAGAAGGATTTCCAGGGAGGAGGGGATGAGAACGTGGGTTCTCGAGAGAGGAGTGTTACCGTTAGGCGGGTTGGAAGACCGGAAGTTGCCTCTGCTGTTACCAATTCAGAAGGCACCTACAAGGAAAATGTTGGCTCACCGCAAGATTTCTTTACGCGGAATACGTAATTCTGGTCAGGGTTTCCCGTTTTGGGACATTAGGCCAGAGTTTATGTCTTTGGCAGCAGAATAAAAGTAACCTCACGAAACCAGTACCGCCCCCATCAGCTTGCGCAGCGCCTGTACATATCCCGTCAGTGCCGCCCGGCCCCGCTCCGTCATCCAGTAGAGCGAGACCGGCTTGCGCGCCACGAACTTCTTCTCCACTCCCACATACCCTGCCTCCTCCAGCTTCAACAGGTGCGCTCCCAGGTTGCCATCCGTCGACCCCGTCTTCTGCCGCAACCAGGTAAACTCGGCCCGCTCCACCGTGGCCAGCAGCGAAAGCACTGCCAGCCGTAGTGGAGCGTGAATGATCTGATCCAGATTTGGCGGCTCCGGTCCCGGCAGCTCAGGCCCGCCACTCCCCACCCTTCCATTTTCAGGCATGGACCACCTGCCCCGCCCGCGCCTTATCACGCGACTCGCGAATCATCAGGTACACTCCAAAGCCCACCAGGCAGACCAGCGTCGCCACCATAAAGATGATCACAATCGCGGATCTGGAAACGAAGCAGGTGGCCACCGCCGCTGACATCCAAAGCAGTCCAATAACACGCTGCTGCCGCCAACGGAGAAGCAGGCCGGAAGCCAGGTTCGCCACCCCTAGCAATACCTCCACCGTGGCCTGAAAGGCGTGCGGCTCAGCGTGGCCGCTCGCAGATAGTGGAAAACAGTACGCGAAGAAGGCCAGCCCGACAGCCGTCCAGATCGATGAGATTGCGCGGGATGTCGTGGTGCAGGCTCTTCCCGTTTTCTTGGCGCGAGCAATCATGGTGGTCAGAACGACTCCGCCGATCATCGTGACCGGCCACGCGATGTCACCGCGCCCCGAAAGATAGCTCCACCCGATCGCCACAAAGTAAGCGATACCCCACAGCACAAACGCCCAGCCCCAATATTCGGTTGTCTTGCGCCCCTCCGCGATCATGCTCTCCATCAGAGCAAGCCGGCCTTGCAGCTCGTGATCCATCGTGTTGTCCATCGCGTTATTCCTCGTTTCGTTCATAACCTCTCCTTCTTTCTGAATAAATTCGTATCTCAACTGAACTGTCATCCTGAGCGGAGTGTCCGGAGGACACGCAGCCGAAGGGACCTGCATTTCTTTCTCATTCACTTCGCCACAAACCGCACCTGGTCAACCGCAAACCGGAACTGTCCCGGGATCAACCCGCCATCGAAGATCACGCTCTCGACATCGTGCCCATCACTGCCGTTGAAGTTCTCCATCGGAATCCGGATCTCCGTCCAGTCTGCACTGGTCATGAACACCGACTGCGCCGGAATCCGCCCGCCCGTCGCCGTGAAGCAGAGCACCCGGTGCTGCTTGCCGTCGCCCTTGGTCCAGAACTCCAGCACCGGCGTCGCCGACAGATTCACCGGTGCAAAGGGCTGCGCCCCGGGCGAAAACATCGCCCCCGCCCACGGGTAAGGCGACCCGGCGCTGATCGTGCCCGCAATCTCGAGCGCGCCCTTGCTCCCCTGCGCGCCTCCGTCCACCACCGCCAGTGCCACCACGCTCGACCCGCCAAACATCTTGTCGGTCGAGGGCATCCAGCCCGCCCCGAAATTCGACTTCATCGTGCCATCGTCAAAGGTGCTGACCATGCCTCCAGCCGCGGGCGTCGCCGCAGCGCTCGCCTTCGCCGCCGCAGCGGCCTTGGCCACCTGCGCCGCCCAGTCGCTCCGGTCATCGCGTACGCCCCCCTTCCAGACTGCCACCGTATTCTCGACCGCGGAAATGTCCGTCGTCGGATCGCCCTCCACCAGCAGCAGGTCCGCACGCATCCCCGGCGCAATACGTCCGCGATCTCCCAGCCGGAAGGCCCGCGCCGTCTCGCCCGTCGCTCCCGCCAGCGCCTCCGCCGGTGTCAGGCTGGCCTTCACCAGCAGCTGCAACTCACCCAACAAACTCACCCCATAGGCGGTGCCTTTATTCGGCGCATCCGTTCCGGCCAGAATTGGCACATGCGCCGCCAGCAGCTGATGGATGGCAGTCGTCGCCGCCCCGAGGTCCACCGGCTTACTGATCCCGAATGTCCCGCTCAGGACACCCCGGCTCTCCGCATCCAGATAGGGCCGGAAGCGCGCGTCTTCGGCCAGCACCTTGCCCGCTGGCACATTCGCAATCGAGGACAGCACCGACAGCGTGGGAACCACGAAGGCATGGTGCTCTGCTGCCAACCGGCCAAAGCCGGGGGCAGGCTCGCGATCCACAAACAGATGCATCAGCCCATCCGCGCCGGCGTTCAGGGCCTCCTCCGCATCGGCGAGCGAGCCTACGTGCACCACCGCCAGCTTGCCACGCGCGTGCGCGGCGGTCACCAGTGCCTTTACGGTCTCGGGCGTTAGCGTCGGCGTGTGAAAGCCATAGGTGCTGCCGTCGTCAATCACGATCTTGATGTAGTCCGAGCCCTCGGCAATCCGTGCATCCACCCAGGCCTGCGCCTCGGCGACCGTGGTCAGCGTCGGGATCTTGAGACCGTACTCCGTGCCGTGCCCGCCCGGCGCCGTCGCCAGCGTGCCCGCTGAGTAGAGGCTCGCCGCATACGGCAGCTTGCCCGCAAGGAGATCGGCCTTCAACTGCTGGGCGGTGTGCCAGTCCGTAAACATGTCCAGCACCGTAGTCACCCCAAAGACCTCGGCCTGCTCCAGCGATCCCGCCGAGAACACATGCGCATGCGCATCGATCAGCCCCGGCAGCAGCGTCTTGCCGGCGCCATCCACTACCTCAACGCCGGCCGGGACTGCCACATGCGCCCCGACCTCCTTGATCCGGCCATCCTCGACCAGCACGCTCTCCGGCCCGTGCACCGCAGCGCCATCAGTCTCGCCAGTAAAGACCCGCACATTCTGGACCACGAACGGCTTAGGCGCTGCCGTTCCCTGCGCCGCCACCACCCCCGCCAGCGATCCCACCCAAACCCCGGCCATACCCAACCATCCAATTCCCATTCGCATCGTCTTCCCCTCAGCTGTGCTCCTATGGGCATTGATCTCTTAAGAGAACTCTGAATTGCAGAGTGCACCCATACGCAATACTCTGCTCCACAGAGTTCTCTCTGTCAAGAACTATTTGACAGAGAGCTTAACTATTTTCTCGGCCCAAGTAAATCGATCCACAAAAAACACGCCTGTGGCCCATCCTGAGCGAGTCGCGCAGGCACCATCGCAATCTCGCACCGTCTCCCAAGGAGAGCGTACTTTCCGTCTCGGACTCTGCAGCTACCTGAAATCCACTGGGAGACGTCGGAACTCAACCTGCTTCCATGCCATAACAGGCTCGCCAGCTAAGGTCCAGCTTTTCCTACAAGACGACTTGTCATTACCGACCCGCTTACGCCAGCGACGCGAAATCTTGTCGGCGCGACCGCAGCCACTCTGAGCGCCCGAATCACGCCTGCTCCTGAGGTATGGATTGCTGGACGTTCGGCTCCCTCAACCTCCATCCCCAGCCGAGCAGCCACACCATCAGCACCAGTTCTCCGACGAAGAACACATTCAGAAATCCCAGAGACGCAGACGGCGATGCGTACTCGGCCAGGCGGTCGACCACCCATGCGCCGCCATCTGCGATCAGCATCCACCCTAGCCATCGAGGCAGATAGGTAGACCGCGCAAATAGGAAGCCCATCACGATGAGATGAAGCCCAAATATCACTAGGCCCAGGCTCCAACCCGCACGGAAGCCGCCAATCAGCATTCGCACCTCTGCGGCCAGGGCTTCATGCGGGAACAGCCCCGCATAGTCCCGCTCGAACAATAACCGGTATACCAGTGCCAAGTTCATCATCGCAGCCAGTGACATGGCCGCATACACAAGCTGCAGCCATGAGGCCAGCAATGACAGCGCGCGATTGACCGGCACCAGGAGCACATACAGAGCCCATGCCATTACGATGTCTCCGAGTAACTGTCCGAAATACGCCAGTACGGCCCCGCTATACAGGTGCGGGTGCGCCTGAAGGTTCGCCAACGTCTGTGCCGAGCCTTCGACCACGAGGCGCGGCATGGCGTAGTATTCGGCAAACGTCACCGGATTCAGCAGGTACGCCAAACCAGACACAAGCGCCGCCTGCCGCAGGGTAAGTCCACTGACTCTGCCATCCATAGGTAGTGCTTGCATGATTGCCCTCACAGGTAGCCCCACCTCCAATGCCGCGTTCTGCCAGCACGGCTCACTCTTAGCGCAGCGAAACCGATCTTAGGCTTGCCGGTGGGTACGCACACAAGTCCTGAAAGTTCCTCCAAATCTCAGGTCAGGCGGATCGGTAACGCTAAACGCGCATCTCGTCAGTTGACGATTGCTGAAGAGAAGACGACTTTCCAATACCAGTCTGGCTGTTAAGAAGCGGAAAATCGCAATCAAACACCCGGCACCAGTTTCAAACCAGCAAACGTTCTGACTGGAGATGGCCAGAGAAGGCTCTCAGCTCTCGCGCGCGGCGGCTTCCAGCGCCGGCAGGTCCATCTTGATCATCCCCATCATGGCTTCCATGGCTTTAGGGTGACTGATCAACTCGCCGATATTGCGTGGTACAACCTGCCAGCATAGGCCGAAGCGGTCTGTAAGCCAGCCGCAGGCCATGGGTTTGCCGCCTTCGATCAACTTGCTCCAGTAGCTGTCGATCTCTTCCTGTGAGTCGCAGCGGACGAAGAACGAGAATGCGGGGTTGAGCTGATGCGCGGGGCCGCCGTTGAGAAAGACCATCTCCTGGCCCTCAAGCTCGATCGTGATAGTGGCAACCTTGCCCACGGGCCAGGGACCGACGCCTTTGGAACGCAGCTCATCGAGCTTGCGCGCATGCGGGAAGACGCTCAGGTAAAACTCGGCGGCTTCTTCGGCGTTGTCATCGAAGCAGAGGAATGGCGCAAGTTTGTTCATGGCTGTCATGGTACCAGCCGAGGAGTCGCTTCCGAGAAGACGACTTGTAAGGACCGATCCGCAACGTGGCAATTGAAACTGCGCGCTCACCGATTTAGTGAAGAGCGCATTAACGTCGTTGAATGCGCGCTGTCATCTCGCCTTCTATACCTGTACCGTTTCTTCTCTCGGAACGCTGAAGAGATCCACGAGCGCCCTCACGCGCTCTTTCTGACGGCTGGGCGGAAATCGCTTCGTTCTTGTAAGCTCGGCGATGCCATGTAGGCTCGCCCAAAACAGCTCAGAGAGAACCTCTGGCGTCGGGCTCTGCCCCTGAAACAACTCCAGGAATTGGGAAAATGCGAATCGTAACTCCGAAGGAGTTGCCGCATCACCGAATGGTACACTCAGGCTAAGCGAAAACATGGCCTCATACAGTGCGGGTGAAGCTGCTGCAAACTCTAAGTATGCGCCCGCGATCGATTCGACCGTGCTTCCACGCTTAACCCGTTTCCGCACTTTCTCCAGAGCCAAGCCCAACTCCTGGAAACCCTCGATAGCAACCGCGGCGACAATGCCTTCGCGGCTCCCGAAATGAGCGTATAGAACGGGTTGGCTATAGGAGATTTCGTCAGCCAGCCGTCGAACGGTGACATTGGACCACCCTTCAAGGTCCGCAATCCGTCGCGCGGCACTGATAATCTGCGCCCGGCGAGCCTGCTTGTCCCGCAATTTTCGTTCCGCAATTCGGTTCGTTCCCGGTGTCGGTGCCATCCAGAAGAATTATAGCATCGCTAGTATTTATATGAACCCTAAACTTTAGCGTATGCATCTTTTATAGTGTCGCTAGATTATGTTCGAAGGAGATGCTTCATGCATTCCGTTATTCCTCTTGCTCTTGCTGTTCTCGTCTCTGTTGGGATCATTATGATCGGTTGTTTCTACATCGCATCTCCGGAACGAATCCTAGGAGGTTTTGGCCTCAAGCCGCCTGCACCCGGTGCTGACATTCGCGCTTGGCTCCGTACGAAGGGGATTCGGGACGTCGCATCTGGATTGGCCGTGCTGACCCTTATGCTGACCACGGACAGTCGGACCGTAGGCATAGTGCTCTTGGTTCTTGCCATCATCCCTTTTGGCGACATGTCCAACGTCCTGGTGTCGGGCGGGCGCAAGGTCACAGCGTTCTCCGTTCACGGCGCGACCTGTGCGGTGATGCTCTTCGCCGGCCTCTTGCTGATCCATTCGTTTTAGAAATACCCCAGCACATCAGGGTGCAATGCCGCTCATGAATCTCTCAAACTGATAAGAAGGAAGACCTATGCGACAGTATCAACTTAGAACCTATTGTCTCAAGACCAAAGAGGCCGCGGCCGATTACCTACCCCACTGGGAACTGCATGTCAGAAGCCTGAAGCTTCATGGTGTGGAGACACACGCCTTCTTTTCCGTTCCCTCGGCACCGGAGACTGTGATCGCGCTCATAAGCTTCGATGAACACGTCGATCCTGAGGTCGTCACTCGTGAATACATGAAAAGCGATGCGTTCAAGGAAGACATGCATGGATTCGATGTGGCTCGAATCGAAGGTGTTGAAACGCTTCTTCTAAAGCCTGGAGAGGGTTCTCCTCTGACCTGAACAGCGAAGGAGTTGTGTGTCTCGCGTTCTTGTACTCACTCCAATGTGGCTCCACGCGTCTGAGAGAAGTGTCGCTCACCGTTCTTTACGACAGTGAAGATCGGATCGAAACCAGCCATGCGGGAGCGGGCGTTCTCTCGTTGGGGGAAGCCGAAGCTTCAAACGAAGGAATCAATAGGAGCCACTCATGCACTTGTTCAATATGGCAACCGTCTTCATCGTACTTTCTCTGGTAAGCATCGAGTTCTCCGTCGCTGCCTTCGTAGACCCGGCCGCGTGGCGACTTGACCCCGAACCGCAGCTGAAGATACTCAGCCGTTTGGCTTCCGTGCTTGGAAAAGTGATGCCGGTCTGGTATCCCGTTAGTGCACTCCTGCTCGGTATCCAGACCTGGCTGTATTGGCACACATCGGGGCGCGGGGTCCTGCTTACAGCTGCTGCGATCTGGCTCCTTGCTTCGATAGGATCGATCATTTTCCTGGTTCCGCTGAATACTCGCGTGGCAAAAGGTGATGCCGATTGGCAGCGGATACATCGGATCTGGGACAAGAGACATCGTGTGCGCACTGCAGCTCTCGCCTTCGCGGCCGTCCTGTTCACATATGTCGTAGTGCGCTAAGCAGGCGCTCCACTCAGATTAGTACTGGAAAACGCGCTTTTGGGAAGCTGGGTTAAAGAAACGTTGGAGCATCTACCGGCCTGCTGCCAAGTTTACTTAGCAACTGTCCTCTCGGGAGTGTTCCTCCATCAGCGAATGGTCGAAGTCACCTTTCGATCCCTCACAAGGAGGGACGCCCGGCATACGCGAGTGCATTCCTGGCGAACAATGCACCACCGAGATTGGCGTACTTATCCATCGAACAAACTAAACTGGAAGTAGAAAGAACAAAAGCGGGCTGCTCTCCACGGGAGCAGCCCGTAACTTCTTTGTTTGCAGGACTTTGGACGTAAGTCCAAATAGCAGAGGACTTTACGGGCACACCCCCGGTTTAACTTCAACCGCAAGAGGACTTTAGCCCAAAAGTATGGGGGGGAGGGGGGTACCCGCCGCACTACACCGTCACTAGCCCGGCACCGATCCACTCTTCAAACGCTGCGAGACTCTCATCCCTTCCCAGGAAGTTCTTCACCAGCTTCCTTCCTGGCTCCGAGCCGCCACGGTCCAGCACTGCCTCGCGATAGCGCATCGCGGAGGGCCCTTCAAGCAGCGCCTCCCGGTCGAACTGGTTGAAGAAGTCGATCGCGATCACCTTATCGTAAAGGTAGGTGTAGTAGTTGGACGAATACCCCACCAGATGGCCGAAGCTCGCGTACATGCGGTTACCTTCGATCCAGGTGTACGGCAGGAAGTGCTCGTACTCGCTTCGCAGCAGCGCGTCGAGGTTCAGCGTAGCTGGGTTATCATCGTGCACGTCGAGCGAGTAAGTCGTGTAGAAGAGTTGCGTGCGCACCCAGTCGGCACGGCCAAAGGCCCCGGCCCGGTTCATCGTCTCGACCAGCTCCGCGGGGATCGGCTCGCCGGTCTGGTAGTGCCGCGCAAAAGTCTGGAGCAGCTTTGGGTCGCGGAAGAACTCTTCCAGCATCTGCGACGGCACCTCGACGAAGTCGCCTTCGGTTGCGATGCCGCTGATCCCCGCCCAGGCCTGCTGACCGCCCAGAATCGCATGCATCAAATGGCCGAACTCGTGGAAGTAGGTCACCACATCGGAGTGCTGCATCAGCCCCGGATCTTCAAAGACCTCTGCCGCGGGAGAACGCTCGGCAGCATTGCCACCGGGAAAGTTACAAATCAAAGCCGCCTCGGGAAACTGCCATCCGCGCACGCCGGGAATCAGCGGCGCCGCACTGAACCACTTGTCCTTGCCCTCACGCGGATGCATATCGAGGTAGAAGCGCCCGGCATGCACCTCGCCGTCATACACGTCGTACGCCGAGACCGATGGATGCCAGACTTGGGCGTCCACCGCGGGCCGGAACTCCACATGGAAGAGCCGCGCAGCCGTCGCCAGCACGCCCTGCTCCACCTGGTCATAAGGAAAGTAAGGCCGCACCGCCTGCGAGTCAAACGCGTAGGCCTCGCGCCGATATTGCTCCAGCCAGTAGCCTCGGCTGGCCGCATCCAGCGCTGCGAGCCCTGGCTGCTGCCGCTGCGCGAAGGCCAGCACCATGCCGTACTCGCGCTCGGCTCCCTCGCGCGTCGCAAGCTCGAGTCCGTTCAGGAACGACTTCATCTTCTCCGCCGACCCAATCATCTGGTCGGCGGTCGCCAGGTCGGCCCAGCTCCGGAAGCCGAGCAGCTCCGCGATCTCATGCCGCGTGCGCAGCAAGTCCAGTAGGAGCTGCTTGTTCGCCGGGTAGGCGCGCGTGTTGTACGCCAGAAACATGCGCCGCCGCAGCGCGTCGCTCTTGGCAAAGGTCATCACCGGCATGTAGTCGGGATAGTCGGTCGTCAGCTCCACGGTACCAAACTCGGAAGGCGGATGATTGCGCAGGAAATCTTCTGGCAATCCGTCCAGCTCAGCCAGATCGATGACCTCCACACGTTTTGTGCCCTCCTGCACATTGCGGCCGATCGTCAATCCGAGCATGGTCGCGTGGTCCTGCAGCTGTCGTAGCTTCGCCCGCGTTGCATCGTCTTTGTCCACGCCCGCCAGCCGGTACTGCAGCAAAGTGCGCTCAGCATAGTGGCGCATCGCCGCATCGGCTCCGGTCAGCTCCGCTGCCGCCAGTGCGCGATAGACCTCCTGGTTCAGCGACAGCGAGGTTCCCGCCTCGGCCGCCTTCTGCGCCAGCCCTTGCGCCGCATCGCGGATCGCCTTCTCCGGATGGACGCTATCCAGCAGCGAGCACTCCGAGGCCGTCGTGCTCAGCTCTGCGACCGCATCGTCATAGGGACGCCAGGTATTCTCTGCCGTGCGCTGCCCCTCGACCGCCAGCAGCGCTCGCAGCCGTTCCGCGTGCGCCTGGAGCTTGCTCCCGGCCCACTGCTCCAGTCTGCCGGCATCGATCTTCCTGCCATCACCGTCACCCCCGGCGCTCCAGGCATACCGGCCAACGCTTCCGCTCCCCTGATCCCCTGACTCTGATACTGACACTGATTCTCTCCTGAACTTTGATATAAGCGTAGCCGAATGACTGCTCTTCTCTTGAGAGCGACAGCCGGAGCGCGGACTAGCGGCTGTGGCTATGCCCGTGGTGCTGGTGAGCATGCACCTCGTCTATCGCCATTACGCAGCCGTGGATGATCTCACACTCTGCATGCTCAAACTGAATAGTCGTGTGGCCGATGTGGAAGCGCTTCTGGAGCGTCGTCTTGATCTCCGCGAGGATGCGGTTGCTCTCCGAGGGAGGAATATCGGCAATGCGGATGTGGGTCGCAAGTGCCCGAGTCTGCGATCCCAGGTTCCAAACATGAAGATCGTGCACATCCTGCACGCCGTCAATCGCCACGAGGCTCAACCGGATGTCCGGGAGTGAAAGCCCCGACGGAGTGCCTTCCAACAGAATATTGAGCGTCTCCCGCACGATCGAGAGTGAGCTCCACACAATCAAGGCCGAGATGATCAACGACAGTACCGGATCGATCCAGTTATACCCGGAGAGCAGGATGCCAATGCCGCCGAGGATCACCGCAGCCGTCGAGAGCGTGTCACCCAGCATGTGAATAAAGGTGCTGCGAATGTTGATGTCCTTCGCTCCACGCCACAAGAACGCCGCGATAATACCGTTCATCACCACGCCAGCAGCCGCCACCAGCATCATCACCCGGGGCTGTACAGCAACCGGCTGATTGAGCCGATGTACCGCTTCGATGGCAATCCCTACGGCGATAACGATGAGGGTGATCGCATTCAGAAACGCCGCGAGCACGCCTGCACGCTGGTAGCCAAAGGTCTTTTTGTCCGTTGCCGGCCGGCTCTGAAAGTACACCGCGACAAAAGACAGCAGCAGCGCCAGAGCGTCTGAGACGTTGTGTCCCGCCTCAGAGATCAGCGCGAGCGAGTGGGCCCTTACCCCCGCGATGAACGTGACCAGCACGTAGCAGAGCGTCGCTACCAGCGAGAGCCGCAGAATGCGCTGAGTCTTCCCCGTGGACGGGCCATGCACGTGCATGGTTCTAGTCTACCCGCCGCGAAAGTGCTGCTTCAACGCCGGAGCGCGATCAGCCTTCAGCTGTTTCATCAAGCGAAACATCCACTAGAGCGCAAGCCCCGCTGTTAGCTCAAGGCAGGTCTTAACGCAGGACCTGCTGTGCCGTCGGACGCCGCAGAGGATGCAGCGGCACCGAGTTGGCGGTCTCGCGCAAACCACTCCAGGACTCCGCCACGATGATGCTATTGCCCGGGCTGTGCGGATCGTAGCGCACCGAAGCCGGAAAGCCCAGCCTGCACTCGTAGATGTCCACCACGTTTTTCAGCAACGTCACGTCCTGGGAACACTCGTAGACCACGCCGGAGATCTCGTATTGGTAAAGGATCAGCTGCAGCCCCATCGGGTGCCCACTCTCCTCGGCCGACAAGTCGGAGATGTCCAGTACCGTCGCGTCGATGATCCGCCCACTCTTGATCAGGGCCGTGCGGCGGTCCCGCTCCAGCTCTTCGGGGCTGGGGTGCTTACGCGTAAGCGCAAAGGCCGCTGCACAGCCGGCGAGCGCTCCAGCGGCGGCCACCGTTCCGAAGATTTGCGTCAGGCGCAGAGAGATACCGTACATCGAGGCTCCAAAGTAGGGCGTGCCTAGAGGCTCCCCCTGCAAACAACAATAGCGCAGGGAGCGTCGGTTGTGGCACCCCAACGGTGCAGTTACAGGTAACCCAAAGGGCTCAGTGAATGCGAGCTGGACGGCACCTCTGCCTACCATACTGCCAGGCGTATACTAGTTCAAAGCATGAAAAAAGTTTCTCCTACGCCGGTTGGTGGCTCTCGCGCCGGTCTTAATACCCTTACAATTTCTGAACTCCGGGCGCCTCGCATCCGCTCGACCACTGTCGTCTGCGTTCGTCGCGGAAACAGCGTGGTCATGGCTGCGGACGGTCAGGTAACCCTGGGCGACAGCGTCATCAAACACTCCGCGCGTAAAATCCGGCGGCTCTACCAGGATAAGGTCTTGGCTGGCTTCGCCGGGTCCACTGCTGATGCCTTCTCCCTCTTCAGCCGCTTTGAAGGCAAGTTGGAGCAGTACGCCGGCAACATTGGGCGGTCGGCGGTCGAGCTGGCCAAAGACTGGCGCACCGATAAGATGCTGCGCAACCTGGAAGCCCTACTCATTGTCGCGGACCCGCAGCAGACCTTCCTGCTCAGCGGCTCGGGCGACGTAATCGAGCCTGACGAGGGCATTGCGGCTATCGGCAGTGGCGGCTCCTTCGCGCTGGCCTCCGCGCGGGCTCTGATCGAGAACACCGACCTGCCTGCGCGCACTATCGCCGAGAAGTCGCTCAAAATCGCTGGGCAGATCTGCATCTACACCAACGACCAGATCACCATCGAAGAACTGCACGCTTAGCCTTTAGGCGAGCGCACTCTAGCAAGCCCGGAAGGAGATTAGGGCTATGGCAATCTATCTTCCTGGCGCCGCAGAGGACCAGGAACTCGCACTGGATGAGCTCACGCCGCGGCAGATTGTGGCGGAGCTGGACAAATATGTAGTGGGGCAGCGCGCCGCCAAGCGCGCCGTCGCCATTGCCCTGCGCAACCGCATGCGCCGGCAGAAGCTTCCGCCCGACCTCGCGGAAGACATCATGCCGAAGAACATCATCATGATCGGACCAACCGGCGTGGGCAAAACGGAGATTGCGCGCCGGCTAGCAAAGCTGACGAACTCGCCATTCCTAAAGGTCGAGGCCTCCAAGTTTACCGAGGTCGGCTATGTTGGCCGGGATGTGGAGTCGATGATTCGCGATCTGGTGGAGATCGCGATCGACATGGTGCGCGAAGAGAAGCTGGAAGAGGTCGAAGACAAGGCGGAGCTGAACGCAGAAGAGCGCCTGCTCGATCTGCTACTACCACCGCCTCCCGTCGTGCCTATAGCCACCGCGCACGCGCCTACCGAGAGCAAGACTGACGAGAGCAAGATCATAGACGCAGTCCTTCCGGATGTGACCGGGGACGTGCCTACCGAAACCAGCAAAGAGAAGCCGAGCGACTCTCACGGGCGTACCCGCGAAAAGCTGCGGCAGCAGTTTCGCGAGGGGCGGCTGGACGAGCGCACGGTCGAGATTGACGTACGTGAACGCAATGTGCCGAGCTTTGAAATCATCTCCAATCAGGGCGCCGAAGAGATGGATGTCAACCTGAAGGACATCCTGCCGAGTCTCTTCGGCCAGCGCACCAAGAAGCGGAAGATGAAGGTTGGCGAAGCCTTTGATTATTTAGTGCAGGAAGAAGAGCAGCGCCTCATCGATATGGAGCAGGTCACGCGGCTTGCCGTGGAGCGCGTCGAGAACTCCGGCATTGTCTTCCTCGATGAGATCGACAAGGTCGCAGGCCGCGAAGGTGGTCACGGCCCCGACATCTCCCGCGAAGGCGTACAGCGGGACATTCTGCCCATTGTCGAGGGGACGACAGTCAACACGCGCTACGGCAACGTGAGCACGGATCACATCCTCTTTATTGCAGCCGGAGCCTTTCACGTCTCCAAGCCAAGCGACCTGATTCCGGAGCTGCAAGGCCGCTTCCCCATCCGCGTAGAGCTGCAGTCGCTCACGGTCGAGGATTTCATTCGCATCCTGACCGAACCGAAGTCGTCGCTCACCAAACAATCAACGGCTCTCCTTGAGACCGAAGGCCTGAAACTTGAGTTCACGCCCGAGGCTTTGGAGGAGATCGCGCAATTTGCTTTTCGTGTGAACGAGACGACAGAGAACATCGGCGCGCGCCGGCTGCACACTATCATGGAACGCGTACTCGACGAGATCAGCTTCCTTGCGCCCGACCTGATCAAGGGTGAGAAGAACGCCGAAGGCGTGGTCGACCTGGCAGCCGCGGCCAGCGATGGCATGGGCGCCACTGTTCCATTGCCGATGGTCGAACGCCCTGGCGAAAATGGAGGACCACCGGAGAGAGTCGTGGTTATCGATCCATCCTATGTGCAGCAGATGGTCGCCTCAATCGTGAAGAACCAGGACCTGTCCCGCTACATCCTGTAATTAATACTGATACATAAACGGCTGCGCCCCATCGAGCGAAGCTGTTTCCTTTAGATGTCAAAGCTACATCAGGTGTTTCTGCGGCGTTGCCCTGCCGGAGGTCAGCGCCTTGCGCCTGTCCAGCTCTGTTCGTACCAGATTCAGGCCATAGATGCAGGTCTCGAACTGATCGGCCAGCCGCTCGAACAGCGGAGCCTCTCGCGCGTATTCGAAGAGGTTGAAGGAGGCGACGATCGAGTAGCTCTCCTTGCCTGTCTCGATCAGCCGCATAAAGGTGGCGGGCTGCAGCGAGATATCACCCATCACCGAAGCTTGCATGGCCTCGGGGTACATGCCGGCAAAGAAGAGCGCATAGTCGCCGATGTGTTTGCGTGCCAGACGTTCCGCGTCGAAAGACGGTGCGGTGCCGTGCACCGGGTCCGAAGCAGCGACCATGGCGGCGATATCGTGCAGCGGTCTTCCTCCGCCGTCGCGCATGGCGTAAACCCTTGTGCTCTCAGAGAAATCCGTCAGCAGGTCGGCCATATAGCTGGAGATCTCGGTATCCTCCATGCCCAGACCGCGGTTACAACAATCATCCACCAACTCGTGGAACAAGGAACGAAGTGAGTGCTCTTGTGGAATCACATCCACCTCCTAAGAAGGTTGTGGTGCGTTCATTTTTACTGCAACAGTTCCTTGCAGCGAATCAAGGCAGTTCTTGCAACAAGCGTATTCAGCTTTCAGGGGTATAGACCCAGAATCTAGCGCGGATATGCGACGGTGGCTATTACCTTCTCGGGTCACTCTAAACTTCGCTAGCACTCAGCTGGCGCGAGTGCGAAAGCCGTGGCAGCAAAAAGAATAGGCAGCCATCTTCGGCTGCCTGTTCTTTTCCGTAATGAAAATGCGATTATTTGGTGGCCAGCTCCGGCTGCGTATTCGCCCCCAACTCGGTCAGGCGCTTGGCAAGCAATTGCTCAAGCTCCTCGAGCGAAGCAGTGAAGCCCTCGATGCCTTCCTTCAGCTTGTCGTGCGCCATCCGGTCTTCCTCGTGCATCTTCTCGAAGATTTGCTGGTTCATCTCGATCTTCTCAATCTGCATGCTCTTCGCCTTCTCCGGATCGAGCTTGCGCGGCAGCTCCTTCTCTGTTGAATCGAGCTCCGCCAGCAGCTTCGGTGCGATGGTCAGCAGATCACAACCCGCAAGTTCGGTGATCTCGCCTATGTTGCGGAAGCTGGCGCCCATGACGACTGTCTTGTAGTCGAACTTCTTGTAGTAGTTGTAGATCGTCGTGACGGACTGCACGCCAGGATCGTCGGCGCCCTGGTAGTCCTTACCCGTATCTTTCTTGTACCAGTCGAGGATGCGGCCCACGAACGGCGAGATCAGCGTGGCCTTCGCCTCGGCGCATGCTACTGCCTGATGCATGCCGAAAAGCAGTGTCATATTGCAGTGAATGCCCTCCGTTTCCAGCTGATGGGCAGCCTGGATACCCTCCCAGGTGGAGGCAAGCTTGATCAGCACGCGATCCCGCGAGATCCCGGCTTTATCGTATTGCTTGATAATCTCGCGCGCCTGCTGCATCGACGCATCTTTGTCGTAGGAGAGGCGAGCGTCCACTTCCGTCGAGACGCGGCCTGGAATGATCGCCAGAATCTTCTGACCAAACGCAACCGCCAGCCGCTTAAAAGCCAGGTTGGCGACTTCCTTGTCTGTGGCCTTCTCGCCCAGCTCATCCTTTGCTCCCTTAAGCACATCGTCCACAATCGAGCTGTACTCCGGCATCTTGGCAGCCGCAAGGATAAGGGAAGGATTCGTCGTGCTGTCTTGAGGCTTGAATTTTTCTATCGAGCCAAAGTCCCCGCTATCTGAAACTACTTTGGTCATCCCACGAAGTTGCTCGAGCAATGTCTTTGCCATAACGGCTCCTTGTCACTTCGACTATATTTCCCATTCTATCAAGTAGGTGAGATGCATCTGGGCGCATTCGCGGACCGGGCACCCTAATACGGCCAGCCGCCCTGCACGCGAGGCACATGGGTTGTAGCCCGGACCGGCTGCGGTCGGATCGAGTTGGACTTCTATCGTTGTGCAGGTGGCGCGCGACCATCCAAGGTTCCAGGCAGAGCATCCCATTCGTGTTGCCACCAAAGGCGTCACTAAGACCCATCGGGTCTGGCGCATCAGCAGATCGTCGCCGGGCTTCTCCCGTCCACCACGTACTTCTGCCAGATCGCGGCAACGAACAGCAGCGGATCGGCAATCTCGCTTTTCACCCTTGCGACTACGGCCATGCCGGCCTCCACTCCGATCACGGGCCTCATGCTTGGCGCCGTCACCAACTACAACGACATCAACCCGAACAATCAGGGTCACGGCGATACGTTCTATAACTGCAAATCTGACGACGGCTCGGTATATATGACGAGCGATGATAACTACGGCTTCACCATCAGCGGCCAGCCGGCGGGAATTTCGACGCCTATGTCGCTGATGAAGGTGCTCTCCGAATCGCCTCTTACTATCCAGACCGTCAACGGCCTCACGGGGTACGGCGCAAATCAGGTCTATCCCGGACCGGATTTCCTCTCCTCCAAGAACACGGGCCTTTTCTGCATGAATGGCTATCTATTCATGGCGATCGGCCGTCAGGGCTTTGGAAAGGGCACGTCCGACTCCCCCAAGATTGATGCCGGGGGAGCGTTCCCACAAAGGTCGGGGCAGATCATATGGAGCCCGGACCACGGCGCGACGTGGAACAACTTTCAAAACCTCAACAGGTTCAATCCGAATGGGGCGAAAACCAATCCGCCCGCCGCGCTGATGTTCGGCACGACGCCTACCCTTTTTGCTTCTGCCGAATTCGTACACTACTGCGCCGACGACGGCACGCTCGGATACCTAGCTCCTTGCAACCAGCACGACAACGGTGATGCTTACGTGTACCTCATCTCAAATGAGGGCACGTGGAACGGTGGTGGTCAGCAGGGTGGCGGCAATGCTTTTTATATCGCTCGTGTCGCCCGGGCGCATCTGCAAGACCTCGATGCAACCAAATACCAGTGGTTCACTGGGGGCGATGGATCGCTCGATGTGAACTGGAGCAGCAGGCAGGCCAGCGCGACGGCGATTATCTCAAACTACGGCAAGCTCGGGGAACCGAATGTGCAGTATGTGCCAGCGCTCAATCGCTATCTGCTGCTAACTTTCTACTACCCCACTGGAGTTGCTGGCAGTGGCACCAATAATCTTAAAAATAGCGTGTGGCTCGGATATGAGTCCCAGCATCCGTGGGGTCCGTGGACGCTCATTCACACCTCCGCCTACTCGGGTGCCTACAACCCTGTGATCCTCAATGACACGATCTACACCGGCACCACGCCTACGGTTGTTTGGACCGGAGACTTCGCCAATTTCGCCAACTACGTCATGCGCTATGCCACGCTAACGATCAACCACGAGAGGACCCCATGAACATCCATCACTCCGCGACTACGAACGGCTCGCCTCCACCCTCAAAGGCATCCACTATCCGCCTTCGCTTGCCCGTGCTCTCCAAAATCTTCAACCTGATGGAAACGTCATAATAGGCTCGTTAGGCGGCGCGGACCGAATTCATCAAACTTCCAAGTCCCTCGATGAGCACCTCTACCGTGTCTCCGGCTTGCATCGGACCCACCCCGGCCGGCGTACCCGTCGGGACCACGTCCCCAGGTAGCAGCGTCATGGCGGCACTGATGTACCGCAGCAGATAATCAACCGGAAAGATCAACTCGCGCGTCGAACCATGCTGCTTCCGTTCGCCGTTCAGCAACGTCTCTACCGAAACTCCCGCCCAGGGATCGATCTCATCGGAGACGATCGGCCCCATGGGACAGAAGGTGTCAAAGCCCTTGGCCCGGGACCATTGCCCATCTGTCTTCTGCAAGTCGCGAGCCGTTACGTCGTTCACGATGGTATAGCCGCGGATGTACCCTCGCACATCCTCACCCGGGCCGATGTTGCGAGCACGTTTCCCAATCACCACAGCGAGCTCGCCCTCAAAGTCCACGCGGCTGGACTGCAGCGGCAGCACAATGGCTGCGCCCGGCGGAATCACGGCAGACGGAGCCTTCAGGAAGAGCAATGGCTCCGGTGGAGGCTCGTTGCCCAACTCGGCGGCGTGCTCGCGGTAGTTGCGTCCAATGCAGACGATCTTGCTCGGCTCAACCGGCGGAAGCAGATCGGCGTCTTGCAGCGGAATGGGCAGAAAAGCCTCAAGCGACCCGCCATGCCGTATCTCGGGATGGCAAGTCTCTTCGGGAGGCGTGAGCAGGCGATCCGCCCACAGCACTCCGTCATGCTCCGCGATCAAGGCATAGCGCGGCCCAAAAGATGTTGAAATGCGGCAGTATTTCATCTACCTCTCTCCCACCTATACGGTCGCTGTCTCATCTGGGCAGCGACTCCTCGACCTCAGTCGAGCGCTGGCTTTCATTTCCATTCCCATCGTACGCCGACACCGAATACGCATAGTGCTTCCCAGGCTCGGCATGCGCATCACGAAACGCTGGCGCGGTGACTGCGACCTGCGGCTGGTTAATGCGCTCCGGAGGTGCTCCGGTGTCCAGAGTTCGCCGATAGATGTTATACCCGGCCAGATCGCTCTCCGAATCCGGCGTCCAGGACAGATCGATTGCGTGCGCCTCGGCATCTGTCGCAGAGACCAGGCCGGCGGGGACGGCCGGGGGAAAGACATCGCGGACTTTCACCGTGACAGTAGCGCTCTTCACCCCGCCGATCGAGACCGTGCGCCCGTCCAGCTGCATCTCCTCCACTCGCTCGGCCGTGTAACGGTAGCTCTGGTTGAAGCTCACGCCTGTGTCCAGGGCTCGACTGGCTGGCCCGTGTGTTTCCGGGTCCGTACCGGCCTTGACCACCAGCAGCTCTTCCGTCGGGCTCGTGCCACCTTTTGCAGCGGCGGTAGACGGAGTTAGCGGGAGGCGATGCAGATGAACACTGGCCTCCGTCGGAGTTGGTGCAGGTTGCCACTTCAGCAGGACCCCGGTCGCTCGCACCTCAGCATGCAAGTCTGTAAGGGCAGGCGGCGGCGGCCCGGAGGCGGCATAAGCGAAATTAGAGGCGCCTGCGGACTTACCGCCGCGGTTCAACAGCTGGAGCGAGTACGTCAGCAACCGGCTCTCGCCCACTGTAAGCGCCGTTGGCAGGGCGTCCCGAAACGTAGCAACCTGCCCAGCAGGGACCGGCTGGTCCGCCAGGCGATCACAGCCGCCAGCGCCTACCTGCCGGCAGATCCGCGCTGTTACCGGCCCCTTAAGCACGGCTTTATCGGTAGTACTGTCCGGCACGGTCCAGCTAAGCCGGACTGCGTCCGCAGTCCGGCTTGCCCGCAAATCGCGGACCGGCGGTGCGAGATTGAGCGTTGGGGGTTGTGGAGCACTCGGAGTGCCGCAACCTGCGAGTAGCCCGGCCAAAACGACGACAACGCCGACCCACGTGCTGCTCCCTGCAAAACTCCCATGACGCGAGAAAAAGGTGAGGCGCATCCGGTGAGCGCCGGGACGGGCAGGCATATCGTGCTAAGCGTAGCAGAGGTGTTGCACCACTGGTCAGTGGCCTTCTTACATCCCGGAATTCGTCACAGCACGGCAGCCAAAGCTGATGGAAGACGAGGGTGGGCAAAGCGGAAGCCGGCCTCCTCCAGACGCGCCGGGAGAGCGCGCGTGCTCGCCAGTATGGTGTCCTGCGCCATTTGCCCGAATGCCGTCCGGAGTGCAAACGCCGGGGCAGCGAAGACTGTAGGCCGGTCCAGCATGTGCCCAAGAGTACGCGTGAACTCGGCATTGGTCACCGGCTCCGGAGAGACGACGTTGTAGGCGCCCTGGACCGATTCTGTTTCGACCGCGAACTTGATGGCGCGCACGGCGTCCGGCAGTGTCACCCAGCTCATCCACTGGCGGCCGCTGCCGAGCTTACCCCCAACTCCCAGGCGGAAGATCGGCAGCATCTTCTTGAGCGCCCCGCCGCCCTGGGCCAGCACCACGCCGAAGCGGAGGTGCACCACCCGCACACCAAGCTGGGCTGCCGGGTCGACCGCAGCCTCCCACGCAACGCAGACCTCCGGGAGGAATCCCTGTCCGGGAGCGGAAGCCTCCGTCAGTAGCTCATCTCCGCGATCGCCATAGATCCCGGTCGCCGACGCCGAAACCAGCACCTTCGGCCGCTGCTTAAGCTGGCCCAGGATGCGGAGCAGGGCGGCGGCAGTACCGGTACGGCTCTCCACGATTAGCTTCTTGTAGCTCTTCGTCCAGCGATGGCCCGCAACATTGGCTCCAGCCAGATGAACCACTGCATCGCAACCCTCCAGGGCAGAGGGGTCGTTGACGGGCTGGGGTGAAGCCGGCTTCCATAGGACCGCTCCGTGTCCCGCCTCCCTTTCGTGCCGGGTGAGCTTGATTACGTCCGAGCCGTCGCTCGCCAGAGACTGCACCAACGTGCCTCCAATGAACCCCGTCCCTCCCGTCAGCATCACTCGCATTGGCAGTTGATTCTCCCCTATCTGGTGCGTGAGATGCGTAGCAGGATCGGATCCGGGTCTGGTCTGCGCTACTGGATCCTGGCGCCTGGGTTTCAATAATATTTATCGTTTAGGAGAAACGCAGCCGATTGTCCCGCATCCAATTAGTAGTTATAAGACACATTAGGAAAGCACTGCCCAGGTGGCATATGGAAAATAAAGCAGAACAGGTTCCTACGGAAGTCGATCAGGCCAGCGCGGAAGCCGTTATCTCTGAGAAGCATATCGGTGAACGAATCAAGCGTCTCCGGCTGAAAAAGTCCATGGGGTTAGTGGAACTCGGCCGGCACACCGGACTCTCGGCCAGTTTCCTTTCGCAGCTCGAGACCGGGCGCGTGGTGCCGACACTTCGCAATCTTGCCCGTGTCGCTATGGTCTTCAGTAAGGATCTTTCGTACTTCTTTGAATCCGAGCCGCACACACTGTTCCGTATCCACCGGAAGAAAGAGCGCGTCCGTCTTCCCCAGACTGGCGTGGATGATCCGACCTATTTCTTCGAGAGCTTGGGCTACATGGTTCCGGATCGGCAGCTCGATCCCTACTATGCAGAATTTGTTCCGCTGAAGAAGAACCAGGACGTCCGTCCGCACGTGCATCCGGGCTTTGAATTCCTATATGTACTCGAAGGCGAGCTCGACATCCGCCACTCGGACAAACAATACATCCTTGAAGCTGGCGACGGAGTCTACTTCGACGCCAGCACGCCGCATAGCTACCGCTGCGCTGGGAAGACACCTGCTATGGTGATCATCGTCACCATGCATCAGCAGGTCGCGGCCCAGCCCGCAATGAACCTCCGCCCACTGGGAGCTGCCAATTCTGCACGGCTTGCGGCGCAACAACCTGCTCAGCAGCCAGCTGCTCGACCCGCGACTCAGCCATCTGTCTCCAACGCAGAGCTGCCGCCGGCAAAGGGTGGCGGTACATCCAGCTCCAGCGTGAACGCTCCTTCGAGCTAAATCACGGCAATACAAAAGCCGCCACAGCAAAGCTGCGGCGGCTTTCTTGTGGCGGCGGTTTTCTATTTAGAGAAGAAGTATTGCTCGATCGCTCGCCAATCGTCCACGCGCGAATACCCCTGTAGCCGGACGTTGTGAGCAGCCGTGAATAGCAATCCCTGTCCCGCAAAATGCTCAAAATGGCGCGGCATATCGTCGATCAGGTAGTCCGTATTCAGGATTCCTTTGTTACCGCAAAACACGAACCGCGCATGCGGGATAAACGGAAAATGTCGTTGCAGCCAGCGATACTTAGCAGAAAACGAGTTGGGAAAATCCATCGCCGCGGTCGCGACAAATACCTCGAATTTCCCACACAGCCGTTCCATCACACGCTGGCTCTCCGGCATGACCTCGAGATCTTCAAAGAAATCGGTTGAATGCAGGTACTCCAGCAGCCGCGGCTGCCGCTCAGCGGGAACAGCGTCCCACATCCATCGACCTACCAGCTCTTCCCGCTTCAGGTCCTCATCGAACTCGCGGTTATACCGCGCAATCATCTCCCCAAGCGCGTCCGCCAGTACCTCATCCATGTCAACAGCAATCCGCTTCATAGCCCCTCCATCTCAACAAATCAGGCGGACTGGGCCGAAGAGCGCGTGCCGCCCACTTCGAGCTGCGGGTCGAGCTTCGGATTGAAGTAGAGCAGCCGTCCACACGTCTCGCAGGTCATCAGCGCGCCGTCGCGTAACTGGTTCCAGACCTGGGGACGTACACCCATCTGGCAGCCCATGCATTGTTGCCTGCTGGCACGCGCCAGTCCCGTTCCCCGCGCGGAGGCTACGCGGTCATAGTGGGCCAGGGTCGCTTCATCGATGGTGGGGCGAACAGCCGCGCGCTCCTCGCGCCACTTCTTCAACGAAGCAGTCTGCAGCTCGGTCGCGCGCTGCGCTGCTTCTTTTTCCGTCTCCAGGTACTTGGCGTGGTTTGCCAGCTCCTGCCGCGCCCTCACCAGCTCCGCATCCAGAGCCTCGGCGCGCATCATGCTTTCGAGCTCCGTATCCTCGATCCGGCGTATCTCCGCTTCGGCAAAGCCTATCTCGTGCTGCAGCGCATGGAACTGCTCGTTGTTCTTAACGCTGTCGGTTTGCTTGCGATACTTGACGATCTTGCCCTGCTGATCTTTCAGATCGCTCTCCAAGCGGCGGCGCAGTGCCTCTTCTTCGCGCAGCTTGCCTTCGAGCGCCGCAACTGCTCCCTGGTGCCCCGCGAGCTTCGTCTGTAGAGTTTGCAGGTGGACCGGAAGAGCCGCGATCGACCGGGTGAGTTGTTGGATCTCCTCGTCGAGCTGCTGTAGGCGTATAAGGTTCTCGATTAGCGGATCCATGCTTTGGAGCCGAGTCTAGCACGCCTATGCCAGTTTCAGGGTAAGAGCGGACCTGCGAACAAAGGTGAATGTGGCGTTCAGGCCGGGGTCCCCAGCAAACTTGCTTGCTGGGTTGGAAGGAACGCCACACCGAGTGACTCTTCGCACGTGTCAGAGTAACCCTGAAACTGGTCGGAGCCCCGGGCTGCCGGCCGCTTCCTGTACACTTTCGGGTAATTTGCTCTCATCTCTGCATCGCTGGAGTCCTCGCGTGTTCCGGACCTTCTCGCGCTCCCCTCTTCTCGCTGCCTTTTTCTGTATGGCGGCTTCGGTCTACCCCGCCGGCGCAGCGACCCACGAAAAAAAGATGCTCACCGTCTCCGATATCTACACGGATAAGGCACTGACCACGCACCCGCCACAGGGCATGGTCTGGAGCCCGGATGGTACGCGGCTGACCTATCTCTCAAGCGAGGGAAATCTGGATCAGGTGGAGGGCAGCTCCGGCAAGCACTCGGTTCTGGTGCCTAAAGACAAGATTAACAACCTGAGCGGCGCGGCAATTAACGAGAAGGACAAGGATCATCGTGCGCGCTACGGCCAGTCCAGTTACATCTGGGCTCCAGATTCGCAACACCTGCTCTTCGACAGTGACGGACAGCTCTGGTTCTACTCGCCCAAGGCCGGTACCGGCCTGCAGATCGCGCAAACGGGGGCCGGAAGCGGCGATGATCCCAAATTCTCGCCCGATGGCCAGTTCGTTTCCTATGTGCGGGAGCATAATCTGTACCTGCGCCGGTTGCGTGATACTCAGATGCCGCTACGACTTACCAATACGCATGAAGACACGCTGCTCAACGGTGAGGTCGACTGGGTCTATGAGGAAGAGCTGGATGTGCGGAGCAATTACTTCTGGTCGCCTGATTCTAGGGCCATTGCCTACCTGCAGATGAACGAGAGCGGCGTGCCGCGTTACCCGCTGGTGGACTGGATACCCACGCACGCGAGCGTGGATGGGCAACGCTATCCGCAACCGGGCGATGCTAACCCATCCGTGCGTGTAGGCGTCGGGAATGTCAGCAATGGCAAAACCGTCTGGCTCAAGGTCCCGCTCGACAGCGGCAACGACTACATCCCGCGCTTTGGTTGGGTAAATGGCAGAGTTGTATGGGTCGAGACGCTCACCCGCGATCACAAGCACAAGAGCCTCTTCTTTTGCGATGCGGTAAACGGTTCAGCGAGGCAGGTTCTGACGGAAACAGACGATAAGTTCTTCGACGAGGCATACGACCTCACCTTCACCTCCGCTGGTTTTCTATGGTCAAGCTGGCGCGACGGGCACACGCAGGTCTATCTCTATACCTTCGATCCGAACAACCCGATGGGAGGCGAGGCCAAACTCCAACGCCAGGTCACGACCGGAGATGGCGAGGTCGACGCAGTCGAAGGCGTCGATGCAACACGCAACACCGTCTACTATCTTTCAAACGAAGGCGACCCGCGCCAGCAGCAGATCTGGGCAGTCGGAATGGATGGCACAGGCAAACGCAAGGTGAGTACCGCCCCGGGTGTCCACAGTCCAATCTTCTCGCCTAACGCCAAGTATTTCGTAGATACAGCCTCAAACACCATGACACAACCAACGGTAAGCGTGTGCCATGAAGACGGCGACTGCCACTTCTTTTGGAAGTCGCCGTCGGCCAGCGCGTACGAACTGGGGGAGCCAATACACCTCACGCTCAAAGCCAGCGACGGTACGGCGCTGTACGCGAGCCTGCTCCTGCCGCCCGGCAACGCGACAGCTGGGAGCGTGCCGTTGATCACCAATCCGTATGGTGGCCCGCACGCACAGACTGTCACCGATCGCTGGATTGGCGGCGATCTCTTCGATCAGGTGCTGGCCCAGCATGGCTTCGCCGTTCTGCATGTCGATAATCGCGGCATGGGGGGGCGCGGGCGCGTCTTCGCGCAGGCAGCCTATCGCAACTTCGGTCCCGTGCAGCTCAGCGATCAACTGGCCGCGGTCGATCAGGTGCTGGCGCAGTATCCGGAGCTCGACGGCAAGCGGCTCGGCTGGTGGGGCTGGAGTTGGGGCGGCGCCTTTACCCTCTACTCGCTCACGCATTCGGATCGCTTTCGTGCTGGCGTCTCCGTCGCGCCCGTCACGGATTGGCATAACTACGACTCCATCTACACCGAACGCTACATGGGCCTGCCGTCGCAAAACAGTGATGAGTATCGCGACGATTCCGTCGTGACCCACGCTGACAAGCTGAAGGGCCGCCTGCTGATCGCGCATGGCACCGGCGACGATAACGTGCATCTGACGAACACGATCCAGTTCATCCAAAAGCTGATCGATGCAGACCTGCCCTACGATCTGCAACTGTATCCGCGCAAAACGCACTCCATTGCCGGAGTCGCGGCGCGTACGCAACTCTTCAACCGCATTCTCTGGCACTTCGATACTTACCTGATGCATGCGGATGCAAACTCCAATGCACCCGGGGCCAAGGAGGAAGCGCAGGAAGGAGTGAAGAAATGACGGACAGCGCACCCATCCCTCACCCGGCACGAAATGTAACTACTGCGGATCTCATCCGCGCCCGCACCACCCTAGGCAACTTTGAGCTGACCGTCCTCACCGACGGCAGCTACTATCTTGACGGCGGCGCGATGTTCGGTGTCGTGCCCAAGACGATGTGGGAGAAGCGCGCACCCGCCGATGCGCAGAACCGTATCCTGCTTGGCACCAATACGGTCGTGGTGCGCACGGGGAAGCACACGGTCGCAATCGAGACCGGCATCGGCAACAAGCTGCCGGAGAAGCTGCGCGCCATCTACGACGCCAAGCAGTGCCTGCCGGAGAGCTTCAAGGCGTCCGGCATCGATCCCGCAGAGGTCGATATCGTCATCAACTCTCATCTGCACTTCGATCATTGCGGATGGAATACGACGCGCACTGCCGACGGCAGCATCGTTCCCACCTTCCCGAATGCACGCTATTTCGCGCATCGCGGCGAGGTAGAGCACGGGCGCCTGCAGCTGGAGCGCGATGCGATCTCGTACATCAACGCGAACTACGATCCGCTGCTGCGGAACGGTCAGATGACTCTGCTTGATGTGGCCCCGGGCGAGACGCAGCAGATCGTGCCGGGTATTTCGGTTGAACTCTATCCCGGACACACCGACCAGCTCATGGCCATCATGATCGACTCCGCAGGGCAGCGCGCCTGCTACATCTCAGACCTGATACCGACCAGCGCGCACCTGGATATCACCTGGGTGATGGGCTACGACCTCGACCCGCTCCGCTGCATCGAAGAGCGCAAGCGCTTCTACGAGCGCGCCATTCCCGAGAAGTGGCTGGTGCTCTTCACCCACGACCACCACGCGCCCATGGGGTACATACAGTTCAACGAGAAGTACAAGCCGGTCCTACACCCGAAAGAAGACTAGCCGACTTTGGACGATCGTTCTCAGAGCCGGCTAGCCGTACCCTTAGAATAGCCCAGCTACCTTCTGCCCATCTGGGCTGCCTAGGCCAGTGCACGGGTCCCAACCCGCCCCGGCCTGGAAGCTCCCATTGCTACCCTGCGTTACATCGAAGAAAACGCTCTCGCCAGCTCCATACAAGGTCGGATTCAGAAAACCAGCCGACTTTCCCGTCTTCTGATTCACTAATGCCACCAGCGCGGCCCACAGCGGAGCAACGGCGCTCGTACCTCCGACCACCTGCTGCTGGCCGTCTACCAGAATTGAGTAGCCTGTCGACGGAGCAGCGTCCCCGGCCACATCCGGCACGCCGCGCCCCCCGGCGCTTCCGGATGGCTTCGGCACCTTCGCATTCGCCTGCCAGCTGGGCAGCGCGAAGAAGCCGCTCACGCCACCCCCCGTAGCACCGCCACCCTTCGTCATGTCGTTCCACACCACTTCACTCTGCCGCACGCCGTTGCTGACCGTGAGCTGGGTGCCCCCGCACGCCAGCACATGCGGGCTCGATGCCGGAAAGTCCACGTGATCTGCGCCGTCCGTCTGGCCGTCACTCGATCCACTATCCCCGCACGCTACCGTGACCGTGATCCCCAGCGCTGCAGCCCCCTGCAGTGTGTTGTCAAAGCTGCTCAGTGTATTTTGCGACCAGGACGACTCCGGCCCACCCCAAGAGATCGAGATCACCGAAGGCTTATTCGCCGTGTCGTGGATCGCCTGCGAGATGGCGTCCTGAAATCCCTGATTCGTATTCGGGGCGAAGTACACTGCGATCTTGGCCCCGGGTGCAATCGCACCTGCCACCTGAATGTCGAGTGCTACCTCGCCATCAGCCCCGCTGGGATCGCCCGGCGCATTGGCTCCACCATCGACTGCCACAGCGACGACCGTGGGCGCCGGGATGCCGAGCTGCCCGAAGTACGTCTGGATGTCGCTTGCGTTAAACCCGCCACCCAACTCGATCAGCCCAATCGTCTGCCCCGCCCCATTCACACCCGTCGGGTAGTCGTAGGCTTTGGCGACCTGCGGCGGCGTAAACGTTCCAGCCGTCGCATGCGGCTGTGCTCCGACGATCCCCTGCAGGCGGCGCATATGTGACCGCGCAATCGGCTGTGAGTCCAGCCCGAGCACAGCTTCCACCACGCCCAGCTCTGCCTCCGGCACGTGCACGTCGCCTTCAAAGGCGTGAAAGCGGCTGCTGCTGTCCTGCGGATCCTCATAGTCCTGCAGCTGCACGCCGAATGCCTGTTCCAGGGCGCCCACAGTGCCACGCAGGAACACGCGGCGCCGCTCCGCACTGGCATCCTCTACGGTCAAACCGTGGCGCTCCGCAAAGGCGCGGACCTGATCGATCGCTTCCGGTGGCGCGCCGTAGGTATTCGCATACTCCTCCCGGGTCAACTGGCGCCCATTCAGCTGAGGGAGCTCCAGCGGGTTCTTGCGCTTGAGCACCACCGTGACTGTGATCTCGTTATCAGGAGCCGTCTTGCCGATGTGCTTACCATGGTGCGGCCGTCTGCGACTGGAGTGGGGAATGGGAACAAGCGTCTGTGAGCTGTCGGGGGACATGGTTCTCTCCTTGCTGCTACCGATTGGTTTATCACAAAGGTGCAGGCCGCTTTTGAACAGCAGGCCGCTGTGCAAAAAACCTGCGAACGCCTGGAGCCGCTTTATCATCGATTTAGCTATAAACGGACCAAAACGAAGTTGGCGATCTGGGGACAGACAATGACAGAATCCAAAACCAGTGAGACCAGCAACCCGGAGATGTCACCGGAGCACAGATCTAATTTTGCCCACGCTATGCTGCGCGAAATCTACGAGCAGCCGGAGGCAATTGAGCGTGCGCTGTCCCGCTACACGAAGGATTTTGGACTGCGTGAAAAGATCTTTGGTCCAGTGCGGGCCTGGTTTCGCCAGCACCCCTCCGTCGTGATCGCAGCCAGCGGTTCAAGCCGGCATGCGGGGTTAGCTGCGGAGATCATGCTGGAAGATATGAGCGGCCTTGCCGTGGAGGTGGAATACGCCAGCGAATACACCTTCCGCCCAGACCGTGCTCTCAAAGACGCGGGGGTGATCGTGGTCTCGCAGTCCGGCGAGACGGCGGACACGCTTGCCGCGCTGCGCGAGGTGATCCGCCGCTGCCAGGGAACTATGGCAGTTACAAATGTCGCGGCCTCCTCCATGATGCGCGAATCCGACATCGCGCTCACCACGGAAGCCGGTCAGGAGCTGGCCATTCCAGCCACCAAGAGCTTCACCACCCAGCTCGTTGTGCTCTACCTGCTGGCTCTGGCCGCAGCCGAGGTGCGGTCGGCCTTGTCGCGCGACGAGATCGCCGAACGACTGGAAGCTCTCACGCAGATTCCGGCCCTCCTCACGAAACAGCTGCCTGGATGGGAGCGCCAGATCGCAGCGCTCTCGGGCAAGTACAGCAACGCTACGACCTTCCTCTATCTTGGCCGCGGAGTCCACTACCCCATCGCGCGCGAAGGCGCGCTGAAGCTGAAGGAGTCTTCGTATGTGCACGCGGAGGGCTATCCCTCTGGCGAGTTACTGCACGGACCGAATGCCCTGGTAAGCGACAGCGTGCCGCTGATCGTGATTGCCACGGTCGACCACGCCGACGCCGAGTCCTTACAGCGTTACGAGAAGACGCTGCAACTGCTAGCGACGGTCAAGAAGCAGGGGGCACGCGTGCTGGCCATCGTCAACGCGAGCGACACCAAGGTGCCGGAGTTAGCCGACGACTACGTCTCTGTAGAGCCGACGCTCGAGCATCTGCTGCCTATTCCGGAAGTGGTTCCGCTACAGCTCTTCGCCTACTTCATCGCGCTCGAAAAGGACGTCGATGTGGATCGGCCGCGCAACCTGGTGAAAGCCGTCGTCGTGGAGTAGAGCATCAAGCGCGTGAGTCGCGCGTAAGCACCGAAGCAACGGCACGGACATCCTCCTCAAGCAGGGTGTAACGCGGCCCCTACACCTTCCGCCGTTTTGGCCGCTCCACCGTTTCGACACACACTTCGAGCGTGACGTACGCGCTTTGCACCATTTCCACACACTCCGGCCGCCTGGGTCGGCACTGATCTAGCGAACGCCTGGACTACCTGCCACACTATCGATAGACATACGCGTACGGCGTCTCTGGCGGTTACCTTTTGCTCGCTGCAGCGACCAGCTCTCGCAAAGGATCGAGAACCGTAAACCGCACCAGGCTCTTCCTCGCGGCAATAGCGTCAATCTGCGCAAGCTGTTTTTGTTGCCATCCCGAGGGTGGCATAGCGTGCGCCTCGGTGTAGTAGATCGCTTCGCTGCCGATCCGCCCTAGCTCCGCGAGCTGCCCGGCGCGTGGAGCATCGTCCGCCAGACGTGGCTGACCCTGCATCCACAACTGCAGTGTTGGCGCCGTGGCTTGCCAGTTGCGGAAGATATCTTCGAGCTCCGCGCTACTCCGGCCATGATCCGGCGCAGCGGCGAGGAACTTCCGCACCGCAACCTCGAACTCATGCCTCGATGGCGGGTCGGGAGCCACGGCATCTACCAGCCGGTCCAGCGGCGTCAGCTGGTCCGTGCCCTGCAACTCATACCGGTCACTGAAGCTTACCGGCTCCAATACGGAGGTAAGCGTTGTGAACTCTGGCGAGACGGCCGCCTCCGCAAGCTGACGCTGCATGCGCTCTGGACCAGAGATCTGCGTCAAGCCGAGCGCATCCAGCCGCAGTGACATCACCCGCAGCCGCCGGTACATATCGTCCACGTCGCGCGTTGAAGCAGGGGACCAGAAACGCTCCGCCATCGCTGCCGTGCGCGGCCAGATGCGTGAGTCGATCGTCTCCGGTGAGATATGCTCGCCCCACATACAGACCTCTCCTCCAAGAATCAGCTGACGTTCGCTCGCGGTCAGATCTGAATCCGCAGGCACGGGGTCCGCGAGGTAGTGCGTGCCTGCGCTCTTCATCGCATCGAGATAATACGGAGCTGAAAGAATGCCCTGATAGCCACTCTTCGCGCCTTTGCTCAGCGACTCCACGCCACGCCACGACTGAACAACAATGTCCTTCGGTAGCCCCGGCGTGAAGATCTCATCCCATCCCACCATGTGCTTGTGGTACTTGGTCAGAATTTTAGGCACGCGCTGGTTGAAGTAGACCTGCAATCCCGCCGTGTCCTTGATCCCGTGGCTTTGCATGAAGGCGCGGATCGCAGGATTCGCCATCCACTGTTTTCCATCGCTCTCATCGCCGCCGATATGCATGTAGCTATCGGGGAAGAGCGCCGCCATCTCGCCGAGAAACGCATCCAGAAACTTATACGTGCTCTCCCGTGTGGGGTCGAAGGCAGGATCGTGGATGCCAAAACGCCGCTGCACCTGGTACGGGCCCGGGCCGCTGGCCAGCTCTGGATAGCCGGCAAACCAACTCGTCGTGTGCCCCGGCATATCGAACTCCGGAACCACGCGAATGCCGCGCGCACGCGCATACGCGACCACCTGCCGCACCTGCTCCTGCGTGTAGAAGAGTCCGTCGGACCCCATCCCCTGCAGCTTGGGAAAGCGCAGGCTCTCCACGCGGAAGCCCTGGTCTTCGGTCAGGTGCCAATGAAAGACATTGAGCTTCACCGCCGCCATCCCATCAAGCGTCCGCAGGATCACCGGCACTGGCTCGAAGTGCCGTCCAGCGTCAATCATCAAGCCGCGCCAGCGAAAGCGCGGCGTGTCAGTGATCGTAACGGCTGGCAAAAAGTAACCGTCATGGTTGCTATGCACCAGCTGCAGCAGCGTCTGCAATCCATGCATTGCTCCCACCACGGTTACAGATGTCAGGATTACAGTTCCGGTGCCGGCCTTCAGCGAGTATGACTCGTCCTCTTCCAGCGACTGCACCGTCGGGGACGCTTGATGCACGTCGATCTGCACCGCCGCGCTGCCGGGGCTTGCGGAAAAGCCTCTGCTGAGCTCCACACCAGTGGCGTTCTCCAGCTGCCTCAGTGCTCGCTCCGTCGCAGCTTCGAGCAGTTCGTCATGAACACCGGTAAAGCCGACCGTCATCGAGCTCTCGATCTTAAAAGCGCCCGGCTGCACTGCGAGCGATGAGGGCTCAGGCATCAGCGTGTTGGTGAAAACGGGAGGGAGCACAGGCGACGCAGCCTCTGCTCTGGCCAGCTGTCCCGTAGCGACGAGCGGTACCAGAATCACTCCCATGCTGATGCGGAGGACCGCCCGCAACGCCAGCCCGCCCCGTCGTGTAGCTCTCGTGTCACCCTGCTTGCCCGTGTCAACTCGCCTGCCAAAGATCAATGACTTTCTCCGGTATCGCCCGAATTCCAGATCGGAGCTCATACCTTCCATGCATGCCACACCACCCAAGCCTGCGATGGACCATTTTCAGGGTCCTGCGAATGGTGCGAAAACCCGCTCGGTGTGGCCGTTCCTCAAAGAATGGCCACGTTCACCTCTGTTCGCCGGTCCACACCTATCCTGAAATGGTCTGGAGAATCATAAAGCGATTACGATGAAATCGATAGACCAGACATACAGGAAGGCACAATGAACCTGCTTGGCGTGGATGTAGGAACCGGAGGCACCCGTGCCTTGCTGATAGACGAGGCCGGAACTGTATGCGGCTCCGCCATTCACGAGCACGCAGCCTTCACCTCGCCTGAACCTGGCTGGGCGGAGCAAGACCCGGCTGACTGGTGGCATGCTGCGCGGGGTGCAATTCAGCAGGTGCTACGCAAGACAAACACACCAGCCGGGGAGGTCGCATGCGTCGGTCTCTCCGGCCAGATGCACGGCGCTGTTCTGCTGGACGAAGCGAACGCCGTGCTGCGTCCCTCGCTCATCTGGTGCGATCAGCGCACTGCTGAACAAGCCGCGTGGCTCACCCGCACCGTGGGCGCTGAACGGCTCATCCAGCTCACCTCCAATCCCGCTCTCACCAACTTCACGCTCACCAAACTGCTCTGGGTGCGCGAGCATGAGCCACAGATCTGGGCGCGCTTCCGTAGCTTTCTTCTCCCCAAGGATTACGTTCGACTCTGCCTGACAGGCGAGCGTGCCATCGATGTCGCGGACGCCTCTGGCACGCTTCTGCTGGACGTAGCGCACCGCCGCTGGTCGGCCGAGATGCTGGCGGCCGTCGGGCTGACGGAGGAGATCCTGCCCAGGCTCTACGAGTGTCAGGAGATCGTTGGCCAGATCACGCAGAGCGCTGCGGAAGCAACGGGGCTGCGGGTGGGCACACCCGTGGTCGCTGGAGCTGGAGATCAAGCAGCGGGCGCGCTTGGCATGGGCATCGTGCGTCCCGGCGATGTGAGCGCTACCATCGGCACCTCTGGGGTGGTCTTTGCCGCAACCGACCAGCCCACGCTCGATCCGCTGGACCGCCTTCACACCTTCTGCCATGCCATGCCGAATCGCTGGCATGTGATGGGCGTCACGCAGGCGGCAGGCCTCTCGCTACGCTGGTTCCGTGACACCTTCGGTATCAACATCGCCGTCGACTCCAATCGCGACCCCTATGACAGCCTTGCTGCAGAAGCCGCGACTGCCCCGGTCGGCGCCGGGGGTGTCATATGGGCGCCATACCTCATGGGAGAACGCACACCACACCTGGATCCCGAGGCACGCGGAGCTTTGCTCGGCCTCACCGCCGCGCATCGCCGCAGCCATATTCTTCGCGCCATCCTGGAAGGCGTAGCCTTCAGCCTCAAAGACACCTTCACCATCTTCGGCGAGATCGGCGTGCCCGTTCGCGAGATCCGGCTCGGCGGCGGTGGCGCGCGGTCGGCGCTCTGGCGGCAAGTCCAGGCCGACGTCTACGGCCAGCCAGTCGAGCTGGTCGCCGCCGAAGAAGGCGCCGCCTATGGGGCTGCGGTGCTCGCTGGTGTGGGCGCTGGTGTCTGGGCTTCGGCAGACGCCGCCTGCGACGCAGTAGTAAAGGTGAGTCTGCGCGTGCCGCCCATCCCTGCAAACGTCGCCGTACTCGCACGTCAGTACGAGCTCTATCGCGCGGTCTATCCCGCGCTAAAGCCGTTCTTTCAGGCTGCGCTCACGTAATTGCGGAGCGGCCTGCTAAGCAACTGGTGTGGGTCGCTCCGAAAACTTTATTTTGGTAGCGGTGCAGTACCCTCAACCGTGAACTCCGCCGACTGGTGCGCTGCCTCCGCCGGCTGCCCTCCACCAACAAACATCGTGTACTTACCCGATTGCACACTGCGTCTCCCATCCTCGCTCACCGTACTCACATCCCGCGGCGACAGTTCAAAACGCACCTGCTTCGCCTCCCCGGCAGCCAGATGCACGCGCTGGAAGCCCTTGAGCGCCGGGTTGGCACCCGGCAGACTGGCAGACGGCGAAAGGTAAAGCTCCGCCACCTCATCCCCCGGGAGCTTGCCTTCATTGCGAATAGTCACTTCCGCTGTTACAGAATCGCCTGCGCGCACCGCCGCGTGATCAATCTTGAGGTCCGCGTACGAGAAATGTGTATAGCTGAGCCCATAGCCAAAGCCATAGAGCGGCTTCCCTTTGAAGTATCGATATGTCCGGTTCTTCATCGAGTACTCCGTAAATGGCGGAAGCTGATCGACGGAGGCATAGAAGGTCACCGGCAATCTGCCCGCCGGATTATTTTTGCCCGCCAGTGTCTCGGCGATCGCCCGCCCGCCCGCCTCTCCGGGATACCAGGCCTCCAGAATCGCTGCCGCATGCCCCTGCGCCCAGGGCACGGCCAGTGCGCTCCCATTCATCAGCACCACGATCAGCGGTTTGCCTGTTGCCGCAACGGCTTCCAGCAGCCTTTGCTGTGGCTCTGGAAGAACAATGTCGGTGCGGTCGCCACCAGCAAAGCCCGGCACGTGCAGCGGCATCTCTTCTCCTTCGAGCTCTGAGTTCAAACCGACGAATGCGACGACGGCATCCGCGCTCTTCGCCACACGCACCGCGTCGTCGCGCAGAACCTCGACCGGCGGCTTCCACTTGAGCGTGATCCCCGCGCCAAAGAGCTCCGACTGGTGCGCGTACTCAATGCGTATCGCGTGCGGCTTTGTGTCCGCGAAATGAAGCGTCAAGGGCGGCGTCTCACTGGGGCGATACTCCTTCGCGTCGGAGGTGCTGTTCGTGGCGACCTGCTTTCCGTCAAAGAAGACGGTGTAGCTCTCGCGGTCGCTGCAAGGGTAGCAATTGGAGAACTCGACCGCGAAGCTGTAGTCACCCGGTGCGGGCGCGGACAATGTGCCCGACCAGCGGACACTGAAGCTCTTCGCGGGCACGCCAGAGCCTGGGCTCGCCGCGTTCCAGTCGAAATCGATCTGGGGGTCTACCCGTGTAAAGGCGGCGCTGCCTGAGAAGTTTACGTTGCCGAAGTACTCGCCCTTGAGCCCTTGTGCGGGATCGCCGGCCGCGGGATGAAATTGCGTGCGCGGCACGGGGAGCGCAACACCCTCAGCATAGGGAGATCCTTGCGCATAGACGACCTTCGCTCGCCCGCCGAACTCCTGCTCCATACCATCGATTGGCAGCACCGGGGCGGAGGGCACACCGTTATAGTTGCCCTCCAGCGCCAGCAGCGAGGCGGCGTTTGGGCCAACCACGGCGATGGTCTTTGCGGCATTCGAGAGCGGCAGTGCTCCGCCTTCGTTCTTCAGCAGCACCATCGACTTGCGCGCGACATCAAGTGAAAACTCACGATGCTCAGCGGAGTCGTTCGCCGAAAACGGAATCTGCGCATATGCGACAGCCGATCCAGGGTCGAACAACCCCAGCCGCATCCGTGCTGTAAATAACCGCTTCACTGCAGTATCGACCGCACTCTGCGGCAGCAGGCCGTCTTTCACCGCCTGCGGCAGCTTGAGGTAGTCCGTGCCGCAGTTCGTGTCTGTGCCCGCCAGCACCGCCGCTGCCCCGGCGTGTTCCATATCCGGGCTGTAGTGGTGGCCGTCCTTGCTGTAGAAGTCCTTGATCGCGCCGCAGTCGGAGGTCACGTAACCGTTGAAGTGCCATGCATCTCGAAGCGTATCCTTCAGCAGCATCGTGTTGGCGCACGCGGGCACGCCGTCCACGTCGTTATAGGCGCACATGATCGAGTCCGCCTTTGCCTCCGTGATCGTCGCGCGAAACGCCGGCAGGTACGTGTCTTCCAGGTCAAAGGGCGACGGAGTCACATCAAAGCGATGTCGTTCCGACTCCGGCCCGCTGTGCACCGCATAATGCTTCGGCGTGCTCACCGTCTCCAGATACTTCGGATCACTGCCCTGTAGGCCTGTCGCAAACGCCACACCGAGCCGCGCCGTCAGGTACGGATCTTCGCCGTAGGTCTCCTGCCCGCGGCCCCATCGCGGATCGCGAAAGATGTTGATATTAGGCGACCAGATCGTCAGCCCGAAGTAGATCGAATGGATTCTCTGACGCAGCGCCTCGTTGTTCTTCGCGCGGGCCTCGTTCGCAATGGTGCTCCCGACCGCGTGCAGCACGCCCGTATCCCACGTCGCGGCCATCCCGATCGCCTGCGGAAAGACCGTAGCGTAGCCCGAGCGCGCAATACCGTGCAGCCCCTCGTTCCACCAGTCGTACGCCGGAATGCCCAGCTGCGGAATAGCCGGCGCACCATTCTGCATTTGCGACACTTTTTCCTCAAGTGTCAGGCGGCCCACCAGATCGTCTACCCGCTGCTCGATCGGCAACGCCGCATTCTGAAAAGGCAATCCGGTCTGCACACTCTGCGCCACGGCTGCTCCGGTCAACATCAGAGCCACACTCATCAGCAGCGAAGAAGAACACCAGTTTTTCAACAAACAACCTCCGACTCTCGTACCGCCGAACTGGTCCGGAAAACAGCCGCGAAAGCAGATGCTCAAGCAGCATCTGTGGCGTGCTTTGTATTCTATCTTCAGAGACGGATTGTTTTGCTGCAACCGCACGAGTGGTCTGGAGGATGGCGATCTTCAATCGACAGAGTTGTGGCATGGTGTGAAGGAGCAACGCACACCGTTATGCCGAGCTCGGTGAAACGCTCAGCATAACGGAATTGGCTTAAGCCACGCTCCATCCTTTGGTTTTCCTATTGCGCTAGTTGCCCACGCTTGCGCTAGCGCCCTTTGCACCTGAAAGCCAGGCCTGCAAATTCGCCCCCTGCGCTTTACGCAGATCCACGCAGTCAGTGATCTGGTCCTGCGCCCGCTTCAGCGCTCGTTCCGACGCCGGTACCTTGTGCGTGGAAAAGAAGCTGGTCACCTCATCGCGCTTCTCTGCGCTGCAGAAATTTCTCGTGGCACCAACCAGCCGTCCCCCAGCCATGGTGGTGATCTGCGCGATCACCTTCGACCAGTTGTCCTGTATAAACTGCCATGCAACTTCTTGAGTTTGCGGTTGGCTCATCGCGCTCGCCAGCAGAAAGACGGAATCCTGATTGCGCACTTTGCCAGAGACGGCATACTCGAGTGCTCGCCGCTCCAACGCCGGATCGCGAAACAGCGCAATTGCATTCAACGCATTGTGCTGCACCTCGGGATTGTTTGCAGTCTCGAAGGTCTTCTGTAGCTGATCGAAAAGCGATGCGTCACCATGCGCTGCAGCCACCCGTAAGGCTGGCGATGCAAGTGTTGCATCCCCAGAGGTCGGATCCGAGAGGTATTGCTGAGCTATCTTCTTGGCTTCGCTGACGACCGCGGGGTCTTCGCCGTATTCGCCCACGAGCGCGAAGAGCGACGCCCGCAGTTCACGTCGTTCCGGAGTGTCCGGCGACTGCGGCATGCCCATCGCCTTCAAGGGCGGCGCAAAGGTTCCGCGCACCCATCCTGCCAACTTCTCGCGCTCGGCAGGAGTGGAGGCCACCTGCGTGTAGACCGTGCGAACTCCGGAGTACACGTTGCCTGTGATGTTGACACTGGCGGTTGCTGGAGTCCCAATCAGATCCGCGCTGGTATCGTTTTTGAGCTTCGCGGCCAGATCAAGATAGTCACCCACGCTCGCCTGCCCACTGCGCATCAGCGCATATTCGTTTCCAAGCACGCTGATGCGCTCCGTCGCTTCAAGACCGCTCTCGACGTTGGAAAAGAGTGATTGCTTGGTCGCCGGATCATAGGCGATGCGGTAGTAGCCCTTTCCCGCCGCATCCGGAAAGAAGAACTGCCCCGCCGGCGCCTTGAGTGTCTCCTGCGCTTTGGAGAGCAGCTCACACGCCCCATCCGCCACGCCAAATTTGAAGCAAACGGGCAGCGTCCAGCTCTGATCTCCGCCTTCGTCCCCGCCCGATTTGCCGTCTCCGTTTAGGAAAAATCGCTTCTGAGTCACGCCCACCGCGCGATCCTGCGCCTTGGCAAACGTCAGCAACGGCACCCCCGGCTGCGAGACCAGGCTCTCCATAATCCTGTCCACTGGCTTGTGGCTGTTCGCCGTCTGCGCATTCCAGAAGTCTTCTGCCGTCGCATTGCCATAGATGTGCGCGGCTAGATAGTTATGCACCCCTTGGCGGAAAGCTTCCTGGCCCACATAGTTCTCAACCATCAGTAGCATCGCTCCGGCTTTGCCGTAGGTGATGCCGTCGAACATCTCGCTGATCTGCTCCGGCGTCTCCGCCTCGGCGCGGATAGTGCGCGTCACATGCTGCGCATCCAGATTCATCGTGCCATTCAGGTCGTTGGCTACGTCTTGCTCGATCTTCCACTCCGGCTTCCAGGCCTCGACTGGCTTGTTCTCCATCCACGTCGCAAAGCCTTCGTTCAGCCACAGGTTGTTCCACCACTGCATCGTCACCATGTCGCCAAACCACTGGTGCGCCATCTCATGCGCAACCACCAGGGCGACTCGCTTCTTCGCTTCAATCGACGCGGTCTTCTCGTCGACCAGAAAGTCCGTCTCGCGATAGGTAATAGCGCCGAAGTTTTCCATCGCGCCCGCCTCGAAGTCCGGCAGCGCGATCATGTCCAGCTTAGGCATCGGATACTTAATACCAAAGTAGGTGTCGTAGTAGTGCAGGATGTACTCCGCCGATTGCAGCGCGAGCGCTCCGTACTGCACCTTGTCTGGCGTGGCGCACGCGCGGATGGGCACTCCATCGCTCTGTCCTGACACGCACTTGAAATCGCCTACCAGGAAGGCCACCAGATACGTCGACATCTTGGGCGTGGTGGCGAAGTGAAGAGTGTGCTCGCCGGTAACTGGACCCGGCGTATCCGAGATGATGTTTGTATTCGCGATCGCCGTATCGCCTTTATCGACGACTAGCGTGATGTCGAAGGTCGCCTTCTGCGCTGGCTCGTCAAAAGACGGAAACGCCCGCCTCGCATCTGTGGATTCGAACTGCGTCACGGCATAGTTTCGCTTGGCCGTCTTCGACAGGTAGAAGCCGCGCAGTTGGTTGTTCAAGATGCCGGTATACTCAATGTGCAGCTTGACGTCCTTACCGCTGAGCTGCTGTGGAAAGGTGAGCGTCGCCTGCTCTTTCTCTTTGTCGAGCGTCACGCTACCCTTCACGGTTTTACCGCCCACCTCCGCCGTCACCGCGCTAAACTCGATCTCCGCCGCGTTCAGCGTGATGGAGTCTGCGGGCTGGTTCACATCGACATCGATGGACTCGTCTCCGCTAAAGGTCGCCTTGACCAGATCCGGGGTCAGCGTCAGCATGTAGTGCTCAGGATGCACATTGGTCGGCAAGCGCTGCGCCTGCAGCGTTCCAGTCAGCAGAGTTAAACAAAAAAAAACGCCCACCATGTTTGAAATGCGTTTTGCAGAAATCCGGGAAAAGGACACCCCACCATCCATCAAAAACAAGCTGCTCTCCTTTGGCCAGGATAGCTGGCCCAAACCTTCAACTTTAACTCACAGTGGGTAACGCGCGCCCTAAATCAATAGTTTCAAGGTTTCGACGATCAATAGTTTTCTGCC
Organism: Acidobacteriaceae bacterium; assembly: GCA_965276675.1. Classification (GTDB taxonomy): domain Bacteria; phylum Acidobacteriota; class Terriglobia; order Terriglobales; family Acidobacteriaceae. The sequence goes on along the minus strand of OZ255624.1, from coordinate 952,777 downwards.
CGCTTCATTCCTCGAATCGAAATGGCAGGAACTCCAGCAGATTGTTTCGCTCAACCTGCAGCACCACTGGATCGCCGGATTTCAGCCCCTTCATAAAGTCTTTGAGCGTCATCAGCGAGTCTGTGGGCGTTCCGTTCACCGAGTGCACAATGTCGCCTACCTTTAACTGCACCTCATCCGCCGAAGTACCAAAGGTCCGCGCCACCACCAGCAAGCCACCGGGAAGACGCTCTCCGCCCAGCGTCTTCGCCATTGCTTCGTCGATAGGCACGGCGAGCACACCCAGCCGCGGCACTACGTACTGGTCTGTCTTTGCTGGGTCGATCAGGCTCGCTGCATCGCGCGGCGACTCCGTCACCTTCACGTCCACCTCGCGCGCTACCCCTCCGCTCAGTACGCCCATCCGCGCCGTCTCTCCCGGCCGTTTGCGAAACATCATCAGCGCCAGCTGGCGCGTATCCCGCATCGACTGCCCATCCAGCGAAGTCAGGATATCGGTGATCTTCAGACCAGCCGCTGCCGCCGGAGACCCCGCCGCCAGGTCCTCGACCAGCACGCCATTGTTGCGCGGCAGCCCCAGCCCTTGCGCCAGCGTCGGCGTGATATTCGTGGGATAGATGCCCACAGCGCCTCGCCGCGAATGGCCGTACTTCATCAGCTGCTCATACACGATCTTCGCCGTATCGCTCGGGATCGAGAAGCCCACGCCCTCGTTCCCGCCGGACTGCGAGACAATCATGGAATTGATGCCGACCACATCGCCTTGCATATCGATGAGCGGCCCCCCGGAGTTTCCCGGGTTGATCGCAGCATCCGTCTGCAAGTACACCATCGGACTGTCCGGATCGAGCTGTCGGTTCACCGCGCTGATCACGCCCAGGCTTACGCTGTCCTGCAAGCCGAGCGGGCTGCCAAAGGCCAGCACCAACTCACCCGGATGCGTCCGGTCGGAATCGCCGAACTTCAACGCCGGCAGGTCTGCCTTGTCCACTTTGATGACCGCCAGATCGGTGACCGAATCCATACCGACGATGTGCGCCGTGATCGCAGTCGCCGGTGGCTCCGCGCGGTCGCCATTGTCGTTCTGCAGCGTCCCGTTTCGCTCCGCCACCAGCACATTCAACGACCGTGCATGCTCCACCACATGCGCATTGGTCAGAATGTAGCCGCGCGGATCCATGATCACACCCGAGCCGAGCATCCGTTGCTGTGCCAGAAACGCCGTCCGGCTCCCCTCGCCGCCTTCGACCGGCGCCAGCCCTGTCGCATAGATCTTCACCACCGACGGCTCGACTGCATGCGAAAGCGTCTGCAAGTCCTGGCTCAAGCCGCCAAGCACGCTCGCGGCATGCGCCCCATGCGGCGCCTGCGTGACCGCGGGTGCTGCTGGTTTCGCTGCAGCAGCGCCCGGATCGTGATCCTGACCGGGCACTGTCTGGGCCGTCGCAGAGGAGGCTCCGCACACACCAATCGCGAGAATCGCAGCGGCGCAGGCGAGGTGCCTTGAAGTGAGCGAACGAGACGAAAGAGAACGAGACAGCGCGCGAAAGCTAAAGGTAGACAAGGCAGCTCTCCAAGGGCGGTTGCGCTCCTGCGCGCATCCTGCAAAGAAGATGCCGATCCGGCCAAAGCGGTTTGCAAGGCAGACAGTTTCAACAAAGCACGAGCTTTGCTCACGCCTCCCGGTAGTCGATCAGCACCGCACCCACCATCATCAGCGCTACCGGCCAGATAAAACCGGCAAGCCGTCGCTCTCCGTCCACCTTTGGCAGCCTCAGCTCCAGCCAGCGGGCCCAGCCGGCTATCGCGCCAAAGAGAGCAACGGCACTATGGTCCATCTCCGCCAGCAGCTCTTCCTTGATGTTGCCCAGCGCGTGGTTGTGCGTCAGCAGCAGCGCCGCGCCCAGCGCGCACATCAGTGGGAATACCAGTTTTGCCCAAGTAGCCCGGATTTTACCTGCCTGCACTGCGCACTCAAACGCTGCAAATCCTAAGACCAGTACGGCATATAGCCGATGCTGCAAGACGTCGGGTTCGGCAAAGCTCTTCCAGAAGGGACGTGGTCCCAGGGGCCACGTCTCTGGGTCCGCCCGGAGCACAATAAACACCGCTAAACCAACGAAAGTAACCGGCCAGAACCGCGCCCAGCGGAATCGCCGGAAGCGGCTCAACAACGCAAGTCCCCCTGCAATCAACACCACCAGCCCCGCCCAGTGATGGTTGTACTCTGACCACGCAATGTCCACGGCGTCTGTTCTCACTCCTGTTACATATTGAGAACGGTGAACCGCCTCCTCGATCGAGGTAGCCGGTGTCAGTTCGTCCAGCTGCGGACTCCTGAAGCGCGGCGCCACGAGATGGAAGCGGGCCACAATCTCATGCCCGGTCAACCGGTTCTGCACCAGGTCCACCGCGGGCGGTTGTGAGGTAAGCGAAGCAGCCGCCAGAATCGCCGTGAATCCTAGCCCCACCTCAGCCTCGGCAAAACGCTGCAGCCGCACCAGCAAAGGCTGCGGCGCTGTTTGGATCTGCCGGTTCACATACCAGTTCGCCGCACCCAGCAGCAGTATCAGGAGCAGCAGGCACACCTTCACCATTAGCATCACGCCATAAGCCGTGCCGTAGAGCCCCGCTGGCGAGCCGATGTAAAACCACGCCATTCCTAGGCCGGCCGCAATCAGCAAAGAGGAGCTGATCAGCGCCATCCTCGAAAAAAGACGAACCGTGCGCTGTGCCGCTTCCACCTCCGGCGTGCGCCGGAGTGACAGCAGCAAAAACGGCATTGCGCCGATCCACGCAGCCGTTCCCAGGTGGTGCGTGGCAGTCAGCATCGCAAGCAGCGTGCGATGGTCCAGCCGCGACACTGCATGGCTGAGCCACACCGTTGAGCTCAGAAGCCCAACTCCGCATGCCACCAGCGCGAGCTGAAGGGTTCCGCCTCGCCTTTGTGTAATCTGCCGTGCAAAGATCCACAGCAGTAGTGAGAATCCCGCAGCAGCAGCCTCTGCAACCATCGGATCAGCCGTCAACGCCATCCACACGCTCACGTCGGAGTTCCCTACCAGCAGGGTCGACGTCACCGCGATCGACAAAAGCTCCGCCGTGATCATTCCTGCGGCAGCCCAGCCAATTCCACGACGGCATACACGCAGTGCGCCTTCCCCGGCGCCGGCAGGCAACGCGACGAGCAGCAGATAGGCCACGCCGCCCAACAGCAACGCTTCGAACGAAAGCGTTGCTGCATGAAGCAGGACGGCCAGCAGATCAAAATCGTTGAGCAGCCAGATCAATCGAATGTTCTCAAAAACAGAGAGAGGTGCAGTGAATGGCGCACGCGCTCAACCATCCGGCAATGCTCTTCCATGCACCTCTGTGGTTCAATACCTGAAGGTCATGCTGGAGTGCTCTACCGTACGGCAAAGCTCACAACGCCCCGCGTGATGTGCCCATCGCTGGCTAGCACCTGCCAGCGCAGCGCGTAGCTACCCTTTACTAGATCGCTCGCCTTTGTCTGCAGCACATTCGGCTCAGCTTGCTTCTCGATGGACAGCACTCGTTGTTTGCTATCGGGCGCGACCAGCGTCAGCGACGAACGCGCTGCGTCAATCCGCGCGTTATAGCGAAGCACGATCTCAGTAACCGGACCCTCGATGGTGCTGCTGGCCTTTGGTGCCGAGCTCACCAGGACCGCATGCGCCAGCGCGTAATGTGGCATTCCGACTAGCAGGGCAACCAGCAAAAGGGCGCCTGGCAGACGAAATCTTCCCCACTTCCCTTCAGCTCTCATCTATCTCCAGGATGTAACAGTGTTTGCGTTCTATTTAGATACCGGCGCGGGCGCCGCCGGGGCGGCAAAACCCACTGAAGCCGCGCGCGCCGAATGCCCGCCTAGCTCGGCCGCCCGCGCCTCTGCATACGCGGCAGCGCCCATCAGCGCCGCGCGGCTCTCCAAAATCACGCGGACCGGTGTCCGTACCAGCAGCTCGCTCAGCCGTCCCTTGTCGGTGAAGGCTTTCATGAAGGTTCCGTTCCGCAGCGTGTGCAGGATCTTCGGCGCAATGCCACCCCCAACGTAAATGCCCCCAACTGCCAGCACCTTCAGCGCCAGATTTCCCGCCTCTGCCCCATACGCGGACATAAAGATCTCCATCGACTTCACACAGATCTCGCTCGATCCATCCTCCGCCAACTCGCCAATTACGGCATTCGGATCTTCCTGCTCCATCCGCTCCTTCAGCCACGCCGGCTCTCCCATCCCTTTTTCATCGCGCAAGAACTCGTACACGTTTTTCATGCCGATGCCGGAGACCACACGCTCAAAGCTCACCCTTCCACTCAGCTTCTTGCGCAGGTATTGCAGCAATTCGATCTCTTCATCATTCCTCGCGGCAAAATCAGCGTGTCCGCCCTCGGAGGCCATGGGCACATGCATTCTGCCGTTCCACATCAGCACGGCTTCGCCCAACCCTGTACCCGCCGCGATTAGCCCGCGATTTCCGGCAACACTCGCATCACCCTCGCTCAGCACCGCAATCTGATCCGGCGTCAACTCCGGAATGCCATAGCCATTCGCCTCCAGATCGTTAATCAGGAAGAGATGGTTGATATTCAGCTCCAGCGAAAGTTTGCGGCTATCTAGTACCCAGGGCAGATTCGTAAGCTTCAGCATGCCGTCCCGCACCGGCCCAGGCACGCCAAAACAGGCAGAAGAGACATTGCCGCGTTGCCCAAATTCGTCAAGGAACGCCTGCACCACCGAGCTGAGCCCGGCATACTCCCTGGCCGGATATCGCTTCTCTTCCATCGCCGTCAGCAGCCCACCTTGGAAGTCGTAGAGCGCCAGGTGGACCTTGGTGCCACCCACATCGCCTGCCAGAATCATCGAGTGATCTCCAGGGTGCCGACACCATTTGCATCCGGCTTCGGCAATCGCGCAGCGGATTGGGTATCCAGTAGCATCGTGAGCTTGCCGCTTGAAGGGCGAATCAGCTGCGACGGCAATCTCTCCGGATCATAGTCGCTGAGCAGCACCCGCCCCAAAACGTCCGCCTTCGCTTCGCCCTCGATCAGAAAAGAGACATCGTGCGCATTGTTGATGACAGGCCAGGTCAGCGTCAGCCGCCAGGTATTCTTCTGCGGAACGTGGTTCGCCACCATCACCCGGCCCAGCGCGTGGATCGCCTCCGAGTGCGGAAACAGCGAAGCAGTGTGCCCGTCGTCCCCCATCCCGAGCGAGATCACGTCGAACTGCGGCATCTCCGCGCCTTCCAGCCGGAAGCTGTTGCGAATCGCCGACTCATACTTCGCCGCCGCCTCTTCGGGATCGAGTTCACCCTGTATGCGAAAGACCTGTGAATCCTCGATCGGCACCTTAGCCAGCAGTGCCGCGCGCGTCATTCCGTAGTTGCTATCGGGGTCCGTAGGCGCTACGGTGCGCTCGTCCACAAAGAAGAACTGCAGCTTCTCCCAAGGGACCTCGGCACGGTAGCCATGGTTTGGGTCGGCCAGCAACTCAAAGACCGGTTTAGGCGTGTGGCCGCCGGAGAACGCGGCGCGCACATGGCTCTGCTCGCGCCCCGCCTCCGCCAACCGGTCGGCATAGTACTGTGCTGCGCCAGCCGCAAAACTCTCGCCAGGCTCAAAGACGTAATACGTAACCACTACTGTTCGTGCCATCTCGCTCCAAAAATCACTCGTCAGTAGCCTGTGGTATTACAACTTCCGCCAGGCTCGTCCATCCCGCCCCAGCAACTCATCGGCCTCCTTCGGACCCCAGCTTCCGCTCGCGTAATTCGGGAAGTCTCCAGGCACTTGTGCAGCCCAATGCTCGAGCACCGGCGTCAGTAGCGACCACGTCGTCTCCACACCCTCGCGATGCGCAAACAGCGTCCCATCCCCCAGCATTGCATCAAGCAGCAGCCGCTCATACCCGTTGGCGGAGTTCACCCCAAACGCCGCCGCATAGTTGAAGTCCATGATTACCGGACAGACCTCCATATTCGGGCTCGGCACCTTGGCTCCAAAGCGCAGCGCAATTCCCTCGTCCGGCTGGATGCGCATGGTGATCAGGTTCGGCTGGATCTCGCTGCACTTGCCTTGGGCCGCATCCTTAAAAAGCAACTGCGGCGGTTGCTTGAACTGAATTGTGATCTCGGTCGTCCGCTTAGCCAGCCGCTTGCCTGCGCGCAGGTAGAAGGGCACCCCGGCCCAGCGCCAGTTGTCGATTCCCAGCTTCAGCGCGGCAAAGGTCTCGGTTTTCGAGTTCGGATTAACACGGTCCTCCTCCCGATACCCCTTCACCGGCTTGCCGCCCACGGTGCCCGGCCCGTATTGCCCGCGCACCGTGTCGGCGTCTTCGATCAGCTGAATCGCCCGCCACACCTTGATCTTCTCCCGCCGCAGCGCGTCCGCGCCAAACGAGATCGGCGGCTCCATGGCCACGAACGACAGCAGCTCCATCACGTGGTTCTGCACCACATCGCGTAGCGCGCCAGCCGTCTCGTAAAACGGCCCGCGGCCCTCGATGCCGATCTCCTCCACCGCCGTAATCTGTACGTGATCGACATAGTTACGATTCCAGATCGGCTCGAAGATGCCATTGGCAAAACGGAAGACCAGGATATTCTGCACCGTCTCTTTGCCGAGATAATGGTCGATGCGGAAGACCTGCTCCTCGCGAAAGACGCTGTTCACGTCATCGTTCAACTCGCGCGCTGACTGCAGATCGTGCCCAAAGGGCTTTTCGATGATGGTGTGCACCGTGCCGTGCGCCGGCTGCGCCATCGTGTGCTGCCCAAGCTGGTGAATGATCTCCGCGAAATACTCGGGCGCGGTCGCCAGATAGAAGAGCCGGTTACCCTTGGTGCCGTGCTCCCCGTCGATCTTCGTAAGCAGGTCGTTCAGCGCCGTGTATCCAGCTTGGTCGTCAAAGTTCATCTGGTGGTACACCACCTTACCGATGAACCGGTCCACACCTGGATCGCCCTCTTTCGCGCCACCATACTTCAGTATGCCGTCCCGCATGTCGGCGGGAAAGTCATCCTGCAGCGGCCGCCGCGCCACTCCCACCACGGCAAATTCCTGCGGCAACAGTCCGCTCTGCTCCAGGTGGTACAAGGCCGGGAGCAGCTTGCGTTTTGTCAGGTCTCCTGACGCGCCAAAGATCACCACCACCGTCGGTTCCGGAACGCGCTCCCCTGGGCGAGGTGCCCGTGCGTCTTCCGCCGAAACATGAGCCTCGGTAATCGTAGCCATCTGCTCCCTCTCTTCTGCTCTTCGTCTGCTGTCTTGCTAAGCGGGGCCCCTGCTCCAAAAGCACACCTAGGCCCAAAGCCGCTCAGTCCATCTTCATCGCGTGCCCGCCAAAGGCGTTGCGCATGACGGACAACATGCGGTCGGAGAAGTTGTTCTCCTCGCGCGACCGGATGCGGCGGATCAGCGCCTCGGTAATCACCGGCGCCGCCACATTCAGATCGATCGCCTCAAAGACCGTCCAGCGCCCTTCGCCCGAATCCGGCACATACGCTTCCAACCCCTTCAGCTCCGGATTCTTATGCAGCGCATCCACCGTCAGGTCCAGCAGCCACGAACGGATCACCGAACCGTAGCGCCAGATCTCGCCGATCTGCGCCAGATCCAGATGCATTTCGGCCTTGGCCTTCATGATCGAAAAACCTTCGGCATAGGCCTGCATCATGCCGTACTCGATGGCATTGTGCACCATCTTGGTGAAGTGCCCGGCCCCCGCTGGACCCACATGTCCCCAGCCCTGGTTCGGCGCCGGCGCCAGCGCCTCGAAGATTGGCTTGCAGTGGTTCACGGCCTCATCCGCGCCGCCCACCATCATGCTATAGCCCTCTTTCAGTCCCCACACACCGCCCGAGGTGCCGCAGTCGACGAACTCGAAGCCTTTCTCCTTGCACTCCTTGGCCCGGCGCTGTGAGTCCTTGTAGTTCGAGTTGCCGCCATCGATAAAGATGTCGCCCTTCCCCATCATCGGCTCGAGCTTCGCCATCGTCTGGTCGACCGGGTCGCCCGACGGCACCATCAGCCAGATCACGCGGGGCGCCTGCAGTCCCTTGACCATCGCCTCAAGCGAGTTCACGCCTTTGGAGCCTGCGTCGCTCAACTTCTTCGTGACCTCTTCGCTGAAATCGAAGCCGACCACCGTATGGCCGTGCTCCTGGAGACGCAATGCCATGTTGAAACCCATCTTACCCAGACCAACTAAACCCATCTCCATCGCGATCTCCTCGTTTGCTCTCTCTTCTATGTTGTAGTGTTGGCCCGAGTCGCATTAATTTGTTTTGGCGCCTGGCTCCGGCACTGCTTGCGACTGCCGCAGTCCAGCCGCAGCCGGCATATACTTCCGCTCGATCGCCTTCACTTTATTCAGACGCCGTACAAACCGCGGCTCCGTTCCCTGGAACTTCGCCTTGAGATACGTAACGACCAGGTCATGCGCCAGCGCCCCACCAATAATGCGCGAACCCAGCACCAGCACATTCATGTCATCGTGCTCCACACCCTGATGCGCGGAGTAACAGTCGTGGCACATGCCGGCGCGGATGCCGGGAATTTTGTTGGCCGCGACACTCACGCCTATTCCGGAACCGCAGATCAGCACACCGCGTTCCGCCTGATTGCGGTTCAGCGCCTCGCCGACCTTCTCGGCGAAGTCGGGATAATCCGATGGCTCCTGGCTATACGCGCCCAGGTCACTCACCTCGTGACCCAGGCTCTCGATAAAAGGCCGCAACTCTTCTTTCAGAGCAAACCCCGCGTGATCCGATGCAATGGCAATCTTCATCAGTGCCCCGCATCCTTCGATCCAGCCACAGTGCCCTTCTCTGGCGAGTGCGAGCCGGTGTTTTTGTTGCGCTCGAGCAGCGCCTTCGCCCGCTTGTAGACGCCCTCGGCATTGAAGCCAAACTTCTCCAAGACCGTCGTGCCCGGAGCCGACGCGCCAAAGCGGTCCATGCCGATCACGTCGCCGTGACGTCCCACCCACTTCCACCATCCGAGCGGCGAGCCCGCTTCAACTGCCAGCTTCGGTAGGTGATCCGGGAAGATCGAGTCTTTGTACTCCTCCGATTGCTGCTCAAAGAGCCGCCAGCTCGGCATCGAGATCACGCGGACATTCGTGCCCTCGTCCTTGAACTTCTTCGCTGCTTCGATCGCCGGCCACACCTCGGCGCCCGTGCCCACAATCAGCAGATCCGGCGACTCCCCACCTTGCTCCACGATGTACGCGCCCTTGGCCACGTTCTCCATTACGTTCAGCTTCGCCGCATCCAGGATCGGCAGGTCCTGCCGCGACAGCGCAAAGAACGATGGAGCATGAGCCTCAAGCGCAATCTTCCAGCAGGCCGCCGTCTCGTTCGCATCCGCCGGCCGCAGGTCGATCAGGTTGGGCACCGCGCGCAGCATCATCAGGTGCTCGATCGGCTGGTGTGTCGGGCCGTCTTCGCCCAGACCAATCGAATCGTGCGTAAAGACAAAGATCGAGTGCGACTTCATGATCGCCGCCAGCCGGAGCGCCGGCTTGCAATAGTCGGTGAAGACGAAGAAGGTGGAGCCGTATGGGATCACGCCCCCATGCACCGCCATGCCGTTGACCATCGCGCACATGCCAAACTCGCGCACGCCAAAGTACATATTGCGGCCGGCGGGATCGAGATGGAAGTTGCCCCCATCCTTGATCACCGTCTTGGTTGAGGTCGACAGATCGGCCGCGCCGCCAAAGAACTCCGGCACCTTGGACGCAAACGCATTCATCACCGTGTTTCCGGCAGTGCGCGTCGCCACTGGCTTGCCGTCTGCCGGGAAGACCGGCAGGCTCTTGGCCCAGCCGTCGGGCAGCGCCTTGGCATACATCACGCGCTCAAACTCTGCCGCCAGCTCCGGGTTTTCCGTCTTGTACTTGGCGAACTTCGCTTTCCACTCCTCTTCGAACTTCGCGCCGCGGTCGACCGTCTCCAGCCAGTACTTCGCAATCTCGTCTGGCACATAGAAGGACTTGTCGTCCGGCCAGCCCAGCTTATCTTTCGTCGCCTTGGTGTTCTCGGCGCCCAGCGCCTCACCATGTGCCTTGCTGGTTCCCGCCACCGGAGAGCCATAGCCGATCACCGTCCGCACCGCGATCATGGACGGTTTGTCCGTCACTGTCTTCGCTGCTTCGATGGCCTTGGAGATCGCCTCGAGATCGTTGCCGTCTTCGACGATCTGCGTGTGCCAGTGATATGCGTCAAAGCGCTTCAGCACATCTTCGGTAAATGACAACTCCGTCGGACCATCGAGCGAGATCAGGTTGTCGTCGTAGAGATAGATCATCTTGCCTAGGCCCAGCGTGCCGGCCAGCGATGCCGTCTCATGCGAGACGCCTTCCATCAGGTCGCCGTCCGAACACATCACGTACGTGTAGTGGTCGACGATCTCGTAACCTGGCTTGTTGAACCGAGCCGCCAGGTGCCGCTCGGCGACGGCCATGCCCACGCCCATCGCAAAGCCCTGTCCCAGCGGTCCCGTCGTGACCTCGACACCATCGGTATCGCCGTACTCCGGATGCCCCGGCGTCCGCGAGCCCCACTGGCGGAAGTTCTTCAGGTCGTCGATGGTGACGTCATAGCCGGAAAGGTGCAGCACGCCATACAGCAGCGCCGACGCGTGCCCGTTTGACATCACAAAGCGGTCGCGGTTCGCCCACTGCGAGTCCTTCGGGTTGTGCCGCATGTACTTGTGAAAGAGGAGGTACGCAATGGGCGCATCGCCCAGCGGCGCTCCGGGATGTCCGCTCTTCGCCTTATCCACCGCGTCCACTGCGAGGAATCGCAGTGCATTGATTGCACCCTGCTCGGTATCACTCATATCTGTCTTTCTTCCCTTTCGGCTTTCATTCTCGCGCCAGCTTCTGTTGCCCGTCCAAGTCTACAACCGCCATACACATGCTTTATGACTGGGCGCCTTCAACGGCGCTGGCTGGGCCATCGCTCCGCGACGGGTACATCCCCGCTGCTACTGAGATGACATGAACCAGTTCGGATGCGACGGCAGATCGTCTCTTTTCTCAACACGCGCGCGCTACGGCTCGACCGCGACCTCATAATTCCTGCCCTCCCAGCGATCGCCCTCCGGCCAATACAGCGTAAACACCACGCGCTCAACCGGCTGGTTTTCCGACTGGCCATCCGGATCGGCATCGGCAAAAAAACCCGCATACCCCACCGCCTTGCTTTCTACCCGGTGCGACGTGGCCCAGTTGTCCGCGCTCCACAGCAGGTGGAAGTGCGCCTCGCTCTCCACCCGCAGGCGTCGGCCGCGTCCCATGCTGCGTACCTGCCGATCCAGCCGCCACACTTCGATACCTGACTGTGATTCAGATCGCTTCCTCGAGCGGGACTTCTTCTTGCAGTACCGCTCTTCCACCACTGCTACCCGGTCGAAGACCTTCCCATCCGTCGCCGAACGCAGCAGCTTCACATACTCCGCATGCGCCCACACCAGCGGCATCGCCGACCCAGACGGCTGACCGCAGATCATGCCCCTGTCCGGCAGGTCCGCGGCATCCCAGACCTGCTCCGGCAGCATGCCGCCCGCCGAACACACGCCTTCCATCAGTTCGATCAGCGGCTTCACCTTGCCGCCCGCGGCGATCTCATAGTGCGCACGTTCCCCGGTCAGCAGAGGCCACGCCCGTCCCTGGCCCCATCCGTCAAAGGGGCCGCCATCTGCGCGCTGCCCATAGCCGTCGTGGTTGTAGCGCCGGTACCCTGGACCCTGCGGCAGCTCCCGCTTGATCACCGCATCCACCACCTTCAGCGTATCCACCATCAGCGGGTCGTCAGCCCGGCGAATTCCATACCGCACCAGTTCCAGGAAGCCGCCATCGATAATCTCCCGGGCCTCAAACTCCGATTGCTCCCCCGGCGCGCGGTTCGCGATTCTGATCTTTTCCGTTCCGGCGCCCTCGCGCGTATAAGGATCTCCCGCCTCCGGCGGTCGCACCCGCATGTAGTGCCGCTTGACCTCGGGCAGCAGAACGCCATCGTTGGTCACCGTCCAGTCCTCCAGGTGCGACTCCAGCCAGTCGGCCTGCTCCTCCAGACAACGCGCCAGCTCCACGGCTCCGGCCGCGCGCGCGATGTCCCCTGCGCACACCAGTGCTGTGATCACGATCGCCAGCGTCGACGGCGAGTAGCCCGCCACCTCCTCCCAGCGCTCCTGCTGTGTTACCGGCGCGTGCCGCAGCAGGAAGCCCGCTGCCCGCTCGGCAAATGGGAAGATGTCAAAGCCGCCCAGCGCCTCTTCCTTCCACAGCCGCCATGCCAGAACGATGGGGAAGGCTGTCTCGTCCAGCTGCACGCCAGACCAGTACGGGGTGCCGTCCACCCAGAAGTTCTGCGCGAATCCGCCATCCGGCTCCTGCGTGCACGCCAGGTAGACCAGCGCGCGCCGCGCCGTCTCTTTGCGCCCGCAGGCCAGCAGTGCCGTGGCCGACTGCACCATGTCTCGCGTCCAGACCAGGTGATAGCCGCCCAGGTCCGCATCGCCCTTGGACTGCCCCCAAGGGATCGAGGCCGACGCAATGAACGCCCCGGCAAAGGTCTTGTCTTCGTGCGCCAGCAGCACGCTGTAACTGGTCTTCAGCAGTCTGCCCTTGTCGCCGGACTTCTTCGCCAGCGCCGTTGGCACACTGACTCGCTCCCACTGCTCGATAAACCGCTTGGTGTGCGTCTCAAATGGGATATTCAGCGCACCCACGGCGCTCGTCAGCGCGGAATGCGCCCCACCTCCAAAGCCCACCGCGATGGTGAACTCCGGATTTTTTGCGAGATCGATCTCCCCGGTCATCGCGATGTTTCCGTCCAGTGCCGACCCAAACTCCCAGCGCATGCCCAGGTTAGCCATCACGTCCTGCCAGCCATCGCTCGCTCCCACAAAGCCGCAACTCGCCCGCTCGAAGCCGCAGTCCGCCGCCAGCACCAGAGCCGTGCTCTCCTGCGATTGTTCCTTCCAGGCCAGCACCACCCGCCGGCCGGCCACATCCAGCACCCGGGCGGAGTTGTGCGCTCCCCCCACCTCCAAGTGCGGCGCCAGCAGCGCATACACTTTCAATTTGCGCAGCAGCTCGGGCTTGGCCTCTACCTTCACGTGCATCAGCAAGACCGGCGTATGCGGGTCGCTGAGCACCTCTTTCACGATCGTGTAACGGCCCTCCGGATCGCGGTTGCGCAGCCGCACCGCCGGCGCACATCCGCTGATGTACTCAAAACTGTGCTCCAGGTCGCGCTTCTCTTCATGCGCAAAGCTCTCGCCATCCGTGATCAGCAGCTCCAGATCGCGGGTCTGCGGACGGTCGATCGTCGGAAAGTAAATCTCATCGATCACGCCGTGCGATGCCGTGAACCAGATCCTGCTGGCGGTGGAATACGCCGTCGCCACTACATCTTTTGCGCTCGAGGTCCACCGCGGCGGCAACCCTGGCGCTCCAAACGCCGCGCCCTGCCCATCGATCCAGCGATACACCAGCTTCTGCTCCGCCATCCCTTACACCCGCTCTGCCCTAACTAGCTTTTGCTAACTCGCTGACTCGCTATCTACAACACCTGGGAGTTTGCGTCCGGATCCGAATGGAAGGTGCACTCGCGCATCGCGTGCCCGATCTCCCGGTTCTTCATGAAGTACTCCCACACAAAACCGGTCCGCAGGTTCTCCGCCATCAGCAGCCCAATCCCCACATCGATGCCGATGACGTCGTCGGCGAACCACCCCGCCTTCGGCTGAAATGCGTCCACAAAGCCGTAGCGGTGATACACCTTGTCGCCAAACCGGTCTTTCATCGTCTCCAGCACATGCGCGCACTCGGCCGGCAAGAAGACCAGCGATCCCGCGCAGGCACACGGCACCAGCGTTCCGTCCAGCGGCCCGATAGCCGGCGGCCCACCCCACACGCGATAACCCTGCCGTGAATCCGAAGCCGAGATGCCCCACATATCCTGATCGATCCAGTTGAACTTCTGCCCCAGCACCAGGCACCACAACTGGTGCGCCCGCGTCGCCGCAATGGAGTTGGTAAAGTAGTTCGCGTGCTTGTCGCGCAGATCGCGATAATCGCACCAAGCATGCGGGTACTGATGAATGAACAGCGGCGCCACGCCGGTAATGTAGTCGATGCCGCCGTACGGAAATATAGGGCGCTGCAGCACATCCCAGCTCGTCGCCGGCACCGGATGCGTGGGCGAACCGATGGCCATCAGGTACATCGTGGTCAACTCGGCGTAGATGTCCCAGCGATGCTTCAAGAAGCCCTGGTCCGGCAGCCAGCCCATCGAGAGCGTCTCGCCACTGTTCATCATCCATTGCCAGTCCACACGGCGGTAGAGTGTCGTGGCCAGCGCTTCGATCCGTGAATTTCCCGCGAAATATTGCCGGCAGTGCAGAATCCCGCACATCAGCAGCGCGGTGTCGATGGACGACAACTCGCTTGAGAACATCCGCTGCCCGCTCTCGATGTCGATGAAGTGGTAAAGGAAGCCGTGCTCGTGCGGGCAGTCGTTCAGCAGGAAGGCCAGCGTCTTCTCCACGCGCTGCTCGCAATCGATCTTGCGCAGGTAGTTGCGTTTAGCCGCGATACACATGGCGCTCAGCCCGAAACCGGTAGACGCAATCGACGCCACGCGGCTCACCGACCGCCCCTGCGATGGCGCACGGTCGCGCACCAGTCCCGTCTTCGGATTCGCCTCGTTAAAAAAGAAGTCGCAGTTGCGCCCCTCCATATCGTCCAGCAGCGCCTCCGCCTTCTTTGAAATTTGCGTGAGCGGGCGGTTGATAAAGACGCCGGGAGGGTGCCGGTATGCCTCCGCCGTCTGCTCTTCTGGCTTAGGCGCAGCACCGCCGCGGGTGGGAGGCGCCTGTGGCTCATTCTGCAGTCCAAGCGCGGCCGCTGGCGCGCCCAGGGCCACGACACCAGCGGCCCCTGCCTCGCGCAAAAGCTGTCTACGGGTTAACTGTTTACGGGTTATCGGGGGGCGTCCCAAATGGTTCGTTCTCGATCATCCTAACGCGCACAGATCCGTAGGCGCGCAACTCGGCATACCCTCTCTGCGAAGGCCACGGGGAATGTCACAATCTACACCCTACAGACTCACAACAGGCCTGATTGGTTGCAGAGCTTCACCGGCCCGGCTGATTCTTAACCCTCGCCCAACAACTCTCCACAGACTGCGAAATCCGTGGCTTCCATCTGCGGTTCATGGCTTGGGAGCCTCTTGCCGCCCAATCCGCATCCATATCACTGACGATTGCCTGGTGGCGGCTCCACGCGCATCCACTGGGCGACGACGACCAATTCCGTACGCGCTTCCGGTCTCTCTCCGGGAGTCGCCTAACCCACAGGAGGATCACTTGGCCTACGAAGTTCCACCACTGCCCTATGACTACGCCGCTCTCGAGCCGCACATCGATGAAACCACGATGAAATTGCATCACGACAAGCATCATGCCGCCTATGTCGCAAAACTGAACGAGGCCATCGCAAAGCACCCCGAGCTCGGCAGTCACACGCCGGAATCGCTGCTGAAAAACCTGACAGGCGTGCCAGAAGACATCCGCACCACCGTCCGCAACAACGGCGGCGGTCACGTCAACCACTCCATGTTCTGGCAGATCATGAAGCCCAGCGGCGGAGGCGAACCTGCCGGCGCCATCGGCGACCAGATCAAGAAAGACTTCGGCAGCTTTGAAGATTTCAAAAAGCAGTTCAATGAAAAGACTGCGGCACAGTTCGGCTCCGGCTGGGGCTGGCTGGTCTCCAACAAAGGCAAACTCGAAATCCTGACCACCCCCAACCAGGACAGCCCCCTCTCCCAGGGCCACTATCCCATTCTCGGCAATGATGTCTGGGAGCATGCCTACTACCTCAAGTACCAGAACAAGCGCCCTGAGTATCTCGCAGCCTGGTGGAACACGGTGAACTGGGACGAGGTAAACAAGCGCTTCGAGCACGCTAAAACCGCCTCGTAAGCACGCTCCAGCACACCCATCACCAACCGCAGCGCCGAGCCCCGGGTAGCCCTCCGGGGCTTTTGCTCCCAGCCTCACCCATGCCTTCGCCCCGCAATCTGCCGGGATTCCACCCGCTCTCCAGCAAGACCGGTAGTGGGGCAGTTTGAGTTCTCGCAGAGGCGCTGATTGCGCAATCCCGCTTTGTATGCACCACGGCAAAAGTCACTTGCCCGATCAGCCGCCTTCTCGTTCAAGTGGATCGCCTTGAACGCTCACCAAGCTATTCGTGGTCTTTCACAGGCATCTGTTTGCGTTCGAGCGTCATAGCCGTTTGTGCACGATTGCCCCATGATCCTGTAAGAGTCATCGTGTCACCTTTGCGCTCCCACGTTCCCTTGAATATGTCGGAGCCAGGTGTAAGCCACTGCTGCGAAATCATCAGTGTGTGGTACTTAGTATCTACGCGGAAGTCGTGGAACTCAGACCTTCCGTTCGGATAGTGAAAGACGGTCATAAACGCGCGGTTGTACTCGAAATAGATCCAGTCGGGAAGGTCCGGCGCATCGGGTTGAGTCCGGCTCACATGCCATGCTCCATCAATCGGCGTCGGCGCACGATTGTTCACATTTGCAGCCAGTAACCTTCATGAGCGGTGTAGGACAACATCCCCACAGCCACTGCGATTTGCAGAGCGGGCACCCAGGGATGGCCTTTGGCCAGCAATGCCAGATCATCTCGCCGCAGAAGCAAGAACCGGTATACGTCCCCAATGTGGAAAGCTAAGATCACGAGCAGGGCAAGGAGAACGTAGAGGGCGTTGCGAAGAGCTCCACTGCCAAATGGGAATCTGATAACCCAGATGTCCACACAGACGATGTTCACCATCACGGGTATCAAAACGAGAGCGCCGAGGGGAGTAGTTCTTCGGAAGCAAAGCAGTAATGCTCCTGCAATTTGAGTGAGGGCGACTATAGCGGAATACACCGGCGAATAACCAAAGTAGTACCAGGTAAGCCAGAACCCCGAGACCTCTCCCATTGGCTTCGCAAGCTGTGAGTCGAGCACCGTGAACTGTGCACCCATAATCTTTGCGAAGCCGTAGACGAGGAGCGTGAATGCCGCGTAGTAGCGCAAAGCTAGATAGAGTCCGATGAGGATCATTCGTGGATTAAACTCACGTTTCTCTGTCATCGGCCCTCAAAGTCTGCTGTGAGTGATGCGAAGTTTATCATCCTGACGGCGAGCACCCTGAATTCACTTGAATAATTAACGGGCTTGTCGGGCGAGTCCCCTACTGCCTTCAAAGTTTTCTTTACGGTAACTTCGAGCCGCTTGGACGTGTAACGATGATCTCAGGCAAGTAACAGCCTGATCTGCGTCTCTCAGAGAGTTCGGTGTTTACGAATTCCGCATTTTGGGTTCAAACTGACCCACTACCGTAAGACCGCCTCCGTTTCCGGGATAGGCTTATCTGGATACGCTTATCCTGAGTTTCACAAATCTCCACTTTGGTGACAGGCTTAACTACGTGAATCTAACCCGCTGGCTCCTCGCCGATCTTGACCTCCCACAAGGCATTCAGTCATCCAAATCGGAGACGCAGCACCCCTGGTGGCAGGTCATGTGCCTCACCGGCGTCGACTACTTCTCCACCCTCGGCTACCAACCCGGCATTGCCTTCCTCGCCGCCGGGGTGCTCTCGCCTGTCGCCACCCTGGTGCTCGTTTTGGTCACGCTTTTTGCCGCGCTCCCGGTCTACCGCCGCGTCGCCGCCGCCAGTCCCAACGGCCAAGGGTCCATCGCTATGCTCGAGCGGCTCTTCCCCGAGTGGGGCGGCAAGGTCTTCGTTCTCGTCCTGCTCGGCTTTGCCACCACCGACTTCATCATCACCATGACGCTCTCCGCCGCCGACGCTGGCGCGCACTTCGTCTCCAACCCCTTCACCCCCGCCTGGTCCCACAGCCAGATGGGCGTCACCCTCATCCTGATTGCCATCTTGGGCGCCATCTTCCTGAAGGGCTTCAAGGAAGCCATCGGCATCGCCGTGGTGCTGGTCGCCGTCTATCTCACACTCAATGCGATCGTTACCGCCGTCGGCCTCTACGAGGTCTTCCGCCACCCCCATACGTTTCCTGACTGGAAGACCGCCCTCTTCGCCCAGCACGGCAACCCCTTCCTCATGCTCGGCATTGCGCTTGTGCTCTTTCCCAAGCTCGCGCTCGGTCTCTCCGGCTTTGAAACCGGCGTGGCCGTCATGCCGCTCATCGAGGCCGAGGGCGAAGGCAGCGGCGAAGCGGATCCCGCCGCCCTTCCTGGTCGCATTCACAATGCCCGCAAGCTGCTCACCGCAGCCGCAGTCATCATGAGCGTCTTCCTTATTCTCACCTCGCTCATCACCACCCTGCTGATTCCCGCAAAGGCCTTTGCCGACAAAGGTCCGGCCAACGGACGCGCGCTCGCCTACCTGGCCCATCACTATCTCGGCAACGGCTTCGGTACCGTCTACGACATCAGCACCATCCTCATCCTGGCCTTTGCCGGCGCCTCCGCCATGGCCGGTCTGCTTAACCTCATTCCGCGCTACTTGCCGCGCTTGGGCATGGCGCCGGAGTGGATGCGCGCCTCGCGCCCCTTGGTGCTGGTCTTCACTGCCATTGCTTTCGCCGTCACCATCCTCTTCCACGCCAACGTCGACGCGCAGGGCGGCGCCTATGCCACTGGCGTCCTCGTGCTTATCACCTCGGCCGCATTCGCCGTCACCATCTCGCAACCCAAAGGGCCGCTTCGCTACCTCTTTATGTTTGTCGCGTTCATCTTCGTCTACACCACCGTTCTCAACGTCTGGGAGCGTCCGGAAGGTCTGAAGATCGCCTCCTTCTTTATCGCGGCCATGATCCTCACCTCACTGATCTCGCGCGCCATCCGCTCCACCGAACTGCGCATCACCAGTATCGTGCTGGACAGGGAGGCGCAGGCTATCCTCGACGAGTGCCAGTGCTCCACCGTTCGCCTCGTTCCAAGAAAATTCCGCGAAGAGACGGCGGAAGCTCTCGAAGCCGCCGACCGTACCATCCGCTCCAAGCACAATATCGATGAAAATCAGCGCCTCATCTTCTTTGAGGTTGAGCGCACCGATGCATCTGACTTCACGGAAACGCTCCAGGTTTCGGCGGTAAATATCGGCGGTCACGACGTCCTCTGCGCCCGCAGCCCCGTCGTCGCGAACGCCATCGCCGCCATGCTCATCCACATCGAGCGCACGAATGGCGAAGTCCCGCATGGCTACTTCAAGTGGACGGAGGGTAACCCACTTGCCAACATCCTGCGCTACCTCTTCCTCGGCAGTGGCGATACCGCACCCATCACTCACGAAGTCATTCGCCGCGCCGTCCGCGACCCACAACGCCGCCCCGTCGTCCACGTCAGCTAGCGCGGTTCTCCTGTAGGTGTATACCGAAGCCACAACCGCAGACGCCAACTTCCCCCACTGTCATCCCGACCGGAGTTGCGCCGCAGGCGCCAACGCAGCGAGGGACCTGCATTGCCCACCACCAAAGCTGCCGTAAGCGGCCAGCCCAAAACGGGAAGCCAGTGGTATGCTTCTTCCGACCAGTTGGCGTACTCCACACCGGAACTATCTAGACTGGAAGTATAGGTGTGAGCACGGCAACCAACGGCGCTACTTAACTCGTTTGTTTGCAGGACTTTGCGCGTAACCCCTTTGCTGCGAGGACTTTAGCGGAAGTGCCCACCCCTAACCCCCTTGTTTAGAGGACTTTATCCTGAAAGTATGGGGGAGGGGGGTAACCCCCTTGGAGTACGCCATCCATGGCAGCCGGACCGAACAATTTTCCCGCCGCCCTCACCTGGTGCGCCGTCATCATCGCCGGAACCTTTGTCTGGAGCCTGCTCTTTGGCTGGAGCGGCCCTCACCAGCTCTTCATCTACATCGCCGCCGACGTCCTGCTCTTCGCCATGGTGCTCGCCTTCGCCGTCCGCCGGTGACGTCGGCACGCGACCGCAATGGCCCAAAAGTGATACCGGGTATCCCCTGCGACTACCCTGTTCGTAAGCTATGACGATCGCCCCCTGTGCCTTACGCTCTGAGAACAATCTCAGCTCTGAGGGGAATCATGAAGGCGTTTCGGTGGGCAGTGGTGGTGGGTGGAGTAGCTGGGTTACTGACGGGTTGCGGGGACAAGACGGCAGTCAGCAAAGACAACTTCAAGCAGGTGCTGAGCGAAGACTACGCGAGCACCTCAGACTGCCTCTTCGGCAAGGCACTCCCCTTCCCCTTTGAAGTGGGAGCCAACGACAAACTGCTGGGCGAGACCCGGCACAAGTTGGACGCGCTGGCAGCCGCCGGACTGCTCACGCGCGAGCGGAACGGGATGATGAACCGCTATGTGATGACGGCCAGCGGCCAGGCCACCCCGGGCGCCGGACGCTTCTGCTACGGCAAGCGCGAAGTGGTCAGCGTGGATGGCTTCAGCCAGCCCTGGGAGTTCCACGGGCAGCGCTTCACCAAGGTGAACTACCGCTTTGTCGAGAAGCAGAGCCCCAGCTGGGCCAAGGCGGCAGAGGTGCGGAGTGCCTTCCCCGTGGTCGCCAAGGCGATGGCCGAGCAGCCGGCAGATGAGGCAACGCTGGTGCTGACCCCTGACGGCTGGGTGCGCAACGAGTAGCCCGGCGCGCGGCCACGCTGGCCAAGTTGTTCTGTGGCCCGGGTTTTCGGCCCAGTTTTTAAGGCCCAAGTTTTACGGCCTTTAGACGTTGTGCTAGGAGCGAAGTCGGCTCCGAAGGAACGGGGGTGCCACGCTCACGCGTGCACCCCCGTTCTGTTTCCAATCGCGTGTGGAGTCGACTCCTCGGACAAGCCGCTGTTCGTAGTGCGCGAAAACCGGACCCGAAACGGGCTTGCTGGCTTGCCATGCGTAACGAGGGCTAGAATACCTGGTTCGCGGCGGAGGCCATAGCATGGCGTCAGGGGTAACCAGCGGCACGGGAAACGCGGAGCTGACCACGGTGCTGAACGAGTATCGGACTGAGTCCGGCCGGACTCTGCTGGAAGCGCTCGATGCGTCGCCGGTGCTGCCTGGTCTTTCTCCGCCATTTTGGCTGTGCTTTCTGCCGTCAGGCGCTGGACCAGGTCTCCAAGATCGGCGGGGAGCTCCAAGCGCGGGGTGTTTCGCCCGTCTTTGTACACCTGGGCTCGCCGGAACGGGCAAAGCCCTACTTCGACTACTACGGGCTCTCGGATGCCGAGCGTGTGAGCGACCCCGAGGGCCTGCTGTATGCTGCACCGCCCTTCGGGCTTCCACGAACGCACCCGCTTTCTCACTTCTTCATTCCGGCCGTCTGGAGGGGCTGGCTGCGGAGCGCGATCTGGAATCATGGGATCGGCATGATCCATGAAGACGCACATCAGATGCCAGGGCTCTTTTTCCTGCGCGACCGGGCGATCGTCCGGTCGTTCCGCTACCGCACAATCGCTGATGAACCGAATTACCTGAAGCTCACCGAGTGAGGAGGCAGACGCGTTGACGTGCTCTTTGCACCCCAGCCAGCTGCAATGCCAACGGCTAAGTCCCTTGCGTTTGTGGTTCCCGGTGTTGTTCTTCGGCCTGCGCGTGCCCTGAGGCGGACTCCGGAAGAGCCGCGTTAAAAGATGGAGATGCCAGATCGAGCGGCTTGCGGGTGAGCGGCTCACGCGCCTCGGAGTGCTCACCCCATCCGGGCAGAAACTGACTCCCAGTGATCAGCCGCGCACCGTGGCCCAGAGTGATGTAGGTCCACCCCCACTGCATCATCACGGCGATGCGGTTGCGAAAGCCCACCAGAAAGTAGATGTGGACGGCCAGCCAAGTCACCCATGCAGCAAAGCCGCTGAGGTGTGCCTTGAACGGCCACTTCACATCGGCGATGGCCTTGCTGCGGCCGATCGTCGCCATGTCGCCCTTGTCAAAGTAGTGGAACTTGGTGCGCGGCTTCCCCGCCATGTCCTGCAGGATCATCTGAGCCGCGTGCGTGCCCATCTGCATCGCCGGCTGCGCCACGCCGGGGATCGGCTTGCCGTTTTCTGTCGCGTCCGCGAGATCGCCACAGACGAAGATGTTCCGGCGCCCGGGAGGGTTAAGATAGGCGTCCACTGTGACCGCCCCGCGTTTGTTCACGGGAACGCCCAACAGCTTGCCTAGTGGCGAAGCCGCAACACCCGCCGCCCACAGAGTCACGATGGATTCAAGCCGTTCGTCGCCCATCACCACGTAGCCCGGCTGGATGTCGGTAACGCGTTTGCTGGTGAGGATCTCCACGCCGAGATTATGCAGCTGCTCCACTGCACTCTTTCGCAGGTCCTCGGGATACGACGGCATAATGGTCGGGCCGGCCTCGATGAGAACCACCCGCGACTTCATGGTGTCGATATGGTGGAAGTCCTCGCGCAGATACAGGGTGGCGATGTCGCGTATCGCGCCCGCCAGCTCCACACCCGTGGGCCCGCCCCCAACGATGACGAAGTTCAGCGGCGGATGCGCCCCGGTCTCCACCGCCTCGCGTTCGGCAAGCTCAAAGGCCAGCATGATGCGGCGCCGGATCTCTGTAGCGTCCTCCACCGTCTTCAAGCCCGGCGCGACCGCGGCCCACTCGTCGTGACCGAAGTACGAGTGCGTGGAGCCTGTGGCCACAATCAGGTAGTCGTAATCAATCTGCGAGTTGCTCCGCAGCAGCACACACTGCTTGTCCAGATCGAAGCGCACCGCCTCATCCATCAGCACTTCAATGTTTTTCTTGTGACGGAAAACTGTCCGGATGGGCTCGGCAATCTCTGCGGGAGAGAGCACGCCGAGCGCAACCTGATAAAGAAGAGGCTGAAAGGTGTGGTGGTTGCGACGATCGATCAGCGTGACATCCACTGCCTCGCCGCCCAACTCCTGCGCTGCACGCAGGCCGGCGAATCCCGCGCCGAGAATCACTACGCGCGGCCGTTTGCCGGAGCGAACCGCCTGCGGAACTTCGGATGCTGAGCTTGACGGGGCCATACGACCTCTCTTTCGTGAGTGCAGATGTTATGTCATTTAAGAGATGCACTGCGCCCCGGAAAGCATGGAGATTTCCGTAAGGGATAGAAATTCCGCCTGCAACTTGCTGTAACACGGCTGAAAGAGGTCCTGTTTCGACCAGCAGGCGAGGTGGCATTCGTATGCTCCAGCACCCGTCGTGGCTGCATCAGGGGTGCTGGTCAATGGAAAAGCTGGCGGTGCCCGCGGTCCCGGCTATGGCGATGCCGGTGAGTTGTGTGGGCACATCGGTACGCGCCAGCGGCTGCAAGACCACCAATCCCTGCCCATCACTCGTCCTTTGCACAACGGTAGAGGCCAGTACCGGTGCGGCGGGGCAGGTGACATGCGGTTCGCAAGCCGGCGTCCACTGCCGCAACGTTTCGTAGATCGAAACTACAGCGCCGATTACCGGATCACCGATGGCATTCACCACGCGAAAGACGACCGCCGCCGTGCTCTGCCCTGCGAACAACTCCTGGCTGACCCCGCTCACCGGCAGTAGCGCTTCTACCTCGGGGTGGATCCCGATCACGTTGAAGGTGGCGCACGCGCTCAGGTCCAGGCCGCATGCCTGCGCTGTCGCAATTGCTCCACCCACGAGTGGTCCTGCCGCAATGGCCACCGTCGCGATGCCGCTCGCATCTGCAAAAGTGCGCGATGCCGCAGGCATCGCACCTGCCACCCCAGACCAGAAGACAAGCGCTCCAGCGTTGGGCTGAGCACCGGCACGCATCAGTACTAGTGGATTCCAGGTGTACGTCGCGCCAGCGGCCAGGTAAATCGTCCCGCTCAGTGCTGTTGTGGACGCAGGAGCCGTCGAGGTAAACGTGACGCTGACCATGCTGCCGTTGGGCAGTGTAGCCGCGGCAAGCCGGGTGTAGCCCTGGGCTGTCGCCGTCACCTGGACAGAGGCGCTACCGTCCGCCTCCGTCGTCACGCTACACGTTGCAGCTCCCCCGCAAGCCGAGTAGCCCGCCGAGCCAGCCGCGACCGTGAACAGCACCGTCACCCCTTCCAGCGGCGTTGTTCCATCCGGCGCGAGTGCCCGCACGGCAAAGGTCGCCGGTGTTCCCGCGCTGAGCGAGCCGTCCGGCTGCTTCAGAACCGTCAGCAGATCGTAAGTGCCCGCATCGTAACTGATACCGTTACCAATGCTTGCCGTTCCCAGTGTCTGGGGATCGGCTACTAGGAGCGTAAGACTGCCACTCGGCGCCTGAGCCGGAGGAGCCATTGCGACAATCTGTGTCGGCGTGATTTCTGTAATCAATGCAGTTACATTTCCGAAGCTGACTGTCATACCGGGGCGAAAGCCCCTGCCGCGGATGGTGATCAGGCCACCACTCAGCGGGAGTCGCGAGGGGGTTACGGTATCCGCATACAGCAACCGCCCTCGATAGGCATAGTCTGGCCGGCCATCCCCGCGCTCGTCTGCCACACGGAGACGCGCCTCCCCATCTGCAAGGGTCTGAAGACTCAGATATGTCTCCCCAGGGATGAACCCATTCAACGCCACCGGTGTGCTCAACTCCGGTGCTGAACCGGGCGGATCGAAGGCACTCCACAGTCCGAGCACGACCTGTGCCTTGTCCAGCGTGATCTCTCCGCTCTCGTCGAGCGACTGCGCCTCGATTGTCAGCTGTCGACCAGCCCTGACCGGGAATTGGAACCAGCTTTCGTGGCCATAGGGGGAGATACGCCCGGTCCACTCCCCGTCTTGCGGTAGAGAGGCCGGATTCGTCTCGCTTCCATCCCCGCCGCTGTTGGTGTCGTCGGCGGAGTCGCCAATGGTGAAGTCTTGCTGGACAGTCGCACCCGCGGTCAGCCCATGCACAATGGCGGTCGGCATCGTGCCTGAGGGTGTTGGCGACCCCACACTATAAGGCCCCACAGACTCTGAGTCACGGTAGAGCCCGTTGATCGGCTCCAGCGTGATCTGGTAATCAGCCGCTGTTGCTCCGGGGGGCAGCGGCATCCCGCTCAAGTCGTAGGCGCCCTCCAGCTCTACGTCATCGCTGCCCAGCGAACCAACTGCGACGCCCGATGTCTCAGAGGGATGGGACGGCCCCGCATCGCCGCGAAAGGCGAAGCCACTGACCGAGGCTGCGGGATAGCGGATATCGGGGATGTTGGTTCCCGGCATCAAGGGCTGAGCGATGACATTCACGCCCTGCATCGGCTGGCCCTGGCGAAAGCGCACGACGCCGTGAATCGCTACCGTGGACCGGGCCGTGATCTGCTTGCCGACGAACTGCCCTACGTTCGCCGCCGTGACTGGATAAAGGCGATTCAGGGCCGCCACGTCATCGGTCCGCAATGCGAACGGATTGGTAATGCACTCCCAACTCACATTCCCGCACCGCAGATCGAGAGGATGCATCACTGGCCAGCCCTCGAAACCGGCATCGGTCCAGGGACGCACCCCCATATACATCGCGTCGTTCGCCTGTGACCAGTCGAGCCCCAGGATCTGTCCAAAGGCCCGAATCAATCGATACTGAAGCTCCTGCAGTTCGGCTGTGGATGATCCAACGCAGCGACCATTCACCAGCACCAGCGCATGGGCAATCGTCCCATCCGTCGCCAGCTTGTCCACCTGGACCATCACCCCACTTCGCCAGCAGGTGATGGGATCGCTTGCGCCAACGCCCAGGAGCGAATCCATAACAGCGCCATCGGCGTCGTAGACGATCGCAACCGGTTTCGCCAGACTTTCGGTGTCGGCAGGAAGGCTCACGCCTTGCAAGGATGCGGTGACATTTGTGCCGCTCACGTCTTCGTCGAGCGTTCCGGCGGCTGCGATCGCCACCCCCGCCGTGGGAACTGCGTTCCAGAAGGCGGCAGCAGCGGCAACAGTGGCATTCCCCGTTGCGTTCGTCACGGAGCTACTAAGATCGCCCTGATCTGTGTAGTAGGAGACCTGCCCATTCTTCCAGACGATGGGATGACCCTTCACTGCGGGATCAAAATAGCCCACGCCTGCAACAAAGCGAGGACCGCCCGCCAGTGCTGGTGCTCCGCAAACGACCTGGATCCAAATCAGCGGAATGGAGACCAGGAGGAGTGCCGCAGCTCTACTTTGTGGCCGGCTTCGCCGCCCCGTTACCCTCGGCGGCAGAGAGCACATACACATCGCGTAGCAGCGCAAGAAATGGAATATTGCTCGAGTCCAGCTCTGGCATCCCACCGCTGTCCGTTCCCGAGACCAGCGTCTCCTCGCCAGCCTCAGTCGCCACTCCAGGCACTTGCGGTTTGTGCTTTCCTGCTCCGGAAGTATGGGTGCTGGGAGTATGGGTGCTGGCATCTGTTCCAGTGCTCTGCGTCTTCACTGCTGCCGCGCTGTGCACATACGTGTGCAGCCGGCGTAAATCCACTTGGTTCCCTGCCTCGATCGGCAATACCCCGACCATCCCTCCGACTGGCGAACTCAAGCCAGCCGCATTTGGCGGATACAAAAACACCACTGCGCGCTGGTGCAGCTTGAAGGGCGCGGGCCGGTTCCGCCATAGTCCAACCCACTCCTTCAGCACATACGCATCGCCTACGCTCGTTCCGCGAATACCCTGATCCACGCGAAACTCAATCTCCACCACATTCGCATTCGAGCTATGTTGTCCGCCTACCGTGCCCTGGTTTGCCTCTCCCTCCGGCATGCGGATGGCATAGACCTCACCGGCAAAGATGACGCCCGCTCGGTGGACCAGCTCCGCCAGCACATCTTCGGTCTTCGCCGCTCCCGCGAGCGGCTGCCCACCCTCCCCGTTGGCCGGCAGCATGGGAATGCGCTGTGCCGGTACATGCTCGTTATGCACGCCACCCTGGCCTTGCACTTGGCCCTGCACGGGTGCGGGAATCGTAGCCGTGCTTTCACTCTCCCGGGGAACATTGGCCTGAGCTATCGCCGCAGCTCCCGCTCCGAGCGCACACCCCAACCCGATCACTGCTGCAAATCTAGCTATTCTCCAATCAGCCGTTACGTTGCGCACCAAGCCTCCTGCTCCTCTGTCTTCGAGCTCGCGTGACCGGTGTGCCCCCAGCACCATTACGCCACGGGCCTGGTCGGCAGTGTGATCACCCAATCGGGTGATTCCGGTTACTTCAATACCGAATTGCGGTATCTATAGTTGACGGGTTCAGACTTCATATCTCAGGATAAAAGTCGAAGAACGCATCGATACTCTGCCGCAGCTGCCCCTCGATCTGCTCGCGCGAGCCTTCCAATACGTGCATCGTCACGTGCGCCTCATTGCCGTTCTGCAGCGCCACTGGAGCCTCGCCCACCTGCTTGACCTCGTCCGCTGGAAGAAGCCGCATCCCGTACACCAACACCAGATTTGCCATACTCCCGATGGTAGAGCAATTCCAGCCGCGTGCCCGAAACCCCGGCGCGCGCGCCGGAATCTTCCGCCTACAAGTTAGAATCAAATCCGTACGCACATGGCAGACACGATTCGCGACACCGTCATTCTGGGCTCCGGCTGCGCAGGCCTCACCGCCGCCATCTATACTGGGCGATCCAACCTCAGCCCTCTGGTTCTTGAGGGTCACGAACCGGGAGGCCAGCTCTCCATCACCACTATGGTCGAGAATTTTCCCGGCTGGCCGGAGGGCATTCAGGGTCCCGAGCTCATCGAGAACATGAAGAAGCAGGCCTCCCGTTTCGGCGCGACCTTTCAGATGGGCCACCTGGTCTCGGTCGACCTCTCGCAACGCCCCTTCTCGCTCAATCTCGGCAGCGAGACTGTCCAAACTCGCACCCTGATCATCGCCAGCGGCGCCTCGGCGCGGTGGCTGGGGCTGCCCAGTGAGCAGGAGCTGATCGGGCACGGCGTCTCCTCATGCGCTACCTGCGACGGCTTCTTCTTCATGAACAAGGAGCTGGCGGTGATCGGCGGCGGCGACTCCGCCATGGAAGAGGCGCTTTTCCTCACGCGCTTTGCCACCAAGGTCTATCTACTGCATCGCTCGGACAAATTTCGCGCCTCCAGCATCATGCTCGAACGGGCGCGCGCTCACGAGAAGATCGAGTTCATCACCAACGTCGCGGTCGAAGAGGTCCTCGGCGTCGAACAGCGCGAGGTCACCGGCCTGCGTTTGCGCCAGCTCAAAACCGGCGAGGTCTCCGACCTTCCGCTGAGCGGAATGTTTCTCGGCATCGGCCACATCCCCAACGCCAAAATGTTCGCCGGGCAGATCGATTTGGACGAGGACGGCTACATCAAGACCACCGACCACGTCTTCACCCGCGTTCCAGGCGTCTTTGCCTGCGGCGATGTACAGGACCGCCGCTATCGCCAGGCCATCACCGCCGCCGGCTCCGGCTGCGCCGCCGCACTCGAAGTAGAGAAGTATCTGGAAGAGCACGGCCGGTAAGCGGAAAGACCCTGCTAAATCGGAGTGCCCGGCATGCTCTATTTCGTCTCACCCTTACTCCCCAAATCCAGCCCGAACTTCGGTGAGGCGTTCGTCCCCGTCACCTTCACCGGTATCTCCGCGCCGGCACCGTTCTTATGGAAAAAAGGATCCGCCACCTTCAGCATCCAGCTCTTCCACCGCGAAGCCACCATCTGTGACAGCTTTGCCTCCGTCCTCACCTTACCCCGAAAATCGAACTTCTTACCGTCCAGCGAATACACGCCCTGCAGCCGCACCGTCGCCCCGGGCATGGTGTAGTTCAGTTCACTGAAGTCCAGCTTGCCCCCACCCACCACGAACTGCCCTGTCATCCGCGAGTTAATGTCCTCCGCGCCCGGTTTCGCCTCCTTCGGCTCCCCTTCCGCCCGCAGGCTCAGCATATCCACCTTGTCCTGCACCTCAGGATTCGTGAAGTGAATCCGCCGCAGCGTGAAGCCTCCCTGCATGCTCATCTTCTGGCTCACGCTCTCCTTACCCGGACGAATATGCAGCTTCGCCTTCGTCCCGATCACTCCCGTCATCACCACTGGCTCCGTCTTCACCGCCAGTTGCAGGAAATCTTGCAGCCGTCCCGCCTGCACATCTACATCCAGGTCGATGATGTGTCCCTTTCCCTTCACGTTGATCACCGCGCCCCGGCAGGAGAACTCTGTCTCCCCCAGCTTCGCCTCCACCGACTGCAGATAGGTGTCGCCACTCGTCCCATCCACTACCGCCGAAAATTGCGTATGCAGCGGCATCGCATGATTGGCCGTATCCAGCGAGAAATCCGGCGTCTCCGTCTTCCCCTCCACCTCGATCCGGTTGAGCTGGCCTTTGAAATCGCCCCCCGACGACAGGGTGCCCCCGATCCCCTTGATCGTGTTCAGGTCAGCATGGTCGAACGTGTACTTGCCCGTCACCGTCGAATCACCCGGGCTCTCCGTATTCCACGGCCCGAAGGTCCCCACGGCGTGAATCTCTCCCTTTGGCACCGCGTTCGTCAGCCTGGCATCGTAGTGCCAGGGCGCGCTCGGTCCTACGTCATGCAGCACGATGTGCTTCAGCTCGAAGTCCTTCGGATCCTTGCCCGGCTTCGCCGTGCCAATCACCAACCGCGAGTCGTCGCACACGATCTGCCCCACTTCGATTTTGATCTTGCCCACGTGCCGTGACCTTGGCGCACCCTGCTGCCGCATCTCCCGCGGCGGAATGTCGATCGTCAGTCCCTGCACATGCACCATGCCTACGTGCATCGGCTTGAAAAAGAGACCCATCAATCCCGCGTGGAAGTTGAACAGCTGGATCGCAATCAGCGGATTTTTAGCCCCAGCCGCCACGACATCGTCAGGCGGAAAGATCCGCAGCCCCGTGCCGGAAACCTCCAGCCCACGGATGATCGAGACATCCAGACCATCGAGCTCCACCCTGCTGTCGAACCGCGTGCTCAATGTCTCGACGACCCGTCCCTTCAGAATCGGCCCCGCCCGCCGCAATACCACCTCGCCCACCACCAGCAGCACCACCACTGTCGACAGCGCGGCCACTCCCACCCAGAGCCAAACTCGTCGGAGTCGTCTATCGTGTTCCGTATGCCTCGCTACTTCGCTATTTTTTTCGGCTTCCACATCGATCCCAAAAATTTTATGCCATCGCGCCAAACTCTGCCCTGGCAGAAAAGTTCAATTGCTTCCTTGACCTACGCCCACCATTCCGCAGCGCGCGAGATGCACAGTCGTCTTCACGCTACGCCCCCAGCAATGCGCGCCTGGGGAGCGCCCCAGCGCTTAAAAGGGGTATCCTCAGAATAGGCGCTACGATCCTCCTAAGAGGACGTGGACCCGAGCGTCGCAACGGTATGCCTCGCCCGCAACTCCGCATAGCGAGGCCCCATGCCCTCCCCAACAGCACCGCATCTTTTGGTACACACCCCCGAACTCACCTTAGACCCGGACAACTCTTCCTCCCAGGGCTGGGAGGAACTGCGCACACTCGGCCACCGGATGCTCGACGATATGCTCCGCAACATGGCCAACCTGCGCGAGAGTCCCGCATGGCAGCCCCTGCCAGCTGCTTCCGTGGAGGCGCTACTGGAGCCAGTTCCATTCAACGGCAAGCCGGCTGACGCCGTCTACGAGAGATTCCGCGCACACATCCTGCCCTACACCGTCGGTAACCGCCACCCCCGCGCGTGGGGCTGGGTGCGCGGTACCGGCACCCCCCTGGCGATGCTGGCCGACATGCTGGCCTCTGGCTTGAACGCTCATATGGCCGGTGGCAACCAGGCCCCGGCCCTGGTCGAAGAACAGGTGCTGCGCTGGCTGGCGGAGCTGATGGGCATGCCGGCCGGGAGCTCCGGCCTGCTGACCTCCGGAGGCACCATGGCCAACCTGATCGGGCTCGCCGTGGGCCGCCACGCCAAAGCCGGCTTTGATCTCCGCAAAGAGGGACTGCAGTCCGGCCAGCCCCGGCTGCTGGTCTACGGCTCGACCGAGACGCATTCCTGGGCGCAGAAGGCCGTGGAGCTCTTTGGGCTGGGCAGCGACAACTACCGGCGCATTCCTGTGGACGCCGCGCACCGGATCGACGTGTCACTGCTAGACGCGCAGATTCGCCGAGACCGGGCCGCCGGTCATCGTCCGGTTGCCGTCATCGCGAATTGCGGCACAGTCAATACTGGCGCCATCGATGAGTTACCCGCCATCGCCGGCCTGTGCCAGGAAGAGGGGCTCTGGTTCCATGTGGACGGAGCCTTCGGCGCACTCCTCCGGCTTACAGCACAGCACGCGCACTTGGTCCGCGGCATGGAACAGGCTGACTCCCTGGCCTTCGATCTGCACAAGTGGATCTACCTGCCCTACGAGATTGGCTGTGTGCTGGTACGCGATGCCGAAGCTCACACGGCTGCCTTCGCCACCCGAGCGTCCTACCTCGAAGAGGCGGAGGGCGGCATCATGGCCGGTGGCCTGCCCTTTGCCGACCGCGGCATCGAGCTCACCCGCTCCTTCAAGGCGCTCAAGCTCTGGATGTCGTTCAAGACCCACGGCGTCTCCACCTACGCCGCACTGATCGAGCAGAACGTGGCCCAGGCCGCGCATTTGGAAGCTCTGATCCGTGCGGACGCGCAGCTTGAACTGCTCGCGCCTCGCGCCACCAACGTCGTCTGCTTCCGCTATCGCGCGCCGAACCTGGACGACGACGCACTGAACCAGCTCAACCGAAGACTGATCGTCGAACTGCAGGAGTCCGGCTTGTACATCGTCTCCGGCACGGTTCTAGACGACCGCTACGCTATTCGGGTCGCCAACACCAACCACCGTAGCCGGACCGAAGACTTCACCGCGCTCGCCCGGGATGTCGTCCGCTTCGGTGATCTTCTGGCGGCGCAATGAACACCGCAGCGCAGCTTCGCGAAAACCTCGTGGTTGTGGAGGAGCAGATCGCGGCCGCCTGCCGCCGCGCCGGGCGCTCGCGTGACGAGGTCCGCCTCATGGCCGTCTCGAAGATGCATCCTGCCCTTGCGATCACCGAAGCCGCGGCCCTCGGCATCACGCTCTTCGGCGAGAACAAGGTTCAGGAGTACAGCGGCAAAGCTGCTGAACTCGGAGAGCTGGCCGGAGACAGCAAGATTGACGTCCACCTGATCGGTCACTTGCAGTCGAACAAGGCCGCCCGTGCTGCTGAGCTTTTTGCCTCTGTAGATACCCTGGATTCCCTGCGGCTCGCCGAACGGCTCAACGAGGCTGCCGGGAAGCTCGCGCGCACCCTGCCCGTGCTGCTCGAGATCAAGCTCAGCGAAGAAGAGACCAAGTCCGGCCTTGCGCCCGGCTCCCCCGAACTGCAGCAGCTCCTCGAGCGGCTGCCCGACCTTCCTAACCTCGAGCTTCGCGGGTTGATGACCGTGCCGCCTTACCTGCGCGACGCGGAAGCCGTGCGCCCCTACTTCCGTCAGCTGCGCACACTGCGCGACGCACTCGCCAGCTCACACGGGCGCCTCAACCTGGGCGAACTCTCCATGGGCATGACACATGACTTCGCCGTCGCCATTGAAGAAGGCGCAACACAGATCCGCCTCGGCACAGCCCTCTTCGGCGCGCGGGATTACCGCTAAAATGCATGCAGGCGGCGGACGCAAATCAAAATCACGGTAGGAGTAAGGTATGACCATCACGCTCTCTCCCGAAGTTGAAAAGATGATCGGTGACTACGTAGCCAGCGGTCGCTACGCCTCCCCTTCCGACGTTCTGCGAGAAGCGATGCAGCTCTTAGGAAGCGTGAGGCCCAGTTCAGCGAAGTTTGCGATCACGTGGCAGTTGGATTACGAGAGCTAGCCGAAGGCAAAGGAATTACTGACACGGAGATCGAAGCATGGCTGGATGAGTGGAAGTAGAGGTCCATGCGACGTTACCAACTCTCGCCATCCGCGTTGAAGATTCCGAAATTCTCTAATCAAGAGCTCCTGGCCACCGTCGGAGTTCCATAGCGACAAGGCAAACGGCAATTAGAGCAGAAACGATAGCACCCAGAATTGTTCCCGGATGATACTCGTGAATACGTAACGTATAAATGCTTACCGAGATTAGGACCAAGAGGCCATTAGTCGCGAGCCAGATGCATGCCACGCGCCTATGCCAGAAGGCCAGCACGGAGGCAGGCAGAACTGTGAGGCCGTTGAATACTACTGCCAATGTGTCTAGAGATGAGTCGTTACGACCCAGCGTAAATATCACGCCAGGCAAAATTATCAACGGCATCGTACCCCATAAGATTCCCATGGCCAATAGGAATCTGAGCCAGAATTGCCGGAGCCGCGATTGCTGATCCATTACAAATGCAGTACTCATCTATTCGATATAGCGTATTCGAAGACTAGCTAGAGCTGGTGCCCATTGTCTTTGAAGGATCGGGATTATCAATGCTTGAGAGACGGCGTCCATGATTCCCATCCGCGACCATCCTGAGGGCGCCACCTTTGCCGTGCGCGTGCAGCCCGGCGCGCGCAAGACGGCCATTACTGGCACGCAAGGCGCAGGCGCCGAGGCCACCCTCAAGCTGGCGCTCGCGGCTCCCGCGATCGAGGACCGCGCCAATGAGGCACTCGTCGAATACTTTACCAAACTCTTTGGCGTCCCGCGCTCCGCTGTCCATGTGCTTTCCGGCGAGCACTCGCGCAACAAGGTCATCCGCATTCGCGGACGGTCGGCGGCAGAGTTGGATGGTACTCTACGGCACCACCTGATGGTTTGAAAGACACATCTCAGCTCGCATCCGTCCACCGCGTCACGGACGAGTGCGGTTGGCCGTCGTCGTCCCGAGCCGTCACGATGAGCGTGTGATTTGTCCCCGGTCCTCCGGCACCCACAGCTAAAAACTCTTGCCGGTATAACTCTGTCCCAGGTCCGACCGAGTAGGCATCCAGCTCCGTGCCGTCCAGCGCAACCGCCACCGAACCGATCGTCTCTTTGGGATCGGCAACCACCTCCACAGCGATGTTGCTTCCCATATAAGCGCGGGCATGCGTCACAATGAATTTCATGGCTTCCAAGCATAGACCAAGCTGGCCTGCCCCACCCGTTCTTCTTTCGCAGGCCATGCGCTGCTCCATGTACCATCTTTCTTCGCACACTCACGAGGAATTCGCAGCGCATGAACCCACTCTATGCCGCAGTTTTGGGCGCGATTGTCGTTGTTCTTCTCACCGTCTCGCTTTCGCGCCTGCGTGGGGCGCAGACCAAGGCCGACTACCTGGTCGCGGGGCGTTCCCTGCCGGCATTCGTTCTGGTCTTCACCCTGCTCTCGTCGTGGATCGGCTCCGGTTCCCTGCTGGGCGGCGCGGAGAACGCCTATCGTCATGGCTTCGCGGCGCTGTGGCAGCCCGCCGGCGGATGGATCGGCCTGCTGCTCATCTACTTCATCGCTCCGCGCGCGCGCAAGTTCGCGCAGTTCACCATTCCCGATCTCCTCGAGGCCCGCTACAACCAGGCCGCCCGCGTCCTCGGCGTCATCGCGATTCTCTTCACCTACACCGCCATCACCAGCTACCAGTTAATCGGCGGCGGCGACATCCTGCACCTCGTCTTTCCCGCGACCATCTCGGCCGATCTGGGCAAGTACCTCATCGCCTCCTTCGTCATTGTTTTCACCGCTATCGCGGGCATGTCCTCCGTCGCCTATATGGACGTCTTCATCGGCATTCTCGCGACCGTTACGCTCATCGTGGCACTCCCGTTCACCCTGCATGCCGCGGGCGGCTGGAGCGCGATGCATGCGTCGCTACCCGCCACGCACTTCCAGGTACTCGGCGACCTCACTCTCCTCCAGGGCTTCGAACTCTTCCTCCCCACCATGCTGCTGCTGCTCGGCAACCAGTCCATGTACCAGAAGTTCTTCTCCGCCAAAAGTGAGAAGGCCGCCAGCCAAGCCGTCGTCGGCTGGATCTGCGGAACCGTCATCCTTGAAACGGTAATTGTCGCGCTTGCCGTATTCGCCTCCGTGCTCTTTCCCACCGGCGAGGTGCACCAGCGGCCGCGCGAGATCATTGCGTTCACAGCACTCCACGGGCTGCCAGTGTGGCTCGGCGTGCTTCTTATGGGCGCGGTCTTTGCCAAGATCATCTCGACTGCGAATAACTATCTCTTCTCCCCGGCGACCAACCTGGTCAATGACATCTTCACCCGCTATCTCGCGCCGGAGGCCTCCGACAAACACGTCCTCATCGTCTCCCGCTTCATGGTCGTGCTGCTGGGGCTCTGGGCCCTCTACCAGGCACTCAACACGCAGTCCGTTCTTCAGAAGACGCTCTACGCCTACACTATCTACTCCGCCGCGCTCACGCCGGTGATCCTCGCCGCCTTCTACTCCCGCCGGGCCAATGCAGCAGGGGCCGTCTCGGCCATCGCAGCCGGCACCGTTGTGACCGTCTTCTGGGACACCGGCCTCGTTCGCCATCACCTGCCTGCCCTGTTGGCCCAGCGCGACGCCATCTTCCCCGCCCTGCTCGCTGCCGTAGTCTGCCTGGTCGTGGTCAGCGCCGTCACGCCGGCCCCCAGCCCTGAACAGATAGCTCCCTTCCATGAAGTTCCCGTCAAGAACGTTCCCGTTTAAGGCCGTGTCTTCTCTCTATGCGGTGAAAAGGCATTCCGCTCCGGCCGGCTCCTGCGTACACTCAACTCAACTACCACCTGAGGCGAGTCTATGTGGAGCGGATTCACCGGCGACCTGATCCGGCGCGCAAACCAGCGTAGTCTGATCCTCGCGCTTGCACTGCTCGCCGGCCTTACTCTCTTCTTCGGCTATAACCGCGGATACTTTAGCGGATTCTTTGCCGGACCACACACCATCAGTACCCGACAGCTCGCCCAGGCATTCAGCCTCCGCGGCATCGGCAACCCCTTCGTCCGTGTGGAGATCCCCTCCACTCAGCTCACTAACCTGGTGGAGCGCAAGCGCGACGACGGTGAAGCCACCGCGCACATCGCGGCGCGCTTTCTCGGGACAGACATCAACGGCCGCATCCTACTCATCCGTGTGGCACCGGACGTCGCCGCACCAGCCGCGGTTCAGGAAGACCCGAACGCCTCCATGCCTGGCGGCACATTCATCGGTTATCTCCGCGCTACACCCGCGAGCAGAGCCGCCAATGCTCGCACCTACGGCTTCGAGAGCGACCTGCTCCCCCTCTATCTCGACACCTACGAATACAAGAGCTTCGGCTATGTCTCGCTCGTGATT
Organism: Acidobacteriaceae bacterium; assembly: GCA_965276675.1. Taxonomy (GTDB): domain Bacteria; phylum Acidobacteriota; class Terriglobia; order Terriglobales; family Acidobacteriaceae. Next base: position 916,592 of record OZ255624.1, on the reverse strand, counting down.
ACACTTCCGCTGCTCGCACTATCACTGTGGCTGTTGTGGAGATACTTCCAGGTCAGCGGGGATCCTGCGCGACATCCACTCGTCCGCAAGCTCTCCAACTACGGTCAGATGGAGCTGCTGCTGCAGCAACTTGACGTCGAGATGTCCGCGCCGCACTTCATGGTTAAACGCCGTGGACAGGCCCTCCACATCACGGAGCACTGGCTGCTGGCGACGACCACCTTTGGCGGAGCTGCGGTCCCAATCAAAGACCTGGTTTGGATCTACCGGCGCGTGGTGAAGCGCAAGATCTACATGTTCATCACTGTCGGCAAAACGCATCTGCTCCTATCCTTTGACAGGTTCGGCCGCAAGATCAGCTCACAGCTAACGGAAGCCCAAACGGCCGACGTCTTCAACCGGCTCCGGACCGTCACTCCCCAGGCAGTCTCTGGCTACGACAAGCGTCTCCAGGCGCTCTGGCGTCGCACCGCCAACAAAGCTGGATTCCCGGAAGAGGCAAGAATGCTGACCGCAGGCCAAATCCTCCCGGATCAGCAAATCTCCAATAACTATCGTGTCTGATATGCACTTACCCTTAGCGAGCGCCCGTTGCAACTTCGCATTACACTCAGGGCGAGTGGCGCTTACTCTGAACCGGCACCACGCATGCAGAGCAAAGCCGCAAAGAAGCATGGACGAACAGCCCCTCTCCGCGAACGTCGCCTTCCCGCCGGTGCGGGTCTCACACTTCTTTGCTGCGCAGGGAGCCTTCATCCTGGTAGACGCTGGGCGCATGCCCAGGTCGGACGGAGAGGCAGGTTTCGGAGCGAACCTCCTGAAGGGCTCCGGCCCATTCGTCCTGAGCGAGAAGCAGTTCCGAGCCGGTGTGATGCTGCCCGCGCTTGGCGTCGAACTCGGTTACTACTCTGTGATCGTCTGCCAGGCGGGCACAGAGGGCGCCATTCCGCCGCTCTCGCACATGGTCTACTCTCCGGGCTTCGTGCTGGGCACCGAAACCGGCGATCTGCTGCTCTGCAATGCGGACCGGCTGATGGACTGGCGTCCAGGCGCCAATCCGGATCCCGGCGAACGCTTTCCACTCTCGAGCTTTGAACGGCCGGTCCATATCCCGCCAGGCTTGTACGCAGCGACCGTAGTCGCCGGCATTGCCGAGTCCGAGACCACCGGCGGCGAAGAGTGGATCTGCGCCTTTTTGCTCGAAAGGACAGACACACAGCCCGAATTTTTCGCCGACCTGAATCGTCCCCTCAGCTTCTTTGGTTCTTGACACTACATCTCTGGAAACTAGCTATGCCCGTCGCCAGCCTCACTCTCGAACTCCGCATCCCGCTTTCGCGATCCCTGAAAGACCGTCGCCAGGTTGTGCGCAGCCTCAAAGACAAACTCCGGCACGGCTTCAACGTCTCCGTTGCCGAGCTCGACGAGGCAGTCACCTGGCGGAGCGCCACCATCGGCATCGCGGCCATCTCCAGCTCGCGCGACTACCTCACCGGGCTACTAGCCGAAGCCGAACGCGCCGCCACCCGCATCGCTGGCGATCTCGGCGCCGAAGTACTCGACTCCTGGTGGGAGTTCCTGGAGAGCTGATAGGCAGCTCCGAGCTCTTGGCCGTAAGCTTTGTTTTACCCGTGCTTAGGATGCCTCGCCGTTGTCAGGCTCTGGCAGCTGAAGCTAGAGCCCAACAGCCGCCTCTGGTATCCTCATAAGTTTCCAGTCCATCGAGGATGCCATGCCTGTCCAGCGCGCACGTAAGTACCACCAGGATCGAGTTGCCGAGACCCTTCGCGACGAGATCGGCACCATGATCCAGGGGGAACTCTCCGACCCGCGCATCAGCTTTGCATTTGTAACCGAGGTAGTGCTCAATCCCGGCGGTAAGTCGGCGCGCGTCTATGTTGCCGTCGATACCAAAGGCACTCCAGCCGAAGGCAAGCTCGCGCAGGAAGACGAGACCATTGAGGCTCTGACGGCCGCGCGCGGCTTCATCCGCCACGAGCTGCATGAGCGCATGGGCGTCCGCCACGTCCCCGAGCTCTCCTTCCACATCGACCGCTCGGATCGCATGACCGCCCGCATCGACGAACTGCTGGGACGCGTCGAGAAGCGTCAGAACCGCGGAGGCAAGAGCCATTGAAGACAGCCTTCTATCCTGCGGAGCTGCATCTTCATTCTCATCCGGACGGGAACGCTCCGGTCGACCGCGTGCTCTCCGCCATCCACTCTGCGCAACGAGTACTGGTCAGCGCCCATGCCCGTCCGGATGGCGACGCCGTGGGCTCCGTACTTGCGTGCAGCATGATGTTGACGCAGCTTGGCAAGGAGGTCGATATGGCCTTCAGCGACCGCGTTCCCTTGATCTATCGCTGGCTACCCTGTGCCCAGCAGATCCACCACTGGAGCACCGTGGAGGGCGCCTATGATCTGGTCATCCTGCTCGAATGCGACGGCATTCCGCGCAGCCGCCTGAAGGGTCTGGAAGGACGACGCCTCGTCAACATCGACCACCACACCAGCGGGCGTAACTTTGCCGAGATCAATTGGATCGACACCGAAGCCTGCGCCGTGGCCGAGCAGGTATATGAGCTCGCGCGCGCTGCCGGTGTGCGGGTCACCCCCGAGATGGCGACCTGCCTCTACATGGCCGTGCTCACCGACACTGGCTCTTTCTGCTATGAGGGTACCGACGCACACACATTCGCGTTAGCGCGCGAGCTGGTGCAGCTGGGCGCCGACCCCGTCTCGATTGCGCAGGATGTCTACTTCGGAAATCCGATGTCCAAGATGCTCCTGCTCGGCGCGGCGCTCGCCAATCTGAAGCGCGACGGCCGCATCGCATGGCTCTGGGTGAGCGCGGCGGATATGGAACGGACCTCGGCTGCAGAGGAAGACTGCGAAGGCATCGTCAACTACGCGATCGGCATTGCTGGCGTAGAAGTGGCCGTCTTCCTGCGCGAACTGCCCGACCACCGCGCCCGCCTCAGCCTGCGCAGCAAAGGTCACGTCAACGTTGCCACAATCGCCGAAAGCTTCGGCGGCGGCGGCCACGAGAACGCCAGCGGCTGCACCTTGGAAGGACCAATGCCGGCCGCGACGGAGCGGATACTGCAACGGCTTCACGGGCTTTTCTAAATACGCAACCATCGCGTGAAGCCGCTTTAATGATTTATGGCGTGGACGGGTATCTCGGAGGAACATAGTTCTTAAGCTCCATCGACCTCCGCAGGATGACCCCAAATGGCTTATAAACATCATCCCCGGAGATCGGCGTATCGCTTGTTATCGCCGGCTCATCGCGCGCAGAGCCGGCGGCGCCGCTCTCCCACATTGCCATCTTCGCGATGAGCGCCCCCTTTCGTCCGCGCAAGAAGTGGTAGCCGCCAATGTCGCTCCAGGCGCAAAATGCCATCGAAAGAACTATGGCCGCTGCCACGAGGATCCGACGCGGACGCTCTTCACGGACATGACTGCCGAAGTAGTCCAGAAGATAGATGTAGGACAAGGCAAGCAACAACGTGGAATAGACCACGTATCGGGAGGAAGCGGCCAGCTCAACTCCTAGATCCGCACGAATCCCAGAGACTCCTAGACCGGTTAGCAAAACAAGTGCCATGCCGTAAAAGGTGGCAGGATTGCGCCGGTAGTATTTTCGCTTAAACGCATTCGCGAAAAGAATGCAAAGTGCCAACCCAAACACGAAGCAAAGTGAGTGGGAAAGCGACTTTGGCGCCGCCGCTCCGAGAAACACGAGTGCGTATACAAGATTTAGATGAGTAAGCGAGCCGATCAGGGACTGATGAGAGTGAGTTGAAGAAACCCTGGAGTTGTAATGATAAAAGTAGAATCCTGCGATTACGGCAGTGACAGCAAACCACGTGATCCATCTGGAGTAGTGCTTTTGCTGGCCTAGTATAAGCGCACCAATCGGTACTAAAACGAATCCATTGGCGGAGGATGAGATGGCGAGCACCAGACAAAGGCAGGCCAGAGCGAAATTCCTAGTCCCTTCCACTTGCAGCAGCCAGAGCGCAAGAAGAGAAAAGAAGATCACCGGCGGGCCTACTAGCGAAATCATCGACCAATCAAGCGTCTCGGCATACTGCAACTGAAAAAGCAGAAATGCTATAGGGACATACAGCGTGAAACGGGCCGCCGCTGACGGCGCCTCGGGGCGCAGAAATGCGTACAGCAGGATGCCAATGAAGACGATGAAAGCATTGCCTATAGCGATGAAGCTAAGAAAGTTGATGTGCTTCAGCAACGAAAGCTCCACCACGAAGATTACGTGCTCGAAAACCAGCTTATATTCATTATGCTGAGCGGTGACGATGTACCAAGCCTTTGCTTGAGGGCCATGCAGACCGCTCCATGTTGCGAGAAACGCGAGCACTGCATGGTAGTCGTCCAGCACCGGCAGGTTCACCGCTTCCGCGAACAGAATGAGATAGAACGAAACTACGGCAATCAGAATCAGTGCCACGCTTAAAAAGAGCTCCCAGCGCTGAAGAGCATGCCCTTTTTGATTCATCCGCTTAGCTTACGGCATAGACACCTAGCTGTGGTGGCAGCAAAGCCGACACAAAAAACCATAAAAGGCGCGACCCCCTCGAAAAAGGCCACGTTCGCCTCTGCTCGCCAGTTTCGCCGAAATAGCCGGAATTTTCGGCGGTGCCTGCTGAGCTCTTTCCGTGCACGCAAAGAACGCTCCACGTTCGGGCATCTATGTTGAAATACTGATTCGCGGAGAGATGGACAACCCTGGCGATTAACCCAGCAGCCCGATCTTCACCAGAGATGGGATTTCCGCTTCGGTTCGCAGCGATTCTACGAAGGGCCCATTGCATTCCCTTTCCGCTGCTCTTTTCCGGTGTCGCCGACGTATGCGAATGGTATGACGATCGGGAGCAATGCTTTCGCATCTCGGTTGCGGCTACAAACAGCAGGTGGGGACCGCTGTTTGGCTACTCCGGAAGCTTTCAGGTGGAGTGCAGACTCACGCCGGAGCTGCAGTACCCCCGGCAGTTCTGCCACGAAGGACAGAACCGCGAGAGTAGCAACCCAGAACAGGTCTTCGAATACGATGCATCCAGAATAAGAATTGCCCGGCCAGTGCCGGGCAATTCTTATTCGACCGAGGATGAGCGGCTTACTGCGAGGTCAACTCCGCGGCCACACGCTCGCTCGAGAAGGCCTCGATGGTGTCGCCAGCCTTAAGGTCGCTGAAGTTCGCGATGCCCATGCCGCACTCCATGCCATTGGTGACCTCACGCGCATCGTCCTTGAAGCGCTTGAGCGACGCTAGCTTGCCCTTGAAGAGCTGCTCGCCATCGCGCATCACCCGCACCTCCGCATCACGGCGAATCGAACCGTCCGTAATGCGGCAACCGGCGATGGTGCCCACCTTCGGAATCCGGAAGACCTCCTGGATGAGCGCGCGGCCCATGTAGGTCTCCTTGATCACTGGATCGAGCAGCCCCAGCATCGCCTTGGTGATCTCGTCCTGCAGCTCGTAGATAATCGAGTGCAACCGGATCTCCACACCTTCCTGCTCGGCGATCTCGGCGGCCTTGCGCTCCGGCCGCGCGTTGAAGCCGATCACGATCGCATTCGAAGCCGAAGCCAGCAGAATGTCGCTTTCGGTGATCGCGCCCACACCGGTGTGGAGAATCTTGATCCGCACCTTTTCGGTCGACATCTTGCCCAGTGAATCGGCCAGCACTTGCACCGAACCCTGCACGTCGCCCTTGATGATGAGCGGCAGCTCCTTCACGCCCGCCTGCTTGATCTGCTCGGCCAGACCTTCCAGTGAGACACGCGAGCTCTTCGACAGCTGCGACTCGCGCTCCTTCATCTTGCGGTAGACCGAGACCGTCTTGGCCTTGTCGCGATCCGCCATCACCAGGAAGCTGTCGCCGGCATCCGGCATGCTCTCGAGACCCAGGATCTCGACCGGAGTCGAAGGCCCTGCTTCATCGATCGCGCGCCCACGGTCGTCGAACATGGCGCGGACCTTGCCGAAGGTATTTCCAACAATGTAACTGTCACCGTTACGTAGAGTGCCGTTCTGCACCAGCACGCTGGCCACCGCACCGCGCCCGCGGTCGAGCTTGGCTTCGAGCACCGTGCCCACACCGGCGCGATCCGGCGTCGCCTTCAGGTTGGCAATGTCCGCGGTCAGGCAGATCATCTCCAGCAACAGGTCCAGGTTCTGGCGCTTTTTAGCCGAGACATCTACGAAGACGGTATTGCCGCCCCACGACTCCGGTACCAGCCCGCGATCACCCAACTGCTGCTTCACGCGGTCCGGCTGCGCATCCGGTTTGTCGATCTTATTGACCGCCACGATCATCGGCACATTCGCCGCTTTGGCGTGGTCGACGGCTTCGAGCGTCTGCGGCATCACGCCGTCATCCGCTGCGACTACGATCACGACAATATCCGTGACCTTGGCGCCCCGCGCACGCATGCGGGTAAAAGCCTCGTGACCTGGTGTGTCGAGGAAGACGATCTCGCGCCCAAACGCTGGTGAATCCGCCTTCGCGATCCGGACCTTATAGGCGCCGATGTGCTGCGTGATGCCACCCGCCTCGCCAGCCGCCACGTCCGTTTCGCGGATAGCGTCCAGCAACGACGTTTTGCCGTGATCAACGTGACCCATGACCGTAACCACCGGGGGTCGCGTGACCTCGACGTCGCTCAGATCTTCCTGGCTGAGCAGGGTGTCGATGGCTTCGTTCGCCATCTGGTCCTCAAAGCTGATGATCTGCGTATCGGCCCCGAACTGGCGCGCCACATCCTTGACCAGCTCTCCATCGAGCGACTGGTTGACCGTGACAAAGACCCCGCGCATCAGCAATGAGGCAATCAGATCTCTGCCGCGGACGCCAAGCTTCTCGGCCAGATCCTTGACGCTGATCCCCTCCGTGATAGTAATGCTGCGCGTAATGGGCAACGGCTCGGTAGGAATCTGCACTCCGCCAAAACGCGATGGCGGCGCAAAGCCCTTCATTGGGCCTTCTTTAGTCTTCGGGTACTGCTGCTTGCGTCCGCGTCCGCGTGGCGGACCTGCGGGGCGCTGCGGACGCGGGGCTTCGCTCGGAGGCGGCATCATGCCACCAGGACCAGCAGCGCCTACGCCCGGCCTTGGTGCTCCAAAGCCAGGGCGGCCGCCTGGTCCACCGGGACGCGGTGGACCAAAGCCCGGCCGACCCGGAGGTCCACCCGGCGTGGAACGCGTAGGATGCATGGGCCGGCGTGCTGCTGGACCGCCAGGACCGCTGTAACTGCCGCCTGGACCACCCGAACCCGAGGGGCGCGGATTATAACCTGGGCCACCAGGCCCCCCCGGCCCGCCACCTGGACGCGGCCCACGATCAAAGATCGGGCGACCGCGCTGGATCCCGCCCTGTACTCCACCCGGACCCGCCACCACCGGACCACCCGTGCGCTGCGGAGCGCTCGGGGAAGGCGCTACAGGCCGTGGTGGGGGTGCGGTGTATACCGGACGCGGGCCGGTCTGCGGCATGATCACGCGACGTGCCGGCGGCGCCGCTGGAACAGCAGCCTCCGTCGCGGACACTGCTTCAGAACCCCCCGCGAGGGTGCCCGCCGATAGCTCTGGAGCACTCAATATCTCGGTTGGCACGGTCGCTGCCGCAGACTCTTGCACTGCAGGCGGCGGTGTAACCGGTGCTGCTGGAACCGCTGCCACCGGAACCTGCGCCGTGGGTACAGCCGGACGTGTTACGGGAGTGGCTGGAGCTACTGGCGGACGTGCTGCCACCGGAGCCGCCGGAGGCGCGGCTGCGATCGCCGGGCGGTTCCCTGCGACAGCAGACCCCTGCGCTGAAGCAGGCGCAGCCGAAGCTACTGGCGGACGCGCCACGACTGGGCCGGTTGGCGGCTTAGCGGCAATGGCTGGAGCAGGTGGGGGCGCCACAATATTTGGCGCCTGGCGTGGCTGCGGCACAATCCGGCGCGGTGCTGGCGTACCCGAAGGTTCGGCTGGGCGCGTCATCGGCGGCGCAACAGTCGGCCGCGTTCCGGTGAAGGCCCCCGCTGGAGCACTCGCGGCCGCAGCCGGCGTGGATGGTCTCGCCGCGGCCGGAGCAGATCCCGAGCCTGCGGCCGGCTGCATTGGCGCCTCTGCCTGAGGTGCTGCCGTTACGGGTGCAGAGCCCCCATCCGCGGGTGGCGCAACCGGACGGCGACTCGCCATCTCCTGCTCGCGCTCTGCCTCTTCTTTGCGCTGCTGAATCGCCCTCATCACGTCGCCGGGCTTGGAGACGCGCGACCAATCAATCTTGGGATTGGAGCTGCTGTCACTCTTGCTGGCGCCGTGGGAGCCGTTACGGCCTCCGCGCTGAAAGTGCACACGCACACGCTGAGCTTCATCTTCTTCAAGCGAGCTGGAATGCGTCTTGATGGATGTCACGCCGACATCGGTCAGCACATCAAGAATCGCTTTGCTCTTTACTTCCAGTTCCCGCGCTAAATCGTTGATCCGAACTTTACTCATCCGTTCCTTTTGTGTGACATCGTCACCTGCGCCGCTCAGTCCTTCATAAAGACCTCATGGCATGCCGAGACTTCATGGCATACCGGTGCAGATGCGTTCCCAATACTATTATGGCGCGAAATCGCCAAATGTGGGCCCGGAGAGTGAAAACACTCCCCTACGGCTCCCCGTTTACACACCCTCGTCATCCTCTTGCAGCTTACTATCCGGTAACACCGCGTCTTCTTCGGACTCGCCAAATGGCATCCGTTGCTCCTGGGGATTGTTTTGCTGCAGCTTCTCGCTGGTGTCGTCACGCCCTGGATCCTGCGGAAGAACCCCGACATCTCCGACATTGGTGCCAGATTCGGTCAGCTCTTCCATGCGCTCATGAGCAAGCTCATCCACAATCCAGCCAGAGGTGTCGCGCTGGTCTGGGATCTCGCGCGGCTCGTCTGTGTTGTCCACCTGTAACGCATCGACCTCCTCACCCAGCTGCGCATCCGCAATGGCCCGCTGCTCATCGAGCTCGCTATCGCGATCCGTTGCCGCTTCGGCCGCCCGGAACTCCGCATCGGTGGGCTCGCGCGCGTCGACGCCCAGGACATCTTCACCGCCCAGCGCATCCGCCTCTACCCTGTCGTTACCCGCTGGCTCCTGCTCCACCAGTTCCAGGTCCCCTGCAACTGGCGTGCCGCTCACTCCCGGCGTCTCGTTCTCTGCCATCAATCCCCCTTCGTTCCGTTCCCCTGCGCTCTCATCACCAGTTGCAGCACCCTCGCCCGTGTTCGCCTCACCAGCGGGCGCGCCCTCTTCTCCGGGCTCGTACTGGCCAAAGTAGTGGCGCACCGCAGTCGCGATCTTCTCGAGCGTCCGGTCGCCAATGCCCGGAATTTCTTCCAGCTGCTCGGGCGTCATGTCGGCCAGCGACTCCACCGTCGTAATACCGGCAGCGATCAGTTTTTGAATGATCTGCTCGCCCAATTCGGCGACCTGCTCGATCGGCGTCGCAGGACCGCCGCTCATGCCCGTCATCTGCTGCTCGACCTCCTGGCGCTTCTCTTCCTCGCTCTTGATGTCGATCTTCCAGCCCAGCAGCTTGGCCGCCAGCCGAACATTCTGGCCCTTTTTGCCGATTGCCAGCGAGAGCTGCGTATCGTCGACGATGACCTCGATCTGCTTATCGCTCAGGTCCGTGATGCTGACGCGGCTTACCTTGGCCGGCTGCAGCGCCTTCTCAGCAAAAGTCGTGATCTCTTCGGAGAACTCGATAATGTCGATCTTTTCCCCGCGCAGCTCGCGGATGATCGACTGCACACGCATGCCCTTCATGCCCACGCACGCGCCGACCGGGTCCACGTCCTTGTCGCGCGACTGCACCGCGATCTTGGTGCGTTCACCCGCCTCGCGCGCGATAGCCCGTATCGAGACGGTGCCGTCGTAGATCTCCGGCACCTCGCTCTGGAAGAGATTCTGCACCAGCTCTGGAACCGCCCGCGAAACCACCACCTGCGGGCCTTTAGCCGCACGATCCACGCGCAGCAGCACCACGCGGATGCGCTCGCCGACCGAGAACTGCTCCAGCCGCGACTGCTCACGACGGGGCATCTTGGCCTCGGCCTTGCCAAGGTCCATGATGACATCCTGCGGCTCGACCCGCTTGACGCTAGCGCTGATTACCTCGCCCACGCGGTGGTTGTACTCGTTGAAAACGGTATCCCGCTCGGCCTCGCGCACCTTCTGGAAGATGACCTGCTTGGCCATCTGCGCGGCAATGCGGCCCAGCACATCCGTAGGCTTGTAGTAACGGATCTCGCCACCGACCTCGACCTCGGGCGCCAGCTCACGCGCCTCATCGAGCGAGATCTGGTTCATGTCGTTCTCGATCTCGTCGTCGGTCTCGACCACGCTTTTGTAGACATAGGCGCGAATCTCGCCCGACTCTTTGTCGAGCTCGGCGCGCATATTCTCCTGCGTCTTGTAATACTTGCGCGTGGCGAGGGCAATTGCATCTTCCACGGCCGTGACCACGATCCCGGGGTCGATGCCCTTCTCGCGGCTCAAAATCTCAATGCTCTGGTAAAGCAAGCTTGCTGCCATATCTCTATCTCTCTTTGTTTCTTGAACGTCTGCGCTTATTTACAAATCTGCGGACGGGGCCCGCTCCTGACTACAACTAAATCTCTGGAACCAGATTCGCCTTTTCTATATTGGCGATGTCAATCTCCACCACTTCGGGCGCGGCCGGTGCTCCCTTTTTGCCCTTGTCTTTCCCTTTGACCCTTTTCTGCTTCATCGCGGTGAGGTCCAGCGCAATCCTGCCCTCGCCCGCACTCACCAGGCGCCCCTGCCAGTGGCGATTCCCGGCAATCGGCTGAAAACTTTGCAACTTCACCAGGCTCCCACGAAAGCGCCCAAAATCCGCGGGACGCTCCAGCTTGCGATCCAAACCGGGAGACGAAACCTCCAGCGTGTACTCGGCGCCAGGGATCAGGTCTTCCACATCGATGACGGTGCCGAAGTCCTGGCTGAACTGCTCGCAGTTCTCATGGGTCACGCCAGAGGTCTGCTCGACATCCAGAAGCCCGCTCAGCAGCGCGCTGGGCAGCTCCGAAGCCTCTGTCTCGCCAATGTTTGCGTCCCCCTCGCCGTCCTCTGCCTCCCTGCGCGCCGACTCCGCTGCGGCTTGCACCTCGGCCGCCAGTCGCGCCCGCCCCTCGGCATTCCGCTCAATAAATACGGTGAGCGCCCGGTGCTTCGAGCCACCAGTAAACTCGATGTCCACCACATCGAGCCCGTAGGAGGCCGCGACCCGTTGAGCCGTTGCACGGATTTGGTCCAGATCCAGAGCCATAGGATTGCGTGACGAGCATGTTGACCTGGCGCGGTTTGCCGGGCGCCACGGCTGAGGGTTCACAGCAAATAAAAAGTGGGCTTCCGCCCACTCATCTCTTCCGCCAGTCGCCCGAACGCGGAACAAACTCGTCTCACCTAAGACTACGCCGAACCGGCCTATTTTACAATGATGGGAGCACAACCGCGGTATCGGAAGCCGCTCTCATGGCCACAGCGAACACAGACTTCTGGAAGACCTGGGTGGTCACGCCTGAGAAGGTGACAACGCTGGTCGAACGCATCATCAAGGAAGCCAATCCGGCCAAGATTATCGTCTTCGGCTCGCGCGCCCGCGGCACAGCCCGCCCCGACAGCGACCTCGATCTGGCCGTGATCTTCGACGAACTCACCCCGGGAATGGAACACCCGCTACCCCGACACAAGCTCAGCGACATCCACATGCCATTCGATGTAGTTGTCACGGACAAAGCGCACCATGAGCGGTTTCGCCATTCGCGGAACAGCGTTCACCACTGTATTGACCAGGAAGGTCAGGTGCTTTACGACCGTGATGCGCGACGAGCAGATCCAGATTCTTCTGCACAGATTGGCTGAGGATCTCGCCACCATGCAATGGCCCGAAGCGCCGCATCAGATCTTCGGATTCCATGCCCAGTAAGCTGTAGAGAAGCTCTTCAAGGCTCTCTTGGCCGCCAAAGGTGAGTCCTTTCCTTTCACACACGATCTTGGCCCCCTCTTGCGAAGACTGGCAGAGGTAGGAGAACAAATGCCAATCGTCAGCGTCAGGGTAGAAGACCTAAATGATTTCGCCGGAATTTTCCGTTACGAAAATTCTCATCCTGATTTCTCATTGGATCGCGCTGCTGTTATGAAGTCTGTTCTCATCCTCGACCGTCACATCCGTCAACGCATCGCCGAACTCAACGCCTAGTGTCCTGAATCAAATTCGTTCACATGAAGAGCTGTCATCCTGAGCGAGCGTAGCGAGTCGAAGGACCTGCATTTCGACACTTCCATCTCATAACATGCAGCGAACTTTTGATTCACCACACGATCGCCAGACCTTTAGCCCAGGCCCCACTCACTCCGCCGCTTTCAAATCCACCGACCCCGCACCCACATTCACCTCCAACGGCGACGCGCCCTTACCACTAAGGTCCTTGCTGATGACCATGTGCGCACTCTGGCCGCCCGGCCGGTGATCGTGGAAGCTGCCCATTCCCACATTCGCCTCCAGCTGCGAGTAGTCCTGGTCCCCATTCAGGTAGATTGTTGCGCCACCAGAGCCCAGATTCAGCTCTCGCCTGCCTTGCTGTCCAGTCGCGTAGAACAGCAGGTCGCCCGACCCCAGATTAATCTCACTGGTCAGCGCTCCCGACGCAGGCACCTCCAGCAGCACATGCGGGTGCAGCCGCTTAGGAAACTCCAGGCTGATCGTCGCACGGTCGCCCGCCACCTCCAGCGTCTTCACATACCCGCGCATCTTCAGCTCAGGCGCTTCACTGGCCTCCACCTTTAGATGAAGCTGTCCATCCTGCGAGGGCCGGATACGCACCTCGCCGTAGCACACATTGAGCTCCAGATGTCCGCTGCCGCTGAAGGCTCGCGATAGAGACAGCTGCGTCGGTTCCTCGCGATCTCCCGCCTGCGGCAGATAGTGGCTCTCCTTTGGCGGATTGTCGCAATGATTCGAGTCCGCCCGAGCCAGTGGCGTAACGGCCACCATCAGCCCGCACAGCAATGCCCCACGCCAACCCACCTTACGCATCCCCATTCCCAGCATCGCCCGCCTCCGTCCCAACTCTCCTTACGCAGGACCACACTGCCCAGTTCCCCCAATCGCTACCCGCCAGCAAGTTTGCTCCCACCCGGACCGCACCCTACAATCAAACGAATCGGCCAAGTCCTCAGCGTCCAAAACACCCCGCCGCCATCTAACTAGTAGGCCTATGATCCAGAGTCCCGTACCCGAAGCGCTGACCTTTGATGATGTCCTCCTCGTGCCTGCCTTTAGCGAAGTCGTCCCGGCGCAAGTCAGCACCCAGACCGCCCTCACGCAACGCATCGTCCTGAACACGCCACTGCTCTCCGCCGCCATGGACACCGTCACCGAGTCGCGCCTCGCCATCGCCATGGCCCAGCAGGGCGGCCTCGGCATCATTCATCGCAATCTCACGGTCGAGCAGCAGGCCGGCGAAGTCGACAAGGTCAAGCGCTCCGAGAGCGGCATGATCGTCGACCCGGTCACCATTGGCCCCGAACAGCTCATCTCAGACGCTCTCGATGTCATGCGCCGCTATAAGATCTCCGGCGTCCCCGTCACCCAGGGCAAAAAGCTGGTCGGCATCCTCACCAACCGCGATCTCCGCTTTGAGACCCGCACCGATATCCCCGTCGGCAGCGTGATGACCAAGGAAAACCTCATCACCGTCGCCGTCGGCACCACGCTCGAAGAAGCCGAGCAGATCCTGCACCAGCATCGCGTCGAGAAGCTCCTGGTCGTCAACGATCAGTACGAGCTCAAGGGCCTCATTACCGTCAAGGACATCCAGAAAAAACTCAAATACCCCAACGCCGCCAAGGACGACCAGGGCCGCCTCCGCGTAGGCGCTGCCATCGGCGCCACCGGCGATTTCCTGGACCGCGCCGCCGAGCTGGTGCGCAGCCGCGCCGATGTGCTCTCGATCGACTCCGCCCACGGCCACTCCTCGCGCGTGCTCGAAGCCGTTCGCCTGGTCAAGCGACGCTTTCCGGATGTGGACCTCCTGGCCGGCAACGTCGCCACCTACGAAGGCGCCCTGGCCCTGATGGATGCTGGCGTAGACGCCATCAAGGTCGGCATCGGCCCGGGCTCCATCTGCACCACGCGCATGGTCACTGGCGCAGGCATGCCGCAGATCACCGCCATCTCCGAGTGCTACCGCGCCGCCCGCGAGCGCAACATCCCAATCATCGCCGACGGTGGCATCAAGTACTCCGGTGACGTCACCAAAGCCATCGCCGCTGGCGCCAGCGTCGTCATGATCGGCTCGCTCTTCGCCGGCGTCGACGAGAGCCCGGGCGAGACCATCCTCTACCAGGGCCGCTCCTTCAAGGCCTACCGCGGCATGGGCTCGCTTTCGGCCATGGCCCAGGGCTCCGGCGAGCGCTACTTCCAAAGCACCCGCGACTTTGAAGAGGAGCCGTCCACCCGCCAGGAAGGCGTCGTCAACCGCGAGCGCTCAGCGCAGAATCGCCTCGCCAAGTTCGTTCCCGAAGGCATCGAAGGCCGCGTTCCCCATCGCGGGCCGCTCGAGTCCATGGTCTTCCAGCTGGTCGGCGGTCTCCGCTCCGGCATGGGCTACCTCGGTTGCGCGACGGTGCGCGATCTGCAGCAGAACGCCCGCTTCATCCGCATCTCCAATGCCGGCCTGCGCGAATCGCACGTCCACGACGTCATCATCACCCGCGAAGCCCCCAACTACCACGTCGAGTAGGTGCTGGAGTGATCTCCCGCACGTTCATCGCGTAACTAGAATTGTCATCCTGAGCGGAGGTTGGCGCGCTTTTGCGTCAGCCGGAGTCGAAGGACCTGCTGTTTGCTCGGGTTGGCTACAACTCTAGGGCCCCGCAAGCCAAGCACTTCTGGAACACCACACTAGCAGCACGGACGCGCTTCGCGCCTGGGCAACTCTCACCTGCGCGGCCCTATCTAAACCGCGACCACTGGAGGTTTGCTATGGTGTCAGGCGAAAAGACTTACCCCTTGGAAGAAGCAGTAAAAGCCCAAAAAGCACTCCGCGCCGCTGCCGGTCTCGGAGCCGAGCAGTTTCCCATCGAGGCCTTCGTGGGCATGATCAGTGACGAGATAAGCAACTGCGAAAGCAGGGCAGCTCCGACGGGGAGATCTCCAGCTTGATCGAAAAGAATTCCAGCATTCGCATCACACCCGAGGAGATTGCCCAGCACTACGCGTCGCCTGAAGAGCGCCACGGATCTCAGTCCTAAGGAGGCTCTGAACATGTCGGAAGCGCCACTGCATTCCAGAGCCCGGCTTCTCGGTGTCGTCTACCTCCTATACTTCGTCACCGCCGTCTCGGGCGGGCTCCTGGTCAAAGGACTTGCCGTACATGGCGATGCCGCGGCTACGGCGCACAACTTCGCTGCACACGAGATAGCCGTGAAGGCGGCTTCAGCGATGGGTCTTGTGTCGCTTGCCTTCTATCTCGTGCTAACGGCCCTCTTCTATGAGCTGTTCCGGCCTGTCAGCCGGAGACTTTCCTTGCTAGCGACTCTCTTCAGTGGCATGCTCAGGCGCTCCATATCGCCTTGGTGCTCTTCGGGGGCTTCGACCTTCTGATTGGAACCCTGATCGTTCGGTCGGGCTTTCTGCCGCGCATCTTCGGTGTGCTGATGGTGCTTGCGGGGCTGAGCTGGCTGACTTATTTATGGCCGCCGCTTGCGGATGAGCTGTCTCGGGCTGTGCAGCCTCTGGGGTTTCTGGCTGAGATGGTGCTGATGGTTCGGCTGCTCGCGAAGGGCGTGAAAGAGAAGCGATGGCGGGTGCTAGCGGGCTACAGGGATCTCTAAAACCTCGGCCCAAGAGCTCTGCGGCGCAACTCGTCAGTCTGGAGATGGAGACCCAACGCGCATCATACTTTTCGTGAAAGCAATGGGGGCCAGCTCACCAGAGGCCTACAAGCGGCCGCGCGGACCGAGCAGCAAGAAACAAGAGGAACCCTATGCAGATCAATCGAGTCGGAAGCAAGCCGTCTAAGTTAGGGCCAGCGGATTGGTTCACCGGAACTGTTCGAATCGACTCGCCCTTTCAGGGGGAAGAACCTTCGCATATCAGTGGTGCAACCGTCACATTTGAACCCGGTGCCCGCACTGCGTGGCACACTCATCCGCTGGGCCAAACCATCCTCATCACCTCCGGGCTTGGCTGGGTACAGCGTGACGGCGGACCCGTGGAAAAAGTGCGTTCGGGCGATATCGTCTGGTTCCCGCCACAGGAGAAGCACTGGCACGGTGCGTCGGCGGAAGCGGCCATGTCACACGTCGCGGTGCAGGAGTCTTTGGATGGCAAGGTAGTCGATTGGCTTGAGAAAGTCAGCGAAGAACAATACCGCAAGTGACCGCTTCGCAAACAACCGCGACGCTGGCTTTGTAGCGAAAGAGCAGTATCGACAGAAATCCGGTCGCGCGCCGGCACGAAAAGGAACCAATCATGAATATATTGTTTGAAAACAAAGTCGCTCTCGTGACGGGTGCAGCATCGGGTCTTAGTCTGGCGACAGCAAAGGCCTTTGCCGAGGCGGGTGCATCCGTTGTGCTTGCGGATCAGAACGAAAACGCTGTGAAGGCCGCGACCGAGGAACTGAAGGCCAAGGGATACAAAGTCCTCGCAGTCCACTGCGATGTGTCGCCAGCTATATCACTGGCCAGTCCATCTCCGTCGATGGCGGCTTCGTCATGCGGTAGGCATCCATAAACCCTTCTTCGGACGTGGAAGGTTCCGCCTCTAAAGAGGTGACACGACCCTTCCCGCTTGGCTGGAAGATTGCCCCTGGTGACAGCAATGTTGGTTTACCGCAGTATCCGAGTCCGTGTGAAAACCCCGAGTGATGCATTTTCTGGCAAGCGATCCTAACGCCACCTCCCGCCCTTGCGGTAAAAAAGCCGAGCCCTGGGTGCTGGCTGCAACCATCCTCGCCTCCAGCATGGCCTTCATCGACGGCTCCGTCATCAACGTGGCCCTGCCCGCGCTGCAGGAGCACCTTGGCGCCTCGATGATGGACGCGCAGTGGGTGATCGAGTCCTACGCACTCACCCTGGCTGCGCTGCTGCTTCCCGGCGGCGCCTTGGGCGACCGCTTCGGACGGCGTCGCATCTTTAGCTTCGGCGTTGCCCTCTTCGCCCTGGCCTCCATTGCGTGCGGCCTCTCCTCCAATGTCTACGCGCTCATTAGTTGGCGAGCCGTGCAGGGGATCGGCGCCGCCATGCTCGTCCCCGGCAGCCTTGCCATCCTCAGCGCCTCGTTCCCGCCCGCGGAGCGTGGCCGCGCCATCGGCACCTGGTCTGCCTTTACCGCCATCACCACCGCGGGTGGCCCGGTCCTCGGCGGCTGGCTCATCCAGCATGCCTCGTGGCGTTGGATCTTCTTCCTCAACATCCCCCTTGCCGCCGCCGTGCTCGTCCTTACGGTTTGGCACATACCCGAGTCGCGCAACCCTGCGGCTGGCCGAATCGATTACGCGGGCACGGCCCTGATCGCAAGTGGGCTCGGATCCCTCTCCTTCGGTCTCACAGAGTCCTCACGCTTCGGCTTCGGCAGCCCTCTCGTTCTCGGGACGCTCCTGCTGGGAGTCCTCCTGAGCCTCGCCTTTGTTGTCTTCGAATCCCGCACGCCGCAACCCATGCTGCCACCCCGGCTCTTCCGCAACCGTGGGTTTCTGGCAGCCAACCTGCTCACATTGCTGCTCTACGGCGCACTGGGTGGTCTCTTTCTGCTCTTCCCACTTAACCTTATTCAGATTCAGGGCTACTCCACCACGGCCGCCGGCGGCGCCTCGCTCCCACTCATCCTCATCATCTTTCTGCTCTCGCGCACGGCGGGCGGCCTGGTCGCGCGCTTCGGATCGCGACTGCCTCTGGTCATCGGGGCCGTCACTGCGGCCGTGGGATTCGCGCTCTTTGCCCTCCCTGGCATCGGCGGCAGCTACTGGACGACCTTCTTTCCCGCCCTGATGGTGCTCGGCCTGGGCATGGCCATCGCCGTCGCGCCCCTCACCACAACAGTCATGAACTCAGTCGACGAATCTCAAGTGGGCGTCGCCTCGGGCGTGAATAACGCCGTCTCCAGAACCGCCGGACTGCTAGCCATCGCCCTCTTCGGTGCAGTCGCATTAGTCGCCTTCAGCAGCGGCCTGCACCGGCGCACGGCTAGCCTCCCACTTACCCCTGAGCTGAGAACGCAGATGAGGCACGATGAAGCGAACCTCGGCGCCATGCATGTGCCACCCCAGCTCGCACCCGCGACAGCGTTGCAGATGCGAACAGACATCGACCAGTCCTTCCTCTCCGCCTTCCGCATCTCGGCATTGCTCGCCGCCTCTCTCACCGGCCTGGGCGCCCTGGTCACCTGGTCGCTGCTCGGCCGCACTGACTCGCCAACTCGCTAACTTGCTGACTCGCTATCTCGCTAACTCGCTGATCACCTTTCGCGTATGTTTATTGCCAGCAGAATTTGCGCGTCACACCACCGTGTACCAAGGAGATCCATGCACCCGAATCGTTTTGCCGCACTGCTCCTGTTGGGAGGCAGTCTGGCCCTTGCCCAAAACAGCTTGCCCGTATCGACCAGCCTGCCGGAGCTGAATGCCCTTGCCGATACCTCCGGAAGCGCCACCCCTACTGAACCCAAGGCGCCTAAAAGCTTCGACATGAACGCCATGAACAAGGCAGTTGATCCCTGCACTGACTTCTACCAGTACAGCTGCGGCAACTGGATCAAGAACAACCCAATTCCCGCGGACCAGGCGCGCTGGGGCCGCTTCAACGAGCTGGCCGAGCGCAACCAGTACCTGCTCTACCAGGACCTGGAGAAGGCCGCGCAACCCGCCGCAAACCGCTCCGCGCTGGAGGCGAAATACGGCGACTTCTACGCCTCCTGCATGAACACCGCACTCGCCAATCAGAAGGGCATCGAGCCACTCCAGCCCACACTGACGAACATTGCCAACCTCAACGACAAAAAGCAGCTGGCCGAGGTGCTGACCTCACTTGAGCGCAAGGACGGCACCACCGCGATGTTCCGCTTTGGCGTGCAGCAAGACCAGAAGGACTCCTCCAAGCAGATCGCCGTCGTGGGCCAAGGCGGCCTGGGCCTGCCCAATCGCGACTACTACACCGATCAGGGTGAGCGTCAGCGGAAGATTCGCGAGCAGTACATCGACCACATGACCAAGATGTTCAAGCTCGCCGGCGACTCCCCGGAAGAGGCCGCCGCCGAAGCCAAGAACGTGATGACCATCGAGACCGCGCTGGCTGAAGGCTCGCTGAGCCCCACCGACCTGCGTGAGCCGGCCAACCGCTACCACATCATGACCGTGGCCGAGCTCGAAAAGGCCGCTCCGGACTTCGGCTGGTCTACCTACTTTTCCAAGATCGGCACCCGGCCCTTTGATTCGCTCAACGTGGGCCAGCCGGCCTTTGTTCAGGCGCTCAACAAGACCATCAACGGCCAGGACTTGAAAACCTGGAAGAGCTATCTGCGCTGGCACGCCCTGCACGATGCCGCACCCTACCTCTCCGACAACTTCGTCGACGAGAACTTCAACTTCTACACCGCTACGCTCGCCGGAGCCAAAGAGATTCAGCCGCGCTGGAAGCGCTGCACCAAACTGACGGATGCCAACCTGGGCGAGGCCGTGGGCCAGGACTGGGTTAAACAGAACTTCCCGCCCAGCGCCAAGGACAATATGGAGAAGCTGGTGGTGGCGCTGGACAAAGCGCTGGGACAGGATATCCAGCAGCTCTCTTGGATGGGCGATGACACCAAGAAGCAGGCCGAAGCCAAGCTGGCCCTCTACCGCAACAAGATCGGCTACCCTTCGAAGTGGCGCGACTACTCAAGCTTTGAAGTGAAGCGCGACGACCTGCTGGGCAATGTCCAACGCGGCGATGAATTCGACCGGCAGTACGATCTGAACAAGCTGGGCAAACCGGTGGACGAGACCGAGTGGGGCATGACGCCGCCAACGGTGAACGCCTACTACAACCCCAGCCAGAACGACATCAATTTCCCTGCCGGCATCCTGCAGCCGCCCTTCTACCAGCTCTCCGGCGACCCGGCGGTCAACTTCGGCGGCATCGGCGTGGTGATCGGCCACGAGATGACCCACGGCTTTGACGACGAGGGTTCGAAGTACGACGGCCACGGCAACCTGCGCGAGTGGCAGACGGTCGATGATCGCAAGGCCTTCACTCAGCGAACCGATTGCGAGGTAAAGGAGTACGGCGGCTTCGAGACCGCGCCGGGACAGAACCTCAATGGCAAGCTGACGCTGGGCGAGAACACGGCTGACAACGGCGGCATTCGCATCGCCTACATGGCGCTGCTGAACACGTTGGCGCAGGAGGGCGCGACGGAGCAGGCCAAGAAGATCGACGGCTTCACCCCGGCGCAGCGCTTCTTCATCTCTTTCGGCCAGATCTGGTGCTCTAACCAGACCGAGCAGTCGGCGCGGCTGCTAGCCAAGACCGATCCGCACTCCCCAGGCAAGTACCGCGTAAACGGCACGGTGCAGAACTTCGACGAGTTCGGCAAAGCCTTTGGCTGCAAGAAAGGCGCGCCGATGTACCCGGAGAGCGCCTGCCGCGTCTGGTAGCCGCCCTGGTCATTCACCATAAATGACGCGAAGTACGCAATCCTGCATTTTTTGCGTACTTTGCGTACCTGGTGGTGCAATCCAGCACCGTGCTCTCTGTGTTCTCTGTGGTGAGTTGCCCTACCCGGGCGCCTCCCTAGCCGAAAGCCGCAACACCTTTTACAATTCAGTAGGTAAATACACAATTTAGTTCATGCTGCTTGCAGCTCTGGCAGTTCCACCTGCGCCAGGATGAAGGAATTCGATGAAGTTGAAGACAGTTGGCCGGATCGCTCTGGCCTCCGCAGTATCGGTAGGCTCGATCCTCGGCATGACCTCCTGCGTACAGAGCTATACCGTGGGTTATCTCTACGTGACAGGGTCGCAATACGGCCAGATCGGCACCTACAAGATCGACCACGACACCGGCAGACTTACGCAAGTAGGCCCCCTGGTCACCTCACGCGGCACTGACCCCATCCAGGCCATCGTCGCCCCGGGCGGTCGCTTTCTCTACGTTTTGACCAATGGTTGCGGGCCGGGCTTCCGGCAGGCCTGCGCTGCGGGTACGGCGAACAGTACGGAAGCCAGCTCCATCAACCTGTTCGCCATCGGCGGCAGTGGCGTCCTGACCTATCAGACCAGCTATCACACTCAAGGCACAAACACGGTTACAATTGCCCTGAACTCGGCGGGCACTGCCTTCTACGCGCTGGACAACCTCGCGCCCGACGGCTCTGGCCAGGGTGACATCACCGCCTACACCGTGGACGGGGCTACGGGACGCCTCACGCTGATAACCAACCAACAGTCCACCAATCCGCAGACCGGCTTGAATCTGAACTACTTCAAGGTTGGCACCAATCCCACCTGGTTTGCCCTCTCCTCAACTGGCGGCTTTCTGTATACCGTCGAGCAGGGGCCGGCCGGAGCCGCGTCTCCCTCCGATCCGCAGCAGGCGGTCTTTCTCTACGCAACCGGCACCAATGGGCAGCTGACCCTTACCCAAAATGCGCCGCTGCCTACAGGGGCCGCTAAGCTGACGTTCATCCAGCCCGGGGGCGGCTTTGTCTATCTGCTGGATGCTGGCCAACCCAACACCGTCGGCTCCATCCTGCCCTACACCGCGGGCGCGAACGGCGCCTTGCAGTCGGTGACGAATGGCATCGCCCCAAACACCGCACAGGGGAACCAGTCGGCCAATCCAACGGTGCTGACCACCTTTGCCACCAGCCCCAATAACTTTCTCTATGTTGCGAATGCTGGACCGAACCTCGCGCAAAATACCGCTACCAGCAGCGTCACGCAATATCTCATTCAACCTTCGACTACCGGGTCCGCTGGGGAGCTCACGCCGGTCGCCGGAGCCAGCGCTACCAGTCTCTCTGGACTTCCTGCCGGGGCTCGCTGCCTGGTCATCGACCCCACCAACCAGTACCTCTACACGGTGGGCAACAACAGTACCAACGGGGGCAATATCGCCGGCTACGCACTGGTGACCACCGCCGGCTCGCTGCGCAATCTCACCAAGGGTATCGGCAACGGCAACGGCCCGGGAAACGCCACCTGGTGCGTGGTGAGTGGCACGACCTTCTAGTCATTAGAAGGTCGTCATCTTGAGCGTAACCGAACTCGCACTACTGTCATGTTGAGCGTAACCGAAGGTGGAGTCGAAACACCTGCTTCATTTTGTATTTCAGAATCGGCGCAAAGCGCCGCTCAACCAAAAGTCAGCGGGGAGCGAGACTAAGGTTGTCATCTTGAGCGTAACCGAAGGTGGAGTCGAAAGATCTGCTTCATCTTGTATTTCAGAATCGGCGCAAAGCGCTGCTCAACCAAAAGTCGGCGGGGAGCGAGACTAAGGTTGTCATCTTGAGCGTAACCGAAGGTGGAGTCGAAAGATCTGCTTCATCTTGTATTTCAGAATCGGCGCGAAGCGCTGCTCAACCAAGAAAGGTGGGGGTGGAGAGCAGCTCTCCACCTCTCCGAAGACAAAACCGGATTCCAGCTTTTACAATAAGTGCGGGATCCCCTACATACAGAACTGCTGCAACTGCAGCCCTCGCATCGCGGTAGACTGGGTGCGAGAACGAAGGAAACGAATGAAGTTGAGTACATACGGCCGGGCTGCTTTGGCGGCTGCCGTCTCTTTGGGAATGGCGCTTGGTATTACGGCGTGTGGCGTGAGCAACACGGTCGATTTTCTCTATGTCGCCTCGGCACGCAACAATCCCGGCATCATCACCGCGTTCCAGGTGGATCGGTTGTCGGGAGCCTTGACGCAGATCACGAGTGGCGTTGTTCCTACTGGCGGCAGAAACCCGATCGCCATGGTCACCTCGCCGGACGGAAAAAATCTGTATGTGGCAAACCATGACGAGAACCTGATTGCTCAATTCGCCATCGGGAGCGATGGCAAGCTCTATCCGCAGACCACGATCAACACCCGCGGCGGCACCAACCCCGATGCCATTGCCATCAGCCCCGGAGGCACAGTCCTGTATGTAGTGGATGCCTTCGCGAATGGCTTCAGTCCTACCAACCCGGGCCCCGGCGCCGTCGTCGCTATCCCGCTTGGGAAGAATGGCATCTTGCCTGCAAACGGAAACCAGAACTCTTCTTCCTTTGCCGTCTGCAACAATCCTGTCGCTATCAACGTGCTGGCGGATGGCAGCGCGCTCTATGTGGTCAACGACCCAGGCGGTCAGTTGCCAGTCTTAGCCGATGTAAACGGCTCTTCCAACACTGGCGCCAGTGGCAGCTCCATTCTCACCTACCCGGTCATCGGCTCTTGCAGTGGCGGAGTCGCCGGTCCCGGCAATGCTGGACCCTTCGGACAGATCTCGACCTTTCAGGTGGCCAATGGAACCACGCTGACCCCAGCCGCGGGTTCGCCCTTCACGGCCGGTGTCGCGCCCACCGCAGTCGCTACCGACCCATCACAGCGCTTTCTCTACGTAACGGACAGCAGGTCGAATAACATGATCGGCTACCAGTTGCAGCCCGGCGGCGTCATCGCACCCTTAACGAACAGCAGCAGTAACCTCTTTCCCACCGACTCCTTCCCGGTCTCGCTTACCGTCGACCCGCGCGGCCTCTTCATCTACGTTGCCGCCTTTGGTGGGAACAGCGTGAATGCCTTCGCCATCGATGCCAACACTGGCATTCCCAGCCGCGTCGCTACCGGCTCTTACGGTGTGGGCACCAGCCCCACCGCAGTCCTGGTGGAGCCCGCACTGGGGCGCTACGTCTACACGGCGGATTTCATTGGGGGCACGGCCTCCGGTCTCTTCATCACCAATCCGGGTACTGGCGCCCTCACCCAGGTGCAGAACACGCCATTCAACGCCGGCTCGCAAGTCACGTCATTAGCAGCCGTCCGCCACGGCGACTTCAAGAGCCAGGTGACCACCAAGTTCTAGTGGCTGTTGGCGTTCACCCAGGAAAGTAGCTCACCACAAAGAGCACAGAGTACACGGAGGAAACTAACGCGCTCTCCGTGTTCTCTGTGGTGAGTTAAAAAGAAGACCGGTGACTAAAGTGCCTGCGAGTATCGCCAACGTTGCCGAGCACCCCATCCGAAATTGCTACTCTTGAAGTAGACGTGGAATCGCAACACCTCTTGGCAGCCAAAGCAGCAGCTAAGTCCTTTCCTTAGAGGACTTTGCCCATAACTCTAGTGATAGGACTTTACGGCATAACCCCTGGCTTAAGTCCTTTAAGGAGAGGACTTTAATCAAAAAGCGGGGGGGTGGGGGTACCTGCGCAATCGGCACTTCGGATTAAGGTGTGGTGGTGGGTACCTGCGCTTGCGGCTGAAAGTGGAACCGGCGCTTGATCCAGGCCTGCCCGGGGCGCTCCACCAGATGTACGGTTGCGATCGCAAACCCCACCAGTAGCAGGTACGAGAGCCAGGGATCGAAAACACTGAGCCCGGTCCGCTCGAGAATCTTCGAGTCGTGGATCAGGTTCCACAGATTGAAGTGCAGGATGTATAGGCAGTAGCTCGCCTCCCCAATCACCACCAGTGGAAACAGTGACAAGCAGCGGGAGAGCAGATTGCGCCCGGCCAGCCCGAGCACGATCATGGCGTAGATCGGCATCAACAGGCCATCGTGCATGAATGCATACGGCATGTATGCGCCGAAGTAGAGCACCGTGTATAGCGCAGCAAAGCCGCCGAGACCGATCGCAAGCCGCCAGCGGCTCCGCTCCGGGAAGAAGTCATTCAGATTCGCCAGCGCCATGCCAAAAAGGAACGAAGGCATGTGCTGGAGCGGCATGAACTTCAGCGCGCGCATCCAGGCGCTATCGGAGTAGCGGCCGGGATGCAGGTCGCCATCCGGATGGAAGATCGTATACAGGGCCGGAAGGATAAAGCTGACCGCCCACCAGAAGAGCATGATGCGGACAATGCGCCGCCGGGTCTGCGGGCGTCGCAGCGTGATCAGCCACGGAAAGAGCAGGTAAAAGAAGACATCCGTGGTCAGCGTCCAGGCCGGGGTATTCCAGAAGGTGCATAGCTGCGGTGACCAGCCCTGCTGTAACACCGAGGTAAGCGCCACACCCAGGAAGAACTGCCCATGGGTGCGCACGTGCCACTCGTCCGCGAGCATGCTGAGCGAGATGACCAGGCTGAAGAGGAAGACTGGGTAGATGCGCGAGAAGCGTGCCATCCAAAAGGTGCGTGCGCGCATCTCGCCGCGTTCGGCGCGCTCGCGGTAGTTGTAGGCGAGCACGAAGCCGGAGAGCAGCAGAAAGAAGCTGACTGTGACGTAACCGTTGTCGACAACCGGCGAGAGCGGTCCGAACCATTTCGGGTTCGAGAAGTGGAAGAAGACGATGTTCAGCGCGGCCAGTGCGCGCATGCCGGTGAGCGCATGCAAGTGAGACCTCTTCGGGACCGGCAGCGGTTGGGAGGGCACATGTGCCGAGTGGGACTCGAGCACTCCTGCTCCATTCACGCCGTGACCAGCGAACCGACCTTCTCCCCGCTCGCAACACGCAGGATGTTGCCCGGGCGGTTCATGTTGAAAATGATCATCGGCATGTTGTTGTCCTTGCACAGGCTCACCGCGGTCATATCCATCACCTTCAATCCCAGGCGCAGGATCTCGTAATAGGTGATCTCTTCGAACTTTACGGCGTCCTTGATTAGCACAGGATCTGCGTCGTAGATGCCGTCCACCTTGGTGGCCTTCATCAACACATCCGCCTTGATCTCCATGGCACGCAGCGAGGCCGCTGTGTCGGTGGAGAAGTACGGATTGCCGGTGCCGGCCGCAAAGATAACAACCCGGCCCTTCTCCAAATGTCGTATGGCGCGGCGGCGAATATAGGGTTCGGCCACCTGATTCATCTCGATCGCCGACATCACCCGGCTGTGGACGCCATTTTTTTCGAGCGCATCCTGGAAGGCGAGCGCGTTGATCACCGTGCCCAGCATGCCCATGTGATCGGCAGAAACGCGGTCCATGTGTTCGGCCTGCGCGGCAACACCGCGAAAGAAGTTGCCGCCGCCCACCACGATCGCAAGCTCGATGCCGAGCTTGCGCACCTCGGCGATCTCGGCGCTGATCTTATGAACCGTGTCAACATCGACGCCAAAGCCGCGGCCTGCCGCGAGAGCTTCCCCTGAAAGTTTAAGGAGTATGCGCTTGTACATGCTTTTGGGAGTATCGCATATCGGGAAATCAGGAACTAGGAAGAGGGAGCAGGACTCGGTCAGATGAGGTTAGGGCCCTCATCCCTAATCCCTGTTCCCTATTCCATGCTTTGCAGCGCTACACTTCTCCCGGCTATGCATCCGAAATGCCGTTCTCTGTCTATCCTTGCCATCCTGATCGCGGGCGCCGCGCTCGCCGCCACTGCGCCCCAGAACTGGACGCTCGGTCCCTTCGTGCGACCGGTCACTGCACCCGTAATTACGCCGGACAAGAGCGCCGTTTTCACTGACCCCATCACCCATGCCCCAGTGCACTGGGAGGCGCTGCACACCTTCAACCCCGCCGCTGTTGTGCGTGACGGCAAGGTCGATGTGCTCTACCGGGCTGAGGACGACTCCGGCGCCATGCAGATCGGTATGCACACCTCGCGGTTGGGGCTGGCCGAAAGTGAGGACGGCATCCACTTCACGCGGCGCCCCGCGCCGGTCTTCCGCCCAGCAAACGACGCCCAGAAGAGCCGGGAGTGGCCGGGCGGCGTGGAAGATCCACGCATCGTGCAAGCCGAGAATGGCGCCTACGTGCTGACCTATACACAATGGAATCGCCAGACCTACACCGTCGGCATCGCAACGTCCACCGATTTGCTCACATGGACAAAACATGGACCAGCCTTTGCCGATGCAGCTCATGGTAAATACGCCAACCTGATGTACAAATCCGCGGGCATTCTGACGCGCCTAGATGGCGACCGGCTGATCGCGGCCAAGCTCCACGGCAAGTACTGGATGTACTGGGGCGAGATTCAGATCCGGCTTGCGACCTCGTCCGACCTGATCCACTGGACGCCTGTCGAGGACGACCGCGGCAGGCCGAAGGTGCTGCTGCACGACCGGCCGGGGCTCTTCGACAGCGGCTTTCCGGAGGTCGGGCCGCCACCGCTGCTGACCGAGAAGGGCGTCCTGCTGCTATACAACGGCAAGAATGCCAAGCAGGGAGGATCTCCCGGTCTGGACCCGAGCGCGTACTCCGGCGGTCAGGCGCTGTTCTCTGCCGGCGATCCATCCAAGCTGCTCGCGCGGACCAAGACGCCGTATATCAAGCCAGAGATGCCCTTTGAGAAGAGCGGTCAGTACGCGGCCGGGACCACCTTTACCGAGGGTCTAGTGCGCTTCCACGGCAAGTGGCTTCTTTACTACGGCACGGCCGATTCGTTCGTGGGCGTGGCGGTTTGTGATCCGATCCAGACGCATTAAGAGAGCTGTCGATGCGGAAAGAAACAAGTAGCGAGACAAAAAAGACCCGCCTTCGCGGGTCCTTTCTCATGCATTAGTTGGTGATGTTTATGCTCAGGCCTGTGCTTCTTCAGCAGTTTGCTTGACCTGGGCGACGGTCCAGTTCGGGTCGCCGACTTTGAAGCGGGCAAAGCGGCGGACGGTGATGTTCTCGCCGAGCTTGCCGACCTTTTGCGCGATCATCTCCTTGATCGAGATCGCCTGGTCCTTGATGAAGGGCTGCTCGAGCAGGCAGACCTCTTCGTAAAACTTGCTCATCTTGCCCTCTACGATCTTCTCGACGACAGGTGCGGGTTTGCCGGTCGCGGCGGCCTGGGAACGGAAGATGTCCTTCTCGCGATCCAGGTCCTCCGAGGTCACATCCTCACGCCGGATGTAACGGGGATCGGTCGCCGCAATGTGCATGGCGATGTCTTTGAGCAGCTCCTGGAAATCAGCAGTACGGGCGACAAAGTCGCTCTCGCAATTCACTTCAACCAGCACGCCGATCTTGCCCCCGGCATGAATGTAATTACCCACGGCGCCTTCATTGGTGGAGCGCGAGGCTTTCTTCTGCGCCGAGGCCATGCCCCGTTTGCGCAGGATCACGAAGGCCTCTTCCATATCGCCCTTTGACTCCTGCAGAGCCTTGAGGCAGTCGCCCATCGGAGCGCCCGATTTCTCGCGCAGTTCTTTTACTAGCTTGGAATCAATCTTTTCGGTTGCAGTAGACATGGTGTCTCTATCCTCTACGCTGTGCGCCGTTCTCTGACTAAGGCGCGGTGAAATGTGTGACGCCCTCAGAAAGAAAGCGTGGCACGGAGAGAAGTCCGGCCACGCTCACCCTCTGAGATAGCAAATTATCTCTAGTGTGCGCCTTCGGCTAGGGCTTCGGCTGGCTCTTCCACGCTCACTGCTCCGGGAGCCTTGCGGATGCCGCCGCCGAGCGCTGCTTCCAGATCAACCACCTCGCCGCCGTTGTCGTCAGCACCAGCTTCAAGACTGTCGATCGGCTGAGCTGCTGCTGCTGGCTCTTCACCCAGGAACGCTGCTTCGGCCGGGAGAGCGGTGGTGCCGGTAACAGCGTCAGCAAACTGCTTGTCGCCGGACATGGCTACACCCTCAACTACGGAGTCCGAGATCTTCGAAGTGAAGAGGCGGATGGCCCGCAGTGCATCATCGTTGCCGGGTATGACATAGTCGACTACGGTCGGATCGCAATTTGTATCCACCACTGCGACAACTGGAATGCCGAGCTTGCGGGCTTCCTTCACGGCAATGGCTTCATTGTTCGAGTCGACGATAAAGAGTGCATCGGGTAGACGCTTCATATTCTTGATGCCGGCGAGGTTCGCCTGCAGATGCTTGCGCTCGCGCTCTAACTTAATGACTTCCTTTTTGGTGAGCAGGTCGTAGCGGCCGTCCGTAGCCATTTCATCGAGTTCTTGAAGGCGCTTCACCGACTTCTGCACCGTGATCCAGTTCGTGAGCAAGCCACCCAGCCAGCGCTGGTTAATATAGAACATGCCGCAGCGGTTCGCTTCTTCTGCGATCGCGTCCTGGGCCTGGCGCTTGGTGCCGACGAAGAGGATGACCTTACCCGAAGCTGTCAGGTCCGTGACGTACTTGCTAGCTTCCTTGAACATCTTCAGGGTCTTCTGCAGGTCGATGATGTAGATTCCATTGCGCTCGCCGAAGATATATTCTTTCATCCTCGGATTCCAGCGCTTGGTCTGATGCCCGAAGTGAACACCTGCTTCGAGCAGCTCCTTCATAGTGATTGTGGCCAAACGACCTCCTTGTGGATTGCATCCCGCCTGCGGTTGAGCCGTGGCCGGGATTTATCCCCATCGCTGGGGAGATTTACTGCTTTACACCTGCTTGGTCCTGCGGGCGGAATACGCCAGCAGAGCCAGAATCGCTAAGCCAACTCCTAGCGTTTCGAGAACTGGAACCGCTTGCGGGCGCCCTTCTGTCCGTACTTTTTGCGCTCCTTGATGCGCGCATCGCGGGACAGTAAACCATCGGCCTTGAGTGCCTTGCGCAACTCGACGTTGAACTCGAGCAGCGCACGGGAGATGCCCATCTTCACGGCATCCGCCTGGGCGCTGACGCCGCCGCCAGAGACAGTAGTGAGAACGTCAAAATTTGCGAGAAGCTCGGTCAGCGCCAGCGGCCGCTTGGCCGATACCCGCTGCTGCTCCGTCACAAAGTATGTCTCGAAAGGCTTGCGGTTCACTGTAAAGTTGCCGCTGCCTGGACGAAGAAAGACGCGAGCCACGCTCGATTTGCGACGTCCCGTTCCGTAGTACTGAACCTGATCTGCCATGAATGTCCTGATCTTCTTCCTGAGTAAGTCTGGTTAGCGTGCTGCTCTGCCGATCTCGAGTGGCTGGGGCTGCTGGGCCTGGTGTGGATGCTGGTCGTCGCGATAGACCTTGAGCTTGGTCGCCATCTGCCGACCCAGCTTGGATTTGGGAAGCATGCCTTTGACTGCCTCCTCAATGATCTTTTCCGGACGGCGGTTCAACAGGCGCACAAACGACTCTTCACGCAGTCCGCCGGGGAAGCCGGTGTAGCGGCGATAGAGCTTCTGCTGACTTTTGAGCCCGGTAAGGCGAACTTTGGCGGCATTGATCACGATCACGTGATCGCCCATGTCCATAAACGTCGTGTACTTCGGGTTATTCTTTCCGCTCAGGATATTGGCGGTCTCCGTGGCGAGGCGCCCCACGGTCTTCCCTGCGGCATCCACAACGAACCACTTGCGGGAGATCTCCAGCGAGCTTGGCATGTAGGTCGACATCGTTGTTCCTTATTCTCCAGTTCCAATCCCGGAACTCCGGGCGCTTTAAATACCGGTACAGACCTGCAATGCGCGCGGGCGCACAGGGCGGAAACTCTCGCACGGTCGAAGAACCCTTGGATCGCGTGAGTGCGCAGGGATCAACCAGGATGCCGGCCAGCCATTCACCGAAAGACGGACACAGGTGACGAGGCGCGGTCCTGCGCAAGGAATTCAGAATAACTGAGTTGGGCGGCCCAGTCAACGGCGAAGCGCTCCCTTGCCAGCCAGGTTGCCACTCCCTCCCACTATTGACACTACCGCCAGCCTTCGAAAGTTGTAGCCGGTGGTCACGTTCGGGACATTGCCGATGCCTTGGTGCCAGTCTTAGATGGTCGTGAGGTACGGTCGGCCGAGCTGTGGCGTACCGCTCGATGCCGCCGATTTCGTCTAGCCCGGCTTTGTGAGCCTAGCCCGTTTTTGTGAGGAAGACCCATCATGAGATTACGACTGAATAAGCGCTGGATCTTCGCCGTACTCGCCGCCTATGTCATGAGCACGGCAGCGGTCCGGGCCGAGGTCACCACGGCCCCTTCGTCCTCGCCCGCGGCCACCACCCCGGAGGCGCTCGAGCAGCGGTTGATGGGCAAAACTGTCTATCTCCGCGGTTTCTACCTCGATGATCATCTGGAATTCGACACAGCCGGGAAGATTGAGGGCACACCGGCACGCGGCTCCTTTACGCTTTCGGCGCTTGAAATCAAGAAGGTGCACTTCACCAAGCACTCGATGCAGATCGAAGGCGACCGGTACGGGTTGCACTTTTTCGGAGCTCTTCCGTATGAAGACGACTCCAAACCTTTTGAGAAGATCCGGGTCTCCAAAAAGCCAGTCGAGATCACCATCGAACGCGTCGTGATCGAGCCGGAAAAGAAGAAAAAGAAGAACAAAGACGAGGTAAAGGCGGCGAAAGCGGGCGAGATCGCAAAGCCCGGCGACTCCGCGAAAACGGGTGGAGCTGCGTTGACGTCAGCCGTGATCACGCCGGACTCGGAAGGTGCTGGTGAAAGCTCCAGCGCTCCAGCTTCGCCACTCGCTGCGAACGCGGCGGCACCGGCAACCAAGGCGGTCGACGGGACGACGCCTGTTCACCGTGATCCGAAGGAGAGCTACGTTCTGCTTTCAGGGGCGCTGGACAAAATCTTTGCGACATCCCTGGATCAATCGGTAATCAGCACCCTCCCGGACTACTGGCAGAACTACTTCGCCAGCAAGGCGGGCAAGATTCGCGCGGCGGCGGTCGACGCTTCGGCACTGCATCCGGGCAATGGCGTGCGGGCGCCGCACCTGCTCACGATGATCGATCCCGACTCGAACGACTACGCGCAGAAGAACAATATCGCCGGCATGATCCTGCTCCAGACCGTAGTCAGCGCGAATGGCAAACCAGGCCAGGTGACTATCGTGCGGCCCATCGGCTTCGGTCTGGATGAGAAGGCAGTGGAGGCGATCGAACGCTCCCAGTTTCGTCCGGGAACACAGGAGGGCAAGCCGGTTCCGGTGATCGTGAACCTGGAGGTCACCTTCCGGATCTACTCGGAGCGCACGCGCCCCAAGGCGGTTCCCCCGCCGTCCCAAGTAGCACCCAAAGCTGCGCCAGCGCCGACGAACCGGAAGGACACCGGAACGGCTCTGGCCGCTGCTACAGTGAATGAGTGAGCCAGAGCTTTATTGACCTGATCCGCCGCGGGGCGCAAAAAGAAGTTGCGGAGTGGGTGCAGGATGACCCGCAGATCGCCGTCAGCCGCGATGCCCAGGGCGTCTCGGCTCTGATGTGGTCGGTCTATAGCGGCCAGGTGCTAATGCGGGATTTTCTACTCTCCGGCATTCCGGATCTGGACGTTTTTGAAGCGGCTGCGGTGGGCAACTGCGAACGGCTCCGGAGTTTGCTGGCAGAAGATCCGGCTCGGGTGGAAGCCATCTCCTCCGATGGATGGCCGGTACTGCATCTGGCTGCGGCTTTTGGGACACCGGCAGCGGTCAAGCTCCTGCTGGACAGTGGCGCCGATGTTCACCGAACATCGATTAATCCGATGCGCAACCAGGCACTCCAAGCAGCTGTTGTGCTGGGCAAAGATCCCGAAATTGTTCGATTGCTACTGGAGCACGGAGCCGACGCGAGTGCTGTGCAGAGTGGCGGTTTCCGGCCACTGCATTCGGCAGCGGCCAATGGCTCGCTAGAGTTGGTCCGCATGCTTCTGAACGCAGGCGCCGATCCGACGTTAGTGTGTGATCGCGGAAAGCCTGCCGCAGAGTATGCGCGCGAACGCGGGCATGTAGAAGTTGTGGAGTCGCTGGAGAGGAAAGGCTGAGTGGTAGCGAATGGAGCCGCATAGCATGATCGCGGTTCCATTCGTCACTAATAGTAAGCGCTCATTGCGAGTGCAGACCGATGCGGTTGCCTTCGCTGTCCACGATAAGCTGGAAGGCGCCCATGCCGGGTGGAAGTTCGATCTTGGGGCCGTGCAGATGACCGCCGAGCGACTCGACTCGGGCGGCCATGGCGTCGAGCCGGCCATCGCAGTTCAAGTAGACCACCGGACCGTCTGCGCCAGGCTGGTAGTGCGGGCCCGCCACTATGCATCCTGAGACGCCCGGCTTTTCATAGGGAAGGACGGCCATGGTAAGGGGACCCATATCGCTGCGGCGAGAGGTGGTTTCGAAGAGGCTTTCGTAAAAGCGGACGGCGCGTTGGAAGTCGCTTGCGGGGATTTCGAACCAGACAACTACATCGGTGCGCTGCATGGAATTTCTCCTTGCAGCCGAGAGTAAGCGGGAGTTGTGTCAGTTTCTGTCAGCAGGCGAGCGCTAACAGTCACACGTGATCGGGAATGTGGATGGCGGTCCGCCATTCGCGCAGGAGCAGGCGCCGTGGACGGGGCAACGGCTCGCCGGTCGTCGTGAGCTCGAGGATGCGATCGACGCCGAAGTGACGGAAGCCGGTCCGCGTCTCACACCAGGCGGGCAGAATCCGCGATTGTTCGGCGAAGGCCAGCGCCACAGGCCAGATCGTTCGGCTTGTCTCGCTTCCCTTCTCGTCGCAGTAGCGGATGTGCAACTTGGTTTCGCGGCGGATCGCGTCCCTCAGTGCACTGATGCCGACCCGCTCCGGGGCGCGCGGCGGGGGCGGTCCTGGCATAACTCCGGTGGAGTCCACCCCCAGCCGTCTGTTCTCGGGCAGCACGGCCGTAATCTTCGCCAGCAGATCGCGGGCGGCTTTCGCAAGCGCATCGTCGGCGCGCGTAGCCACCCAACGCGTGCCTAGCACCAGTGCTTCCGTCTCTTCGTCGGTGAGCATCAGCGGCGGCAGCAGGAAGCCTGGCCGCAGGATGAAACCGAGTCCGGCTGCTCCCTCGATCTGCGCCCCCTGCGCAATCAGGCTCTCAATATCGCGATAGACGGTGCGGACAGAAACGTGCAGCTCGCCTGCCAGTTGCGCAGCGCTGACGGGAAGGCGGTACCGGCGGAGTGCCTGGAGCAGCAGCAGAAGTCGTTCTGAACGGGACATAGGTAATCAGCGAATTAGCTAGTCAGCAGGTTAGCGCGTTGGCAAAAACATCTACCGCTCGACTGTCACACCTTCATCCGGGCCGGGCTGGGGTAGCAGCTTGTACAGCACCAGCGTACTGCGGTCGGGGTCGTCCATCGCCGGAAATTCTGCCACGCGGACAAGGCGGTCGCTGGCGTGAATATCGGCCAGGATGCCGGGGTCGACGTCGTCCCACGAGGCGAACCAGCCTGGACGGTAGCGACTGATGCGCGTGGGGAGATCGTCGGACATCTGCTGCAGTGCCGGCGAGCAGCAGACAAAGCAGCAGTGGCTCCAGGATGGCCAGCCGGTCAAACATATAAAGATAAGGACTCGCCGCCGCAACCAGCGCGACAGAGAGCGCCACCGCGGGCGATGACCAGCGGCGCACCAGCAGGTACGCCAGCATGAGGGTGCCGCCAAAGGCCGCGACTCCCAGGGTACGTGCCGCGACCAGGCTGAGTTCGGTGAAATGAAAGACACCGGCGACCAGCAGCGGCCAGACTGGGAGCGCAACAGCGGGATTGAGGTCGCCAGCAACATACCAGTGTCCCCAGACGATCTGCCGGATGGCTGCATTCGCATACCAGCCCTCATCGGTGAACTTCGACTAGTCGCTCAGTCCGGAATGATTAGGAAAGTCGGCCGAGAGATGGACGAAGTGCAGCACATAGAGCACGGCTGTGACGAGCAGCAGCAGGGCTGCAATCCAGCGAGAGTGGATCGGCAAAGAGCCTGGCGGCTCTGGTGTGGAAGTTGGGATTCGCAATTGTTCTAGCTATGCGCAGTTCTATACGTCCGCTCCGGCGATACGATCTCGCCCACTCGCAAGCGAGCGCGCCTAGGTATAAGGACGACGCGCTTATTCATAGGCGAGCGCGTCGATCGGATCCTTTTGCGCGGCCTTCAACGCAGGATACGTGGCGCCAAGCATCGCGCCTAGAAAGGCGAGCACCGCCGTACGAATGATCCAGACCGGCTCAACAGGAAAAGGCAACGTGGGAAACCGGGCACTGATGCCGCTTTTGATGACAAAGGTAAAGAGGATGCCGAGCGCGATGCCGGCCACGGTAAAGATCGCCGTCTCCCGCAGCACAACATTCACGATGTAGAGCTTGCTGGCGCCGAGTGATTTCAGGATGCCGATCTCGCGCGTGCGCTCCATCACGGCCGTGTACATCGACTGGAAGATCACAATAAAGCCAACAATAAAGGCGATGCTGATCACCACATTCAGCGCAATACTGAAAGCGGGAAAGTGCGACGGTGTCATCAGGGAGAGCCACTCATCGAGCGTCTGCACTTGATACTGGGAAAGGCCGGGAGCAGCCAGGATCTCCTGCCGGATCAGCGCCTGGTTCTTTTGATCGTCGCTGCGCAGGTAGAAGAGCGAGGCATTATTCTCTGCGCCCATCAGCGTGCCTAGCGTGCGAATCGGCACGAACTTCCGGCCGCCCTTACCGTGCTCGACGATGCCGCAGATGCGGAACGGGTGTCCGAGGATCGGAATGCTCTCGCCAACATGATAACCGTGGTCGGCGCGGGCGAAATAGTCATCGACGATGACATCATCCGGTCTCTGAAACGGCGTCCCCGCAACGAATTTGAACGGGCGCAAAGCGTCGTAGCTCTCGTAGTCGATGCCCCATATGGTCTCGAGAGAGCCGGCTGTCGTCAGATTGGTGATGACGGGGGCAGCAGCAGCGACATGGGGCAGCTTGCGCAAAACGTCCGCTACTTTGGCGGGAACGGGTGCCCCGCTGACGCCGGAGAGAAAGGTGGAGTTTGGAGGCCGCACGATCATGTCTGCCCCAATGCCGCTGGTGCTGGTGCGGGCTCCGTTCAATTGGCCGAGCATAATGGCCGCGATCGAGAGGATCATGATCACCTCAATCGCGACGGCCAGCACGCTGATAATGGCGCGGAGGGGCCGATGGAGCAGGTTGCCGGCTACCAACTTGTTCATAGGCCTGAGTTTAGCAAAGCTGCCGTCCCGGGCTGATTCCCAGGCTGACCGGGTTGAGGCCGCCTAGCGGGAGAGCTTCGAAATTGCACTTAAAATTGTGCCACGGCATCCCACCCGATGGGGTACTGTAGTCACGTACTAATGGACGGGCGTATGGGGCAGTTCGGCGAGCAATTACGTAGGGAGCGCGAGGCTCGAGGCGTGTCACTCGAGATCATCACCCATGCCACGAAGATCAGCAGCCATCATCTGCATGCCCTGGAGGCGGATCGATTCGACCTCCTGCCGGGTGGCGTCTTCAACAAGAGCATTGTCCGCGGCTATGCACGCGTCGTTGGCCTGGACGAAGAGGAGTGGGTGCGCTGGTATCTCCTCGCGAGCAACCAGGACGATACCTTTCGCGAGGACGACCCAGCCTGGATCGAGTTCGCTCAGAATGTTGGCCGGTCGCGCGGCAAGGATCCGGACCGCCCCGACAACTCCATGCGGTGGGCTGGCGTAGGCGTGTTGTTGCTGCTGGTCTTCGGCCTGAGCTGGTTTGTGTGGAACTACGTCCAGGAGAAGGTTGCCCTGAGCGAGCAGCCGGTCCATGCTATGCAATTGACCTCACCGTGAAGCCGTAGGCCTCCCCCGCCAATGCGCAAGTATGGCCGGAACTCGGTCACATGCCATTCGCAACTCGTTTCTGCCGGTCTGACCGGCGATTCCGCCACTCCGCAGCCCGCCTTTGCCCGTCACTCTGGCCCTCTGGTACGGTAGATGTGCTGCTCTAGACGCTTCTTGTTGGAGCATGCCTGTTCACCGCGGCGCTCTGGCGCCCTCCCCTCAAAATCTCTTGAGGAGCGAAAACCGGCGGGCAGAGAAGGTATAGGAGGAAGCTCGCTTTGACGCAACCTGACAAGTTTCTATTCACCTCAGAGTCGGTGACCGAAGGTCATCCCGACAAGATAGCCGACCAAATTTCAGACGCCATTCTGGATGCCTGCCTGGAGCAGGACCCCTACAGCCGCGTGGCATGCGAAACGCTGACGGCTACCGGCCTGGTGGTCATCGCCGGCGAGATCACAACCAAGGCATATGTCGATTTCCAAGCTCTCGTGCGCGGCACCGTCGCCGCTATCGGGTACGACAATGCCCTGTACGGCTTTGATTCCAACACCTGCGCTGTGATCTCCACCATCAACAAGCAGTCTGGCGATATTGCCATGGGGGTGGACACGGGCGGCGCCGGCGACCAGGGCATGATGTTCGGCTATGCCACAAACGAGACCGAAGAGCTGATGCCGACGCCCGTCTCTCTCGCTCACAAGCTGACTCAGCGGCTGAGCGAAGTTCGCAAAAGCGGCCTGATGTCGTACCTGCGGCCCGATGGCAAGAGCCAGGTCACGGTCGAGTACGACGAAAATAACAAGCCAGTACGCGTGGATGCTGTTGTCATCTCCACCCAGCACGCCGAGACAGCCGGCAACGACCAGCTTCGCTCCGACATCCTGAGGCACGTCATTCAGGCTGTCATTCCCGCCCATCTGCTCGACGCAGACACCAAATACCACATCAACCCGACGGGCCGTTTCGTCATCGGCGGACCGATGGGCGACACGGGCCTGACCGGCCGCAAGATCATCGTGGACACCTACGGTGGCATGGGCCGTCACGGCGGAGGCGCCTTCAGCGGCAAGGACCCGACAAAAGTCGATCGCTCTGCTGCGTACATGGCGCGTTATATCGCCAAAAATATCGTGGCTGCCGGTCTGGCAGAGCGGTGCGAGGTGCAGCTGGCCTACGCCATCGGTGTGGCTGAGCCGGTCAGTGTGCTGGTGGATACCTTCGGCACCGGTGCCCTGCCCTCGAGCAAGCTCCAGGAGCTGGTTCGCAAGAACTTCCAGCTCACGCCCAAAGGCATCATCGAGAGCCTCAACCTGCGCCGTCCCATCTACAAGAAGACAGCCGCGTACGGCCACTTTGGCCGCAGTGATGCCGACTTCACCTGGGAGGCGACGGACAAAGCCGCTGCGCTGCGCGAGCAGGCTGGAGTGGCAGCCCACGCGGCAGCGAAGTAGTCGGACCTACACAGCCGCGTAGTCGGACTTATCCATAACCCAAAAGGCCGCCTCATTGCGAGGTGGCCTTTTGAGTTATGGATCGCGTTCTGCCAAGTCCAGGCTCACTTTTCAACTTACATTTACATAATAGGGCCTTGTGGAGCTGTAGGTTAGAAATGTGTGTGCCCCCATCGCACGGCATGCACGCGTTTAAAATTGCCTCCGTTGCCTCCATCCTGCGCTTGAATTCTCTTCCTGGCGTGCCTGTGGAAGTATCATGGTGTGGCGATCCAGCAGCTTTAAACCTGCTTCCCATGCCACAGTATCGAGCTTTCACATCTCTCCGGCTCCCAAGAGGTGCTTGCTTGCCGCTCACTGGAACTGATATCGCAGCCGTTGCGCCTAAAAAGAAAAGGGCTGTCGACACCAGCCTGGCAGAGTCGAGTGGGGGCGCCTCTACCTTGCGGGTCGAGACCGTCCTTGGCGCCCGGGCTTTCGATGCGCACCGCGACGAACTCCGGGCGCTTCGCGTCGCAACCGGGCAGGCGCACGATACCACCACCGATCCCGACTGGCTCGGTTCCCCAGCGATTCGCCAAGGTCGGTATCCTTGGCTAGTGCTGCTCCGCTCAGGCAAAGCGCTGATAGCCGCGCTTCACCTCTATGAACGTCGCTACTTCGACCTGATCCCCTCGGGATATTTGCGCGGCGATGACGCCTTCGGCCAGCGTGCCTTTCTCTGCCCGGAAGACCACTACGCTGAGTATCTCCGCGCCGCGATCGCTGGCGTGCTCCGCCGCCAACGCGTGCATCTGCTGTCGCTGGTCCTGGGTCATGCTATTGCCGATCGCGACCTCGTTCTCCCCGACCCGCGCACCCAGCTGGAGCTGCGGCGCCGCG
Source organism: Acidobacteriaceae bacterium (assembly GCA_965276675.1). Classification (GTDB taxonomy): domain Bacteria; phylum Acidobacteriota; class Terriglobia; order Terriglobales; family Acidobacteriaceae. The sequence goes on along the minus strand of OZ255624.1, from coordinate 877,670 downwards.
TGCGCCCCTATCGCCTGCCTCTCCAGCCAACTCTGGACACCACACTGGCCCGCTTCGGCAAACACACTCGCCGCAACCTGCGGTACTACATGCGGCAGGCGCTCGACCGTGGCTGGCAGATGCTGCCCTCCGTCACTCCGGAGCAGGCGCAGGCAGTTATCGCAACCCTGGCGTCTAGCTCGACCCACCCTATCGCCCTGTCCGTTGCCCTCCAGCGCGAAGCCCTGATGCGCGGCAACCCCAAATGCTTCGCTCTCGGCATCGTCAGTGCCCCCGGTGAACCGATCAGCTATCTCAACGGCTGGCGGGAGCCAGGGCGGACCTTTGTCTACTGGCAGCTCAATCACGACACCCTCCCCGAGGCCTCCATCTCCACCGTGATGCGCGCCTATCTCCTGGAGCAGGAGGTAACCCGCGGCGCCCGAGAGATCGTCTTCATCGACGGAACCTCCTCCGTGATCGGACGCTATTGCATCCAGGACGAGTGCATCGACGTGCTGGCACGCCGCCGCAGCCTGCGCTGTGCTTTCTTTGAGCGCCGGATTACCGGTTCCGTGCCGGAAGATCATCCGCTGCGCCGGTTTCGTCCCAGTGCCGCGCAATTCCATCCCGGTACCACTGGCAAGATCGAGAGTGGCTTGGTCTCGGCGGAGCCCGCCTAGACCTTCTTACGCTACGCGGCGGCCCTTACCCGGAACAGCGCGCACCGCTCCACTCTGGTCGGAAAGGCATACGCCGCATAGTCCTCGTCGCTCAGGGCGAATTCACGCTCCCAAAGCCTCTCCAGAGATGGACTCTTCGCCAGTATTGGCTGGTGCTCCGGGCACAGGTACAGCATGTAGACATCACGCGGCTGCTCACGCAGCGAGTTTTGGAGGTTGCGGAGCATCGCTTCGAGCACCGGCGGTCCAAACGGGTGATATAGGAACAAGACCAGCGGTGTGGGCGGAAACGCAAAGCTGCCTGCATCCGCCGTAACCGCGCTCACTGCCGTGCAGAGGCGCTCCGGCGATCGATAGGCCTCTATGTTGCGCTCGGCGACGGCGCTCAGCTCTGGCGAAAGCTCCACCCCCACGATCTCCCGGAACGGAAGGTGCGAGGCTAGCAGCAGCACGCGTCCTTTGCCGCTGCCAATGTCCACAAACGAAAACCGCGGCAGGTCCAGCTCCAAAGCTTCACAGATGCCGCGCACCAGCGAGGGAGAAGCGCCGTAGTAGTGACTGCGGTAGATGTCGTTGCGGTGCCCCGAAGGGAGGTCGCGCGCGGTAACGAAGCCGCTGGTGTCAACCCCGTGCGCGATGTCGAACGGATGAACCTTCGAGTACTCCTTCTCCGATTTGGGCGACAACCGGGCCAGCAACGTCGCTGCAATGTTCTTAGCTGCTCCCGCCACACCGCGGTTGGCGACTTGCCGCCGCAAAACGTAAACGACTTTGCCGAGACTCATGGCTGCTCCACCGATCAGGGTAGCGGATGCAAGGGGCGGCTCCATTTAAAATCGGAACAACGTAGCTGGCCGAGCCATCTCAACTTCCGAAGCAAGCTCCGGATGGCGCACCCGGCTCAGCCCTGCCAACATGGATTCATGAGCACACTAGACGTACTCACCTTCGACCCACGCACCTTCGATCCGGATCAGGCATGGACAGCGGTGCTGGCGCGCGATAGCGGGGCGGACAGCCGCTTTGTCTATGCCGTAGAGACAACCGGCATCTTCTGCCGCCCCTCTTGCCCAAGCCGCCGGCCGGCGCGCCGGCATGTGCGCTTCTTTTCCGGCCACACGGACGCTATCGCTGCCGGATACCGTGCCTGCCGCCGGTGCCATCCGGCGGGCCGTCATGCCGAGGCTGAGGCCGTTGCCCGGCTGTGCGGCTATCTTGAGACAAACCTCGACCGCATGGTCACGCTTAAGGAGCTGGGGCTCCATGCTGGATTAAGCCCGTTTACCATTCAGCGCATGTTTGAACGCGTGCTGGGTGTGAGTCCGCGCCATTACCAGATCGAGCTCCGCGCGCAGCGTCTGCGAGAGGGGCTCGCCAATAACGTAACCGTGACAGATGCAATCTACGACGCCGGCTTTGCGTCGTTGAGCCGAATGTACGAGGGCTCAGAGAGGATGCTTGGAATGCAGCCAGCAAAATACAAGGCAAGCGGCGCGGGCGAGACGATCGAGTACGCGACCGCCGCATGCGCGCTCGGCACTTTGCTGGTCGCAACGACAGCTCGCGGAGTCTGCTATATTGCGCTAGGCGGGGATGCAGCTTCTCTGGAAACGGAACTGCGTGCCCGCTTCGCCCAGGCGGCAATCACCCCACAAACTGCAAACGAAAGCTCCGCGAACGGGAGCGGCGGGACGCTTCACCTGGCGGTGGCTCAGATTCTGTCCACGTTGACCGAACATCCCGCTTCTTTTGACCTCCCGCTCGACATACGCGCTACGGCTTTTCAGCAGCGGGTCTGGAAGGCGCTCCAGGGGATTCCCCGAGGAGAGACGCGCAGCTACTCACAAGTGGCCAATGAGCTGGGGCATCCGCGGGCGGTGCGCGCCGTGGCGCAGGCGTGTGCACGCAATCCACTGGCGCTAGTGGTGCCCTGCCATCGGGTGATTGGGAGAGATGGCGCGATCACGGGCTATCGCTGGGGTACGGAGCGCAAGCAAAAGCTGCTGGAACTGGAAGCCAGGAAGAGTTCCCCGGCAAACGGAAATTGACAACGAGATTTATAGGTGCTGAATCAGTTATCGACCAGAGCCTTTTTGTTCAGTGTGAGCGCCTGTTTGCTTGAGTTCCGCGAGTGTATCGGCTGCCGTGGTGCGGTCGCCGTGGGAGTGGCTGGTCTTCGTGAACAACACAACGTTGTGGTTGTTCAAAATAAAAGTGGATGGATACGCGGTCTCGTGCGGGGCATCCCACCGCAGTCCGTAGAGATTCGTGAAGGTGTAATCCGGATCGATCACCAGGTGGAAGTTTGGCGGTAGCTCCTGCTTGGCCGAAAACTCTTTCGCATGCGACGCAAGGTCGGCGGGAGGACCGGGATAGACCAGCAGGACCTGGGCGCCAGCATCTGCAAACTTATCGGCATTCTCCATAAAATCATGGACCTGCCGCTGGCAGTAGGGGCACTGATAGCCAGGGTAGCCGCGCAGAACAATGAGAACGACCGGCGACTTTGCCGTGAGCGAGTCAAGGCTGACCGGGGTTCCATCCGGCGTAGACAGAGTGAAATCCGGAGCCTTGCCGCCAACCGCCGGCGTAGCCGCAAACGCACCTATGGTCCCTAAGAAGAAGAGGCATAGAGATAGAAGTACTTTCGTTCTTGCAAGCATGTGTCAACTCCTGGCAGATCGTGCGTGACGTGTGGACGACAGGAAACTTCTAACGATGTACAGCGTTTCTATGCTGAGTGTAGCGGTTGGGTTTAGCGACCAAATCTTTTCCATGACGGACTTATTAACTGAACACACGGTCAGAAATGAATAACAAATCCGCCGGTGACAGCCGGCGTGTTCTGGCCGCTTCCATCTCGTCTTAGATTCAGCGACGGGTATCCGGCATACACGTTGCGCACTTCTCCGCGCAAGGAAAGTGGCAGGAAGAGAACGCCGAGCTTATAGTCTGCGCCCACGCCATATTGCAGCGCGCCTGTGCTCATTCCGTGCGCAAACCGGTTCGCCGCACCATTCTGAAGCGTGGTGCTCTCCGCATAGTTCGCATAGCCGCCGCCGATCGAGCCCCACGGACTCAGCTTGCCTGACGGGAAAAGGCGCACGCGCAACGACGGGGTAATAAAGAGAGATGCGAAGTTCCTGGGCACCTCACTCGCCGGTTTTGAACTTACGCTTTCACTGGGAACCGCCAACAGCGGGACCTCCACCTGAAGCGCGAAGAAGGGGTGTGTGGACAGCGTTCTGGCGTAGTTGGCTTCCAGCAGCATCCCTGCGCCGAAATTGACGCTGGTGGTGCTCTGTGGCGTAATCGTAGCAACTGCTCCCGGGCTGGAGGGCAAGAGAGCACCCAGCGAGAGTCCGAGCTCATTCTTCTGTGCTGGCGATAGACTAATCGCCAGCGCCAGGAACACGCCGAGTCCACCCAACAATCTCTTCATCTGATATCTCTTGCTCAGGGAGTTGGATAGGCCGGGGCGATGAAAGTTACAAGGCGGGTGCTAATGGTACAGCACGCCGTCGTGACTTCGGCTGTAGCTCAACTGCAGCCTCAACTTAGAAAGCTGCGAAGTTAGCGCAGGTAAGTTACACAATCAAAGGTAACGGCCCATCCAGCAGGAAAAACCGTGGACCGGTTTGCCGGAGCTGATATTCTTGTAGGGATACACAAATGCCCCACCCGCGCCAATCCTTAGCAGTTGCGAGTGCGATGGTGGGCCACATAAAGGATCTATGGCGACTACTACTGCGATACCGCATGACGTTAAGAATCTGGCACTGGCAGATCAGGGCCGGAAGCGCATTGAGTGGGCGAATCAGTCCATGCCGGTGCTGGAAAGCATCCGCAAAGAATTTCTGAAGACGCAGCCGCTCAAGGGCATCCGCGTAGCAGCCTGCCTGCACGTGACCACCGAGACCGCGAACCTGATGATCACGCTGCGTGACGGCGGTGCTGACATCGCGCTCTGCGCCTCCAACCCGCTCTCCACACAGGACGATGTCGCGGCCGCGCTGGCCGCGCACTACAACATCTCCACCTTCGCCATTAAGGGTGAGGGCAACGACAGCTACTACTCGCACATCCTGGCGGCGATCGACCACAAACCGCAGATGACAATGGATGACGGCTGCGACCTCGTGACTCTGCTGCACACCAAGCGCAAGGACGCGCTCGACGGCGTGCTCTGCGGCACGGAAGAGACCACCACCGGTGTGGTGCGCCTGCATGCCATGCAGAAGGACGGCATGCTCAAGTACCCGATCATCGCCGTCAACGACGCACTCACTAAGCACCTCTTTGACAACCGCTACGGCACCGGCCAGTCGACCATCGACGGCGTGGTGCGCGCGACGAATGTGCTGCTCGCGGGCTCCAAGTTTGTCGTAGCCGGCTTCGGCTGGTGCGGTCGCGGTCTGGCGCAGCGCGCTCGCGGTATGGGCGCCGATGTAATCGTCACCGAGATCGACCCCACCAAGGCGCTCGAAGCCGTGATGGATGGCTATCGCGTGATGCCAATGGAAGAAGCAGCCAAGATCGGCGACATCTTCGTCACCGTGACTGGCAACAAGGATGTTCTGCGCAAAGAGCACTTCGGGCTGATGAAGAACAACGCGATCGTCGCGAACTCCGGGCACTTCAATGTCGAAATCGACATCCCGGCGCTCGCCACGCTTTCCAGCAAGCAGCGCCAGGTGCGTGAGTTTGTGGACGAGTACACGCTGGGCAATGGGCGCAAGGTCAACGTTCTCGGTGAGGGCCGCCTGATTAACCTGGCCGCGGCCGAGGGCCACCCGGCATCCGTGATGGATATGAGTTTCGCCAACCAGGCACTATCGGCTGAGTACCTGGTCAAGAACTACAAGACCATGGAGAAAAAGGTCTACTCCGTTCCCGAGGAGTTGGATAAGCGGGTAGCCAAGCTCAAGCTCGAGGCCATGGGTGTGGGTATCGACACACTCACCCCAGAGCAGACAGAGTACCTAGCCGGCTGGTCGGAAGGCACCTAGTTCCGTTCTGCGCCAACACAACGCCCCAGCTTAGGCTGGGGCGTTGTGTTGCCTGAAAGATTACAAATCCGCGGAACGACTTGCCGCCCGCAACTGCGTCTATGTAAGGGTGCCAACATGAATGCGAGCTTGGCATGGAGGCGAGCTTTGAAACACCGGGGTCTCCACATGCGCGTACAGGGACGGATGCGCCGCTGGGCAGGCATAATTTTCCTGGCGACTGCGTTCGCATCCGCGACTGTGCTCTCTGCTCAGGGCCAATCACCACCTGCAAACCAGGCGCCACCACCAGTGCGCGTCTTTGAAGATCCTGCCGGGCAGACCACACCCGTCAAGCCAGTTCCTCCACAGCCGGCCGTACCCGCGACTACAACCGCTCCCGCGCCGCCCATTGCGCATGGACCGGTACAATCGATCGCGCTGGCTAAGGCGAACACGGCGACACTTGCGGCCAGGAAAAAATCGTATTCCCTGAAAGTAACGGGAGCGGACTGGACAGACACGCATGTCGTGCTGGCGCCAGGCGATCGGGCTCAATTTACGGCTAGGGGTTCGATTACGATGACGGATGGCCGCAAGGTGACGGCCGATGGTGTGGAGAAGGGCTGGAAAGATCTGCTGCGGCAGTTCCCGTACCAGAGCTCGCCAGTGGGTGCGCTGGTGGGCCGCATCGGCAGCGATCCTGCCGTCGTGCCGTTCAACATCGGAGAATCTAAAACGCTCGACGTTACGGTTAGCGGCGAACTCTATCTGCGCATCAACAGCAGCACAGATCTCACGCCTGACGGCTCCTACGATGTAACGTTGAAACTTTCACAACAGCCCGCAGCAACAACGACCGCAGCGACTGTTCCTGACCTGACCAGCTTGATCTCCCCCGCCCTCTTCCAAAGCATCCCGCACCGAGTTCAGGATCAGGCTGGCGATCCTGGAGATGTGGTCAACTTTGCATTTGTCGGGACGGAGGCGCAGGTGCAGAAAGCCTTTACCAGCGCTGGCTGGGTCGCGGTGGACAAGACGACCCAGGATGCGATTCTTCACGGCGTGCTGGCCACTCTGGAACATCACTCGTATGTTGAGGTTCCCATGAGCACGCTGTACCTCTTCGGGCGCCCGCAGGATCTGTCCTATGCACGGGCTGACCCTATAGCGGTTGCGGCTGTGCGTCATCACCTGCGCGTCTGGCAGACGAAAGAGACCGTCAATGGGCGGCCACTGTGGGTCGGATCGGCTACGCACGACAACGGGTTTGAGAAGGATCAGCGGAATGGCAGCGTGACGCACCACATCGATCCGAATGTCGACCAGGAGAGGGATTTCATCGAGCAGAGTTTTGCCGCCGCCGGGGCTCTGGTGGCCGCCGCCTATGTTACCCCGGCGAATCCCGTGCTTACTGCGATGACGGCTACGGGGGGAAGCTTCCATTCGGATGGACGGATCGTCGTTATGGATCTGCGTTGAAGTGACGGGACTTTACCCGAACTACACGCGAAGCCTGTATCCTTATCCACTTGAGTGCTTTAGTAGCACACATCGACCCAAGGGAGAGCATAATGCAGACGAGAATGACTTTTGTCCAGAGAACAGGGGTACAGAAGGTGGGATTGCTCACAGCTGCGCTTGCTGCTGTGCCGCTTATGCTACCCGCGGTGGGGAGTGCTCAGAGTGTCAAGCCAATCACCGTCGCGATAAAGACGACTCAGGGACAGGATGCGGGAACTATTACCCTGATGCAGCGCAAGGGTGAAGTTGAGTTCAAAGTGAATCTGCACAATTTACCTCCGGGGGAGCATGGCATTCACATCCATCAGAACGCAAAGTGCGACGGCCCGGATTTCAAGTCTGCTGGCCCACACCTGAACCCTGATACCAAGCAGCATGGCTTGAAAAATCCCAATGGAGCCCATGCCGGCGACCTGCCAGTCAACCTGACAGTAAAGGCTGACGGCACTGATAAGACCACCTTTATGAGCAAGACCATCTCATTGGATCCAACTGCGGCAGATTCCGTGCTGGCCAATGGCGGAACATCGATCATCGTGCACGAGAAGGCTGACGATATGATGACGGATCCGTCCGGCAACTCTGGCGCCCGGATTGCGTGCGGTCTAATTCAGGCGCCCGGCGCGACCATGTAGTCGGGCGTCTTAAGAACTATGGCTGTCGTTTAACCTCAAGTTAGGAAGCTAAACGCGAAGGTGAATGTGGTTGTTCTTCCCGGAATGGCCACGTTCGCCTTTTGCTATCGGTCTACACTTATCTTGAAGATGGCTAGGTACCTGTGAGAACCGCTTGCGCAGACACGTTGATATCGAGCTCGGGTGTCTTCTTGACCTCTGCAGAACGCGCATGTTCGCGCATCAGTTTTGTCACAGCAGCAGCGGGCAGAGCCGGTGCGAAGAGAAAGCCCTGGACCCTGTCGCACTTCAGCTGATGCAATCGCTCAAATTGCTCCTCTCGTTCGACACCCTCAGCCACCACCTGCATACCGAGGCTATGCGCGAGGGAGATGATGGCCTGCACGATAGGGTATGTTCCGTTCGGCTCACAAATCCGCGCAGTGAAGGAGCGGTCGATCTTAAGTGTTTGCACTGGCAGCTGGTGCAGGTGCCCAAGCGAGGAGTAGCCCGTGCCGAAATCGTCTACGGAGAAATGAATGCCCAGAGCGGCGAGCGTTTCGATCTGCCGGCCAGCATGACCGATATTGCGCATGACAGTGGATTCCGTCACTTCCATTTCGAGCATGCCCGGGGTCACATCGTATCTGGCGAGAACTTCGAGAATGTGGCTCGAAAAATCGTAACGTGTGAGTTGGAGGGGCGACACGTTGAAAGCGACTCGCACCGGATGGAGCCCCTGCTGTTGCCACGCCACTCGTTGCCGGCACACCTCTTCGACCACCCAATTTCCTAGCGGAACGATGAGCCCGCTCTCCTCCGCAATGGGAATGAAGCGGTCTGGACCGACCAGACCAAATGTCGGATGGCGCAGACGCACCAGCGCCTCGATCCCGCAAAGATGACCGGCCATCGTGAACTGCGGCTGATAATGCAACTCCAGGCCACCGTCTCTGAGTGCGCGGCGGAGTGACATCTCCAACTCATTCGATTCAAGGGCCGACATGCTGATCTCGTGCGAGACACTCACAAACTGATTGCCGCCCGATTGCTTGGCACGGTACATGGCCGTGTCTGCATCCCGCCACAATGTGGCTGCATCGGTACCGTCGTCGGGATAGATCGCAATTCCTATACTGGCAGCGAGCTCAATCTGGATCGCGTCACAATTGACCGGCGGCTTAAGCGAGAGCAGCAGGTCCGCAGCGACCGTCTCCGCATCACTCGCGTCCGTGATGTCATGTAGCAGGATCGTGAACTCCTCCCCACCGGTGCGGGCGACGGTATCCACTATGCGTACGCGCGCACTCAGCCGCTGCGCGATTTCGTTCAGGCATACGTCCCCGGCCGCGTGACCATAGGTATCGTTGATCTGCTTGAAACGGTCTACATCCATACAGAGCAGCGCAGACTTATGTTCATATCGGGCGGCATGGGCAAGTGCCCGGCCAATACGATCTTCCAGCAGGGCCCGGTTAGGCAGGTTGGTTAGGATGTCGTGATTCGCTTGATGCACTAATTGGTCGTGTAGCCGCTGGCGCTCTGTGACATCCTGCATCAACGCAAACGTAATATTCCGTCCCTCATGTTTGAAAAGATGGCTCGCGATGTCGACCTGCACGAAGTTGCCGTCTTTCTTCTGGTGACGCCACGGGCCGGAGAGTTGGGTGGGCTGCGCCGTGCGCAAGTCCTCAACCAGCTTTTCGTAATCCTCACTAAGCCGAATGTCCAGGATGCTCATCTTCAGAAACTCTTCGCGCGAGTAGCCGTAATGCTGGATTGCGGCGTCATTCACTCGTAGGAAGGCTAACGTCTCCCGGTCATACATCCACATGGGGTGAGGGTTGGATTCAAAGAGCAGCCGGTAGTGCTGGCTGGCTTGCTCGGCCGAGAATATCTCCTCTTCCAGCAGCATAAGAATCATGCCGAAGGCGACGAAGTATTTCGGAAGATTCCAGATCTCAGAACTGACGACGAGGTGCGGCGCCAGGCTGCTGAGCGAGGAGGCTACAGGCCAGACCATGGCCCACGCATACATGCTCAGATAAACAGTTGCGGCTCCCGCTGACACGCGCCGTTGTTCAAAATGGTAGAGCACCGCGTTCATTAAAAAGCACTGGGTAAGAATGACATCCACGGCCACAGCAGGGTTGCCGTGGCTTACGCCCCAGAACAGCCAAGCCGCACAGCTAAAGATTGAAAGGACAAGCGGAAAGCAGATGTGTCGTTCACGCCAGTAGTACCGGAGAGCGAGCACCAACGCGCCCAGCTCTCCTAGAGTCGCCCCCGCCAGGAATGCGAACGTGCCGCGTTCCGAAAACGACAGTATGCCCACAGAGACGATCCATGGAACACCGAGCAGGAGAGCAACGGTCCAGATGCGTCTCGGGTGATCACGAAACTTTCCCAGAGAGACGATGAAGCAGATAGCGCAGAGAATCAGGGTCGCCAGCATACAGAACTGCAGGGCTGTTTGGCCCAGAGGCGATTGCGGATGGGGTATCAGCGAACCGAAGTGAAGCAGAATACAAAACCAGCCCACCATCCAAAAGAGGACACGGCGTGTCCGTCGCTTCCGATAGATGGAAACAAAGAACAAAACCAGTAATCCAAGGACCAGTAGATCCAAAAATTTATTCATGAAGGTGCACCGCAGTTTTCCTGAACCGACGGTCTAATTCGGCTTTGCATTTCTTGTATCGAAGGTACTCCGCTCGACGGAGAGCCTCAACGTCACCAAAGTTTGTTCCGGTGACGCTGGAAGATCGTGTACAGAAGCCTCGTGGCTCATGCTGAATTAATGCGCTCGCATGAGCCACTCGATGCCTTGACTTGCGCTGAGAATTTCGCATTATCGTGGCGGATGCGAGACTCCTTCACCAATGGGCTTTTTCGAAGAACGAGCGTGAGGCTCCTGCGCCGCGTACTGCTGCCCGTGGATCTTCACCTTCGACTCATCGACGCGATCCGTGGATTGATCAAAGACAGCTCCAGGCGCCAGCAGGATCGTCTCGACCTGTCTGCCTGGTTCGCCGCTGGTGCGGATGTCGACGCGTGAGGGATCGATGCCTTTCTCCTTCGAGAGGTACGCGCGGGTGTTGACGGCGCGTTCGGCCGCGGTCAACTGGCCTTCGTACTCATCGGGGCCATGCTCGCCTATTAACACCAGGCGTGCATCCGGCTGATGTTCAAGCGTAAGCGCGACGTCATCGAGGCAAGCGCGGCCCTCATTGTCGACGCGGGCAGGACGGCGAGCGTCACGGTTGAAGTACACAATGCAGAGCTTCTGCACTTGCGGGGCGGGTGGAAGCGGCGGTGCGGAGACGGTGATCTCGGTGGACGCCTCGGCTGTCTGCCCCAGATCGTCCTGCACGCGGCAGGTGACCGTCACCATGCCGGGCGCAACACCAGCAGTGTTCAGCCGCGTCTGCGTGTCATGGCCGCCGATCTGGCCGGCAGAAGTGTTATAGGAATAGGTCAGCTTACGCTGCGGAATGCTGATGGCGTACGACGTAATTGTCGAGGGATCGCCCGGGTTGACCGTCGTCGGATTGGCCGAGCACCGGATCAGCGGCGGCGGCGACGACTTAACGATGAACGATGCCGAACACTGGGCAATTTGTTTGGATTTGGCAGTTTTGCTGACGTGCGCGGTCGCCGTGTAGGTTCCGGCGGAGAGGCCCGTGGTATCCACAAACACAGCCGGCCCATAACCCTCGATCTTGCCTCCGCTTAGCTCCCATCGATAGCTGTAGAGCGTCTTGGTGTTGTAGTTTTTCGTGTTCGCCGCAACCGTTACCTTCTCGCCCGAGTAGACCTCCTCAGGGTTGGCATCGCAGTAGAGGTTCTTCTCCAAGTGCGGCTCTATCTCGCCCAGCCGGATGACCAGACCAGCGCTGAGACGGACTGCGTTGAGGCTCGCCTGACCACCATCCAAGTTGTATTTCTGGAGCGGGCCAAAGTCGACGTGCATGTACTCGTAGTCGGCCTGGACGACCCGGATCGCGAGGTGATCGTTGAATTTCGGGAGGATGTAATCGAGACCGCCTCCAGCAGTTGCGCCGTAGCCCCAGGTGCAGGGCTGAAATTTGGGTCCGCCGACCTTTGCGCCTCCTCCCAGGACATGCGCGAAAGGTGACAGGTGCTGGCCGGCGAAGAGCCGGTAGATCGCGCCGCCCTGAGCGGTGATAAAGCAATCGTTCGTGTTTCCTAGCTGGATTTTGGGCAGCGGAAGCGCTGGCCCAGTGGCCTCCAAGGGATAGCGGCTCTGACCGAATTCGAGTTGCAGACCGATGTGTGAGGTGAGGTAACCGGCACCGCTCACCACATATCCTTGCGTGCTGGGATCGTACTTGAAGCCGCCGATGTTGCCGCTCGGATTGAGATATGCGTAACCACCATAGAGATCGACACGGGACGCGGGTGGCGGCTCTGGAGCGTTGATCTGGGGCGCGGGATCGCTCGGGCTGGGTTTCGCCACCTCAGAGCCTTTAGCTTCTGCCTCTGCTGAGCTGCTGGGGGCTGGCTGTGCAGCATCAGCCGGGGAGCCTGGACCACTCACCTCGGCTGAGGTCGCGGATTGCTGAGGGACCGGAGTTCCCTGAGATTCTGGCTGTTGCTGGGCCACGGCAGCGGCCGTGAACAGGCCGACCGCGAGCAACGCTTGACTGATGATCCCCAGAATCGCTCGTGGGCGTACGTGCATAACTCGATCCTCAACAGTGCGGACAGCCAGAAAAAAAGACCGCTTCAAGACGGGCCCACGGAGCGGGTGCCGGCTACCCAAGCACGCGCCATCAACAGGATGTAAATCATCGGGCAAGTACCACATCCACCGTGGCGGATTGCGTGATCGGGCTTCCGCTCGACGTATTTGTGCCTGTGAGAGTTACGGTATAGATCTTGTACGAAGTTGGCTTCGCACAGCCAGAGAGCCCGAGGGTGACGAGAAACGCGAGTGGAAGTATCCAAAGAACCTGCTGGCGGAGCCGGCGCCGCTTTTCTGGCCGGCGCAGGCCGAAGAGCAGGCCGCTGGCTGTACCGCTGAGGCCCAAAGGCAACATGGTCCAGGCGAAAAGCGGCGATGAGAAGGGGCGTGGCGAGCTCCCCTGCAGCTGTCCGTGAAGACTCGGGACATTGGTTGAGTTCACCGCCGCAACCACCTGCATCGTGGCAGCACCGGTTCCACCGGCCGCAAGCGTGATGTTGGCGGGCGAAAAGCTACACGTACTCCCACTGGGAAGCCCGGAGCAGGACAACGCTACGGGACCGGTGAACCCGCTCACAGAAGTGAGGGTCACTTGATAGTTCACAGATCCGGAGATGTCAATCTCCTGCTCAGGCGGGTTCGCAACCACTGTAAAGCTTCCCGCTGAACCACCCGGGCCGCCCGGACCGCCTGGTCCACCTGGGCCGCCTGGTCCACCCGGACCACCTGGGCCGTTTGGAGCAGTGATGGTCAAGGTTCCGTTGATCAATGTAATGCTGTAATTGCTCAGCAGCGTGCCTGGACCCGCCGTGGCGGCTGGCACGATCGGGTAAACACCGACTGGGGTCGAGATCGTCGCGGAGGTGGAATAAGTAGCAAGGATAGATTGTCCGGCAACCACACCTGTGATGGCGCCGGTAAGCATTGGATTGTCTGTATTGACTGGCCGGGTAAAGCTTGTCGCCGTGACAGTGACCGGTGCTGGTAGCACTGTGAGAGCGATCGTCGAGGTTGAAGCCGGGTACGTTCCATCGCCCGAATAGGAGACCAGCACCGTGTAGGTGCCGACGTTTTCAAGCGTGGGCGAGGGCGAGCAGCTCACTGCCTCACTCGAGGAAACCGGCGCCACAGGGCAGAGCGCCACGCCGCCGATAGAAAACGTAACCGTTCCGGTTACACCACTGCTTTGGTTTCCAGACAACGTCGCATTGAGTGAATACGCGTTACCGTACACCGTCGTCACCGCAGGCGAGTTCACAGTGGCCTGCGGCGCCTGCGGCGCGTTTCCAAGCAGCGTGATCACCTGCGTCGGATTGACTGAGCTATCCGTCAAGGTCGCCTCTGTCTGGAAGGAGCCGGCAGCGTGCGGCGTGAAGAAGAATCCGAGATCGCACGTGGCTCCCGCGGAGATACTATTGCCGCATCCACTCGTCCCTGGATCCTGCGCAAAGTTGGTTGTATCCCCCAGGCTGAGAGTCTGGAGCGGGTTGAGCGTATCGTTGCCCGCATTCCAGAGCGTGGTCGTCAGTGGACCGCCTGTCCCGCCAACTGCGACTGTGCCAAAGTTCAGTGTCGGGTTGGAGTACGTGATCTCGCGGATCGACTGATTCGCGCTGTCGACCAGGTAGACATTCGCCGCTCCATCGAGCGCAATCCCAGTCGGATTGTTCAGTTCCGCCTTTGTGGCCGGGCCGTCGTCGCCGGTGTTGCCAGGGATGCCAGTGCCGGCAAGAGTGCCGATCGAGGGGTTCTGCGCCAGTCCGCTGAAGGCGACCAGGATGTGGTTGGCTGGCCCATCGGTGATGTAGATGTCGCCCGCTGCGTCGCCTCCCAGACCCGAGGGACCCTGCAAGCCGATGCCGAGCCGCGTGCCCGGCTGAGTGTCCGCTTGCGTACCATTCCCGGCAAAGAAATGGATGAAGCCAGCGGTGTCGATCTGATAGACGCGGAAGGCTCCACGATCCGCGAGGTAGAGGACACCATTCGCGTCAAGGTACAGGGCCGAAGGCCGCACCAGCGCCGCCGTTGTCGCGAGAACGTTGTCAGGCACATTGCTGCCGCCCCCCGCGACCATGCTCTTCTGTCCACCCGCAAAGACTTCAAGCACGCCCACGGAGCCTGCCCCGTCTTGCGCGATGTAGATGTTGCCGAGCGAATCGACGACGAGGGCTTCAGGATCATTCAGGCCGCTGACCGCAGTGGTCAGCTTGCCGTTGACATCCAGACGGTAGACGGAATTCGTGCCCTTGTCCGCGATGAAGAGGTTGCCGGCATCGTCGAGGGCGAGCGCCGTGGGCGTGCTCACGCCGGCGCCAGGCGGCACAAGTGGCGTGGGCACCGTGCTGTTTGCCCGTAGGACAGCAATGTCACCGTTGCCTGCGCCAGTACCGGCTTCGGCGTAGTACAAGTCTCCCGCGGTGCTGATGGCGACCGCGGCCGGGGCGGCCAGTTTCGCTACAAGAGTATTGATGGTTCCAGGAATGAAGATCGCCTGCGCACTCTGCCCGATACCGTTGAGGCCGAAGCGGTACTGCACGTTCGGAGTAACGCTGCTATCCGTGATCGTGAGCGAAGAACGCCGTAGCCCCGAGAAAGCCGGGGCAAACTTGACGTTGATCTGGCAGGTCTTCAGGGTTCCGGTTTGCGGTGTGATGGATCCATTGCAGAGATTCGCGCCAAGAAACTGCACGTCGGTGCCGTGGACCGCGCTTAGGTTCACCGGAGCCGAAACGACAAATTGCAGCGTTTGCGGCGCGCTCGGGCTGCCCACTGGCGTCTCTGGAAAATGCAGCTCTTTGGAGAGAGTGCGAACGATGCTGTTTCCCATATCGGCCACATAAACGTTGCCAAAGCTGTCCGCGGAGAGTCCCCCGGGCGAAGAGAGCGGCACGGCGACCGCGGCTTTTCCATCCTGCGTTGTCGTGTACGTACCGGACTGCCCATTCGCCAGCCCTGCGACCAGCACCAGCGCACCCGCGTTCAGCTGGTAGACATTCGACATGGCGCGGTCGGAGACATAGACAAACCCGGCCTGATCCGAGGTGACGCCCACTGGCGTAGTTAGGGCGGTCCCCGCGACCCCGCTTCCATCATTTTTGCAAAGGCCGATCGCAGTCTTCTGTTGTCCACTCTCTAGCACTTCACGGACGCAGGCGTTGCCGGAGTCGGCGAGGTAAAGATTGCCGATGGGATCAAAGGCCAGTCCTTGTGGCGCGCTCAGGGCAACTGGGGCTCCGATTCCGGGACAGAGATTCGAAACCATCGCCGAAGGCGCTCCATCCACAATGCAGACACTCCGAGGTGCTGTCGGAGTCGAAGGGACGGGAGCCTCGAGCACCTGAAAGATGCTATCCACGGCATCGTTGACGGAGAGGAACAGGTTTCCTGATAGATCGACAGCCATGCCCGAGGGCGACGGGGCAATCGAGTTAAGCGAAGTGTTACTGCATGTGTCCACCACGGGCCGGAGTGAAACCGTACCAGTGGCGCCCGCCGGCAGCTCGCGCACGCAGTTGTGTCCGGCATCGGCGATAAAGAGATCGCCGCCACTGTTGACCGTGAGGCCTGCGGGACTCAGCAAGCCATGCGAGGCGTCGGGAGTGCTGCCGCTCCCGGCGTAGCAGGTATCACCCTGTCCCCCGGTCTGGACCAGTCCGGCCACTGTGCTCATGTTGCCGTTGCGGTCGACGCGGCGCACGCAGTTGTTGCCCGTGTCCGAGATGTAGACGTTGCCGGCGCGGTCCGATGCGGTGAAGGTGGGCAGATTCATCACCAGCGTTGACGCAGTTCCTGAATCGCTGGAGGTGCCGGGGCTGCCGGGTCCGCTCTGCGGACTGCCGGCAAACCTGGTAATGCTCGGCACCAGCCGCAGAGACTGCGCGGCCGCGCTTCCCACAGTCAAGGCGGCTAACGCAATCGCCAAGACGCCCCGGAAGAGCGGAGACGCTCCCATTCCCAATCTGCCGTACAGGTTCGTCATCATCGACTCCGCACTCCAAGCTGCAACACCGCAGTCTCTGGCCGAGACCTCAGAGGGAACAGCAACGGCAGATCACGCTCCACGGGCGCAACCAGCCGCAAATAGACCACCGGAGTCGCAGATGTGCGGCCTCCGGACACACGCCCAGCGAGCAGATTGGCTCGTCTCCTCTGCTGCCGAAACGGGAAGTGGCTCTATCTAAGCACGGGTCTGGTTACGAACATATGCAACTTAGGCACTAGGAAACTCGATACCTGAACTGTTGCATGAAGAGGAATTTGATGGTTATAGGAGCGCGGGAGGCATGGAGCGTATGGCAACGCACGGTTCGTCCGCCTGCACCTCATACTGGTTCACGCAGGCGGGAACGACGACTGCCTGGCCCTTCATCAGTTGCACGGGTTCGCATCCAGGGGCGTGCAGGGTTGCCGTGCCTTCCACGGAGACCAGGGCATGCGGCACCCCCGTGGGCCGCAAGGAACGGAAGCTCCCTTGCGGATCCAGCGGCATTCTGTCGACGATAAAATATTGCTGCTCGATCAGCCGCTCACCCAACCCGCGCTGTTCGGAGCGTACCTGGCCGGCCGCAGTGGCCAGGCGCGTCGCCTGGAGTGCGCGATCGACATGCAGCTCCCGCGGGCGACCGTAGTCGTAGAGGCGGTAGGTGATGTCGGAGCTCTGCTGGGTCTCGAGCAGAATGAGCCCCGGCCCAATCGCGTGCACGGTCCCGGCGTCCACAAAGATCATGTCGCCAACCTTAACCGGCACCTGCACCAGCAGCTCTTCCAGCGTCTGGTCCGCGACCGCGGAGCGCACAGTATCCAGACTTACTCCGTCTTTCAGACCAAGCGACACATAGGCCTCAGGCGTCGCCTGAAGCACGTACCAGCACTCCGTTTTGCCCCGCGGCTGGCCGATCTCGTTCGCCAGCCGGTCGTCCGGATGCACCTGCACCGAGAGCTTGTCATGCGGAAACAAAATCTTCAACAGCAGCGGGTAGTCCCCTTGATTCTGTTGATGCGAAGGCTCCGCCGATCCAGTCAGCTCTTCGGAAAACTTAGCCCCCACCTCGGCAAGCGTTTTTCCCTGCAATGGCCCGGTTTCAACGACGCATTCGCTCCCGGTCAGCCATGCCTCCCCAATCGGCTCGGTCGGCGCGATGCCATACCACGGAGACAGATCGATGGTGCCCCACACACGCGGGCTGAAGAAAGGCGCAAGGCGAAAGGGTTGGAGATAAGGAGCGGCCATATGCCTAGCATCCCTCGATTGGGCAGGTGCGGACAAGGGGCAGCTCCAATTAAATCAAACGCGCGCGTCTCGCACTGCGCTCAGGCAGCGGGGCAAATCGTCAGAGCACCGGGTCAGAGCACTGGTTCTGGGGGCAGAACATCTTCTTCGGATACGGAAGCTGGCGAGGGCAGCTGAACCGTCGCGCGGCAGCCTCCTTCAGATCGATTCGTCAACTGAAGGCTACCGCCGTGTGCCTCGGCAATCTGCCGTGCAAGCGCCAGTCCTACACCTGTACCGCCGGGTTTGGTGGTGTAAAAGGGCACAAACAGGTTGGACAGATTACTGATACCCGGGCCATTGTCGTCGATGCGCACCTCCACCGCGGACGAGAGTTGACTCCAGGTGATCGAGACGGAAGGGGTCGCCTGCTGAGAGCTGCCATCCGCCTCGCCATGTGAGTCGAGTGCCGCCTCCACTGCATTGCGGAAGAGGTTGATCAGCATCTGCTCGATCTGGTCCCCATCGATATGAACCTCCACCTCCGGGCCGGGGTCCAGCGCAATCTCCAGGCGTCTCTCGAGCGCACGTGTGCGCTCGAGCAGCGGACGCAGAGGAACAAGCTGGAGCTGCGGCGGGGGCAGCTGCGCAAGCTGCCGGTATGCCTGGACAAAGCGGTGCAGCGACTCCGCGCGACCCTCGATGATGCCCAGTCCGCGATGAAGATCGACCACGGCTCCCGGGCTGAGCGTAAGGTGATCCCCGGCCGGCAGGTAAGCGCGCAAGCTGCCGGCGAGCGACTTGATGGGCGCGAGTGAGTTGTTA
Source organism: Acidobacteriaceae bacterium (assembly GCA_965276675.1). GTDB lineage: Bacteria > Acidobacteriota > Terriglobia > Terriglobales > Acidobacteriaceae. The sequence continues at coordinate 859,140 of OZ255624.1, read as the reverse complement.
ATCTCATGCCCCAGCACACGGATCAGTCTCTGCCACGCCTGGCGCTCCTCTTCGCGCAGAGCGGCGCTCACATCGGAGAGCAATAGCAGGGTGTGCGGCGCCCCCCGCTGACGAAAGCTCGACCGGTGCACCATCCAGCGGACGGGGCGGCTCTCCAGCTCCAAAACCAGAATGCCCTCATCGGGTCGGAGCAGCAGTTCTGAGAGGTGCAAAGCGGAGGCATCGAGGCCAAGACTAGTTGAAGCGGAGAGCGAAAAGACGCGTTCCGCCGCAGGGTTGAGCAGCCGCAGCTTGCTGTCGCGGTCAAAGGCGAGCACCGGTGCATCCAGCGACTCCACTACGCGGCGGAGCAGCGCTGTCGCTTCCATTGCGCCCACTCGCTGATCCTGCAACATGTCGGCCAGCGTGTTGATCTCCCACGCAAGTTCGCCCAGCGCATCGTCGTGCCGTTCTCCCCGCGCACGAAAAGCGTAGTCTTCCTCTCGCAACGCGCCGATGACGTTGGAGAGCGTCTGCAGTGGGCGGACGATCCCGTCCAAGAGCACGGTCATGACTGCCAGACCTGCCATCAGCAGTGCGGCGACGGTGCCGGCCGCGGCCCAAACCGAGACGTGCCAGTGCAGAAGGAGAACGCCGCAAACAACCGTTGCGGGCAAAAACAGCGCGGCGCACAACAGCTTGACGCGCGTCTCAAAGGCGAGACTGCGCCGCGCACCCGAACGTTTCCCACTGCGTCCGGCAGGGCTGAACCACTTTTCCTGCTTCTGCGTTCGCGCGGGCATGCTCTCCTTGCGGCCGTCTCTCAACGAACGACTGATTCCGTCACTCTCGCCAGCACGCGTACAAGGAGGGTGGTCTAAATGCCATACTTCTCCATCCGCCGGTAGAGCGCGCCACGGCTAAGACCCAGAGCCTCTGCCGCATGGCTTACGTTGCCACCAGCGCGCGCCAGTGCTTTGCGGATGAGAATACTCTCTACCGCCTCCAGACTCATCTCATCCAGCGCCGAGCCGGTTGCGCTCGAGGTTGCATTCGACGCTCGTTGCGGAGGCGTCAGACCCAGGTCCGCGAGTTCGATACGCGCACCCCGCGCCATCAGCACAGCACGCTCCGTTGCGTGCTCCAATTCACGCACATTGCCGGGCCACTCGTAGTTGAGCATGGTCTCCATCGCCTTCGGTTCGAAGCCCTCGATCTGCTTGCGATAGCGCATCGCATAGCGGCTCAGAAAGTGTCCGGCGAGCAGCGGGATATCTTCGCGGCGCTCGCGCAACGGCGGCAGGTGGATCTCCACCGTATTCAGGCGGAAGAGCAGGTCGGAACGGAAGCGCCCCTCAGCGCTTTCGGCTCGCAGATCGGCGTTGGTGGCGGAGATCAGCCGCACATCCACCTTGCGTGTCTTCGATGAGCCGACCCGCTCCAGCTCGCCGGTCTCCAGCACGCGCAGCAGCTTGGCCTGCTGGCGGAGCGGCACATTGGCGATCTCGTCCAGAAAGAGCGTGCCGTGATCCGCGAGTTCGAAGCGCCCAATGCGATCCGTGCGCGCATCCGTAAAAGCACCCTTGACGTGCCCGAAGATCTCGCTCTCAAAGGTACCTTCGGGCAGCGCGCCCGTGTTCACGGCGACCAGGCTGCGGGAGCTGCGTGACGAGAGCGCATGCAGAGTCTGCGCAATCACCTCCTTGCCCGTGCCGTGGTCGCCCGTAATGAGCACGTTGGCGTCCGAAGGTCCAATGCGCGCCATCAGCTCAATCACCGAGCGCATGGCCTCGGACTCCGCGATGAACTGCGGCCTCCCCTCCGCGCGCAAAAAGCGGTTCTCCGCCTCCAGCACCTCGGCCTTGCGCACGGTGCGCCGCAGCTCGATCTGCGTACGCAGCACGGTGAGCAGCCGCGCGTTGTCCCACGGCTTCTGAATAAAGTCGCAGGCCCCGCGGCGCATCGCCTCCACGGCAATGTCCACGCTGGACCACGCCGTCATGACGATCACGGGCACGCGGCTGCCGTAGCTCGCGATTTCGGCCAGCAGGTCCAATCCCTCCTGGCCCGAGGTGGTATCGCGTGTGTAGTTCATGTCGATCAGCAGGGCGTCATAGCTCTCGCTCGCCATCGACTCGATCACGGACCGCGGCGAGACCGCCTTATCGACCGTGTAGCCCTGTGGTCCCAGCAGCAGCTCAAGCGCATCCAGGATGTGTGCCTGATCGTCGGCGACCAGCACCCGTGGCTGTTCGGCGGCTCCCTTCACGCTCCGGTCCGCCGTTGCTTCTTCAATGGCATACATCGAAGAATACTCGCCATCTTTCCCCGCCTGTGAACGAACACTGAAGCATCCTCGCTGGATCGCACCTGTCTATGGAGTGGCTTGGGGCGCATTCGCTGAAGGCGGAATCATTGGAGGCGTCGGCTGCGCCACCACACCCGACCTCGCCTCATCGATGGAGATCCCCAACCGGTCGAGCGTAGCGCCGGTCGAGCGATCCACCTCCACGCGCGATTTTTCGTAGGTGGTCTCGGCGGCGACCAGCGTGGAGTCAGCCAGCGCCAACTCGTGCTCTGCCGTGAGTGTCTGAAAGCTCGATCCCGCTCCGAGCTGCTGCTCCTGTTTCATAATGTCGAAGCTCCGCTGCGCCAGGTCGCGGGCCTTCCGCGCCGCTGTCACACGCGCCCCATTCTGCTCCAGGGCATACGCAGCATTGCGCACTTCGATGCGGATCTGCTTCTTCTGCTGCTCCAGGCGCAGCTCGGCCTGACGGTATTCCAGCTCCGAACGAAACTGGTCTGCCTTGGCCTGTCGGTTGCGCAAAGGTATGGAGAGCTGCAGCTCTGCCCTGTAGTTGGGCGAGGAGTCGTTGAAGGCATTGGTCACGGCGCCGCCGTAGCCGGGGGGCACGCTCACGATATTCTGGCCCAGGTTGTAGTTGGGATTTGCCGTCCCGGCCAGTCCTGAACCGGCGTAGTACGCGCTCGCAGTGAGCGTAGGCAGCAGCGCATTCCGCAGCGATTTGCGCGTGATCTGCCGGTTCTGGAGATCTACCTGCGACTCGTAGAGCTCAGGTCTGTCGGTGAGCGCCTTCGCAATAAGCGTCGTCACCGGCGGAGCTGCTACGAGGGCTCCGCTGGCCACCGCCGCGGTTGGGACCACGGGTATCTCCTCCAGGGCGTCATCCAGCCGCCGGGTGAGCGCGTTTTTGATCAGTGACTGTTGCAATTCCAGCGTGGTCTTGGCAATCGTCAGGTCGCCGTCGCGCGTCGCCACCTCGGCTTCGGCCTTCATCACATCCATCGCCGGCACCGCTTCCAGCGCAAGCTGCTTGCGCTCATCGTCGAGGGACTTCTGCGCAAAGGCGAGCGACCGCTCCTTCACCTGCTCGTCCTGGTACGCAGTCATCAGGTCCCAATAGATGTCTTCGATCTGCGTCACCGTCGCCACCACCTGGTCGCGGAAAGCGCTGTCGGAGATCCGCTTATCGTTCTTGGCAATGCGCAGGTAACGCAGGTTGGGGCCAAAGCCAAAACCCGCCAGCAGCTGCTGCGAGAGGGTAAATCGCCAGAATGAACTCAGGTCTGGGTTCAGGTTGGAATACGGACTATTGATTGTCTCGCGCAGGTTATCAAAATCGAATTCCAGAGAGGTGCCGGTGGGAAACGACTGTAAATAGCTCGCGTCCACCACCCCGTCGTTCACGCGCAAGGACGGTACACCGTATATGTTGGTGTTGACCTGCGGTGTGGTGAGGTGTTCCAGGTACGCCGTTGTGGCGACTCGCGGATCAAAGGAGCTCACAGCCGTGCCCGCGCCATAGGTGGACTGCACCAGGCCCCCCGCGCCCGCGCCCGCGCCACCTGCGCCGCTCGTGGTACCGCCGGCGCCCGCGCCAGGGGCGCCCGAACCTAACCCGCCGACGCCGCCGCCTGAGGTGTTCTGCACGATACCCGTGTTCACGCCCAGAAACGGAGCACCAGCGCGAGTGCGCAGAATATCCGCCTCGGCGATCGGCACGTTATAGCGCGCGATGGCCAGATCCAGATTATTTTCCAGCGCGAGCGCGATCGCGTCTTCGAGCGACAGATAGAGCTTGCCGTCGCGAATCGACTGGTCCAAACGCGGCGAGTTCGCCAGGTTTGCCGCCGGTACCGTGCTCGGCAGGTAAGGACCGAGGGGGTTATGTGAATGCGGCAGCGAGACTTGGAAGGGCTGCGGCGGCGCAGTCGTCGTCGACGCCGTGGCCGCTGCTGTTGTCGTGGTTGCCGGTGGAGCGGCCTGACCGGCGCTCGCGAGCGTAGCGGCCACAGAAAGTGCGGAGACGAGCGCCGCCTGACGCAGGATGCGAGCGTCTCTCATCGTGCGCTCACCCCTGCCACTGGATGAGTAGGCGCGTCTGGCGTGAGCGCGGGATTGCCGCTGTCGCTCACCAGCCAGCCGTCGCGCACTTCGAGCACACGGCTGCCATAACCGGCGTTCACCTCCGAGTGAGTGACTTGAATGATGGTCGTGCCCGCCGCATTCAGCCCGCGAAAGAGCTCCATGATCTCTTTGGCCTGCGATGAATGAAGATTGCCCGTCGGTTCATCGGCCAACAGCAGCGACGGGTTGTGGATCACGGCTCGCGCAATACCCACCAGCTGTTGCTGGCCACCCGAGAGCTGGTTGGGGAAGAGCGCTTTTTTGCCAACAATGTTGAACCGGTCCAGCGTATCGGCCACCAGCGCCTGCCGCTCCGAACGCGGCATGTCTTTGTAGGTGAGCGGCAGCTCGATATTCTCTTCCACCGTCAGGTCGTCCAGCAAGTGGTAACTCTGGAAGACCATGCCGATCTTGCGCCGGGCCAGCTCGGCTCGCTGTTTGCGGTTCATGCTGTGCACCGCTTCGCCGTTGAAGTGGTACTCGCCGGCCCACCCATCGTCGAGCAGCGCGACCGCATTCAGCAACGACGACTTCCCTGCCCCGGAGGGACCCATGACCGTGACAAACTCACCCGGCTTGATGTCGAGATTCACGCGGCGTAAGACCCATGTCTGCCCCGCGCCTGTTTTGTAACTGCGTTCGAGTTGTTTAAGCGAGATCATCGTTGTCCGTTCTGTAATCCAAGTCCTGAATGGTTATTCGTTGCGTAAAGCCTGCATCGGCTCGACGGAAGCAGCACGCCGTGCCGGCAGGGAGACCGCGGCAATGCCGGCAACGAACAATGCCGCCGCTAACAAAAAGAAAACTCCGATGTCGCGCCCATACCCAACTTCGACGACGGCGGCGATGCCCCTCTGCGCCACGAACGTAAGCACCGCGCCAGTCACGATCCCAGTCGCGATCATGACCGCCGTACGCAGCAGGATGGTGCGCAGCACGGAGCCGCGGCTGGCGCCCAGCGCCATGCGCACGCCAATATCGCGCGTGCTCAGCTCCACCTCATGGCTCAGCAGACCATACAAGCCGATCACCGAGAGTACTAGGGCCAGTGCGGCGAAGATGCCGAAGAGCCAGCTCTCCATGCGCTTAAACGAAAGCTGGTCAGCAATAATCTCGTCCATCGTCTCCGGCGTGCGAAACGGGACGGTGGCATCGGTCTGATGTAGCGCGGCGCGCAGCTCACCGTAGACGGAGGTGGGATCGGCCGCCGTACGCACGACGAGATGAGTCGAGGATAGATACGACTGCCGGTCCTTAGGTGGAATCTGCGAGATCAACGTATCCATCTCGGCCTGCGGCTTTTGAGCAAGGTCCTGTCTCACATCGCTGACCACGCCAATGATCTCAGCGCCACCCTGATCGTCGTGCTGGCCGATGGGGTCTTGCCCATTCGGAAAAAACTTCTTCACGAACGCCTCGTTGACGACGATCACATCCGGACTACCCGGCTTATCGATCTTTTCGTCGAACAAGCGGCCGCGCAGCAGCTTTATCCCAAATGCATCGTAGTAGCCCCGCGATACTAAGCGGAACTCAGCGAGCATCTCCTGGTTCGGCGGATAGGGCGGCTGCCCCTTGATATGCACATCCGAATTCATGCCAGAGCTCTGAACGGGCACGATCTGAATCAGGCCAGCGGCAGCGATGCCCGGTTGATGCGAGACACGTTCGAGCAGCGGCTGATAGAAGTCCGTAAGCACATCGCGCCCCTCGTAGCGCCCCGGAGAGAGATCGATCTCGGTCGCCGCGATGTGGTTCGGATCAAAACCAAGCTGCTCGTGCCGTGTCCGGGAGAGCGACTGCAGCAGCAGCCCGGAGGTGAACAGCAGCACCAACGCCAGCGCGACCTGGGTGACAATGAACGCAGACCGCAACCGGTGCTGCCCACGGCCTGTACCGGCGCTGCCCCCTGCCTTCAGCACACGGTTTGGATCGGCTCCGGCGAGACGCAATGCCGGCAGAAGTCCAGCGGCAATGCTGGCCACGGCAGAAAGAACCACCGCCACTACCAACACTGCGGCATTCAGGTGCACCTCTCCGCCGCGCTGCATGGCGTGGGCCAGGAAGGTGCGCATCGCGCTCAGCATCACAAAGGCGAGCAGCACGCCGCCAGCAGCGCCCATCGTCGCGAGCAGCAGGCTCTCCGTCAACAGCTGTCCGACCAGCCGCGCACGGCTGGCGCCCACGGCGGCACGCATCGCCATCTCGCGCTCTCGCTTTACGCCGCGCGCCAGCAGCAGGCCGGCCACGTTCACGCAGCTGATGGCAAGTACCGCCAACACTGCAAACGACAGCACCCACAACGGGGAGCGCACATCGGGGTTGATGCTGGCAGCCAGCGTGTGCAGATGCACGGTGCGTCCGGCATCCGTATCCGGGTAAGCACGGCCTAGATCTGCGAAGACGCGCTCCATGTCAGCCTGCGCCCCCTGCCGGGTGACACCAGGCTTTAGTCGGCCAATCGTAGGAATCCAGTGCGTACCCCGGCTTGTGAGCCATTGGGGACTAGCGTGCAGAGGCGTATAGATTGCGTTGCGCTCTCCCAGTGGAAACCGGAAATCCGAGGGCATCACGCCGACGATAACGTACGGACGCCCATCCAGGCGTGCGACCTTGCCCACGATGCCCTTGTCGCCGCCGAAGTCGCTCTGCCAGACCTCGTTGCTCAGCACGGCTAGATCGTCCTTGCCCGGTAGCTCTTCTCCGGGAAGAAAGGTGCGCCCCAGATAGGGCTTCACGCCAAACAGGTCAAAGAAATTATCAGTCGTCTTGATCGCGTGGAGAGCCACGGGGCCATTCGGCGATTCCAGGTTTATGCCGCTCCTTGAGTAGCCGGCGAGCGCAGAGAACGTGTGATTTTGCGCACGCATGTCCCGGTAACTTAGATACGACGCCGGCTGCGTATACCCGGCATTCGCGATCGTCTCCAGCGCCACAATGCGGTCCGGCTGCGGAAACGGCAGCGGCCTGAGCATCACCGCATCAATCACGCTGAAGACCGCCGTCGCAGCGCCCACCCCCAGCGCCAGCGTCAACACCGCGGTGATCGCAAAACCTGGGCTCTTGCGCAGTTGGCGCAATGCATAGCGTAGATCGTTGCCGACATTCATTCCTTGCTCCTTTTGAATTCAGTGCCGCTACTCGGACCTGAGTGCTTCCACCGGATCGACCTGCGAGGCTCGGCGCGCGGGCAGATAGCTGGCGAGCAGCCCACAAGCGCCCAAAATGACCGTGACGCTCAGGATGGTGACGAGGTCATCCGGGTTCACCTGATACAGGAAACCGGCAATGAAGCGGCTCATCAGCAGCGCGAGCGCAAGCCCCACCGCCATGCCGATTCCCAGAAGGATAAGCGCGTGCCGCAAGACCAGCTCCAGAACATCGCCGCGCTGCGCGCCGAGCGCAATCCGCACGCCGAACTCCCGCGTCCGCTGACTGACCTGGTACGCGAGCAACCCGTAGACGCCCGCGACCGCGATCGCCAGCGCCGCCAAGCCGAAGATGCTGAGCAGCCGCGCCGCCAATACCTGCGAACCCATGGAATCGTCGACCACCTGCTGCATGGTCTGCGGTTTGTCAACCGCCACGCTTCCGTTCACCTGGTGAACGATGCGCTCGAGCGCCGGGATCAGCGCCGCAGGCGATTGGTTGGTGCGCACTGCCAGATTCGCCCGGAATCCAACCAGGATCGGGTACAAGTCGTCCTCCGGTCCGAACTGGTCGAGGTCAAGAAATATCTCCGGCTGGTCCGGATCAGACGCTGAGACTTGCTTCGCGTCGTCTACCACGCCCACGATGGTGGCGTTGCGATGCGGATCTTTATCGGAGGCTTTGAACTGCTGCCCCAGCGGATTCCCGTTGGGAAAGAATTGGCGGGCAAACGCCTGATTGACCACAGCCGCCAGCGGCGCTCCGGGTGCGTCTTCGCCTGTAAATAGACGACCCCGCAGCAGCCGTATGCCCATTGCCGGGAAAAATCCTACGGTGGCCGCGCGCGCGTGCGCATTCTGCTCATGCCTGGCGTCGTTCTTCGGGCGGCCCACAACCTCCACGGTCAATTTGAAGTTCCAGTTCGGCTCGAGCGGGCGCACCGTGCTGACGCCCGCCGCTTCCACCCCGGGCAGTTGACGCACGCGGTCCAGCAGCGGGGTGTAGAACGTCTGGACTACATTGGGACCAGCACCGGCAGCCGATAACGTAACGAACCAGTAGCCCTTCTGCGGCAGCACCAGCGCCGCCGTGACCACGTGGTCCGGCGCAAAGCCCAGGTCGGCATGCCGCAGCGCGGAGAGGCTGCGCAGCACGAGCCCGGCGGCGACCAGAAGAAGCAGTGTAAACGTAACCTCAACGGTGACGAGTGTATCCCGTAGCAGCCGCTGCCTGTGGCTAGTGCCGCTAGCCGCCGAGCCCTCGCGCAAGCCCTCCTGCGCGGGCGCGCGAGCAGCCTGCAGCGCTGGCAGCACGCCAAAGACCAGTGCCGACACGCAGGAAGCGGCAAAAAGGTACGCGCAGACCGCGGCGTCGATGTGGATGCTGCCATTGCTGGGAAGGATCCGGTCCAGATAATGACGGAGCACGCGCAGCGCAGCCCAGGCCAGCGCCAATCCCGCGGCGCCGCCGGCCAGCGCCAGCACCAGGCTCTCGGTCAGGAACTGGCGCAGCAGCCGCGCGCTGCCCGCGCCCAGCGCATTGCGCACCGCGATCTCCCGGCGGCGGCCGCTGGTCCGCGTCAGCATCAGCCCGGCTACGTTCGCGCAGGCGATCAGCCAGACCAGCAGCACCGCCCCATCCAGCGCCAGCAGCGCCGGTCTGACCTGCCCGGTGCGCGCCTCCTGGTAGGACTGGACCACCACTCGGGTGTCGCGTTCCTTGCCTGGGAAGTCATGGAGTTCCTGCCGCTTGATGCTGCTCAGCTGGCGGTTGGCATCCGCTACAGACGCGTCGGGCCGCAACCGCCCCAGCACGTTCAGCATGCCGTTGCCGCGGTCGTTCAGCTCCTTGCTGTCGGTCGCCAGCGGCGAGAAAAGAAAGTCATCGCCGCCCTGAAAGCTGAACGATTGCGGCAGCACGCCGACGACCGTGTAGATCGTCCCGTTCAGCGGGACGGCGCGGCCCAGGATATGCGGATCGCCGTGGAAGAGATCGCGCCACAGCGAGTATCCGATGATGAGGACATGCGACTTACCAGCCATGTTCTCCCCAGGCTGGAAGTCGCGGCCCATCGCCGGCGCCACGCCCAGCATCTTAAAAAAGTTCGTGCTGCCCAGGAACTGCGGTTCGAGCCGTGACGTATCGATGCCACCCACCGTCGGCTGGTTGAAGGAGTAGTAGCCGATCCCCTGAAACGCGTGGCTGCGCGCCTGCCAGTCCTGCACATCCGGCAGCGGAATGCCGCCCGAGCTGTTGACCACCTTGTCGCCGTAATTCACCTCGGAGATCTGTACCAGCTCCGACGGATGCGGGAACGGCACGCTGCGCAGCAGCACCTGGTCGATGACGGAAAACATAGCCGCGTTCACCCCGATACCCAGCGCCAGCGTCAGCACCGCGGCGAGGGTGAAGCCCGGACTCTTGCGCAACTGCCGCACGGCATACCGTAAGTCATTCCCGATCGTCATCTATCCCTCACTCATCCCGCAAAGCCTGCATGGGGTCGACGCCCGCAGCGCGATGCGCGGGCCACCCCGCGGCCACAATCGCCACACACGCCATCACCAACGGCACAGCAACCAGCGTCACCGGATCGATCGGCTTCACTCCATAGAGCGTGCCGTGCATGGAGCGGCCCACCAGCAGCGCCAACGGCAGCGCAACGACAATGCCGGCCACCGCCAGCCGCAACACCTCCCGCAGCACCAGGCGCACAATCTGTCCCCGGCTCGCGCCCACGGCCAGGCGCAGCCCGAACTCGCGCGTGCGCTGCCCCACCGTGAATGCGGTCACGCCGTACAGGCCGATAGCCGAGATCGCCGCTGCCGCCAGCCCGAAGAGCGCGGCCAGCACCGCCATCATGCGCTCATAGCTGATCGAGTCTGCGCGCTGCGCATCCATCGTCTCCACGTGGTCCAGCGCGAGCGCCGGGTCCAGCCGCGCCACCGCTCCGCGCACGCTCGCCACCGCCGCGCCCGGCTCCTGCCAGGTGCGCAGATAGAACTGCATCCGACCCGGCTTCTTAACCTGCGTGTAAGGCCTGAAGACCGTGCGCAGTGTCTCGTCCTGAATATTCGCGTGCTTAGTGTCCGCCACCACACCCACGATCATGGTGTCGGGCGGATGACCACCGAACCCATACATCAACTGCCGCCCCAGCGCGGCCGTGGTGCTGCCGAAGAAGTGCTTGGCGAAGGTTTCGTTTACCAATGCGACTTTCTGGCCCGTGGCGGTGTCCTCGGGCGCAAGCACGCGGCCAGCCAGCAGCGGAATCCCGAGCGCGGGAAAATAGCCGGGGCTTACCGCATCTTCCTCCACATCCATGTCCTCGTCCGGGCCGCTCTTGTAGCCGGCGATGCTGATATTGCCACCTTGACTGTCACCTTTTAACAGAGGCCCATTCGTCGCGCCTGCGGCCTGCACCCCCGGCAAACTTCCCAGCGTCTCCAGCAGCTGCCGGTATAGCGTCTGTGTGCGCTCCGGCGAATAGCCGGACAGCTCCGGATCGACCGCCACGGTCAGCACATGCGCGGTGGCAAAGCCCAGACCGGCACTGCGCAGATTGCCCAGCGTGCGGACGAAAAGCCCGGCCGCCACCAGCAGCACCACGCTGAGCGCGATCTGCAGCGTTACTAGCATCCGGCGCAGACGCGCGGAGTGTCCGCCCGTTGTCGGTGTCTGCTGCTTCAGGGCGCCGGTCACGTCGGGTCTCCAGAACTCGAGCATCGGCGTCAAGCTGAAGAGCAGTGTCACCGTCACGGCTGCCACGGCAGAGAACACGAGCACGCGCGCATCCGGCGCCCTGTTAAAGTCTCCGCCTCCACCGTCCGAGGGGAAGAGCATCCTGAGCAGGCCAGCCGTCAGCAGCGGCGCCGCCGCCACACCCAATGCGCCCCCAGCCACGCCCAGCAGCCCGCCCTCCATCAATAGCTGCTGCAGGATGCGCACTTTGCCTGCGCCCAGAGCATACCGCACCGCCATCTCCCGCACACGTCCCGCCGCCCGTACCAGCAGCAGGCTGGCGATGTTGGCACAGGCCATCACCAGCACCAGCCCGGCCAGCCCCATCAGGAAAGTGAGCGGCGCTTCCAGCTCGCTGCGCCGCGGGGAGAAGCCGTTGGCCTCTCCCACCAGCCGCAGCGGGCTCTGCTCGGTAAAGCTCTTGCGGAAGCGCTCCGAGTGGTTGCTGCTGTGCTTGAACTCTTCGACACGCAGCGCGTGCCACACCGGCGCCAGCATCGCCTCCGCCCGTTTGGCCGCCATGCCGGGCTGCAGGCGTCCCATCACCGTCAGCCAGCGCGTGTCATGACGATCCAGGTCGTCGCGCCCGGGCAGGATGGTCGACTCCATGGTGATGGGAAAGAACAACTCCGGCGAGTCGCCCGGCACCGCGCCATGAAAGCCCGGCGGCGCCACGCCAATGACCGTAAAGCCGCGCCCATTCACCTGAAGGCTTTGGCCCAGGACTTTAGGGTCCGAGGCGAAATGACTCTGCCAGTACCCGAACTCCAGCACCGTGAGCGCCGCGGCATCCCTCATGCGCGTATCCGCGGGCACGAAGAGCCTGCCCAGCGCTGGCTTCAGTCCCAGCACCTGAAAGAAGTCGCCGGAGACCAGCTCAGCATAGGCCAGCTCCGGCTCGCCTCGCCCCTTCACCCCGACATGCGCCCGCGAGGAGCACGCCAGTCCCGAGAAGACCTGCATCTGCTTACGCAGATCGCTGTACATGGGATAGGAGAAGTACGCATCGTTGTCGCCGCCCTGCGTCCTCGATGTGCCCTCCCACAGGCCCCCAGCCCGCAGCCCGACAAGCTGCTCCGGATGCGACACCGGCAGCGCCCGCAGCATCACCTGATCGAAGACGGAAAAGATCGCCGTCACCGCCCCCACACCCAGCGCCAGCAGCAGCACCGCCGTGACCGTGAACCCAACGCTCTTGCGCAGCTGCCGCAATGCATAACCGAGATCATTACGAATACTCGTCATAGTTCCCCTACTCGGCTCGAAGTGCTTCCACTGGATCGACGTTGGCGGCGCGGCGCGCGGGCAGAAGTGCAGCCACTAGAGAGATGCCCAGAACCAGCAACGCTACCGCGACGAGGGTGAGCGGGTCCTGCGACGACACGCCGAAGAGAAAGCTTCTGAGCCCGCGCCCGGCAAGCAGCGCCCCCACCATGCCGAGTGTGAGGCCGAGAGCGCTCATGCGCAGCACCTCGCGAAAGACAAGCCACAGCACCGCTGCGCGCGAGGAACCCAGCGCCATGCGGATGCCGATCTCGCGCACGCGCTGCGCCACCAGATAGGCGAGCACACCGTGAATTCCGACCGCGGCGAGCAGCAGCGCAAGCAGCCCGAAGCCAGTGGCCAGCCGCAGGGCGAGGCGGCGCTGCTGCAAGGTGGCCTGCACCTCCTGCTCCACGGGCGCGATCTCGTCGATGGCGAAGCCCGGCGCTTCGGATTTGACCGCCGCGCGCAGCATGGGCGCGAGCGCATCCTGCTGGAGCGTGGAGCGGATGGCAAATGCGGCCGCGATGCCGACCATATAATGTGCGGTGTTCCCGCCCGATGGCAGCTGATGCGTTGAAACGAAGATCATCGGCGCGATCTCTGCACCCAGGTCGCGCCCCTGCATCGAGTTACTTACCTCGCCCACTATCGTGATGCGCAATGGATTAGGCTTGCCTGCTGCGTCTGGCCCTTGATCGAAATTGATCTGTTTGCCGACCGGGCTTTTACTGCCGAAAAAGCGTTGCGCGAAACGCCGGTTGACCAGCGCCACTTGCGGGGCTCCCGCCCGGTCCGCTTCATCCAAAAATCGTCCAGCAAGTAGCTGGACGCCCATAGCGCGGAAAGCGTCCGGAGTGGTCGCGGTGATACCTGCATCCTGCCCAGAATTGTTCTTACGGCCAACGAACTGAAAGTCCCCGAACATAGACATCTGGAAATCAGAAAAGGGCAGTGAGGTCATCATTCCCGCCGATTGCACCCCCGGCATATGCTCAATCCATGCCAGCAACGCGTCATACGTAGCTACCTGCGAGGCAGGCGCGGAATCGCTCTGCTCTGGGATCAGCGTCATGGAGGTAAGGTGCTCAGGCTCAAAGCCGAGCGGCACATGCTCCAGCGCCTGAAAGGTGCGCAGGAGCAGCCCGCCAGCCACCAGCAGAAGACAGGTAAGCGCCAGCTCGCCCGTTATCAGCAACCCACTCAGCCGATGCCTGCGGCTCACGCGCGCCGTGCCCGAACTGCTTTGGCCGAGCGAGAGCCGCTCCCTGCTGAGCCGCAGCGCCGGCAATATGCCGCACCCCACTCCGCAAATCGCCGTAATGGCAAAGCAGCCGAGAAAGACCGCCGGACTGACCGAGAGCGAGTCAAAGCGCGGCAAATGTTCGCCCAAGGTGCGCCGGGCCGTCGTACACAGCAGCTCCGCAAGCAGCAGCCCCGTCCCACCGCCCACGAGCGCAAGCAGCACGCTCTCGATCAGCGATTGCTGCACGATGCGCCCGCGGCTCGCCCCCAACGCGGAGCGCACCGCCATCTCGGGTTGCCGCGTTGTGGCGCGGGCGATCTGCAGGTTGGCCGTGTTCACGCAGGCAATCAACAGCAGGATGCCGCACGCAGCCAGCAGCGTGAGCAAGGGGGTGCGCTGCTCGCCTGTGACCGTCGCAAGATAAGGCGTGAGCAGAAGACGCTTGGGCGGAGTGTTGCCGGGGAAGTTGGGGTCCTTGGTCAACCTGCTCACCGCCAGCGCTCCCGCGGCCTGCGCAGTGGGAAGTGAAAGGCCGGGTCGCAGCCTGCCCAGCAGGTCGAAGTAGCTGAAGCCTTGCCACGTCTTGCCTTTGCTCAACTGAAAGGTGGTGTACACGCCGTTGTGGTTCTGGACCGGAAACTCAAACCTTGCCGGCAACACACCGACAATGGTGTAGAGCGCACCTCCTACCTGCAGCGTCTTTCCCAGCACGGCCGCATCGCCATGCATCTTCTGAAGCCAGAAGGTACGGCTCAGGATCGCCTTGCCCGCACCCATGGCATCGTCTCCCTGAGCGAAATCGCGGCCCATCGCCGGCTTGACCCCGAGCGTTGCGAAGAAGTTTGTGCTCACCTCGGGTGCCAGCAGCATCTCGGTACCATCCGGCGTCCTCACCGGCTGAGGAAGATCCGAATACGCCGCGAGCTCCATCTGCCCGTGAAGGTTTCGCGCAAGCTGCTCGTATACGGACCAGGTAGCCGCGACACCCTGCGCCTTTGTGTCCGAAGTGGCAACCTTCATCAGCCGCTCCGAGTGGGGAAAGTTCAGCGGCCGCCACAGCACCGAGTCGACGACCGCGAGCATCGCCGTCGTCGCGCCAATTCCCAGCGCCAGCGTCAAAACCGCTGTCAATGCAAATCCGGGAGACTTCTTCAGCTGGCGCAATGCGTAGCGGAGATCCTGAACGATGGTGCTCATGCGCGTGCCTCCACGGCGACAGTTAGGTGCTGAACTACTCGATCGTCTCTAGGATCCGCTCAGGCAGCTCGCCCTCGGCCACCACTTTGCCGTCGAAGAGGTGAATGTTGCGCTCGGCGTGGCGGGCGAAGCGTGGATCGTGGGTCACCATGCAGATGGTCGCGCCCTCGCCGTGCAGCTCGGCCAGCAGCTCCATCACAGCCTCGCCGTTCTTGGAGTCCAGATTGCCGGTCGGCTCGTCGGCCAGCAGAATCGACGGCGAACCGCCCAGCGCACGCGCCACCGCCACGCGCTGTTGCTGACCACCCGAGAGCTGCGATGGATAGTGCCGCATGCGATGCGCCATGCCCACCCGCTCGAGCGACTCCTGCACCCGCCGCCGCCGCTCCAACGCTGGCATGCCCGCGCGATAGGTCAGCGGCAGCTCCACGTTCTCCGCGACAGTAAGATCGCCGATCAGGTTGAAGCTCTGAAAAATGAAGCCAATCTCCTGATTGCGAATGCGCGAGCGCTCGGCAAAGTTCAGGTTCTCCACCGGCTTGCTATTGAGCTGATACCCGCCGCCCGTCGGCGTGTCCAGCAGCCCGATGATCGACAGCAACGTGGACTTACCGCAGCCAGACGGACCCGACATCGCCACATACTCTCCACGGCCAATCTCCAGATGAACCCCCGCCAGCGCGTGCGTCTCGATCTCGTCCGTGTAGAAGATCTTGGTCAGTGCCTCGATCTCAATCAGCGCCTGCTTTTTCTCGTGCATTGTGTCTGCCCTCGCGTGCTAAATCTTTCTTCCCTAATCCCTATTCCCTGCTCTAATTCAGCCGTATCCGATCCGTGTTATCCCATCGCGACATATCGGAGAGGATCACGGTATCGCCTTCTTTCAATCCACTTACGATCTGGATCGCATTCACCGAAGCGCGGCCCACCTTGACCGGCACACGCGTCGCGAACTTGCCATCCGGATCGAGCTTGAACAAACTGATCGTCGAGTCTTCGTTGCCAAACGCCGGCCGCCCCACATACAACACATCTTTCAGCCGCTGCAGATCGATCGTGCCATCCACACTCAGGTCAGTCCGCTCACCTTGCACATGGTTGTTCAGCTTTACGTCCACGGTGACGGTTCCGTTCTGCACCGCGGGATCGATGCGCGTCACACTGCCGTCGAGGATGCCGTTGTGCGTGTCCACCGCGGCGGGCTGGCCGATCTCCACATCGCGCGCTTGAGTCTCGGCAATCTTCAACTCAGCCTTCAGCTGATCAGGTTCCACTACCTTCGCCAGCATGGTGCCCGGTGTCACGTGCTGTCCCACCGCAAGGGGCAGGTCCGTCAGCACGCCGTTGATGCCCGCGCGCACGCGAAGCGCGTCCAGCTGCTGCTGCTTCAGCCCCGCCACCGCCCGCGCCTGGTCGACCTTCGCCCGTTGCACGGAGAGCTGCGTCTCGATCGCCTTCTCGTTGATCGCAACCACATTCCCCTGCATCTGGTTCTGCGTCGTCAGCGCGTCAGCATGGCCCTGGGAGGCCTTATACGCCAGGCCGGAGATCACGCCCAGCTGGTAAAGCGACTTGTCCGTCGCCGCCTGGCGCTCCGCCGTGTGGTAGTCCGCGCCCACCGTGGCCGCCGTCGACTTCTGCCCCATCAGGTCGCTCTGCAGCTTCACCTGCGTGTTTTTGAGGTCGGCTTCGGCCTCCTTCAGCTGCAGGCGCGCGTCCAGCGCCTCCTGCGTCAGCTGCGGATCGTTCAGCTCCACCAGCACGGTACTGGCCGTCACCTGCGAGCCCGGCAGCATCAGAATGCGGATCACGGTCGCCTCGGTCTGCGCCGGGATCTGGCGAATCATGTCTTCGCGCGGCACCAGGGTACCCAGACCGTGCACCTGGCGCACCATCGGTCCGCGCTTGACGGTATCGGTCCACACGGTCGAGCGTTCCACCGTCGGGGCAGCCGGCTTCAGACGCAGCACCGCAGCCGTGGCCACTCCCACCACCACGAGCGCCAGTACTGCGAGCAGGAGTCGACGGCGTCTCTTCTTGATCTTCAGATCCGGGCGATTGATGTCCATCATCGAAGGCTAGGTGCACTTGGGCAACCAAACCCATGGCCCGGTCAGGACGTGTAAAAACAACTACTTAGGGGCTGCGGTGGGTGGCAAGCGGAGCTAAGATACTGTTCGTCTCCGTATCAGCGGTGTCCAAGAATGGACACTTGGACTTTAGCGCTTGTGCCAGAACCGTCGATCATGTAAATCGTCGGCGACAGTTTGGACAGAGTCTTCGCAGCGGAAAGAAGGGGTGAAATGAGTTTGTTGGTCGCGCTGACTGAGTTCCCTACGACCCATCCTGGAGCATTTGAGACGCTATTATTTTTGCTGGGCTGCGGTACATCCATATTTCCAAATTCAGTGAAACAAGCGCTGGTAAACGTTCCTCGGAGGCAGTACCGGAAACTGCTCGTGCCGCTGCCGAAAGGCGCCTCACCCTGCTTACGCACTTGCACGGCAACGCGTATGCCCTTCTGCTTTACTTGGTATGGACGCTTTCTGATGCCTTCTTAATCTCAGTCATGGCGTTCATACTCGACGTGGCCATCGTGATCTTCTTAGAGCATAAGGCGGATGGACGGCTCATCATCGTAGCCCCCTGCATCCTGGGTATCTTCGTAGGAAAGGTATTGGAACTGCAAAGCACGTTGAAGCAACTCGATACCTTTGAGAGGTCCAAGATTCGCTTGAACGAGAAAATAGCCCGATTTACTGAAGCGGACATCGCTCGCGAGAGTGTCCGAGCAGAAATCTAAAGTCGATATCTCGCAACTGTCGAATACTTCCTAAAATCTAGGATGAGATTTGAAGAGGATGGAGGCTCGGTGTCATTCGGCAGAATAGCCATGAGTGGGCCTTAGTCCACGGAAGAGGGCCAACCACATGGCGCCGATAGTGACTATAAGGAAGATAAGCTGACCACCATGAGCAAAAAGGCCCCGCGCGGCTGAGTCCGGGCTTTTCACGATCTGATGCAGAGAAGAGACTACGCAGCTGCCGTACGTCCCTTGATGAACCGGTATATCCCTAAAAGAACGAGCGCTCCCACCAGAGACATAAGGAACCCGGCGCCCTGGCCCTCTTTATACCAGCCAACCGCCTGGCCCAAGTATCCGGCGATATAAGATCCTGCAACGCCCAGCAACATGGTGATGATAATGCCGCCCGGGTCCTTGCCTGGCATGATCAGCTTTGCCAGCGCGCCGATGACTAACCCGATCACAGCTTCCCAAACCCAGTGAAGCATCTTTCCCCCTTGTCTGCGAATGCTGGCCCATGGAGACCCACAAAGATTCTGAGGATGAGCAGAATAATATCAAACACACCAACAATCCGTCGAAGCAGGATCGATCTGGTGACGTTGGCCGCCATGATGGGGCACTCGCGCATTCAGATGGTCATGCGTTAGGCCCACCCATCGCAGGAGCTGCAAGGGGACGCTATGCGGAAGATGGAGGCTCACTTCAAACGCGCCGGGAACCGCATCGATGCAAATTGAGGCCACGCCGAAAGAGCTTGGGTGAGTCTGCCCGCTTTCTGGGAACTGACGCGTGTGAGTGTATGGGCTGCCTATCGTAAGGCTGCCGTCGGCTCCAATACGAACTTGGGCGAGTTCATTTCCATTCCCCCATCATAGGTCCCCGTCGCGCGATCCATTCGGCCCAAAACTACGGAGTGCGAGAAGCCTGCACTCCGTGTCCACAACCTGTTGCACGACGAAACGTGACCTGCGCAGTGGCAGGCAATCTACTATCGCCTTTTCAGCTCAGGTTCGGCTTCTTTCTCATCCTTTTCGCTTTTCTGCTTTGATTCAGCCTCTTCGGCGTCTTCGGGCTCATCATCGTCCTCTTCTTCGTCGGCATCCTCTTCTGCGCCGGCCTCCTTGAGGAGAGGCTTCGCCTGCGCCACTAACTTATTTCCCGCTGCCTTCTCTTCATTGAGCGTCTCCGCTAGAAGAGCCGCAATCTCCTTCTGGCCAAGCGTCTTCGCAATGCCAATGGCGGCTGTATACCCGGCTATCTCGTAATGCTCCACGCGAAGGGCCGCACCAATCAGCTGAACATCTTTGACGGCGCCTTCTTCGTCGGACTCGATTGCTTCCTTTCCTTCTTCGACAACACCTTCCATCCCATTGCAATGCTGGCCAGTGGGTTTCTTGCCAAGGTGTTCAAATGCCTGCTTGAGCCGGTCAACCTGGCCCTTGGTTTCATCCAGATGATTCGTGATGAGGGACTTGAGTTCGCCGCTGGAGGCGGCTTTCGCCATCTTTGGAAGCGCCTTCACCAACTGGTTCTCGGCACTGTATAGGTCACGCAATTCTTCGATAAACACATCCTGCAAGCTCATGGTTTCTCCGGGAGGGGGCTAAGTGAGTTCTCGTGTTGAGATGCAGAGGAGTTCTGAGCGCGCGCCGCAGGCCCTTGATTCTTGGTACCGATTACGTCAAAAGCCTGCCTGAGAATCAGCGATCTCGCACTCGTCGAACGATCAGACTCACCGATATAGAATTGCCGTTCGCTACGGAGTGTCTGATCCACGCTTTCAGATTAAGAGACATTTCCTTCAAACAAGCACTCGCTACCGTTGTCACTATATGCGCACAAGCAACGTCCAACCAGAGTCCGTAAGTTATTGATTCTGGAGGCGCGGGTCGGGATCGAACCGACGCATAAAGGTTTTGCAGACCTCTCCCTTACCACTTGGGTACCGCGCCCCGTCTTGCTTTACGCGTAAAGCACCGGAGAGAGCCAGACAAGCGGCTTCAGCAGTCTCGACGCCAGCAGCAGATCCCAGCGGTCTCGGTATCTGGAACAACTCAGCAGCTGCGACAGAAAGACCGGACTGGCGACCTGGAGCGGGAGACGGGACTTGAACCCGCGACCCTCGCCTTGGCAAGGCGATGCTCTACCACTGAGCTACTCCCGCTGAACTACTCACCGAGTATAGCCACGTCGCCGGGGGTGGTCAATCCATCGCCCGGCGCGGGATTGACTCAGAAGCTCGGGGCATCATCACTGCCGCCGGCGCCTCCAGGCGGCCATCGCGCATGCTCAATATGCGATCGCCCAACGCGGCGGCCTCCGGATTGTGAGTGATCATCAGCACCGTCTGCTTGAACTCCTGATTCGACCGGCGCAGCATGCTGAGCACCGCGTTCGAGCTCGCCGTGTCCAGGTTCCCCGTCGGCTCATCGGCCAGCACCAGAGCCGGCCGCGTGATCAGCGCGCGGGCAATGGCAACGCGTTGCTGCTCACCGCCAGAGAGCTCAGAGGGCCGATGGTCCATCCGGCCGGCGATGCCCAGCAGCTCCGTCAAGTGCGTCAGATAGTTTTCATCCAATGGCTCTTTGCGGCCGCTGATCTCGTGTGCGATCTCGATGTTGCCGCGGGCCGAAAGCGTTGGCAGCAGGTTGAATTTCTGGAAGACAAAGCCGATCTTGGCCCCGCGCATCGCCGTCCGCGTCCCATCCGGCAGGCTGGCGAAATCCACGCCATCGATCAGCACACTCCCCGAAGTTGCGTGGGTAAGTCCGCCGAGAATGTAAAAGAGCGTCGACTTGCCGCTGCCCGAAGGACCCACGATCGAGACAAACTCGCCTTGCTCGACGGTGAAGGAAACATCGGTAAGCGCCGGGACCGAGATGCGTCCCGACTTATAGGTTTTGCTGACATTCTCTGCAGTGATAATCGGAGGCACACGTTCATTGTAAATTGCCGGTCACACGGGCCTTCTACCCAGGACGCGGAGCGCTCAGGAGGCCGCAGCCGAGAACGCGCCCAGCACCACCGGTTCGCATGCTGGCGGGGCATCCGCCGCGCCAGGCGCAGTGGTCTTCTTCGGCCCCCGCTTGCGCGCAATCAGGACTCGGATGCGCTCCAGCACCTCCAGCGGCGTGCAAGCGCCCTTGGGCAGAAAGGCGTCAGCGCGGTTGGCCCGCTCGAAGGCCTTCACGCTGCCACTCAGTAAGATGGCCGGCACCTCGGGCGACATCTCTTTCATGCGGCGCACCAGCTCGTTGCCATCCATCCCCGGCATCAGCAGATCGCTCAAAACCAGGTCGATGCTGCCGTGCTCGAAGATCTCTAGCGCCTCGGCGCTGGTCCGCGCGGTCAACACGCGGTAGCCGCGCGTCTCCAGCATGAACTTGCGTACGGATAGGGCTTGCTCATTGTCGTCCACGCACAGAATGGTCTTCTTCGGCCTCATTGCATCTCCGTTCCTGCCCCGGACCACTGTAGGCCCATGAGCGGCACCTATGGACACACGTCAGGCGTGCGACTTCCATAGCTGGTTGCCGTTGACCGCACTCCAGGAGCGTGCACGTAATGCATAGAGACAAAACTGGGCTGTCCGCGTACGGAACGATTTTCGCGAAAAAACGAAAATCCGTCCGCTGTTCGCGGTGCCGCCTTGTCTCTGGGTGTGCAGCACCCGGAGTGCGGAGAGCAGAGCACGACAAAGGTATGGTTGCCTGCGCGACGTGCCGGAGTTGGCCCGCACCCTTCCGGAAAACCCTCTCCGGTTCTGGCGAGCACTCCCAACCACGACGAGCCGCGCACATACCGGTCGCGCCTGCTCTAAGTCAAATTGTCGGTAATAGGCGAAAGTTGCGTCCCCGGATTTACTCGGAAACGCATCCCGAGAGTACGGAGAGCAAAGGGGGGCTGCAATGGAGAAGATACAGCGAAGTGCTGCCGTCGGAGATCGATAAAACCTTTCTGCTAAGGACTAACACTTTCGTAATGAGCGTAATAGCAAAAATAGCTGATGTTGAAAATGGTGTGAATTGCCAAGGAAAACCAGTCCAGTTGCACCGCAAATAGAGCGACGGCTCCTTCGCACTTCCTACACGCAACGAGGCAGATTTATTTGAGTAAGCGCCGGTCGGAGCGGTGAGCGCCGGGGGAGGTTGGCATGCGCTACGTATCTCTCCCCGCTCCGACTGGCTGACGCTTTGCTATACCCGCTTAGCCACACGCTGAGTGGCAAAGAAAACCGGAGATAACAGCAAAGCAAGAACCAACAATGGAATGAGAAAGCCGTGCATGAACTCCTCCATCTGTTCCGAAGTGAAACAAGCATCGCGCAAAGTGCGGGCGCAACCCATCCCACAACGGCAGCCCTCGCTGACACGGAAGTGGTATGTCACTCACACTGTTTTGTTTGGAGGGATTCTCTCGCTGTATTACTTCGCGCTCTTCAGCGGCTTGCGGGCGAAATAATAGAGCGAAAACGCCAGCAAGGCAAACATCCCCACCGAGATCCAATCATGGTAGAGCGGATTACCCGGTGAGAACTTCAGGATGTCCGCATGGCCTGTGGCCGCCTCATAGAGCTTCAGCGCAACTCCCAGCAGGCCCACAATGCCCCCAGCCGCAATCAGGCCGCTGGCATAGAGCGAGCCCGGGCTGATCTCGCTTTCCGTGTCCTCAGCATTGCCGCCGGCCTTGGCCACCGCTCGATCCACCATCCAGCGCATCACCCCACCGCAGAAGATCGCAAGTGTGGTCGCAATCGACAGGTATGCGCCCACGGCAAAGGAGAGCGAGCGAATCCCCAGCAGCTCCACCGCAATTACCAGGAAGACGCCCAGCAGTACCAGCCCCCAGGGCAGCTTGCGGCTCAGGATTCCGTTGATGACCGTAGCCATCAGGCGGGCCTGTGGCGCTGCCGCCTTCTCGCTGCCGATACCTTGGATCCACTGCACCTCAATCTGCCCCGTCCTGGGGTTGTAGAGGTACTTGCCGTCGGCCAGCTCGGATGAGCCAAGCGCGTTCAGCACCTCGTAGTTGTAGCCCTGCCGGATCTCGGTACTCGCGCCCGCCTGACTATTCGCGCCCATAGTCCCGGGCGTCTTGTCAGCCGGCATCACGCGGAACTGCCCTCGGCTGAAGTGCTCCTGCTGCACCTGGACGCCATCATGCGGACCGCTGATGTTCCATGGCCGCGCGGTCTCGCGAAACTCTTCCAGGCCTTTGTTCATCGCATTCAGCGTCGCACCGATCACAAATGTTGAGACGACCACACCGATCATCAGCGCCAGTTGCTGCTTCCACGGCGTCGCGCCAATCAGAAAGCCGGTCTTCAGGTCCTGTGAGGTGTCGCCTGCATTCGCCGAGGCAATGCAGACCACGCCGCCGATCGTGATCGCAAGTGCGCCAAAGGCCGGGGCCGTCCACCCCTTCACCAGAAAGATGGCAGACGTCGCCATCAGGGTCGCGATCGTCATGCCGGAGACCGGATTAGCAGACGACCCAATCAGCCCCACAATGCGCGACGAGACCGTGACGAACAGAAAGCCGAAGACCACGATCAGCAGCGATGCCGCCAGATTTGATAGCAGGCTCACCTGTGCGCCCGGGACCGGCTTGAAGGTAAGAAAGAAGAACATCAGCAGCACCAGCGCCGCCGAGCCGCCGACTACTACCGACATCGGGAGATCGCGGTCGGTGCGCACGGCGGCTGTCTTGGCCGCGCCCTTGCCCAGGTTCTTCGCGCCCGCTGCCAGTGCGCCAAAGATGGTCGGCAGCGTCTTCACCAGCGTGATCAGCCCGGCAGCCGCGACCGCTCCCGCCCCCATGGGACGGATGTAGGTCGCCCACAGGTCGCTGGGCGACATCTGCCCCACCGGTTTGGTGCCGGGGTAGATGGCCTCCGGCAAGTGGGAGCCGAAGAAGTAGATCAGCGGCATGACGACCAGCCAGGAGAAGACGCCACCGGCGAAGATGACACCCGCCACCCGCGGTCCGATGATGTAGCCCACGCCGAGATACTCCGGCGTGACATCGGCCCGGATCGCCGCGCCTTTCAGCCACTTGGGCTGATAATCCGGCGTGCCCGGCCACGCGGCAAAGAGGTTGTCGTTCTGGAAGAGCGTGTACACGCCCCCCAGCCCTAGCCCCAGAAAGACACGGCTGGCAAACGAGCCGCCGCGCTCACCCGCCAGCAGCACATCCGCACACGCCGTACCCTCGGGATAGGTAAGGTGGCCATGCTCTTCGACGATCAGCTGCCGCCGCAGCGGGATCATGAACAGCACGCCCAGCCAGCCACCCAGCAGCGCGAGAACGAAGATGCGGGCGTACTCCAGATCGAAGCCGAGAAAAACCAGCGCCGGAAGCGTGAAGATCACACCGGAAGCAATCGACTGGCCAGCGTTTCCAGTGGTCTGGACAATGTTGTTTTCCAGAATCGATGCTTTGCCCAGCGCGCGCAGCACGCTGATCGAGAGCACCGAGATCGGGATGGAAGCCGCAACCGTCAGCCCAGCCCGTAGTCCGACATACACCGTCACCGCGCCAAAGAGGATGCCAAAGATCGAGCCAAGCAGGATGGCGCGAAAGGTGAACTCGGGCCGTGACTCGTTAGGCGACACATACGGCTGATAGGTGCGGGTCTGCGTAGCGCGAGTGGTCTCCGGCACGGGCGTGTATGCCTCCAAAGGGAAGAGAAGTCAGGAATCTGCGAGTGTATCAGCGCGAGCGCAAGGAGAAACAGCCCGGGAGCAGAGTCACCTGCTGCCCAGCATTAACATCGACAGCGCGGGGAGCTCATCGCTGAGCGTCGCCCTAATTACTGCCCAGCCGGTGGTCAAGCCAGACCAGCGCGAATGCCAGGACCAGAAATGCCAGCACCAACGCGGACCCATTCAACAGGACCCGTGGATACCCGAGCGCGACCACATCGATGAACGGGTATGGGTAGGAGCCGCTGCTCCTTCCCTGCAGCAGCGCAACGGCAAAGTACGCCAGTGGAAAGATCAGCCAGAGCAGCGGCGCACTCCAGCGCTGCCTGCCCTTCGGCACAAACAGCAGCCAGTAGAGCGGAACCACGATCGGCATCACGTTGTGCAGCAGGATGTCGGCCACCAGTTGCCAACCCTGCGGCGCCCAAACATTGCGCAGCAAAAGCGTATATGTAACTCCAACCACCACCATGTACACCGTGACCGCCAAAAAACTGCTCCGGAAGAGACGCGAGTCGGGACGTACGAAGACAGCCGCGCTTAAGCAGCAGGCCGCCAGCAGGTTGGCGAGGATGGTGAAGTAGCTCACCAGCACCAAGACAGCCGCGATCACCGGCTTTTCCCGCGTCGCTTCGTTGCCGAGCGTGAGATAGAACTGCAGCGCCAGGGCAGCCCAACCGATCAGGGCAGCAATGAGCGCGCACGGCCTTCGAGCTTTTTGTAAGGCTTGCATGATGCCTCCCGCTTACCTCGTATCTCAAGCGAGTCTGCCTACAGGATATTGACGGCCCGCGCCGCCAGCAAAACCACAGTTGCAAACGAAATCACCGCCTGGATCATCATCAACCCCTTCGCCCAGCGGGACAGTACTGGCACATCCGTCGGTGAGAACGCCGT
The DNA here is from genome assembly GCA_965276675.1 of Acidobacteriaceae bacterium. Taxonomy (GTDB): domain Bacteria; phylum Acidobacteriota; class Terriglobia; order Terriglobales; family Acidobacteriaceae. The sequence continues at coordinate 833,725 of OZ255624.1, read as the reverse complement.
GCTGGTATTAAATGCCAGAAACAGATAGTCGATGAAACCCGGACTCCAGCTCCGCACTCCGGGGCTGTCACGAGGCAGGGTCATCTGCGGAAACAGGAAAGCTCCATCGGTGTGAGCTTTGCGCTGTTCCCGGGCATTGGGCCCACCTGCGTCCAGCCGCCAGTACCACGAAGCAAAGACCAGGATGTTGCTCAGCCACAGGACCGCTGCGGAGCGGAGCAACTCCTTGGGTGCCTCTCTATGCGCGGGCAGTGCAGTGAGAAGCAGGCCCAGCGACCACACCATCGCGACGGTTACCAACCCCACCACCAGGTAGCCGATGACCTGGTTCGCCCCGGCATTCCCACTTCGTCTGGCAAGGATGGACAGCCCCACCAGCACGGAGACCAAGGAAATCAGCAGCCAGTCCGGCCCAACTGTTAGCGACTCCGGCAGCGCCAGGTGCAGGCCTCCGATGGCCAGTAACGTCAAAATGGCCGGCCACCGTGGCTCTGGCTCCCGTGGCGGCGCGTTCTCTTTGGGCATCTTTGGCATACCGGCATCGTATGTCAAACAACCGGGATTGCCAGCCTTCGGAGGTAACTTCGACTGCAACGATGCCCGAAATCGCGAAACGGTCCGCTGAAGCCATGCTCTGCCGCTTGCTTTCGGCTCCCATAAGCGCCAGCGCGGCACGGAGCAGTGCCATGTTTTTGGAGAAGTGGATCATCTCATCCTGCTTCTGCGCCCAGCGCATACGTAAAACTCATAGGTCATCGACTCCTGTTTCCACGAACATCTGCTTGGAAGCAAGGTGCGCGGTGCGCGTTTACCTGCGGCCCACAGTATTCCGGTGCGGTCCCCGCGGCGTGTGACCCCACTGTCGCGTACGCCCCGCAGCGCCTGAATCTCATGTTCAATTTTCATCGGAAGTTGTCGCAACAAGTGTTGCAATTCCAGCGCGACTGTTCCATGATCGTTTTCGTCGTTCGGGCCCTCGCCAAATCCACCCTAAATTTCAGATAACCGCCCGCTACTGTAGAGGTTTTTCAGCCCATACGGTGCGCCCAGGAGCTCACGCCGTGTGCGTAGGAGGAAGAGATGTCCGATCAGGCATTCGCTCTGTTGTTGACCGTAGTTCTTATGGTCATGATGATCACGTGGGTCCCGTTTCTGGAGGTTCTCACCCGTCGGCGTACGCCGTTCCGGAACGCCTCACCCGCAAGCGCCACGGCTGATTCGCTCGACAGCAAATTTCTGCCCGGCGTTGCCGCGGAAAATGCTGCTGTCGAGGCCGCCGAACTGTAGGGAACCAGCCGGTGCCTGGCTGAGAGGACTACGCTCGGGAACGCGAGCCAACGTAGTTCGTCTCTGTGCTGCTTCTTCTGTGCTGCTTCTTCTCTGCGCGGTCAGCTAGCAGTACCGAGGGCATGGCCCGCTGCTAAAGTGGGCCATGCCCTTTGCACGCGGCACCCAACGAGCTCTTGCCTACGTAGCCATCTATGGCCTGTGGGGCGGATCGTTTCTCGCTATCGTAGAGGTCGTGCGCATCGCACCGCCGTTCTTCGCGGCGGCGCTTCGCTTCTCTCTTGCTGGACTCATCCTTTACACCGCCTCCCGGCTGCGTGGCGCGCCCGTACCCACCGCCCGCCAGTGGAAACATTCAGCGCTGCTGGGGCTGATCATCTTCGCCGGCAACTACGCCTGCCTCTTCTGGGCGGAGCAGCGGCTCGCCTCCGGCATCGCTGCCGTGCTTACCGCCATGACCCCGGTGTGGATCTTTCTTGGCGAGTGGCTGGTCTTCCGCACGCAGCGCCTCACCGCCGGCACAACCGCCGGGATCGTTCTCGGCATCGGCGGGGTGGTGCTGCTGTCGCGCGCCTCGGCTGGAGCGCACCGCGCTGCGGGCGTGGCTGCTCTCGTCCTGCTTCTGGGAACGTTGCTCTTTTCAGTCGGCACACTCTGGAGTAGAAAGCTCTCTCTGCCGCCCCAACAGACCACGCGTGCCGGGCTGCAGATGCTGCTCGGCGGCATCTTCCTATTCGTTCTCGCCTTCGCGAGCGGCGAGTCCTCCCAATTGCCGGCTGCCCTCCATGCCTGGCGCTGGCAGACCACTGCAGCGATGCTCTACCTGATCTTCGCTGCCTCCATTGTGGCGTTTACCTCCTACACCTGGCTCATCCACCACGAGTCGGCAACGCGCGTCGCCAGCTATGCCTATGTCAATCCCGTGGTCGCGTTGCTACTGGGTATCGTTCTGGCCGGTGAGCGTATTAGCGGCGCGCAGTGGGCCGGGGCCGCGCTCATTTTGCTGGGCGTGGTTGCCACCCTGAGCGGCAGGCAGGGCGCAGTGCAGCGTTCCACGGCGCAGGCCGCGCTTTAGGATCGTCCGCCTCTACAGTGGTGAGTCGTTAATGCGTAGCGTCTTGTCATCTTGAGCGTAACCGAAGGTGGAGCCGAAAGACCTGCTTCATCTTGTATTTAAAATCGGCGCGAAGCGCCGCTCGACCAAAGAATATGTCGCTATTAACGGCTCACCACTGTAGCCCGTTCGACCGCATACACAAATGTTGTGGCACCGTCAACGCCCATCCCCTATACTTTGTAGAACCGGGGGCTCGATAGTTCATTCGGCCTTCGCAATGAGAGGTGTGTCTTCAGTCAGAATGGGTCTCTGACACCGGACGGTCGGCATGGAGGGGTTCCCTCCTGGCGAGCCGCCACGCGATTTCTGCGAAGTCCATTGCAGCCCGTTCTTGACGCACTCAGCTGCACCCTCTTCCCTGCCTTCTGCGTTCTCTGTTCCGAACCCCTCCTGCGCTTTTCTCCGCATCCTGTCTGCCAGTCCTGCTTCGACCGCCTCACTCTGCAAACCGGAACCCTCTGCTATCGCTGCGGTGAGGATCTTGGGCTCGCCAGCTTCTCTACCGGTGACCCTCGCTTTAGCGCAATTCCGCACGAAGACCAACTCTGCCGGCCCTGCCGCCTTGCATCTCCGGCCTTTCGCCGCGCAGTGGCGTTCGGTGTCTACGAAGGCGAGTTGCGCGAGCTCATTCACCTGCTGAAGTACCGGCGCATGACGACGCTCGCCCGGGTTCTCGGAGACCGGCTCAGTCAGACTGTAGCTGCGCTTCCCGAACTCGCCGACAGCCTACTCATCGTTCCTGTGCCGCTCCACCGCACCCGGCGCCGGACCCGCGGCTTCAATCAGACAGAGGGCATCGCACGTGGCGTAGCTGCCGGACTTAGCAAAACTGGCCGGAAGCGCCAGATTGTGCACGCACCCAACCTGCTCCAACGGCGTCGGGCGACCGAGAGTCAGGCCAGCCTTTCGGCACGCGCGCGCCGGCGCAATCTCAAAGGCGCCTTTTTCGTGCCCAGACCGGAACGCGTGGCGGGACGGCACCTCCTTTTAGTCGACGACATTTACACCACCGGCGCCACGGCGCGGGTCTGCAGCCAGGTGCTGATGCGTGCCGGTGCGGCATCTGTCGTGGTCGCCACGGTCGCCCGGGCGCAACGCGAAGGCGTCGCTCTCTGGGACGCTACAACTTCGCTAGGCAGACAGCCAGCGCCCGTGACCGCAGACTCGGGCTTCCGCCAACCCTTGGAGCAGAACGTCTAAACCATTTCAGGGTAGGTACGGACCGGGGAACAGAGGTGAATGTGGCGCGGATCTTGGCGCGAGCCACAGTAACCCTGAAACGGACAAACGAGAGGAGCACCGGGATGTCGATGGGGAAAACATCAATAGCGAAAAGCGTGATCCACGCACGCAAAGGGAAGCACGCAGCCACACACGTTGCGCCCGAGACGCGGATCGCGCAGCCCATCACCATGCAGCGACCGGTGCTGGTGCTGAATGCCTCCTATGAACCTATCAATATCTGCGGAGCACGCCGGGCGCTGGTGCTGGTGCTGAAAGGTGTGGCGAAGACCGAGGAGGAGCAGGGCGCGATTCTGCATGCCGCCCGCACGCGCATCCCCATGCCCTCCGTCATCCGCCTGCTCGAGTACCGCCGCATCCCGCACCAGACGCGCGCCCTGTCGCGCAAAAACATCCTGCTGCGCGACCGCAACGCCTGCCAGTACTGCGGCATCATTCTGAATGCCGGCGAACTCACGCTCGACCACGTGCACCCGCGCTCGCGTGGCGGTCTGTCTACTTGGGAGAACCTCGTCGCCTGCTGTCACGACTGCAACCGCCGCAAGGGAAATCATCTGCTCAGCGAGCTCTCCGAGATGAAGCTGATGCGCGAGCCGCGCCCGTTCTCGCTCCACACCAGCCGCCACATCATGCGCATGATCGGTCACTCGGACCCGAAGTGGCGCCGGTACCTCTACTACGAGAACAGCTAGACAAACATTGTCGTCCCGGCCGGAGTTGCGCCGGGGGCGTCTCCCGAGTGGAGGGAGCTGCGTTTCAGTCCACATCAATCAAAGGCTGCTTTATAGCTGGCCGCAAACCTTCGACACGTCGAACGATGCCTTCGGGTACTCCATCTTCAGGCTGCGCATTGACTCGACCAGTATCCCGGAGATCGTCACATTCCTGTACCACTTGTGATCGGACGGAATCACAAACCACGGTGCATGCTTCTGGCTTGTGTGGCTCAGCACATCCTCGTAGGCGTCCTGGTACTTCGGCCACAGGAGACGTTCTTTGAAGTCGCTCTCGCTGATTTTGTAGTGCTTGTTTTTGTCGTCACAGCGGGCCTTCAGTCGTTCCGTCTGTTCCTTCTGGCTGATGTGCAGGAAGAACTTCAGAATGGTGACGCCAGTATTGGCCAGCATCTCTTCAAAGTTGTTGATCTCGGTGAAGCGCTGCTTTGCCGTCTTGCCGTTAATTGTTTTATGGACACGCGTGACCAGAACATCCTCATAGTGCGACCTGTTGAAGATGCCGATTGTTCCCAGCGGCGGAACGGCAGCGTGCACGCGCCATAGAAAGTCATGCGCAGCTTCCAGTGGCGTGGGTACTTTGAAGGACGTAACCTTGCAGCCCTGCGGATTGATGCCGGTAAAGATGTGCCGGATGGTGCCATCTTTGCCGCCGGTGTCCATTGCTTGCAGCACAACCAGAACGGCATGCTGTCCACTGGCGTAGAGCAGTTCCTGGAGGCTGCCGAGAGCCTTGCGGTTTTTCTCTAAGGAGTCGTTCGCCTCGTTCTCGTGCCTGTACTCGCCAGACGCAGTCGTTGAAAAGTCATCAAGCCGCACATGAGTCTGCGGCTTGATGAGGTACTCGTTTTTTATCTTCATCGTGCAGAGTACGATGCAAGCCGGAGAAAACACGTCACATCGCGCACGTGCAGAGCCCGAGCGGGCAAGACACGCGTCTTCAGTTATTTCGGTAATTTATTTCGGCTGGATTGGCTCATTCGTCGTGGTCGTGGTGGCAGACGGGGTCGCGTCAGTCTGCTTGACGGGGTCGGTCATCCCCTTGATGCCGTCCTTGAAGCCGCGCATGCCCTCTCCCAAGCCTTTGCCCAGTTCGGGCAGCTTGCGTGGACCAAAGACCAGAAGTGCTACAACAAGAACGAGAATCAGATGTGTCGGTGTAAGCAGTTCGCCCATGATGGATATCCTCCTGGTTCCGGATTGAAGCCGGATACCTGGAATCTCCTCCGTGCCGCTATTGTCGCACAAGGAGGGCGGCAGAAGCGATCGCAGTGAGAGATCGTCGTAAGTAGTACGCACTCCGGTTACCGGTAGATGTTCCAATCGGGATATCTAGGGCGCGGGCTCCGCGGGATGGATCGTCTGCGGGCCGCCGCCAGCGACCTTTCCCAGCCGCTCAGCTACCATCCGGTAAAAAGCCGGGAGACTCTCGCCCTCGCCCATCGTCAGCCGCCGGTACACCTTCATGGTTGGATATAACCGGGATCCCCGGACCTCTAGCGTTGGCACTGCCGGTTCCCTGCCCGACTGCCCCGCCGCCTGGCTGGATGGATACGGCGCCAGCAGCCATTCGCCGCCCCAACGAAAGCGGATCACCTCGCCAAAGTAGCTGCCCCACAGCCGTGACTGGAAATCGAGATCCACCGCAGCCTGCCCATCCAGCAACCGCTCCAGGAGCTCGACAGATGCTGTCGTAAAATCCAGCCGCACCCCGTGCTGTGCCCCCGCTACCTTGACCGCCTCCTGCGCATAGGCCCGCACCATCTCCCCGAGTGAGTCCCACGCACCATCCCTGGCCTGTGCATCGAGTCTGGCTTTGCTGTCAAACATGTCTTCCAGCCTACCGCGTTTCACATCACGATGCGTCCAGCGGCCCTCCCCCGCAGCCCTCCCACTGCCTTTAATGAGCGGCAGGGCCGCCTCGGACGGTGAGCCATCTATCTGGAGGTAATGTATCTTGGGAGGTTAGGTGGCGCGTGCGCGCAGGAGCGTGCCGTGCTCTCCTTGGAAGGCTCTTTTCGGATGGAGGCAGTCGGTTTGGCGAAGCAATCTCTGAGTTCCCGGTACACGCGGTATGTGACCGCCCCTCGTTTCACTTCTCTACGTTTCAGCCTTATGGGTTTCAGCTTTGTGGGTTTCAGCTTTTTGGGTCTCAGCTTTCTGGCAGCCGCTCCCAGCCTGCAAGCGCAAACAGATACCACCGGCACGCAACCGGCGCAGACGCAACCCGGCCAGCCAGCCCAGACCCCGCCGTCGAGCTTGCCCGTGCAGCCGCCGCCCGCCGCCTCACAGAGCCAGACACCCCGGCCTACCTCGCGCAACAACAAGCCGCTTCCGCCGACCCCCACCATTGACACCAACGTCAACCAGAACGACACCCTGGCCAACGTCCGCTACAACAACAAATACGAGGCCTACGGCGGCTTCGCCTACTCGCACTTCAACGCCGGTCCTAGCCTGATCGAAGGCTCCAACCTCGGCGGCTTTGACCTCCAGGGCACGCGCTGGCTCACCGGCCGCTTCGGCGCGACGGCCAATGTGCGCGGCTACTACGGCACCAACGGCGTCGATCCAAACCCGTACGGCATCCGCGGTCCCCTGGTCTTCGAGCACCTCTTCATGGGCGGCGCTACGATTCGCGGCATCAGCAAACCGCGCGCAGCGGTCGACTTTCACGCACTCGTCGGGGGCGCCTACGGCGACTTTCAGCACGCGCTCGGCACTGTCCCGCCACAGAATGTGGGCCTCTTCAGCAATAGCGCCACCTTTGCCACGGCGCTCGGCGGCTCGCTCGACCTGAACCGTTCCCCCAAGCTGGCGCTGCGCATCTCGCCCGACTACATCCTCACGCGCTACGGCGGCGTCAATCAGCACGAGTTCGCCATCTCCGTCGGCATCCTCTATCGCTTCAAGCTGGGTAAGGGACCGTCAGCGAGATAGAAGCAGCTTCTAGCTGCTAGCCAGTACAGCTTTTAGCCTTTCCAACGTAATAAGCTCAGACTCCGCGACCGAGATTAGCATCGAGCTAGAAGCTAGAAGCTAGAAGCTAGAAGCTAGAAGCTAGAAGCTAGAAGCTAGAAGCTAGAAGCTAGAAGCTAGAAGCTAGAAGCTAGAAGCTAGAAGCTAGAAGCTAGAAGCTAGAAGCTAGAAGCTAGAAGCTAGAAAGCATCTCGCACCCCTGGCGTCAGATACTCCGGCCCGACGGGATCCACCACCGACTGCGCCACAATCTCTTCGACAGCATGGCGGGCCCGCTCGTCCAGGCGCCAGCCCATCACGCCTGCAGCCGCTGCCAGCTGCTCCGGGCGCTTGGCTCCCCACAGCGCCGCTGCGATGCCCGGCTGGTCCAGCGCCCACCGCACTGCCAGCTCCAGGACGTGTTTGCCATAGTGCTGTTGCGCGAAGGCATCGAGCCGCTCCACCGCTGCCAGATACTGCCCGAAGCGCGGCTCCCGAAATTTGGGATCCACCGAGCGGATGTCCTCTGCGTCAAACTGCATTCCGGGGCGCAGCCGTCCGGCTAGCAGGCTCCGGCAAAGCGAGCTGTAGGTCAGCACGGCGATTCCGTGCTCGCGGCAATACGGCAGCACCTCCACATCGATGGACCGCTCAAAGAGATAGTAGGGCGGCTGATTCGTGTGGATGGGCGCCACGGCACGGAAGGCGTCCATCTGCGCCGACGAGAAATTGCTGACGCCAATTGCGCGAATCCTCCCCTGACGCACAAAGCGCGCGAAGACTGCCGCAACCTCCTCCATCGGCACCAGCGGGTCCGGCCAGTGCACCTGGTAAAGATCGACATACTGCGTCTTCAGCCGCTTGAGGGACCCGGTCAGCTCGGCCTCAATCCGGGCCGGCGTAGAGTTCGTCAACACCGCACCGGAAGGCGAACTGGTCCAGTCCAGTCCGCACTTGGTGGAGATGTAGAAATCGTCGCGTTTGCCGTGCTCGACCATGGCTTTGCCGACGATCTCTTCCGCCAGACCCTTGCCATAGATCGGCGCAGTATCGATTAGATTGATGCCCTGCTGCAAAGCCGCCAGGCAGGTGCGTACCGACTCGCGCTCATCCATCGCCCCCCACTCGGAGCCACCCATCGCCCACGTGCCCAACCCGATGCGCGAGACTTCCGCACCCTTAATAGTTACGTATTCCATGACGCGAGCTTATATGGACGAAGGAGCGCGTGCCAGTTCCATGCCCCGCGAAGCAATGCATCAAAAGTGCATACATCAATGTCCAGTTCGGGACAAGGCATTTTGATCACATACTTGCTGGGCTTCGAACTATCGACGTCGGACCTCATGGAGGTAGCATGGCATGGTTCAGCCGGATGCTCATCCTGAGCAGTTCATCACACAGGATGAGGCGCGCAACACTCACCGCTCGTCTCATCCTGTAACGAGTCAACCGCGTCGAAGAATATGCGCTCCCTCCTCCCACCCCCGCTTTCCACACCCTGCACAGCTCTGCACACGCCCGCGCCTTGCCCCCTTGCCTCGTCGGAGCATAGCCTGGATGTACGCCTACAGAACGCACCTCGAAAGGCGCCCCCAGAACACACCCAAACCCGCTTCGGACGCACCTTCCCGGCGTTCTCCACAAGCAATCCCCCGAAAGTGGGAGCCTTCTGCGCCTATCCGCATCTAATACACTAGGGATAGTGCTTCGTGGTTGACACGCATCCACAGGCAGCGTACTTTCAGCCTTGCCGCACTCCAGTCCCAGCCGCTCCGGCTGGATAAACTGAGGGCCCGGCACCCAGATCACGCGATACCCGGCCCACTCCCCGCCAGAATCGCTCCGCCCTCTTTTCACAGACGGAGCCCAGAGCGAGGAGGACCAGCCGTCACCCCAAGCCGTTCGCATCAAGTAGCCTTACACCGAGTTCGCTCTATCAGGAGACTTCATGGCCGAGACCACCCAGACACCAGCCGCATCCACGAATGGCGCCAGCACTACCGGCAAGCACGCCCCCAACGCCGCGAAGCCCTCCGCCAACGGCCTCCACGTCGAGCGCCGCTTCTCCAAAGCCGGCGTCTCGCCCTACGACGAAGTCCAGTGGGAGCGCCGTACCGCCGCCATCACCGATATGAGCGGCAAGGTCATCTTCGAGCAGAAGGATGTCGAGATGCCCGTCGACTGGTCCATGACCGCGACCAACATCGTCGCCTCCAAGTACCTCCACGGCCACGTCGGCACTCCGCAGGGAGAGCCCGGCGCCCGCGAGACCGGCGTACGCCAGCTGGTCGCGCGCGTGGCCGAAAGCATCCGCGACTGGGGGGTGAAGGCCGGTTACTTCGCCACCCCCGAAGATGCCGCCGTCTTCCACGACGACCTCGCCCATCTGCTGCTCAACCAGAAGGTCGCCTTCAACTCGCCGGTATGGTTCAACGTCGGCTGCGACCGTCTGGAGCCAGACTCCGACGCGCAGAACTGGCATTGGAATCCCGAGACCCGCCAAGTGGCCTACTCTGCCACCGGCTACCGCAATCCGCAGTGCTCCGCCTGCTTCATCAACTCCGTCGATGACTCGCTGGACTCCATCCTCACCCTCGCCAAAACCGAGGGCATGCTCTTCAAGTGGGGCTCCGGCACCGGCACCAATCTCTCGCCCATTCGCGGCTCCATGGAGCATCTCTCCGGCGGCGGCACCGCCTCTGGCCCGCTGAGCTTCATGCGCGGCTTTGACGCCTTCGCCGGCGTCATCAAGTCCGGCGGCAAGACCCGCCGCGCCGCCAAGATGGTCGTCCTCAACGTCGACCACCCGGACGTCGAAGACTTCATCGAGTGCAAGGCCAAGGAAGAGCAGAAGGCCTTCGCTCTCATTCAGGCCGGCTATGACGGCTCTGGTCCCGACTCCGAGGCCTACTCCTCCATCTTCTTCCAGAACGCCAACAACTCTGTCCGTGTCAACGACGAGTTCATGCACGCCTGGGAGCGCAACGCCGACTTCGCCCTCCGCTCCGTCAAGGACGGCGCCCCCATCAAGACCCTCAAAGCCCGCGATCTCATGGCCAAGATCGCCGAGGCCACCTGGGTCTGCGGCGACCCCGGCATGCAGTACGACACCACCGTCAACCGCTGGCACACCTCGAAGAACTCCGGCCGGATCAACGCCTCCAACCCCTGCTCCGAGTACATGTTCCTCGACAACTCCGCCTGCAACCTGGCCAGCTTCAACCTGATGAAGTTCGTCACCCCCGCGGGTACGTTTGACATCGCCGCCTACCGCGCCGCCGTCGACATCCTCATCATCGCCATGGACATCCTGGTCGACAGCGCCGGTTACCCCACTGAGCTCATCTCGCGCAACTCGCACGACTACCGCCCGCTCGGCCTGGGCTACGCCAACCTCGGCGCCCTGCTGATGAACTTCGGCCTGCCCTACGACTCCGACGCTGGAAGAGACTTCGCCGCTACCCTCACCGCCATCATGTGCGGCGAGGCCTACCTCCAGTCCGCATGCCTGGCCGAGAGCTGCCCACCGCTCGCCGCCGCCACCGCCCTCAATAACGGCTCCGAGACGAAAGGGGGCGCCTGCCCCGGCTTCTACTCCAACCGCGAGCCCTTCCTCGACGTCATCCGCATGCACCGCGCCGAAGCCAACCATATCGGCAAGTCCCGGACTTCCGCTGAACCCTTCCAAGTCCCCCAGCTCGACGCTCTCATAGCCGCCTCCAAAGATTGCTGGGACACCGCCCTCGCCCACGGCGAAAAGCACGGCTACCGCAACTCGCAGGTCACCGTCCTCGCTCCCACCGGCACCATCGGCTTCATGATGGACTGCGACACCACCGGCATTGAGCCCGACCTCGCCCTGGTTAAGTACAAAAAGCTCGTCGGCGGCGGCATGATCAAGATCGTCAACGGGACCGTCCCCGGCGCCCTCTTCAAGCTCGGCTACACCGACGCCGAGGTCCAGGCCATCGTCTCCTACATCGACGCCACCGGCACCATCGAGGGTGCCCCGGCGGTCCGCCCCGAGCATCTCGCCGTCTTCGATTGCTCCTTCAAGCCCGCCAAGGGCACGCGCTCGATCCACTATCTGGGCCACCTCAAGATGATGGCCGCCACCCAGCCCTTCCTCTCCGGCGCCATCTCGAAGACCGTCAACCTTCCCCACGACTGCTCCGTCGCCGACATCGCTGAGACCTACGTCGAAGCCTGGCGTCTCGGCATCAAAGCCGTGGCCATCTACCGCGACGGCTCCAAGGGCGTCCAGCCCCTCAACGTCTCGCAGGATGAAAAGAAATCCGACGGTACCTTGAACGCCGCCGCAGACCGCATCCTCGCCGCCCTCTCCGCCGGCATCACCGCGCCCACGGCCGACCTCAAAACCCTGGAAGCCAAGCTCTCCGACCGCCTCGAAGTCTCGGCCAGATCCATCGCCGCCGCCGCCGAAGCCTTCGAAGCCACCCTCCACAACGCTGTCATCGCAACCGAAGCGCAGACCCTTAACTCAACTGTCATCCCGAGCGAGGGGCAAACTTCTAACTCTACTGTCATCCCGAGCGAGCGCAGCGAGCCGAGGGATCTGCTGTTCGTCGGCAGTGCCACTAATCCAGGTGACGTTACAAACTCCAGCGCCACGGTAGCCGGCTGGCCGCAGGCCAGCGCTTCGCCCTCCGCGCAGGAGCCAGCCGGGCCGCCCAAAGCCGTCCGTCACCGCCTCCCCGAGGAGCGCGCCTCCCTCACCCACAAGTTCTCCATCGCCGGCCACGAGGGCTACATCACCGTCGGTCTCTACCCCAACGGCCAGCCGGGCGAGATCTTCATCAAGATGGCCAAGGAAGGCTCCACCGTCTCCGGCCTGGTGGACTCCTTCGCCACCGCCACCTCGCTCTCCCTCCAGCACGGCGTCCCGCTCAAGGTCCTGGTCGAAAAATTCGCCCACACCCGCTTTGAGCCCTCCGGCTGGACCGGCAACGAGCAAATCGGCTTCGCCAAGAGCATCATGGATTACATCTTCCGCTGGCTCCAGCTCCGCTTCCTCTCCGGAACCCAGCTGTCGCTCTTCGCCGGCATGACCCCCCAAACCACGCCGCCGCAGACCTCCATCCCGGTCCTCGGCACCATTCAGGACACGACACGACAGGACACCACACGTCCAGACACCGCAAGAACCGACACCAGCCGCACCCTGCGCGGCGTCGACCCCGTCACCGGCGCCGTCGACTCCGCCCCTATCTCCAGCAGCCACTACACGCCCAGCTATCCCACCTCGGCCATCTCGCCCTCGGTCATCCCCATTGACCGCCCCCAGATTCCCGGCATCCTCCCCAAACTGGACGCCACCAACCCACCCGACCCCTCAGCCGCCAACCACATCTCCGAAGCCATGCGCGCCATGTACGACATGGGCGACGCCCCCAGCTGCCAAACCTGCGGCGCCATCATGGTAAGAAACGGCAGCTGCTACCGTTGCATGTCCTGCGGCAGTACATCCGGCTGCAGCTAAAAGCAAAAACCGCCTGCGCGGCGAGCGGGACTCGCCGTCCAGGCGGAAGTTAAGATCAGAGTTAGTTAGGCACAGTCCATTTTCGCCATTGAGAGTTTGTATGCCACAACGCACCTTCAAGATGGCCGACGGAACAGCCGCAATAGTAAACGTGACTTCCGACCCGGATAGGCGTACTTCCGATACTGGCAGGATCGGATGCGGCTACCGAAGTCTGGGCCGAATCTAGTTTCCGTTGCCCACTTAGATCCTATGGTCATTTGTTTATTGCGCAATACCAAAGACATATGGGTAATAGCACTGCGCGTTGGTCCCATTCAGTACCGTTGACTCATCGAGCAAGCATCTTCTCGACCATCATAGGTGGAGCGTTCCCATCTTTTGTGCAGATATATGGTCAAGCAGAAGCCGCCGAAGCTAACAACCTAGGTGAAATCTGCGGAGCGGGATATCGAAGAAGTCTTGAGTTCCTAATCAAAGAATATCTCCTAAGCAAGATTGCTGATGAAGCGAATCAAGGGGAGATACGGCGGCTTATGTTGGGAGCATGCATTGAGAAGTTTGTCAAAAACGAAAATCTTAGACAGATCGCCAAGAGAGCCGCGTGGCTCGGCAACGACGAGACTCATTTCGAGCGCAGATGGGAGGGCAAGGATCTTCAGGATCTGAAGAGTTTAATTGCATTAAGTGTGAGCTGGATCGAGAACGAATTACTTACAGAGCAAATTCAGCGAGATATGCCCGCATAGTACACCTGTCATCCTGAGCGGAGCGCCGGAGGCGCGCAGTCGCAGGATGCAGTCAGAGTACAAACCGAAATAGGGCAAAAATCAAGGTGCGGTGATCGTTCTTCGGATTACCGTCCCAAGCGTTCGCTCCAAGCAACCATTTACCATCGGGCATCTGCACCACCGTAGGTGAGCCGATGTGACCAGAGTTGAACGGGAGATTTACATGCCACCGAAGGTCCTCAACTTGGGACCAGCCGGTCAGCCCGGTAGAATCGTTTGTGACCAGGATGTGCGTTGAATGCAATGTTCCCGAAATCCCTCCCCCTTCATGATCTGCAAGCATTACGAGGTTTCCATCTGGTAGCTGGGCTATAGCGGGCTCTTCGATTGTGGAGTCGGTCCCGGTGATTGGGATTCCGGTTTTTCGCCAGGGTCCAAACGGATTGGAGGCATACGCGATACCGACCTGCCACTGATAGGTCCCGCCCCTTTTCTGATTGCCAGATGCAGAGTAATACATGACGTAACGGCCTTTGAGATGTTTGACGTCGCAGGAGTATACGCCCTGAAAATGGCCGGTCCACTTTTCCCAAGGTTGGTCTGTAATGAGAATGGGATTACCACCGTTCTGCCAGACATAGCTTGCGGACTTCGACCAGTCCGCTCCCGCTGCAGCCTTCATTCCTGCGATGGTGATTGGCCCCGAATACCATTCGACAGCACTTCTTGTACACGAGGGATATACATAAAGTTCATCGGTTGCCTGGTTGTAGTAAGCACCAGGGGAGAAAACAGCGCCGGCGCAAGTTGCAACTTTAGCATTCGGAACGATTACCTGACCACCTTTCACCCATCCACCGAATGGGCATGCGTCCTTTGGGTCCATGTGAACCGAGGGGTCACACCATGCAATGCCAATGCTCGGGTTGTAAGGCGCAGTTCCGCTCCGTGCTCCTGTGTATAAGGTCCAATACTTCCCACGGGCATACCACACGACGTTATCTCTCAAGCTGCCCGCATCGAAGCTTCCCTTTGGACCGAAGCTAAGTTGTGGTGCCGTGGGCTCGTGCATATCAGCAACGTGGACCTTCGCCGCGTTCGCCTTAACAGTCTGGATAGCTTTGTGCGGAGCATTCTGCTGTGCAGCAGCTCCACTGAGCGCGAGGAATATCAATATCAAACCGAGAAGGTTGATTTTCATAGATCGAGTCTCCTTCAGTTCTCGGACAAGTTGATAGGAATTCCTCTGAACGGAGCACCAAAGCGCTTCGTTCTCATGCTGAGAAGCACATACGAGCCATATCTCGGCATTCGCCTGGCTTGATAAACCTGAGTACGTCATTTCGTGAGCCGGCTGGTCTTCGTCTGCATCACGCCAACAGCTGCCGTATAACGTTGTTCGGATTCCTCGAGATGAGATCAAGGTGCTCAAGGGCGCTCCCCAGCGTAATCTGCACAAGCCTAAATCCACAATGGCTCAAAACGTCCTAAGTCGATTGCGCTCCCCGATCATGCCGTCCCTCACAAATCCATTCCCATCCGCTCCGCTTCCCCCTATACTTCACTCGACGCCGCAACCCATGCGCAAACACCCTGCGGCAGAAAGCAGGCTCTCGCCATGAGACGCTGGTCCCTTCTCCTCGCCCTCGCCCTCGCCTTTGTCTTCTTTAGCGGCGCCAGCGACGCCGCGCTCGCGCAAGCAACGCCCAAACCGCCGCCTACACCCTCCGCGAGCATCAACCGCAGCTTCGACGAGGTCAACGGCAAGATCCTCGCTACGGCCAAGGATCTTCCGGCGGACAAGTACAGCTACCGCCCCGCGCCCGGCCTGCGCTCCTTCGCGGAGGTCCTCGTTCACATCACCTCCGGCAACGTCTACGCCGCCAAGGCCGGACGCGGTGAAAAGGTCCAGTGGAATGAGCTGGACGCGAAGAAGTATCCCGGCAAAACCGAGATTGTCGCCGCCCTCGACAAGTCCATCAACGACGCCAAGGCCACGCTCAAAGCCACGCCCGACAGCCGCTACGCCAAGACCCTCGAGCCCTGGGTCGCTATCATCGAGCACGCCGGAGAACACTACGGCCAGCTCGTCGTCTACTACCGCAACAACCGCCTGGTCCCCCCAGAGTCCCGCAAGCCCAACAACCAATAGCGGATGGGGCACCACAAAAGCCCACACAGTCGCCCTCGAGAAGTTAGTTGCGTAGCTACAAATGTAGTATATTTTCCACCATGGACTTTGAGTGGGACCCCGCCAAAGCCAAAGCGGACATCCGGAAGCACTGCGTCTCTTTCCCGTTTGCCACGCGCGTCTTTCTGGACGAGCGACGGCTGGAACGACAGGACACCCGCGGAGACTACGGCGAAGACCGCTGGTTCACGATTGGCCTGATAGACGAATTCGAAATTGTCGTCGCTTACACGGTGCGGGAAGATCGGATTCGCATCATCTCCGCACGAAAGGCAGACTCGCATGAGCGCGAAGCATACTGGAATGGTTAAGTTCCAACTCGATCCCAACAATCCGCCCGCGCTCACAGCAGCACAGAAGAAGACCTTGCGTGCAAAGAAAGACGACGCGATCGACTACCGCGATATACCAACTCAAAAAGAAGTTGTCTGGACACGCCCCGGCGCACTGGTCCCCTCCGGAAACAAGCAGCAGGTCACACTGCGCCTCGACGCCGACGTCCTCGCCTTCTTCAAGGAAACCGGAAAACGCTACCAGAGCCGCATCAACGCCGCCCTCCGCGAATACATCGCTGCTCAAAAGTAGCTCCGGCAGCTGTCCACCCGCCGGGTGCCCCATCCTCAATCCTGAGTCTGTCGAATGGGAAGGGTGGGAACCACAAAAGCCCTCACCCGCTACGGTCGTCGCCGATTCCCGGGATAGTTCTCATCCCGAGCATCTCCCTCCGGCTTGGTCGTCGGCCGCTTCTCCCCAATCTCCCGATGCAGAATCTCCAGATGCGCCGCATGCGACTGCTCATGCCTTCCATCGGCCAGGTCGCTGGGTGGGACGGCCGAGTGCTCACCCCGAATCGCCCGTTCCGCCTGCTCCTGTGCTTTCTCGGACTCATGCTTTGTAGGAATGACTTCTCCGTCTTTCTCGTGTTCGTGTACCATCGATCACCTCTCCACTCCAATAGAGCGCGAAGCTGCCCACTCCGGTTTGCCGCACCTGCTTCGTCTGCCATTCCTCCGCAGTCTGGCGTACCAATCCGCCCAACTCTGTAAGCTGGAAATAGGGAGGAGCACAACCGGAACCACAAATCACCCGGTCAGCCCACCAAAGCAGCTCGTAAGCCGTTTGTTTGCAGCATTTTGGCTCTAACTCTAATAGATAGAGGAATTTAGCCGGCCCACCCTCGCCTAAGTCCAAGAGGCAGAGGAATTTAGCTAAAAAGCGGGGGGGAGGGGGTACCCCCTCTTATCAGCCCTTCCCCGGCTATGCCAGAGCCAGCTGGATCAGCGTCCGCTGCTCTAGCTCGTGCACCTTGGGGGAGACGGGAGACCACGAATCCCGACCTCTCTGCCTCTGCTGTCATCCTGACTTGCTAACTGGCCACGAGCTGACTTGCTAATCTAACTCGGTGTCTATCCGCACCCTCAGCACCCGCGAAATCTATCGCAACAAATGGCTTCGTCTTCGCGAAGACGAAGTCGAGCGCTCGAACGGCACCCGTGGCCTCTACAGCGTCGTCGATAAACAGGACTGCGCCGTAATCCTCCCCATCGAGGGAGACCACATCTATCTGGTCGAACAATTCCGCTACACCGTCGGAGAGCGATGCCTGGAGCTGCCCCAGGGCGGATGGGAGACCGACGACGTCGATGGCGAAGAGCTGGCGCGCGGCGAACTCCGGGAAGAGACCGGACTCGCCGCCGCCCGCATGACGCTGCTCGGCACTATGTGGATTGCCTACGGCTTCACCCGCCAGAGGCAGTATGTCTACTTAGCCGAGGGGCTTACCGAGGGCGCACCGGACCGCGACCCCGAAGAACACGATCTTACTGTAACCCGCGTCACGGTCTCCGCATTCGAACAGCTCATCGTCGACGGCAAAATTCCCGACGTCTGCTCCCTGGCTGCCTGGGGACTCTACAAGACGTGGCAAGGGAACAAAGAAACGCGTTAACTCGAGCACTGCCATTCTTAACCATTCCAGATTAATAACCGCGGAATATTAGCTGACTCGCCAACTTGCTAACCAGCTAACTCGCTGTTTTATCAAACTGCTCCTGCACCAACCGCAGACCTTCCTCCGTAGTCGCGATCGCTCCCTCCAGCTGCGCATCCTCAGCCGCGTGGAGCATCTCCTTGAAGCGCGGCCCCGGACGGTAGTCAGCGGCGATCAAATCTTTACCGGTAACCAGCAGCGGCGGACGCACCTCCTCTGCCGGCGCCGTCTCATATCGCTCTTTCGCGTAGTCATACAAGTCTAGATTTCCGTGACTCGATGAGCAGTCCAGGTAGTGCAGCGCCAGGTGCTCGTCGAACCGGGGAAGCCGGAAAAACCGCTTCAGCGTAGATTCCTTCATCTTCTTCACATCCCCGAAGCGCATATGGTTTTCGACCAGCAACATGATTTGCTCGGTCTCCTCCTTCGAAAAGCGCAGCCGTTTGCAAATCGCCTCCGCCATCCGCGTCCCCACCTCGGCGTGTCCGTTGAAGCGGATCCGATCCTCCGCTTGCACAAAGCACGGCGGCTTGCCCACGTCATGCAGCAGCGCGGCCCACGCCAGTGCCGGCGACACCCCAGCCGGCAACTTTTCGAGCAAAAGCAGCGTATGCACCCACACATCGCCCTCCGGATGCCACTCCGGGGGCTGCTCTACACCCTGCATCTTTTTCACCTCGGGCATCACTTGCTCGAGCAACCCCGTCTCGTCCAGCAGCTCAAATGCACGCCGGGCCGCGCCCTCCGTTAGCATCCGGGTTAACTCATCGCGTATCCGCTCGCGGCTCACCTCGTGAATTTTCGAAGCCAGCTCGCGAATCGCAACTTTTGTCGCCGCTTCGATCTCAAAGCCAAAGCGTGCCGCAAAACGTACGGCCCTCAGCATGCGCAGCTTGTCTTCCTCAAATCGCCGCTGCGGCTCTCCGATCGCCCGCACCAATCCAGCCGCAAGGTCCGCACGCCCGCCCACAAAGTCCAGCACGCCCGCGCTGAAATCCTCTATCTCCGGATCGAGCAGCATGCCATTGATCGTGAAGTCGCGCCGGACCACATCCTCCTCCGGCTTCTCTGCGTAGCGCACCGCGTCAGGATGCCGCCCATCCGTGTACGCGCCGTCCGCTCTAAACGTAGCTACCTCGGTTACGATCTCTTTCTCGCCCTCGGCCGCCATTGGCACCAGCACCACGCCAAAGTGCGCACCTACCCCATAGGCACGCTCAAAGAGCGCAAACACCTGCTCCGGATGCGCGCTCGTCGACACGTCATAGTCCTTCGGCTGACGGCCGAGCAGCAAATCCCGCACACATCCTCCGGCAAAATACGCCTGATGTCCCGCCCCGCGTAGCTGGCGCAGAACTCCCAATGCCGCTATAAAATGCTGCCCTTGCGCTTTCTCACGCATTGCTACCCTCACGATCTCTGCCGCACTCACAATCTCTGCCGCGCTTACTATTACAGTGTGAGCGAAAATTCCACGAAGCGCCTCCGCCTGGACGGCGAGTCCTCCCCGGGCTTGATTCTTGGCATCGAAAGCTCCTGCGACGAAACCGCGGCCGCTATTGTGGCGCGTGGCGAGCACCAGCTCTCCAGCATCATTGCCTCACAGATCGCCATCCATGCGCAGTATGGTGGAGTCGTGCCCGAACTCGCCTCCCGCGAGCACCTCCGCAACATCGTCCCAGTCGTCCGCGCCACGCTGGCCCAAGCCGGCATCGCTCTCCAGGATCTCGACGCGATTGCAGTCACGGAAGGTCCTGGCTTAGCCGGAGCCCTGCTCGTTGGCATCTCCTACGCCAAAGCTCTCGCCTTTTCCCTCGGCAAGCCGCTCATTGCGGTCAATCATCTCGAAGGCCACATCCACGCGGTGCTACTCCAGCGAGCGGAACTTGCAGCGGCACATCCCGCCGAACGCTTTGGAAACGAAGATGCCGACCCACCCCCATCGAGAATTAAAACCCATTCCCAGGCCCTAGCCCTTGTCGTCTCCGGTGGCCACACGCACCTCTATCTCGCGCATCAGGAGAACGAAGCCTGGCGTTACCGCAACGTCGGCCGCACCGTGGACGATGCCGCCGGCGAGGCTTTCGACAAAGTCGCCAAACTCCTGGGCCTCGGCTACCCCGGCGGCCCCTGGATCGACGCCCTTGCCTCCCAGGGCTATCCTAATGCCGTCCCCTTCACCTTCGCCCAGATCAAAAACAAGGCGCTCAAACAGAAGGCAGGCAGGCCCAAGCCAGCCGAAGACCCTGATAGAGTTTCCGACCAGGCCGTCACGCAATACCTATTCTCTTTCTCCGGCATCAAGACCGCCGTCCTTCGCTACGTCGAGACACACAACCTCAAGCCCTCGATCGAAGCACGCCGCTCTGCCCTGGCTCTCTCCTCGGGCACCACGCCGGCCGACGCCCTTCCCCTCTGCGACCGCGAGACCCTCGATCTCATCGCCTCCTTCCAACGCGCTGTTATCGATGACCTTAAGCGCAAGACCTTCGCCGCTGCCGAGCACTTCGGGGTGGAATCGCTGCTGGTCTCCGGTGGAGTGGCCGCCAATCGCGAACTCCGCGTCCGCTTCACCGCGGAAGCCGCCGCCCACGGCCTGCCAATTGCCTTTCCTTCGCTCGCGCTCTCCACGGACAATGCTGCTATGATCGCCGCCGCAGCATGGCCCAAGCTTCTCACCGGTGACTTTGCCCCGCCCGATCTCTCTGCTCAGCCCTCACTTATCTTGGGAAATTAGAGCGGTTTCCTGTTGCTATGCACCACCGAGTTATGCGATGTGCGGCTTTTATTGACAGAAAAGCCGCGCTAACGTTTGTGGTTCCGGCTTATATTTACAGGAAACCGCTCTAGCCCGCGAAATGCGGAAGGAGCATCACCGCTCCACCCGCTCAAACGCATATCCGGCCGGCTTGAACACCTGGTTCAGATATCGCCCTTTCGACTCCGCAGCCAGAAACTGATCGAACTCCCAAGCCGGCACATCAAAGTAGCGGTACACATCTCCATCCTCTAAGAACTCTACTTCCAGCATTCGCCGTTCGACGTCGTAGCCCAGGCTCCCCACCGTCGTTGACTCAACCCGCACTCGCCTCATAGCACACCATCCGCCGCTCTATCCCTTAGAATCAGAATCTACGTCCCTGTTGCACGCGCGCTCCTTTCGCCACCCTTAATTCATGACCATGCAACTCTTCAACACGCTCAGCAGCTCTGTCGAACCACTTGCCCCTGCAGTTCCCTCCGGCCCACTCACTCTCTACGCCTGCGGTCCCACCGTCTATGACTACGGCCATATCGGCAACTTCCGCACCTTTGTTCACGTCGATCTTCTTCGCCGATTTCTCCAGCAAAGCGGTATTCCCGTCCGCCACGTCATGAACATCACGGATGTCGACGACAAGATCATCCGCAACGCTCAGGCCCAGAACCTATCCATCGCCGAGTACACGCCGCGCTACGAGCAGGCATTCCTAGAAGATCTCGATGCCCTCGGCTGCCTACCCCCCACCATCCTGCCCCATGCCACGGAAAACATTCCGGAGATGGTCGCCCTCATCGAGCGCCTCGCCGCTGACGGCCTCGCCTACCAGACCGACGACGGCTCCTGGTACTTCCGCATCGCCGGCGACCCCGAGTACGGCAAGCTCTCCAAGAAGGACCTCACCGGAAACACCGCCGGCGCCCGGGTCGATGTCGACGAATATGAGAAGGACTCCGCCTCCGACTTCGCTCTCTGGAAGGCTAGCAAACCCGGCGAGCACTCCTGGACCACCGCCATCGGCACCGGCCGTCCAGGCTGGCACATCGAGTGCTCCGCCATGGCCATGAAGTACCTCGGCGACACTCTGGACCTCCACGCCGGCGGTGAAGACCTCATGTTCCCGCACCACGAAAACGAGATCGCTCAGTCAGAATCGGCCACCCACCAGACCTTTGCCCGCCACTGGATGCATGTGCGCTTCCTGCTCGTCGAGGGCAAAAAGATGTCCAAATCCGAAGGCAACTTCTACACCCTTCGCGATCTGCTGCTCAAGGGCTACAAGGCCTCAGCCATCCGCTTTCTGCTGCTCTCCGTCCCCTACCGCCACCAGCTCAACTTCAAATTCGATGGTCTGGCGGAGTCTACGGCCGCAATTGAGCGCCTCCGCACCTTTTACCAGCGCATCGCGACTGGCAGCTTTGCCGAGGGCACAAACGCTCAGCTGCTTGCCGATACCGCGGCCGCCCTCGCACAGTTCACTGCCGCCCTCTCCGACGACCTTAACACCGCCGAAGCCCGCGCTGCGATCTTCGAACTCGTGCGGGACGCCAACATCGCCGCCGATCACGGAGCGCTCCTCTCCGGCAATATCCCATCCATTCTTGAGCTCCTGCACCGCTTCGACGAGATCTTCAACGTCCTCCAGCTCGATGGCCTGACAGGAAAGTGTGAAGACCGCGACGTCCTCATCACGCGCAACGCCCTCGCCTGGGCCGAGCGCGAAGGCCGCCTCGACCAGGCCGCCCCCGAACTCCGCGCCAGCCTCGCCCTTACGGACGCCGCCATCGACGCCCTCATCGAAGAGCGCAACGCTGCGCGGCGCGCCCGCAACTTCGGCCGCGCCGACACCATTCGTCTGGACCTGGCCGCCAAAGGCATCTTGCTCGAAGACAGCAAAGACGGCGTTAGGTGGAAGCGCAAGTGACAAAGTTCTGCTTTTGACTTTGCTCCAAGAGGATCGTTGCCATGAAGAAGTGACCTCGGAAGAGGCCGGCTTTCGGCGGCAACAGCAGGAGTCGAGATATCTTCTACTGCTGCTTGCACTCAGGGAACACTCATGCGATACTCAAGCTGAGTAACAATCTTCGCACGGAAGTGACTCGACATCCGTGTGGTCAACCACATGGCAGCTGAAGCCTGCCAGTTCGGTGCTGAAATGCGCCCCTCTCCTCATCACTGGAGACTGATTCATGTACGACGCTAAAATTTCGGAGTTTGCCCTACTTGAGATTCGAGTACGGGCGGCCAGTGGTCGGAGAAGACAGTGTCTAACAAGATCATCACAGCTGAGTTGGTCAGCTTTCCACCTGAATCCATCGTCGAGGTAGAAACAAATTGGGAAAGTCTCCCGGATGGAAGGGCGACGGATCATCTGAATGAAAGCATCCCGCTAATCACCACTTTTTCAGAGCCTTTCGAAACTCGAGAGCGGAGGTGAGAGAGCCGGAGTGAGAGAAGGTAAACTACATGGCCAAGCATCGGCTACAACTGGACTTTACAGACGAAGCTTTAGAGGATCTGGACGCCTTAAAAGGTGCTACCGGTTCCCCCAATCGAGCAGAAACAATCCGTCAAGCGCTCAGGCTTTTGCAATGGACGATTCAAGAGACAAAGCAGAACGACGCCACAATCCTGATAGAGAAGAACGGGCGTCAAAAGGAAGTGATCTTCCCGTTTCTGAACGCGCCGAGATTGCAGGGCCAGACTCACTGAACGACCCTGCAAAACTTATCGTCGAGCTGCCTGAGAATTTAAGGGGATTGGATACCGTCCAACCGCCTGAAGATGTGAGCGGGTTGGATGAGGTAGATCCCCCACGCTCAGGGATCTCTCACCGAGATGCTGCAGCCAAGCAACTCGCGTTCTTCTTCTCGTTTGCATTGTGCATCATCTTCATCGCCCACCTTGTTTCCACCATGATTCTCGTGCAGCATCTGCCGCCGACGGAAGCGCTTGAATCGCTCTCTCGGGTATTCAGTACTTGGATTCCGGTCTTTTCCGGTTTTGTCGCTTCAGCGGTGACGTACTACTTCACCCAAGGTAGGCGCTAGTCCAACCCGAACCTCTCGTGCTATCCTCCGGGCAGGAAGGCGGAGCCGCGCACATGGACGATACATACCAGATACCAACTCCCTGCCCGGCGCCTCGCTCCTTGCGACCTAGCGTCCCGCGCCGCCACTTCCGCGTCCTTCCCACACGCACGCGACCGCAACTCTTTGCTGGAGACTAAGTAGTCTCCCACTCGCGCACGCTGTAAGCCGCGATCTTTCTGCATCGACGGCTCTCGCTCCCGCTGGCAAAGCCACATAGTTCGCACCACCATGAGGACCCGCACATGACCACCAACGGCACCGCTCTCTCCAGCCACTCCTCTTTAGCCGATACCTACGGTCCTAAAATTCACGGCCCGCTCCCCGGCCCCAAGGCCCGCGCCATTGTTGAGGCCGACGACCGCTGGATCTCGCCCTCCTACACCCGCTCCTACCCCATGGTCGCCAAGCGTGGCCGCGGTCTGCGCGTCGAAGACGTTGACGGCAATGAGTTCCTCGACTTCGCCGCCGGCATCGCCGTCACCTCCACCGGCCACTGCCACCCGGATGTTGTCCGCGCCATTCAGAACCAGGCCGCCGAGCTCATTCACATGTCCGGCACCGACTTCTACTACGAAGGCCTCGTCACCCTCGCCGAGCGTCTCTCTGCCGTCGCTCCAATGCCCGGCCCGCACCGCTTCTACTATGGCAACTCCGGGGCTGAGGCCATCGAGTGCGCTCTCAAGCTCGCGCGCTACCACACCGGCCGGCCGAATATCATCGCCTTCTTCGGCGCCTTCCACGGCCGCACCATGGGCGCGCTCTCTCTCACCGCCTCCAAGCCACAGCAGCGGCGGCGTTTTGCTCCACTCCTCCCCGGCGTCACTCACGTTCGCTACCCCTATGCCTACCGCGGGTGCGAGGGTGGTCCTCAGAATGAAGAGCGCTTTGCCCTGGGCTGCGCCCGCTACATCGAAGACAAGCTCTTCAAGACCACCCTTCCACCCGAAGAGGTCGCCGCCATCTTCGTTGAGCCCATCCAGGGCGAAGGCGGCTACGTTGTCGCGCCCACGGTCTTCATGCAGGAACTCCGTCGCATTTGTGACCGTCACGGTATCTTATTAGTCGTCGACGAGGTCCAGTCCGGCGCTGGCCGCACCGGCAAGTACTGGGCCGTGGAGCACACCGGTGTCGAGCCCGACATGGTCTGCATGGCCAAAGGCATCGCTTCCGGCATGCCCCTCGGCGTCTGCATGACGCGTGCCGAGATCATGGACTGGAAGCCCGGCTCGCACGCCTCCACCTTTGGCGGCAATCCTGTTTCGATCGCCGCTGCCCTCGCCACCATGGACATCCTCGAAGGCGGAGCCATCGCCAACGCCGCGACCATCGGCGAAGCCATGCTCACGCGCCTGCGCCCTTGGCCGTCGCAGCACCGCATCGTCGGCGACGTGCGCGGTCGCGGCCTCATGATCGGTATCGAGATCGTCAAGGATCAGGCGACCCGCGAGGTCGCCCCCGCCCTCCGCGACCGCATCGTCGACCGCGCCTTCGAGCGGGGTCTGCTTATCCTCGGTTGCGGCGAAACCTCGATCCGCCTCGCCCCACCGCTGGTCGTCAACCAGCACGAAGCCACCATCGCGCTCGACATCCTTGAAGAATGCATAGCCGCGGAGTGCATCACTCTAGCCGAAAATGAGCACGCCCACGGGCACGTCAGCACCTCCACCGTAGTCCACGCCACCGTCTGATCCATCTTCGCCCGGATAGGGCACCTGGCCGAGCGGCTAGGTGCCCTATTTCGCCACGGCTTCAGACTACACCTATTCTCGTGCATCTCAGGCTAGTCAACCTGGTCGAATACACTATCGCCTCTCCGCCACCATTCTGCTCGCCGCGCTCTCCTACCGGTTTCTTGAAACACCCTTCCTCCGCCTCAAAGAGCGTTTCACGTTCATCCAGACCCGCAGCATCTGATGCACAGCTCAGCTGATGAAAGAGCACCGCGGCAACTCACCACAACCAAACACCCCGCCGTTCCGTCTCATAAGTGCGATGAACAAAACCGGTTTTCCGCTGACGTTTCGCTGCCCGATCTTTCGCTGGTTGATCCTGTTTTCCCTGCTCCTGGTAGCGTCCTCCACTGCCATCGCCGGCAACGTCCAAACGGACTATGACCACAAGGCCGTCTTCGAGCGTTATCACACCTACTCTTGGCGGAAGATCAAGACCTCCAACCCCTTCTATGTCTCCCGCATCCGGGACGGCGTCGACCACTACTTGCAGGGGCAGGGCTGGCAAAGGATTCCCACGGGCGGCGATATCTCCCTCTTTGCCATCAGCGACGTCAAAAACGAGCAGTCCCTGCGCACCTTCTACAATGGCTTCGGTGGCGGATGGGGTTGGGGCAGTTGGGGTGGCTGGGGTGGTCCCGGATACGGCGGTCCCGGATACGGAACCACCATGGCAGTCAACCAGCGCGTCCGTTCCGTCGTGATCGATATGTACGACGCGAAGACTAGGCAACTACTCTGGCGCGGACGCGCGGAGCAGAACCTCTCCGATAAAACACCCAAGAATGTGCATCGTCTCTATCAGGATTTTGCAGAGATGTTCCACAATTTCCCGCCAAAGAGTTAGCTTGTCCAACCATAACCTTTTCCATCCGCTCTTACTGAGTGCGCAGGAGATACTTATGAAACACAGTCTTAGTCTCGCACTTGCGGGAGCACTGCTCCTTGGTTCCTCATCGATCGCACTCGCCGACAATGTCAAAACCGACTACGATCACAGCGTCGATTTCTCTCAGTACCATAGCTATTCCTGGGGCCAGGTAAAGACCTCGGATCCCTTTTACGTCGACCGCATCAAGCAAGCGGTCGATCAGCAGCTGCAGGCCAAGGGCTGGCAACTGGTTCCCTCCGGCGGCAGCACCACCGTCTTCGCTGTGGGCAACGTCCATAACGAAAAAGAGGTAGAGCGGATGTACAACGGCTTGGGTCCCGGATGGGGCGGCGGATGGGGCTGGGGCGGATGGGGTTGGGGCGGCGGCGGCTTCGGCAACACCACTTCCACCACCATCAATCAGCCTGTCGGCAAGCTGGTCGTCGATATCTTCGACGGTAACACCAAGAAGATTCTCTTCCGCGGCATCTCCTCAGGGGATCTTTCCAATAAAGCGGAAAAGAACACAAAGAATCTCAACAAAGATGTAGACAAGATGTTTAAAGACTTCCCGCCTAAATCCAAGGGCTGAGAAGGCATCGGCCGCGGCGGACGTACTCCCCGGGAGGCTTCATGCTTCACCCTCGCTCTATCCTCTGGAATGCGTTAGCGACTACCGGCATGATCGCGCTGGCACTCGGCGCCGGCTGCAACCCCAACCCCAACCGCAACGGCCTGCTTCCCGAGGTGGCGCCGCAGGTCAAGACCGCACTTGCCGATTCCCGCCTGCGAAACATCGATGTCGCGAACGATCGCGGGAAGCACACTCTGACCCTCTCCGGCACCGTGCAGACGGAGACGCAAAAGCAGCAGGCCGCCAACATCGCCCTAGCAAATGCGCCTCTTTACACGCTTCAGAACGACATCAAAGTGCAGCCACCCTCACCGGAATCACAGCCCGACCTGAGCTCCAATAACGCTATAGAGAGCAGTTTCTCCGACGCCCTCAAAACCGAATCCAACCTGAGCGCGCAGATGATTTCAGGCAGCGCCAGCAGCGGCATTCTCACCCTCAATGGTCGGGTCACGACCCGGGCGCAGTTGGAAGAAGCCGAAGCCCTCGCCAAAAAAGTGCCGTACGTCCAAAAAGTCGTCAACAACCTCAAAGTAAGTGCAGCGACAAGCAAGATCGGCTCCAGCAACCCCGCCGTCAAGTAGGCCTTCACTCTGTGCAAACGCTGTCATTCTGAGTTAAGCATGAAGTGGCAGCCGAAGAGCCTGCCCTGAGCGTAGCCGAAGGGACCTGCATTTTGCGCCGAAGGCGCGCCACCCAGGCGGCCAATCCTACACACCCAGTCCGATCGACCGCATCAATGCCAGTGCATTCGTCGACTCCACCACGCCTGGGCTCAGCCGGTACTCAAAATGCAGCTCCCCATTCTCGAACGTATCGCCGAAGTGGAAGTTCGCCGCTCGCTCGCCCATTCCCTCCGCGATCTTTGCCAGCGCCAGATCGTGTGTGGTCACCAGCCCAATCGCCCCATGCTCGACCAGGCTCTTCACCACCGACTCCGTGCCCACCCGCCGGTCGTGCGAGTTGGTCCCCGAGAGCAGCTCGTCCAGCAGGAACAGCACCGGCCGCTCGCCCTGGCTCAGGTCGGCGATCTGCTTCAGCCGCCGGATCTCCGCATAGAAACGCGACAGGCCGCCCTGTAGCGAGTCTAAGATGCAAATGGATGCCGTGACAGCAAGCGGCGTCATTCGCATCGCCCGCGCCCGCACTGGCGCCCCACACTGTGCCAGCACCGCATTCACCCCCACCGCGCGAATAAACGTGCTCTTGCCCGCCATATTCGGTCCGCTGATCACCATCAGCCGCAAGCCAGGGCCGTTCGCTACTCCCTCGTTCCTACTCCCTGTGCCCTGCTGCTCGCCCAGCTGCAAATCATTGGCCACCGCTCGCTCCACCGGGATCAGCGGATGCGCAAAGCCCAGCAGCTCCAGCACCGGGCCGCTCACCCCCGCCGGCTCCAGAAGCTCAGGTCCCAGCAACTCAGGAAACACATCCGCCGGATGCTCAAACGAGTACCCTGCCAACGCGGTCAGCGCCTCCACCTCCCCCACCGACGCCACCCAGTCCCGCACCGCGCGCCCATGCTGCCCCCGCCAGCGCTCCGCGCTAAAAACACACTGCGCCGTCCAGAAGACGAACGGATCCAGCACCTTCACAAACCAGTTGTCGTTGGACGAAAGCCAGCTCTCGATCCGCTCCAGTCGCGCGATCGCCTCTGATGGCCGTACCCCCTCGCTGCGCAGCGCCGCTTGCAAATTCACCAGCTTCTCCGTCCGGAAGCTCTGCCCTTCGATCGCCGAGAGCACGCCAACCAGCAGCTGGAGATCATGTGCCGCACCCTCCACTCCTCCAGCAGCCGCCTGCACTCGCAAACGAAACTTGTAAGTGATCGCCAGATTCACCAGGCTCATGGCTAAGGCCACGGAACCCAGACCCCACACCGCCCAGCAGACCAGGCTGGCCACCCACAACGCGGCAAAGAAGAACGCTGGCGTCCGTAGCCGCCGTCCATCCAGCACGCCCTCGCCTTTGCTCCATGCCACCAGCGCCTCGGGATGCAGCCCTACCCGGGCATCTTCGCCGGCCGTCGCCAGCGCCTCGCGAAACTTCAACCGGTCGCGCAGCTCCGCAACCGCGGCCTGCCGCAACCGCACCTCCGCCGGTGCCGCCGGAGCCATCAACCATGCAGCCAGCGTCTCTTCCCCAGCCCGGGTGTGCGCCGTGCACAGCAGCTGAAACAAGCTGCCCACGCCAAAGATGTCCAGATCGCGCGCATACGGATGGGCAGGATCCAGAAAGCGCTCGCCCGTCTCGGCCTGCGCTGTCTTTCCCTGCCCGGTCTTTTCCAAAGACACCCAGCGATTCTCCACGCGCGCGAGCCCAGCTTCGTAGAGCGCGATCACGCGCCGCCCGTAACGCAGCCGCCGCAGCACCCTCTCATGGGCAGCCGCCAGAACCACAAACAACACCGCCGGCACGAGCAGCCACGCCAACGCCCCCACGTGATACTTCGCCAGCCACACCGCCAGCACCGCGCCTACCAGAACCAACGCTAGCTTCGCCGCTCCCAGCGTCCTGTCTGTCCGCCCGTCGCGCTCCCCAGTCGCCCGCAGCGACGCCAGCCTGTTCACATACTCCTGTTTCGGATCGAGTGGCGTCGCATCGTTCAACTGCGGCTCCGTTTCGCGGACCACTCCGCGCGGCATCCGCTCTTGTTGCAAAGTGTCCATGTACTCTATTCTCTCCCGCGCACTCGTCCGGTACGGGTAACCTCGTGCCAGATGTTCGCACTCCCTCGCAAAGCGGCTGTAACACCCATCCCAAACGGAGCGCGCCCATGACCCTCCACGCACCCAATCCGCTGGTCGCCATCGGCGTCCTGGCCTCGACCGCCGCCACCGATGCCGTCTATGTGCTCTTCACCGCGGCCGTCGCGGGACGACGCCGAGCGGTCGCCGCCAGCTGGAGCAGTCTCTGGTATCTGCTCTCCGCCTTTGCCGTCATCAGCTACACCGGCAATCCCGTGTATGTCGTCTTCGCTGCCCTCGGCTCCTGGCTCGGCGCCTTCGGAGCAGTAACCTGGCTGCGCCGAGCCGATCCTAAGACTCCGTAGTGTGGTGATCGTGCATTCATTTTCAAGCTTGTCATCCTGAGCGTAACCGAAGGTGGAGCCGAAGGATCTGCTTCATCTTGTAGTAAAAGGGTCGGCGCAAAGCGCCGCCAACCTAGAATGTCTAGCAAAACAAGTTTGTAATCCTGAGCGAAGGGCGTAGCCCGGAGTCGAAGGACCTGCTTCATCTTGTAATGAAAGATCGGCGCGAAGCAACGCTCAACGCGCCCGCCCACCTCACCCCGCGCTATCTCACATTGACGCACCGGTCAGGCTCCGCTACAGTTGCGGCGATGTCTAGCCCGCCATGACCGAATCCCGGCAGCAGTCCGCGATGCTCGAGCGCAAGTTCCGCCTGCTCTTCCTCTTTTTGCTGGGCTACCTGATCCTTTATCCCGAGGCCGGCAACACTGGTCTCCGCTACTACGGCTTCCGCACGCTGGCCACGGCCATTACGCTGCTCAGCGTTTACGCTGTCAGCTTTCGCCGCACCCTGGTCCTGTTTGCTGTCCTGCTCGCCATACCGACTATTCTGCAGCGCACCACCCTGGCCACAACGGATGCCAGCGCGATCGCTATCCTCAACTACATCCTGAGCTTCGCCTTTGACATCCTGATCGTCGCCGTTCTCTTTCAACGGGTCTTCACTAAAGAACAGGTGACCTCGGAGACCATCTTTGGCGCCCTGTGTATCTACCTGCTGATCGGCTTCGGATTCTCCAATCTCTACATGCTGGTCGCCGCCGTGCAGCCACACGCCTTCTACCTCGATCCGTTGGTCAACCAGCACGCCCTGCCCGACCGCTTCGATCTCGTCTTCTTCAGCTTCGGCACCATGACCTCACTCGGAGCCGCCGGCATCACCGCCGCTTCGGCACAGACGCGTTCCCTGTCCGTCATCGAAGCGATACTAGGCGTCCTCTACCTCGCGGTCCTGGTCTCCCGGCTTATCGGGGCCTACCGAAGCCCCGCCCAGCCCGAACTCTCCGTTCCATGCACGCCTTGACTATCTACAATCAAAGGTGTAGACCGTCATAGTATGGGAAAACCGAGTGATCTGGTACAGGGCACCCTTGACCTGCTCATCCTGAAGACGATCTCACTTGAACCGAAGCACGGCTGGGCCATTGCCAAACGCATTCAACAGATCAGCAATGAGGTGCTGCAGGTGCAGCAGGGCTCGCTCTACCCCGCGCTGCACCGGCTGGAGCAGCAGGGTTGGATTCGCGCCAAATGGGGCGAATCCGAGACTGGCCGCCAGGCCAAGTTCTATTCGCTGACCGCCGCGGGCCGGGCGCAGTTGGAGAAGGAAATGCAGAGCTGGAACCGGCTCTCCACCGCGATCAACCTCGTGGTCGAGAGCGTGTAAGGGGAGGCAGATATGCGTTGGATGGAGCGAGTGCGCATGGCATGGATGACACTGTTCCAGCGGGCGAGCGAAACAGCCCGCCTGGACAATGAACTGCACTTCCATCTGGAGCAGCAGGTGGCGGAAAACATCGCCCGCGGCATGGCTCCGGAGGACGCGCGCGCCGCCGCCCTGCGCACCTTCGGCAATCCAACAGTGCTGCGCGACGAAGCTCGCGCGCATTGGAGCTGGGGCTCGCTGGAAAAGTTCGTGCGCGATGTGCGTTATGGCGCCCGGACGCTGGGGCGCTCACCCGGCTTTGCAGTCGTGGCTATCCTCGTCATGGCCCTCGGCATCGGCGCCACCACCGCCCTCTTCACCGTCGTGCGCTCGGTCCTGCTCAAGCCGCTACCCTTCAAAGATCCGGATCGTCTGGTCATGATTTACGAGCGTTTCCGGAGTGGCAACGGGTTGGAGACTGACACTTATAACGTAGTCTCCCCAGCCGATTTCCGTGACTGGCGCCAGGGCACACACGGCTTCGAAGACATGGCCGCCTGGCGCTACTATGGCTTCAACCTCACGGGCGAGCATGCGGAGCTGCCGGAAGTCGTCGAGGCCTCGGGCGGCTCATGGAATCTGTTCTCAGTGCTCGGTATGCAGCCAGCCCTCGGACGCCCCTTTACCCCCGAGGAAGACCAGCCCGGAGCCAATAAAGTCGTTCTGCTCAGTTGGAGCCTCTTTCAAAGGCGATTCGGAGGAAACGCCTCCATCCTCGGCCAGCAGATCCGCCTCGATACCACTCCCTACGTAGTTGTCGGCGTGCTGCCCCGCTGGTTCACCTATCCCAATCCACACGTTCAGCTCTGGGTGCCGTACGCCTCGACCTTCACGCCAGCTTCCTATGCAATGCACGACGGCCATCAGAGCTACGTCATTGCCCGGCTCAAGACTGGTGTGAGCGCTGCCGCCGCAACAAAAGAGGTGAGCGCGCTGCAGTACCAGCTGCATCTCGCAAACGAATCGAAGCCCGTGGCGGAAGACGCGGTCTTCCGGCCGATGATCGACGACGTGGTGCAGGACGTGAAAACACCGCTGATCGTGCTGCTGTGTGCCGTCGGATGCATGTTGCTGATCGCCTGCCTTAATGTCTCGAACTTGCTCGTCGCGCGTAGTGCGGCCAGGCGCAAAGAGGTCGCCGTCCGCAGTGCTCTGGGCGGCGGGCGCCTTACCCTCATTCGCGAGCAGATGACCGAAAGCCTGATCATCAGCATCGCTGGTGGAACACTCGGCCTCTTCCTCTCATTCCTGGCAACACGCTGGCTCGCAAACCATTGGCGAGACCTCCCCCGCGCCGAAGCCATTCACCTGGACGCGACCGTCCTCGCCTTCTCGATTGGCCTCGTCTTTCTCACCGCGTTGCTTGCGGGCCTGCTGCCCGCCATCTCCACCACCGGCAAGGGCGTCTTCGCAGCGCTTCAGGAGTCCTCCCGCTCTATCGGCGGTAGCGCGTCGCGCGCTGCTCTCCGCAAGACGCTCCTCACTGGCGAGATTGCGCTCACCGTCGTCCTGCTTATCTCCGCCGGGCTACTCTTCAAGAGCTTCCTGCACCTGCGCACCTCCGGTCTCGGCTGCAACACGGATCACGTGCTCACCATCAAGTACGGCCTGCCGGAGAAACAATACAGTAAGCCGGAGCAGGTCATCGCCTTCCACGAGTCTCTGCTTGGACGCGTGCGCCAGCTCCCCGGCGTGCGCGCCGCCGCGCTCGTCTCCACTGCCCCGGGTGCCGGTTACGAAGGCGACGACGTCTTTACCATCCCCGAGCGCCCGTCCACCAGTTTTCATCTGCAGGATGATGCGCTCTATCGCACCATCGATCCTGGCTACTTCAGCGCCATGCAGATCCCCCTGCTCAGCGGCCGTTTCTTTACCAACCAGGAGCACCTCACGCGCGACCATTACATCATCATTAGCAAAAAATTGGCCGACCAGTTCTTCTCCGGCGACAATCCAATCGGCAAGCACCTCAACATCAAATGGAATGTGAAGGCTGAGAACTACGAGATCATCGGCGTCGTTGGCGACACGCTCTACGATGTCACTCAGCCCATCAAGGCCACCATGTACTTGCCCATCCTCTCCGGCATTCCCAGCCAGACAAGCAGCGCAACCATCGTGGTCCGCACTGCCGGAGACCCACTCTCGCTTTCAGTTCCCGTGCAGAAGCAGGTTGCCGCGCTTGATCCGGCGCTCCCTGTCTACGACGTCCTCACCATGCAGCAGATTCTCGGCAAGACCACAGCGACCGAGAGCTTCAGCGCGACGCTCGTGCTCGCCTTTGCGTCACTGTCACTGTTACTTGCCGCTGTGGGGCTCTACGGAGTCCTCTCGTATCTCGTCACGCAGCGTGTCACCGAGATCGGCATCCGTCTTGCCTTGGGTGCGCAGCGGGCGGAGGTCCTGCGTCTGGTGCTGCTCGACGGACTCAAGCCCGTCTTCGCCGGATTGCTGATCGGCCTCGCGGGTGGCGCCGGAGCGGGGCTGCTCATCCAATCCCTCCTCTACGGCACGCGCCCACTCGACGCGACTGTCTTCGCCGTCATGATCGCCACGCTTCTGCTCACCGCGGTAGCCGCATGCGCCTTACCCGCACTCCGGGCCTCGCGCATCGACCCTATGCAAGCCCTGCGGACACAGTAGCCCTGAGCTATATGCCTGGAGATGAGACGGCTGCCCATCCTTTGCGCAGCCCGCCCTTCTTTCCTACGCAACTCTGAAGCGCAATAGGTTATGCGCCGAACAGTGCATGTGTGGGGGATCTTCAGTACTGCGATCTAGACTAGTTCCATACCCGCGAAGAAAAAGCCGATCTCAAACGCAGCCGTGTCTCCGGCATCCGAACCGTGCATCGCGTTCTCCTCGATCGAACCTGCGAACTTCTTGCGGATGGTCCCCTCTTCCGCGTTTGCCGGATTGGTCGCGCCCATCAACTTGCGCAGATCGGCGATCGCGTTCTCTTTCTCCAGCACCAGAGCGATCATCGAGCCCGTAGACATAAATGTCGTCAGCGAATCGAAGAACGGCCTCGCCGCGTGCACATGATAGAAACCTTGCGCCTGCGACTTGGAAAGAAAAAGCTTCTTGACGCCCACAATCTTAAAACCAGCCTTCTCTACTTCAGCCAGAATAGCTCCGGCGTAGCCCTTGCGTATCGCGTCTGGCTTGATGATGCTGAATGTGCGTTGCATGGTTCTCCCGTAACTTGGTTGGCAGTAAACTCGACTTCGTTGCTAGGCTTTGCCGATCACACGAACGACGGTCTCGCCGATCTCAGCCGGCGACTGCACCACGTGGATGCCGGCAGCCGTTAGCGCCTTCATCTTGTCCGCCGCCGTGCCCTGCCCGCCAGAGATGATCGCGCCCGCGTGGCCCATGCGGCGCCCCGGAGGGGCAGTCTGCCCAGCGATAAAGCCAACCACCGGCTTCTTCACATGCTGTTTCACATACTCTGCCGCAGTCTCTTCCGCAGTACCGCCGATCTCACCGATGAGGATGATAGCTTCGGTCTGCGAGTCTTCATTCAGCAACTTCAGTGCGTCCACATGTGTGGTGCCGATGATCGGATCGCCGCCGATGCCGATAGCTGTCGACTGCCCAACACCACGCTGTGTCAGCTGGTAGACGGCCTCATAGGTGAGCGTGCCGGAGCGCGAGACGATGCCGACCGAACCTTCTTTGTGAATGCGTCCCGGCATGATGCCGATCTTCGCTTTGCCCGGCGAGATCACGCCCGGGCAGTTCGGCCCGATCAGCCGCGACGCCGAATATTTGAGCTTGGCCCAGACGCGGACCATATCATTCACCGGAATGCCTTCCGTGATGCACACGATCAGCGGAAGACCAGCGGCCTCCGCTTCGAGGATCGCATCGGCGGCAAACGGTGGCGGCACAAAGATCATGGTTGCGTTCGCGCCCGTCCCGCGCACTGCCTGTTCCATGGTATCGAAGACCGGCCAGCCCTCATGCGTGGTGCCACCCTTGCCGGGCGTTACGCCGCCCACCACCTTGGTGCCGTACTCCGCGCAACCCTTCGCGTGGAACGTACCCTCTTTGCCCGTAATGCCTTGCACAATCAGGCGCGTGTTGTTGTCTACCAGTACTGACATCGATAAAGCTCCTAGCTGCTAGCCTCTAGCTCCTAGCCTTCTTCGGAAGAGAGGCAATGAAGACTCCAAGCATCTTGGAGATTTCATCACTCAAGCTTTCGCAAGCTGAGATCGCCTCTACTGAACCGAAGCCAAGCTGCCGAGCTATGAAGAGCTGCGTTTGCACTTCATACGTTGAACCCTGCGCGACACCTAAGAAGTTCCGGAACTCATCTTCCGTAAGCCCTCCCGCGACCCTCTGCTATGTTGCTTGCGACCGACACAGACGCTCTCCGCAATTGTGAGGTGAGCCCGTAAAGTTCAGATTGTGGAAACCCCTGTGTCGACCGATAAATCTCCGCAGCCAACGCGATCGCCTTTCGCCAGACGGCTAAATCTTGAAATCTCTGAGCCATAGCTAGAGGCTAGGAGCTAGCGGCTAGAAGCTGCTCTTGCCGCTTCCACAACCTTCTGCGCAGCATCCTGCATCGTCTCGCCAACCAAGAACTTCAGTCCGGAATCCTTGAGAATCTTGCGGCCTTCTTCTACGTTTGTGCCTTCCAGTCGCAGGACCACCGGCACCTTGATGTTCAGATTCTTTGCCGCCGCGACTACGCCCTGCGCCAGCGTATCCACACGCAGAATGCCGCCGAAGATGTTGATGAACACTGCCTGGACGTTCTTGTCCGAGAGGAGAATTTCAAAGGCATTCTCGATCTGCTGCTGGTTTGCGCCGCCACCCACATCGAGGAAATTCGCTGGCGAACCACCTGCATGCTGGATGATGTCCATCGTCGCCATGGCGAGGCCTGCGCCATTCACCATGCACGCAATGTTGCCGTCCAGCTTGATGTAGTTCAGTGCGTACTTGGACGCCTCCACCTCGAGCGGATCCTCTTCGGCCACATCGCGCAGCTCCTTTAACTCTTTGTGCCGGAACATCGCGTTGTCGTCGAAATTGATCTTGCAGTCGAGCGCGAAGAGCTTGTCGTCCTTTGTCGTAATGAAGGGGTTGATCTCGAGCAGCGAAGCATCCGTATCGAGAAATACCTTATAGAGCCCAGTCATGAACTTGACCGCATCGGAGATCTGCGCCGGCTTGAGCCCGAGCGCAAAGGCCAGCCGGCGCGCCTGGTAGGGCTGGAAGCCCACCGTCGGATCGATGTATTCCTTGAAAATCGCATCCGGATCCTTCGCCGCCACCTCTTCGATCTCCATGCCGCCCGCCTGCGACGCCATAAAGACCAGCTTCGCCGCCGCACGATCCAGCACGATGCCCAGGTAGAGTTCGCGATCGATCGCGGCCGTCTCTTCGATCAGCAATCGCTGCACCTTCTGCCCCTCGGGCCCGGTCTGGTGCGTGACCAGCTGCATGCCGAGGATCTTTTTGACCGCGTCCTCCGCCTCGGCGATCGACCTCGCCACCTTGACGCCGCCGCCCTTGCCACGGCCGCCAGCATGAATCTGCGCCTTGACCACCACGCCGCTCGCGCCCGAGGTAAAGAGTTTCTTCGCGACGTCCATCGCCTCGTCAAAGGTGTTCGCCACCTCACCGCGCGGCACCGCAACGCCATACTTCGCCAGAATGTCTTTTGCCTGATACTCGTGAATTTTCATAAGGGATCGAAACAGCTCTTCTACAGAACCTCCATACTACAGAAGGCCTCTTCCACCGCCAAACTGCGTGCGGTTGTGCGGGGCGTACACCGAGCGAAGGACCGCGCAGAGAGTACGATATTCCGTGATGAACCAGACCCTGCCCCAGCTCATCCGGAGCACAGCCGAAGACAGCCATTCCCTGACCGAGGCCGAGGCGCAATCTGCAGTTGGCAGCATGCTGGACGGCAATGCGACCGACGTCCAGATCGCCGCGCTGCTGACCGCACTCGCAGTGCGCGGCGAGACTGCCGACGAGATCACCGGCTTCGTCCGCGGCCTTCGCGAACGCGCCGTTCCGATCCAGCTCACCGGGGACGAACGCGCCCAACTCGTCGACACCTGCGGGACCGGCGGCGATGGCTGTGGCACCTTCAACATCTCAACCGCCGCTGCGCTGGTCGCTGTCGCCGCCGGTGCGAAGGTAGCCAAGCACGGCAACCGTGCCGTGAGCTCGAACTGTGGCTCGGCAGATGTGCTGGAAGCACTTGGCGTCGCCGTCGATCTCGGCCCGGGTGAAGCTGCCGAGTGCCTACGGCAGACCGGCTTTGTCTTTCTCCACGCGCCGCGCTTTCATCCGGCCATGGCGCGCGTGGGTCCCGTGCGCCGCGCGCTTCCCTTCCGCACTATCTTCAACCTAGTCGGCCCACTTTCAAATCCTGCCGGAGCCCGGCAGCAGGTCATGGGCATCTTCGCCGCCGACCGACTCGCGTGCGTTGCCGAGAGTATGCGGAGACTCGGGGTTCGCCGTGGCATGGTGGTGCACGGCAGTGATGGATTAGATGAGCTCACCACCACCGGCCCGAGCGCGCTAGCCTTTGTCAACGGAG
Organism: Acidobacteriaceae bacterium; assembly: GCA_965276675.1. GTDB lineage: Bacteria > Acidobacteriota > Terriglobia > Terriglobales > Acidobacteriaceae. The sequence goes on along the minus strand of OZ255624.1, from coordinate 795,853 downwards.
AGAACCCGGGAGACGATATAGTCCTCTGCGATTCCTACCCGGCCCATGCAGAATTCGAATCCGCGCAGCCCAACGATCTGCGCGGCGGCAGGACTGCAGCGGAAAACGCCGCAATCCTGCTTGGCATCTTCAATGGCGAACCGGGACCCAGGCGGGATATCGTATTGCTGAATGCTGCTGCCGCACTCGTGGCCGCGGGACTCTCCGCTTCGCTTCCGGATGGGATCGCGAAGAGCGCGCATGCCATCGATTCCAGAGCCGTCACGCGACTTCTGCAAGAGTTGCGCGTCTTTACGGCTGACACACGCAGCTTGCAAGTACGTTAACGGAGGAGAATCCCATGATCTCTAGAGTGACGACCTGTAGAGTGACGATCTGGAGTGTGATCACGCAACGACGAAAACTGTACCCGGCCCTGCTCTTGACAGCATCTTTCCTCGGAGGGTCCCTCATGGCTTCTGCGCAGCAGATCCAGATCAGCAAAGACAACCGCACGGTTGCAGTTACCACGACCGGCACCGTCACCATGGAAGCCGATGTCGCTACCGTGCACGTCGGCTACACGGAGTACGGCGCCGACTACCAGACCGCCTATGCTAACGGCTCCAAGGCCTCGAATGCTATCTCCGCAGCGCTCGCGAGTGCCGGCGTCGCAGCAGACGGCATCCAGAGCGACGATCAGTCCATCGCTCGCGTCGAGCAGTATGAGACCAACACTCTCACGCCGCAGGAGAAGGCTGCCCGCCAGTTCAAAGTAGTGCAGAGCTGGAGCGTCAAGGTCCCAGCCGCCAATGTGGCGCGCGTTCTCGATGCTGCAGTAAAGGCGGGCGCGAACCAAAGTGGCCAGGTCGACTGGAACGTCGCCGATGCCGACGCGCTGCACGGGCGAGCAATGGATAATGCGCTCAGCAAAGCGCGCGCGGCCGCGGAGAAGCTGGCCACAGGTCTCCACGCCCAACTCGGCCCACTGGTCTACGCCAGCAACGAGGTCGCCGAGAGGCCGCCAATACCGCTCATGCGGGCCATGGCGGCTCCTGCTCCTGCCATGAAAGACGTCAAACCACTTGCCATCAGCTCCCGCAAGGTCTCGGACACCGCTACCGTCTACGCCGTCTTTGCCCTCCAGTAAGCTCTGCGACCTGCGACCACACCCGGCATCCAATCCTGACGTACGCGTACTGTCATACGCGTACTGACGTATGCTCTCCGGAGAGGATGCCGCACCAGCCATGCCTGAGTACCCCTACCGCGACCTGCGCCCCACTCCCGAAGCTGAAGAGGTCTTCCGCCGCTGGCTGCGCTTTCTGGACGACGAGTTCACCCGGCACAAAGAGCCGCGGCTGCGCAACGAACTGGTGCGCGACACCCTGCATCAGCTCCTCTTTGCGCGCCCGCATGGCGGCAAACTGAACTTCCAGCTCACCACCGAGCTGCCCTTCAACGCCGTCGAGCTCTCGCTCGACCCGGCCAATGTCACACTCGAGCCCGAGTACTATGGCGACATAGACGAACAGAAGTATGCAGAGCGCAAACCCCTCATCTGGCTCTGGCAGATGTATGACCGCTCACCGCTGGCGCTGAATCACTGGCTCAGCTTCCGCTTTCGCTGCATGCTGGGGCGCCACATCTTCCGCAAGCTCGGCAAGAACGTGAAGATCTTTCACGGTGTCGAGTTCTCCTTTGGGTACAACCTCACCATCGAAGACGACTGCACCATCCACAAGTACGTCATGCTCGACGACCGTGGCGAGATCGTCCTGAAGCAGGGCACCTCTCTCAGCGACTACGCGTCGGTCTACTCACACGCGCACCATCCCAAGAACGCGCTCGACGTGGAAAACCGCAAAGTCGAGATTGGCCCGCGCGCTCGCATCACCTATCACGCCTCCATCATGGCTGGCGTCAACGTGGGCGAAGACGCCATCCTCGGCGCGATGGGCGTCGCTACGAAGAACGTCGAGGTCGGCTCCATCAGCGGCGGCATTCCGGCTAAAGAGATAAAGAAGAAAGACGCCATCGAGGGTGAAAGCTGGGATACTGGAGATAGGTAAGCGTCGTCAAATAAGCCAAATAACTTGGCGCGGAGAACTAACCGCCGTTCGCTCCGCCTTTGCAGCACAACTCACTTATCCTTGAGTCATCTCGACCGGAGCGCAGCGCAGTGGAGAGATCTGCTGTTTTGACCGCGTGCAACCATGCAAAGCGCGTTACTCCGAAAGGCTTATGACGAGCACCCACATGCTACGATCATGCCTTAAGTGTCAGTAAATCAAGGTCATGAACCTAGCAATCGCCTCTAAGATTTTCGAATTCGTAGTCCTGCTCTTTGCACTGAGCCTTCATGAGGTCGCGCATGCCTGGACCGCGTCGCGTCTGGGCGATCAGACGGCTCGCATGCTGGGGCGCATCACGCTCAATCCCATCAAGCACATCGATCCACTGGGCACAGTGATTCTGCCTCTGCTCTTTCTCTTCTCGCCGGGTTTCGGCGGACTGCTCTTTGGCTGGGCCAAGCCCACACCCATCACCGGGCGCAACTTCAAGAACTTCAAACGCGATGACACCCTGGTCACGCTCGCCGGCCCGGTCTGCAACGTGCTCCAGGCCATCGCTTCGTTCATCATCTTGGTGATGATTGAGAAGTTCACCCCGGCCGGCCACGCCTGTGTACGCGCCATTGCCGGCTACGGCCTCAGCGCGGATCTCATGGCCGCCAGCTCGATCGTCCTACCGCTGACCATCATCTTCTACTACGGCATCCTGCTGAATATCTTTCTCGCCGTCTTCAATCTCCTGCCCTTCCCGCCGCTCGATGGCAGCCATATCTTCCGGCACATGCTGCCCTACAAAGCCGCTGCGGTCTACGACCGGCTCGGCCTCTTCAGCCTGCTCCTCATTTTTTTTGTTGGCGGTCGCGTCGCCGGCTTCATCGTCGATCCCGCGCTCGCCTTCTTCAACACGCTGCTGCTGTCCTTGTAGCGGGGAGAGCTAAAGAGCGGTTGGCAGAAGAGCGGTCAGCTAAAGAGCGGCTAGCGAGGTTGCGATATGCAATGGAGCGGCAGTTGATCCGCCGTCGCCGAAGCAGGCTGTGTATCAACTGTGCTCTCTTTGTTTTCCGAACGTTTTGTTTCCCGAGCGTTGAGCACGGACTACGAACTTCCTGCTGACTGCTGCCTAGCCAACCGCTTCTTAGCCGACCGCTTTTTAGCTAACTCGCCGACTCGCTAACTTGCTGACCCGCTAATCCGCTGCTCCCCGTACAATCTCTCCAACGCAATGACCACAACCGACCACGATCCACGTACCGTCACCGACGCTGAAGTCACCACGCCAGCCGGACCCAAGCGCGTCCTCAGCGGCATGCGTCCCACTGGCAAGCTCCACCTGGGCAACTACATGGGCGCCCTGCACAACTGGGTACGCCTCCAGAACGAGCTTGAGCCTCCGGCTGTTGGTAGCAAGACCGGCCGCAGCAAGTACGACTGCTACTTCTTCATCGCGGACTACCATGCGCTCACCACCGACTACGCCGACCCCCGCATGGTCAAGCAGAACACCTTCGACGTCGCGCTCGACTGGCTCGCCGCAGGCCTCGATCCTGAGCAGTCGACCATCTTCGTGCAGAGCCACGTCCCGCAGCACGCCGAGCTGCACCTGCTGCTCTCCATGATCACGCCCCTGGGCTGGCTCGAGCGCGTGCCCTCCTACAAAGACCAGCAGGAGAACCTCAGCGAGAAGGACCTGAGCACCTACGGCTTTCTCGGCTACCCGCTGCTGCAGTCGGCGGACATTCTGCTTTACGCTGCGGACTTCGTGCCCGTCGGCCAGGATCAGGTCGCACACGTCGAGCTCACCCGCGAAGTCGCGCGCCGCTTCAATCATATGTACGCACCTAAGCGAACGATTGAAGGAGTAGGTTGGGGTAGCTCTGGTCTTCGGTATCCGAGTGAGCCTGATCCTGACCGAGCCATCCTGCCCGAGCCGCAAGTCCTGCTCACCCCCTCGCCCAAGCTACCCGGCACCGACGGCCGCAAGATGTCCAAGAGCTACGGAAACACCATCTTGCTCACCGATTCTGCAGAAACAATCGCCGAGAAGACCAAAAACATGTACAACGGTGGACAGCGCGATCATGTCACTCAAGCTGGCGATCCTGACATTTGCCCAGTCGCGGACTTGCACAAGATTTTCAGCAATCCCTCGATAGACGCAGACATTAGATACGACTGTCGAACTGCCAGAATTTCATGCATCAACTGCAAACACTTATTAACTAACTCCATCATTCGCACGCTTTACCCTCTACAAGATAGACGCAGCCAATTCGAACTAAGGCCCTCTGACACATGGGATCTCTTGGTAGAAGGAGCAAAGAAGGCTGCCGTTAGAGCACAGAAAACAATGCTAGAGGTCAAAGAAGCGATGGGCTTAGCAGAATCTATGGCTGGGATTGACAGATTTCCATTCACGGTGATGGATCACATTAAACAAGCCCAAGGAGTCCAATATGATCTACGTAATCACAGCGCTCTTTGGAATGAGAGCAGTGAAAGACGTGGACATGAGCTGCGAGATATTTGGTGGAAGAAGATGGCACCCTATGCTGCCGCGCTCAAAAGATCAGAAGAGCGTCTATTCATCACACAACGAAATAAACGCGTTTTTGTTACAACGTCGCGCGAGGATATACCCAATCAGTGGAATTTTGTACTTCGAAATAAAAGCTATGAAGTCGTTGTCCTATTATGCTGGGCCAAGTCATATCTTTTAATAGACCTAGTTCTGCCACAGAAGATTTATAGAGCGGCCTGGAACGCAATCAGTAAGTCTGAAAAAGAGATAGCGGTTTCAGTTCAAAAGATCGAAGAATCATATCTTCTTCATTTCCCAGGGCAAGAGCCAGCTGATGTAACGTCGTATGTTGGTAACTACGAACCGCTTGGGTAAGGTGACAAATAAGCGCAGGGCAGCGAAATGGAAAACATAAAAATCCAGAAGACAGAACAAACTTCAGTTGATTTTGCTGAGCCTGTTAATTCGAGTGCGGGCACAGCACCTGCATCCGTCACGGCGCCTGCAAAAGCGAAAGCCCAACCCGACACCGGCTCTCCCTTTTCCGTCACCATCGGCCACGTCTACGACGGCCCGCTCGACCTGCTGCTCGACCTCATTCGCAAGCAGGACATCGACATCTATGACATCCCCATTGCGAAGATCACCGCGCAGTTCCTCTCCTATGTCGAGCAGCTAAAACAGACCGATGTCGACACCGCGGGTGAATTCATCTACACCGCGTCGCTGCTCATTCACATCAAGAGCCGCATGCTGCTGCCCCGCAGCCCCGCCGACCCCGCAGAGGGTGAAAGCGAAGATCCCCGGCGCGAACTCGTCGAGCGCCTGCTCGAACACGAGCGCTTCAAGAATGCGGCACAGATGCTGTTACAGAAGCAGCAGATCGAAGACGCCACCTGGACCAATCCCGCGATCCGCGACTTCCGCGATGACGCAGGCGCCGAGCGCGAGATCGCAGCCGACACCGTCGATCTCGTCCGCGTCTTCCGCGACATCCTGGAACGCGCCAAGCAGCGCCCCGTCCTGGATATGGACCAGGAGACCGTCACCGTCGGCCAGATGATCGACTACGTGCGGCGCCGCTTGACCATGGAAGACAAGCCGGTCTCGCTCGGCAGCATGCTGCGCAACGCGCGCTCGGAGAACGCAGTGGTCTGTATGTTTCTAGCGCTGCTTGAGCTCGTGCGCCTGCAGGCCATTCTGCTGCGGCAGGACCGCAACTTTGCCGACATTCTCGTTAAGAAGAACACCTCGTTTGACCAGGTGATGAACGATACCCTTGCAGCTCGCGACGATTGGCGCTGAAGCACTCCTCTTCCCTCGCAAGCCGCTCATTGCCGTGTCCTCCCTATAACCCCCGCCTCAAGCTCGCCTCCCATCGTCACGCGGGCTCGCTCGAAGTCCGTACGCGGCACGCTTACTGACCCGCCAAATGGACGCGCAATATCCCCGATCGCCGCGAGCGCCACCGTCACCACGAAGGTCACCGCTAGCACCTGGCAGTAGTGTAGCCATCGACGTTCGTTCCCCAGCAAGCAAGTTGAAGACACGGTCAGGATCGCACCTACGATTAGCAGCACCCACAGCACGGATGGCAACCGGCTCTGCGCCTGCTCCTGCCGCAGGTTTCGCCGGTCCATCAGGTTACTTGCTTCACTCGTGAGGTGGTCGACACTGTTCTGTTCGAGCGAATTCTGTGTTCGAGTCGTCAAGATCGTAGTCCACATCTGTTTCGCGATCAGCCCGCCCGCATTGCTCCCCTGCCCCAGCACCATCGCCGGCCATTCCTGCTGCAGCATGGCATCGGCGTAGCGCAACGTCAGACGTTGCATCGTGGTGCGCTCCGGCTCTGGCAGCGCCGCTGCAAGACGATAGATATTCACCAGCGATGTTGCCTCGAGGTTCACGTCGATCTCCGCCGCGCGAAAATCCGTCCACACGGTGTAGAGCATAAAGCCGAGAATCACCGCATAGGTGGTGCCGAGCACGCCCAGCTGCCACCCAGTTACATCGTTCACTAGCTTGCGGCTGCGGCTGGGCCACGCCCGGTCAAGAAACGCGATTAAGGCCACCGCTGCAAGGAGCGCCAACAGCACAATCAGGCCACTCTGGAGATAGCTCAACATGGTTGTCCACCTTGGGCCTGCATCTTATCCCAGATATCCATCACTCCGGAGCGTATATGCAATTGCAAGATCTAAAAGGTAAAACCGCGGTCGTCACCGGCGCGTCTAGCGGCATCGGCCACGCCGCTGCAAAGCTGCTCGTCGCGGAGGGCATGCGTGTCCTCGTCACCGCCCGCCGCGAAGATCGCTTGAAAGAGCTGGCGAAGGAGCTCGGCCACAACGCCATCCCAGTCACCGCCGATGTCGGTGACGCGGAGCAGGTCAAGTCGCTCTTTGCAACCGCGAAAAAGGAGTTTGGCGGCATCGATCTGCTCTTCAACAACGCGGGCCTCGGCTACAACGGCAGGTTTGAAACCAGCAAGCCCGAGGAGTGGCGCAAGACCATCGACGCCAATCTCTACGGCGTTCTGCACTGCACCCAGGCCGCGATTCCGCTGCTGCGTGGCCGCGCCGGCGCCATGATCTCTACCGTTGCGAGCGTCGCCGGCCTCTATGGCATGGACGGCTGGTCGATTTACAACGCCACGAAATTCGCCGTGATCGGCTTCTGCGATGCCATCCGCAAAGAGCTCGGCCCGGAGGGCATCCGCGTCTCCGTCATCGAGCCCGGCTGGGTCTACACCGAGTGGGGCTTCAACGTGGAGGAGGACAAAATGCGCGAACGCCGCGATAAACTGGAGGCGCTTCAGGCCGAAGACATCGCCCGCGCCCTGGTCTACGCCTTCGCCCAGCCTGCCACCGTCAACCTGCAGGAAGCGCGCATTCAGCCCACAAAGCAGGTCCAACCCTAAGTCTGCAAATCAGAAATGCGCTGGATAGTGTCAAGACCCGAAGAAAGGCGGCTCCAAAGAGCTGCCTTTCTTCTTTGAATTAGGCTAATTAAGGCGTTGTACGGGAGGGCAGTTAATAATGAATTTGCTGTCTCCAAACTTCGTCTTGTTTGGGCCAGTGATGAGTCCGTCCTGTGCATATGTTAGGATTTGGAACTCTTCACGAAGCTGCTGGCGATAACTCTTTTGAACGGCGTCGTCGGTCCATTCGTAGAGCTGGCCGTTCCACATAGGGCTATAATCCAAGGTCAATGTAGGAATGCCACCGAAGGTGTTGTTAGGACGGTAGCCGTCTTCGATAGCAGCATCCAGTCCCTGCCTCCTCGGATCGTTGCAGTCCCTTGCGCCATTTGTTGCAATAAAGATTCTTTCCACTGGGCTGCCAAAGCTGTCGTCTCCACCTGTTTCTAAGTTCGCCATATGAGGCGCGTATGTGTTGCTTTCGATCGCGGCTACTAAGGGCGTGCTTGCGTCCATAGAGATGTACCAGAGGGGACGTCCAAAGCTAAAGCCGTTCACAAGCTGCAAGGTAACAGTCTGGGCATAAGGGTCGATCGCCAGGACCTCATCGTGAACCTTGTGGTAGTCAACATTTCCGTCGGGGTAGTTGATGTCTTTGGCCTGAACGCCGTAAGCAACGATCGAAGCATTGTAGACAATTCCACCTGCGTTCAGGACGCGGACCAGTGGGCTATAGTACCTATCGCCTACAGAGCCGGGTTTAGCAACGGAGGGCGGAAACGGGTTTGTTTCGGAGCCTGCGACCAGCTCCCTTTCTGGCGAAAAATCAACGGTGCCAGCATTAAAAATGAGATCGCCGTTTTTATTGAAGTTTGCAGTGCGCGCGCCCGGGCCCGCACTTGTCAGCTTCGTCGAGAAGTTAAGGCCTAGTAGATCAGCGACATTTTTATCATCGACATCGGTAAGAATGTACCAGACGGGAACATGGCCGTTCCTCATGTAGCCCTCATAGAGAGGCAGGGTCAATGTTCCTTTTGTGGCGTCGACTTTGCCGGATTGTAAAAGTTGGACCGGGCCAACCAGGCTAGGGTTGACCGTCGAAGGCATAGGTCCGAAATACGACAGACCGACACTTGCGCCAACGGAGGGTGGAGCGGGAAACAGGTTGCATCCCGGCCCAGGACCCAACGGGCCGAATTGCGGACCGCTTTTGCCGATCCCTGTGGCTTCAGGAGAACCTGGAGCAGCAGCAGACGCTTTGATGATCATATCCATAGTTGCGGCGCTCTTGGGCATAACCGCAGTCGCCTGGCCGGAGATCTGGTTCGAGGGATGTTGTTGCGCGACAACTTGCGCTCCAGCAAAGTTGAAGGCTGACAAGTAGCCCAGTGCGAGTCCTACAGCGAGTACATTCTGTCTGCTCATAGAATCCTATCTCTCTTCGTTGTGTGAGCCGTTGCGAGCTCGCATTCAGTCTGGCGGTTTCCAGGAGATTTAATAGCGGCTTTGAACACGATCTCGGGGGTGCGACTAGGCTCTCTGAGCAGAGTTACAGCGATCCTTACCTTTCATTGCTATTTCACAATGAGCCTTTGTTGGTTGGTCGATAGCATTAATTAACTTATTCTGTAACCGCCCAGTTGTACTAGCGTCTCAGTTTAAGCGTGGGCTATGTAGAACTTCAGGAATGGTAAGAAAGGTGGTGTGCTGCACCACACCCGCAGTCCGCACCTCGCTCCAACTTCGGCCCTCGGCTCTAAGCGGGCCAATCCCACGGCGCATATACCTGCATAAACCGGGTGGCACGTCAGAATTGTTGACCGGACAACAAGCGGTGGCTTCCACCGCCGCCATCCGCTACCCTATAGGTATGAAGCGTGTCCGCTACACCAAGTACAACGGTGACCTTGCCTCCGAGATGGAGCTTGAGGATCTGCTGAAGGCCCTCTCCGACTACCTGCTCGACTCCGGCTTTCAGGACCCCTTCTCGCGCTTCGCGGAATTCGATGGCGAGCACACCATGGACAACCTGCGCGAGGCGCTCAAGCAGGCGCTCCAGTCGGGCGAGATGCTCGACGAGCAAACACAGGGGAAGCTCGACGAGATGTCTTCGGACCAGCTCGACCAACTCATCGAGCAAATCATGCAGCGCATGGAACAGGAGAACTACATCTCCGTCCAGCCGCCGCACGACCCTTCCCGCACCTCCCCGACTGCCGGCCAAGCCGGTCAGGCGCAGGGCGAGGTCCGCTTCGAGGTCACCGACAAGAGCCTTGATTTTCTCGGCTTCAAGACGCTGCGCGACCTGCTCGGCTCACTCGGCAAATCCAGTTACGGGCGACACGACACGCGCCACTGGGCCACCGGTATCGAGGCCAGTGGCGGCTCTAAGCAATATGAATTTGGTGACGTACTCAACCTGGACACCACCGCCACGCTCACCGCCGCCATCGGCCGTGAAGGCCTCTCCCTGCCGCTGAATCTGGAGTACAGCGATCTGCAGGTGCACCAGTCCGAATACCAAAGCTCCTGCGCCACCGTCGTTATGCTCGACTGCTCGCACTCCATGATCCTCTATGGCGAAGATCGTTTCACTCCCGCCAAAAAAGTCGCCATGGCACTCTCGCATCTTATTCGCACACAGTACCCCGGCGACTCGCTCTCGCTCGTGCTCTTCCACGACTCCGCCGAAGAGATGCCGATCTCACAACTTGCCCGCGTCAAGGTGGGCCCGTACTACACCAACACCCGCGAGGGTCTTCGCGTGGCGCGCCGCATCCTTGATCGCCAGCGCAAAGACATGAAGCAGATCGTCATGATCACGGACGGCAAGCCCTCGGCGCTCACACTGCCCGACGGCCGCATCTATAAAAATGCATTTGGTCTGGATCCGCTGGTCGTCAGCGAGACGCTCGAAGAGGTCAACCGCTGCAAACGCTCCAATGTCATGATCAACACCTTCATGCTCGCTCAGGACTACGGCCTGGTCCAGTTCGTCCAGAAGGTCACACAGATGTGCCGCGGCAAGGCCTACTTCACCACGCCGGACCGCCTTGGTGAATATCTCCTGATGGACTATATGTCGAACAAGATGAAGACGATTCACTAAAGTAGCGGAGAAGCGGTCGGCATAGAGGCGGCTAGCAGACGTTTCTCAGGCCGCCTTAGATCTAGGGGGGACCTTCGCCGCCTCACTCCTTACGCCACAGCCTTTTAGCTGTTTAAACACCGCTCCTTAACTGTCCGCTTTTTTGCTGACCGCTCCTTAGCCAACCGTCCCTCAGCTCTTCACTGCGGCACTTCCCAACCATTAAACGCAAGCATCACGTCTGTCTTGCCCTGGCCTTGACCGTTGACCGCCTTTTCCATCTCAGGAAACGCATGCTGGACGGCCCCATCCTTCGCCCATTCCGGCACATCCTTCATCGCGTAGCTATAGTTCACGGTCGACATGAAATGCCCATCCGTATTGGCTGGCGGAGTGAAGCTCTCAACATTTGTAACCTCGCGATGCCCATAGCAGAAGCGGGCGGTCGCCTTGGTTCCCAGCGGCTTCAACGCGTAGCGCTTCACCTTGATGCTGCGATCCTCGTCCCGCGTGAGCAGCCCCGCATCGGTCAGCGCATCCAGCGCCTTGGGGCTCACTTCGGCCTTGCCGGTACTGCTTAACTCATAGGGGAACTTCAGTGCGTGCGGGTACAGGCAGTCATCGTGGGTATAGAAATAAGCATTCAGCGCCTTGGTGAAGTTCTCATTGTTGGCGGTTGCCTTCTTTGACTTGCATCCGGTAGCCAACATACCCACTGCGGCAACAATGGCAATCGTGCGATGCCAACCTCTTTCCACCATCCACTCTCCCTATACGAACTAAGCCACCGAACTATGAAATTTGGAGATGCTGAAACACGCGATCGGGATGGGAGCACTACTCCCGGCGGAGCTTGAGGACCTTTACTTCCTGTTCGTCTACAATCTTCCACTGACCTTCCAGCTTCGCAAAGACCAGCTTCTCTATCTCGCTCCCAGCAAACGCTGTGCCTCGTGTCGTCGTGGTATCCCAGTCTTTGCGCAGCAGCATGGCTTTGCGGCCATTCGCCTCGTCGGAGATGCTGATCGGAGTTACCGCGTACTTATGGATGCTGGCGACTCTTCCCCAGGCTCGCGTCTTGTCGTACTGTATCTGCTCTGGCGTCACATTGCGCCAATTAAAGTAGGTGTCCACCTTGGGAGCATAGCAAGCCACTTGTGCCTGAATGTCCTCACTGCGAAATGTGGAGACCCAGTTCCTAAGTGCGGCTTGCAGTGTCTCGTCCGCCACAAGATGCCCGGAATTCTGTGTCGAGAGAAGCTCATCGGCAGCCGGAGTTGGTGGCGTCCCCAGCCGTGAAGCTATCGAGGAATGCGCACTGGCCACTGGCGTAGGAGTCTGGTCCTTCGCCGTCTCAACGCGGCCAGTGGCTGGAAGCGCCGCGGGCAGCGCTGAGCGATTCTCATCTTTCGGCGCGACTTGTCGTCCAGACCCTATAGCTGGAGCAGGGCTCATTCCCGGCTTAGACAGCGGCGGATCGGCGCTTGTAGGTGTTGGCATGGTGGATGTGTCGTCAACCTGCATTCCGGTCTGCATTGCCTGGGAGTGCGCAAGTGGCACACTGGATCTCGTGACATACGGTCGAATCATGGCAAAGATGCCCCAGGCACTTGCCGCAACGGCAGCCACTCCGGCGCCCCGCAAAACTGTGCGGCCGAAGGAACGGCGTGGCATCACCTTGTCCTCACGCAACTCCCCGGTCCGTGTGTCAGATGACTGAGCACGAACACTCTGAGCGACAGCGGCTCTCAACCCGCTCTCACGCACACCTGCTTCGCGTCCCGGCTGCGGCAGACGGACACTCTCCCCGCTCTCTCTGGCGCGGGCTTCTCTCGCGCCGGCTTCTTTCGCGCCAGCTTCTCTCGTGCTGGCTTCTCTCGGGGAAGACAGGGGCGTTACGTCTTCCGCCATCGGCGCCCACACACCGGGTCTTGGCACTGCGCTCCCGGCTATATCTTCGCTCGGCAGTTCGTCCGGAGGTACAGCCCTCCCATCTTGTGAAGCTTCGCTCAGGGGTGGAGGAGCGTGAACGACAGCTTCCGGTACAAAAGCAGCCACCGGCTCTTCCGCATCGAAAGAAGACGCACTCTCCCGTGCTGCGTCCGAAGTGACCTCTGCCTTGGGAGGACTGGCCTGCGCTACGGGGGTACGCCCTACCGCCTTCCCACCCTCTGCCATCTCGCCAGAACTACGAAGGGCTGCGCGGCTCGCGACGGCCAACTCTTCGGACTCTTGCCGAAGTTCGTGGAGAGCTCTGATCTCCCGGCGCATCTTGGCACGCCGCAAAGGAGACGTCTCCTTCGCCTGTATCGCCGTCTCCACTTCGCTCACCACCTCGCCGGCCGTCCTCGCTGTCTCCATGGAGATCGCGTCCTGCCAAGAGGCGCGGGCGCCTTCCACCAGCCTGGACCGGAATGCCTCTGCGTTTGCCAAGTGGGTGCGTTCCCTCCAGCGCTCGGCGTCGGCACCGTCCGCTGCTCCAGACGAGAGCAGCGTGATCCGCGGCTTGGCGATTCCACAGTACTGCTGGAGCGCATGCGTCACCAGCTTGACCGCTACCGCCTGCGTCATCTCGGTCTGCGTCTCCGTGCTCTCCAGCACGAAATGAAACTTGTCCAACCTGCCCCTCTGCGCCCGCAAAAACCTGAGTGTGGTTTCGCTGCACGCCTTGCCGGCGTCCATGATGAACACGCAGGCATCCGCCTCGGCCATCGCATCGACAATTCCCTGCATGAGTGTCTGCTCAGTGCCATTCACCAAGGCATCGTCAGTCAGCTCGGGCGCATCGATCACGACCAACCCGCTCTTCAGCACAGGATTCGGAAGGCGGACCATAACCTGCTGGATCTGCGACGCCAGACCCTTCTTTGCAATGAACTCCGGCAGCTGCTCGGGGGGAAGCCGGGCCGTCAGCCCATGCGAGAGCACGACTGCGCATTCCGCCTCCCGGCCGTACTCCAGGTAGGTACAAGCCCCCGTATCACGGGGCACTGTCGCCTCTTCGAGTGTCGTGCCGAGCAGCGCCTGCAGAAAACACGACTTGCCCCACGAGGAGTCGCTCAGCAGCATTACCGTCACCCACCGCGCGCTGATCCGCTCTCCCAAGCTCTCCAGAACGCGCAGGGAAGTGCCGGTCTCCTGGAGCTGTAACCGGTCGACGATCTCCACCAGCTGCTCAACATTGCGACGCAGTGCATCCAATGATTCAGGCGCGGGCAAGATGTCGACGGAACGAGTCGAAGCCATGGGTGCCTCTCAACCTAAGATAGATGCGTGCCGAAAGGTCAGCAATCTAAGAGATGCGGCCGTTCACGCTTCGAGATGCGGCCGTTCACGCTTCCTACTGTCACCTTCGAACAGTACGAAAGAATCGGTTACTTTGGTTTACACGCAAGTCAGATGGCTTGTCCCGTCCGTGGGGCTACCTCGGAGAACGCCGCTAGATTAAGAAATCGTAAGTCTCTGGCGACGCGCACGACTCGGGAACAATTCCAGAGTACAGGCCTAGAGATCGAACCCAGTAGAAACGGACCCCGAGCCGGACTATGACACACGCTAATCTTCTCTGTTTCGCAGCGTTTCCCTCTACTCAGCTACAAACCAGACTTTTCTCCCTTAGTTTCGCCAACCGTGTCTCTTCGAGGTCATCTCGATAAAAGAGATTGTAGGTGTCGAAGGGAATCAGGCGCATGCCGTCCGGATGCGCGATATGGATGCACGTCTTTTTGACGGAACGCAGATCGAACCCCTGCGCATCGATGAACTGCACAATCAGCACGCGGAAGAGATTCTCATAGCCCAGCTCTCTTGGCGCAAGCACCTGGGGAAGGCAACACAGCAGCTCTCGCAGTGTCGCGGCTTGCGATTGCGGCGAGTGATTGGTCGCGAATAGCTTGAAAATCTGGCTCCTGATCGCCTCGTCGCGCTCGTAGATAATGGTGTTCCGTCCGCCATTGATCAAAACATCCGGATCAATCATCCCGGTGAGCGGAACTACCGCGCCGCCCACCTTCATGGCGTATGCCATCGCGAGACTGTCAGGATGGCACGGCACCGGGATCAGGTCCTCCGGTTTAAAGGTAGGAGTCTGCTCTAGGATCCGCCGCCGCACCTCCGTAAGCGTCAGCCGATGTGCCGCCGAATCGTAGCCCAGCGTACGCCCAGCCTGCTGCACCGGCTGAAAGGTAACGCCGCGGACGCATGGCTGCTCCAGCGCAAACTCCACGATGCGACCCAGCTCATCGTCATTCACACCGCGCTCGACCGTCACTACCAGCGTCGTCGAAATCTTCAGCCGGTTCAACCGCTCCAGCGCCCTCTCCCGGACCAGGCGCAGGTCCGCTCCGCGCAACGCCATCAACGGTTCACGTCTGAGCGAGTCAAATTGCAAGTACAGTTCAAACTGCGGCATATACGTCGCCAGCCGCTCGGCGAACCCATCCTCCTGCGCTATCCGGATGCCATTCGTGTTCACCATCAGGTGCCGTATCGGCCGCCGCTTCGCCGCGTCAAGCACCGCGAAAAACTCAGGATGCAGCGTGGGCTCGCCGCCCGAGATCTGCACCACATCCGGCTCACGCTCATTCCTCACCACCGCATCCAGCATTCTCCCGATCTGCTCCAGCGGTCTGTAGAGCGTTCTGTGTGGCCCGCTCTCCGCATAGCAGATGGGGCACGAAAGATTGCACGCATCGCAGATCTCAACCACCGTCAGGCAGGAGTGCTGCTCGTGGTCCGGGCAAAGACCGCAGTCATATGGACACCCATACTTCACCGGCGTGTTGTACCGCTCCGGCATCTCTGGCAGTTTCAGAAACACCTCGCGGCAGCGCCGGTAGTACTCGGCATCGTCTGCAACCAGGACGCGCTCAAACCCATGCTCGGGGCAGCGCTTGAGCATGAAGACCGCTTCGCCTTCAAAGACAATCTTTGCGTCAATACGGCGATAGCACGTGGAGCAGATCGAAACGGCGGTGTCGTAGAAAAGGTATGGACGCGTACGAGTGGTCATCGTTTGTCACCGAAGAACAAGCTGAACATTGCCCAGAACAAGCCGACAATCAGTCCCAGAAGAGAAATCACGAACAGCACTGCACCGAATATCAAGAAATAAACGCGGCCACTGCCCATGCCAGGCAAGGCACTGAACGCGCCGCAAAGCCCAAGTGAAACCATCATCCCGACAGCAGAGATGGTGAGCAGCTTAGCCATCGCACTGGTGTGCTTCCACTCAGAAAACATGATGCACCGCGACCGATCCACCCTGTTCACGTTTCCTGGCAGCCCACGCCAGCACAACTAATCCGCCAACGCACGCCCACTGAATCAGGTTCATTCCACCCACCAAAGGCTGCGGCTTCAGAAAATCAACCAGCAACCGAAAGCTCAGATACGCAGTCATGAACACGCGAAACAACGAACCATTTGCGTGTGGTCTAACCTGCAACCGACCAAGCATACAAGCGAGCCCCAAGAGAAAGACGACCTCATAGAGCTGCGTCGGGTGGCGCCGTACCCCGTCTCCGAAATCCACACCCCATGGAAGTGCCATCGGCAGACCGTACGTCTCGTCCGCTAACCCGGCCAGAAAACACCCAATCCGTCCAACCGCGATGCCGATGCAGAGCGACACCGCGAACAGGTCCCCGGTCCGCGAGCGAATTCGCAGCACGCGCTTGATTCCCTCCACACCCAACCAACCACCCAGAAGACCTCCCACGATTGTCTTGCCTCCAGGCATCAGAAAAATCCGATAGCTCATATGCAGCCGCGGAACCTGTTCAAGCACCCCCAGCAGTCGGCTGCCCAACAAGGCTCCAAACGCTGCCGCAGCAATCACCAGCCATCGCTGCTCATCCGCCAAACCATCCCCAAACCGCCGGCGCACCTCACGATACACAGCGAACCCAGCAAGGTACGCAAGCGACTCAAACAACGGGTGCAACCCGGCATGGAAAACAAAGACCACGTGTCGAAGCAGTGTACTGTGGTTAAGGTTTATTTGGATTAAGGATTTACGTCGCAAATTGGACAGATGTTCAGAAGAGGATTACGCCTACTAACGCATAATTGACGATAGCGGGAGTGATCCGAGTAGTCCTATTTACCTCCTGGCTGGAATCGCCTTACTGACAGATTGAGGTGGTGGCGAATTGCGATTCTTGAATGTACTGCCGTTGCTGGCGAGAGAGGCACGCCGCTGCTGATCATTCGCAGCGGAGCGGACGAGATTCCGCAATTGCTTCCGAGTTTTGGACGCGGCGCTTACCGAAGCCTTGAAACTGGATGCACGCCTGGAATTGATTAATCTGCCCGAGCACCGCACGGCTTCGATTCGCAGCGTGCCGAGAGTGTCACTCGTCGAGTGATCGAGCGCACGATAGATTTTGTGCTTCTTAAGTTACTGAGCGCCTAATGCCCCCGCTCGCTTCCCGTCACAGCGTCGCAACCACGAGCCAGATGCGCCGTACGGCTAGGCTCGCGGGAAGTCGAGCCGCTGCTTCAGTGTTCCTGCAAGCTCCACCATCAGCTTCAACTTGGTCGTCAACTGCGGCGGGGAGGCTGGCTCCGCCAGCGCAAGCTGCGATTGGAGCAAAAGTCCCGTGACCGTGGAGCGCAAGTCCCGCTCGATGGTCGAAGCGGCAGCCCGCATCGCGAGCGCCTGGTCCTGCTCCCGGCGAGCGATCGCTGCGCGCACGTCGCGTGCCAGCCGCGAGCTGCCCGTGATTGCGAAGTTCACCTGAAGCGGCACTGCCAAGCCGGCATTCTTCCAAAGAAGATCCGCACCCCGCGGGTCGGCATCTGCAATCGACTCGTCCACGATGACCACCGAGTACTCCCGCTCGCGCAGCGCACCCAGACCGCCCTGCCACGTCGTCGCCACTTGGACCTCGAACTCCAGCTGGCGGCTCAGGGTAGCCGCACAGTTCTCGGCTCCTTCCATCGCTGTAATCATCAGCACGAACTGCTGCATGCACTGTTCTCCCTTTAATTCCTCAATCGCCAGCTTCGAGTACCATGCTCTCGCCCAGGTCGTACTCTTTGAGCTTGCGATACAGCGTTGTCTTGCCAATGCCGAGGAGCTTCGCAGCCATCAACTTGTCACCCTTGAGCTGCCTGATGGTGCTCAGGATCGCCTGCTTTTCGAGCTCTGCCAGCGGCGTCACTTCCGGTTCGCAATCGCACTCGTCCGGAGCAGCAATTTCTGCAACCGGCGCCACGGCAGCTGTGGCCCGCTTCAGCGCCAGGCCGTGGTTCTGCAGTTGCACCGGTAGATCGCCCATGTGCAGCACCGGCCCGGAGGAGAGCGCACACGCCCGGTCGATGGCGTTCTCTAGCTCCCGCACATTGCCCGGCCAGTCGTAATCCATCATGGTGCGCAGCGCGTCGTCGCTCAACGTGAAGCTGCCTCCGTTTTCGCGGCCCATGCGATCCAGGAAGTGCGCCGCAAGCAGCGGGATATCCGCGCGCCGCTCCCGCAAAGGCGGGATACGCAGGTTTACTACGTTCAGCCGGTAGTAGAGATCTTTCCGGAAGCTGCCTTTCGCAACCATGGCGCTCAAGTCTCGATTCGTCGCAGCCAAAATGCGCGCATGTACGGGAACGCTGCGCACCGCGCCGAGGGGACGGCCCTCTTTCTCCTGCAACACGCGGAAGAGCTTTGCCTGCAAATCCAGCGGGATCTCACTGATCTCATCGAGAAAGAGCGTGCCGCTCTCGGCAGCCACTAGTAGCCCGTCCGAGGGCCGGTTCGCTCCCGGAAAGGCGTCTTTGACATACCCGAAGAGTTCGCGTTCCACCTGCGCCGGAACCAGCGACCCGCAATCCACCGGGATAAACGGTTTGTTCGGGTTGGCGCCGCTCGAGTGAATCGCGCGCGCCACCAGCTCTTTCCCGGTCCCACTCTCGCCCAAAATCAGCACTGGATGTGTGCTTTGCGCCACCTTGGCCAGGATGCGATAGAGCTTGTCCATCTCCGGACTGCGCCCGATCAAATTACCCACTCCGCCGCTGCTCCGCAGCCGCTCCCGCAAGCTCCGGCTGGCTCCGTTTGCCTGCCGCCGGTCCGCCGCCCGCTCCAGCACTGTAGCAAACTCCTCCAGCGCAAACGGCTTTGTCAGATACTCCGTAGCCCCGGCCCGCATCGCCTCAATCGCAGACCCGATCGACGCCGACGCCGTCATCACGATCACCGCCGTATCCGGCTTCAGCGTCTTGATCTCGTTCAGCAGCTGCAGCCCTTCCCGGTTTGGGGTCTTCAGGTCCAGCACCACCACGTCGATGCCCTGGCTTCGTATCAGCGCGTGCGCCTCTTTTAGGTTCGCCACGCTCTGGGAAACGAATCCCTGCTTCACCGCTATCTCGATGCATGCACCGCAGATCGCCACGTCTTCATCGACCACAAGCAGATGCAGCTTGCCGGGATTTTCCAGAGAATTAAGTTCGTTCATCATTGTAGTTTGGACAGGATTCGCTGAATGGATTCTAAGGAGTACCCCGCTGGTAAGTCAGCGACAAACTGCGACTCCGCCTGACTTTTGTAACTAAAAGCATCGGAACGGCGTAACACTTCCGTTCGCTGCCTCGCCTTGCTTCCCAGTTGCACCCAATCTGTCGCACTCATAAGTCCGCCACCTACAGCAACTCCCGTACTCCCCCGCACGTAAGCCCTCGCACGTAAGCACGTAAGCCCTCGCACGTAAGATAGTCACGATGACCACCACCCCCAACTTCCGCGCCAACCAACGCGCCGCCGACGCCCTCCGCCCCCTCCGCCTCACCCCGGACTTCGTCCGCACCGCAGAAGGCTCCGTCCTCATCGAGCTCGGCTACACCCGCGTCCTCTGCAACGCCACCGTGGACACCGGCGTCCCCGGCTGGCTCCGCAACTCCGGCCGCGGCTGGGTCACCGCCGAGTACGGCATGCTCCCCCGCGCCACCCTCACCCGCACCGCCCGCGAGTCCGAACGCGGCAAGATCACCGGCCGCACCCACGAGATCCAGCGCCTCATCGGCCGCTCCCTCCGCGCCGTCGTCGACATGCATGCCCTCGGCGAACGCACCGTCATCCTCGACTGCGACGTCCTCCAGGCCGACGGCGGCACCCGCACCGCCGCCATCACCGGAGCCTGCGCCGCCCTCGCCCTCGCCCTCAACCGTCTCGTCGCTGCCGGCACCCTCAAGCAGTCCCCTCTCCGCCAGCTCGTCGCCGCCACCTCCGTCGGCATCGTCGAAGACGCGATCCTCCTCGACCTCGCCTATGAAGAAGACTCCGCCGCCGAGGTCGACATGAACGTCGTCATGACCGAAGATGGCGGCTTGGTCGAGGTCCAGGCCACCGCCGAGAAGACCGCCTTCCCCCGCGCCCGCATGAACAGCATGCTCGACTACGCCGAACGCGGCATCGCCCAGCTGTTCACTGCCCAGCGCGATCTCCTCGCCACATCCAAATAAGGGTCCCGTTCCTTTGCGCCGAAGGCGCTTATGCCTGGACGGCCAGTCCAATTACAATTGCCATCGAAGCCATTCCCCGCAGGAGAACCACGCCATGCTCAAGCTCACCCCAGGAAAGCTCGCCGGTCTCCGGGCCGTCTCCAACGAACGCGGTGTCATCGCCGCCGCCGCCATGGACCAGCGAGGCTCTCTCCAGAAATCCCTCGCCCGCGAAAAAGGCGTCGCCGACGTCCCCCCCACCGCCCTCGAAGAGTTCAAGACCCTGGTCACCGACGTCCTCACCCGCTACGCCTCCGCCATCCTGCTGGACCCCGAGTTCGGCCTCCCCGCCACCCACCACCGCCACGACGCGGGCCTCCTGCTCGCCTATGAAAAGACCGGCTACGACTCCACCACGCCCGGCCACCTGCCCGACCTGCTCGACCACTGGTCCGTCCGCCGCCTCAAGGAAGCCGGCGCCGACTGCGTCAAGGTCCTGCTCTACTACACCCCCTTTGAGACCTCCGACATCAACGACCGCAAGCACGCCTGGATCGAGCGCATCGGCGACGAGTGCCGCACCCACGACATCCCCTTCTTCCTCGAATTCGTCGGCTACGACCCGCACGGTGGCGACGAAAAAGGCCTCGACTACGCCAAAAAGAAGCCCATGATCGTCTCCGGCTCTATGTCCGAGTTCGGCAAGGACAAGTACGGTGTCGACGTCCTCAAGGTCGAGGTCCCCGTCCAGATGGGCTTCGTCCAGGGCGCCCGCGCCTTCAAGGGTGAGGTCGCCTACACCCGCGACCAGGCCCTCCAGCACTTCCGCGACGCCGCCTCCACCACCCACAAGCCCTTCATCTATCTCTCCGCCGGCGTCTCAAACGCGGTCTTCATCGAGACCCTCGGCCTCGCTGCCGAATCCGGCACCACCTTCAACGGCGTCCTCTGCGGCCGCGCCACCTGGGCCGACGGCATGAAGGTCTACGCCCTCTCCGGCGCCGGCCCCTTCCGCGAATGGCTAGAAACCCAAGGCGTCGAGAACATCCAGAACGTCAACAAAGCCCTGGAACACGCCCACTCCTGGCACGACAAAGTCGACAGCGAACCCGCCGAATCCAACACCCACCAGCACGCCACCGTCCTAGCCGACTAGGACTCGCCGTCCAGGCATACGCGGCTTGCGCCGCAAAACAGAAAGCCCCGCGCTAGCGGGGCTTTTCTATCTTTGTCATAGGCATTTCTCGTTTGCAAAGACAGCGCTGTAAAGTGTTTCAGGTCGTTTAGCAAGTGATCGGAGGCGCCATGGCAAGTTGTAAAGTATGCGGTAAATGGTCGGGTTTGTTTTCGAATCTGCACGATGAGTGTCAACCCGTCTTTTTGGCGGAAGAGGCACAGCGAGAGCAAGTTAAGAATCAGCGAACTGCATTCCACTCCTACATCAGTTCCGTCCTGGACGGCAGCCGTACCATTGGCGATGGTCAAGACCAAACGTACGAAATCGATAAACTTGACGGCGCGTTAAGGGACGATGCGCTGCAGGCTTTCCGGGCGGCAGTCAATGGACAGATCTCATGCTGGTCCATCGATCTCACTCCGCGAATTGCTTCACTGCAGCAGGCAATGAGCATCGCTGAAGGCAATGTAGACGCCCTCACCTGGGAGCGCTATGTCCAATTACTCGTAATGAATGACATTGTCGAAGAGAGATTGCCTGATCGATGCACCGTGACAGGCCTCCCTTTCAATCTACAGTCCGACGAGCAACTCATCTGGTGCTTTCGACAGGCGGCTTATGCAAAAAATGAGGAGAGAACAATACGACACCCCAGCAAGTATGCAGGTCTAAGCGTACAAGTGATACCCGGCGTCTACGCTCGTGGTGGCAGTGGGCAAACACAGATAGAACGAGTTTCCGGTCTGGTGCCCAAGGACTCTGGAATCCTT
This sequence comes from Acidobacteriaceae bacterium, assembly GCA_965276675.1. Taxonomy (GTDB): domain Bacteria; phylum Acidobacteriota; class Terriglobia; order Terriglobales; family Acidobacteriaceae. The sequence continues at coordinate 773,897 of OZ255624.1, read as the reverse complement.
GCTCTTACGAACAGGCATCTTTACTTCAAAGGTCAGAACGAAGCTTTAAAGCTTCGACTATCGGATCTGATCAGTTTCACGTCCTACAACGACGGCGTCGGCGTCTTTAAGGGTATAGAAAGTGCTCGTGAGCAGGTCTTTATCACTGGAGATGATACGGGCTGGTTCACTTATCGGGTAGTTCGTGGTATGGCCTCAGGAGCGCAATCGACGTAATAAGAGCAGCCGCGGGTGCCCCATTCTTTGCGCTTAACGCAGCTAGTTACCCCAGCCAAAACTTGACGCAAAGGGTGGGTCATGCGCCTACGGCGCATCCGCTCTCCCAAACTCCGCAGAGACTCCCATTATCTCAACCACCCCACCCACCAACTCCGCCCCTGCTCCAACCGCATACTCCCGGGCACTACTCCAAACCCACTCCGTAGCCGACGCCACCAACCCGCGACGCACCGGAGCCTCGTGCATCAGCCGGAGCCGCCCCACCACACTCTCCGGCGTCCACACATTCACGTCCGCGTAGGGCGTCGCCCACACCGGCTCGGTCTCTCGCACCGAGTTGTTGTAGCGCCGCTGGTATCGCTGCTCGAGCGTCGCCATCGAGTTTGCCGCCGTATCGATCTCCGGATCGGTCATCAGCAACTGAAAATGGTCCGGCATCACCACGTACCCCGCTACCCCAAACCGGAACTTCACCCGCACCACTTCCAGCAATTGCACAAACAAATCCCGATGCCGCTCCTCTCCCAGCTTCGCCCGCCGCTCGTAGCACCAGCACGTAATGAAGTGGAAATGCCCCTTCCCCAACCGCTCCCCGCTCGTGCGGCCAGCACCCTTTCTCAACCCTCTCGGCATCCCCTGAGTCTACCCCCACCCCATGTCATCCTGGCCGAGGCCGAAGGACCTGCAGTTCCCACCCACCACACCGTCATCCTGAGCGAGCGCAGCGAGCCGAAGGACCTGCTGTTCCCTAGACATATCCTGAGATTCCCCGCCATCCCACTCCCCCATCCGTAACCTTCCCACAACCAACGCAAACCCGTACCCTGCTTCTGATCAGGGAGAAACCATGCGCCTCAGCACCACCAAATGGATCACTGCCGCACTTTTAGGGAGCGTGCTCGCGCTGCCCATCACCGCCGTTCCGGTGCTCGCCCAGAACGCCACGCAAGCCGAGCACGACCGTGCCCGGGCCGAGCAGAACGCCTATGACAAGCAGCACCACAACACCGCCAAGGTCGTCGGTGGCTCCGCCGCGGGCGGCGCACTGGTCGGCGGACTCCTCGGCGGCGGCAAAGGCGCCCTCATCGGCGCGGGCGTAGGTGCGGGCGGAGGCTACGTCGGCGACCACATCCGCAAAAGCAAAGGCACCACCAAACGCGTCCGCCTCAACCGCGAGCGCCGCAGCCATCACCACCACTACAGCCACTAGAACAGCGCACCACACTGGATTGTCATCCCGACCGGAGCCGTCTTGCACCAGCGCAAGACCGGCGCAGTGGAGGGATCTGCTGTCCACCCACAAACGCCGGGTGCCCCATCCTGACCTGAGCAGCAAGCGAAGGAAGGGTGGGAGACCACCAAAGCCGGTCACCATCACCCGTCATCCCAGAGCAGAGGCATTTGCTGCTCCCTACTCCCTATCCCCTACTCCCCCGCATTTCCACTCAACCAAACTCCCCTCCCGCGCACACCCACAATCGGCGTATCGTGGATCGCAAAGGAGTAAGCCATGCAGCGGAGAGACTTCCTGCGTCGCGGCGCCGCCGGTATCGGGGCCGCCTGGCTCACTGGCACACTCGCCGGAGCCGTCCCCATCCCCTCCTCACCCCTCCCACACAAGTTCAACGCGCACGACGACGTCGTCCTCGGCAACACCGGCATCCGCACCAGCCGCCTGGCCATGGGTACCGGTACCATGGGCGGTGGCAAACGATCCAACCAGACGCGCCTCGGCACCGACCCCGTCACCCGCCTGCTCAGCAACGGCTTCCATGACAACGGCCTCCGCTTCTATGACACAGCCGATTCCTACGGCAGTCATCCCTATGTCGCCGCCGCGCTGAAGACACTCCCGCGCGACAAGGTGACAGTCCTCACCAAGACCGACACCCGCGATGCAGACGGCGTGCGCGCCGACCTGGATCGGTTCCGTCGCGAACTCGGCATCGACTACATCGACGTCGTTCTCATCCACTGCGTCACCGAGGCCGACTGGACCACCCGCTACCGGGGCGCCATGGATGTTCTCTCCGAGGCCAAGCAAAAGGGCATCATTCGCGCCCACGGTGTCTCCTGCCACTCCATCGAGGCCCTGCGCGCCGCCGCTGCCTCGCCTTGGGTGGAGGTCGACCTTGTTCGCCTCAATCCCATCGGCTCTCACATGGACGCGGACCCCGACACCGTCATCAGCGTCATCAAGGAAATGCGTGCCGCTGGCAAAGGCATCGTCGGCATGAAGATTCTAGGTCAGGGAGACATGCGCGACCGTCCGTCAGAGGCAATCAACTACGCACTCAAGAGCGGCGTGTTGGACAGCTTCACCATCGGCGCCGAATCGCAAAACGAACAGAACGACCTCACCCGCCGCATCGCCAGCGCCTAAGCGCAGGGCTAGAAAACGGAGGCCAGAAGCTGGCGTACTAATTCGCCGAATCTGGAACAATAAGAGCAGGGCCTGGAGTGAACACACCTCCGGCCCTGCGCAAATAATAGCGTAAGTCTTTTGCTTGCAGGATTTTGCCCATAAGTACCTTTGGAATGAGGGCTTTACAGGTACCACTACCAGCTAAGTCCAATTGGCAGAGGACTTTAGCGAAAAGTCCGGGGGGAGGGGGGTACCCCGGCAGAACTACGCCAAGTTTTCTGATCTATTTCCTACTCCCTATTCGCTCGTCCCTATTTGGTACCCACTACGGCACAGTACCCAGTCGCATCCCGCCGCGCATACAGGTCATACCGGTACAGGTGCTTCGCTAGCCGATAGTGCGCCCACTCCGCAGCGAAGGCCGGCCTCTGGTTGAACCACGGCACCAGACCCCCCGGAGGCCCCGCCAGCCGCATCGCCTCGCAAAACGACTCCGACCCACACGGATCCACCACCACCAGCTCCGGCCGCCACCGCGAAAAATCTTCGGCCAGCTCCCGCTGCTGCAGCTCAGTTAGTTCCCGGACCTGCGCCGGACCGAGCGTATGCGGGAACCCCAATTTGCTGAACACAATCGCAGGCGTCATCCAAAGGTGCGGAAAGCGCGACGACCACACCAGGTGGTTCTCGAGCACCCCCGGAAGCGCGAAGATGTCGATAGACATGAAGTACACCGGCGTCCCCGGCGTGCACGTGGCGAAGATCCCGTCCAGCGTCGCCCGCACCGGATCGTACTCCCGCGGCTTCAGCACCCGCGTCGCCGCGAAGCTCGTCACCACCGCCGTAAGGCACGCCACAGCCACCGCCGGTCTCGCCGCCACGGCCCTCACGCCAAAGACCCCGGTCAGCAGGTCTATCCCCATCACCGCCGCTCCCAGGAACAGGAAGATCGACGCCGGCACAACCTGGTAGGTCCAGAACCGGTGCTGAATGTAGAATGCGACCAGCGCCGCCAAACCCCCGGCCAGGAGCATCCACTCCAGCGACCGCAACCCCAACTGCCTTCGCAAAACCAGAAACATAATCACGGCAGCCGCAGCAGCCAGCAGAATGCCACGATACGCGGCGAAGAAGACTGCTGTTCCCTGGTTGTAAGCCCAATACACCTGCCGCAACAGCGGCACCATCTCCGTTATGTAACTGTGCGCGAACACTTCCACAGCCCCGAGGTAAAGCGCCCCAGCGAGCGCGATCATCCAGGGCGCAGGATTCGCGAGCACGCGCAGCGATCGCCGCCCGAGCACCAGCACAAGCTCGACTGCAATCATCACCAGCGCCTGTTGCGGTTTGGTGCAGATGCCCGCGCCGGCTACAAGTCCGATCGCCGCACTCTCCCAAGCCGAGACCGCAACTCCCTCCAGACGCAAAGCTCCGAGAAAGAGATACGGAAGCAGCGTCAGTGCCAGGAAGTGCTCCCGCTGGCCCACATCGTATTGGCGCGCGATGAAGCACATGGCCACCAGCTCAGCCAGGATCAAGAGCCAGAGTCGTAGCGAGGAACGCCCCTCGGGAAGACGTCTGAAGAGCCGCGCCGTCCAGATCAAAGCGCCGATAATCGAGAGATCCAGGCATACCCTCAGCATGGTCCAGGAGGCCACATGCAGCAGCCTGCCCAGAAGCACCGGCACAGCCGAGAGCCAGATGATGAACGGTGGATTAGTCTCCATCAGATCCGGGCTATACAGCTTCGCTCCGCGGAGGAAAACGTCCGCAACATACAGGTACCAGCCTTGATCGTGACCTAGGGGCAAGTAGTAGAAGAAGGTAAGGCCAACCCCAGCCACCACCCCGCTAAGACAAGCCAGCAGATATATGAGCCATTGCTGCTTGTGCGAGGAGGGGCGCTTCGTTTCGCGGTATAGAGTAGTTGCTGGGCCGTGCATGCGCTCCTGTGAACTGACTTGAATAGAATACGGGAGAGCATGCCTGCAATTCGCAGCAGGTTGGAAGTTCACGGGATGCAAAGAAAAGGAGAAGCAACAAAAAGCGGAGACCGAAGTCTCCGCTTTCCTCTTACCGCAGGTACTAGCGAGTGTTGCCAGTATTCGTGGTGGTGTTTCCGGTTTTGGTGTTGTCTTCGACGCGCAGTTCTTCGTGGCGAACCTGCTCATCAACCGATTCTGTACCCGTCACGGTGCGCTTTCCAACGGAGACCTCTTCGCGCACAACAGCATCCTTGTCCACCCGTGCATGTTCTTCGCTGAGCGGGATGCGGATCTCTTTCTCGCCGCTGAAAGCATTCTTGCTATCGACTGGCTGATTGCTGCCGGCAACGCGCTCGATGATTAGTTCCTCGCGCGAGACTGGCACTTCAACGGTTTGCGTATCCGTGATCACTTCCTTGCGGAGCCGCACTTCACCACGGTTGATGCGGTCCTTGTGTACACGAAGCACCTCACCAAAGAGCTGTACACGCTGCTGCGCCATGTCGGTGCGGTTTGCAGTCGTATCGGCAACGTCGGTGCCCGCTGCGCTCCCAACTGCGGTTCCCGTGAGCGAATCGGATCCTTCGTGCCGGATGCGGCCATTATTGTCCGCCAGGATCTCTTCCGCCTCGGCGGCGCGACCAGAGTCATGCACGGTTACAATTGCGCCATTCGAGCCAAGCTCAGCGGCCAGTCTCCGTGCCTGCTCGGGCGCGATACCCAGTCCGGTAAGCGAACCCTCGAACTCCGACCCCGAGTAGTCGTACTCGTTTGGATAAGAACCCAGGTGTCCTTCACCCGTCCCGTAGTTCAAGCTGGTGCTATCTTCTGTCCCTGCGGTGTTGGTCGTTCCAGTGGTGTTGACCGTGCGACCGGTTGTATCTGTCGCACCCTCATCCGTAAATGCACTCTTCACGCGATCCCACCAGCTGCCTGCATGCGCAGCGGCGTGGCCGGTGCTTGTCGTGATGCGATCAGTGCCTGTGCGGTCGGTGCCGAAGTCGCCCGTCGCTGGATAGCTTCCGGTAGCGCCGCTGGCCGAGCGCGCCGTACCCATGTTCTGTGAGCTTCCACCTACAAAGGCCGCGCCGATCTGGTTTGCCCGAAACCCTTCGGTCTTCAATTCATTGATCGCTTGCTCTGCATCGTCCGAATTGCGAAACAAACCGACAACTACTTGAGCATTCGTTCCTGTTGCCGCGGTATCTTGATAATCGTTGGCTGCCATAGTGAAATCCTTTGTTGAAAATTTTGTCTGGAGTCAGCGCGTTCATGCGCTGGACACGGACAGTTGGATGCATGCCTGGTAGCAACGAAAAACAATCTCTTGTGATTAATGCGCCGCTAACGGGGGAGAGTTCCGCATTCGAATCGCATCTCCCATGCCGGTGCTGCTCGTTTGCACAGCGATAGATGCACATTCGCGACCGGCTCGGCAGCAGCTACTTAGCCTGCAGAACTTGCGCCGCGCGGTAAGTGCCGTGATAGAAGTACTCGCCGAGGCCTACAGTAAACATCAAGCAGCCATAAAGAGCATGCTCCACGGAAGAAGCGGGAAGCGACCCGGTCTCCCCGTAGCGCCAGGCAAAGAGCAGCCCACCGGCAAAGGTCAACCAAACCGCAACAGGGTTGCGAAAGACGATGTGCATAAAGGCAAAGCAGCCAGCGCTCAACGCGATCATCAGCCACAGATTACCGCCAAAGAGCGGGCGGTAGCGCGTGAAGAGAAACGCACGGTACACGATGCCTTGCGGCAAGACTGAGAGCACCGGATAAAGCACCATGATCAGCGCCCACAGCCCGGGTTGCTTTCTAGGCAAGGAAAATAGCAGCCGAGGCGCATGCCGCCAGACGTTTGCCGCGATGAACCCTCCCACGAGTAGAAAGAGCAGCAACATCCCCAGCCAGACCCGGCCCGGTACATCCCAGTCCCAGAGCCTCACCTCCGGATAAGTGCTGCGCAGCACCCAGTAACAATAGGCTGTGGCTACCCACAGTACAGGAAGAGCCGGCAACTTAACCGGCGCGTATCGGAAGGCGAGCGGCAAGCCGAGGAAGAGCGTCAGAAACTCGAAGAGCAGCCCCAACCTGCCCCCGAATCCACTCACTATAAGCCTAGCGCGAGCTTCCGATGAAAGAGCTCCAGCATCATTCCTTGCGCAAGATACGCCAGTGCTGGATCATACCGCGGGCCCTCATCGCGCAGGAACGCATGTGCGCCGTTGAACTCCACCCACTGGTAGTTCGCCTGCACCTCATCCAGACGGGCCTTGATCTTCGCCCTGCCCTCGAGCGGCACATGCGGGTCCTGCCGCCCCCAGATATGCAGAAGCTCGCCGCGGATCTCCGCCGTGCGTTCGAGTGAGTTGTCTCGCTTCCCAGCACCCAGGGTCCCGGAATGGATGTCCGTTGCATAAAAGCACACCGCGGCCAGAACCTCCGGATGCATCGCCGCACGAAAAGCCAAGTGCCCGCCGAGACAGATCCCCACTGCACCTAGTTTGCCGCTACAGTCCTGCCGTGAGTAGAGGTAGTCGATCAGTGCGCGCGCGTCGTTGTCATAGGAGATCAACTCCTTCGCATACTTGTCGGCGTTACCCTTATCGGAACCCGCCTGATCGTAGGGCAGCACGGTGCCGGCTAGCTCCAGTTCGTGATAGATCTCTGGGACAGCGACCAAGTATCCGTGTCCAGCCAGGAACGCCGCAAAACGCCGGATCGGTTCGGTCATCTGAAAGATCTCTGAGAAAAACAAGACGCCCGGATAGCGGCCCTCTGCCGCCGGACGAAAGAGGTACGTCCGCATCGGCCCGGATGAGGTAGCGAGGTCCACAACGATATCGCCTTTGATCACCATACGGGGACAGCATACCTGCAAGCGATCGCCGCTGAATTAAAAGGACTGTCAGGCATCGTATTGGCCTGGGAGTGCGAGCACCAGGCGCACCAGTTCACTTTGCCGGTGCACGCCAGTCTTCCGGAAGACAGATTTAAGGTGAAAGCGCGCAGTGGTTACCATCATCCGCAGCTGCTCCGCGACCTCCCCCAAATCGCATCCCGCCACTAGCAGATCCGTAATGCGCGCTTCTGTGGGGCTGAGCTTGTAAAGTGATTGCAGCAGGCGTGCCCTCGATTCCGGCTTTGCTTCCGGATCATTCAAAAAAATAAGGGCGGCCGGGGCATCCGCGACGAACAGGAGATTGGACCGGAAAGGCGAGACCGTCACCTGCAAGGGCTTGAGGGGCACTGGACGCGAGATCAGCATCGCTCCGCCGTGCGCTGGTGTGCAATGCTCCCCCGTCAGGGATGGCGTGCGGCGACGGACTGTGTGCAGGGAAGGCATGCCGGTGCGCGGCTCTGTCCACCGGAACTCTGCGTCACCGGAGTGTGCAGCGCGCGTCTTTGTGGCGCCGGTGCTTGCGGCGCCCGTCTTTGCGGCGCCCATGACAAGCCGCATGAGCGTGGCTTGTTCCTCCGCATTGCCCACGCAAAGCCGGCCGCCGACAATCCGCATCCCGCTATCCCCGTTCGTGAGAGCGGCAGCGGAACGGCTCATGCTGACCACGCAGCCATCTTCCCTCACCGCGATTACGGCACACCCGAGCTCCTCGACAGATTGCCGCATCACCTCGCCCTCAACCTGCAGGGACTGAAGTTTGTAATAGAGGCTCATGCCCCGGGCCAGGTGCGGGGCGAGAACTGAGAGCAGCTGAACCGTATTGGAGTCGAACTCTCCCTCCCGAGCAGGCCGCAAAAGCGACAATCCTACCTGCACACCGTTCTCAGGCCCGCTGAGTGCCGCACCGCATTGGTACTTTTGCCCCTGCGGCACCATAAAGCCGCGGTAGCCTTCGTTACGGCGGAACTCGTCATCGGGCACTACGGAAGAACTGGAACCGATCCACTCACCGTGCACGCGTTTCGCCGAGAGGAAGCGTTGCAGCAGAATGTCACGCGTGGCCCAATAGCTCTGCCACTCATGCACGGCTGCAGCATCGAACCCCGACTGCAACGAGAGATCAAACCTGCCCTGAGCACCGGAAGACACAAGAAAGAATGCCTTGTCGGAGCGTGTGCACCGTCGCAGGTCTTCAAGAAACTCCAGCCATAACTCCGGTTTGGACGCGGCTCCGTATATCTGTGCTAGGAGCGCCGAGATGCGATCGCCAGAGAGTTCCATAGTGCCGGCCTTATCTCAATCCATTTTGTTCGGGCCCGTGGCTACATAACCACCGCTGAACTTCTGCGAATGTCCTGCTGTAACTCTTTATAACTTATTACTTTCTATCTCACACGTTGAGATACGCTAACCAGTCCCGGAAACGACTTATCTTAGTCTTCCGGATACTCGGTCTCAGCATACTATCCGAAACTGTCTTCAGAAATCCGTCAAAACCTCAGCGTCACCCTTTCCCACGGTCACGACATCGCAATGCCGCATACCGCCGTAGCCTCCAATATAGATAGCTGGCTCTATGTTGAAGGTCATACCAGTCTCCAGGACGTCGGTGGACGCAGGGTGTATCCGCGGGATTGCGTCATGGTCAGCAGCGCTGAAGCCCACGCCGTGTCCAGTCGCGTGCGTGAACTCCCTGCCGAAGCCATGGCTCTCCAGCACCCTGCGCGCTGCCTTGTCCACGTCGGCCGCCGCGACACCTGGAGCGACCTTCGCGATGGCCGCGGAGCGCGCCTCGGCGATCGCCTGATACATCTTATTCTGGCGATCATCGGGTTCGCCGCAGGTATAAGTACGGGTGATATCTGTCCACAAGCCGTCGGCGTAGGAGTTGCAGTGGATCATAGCTAAGTCGCCGCCTTCCAGCACGCGCCTCCGGGTCTTTGCAAAGGCAGCATTCCCTTCCGCGGAGTTATGCCCAGACATACAAAAGAGGTGAGCATCACTCCGCACGGCATAGTACAGGCCGCCCTCGGTGAACTCATGACGAAAAGCGTCGGCGACTGCTCCTTCCGATCTGCCAAGCTGAATGGAGCGCTGCCCTGCCTCAAAACCACGCTTAGCAATCTCACATGCATTGCGTAAACGACCCAGCTGCTGCGCGGAGAGAACTCCTTTGAGCTGCTTGAAGGTCGCGTCCGCTGGAACCAGAATGGCCTCGGGAAATCCAGTGCGCACCACCTCCTGCAGGCTATCTCCAAACAGGTACTGGGAAAGATACGAAGAAGGCTGCGTCTCTCCCTGCGCCTCTACACCAATGCGTGCCCGGTGCAGTCCCGCAGCGCGAATCACCCCTTCGAGCACATTGACGATGCCAGACCGGACTGTCACGATCTCCGAGAGCGATGCGGGTGCGTAGGGATGACGACGCGCCACTGACATCTCCTTGGCCTGCTCCGATTCGTCGTGCGGCACAACCAGATGAGCTTCACCCTCTTTGGTGAGGACTGCGACTGTCGAGCCCATCACCGGCCAGAAGCCGGTTAGCAACAACACCTGAGAAGGCAGCGCGCATAAAAACGCATCCAGATTCTGTTCCTTCATCGCTGCGCGAATCCGATCGGCGCACTCCGTATCCTGCTTCGCTACTTTTGGTTCGATCTTGTCAGTCATGGCCAGTCGATATCTCTCCTGTTTGTCTAAGCAAAGCTGTACCTGACTAGAGCGCAGTAAGCGCCAGGCAGATGCACGCAGCGGAGAACAAGCTAAATGCCGGCCCTGCGCAAGCGCCGCAGAGCCATGACCGCTGCATTGTGACCACACATGCCGTGGACGCCGCCTCCCGGAGGCGTCGAAGCCGAGCAGATGTAGAGGCTCGGGTCAGAGGTCGCATAGTAGCGCCAGGTGGGCCGAAAGGCGAATTGGAGCAGGGTCGCAGCGCCGCCGTTGATGTCGCCGCCGACCAGATTCCCGTCCATCGATTGCAGACCGCGCGGAGAGAGTACAGAACGCGCGAGAACGCAATCGCGGAAGCCCGGCGCGAAGCGCTCAATCTGTGCCTCCAGCCGGGGCAACATGTCGAAGGTCGAGTCATTGGGCACATGGCAGTAGGCCCAGGCAACGTGTTTGCCTTCAGGCGCTCGCGTGGTGTCAAACAGCGTAGGCTGTACCAGCAAAACAAAGGGGCGTTCTGCGAGCTTGCCATTCACGGCCGCCGCTTCGGACGCGACGATCTCGTCCAGTTTTCCGCCCAGGTGAACGGTGGCCGCAGTTGCGCACTCACGCGCTCTCCAGGGGATAGGAGCTGAAAGCGCGTAGTCCACTTTGAACGCACCAGGGCCGTAGCGATACACCGCGAACTTCTTCTGGTAGACAGAGGAGAGCCGGTCGCCTGCTACCTCCAGCAGCTGGCGTGGCGAGAGATCACAGAGCGTCAGGTCGCGGTCTCCCAGTTCAATCAGCGAGTGAATGCGCGCATCCGTTCGCAGGCTTCCTCCCAAACCTTGCAAGGTGTCCAGGAGCGCATTCGTAATCGACTGCGAGCCGCCCCGCGGAATGGGCCAGCCCAGCGCATGGGCCGTTGCTCCAAGGATCAGCCCAAAGGCAGCACTCAAGGGCTGATCCAGCGAGAGAAACGAATGTGCTGCCAATCCTCCGAAGAGAGCGCGCGTCCGCTCTTCCCGGAGGTACGCACGCGCGAGTGCCGCGGCCGGCATAAAAGCCTTGGCTCCGAACTGCGCCATGAGCAGCGGATTTCTAGGTAACAATGACAGTGGCTTAAGCGCATCCTCAGCCAGTTGTGACCAGCGTTCCGCAAATGGCCCAATAAGCCTTTCCCATGCTGCGCCATCCCGGCCAAGAATGGATCGCTGTTCGTCCATGTTCCTGACCAGGATGAGCGCCGTGCCATCGTCGAAGGGATGGGCCAGTGCCGCAGGCGAGTGAATCCACTCCAGGCCGTGCTTCTCCAGCGGTAGTGTCTTGAAGAATGGTGATCCCAGCGCCATCGGATGCACAGCGGAACCGAAGTCGTGCTGAAATCCCGGCAGGGTCAGCTCCAGCGTGCGTGCCCCGCCCCCTGGAATTGTCTCAGCCTCAAAGACCTCGACATCGGCGCCAGCCTGGGCCAACATGATCGCAGCCGCCAAGCCGTTCGGGCCGGAGCCAATTACGGCTGCCTTGCCGCCCTTCATCGTTCGCCTACATGCTGTTGATGTGGGTGTTCTAGCTGCTGATCTACACGTCCAACGCTCATCCGTTGCAACTCCAGACACCCCGATGCTTATGGGATGCGGCGAAGGTCAATGCCGAATGCAGCGTCTGAGAGCGGACCTTGTTTGCTGGCCGCCCTACAGCCCCTGGTACCAGTCGTATCCCTGCTCTTCCCAGTAATCGCGGGGCTTGGTGTTCGTGAAGGTAATTTTGCCTATTTGTTTCAGATGCTTGATTCCATACTTCATCGGCATCACCAGACGCAGGGGCGCCCCATGCTCCATCGTCAGCGGTTCGCCGTTGATCTCGTAGCAGAGCAGGGTCTGAGGGTAAAGTGCGTCTTCGATGTCGAGCCCGACGAAGTAGTCGCCGTTCGGTGTGTCAACACTGACGTAGCGCGCTCTGCCGCCGCTTGGGCCAGCTACCGGCTGGTAGCGCGCGATCAAGTCCGCAAACCGCACGCCGCCCCAATGGACAATCTGACTCCATCCCTCAATACACTTGAACTCGTCGGTGAGGTCCACATGCGGAAGGGAACGGATCTCCTCCATGGTGAGCAACACGCCAGGCTGAGGGGTGGTCGCGCGATCTGCCGTTGCATGCTCATTGACCACAATCGTGATTGGGGCAACGCTCAGTGCGCCGTCATCGGTGCTGTTCGCGCTTTTGGGGCTGATCTCCCCGCCTCCCTTTGCTCCGCTGCTTTGTGGAATGCCGCCAGCGCCGTCCGTGGAGTTGTCACCTGCATTGTTTTCGTCGAAAGAGGACTCGTACTTCCAGGCATTCACATCCGGCACAGACTGCTTATATGCATGCGGCTGCGCCAGGCCGGTGAGCCCTAGGCGCCAGGAGTCCAACTTGAGCCCGCTATCGATTCCGATATTGCCATTTAGGCGTACCGTGCGTACCGCCTGTGCCGCCGGAAACGTCGGCACAAGGTGAGCGTCGCCCAGAACGTGACGTGACAACGAAGCGTTCATGTCTTCGGCGGCGCGGAGCGGAAACCTTAAATTGTTAACAGTGTAGGCGCCTCGCGTCAGCACTCGCCATAACCCGTAACAGGCTGCGGCCGCTACGCCTCCAGTCAGAAAGCTGCGCCGCGTCCGTCGCTTTACCTCCTCCTGAACTTCCTTCGTCACTCGGGAATGACTGGCTCTCTTCTCACGCTCTGCTTCCCTGGCCGGGAGTTCCATAAGATGGCTCACGGCTGCACCTCCCCTTCGCCCCCGAAGGGCACGAGTTCGTATCCCATGATCATCGCTCTGCACTTGTTCCATCCCGCGCGAGCGACCTGCAGGACGTGGATCGAGAAGAAGACAACGTAGCCAATCATGAGGGAAAAATGCAGAGCACGCGCGGTTTCGTATCCTCCAAGCAGCGTGGTCAGTAGGTGAAGCTGCGTAGGCTTATAGATCGACAGACCAGTGACGATCGACCCCATACCCATCAAAATAACGGCTGTGTAGGCAATCTGCTGGGCGCCGTTGTATTTGCCCTGCGGCGGTGCGACCGGGCGCAGGCGCAAATCGTATAGGATTGTCCCCCATGCGCTCTGCAGGGCATCGCGACCGGGAACCAGCTCCCGCCATTCGCCCGAGATCGCCGTGTACAGCAGATAAATCACCCCGTTAATCCCGAAAAGCCACATGAAGAAGAAGTGGTAGGCTGTGCCACTGGCCAACCGAAAGCCTAGGTGCAGGCGCCGGTACATCGCGAGCGGAAAGAAGCGGAAGAGCGTCCAGTGACCAAGACCGATGCGGTACACCTGATGGGAATGCGCCCCATTTGCATCCGAAGCCGCCCAGTAAATAAGAATGCCGCTCTCGATCATGAGCGCCAGCAGCGGAAAGTTGAGCCAGTGCATCCATCGGATCGCCAGCGAGTGCCGCTTCTCCAGATGGACCGCTGTAGGGGGCGAATCGCAGGCGCGTCTAGACGAGACATTCCCGGCCCGGGATGCGGTTGTATGATTATTTTGTTCCACTTAGCGTCCTGTATGTCTCCCTAAACTGCGGTACGATTCGGCGTGTGTCAAGGAGCTTTCACGTATCCTCGCGCATCTAATGGTTACGAACGGGTGAGCTATGCGTACTTTCTCTAGACAAATCATTGGTCCGGCTCTTCTGCTTAGCCTTGCTTCGCTGGCCAGCAGCCACACAGCTCAGTCCCAAACGACTGCTCCTCGTGCTAGCGCTCCAGCGGTTGGAACGGGGCTTGGACGCGCGTCTTCGGCTCCAGCCACCCGATCTGCTGCTCCAACTTCCCGGCCGGTTGGTCCGCGCAGTAGCTACGGTCCTGCCTCACCGGGGACTACACGGACCTATGGCCGTTCGCAGGCCTATGGCGGCTCGCAGAGCTTAGACGTCCCGCCACGCCCATCGATCGAGCTGCCTAGGAATCCCCACCCCACCTTCGAGGTGCCCAGCTACAACAACGTGCAGCCTTATCCGGGTCGCGGCGATGCACACAGATTTGCCTATCAGCCGTACGGGGATGCCAATGGCGCCTACTATCCCGGCTATGCCTACCCGGGTTACGCCGACCCTGGATACATCGACGGCTCTCCAGATCTTGGGGCCGTGAGTTCCAGCACGACTGACAGCCAGACAGGCACAGACCAGCAGCAGCGTCGACCTTCCTACACTGGTTCGGGCGACGCGGCAGCCCAGACAAATGGGGCTCAGACAAATACCGGCGACGCATCCCAGCCCTATCCCTACCCTAGCGGTCCTGCGCCGGGCGGTCCCTACGAGAGCCACGCATCAACTCCGAAGCCGAGCACCGGCCCCGTGACCGATGGGCTTGATCATCCGGAGGTGACCCTGGTCTTTAACGATGGACGCGCTCCCGAGAAGGTGCGCAACTATGCCATCACCCGCACCACACTTTTTGTGATGGACAGCACCCGGCAGAGGCAGATCCCGCTCACCGCTCTAAACCTGCCCGCGACCATTGAGCAGAATCGCACCGCCGGGGTAGAGTTCACCGTTCCCGGCCAGACTAAGTAAACGCGTTAAGTCCGGAAGACCTCGAGCCGAATCGTCTCCACAGCCGTGGGGAGCTCACCTGCAGCCTCCATATGCAAGCCTAGTGCCTTACGCAACCGCATCAGCGTCTCGCTCTCGGTCAGCCCCATACTGAAGCAGCCATGGATCGTTGGAATGCGCGCCTCGTACCCGTGGTCCAGCCGTTCCAGCTCAACCCGGTATTTACCGTTAATGCTCACTCGAATGCCTCTCCCGCCACTCCCTGCACAAGATCCAAAGCAGCAAAGAGCAGAATGCACGCCAGCCATCAGGATGGGTAATAGCACCTTTGAGTCAGCGTTCGTTGCGACTGGAATCGCAGCTCAGCTTACTCCCATTCGATAGTGCCGGGCGGCTTCGACGTAATGTCGTAGACCACGCGATTGATGCCGCGGATCTCATTCACAATGCGGTTCGAGATCCGCTTGAGCACCTCATACGGCAGCGGCACCCAATCGGCGGTCATACCATCTTCCGAATGCACCGCGCGAATAGCGCAGGTATACGCGTATGTCCGTTGATCTCCCATCACGCCGACACTCTTGACCGGAAGCAGCACCGCGAACGACTGCCAGACCTGCCGGTACAGCCCCGCGTTCTTGATCTCCGTTACGACAATATCGTCGGCTTCCTGCAGCAGCGAAACGCGCTCTGGCGTGACCTCGCCCAGGATGCGCACCGCCAGTCCCGGGCCGGGGAATGGCTGGCGTTCTAGAACGTCTTCCGGCATTCCTAAGTCGCGACCGATGCGGCGCACCTCATCCTTGAACAAATCGCGCAAAGGTTCGATCAGCTTCAGCTTCATCGTCTCCGGCAGGCCACCAACGTTGTGGTGGCTTTTAATGGTCTGCGATGGACCCTTCACTGAGGAGGACTCGATTACATCGGGATACAACGTCCCTTGCACCAGGAAATCGACGCCGCCGGTCTGCTCCGCAATGCGGCTCGCCTCGTCATCGAAGACTGCGATGAACTCATTGCCGATAACTTTGCGCTTGGTCTCCGGATCGGTTACGCCCGCGAGTTTCGACAGAAAGCGCAGGCTCGCATCTACGGCCACCAGGTTCAGCCCCAGGCGCTCGCGCATCGTCACCTGCACTTTGAAGAATTCGTTCCGCCGCAGCACGCCGTTGTCGACAAAGATGCACGTGAGCTGATCACCAATAGCGCGATGCACCAGCGTGGCCGCAACCGACGAATCAACGCCGCCAGACAGCGCGCAGATCACATGCGCTGATCCGACCTTTTCGCGGATGGCCGCTACGGTAGCCTGCACAAAGTGCGCCGGGGTCCAGTCGGGCTTCGCGTCGCAGATGCGGAAGAGAAAGTTGCGCAGCAGCTGCGTTCCTTCGCGCGTATGCTGCACCTCAGGATGGAACTGCACCGCCCAGATGCGCCGCTCGCGCGAGACGATACCAGCAATCGCGTTCACGGTGCGGGCAGTTAACGCAAAGCCCTCCGGCAGCTCCAGCGCGTCGTCTCCGTGTGACATCCACACCGAGAGCACGGGCGACATCTCCGCGAAAAGCGGGTTCTCCGGGTCGACAACCGTCACCTCCGCATGGCCGTACTCGCGCTTGGAGGCCGAACGTACAATTCCACCAAGATGGTGCGCGATGAACTGTAACCCATAGCAGATGCCCAGAATCGGCACGCCCGCTGAGAGCACGCGCGCATCGGCTACCGGAGCATCGGCGTCGTACACGGAGGAAGGTCCGCCGGAAAGAATCAAGCCAATAGGCTTGTGGGTCTGGATTTCTTCCAGCGATGCGGTGCACGGCAGCACGACCGAGAAGACGTTCTGTTCGCGAATGCGGCGCGCAATAAGCTGCGTGTATTGCGACCCGAAATCGAGGATGACAATTGAAGATGTGTCCACACCTCAAGTTTACAGAAGCGCGCTCATTGGTATTCGAGCGCAGCCCTGTGTCATCCCGAGCACAATCGAGGGATCTGTTGTTGGTTTAAGTGCGGTGTTCCGGCCCTCGAAATACGCGCCAGAATTGAATGAATGCAGCCACGCGCGCTACCTGGAAGAAATCCGAAGCGATCAAATACAGCAGCGTCACCCCGCCCCACCAGAGATAGAGTGGCGTACCGCTCATGATTGACTCGAAGGGTAGCGGCGTCGCCGAAAACACCATTGCCAAGACCAGCAGCGCGAGCTTCACAATGCCAAGCACCAGGTTGATCTCAACCAGCTTGCCGGTGAGCGGGCCCAGCCGCAGACTCGCGAGCAGACTGCTGAGCACACCTCTGCCCTCAAGCGTAGCCAGCAGTGGCGCAATGGAGAGTACCCAGCTCAGCAGCAGCCACGCCGTGAAGATGCCCAGGGAAAAGCAGATGACATAGGCAGAATACGCGACCAGGTTTGGCTGCTCCCGGTTAAGCGTAGTGTGTGCCGCCCACCGCACCGCGGCAAACCAGCCGAGGAAGGTCCCAGCGATCAAGACCACCCGCAGCAGTTGCAGCGCGATCACCCGGCCCGGCACAAAACGCGTCCGCGGCTCTAGCGCGCGGATCACAAAACTGCGTCCCAAGCCGGAAGCGATCGCCCAACCGGCGGCCAGCAGCGGCCCCATCCAGACGGCCACGCGCAGCAGGTCCGGCGTGATGGCAACGGCAGACGACGCAACTACCTGTGCCGCGACCATTGGATCCTGCAGAGAGAAGTTCGCGATGCCCGTATTCGCCGCAAGGAGCAGTGCCAGCAGATGCCGGCCCGCATAGAAGAGCAGTAGCAGCGCTGGAATCCCATAAAGCCAGCGCCACGCAAGCTCCCGCGCCAGTAGCGCTGGCCGCCTCCAAAGTGCGCCCAGCAGATGCACGAACGACTGCGTTCCCCGGACTGGCTGCGGCCCGGTGCTTCGCAACCTGGTGCTCTCCGGGGACGTGTGCATTAGCGAACCACGAGGTTGACCAGCTTGCCCGGCACGACGACGACCTTCACGATCTGCTTACCCGCGATGACTGCCTGGACTTTCTCGTCCTCGATCGCTGCGGACTCGGTCTGCTCCTTGGTAGCTTCGAGCGGCAAGTGAATCAGCGCACGCACCCGGCTATTAATCTGGACTGGGATCTCAATTTCGCTCTCGCGCGCCAGGGCCTCATCGAACTTTGGCCATGGGTGCCGCAGGATGGAATCCACCTTGCCGAGCTGCTCCCACAGCTCGGCCGCCAGGTATGGCGCGAGCGGGGCAAGGAGCAGGACCAGGCTCTCCAGCAGCTCATGCATAACTGTAGCCGGCACATTTCCCGCGGAGATCTCCTCATCCGCAGCAGTCATCGCATTCACCAGCTCCATGATGGCCGCAATGGAGGTGTTGAAGTGCCAGCGCCCGCCGAAGTCTTGCGTGATCTTGCGAATGGTCTGGTGCAGCTTGCGGAGCAGTTGAGTGCTCGCCGGGGACAAATCCCGATGATCGGCTGGTTGCGCCGAACTTGTCACCGCAGCATACTTCATCGCAAAGCGATAGACCCGTGCCAGGAAACGGCTGATGCCCGCAACACCATCTTCCTGCCAGTCAAGATCGCGGTCCGGTGGCGCGGCAAAGAGCGCGTACATGCGCGTGGCATCTGCTCCGTAGCGCGCAATCATCTCGTCGGGTGAGACCACATTGCCCTTCGACTTCGACATCTTCGCGCCATTCCGGATCACCATGCCCTGCGTAAAGAGCCTCTCCACGGGCTCGGCATTTTTGATCAGCCCGAGGTCGCGCATCACCTTGGTCCAGAAGCGCGAATAGATCAGGTGCAGGATCGCGTGCTCCACGCCACCGATGTACTGATCGATGGGAAACCAATACGCCACCGTCTCAGTGTCGAATGGAGCCTTGTCGTTCCGCGCGTCGGTGTAGCGATAGAAGTACCAGGAGGAATCGACGAAGGTATCCATGGTGTCCGTCTCGCGCCGCGCCGGTCCGCCGCATCTCGGGCACGTGGTGTTCACAAACTCCGGCGCATTTCCTAAAGGCGACCCTCCCTGCTGCGTGATCGCAACATTCTGCGGCAGCAGCACGGGCAGCTGCTCATCCGGCACCGGCACGATGCCGTCCTTTGGGCAATAGATCATCGGGATCGGCGTGCCCCAGTAGCGCTGGCGGCTCACGCCCCAGTCCTTCAGCCGGAAGGTCACGGTTGCCTCGCCAAAATCTCGCTCCGCAGCGAAGGCCGTCATTGCTCGCTGTGCCGCTTCGCAGCTCATCCCGGTCCACTCGCCGGAGTCGACCAGTACGCCATCTTCCGTGATCAGCGGCAGCGCCGCGTCCGTGCTGGCATCCGCCGGAATGACAACGCGCCGGATCTCCAGGCCGTACTTCATCGCGAACTCAAAATCCCGCTCATCATGCGCCGGCACGGACATCACCGCGCCCGTTCCGTAGTCCAGCAGCACGTAGTTGGCAGCCCACACCGGCACGCGCTTGTGCGTAAACGGATTTGTAGCGTAGTGCCCGGTAAAGACGCCGTGCTTTTCGATGCCGCCCACATCACCAGCTTCGCGCGCCCGCGTCTGCTGCTCGATGAGAGCGGCAACCTGCGCCGCAAGCTTGGGATCGGCTTCCGCGAAGCTGCGAATCAGTGGGTGCTCCGGCGCAAGCTGAAGACTAGTAGCGCCAAAGATGGTGTCGATGCGTGTCGTGAAGACCTTCACCGGCTCCGCGACATTCTCCACGGCAAAACTCACCGTCGCACCTTCACTGCGCCCGATCCAGTTGCGCTGCATAGTGCGCACCTTCTCCGGCCAGCCATCGAGCTTGTCCAAACCCTCGAGCAGCTCGTCTGCGTATTCCGTGATGCGCAGAAACCATTGCTCCAGATCGCGCTGTTCGACAAGCGTGCCCTCGTGCCGCCAGCAGCAGCCGTTCACCACCTGCTCGTTCGCCAGCACCGTGTTGCACTGCGGGCACCAGTTCACCCTGCTCTGCTTGCGATACGCCAATCCGCGCTCGTACATCCGCAGAAAGAACCACTGGTTCCAGCGATAATAGTCGGGCAGGCAGGTCGTCACCTCGGTCGCCCAGTCGTAGCTCAGCCCCAGCCGCTGCATCTGCCGGCGCATCTGCGCTATGTTTGATAGCGTCCACTCACGCGGCGGCGTATTGTTCTTGAGTGCAGCATTCTCTGCTGGCAGCCCGAATGCATCCCAGCCCATCGGGTGCAGCACGTTATACCCCTGCATCCACATATAGCGCGCCAGCGCATCGCCGATAGCATAATTGCGCACGTGCCCCATATGCAGCTGGCCGGAGGGGTAGGGCAGCATCTCCAGCACGTAATACTTCGGCTTGCCGCTCGCGCGAGGTTCGGCCGCATAAAGCCCCGGCTGCGCAGCCCAACGCTCCTGCCAACGCGCCTCAACCTCAGATGGGGTATAACGCAGGTCGGTCGGGGTCGTGATGTTTCCCGCGGCGGCGGTCCGTTCTGGCTGTTGTGTCGCAGACATGTCTATACAGATTGTATATAAGCTACATATGCGGCCTGCTTACGCACGAACACTTTCCGGCCAGACGGAGGCTTCTGGCCAGCCTCTCTACAAAGCCGCACCGACCGTACGACCCACCAGAGATTTGAGCGCATTCACGTTGCGAGCTCCATCCTCCGGCTCATCCATTGGCGTCTCGGCAACGAACGCGCAGTGCGCAAAGCGCTCGTCATTGAGCAACCGGCGGAAGGGCGCCACGCCGATCGTGCCCTCGCCGATATGTTCATGTCGATCCAGCTTCGATCCGCGTGCAGCCTTGGCATCGTTCATGTGCCACACCTGGACGGTGCTCCAGCCAATCAGCCGTTCAATCTCCACGACCGTAGCCTCGTAGCCCTCCGCAGAGACGATGTCATATCCCGCCACATGCGTGTGGCAAGTATCCAGGCACGCTCCAACCGGAGCGATTGGCCTCAGCCGCGTGATCAGTTCGCCCACCTGCTCAAAGCTGCCGCCGAGTGAGAACTCCGCGCCAGCCGTGTTTTCGATCAGGATCTTGAAGTCGCAATCCGGCCACTCCAGCCCGGCCAGCGACTCCGCAATTCCATCCGCCGCACGCAGGAGACCCTCTTCGCGCGTCAGCCCGCGCCACGAGCCAGGGTGCAGCACCAGAAACTCCGCACCCAGCGCCAGCGCCCGCTCCACCTCTCCACGAAACGCAGTGATGGACTTCGCGCGCACATCGTCAGACTGACTGGACAGATTAATCAGATAACTTGCGTGGATCACCAGCGGGCTCACATCGAAGCGCGCCCGCAACTCCCTCATTTGCGCGCAGTGATCGGCCGGGATTTTGACGCCGCGCCACATCCGCGGACTGGAAGAGAAGATCTGAAAGGTGTTGGCGCCCAGTTCATGCGCGCGCTCCGCCGCCTTGAAGACGCCTCCTGCCGTAGAAAGATGGACCCCAATCCGCCGCGCTGCCATGACTTCATCATAGGCTGTTCAGGCTTGGTCATTGCTGCGGCGCAGGGGCCTTGTCATATGCGGAATCAGGGGCTGGAGCGGGTTCTTTGATCACGCTTGAAAGCACGTTGGCGCTGCCGTCCACCTTCGGTGTGTTGAGTCGGAGCAACGTCGCGATGAACGGGTAGACATTCACATTCTCGAACGGCCGCACCCGCCCGCCAGCGCGAATGTCCGGACCCTCTGCGTAGAAGATCGCTCGCATCGAAGTCATCGCCTGCGGATCGAAGCCGTTCACGCCACGGTCTGGAGGGCGATCTTCGGCCGGACCCGGTAGCGCGTGCGCGCGAATCGCATATGGTCCCGTCGCCACCACCACCGGATCGCCAACCCGCGCATTGGCGTTGTACGCAAGCTCCGGCGGCATCTTGTTCCGGCGATATACCTTGAATCGACCGCTTACGATCTTTAGCTGCCCGTACGCCTTTGCCGCTGCATCCTCTGTCTTCGGATACAGCAGCGACCCCACCGTCTCGAACTGCGAGAGATCGGCGTACTTCTCCAGGTTAATCCACGGCCCCTGCTCCGTCTCCATACCCGCGTCCGAGACCACGATCAGATCAATCGGGAGGTGCAGCTTCTCCAGCGAGCCTCCGAGCTTGCCCAGGAGGTCGTCGACACGATGCACGGCATCGCGCGTCTCCGGCGCGTCTGGGCCGAAGGCTCGCCCCACGCGATCCACATCGGATAACGAAAAGAGTATGAGGTGCGGCCGTGTCTCCGGTGGCAGTTGCAGCCACCGGTTCACCTGCTCGATGCGTGGTTCGCCCCTTAGATTGCGGTCCGATTTTGCGCTGTAGCTTGGCCGCACTCCACCGATCTCGACCTCGCAACCAACCCAGTGCAAGCACGCCGTGCGCATTCCCTGCCGCTCCGCCAACACCCAAAGTGGCGTGCCGCCGTACCAACTCCCGTCTGTTGCGGTCTTCGCGTCAGGCTTAGAATCGGGGGAGAGAAACCGCTGTTGCCGCGCAGGATCATAGAAGCTGTCGGCCACGATGCCGTGATGCTCGGGATAGAGCCCAGTCGCCAGTGTGTACTGATTTGGAGATGCCGACGCCGGGTATGCCGGGATCATCCCCGCAGCCGCCCACGCCCCGTGCTCTGCGATGGCTTCCAGTGACGGCGCCCCATACTTGTTCGCGTAGTCGTAGCGAAAGCCACTCAGCGACACCAGCACCACATATGGCGCAGCCTGCTGCGTTCCCGCATCCGGTCCAGCATTCGGGCTAGGACCGACACTCCCAGCGCGAGCCACCGACCCCGCAGCCCACAGCACAAGCAACACAAGCCCGCACAACACATTCATCCCACGCCCAACCATGCCCTCCAACCTACATCATCCCCTCCCCACAAGCACAAAGGACGGCCTTTTGGCCGTCCTTTGTAGGTGAAGGGGCGTGGAGTTAGAAGGTGAAGCGCCCCGTGAACTGAACCACACGCGGGCTATTGATAACCGAGCGCGGGACGCCAAAGCTGTTGAGGTTGGGGTTGTTGAAGTTTTGGGTCACATCGCTTGGAGCATTGAAGGTGTGCCGATTAAATGCGTTCAGCAACTCTGTCTTGAGCTGGAAACCCAACCGCTCGACCAGAGTAAAGTTCTTGATGATGCTGAAGTCCTCGTTGTCGTAGTGATAGTTGCGGAACTCCCCTGTGATGCGCGGAACATTGCCGAAGCTGTAGGCTCCTGTACCGCGGAAGGTGGATGCATTCTGATCGTAAAAAGCCGGGTTAGGTTGAAGCGCGGCATATGCAGCATTATCCGGACGTCTCAGCCCATTGAAGAGACTATCGATTGTCGGATCAGGGCCAGGAGAGTTTGCGCCTGCCGGCGTGTCCAGATAATGGAAATTGGGGTGCTTCAGGTTGCTCCGGATTCTGGAGCCGGGTATACGTGTAAAGGATATCTGGTTGTCCCACCCTGGTATGCCAGTAGCGCCTGCAAAGCCGACCGGCTCGCCCGATTGATAGCGCTGCACGCCGCCGACTTGCCAACCGCCGACTATCTCGTTTAAAAGTCTACCCTGCGACAGGAATGTCTTGTCTTTCCCGAATGGCAGCTCATAGATATAGCTGACCACAAAGGTGTTTGGAATATCCTGAATGGAGATGGACTTCGAACTGCGGTGATCGGTTGGATCTTGCTCCTGCGGAATACCACCATTAATGCCCGGCAGGGCAGAATCCGCATCGGTCAGATCCTTGGACCAGGTGTAAGAGGCTTGTAGATTCAATCCGTTCGAGAATCGCCGTTCCAAACTAGCCACCAGCGCGCTATAGCTGGAGTGTCCAACATTTTGCAGGCAGCAGTCGGTCGCAATGAATGAATACTGCGGGAAGGGACGCAGTGCCTGCTGCACCTGCCCGTTAAAACCGGCGTAGGGCGATGCTACTCCCGCAGCTCCCAGATTGAATTGGGTTAACTGATCGCCGCGGAAGAACTGCGACTTAGGCATGTTGTTGATGTTTTCAATGCCAGAGCGCAAATTCTGGGCCGCTTGGCCAATATAACCCAGCGTGAAGATCAGATCTTTAGCAAGCTCCTGCTGCATCTGGAAGTTCCACTGGTTGACCAGCGCCGGACGGCCGTACTTGGCAGCAATGTAATTATTCGTGACAGCAGCTGGAGCGGCAGCATTCCCATTGTCAAACTGCCCAGCATCGGTATTCGGTGTACGTGCGTAACTTGGGAAACCACTATCGATCTGGTATGCGGGAGTAAAGCCATCCGAATTGACTTGTGGGTTCACGGCGAAACCCTGCTGTGTTCCTCCTCCAAAATCGTTGTACTGGAGCGGGCCGTAGAGAATGGCATAGCCACCACGAAAAACGGTCCGGGGGGACGGGTTATAAGCGAAGCCGAGACGTGGAGCGATGTCCTTGTACCAGGTATCCGCCCAGCGCGTATTGCAATGGCAGGTCGGGCCGAAGACCAGGGCGCCGGGACGGCCATTCCTCGGATCTATTGCGGTCAAGCTGAAGTTCGAGGTGAGGTCATGCGATTCTTTCCGCGGCTGATCCACGTCGTATCGGATCCCGAGATTCAAAGTCAGCTTGTTCGATATTTTCAGATCGTCCTGAACAAAACCCGCCCAGTAGTTGGAGATCCAGCGCGGTTGATGAGTCCGGAATACGGCGTCGGCATGGTCGCTCGTGCCTAGCAGCAGGCTGGCAAATCCGATACCAGTGCCATTCTGATAGGGGGAGTTGTCGCTCGCTTTTGTCTGGTTGACATTGAAAGTAAACTCGCCCGCCTGCACGCCGAAGTCCAGAGGAGAGTACTGCTGATAGCGGTAGTCGAAGCCGAAGGTAAAGGCGTTGCGTCCCTTCTGCCAACTCACCGCGTCGGCAAAGCGGATCCCGTTGTCGACATTGTCGCCAGCGGAGTTTTGGCTTAGATCGTTGAAACCGGAGGTGATAATGCGAGGGAAGTTGGTAGAAAATAGGTTGTTGCCAAGACCTAGTTGCTGGGCGTAGTTAATCTTCCCAAGCGCGCCGGCTGTGTGATTTTGCGAGTTGGTGCGATTGAATCCAACCACGGCGTGATTGAGAACGTTGGGACTGAAGATGTAGTCGAAGCCAACCCGGATGAAGTGCGTTGTGAACTGTTGGAACTGCGAGCCATTCGAGTCCACTGGATCGGGAAACCGGCGCGGGTTTGTGCGCCGCGTATTATCGCGTCCGGTGACTGTCGTCCAGATCTTTGCCTTATCCGACACGTTCTGATCGATGCGGAACGTGTACGTGGTATTCGCAATCGGGTATGGAAGGTTGGCGACGTAGTTGCTATTTAGGTTTCCGTTTGTCGGTAGCGGATAGAACTTTGCGATATTCTGCCCGACTGCGCTGAAGCGGCCCGTTGGAATAATGTTGCCCGGAAACGCCGTGCGACAGCGGATCACGTTTCCATTGGGCAGCGTTACTGCTCTGCTCGTGGCCGGATCGAAAATTTGTCCATTCTGAATTACCGAGCCGTCACACGGGTTTATGACAGGCGTCCCGTTGTTGAGTACCGGCCCGCCAATCAGCCGATCAGAAAAATCGCCACTGTGCTCAGCGACCGTCGGAACGTTCGATACAAGAGCCGTAGACGTGCTCTGCTTGAACTGCTCCCAGGAGAAAAAGCCGAAAGTTTTATCCTTCGCGTTGTATAGATGTGGAATGCTCAACGGGCCGCCAATAGAACCACCGTAGTCATTCTTTTTGTCGGTGGGGCGTTCATTATTGGAGCGGCAGAAGTTGTCGCCCGGAGCGCACAGAGCCTTCCGGCCAGCCGCAAACCAGTCATTCGCGTTCAGAACTTCGTTTTGGAAAATCTCGAAAGCGGTTCCGTGGTATTGATTAGTACCGGATTTGGTGACGAAATTTTCAATGCCGCCGGTAGTCCGACCGTACTGAGCTGACGGCGTAGAGGTTGTTACCGTGAACTCAGAGATGGCTTCCACTGAGGGAGCCTCTTCGTCGAAAGACGAGCCGTTTTCGGAACGGGTCTGACTGGCGCCATCAAGCAACACCTCATTCGCGAAGTTCTGACCGCCGCCAATCTTCGAGATGAAAATGCCGTTGTTGCTGCCCGCACTTCCGGGACCGGCCGTTCCGGGAATTAAAAAGACGAAGGCCTCTGGTGAGCGCATTGCACCCACGCCGCCGAGGGCCAACGGCAACTCGATGATCTGTTTGCTGTTCACCGTGCCGCTAACGTCCGACGACTGCGTCTGAATGGTTGGAGCGTCTGCGTTTACGGTCACGCTCTCCGTGGACGAGCCGACACCGAGGTGTACGTCGAAGGCAGTCACGTTCTGCACCTGCACTTCGATGCCCGTGTTCACTGATTTTCTGAAACCAGGCGCCGCAATGGTCAGGGTGTACCGGCCAATTTCCATCGATGGAAAACGGTACGAGCCTGCGCCGGAAGAGGTCGCTGTATAGGTGTTACCCGTCGCGTCATTTTTGGCGGTAAGGGTCGCTCCCGCAATGGTCGCCCCGGAAGGATCGGTGACGTTACCCGCCATCTGGCCTTGGTTTGACTGCGCCCAGACCGCTACGTCGGCCAGGCACAGCACGCACAGCAGCGCGCATAAAACTTTTAACCTTCTGAAATTCATTCCCGCCTCCAAATAATGCTGCCTTGCCGATAGAGTTGGCGCTTTGCTTCCTCGCCTCTCTCCGGCTCTTGTTCTGGTACCGAACACCGTTAATTGGTGTTACATCAGTCAGATCTGCAACCGCTTACATCTATCCGCCGTAAATCACATTAGTCAACCGAATGAACTACTGTCAAGTAGGTAAACGGGCGTAGCCTGGAAGCTTACCCTTGCGATAGAGAGACACTCTCCGTAATAGCAAGCCTGGGCAGTTTTGCCCTTATAGCGATTACGTTTTCGGCTCGTCTACGTGCAGGATCTGGTCCGCCTTCACGTCCTTGAGCACCTGATGAATGCCGCTCGGCCAGCGAATCTCGACCGTCTGCGCCACCGTCTCGGAACCCAGGCCGAAGTGCACCCGCTTGTCTCCGGCGGAAAGGTAGCTGCTCGCCGTCGACACCGTCATCCACTGCGGCCCCTTCGCCGTTACCAGCTTCACCTCGGCCCCGATCGCATCCCGGTTACTCGTGTGCCCGGTCAGCTCCAGGGTCAGCCAGTGATTTGTAGTCGGCGTCTCGTTGTGCAGGATGTACGCCGGGCCGTCGTTGGTCGTGACCACGAAGTCCTCGCGCCCATCGTTGTCGAGATCGCCGATAGCGAGTCCGCGCCCCACCCAATTTTGTCCGAAGACCGCACCCGATGCGGCCGAGACATCCGTGAAGCCCTTGCCATTGTTGTGCATCAGCAGCATCGGCTCGCGATAGTGCAGTTGTGGGAAGTTCAGCTGGATGTTATCGATGTCGTGGCCTTGCGCGACAACCAGGTCTTTCAATCCGTCGTTATCGTAATCGAAGAAGCGCGCACCCCATCCGGAGTGCAGCAGAGTCGCGCCACCCACGCCTGTCATATAGCTGGAGTAGGTGAAGCTGCCATCGCCATTGTTCTCGTAAAGCGCGTACTTCTGGTTAGCAAGGTTAGTGATGATCAGGTCGGGAAGCCCGTCGTTGTTGTAATCGCTGAAGTCGACGCCCATACCGGCATAGGTGCGCCCGTCGCCGTCCACGGCTACCTCCGCTGGCAGCCCAGTCTCTTCAAACGTCCCGTTACCTTTATTGTGATAGAGAAATTCCAGCATTGAATCGTTCGCGACAAAGAGGTCCATCTTGCCATCGCGGTCATAGTCGGCCATCGAGATGCCCAAGCCTTTACCCGGCTTATTCAGTCCGCTCTTCGCGCCGATCTCCGTGAAGTGCCCGTGCCCGTCGTTGTGATAGACCAGCGGCGTGATCGCCTTGAAAATATCCGGATGGCAATACGCGCGGTATCCTTCGCGATGCTCGCCGCACCATATGTCGTCAAAGTCCCACTGCAGATACCGCAAGACCACCAGGTCGAGCAGTCCGTCATTGTCCAGGTCCATCCATGCGGCGCTCGTCGACCAACCACTTCCCCCCGTGCCGGAGGTCACAGTGACGTCGGTAAAGGTACCGTTTCCGTTGTTGTGATAGAGCCGGTTGCCGCCATACGCGGTCACGTACAGGTCTTCGTAACCGTCATTGTCATAGTCGCCGACGGCGACGCCCATCCCATAACCGATACCCTTCAAACCCGTCTTCTCGGTGACGTCTTCGAAGCTCCCGTCTTTTTTCTGATGGTAGAGACGATTCCAGTACTCCGGGCCAGTCTTCTCCGGAATTGTTTTCACGGGCGTGGGATCGGCCAGCGGAGCGCCGTTTACGAGAAAGATGTCGAGCTTGCCATCGTTGTCATAGTCGAAGAGCGCCACACCCGAGCCCATGGTCTCGATCAGGTACTTCTTCGACGTATGCGAGGCTTTGCCGACGAAGTGCACGCCGCTCTTCGCGGTGATGTCCACAAAGTTTCCCGGCGTGTTCGGAACCGTCGCAATTGTTGTCGGCTTTCCCTGCCCCGCGGCGCACGTAACTGTAACCGTGAGTGCGATGAGAAGCACCGGCCAAGCTAACCAGCGATGAATGAATGGTACGGTCATTGGTAATCCTGCGGCCCACGCGTACGCCATAAAAAGGATCGAGCCCGCGTCAAATGGCAGCTCACCCTTCTATGTCCCCGCTTGACGGAGAGCATGGGCGCCATCCGCGGCGCGACAGAGATACATCTCCGCATCGATACCTGTCGCCGCTTTGTAGGCGGCGTGCATTCTCTCGCGAAAGCGCTCCGCCTCCGCTGCTTCCACCAGATTCACCGTGCACCCACCGAAGCCGCCACCGGTCAGCCGCGCACCAATCAAGCCGGGCTGCCCGCTCGCAAGCTCCACCAGCGTGTCGCACTCCCGGCAGCTCGCCGCGAAGTCATCGCGATAGCTGACGTGCGCCTCAGCCATCAGCCTGCCCACGGTCTTCAAGTCGCTCGCCTGCAGAGCCGCGGCGGCTTCTTCCACGCGCTTATTCTCGGTGATAATGTGGCGGCAGCGGCGATACACATTGTCCGGCATCGATGTGCGACTTCGTTCGAGGTCCCCCACGGTCGCATCCCGCAGCTGACGGATCCTCGCATTGGCTGCGTGCAGGATGCGTGTTCCCTCATCCACCTCCGCGCGCCGCTCGTTATAATCGCCCCCGATATTGGAGTGTTTGACCATGGAGTTACAGATCACCAGCCGCACGTCCTCGGGAATCGGCACCGCCCGGTAGTCCAGCGTGCGGCAGTCGATCATCACGGCATGGTCGCGTTCCCCGCAGCAGGCGATGAACTGGTCCATAATGCCGCTCTGCGAGCCAACAAAGCCGTTCTCCGCCCGTTGGCAGGCGAGCGCGATCTCCTTCAACGGCATCTGGTGGCCCGCGAGTGAAAGCACTGCCAGCGCCACTGCCACCTCAACTGAAGCAGAAGAACTTAGCCCTGCACCGAGCGGAACATCCCCAGCCAGGCTCATGCTGAAGGCCCCGGCCTGAACACCGCGCTCACGCAAGCTCCAAAGCACACCCAGCGGGTAGTCGCTCCAACTGCCCGAGGGTGCGCCGGGCAGCGAGCCCGTGCCACAGCTGACCTCCTGATGAAAGTCGCGCGAGTGGATGACGATCTGATCGTCATCCCGGAGGCTAACCACAGCCACCGTGCTGAAGTCTATGGCTGCCGGCATCACGAGTCCACCACTGTAGTCGGTGTGCTCACCGATCAGGTTGACCCGGCCGGGTGCCTCAAATCCCTGACCAGTCGTACGGAAACGCTCGCTGTGCTCTTCCAACAGACGACCCTGCTCTTTCATCAGGCCTGCCCCTCTATCATGCCGCGAAGCACCTCGTATTCTATGTCTTCCTCAATCCCCAACATTTCCGCTTCGAGCGTCACACCCTGCGTCGTCCCGGATCGAGCGTGATAGTAGTGCCATTCGCCTTTGTCATCTCCAGCGCATCGCAGTTGGGCGTCGTCGGCTCGAGCGTCACCGTGTACTGCTTCCCAATCCCTGTCTCTGGCCATGCGTCTGGCAAAATCCATAATCCCACATACGGTAGCAGTTGCGGATCGAACTGAAGATGATGCCTGCCCCAACTCCGGATAGTAGAGGCCACATCGTCCTGTCCTTAACGGGCCGGCAACAGCTTGCCTGCGCTCACTTCGTCCGCGCCCGCACCCGGCTCAGATCGACAGAGTCTTTACAGTTCACGTGACTTTGTCAAAACCTCGCGCGACTTTTATCTGCCTTTTGATATTCGTCACCCACAGACCCAGCGTCGCGGTCGCTCGCGTAGTGCTCAGCCGGAACGGCGCGCAATCTACCCGCGGCATCTTCCGCCGTAATGTCCCGCTGCGGCATCCCCAGCAACTCAAAACCCACCATGAACTTCTTCACCGTCGCCGACCGCAGCAGCGGTGGGTAGAAGTGCCCGTGAAAGTGCCACTCCGGGTGCTCCTTGCCGTTGGTGGGTGACTGATGAAAGCCCATTGTGTACGGAAAGCTGGTCTGGAACAAATTGTCGTAGCGGACCGTGAGCTGTTTCAGGATGTCTGCCAGACCACGCTTCTGCGCCTCTGAAAACTCCGCCAGCGAGCCGGTATGCGCGCGGCTCAACACCAGAGTCTCAAAAGGCCACACGGCCCAGTATGGAACGACGGCGATAAACTCCTCGTTCTCGCACACCAGCCGGCTCTTCTCGTTCAACTCCAATAGTGTGTAGTCGCAAAGCATGCAAGCGCCGTGCTCGCTGTGGTATTGAGCCAGGTGCGTGGTCTCGGCGGCAGACTCATCCGGCACATGCTCCGTCGCCCAAATCTGGCAGTGCGGGTGCGGATTGCTCGCTCCCATCATCGCGCCACGGTTCTCAAAGATCTGCACGTAGCCGATCTCGGGCTCTGCGCCGAGTTCGCGATACTGCCGCACCCACTCCTCCACCACCAGCGTTATCTCCTCCCGAGCCATAAGCGCCAGCGTCAGACTGTGGTCGGGGTGGAAGCAGAGTACGCGGCAGATTCCCCGCTCGCGCTCGGCGCGGAGCAGAGGATGTGCTTCGTCCGTAGGGGGCGGAGGCGTGTCCGGCAGCAATGCCGCATAGTCGTTAGTAAAGACAAAAACATCTGCATAAGCGGGGTTCTGGTGTCCCCCGGCCCGCATATTGCCCGGGCATAGATAGCACTGCGGATCGTAGTGGACGGGTGGCGCCGTATCCACTTTGCCCACCTCGCCTTGCCAGGGGCGCTGCGTGCGCTGGGGAGAGACCAGCACCCACTCGCCGCGAAGCGGATTGTAGCGCCGATGCGGAAACCCAGCCGGCTTTCCTGGTTTGTCGCTGCTCTCGGTTGTAGTGTCGTTGGCTGAAGTATCGGTGGCCATAGATTCCAGAACAGCTTACAGGCTCCGTGAAGCTGGAGTGTAATCAAATGCAGGATCGCTCCTCGGTAGTCCCTTGCTTCCACCTCCTCCCCGTTTTGAAATCAGTTGTTCAAACGGTTAAGGGGTCATAGACTCGTCACGACGCTGTTGCGTCGCCACGTGAACAGTGCATGAACATACAGGCAGTAGCAAAGCGCGCCGGGGTCTCCACCGCTACCGTCTCGCGCACCATCAACGACTCCTCCAAAGTGACACCGGAGACGGCCGAGCGCGTACGCCGCGCCATCGCTGCGCTGAACTATTACCCAAACACCAACGCGCGTGCGCTGGGCTCCGGCCGCAGCCGGCTCTACGGCCTCATCATCTCGGACATCACCAACCCGTTCTTCCCCGAGCTGGTAAAGAGCTTCGAGGATGTCGCCGTCAAACACGGCATGGACGTCATTGTGGCCAATACCGGTTATAGCGCGGAACGGACCGAACTCTGCGTGCGGCGCATGCTCGAACGCAAAGTGGACGGGGTCGCCGTCATGACCTCGGAGATGGGCGATCACCTCATCGAGCGCCTGCAGAGCCGGCGGATTCCGATCGTTTTTCTGGATACAGGTGCAGCGGCTACCGGCATCAGCAACGTACTCGTCGATTACTCCGCCGGCATCGATGAGGCCGTCGAGCACCTCGTCATGCTTGGACATACCCGCATCGGCTTCATCAGCGGACCACTGGATCTCTCGTCCGCCCGCATCCGTCGCGCCGCCTTTCTCGACTCGCTCAAACGGGTGCGCCTTAGTAGCAATCATCCACTGCTCTCGGAGGGCAACCACCGCATGGACGGCGGCCGCATCGCCATGGAACGGCTACTCGCGGGAGAGACGCCGCCCACCGCTGTGCTCGCCTCCAACGACCTCACCGCGATCGGCGCTATCGGCGCTATCCACCAGCACGGCCTGCGTGTCCCGGGAGACATCTCGGTCGTCGGCTTCGATGACATCGAGATCAGCGCGTTCACCTACCCGCCGCTCACCACGGTAAGACTGTCGCGCACCGAGATCGCCGACCGCGCCTTCCACGCCCTCTACACCGCCTTCGGCAAGACAGAACTCGAAGGCGCTGAATACATTATCAAACCGCAGCTGATCGTTCGCGGCACTACCGGCTCCGCCTCGCGCGCCTAAACCGACTGGACCGACTCAATAGCAGATTCACAAGAGGATCTTCATTCAAAAGTAAGTGCACTCGCGGTTCGGGAGATGCTACAGTGACCGGCACCGGGACAAGCACATTCGTCCTCTGCCGTACTCTCCTGGGCCTTCTTCGTCATCTCTGCAAGGTGCCGCATGCGTCTTCGACTCTTCAATTCTTTTTTGCGTTCACGACCGCTCTATCGTGTGGCTGTCATTGCTCTTCTGGTTGTTTTGGGGACCGAGCTGTGGAGCTCCGTCAGGCAGCTCTCGCAGACCTTCGATGAGGGCGCTCACCTTTACGCCGGCTATCGAAACTGGCGAGGGCGGGACTTTGGTGTCAACCCTGAGCACCCGCCTCTGGTGAAGCTCGTGGCCGCCGCGCCGCTCTTGACGCTGTCACTCAAGCAACCGCAGCCGCCTACAATGAACTTCAAATTCGAGGAATACGCAGGAGGTGCGCAACTACTCTACGCCAACAACGCAGACGCGCTTCTCTGGCGGGCACGTCTGGCGGCCTCGGTCTTCTCCTTCGCTTTGGCGCTCCTGGTCTTCGCCGCCGGTTACGAGATGTTCGGTCCCATTGCAGCGCTCTTCGCGCTATTTCTGTACGTCTTCGAACCCAATCTGCTGGCCCATGGCGCACTCGTCACCACGGACATGGGCGTGACCTGCTTTCTGTTTGCGTCGGTGTACGCGTTCTATCGCTACGTCAAGCACCCCGGCCTGGTGCGGCTGATCGTGTGCGGACTGGCCGCGGGTCTGGCCCTCGCCGCTAAGTTCAGTGCGCTGATCATCTTTCCCATGCTCGCGGTCTGCGCGCTCGGCGAAGCGCTCTTCGCAAACCAGCTTCAGCACACGCCAGCAGACTCTGCCGCGAGACGCCTGGGCAGGGGCGCGGTCGCGCTTCGCCTTCTCGGCGCTCTCGCCGCCGTCGGCCTCGTCGCTTGGACGGTTCTATGGGCCTTCTACACCTTTCGCTTTCAGGCTCGTCCAGGCTCCGCGCAGTCAGGCTCTGCTCAGTCAGGAGCCGCTCAGTTGGCGCCGGACTTTGCCACCTACGCCGGAGCACTGCATCCCGGTGCGCGCGCGGCTATCCTGGGCTTGGCGCGTTGGCATCTGCTGCCTCAGTCCTATCTCTTCGGGCTCGCCGACCTGCTCCAGCCACTCTCGCCCACACATTGGTACTCGTCATTTCTGCTGGGCCGTTTATATCCGGGTCCGGTGTGGTTCTATTTTCCCGTCGCGTTGCTCATCAAACTTACGATTCCCTTTCTGCTTCTGCTCATAACCTGCGCGGTCTTGCAGATACACAAGCGTGCTCCCTTCCGTCGCGAACTGCTCTACCTCCTTGTCCCGGTGGTGCTCTTCTTGGCCGGGAGCATGAATGCGCCCTTTGACATCGGCATCCGCCACGTCCTGCCGGTCTTTCCATTCCTGATCTTGCTGGCAGCCCTTGGCGCATGGAGCTTGGCCCGGTGGTCGCGTGTTGGAGCCTACGCGGTCGCGGCACTCCTGACCTTTCACGCTGCCTCTTCGCTCGCGGCCTTTCCCAACTACATTCCCTATTCAAACGAAGCTTTTGGCGGCTCCTCGCATACCTACCGCGCCCTCAACGATTCCAACGTGGACTGGGGCCAGGACCTCAAACAATTACACATGTACCTGGCGAATCATCACATCTCCGACTGCTGGTTTGCGCACTCCTCGGAGCTCGCCGTTCGAGCAGCCGCATTCGACATTCCATGCCGGCCTCTTCCCGTCGGCCTTGCCCACGGGTTCCTTTCGACGCCGCTTATCCCGCCGGTGGTGAACGGGATCGTCCTGCTGAACACCAACGAGATCTCCGGTCTCGGCTGGGGCGGGGGCGACCTGAATCCATACCGGCAGTTTCAGAGTCGCCGGCCCGATGCAGTGATCGCCGGCAGCACTCTTCTTTTCCGTGGGAGCTTTGATATGCCGCTGGCCGCCGCGCAGACGCATGCCGGTCTGGCGAACTTCCTCCTCCGGCAGAACAGACCTGATAATGCTTTGCAGCAGGTGCAGATCGCGGCACAGCTGGCGCCCGAGTCTCCGGAGATTCAGGCTGACCTGGGCGGCGTACTGATGCAGACCGGCAGAAAAGCAGAGGCTGGTGCGGCCTTCCAGCGGGCCGCGGTGTTGGCCCGGACACACGATCCAGAGGATTTCCTCCACACCAGAACAGCAGCGGCGAGCCTCACTCGATAGAGCGGCAGCGACGAATCGCAACTCGGCTTGCCGGACAAAGCGCCGCATCGATTCCCAAATCGATTTTTGATCCCATCGCATCTCGTGAATTCTCCCTGTCCGTAAACGAAAAACGAACCTGTCGCTGTTACACTTTGCCTCGACTCGCCTATCCCCCGAGGAGAGCTCTGAAATGCCAGACCTGACGATGGCGCTCCTGCCGCCATCATGCCGCACTCTGCCGCGCCTGCCTGTTCGTACCCACGTGGACGCAGTGCGCCGTCGCTCTTCCCTTCCGGTAAAACCGGCCGTTGCACAGTTCAGGGGGGACCTGGCTGGGATCGAGCACGTGCGCTGTTGCTTCCACAAAAGTCGTTCATCCCAAGGAGAAAGCTTTATGCGTTATTTGCGCTCGCTGGTGCACCAGAGTGGAACGGTTCTGATGCCGTTCCTGTTAGTCGGCTCACTCACTGCCTTCGCCCAAACCAACGTACTGACATGGCATAACGATAACGCCAGGACAGGCCAAAACCTCTCCGAAGCCATCCTGACGCCGGCAAAGGTCAACTCTGCGAACTTCGGCGCGCTCTTCCAGGTCGCCGTTGACGGCAAGGTTGATGCGCAGCCCCTCTATCTCTCCGCACTCACCATTCCGGGGCAAGGCACACATAATGTAGTTATCACTGCGACAGAACACGCCAGCGTCTACGCCTTTGACGCCGACACCGGAAAGGTCCTCTGGAAAGTATCGATGCTGGGCAATGGGGAGACTCCCTCTGACCCAAGAAATTGCAACCAGGTGACGCCCGAGATCGGCATCACCGCCACGCCCATCATCGATCGCCACGCGGGTGCGCACGGCACTGTCTACCTGGTGGCCATGAGCAAAGACGCCTCCGGAACTTACTACCAGCGCATCCACGCACTCGACCTGACCAGCGGCGCTGAGCAGTCGGACAGCCCGGTCGCCGTGCAGGCCAGTTATCCCGGCACTGGGGACAACAGTAGCAACGGCCGCGTGGTCTTCGACCCCAAGCAGTATGTTGACCGCCCCGGACTGCTGTTGCTCAACGGCACCGTCTACACCAGTTGGGGATCGCACTGCGACATCCGCCCCTACACTGGCTGGGTGATCGGCTACAACCAGAACACGCTGCAGCAGAATGGTGTCTTCAATGTCACGCCGAACGGCAACGAAGCCGCGCCCTGGAACGCCGGAGCCGGTCCAGCAGCCGACGCGCAGGGCAACATCTATCTCTCGCTCGGGAATGGCACCTTCGACAGCACCCTCAACGCGCAAGGCTTTCCCAATCAGGGTGACTTCGGCAACTCCTTGCTCAAGCTCACTCCAAGCAATGGCGGGATCACCGCCAGTGACTACTGGACGATGTACAATTCGAACTCAGAGTCGGGGCAGGACACAGACCTTGGCTCGGGTGGCGCTATGCTGCTGCCCGATCTGCTGGACGCCAAGGGAGCTACGCGTCACCTGGCAGTGGCTGCTGGCAAAGACTCGAACCTTTACGTCGCCGACCGCGACAACCTGGGCAAATACGATGCCAGCTCCAACGCGACCCTTTACCAGGAACTCGCCGGACCGCTCTCGAACGGCGTGTGGTCCAGTCCTGCGTACTTCAACGGACATGTCTACTATGGCTCAGTGAACAGCGTGCTTCGCTCATTTGACGTCAACACGGCATTGCTCTCCAGCTCGCCCAGCTCCACCACCGCGGCGACCTTTAACTATCCCGGAACCACGCCAAGCATCTCCGGCTACAGCAACGCGAATGCCATCACCTGGGCCGTGCAGAACAGCAATCCAGCCGTCCTGCACGCCTATGATGCCAACAATCTCGCGACCGAGTTATACAACAGTAACCAGGCCTCCTCTCGCGACCAATTCGGCGCAGGCAACAAATTCATCGTGCCCACAGTCGCAAACGGCAAGGTCTTCGTCGGCACGCAGAACAGCGTCGCAGTCTTCGGCCTTCTGCGCCAGACGCCAGCGCCCATCGCAGACGGCGACTACACCCTCACCAACGGGGCAAGCAAGCTCCTTCTGGACGACCCCGGCCTCTCACCCAACTCCGGCGTGCAGATCATTCAGTGGCCGGCCAACGGTGGAGCCAACCAGAAGTGGTTCTTCTCCTACCAGGGCAATGGCTACTACATGATCCAAAACGTCTCGAGCGGCCTTTTCCTGACCGACCCCAACGCTGCGACCGCGCCTGGCACTGCCCTCCAGCAACAAACCCCAGCCAACACCAATGCCCAACTTTGGTCGCTCACACCACTCGGCTCCGGCTACCTGCTCCAGAACAAAGCCACCGGTCTGGTCTTCGACGATCCAGCCGGAAACCCCAACCAGAACACCGGCATCATTCTCTACCCCAGAAACAGCGGCAGCAATCAGAACTGGGCCATCCAGCAGGCCAACTAACAACGCAAGGACGGCTCCGAGCTACGTGGGTCTCGGAGCCGTTTGTCTTCGCTCCAAAGCCCGTCGAACACTGGGGATCTGCATTAGCATCCTATGTGTAGCGCTTCTCGACGGAGGTCACGTATGCCTGTCATCCGCACCTGCAGCCATTGCGGACAGAAGAACCGGATCCCAGCGAAATACCTCGCCAGCATCGGTAACTGTGGAGCGTGCAAATCGCCATTGCCACCCATCGCCGAACCGATCGCGGCCGACACTGCTTTATTCGACGAAGTCGTGCAGAGCTCTCCGGTACCCGTCCTTGTGGACTTCTGGGCAGAGTGGTGCGGTCCCTGCCGCACTGCGGCACCCGAGGTCGCGCGTACCGCTGCCAACATGGCGGGCAAAGCTGTAGTCCTCAAAGTCGATACAGAAAAGAACCCTCAACTCGCTGCCCGCTTCGAGGTTCGCGGCATTCCCAACTTTGTAGTCCTCTACGATGGCCGTACGGTGATACAGCAGGCGGGCCTCGTGGATCACGCTCAGATGGAGCAGTGGCTTAGGTCCGCCGCACCTGTCTCCGCCTGAAAAGTCGGTTCGAAAGCGCGCGCGGCTACTTCGCCTTTCCCCGCCCGCCTGCTCCCTGGGCGGCTAGGCCCTTACCCTCTTCCACGGTGTAGATCCTGTCTACGCCCGGCAAGCTGAGCTTCTCCACCACGCCGCTCGGCCAGTGGATCTCAACACCTTCGACTGCTATTGCATCGCCCAGTCCGAAGTGCACGCGCTGGTCATTCGACGAAGCGTAACTACCGCCGCTCAACACATCCATCCGCTGGCGCATGCCGCCCGCTGTCGATACATACACCGTCGCGCCTACCGCGTCCCGTGGACTCTTCGGGCCACCAATTAGCTTGAGCGCCACCCAGTGATGATGGTCCGGATCGACGTTCTTCAGCAGCGTCGGGCTGCTGTCCATGTTGTTGATCACGACATCCATCTTGCCGTCGTTGAACAAGTCGCCGATCGCTGCGCCGCGCCCCGGCTTTACCACCGCCAGGCCAGTCCCCTTCACCGGCGGCACCAGCTCGAACTTTTGCCCCTTAGTGTTATGAAAGAGCAGAGGCCGCTCACCAAAGGTCGTGCCCCACTCATTCTTGTCGACCGATGGATAGACGTGCCCGTTTGAAATGAACAGATCCTTCCAACCATCGTTGTCGTAGTCGACGAAGCCGTCGCCCCAGCCCAGAAATGGAATCGTCACCTCGGCGACCCCCGCCTGGTAACTCACGTCAGTAAAGTTCGCGTCCCCATCGTTGTGATAGAGGACATCGTAGTCGTCGGAGAAGGTCGTATTGAACAGATCGATGCGCCCATTATTCTGGTAGTCGCCAACCGCAATGCCCATCGATGCCGTCTCACGCCCGTTCTCGTTCAGCGCGTAACCCGACGCATAGCTTGCATCTTCAAAGGTGCCATTGCCCTTGTTCAGATACACGTAGTTCGGTGTCGAGTCGTCCGCTACGACCAGGTCTAACTTGCCGTCATTGTTCAGATCGACGAACACACTGCTCAGCCCGTAGTAGCCATTCGCGTCCGCCACACCCGCCTTATCGCTGGTATCCGTGAATGTGCCATCGCCATTGTTACGAAATAGATGATCGCGTTCGCCCTTCAATCCGCGCGGTCCACACATCACGGGCGTGCCGCGAAACTGACAGAAGTTCTTGGCAAGCGACGAAGACTCGCCAGGAGTTGGCGGCTGGTTGTTGTCGTAATGCACATAGCCCGGCACAAAGATGTCCAGCCGGCCATCGCCGTCGTAGTCGCCAAAGGTCGCGCCGGTTGACCAGCCACCCACGGTTACCCCGGCCTTCTCCGCCACGTCGGTGAAGGTGC
This sequence comes from Acidobacteriaceae bacterium, assembly GCA_965276675.1. Classification (GTDB taxonomy): domain Bacteria; phylum Acidobacteriota; class Terriglobia; order Terriglobales; family Acidobacteriaceae. The sequence goes on along the minus strand of OZ255624.1, from coordinate 735,148 downwards.
CGTCGTGATTGTTGTGGTAGAGCCGGTTCTTGCCATAGTTGGTGACGTACAGGTCTGGCCAGCCGTCGTTATCGTAGTCGCCTACCGCAACGCCAAAACCCCACCGCTCATTTGTCACGCCCGCCTTGGCCGCAACATCGGTAAAAGTCCCGTCGTGGTTGTTATGGAAGAGCGCCGCGTGGGGTGCCGGCCCCTTCCCGGCAAGCGCCTCGTAGGTCGAACCGTTGACCATGTAAATGTCCAGCCAGCCATCATTGTCGTAGTCGAGCAGGCCAACCCCGGACCCAGGCGTCTCCAGAATGAACTGCTTCTCCGGCGTGCCGCTGGTGTACTTCCACTTGGAAAGCCCCGCCCGCTCAGCGATGTTCTGGAAGATCACCGGCCCGGAGTCGACAAAGCCGCCCGCAGTAATCGGCCGCTTCTCCGCATCCAGCACCGCGGCATGGCTGCCGCCAGTATTCACGCCGCCAGCCTGCATGCCCCCCGCCTGCGCTGCATCCTGAGTGCTCGCCGGCGTCTGCGGCGCACCCGCCGGGGCCTGCAGCGCATCGTCCGCCGCCACATGGCTCTGACCCTGCGCCAGAGACGCACTTACCACTACCCCAACCAGCAACCACCGTACCCAAACTGCCCGCCGCAATGCCACGCTCGCTAGAACCTCTCGTGCTCCCGAGAATACTGGAAACCGGAGCGGGTTGACACCGGCCTTTCGGTTGACCCGGGTCCGGGAGCTCTCAACGCCCATCAACTCTACAACCGGTAATCGCTACCGCTTGCGGCAGACCGTGTACCACTCACCGCGCTCGCAATCCCATGCCGCGGCTGGCGAAAGCGCGAGCACCTCGTCCCGCGAAGCCGCCGTCAGGCTCCCGCGCGGGTCCACAAAAAAGATCGCTTGGGTTTGCGGCAGAAGGAATTCCCGCAACGCTGCAGAGCTTTCAAAATCTTGGCGCAGCCCCCAAGGTATCCCCAGGTGTTCAAAGTTCACCCGGTCCGGCAATAGACCCGGTTGTGCCCGCAGCGGCAGAATGCTCGAGTCCAGCCATGGCGAGTTCAGCATCACGGCTCCATTCTGCCGGAAGTAGTGCGCGCCCGCCCAGTAGTAGGGCGAGAAGGCAAGCGACGCATCTTCCGTCTCAAAAGCGTCCGTAGCCGGAAGCAACAGCCCCGCCTGCACCCCCAAAGTGAATGGCTGGTGCAGCAGCATAGCCACTCGCCGAGCTGGGGTCTCCAGCCGCGATTGCGCCAGCACCAGCACCGCAAGTGCAAAAACCATTGCCACCGCCGCTAGCGCGCTCTGGGTTTTGCGCCGCAGCGGCCCGCAGGCGCTCGCGGCCGCCAGCGCCCCAATCCACGCCAGCACTTCCATCCGCACCGCGAAGTTATACGACCCGTTCACCTTTTCCGGAACCCACGGCAGCAGTAACACCACGAGCAGCGTAAAGACCAGCCACGTTGCCGAAACCGACCAAGTGCGCCAGCTCTCCCTATCACGCCAGGAAGTACGCCAGCACGCCCACAATCCACCCGTTAAAGCCGCTCCCAGCACCAGGGACAACGCCGTCCGGTACAGAATGGCCGCAGCACCACCCCCACTCACGAACGAAAGTCCATGCAAGCTCGCGAAGTAGAAATACCGGTGGGGAATGCTCCAACTGTGGAAGGGATCACCGGTCCCGCGGCTCCGGTCCGTAAAGGCAAAGATAAACGCCAGCGGACCGCAGGCAAAAAGGTACGTCACCAGGTCAGACAGCCAGTTCAGCGGCAGGCGGCGTTCGCCCGTCCCAGCGAAGGCGCCAGCTCCGACCCGCAACGCAAGATCCAGTCCGCAAAACGCCAGTGCCACTAACAAGGCCACCGGGTGCGTCAGCGCGATCAACACCACCAGGCCGACAAACCCGACGCGCCACCTCATCGCCGCCAACCCCCGACACCGCGTCCACAGCCCCAAAGCCCAAAGCGCCAGGCTCAACGCCAGGCAGTAGTTCTCAAAGCCCATCATCAGCGGCCAATTCAGCACGACTCCCAGCACAAACAGCGACAGTACCCGCCCTGCACTACCAACAGCAGTGGCGATCGACCGAAATCCGAACGAAAACAGCACCAGAATCAGGCAGACGACCAGCTTGTCCGCCATCTCCGGACGGACAAGGTGCATCAGCGCAATCAGCAGGTAGTAGTGGAGGCAATACGGCGTTACCAGGTGCCGAATCGCATAATACTGCTCGTATAACGGCGCGGGGTGGCCGAGCAGTTGGCCAAAGACCGAAGCGTAGTAAAGGTGCATCGGCCCATCCTGAGAAGGAAAGACCGGCAGCCACAGAACCCAAGCGCAAAAGACCGCCACCAGCGCCGAAAACAGCAGGATGGACGCTAGGGGGGAGACTCCGCTCAGCTTTGCCGTGTCATCGCTCAGGCTATGCTCTGGATGTGGAAGATCGTTTGGTGGGCGCTGCTGGATTTGAACCTACGAGTTTCACCATATTAAGGCATGCATCTATGCAACCGCGCACTTTCGTGGGAACCGGTCGCATCCGGCGGTTATGTAATCCGTAACCGCAATCAGAATGGCTGTCCTAACCTCACGTGATTTATGCATGCTCTAACGCTGTCTGTTTTTGTCGGTTGCGAGCTTAGTGTCTCAGATGACTATATGCCCATCTTTTGTGTCACACCAGACCTGTTGATGCACTTCGATTCCTCGTGATGCCTAGTTAGGACTCTCGCCGTCAGTAGTCATGTACGTGCAGCGGATGATGTGTCCCGCTTTCGAGCCATTGGGTCGCAAACGCAGGCTTTACCTGCATGCGAGATCTGTCGGAAGCCGTGTTCAGCTTCTGCGAGGCTTCCTGCTGTCTTGATCGCTGATAGCAATCTCTTTTATCCGCATTAAGAAATCATTTTGCAATCAGGAGTTACCGATGTCTAGTCCCGTTCAGCCCCTAACGAATGTTAGAGCCGGTTTCATCGAATGGATGGGAATGCACCCTGAGTTGGCGATCGGTTATATGGGCTTGCTCTTGTTTATGATTGGTGATGGAGTTGAAGCAGGATTTTATCTCCCCTACTCTTTGACCTTCACTTCTCGGCCTCCCAGGTAGCACTGGCCTTCACAGCCTACGGCATTACCGCCGCCGCTTTCCTCTTGGCTGAGTGGTGCGCTCTCCGATATCTTTGGACTCAGAAAGGTAATGTGGGCAGGATTTATGATCTGGCTTGCATTCGAGATACCGTTTCTGTCGGCCGGCATAACACATGCTAACTACTCCACCATCCTAATCAGCTATGCATTGCGGGGCTTCGGGTATCCTCTCTTCGCATACGGCTTCCTCGTATGGTCACTGCTGTCACGCCGCAGCGCTATCTCGGAACAGCAGTAGGTTGGTTTGGTCGCGAGGACTGGTGGTCTGCCAACGCTTGGAGCCCTTTTCGCCAGTTACTCGGTTCCCCATCTCGGGTTCTATAAACTCTGTGGGCATCTGTTGCCTTAGTGCTTGTAGGTGGCCTCATCACTATGTTGGGCATTGGCGAAAAACCGGATCGAAACCGCTTTCCACCAGCGGGCAGAACTCATTAGCGCTTCTCCTTTCCAGTGTATCGATAGTTTGGAAGCGCCCGAAGGTAGGCCTTGGCGGCATTGTCGCTACAATCGTAACCACATCAGAATTCGCAGCCAACGTCGTGTTCAATCTGCTTTGGGGTTGCATCGCAGATCGAATCGGCTGGCACATAACCATCACGAGCCGCGATGTCGATCATGAATCTGGGCTCGGGAATGAGCACATGGATCGGCCAGTACAACAAAGTTTCCTAAACGTTTTTCAACAGGGGAAAACGCGATGCCTCCCCGTCACTGCGAAAACTGGAAGAAGTTGACATTAACAGCGGCCGCTCCGGGAAAGACCATGTACAGATCGTGTACGCCACTTGCTCCACTTACAGGGAATGACGCAGTTGTCCATGTCTGCCAATCACCAGTGTTGGGAACCGTTCCGCTTGCGATCAATGGCCCCGTCGGGCTGTCCACGTGGAACTCCATAGACCCTCCAACGGCCTTGGCCACTCGCACCTGCACGCCTCCGGAGCCGCCAGCGAAATCTACATTTTCATACTCAACCCACCGGCTGCAGCAAGCGTTTCCGACAAGTTCTCCGAGGTTGTAATCGGTAGAGTCTAGGACCCCGATGCCGCCCATGCTGGAGTTGTTGTAGGTTTCCGCTTCCACTTGCGTGAAGGGATTAATGTTGTAGTCCTGTCCTGAGACTTGCGAAGTCTCCAAATAGATGAGATCCCAGTAGACGAGTTGAGGCAACGTGAACTGGACATATGTTCCCAGGCTGTCTGCGCCGGCTGTGTAGTTGAGCTGAGTCGATTGCCCGTGCTGGTAGTCCGGGCTGGCAACCATCAGCCGAGAGGTGCCGGGGACGATGGTGCCGGTGTAATAGAACTTCACGCTGAGATTGTTGTACTGGGGCGGTGCGACATAGGTTGCATTCTCGTCTCTCCAGATTGTCGAAGTGTTGCCGGCGAGATTGATGAGATTGAGGATCTGGAATCCTGCTTTCGCCTTTGGAAGCATCCAGACCGTGCCGGCATTTCCGGCAGTACTCGTGGGTGCTCCGGTCAGGCTCACTGCGTTGGGCGCATCAGTGACACCATCCCGAAGCAGATTTTCATAAGCTACCGCAAAATTGGCGATGTCCAGATCGGCTTCCTGCAGGGAAGGCGACATCTGCAGCATTGGTCCAGGCCAATAAATATTTGAGATCATCTTGTCGATGTCTCCCATTTCAAGGTGAATTCCGCTGGCGGCCAGCATCGAATCATCGACCAGACGGACCGAAGCCTCATCCAAGGTACAGGTCGTGCAACTGTAATTGTTGCTGGCGTATGTCGTATTCATGTAGGCAGGGAAGACGATTGGTTTTGAAACGGAAGATCTGGCCTCTTTCGTAGCTTTATTCAGGTCCACATAGTTCTGTGATTCAGACCAGAGCTCCATATAGAGGAAGTCAACATTCGCGCTGCTTGCCACGCTAGGTTGATTCCACCGGCTAAGATTGTTCAGCAGCACCGCGCGATCCCGATCGCAGCCTTCGCGCTGTTGGCGAAGCTTGCGAGATCATTCCCTTTCCAGAAGGAACGATCATGGGCGTCTTGTGGATGGGGTCGGTCGCCGCCTATTGAACAGCCACTACCTTGCTAGGAATACTTGGGGCTTTGATCGGATGGAGCATTTATCAGATATGTATCATTCTTACCGCAAATATATCGGGTTAGACCACGGGCGCATGGAAGGGTGTCTACCTGCTTTCAAGATCCGCATTGTGGGTGGGCTTGTCTCTTCTGGCGGGAGCTACGCTCGCGATTACTTATGGAAACCACTAATCGGATACTCCCTCTTCCGCTGGCAAGCGATTGTGTTCGGCTGCCAGACAAATCACCTTAGTCGTCCAGTGACCTGATCTCAGAATTCGTTCCCGAAGCAGCCTAGCTTGAGGGCGAAAGTCCAGGAACATGCGCCTTCCCTGATTCGAATCCGCTCTTGAGCGAGAAGGTCTTCTCAGAAGGGCTGGCGGCGAAGTGGCATCGTCCGTGAGAATCAATATTCCGTCGTGATAGAACCCGTTCGGTGGATTGAACAGAGCGCTTCCGACAGGTTGGTGAGGAGTACTGTTCGGCTGATAGTCCCTGTCTGCGTTCATTGCAGCGTTTGCGCCAACGTGTACGGGACTTTGCAGACGATACGTGTCGTTCCCGGAATCTCAGAAAGCGAGAGGACGCCCTTGTCTCACACAACAAGTAGCACTCTGGAAGGTCGAGCCCCGAAGAAGATGCGGGAGGGCGTACGCGTTGTCGATGTAGACGTGCATGCCCATGAGAGCCCCGCAGCCCTGGCGCCATATTGTGAAATGCCGTGGCGCAAGTCGCTTGAGCTGATAAGCCAGGTTCCCGAGCGTTATCTGGACATCCCTTTTTTCGCTCCGCAGATGGCGGTGTGGACCCCGCCGTTTCCGCAGAGCGGGAGCGAGCGACGCCAGGTGGTCACCTCCTCGAAGCAAATGCGAGAGGATCTGAATGAGCTTCGCATCGATACAGGCGTCGTCTTTCCAGACAACCTGCTTCTGCTGGGTGCGATGCGGGATGGGGACTACGCAGTGGCCCTGGCGCGAGCTTATAACCGTTGGTTGATCGACGAATGGCTCGCAGAAGACAACGGAATAAAAGGAGCGATCATAGCTCCCTCGCAAAATCCTGTAATCGCCGCCGAAGAGATTCGCCGCTACGCTTCGCATAGAAACGTCGCGGCCATTTTCTCCCCTCGGCCTGCGTCGATCTTCTCTACGGCGACCGCTCTTACGACCCGGTGTTTGAAGCGGCCCAGGAAACGGGGTTGCCGGTGATGCTGCATAGCGTGACGGCTATATTCCCTGTCTTTCCATTCAATCTGAATTGCTTTAAATCAATGTTCTCGGCGCATATCGTCTCTCATGGAATCTCGATGATCGCGAATCTTCTGAGCATGATGGAGACGGGAGTTCCAGCCCGCTATCCGAAATTGAAGATAGGGTTCTCCGAGGCCGGGCTCGCCTGGGTGCCCTGGCTCATGATGCGCATGGATAAGGAATATATGGAGCGTCGCCGTGAGTTGCCCTTCCTGACAGACCTGCCGAGCACCTATGTGCGGCAAATGTTTTTCGCAACCCAACCCATCGAGGAGCCGGAAAACATGCAACAGATGGCTACCCTGCTCTCGATGTTTGGAGGGGAAGACTCCGTGATGTTCGCTTCCGACTGGCCCCATCATGACTTTGACCATCCCACTAAGGTCCTGCAAATACCTGTGTCTGAGGAGACGCAAAGCAAGATTCTAGGATTGAATGCACTGCGCTATCTCAAGATCGAGGAGGCGTCCCGATGAGTTCCGAGCATGTGGTCGCGAACGTCGATGAAGTGCCCGAAGGCAAGCACAAGGTAGTGCAGGTGGGTGCTCGCGAAATCGGCGTTTTCAATGTGCATGGTAATTATTATGCCCTTCCCAATAACTGCTTCCATCAGAATGGCCCGCTCTGCCGCGGATCGATAAGCGGCACCGTTGAGGCGAGTGAGGCAACCGGTTGGAAACCAACCTGGGGGCGCGAAGGAGAGGTAATTATTTGCCCCTGGCACACGCTGGAGTTCGATATCAAGACCGGCCGCTGCTTGGCGGATCCCCGCCGTCGCCTGCCTACTTACAAAGTCGAGGTTGTAGGTTCGGAGATAAAGTTGACACTTCCCTAAGAGCGAATCACCAGAAAGGATTCCCATGAACTCGGCCCCCAGGATGCAAGATAAACGCGTGCTCGTATCGGGCTCAGGCACCGGACTCGGTCGCGAGATAGCGCTCGAATTTGCCCGGCAAGGCGCCGACGTAGTCCTGCACTACTCGCATACCAAGGCTGGCGCATTCACAGCGCGGGACGAGATCAGAGAGATAGGGCGCCGGTGCGAGGTCTTCCAGGCGGACTTCGACGACGTAGAGCAGGCGGTTGCGCTTGGTAGCCATGCGGTAGATTTCCTGGGCGGCATCGATTGCCTGATCAACAACTCGGGCATCTCCCTAAACAAGCCCTTTTTCGAAATCAAGCCAGAATGGTTCGACCTGCTCTTTAACGTGAATGTCCGCGCGCAATTCTTCCTCACTCAGCGAATCGCCCGCGAGATGGTAGACCAAGGTGGTGGGGCCGTGGTGAACATTTCCTCGATACACGGCATTTCGGGCGCGCCTGAGCATTCGCTCTATGCCGCCACAAAGGGCGCGATCATTGCCTACACCCGTGCTCTCGCGATGGAAATTGCCCACAAAGGCGTTCGCATCAATGCGATTGCTCCGGGTTGGGTCACCGTTGAAAGTTATTATGATGCGCTCCCCGGCTTCAATGAGGAGGACGCCCGCAAGGTCGCCGCCGAGAAAGTCCCGCTTGGCCGTTCCGGTGAAAAATCGGAGATCGCCAAACTCGCGGTCTTCCTTTGTTCCGATGACGCCGGCTATATTGTCGGCCAAACCATCGTCGCGGACGGCGGCACGACCTCGCTAATGTCGCTGATCTCGGATTTCCGTACTCCCTCTTCAGCGAAGTTTGGCGCAGCGTATGTCTCGGGGGCATAACCGAGCATGAGCATTCGCAGACACATCTTTGAACACTCGGTGGCGACCGGAGGAGTGGCGCTCTGGTGGCTGGGACAGAATGGCTGGATATTGAAGAGTCCGGGGGCAAAGTGATTGCGATCGACCCCTACCTGACCAATGCCTGCAAAGCCGTTGGCGACGCAGCCGGCATCGACATGGATCGAATGATTCCTTCGGTGCTTGCTCCTGACGATCTCATGGGCGTGGACTTATACGTGATGACCCACGGTCACGAAGACCATCTCGATCCCCAGACACTCCTACCTTATCGGGTCGCCGGCGGACGCGGACCATTTGTCGCTCCTCCGGAGACTTGCGAGAAGCTCGTCAAGCTAGGCGTGCCCGATTCGGAGATCGTCATGATCTGGCCCAACAAGGAATACAGTTGCGGCGACGTTACACTGTGTGGCACCTTCGCCATTCCTTTCGGCGCGGATGATATGACGCACATGGGATACATCGTCAAGGTGGAGCAAGGTCCAACTCTCTACTTCACCGGGGACACGCGCTATCATGAGGTCCTGGCCTCTTGTGTAGCCCATCATAAGCCCGACGTACTGGTGACGGTCATCAACCCGTTTGCCAATCTCGACCCCGGCCAGGCCGCCAGGCTCGCCAAGGACATCGACGCCAAAGTCGTCATTCCTTGTCACTATGATCTGTTTCCCGACAATAGTTTGCCTCCGCGATTGCTGCGAACCAACCTGATTGTCCTCGGGATCGGCGACAGATACCGCGAACTTAAACACGGCGAAGTTTACACTTATCCCGAGGCACCGTCCTCCTAGCAGTAAGTCTCGGGTATAAAGCGGAAATTCCACATAAGTGGAGGGACACGAATCCGGTCTGCACAAGACGGATTGTGACCGACATTGCGATAGAGGCAGCCTATGGGAATCGGACGAAGAGAATTCATGGAGTTATTTGGCGCGTCGGTAGCTTCGCTCTATGTTCCGGGCGCGCGAGCCTCTACCGGCGCGGCAAATGAAAATGAATCGGCCGCCGATATATATGTCGCGTCCACTGGCAAGGATTCAAATCCTGGCACGGTCCGCGCGCCATTCGCTACTCTTGGCAGAGCGCGTCAGGCAGTCCGGGAAAAGGTGTCCGCCGGACTTACCGACAACATCCATGTTCTGATTGGTGCCGGTGCATATGAGCAAATCGAGACGTTGACGTTCGGGGCGGAGGATTCGGGCACGGAACAATTCTCCATCACCTATGCGGCCAGGCAAGGCGCGGAGGTTGTGTTGACCGGCGGTCGCCGAATCGTCGGGTGGAAGAAAGGCCCGAGCGCGATCTGGACAACCCGGGTGCCCGGGGTTAAAGACGGATCATGGTATTTCCGCCAGCTATTCATCAATGGCAGGCGGGCGGTCCGGGCCAGAACTCCCAATGCGGACGACACTACTCCATGGTGGACCATCAAGACTTCCACCGCGAAGAAGGAATCTCTTCCGCCCGAAGATGCGCCTATCCCAATAAGTGTGACGGGGCCGATCAAAGGGTACAACAATCCTACCGACGTTGAGTTGGTGTACATCTTCAACAATGAAGAGGGACGAAAACGGATAGGTAGTATCAACGAACAGGACCAAACGTTTACGCTGGCTCCTCCGCACCGATGGAACCCGAAGGTCTTTATTTATGACTGGGAGCTCACCATCCCATCGGCGGGAAAAGCCTGTTACTTGGAAAACGCGCTGGAGATGCTGGACCAGCCTGGCGAATGGTATCTCGACCGGCAGACCGGGGTCCTTTCCTACTGGCCACGGGAAGGCGAAGACCTGACCCGGGATGAAGTAGTAGCGCCATTGGCACAGAAGACCATTCTGGCTGTGATCGGTACTCGCGAGCGCCCGGTCATCAATGTTCACTTCGAAGGCATCCACGTAGAGTATGTGGATTGGCCGCTGCCGCCGTGGGGATATACGCCGCTATTTTGCTGTAACGTGGCCACAGGCACCGAGGCTAACCCGGGCCATAGGTTCATCGAAGCGGCGGTCGAATATGAGTTTGCTCATTCTTGCAGCTTCACGAATGGAGGAATTGCCCATACCGGAGCCATGGGACTCTGCCTGCGAAACGGCACGGCGCACAATGTTATCGAGGGCAATGAGATATTCGATCTCGGAGCTGGAGGCATAGGCGCGGGTTATGCCAGCTTTTACGCACCGGTCTCGCCTCCGGAGCAGAACGAGTATACCGGCTATAGGATCGCAAATAACTATGTTCATCACTGCGGCGAGGATTACTACGGCGCGTGCGGAATATTGCTGTATCCATCTCAAGATGCAGTCGTGGCGCATAACCTGATTCATGACACCGCCTATTTTGGCATAGGTGTCGCCGGCAGCCAGGACCCCAAGCTACCCTTCTCCCGGAATAACTCGATTGAATACAATCACATTTACAATGCGATGAAGGTGACTATCGACGGAGCTGGGATGTATGTCACCTTCGCCCAGGCGGACCGCGGTTGTCTTATCCGCGGCAACCTGATCCATGACACCCACGGCAATCCTTTCGGACGTCTTGACCATCCCTTCGGGAACCACCCACCCTGTGCGGGCATTTACCTGGATGGAAACAATTCTGGTTGTCATTATGAGAAGAACGTTCTCTACCAGAATCTCGCCGCTGGTCCCATCATCTTCGACTATGAAAATGCCGAGCAAAAAAACACTTGGCTAGATAATCTTTTCCAAAAGGATGGGACGCCGCCCCAGGAATTCATTGAGGCCATACAGGCGCATGCAGGGCTTGAGCCGGCTTACCAGCGATCCATCCTGAAAGTTGAACAGAATCCCTGTCAATACTTCTCTCTTACCGATGCTGCCGAGGGTGGATGGGCTGCCTATCAGTATGACTTACCGAACAAGCGCCGGGGTGTCATAGAGATTATCCGCCGACCGGAAGGCAGCGCAAATTTGGCCACTCTCAAACCGCGCGGTCTGGACGCCAAGGGAACCTACACAATGACAGGTTATGCCGGTAGTTTGGAACGCACAAACGTTTGGGGATCTGGGTCGACCGTGATGCTGTCGAATGTCGTTCCGCTGGCGCTCTCCGACATCGGCTTTGCCACTTACAAGGAAAAGGCAAGCGTGAGCAGCCAGGAATTGCTCAACCGGGGTCTACCATTCACGCCAGCCAAATCGCACCAAGCGATCTGGGTCGTCTACCAGCGAACAAGTTGACGAAGTATCACGCCGAAATGGCCTGGACAGATCGGTTGAGTCTACCTCGTCGAAGACGTCGGCATTCTCACTAAGGTGATGGTTAGTAAGAGAGGCGCTATGCGGACCTGGTTAGTTATCGTGGCGATATTCTTCGTGTGTGGGGGCGGGCAGGCAAGGGCGGAGTACGCTGTCGTCGGGAATAGCGGTCGCGCCGATTCAGAACCTGCACATACTTCGGTCATCGATAAAATAGCGAATGGAGAGGCATTTTCCTTTTTATACGACGGAAAGCGGTCTCAAGGCATTCTTCCTCAATGGAAGAAGACGAAGCACACTCAAAGTACAAATGACGGAAGAGAAATAGAAGTAACCACTTATCGCGACCAGGAAGCGAAAGTGGAAGTATCGACGGAGATGACCAGATTTGCAGGTTCGCCCGCCGTTGAATGCATACTGTACTTGCGCAATACAGGCACCAGTGACAGTAAAATATTCGAGAATATTTTGCCGCTTGATCTGGGGCTGGATGTGGCCGCGCCAAGCAAGGTCGTTCTGCATTACGCGCGTGGTAGTTTAGGCGGGGTGGAAGATTACCTTCCAATCGACAAGGAGGTAGCAGAAGGCACCGCGCTGAATCTGGCTCACTACGATATGAATGGCGTAGACCAAGTTGGTGGACAACTCCCCTTCTTCAATCTCGAATGGCATGGCGGCGGAGTAATCGGAGCGGTAGGCTGGAGCGGCCAGTGGGCCGTTCAAGTGAATGGGCAGAGCGGGCGTACGGTGCGGCTACGAGCCGGACAGCAGACGACCCACCTGAAACTCCACCCCGGCGAAAGTATTCGGACACTTCGCATCCTGCTGCTGCAGTGGCACGGTAATGACCGCCTGGCTGGACACAATCAGTTCAGGAGGCTGTTGTTTGATCATTATGTGCCCCGGATTGACGGGCAAATCGTTGTTCCGCCAGTTGCGAACTCAGATGGCTTCACATACGAGTACGAGCTTCTTGCGAAGAAAACGGGCAAGAACCCGCTTGAGGTTGTTTCTCAGTTAAAGCCGGGCGAGGAGCAGAGCCTAGCGAATTCCGCCAACGACGCTCTCAACTGGGTCAACGAGAAAAATCAGCTCGACTTCATCCGTGGCATTCCCCCAGTCGGTATGGAACTGTATTGGCTGGATGCAGGATGGTTCCCTGGAACATGGCCGTTCGGCGTGGGAAGCTGGACCGCTGATCCGGAAAAATACCCCCATGGATTGAGGCTGCTGAGTGACGCAGCTCACGAAAAAGGGCTGAAGTTCCTCCTCTGGTTTGAACCAGGACGCGTTGGCCCGGGCAGCACCATTGCAACGCGATATCCGGATTGGGTTTTGCATCGCGCTGGAGAAGGAAAACTGGGCGGCTTGTTCAACTTTGGCGACCCCGCCGCACTGCGATGGATGACGCAGACTATTTCCGGAAGAATCGGTGAGTGGGGTGTGGATGTCTATCGCCAAGATAGCAACATCTGCCCTTTGCCGTTCTGGCAGACCGCGGATACTCCTGACCGGCAAGGTGCTAGCGAGATTCACTGGATCGAAGGGCTATACCAATTTTGGGATGACTTGCTTCGTCAACATCCGAAATTAATGATTGATAACGCCAACTGGCGGGTAACCGGACCAGATATTGAAGTTATGAGCCGCAGCGTGGGATCGCTTACACGCAGTGAAACGGAATGCGGTGGCATTCCGCATCCAGAGGCCACGCAGGTGCAGACCGAGGAACTTAGTCTCTGGGTTCCCTTAGGAATGGGAGGTATAAACGGATTCGATCCCTATACATTTCGGAGCGGCGCTACCAACGGAATGGGTACTGGTTTAGATCTGCGCGCACCGTATGTGCCGCTCGATCAAGTCCGGCAGGGAATAGCTGAACTTAAGTCTCTGCGCCCTTACTGGTCGGGAGATTACTATCCGCTCACACAAATTAACCTTGACAAGAAAACTTGGGCCGGATGGCAGTTCTACCGGCCGGATTTGAAGGCGGGATTTGCAGTCTTTTTCCGGCGCCAGCTAAGCGATCAATCTACTTTTGAAGCATCCTTACATGGTCTCGATCCGGCTGCGCTGTACAATGTGACCTTCTCGGAGAGCTATCAGCTGATGGAGAAACAGACGATGACGGGCGAACAGTTGAAGCACCTGCACATTGAGATAAGCACACAGCCAGGTAGTCTGTTGATAAGGTACCAACTCGCCGATGTTGCCGTAACCAGCCCCGAATAAGGTTTTACCCTCCTTTGTCTTCCCCCGTTGAACGACTTTGAGGATATTGGTTTTCGCGCGCTTTTGTTCGCCGTGAATGTCTGCCGTACACCGCGATACCAGACAAATGCGCGGGAGGGGGTATAGAAGGGTGTACTGGTCGGGGATGTGGGTATAGAAGAGCGCCTCGGCTCGTTGCCGTAGCGCAGATTGACTTGCCCGGACCGCTCTCCGCGTCCGCTAGCACGAAAACGCAGGGTCGTCCGCCGCAAGCTCGCGCATTTTTTTGTTGGCGCCCGATAGGAATGTCTCTATGCACGCCGGATGGAAATGTCAGTATAAGTCGTAGCAGTCGTGCGGTGGGAATGTGTGAAATCGCCGCTCTCTGGCGATTTCCAAGGTCTGTGGGAAGAGGGGAACGGTTTCATCGTTCCACGCTTTCCATCAGACCGTCATTTCCACCGCGGTTTTTTCGAAGTCTGGTTCATAGGCTCGCTGAGGACTCTTCTTGTAGCCGGTTTTCTCGCTGTTGTTCATAACCTTCGTGACGCGCTTGAGGTCCTGTTGTGCCTTGACCATCGCCAACGCATGGCCGAGCCGCATATTCTCGACGACGGGCGATGTGGCTGACCCGCTGGTCCTTGCTGAAGACACGATAGGGAAGCGAGACACCCTTCCAACGCACTTCCAGCGGTCGGTCTGCGAAGTCATAGAGTTCGACGTACTGATCTGCCAGCTTCTCCGACAGCTCACTGCGGTCCAGGATGATCTGCTTACGGTCCTATACCAGCGTAAGTTGCTGGCCGACATAGCGCTGTTCGCGGTGGCACAGGATATCGGTCAGCCGCGAAGCAGGCAGGTTGAGCGGGCGGTGCAGGTTCTCGGGCTTACTGCAAGCACGGCGAAGCGTTCGTTGAAGCGCTGGAGGAACTCCGGAAGGCGTTGCCGACCTCGATGTCGCAGATCCCAACCATGCGAAGTTCCTTCACCAGCCGGTCCTGCAGGATGCGGTTGGCTCGCTCGACGCGACCCTTGGCCTGGCTGGAGTTTGCGCACAGGATCTCGATGTTAGCTCTGCCAGGGCACGTCCGAACTGCGTCATGTCTTGTTGCCAAGACTATCGGCTGGCATACCTTCCGACACACGTACAGTACGCTGTTGTTGGAATAGGGCAACGATGTCAAGGTGGTGCAAGAGCTGATGCGGACTCCAAGCTCTCGACCACGATGGAGATCTACACACATCCCCGCATGGAGAGAAAGCGGGAGGCGCAGAGTAAAGTTGTGGATGCCCTCTTCTCGCGACAGCGCACTGAGGTAGTGGCATGAGAGTAGATGGCCACACAGATTTGGGTTTTGTGCCCTCTCTGTGCATTTGTGCCCTTTTCTAGAAGGAGGGGCATAAGTTATTGATTCTATGGTGGGCGCTGCAGGATTTGAACCTACGACTTCCACCGTGTGAAGGTGGCACTCTACCGCTGAGTTAAGCGCCCGCGCCGTGGCTGGCGGATGCTCTTACTGTACCATCGCCCGCCCTGGGCGCCAACGGACCGGCTGCCCTGCCCCTTTTGTACCCGAGCGCCTTCCTGGGGTCTCTGCCCATCCTCGACTCGCAACGTTACAATCAGTCCACTCACGGATGCCATTCTTCGATCCAGCCCGCCCGGCGTCCCGTCCCGGAGCACGCCCCCAGTCCTCGCACGCGGAAGGCGAGCCTGAGCTCGACCCGGATGACGTTCCCGGAGAGATCGCCTCCGAAGAAATCCCGGGAGATTCCGACGACACAACAGCCCCCGACGACCCGCAACACTTCGCCGACTCCCGGGTTGAAGACAATATGGCTACCGTCGCCCTCGATCGCACAGGATTTGAGCAGACACGGCAGGGCCGTCACAACGACGCTGCCTTCGTAAATGGCCCGGCACGCGACAGCGATGACCTGAGCGCGCTCTCTGACGCCGAGGTCATGCTACGGGTCAGCGCCGGCGATGATGCCTGCTACACGTACCTGATCGAGAAGTACCGCCGCCCCATCCTGCACTTCATGTTCCGCATGGTGCACAACCAGGCGGTCGCCGAAGAGCTGGCGCAAGAGGTCTTCCTTCGCGTCTACCGGTCACGGTCCAGCTATCGGGCAGAGGCCAAGTTCAGCACCTGGCTCTACCGCATTGCCACCAACCTGGGCGTCAACCACGCCCGCGATACTCGACACGAGCGGACGGCGCAGAACATCTACCTGGACCAGCCCGACCCGGAGACCGGTACCACCCCGGACGTCGCCGACCTGACGCCGACCATCGAGTTCGAGATGGTGCGGGACGAACGACTCGCCGCCATCCGTCAGCACGTGATGGCGCTCCCGGAGCGGCAGCGGGTAGCTGTGCTCATGCACAAATATCAGGATATGGATTACAAGCAAATCGGCGCCGTGCTCAAATTGAGCGAGTCGGCGACCAAATCGCTGCTCTTTCGCGCCTACCAGACCCTGCGTGAGCGGCTAAAGGACTTTATTTAATGCGCACAGCGAATGCGCAGCATCGGAAAGGATTGGAGGAACACATGAACTGCCGGCAGATGGAATCAAAGCTCGCGGACCTGCTCCTCGCGGACAAACTGGACCCGGCAACCGTGGAAGCAGAAGCCAAGGAACACCTTGCAGCCTGCCCGGCCTGCCGGACGGAGCTGGCCGGGTTGCGAGCCACCATGCATGCTCTGGATGCCTGGAAGGCACCGGAGCCGTCGCCGTTCTTTGATGGGAAGCTCCGGGCGCGGCTGCGCGCCGAAAGGGAGGCAGCACCCGCCGGCTTCCTGGAACGGCTACGCACCCGCCTGCTCTTTGGCAACGCCCACCTGCGTCCGATCGCAGCAGGCGCCCTCGCAGTGGTTCTGGCGGTTGGCGGCGGCAGCACATTCTGGCTGGAGCACAACGCGAGCAGCTCGCACATTCAGGAGTCGGCAACCGTGCGGGATCTCCAATCCCTGGATGGCAATGCGCAGGTATTTCAGCAGCTCAGTGCGCTGGACAGCGATGAGGACAATGGGAGCTCAAGCTCAGCGAACTGAGCGCGCTTCGCATTGCAATCTCGCAAAGGTGGGAATCGCGGTAAAGTGGACCCGATGGACTTTCGCGGACGGCTGTTCTCGCGAACAACGCCCGAGAACAGCATAAGAGGCGCACGTCCGCATGCAGTACATACACGCCCAGATGGGGTCAGGGAAAAGGCTTCACCATGTCGGGAAGAGAGCGCGCGGCTGAGAAGGAGGAGAGAACAGCCACGGTGGCTGCACTTTCCTTTGCCCGTCCCGCTCCCCGGCTGATGAGGAGAGCAGCCCTCGCTGCAGTCCTGACGGCCGGCGCGGCCGCGGCGACCCCCTCTCACGCTGTCTCCTATTTGGGACCCCAACACTCTAACCACGGAGGTGGCGGTGCGCGGCAGTCGCAATCGCAACCCCGCAACTCGTTTCGAAACCACGGCAATGGGACACAGCCAGCCTCGTACGCGCATCCGTCCGCTCCTCCCGCACAGACCCGGCCGCTCATCACCGCACAGCCTCCCCGTGACAACAACGGCATGAGCCCAGGCGCAGCGAATCCCCGCAACCAGTATCCCGCGCCCCCGCCAAGGGCGGACCGTGGAAATGGGCAACACGGAAACGGGCAACACCTGGGCTCCTGGCTCAGGAACCATAGCGGCGAGTCGTTTCAGGATCAGGAGAAGTCACTCGAACGGGAGCCCGGCTTCAGTCGTCTCCCGCAAGGTCAGCAGCAGCATCTGCTTAACCGGTTGCAGCAGCTCAACTCCATGCCACCCGAACGGCGGCAACGCACCCTCAACCGCATCGAAAACATGGAGCGGCTCAGTCCGGAGAAACGCCAGGAAGTCCGCGGCGCCGCGCAGCAGCTTGGGCAGCTACCACCCGACCGGAACCAGCAGGTACGACGGGCCTTTCGTGAACTGCGCGACATGCCACCGGAGCAGCGGCAGTCCACGCTCAATTCATCCGAGTTTCGCACTCAATATAGCGACGGCGAGCGCAACATCCTGAGTAATCTACTCTCCGTAGAGCCCTATGGGGGCAACTCGCCTCAACGGTAGGGCGGTTTGAAACTTCACCGTAAAAAACGCACAGTGTCCTGAGTCGAACCGCCCATCCCAGTCGTGCGCTAAGAATATGCCGCGCACGGCCGTCTGCTGCACATCGATATCGAAAACTGGCGCGATCCTGAAGCCCGGCCCGTGCACCAACGGCAAGGCAGAGCGCTTCATCCAGACCGTCATCCGCACATGGGCTTACGCTTGGCTGAAGCTGTTCTGCCGACCGCGCGCTGGTAGATCTTCGCGAATTGGAGGCATGATGCCATAGTTCGTCGTCCGATCAGCATTTGTAAGCATTGAACAACCTGAGGACTGTTTCAAGAACTAGCTGTGCCCTGGTGTCACGCCAAGGTGGGCCGGACCACCCCCGCATTATCTGAGATGCCGTCTCTACTTCTGGTCCTTGCGTGAGCAGCATCCCGGATGACACGAGCAAAAGACGCTAAACTTCAAATTACGGAGACCGAGACCTTAATCGGTCCGCTGTTTGAGAGAACGCGGCATCCGATAGGGAACATCTATGACAGAGCTTAGTCGAATTGGAATTTCGCTTGATTCCGATTTGCTCGCCCGTTTCGACCGGTTCATCTCGGAACAGGGCTACACCAATCGCTCGGAGGCGTTCCGCGACCTGGTTCGGGATCGATTGGTAGGCTCAGCCGTCGTCGCACCGAACGCCCGGATCGTTGGAACGGTCACCCTGATTTACGACCATCATGCTCGGCTGTTGCCGGAGAAGCTCACCGACCTGCAACACGCCCATCACGATCTCGTCATTTCTACGCTTCATGCGCATCTTGACGGAGACAATTGCCTGGAAGTCATTCTGCTGCGGGGCAAGTCGAAAGACATTCAGAAGCTGGGTGATCTTCTGATCGGCATGAAAGGTGTGCAGCATGGACGCCTGGTCATGAGTGCGCCCCAAACGACCTCCAAGCCTCACAACCATCCGCACGACCATTGAAGGTCTTGGTCGCCTTTGTAGGCATGGCGGCTCATTTCTGGCTGCTTTGGTAGCACAAACGTAATATTCGTGTTATTTTTTGCTGGCTACATGAATCCGCTCTGACCTATAGAAACGTACTCGGTCAAGGCGACCTACAGAGCACGATCAAGGGGATGCCATGCTTCAAATCTCAAAGATGGGCAGGCACGTTGCGGTCTTGCTCCTCTCGCTTGGCGGCTTCGGTCTCCGTGCCACCCTTGCTACCGACTTCTCCGGCGGACTTACCGATCCCCAAGGTCACGTTGTGCCGGATGCCACTGTGCGGATGCTGCGCCGGGCAGATGCATCGGTTCGAGAGACACGAACCGATGCAGGCGGACGCTTCACGTTTCCAGATCTAAGCGGCGGAGAATACCGCGTAATGGCAGAATCTCCGGGGTTTGCCGTCCTTGACCGGACGCTTGCCGTGCAGATGAGCGGACTGCAAACCGAAAACCTTCAATTCTCGAGCCTTGCCGCTCAAGCCGAGTCGGTCAACGTCACCGCTTCCGTCACCGACCGGGGCGTCTTCGAACCGGACCCCGCCCAACAGGTCATGATCCGCGATGAAACCCTCGACGCCAACCCCGGCCGGCCGGGCATGCCCGTCTCCATCCCCGGCATGCCTGTCGAGTCACCTGCTGGCGGTGTCAAGTCTCCGCAATACTTCGTTCCCGGTGTCGCTGGCGACCACGGCGAACCCATTGCCATGTTCTTCCAGGTCGGCGGCTATCTCTTCCCAAACAATCTCCCTGCCAACGCGCACGGCAACGGCTACGCAGACCCCAACGTCATCATCCCCGCCGCCATCGAGAGCGTGCAGACGGACGGCGCGGCCTTCAATGTCCGCGAAGGCAACAACTCCGTCAACGCCGCCATCACTTTTGGCCTGCGCGACCGTATCGAGCCCTTCCTGCGCCTGACTGGCGACTATCGCGATCTAAACCTCGTCGGCGGCTGGAGCCCTGTCGACCCCACCAACCATGCATGGATCGGCGCGGAGGTTTCCGTCGGGAACGGATATCTCGCTCGCCTCGAACATCGCAAACAATATAAGGGCAACATCTCCAAAGTCTTCACCTTCGGTAGGCACGAGCTGACCGCCTACGGTATCGGATACTATGGAGCCGCCTTCCAGCCCGGACTCATTCCGGTCGGCGTCGCCACTCCCGACGACACCTACGACGCCCGCCAGCATGAGGCGACCTCAAACGGAACGGTCATCGTCAACGACATCTGGCAGCTAGACCCCCAGCGGCAGTTTCAATTCTCCGGCTACTACCGCTACTACACCCTCGATGTGCGGCCCAACTTCGGCGACGGCCTCATCCGCCAGAGTGAACACCGCAACGCAAACTCCGAAAACGTCACCTACTCCGATCGGTTCAGCAACGCGTTTTCGCTCTTGGCCGGCGCGGACTTCCGCCGCGAAGCCCCACGCGACCTCAATCTAGACAAGTTCGACGAAGCCGCAAGCATTTTTCAACCGCGCACCTCAAACAATCTCACCATCGACTTCTACTCACCCTTCGCGGCGCTCGATGGCACGCTCTTCCATGTCTTTCACTATGACGCCGGGTACCGGCTCGATCAGGTGGCGGTGAACAATCAGGACTTGCTCAATCCCGGCCAGTCCTTCGACCGGTCCGCCACCATCAGTTCCCCCAAAAGCACCCTGACCTTCCTACCCCCGGAGACCGCAAGCTTTCTCCCTGTGGTCTCCCTCAGCTATGGCCAGGCTTTCCATGTCAACGATCCACGCATCGGCACCACCGCCATTACCGGCGGCACGATAGTCGCCAAAGCTCGCGCCTATCAGTTAGTCGTGAGCAAGACCATCGCGAAGACGGAGTTTCGCCTCAACCTCGCCCACGTCACCACCGCCCAGCAACTCGCACGCATCTCGAACGACACCGGACTTCAGCAGGACGAAGGCCCCGGGATTATCAAGTCCCTCACCTTCACCGCCCGCCATAACTTCCAGCATGGCTTCATCCAGGGCCTGTACTCGAAGGCCGACGCCCGCGACCGGCTTACCGGCCTGCCTACCCCCGAAGCTCCCCGGCAGATCTATGACGTTCTCGCAACGGTCGATAAGCTGCCGCTTGGGCTTGTGGCGCGCAGCGAATACGAAGAGGTCTCGCGCAAGCCGCTCGGCCAACTGGATGACGGATCGAACGCAGACTCCGTACCCGTCCGCGAACTTCGCGCAGCGGTCATCCGGCCCTTCGAGTCAAAAGGCTTCGACGCCGGAGTCAATGTCTTTATCGCCAGCGGCTACGGAGGACAAACCCTCGAGTCGATCGCACTCCCCGGAGAGGGCGCACCCTTCACCCGGAACACCGGCTTTCCTTTGAGATCGTACGTAAGCGCTTCCTTCACCTACTATTTCAGGCGCCGCTAGTATCTGAAGCGTTAGGAGCATCTCGAATAGACGGAAGATTTCCTACACTAATAACCGAAGCAGCCGCTTGGAAGATGATTCAGTCAAGCGGCAGATTTGAGGATAGTGCGGTAGAGAGTGGAGCGGGCGATACCGAAGCGAGCGGCGATAGCGCACAAACCCCGCATAAGTCCACTTGACGTTCTGTTTGCCACCACTTGCTCGAGCGTCTGGCCTTTGGCAAACAGCGTCTTTCCCGCGGTGCAAGCTTCTGAGGCGACTCCTGACATTCCCCTGCCCTAACGAAATCGATCAGCAGCCCGTTGGGTGATTGGAACCTCTTAACAGAGGGCTGATCGTCCCGGCGAAAGCGCGCGGGAACTAGTGGGGTGTCCATTGCGGATGGCTGGTGAAAAGGCCTCCGAGAAAGCCAAGCTGGTAGACGAGGAAAACTCCAAAGCAGACGCTTACAAGCCCCGAAGCTACCTGAAGGTAGTGGCTTACCCGCGTGAAGCGGTTGCCGGCATAGGCGAGGGGAACGGCCATAGCCGCCGTCATACACATCATTCCCACCATGGTGCCTGCGCCGAAGATGAGCAGATAGATCGTGGCCCAAAGCGGGCTGTGGATCGTAGACAGCACCAGGAGTGCGACGGCGGCGGAGCCTGCCAGGCCATGCACGATGCCGATGACCAATGGCCGCACACATTGATAGAGGCCGAAGCGGCCGACGGACCGGTCGAGCAGCATCTCGGTCTTGGTCTTTTCGCGTAAAGGATCGACGGTCAGCAGTGTAGCGCTCTCCCCCCGGCCCCCGCCGGTGAAGCGGTTTGTGATCTTCTGCATCACCCCAGTGAGATTGAGCACACCGAGCAGAATCAGCATCAGGGCTACGCTGAACTCCATGGACAAACCCAAACGCGGCGGAATGACGACGCCGAAAAGTATGATCAGGCAGCCCACGACGAAGATCGTCAGTGTATGGCCGAGCCCCCATAAGCTACCGATCAGCGCGGCATGGCGGATGCTTCGCTGCTTGCTGACAATAGTCGAGACGGCCACGACATGGTCCGGGTCGGTGGAGTGCCGCATCCCGAGAATCAGACCCAAGCCGGCAACGAAGAGCGCTGGTCCGAGTTTTTCCTTCGAGAAGAGATGGAGGTCCAATCCCGTTGCCGTAAACGCGTGGACGGCGATGACGGCGCCGAGCACCGTCATAAAGGCGGCGGAGGCGACCGGCAGCCAGCGTTTGGTGAGTGGGCCATCGATCTCGAGACGAGACATGAAGCGGCGCGCATACACCATCAGCATGCCAAAGCCAATCAGCACCCCAGCCAAGCCCATGCTGAAGGCAACGATCAGGAAAAACCCCAGCCCGATTCTGTGGAGAGCGAAGGCGCTCAGTAAAACGACCAGTGCGGCAGGGCATGGAATAATGCCGCCCGTAATGCCGAGGGTGAAGAGCTGGTAGAGCGAGACGGACCGGCGGTCGGGCTCGTTTTCTATCGGCGATAATGGGGGCTGGATTGCTGTCTCGTCTGGCGATGCTTGTTCAAGAGGTCCCCTTTTCGAAGAGAACCAGTGACCATGCATCTCACCGACAGTATGCGCATGATTAGCATCCTCGCCAGTCCAGCGGCGCAGAAACATGTATCCGCCCAAGCCGGCGATGGTGAGGCCGGAGAGCACGCCCAGCCACGGATAGAGCTGTTCCGGCACGATATATCGCGAAGCATAGAGTGTCAACGCACCGAGGGCAAAGACCCCCGCGGTATGCGACGCAGTGACAATGAGGCCAAGCAAGATGGCGTGGCGTGTTGTGCCACGTGAGCCAACCAGGTACGCCGCCACGATGGTTTTACCATGCCCTGGCTCGAGTGCATGCAGCGCTCCCAGTCCGGCCGCAATCAGAGCGGCGGTGAAAAGAAACCATACGCTCAGGTGATCGGCCGATATCAGCTGCGTGAAAGCGTTGCGCGGCGTTGCCTGCCGGTTGGCCTTGAGATGCATGGGCTCTGCCGAGGCATGAATTGCCGTCTGGAGAGCTGGCGCTCTTTCGGATGCTGGGACTTGCGCCCGTTTGCGCGTTGGGTGGGTTGAGCGATGCGCGACCGCCGGGCTGGAGGCATCCCGGGGGGGTGCGGGCTGAAGCGGAACGCTTGACACGGAACGCGCGTCCCTGGTTCCCATTCTGACCGCCACGGGAGTTCTTGGCGTGCGCGCACCTTCTGGCGCAGCGGCCGGGTACCTGAACTGGATGGCTGCCTCCAGATCTTGGGGCGGGCTGCTCAGTAGTTCTGTTGGGTAGTTGCTCAGCTCGGCGCTGCGGTCCGTCTGCGGGACGGAGCTGGTTAGCAGCAATTCGGCGGGCGCAGCGACGACAATTTCCTTCCATCCGGTGTGTCCAGGAAAGTTGCGATCGGTGTATTGAAGATTGGAATTCTTCTGATCGGCTTCGGGGGGGTAGTCCGCTCGATAGACGAATCCCATCTTCATCGTCGGGAGGCCCCCGGCTCCTGGCGGGAAGATCACTTCCTTTGACATCAGCCGCAAGACAAGAGGCTTGCCATTGACGGTCAGGGTAAGACCACGACGCAGCTCCTCTCCACGAGCGGCCAAAAACAGAGCCACTCCGGGATTCATTCCTGGGTTCATTCCTGGATCGCCGGGCTGTGCAGCGATCTTGCCCTGCTGCAGCTCCTGATAGGTGGGAATCTCCGCTAGGTCGATGATGTATTCAACGTTGATTCCAGAACTCTTGAGGCTGATCTTCGAATAGTGATTCACGCTGAAGTTGCCCATGGGATGGGCAAAGCCGGCGGGTGTAGTGAGCAGGCAGGCGAGCAGCAGGAACGAAAGAAGCAGGCGTCTATTGAGCATGCGTATACCGAACATGTTGTTCCTTTCCGCTCGCAGTCAATCCAGCCTGCGTTTCGAGAAGGGCGAGTTGTCGTTTGGCTTCATCGGCGTAGATGACATGGAAGCGTGGATTGATCTGGATTGCTAAATTCAGCTTCTGCTGGGCCCGGGCGTTTTGCCCCAGCCGAGCCGCGATCATGCCCGCATGGAAGAGCAGCAAGGAATCGCGCGTGCCGAGGCGCAGCGTATGCTCCATGGCTTCGCTGGCATCCTGATATTTGCCGTTCTTGTAGAGGGCCCAGGCAAGAGCGTCCCAGGTATACACGTCATGCCGCACCTCAAATTCCTTATGCGCTAACGCCAGCGATTCCGTCAGCTTGATGTCGTGATCCGCATAGAAGAGTGCGAGGTCGCGATTGTGCAATACCTGATTGATGCGTCCCAGCAGCCCAATATATTCCACAAGCTGGTACTGCTTCTTCGCTTCGGCTCCATTCCCGGACTTTGCGTACAGGTCGCCCAGCTCCGCAACGTAGATGGGCATGGGCACCACAGCGATCGCTTTTTGGTACAACAGAATCGCCTCCGGATACCTGCCTTGATTGGCCTGCACCTTGCCCAGACCGGCCAGAGCGCGGTAATCGCCCGGATGAATGGAAAGCGCGGCCAGGTACGAGTCGTTCGCGGCATCCGGATTTCCCGCCTGGAAGAGGAATTCGCCGCGTTCAAAATACAGCCAGGCGAGATTTTCGCTCGGCAACTGCGCTTCGATTCCGGAGGTGATCGCGCTCTGCATCAGCTGGATCGCTCCCTCCGTATCGCCGGAGACAAACCTCAGATACGCGACGCGGCTCTCCTGTACATAGGCGGCGCGGGGCGGAGGCGCCGTTTCACCATCCGCGGTCAATCGCGAGTAGGCGGCAGCGGCTTTCTCATACTCGCCTGTATCTGCATAGGCGTCTCCCACGATGGCGAACGGTGAAATATCGCCGGACCCCAGCGAGAGAGCCTTTTGCGCGTAGGTCAACGCATCGGTGAAGCGGTGTTCTCCCATGCACACCTCTGCCATGGTGGCCAGCGGAGCGGTTGCCGAAAGATCGGCGGAGATCAGGTCAAGAGACTTAGTCAAAGATTGCTCTGCTAACTGATAGTCCTCCACATCGCCGGTCTCTCTTGCTCGCTGGAAGAAGGCGGCGCCCAGGCCCGAATAGCCGGCCGCTTCCCTGGGGCTGCGCGCCACTCGGGCTTGCATGGTCCGAATCATCCGGTCCGTCCCGGTGGGCCGGGGAGTGAGCAGAGCGGCAGGCACCGGCCGGAATTCTTCAGTCGCAATCTTCGAACCGGCGGGAACGGGCTCCTGTGCTGCGGGCGCTTCTTTCGGAGGGTTCGCCGCCGCTCGCAAACTCCCGGAGGCAACCAGCGCATCGGCCTCATCCGCCGCAGGCCGCGCCATCGCCGGAACGACGACGGCTGCGGCAGAAGCGCCAAGCATCTTTCGCGCATCCGGCGCATACTCGGACACGGGATCTGCCTGAAGCGACGCTTCAAAGTAGCGGTCTGCCGCGGACTGATTGTTCAGCTTGAGCGCTATGTTACCGGCATGGTCGAAGAGCTCCGCGCTGCGTACCCCGACCGCGAGGGCTTTTCCCATCTGCACATCGGCTTCCGCATAGCGGCCGTTTTTGTAAAGCGCCCAGGCAAAGGCGTCGAGCGTTATGACGTCATGACGCAAGCTCATTTCATGTTGAGCCAGACGCAGAGCCTCCGGGGCGTTGTTGCCACTGCCTGCATAGTAGAGGATGAGCTCGCGATTGGCGTTCGCGGGTTCATTGATCTGCGCCTTGGCTGCGGCCTCAAAGCTTGAAAAGGCAGCCGCGGCTTCGCTGGAATTGCCTGCAAGCTCCTGCGCCCGGGCCAGCCGGTACAGCACGTGAGCGTCTGGAGCTATCCTCTCCTCCTCGTGGAGCAGGGCGATCGCGTCCGAGGGGCTGTGTAGCCCTAGTTTCACGCGCGCAAGGTTGTCGAGCGTATAAGGGTAAGCTGGAAAGATCTGTCCGGCTCGATCGAGAACCTGCCCGGCCGCTTCGAGGTGGCCGGAGTCGATCTCAACCGAGGCAATCTGATTGGCGATCCAGGCGAGCTCCTCGATCTCGGTCGGCGAAGTCTCAGTGTAAGCGCGGTTGAGAAGCTCGAGTGCGCCTTCCGGGTCTCCATACAGGCTGCGCAGTTGGGAGGCGATCAGCAGACCGGGAACGTTGTTGGGCAGCAGGTTGAGCATCCATTGCGCTGACTTTTCCGCATCCGGATAGTCGCCCAGCGCGATGTCGGCCTCCGCTATGGAGCCGTAGGTGGTTACATCGTCCGGCGAGTGCAGATTGAGGGCCCGCGCTTTCTCCCGGGCTTGCGCAAACTTGTGCCGGCCCAGGAGAAGAGCGGCTTGCGTCTTTTCGAGTTGGAAGTCTTGCGGTGCGAGATGCAAACCAGTCGCAAGCGCCTTCTCCGCCTCCTGGTAATGGGCGGGATTCGCCGTCTCCCGCGCCCGTTGCCCTAAAGCGAGCGCAAGATTGTTGTATGCCTGGAACTTGTTTGGATCGGCTTCGATCTGCCGCCGGGCTGTAGCAATACGCTGCTGCGCCGGAGTGGGTTGCTCAGCCGTAAGTGGCGCGGCGTTTTGCCGGATGGGGGATGAAGTCCCTTCCTGGGCCGGAGCGTTGCCAAGCAGAGAAACTCCGAGAAGCGCAACAAGGAAACAAAAGAACTTCATCATCTGCCTTTGCACAGGAGCAGTTACGGAAGGCTCTCTGCACGCGTAACGCATGCAGAAAGCCTTTCATTGCGGGAAGGATGGCAGTTATTGCAGTGGGCAGGGGCTGGATCCGCCTTGGTTCGGAGCGGAGGCATCTGCATTTTCTGATTGCCGTGTGGGCTGTTCGCCGCAACCGGTTTCAGTGGGGTCGATATGACGGCTGTCGCGTCCGCTGTAGGCATAGTGCACGTAAGGAAAGGTCTCCTGCACGGGCACATCCGTGGCGGCCACTCCATCGCCAATCAGGTTATTGGGAAAGACGTTGTACTTCGGGTTGAGCACTCCGCCGCCCACCACGCGGGCAGCAATGTCAACTACGTCATCCGTCAGACGACGGCCGTTCGGAAAGCCAGCGCCGTCCCCAGCAAGCAGACCCAAACGGCTCCGCTGTGCATAAGGGGTTGGAGGTACGCCCGTGTTAAGCCGCAGCAGATCGGCGATGGGACCAGCCGGCGTGCCGGAAGCGGCGATGGGCGGAGCATAGGTCACGAGCGGAAGCAGGTCAGTGCGCGGCGGGGGCGGGATGTTGATCTGATAGAGAGCGTTGAAGACGCGAGCCAGGGTCGGATCCAGATCGAAGGCGGCAAACTGCGCATCGTTCTTGGGCTGCTCCATGCTCCAACGATCCTTGGAGCCGACGCCGATGATGAGTTCGTTGATAAGAGGATTGGCGAGACGCTGCACCTGGTAAAAGCTGCCCGCATTTTCCGCGGGAAGCGGCGAGCGGCGAATGGTGAGCTGGGGGCGGGATGTTGTCGCCCAGGCGCCAATCGTGGCTTCAACGTCCTTGGCGCTGTGAACCCTGCCGTCGCTCGTAAGCAAGCGGATGGGCACCTCGATCACGATCGTGTTCACGTTAAAGCCGGAGACCGCGTTGGGGGCGAGATTCAGATGGTTGTCTTTGTCCTGCGAAGCCGTCAGCACTCCCGGGACTCCCGAGCCGGTGTTGCGGAAGTTGAATGTGTCAAAGGCCGCGCCTAAATCGATAAAGAAGGGATCGGCCACCGTTCCGGCAAACACACGGACATCGTTGGTTTCGCTGTTACCTTCAACCGAGTAGATGCCCTGCTCCGCCAGCTCCTCGTAGTTAGGCATGGTCCGTGGACCGACGTTGGAGGGAACGGCATAAAGGCTGGAGCCGTTCTCGGAATGAAGCATTGTGCTCCGGCCGCCGCGTACCATCTGCACCGTGTAGGTCTGGCGCAGATTGAGACCGGCCGATCCCGGTCCATCCAGGCTGGTGATAGCAGCTGGAACGATGGGCGTTCCTGGCGGCACCGGCGCCGGCGAGTTGGCCGGCGCATTTACGCCACTCCCGTCGCCTGCAGCGACGGTGAAGAGCTTGGGCGCGCGGATCTCCGTCTGGAAGCGGAACTGAAAGGTCACATCGGCATTCGCGGTGTGACTGTTGTCGATATTAATTTGGTAGAGAATGTTGGGATCGAAAGGAAAGTAGGTGGGGCCGTTACTCGGTTCCAGAAAAGGGTCGACGTTCATGATGAACGTCACACGATCCGGATGGTCATAGCTGACAAAAGCGTAAAAGTCTGTGATGTCCGCCGCATGGTCTAATGCGGTGATGGGGGCTTCGCGGTGACTCGACGCAAATGCTCCGGGTGGAGCGATCAGCGCCAGACTCATCGCCAGTCCGGCGAAGGATTTAAGTTTAGACATGTTTGGCCTCGAAAAATTAACCCTGTAGTCGACTGGCGCGAACCTGACCAGAGAGGGGAGAGGCAGGCACACGGAGAAGCTCCGCACCATATCGGACACTCAGATGTTCAAAGTACGTTTGGGATGAGTGATTGGATTAAAAAAACTTGTAATTTGCTTTAGCGGCGAATAAGTCATCCCAAAACGACAATTGTGCGCTGGTGTGCCGGAGTTCCAGACAACGCGACGGCCTTGCCGGTAGGCCGCAGGCGTTGTTGCGGCCAGATAGACCAGGCGCACACCCAATGTTTTCTTTCCCTCGTAGGAAAGTCTCACTAGCTTTGCACTGGGGATCGTAACAGGTCTTCTGCCGTAGTTCTTGTCTCAATCCTGCTGCAGTGCGACCAAAGATGTTCAGCCCCCACGCGACCATGCCGACAAACAAAATCCGCGAACATACGCAAGGCGTCTAGGACAGGTTTTACAGCATGTCCTCCATTTGGCAACGTTCGAAGTGCGTGCCCGGACTAAAGGGCCGGTTGGCCTTTCTCTTCATCTCCAAGCTCTATCGACAAATGTATGCAACACGGGCATTTCGACCGATAGCGCACGCCGTGAGAAGGCGGCTCGCATGGCGTGCTTATTAGCAATCCCTTGCCGCAAATTATTCGCGACAAAACCCATGCCGGAACTAAAGCTTCCCGAAGCTGCCCGTACTTCGACGCTGCTACCAATCATTAATGCTTGGACCAGGTACCGTACTACAAACCAAACGGACTTGACGCTTTACACTCGCCGGATGCGATCTGACCTATAATGCGATTTGCCGCATAGCATGAGCATTGTTCCGAGACAAGTGACACATTCAACTTGGTTCTGGGCGTTTGGGAGAGAGACTATTCGAGCTACCGTAGGGCGAGATCATGGAAGAATGACCGCCACGTTGGCGCCGCTGCGCGATCATTCATCGCTAAGGACGTTATCCATGTTTAGTTCCTTCAGCCGTCTCATCCTCGTCGCGTTGCTCGCAACTGTGGCGGCCAAGGCCCAGACCGGCGAAGCTCGCGCCCAATGGCCCGTCCAGGACGGTAGCTACATCATCCGGAACTTCCGCTTCGGCACCGGTGAATCCATCCCCGAGCTGAAGCTCCACTACCTTACGCTCGGCAAGCCCCATCGCAATGCGGCCGGCCACACCGATAACGCCGTCCTGCTCCTCCACGGCACCGGGGGCAGTGCCCATTCCCTTCTGAACCCGGCCTTTTCCGACGTTCTCTTCGGGCCGGGACAGCCGCTCGACATCACAAGGTTCTATATCATCCTTCCCGACGACATCGGCCACGGGGAGTCGAGCAAGCCCTCCGACGGCCTGCGCATGCACTTCCCTCACTACGACTATGACGACATGGTGGCGTCCCAGCACAGCATGCTCATAGACGGCCTCCACGTCGACCATCTGCGTCTCATTTTAGGTACCTCCATGGGCTGCATGCAGTCCTTCGTTTGGGGCGAGACTTACCCCCATTTCTCTGACGCCCTTGCCCCCTACGCCTGCCTTCCCGTCGAGATTGCCGGCCGCAACCGCATGTGGCGATACATGGCCATGCAGATGATCCGCGACGATGCTGCCTGGAAGAACGGTAATTACACTACGGAACCCGTCGAGGGTCTTCGCGGCGCCAACGATCTGCTCCTTATTGCCGGCTCCGCTCCCCTCCAGATGCAAAAGAACTTTCCCACCCGCACTCTGGCCGAGGCGTACGTCGATCGCACGCTGGATGCCCTGATCGCCCATACCGACGCTAACAATTTCCTCTATTACGTCGACTCGTCGCGCAATTACAACCCGGAGCCGAAGCTCAGCACCATCACGGCCCCCGTTCTCTGGATCAACTCCGCCGATGACTTCATCAACCCGCCCGAACTCGGCATCGCGCAGAATCTGGTCAGGCGGATGCCCCACGCTAAGTTCATCCTTATTCCCATCTCGGACGCCACCCGTGGACACGGCACACACACCCAGGCAGCAGTCTGGAAGAACTACCTTATAGAGTTCCTCCAGGAAACGGAAAAGAAGTAGCCAACAAGACAGGGACATTGTCAGCAATCCGCCCTGTTGGGGGTCATTACACCAAACGTCAAAAGTTAGTACGGTAAGGCTCCGTTGCGGAATTCTGCCTTCGTGGAATCAATCGCACTATCTTTGTGCAGGTATGGGATGCGCGGAAATCTTTACTAGCCTATCCCCCTTTTGCAAAGTATTGTTTCCTTACTTCGACTTTTACGCATCCTGTAAAGCCGTCCCCCTTCCGTCTTCTGCAAACTAGCTCATTCGCAATGCTTATAACTGCGGGAGCCCTCTACTCCTACGCCACCCTGCATCCAACGGGGATTGTCTACACGTCGTTAAGTAAGACCATAGGCTAGGCCGACAAGGATGAGGAATGAAGCTTTCGCGAACACAAATCTGGATCCTGCTGGCACTCGCGCTAGCGGTTCTTGTCTTTATCGGCTTCCTCGGCAGCTTTTACGGTCCGCTGCTCGGAGCGGTAGGCGTGCGCGCGCACCGCTACCTGAACCTGCCAATGTTCATGCTGGGCACGGTGCCGGTCACCATCGTCTTCCTGCTCAAGGTAGCCGTATTTTTGGTGCTGTTGGGCTTCCTTGCCAGCTTTTTTCTGCATCTTCTGCAGCGGCGTGTGCTCACGCATACGCCGCTGGCCGCCCCGCAGCAATACGCCGTCGCCAAGGTGGCGTCCTACTTCATCTTCGCCTTCGGGCTGGTCATAGGACTGGAATCTATTGGACTCAACCTGAACAGTCTGGTCGTGGTCGGCGGCGCGCTCGGCCTGGGCGTTGGCCTTGGCCTGCAAACGGTGGTGGCAAACTTCGTCGCCGGTTTGATACTGCTCTTTGAGCAGCCCATCCGCATTGGCGACCGCATCCAGGTCGGCGAGACCTACGGGGACGTGATCGATATCCGCGGCCGCAGCACCTGGGTGCGCACCAACGACAACATCATCGTCATCGTGCCCAACTCGGATTTCATCACCAAGGAACTGGTGAACTGGACGGTTAACGACCGGCAGGTTCGGATCGCGGTTCCAGTCGGCGTTGGCTACAGCAGCCATCCACCGGGGGTGCGCGACATTCTGCTGCGCGTGGCCAGCGAGCATCCCGACGTGCTCTCCGACCCGCCGCCGAACGTTATCTTCAAAGACTTTGGGGATAACTCGCTCGACTTTGTACTCCGAGTATGGACCACCAGCAAGCTCCAGATTCCCGCGGTTCTTACCAGTGAGCTCAACTTTTCTATCTTTCAGGCATTCTCCGATGCTGGGATCGAGATGCCCTTTCCGCAGCGCGATCTGCACCTCCGCTCGATCGATCCGGAGATCCTGGCTGCCCTGCGTGGCGGCTCCGCACAGGATCGGCCTCAGCCGTAATGTCGTCTCGGACCGGAAGAGACCTAGAGTAAACTTCGCTATGCCCCGGCGCCCACTCAGCCTGCTTGCTCTCGCCAGCGTTTGCCTTAGTCTTTCCTGCCCAGTCGCCCCAGCGCAGGCGCCCACATCCGTCCCCATTGTGGGACCTGTTGCGAGCGCCGATTCAGGCACGGATGCCTGGCAGCATGAGCAGCCCGTCCGTGCACAACACGCCATGGTGGTTAGCGTGCACCATCTTGCAACTGATGCGGGCGTGCAGATCCTGCGCTCGGGCGGCAATGCGGTGGATGCCGCGGTCGCTACCGGCTTTGCGCTGGCCGTGGTGCATCCGATCGCTGGCAACCTGGGTGGCGGTGGATTCATGCTGCTACACCAGCGCACCGGTAAGGACGTGTTCCTCGATTTTCGGGAGGAGGCGCCGCTGGCCGCCTCGGCAGATATGTATCTCGACGCGCACGGCAATCTCATTCCAGCCGCGAGCACCTTGGGCTACCGCGCTATCGGGACGCCGGGGTCGGTCGCCGGACTGATCTATGCGCAGAAGAAGTATGGGAAGCTCACGGTGGCACAAGTCATGGCTCCGGCCATCGCGCTGACTGCTGAGGGATTTGCGCTGACAGTGGAAGAAGCCGCGGAGCTGGAAGACACGGACCTGGCGCGTGATCCGGAATCGCACCGCATCTTCCAGCGCGCTGGCCGCTTCTACAAGTCCGGCGAACGCTTCGCGCAGCCGGAGCTGGCCCTGACCCTACGCCGTATCGCGGCTGATCCGGAAGACTTCTACCATGGAGCGATTGCCAAGAAGCTGGCGGCTGACGTGCAAGCGCATGGCGGAATCCTGACAGTAGCAGACCTGGCTCACTATCAGGTGAAGGAGCGCGCGCCGGTCACCGGCAACTATGATGGCTATACCGTCGTAAGCGCGCCGCAACCGTCGGCGGGCGGCATCGCGCTGATCGAGTCACTAAACATTCTGCGCGGCTACGACCTCGCGCGCTTGGGCGACCGGACCGCGGCCGAGGTGCACCTCATCACCGAGGCCTTTCGCCGCGCTTACATGGACCGCACCGACTACCTCGGCGACCCGGACTTCGCCACCGTACCGGTCGCGCAGCTGACCAGCCAGTCCTACGCGAATGCCTGGCGTCGGAGCATTCGACCCGATGCCGCCACGCCGTCCAAGGAGCTGCAACGGCCTGCGGGCTTTCTGCCGCCGCCGCCCGCGCCAAATGTGCCGGGGGCGCAGCGGAACAACACCACGCACTACTCCGTAGTGGACGCGGAGGGAAATGCAGTCTCCGTGACCACCACGCTCAACAACGCCTTTGGCGCGCACGTGACCGCAGAAGGACTCGGCTTCCTGCTCAATGATGAGATGGACGACTTCGCCGCCAAACAGGGAGCGCCGAATATGTACGGGCTCATCCAGGGCCCGAACAATGCGATCGCTCCGGGCAAGCGTCCTCTCTCGGCGATGACGCCGACCATCATCCTGAAAGACGGCAAGGTGCGCATGGTACTCGGTTCGCCCGGCGGTCCACGCATCACAACCACGGTGACGAATGTCTTCCTAAGTGTGGCCGAGGGCGGGCTCAATATCCAGCAGGCCGTGGATGCCCCGCGCTTCCACCACCAGTACCTGCCCGACGTGTTGTACCTGGAGGCGGACTTTCCGCCGGCAGCAGTAGCGGGCCTGCGCGCCATGCACTACCAGCTCGACGAGCACGACCATTGGTCGGACGCCGAGTGCATCGCCGTCGACCCCAAGACCGGCATGCTCGAGGGTGGCCAAGACCACCGCCACCACTTCGGCAAAGCCGCCGGTTACTAGCTAGCCCGGACATGCAGACGCAAGAGAGGAGCCCGAAGGCTCCTCTCTTTATTTGTTCCTGAAAAACAGTTAGAAGACGAACTTTGCCGCCAGCTGCATGGTCCGGGCGTTGTTCGAGAATACAAGTTCGGGATGGTTGAACTGCGCGGAACTCGGTGTCAGGCCTCCCAGTGATCCAGTAAAGCCAAAAGAGTTAATCTGGTTTATGGAGCCCGCAAGCCCAACGTATTGCGAGTGGTTGAAGACGTTGAAGGCCTGCGCCTGAAACTCTACCGCGTAGTGGTCCGCAAAGGTAACGCGCTTGGTTGCAGTGGCGTCCCAGTCATTGATCGGCCGGATGGGAAGAGTGTTCCGTCCAGAGGTCGCAAGCGTTCCACTATTGGCCACAACATACTGGGCATTCGGATTTGCTGCCTGGTAGGCGACCAGATTCGCGGGGCATTTTCCGTTCGCTGTAATTATGCAAAGGTCTGCCCTGCTAGCGTCGTAAAGTTTAATCGAATCCGATCCCGTCCCCTTGACTCCCTTCGGGTTCAGGACCGCGCGGTCACCCGCCGTGTCACCGTTGAGGTTTGCATCGATGCTGCTCTGCACATCGGCATACTCGGGCGACTGGTAGGTGTAGATGGGCGCGATCTCCCAGTTCCCGATGAGGTTTTTAGCAAGCCAGTGATCGCTGTTCTTGAAATAGGGAATATCCCAGATCGTCTCCAGGGTCAAGCGGTGCGTGTGATCGAGAGCAGACCGTGAATAATCAGCATTAAAGTTTTTGAAGTCTTGTGGACGGCGCGGAGTCAAGACAGTGGAGAAGACATCGGCCGTGCTGTTATCCATGGTCCGGCTGTAGGTATACGCAAAGTTAAGCAGCAGGCCATCTTGCAGTCGTCTCGTCAGTTGGGTCTGGAGCCCGTTGTAGTTCGAGCCGCCAAACGGTTGATAGGAAGTAATGTTGCTGTATGTGTTGTTGTCTGTCGGACCAGTCTTGCCAAAGCCGGCCGCAGCATACGTCGGGTCGTAGCTCAGGTACTTGGGCGTAAGTTGCGCGAGCGTGTATGGCAGGCTGGCCAGTGTGGCGGCATCCGGAGCGGTGAAATATGTGGGCAGGTTTCGAGTCCCTGTGACCACGGCGATTTTATTCAGCTGGGTCTGAACTGGCAGGTGGATGCCGCGTGTGCCGACATACCGGATCTCCGCCGTGTAGTTCTTCGAGAACACGTGCTGAATACCAAGGTTCCACTGCTCTGCGTAGGGCAGTTTCTGGTCGGGAAGATAAGCGGAAGTCGCCCGCCGCTGAGCCGCAACGGACGGGAAGGTCTGTAGGGAACCATTCCCCGGAGGGAGTCCACCGCTTGCGAGGAAGTTCGACGTCGGATTCGCCAAATCTACATCTTGTGTGGACGAATACTGGGGAGGGAATGTGAGCAGACCGAGGTTGTCATAGAGGACGTCATATCCCAAGCCAAAGCCGGCGCGAATGGACCAGTCTCCCTTGCCCGGGGCCCAGGCGACTCCAACCCGAGGCGCGAAGTTCTTGTACTGTGGTTGTGGAGCGTGAAAGTTCAGGAGGCCCGGAACGCTGGCGGCCTGATTCAATGACTGGGCCCGTTCGCCCACCGGAACCGATGTGAACTCATAGCGCAGGCCATAGTTAAGGGTGACAGTAGGCGTTACTCTCCAGAGATCGTTCGCAAAACCGTACAGCGCAGTCTGGTCGCCGTAATAAAAGAAGTTGCCGGTGCTGCGCTCTCCTAATGAGGTTGGGCTGGTGTCCTGCAGGTATTCACTCAGAGTAAGGTATTCATAGTCTCCACGAACTCGTTGCGTGAAGCTCTGCGGACTGATGGACTTGCGGCCGTCGAAGCCAAACTTTAGGGTGTGGTTACCTTTGACCCAGCTAATGTTATCCACGAACTGGTAGAGGTTCTGGATGGTCGATTGGGGAGCATTCGGGTAAGGTCCTATCTGTAGCTGGTTAAGATCGGTGAACTGGAGATTCGGAAAACTATCCAACCCGGGAAAACTAAAATTGCCAGACGGCGTCAGGTTTGAGTACCTGTTGTAACCAAGCCGCGCCTCATTCGTGACACTCGGGGTGAAAGTATGGAAGTAGCTAAAGGCAATCAGGTGATAACGATCGGGAGTAGCCTCAAAGAAGACGGGCAGATTAGGAATAGTATTCGTGCTGAGACCTGCGAAGCGCTCGTACAGGTAGCGGAACCGGAACTGATCCTTCTCCGACGGAGTCCAGTCGATGCTGCTGGTCGAGTGATAGTCGTTGGAAAAAATTGGACCCGAGACCGTGTACGCACCGACGGGGACATCAGTACCGGAGATACTGATGTTCGGCGCTGGGCAAGCCGTTCCAGTAGTATCCTGCGACGCAGCGGCCGGGACATACTTGGTCAGAATTCCAAGGTTATTCTTAGAGACTCCCGGTGTCGCGGCAATGGTGGCGTAGGCAGCAGCAGTTGGAGTGCAGAGCGGATAGGTTACGCTTTGGCCGATCTGGTGCTTCTCGAAGTTGGAGAAAAAGAAGAGCTTGTCCTTGATAATGGGACCGCCCACCTGACCGCCGAAACGATTGTCATCGTAGCGAGGATTCTTCGGATTCGGTACGCCACGAGAGGTCTCGGCATCGATGGCGTTCAGGTTCCGGTTCTGAAAGTATTCGTATGCCCTGCCATGAAAACTGTTTGTTCCACTGATAACGGTGGTGTTGAACTGGCCGCCGGTCGAGTGGCCGAACTCTGGTGAGAACTGGTTCGTAAGCAGCGTGAACTCGCCATTCGCATCGTTCGGAATCTCGATGAGCGGACCGGTGACACCCTTGTCGTTGTCGTCGATGCCTTCAATCGTGAAGTTGTTATTGCGCGGGCGCTGGCCGCCAATCGAAGGGCCGGTTCCGGCGCCGACTCCCCCGCTGGTGCCAACACCAGGACTCAGCAGCGAGAGGTTGATCGCGCCAAGTCCGACGGTGGCGGTCGGGAGATCCTGCGTCTCCTTTGCGCTGAAGGTCTGCTGGAGTTGAATGGTGGTGGTGTCGATGGCAGCCGCAGCCTGCGAAGAGACCTCCACATTAGTTGAGGCAGAGGCTACGGGCAAGGTGAGTTGCGCCGTAGAGGTCTTATTCAACTGGACCTGAAAACCTTGCAAATCAAACGTAGAGAAACCGGGAGCTGAGGCGGAGATGTTATACAGCCCTATAAGCAGGTTGGCGATGCGAAACTCACCATTTCCGTTTGCAGTGACCTTGCTTTGAACTCCCGTGGCGACGGCCGTGGCCGTGACCGTGGCGCCTGCGATCGCCGCCCCAGTCGAATCTGTAACTGTACCTACGACGTCACCGCTGGTAGCCTGGGCCAGCGCACTTTGCGAGAGAACTCCGGGGATGGCGTTCGCCAAGATAAAAGATGCGCTTAAGAGAAGGGCGCGAGCGCTATTGCGATTCAACATTGGTGCATAGCCTCCTGAATCGGACCTTACTGCACAGGCACTCTTTCTTCTAGCGAGTCACCTTAGAGAACTGCTCTGGAACTTTGCCGACACACCTGCAACTATGTGGCCAACCTCTTAATGCCGTATTCCAGGGGAATTCTTTTGCGAAAGCTTAGTTGCTAGAGGCGACGCTCCTGTTTCCTAGATGTATTCTATGGAAATCCATACGCCAGTCACGCCTACTTACAATTCACGCGTGTGCCGCTGGCTAGGTCGAGTCAACGGCAGTGGGGGAGGTTACGTAGAGTTGCCGCTCCCCTCGCCCTCATCTACTGCCGGTGAGAAGATAGGGGCAGGAACCTTATGCTTCGAGCCCTTTCTACCCATGTTTTTCTGCGGCAGCGGTTGCATCCCGGCCTGCTGAATGCGTTGCAGCGCGGCGGCGCGCAGGCGCTTGAGCTATTTGCCGCCAAGCAGCACTTTGATTACACCAGCCGGCAGCAGGTGAAGGAGGTCGCTGACTGGTTCGCGTCCAACTCGGTCGAGGCTCACTCGGTGCACGCGCCCATGTTCGCGGACAACGAGATGGGCCGGGGTGGCGCGCCGGCGGTCAACGTGGTGCACGCGGAAAAGGCCCGCCGCATCGATGGAATGGACGAGGTGAAGCGCGCGATCGAGGTTGCCGAGGTGCTTCCCTTCCAATTTCTGGTGCTGCACCTGGGTGAACGCACGGACGTCTGGAGTCCGCGCACGCTCGAAAACGCTATGACGGCAGTCGAGCACCTGAAGGCCTTCGCCAAGCCGCTCGGCGTCACGCTACTGCTGGAGAATATCCAGAATGAGATCACCGAGCCGGCGCATCTCCAGGAGATTCTTCGCGTGGGGCACTTCGATGACGTGGGTGTCTGCTTCGACTCCGGACACGCCAACCTTATGGAAGGGGTGGTGCCGACGTTGACAGAGCTGAAGCCGTTGATCGGCTCGACGCACCTCCACGACAACCACGGCGACAAGGACGCGCACCTCTGGCCCGGCGACGGAACCGTGGATTGGGCGCTCACGATGAACGAGTTGCGCTCCGCTCCGAAGGGGCCCGCGGCCCTGCTGGAACTCCACTACGCGCTCGAAGACACGCCGGAGAGCGTTGCTACGAAAGCGGCCGAGGCCTTCAAAAAGTTAGGCGTCTAACGCATTTCTCCTGTAGGTGTAGTCCGGCGGGCAATAGGTTGTGTGGCTTTTCCTTGAAGAAAGGCCACGTCGAGAGCAACTCGGCGCGTACATAGCAGCAGGAGAAATGCGTCTAACGCCAAAGCACACATGACAGACCAGACACAGCAGCAACCCCCGACACTTGCGACCATCGCTTCCCTTGCTAAACACGAGGGCGAGCTCGTCATCCTCCATGCGTGGCTCTATAACATGCGGGCCAGCGGCAAGCTCCTCTTTCCCATCTTTCGCGATGGCACCGGCACCGTGCAGGGCATTATGCCCAAAGCCGCAGTCACGCCGGAGATCTTCGAAACCACCCGACGACTGACGCAGGAATCAAGCGTGATCGTCACGGGAAAGGTCCGGGCCGATGAGCGCGCGCCGGGCGGCTTTGAGCTCGACGTCCAGAATGTCGAGGTCATCCAGCGCGTCTCGGAGGAGGAGCCCTTCCCGATCACACTGAAAGAGCATGGCGTGGACTTCCTGATGGAATACCGCCACCTCTGGATCCGCACACCGCGCCAGTCGGCGATTCTGCGCATTCGCGCGGAGATCATCAAGGCAGCGCGCGACTACCTGGACGACAACGGCTTCATCCTGACCGATTCGCCGGTCCTGACCCCGGCGGCGTGCGAGGGCACCAGCACGCTCTTCCCGGTCGACTACTTCGGCGACGAGGCCTTCCTTACGCAGAGCGGTCAGTTGTATATCGAGAGCACGGCGCTGGCGCTGGGCAAGGTCTATAGCTTTGGCCCGACCTTCCGCGCGGAGAAGTCCAAGACCCGGCGGCACCTCACCGAGTTCTGGATGGTGGAGCCGGAGCTGGCCTACGCCGGACTCGACGACCTGATGGCGTTGGCAGAAAATTTTCTGAGCTTCATCGTCGGTCGCGTGCTCGAACGGCGCATGCCGGAACTGAAGGTGCTGGAACGTGACCTGACAAAGCTGCAGGCGATCGGGGCGCCGTTCCCCAAGATCACCTACGACGAAGCAGCAGCCATGCTGAACGAGGCGCATGCGAAGGGCCTGATCGAGCACGCGTTCGAGTACGGCAACGACTTCGGCTCGCCCGACGAGACCTACATCTCGTCGCAGTTTGATCGGCCTGTGATGGTGCACCGATATCCCGCGGCGGTGAAGGCCTTCTATATGGAGCCGGCCCCGGAGAACGATAAGTTTGCGCTCTGCGTGGATGTGCTGGCGCCGGAGGGCTATGGCGAGATCATCGGCGGCTCGCAGCGCATCTCGTCTTACGACCTGCTGAAGAAGCGCATCGAAGACCACGGTCTGCCGCTGGAGTCGTTCCAGTGGTATCTGGACCTGCGCCGCTACGGCTCGGTGCCGCACTCCGGTTTCGGCATGGGCATCGAGCGCGCGGTGGCGTGGATCTGCGGGCTGGAGCATGTGCGGGAGACCATTCCGTTTGCCCGAACGCTGAACCGTATCTATCCTTGAAGGTTCTCTGGACGCTCCGGCGTTGCCGAAGCGCCTTAGATTCAGCACGCTTCAGCATCGCATTTTGAGCACGGATCGGAACGCACGTATGTCGAAGACAGACGACACGCTTCACCTGGAAACCAACCGCGGTCACCAGCCCATGTACAGCGGCGTGCAGAGCCTGCCGCCGCGGCAGATCCGCATCATCGGTGTGCCCCTCGACTTGGGACAGGCGCGCCGCGGGGTAGACATGGGACCATCGGCGGTGCGCGTGGCTGGGCTGGAGGCGCACCTGGAAGCGCTGGGGCACGTCGTCACCGATGGTGGCAACATCTCGGTCGCCATTGCCGAGACCAAGAATCCCGGCGAGGAGAACGCGAAATACATCAAGGAGATTCGCGAGACCTGCTGCAAGACAGCCGACGTGGTGCTGAAGACGCTCGACGAGGGCATGACTCCCGTGGTGCTGGGCGGCGATCACTCCGTCGCGGCTGGATCGGTCTCGGGAGTCGCCGAGTTCCATCGACGCAAGGGGCAGAAGATCGGCCTGATCTGGATCGATGCGCATTCGGACATCAATACGCCAGCTACCTCGCCCTCCGGCAATGTGCACGGCATGCCGCTGGCCGCCCTCCTCGGTTTGGAGCCACAGGAGCTGGCCAACATCTATGACTTTTCCCCGAAGGTCTCGCCGGACAATGTGGTGCTGATCGGTGTGCGCGACATCGACGCGACCGAGAAAGAGAACATCAAGCGGGTCGGCATCTCGGAGGTCTACACCATGCGCGACATCGACGAGCGCGGCATGCGTACCGTGATGGAAGAGGCCCTGCGCGCCGCCGGCCGCGGCACCGCCGGGTATCACGTCTCGCTGGATATGGACTGGATCGACCCGGAGGACGCGCCCGGCGTCGGCACTCCGGTGCGCGGCGGCGCGACCTATCGCGAGGCCCACCTGGCCATGGAGATCCTGGCCGACCACGGCCGCATGCTGAGCTTCGAGATCGTCGAAGTCAACCCGGTCATCGACGAGCACAACCGTACCGCGCACTTGGCGGTGGAACTGGTGTCATCTGCGTTTGGGAAGAAGATCCTTTAAGTTCTGACGGTACCCACTTTTAATCTGTCTCCGCAGTTGTAAGTCTCTGCCTGGGGGCTACGCGTGAAGCTAGCGGAAGGTGCTGGTGTATAGTATCGCCGCTTGTATACAGTGATCTCTATATGCTGCGTCTCAGATCGGCCATCCTTTTATGTAGCCTTTCGCCGTTTGTATTTGCGCAGCAAAGGAATCCCTCGATGACCTACCACGCACGGGGCACATTCACCGTAGATGTTCAGCCGCTCACGCCTGCACCTGCCGAAGGACTTTCTCGCTTTTCGATTGACAAGCAGATCCACGGTGATCTGGATGCGACAAGCAAGGGCGAAATGTTCTCTGGCGGAGATCCCAAGCAAGGTGCTGCCGGATACGTTGCGATCGAGGTCGTGACCGGTACACTCAAGGGCAGAAAAGGTAGCTTCGCCCTGGAGCATATGGCCTCGATGGATCAGAACGGACGCAAGATGTCTGTCGTTATTGTTCCCGGGTCCGGAACGGGTGAACTAAAGGGCATTTCGGGAACGTTTGATATCCAGATCGCGGGTGGGCAGCACTCCTACAATCTTGACTACACGTTGCCGCAGTGAGCGAATCTATATCAAGCTGTCGACGGTGCGAAGGGCTGGTCGGTCCCTCGTTGAGTATGTTGAGAAACGCAGTGTAGGTGAAGATGCGCCCGCGCTGGCGTCCCGTGCTCTCGGAGACGATGCGCAAGGAGCGCAGCTTTTCGATCGCGGTCCCGGCCGTTGCGGGGGCCAGCTTCATCTCGGCCGTGATGCATGCCGAGTGGGAGCCGTGGCTGGAGTTTTTTCTTGAAGTGGTGCGCGTCACGGCGGACGAGGCGTGTACGATCGCTCTCCGCATACAACAGCTTTTCTCCGACGATCGGCCCGTATCCGCAAGAGTCCGCGCGCAGGTTCGGCGCTGCACGTGCACGAGTATCTTCAGCGCAAGCCCATCACCGATCTGCAGGCAATCGTGGTACTGACCCGCCGCTATTTCAATTTAGCGTCTAAATTGAATTAACAAATCTGCTAATTTCAAATTCTGACATTCCCTATGGCCAAGAAACTTCGCGTTGGTGTTCTGTTTGGCGGGCGCAGTGGCGAGCATGAGGTCTCGTTGCGCTCGGCTGCATCCGTTTTGCAGGCGATTGATAGCAGAAAGTATGAGGTGGTGCCGGTGGGCATCACCAAAACTGGACGCTGGGTCACCGGCGGCGAGGCTGATCGGCTGCTGGGCAGCGATGCGGGCTCGCCCGCCTCTCTCGTTGCACAGGTTGCTTCGCATCCGGACAAGTCCGCACCAGCACGGGACGCGAGCATCGGTCTCCGGCTCTCCGGCCAGCAGCTCTCCAGCCAAACCGAGGCACTCGGCGTTGACGTGCTCTTCCCCGTCCTCCACGGCACCTTTGGCGAAGACGGCACCATGCAGGGTCTCTTCGAGCTTGCCGGCAAAGCGTACGTTGGCTCGGGCGTGCTGGGCTCCGCCGCCGGCATGGACAAGGACGTGATGAAACGGCTCTT
Organism: Acidobacteriaceae bacterium; assembly: GCA_965276675.1. GTDB lineage: Bacteria > Acidobacteriota > Terriglobia > Terriglobales > Acidobacteriaceae. The sequence continues at coordinate 692,784 of OZ255624.1, read as the reverse complement.
TGCCGCCGCGAAGCTGCCCATCGTCAAGCACCGGACACTCCTGCGCAGTGAATGGACTGAGAGCCCGAAGAAGGCCACCACCCGCATCGAGGAGGCGCTCAAATATCCGCTCTTCGTCAAGCCCGCCAATGCTGGTTCGTCAGTCGGCATCTCGAAGGCGCACAACCGTAAAGAGCTAGGACCCGCCATCGAGTTGGCAGCGAACTACGACCGCAAGATCGTGGTGGAGCAGGGCGTGGGCGGCAAGCGGGGTAAGGCCCGCGAGCTCGAAGTGGCGGTGCTGGGCAACAATAAACCCGAGGCTTCGGTCGTGGGCGAGATCGTGCCGGGCAAGGAGTTCTACGACTATGAAGCCAAGTACGAGAGCGACAGCTCCGTCCCGATCATCCCCGCCAAGCTGACCCGCGCGCAGTCCAAAGAGATCCGCGCGATGGCTATTGCTGCCTTTCAGGCCTGCGACTGTGCTGGCCTGGCGCGGGTCGACTTTCTGCTGGAGCCAGAGGGCAAATCCGGAAAACCGGGCAAGCTCTACCTGAACGAGATCAACACCATGCCCGGCTTCACCTCCATCAGCATGTACCCCAAGCTGTGGGAGGCTTCCGGCCTGCCGTATAGCGAACTGATCGACAGGCTGATCGAACTCGCGCTCGAGCGCCGCGCCGAACAGGACGACACGCAGTACAGCCGCTGATGGCAGTGGGGGTCATGCACCGCTGCCCGGCATCCATGCGATCCGCATCTAAGGCGGTATGGCTTACGACATGCATATCGCTCATAACAAACACGGGTTCCTGGTGACGGCAAAGCAGGTGGGGCACGACATCGAGGAGCAGAAGGTCTATCGCACCGTCGACGATCTGATGAGAAGCTTGCGCGACACCAGCATCGACACGGAAAAGCAGACCGAGATCAGGCGGCACCTGGAGGACGGCAAGCCATTCTCCATGCACAACGCCGAGCTTCCCCATGCCGATGTGACCCATATCTTCGGTTCGGGCCGCCCGGGCTCGGAGTAAGCCGTCGGCTGGGAACAGCAGCAGCCACTCCGGTGTCCGAAAGAACAGGCTGCTGTATCTTAGATTCGTTGAAGGATTCTGGCCGATGACCCTGCTTGACGCTCCCTCGTACGACGCCCGCCGCGCAAAAAAACGCCGGAACACCTGGATTGGTCTCGCGGTTGCGTGCGTGGTCGCCGGCATCTTTCTCTTTATCTTCTGGAACTGGCCCGCGGAGCATCGCGTAAATAACTTCTTTGCCGCGGTCGAGGCTCAGGACTTTCCTAAAGCCTTCGCGATCTGGAACAACGATCCGAACTGGCAGCAGCACCCGGAAAAATACGTGCAGGCTGGCTATCCCTATGGCAAGTTTCTCGTGGACTGGGGTAAGTCGGGCGAGTACGGCGTCATCACCAGCCACAAGATAATTTATGCGACCGGCTTCGGCAACGGCGTGCTGATGGCCATCGACGTCAATGGGCGCAAGACGCCGATGACGCTGTCCGTCGAGAAGAAGATGCACACCATCGGCTTTACGCCCTTTGCGATTGCGCAGCGTAAGAACAGCCTAGGCTTCAACTACTACGAGATCTCCTACAACTAGAAGCGCGGCGTCAGTGCCCGGCAGTGTGCGAAAAAAGCTGCAGCACCAGCACACCACAGACGATCAGGCTCAGTCCCAGGATCGCGGCGAGGTCGAGCCGCTGTTTCAGGTAGATCCAGCCAGCAGCCGTGATGAGCACGATGCCCACGCCCGACCAGATCGCGTAGGCGACCCCGACCGGCACCGTCCGCAGCGTCTTCGACAGGCAATAGAAAGCAATGCCGTAGCCAAGGACCACCAGCACCAACGGGCGTATCCGGGTAAAGCCGTCGGTGGCCTTCAGTGCGCTGGTGGCAATCACCTCCGACACGATGGCCAGCGCAAGATAGAGATAGTTCTTCATGACTAGTTCTGGAGAACCTAGGCTCCCGGCACGGACGCCACGCCGAGCGCCTTCTCGAGCGTTGCCGCGTCTTCCACATGGACGCAATGCTGGCCTCGATCGATCTGGCGCAGCAGCCCGGTCAGCACTTTGCCGGGACCGGCCTCGATAAACTCTGTTATGCCAGCGTCGATGAGCGTGCGCATCGACTCCACCCAGCGCACCGGGCCGGTCACCTGCCGGATCAGGGCATCCCGTTCCGCGCTTCCGGTATTCGTCACAGTTGCAGTTACATTAGAAATGATCGGGAACTTTGGATCGTTGAACTCTTTGCCCGCAAGCACAGTCTCCAGCTGCTCCTGTGCGGGCTGCATTAGCGCGCAGTGGAAGGGTGCGGAGACCTGCAAGGCCACCACCTTTTTTGCCCCGCCCTCTTTCGCCAGTTCGGAGGCGCGGGCGACGGCCTTCGCTGTTCCAGAGATGACGATCTGTTCCGGTGAGTTCAGGTTGGCGGGGGAGACGACCTCGCCGGTCTCCCGTTGCGCCGAAATGCAGAGAGCGCTCACCGCATCGGCGCCCAGGCCCAGAACAGCCGCCATGGCTCCCGCGCCCTCGGGAACTGCCTCCTGCATAAACTGCCCGCGATAGCGCAATGCGCGGATCGCGTCGGCAAACTCCAGCACCCCGGCGGCCACGCACGCTGAGTATTCGCCGAGGGAGTGCCCGGCAGCGAACGCCGGCTCGACGCCATGCTCGGCGAGCACACGATATGCCGCGACGGAGACGGCGAAGATCGCCGGCTGGGTAAACTCTGTCCGCCTCAGCTGCTCGACCGGCCCCTCAAAGCAGAGCTGCGAGAGCGAGTAGCCTAGCGCCGCATCGGCCTCGTCAAAAGTATGCCGCGCGACCGTGAACGTCTCTGCCAGATCGCGACCCATGCCGACCGACTGCGATCCCTGCCCGGGAAAGAGGACTGCTATTTTGCGAGTGCTCATCTACAGAGCATATTGGACTGGAAATCGCGGAGGGATGCAAGCGAGTGAAGTTCCTGGTGGTGGTCATCTTGAATTGTTGCGAAATCATAGTTATCTACAATCCAGTTTCTATCCAACTTCCGATTTGCCGACGATCCAGGAGTTGTCGCGTGCAAATTACGCCTCTGAACGCAGAGGTGTTGCGGCTGATCTACGCGTTCGGATGATTGCTCCGCCAACAACGATCGCGAACCAATCAGCGAAGTACCATGGCAGCATCCACAGAATCGAAGCGTGCCCACTGGCCACCCACACCCACGAAGCAGCACCAGTCATCGCGCAAAGGACGAGACCTAGCGTTATCACAGCAACCATCTCCCTTCCATTAGCCGCCAACGCGACGATACACCCAACGAACATCGATGCGATGACGTGCCCGATCGCAATCCCGTCCGTCGCAAAGAACACATAAGCGTTGAAATGATGTTCGAAGACCTGATATCTGTGAAGAACTACGAATATCGCCTTCTCGGGCAGCCGGGAGATGAACCTCAGCAGTAAAAATCCTCCGACTACGGCGGCAGTGGTCAACCATGGGGCGACACGGAATCCGGTGCCGGCGAGATGTGCGATTGTCTTCACAGCCTGTCGCCAATACCAGCTTCGGGCGACGGCAACTCCCGATTTCGACGCGAGGTGGGAGTATTCCTCAAGCAGGTCTCCTAGGATCGATTCTGCTTCTTCGGCAGGAGTGAATAGAGTGAGGAGCCAGGTGGCAATGCGCGACGGTTGAATGAAATTCGCTTGGGACGTCATGAGTAGCTCCGGATGAGGTCGAGGCCTTCGGTCATGCTCTGGAGTGCGGATTGTGTGCGGTTCACAGCCGCCACTCCCTTGGCTGTGACACGAAAGAAGCGTTTCGAACGTCCGCCACGTTCTGGGGTAGGATCGCCGCGGTGGGACTTGACGTACCCTTTTGTCTCCAGACGATCGAGGGTGGCATAGACGGCGCCGATTGACACCTCACGTTTAGTGCGGAGCTCGATCTCCTGCCGCACGGTGACCCCATACGCTTGATCGGCCAGCCGTAGAAGAGCCAGGACAACGATGTGCTCAAACTCGCCGAGGTAGTCGCGACCAGGCATTATCTATACAATATAGAATAAATCCTTGTGGGTCAAACGGTCCCACTCTCATATTACAGCTCACACAGATGACTGGGAGTGCTCTGCTCTATTCACTTCTTACGATCTGCGCCCGAGTCACGTTCATCCGGAAGCAATCGGAACAGCGTTGACTTACTTCTCGAACTCCTCAGAAGTCGGCTTTAGATAATTGCGCCCTAGCCGGATCAAATTGACCCACCCCCTAGTCCTTCCGAGTGGCCGACAAGTCATTCATAACTAGCGCTCGGAATAGCGACTGCTCGAAAGGGGCCGAAATCCGATGAAAGGCACGGCTGCGTGTCCGAGCGTTCGGGTTGCTGAACCTTGGCGCGTTGAGCAGTACTGATGGACGCGCATCCCTTTGGCTCACCGTCACTCGGGCCCATCGGAGATCGCGATCCGCCGTTTTATTTGGTGAGAGCAAGGAATGGACCATGCTTTTTTGTAATGCCGATTATGGTACATTTTCGATATGACGCTTCAGAACTGCAATCGCTTACCCGGCTGTTGTTAACTACGGTTAGCAAGTTCGCGCTCACACTGCGGAGCCAGTAGGCCCCGCATCCAGATAAATAATTAAACTTCTTGCGAGCAGAACATCTCTGCCCGCAAGCCTCCTTTGGAATCTGATGATCTTTAGTACATCTCTATCGCACAACGTCAGTTCACGCGTCGAGTCCTTCAGCGGCTCCGCGTGTTGTCGTTGTTATTTCGTCTAACCCCCTCCTTCATCTTGTTTACGACAGCTTCAGAAGTCTGCCCCCGTGCGTGGGCATGCATTGACTGCACCACCCCGGAGATTAATCCATGTTCAGTCGAATTCTGCTTTTCGCATTGCTCCTGCCCGTGATCCCCAGCCTTCATGCTCAAGTCGTCGGAGGAACGATTAGCGGCGTCGTCACCGATGCCGGAGGAGCTTCCTTACCCGGCGCCACAGTGGTCCTTCAGAATGAAGAGACCGCCAGTCAGCGCCGTCTGGCTACGGACTCAGGGGGCACATACGCGGCACCGTCCATTCAGGTCGGGCGCTATACCGTCACCGTGATGCGCGAGGGCTTCGCTCCGCAGGTCCGCACCGGGATCAATCTCACGGTCGGCCAAACCATCCGAGTCGATGTCGCTCTTGCTGCCGGCGAAGTCACGCAAGAGGTGACCGTCACCGACAAAGCCTCCGTGGTCAATGCGACCACGCAGCAGACCTCCGGCCTTGTAGATGAGCGCCAGGTCAAGGAGCTTCCCCTCAACGGCCGCTCCTACGATCAACTGATTACCCTCAACCCCGGTGTACTGAACTACACCGCCCAGCGCTCGGGATCGGTAGGGACATCCAACTCTTCGGTCGGCAGCATGTTCGCTGTCTCCGGCCGGCGTCCGCAGGATAATCTCTTCCTGCTGAACGGCGTCGAGTACACCGGAGCCTCACTCATCAACGTGACACCCGGTGGAACGTCCGGCCAGCTCCTGGGTGTTGACGCGGTCCGCGAGTTCAACGTACTCGCTGATACCTATGGAGCGAACTATGGCAAGCGCCAGGGTGCGCAAATCTCCATCGTGACGGCCTCGGGGACAAACACCGTACATGGCTCGGCATATGAGTTCCTCCGCAACTCCTATTTCGATTCCCGCAACTACTTCGACCAGTCACGTATCCCGGAGTTTCAGAGGAATAATTTCGGTAGCTCGCTGGGTGGTCCGCTTCGGCATGACAAGCTATTTCTCTTCGGGAACTATGAGGGGTATCGGCAGAACCTCGGTATCAGCGATGTAACCCTTGTTCCCGATGCCGCCTCTCGCGCCTTTGCGGCCAACAGCGTGAAGCCGTTTCTCAATCTCTGGCCCGTTGCCAACGGACCCGAAATCGGCGGCGGCATCGCCGAGGCCTTTTCCTCGCCAACCCAGCATATCCGCGAAGACTTCGGTACTGTTCGCTTCGACACTAACCTGACCCCAAACGATCTCCTGTTCTCTGTCTATACGATCGACGACTCCACAGCCAATACGCCGACCCAGAATCCTCTGTCGCTCATCACTGAAAGCCTGAGGGAGCAGGTGCTCAGCATCCAGGAGCAGCATATCTTCTCACCGCGTCTGCTCAATACATTCCGTGTCGGTCTCTCCCGGGCGAGTTTCTTTTTTCTCGGCAGCGTCCCGGCAGACGTGCAAGCGGTGACACCGAGCTTTCTGGCCGGCAAACCGACCGGCGCGATCGTGATTGCCGGGTCCACCGCATCGAACGGCAGCTCGCAAATTACCGGGGCTGGAGCCAATGTGGGTTCCAATAACGCCATCGCACGCAGTCTCTACACAGTCGACGACCACATCTTCTACACGCGCGGTAAGCACCAGATCGAGGCCGGCATCTGGCTTCAGCGCCTTCAATCCAACGACAACCTCGCCCAGAATCAGTACGGTCAGGCCTCCTTCGCCTCGCTCGCCACCTTTCTGGCCGGAACCGTGAAGACATTTACCTTAGTTCCTTCTCCCACGGAGTTGGGCTGGCGCTCATTGTTCGCTGCCGCCTACGTTGAGGACACCTGGAAACCAACTCCGGCCATCGAGGTCCGCGCCGGCATCCGTTTCGAGTCCACGACCGGTTGGAACGAGTCGCAGGGCCGCGCCGCGGTCTATGGATTTACGCCGTCGCCGCTCAGCGGTGCTCTTCCAATCATCGATACAAATCCTACCGTCGGAAGCTCCGGTCTCACCGACAATCGCGCCAGGTTCCTGCCCGAGCCTCGCGTCGGACTTGCCTGGGATCCCTTTAGCACGGGCAACGCTGCTGTTACGGCCGGGTTCGGCCTTCACCACTCTTTGCTCGACAACCTGGACTACCGCTTCGATCAGTCAGCTCCCTACAATACGACGCTTTCCTACAGCAACGTTCCCATCAATCGACCCACGAGCGGTGGTACCGGGCTGATCTCGCCTTCCAACGTCCAGCCCGACATAGCCACCCCGACCGTACTCTCCTACACCCTCAAGGTGGAACAGAAGATTGCTCCGGCCACTTCCCTGACGCTTGGCTATGTCGGCTCGCACGGTTATGACCAAATCCTCTCCGAGGACCAGAACGAGCCCAACTCCGTGATCTGCTCGGCTGCCGTATCGTGCCCCGCTGGCGTTCCGAACGGAACCATTTATTACACGACCACCACAAAAGCCAATCCGGCGGTCGCGAACACCACGTCCTGGGTGTCAAAAGGTTCCAGCAACCACAACGCGCTCGAAGTCGATCTACGGCGCTCGCTCGCTAACGGCCTGCAGCTTCGCGCAAACTACACGTTCGCTAAAAACCTCGACAATGGCTCCGCCTGGAACACCAGCGTGTCGGCCAATACACCGGCCTTTGTCTCCTATCCTGCGAACCCGTCGCTCGATTACGGTCCTGCCGCTACGGACGTCCGCCACATAGCTGCCCTGAACGCCACGTACGATGTGCCATTCGGCCGAGGTCGATTGCTCTTCGCGAGTGCCGGCAACAGCCTCGATCGCGTCGTCTCCGGCTGGACCTTTGCGTCCATCGCGAGCTTCCAGACTGGTTTCCCCTTTTCGCCGCAGCTCGGTTACAACCCAACCGGCTCCGGCGACACTCGCAACCCGGTCCGCCCTGACCGCAACCCAAACTTTCACGGTGCTCTCTACACCTCCGGCAGCACCGCCCAGCGGGTCGCGCAATATTTCAACGCGGCTGCCTTCTCTGCACCGGCCTACGGGACAGTTGGCAATCTCGGACGAGACACCCTCACTGGACCCGAATACATCGATTGGGACCTCTCATTGCTAAAGACAACACAGTTCACCAAGCGCACTCGTCTGCAGTTCCGGGCCGAGTTCTTCAACCTTCTCAATCACACTAATCTCCAGACTCCCAACGAGGTTATCTTCTCCTCTGGACCAACCCAGGGGACAACTGCAAACCAGACCGCCCCTGCGACGCCGAATCCAACTGCAGGAGTAATTACCGCCGCCTCCACCAGCCGACAGATCCAGCTTGGTCTCAAATTTCTGTTCTAGCTGCTCGAAAGCTGAGAGTGGCATCGGCAAGAGAAGGCAGGATCAACTTGCCGATGCCCTGAGCGATGCCGAACCTTACGCACGAGCACCTTGCCAGCTGCGCCTAACGCCACCAAATGAAGGTCATCTTGCCCAAACCGATGCCAACCGAAGGTATCTGCATATCGATAATCCTCCTTGTAAGAAGCTGTCTCTACGATCCTCCTGCTTGCGCAGGTGAATCAAGCGCTGGGGAGCTCTTGCGCGAAGCACTGTTCCAATTGCTCCGCGACGCCGGCCTGGGCATACTCGGCCGCGACACGGATGCCGTTCAGGATCGCGCGTTCATCCGACGAGCCATGGCCGATGATGCAAGGACCGCGCACGCCAAGTAGCGGAACGCCACCGTACTCGCGGTGATCGAGGCGCTTTTTGAAATCCTTGAAGGCGCGTTGTGCCAGCAGGGCGCCAGCGCGCGCGGTCACCGTCGACATTAGCGATTCGCGGAGCAGCTCGCGGACCATGCGGCCCAGGCCCTCGGAGGTCTTGAGCGCAACATTGCCGACGAAGCCGTCGCAGACGATGACGTCCACGTGGCCGTTGAAGAGGTCGCGGCCTTCCACGTTGCCGATGAAATGAATGGGGAGATGCTTGAGCGCGCCGAAGGCCTCACGGGTCAGCTCGTTCCCTTTGGTCTCCTCTTCCCCAATGGAAAGCAGACCGACCCGGGGTCGCGCAATTTTAAGGACGGTGCGCGCGTAGAGCTCACCCATGACGGCGAACTGCTCCAGGTTGCCGACCTTGCAGTCGACATTTGCGCCGACATCGAGCAGAACGCAGGGCGATCCGGTGGCAGTGGGCATCACGGCTGCAAGCGCAGGGCGGTCCACCCCGGGAACAGCGCCCAGGATCATCTTGGCGGTGGCCATGGCGGCGCCAGTGTTGCCGGCCGTCAGGAAGCCGGCAACCTGCTTCTGTTTGACCATGGTGAGGCCCACCCGCATGGTGCTCTTGGGGTATTTCCGAAGAGCCGTAGCAGCCTGGTCTTTCATCGTGATCCACTGGTCGGTATCGACGATTTCAATCGGCAGGCGGCGGCCGACGTTCCCGAGACCAGGGCGCAGCCTTGTCTCAGGCCCAATCAGATGGACGCGGACCGGGAGCGACCGGCAGGCGAGAATGGCGCCTCTAAGTTCAGGTTCGGGCGCCTTATCGGTGCCCATCGCGTCAAGCGCAATGTCTGTTAAGCCTGTTAACGGGGGCACAGACGCGCCTAAGCTTCCTTGACCTCAAGCACTTCGCGGCTCTTGTAGACGCCGCACTTGGCGCAGGCCCTGTGGGGCAGCTTGCGCTCGTGGCAGTTCGGGCACTCGGAGAGGCCGATCGGAGTGAGCGCGTCATGCGCGCGACGCTTGGAGGTGCGGGCCTTGGAGTGGCGCCGTTTCGGATTAGGCATTGCAAATTCCTTTCATGCGCGTTCCAGGCTTTGCCCCTGTGTATTTCGATATATCGAGATACACAGAAGGTTATGGGTCAAAGCCGGCGCGGAAACCTTACGACCGTACCCGGCTGCTCAGGTCAGAGAGCGCACTCCAGCGTGGGTCAGGCGAACTCTCGCGGCAGTTGCACGGCTCTGAATTTAGATTGTGACCGCAGCGTGGGCAGAGGCCTTTGCAGTCTGCGCTGCAGAGTGTTTTAGCCGGCAGGGAGAGAAGCACCTGCTCGCGCAACACATCTTCGAGCACAAGACCGTCGTCTTCATAATACCCGATCTCCGTCTCGTCGGTCGAGATGGCGCGCTCGGGCGCATTCCCATCGACACCCAAAGGGCGAAAGATGAGGTCGAAGTCGCTCTGGAGCGGGTATGCGACCGGCTCCACGCACCGGGCGCAGGGAACCTCGAAATTCCCTTGAAAGCCGGCACGCAGCCGGATGTCGGGAACGACCTGTTTGGGCCCGCGGTGCTCTTCGATCAGGTCTGCACGGCCAGCAGCGTCGAGCACGCCAACCTGCTGGACATCAAAGCCAAATTCGATGGCTTCCGGGTGTAGGTGTTCGTCAAATTCGACCGGCTCGCGCTCGAGGTCGGGAACGGTTATTCGCATGGCAGGGGTCCTACTCAAGACTAAGGCGCGCGTCCGGGCACGTCAAACTTGCGGTAAGGATCGAACCGAAGACATATCCCGCGTGCGCACCCTGTTCAACCACAAGGGCCACGTGCAGAGATTGCGGCGTGAAAGTGCTTTGGGGATCTATGGTAGCGAAGAGATCCAGCTCCTGTATTGGAAAGTCCTTCCGATTGTCGGTCATCAAGGAGAGCCCATTTTCGAGTGCTGTGGCTGCAATTATCAGGTCTGCAAGGCTCAGAGTTTTCCCTTCCGCGCCCAAGAAGCTTTGAGAGTACCTATACGTCGTGCAACCGAAGCTGTTGCCGAATAGAATTTGAGTTCGCCTAGAAAGGCATCTGTCTTTCCGCTCTTCTCCGGGACGCATGCCCGCATACACTTCCGCAATACTGATGGCAGAAGTTGCGAGAATGTGGCGGCTCGACGAGCTCGGCAAGAAAAGCGCGTCGACTCTTCCGCGCTCGCAAAGCATCGATGAGCACCCGTGGTATCGAGCAGAAGAATCACTTCACGCGCTTTTTCTGATGAACGGCCGCGCCGGGCGCAATTTTAGGTACACGCGCCTCGCTTTCGGAGCGGAGCTTCCGCACCCACTCACTGGCTCCTGGGCAAGTTCGGGATGGTCTTCGTCCCGCCAGGCTGGTCCTTGCTCTTCAGAAAGGTCAATAGCCTGCGCCGTCGAAGCTCGGCACGTGCTGTCTCCACCAGAAAAGCGCTGCGGCCCCCAGGATCGACGACTGCATCGATTTCAGCGATGAGTTCCGGAGGAAGGACGATAGTGGCTCGTTGCGTGCTCATAACCAGGCTCACTTATTGCAGTCAGTATAACTAAGCACATTTCTCTAAAACGGCCTGCCGCGAAAGAGGAAGATCAGCTCGATCACCAGAATAATCACCACTGTCAGCTCCAGGAAGAACGCCCGGCTCTGGTTGAACTGGTCGACCATGAAACGGTAGAGTTCCTCCGCGGTGCGCGACTTCTGCGTGACCAGGTCCTTGTAATCCGGGACGCCCACCTTGGACGCGGCCAATTTGTAGAGGCGCGCGGAGAACATATCGCTCAGGAACTTAATGGCGTTGTCGGCGTGCTCCGTCAACTCGTCGACTTCGAGCAGCACGGTGCGCAATGTGGTGGCGGAGCGCGCCAGCCGCCAGCGCGCCAGCAGGCCAAAGCCCTCATCGAGCGCGGTGTACACGCCATCGAGCTCGTTGGTGAGCAGCTGGTCGTAGTGACGGAACTCCAGCAGCTGCGAATTGGCGTATTCCAGCAGCTGGATCGCGGTCTCCGCACCCACGGCGCTGTCGTAGAGGAATGCAGCATTCCATCCGATCACCGCCAGGTCATTCGGATAGTAGGAGATGCTCGAATGGAGCACCTCCCTGCACTCGCTCTCGGCCAGAGGAAGAGTGTCGCCGCGCACCACCTGCGCGATGCGTCCGCCGTGCTGATCGATCAGCTTCGCGCTAGAGGGAGAGCCGGTGACCTCGCGTACGTGGAAGATGAAGTAGTCTTCGCTAATCCACTCCTCGTAGGGCTTGACCAGCGTGGACGCGACCGGGTCCAGCTTCTCGCGGGCGATCCGGCTGGCCGGCCCGGCGAAGTCCACATCCCACACCCAGCGGCTGGCAAGCCGCACCAGATCCTCCCAGCTTCCGGAAAACGGCAGCTGAAAGACCAGGCTCAGAACGCCGTAGTCGTAGTACTTGATCTGCCCATGCAGCCGTTCGCCGCTTGGGAGCACCAGCGCTTCGGTGGACTCGACCACCGGCGGCCGCTGATAGCGGATGGACCCCGGCGCCGGATGCCGGGAGCTGGGGTGGGCAACAGCACGTGTGCTCAGCAAGGGCCGCAACTGGTCCAGGCGGATCTCCTCGCACACATCGAACTGGATCAGCACCAGGACGGAGCCGTGCAGGATAGCCCGTTCGGATTCGCCTTCGGTTTGTAGAGAGACGCCGGGCATCGCCCTTAGATACTACTTGGCTCGTCTTACCAAAGCCGGGCAGGTCGATCGCAATCACATCTCGATGCCCGACCAGGTCGTCCAGGATCGGCATCCAGGAAGCCCAATGCCCACCCAGACCATGAATAAGGAGCAAGGGCTTTCCCTCGCCGCCGCTGATAGTTGAATTCCATACTCTTGAAGATGCAGAAATGGAGATGCAGAAACGGCCTGGCGAGAAACGAATGAGAGTCAATCGTACGCAGACGACCAGGACGTTTTGGCATTGTTTTCGCGGGTCAGGCGTTTTTCTGGATGACCCACGTAGTCATGCAGCGCTGATCCTGAACCACAGTCGTCTTCAACGGATCGATCAACTGGCCACGTAGCTCTTCGGTTAACTGCATCAGAAGTGCCTCGTCGACCAGATAGCGCTCCGAACCGTCCGGCGACAGGAAGCGCCGACCCGCCACGCGCTGGTGCTCCATCCCTATGGTGGACGCGAGGCGGCAGAAGAAGAGCCCGCCCGGTTTCAAGACGCGCCAGCTGCCGCTCAGCATGGCCCGGAAATCCTCATCGTCGCGCGCGAAGTGGAGCACGGCATTGCTGATCACGACGTCGGCGAAGCTCTCCGGGAAGGACATCGCCTCAATCATCTCTACGCGGAAGTTCTCATGGAAATTGCCGGCCGGGAGAGCCGGCGCGAGCGCAGCGGCGAGCGCGCGAACGCCCGCGATTGCCTCTGGATCGGCATCCGCGCCAAAGACCTCGTACCCCTCCCGAAGTAGGTAGACGAGATTGCGTCCAAAGCCACACCCCGCATCGAAAACCCGCATCCCAGGCCCAATCCGCCCACGCAGAAGCTGATCAAAGAGATAGACATCTATGGGACCGAATTGCTCTTGAAGAGAAGCCATGGCGGATTCCCGAAATCATACGGGACGACGCTGACGTTATTCTGGTCGTTGAACAAACCCAAGGTAAGCTCATCTCCAGCGCGCAGAGCATGCGGATCCATTGTGGCTAGAGGGTGGAGGCTCCGTGACGCTTCAGGCCGGCGGCTTCCAATTGCTCGACCGTGATACCGGTGAGAGGAATGCCTGTGCCGGCGGGCTGCGATGGGTCGGAGACCTGGGCCCGGGTGAGAATGCCGGCATCCAGCATGGCGTTGTTTGCCTCGTCAGCCGACCCATAGGCAAACTCATAGAGCTCGGATGGATTGTGGGGATTGCCGACGCGAACTCGAGTCGAGGAGCCTTGGGTGAACATGCTGAGGGTCAGGTCCGCGAGTGCCGTTTTGAGTGCCGGTTCATCGACCCGATCCTCTGGAACTGATTCTGATACAGAAGTATCCCGAGGTTGAGTGAGACCTGCAGCCAGGTGCTCTGTCTCCTCGACGCGGCTGGCTCCTGAACGAATGGCTGGGTCGGTTGGCTTTGTCATGGTCGGTTGGAGGCAGCAGGATGGCGAAGGGTTGCGGAAAGATTATCCCCTGCAAGAAGCGACGGCGCATGCGGACGAGTATGCGGCAACTTGGCTGATTGCGAGTGGCGGGTGAGATGTCAGCCTTACTGGAGCCACCAGCCATCCTCCGTCCCCGCCTCCACATCCACCTAGCCAGACCGATATATAGAAAGAGGAAGAAACGAATGGCAGAGAACGTAGAGCACGGCCCTAGCGATCCCCACGAAATCAATCCCAAGGTGGCCTCCGACATTCACTATTGGAGCCAGGAACTCGGCGTTACCGGCGAAGCGCTTCACGAGGCGATCCGGGTCCACGGAACCAGCGTCGAAAAGGTTCGCGCCGCCCTCGCGAGTCATACGCACGACGTCGGTCAACACGAAAAGAAGGGCCGCTAGCCTTATGGCAGCCTCCGTTACGATTCAGGCCCACGAGGTACTCAAGAAGAATCCTGCCAGGGTGCCGTGGATCGTGCATTTGCGTGGCTTTGCTCCGGGCTGGGCGAAGTCCGGCGGGTCGATTGCGAGAACTAGGATGCGGGCTTGACAACATCTTGCAGCTTCGTCCACTTCAGATTGGGGTATCGCGAATTGTCTAACGACTCGTGATGGCTGCTGAACATACTCTGCAGGTACTGGCCACCCTGCCAGCTGGCATACAGTTCCTTCTCGCCCTCCGGATGCGCGGCACGATCGCGCTTGTTCTTCTCCGCCAGCTCTTTGCGAGTTCCGAGGTTCACCAGTTCGAAAGGCGTCTTGAGAACGTCTGCGGTGAACTTCTGTAAATCCCGCGCGGAGACTTGAAAACTTGCAATATGCAATGCCTTGGGGGTCTCTCGATCGAGAGCGACAGCGGCGGTGTACGCCGCGGTGTCGTCCATTGTGGTGAAGTCCACGTGCCAGTCCGGATCATCCCAATATCCGACAGTCTTCTTCTTAGAATCGAAGAACGGTACGTTGTACGTAAGAATGTCTGTGAAAGCACCGTTGAAGATCGACGTAGCAGCGATGGGAGCTTTGTCCAAGGTCGTGTGGAACTCCTGGCGAAGATCGAAGTTGCGGTTTTCTCCTTCGGGTCGTTTGGTGAAGTCCGTCGAGAAGTCTGATGGAATGAACCGAGGCACCCCCGCTTTGATTGCGGCCTCAAGCAAGATTGTCTGAGTGTCGACAATCACGTCACGGAGGCCTTGGACAGCAGAAACAACGCAGGCTGCGCCATTAAATGCTTTACTAACCTCTTCAACGCTGGACGTGTCGACCAGCGCCATCTCCGCACCAAGGTCCTTCAAGGCTTTCACTTTTTCATCATCGGAACCGGTTCGTGCTAGTGCAACAACTTCTGCCCCTTGTGCCAGCAATGCCTTCACAATCCGGTTACCAAGATTTCCAGTTGCTCCCGCTACAGCTATTCTCTTTGCCATCTTGTCACTCCATTTCAGCCACCTGGCCGTCATTCTTCTTAAGGACCCACTCATTCCAGACATGGATAAAGCTAGAGCCAGACCGCTCGTCAATCTATAGCAACATCGAGCGGCGGCCCTCCAGATGTCATGCTGGGGCGATTTGGTTGGCTTAACTGGCGCCGTTGCTCCGCGTCACCTGCATACGCGGATCGGCTTGGTCACGTAGGGTGTCAGGCACGTCGAGCCATTTCATCCCGCTTCTTTCTACGACACGAGCTATCTCTTCGGGTGAGTGCTTCATGGTCCTTCCTTTTGGTGGAAGCGTTCGTTCGGGCGCGACATCTCCCAATTCTGTTATCACGAGCTCGAAGCCAGCTGGCACGTAGGAGTTAAGAATGAGAGCTGTTTCACTGTCGACGCGAAAACTGTGTACCGTGCCGGCGGGAACGGTGACGAAGGATCTGTGTGACCAGCGATCACGGCATTCGCCAACTGGACTTCTTCCAGCAAAGCGGCTGCAAAACGCCATCGATGCGCTGATTGCGAATCCAGATAGGTCTTTTACACTCGTTGATCTCGCACGGCTCTGCAATTCGAGTGTCTTCCACTTTTCCCGGTCATTTACGGCACACCTTGGTTGTGCACCATTTGCTTTTCAGCGCAATCTGCGTGTGCAGAAAGCCCGTGAGCTGCTTTCGGCGACAGAGCTTTCGATCGAGGCGGTCAGTGACGCGGTCGGGATTGAAAATCCTACCAGCTTTTCGCGCATCTTCCGCCGGTTCACTGGCCAGTCACCACGTGGGTATCGTCAACTGAGCTCAGATGGCAAACGCTGACTAGCTAAGAAGCTTCCGTGACCGTGTTCGCTGGGCCGCGCTCCTATCTCACGAGCGTTCGCCATTCACTACCCAGAAACATGCGGATTGCTGCCACGCCGGTTGCGCCAGACTCCGCGCAGGCAGGGGCGCTTTCGACCGTAACCCCGCCCAGGGCGAAGACCGGGAACCCTGCAGCCTGCGCGCAGGCTGCGCGCAAACCCTCCAGCCCGAAACCGGGTTCATATCCAAGCCCAGCAGTCGCCGGCCCCTTGTGCGGGCGAAAGACCGGGGCGAAGAGCGCCAGATCGGCGCCGGCCGCGCGGGCTGCGGACGGGCCTGCAACGGTATGGCACGCGACGGAGATCGTGCACGGACGCCCAGCTTCCGCAAAGACCTGCCGCGCGGCCCGTATGCTCTTCGCCGTCCAGCCCTCGGGCAGATGCACTCCGTCCGCCCCGGCGTCCCGAGCTATCTCAGCCAGGCCATTCACCAGCAGCCGCGCCCCACTCGCGCGCACGGCCGCAGCCATCCTGGAAGCCATTCCCGAAGCAAGTTCAGCCAACGCCTCCGGCGATAGGTCCTTCTCCCGCAGCTGAATGTAAGTCACCCCGCCGCGCGCCCACCCCGCCGCGCGCTCGAGTAGCGCCTCGCGCTCACCGTCACTGAGCCGGCCCCGATGATGCTCTCCCCACCGATGCTCTCCGGGAAGCAGACCCGGAAGCAGCCTCCGATCCGTAATCGCATACAGCTGCATGAAAGTTGAGTGTAAACACGCCAAAGCCAGGCCGCCGTCACCTCTTGTTGCTATATCCCCACGCCCCGAGATTCTGTACCCTTGAAATAGATCATGCAAAGTTACGACCTCATCATCATTGGCTCGGGTCCGGCTGGACAGCGCGCTGCGATCTACGCCACCAAACAGGGCAAAAAGGTAGCCGTGGTGGAGAAGATGCTAAGCGTGGGCGGGGTTTGCATCAATACCGGCACCATCCCCAGCAAGACCATGCGCGAAGCCGTGCTGCACCTCTCCGGCTATAACTACCGCTCCATCTACGGCATGAACTATCGCGTTAAGGAGCGGATCACGATGGCGGACCTCGCCTTCCGCGTCCAGCATGTGATCAAGACTGAGGTTGACGTCACCGAGGCCCAGCTCTCCCGCAACAACATCGACGTGCTCTACGGCACGGCCAGCTTCGACGACACGGCACATGTCCGCGTGACTGCTGAAGGCTCGGCTCAGGTGTACGAAGCGGCCAACATCATCATCGCTGTTGGCACCAAGCCTGCTTGGTCGCCCAAGGTGCCGATCAACGGACGCAATATCATCAACAGTGACCAGGTGCTGAACCTGCCGGTGCTGCCGAAGACCCTGATCGTCGTCGGTGGCGGCGTGATTGGCGTCGAGTACACCTCCATGTTTGCCGCGCTCGGCGTACGCGTCACCCTGATCGAGAAACGCGCCAAGCTGCTGGAGTTCGCCGACCAGGAGATCGTCGAATCGCTCAGCTACCACCTGCGCGACAGCCGCGTGACTATGCGCCTGGCCGAAGAGGTGGAAAGCGTCGAAGAGCTGCCGGAGGGCAACGTCGTCGCTAACCTCGAAAGCAAGAAGCGTATCTCCGGCGATGCCCTGCTCTACGCGGTTGGCCGCTCTGGCAATGTCGAGGCGCTTAACCTGGCCAATGCCGGCATCGAGGCTGACGCCCGCGGGCGCATCCCGGTCGACAAGGACTATCGTACCAAGACGCCCCATATCTTTGCCGTTGGCGACGTGATCGGCTTCCCCTCGCTCGCGTCGGTCTCCATGGAGCAGGGCCGCATCGCCGCCGCCCGCGCCTTCAATGACAATGCGGTGCAATCGAACCCCAGTTATTACCCCTACGGCATCTACACCATCCCGGAGATCTCCTTTATCGGCAAAACCGAAGAGCAGCTCACCGACGAAGATGTGCCCTACGAGGTGGGCGTGGCCTACTACCGCGAGATCGCCCGTGGGCAGATCCGCGGCGACACCACCGGCCGCCTCAAGATCATCTTTCACCGCGAGACGCGCCACCTGCTCGGGGTCCACATCATTGGCGAGGGCGCAAGCGAGCTGCTGCATATCGGTCAGGCGGTCATGGCACTGGGAGGCACGCTCGACTACTTTATCGATACGGTGTTTAACTATCCCACGCTGGCCGAGGCCTACAAGACCGCGGCCTACAACGGCATCAATCGCCTGGGCCGGTTCGGCGACGGGGACTAGAGCAGTCTCACAGTGAGAAGGCTCTGAGGGAAGTGAGTATGGGCAGAAGTATCGGTGTTGTGATGACGGCGGATATTGTCGCCGGCGTGATCGAGAACTACGGCCTCGCAGGAGAGCTACGGCGCTATCCGGAAGATCCGGACGAGACCCACGGCCTGATCGATCTACCGACGGACGGCCTCTGCGAGGTGATCTGCAATCACATCTTCGCGCTCAATCCGCAGGCCGGCACACTCGCGGCCATCGGTATCGCGCTGCCCGGTATCGTGCGCAACGGCGTAGTCGAAGACTCGCCCAACCTGCCGCAAATTAAAGGTGCCCGTGTCTGTGACAAAATCACCGCGACACTGCGCGAACGCGGCTTCACCGCGCCTGTCAGCCTCTTCAATGATGCCGATGCCGTCGCGGCCGGCCTCGCCGCCACCCGCGGCCAGCTGGACAAAATCGTCCGTGTCTGGACCCTCGGCAACGGCATCGGCTTCGGCCGCTTCCCGGATGCCGAGGGTCCCTTTGAGGGCGGCCATACCACCGTCAGCCTGGACCCCAAGGAGACCTACTGCGGCTGCGGCGGCGTGGGCCACCTGGAGGGCATCATGGGCCACCGCGCCATGCGCCTGCGCTTCATGGACATGGAGCCGGATGAGATCTTCGCCGCCGCCAAAGAGGGCGACGCCCGCTGCTCCGACTTCGTCAAGCGCTGGCACCGCGCCCTGGCCGCCGGCACCGCCGCGTCGATTCACCTGGAAGGCCCAGGCCGCTTCTACTTCACCGGCATGAACGTGCACTTCTTGGAGCTGTCGCTGCTCAAGCAGTACCTCTGGGATATGGTGAAGATGAGCCCGCTCCAAAGCTACACCCTGGAAGTCGTCCCAGAGACCCCAGAGCTCTCCGTCATCGGCGCCGGCACCGCCGCCGAGCTGGCGCCCGGAAGCTAGAGCATTTCTCTAGGTGTAAACGGCAAAGGAGTGGACGCAGCCTTTCTTCGAGCCAGGGTCCCCAGCAAGCTTGCTTGCTGGGGTGGGAGGAAATGCTGCACAGAGATTCACTTCACGCGTTCACTGTATCAGGAGAAATGCTCAAACCATCTCCTTTATCTAGTATCTAGCTATCTCACGCTCCTCTGCTTTGCGTCTTTGGTCAGCGGAGATCACTGTCTTGCCCTCCCTCCTGTCATGTCGTAAGGTTGATTTCACTGCAAGTGAACCCAGTTGACATGCATTGCGAGGTGAAGGTTTGACCGCCCTGACGCTCCATCCTGAGTTCGCCATAAATCCCGACCCCCGCTGTGCCTGCGTTCTACTCCTCGACACCTCCGGATCCATGGCCGGTGCTCCGATAGATGAGCTCAACGCTGGTATTCACGCCCTTCAAACCGACATTCAAGAAGACGTCCTCGCTAAACGCCGCACCGAGATCGCCGTCGTGACCTTTGGCGGGACCGTCAAGACCGTCCAGGACTGGGTCTCCGCCGGAGCTTTCCAGGCCCCCACGCTCCTTCCTGAGGGAGGAACACCCATGGGCCAGGCCATTGCCCAGGGAGTGCAAATGGTCAAAGCCCGTAAACAGGAGTACAAGGAGGCCGGACTTAGCTACTACCGGCCCTGGATCTTTCTCATCACCGACGGCGCTCCCACAGACGAGTGGCATAGCGCCGCCGAGCTCGTACGTAAGGAGACCGCCGCACGCGGCCTAAGTTTCTTCGCTGTTGGCGTCAACAACGCCGACATGAACACGCTCAAAGCCATCACTGATCGCGCCCTCAAGCTCAACGGCCTCAGCTTCCGCGAGCTCTTCCTCTGGTTCTCGCAAAGTCAGAAGAGTATCTCGCGTAGCAGAACAGACGAGCAGGCCGCGCTTCCGGCAGTCACCTTCGGCTCACCTGTCTGATCTGCATGCACCTCCAGTCCCCTTTCTGGATCGTTCTCGGCGACTCGGTTGTTGGAACGGGCCACATCGCGTACGCTATCCCTTGTCAGGACGCCCACTCCGGCGCCATCCTCGGCGACGGAACCCTCATCCTGGCTGTCGCTGATGGAGCTGGCTCCGCCATCCACTCCGCTCAGGGATCCCTACGCGCGGCGCAGAGCTCCGTCCAGTTTCTAGCCAACTACCTCGCCGCCCGCCAGCCCTCCGATGACCAGGCATGGCGCGATCTTCTCCGGCAGACCCTCACCCATGCTCGCGAGCAGCTTGAGGAACTCGCCGGGGAAATCGAGGGCGCCAGCCTGCGCGATCTTGCTACCACCCTCCTCCTCGCCGTCGCCAACGACACCCATCTCGCCACTCTTCAACTCGGCGATGGAGCCATTGTCCTCCGCTCCCTGTCCGGCGCGCTTGACGTTCTCTCGCTTCCGCCCTCCGGCGAGTACATCAACGAGACCACTTTCCTCACTTCCTCCGACCCCTTGAGCGACGCCCTCATCACCACTCGTCCCATCGCCGCAGTTGACGCCCTCTCCCTCTTCACCGATGGCGTCCAGTTCCTCGCCCTCGATTACGCGACCAACTCCGCGCACGCGCCTTTCTTCGGTCCGCTCTTCGATTTCGCTGCGCATCCTGAAGCCAACCCCGAAGAGCTCAGCACTATGCTCGCCTCCGATCGCGTCAATGAACGCACCGATGACGATAAGACCCTGGTCCTCGCAGTGCGCACTCGGTCTTCTGGGGCAGCATGAACCTCCGTGACCAGCGCGGCAAACCTGTCACCCTCGACAATCTCCTAGGCAAAGGTGGCGAAGGCGACGTATTCGCTGTCCGGGGCCGGTCCAATCTCGTCGCAAAGATTTATCACAGCCACTCCGCCGAGAAGGTCGACAAGCTCAAGGCCATGGTCGACCATCCGCCCACGGATCCTACTCAGCGCAAGGGCCATGTCTCCATCTGCTGGCCAGAGAGCATGCTCTTCAACTCTTCCAACCTTTGCGTCGGCTTCCTTATGCCGCTGCTTGATCGCTCCAAACATCGGGAACTCCTCAACTTCTACAATCCTCAGGATCGCCACGTACATGCTCCGAACTTCACCTGGGCTTACCTCCTCAAGACTGCCGAAAACGTGGCCATTGTCGTCGACTCCATTCACTCTCGCAGCTACGTCATCGGCGATATCAACGAGAGCAACTTCTTCGTCTCCGATCAGGCTCTCATCACCCTCGTCGACTGCGACTCCATGCAGGTCCGCACTCCCTCGGCAACTTTCCGCTGCACGGTCGCTAAGCCCGAGTACCTCGCCCCCGAGCTCCACGGCCGGGATCTCTCGGTAACCGACCGCACTCCTGAGCATGACAACTTCGCCATGGCAGTGCTCCTGTTCCTGCTCCTCATGGAAGGTGTCCACCCCTACAGTGGATCTTGGAAGGGCCTCGGAGACGCCCCTTCCCTTGAAGACCGCATCGCCAGCGGAGACTGCCCGTATGCAGGCTCCAAGCAAATCAGCCCCATGCGCCTCGCTCCATCCTTCGACATTCTCCCAGCTTCACTGCGGTCTCTCTTCGTCCGCGCTTTTGGCCAGGGAAACATTCACCCGTCTTCGCGCCCCTCCGCCCGCGAGTGGCGCCAGGCTTTATCCGATGTCCAGCTCACGCAGTGCTCCACCAACAAACAGCACAGTTTCCCCAAGCACCTCACCAGCTGTCCTTGGTGCGAGCGCACGTCTCTGTTAGGCGGCTTTGATCCCTTCCCCTCCCCTGCTTCGCACGCAACCCAGCAGCCTTTAAAAAGGCGTCCATTTGCCTCCCCGGTGCGGCCTGCGAAACCGGCCCCCGCCCGCCCCGCGCCCGTCCTACCCCGCACAGCCGTACCCTCCATTCCCTCTCCAACCCGCTATTCCTTTATGACGATCTCTCGTAGAGTGGGCACCTTAATTCAGTTGGTGCCGTTCCTCTCCGCGCTTCTCAGCCTCGTCGTTTTCGCAGCCCTCCCGTATCGCTCGCGTTTCTTCTTTTACGGGTCTTACTGGCTCCTCGCCGGAGTTTTAGGCTTCATCCTCAATGCCAGTCGACGGCGCTACGCTCGCTGCCTCGTCAATCTCGGAGCTCTCTCCCTGCTCCTTTACGGTCCTTACATAATCGGCACTGGATCGTGGATTTCTCTTTTCGTTGTCTTTGCTGCTTTCTTCAGCTCCCGCTCGCTCCTACTCCTCTTCCGCCGCCGGCTGGAGAACGCCGCTGCTTATGGCCAACTCGCAAAGACCGCGCTGGCCGCCGCCGTGGTGTCGATTGCGCTTCCGCCGCTCTCCGCTCTTGCCGTTATGGCCGCCAATGCTTCAGGGTTCCACCTGAAATCCTTCTCTGTCCTAAGCGGCATCGCCAGCACTTCCTCGACCAACACCTCTGCCCAGGTCCTCACCTGCGCTCGCATTAAAGGCAGCTGCGGCTGCCAGATGAAGAACAGTTTTCATCCCGGAGACACCGTATCTTTCCTCATCACCAGCTCTTCCAGCCCCAACCTCCAGCTCATGCTCGCACTTCCCAATGCCTTGCCTCAGCCCGTCTCCCTCCCGCAACGCTGGCAAGCTTCGGTCCACCAGAACTGCATGGTCGCGCACTTCCGCATCCCTGCCGACACCCGGCCCGGCTATGCGAGTCTTCGGCTCTCCGGCGACAATAGCTCGGCGCCAAGTCTCGCGACCGGCTTTCTAGTCACGAAGTAGCCAATGTGCGCCAAAACGCTCACGCGACCTAAAGCAATTCACAGTAGGTGTAGGGCGGCAACGGAATTCGACGCAGCTCTTCCGTCAAGAAAGCTGCACAGAACCGTAGCCCAGCCACAACACAGCATCTGTGAAAATGCTTTAGCCCAAACCCTCTCCAAAGAGCCACAATAAGACGTGCACCTCCTAAGCCTCATCGCCGGCCTGGCGGCCATCGGCACCGTTCTCCTCGATGCCTTCGAGACCATGATCCTGCCCCGGCGCGCTACCGGCAAGATCCGGCTCACGCGCCTCTTCTATATCCTCACCTGGACGCCCTGGGCCGCTATCGCCCGGCGTATTCGCGGCATCCGCCGCCGCGAAACCACCCTCAGCTTTTACGGCCCGCTCTCGCTGCTCTTTCTGATGGCCACCTGGGCCTTTGGCCTCATCTTGGGCTTTGCTCTCCTCTACTACGGCATGGGGACGCCCTTCTCTGACCCGCTTGGCTACCACGGCCTGCGCACCTGCTTGTACGTCAGCGGCACCACCGTCTTTACGCTCGGCATCGGCGATGTCATCCCGCACACCCGCTGGGCGCGCGACCTGATCGTGGTCGAGGCCGGCATTGGCCTCGGCTTTGTTGCCGTCGTCATCGGATACCTGCCGGTACTCTATGGCGCGTTCTCCAAGCGCGAGTCGACCATCTCGCTCCTCGACCCGCGCGCCGGCTCACCCCCAACTGCCGCTGAACTGCTCTCCCGCCATGCCTTTGACGGTGGAGCAGCGGAGCTCACCATCCTCTTTGCCGAGTGGGAGCGCTGGTCCGCCGAGTTGCTCGAAAGTCACATCTCCTACCCGCTGCTCTGCTACTTCCGCTCCCAGCACGACAATCAGAGCTGGCTCAGCGCCCTGACGGCCATCCTGGACGCGACGACGCTCACCCTCTCTGTGCTCGACAATGAGGCCGCACGCCAGGCCCACCGCACCTTCGCCATGGCCCGGCATGCTGTGGTGGATATCGCGCAGGTCTTCGCCCTGGACACCGTGAAGTGCCAACATTATGCCACTACCCATGCCGACCGCCTCAACCCGGAGCAGTGGGCCGAGCTGCGCGGTTTTCTATTCAAGGTCGGCCTCGAACCTTCGCAGACCCCGGAGACGTTGCTGGCCCTCACTCATCTCCGCGAAATGTATCAGGGCCAGGTACTCGCGCTTAGCCAGCATCTCCAGATGCCGCTGCAGCCCTTCCTTGCCGACACGGAGAAACGCGATACCTGGGCCAAGGTGGCCAAGATCCGCCAGCCCTGTCTGGATGCCGACCCGGACCGCTGCGCCGAGATCGCCCATGGGCGACGGGAACAGCTGCTCGTCGACGACTCCCACCCGTTCTGACGGCCTGTCAAGAAGTGCGCAAGAAAAGCCCGCACACCTGGCGTACTTTCTTCTCTGGCTCGATAAACTGGAACAAGAGATTAGGAGTGGGGCGGCGTGAGCGGTAATTATCCCTTGACAACAAGTAAGAGAAATGCGATCCTAATGAAGTCATGGCACGCACTCGCAAGCAAAAACAGAGCATCCCGGGAAACCAGAAATACACCATCATGGACTTCAACACGGAGTTCCCGAACGATGACGCGTGTATGGAGTTCATCAAGGAACAGCGTTGGCCCGATGGTCGTACCGCGTGCAACTCCAAAGACTGCGAGGGTGCTATCCGCAAGCACTACCGTGTGACTGGCCGCACGGCTTATGCCTGCGATCACTGCGGCAACCACATCTACCCGCTGGCAGGAACGATCTTCCACAAGTCCACAACGTCTCTCAAAATCTGGTTCTACGCGATGTACCTAATGGGCTCTACCCGCTGTGGCGTTAGCGCAAAGCAGATTCAGCGTGAAACCGGCGTCACTTACAAAACCGCATGGCGCATGTTTAAACAGATCAGAACCCTGATGTCGGAGGACATTCAACTGGAGGGTTCCTCAGTTGAGATGGACGAAATGTACGTGGGCGGGAAAGCTAAAAACAAGCACTTTGGCAAGCGCGGCGGTACTGGCCGGGCCGGAGCGGAAGACACAAAGACCCCAGTGTTCGGCATGGTTGAGCGTGGAGGCCGGGTTGTGGCTCAGGTGACCCCAGATGCGAAGATGAAGACGATCATGCCCATCGTTCAAGAGCGCGTTCTACCGGCAACGGTGATCTACACAGACGACTATCCGATCTATGACAATCTTTCTCGGGTCGGCAAGGGCTACGTTCACAATCGGATTCAGCACTCGCAGCGGGTATACGTCATGGGCGACGTTCATACGAACACGATCGAGGGATTCTGGAGCTTAGTAAAGCGCGGAATTGGTGGAGTTTACCACTCGGTTTCCCGCAAATATCTCCAGACGTATCTGGACGAGTACGCCTTCCGCTACAATCGCCGTGGCTCTAACGAGCCGATGTTTGTTTCGATTTTGGAGCAGGTTTCTGAGCGGGCGCACTAACAGTCCGCTTCACCAAAGCATGGAAGTCTTCCCGCGTAAACGCTCGTGGTGGCAGCCCCGAAGGTTTGCTGGATGACTTTGACGATGAATCAGCCATAGCCTCTCCTCCCAGAAATGCTATCACGGAGGGCGGCTATGGCTGCTGCGCGGGTAGATGGGCGTGAAATGGCGCGTAGAAAAGCAGAGCGAACACAAGAAGACGTGCGCGAGTACCCGTGCTACAGCATTGAGGATGTGGCCGACTACATTGGTGTGCCCGAAAGAACTCTTCGCTCATGGATTTCCGGGTATTCGTATCGAACTCGCCTTGGCATACGCAAAGCCCCTCCGATCATCATCCCTGCTGATCGCAAGAGAAATCTCTTGTCGTTTTTCAACCTAATCGAAGCTCAAGTATTGGCGGCGACGAGAGACAGAAGGATCAGTGTTTCTAGAGTTCGAAGAGCGATTGAATACCTCAGAGAGGTAGAGGGCGAACAGCGCCCCTTGCTGAATTGCATCTTTGACACTGTGGGGCAGCAGATATTTGTTCAAAAGCTCACTGGATCTCGGCTGAAGCATCCGCTTAACGTCTCAAGGCACGGCCAATATGCGTTCAAGGCCATACTGAAGAAGTATCTGAGCCGTATCGAGCGAGACGAGGCAGGACTACCGACCAGACTGTATCCAATGAAGGCGGGGAAGCCGACTCAAAGTAAAGTGATAACGATTTACCCGTTTGTGGCTTCAGGCAAGCCTTCCATTCGCGGAAGCGGTATCAATGCCGAAGTGATATGGAGACGGAAGAAAGAGGGCGAGACAGAGAAGGAACTTGCTCGCGACTTCAACCTAAGACTAAGTGAAATCAAGGCGGCCATTACATACTTCGCCGCCTGATCCGGTCTTTTTCACAGACCGAGACCTTGGGGCCGACTATCTTCCCGCAGAGCTGCGGAGAGCCGGGCTGCTCATCGTTACACATGATGAACACTTTGCCAGAAGGCAGAATGTTCTCGATCCGGAGGTGATCGCCGAAGTTGGCCGTCACGGCTGGGTGCTTTTAACGGGAGACAGTGACATGCCCCGTAGATGGGCTAATGAAATCCGAGCCGCCCGCATAGCGTTGTTTTGTCAAACCAACAACCATCAAGGCCCAAGACTATGGGTTCCCCGGATCGTGAAAGCGAAACCGAAGATTCTTCGAGCCGTCAAGAATTGGGAAAGACCTTTCGTCGGCTTCATCACAGCTGAACCAAAACCATCCTTGAACAAGGCCAAGTTTATTTAACTTGTTCTGAGGGGATAATTACCTTTAGCTTGACCACCCAGGCCTAAGTCCAATAGTTGCAGGATTTTACCGAAAACAAGGGGGGAGGGGGTACCCTCCCCAATTTAGCGGTAGCTGCGCTGGTACATGCCGCTGATGCGGTCGTGCCAGCCGAGGCGGTCTTCGTCGAAGAAGGCCCAAAGCAGTCCCAGTCCCAGCGGGCAGACGGAGAGCAGGAGCGCTCCGATGCGGCGGCGCATGGCCTTGCGGGTCGGGTTGTCGTCGCCAAAAGTGCAAAGTGCGATGCGGGCGTAGCGCATGCCGGGCGTGCTCTCACTGAAGGTGAAAAAGAGCCACTGGTAGACGACCGCGAGTGCCACAAAGACCAGGGCTGCACCGGCGATCGCGCCCTTGCCCGTCGGCGGGTGCGCCGTACAGGCACAGAAGACCAGAACGAAGAGCATGAATGCGGCAACGACCAACGCCCCGTCGACCAGGGCGGCCATGGTGCGGTCTTCGACCGAGGCTGTTTTAAGCGGCATTTCCAAGGCACTCTGATGCACGTTGCGGCGCTCCCGCTCCGTTACCTGGGCGTCCAGGCGAATAGAAGACCACTCAGGCGATGCTGGCGGCGTATGCGCGGAATGGGGGTACGTGGGCGGCTGATAAGCCGGTGCTTCGGGCTCCGGCTCCCACGTCGTCCCCTCGTCACCATTGTCGAATGCGGATGCCTCCCTCGCAAGGCCATCGTCGCCTGAAAACGATTTGCTGCTAGCGACCTCGTCTCCTACCTCAAAGATGCGGAGCTGCGAGCGGTCTCCCTCTGGCGCATCTTGAACTTCGCGAAGCGGTCCCTCCGCCAGCCGCGGACGAGCCTTGCGCAGCGCGATGAGCTCGCGCGGAAACTCAATCAGGTTTGCCGGAAGTGGGGTTACCGGAGCGATCAATACCTCCTCGATCGGATCACGTAGCACGGGGACGGACGGAATGAAGACTGCTGGCGCAGGCGCGGTTTGCGCGCGAGTGGACTGGCGAGACTCCATAGCGTCCATTCGCCGCTGGGTTCGCTCGTCGAGCTCCAATCGGACCACAAGCGGCTCCGGCTCGGCCTTGAGGGCTGCAGACTGCTGCTCAGCCTCTCGCTGAGCGGCGGCCTCGGCAAGTTGTGCGGCTTCCAGCCGGGCGCGGATTGCCTGGGTAGCGGCCAGAGCCTGTTGCGCCGCCTGCTCTGCCGCTTGCAATGCTGCTTCGGTCTCGCGCGCCAGCATCTCGCGGTACGAAGGTTCTTTCGCATAGCGAGCAGCCACGGCAGCCGCCACTGAAGAGGCACGGGCGCCACCCTGATTGGCCGTTCCGAGGCCGCTCTGCTTCTGGCTCGATAGGACCTGGGTCGAGAGGTCGCCCTTGCCGGCCCGGCGCGCGCGCGCGGCAGCCAGTTTTTGATTCAGCTCCAGCTTCCAGGCAGGGGTCCCCCCCGGCAGGCCGTCAGCGGCTAGGTTCAGATCTAATCCGGGTGTAAGTCCGGGTGCAACAGTGCTCACGCGCGCAACCTCGTTTCAGCGAATCCACTACGGTCCACTCATCCAGCACTCGATGCCAACACCAAGCAGCGGGCCGGGGAACGCCAGCCCTTCCGGTCTCCGGCACCCGCGGCCTTTGTTATGCTGAGTTCGTCTGTGCTGATAAATCTCCGTAGTTTTGTATGTATCACGCTGGTGTTGCTGTGTCATCCGCAGCCGCGCTTGCGGGCGTTATCGACTGGGGTTCCCGAACCCACTCCGGTACGCGAGGCGCAAGCTGCAGCTAATAACTCTCCGGCGACTGCGCTCCCAAAACAGCCTCCCCTAGCAGCAACCGAGTCGACGGAGCCATTGCCGGACGCTCCCGATGCGCTCATTCCCCGAGCAGAGCCAGTGCCCGTTCCACTCCCCGGGACGGCCGTCCGCATTGAGGCCCAGCAACAACAAAAGACCGGCGAGGTCTACATGCTGCTGGGCGAGGTCACCATCCACTACCGCAACTACATCGTGCGGGCGGACAAGGCCAACTACAACCGCGCGACTGGGGAGATCGAGGCTACAGGCCACCTGCAGGTGGAAGGCGGCCCGGATGACGAGCTGATCCAGGCTGACCACGGCACGGTGAATCTCGACCTGGACACCGCCCGCTTCTACAATGTGACCGGCACGGTAGGCGTACGCATGAACTCCAGCCGGAGAGCCGTGGTCTACACCGGCATTAACCCGTTCATCTTTACCGGGCGGGTGGTGATCAAGTCCGGACCGCAACGGTATAAGGTCATCGACGGCACCATGACCTCCTGCCGCCTGCCCAATCCCGACTGGCGGCTCTCCGCCGGGCAGATCAACGTGGACGGCGGGCAGGCTAACGCCAGGAATGCGCTCTTCCGGCTGATGGGCGTCCCCATTCTTTACCTGCCGTACGTCACGCACCCGGTGACGGACACGGGGCGGCAATCCGGCTTTCTGATCCCGGTCTACTCCAACTCCTCGATCAAGGGCACGGTGATCGGAGAGCAAATATACCTGGTAATCAACCGCAGCATGGACCTGACCATCGGCACCGACTACTATTCCAAGCGAGGCTGGGCGCCCAGCGGTGAGTTCCGCTACCGGGGTATGGGTGAGAACTTCGCTGATCTGCGCTTTACCGCCCTGTTCGACCGTGGTGTGCCACTGGACCAGCCAGCACCGGCGAGTGGAAGGAATCAGGGTGGGCAGGACTTCTTGCTGAATGGCCGCTACGCGCTGGGTGACCGTACCCGCATCGTTGCGAACGCCGAGTACCTCAGCTCCTTTGTCTACCGAGAAGCCTTTGCCGAGAGCTTTGCCCAGGCTGTCGCGTCGCAGGTGAACTCGAACATCTTCGTCACTGACAACCGCAACGGCTACTCCACCAGCCTGAACTTCAACCGCTATGCCAGCTATGTGAGTATCGCCCAACCTACGACAAATATCGTGATCGGGCACCTGCCGACGCTCCAGCTCGACACCACTGAACACGCCCTGAAACAGACGCCGCTGGTATGGGATGTCAGCGGCTCCTTTGCTGGCCTGAATCGCCACGAGCCCTTCTTCCGGACCGCGCAGGAGGTTGGCCGCTTTGACGTTCACCCGCAAGTGTCGGCGCCGCTCCATGTTGCGGGCTGGTACTTTCGCCCCGAGGTGGGGCTGCGCGATACCTTCTACTCCAAGAGCGAGGCGGATCGATTTGAGATCCCTCCCGGTGAAAACTCGCTGGTCCCCATCTACCGCGCGGCGAGCGCAAATCGCAAGGATCTGGAGGCGGCTATGGAGCTGCGCCCGCCCGTGCTCGAACGCGACTTCGCGTCGGGCTGGATGGCCGATCGTTTTAACCGGAGCTTTCGGCACACCATCGAGCCCGAGATCCGCTACAGTTACGTCGCGGGAATCAATAATTTTCGCAACATTCTGCGCTTTGATCCAATTGATACTGTTACAGATACAAATGAGATCGAGTACTCGCTCACCCAGCGGCTCTTTTTTCGTCGGCTGCAGGCGCAGCCCTGTACCAATCCCGAGGTGCCGGAAGCCATCACAGGACGCGTCTATCTACCGCTCAACTATCGCGAGTGCAGCAGTGGAGAGACCAGCGATTCTGTGAGCTGGGAGGTGGCGCAGAAGCACTTCTTCGAGCCGCGCTTCGGCCGCGCCGTAGTCCGGGACCGGCGCAACGTCATCGCGTCCTCGCTCGACTTCACCGGCATCTCCTTTCTGACCGGCCCGCGTGACTACACGCCGATCATCTCGCGTCTGGCCTTGCACACTGACCAGCAGATTGACTTGGGGTGGGATGTGGACTACGACCCAAAGGCAGGACGGATCAATGGCAGCAATGAGTACGTCGACTTCCGCCACGATGGCTATTTCGGGTCAGTGAGCCACTCGCGTCTGGATGAGTTGAACGCGGTCTTCAACACCGATCCGGCTTCGCAGATCACGAACTACAACCAGCTGCGGTTGCTGCTGGGCTACGGCTATGGCACCAAGCCGGGCTTAAGTGCTGGCTTGAATACCGGCTACGACCTGAACAACAATGAGTTGCAGTATGGCGGCTTCCAGACCTCCTACAACTGGAACTGCTGCGGGCTTACCTTGGAGTACCGGCGGCTCGCATTGGGCCCGGTGCGCAACGAGAACTACGAGAGCTTCAACTTCACCCTGGGCGGCGTCGGGACGGCAGGGAATATAAATCGCTCGCAGCTAATTTACTGAATCTTTGAATTAGAGATCTGAGATTGAGCTTCATGAGGCTCGGGCTGAATACATGGGGCCTGACCTGGAAAGGTACGATAGCGATACAAGTGAAGTAACAGTGCACGGCAGCTCTATGGGATCAAATTGCTGCGCGAGGTGCTGGAGAGGTTGGCAGTGGAAGGAGCGATACTCTGCTTCTTACAGCGACGTCAGACGATTCCAGCTTACGGTCGATCAGCCAGAGTTCGCGAAGAAGATGGAAATAGCCGAACCTATTATGCAGAAGCATCGAGATGCGCTTCGGCGCTTGCGGAGTAGAGAATTCCCGCAGTTCCCCCCTGAATGGCCCAGCCCTGCGATAATAGTTAGTCCTATCCGTTCCGAAAGGCGGCTGTCTTGTTTCAGAATCGAATGCTTGCCTGCTGCGCCCTTTTCGCATTCGCGGCAAGCGGCTGCAGCGCGCAGAACCCTCCCAGCTCGTCCGTGAATCGCCGGATCGAGGTGCTCGTCCGCTCACAGTTCAATGTGCCGTCGAACTACGAAGTCATCCTGGGGACCCGGACAAAGAGCGATGTCCCCGGATATGACAACCTGCCGGTCACCTTTTCGCACAGTGGCAAGCAGACGACGGTGCCGTTCCTGATCTCAAGCGATGGCAATACCTTTGCGCGGCTGGAGAAGTTCGACATCAGCAAAGATCCGCAGGACACAGTCTCAACCGACAAGCGCCCGGTGCGCGGCACTCCGGGCGCCAAGGTTACGATCGTCAACTTCGACGACCTCGAATGCCCGTACTGCGCCCGCATGCACGAAGAGCTTTTTCCGACGACGCTGGACCACTACAAAGGCCTCGTTCGCGTCATCTACAAGGACTACCCGCTGGTGGAGATTCACCCCTGGGCGATGCATGCCGCGGTCAACGCAAACTGTCTGGCAGCGCAGAACGACACCGCTTATTGGGATTATGTCGATTACCTGCATTCGCACGGTGAGGAGATTAGCGGCAGCGCTCCCGATCCGGCTAAGAGTTTCCTCGCCTTGGACACTGCTGCCCGGGAGCAAGGCACGAAAGCCCACCTGAGCATGGACAAGCTGAACGCCTGCATACAGAAGCAGGACCCGGCGCCGGTTCGCCCGTCCATGCATGAGGCCGAGGCACTTGGCATTGAAGGGACACCGCAGGTCTTCGTCAACGGTGAACGAATTGCTGGAGGCGCTCGACCGATTGATGAGTTATGGGATGCGATCGACCGCGCACTGAAGGCGGACGGCGTTCAGCCGCCACAGCGCTCGCAGCCCTCCGGAGCAAGCGGCACAGGGGTAGCAGCACCGGGCACGACACATCCAGCCACAACTCCAAAGTCGTAAACACCTTAGTTGTAGGCTTCGGAGCCCGCAGAGGCTCAAGCGCAGTAGCAATCGTTTCTTTGAGCCAGGACCAGATTCTTAATATGCTCGCTCCGTCAAGGCGGAGGGAGCGAGGATGTCCCGTCTGGATTCCTCAAGGAGTGGGAGTGTTTCAGGTCTCTGATGCTTTTCACCGTCTACCGGTGTCCCTTGGCTGCTATGCCGGTGCGCTTCGCCGACTATCCGTCCTCAGCCTCGCAGGCTGGAATGCCCTGGCGCTGATGTTCGTCTTCGGCGCTGCTGGATGCAATCGCCCGCACCAGCCGGATGTCGCGGCCACCGTCAACGGTCACCCCATTCACCGGGCTGAGTTGGAGACCTACTACCGCGGCAATCTTGGCGATAACCAGCACGATCCCACGCCGGTGCAAGCGCAGATCGGCCGGCTGGACATTCTCCGGCAGCTCATCGACGATGAGATCCTCCAGGAGCGTGCGGCCAAGCTGAACCTGGTCGCGACAAATGAGGAGGTCGACGGCAAGGTTGCTGAGTTGAAAGCGCCTTTCACCCAGGAAGAGTTTGACGCTCGTCTGAAAGCGAAGAGTATGACGCTGGACGATCTCAAGCGGCAGATCCGGCGCTCGCTCACCAGCGAAAAGCTGATGAACAAGGAGATTAACTCCAAGATCAACATCACGGATGCAGATATTTCCAGTTACTACAACCGGAACAAAGCCGAGTTCAACCTGATCGAGCCGCAGTACCACCTCGCCCAGATCATCGTCACGTCCGCCCCATCGCAGCAGCCCAGCAATCTGCAGAACAACAAAGCCAGCAACGACGATGA
This sequence comes from Acidobacteriaceae bacterium, assembly GCA_965276675.1. Lineage (GTDB taxonomy): Bacteria > Acidobacteriota > Terriglobia > Terriglobales > Acidobacteriaceae. The sequence goes on along the minus strand of OZ255624.1, from coordinate 659,926 downwards.
GGCCAAGAAGAAGATCGCCGCGCTGCACAATCGGCTGGAGAGTGGTGAAGACTTCGGTGCGCTGGCGGCGAATCTTTCCGAGCAGCCAGCGACGGCGAGCAACGGTGGTGACATGGGCTTTATCTCCGAGAGCCAGCTTCATGCAGACCCCAGCGTCTACACAAGCGTGACCAAGCTCAAACCAGGGCAAGTGACAGACGTGCTGCCGTTCTATGAGCAGGGCTCGAAGAAGGTGATGGGTTACGCCATCTACCGTCTCCTCTCAAAGGAAGCAGCAGGCCAGCGCGAACTGAACGATCCCCGGGTGCAGCAGGCGATCCGGCAGCAACTCCGCGATGGAAGGGCTCAGTTACTCCGCAACGCATACTACGAAGTACTGCGTGATCAGGCCCGCATTCAGAATTACTTCGCCGAAGAGGTCTTCAAGAGCGGAGCACAGTAACCTCCGTACGATGTAGCTGCTGCTGTGAGTCTAGCTATGGATCGGAGAGGAAGTATGGAGCTGTCGTTAACTGCGCCTGAAGCAAGAGTTTTGGGTTCGCTGATAGAAAAGGAAGTCACCACACCGGACTATTATCCAATGTCCGTGAATGCGCTGTTGAATGCGGCCAACCAGCGCTCCAATCGCGATCCGGTAACCAGCCTGGACGAAGACGAGATCCGCCAAGCACTGCACGGGCTGCAAGATAAGGGACTGGCATCTCGTGTGGGCGGTGAGGGACGGGTCGCAAAGTACGAGCACCGGGTGCAGGAGACCTTCAACTTCGGTCGTGCCGAAAATGCGATTATGTGCCTTCTACTGTTACGTGGACCGCAGACCCCGGGCGAACTGCGCGGACGCACCGAACGGCTGCACCGGTTTGACGAATTATCCGATGTGCAAACAGCACTGCAGCGCCTGATGCAACGCGATCCGCCCCTGGTAAAGGTGCTCCCGCGACAGCCGGGAACCAAGGAGGCGCGCTACATCCAGCTACTTGCACCGGAGGCCCGCATCTCTGAGGCGTCGCAGGCGGAGAATGCGCCAGAGGCATTGCCCAGCGAGGAACGCATCGCGCGACTTGAAAAAGAGGTGGCAAGCCTCAGGAGCGAAGTCGAGGAGTTGAAAAGCCAATTCCGAAGAATTCAGAATAGAACTTGATCGAGAACGTAGCGTACTTGCGAAACGCATTAATACCTCTACTGCGGATTCGCAGCCGTACACGTCGATCGTCTCTGGGCCGAAATGCGTTATGTGTCCGCTAACTATGTTCCTAGGCGGTGGATCAGCCGGAGTGTTGTATCGTTCATCGAGGTCTAAGAACTCATTTAAGCCCAACCATCTCCTTTCTTCTGTATGTCTCTTTGGTCAAGCAAACGTCGCGCGCGGCAGCAGGCCGTGCTATTTTCTTTCTTGTCTTGCATCTTCTCTACGACAGCTGCGGTCACTTTCAGGAGGTTGCGCCAACGCATTGTTCGCATCCTTATCTTTACCTTTCGTAACTTCGTCCCCATGGGTCCAGCCACGGCGCGCTTACGCGGCCAGGCCTGGGCTTGGTGGTCTCAGGATGCTTTCACAAGCCAGAGAGAAGACACTGCAAAACCGGGATAAGCGGCGCCACTTGCGTTACTTAAGCTGGCTTTTTGTAATGTGGACGGGAAGCCTCAAGTTTAGGTTACTCCGCTTCCCATTTGCGATTGTTGTATTTAGAACACCAGGCGGGCTGCCAGTTGAATTTGGCAAAGCTCTTCATATATCCCGTGATCTGACCAAAGGTTCCGGCGTTGCCCAAACTATTTCTGGGGTTCGAGAAGTTAGGTGTGTTCAGCACGTTGGAGGCGTCGCCATGCAATTCCAGAATTGCGGACTCGAGAAGATGCACATTCTTTTGCACGCCTAGATTAACCGTTCGGTAGGCCGGACCATAGACTTGGTTCGGCCTACCGTATCCTCGCGCGTGGAGCCGTCTGGCTTGTTACTCGTTGCATCTCCATCGTAGAAGCGGTCAGTCAGGATTTGGTAGATCGTGTCCTTGCCCGTGAGTTGACCAAGAGCGCTGGAGCTTTGGGCGAATGACGGTAGATCCGCTGCAACGATGGCAAGTAGGACTACTGTCAACTTAATGAAGCGGCGTAGCTTAAACATTCGCATACGGCACCCCAACGTCTGGTGAGTGATTAGAAGGACACACGCGCCACAAATTGCAGTTGGCGCTCGGAGGAGAAGCGCGTGGAGGTGATCGACCCAAAGCCAGAACTGGTTAGATCGCCGTTGGGTTGAAGATACTGGGGATGGTTGAAAAGGTTGAACGACTCGGCTCGAAACTGCAGGGTTGCCCTCTCACGTATTGCGAAATCTTTGAAGAGAGAGAAATCTAAATTCGCAGTTCCTGGACCAAAGATTGCATTCCTCCGCAGTGTTCCTGGGCGGAGCAGCACACCGCTCTCCCCCATCGGAACAGCGGAGAAGTTACTACGATCAATGTAGTGTTGCGTTTCACCTGGGCGAGTGCGGATCCCGCCGAGTACATCTGGGCGCACATTTCCAGGATTCCCCGGAGTGGTCAGATTGAAAGGAAGTCCGCTCTGCAGCGTCAAGATAGCGTTGGCTTGCCATCCTCCTGTGGCTAGATCGACGAGTTTGGAAATATTTGAGCCAAAGCGCTGTCCTCTCCCGAATGGAAGTTGGTAGATACCGCTCCCCGTGAAGCGATGCCGTACATCAAGAAGAGAGTTCCCCCGCTCGCCTGGCAGGTTGTTGATGTCCTGCGGCGGGGGCCCATCATAGGGTCCGCTCACATCGTCGATCGCGTGAGCCCATGTATACCCTAGTAGAAACTGCAGATTCCTATTGAAATTTCGGTTGACTTGCGCTTGCAAGGAGTTGTAGTTAGACGTGCCCCGGGTGTTCTGTATATTCACGTCGCCTAGATTCGGAAAACTGCGCGCGCCCGGCGCTGCATTAAATTCCTGACGATTAAGATTGTAGAAGGAGTTCAGCTTACGGCCCGCAGTTCCAACGTAAGCGAGAGAGAAGACCGTGCTGCCGGAGAGTTGCTGTTGTAGTTGGAGGTTGTACTGAGCTTCATAGGGCGAGCGATTGTGCTGCAGCCGCGAAAACACTGTAATGTTCTGTGGGCGAGCTAAATCGACGCGCGAAAGATCGCCCGAAGGCAGCGCGCCTGTCGCCATACTGGCATTGTTGTCTTTTAAAGGACCTTGCCCGGATAGAGTGACACGGTACCCATCCGTATAGTTGTATTGAGCATACCCACTGTAAGGCGCATTCTGCGTAAGCTGGTAATTGGCTCCGCCACCTTCGACTGTGTAGTAGTAACCGATACCGCCATGAAGGGCGGTTCTTCCATTGCCGAATACGTCGTAGGCAAAGCCAACTCTGGGGCTGAGATTATTGAGATCATTCGGAACCAAACCCCGGCTATTTCCATTCCGGCCTGCTTGGAGAAGGCTGCCGGTGGTTGGATCGAAGTTGGTTTGACGGTCCAGTACCTCAACCGGGGTAGTGTACACCTCGTAACGTAGGCCTAGGTTCAGCGTGAGGCTTGGTGTTAGCTTCCAATCATCCTGGATAAAGCCGCTTGGCTCCCAACGGCGGATGCCGGTCGTACCAAAAAGCGGCCCGATGCTGTAATTGTTCACAAAGCCCGCAAGCAGATCGGAGACCTCATAACCGGTCGTTCCTGGACCACTGCCGCTTGGGTTGAGGAAGAAGAAACCTTTGCCTCTGTTGGGGCGAAAGCTGTTGAGCTGACGCCGGATTAAATTAAACCCAAATCGCACATTGTGTTTCGCGCTCGTCCAGCTCACGATGTCTGCTTCTTGGAAGTTGTTCTCCCTAACTAGAAGTGGGCCAAAGTCTCCGGAGTATTCGATCTGTGCGTTCGAGCCACCGATCAAGGCGCCACCACCAAGCAAGGGCGAAGGATTGGCGCCCGGGATACCGAGATTCTTTGCAAGGGGCACGTTGGAGAAAGGCGGCTCGTTCCCAAAGTTGACGCGGGTAAAACCGAAACGGGCTTCGTTAAACCAACGCGGCGAAAACGTATGGTTGTAAGCGATCACGAAGCCATTTGACCGATTGAAGTTTGTTCCTGAACCAGTGCCGGCCGGCAGCGTTGGCAAACGAGACGTAGTGGTCGAGTCGTCATGCCCGAAGCTGTAACGCGCAAAGACCTGATCGCTCTCACGCACATTCCAATCCCAGCGAACATCGAAGTCGTTATAGGCCTGCGTCTGAATGCGTTGGGCCTGATAGTTCTGCTGTACTCGGCCATTCCCGAAGTTTGGATTTGGATACGTCTGAAGGTATTTCAATGCTACCGGATTTAACCGCGTCTGAGGAATGATGTTGCCTGCAAAGGGCGCACCCGTCAAAGGATCGATAATTTGGATCGGCTTTGGCAGCTGCGAGATTTGGGTGTTAAGAAGCTCAGATAGATCGCCCTGCCGAAATTTCGCCGTGGGAACGCTCGCCAGCTCGACCGGCAGCGGCGCTGTTAAGCGCAGACCTTGATAATCACCAAAGAGGAATTGTTTGTCTTTGACGAGCGGACCACCCAGGGTTCCGCCGAACTGATTCTGACGGAAGTCGGCTTTTTGCGTAGCAAACGTCGGCGTGGCATCCAATGCCGAGTTTCGGAAGAACTCGAATGCGCTGCCGTGCAGTTTGTTGGTACCGGACTTGATGACCGCATTAATGATCGCACCACCTGCTCGTCCAAATTCAGCAGGTGGAACGCTCGTCTGAATGGCAAATTCCTGGATGGCTTCCGCCGGCGGAAAGAAAATTAGCGTGTTGACCAGCTGCTCGTTGTTGTCGATTCCGTCGAGCAGAAAATTGTTTGCCTCCGGGCGCGCCCCGTTTACGGACAACGACCCACTTCCACTTGCCGCATAGCGAAAGACCTCCGCAATGCTCTGCGTTCCGCTCGCTTGGCCTTCTGGCGTACCGCGTGTAACGCCGGGTGTTAGTGTAGCCAGCTGCGTGAAATTCCTTCCATTCAACGGCAGTTCGGTGATCTGCTTCGCGCCGATAACGTCGCCGATGCTCGACTCGGTTGTCGAAATCGAGGCTGCTTCTGCTTGCACGCTTACCGACTGAGTGACCGAGCCAATCTCCAGTTGAAAATTCTGATCGATCACGGCCTGTACATTCAGCACTAGATCGTCGAGCAGGACCTCTCGAAATCCCTGCTTTTGCACCCGAATGCGGTAGTGGCCAGGCTTCATGCCCGGCAACGAATAGATCCCGTCGCTGTTAGATGTTGTTCCCCGCTCCAGGCCAAGACTGGTCTCTGTCGCTGTTACGTTGGCATTGGGGACAGCTTTTCCCGCCGAATCCGTGACCACTCCAGAAAGTCGTGCTGTGGAGGTTTGTGCCAACGCTGAAAAACAGACCAACAAGACTGCCAGAATGAAAGCTGATGCGTAGCTCAGCTCGCGTTTGTACATTTGCATACGAATAAGGGCCTCGCATGCAGTATGTTCAGCAGCAGATGAAAGTTTGCCACCAACCCTAAAATAATTATGGGTGGTTCGGCTGACCGCCAAGCACTGCGACAAGAATGCGCTTGCCGTTTGGAGTCGCCGTCTCTTTCGTCTCCGCGGTAACCATTACGGAGTCGATCTTCGACAAGATCCCAGCGTCGTCGAATTTAAGCTCCCAAAGGCCCTCACCATTTCCGTCATTGTGCATAATGCCTAAACGAGCGACAAAGGGACGTGCGCTTGAGCCAACACCCCACGCGTAAAATTGCAAATCATCTTGCTTAGCAGAAGACAGGTCATAGGCATAGAAGATTAGCTCTTTCCCCTCCACATAGAACACGCGGCCAAACGCGCGCTGCCTCTCGCCCTTTCCATTTGCGTTATACACATCGACTATATGGAGATTGCGGGCTGCTAAGATCGAGGCACCCTCCTTCCCCGCAGCCCCCACAAGCTTGCTCTGCTCGTACTTGGCGTGTTCCAAACGTGCCTGCTCTGTTGCCAACCGGGCTGAATTCTCTCGCATGGCGAGCTCCACCTCTGTGGCTTTTAGAACCGAATTGGATCTCTCCAGTTCTTCGTTGACCGAGTTCAGGCGAGCGATGGCGGTGTCTCGCTCCGTAGAAAGAGCCCTCAATCGGTCTTGCGAAGCAAGAAGGGCCGCTTGATCTGAACGATGCTCACGTTCTGAACTCTCGACCGCTTGTGTCAGAGTTTCTAGTCTCTGCTGCGAATTTTCGAGCTGACGTCGAAGAGAATCTCGCTCGATGACCAACCGCGCTGCAAGTGGAGCGGAAGCGCCGGCATTTTGCGACACTCTCAGTCCCTGCGTGGCCATTGCGGAGTCGCTAGCCTCAGGCGTGCGCCTTTGAGGTTCAACGGCTGACGTAGCGACGGCATGGCTTTCCTTTTCCGTACTCCGGTGCTGGTACAAAAAGCCCGCGATCAGGATGCTCGCCGCCAAACCCGCAACCCACGTTGCGCGTGCCTTGATACGGTAATTCTGAAACGGAATCTTGCCTGGAGAAGAGATCCGCAGGCCCTCGCTGGCTGCTCGCGCCAGAAAGCGCTTTTTGAGTTCAGGAGAAGGGGCATGCTGGGTGCTGGGTGCGGAAGCAGAGAGAATGTCAGCACTGGCTCTGCAAAATTCTGCCAGAAGCTTAGAGCAAGATGCACAGCTTGCCAGATGTTCTTGTAGGAGTGAACTCTCTTCCAAAGAGATCTGCCCAGAAGCCATCAGAGCGCAAAGGGTTTCAAACTCTTCATGCTCTTGCATTCGCATAATCTCCAGTGATGAGATGCTCTGCTCCGGCAGTCTCCTTGCTTTTAGAACCCGCCGGCTCAAGATGAGCCCTCAAGTATGCCAATCCGCGGTAGAGCGAATGCCTCACGGAAGCAACAGAATCGCTCGTTTGCTTGGCAATCTCTTCTGCAGTGAACCCCTCAAAATATGTGAGTTCCAATACTCGCCGCTGTTTATCATTCAGAAGCCCGAGAGCCTCTTTAGTGAGTCTGATGGTCTCCTGAGGTGTAAGGCTTTGCCGATGTCGAGAGACGTGTTTCATCATGTGTTCGACCATCTCGCTAATCGGCTCGGCATCGTAGAAGTGGTCTCGCGTCAATTGCTGCTTTCGGCGAATGCTCCGATGATAAGCGAATTGTAAAATCCACACCCGAACGCTTCCCCTACTCGCGTCAAATCTGGTTGCTGATCTATACACATCGAAAAACACCGACTGCGTAATCTCTTCAGCTTCACCCTGATCGCGCAGAATGCGCCCTGCCACACTCATAACTAGCCTGCTGTAACGGTCAAACAGAACGGAGATGGCATCATTGCAACCACGCAATAGCTGCTCGATAAGCTCTTCATCCGACAGCTCTCCGAATTTTCCTCTTGCCTCAAACATGACTTGGGGTCCCTGTGAGCGCTTCTCTTCCTTCGTCTGGAGAGCCACCGGCACTTTATACCTGCGTGTCTTGGCCACGCAATCGAATTCTCGCCAGTGGCGATTTGCTTATGTTTTGCCTCTTAAGTTCTCACCGAGGAATGTCTGGCTGAAGCTTCCAGCTCTCTGCTCAGCCGATAGAACAATCGCTTATATACTTCGCGTGAACCGAGTCTTGGCCGTTCTTCTGCCGGCATGGGGTGAACAGCTTATCCTCCATCTTCGATGGACCGCTCAGCTTATAGCGAGACCAACTCGCAGTGTCCTGCTGCGGGTATAATTCGCACTTGCCTGCGACGACTCGCCTTGGCTCCTTTCACAATTAAATGAGAAAACGCGAACAGACAAGAGGTGACCGATCAGGCAAAAAAAACTTTTTCCAGACGCTGAGATTGACAGTCGCGATGACGCTCGTCTCCGCCTCTGCAGCCCTGAGCCAGACGGTGACCGGATCTATCTCCGGTACGGTTATAGACCCGAGCGGGGCGGTGATACCGCATGCGAATGTGGTTGCGGTGAATACAGCGACGGGCGTGCATACGCCTGTGGTCACCAACGATGCAGGAGTGTACTCGATCCGCTTTCTACCGATTGGTCTGTACCAGCTTGAAGTGACATCACAGGGCTTCAGCACGTTTACGGTGCCGCAGTTCTCGCTCGAGATCGACCAGACGGCGAAGATCGATGCGCACCTGAGGGTGGGCGCAACCAATACGGTCCAAGTGCAGAGCGGTGTAGCGCCTATCCTCGACACGACGGATGGCACGCTTGGCCTGTCGCTGACCGCAAACCAGATTGCCACGATCCCGTTAAACGGCCGGAATTTCTCGTCTGTGACGCTGTTCCAGCCGGGTGCGGTGAATACGGATCCCACAGGGCTGACGGGCGCGAATGCCATCGAGCGCGATACCTACAACAGCGGCGTTGTGACGATCAACGGCAATCGCGCGCAGGCGAACAACTACACGCTTGACGGCATCGACATCAACGAGGGGCAGAACAATCTGATCGGCTACAATCCGGCGCCGGATGCGATTGCCGAGTTGAAGGTGATCTCTGCGAACGCACCCGCGACCTATGGCAACGTGAGCGGCGGCGATGTTGTTTCAGTGTTTAGGAGCGGCACGAACCAGTTCCATGGCTCGGCGTACGCGTTTCTCGAGAATCAGAAGCTAAATGCGAACAGCTGGTCGAACAATCACCAGAACCCCATCATTGCAATCAATCCATTCACGCAAACCCAGTTCGGGGGCACCTTTGGTGGTCCGATCCTCAAGAACAGGTTGTTCTTCTTTGTGGACTACGAAGGCGTGCGGGAACACTCTGGTGGAGTGGGCTCGGCGTCGGTGTTGACCCAGGGCATGCGAGGCGGCGATTTCTCGGTGCTGGAGTCGATCGCAAAGCCCATTCAGCTGTACGACTCCGAAAACAACTTTGCCCCGTATGTGAATGACAGGAACGTTCCGGTCAAGAATCCGGTCGCAAGCTACCTGATTGCCCATCCGGCGCTGTATCCGCTGCCGAACGCTGCCCCATCAGATGGCGTCGTCCAGAATTAATTACCAGGGTTTCACGCGGAAGTTCACCACCAACAATCAAGGCGACGTAAAAATCGAGTGGGACCCGCGGACGACCGACAAGATCACCGGTTTCTATTCGCAGTCCAATCCCGCGGACGGCAATGTCGCGGTGCTGGCCATCTCCTTTCCATCGCAGAACGTCTTTCCCACAAAACTCTTTGGGGCTACGTGGGTGCACACCCTTTCGCCGGAGATCGTGAATGAAGCGCGGGTCGGCTTCACGCGCGTCCGTTGGGATACAGGAATTCCGACAGATCCCACCGGGATTTTCGGACTCAAGGGTAACGCAGTCGTTGGCATTCCCTTTGGCGTGCAGCAGTATGAAGGCTTCTCTTACCAGGGGCTCGCGAATAACCTGAATGGCGTGGGCACGCCAGCGATGCCGCAGATTCTGCGCGATAACACCTTCAGCTACGGCGACAACCTGACGATCGAGCGGGGTAAGCACCTTTTCAGCATAGGCGCACAGTTATTGCGTTATCAGCAGAATTACCTGCTGGCTGCGACCTCCGGCACATTGGGCCAGTTCTCGTATACTGGCGTGTTTACCGGGCTGCCGGGCTCGCAGGGATTCAGCGGTGCGGACTGGCTACTGGATCGGAGCAGTGCGCAGCAGATCGAGCTGCCGGGAGGGCTGGATGGCAACCGGCAATACCGGGCAGCCGGCTTTTTTCAAGATGATTGGAAGATTAGCGATAAGCTCACACTGAATCTCGGCTTGCGCTACGAATATGATCAGCCGTGGACTGAGGTAAACAATAAGACCGCAAATGTTTGTTGGCCGGCCCGCTGATGGGAACAGTGGAATACGCCAAGGTGGTCCCGGGCGGCGCGCCTGCGGGTTCCATCGTCTGCGATAACCCGGCCTGTTACCAGCCGAACTACAAGCAGTTCATGCCGCGCTTCGGTTTTGCCTACCAGGTCAGCCCCCGCATGGTGCTGCGAGGCGGATACGGAGCAACCAGCTTCTTTGAAGGAAATGCAAACAATCAGCGCCTGAGCTACAACTCACCCTTTCTGAGGTTTTCTTCGCTCCAGGCAGCCACGCCCAGCGCGACCAGTGGAGGCACTCCGTTCGCTGTCGAGAACGGCTTCGCCATAAACTCCAGTTCGATCAGCACCAACGGCGCGGGCTTTGGCGCATGGCCGCAGAGGATCCAGCCAGCCTACATCCAGGAGTTCAATCTCACGACCGAGTTCGCGCTTAGCAACAAGACTTCGATCACGGCAGGATATGTGGGTGAGCTGGGTGCGCACCTGGCCGACTACCGCAACGGCAATCAGCTCACCACGGCGCAGGCTGCTGCCATCGCGGCACTACCGCCGGGTGCGATGATTCCGCCAGCTGATGCAGCGCCTTTCGCAGGGCTGGTTGGGCAGAGCAATGCGCTGCTGATCACCGAATCGGAGGGCATGTCCAATTACCACGCAGCGCAGGGGACCGTACGGCACCGCGCGGACAATGACCTTGAGTATACGGTGAATTATACCTACAGCCGGTCAATGACGAACAGCGACGGCAACTACGGCGCCTCCAATGTCGATGGGCCGCCGTTTGCGGGTATCCAGGATGGCTACAATCTTGGTGGTGATTATGGCCCGTCGGACCAGGACGTACGCCATAACCTGTCTGCGACCGGCGTGTATGCAGTACCATTCGGACACGTTGCGGCCTATGGTGGAAATACAAATCGCGCTCTCGAGCTGCTGCTCGGTGGCTGGTCGATCTCAGGCTCGGTGATCGCCTACTCGGGTTTGCCGGTCACGATCTTCGGACCGCAAAGCGATAACACCAACGCCAACGGCGGAGCGCGTGCGAACCAGTATCGTAAGCTCCACGTGACCAACCGGAGTGTCGGGCACTGGTTCGGCACAAACCCTACGGCGACCCCGTGTTCAGGCGCCGATAATGGCGCCTGTGCCTATGGTCCGGAGCTGCCGTACACCTTTGGGACAGCAGCCGTAGGCACACAACGCGCGCCGGGATTTGAGCAGATTGACGCATCGATTTTTAAAGACTTTCACATAACCGAAGGACAGGCAGTGGGCTTTCGCGCAGATGGCTTCAATGTCTTCAACTTTGCCAGCTACGGGAATCCGGACAATAACATCGGGGATGCGTCCTTTGGGCAGATTACGAACACGAGGAGTGGACCGCGGCAGCTGCAACTGGCGCTGCACTACACCTTTTAGACACAAAAGAGGCTTCTGATCTCATCCTCTCGCTCTCATCTCGTGGGCAAGGAACTGGCAGGCGGGTTTCAAAAGCAGAACAGGAGCAAAGCATTTGCTACTGAATGAGAGCAATTGCAACTGCCACCCTAAAAATTCGCGAGAATGGATCTATGGCCAGCGAAGAAAACCTGATCTTTGTATCGATAGCAGCATATCGCGATCCACAGTTGGTGCCGACCATCGTCGATTGCATCCGGAAAGCCAGCAACCCACAGCGGATGAGATTCGGTATCTGCTGGCAACGGGACGCTGATGAAGGGCCGCTGCCGTTCCTTGAGGATCCGCGTTTCCGCGTGCTTGAGGTGAATTGGTGGGATAGCAGAGGCGCGTGCTGGGCGCGTGCGGAGATCATGAAGCTGTGGCAGGGTGAAGATTGGTTTCTGCAAGTGGATTCGCATTGCCGATTTGCGAGCGGCTGGGATGCGATGCTGCTGCGGGCGGTGATGGAAACAGGCAGCGACAAGCCGATCCTGAGCACGTACGCTACGCCATTTACCCCTGGAGAGAATGAGATTCTAAGCGGAGGGCCACAGCAGATCGCGTTTCAGGCATTCACTCCCGATGGAATCCCACAGTTAAAGCCAATCGATCTTCCAAATCGCTGGAAGCCGGAACGTCCGGTACGAGCCCGGTTTGTGTCGGCGGGATTCCTATTCGCCGCTGGCCGTTTCGTGGAAGAGGTGCCTTATGACCCGGAGCTGTACTTTATGGGCGAGGAGGCGGCGATGACGGTGCGGGCGTTTACCCACGGATATGACCTTTTCCATCCTACAGAGACGATCGTGTGGCATGACTATCTTCGCACCGATGCCAAGAAGCACTGGGGCGATCACACCGATGCGAGTCAGGTGGCACGTCCTTGGAGCGAGCTGGATGATAAGAGCAAGCGCAAGGTCAAGCGTTTGCTGAGCGGGGAACCGGTGGAGAGTTTTGGACTAGGTCCGGTTCGGACGCTAGAGGAGTATGAGACCTACGCGGGGTTGTCTTTTCGGCTGCGCAAGGCGCAGCAGTACACAGTTCGCGCGGGAGAGCCGCCGAATCCGGAAGTGCCTCAGGATTGGGCGGACAGGATTTATCCATGGATCGCGAAGATCATGGTGCAGCGGGCGCAGCTTCCGGAGGGAGCGCTGGACGATCCTGCGATCTGGTGTCTGGCTATCCAGGACGATCAGGGATATGAGATCTGCCGCTTGGATATCACGCCTGACGCGCTAGCGCCGCTTTACGGGAGCGAAGAGGAGATCGCGCTAATCTGCGAGTTTCCCTCGGAAGACATACCGGCCGCCTGGACGGTATTGCCGTTGAGCCGCTCGAAAGGATGGCTGCGGAAGATCGAGGGTCAGCTGAGGGACGGGGATTTCGCCATTCTCGAGAAAGATGGCGAAGCGGATAGCGAAGACTGACCTGAACCTGGCATCCCAGCAGAGCTCGAGATGTGAATCCTGAGTAAGGTGTGAGTATGGCTGCGGTAAGGCGGGCTGATGCGGAGGTGGCAGGCAGCTCGGAAGAAACGCGTTCGGCGTCTGCATCCGCTCTTCAAGGCTAGCGTACAGTTCCGATTCGTCAATGTATCTGTGAAGGTGAACGAAGCCTCGGGTACGAGAGCGCCCAAAAGTCTGATCTTGCAAACTCCAACGGTCCGAGGGCAGGAACTCCGCGCGTACTTTCCGTTAACGTCATTTATGGGAACTGGCGTCATTTCCTCGATACCAATCGCTATGTGGCCATGTTTTCTCTAGGCCCTGCAACCTAAGGAGCATGGCATCCCCGTTGCAAAACGATGACATTAGTGTAGTGCTGGCCATTAGTCATGCCTATGCCCGCTTGCCGAAGAACCGACCCTCGGTCGCGACTGCCACGTATTCTGTTACCAATCAGCCAGGGGAGCCGTTTTGCTCGAACCACGCATGTGTGCCCGAAACACAGGCGAACTGGAACAATTAACTTATGGCAACTGATCCTCCCACCCAGACTTCAACGAACACCACGCGCCGACGCATTTCCGGCCCGACCAGCTTTATTCTTGCCGTTCTGCTTGCGCTGCTAGCCATATGCCTGGCTTTCTCGTGGAGCACTCGTGATGCTATGGCACATCTCCCCTTCCTCAATGCGAAGGGCAACGTGCACAACCTTGTCGATAGCCAGAAGACCATGGTCGATCTGCATCCCTGGCAGACTGCCCAAGCCCTCGCGCCATTAGCCGTCAGTGCCGAGGAGGTCGAGTATGCACGCGAGGCCGAACGTCTGGCCGATCATGAAGTAGATCAGGCTTTTGCCGCAGCGTTACGTCAAGCCAGTACCCGGCCCCGCGCCCTCACCGGCGAAGCGCTCTCGCTCTCGCTGAAAGTCGCACAACTGAAACAGGTCGTGCAGGAAGACCAAGCGGTAGTGCAGAGCCTAACGCCAGCGTCGAATGCCACCGCCATTCTGCCGGCAAACCGTGCGCAGCCAGTTCCCAGCGCAGACGATCTTGAAATTGCCAAAGCGCAGCTTGGGCTCGATTCGGATGAGCTTGCCGATGCACAGCAGGATCTCGCTCGCGCTTCTGGCGATCAACGTACGGAGATTCAACAGGAGCTTACTGCGCGTGAAGCAGCCATGCGCAAATACGACACCGAGTCACACGGTGAAGGCCAGGTCGCCGTTCTTTCGGCAGCGCAATACAGCACCCTGGCCGTACGCCTCAAGGCATGGACTAATCAACGCGGTCGCTACCAGCTGATTCAGCAAGCCATGCAGCAGGCGCGAGCCGATGTAAGTATGCTCACCACCGAGCACAACGCCCTCGAAACTCAAGCTAATAGGAGCTCAGCCGCAACCGGTGGGGTTGGATCACAGCCCGGGCGTTCGGCACCAGACAATACAGCTAGACTCGCCAACATTAAGCAGAGAAGCGAACAGCGCCAGCTTCTCAGCATCTATGACGACCGCATCCAAACGCAGCAGCAGCTTGCCGCCGCTTACGGTAAGTGGGGTGCTCAAGTGCTTCTGCAACATCGGATCCTGCTACACCTCATTCTCCGGTCACTTGCGCTGATTGCCTCTATTCTCATCTGCGCCATCCTTTGCCAAGCGCTTATGCGCCATCTGATGGAGCGTCCCACGCTTGACCGACGGCGGATGCAAACACTCCGCACGATCCTGGAGCTGAGTGTCCAGATCGTTGCCGGCCTGCTTATCCTGCTGGTCATCTTCGGCGCGCCGCGCCAGATGCCTACCATCCTGGGTCTGGCTACCGCTGGACTTACAGTTGCGCTGCAAGATTTCATTCTCGCCTTCTTCGGCTGGTTCGTGCTCATGGGCAAGAACGGCATTTGCGCGGGCGACTGGGTAGAGATCAACAGCGTGGGAGGCGAGGTGATTGAGATCAGTTTATTTCGTACGACTATGCTCGAAACCGGCAATTGGACGGACAAGGGGTATCCAACGGGGCGTCGCGTCACTTTCATCAATAGCTTCGCTATCCGCGGACAATACTTCAATTTCTCTACGGTTGGCCAGTGGATGTGGGATGAGATCTCGGTGAGTGTTCCTGTATCCGACGATTCGTATGTGTCGGTTGAACTCATCCACAAAGCAGTGCTGCAAGAAACTGAGAGAGATAGCCGCCTTGCCGAACAGGAGTGGAAACGTACGACTCGGCAAAATGGCCTGAGCCAGTTCAGCGCGATCCCGTCAGTAAATTTGAGGCCATCAGCATCCGGCATAGACATACTCGTGCGCTACGTTACACGCGCATCAAAGCGCTTCGAGGTACGCAACCGCCTGTACCAACGTGTTATCGATGTACTTCACAAGCCATACACACTTCCATCTGCTTCAGAGCAACCGCAACCGGCTGGGGATACGCCTGCACGATTCTCCTAAACCTTCCGCAGCCTGCTCCTGAGTAGCAGCCACCGGAAACAAGGGCTCTGATAGGGAAATCCATAGATCGCCCAAGCTCCGGGAATGTATGATCCGCCGCGCGAGTTCAAGGTGGTATTTCAAGTTCGCGCATACGTCGATGAAGGAAGCGGCGTTCCTGCTCGTTGGTGACGAGGGTGAGGGCTCGCTGATAGCTGATGGCAGCAGAGGTGTGATTGCCGAGTCGGCGGTGGAGATCTGCGCGGACGGCGTGCAGGATGTGGTGGTCTTCCAAATCGCCGGTTTTGGCTATTTGTTCCACGAGGAGGAGCGCCTGCTGAGGACCTTCGGCCATAGCCAAAGCCGCCGCGCGATTGAGGGAAACGATGGGGGATGGCTGCAGGCGTTCAAGAAGGGCATAAAGGCGAACGATCTGGGACCAGTCGGTGTCTTCGGCGCGCTGGGCGCGACAATGGAGCGCGGCAATCGCGGACTGGATGGCAAAGGGGCCTGCTCCGCCACAAAGGGCCTGATCGACGAGCGGGAGTGCTTCTGCGATTTGGGTTTGGTTCCAGAGGGATCGGTCCTGATCTTCGAGACGGACGAGTTCGCCGTCGGCGTTGGTGCGGGCGGCGCTGCGGGCGTCGTGGAGGAGCATCAGGGCGAGGAGACCGATGACCTCTGCCGGTAGTTGCGGTTGCATGAGGGTCTCCACGAGACGGCCGAGGCGGATGGCTTCGGCACAGAGATCGGCGCGGACGACCGAGGTCCCGGTGGTAGCGAGGTAGCCTTCGTTGAAGACGAGATAGATGGCGGTGAGAACGGCCTCGAGTCGTGCGGGGAGTTCGCTGGTTTCGGGGACGATGTACGGGATGCGGGCGTCGCGGATTTTGCGTTTCGCGCGTACCAACCGCTGGGCCATAGTGGCGGTGGGGACGAGGAAGGCGCGGGCGATCTCGTCGGTTTGGAGGCCGCAGAGGGTGCGCAGGGTAAGGGCCACCTGCGACTCGAGCGCGAGGGCGGGGTGGCAGCAGGTGAAGATAAGGCGCAGGCGGTCGTCGGGAATTTCTCTAGTGTCGTAGTTGGGTTGATGGTGCGTGGGCAAGATATAGGCGTAAGCCTCGAGCTTTTTCTGTAGAACGGCGTTGCGGCGGATGCGGTCGATAGCTTTGTGGCGAGCGGTCTGGATGATCCAGGCGCGCGGGAGATCTGGGATGCCGGAGGTGGACCATTGCACGACCGCGAGGGAAAAGGCTTCCTGAGCGCATTCTTCAGCTAGGTCGAAGTCTCCAACGAGGGTGATGAGAGTGGAGACTATGCGTCCCCAGTCGGAACGGTACAGTTCCTCGACGGCGAGAGTTGCTTCGTCGGCCATTCTGCATTGTAGGATTTTTTTCGAAGGGGTGTCGATCTGCGTATTCGCTGTTCGACTTAGTGACGAAGGAGAGCGCATGAAGTACATGTTGTTGATCTATGGCGAAGAATCAGCGTTGAGCGATGCGGAGCGCGCCAAGTGCTACGTGGAATCTGCGGCGTTTGCGCAGGATCTGGCTGCGAGTGGGAAGTACCTGGCGGCGAACCCGCTCCACTCTGTGACAGCGGCGACGAGTGTGCAGGTTCGCGAGGGCAAGCGGCTGGTAACGGATGGGCCGTTTGCGGAGACACGCGAACAATTAGGGGGATACTTTTTGATCGATGCGGTGAACCTGGATGAGGCAATCATGATTGCGGGCCAGATTCCGGGAGCGCAGCTGGGCACAGTGGAGATACGGCCGGTGCTTGAAATAGCGGGGTTGCCGCAGTAATGCGGCTAAAGGAGAAGAGTGATGAAGTTCATGATGATTGTGAAAGCGAACAAAGACTCTGAAGCTGGCGTGATGCCGAGCGAGGAATTGATTGGAGCTATGGGCAAGTACAACGAGAAGTTGATTGAAGCCGGCGTGTTGGTTGACCTGGCGGGATTGCAGCCGAGCTCGAAGGGGATGCGCGTCAAATTTTCGGGCGGCGAGCAGACGATCATCGACGGACCGTTTGCCGAGACGAAAGAGCTGATCGCCGGGTATTGGCTGATTCAGGTGAAGTCGAAGGAGGAGACTGTGACTTGGTTGAAGCAGGTGCCTGCTCCGTTTGGAAAAGATGCCGAGGGAGAGGTGGAGTTGCGGCAGTTGTTTGAGATGGATGATTTCGAACCGAGCGATGCGGTGGAACACCAGAAAGAGTTAGGTAAGAGACTGGCCGAGGCGAAGTAGCGTTGTGCTCTTGCGGGCGCGACGTAGACGAGGATGATTTCGACCGAGAGAGGGTGACCGCTATGCAAGTGAATCCGTATCTGTTTTTCAATGGCAACTGTAAAGAGGCGTTCGAATTCTATGCGAAAGTTCTAGGTGGCACGATCGAAGCAATGATGCCGCATGCAGGCACACCAGCGGAAAAGTCCGTTAGTCCAGAGTGGGGGGACAAGATTTTGCATGCGAGCCTGATCGTGAAGGGGCAGAGAATCATGGCATCAGATGCTCCTCCACAGCACTCGGAGAAGCCGCAGGGTTTTAGCGTTTCGCTGCAGGTGGAGACGGTGGAGGAGGCCGAGCGCATTTATAACGAGATGAGCCCGGGTGGAAAGATCTCGATGCCGATAGAAGAGACGTTTTGGGCCCTGCGCTTCGGAATGTTTGTTGATCGCTTCGGAATTCCGTGGATGGTGAATTGTCCGCCAAAGAGCTGACGATTCGATAGTAAGCACTGCGATTGGAGATTGAATCAATGCAGTCAACGATAGAAGCGTTGCCGTTACTGAAAAATATTTGGACAGGGCGTGTGCTTTCCGCCCTGGTCATACTTCCTACTGATCGTCCTCCGGATCACGGTCAACCCGGAAGTGATCCGCTTGTCTTCCAGATTGGTACAGATAAACACCCTTGTATCCTCAAAGAAAAATCATCTTATGCACAAGATCGAGCACCGTTTCCCATGCCCGGCTCTCAGGATCAACGACATCAAAATGGTCCGCAGAAGGAATCATGCTAACCGCCGCGGTATCTCCCATCCGGCGCGACATCTCTGCCCATCGTAACGGCAGCTCAGGCGGAATCTGATCGTCCGCCGTGCCCTGAATTAATACTTGCGGTACATGGAAGGGCAAGAGATCCCCTGGATTGGCCGCCTTATACCGATCCGGCAGATCCTGTGGCCGACCGCCCATCAGAGCATAGACCTCCTGCTTGTCGTGCGCAAACGTGAAGTATCCCGACAGGTCGATCGTCAACCGGAGATCTACCGCTCCAGCCAGCGCGATCGTCCCGAGCAGCGGAACCTGCGGCCTTGGCTCGTACACCTCGCTGTGTGGATCGATATGCTGCCTGCCCGCGACCCAGAACGCCAGGTGACCGCCAGCCGAATGGCCCATGGTGATCACCCGCGACAGGTCCAGCGGAAAGTTCTTCGCGAGCGTCCCGACGAAGTCGAACCCCGCAGCTGCATCCTGGAAGGTCATTGGCCAACCTCCGCCCGTCTCGCCCACTCTCCTGTACTCGACCGACCAGGATGCGATCCCCTCCTGCTTCAAAGCCGCGCACAGACGGCCGGCATAGCCCAAGTCATATTCCGACTTCCACCATCCTCCATGGAAAAAGACTACAAGCGGCAGGAGAGAACCACTCCGCGTCTGCGGGATCCACAGATCTCCAAACTGAAATTGTCCTGCTCCATAGGAAATGCGATGATCGGCAGTTAGTAGAGATAGCGACAGGATATTCATCGTTTGCATGAATCCTTCGTCATGTGTCTGGATTGCCTCACGCGAACAAACCTCCAGATAGCGTCAGTCGGGTAACTGTTCCGATTCCGATCTTGCGAGATTGATTAGTAAAGCGGAGAGATAGCAAAGTTTCGTCCACTAGTCGTAGTGCGAGAAGGAGTGGGCGGTAGTCCGCATGTCCTGAAGCCCTTTGACTCCGTTTATAGTTGCTGCATGAAGAGTTCTCCGCCCTCGCGCTTCGATGCCATCACCGAGCGTGAGTCGGGTCTGCGTCGCGGCCTTTCCTCCCGGCAGCTTTCGATGATTGCCATTGGAGGCGCCATAGGTACGGGTCTCTTCCTTGGCTCCAAGTTCGCCATCGGATTCGCAGGCCCCGCGGTGCTCCTCAGCTACCTTATTGGCGCCGTTATCACGCTTCTACTGATGGGCTGCATGGCTGAGATGACAGTTGCCCACCCGACCTCCGGTTCCTTTGGTGCATGGGCGGAATTCTACTTATCACCGCTTTCTGGCTTTCTCGTGCGCTTCGCATATTGGGCAGGCGTCGTCTTCGCGCTCGGTACAGAGATCACGGCCATTGCAGTTTACATGCGTTTTTGGTTCCCTTCCGTTCCAGGCTGGCTTTGGATCTGCGGCTTTACACTTGTGCTTATGCTCGTGAACGCATTCAATGTCGAACTCTTTGGCGCTGTCGAGTACAGCTTTTCTGCCTTAAAGGTCTCGGCCATCGTGGCCTTTCTCATTCTGGGCGCATGGGCCATCTTCTCAGCCTCCCGGGATGTCTCAGCGAATCACAGTGTAGCTATCGGCTTCGCCAACTACACGGCCTTTGGCGGCTTCTTTCCCAAGGGCATCTGGGGCATGTGGGTCGCCGTTCTGGTTTCGCTCTTCAGCTATTTCTCAATTGAGATGATCGCGGTCGCGGCTGGCGAAGCGAAAGACCCGCAGCGAGCCATCACGACTGCCTTTCGCTCCACGATGTTCCGCTTGGTTTTCTTCTACCTGCTTACTCTTGCGCTCGTGCTCGCCATTGTACCGTGGTACATCATGGCTTCCGGTGCGACTCAGTCGCCCTTCGTCACTGTCATGATGCGCACGCATATTGCTGGTGCAGCCGGGGTCGTCAACTTCGTCATTCTCATAGCCGCGCTCTCAGCCATGAACAGCCAGCTCTACACCAGCACACGAATGCTCTTTTCGCTCTCCCGTGCCGGCTTCGCGCCTCGCCGTTTGGGCGTGCTCACGCGCAATGGAGTTCCAATCGTCGCGCTGCTTGTCTCGACCGTCGGCATCGGTCTCGCGGCCGTTCTCAATGCCCTTTACCATGACCGATCTTTCCTGCTCATGCTCGCACTCTCGATGTTCGGTCCCATGTTCACTTGGCTCATGATATTTGTGACACACCTTAGATTTCGTCGCCGTCACGCGGGGACGAAGCTCCCATTTCGTATGTGGGGCTATCCTTATACAAGTCTGCTCGGGACCGCCTTGATGTCAGCCGCACTTATAACGACGCTCTTCACGCGCGAGTTCCGCCCCACGCTGATCTACGGCATCCCGTTCCTGCTCGTACTCACTGCGGCTTACGCCCTGCGGCGCGCTAGAGCTACCGTCATCGCGCAGCCAGCTCTCGAGGAAACACGCCTGTCATGAGCACTTTTACGCATCAGCCTACCTCCTCTAGCCTCTCGCAAGATTCGCTCCTCGTGTGGCGCAAAGAGTTTCCAATCCTTGAGCACACGACCTACATGATCAGCCATTCACTCGGTCCCATGCCTCGCCGTACCCAAACCGCGCTCCAAGAGTTCACCGATACCTGGGCCACCCGCGGTATCCGTGCCTGGGAAGAAGGTTGGTGGACGATGCCCATCACCTGCGGCGACCTCATCGGCTCCATCATCGGCGCGCCAAAGGGCCGCGTCGTCATGCATCAGAACGTCTCCATCTGCCAATCCATCATCACCTCATGCTTTGATTGGAGTGGAACCCGGAACAAGCTCATTACCGATGGCCTGAACTTTCCCTCGAACGACTATATCTACCACGGCCTCGCACGCCAGGGCGCACAGATCGTCTCTGTTGCCTCGACCGACGGCATGACTACTCCGCTCGAGCGCATTCTCGAAGCCATAGACGAACGGACACAGCTTGTCAGTATCTCGCATGTCGCCTTCCGTAGCTCGTATCTACAGGATCTTGCTGCCATTACCGCACGGGCACACGAAGTCGGTGCTTACATTGTCGCGGACCTATATCAATCCGCCGGCATCGTGCCGCTCGACGTGACGGCGCTCAACGTCGACTTCGCCACCGGTGGCTCGGTCAAGTGGCTGCTAGGTGGCCCCGGCGCCGGCTATCTCTACGTCCGCGGCGATCTCGACCTGAAGCTCCACCCCAGCGCCACCGGCTGGGCCGCTCATGCTCAACCCTTTGAGTTCGTCAACGGGCCGATCGAGTATGCGGCGGACATCCGCCGCTTCCTCAATGGCACGCCAAACGTACCAGCGATGTACTCCGCGCGCTCCGGTTACGAGATCGTCAATGAAGTTGGTGTCCACGCTATCCGCGCCAAGTCGCAGCGCCAGACCCAACGCCTCATCGCTCTCGCGGATGGTGCAGGCCTCACGGTTCGCAGCCCGCGTGACCCCGCAGCCCGCGGCGGTACCATCATCCTCGACGTACCCAATGGCCGCGAAGTCACCGCCGAGCTGGGTCGCAGGCAGATTCTAGTCGATTTTCGTCCCGGTGCCGGCGTCCGTATCGCCCCGCATTTTTATACCTCGGACGACGAGGTCGACCACACCATCCACGAGCTTGATTCCATCATCAATCTCTACGCTCTTTGAATGTCACCCTCGTACGCAGGTCATCGTCCAAAACGTGGGTTTGCTGATCTATCCAACTTCGGTGGAGTAACTCGGGCTGCGATGGACTTCCGGGGACTGAATTTCTGAATCGACTGATGGTTACATTCCTTGGCCGCCGGCTGGTCGTGCGATGATAGCAGCGTGTAATATTGTTTCGTACTACGAATCACCCTAAAGGAGCTCAAAATGCAGATGTACCCCCTTGAAGAGGCTGTTCGGGCACAGAAGGCACTGCGCGAGGCTGCGGGTCTCGGCCCGGAGCTGTTTCCAGTTCAGGCGTTTGTAGGCATGATTAGCGATGAGATCGAGGAGCTGCGCAAGCGAGGAAGATCGGACGAGCAGATCGCCAGCCTGATTGAAACAAGCTCCAGCATCAAGATCACTGCTTCCGAGATCGCGGAGAACTACGCTTCTCCTGACGAACGTCACCAGCATCCATAAAGCCGGCGCTGACCTGAAGAAGGGCTTCCAACCCGTGAACAAGATCGTCCCGTTGATTCGGATCCATTCTGCTGAAAAGCCTGGTCATGTGACTGTGAAACTCTGCCGACGCTGCGTTCTGGAGCGTTTTTCCTTGTTCGGTCAGTGAGAGCAGGACCAGCCGTCGATCCAGGTTGCTTCGGGTTCGCGTCAGCAGGCCCCGTGACTCCAAGCTGTCGATTGTCCGCGTAACAGTCGCGGTTCCCAGGTTCATGCGTTTTGCGAGTTCGCTGAGCGTCATGCCCTCCTTACTGGCAGGAATCAGGTTGAGGGTCATGAATTGCGTTGCACTCAGGCCGGCCTTCTGAAATCTGTTGAAGTTCGCTGCTTGAATGAGCTGCCTTGCACCGAGCCAAGCATCCAGAAAACGAGCGACACTCTCCTTTAGAGGCGCATTCCTTTTCATTCTTCGATTGTCTTACAAGGACGCAAGCACGAAGGGCAATGAAGAGACGATGGACTCTCTTTGCGGTCTTTAGGACACCGCGCAGGCAAATAGCGAAACGGATGAACGATTTTTACGCATATGCCCCCCGAGTCTGGGAAAATACTTTAGCAAGCCGGCTCGACTTAAATTCTCCCATTGACGAGGTCCCGCACATGGAACGCCGTGACTTTTTGAAACAGAGCGCACTTACAGCTGCTGCCGCCGTTAGTACCAAATTTTCTGCCGCTGCTACACCAACCAATTCGATTGCGCGCCGGCCTCTGGGCAAGACAGGAGAGCATCTCTCGATGGTTGGTTTTGGCGGCATCGTGGTAATGAACGAGGAAACCGGCCACTCGAACAATATTGTGGCTGAGGCCGTGGACCGCGGCGTGAACTATTTCGATATTGCGCCCAGCTATGGCAACGCGCAGGAGCGTCTGGGTCCGGCCCTCGCGCCCTATCGCAAGAACTGCTTTCTCGCCTGCAAGACCGAAGGGCGCATGAAAGATGACTCGCGCAAACAGCTGGAAGAATCGCTGCGGCTGCTGAAGACGGATCACGTCGATCTATATCAGTTCCACGCACTGACGAAGATGACCGATTTGGACAAAGTTTTGGGCCCCGGCGGCGCAATGGAGACGATGGAAGCTGCGAAAAAGGAAGGCAAGATCCGCTACATCGGCTTCTCGGTGCACTCGGCGGAGACAGCACTGGCGGCGATGGACCGCTACAACTTCGATACCGTGCTTTTCCCGGTCAACTTTGTGCTCTTCTCGCAAGCGAACTTCGGCCCGCAGATTTTGAAGCGCGCGCAGGAAAAGGGTATGGGCATCCTAGCGCTAAAAGCTATGGCAAAGACGGTGTGGTCTGCCGACCAGAAGCAGAGCCATCCCGAGCCAAAGTGCTGGTATCAACCTGCGGCTTTCCCTGATGAGGCTTCGCTAGGGTTGCGCTGGACGCTTGGACATCCGGTCACGGCTGCGCTGCCTCCTGGGGACGAGAAGTATTTCCGCTTGGCGATGGACGTGGCGCAGAACTACAAGCCTCTGGAACACCATGAGGAGCAGGCGCTCCTGGCTCGCGCAACCGGTGTCGAGGCGATCTTCCATCTCGGAAACGACGTATAAAGAAGATTGCCATCTCGTTCTTTACTGTAGAATCCGACTCCGGCGGAACTCGTAGTTTGCCGTTACGACCTAATGGAGGAATGCTCCTCCCGATGTAGTGGCCTCAACGAGGCGGCAAAGATCTGCCAGGGGTGGCGTCGTTCCGCCGATCATCACCGCTGTCGATCGTTCCCGAGATGAGTAGCGCCTGATGCTCCACTGCTGGACGAGGACTTTGCAGGTATCGGGGCGCCGATCAGATGCTGCATCACCATCGAATATTCTTCGGCGTTGCCTTTCGTGTTCGGGTGATAGGTGTCCGTGCCATATAGGCCGTCCGCTGCGTTGTACGTCATGCCCCATCGATCCTTGAAGTCGACAAACTCGGTCCCAAGGCTCTGAGCGAGGCTCTTGAGAATGGGGTAATAGGGAGCCTGCCCGGAGATGCGATCTACGCCCGGCGAGATGAACATGAAAGATGGAGTGCCAGGAAGTGCCCTTACATAGGTGTAGGCGTTCGTGAGCGCAGTCTGATAGCTCGTCGTGCTGTAGCCAACGCCAGGCTCGTTCGTCAGCTCGAATTCGATCGCAAGCTGCACCCCGGAATGGATGAGCGGGAGGAAGGAAAGCTCCGTCGATGGGCTCGTGCCCCACCACTCTGCGGTGTTTCCTCCCACGCTGAGATTCGAAATCTCTACGCCGGTCGTGCCAGCGGTTCCCTCAGCGGCGAAGAAGATGCAGGGACCTGTGACGCAGGTGTAAGTGACAGTGTGAGTGCCGAGCGAGACGGCCCTCGAAGTGGCAACTGCAAACTGGTACGTGGTTCCGGCATTCAACCCTCCGCACATCCCGTTAGGCACACCGTCAATGGCGATCCGCCAAGTATCGGTGCCGCTGCCAGAAGGTCCCGTCATACAGTAGGTGTTAAGCCTGTCCCAAGGAATAGGGCTGGTGAAGGTAAGCACGTATCCGGGAGGTCCGACGACCACGCTACCTGTGCTGCCGATCTGATGTGGACCTAGCGTGGAGTTTGTTCCGTGGGTGGCGCTCTCCCTATAGAAGTTCGCGTTGATGGCCGAACCGGCAGCATTGATGACTGCCGGCGTCACACCCGTTCCATGGGACCCGTAGATACCCTGGAAGTACGCCCTCATCTTGTCTGCCCACTTATCTGACGCTGCTACTTGGATAATCGCCGCTGCACCCGGCTCCACGGTGCTGTCCGCAATCGACTGAGAGTCGCCCAGGATGACAATATTGACGGCATGATTCTTGGCGTTCTGAAGAGCGCGGAGAAAGTGCGCGAGCGCTGGTCGCGAGCCGGCTGCCAAATCTACCTTCGAAAGGTCTGTTGTGGTATTGCCCAGGATGGCCGAAATTGGAATGTACTGAGCGAAGGCAGATGGGCACACCAACGCCAGAATAATCAGCAGGTGATATCGCATAAAGATCGGACGCCCAGTTACACCGTTAGTCTCTATCCGCAACACTATGATCTCCAAAGGACTGATCGGAGTCCAAACCACGGTCACACGGTTGTTATAGCTGTCGCCTTTGAAGTGCGTCTCACCCCGTAGGAACTTGTCCACACCCGCAGTATCACTTATCAAGATGGCGGTCGAAAAACTCGGCGACTTCTCGGTAGGCAACTTCGGATTCAGGTGCATCCCCGGCAAGCAGGTATTGCCCGTGAGATTCACCTTCAAAAACAAGCAGCTCGGCTTGTACGCCTGATTGCAGAAGCTTTTGATGTACCCGGACCGTATTGCTCAAAAACAGGTCCCTTGTTCCCGAAATCAGCACCGTCGGAGGAAATCCAGATAAATCGCCGTATATGGGCGAGAGTAGTGGCTCCTTCAAGTCGTGGGTACCGGCATAAAGCTTCGCTGTTGCTCCTAACCCGCCATCATAGGTGCAGAGCACGTTGTCAATGAATTCATTAGTAAAGTAAGTGTCGCCCGTTTTCGTCAGATCCGCCCAAGGAGTGCCGGCCATAAGCGCTCCTGGAAGAGGCAGTCCCAGCTCTTTCAATTTGATCACGGTAGCCAGAGTAAGCCCCCCACCTGCAGAGGTCCCGAAGAGGCCGACGTTCCTGGGTGTATGCGTCTTGATGATTTCTTTCCACACAGCAACGGAGTCGTCCAATGCCGCTGGAAAAGGGAAGTCTGGCGGCATTCGATAATCTACGGCAATCACCTCTATTTTCTCGTAATACGCCATGACAATGGCTTCATAAGCCGCACTCTTGCCCCCACCGTACACGTAGCTTCCTCCGTGCACATGCATCAGCACTCGGCGGCGATTCTCTTCCGCAATGGTCTCCGGTTTCACATAGTAGACATGAACTCCTGCGAGTTTGCCCTCCTCCACCGTGACCTGGAATTTCTTTCGGAGGTGCTCCAATGACTTTTCACCCTCCACATCCGACTCGCGGACAGAAGCCTTCCACTCCTCATTCGTACGCTGAGGAACTGATCCCGGGATTTTGCAAGGCGGTGACATGGCCTTCTGCAGCTCCGGACTAACTGTCGCTGGTGTAGGGATCGTACGCGCCGGTATGGTACGCGCGGGCGCATTTTGCGCGAAACTTAGCCGACCCAGTCCAATCAATGAAGGCGAGAAGAGCACGAGAAGAAGATGGCGGCTGACGAATGTGAGGAGCTTCATGGGGCGGCGGATTCCTTTCAGCAACGCACTTCGACAAGAGATTAGAGTACCTATTATGGATTCTCCGGTCCAGTAGAGCCTGCTCAGGTACCTTGCAGTTCGCGGCAGCCAAGCATACGGATGATCAGCTGTACTCTATGCGCCATCCATACGGCTCAAGAGAATCTTGACTCGGCCTCTGCTTATTTCGCCCGAGTATAAACGATCACTGACGCGCCGGGTTTGCTTTTGATCTGGATGACAAGTCCTTTATTCATCAAATCCTTACCCGAAACGATGGAGGAAAGAGTTGTGTCTAAGTCGGTGATTTTATATCGAGTCATGGGATCAAGATGGTGGAGTTGGAAGCTCTTCGTCGTTTCTTCGGCTTGGTTGCGGCGAAAAGCCTGAACCATGCCGTCTCCCTGCTCGGGCCGATTGAATTGCCACCCGATCCACGCGGTGGCCCCTGGATTGAACGCCGTGAGCGGGTAATAGTCATGCTTGAAGAAAGGAGCGGTTCGCCAAAACTCGGCCTCAAGCTTCCTTAACGACGCATAATCGAGTTTGGGGTCTCGGACGTCCCAGCTCGTCATTAAAGACGATCCCAAGCTGCTGCGATAGGCATAAGCGTCCGTGACATGAGTCCCCGTACCGAAATAGGGAACCCACAAAGCCAAGCCGTAGGTCTGATCCTGCAAAATAACATCCGGGCCCCATTGATCGCTTCGCCAAAGAGGCACGGCTCGACGAAGGGTCTCCAAATCATCACGCCGGCCGCCGGAAGCGCACGTATCAATGAGTAAACGGGGGAAACGGGCCCGCAGCGTATCCAATAGCCGCAGGTATCCCTGCACGTAGAGGTTTTCGGTCATCCCTTGGCGATCAACCGAGTCATTCTGGTGCCAGAAAAGAAGCGGGGTGATATTGAAATCCTGCCGGTAAATCTCTATCCCCTCGTCCTCGATCAGCTTACTAAGGCGATCGATGATCCATTGGCAAGCTGCCGGGTTCCCGAGATTCAGCACCATGCGGTTTCCCAGGATGACACCCTGGTTGATCTGCTTCTTGATCACTGGATCATCCGACGCCCGCAACAGCCACTCGGGATGTTCCTTAAAAAGGATATTGGATTCCCAGATATGCTCGGGCTCGATCCAGACCAGGAGCTTTTCGCCCAGGGGCCGAGCGTGGTCGCTGACGGCTCGCAGACCATGGGGAAATCTTGCGAGATCCGTATCCCAAGAAAAAACGACGGGCTGGGGATTTGGCATGTATTTGTCGGAATAGGGCTTGAACGTTCCCGCCCCAAGAATGTCGATCCACCAAGTGTTGAGTTTGATTCCTTCCTCGTGGTATCGATCAATCAACGCAAGCTGATCTCTTTCATTCAACAAGCCGGTGCCCCATCCCAGCTTGTCGTACATAAAGCCGCCGCCCGCCCGAATAACCGGGACATCGTTGCCGCCTGGTTTAGGCATGTTGTGAGCGCGCATCCACCGGCGCCATATGTTCTGCGACTCAATCCAACTGCCACCCTTCCAGAAGAGCAACGCGATGCGGGGACTGCGAATTTCTTCCCCCGGATGCAAGGTCATATGGGTAAGCTCTTGACCGCCAATAACGTGGACGTTGCCTTGGGCATCGGATGTGAACGAGGCCGACCACTGACCAGGCCAGCCCAAGACAACAATGACGCCTTGGCCATTCCACTCCAGATTGTAGTAAGGGAAACAACCGTCGGTGGGTCGGCCGTCAAGAGGCGCAAATTTAATCTCGGCGGACGGGATGAGCGCCTTGTCTTGCGGCGCGAATTGCAAACTGCCATGCACCTCTCCATCGCCGTTGATATAGTGGAGACGACTCATGCCGGGAGTCTCCGCTGAGACTTGTGAATCAATTGCCTCTATGTTTTCCAGGATTGGGGTATTCGCCGTCTGCGAGTTCTTAAAGTAGACAGTCCACTCAACCACTGGAAAATCGGCGAACTCGACAGCCACGCATGTCACCTTCAAACCTGTCTTCGGGTCCGTCCATGAAACGGTATGCTCTGTCCGAGTGGAATCCAGTTGCTCGTCTGCAGTTTTCTTTGGCCAAGAAGACAAAAGCCGAGCAGATGGTTGGCCACCATAAACGAAGGAAAAGGGCAGCTGCGCGTCGGCGTTTATCAAATGTTCCAGAGTCCAACGCTTTTCCTGAACCGTTGCCGGCAAAAGAACCGCTCCCTCGGCACTGCGCGCTTTTGAAGCGCATATGCACAAAGAAACGGCGACAATGAACAAGTTTCTTAGGCGGGCTGAGGAAAACACTTTCCGACGTTTAGACAAAAAGGAAGCTATTGCGATGTAATTGACGCGAAGAAATGGCCAGACCAGCATTTGCACGCCGGTAATTTGGCCGAGAAAAAGCTGCCGCGCTAGGACTCGAACTTTGGAGGTTTCAGCGGTAAACGTGCATAAAGCAGTAGCATTTACTCCAGTGCCGATTGCGCTTCCTGAGAATCTGCGCCTATCCATCGATGAATCACTCCTTGTCTCCGTTGCCGGATCTAACCCGCCAGACATACTGGACCTTCCCCGAACGGCCGTTTACGGAACACTGCGCGAGGCTCCTCTAAACCCGCTCCAAACCGGCCCGAAAACGCTCAAAGTGACGCTTACTGGTCTAGAACGGAGAAGTACGAGTCCTGATCTATTGCTCCGGACCTGCTGCCCACGCGAGCCGTCCGGTTCCTGTCCGGATTAATTGATCCTATAGACATCAGGTTCTTGAGATCGAAGACTACCATGCGATCTTTGCATGATCGTGCCCGCGTGTCTGGCTGATTTGGACTTAGGTCTCTCCGGCAAGTGATCATGTCCGAAAAGCGCGAGTCTACTCCCTCAACAAATGAGAAAATCCGCATATGGAACTGCCCGATCGAGAGGTCTGTTATCGCGCTTTACAGAGCCGTGATGCCCGTTTCGACGGCTTGCTATTTGTAGGTGTCACATCAACCGGCATCTATTGCCGGCCTATCTGTCCGGCACGCACCGCAATGTTCGAGAATTGCCGTTTTTTCGGTTCGGCGGCAGCGGCGCAGGAAGCGGGCTTTCGTCCGTGTCTGCGTTGTCGGCCGGAGACTGCTCCCGATCTGGCCTCATGGCGCGGAACTTCGAACACAGTTTCCAGAGCACTGGCTCTCATTACCGATGGCGCTCTTGATGGCAACGGTGCAAGCGTAGAAACATTGGCGGAACGTCTTGGCTTGGGCGAGCGCCAGCTTCGGCGATTGTTCCTTCAGCATCTTGGGGCTTCACCCATCTCTGTGGCACAAACTAGGCGTGTGCTTTTTGCCAAGCAGCTCATTCATGAAACGCGAATGCCTATGACTGAAGTCGCGCTGGCGGCCGGATTCGGCAGCGTGCGGCGATTCAATGAGATATTCCGGGATCTTTTTCATCGTCCTCCTGGCGCATTGCGGCAAAAAATTTCTGGGAGCCCTGCGGGAGCGGAAACAGGTGTGGCGCTCCGGCTGCGCTATCGGCCGCCCTATGACTGGGATTCCATGCTCGATTATCTGCAGGCGCGTGCGATCCCCAGCATTGAAGTCGTGGAGAACGGAAGTTATCTGCGTACGGTTGAGATTGACGGCTTTGTCGGAAGTGTCGAAGTTGCGCATCTGCCTCAGCGGCAGAGCCTGGGTATTACAATCCGTTTCCCTAATGTTCGATCTTTACCAGCTATCGTGACCCGGGTGCGCCGTCTGTTCGATATTGGCGCGGACATCGAGACGATTGACGCACACCTCTCTCTCGACCCGCTGCTTGCACCTTTGGTGGCACGGCGTCCTGGGTTGCGTGCGCCCGGCGGATGGGATGGCTTTGAGCTGGCGGTGCGGGCTATTCTCGGCCAGCAAGTTAGCATCGCCGCTGCACGCCGGCTCGCGGGACAGCTCGTTGCACTCCATGGCAAGCCTGTAACGACCGGTAATATTAGTCACTCTAGTCTGTCGCACGTGTTTCCTACAGCGGAACATCTTGCCTCAACAGACTCCATCTCCCTGGGCATGCCGAGGGCGCGTCAATTGTCGTTAAAAGCGTTGGCGGAAGCTACGGCGGCTGATCCGAATCTGTTCCGCCCATTTGGAACCATCGAAGAGGCGATCGTGCAATTGCGCAAAATCTGCGGAGTTGGCGAATGGACAGCACAATATATTGCGTTGCGCGCTTTACGCGAGATGGACGCATTTCCCGCGTCTGACATCGGCCTCCTTCGCGGTGCAGCAACGATTTATGGGGTGCGGTCAACCTCAGCCAGTCTTCTCCATCGCGCCGAGTCATGGCGGCCGTGGCGCGCCTATGCAGCGCAACACCTCTGGGCTGCCGACGGAGCCGTAATCTCGACGATAAGGAGCGCGCATGGGTAAGGTCCTCCAGTTGTTGATCAATCGAATCGACACGCCTATCGGGGAAATGGTAATCGTGGCGGACCACGATGGAAATCTGCGCGCAGCTGATTGGACAGATCACGAAGCGCGTATGTACCGCCTCCTGCGCCTTCACTATGGCGAAAATGGTTTCAGGCTCGAACCGGCTCGCAATCTGAATGGTCTAACGGACGCGATCAGCAGCTACTTTGTGGGAGAGCTTACGGCAATTGACACCTTGCCGGTCGAAACAGGCGGAACGCCTTTTCAACGCGAGGTGTGGCGTGCGTTGCGAAACATCACCTGTGGCACCTCAGTTTCTTACGCGAAACTTGCCGAGCGAATCGGTCGGCCAACCGCAGTCAGAGCCGTTGGCCTGGCCAATGGTTCCAATCCGGTGGGGGTGGTCGTGCCTTGTCACCGCGTGATCGGATCTAATAGTTCGCTCGCTGGCTACGGCGGCGGTAT
Source organism: Acidobacteriaceae bacterium (assembly GCA_965276675.1). GTDB lineage: Bacteria > Acidobacteriota > Terriglobia > Terriglobales > Acidobacteriaceae. The sequence continues at coordinate 628,670 of OZ255624.1, read as the reverse complement.
CGAGCGCAAGCGCTGGCTTCTGAACCATGAAAGCAAGCGCGCCAACGATTAGAGCTACAACTCGAATCCTCTGGTCGCCTCGAATCCGTACACCATCCACACCGTGCTTACCGCAGCTCATTAGAGCCACTGGTCTTGTGCGGTCTGGGGCAGGGTGGCCGTCGGAGGCGAGACGGACGTATTTGCCGTCCCCCTGATGCAATATGGAACCCCTCAAACCTTTGCCACTCCAGAGGAGCTCTGCGCCTCTCCGAGAGCGAAGCGGCCTTTGCCGCCTTACCCGACGCGCTGCATTTCGCTCGCGTTTTGTAGCTGGCGAACTGGTCAGGCTGAGCCGGTAGCGTTGTTTGATACGTGGGTTTAGAGCCGGCGGCTGGTAATGCTGACAGTAACCTTGACCGTCGTCTCTCCGAGCGCATACAGTGTCGATCTAAGCGCAAGGGCCAATCTTCGGGAGTGTCATCATGACTGACTGGCTAATCGTGATCTTCTTCGGAGTCGCGCTCCTGATCGGCATTTACTTCACCTGGGTGTTGCTCCGGGCAGAGATGGCAGGACCCCCCAAGGCGCCGCCGGACGCTGACGACTATGGCTTTGGGTCGCATTCAGGCGGCACGAAGCCACACATCCACCACGGATAGACCGCGCAGCATGCGCCTACCACTCCCGTGGAATGGTGAGCTGCCGGCACACTCGGCTACCCTCCATCCACTATGCGTTCGGGCATCTCCCCTGCACTCGTCCTCCTCCTGTTCTTTCCACTAGCCGCGTTAGCGGGTGGGCGGGCAAAGCCGCATATGGTCGGTCTGGGGACGGGCAAGCGTGTTTCATATTCGATCAAGACAGACCCGGCCGGCGCAGCAGCAGACGAAAAAGAGCTCAAGGTTCGACCGCTCGTCGTTGATGACAAGCTCAAGGAATGGACCACCGGCGAGTCGCACGACGTAACCGACCGGAGCTTTGTGGTGCGGCGCGCGCTACGGCTCAATGATGCCTTGCCAGGAGATAAGGTCGAGCACTGGATATGGCAGCGTGGGCCGTGGCTTATGGTGGACCGCGCGAACGGTCATATCACGGCTCTTAAGCTTCCGGAGTACGATCCAGCGGTTTCCAGTGTGGTCTGGTTTCGCGACTACGCCGCCTACTGCGGATTGGCGACCGGTGGCAAGCAGCTCTATGCTGTGGTGGCTCAGGTTGCTGGCCGAAAACCCGTCCTCTCGAAGAAGCTCTCAGCCTGGTCGCCTGGGGAGAACACCACGCCCGCCTGTGCCAAGGCCGCGTGGCAGCGCGAGCCGCTGCGGGTCACCTTTCAGCAAACCGGAGCGCAGGAGGTCAGCTACGACCTGGTCGGCCTCTCGGCGGTGCTGGTCGAGGATGGCGATGGCGACGACGGCGGAACTCACTGAAAGGGCACGGCTAACTAGAAAGCTAATCTCCGGCGTTACCATAAAGAAATGGAGAGCTTTGACGAACTGCTGAAGCGGGCCGAGGAGGCGCATGGACATCTGTGTGCCGGGCAGATTCTGGGCGTACGCATGGCCATGCTGGGCTGCGAACGGCTGGGCATCGACGACCCGCGCGGCAGCGACCGCAAGCGGCTGGTGACGTACATCGAGATCGATCGGTGTGCGACGGACGCGATCGGGGTGGTGACCGGCTGCCGTCTGGGCAAGCGTGCCCTCAAATTTCGCGATTGGGGTAAGATGGCCGCCACTTTTGTGGACGTCACAAACGATCGTGCGGTCCGCCTCGCTGCACGGGAGTCCTCGAAAGCACTGGCAAAGCAGTTGCACCCGGAGATTGGGAACAAAAACCAGCAGCAAATGCTGGCCTACCGCGATATGGCGGACGACGATCTCTTTACCGAGGAGTGGGTGAAGGTCGAGATCCCGCCCAAGGAGTTTCCCGGCTACAAGAGCGAGCGCATCGCATGCGAGGCGTGCGGCGAAGGCATCAATTACGAGCGTTTCCTCGAGCGCGACGGTCGCATTCTATGCCAGGGCTGTGCGGAGCCGGCAGTCCGCTACTACCAGCCGGTCCACACTGGTGCAACCGGCCGACGTTGAGACCATCCCGAACGGCTGAAGAATACTTCCCGACACGAGACTATCTCGCCGGGGTTTGCTGTCTCTCCACTGCCTGGCCGACGCGCAAGACGGTCCCCTCATCGAAGTGCCGACCCAGGATCTGCACTCCGATGGGCAACCCCTCTTCGGTCGTGCCGCCCGGGACCGAGAGGCCACAGATGCCGGCGAGATTCGCCGTCACCGTGTAAATGTCTAACAGGTACATCGATAGAGGATCGTCGGTCTTCTCCCCTAACTTGAATGCGGGCGTGGGAGCGGTCGGCGTTACCAGAACGTCAACCTCGGAGAAGGCCTGGAGGAAGTCCTGGGTGAGCAGAGTGCGGACCTGTTGTGCCTTGCGGTAGTAGGCGTCGTAATAACCCGCACTCAGGGCATAGGTCCCCAGCAGGATGCGCCGTTTGACCTCCGGCCCGAAACCTTCATCGCGGGTGCGGCGATACATACTCCCTAAAGTCGTGGCATCGGACGCCCGATAGCCGTAGCGGACGCCATCAAAGCGCGCCAGGTTGGAGCTGGCCTCGGCCGTCGCCAGGACGTAATACGTGGGAATGGCGTAGCGGGTGTGCGGCAGGGAGACAGGTTGCACAGTGCAGCCCTGCTTCTCCAGTCCGGCGATTGCCCGCTCGACGGCGGCCCGCACCTGTGGGTCCAGCCCTTCAGCGAAGTACTCCGATGGCACACCGACTCGCAATCCCCGAACCGGCTCGCTCAGCGCGGCGACGTAGTCCGGGACTGCCTCAGTCGAGGAGGTCGCATCGCGCTTGTCTTGGCCTGCCAGCACGTCCAGCAGAATAGCGGCGTCTTCCACGGTATGCGTGAGCGGACCAACCCGGTCAAGGGAGGACGCGAAGGCGATGAGTCCGTAGCGCGAGACGCGGCTGTAGGTGGGCAGCACGCCGACAACGCCGCAGTACGAAGCTGGCTGCCGGATCGATCCGCCAGTGTCCGTACCAAGCGTCGCGACGGCCATGCCAGCGGCGACCGCAGCCGCCGAGCCACCACTGGAGCCTCCCGGAACGCGGTCAAGCGCAACCGGGTTGCGCACCGGCCCATACGCAGAGTTCTCGTTTGATGAGCCCATGGCAAACTCGTCGCAGTTGAGCTTGCCCAGCACGACCGCGCCTGAGTCGACCAGCTTTTCGACCGCTGTGGCGGTGTAAGGAGGATGGTAACCGGCGAGAATCTTCGATCCGGCCGTAGCGGGCGCTCCCTTGACCACCAGCACATCCTTGATGCCGACCGGGACGCCGGCAAGCGCCGGGAGCGGCCTACCTGCCTCTGCCATGCGATCCACGGCTGCAGCCTGCTCCAGCGCCATCTCCCGCGTAACCGCTAGATAGGCGTTGATCTCAGGGTTCCGTTCGTCGATCCGGCGAAGGTATTCCTGAGTCAAAGAGACTGCCTTCACTTCCCCGGACGCAACTGCCTGACGGATGCCGGAGATCGTTTTGGCCTCGGTTGCGGATGTCGTGTCGGTCATTAGCTCTCATGTTGGGTCATTCTCTGAAGTCATTCGGGTGCTATCAGTAGCTTACTAGTCACCAGATTAGCGCTCAATCACCTTGGGAACCCTGAAGAAAACTCCATCTGTCTCGGGCGCAGAGCGCATGACGTTTCCTCGATCGAGCGAAGGAGCTGAAACGTCGGCGCGGAGAGTATTCGCGTTCGCTGCGGTCTGGTTTGCCGGCAGAATCTCAGAGACCTGCGCCATCGGAGAGACTGCAGAGGTGTCGAGCTCGCTCAGCTGAGCAACATGCGCCAGGATCGCGTTCAGATCGCGCCGCATGGCGGTCTCTTCATCTGGGCTGAGCTCAAGGTGCGCAAGTTCGGCCACGCGCCGGACTTCTTCAAGAGAGACTTTTTGGGGATCTGTGGTCATGGAGGGAAGCGCCAAGCCAAGTACGAAGGCGTTTTCTCGAGTATAACTGCCCGGCAAAAACTTCGTACTCTCTAGACTTGGGATCTGAGCACCAAACTGATCCTGATCCCTAAAAGCTAAATCAGCTCCATCGGGTGTGGCTGGGGTGCGCTGCCCCCGCGCAGACAGGCATCCGCGGTCTTGCACAGCAGCTTCAGATCACTGGCCAGGGTGGCCTCTTTGGCGTACTCGAAGTCGATCTTCGCCTTATACGGTGTGAGCCGCTGCAGGCAGAAGGCCTCAAGCTCATGATCCGGTATGTGCTTCAACATCTCTTCCTCGCAGCGGAAGACCAGAGTGGCGGCACCGGTAATTCCCGGACGGAACGGCATGTTCACGCTCTCTTGATGGTCGGGTAGCTTGGGCCGCGGACCCACCAGACTCATATCCCCGAAGAGCACATTCACCAACTGGGGCAGCTCATCGAGCTTGTACTTCCTGAGCACAGACCCAACGCGGGTGATCCGGCGGTCGCCATGCCGCGTCACCGTGAGGCCGGTGCGTTTAGGGCCAGCCTCCATGGTGCGGAACTTGTAGATGGTGAACGACTGTCCGAAGCGGCCTACACGCTTCTGCCGGAAGATAACCGGCCCCGGGGAGCTAACCCGCACACAGGCCGCGATAACGCACAGAACGGGGGAAAACAGCGTGATGCCGACAGAGGCAGAGCAAAAGTCCAGAAGCCGGCGTCCACTGGAGAGGGTCCAGGAGCTGGCGGACAAACGGTGTGCGACCTGTTCTGGCCCAACCGTCACCCGCACCGGAATGCGATGGGTTCTATCTTCCCGCACCGGAGTAGTGACCGGCTCTAACTCGAGATCGTTCCAGAGAACTTGGGGTGAGACCGAGTGTGAAGTATCCATAGATTCGTCAGTGCTTCTGCTGCTCAATGGCCTTTCTGATTCTCCCGCAATCCTGAAATCGTTGCGGGCCTCATCGGCTTTGATGCGTCACACTTGCTGGAAATGCCATCAACTGTTCGTCAAAGCAGTTACCCTGATACGGAGCAAGACTTCAGATCATTGTAGAGCCTCGGCATTCGGGATACAAAGAGACACACCCACAGGTAACCAGAGTGACACCACAGGTGAGAAAAAGTCGCGTGCGGAGGGCAGGATCGCGCGTTTTCCTGCAATTCCGCGAATGTGCAGGAGTCAGGATCAACACTTTCCCTCAAGCCAACGCGGACTAGCGAAGGCGCTTGCTGCTGGCTAGCTTGGGTGCCCCAGGTCCCTTGATGACACGCTTGTCATGGCTGAGGTGAAATTCGGCGATTTTGATCCAGCACCGGATACGGAGCGCTACCCTAATCAATCCCTTCACCAGCAGGCTGGAGCCAAAGTAGTCGTAGTGCTCATTGAAATCCGCAAGCGCCTGATGCAGCTCCAAGATGCGCTTTTTGGGCATTTGGTTGATGCTCTGGCTGCCGTAGTGGGTCACATCCGCTGCTGGCGTGTAGACCACTTTCAGGCCCTTGCGCTTGAGCATCAGGTTGTATGCCAAGTCCACTTGAAAATGGGGAAAGCGCTCGTCCAGCATGCCGGCCTGCTCCCAGGTACTCCTGCGGAGCACATAGGCAGTCGTGCCCAGGCTCTCCACCGACTGCTCCCTGGAGTAGTCGAAGTGCGTGGTGTAGTACGACTTGGAGACCTTGCCGTTGGGGAAGAATTTGTGCCAATTCAGACCCTGCAGAACCATCGTGCCGATGCCGGCAAACTGCCGGACACAGGACTGCTCGGTACCGTCCGGATTGAGCAGACGCGGTCCGCAGGCGGCCACGTCGGGATGAGCATCCATGAAATCGACGAGGGCTTTGAAGGCGTTGGTCGTGATCTCCGTGTCGCTATTCAACAGACAGGCATAGCGCGAGCGCGACATTTTCAGGCCCAGATTGTTGTTCTTGGCGTACATCTGGCCGACGGCGTTGCGCACCAGAACCACCTGCGGAAAGCATTCAGCGACCATGTCGGCGCTGCCATCCTTCGAATTGTCATCGATACATATGACCTCGAAGCTGATGCATTTGGTGTGCTCGTAGATCGAAGTGAGGCACTGCCGGAGAAGCTCCCGCGTGTTGTAGTTGGGAACGATAAGAGTCAGATCAAGCGACACATCCATGAACTACAGACCTTCCTGCGATCGCTCCCCGGTGGGAGCACTCAGTCGTACTCTACACTGCGACGACCGCTCCGACCGTGGCAGGTATGTCAAAGCAGTGCGGCAATGCGCCTATATCGTAATCGCACAACCCGCTCATGCCTTCATCAGGCCGCGTTCCGCGAGTTCCCGGTTGGCGCGGTCAAGCCCATCCTCATAGACCGGCTGATTGCGCACCCAATGCACAAAGCGCTCCATACCTTCTTCAAACGAAACTTGCGGACGAAATCCTAATGCCGCTTGTATCTGTGTCAGATCGGCGTAGCAGTGGCGGATGTCCCCCAGGCGGTACTCGCCAGAGATGACGGTCTCGCTGCTATCGCGAAAGTGCGCTTTCAACGCGCGAGCTACAGCCGCGACACTGACCGGCTCTCCAGCTCCGACGTTGAGAATGCGGCCGTCTCCGGAGGATGAGGTGACTCCCAGTGCCACGGCGCTCACCGCATCCGACACATGCATGAAGTCCCGGCTCTCCTCCCCATCTTCAAAGAGCGTGATGGGCATACCTTGGCGAATACGATTGGCGAAGATCGACAGGATCCCCGTGTAGGGATTGTTGAGCGACTGGCCTTCCCCGTAGACATTCTGAAAGCGGAAGATGATGTAGGGAATGCCCAGAGACTCACCCGCGATGCGCAGCAGATGCTCTTGTGCCAGCTTAGTGGCGGCATAGATGGATGCCGGCGAGAGCTTCGCATCTTCCGGCGTGGCGATGCTCCGGGCGGGACCGAGACAGCAGGAGCAGGAAAGCTCCCAAACCCCGGAAGCCAGCGCTTGTGCCGTGCGCCTGCCCGGGTACACGACTCCGCAGCGCGGGCAGTGGTATGCACCTTCTCCGTAGACGGAGCGCGACGAGGAGAGAATCAGCTTGGTGACGGTGTGGTGTTCATTGGCCAGCACATCCAGCAGTTGCGCGGTGCCCCCGACATTGTTCTGCGTGTAATCCGCGATCCGGTACATCGATTGGCCAGTGCCCGTCTCGGCTGCCAGGTGCACGACGGTCGAGACATCTTCCAGCGCTGTCTCCCAATCCCTGCGCAAAGAGACGTCGCCGCGCATGATCTCGATATTGTCTTCGTGCAGGAGACTGGCCCGATCGGTGCGAGGCAGGGGACCATGCACTTGTGGACTTAGATTGTCCATCAGGCGAACGGTAAGCCCAATCTGATTGAGCCTGCGCGCCAGCGCCATGCCGATAAAACCAAGTCCACCTGTTATGAGAACTCTTTGCTGCATCCGCATTGATACTAATCGTTTTGAGGTGGGGGAGTGAAGGGCTGGCAGTTAGACGGCCGCTCCGGCGGCCTGGACCCGCTTGTAGACACGCAATGTCTCCACTGCCGTCCGTCTCCAGCTGTAGCGTTGCACCTGCGCTAATCCAATCGCCTGCTTGGAGCAGCGCATCGTCTCGGAGGCGAGGAGCCTCTCCAGTTCATGCGCCAGATCACCAGGTGTACTCGGATCAAAGTAAAATGCCGCGTTCCCGCAAATCTCGGGCATCGACGAAGTGTTGCTTGCCAGCACGGGACACCCCTGGCTCATCGCCTCCAACGGCGGAAAGCCGAAGCCTTCGTGCAGGCTGGGGTAGACGAAGAGGGCTGCTCCGCGATAAAGGGTTGCCAGAGCCGTTTCGCTTACTTTTGGGGTAAGCAGAACGCGATCCCCGAGGCGCCGGGAAGCGATGTGCGCCCTTTCGTCCGCCGTCCATGCACCGCCCCCGGCAACATGCAGCCGATAATCCGAGGCCGCGAAGAGCTTCGTGTCAGAGAGCGAGGCAAATGCCTCCAGGAGGGCAGCAAAATTCTTATAACGGCTGCGAGAGCCGACATAGAGCAGATAAGGGGGCTTATGTAACAACTTCGGTTGCGTGAGAGACATGACTGCCTCGGATTCGTGCTGGACACCCCCGGTGAGCGGCGAAAAGCCATGATAGATCACGGCTGTCTTCACCTCGTCAACCTCGTAAAAGTGGAGCAGGTCAGCCTTGCTGGCCGCTGAGATGCAGATGATCGCATCGGCCCGCTTGTAGAGCTCCCGCTTGCGCTGCCGGATTGCGCCGGCATTTCGAAACAGCTCCGGATACCTTTCCTGCGTGCTGTCATGATGCGTGGTGACAAGAGCTTTGCTGCGCACAGCGCGTTCATAGCGCTGGTAGGTGGAGTGATATACATCGAAGATGCCGCGCAGGGGCATAACAGCACTTGTCGCCAACGCATTCAACGCATAGCGCAGATAGCCGGGGCGCATGAGTGCGGGCCAGCTGACGACCCTCGCGCCCTGGCCGCGCAAATCAGCAAACGGCATCACGGAAGCGTTCAGCCCGAGAAAGTATTCCAGGCGAACACCATCCTGCCGCCCTAGCTCTCGCGCCAGCTCGTAATGATACCTCGACAGACCACCCGCATCCTGAAGCGATGTTGCCTGATGATCATAGAAGATGCGCATGAATATGGATGGAAGTGCTCAAGTCGACTGCCTAAGCTCGAAGAAAGCTGCCCGAGCCACCACCACGCTCAGACGACGGTGCACGTCGTCTGAGCTATTTGCGCAGCTTGCGATAGGTGCTTAGAACGATCGGCGGAGTGAACGCATGCAGAACCTTTTTGGCCTTGTGCAGCAAGGGCTCTGATTGCCCGGGCCGCCGCACGAAAGCGACTGCGTGGGCCTGCGTCTCTTCCTCCGCTGGCCGGCCGTTGGTGAAATAGTAGGTTGCGATCGATTTCCGGGTCCGGTCTGGAGGGCATGACAGCGGCTCCGGGTGGCCGTGATAGGAATAGCTGGTAGTGCTGAAGATGGCGCATCGATTGAAGATGGGCAGTATTTTCTGCTCGGCCTTGGTGAGATCCCGGTTCCAGAGCTCAAAGTTGCCGCCGTACTCTTCCCGCCAATCCTTGTTCAAATAAATCAGAACATTGATCCGGCGGTCCACCTTGAGCTTCGGATGAAAACTATAGTCGGCGTGAACTTCAAGACTGCCGCCGGGCTTGGTCTGGTGAAGCCCTCCGCCGTTATAGTACGGATCTCCGAAGACATCTCTTATTCCGGTGAGCGTCTCGAGAAATTCGAGCATTGGCCGCGTGTTCAGGAAGAACAAAATATCCCTGAGCGGAGAGGGCAAGTCCTCTGCATGATCGAAGGCAAGCTTTTTGTGCTGATCGACACCCCGGTGCTTGAGCCACTCTACCTGCTTCGGGTCAGGAAAATCGCGTAGCGCTGCCTCTGCCACAGCGGTTGGAAGGAAATCGTCGAAGTAAATATGCGGGAAAGGTTTAGCGCTTTCATAGCGTTCGGAACTGTCCTTCGCAAGGCGTTCCAGTTTGCGGGTGAAGGCTCCGTCGAGCAACTGGTCCAGAACACCGTCGGGCGCACGTTCTCCAGACCGGTTCAACTCCTGCATCTCCGCATTTCCTGTGGTAGACAGCTGGCCACCTCTTTCGCAACCTTACAGAGAAGGTTTTTGCGGTGTCAAGCAGCCAGGCTGCGGCTTCGACGACTCTCCCCGGCGCGCCTCCCCGGCTTGTTTCCATTGAGCCAGCCTGCATTTACGTCGTGTCCACAGACGCTCCCAAAAGCTTTGCCAAGTGATTTGCCGGAATACTGGATCGCGATAGCGACGCTGACGCACCGCTCGCGCCAGCAATCGTAGAAGATGCGCGAACCGCTCGAGCCTACTCTTATACAGATCGTGAAATGCTCCCTCTGCGGCCAGGTAGTTTCTGTAGCGCTGGGCAGTCATTCTGCCGTCATAGTCCAGCATTGCAATCTCATGCTGAAGATAAGCATCAGCAGCCACGAAAACGCCTTTACCCTGCTCATATAAGCGATGAAAGACATAGATGTCTGAATAGTCGAGCCAGAAATCATCGCTGTATCCGCCGATCTCCTCGAGTACCGTTCTGCGCATCAGCGTCCCACTATTGGCGGCAAACATCCTTTCTCGCAATAGACCAGCGGAACTCGCAGGAATGGCTGTGTGCCGGCTGAAGCGGACAAACCGCGGAGAGAGCTGGAAATTCCCGGCGTATAGAAAAGGCACAGCCGCTGCGACTGTTTGGTTTGCGGCAAGCGTATGCGCATGCCCGGCCATCACGCGCAGGAACTCTTCCGTGACTGCGGTATCCTGATCCAGCAACAGGAGCCAAGGGATCTCTTGGAGTCTTGCGAATGCAGCGGCCTGATTATAAGCGCCAGCAACCCCGGCATTACCGCCGGAATGCCTGTACTCGAAGGCGAAAGGAAGCTTCAGCGCAAGGAGCGGCTCGGGGGAGTTATCCCAAAGAAGAACGCGAATGTCGTTGAGCAATGCGGGGTTTTGTGCAACGGCCTGCTCCAGCCCGCGGAGTGTTTGCGATCGGTCGCGATCCGTGTTGTAAAGAACCACGACGGCAAGGATCATATGCGATGAGACGCCCGTCTGATTAGCGCCGCCTTCAACCGAACTTGGTGAAAGAGTCACGAGATTTAGGATCCCGATTCTCTGGTCCGCAGTTCCATCTGCTTCGACCACTCGCGTAAGCGTCTCTTTCTGGTCCTTGTTAGACGCCAAGCCAGACCCCGCCGGGTAGCAGCCAGTATCTCGGGAGTCTCTTTACGCCGATGTTGATTCCACAGCCGCACTGCCAGTTGCGCCGTATGCAAGAGACTCTGAAGCCAGCCGCCGTTCAAGTCATGGAAGGCCGACTCGGCTAGCAGGAAATCGCTGTAGTGCGCCAGCGTCATGCGGCCGCGATAATCCAGCAGCGACAGCTCGTGCTGAACCACGAGATCTCTCGCCACGTAGAGAGACTTGCCATGCTGATACAGCGCATGATGCAGCCAGTTGTCCAGGTAGTTGAGCCAGAAGAGCGGATGGAAGCCGCCCAGTTCATGCAACGCCGCAACGCGGAGTAGCGCACCTGAATTGAGAGCCCGCGCCTCGCCTTGAGGCACGCCATCGAAGGCGAGTGGGAGCGGCTTGTGCGTGAAACGACCTACCGCTACTGGCGATAGGAGGCGCGTACCGTCTACGAGGTGCGGTACGATGGCCGCAATGCGGGTATCGCTTCGCTTGGCGTCGGCCAGCTCCGCCATAATGGACAGGTACTCTGGCAGCAGCTCCGTATCCTGGTCCAGCGTCAGCAGCCACTCGAAATCACTGTTCTCAGCCAGGTCCAAAGCCTTGTTGTAGGCGCCAGCGAGGCCGTTGTTCGCGCGCGCAGCATGGTAGGTGACAAGCTCTGCAGGGGTCGAGTTGTTCGCGGCACCCGGCGTATTGTCGTAGAGCAAGACGTGGAGATCGACGGTGTTCGGGGCCAGCCGTTCTGCGGAGGCTAGCAGTGTGCGAAGTGTCGCCGAGTCACTGGCCGCTCGCTTGTAGAGCACGACCACGGCGTAGATGCGAACTGGCCGGCTTCCGGCAACTACCGGCATGGCATCTTCAGTGGTTTGTAACGAAGATGTCTTAGACACTGAGGCGCATAGTTCTCTTGAAACTGGTGAACCTGGTGCGGAATCGTGGGTCGGTGTCGGCAAAGTCGTATAAGTAGACCACCACGCAACGCATGCATCCGAGCACGAAACCAAGGATGGCTCCCACTCCGAGAAAGAGCGCCTTGGACGGCCAGGACTTGATCTCTGGCACCTGGGCGCGGTCGACGATCTGAATAGTTGGCGAGGCTTTGGCCTCGTCCAGCCGGGCAGACTCCAGCTGACGCGCAAGCAGATCGAAGAGTGTCTGATGATACTTCACCTCACGCTCGGCGCGCAGAAAGGACAATGCCGCAGCTGGGAGCTGCGCAACCGATGCAGGGGAACCGCTGGGACCCTCACCTTTTTGTAACTGATTCAGTTGTGAGCTTAGTCCCGTTAATTCTGTCCGCAGACGGATCACATCGGAGTTTTGTTCGGTCGACGAGGAGCGCAGGGCTGCAAGCTGCACCTCCCGGCTGGTGATGTTCGCGCGGATCTCAGCTTCGGCGCGGATGATGGTTGCGGCCTGGCTGGTCGGCTCCAGCAGACCAGTAGAGAGCTGTGTCTTCTTGAGCGCGACCTCCGCGTCGGCGAGCCTGTCTTTTTCTGCCGCAAGCTGCTGGTCGAAGAACTGACGCCGCTGCGCTGCCTCACCAATCGCTAACCGGTTATTGAGGTGGTAGAGCTCGTCAACATAGCCGTTGGCAAGCACCGCCGCGCGCTTGGGATCTTTGTCTTCTACCGAAATCGAAATCAGGGAGTCTTTCCCAGCCTTGAAGCGGGCACGCTTCAGCAGAGTGCCCGCGGCCTGCGACACTTTCCGAACCTTGTAGACATCCTGCAGATGAAACCTGACCACCAGATCGTCGTTCACGCTTCTGCTTCCCAGAAGTCCCAGGTACAGGTCGGCGGGATTCTTCAGACCCAGAGCGGCGCCGCCACCCCCACCGCTAAAGGCAGTAAGGACGCCAAGTTGTCCCAGCAGCGCTGAACTGGACTGCTCCTGCTGGGGAGGCATGATGGTGGCGTCCGCCCGGTAGAGTGTTGGTTGCCCCAGCATGAACACCAATCCGCAAAGCAGGCCGGCCAGCGTCCAGAAGATGATGACCCACTTGCGGCGCGCAAAGACCAGCAGCACATCGAGCAAATCGAGCTTCTGCTCCGCGCTCTCTTCCCGTTCTTCCCTTTCCAGCAGCTCTCCCTGCGTCACGCGAGCACTCCTATGGAATGATGACGGCCAGCGTCGCTGCAGCTAGCCCGAGTGATGAGAACGACGAGAAGATCGTGGCATAGTTGAGCAGATTACGGGTGCTTGAGCCGCGATAGACCTTTTCCGGCACGATGATAGTGTCGCCCGGATTGATGCGCGCCTGCTCAAAGGTGTTTCCCCAAAGAGTTCCAGCGGAATCCCGGCTGATCACAGACCCATCGGCGCGAATAATGAAAGAATGCTTCTCATCCGCGCTGCGGTTCGGTCCGCCTGCCTGATGCAGATAGCCCTTCACTCTTCGTTCGTCGTTGTAGATGAAAGAGTTCTGATCATAGACCGCGCCTACCACGTTGATGCTCGACGGCCGCGTAGGCACGATGAAGCGGTCTCCATCCTCGAGCTCCAGATCAGGCAAGCTCGCTATGGCGCTGGCGTCGGGATTCACGTTTAGCACGATACGGCCGCTGGCCCTAAGCTGACGCAAGCGGGTGACCAGCAGCTGCGAAGCAGTAAGCGAGCTTGCAGCAGCTGCCTGATCCTGTGCCGAAATTGCTGCGGCAGAGGTGGCGGCGCTCGCGCGATCAATATCAAGTTCGAGTTGGGTGACATAGTCGCTGAGTCGTTGCTGCTGGATGATGCGCGCCGACTCCCGCGTCAGCTCCGAGCCGAACAGGTATGCCTTGGGCGTAATGCCGCCCGCGCGTTGCACCAGCTGCCGCAGTGTCTCTCCGGGGAGCACGCTGTAGATTCCGGAATGCGCAACCTCCCCCTCCAGGCGTACGAGCTTGGTCTGCTGCGCTTGTGGCACGCGGATATCGGCCTGCGAAAAGACGGTGACGACGTCTCCTGGCTCGAGGGTGAGGTTCTGAGCCGGGTCGTGATCCATCACCAGTTTACCCAGGTCGAAGGGCACCAGCGTCGTCTTCAGGGTGGTCGGATCCAGACGTTCGATTACCGCATACGACCAATCGATCTCCGGCGCCGGCAGGGACACATTTGTCAGGGTGCCCGCCCCAGCAGTGTTTTCCGTAAAAGTGTGCTGCTGCTGATCGGCCAGCGTGGAGCCGCCGATTGTGGAGGTAGGCGTGACCTGGGGAGGATATTGTCGGTACCCGTTCGGCAGTGGTTGCCCGTTGCTGTTGAGCCCTTGCGTGTAATCCTGCCCGTAGCCCTGGCCATTTCCGTTGGTGTTGATGGGCTGCCCATTCGCATCCAGCTGTCCGATACTTCCATCCGGGTTCACTTGCGCGTTGTTCCCTTGAGCGTTGGCCTGCAGCTGGGCAATGCTTTGTCCGTTCAGTTGTTGTGAGGATTGCCCGTTCTGCTGGGTGTTCGTCTGGTTCGGATACCCAGGCCTGCCCTGAGTGTATGGATTGCCGTACTGCCCGAGGCTGGAGGCATCAAAGTGCAGGTTCTGTGTGTAGTCAGGCTGAAAAGCGGGCGACGGCAGTCCAAGCTGGTTACGCCGCTGCCAGTAGTCGCGTGTGATGAGCGCCTGGCTGTTGGGCAGCAGCTCGCTTAACGTCATGCCTGGATGCCAGGCGAACCGCCCGGGGTCGGCGAGATTGCCGCGCACCGTCACGGTTTTGTCAAAGCGGGGCGAGATCGGCAGAACGCGCAGAATGTCGCCGCTGTTTAACGGAGTGCTTAATCCCTGCGCATCGAGCGCGATGTCAAGCGCCTGCTGACGTTGTTGCCGATCGATGTGCTCGAGCGAAGCCCTGGTCAACGAAGCGACCGCGGAAAGGCCGCCTGCATCTTGCAGAATCTGTTCGACAGAGGTATTCCCTGCCAGCTCAAAGATTGCTGGATTGTGCACACTGCCAAAGACCGCCACCTGAGGGCCGACCGCGGGAATGTAGATGACGTCCCCGGCCAGCAGTGGAACGTCCTTGGATTTATCCCCGCGGACAAGCAGATCGTACATGTCGAAATCTGCGATGGTCGCGCCATTCCGCCGCACCTGGATGTGCCGCAGAGATCCCGCGGGCGATGGGCCTCCAGAAGCAAACAGTGCACTGACCAGCGTGCTCAGCGAACTAACAGTGTACGTCCCCGGCCGCCGGGCCTGGCCCGCGACAAAGATCCGGATGGAGTGAAGCTGCCCGAGATTTACGGAGAGATTGAAGTTTTTGTAGATCCGCGCGATGTTGGAGCGGATCTGCTGCGCGAGTGCGCTATCTGTAATGCCCGCGACGTGAATGGCGCCAACCTGTGGCAGGTAAATGACGCCGGTACGATCGACGGTCACCTCCGCGTTGAAGTTGATCTGGCCCCACACGCGCACCAGGACCTGGTCCCCCGGCCCGACCACGTAGTCGGGCGTAACTGGCAACTGCTCCACGGGAGCAAAGGTGCTGGGACTGCCGAAGAAAAGATTGGCTCCAAAGATGGGCAGGCGACGGCCAATGGAGGCAAGCACGAGCTGCTGGAACTCGGTGGGCGGGGTGAACCTCTCGTATTGCTGGTAGGTCAGGTAATCCTGCAGAGTGCCGTACTGCCGGTTTACTCCCGGCTGTTGCGTAATCCCAAGATTATCGACGTACGACGGAACGGACTGTTGGCCGTATGACCCCAGGGGACCGTTGGGGTACCCGTAATTGGGAGAGTATCCACCCAGGGTGTTGTATTGGCCAAGAGAGTCGAGCTGCCCCTGCACAGATTGGCCGCCGTATTGCGGATAGGGAATGTTTCCGCAGTTGGAGACGCTCGGGTCGCAGACTGGGGATTGCGCTACGCTCAACGGTGAGGAAACGAATGACAACGCCGCACCAAAGGCTGTGGCCAAACATATAGCCAATCGCTTGCTCATACATTTTAACGCCACACGGGACGATCCTGGGCACACGGAGATCAGTCGGCCGCTGGCAACTCTACTCCTTCAACACTCACAAACTTACAGGATTCTGTCCTACCAGTGTAGAGCCAAGGACGGCCTTCACAAAATCGGCGCACTGCTTGCAATTCCATGGGGCGCGCCCGGCACTCACTTGTCGACCTTGTCAACGACGTGAACCGTGAACTTCATGTCATTATGCCCCAGGCCGCAGAAGCGCGAACACTTCCCGGGAAACGTTCCATCCACCGTTGGCGTGACCAGCACCTTGGCCGGATGATCCTTGGTCATCTCGGCGTGAAGATGGAGCCCGCTGACCGCAAGCCCATGGGGAACATCGTCTGAGATCAACACCAGTTCGATCGGCTCGCCTTTTGTGAGGGTAATCTCCGCTGGCACAAAGACATATTTCTTTGCATGTATCTCAATGGTGCGCGCCGGTTGCTGCGCCGGTGCGGCAGGGACCATAAAGCCTGCGAGCAGAAGGGAGAGCGAAAGACACCCTAGCCGAACACATCGCTTCCAACTGCGCGAGCCGCCAAATTTAGAGCTCAGGAGAACCTCCTTTGCCAGGCCGCGAACGCGACGGGCATTCCAGTGAACATCACAGGATACAGGGCGTGCGCCCGGTGTTCGTACCATTGCTGGGCTAACGGCTGAGACCGGCCAGTGGCATAGCGCGCTGCGGTCGCACCTGCACCACCTGCTGCCGGGACCTCTCGGATGCCTGCCCTGCTTCCGGACCGAGCAGTTCCCTCCTAGACGCCATCATCATAAAAATGACACATACGGAGTAGCAGTTGCCAAAGCTGAAGAGGTATCGCGTAGAGATGTTATTAAACATGTAGATGATCAGCATGCACCACAGCATCAGGTGATAGCGGAGCCACAGCGTATTCGCGCGATGCCGCGTAGCCTTCCACAACCGAAGGAATACGGCGAGCAGGACGCCCAGAATCATGAGTCCAGAGATCAGTCCCGACTCGAAGAGCAGCTGAATGTATCCATCGTCAATGGTGCCAACCAGTACGTCGCCCATGCGATACCCAAAGCCAAAGAGCCAACGCTGCTCCTGCCGCAGACGAGCAAAGGCCTTCAACCAGAAGGCAGTGCGTCCGGAAAAGCCGGAGTGGAGTCCGCGCTGCGAGCTATTGAGACTGAGAGACGTATCCAAGAAGTCGCTGACCTTTTCATAGCGGCCGTGCCGGGCAAGCAGAAAAGCAAAGAGCGGCACGGCGACCAGCAATAGCATGACCTGTATGTGTGTGGGGCGGAGCCTGTTCTTCATTCGCCCGGAGATAAGCAGGCGCAGAAGGAGCGCGGTAGCCGAGAGCATGCAGGCGAGCAAGGTTCCTCGTGAGCCTGAAAAAAAGATCAGCGCTACGTTTAGCATGCAAACGCCTGCCACCAACCGGCGCTTGCGAACCGACTTGTACTCCAGAAAACGCCAGACCATGACCGGAAGAAAACCTGCGAGCACAAAAGCCACCAGGTTAGGGTGAGCGTTTCCGCCACCAGTGAAACGATTTCCACCAGCGGTAAAACCGGTAATGCCCCTGCGTCCCACAATCGCCAGAAAGACCGTGATTACGATGCCCACTTGAAAAAATGAGCGCATCACGCCGGTGAGGCCAATCTGCAGCAAAACCAGCCGTGCCGAGAGCAGAACGCCAATCAATACGAATCCATAGTAGAGGGAGTAGCGATCCCCCGAATAGTACGAGATCACTTCAGTGAAGAGCACTGCGAGCAGAAGCACGCTGCCACCCCGGAGCAGATCGTGCAGCCGCTGACGCCGTTCAACACCGAGCAACACCGTCAGCCCCGCGGTAAACAGCAGGACAATATGGGTATATTGCGCGAAGGCGCTGTGCGTCCAATACTGCAAAAACGATGCTGCGAAGGCCGCGACCATGAGCTTCTGGACGACCCACGAAAGGGTGATGCTCGGTGGCAGCGCAGCGCGGGAGACCTGGTCGTTCCATCCAATTTGCCGCTGGTATGCGGTGGGCGCCATGGTCTCACTCTAAAGTTTGGCTTCAGAAGATGTCGGCGCAGCCGCCCCGTCTTCCTGAATAAATGCGCGGCTAAGAACCGCCGGCTCAAAGAGAGTGTACCGTGAGCGGAACTTTTGGAACGCCACTTTCTCCCGCAGCGAAGCCCTAGACTGGACGAGCCCGAAGTTAGAGCCGAGTAGACCTTCCCGGGCGGCTCGTTACACGTCTTTGAGTGGATGGCCCAGGAGTGGGTGAGCCAGATGTCCGCGCGAGGTGGCCCGGTTCAAGGTGGGCCAGGATCAGATAGTCTCGTTGCGGATGCGAAACGGGGGCGCGGTGCTGAGCCGCTCAACGACCTGGGATAGATTGCGTACATAGATATTTCCTGCCGCTGTCGGGCTGTCCAATACCTCTAGCTTGCGCGTCTTCGGGTGGTAGTTGCACCGCTGAAAACCATGTGCGAGTAAAGTTTCGTGAGGCTTGGCCACGTCAAACCCGTATTTCCGGGCATCTTCGGTGCTCTCCATGATGATGGCGATGAGCTGCGGGTTGGCAAGTACGCGGCTCGCCCCACCCAGCACCTCCATCTCGTATCCCTCCACGTCCATCTTGATAAGCACTGGATCTCTGCCGGCGAGCTGGTCGTCCAAAGGGGCGAGCCCCGTCTCTATTGCCTTTGAGAGGTCGTCTCCACTGTGAGCGATGTGATGCATGGCGTCGTTTCCTTCAACACTAAAGTGAGTTACCCCTGCTTCGCGGCCCAGCGCGGACTGGTGGGCATTCACCTTTGATTCAATGCCATTGATCAGGATATTTTTACGAAACTGCGCGAAGGTCGTTGGGTTTGGCTCGAACGCTGTGGTATGCGCGCCGATTGCGGCTGACGCCAGAACCGTATACACCCCAACATTCGCACCAACATCGACAAACTCATCCGCTGGCCGGAGCAGATGCAGCAAGAAGCCCATCTCTTCAAAGTCGTTCAGTCCGCAATAGATATTCTGCGTTGCGCCCGGCATGCCAGGGCGAATCAGCACGACCGAATCGTTGACGAATTCAAACGCCACAGCGCCGGGTACGAGACGGCTGCCGATCTGCCACGAGAAGAACCGCTGCAGAGCTTCGCGTGGCCGGCCCTGATTCATGGGGTGACCCAGAATCCGCTGAAACGTATTGAGATACTTCATGGAGCATTTCTCCTGTCTCTGTGTTTTTTGGAGAGAGTTACATGCAGCTTTTAACGGAAAAGCTGCGTAGGCGTGCTCTCCGGTCTACACCTGCAGGAGAAATGCTCTAGTCGCGCCCTGCTCCCCGGTCGTGCTGGTCCTTTGGGCATGGTATCGCAGACGCGGCGAAAGGCAGAGCGCACGCCCTGCAGATCCTAACGTTGTTAGGACAATCTCATTCGACGTTTAGCGTGAGCGTGACTGCGTGCTGCACGTCCGGAGCAGCGCCGGTGACGGTGAGCGTGTAACTTCCCGCACCAGAGCCCGGTGTTGGCGAGGCCGCCTTTTTGCCGCCATTGATCGTAAGACCGCAACCAACGGCGCCAAGACTGATCATCGCCAGCAACACGGTCGAGAGCACGCGCGGATACCGGCGCAGACCCCAGCCAAGCGGCAACAGACAACCGAGCGCCACCTCAGCTAACCGGAATGGGTTGACGCGGGAGGCCGCGCTTTGCGCTCCCGTCGCCACACTGACAATGACGATCGTATCGGCTCCAGGTACCAGTTGGAAGGATGATTTATCGAAGGAACAGGCCGAAGCCGAAGGCATACCAGCGCAATTCATGGCGATGCTGCCGTTGGAGGCGCCCACTGGCGTGATCCGAAGCATGAAGGTCGCTATCTTGCCGCCAACAACCGTCTGTGTTGCCGATCCAACGACGACAATCTGGAACTCAACGCCGGTGCCCGTCAGATTGGAGACGAGAGGTGTTGCCAGACTACTGCTAGATGCGGTAAGAGTGCCCGAGCGCGCCCCCGTCTGCGAAGGAGTGAAGACGACCCCCACCGTGCAGGCCGTCCCCGGCGCAAGAGTCACGCCACACGTATTGCTCTGCGCCGAGAAGTCACCATTCACCTGGACTTGTAGTCCTGAGATCGCGCTCCTGGTGTTGTTGGTCACTGTTATCACTTTGGCAGCCGATGCGTGGTTCAGGCCCTCCACTCCGAAATCGAGATTGCCTGGAGCCAGCGACGGAATGCCCGCCGGCGCGAGGCCCGTTCCGCTCAACGCGATGGTTTGCGCGCTCAGGCCATTTTGCTTCGTATCCTGAATGGTCAGTACGCCGGATTCCGCTCCCAAGTTCTTTGGCGAGTAAGTCACCTGCACCGCGCAGCTCGAGTGACCGGCGAGCGACGACCCGCACAGATTGGTCGCGGTGAAATCCCCTGTTACAAAGGTCGTGATGAGTTGCAGCGGCGAGTCGCCATTGTTGGTCAGGGTGACGGTTTGCGCCACGCTCGTGGTGTTGATCAGTTGCGGACCAAAGCTGAGCGACGTTGGCGCTGCCATGTCTGTGGCGCCTGTCAGGCCAGTGCCGGAGAGCAGTGCGACCTGGGTTCCGGCATCATCCGTAATGGAGAAAAAGCCGGAAGCCAGGCCTGCCGATGCTGGAGCAAAGACCACGCCGACGGTGCAGCTGAAGCTTGCATTCAGCGTAGCGCCGCAGGTGTTCGCAGTAAGGACGAATGGGCCGGAGACAGCCGGCAGCTTTAAACCGATCATCGCGTTGCTCATGTTCGCAATCGTCAAGTACTGCACGGACGTCTTTGCGCCTACCAGAATGCTCCCGAAGCTTAGACTGGTTGGTGTCAGCACGACCGGCCCACTTGGCGTGCCATTGCCGGTAAGCGCGACCGTGAGTTGTCCTCCGCTTACATTGGCGGAGATCGTCAGCGTTCCAGAGCGTGGGCCAGTGGCCGTCGGAGCGAAAGCAATATGGATCGTGCACGAACTGTTTGCGGGAAGCGATGCGGGGCATTCGGTCGTGCTCTGCTTAACGAAGTCTCCAGGAACGGAGATCCCGCTGATCGTCATGGTGTTGCTGCCTATATTCGTAACCGTTATAGACTGATATGCTCCAACTGTGCTGACTGCCTGGTCGCCGAATGCAAGAGCGGCGGGCGAGGCTGCTGCGGAAGTGGTGGCGCCTTGCGTAGCGGACTGGCTCGCGAGCTGGACCTGCCAAACACCGCGCCCATACGTTGCTGCCCGCAGCAGAGTTTCGCCGCCTCCGGTAAACGGAACCAGCTGCACAATCGGCACATCGGGTAGACCCGTGCCGTAAAGATTCCAGCACTGAGCGCCCGATTGCCCGCACTGCGTTACCTGCGACGTGATGTACACGCCGACGTCCGTTCCAACGTAAAGAATATTCGCATTGTTCGGATCGACCAGAACTGCGTTGACCGGAGCGTCCGGCAGGTTGGAGGTGATGTTCAACCAATGCTGGCCGGCATCGGTAGACGCATACACGAGTGGCTGACTCACTGTCTCGGTCAAGCCGCTGCCACTGAAACCCGCCAGAACAGCGTACACCGTTTTCCCCGTCGCATCATGCGGGTCAGTCGTTATCGACGAGATCGCGAAGTCGCCTGGATTGAACTGCCCGCGATTGTTCGAGTCGTTCGTGACTGGCGACAGATACAGGTCGTTCCACTTCGTGGATGCAGTGGTTCCGGGCGACACGGTCTGGCTGTAGAGGTGTCCAGCGCCTGTCGCCCCACCATCGAAGAGGCCTGCCATTCCAGCGTAGACCCACTCCGCCGCTCCCCCAGGATCGTTCGGCATGCCGGAGGCTGCGAGGGAACGAACCTGTGCGTTTCCCTGACAATACGGGGCGTTTTT
The DNA here is from genome assembly GCA_965276675.1 of Acidobacteriaceae bacterium. Classification (GTDB taxonomy): domain Bacteria; phylum Acidobacteriota; class Terriglobia; order Terriglobales; family Acidobacteriaceae. The sequence continues at coordinate 607,162 of OZ255624.1, read as the reverse complement.
GCCATCCAGCATGGGACTGATTGCGTTGCTCTGCGACCATCCACCAGTGGCGGGTCCGCGCCACATACGGCAGGTTGCCACCAGGAGATTCGCCGAGTTCTGCGGGTCCAGCATCCACACCGCAGGAAAAGTGATTCCACTGCCATCGTTATCGACGTCTCCGTTGCCAATGACCGGCGAGGCCCCAAACCCCGAGGTGTCGCAGGCCGCACCTGCCGTGCAGCGGCTGATCCCGACCGCGGCTCCGGACGTGACATACCAATTCTCAGAATTGTTAGGATCGATTGCCGCGTACCGGCCCAATCCTGTCTCCGCCTGCTGCCAGTATTGGCTGCCGTTCAGGGAAGAGAGGCTGCCACTCGCCCCAGCGCCCGCCAGCATCACCGTATCCTGAACCGGGTCCTGCGCGAGGGAGGTGAGTTCGGTCAGGGAGCCGAGACCGCCATTCAGATTTTGAAAGTGATTCGCGTCATCGCTCGAACAAGAGGACGGTTGCTGCGCGATGCCGTCCGTTGTACGCCACACGCCACCGTCGTTGCCGAAGTAGAGTGTACTGGCCCCCGGAACCCAGTCGACCGCGTGCTGCGAGGGCGCCACCTGGGCGGCGGCGCAGCTGCTGACATTGGTTGCGTTGCGCCAGGTGCAATTTGTGGCCAGGCTGCAGCGGAAGATGTCCTGCGTTCCGGCAAAGAGCAGCGTGTCCCCACCTGAGGGGATGGCCTTGAGCCATAGATTGTAGTCAGCTAGCGGGATGGTTTTGTTGCCGCCACCTACTTCCAGTGACCCAGAGGGGAGCTGCTGGCCAAATGTCACCGTCGAGCTAACGCAATTGCCGCTCGTGAAGCCGCAAACATCCCGATAGAGCCCCTGATCGGTATTTCCTTGATCGGGCGAGTTCGTCGTAATCGCGAACGTATCGCCCGTGACTGGCTGCACCGTGAGAGCTCCACGGAAGATGGGGCAGCCCATCGACCCCGGCTGCCCAGGTCGTGCCGGGCAGACTGTCGTGTTCAGTCCCGATCCGGGCTGGTTCTGAATGCGCGTCCACGTGATGCCGTCGGTCGATTGGTAGTAGCCATAACGGCGCACAGCCGCGTAGAAGGTATGGCGCACTCCATTCCACACGACTGACGTGACCGCATTTCCGCTGAATGAAGTGAAGTTGGTGTTGGGGCCCTGCAATACCTGCTGCGGTCCGTTGGTGATGGTGGCCATCTGCCAGGTTTTGCCGGCATCCTGCGAGTAGTAGAGCCCCATGGCGCTGCTGCCGCTCAGCCCTGCGTTGACGATCGCGCCTTCCAGCGAACTGGAGACGGCGGCTATTACCAGGTTTGGCGAGTCCGCACTCCAGGCGAAGCCGGAGAAGCTCAGTCCAAAGAAGCTGAAGTTTTGACCAGGCCCGTAGTCAGCATCGGACGATTGCGTGGTCAGGCTCCACGAATTGCCGCTATCCTCTGAACGCAGAATGCCATTTCCATAGTAGGAATCGAGCGCGTCGTTAGGATCTCCCGTGCCCGCCAGAATGACCTTCGTTCCACGCGGTTGTACGCTCAACGCGCCGATACTGAGGGAGGTCAGATTGCCAGTGCCGGTGTTCTCGCCGGGGAGGCCATCCGTTAGCGGCAAAAATGTCACAGCCGACGGGGAGCCGGCAGCGTTCTTCGATTTCCAGATTCCGCCGCCGGTCGTTCCTAGATAAACCGTGTTGCCGCTCGCGTCCGAGGAGTCGACCGCGAGGCTCGTGACCCGGCCGGTCACCAAACCGAAGGCTTTCGTCTGAGCCTGTTGCGGACCCGCAGCGGTCCACGGTGCGCTTAGCGCGACATTCGCGCCTGTGTCAGCTGCTCGCGCACGCAGAGCGTTCCGTTGCACCCGAGCGCGGAACAGCATCTCGGCAGGTGTGGGGCCGGGTGTACCGTAGCTGAAACCATGCACCCCAATCCCCCGCTGCGCCAGGAAGCTGGTGGCGGCAGCGCGATGGGAGACACCGGGCGTACTTCCGAGACCTGCACGGAGCTGGGACCCGGCCGGTGAAAGCAGTGGTTCCTGTGCTTGCAAAGAGCACGCAGCGAGAACAAAGCAGAGGAGCAGTAAAGCCTGTTGAAAGGGACGCCTATTCACCTGGGATCTCAAACTTCTCAGGTTAGGGCGCGGGGGAACCGCCGCTAATTCAAGCGCTCCGCCACCCGCCTCTCCTGGAAGTAGTGCCCCATTATGGAATGCACAGCCGGGTGACTACGCCAAGTATCTGCACTGCGCTGGTTACGAAATGGGGATGTGACTCCCCCGGAGGGTCTAGCGCGGTTTTCCTGTAGGTGTATGGTGGAGCCACAAAAGAAGGCGTGGCTTTTCCGTTAAGAAAAGACGCAGATCATAAAGGCCGGTGGCGCATAGCAACAGGAAAACCGCTCTAGCGCAAGGCGTCGCTATAGAGCTCGGCCTTTGCCGACTTTTCGTTGTCGACGAGGAAGATATACTTTTTCGAGTTGAACTTTCTTCCTGTCGACGCGCCCGACATATAGCGGATCTTGCCAAAGATCTTCCGCTCGCCCCAGGCCCGGTCGAACTTGCCTGCGATGGCCCACGCGATGCCCGCATACCCGTTGGGATCGCGCCCGTCCATCTCGTATTTGTCGTTCAGGTGGACGGCATATTCGAAGGCCTTCGCCGGCGTTGGAGACCACTCCAGGATCTTCTTGGCCCAGTACATGCGCATCTGGTTGTGCATCCAGCCGTAGCGCACCATCTGCAGCTGTGAGGCGTTCCATAGATCGTCGTAGGTTTCGGCGCGCTCCATCTGCTCCAGCGTGTAGAGCGGGTCGCGTTTGTCGCGGACGTGCGCGCTCAGCGTCTTCTCGGCCCAGGGCTCGGCGCACTCGATGGAATCGTAGTTCGATGAATAGCGGACGGAGTTCACGCAGAGCTCGCGCCACGCCACCAACTCGCCGATGTAGGCGTCGTACGCGGCCTTTGGCACGTGCCCCGCTTTCACGGCCTCCATCGCCGCGAGCGCAATGGTAAGCGGGCTGATGTGGCCAAAGTGCAGGTAGGGCGAGAGCTGGCTGGTTCCTTGGTCTTCGGGATGCTTGCGCGCCATGTCGTAATAGGCGAGCTGGTTCTGAACAAAGGCCTTGAGCCGCCGTTTCGCCGTGTGCGTGCCGCCACGAAAGGTGTCCACTGGGTGCACGCTGCGGTCAAACTTCGTCCAACCCTGCGTGATGTCGTCATGCACCGGGTACGATTCCAACCCATTGGGCTGCTTCCACTCCTTATGAGGCCGGGGCTGCTCGGGCGCAACCAGATACTTCGGGAGCTCCGCATAGAGATGCGGACGAAAGATGTGCAGTGCATACATCGGCTTGGTGAAGAGCTTCGAAGGCACGACCACATCGGCATCCACCGTCCAATAGGGCATGCGCAGCCGCCCAGCTAGCACCTTGCGCCAGCGCTCCGGTTCGCGCATTGGATTCTCGTCGCCGACGATCATGGCCGCGCCTACCTCGGCGGCAAAGGCCTCGAGTGAGTTGCCCGGAGGACGCCGCACCACAAAGCCGACACCGCGCTCGTGCAGGTCTGCCTCCACATCTTGGAGACCCTGGTTCAGAAATACGTAGTGGCGCAGATTGGCGTTCGGGAAGTTGGAGATGGCGGAAAAAAAGGCCACGACCGGCAGCCGGAGCTCGTTGCCGATGTGGATGGCCGTATCCAGAGCCGGATTATCGACACCGCGTTCGGCCCGCTGCATCCAGTAGACGACACACTTCGCATCGGGGAGCGGTGCGCCGCCACGGCGGACCGTCACGCGCGGGTCGTCAGCCAGTGTTGCCAGCGCTTGGGGAAGAGCAGTCTCCTCTGTCATACGTCCATGAATATCATGCGTGCGGCCCGGTGCATTCGTGTAGACACACCAGGCCGCATCAGGGATTTCGCAAAAGAGAAAAGGCGCCAAGGGTGGCGCCCGGCGTACAGCCGCTACCGGTGTTCTACCAAAGACCCCAGGCGCGGCTCATGTAATCGCTAAGCGTCATCGTGATAAGCACCAGGAAGGTAAAGAATCCAGCGCCCACGGTGAGCATGATCACCCGCGAGCTATAACGGATATGCATAAAGAATAAGATGACCAGCACGGCTTTGATGCAGGCGATGCCGACCGCGGCAATCGGGTTAAAGATGCCCAAATCCAGAAAGGCCACCCCGGTAGTCAGACCTGTAGCGATTAGCAAAATGAGCAGGATGAGGCCGTATACCTTCGGGCCAACTACGTGATGTTGTTCGAGCGTGGGCTGCGACACCTGTATTCTCCCGGATTATTTCAATGGATGACGACTGATCAAATACAGCAAGGGAAAGAGGAAGATCCAGACAATATCGACAAAATGCCAGTACAGGCCGAAGTTGTCGATGGTCGTGCTATGCCCGGTCGTGTATTCGTTCTTCCAAGCCTTGTAGAACAGGGCAAACAGGATCGAGATGCCGATAATCATATGCAGCGCGTGCATGCCGGTCATGGCGAAGTACAGGAAGAAAAAGAGCTGGGTATGCTCCGCCATGTCGGGAGCAAGAGCGACATCGCGGGCATCCTTCGGATGGACAAAATCTTCAATGCTGAAGTTTGCGCCCGGAATGTGATGCGCCGTGTACTTCTCGTGGTACTCAACCGACTTGATGCCCAGGAAGACAAGTCCGAGCACGATGGTGATGCCCAGCGAGGTCATCAGCCCTTTGCGGTTGCGGGTCTCTGCGCAGTAGACGCCCATGGCCATGGTGAAGCTCGAAAGGATGAGAACTGCCGTATTGGTCGTTCCGAGCCCGATACCAAGCGTGTTGCTACCGGCAACAAAGGCGTCGTAGTACCAGTTGCGATACAGCAGATACGCCATGAAAAGGCCACCGAAAAACATAATTTCGGTGAGCAGAAAGAGCCACATGCCCAGGGAGGAAGCTTCCTTTTGCTGCGCCACCGTTTCAAAGTGGTGGCGCAGGTAGGAAGGATGGTCATGGTCGTGATGTTCGGTCTCGGATTCGCGTCCGAGTACGACGGCTTGGCTATCCAACGGTCACCTCGTGTTCGGTCTTGTGGGCCAGCCAGTCGTAGTCATATGCTTCGTGGTCCACGATAGGAATCTCGATAAAGTTCTCCGTGGGCGGTGGTGAGGAGATCTGCCACTCCAGACCAGTCGCCTGCCACGGATTCGAGCCCGCAATCGCACCATACTTCAGTGACCAGGTCATGTAAAGCATCGGCATCAAGTAGCCAACACCCAGCACCGTTGCTCCCGCCGTCGACAGCACGTTGAGCACTTGAAACTCCGGAGGATAGGCGTGATACCGGCGCGGCATGCCCAGATAGCCCAGGATAAATTGCGGGAAGAAGGTGATGATGAACCCGATGAAGGTGGTCACCGCTGCCAGCTTCGAGAGGCCCTCCGGATACATGCGTCCGGTCATCTTGGGCCACCAGAAGTGGATGCCCGCAAGGTAGGCCATGAGCATGCCGCCGACCATCACAAAGTGAAAGTGCGCCACGATGAAGTAGGTCTCGGTGAGATGGATGTCCATACCCAGCGAGCCAAGAAAGACCCCGGTGAGACCGCCGATGGTAAACAGACCGATGAAGCCGAAGGAGTAAAGCATCGGCGTCTCGAAGGTAATGGAGCCCTTATAGAGAGTGGCCGACCAGTTAAAGATCTTGATGGCCGAAGGCACGGCAACCAGCATGGTCAACAGCGAGAAGACCAGCGCCGAGTAGTTGGAGACACCCATGATGAACATGTGGTGCGCCCAGACGAAGAAGCCAAAGACGGCAATCGCCACCGACGAGAACGCCACGGCCGTATAGCCGAAAACGCGCTTGCGGGAGAAGGTGCTGATGGTCTCTGAGATCACACCCATGCCAGGAAGGATCATGATGTAGACGGCCGGATGTGAGTAGAACCAGAAGAGGTGCTGGAAAAGTATCGGATCGCCACCCTTGTTGGGATCGAAGACGCCGATGCCGACCGCGCGCTCCAGCGCAACCAGGACCAGCGTAATCGCCAGGACCGGGGTGCCGAGCACCATCAGTATCGAAGCCGCATAGTTCGACCAGACAAAAAGCGGCATGCGGAACCAGGTCATGCCGGGAGCGCGCATGCGGTGCGTGGTCACGATAAAGTTCAGCCCGGTAAAGATCGAGGAGAACCCGGCGACAAAGACGCCCATGGCTGCCGTGATGACGTGAGTATTCAGGTAGTGAGTCGAGAGTGGCGTGGTGAAGGTCCAGCCCGTATCCACGCCGCCCAGCACCAGGGCTGCGAGCGTGAAGCCAGCACCGATCAGGTACAGGTACCAGCTCAGCAGGTTCACCTTGGGGAAGGCAAGATCTCGGGCCCCCAGCATGATCGGCAGAACGAAGTTGCCGATCACCGCCGGCACCGACGGCACCAGGAAGAAAAAGACCATGATGATGCCGTGCATGGTGAAGAGCTTGTTGTACGTGTCCGAGGCAACAAGGTCAGGCAGCGGCGTCAGCAGTTCCAGCCGGATCAGGCCGGCAAAGGCTCCACCCACGAAAAAGAAGAACGTAATCGAGATCAGATACAGGATGGCGATACGCTTGTGGTCACCCGTGAGCAGCCAGCTCTTCAAGCCATACTCGCTGTTTAGATAGCTACGCTTTGGCAGCGTCGCTTCCTGCTGGTTCGGAAGTCGGACAATAGTGTTCGTGCTCATTGCGGCGAAATCCCCCTTCCCTTGGAGGTCGATGTGTCTGGCCCGGAATCGGGCATCTCTCTAGCTCCGGTTGTCCGCTCTGAGCGAGAGTTTCCGGAGGAACCGACGGCGCCCGCCTGGCTTGGCGAAAAGGTGTTTGTGTTTAAGGTCTGCTGGATCCGGTAGTTGGATTTTAGACCTTTTATGTATTCCACGAGATCGATCAATCCTTCTTCGCTGACCTGCCCCTGGTACGTCGGCATGATCGGCAGATAGCCGGCGACCTGGTGCGTGGTCGGGTTCAGGATGCAGCCGCGCAGGAAGGCGTCGTCGACGACGATCGAGTGGCCGTTCTGCAGAATCTCCTGGTGACCATAGAGCCCCCACAGATTCGGGCCGCGCGCACCATCACCAGCTGTGTGGCAGGCATTGCACCCCAGGCTGGCAAAGAGCCGTTCGCCATTCTGCGCCAGCGATTGGCCGCTGGTCGCGCCCGCCGTCCACTTCTGGTAGTCGTCGGGCGTCATCGCGACAATATCGCCGATCATGGAGGAATGCAGGGTGCCGCAGTACTGCGTGCAGAAGAGGTGGTACGTACCGGGGCTCGTAGCCTGAAACCAGACAGTCGAGTAGCGCCCCGGGATCACCTCGCGCTTGATGCGGAAGGCCGGAATGGAGAAGCTATGGAAAACATCCTGCGAGATCATCGTCAGCTGCACCGGCTTGCCGATCGGGATGTGCAGGGCGTCGATCTCATGCTGACCACCCGGATGCTCGGCCTTCCACATCCACTGCTTGCCAACGATATAGATGTTCATCGCGTTCGTCGGCGGATTGTAGATGCGGAAGTAGAGCAGGGCGCCCCAGACGAAACAGACCATGAACAGAGCCAGCGGAATGATGGTCCAGGTGGCTTCCAGCAGCGTCGATCCCTCGATGTGCGTAGCTGTCGGATTCTTGGAGGCGCGGTATTTGATCGAAAAAGCCGTGATCATCAGGGCCACCACGACCAGCCCGAAGAGCGAGATCCCGACCAGAAAGAAGTAGAAGGCGTCCATGTAGGGCGCGATGGCGGACGCCTCCGGCGGGAAAATCGCGAAGGTCGTCAGCCATTTGATCAAAAACTGCCAGAGCACTGGACTTATATGCATCGTTCCCTTTACCCGTAAACTGTATGGCCAGCGGCGCGAAACCGTATGACCGCTAAATCATTGTGCTGCGTTATGCGTTGGCGCCACCACTGCCGTCTCGCTTAATGTCGCGGCGGAACATTACCGCCATAAAACTTCCCAATCCAAGCACGGTGACCAGCCCACCCAGCTGCACCACGCGCGCGATTACCAGGCTATGTTTGTTGCGTTGCGGATCGTACCGGTAGCAGTAGGTCAGGAGGTTATCCACCGGCGTTCCGATCCGGTGCTGTGAGGCCTCTACCAATCCCAGGCGCAGATCGTTGGGCGAGTACTCGACACCCAGGTAGTATTGCGCAAGCCGGCCATCGGGGGTCACGATCTCGATCGAGCTGGCATGCGCAAACTGGTTGAGCTTGCCGTCCGGTCCCGGCACCCGCACATATCCGAAACCAACTGCTTCGCTGACGGCATGGATCGAGGCCTGGGGACCGGTGAGGAAGTGCCATCCCGGCGCGCTCTCTGGATGACCGTAATACTTGACGTACTCGACTTTCTTAGCATGCGCCAGAGCCGGTCCTTCATTCGGATCGATGCTGATGACCACAATATCGAAGTCCTTGCCCGGCTTGAAGCTGACCATCTCGAGCGCGCCCACCAGGCCCTTAAGCTCTTCCGAGCAAAGCATGGGGCACTGGTAGTAGACCAGCGCCAGGATTACGGGACGCTCCCCAAAGTAGTCGCCCAGCTGCACCGTGCCGCCATTGGCATCGCGAAAGGTTGCGTTCAAGGGAAGCTTCTGGTTCAGGCGCTGCGCGATCGTTACCTTGCTGAGCATATCCGGCAGATGATCCTCAGCGGGCTCCCCCATCTGCTTGTCTCCGGGACTCGCCACCTGAGCCCATCCACACGGCGCAGCCGAGCAGCCCAGTGCCAGGAGGGCCGCGACTGCAGCGGCGCGGAGCTGCTGCCGCAGGGTGAATCGGAAGCGGGTTGTGCTCGTCTTTGGACTCTTCTTTGGCATCGAGGTCATGCTTCTAATCGTAACTGCCGCCGCACCGCTGTGGCGGAATGGCTACATCTCTGTTTTGGCTGGTCTACATTTTCAATACGTGATTTTCAATGCGTATCGCCTATGCGTGCTGTCGATACCGCTCTAGTGCGACGAAGTCAGCGAGGCCTGCTCTCTCGCCTTTGGTTGACGGCTCTCTTGCTTGCGCGCCTGCTCCACCTCCAGCTGCTCTTCGTATCCAGTGCGAGCAAAGCCGTTGGTAAGCGGCAGGCTGAGAGTCTGGTTCTCATCGGCGGTCATCACCTGCTCTGCCTCGCTGCCCTGGATGACAGGGAGTCCCTGCTGCGCAATCACGGCCATGGCCCTTCCAATGGGAATCCGAAGCTCACCCTGCTGGCGATTGATCCAGGTGTAGTGGTCCAGCAGCAAATCCTCGCGGGCATGCATGTCAGCAATATCCTGGTTGCCGTCGTCCATTTGCAGGCGCGGCGTGGGAAAGCGCTGCGTCATCCGCGCGAGCTGCTGCTGCTCCATGGCGGCGCTGGATTCCAGGTTCTTGCGGTCCGTGACCACCAGCGGCGCATTCCACTTGTTGGAGGGCCCATCGTGCTTCACCAGTGCATTGTTGATGACCTTGCCCATGCCAAAGCAGAAAACAAAGAAGATCACGAGGAAGACGGCCAGCGAGACCAGAAAGACGAGGATGCCCGTGACCTTGACGTCCGAGGTCTCGTACCCGGGCGAGGGCTCACCCTTGCCGGTCGCGGTGTAGCTGTAGCCATGTGTGTCGTCCGGATGAGTATCAGGGCGTTGCGAGTCGTTAGGCGTGGGCATGCTCTGCCTCCAATATTTCGACCAGGTGCGGATCGTTGGTCTGCACTAGCGGCCGCGCGTTCAGCTCCCGCAGGTAATACACCACCCAGAAGGCGATCATGGCCACCGGTACGGCGGAGTACTCCAGAATGCCCCAGGAGAAGTGCAGGTTCCGGCGCGCATCGGGGAAGCTTGGTTCGATCAGCCAGAACATATCCCAGCAACGGGCGAAGATCATCCACTTGGCTACCAGCACGATCTTGCGTTTGTTGCGCTTGATGTCACGCGAGAGCAGGAGCGAAAAGGGGATCAGCCAGTGGAAGATGAAGTTCAGCGAGATGATGACGCCCCAGTGCCCGCGAATGCGATCCAGGTACCAGGGAATCTCCTCGGGCAGGTTGCCGGACCAGATGATCAGGAACTGCGAGAACGCGAGATAGATATTCAACATCACAAAGGCGAAGCAGAGCTTTCCCAGGTCATGCTGCTCGGTGGTCCGCAGCACGGTTTTCATCGGCTCGGTCTTGGACAAACTGACGACCGTGATGACGGAGAGCGCCAGCACCGCATAACCCTGGCCGACCAGGAAGAGCAATCCATACATGGTCGAGAACCAGGTCACGTCGGTCGACATTACCCAGTCGATCGCGCCGACAGTGAGGGTGAGTGAGTAGATCACGACGCCGATGCCGCTGATGTTCTCAAACCGGCGCTGCCAAAAGGGGACGTTGGGTTCGGTGTCGGCATCGCGGCGCAGACCCCAGCGGTTCATCGGGATCATGAACAGGAACCAGATCGCAAAGCAGATGATCGTCTGGATCCACACACTGTGAATGCTGAGCATGGGCCGCTTCCACGCGATGTCATGCGCCTCTTCACGGGTGATGAGGTGCTGCTGGAGCGCCTGCACGGGATTCGCGATCCGCGCCCAGAGATACAGCCGCTTCATGCCCAAGCCGATGGGCAGGAACATCAGCGCGATCATCGGCAGGGTGCGGCTCATGGCCTCGAGCGGCCGGCGAATCAACAATCCCCACTTGCCACCGGAGAGATACTGCACCATTAACATGGCCATGCCGCCCACGCAGAAGCCGAAGCAGATCATGAAGCCCATCAGCCAGGAGCGCAGCAGATGGTCGATGCCGTCGTGATCGAAGATCGCCGCCAGCACCGCGAGCACGACCGAAAGGACCGTGAAGACCGCGCCTACCGTCAGCGCCCGGATGCGCCCTCTGCCCAGCAGCGCCGGCGCGTTGAGGTCAGCCGGCAGTGTTCGTAAAGCATGTCCGTGTCCGTGTGCCATTCTCTCTCTGGACTCCTTACTGCTTTCCCGGCCCGGGATGCGGGCGCGTTGCTGGCTTGGGTGCGTTGGGCATGGTGGGCGCCTGCTCGCCCTGCTGGCCATAACGGCCAAGGCGGGAGCTACTGTGGGCGTTCGACATGGGGAGCGAATCGCCGTTGGGCGTCGACAGCAATGGCCGGTTCTTTTCCGATGGCGCGCTCACCGGCTCGGGCGGGGCCATGCCGGGATTGCCAGTCGGCGGCTCCGCATAGACGGCGGTGCCCGGCATCTCCCAGGGCTGCGCGTAGCTCTGCGGCAGTCCTTGCCGCTCCGCCACATCGGTCAACTGCTCCACCTGCACGCCGGCGGGCAGATCGGCTGCCTTGGCATTCTGGCTCAGCTGCAGCGCACGGATGTAAGCGGATATCGCCCAGCGGTCGGCGGCGGTGATCTGCGCCGAGTAATCCGGCATGGCGCCATAGCCGTTGGTGATGACGTAGAAGTAGTGGCTCAGCGGCTCGGCCAGGATGCGCGCATCGTGGAAGTTGCCCGCCGGCTTGTAGCCGCGCTGCACGATCATGCCAGCGCCATTGCCAACGCGCGAGTGGCACGGTGTGCAGTAGATGTTGTAGCGCTCCTGTCCGCGCTGGAGGACGGCCATCGTCGCCGGAAAGGGCAGCGCGTTCACTTCCTTGCCGTTCTCGAGTCCGGTGTAGAAGAAGTTCCCCTCGTACATCTGGTTGCGGGCGACGGTGTGCTCCACCTGCGGGCGCGCTGAGCGGCCGTCGGCGAAAAAGGCGGTTCCACGCTGCGGCACGAACTTCGGCTGGTTGTGCATGTCCTGCCGGCAGCCGGCCAGCACGGCCAACGTTGCCACGGCGCAGCCGCTCGCAACACGCAGTGCCCGGCTGCCGCGGGACGTTGATTGCGCAATCGCGTTAATACTCCACCTCCACGATCGAGACCGGTGCGAAGCTCTCCAAAAACTGCCGCGATTCATTGGCCGCAAACTTGGGGTCACGCGCCTCCAGGCACAGGAAGAACTTATCCGCCGACGCGCCAGTGCGGAAGTTGGGCGCATTGAAGAGCGGATGGTAGGGCGCCGGCAGACCGCACATCGCAAGCATGCCAAAGGCCGCCGTCAGACCCGCAAACAGAATCGTCCACTCATATGCCGGGATAATAAAGGCCGGCCAGGCGTAGTACGGGCGTCCGCCGATGTTAAGCGGGTAGGCCCAGACGTTGATCCAGGTCTCCATCAGAAACATCGCGGCGCAGCCCATCAGCCCACCCACCAGCGTGATCAGCGGGACGAAGTTGCGGTGGAAGCCGATGGCCTCCGCCGCCTCCTCGCAGGGATAGGGCGTGTAGCAGTCCAGGCGGCGCCAGCCCGCGTCGTAGGACACCTTCGCAGCCTCCGTCAACTGCCCCGCGGTATCGAACTCGGCCAAAAGGCCGTAGGTGCCTTCAGGTATCGACATTAGTCACCTGCCTCCGGCAGCGGCTCGCTCTCGGCCTTGACCTTGGACTGCGGCAGCAGAACGCGCAGCTCGGACATCGGGATCATGGGCAGGAAGCGGATAAACAGGAAGAACAGAAAGGTAAACAGACCCAGCGTTCCCAGAAAGGTGCCGTAGTCCCAGCGCGTCGCCTTGTAGGTGCCCCAGGACGAAGGCAGGAAGTCGCGATACAGGCTAGTGACGACGATCACGAAGCGCTCGAACCACATGCCACTGTTAACGACGAGCGACATGACGAACATCCGGGACGGGCTGGTGCGCACGCCGCGCAGCCACAGCAACTGCGGAAGTGCAATGTTGCACGTGATCAGGATCGCGTACGACCAGCCCATGGGCCCGAAGATGCGGTTCCAGAATGCGAAATACTCCCAGTGGCTGGCCGAGTACCAGCTCATGAAGAGCTCCATCCCATAGCCGTAGGCGACGATCAGTCCGGTCGTGAGCATGACCTTGCCCATGTTGTCCAGGTGGCGGATGGTGATGACATCCTCCAGATGGTAGAACTTGCGGATGGGCACGGCGAGAGTGATGACCATGGCGAAGCCGGAGTAGACGGCGCCGGCGACGAAGTAGGGCGGGAAGATGGTCGTGTGCCAGCCGGGTAGGACGGCCACCGCGAAGTCGAAGGAGATGACGGTGTGCACCGAGAGCACCAGCGGCGTCGCCAGGCCGGCCAGCAGCAGGGAGGCCGTCTCATACCGCATCCAGTGGCGGACCGAACCGCGCCAGCCCAGGGCCAGCAGGCCGTAGGTGTATTGACCAACCCGCGACTTCGAGCGATCGCGCAGCGTCGCCAAATCCGGCACCATGCCGACATACCAGAAGACCACCGAGATCGTCGCATAGGTGGAGACGGCAAAGACGTCCCACAGCAGCGGCGAGCGGAACTGCGGCCAGACGTTCATCGAGTTGGGATACGGAAAAAGCCAGTACCCCAGCCAGGGCCGCCCCACGTGGATCAGCGGAAACATGCCGGCGCAGACCACGGCAAAGATAGTCATGGCCTCGGCAAAGCGGTTGATCGAGTTGCGCCAGGTCTGCTTGAAGAGCAGCAGGATCGCCGAGATCAGCGTGCCGGCGTGGCCGATACCGATCCACCAGACGAAGTTGATGATGGCAAAGCCCCAGCCCACCGGGATGCTCAGGCCCCAGATGCCGACACCCTTGAGAACGAGCCACGTGAGTGCGGTCATCAGGATCATGATGATGCCGCCCGCCACCAGCAGGCCGAAGAACCACCCCATCGGCGTGTGCGTGGTGAGCACGATCCGCGAGATCTTGTCCGTGACGGATTTGAAGGTATGCCCCGGGGCGATGACCCGGACCTCTCCCGTCACCGGATCCAGCATCGGATCGTTTACCTTAATGTTTTTGGTCGCCATATCTGTCGGTCCACTTGTTGGGTTGCGTTGGGGTTAGCGGCTTCAGCCCGCCCTGGGCGTGCCTGCATCAGGCGCGTGCTCAACCGGCGTGTTCCAGAGCTCCATGTTGGGGTTGATCACTTCCGCGATGTAGGTGGTGCGGGGCCGCGTGTTCAGGTCGGCGAGCACGCCATAGTTGCGCTTCTGGGCCTTGATCCTGGCCACCCGGCTGGTCCTGTCGTTGATGTTGCCGAAGACGATGGCGTCGGTCGGACAGGCCTGCTGGCAGGCGGTCACGATCTCGCCGTCCCGGATCTCGCGGTTTTGCTTGTCCGCCTCGATCTTGGCCGCCGAGATACGCTGCACGCAGTAGCTGCACTTCTCCATCACGCCGCGGCTGCGCACCGAGACATCCGGATTGCGCATGAACTTCAGGCTTTCCGTCTCGTAGTCGGAAAAGAGGAGGAAGTTGAAGCGGCGCACCTTGTAGGGGCAGTTGTTCGAGCAATAGCGCGTGCCCACGCAGCGGTTATAGACCATCGTGTTCAGGCCTTCCGGCGTGTGGATCGTGGCGCCCACCGGGCACACCTGCTCGCAGGGCGCATTCTCGCAATGCTGGCAGAGCATGGGCTGGAAGTGCGCGCGCGGCGCCTGGAGGTCTCCCTCGTAGTAGGTGTCGATGCGCAGCCACTGCATGTCGCGGCCGGTCTTGACGTTGTGCTTGCCGACCACGGCGATGTTGTTCTCCGCATAGCAGCTCACCACGCAGGCATTGCAGCCGATGCAGGAGTTCTGATCGATGGCCAGCCCCCAGGCATTCTTATCGTATTGAAAGTTCGCAAACATGCTGGTGTCGGGCTCGGGATCCTCCGGCCAGCTGCCCTCATGGGCGAACGACGGCGACTCCTTGAACTCGTCGAGCGTCGCATAACGCACGATGCCGCGGGTCAGCGCCTCGTCGCCTTCAAGCGAGTGCGTCGGGCCGCCGGCGATCGAGCCAGCCAGCGCCCGCTTGCCGCGGTCGTCGTTGTAGTGGCTCTTGGTCAGCGCGACCTCGTAGATCTCGCCAGTCTTCTTGAGCGTCGCGCCTGTAGCGAAGAGGGGGCTCGACGACGAGCGCACCCGGTAGGCATCGAAGCCCATGCCGCTGCCGACGCGGCCCGCGTTTAAGCGGCCGTAGCCCAGGTAAAGCGTGATCGCGTCATCGGGATGGCCGGGCACGGCCAGCACGGAGCCCTTGACCTTGAGCCCGTTCTGGGCGATCTCGACAACATCGGATTCCTTCAAATCGAGCCTGGCCAGTGTCGGCTGGCTCATCAGAACGACGTTGTCCCAGGAGGCGTTGATGACCGGCTTGGGCAGCTCCTGCAGCCAGCCGTTGTTGGAGTAGCGGCCGTCGTAGATCGTCGGGTCGGGGCGAAAGATAATCTCGAGCGTCTTATCATTCCCACCGCCCTCACCGCCCTGCGGCATTGATAGCATGCCCGCACCACCGGCGCTGGCCGCGAGCGTCTTGGGCTGGAAGGCCGTGTTCTGCAGGTAGCCGTCGTGCAGCGCCTTGCGCCAGGCGTTTTCAAAGGCAATACCCAGGTCGGAGCCGCTGGTCGCATTACCGCCATTGCCACTAAGCTGCGCCTGCCAGTTGGTCCGAATGACGTCATAGGGCGACATTTCCGGATCGTCGTTCATCAACTGCAGAACATGATGCGCGGAGTGGCCGCCATACAGCGGATCGATCATTGGCTGGATGATCGAGACCGAGCCGTCGTACGCCCGGGCATCGGACCACATCTCCAGGAAGTGCGCGCTGTTCAGGTGCCAGGTCGCGACCTGTCCCGTCTCATCCGCGTAGGCGCCCAGGTGCACGGAGTTCGGCACTTTGTTCAGCGCCTCGCCAAATTTCAGGTCGGCGGGCGTGGCATACACCGGATTCGCATCCAGCATCACCAGCCACTGCACCTTGCCGGCATTCATGTCGGCGACCAGGTTCTTCATATCGTCGGTCTGGATCGACGGCATGGGGTTGACCGGCTCGATGTACATCACCGTCTTGCCGACGTTGCCCAGCGCGGCGTTCATGGCAATCGCGGCCAGATGCACGGAGGCCGGCGCTTGCTCACCCGGGATCACCACGCATTTGCCGGCACTCGCCTTCAGATCCTTCGCGGCGGTCTCCAGGAATTTCTGCTCGCCGGAGCTCCACTGACCGCCCTCCGGAGCACCCGCCCCCGCGCCAGCCGCTGCCGCTAGAGCCTGCGCAAACATCGCCAGCCGCGTCGGCTTCATCGCCAGCCGGTGATCGGCCTTGAAGCCGGTCGTGGTAGGCGTGCTTTCGACCGCGTACAGCCGGTTCATCTCGACCGACGCGTCCATCAGCTTGCGCCGGTTGGCCCAATCGCCGGAGAGCTTGATGAATCCCGGCTGGTTGATGCCGGAAAGAAACTCGGCGTCCAACGAGAGGATGACATCGGCCCCGGCCAGCTGGTATTGCGCGTCATAAAAGTCGCCAAAAGCGGCCTTGGAGGCCTGCCGCGCGGCGTCGCGATTCACCGGGTCGTACTGCACGAATTTCGCCGCCGGATACGCTGCCTGCCCCCGCTTCCACTGGGCGGCGAGCGTGGGCGACGTAACCGTGGCGCTCAGGAAATACACCCCCTGACCGCCGGTCTGCTGCAGCGCCTTGATAAAGGCGTTCTGGAAGTTCGACCACTCGGTGGTCTCGCCGCGATAGGTGACCCGCTGCGAACGGTCCGGGTCGTAAAGGCCAAGCAGCTGCCCCTGCGACAACGGATCGGAGCCGCCCTTGCTCATCGGGTGGTCCGGGTTGCCGTCGATCTTGATCGGGCGGTACGCATCCGTCTTCACCAGCAGCGGGATCGCCCCGGTTGGGAATGGGAAGGCAGTCGTGAAGTAGGTCGGCTTGCCGAGAACCAGGTCCTCCGGCTGCTTGATGTAGGGATAGATCGGCTCATCGGGCTGCTTGGTGCAGCCAGCCAGGCCAGCCATGGCCAGCGAAGCGCCCATCAGCTTCATGAAACCGCGCCGCGAGACCGGGTCCACCCACTCCTGCGCATGCTGCGGGAACTCGCGCTCCACCATGCGATCGAAACCGGGTTCGCTGGCGACCTGGTCCAGACCGCGCCAGTAGGCCGCGCCTTGCTTGCCATCGAGCGCGGCCCGCGCTTCGGCCAGCGTCATGCCGCCCTCAGCACTGCGCGATGCACCTACCGTCACCAGCAGCTCTCCACTGTCACTTTTCGCCGTCAAACCGCGTCTTGCTGAATCCACTCTGTCCATCTCTGCTTTAATCCCGTCCGCTCCGTTGCCCATGGTCTCCCGCTTCATCTGTGGCAGGTCTCGCAGCTGCTCAACTCATGCGGCGTACGGATGTGGTACTGCGATACCAGATACTTGCCCAGTGCTTCCTGGTTGGTGAACTTCACATAGCTGAGCGAGGCGGCCGGTATGCCATCGCTGGCACCGCCGTGCGCGTTCACGTCGAGCATGTTGGTCTCCGGGCCCGCGGTCGGCGGCAGCATGTCGATCGAAGCGGCAACCGCACTCGCCTTCCCTGGATTCACGGTAGTGCAGGCGATGGTCTGCGCGGTGGGCGTGCCGTACTTATCGCCATCCGTGCCGCACCACACGGGCTTGTCGCGCGTGGGACCGGTCCAGGCCATGTTGTAGATCTGGTTGGCCGGGCGCAGATTGACCGCCGGGTTGCGATGGCAGTTCAGGCACCACTCCATCTGCAGCGAGTTCTGCTGGTACATGATCGGCATCAGGTCCACGCGGCCGTGGCAGGACGAGCAGCCCAGTCCCTTGTTCACGTGGATCGAATGGTTGAAATACACATAGTCCGGCAGATCGTGCACCCGGATCCAGCGGATCGACTCGCCCGTGGCCCAGCTCTGCCGCACCGGCTCGAGCAGCTGCGCATTGGTCCAGATCTGCGCGTGGCAGTTCATGCAGGTTTTGGTTGGTGGGATGCCGGCATAGCTCGATTTCTCCACCGAGGTATGGCAGTACTGGCACTGGATACCAAGGCCCATCACGTGGTGCTTGTGGCTGAATGGGACCGGCTGGTCGGCTCTCTGTCCCTGCCGCGTCACCCACGGCGAACGTTGCAACTGGTCAAGTGTCACGCCGAGGGCGATGACGATCAATCCGGTCAAGACCAGGCTCATGCGGGCCAGCGCGTTTGAGCTGCGGTCAAAAATCTGCGCCATGAATGCGTTCCTGCTGCGGCTGCTGCTGCCGTCTGTTGAAGGTGTGCTGCAGTGAGTGTTTAACGACTACTTCGGTCGTACTTCCGTCAAGAACTTAGGTGTGCAAAGAAAAACTATACCAGCCATATTCCCCTTTCACGCAAGCCGGAGCCACGTGCCCGGATTTTTTGCGTGACGCCCAAACCCCGGATTGTGCGCGATTGCTACCGGAGCAATACGATCTTCGCGCTGGCAAGCGTGCGGCTCTTCTTTGTGAAGAAGCGACCTGCATAGAATCGCAGCTGTGCCTGCCACACGCGCGGAGCAATGACCGCGCGTTGTGTACGAGCTTGGTTCGCCCTCCGCTCCACATAACAATTCGTGCGCTTTGAACGGTTTTCAATTGCGCCGGATACACTGCTGTTGCCATGCTGCGCTCTTTCATCCCACGCGATACTCCCCTGTCGAGACCCGCTCATGAGTGACGGCCGCCGCCCGGTGCGTTACGACGCCCGCCTCGCGCTGCGAGAGCTGGCCGCAAAAGACCCCAAGCTCGGCGTCCTGATCGAGCGCGCGGGTCCCTATACGCTCCGGCTCAAAAGCCAGCACTCGCCCTTTGAGGCGCTATTGGAATCGATCGTCTACCAGCAATTGCACGGCAAAGCGGCAGCCGCGATCCTCCGTCGCGTAATCGAGACCTTCGGCGACTACCACCCGCAACCGGAGCAGCTGCTGGCTGCGCCAGAACATCTGCTGCGCGAGGCCGGCCTGTCGGCTAATAAGCTGCTCGCCATGCGCGACCTGGCCGCCAAGACACTCGACGGCACCGTGCCCACGCTCGACCGGATCCGCCGCATGCCGGATGCCGAGATCATCGAGCGGCTGACGGCAGTGCGCGGTATCGGGCAGTGGACGGTCGAGATGCTTCTGATCTTTCGGCTGGGGCGGCCGGATGTTCTGCCAGTGACCGACTACGGCGTCCGCAAGGGCTTTCTGCTGACCTTCGGTCACTACCGCAAGGCCGAGCCCATCACAGCCGCAATGCTGCCCGAGCCCGACGTGATGCTGCGCCGCGCGGAACGCTGGCGGCCCTGGCGCTCGGTAGCCAGCTGGTATCTATGGCGCGCCTGCGACCTTGAGGGCAAGCCGTCGCCCCCGCCGGAATGAGCTATCCAGCGAGTTACGGGACGCTATGGCAGACGGCCACGCGGGGGTTCCGGTAAGGGCATGGAAACGCCGTTCTGGCGGTTGCGGGAAGCACCAGCCAGTCGGCCCCAAGCGGGTGCAGACGCGCATAACGCTCCCGGTCACTTGCCGCATCGATGCCGAGTTGCGCATCCCACCCAATCTTCCAGGCCGGAGCCGCGGCGGGAAAGATGGCCGCCACTCCCTCGTCTTTAAAGTTGCCAAGCACACTTCGCTCAGAGAGCGCGCGCGGGCTCTGGGCATCTTCTCCCGGAGCAGAAAGAAAGGCCGGGTCCGCGGCCACAACGGCCTCATGTGGCGTATTGCCGCGTATCCACAGGAATGCTTGCTCCCACTGGTTCTTGGGCGTCCTTCCAGGTAACTCCAGGTGCGCGGAGTTTCCATAAGACTGGCGCTCAGCTGCGTACATCGACAAGAAAGCGATAGCGATCAGCATGCAACCTAACCAGCGCGAACGTCTGGAGAATAGGTGCCCAAGAAAGCCGCCTAGTAATACAATCCCGGTGGCATAGATAAGTTGAAAACTCCGGAGCATCTGCAGTCGCGCCAGAAAAAACGGCCCGCTGGTATGCACGAAAAACAGACAACACAGCGTGCTTGTAGCCCCGGCGGCAACGCTGGTGAGGCATAGCTTTCCGGATGCGGAATGAAGGCCAAGTCTCCTGGCGGCAACCGCAAGTAACAGGATGGGAGCATATAAGCCCAGTAGCTCAAACCAGGCCCAATCGCCTAAATAGAAATACGTGCGGCTAGTTACCGCCTCCCGGTAGCTTGCCAGAACCACTGCGTGCTGCTGAGAGAAGAAAATAAGTCCGCAAAGCAGGACAGCCGCACAGCACACACCTGCCAGAAGGCGCCAGCGGCGCGCATGGGAAAGACTCAGCACCAGAAGAAAAGCCCCCAGATACACCGCCATGAGTGGGTGCGTGACCGCAGTCAGCAGTAGCCATAACAGCGTTCCCTTAGTGGATCGGCCTAGGCAAGCCGCGACTGCAAGAAGACTAAAGGGCGTAGACAACGACCTGGCCGTGACATAGGGGTCCATGATCGAAAGCGCGGTGCCGGCCACCGGCAGGGTGAATAAAGCGCCGGAAAGTAACACTGCCGCATTCCGCGCAGCCGTCGTTAAAAAAAGCCGGGTGGCGAGCTGGCGGCATGCTTCGACAAACAGGGCAAGGGAGCCGATGTAGATCAACAGCAGAAGCCACTCGAGCGGAAGGTGTGTCAGCCGCGCCAGACCTGCAAGCAGGTGCGCGAAGACCGAAAGCCGCGTGTGGGAGACGACAAAGATGGCGTCCGCGGAGTACAACGACGGGTCTATCAGCTTCTGAATGCCGGCTACGTAAATGCCCGCATCGTCGGCATAGGGATGGAAGCCGTGCACTAAAAAGATCAGCGCCGAAAGCCCGGTGAGCCAGACCGGCCTCCGCTCCAAAATACGAAAAATTTGGCTGGGCGCGGACGCGGATTGGCGAGAAAGAGAAACAGTTGCCATATTGAGGCGTGTGCTGCCGATCATACCCTCCGACGGTAGATTCTGGCACGCCTTTGCGCCCAAATCTCTTCTCGGGAAACTCTGATTCAGTGGAGCCTTTTCAAGGGGACTGGTTTCAGCCCGTCCGTAATGCTGTCAAGGGAATGCGGCTTTAACCGCTGAGCTACAGCAATCACGCTGTGCGGACTTAATCAGCGTCTCCCTAGACTTTCGTACCTGAGTCAAAGCAGGCATGGGAGGCTCGGCTATCCCAACCCTGTTTTAATAGAGCGCATGGCAGCTATCTCCCCCAGCGAGCGCTACGTCTGCATTCACGGCCACTTCTATCAGCCGCCTCGGGAAAACCCCTGGCTGGAGGCCGTGGAGACGCAAGACACCGCTGCGCCCTACCACGACTGGAATGACCGCATCACAGCCGAGTGCTATGCTCCCAATGGTGCCGCGCGGATCGTCGATGGCAACAACCGGATCGTCCGCATCGTGAATAACTACGCGTGGATGAGCTTCAACTTCGGCCCCACGCTGCTCTCCTGGCTCGAAGAGAATGCGCCGCTCACCTACAGCATGATTCGGGACGCGGACCGGCTCAGCCAGCGGCGCTTCAGCGGTCACGGCTCGGCGCTGGCCCAGGTCTACAACCACATCATCATGCCGCTGGCCAGCCAGCGCGACCGTGAGACGCAGATCTTGTGGGGCATCGCTGACTTCGAACATCGCTTCGGCCGCAAGCCCGAAGGCATGTGGCTGGCCGAGACCGCCGTCGATACCGAGACACTCGATCTGCTCGCGAAGCATGGCATCCGCTTCACCCTGTTGGCCCCGCACCAGTGCGCACGCGTGCGCCTCCAAAGAGCCGCTGGCAGGACAGCCGCTGCTGAGGAAGCAGAACCGGCCCTCGAACTGGCTCCGGAACACGCCTTCTGGACAGAGACACCCGACGCCTCCGTCGACACCACGCACCCCTACCTGGTGCCACTAAGAGAAGGCCGCAGCATCGCGGTCTTTTTCTATAATGGACCGCTCTCCCGTGCCATTGCCTTCGAGGGACTGCTCAACAGCGGCGACACCTTTGCACGTCGCCTGAGCGAAGGTTTTCACGCTCGCGGCGCCAGGGACGGAAGCTCCGGACCACAGCTCGTTCACGTTGCCACCGACGGCGAAAGCTACGGGCACCACCACCGCCATGGCGAGATGGCGCTCTCCTACGCGCTGAGCTCCATCGAAGAGAAAGGGATCGCCCAGCTGACCAACTATGGCGAGTTTCTCGCCAAATTCCCGCCCAGCTGGGAGGCCGAGATCAACGACGACAGCTCGTGGAGCTGCTCGCATGGCGTGGAGCGCTGGCGGGCAAACTGCGGCTGCAATGGCGGCGCGGCGGACTGGAACCAGGAATGGCGGGCGCCCTTGCGCGCTGCTCTGGACTGGCTGCGGGACGGGGTTGCCCCACTTGTCGAGGCCGCCGGACGCGAACTGCTCACCGATGCCACCGCGGCCCGTAATGACTACATCCACGTCATCCTCGACCGTATCTCAGCCGACCATCCAGCGATCGATCGCCGCCGTCTTGGTCCCCGCCTTACTCCAGAAGAGGCCGAAGCCGACGGGCAGGAGGTTCATGGGGTCCCCATGCGCAGGAGCATCGACCGCTTCTTCGCCAAGCACACGACCTGTACCCTGACCAGGAATCAGCGCACGCGCGCACTCAAATTGATGGAACTCGAACGGCACGCCCTGCTGATGTACACCAGCTGCGGCTGGTTTTTCGACGAGATCTCCGGCATTGAGACAGTGCAGATCATCGCCTACGCGGCGCGCGCGCTTCAGCTTGCGACGGAGATCTTCCCGCTCGACAAGGCGACGCTCGAAGCTGAATTCATCACCCGTCTGTCGACGGCGAAGAGTAATGTGCCGGAGTGGGAGGACGGCGGTTCTATCTACCGGCAGCTTATCCAGCCTATGGAGGTCGGGCTCGAGCAGGTGGTCGCCCACTACGCCATTAGCTCGGTCTTTGCCGATGTCGACCGCATGCCGGCCAACGACCGCCTCTTCTGCTACACCCTCGCCAAGGAGAGCGAGGTGGCGATTCCCTATGGCGCGGGCCAGTTCCTGCTGGGACGTGTGCGCGTCTGCTCCACTCTTACAGAGGAGTGCGAGACCGTTGCCTTTGCCGTGCTCCACTTTGGCGACCAGAATCTGACGGCTGCGGTCAAGCGCTTCACGCCCGCGGACCAGGAGCCGCTTGCCCGGCTGGAAGCGCGGGCGAGCAAAGCGATCGCGGAGGCAAACCTTCCCGAAGTGGTGCGGCTGATCGACGCATACTTCGGCGCCAGCCGCTATTCGCTCACCTCGCTTTTCACCGATGAGCAGCGTCGCATCCTGGACCGCATTCTCAGCCCCACCCTCGAGGAGGTGGAGACCAGCCTGACCTCCATCTACTCGGCGCACACATCCCTGCTCAACTTCCTCAGTCACACCGGTCTGCCCAAGCCAGCCTCGTTGACCGTGGCCGCGCAGTTCGCCATCAACGCCCAACTCCGCCGCGCCATGGAAGCGGAGCACATCGATGCCCCCCGCATCCTGGCGCTGCTCGCCCGCGCCCGCACTGACATGGTTGTGGTGGATACACAGACGCTCTCCTTCATCGCCGACGAGCGCATGAAGAGCGCCATGCTCGAGCTCGAAAAAGCGCCGCGTGGCCCGCTCGCGGTGGAGCATGCGCTGGCGCTGGCCAAAGCGCTCGAGGCGCTGCCCTTCGCGCTCGATCTGTGGCAGGCGCAGAACATCTGGTACGGACTCTCAAAGGCAATGGCGCGGGGAGGCGAGGAGCACGACACAGCTCTTCTGGCATGGCGTAAAAACTTCAACGAACTCGGCCGCCACCTCCGCATCAACGTGAAAGAGCTGCAGGAGGAGCGCGAGCGCACCACAGCCTGAGCCGGCGTTACGTGTCATCC
This sequence comes from Acidobacteriaceae bacterium, assembly GCA_965276675.1. Lineage (GTDB taxonomy): Bacteria > Acidobacteriota > Terriglobia > Terriglobales > Acidobacteriaceae. The sequence goes on along the minus strand of OZ255624.1, from coordinate 583,491 downwards.
CGACCGGAGTTGCCCCGCAGGCGGCAACGGAGCGGAGGGACCTGCTGTTCCCAACATTACATTCCGAGCGACCCTCACCGTAATCTCAAATCTCAGAGTCGGCAGCGGGTGCCTAGACGTCTAAGGGTACAGAAACCCACTATGCCCAAGACCGTCCGCTTCCATCAGACTGGCCCAGCCGACGTATTTGAAACTCGAAGAGATCCCGCTTCAGGAATCGAAGGAAAACGAGGTCCGCCTTAAAGTAGAGGCCATCGGCCTGAATCGCGCGGAGGTCTTGTTTCGCGAGGGCGCCTACATGGAGCCGCCGAAGCTCCCAGCCTGTCTCGGCTATGAGGCCGCAGGTGTGATCGATGCCGTCGGCCGGGGTGTCACTGGGTTCAAAGCCGGGGATCGCGTCAGCACCGTGCCCGCCTTCTCCATGAACGACTACGGGGTGTATGGCGAGTACGTCCTCGTGCCTGTTTCCGCTCTGGCACGCTATCCGGAGAACCTGACTCCACAGCAAGGTGCGTCGATCTGGATGCAATACATCACCGCGTGGGGCGCCCTGGTGCACTACGGCAAGGTCGGCCCCGGGATGTCAGTCGTCATCACCGCGGCAAGCAGCAGCGTAGGCCTCGCTGCCATCGAGCTGGTCAAGCTCGCCGGTGCGAAGAGCATCGCCAGCACCCGCACCTCGGCCAAGAAGCAGGCCCTGCTGGATTTTGGCGCCGATGCAGTCGTCGCCAGTGAAGAAGGAGACCTCCCCGCAGCCGTGAAGAAGCTGACCGGCGGCAAGGGAGCAGATATCTTCTTCGATCCCGTGGCCGGACCCTTCATCGAGAAGCTTGCGGATGCAGCCGCTCCGGGTGCGCAAATCTTCGAATATGGCTCGTTGGCGGGAGCACCGACCCCCTTTCCACTGATGGCTGCACTGCAGAAAGGGCTCATCGTCCGCGGCTACACGCTCCACCACATCAAGGGAACCCCGAGCTCCGGAAGCGAGCCGAGCAGTACATCCACGAGCAGTTAAAGGCCGGCAAGCTCACCCCGAAGATCGACCGCACCTTCCCGCTGAGTCAGATCGTAGAGGCGCACCGATACATAGAGAGCAATCAACAGAATGGCAAGATCGTCGTCATGGTCTAGCCCATCGGGCTCTTGTCGCATGCAGCAGCGGAAGGACTGCCGTTCTCTCATTACCAGGCGAACAGTGGATCACTCGGCTTCGTGAAAACCCGGCAGCGTGCACTTTCGTCACTTTAACCGGCGGCCAATACGTCGTACCATGGCTCTAGAGAAGCCGAATGTAGCCCATAGCACATTCTGCGCAACCTCCAGACCTCGTTACTGCGGACCTCCCATGCCCTGTTTACTTCGCACCCTATCCGGCATCGCGTGCGGCCTTCTGCTCGCCGTTCCGCTCACCGCTCAGGTCTCCATGCTGGGAGACGGGCCACCCTCGCCGCGGAGCTTCTCCTCAGCCGCCTTACGCAGGATGACGGCAGCTCAGTTCCAGCAACACGTCGACGAAGAGGGGGCGAAAGCATTTACCCGCCGCGTGGTCAAGGACATCGACCCGCACAGCCCGGAAGAGCCGAACTACGACATCATCCTGGAGCACATCGCCGAGGGCTCGAACGCCTGGCTCAAGGTGGCCGGCGAGATCGCCCCGTATGTTGACCCAACCTTTGGCGAGGGGCTGCGCGTCGCTATCGCGGATGCTCTTATCGTGAACCCGGCAGGCGTGTTACGCAACGTCGGCACCGAGGAGCACTTCGACCAGGCCTGCGGCTACCCCTTTGTGCGGCAGACTAGCCAATATCTCCAGCGTCACCAAAAAGCCGCACTCGCCGCGCTCAACCGCGTCCGCGACCCCGCGCTCTCGGACAAGAAGACAGCCTGCCACAAACAGCTGATGGACCTGCCCACTGCCACAGCGACTGCGCAATAGCTTCAGCCGAGCCGCTTAGCGCCTTATCTGATCCCTGCTTTTACTCAGCTCCGCCAGTGCAGCGTCACCGGCCCATCCAGCGGGTTGCGTACCGCCCCGCCGTTCTCCTCCGCCTGCAGCCTGGCCTGCTTGAGCGCGAAGTACCACTTCGCGGGCCGGTCCGCGTCATCGATCAGCATCAGGCTAGGATTCGACCGGAGACCCTCGGCCTGCTGCACCATCGTCTCCTGGTCCTGCCGCACGAAGCGCGCGGCGAAGAACTTTGCGGCAGCCGTGACCAGCGGCACATGGTAGAAGACATTCCACGCCGCCACTACATCGATGCGGCTGGTGCTGACGGTCACTGGTGTGACCGTGGTCAAACTCGCAAACCACTTCTCGCCGCAGTGAATCGTCTCGTACCGCCGGTTCGGCAGGACGAAGTCGATAGTTGTCGTAATCGGCTCGCGGTAGATCCCGAGCAGCTTATACGGCGCGCTGTTCCCCGAGGGCGCGTGGGCCGACATGCGAAAGCCCTGCGGGATCGGCTCAAAGTGCTTCTCTTTTTCGTGAATACTCTTCCGGCTGCGCCACCACCACGCCTGATGCACAAATGGTCCGTGCGCCGGGTCCATCAACCCGATGATGCCGTGGTCCACATTGCAGGGCAGCGCTGCTTGGAGATGAGCCGAGCGAAAGCGGTTGCCGAACTTCGGCAGCTCCGGCACCGGCACGCGCTGCTCCACATCCTCGGCACGCAGGCGACCCCGTCCCGCGCCCGGCAGGTACACCCACGCGTACCCATCACGCTCGACGCATGGAAAACTGGTCGCAAAGATGCGGGTGGGCTCCAGTGCATCCTGCCGAGTGAGCGACGGAATCTCCGTGCACTGTCCTGACCCCGGCTCAAAGACCCAGCCGTGGTACTTGCAGATCACGCCGCTTCCATCGAACCACCCGCAGGAGAGCGGGATGCCGCGGTGGGGACAGCTATCGCGCATGGCAAAGATGCTGCCGTCCGTCTTTCTGCCCAACACTAACGGGATCCCCAGTAGCATCGCCGTCTGCATCCGCTTGCCCCGCAACCGGCCGCTGCGCAGCGCCGGATACCAGTCCTCCCAGATCAGCGACGTCCCCGGCGTCGCAGGCGCGGGAGCACCAGATGACGTAGAAGTGTTGCCGTTCGCGGCGAGAGTGACGAGGTCGGGTGCCATGGAGGGAGCCTGCCCTACTATAACGATTCGCACGCTTCGCTTTAGCTGAACGTGTCGTCTTCGATCACCGAATCCTGTTTGCAAAGATTCGCTTTTAGACGAATATGATCCTTGTGTACGAGTTTGCCGGGATGGCGTATGGGAGCTGCGTATCGACTTCGGGCCGGGATACAGGGTCTACTACGCGATTGCCGGAACCCAGGTGATCTATTGCTGTGTGGCGGTGACAAGAGTACCCAGAGTGTGGATATTGATCGCGCTTACGAATACTGGCAGGACTGGCAGAGGAGGAGCTAACAATGAAAGACAGACCACGCGACGAAGCCCTGGCAGAACTGTTTCAGAAAGATCCTGCGTACGCGCTGGAGTTGCTGAACAGCATTCTTGAGGACGGTGACCAGGGCGAACTGCTGATCGCCTTACGCCAGATGGCCAAAGCCTTTGGTGGCGTGCAGAGCGTGGCGGAGAAGGCGCACCTGAACCCAACCCAGCTCTACCGCACTTTATCCCACGAAGGGAACCCTGAGCTCAGGAGCTTGTCAGCCATCCTGAAAGCTATGGGGCTGCGCCTCGCCGTCGAACGGATGCATATTGCCTGAACACATGGAAACTGTTCTGCGTAGCACACTTCATGCCAATCAGGTGCTCCTCATCTGGCGGGCTGAGCACGCATAAGAAATACTAGCCTTCCCTGCCGCCCAAACTCACTCCGACCGCAGCGCCTGCATCGGCTCCACGGAAGCGGCACGCCGCGCCGGAAGCCAGCCTGCAATCGCGGAGCAGGCAAGCAGGATCGCCACCGCGCCCGCAACGGCAACGCCGTCGAGCGGCTGCACGTTGTAGAGCAGGCCACTCAGAACGCGGGTCAGTCCAGCCGAGGCGAGCAGCCCGATCGCCACACCAGCCCCCGTCAGCATTAGGGCCGAGCGCAGTGTGCGCAGCAGGACGCGCTCCCGCGTGGAGCCCAGGGCCATGCGAATCGCGATCTCCCGCGTACGCTCCGTGACCGAGTACGCCACCACACCGTAAATTCCGAGCAGCGAAAGCGAGAGCGCAATCGCGGCAAAGGCCGTCAGCATGATGGTATTGAAGCGCCGCGACGACTCAGTCGCGGCCACCACCTCATCCATCGTGTGCATTTCGGTCACGGCGAGCAGTGGGTCGAGCTGATGGACAGTCTTTTCGAACGCCATCCCCAGCGTCCCTGGATCTCCAGCCGGATCGCCAGCTGTGCGCACCACTGCCCTCATGTCGCCAGCCACGCCGATCATCGCCGCTTCCGGACCCAGGTCGGCCGCGGCCTGCGAGAGCGGCTCGTACATCTCCGGCACTGTGGGCTGATCAAGCGCGCCCTGCTTCACATCCCCCACTACGCCCACAACCGTCATCGCCGGCATCGTCGACGCGTAGTTCGCGCCCACTTTGATGTGCATGCCGATCGGGTCCTTGCCCCGGAAGTAGTGGTTCGCCAGCTCCTGGCTGATCACCGCGGCGAGTGGCGCACCGGGCCGGTCATCGGCTGCCGAAAGATACCGGCCGCGAATCAATGGAATGTGGATCGCTTCGAAGTACTTCCCCAAGACCAGGTAATTCGACGCGATGCTCCAGCCCTCGCCCGCAGGCTTCATGTAGCCCTCCGGTGCGATCAACCGTCCGGATCGCTGCCCGACAATCGGAATATTGGACGCGAATCCCACCACCTGCACACCAGGCGTCGCCTCCAGCCGGCCTTGCAGCTCGGCAAAGAAGCCATCCACCTTCCCTTGTGTCGCATACTCGCGCGCCGGCAGCGACAAGGACGCCGTCAACACATGCGACGGTTCGAAACCCGGATCGACCTCTAGCATCTTAGCAAAGCTGCGGAGCAGCAGTCCGGAGGCCAGGAGCAACAGCATTGCCAGCCCTACCTCCACGACGACCAGCGTACTGCGCAGCCGCTGCTGGAAACCTGTTCGACCCGCGCCCTGACTCCCGTCCCGCAGGGAGTCGAGCACATCCGTGCGCAAGCTCGCGAGCGCCGGAGCAAGTCCGCTGACCAGACCAGTCGCGCCAATCAGGAGTCCCGCGGTGAGCAGCAGTGGCCAGTTCACACCAATCTCCGCCAGCCGCGGCAGGGAGTCTGGGAGACGCGCCGCAGCCAGGCGGACCAGCATCACGGCCAACGCCGTCCCGACCAGGCCGCCTAACACGCTGAGCAGCAGGCTCTCCGTCAGCAGTTGCCCGACCAGAACGCGCCGGGCGGCGCCCATCGCCAACCGTACCCCGAACTCGCGCCTGCGACCTGCGGCCCGCACCAGCAGCAGGTTCGCCAGGTTGACGCACGCGATCAGAAGAACCAGCCCCACCGCGCCGAGCAGGATACGGAGCAAGGGCCGCGCATTGCCCACGGTTTCATCTTTCAGCGTCCGAAAATAACCGTGGAGCCGCAGGTTTGCGTTGGGTGGGAACTGCGCCACGATGCCGGCGATTACCCGGTCGACATCCTCCTGCGCCTGCGCCATCGTCACACCGGGCTTCAGACGTGCCACGGCGCCGTAATCGAAATTGTTGCCTTCGCTCGCCTTTTCCACCGGCGTTAAGCTCATCGGCACCCACAGGTCGCGATGGCTGAGCCGCCCAGCGTCTAGCGGAAACTCAAAGCTGCGCGGCATCACGCCCACAATGGTGTACGGTCGCCGGTCAAGATCGACGGTACGGCCCAGCACATGCGGGTCGGCGTGAAAGCGCTCAGTCCATAACCGGTAACTGATCACGGTCACCGGAACAGCACTATCGTCCTCGCTTTGCGTGAAGCCGCGGCCCAGCAACGGCTGCACCCGAAGCACCGGGAACAACGAAGCCGACACCCGCTCCGCTCGCGCCTGGAACGGAGCTCCGGCCCCGGTTAGGTTGTATCCCGCCCCAACAAACCCGCCTACTCCAGTGAATGCCCTGCTCTCACGCTCCCTGCTTTCACGCTCAAAGACCAGGACGTCTGGCGCAGACATCTGCAGCTCATGACTGTCGCCCTCGGCACTCTCATGCAGGCTGATCAGCCGACCCGAGTCCGGAAAGGGCAGCGGCCGCAATAGCACTGCTTCCACCACCGAGAACACCGCCGTCACGCCGCCGATGCCGATCGCCAGCGTCAACACCGCCGTCACCGCGAACCCCGGCGACCGCCGCAACTGCCGTAGCGCATAGCGAAGATGCTGAAATAAGGTCTGCATGCGTATGCCTCGCGCGGAGCTTTATCTGTCGATGAGCATTCGCATTGCCAAAGTCGGGGCCTTAAATCGCTCGAAAGGCAAGGCCGCCGGAACCGCGAACCCGCTCGCATGTCCAAATCCGTACGGCGGTGTCCAAACCCGGACAGCAGCCGGTTCACCGGCTAAACTAAAGTCGGATAGAAAATCGTTATGGATAAAACTCTCAGCAGGGTGACTGACCTCAAGGAGCAACAAGCCGAGACGTACCAGTACTGGCAGAGCGTTGCACCTGGCGACCGCCTCAGTGCTGTCTGTGAACTCAGCACCGCTGCTTACAGTTTCAAGGGAGTCCGCTTCGATGGACCACGACCTGAAAGAACTCTTGTCCGCGTTCAACGCCCATAAGGTGAAGTACCTCGTCGGGAGGCCTCAGGACATTGTGGATATAGAGAAGCTCCGTGAAGCCGTCCAAGAGCGTCCAGCCGAATCGCGCGACTGACTGCACAGCTACTCGGCCAATGATGCGCACTACTCGGCCACGTCCTCGGTTCTTTTCTGGCCTCGAAATGCGCTCACGGTACGCTTGAGCTGATGCATCCTCAGCGTCAGTCAAACTCACACCCGAGCGCCCCTTTCCCAGTCAAGCCCCGCGCCTGGGTCTCGGTCACAATCCTCATATTCCTCTGGCTCTTGCTCTACGGCAGCTTCGCCCTCTTCGCGCCGCCGCTGCTTGACGATGCCGACTCCGTCCACGCCGAAGTCGCGCGGGAGATGATTCTGCGCCACGACCCGGTCACCCTTTATGCCAATGGCATCCGTTACCTCGAGAAAGCGCCACTGCTCTACTGGAACATGGCCGCGAGCTTCCGCCTGTTCGGTGTCTCGACGGGGGCCGCCCGCCTTCCGCTCGCGTTCTATACACTTGCGCTCTTTCTTGTCACTTACGCGCTCGGCTGCCGGCTCTTCGCGAGCGACCTCGCTGGCTTTTACGCCACGCTGGTGCTCGTCACCTCTCCCGGGATCTTTCTGTTCACGCGCATCCTGATCCCAGACGTCCTGGTCTGCCTGTGGATCGCGCTGGCCATGCTCTGCTTCTGGCGCTCGCTCGCCCACCCCTCTCGCGCGACAGCGGCCGGCTTTGGCGCCGCGTGCGCGTTGAACGTGCTCAGCAAGGGCCTTATCGGCATCGTTTTCCCGATCGCCATCGTCCTCGGTTTCCTCCTCCTTACGCGCAATCTCAAGCACCTGCGCCGTTGGCATCCGACGCTCGGCCTTCTCGTCTTCCTGGCGATCGCCGCCCCCTGGCACATTGCCGCCGGGCTCGCCAACCCCACGCAGGGGCACCCCCCCGGCCTCAACCCAACCCCGGGCAACGTGCGCGGCTTCTTCTGGTTCTACTTCATCAACGAGCATGTGCTGCGCTACCTGAACCAGCGTGTGCCGCGCGACTACGATACCGTGCCGCTCCTCCTCTTTTGGGGCCTGCTTCTGGTCTGGCTTTTTCCCTGGTGCGTCTTCTTGTTCCGCGCACTCGGCCGAGTGCCGCTTCGGCAGGCACTCCGCCGTCAATTATTTGACAGCAAAGACTCAGCTCAGCTGCTGCTCGCGCTCTGGGCCGCCATTCCACTGGTCTTCTTCAGCTTCTCCACGCGCCAGGAGTACTACGTTCTGCCCTCCGTGCCGCCGCTCGCGCTCATGATCGGCGCCTGGCTCGCGCGAGGGGACTCTTCCGCGCGGGCCATCGCCGCACCAGCCCTTGCCGACCGCACCCCCACCCCCGGACTGCGCACCGCTCTCCTGCTTTTTCTCTTTGGGGCAATGGGCGCGGCCGCAGCCCTCTTCTTTGCCCTGCGCTCCCCCACGCCCGCTCCCGGCGCCGATCTCGCCGAGGTCCTGAAGCAGAACCCCGGTGAGTACGCCCTCTCGCTCGGCCACTTTCTCGACCTCAGTACACAAGCGATGGGGTTCTTCCGCCCGGAGCTGCTCACCGTAGCCGCTGCTTTTCTTCTCGGCACACTTCTGCACCTGGTCTTTCGTCGCCAAGCCCACGCCGGGTCCGCCAACGCCGCACTCGCTGCCATGATGGTGGTCTTCTTAATCGCTGCGCATCGAGCGCTGGTCACCTTCTCGCCCGTGCTCTCGTCCGCCCGGCTGGCCGCTGTCATCCGGCCGTACCTGCAACCCTCTGACCTGGTCGTAATCAACGGCGAATTCGAGAGCGGCTCCACCCTCAGCTTCTACCTGCACCGCCCGCTCAATCATCCCGTGCACATCCTGAACGGCCGTAGTTCCAATCTTTGGTACGGCTCCTTCTTCCCGGATGCGCCCCAGATCTTCGAGGACGACGCCTCGATCCGCGCGCTCTGGAGCAGTCCCACCCGCGTCTTTCTCTGGACCGAGGCCGATCACCCTCCCCAGTTCCCAGGACCGGCCTATCTCCTCGCCAAAAGCGGCGGCAAAGAGATTCTGTCTAACCGGCCCACCGACGACCCAGCTCCTACAAAGTAGCGATAATCCGCCTCACTGCACCGGGGCCGGCTCGCCCGAAGCCGCAAGCGGTTGCTCAATGTACAAAGTGCGGTGAAAGGGCGGTAGCCAGGTCCGATACTCCACTGGAGGAAAGCGCGACGGAGCAAGACAGGGCATCGGTTGAAATGTCACCATGTACGCCGGGTGAACGACCGGTGTGTAGTCGAGATACCAGAACCTGCATGGCTGCGCCGTAGTTGAACCATGCGCGACTGGATGGTAAGCGCCCGCGGGAAGCTCTATCTGCGGGCTGTTGATATGTCCGCCCGCTTCGAGTTGCGTCCAGCCGTCATATTCAAAGCCGACGTCCATGCCGGTGCGGGGAACCCCAGATGCTCTGAGCGCATCCGCGGCCTGCAGCCGCGCGCGATCCTGTGCGAACTGGTCATGACTCGTGGATACGGCATACATCGTCAACGGAAGAAGTAGGACGGCACTCATCACCGGCAGCTTTGGCCCAATCCGCTCGGTGTAGTAACGAAGCGTGACGATGACAAACACGACCAAGGGAATGAGCAGGTAGCGGTCGAAGATGGTGAAGAAGGCGCCCCGTGGCATAAGCAGAGCAAGGTAGGCCAACGTAAAGGGGCCGAGCAGTATCCCGGTCTGGGTCCACGTAAATTGACCACTGGGAATGGGAAAGCGGCGGGGCAGCCTGCTGGCAATCGAGCTGATCAGAGTTATCGTAACTGCAGCGATCACAAAAAGAAGACCGAGTCGAACCGCGCCATGCAGAACGATAGTTTTAGCGCCAAGCAGCTCCTGGTCGCGCATGATGCCATTCGGCGTCACCAGATTGCCCAGCCAGGGCGGAACCCAGTCGATCAAGGTGCCGCGTCTCCAGCTCAGCGCCAGCAACGCCAGGACCGCGACCGCACAGCCTACCGCAACCCCGCGGGCTCTTCTGGTCGTCCTGCGCATCACCCCGGCCCATGCACCCAGAACCGGCAACCCGAAGAGCAGAATCGAGAGAATAGTCCGGAGTATCTGCCCGGCGAGATGCCGCAACACTGCCCCGGTCACCGGGCCGTCGATCAACTTTTCCGGTACCGAGTAGGGCTGCTGCTTGTACCAGTACATGCAAGCCGCAATCCAAGCTACGCCGAGCAGCCACTGGACCGCGACCGCTACCGGAATGCCGCGCTGCTTGCGTAGCAGCCAGCCAGCAGAGGGGATCATCAGCAGCACGCCCAGCCATACGATCTGGCGCACGGTGCCTCCCAGCAGGTTGGTCCCCGTGGCGGCCCACAGCCATCCCACCGCAGCTCTACTGCTCGTGGCAGCCAATGCACGCTGGCACAGGTACAGGCACAGCAGGATGCAGAACAGCCCCGGAACGTCAGACATGAAGTTGGTGGCCAGGGGCAAAAAGATCGGCGAAAGCGCGACCGTCAGGGTGCCAATACCCGCGCTTGGCGCACTCACACCGAAGCGCACCAAAATCAGATAAAGCAGATATGTCGCTGCCATAGCGACAATCAGAGTAGAGACGCGCAACGCCAGAAATGAAAATCCGAAGAGCTTGATGAACAGCGCGCCCCAGATCACCTGCCAGCCGAGCATCATTGAAGCCCAACCGTTGTAGACGATATGGCCGGTGCGGGCGAACTCGAGCGCGGTCCTCGCATACGACCAGTCGTCGTTTGTGCCCATCTCCAGCACCGGATAGATCAAGAGAGCACAGAACGCAAGCAGGACCGCGCACACCAGGGCGTTGCGGGGCGCATGCGGCACGCGCGAAGTTTGTTCGTTCACGGGACCAGCATACCAACAGCAAAGACTGCTCTGTGCTCGAAAGACGGCCGCTAGAAGGCCCACTGACGATGCACTAGAATCAGCGCGTATGGATGCTAGTGAGCAGACCACCCTCAGAGAGAAGCACCGCGATGCCTTAGAGATTGCCGTCTGGTCTCTTGGAGTCCTTAGCTTAGCTTTCAGCCTCTGGGCAGTGACGGTCGGCTGGCACAATAGCATTCTCGATTTTCGCGAGGCGCAAACCGCGATCAGTGCGGACTCAATCCTGCACGGTGGACCTATCTTGCGCTATGAAACTCCTGTGCTGGGGCCACCGTGGTCTGTGCCATTTGAGTTTCCGCTCTATCAGGTGCTTGTCGCGGGCCTGGCGAAGCTGTCTTCCACGCCCATCGATCAGACGGGACGCTTCATCTCCCTCCTCTTCTACTACCTCAGCTTCTTTCCCTTGGCTGCGATCCTGTCGCGCTTGGGACTGCGGCATGTGCAGACGGTACCAACTCTTGCCTTGTTTGCGGCGAGCCCGTTCTACATCTTCTTCTCACGGTGGTTCCTGATCGAGTCAACGGCGCTGTTCTTTTCACTGATGTACGTGGACGGAATGCTCAGGCTCGCGCGGGCGCCAGAGGGAAGCAAGCGGATTCCGTTGTACATAGCCGAAGCGACTCTCTGCGGCGTGTTGGCCGGACTGGTCAAGGTGACCACCTTTGCGCCTTTCTTTGTGCTCGGGGCGTTACTGGTGCTCTCGAGGTTTTGGAAAGACCGCGAGGCTGGAAGGCTTCACATCGGGCTGGTCGCTACCGTTGGCGTGCTTTGCTGCGCCTTACCGGTCGTCCTGACAGCGGCGTGGACGAAGTTCGCCGACGCGGTAAAGGGTCAGAATCCCATGGGAGCGCAGTTGACCAGCAAGGCGCTGCAGGCGTGGAGCTTTGGGACGCTCGCCCAACGGCTGCATCCCAGAGACTATTTCCGCTTTGTGTTCGCGATCGACAACATGGTGGGCAGCGTCCTCTTTGCGTCATTAGTTCTGATAGCAGTACCTTGGCTGTGCCTCCGATCGCTGCCGCCGGTGCTGGCTTGCATGGCGCTGTATGCGGGAACCATTGAGCTCTTCTTCAACCTGCACTATGTGCACCAGTACTATGCCTACAGCAACGCAATCTTCATCGTGGCAGCTGTTGGACTACTGCTGGGGGCGCTGTTGGGGTTGCCGGGCCGACGGGCCTGGGTAGGCGTGGCATTGTTTGCCGGGGTGCTGGTCACGTGCAGCTATCGCTACTTTCACAGCTACTACACCCTGCAAAACACGAACGCTCCGGGCCGCCCGAGTGCAGCGGCGCTGATAGATCGGACGACCAGACCGGAGGATGTGATCCTGATCACCGGATTGTACTGGTCGTCGGAGTTCCCATACCAGAGCCATCGCCGGGCGATCATGGCTTTCTGGCCCGAACGCGGCAGCACTCGCCTCCAACAGGCGATTGCAAATGAGGGCCCTACGCGGATTGCGGCGGTCGTGGTTTGCGACGAGGGCCGCAGCGAGGCTCGTTTGCCAGGGCTGCTGCAGGAGACCGGTATGCCGCGCGCGACCGCAGTGCACGCAGACAACTGCGATATCTATGAACGGTAACCCCGCAAAGCGTGGGAAGATCGGGATCCACACCAAAGCGCGACGATATCGCGTGGCAGCATTCGTCCAGTCCCTGCACTAGGGACTTAGCAGACTCGGAATTTGGCGATTAGCTCACCCGCACCGCCGGCGGCTCAACAAAGTACCTGTTCTTAAGGCGCAGGATGGGCGACTCAAAGTACTTCCACGACAGACTGCAAAGAACCAATGAGATACAAGCCGCGATTGCACCAGTAAGTAGGACAGAGGGCCTATGGTCGTGCTCGAAACGTGCACTGAGCCGGTACAGCGTGACGAACACTGGGATATGAACCAGGTAGAGCATGTAGCTGACCGTGCCCACGTAAACGAACGGTCGGCACCTTAAGAAGCGACACCATGCTACGTTGCTTCCTCCGTAGGAGACACACAATCCGATAATGCATGCAAACAACAACGAACTCAGGGAGTAGCCAAAGACGGCGAAGCTGCGCACGGTGCGAACTTCAATCCCCCGCAGCAGGCCGTCATGCAATGAGAGCAAGACTAGGAGCAAGAACGTAACTGGCAGCAGCCCCGCGAGTGATCTACGAAATACTGTCTCGTTTATGACGCCACGTCTCACGGCAGCATAGAGCATCGCAAGGCAGCTGCCCATCATCAGCGAATCCAGACGGAAGAAAAAGCTGAAGTATGCGTCGAGATCGCATGAGAACGCAAGCAGGCGGGCGACGGGGCAAAGCAGCAAAGGAGTCAACGCGGCAACAACGATCGTACGCTTAGAGTACTTCAGAACGATGGGCGCCCATCCCAGATAGAAAAGCTCCTCGATCGAGAGCGACCAAAAGATGGAGATGCCGGCATAAAAATCCGTGAACAGGTGATTGTCAACTTTCATGGGTGTGCAGCTTAGAGTCACATGAGAGAAGATGCGCTGGAACAAGATCGAAAGGGAGTGCTCCCGTATGGACGACAGGAAGACCAAAGTCAAATACCGGTTGTCTAGCACAAACCTGTGAACATCCCTGAGGGACAGTGGAAGCAGCAGAAAGAGAACCAAATAGTATGGCGGGAAGATGCGTAGAATACGTCGCCAGTAGAAAACCCTGAACGGGTGCGGCGTGCGGCGCATGTTCAGCAGGATGCTCGTGATTAAAAAGCCCGAGATAACGAAGAAGAGATCGACACCAAGCCAACCGGCGGACATCCACGCGAAGGCACGGCTGAACGGCGGCCGGTAGTGGACTGCCACCACCGCTGCAATTGCAAAGAATCTCAGCCCGTCGATCTCGCGGATACGCATGGTTGTCGTGGATGACTGCCCGCCTGATGGCGCTTTGGATGAATCAGCCTGAATACTAATAGACCCAGTCATAGTCTGCCTTTTGTTTCTGAACGTAAATCTTGCCTGCAAACGGCGGCAGCCAGGTCCGATACGTTACCAAGGGGAAAGAAGTATTGGTGAAGCATGGCCGGAGCTGGAATACGACGATGTACTTCGGGTGCACTGTCGGCAGGTCATCCGCAAACCAGAAACGGCAATCTTCGGGCGGCAGGTGCTTATGCGGCACTTCATAGTACGCTCCAGCAGGTACTTGGATATTCTTCTCATTGATGTAGCCCTGCGTCTCCAGCTGGGTCCACGCGTCGTATTCAAGAAAGCCATGTATCGCGATTCGGGGAACGCCACTGCGCTCGACTTCATCGGCGGCCGCCAAGCGAGCTCGATCCATGGAGAAGAAGTCGTGTGTTCCAGCAACTCCATAGGCCGCAAAGATTGCGAGTACCGCAACGCTGACCGACGGTAGCCGCTCGCGCACCCGCTCTTGATAGTAGAGAACGAACAGGATAATGAGAACGGGGAAAATCGGAAGAACGTAGCGATCAATCATTCCATGATATATCGTGCGGGGCAGCAGCGTGGCTACGTAGCAGAGCGCGAATGGCACCGTCAAGGTAAGCGCGCCCCGTCGAGTGAATGCTGCCCTGGGCTGCATTGGGCGTGCCAATAGTCTAGGTCGGCTTAACACTATGGCCACCCATCCCACTATGGCGAGAAAAAGCATGAGGGTGAACGAGAGCCGAACCCACTTATCGAGAACGACCGGTGAAGGACCAACCTCAGGGAAATAGATCATCCCGTACTTTGAGACCACATTGACCAGCCACGGGCCAAGAATCTGATCGAGCGAGTGACGAATCGATCGCAGAACCATGGCTGCCGAAATAACCACCATAGTTGCAAATACAGTGAACCGGTACGTGCGTGACAGTCTGGGTACGCTTTGAAACGAAGAGACGAGCAGTGGCAATATGAACAGCAGCAAGGTGAGCAAGAGATATGTCGTCTGCACGACAAAATGCCCAAGCATCGCCTTTTGGATTGGTCCTTCCCAAATCTTTATCGGCACGGAATACGGCTGCTGTTTGAACCAGCGCAAACACAATTCGATGCCGAGGACGCTAAAGATCCACAGCACTGTTGTTACAAGCGGCACGCGTGGCCGTTTACGCAACAACCAGCCAGTGGCTGGAACCATGACCAGTGCGCCGAACCAGACAATCTGGCGGACCGTGCCGTCCGCCACATTGCACGCAGCGGCTAGGCAGAGCCAGGTAAGTGCGGCACGATCAGTCGACGATTGCAACGCTCGCTGACACATATACAGGCAAAGAAGAATGCAAAACACGCCCGGTACATCGGACATAAAACTCGTGGTGAGCGGAATAAACAACGGCGATAGGCCCATGGTGAGCGTGCCTATGACCGCGTTCCAAGTGTTTGCGCCAAACCTCACCATAATCTGGTAGAGCAGGTATACCGAACCCATGGCGATCGGGAGCGTAGAGAGCCGGACTGCCGTGAACGAATAGCCAAATAGCTTCGCAAAGAGGCCGCCCCAAATGACCTGCCATCCGAGCATGGCCGTGGCCCAACCGTTATAGAGGATGTGCCCGGTCCGGGCGAAATCGAAAGCCGACTTCGTATAAGAAAAATCGTCATTGACACCCATCTCAAGCACTGGATGTGTCAGCCACACGCATGCAGCTACGGCTAGCGCGCACAGGAGAGCGTTCCGGCGTGCGTGCGGCACGCACTGACTTTGTTCGTTCACGAGATTAGAATATCAATGGTATCCGCACTCCAATCCTCTCAATTCGCCAGACCATCGCTCAGACACGCGCTTACGTATACGCTACAATCTGCTTATAACGAAGGCGCAGGCTGACACGTCGGGATTGCATCGTTCGACGACCTGTCACCATCGCGGGCACATTTGTGCAATTTTTGCGATGCTGTTTGCAGCAGCGCAGTGGCGAGGATTCCGAGCCACGAAGACACTTGACGGAGTCCTCTTCGGGGTTCGTCCAACAGTATGGCTAAACCGTAAATATTGTCATGTCCGAAGGTCAGCGTTGACGATGAGCTCCTGCCCAGTATGCGCCAGTGAACATCCGGAGCTGTTTTTGGATGGCGACGATCATGAGATTAGCCTTGAATCGGTAGGTTCATCCCGGACTCTTCTTTCGCACGGAAGAATTCTTCGCTGCTCCGCCTGCGGACTTGGCTATCGCGCATTTAGGCCCAGAGAGGACCAGCTCGCGGCCCTTTATCGCGCCGCAGACGACAGCATGTATGAGGCAGAGATGCCTAACCGTTGGCGGACAGCGCTGCGGCACAAGAACATCGTTGAAAGGCACCTTCCGGCCAAAGGATCTCTACTGGATGTAGGCTGCGCCTCCGGAGCGTTCTTGCGGACCATGAGAGATTCGGGCTGGCAGATACAGGGTGTCGACCCGGCCGCCTCGCAGTATCTCCGGGCACAGCGAACTCTTGGTGAAAACGCGTGTCTCCAGCAGTGCGTTCTGCAGGAGGCCCATCTGCCCACAAAATTCGATCTGGTCACGATGTGGGACGTCCTGGAACATGTCGTGGATCCAGTCAAATTTCTCAGCCTCGCTGCTTCCCATCTGAAAGACGGCGGGTATCTCATGCTGAATGTCCCCAGGATCGACAGTATTGCTGCCCGGATACTTGGTTCCCGTTGGCCGGTGCTGCTCGCCGAGCATCTCTGCTATTTCACAGTTCCAAGCCTGCGTATCTGTGGTGAGGCATCGGGGCTGGAGCTCATCCAAACAGGCCAGCGTCCCGCAGCTTTCTCGTTGGCTTACGTCCTCTTCCGAGCCGGACAGCACGGGATACCCGGTGCAACACAAATTAAAAATCTGATAAAGATCTCCAAAGCGGCAGACCGCTCAATTCCGGTATGGCTTGGCGAAGTCTATGCTGTCTTTCGCAAGCCTGAAGGTGCGGCTTTGCGCGAGTAATCAGTCTCGTGATAATGCGCAAACTTCCCTTGCGCAACAAACGTTCCAACTGTAACAGTCAATAAGTCCAATCATAGTCGGGCAGCGCCTGTTGAATGTAAATCTTGCGCCCATAGGGCGGGAGCCAGGTGCTGTAAGCCACGGCGGAAAACGGGCTCTTGAAAAAACAGGATTGCGGGATGGGAAGCACGATGTACTTCGGGTGGACTGCGGTGAGATCGATCGCAAACAGATACCGGCACTCCTTTGGCGTGGAGTTCTGATCCGGGACGGGCTCGCTGACTCCAGGGTGCAAGGGGGTAGCGTGCTCGCGCATGAAGCCCTGCTCCTCCACTTGGGTCCAGCTGTCAAACTCGAAGGAGCCATGGATCAGGGTTCGGGGAACGCCGGCCCGCTCCAACTCCTCTGCTGCTCTTAAACGGGCTCGGGCCATGGAAAAACGATCGTGCGTCCCAGCGACTGCATAGGCCGCGAAGATGCCCAGGACCACGATGCTGATTGCTGGCAGATCTTCGCGCACACGCCCCTGATAGTAAAGAACGAGAAAGATGATGAGCACGGGCCAGACGGGAAGGATATATCGGTCAATCAGGCCATAGTACGTAGCGCGGGGCAGCACAGTTGCCAGATAGCTCAGAGTGAAGAGGACGGTCAGGACCGCGGCCTCGCGCAAGTGCAACAGCGCTTTCGAGCGCAGCGGCTCTTCTGGCGGCCTGGGTCGGCTCCCCAGGAGAGCGATCAGAATAGTTATCCATGCCACTGCGCTCAGCTCGACTATCAAAGTCAGGAATAATCTCACCCCTTTACCTAAAATCACTGGCCAGGTTCCAACCTCCCCAGTGGTGACCATGCCATATTGAGTGACTATGTTGAATAGCCACGGAGCAAGCGCATTCTCAAGCGAGTGGTGGGTTTCGCGCCAAAAGAAGATCGCAGCCACCATGACTGTCATGCACGCAAGCGCCGGGAGTCGATACTTTCCTGAGAGCTGGAAGAACCGGGAAAACGATGCGACGAGCAGCGGCAGAACGAAGAGCAGCAACTCCAGAAAAAGGCGCTTCAGCTGCCCGGCGGCGTGGCCAAGCATTGCCCTGTCAATGGGGCCTTGCCACATCTTTTCCGCGACCGAGTAAGGCTGCTGCTGAAACCAGTGCACGCACACCACGATCGAGGCAGCGCTCAGAACCCAGAGTACTGCTGTCGTGAGCGGAATCCAGGGGCGCTTGCGTAACAGCCACGCGGCAGATGGCACCATGACCAGTGCGCCGAGCCAGGCAATCTGGCGTACCGTGCCGCCTATGACATTAAGAACCGCAGCTGAGCAAAGCCACACCACCACAGCCCGATCGCTCGAGGCCTGCAACGCTCGCTGACACATGCGGAGGCAAAGCAGGATGCAAAACAAGGCGGACACATCGGTCATAAAGCTGGCGGCGAGGGGAATAAACAAGGGCGACAGGCCCATGGTAAGTGCGCCGATCGCCGCATTTCGCGCATTTGCCCCAAACCTCGCCAGGATCTGATAGAGCAGGTACACCGCACCCATGGCGACCGGCAGCATGGAAAGGCGAACTGCCGTAAACGAGTAGCCAAACAGTTTGGCAAAGAGACCGCCCCAGAGAATCTGCCAGCCAACGATCGGGGCAGACCAGCCGTTATAGAGAATGTGTCCCGTCCGGGCAAAATCGAAAGCCGACTTTGTATATGAAAAGTCATCATTGACACCCATGTTGAACACAGGGTTTGTCAGCAAGACGCACACAGCTACGGCGAACGCACACAGAAGCCCATTCCGGCGCGCGTGCAGGTCATTCAGCAAACTGTCTCCTTCTGACTGCGAGAGGGTCGCCAAATCCTATGCCTCTAACCGGCTCAGCTTCCCATCCTTGAGCGAAAAGCGCTGGCCGCGCCAGGCTACCGTGTCGCCGGCAAAGCTCCAGATCCACAGCCCCAGGGCAACGATGTCGCGGGGCAGCAGCAGCCATAGGTCCCGTAGCACCTGCCCGTCGCCCAGAATGCCCAACCCGACCGCCAGCGCCAGCGCGACACGCGCTACCAGGCATAGCACAAACAGCGCAATACTGGGCAGGCTCAGACCGCTGGCGATCAGGTTGAAGAGGGCCCAGGGCAGCCCAAAGGTAAAGGCCAGGCCGGCATAGCCCCACTTGCGCGAGTCGCGTGTCGACCGGCTCCAACGAATCTGGTGCGCCAGAAACTGGCGGAAGCCGTAGGCGGGCACAAAGGTCTCTACCACCTCGCTGCTGAGCGCCACGCGGAAGCCAGCCCGGGAGACGCGCACCCCCAATTCGTAGTCGTCCGCCAGGTAATCGACCAGCGGCTGGAGGCCACCAATCGCGTCGAGCGCCTCCCGCGACAACGCCAGCGTTGAGCCCAGCCCAAAGCGGATTCCGCCCTCGAGCTTGCGCGCCGTCAGTACACCGGCGATGAAATCCGTCGAGATGCCCAGCGCTTCCATCTTCGAACCCAAAGTTGGCGAACCCAAAGTTGGCGAACCGGCAGCCGCGGAACCGGTCCGCCCATGAGCGCGTCCCCGGTAGAGCGCCGTCACCAGGCCAACGCGGCGCTGTGGAGGCTGTGCCCCGGGCGCAAAGCGTGCCGTGATCCTTCGTAGCTCGGGCGCAAAGCCCGCCATGATTCTTCGTAGATAGTCCGGCGACACCAGGATGTCGCTATCGTTGATCAGCAAGTAGGAGTGCCGGGCATGGGGCAGCATCTGCACCAGATTGCTGACCTTGCCATTGGCGCCGAGCACCTCCGGGCATTCGATCAGCCGGATGGCCGTGCCGGGGAACTCGGCCCGCAACTGCTCGACCGCCGCGACCGCTGGATCGTCCAATGAGCTCACGCCGAAGAGCAGTTCAATCTCACCGCCATACTGCTGGCGGCAGTGACTCGCGAAGGCCGCATACATCTCGTGGTCCAGTCCCTTCACCGGCTTAAGCACGCTGACCGTAGGTTGGAACGCTGGCGCCGCTCCCCGCACATCGCGTCCAAAGGCCCGCGCGCTCCACAGCGCCAGGACGTAGTAGCCAAGCCCTACACTGGTGAGAGCCGTGGTGAGATACGCAACTGCAGACGCAACTGGAAAAGAGAGCATAACGAGGTGCTATGGGAAGTGTAGCCTGCCCAGGCCGAAGACAGACTGAAGAGACGACACCCGGGCTGCTCTCAAGACCAGGCGGAGCTCTCATCGCAGCTCGTTGAACTGAGGTAGTTATTTGTCAACCTGTTTTAAGAGCCTTAAAGCATTTTTACTAATGCTGTGCAGTAGCGGAAATTCATTGCAAACTGATACGAATCGCAACACCGGTGCCCGCATTAGTAAAGCTGCTTGTTCGTACTTATCGTCATCTCGAGATTCTGCTGACCGCGGCGCAGTTGTAAACGATAGGCGCCCGTTTGACAAAGGAGAGCGCGGATTCCCTCCAGCCCCAGACTCTGAGCCTCTGTTCCGTTTACGCTGATGATCGTGTCTCCTTCTCGAATGCCTGCTGCTGTGGCTGGCGTCTCTGCCAGGACATGCCGAACCGAAACGGTCTTCATATCGGGCCCCTGTGACTCGAGAATGAGGCCGCTGGTATCGGCATGGAACGGCGCGGAGAAGTCGGCATTCGGATCAAGAATCATCTGGTGGCGGGAGTAGTCGAACGTCACTGTGAAGCGACGCAGGATATCTCCTCCGATCGTACCGTCATAGGCACTGGAAGCTGTTACGCCATGTTGCGCTTCCGAAAAGCTTGTCCCTGGCTGGGTCAGTTTCAGCGTGCCTATCTCCAGAGCCTGGACTCTGCCCAACTTCTCTGGAAAGTCACCACCTATCCCAAAGCCAAACGAATTGAGAACGGGCGACGAAGGCTGAAGCAGATGGTGCTTTTGCACAAAGGGACCGTAAAGGCGTAGCCCGGAATAGGTGCCCGAGTCGACCGCGAGGTTCGCGGTTATAGGGGCACCGCCGGTTACGGATACGCGGGCATGAAAAATAGCGCCTTTGCCAAATTCCAGGGGAATAACTTCACCGGTACCCTGATGAACAAAGTGTTCCGGCTCGTAGAGCGCAAGTGTCTTCGCTACATAGTCGACCACGACGACATATCGGCGGAAAAGGTTTACTCCCAAAACGCCTGCGATTGGCCTGCCTTCGGACGCCTCCATATCGTGGAAGGGAACGATTGCGACGGATTTCTCCGCCAGCGTGGCCTCGCCGATCTGGAGATTGACATCTTTTGCGAATGAAATCGATAGGGCAGCGTTGCCATTGCCGACAAGCTGCGCATGCCCTTTGGGCTGCAAGAGTAGAAGCTCAGCGCTTTGCTGGCTGAGACCACTCATAGCGGCCCCTGTATCCACAACCATGCTGAATTCTTTGCGACCATTCACTACGACCGGCAGATAGATCCGGTTGTGATACAGATCGAAGGACAGCTTAGCGAGAGGAGGCGAGAATGTAGCTGCTGTGATTGGCTGCTGGGGCCGAGCCTGAGGAACGAATGTGAGCGCAAGGAAGGAAAGGAAAGAGAAGGCACGAGACAGTCGCATCTTGCACAGTACATACGCCGGAACTCCATCGGAAGTTCCTGTCAACAATGAAGCGCCTTCGCCCCTGTGGGTTGTGAAGCCCGGTCTCAGTTTGACTGCATGCGTCCTCGACTGGTGGAGACGCGTGCTACTCACAACATGGACGGTACAATTCTCTCCAACATAGCGGCTACGGAGACATGCAATGATCTCGTTTGACGCGGCCCACGCCGCCGTCCACTATCCCCCTGATCGCCGCTTTCGCATCTGGATTCGGCCTTCCATTCTCGTCACCGCCTGTATTGTGATTCTGTTGGCGATTGCCGCATCCTGGATCGAGTTCGCCGTGGCCGGGCTGCCTTACATTCCACCCGTGCCCCAGATACATCCCAACAATTTTGCCGGACCGCACGGTTTTCCGCTGTGGGTCCGCTATTGCCATTTCTTCAATTTTCTTTTCGTGATGATGTTGATCCGCAGCGGTCTTTCCATACTGGTGGACCATCCCCGGCTTTACTTCAACAACGACTGCACGCCAGGCAGCGAATGGATCCGCTTCACGCCGCTCAAGGTCCCTATGGATCGGGTCTGGACGGCGAAAGACGATGCCCGCTACATCTCACCGCTGGTTGGCACGCCCGGGTATCGCCACACCGTAGGGGTAGCGCGAGCGTGGCACTTTATCAATGTTCATGGGTTTATCATCACTGGCATCGTCTTCGTCATCATGCTCTTCGACACCGAGCAGTGGCGGCGCATCGTGCCCACTTCATGGCTGGTGGTGCTACAGGCATGGAACACCTGGGTGCACTACTCGACCTTTCATCTGCCTCCGGAACCCAACGGGTTTTACGGCTATAACGCGCTTCAGCAGATCGCCTATTTCACCGTTGTCTTCGTCTTCGGCCCGCTGGCTATCCTCACCGGTATTGCCATGTCGCCTGCCGTGGTGAACCACTTTCCCTGGTACGCGAAGCTCTTTGGCGGCAGGCAGTCCGCGCGGTCAATCCACTTCCTGACCATGCTCAGCTTCGTCGCCTTCCTCGTGGTGCATGTGGCGCTGGTCGTGATGACCGGCTTCGTTCGCAATATGAACCACATCGTACTGGGCACCGACAACGGGAATCATCTGGGAATGATTCTGGGCTTCGTCGGTATCGGCATGGTCGTTCTTTCGTGGGTCGCGGCGCATTACATCTCCTGGAGCCATCCGCGCTCGTTGCAGCATGCGGAGAAGTTTGTCACCTACCCGATGCAGCTCCTCACACTGAACCAGCTTGTTCCACACCAGCGTTACACCGAGCAGGACATCTCGCCGCGCTTCTGGCCGAACGGCAAAATGCCCGACCGCGAGGATTGGAAGCGGTTGGCCAAGGGAGGATTTCAGGAGTACAAGCTGAAGGTGGGTGGCCTCGTCGATAACCCGGTCGAGCTTTCTCTCAGGGATATCGAGAGGCTGGGCAAGATCGAGGACATCACCATGCACCACTGCATCCAGGGTTGGTCGGGCATCGCCAAGTGGGGCGGCCTTCCCATGAAGTCTCTGATCGAACTCGTCCGGCCGAAGCCGAATGCCAGGGTGGTTGCGTTTTTCTCCTTCGGCGGGTCGCTCTACAGCGGCCTCTACTACGACACGCAAAGCCTCGACAATGTGCTCAAGGCCGAATGCCTGCTGGCTTCAGAGATGAATGGGAAGCCCCTGACCGAGGTATATGGGGCCCCGCTGCGGCTGCGGGTCGAAAATCAGCTTGGCTACAAGATGGTCAAGTGGATCGAGCGGATCGAGTTCATCGAGTCCGAGAAGCAGTTGGGTAAGGGAGAAGGCGGAATGAACGAAGACGAAGAATACTTCGATCTTCTTCCAAATATCTGATGGTCTACCTGGATAAGCCGGGCCACGCAGGCGCCGAGCACAGCAACTTCGAGCACGTCGGCGTGCTGCTCGCCCACATGCGGCTGGATTGGTTGTTGGAGCACTTTTCGCCGCGCCTGGTGTGGGCTGTCTATGTCTTCGTAAACGGCTTCATCACCATCGGGCTGCTCGCAGTGCTGGCCCTTCTTACCGGCAGCCCGTTTGTCTTTCCCTCGCTCGGTCCCACTGCGTATCTCTTCTTCTTTTCGCCGCTGGCGGAGGCCTCCAGCCCGCGCAATACCATCCTGGGGCACGCTCTCGGGCTCATCTGCGGCTATGCTGCCTTCGCGCTTACGACGGCCTCCACCCAGCCCTTCGCCATGCACGCCGGCGTCCATGGCCCAAGAGTCCTGGCCGCTGCGCTCTCGCTCTCGGCTACGGGCGCGCTCATGGCTCTGTTTCGGGTGAGCCATCCGCCCGCGGGCGCGACGACCCTCATCGTCTCGCTCGGCATCATCTCGCAGCCCAAAGAGCTCGTCATCATCGAGGTCGCGGTCTTCCTGCTTACGGCGCAGGCCCTGGCGATCAATCGGCTCGCTGGACTCCCGTATCCACTCTGGAGGGGTCACAAACCCCCCGGAACAGCCTCTTAGATCCCTCCTGAAGTAGCGGGCGACAAGCGGATTGAAGCTCCGGGACAGCGCGCTACTCGTAACGCAGCGCCTCAATCGGGTCGAGCGTCGCTGCCTTCCAGGCCGGGTAGATGCCGAAGACCAGCCCGATCACGCACGAGACGATAAACGCAATCATCGTCCACGCCAGCGACATCCTGGCTGGAAGCACGGCGCCAAGGGCCAGCTTGAGCGCCGTCGTGATCAGGCCGCCAAGCAGGATGCCGATCACACCACCAAAGGCGCATAGCGTAATCGCCTCCAGCGTGAACTGCAGCAGAATCGTCTTCTTGGTCGCGCCCAGCGCCTTGCGGATGCCGATCTCCCGCGTTCGCTCCGTCACGCTGACCAGCATGATGTTCATCACGCCCACACCGCCGACCATCAGCCCGACACTCGAGACCCCGACCAGAAAGATGAACAGCCCGCCAGTCAGCGAGTTCCACAACTGCAGCAGCGCGTCGGAGGTAAAGATGGCGAAGTTATCCGGCTGGTCCGACTTCAGCTTGCGCCGCCGCCGCAGCATCTCGCGGATCTCGTCCTCCACCGCAACCTTGTTTGCGGCGTTGTCGTACTTCACACTGATCCAATAGTCGAGGATCTCCGGATGCAGCTTGCGAAAGGTGAACAAGGGAAAGTGCGCCGAGTTGTCGTCCGGGTTCTTGCCCCCGCCGAAGACCTGCTTCTGCTTGGCATACACACCTACCACGGTGAACAGATCGCCCTCGATGTCCACCTCCTTGCCCACGGCGGAATCGTTGCCGAAGAGCTCGTCCGCGGTGTCGCGCCCCAGCACCACTACATTGGCGCGGCGAAGCGCCTCCTGGGCGGTAAAGTACCGGCCCTCCGCCAGAGTGATGTCATACACCTGCGGCTGGTACTCGGAGTCGCCCTCGAGGATTGTGTTCTGGACCTTATGCCCCTTGTACTTGACCGAGAAACTGCCCAGCCGTCCGGTGGGCGACCGGTACTGCTGCGACGGGTCGACCGCGATCACATGCGGCAGATCCCGAAGGGCTACCGCATCCTCATAGGTGAACTGCTTTCTCGCCAGCATCTCGGAGGTAGGCCGCTCGCCAAAGACCGGGAAGCGGAAGATCCAGTAGACATTCGATCCCAGCGACTTGACGATGCCATCCACGTTCGCCGTAAGCCCGCTGATCACCGACGAGATCAGGATCACGGTCGTGACGCCGATCATAATGCCGAGCATGGTCAGCCCGGAGCGCAGCTTGTTCGCGCGCAGCGTGTCTCCCGCCATCCGGATCGATTCCCTGGTATCGCTCAGCTTCATCGCTAATATCCTGTCATCCCGGCCGAAGTTGCGCCAGAGGCGTCAACCCCACACCACTGTCATCCCGGCCGGAGTTGCGCCGCAGGCGTCAACGGAGCGGAGGGACCTGCTGTTTTCTCCCCAACCACAAGAACAACGAAAGCAACTAAAGCTCGGAACGCAGCGCCACGATGGGATCCAGCGCCGACGCCTTCCGCGCCGGATACACACCAAAGAAAATTCCCACCGCCGTCGCCGTTCCCAGCCCTAGCACAACCGACCAGATCTTGATATCCGTCGGAAATCCGATCACCAGCGTAATGGTCTTCGCCACTGCGATCCCGGCGATTACGCCAATCGCGCCGCCAATCAGCGACATAGTGGCGGACTCAATCAGGAATTGGTTCAGCACATCCTTACGCCGCGCCCCCAGCGCCTTGCGTACTCCGATCTCGCGCGTCCGCTCCGTCACGCTGACCAGCATGATGTTCATGATTACAATACCGCCGATCACCAGCGAAATCCCCGCCAGCGACACAAACACAACGGCAAAGCTGGAGCTGATGCTCTGCCAGATGCCGACAAAGGTCTGGTTGGTATCGATGTTGAAGCTGTCCGGTGCGCCCGGCGCGTCGTGCCGCAGCGACCGCAGGATTACCCGCATCTCGTCCGATGCAATCTCCAGCGGGTCGCCTGTCCCGTGCGCCCGCGCGTAGATGGTCAGGCTGCGGTTTGACCCATGTGTCGCCAGGAAAGTCGTGAGCGGGATCGCGACCCAGTTGTCCTGACTCTGACCCAGCGTCTTGCCCTTGCGCTCGCCCACGCCGACCACCGTATAGTGCTCGCCATCGACGCGGATCTCCTTGCCCAGCGGGTCAATGCCGCCCATCTGATTGTCCACGATATCTGGCCCAATCAAGGCCACGTGGCTGTCATGCTCCTCTTCCGTCGGAGTGAAGCTGCGGCCGCGCTCGACATTGATGTTGTAGATAGGCGGCATCGACGCCGTCCACCCGCGCACCGACGTGTCGGTGCTGGAGTGCGTTCCATACACCACGCCTCCCTGCGCCGAAGCCATAGCGCCTGTGGCGGCGCAGCTCTTGCAGCGCTCCGCCACGGCACGGTACGCATCGATCTTCAGGTCCTTGCGCTTCTGGTACATCGAGTATTCGGCATCGCTGAAGGTGACCGAAGGCTGCTTGGACGCGGTAAAGACATCGGCCCCATAGCCATACACCTTGGTCGCGACGAATTTATTCGCGCCATTCACCAGCGTGATCACCATGATCACGGAGGCCACGCCGATCACTACGCCTACCAGCGTGAGAATGGAGCGTAACTTGTTCGCCCACAGAGACTGCAGGGCGATTTTGATGGCTTCGCGAAATCCCATAATGCACCCGTCTCGTGCTCGCTGCTAGACTCCCAACTGCGAAGCTCACGCCGAAGCTCCAGTTCCGTTCCCCTCTCAACAGGCAAACCCTGCGACGCGAGGGCTGGAGTGTGTCGAGTGTAGCAGCGTCCGCCACCGACTCGCAGCAGCCTCGGCCTCGTGTTTTCACCGTGGGCAACACGGACCCGCAAAGGTTACTCCTAAGTTGTGGAGGCTATCCCGTTGCGCCTGCCCTTGAACTCCGACTCTGACTTCGAGCCTTGATGCTTGAAAAGCGATCCGCGCGGAGACACTGTCTTTCCAAATCATTCTCCGGCGCTCTTCGCCGGCACTCTCTCACCCGCTTCTGAAAGGAGCACCCATGGCCAGCAATCGTGGCGTCGTTTATCTCGGCCCTAATAAAGTTGAAGTCCAGTCTATCGATTATCCCAAGATGCAAACTCCGAAAGGCAAGCCGATCGAGCACGGCGCCATTCTCAAAATCGTCTGCACCAACATCTGCGGCTCCGACCAGCACATGGTTCGCGGCCGCACCACTGCCCCAAAGGGCATCATCCTGGGCCACGAGATCACCGGCGAGATCATCGAAAAAGGCAAAGACGTCGAGTTCTTAAACGTAGGCGACCTGGTCTCGGTTCCGTTTAATGTGGCCTGCGGCCGTTGCCGCGCCTGCCGGGAGCGAAACACAGGCGTCTGCCTGAACGTGAACCCAACACAGCCGGGCGGCGCTTATGGTTACGTGGACATGGGCGGCTGGCCCGGTGGCCAGGCCGAGTACGTCATGGTTCCCTTTGCCGACTTCAACCTGCTCAAGTTCCCCAACAAAGACCAGGCGATGGAAAAGATCCGGGACCTCACCATGCTTTCGGACATCCTGCCGACCGGCTTCCACGGCGCAAAAACCGCTGGCGTCGGACCTGGCTCGGTCGTCTACATCGCTGGTGCAGGTCCAGTGGGTCTGGCGGCGGCAGCTTCGGCCTACCTAATGGGCGCGGCCGTGGTCATGATCGGCGACATGAACCAGGAGCGTCTCCAACACGCAAAATCAGTCGGCTATGAACCCATCGACCTCACCAAGAGCGACAACCTTGGTGAACTGATTGCGCAAGTCGTCGGCGAACCCGTCGTCGATGCCGCCGTCGATGCCGTCGGCTTTGAGGCTCACGGCCATGGCGCCAAAGGCGGCGCGCAGCCGGCCGTCGTGCTGAACTCGCTCATGGACATCACCTTTGTCGCCGGCGGTCTCGGCATCCCGGGGCTCTACGTGGTCGAAGACCCCGGCGCTCCAGATGAGGAGTCGAAGAAGGGCATGCTGAAGCTGCGCTTTGGCAAAGGCTGGTCCAAGTCGTTGCACTTCCACACCGGCCAGGCGCCCGTCTTGCAGTACAACCGCCAGCTCATGATGGCCATCCTGCACGACCGTCTTCCCATTGCAAAAATCGTGAACGCCACGGTCATTCCGCTGGATCAGGCTCCACAAGGCTACGCAGACTTCGACAAGGGCGCAGCCAAGAAGTATGTCCTCGACCCCAACGGTTACCTGGGTAAAGCCGCTTAGGTGCCGAGTCTGTCCTGGGCTCCGGTCCCAAAAGAACCGGAGCCTCACAGGCGCTCCGCGGCGCCAGAAGGCATCCGCCCCAAACTGGCGTCTAGGCCGCGATCTCAACTTCCTGCCGGCGCTTCGGCCTGATCTTCTTCTTCAAAAAGCGCAGCCACTCCGAGATCTGCCGCAAGCCGGGCACCCGCTCAAACCAGCGCACATAAATGTCGCTGCGGGACGACCGTTGTGTACCGAGGCAAGGCTGGACGCGCAACGTCACGGCCTCCGGGTGGCTGGCCCGGAACATGGTAAGGGCGCCGTCGTAGTGCATCGGTCCACCCTCGGGATGACCGAACGGGCGCTCCTGCACTCGCTCTAGGTACCGGATCAGTGTTGGAACGATCCGGCCGTGCACCGCGTAAAAGTGAGCCGTCCCCAGTGCATCATGGCACGGAACGAGCAGCCCCTGTGTAGCGGCTGTGACCACATCATTCTCGTTGTATCCGAAGTACGTGAAATCCCATGGCTGCTGTTCCAGCATCTCGACGATCTCTCGCCAGCATTCTCCGAGAATGGGCGAGATGGCCAGATCGTCCTCCATAATCAAGACCCGCTCCGCACCTCTCCTGTGGGCTTCCTTAAGCACCGACAGATGGCTTAGAAAGCAGCCTCTCACTCCCGTGGACGGAAAGCCACGGCGCTCTACACAGCGCACCGCGGGAAAGATCTCAATCCGTTCGTGGCTGAACGGCATCCCAGCACGCTGGAGCTCATCCGTAATCTCCCGACGCCGGTCGCGACGCTCTGGGAGATTGATCACTCGGGTCATGCTGAAGTAGTCCAACAAGCTCATGCGGTGCCTTACTTGCGAGGAGTGAAGGTGGGTGCTCAACAGTGCCGGGCAATCATCCTATAAATAAAAACATGCGGATACAGTCTGTGTTGTATATCAGCGCGCATGCAATCACCAGATCATGCAAGGCGCCTCGGCTAGTTCTCTGGCCGGTTAAGCTTTGCGCCCTCATGAGATGCTATTTCGCACCGGCAGGCAGCAGCTGGCCAAATTCAACCGTCCTTTGCCCAAATTGAATCCAACGTAGGGTAAAGATAAGAATCTTTGCAGGTGGGCCTATAAGCCGAATTCTGTCGTGGACGGCCATTCCTCTAGACGCGGCATCGCTGCCGTCGTTCATCAGCGACCTACCCGGAGGTTTCCGCTTCCCCCTGGCAAACCAGGGAAATGACCCGCGTTGGCGCGCCGGGCAGGCACGCATCTGGGGCGCTCGGGTCGGCCCGCAGATTCCCTCCCTATTTGGTCTTGCTCCGTGTGGGGTTTACCATGCCTCCGCGCTTTACAGCCGGAGCGGTGCGCTCTTACCGCACCTTTTCACCCTTACCGCCCAGCCGAAACCAGACGGCGGTATCTTCTCTGTGGCACTAGCCGTCTTCAGGCCTTGACGCCTGAATCCCGGACGTTATCCGGCACACTGCCCTGCGGAGTTCGGACTTTCCTCCCCTGGCCATAGAAGCCCAGCAGCGGCCGTCCAGCCCACCTGCTTCTCCATGCTATCCCACGAATGCAGCAAAGGCTTCCGGAATCGGACGCCTCTGCATCGGTACCCGAGCTCCTCACCGATTACCGTAAAAGTTGAACACGACCCCGCCCTTGGCCTGGAAGTTATGCGTCCACACATCGTTATAGACGCCACTATCGTAGTGCTGGGCCACATATTCGCCTGGGATGAGTTGCAGCGAAACCAGCCGGGTTACCTTCAAATTAAATCCGAAACCGCCGGTTGCGATAGGCACCCACTGCGCAGCCTGCAGCGGCTTGGAGTCTCGCGTCGATCCCCCTCCAAAAACGCAAATGATCCCGCACACTACAATGTCTTTCTTGAGGCGACATTTTCAAACAGTGGAAAAAACATGGACGTACGGCCCCCATACACCCTCTGGCCCAAGGCTCTCTTAACCGCTCTTCTTCTCTCCTTATTCGCCGCTTCCGCGCAGGCTGCGCAAAAACCGTTCTCCGGCTGCAAGCCCATCAGCGACCGCGACGGAGAGAACGGCTGCTGGATTTTTCTCACAAGGCCCCTTGGTGAGCTCCCAGATGCACCCATTTACTGGTCCCTTGATATCTTTCCGAACCGCACCTCAGCCGAGGCAGCCAAAGGACCTGCCGGAGTTGTAGGCGAAGCTCTCGGCAAAGTCTGGCTCTTCACCGTGGCCGAGAAAGGTAAGTTGCCCATCGCAGGCCAGCGCGTGACTGTCATCGGGCCTATTCCGGTCAAGCACGGCGAAACCTACACTGCCCAGTTCATGGAGGCCATTATGCCTCCTGGTGTTCCCACCCGCACTCACCGACATCCAGGCCCCGAGGTTTTCTACACTGAAACCGGCCTATCGTGCCTTGAAACTCCACAAGGAAAACAGGTTGGTCGGAAGGGAACCGACATTATTATTCCCGAAGGACAACCCATGAATCTCGTCACCATCGGTAACGAGACCCGCCGTTCAATCGTTCTGGTTCTTCACTCCTCGTCTCATGCATGGATGACCGTGGCCGACGACTGGACGCCGAAAGGTCTTTGCAGGAGCGACCAGGAGTAGAGAAGCGTGAACAACCAAATCGGCTGATATACCGAAGGCCATTCATTGCCATCTGAAAGTCTAAGGGTTATTTGCACGCCTCGTAGACGCGGGCTGAAATTGACTACGTGGCGAGCAGTGAATCGTTAAAACGCTCCAGCAGTTCGGCGACATCGCGATACACCTCGACACACCCGGCCTTTCTTAAACCATCTTCATTCCAGCCGCCGCTCAGTACCCCGACTGTGCGCAGACCCAACTTCCCCGACGCCTCGGCGTCCCATGGCGTATCGCCTACAGAGACCGCGCGTTCCGCTGGGACATGAACCCGCTGGAGGGCCGCGGCAAAGATGTCCGGATGGGGCTTGGATTGCTCTGCGTCCTCGCTGGTCGTCTCCTTATCTACCAGGCCGTCGATCTCTGCAAGCTTTTCGTATCGCTCCAGCTCATCTCCCTTGGCGCTTGAGGCGATCGCCACCTTGCGGCCGTTTTCTTTGATTCTTTCGAGCAGTGCGCGCACCTTCGGGAAGGGCTTCACCCGGCCGATATACTCCCGCATGAACAGCTCCTTGTGGTACGTTTCGATCGGCTTCTCGAGCTCGTCGAGCCGCTCCTTCGGCACAAAGACTGAAATCAGCTGGTCACCGCCCTTGCCTAACTGCCGAAAGGCCTGTTCGGTGCTTACATCGAATCCGAAGTGCGCAAAGGTGCGCTGCCACGCCTCGGCATGTAGCGCATTGCTGTCCACCAGTGTGCCGTCCATATCCAGGAGAACTGCTTCGATCATCACCGCCTCCAAAGCCATCTTCAGCTTTGATGATCGATTTCGGCGTGGATTATTGCCCGCCGCAAAATCGTCTTTGCGTGATGACTTTCTCGCGCTACCGCACCGTGGCGGTTTCGCCCTCGCGCAGCCAGTCATACAGCGGGAACTGATCCGCCAGCTCCC
Source organism: Acidobacteriaceae bacterium (assembly GCA_965276675.1). Classification (GTDB taxonomy): domain Bacteria; phylum Acidobacteriota; class Terriglobia; order Terriglobales; family Acidobacteriaceae. Next base: position 552,152 of record OZ255624.1, on the reverse strand, counting down.
GCACCTGGCCGCGAACCCGCTTGAGCGCACCCGCATCGCCCCGCTTCTCCAGCGCCTCCGCGATCCATCCGGCAATCACGCGCATCTCGCCTTCGCGCATGCCGCGAGTGGTGATCGCGGGCGTGCCGATGCGGATGCCGCTTGGCTTCAGTGGCGGGTTGATGTCGAACGGAATTCCGTTCTTATTCACTGTAATGCCGGCCTCGTGCAGCGCATCTTCGGCCTCGCTGCCTAGCATGCCTTTTTCGAAGACATCGATCAGCATCAGGTGCGTGTCCGTTCCGCCGGCGATCACCCTGTATCCCCGCTCAGCCATCGCAGCAGCCAGAGCCCGCGCATTTGCAACAATCTGAGTTGCATACTCCCGGAACGACGGCGCGAGCGCCTCGCGAAAGGCCACGGCCTTGGCAGCAATCACGTGCATCAGCGGGCCGCCCTGCTGGCCCGGAAAAACGCATTTGTCGATGGCCGCCGCAAATTGTCTCTGGCTCAGAATCATGCCCGACCGCGGCCCACGTAGCGTCTTATGCGTCGTCGTTGTGACGATGTGCGCATGCGGCACTGGCGACGGATGCGCGCCACCAGCCACTAATCCAGCGAAGTGCGCCATGTCGATCAGCAGCAGAGCCCCGACCTCGTCGGCGATCTCCCGCATCCGCGCAAACTCCCAGATTCGGGGATACGCGCTGCCCCCGCCAATGATCATCTTCGGCCGCTCGCGCCGAGCGATCTCCCGCAGCTCGTCGTAGTCGATCAGCTCCGTGTCCCTGCGCACCCCGTAGGTCACGGCCCGGTAGAGCTTGCCCGAAAAGTTCAGCTTGAATCCATGGGTCAGATGGCCGCCATGCGCCAGCGAAAGCCCCAGGATGCCGTCGCCCGGCTCCAGCACTGCCATGTACGCCGCGGCGTTCGCCTGCGAACCGGAGTGCGGCTGCACATTGGCGTGCTCGGCGCCGAAGATCTCCTTGGCGCGGTCGCGCGCCAGGTTCTCCACCACATCCGAATATTCGCAACCGCCATAGTAGCGTTTGCCGGGATAGCCCTCGGCATACTTGTTGGTAAAGACCGACCCAGCCGCCTCCAATACCGCGCGGCTCACGAAGTTCTCCGAGGCAATCATCTCCAGCCCCTCGTGCTGGCGGTCGATCTCTTGCTGCAAGGCGCGGGCGACCTCGGGATCGGTCTCCGCAAGCGAGCAATTCATGGTGGTGGAGGTAAGCGTCTGTGGCATGCCTAGAATTCTACTGCGCCACCAGCTCTTTTTCCGCTGAACTCTTTGCCGTCCCACCCGGCCAGCGTTCCGCGAGCGCCTTAAACGCCCGGCGGACGAACGATCCCAGAAACCAGCCGTCCATGTACTTATACGGAGTTTCGCCCGTAGTGTAGTGCCCGCACGGCAGCACCTTGGCCTCGAAATCGATGCCCCGAGCAGCAAAATTCCGCAGCACCTCCAGCGAATAGCGCTCCAGGAACGTCAGGTCATAGGGCGCATAGACCACCAGCGTCTTCTTCACGTGCGCCGCGAACTGCCGCATGTAGAACGACGGGCTCACCGAAGCCCACATCGCATTCAGCCGCTCCTGCGTCACCCCGGCCTGCTCAAAGGCCTCCCGGATGTGTCGCGTGCTCTGGCCGGTCCACACCACATCGCCAAACGACATCGATGCATGATTGAACGCGCACACCTCCAGCCGCGGATCGTGCGCCGTCGCAATAAAGGCATAGCAGGAGCCCAGGCTCGTGCCCAGAATCCCGAACTGCTCGTACCCCTGCCGCTCGAGCCAATCCAGGCAGGAGCGAATATCCACCACCGCCTGCCGGCAGGCAGCGATGCTGCGCCCCACATTCGAGCTCACCGCGTAGTCCGACCGCTGCAGCTCCGCCGGCCGGCGAATGTCGTGGTACGGCTTCGAGAGCCGCAGCGCCGAAATCCCGAAGCGATTGAACAGCGTGCAAAGCGCATTGTGGCTAAAGGCATCTGCATTCCATTGCGGCATCACCACTATGGCCTGCTTCGGTTTACCCGCCTGCCTTTCCGCCGGCGCCGGATACCACCGCGCATTCACCAGATCGTTCTCCGGAAAAGGCGTCCGCACCGGCGAGGTAAAGCGCAGAAACGCCGCGGTGGGTCGCCGCCCCGCCTCTGCCTCGGCCTGCAGCCGCGCATCCTGGCGCAGCGTCTCCGGCCGCACATTCGTGGGGAAGAGTTGCGGGTGCCGCTCTTCCAGCCGGAAATCCTCTGGCGTGCGATATGCATAGAAACCCGCGCTATCGCGCACAATCGCTCGATTGATCGCGTCCATCGCGGCCTCGACAGCAATCGGGTCCGCCTCTGTCGCCGCACTGGGCATCAGCCCCGCTGGCTCTGCGTAGTCCCGCAACCACTCAAAGCCCCACTCCACCGGCCGCACAATCCGATTCGTGTCGCGGGTGGTCAGCGCTGTCTCCCACGCATACATCCAGCGCGCATAAAGCTTGCCTAGCATCCTCTCTAATTTATCAGTGAGGAAGATCCCGGGAGCACTCTGGATTATTGGAACAATCTCTCAATTGTCTTCATGGGAAGGAATAAGCGGCTAGCTTGCGATGGCAATGGCGTAAAGTCGTGCTTCAGATAAAAGTCGCGCGCACTTTCCTTGACATCGACTACTACTGCCCAGGATGCAATCTGCGTAGACCCCAGCCATGCTCGCTTGAGAGCATGCATCAGCAGAAGTTCACCCAACCTCTGCCCGTGAAGATGCCTGCTCACAGCCATGCGGCCGAGGAGCGTGACTGGAAGAGGGAAACGCGGCAGCTTGCTGCTCATGTCTTCCGGAAGCTCGGCAGCTAGAAGTGAATGCGCTGAAAGAGTGGAGAAACCGGCTACAGTCTTGCTATCCGCAGTAAGCACAAAGACCGCTGCCAGTTTACGGTCGAGATCCTGTCGAGCCTGGCGCTGGAGATAGGTATCAAGCTCAGCGACGCCACAAGAAAAATTCGCTCGGTCGTGTTTGGAATTTAGCGGCGCAAACGTGTACTCCGGTCCGGTGTATTCAGCCATTACTTACGTATGCATTCTTCACACCGTTGGGCGGCAGACCGAAGTCTGCTGCTGGGCTCAGGCGCATTCAGCAATGCATCCACAAATGTATTGCGGTCACGAGTGTCTAACTTCCAGCTCTCACTTTCCTGAATCGTGCGGATGGCCGCTTCGTCCGCATTCTGTACCATGAAATCAGAAACAGAGATTCCCTTTAAGCGAGCAGCCTGCTCTATTCGTATCTTCTGCTCCGGTCGGAGGCGCGCCTCCATCCTTTCGGAGCGGGCAATCGCATTTGCAGATCTCATCTGTTCTCCTTGCCGTGTCATCTGGTCTAAGTGTACGGTGAAATGCCGTACACGCTATAGCGTACACCAATGACCAACCAATCTGGGATGTGAAATTTTATGTGACGGTCAATTCACATACTGCTCCCTCCCCCTGGAGCTTTCCGCCCGCTCACCACGTCATAGAATGTAAGCGGTTGTACCTTTCGCCGCGCACACTGCGCCATTCTCTCCAGAAAGAACTGAATGACACCCTTGCGCCCGCTGCTTCGCTCCTCCCTCCATTTCGTTTTGCTGGCCTTTCCTCTCGTTGGCGCAGTCACCCTGGACGCACGCGCCCAAGCCCCTGCGGCCAGCAGCTCCCAGATTCCCGCAGCGAATGGGTCGCTTCGCGGCCAGGTAGCCGACCCCTCGGGCGCCATCATCCCCGGCGCAACAGTCGAACTCTCCACCGGCGCCAAGAACTACACCGCCACCACCGGCAATGACGGCACTTACGCCTTCCGCGCCGTTGCACCCGGCACCTACACGCTGAACGTCACCGTCCCCGGCTTCACCCCCTACTCCAGCTCCGGCATCGTGGTCGCGGCCGGCAGCTCCCGCTCGGTCAATGTCCCGCTCGTCATTCAGACGGAAGACCAGCAGGTGCAAGTGACTGCCGAAAGCAACACCATCGACACCACGCCAGACTCCAACGCCAGCGCTCTCACCATCAAAGGCAAGGACCTGGACGCGCTCTCCGACGATCCCGATCAGCTGCAGAACCAGCTCACCGCCCTCGCCGGCCCAGCCGCCGGCCCCAACGGCGCCCAGATCTACATCGACGGCTTCACCGGCGGGCAGCTGCCACCCAAGTCCGCCATCCGCGAAATCCGCGTCAACCAGAATCCCTTCTCCGCCGAATACGACAAGCTCGGCTATGGCCGCATCGAGATCCTCACCAAGCCCGGCACCGACAAGCTGCACGGCTCCGTCCAGGCCAGCGGCAACACCTCTGCCTTCAACGCGCTCAATCCCTTTGCCAATCCAACTCCCACGCATCCCAACATCCCGCACCAGCCGCCCTACCACTCCTACCGTTTTCAGGGCGAGTTCGGCACCGCGCTCGGCAAGCATGCCTCGATGTCCTTCGACGCCTTCGCGCGCAGCCGCGATGACCAGAACATTGTGGTAGCCCTGCTCCCCGGCACCAACCCGGATGGCAGCGGGAATCTCTTCGGAACCAATTTTCAGCAGGCCTACGACAATCCCAACACGCGCATCCACTTCAGCCCGCGCTTTAATGTCCAGCTTGGAGCGAGCAACACCCTCACGGTGCGCTACCGCTACGACCGCCGCGTGGACTCGAGCGCCAACTTCGGCGGCATCACCCTGCAAAGCCAGGCCGTCAACATCCATAACCTGGAAAATGCGCTCCAGATCAGCGACACGCAGGTCATCAGCCCCAAACTGGTCAACGACACGCGCTTTCAGTACCGCCGCGTGCGCAACCAGCAGCTCGCGGGGAACAACATGCCCTCAGTCAACGTGCAGGGCTCCTTCTCCGGGGGCGGCAACAACACCGGCGTGGTGCGCGACAGCCAGGACGCCTACGAGTTCCAGAACTACTCGACTGCTACGCTGGGGGCGCACACCGTTCGTTTTGGCGTCCGGCTCCGCGCCCTCCGGGACGCGAACTACTCCACCTCTGGCTCCAACGGCTCTTTTATCTTTCCCAACTTCGCCAGTTACTACGCTGGCACCCCCAGCCAGTACGACGCCACGATCATCAATAACCCAGCAGCCCGCGCGACCATCTTCGACGCCGGGCTTTACTACCAGGACGACTGGAAGGCCAAGCCCAACCTCACCCTCAGCTACGGCCTCCGCTTTGAGTCGCAAAACCGCATCCGCGACCATGCCGATTGGGGACCACGCCTTGGCCTCGCCTGGGGTCTGGGACGCGACAGCAAGAAGCCGCCCAAGAGCGTCCTGCGCGCCGGCTATGGATGGTTCTACGACCGCTTCGACGTCCCCAACTGGTTCAGCGCCAACAATGGCGCCCCCTACGTCGTCCAGACCATTCACGAGAACGGCTTCAATCAAACCAACTTTGTCGTCAAGACCGGACTGCCGCGGACGGACGGCACGACCTTTCTCGATCCCCGCACCCTTCCCGGTGCGCAGGGCCAGAGCCCCACGCTCTACCAGATCGACCACAAGTTTCACGCCGCGCTCAACATGCAGGCCGCCGTCGGCATCGATCGCCAGGTCACGAAGAACATAACCGCAAACATTACGTATCTCTACTCCCGCGGCATCCACCATTACCTCAGCGACAACATCAATGCGCCGCTGCCGGGAGACTTCAACCCCACCACCGGCGAGATCACGGCGCGCCCCCTGGACTATAACGGCAACATCTACCAGTTCCAGTCTGGCGCCGTCTTTAAACAGCACGAGATCGTCGCCACCGGCAACGCCCGCGTGAAGCGCTTCTCCCTCTTCGGCTTCTATGTCCTGAACTTCGCTCACGCCGACACCAACGGCGCCACCTACTTCCCCTCACACCAGACGAACCCCGGCCTCGATTACGGCCGCGCTAGCTGGGACAATCGCAACCGCTTTATGCTGCTGGGCAACTTCTCGCTGCCCTACCAGCTCTCACTTGCGCCCATCTTTGCCGCGAACTCCGGCAACCCATTCAACGTCGTGATCGGTCAGGACATCAATGGCGACAACCAGTACAACGACCGGCCCGCCTTTGCGGCGTGCGGCAGCTCAGACGCGTATACCAACCCGGCCAGCTCAAATCCGTCGAGCTCTCGCATCAACGGACGCTGCTTCAGCCGTGCTTCGCTGTCCAGTGCAAGTGCAACGCCGGTTCCTTACAACTTCGGCACCGGACCCACCAACTACAGCCTGAATCTTCGTGTCAGCAAAGTCTTCGGCATCGGCCCCCGGGTCAAACTCGGCCAGGGCGCGGGCACAGGCGGCGGTGGCCCGCATGGCGGCGGTGGCTTCCATGGTTTCAACGGCAGCGGCGGCGGTCCCGGCAAACTGGATCAGGCAGCCCCCCGCAAATACAACATCGTTCTGGTCGCCTACGGAGCCAATCTCTTCAACCATCAGAACCTGGCCACTCCCAACGGAACCCTGACCTCGCCGCTCTTCGATACCTCGCAAGGTCTGGCCGGCGGCTTCTTCTCGCCACCCTACCCCGGTAACCGGGCCATCGACCTCCAAGCCACCTTCAACTTTTAAGCTGTCATCCTGAGCGAGCGCAGCGAGTCGAAGGACCTGCATCTCCCTACTAACCCCGGGTGCCCTCCTAGCGAAGCTTGGAAGAGAGGCCACACCACTCATTCATCACGAACCTTGTCATCCCGACCGGAGCCGCTCGCGCACAGTGCGAGAGCGGCGCAGCGGAGGGATCTGCTGTTCCGCTCACCGAACTAAGCTATCCACCGTGTGTGTCATCTAGCGAAGCCGCAACGCGACGCAGCCGAAGAGCCTGCCCTGAGCGGGGCCGAAGGGACCTGCGGTTTTATCCCCGCCTGAGCCTCGCACACCGCTCAACTCCCCTGCAGCCGCCCCTCGCCGGGAACATTATCCTCGACGGCATACTCGTGCAGCTCATGACAATGCGGACATCGAAAGCTGCCAGACGCCTTACCCGACACATTCACATCCTTGCTCTTACCCGAACCAACCTCACGCGCCTTCACCGCAAACCTCTGGGAGCAAGTTTTGCATTCCACTGACCAGACAAACGCCATCGCTCGAACCCTCAAGATCATCTTTGACGGTGTGCGCCCGCCTGTCCACTAGGTATCAGGGGGTGGGAGACCACAACATTCGTCCGCCGGTTCTTCTCACCTGAGTGCAGGTGAAATCTGATTAAAATAATGCGGGATTGGCGTACTGTTTCGCCGCGCCAGCTACCATTGAGATAAGTGGCCTCTGCGCTGACGACAGAAGCACCCGCACCAGCAGCTAAGTCCTTTCGTAGGAGGAATTTACCCGTAACTCCAATGGATGGAGAATTTTACAGGAGGCTCTCACGGATAAGTCCTTTATTTGGAGGAATTTAGGCAAAACAGGGGAGGGGGTGGGTCCTTTCAATCCACTGCCACCCGTGGCACGCGCGCGCCAATATCGCAGAGCACCTCATACGGGATGGTGCCAGTCAGTGCGGCAAGGTCCTCGGCCGAGAGAGACCGGGTGCTTTGCTCACCCAGCAGCACTACCTCGTCGCCAATTTTGACGTCAGGGACATCGCTGACATCCACCACCACCTGATCCATGGAGACGCGACCCGCCACCGGCGCACGCTCACCCTGAACCAACACATGGCCCTGGTTGGACAGCAGCCGGTTGTAGCCATCCGCATAGCCGACTGGCAGCAGCGCCAAGCGAGCAGGCCGGTATGCACGAAAAGTCGCGTTATAGCCCACCGTCTCGCCCGCCGCGACTGTGCGGAGGGAGCTGATCCGGGTCTTCCACGCCAGTACCGGCCGGAGCGTGCCCGGCCGGTGTGCAACGCCGACCGGCTCTGGCGGCGAAAATGCCGGGGCATAGCCATAGAGCGCCAGCCCCGGCCGCAGCATCAGCCGCATACCGTGTGCGAGCGCCAACCGTTCCAGCGACGCGAGCGCCAGTCCCTGCTCAGCGCCGCCGAGCAGCGTCGCAGAGTTCCCCGCATGCAGGATCGCCGGTTGCACTCCTCGCAATCGCACGAGATCGAGCGCAGCCGCCAATCGCTCCAGCTGCATGCCGGTTCCGCCTCCCGCCACCTCTGGCGAGTGGAAGTGGGTCGCGACCGCCTCGACCCGGAGCGGCGAGTCGACGTTGAAGCGCAGCAGCAGCGTCGTCAACTCTCCCATCGCCGACGGATCGGTTGCCGGCACCGGCACGCCCTGCCGCGCCATGCCCGTGTCCAGCTCTAGGTGCACCGGCACGCTCCCCGGGGTGAGCCCGCGACGGGCCGCCTCCGCCTCCAGAAGATCGAGATGATAGTGCTCCCAGACCGCCGGGGTCAGCCCGGAGTCCAGAACGTCCCCGGCCTCGCCCCGGTGCAAACCGGACATCACCAGAATTTGCGAATCTGGGCAGACCGCCCGCACCCGGACGCCCTCCTCGACCGAAGTAACCCCCAGCCATCGGGCTCCAGCCGCGGCACACACCGGCGCACACAGCTCCACCCCATGCCCATAGGCATCGGCCTTGACCACAGCCAGCAACTCCACCCCCGGCGCCACCGCCTGCAAAGCCCGGTAGTTCTCCCTCAACCGCCCCCGCGAGACCTCCGCCCAGACCGGCCGGGTGACTGGCAAATCGGGCATCAGTACTCATCCCCCTGGCCACCATGCGCCAGATTTTCAAAGCGCGTGAACTCAGGGAGGTAGGCCAGGTGCACCGAACCGGTTGGCCCGTTGCGCTGCTTGGCGATGATGATCTCGGCCTTGCCCTTACTCTCTTCGTCAGGCTCACCGTTTTCATCTTTGTTGTAATAGCTCTCGCGGTGGATGAACGCGACCACGTCGGCATCCTGCTCGATCGAGCCCGACTCGCGCAGATCGGAGAGCATAGGCTTTTTATCCCCGCCGCGCTGCTCGGAGGCGCGGCTGAGCTGCGATAGCGCGATCACCGGCACCCGCATTTCCTTGGCCAGCGCCTTCAGCCCGCGCGAGACCGCCGATACCTCCTGTGTGCGGTTCTCGTGCCGCTTGCTCCCCGCGCCCCCCTGGATGCTCGCCGACATCAGCTGCAGGTAATCCACAACGATCAGATCCAGCGACCCGGCCTGCTGTCGCAGACGCCGCGCCTTGGCCCGCATCTCGGTCAGCGAGATACCCGGGGTATCGTCGATGAAGAGCTTCGATTCGGTAAGCTTTTCCGAGGCTTCGATCAGCTTTTCCTGGTCGTCACGCCCAATAAATCCGGTCTGGATCTTCTTCATGTTGACGAAGGCCTGCGAAGCGAGCATGCGCCGCAACAGCGACTCCTTCGACATCTCGAGCGAAAAGATGCCGACCACCTTGCCGTCCTTCACTGCCGCATTCTGCGCGATGTTGATCGCCCACGCGGTCTTTCCCATCGAAGGGCGTGCCGCGATAATCACCAACTCGGCTGGCTGCAGCCCGCTGGTCATCGAGTCGAAGTCTTTATAGTGCGTGGCCAGGCCGGTGACATCGCGCTTCAACTTCCAGATTGCGTCAATGGTGCCGAAGTGCTCGCGCACAATCTCCGGAATGCCGGCAAAGCCGCGCGTGATGCCGCGCTCCGAAACCTCAAGCAGCGCGGACTCGGCGGAGTTCAGCACCTCCAGCGCCTCTTCGGTCTGGTCGGCGGCCTGCGTCATGGCCGTGCCGCAGATCCCGATCAGCTGCCGCAGGAGCGACTTGTCCTTAACGATCCGGACATACTCTTCGATGTTGAGCCGGCGCGGCAGTCCCTCCGTGAGCGAGGCTATATACGCGACACCGCCGACCGACTCGACTTCTTTGCGGCGTGCCAGCTCCTCGACCAGGGTGACGATATCGACCGCCCGGCCGGCATCCATGAGCTCGGCCATGCGCCCAAAGATGCGACGGTGCGAGTCCAGCGAGAAGTCGTCAGAGCGGATCTTCTCCGCAGCCTCGTTGTAATGGCCGTTGTCGAGCAGGATGGCGCCCAGGATGGAGCGCTCCGCATCGGGGCTGGCGGGCAGGCCGCGTTCAAGGGCAAGATCGGGTAGGGTGGCCATCGTTCTTCTTGAGTTTAGGCAGGATCGGCCTGTGCGCCAACTCGGAAATCAGGGGCCGGAATTCATGCCCCGAGCCAGCCGCCCGACCCGCCACGAACGCTATCATCAGAGAGAACACTCGTTGTCGCCTATGAAAATTTCGTCATTGCTCGCAGCTCTCCCTCTCATTACTGTTTCTGCTCAGATAAGCTACGCGCAGCCAACAGCGTCGGCAGCTCCGGCCACTCCCGACATCCAGCAGATGCAGGCGGTCGAGAACAGCTGGGACACGGCCGTCAACAAACGCGACCAGTATGCGCTGGAAAACCTGCTCTCTCCGCAGCTCGTCGACATCTCGGCCGGCGGTGATGTCACCACGCGAAATCAGCAGATCGCTCATCTCTACATGTCAGGGGAAGAACCGGTCTCGCTCACACAGAAGGTGATTGGCGCCCGCATCTTGGGCGATGTCGCGATCGTGAATGGCACCTACATAATGCAGTGGAAGGGCGGAGGCGAGAAGGTGGCGGAGAAGGGCGTCTTTACGCACATCTTCCGCCGTACGACGACTGGCAGCTGGTTATGCCTGAACTCGCAGCGCACCGTAGTCGTGGATGAGGAAGAGAAGAAAAAAGCGGCTGTCCGCAGCAAAACAAACGCCGCCTTGCCACTGCATATTCCGCTGGTGTACAAAGGCGCCCCAAGCACCCAAACGGCTCCTAAACCCGGTACGGACCAGCCGCCGCAATAGGGTGCTCAGACCGCCAACTGCTGCTTGCCTTGGATCTCGATGTAGATGTTGATGAGCGAGAGCGCGGCAGGTGTAACTCCGGGAATGCGGCTGGCCTGCCCCAGCGTGCTGGGGCGCACGCGCCCGAGCTTCTCCTGCACCTCGCGCGAAAGTCCGCTCACAGCCGTGTAGTCAAACCACCCCGGAATTCCGCGCCCTTCGGCCTTCTTCAACTTTTCAATCGATTTGCGCTGCTGATCCAGATATCCGGAGTATTTGATCTCGGTCTCGACCGAACGCAGCTCGTTGCAGGCGAGCGCGGAGGATCGCTCTGGAACAAACAGCGGCAGCAGAATGCTATCTGTATCATTAACTATTACGATCTCTCGCAGCACAGGCCGCAGAGCATCGATCGTCACCTCGGGCCGCTTCAGTAGCTGCGCATAGGTTTGGCCCGCCACGGTTCCCAACTGCGCCATCAGTTCAGGCAGTAACGCCTGCATACGTGCGACATCGACCTTCCGTGTGCTGAGCAGCTTCTCCAGCGCAACCGCGCGAGCCTGCTTGCTCTCGTACGCAGCCCAAGCCGCGTCATCGATCAGACCCAGCGTGCGCCCGTGTGGCGTCAGACGGCGGTCTGCGTTGTCAATGCGCAGGTGCAAGCGGAATTCAGCGCGCGAGGTGAACATTCGGTACGGCTCATTGGTACCCTTGCTAATGAGGTCGTCGATTAGAATGCCGGTGTACGCCTCGGTGCGGTCGAGCGTAAACGGCGCTTCGCCGCGCACGTGCAGCGCAGCATTTACGCCCGCCATCAATCCCTGGCACGCGGCTTCTTCATAGCCAGAGGTCCCGTTGATCTGCCCAGCGAGATACAAGCCGCCAATCGATTTCACCGCAAGGCTGCGGTCGAGTTCCGTGGGATCGATGGCGTCGTATTCGATCGCGTAGCCGGGCCGCAGCATCTCGGCATTCTCCAGCCCAGGAATGGAGCGGACGATCTGCCACTGTACGTCCATGGGCAACGAAGTGGACATCCCGTTGACATAAACTTCATGCGTGTCCAAGCCCTCGGGCTCGAGAAAGAACTGATGCTGCTCCTTCTCCGGAAACTTCACCACCTTGTCTTCGATCGATGGGCAGTAACGCGGCCCGATCGCTTGGATCTGCCCGGTGTACATCGGCGAGCGGCTTACGTTTTCGCGGATGATGCGCAGAGTCTCGGGTGTGGTGTACGCGATGTGGCAGGAGACCTGTCGCTGTGGCAGATGCTCCGTGCGAAAGCTGAACGGTGTCGGGTCCGCATCGCCTGGCTGCTCCGCAAACCGGCTCCAGTCGATGCTGCGGCCATCCAGCCGCGGCGGCGTTCCGGTCTTTAGCCGGCAGCCGCGGAGGCCTAGCCGTTTCAAGCTCTCGCCCAGCAGAACACTCGGCGGCTCTCCACTGCGGCCTGCCGGATACTGCTCTTCGCCGCAATGTATCAGGCCGTTCAAAAACGTGCCTGTAGTAATTACAGTTGCGCTGGCGAGGATGGTGCGTCCATCGCGCAGCTTGACTCCCCGAACAGTACGCCCTTCCTCCGCTTCGTCCAGCACCAGGTCGATGATCTCTGCCTGCTTGATAAACAGGTTCGGCTGCGACTCCAGCACCTGGCGCATCTTGACCCGGTACTGCTGCTTGTCGCATTGTGCGCGTGGCGACCAGACGGCCGGACCACGCGAGGTGTTGAGCAGGCGGAACTGGATCCCGACAGCGTCCGCGACCTCACCCATCACGCCACCCAGCGCATCCACCTCGCGCACCAGGTGTCCCTTGGCAATGCCGCCGATGGCGGGATTGCAGGACATCTGCGCAATCAGGTCGAGATTGAAGGTGAACAGCGCTGTCCGCTGGCCCATGCGCGCCGCGGCCATGGCGGCCTCGCAGCCGGCGTGCCCTGCGCCCACGATCAGGGCATCGTATTGTTGTTCCGTGAATGCCATCGCTGTCTCTCTATTCTAGTGGACGCGCGGAAGCGTGCAAAAAAGAAGCGCGGCAGCCGAAAGCCACCGCGCGGAGGAAAGGGAGCGCTCTAACGCGTCAGAAGGAGAACTTAAGCGCGAGCTGCAATTGGCGTTCGCGATAAAGACCGTTGCCAGCCGAGTTCGGCACGCCAAAGGCGCCCTGATAGGTAAGGGTCGTTCCGCTCGCGTTGTAGGCCGTGGTATTCACGGCATTGAAGTTCTCGCGATTGAAGAGGTTGAACGCCTCACCCAGTGCCTCGACCCGGTATTTCTCCGCAAAGACCAGCCCACGCGAGATACGCAGATCTACGTTTTCAAGCCGGGTGATCTTCTGCGAGTTCCGCCCAACGAACGGCAGGTAGTTCGTGCCGCCGCTTCCGTTAATGCTGGTGCTGGAGGTGTTCGGGAGACCTGCGCCAGAACTGCCCGAGATGTTCCATGCATAAGGCGCTCCAGACTGGAGTGTGACGATGGGCGCCACCGTCCAGCCGTTTGCCAGAAGACCGGTCAGACGATTGCCCGTGGTCACCGTTGGCTGCCACACCAGGCTGCCGACGAAGCGATGCGGAATATTCAGCGAGGAGATGCCGTAGTCGGGATTGATGTTGAACGGATCGGTCTGGTCGTTGGTATCGGTGAAGGTGGCGGTGTTCTGGTTATAGTCGAGCGCTTTGGAGAAGGTGTAGTTGAGCAGGAACTGTAGGTTGTGCTCAAACCGGTGGTTAGCCTCCAGCACCAGCGCATGATAGTTGGAGTTGATGTTGGTCAGAACGCTGGTGACCGCGGCAAAGTTGGGGTTCACGCGCGTGGTGTAGAGCGGCACCGTGAACTGCCGTCCATCATAGCGGCCACCGCTGACCGTATAGGTGACGTTCGAGGTCGCCGGCGCAATGTTCTGGTCCACGAAGTTCGGTAGGTGCTGACCCAGACTGAGCAGGTAGTGTGCGGAGAGAACCGTGTTCCAGCCGACGTTATGCTCCAGGGTAAGCTGCGCCTCCTGCACCAGGGGATTCTGCGCGTTGGAGGCGAACTGCACCACCGTCTGCGGCCGGTTGGTCGTGACCGTGCCGGTGAATGTACCTGGGTAGGCGGGCGCAGTTGCGTTGCGGGAGAAGACGCCCTTGTTGCTCGTAGTCGGCGTGATCGGGACAGAATACTGGGCGCCGGGAGCGCCGGTCACCGAGAGCGCATTGTAGATCGTCGAATTGATAATGCGGCCAAAGTAGATGCCATAACCGCCACGCAATACCGTCTTGCCCGCAGCGCCGAAGTCATAGGCGAAGCCGAAGCGCGGGCCGACATTGTTGCCGTCGTTCGGGAAAGACGCGGTTAGCGGAAGAGCTGGGTTGGGGAGCTGCGGTTTGGGAAGCTGCTCGTACTCGTAGCGCACGCCCAGATTGAGTGTCAGCGAAGGTAGAGCCTTCCAGTCATCCTGAACGTACCCGGCATACTCGTTTGTATTGAAGACAAAGGCCGCCTGACCGAAGCCCTGGGTGAAGGTGTTGTAGCAGGGGAAGGCGCCAAGCCCGGCGTCGCGCGCGCCGTCGCAGTGTCCACTGTTGTAGGTAAAATCAGTGATCCAGTCAGCGAGGTTGTTGAAAGAGTACTGCCCGAAACCTCCGAAGAGATTATTCGAAAGGTCATTTACATGCCTGTAATCAATCCCGAAGGTGAGCGTCTGGTTGCCCTTGACCAGGGTCATGTTATCGGCGACGTCCTGCTCGCGCTCATCAGGGTAGGCTTGGCGCTGCAGGAAGTTCGGCGTGCCGAAGGTGATGCCACCATTGCCGATGGCGATCTGCGGCGGCAGTCCTCCCGGACCCGTAGTAGGCTCTCCCGGCGCGGGCGGCTGGCTGAACTCATACTCGAAATCCCGGCCGTACTCATATCGGGCTTCGTTGCTGAGCTTGGGACTGAACTGCGTATCCAGACGCACGATGCCGGTGTCGATCTTCGCAAAATCGTTGCCAAAGCCATCGATGCTGCGATTGGAAACAGCGCCTGTCTGAATGCCGGCTGGCGAATCCCAGCGCATCCGGTTGTAGCTGAAGCTGGCCCGGTTGGCGGCGTTGATTTGCCAGTCGAGCTTGGGAAAGCTGATCGACTGATCGCCGGTACGCGGCACTATGCCGATCAGACTGTTCAGGTAAGCCACACCGGCGCTGATCTGCGTATCCGAGATGCCGCGATTGTGCAGACAGGTGCGGTAGGTGACCGTGTTTTTCTTGTTGGCGGGATCGACGCAGTTGCCGTTCTTGATGTTATCCAGCTCTCCAAAGAACAGCGGGCTGGGGGCGGAGACACCCGGAAAATTATGTAGCTGCCGATCAAAGGCGTAGAAGAAAAACAGCTTATCGTGCAACAGCGGTCCGCCGAGCGATCCGCCAAACTGGTGCCGTTTGTCCTTCGGCTTGATGTGGATCTGCGTCGGAACGGAGCTGCCGGGCTGCAGGACAGACTGGAGCGCGAAGGGGTTGGTGGCGCCAAAGTCATTGTCGCGGTAGTACCAGAAAGCGCCGCCATGGAACTGGTTGGTGCCGCTCTTGGTCACCGTGTTGATGACACCACCGGCCGCGCGTCCGTACTGCGCCGAATAGTTCGAGGTCTGGACCTGAAACTCCTGTACGGACTCCTCCGTGGTCGAGTAGGCGAGGCGGGTGCGACCGCGCTCTTCGGAGAAGAAGGCCTGGTTGTTGTCCGCGCCGTCGACTGTATTGTTATTCAGCAGGCCGGAGATACCGCGGAAGCTGAGCAGCCCAAAGCCGCCGCTCGGGGTAACGCCCGGTGTGAGCAGCGCAAAATTAGACCAGCGCCGTCCGTTGATCGGCAGGTTATTGATGTCGGTCGCGTTGATCTCCGACCCGATATCCGGCGAACTGGTGTTGAGAACCGGGGCGGCCGCAGAGACACTCACCGTCTGCGATGTCGAACCGACCGAGAGATGTTTGTTAAAGTCCGTCACCCGGCTGACGGCTACTGTTACCTTGTCATCCTTCAACTCGGCGAAGCCAGGCGCCGTGACCGTCACCATGTAGATCCCGGTTTGCAGGTGCGGAAAGCGGAAGAAGCCGCTCGTGTCCGTGGTCTGCTCAAAGCTCTGATTGGTTCCGTTGTTCACAACGGAGACCTGCGCTTGGGGAATGACCGCGCCAGCGCTGTCAGTGATTGTGCCACCAATCGCGCCTTCTACGGCGGACTGCGCGAAGGCGTTGGCGGAAAAAAACATGGGCGTGCTCAATGCAATTGAAGCGTAGAGTCGTCGCATCCTGCTGTAGTGCGGCATCCGGTTCTCCTGAAAGGCCTGGGCTCACAATGCCGGCCCTACCCTTTCGGGATTGCGCCGGCTAGAAGCGTTGCACGAGACCCGATCTTTACCGTCTCCCCAAGGTGAGGCACAGTTCGCCGGGATCTCCTCGGCCTAATCTGCCAGAGGTCGGTAACAGGAGTGTGAATGGGCTTTACCGGATCAAAATTGCGACTTCGGAGTGTGATCCTGAGCGCCGCCGCGACTTAGAAGCGGTTTTCCTGTAGATGTAAGCCGGAGGCACAAGGAATCCGCTCTAGAAGCGCAGCCGTCCCACAAGCTGGATCTGCCGTTCACGATTGAAGGTGGTGCTGTTGGAGTTGACCGGCGTGTTGAAGTAGGGATTGTAGGTGAGCGTCGGAGCTCCCCCCACCTTGGAAGAGTTGCTGATGTAGTAGCCAACAGTATCGATGTGAGTGATGTTCTGGTGATTGAGAACGTTGAAGACCTCGCCCTGGAGCTGGAAGCGCATATGCTCACCGATGGGCGTCTCTTTGGACAGGCGCAGATCCACGCCTATAGTGCCGGGATACCGGAAGGTATTTCGGCCTATCTCAGCGATGCGGTTGTCTCCGCCCGAACCGTTGATGCTGCTGCCTAGACCACGCAGACGCTGCACGGTATTCAGTTGCCCCGAGAACGCCAGGTAAGGAGTCGAGCCGCCGGTGTGCAGTGAGAACGGACGTCCGGACTGCAGTGTGACTACTGGAGCGGCAGCGTAGCCATTGACCAGCACACCCAGCCAGCTGTGCGCCAACTTCGGTTCCTGCAGGATCGCCGACCCGGTCACTCGTTGCCGTATATCGAAATTTGATCTGCCGTACTCAGCGTGAATGTCGCTTGGGTCCAGCACCGTGCGCGCATTCGTGAAATTGCTTTGGCTCTGGTGGCCGTCCCAGGCATGCGCGTAGGTATAGCTGGCCTGGAGATGAAAGTAGCGCTGCATCCGGTGCCGCAGCTTGAGTACTCCGGCCTCGTAATGGGAGTTGGTCTCGCTGAAGATGTCGAGGATCTTCCCGTAATTCGGGTTCACGCGCTGCGTAAAGAGCTTCGTCGTGTAGGTGGGCGTCTTAATGGGGCCACGGAAGTCCGGAACAGAGTAGGTCACGGAGCCCACGGCTGCCGTGTCAATATTGGTATCGACGTAGTTCGGCAGCTCGCGCCCCAGACTCTCTAAAAATGAGACGGTCAGATCGGTAGCGGGGGAGAGTTGCTGGCCGAGCGAAGCTTCCATCTCATGAATCTGCGGATTCTGAAAGCGCTTATCAAAGAAGGAGACATCCGGGGCGACCGGGACCACAACGCGTCCAGCAAAGACGTGCGGAAAGGGCGGCGCACCCTCATCCGCGGGCCGGAAGTCGTAGCCCAGCTGGCCGCCAGCTGAACCAGTATTGGTAAGTGCTGAGAAAACGGTCGAGTTGGTGATGCGTCCGTAGTAGATGCCATATCCTGCGCGGAGCACGGTATGTCCGCGCCCGAACGGGTCCCAAGTGACCCCAAGTCGCGGCCCGAAGTTGTTGGTGTCCTGCGGCGAGTTCGCGGTCTGCGGCAGTTGGGGATTCGCGAGCAGCGCATTGGTGTGCGGCAGTTGCTGAAACTCGTAGCGCATGCCGTAGGAGAGCGTGAGCCCGGGGCGCACCTTCCACTCGTCCGACACAAAGGCCGCGTAGTCGTTCGTTCCGAAGTCGTAGGCCTGCGGCCCGAGCTGCTGCCGAAAGTAGGAGTAGCACGGCAGAAAGCCGGAGCTGCTTCCGCCTTCGCCGCAGCGGTTCGGTGAAAGATAATCCGAGACGAAGTTAACTAGGCTGTCATAAACATAAGTGCCAGTGACATTGTAGAGACTATCGACTTCCTCATTCACATGGTTGAAGTCATAGCCGGCCTTCACGAAGTGTTTGCCGTGGACCCACGTTACCGTATCCACAATCTGCTGGCGGCGTTCGTCGGGCAGCTTGGCGCGGGAGACTCCTGCTGGCGTACCGATGTGAATGCCCGTACTTCCGCCCAAAATCGAGACCTCCGGCGCACGATTGTAGGGATTGTTGCTCAGAGGAAGTTCAAAGGCCGAGGGAGCCTGGCTACTCTGGGATTCAAAATCCCGTCCGTACTGATAGCGAACCTCGTTCATCAGATTGCGCCTGAGGAAGAGGTTCAACCGCCCTACAGCCCAGTCGCCTTTCACGTAGTCATTGCCAAAACTGGAGACACCATACGTCTCGGAAGGTTGGGTTCGCACGCCGTCGGGCGAAGTGGAGCGCAGCCGGTTGTACTGGAGTGAAAAGTGAATGCGGTCGCTCGGCTGCCAATCGAGCTTTGGAAATAAAATACTCTGGTCGGCGCTTCGCGGCACCACGCCAGTCTCACCAGCCAGGCCGGAGAGTACCTGGTAATACTTGATCTTCGCGTAGCTATTGAGCGGAACCTCCAGACGCGCCGCCAAGGTCGTCAACTCGGCGGAAGTCAACGGCTTGTTGAAAAACCCGTCGACGTTACCGACCCGGGCAATACCGGGGAAGTTCCTGCGGTGCTGGTCGTAGGTGAAGAAAAAGAACAGCTTGTCATGCCGGATGGGACCGCCCACGCTGAGCCCCCACTGCTCGCGCCGGTCCCGCGGTGTCACCGGAACTCCGCTGTAAATTACATTGCCCGTATCCACGTTGGTCGAGCTCTGGTGCACCAGCGTCGTATATGGATTGCGCGCACCCCAGTGACTGTCGCGGTCGTAGAAGAAGAGATCGCCGTGGAACCGGTTGGTGCCGCTCCTGGTCACGGTGTTGATCACGCCCCCAGCCGCACGGCCGTATTCGGCGGAGAAGTTCGAGGTGTTCACCTGGAACTCGCGCACGGAGGCTTGCGAGGTGGAATAGGCGATGCGAGTCCGGCCGCGCTCCTCAGAGAAGAATGCTTGGTTGTTGTCTGCTCCGTCGATGGTGAAGTTGTTCAGCAGCGCACTGATGCCGCGAAAGTTCAGCAGGCCAGAGCCCTCCTGACTAGTGACACCTGGCGTGAGGAGCACAAAATCCGTGGAGCGGCGCCGGTTGATGGGAAGGCCGTTGATCGATATTTCGTCAAGATTGGTGGCCAGCGCGGGAGAGTTCAGATCGAGTTGCGGCGCCTCCTCACGAACCACAACCGTCTCCTGCCTGCCCAGAACAGTCAGGCTGGTCGACAGATCCGTAAGCCGCCCCACCTCCACTACGACACGATCCACGTGAAAGGGCGTGAAGTCGCTTTGCATGACGGTAAGGGCGTAGTTTCCTGGCCGCAGTGCGGGAAAGCGATAGTTACCGCTCGCGTCGGTACGGGTCTCGAATTCAGCGCCGTTCTCGGCATTGCGCGCGCTCACGTCGGCCTGCTGGATCGCCGCGCCAGATGGATCAGAAATAACGCCGCCGATTGCGCCTTCTGTGTTGGTCTGGCTCTGCGCCGCGCCGGCCAGTCCAATCCACAATGAAAGTACAAGTAGGCCCTTGCCTGGAAAGCTGCCGCTCGGCGGCATCAAGTTGCTCCTGAATACAATGCGGCGTCCCGGTCGTTGTTAGCTCCGGTGCTATGCGACCTTGCCTCACAACGTTCGCGAGGAGCAGTCTGTACCAAGATCGCCGGATACCACGACGGTGACGATTGCACCTTTGGGGCATGGGCTGCACCACGGAGTACTCAGTCAGCCAAATCCGCTAAACTGACAGGTAGCGATGTTTATCGATGAGGCAAAGATACGAGTGAAGGCCGGAGACGGTGGCAATGGCTGCATGGCCTTCCGGCGGGAAAAGTTTGTACCGCGCGGTGGTCCCTCTGGCGGTGATGGCGGCCATGGCGGTGATGTCGTGATGGAGTCGAGCCAGCGCCACAATACCCTGGTGCACTTCCGCTTCAATCCCGAGCACAAAGGCGAACGCGGCCGCCACGGTGAAGGCTCCAACTGCACAGGGCGCGATGGCGAAAGCATCGTGCTTCAGGTCCCAGTCGGCACGGCTCTCTACGATGAAGAGACCGGCGAGCTGGTCCACGACTTCGCTCATCCCGATGAGCGGATCATCGTTGCCAAAGGTGGCCGTGGTGGCCGCGGCAATCAGCACTTTGCCACCCCGGTCCACCAGGCGCCCCGGGAGCACGAAGCCGGGCGGCCGGGCGAGGAGCGCACCTATCGACTCGAGCTCAAGCTGCTCGCCGATGTGGGGCTGGTTGGCTTCCCCAACGTGGGCAAATCGACACTAATCTCGCGCATCTCTGCCGCCAAGCCGAAGATCGCCGATTACCCATTCACCACGCTCGAACCCAATCTGGGAGTGGTTTCGATCGGCGAGCCTCCGCACGAGGAGAGCTTCGTCGTTGCAGACATCCCCGGCCTCATCGAGGGTGCACACTTGGGCGCTGGTCTCGGCGTGCAGTTCCTCCGGCACATCGAGCGGACTCGCGTGCTGGTGCATCTGGTCGACGTCTCCGACGGCAGCGGGAGACCCGATCCACTGGACGACTTCAAGGTGATCATGGGCGAACTTGCAAGTTTTGGCCACGGTCTGAACGAGAAGCCGGTGATCGTCGTGGCCTCGAAGGCCGACGTGGCAAATCCGGAGAAGTTGAAAAAAGTGAAGGCTATGGCGAAGCGGCGCAAGCTGCCCTTTTATGAGCTATCAGCCGTCACCGGAGCCGGCGTCGAGGCGCTGAAGTATGCCATCGGCACGCGGGTGGCTGAGTTGCGGGAAACAGAGCGCACCGAGGTAAGCCTGGCCGAGGACGCTGCGAGCGCGTAGCTACTTCAGTGTCAGGCTGTCGCGAGGCGGCCTGCCGCGGCCCTTACCAAAGGCACAGTGCTACGCCTCGTGTGCGGCAGCGTGACAGATTCCCAAGCCGTGCGATCGCTCAGCAGGCGGGAGACCAGGGCCGTGTGCATAGCGTGACCGGCCCGCTCCGCCACGACGCGGCCCAGAATACGATGTCCAGCAAGCGCGAGATCGCCGATCAGGTCGAGCACTTTATGACGGACGAACTCGTCGTGAAAGCGGAGTGCGCCATTTTGTACTCCTTGCCGCGTCAGAATAATCGCGTTGGACTCCGAAGCGCCGCGGATCAGCCCCATATTGCGCAGCATCTGCTCGTCTTCGCGAAAGCCAAAGGTGCGCGCTGCGGCGATCTCGTCTCCATAGGCATCCGCGGCTAGATCGACCGTGAACTCCTGCCGCCCGATCGGAGCCGGGAAGTCGATGTCGTAAGTGATGTCGTATCCCTCGCCGGGGTAGACGCCGATAAACTTATTATTCTCGCGAACCTCCACCTTCTTGAGGATGCGAAGGTAATGGCGGCGGCGACGCTGCACCTTGATGCCGACGTTGCGAAACGCCTGCACATACGGAAGAGCGCTACCATCCAGGATCGGTAGTTCCAGGTTATCGATCTCGACGATGACGTTATCGATACCCATGCCGATAAATGCGGAGAGCAGATGTTCGGTGGTCTGGATGAGTACGCCTTGCCGCATCAGGCTCGTAGCATAACTAACTTTGGCGACGTTGCGACCGATCGCCGGAATCTCAAAATTGTCGAGGTCGGTGCGGCGGAAGACGATGCCGGTACCCACGGCGGCTGGGAGTAGCCGCATCTGCGCAGGTGCACCGCTATGAAGGCCAACGCCTGAAAAAGAGATAGCGCCAGCAATGGTCTGCTCGAGTTGAGCCTGGAACGGCAAACGTCTCAATCTGTCTCCGAATGCGTTACAACGACATAGACTACCGATAAGAGATAAAGTTTCGCTGTTGCAGAAATGCCACACTCTTGCCACATTCGGGTCAGAAAATGATCTCGGAAAAATGCTAATGGGCTACCGATAAATGCCGATAAACAGAACAGTTATGAGTTTAAGCGCGATTCGGGAGGTGATTGCACGCAAAGAGCGCGAGATGCTCCGGCTATTAGCAGAGCTGGTTCGGATCGAATCGCCAAGCGACGATCGTGAAGCCGTCAATCGTGCAGTGCAGTGGGTAGAGGCCGTCGCCAGTCGTTCCGGGGCAAAGACGAAGCATCATGGAGGACGGAAGTTCGGCGACCTGCTCGAATTGCGTTGGGGGGCGGCGGTGCGGACGCGCGGCGAAAAACCGGTCATGCTGCTAGGGCACCTCGATACCGTTTGGCCCATTGGCACTTTGAAGCGCATGCCGTTCAAGATGAAAAACGGCCGCGCATTCGGGCCGGGTGTCTTCGACATGAAGGCTGGCGTCGTTATGGCGCTGACCGCAATGGAGACCTTAACAGTAGCAGGCGCTCTCGGCGCCCCGGTGATCATGCTGCTCAACAGCGACGAAGAGGTCGGCAGCGGACAGTCGCGAATCGTAACAGAGAAGCTGGCACTGGGTTCGCGGGAGGTCTTCGTTCTGGAACCAGCTCAGGGCGACAGCGGAGCCTATAAAACGGCGCGCAAGGGCGTGGGCCAATTTCGTCTGGATGTAAACGGCGTGGCCTCGCACAGCGGGGTGGACTTTGCTGCCGGAGCAAGTGCCGTGCTCGAACTGGCACACCAGATCGAAGTAGTGAGCGCCATGACCGATCCGGAAAAGGGCACCACCGTGAACGCTGGAGTGATCGGCGGGGGCACGCGGTCGAATGTGGTTCCGGGGCACGCCTGGGCGGAGGTCGATTTGCGCGTGGCCACGAAGCGCGATGCCGTCCTGATGGAGCGGCGACTCAGAGCGCTTAAGCCTGCGGACCGCCGGTGCAGCGTAACGATCACGGGCGGCCTGAATCGGCCACCCATGGAGCGGACCAAGGCGACGGTCGGCCTCTTTCGGCAGGCCGAGGCACTTGCGCGGGAGTTGGGCTTTGCTCTGGAAGAATCTGCCACCGGCGGAGGTTCCGATGGTAACTTTACTTCCGCACTTGGGGTTCCAACATTGGACGGAATGGGTGCCGTCGGTAACGGGGCGCACGCCGAAGATGAATCCATCTGCATCGACGCACTCGTTCCACGAACAGCGCTCCTTGCAGCCATGATTGCGAAGACAATCGGACGGGGTGCATCTTAAGAAATGTATGAGGCCGTTATGATCCTTACACTCATTGAAGGCAGTTTGGTTTTGGCGACACTGGCACAAGCAGGCATGTTGTCCCGCACAGAAGAAACCAAGGTGTGTATCGTTGATCGGGTGCAGCAGCGATTGGGCGAGCTCTGCTGCTCTACGGTAAGTCGCGCGGCGTAACTGGCGCGCAACTCAGCCAGCATAGCTGGGAACCGAACTCTCTCGGCTCGACGAGGGGGGGGGAGAGAGACGCGCCTCGACGCCCTCTATCATGCTGGTGATCAGCGCGAGCGGCAGCCCAACCACATTAAAGTAACAGCCCTGGATGCGTGGAACCCAACGCGCAGCATAGCCCTGAATCGCATACGCGCCAGCTTTATCGAGCGGCTCTCCCGTACTGACGTAAGCAACGATCTCATCCTCTGAAAGGGCACGCACGGAGACGTAGGTAAGCTCCGCAGCCGTCTCTACAACACCAGCAGCGACAAGGCTTACACCGGTGATGACCTGATGGGTGCGGCCACTTAGTAGCCACAGCATGCGCCGGGCGTCGTCCGGTGAAGTCGGTTTGCCGAGGATCTCGCCCTCGACGATCACGACAGTGTCGGCCCCGAGGACGAGGATTGGATCCGAAAAGATTCTGAGTGTCGAACCCTCACCAGCCGTGGGAAAATCGGCAGCATTTTCGGCAGTCTGGAGCCGATTGAAGACACTCTGCGCCTTTTCGCGCGCAAGCCGAGTAGTGAAGCGGACGGGATCTTCGCCCGGCTCTCGAATCTCGGAGATCTCTGATGCTGCGACCTTAAAGCTGTACCCAGCCTGCATCAGCAGTTCGCGACGGCGGGGGGAGGCAGAGGCAAGAACTAGCATTAGTAAGATCATTTCTGTGAGGGAAGGCATTGCTCCGCACGGCAATGCTCTTACTCTCTAGTAATCAGCATTGTCTCATCGAAGGCCGTGCTTCCTCAAAACGGTGCCTAGGTCAAAGCGCTCGTTTACTCGGACGAATACCTGTTACTCGGACAAGTGACTTTTGCCGTCGTGCGTGCATGGGACTTGCGCAATCGGCGCCTTAATGGCTCGCCTTTCGCCTGCCGTGATTCCTCACCAATTACTTCATCAATTTCTTACAAGCTCTAGCTTCGCCAGCATGGGCACCGAATCTGTAAATGCTGTCTACTTTTTTGTCGTCGGCGCTGCCGTCACGGTCAGGGTGACGGTGAGTGGCGTGCCGGGCGACGTCACCTGAGAGCCGTTGATGGAGATCGCCTCCACAGTAATGGTGCTGGTCCCAACAGGTGTTCCAAGCGAGCGTGCAGGCGGGTTGTGCAGGTATCCGTAGCGCTGGGAGCACGATGTTCCGCCGGCGATAATGCCTCCAGCAACAAGAACGAGAGCCAAGGCGCGTACGGCACGGATGCGACTAAAGCGCAAGCCGAGGAGTCCCAGCATGCCCGGAAGCAAAAAAGCGTAGACCAGACCGTAATTCGCGTTCTGGAGGTGCGCCACTCCGGAGGGAGCGGTGGTCTCAATCGTCATGGTCGAGGTTCCGTTAGCGGCGCCGACCGGGACGTTTGCCGGAGTAAAGCTGCAGGTTGCGGCTAGGGGTAGCCCGGAACAGGAGAGCCCGACGTATTGATTAAAGCCGTTCTGCGAATTCAGCGTAATCGTGGCGGTTCCTGTTGTGCCGGCGACCACGTTGAGCGTCGTTGGATTGGAGCTGATGGTGTAGCCGGGAACAGCAGAGGCCTGCGCATGCACTACGGCTGCCTGCGAGGCTGACGTGGCGTGTGCGGCATCGCCCCGGTACTCCGCACGGATGGCATGATCGCCAGCCGAGAAATTACTTGTGGTGATAGTCGCAGTCCCATTCGCGTCGAGGGCTGCGGAGCTGATCTCCCGGGTGGTGTCGCCGGTGCCTTCGACGAGCGTGACTGGGCCGGAAGGCGTTTGGTCTCCACCTGCTCGCGAGTACACCTGCACCTCAAAGGTGCCCACGGTACCCGACCCCGCTGTGCTGGCAGAGGCAGCGAGGCTGGTCTCGGTCTGCGCTGGGTTACTGGTCTGGCTCGTTGTCTGGGCATAGGCTCCAGCGGTTCCAAATGCCAGACCAAGGCCGACGATGGTGAGTTTTGCGAGGAAGCTCCGGCAAGAGTAAGCCGGTGTGTGCGTGATCGTTGCTGACTGCAAATCCAATCCCTCTTCACTGAAGCGAGTGCGTACTCGATATTGTATCTGGGATCGCGTTGAGCGTTCATTTGCGCGCGCTGGGCGTTGCATTTACATGGAGAAAGCCCATTCCTCGCGGGAGCTACTGGGGAGGCCCGGAGTGTGCCTTGGCGTGCGAAGGTTGGCGTGTGCCGCTGGAATGCTGGCCGTCCAGCGTTCCTTCCGGCGCGCCCGGTTCGGCGATCGAACGGTGCGCCACCGCCGCCGGTGTGCCATTGTCCGAGGCCGTGGAGGGCTTGCCGCTCACTGTATTCGCCGGTTCGCTCGAATCGGGAGCTTGAGGCTGCTTGCCGCTATTGCTCTTCCCGTTCCCCTGTGTGCCTTTCTCTTGATTGCCGGCTGAATTCGGGGTGCTGCCGCGGCTGCTCCCAGGTCCGCAGCCGGCCAGGAGAAGGAGCATAGCCGCAACAGCAATCAAGGCAAAGCGAGCGAGGGTGGCGTGTTTCATGCTCTTGGAGATGCCGATGAGCTGAAAGGGGAGGTACGTGGAATTAGCGCCGTATCCACTTCTAATTTGGCCAGCAAAGCCCTGCGCTAGAAACGGGCGACCATCCATAAGCCGGCGATCATGAGAGCGCAGCCAAAGATGCGGACCGGCGTGGCGGGATGCATCTTGAAGCCGACCCATCCGAAATTGTCCAGCACGAGAGACATGACCAGGGCGGCAGTGATGTTCAGTCCGGTAAAGACGCCGGAGCCCAGCTTCTGTGCGAGTGCGATTCCGGCAAGGGTGGAGGCAATGCTGACCGCGCCGCCGGTCCATGCCCACCACTTCACCGCAGCAAAGCGGGAAGCGCCGGGGAGGGCCTGCCGCGCAAAGAGCTGGAGCAGCAGAACGCCCGCGAGGCCAACTAAATAGACGATGGCGCCTGACCAGAGTACCGCGCCGAGTTGCCGTTTCAATTCTGCATTTGCCCCGGATTGCACCGGGTTCGCCGCGCCCGCAGCGAGCGTCAGCATGTAAGCCAGCCAGTTCATGCATGCACCGAAAGAGAGAATAGGGAGTAGAGAAACAAAAGAATATCAAGCAACGGAATAGAGAGTAAAAAGCCTGCTTTACTCCCTGCTCCCTACTTCCCTATACCCTAATCTTTTAATGCATGCGGCGGCGATCGTCTGGATCGATGTAACGGCCCTCTTTGTCGAAGTGGATCTCGCGGTCCTGCTCGCGCATGTAGACCTGGAACTTCTTAGCGGCGCGCTGTCGCTTCCAGCGGTAGTAGTTGTTGCGTAGGCCGAAGTAGCGTTCGCTGGCAGCCGACCGGTAGCCTCGGTTGGGCGCGGATTTGGTGTAGAGAAACCCGCAGAGTCCGCCCGCAAGCTCGACGAGGTAGGTCAGCGGCGATCCCCCACCGACGAAGCTTACCAACGCGATCAGCACATAAATAATGACCAGGTACTTGGCCCGGATGCCGATAGGAAGCGGAAACATCATGAATTCCTGGTCGCCAAAGAGCACGGCAAAGGCAGCCAATAAGCCGAAGATACCGCTGGATGCGCTGTAGGTCGACTCTAGAGGCGAGAGATGGAGTACGCCGCTGAACGAGAGCGCCGCGCCGATCACAGCGCCTCCGATAACGGAGATGAAATAGATCTCCAGCAGCCACTTGCCGCCCTTCACCGCCTCGAGATAAGACCCGATAAACCAGAGCGATAGGAGGTTAAAGAGTGCTTGCAAGAGGCCGATCTGCACAAAGGCGTAGGTGACGAACTGCCAAAGATAGAAGCTCTTGAGCGCGAAGATCGGGGTGAGGATCAACGCTCCGATAACGCTCTTCAGCGCGGGAACCAGCCCGGAGATGACGACCAGGCCAAAGACGATGAGGTTGGCGAGGACAAGCTTCTTCGTGACCCCACCGAAGGTGGGGAACGACATCATCATGGAGCCGGTGCGAGGCATAGGCCTATTAGATCATTTTCCAGCGGGTCGCATCCGGGGAAGGAGTTGTTGGATCGCCTCTTCCACTGGAAGCGGCGCGCTCTTGAATCGCCATGATCAGACCTCCTGGGACCACTCCCCTGATTACCGCGAACTTATGTTGATGGCGAAGCTTCGTCAGCGCTCGGGAAAGGGCACGACCGCCGGGCTGCAGTGGCCAGCGGCATCGCAGGAGCGAACGCCGAAGATTGCGTTGTCCTTGGAGACAGGCACTGTGGCCATGTGATCTGCGCCTGTGCCCACGTCACCATACTTGCTGGCTGGGGCCGTATACTGCCAGTCCGGCGCCGAGGTCTCGCGCCAGACGATCTGGTACTGCGTGCCGGTGGGCGCGCCCTCGGGAGCGCTCCACTTGAGGGCGGTGTTGTTGTCCAGGTTTTTGGTGATGACCTTAACGTTGTCCGGCTCACCGGGAGCGGAGGCCAGGGTAGCCAGCGTGGCCGCGTTCAGCTCCGCGACTTTGGCGATGTACCCGAAGTCGTCGAACTTCAGCAGGTCTCCGTACTCAATGCCGTTCTCGGTTCGGACATTCTGGTGCTGATGGTTGAAGTTCTCGCGCCACTCGGTAAAGCGCACGGCAGCGAAGCCCTCCTCATTGAACGAGCGGTGATCGCCGCCGCGGAGATAGCGGTCGAGACGAAACTCCAGCACTGGGCGAAACACGGGCGTCAGCCCTGGAATCGGTGCCCCGGGCGGGGTTCGCGCAGTTGGCGTGAAGTATGTGCGATCCACTGCGACGATCTCCCGCGCCAGCTCCCGCGAGGGTGAATCGCTGTCCAGGCCGAGCGAGAGAATGCGTTTGGTCTGCTCCGAGGTGGCGTCGGCCGGGACCGGCTCGGAGAAGACGCGTACCAGGTGTTTGTCCTGCAGGGTATCGCCGGGCGTGGTGTCACCGCCGACGATGTCGTTGTTGAGCACGCCCTCCAGCTGCCAGCTCTCCCGCTTGGCCAGCTGCGCCAGGTGCTTGCTGCCGTTCAGTCCCTGTTCTTCACCCGCGACTGCGACAAATACCAGGGTTGCGGGAAATTTGTAGCGGCTCAGGACGCGTGCGCACTCCAGGCTTACCGCCGTGCCGCTGGAGTCGTCGTTCGCGCCGGGCGCGAAGGAGTGGGTGTCCATTACGTCGGTGACGCGCGTGTCGTAGTGTCCGGTGATCAGGTACATGCGCTTCGCCTGCTGCGGATCGGAGCCACGCAGGATGGCGTAAACGTTGGTGATGGTGGTGGGCTGCGCGATGCGCGGCTTGCCCCCGCCGAAGCCCGTACCTGTTTGGGCAGGCTCGGTGAAGGTGTCGGCCTTGACCTCCAGACATCCGCTGCAGGCCTTCGCGTCGGCCCGAAGCTCCGACTCGATCCACTGCGCGGCTGCGGTCACGCCGGTACCGGGGGGCAGATCTTTCTCCATACTGGAGATGGTGCTGCGATTTTTGAAGCTGACCAGCTTCTCGATCATCCCCTGTATGTGCGCGGACCGGATCTCCCGCAGCGCTCGCGCGATCTGTGGATCGACCGGCTGCACCGCAATCGGCGAGCCCGTGGCAACAAGATCGGTAGTTCCTACGTCAGAGAACGCATAAGCCGGGGTGGAAAGTGCCGTGGGGAGCAGAACGAGCAGCACGGCTCCAAAAACACTAAAAAAGATTCGGCGGATTAATAGGGTCATCAGTAGATAATCCTGTCACTCATCGGCAGCATCTCTGCCGACGATCTTGCATCTTGAAAGCCAGTGGAAAGAGCAGCCCGAGGCGCTGCTATCATCAGCAATCCTAATACCTGTGGGAGCGAGGAAGGCGGAAAATGCCAGTTTGTGCGGAATGCGAGAATGCAATCGATGTCGACGCGGAAGACGTGGAAGAGGGCGATGTAGTCGCCTGCGGCGAATGCGGTACCGAGTATGAAGTCGTGGCAACGGAACCACTCGAACTGTCCAAAGTAGATGAAGAGGGCTATGAGGATGAGGACGAGGCAGTCCGGGATGAGGAAGAGGAATGAGCGGCGACGAGGGTGAGAATCGAGCTAGGAGAGTGCCGGTAAGAGTTGGAGTCCGGAGTGCGATGGTGGCCCTGGCTGTGAGTGCTTGGCTGTCGGTATTTGCAGGACCGGCACTGCGAACGGCGGAGGCGCAGTCTCAGAGTCTGGCAACGGCGCAGCGGGTCATTCTGGGCAAGGTGCTTACCACCACTGGGGCGCCAATCCAGGGCGCTATCGTCTATCTGAAGAACACAAAGTCGCTGGAGGTTCGGACGTACATCAGCACGCAGGATGGCAGCTACCGCTTCGGCCAGCTAAGCACTGAGTCGGACTTTACGCTCTGGGCTGAGTCGGGTGGGAAGAAGTCGAAGGAGAAGGGGATCAGCTCCTTCGACACCAAGAAGCAGTTCGACATCGATCTGAAGATTGATATGAACAAGTAAGTTCGACGGCGAACTGAAGACGGCAGACTTCTCGGCTGCGCTCGGGATAACCTCTGGTATTACAGTGCGTGGTATAGAGTGCGGTTCAGGAAGGGCAGGAGTAATGCCTCTCTGGCTCAACCTCAATGAGCAAACAGAAGCCACCTCTAGCGAGGTGGCTTCTGTTTGCGTGGCTAAAAGCGGGTTGCCTCGGAGCGGGTTACTCGCCGCGCTTCCAGCTCATCAGATCGCCCAGGGTTGTGGTCGAGCTTGAAACCGGCTGCTTGTAGGCTTCCACATCGGCGCGGCTGCCTTCTTCGCCGACTGCGCGGAGGCTGAGGCCGACCTTCTTCTCTTCCGGGTTCATCTTAATGATCTTGAAGTCGTGCTCCTGACCGACTTCAAGCTTCACCGGAGTACCGTGGATGTCCGTCGCTTCCGAGACATGGCACAGACCTTCTATGCCCTCTGCAACTTCTACAAAGGTGCCGAATTGCGCCGTCCGCAGAACTTTGCCCTTGAGAACGTCGCCAACACGGTGCTGGTCGAAGAAGGTCTCCCAGACATCGGGCTGAAGCTGCTTGATGCCGAGTGACAGGCGGCGGTTTTCTGCCTCCACGCCCAGCACGACAGCCCGGACCTTTTCGCCCTTCTTCAGTATCTCCGACGGATGCTTGACGCGCTTGGTCCAGCTCAGGTTCGAGACGTGAACTAAGCCATCGATACCGTCTTCAATCTCGATAAACGCGCCGAAATCGGTCAGGTTACGCACGCGGCCTTCGACGATGGTCCCAGCCGGGTAGCGCTCGGAGAGGTGCTCCCAGGGGTTCTCGAGGAGTTGCTTCATGCCGAGCGAGATGCGGCGGTCGGATGGATTGACGGCGAGAACGATGGTCTCGACTTCATCGCCGGGCTTGACCATCTTCGACGGATGCTTCATCCGCTTGGACCAGGTCATCTCCGAGACATGGACCAGGCCTTCGATGCCCTGCTCCAGTTCGACGAACGAACCATAGTCCGTGACACTCAGGATGCGTCCACGCACGCGGGCGCCAATGGGGTAGCGCTCCACGGCGTCAAGCCACGGGTCAGGGGTAAGCTGCTTGAAACCGAGCGATACGCGCTGTTTATCGCGGTCGAACTTCAGCACCTTGACCTGGATCTCGTCACCGACGTTGACCAGGTCGCGCGGGTGGGTCAGGCGCCCCCAGGACATGTCCGTAATGTGCAGCAATCCATCGATGCCGCCCAGGTCGACAAATGCGCCGTAGTCGGTCAGGTTCTTTACCGTGCCGGTGAGGATGGTGCCCTCTTCCAGCTGGTCCAGAGTCGTGGAACGTTTAGCAGTCTGCTCCTCTTCGAGCAGCTCCTTGCGGCTGACAACGACGTTGCCACGCTTCTTGTTGAGCTTGATGACGCGGACTTCGATCTGCTGGCCGATGTAGCCATCCAGATTGCGGACCGGACGGATCTCAAGCTGCGAGCCAGGCAGGAATGCCTTGATGCCGACGTCCACCGTAACGCCACCCTTGACGCGGCCCAGCACGGTACCGAGCAGCGGGGTCTTGTCATTGGCGGCCTTCTCAATGGTGTCCCAGACGCGGTGGCGCTGTGCCTTGTCATAGCTCAGCAGAAAGCCGCCCTCGGGCTCCTCCCGCTCCACCACCACTTCCACGGAATCGCCCGGCTTGAGCTTGGGCTGACCCGTGTGGTCGGTCACCTGCTCAATCGGAATCAGACCCTCGGATTTCAGGCCGACATCGACAACAACATGCTTGTCGGTCAGCTTGATGACCGTGCCGGTCACGACATGCTCGTCGCTGGCCATGGCGGCGGCTTCTGCGGCCTGCTCCCGGTCAAACGACTCAAGCGCCGCGGCGAAATCGTCCATGCCGAGGTCATCGTCGCCGTGTGCAGCCGACACCTGAGCAGCCTGAGTCTGGACGGCTTGCGTCTGGATTGCGGGCACTAGCTCGTGCGTTTCGGAGGGTGAAACATCCGCAGGGGCCGTCTCCGGCACGTGGGACTCATCTTCGTGGTTGAAGGTGGATTCGGTAGACGGCTCTGCGTGCTCCGTCGAGGCATCAAGCGTCGGGGTTTCCAGTTCGGTGTTCAGAGGTGTGCTCTCGGTTTGATCGGGATTAAGGGCGTAGGCCATAACAACAAGCTCCGGATTCGATCGGCGGCTTTGCTCGCCTTGCAGAGAGCGGGTGGCCTGTCAGCCTCGGCCGCTCGCTACCGCTTCGGTCCGCCGGTTCCCACGCAAAGAGCCTATGGTGAGTCAGCGCCCCGTCTGCATCGGATCTGACTCTCACGCCTCGGCGGTGCTAGTGAATCCTATTGCAGAGACGACGAATGCGGCCCGCAGGTGCGTTCCGACATAATCCGTTCTCCAGAATGGGAGCCCCTGAGGTCGGGGATGAGTAAGAGTGGCGATGCCGCCCCATATGCGAATCCGGCACGTAGGGCTTCACTACAAAATATAACAATCCTGGGTGGCGGAGTCAATGCAACTCCAACGAAATAGGCCCATGAATATACCGTAAATGCCGGAAAATGGCGGACTGGCGAACGAAAACCAGTTCTGCGAGAACGTGCTGAGAATGCGAATAGCCCAGGGGCTCTATACCCATGACTCTCTATACTCGGGAGATGGATCGCCTCTGGACACCCTGGCGTTACAACTACATCACCCAAGCCGACGACGCGGGGGCCCGGCAAGGAGTGCCGCCTGAGCTCGCTGCGTGGCCCGGCGACCTCCACTGCGTCTTCTGCAACCTGATCGAGTCGGTCGAGTACGCCATCGAGCAAGGCATGAATCCCAATGTGGCAGACCGGGCAGCTGGAGTCCTGGTACGCGACCGATACTGCTTTGTCTGCTTGAACGCGTACCCCTACTCCTCGGGACACATGATGGTGGTGCCGTACCAGCATACCGGGTCCCTGGGCGATCTGCGTCCGGAGGTGGCGAGCGAGATGATGGAGATGGCACAGCGGGCGGCTCATGCGCTCCAGGCCACGTATTCACCGCAGGGCATGAACTTCGGCATGAACATCGGCAAAGCCGCCGGCGCGGGCGTGGCGGACCACCTGCACATGCACGCACTGCCGCGCTGGGTGGGCGATACCAACTTCATGACCGCCGTGGGCGAGACCCGGATTTTGCCAGAGATCCTCGACGACACCTGGGCAAAGCTGCGCGCGACCTTTGCCCGCATCTAAATGACGAACAGAGCAGCTGGAGCGCTAAGAAGCGCGAACGGCGGAGTTGAGGTAAAACATGGCGCAGAACAGTGCTGACAAGCAGTCGACCGAGAAGCAGGAGAAGAAGCCGCTGCCGCAAGACTCCGCTGAGGTAAAGCCGGAGACGACCGAGACACACCCAGGGGCGTCGATGTCCGTTCAGAACACCGAACCGGAGGACACCTACTTGACCGGCGGTCAAAGCAAACAACAGCGCCGGGAGCTCGAACCGAACGTGAAAGACGATGGGAATCAGGGACAGCGGCCGCCAGAGCAGTCAGCCGGAATTCACTCCACCGGCTCGTTTACCGGCGAGGCAGTGAGGCCGGAAGATCCTTCGAAGTAGCCCGAGTGGAAAAGACAAAGGCCGTCCGGCCGGGCGGCCTTGCTTTGTCTTTTAGATTGCCTGGGCTGCGTCCTCGATGATCTTCGCGACCGCATCTGGGTGCGAGAAAAGCGGCAGGTGGCTGCTCCCGATCTCGGAGATCTTCGCGCCGATCTTTTCGGCCACAGCGTGCTGCGTCTTCGGATTCAGGATACGGTCTTCGGTTGTGATCAGGTACCAGCTTGGTTTTGTCTTCCAGGCCGGCTCGGAGACGGAAGCCTCGAAGAGCTTGGCGGCGTAGGGCTTCTGTACCGCGGCGAGCAGGTTGACAATGCCGCGATGGACATCGTGGGCGATGGCGTCTTGCAGGATGTCGGCTGAGGCCCACACCAGGCCATCGGCATCGGGCTTCATCTGCACGTTGGCTGCCGGAGGATTCATCCCCAGCAGCTCACCCAACGCCTGATTCGCCTCCGGCGCGAAGGCCGCTATGTAGACCAGCGCCTTTATCTTGGGATCGTTGCCGGCAGCCGTGATGACGCCGCCCCCGTACGAATGGCCGACCAGCACCACCGGGCCTTCCTGCCGGGCGAGCACACGCTTCACGGCTGCAACGTCTTCCTCGAACGAAGTCAGCGGTATCTGGACACCGGTGACCTTGTAGCCTTTGTGCCCAAGAATGGGCAGCACTTCCCGCCAGCTGGATGCGTCCATCCAGACACCGTGCACCAGCACGATATTGATCTTGCCCTGCTCTTCACCTGCCATCTATCGCTCTCCTGTTTATGTCGCTCTTGCGTGTCGGGCACCGCCCTCTTCCACTGAGATGGCAGCAAAAGCGAATCGCACTACGAACGCGTGGATTCTTCTTCGTCTTGCAACACAGAGGGCTCGTGTGAGAACGCGGTATCTTCTGCCCCAAGCACCAGCTCCCGGGGAAGCGCCTTGGAGGACTTCACCCCTAGGCGGCGAAGCGACTCCGCGCGCGCGACCAAGTTGCCCCGTCCTTCCTTGAGCTTGTTGAACGCTGCGTCGTAGCTCTCGCGGGCCTGACCCAGCCGCTCACCTACTTTCGTCAGGTCGGCGGCAAAGGCCACGAACTTGTCATAGAGCTCACCACCTTTTTGGGCGATCTCCCGCACGTTGTTTGCCTGTTCCTCCTGACGCCAAAGGTGACGCACCGTGCGAAGAACGAAGAGCAGCGTGCTGGGGCTGACGAGCAGCACGTTGCGTTCCCAGGCATGCGTCCACAGGTTGGCATCGCTATTGACGGCGGAGAGAAAGGCCGGCTCGATCGGCACAAACATGAGCACGAAGTCCATGGTCGGCAACGAGTCAAGCAATTGATAGTTCTGCTCCGAGAGTCTCTTGATGTGGCTGCGGACCGAGAGCAGGTGTCGCGCCAGCGCCTCATTCCGGGCGGTGTCTTCAGTACAGTTCACGTGCTCGGTGTAATCGAGCAGCGAGACTTTGGCGTCGATGATCAGGTGCTTACCCTCGGGTAGCCGGAGAACCACATCCGGGCGTGCGCGGGAGCCCTCTTGGTCGCGCGCAACACTCTGCTGCACGTAGAACTCATGGTCGCGCCTGAGCCCCGCGGCCTCCAGAATGCTCTCCAGCACTACCTCGCCCCAGTCGCCCTGCGCTTTGCTGGAGCCTTTGAGCGCTTGCGTGAGTCCCGCTGCATCGTCGGAGAGTTTGCGATTCAACTCCATCAGTTGCTTGACCTGGGCGGCCAGTGCACTCCGCTGTTGACCTTCAAGGTCATAGACCTGCTCGACTCTGCCCTGGAACTCCAATAAGCGGCTCTTGAGTGGATCGAGCAGTTGGCCGAGATTAACTTGGTTCTGCTCGGTGAAACGCTTGGCTTTCTCTTCCAGGATGTCATTGGCCAAAGCGCGGAATTGATCCGTGAAACCCTCGCGCGCCTCCGTCAGCAGGGCTACCTTCTCGGCGTTGCTCTTGCGTTCATGGTCAAGGGCCGAGGTGAGCTCGCCGAGGTGGGCGCGAGTCTCCATATGCAGAGTGGCCAATTCCCCACCCTGCACCTTCGCTTCCGCCAGCTCGCGTTCCAGACGCGCAGCCGCTTCACGCTGCGCAGCGGCGGCAGTCTCCGCACGACCCAGCGCAACACGCAAGTCTTCTCGCTCCCGCAGGAGCGCGTCCGCGCGCGTCTCCGTCTCGCGCAGATCCTGGAGGCGTTCGCGCAACTGGACCAGCTCTATCCCACGGATGGCCTCTGTCGAGCTGGATTGCAGGCGAAGGAGAAGAGCGGCGACGACCGCCCCGGCGAGGGCGGCAACAATGCAGAGCAGAAGAAGGGAGAGGGACATGGCAGGGTGGCTTTGCTCGACTGTACTCGCCGACTGTACTCCCCGAATGTATTCTCAGGAGCGGAACCTTCACCGGCACAGGGAGGTCAATCTGTCGGGCATGTTGCCTTTACACTGCCGAAGCCGCTGGGTAGACTTGAACCTTTGAGATTAAGGGTAGTGCGTTCGTCAGAGTGGCAGTAACCGCCTCCATCTGTAAATGCAACTTATTGTCGGCATTCCCGTGAGTCTGTGTGAAGCAGTCGCAGGCTTTCGAGCATCTGTGTCTGAGTATGTGTGCATGGAGCGGCGTGGCGGGTATGCTGGGGCAATCCATCGAAATTCATTTTTTAAGTGCGTGAGGAGACAGGCATGGCAGCAGTTGACGAGAAGGTAAAGCAGATTATCGTAGAGCAACTCCAGGTGGATGAGGCGGAAGTGACCCCAAATGCCTCGTTCCAGGAAGACCTTGGCGCCGATTCACTGGACGTGGTCGAACTCGTGATGCAGTTCGAAGAGGCCTTCGACTTGGAGATTCCGGATGAGGATGCCGAGAAGATCAAGACTGTGAAGGACGCCACCGAGTACATCGAAAAGCACGCGAAAGGCGGCAAGTAACTTTGCCATTGCACTACGACAGACGGGTAGTGGTGACGGGGCTGGGCCTCCTCTCCGGTATTGGCAACACAACACCAGAGGTGTGGGCAGGTTTGCTGGCCGGCAAAAGCGGCATGGCCCCGATCTCCGCGTTCGATACGACCGGTTTTTCGGTGACCTTCGCTGCCGAGGTGAAGAACTTCGATCCGCTGCAGTTTATCGAGAAGAAAGAGTCCCGGAAGATGAGCCGGTTCATTCATTTCGCGCTGGCGGCGTCGCACGAAGCGCTGGCCATGAGCGGCCTGAAGATCACCCCTGAGAACGCGACGCGCGTGGGCGTGCATATCGGTTCGGGCATCGGCGGCTTCGATGTGATCGAGCGCGAGCACAGCGCCATGCTGGCGGGCGGCCCGCGGAAAATCTCACCCTTCTTTATCCCGGCAGCCATCGTGAACCTGGCGGCGGGCCAGGTCAGTATCCGGCATGGCGCAAAGGGACCTAATGAGGCAACAGCGACGGCGTGCACGACAAGCGCCCACTCCATCGGCAATGCCTATCGGACGATCCAACGCGAGGATGCAGACGTGATGATCGCGGGCGGCGCGGAGGCGGCGATTACGCCCATGGGCGTGGGTGGGTTCGCGGCGATGAAGGCCCTGTCCACGCGCAACGATGATCCGCAACATGCGTGCCGGCCCTTCGACAAGGACCGTGATGGATTTGTAGTCGGCGAGGGCGCCGGCATCCTCATCCTGGAAGAGATGGAGTTTGCGAAGGCCCGGGGGGCGAAGATTCTGGGCGAGATCATCGGATACGGCATGAGCGCGGACGCCTACCACATGACTGGCATGGCCCCCGAAGGCGAGGGCTGCTATCGCGCGATGATGAATGCGCTCAACAGCGCCGCAATGGAGCCGGGGCAGGTGGACTACGTGAACGCGCACGCGACCTCCACACCGATCGGCGACGCCAACGAGACAGCGGCGATGAAGGCAGTCTTCGGCGAGCACGCAATCAGTGGCAAGCTGCTGGTGAGCTCTACCAAGTCCATGACCGGGCACCTGCTAGGCGGGGCCGGCGGACTGGAGGCTGGGATCACTATCCTGGCACTGCAAAACCAGCTTGTGCCGCCGACGACAAACCTCGATCATCCAGATCCGGCTTGCGATCTGAACTACATTCCGAATAAGCCGCAGGAGGCCACGCTTGATGTGGCGCTCTCGAACTCCTTCGGCTTCGGAGGCACGAACGCATCGCTGATCTTTCGGCGCTGGCCGGATTGACACCGGGAGGATTAACGAATTTTCAGGATGGCAGGAGGGAACGCAGTTGCGTTCCCTTTTTTCTGCAGTCTTGCCGTACCCCACTGCACCCCTTCATCATGCCTTAAGAGTGGATACTTACTATCCGTCAGGAACGCGATGGAATTTGCCAGGTAAGCGCTACTTCTAACTGAGAGGACAGGTTTGGGATCTTCGTTCATTAAGCCGGCTGCAATGGGCTCTCTCGTTTCACGCGGAGCGCTCGCAAGCCTGCTGCTCTGTGCTCCAAGTGCGGTCACAAGCGCGCTGGCGCAGGCGGGAGCAGCGCCTGCGCCTTCCACTGCTTCACCTGCCGCCACGCCCTCGCCGGTGCTCATCACGCTCGGGGAGGCCATCCAGCGCGCCGAGACGAGCGAGCCGGCTTACCGGAGCGCGGTGACTGACCGCGGTGTCGCTGGCCTGGACCGGTCGATCACTCGTTCGGCGCTGCTGCCGGGTGTGATCTACCACAACCAATACCTCTATACGCAACCGGGACAGCTACCGACTCTGCGGACCCAGATCACGCCGGGGGCGACGGGCTCTTCGCCAGTGTTTATCGCAAACAATGCCGTCCACGAATACGTGAGCCAGGGCTCGGCAACCGAGACGCTCGGCCTGGTGCAGATCCGGGATTACCAGCGGGCGTCGGCCGATGCAGCGGCGGCCACAGCCCGGCAGGAGATCGCGCGGCGCGGTCTGGTCGTGACCGTAGTCACCGACTACTACGACCTGCTGTCCGCCAAGCAGAAGCTCCTTTCGACTGAACAAGCCCTCGACGAGGCACAGAAATTCACCCAACAAACAGAGAAGCTCGAAGCCGGACGCGAGGTGGCCCATGCCGATGTGGTGAAGGCCAGCCTAAGCCAGCAGCAGCGGGAGCGCGATCAGCTGGAGGCGAAGCTCGCAGTGGAACGGGCGCAGCTAAATTTGGCGGTTCTGCTATTTCCTAATCCGCTGACGCCCTACCAGCTTGCCGATGACCTGAACCAGCCGGCGCCGCTGCCGGCGCGGGCAGATGTGGACGCGGCAGCCAAGGCCAACAACCCCGATGTCCGCGCGGCGCTGGAGAGCTTGCGTTCAGCGCGCTACTCCCAAGGCGCAGCGCAGGCCGCGTATCTGCCGGACCTGGCGTTGAACTACAGTTACGGAATCGACGCCGAGCACTTTGCGATCAAGACCGATGGCGCCCGGAACCTCGGCTATTCGGCATCCGTCGGTCTCGACATTCCAGTATGGGATTGGCAGGCGACGCGCAACCGCGTCAAGCAGAGCCGGCTGCGTACCGATCTGGCCGCAGTGGAGTTGACCAACGCGCAACGGCAGCTGGTGGCGTCGCTTGCGGCGCTCTACAGTGAGGCGGCAACCAGCGATGCGGAGCTAAGCTCGCTCAGCCTGAGCATGAACACAGCGGCGGAGAGTCTGCGTCTGGTAAAGCTGCGCTACTCCGCAGGCGAGGCCACGGTGCTGGAGGTGGTGGATGCGCAGAGCCAGAGCATCTTGGCCAAGCTCGCGCAGGCCGATGGAGCAGCCCGCTACCGGGTAGCACTTGCGAATTTACAGACACTAACGGGAATTCTACGGTGAGGCGGCAAACGATGAATCGCAAATGGCCGGCGCGCGCGGGGGTAGCAACGAGCTGGGAGAGGGCGCTGAAGATTATGGCTGCCTCCATGCTGGGCGTTGCTCTGGCTTTGAACACAGGATGCAGCAGCCCGCCAGACGCTACACCTACGCCCGTCGTCCCTGTGCAGTCGGCAACCGCGGCGGTGCAAACGATCGCCGATCACATCGAGGGAGATGCGGTGCTGAGCCCCCTGGCACAGGCGGCGATCACGCCCAAGATCGCAGCACCCGTGAAGAAGTTTTACGTGCAGCGCGGTGCCCCCGTAAAAGCCGGCCAGCTATTGGCCGTCCTGGAAAACGGCGACCTGGCCGCCGCTGCGGTGGACTCCCGCGGCGGCTACGAGCAAGCACAGGCAGCCTATACGACAGCTACCCAGGTGCAGGTGCCGGAGGAATACCAGAAAGCAAACCTGGACGCGCAGCAATCAAAGTCGGCGCTTACGCTGGCGCAAAGCGTCTTCGATGCGCGGACGAAGTTGTTCCATCAGGGAGCGGTTCCGGGCCGGGATGTGGACACAGCAAAGGCCAGCCTGATCCAGGCGCAGACCGCCTATGACATCGCAGCCAAACACCTGTCGCTGGTGGCGCAGGTGAGCCGCACGGCGGAGCTCAAGAACGCGCAGGGCCAAGTGACCTCGGCCGAAGGCAAACTGCAGGGAGCGCAGGCCAGCCTGAGCTACTCGGAGATTCGCAGTCCCATCAAAGGGGTGGTTACCGAACGAGCGTTATTCGCGGGGGAGATGGCGAGCACCGGCCAGCCGCTTATCACCGTGATGGATACATCCTCACTGCTGGCCAAACTGCATGTGTCACTGGTGCAGGCACATTCCCTGCGGCTGGGGGGCGCCGCTGAAGTGACCTCCAGCACCTTCGACACACCCGCGGAGGGAACGCTGACGCTGATCAGTCCGGCGGTCGATCCGGGATCGACCACGGTGGAGGTCTGGGTGAAGCTGAACAACGCCAAAGGAGTGCTGAAGGTGGGCACGCCGGTGCACGTCAACATCACCGGTCGCACCGTGCCGGATGCGGTCGTGGTTCCCACCGAGGCCGTGCAGACGGACACTAGCGGCGCCAAGAGCCTGATGGTGATCGGTGCGGATAGCGTGGCGCATAAGCGGCCCGTGACCACCGGCATTGTGGACGGAGCACAGACGCAGATCACCGATGGTCTCCACGCCGGCGAGACCATCGTGAACCAGGGTTCCTATGCGCTGGAAGATGGAACCAAGGTGAGCGTGCAGGCGCCCGCGGGACAGACCAAAGGTGACGCCGGCCCAGAGAAAACCGGCGCTGAGAAGACCAGCCCAGCGAAAGCAGAGAGACAATGAAGCTGCCCACGCGAAGAGGAACAAGTCAAGAAGCCGGAACCATGCCGTCTGAACGCGACAGCTTCTGGCTGACGCGGCACGCGCGCACCATCCTGTTCTTTACGGTCGTGCTCGCGGCGGCCGGCGTGTACCTGGCGCTCTCTATCCCCATCTCCGTCTTTCCTAGCACCAACTTTCCACGTGTCGTGATTGGCATCGACAACGGCGTGATGCCGGTGGAGCAGATGGAAGTCACCATCACCCGACCGATCGAAAACGCCATCAACTCCGTTCCCGGGCTGCAAACGGTGCGATCGACCACCAGCCGCGGCTCCGCCGAGGTAAGCCTTTTCTTTGACTGGAACGTTGACATGTACCGCACGCTGCAGCTGGTCGATGCAGCGTTAAGCCGGGTGCAGCAGGCATTGCCGCCCACAGTGCAGCTCCGTTCGCAACGGCTCACCTTTGCGACATTTCCAATCCTGGGTTACAGCCTAACCTCCGATACGATCTCGCAGACTGACCTTTGGCAAATCGCGACCTATCAGCTAAGGCCCGCGCTGAACCGGCTCAACGGCGTCAGCACGGTCATCGTGCAGGGCGGTCAGGTGCCGGAGTTTGGCGTGGTGCCCGACCCGGCAAAGCTCGCGAATTCCGGCGTCACCGTGCCCGACCTGTTAGCAGCGATCCAGCAGACGAATTTCGTCGATTCACCAGGACTGTATGAGGCAAACCATCAGCTCGTTCTCGGGCTGATCGGCGCACAGTCACAGAACTCAGCCAATCTGGCGAACATCGCCGTGAAGACCACGCCCGGGGGGGTGCCAGTGCGCATCTCCGACGTGGCGACGGTCTCTCCCTCGACACAGCCGCTCTACACAGTTGTAAGTGCCAACGGCAAGCCGGCCGTGCTGCTCAACATCTCGCGGCAGCCCATCAGCAATACAGTGCAGGTTGCTGATGAAGTGACAGCGGAGATGGCGGCTCTTGAAAAGAAGCTGCCGCCCGGCATTCACGTCGAGCCGTTTTACGATCAATCGGAGCTGGTGCGCGCCAGCATCAGCAGTGTGCGCGACGCTATTCTGATCGGCATCATCCTTGCCTCGCTCGTCATCGTGATCTTTCTCCGCGACTGGCGCGCTTCGCTCGTTGCTGGGCTAGTGATTCCTGTAACCGTAGCGATTACATTTGTCTTCATCAAGGTCTTCGGCCTCAGCTTCGATCTCATGACGCTCGGAGGGCTGGCTGCCGCAGTGGGCCTGGTAATCGATGACGCCATCGTGATGGTGGAAAATATCGTGCTCCACCGGGAATCGGGGGAGGGCCGCATCGATGCGGTTCGCAAGGCTCTCGCCGAGATTACGGTGCCGCTCTTCTTTTGCACGGTCACGCCGGTCGTCGTCTTTCTGCCGTTAATCTCCGTCACTGGCGTGACCGGGAGCTTCTTCCGCGCGCTCGCCATTACCATGGCGGTTTCACTCATCACATCGCTGGCGCTGGCGCTCTCATGGACGCCAGCACTCAGCCTTCTGATGCTGCGCAGCCCAAAGCACGCCGGGAGTGCTGGCGAGTTTTCACGTACCGAAACACACCCGGCAACCGAGAGCACGCACTTCGAAGACGACCAGCCGGAGGTGCTGCGCCTAGCGAAACAGGAAGAGCACGCTCTTAAAGGCGCGATGAAGCACATCGTGAACTTCTATGAGCGCGTGCTGCGAGTCTGCCTGGAGCGTCCGCTATGGGTCGCAGCTGCGTGCGTTGTGCTTCTGCTGGGAACGTACTTCAGCTACAAGGGGCTGGGATCGGACCTGCTGCCGGCCATGGATGAGGGCGGCTTTGTGCTGGACTACATCATGCCCGCTGGCTCGTCGCTCTCGGAGACTAACCGTGTGCTGCAGCATGTGGAGACCATTCTTCAGCAGACGCCCGAGGTCGCAAACGTATCGCGCCGCACTGGACTGCAGATGGGGTTGGCCGCGGTAACGGAAGCCAATACCGGCGATATGACGGTGAGGCTGAACTCCAAGCGCAGCCGCGGCATCGATGAAGTAATGGCCGACATCCGGGAGCGGATCAACGCCTCCGAGCCGCAGTTAAGTGTGGAGTTCATCCAGGTGCTGCAGGACATGATTGGCGATCTTTCGAACTCACCCGAGCCGGTCCAGATCAAGTTGTTTTCGACAAATGATGCGCTCCTCAACCAGCTCGGACCGCAGGTGGCGGACGCTATCAAGACCGTGCCCGGCGTGGTGGACGTGTTGAACGGCGTGGAGAACACGATCAGCGGTCCATCGACCACATTTCAAATCGACCCCGCACTCGCTTCCCGAATGGGCTTCACCTCTCAGGAATTAGCCATGGATGCAGCGGCCATCGTCGAGGGTGAACCAGCGACTACGCCAGTTATCCAAAATGGCCGTGCTTACACCGTGCGCGTCCGTTACGGGGAGGAACATCGAGCGTCGCTCGATGCTATCAAGAACACCATGCTGAACAGCAGCACCGGTCATCTCGCGACGCTGGGCTCCATGACTGACGTCCAGCAAAATGCTGGGCAGACAGAGATCCGGCGCGAGAATTTGCAGCGCGACGTGGTTGTGACCGGGCGGCTGGAGGGGACCAACCTGGGAGGCGCCATCAAGCTGGTTCAGGCGAAGGTGAACAGCCTGCACCTGCCGCCCACAGTCAGGGTCGAGTACGGAGGCACCTATCAGGAGCAGCAGACCTCTTTTGCGGAGCTCAGAAAGGTTCTGCTGCTAGCACTTGGCCTGGTCTTCGGCGTGCTCCTTACCGAATTCCGTAACTTTTCGGCGCCGATCGCGATCCTTACCTCTTCGGTGCTCTCCAGCGCGGGCGT
The DNA here is from genome assembly GCA_965276675.1 of Acidobacteriaceae bacterium. Taxonomy (GTDB): domain Bacteria; phylum Acidobacteriota; class Terriglobia; order Terriglobales; family Acidobacteriaceae. Next base: position 508,959 of record OZ255624.1, on the reverse strand, counting down.
GATCCTGGCTCTGCTCATCACCGGAACGACCTTCAACGTCGCCTCTTTTATGGGACTGATCATGGTTATCGGCATCGTTGCGAAGAATGGCATCCTGCTGCTGGATGCGGACGAGAAATTTCGCGATGCCGGTGTAGCGCCAGAGCAAGCCATGCTGTTGGCGGGGCGGCGGCGCTTGCGCCCTATCCTAATGACGGCCCTGGCCGCCATCACCGGAATGTTTCCGCTAGCGCTTGCGCTGGGAGCCGGTTCGCAGATGTTGCAGCCGCTCGCCATTGCCGTAATCGGCGGCCTGCTGATCTCCATGCTGCTCTCGCTCGTGGTGACGCCGGTAATCTATTTCAGGCTGACGGCTAAGTCGCGGCGTTCTGTGCCTGTGGCAGTTGCACAATAGAGCATTTCTCCTGCAGGTGTAGACAGGGAGCAGAAGCGGACACAGCCTTTCTTCGCGGAAAGGCTGCACGGAGATTCACTTCGCGCGTTCATTGCATCAGGAGAAATGCTCTAACGCGGGTTCCTTTTCCCAGCTGGCTTGCAATCTCAATCGTGCCGCCGTGAGCTTCGGTGATCGCGTGGCAGATGGCAAGCCCCAGGCCCGTACCGCCGGAGTTCCGGGATCGCGACGGATCGCCGCGGTAGAAGCGTTGAAAGATAAACGGCAGATGTTCGGCTGCAATGCCGCTCCCTTGGTCCTGTACGGAAAAAAGGAGTTGCCCCGGCGGCCCATGCGTTACTTGCAGTGTGATCATCGTCTGCGCCGGGCTGTGCTGGATCGCATTTAGCAAAAGATTTGTAACCAGGATGATGCACTCTTCGGCCGGAATCTCCACGAATGCCGATTCGACTGCGTCGAGCTGTAAATGAATGTTGCCCAGTTTTGCCGTGGGCGCTAACTGCTCGATCACCTGATGCACACAGAGCGTAAAATCCGTCGTCACTGTCTGTGTGCGTTCAATTTGGGCCAGCTCTTTGCCGCCGCGCTGCTCAAAGCGCGCGAGCATCAGCATCTTCACAACCAGCTCCTCCATGCGACCGCAGTCGCTCAGGCAGAGCTCAAGACCAGAGCGATACTCGGCGGCAGTGCGTTCTTTAAGCATCAACAGTTGCAGCGAGGACTTAACGATGGTCACGGCGGTCTTAAGTTCGTGTGCCGCATCGTTGACAAAGGTGCTTTGCTGCACGAACGAAAGCTCAAGCCCTCTGAGAGCAGTCTCCAGTGCATCGATCAGCGGGCGCAGCTCCGCGGCATTGCGCGCCGCCGCTGGTGGTTCGAAGCTCCACGAACGCGTCGAGACTCCGGCCGCTGCAGTCGCTAGTCCTCCCAAAGGGGCTAGCCCTTTCCGCAGCAGCAGGAGTACGACAGCACCCGTTAGCGTGAGCACCAGAAAGTTGACTACGGCGAGATATTTGGCCTCCCGCTGCAGCGCCTTCGTGACCGCGTGGATCGGAGCAGCGTAGAAAACGACGACGGGGCGCGGCATACCGGCGCCCTGTTCGTTCGGATCCACGGTGCGTACGCCGTGCATCAGCAGTCCGTGAAACCGCCTGCCTTCGCTGCGGAAGTCGCGCAGTCCATCCTGGCCGGAGACGACCTTCTCTGGCAGCGTGGGCCAGTTGGCGGAACGTCCCAGCAGATGGCCGTTCGGCTCGCGCACATCAAAGAGATCGGCCGGGGGGATCTGCAAGGAGTGGGTATCGAGACGGATGTTGTCTGATTCGTCGCCGGCCTCCTGCACTGCCGCCATCACCGAATCCGCTTTGCCCTGAAGCGCCACATCGAAGCTGGTGAAGAGTTGCGCGCGCTCATACAGCAGTGCGACCGCGGTCGCCGCGCCGGTCAGCACCAGCTCGGAGCACAGAACGATGATGACGATGCGGCGCTTGACGGAGTACATCGTCACTCCGTCTCGGCGTTGCCGTTCCCAGTGTCGCCTTGCAGGCTAGTGTCGCCCTGCAGGCTAAGCCGGTAGCCGCGGCCGCGCAGTGTCTCAATCAGCGGCGACTCCGACCCAGGGTCGAGCTTTCTGCGCAGGTTCGAGAGGTGGGCCTCGATCACATTGGAGTGGCGCGCCCAGTTGTAATCATAAAGATGCTCAAGCAGCTCGCGCTTGGAGACGACAACGCGCGGCCGATGCATCAGATATTCCAAAATGCGGTACTCGGTGGGCGATAGCTCCACCGGCTTTCCGCGCCGCTGCACAGACTTCTCCAGTGTGTCGACTTCCAGGCCGGGCACCGAGAGCAGCGGGTGAGCGACGCCTTTGCCGCGGCGGATAAGCGCCTTGGACCGCGCGATCAGCTCACCCAGGTCGAAGGGTTTTGCGAGATAATCATCCGCGCCGGCGTTCAGCAGCTCGATAGTGGAGGTCTTTCCACTCTGCGCTGTCAGGACCAGCACTGGCGTCGCGTCGCCGCGTTTGCGCAATTTATTTAGCAGCGTCAAACCATCAATGCGTGGCAGCATGAGATCGAGGAGTATCAGGTCGTAGACGCCATTGGCCGCCAGGTGCAGGCCTGTCTCGCCGTCTTCTGCCAGGTCCACCGCGTAGTCCGCAGTCTCGCGCAACGCCGTTGCGATATTCTGTGCAACCCGCTCCTCGTCTTCAATGATCAGTACACGCATATCGGATGCTGCTGCCTCGCACTTACAATATGGTTGGACGATTAAATCAAGCTGAAGCTACACGATTCTTCAGTCAGCCTTAACCTTCGGTTGCTAGTGTACGTCCTGAATCCTTAACCGTCTCGGAGTGACAACCGCTATGAAATTGACTGTACCCTCGCTCTTGCTCTTCTCCTCGATCTGCTTTCAGGCAGCGGTTGCGCAAAGCCCAAATGCAAACACGTATCACATGCAGAATGAGTGGCCGCTAGGCGGCGACGGAGGCTGGGATTATCTGCAGGTGGATGCGCCGGCACACGTGCTGTACATCGCTCGCAACAACCGCGTCATGGTTGTAGACACCTCGACCGGCAAGTTAAAGACGGAGATCACCGGACTGGGAGGAACGCACGGTATCGCACTGAACACCAATGGGAAGACCGGTTACATCAGCGATGGCGCGGCTAACATGGTCCGAGTCTTCGACCGTTCTTCGTATAAGGTCACGGCATCCATACCGGCAGGCACCAATCCGGATGCCATCCTCTTCGAGCCCGGGACCAAGAGCGTCTACGCCTTCAACGGCCGCAGCAACAACGCAACGGTGATCGATGCCAACACGAACAAAGTAGTCGAGACGATTACACTTCCCGGTAAGCCGGAGTTTGCGCAGGCGGATAGTCACGGTCACGTCTTCGTCAACCTGGAAGATACAAGCCAGTTGGTGCGCATCGACACTGCTTCGCATAAAGTGACGGCGACTTGGCCGCTGGCGCCCTGTGACGCGCCATCCGGATTGGCCATCGATCGTGCGCACGACCGACTCTTCGCCGCTTGCGACAATGAGAAGATGGCCGTCGTCGATAGCGAATCCGGCAAGGTGGTGGCCACTCCTGCCATCGGGAAAGGGCCGGACGCCGCGAGCTTCGACGGCAAGCACCAGCTCGCTTTCAGCTCGAACGGTGAATCCGGCACCCTGACGGTCGTCCAGGAGCAGGGCGAGGCTAAGTACGCCGTAGTGCAGACGCTGCCCACGATGCAGAGCGCCCGCACCATGACTGTCGATCCCACTACAGGAACGATTTACTCCGTGGCTGCGAAGTTCGGTCCGCGTCCGGCCGCAACCGCCGCGGCTCCGCATCCGCGTCCGGCCGTGCTGCCGAACAGCTTTGTAGTGCTCGTTCTTAGCCGGTAATCCAGCGCCGTGTGCGATGATTCCGCTATGGAAAAAAGCGGGTCCCGGTGGTTTGGAGCAATGCAGTTAAGCAAGGTTATTCAACCCGCAGCGATCGCAGGAGTCTGTGTTGCTGCGGGTCTTTCATGCACATACGCTCACGCGCAGAAAGCGCCTCGCGCAGTTTCGCCCATTCTGCTTCATGTCGACCTGACAGATGCTCCGCGGCATACCCTGCACGCTCGCATGGAGATACCGGTCGAAGCAGGTCCGCTCACGCTCGAGTACCCGGAGTGGATTCCAGGCGATCACCGGCCTACGGGCCCCATCGACAATGTCGCTGGCATCTTCATCCGCGCCAACGGCAAAGAGCTCGCCTGGCGGCGCGATGACGTGGATATGTACAGCATCCATGTGGAGGTTCCCAAGGGTGTCAGCAAGCTCGACGTGAGCATGGACTTTCTCGCCGTGCCTGGCGCGACCGGCTCTGACGAAGACGATGCCACGAGCCAGAACATGGCAGTGTTGGAGTGGAACTCCGTCGTGATGTACCCGGCCAACATTCCGGTCCGCGACATTCCCATCACGGCCTCACTCACCCTGCCGGCTGGCTGGAAGTTTGGCACCGCGCTTACGCAATCAGGTGGCACGGGCGCGGAGGCATCCTTCACCACCGTGCCGCTCGAGCAGCTAGTCGATTCACCGCTCATTACCGGCAAGTACTTCCGCGAGTTCCCGCTTGCGCCCGATGTCACCCCGAAGCACTATCTGGATGTCGCAGCGGATGCGCCGGAAGACCTGGAGCTGAAGCAGTCCTACTTGGACTCCATCTCCCGCCTGGTACGCGAGGCCGGCACGCTCTACAACTCGCGCCACTACACGAGCTACCATTTCGTGCTGAGCCTGAGTGATGCAATCCGCGAAGAGGGCCTGGAGCATCATCAATCGAGCGACAACGGTATTGAGGAGCACGGTGTCTCCGATGCGGATCTTGCGGTGCTGAACGCAGAGCTGCTGCCGCATGAGTTCACGCACTCCTGGAACGGCAAGTACCGTCGGCCGATCGGGCTTGCAACGCCGGACTACAAGACGCCGCAGAAGGGTGATCTGCTCTGGGTCTACGAAGGCATGACGCAGTACTGGGGCGATGTGCTGGCGGCGCGCACTGGCCTGTGGACACCGGAAAATTACCGCGAGGCGCTTGCGCTGACGGCCGCGACGTTGGATAACAAGCCGGGCCGCACCTGGCGCAATCTCCAGGACACCGCCGTTGCCGCCCAGATCCTGCGCGGAGGCAGCCCATGGTGGAGCAACTGGAGACGCGGCCAGGACTACTATCCGGAGGGTGAGCTGGTCTGGCTGGACGCGGATACTACGATCCGGAATCTGACCCACAACCAGAAGTCGCTCAACGACTTCGCTGCCCGCTTCCTGGGGGTTGGCGGCAACACGCCACCCGAGGTGTTGCCCTACACTTTCAACGACATCGTCTCCGGGTTGAATGCAGTTGCTCCGTATGACTGGCGCGGCTTTCTCACCGAGCGCTTGACCTCGCACGCGGCACACGCGCCGCTGGGCGGCATTGAGCACGGCGGCTACAAGCTGGTCTACACCGATACGCCAACCAGCTTTGAAACCGCTGCACTCAAACGCCGCGACAGCGTGGATGCCGCATTCTCGCTCGGCCTTCGTATCGCGAAGGATGGTACGGTCGCCGATGTCATCGTGAACTCGCCAGCGTACAAAGCCGGCATGGGACCCGGCAGCAAGATCATTGCGGTCAACGGCCACGCCTATAGCGGCGACGGCCTGAAACGCGCCATTCGCGAGGCCAAGGGGACGACTGCGCCTCTGGAACTTATCGTCTCCAACACCGGCGACTTCCAGGTAATCCACCTCGACTACCACGGCGGGGAACGCTATCCCAGGCTCGAACGCGTGGAGGGCACGCCCGCGCTGCTGGATGACATCCTCAAACCTTTAACCACCACCAAGCCCGAGGCAGTACCGCAGCAGGCGAAGTAGCGGCGGGACGCTACGGATAGAGACGTCCTCTTTGCCAGCCGTCTCCACTTCGCTCAAAGACCAGGCGATCGTGGAGGCGGTAGGGCCGGTCCTGCCAGAACTCGATCTGGCTGGGACGGAGCACAAAGCCGGTCCAGTAAGGTGGTCGTGGAATCTCACGGGGCATCTCTCCGGGCGTGTCTTCAGGATAGAGCGCCTCGTACTCGCGAGTGCGCTCTTCAAGCTCTTCCCGGCTTCCGAGTGGACGCGACTGTTGCGAGGCCCAAGCGCCAATCTGGCTAATGCGCGCTCGACTGTGGAAGTAGCGATCGGCATTGTCGGACTTAACCTCGCTGATCGTGCCCTCCACCCTCACTTGACGTAGCAACGATTTCCAGTGAAAGCAGAGCGCCGCATGTGGGTTGGCGATGAGCTCTCCACCCTTGCGGCTTTCGCGATTCGTGTAGAAGCCGAAGCCGCACTCATCCAGGCTCTTCATCAGCACGATGCGCACGGATGGCAGGCCGTCAGGCGTCGCGGTTGCCAGTGCCATCGCATTTGGATCGTTCGGCTCGCTGGCTTTGGCCTCTTCCAGCCATGCCCGAAATGCCGCGATCGGATCCGTCGTGCCTACATCGAAGGGGTCCATTCGGGTGCTCCAGTCAGTGACACCGAGGCAAGCTCCCCGCGGCAATCCTAGTGTAAGTGAGCAGCAAGCAGCGTCGCGGAACTCGGTTGCGAGCCGGCTGGCCTGCGCGTTCCAGGGTCGGATCCGGATGTGTAGGATCTGTATACCGTGATATGGAAGCAGGACTGCTGGAACTCCTCTTCGACATCGATCTTCCCGCTGGACTGCAGTGGATATAGGTACGCCCGCATCCAGCCAATCTCCGACGGGGAGAGCCCCTTCTTCGCAATATCGATGGTGCCGCCCGTCAGGTGTGGCGACGCGATATCCCCCTCCGCAGGAGCTGCATTTCCATTCACCCGCACCAGATGACGCTGGTATTCCACTGTTCTGACTGCGGAATTGATCTGAATAGGGATGTGAAAACGGTTGTAGTGCACGCGCGCCAGATCGGCGAGGAAGCGCCCCGTCCAGGTGCGGCAATAGCGGCGATCGTCCTGCAGCCGCGAGTCGACACGCAGACCCTGGCTGATCGGGAGCGACATCAGGCTGCCCAGTCTCCGCAGCCGGTCGAGGTCGGCGTCATCCTGAATGCGCAGCAATCCATCTTTCTCTGCGCGCTGATTCTGACGCACAAGAGATTCACGCGATCCACGCAATGGCGGCAAATTTACATAGTGCAGCGCTGGAACTTCAGGGACCGAAATCGAGGCAGTCGCCTGTGTCGCATCGGACGGAGTCTCGGCTTGCGCAGATTCGATTGCAGCCTTACGCGCGGCTGCACGGACGGCCTCGGTTCCATGACGGCGGGCCCGGCGCAACTCTCGCGCAGTGTGGGGACGCACACGTCTGCCCTTCCGTGAAAGCGGATGATAGCTCGCCAAGTGGACACTAGCTCGAAAACCGCCGCCTACCTTGCGACCAGAGCGCACGGCAGCCGAACGTACGCGTGAGGGCGGCGCCTTTACCAGCCTTGCATCGCCTAGCCTTGCGTGATTACGACGCGCTGCAGGCTTGGCAGCGGCAGCATGTGCGCTCCGCGCAGCATGTCGACGCGCGGCAGGACAGGCGCTGGGGGATAAGAGTTCTGCGCACAAGAGCGCGAGAACGCTTAGTGATAGGAATATACGGCGCATGCTGGGAGCAGGTGCGCGAAGATCGCCAGAGGTCTTCACTCTACCTGCCTTCTCGGCAGGAAAAAAGTAACGATCAGGGTACGTTGGTTTGCAAACTGCTCAGGTTCGGCGCCGCACTACCGGTATCAGGAGCAGCGAAGCGCCAGCGAGGTGCCAGCGCTTTGCCGCGAAGCCTTGCTTAAACGAAAGCAGTTACGCCAGCTTCAGCAACCGCGTGGTCCTGGTCTCCCGAACCGCCGCTTACGCCAATTGCCCCTATCACCTTGCCGCCACGCTTGAGTGGGATTCCACCAGCAAAGATCATGACCTTGCCGTGATTCGAAGCATGGATGCCGAAGAACTGTCCACCCGACTGAGAGTGCGTCGCCAAATCCTTCGTTGAGATATCGAACGCCCGCGAAGTCCACGCCTTACCAATGGAGATGTCGATGGACCCGAGCCATGCGCCGTCCATACGCACATGCGCTATCAGGTTTCCACCCTCGTCTGCGACTGCGATATTCATAGGTTGGCCGATCTCCTTGGCCTTCTTCTCAGCCGCGGCGATTATGCGCCGTGCATCATCAAGCGTCACTTCATTCGTCATGTTTGCTCCTTTGTCGTATCTCTTTGTGATCTACGTCTGGTAAGATGCGGCTCCCAGTAGCCTGAGCGTTTCTGCAGGAATGGGTCACTGCTCTTTTTCTTCGCAACCCAGCGCTAGCGGCACAGTGCACCTCGGGTGATTACACTCTTGCACGATAAACCACGCACTCTTCCACGCTCGAACCCACACGGTCTGCTAGCCGATCTTCGGCATCCATAGGCAGCGTCTCTTCCAGCACCTTCTCCAGAAACGGTATCCCGTCGAGTACAGGCTTTAGCTCCGGGTTGATGTATACGAGGTACACCGCCCGCGGATACTGACGCAGCGACACTTGGAGATTCCGGAGGACCTGCTTGAGAACCGGCTTACAGAAGGGATGGTAAAAGAAGAGGACCAGCGGTTCAGCCGGAAAGGTGAACTCGGCCGCATCCATATGCAGCAGCATAATCGACCGGCATTGCAGCTCCTGCTCTGCGTACGTCTTCACATTCTTTTGCGCGATCCGGTGCAGCGGCTCGGCGAGTTCGACACCGATGACCTCTTTGAACGGATACTGGACCGCCAGCAGGACTCCCCTCCCCTTACCAGAGCCCATGTCCACAAACGCAAATTGAGGGAAATCGATGCGCAGTCGGACCATCAACGTGTGGAAGACCGAAGGGGCGATGCCGTAGTAAGCCGTGTTCCAGCTATCGTTCTTGTTCCCCCCGGCCAAGTGCTCGCCCCAGATCAGACCGCTGGTATCCACGCCATAGCGGGTATCGAAGGGGTGAATACTCGAAAGCTGCCATGACTCAGACTGCTGTGGAATCTCCGGCACTGTTCTTCGAAATCTTGTACGCACCCGGCCGAAAGCTACGGACAGCGTAGAGACCAATCCCTGATTTACCAGCATCTGCTGCCAGCCGCGAGTGGCTCGCCTTGAAAACATACCTAATCTTCTCTCGAAGCAGACGTTTAAGGAATACTTGACATTTAGAAGTGTCCTTTCAGGCCCTTTTTTCTCCTTACCAGTTACTCGCTGTTCGACGGATCCCGGAGAAGTAACCTAGTAACAACTACCTTGGCAAGAAAGTTACCTTCTCCCATAAGTACATACTATCTATAGACTTAAGGCCCCCAAAGAATTAATGTGACAAATTTACATTACGTCGGTACTATTTTCTCGACGCGGAGTTAGCGCACAGTTCGCTCTAAAGTACCGAGCACTAAGGCAAGAATTTGTAGGAAGTTCTTGGGAATCCGGCCTCAGCGTGGGATTCTCTGTTCACCGCAGTAGAGGTCACACAGAAGTAAAAGTACGGGAGGCAACTTGAAAAACCTGATCGTTTCGCTCGCATTCGCAATCGGATCTGGCGCAGTATGCATGGCACAGTGCCAGGGCAATCGCGTTACCGTCAGCCAGGAGTTGCATGATTCTGGCTCCACTATCGTAGGCACAGTAGAAGCGGCGCAGCCAATCCCCGAGTCGTCGTTTCATCTGGATGGCGTCGACTACGTCGTGCATGTCGACCGCATGATTAAGGGCAAGCTGGTCTCGAAGGATGTCGTGACTCTGTTCAGTGAGAACAGCCCCAGCAAGTTCCCGATGCAGGTGGGCAAGCAATATCTGCTCTTTGTCCACCTCAACTACAACACTTATGAGGTCGACAACTGCGGCAACTCTGGCCTGTTGCAGGCCTCCAACATCACGAACGTCCAGCAATTGAAGGAATACGCAAAGAAGTAGCTCCCCATGTTTCACTTGCTCGGCCTTGGTTCTCCAGATCTGCAGAAGAGGCACCGTTTCCCAACGGTGCCTTTCGCGTTTTTGGGTTCATTTCGTGATGCTAAAAGAGCGCTTTTTGTATGCGAAACGGGGCTTAACAGGGCTTATTGTGCAAGCAAAGAGCAGCTTCCGGAGGAGTTTCGCGACAGCTAGAGAGTCTTGCCAGGAATTGTTTTGTCAAGTGGTCCTTCACATACTGCGCGTCTGACGAAAGGGGGCGAGTTGCCTCGCTTCTGGCGTCCACAGTGACCAGAGTTAGACCCATAGGTACTGTGGTGCAGCCTGGTTTGGTAACGTGTTGGGCAACCTTGCGCACAGAAAAAGCCCCACCTGAGTCGATGAGGCTGCTCTGATCGGTCTTCGGTTCTTCTCCAGCCGGCTGGACCCGACTACTGGAGCAGGGTTCCGTTCTCTGGTTCGTCCTTGGCATCTTCGGGCGGAATGACGACTGCAGCCGCAATCCGGTCTTCTTCCTCGAGATTCAGCAGCTTGACTCCCTGGGTGGAGCGTCCGGCTGCCCGAATTGTCTTGGTGTCGATGCGGATGATCTTGCCGTATTGGCTGATGGCCATGAGTTCGGAGGTCTCGTCGACCAGCAGGATAGCCAAGACCTTGCCATTGCGGGCGGTGGTCTTGAGATTGATGACGCCTTTGCCTCCGCGTGTTTGCAACCGGTACTCGTCGACATCGGTGCGTTTGCCGAAGCCATGCGTGGTGACGGAAAGAATCAGGCAGGGGCAGTTTTCGCCGCCATCGTCCTTGCGGCGATCCTTGGGCGTGGCTGCCAGTCCGACCACGTAGTCACTTTTGCCAAGATCGATGCCGCGCACACCAAAGGCGGGACGGCCCATGGAGCGGACGTCAGTCTCGGGAAAGCGGATCGCCATGCCGTCGTGGGTGGCCAGGAAGACGATCTGGTTTCCGTCCGTCTTGCGCACGCCGATAAGCTCATCGTCCGGCTCGATGCCGATCGCGATGATGCCGCGGGCCATGACATTCGAGAAGTCCTTGAGCGGCGTCTTTTTCACCGTGCCGTTGCGAGTCGCGAAGAAGATGTACTGCCCCTCTTCTTCCAGATTGCGCACCGGAAGTATGTTGCGGACGCTCTCGCCGGGTTGCAGGTTGAGCAAGCTGGCCATGGACTTGCCTTTGCCGGCGGCGCTCACATCCGGGATCTCGTAGACCTTGAGCCAGTAGACGCGGCCGGTATTGGTGAAGCAGAGCAGGAAGGCGTGGGTAGAGTCAACGATCAGCTGCGCGACCACATCCTCTTCGCGCGTCTTCATGCCGAGACGGCCGGTGCCCCCGCGTCGCTGCTGGCGGTAGGTGGAGATGGGCGTGCGCTTGAGATAGCCGGAATGTGACACAGTGACGGCGACTTGTTCGTCGGCAATCAGATCTTCGAGCTGGAGCTCGGCGGTCTCGTCCAGGATCTGTGTGCGGCGCGCATCGCCATACTGCTCGCGAATGGCGGTGAGTTCCTTGACGATGACCTGCCGCAGCTTCTTCTCCGAGGCCAGGATGGACTCGTATTCGGTGATGCGGTCGCGGACCTCACGCAGCTCGTTGAGCAGCTCGTCGATCGAGAGCTGGGTGAGGCGGTAGAGCTGCAATTCAAGGATTGCATCAATCTGCCGATAACTCAGAATAAGAGTCGCGGTGGTGAGCTGCGCGGCGTCGATGCCGTACTTCGCAGCGTCCAGGGTGATGCCGGCCAGTTCGGCCCCGCGCAGGCGGATGGTCGTGCCGGAGAAAAAGTTAAAGAGATTCTGCCGCGCGTCGGCACGCGAGGAGGACCCACGGATGATGCGAATGACGCTGTCAAGGTGATCGAGGGCGATCTGGTAGCCGAGCAGGATGTGCTCGCGCTCGCGCGCCTTGCGCAGGAGGAAGGCAGTGCGGCGGCGGACCACGTCGACGCGGTGATCGATGAAGTGGCGGATGGCGTCGGGGAGAGCCAGCTCCTTGGGCTGCCCGTTGACGACGGCAAGAAAGATCATGGAGAAGCTTTCCTGCATTTGCGTGTGCTTATAGAGCTGGTTGAGGACGATCTGCGCTTCGGAGCCGCGCTTGAGCTCGATCACAATGCGCATGCCATCGCGATCGCTCTCATCGCGCACATCGGAGATGTCGTCGACGACCTTTTCGTGCACTAGCTCGGCGACGCGCTCGATGAGCTTGGATTTGTTGACCTGGTAGGGGATCTCGGTGACGATGATGGCGGTGCGGCCGCCGGAGATGTTTTCCGTCGAGGCTTTGGCACGCATGAGGAAGCGGCCGCGGCCGGTGGCGTAGGCATTGGCGATGCCGCTGCGCCCGTAGATGAAGCCGCCGGTCGGGAAGTCCGGACCCTGCACGTACTTGAGCACTTCGGCCAGGCCGGCGTGCGGATTGTTGACCATCTCGATGGTAGCGTCGATGACCTCGGTGAGGTTATGCGGCGGGATATTGGTAGCCATGCCGACGGCAATACCATTCGAGCCATTGACGATGAGATTAGGAAAGCGGGTGGGCAGGACGGAGGGCTCTTCCGAGCTCTCGTCGTAGTTGGGGACGAAGTCGACCGTGTCCTGCTCGATGTCGGCGAGCATCTCGCCGGCCAGGCGGGTCATGCGGGCTTCGGTGTACCGCATGGCCGCCGGGGGATCACCGTCAACCGAGCCGAAGTTGCCCTGGCCGTCGACCATGGGGTAGCGCAGGGAGAAGGGCTGGGCCAGGCGGACGAGGGTGTCGTAGATAGAGGCGTCGCCATGCGGGTGAAGCTGGCCCATGGTCTGGCCGACGACCTTGGCGCACTTGGTGTACTTCTTGTTGTACTCCAGCCCCATCTCGTGCAGGGTGTAGAGCACGCGACGATGGACGGGCTTGAAGCCGTCGCGCACGTCGGGAAGGGCGCGGCCGATGATGACCGACATGGAGTAGTCAAGGTAGGACCGGCGCATCTCCTCTTCAATGTTGATGGGGATGATGCTGGCGGCGCCTGGACCGCTGGGTGGGAGGCCGTCGTTGCCGCCGCCACTGCCGTTGGGGGCTCCGAGGGGGAGCTGAGGGTTCTGATCGTCTGCCATAGATGCCTAACTAGATAAGGTCGAGCCCGCGGTGGGTGCACGCTTTGTGGTGCAGGATGTCCGGCGGAGGTCTGTCTCTATGATAGCAAGGTAGGGAGTGGAAGGCAGGATTCACCCTTGCCCTCGAGAGGCTTAGGGGGCGGTTCGCTGGCGAAATGCAGGTCCTTCGGCTCCCATTCGACTCGCTTCGCTCGCTCAGGATGACAGCTGATCTTTTCCACCGGAGTTTGGCTGAGGTGCAGTGGAGAGCGGAGCGCTTTCGCGCTAACCCCCCTTCGTTGCGCTCAGGCCAGGTTCTTTGCGCTCTGGTTCGAAGGAGGGCGTGTGTGACATGGGACGCAAAGAATGGCCCACCCCGCGTCTTCTTTGCGTACAGAGCCGGGGAGACGGCTGTTATCGTCGATCTTAGGATGCCACTCGTGCGAGTCGTTATACTCTGCGGGTGAGAACAGAAGGTTGGAAGTCGGGATTACGGTGGCTTCTTATCTTGCCGGCGCTCATGGCGGGAACACTCGCAGCAATCAGTGCGGTGGAGCCTTCCATTTTCATTGACCGCCTGGAAATTGAGTGGGCTGCGGCAGCTCACGTGAATCTGCCGCCCTCTGTCCTTCTCCGCCCGCTCAATCTCCTCGTCATCGTTGCTATAGCAGTGCTGTGGACCATTCCTCCAGCGTTCGCGATCTGCTTCGCGCTGCGCACTCGATGGACGATCTGTTTGCAGTGGAGCATCTCCTTCGCGCTGCTTCTCACTTCCGCTTTCGTCTGGTTCAGGGGACCATCCGAGGCAACTATCCCTTCGCGAGTGATAGCGCTGGTCGTCCCGGCTGTCCTGTTCGGCGGTATTGCGTGGACATTCCGATCTTCACGTCGGCTCAAAATACATTCCTTAACAAATTGTGCTGCGCTGGTTTTGTTGAACTTGCCATACCTCAGCGGGCTGGTGTCCGGGTTACATACGCCTCCGCTGGCACAGAAGCTTTGGTCAGTCGCTCTCCAACGAGGCACTTGGGCGGCCATGAATACAGGCTCAGAATTTGCTGCTACGCGGCAGGTCGTATTCGTAGATGACCGCATTGTTGTTGTTTTCGACGCAGGCTATCCGACCTATCAAGGGAAGAAGCCGATGGCGGAATATCGTGTTCTCTCTCTGGACCGAAATACAGGCGCAGTAAAGAACCAGATTGAGTTCACAGGGGCTTGGGGTAGCATGCCTTACCTATTTGCTACCCATGGTGACCGCCTGCTTTTAAAGAACGGTTCTCTCACACTCTTGAACGCAGACCTTACCCCAGCAGGGGCGCGGTTCTCGCCAGACAATGGCATCGTGAACGAAATTTCCCTCGACGGTACGACACTTGCTTGGAGACGATTCCAGGCATCACCTTGCTCGATGCAGACACTTTCAAACCTCGGTTAAGGCTCTCCCAATCAGGCCTCACAGCGGTGAGCCGTCAAGCAGTTCTAACGAACAACATCAATTGGTATGGCACTTATTCTAAGGATGATTCATTCATCACTCTTACTGATGAGCGTGGTCAAGAGCTGCTGTTCCACTGCAAGTGCGCAGGGCGTCCACAGTTCCTTACGGATCAGCTTATCCTATCAACAGGCTGCGGCCAGGTTGCCATTCTGAACACGAAAGGCAATGTGATGGCCCAAGAACGTATTCAAGAACCTCCTGGAACCTTTGCTGGAGTGAGTCAAAACGGTCGCCGCTTCGCTTTGCAATCCAGCGATGAGAGAGGCGACCCTTCGACGCTCAACGAGGATGGCTCGCCGAACATTGCGCCAATGTCGTCGGCATAGTGGCTCGGGTGGAACTGCATGTTAGGTTTTGGTGCGAAGGGGGATGCCCCAGAACATCGTGCGAGAGAAAGAGTGTGTTCTGAACCTGCCTGCCGCTTCAATGGTAAATGCGGTGGATCGGCTGGCGCGGCTGACGGCCTCCGATCCCGTTCCTCCGCACAAGCAAGCGATGGGCTATCGACATGAGCGGAACAAGTTCGAAGTGGCGCAGCTTACGCTGCTTCGGTCCGAGCTGGTGCGCGCTCCCCGCATTCTGGAATGCCCGATTCATCTGGAGGCAGTGCTGGAGCAATCCCATGCCTTTGGGCATCGGCCAGATAAAGCACCTGGCGCGGTCGGACTGGAAGTACGCGTGGTGCGTGCGCATGTTGATGAATCGATCCTGCTGGACGGGCGAAGGACCGGACCGACCCCGATCAGTGGCGTCCGTTGATCATGAGCTTCTGCCAGTTTTACGGACTGGGCGAGAGGCTGCGGCAGTCTACGCTCGCGGAGATTCCTGACCGCTTATAGGCCAGCAGCGCGCATGGCGCGGTGATCTGCCCGAGGTGGCGACATGTGGAGTGCATGCAGTCAGAGCTATGATGCGCTCAGCGAGTGAAGTTGATCGAGGCAGACCTTACCTCGTCCGCTGGCGCGAGTATGCCTGCATTTTGCAGCACGGCCTGTCATTCTCACCTTTAACTGAATGGCCAATTTGAGGGAGTGCGGCAAGGGTGTTTTGTAGAGCAGGGATACCGGCATTGTGTCCAGCACCTGGACTAAGTGAGCGAATGACGCTCCAGGTTCAAACCTCAACTAGTACACCGATTGATTTTCCATCTCGGAACCAGAACCTCTCCGAAGTTATATGCCCTATACAATGAAACTGCTTTCATTGTGTTAATTCGCGTCGGCGCAACTGCGCTGGATAAAGGTATTCCCTTGATTTCCGTCTTCGCATCCGCAGAAACACGACATGCAGTAGCTGTCGAAGGTAAGCGGTCTGCAAACGTTTTATGGTTGATCGTGATCGTAATAGCGATCCCGCTTCTTGGCTGTCTTGCTGCCCTAACACTTCTGCGATCAACCGGTTTTGCGATAGAAGGAGAGTCTTACTGGGCGCAAGCGGCAGAGATGGGTTACACCGCACGGCATGCTCAGTGCTCAATATTGATCTATGGGGATTCTACTGCTATCACGGGCCTTGATCCTCAATCGATTCAGTCCATGACTCACTTGAAAACTTGCAATATAGCTATCTCGCAAGACGCCATGATTCTGCTTGGGCAGGATCCGTTAGATAACTTTCTGAAGAATAACGCCAAGCCTCAATATCTCGTGCTTGAGTATGGGGTCGACGGCTTGCATCGCAATGTAAGCCGCTCAGATATGCTGCCTCTCAATGGTCTGCCAGCGCTGCTAAGATTCTATCCAGCCGGCGTGATCATCAGAACCTTTCTCAAGCATCCCGAGATGTTCTTTGACGTTATGCAGTTTGTTTATGTAATCACGCCACAAACCATGATAAGCAACATTCGGCACCGGATGCCCCGGCTCGATGCACGACACGACTACAGCACACACTTCACTTTACTTAAAGCTCCCCTTCGCGACTGCAGGTCAGCCGACGCGGAGGTCGGTCCAAGAAGACTTCCCGATCCATCGCTATTGACTGAGTACAGACGGAAGTACTCAGCTGCCGCGGATCACGTTCTCCTGGAGATTGCTCCCACTACTACGTGCGATCCCCAATTCCAACAGGATGCAAGACTAGTTGCGGGTGCTACCGACAATCAGTACCAGCAGTTCCCCGTCGCGTTATTTAACCAGGCTTATGTCCATTTCGATGAGGCGGGAGCAGCACGTTTCTCCCGAGAGCTTGCAGAGCAGATCCTCGCCATTCAGGCACACTCCGCATCGCGAGCCTTCATGATTCCCAATTCACGGTAAGACATTATTAGCGCGTTACACAGGTTCAAATGCTTTTTACTGCCGCGCCATTCCTCATTTACTTCTTGCCCGTTGTTTTGACCGGGTTCCACTTATTCGGGCTGGTTTATCGTAAGGCGGCGATCCTATGGCTCGTCTTTGCTTCGCTGGTGTTTTACGGATACTGGAGCCCTAAGTATGTATTTCTGCTTCTCGGCTCCGTACTGATGAATTTCACGATATCAAGGTCTATAGCAAAAGCCACGCGTCCCCGCCTCAAGAACGTGTGGCTGCTTTGTGGAATACTCCTGAATTTAGGCGTTCTCTGCTATTTCAAGTATCTGTTTTCACTCTTGGGATTTCTAAACCGCATACATGCCATCAGTCATAACTTGGGATCAGTCATCCTGCCGCTCGGCATCTCGTTTTTTACTTTCACCCAGATTGCATATTTGATCGATCTCGCCCAGGGAGAAGCGGCGCCAGAGAACCTTGCCGACTACGCTCTGTTCGTCACGTTTTTCCCTCATTTGATTGCGGGACCCTTTCTGCATCATAAGGAGATCATGCCGCAGCTTGCGGGTGGAAAGAAGCTGCGACTTCACTCTGATGACCTTCTGCTTGGATTGAGCTGGTTCGTACTGGGACTAGCAAAGAAGCTGGTTATAGCAAATCATTTTGCACGGCCTGCGGACGTTGCTTTTGGAAATGTTCACCGATTAACCGCCGAATCTGCCTGGCTGGGGTTGCTTTGCTACTCCATGCAGCTCTACTTCGACTTCTCAGGATATTCGGATATGGCCATTGGCTTGGCTCGAATGTTCTCGATTCGCTTTCCGATGAATTTTAACTCGCCCTTCAAAGCAGCCGGAATTATTGAGTTTTGGCAGCGTTGGCATATGACGCTGACCCGGTATATCACTCTTTATCTCTACAATCCGATCTCCCTGCACGTAAGCCGTACACGGTTAGCGGAGGGTAAAAAGGTATCGCGCAAGGCTGCGCGTACTCCTCGCGGCTTTCTCGCAATGATAGCGTGGCCTACCATCGCTACCATGTTTGTGGCGGGGGTATGGCATGGTGCCGGACTTCAGTTCGTGATCTTCGGTGTGCTACACGGGATTTATATTTGTGTGAACCATGCATGGCGTCTTCTCCGGCGGGATAGTGATGCTGTTGTCGCACAACACCGGTTTGTGACTAAGGCAATGTCCGTCCTGCTAACGTACTTGTGCGTAATTGTCGCACTTGTATTCTTTCGTGCGAACTCGACATTGGATGCCTGCTCATTCATCGCCGGATTGACCGGCTTTCACAGCCTTGCAGCAGATGGCCTACTTCCATCCTACAGTTGGCTCGTGCTTGCCCTGTTCCCTGTCGTCTGGTTCTTGCCGAACACTCAAGAGATTATGGGTCAAGTGGAAGCCGCGAGGGCACCTGGACGGATTAACATAGGGCTTGCGTGGCAGCGTTCTTGGCAATGGAGTCTAGCGATCGGATTGCTTTTCCTGGTATCTCTTCTCTTTGCCTCAACAAGTGCATCGTTCCTTTATTTCCAGTTTTAATCGTCACCAGGTGAGCGTTCGCGATCGTCGATGCTCGGGGCCTCGATCCGCAACGCTGGTGACGAGTTGCCGTGCTGCACTTCAGCGCCTGATCCCGACCACGATCTTGAGGATTGCTCTCTGCTATGGCATCGCGGGCATGGGCCGGCGGTGCAGCACAATGTGCTGGCCATGTCTGGACGTGCCGTGGAGCAGCCGGGGTGTGAACAACTCTGCTTCTCGACAAAACGCACGATTACGTTGGGCAATCGTCAGACAGCGGAGTTCATCCCAGTGCCAAGCGAAAGCGAAGTGTAGTGAAATTTCCGATTCTTTCTGTCTTAGAAGATAAGTCATAGGAAACTACTGGAGGCGGGTGCATCCAGTTTCTAGAGGGCTTATGTCAGAAGGACTACCAAATCTCAGCGAATTGAGTGAGATCGTCAGAAGCGATCGAAGTTTCGTGTTGCGCATAGTGCAGCCCGGGCTTGCGGGATTGATGGATGGCTCGGTCTCAACGCTGGCGCCAATCTTTGCGACGGCCTTCGCCACGCATAAATCCCATACGGTCTTTCTGATCGGAGCAGCCTCCGCAGTCGGGGCGGGCATCTCCATGGCCTTCTCGGAGGGACTGTCGGATGACGGAGAGCTGACAGGACGCGGGAACCCGGTGTTTCGCGGAATCGTGACTGGCCTGATGACGTTTTTGGGCGGCTTTCTACACACGCTCCCCTTCCTGATTCCAAATGTGCACATTGCACTTCTATGGGCTTATGGAGTCGTGGGAGTTGAGTTGATCACCATTGCCTGGATCCGCTATCGATATTTCAAGACGAGCTTTGCGCTCTCCTGTGTTCAGGTCATCGTCGGCGGTGGTTTGGTATTTGCAGCTGGCGTGCTGATCGGTCAATCTTAGAAGAGCTGCCCGAGTAGGGTGAATGACGATCGCTAGGTGTTGAGCGCAGTTGGCAAGCTGAGATTGTATTTCGCTCATCTCAGTTAGCAGCGAAGCAAGCTGTAACGAATCGGCCTCAAAACACTACCCGGAGGAGAAACCATGTCCCACACAGAATCCACCATGCTTCCGCTCGGCACGCCCGCGCCGGAATTATCGCTGCCCGATGTCGTGAGCGGCAAAACCATCGCACTGAACGAGGTGGTTGGGCCGCAGGGCGTACTTGTCATCTTCCTCTGCCCCCACTGCCCATTCGTGAAACACCTCGAACATGAGCTAGCCGCCCTCGGTCGCGACTACGCCGACTCCGGCCTTGGCATCGTTGGCATCAGCAGTAATGACGCCGTGGCCTATCCAGCAGATTCACCCGCGGGCATGAAGGCGCAGGCGGAGGATGTTGGCTTCCCCTTTCCTTACCTCTATGACGAGCCGCAGGAGGTCGCCCGCGCCTACCGCGCCGCCTGCACGCCAGACTTCTTTCTCTTTGACCGTGACCGGCGCCTGGTCTATCGTGGCCAGTTCGACGGGAGCCGCCCGGGTAATAACGAATCCGTCACCGGCAGCGATCTGCGCGAAGCGATGGAAGCCCTGCTTACCGGCCAGCCCATCCCACAGGACCAGCGCGCCAGCATTGGCTGCAATATCAAGTGGAAGACGGCAGCCTCGCGAAGGATTAAGGCGTAGGCATCTCAACGCGTATCTCCGGAGCGACCTGCCAGAGCTTTCCGCGCGCTGCTCCGTAGTAATCTCAAGCGGTGTCGCTTCTCGCTGTTGACCACCTCTCGATCGCCTTTCGCCAGCAGCCTGTCGTCCGCGACCTGAGCTTTGCCATCGAGCGCAATGAGGTGCTCGGCCTGGTGGGCGAGTCGGGCTCTGGCAAATCCGTTACCTCGCTTGCGATCCTTGGTTTGCTCGATCCCGCGGCCAGTGTGCAGGGCGCCATCCACTTCGGCGAAGGGCCGCAGAGCACAGACCTGCTCCAGCTCAGGCCGGAAGCGATGCGCCGCTACCGTGGCCGCCGCATCGCGATGATCTTTCAGGAGCCGATGACGGCGCTCAATCCCGTGATGCCGATCGGGCGCCAGATCGCCGAATCGGTCGAGGTGCATCAGCCGAAGCTGTCTGGTCGCCAGGTGAAAGCAGCGGTTCTCGAAAGTCTCCACGCGGTCGCGCTACCCGACCCCGAGCGCCGCTACAGCGACTACCCGCACCAGTTCTCGGGTGGCCAGCGCCAGCGCATCCTCATCGCCATGGCCCTGGTCAACCGTCCGGAGCTGCTGATTGCCGACGAGCCGACCACGGCGCTCGATGTCACGGTGCAAGCGCAGATTCTGAAGCTGCTGCGTGACCTGCGGGAGCAGTTTGGCCTCACCATGCTCTTTATCTCTCACGACCTCGCCGTCGTGGCTGAGATTGCAGACCGCGTCGCCGTCATGCGCTATGGAGTCCTGCTGGAGCGCGGCTCGCGCGACCAGGTCTTTCGCAACCCAGAGCACCCCTACACTCGCAGTCTGCTGGGCGCCGTCCCCACCCTGGCCACCGACCGCTCGCGGCCGCTTGCGACGCTGCCCGCAGCCCGGCTTGACACCGGTACCCTGATCGAGTCCCATCCTGGGCATTGGGTACGAAAGAGCCTCTGAGCAGCGCTTCGGGCCTGCTATGCTGGGCGCTTGAAAATGACGGCACCACCATTTCCAGGTTTACTGTGGCTTGCGCGAAGACCCGCTCCATATAGCCGTTCTTTAAAGAACGGCCACGTTCACCTCTGTTCTCCGGTCTACACTTACCCTGGAAATGGTCCATGCGCGCGCTGATCCTCTCCGACATCCACGCCAACCTGCCAGCGCTCGAAGCCGTCCTGGCCGCGGCTCCCGCGCATGACACGGTTTGGAATCTGGGTGACATCGTCGGCTACGGTGCGTCGCCTAACCCGGTCATCG
Organism: Acidobacteriaceae bacterium; assembly: GCA_965276675.1. Taxonomy (GTDB): domain Bacteria; phylum Acidobacteriota; class Terriglobia; order Terriglobales; family Acidobacteriaceae. Next base: position 487,837 of record OZ255624.1, on the reverse strand, counting down.
ACCGCGTCAGCGTGCTCGGCCACGTCTTTGTGCGCGGCAATCATGATCGCGCCTGCAGCGGCTTGAGCTCGCTTGAAGACTTCAACGCGGTTGCCGCGCAAGCCGCGCAGTGGACCCGCAGGGCGCTTACGGAAGACAACCTCGAGTGGCTTCGTCAGCTTCCCCAGGGCCCTCGGCGCGTCGGCGAGGGCGTGATTTGCGTGCACGGCTCTGCCGCCGATGAGGACGAATACCTGCTCTCCACCCGCGACGCGATTGAGCCGCTCTATGTGGGCGGTGGTCACCTTCATTTCTTCGGACACACACACGTCCAGGGCGGCTTTGCCACGAATGGAGAAGATTGGTACCAGTTCACGCCGGATTACGCGGCCATCAACGAAGCAGAAGAATACGAGCTGCCACTGCGCAGCGGTGCGCGCTATCTGATCAATCCCGGCTCCGTCGGCCAGCCGCGCGATGGGGACTGGCGGTCGGCCTTTGCCATCTACGACGATGTTGCAGTCACGGTTACATTCTTCCGCGTGCCTTATGATGTACAGCTAGCGCAGCGACTCATCTACGAAGCCAATCTGCCCGATCGCCTGGCCTTGCGGCTTGGCCAAGGGCGTTAGTCTTATAGCTCTTCATCGCGAGATAGCACGCATTAGCATCTAGGACGCAGGGGGCTTTGGCGGAGAAGAGGGTCTGGGCGGTGGCGGCGGCGGAATACGCTTGGGCATGGGAGGCCAGCCACTTCGGGTCTCGTCTATCCGACTCATGCGCCCGCAAGGTCGTGCTGCTGGAACACTTGTTCCTGCCACCTGCCCATGCGCTTTTGATCATTTGGAGCGTCCGTCGTTGCTAACTCCGACAAATCTCTTTCTCTTCGGATCAGGTCTTCGTATTCCCTTAAGGCGTCGTCGTCATAAATGTTGTTCCATAGACGAGAGTAATCAGTGCCGATCTGGTCCCACAAGTAGTGGAGTTTCGCCATCGTTCTAATCGTAGCGTCCAGATTAACGGCCACGGCATATGCCATGATGACGGCCGCAATAAGCGAGAGTACCGTCGGCAGCCACACGGGAAACTTCGCAATAAGCGTAGCAGCAGCGCCAGAGGCCAGAAAGAACGTCAAGCCAGTAATCGCCTGCTTGCGTCGGCTATACACGTTAGCCAGGTCGCCAAAGTAGAGCGACCGAGTTTCGGCGGAAAGCTGTCTCTCCCAGATATTCGTGATTTGGTTCTCTGTCAACATTCGCTACTCATAACTGCTTTCCGAAATTATAGATCAGCCAGAGGGAGATTTTGATTTTCGGTCACCACACCCCACCTGAGCACAGCCGAAGAGATGCCATTAAGCCACTCCCATTCTTTAAACATCAGCCGTCTTCCGCATGACCTGCTCGGCAAACCGTGCCATCTCTTCGCGCTGCGGGCTGGACTGCAGCAGCACCAGATCGACGCCGACGGCTTCTAACTCCTCCAGCCGCTCTGAAACCTGCTCCGGCGTGCCGACCAGCCCACTGCGAAGGCCGCGGTTGGAGACGGAATAGTCCTCAAGCGAGATCTTCTGCTCCAGGCTTGAGCCCGTCACCCACTGCTGGTAGTTCTGGTAGCCGCGTGCCGACTGCTGTACGTCCGTAATCCGCGCGACCTCGGCTTGTGCCTCCGCCTCTGAATCCCTCACGACCGAGTAACCCGCCACGCCGTACACCATCGGCGGGAGCCCGAAGCGCTCGCGGCGCTCGCGCATATCGGCGATCTTGCGGCCCACAATCTCCGGCGGGTCGCCATGCATCAGGTAGGCGTCGCACTTGGACGCGATCAGGTTCTTTGCCGTCTCGCTTTCGCCGCCAGCGTAGAGCGTGGGCCGCGGTTGGCGGACAGGCTTAGGCGAAAGTATGTTGTCGTCCACCTTATAGTAACTGCCACTGTAGCTAAAGTGCTGCTCGCTCCAGCAGCCATTCACCACGTCCAGCCACTCGGAGGTGCGAGCGTAGCGATCGTCGTGCGCATCAAACTTCACGCCATACTTCGTAGCTTCGTCGGCCCACCAGCTGGAGACCACATTCAGCGTCAACCGGCCTTTGGCAATCCCATCGATGTTGGCCGCCTGCTTGGCCAGCAGCGCCGGATTGTGAAAGGTCGGCCGCACCGCGACCATCAGCTCCAGCCGGTCGGTCACGGCGGCCAATGCGGCGGCCGTCGACCAAGCATCGAGTGACGGCGCTTCCACGCCCTTGATGTCGTTGAGGTTCAACTCGGCAATCAGCGAAAGATCATACCCAAGCCGTTCGGCCTCCTGCGCCAGCCCGCGCACATACTCCCAGCTCGTCGGCATTCCTTCGTCTTCGACGTTGCGAAGCCAGCCGCCAAAAACGGGCATCCAGAATCCATAGCGCATCGATGTACCTCGGCCCCTTACCTTAATCCGTGGACTGCTTCAGCGGTTTCGGCGAGCTCGGCGCCCGCGCGGCCCTCATCACGTAGCAATAAACCGTGGAGTGGCAGTCCCGCGTTCCGCGCCTCGGCCTCCAGCCAGTCCACCAGCTTGGCAAATGGGTCGAAGCCAATCACGTTCTTGCCGTCGGCGACGAAGTTCGAGAGCGCATTGATGTCGTAGTAGAGCCGCTGTCCATCGCGATCGTCCGTAATGTACTCCACGCCGCCGATCTCGATGCCAGCGTGTTGCATGATGAGCTCGACATCCGCGATCACCTCGGGCGGTGGCTGGTAACCCTCGACACTGATGCCGCTCTTCGGCGCATCGATGGCGCATGCAGCGCGGTTCAGCTCGACGCCGGTTGTGGTGCGGCAGATGTCGGCTGGACACAGATCGAAAGTCTCACCGGTAATGTGCACCTTGATGGCATAGAGATATTTGCCGTTCAGCACCTCCACGCGAACGATGTGTGCATCGCGCGCCGGAATGAACTCCTGCACCAGCGCCGTCGAGTCCATGCCAAAAGTCAGGCCATCCGTCTCGCCTGCAGCCCGCGTCAGCTCGTCCAGAGAATCGAAGCGCTTCACGCCAGAGCCGCTGCCGCCGATATTAGGCTTCACCACCACCGGCCAGCGCAGGCCCTCGGTCGCCGGCACCGCTTGCGCTGCGCGATGGATCACGCGCGACTTCGGATAGGGCAGGCCGAGCTGCTCCAGCAACGAAAGCTGCGCCGCCTTCGAGAGCTCGGTGCGGAACGCCTTCTGCCCATTGATCACACGCACGCCCGCGCGGTGGAGATGGTCCAGAAAACCCAGGGTGTAGAAAATAGTGTCGCCGTGCTCGCGGTTCCACGCCGACGGGCTCATACGATTAAAGACCAGCGCATACTGCCGCTCCGGATGATCTTCCGGGCCATAGGAGTGATCGACCGCATTAAGCTTCACATACGGCGTCCCGCGACGATCCAGCTCGGCAAAGAGCGGCTTAAACCAGTTCGGCTGCTCGTAGTAAATAGCAAGCGGTAGTGCGGACGACGCGGATTGGGGAGACATCAGAAGATCCTTTCTTGAGCGAGGCCACGCCACTGGCAGAGTCCGGCGCGAAACGAAAGCCGCAATCACTTGCGGCTCCCTTATTGCTAGATGCACCGGAGGTGCATGGGCGTCAGAACTGCGGCTTACTGCGCCACCACCGGCCTACTGCGCTGTAACCGGGACAGACACATCCGTCGTCTCCCACTTCACGTGCAGGTCGGTGCTGTTGCCGTGCGTGTTCTCAAAGCTGATGCTCATCTTCTCCTGCGGCGAGGGCAGGGCGCTCTTCTTCATGTCGACCCGCGCCAGGTCCTGCTTCTCGTCGTAGTCCGTGCCCCACTGCCCGGTCTGCTTGTTGATGATCAGCTTCCAGGTGCCCGCCGAGGGAAGCGTGTAGAGCGTGTATGTGCCGGCCGGCACCGTCGCGGTGCCAATTTTGAGGTTTGCCGCCGTCTTCAGCGTGGTCGCCGGATTCGCGCCCGTCCGCCACACCTTGCCGTATGGCACCAGGCCGCCCATGATCTTGCGTCCGCGCATCGACGGTGTGTTGTAAACGATGCTGACATCTTTGCCGCCCAGCGAGACCTCAGCCTTGGCTGGTGGGCTTGGCAGCGGCTTTCCGCCCGCTCCGCCCATACCACTCATCTGCGCGGACGCTACTGGCAGCATCGCCACCATACCTATCGCAGCAAAACCCTTCATCATCTTGACTCGTAACATCGCTTCAAGCCTCCTTATCTTTCTAGTACCAATCAAGTCTCCGCCGACGAAGCACGCCTGTCAAAAAGCATAAGACGTCGTGAAGTTGCCAGAGTTACGCTGTCACTTCCACTCGCGAAGAATCTCCTCTTCGTGGATACCTTCGCCTCGGGCAAGCGAAGCGCGGGATCGGTCCAGCGCTTCGGCAGTTTCAGGCGTAAGTTCTTCCTCTTCGACGGGAGCGGTAGCCAGAGAGCGGGAAAGCGGCTCGACCAAGATCTCGAGAAGGTTGCGCACAGCGGAGAGCTTTTCCTCCGTTAGAACATCGAGCAGGGAGTGCGCCTGTTGCCGTTGTTGTGCGAGATCGAGTTCCATAATCTTCCTCTCTTACGCTACAGATTACCCTCAAAATAGCAGCCCGGCCTTGCGCGGCACCGGCAGGTTGAAGTGCTCGTACGCCAGCCGTGTGGCCACGCGGCCGCGCGGCGTGCGGTCCAGAAAGCCGATCTGGATCAGGAATGGCTCGTAGACCTCCTCCAGCGCGTCCTCTTCCTCGGCCAGTGTCGCCGCCAGCGTGTTCAGGCCCACCGGGCCGCCGTCGTACTTCTCGATGATCGTCAGCAGCAGCCGCCGGTCCAGCTCGTCGAAGCCGTGCGCGTCCACCTCCAGCAGCTTCAGCGCGGCCTGCGCCGTCTCCCGATCGATGCGCCCCGACCCACGCACCTGCGCGTAGTCCCGCACCCGCCGCAGCAGGCGATTGGCAATGCGCGGCGTGCCTCGCGAGCGCAGCGCGATCTCCGAGGCGCCGTCGGCATCGATCGGCACGTTCAGCACCTCGGCCGAGCGCGAGACCACAAAGCGCAGCTCCTCGTCGGTATAGAACTCCAGCCGCAACAGTATGCCAAAACGTGACCGTAGCGGTGACGAAAGCAAACCTGGCCGCGTGGTCGCCGCGACAAAGGTGAAAGGCTTGATGTCCATCACATGCGTGCGTGCCGCCGGACCCTGCCCGATGATGATGTCCAGCTTATAATCCTCAAGCGCTGTGTAGAGCTTCTCTTCCAGCACCGGTTGCAGCCGGTGAATTTCATCGAGAAACAGCACCTGCCGCTCGCGCAAGTTGGTCAGGATTGCCGTCAGGTCACCCTGGATCTGCAGCGCCGGCCCGGAGGTCTGCTGAAAGCCGACATCCAGCTCATTGGCAATGATGGACGCAAGCGTGGTCTTACCCAGCCCCGGCGGCCCAAAGAGCAACACATGGTCCAGGGCCTCCCCGCGTGACTTCGCCGCTTCGAGCGCGATCGCCAGCTGTTCTTTTGCCTTGGTCTGGCCGATAAACTCCCCGAGCCACTTGGGGCGGAGCTTCAGCTCAAACGGGCTATCCTCTTCGCCGCGAGCCGCAGAGACCAGCCGCTCCGGATCGCTCTCAGGAAATGCACTCCGCTTCACAACCGAAAGTCTACTGGCCCGTTCCCGCTGAAGCAATGAGGCGGTCTTCCAGATGCCCATCCAAGGTGCTGCAAATCACTGTTTTGAAAGGGGACGGGGTTTAACCCGTCCGTAACTCATTCACAGTGAAACGGCTTCGATCACGCAACGATTTAGAACGCTTTGCTTTTGTGGTTCGGAGGTATGAAAAGCAGGAAGACTGAGCGCTCCTCTATCGCTGGCTCGCCAGCCCGCTCCCTACTTCCTGGTTGAACCCAGCCGAACCGCCCCTCGGCACACTCAACGACTTCCAGTTCGTCCCTTGAAAATGCTTTGCCAGCAGCACGATCTGCCCCACGTGATAGGAGTAGTGAGCCACCTGCCGTTGGATCGCCTGCATCACCGAGTGGCGCTCCCCGCGAATCGTCGTCACGCGCGGCATGTCTTCCTCGCCGAGCGTTTCGAGCGCGCGAAATAGGCTATCCCAGCCTTCATTCCAAAGCGCAAGCATGGCGACGCGTGTCGCCGGGGGATTTTCAAACTCCCCATCGCGGTTGCGGTCCGGCTTCTCTCCATCCGCCTCTGGAAAGCCTGTCCAACGTGAACGCATATTCCCCGCCATGTGCTTGACGATCTGCGCAATCGAATTCATCTCCGGATCGAGCGTCGTGAAGAGATCGGCATCCTTCGCCTGGGCCATGGCTCCGTCGCCCAGCCGTTTATAGAAGTGAAAAATCGCGATCGCATCCGCAACAAAACTGGTTGTAAACTCGAGTGCCAATCCGCCCTCCTGTTTTCCACATGTGTGCCATCGCGCAGATGTCCGGCGCTAGATTGCTATCCCTATGAAGCAATGAGGCCCTACTTCAGGTGCCCCATTCTGAGCTTGCGCCCGTCGAAGGGAGGAGTGGTCCCGCCCTCCGCGCTTCTTTTCCGCCCTAGTAATTCTGCACGTACACGTCGCTCGGCATGCCCTCGGCGCGCGCGCGGTTGCGTAGCGCAAAGGCAGCGCTCCGGCTCAAGCCACCTCCGAGCGTCACCAGGTAATGCCCGTGTCCCGTGGGCGAGAAGACCTGCGGCTGGAGGTTTGGGTGCTGCGCGGCGATGGCGTCCACCTTATGCTGCGCCTGGTCCTGATGGTTATAGGTAAACGCAATCACATGCCAGGAGCCAGTGTCGCTCCCAGAGGGAACGCCGGCCGCTCCCCGCGTGCTATGGGGAGCAGGCTGCACCGGCTGTGCCGGCATTGCCCCGGGAGCGCCCATCGATTCGCTCACAGCTTCGCTCGGGCGCGCAGTGGTACCGCCCGGCTGCGCATTCGACGCTGGCGGAGGCGGCTGTACGTCAGCTCGTGAAGGCGGCTCCGCAGCCCGCGAAGGGGCATCTACAACCGGTGAAGCCGCATCTGGGCTCTGGCTCGTCTCGGGCGTCGCACTGTGCCCGGTCAAGGTCGTCGGGGCGGGCCGGCGCGCAAAGATCCACCAGAAGAACAGAATCAGGATCGCCATGACAACCAGCGCTGCCAGAGTAATCCCGGGCCTCCGCCGTCCAGTGCGGGCGGGCTTCTCATCATCCAGCAGGACGGACTCCCGTTCTGCACCCCCCGGTTTTGCAGCCCCTGGTTTTGCAGCCCCTGGTTTTGCACCGGCTGGCGCGTTCCCGGCGTGCAAAGTATGAACACCGCCCACCCCCGCCGCTGGCGTTGCGGCCGCTGCCGGCCTGCCTGGGAGCGCCGCCGCCCCTGCCACCGCTCCAGCCGCCACAGAACTCACCACCCCTGCCGCGGGTGACGCTGGCCTTTGCGGCGCAGTCGACGGCAGCGCCGTCTCCACGGCAGGCCCCTTCAGCGCGCGGCGCACATCCGCCAGGGTCCACTGGCCGCCCAGCCCATTGCGCACGATATTCGCAAAGGGCGCGGGCAATTGCGACGCATCCACCCCGGCTACCGCGCGCTTCTGCGTCAGCGATTGATAGAGCGTCGCGGCAAAGCCGCGCACATCGTCCCGCCGCGCGCTCTCCGCGTCCGTCTTCTGCAGGCAGTCGCTCCGCAGCTTGACCGTCTGCCCGGCTGCCAGCACGCTCGCCGGCTCCACGCGTCCGTGCACCAGGCCGGCGCCGTGAATGGCCTCCAGTGCGGGCAGCAGGCTGTCGGCAATCTCCTGCGTCTCCGCGGTGGTCAGCGTGCGCTCCCGCAGCACGTCGGCCAGGCTCTCCTCGACCGGCTCCATCAGCGCGTAGACCAGCGGCTGATCTTCGGCCTCAGCCGACCCAGTCTCGGTAATCGCGATCAGGTTCGGGTGCTTCAGCTGCTCGGCAGCGCGCAGGCGCTCCAGCAGCGCGTCTTCATCGTTGAGCGACTCGGAGAGGCTCAGTGTGGCCGGGAGTCCCGCGGCGTTCGCGGTCTCAAACCAGGCATTCCGTCCCTCCGACCGCAATAGCCGGTTCAGCGGGAATTTGCCCGCAACTCGTGTTCCTTCTAGCTCGTTCCACAACGGCATGTGCGCTTCCTTCTAAAGTGGATTCCGGCAGAGGCATCCGCATCGCGGCAATGCGCCAAGGCTGCACTCACGGGCAACAGTCTGGCACAAAAACATGGCACGACAGCTACGTGCGCTCACCCGCGCTGTCCCGAAGCATGGGGCGCACGCGGGCAGCCACTGCCACCGTTTATCACTCCGAAGTCTACGCGATTTTAGCTTCGCTGGTCACCGGCGCTGCCAGGGGGGTCGCGCCTACGCCCCGGCCGCCTATGCTCGAGCGGGCCAGCAGGCGCATGCCCTCGCTCACCATCTCGCGCGCCATCTGCCGCAGCTGCTCCGGCAGCTCACTGTGCTGATTGGCCAGGTTCAGCAGCGCCGCTGCCGCTTTCAGCTTGCCCACGCCGTCAAACGAAGGGCCGCCCGGCGTCGCTGGCGTCTCGATAATGCTGTCGGCAGTGATTTTGAAAACGTCATCTCCCTGGATGACAAAGGCCACGATGTACTTCTCGGGCGAAACGGTTTGAGGAGGAATCATTGCGGTACAGTCCTTTCGCATCGCGGTCACAAAAGTTTTGGCGCGTTACTAAAAGAACACTCCGAGGGCTGCGGTGCGTCAAGGTGGGAAAGCTGCAGAAGGGGTACAAAGTCAGATTCCCCCTTGTGTAAGGGCCACAGGCGCGGCGCAACAATGGCCGGTACGGGGCATTGAATTTTGGAGATTGGCCTCGTGGATAAAGGACGCCAAGCTGCGGTTTCCGCGAAAACTGCCCGCTGGGGGATAGGCAATTTCAGCGGATGCTTCGCTGCGGATCGTTTCATGGAGCTAAATGGTGAAGCCAGAGCTCAGCATGAAGCGTGTCCCATACTTCACTTACCCTTGTATTCTTTGAAGAGTTCAGGAAACTCCTGTTTGAGTGCTTCGATTTTTGGGCGATCACAGACCTGGATGTACGGATTCTCGGGATTTTTGAGCGCGTAGTCTTGGTGGTAAGCCTCGGCATCATAAAAGCCTTTCAAGGGCACAACCTGTGTCACGATCGGTTTCGGAAACACCTTCGCGGCGTTCAGTTGCGCGATGTAGTCCACACTAGCCTTCCGCTGTTCTTCGTTCGCGTAGAAGATAGCCGATCGGTAGGACGAACCTACATCCGGTCCTTGGCGGTTCAGTTGTGTCGGATCGTGAACCACCGAGAAGAATATCCGCAGAAGTTGTCCATAGGTAATCTTCGATGGGTCGTACGTAACGCGCACCGACTCGGCATGCCCGGTATTTTCTTGCGTAACTTGGCCATAGGTTGCGGTATCTGCGGAACCGCCCGCATAGCCGGCTGTCGTGGCCAGCACGCCCTTTATGCGCTCAAAGACGGCTTGCGTACCCCAGAAGCAGCCACCAGCAAAGACGGCTGTCTGTTTGCCGGGCGTTTGCGCGAGCGCGGCGTCGTTCGCGGGAGCGGGTATGGGCTTCTTGGTAGCTGCTCTCCCTCCAATCCCGATATAGAAAGCGAGGGCGATCAGGACGATGAAGATTATGCTGCGTGCCGCACCTGAACTGAACATAGAATCTCCTGGAGATTGCACGAAACCGCTTGATATTAAGACGCATGAATGCCACAGAGATTACAGCCGGGATTTGCAGCCGTTTGTGTCTATATCATCTTACCTAGCGAGTTCAAGCGTTGATCCCAAACTAAAGAAAGAGGACCAGGCTGCGTGCAGCCCGCAGCAATCTGCGCCCTGCCATCATCCGCGCCTCGCTCTGCGATACCATCAGCCTGTCCCATGCCCGATCCCACACCCAACCCGCCGCTCGGCGCCTTGCTGACCGAGACTCGCAACCCTGCGAGCGAAGGCATCGACCAGCTTCCGACGGTCGAGTTGTTACAGGTTATCAATGCTGCCGATGCAGAAATTGCCGCCGCGGTCGCGCGCGAGATCCCCAACATCGCATGCGCCGTGGATGCCATCGTCGACCGGCTTAGCGCAGGCGGCCGGCTCTTCTACGCCGGCGCCGGCACCTCCGGACGGCTGGGTGTGCTGGATGCCTCCGAGTGCCCGCCCACCTTCAACGTGCCGCCGGATCTGGTGCAGGGAATCATCGCTGGCGGTGACCGCGCATTACGTCACGCCGTCGAAGGCGCTGAAGACTCCGCCGACCTTGGGCGCGACGATCTGAAGCTGCGCGGCTTTGGGGCGAAGGATCTGCTGGTCGGCATCGCCGCCAGCGGTCGCACCCCCTACGTGCTGGGCGGCCTGGCGTTTGCCCAGTCCGTCGGCGCCACCACCGTCGGCCTTAGCTGCGTGCCCGGCGCTCCCGTGGCACAGTCTGCCGATATCGCCATCACGCCAGCAGTCGGTCCGGAGGTTATCACCGGCTCCACGCGCATGCGGGCTGGCACTGCCACCAAACTCGTTCTGAACATGCTCACCACCGGCGCCATGGTCCGCATGGGCTTGGTCTACAGCAACCTGATGGTCAACGTGCAGCCGACCAACGACAAACTCGCCGACCGCTCAGGCCGCATCGTCGGCGCGATTACTGGCCTCGGAGCCGCCCCAGCCGCAGACCTGCTCAAGGAGGCCGGCTCGGTTAAAGTCGCTGTCGTGATGCACCGGCTCGGCCTGCCCAGAGAAGCAGCAGAATCCTGCCTGGCCGCACACGACGGCAATCTCCGCCGCGCGCTGGGCGAAACCTCTCCCTGACTCACATAAGCCACGCTGGGTCTTGCGCCGAAGGCGCCTATGCCTGGACGGCCAGTTCCGCGTGTGCCTAAGCGGTTAGAGCATTTCTCCTGCAGGTGTAGAGCGGGAGCGAAACTCGGCGCAGCTTTTCCGTCAAGCGAAGCTGCTGGAAATTGAAGTCAGTCACATCACAGCATCAGGAGAAATGCTCTAGTCCCGATACACTGAGCCGTGACCGAATCCATCGCCCAGACAGACGAGATCAGCCGCACGGAGGCCCCGGCGCGCGTCCGCAGGTTCCGCTTCGATCGTCCGCAGCAGTTTGCCGCCCTGCTGATTTTCTTTTTCCTCCTGCAATGTTTCTGGGTCAGCGCGCGTGCCCCGCTCACGGGCGCCGACTACCAGTTCGCCCGCTGTGGCCGCGAGATGTGGGAACGTCCCTCGCCCATCGCCGGCTACTTCACCACTTGCGGCAACATCCACGACGGCACGCTCACCTATCGGCTGGCCGGCCTGCCGCTCAGCATCGAACGCATCCTCCTCCGCCAGAGCCGCGATACCTCCACCTGGGAGATGCGCCATGAGCTCAGCTATGTACGTCTCCTGCTTCGCCTGCCATTCATCTTTGCTGCCTTTGTGCTGGCCGGCGCTCTCTGGTGGGTCACGCGGCGGCTTTTCGGCAATGCTGGCGGCTTTATCGCGCTCGCCTTCTACTGCGTCTCTCCGGCTGCCGTGCGGGCCGCCACCTCACCCAACTCTGAGATCCTGACCGCGCTTGGCTTCTTTGCCGCGGTCTATACGGCGATGGGTGTGGCACATGCGCTCCAGGGACCGCCCCGCAAGTGGCGTCCGCGCATTGTGCTCCTGGCCGGGGGCTTCGGTATTGTGGCGGCCTCTCACTCGGCAGCGGTTCTCATTGTGGTGCCGCTCGCAGCCCTCTTCATGGTCTACCTGGCCGAACGCCGCCGGACGGCCATCCCTCTTATCCTCCTCGCCAGTATTCTGGGCGCATTCGCCCTTCTTTTCGCCAGCTATGGCTTTCGCCCAGATGCCTTGAGCTATTACTTCCGCAGCGGCGCGGCCCGGCTCGCCCTGAGCTATGCCCCGGCTCGCCACGCGCTTCTCTCCCTGCCGAACGCCGGCCTCACCATCGCGGCCTCAGCCGCCGTTGTCCTTTACCTCTCCGTCCGGCGCTCCTGGTACTTCGGCAACACCGCCCCGCTGCTGGTCGCGCTCATTCTGCTAGGTCTGCTCACGACCGGCAGCGTCGGCGAACCCTGGTTCTGGGCGTTTCCGTTCCTGTTCACCTTTATCGCCGGCGTCTTTGCCGACGCACTCGAAACCCGTCACCGCCGCATCTTCCTGATCGCCGTCATCGCGACCGTCGCGCTGCAGGCGTGCCTCTCCATCGCCGCCCTGGCGAACCCTGCCTTCTAAAGTGCTTGCCTTGTATGGAGCGCAGCTGACGACCAGCGGCGGCGCGGCCGTAAACAGCATCCAGTTCACGGTGGCTGCTTTTTCCGTTGATTCGCCCGGACCGCAGACGGGATCCCCCAGCGAATTGGCCAGCATTACCGAGCTGAGTCAGCCGGTAATATCCGTTTGTTCTCCGTGATCTTCGGAGCACACCATGATTACTGAGGAGAGACGGCCTGTTCGCTCCATGGTCAAGAAACGATCTCTTTATGTATAGAATTCAGTGTTGTCCAATTCGTTTAAAGGCCTTGTGGAAGTTAAGAAAGCGAGGCCGGTACTCCTTTTCAGAGAGGCTTTTATGCTGCAGGTAGCAACGCAATGTTTACGCAGAGGCACGAGACGAGCGTTAGGCTTGGCTCTCTTTTGCGCGCTCGCTTCCCTTTATTCCGTTCACGCGCAAACCGATGCTGCGCGGATTCAAGGCTCAGTGACGGATACAAGCGGCGCCGCGATACCCGGCGCAACCGTGACAGTCACAAATCGCGATACAAATGCCCTCATCACGGTTACTTCAGATGGCAGCGGCAACTTCGCTGTTCCGGCGCTGCCTCGCGGCAATTACGAGGCCAGGGTCACAGACACGGGGTTCAGCGCGCAGGTGCAGGATTTTACGCTGGACGTCAGCCAGGCGCAGACGCTTGCCTTCAAGCTGCAGCCCGGCGCGGCAACCACAACCGTGACCGTGACAGACGCGGCGCCGCTGGTGGAGACGGCCAGCTCGTCCACTGGCGAGGTGATCCAGGGACGGCAGGTAACGGAGCTCCCGCTGAACGGCCGCAACTTTACCCAGCTTGCTCTGCTTACCCCGGGCGTAACGCGCGGGCCCTACAGCAACAACGGGGCCAACGGTGTGGGTGGCGATGCGGAGACCTTCCGCAACTCGTCGTCGGGCGGTGGATCGTTGTCCAACAATGGACTGCGCCCGCAGGCGAACAACTTTCTGCTCGATGGCATCGATAACAACGAATCATTGGTGAATACGCTCGACTTCTTCCCGAATATCGAAGGGACGCAGGAGTTCCGCGTAAACACCAGCACCGCGCCGGCCGAGTATGGCCGGGCAGGCGGCGCCATCATCCAGTCGTCGATCAAATCCGGCACCAACCAGATCCACGGATCGGCGTTTGAGTTCGCCCGCAGCAGCGCCTTTGACGCTAACCCGAATTACAGCTTCCTGGGCGCTCCGGCGGCCAAGGCGCTTCCTTTCAAACGCAACCAGTTTGGCGGTTCGGTGGGCTTTCCTATCTTCCGCGACAAGCTTTTTCTGTTCGGTGACTACCAGGGCGATCGCGAAAACCAGCCGCAGAACGCGCAGCTGTTGGCGGTTCCCACCTCGCTGATGCGGCAGGGAGATTTCAGCCAGCTGCTGGGCCAGGCGAACACCACCAATCCGCCGTCCCAATGCCCCAATGTCACCGACAAGAATGTGGTCACGGGCGCGATTTATGACCCGCTGACCTGCGCGCCCTTCGCCGGGAACGTCATTCCTACGGCCCGGCTGAACGCGGCTGCCGTGAAGTACCTTAGCGCCTATCCGCTGCCCAATGTGCCCGGAACACAAAACGGGACGGAGAACAACTACCAGACGATCCGCCGCGACGTGCGCCACTTCAATACCTTCGATGTCCGCGCCGACTGGAACGCAACCAGCAAAGACCTGTTCTTTGCCCGGTTTGCCTACGATAACAGCCAGTTCACCCGTACCTCGGAGTTCCCGAATCTGCCGGCCGGCTTTGCCTCTGGTTCGAACAACGTTCATGGGCGCGGCATTGCGGTGGGTTACGACCATACCTTCACGCCGGCTGTGATCAACGAGTTTCGCATCGGCTACAACCGGTACACGCTGACCAACGTTCCGGTCTTCAGCAATCTCCCGATATCCGCGAATCTTGGCATTGCCAACGCGAATCGCACTCCTCAGCTGGGGGGCGGCGCGCTGATTGGCGGCTACAGCAATCAGCTGGAATATACCGGCGACTACGGCACCTACGCAGTCCCGGAAAACACCTACGAGATCACCGACTCTGTCGCCTACACCCATGGAGTGCACAACTTCAAATTCGGCGCGAGCGGCATCCGTCGCAATGTCGCCTTTTTCCGGCCGATCGCGGGCAAGGGCTACTTCCAGCTGAGTGGCGGCGACTTTACGGGTTACAACGTCTCTGAGCTACTGGTCGGCTTCACTGACACCTACAGCATTGGCGCGCAGACCGGCTTTTTTGGTACACAGAACTACGAGATTGGCGCTTACGGGGAAGACAACTGGCAGGCCACACGCCGGCTCACGCTGAACCTGGGCTTCCGTTACGATATCTTCACCTATCCCACCGAGCAGCATAACCGGCAATCCGCACTTGATCCGATCACCGGCGTCATCGACCTGGCCGGCGTGAACGGCGTGCCGCGCTCGCTGATCAACAACGACTATCACGATGTAGCTCCGCGTATAGGCTTTGCCTACGACCTCGGCGGCAATGGCAAGTCCGTCTTGCGTGGCGGCTACGGGATCTTTTACTTCCTTGACCGCGGCGGCATTGACAACCAGTTTGGTCAACAGGTGCCGTTTGGTGGCAGCGTGGGCTACCAGGCCGGCAACGGTTATCGCGTCACCCTGAGCGGACAGGGCCCGCTGACAAACAACAACAACGCAGTCGCAACCGGCGCTCTGCCCGCGCCGGGCTTTCCCAACTTCAATCCGAATCTGCCACCTGCCGGGATTAACATCGTCGCTACCAACCGCGATAACAAGAACCCGACAGTGCAGCAGTTCAACCTGCAGTTCCAACAGCAGGTGGGCGCGAACAGCGTCTTCACACTAGGATACGTCGGCAACGTGGTCCGGCACCTGACCACTGCCTATAACTACAACTCCGTCCAGCTGGGCGGGGGCGCCAAGCCATTTCCCAACCTGGGCCAGGTGAACTACGACCTGTATGACGGCGTCGCAAACTACAACAGCCTGCAGACGCAGTTCAACCATCGCTTCGCACATGGCCTGACCTCGACCGCTTCCTATACCTTCTCGCATACACTGGATGACTCTGACGGCCTGTTTGGCTTCTTTACTCCCAATTCGCTGATCGTCAACCGGCACACGCTGAATTACGGCAACTCGGCGATTGACCAGCGCCACGTCTTCTCCTTCAGCAACCTGTACGAGCTTCCGTTTGGCCGTGGCAGGATGTTTGGCAGCAGTTGGAATCATGGACTCGATCTGATCGCGGGTGGCTGGCAGATTAACTCGCTGGTTCAGCTGCAGAGCGGCCAGCCCTTCACCGTGCAGTATCCCGACTACGGTGGCAACTTCTCCCAGCGTCCGGTTCAGACGGGCAGACTCGCGCAGCCGCATAGCATTAGCGGCACGTGGTTCGACCGGGCGGTTTACTCGCGGCCTGCTGCAGCGGCTCAGGGCAGTGTTGGACGCAACTCGCTTTACGGTCCGGGCTTCGTCGATCTCGATCTGTCCATCTTTAAGGACATCGCCATTACAGAGCGCGTGCACACGGAACTCCGCGGTGAGGCGTTTAACCTGACCAACACACCGGCCTTCACCAATCCTCTTGGCGACCTGACCAACCCGAATGCGGGCAAAATCAACGGCGTCCGGCAGAACTCCGAGCGTCAGCTGCAACTGGCCGTGCGTTTTACCTTCTAATGCGGTGGGGCATTAGATTGAGCGGCGCTTCGCGCCGAACTTCAATGCAAGATGAAGCAGATCCCTTCGGCTACGCTCAGGGCAGGCTTTTCGACTTCACCTTCGGTTACGCTCAAGATGACAACCATGCGACGAATGAACGGCTCACCACATTAACGCACTCTCGCCAGAACGCCGCAGTGGAACCTTTAGCGCTGCGGCGTTTCTCTTCTATCCCCAGCTTCCCCTATGCGCTCGCTCTGCATCTCTCTCGCTCTTGTCGCGCTCATGGCGCTCTGCCCGGGCGCTCGCGCCCAGCCCGCGGCTCCAGCTCCAGCCCCGGTCGTATCCAAAATCGATCCACCGAACTGGTGGGCAGGCATGCCGAATCCCATGCTGCTGCTGCGAGGTGAGGGACTGGAGCATGCTACCTTCAGCATCGCCGGGAAAAACGTGACCATCATCCGCCAGCAGATTTCGCCGAACGGGCACTGGACCTTTCTCTGGCTCGACATCACCCACGCGCCACAGCAGGTTGTGAACATTCGCGTTCATACCGCAGCGGGAGAGACGAACCATCCCTTCGTTCTTAACCGGCGCCGGCCCGCTGACTCCGGCTTCGCCGGCTTTTCCCCGGCCGACGTGCTCTACCTGATCATGCCTGACCGATTTGCTGATGGAGACCGCGGCAACGACCCTCCAGCCAGCGAACCCGGAACTTACGATCGCTCGGCTGCGCGCGCATACCATGGCGGCGATCTGAGGGGCATCGAGCAGCACCTCGACTACCTGCAGCAGCTCGGCGTAACTGCCGTCTGGGTCACGCCCGTCTACGACAACAGTGCCAATCACAAGGGCGAAACCTATCACGGTTACAGCGCTACGGATATGTATGCCGTCGACCCTCATCTCGGCACGCTGGCTGACTTTCAGCACCTCTCCGATGCGCTCCATGCCAGGGGCATGAAACTCGTGCTCGACACTGTGCCAAATCATGTGGGGCCAAAGCACCCCTGGGTAGCCGACGAACCAACGCCGGATTGGTTCCACGGCACTGCGGCCCAGCATATCAAGGCCAACGGAGACTTCTCCTCGATCGTCGATCCGCACGGCACGGAGCGCGATCGCATTCCGCCACTCTATGGTTGGTTTGCAAATCTTCTTCCCGACCTAAATCAGGAAAATCCTCTGGTCAGTACTTATCTTATTCAAAACGCCGAGTGGTGGATTGAATCCGCAGGCCTGGACGGCCTTCGCCTTGATACCTTTCCCTACGTCGGCCGGCCCTTCTGGCGGGATTTTCATGCGCAGTTGCACTCGCTTTACCCGCAGCTTACGACGGTGGGCGAGGTCTACAACGAAGATCCCACGATCGTCTCCTACTTCGCCGGTGGTCAGAGCCATGCTGGTATCGATACGGGGCTGGACACTCCCTTTGATTTCCCGGTCTACTTCGCCCTGCGTGCCACGCTGATCCATGGCGAGCCCATGACGCGGCTGGCGAAGACCCTCCGCCAGGACGCACTCTACCCGCACCCCGAGCGTCTCGTGCCCTTTGAAGGTAACCACGACAACACGCGCTTCCTCTCCGAGCCCGGTGCGACTGCAGCCGAGCTGAAGCTTGCTTTTGGGCTTCTCGCCACCCTGCGGGGTATGCCCCAGATCTACTCCGGAGACGAAATCGCAATGGAGGGCGGCGAGGACCCCGACAACCGGCGCGACTTCCCGGGAGGCTTCCCGAACGACGCACACAACGCATTTACCGCCAGTGGCCGTAGCCCAGAGCAAGCGAGCATGCACGACTGGGTTGCCAGCCTTCTGCAGCTCCGGCATGTGCATCCAGCGCTCACCGGGAGAGAGCAGCAGGAGATCCTCACCACTGATAGCGCGTTTGTCTTCGCCCGCACCGCTGCTTCCGAAAGATTGCTGGTGGCTGTCAACAACTCCGATTCCCCCGCAAACCTCGCGCTGAATCTCAAGCACACGGAGCTGTCCGGAGCGCACCACCTTAGGACATTACTCTGTGATGCCGGTGCTAATGATGCCGGTGTTTACGACGTGGCCGACGAGCAGGTAGCTGTGCACCTCCCCCCACGCTCTCTCGCCATCTTTGCCGTCCAGTAATCGAACTGCTTTCTCCAGCAGTCCGGGAAGCATGAACATTGCGGCTGTGAGGCCGGCTTGCATAACGGATCGCGTCGTTATCTATCGAGGTGCATTCCTAGGAGCGCATTCAAAGAGTCGCTTCAACCTGAGTTTCGCGCGAATGAGCGAGCTGAGCATGCAGCAAGTCGACGACGTCTTTCATGCCGAGACCTGCCTTGGAGGAGACTTCGAGGATTCGCATCCCGGGACGGACGTTCTCTATGTTACGGCGAGCCGAGGCGAGGTCGAACTCTGCCGCGTGAGCCATATCCATTTTGGTGATGATCGCAACATCGGAGCTGTTGAAGATGGTGGGGTATTTCAACGGCTTATCTTCCCCCTCCGTCGCAGAGAGCAGAACGAAGCGCAGCTCTTCCCCCAGGTCGTAGCTGGAGGGACAAACGAGGTTTCCCACATTTTCGATAAAGAGGAAATCAATCGCGTCGAGATGCCACGATTCGAGCGCTTTCTCGACCATCTGTGCATCGAGGTGGCAGATTGTTCCAGTGGTGATCTGCTTTACGTTTGGCGTTGCGCGCTTAAGGCGTGCCGCATCGTTCTCTGTAGCGAGATCCCCAACCAGGGCAGCTACGCGGTAATCACGCGCGAGAGCACTGAGCAGCTTCTCAAGGAACGCCGTCTTTCCCGATCCGGGGCTCGAAACCAGGCTGACGACGCAGGTACCCTCTTGATGAAACCGCTCGCGGAGAGCACGGGCAAGCAGATCGTTCTGCTTGAGGACCTTGGCCCTGACCTCCACCATGCGTGTGCTCATGCAGCAACCTCCAACGAAGCGATTTCGATCTCGCGGCCTCGAACTATCTCCTGAGCCGGTGTTTGGCAGTGTGGACAGCAAAGTTGGTACAACGACTCCGGAGTCCGCTCCACCTTGCAGCTGGTGCAATAGATTACCAGCGGGATGGTTTCGATCACCAGGTGCGAACCTCCAAGCGGAGTGCCTTCGCACGCCAGTTCCCAGGCAAAGAGGAGCGCGTCTTTAGCAACGCCGGAGAAGACACCGAGTTTGAGATGAACGGCCTCAACCTGGAGGCCGCCGCGACTGTCGGACTCTTCAGTGATCTGGTCGATCATGCTCATCGCGATCGAGAGCTCATGCATAGGGCACGTTTCGCATGTAATGGGCCCAGCTACATCGCTCGTATTTTCATGTAGCGCTGAAGGTCAGGCGCGGCAACAACCGCCAGAGCAACAGCAGCCACTCCGATAACAGCAAAAAAGATTTTCATCGCATTCACCTCGAAAGAGATATTATGCCGGACACATCACTGTGTTTTGCGCGATGCGGCCGGCAAGACGTTCAACCATGTTTGACGCTTCTTCGATCACAGATTGCAACTGTGGAGACAAGCCCATGCGGCCCTCCAACTCGTCGCCGAAGTCGGCGGGTTCGCAGCCAACAACATACACGCGAGCGGAGATGGTGCCGATGGAGGCTGCCAGATTTATAACGCGAACAGGATCCATGCCGTGCGGGTTCATCGCCATCTCTGGCGATTGCGCACTTACGATGGCGCTGACGTCGGGTTCGATCGCATAGAGCGTGCCCGGAGCTTCGCCGCGGGGCATCGCGTCGACGATGATCACCGCGTCCCAGGGGTCGAGCAGGGCATAAGCGAGGTCAAAGCCGCGGATGCCGAAGTCCTTGACGGACACTGCCTCGGGCAGTTGCCGCTGCGCGAGGGAGCGAGCGACCTCCACGCCAAAAGCATCATCCCCAAGGAAGATGTTACCGACGCCGGCGACTAGTATTTTCGCGGTCATGCCGGGCCTCCGCCTTCGGGCTCATTCACTGTCGACTCAACGGCTGTCAATTCGATTACGGGCTCAACCTCTTCGGGAGAGAAGAAGAAGCGATGGCCGGGTTGGCGGAGCATGCCGAACTCGCGGCCGGGGTCGTCGTCGAGGACCACCGCAAGCTGTATCTGGTCTTCAAAGTCTTGCATGATGGCTTCGATGATGGCGACCTGGCCCGTCAACGCCATGTCCATGATGTCGGCTTTCTTCTGCGGCCTCCCTCTTTGTGGCTGTAGACGAACGCGGTCGCCTACCCGTAGTTCGAAGCCGAAGACGCGCACACTCTCAGGCGCTGCTTTGGTCTCTTCGAAGGGGTTCCACTCGGCATTCGGATTCCACTCACCGAACTTGCCCGCTCCATTCATGGCGTGTCTCCGTGAATCTCCCGAAGTCCGCGGATAACGCCGTGGGCGTTCAGCATGGACTCCGCGGTGAGGGCCTCTGTGCGTTCCAGAATCCTGCGTGCGCGGGGATCGCCGTCGCGCATCTCCTGCTTCTCTGCATCCGTGAGCGTGAGGACGCGCAGGGCGAGCATCTCATCCATCTCGGTGCCATCGAAGAAATCACCGCTGCTCTCGGGCGCAATCTTTGGGTAGTCATACAGGATGATGGGCGAGCACAGCATGATGGTGCGTTCCGGCTCCTCACCGGCTAATACTGGGAAGACGCCCACGTTCGAGCACGCCGCAGCGGATGCGCGGTAGACCTCGCCGGGGTCGAGCAACGAGACAAATTGTCCACCAGTGATGCCCAGCAGTAAATGTGCGGAGACGAAGGAGTGTGGAAGCGCCTCGTCGCGTTTGGCCTGGGTTCCGCTGGGGAGGGGACTCGTATTCTGCAGTTCGAGGCGGAGCTTGCACGCTCCATCCTGGAGGAGTTCGGCTGAGATGGTAAGAACCGCGTGCAGAGCTGGAGCCGCCTCACTGCTTCGGCCTTCCAGCAGACCAGCTGCGTCCATGCGCAGCGTGAGCGGGGAGGCGATAAGGTCGTTGAGCCGGAGGTTGGGATACTGCGAAGTGCGTTCGACGGCTTCGTCCCACGCAAGGGAGGGGTCCGAGAGCTCGCGCAGGTCTTCTGCATCGGAGACCGCTGAACTCGCTCCTTGCGGGAGGAGTTGAAGGAAACTGATCTGGACGTCAAGGCTGGCACAAAGCGTGGCGGCAGGGTCGGCTTGTGCATCTGTAACAATATCTGTTACCAAGAGGCATTCGGCGACTAAACGGAAAGGCTCCGGAGGGCGCTGCGCCTCCGCATAGATGCGCGGGTAGAGCGTGCCGAAGTTCCAGCGTTGACGGTTCTTGATTGCGGTAGGCCGGTAGGGATAGAGGATGTAGCCCTCGTAGAGAATCGCGGCCGCAATTTTTTGGACGCTGCTGAAGGTCATGCCTCTACCTCTTCTGCTTGCTCGGCTGCGAGCGCTCGTGTAATCGCCTGCTCCCAGGTGGGCAGGCCGTGGCGCATTTTGTATCGCGAGAGCTGCTCGAAGGCATCACGGCGCAGACAGAGCCATGCCGTGTTGGGATAGTACATATCCATCATCTCTCTCCAGACGGAGACAGGCAGGCGATAGTTGGCCTCGCGGTCCCACGGCACCTGCGCGACTTGCAGCGCATCGTCCGTGCCCTTGTAAAAGACCGTGCCACTGAACAAGACGCTCACTGGAATCTCACCGGAGTCCAGCGCATGGAAGTATTTCGTGGTCGCGATATTGAAGTCGAAGGTGCAGGGAAGCTCGAGGTTTACCAGGACCGTGTCGGTAAAGCTCGGGACCGCGACCGTGGTGTTCATCCACAGCAGCGGCCGCACCGTTCTGCTCCACCGCTCAGGCTCGCCAAAGAGGTCGACCAGCTTCTCTTGCTCCGCGGGAACATACCGTCGTTTGGCCGACTCGATCTGCACCTGGCACCTGAGCGTAAGGGTGTGGATCGCCTCGCTGGCCGGCAGATTCGTGACGCGTAGCTTCAAGGCAATCAGGGGTGCGGCCGCATACGCTACCGCCTCTGCGTCTTGAATTGCGAAGTGCAGCTCAGGCATTGGCGGGCCCGCTTACATCTGTACTCCGGTTCCGCAGGTCGCCAAAGAACTGGTGAATCTCTTTCCAGACTTCAGTCCCACCGGAGAGCCCACGCCAGTGCATGCGGATTAAGCCGACCAGGCGGTAACACTCGTCGATGGGAACGATGAAGTACTCCGCGGCGGTGCCAATGTTGTCGGCCGCGGTGTTGTCGATCCCGATGTTGTCGACGCCGGGGCGGTTGGCACCGATCCGGTTTACCAGGAAGGCTTCGACGTCGGGCTCCATCGTCCCCAGCGCTTTGTTCCCCGAGACAATCTCCTCCCAGGATTCGAGGCTGAGAAGCGACTCGGTGGCGCCCGCGGGGCTAGGATACATGGCAAGCACCCGGTCCGCAGCGCTGTCGCGATAAAAGAAGGCGAGGTTGATGGGGATCATGAGTGACTCCCATTGCAAATCTATTATCTGAAAGCCTGCGAGCCGGCGAAGGCGGCGCGGCACGCGAAGGTAGTGCGCGCCGGCTTGTCCGCAAAACAGCAGGACACAACCGTCGCAAGCGCAGACGATGTTGCGCTGCTTCGGATCGAGCAGATGCTGATGCACTGGAGAGAGCGGCGCGCTGCAGAGCTCGCAGCGTTCTTCCGGCTCCGCCGACGCGCGGCGCCGCGCCAGCTGGCGCAGAAACGAAGGTGTGCCGTCGCGCTCGGGTGCACCGTTGGGAGCTTCACTCATTGCTGACTTTATGCCGGGGGCATGATTGGCATGCGTGGATCAATCGGCCTGCTGTCGGCGGGGTTGATGCCAGTCGCATCGCTCATCATGCGCGTCGGTCTCTGCGTCGCGGGCGGTGCGTAGTCTTCGCCTTTGGGTGTGCCGGGCGTATGGGAAGGCGCGTCGCGCGTTGTGTCATCGTGTGCCATGGGTGTGTGCCTCCTTTATGTGAGGGCTTACTTGAGAACGACGAGATTTGAAGCGTTGACGTGATCGTCCGCCGCATTTGCCGCAACGTTTTCGGCGACGATCTCTTTGATATCGGGCGCGACCTGGTAAAGCGCTTCTTCCACAGCGTTCTTGAGCGTGAGCGAAGACGATGGGCAGCTGCCGCATGTTCCGTGGAGACGCATACGAACAATGCCGTCATGCACGCCGACCAGCTCGCAGTCGCCGCCGTGCGATTTCAGATACGGTCGGACGGCTTCGATGCCGCGCAGCACGCGGGTCTCGATGTCGTCGGGGTGAAGAGAGTGCAGGAGAAACATGCCGGAGACGAGATCGTCCTGCAGGGCTTCGTCCAGGACGCGCTCACCGTCCCGTGTTTCCAGGCACTTATCGATGAGGCGCCCGAGTGCCGCACCGTGAAGCTCGACTACGGATTGGACGAGCTCGAGCGCAGTGGCGCGGAGCTCCGGGTCGTTTGCCTGATCGAGCTTGGCGGCGAGCTTTTCGACGCGTTCACTCTGGGCCCGGAACTCCCCGCGAGGAGGTGCTGCTATGGGTTGCTCAACACTCGCCGCCATTACTCATGCCCCGCTGCCCCGAACATAGGTGAGTGTTTCACTTCGATGGTCTTGCCATCGCCAACGTACATGTGTACGCCGCAAGGGAGGCACGGATCGAAGCTGCGGACAGTGCGCATGATGTCGATGCCTTTGAAGTTCTCCGGACCGTTTTCTTCGAAGATCGGCGTGTTTTGCACGGCGTCTTCGTAGGGACCTGGAGTGCCGTAGATGTCGCGCGGATTCGCGTTCCAAGGCGTTGGCGGGTAGGGATGGTAGTTGGCGATCTTGCCATCCCGAATGACGACGTGATGCGAGAGGACGCCGCGCACGGCTTCGTGGAAGCCGCAGCCAATCGCTTCTTCTGGAACCTTGAAGTCCGACCAGGTCCGGGTCCGGCCGGCGTTCAGTTCGGCGAGCGCCTTCTCGACAAAGTGCAGGGCAGTGGCGGCCGCGTACGCCTGGAAATAGGTGCGGGCGCGGTCACGCTCGAGGGTGTTGCTCCACTGCGGGATCTTCCACTCAAACTGGGTCTCGGGCAGCAGCGCCGTCTTGGGCAGATTGATCTGCACGCTGTGGCCAGTGGCCTTCACGTAGCCGATGTCAACCAAGCCGGAGAGCGCGGTCGACCAGAGGCGCGCGATGGGACCGCCGCCAGTGTCCAGCGCAAGATAGTCGCCGGTGCGCTTGTCAAACCAGCGCGGCGACATCACCCAGGTGTAATTGCCGTCGAAGTCGCGTTTTTGTGGGCGTGGGATGGTGGTCTGGTTCCACGGATGGCGCTTGTCGACTGGATTGCCGAGAGGGTCTCTGGCGACGAAGGTCTCCTGATTTTGCCAGTCGTCGTAGTAGGAGCTGCCGAGCAGGATGCGAATGTTGAGGTTGATGTCGACCAGATCGTTGGTCACCAGCTTGCCGTCAACGATGACGCCGGGGGTGACGAACATCTTGCGTCCCCAGTCGCCCATGTTCTTGTAGGTGTAGTCGCAATAATCGGGGTCGTTATACGAACCCCAGCAGCCGAGCAGGATGCGCCGCTGGCCAACCTTTTCGTATCCCGGCAACGCCTCGTAGAAGAAGTCGAAGAGATCATCGTGCAGTGGCACGACCCTCTTCATGAATTCGACGTACTTCATCAGACGCACCAGGTAGTCGGTGAAGAGCTGGACGGTGGCGACCGTGCCGACTCCCCCGGGATAGAGCGTCGAAGGATGTACGTGGCGTCCTTCCATCAGGCAGAACATCTCGCGCGTCAAACGGCTCATGGCGAGCGTTTCGCGATAGAACGAGCCAGTGAAGGGATTGAGCGCGGTCATGATGTCCGCGATGGTGCGGAAGCCGTGCTTGTCGGCGTTCGGAGCGGCCGCGGACTGGGCTTTGGCCCAGACGCTGGGATTGGTCTCCTTCACCATCTGCTCGCAGAAGTCCACACCGACCAGGTTGTCCTGGTAGAGGTTGTGATCGAACATGTATTCGGCGGCCTCGCCGAGATTAATGATCCACTCCGCGAGCGCAGGCGGCCTTACGCCGAAGGCCATGTTCTGCGCGTAGACGGCGCAGGTGGCGTGGTTGTCGCCGCAGATGCCGCAGATGCGGCTGGTGATGAAGTGGGCATCGCGCGGATCTTTCCCCTTCATAAAGACGCTGTAGCCGCGGAAGATGGAAGAGGTGCTGTGGCACTCGGCTACTTCACGATTTTCGAAATCAATTTTGGTGAAGATCCCCAGGCTGCCGACGATACGGGTGATGGGGTCCCAGTTCATCTCGACAAGATTGCGTTTCTTCTGCGGAGCTTCGGGCAAGATCTCGGTAATGGTCGCCATGACTTTTATCCTTCGTTAGTAAGTTTGGGGATGGTAGCCAGTGGTCAACTCTGGCCCGCGATGCCGCCACTTGGGTTCTTTGTTCAAAGTAGTGTTCGTCATGCTGCGCAGTGTGCGGATCATGCGTCCGTAGGTACCGATCACTGTGGAAGAGAGTTTTCCGCCCGGCGGCTCGTCCATGAATGGCATGAACTTGTCGGGGAAGCCGGGCATGGTGCAGCCGATGCAGATGCCGCCTACGTTGGGGCAGCCGCCAATGCCGCGCATCCAGCCGCGCTTGGTGACGTTGCAATCGACCACCGGACCCCAGCAGCCAAGTTTCACCAGGCATTTGGAGGAGCCGTACTCGTGCGCGAAATCGCCCTGCTCGTAGTAGGAGCCGCGGTCGCAGCCCTCATGGACGGTCTTACCGAAGAGCCATGTGGGCCGCAGCTGCTTGTCCAAGGGAATCATCGGCGCGAGGCCGGCTACTTGGTAGAGCAGGTAGAGGACTGTCTCCATGAAGTTATCGGGCTGCACCGGACAGCCGGGAACATTCACGATGGGCAGGCCGGCCTTCGAACGCCAGTCCCATCCGAGGTAGTCGGCCAGTCCCATGCACCCGGTCGGATTGCCGGCCATCGCGTGAATGCCGCCGTACGTGGCGCAGGTCCCCGCGCCGATGATGGCCAGGGCCTTGGGAGCCAGGCGATCGATCCACTCGCAAGTGGTAATGGGCTGGCCAGTGTCGGGATTCGTGCCCATCGCTGCCCAGTAGCCTTCTTCTTTGATCGTCTCGTTCGGGATGGAGCCTTCCACAACCAGGACGAAGGGATCGAGCAGGCCCTTTTCTGCCTCGTAGAAGAACTTCATGAATTCATCGCCGTTTTCGTACGCGAGCACGGGGTTATGCAGATGAACTTTGGGCAATCCTGGGATCGCGCCGAGCAGAACATCCTCGATGCTTGGCTGCTCCGCCGCTGTCACGGAAACGCTATCGCCATCGCAACTCAGCCCGGCCGTAATCCAGAGAATGTGCACGTCCGAGACAGCGGGAGCTTTCGTAATTGTGCTTACTTTTTCAGCCACAGGATTCTCCTTCAGCCACAAAACTTATACAGAAAGACACACCACAGGAAGCCCTCAGTAGAGGGCCCTCGAAGCACACGGAATGTTGTGGTGAGGATTGGTGAAGCGGGATGGGAAAAACAGAACAAGTCTGTCATCAGAATGACGCCCAACTTCCAACGGGATCGAAAGTATTCCTGCCGAGCCCAGACTGTCAAATTTTCTTTTCTATTACCCGTTCATTACCTGCTCGAACCGAATCGGCAAAGGAAAAAGGGAAGGGTCAGCATATGCGGGGCAACTGCTCACCGAACATCACATCCAGCACCCTGGTTCCGCCAATCTCCGTCTTCATCAGGACCATGCCAGGATGGTCGGCAACGACTTCTCCGATGATGACGGCATCGTGGCCATGCTCATGCTTTCGCATTCTTTGAAGCACAGCTTGCGCCATCTCAGGTGAAACGACGGCGAGCAGTTTTCCCTCGTTCGCGACGTAAAGCGGATCGAGCCCGAGCACTTCACAGGCCCCCTTCACGGACTCGCGAACGGGAATCGATTGTTCACGCAACATCATGCCCACGCCAGCGCGTTTCGCGATTTCGTTCAACGTCGTTGCCACGCCACCGCGCGTTGGATCGCGCAGGCAGTGAATAAAGTCCCTGCCATCGCTGGGCAATGAAGTGGGAGTGGCCAGCATAGTCGCCACGAGACCATTCAACGAAGCGCAATCACTCTCGATCGCGCCTTCAAATTCGAGGTTCTCACGCTGCGACATGATGGTCATGCCATGGTCCCCGATGTAGCCGCTCAGGATGATCGTGTCGCCGGGCCGGGCACGGTCCGCCGATAGAGTCACACCGCCTTCGATCACGCCGATGCCGGTGGTGGTGATGAAGATCTGATCTCCTTTGCCGCGGTTCACCACTTTGGTATCGCCGGTCACGAGCTGGACACCGGCCTCTGCCGCGGCGGTCCGCATCGACTCCACGACGCAACGCAGGTCCTCGACCGCCAAGCCCTCCTCAAGGATGAATGCAGCAGAGAGATACAGTGGGCGAGCGCCGCTCATCGCCAGGTCGTTCACCGTTCCGTGTACGGCGAGCCGCCCTATATCCCCTCCCGGAAAAAAGATGGGCGTGACGACGAAAGAGTCCGTCGTGAAAGCGAGGCGAGCGCCGCCGATCGTCACCACCGCCTGATCATCGAGCTTGTCCAGAACCGGATTTTTGAAGGCGGGAAGGAAGACTTTATCAATCAGGTCGGCAGTCAGCTTGCCCCCGCTGCCGTGCCCCAACACGATCTGCTTATGCTCAAAAATAGGCAGCGGACAAGATCCAAGGAGGGGAGAGACAGGTGTCTCCTCGACGTGCTTCTCTTGTTTCCTCGCGGCATCCTCAGCGGTTGCCATCGGCTTACGCCCTCGCTTCGCTTATCAACTCGTTGCCGGTTGAAGGCGGCGTAGCACTGGGCAGGATCTGGTGGAGCATGTCCGCCTCTAGTAGCTTCGCGTCAGGCCCCTGCGGCTTTAAATGTCGTCCGTACGCGTAATACGCAGCGCACGCTCCTTCCGCGGAGACCATCGTCGCCCCGAGGGGACGCTGCGGCGAACAAAGCGTGCCGAATGCCGGGCAATCATGCGGCTTTTTGATGCCCCGCAGTATCTCCCCGCTAATGCAAATCTCCGGTTCGAGCGTGGCAATCTCCGCGACGTCGAACAACTTCTCGGCATCGTGCCGTGCAAACTCATCGCGCAGCCGGTAGCCGCTCATCGGAATCGTCCCGATGCCCCGCCACTTTCGATCACCAACCTCGAAGACTCTGTTGATCAGCTTCTGTGCAGGTAGATTGCCCTTGCGATCCAGGACGCGCGAGTACTGATTCTCCACGGTTGCGCGACCTTCTTCCAATTGCTGGATCGTCATCAGCGTCCCTTGCAAAATATCAAGCGGCTCAAAACCCGACACAACGATGGGCACGTTGTAGCGAGCGCTGATGGGATCGTATTCGCTGTACCCCATCACCGCGCACACATGCCCCGGGCCCAGAAAGCCCTGGACGCGGTTGTCAGGCGATTGCAAAATCGCCTCCAGCGCCGGCGGAACCAGCACATGCGAGACCAGCAGCGAGAGATTATTCACGCCCTCCTCGCGCGCACGCCACGCCAGCATGGCGTTGGCCGGAGCCGTGGTCTCAAAGCCGATAGCGAAGAAGACGACCCGCTTGGCCGGATTGGCCCTGGCGATCTTCAGGCAGTCCAGTGGTGAGTAGACGATGCGCACATCCCCACCCTGCGACTTAATGGTGAACAGGTCACCATCCGACCCAGGGACACGCAACATATCGCCAAACGAGCAGAAGATGACATCTTGGCATCGCGCAATGGCGTGGGCCTTGTCGATCATCTCCAGCGGCGTTACGCACACCGGGCAGCCCGGCCCGTGGACCAGCTCGACCCCTTCCGGGATGAGATGATCAATGCCGTTCTTGACGATCGAGTGCGTCTGCCCTCCGCACACCTCCATCAGCACCCATGGACGAGTCTGAATGCGGCGCATCTCGCCCACAATTTTGCTGGCAACGTCGCCATCGCGATATTCATCGAGGTATTTCATCGTCGGTCCTCCCCGGGTACCATCTCCTCAACCACCGGCGACTCCAGTTCGGTGAGTTGATCCAACTCTCGCAGCGCCTGATACGTACGCTCCGCTTCCGCTTCATCGATTCGGCTGATGGCAAAGCCGACATGCACCAGAACATACTCGCCGATCTGCGTCTCCGGCACATACTCCAGGCAGGCCTCCCGCACAATGCCGCCGAACTGAACCTTGGCCATGCACAGGCCGCGCTGATCGAAGGTGTCTATCACTTTCCCGGGTATGGCCAGGCACATGTCTAACTCCTCAAACGCATTTCAGATCCCTTGGCGCAGAAGCTCGCTCGCGATTACGGCTTGTCCCAGTGAAATGCCGCCATCGTTCGCAGGCACGGTGGCGTGTAAGAAAACCGCAAAGCCGCGCCGCCGCAACTCTATCACCGTACGGTCCAAAAGGTACAGGTTCTGGAATGTCCCCCCGCTCAGGCATACCCGGTCCACGGCGTCGCTCTTACGAATACGACAGCACAGCTCCACGATGACCGCGCTCAAGGTATTGTGAAAGCAAGCGGAGATCTCCCCCACGTGCCTGCTTGAAGAGACATCCTTCACGATCCTTGCGATAGTCGGCCGGAGATCGAGGATTGCCGGCTCACCTTCCTCAATCTCGAAGCTGTAGCGCTCGTCGCTCCCCGGTACAGCAGTCATCTCCAGGGCGATGGCTGCCTGTCCCTCGAAGGTCACCTCCGAAGCCATCCCGACCAGCGCTGCCACTGCATCGAAAAGCCGCCCACACGAAGATGTCTCTACCGTCTGGAGCCGCTGGGAGATCATCGTTTCCACAACTTCGAGCTGCTTGTCTGCTACTCCTCGAAAGCACGTAAGGTTATCCGGCAGCTGCCGTCCAAAGGTGTCTCGCAGATAGCTAAGCGCCATGCGCCAGGGCTGCCGCACCGCCGCGTCGCCGCCAGGGAGCGGGACATAGCGAAGATGCGCACGACGCGCGAACCCAGCAAAATCCGCAAGGAGAAATTCGCCACCCCATACCTTGCCGTCCATCCCGAATCCGGTGCCGTCCAGGGCGACGCCAATCACGTGGCCACGCAGACCATTCTCCGCCATACAACTCGCGATGTGCGCATGGTGATGCTGCACTCCGATCTTGCGTTCGATGGGGGACGCGAGGGCCATGCGGGTGCTCATATAGCCGGGGTGCAGATCATAGGCCACTGCTCGTGGCGCAACCTTGAAGAGGCGCTCCATGCTGGCGAGTGTTTCCTCAAAGAACCGCATCGTCTCGTAGTTTTCGAGGTCACCAATGTGCTGACTCAGAATTGCGTAGCGGCCCTTGGTCAGGCAGAAGGTGTTTTTCAGTTCACCCCCAAAGGCCAGTACCTCTTCCATCTCGAGTCCCAGATCGATCGTCTGCGGCACAAAGCCACGGGAGCGGCGCAGGACGCGTTCGCGGCCCTCGAAGGTGCGAACGACCGAATCATCAACGCGGGTAGCGATGTCACGGTTGTGCAGCAGGAACCAATCCGCCACGCCATCGAGCTGCAGTAGCGCCTCGGCGTTCGAAACCACGATGGGCTCCTCGCTGAGATTGCCGCTGGTCATTACCAGAGCCGCAAACTCGGAGCCGCTTTCCGGCGAATCGCTGAATAAGAGATAGTGCAGCGGCGTGTACGGCAGCATGACGCCCAGGGTGTTGTTTCCCGGAGCGATGCCGCCAGAGAGCCGCGCCGCGGCAAGCCTCGGCAGAACGACGATCGGCCTCCGGGGATGCAACAGCGCGGCTTCATCGTCCACCGATACCTTACACAATGCCTTAACCGCCGCCAGGTCGCGCGCCATCAGCGCGAACGGCTTGTCCGGACGCCGCTTGCGTCTTCGCAACTCCGCGACAGCGGCATCGTTTCTCGCATCACACGCGAGCAGAAAGCCGCCGAGGCCCTTTACCGCAAGGATCTCTCCGTCATGTAGCAGCGCTCTCGCCTGGCGAATGATTCGCAGCGAGTCTGTATCCGCAAACGAGACCTCAGCCAGCGACGAACCGCGCGGCACCAGAGCCAGCGATGGTCCGCAGAGGCCACACGCATTCGGCTGAGCATGAAAGCGCCGGTCATCCGGATCTTCGTACTCCGCCTGACAGGCGCTGCACATCGTGAATCCCGACATCGTCGTCGTCGCGCGATCGTACGGTATGTCGTGAATAATGGTGTAGCGCGGACCACAATGCGTGCAGTTCGTGAATGGATACCCGTAGCGCCGGTTCATCCGGTCCCCAAAATCGCGCCAGCAAGCGTCGCACGTGCCGGCATCCGGAGAGACCAGGGCGAATTCACCCACCTCTTCCCGGCTCTGGAGAATGGAAAAGCCGGTACCCCCTCGAGCTTCCATTCCGGAGACAACGATCTCAGCGATCTCAGCGAGCTGCGGAGGATTCACTCTCAATGTTTGGAGAAACGCATCGATCTCATGCTCTCCCCCCTCAATCTCGACCGTTACGCCCGAAGATGAGTTGAACACATAGCCGGTCAGGCCGAGAGATTTCGCCAGCTTGTACACAAATGGACGAAAACCCACCCCTTGCACAATGCCTCGTACCAGTATGTGCTTGCGTGTCACCTGCGCAATAGGAGGAGCCGCCATCGTTGGGAGACTAGAATACCCGAATCCCTGGCATTTAATCGAAGCGGACTAACCAGCCTTAGTGAGCGGCTGCCGCAGCCGTCATCGCATCGCTGCTCCGACGCGGAACCAATGCAGCGATACGCTGATCTGTTTCTCTCCTCTCGCCGGCATTGCTCATAGCGCGTCAGCGTTGCGGGCGACTGGACGGCACATTCCGCACTGGCAATTGCGGCGCAAGAAATCCCATGAGTAGATGCCGCTCTTATGCCCGTCGTTCCAGTTGAAGATGATCGCATAGCGCCCGGCTGGCTCTACCACCGTGGGGCGCGGCGGATCCTGGTACATGGGCAGCAGTGCGCCGGGTCGCGGCTTTGCCACACCGAGCGGGCGGCCCTCCGTCTCCCGCTCTTCATGGCATGTGGCGCACGGACAGGCGTCGCGCAGCCAGCGAAAACCCCACGCGCTTTTGTGGCCGTCGCGCCAGTCGATCTCCATCCCCGTGCCCTCGCTCTTGTGCACGCGCACCTTTACGGGATCGGTCGCCTCTCTGGGCAACTTGCGGTTTACGTTGTCGATGCGTCGGGCTTCCGCTTCACCGACGATACGGATTCCTTCATGACTCATATGCGTCTCTCTTCAAGAATACGCCGATCTCACTGCGAGGAGCGCGGTCTGCCATCGTAGCGGTGTCTGTCCCGCATTCCACTTATTGCTGCCGCACAAAGAAGTACGCCGCCATACCGAGTCCGAGCAACACCACCAGAACGCGCATGAATTTAGGATCAAGCCGGCGCGAGTAGCGCGCACCCAGGTATCCGCCAATCGCAGCCGTGACCATCATCGCCAGGCACTCGCGCCAGACAACCTGCCCGCCCACGATAAAAGTAATCACCGCCACTCCGTTGGCGATGGTCGTCGCTACCACTTTCAACGCGTTGATGTGCCGGATGTTCTCGATGCCAAAGATAGCAAGCACAGACATGATCAGAAAACCCGCGCCCGCGCCAAAGTAGCCGATGTAACAACACACCAACACCAGACTGGCGCAGAGTGGCAGGTAGTTCGCACGGCTCTTGTGAGACTTCTGGATCGCGCGACGAGCGATAGCACGCGAGATAGGTCCGCTCGCGGCAAAGAGCAGAGCTGCTGCCAGCAGCAGCCAGGGCACCAGCCGCAGGAACGTGCCCTGGGTCGTGCGCAGGAGTATCAGTGCTCCGGCAAGGCCCCCAAACGACGCGCAAAGAGCCACTGGCAGCAGCAGTCGCGCATTCACACGCAGATCGTGCCGGTATCCGGCGATCGAAGTCAGCTGTCCTGGCCATAATGCAACCGTGTTGGTTGCATTCGCGGTGATGGGCAGAACGCCCGTACCCAGCAATGCTGGAAATGACAGGAACGAACCGCCGCCCGCGACTGCATTCAGCACCCCGGCGACAAACGACGCGAACAGGAGCCAGCTACTCTGCCAAGTTTGCGTCGCGACCATGCCTCGATTGTAGTGTGGCTAATCCACCACGCAGATCATGCACTTTAGGTACTCCGTCTCCGGAATGTTCAGCACCACTGGGTGGTCCGAAGCGGCACCCCGCCGATCGATCAATCGCACGCGCCGTCCAGCATCCCCGGCCGCCGCCGCAACCACTGCCGTGAACTCTTCGGTCGAGACATGGTGCGAGCACGAGCAGGTCACCAGCACGCCATCTGGCCGCAGCATCTTCAGCGCGCGCAGGTTTAGCTCTTTGTAGCCGCGCATAGCGCTCTCGGCCGCCCGCTTTGATTTCGCGAACGCCGGCGGATCCAGCACAATTGTGTCGTACTGCGTGCCGGCATCGCTCCACGCACGCAACAGCTCAAAGGCGTCCGCCTCCATCCAATCCACGTCGCTGCTCTGCAACTGATCGCGATTCAACTCAAGATTGGCGTCGGCCACCTCCAGCGCCGCACGTGAGCTATCCACGCCTGTGACGCGCGGACAACTTCGCGCCAGGTGCAGCGCGAAGCCGCCCTGATAGGTGCATACATCCAGCGCCTCGCCATGTGCATACTGCGCAGCAGCAGCGTAGTTCAATCGTTGGTCCAGGAACGCACCCGTTTTCTGGCCGGCTGTCGCGTCGTAAAGGAACTGCAGTCCGTTCAGCGAAAATTGCGTCTGCAGCAGCGGATGCTCTGGATCGCTCGCATAGAGCGGCTCCAGTAACGGCGCGCTGAGCTGCTCCAGCTCGCGGATGCGCGGATCGGGCCGCTCGACGATGGTGGTTGGGTTGAGCTCATCACACAGCACGCGCGTCAGCACGGCACGCACCTGCGGCCGGTCTACCCCATGCGCGAGCAGTTGCAGCAGAATCAGATCGGCGTACTTGTCAGCGATCACGCCGGGCAGCTCATCGCTTTCACTGAAGATCAACCGGCAGGCAGTCGCCGCTTCGCTAACCTCTTCGCTGGGCTTTCCAAGGTGGATCAGCGCATGCCGCTGGCCCACAGCCCTGCGCACCCGGCTCTCAAAAAGCGCCAGCCACTCCTCATCAGACGAGATTGTCTCCCTGCTCACCAGCCGCAGCGCAATCTGCGAGGTGGGGCTGTAGAGTGCCGTTCCCAACCCTAGACCGCGGGCATCCACCACCGGCAGCAGTCCGGGGATAGCAGCCGTCTCCGGCGAAAGCACCTCAACGATGTCGGAGGCGTACACCCAGACATGCCCTGCAAGCAGCCGGTCAGTGGCGCGGCGTGAGACCACTGCGGCCGGTCCCTCAATCGATGCACGCGACACTCTTCCTTCCGCACCTTTGGATTCACGCTGCGGCGTTCCAGGTCCACGCTGCGGCGCGGGAGCTTTGTGACCGTCCGCCCGGGGCTTTCTCAACCCCGGCGGGCGACTGCTAAAGGGTGACATGACTTCGGGAGAATTGGGCTGCTCGGACTTGTCTTTCAATGGGTGACGCTTCGGCATGGCTCTCCTGATCTTCGCACAGGGGTTGCCAGTCGAGCCTATAATCAGGTATGGCGACTGCCCGCTCGATGCGACTGAACGCAGAGGAGATGCCCCAAGGCATCTCCGACGTCCAGAGCGCCTCCGAAACGGAGAGTGGGATCGAAAGTTTGACCGGGGCCAGGTTCGAGGCCCTGCTGGACACGGTACGCGCAAATCGGCCCAACGACGATCTTGAGATTATCCGCCGCGCCTGGGAATTTTCACTCGAGCATCACAACGGCCAGCTGCGTGCCTCCGGCGAACCCTATGTGCTGCATCCGCTAGAAGTGGCGCACGTGCTCGCGGAGATGAAGCTTGACTCCACAGCGATTGCCGCCGGCCTGCTGCATGACGCTGTCGAAGACACCTCGGTTACCACCGCCGACATCACCACCATCTTCGGTGATCAGGTCGCGCACATCGTCGAGGGCGTCACCAAGATTGACAAGATCCAATTCGCGAACAGCGAAGACCGCCAGGCGGAAAACGTTCGCAAGATGCTGCTCGCCATGGTCAGCGATGTGCGCGTTGTGCTCATCAAGCTGGCTGACCGACTGCACAATATGCGCACGCTCGAGCATCTGCGTGCCGATCGCCAGGAGTCGATTGCGAAAGAGACACTCGACATCTACGCGCCGCTCGCCCACCGCCTTGGCATGGGCAAAGTGCGCGGAGAACTCGAAGATTTGGCCTTCCGCTTTGTCGACCCCATCGGCTACGAGCAGATCGACAACGCCATCGAAGAGCGTCGCAAAGAGGGCGAGGATTTTCTCCAGCACGTTGAGGATCTGTTCACCGAACGGCTCAAAGAAAACGATGTCCACGCGCGCGTAGAGTGGCGCATCAAGCGTCTCTACAGCATCTACCAAAAGCTCCAGAAGCAGCGCACCACCGTCGACCAGGTCTATGACCTGCTTGCCGTGCGCGTTATCACCGCGAGTGTAGCGGATTGTTACGCGGTCTTCGGCCTCATACACTCCATCTGGCGCCCCGTGCCTGGCCGCATCAAGGACTTCATTGCGATGCCGCGGCCGAATATGTATCAGTCGCTGCACACTACAGTGATGGGCGAGGGTGGCCACCAGTTCGAGGTGCAGATCCGCACCGAAGAGATGCATCGCATCGCCGAAGAAGGCATTGCGGCGCACTGGAAGTACAAGGCCAACGGCACGCCGATCAGCAGCCGTGATGAACAGCGCCTGGCCTGGGTGCGCCAGCTCGTCGAGTGGCAGCGGGAGATGACCGATCCCAACGAGTTCCTCTCCACGCTCAAGATCGATCTCTACCCGGAAGAGGTCTACACCTTTACCCCCAAGGGCAAAGTCGTCGTTCTTCCCAAAGACGCCAGTCCCATCGACTTCGCCTACTCCGTTCACACCGAAGTCGGCCACAGCTGCATCGGGGCGAAGGTCAACGGCCGCATGGTGCAGTTGCGCACCCGCTTGCGCAACGGCGACATCGTCGAAGTGCTCACGCAGAATGGCCATGTGCCAAGCCGCGACTGGCTGACTTTCGTCAAGAGTTCGCGCGCGCGCAACAAGATCAAGCACTGGCTCAATGAGCATCAGCGGGAGCGCGCGCTTGAGATTGGCAAGAAGCTGATAGAGCGCGAGGCCCGCAAGTACAAGATCTCACTCGCGAAATTCACGGATGCCGATTACACCCGAGTCGCCAACGACTACGGGGTAGGCGCCGAGAATGATCTGCTCGCCGGCATCGGCTTCGGCAAGTACTCCTCGCGCCAGGTGCTCAACCGCCTCGCTCCTGGCATCATCGCGCAGCCTTCGAGCAGCGATTCGGACGCCTCTGCAGACGGGCGTCCCGGCGACGCTAAACTCGGAAGCACGACCGCCGGCATGTCCGAGACGGTCAAGCGCGTGCACCTGAATCCGCGCTCGGATTCACTCGAGGTCGAAGGGCAGAACGATTTGCTCGTCTACCGCGCGCGCTGCTGTAACCCAATCCGCGGCGAAGAGATCATCGGCTACGTGACCCGCGGCAAAGGCGTGGCCGTGCACGCGCGCCGATGTTCCAACGTGCAGAATCTACTCTACGAGGCCGACCGTCGTATCGCAGTTGACTGGTCCCGCAACGGCGAAGGGGAAGGCCGCCCCCAAACCTACCCGGTCCGGGTCATCGTCTACTGCGACGACCGCGCGGGCATGCTGAAGGAGATGACCGCTGTGATAAGTGACGACGGTACCAACATTCGCAGCGTCGATTCGAAAGCCGGCGACAGCACCGAAGCCATTGTCGAGTTCATCCTGGAAGCCGCAGATGTGCATCACCTGAATCGTATCGTCACCGGCCTGCGCCGCGTCCCCGGCGTCCGCGACGTGCAGCGCGCCACCAAGGTCTAGCGGGACCGTCACCGGGTATACATACGCGAGTCACATGGCTCATATGCTGCAAGGCACTCCTCCTTTGTTAAGGTAGAGCAGCCTCCCTTATGCCGAGTTCGAACCGTAAACGAGTCCTCAGGGGCTCAGCATCGAATCTACTGCGGCTGCTGCTTTCGATGCTTGTCTCGTTCGCCCTGCCTCCCTTCCTCGTGCACCGCATGTCTGCCGAGGAGTACAGCGCGTGGGTTCTCATCCTGCAGCTCAGTGCCTACGTGAACTTTCTTGACTTCGGCCTCTCGACAGCGATCGGTAAATTCGTGGCGGAATACGAAGCGACCGGGAATCGCGAGGCCAGCCGCCGCCTTGTAAGCACAGCTTTCTCTGTACTATGCTGTGCCTCTCTCATTGGTGTCGTGACCATCGCAGTCCTCACCTATCGCGTCCCTCAGCTCTTTCACCAGATGCCGGTCGAGCTTATGCGCGATGTGCGTCTTGGACTGATCGCCGTCGGTCTCTCCACCGCGCTTGCTCTGCCATTCTCTGTCTTCACGAGCTTGTTTACTGGGCTGCAGCAATACGGTTTCACCACCGTGCTCTTCACCGTTAGCCGTTTTGCATCAGCGGCCGCGCTGGTCGCGCTTGTTCTGCTCCACGGAAACCTGCTGCAGATGTCCGTCCTGCTCGCGTGCTTCAATGTTGCGACGGCAGCCTTTCAATTCCTCGGCTGGAGACGCTATGCAAGCGATCGCGTCGAGTTTGAATTCCTGAGCTTCGATCGTAGACTCGCACTTCGCCTTACGGAGTATTGTGGTGTCCTCTCTATCTGGACGCTCGGATCCATCTTTATCAGTGGTCTGGATACAACCATCGTCGGTCATTTCGACTACAAGAACACTGGCTACTATGCTGTCGCGAGCAGCGCGACTAATTTTTTGCTTCTCTTAGTCGGCAGCATGCTTGGACCCCTGCTCCCGGCGTTGTCCTCTACACAAACTGGGCGAACGCCCTCGCAAATGGGCGATCTGCTCATCAGAGCTACCCGGTACAGCACACTCTTGCTCTGTTTTCTAGGACTGCCCCTGTTTCTGGGTGGCTTCCCGCTTCTCACGGCGTGGGTCGGTCATCAGTACGCCGTGCGGAGCGTGCTCTTTCTCGAGATCCTGGTCGCGGCCAATGCGATTCGACAGCTTGGCTACCCTTACGCGCTCATGGTCGTGGCCACCGGCAAACAACGCCTCGCGACTGTCGCTCCGGTCGCTGAAGCCATCGTCAACTTTACTTTCAGCGTCCTGCTCGCGAAGAAGATGGGAGCAGCCGGCGTCGCGCTGGGAACCCTCATCGGAGCGGTCATCGGTTTAGCCGCCCACTTCTTCATCAGCATGTATCTCACGCAGGCAGTGATTCAGGTCCGGCAAATCAGGTTTGCGCTTGAGGGACTGCTGCGCCCTCTGCTCTGCATCGTGCCCTCACTGCTCCTGTACCCGGTGTGGCATAGCTCAAATCTTTTTCCAATGAGCCCGGGATGGATCGCGCTCTGGTTACTGTTTACGTTGTTGCTCGCGTGGAGAGTGGCACTCACGGCGAATGACCGGCGCGAGATGCGACGTGTTATGGTCAGATTGTTTTAGCGTATTCACTCCATCCGCCAAGAACCCCGGATGCATTCAGAGATCAAGTGCCCCAGTCTTCAGCTCTACCCGCAGTCACCGCAGTGGTTGTCCTCTACCGGAGAGAACCCCACGAGAGCGAGGCTATCTCCTCTCTCGTGTCGGCGTTAAGCGAGAATGAAGAGCTGGCCAGCCAGGTCTCGGTTCTCCTCTATGACAATTCGCCGCAGCCGCAATCCTTTTCCGCTCCGCACGGAGTTGCAATGCGGTATGTGCACGATCCTGCAAACGGGGGCTTAGCTGCAGCCTATAATTTTGCGCTGGATGCGGCAGCTACGACTGGACACGCGTGGCTCTTGCTTCTAGACCAGGACACGACGTTAAGCTTGGCCTACTTCGAAGAACTGCTTCAGTGGACAAAGAGCATGGCTGGTAGAAAGGATGTCGCCGCTATCGTTCCGAAGCTATGGGCTGGCAGCCGGCTTTACTCTCCGACATCCCCCTTTTTGTCACAGATACGGAGACAATTTGCTAGGGGTCACTGCTCCATCGAGATTGAGGCTTCCGGCGTTCAGCAGCGATCGCTTACGGCCTATAACTCTGGAGCGGCCCTCCGCATATCAGCATTGCATGAGATCGGAGCCTTCCCGGAGGGTTTCTGGCTTGACTATCTCGATCACGCCATCTTTCAGGAGCTAGACAATCGTGGCTATCGACTATGTGTCATGAGCGCCGTGCTGCAACATAATTTGTCGCATATGGATCTGAACGAAGTGCCCTTCTGGCGGCATTGGAGCGTTCTAGCAGCGCAGACCCGGTTTGTTCTTACGTTTGGCGGTTTCATAGATCGGCTCTTTTTTCGCTGGTGGCTGCTGAAGACGAGCAGAACATTTCGCGCTGCTTGTCAAGACAAACGCATCTGGAGAGCACGCGCGAAGCAGGCTTTTCTGCTGCGGCAGTTAAAGCCGAAATGGGAGAAATAATTCCTTTTGGGAACTGAGCAATATACGAACTTCGCTATCTCGAAGAAAGCCATCTCCGTGGCGCTCTGCACATACAACGGAGAACGCTTTCTGCCTCGCCAACTCTCTAGCATTGCGGCGCAGACGCGCCTTCCGGATGAGATGGTGATCTGTGACGATGGCTCGACTGACCATACTGTGGCTATGCTGCGGCGGTTTGCGGCTGAAGTGCCATTTCCTGTCCGAATCCACGTTAACGAACGCAATCTAGGCTCGAGTGTCAATTTTGAGAACGCTATTCTGCAATGCCAGGGTGACTTGATCGCCCTCTGCGATCAGGACGACATCTGGTTCTCGACACGACTTGAGCGCTGTGAGGCGGAGTTCGCGGCACATTCAGATCTGGGTCTGGTCTTTTCCGATGGACTCGTAATCGATGAACACGACCAGCCCACCGGCTCAAAGTTGCTGCAGAACTTCCACTTCAGCGCGCAAACGAAAGCTCAACTTCTGCTTGGGGATTACCTTTCTCTGGTCAGGTATCGATTTATCACCGGCGCTACGGTTATGTTCCGTGCGCGGCTGCGTGAATACTGCTTTCCTGTACGGGGAGAATGGCTGCATGACGGCTGGATTGCGACCATTATCGCTACCCTGGCACAGATTAGGCTGATCGAAGAGCCGCTTATTTACTATCGAAAACATGCCGCGCAGCAGGTTGGCACGGGTCCCGGAGAGTTTAGGAAACGCAAGCCGTTGGCGGATGTCACGCGGGAGCACTGGATGGGGATCGATTGGCATAGAAACGCGATAGAAGAGATAGAAAGCGCCATCGCCAGGATCCCTCCCGCATCCCTGCGAGTGTCCGCCGGTGACTTTCAACGTCAGCGCGAGTTTTTGAGAATGCGTCTGCTGTTACCCAGAAAGCGCTACCTGCGACCCCTCAGCCTCCTGCCATTCCTCAAAGAATACGGGCGCCGGGCAAGCGGCTGGGCCAGTGTTCTCACTGATCTCTTGCTCGCAAAGCGCGATTCAGAGGTCGGGGTAGCTGCGGAGTCAGGCTTCTCAGCACTTAGGCCAAACCGGACTTGGGTCAAACCGGAGAAGTACATATAAACTTGCGCCTCCAGACCGGAGCAAGCGCTCAGGAGAACCATGGAAACCAAGGTCGTCATCTCCACCCCGCACGCACCTGCCGCCATCGGCCCCTACTCACAAGCGATCAAAATCGGTGAGCTGGTCTACACCTCGGGCCAAGTCGCCATTGATCCCGCCACTGGACAGCTGCTCGCGGGGGGCGTGAAGGAGCAGACTATGCGCGTGCTCGACAATCTGAAAGCCGTGCTCGAAGCCGCCGGAACCGACCTTCGGCGTGTGATCAAAACCGTCGTCTTTCTGAAAGACATGAACGACTTCACGGCCATGAATGAGATCTATGCGACCTACCTGGCTCCGGAGGGCGTCGTAGCGCCGGCCCGGTCCACGGTAGAGGTGGCACGTCTACCCAAGGATGCCTTGGTAGAGATCGAGGTTATCGCGCAAATGTAACCCCGCGGCGCTCCGCGCCATCTAAATAGGCGAAAGGTGGTTTCATGTCAGAGACCCAGACAGAAAAAATCGAGACGGCCAGAATCGAAAAGACGGACGCGGAATGGCGCGCGCAGCTAACGCCCGAGCAGTATCAGGTCACCCGCCAGAAGGGGACGGAGCCGCCATTCTCTGGCAAGCTTTATCACAACCACGCAGACGGGGCTTACCACTGCGTCGCGTGCGGTGCGGAGCTCTTTAAATCCGACACCAAATTTGAATCCGGCAGCGGGTGGCCTAGCTTCTATAAACCTTCGAGTTCAGACGCGGTGCAGACCCATGAAGACACCAGCCACGGCATGCGTCGCATTGAGGCGACCTGCGCCAAGTGTGGATCGCACCTCGGGCACATCTTCCCCGATGGACCCAAACCGACTGGTCAGCGCTACTGCATCAACTCACTATCGCTCGACTTCAAACCACAGCAGTGATCATCCTGCAAGCGCACGAAAGCCCCGGATCACCGGGGCTTTCTGCGTACCACTCCCAAAAGCCGCTTAGGCCTTGACGATCTTGCCGGACTTGATGCAGCTCGTGCACACGCGCATACGCTTAGCGCCCCCGGGCACCTTTGCCTTGACCGGCCGCAGATTTACATTCCACCTGCGCTTAGTGATGTTGTGAGCGTGAGAAATGTTATTACCGAACTGCGGGCCTTTCCCGCAAACCTGGCAAACCTGAGCCATCATGAACTCCAAATTTTGATCTATCGCGCAACGGGCTGCTCCGGTATTGCAGTGGATTCTCTAACCCCAGGTTGGATGACCCACTTGGGCCGCTGGATGCGAATCTTTAGTGTAGTCGAGAACCTCCAGCCCGGGCAACTCGGCGACTCACAAAATCGCTAGATCCGCATGACCGGCTCAGCCATTACTGCCGCACTCTCGAATGCAGACTCTCTTCTTAGGAGGCCAAAACCGGCTCCTGTGTGCGCTCACGCGGTGCAAACTTACGCTTGTAATAGGCCGTTGTCGCGATGATGCACGGCACGCCAATGGCGGTCGGCCACAGCCAAAGCCAAACGTGGTTGCCCAACAGATGCGGGAGGGTGACCACGCTGAAAGCCGTCCAGGTCGCAATGTAGCTCCCAATAAAATTTCCGAGATGCGTATACCACCAGAACATCTTCTCCTTCGGCTTGGAAACGAAGCTCCAAAGCTGCATTGCGGCTGCTCGTATACCGATCAGGCCGAAGATGATCGAGATCAGACCTAGATTCTGGACCGTGGCGGGGTGCAGCCATCCGAGCATAAACAGCAAGAGACTGCTCGCAAGCGTAACGATCACGGCGAACCAGTCAATAAACTTCGCATGACCGCCACGCGCTAATTCTTTCAGCCTGAGGACGCGGTATCCGGAGAAACAGAGGTAAAAGCTGAACACGGCGACCATCGCCAAAAACAGCACCGGGCGGTAGAAGGCCATGGGCAACGCCGTCGCCGCCACCAGCCCCATGCAGCACATGTAGGCCATGCCCCAGCGTTTGTGCGCCTTGCCTCCCTTTGCCGTGACCAGAGCCATGGGCGTCAGGAGAAAGGACCCAAAGCCTGCTGCAATGTGCACCGTCAAGAGGCCCTTCATCCAAACAGGATCGCCGCTCATATTCGTCCCCCCCTTTACCACGAAGTGCACTGCAAATTGCAGCCAAAGGCGACCATGCCGCCGATGGAAATCAGCCGGTCATCGCCGGTTCACACTCGTTCTGCGGTTCTGCGTCTTGTGGAGCGCCGGGCAGCATCGATTGCAGGACAGCGATACTCTCCTCACACCAGCGCAGCTCCGCCTCCGCCTTCGCGAGACCGCTCCGCAGGCAGATAAAGATGTAAGGCAGACTCGAACTCCCGCGCTGCGCCTTTGGGAGGCGTGCTTCTATAGCGCGATACCGCTCGAGGTCTGCTTCCAGCAAAGCCCTGTGCGCTCGAAAGTGCCTGAGGAGCGCACCCGGCGGCGCGCTGTGTCCGCAAAAGGTCTTCAGCAACAGTTCGTCGCGGATAACCTGGCGCTCGCACGGCAGCTCGAGCCACTCGCCCAGCCGTTTCCGGCCTGCATCGGTCAGCTGGTACACGTTGCTTACCCGGGCATTGCCGGGTTCATGCCGTTGCTCGACTTCCGCGAATCCATCGGTAACAAGCTTGCGCAGCGCCGGGTAGATTTGGCCGAAGCTCTCCTGCCAGAAGTTTCCAATGGTGCGCGCGATGGTGCGCTGCAACTCATAGCCGGACATTGGCCGGAGCTCGAGAAGGCCCAGCAGCGACTCAGCCGTGGTCGTGCGCGCACGCCTCGGCGGAGAGAGGGCGGAGACATCGAGAGCCGCGTCTGGCTGCGATGGCACATTGAACATATCTACTTGTACATATCTTCCAGCTATATGGCAACACCTTTTCTCATTAAGCAATCAGGTCGAGCCTCGCTGAAGACTCGTTCCTGTGCTGGCGCAGTTACCTGGATTGCTCCCAACGGCTGATTACGCAATGTTCTACCGTTTGATACCCTGCCGCGAGATACCAGGCCAGTCCACAGCCCAAGCACTCGATGCGTTCCTGTCTGCCCCAACACCGCCCAAGGAATATAAGATCGAGCCGATGTCCACACAGCGTTACCCGATCGCCGCACCCATCCCAGGGCAGTTAAACCTCCGGGGCGAAGCTCGCGACTTTCGCGCGCCCTGGAAGCTCTTCTGGGCGGCCTTTCTGATCCGCGTTCTCTACATGACACTGGCGCACACCTACCGTATTCGGCCCTATGGTGACCACTTTGGCTTTGGCTGGGAGATGGGCCGGATCGCCCGCGCGCTAGTAACCGGCTACGGGTATGCAGACCCCTTCTCTGGACACACGGGCCCCACCGCTTGGGTCACGCCTCTCTACCCGCTTTTGATCGCGGCCGTCTTCAAGCTCTTCGGCGTATTTACCCTAAAGTCAGCCTGGGTCCTGCTCGCGATCAACTGTGCTCTCTCCGCCCTGATCGCGGGCAACACCTGGGAGATCGCCGCCCGTTGTTTCAATCGTAAAGTCGCCAACTGGGCTGGATGGATCTGGGCGCTCTACCCGGCTGCCATGCAGTATGCCGTCCGCTGGATCTGGGAGATGACGCTCACCGCGCTACTCTTCTCCTCCGTACTGGTGCTTGCCCTGCGCATGCGAAGCATCGGCAATATCCCGGAAGGCGATGGCACCGAAGGCGCAGGCGGGGCGCTCACTCCCAGCCGCTGGGCCCTCTTCGGCTTGCTCTGGGGGCTCATCGCACTAAGTAATCCCTCGCTGCTCATTTTTCTTCCCATTTTGGGAATCTGGCTCTTGCTGGAGCCCCATCACCTGCTTCAGCCACAACACAGGGGCTGGCTGCGTCCAGACTGGCCTCATCAGGTGAGGGGCGTCTTGCTTTCGGCTGTGGTTTTTCTCCTGTGCATTGCCCCTTGGACGATTCGGAACTGGCGCGCTTTTCATCAGTTCGTGCCACTTCGGGGGAACTTCGGAGCTGAACTCTACCTCGGCAACGGGCCAGGCGCGGTGGGCTTGCTCATGGAGTACGACCATCCCTTTCAGGCGCCTGACCAGCTTCGGGAGTATCGACAGCTGGGCGAACTGACCTATGCCAGAATGCGTGGTGACCGCGCAAAGGC
Organism: Acidobacteriaceae bacterium; assembly: GCA_965276675.1. Lineage (GTDB taxonomy): Bacteria > Acidobacteriota > Terriglobia > Terriglobales > Acidobacteriaceae. The sequence goes on along the minus strand of OZ255624.1, from coordinate 443,327 downwards.
CATTATCCGCTCCCATCCCGCCCACTTTGCCGCGCTCACGCTCAAGCGAATCTACTATTTCTGGTTCAGCGTGCCGCACCCTTTTGACGATGCTGCTTTTGTCGAGTACGGGCGCAACTTGAACTTCGCCTTTACCAGCCTCGCTGGCCTCTTTGGTCTGGCTCTGGCACTGCGCCGTAGCCGGCCAGCTGCCGGGCTATTCGCCTGGGCTTTTCTGACTCTGCCTCTGCTCTACTACTTCGTCACGGTACATGCCCGTTTCCGGCATCCGCTCGAGCCTTTGATTGCCATTCTCGGTGTCTATCTCTTCCAATCTGCGGTAAAAAGGCGAAAACTCGTGGATGGGCGTTGACCCTTCTTGGCAAGGTCGTTAGACTGGGTAAGTCTGGCGATGTCGCCTGCGTGTCTCTTGCTTGTATGTTGTTTCGCGCAAACCTGAGACCTTTGGCACGATCCGCTCACCTGGCAGTTGCATAGGTCTGGTTAGAGCGACAAGTTGTTGCCTAAGGCAGGAGTCGCTCTACAATCCTCATCCACGGGGATCAAAGAGAAGACGCCCGTTCTGCGCGGCGTGGGAGGATTTATGTACGCGGTCATCCGCACTGGTGGTAAGCAGTATCGCGTCGCTCCGGGCGATGTGGTTCGCATTGAGAAAACGACAGGCGATGAGAACGATACGCTCGAGTTCAGCGACGTCCTCGCCGCGTCTACAGATAATGGTGCACTGAGCAAGCCCTCATCCGCCAAGGTAACCGGTACAGTCGTGGCCGAGGGCCGGGGCGAGAAGATCCTTGTCTTCCACTTCAAGCGCAAAAAGCAGTATAAAAAGCTGCAGGGTCACCGGCAGTCCTACACTGCCGTCCGGATCAATGAGATTGAGATCGACGGCACCACCTATCGCCCGGAAGAGCAGAGCGCACAGCAGCACGCGTAGTGAGCTGGAGTTCTAAAATGGAATTTATGGGAGCTGCGCTCCTGGTATTCCTGGTATGAGGATCAGCAATGGCACATAAAAAAGGTTTAGGCAGTTCGAAAAATGGTCGTGATTCCAATGCACAGCGGCTTGGCGTCAAGATCTTTGCCGGTCAGGTTGTTCCTGGCGGTTCCATCATCGTCCGCCAGCGCGGCACCAAACTTAAGCCTGGCCTGAACGTTGGCCGTGGCAAGGACGACACTCTTTACGCTGAAATCTCGGGGCGCGTGAAATTTATCGACCGTGGCCGAACTGGTCGCTTCGTGGCGGTCGAAGCGGTGACGGCCGCTCCTGCCGCGCATACCGAAGTCGCCGCCGACTAGCTCTCTCAAGCTTTTGTGCACAGACCGAAAGCCGAGGCCAGACGCCTCGGCTTCGGTCCGTCAACTATGGCGTCTCTGGCAAAAAAAGCCCCGCCAGAGGCGGGGCATAGTGCTTGGAGAAAACTTGTTAGCTCGCGTGGGGCGTCTTGAGCGGATTCTTAGTCAACACCTTGTCGACCACCTTCTCCACGTCCTGCAGGAAGAAAGAGGGCTGGGCGATCACCACCTGCCCCGCCGGCTTACTCATCGCAGCCGCAATCTCATTCCATCTCAGCAAAGGGGACGCCGCTGGCAGCCTTACTGGCACGCGCTCCGGCTCCGGCCGAAAAAGATACACGCTCCAGACGACGAGAACAGCAACCTGCACCATTTCCCCAGTTACGCCACTGTAGGTGGCCATCGTGTGCCTGTTGATCGGCAAAACGGACTGCACAAGCGTGGTGAAAGCTTGCATGCCAAAGCCCAGGCTGATGCCGAAGATGCGACTGCGAAAGGAAAACCCGAGAGAATGAATCGAAAGAGCAAGAAACGCCAGCAGCGATAGTTCCAGTACCGAGATACCACGCATCATCTGGTGAGTAGCCACTGCTACAGCCCCGGCATGAAAGCCAGAGGGGAAGACGGAGAAGGCCAGGATCATCAAAGACGATACTAATGTGATCCAACGAAATAGAACCAGACCCACCCTGCGAAGACCTGGAAGCGAAGAGAGTGCCTCCACGAAAAGCTGCTGGATTATGAGGCAGATCAGGATCGCCATCGCGACGTACGTCACCCAGTATGTGTATTTGTAGATGGCATACCGGGTTGCCACCACCATGCCCAGATGGAAGTCGGTGACGGCGACCAGGATAGAGCCGGTCACAGCGTACATAGCCAGGAAAAGACCCAAGGCGGGTAGCCGTTGCCGGCAGCTCTTCGACCGATAGAGGGCAAAGACGGAAAGCCAGCTTACAAACAGTTCGACTGCGGTAACGAAGATGAAAGCGTTGTCTAAGGTCATGCGAGGACGTCATCCGATCCGACTTTGAGCATATCTCGGACCGGATGACTCCTCAAGCAGACTCTCAGGAGAGTAGTAACGTCCTGAATGTTACCTCAGGTTCTTCATAGGCCCACATCCAGAGCTACCGGGGCCAAAGCAATCCGGCACACCCCAACCGGGAGCGCCCGGATGCGCAACCGGCCCATTCTTCGGAGCGGCGGCACCGGCCGCGATACCAACAGCACAGAGAGCAAGGACGAGGGAGCGAACTAGGGTCTTCAAAGGTTACCTCGGGACGACTGCTGAATGGATTGGACTTGTCTATTAACCACAAGCTACAAAAATAGCCCCATCTAAGTCCATTGTTATCAATCAAATTACCAAGTATTCACCGCGGTAATAGTACAGAAGTAACTAAAGAGCAGTATTGACCACTCTGTTACTTATAATTCGGAATACCCCGCGTCCGTTGACTGAATCTGTCCCCCAGCAAACTGCGGCGAAGTGACGCGTTTTCCTCCTCTCCCCATGTTAAAATTAATCCAGCGTCAGCGCTCACGATCCCTTTTCCTTTCAGCCGCTTAGCGGGAGTTTTGGAGATCGGCTACGAGCTTCCGGGCGCCCTGGAGTCGCATGTCCACCAAAGAGATCTCTGCAGCAGTGCTTAACAACGTTGAAGCCATAGCCGGCCGCGGTGGGGATTACACCGGCAGCAACATCAAAGTTTTGGAAGGACTCGAGGCCGTCCGCCTGCGCCCCGCGATGTACATTGGGTCCACCGGCGATCAGGGGTTGCACCACCTAGTGTATGAAGTAGTCGACAACTCAGTCGATGAAGCGCTGGCCGGCCACGCCAAGCGCGTGGATGTTGTGATTCACGTGGACAACTCCATCACTGTCTCTGACGATGGCCGCGGCATTCCGGTCGATGAGATGAAACTGCCCGACGGCGAGCGGCTGCCGGCGGTTCAGGTCGTCCTCACCAAGCTCCACGCCGGTGGCAAGTTCGATAACTCCAATTACAAAGTCTCTGGCGGTCTTCACGGTGTCGGTGTCTCCTGCGTGAACGCACTGAGCGAGGCCTTTGACGTCGAGATCTGGCGTGATGGTCACACCTACGAGCAGGATTACTCCCGCGGCATTCCCATCTCGAACCTGCGCCAGACCGGAACTACCAAACGCCGGGGCACCAAAGTCCACTTCCTGCCCGACAGGTCGATCTTCACGGTCACGGAGTACAACCACGACACACTGGCGCAGCGCCTGCGTGAACTCGCCTTCCTGAACAAGGGGCTGGAGATCACGCTTACCGACGAGCGCACTACCGATGTCAAAACCGGCGAGGCCAAGCGCTCCGAATTTCGCTATGCCGGCGGTATCGCCGAGTTCATCAAGCACCTGAACAAAGGCAAGCAGGTGCTGCACGAGAAGCCGATCCACCTCGAAGCTTCCCGCGACAATGTCGAACTGGATATCGCTCTTCAGTACAACGACAGTTACTCGGAGACTGTCTTCTCGTTCGCTAACAACATCAACACTGTCGACGGTGGAACCCACCTCTCCGGCTTCCGCACTGCTCTTACCCGCACGGTGAACTCTGCCGGCCAGCAGCTCGGCCTCTTCAAAGACGTCAAGGAGAACCTCTCCGGCGACGACGTACGCGAGGGTTTGGTGGCCGTCATCAGTGTCAAGCTCTCCCAACCTCAGTTCGAGGGCCAGACCAAGGGCAAGCTGAACTCAGATATCGCTGGGACGGTGCAAGCCTTTGTCAACGAGCGGCTTGGCGCCTTTCTCGAACAAAATCCGCCAGTCGCCCGCCGCATCATCAACAAAGCCATCGAAGCCTCACGCGCCCGCGAAGCCGCCCGCAAAGCTCGCGACCTGACCCGCCGCAAGGGCGCGCTGGACGGGGGTGGTCTGCCCGGCAAGCTCTCCGACTGCAGCGAGCGCAACCCGGAGCGCTGCGAGCTTTACCTGGTCGAGGGTGAGTCCGCCGGCGGCACCTCCCGCCAAGGCCGCGATCGTCGCTTTCAAGCCATTCTGCCACTCAAGGGCAAGATCCTGAACGTCGAAAAGGCGCGCTACGACAAGATGCTAGGCCACGAAGAGATCCGGGCCATGATCACCGCCCTGGGCTGCGGTATTGGCAAGGACGACTTCGACCCCTCGAAGCTCCGCTACGGCAAGGTCATCCTGATGACCGATGCCGACGTCGACGGCTCCCACATCCGCACTCTGCTGCTGACCTTCTTCTTCCGGCACATGCAGGAGCTGATCAAGCGGGGACACGTCTATATCGCGCAGCCGCCGCTCTACCGGATCAAAAAAGGAAAGTTCGAGCAGTACATCAAAAACGACCAGGAGTTTGTGAAGGTCATGGTCAAGCGTGCCTCCGAAGGCATGATCATCCGGTACGGAACCGGCGACGCCAAGCTCGAAGGCGCATCCCTGACCCGCTTTATGGGCCAGCTCAACGACTACCTTGGCTTCTTCGACAAGGTCGGCAAGCGCATGCGCAACGAAGAGGTCACCGGGCTGCTTGCCAGACTGGAACTGATGCGCCGTCAGGACTTCGAATCCACCAGCGAAGCGGCTCCGGAGAAACTGCAGAAGCTCTATGAGTCGCTGCAGGCGATTGCGAAGACCTATCAATTCAAGGCAGTCTCCGCGCCCAACTTCGAAGAGGAGCACCAGACCTGGTCGGTCAGCTTCACCGACGCGCAAGGCTCGGAACGCCGCATCGATTGGGCTTTGGCCTCCACTCCCGAGTACCGCCAGATGATGGCGAAGTACTCGCTCATCCGCGAAGAGCTGCAACCCCCATTCACGATTGAATACGCAGCCAAGGGCAAAGCTGCCCAGACGGAAGAGCCCACCGAGGATGCCGAGATCGACACCGGCTCGGATACGCAGACCGGTCAGCTGGCGAGTGAAAAGGCGCAGAAAAAGGCGCCTCGCAGCCCGCAGGAGCCCGTACAAAAGCAGACACCCAAGGAGCTCTTCAACTACGTCATTGAGCAGGGAAAACGCGAGTACCAGGTCCAGCGCTACAAGGGCCTCGGCGAGATGACTGCGCCGCAGCTCTGGGAGACGACCATGGATCCCGAGCGGCGCACCCTGCTCTCGGTCAAGCTTGAAGACCTGGCCGAAACCGAGACCATCTTCTCGACGCTGATGGGCGAGGATGTGGATGCTCGCCGGAAGTTCATCGAAGCCAATGCTCTCGACGTGAAGAATCTCGACATCTAGACCTCTTGACGAACCGTCTCTAGAAAAGGCCAGCTTCCCGCTGGCCTTTTCGCATTCTTGACCAAACGTCGCGCTACCCCGCCTTCCCTGACCGCGATCTCACTACACTAAGTTTGTGTTCTCTAAGCGTGTGTTCTCTGTCACCACCTCGCCAGTTCGCTACCGTGGACGCATCGCTCCATCGCCGACGGGCCTGCTCCACCTTGGCCACGCACGCACCTTTTGGACGGCTTATCAGCGAGCGGGTGCCGGCGGTGGCATCCTCGTTCTCCGCAATGAGGATCTCGACCCACAGCGGTCCAACCCTGAGTACGCCGCCGCCATGCTCCAAGACTTGCGATGGCTCGGCATCGCCTGGGGAGAAGGCCCGGATGTAGGAGGCCCCTTTGGACCCTACCTCCAAAGCGAGCGATACGCGCTCTACCGCTCTGTCTGGGAGCAGCTGCGGCAGAATGGCTTGATCTACCCCTGCCGCTGCTCACGGCGTGAGCTGGCCGGGAGCGCCAGCGCCCCGCACGAAGGCACGGAAACTCCGCACTGCGACGACGAACCCATCTACCCCGGCAGCTGCAGGCCGCCCCTGGGTAATGTCTCTCAGGCCGAGACACCAGCCGGCATGAACTGGCGTTTCCGCGTGCCCGAGGGTGAGGTCATCGCCTTCAACGACGAGCACTTTGGACCGCAGCGCTACATAGCCGGTCGCGATTTTGGGGACTTTCCGGTGTGGCGCCGCGATGACGTGCCGTCCTATCAGCTCGCAGCCGTTGTTGACGATGCTGCCATGGCGATCACCGAGGTGGTACGCGGCGCTGATCTGCTCAAGTCCACCGCTCGGCAAATTCTGCTCTATCGCGCGCTTGGGTTCATAGAACCGGCCTGGTATCACTGCGATTTGCTGCGAGACCGGCACGGCGAGCGCCTGGCGAAGCGCACGGACGCGCTGAGCCTGCGCGCCTTACGGGCTGCTGGTGTCTCTGCCGACGAGGTTCGCCGACGTATCAATGCTTGGGGAAAGATATCGCTCTCTTAACTGGACAATTTGTCTATTATGGATATAGCCGATCGAGGTTTTTCCATGCGCTCTATCTCAGCTACTGACGCTAAACAACGCCTTGCCGCCTTGCTTGACTCCGTACAACGTGAGCCCGTTGTGATTCGCAGGCATGAACGTGACGTTGCGGTGTTACTCTCGGCAGTTGAATATGACCGGCTTCGCGATTTCCATGGCTCCGACTTTCAGCGCTTCTGTGACCAAGTCGCGAATAAGGCCAAGGCTCGTGGTCTAACCGAGCAGACGCTCGCTACCCTGCTCTCTGATGACGAATAGGGAGCGCATCGTAATCGACACAAATACCCTGATCAGCCGTCTAATGCTACCTGAGTCCATTCCAGGCCAAGCAGTTCGCAAAGCAGTAGATTGCGGCACTTTGCTAGTCTCTGAGGCGACAATGACGGAGCTCGCTGACGTAATTGCGAGGCCCAAATTCGACCGTTATATCTCCCTCGGGGACAGGCAGGAGTTTCTGCGTCTGCTTGGCCGAATTGCCGAGTTTATTCCAATCGTTGTTCCCATTCGAGCCTGCCGCGATCCTAGAGATGACAAGTTCCTCGAGCTCGCCGTAAATGGTTCCGCCGATCTCATCGTGACCGATGATCAGGATGTGCTTGCGCTGCATCCTTTTCGAAATACTCCGATCCTCCGCCCCACCTCTTACCTTGCGCGCTGATCTAGTTGTTGAAAACTCTGGTGGGCTCAGCTGAAGTTCGGCTTCAGAAAGATTGCTCTCTTTGGCCCATAGATTAGACTCAGTTTCAGTCCCCCACCATGCCCTCCGACTTCACCCAATCCGTAAAGCAGCAGGCGGACATCGTCCGTGTTATTGGCGAATACGTGCGCCTGAAGAAGGCCGGTGCGCAGAATTACCAGGGTCTCTGCCCTTTTCATGGGGAGAAGTCGCCGTCCTTCTCCGTCCACGTAACGCGGCAGTTCTACCATTGCTTCGGCTGCGGCGTTTCGGGCGATGTCTTCAAATTTATTCAGGAGCTCGAGAAGGTCAGCTTCCCGGAGTCCGTTCGCATCGTCGCAGCGAAATGCGGCATTCCGCTGCCAAAGCGCGAATTTCACTCCGAAGAAGAGGCTGCGGAGAGCCGCCAGCGAGCCCAGTTGCTCGACCTGCATGAGCAAGCTACTGCCTGGTTCCAGGAACAGTTGCACGCGCCCGAGGGTGCCCGTGCCCGTGAGTATTTGAGCGGCCGTGGCCTGGTCGCCGACATCATCGCGAAGTTCCGCATCGGCTACGCGCCGGAGGGCTTTAGCGGTCTGCGCGAACGTCTGGGGAACGCCGCGCCGCCCGAGCTGCTGCGCCTCTCCGGCCTCTTCGGCTTCAAGCAGCAGGAGGATGGCAGCCCCGGGCGCATGTACGACCGCTTTCGCAAGCGCATCACCTTTCCCATCGCCAACGAGGCCGGCCGGGTCATCGCCTTCACCGCCCGCGCGCTGGAGACCGACGAGAAAGCCGGTCCCAAGTACCTGAACAGCCCCGAAACCCCGCTCTACTCCAAGGGTACGGTGCTCTTCAACCTCGACAAAGCCAAAGCCGCGATCCGCCAGGGTAACTTCGCCCTGCTGGTCGAGGGCCAGATGGACTGTATCTCGGTCTTCGCGGCCGGCATTCCCAATGTGCTGGCAACGAGCGGCACGGCCTTTACCGAGCAGCAGGTGCGTCTGCTGCGCCGCTACGCCACGCGCATCGTCGTCAACTTCGACCCGGATACTGCGGGCGCCAACGCCGCCGAAAAGTCGATTTCGCTGCTCACCGAAGAGGGTTTCGAGGTCCGCGTCGTCACCCTCGAAGGCGGCCTTGACCCTGATCGATTCATCCGCGAGCGCGGCGTGAAAGCCTATGCCGAGGCACTGCGCGGCGCTATCCGCCATTCCGAGTACCTGATCGACCGCGCCCGCAAGCTCTTTCCTCCCCGTACGCCCGAGGCCAAGATCGCCGCCGTCAACTTCCTGCTGCCGCACATCCGGCGCATGCCCAGCGCCATCAGCCGGGACGAATTTGCCGCAGATGCCGCCCAGAAGCTCGGGATCGACTCGGCCCTGGTGCGGGACGAGCTGAAGACCGCCGCATCCAAGCGCCGCGAGGGGATCATGCCATCCGCCCTGGATTCCTTAAGCGAGTGCGAGCGCATCCTGCTGCGGGCACTGGCCACGCCTCTCGATGGCCCGATCTTCCAGCAAATCTTGGCGGCCTTTGAAGCTCGGCCAGAGCATTTCGAAGAGCTCAGTTCGTCAGAGATCCTGAGGCTGCTCTGTCGTCGCACCTGTGCCGACGCGCTTGACGCGCTGGACCGGGAAAATGGCAGACCGTTGCTGGCCCAACTGCTAATGCTTGAAGGAGGGGCAGTCGACAAGGAAGGTCTTGAATCAGCTCTGAGAGAGCTACGCCATACGTTCTTAGAGCGCCAGCTCCGACAGATTAGAAGTCAAATCGCCCAAGCCCAACGTAAAGGCGACTTCACTCGCGCAGTCGAATTGGCAGTCGAAATGCGACAAGTCGAGCCACTCTTTTACGAAGCTCGTTATGGTGCCTGCAACTCCGAGTAGTCGCCTCGCAACGAATCCGGTTCTCATACATCTAATAAATGGGCCGGATTATACAGAATACACACGGATTTGGATCGCGAAGTGCATGAAGTGCCCGTTTCGCGTGATATTCTAGATCTCTTTGAGGGAGTGCGTCTCCTAGCCCATAGACTGCGCCGTCAGTAAGGGCAATCGCCACACAATGGCCCGCACCGCACTCGCCTAACCGTAACTGTATAGATCCGAAATCGCAAGTCGCCCGCGATAGAAGTCGTGGGTGGACTGCAAATTTTTTGCGGGAGACTGGACCGCTTTGGCAATCGAAGATAAATACGAAGACGACATTCAAAACCTGGTGGATGCTGGCCAGGAAAAAGGATACCTCACTTATGGCGAGGTCAATGACCTGCTGCCCGGTGACATCCATTCCGCCGACGATCTCGATGATCTGTTGACGACGATCAACTCGCAGGGCATCGACGTACTCGAAGGAGAGCCGAAGTTTGGCGCTGGCGAGAAAGCGGAGAGCGAAGGGGAAGAGGGCGAGGATGTCGATCTCGACCTGACTCCGGGTGCGCTGGAGAAGACCAACGACCCGGTGCGCATGTACCTGCGCGAGATGGGCACCGTGCCGCTGTTGACGCGCGAGGGCGAGGTCGAAATCGCCAAGCGCATCGAACGGGGACAGCTGCGTGTGTTGAAGGCGATCTCGCGTTCGACCATCGTGATCCGTGAGGTTGTTGCACTCGGTGAAGATCTCAAGCGCGGCGTCCGCAACATAAAAGAGGTCGTGATCTTTGACGAGGAAGAGATCACGGAAGAGGTGCTTCAGGCGCGCATCAAGCAGACTGTCGCCCGCATCGATAAGCTCGTCAAGCACCAGAAAAAAGCAGCGGAGCTCTCAGAGAAACTGGACCTGACTAATTCCAAGGCCAAGGTCAAAGAGAATCGCAAAACACGCTGGCTGATCAATCGTGAAAAGGTGTACGTCTCCCGCATCGTACGCGAGCTGAAGTACACCAACGCGGAGCGCAAGCGCCTGCTGGACAGGGTCAATAAGACGGTTGATTCCATGCGTACTCTGGAGCGGCAGGTCAAGTCGCTCGACGCCAAGCACGATGCTTCCAAGAGCGAAGAATTGCGCAAGGAGTACCGTCGTCAGCAAAAGAATTGCAAGACGGACTTGGAGCGGCTCGAGGGCGACGTCGGCGTTCCGATCGCGGAGCTCAAGCGCACCCAGCGCGAGATGATCCAGGGTGACATGGACGCCGAGCGGGCCAAGCGCGAGCTGATCGAAGCGAACCTGCGCCTGGTCGTCTCTATCGCGAAGAAGTACACCAACCGCGGATTGCAGTTCCTCGACCTGATTCAGGAAGGCAATATCGGCCTGATGAAGGCCGTTGATAAGTTCGAGTACCGTCGTGGTTACAAATTCTCGACCTACGCCACTTGGTGGATCCGTCAGGCGATTACCCGCGCTATCGCCGATCAGGCCCGCACCATCCGTATCCCGGTGCACATGATCGAGACCATCAACAAGCTCATCCGCACCTCGCGTCAACTAGTTCAGGAGCTTGGCCGCGAGCCAACCAGCGAAGAGATTGCCCGGCGCATGGACATCCCTGTGGCAAAGGTCCGCAAGGTGCTTAAGATTGCCCAGGAACCGATCTCGCTCGAAACGCCGATCGGCGAGGAAGAAGATTCTCATCTTGGCGATTTCATCGAAGATCGCCAGGCCGTCTCGCCTTCTGAAGCCGTGATCAGCGTCAACCTGAAGGAGTACACCTCCCAGGTCCTGCGCACGCTCACCCCGCGTGAGGAGCGGGTCATCAAAATGCGGTTCGGTCTTGAGGACGGCTCTGAGCATACGTTGGAAGAGGTTGGCCAGAGCTTCCAAGTTACCCGCGAGCGGATCCGTCAGATCGAGGCAAAAGCCCTGCGGAAGCTACGGCATCCATCACGGTCGCGCAAGCTCAAAGCCTTCGTGGATGGCGTCCGCGAGGTCTAGAAGTAACAGAGTCGAGTTACCAATATGGGGCCGCAGGTAACTGCGGCCTTCTTCTTTTTACACTTTGCCCCTTGCGTATCATGGGATCCGCCGATGTACGATGCTCTTCGGCTACCCACTCTGTGGGATTGACCATTTTCAAGTTCACTGTAACTCGCGCGAAGAGTCACTCGGTGCGGCCGTTTCTGAGAGACGGCCACGTTCAACCTCTATTCGTCGGTTTACATTTGGCCTAAAAAATGGTTTGTCGGCCTCAGAACACCGGACCTGCCAGACAACTGTCGGAACGGTGTACATCATCTACATACGTTCCTCCCACTCCCGGAACCGGCCGGAAGCTATGCCAAATACCTTGAGGTCCTCATGAAACTTCGCACTGCACTCCTCTCTGCATCCACCCTCTGCTTTGCCGTTTTTGCTGGCAGCGGTTCGGCTCACGCCCAAGCGACGAATCTCGGCTCCATCTACATCGTGCACGGTGCACCCGGCCGTGATCTTGCTTTAAACAACTACCCCACCTACCCGATCGATGTGCTTGTTGCCAACCAATACTGCGTCGTCAAGAACATGGGCTTCGGCATGGTCTCTGAACCGCTAGTCGGACCTGCGGGCACCTACGACATTAAAATCAGCTTTGCCAATGCCGTCATGCCCTGTAGTGGGACTCCGGTCCTGGAAGCTCAGGTTCCGATTACTGGCAACACAGCCACCTATGCCGTCGCTGCGGTCAGTCCAGTATCGAGTCCTCTGACCGGCGCGCTCACCGCATATACCTTCACTGTACCGTTGAACTCCGTCGCCCGCGGTACTGCGCAGGTGACGGTTGCAAATGCATCCACCGTGCCAGCAGTGGACTTCGGCGTAGCCTTCGGTCCTTCCGGGTCCTTTGATCCAGGTGATCGCCTCACCAACATAGCCCCAGGAAAGAGCCAATCGCAGACCACCCCAGCTGGGGGGTACAGCGGCATTGTCTATCAGGCAGGCACGGATACCGTACTGCTTGGCCCCGTGACCGGCAACCTGCGTCACCGCAGCGTCGACATTGTCTTCTTGGTGGGCACCAGCCAGTCAGGCTCGCTCCAACTCATCACGTCCAAAATCCAGGATGTATTTTAGCCAGACGTTTAGTAGCACCAAAAAGGCTGCGACCACCACTCGCGGCCTTTTCGTTTTCCCAGTGCTCTCTAATTTGCAGCTTTCTTTTGCTTCATAGAAGCGCCCGGGCGACAGCGGCAGTGCGCGGGCTGCTGGAGGGCAGATTCGTCGCGCAGTATTGCAATGGGTAAAGCCAGACACGCGCAGCAGCGCCGAAGTTCAATGTGGACTTTGGCAACCGGGCGTGGCTTTGACAACCGGACGTAATGCAGGGTCAATAGCACGCAAGCCAAAGAGAAAGGCTCCGAGAGTCTCGGAGCCTTTTCTGCATTCCTGTGCGAATTGTTAGGCGCTAAAAGACGATCCGCAACCACAGGTGCTCTTGACCTGCGGATTCTCGAACTTGAAACCTGCTGCTTCAAGGGTCTCGACATAATCCACGACGCAGCCGTTGAGATACATCAGCGATGTCGCGTCGACGAAGACCTTGAGATCGTCGTACTTGAAGACTTTGTCCATCATACCGGATTGATTTTCAAACGACATGGAGTACTGGAAACCCGAGCAGCCTCCACCGACGACGCCTATGCGCAGACCAGCCGGAAGCGGATCCTGAGTCGCCATAATCTCCCGTACTTTGGCAATTGCGGACGGTGTCAAGTTAAGCGGCGCGCTTGCCGGTTGTACATCGCTGATCGGTTGTGCACTGCCCGTAGGCTCGGCAACTGTTGTAGCCATCGATTCCCTCCGTTTAACTCTTACAGAACTATTCTAGTCCGATTTGGTGTTGGTCTACAAGCCACTACCGCGGTCCGGTAACCCGGTGCGCATTGCGATCAATCATCAATCTTGCAGCAGCGAAACTACAGCCGAACGCGCCTCCACAAGTGTTGGACGCGCGCGCATGACTTCGGCCAGTGCAGCGGTAGCCGTGTCCCGGCCGCAACTGAGCACTGCTTCTACCCGGCCATCTTTCGTATAGAACGCCAGAAATTTGAGTGCGTGCAGATCACCTTCGACCAGAATGTCGTCCCATTCCTTCGCGTGACCCAGATAGCCAAGGCGCTTGCCAAAGTGGAAGGTCCAGAAGAAGGGTACGCCCTCGTAGCGCGCGTTCTCGCCCAGCATCCCGCGAGCCGCAACCACCCCGTGCTGCTCGGCCACCCGCCAGTGCTCAATACGCGTGCCGTTCACGCTCGCGATATCTCCCGCAACCCACACGTTTTCGGCTGCGCGCAGGCTGCTATCGACCGCGATACTTCCGTCCTCTCCCCGAGGCAGGTCGTGCTCGAACTGCGTTGCCGGAGAGACGCCTACGCCCAGGATGACGAGATCCGCAGGGAGCTTTTCACCGCCGCCCAGCGTGACAGAGCCCGGCTGAATGGATTTAATCTCGGCCTTAAGGTGAAACTGCACACCCTGCCTCTGGTGCAGAGCGAGGAGCGCCTTGGCCGGCGCCTCGCCAAACTGCTTTGCAAATGGCAGTTTCTCTCCGCTCACCACAGTCACGGACAGGCTTTTCTCGGTCAATGCCGAGGCAGCCTCCATTGCAATAAAGCTGGAACCGATGATAACCGCGCGTGCGCCCTCCTTCGCCTGCGCGAGAATCGCCGCGACATCCCCAACGTGGCGAATCGTAGACACATGCGACAGCTCGGCGCCGGGAACCTCCAGCCTGCGTGGAACCCCGCCAGTCGCAATCATTGCAGCGTCAAAGTGGAGTGTGCGCCCGTCCTCAAGGCGCACCGTCCTACCCTGCGCATCCAGAGCGTTGACGCGAGCGGTCTCGCGCTCGATGGCAATGTCAGAGAGGTCGCCGGCCTTCCACAGCGACAGCTTATCGAGGGATGCCTTACCGGAGAGGGCCATCTTGCTGAGCTGCGTCCGGTCCACTGGCTCATTCTCTACGGGGTCAACGATCGTTACGTGGCCTCGGAAGCCCCCCTGTCTCAGTGCAGAGAGAGCCGCGGCCGTCGCAGCTCCTCCGCCGGCAAACAGGAACCGCCGCGTGTCTGGACTGTCAGAAGTCTGGGGCGCAGCAACGGCTGGCGCAAGGGGCGCGGGATCCACCAGGATCGAGTCGTCCTCGATGCGCGCTTGGTACGTCGTGAGACCCTGCAGCGGCGGCGGTTCCAGCAGGGCTCCGTCTGCGAGGATGAAGGTTCCCATATGCCAGGGACATACCAGGCGTCCATTGCATACCGCTCCCTGCTCGAGCGGCGCTTGTGCATGAGGGCACTTGGGCTGGATCGCAAAGACGGTCTCGCCCCTACCTTCCTCACGGACTAGCAGGATCTCCAGACCGTTGACCTTGACGACCTTCTTGCTCCCCGGTGGCAGCTCAGCCACGCGCAGCACCTTCTGTTCACCCATCGCACACTCCTGATCTCGTCCTACCGGGTTGATAAGGTTCTGAGGTTGGGATGCAGCGGACTCTGTAACTCGCCCAGCAGGGACGGTGCATCGCGCGCTTACTTTGCGGTGATCTGATCCTCGATCCGCTTGTACTGCCGCTCGGTAACGATCCCTCGCGAGACCAGTGCGTGCGCCGTGCTGTACGGGCGGCCTTTCACAATCCGGTGCGCCTGGGAGTCGCTAATGCCGGAAAGGGAGCTAAGATCGCCTGCGTCCGCAGTATTGATGTCCATCGTTCCCGCATTGTGCGAGCTGGGCGACCCGTGAAGACCCTCCTTTACTCCCTTTGCCATCTGGTCCACGCCATGGGCTGCATTGGCGGCAACCGGTTTAATGTCGCGCGCAAGCTCGTTGACCCCCTGCTTCAACTTCTGCGTAGTCACGGCGGCATCGTGACGGACCTCCCGGTCTTGCTGGGGTGTAGCGGGCTTAACGCAGCCAGTCAGAGCAGAAAACGAAAAGGCGAGTGCTGCAGCAAGGAGAGAGTTGCGACCCGTTGTTAGTTGTAACGACATATATGCGCTCCAGAAAGGGGAAGGTCAGAGCCGATCTCAGACGTGATCTCGAGTTTACGCGAGTGCGTTGAAGTGCGGGGATGAGAGTAGTCTGCCATGCCGTGAAGGTGAAAGAAATACCTTTTCAAAGGTATCTGCGGAGGACTACTATCCATAGCCGAACGGCCCCTCTACCCCGAGAGCTCGGCTGTACGTAAACCTAGCCTCGGTGACGGGACCGGCTCAATCCGAACGACGCTGAGGTGCGGTATGAACCTGATGTTAGCTATGTGGATTGTTTGGGCCGGACTTGCGACCATCTTGTTGGCGCTGCTGGCCTATCGTGGAACCCTCACCCGTTATGAAGAAGATTGCTTGTTTCTCGGTGACTGCAACGGCCACGAGAAACAAGAGCAGGAGAAGATCCTAATAAAAGTTCGCAAAGTGCAGCCTGCAGTTCGCATTATGGCCGGCGCCACGTGTGCCATGTCAGCTGCGCTGATCGGGATCTATGTGTGGCAGGCAATTCGCCAGTTCTACGCATAGGCATAAACCAGAAGCATACGGGAAGACTCGTTAGACCATTTTCCCTGTCGGTGTAGAGCATGAACGGAAGTAGACGCAGCCGTTCTTTGAGGAACGGCTGTACCGAGCGTCATTCCAGGCACACAGTAATAGGAAAATGGTCTAATGCCCATCGGCCTCCGCAGGATCATTCGTCACTGCCTTGGTGGCAATTGTCCCGTGAGCGGCCAGATCCACCTCTACCTGCTTGCTATAGCGGGTGAAGGTTGTGCTGGGATTTTTCATGCCCCAGGCAACGTACGGTATGGCGAAGCGGGTGGTGGCAGTTAGGCTCCTGCCCTGCCGGACTAGGTGCAGCTTGAGCGTGAGCTGGTGATCGGCACCGTGAATGTTGAAGATCCCATCTGCCGTCACATCGGCTGAACCGTCCTTCGATGGGAAGCCACCCCTGATGTGCTCTGGATGAAAAAAGATGGAGGGATAGCGGTCGCTATCGAGCACCTCCTTTTGCATGCGGCTATCTGCGCCGGCGTTCTTTCCTGTCTCACCCGTGGTCGCGTCAACCAGAATCTCCCCCTGAGCAAGCCCGGAGTGCGGGTCGACAGCGACGGCGCCGCCCTTCAGTTTGAAGGAGCCGCGCATATCGTGCATCAGCGACTTGAGGGTGAAGCGGATTTGCGTATTGGCCGGATCCAGATGAATTGCGATGTTCTGCTCTGTGCTGTGTTTGGGGGCGTCCTGGCCTGCTGTTATATCAGCCGGAGCGGAGGCGTCCTGCTTAGGCCCTTGGGAGGACTGTGGGTGCGCCAGTGCGGCGGCAAAGAGCATGGAAACAGCGGCGCTGCGGAGGGCTAGGCGCGGAAACGTCATGAACGAATATATCCTTATGCGGCTGTGATTGGGACGAAGATGCGCTGAGAGGCGAGAGTGTTGGCCCTATACGCGGGGAGTTTGGCACATGAATTAGCAGGCCCCGACACAGACGTAGAGCATTTCTCCTATGCTGTGATGTGACTGACCTAAGTTGCTTGCACCTTTTCTTAACGGAAAAGCTGCGCCGACCTTGGCTCTCACTCTATGCTTGTAGGAGAAATGCTCTAGTCGGCCATCGAGAGCTGGTGCCGCACGTCGGCGCCGCGCACCCAGAAGATCACATCGGTCGCGATGTTGGTAGCGTGGTCGGCGATACGCTCCAGATTGCGCGCGATGATGATCGCGTTCAGCGCCTGCAGGCTGGCTTCAGGGCTCGACTGCATGACGCGGATGAGCGCCTTGTGAGCCTCCCGGTTCATGCGATCGATGTCATCATCCATCACCAGCACACGATCGGCCATGGGTGCATCGGCCTCCAGCAAGGACTGAATCGCCTGGCGGATCATGCGGGTGGCATACTCGCCCATGCCGGCAATATCGACTGGCAGATCGTAACGTTTGGTCTCAAGCATGTCCTGCGTGCGGCGGGCGATGCTCATGGATTGATCGCCAATCCGCTCCAGGTCGGCGTTGATCTTAATCACGGAGAGCAGAAAGCGGAGGTCGATGGCCATGGGCTGCTCTTTGGCCATAAGCTCGTATGCCATCTCGTCCACATCGCGCTGCGCGGTGTTGATGGCGGTTTCGTTTTCACGTACATACAGGCAGAGCCGCTCGTCGCGCTGCAGGTACGCATCGACGGACGTCTCCACTGCCTGCTGCGAAAGGGCAGCCATGGCGAGCAGTTTGTCTTTAAGTTGTGCTAACTGCTGCTGAAAATTAATACGCGGCAAGGCAAGTACTCCTCTTCAAATAATGCACGAAAAGGGGAGAGGGCGAAGATGAAATTGTGTGCCGATAGCACAAAAGATGCAGAGCTGTTGTAACGACTTTAGTAACAGCCGCGCACACTTTAGCTCAAGCGGGCGCGCGCCTCCTCAGTGGCCTCATAGATCTGATCGAATGACTCGACCGCATAGAGCACGGTCTGCATCTCCGAGATCGAGAACTCACGGTTGAGCACCTCGTCTAGGTTGAAGGGCCGGATCTCCGGACCGCCGGAGATCACATATGAGGACTCGCCATGGGACGAGATCAGGCCGGAGCCGTAGAGCTTGATCTCGCCCGATTGGCGGATCACGCCAAACTCGACCGTGAACCAGAAGAGCCGGCCCATGCGCTCGATATCCTCCTTGCGGGTGAGACCGGCACAGACTTGGCCGTAGCTCTGAAGGAAATCGGCAAAGACGGGATGGGCGTGCATCGGCACATGGCCGAAGACATCATGGAAGATGTCCGGCTCCGGGATGTATTCAAGCGACTCCCGGCCCCGCAGGGTAGTCGTCGTCGGGAAGCGGCGCGCGGCAAGCATCTCGAAAAAAGCCTCAGCCGGCAGATAGCCGCTCACGGGAGTGGCATTCCAGCCGGTGCGCGGCGCCAGACGCGCATTGACCGCGGCGAGGTCCGGAATCTGATCCTGCTTGAGGCCAATCTGCTCAAAGCCGGAGAGATACTCCTCGCAGGCGTGCTCGGCGAGTTGGGGAATCCGGCGGCCCACGAGCTCAGCCCAAACCAGGTGCTGGTCCTCTGTGTAGGCGTTCCAGTCTTGCTGCACGAGATAAGGCGTGGCAAGGGTTAGGTTCGGAGCAGCGGAAGTCGCAGTGGCCATAGTGGAAACTCCTGCATTGAAACCTACGCGCCTGAACGTAGGACAGTCAAAGCCCGTCCCGCGCTACCGGACAAGAGGAGCACCCCGAAACGGGCTTTCTGGTCAATTTGTTTCCAGCTTGGGCGCAGTTACTGAGGAAGAGACTTCGCAGACATGAATTCAGCTTCCGAATAACCGGAGAGAGACACCACAGAGGGCGTCCGTTGATTGAAAGCGCCCTGCCTGCGGAGGTCTCATTCTCCTTACTTGGGCTTTTCGAAATCGAACATCCACTGGATGCCGAACTTGTCTGTGAGCATGCCGAAATGCGCGCCCCAGAAGGTGTCCTGCAAGGGCATGGTCACGCTTCCGCCTTCGCTGAGCGCCGTGAAGAAGCGATCCTCTTCTTCGACGCTGTCGCAGCCAATGCTTACGGAAAAGCTGTTGCCCTGCTCGAAAGGCATGCCGGGCATGGTGTCGGAGGCCATCAGCACAGCCGCCCCTTTCGACACTCTCGCGTGCATGATCCGGTTAGCCGAATCTTTCGGACTATCCGGCATGTCGGCGAAGGTCATCATCTGCAACTCGGCTCCGAGCGCGTTGGCATAGAAGGTCATGGCCTCGCGGCAGTTTCCGTCAAAGGTCAGGTAGGAATTGATCGTCTTCATGATTCGCTCCGCTTGTCAGTTGGATTTGTACTGCAGTTGCAACCAGGTTGTGCACAGATTAGCGCGCGAGCGTTGCGGCTGTCTCACGCGCTTTTAAGTATTTGAGCGTCCATCTGCGCAAAGGGAGAGGCGCACGCAGCCGGTAATCGCGCAGAAAGAGCCCCAGCCACACAGCACGCCAAAGATGACCGCAATGGCAAACATCGGTTCACCGATGCGCACCTGGCTGGCAGCCGCGCCGCCGAAGTAAACCGTAAGCAGAATGGCGCCGAGCACAGCCGTACCTGGAATCACATAAAGCAGCCTTGCCGGCGCGGAGGCCCGCAGTAATCGTCATTGCGAAGCTCTTGCGGTGCCTTCACTTCCATTGACATCCTCGAAAGCCACCCTGAGCGGCCCTGCTTGTCTCCCGAGCAACCCCGCAATATCGTCTCGATCGTGGCCGTGGGATCCGATTTTCGAAAGCACCAGATCAGGCGTGGGGACGTTGCTTGTAGTAGTAGAGTCCGAGAGCCAGCAAGAACACTACGAGCACCGCCTGAATGATGTGAAAGGCGTGGGCGTGAGCATGGGTCCACTGCGGCTTTAGGATGGAAACCGCAATCGGGATCATGATGATCGGACTGACGAACTTGACCACTCGGTCAACAGCGCGGGCTTTGGGTGCTGCGGCTGATTGCGGAGGCCGGGTGCCTCGTGGTCCTGGTTTTAGCCGTTTAGAGATGGCGCCCCTCTATTTTTATCCTACAGAGAACCTCGAATGGTCATGGACCGGATGCTTAGCTTCTGAACAGAGTCCAGCAACAAAGAACGGCGGCAAATATGCCGCCGTCTAACTACCCACACCCGTCTCTCAGTGCCCGAAGATCTTTCCGAAAGTGCCAAAGTTAGGCTTGGGAGCGGTCGCTGAGACAGGCGGCTTCCATCCCGGAACCGCAGCATCCTGGATTCGAGTCTCCTGCGGCCGCGGCTCCTGAGTTCGAACTTCCTGGGTGCGAATCTCCGGCGTACGGGCTTCCTGGGCACGGACCGGCTGCTGAACCTCTGCGGCCTCTGGTACGCGCGTCGGTCTGGGCGGCTCAACTGCGGATGGGACTCTCGTTGGCTCACCAGGTGTGCTGGCCTTCGATTCCAGGACCCAGCTACTGATAGCAGTCACGACCCGGGCTGCGGCTAGACGGCGTGACCCGTTCTCATGAGCAGCCAGCGACTTGTCACCCGACTGAAACCAGCCCAGATCATGCGGGGCCTTGTCGGCCTCAATCACGCGCAGACGCCAGGAACCCTCCTGGTCCTGACTCATCAAAAACATCGCGCGTGCGCTGCGCACCACAAATTCCAGGGCGCCCACCCCGTCGTGGACATCCACCCTGGTATTCAACTCGATCTTTTCGCGGCTGGAAAAATCGAAGGCTTCTTCAATTTGCGCGCTTACCACATTGATCTTTGCCTGCTTTTCCAGGGTCACCAGCCGCTCTTGCTCCTCAGCGATCTTGCGGTCTACATCCCCAACCAGCTTGCGGGCCTGCTCGAATACGTCATTCAGCGTGTTTTCCATGGATGGTTACCTCTGCAGTACCCAGTATCCCGTTTCGGCACGAAATACTGCATACCACTAACAGGCCATTTTCACCGGCAGCTAGTGCTCAACATATCCATTCTTCCATTGTCCGGAGTGTCTGGGGTCACGTCCTGAGCCTCGCGTGCTTCCCGCTCCACCTCCTTGCTATGGATCTGGTTCGCCTCAGCGCCTTCTTTCACCTTCTCCTGGAACTCATCCGCCCGTTTCTGGGCTTCGTGCGATTGGGGAATTGTCCTCACCTTTGTCATAGTCACCTCACTCCATCAGATGCTTAGCGATTCGGAGCCAGCGGCATCTACGCAAACTGTTCCACCTCATCCGGAATCCCGCTGGCCACCAATGTCATCTGATGTGTGGAGATGACGACAACTATGTCGATCCGCATACCTCTCACCGCACCCGAAGCATGTTGTTGCTGCGCGAAAAGCGGGTGTGCGCAAAGCGGGTTGTAGCGGCACTCCAGATCACTCCTCCACCCGCACTCATTTCGCCGGTTGGAGCTTCTCCTGCCGGTACTTTCAACCGGCCCGACGCACCAGGAGAAGAATGCATGAGCACTACCCTTGAACACCCCATTGTCACTGGCGGACTCCCACGTCTTTCCGAACTAGCACCCGACTTCACCGCAAAGAGCACGCATGGGGAGATCACGCTCAGTCACTACACCTCGCAGGGCAAATATGTCCTGCTCTTCTCGCACCCTTCGGACTTCACCCCCGTCTGCACTACGGAGTTCGTTGAATTCGCCCATCGGTGGGCGGAGTTCGATGCACTCAACGTGCAGCTGATTGGCGTCTCGATCGACAGTGTCTATTCGCACATCGCCTGGGTTCGGGACATCGAGCGGTATGCCGGCGTGGAAGTCAAGTTTCCCGTTGTTGCCGATCTCGACCAGCGAGTCTCGCAGCTCTATGGAATGGTGCACCAGGCCACTTCCGACACCTCAGCCGTCCGTGCCGTCTTTGCCATCGATCCCAAGCAGAAGGTGCGTGTCATTCTTTATTACCCGATGCAGTTGGGCCGAAACATGGATGAACTCATTCGCATCTTTCAGGGTCTGCAAACGGTCGATGCGAATGGTGTCTCCGTGCCGGCGAACTGGCAACCGGGGGATTCGGTCATTGTGCCCGCACCCGCCACGGTAGCCGACGCTGCCAAGCGGATGGGTGATGGAGGTGCAGGCCTGGACGTTGAGACCTGGTATCTGTCTAAGAAGGAGTTGTCAAAGGAATTGCCCGCGAAGAACCACTCCAGCTAGTCTCAAGCAATGCAGCAGCTCGGTGGCTCTCCCACATCGTTGCTGGGTACAGGAGTGGGCTGGCGATGATTGCTCGTACCAAGACAAGCTGGTGGACCATGCTCTTTGTCTGGCGCGGCTCCATCCTGCACCGCATCGTGCCACAGCTCGGAATTGTCTTGAGCCTCTCCATGTTTGCGGTGTGGAAGGAAGGCACGTTATTTCAGCACAAGGTGCCATTGAATGCCACCCCATTTACGCTGGTTGGCGTTTCACTTGCGCTCTTCCTTGGTTTCAGGAACAGCGCGAGCTATGACCGTTGGTGGGAGGGGCGCAAGTTCTGGGGAGCGCTGGTTAACGTAACGCGCTCGCTTACACGACAGGCGGTGACCTACGTTGGTAATCGCGACCAGGCACGTGAGTTCGTGGATCTTCTAGTCGCCTTCACCTATGCGATGCGCGACCAGTTGCGAGGCGAGAGCTCTGGGCGTCTTCCAGGATTATTACCCGCCGGCCTTGCTCCTGAGGTTTTGCAGTCGCGATACAAACCGCTCGTGATCCTGCGCATGTTGAGCGAGTGGGTGGTCGAGCGCTATCACGAAGGCTCTATCGGAGAGGTCACACTTTCCAGCTTCGACAGCAACCTCAATGAGCTCGCGAACATATTGGGAGGCTGCGAGCGCATCGCCGGAACTCCACTGCCGTTTTCCTATTCAGTCACGATTCATCAGACAGTTTATCTCTACTGTGCGCTACTGCCATTTGGCCTGGTGGATGCGATTGGGTGGATGACGCCGGCTATTTCTGTCTTTGTGGCCTACTCCTTCATGGCGCTCGACGCGCTTGCCGCGGAACTTGAACATCCTTTCGGGAGCGACGACAACGATCTGCCCCTGAACGCAATCAGCCGGACCATCGAGCTAAGCGTGCGAGAGATCTTCGGAGAGCCGTTGATCGGCGAGGCGCCACTGCAGCCGGAGAACTTCCTTTTGCTTTAAGCTACCGGAAGGTGGCTAAGAGTGCGCGGGAGAAACGCGAAAAGGACAGCCGGGGCTGTCCTTTTCGGTAGTGCGGAGATTGCGGGTGGCTTAGACGGCCTGGACGTTCTCGGCCTGCCAGCCCTTGGGGCCCTTCACGACGTTGAATTGAACGCGCTGGCCTTCCTGGAGAGTGCGGAATCCGTTAGCCTGGATGGCGGTGTGGTGGACGAATACGTCCTCACCGTTCTCGCGGCTCAGAAATCCAAAACCCTTGGCATCGTTAAACCACTTCACTGTTCCCTGTTCCATTGTGCATTTCCTTTACTGCTGAGTTTCGCTGAATTCAATTTCGGTGTCTCTGCAAGTAAAGAACTGCTGTACAGAACAAGCAACGAACCAGAACCGTATTCGACGTGAGACCAGTATACAACAGGCCCCCCAAAGGTCATCAAGCGAATTGTTACTCCTGCTTTGTGGAAAAGTCCAGGCGCCCACGCTAACCAGGCTGGTACGTTCCGGCGGAGACTCCTCTTATGGGATCTTATGGGAAGTTGGCTTCTAATCCTGCGGCGCGACTGCATAGTAGCCTTTTCTGGCTTGCACCTTGAGCTTATCGCCACTTTGCTGGCACTGGACGTCCAGACGGCGGTAGGAGCCATCGAGCTTCACATTGAGAGGAGTGTAACTGGCGACATACTGGGTGCGGAGTTCGTCCTCGATCTGCTGAAAAGCGGCCTCCATCTTCTTGCCGTTATTGCCCACGTCGATGACGCGTCCGCCGGTGGAGTCGGCCAGCTGGCGCATGGCCGAATCGCCGGTGTACCCGAAGGTGATGCCACCCTGTCCGTAGAAGCCGCGGTCCGCGATAAGCAGCACGTAGACCATCGCATTCGACTTCTGAGCGGCTTCGATGGCCTGCTTGACTGTGCTTTTGGAGCCCTGGTCTTCACCGTCGGTAAGCAGGATCATGGCCTTGCGTCCGGTCTCCATGGAGAGTTTGTCATGCGCGGCGAGCACCACGGCATCGTAGAGCAAGGTGCCGACCATCGGCCCGTGTTGCGAGATGGGTCCCTGGCCGATGCCAGGCGCCGGGCCGTTACCGCCACCCACATTGATCTGGGCCTTGTCCATATCGCGGGCTAGGGCCGAGGGATTGGAGGTGTAATCCGAGAGCAGGTCAATGTCGACATCGAAGGAGACGAGGAAGGCTTCGTCCTTCTGGCGAAGAATCCGCTTCAGAAAGGCGGAGCCGGTCTGCTGTTCGAGCGGCAACACGTTTTGCTGCGAGCCAGAGGTGTCGAGCAGGATGCCCAGCGTGAGTGGCTGGTCGGTATCGACAGTGAAGTTCTTGAGCTTCTGCGGCTCCCTATCCTCAAAGACCTGGCAGGAGTCTTTCGTCAGCGTCGGGACGAGTACACCGTGCTTATCGCGCACATTGAAGTAGAGGGAGACCAGGTTCACGTTCGCTTTAAAGGTCGCGACTGGATTCGCGTCTTCCACGCCATTAGGGTCGCCGGGAGGGCCTTGCGGGGCGGCGTCAGGCGAAGGAGCAGATTGAGCGTGGAGGCGCGGCAGGGGCGAAAAAAGCGCGGCAGCGATGGCAAAGCTGGCGAAGAGACCGGAACGCATGGTGATTAGACGTAGGAGCAGTCAAAACAGCCATGACAGCCTCTCGCTTCCAGCCAGTTCCGCTGCTGCTCTATGGGGTTACCCATGACGAAAGAAGCTAGAGGCTAGGAGCTAGCGGCTAGAAGCTCTCCCTTAATACTGATACGCTGACATCTGTGTTGTCCTTGGGGGTCTTGCGGTGAGGCAGGTTGTCTTGGCGATAGGATTAACCGTGGTTTCGCTGGCAGGTGCGCCGGCTGGAACGGCGGGCGGATTAGAGCAGTCAAAGCAGAATGTGCCGGATGCGCCGGCACCACAGAGCATTCCCGATGCGCCCAGTGCGGCGCCCGGAACGCAGGATGCAAACGAGAACAGCGTCAAGAGCCTGGCCAGCCAGGTAGCACCCGGCAAGGCATCGACCTCGGACGAGGCTGCCCCGCCGCCGGAGCAGGCCGCACCCGCCTCCAGTACGGGCACATCCGCCGATGGGCCGCCTCAGCAAGAGGCGCCGTACATCCCGAAGACGCCGGAAGAGGCAAAGGCATTCACGATCAAGGTGCCGGTCACCTATGTTCCTATACCGGCCACAGTGCTGGACAAGCAGCATCGGCAAGTCGCTGGGCTGACCTTCCGGGATTTCCGGATCTACGAGAATGGGCAACGGCAGCACATCGCGTTTTTCAGCGCGGATCCAGTGCCGCTGTCGGTAGCCTTCGTCATCGACCAGAGCCTGCCCCGCGACACCATGGACAAAGTGAATGAGAGCCTGTCCGCGCTTCAGGGCGCCTTCACGCCCTCAGATGAGATCGCCGTCTTCACCTACGCAAGTGCGGTGACGGAGCAGACGACCTTTACCGCGGCCCAGAGCAACCGGCTGCCGATGATACTGGACCGCTCTAAGTCAAAGGGTACGGAGATGGGCCCACCCGAGAGCGGCGGCCCACTGGCGGCTCAGGGGCCAATTATCAATGGCAAAATCGTCGACCCCAATCTCTCGCGGCAGACCAGCGCCAACCTGACCCTAAGCGTTCCGCGGGAGACGCATGCCCTCTCCGACGCGATCCTGGCGGCTGGCCAGGCCTTGTCCACACGGGACAAAGATCGCCGCCGGGTGATTTACGTCATCAGCGACGGCAAGGATGCGCGTTCCAAGGCCAGCGTGGGTGAGGTCGTCCGATATCTGCAAAGAAACCAGGAGGCGGTCTACGCCACCATGGTGGGCGACGCCGCGACCCCGTTCCTTGGATTCGTGGATCGTATACGGCTGCCGTTCATTCCGGCTGACAACGCTCTGCCGCGCTTCACGGGGCCGACCGGTGGCGTGCTGGAAGCAGAGTTCTCTACCGATGGCATCGAGCGGAGCTTTGCCCGGATAGCGGAGAAGGTACGGACGCAGTACACGCTGGGCTACTACAGCCACATCCCGGTGCTAGACGGGAAGTACCGGCAGATCGATGTGCACGTGGAGCGACCGAACCTGGATGTGCGGGCGAAGCGGGGCTACTACCCGACAGCGACAGAATTTCAGCGGTGACCGCGGGGATGCTCTCCCCAACTGAGTTGACCGCCGGGCTTAGTCTGCTGTCAGCGGCAATCTGGGGGACGAGTGACTTCGTGGGCGGCGTGGCGGCGCAGCGTATTCGCTCGTCGGTTGTGGTCGCCATCTCGCACTGCCTTAGCCTACTGATCCTGGTTGCGATCGCGCTGCTGGCCCACTCTGCACTACCGGGTAAGGTGTCGGCGGGTTACGGTCTGTTGTCGGGATTGGCCTGCGGCACGGGCGTGATGGTGCTTTACAAAGCCTTGGCGCTGGGCAGCATGGGCGTCACGGCGGCGGTCAGCGGCGTGCTCGCGGCGCTCCTTCCAGTGCTCTTTGCGTTTGCGACGGAGGGCCTGCCACACCCGCGCCAGTGGATCGGCTTTGCCGTCGCTGCAGCGGCGATCTGGATGATTGCCGCTGCACCGGGCTCCACTGCTGGGTCGGCCGCTAGATCGAGCGCGCAGGGGCTCATCCTGGGCGTGATGGCCGGCATCAGCTTTGGCTTTCTCTTTATCTTGCTCAAGCTCGCCGGGCGCGGCGGGGTGCTGTGGCCGCTGGCGTGCTCGCGGGTAACCAGCGCTTCGCTGGCGATCGTGGTCTCGGTCATGGCAGCGGGCCGGACCAGCGGATTCAAGCCGACACATGCAGCCCCGCCGATCGCGCCTGGAGCAGCCTTTCCAATACAAGCGCCGGATCTCGAGCGAAGCCTCGCAAACACAGCGCGCTCTGGCATGAGTTGGGCAGTCTTGGGATTGGCCGCCATGGCTGGCGTCTTCGATGCCAGCGGCAACTCCTTCTACACCCTGGCGACGCGCACCGGCCGCTTGGATATAGCAGCCGTGCTGTCGTCCCTGTATCCAGCTTCGACGATTCTGCTGGCTGCGGTCTTCCTCAAAGAACGGACCACCCGCAGCCAGGCTTTCGGGATGGTACTCGCGCTGGTAGCAGTGGTGCTCATCTCGGCATAGGGAAAGGCGCGCCTCCTTGGGGGAAACGCGCCCTTCGTTAGGTCCAGCCGCTTACTGGTCCGTTTGCGGCAGGTTCAGCGCAGGCAGGACGGCCGTGCCTTCCTCCCGGACAGCATCCAGGCTCCGGGGATTCAGGCCAAGCGCCTGCAGGATGGTGGGCGCAACCTGCTCCGTCTCGACGGCTGCATGGACGGACTTGCGCGTGAAGGATGGATTGGAGACCAGCATGATGACATTGGTATCGTCATGATCGAAGCCGCCATGCTCGGAAAGCTTCTTCGAGCTGCCCGTATAGATGACCCCTACGTTCGGCGAGACGATAATGTCCGGCGTGCGGGGATCGCCATACGGCGGCAGGCCGGGCTTGCCGTAGTTCAATGCGAGCGTCGGGCCGTAGAAGATCTGACCGATGCCCGCCTTCCCCGCGTTGTCCTCCAGTATTGAAACAGCCGCTTGGGTCTGGCTGGAATCCGCCAGCCACAGCAGTGAAACGTCATCCTGGGTTGGCCCGATGCCATTCGGGTTTGCCGGCGATTCGGAGTAAGGGAGCAGATTGGCAACCAGATCAGCAGGAGTTGTGCCGTTGGTGCCGCTGGGACCGGGGATGGGGAAGAAGCTCTTAGGATTGATCGGCGACTGGCCGTGCTTGGCTGTAACGATAATCATCGTGGATTCGTAGCGGCCATTCTGCTTCAGCTCCGAGACCATCTGCCCAATCGAAGCATCGGCAAACTCGATTTCGCTAAGCAGTTCGGGGGTCGGTGTACCCATGCCATCCAGGTACCCGCCCGTCGCTACATTCTTCTCGATGAGCTTTTGTCCGACGCTCACAACCTGGAAGTTCATGCCGAAGATCGCCGGCACCCGGGCCCTCTTCCCGTCGTGCGTCTTGCCATCGATCTCATTCAGGATCGCGTTCACCTTCAAGGTGTCATAGCACTGGATGTTCTTGAAGCTGTCCGTCCACGATGCTGTCTGCGATGCATCCGGAACCGTCGAGCAGGAGAGTCCGGTGGGCGTGGTCACCCCCGGCAGATTGACCACCGTCGAGTTGATCTCGGGCGAGTAGTAGTCGTCCACGCTGGTGCCGCCAGGCCCTGCCACAGCAGAGTACGACGGATGTTTGTCCGACCAGGCCGTATAGCCGCCCGCGTTATGGATGACGCCAAAGATGGTGTTCGTCCGGATGAAGTTCCAGGGATACACTGGCGCGCAGCCGCTTCGGGGGTCGCGGATCAGTCGAGTTGGATCGATCGAGGTAATGCCGCCCTCCGTAAGGCCAGCTCCCGGCGCTCCGCCATTCAACTTGCTTTGATCGATGTCGATGCCCTCCTCGTACTCCGTCCGGGTTCCCGTCGGAGCCGCGTGGGGCGCGCACGGCCCGGCCGCCACGCCGTTGCCCGTCGTTTTGGCTGGCGCATCCAGGGAGCGATCATAGGCGACGTCGTAGTATGCGCCCACTGTGCGTGGAGTTCCGCCGGTGACCAGCGCCATCAGGCCAGGGAAAGAGTCCGAGGGCTTGGATGTGCTGGCGGCAACATAGTTCACAGCCGTCTGGCCCAAAGCGGCCAGGTTCGGGCAATACGGCGACCCATTGTTGAAGCCGCTGATGCCTTTGGAACAGTTCAGATAATCGACCGCGTGCATGCCGTCGATGCTGAGCAACAGAACGTGACGAATCTGGCTGCGGTCCCCTTCGCGGTCCCGATCTTGTGCCTTTGCCGCGAATACCGACAGAACCGTGAGTACAAGTAGCGTCGTAGCTTTCTTCATAGCTACCTCCTGAGTACCAGGAGTTACCAGAAAGGCAGCCACAGGCGTGTGCCGTTCGTGTCAAATTCTTGTGAATCGAGCGGGATGGCAGCCGGGCTGTCCCAACGCCTCTTTCGCTCGACTCACTTCGGCGGCGCTGGCTGCGGCGGTGCCGGCTGGGAGCCTGACTGGGGGCCAGCCGTACCGTCCGATGCGGCCGGCTTCGGGGGAGTGCCCGGCTGCGCGGAGGGATTGGGCTGCGCCGGCGCGTTCGAGATGTCCTGCCCCTCAAAGGTGATCTTCACCGTCGAGCGGAACTTCTTGTAGTTGGTGTAGCGCACGATGTATCGGACGCGGACATCCTGCGACAGATACCCGCTACCGCCGGAAAAATGCAGCGTGGCATCCGCCTTGGTATAAACGGGAAACCAGTACTGGCCGTCCACCTGCTCGCGGTATGTAGTAAAAGGCGGCGATAGGTCCTCGTGTCCCTTGCGCATGTCATCGGGAACGTTCTTGCCGCTGACCAGCACGATCTGCAGGTCTTGCTGGTCCACCCAGATGCGGCCCTGCAAATAGCGGTGGTTCTTCTCAATAACCTTGGGCGCCACATCGAAGACGTAGGTCTGCAGCTCGTCCACCTTTTGCCGCCCCACGTATGTAATGTTATATTGCGGCAGATCTTCGGTGGTGAGCACGAATGGCAGGCGATGCTCAATGTCAGAGAAATCCGCCGGTGACATGATGATGCGCTGGAGGCTATCCGCCGGGGCAAATGTCACATGTTCCAACTTGGCGCCGCCGGAATCGTACGAGATCTCGGTCGTCTGCTGGTATTCGCCGTCCACCTTGCCGTCATCGTCGATGGTCTGGATTTTGACGTTGCGGGTATAGGTGTACTGGTCCAGAGCGCGGCGGAACTGTGACTCCTTGGCCGCGAACTTCTGGATAATCTGCTCGGGTGGAATCGCAGGAGCAGTGCTGTCGATGGCGCCGAAGCCCTGGTCTGGCGCGGCATTTACGGTATAGCTCACCTGGGCCCGGGCAGGAACAGCTACGGCGGCGCCGGCCAGCAGGCACGCCAGGGCAAGACGGGGAATGATTCGGGATGCCACGTTGCTGCTCCTTTGGCCGGTCGGAAGGCACCGGCTCACTAAATAGTAGACGCCGGTTCCCGGCGAAAGGACACATTTGCCCTGCGGTAGACCTCTCCCAGGCCGGTTCCCCGAGAAGTTCCGCTAAAGCCACTTCAGCGTTAATGTTTTCCGCTTATTTGCCGATAAAGTAGGTGAGAGCGGCAGAGCCCGTTCATTTTGTGAGTGGAGCAGCCGCGCACGATGTTCGCGATCATAGGGATCCTTATTGTCTTTTGTTCTGTCCTGGCCGGTTACCTGATGGAAAAGGGCAACCTGATGGTGCTGGTGCAGCCGGCTGAGCTCCTGATCATTGGCGGCGCGGCGATCGGCACCCTTCTCATCGCGAACCCAACCCACATACTTAAGCAGATCGCCAGCGGCATCGGCGCCGTCTTCGGCTCATCCAAGTTCAACAAAATCTCCTATCTGAGTGCGCTCCGTATGCTCTTCAGCGTGCTGAACAAGGCTAAGCGCGAAGGCAATCTGGCGATTGAGCAGGACGTAGAAAAACCGGATGAGAGCAAGCTCTTTTCCGAATTTCCCTTCTTTTTGAAGAATCACCGCGTTCGGGATTTTGTCTGCGATACCCTGCGCATGATCGTCATCGGCGGAGTGCAGGCCTATGACGTCGACCAGATGATGGATCTTGACATGGAGGTACAGCACCATGACGCCAAGGAACCCATCTCCGCGCTCACCACGGTAGCCGATGCCTTGCCCGGGCTGGGAATCGTGGCGGCCGTGCTAGGCGTCGTAGTCACCATGGGCGCTCTGGGCGGCCCTCCCGAAGCCATCGGACACAAGGTAGCGGCAGCGCTCGTCGGCACCTTTCTGGGCATTCTCTTGTGCTACGGATTGGTGGGCCCCATTGGATCGAAGATGGGCAAGAGCGCCGAAGAGGAACGTTGCTTTCTCCATGTGCTCCGCGTACTGATCATCGCGTACATGAAGGGCAGTCCGCCTAAGATTGCAGTCGAGATGGCTCGCAGAGCGGTCCCGCTTCACGTACGTCCTTCGTTTGCCGAGACGGAAGCGATGTTCCGGGATTCCAAGACCGACACGAAAACCGAAGCAGCGACTGCTTAGGCCTAGCCGCTTACACAGAAGCTGGAGCAAAGATGGAAACACCTCCGATCATTGTTATTAAGAAGAGGGCTGCACATGCGGGTCACCACGGCGGCGCCTGGAAGGTCGCCTATGCGGATTTCGTCACCGCCATGATGGCGCTCTTCATCGTGCTCTGGCTGATGAACTCCAGCCAGAAGGTGAAAGAAGGGGTGGCCGGGTACTTCAATGACCCGATGGGCCGCCCGGAACTGCCGGGTGCAAATCACACCAAAGACCCCAAAATCATTGTTGTGCCTCCGATTCACCAGAGCATGGAACAGCTGAAGCAGCAGATCGAAAAGCGCATCTCGGAGCAGCGCGGCTTCGATGCACTCAAGAAGCAGATTGAGATCACGGTGACTCCGGAGGGCTTGCGCATCGAGCTTCTGGAGGCGAGAGACGGCACCTTTTTTGAGAGTGGCAGCGCAACCCTGAATGAAAAAGGGGACAAGCTTCTGGCCCTGCTGGCCCACGAGTTGGGCAAGGTCTCGAATCGAATCCAGATCGAGGGACACACGGACGCCTACCAATTCGCAGACGATTCTTCGTACGGAAACTGGGAGCTATCTGCCGATCGAGCAAACGCGGCGCGGAGATTGATGCAACATACCGGCATTCGTCTAGATCAAATCTCTCAAGTAAGGGGCTATGCAGATCAGCACTTACGCGTACCGGGGAATCCGCTGGATCCGTCCAACCGCAGAATCACGATCATCGTCCCCGCCGAGACTGTCCTGCCGGCTGCATTGAAAGCGGCTGTCATCACTCCCGTGGCAACTCCTCAAGCCAAAGGAGTGAGTTGACGGCCCGCTGAAGAAGCTTGCCGCGAAGGGAGTGTGGAGGTCTAAACTTCGGAGAACCTATCGAGGCAATGACCAGGACCGATGCGCCACTGCTTAACCGATGCACTCACGAAGGCTGCCGCCCTTACAACTCTGCTGCTGTTAGCGGCTCACCTCCACGCCCAAAGCCCAGGTAAGCGGCCCATGCAGTTCGCGGACCTGCAGAAGATGCGCCGGCTGGGGGACCTTTCGCTTTCGCCGGACGGGCGATGGGTGATCTTCTCCGTCACAGATGTGGATTTAGCGCAGAACCGGAAGACCTCGCATCTCTGGGCCGTTCCGACCGGAGATGGCTCGCACCCCGCGGAAGAGGAGCCAATCACTGCCTCACAAGCAGGCGAGAGTCACGGACGTTTCTCCCCGGACGGCAAACAGGTTCTGTTTCTTAGCGCGCGCGAGGGCACGCCGCAGGTCTTTCTTGCCGACTTCGACGGCAGTAGTGGAGACCTGGGCGACGCCACACGACTAACCTCGGCGGCCCTGGGTGCCGATGGCGCGATGTGGTCGCCGGATGGCAAATCGATCCTTTATACCGCGCCGGTATACCCGGAGTGCGCTGTCGGACCAGGGCAGGAGGCCTGCAACAAAGAGCGGCAGGCCGCAGAAGCGAGCTCCAAGGTGAAGGCGCAGATCTTCACGCATCTCCTCTACCGGCACTGGAATGCCTTTACCGGAGACACGCGCAGTCACCTCTTTTTGCAGCCGGTGGATGGCGGGCCAGCTCGAGACCTGACTCCGGGCGACACCCACGACGTGCCGCCATTCGCGCTGGGGGGCCCAGACCCCTACGCATTCTCGCCGGACGGCAAGGAGCTGGCTTTCGAGGAGAACCTCGACCCAGTGCCCGCGATTTCGACCCACGTGGACATCTGGACGCTCGACCTGACGAACCCGGGCGCTAAGCCGGCGAAAATCTCAACCAGCGCGGGCGGAAACTTCAGTCCCGCCTATTCGCCCGACGGCAAGTACATCGCGTGGCGGTCGCAGGCGCGCGCCGGATACGAAAGCGACAAGTTCCGGCTGGTTCTCTATGACCGCGGTACGAAGCAGATACGCGAGGTAATGCCGAACTTCGATCGTTGGGTGGACGAGTTCGTCTGGGCGCCGGATTCGCAGACACTCTACTTTTCTTTTGGTGATGTCGGCGAGCAGCGGCTCGACGCAATCGCGCCAGATGGTACCCACCAGACCAAGCTGGCACGTGTGGGCGAATATGGAGACCTGCACCCGACCGCGGATGGGAAGCTGCTAATCGCCACGCGCATGACGGTTCGTGCCCCAGGCGAGGTTGTCGAGTTGAAGCTCGACGACCCACAGGCCGTAACCGCGGAAGGAGCAGAACGGCGGGCAGCTGCCGAAGGTACTGCCGAGGGCGGCGCCTACCGCGTGGCCAAAGAGCAGCCGCTTACTCACCTCAACACCGCCCTGCTGCGTCAGCTCGAACTGCCAGAGCTGGAGCGCTACTGGTTTACCGGCGCAGCCAGGACCCGAGTTCAGGGATTTCTCATCAAGCCTCCCGGTTTCGACCCCGCGAAGAAATACCCTGTCAAATTTCTGATCCATGGCGGCCCCGAGGGAGCATGGGGCGAAAGCTGGAGCTATCGCTGGAATCCGGAGCTGTTCGCGGCGGACGGCTACGTCGTCTTGATGATCAATCCGCGCGGGTCGACCGGCTACGGCCAGGCGTTTACTGATGGCGTGAACGGCGACTGGGGCGGCAAGCCGTACGTTGACCTCATGCGCGGCCTCGACGCAGCTGAGGCACGCTATCCATTTATCGATAAGGCGCGCGAATGCGCGCTAGGCGCCAGCTACGGCGGCTACATGGCGAATTGGATCCTCGGTCACACCGACCGCTTCAAGTGCATCATCTCGCACGACGGCATGTTCAACCCCGAATCGGCCTACGGAACCACCGAGGAGCTCTGGTTCAACGAGTGGGAGTTCAGGGGAACACCCTGGGGCAGCACCGGCGGCAAGCCCAACCGGCTGAACTACCGCCGCTGGTCCCCGATGCTCTCCGAAACAAAGTTCAAGACGCCCACGCTAGTCGTGCATAGCCAGCTCGACTACCGGCTCGACGTCTCCGAGGGACTGCAACTCTTCACCACTTTGCAGCGCATGGACGTGCCCTCGAAGATGCTCTACTTCCCCGACGAGGGCCACTGGGTGCTGAAGCCGCAGAACTCCGAGCTCTGGTATAAGACCGTGAACGAGTGGTGCGACAAGTGGACCGGCACGCCGGCCCCACAGCGCGATGACCACGGCGCGACTGGATTGCGGACGCAGCAGCATCCATGAGCTGGGCCGCCAAAAAACCAAAGAAGCTGCGCGAGCCGCTGACCGAAGCAGCGCTCTTCGACTACGCCACAGCCTCGCTCGGCCGGCGCATGCAGACGGTCGCGGAGCTGAAACGCAAGCTGCGCGGGCGCGTGGAAGAGGGCGAGATCGGCGAGGCGAAGATCGCCACCGTCGTTGGGAGACTGAAGGAGTACAAGTTCCTCAACGATGAGAGCTATGCCGCCGACTATACCCGCTTGCGGCAGGAAAACGACAAGCTCGGACGCCGCCGCGTGCAGCAAGGCCTGATGCAAAAGGGCGTCCATCCGGAGCTGGTATCAAAGACCCTCGATGCTGCTTACGAAAGCGTTAGCGAGCCTGATCTGGCGCGACAGTACATCGCGCGCGAGCGGATGAAGCGGCCCACTAACGACAAGGAGACAGCGCGAGCGCTGCGCCGGCTAGTCGGCGCAGGCTTTGCTCCCGGAGTGGTATTGAAGGTGCTGCGGAGTTGGGCTCCCGAAGATGAATCCCTGGAGCAGCTGAGCGAACTGGATGTGCTGGAGCCGCCCGCGAGTGAGATCGAAGATGAGCAGTGATTCGGAAGGCCCGCACTAAAAACGAAAGACCACATCCGAAGCAAACGTTAACTGACTGCGGTTGCGCCCGTTGTTATGTTATACGACTTCGCGTCATAGGAGTGATCCCAGCGCAGCCCTGGACGAAAGAGTACGGTCGACCCGATCCATTTACCTACCATGAGCGTATGTTCGGAGTAGCGCGTGTGGTAGCCCGTGCGCTGGCCTTTCGAATCGTCGAAGAATTCGGTGCGTAGCGAGGCATAGAGCTTCGGTGAGAACTCTTTATTGAGATAGTTTATCAACGCAAATGCTGGCGCGGTGCAGCGAACTTCACCCGGTGCGCAGTAGGCGCCAGAGGTGCCTGCGATTGGAGTGATGCCGCTGCTCACCGATGGCATATCGCGCTGGTACATGTACCATCCTTCGCTGGCGATGTGCACGGACTTCGAAAACTTGTGATACCAGGTCGCGTCATGGTGCTGAATATTGTCGAAGGCATATATTTGCCGGAGTTGATGCCGTTGGCGCAGACGTATACATTGTCGTTACGCTCTTCGTCGTGTAGTTCACACAGGCGACAGCGGACGGCCTTGCCCCGCTCGTCCATGGGGCGACATCGTTGCCGGCGGTGAGGCCTGCTTGTAACAGCCACTGAGTGTTAAGCTTCACCGTGCCCACCACGCCGGAGACGGTGAATGGCGAATAGATACTTAGCAGCGAGTGCGTGAACATGTAATTAGACGGGGCCGCCTCCACCTCGATGCCGGGAACGCTGGCAAAGCGCCCGACACGCACATTCAGACCTTGCGCCACTCGTGGAAAATAAAGATCGAAGTACTCGAAGGCAAAATCAAAACCGTACTGCCGGTTGTATTTCAATAACTGATCGCTCAGGATTTCCCTTCTGGACCGTGTAGCGGTAATCGGTGCCATACCACGCAGTCGCGTGATAGCCGTAGTCGAAGTGCCTGGTCTGCACCGTGTCCGGTAGCCGCTCTACGTAAGCCACGGCCTGATCGAGTTCCAGCCGGTTCGGATATAAGTCGTACCCGGCGGGCGCGTTCGAAGTGCTGGATGTCGAGAAATTCAATCCCGGTTCTATCCAGCCGTAGATCTGCGTGCGGCGCTTCGCCGCGCCCTCCGCACCATAGAGGGCGGTCATCAGTGGCGTACCGGTTGGATTGGGAGCTCCAATCTCTGGCGATCCGCCATAGCTCCAGTCGGAGCTTGGGAAAGGCGGCGAGTCGAGCGGAGACGCAAGTATACGGCGCTCCGGAGCGCTCGCAACCGATCCCGCCGTCAGCGGCAGTGGGCTCCAGTCGGTCTTATAGTAGTCCGCGAGGCGCTCGAAGAAGTTGGACGTAGCGTCCGCAGTGGACACGGTCTTCGCGGCAGAAGATTCGGCATTCGCAGGCGCTTGTGCTTCGGCGGCCGCGGAGAGCCAGACAAGCATGATGAGGGAGAAACTAGATAGCAAACAGGTGCACTGCAAACCGCTGAACTTAGGCATGAAGTGAAGGAACGAACTCTCGTGAGAAATGTGCCGCACTTACCGACGCCTACTGAGACGCCAAAACGAGCGATCGCGATTGACTGGTCTGGTGATGCGACGCAGGCTGGACAGCGAAGGCGCATCTGGGTTGCGGATTGGATCGCAGATCGTTCGGGGGGTACGGTCTCGCTGAGCGCTGGCCGCACGCGGGGAGAGACAGTTGCGTGGGTCATCGCCCAGGCGGAGAAGACGCCAGAGCTGGTGGTCGGCTTTGACTTCTCGTTTAGCTTCACAGCCTGGTTCGTTCGCCAGCAGAACGCGTCGACTGCGGAGGAGCTGTGGGCCGTGGTTGCCGCGCAGGGCGAGAGCTGGTTGCGCGATTGCCGCCCACCTTTCTGGGGCCGTCCCGCGCAACAGTGCCCGCAGGATCATCGTGGGCCGAAGTTTCTCGGTTATCGAGCAACAGAGCGAGAGGTAGGCGAACGTATCGGGCGGTTGCCAACCTCGACCTTTCAGATCGGCGGGGCAGGTGCGGTCGGAACCGGCTCCCTCCGCGGCATGCCGTGGTTGCTGAAGCTGAAGCAAGCTGGTTTCTCCATCTGGCCATTCGATGAGCCTCGGTTGCCGCTGGTGGTGGAGATCTATCCTCGCGTCTTCACCGGCAAGACACGCGTGAGCAATGCCGAAGCGAGATCGGAGCATCTGCAGCGGCGCGAGTTTGCGAAGCTGGCGGAGGATGTCTTGGCAAAGGCGCGCACGTCGCCGGATGCCTTCGATGCTCTGTGCTCCGCGTTGGGCATGGCGGCCCATGCAGAGCAGTTTGCGCAGCTGCAGCAGGCGCGGGAGGGCGAGGCAAAGCTGGAAGGTGCGATCTGGCAGCCCGCCTAAGCGAGCAACGCTTAACCTTAAGTGAGTTCGGGCGAGCAAAGCTCGCCAGCACAGCACTCCAGCGCGCGCGCGCATCTGCCTGGACGGTCAGTCCCGCTGCTAAACTCGAGCGTATGCAATCCCGTTCCGGCGCTGAAATTCGTGAGATGTTTTTGAGGTTTTTTGAAGGGAAAGGGCACCGCCGTGTGCACTCTTCGTCGCTCGTTCCGGCAAATGATCCGACGCTGCTCTTTACCAACGCAGGCATGAACCAGTTCAAAGACGTCTTCCTCGGCCTGGAGCAGCGGGACTACACGCGCGCGACCAGTTCGCAGAAATGCGTACGCGCTGGTGGCAAGCACAACGACCTGGAAAACGTCGGCTTCACGCGCCGCCACCACACCTTCTTTGAGATGCTCGGCAACTTCTCGTTTGGCGACTACTTCAAGCGCGAGGCTATTGCGTACGCGTGGGAGCTGGTGACCTCGCCGGAGTGGTTTGGGATTCCGGAGGACAAGCTCTACGTGACCGTCTTTGCGGGCGAAAACGGTGTGCCCTTCGACCAGGAGGCCTACGACTACTGGCTGGAGCAAGGCGTTCCCGCGGAACGCATTCATCGCATGGGCATGAAGGACAACTTCTGGCAGATGGGCGACACCGGACCGTGCGGTCCGTGCTCTGAGATCTTTTACGACATGGGCATCGCGGCCTCGGAGGAGATCGGGCCGGATGGCCAGAAACTAGACAAGCCCTTCGGCGAAGACGACGCGCGTTATGTCGAGATCTGGAATCTGGTTTTCATGCAATTCGATCGTTCCGCACAGGGCGAACTGAACCTGTTGCCCAAGCCCTCCATCGACACCGGCGCGGGCCTGGAACGTATGGCCGCGGTGATCCAGGGCAAGATCTCGAACTACGAGACCGACCTGTTCACGCCACTCATCGCGCGTGCCTCGCAGCTGACGGACACGAACTACCACGATGGCACGGCAACGACGGATGCATCCTTGCGCATCATCGCGGACCATGCACGCGCTGCAACGTTTCTGATCAGCGATGGAGTGCTGCCCGCGAACGAGGGTCGAGGCTACGTGCTGCGCAAAATCCTGCGGCGCGGTATCTGGCACGGTCGGTTGCTCGGACAAGAAAAGCCCTTCATGCACGAGATGGTCTACGCCGTGCGTGACGAAATGGAGCGCGCGTATCCGGAACTGCGCGAGAATGCGGATCGTGTGGCTAAGGTAGTGCTCGCCGAAGAGCATCAGTTTGCGCGGGTAATGAGCGCTGGTTCGGTGCAATTGGATAGCGCTGCCGGCGAGGTGAAAAGCGCTGCTGAAGAAATTGGAACGGCGTTGCAGCCCCTCCAAGACTCCTTGCAACGAGCTTGGGAAACGAAAACTACGCTTCAGCCATACCAAGATGCGATACAAAAAGCACAGGAGGCTCTGCAGCCATACCAAAATGCAATGCAAGAAATGCAAAAAGCACAGGAGGTTCTGCAGCCATACCAAAATGCAATACAAGAAATGCAAAGGGCACTGACGGCTCTGCAGCCATACCAAAATGCAATGCAAGAAATGCAAAAAGCACAGGAGGCTCTGCAGCCATACCAAAGCGCGATACAGAAGGCTTACCAGCAAGCAAAAAGAGTCTCACTTTCCGGCAAAACAGCCTTCCACCTCTATGAAACCTACGGTCTCCCGCTTGACTTCATGGTCGATGCGGCACGCGATCAAGGCATCGAATTCGACTTGACCGGCTTCGAGCGCGCGCGCCAAGAAGAACAAGCACGCGCGCGCGCCTCCTGGAAGGGCGGCTCAAAAGCCACGGCTTCACCCGCCTTTCGCGATCTCCCCAAGACCCTCTTCGAAGGCTACGGCCAGCTTACCTCCACCGGCTGCGAAGTTCTGGCGATCATTAAGGACGGGGCTGGCGTACCGGAGGCGCCCGCGGGCGACGAGGTCGAGGTCGTGCTCGACCATACCTCCTTCTATGCTGACTCCGGCGGTCAGGTCGGCGACCAGGGCTGGCTCCGCTCTGATGATCACAACACGGTTGTCGCCGAGGTGCGCGGCTGCGTGCAGCCGGTGCAGGGTGTGCGCGCACACAAGGTCACGCTGCGCCAGCCAATCGCGCTGGGCATGAAGGTGGACACAGTCGTGGATCCAACCTTCCGCAACGCCACGCGCCGCAACCACACCGGCACGCATCTGCTCCATGCCGCGCTGCGCGAGGTGCTGGGCACCCACGTCAAGCAGGCCGGATCGCTTGTGTCTCCGTCACGGTTACGTTTTGACTTCTCTCATTTCAGCGGAGTCGCCGGCGAGGAGCTGCAAAGCGTGGAAGAGATCGTCAACCAGCAGATCCTCGCCAACACGCCCGTCATTACGCTCGAAGATGTGCCGATCGATGTCGCCGTGAACGAGTACCACGCGATGGCGCTCTTCGGCGAGAAGTACGGCGAGAAGGTGCGCGTGGTCAAGATCGGCGACTTCTCGACCGAGCTCTGTGGAGGCACGCACACCAGCGCCACAGGCGAGATCGGCTTGCTCAAGCTGGTCGGCGAGAACAGCGTCTCCTCCGGCGTGCGGCGCGTGGAGGCGATCTCCGGCCTGGGCTCGCTCGTGGAGTTCCGGCGCGACTTCGCCGTAGCGCAACTCGCCGGACAGGTGGCGGGAGCAGCGGCTTCAGAGATCTCGCCCGCCGACGCCCTGCGCCAACGGTTGGAGACGCAGGATGACGAGATCAAGCGTCTGCACCGTGAGCTGGACACTATGCGCATGAAGTCCGCGGCCTCATCCGTCTCCTCATCCGCTTCGCAAGCGGTCGAGGTGCAAGGCATCAAGGTGCTGGCGCAGCGCGTGGAGTCGCTGGACCGCGGACAGATGCGCACGCTGGTGGACAACCTGCGCCAGAAGCTCGGCTCGGGCGTGGTGGTGCTGGGTGCGGCTACCGACGACGGCAAAGTCGCGCTGATTGTTGGCGTCACCAAAGACCTGACCGGCCGTGTGCAGGCGGGCAAGATCGTCGCCCAGTTAGCAGCAAAGGTTGGCGGCTCCGGCGGCGGCCGCCCCGACCTGGCTGAGGCCGGCGGCAAAGACCCTTCGCAGCTCGACGCAGCACTCGCGAGCGCGCCGGAGATCGTGGCGGCAATGCTTCAGTAACCGAAAGGCTGGACCACAGCAACCGCGAAGAGCTGCCCGTGTCTAACTTGGTGTCTCTGTATTTCTGGGGAAGGTGGCGTACCCCGGACACCTATAATCAAGCTAGCTCTGGACGACACACCTGCTCAGCTCTCTATGCCGGCTTCGCTCTCTCCCGTTACGGCACGACGGCGCCTTCTGCTCGCGGCAACTGCCCTGCTCGCCCTTGGAGCAAGCATCGAGCCTCCGCGAGCCTTTGCGCGCGCGGCCATTAGCCCATTCGACCGGGCGGAGCGGATGCAAGAGGCGCTCGAGGGTCGCCCTGAACAGCAGCGCACGCGACGCGACTATGACCGTGTGCTGGCGGCCTATCGCGCGATCTATCACGACAATCCAGCCAACACGAAGGCCACCGATGCAGTAGCGGCAGTGGCGGGCCTGCTCGCTGAGGAGGGGCGTGTCTTCCAAGATGAGAAGGCGCTCCGCGACTCGGTCGGTCAGTACGAGTTTCTGCGGCACGAATACCCGGGCAGCCGCCTGCGAATCAGCGCACTGCTCGACGAAGGCGAAATCTACCGCCAGGATCTCCACGACCGCTCCGCTGCGAAGGCGATCTATGCCGATTTTGTAAAGACCTACCCCGGGAGTCCGCTGGCGGACCATGCTCGGGCGGAGTTGAAGGCGATCCGTCGCGAGGAGAGTGCGGCGAAGCATGGCCACCTCTCTTCGACTTACCCGGAGACCACGGCCAGCGCATCCCCGGACGGAGCGGCTGAGGGAACCCCCGTGTATGGCGCCTTTTCCCGCGCTTACGGTGCCAAGAGCAGGAGACATAGTACGGTGCTCGATGCGGCCCGGGCTTCGCACGAGATTGCTCCCTCGGCAGAGCCGGCCAGGGCTGCTCCTACGAATGAACACACCAATGAGTTGACGCGGCTCCAGGCGCAGGCTGCGAGCAGCGGTCAGCCAACAGCGGAGTCGGCAGCACCAACTCCTGCTCAGACAGCGCCCGAGCCCAAGCCAGAGGCGCACCTGAGCGAGGCCAGGCTCAATGCTGTGCCGCCTCCCCGCAACGGACGGCTGCCGCTGGTAACAGGGGTGCGGCACTGGTCGACGCCGGTGTACACGCGGGTGGCTATCGATGTGCAGGACCAGGTGCAGTATGAGGCGGCGCGCGTCCCAAATCCGGACCGGATCTACTTCGATCTCCACGGCGCCAAGGTCGCGCCGGAGCTGATCGGCAAGTCTGTCGACGTGACCGATGATGGCTTCCTGAAGCGGATCCGTGTCGCCCAGTTTTCCAACGACGTGACGCGTATCGTGCTCGACGTGAGCCAGGTGAGCGAGTACTCGGCCTTCTTCCTGCCCAATCCGTGGCGGCTGATCATAGATATTCACGGCGTGGGGGACATCCACGGCGTGAAACCAGGAACGAAGTCACAACCGGTGGAGACAGTCGCAACGACAGCAGAACAGACGAAGCCGATGGAAACGACGAGCGTCAGACCACCAGCGGCAGTCGACCAGCCCTGGAACACTGGCCCTGGGCTGGACCCTGCTCCACGTGGCCCAGAGCCCACATCCGAGCGCGCAGGCAAAGCAGCGGTGGTGACCACGAGTTCGGCGAAGTCGACAACTGCCAAGCGATCGTTGCGGGACATCGCGTCGCTGGGGCAGCAGCCAGACCGGGTAAAGGCCACGCGCCGGCCGACGACGGAGCCGATCGCGGCTTCGGTCGCGGGCACCACGCGCGCTACGGAGCAGCCCGGCACACTGGCACTCGCTCCCGGCGCGACGACCGCATCCGTCGCGACCAACGATGGCGAGACGGTAAAGCCTGCGGTCATGCCCGCGCCAGAGATTGCGGACGGCAGCAGCAGTTCGCGGCAGGAGCGGCGTAAAAACAAGACCGGCCATGGAGCGCCGGAGATGGAACAGGGGGCCGCCGGAGGGTCGCATGAGGCGATGCCGACCGCGGTTGGGGAGCGCTCCCTGGTGCGGGCGCTGGGGCTGAAGATCGGGCGGATTGTGGTCGATGCTGGGCATGGGGGTCACGACTCAGGGACGCTGGGGCCAGGCGGCATCCAGGAGAAAGAGGTGGTGCTGGATGTGGCATTGCGGCTGGGCAAGCTGCTGAAGCAGAGGCTGGGCGCGGACGTGATCTACACGCGCGACGACGACACCTTTATTCCGCTCGAGACGCGGACAGCGCTCGCCAACAAGGCGCAGGCGGACCTGTTCATCTCCGTGCACGCTAACTCCAGCTCCGATCCGACGGCGCGCGGCGTGGAGACGTACTACCTGAACTTCACCACCTCACCGGATGCGCTGGAAGTTGCGGCGCGTGAGAACGCGGTCTCCGATGAGTCAATCCACGAGCTCTCCGGGTTGGTGAAGAAGATCACGCTTAAGGACAAAATCGACGAGTCGCGGGAGTTCGCGGCCGACGTCGAAAACTCACTCTACACCGGGCTCGAGGCAGGCAATCCGGGGCTGAAAGACCGCGGCGTGAAGAAGGCGCCGTTCGTCGTGCTGATCGGCGCCAACATGCCCTCGATCCTGGCCGAGATCTCGTTTCTGACCAACCCGAGCGATGCGTCGCAGCTGCGGGACCCGGCGTACCGGGAGCGGATCGCCGAGTCGCTCTACCGCGGGATCACGAAGTACATCAGCGGCCTGAGCGGGCTGCGGCTGGCGCAGAGCGGTGGCGGTAGCGCGGGTCAGTGACGGTCATTAGAATTTCGGGTATTGTGGCGTACTGCAACCCCATTCCCCACCCCCTGACTTTTCAGCTAAAGTCCTCTGCTAATTAGACTTAACGGAGGGGACATCCGGTAAAGTCCTCTATTCATTAAAGTTACGGCCAAAGTCCTCTAAACAAAGGATTTAATTGGAGACTATTTAACTGCAGAGCGGATGCTCTTCTTTCGCCTACTCCAAGGTTATCAATTTCAGATGGATACTCGGTAACCCTGGCTGAATCGTCACGCACTTTGGTCACTTGCCAGAGGCTGCTCTTAAGAAAAGCTTCGCTTGCCTTGGTGACGAAGCCGGAGAACGGATGCGCCTCTGGCGCATGACTAACCCGCGTGTATTTGCGTGGTCTGGAAATGCGGGTCCTTCGACTCCGTTTCGACTCGCTACGCTCGCTCAGGTCGCTCGATGACGGTCGGACCATTAAGTCCGAGATTCAGCCACTCACTGCAAGATCCTGAATACTCGCTGCGCTCTGTTCGTTCTGGAACTCGGACTGAACTAGTCTGCATTTGGCTCTTGACCGAGAGCGCAACCTTTTCGATCGGATTTGCTGCGTTCATGAAAACACCGCTCGCTGTATCTCTCCTCCTGTTCTCTGTCCCCTGCTTCGGGCAGGAGATGCCGTATTTCGTTACCTACTCGCATCACTTGGAGGAGCCGGGGTCGCTTGAGCTGGAGTCCAAGACGGCCGTCGGTAAACCGGAGAATGGCAACCGCTTCTTTGGCACCTCGACCGAGTTTGAGTACGGTACCACGGCATGGTGGACCAGTGAGCTCTACCTGGACGCCACCAGCACGGCGGGCGAGAGTACGTTCTTCACGGGATTCCGGATTGAAAACCGCGTGCGTCCGCTCTGGCGCGAGCACTGGATTAACCCAGTGCTCTACGTCGAGTTCGAGAACATAAACGGCGCCAACAAGAGCGTGCTTGAAGTGGTGGGCCACGACGGCCAGGGCGACCTGATCGACAGCGTGCGCGACACCCGCAAGGAGAAGGCGCGCGAGGCGGAGCTGAAGCTGATCCTGTCGAGCGATGCCAGGGGTTGGAACTTCTCCGAGAACCTGATCTTTGAGAAGAACCTGAACAACTCGCCGTGGGAGTTTGGCTATGCATTGGGCGCGAGCCGGCCGTTGCGGTTGCGCGCATCCGCCGACCGGTGCTCGCTGTGCGCGGAGAACTTCGCGGCTGGGGCGGAGATGTATGGCGGGCTGGGCGACCGCTATACTCCGGGGACGCGGCTGACGTCGCACTACCTGGGTCCGGTGGCGAGTTGGCAGCTGCCGAACGGGCCTCGCTTCTCTTTTGGGACCGGCTTTGGATTGAACGACTCTAGCCTGCCACAGATCTTCCGTGTGGGCGTGGCGTACGAGATGGGACAGATCGGCACGATGTTTCGTCGGAAGGGTGGCCGCTGATGCGCCGAACGCCCGCTGGTGTGGCTCTGCTGCTGGTCACGGCTCTTCCGGTCTTCGCGGCCGGAGGGCAGGGCGAGTGGCTCGGTAAGGTGCCAGATGCGGAGCGCACGCGCGCTAATCCGTTGGCCGACAATTTGCCGGCAATTGCGGCGGGAGCGCAAGTGTATGCGCGCCACTGCGCCTCCTGCCACGGGGAGAAGGCCGATGGAATTGGCCGCCGGCCCTCGCTGCACACGGCACGGGTGCGGAACGCGACCGATGGCGAATTGCAGTGGCTGTTGCGCAACGGCTCGCTCAGCCATGGAATGCCAGCCTGGTCGAATCTGCCGGAGGTGCAGCGCTGGCAGCTGGTGCGCTTTCTGCACGCGCTACCGCCGGTGGAATAAAAGCTTTCTAAGCGTGGTGATTTCACCTAGGGATGAAAAGAGGATGCGCCTTTGGCGCATGACCCACCCTTCGCGCTTG
Source organism: Acidobacteriaceae bacterium (assembly GCA_965276675.1). Taxonomy (GTDB): domain Bacteria; phylum Acidobacteriota; class Terriglobia; order Terriglobales; family Acidobacteriaceae. The sequence goes on along the minus strand of OZ255624.1, from coordinate 398,630 downwards.
AGATGTTTTTTGCATACCAATTATGTTCTGGCGCGAAGAATGGGGTACCCGGATTGTGTATATATTCCGCCTTTCTCTGCGCTCGGGATGACTCGTGTTGGTGAGGGAGATTACTTCGTGCGCAGGTCTTCGGCGATGCGCAGGTACTCTTCGCGGCTCACCTCACCGCGTACGTAGCGCTCCCGGAGGAGCTCTTGCGCCTGACTGGTGGTGGGCCGACCGCGAACAAGTTCTCCGGGGGAAGCTCCGCGCTGCGTGAGCGCCCGGTAGACGAAGACTGCGGCCACGAGCAGCAGGATGATCAGGATCGCCTGGTCAAAGCCGGGCCCCAGACCGAGCGGCGGACCCAGTGGGCCCGCACATCCGGCAATCATCAAGAACAACCCAGCGGCTGCGATCGCGAAGGGAATTGGGTGTCTCACGATGCCTCCTCAGAGCTGCGGCGGTGGTGGCCCGCCCGGGGGCGGTGGGGGCGGGGCTGCTCCGTCCGGAGGCGGTGGTTGTGGCGGAACTGCTCCATCCGCCGGGGGAGGTGGTGGTCCTCCGGGTCCACGGCGCGCGCGTGGACCACGGGGGCCCGGGGGAGGTGGTGGGAGCGGTGGGGCAACGCTCGCTAGACCGGGGCCAGGTGTCGCGGCAGCATACGTCTGGCCGCTCACGGTCACGCTTTGTGCTGCGATGCTGGTCTGGCCGGAGATGACTTCCTGTGCTCCGCTGACCTGTACACGCGAGCCCCGCGTCAGCACTCGGTGGAGCCGTATGCCCAGGTCTGGAGGGAGGCTGACAGAGGCGCCGTTGCGGAGGGTAAAGCCCTGCATGTCGCCGGCGGGACCATTCAGCACAGTGCGAACACGGCTGCTGCGGGTGACCGGTGTGCCCGTAGCGCCGGGTTGGGTGGCGGCCATGGGAGGGGGTGGCGGCGTAGCCGGGGACGCCTGGGCACAGGCCGCAAGGGCCAGGAGCGCCGGGCTGCAAAGGGAGAGAGCTACTGTGCGGATCGGGTTCATGACTCCTCTGCTTTCACCAAATACAGGTGCAAGCGACAGACCAAAGTCCTGTCGCCCGCAAGTGCTTGTAAGCAAGGAAGCTGCGTTACGTTGTCTGGCGACTGCGAGAAGATACGTGTTCGCTAAGCGCACGTGGGTGAGCAGGAAGCGAACACGCCTTCTTGTCCCTTCCTGAGTTGAGATGGATCCGCACCCCCTTACATTCGCTCCGGCAGGCTTGTTGACGATCTTCAGAGCTCAGGATGGCACACGACTGTGACGATCTTGTTGCCGTTGTGGGATAGTAGCTCCATGCTCCCACGGCATTGCCGTCTTGCTCTACTGGCCGCTGACTTGCTGGCGATCTGCTGCCGCTCGCGGCACAGGCAGACGGGAAGGTGGGCGCGGCACCTGTTATGACGTCGGGCGTGCAGGCCAAATTCGTGGGCTCCAAGCAGTGCCAGAGCTGCCATGCGGATGTATATGCGTCGTGGAAAAAGACACGCATGGCGAATGTGATTCGCGATCCTAAGGAGCACCCCGAGGCGGTGCTGGGCGACTTTGCGCACCCAGACCCGAACCTGAAGTTTGGGCTGGGTGAGGTCGCGTTTGTCTATGGCAGCCGGTGGAAGCAGCGGTACTTCGCACGGCGCGGCGACGACTACTACGTGCTTCCGTCGCAATGGGATGTGCTGAAGCGGAAGTGGCTGCCCTTCCATGTGGCGGACGGTACCGACTGGTGGACGGCGCACTACCCGGCCGACAACGCCCAGCGGCCGACGGGTCCGCTCTGCGATGGCTGCCACTCGGTGAACTACAACATTGCAACGCACACGCCGACGGAGTGGAACGTGGGCTGCGAGAAGTGCCACGGACCGGGGAGCGAGCACGTGCGGCATCCGTCGGCGAAGAACATCGTGAATCCGGATGCGCTGGATTCCGTGCGCTCGAACGACACCTGCCTGCAGTGCCACAGCCAGGGCCAGCCAAAGGCCAATCCCATCGCTGGCAAGTACTACGACTGGCCGGTGGGCTTCCTGCCTGGGCAGCGGCTGGCCGATGTATGGACGCTGGAGGATCACCGGCTGGGTGAGACGAACTTCTACTACTGGCCGGATCAAACCGCGCACAAGAACCGGATGCAGGGCAACGATTATGTCCAGAGCCTGATGTACCACCGGGAGGTGCGCTGCTCCAGCTGCCACAATGTGCACAGCGCGGAGCATTCTTCGAGCCTGGTCACGGAGGGCAACGGGCTCTGCCTGGGCTGCCATACAGCGAATGCGGTTCCCGGGCCGGGGACGACGCAGACTGTGGCCGAGCACACGCACCATGGCGCGACCAGCGCGGGCAGCCAGTGCACCGGCTGCCACATGCCGAAGATAGAACAGACGCTGCCCGGGACGTTCGTGGCGGCGCATACCTTCCGGTTTATCTCGCCCCGGCTGACCCAGCAGTTCGGGATGCCGAATGCCTGCAACACCTGCCACACGGACAAGGATGCTGCCTGGTCGTTGAAGGAGCTGAGCAGATGGGAGACGGTGTCGCCGTGGCGGGTGCTGCAGTGAGATGAGGATAGACGCTAAGAGGCGGTCAGCGGAAAAGCGGCCGGCTTAAGAGCGCTGAGCGCATCTCTGTCCGGAGCGGAGGACTCTGATCGCGGGAACGTCTGTGGGTGACAAGCGTGATAGCGGTTGGAGCGGGCGCGGATTGTGCAGCTTGAGGTTTCTTCTCGCCGCCGTTTGTTGATAATCTTCTCGCAGTTACTTTCTATGTACCCACTCCGCTTGCGCCTCTCCCGCCCCTTTCTGCCCGTGCTGCTCCTCTCCCCAACTCTGGTTATGACCCTGGCTGTGGCTCGTCCTGCATTTGCTAAGCAGCAGGTGAGCGCCATGGCGGCTCCGGCGCCTCTGCTGCCCGCGAGCTTTGCCGGTTGGCGCCTGAATGGCGCGATCGAGAGGAAGGCCGACCCAGGCGCCGTGGACGCAACCAATGCGCAGGTGCTGAAGGAGTGCGGCTTCAGCGACTATGCGGCGGCGAGCTACATGGGGAATGGCAACACACTTTCAGTGCACGCCATGCGCTTTGCCGACGCGACTGGGGCGTACTCGGCCTACACCTTCTACCGGCTGCCGGGAACACATCCGGAGGAGATTGGGCGGGGTGGGGCGGCAAATGGATCGCAGGTCATCTTCTGGAACGGGGCGACGGTGGTGGATGCTAAGTTCGACCACCTGACCGCGATGTCTGCCGCTGGGCTGCGCGAGCTCGCGACCAAGCTGCCGGTGCCGAACGGGACGGCGAATATTCCGCCCTCGCTGACCGGCTACTTGCCACGCAAGGATCTGGACATCACCTACACCAGGTATGCACTGGGGCCTGAGGCGTACACCCGGACGAGTGGGGTGCTGCCGCCGGGGTTGATCGACTTCAGCAAGAGTCCCGAGGTGTTGAGTGGCAAGTACAATCCCATGCGGGGCAGCGGGACGTTGACGCTGATCGAATACCCGACGCCGCAGCTTGCAGCGGAGCGGGAGCGGGCGATTGCGGCCTTTTTCAAGGCCGGACACCAGTCGGGGACCCCGTGGCCTCAGACTTTGGCCGACAGCCGGATTGAGGCACTGCTGACGCGCCGCAGTGGGCCTTTAGTGGCGGTGACCAGTGGAGATTTCTTCGCCGACGATGCACACGCTCTGATCGAGAGCATCAACTACGAGGCTTCGGTGACCTGGAACCACCCGCAGGGCTATGTGGGGGATTCGGCAAAGGCGGCGCGGCTCTTCCTGGGGGTCTTTGCGCTGTTTGCCATTCTAGGTGGGACGGCGGTGCTGCTGGGTGTCTTCTTCGGCGGTGCGCGGGTGGTTATCCGCCGCTTGCGGGGAAAGCCGGACTCGACGCTCGAGGAGAACCAATTCATCAAACTGAATCTGAAGTGAGGTGGAGGTCGCACCAATACTGGTGCAACCGGATGGCTAAGTAGAGCAATGCAGGCGATTTGACAAAGTAGGAGCGCGGGGCACGGACCGGGCGAGGGCTGGCGCGAATCGGCCTAAGTGCATGATTATGCGCGAGTTGCAGGAGGAAAGATTAAACCTTGACACCCTCGGGAGGCACCCTTAAGATTTCGCCAAGAAAGTTCCTATGGCCTTGCCTCCGTTGGAACTATTCTCCCAGAAGAAAAAGCCACCCTGTTGCCGGGTGGCTTTTTCGTGCCTGGAAGGGGAGTTTTGGCCGCTTTGGGCCGGGTTTTATCCCTCACTTTAGGGGCTCAGGCTAGACTGTCGAGACACCGCTATGCCTTCGCCAACGGAAGAGCCCTCAAGAGGAGCCGCTGCTGCTAACCCGCTGCTAACGGAGCCGGAGTTTTTGACTCCGCCCGGTGGGACTTCGCCCGGTGGCCCCGCGCAGCCTGCGCCGGTGCCGGAAGGACGGCGCGCGGCGGCGACGTTTATCTTCCTGACGGTTACACTGGACATGCTGGCGCTGGGAATGATCGCGCCGGTGCTGCCGCGGCTGATCGAGAGCTTTTTGCACGGGAATGCGGCCAATGCGGCGCAGATGCTGGGTCTCTTCGGCACCGTCTTTGCGCTGATGCAATTCCTGTTTTCGCCAGTGCTGGGCTCGCTCTCGGATCGCTTTGGACGGCGGCCGGTGGTGCTGCTGTCGAACTTCGGCCTGGGCCTGGATTACTTTCTGATGGCGTGGGCGCCCGAGCTGAGCTGGCTGTTCCTGGGCCGTGTGATCTCCGGGCTGACCGCTTCGAGTATTCCCACGGCGATGGCGTATATGGCGGACGTGACGCCGCGGGAGAAACGCGCTACTGCCTTTGGCATGCTGAACGCGGCGTTTGGCATGGGCTTTGTGCTGGGGCCAGCCCTGGGTGGCTTGCTGGGGAATGTGAACCCGCGGCTGCCCTTCTGGGTGGCCGGCGGGCTGAGTATGGCGAACGGGCTCTATGGGCTGTTCGTGCTGCCGGAGTCTTTGGCCCGATCGAATCGGAGCGCGTTCTCATGGAAGCGCGCGAACCCAGTGGGGTCGCTCTCGCTGCTAAGCCGGCGCGGCTCGGTGCTGGCGTTGTCGGGCTTGCTGCTGCTGGGGTATATCGCGCAACAGTCGCTGATGAACGTGTATGTCATCTATGCGGATTTCCGGTATCACTGGACGGATCGCACAGTGGGGTTGTCGCTGGCGACGGTGGGAATCTTCTCCGGGCTCTATGGCGCGCTGCTGGTGAAGCGGGCGGTCGGGAAGCTGGGCGAGCGCGGCGCGATCTCGCTGGGGCTGGTCTGTGGCGCGGCGGGGTACGCGATGTTTGGGCTGTCGAAGACCGGCTTGCTCTTCTGGCTGGCCATCCCGGTGCTGAACCTGATGGCGCTGGTGTGGCCCTCGGCGCAGAGTATTATGTCGCACAACATTGGGCCGTCGGAGCAGGGGCAATTGCAGGGCGCGATCAACAGCATCCGCGGCATCGCGGGGCTGATCGGGCCGGGACTGTTCACGTACATCTTCAGCAAATCGATCGGGGCAGGCGCGGTGATCCATGCGCCGGGGATGCCGTTCTATGTTGCCTCCGGGATGTTGCTCGCTGCACTCGGAGTGGCAGAGCTGGCGCGGCGGCCGGCGCATGTTGCGGCTTGAGCAAATCAAGCGCGTGGCGGTGGGGTCAGTTCGGATTACGGGACGCGGGTACTGCAATGAGGCTTCGCGGGCCTACGGCACGTCTCAGCTCGACTCTATCCAAAGAGCGCGAGTCTGAAGTAGTCGATGGTACGGCATGAGCTCAGGCCTGGAGCCCACTCGCAAAGCACCTCTAATGAATTCCCACCTGTTCTCTGACACTCTGAACCAACTTGCTGGAATCGTAGCCTATGCCGTTCTTGAAAACAGTTTGGACATTCTCGATGTCTTCTATGCGAGTCGCAGGATCTCCTTTGATCAGAACCATGTCCGCCTGCTTGCCCGCTGCGAGCGTACCGACGGCGTTGTCCCGCCCAAGGTAATCGGCGCCGTTTTTGGTCGCGATTTTGATTGCCTCGACGGGTGTAAACCCCGCCTCTACCAGCAGCTCAACCTCGCGCTGATCTCCGTATCCAGGCAAGACACCGCCGATGCCTGTAGGGTCGGGGCCGGCGAGTAGCATTCCACCGGCTTTGACGAACGCCACTTCAAAGTCCATCTCTTTACGAAGCAGCGCGGTTGTAGGAGAGTCGAGTGGAACGCGTGCGCGCATCGTGAGATAGCTAAGTGCCGATGCCGGGGACATGGCGTCGAGTACGCGCCCCTGGAGCTTCGGCCGGCCGGGTACGCTTAGCTCAAAGACCGGCAGCGTAGAGGTGACGGCAACATGATGCTCAACAAGATCGCGTATCAACGACTGCACCTCGGCGCTTCGGACATCGAGCTTCATCCACGAATTGCTTCCCGCTCTCGCTGTCGGACAAACGTCCGGCTTTTTATCCGGGACGAAGTCTGTGTCCGTAAAGACAGGACCGTGCTCCAGGTCATCGATGCCCAGGGCGATCGCCTCGTGCCAGGTGACGGAACACAGATGGCCGGTCAACTTCATCGTGTGAGCGTGAGCCTGCTGGATGGCTGCCCCCAGCTCGTCGCGAGTGATGTTCATATAGGCCTTGAAGGAGGTCGCACCCTCCTGCGCCCAGTAGTCCACGGTACGCCTTGCGTCCTCCGCTCCAGTCAGCTCGTGCATCTGAGCAAAGCGTGTAGGAGCCCCTTCCAGGTATGGAGCTGTCATATCGATGCTCGGCCCCGGCATTAAATTCTGATCGATACGGTGCTTGATCTTCAGGTCCGTGTACGGCTCCACGCTGCCGGTGGTGCGCATCGTGGTCACTCCGGCAGCAAGAGAGAGTCGCGGCGCGGTGTAAGGGATCTCTGCCCCAAAGAGACCTGGCTCCGCGATGCGGCCGGCAGAGCCGAGTTGGTCAGCCACGGAGTCGGTGAAGTAAAGGTGATCGTGCAGCCCGATCAGACCTGGCATCACCGAGTAACCAGTGCAATCCTGCTGCTGCATGCCCGCCGGAATCCTCGCCGAAGCAGCCGGCTGTATGGACTGAACCTTTCCACCCGCAATCACAATCGTCTGATCGTTCAAGGCGGGCGCTCCCGTTCCATCGATGACGCGGACGTGGACTAACGCGAATTGCGACGCCGATGTGGAGATAAAGGGCGCCACGTCTGGAGCCGTCTGCGCCTGGGACACCAGAAAGGCTGTGATGGTGAGGAGTACGCACAACAATCTGCAGCGCATGGAGAACACCTCGGACCTCAGTTACGGCAGTGTATCGGAAGATCTTCGGAAGGGCATTGACCAGGAACGTGGGCGCTTTACGGGGTGGGCCGGGGACGCTAGAATCACGAGAGGATCAGCCGACGTAGCTCAGTTGGTAGAGCAACTGATTCGTAATCAGTAGGTCACCGGTTCAATTCCGGTCGTCGGCTCCAGGCCACCTCAATAGCACAACGGTAGCAGCAAAGCAGACGATGCACACCGCATCTAGATCGCTTCGCGCCTAGAGCGAAGCCGCCCAGAGTTTTAGAGCAGGGGTATGTTGTGCGGGAGCGCCGTTCTCCAGGTGAGACCATCCCGCTCCAAATACCAACGCCCAGTCTGCCGCCACGCTGCGCCATCACCCTTTCGTGCGATATTCCAGCGCCCTGCGTGAGCATATTGTAAGTTCGCCGGGGAAACGAATGACAAAGCGTTTAGTACTTATATTCTTCCTGTCTTGCTTGCCTCTGCACGCAGCAACGACCACGATCTCCTTCGACCCAAACTCCTCGCAGACTTGCTGCACGACGACGTACAGGAATGGCGAGATCTATAAGAGGATCACCAACGGGGATACAACCGTCATCACTGGCATACCAGAGGCAACGACGAAAGACGTGTATCGCGTTTGGGTAGGCGTTCGACGCGACACGAATTCCACAGTCTTACTAGATCCTCGCCTAACTTCCGTAGTGCTCTCAGATGAGGCGAGCACTACGGTCTTGAGCGCGGACGCTGACCAAATGCTAGATAAGGCCACAAAGCACGCGGAACATATGCAGAGATTCGGTGCGGCGCTAGGTGCTGCAGGTGCCAGTCTCGCTCAGCAAGATGCAACCGTAACGAACAGCGATGGCAGTACCTCGAACGTTAGCTTCCACGATTCATCAGCCGATGCGCGAGCCCGCGACAATGCTGCTTTCCCTGCTTCCTCTCTTCAGCAGCAATATGCGGAGCTTCACTCGTCTATCCTTCGAAAAAACACCTTGGAGGGTGGAGAGACCGTTAAGGGTTTCATTTACTTCAAAAAACCGAAGCACCTGAAGGGAAAGAATATCCAGGTTGCACAGGTGAACATTCTTGTCGATGAAGTTGAGTTCTGCTTTAGATAGCCCACCAGAGTGATCAAGCTCAACGCAACAAACATGCTGATCGTTGAGAAAAGATGCCGCAGGAGCAGCTGAGTGGTCTAAAGAAAATCTGGGATGAGGTACGAATTCCGCTTGCGATTCTTGGCAGCATAGCACTAGGTTTCGTTCTTAACTTCATCATCTACTTACTACTGACTGCCAAGTCTTCGTGGTTCCATTGCCTATATCTCTTAATCTTCGTTATCCCAAGACTTTGGACGAGTTTCGGTAGGAACTCGAGACGCCGAAGATGGCTTTGACATCACTGCCACGCAAGCACATCCAGTTAACCGCGCCATCCCATTCATTCGCGCCGCCATCCTGATACGCCAGCACCAGCCGGCCATTCGATGCCGAGCAGTCTGCTACCCCATGCGCGGGATGCCAGTTTATCGTTGTACCGCCGGGCGCTGCAAAGACGAGCGAGTTCTCAAAGCTGTACCCCGGCGGCAGCGCATATGTTGACCGAATGCTCGGAAACCTAGAGCAACTGATTCGTAATATCAGTAGGACACCGGTTCAATTCCGATCGCCGGCTCCAGATGCTCTTCGGCTCCGCCTCATCGTTAACTCTTTCCATCCATTTCGGGTTTTGTACCCGGTTTTCCTACTTTTTCTCCCGTTTGTAACTTGCTCTCCCGCACCGGCTTGCGCATACTCTTGTCAGAGTACGAGCCGGGCAACGTTTCCGACGACGAGCGAACTGCTGTGACTAGATATAGCCGTCCCGACGTTCTTCGCATCCTGGGCATCCATGCCAAGCAGTTGATGGCGTGGGAGCGGGCGGGGCTTGTAGCCGCGGCCGAGAGCTACGGCTTCCAGGAGCTACTTCCCCTTCGCAAACTGCGCGATCTGCGCGCCACCCGCCTCTCCGTTGCCAGCATTCGCGCATCCGTACACGCCATGCGCTCGGTCTCCGGCATGAGCAATCCGCTGCTGGAGGCGGGAACGGCGCGCAACGGATCACGCATGGTCTTTCGCCACTCCGGCGCCGTGATGGAGCCGATCGCGCGGCAGTTCGTCTTCGATTTCGACTCGGCCACGTCCGGCAAGTTGACCGCGGTTGGCAGCACGCAGGCGAACCGCCAGGCCAGCTACGCGGCGCACCAGGCACGGGTCGCATCGCTCTTTCTGGAAGCCGTCCATCTAGAAGAGGGCGGCAAGCTGGACGAGGCGGCGGCCCACTATGAGATGTTGCTGTCGCTCGAGCCGGACCATGCGCCCGCCGCCATCAACCTGGGCACCATCTGCTACAACCAGCGGCTTTTCCTGCGGGCGGAGGAGCTCTATCGCCGCGCCACGGTGGCCGATGAGAGCTATGCACTGGCCTTCTTCGATCTGGGCAATGTGCTGGACGAGCTGCAACGGCTGCCAGAGGCGATCGAGGCCTATCGCAAGGCCGTCCAGCTGTTGCCGAAGTACGCCGACGCGCACTACAACCTGGCGCTCGCGTATGAGCGGACGGGCGAGCGGCGGCGCGCACTGCGCCACTGGACGACCTACCTGAAGCTGGATCCATCCGGGCCGTGGGCCAACCATGCGCGCGGTCAAGCAAGGAAGATCATCGCGCGGGAGAAGCTGTCGATCGTGCATCGCTCGCCATCCGGGGTTGCGCGGCGGATGGAGTTCCGGCCTCGCGGCCCGGCGTTGCGGCGGTAGGCTGTTTCGGATCAGGCCTTTCGGTGCTCCGAGAGCGAGAGAATGTTGCCATCCGGGTCGGCAAACCATGCGACGCGGGTGCTGTCTGGCGCGGTCCAGATCCCAGCAGCGTCCTGTTCCAGCCAGGGATATTTCTGGAAGGCCACGCCGCGTGCGGTCAGTTGCGCGACCATCTCGTCGATGCCTGAGACCTCCCAGCCCAGGATGGTGTACGGCGCGGGAGTGAAGTCGCCCATGCGTACGATCCGGACCGTGATCTGATTAGCCTGAAAAACCATCGCGAACTGGTCGTCGCTGAGAAACTGCAGACCGAGCAGCCCTTCATAGAAGGCGCGGGCGCGCGCGGCGTCCTTTGCCGGAACGAACGCAATGGGAGTGCTGGATGAGAGCATAGGTCGATCCTTCCTGAACGAATTAACCAGCAGCAGCTTTTCGGGGACGGCCGCCCAGCTTTCCATTGGACCGTAGCCTGAGCTTTGGCTGAGCTCTTGGCCGCGGCGGATGGTCGTTAGAGTAGACGACGAAACGGATGCCATCACGGTGGAGCGAGCCCACAGACATCACCTTAACTAACCGTGTTTAGGTTTCAGAGAAATCAAGGGCACACATGAGAGAGATCAGAACTGGTAGCTGCGTTGCCGTACTATCTTTGTTTCTCGCGCATGCTCCCCGTCCCCAATCATCGGCATCTCTCCTGCTCCCGGTGCAACGGACGATTCTGTGCCCCTGCAACAGATGGGGCCGATGCACATGCAGTCGATGCAGATGAAACCCTAGCCGGCTCGATACGCTCCAAGTTCCCGGAACGAAACAAGGTACCGCAACTATTGCGTCGAGGTCGCCGGAGGGCGCTGTCCCCTGCTACACTCGTCGGTTCGTCAATCGAAGTTTCGCTGGCCGCCCGGCCAGGAGGTACCCTGCTATGCCTGATGCGCTTCTGGACATCCCCACGCCTTCCCCGCTCAGCCAACTCTCCGAAGACGAAGAGCTCTTCCGCGATACAGTGCGGCAGTTCGCACGCGAAAACATTGGGCCGATCGTGCACAAGATGGACGAAGAACAGCACTTCCAGCCGGACCTGCTGCCGCACCTGTTCAATCTGGGGCTGATGGGGATTGAGATTCCGGTGGAGTATGGCGGCTCCGGGGGTACATTCTTTGAGGCGATCCTTGCGGTGGAGGAGATCTCGGCGGTCGATCCTTCAGTTGGCGTTCTGGTCGACGTGCAGAATACCTTGTGCGTGAATGCACTGGTGCGGTGGGCGACGGAGGCGCAAAAGAAGCAGTATCTGCCCAAGCTGGCGACCAGCATGGTGGGAGCTTATGCGTTGAGTGAGGCGGGGTCGGGTTCCGATGCGTTTGCCCTCGACACGCGCGCGGAGAAGCGCGGCGATCACTATATTTTGAATGGCCAGAAGCTGTGGATCACGAACGCGAAAGAGGCTGGGCTGTTCATCGTCTTTGCTACGCTGGATCGCAGCGCCGGCTATAAGGGAATCACGGCATTTCTGGTTGAAAAGCACTTCCCGGGCTTCTCGGTTGGCAAAAAGGAAGACAAGCTCGGCATCCGCGCCTCTTCGACCTGCGAGCTGATTCTGGACGACTGCCGCGTGCCAGCCGAAAACGTGCTGGGAGAGCCAGGCAAGGGCTACAAAATTGCGATTGAGACGTTGAACGAAGGCCGGATCGGCATCGGGGCGCAGATGCTGGGACTGGCGCAGGGCGCGTGGAACTACGCGGCCCGCTATGCGCAGGAGCGCAAGCAGTTCGGGAAGCCGATCGCGGAGTTCCAGGGCGTGCTCTTTCAGCTGGCGGAGATGGCGACGGAGATCGAGGCCACGCGGCTCATGGTCTATAACAGTGCTCGTCTGAAAGACGCAAAGCTGGACTTCGTGAAGGATGCGGCGATGGCGAAGTACTTTTCCTCGCAGGTGGCGGAACGGGTCGCGAGCAAGGCGATTGATATCTATGGCGGTTACGGATTCGTCAAAGACTACCCGGTTGAGAAGTTCTATCGCGATGCCAAGATCGGCAAGATCTACGAGGGTACGTCGAACATGCAGCTGCAGACGATTGGCAAACTGGTGCTGAGCTCGCTCAAGTAGGGTCGACAAGATTAGGCCGTTTGCACGCGGTTGCGGCCGGCTTGCTTGGCCTGGTACATGGCGCTGTCGACGCGGTGCAGCAGGGCCTCCCAGGCGTCTGGGTGTCCTTCCCAGGCAGTGACGCCAAAGCTGGCGGTCACGGTCAGCGTGGACGTGCCGACCGGAATCTGCTGCGTTTCAATCTCGGCGCGCAATCGCTCGGCGATGTGGGTTGCTTTGGCGTCGTCCGTATCGGGCAGCAGTGCGGCAAACTCTTCCCCGCCGAGCCGCGCGACCAGGTCCGCACGGCGCAGGTCTCGTTGAAGAATCGCGGCAAGCTCGCAAAGAACAGCGTCACCGGCCATGTGTCCGTGAAGATCATTGATGAACTTGAAGTGGTCCACATCCATGAGCAGCACGGAGAGGGGTGAGCCGCTGCGCAGGCTGCGCGCGACTTCACGCGCGAACTCCGATTCGAAGGCGCGGCGGTTCAAAACGCCGGTGAGTGAGTCTGTGCGCGCCATGAGGTCAAGCTCCAGCCGCAGCCTTTCCGAGCTCATCCAGACAAAGCCGAAGAGGATGCCGATGGCGGAGAGGATCATCACCAGCAGTCCGGCAACCTGCAGCCGGGGAATAGAGACTGTTGCCGGGTGAAACCATGCGGCGACGCACCACGCAGCACGTGCGACGTTAAATGCGCCAAAGGCCAGCAGGATAAACGCCAGCAGCGAGGTGGCAACGTGCATGCCCGGCTGCATGCGCCGCAGCAGCGTGGCCGAGCTCAAGCCGAGTTGAGCGGCCAGCAGCACACTGAAGATGAAAATTCGGATGAGCGCGACATGAGGCGAGGCCACAAAAAAGCCGTCCACCGCGAGCTGAACGAGCAAGATGGCGATGCCGAAACGGGGAAGCTGGCGTATGCCACCGATGAAGTCCAGGATTGCGCGATGCAGCAGAACGTAGGAGCCAAGCAGAACCGTGTTGACGAGCAGGATGCGCGACGCGGGAGGAACGGAGGGTGGAGAGATGGCGAGCAGCAGCGTCGAAAGTGTTCCACACCCGTAAGCGAGCGCGAGCCAGCGGAGGCTACGAAGCCCCGGACTGGCGAGGTAGACGATCGTCAGCCCGACGGTAGAGAAACAGAGCAGAGCGGAATTCAAAAACAGCAGTGTATGCAGTTCCATCAAGTCTCGGACTTTTCACGCGAGCGCCGAACAGTGGCGTTCACTGGTCTCTTTTGTTCGCTACGCCTCCTGGGGAAAGGGCGTTTGGAAAACTGTATCAGTTTCCCTTTCGAGTATGGGCTGAATCCGGCGCGACGCAAGTTACGGGTTTGCGCGCCAGGTCCGTTTTGACACTAGTGTGACGTGCGGAGAGCTGCGATGCGCGAGAGCCATCAGGAGTCACTGCACCGAACGTCAGTGGGACAGAGTTCGACCACCCAAGCATTGTTTCCGGGTGGCCGACCACCCGGAAGTCAAGTGACGAAAAGGGCGTTTATGAGCACTGATCTGACCGTCGAGTCAAGATGGAGATGATTGATGATCCAGCGCTACGGCTAGTGTTCTACGACCATCTAGTCTCTGCTACTTCGGCCAACCTGTGACTTTGGCCCCACCGAAGATACTTCTGTTGACCTGATCCTGGAAGAGTCCATAGAAATCTCCAGGCTCGAATGAACTTACCAGTTGCAATCGTTCGAGTTGGGAGGGACTGATCTCGACTTCAACAGAGGCGAGGTTGCTCTGCAGTTGCTCCATCGTGGAGGCTCCAAAGATCGGTGTAGTGACGCCAGGGCGGGATGAAACCAAGGCAAGCGCAACCTGCGAAAGGGGCTTGCTCAATTCAGCACTTACCGCCCGCAGTTCGTCAAGAATTTTCCAGTTCCGTTCTGTGAACATACGGAAGGGCTGATTGTTGGAATCGAGCCTTCCCCCCTCCCGCCGACACGGTTCCGTCAGCATGACGGCTGTACTTTCCGGTCAGAAAGCCCGCTCCCTGCACCATTCCCTCGAATACACCGGATTGGACAGGACAAATTTTCCTCCGCCAACTCTGAAAGCGTAAGTCAACCAACTAGACGGCGTTGATACCGCCGTCGACGAACAACTCTGCTCCAGCCACGAAGCTGGAATCATCGGATGCCAGAAACACGGCTGCCTGGCCGATGTCGCTGCCTTCGCCAATGCGCCCACGTGGCACCATGCCGGTGACGTACTGGAGAACGTCTTGATTGCTGCCCAGCGTTGCAGCATTGCCTGCCGTGTGGATCGGCCCAGGGCTGATGACGTTGACGCGGGGACCGACACCCTTCAGTTCAGCCGTGAAGGTACGCGCAAAGCTCCGAACAGCGGCCTTTGTAGCTCCGTAGACAGCCATCCCGGGAAAGCCCGAACTCCCAATGAATGAACCATTCAGGATGATAGAGCCATTCTGATCCATGAGCGGGATGGCCTTCTGGATCGTGAAGAATACGCCCTTCGCATTGATATCGACGCACTGGTCATAGAAATCCTCGTTCACCTTGTCATAGGGCATCTGCTGGTAAATACCAGCATTGGCAAACACCACATCGAGCTTGCCCTTCTTCTCCTTGATCTCGGTGTACATCCGGTCCAGGTCATCCAGCTTTCCGGAATCCGCTTGGATTCCCGCCGTGCTGTTGCCCAGCGTCTCAACAGCTTTGTCGAGCTCGGGTTTCCTGCGTCCCGTGATAAACACGAACGCCCCCTCGCTGACGAACCGCTTCGCTGTGTCGAAGCCCATGCCTTCACTTCCGCCGGTAATCAGCGCGATCTTTCCATCCAGCTTTCCCATTCGTGGCGCTCCTTGATGATGTCCGTCTGACAAGTTAGACGACAGTGATCTTCCCGGCGAATTGAACGATCCGCCTGAAGAATTGCCTATTCCAACAAATAGCTGGATCGTGAGTTGCAGCTCGACGTCCAATGGGTGAGTAAAGACGAGGAACAAGATGCCAACGACAGCAAAACTGGCAGGAATGATTCAAGAAATGTGTCCAAGGGAAGGTTCTCACGGGACGGAGATCGAGGGTCTCTTTCTTACCCGATCCTCCACGACCGAAGTGCCGCGGACGTCGCTTCATAAAGCCGTGTTCTGCGTGGTCGCGCAAGGAGCGAAATGTACGCTGCTGAACGAACAACGCTTCATCTATGACTCGAACAAGTATCTGCTCGTCTCGCTTGATCTTCCGCTGGTGGGCCAGATCGAAGAGGCCAGTCCCGCAAAGCCGTTCCTTGGCTTGAGCCTGGTGCTTGATTTCGATGAGATCGGGTCTCTAATGCGCGAAACAGACCTGCCACATGAGAGCGCTCCGCCCTTGCGTCCCGGCTTGACGGTCGGTTCGATGGATGACGATCTGCTGAATGCAGTCATTCGGCTCGCCGGATTACTCAAGAAGCCTTCTCAGGTACCCATTATTGCACCGCTCATCCGGCGCGAGATCTTCTACAAGCTCCTGCTTAGCGAGCAAGGCGGTTTACTGCGCCGCATGGCCGCCGGTAGCGGTAAGGTTCAGCGTGTCGCTTCCGGCCTCGCATGGCTAAGACGCAACGTTGCCCGGCCGATCCGTATGGAAGAGCTTGCTCGCGAGATGCGGATGAGTCCTTCTGCCATGCATAGCTGGTTTCGCGCCGTCACTTCCATGAGCCCGCTTCAGTATCAAAAGCAACTGCGGCTCCAGGAGGCTCGTCGCATGTTGCTCTCGGAGTCTCTCGATGCGGGCACAGTGAGCCGGCGTGTTGGTTATGAAAGTGCCTCTCAGTTTAGCCGCGAGTACCGCCGATTCTTCGGTGCTCCTCCCATGCAGGACATCGAACATCTACGTGCTGCGTCGGCTTTATAGCAGCAAATCGCGATCAGAGCTGGGTAGTCGGCATAGCGGAAGTGATCCGCACGGTTCGGTCCTAGAGCTGCTTAGTTACTCCCGGATGACGGTCAAGCCGGAAGCCACGGAGACATCACTGCAAGCTCGCGTTTTCAGCAAGAACGCACCCAGGACGCTCCCAGAAGCCAAGCGAATTTCCTAGCGCAATATTTTGACGTTTGGTGGAGTGAACCCGTTACTTGGTGAAGAAACGCATTGGAGATGTCCGTGGATGCTCGACGTCTGCTTTGCCGGTTACGGGAGTTCCACTCGGGTCTTCAGTCGAACGGCGGCAACACTCTGATGAGCGGGGAATGCATGACTGTCATCACCTCTGGACGCCGCAACCTATCTGATAGCCTTGTGCCGGTAGCCCTTTGAAACAGCAGCAGGCGAAAACCCGTGCTCACGACAAGGGCGGCGAGAGCAGGCTCCAGTCGTTGACTGCCGCGCATCCCTCATTCGCCATGGTGTTGGAGAGCGCGACGCTCTGTTTTTTCACCATCTTCTTTCTGTTTTACGGTCTGGTGCCGATCTTTGGCGGCGATGGACTGGGACTGGTGGGTGCGGACGAGCCTCGCTATGCGCAGATAGCCCGGGAGATGCTGCGGCGTCACGACTACATCACCCCAATCCTCTACGGCAAGCCGTGGCTGGAGAAACCGGCGCTCTACTACTGGCGCGCCATGCTCTCTTTTCGCGAGTTTGGGGTGCATGACTGGGCGGCGCGGCTGCCCTCCGGCTCCTTCGCCTTTGCGCTGGTGGTACTCATCTTTCTGCACATCCGGCGCTTCCGGCCGGGCGGTCAGCTCGATGCCGCGCTCATTACGGCCAGCTGCGCCGGCATCATCGCCTTTGCGCGGGGCGCCTCCACGGATATGCAGCTGGCCGCTCCATTTTGCATCGGCATGCTGGGCTGGTATGCCTGGTATGAGACGGACAAGAAATTCTGGCTCTTCGACCTCTATTTTTTCAACGGCGCGGCAACACTGGCCAAGGGACCGGTCGCACCATTCCTTGCGCTGGCCATCATCTTCACCTTTATCGCGCTGCGGCGGGAGTGGTCGCTGCTGCGGCGGACGGTCTGGGTGCCCGGCATCCTCCTGTATCTCGCGATGGTGCTGCCCTGGTATATCGCGGTCTCCAAGCGCAACCCGCAGTTCCTGCGCGTCTTCTTCCTGGAACACAACCTGCAGCGCTTTGCCACCAACCGCTATGAGCACGATCAGCCTATCTGGTTCTACTTTGCCGTCATGCTGCTGGCGCTAATGCCGTGGACGGTGGTAGCACTGCGTGCTCTGGCAGACGGCATGGTGCAGTCGGTCAATGAATGGAGAGCCAGGCGGGCGAAGGACCGCTACATCGGGCACGCGCGGTGGGGCGATGCCTTCCCGGAGTTTCTGGTGCTGTGGACGCTGTTCCCGGTGATCTTCTTCTCGCTCTCACGCTCCAAGCTGCCGGGGTATGTGCTGCCCTCCATTCCACCACTCACCATTCTGACCGGCGACTACCTCAACCGGCTGCGCCAGCGGGAGGAGGGAATCCACCCCTGGCTACTGCTGCTGCATGCGGCACTGGCCGGCATCACAGTGACGCTGGTGCTTCTGCTGCCCTGGTTCATCGTGCACGTGTCGGGGGTGCCGCCGTTGCGCACGCTGGTGGCCGCCAGCAGCACAGGGCTGGCAAGTTTTATGCTAATCATCGTTATCGTGGGGCGCTTCGGGGTGAGGCGCCTGCGCATCGCGACCACGATTCCGATGATTGTGCTGCTCTTTTTCCTCTTTGGCGTCGGACCCTTCCTTGGCCTAGGGCTGGTGAGCGGATCGAAGCGGACCATTCAGTTGGTGGACTACGCCTACTCCGCGCGACCGCTGGCGCGCATCCTGGCCCAGATGGCCAAGCCGGAGGAACCGGTCGCCGTCTATCGCGTGCGCCGGGATGTGGAATACGGTCTATCGTTCTATCGCAATGGCCAGGTGCTGGATTATGATCGGGGCGGCGTGCCGGCTGGGGAGCACATCCTGGTGGTGCGGGAGTCAGCGGCCCCGGATTTGAGGATATTGCTCGCGCAGCGCTCCTACCAGCCGCTCTTTTCCTACCCGGCGCAGCACCTCTCTGTGTACCAGATCGACGCGCAGGCTTCGCCGGTGAGTGCGCCCGTTCGCACCCCGGGTGGCAGATAAAGCTACGGCTTTGCGCGTCATTGCGCTACCGCTTACACTCCTCCGAGATGGCTATTGCGTGCCGCAGTCACGAGGGAGTGTGTGCTCCATGAGCAATCGCGTTCCCGTTCCCGCCTCGTCATCGGCGGCACGCGCTCCTCTCCAGATACTCGATCTCCGGCACTTCTCCGCTCCGGCACTGCGTCCATTGCTGGAGGAGGAGACGGGCGAGTGGAGCCGGCGGCTGCGCTGGGACTATCGCGCCTCGGCCAAGTTGCTGCTGGACTACCTGGATTCGCATATCCTGCCGGGGTACGTCGCTTCAGAAGATGGCCGGGTAGTAGGGTATGTCTTCTGCGTCTATGAACACAACAAGGCAGTGATCGGGGACGTCTTTGGGTCAGATCGGGGGTCAGCCGGGGGATCGGCTGTGGATAGGAAGCGAGTCTCTGGCGGCAAGGCCCCCCGCGACAGCGACACCGCCACACAGATCGAGACACGCCTGCTGATTCACTTGCTGGAGCTGCTGCAGAATTCGCCGGGAGTGGAGCGCATTGAGACGCAGCTCCTGCTGCATCCCCACGGGCAGCACGCGCCGCTCTTTGAGAAGGCAGGATTCTCCATCCACGAGCGGTTATTTATGGAGCTCAAGCTGAACGGCACGGGCAGCGAGCCGGCGGAGGTTTCGGTCCCCAAGGAGCTTGAACTGCGCACCTGGCGGGACAGCGATTTTGCGGCTGCGGGGCGGCTGATCTCCCATTCCTATCGCGAGCACCTGGATAGCCTGATCAACGATCAGTACCGCACCGTCGGAGGGTCGCTGCGCTTTCTGCATAACATCGTGCGCTTTCCGGGGTGCGGGTTTTTCGATGGGGATTCGTCGCTGGTGCT
Source organism: Acidobacteriaceae bacterium (assembly GCA_965276675.1). Classification (GTDB taxonomy): domain Bacteria; phylum Acidobacteriota; class Terriglobia; order Terriglobales; family Acidobacteriaceae. The sequence goes on along the minus strand of OZ255624.1, from coordinate 379,544 downwards.
GGCTTACCGTGACCGCGACGAGCTGGCGGGAGTGCTGCTGTGCTCGCGCGTAAGCGACGACACGGGGCACGTGACCCAGATCTGCCTCTCACCCGCGCTACGCCACCGGGGCCTGGGCCGTTTGTTGATGGTGCGGTGCTTTGGCAGGCTGCGCGAGGCTGGGCTGGATTCTGTCACATTGACGGTTACGAAAGGCAACACGGAGGCGGTAGCGCTCTATGAGGAGCGCGGTTTTCACGTACGGCATACCTTCGATGCGATGGTGTGGGAGCGAGCGCGCCGGTAAGCATTCTGCGTAGTTTGGTTGAGCGGCGCTTTGCGCCGATTCTTGAATACAAGATGAAGCAGGTCCCTTCGGCTACGCTCAGGGCAGGCTTTTCGACTCCACCTTCGTTACGCTCAAGATGACAGCGACTCACCACATTAGTGCTTGATGAAGTACATCACCCAGCTGCCCACGATGACAGAACCCACGAAGAGCACGAAGCAGTAGACACCGTAGCGGATCATCGCGCGCGAGGTAGACCGCTGCGTGATGCCGAAGACCACCGAGGCGAAGAGCGCAAAGAGCAGCACCGCGGTGAAGTGAGAGGGCGCAAAGGTCACGGCTTCCTCCCAATGCGGATGTTGTGCGCGTCCACGGCGGAGATGATGTTCAGCAGCCCAGCGACCACGATGAATTTGGTGCCGTAGTCCGCAGTGGCGATCTGGACGGCGCCGTGGCCCAGGTCCATAGCCCGCGCGACGGCGTACATCAGGCCGCCGCCAAGATCCCCAACAAAGCCCAGCATATCCAGAGTATTGCCCGTGTTCGCCGCGTAAAGCTTGCCCTGCATGAGCAGCCCGAGCACGAACATGAGGACGATGGAGACAAAGAGCAGGCTGCCCCGCACAGGCCGGCGGGCTACCCAGTGCCCCGCACCGGGAACAAGCCAGCCCGCGAGAAGCGCGAGTGAGAATGCGCTCGCCTGTTTCGCGGTGGCACGCGTGTCTGTCTTGGAACTCGGCACAGCACCCGGGGCGGCCCCGGAGTGAATCTTGTTAGCCGGCGTGTTGGGGTCAGCGGAGATAGCCATTGCTTCTGTTGAAACTATACCGCAGGGGTGATTCCGGCTGCCTCTTCCTCCGCAGCCGCATTTAGATGCGCACCAGTTCTCGCTGCACGCGGCCGGTGACGCGGGCCTGCCCCGGCTCGGCGATCATGTTGACCTCGCTGCGGATGCCGAACTCCGGGAGGTACACGCCGGGCTCTACGGAGAAGCAGGTCATGGGCAGGATCAGCCGCTCGTCGTGGGTCTCCAGGTTGTCCAGATGCGCGCCGTTGCCGTGAATGTCGTTGGCGATGTTGTGCCCGGTGCGATGGGTGAAGTAATCGGCGTACCCGGCCTCGCGGATCACGGCGCGTGCGGCATCATCGGCCTGCCAGCCCGCGATCGGCTCGTTCGCTGCGAAGGCCTCTGCAACGCGCGCGGCCGCGGCGTCGCGGGCATCGCGCACCACGGCGAAGACCTCCTTCTCCTTGGGGCTGGGATCGCGATCGACCACGCCGGTCCAGGTGATGTCGTAGTAAACCGAGCCGGGCTGCCGGTTCCGCGCCCAGATGTCGATCAGCACGAAATCGCCGGAGCGAATGGGCAGCGAGCGCGCGGCGGTTGGCTCGTAATGCGAGTCGGCGCTGTTGCGGTTGACCGAGACATTCGGCCCATGCTCCCACTCCAGCGCTTCGCGCTCCATAGCCGCCTGAAACCACTCGACCATCGCGTACTCGGTCGTGCCGCTGTTGGCCCTGCTCCCGGCGCGGACGCGGCGGCCGAGCTCGCGAAAACCTTCTTCGAGAATGCTGTCGATCTTGCGCTGCGCCTCGTAGTGGCTGGCGATCGCCGCGGGCGTCAGCACAGCCTCGAACCGGCTGACCAGATCGGCCGAGCTGACCACCGTTTTGCCGAACTCGCGCAGCAACTCTATCGTCCCAGCGTCGACCAGCGAGACGTACATGATGGCGTTGCGCGGCGAGTACTGCATGGCGATGCGGGTGTACGGTGCGAGCATCATGCGCAGGTTCGCTTCCAACTCCTGCCAGGAGGAATACAACTGCTTGTCGCCCGGAAGCGTGCCGGGAACTGTATCCAGGCGCCCCGACTCGATGCGATGCACCAGCTTGCGCGGCTCGCCCATGGCGGGAATGAAGTAGTACCAGCGGCGCGTGACCTGCATCGCCGGATCGAGGCCAAGGATGCGGTAGGCCAGCGGGTCGCGATGGTGATGATCGTAGAAGAGCCAGCCATCTACTTGCTGCTCCTGAAGCGCTGCCTGGATTGCCGAGAGATTCATAGCACTGCCGATTGTAGAAGAGGAACGGGTTTGGCAGGAACAAGAGAGGGTCTGTCGGCATCCAGGTGGGATAAGGAAGCCAGCTCAGAGTTCGGTCGTGCTCAGTTCCGTCCGATTTGGCCGCAGTCGGTTTCGGTCGACTTGTCTTTCGGCACTAGACGCTCCACTTCCAAATACCAACAGCGCACCCTCTCGACGCATCCGAGCACTCGAACGTGCTGAGCTGAAATCTGCGATGAAAGATCTGCCCCCTGAATACTCCGCTGGCATCTGGCTTTCTATGGCGCTTGCCTTTGTTGGCGGCTACACGGATGCCGCTACCTATGTGGTGTCCACGGTCTTTGCCGGGCACATCAGCGGCAACCTGGTGCTGGCGGCGATCAGCATGGTCTCGATGCAGTGGAGGCAGGCGGCTCTGCGTGCCGGGGCTGTGTTGACGATGGTGATCGCCATCGGCGCTACATCCGTCCTCGATACCGGTCCTGTACGCCGGACTAAAATACGCGGGACCAGAGTACCGCCGCTCACCCTGGCGCTCTTCCTGGAGGCGGCGTTCTTTCTCGTTCCGGGAGGCTTTCTGCTGGCGCACCATCCCTTACCTACTGAGGTGAATGTTTTGCTGCTCTCCGTGGGTCTCGGCCTGCAGACCGGTGCTCTGCGCCGGACCAATGGAGCAAGCGTCTACACGGCGTTCATGGCCGGCATGGTCACGCGCCTGGCGGAGGGCGAGACCGAAAAGCTGGAGGGGCGCAGAGACTCAACTTTGGACGACTCGCTCGCGAACAACGATGCGGGCACCCTGGCTAAGCTGGCTGGGGCGTTCACCGTGGGAGCATGCGCCGGAAGCGGGATGGCGCTCCATGCCAACCGGTTTGCGGTGGTAGCGGCAGGGTTGGTGCTGCTGCTCCTGGCAGTTGGCCACACTGTGCGTGCAACCACCGGCTCCGGGGCGCCCGCGTAAATGGAGAGCCTTATGTATGGAGGCATTCACCGCGCGGAGTTGATCCTTTTGTTTTTGCTGCTGGGCGTGGCCGGCCTTACCACGCTCGCGCGCAAGTTCAAGACGCCGTATCCCATCGTTCTGGTGATCGGTGGTCTGCTGCTGAGCTTTATTCCCAACCTGCCGCATATCTCGCTCAACCCCAACATCGTCTTCCTGGTCCTACTGCCGCCCCTCTTGTTCGCCGCTGCGGTCAACACCTCCTGGCGCGACTTCCGCTACAACCTGATCAGCATCCTGATGCTGGCTTTCGGGCTGGTCGGCTTTACCGTGGTCGGGGTGGGGCTGGCCAGTCACTGGCTGCTGCCCGGCTTCGATTGGCGTCTGGGGCTGGTGCTGGGCGCGGTGGTCGCCAGCACGGATGCGATTGCGGCTACGGCCATTGCGACCCGGGTGGGCCTGCCGCGCCGCATAGTCGATCTGCTGGAAGGCGAGAGCCTGGTGAACGATGCCAGCTCGCTGCTGGCGCTGGAGTTTACCGTTACCTTCGTCGCCAGCGGGGAGGTGCCCAGACTGGGCGCCGGGCTGATACGGCTCGTACTGCTGGTCGGCGGTGCGGTGGTGGTAGGGCTCCTCGCGGCTTGGATCATCCATTGGGTGCAGCTCCGCATCACCGATCCGCCCATTGAGATCACGGTGAGCCTGCTGGCCCCCTACGTCGCCTACCTGAGCGCGGAGGGCATACACGCCTCCGGGCCACTGGCCACGGTAGTCTGCGGGCTTTACCTGGGACGCAAGAGCTCCGAGGTCTTCTCCACACAAGCGCGGCTGGAGAATGGCGCCGTCTGGGGCACGCTGGACTTCCTGCTTAACGGCACGGTGTTCATCCTCATCGGGCTACAGCTTCCGTTCATCCTAAGTGGTATCCGGACCATGGGGCATCAGCAGCTTATGCTCGATGCGGCGATCTTGACGGTGGTCGTCATCGCCCTGCGCCTGTTCTGGGTCTTTCCCGGCGCGAAAATCGCGTACACCATCCGACGCAATCTCCTTAAGCAGGACGTGGCGCCCATTGCAGGACGGAGCCTGTTTGTCCTGGGCTGGACGGGGATGCGTGGCGTGCTGGCTCTGGCCGCGGCGTTTTCCCTGCCGGAGTACGTCGAAAGTGGCGCCCCATTTCCTCAGCGGAACGTCATCATCTTTCTGACCTTTGCCATTATCCTAGTCACTCTAGTTTTGCAGGGGCTCACGCTGCCTAAGTTGATCGAGAAGCTTGGCCTCTCTGGCGGCGAGGGCTTGCACGACGAGGAGAATGAGGCGCGGCGGAGAATGCTGCGAGCAGCGATGGGGTATCTGGATGAGGTGCGATACGTCCAGAAGCCAGAGCAAGCGGAAGTGTGGGAGGACCTGGCGCGGCACTACCGGCAGCGATTGGCGCGCGTCTCCGAAGGTCATGCAGAAGAAGATGAACCGTCAGCAGAGGAGGGGCGGCATGCCCGCGAACTGAGCCGGCAGGTACGCGCACGCGAACGGTCAACGCTGGTAAAGCTGCGTTACCAGGAGAAGATCAGTGATCATGTGCTGCGCACCCTGGAGCGCGAACTGGATCTGCTGGACACTCGATATGAGCCGCGGTCGTGAATGCCAACTGGCAGGCAACTGGTCCGGTTAATTTAAACCAGGTGAGCTTTCTCAATCTGAGTGAGTGGTCGGCAAAATGAGAAAGGCGCACGCTCTTCCCCCAACCGCCTGAAACCGTTAGAGTCACTTAGTGCTTTAAGTAAAGAAGGAGAGAAGACGATGGGCGTTACATTTCTGGAAGTGGGTGCATTGATAGCAGTGTTTGTCGCGTGCATTGTGTGGGCGACTAGCGGCAAACCGCTCAGCGAAGCACCGCACGAAGACGAGTACTGACACGCACATTCTCAGCGCTTGCGGGGCGGAGTCTTCAGCCAGATCATGCCGGCTATGAAGAACAGCGCCGCGATGCCGAGCGCAAGCAGGGCATGGCCAAGATGCTGGTAATGTACGGCGATGGCGGCATCGGCCCACCAGGCGGCGGCCCCGGCAAACCAAATCCAATATGTGCGGGCCAGCATTCCACTCCCGGAGGGCTCATTGTGGTGTGCCACGACGCCCTTCCTCTACTACTTTTACTCCAGTTCGCCCGGCCAGGAGCGCAATGACTGCAAAAACCGCTCCGGTAATCGCGGTCGTCTGTGGCCTCATAGAAGTCGACGACGACATCAGCCAGAAAACCGCAGTCGCAAACGCGACACAATAGATCTGCATGCTACCCATCCGCATGCCGGAGCGTAGCAGGAGACGCCTGTGCAATTCAGGCGATCATGAACTCCGAAAGTGTCGCAGGTAACGTGTCGCGTCCCTTATCGGGATCGATCTCGAGCTCGACCATCGTGACGCCCTTCAGGTCCACGGTAAAGTCTTCCCGCTCTTCAACAGAGCCGCCTGGGCTGAAATTCCACTGCTGGCGCACGATCTCTTGCACCGGCGCGGCGCCTGCGGCGTAGCGTAGGACAAATTCTTGTTCGCGCTGGTGCTCCCGGTCGAGGAAGCGCACGCAAATGCGCGAGATCTTCTGGGGCGCGTCGAAGTTGATGCGTATTGTCTGTTTTCCCGGTCCTCCTGCGCGCCAGCCGCGGTCATGCCCGCCCTCCAGCACTGGATCGATGGGGAAACGTGGATCTTCCGAACTCACCTCCACACTGGCGAGCGAGGAGAGGTCAAGCCAGTTGCCCCCAGCTTGGGCCACGGAGACGGGGGTGGGTTGACCGATTATCTGTTTTCGCATGGATTCCTTCCCTTTTCGGCCTGACTTCTATTCGATGCGCCTCGCGAGTGGTGCATCTGCTACCAAGGTGACATTGAGAGGGGTGCGGGTGGGGGTGACAATCGTGCCATGCACGGATTGGGAGAGCATCGGCTGCGGATGCTTCAGCTGGGGGTCATGGAACGGCTTTTGCCCGTGCTGGATCGGCTGTCGGGGCGGGCTCATCCGGCTCTAACCGTATCGAATCATATCGTTTTGGGAGAGCGCGGCGAGGAGGCGGCGTTCTTTCACCTGCGGCGAATGGGGCGGATAGTGGTGGCGCGGCGGTGGGTTTCGGCCAAACAGCCAGGAGATCTGGACTTCGTGGCGTGGGATGGCGATGTGCTTTGCTTTGTTGAGGTTAAGGCACGCAGCAGTCACGACATTGCGACAGCGGAGTCGGCAGTGGATGCGGATAAACGACGGGCAGTGCGGCGAATGGCGCGGCTGTACCTGCGGACGCTGCCGCTGGAGCCGCCGCTGGTGCGATTCGATATTGTTTCGGTGTATTTCTCCGGAGAAATAACCGAGATTCGTGTGATTCCGGGAGCATTTGGGTGGTCGGAACCGGCGCATCACTGGAGCTGATTAGTTCCCCTGGGCGTCTTTGTACTCCTCATACCAAGCCATCTGGATGGCTTCCAGCTTGGGCTCACTGGACTTGGACTTGTCATCTGCAAAACCTTCTAATTCAGTGACATAGCGGTGGAGGTCGGTAAAGCGGACGGCCAGGGGATCGAGTTCCGGGTGCTTCTCCTGCAGCTGAATGCCGATCTCTTCGGCGTCGTTCCAGGTGAGTTCGCGGGCCATTTTGTGTCTCCAAACAGGGGTTAACGGGTGCGTTTTGTGCGCAATTTGGTTCGCTAACGGGGCTTAACTGGGCTTAATTGTGCACAAGTTTCGTTGAGCTACTTGGAGGCTACTTGGACTCGGCGAGGGTGAGCGGCTTGCCCTCGGAGACGTAGTTGCGGTTCCATTTCGGGATTTCGACGATGTAGGTGCCAGGGCCGGTGATGACGGCCTGACAGCCGAGGCGGGAGTTGAGCTGGACGTCAGCGGCGAGGTCGAGGCGGTCGAGTTCGTCATCGTCGGCTTCAGAGATGGCGGGAGCGCCTTCCTTGATCCAGAGATGGCAGGTGGTGCAGGCGCAGACGCCGCCACAGGCGTGGTCGAGGAAGATGTTGAAGTTTTCGGCGACGTCAAGGAAGCTCATGGGCTGGCCGTGGTTGTCGTAGGGCATGGAGCCGTATTCAAACTCGACGGTGCGGCCCTCGGGCAGGAAGGTGACGCGGACCATGTTGGGGGCGGCCGGCTCCATAAGGTCGGGCTGGGGTGCAGCGTTCTGGTGTTCGGACATAGGTCTCTCTGGTCTCTGCGATATAGCGCTTCTCTCCTATTATCGCGTGTTTGGAGGTAGCAGACGCGGAGGGTGTCGTGGTTTCCCACCCTTCGCGGTAAAGCTGCTCAGGATGGGGCACCCGTCTTTGTTCGTACGATTGCGCTTGGGGCCATGCCGAAGTTCGGCGGTGATCGCTTCTTTTAAGGGCAGAATGGTAACGGCACTGGCAAACCCGGGTGTGCTACACTCCCGCGCATGCCTCTCATTATCATTCTCGTCATTCTCTTACTGCTCTTTGGCGGCGGCGGCTACTACATGGGCCCGGGTATGGGCTACTACGGCGGCGGCGGCCTCAGCCTCATTCTGCTGATCGTGATTCTCTACCTGCTATTTGGGAGAGGACGCAGTCGGCTTTAGAGGAAGAGATACGGCGCTCGCCTTGGGAGACCGAGAAGCGCCGTGGCCTCGTGAAAAAGATCCTGAACATAAGATGGCAGCGGTTCCGCAATGCTGTGAGGATCGAAATCGGCTCGGGTGTCCGGGAGCTGATTCAAACCGACGTATTGAGCAAAGGTCAAATGAAAAGATTGGTTTCGGCGGCAGCGCGCATTTCGTCTCCGGAGTTGTGTGGCAGGCGATAAGGAATTCGAACATCATTTCGCCGCAAACTCCGGGTAGGACCCAAACCCAACAATCGTGTGGGTTTGGGTCTATAAGACGCTACTGGAAGATGCTCCAACGTCTACCCGGCTTCCACTGCGGGAGTCGGCTCCGTGGAAGTCTGACGGGCCTAGGTCGATATAGTTATCAGATAACCACGGATCAATCCCCGCGGCAATTGCAGCTGAGCCTGCCTTTAGATCAAAGTTTCTCACCTTAGAGATAGGGATTCCGCTTCTCATGAAGCCCGCCATTGGCGGGGCGAAACCTGCGATGTCGAGTAGCCCTGCGTCCGCCACGATCCCGTAGTTGACGCCATGCAGTGTCTCGAAGCCAGCGGATCGCCAGGCTGTTAACGTCGTGATATTGCCAATCTTCGATCCATTGTCGTTCGCGATCACAAGCGGGCTGCCGCTGGCGTCGTATAAATTTCCGAAAGCGCACGCGACACCGAGTTGTGTTTTGTTCGTCTTTTGGTTTGCCCAAAAGACTGGCACGCCACCGGTTGTTTTGAAGATGTTATTGACCACTTGAATATGCGCGTTCAAGCCGAAGTCGATCTTCGGTTTCGCAGGAACTTGTTCGAAGTTCATCGCAGATGGAATGCCAACCGCTCCGATTGCGCTAACATACAGGGTATTGTTGAAGATCTTAAGGTCGTCGGTATTTCCCCAGATTCTTATCGCTCCCTGCTCGGACGTTCCCCCGGAGTTATTACCGCGCACATCGTTGTCGCTGATATTGTGATGTACTCGAATGTTGCTCGTCGTTTTGCCACCAAAAGATCCGATCTGAATGGCCGGCCCGGCATTGTTATAGGTTAGATTGCCACTAATCTCCCCATCTTGTACGTCTTGGTCAACGTCGATGGCTGAGCCGTCATAATGCGTTATGCACCTCGTCCTGGTGACTTCGTTTCCAGTTATTCGAAATCCGCGGCCATTTGTGACAATAATTGCCGTTGAACCTCCGTATACCAATCCTGTATTAAGCCCACCGAACCCGGCAATATCAGAGAGAAAATTTCTTTCAATCATGGTGCCGGTGGTATTGGCTACCTGGAGTCCACCCGCTTCCGTCTTAAACGTGCCGTGAATACCTCCCGCGCCGCTGTTCGGATCACCAGGAACATTCTGGATGGTGTTGTAACCTACGTAGACTCCTCTATTTTGATTCACCAGCCCAGCCTCGAGAGTTTTGTATCCTTGCAAGTCAAGACCCATAGTGAGATTATTGCTGAAAGAATTCCCAAAGATCTTAACGTTTTCGAACCCTGTTGTACTGGCAAGCATCGTGTCCAATAATGCTCCGATATAGAAGCCTGATACTTTGCAATTCGAGATTGTGATGTTGCGCAGATGATTGCCGGATGTGCGCGTATTCTGGATCCAGATTCCTTTTCCGCCATTCATCGGGCGCATAGATGCGCCGGTTCCGGTCCAGCCTGATCCTTGGATGATAAGCCCCGTTAGAGTTAGGAATTCCGCATTGACGAGATGTATGCCGTCACCATTTCCGGCCTTGAGGGTTGCATCTCCAGTTCCGTAAGAAGCTATCGTACTATTGGCGCGTGGCGATCCGGTCAGGGTTACGTTGCTCAGTGATCCCTCGAAGGTATTGGCGCCGTGGAAACACAGCGTATCACCGGGCAAGAATGTCCAACTGTTTACTTTATTAAGTGTCTGCCATGGTGCGTCGATAGTAGTCCCGGCATTCGAATCTGAACCGTCTGCGGAGATGTAGTATGTCGCTGCATGTCGGATGCTCACAGAGATAGTTCGGCTGGCGCTCCTTGTGGAACTGATAGATGCGGAAAGCGTAATGTCTTGATCGAAGTTGTTGGTATACGTGAACGTCTTCGCACCCGTCCCCCCTGCCCAAGTGAGAGTGGCCGGTGTGATCTTACCCTTTGCGCCACTATCTGCTAGTGAAATGATGCCAGTGTATGACCTAGTGGGAGTAACGGTGAAAGTCCCTGTAGCTCCAGGTAACAACGAGCCAGGGCCGTCCAGAACGTATAAGGGGGCAATGCGAACTGTATTTAGAGCCTTAGCGAAAGGTTGTCGGGCTGCGACAGCTGGCGGCAGCATCGAGGAAGCAAACAGGAGAAACAGGATGAAACTTCGCATTCTTTTCTTCTGTGGGAGATGCTGGCGTTCCGCAGCATCCAACCCCTGAACAGCTGGAGATTTGCAGTGAAGAAGCATAGAACATCACCAGCCTATAGTAAACAATGGTTCAACCAAGGCTCCTGAACGAGACCTGTTGCCAAACGAGGCTCATGCCATGCCACTCAACTGCTAATCGAGGCTCTTGTTCCTATCGTCCCGAAATGTGTCCACTCCCAAACAGGCAGCAGATTCGTGCCGGAAATCCGGCATGACTCAACATGAGCGAGGTTGTTCCCCGTCCACTACGAACGTCTGCCCCGCGATGAACCCGCAATCCTCAGAGCATACAATGCGGCTAACTTAGCGACGTCAAGAGGAACTCCATTAACGAGCTACCGGAACTTTCTCCCGCGCGTCTTCGGCGGTTCAGGAGTGGTGACTGGCACTACTGGCTTTAACGTGGCGCCTCCAAGTGAATAGTACATTCGCGCTCTAGGCTATACCGGGGTAGGCAACCGCGCAGCTGAGTCTAAAATGATGATCATGAATGAGGTAACAGATGTTCTCGCACGAGAATTTCAAATTGAAGATGATATGGAAGCTGGCACCGTTGAGATGCTTGCTTCAGGTGAGTTGGGTAAGCGAATACCGCAGCAGTACTCCGCCGTATCTGCCATGATGGCGACTCTCCTGGAAGCTTCTTGCAGCTGGGGATGCCGTAACAAAGACCATTTCGAGGAGAATCTGGTCCGTCGACTCATAAACGCCTGCTTAGGCGTGCTTCGCCTGAGTCGGCTCGGTTTATATGAAGAAGGATTGGGGCTATTGCGGAATGCGGCTGAGATTGGAAATCTAATCGAGGTATTTGTAATTCGCCCGGAAGCAAAAGACGAGTGGATGTCACTATGTGAACGAGATAGATATCGCAGTTCCAGTCCGGCTAAGGTGAGAATCGCGATTGAGAATGCTGGATACGAAATAGTTACGGATGAGAAAGTTTATAGTGCTTTGTGCGATTTAGGCGTTCACATCGCACCATCATCAATCGGGCGATCTCATCATGCTCACGGAAGGAGCTACGTTGGCGGCGTGTTTTCATTCCAGGCGCTTTGCTGAGCTAACGATTCTGCTGTCACGATTGGCTGCCGTCATCCCTTACTTACTGAATCCTGCTTCAGTTCACGCTCAGAAGCTACTGTCACAAAGACGAGCGTTGGAGGATTCCGCCACAGCTTGGTTGAGGGCAACCAACTACGATGAGCGGATGAGGCAAAATCGCGCGGCACAACCCCACAGAAGCGGTGCGCCTGAGACCACGGGTTGACCGTTGAAGTCCCCGTCCGCACTGAAGCGACAGCTGGCCTGCTCCGCTCAGGATGACAGGAGTTGAGCTAGGCGCAGGTCTTTCGGGTGTTCTGGATGAGGGGCGTGAGGCGGCTGGTGAGGGAGAACTCCTCTTGCAGCGCTGCGTACTCGCGCCGGTATTAGGGGTCTCTTCCTCCATTTCTGATGCAGATCGTCAACCGCATGCGGCTCATAGTTCCTTTATCTTCCTGGCTCTGCGCAGAGCGAGAGCGATTCCTGGCTCCGGAGAGACATCAGACAGAGACAATGAGGAGAGATGGATGCTCCTTCGGAGCATAACCCACCCTTCGCGCTGGAGTGGAGATGTGATTCGGGCAGTCACTGTAGCGCGAAGGATGGGGCACCCGGTTTCGTGGTGGTGCGAGCGAAGGCGAACTGCAGGTCCTTCGGCTCCCCTTCGATTCGCTGCGCTCACTAGGGTCGCTCAGGATGACAGGCTTTGTGGTGCGAACAGCAGATCCCTCCGCTGCGTTCCTGCTTTGCAGGAACTTCGGTCGGGATGACAGGCGCGGAGGTTTATGAACCCACCCTACTCAAAATCAGCCGGGGCGATAGGATGCGGGGCGGTGGGGCCTTGGCCTAATGTGTCGCCTGCCTCTGTCATGGTTTGGCCGCCGATGGCGGTGGTGACGGCGGCGTCCATCATGAGTTCGGCGAAGCGGTGGGTGGCTTTGTCGAGGGCTTCGGTGGTGCGGCGGATGGAGTCCAGGTCGCCAGCTTCGCGGAGGAGGGTGAGCTCGGTCTGGAGCTCCTCGATCTGCGCGCGTTCTTCTGGAGTGAGCTGCTGCCAGGCGGGGTGGGTGGGGGCCTTGCTGACCGCGGCCAGGATGGTGCCGGCTTCGTTTTGGGCCTCGATGAGCTGACGCTGGTGGAAGTCGGCCTCGGCGTTGTCGAAGGAGTCGAGGATCATGGTCTCGACCTGCTCGTCGGTGAGGCCGTAGGTGGGCTTGACGGCGATCTCGGCCTCGGTGCCGGAGCGCTGCTCACGGGCGGAGACCTGGAGGAGGCCGTTGGCGTCGATGAGGAAGCGGACCTCGATGCGAGGGAGGCCGGCGGTCATGGGGGGGATGCCGCGGAGGTCGAAGCGGGCGAGGGAGCGGCAGTCCTTGGCGAGCTCGCGTTCGCCCTGGAGGACGTGGATGGCAACGTTGGTCTGGCCGTCGACGCCGGTGGTGAAGTGCTCGGTGGCGGAGGCGGGGACGGTGGAGTTGCGCTGGATGATTTTGGCGACCACGCCGCCGAGGGCCTCGATGCCGAGGGAGAGCGGGGTGACATCGAGCAGGAGCATGCCTGATGTTGCGTTGGAGGCGTTGGGGTCGGTTTGGGAGCCGCCGCTGAGGATATTGGCCTGAACGGCTGCGCCTAATGCCACGACCTCGTCGGGGTTGAGCTCGGTGTGGGGGTGTTTGCCGCGGCTGGGGAGGTCGAAGAGCTGGGCGACAAGGGCCTGGACGCGGGGGATGCGGGTGGAGCCGCCGACCATGACGACTTCGGCGATATCGGCGGGGGTGAGAGCGGCGTCGCGGAGGGCCTGGCGGCAGGGGTCGACGGTGCGCTGGAGGATGGGCTCGATGAGGGACTCGAACTGGGCGCGGGTGATCTCGCGGCGGTAGTTTGTGCCGTCGGGTAGAGAAACATCCAGGCGGGCGGTTTCTTCGGTGGAGAGGGCGATTTTGGCGTCGATGACGGCTTTGCGGATGGCTTGGACCAATTCGGGATTGGTGTGGGCGGAAATCTTCAGATCCCCCTCAAGGTCGGCGAGAGCGATGCCGATAAGGAGGTTATCGATGTCGTCGCCGCCGAGGTGGGTGTCGCCATTGGTGGCGATGACTTCGAAGATGCCGTCGTGGAGCTTGAGTACCGAGATATCGAAGGTGCCGCCGCCGAGGTCGTAGACGGCGACGATGCCTTCCTTTTGACGGTCGAGGCCGTAGGCGAGGGCGGCGGCGGTGGGCTCGTTGACGAGGCGAAGGACTTCAAGCCCGGCCATGCGGCCTGCGTCCTTGGTGGCCTGGCGCTGGGCGTCGTTGAAGTAGGCGGGGACGGTGATGACGGCCTGAGTAACCGGGGCTCCGAAGTAGCGCTCGGCGTTGCGCTTGAGCTGGCGGAGGATGTAGGCGGAGAGCTCGGGCGGGGTGTACTGGTTGCTGCCGGGGTCGGTGGCCGAGCCGGGGCCGAGCTGGATGCGGAGGACCTCGCCAGGTTGGATGTCGTCGGCGAGGTGGAAGGGGAAGAGGGCGAGCTCGTCGCGGACGTCGTCGAGGTCGCGGCCCATGAGGCGCTTGACGGAGTAGACGGCGCGGTCGGGGGAACGGAGGAGGAGGGTGCGGGCGGCGTTGCCGACGAGGACGCGTGGGGTGCTGGAAGGGGTCGGGGCTGGGATTCCGGGCTTAGGCGTTCCTGCTTCGGGGGCCTGGGAGGCCGGGACGGCGACGACGGAGGGGACAAGGCGGGAGCCGTCCTCGCCGGGAATGACCATAGGCTGGTCGCCCTGCATGAAGGCGACGAGGGAGTTGGTGGTGCCGAGATCGATACCGACTACGCGGGATTCTGCTGCCATGGTGTGGATATCCTGACATTTCAGTGTATAGCGGGTGGTGGTGACAGCGGTTTGGATGGGACGAGGTGTGGGTTGGTGGTTTGTGCGGCGCGCGACGGCGAGCGGAGAGGATGCGGGGTTGCCGGTAGAGAGCGGCTTCGTCGGACTGGTGGTGTGTAGCTTTGCGCTGAGTCCCACGGTTGTGGGACCTTCTTCTGGTGCAAAGGATGGGCACCCGAATATTAGCGGTTCGCGGGAAGAGCAGACTCCATTCGCTTCGCACGAACTCGTCGTCCAACGATGGTCGGCGTGCCTGGCCGTTGTCGTGCGGGTGCAGTTTTGCCAGGCCCAGGGTGCCGCGCGGGTGGGTTGAGAATTGGAGTTATAAAAAGAGGACGCGCCACGAGGGGTCAAGAGAGAGCCAGCGTTGGGTGCTGAACCAGCTGGTGGGGGTCTCTGGAACGTGGAGCAATCCATGGCCGCCAGCGCAGATGAGTTCAGTGCCACTCCAGGCGAGGAAGTTACGCGAGGGTTGCCCGACTGGGGCGGGGTTGGTTAGCAAGTTAAGGCATACGGGGCAGCGTTGCCGCTGATCGCGCAGGGTCCAGCGGATGCCGAAGAGGCAGCCGGCAAAGCACGCGAGAGGCTGGATCGGCATTAACCTGTCCTCAATCGCTTTGCAGATGGACCACCACTCTTCAGACCTGGCGATCCACCCGCAGCCTTGGGCCAGGCCGCAAGAACCGCAATAGACGATCAGCAGGACCAGTGAAAGTTTTGTGGCGAGAAAGGCTCCTTGGCGAAGTCTCGTCATGTAAATGGCCGAACTGCTTTCTGCCGGGTACTCCCCAAGGGATAGCGAGGTGGTTGCGGGTAGGACGAAGCAAGCCATGATGAGCTGCAGCAGGAAGTTGATGAGCGAGTGCTCGCGCGCACCACCGGATAGCGTTTGCCCGATTATGGCGTGGGCGCCGGGGAGAAGGCAGCAGGTCACACTCGCGATCGTCAGGGCAGCTAAGAAGGCAACACAGTGGAGTGGAGAGCCGAATCGAAAGCCTGGGCGCGCGCTCGAACGCGGCTGATTTCTCCAGAGCCAGAATGCGTCGTGGAAGGCTCCCAGACAAAAAGATGTGGCGTGCCTTTGACTGAAGGACTGCGTTCGAGAATGCCGATTGCTTGCTTGCCGCACGTACCAGAGTTCCGAGCTCCACTCTGCGAACCAATCCACGCGTTGTTGGCTGGGCACAATCCACGAGGCACTCCGTAGGATGGCGAGATGTACGGGAGCAGCGTTGGAGACACGCCAGTTCCTCATGCGTGTTCCTTCTCAGACAACGGAATGAGCTTGGTGAGAAGAGGATAACGCTTCTGAGATGCGTCGAGTGTCGCTCTTCCCGCGCGCGTGAGTTTGTAATATTTCCGCGGCGGCCGCTGCTCGGCGGTCGCGATCGACTGCTGTTCCCAATGGGAGCGAATTAGGTCGTCGCGCTCCAGGCGGCGCAGGGCGGGATAGACGGTTCCGCTGGGCAGGCCTGTCATTTCCATGACGCTAAAGCCATAGATGCAGCCAGCATGGATGGCCTGGAGAATCATCGCGGCGGTGTGGGAGAGCTTGGGCCCGGCGGCCATGCAGATGAGTTTAGCTATGTAGCGTTCTACTTGACAAGCTTATGGAGCATCCTTAGAGTAGTTTGCTACATAGGATAAGGAGTTTGGGATGCTGGAAGTTCGCCATGTATACAAGCGCTACTCTGGGATTGCGGCTGTCGAGAATGTCAGCTTCTGTGCGCGTGCTGGTGAGGTGACCGGCTACCTGGGGCCGAATGGGTCTGGCAAATCGACGACGATGAAGATGATCACCGGGCTGATCGAGAAGACGTCAGGGGAGATCTTGTTTGAGGGCAAGCCTATCCAGGCGGACCTTATCGGATACAAGCAGCGGATGGGCTATGTACCGGAAGAACCGCACTTGTATACCCACCTGAGTGGCAGCGAATACTTGGTGATGGTCGCACAATTACGCGATCTGCCCCCGAAGCCCGCGGCCGAGTGCATCGATGGCCTACTTCGGCTGTTCTCACTCTATGATGACCGGCACGCGGCCATTTCGGCGTATTCGAAGGGTATGCGCCAGAAGGTGCTGCTGGCGGCTGCGCTGCTGCACAATCCACAGCTGATCCTGCTGGACGAGCCGTTTTCCGGGCTCGACGTAAGCTCGGCGCTGATGCTGCGAAGCCTGATCCAGGAACTTGCGGCACGGGGCAAGGTGGTGCTGTTCAGCTCGCATGAACTGGAGACGGTGGAGCGCATCTGTTCGCGCGTGGTGATTCTGCACCGCGGCAAGATCGTGGCCGACGACTCGATCGAGCGTCTGCGGACGTTGATGGAGCTGCCGACACTGGAAGGGATCTTCCGGCAGCTCGCAGTCGAGCAGGACACGGTGGCGATGGCGCGGCAGATCGCGGATGTCATTCATGCGTGAAAGATTATGAGTGACAGTTACGGAATCGAAAGGCGCCAGTTTCGTGTGCTCTATCGAGTGTTTCTACTGCGCGTCGTCGATCTGGAATTGTTGTCGGCTGACGGAGAGATAACGAAGCTGCTCGGGCAGTTCGCGGCGCTGCTTGCGGCAATCAGCTTTTTGTTCACGGCGCCGTTGATCCTCGCCGGGGGAGGGTTGTCGCAGGTTGATCTCTGGACTATGGCGCACCTGCTGATTGCGACAACGCTGGTGGTGGTTGGCCTCTTCTCTGCCTTGAGTTGGGATTCAGCATTCCCAGAGCGGCGTGATGTGTTGGTGCTTGCTCCGCTGCCGGTAGGCGCGCGCACCGTATTTCTGGCCAAGCTGACTGCATTGGCTGCGGCACTGAGCCTATCGGTCGTTGCTTTAAATGTCTTTACGGGTCTTGTTTGGCCGTTTTACTTTTGCTCTGCACACGGCGGCGCGCTGGGCGCGCTGCGGTCGATGGCTGCTTACTGGATCACGATGATCGCGGCGGGAGCGTTCATCTTTTGTTCCGTCCTGGCAGTGCAAGCTGTTGTCGCACTGCTGCTGCCGCGGCAGCATTTTCTGCGGGTATCGGCGCTGTTGCAGGTGGCCCTGTTCTGTCTGTTCCTGAGCGTGTACTTTGCCGAGCCTTCATTAGAGACACCCGGAGCTCTCATGGCGCCGGAGAATCAACGGCTGCTCGCTTGCTTACCCTCGTACTGGTTCTTAGGGCTCTTTCAGGAGTTGAACGGATCGATGCACCCGGCGTTTGCTACGCTGGCGAGACGAGCGTGGACGGGCCTAGCGCTTGCCGGGTTTGGCGCTGGCGCGGCGGTGCTGCTTTGCCACTTCCGCACGCTGCGAAAGATAGCTGAGGAGCCCGACATTGTGCCTGGTTCGCACCGCAGACATTGGCCGACTGGCTTTGGGAGTGCTCTGCAGAGAGCCGTCTCGTCCTTCAGCCTGCGCACGCTGCTGCGGAGCCGCCAGCATCGTGCCATTTTCAGCTTCTATCTAGGAAGTGGATTCGCTATCGTGCTCGCCTATGTGAAGATACCGCTTGCCCGGCAGAGTCTTTCGCAGGCGGCAGCGACGGCGCAGGGGAGCGTGCCATTTCTCCTTGCGAGCATTCTGATGATGTGTGTTGCAGTGGCGGGGATGCGCGTCGTGTTCGCGATGCCGATTGCACTCCGGGCAAATTGGGTCTTCCGCATCACGGAGCTCGGTGGCGTGCCGGTTTATTCGACGACGATTCGGCGGTCGTTCCTATTGCTCGCTGTGGCGCCAGTTTGGGTGGCTTCCGCGGTGCTGTTCTTTTCAATATGGCCCTTGCGTCAAGCGGTTGGGCACCTTGCCGTGCTCGGGCTTCTAGGGAGTACGCTCGTCGACCTCTGCCTGTATCGCTTTCAGAAGATTCCCTTCACCTGTTCCTACTTGCCGGGCAAGGGTCAGATTCAGTTTGCCTTCTGGGCGTGTGTCATGCTGCTGATCCCGCTCACCAACAAAGGAGCTCAACTGGAGCAGCTTGCGCTGCACAGCCCCATCCGGTATGCGGTCGCAATCGTCGTACTTGGCAGCGCGGCGGTATTGGCCAGATGGCGGACAGCCGCTTCCGCGAGATCTGCGGAGGGGCTACAGTTCGAAGAGACGCCGCCGGTAGAGGTGCTGGCATTGCAGCTACACAGAGATGGAGTGTCGGTACTGGACCACTCTTGATCACCTTCCCGCTTACGGGCGGCTGAAGCCCTTCCAATCGAAAGGCCACATTCAATCAGAGTTTCCCTAAAGTCTTCTCATTAAAATTAGAAAACAGCAGGTCCCTCCGCTCCGTTGCCGCCTGCGGCGCAACTGCGGTCGGGATGACAGTGTGGAGTGGGTGGACGCCCTTTGGCGCAACTGCGGTCGGGATGACGGTGTTGGGGCGGGGTGGACGCCTTTGGCGCGAGTCCGCCGACGAGACTATGTGGAGTTAACGCCTGCGCGGAGTTGCGCAGGCGGGTGCATGCTCGCGCTGGATCAGAAGAGGACCTTGATGGCGAACTGGGCTTGGCGGGCCGAGGTGGCGGTGGGGCCTACGAGCACGCCGCCGGTGGCGAGGGGCGCGCCGCCTCCGCTGAAGAGTTGCGTGCCGGACTTGGGTGGCGTGGCGTAGTTGACGCGGTTGAGAACGTTGAAGAGCTCGGCGCGGAACTGAATGTTGAAGTCCTCCGAGAAGTGGTGGATGTGCGTGTTCTTGATAAGAGAGGTGTCGAAGTCCGCGAGGCCGGGGCCGATGATGGAGTTGCGGCCGGCGCTGCCCAGTTGAGTGAGGCCGCTGACCGGATCGAAGGACGGGAAGGCGAAGCATTGCGTCTTGACGTAGTTGCGCTTGCCGGGGTTGACCGGATTGCCGGTGCAGCCGGGGGTGCGGAGACGGTCGGGAAAGTCGAAGACGTCGTTGCTTCTAAGGTTAAGCGCATCGCCGCTGATAAGGGGTGTGAAAGGCTCGCCGGAGCCGGCCTGAAAGATGCCAACCCACTGCCAGCCGTTGAGCAGGGCGCCGGCGGCTCGCACCGATTGCGGAGCGTCTGGTAGCTGGAAGAGGTAGTTGAGCACGAGGTTCTGTCCGAGGATGTAATCCGAGATGCCGCGGCGGCGGTCGGGCGCCCACAGCGGAAGGCTCGAGACCGAGTTCGCGAAGGTGTCACCGAAGGTGGAGGAGGAGCCGTCATCGATGGACTTGGCATAGGTATAGGAGAGCTGCGCCTGGGTGCGCCGGGAGAGGCGCTTGCTGAGGCTGGTCTGGAGGGCGCTGTAGTTGGAGTAGCCGGTCAGAAAGAGCGCGCTGATCTGGCCGATGTTGGGGTTGAGCTTGCGCGCGTTGAGTGCGGCGGCGCTGGGCGACGCCGTTCCATTCGGGCCCTGAAAGAAGTAGCCACCCTCCGTGCTGAGCGGCTGCACGGTATTCACGTCGTCGACACGGTAGGCCAGGTGAACGCCTTTGGAGCCGGCGTAGGCGATCTCGAAGATGAAGTCGCCCGGGAACTGCTGCTGCAGCTGCAGCTCATACTGCTCGACATAGCTGCGCTTAGGGGCCGGCTGCGCGTAGGAGTAGCGCAGGTTCGCGGCGGAGAGGGATTGGTAGGCGGCCTTGGGGAAGGAGCCGACTCCGAGATTGGCTGCGTTGCCGAGCTTAAGAAAGGGTGCGGTAAAGATGGACAGGCCCTCGAAGAGGTAGTTGAGCGGAAGCGAGTCGTAGATGCCGAAGCCGCCGCGGATGGAGGTGAGGCCTTTGCCGGTCGGGTCCAGCGCAAAGCCGACGCGCGGGGCGAAGTTGCGGTAGGTGGAATTTTGAAAGTAAGGGTTGCCCAGGTGCGGGGCCGTGCTCGTGAGCGTGGGCAGCAGGGCGAGGCGATCCGCGGTCTCGGTGGGGACCGTGGCGGGCTCATAGCGGAGACCCAGGTTCAGGGTGAGGTTGGGAAAGATGCGGTAGTCGTCCTGAATGTACGCGCCAAAGACGGACTGACGCAGGTCACGCGGAGAGACGCCGGTGGAGAGCGGCGCGTTGAAGCTGGTAGGGCGGTTGGTCAGGAAGGTCTGCAGAGAGCTGAAGAGGTATTGGCCGTTAGGGTTCGAGGTACCCAACTGATTGTTCTGCTCGCGCTCAAAGGAGAAGCCCATTTTGATGGAGTGCTTACCGCGGGTGAGATAGAGGTCGTCGTAGAGCTGGTAGGAGTTGTAGTGGAAGTCGAACTCACCCGTGGCATGCAGGCCACCTTGGAAGTTGGAGACGCCGCCGATGTTGATGAGGCCGACGGGCAGGCCGGGGAAGAAGCCCAGCGAGGTATCTCCAGCAGCCTGATTGATGGCCGCGAGCGTGGTGGGAGCGATGGAGACGACCCTGCTGAAACCGAAGCGCAGGGAGTTCAGGAGCGTGTCGCTGAACTCGTGCGACTCGCTGATGGTGGCGAGTTGGCGCTTGGCGATGTTGCCGGTGAGGCGGATGTTGAAGGGATCGGGCGACTGGAGATTGCCACTGTCAAAGGAGTAGGTGCCGGTGAGCGTGTCCCGCTCGGAGATGTGGTGATCGGCGCGAATCGTGAAGTAGTTCTCATGGCTGATCGCCGGGTCGTTGAAGAGAAAGCTCCCGGTGTCGGTCGTGGTGGGCGCGTTCGGCAGGGGATAGAACTGCAGGTAGGGCTGGATGGCGGGATCGACGGCGATCTGCCGTTTCGCCGGACACGGCTGGCCGTTGGCGGGGGCGCAGAGCAGTCCGTTGCGGGCATCCTGCGAGGGCACGTTGCTGGAGACGTTGGCTCCCTGGTATTGCCGCAGGCCTTCGTAGTCGCCGAAGAGAAAGGTGCGGTCGCGGATGACTGGTCCACCGAGCGATGCGCCGAACTGATTGCGGCGGAAGGGGGCGATGTGGCCCGGAGCGTCGAATTCGTTCCGGGCGTCGAGCGCGCTGTTGCGGAGGAATTCGTAGACGCTGCCATGCAGCTTGTTGGTGCCGGCGCGGGTGACGGCGTTGACGATACCACCGGCGGTCTTGCCGTAGTCGGCAGTAGCATTGCTGGTGACGACGGAGAACTCCTGGATGGCGTCGACGCCGAGGTTGGAGCCGATGACGCCGCCCGGGCCGCCGTTGGAGTAGTCGTTGATGCTGATGCCGTCGAGCCGGTAGTTGTTCTGCTGGGGGCGGGCGCCACCGACGGTCAGCTGGTTGCCGAGGCCGCGGTTAGCGCGCTGGTTGCTGACCGCGACCGAGGGCTGAGTGCGGGCCGCCGCGACTCCCGGCTGCAGGTTGGCCAGCTGCGTCCAGTCGCGTCCGTTGAGGGGCAGGTCCTGGATGGTGCGCTCGTCCACGACGGGCCTGATGGTGGAGGTGACCAGGTCCACACCCTGCACGTTGGCGGTGACGATAACCTTTTCCGAGGCCGCACCGACTTTGAGCGAGAGGTCGTACTCCAGCTGCGCGCCGACTTCGACCTTGATGCCGTTGAGGACGACTTGCGAGAAGCCGGGCGCCACCGCTGCGATGGAGTAGCTGCCGGTCTGGAGGTTGGGCACGGAGTAGAAGCCGGCGTTGCTGGTGACGGTCGGGGTGGCGACGCCTGTCTCGACGTTGGTGAGGGTGACGGCAGCGTCGGCGACGGGAGCTCCAGAGATGTCGCGCACTGTGCCGGAGACGGTGCCAGTGGAGACCTGCGCCTGGCCCGCTGGAGCTGTAAGAAGGAGAGTTGCGAGACAGAGTGTGACGAGTTGAATCCAGTACCGCATGGTGCCCTCTTTTCGCTCGCTTCGGACGTTCTTTGTTATTTCTGGCTTCGCTTTCGTGGCTTACCTTCGTGCTTTAGGCTCGTGGAACCGGCGGGATACTCGCGCGTGAAGAAGATCCGTTTGCCGGGGAGAGCTGGTGTTCCGCCAAAGCAGAGCGCGCCGCCGCCATCTCCGTTCGCTGGTGCGGCGCCAGACGACTCTGCGGGGGCTGCTGTGATTCGTAATCGTCGCTGTGTCGATTGAGGACGACGCTGACCGTGGTGCCTTCGCCTTCCCTGCTGGCGACATCGACCGTGGCGTGGTGCGCGTTGCACACCGCCTTAACTATGGACAGCCCCAGCCCGGCTCCGCCGGACTCGCGGGAGCGCGCCTTGTCCGCGCGATAGAAACGATCGAAGATGAACGGAAGCGAAGCGGCAGGGATGCCGATACCATTGTCCCGCACCTGCAGCACGACCGTGTTGCCAACGTTGGCCGTGCCGACGTTGACCTCGCCGCCGGTGCCGGTGTATTTGATTGCGTTGTCCAGCAGGTTGACCAGGACCTGGTTGAGCCGGGTCTGATCGCCGAGCACGAGGGTGGGTTCGCCCGGCGCGATGGTCAGCGCGATGCTCTTCTCTACCGCGAGCAGGCGCATCTGCTCGACGGTGACGTGGGTGAGAGCGGCGAGATCGACTACGGTGCGGTCCATCGCCTCGCCACCGGAATCGAGACGCGAGATGGCGAGCAGGCTTTCGACGATCTTGGACATGCGATCGATCTCTTCGAGCGCGCTGCCGACTCCGTCCTGAATCTCTGGTTCGAGCCGCGGAAGCCGGGCGACAGCTTCAAGCTCGCCACGAAGGATGGTGAGCGGCGTGCGCAGCTCGTGCGAGACGTCGGCGGAAAAGCGGCGGTTATGATCGAGCGCGTCCTCAAGCCGGCTGAGCATGCGGTTCAGCGAGTGGGAGAGCCGTTCCAGCTCATCGCCGGTGGGGATAACGGGAAGCCGGTTGACGACGTCATGCGTGCCGATGCGCTCCGCTTGCTCGGTGAGGAGCACCACGGGGCGAAGCGGGCGCGTCATCAGAAGATAGCCGCCGATCGCAGCCGCAACCAGGATGGCCGGCGTGCCGACCACCAGCGCGAGCAGCAGACTACGGAGTACTTCATCGATGGTGGCCTGCGAGGCTCCAGTTTCGACCAGGTACTCCGCGCCGGATGGAGCCCGGTACGGGAGGGCGTAGAGCAGCACATGCCTGCCGCCTGCGCTTTCGCGGCGAAAGAGTTCCTTGCGCCCGAAGGCTGCGGGCGAGAGCTGAGAGACATCGATAGAAGCGTCGCGCGTATCTCCGGACTGGTAGAGGACGGAGCCGTTGGCCTGCGTGATGCGGATGAAGCGTCCGCTGCTCTCCGGCGCATAGGACTCGACGATCTCGTTCACCATCCACGTCATGCCCTTGGTCTCCTTTGCGGCGAGGAAGTCGGCCGCAATCGCCTGCGCCTGAGTGGCGAGGGAGCGTTCCAGCGAGGATTCCAGATAGCCTCGCAGGCCGAGGTAGACCGCGCTCGCAAACAACACCAGTGCGACCGCCAGCAGACCCACATACCAGGCGGTGACGCGGACACGCAGCGAGCTCGCTTTCATAAGTCGCTCTCCGCGCGGATCATATACCCGGAGCCGCGCACGGTGCGGATCAGCTTGTAATCGTGCGCGTCGTCGACTTTGCTGCGCAGGTGACGCACATAGACATCGACGATGTTTGTGATGCCGTCGAAGCTCTGGTCCCAGACATGCTCGATGATCATGTTGCGGGAGAGCACGCGGCCGGGGTTCTGCATCAGGTATTCGAGTAGCGAATACTCTTTGGCCGTGAGCTCGATGCGCTTGCCGGCGCGCTTGACCTGTTGCGTGAGGCGGTCCAGCTCAACGTCTCCTAGCGTCAAGGTGCTAGAGCGGTTGACGGGGCCGCGCCGCAGCAGGGCCTTGGTTCGGACCAGCAGCTCGGCAAAGGCGAAGGGTTTGGTGAGGTAATCGTCTGCCCCGCTCTCGAACAAACGCACCTTGTCGGCGACGGTATCGCGCGCGGTGAGCACCAGGACGGGCACACATGCATCCCGCCGGCGTATGCGCTGCAGCAGCTCGGCGCCATCCAGACGGGGCAGCATGAGATCGAGGATGATCAGGTCGTAGGGATAGGTCTCGGCGAGCTCCAGGCCTTCGCGTCCGTCCGCAGAAATGTCCACCGCATAGCGTTCAGCGGTGAGGCCGCGCTTGACGAAGCCAGAGACCTTCGGTTCATCTTCAATCATCAATATGCGCATAGCGAAAACCTCCGTCATTAGCTAGTTTGGAAATGAAGTATCACTGAACCGTAGATGAAAAGCTGTTCACAGCTTCGGAAGTGATGGACGGAAGCGTACTCTCGAGCGCGAAGATAAAGCTATTTTTATGTGCCGTTCAGCGAAATCATCAGGCACGGTGGCCACCCTTACGAGGGATGGATCGCAGAACCGAACCGGCCGGCTGACCGAATGGCCATGCCGTCGACGGAAGAGATGAGGACTTAGCAAATGAAGTCGACACGATGCGCTGTATTTCTGCTGCTGGCAGGCTTGGCAGGGTCCACCACGCTCCTTTCTGGGCAAACAGGAGCGCCATTGAAGCTGGAGCGGTCTGTGGATCTGCCTGGATACACCGGCGATTTCGATCACTTCGCGGTGGATCGTGCGCGCGGGCGCTTTCTGTTGGCGGCTGAAGATCACGGCACGCTTGAGGTATTCGATTTGAAGACGGGCAAACACCTCCGGACCGTGAAGGGCTTTGACGCGCCGCATACCATCCTGGTGCGGCCGGGCGCATCGACGATCGTGGTGACGGATAGCGGAAAGACGATGACAAAGATTCTGGATGCCGAGACGTACCAACAGAAGGGCACGATCCCGCTGATCGAAGGCGCCGACTCTGGTGGGTACGACGCGGCGGCGAATGTCTTCTATATCGTGACCGGCGGCAAAGACGTGCAGATGAAGACGGCGGATATCCAAGCGGTCAACCCGGACACGGGCAAGAAGCTGGGAGAGATCCAATTCAACGATGACCATGTAGAGGCGATGGCAGTGGAGAAGGGCGGCAATCGCCTGTTTGTGAACCTGACGCAGACCAACAAGCTCGCGGTGGTGAACCGCAAGACGATGAAAGAGATTGCCGAGTGGCCGGTTACCGCGGCGGAGCAGAACGCGATGGTGGCGCTGGATGAACCGCACCATCGGATCTACGTGGTCTGCCGCAAGCCGGGCATGGTGGTGGTGATGGATTCAGAGACGGGTAAGGTGACGAACACGCAACCCGCTCCGCTCCGCGCGGATGATGTTCTCTTTGACGCAGCGGCACATCGGTTGTACGTTCCGGGGGGTGAAGGGTACATCGGCATGTACGACACGAGCGACCCGGACCACCTGAAGATGGTGGGCAAGACCCCGAGTGCCGCCGGCGCAAAGACCGGGTTGCTACTGCCAGGGATGAAGCAGATGATTCTTGCTGCCTCTCCAGGCGAGACGAAAGCCACGGCGAAGGTGCTTACCTTCGGTCTGCCGAAGTGATCGGCCGGAAGCGGAAAGAGTAGCTCGATATGAGAACTGAAGGAAAACTGAAACGATGAAGACTGAAGCGGTTCCCGTCCCAAAACAGCCACTGCTCAGCCGCATGACCGGCGTCTTTGTGCATGCCTTGCACAAGGCGATGCCGGACCCCTTCATCTTCGCGGTCCTGCTCACGTTTTTGGGAGCGCTGCTAGCCTTGAAGTTTGCTCCCGGCGCGACAGTCGCCAGCGTGGCCACGGCCTGGTATGGCGGTGTCTTCGCCATCTTCGCCTTCGCCTTTCAGATGGTGATCATGCTGGTCGCGGGGTATGCGCTGGCGACATCGCCGCTGGTGCAGTCCGGCCTGGCCCGGGTTGCATCGCTGGTGTCCACGCCGCGGGCCGCAGTGTCGCTGACCGTGGCGGTTAGCCTGATTGCGTCGTGGCTGAACTGGGGACTAGGGCTGGTGACCGCCGGGCTGCTCGCGCGCGAAGTTGCCAAGCGCGTGCGGATGGACTTTGGCTGGCTGGTGGCCGCGGCCTACTCCGGTTTTGTGATCTCGACGGAGGGCCTGTCCGGATCGATCGCGCTGTCGCAGGCAACACATGGGTCTGCGCTGAATATTGTGGAGAAGGTGACCGGGCACCTGGTGCCGCTGGGCCAGACGGTGTTCACACGCTTCAACCTGATTCCCTGCGCGCTGCTGCTGATTACGCTACCTGTCATCTTCCGCTATCTGCAACCGGCCGAAGCCGACACGGTCGTGGCCGAACCGGAGAGGCTGCGGCGGGAGGATGAACAGGCTGAAAAACACCCAGAGAAACACCCGGAGAAGGGCTTGGGCGCGCTACTCGACAATGCCTGGCTGCTGAATCTGCTGATGGCGCTGTTTGGGATCTTCGCGCTGCTCTATGAACTGCGGCGCACCCACTTTGCGATTGACCTGAACTCGGTGATCATTACGCTGCTGCTCCTGGGGCTGCTGCTGCACTGGCGTCCCCTGGCTTACGTAGCCGCCATTCGGCAGG
Source organism: Acidobacteriaceae bacterium (assembly GCA_965276675.1). GTDB lineage: Bacteria > Acidobacteriota > Terriglobia > Terriglobales > Acidobacteriaceae. Next base: position 353,093 of record OZ255624.1, on the reverse strand, counting down.
CGGCACGGATTACGGGATCGCTGATCCTGCAGTATCCGCTTTATGGCGGGCTGATGGGCATTATCACCACAACCGGGCTCGCGGGCGTTTTATCCCGGGTCTTTATCCGCTTTTCGACCGTGCACACGCTGCCGTTTTACACCTATTTGACGTCAATGATCATTACGCTGTTTGTGCCCAGCGGCGGCGGTCACTGGGCGGTGCAGGGACCGTTTGCGATTCCAGCCGCCAGGAGCCTCCATGTTTCGCTTGCCGGCACCACGATGGCGGTCGCGATGGGAGAGTCGGTAGCGAACATGCTGCAGCCCTTCTGGGCGCTGCCGATCCTGGCGATCGCGGGTATCCCCATGCGCCGCATGATGGGCTTTATGGTCATCACCTTTCTGGTCTCGGGTGTTTTGTTTGCGCTGTCGCTGCTGTTGTTGGTGCCTGCCGGCAGTTAGATTTATTTAGCGTAGCGCTGCTGCGCGCAGGGAGTTACTGCAGCTTGCGGAGCTGAGCACGGACGATTGACAGCGGAAGCGGAAGATAGCCGGCTCGCTCGGCCTCTGCTTGTCCTTCGCGGCTGAGTATGAAGCGTAGGAACTCCTTCAGCTTCGGGTCCGCCGGCTGCCCTGGGCTGCGATTGAAGACAATGTGCACTGGCCGCGCCAGCGGATAGGTGCGCCCCTGCACGGTGAGCGGACTGGCCGGGATGAAGGGACCGCCGTCCCGAAGGCCGATGGCGAGCGGCTTCACTGCGCCGGTGCTGTAGTGCACGTTGGAGATGGCGATGCCGTAGCGATCTCTGCCGAGCGCCTCGAGAATCTGCGCACCTGCGTCACTTCCGGATTTGTCTTTGGGTTCGTCTCGAAATTCAGTGTAGTGCGAGGCCCAGCGGCCTGTGCCATGCATCACGATCTTGCGAAAGAAGATGGCTTTGTCGTTGTCGATGGCCGGGCCATAGAGTGTGATCGGCCGTTGTGCCCAGGGGCCGCGCAGCCCTAGCTCTCCCCAGCGCCGGAGCTGCCGTCCAGGCTTGGACGCGGATCCCTTGGGTGCGGAGCCAAAGACCGCCGCGAGCTGCCTGAGTGTCAGGCGTGTGAGTGGATTATCGCGATGCACAAAGATCATCAGTGCGAAGGTTTTTGTGGGCAGGTCGAAGCTGCCGGTCGCGACTTCCATGCTGGTCGCGGGGTATCCGTTCAGCTTGCGGAAGGCCTCGCTCTCGACCGGCCACACGTCACGACCGATCAGGGCCAGGTCGGCTGCTCCGGTGGAGACGCACGCCATCGCAGAGGCTGTGCCTTTCAGGTCATCAGCAAACTGAATGCCTGGCTGACCGGCGTGGAAGTGCTGCTCCCAGTCGCGCATCATGCTGCCCATGGCAGTGCTGCCACAGGAGCGGATCAGGCCCGAGAGCTGCTGCTCCGGCCGGTACCCGGGAAGGGCTGTCTGCCCGTGGCTGAAGGTACAGGCGAGCGCGAGTAGCATCGAGCCCCGCCGCAATCGATTCACCTTGGCTCTCCCGTCGCCCGGCCTACCGCAGTTTGTTCAGCTCTTGGGCGTCGAGGGCTGCTGGGAGCGGGGTGAAGATTGCGTCTTTCACCACTGCCCCTTGGCCTTCCTGGCTGAGAACGTACTTCAGGAATTCAAGGAGCACCGGGTTGATCGGCTTGCCGGGTTCGCGATTAAGAAAGATATAGATGACTCGGCTGAGCGGATAGATCTGCGAGGCGACGTTGTCGAAGGTGGGCTGGTAGTAGGGGCCACCGTCGTGCAGAGCGAGGGCCAGCACCTTGGTATCAGGGTTGGTGTCCCAAGCGAGGCCGGTGTAGGCCATCGCGTACTTATCGGCAGCGACTTTATCAGAGAGCGGAATGACGGTGTGTTCGGACTGGATGCCATCCTTCCACTGCCCATTAGCGAGCACGTGCATGTTCACGAAGACGTCATAGCCATTCGGGATTTCAACGCCCCAGGTGTGAATGGGTTTATCTGCCCACTCGCCGGTCAGGCCGAGTTGTCCCCAGGTGGTGATCGGCTTTTTGTATCCACGGTTGCGTGTGGCCGAGTAGATTGCGTCCAGCTGGTCGTATGAGATCTTGTCGAGCGGATTGTCTTTGTTCACGATGAAGACGACGCTGTCAGTAAAGGCCTTGGCCCTTTGGCTGCCGCCGGAAACGGCAATGGCCAGCGGTTCACGCCCGAACTTCTCGATATACGGCGTAACCTCGCGGCCCATCATCTCGCGCGAGATAAAAGCGAAGTCCGCCGCGCCCGCGGTCAGACGCGGTCCTCCCTGGCCAGAGCCGCCGATGTCCACCTGAAATTTTACGTTGGGGTAGATCGCCGTGAAGCCGTCGATCCATAGCTGCAGAAGGCTGATCACGGTATTTGATTCGACGCCTTTTAAAGATCCGGAGAGATGTTTCACCGGCTTGTAGGCGGGAATCGAGGGATCGACTTTGGCGGTGTAAGGCAGAGGCGGGTTGGGGTGAGGAAGCGGCTTCTCCAGGCTTTGACCACCGGCGTTCTGACCGCCAACGATTGCTGAAGAGGAGACGAGTAAGACAGCAAGGGCCGAGAGAACATGCCTCATCGTAGAGACTCCTGGAATTCTGGTTTGCGATGCGACATACGATTGAAGGCCGCGGGAATGAAGACGAAATGAACGAAAGATAAAGGCGCTTTCAGAAAGCGCTCCGGTTACGCTCAAGCTGATAGAAATGCAACGAATGAACGACTCGCCACACTGGCGGTTCTAGATGAACTAAATTTTATCTTCGCTTCAATACGAGTTCGTGGGAACAGGAATAACGTTCACCTCCGTCGCCCCTTAGTGAATTTATCCGTTGCGAGAGCTGGGGAGCGGTTCGCAAGTAGCAGCTGTGCGCGGAGGTTCCAGCGTGAACAAGCAAGATGGATTTCAACCCCGGGAGACGCCGCGGTATAAATCCTTTGCTTCATTTCTTGATAGTTATGCCTTGCTACCGCTGGTGTTGATGGTCTTGATCCTCTTCACCAGTTCAGCGTCGGCACAGGTCTCGGGCGCAACGCTGCAAGGAACGGTAACGGACCCCTCGGGCGCCGTAATCCCCAACGCAAGGGTCACGATTACGGAGCTGACCACGGGTGTAAGCCGCAACGTCACGACAAACAAGAGTGGTGTGTACTCTGCACAGAATCTCCCGGCTGGCCACTACAAGTTAGTGGCTGCTGCCTCGAGCTTTCAGCAGGTGACGGTCAGCGATGTGCTGCTGACTGTCGGCGCGGTGCAGCAACTGGATATCCCGTTGAGCGTGGGCAGCGAGGCGACGAAGGTGGTTGTGACTGCCGCGCCCCCTTCCGTCGATACAGCGAGCTCAACCGTGCAGGGCGTTGTGAACGCGAAGACCACCCGGCAGTTGCCGCTGAATGGCCGCGACTGGACAGACCTGGCGGCGTTGCAGCCTGGTGTTTCGGCGATCCTGACGCAGAACACGGCTATCTCGACGGGGACGGACCGGCTCAATCGCGGACTGGGCGCGCAGTTCACCATCGGCGGCAACCGGCCGCAGCAGAACAACTACCGGCTCGACGGCATCAGTGTGAATGACTACGCGAACGGCGCCCCGGGAAGCGCGCTGGCCGCTACGCTCGGAGTCGATGCGATTCAGGAGTTCTCTGTAATCACCAGCAACGCGCCGGCCGAGTACGGCCGCAGCTCGGGCGGCATCATCAACTCCATCACGCGCTCGGGTACAGACCAGTTCCATGGATCGGTCTACGAATACATCCGCAACAGCGCGCTCGACGCCCGCAACTTTTTTGACGGACCTACCATCCCGTCGTTTCGCCGCAATCAGTTTGGCGCTTCGATCGGTGGACCCGTTATCAAAAACAAGACGTTCTTCTTCGGAGACTACGAGGGCGTGCGGCAGGCGCTTGGTGTAACGCAGACGTCGGTTGTGCTCTCGCCCGCAGCGCGACAGGGAAACCTGGTCAGCGGAAAGGTGAAGATCAGTCCGTCGGTGCTGCCGTTCCTGGCTCTGTACCCCCTGCCAAATGGAGGGGTGAATGGCGACACGGGCAACTACAATTTCGTCGCGAACCAGGTCACCAATGAAGACTTCTCAACTGCGCACCTGGACCACACATTTTCCGAGCGGGATACGCTGCGCGGCACGGCCCTGTATGACACCAGCAGCGCCAGTTCACCGGACGCCTCCGATGCGCTGCTCGATGCAGCGCTGTCACGCCGCACGGCAGCCATTCTGGAAGAGACGCATATCTTTTCACCGAGACTTACGAATGCGGTGCGGTTTGGGTACGCTCGCTCCGTTGCTGAAGCGCCAATCACGCTGGCGGTTCTGAATCCAGCGGCGGGAGACACAAAGCTCGGCTTCATTCCGAATACGCCGCCCGGGCAACTGATCGTAACCGGGCTGCAGAGATTTCAAGGCGGCCCGGGGGGCTTCGGTTCCTTTGCGTACCACTACAACTCCTACCAGGTGTATGACGATGCAACGTTTGTGCTGGGGCGGCACACGATCTCGTTTGGCGGGTCTGTGGAGCGCATTCAGGACAATCAACTGGGCGGGGTGCTGCCGAATGGCGAGTACAGCTTCGGATCGATTAGGGCATTTTTGACCAACAACAAGGCGTCGTTTTATGAATCGGCTCTGCCGACAATTCCGAAGAACCCGCGCGATCTGCGGCAGACGATCGGGGCTGGATACATTGAGGACGACTGGCGGGTACGGCCCAACATCACGCTGAACCTTGGCCTGCGCTATGAAGCGTCGACGAACATCAGCGAGTCTGCAGGCCGGCTCTCGAAGCTGGTCAATATCACGGATCCCACGCCAGCGGTGGTGTCCAGCCTGATCTCCAATCCCACGCTTAAGAACTTCGAGCCGCGTGTCGGCTTCTCCTGGGACCCGTTCCGTAAAGGCAAGACGGTCTTCCGCGGCGCATTTGGCGTCTACGATGTGCTGCCGCTACCGTATCTATTTTCCCTGAATACCATCGGATCAGCGCCTTTTTACGAGGAGGGGCGCAACACCAATGTGGCCGCGGGAGCCTTTCCGGGAAACGGGTTTGGCGGCCTGATACCGCGGCTGCGGCAGGGCTATTACCAGCCTCATCCAGGACGCAACTATGTGCTGCAAGACACCTTCAATGTGCAGCAGCAGGTTACATCGACGACCGTGTTCACTCTCGGCTACATCGGTTCACACGCTATTCACCAGCCGTTCAACTCGAACGACATTAATATCGTTCTGCCGACCCTGACTCCGCGGGGATACCAGTGGCCGCTTGCCTGTAAGGGCACGACCTGCACCACCGGCGGGGGCACGGTGCAGAATCCGGGAGTGGGCGCGGTGACCGGTATCTACTGGAACGGCAGCTCTGTCTACCATTCGTTGCAGGCAGGCCTGCGCCAAAACATCTCGCATAACTTACAAGGACAGATTGCCTATACGTGGTCGAAGAGCATTGACGATAGCTCGTCGTCCGTTGCCGGCGCGACCTTCGGCAACTCGGTGGCAAACCTGCCCTACTTTGACCAGCGGCTGAATCGCGGGCTGTCGGATTTTGATGCGCGCCATGTCTTCTCGGCGAATTATCTCTACACTCTCCCGGGACCTGATAAGGCGAGGCGCGCGCTTTACGTGCCATTGGGTGGCTGGACGTACACGGGGATTGTCTCGATCCGGAGCGGAAACCCATTCACGGCGACGATCGGCGGAGATCCACTGGGCACGAACAGCACGTCGTCATTTCAGTACCCGAACCGGTCGTGCGCGGGCCCGCAGGCTGTTGTCGCACAAAGGGTGAGCTATCTGAAGACGAGCTGCTTCAGCGTGCCCGCTCAGGGCCTGCTCGGGAACAGCGGGCGCAACGCGCTCATCGGCCCCGGGGTGATCGATTTCACCATGGGCTTGATCAAGGACACGCGGATCACCGAGCGCGTGCATGCGGAGTTCCAGGCACAGGCGTTCAACATCTTCAACCGGGTGAACTTCCAACCACCGCAGAGCACGCAGCAGCAGATATTTAACGCTGCCGGCAATCTCCTGCCCACCGCTGGCCAGCTCACGCTGACCTCTACGTCATCGCGACAGTTACAGTTCTCGCTGAAGGTGCTGTTTTAGCCATGAGATGTGAAAGGGCGAAGGGACCTTCCATGTTCGCGATAAGTCTACGCATTGGAAACACCGCACTTGTGCGAAGCGCAGGCTGCGCTGCGCTGGTGTGCGCGATGGGCGGAGTACCACTTCATGCAGCCGAGAAGCCGGGTACGGCAGCGGCCAATCCCTACCACGTGGTTGCGCATTTCAAGCTTGATGGAATGGGCAGCACAGAGGGCGCGGCCCTGGACGCGGCGGCGCGCAAGCTGTATGTGGCCCAGGGTGACGCGATCGAGGTGCTGAACGCGGACTCTGGAGAAAAGGTAGGAGTGGTTGCTTCTGGTAAAGGTGTGCACGGGATCGCGATCGTTCCTGAGCTGAAGCGCGGCTTCGCGGCCAATAGCCAGGCGAATTCTATTGCGGTCTTCAATACAGACGATCTCAAAGTCGTACATGTGGTGCCTTCAGGAGGGAAAGAGCCAGAGGCGGTTCTGTATGACGAAGGCAGCAAACACGTGTACGCGGCGAACGGAGGGAGCGGCAGCGTTACGGTGATGGATGCTGGGTCGGGCAAGATACTCGCGACGGTTCAGATGGGCGGACGGTTACGGGGTATGGCCGCAAGCGGCTATGGGCGCTTGTATGTCGCGGCGGAAGATAAGAATGTTATTCACGTGGTGGATACGCAGACGATGAAGTTTATTGGAGATTTTCCAGTAAGCACAGGCGAGAAGCCGTATGCGTTAAGCCTTGATTCGGTGGGACGCCGTCTCTTTGTTGCATGTGGAGATGGCACGCTGGCTGTGATCGATACGGATATTGGATTCACCTTTGAGCAACTGCCCATTGGAGTGGGAGCTTCGGGAAGCACATTCACCTTCAAGCCGGGAAAAACGGGCGGCTGGAAGGGTGCGGATTTTGTGGCGACAGCAGATGGCAAGCTCAGCTTCGTCAAGATGGATGCATTTATAAGTTATTCATCCGCGGGGAGCCTCACATTGCAGCCGGGTATCCGCACAGTCGTCTATGACCCCAAGACACACCACCTGCTTGTTCCGGCGGGGCCGGAAGTTCTGGTGGTCGGTGAATAAACAGATTGGTATCGGAATACCAGCTATGACACACCTGACTAACATATCTAAGATATTTAGGCGACACGCTGCGATATTTAGGCGACACGCTGCTCTCAGCCTGACAATTGCATTCGCAGCAGTTGTTACGCTCCCGGCGTGCTCGCAGATGCTTTCGCCGTCTGCCCTCCACGGAAAAAAGGTGCTGTTTGTCACGGGTGAGCCGGAGGAGGGCCACACTTCGGATGATCCGCTGGTGAAAAAGCACCTAGAGTCGATGGGGCTGATGGTCACGAGCGCGTCTGAAACCGATACTGTTGCAAAAACGAGCGGCGAGGACCTGGTGGTGATCTCATCGACGGCGGATGCGCGGGTGGTGGGTGAGAGGTATCGAGATACACGCGTACCAGTATTTACGTGGAATGCAAACCTCTATCCGGTGATGAAGATGACAGGTGGGCAGCTTCACAAAGACTTCGATGTGGTTGAGCCTGGACAGGCCTTTGCGCGATCCTACTCCGTGTTGTATGGCTACGGCGCCGGCACTACTTCAGAGATTGGACAAGCAGTGGGACTCAAGAGCCAGCTCTTCGGAACGCTTTATCTTAGGCCAGGAACGGCTACGTGGGGACGCCCGACAGTCGCGGCAACGGTGATCTGCAACTTTGAAGGAGATCCGGACGAAGCCGGGATATTTACCTATGAGAAGGACGCAACCATGTTCGGGGACTTCGTCGCTCCCGCCCGCCGTGTCGGCTTCTACCTGGGTAGCGAGAACTTTCACTTATTAACGGCGGTGTATGGGCCGCCGGCGCAAGATCCGGAGTTGCGCGATTGGTACATCGGACTGAAGCTCTTCGACGCGTCGATTCGGTGGGCGCTTAGCCCGCCGGCGCAGCCGTCGACGCTCAGTGCAGCGCAGTTGCATGCCGAGCTGTCGAAGGCGGCGCAGGGCAAGAAGGTTTTGTTTGTGGGCCGCAAGCATACGCCAGAGGGCGCGGCGGCAGATGCTCACATCGTCGAACACCTGAAAGCCGCAGGCTTTGCCGTCACGTTTGCGGATCAGATGGACCCGCAAAGCATGGCCGAAGGAAAAGACCTTGTCGTGATCTCTGCGACTGGATCGAAGTACAAGATGTCAAACAAATATCGCGACGCCACGATCCCGGTTCTATGCCTGGAAGGTTTATTCGCCGACACACTCAGGATAGCTGGACGCAATCGCTACGTAGACTATGGCGAACATGGGGAGGAGAAGGAGAGTGAAGACCCGCCCGAAGCATACCTTCAGATAGTGAATGCCTGGCACCCGATGGCGGCAGGCTTTAAGCCTGGAGTGGTGCAGATTATCAAGGAGCCGGACGTGCTGAAGTGGGCCACGCCCTCTCCAGGAGCTGTCGTGATCGCTACTCTGCCGAACAATCCTAAGCAGGCGGCAATCTTCGGGTATGAGAAAGGGGCCACAATGGCGGGTGATTTCGTAGCGCCAGCGCGCCGCGCGCTCTTCCCTCTGGATAATCCTGCCTTCGATTTTTTGACGGACAACGGTGTGCAGCTCTTTGACGCCGTCGTTCTATGGACGATCGGCAAGCCTGGCGCATAGTTGGCAAGACTTTATTCAACTGCTTATTTTACTTAATTAGGAGACACATGAAGAACTTAAACACAATTCTCTGCTTAGCGGCACTGACGCTTTGTTGCACCGTTCCTTCTCTTGCGCAGGACACCCGCGAACAAGCTGTCAGCGGAATGCGCAAGGTGGACGCGAAAGAGCTGGACCCGTCGTATACAAGGGCCGCGCCACTCGCCCAGAAGCTAGTCAACGAAGCTCTTGCCAAACATCCTGAGGTCATCTTGCTGGCGATTCACGCTCAACCGCCTGGTCACAAGAACCTGATCGTTGCTTCTAACTTCGGACGCATTGGGAAGATCGGCGATGAGGACGACATGCGTTGCATTCGCACCGGCAAACCTAACCTGGAACTGGGCGCAAACGGAAGGCACTTTGAAGACGAGCTCGCGATGCAGGATAGCTCAGGAAAGACTATAGGGGCACTCGGTGTGGTGTTCAATTACAAGCCGGGCGATGACAAAGCCGCTCTCCAGAAGATTGCAACCGAGATCCGTGACGAGATGAAGGCGCAGATCCCAACCGCAAACGCACTCTTTCAGTGATCCACTTCCGCATTCACTTACCTGTCACTGTCTGCTGCTTGTTGATGGTCTTCGCTAGCCTCAATACATTCGCGGTGGCGGCCGCCGAGCAGTACCCGCCACCGCTGATGCATACACCGGACCATCATCCGGCAGAGCGGGTTATTCTGATCAGCATCGACGGCATGCACGCGCTCGACCTGGCGAACTGGGTGGTCGTCCATCCGAACTCAACGCTGGCAGAGCTGAGCAGCCGCGGAGTGACTTATACCAATGCGCATACGCCATGGAGCGATGGCGCGCCGGGGATGGTTGCGCTGGCCACTGGTGGCACGCCGATCTCAACAGGCGTGCTCTATAGCGATGCGTACGATCGCGCGCTCTCCCCGCCAGGTTCAGGCTGCAAACGATTGGGTTCCCCCGTGTCTTTGGACGAGAAGGCGGACATCAACGGCGATGCGGAGGATGCGGGCGGCGGGCTTGATCCTAACAAGATGCCCTTGGATCCGAACAACGGCTGCAAGCCCGTCTTTCCACACTCGTTCGTGCGAGTGAACAACATCTTTGAATTGGTGCATCAGGCGGGTGGGCGTACTGCCTGGGCGGACCAGCATCCGGCTTATGCTGATCTCTTCCGGGGTCCTTCTGGAGCCGGGCTGGATGATGGGTATGCGCCCGAAGCACATGTTCCGGGACTGAAGCAGAACATGGACAGGGCGTTCGCGCAGGACGATCTGGGAGTGAAGGCGATGCTGAACTGGATCGATGGCAAAGACCATACCGGGCGAATAAATGCCGGGGTGCCTAGATTCTTCGGGATGACTTTTATTGCCGTAAGCGTGACGCAGAAGGCCAAGGGCATGGGCTACCTCGACGGTCTGGGGACACCGTCGCCGGGCCTGGAGAAGGGATTGCAATACACCGATCGTGCTCTTGGCAGAATCGTGTCGGAGTTAAAGAAGAAGGGGCTCTATGATTCCACCTGGTTCATCATCACGTCCAAGCATGGGCAGTCTCCTATTGACGTGAAGAAGCGCCGCATCATCGCGGATGACTTAGTCGCCGATGTGGTAAAAGGAACGGCGGCGCATGTGACCACGGATACTATCGGGTTGATCTGGTTAAAGGACGCTTCCAAAACAAACGAGGTGGTCAATGCGTATCGCGCGAAGATGGCCCAACTTGGCATTCAAGAGATTTATTCAGACGAAAAGCTGAAATTATTGTTTAATGATCCCGCTCAGGATTCCCGCATGCCGGATATTGTGCTCCAGCCGGAGCTGGGGGTGATCTGGGCGGGAAAAGATGCAGTCATCCTAAGCGAACATGGCGGCTTGCTAAATGAGGATACAAATGTGGCGCTGCTGGTCTCCGGAAAACAGCTTACACGCCGGGTGGATAAAACTTGGGTGCCTACCTCACAGGTAGCTCCTTTGATCCTACGCATCCTGGGAATGGAGAAGATGAAGTTAGACGCGCTTCATCGCGAGCATACGCCTGCGTTGCCCGGCATCTTTTGAATGGCTGCCCGCTATGCGAGAGCGTTGCGCGAGATCACGGTTTTGTAGAAGGCGGAGCTCAGTTTGGGGGTTCGCTTCTCCGTGGTGAAGTCGACGTAGGTGATGCCGAAGCGCTTTTCGTAGCCGTCGGCCCACTCGTAGTTGTCGAGCAGGCTCCAGAGGAAATAGCCGCGCACGGGAACGCCCTCCGACACAGCGCGATGGAGCTGGGTCAGATAGTTGCGCAGGTACATGACGCGGTCGGTGTCCAAGACCGTGCCCGCCGGGGTGAGTATGTCGGCGGAGGATGCGCCATTTTCCGTAATGTAGATCTCCTTGATATTCCAGAGCTTTGCGGTGAGCTTGGGGGACCAGTAGAGCGCCTCTGGACCGACGTAAAGCCAAGGGCTGAACATGTGCGGGTAGGAGGCCGGCGGCTTGACAACCGCGTAACCGATGGGGGAGCTGTCCGCGCGCACGTAGGTGGGCTGGTAGACGTTGAGGCCAGTGAAGTCCATGGGGCTGGCAATGGTCTTGAGCTCATCGGGCGTGAATTTGGGCGCGGCGGCACCGAGACGCTTCAGGTATGCCTCGGTATAGCGGCCCTCCTGAATGACGGTAAGAAACATGGCATTCTCTTCGCGCATGGCGCGGGTGGCGGCTTCGATGTGATCCGGGGTCTCGATGACGGGAGTAGTGGCGGTGGCGTTGTCGGCGAGGCCAACTTTGGTACCGGGCTTGGCCTTCGCGCGGATCGCCTGGACGGCCATGCCGTGCGCAAGCACGGCGTAATGAGTGAGCTGGGCGACACGCGCCGCATCCAGCTTGAGACCCGGTGCGTGAGTACCCTGGGCGTAGCCTAGCTCCACAAAGGTGCGGATCTCGTTCATGGTCATGAAGTGCTCCACGCGGTCCGAGAGCTTGCCGGCGGTGTAGCCGGCATAGTCGGCAAAGGCCTTCGCGGTATCGCGGTTCTCCCATCCGCCTTTTTCTTGGAGCGCCTGTGGTAGATCCCAGTGATAGAGGGTGCAAAAAGGCTGGATGCCGGCGGCGAGCAGAGCGTCGATCATGCGGTTATAGAAGTCGAGCCCCTTGGGGTTAGGCGTGCCGGTGCCGGTGGGGAAGATACGCGACCATGCCACGGAAAAGCGGAAGGCCTTGAGGCCAAGCGTCTTCATGAGGACGATGTCTTCGTTGTAGCGGTGATAGAAATCGTCGGCGACGTCGCCGGTGTCGCCGTTATGGGTTTTGCCTGGCGTGTGGGAGAAGGTGTCCCAGACCGAGGGGCCGCGGCCATCTTCGTGAACCGCGCCCTCGACCTGATAGGAGGCCGTCGCCGAGCCCCAGAGAAAGCCGTCCGGGAACTTGCGAGCGTCGCTCCCAGCTTGGGCCGGGCTCGATGTGGTCTGGGGCAACGGTGCGTCGAGACTAGAGCCAAAGGCGGGTAGTGAAGCGGCTCCGGCGGTGGCACCGATGAGGCGCGCGAAGGCTCGTCTGGAAACGTTGGTGGCCAAAGTATCTCCCTATTGCGGAATGGGTTACGGCACTCTCGATGGGTGCTGGTAAGGCACAGGGCAGTATACGGTGAGATTGCAGTGGCGGTGATTTATGGGGTGGCGAGGACTTCCGTGACATCGCGGACCAGATTGCGGAGGTAGCGGCGCCGGTCGAGGAGGGCAGCCATGCGGGTGAGGGCAGCGGATTGCATGGCGCCTTCACCGGCGGCGCTGGCGAGGTCCCACTCGGTCCAGGCAGATTCCAGATCCCCATCGGTGATGCTGAGCAGCTGCCCGTATTGTGCTTGGGCCTCCGTAAGGCCGGCGTGGAGCTGCGGGTCGTCTTCGCCCATCTTGCGGTTGGCGCGCATCTCTTCCAGCTGCATATTGAGCTCGAAGGCTTCTTCGAGGAGATCAGAGGGTGGGGCTGGCTTTTTGGTTTCGGATCCCTCGTCGCCGGCGCGGATGCCTTCCAGCTTGAGTAGGTATTCGGTGCGGGCGATGGGATCTTTAAGGGTGCGGTAGGCGTCGTTCAATTGCGAGCTCTGGGCGAGACTCCAGGCTTGCTCTTCAGGGCTTTTACGGGCGAAGAGGTCAGGGTGGAGCTTGCGGCTGAGCGCGTAAAATCGCTGCTCGAGTTGCGCAGTGTCGATGCCGAGCCGGCGCGGAAGCGAGAAGACGGTGAAGTAGTCCTGCGGGGTGTCGGCTAAGGCTGGAGTGGACATGTGGATTTGGATGCGCGGATCTAGCCCTTCACCTTCGACCTACGCTCAGGGTGGGGCGCCCGAGATTTTCTATTGTCATCTGTCTCAGCTCGAGTTGCCGTAAAGCAGCGGGCGGGATGAGATTGCATCCCGCCGCCCTTGTCATAAGCAGACCTGTGTTGCCGGGCCCATAGCAGACAGTAAAGGTTACAGCTCCCGTTCCGCAGCGTCTGCTGCAACGGCGAGCTGCATGGCAAAATCAAAAAACTCCTGAGACTGGCCCTGAAAGAGTAGATCGTCGGTGAAAGCTTTTATGGTTGCGACCGCTCCAGCGAGTTGCGTGCTTGAGGGGCGAATGACGGAGCAGTGAGGCAGGCCCGCTGTGCGCAGAAAGTCACAGGGCTCCGGGAAGATGAGGTTGGTCTGCGTAAGTTCGCTATTTCTGGCATTCAGGTCGGGGAAGCTGAGCCCGGTGACGGGATCGACCACACCGGCAAGAGGCTGAGCCACTGCGTTGCCGACCTTGTCGTGCCAGATGGCGAAATGATCGACCTCGGTTCCACCGATGCTGACCACGATGCGCAGCACTTCAAGGTTCGTGGCCTTGAGACTCATGGTGGTGTAGAGGCTGGAGCCGCCCTGCTCGATAAAGGCGAAGTGAAACCCGGCCGTGTTTGCGATGGCCTGCATGCGGCGAGCTTGGGCGGAGACGGGAGGCACCGGCTGCGCGGTTCCGGGAGGAGTATCGCTATCGTTCAAAGGAATTGCCGGCTCATTTGCGATCGTGATAGGTCCTTGAAACTGCGCACCCAGGTCGGGATTCTCTCTGCTGCGGGAGCGCGTGTACCAGCTTGTGTCGACGTTGAGGTTGGTGAGGTTGGTGAGCCGGCCGATCTGTTTGGCCCCCGTTGCGCGGCTGCTAGGCAGCGTGCGGAAGCGGTCCAGATCGACGGGCCGCTCCCCTTTCAGGCGGAGGTACGCGTTGAGAAAGGCCGCATGGCTGAGCTCGTCATCGGTGTTGTCGGTGATGTACTGCGGCATGTCCGCATCCAGGTTGCTGAGAGCAGCGATGTAGGAGGGATTGCCGCCTTTTACGCCACCTAGCTCGTTGTATTGCTGCCACAGGTCGCTTTCGATGATCTCTGCCGCAGCAAGAAACCTAAGGATTGCGGTGTCGCCCCTGGTCAGGCGGCCGTCACCCTTGTGACCTCGCTCCGTATCATCCGCTGCGAAGAGCGTGGCTGCGGGCGCAAGAAAACCTGTTGCTCCGGCCAGGCTGAGCCCTTTCAGGAAGGAGCGCCGCCGCACGACTCCTTGCCAGCTTGCTTGAGCTGCTGCCTGTAAGTGTGTTGGATTCGTCTCGGGTGAGACGGGGGGTGGAACAGTTGTGTCGTTCATCTCGATGCTCCCATCTTCTGAATTGACTTGCTCGCGAGCGGGTTGAGCCAGCTCAACGGATCTCAGAATAGGTCGGCACAGACAGCGCTGTGTCACGCGTCTGTCATCGTTGGGTCCATTGTATTGTCAGGCAGGGAAGGACGGCTGGAGGGCGGTTGCGGAGAGGCGTAAGAGTGGGCACTTGCTACTCAAATCTCGTGAGGAACCGCAGGTCCTTCGGGCTGCGCCAATCTCACTAAGCGAGATGACTTCACTGGATGACACACTATGGGATGGGAAGGGAACGGATGCGCCTTTGGCGCATGCCCCACTCTTCGCGCTTGGGGAAGTTCTGGATTCAGGCGGTGTTCTGGCGCGAAGAATGGGGCACCCGGCTCAGGATGACAGAATTTGTCTTAGCCGGAGAAGGAGGAGCCGCAGCCGCAGGACTTCTTGGAGTTGGGATTGATGAAGTTGAAGCCCTGGCGCATGAGCGTCTCTTCGTAGTCAAGAATCATGCCGTTGAGATAGATGAAGGATTTGGGATCGACGAAGACGCGGATCTCGTCGTAGTTAAAGACGCGGTCGCGCTCGCGGGGCTGGGTATCGAAACGGATGCTATAGGAGAGACCTGAGCAGCCGCCACCGAGGATGCCGAGGCGCAGTCCACCCTGATCCGGCGAGATGCCTTCTTTGGCCATGGCGGAGCGGATCCGGGTGACAGCGCGCGGAGTGACCTCAATGCCGTGCTTCGTCGGACCTTCGGGCTTGCGTGGCGGCGCAGGCACGCTGGTAGCGGGTGTGGCGATATTGTTGAGGGTGTTTGCCATAAATAGCTTCTTGCTTTGGTGCTTGATTTTGGAGCGTGGTCAAGAGCGGATGCGCTTCCTGCGCATGACCCACCCTTTGCGCAACGGCTACATAATTAGCCGCCTATCGCGAGGCGCAAAGAATGGGGCACCCGGTTCCGCCAATTATCTGACTGCTGCCGCTACTGTGCCACGACGGCCGAGGCTACGTGACGCGTGTTCTCTTCGACGCCGTTTTTCTTCTTCCAGTCGCCGATGGCTGCGCGGATCGCGTCTTCTGCGAGCACGGAGCAGTGAATCTTGACTGGGGGAAGTGCGAGCTCCTTGACAATCTCGGTGTTCGAGATGGTGAGCGCCTCTGAGATAGTCTTGCCCTTAACCCACTCGGTCGCGAGCGAGGACGAGGCGATGGCCGAGCCGCAGCCGAAGGTCTTGAACTTGGCCTCTTCGATGACCTGCGTCTCGGGGTTGACCTTGATCTGCAGACGCATGACATCGCCGCACTCGGGTGCGCCGACGAGACCTGTGCCAACCTCGGCGCTCGACTTGTCGAGTGCGCCGACATTGCGGGGGTTGTTGTAGTGGTCGATTACCTTGTCGCTGTATGCCATGGTGCGTTCCTCCAGATCTGTTACAGATGCGTTGTTGAAGTCTTTGCGAGAGAGGAAACAGCAGATCCCTCCACTTCGCTACGCTTCGGTCGGGATGACAAATTTCTTACCCCGCGCCGCAGTCGGGATGGCACATTTGTGCAACCCGACATTTATCCAAACTTAGTGCGCCTGCCACTCGATCTTCGAGATGTCGATACCTTCCTTGACCATCTCGTAGAGGGGCGACAGCTCGCGCAGCTTCTGCACGATGTCGATGACCTTGTCGGCGACGTAATCGACTTCGGCTTCGGTATTGAAGCGGCCGAGGCCGAAGCGGATCGAGCTGTGGGCGACGTCATCGCCGAGCCCGAGCGCCTTCAATACATAAGATGGCTCCAGTGTCGCAGAGGTGCAGGCCGAGCCGCTCGAAACTGCAACATCGTTGATGCCCATCAGCAATGACTCGCCCTCGACGTAGACGAAAGAGATGTTGAGATTGTTGGGCAGGCGGTGCTCCATCGACCCGTTGACGTGGATGTAGTCGAGGTTGCCTTCGAGCTTGGCCTTGAGCTTGTCGCGCAGTTTGCTGAGGCGCGCGGCTTCGGAGGCCATCTCTTCACGGGCGATCTCGCAGGCCTTGCCGAAGCCGACGATTCCCGGGACGTTGAGGGTACCGGATCGCATACCGCGCTCGTGGCCGCCACCATTGATCTGCTCCGAAATTTGGACGCGCGGGTTGCGGCGGCGGACGTAGAGAGCGCCAACGCCCTTGGGGCCGTAAATCTTGTGGCCGGTGAGCGAGAGCACGTCGATGTTCATCGCGTTGACGTCGATGGGAATCTTGCCGACGGCCTGGACGGCGTCCGTGTGAAAGATGACATTGCGCTCGCGGCAGAGTTTGCCGATCTCGGCTACGGGCTGGATGACGCCAATCTCGTTGTTCGCGAACATGATCGAGACCAGGATGGTCTTGTCGTCCATGGCGCGCTTAAGATCTTCGAGATCGATCAGGCCGTCGTCCTTGACCGGCAGGTAGGTGACGCGATAGCCGGCCTTTTCGAGGCGCTTGCAGGTGTCGAGAACGGCTTTGTGCTCCGTCACCTCCGTGATGATGTGGTTGCCGCGCTCACGGTACATCTCGGCTATACCTTTAATGGCAAGGTTGTTCGACTCAGTGGCGCCGGAGGTGAAGATGATCTCCTTGGCGGAGGCGCCAATGAGTTTCGCGATCTGCTCGCGGGCGTGCTCGACGGCCTGCTCGGCCTCCCATCCGAAGGAGTGATTGCGGCTGGCAGCGTTGCCGAATTTGCCGGTGAAGAACGGCATCATGGCGTCCAGCACGCGGGGATCGAGTGGCGTCGTGGCGTGGTTATCCATGTAGACCGGCAGATGGACGCCAGGGCCGGTGGTGGCCTGCGGCACTGCCGTGGAATCGTCGTCGAAAGTGTTCATGGTGCTCATGCCCTGCGTGCTCATACCGTTCGTCTCTCCTCAGTTCCTGTGGCCTCGAAAGGCCGGCTTACCTTGCTGAACTTAGCCCAGTGTCACTAATTCGCGGGCCAGACTGCCCATGCTGGCTCCCCCCCGGTGCTGCCGGCGATCGTAGGGAACAGCGTCGACCAGGTCCGCAATCCGAATAGCCTTGAGCACTTCCGTGATGCTGTCGTTGACCTTGCGCATCGGTTCTTTGATGGTGCAGCTATCATGGAGGTCGCAGGAGCGGCTGCCGCTCACTCCCGTGCCGCACGACGTGATGAACAGCGGGCCATCGATCGCGTGGATGACCTCAAAGGCTGTGATCTCCGCGGCGTTCCGGGAGAGCGCATAGCCCCCGTTGATGCCGGCATGCGAGCGGAGCAAGCCTTCTTTGGTGAGCCGCTGCAAAATCTTGGCCAGAAGCTGAGCCGGAATACCATAGGCCTCGGCGATATCCTTGGCGCTTTGCGATGGCGTCTCCGGATGCTCGGCCAGAAACTTCAGGGCCATCAACCCATAGTCGGCTTTTTTGGTGAGTCTAAGCATAGTAAAGACCGGGCATAGTGGAGACGACGCGTTCGGCAGGAAACCGGACCTCCGAGGTCGCATTTCCAGTATAGGACTCTCTCCGGGGTAATACAAACGCTTCCTCTGAAGTTTTATCAAACGATAAAGGTTGTTCGACGTGCTGAGTGTAGGGACATCCTAAGCGGCATGAGCACAGAGCGAGAGCAGGTTACGAGCACAGAGCAGGCCGAGGACGAGCGGTGGATGCGGGTGGCGCTCGAGGAGGCGCATGCAGGGGACCGGACGCCAGGCGCGGGCGAGGTGGGATGTTGCATCGTTCGCGAGGGCGAGCTATTAGTGCGGGGGCATAACGAGGCAGAACTGCGGCACGATCCAACGGCGCATGCCGAGATTGTGTGCCTGCGCAGGCTGGGGGAGAAGCTCGCGACGACCGAGTTTTCCGGGTGCACGCTTTACTGCACGCTGCAGCCCTGTAGCATGTGCGCGGCGGCATGTGTGTGGGCCGGGATCAAGAGAGTGGTGTATGGGGCTGGCCGGGGGGATGTCCATGCAGATTACTTTGACGCGCGACACCTGAATGCCGTGGATCTGATCGCCGATGCGTACCGGGAGGACATCACGATTGCCGGCGAGGTGCTGGCCGCGGAGTGCGCGAAGCTGTACGCTAAACCGGGTGCTGGCCGCATGGACGTGGACGATATGCGCAGTTAATAGTGTTTGCGCCTCGCGCGCGCTTGCATAGACCGCAGGCTTCCGTATCGTGAGTAGCCGGTTCCAGTCCTTACGGAACTCTTACATAGGCGGGGTGACGGCAGAGGGTAGTCTAGGAGCGATATGTCGACTGTGGCTCCTCCAGAAACTACGCTCTCCGATGCCGAACCATTCCCGATCTATGGTGTTTCCCAAGCAGGGGGTGTTTCCCAGCCAGGGGGTGCTTCCCCTCTGGGGACGCCGATCCAGCGAAAGACTGCCCTGAACTGGGTTTTCACGCTGACGCTTGGTGCCTTTCACGTCGGCGCGCTTGCGGCGCTATTCATGTTCAGCTGGTCGGCGTTTGCGGTCTTCGCTGTGCTTTGGGTGCTGGCGCAGAATGTAGGCATCGCGGTGGGCTACCATCGGCTGCTCACTCATCGTGGATATGCCGTGCCGAAGTGGCTGGAGTACACGATTGCGGTGCTGGGCACGATGTCACTGCAGGGCAGCCCGCTTTATTGGGTGGCGGTGCACCGGATCCATCACCAGCATACGGACCGGCCGGGCGACCCGCACTCGCCCCGCGATGGCAAGTGGTGGTCGCATATGGGCTGGATCCTGAACGGGTCGCTGCACAACGACAGCGCAGTGCTGAAGCGGTATGCGCCGGATCTGATGGCGGTGCCATTCTATCGCTGGCTGAACCGGTGGCACTGGATGCCGGTGACGGTGCTAGGCTTCGCGCTGCTCTTTGCCGGAGCAGCTACGGGAGGCTTGTACCTGGGGTGGTCCTGGGTGATGTGGGGCATCTTTCTGCGCGCCACGCTGGGGCTGCATGTGACCTGGCTGGTGAACTCGGCAACGCATATGTGGGGTTCGCGGCGGTACGAGACGCGCGACGATAGCCGCAACAACTGGTGGGTGGCGCTGCTGACCGGCGGCGAGGGCTGGCATAACAATCATCACGCCAACCCGGTGAGCGCGCGGCATGGGCTGGCCTGGTACGAGTTCGATCCGAATTATTACGGGATCTGGCTGCTGGCGAAGGTCGGATTGGTACGGAAGGTGTACGTGAAGGAGCTGGAGTAAAGTAGCGGTTTAGCTAGTCAACGGTTGGCCAGTCAGCGGGAAGCTGATTTTCGCGCAACATCTTGGGGTGCAGTTCAACCACCTCGATGTAACGGAAGACGGAGTTTCCGGAGCCATCAAGCACTGCTTGTCTGATCAGCGTGCGTTTTCTAATTGGTCGTCGATGGTGACCACGATCAGTGAGGCATCATCGTGGAAATGGTCTCCACAAAAAAGTGCGACGTCTTGAAGGATACGACTGCGAATGGCGTGAGCGCCTGCACTACGGACAAGTTGTGCCGAGCGGATCAGGCGCGCTTCTCCAAACTCATCCTGGAGGTCTGCAAGGTTAGCGGCTTCCGTTATCCCATCGGTAGTGAGCAGGATGCAATCTCCAGGTAGCAGCTGAAAGCTGCGCTCTGCATAGGCAGCCTCTGGGAACAGGCCGAGCACCGTACCACCGCCCTCAAGTGGAGTCGCGGTGTTGCTGCGCAGCAGGATAGGCGGGTTGTGCCCTGCATTTCGTAGCTGAAAAGCAGGCGCGGAACATCGACGATGCCATGAAAGAAAGTGACGAACTTTCCCGGGGCGATGCTGGAGCAGAGTGCACGGTTGAGCTTTTCGCAGAGCGCTCCCGTGGGTGTCTCTTCGGTGGCAAAAGCTCGGAATGCAGCTTGAAGGTTTGCCATCAGGAGAGCGGCGCCCATGCCCTTGCCGGAGACATCGGCGATGCAGAGAGCGAGCCGCCTGCGATCGAAAGAGAGGACGTCGAAGTAGTCGCCGCCAACGGCTTGGGCGGGCTGCCAGGCGCCAGAGACCTGAAGACCTGGGATCTGAGGGAAGTTGGCCGGGATGAGATGTGCTTGGATTTCGTGGGCAGTCGTCAGCTCGGCTGCCTGGTCTTGAAGGCGAATAGTGCCGAGCTGGACTTGGTCCTGAAGCCGCCGATTGGCAGCCTCAAGGCGCTCTCGCGTAGTTTGTGCGGCAAACAAGGCTATGCTCGTGATTACCGTGACGAAGAGACCAATACGGACGTTGACGAGAAGGAACGCTCGGAGAGAGCCCGTGTGTTGGGTTGGGTGGAGCGCATAGATAGCGAGAGAGGCGAGTACGCCTCCGATGATACCGATGGGGATAAGCAGGGCGAGAAATATGATCCATTGGCGGAGCGGCGAGGACGCGCGAAGAAGGGAGGAGCTTGCGGCCAGGGCGAGGGCTGTGAAGTTGCCGATGACGAAGGTGTAAATGAAGGTGTTGGTAAAACCAGCCGAGCCCTGGAAGAACCAGAAGACTATTCCGGTTGCAAAGGCGATGCCGGTGAGTAAAACCTGGAGGACGAGAAGGCGATGCGCTGCGGAGGATTCCATCTTGCGCACCAGCTCATCGCGTACGGGCATTTGAGTCAGAGATTACACCCGAACAGGATGGCGCTCCATGGCTGCGGCCGATTCACGCAGCCCGGTGCCAATAAAACCGATGCATGTGCGGGACTGGAATGATGGTGCTTTGGATTCCTGATGGATAGGTGGGGAGTGGCGGCTCCTCAGTTCCCGAATGCGGAGATGTCTGCACCTGCTGATTCCGCAGCAGGTGCAGACTTGCCGCTATCCGAATCAACGAAGAGGCAATATGATCAGGTGTTCCGTGTACTTGTTCTTTATCAGTCTGACTTGGTTCGGGCAGACCGGTTATGCCCAGCTTGCTAGGCGCGGCTCCGCGGCGGATGCCAGTGGAGATTTAACAAACCTCTTTAGCCGGATCTGGCGCGTGACAAAGGCGCCTTCGCCGCCCGCCTCCGGCAGCATCTACGTTTTCCTACCCAACGGCACACTGCTCGAAACTTCCTGCGTTGAAACGTACCGGATCGCCACCTGGACCATCGATAAGAAGACACCGAGGGTTCTGCGCGTCGAGGAAGATGGCCGGCTAGCGTTTACGGCGAGTATCGCTGAGCTGAGTACGACTACGTTGCAGTTGCGGCAGACCCTGATTCCGAGCAAAGAAAAACGCGAGCTCACATTGACGGCCGTCGAGCACGAATTTCTCTGTCCTGATTTGCCGAGGTAGAGAGTCTCTGGGACGGCCTAGGCGCCGGAGAGACACGGGGGTGGGCAGGATGGCATGCTGGTAGGCGAGGTTTGCCGATGCGTGTCTTCCCTGCTATTGTTCGATCTGCCGCCTACTGCTGTTTGCTGGTCTCCGGCTGCGCCTTCGCGCAGAGTGCAGCTCCTGCTGCTGTCGAGCAGGTGACCGTGGATATGCATGCGGCTACGACGCCGCTGCCGCACTTCTGGGAGCAGATGTTTGGGTCGGGGCGGGCGATTCTGTCGCTGCGCGAGAGCTACCGGCGCGATCTGCGCGAGGTGAAGGTAATCACCGGCTTCCAGTATGTGCGCTTCCATGCCATCTTCCACGATGAGGTGGGCGTGTATGACGGGCTGGATAAGAGCGGCGCGCCGGTCTACAACTGGTCGTATGTGGACGAGATCTATGACGGTCTGCTGGCGAATGGAGTGAAGCCCTTCGTGGAGCTGAGTTTCATGCCGAAGGCGATGGCGTTGCGGCAGGACCAGCACGCCTTCTGGTACAAGCAGATCGTCTCGCCGCCGAAGGATTACAACCAGTGGGGCGCGCTGGTGCAGGCGTTTACGCAGCACCTGGTGGATCGCTACGGCATCGACGAGGTGGCGCAGTGGTACTTCGAGGTATGGAACGAGCCGAACATCGATTTCTGGACAGGACGTCCGGCGCAGTCGACCTACTTTGAGTTGTACGATCACGCGGCGCGTGCGGTGAAGGCGGTCAGTCCGCGGCTGCGGGTAGGCGGTCCGGCGACGGCGCAGGCCGCGTGGGTGGACGCGATGATTGCGCATGCGACGGAGAACAAGGTGCCGCTGGACTTCGTCTCAACACACGTGTACGGCAACGATACGGCGCAAGATGTGTTTGGGCATCCACAGCCGATCGCGCCGCATGGCATGGTGTGCGCGGCGGTGAAAAAGGTGCACGCGCAAATCAAAGCGTCGGCGCGGCCGGAGATGCCGCTGATCTGGAGCGAGTTCAACGCAACGTACATGAACCAGCAGGAGATTACGGACTCACTCTATATGGGACCATGGATGGCGCGAACGATTTCGGAGTGCGATGGCATGGTCGAGATGATGTCGTACTGGGATTTCGCCGATGTGTTTGAAGAACAGGGTGTGGTAAAGACACCGTTCTATGGCGGTTACGGATTGATCGCCGAGGAGAACATTCCCAAGCCGGCGTTCGATGACTTCGCGCTGCTGCATACGCTGGGAACGCAGCGGATCGCGAACGCAGCGCCGAACGTGCTGGTGACGAAACGGGACGATGGCGCGCTGGTGATTGCCGCGTGGAATCTGGTGGAGCCAGAGGCTTCCGCCGCAGGAGCCCAGAATGCGCCGGCGAAGCAGTTCGAGTTTAAGCTGACTGAGGTGAGTGCGTCCGTGAGTGCAGGAGGGACTGCGAACATTGCGCGTGTGGATGCCGAGCACGGCGACACGCTGGATGCGTGGAAGCGTATGGGTGAGCCGCGCTATCCCACGCGGGAGCAGGCCGAACAGCTGCGGGCGGTGGCGAAGCTGCCTGCACCTGAGGAGAGCAAGCTGCACGATGGAGTGCTGCGCGTGAGCGTGCCGCGGAATGGGCTGGCTATCATCACGGTGAAGTGAGTACGACGTGATTGCGATGAACAGCAGATTCCCTCTACTGCGTTCTCGCTTTGCGAGAACTTCGGTCGGGATGGCACGCTGTGTTTGCCGGGCTAGAAGGCGCTGCGGACGACACCGCCGTCTACACGCAACGGCGCGCCGTTGGTAGCGGAGGAGAGTTCGCTGGCGATGTAGACACAGAGATTCGCAACCTCTTCGGGGGTGGCGAAGCGCTTGAGTAGCGAGGAGGGCCGGGCCTTCTCGAAGAACTCCTTTTCGATCTCTTCCTTGGTGGTGCCCTTCTGCTTTGCTTGCGTCTGGATCATCTGGTCGACGCCGGCAGAGTCGGTCGGGCCGGGGAGAATGCTATTGACGGTGATGCCGGTGCCGGCGACCGACTCGGCCAGGCCACGCGCGACGGCGATCTGGGCGCTTTTAGTCATGCCGTAGTGGATCATCTCGACCGGGATGTTGATGGCGGATTCGCTGGAGATAAAGAGGATGCGGCCCCAGTTCTTCTCGCGCATACCCGGCAGGTAGTGGCGCGAGAGGCGGATGCCGCTCATCACGTTTGTCTCGAAGAAACGAAGCCAGTCGGCATCGGTGATCCCCTCGAAAGGCTTGGGCTCAAAGATGCCGAGCGAGTTGACCAGGATATCGACGGCGGGCAATTGAGCCGTAATCCGCTGGCAGCCGGGAGCGTCGGAGGCATCGACAGCCATGCCTTCCACCTGGCTGTTGGGTACGTCGCTCTTGATGGAGGATACGGCTTTGTCGACTGATTCCTGTTTGCGGCCGTTGACGTATACCTTGGCGCCTTCGCGCGCGAGGCCTTGCGCGATGGCGAAGCCGATGCCCGCAGTCGAGCCGGTGACGAGGGCGCTTTTGCCGCCGAGATGCAGATCCATGTGGGTTCTCTTTCCTGCTCTTCTTGCCTATATAGATGAGCGCAGCTTCGGAATCAGCGCACCGGGAATTGGGAAGCAGGGCTCAGGCCAGCAGGCCGCGGTTGGCGACTCCAGTGTTGAGCTGCTTTTCCCTTAACTCCTGCAGCAGGTCTTCGATGCGGTCGTCCCGCTCCATCCGGCTGAATTGGGCTTCGAGCGATCCCTCCGAGAGCAGACGGTCGGCTTCGTTCACCGCTTGGTCTTTGAGGATTTTGGCGCGCATGCGTTCGAGAGTCCTGGCCGGCTGCTCGCCGCTTGCAGCAGCACGAGCTTTGTTCGCGTTGCCGGCGGTGCGGGCACGGCGGTGTTGGGCGATGAGCAGCGCGCATTGCGACTCCGTTTCGCGAAGCTTGGTCCCGAGCTGGAGGAAGGCGGCGTGCAGGGTCTCAGCCTCACCGCGTCCGTCATCAAGTTGCTGGGCAAAGCCCTCCGCCATGCGCGTGTGGCTGAGGCTGCGGTCGAGTGCTGCACGCGCCAGATCGTCTTGCCCCTTGCCGACGGCCAGCTCTGCCTTGCGCGTCCACGTCGCGACGGCATCTTCGTGTTCCTTCTTCTTCTTTTCCAGCAGATGCTGATCGGCGAGTGTGATCGCAACCTGGGTCTTCAGCTGCAGCAGCTGGTTTTCCATGTCGAGGACGACCTGCTTCAGCAGCTTCTCCGGATCCTCTGCTTTGTCGATCATGTCGTTCACATTTGCACGTAACAGTGTGCCTACCCGCTCCAGCAGTGCCATGACGGTATCTCCTCGATGCTTCGTTGCGCGTCTGCGAGAGCTGGACTGCAGCTTCCGCAGACGCCGATCCACTTACGACTTGCCGCTTACGGTTGAAGCGCCGTTCGCGTTCGGCTTCATCGCTTTAACGTTGGACATGAGCTCGCGCATATCCATGCCCGACAGTGCCTCAAAGAGCGCCGGCACCTGCGCGGCGATCTTGGTCATCTCGCCGGTGAGGCGGCTAGCGCCGACGCCAGCTTCGCCGCCGGTGGAGACGATGGTGATCTTGTCTACGTGGCTCAACGGTTCGGCCATGGCGCGAACGAGCTCCGGCATGTTAGCGATGAGACGATCGACGACAGCAGCCTGCGTCCATTCCTGATAGGCCTCGGCCTTGACGTTCATCGCCTTGGCCTCGGCCTCGCCCTTCTGGAAGATGACCGCGGCCTCCGCTTCACCTTGGACGCGGATCGCGGAGGCGCGGCCCTCGGCTTCTACCGTCAGACGCGAGCGCTCGGCGGCGGCAAGATTTTCGATGCGCTGGCGCTCGATCTCCGCGCCTTTCAAGACAGTGGAGATCAGCTCCTTTTCATGGCGGAGGATTTCGGCCTCCTGCACCTTGACCTGCTGCTCTTTTTCGATCTGCAGCACCTTGACCTGCTCGGCGATGACCTGTTGCTGCATGACGTTGGTCTGCAGTTCATAAGCCTTGTCGGCCTGCGCCTCCTGCCGGCGGCTCTGCTCCGTGAACTGGGCCTTCTGGATGTCGAGGTCGCGCTGCGCCGCGGCCTGTTTGGCGAGCGAGAGGGTCTCGGCGATGACGCGATCCTGGTCGGAGGCGGCCTTCGCGATGGCGGCCTCGCGCAAGGCGTTGGCGCGGCGGATAGCGGTGTCGCGCTCGGCTTCGGCGGCGGCGATCTCCGCATCGCGGCGGATGCGCGCAATATCCGGCCGGCCCATGTTGGTGATGTATTCGTTCTTGTCGCGAACTTCCTTGATGGTGAACGAGACGACCTCGAGGCCCATCTTGCTCATGTCGCCGGCGCAGGTGGCGCGCATCCGATCCGCGACCATCTCTGGCTCTTTCACGATCTGCTCGACGGTGAGCTGGCCGATGATGCCGCGCAGATGGCCTTCCATGACCAAGCGAATGAGGCCTTCGCGCTGCGGTGGTGTTTTGCTGAGGAACTGCTCGGCAGCGGTGAGAATGGACTCCTGGTCGGAGCGAACCTTGATCTGCGCGACGGCTTCGACGGTGACCGCGACACCCTGGCGGGTGTAGAGATCCTGCTGCGGCGCGACATCGAAGGACATCAGCTCGAGCGAGAGCTCACGGCAGTTTTCGACCACCGGGAAGATAACCGCGCCGTGGCCCTTGATGACGCGGGGCCCGCGGAATCCGTAGACGATGAGCGCTTCGTTGGGGCCGGCCTTGCGGAACATCCTGGCCATCAGGGCCATGATGAAAAGGGTTGCGATGGCAATTAAGAGAATCACAATGATGACGGTGTGCGACATACAAGTCCTTTGGGTGTCTAGCGAGGCCAGGCGAAGAGTGCGGGTGCCTCGACCGTTTCTGGCGTTCAACGTTCAGGGCAGAGAGCCGCGGCGGCGATGTAGCGCTTCGGGGACTCTCGATGTGTGGGAAACCTGGTAGATGGCTGTCTTCCTTTTCTGCGCGCCTACCATTTTCAGGGTTACTGCAGCTCGCGCGAAGGTCCCACTCCATGTGGCCGTTCCTCGAAGAACGGCCACGTTTACCTCTGTTCGCGGGTCCACACTTACCCTGAAAAATGGCTATTCGCGTGTTTGGGCCTTTAGATTAGTTACGGTTACGTAATGAGCCGGATCGAGCCCTGCTGCTAATTCATCCCAGATCTGCACGTAGGCGACGCCGGCTTCGTAGCGCAAAACGACGACTTCAGCGCCGCTTGAGACGGGTGCGCCGTCTTCGCTTCGGGCCGCAGCGGAGCGACGCGCCCCACCCTGCGAAAAGAGGATCTCGCCCGTTCCACCGGCGCGGATGCCGCTGCTCACGCGGCCAATGACGCCGGTCATCTCCGTCTCCTGCGCGGTGAGGATGCGCTCGCGCGGCAGTAGAACCTTCACGAGAAAGCCGAAGACCAGTGCCGCACCGGCGAGGCCGCTCGCGACGGCTAACAGCAGGACGATGAATGCGACCAAGCCGCTGAAGCTGCTCAGCAGGTAGCCCGCGCCGCCAAACCAGCAGAGAAAACAGGTAAGCGTGAAGGCGTTGAAGGACGAGATCGAGGCGGCGCGGGCTGCGGTGCTCGGTGCATGTCCGTGGCCGAGGCCGGTGTGGCCCAAGCTGGTGTGGCCGAAACTGGTATGGCCCATGTGCAGATGAGGCAGGCCCACATGCATGAACCCGCCGGCGAAGGAGACGATGCTCAAGATCAGGCCGACTCCGAAACAGATCAGGTAGAACGACTCCCAGGTCATACTCTCTCCTTTGCGCGACGGCTGCCGTTCGATCCTGCGAGCCCCTTCGAGGTGTGGCGCCGGTTCGAACTCTGCGGCGCCGGCTTTTCCGGCGTAGTTGCTTGCGAACCAACGTGCTGTAGCTCGGGCCGCAGCAGCCCGATGAGGCGGTCCGCCAACTCGGGCGTGCCAAGCACGGCTTGGAGCAGCAAGAGGCAACGGCGCGAGTCAGCGTGCTGGGCGACGGTGAGCAGTGCGTGGCGGAGCTCGGGGTCGCGGCGAAAGCGCTCTGCCCCGCTGATCAGCCAGAGGTCCAGCTTGTCTTCGAGCGCACGCGCGTCGGACATCAGCTCGGCGTTGTAACCCTCCGGATCGTCGACCAGATAGCCGGGGTGGACCTTGAAGAACTTCGCGAGCATCAGGCGCGTGGTGTTGGTGAGGTGCGGGCGCGCGCCGCTCTCGATTTGCGAGAGGTAGGACTGGCTCATGGCCGTCTTGCTCCCGGCCTGGATGGCGCGGAGAAGCTCCCCTTGGGTCATGCCGCGGTTGAAGCCGCGCAGGCGGCCTTCGATTTCACGGAGATTGCGGATTTTGGCGCCGAGCTTCATATCTATCGCAGATCGCGATAATAGTATTGCAATCTGCGATGAGATGCAACGGCTCTTTAGTAACGCCTCAAAGAGCACTTACACTGGGGTTGAATTCAACATTGCTTCTATCTGGGACAAGGTGAGTCTAGTGTTTCTACTGAAGGTGTTCTTTCTGTGATCCGCCTTCTGAGAGCCCCTTACCGCGCTATAGCGTTATCAGGTAATACCTTGGAGCACCCACGATGCCGATACCTTCTACGACCAGTTTGAAGCTTGATAGCGAGATAAAAGAGCGGGTGCAGCGGTTAGCCGTGGCGCGGCGCCGGTCACCGCATTGGGTCATGCGCGAAGCCATCGAGCAGTACGTGGAACGCGAGGAGAAGCACGAACAATTCCGGCAGAACGCGCTTGCTGCCTGGACCCACTATCAAGCCACCGGCCTGCACCTGACAGCCGAAGAAGCCGACGCCTGGTTGGCCAAACTCGAAGTCGACGAGGACGCCGCGGCCCCTGAATGCCACGGCTGAGGTGGTCCCAACCAGCCCTGCTGGATGTGACCCATTTCCATGACTTTCTCGCTCCCAAGAGCCGCGACGCCGCACAGCGCGCCGTCAAAGCGATCCGGCAGGGCATGAAAACGCTGGGCAAGCATCCGGAGATAGGCCGCCCTGTCGAAGAGTTGCCGGCGGAGTTTCGCGAGTGGGTGATTGAATTTGGGCAAGGGGGCCCACGTCGCCCTGTATCACTACGACGGAAGACAGATCGTGATACTTGCGGTCCGCCACGGCCGCGAAGCCGGATACGGGTAGACCCAACATTTGGGTTTATACCTACAGATAAGTGCGCCGACGTTGCGTTAGACTACACTTCCCAGGCTGCAGCGCGCTCCCGCACGCTCGCTACATGCTGTGGCAGGCGCAGGTGGCTTCCCTCTTCGAAGAGCGGGATGAGCTTGTCAAACTCTGGGCCGGCGTGGGCGCCCGTAAGCATGATCCTGACCGGATGGAATAGGTCTTTGCCTTTGGCGCCGGTGGCTGCTTTTACTTCATTCATTAGAGTTTTAAAGGCTGCGGGGTTCAGTTGGCCTTCGAAGGTACGCACGCGCTCGGCAAAGGCTGTCGTGACCTTCCGTGCCGAGTCGGTTTCGAACAACGGCGCATTGTCGGGGGAGCTTTTGGCGGCAGCAATGTCCAGCCTGAAGACGAAGGCCGTCTTCGCCGGCAGTTGGTCGAGACGATCGACACCCGGCAGAAAGACGGCGAGCAACTCCATGAACCAGGCGCCGACATCGGCTCCGGCCGTGTCACGCGAGGGCAGATAGCCGGCGTGCTCGAAGTGCGGCCAGGCTAGCTCGGCTATCTCAGCGAGCGGACGCTCCTTCAGGTAGTGGCGGTTGAGCCAGTTGAGCTTGTCCCAGTCAAAGACGGCGGGCGAGGCGGTGACGCGTTCGAGCTTGAACTCGGCGGCGAGCTCGTCTGGGGTGAAGGTCTCGCGGGTGCCGCCCTCCGCGCCCCAGCCGAGCAGGGCCAGGTAGTTGACCAGCGCCTCCGGCAGGTAGCCCATCTCGCGGAAGCTGGCGATGGAGGTTGCCCCATGCCGTTTGGAGAGCCGTTCGCGGTCGCTGCCCAGGATGGTAGAGAGGTGCGCAAACTCCGGCACGCGCCAGCCGAAAGCCTGGTAGATGGCGACCTGCTTGGGCGTGTTGGAGATGTGGTCGTCGCCGCGGATGACGTGCGTGATCTCCATGAGCGCATCGTCGATGGTGACCACGTAGTTGTAGACCGGCACGCCGGTGGAGCGGACCAGAACCGGGTCGCTGACGGTCTCGCTATCGAACTCGACGTCGCCGCGCACCAGGTCATGGAAGCGCAGCGGGTGCTCGGGGATTTGGAGGCGAACGGCGAAGGGCTCGCCTGCCTCGGCACGGCGGGTACTATCGCCAGGCGCAATGCCGCGGCAGCGGCCGGAGTAGACCTGCGGGCGGTGCTCCCGGGTGGCGGCGGCGCGCTCTGCTTCCAGTTCCTCCGGCGTGCAGAAGCAGCGGTAGGCCTTGCCCTCGCGCAGCAGGCGATCGGTGTGTTCGCGGTAGATCTCGAGCCGTTCGGATTGGCGGTAGGGGGCGTGCGGGCCGCCCATCTGGGGACCTTCATTCCAGGTAAGGCCAAGCCAGTGCAGGTCTTCGATGAGCTGGGCCTCGAAGCGGACCTCGCTACGCTCCACGTCGGTGTCTTCTATCCGCAAAAGACAGCTGCCGCCAGTGTGTTTGGCGAAAAGCCAGTTGTAGAGGGCGGTGCGGGCGTTGCCCACGTGCAGCATGCCGGTGGGCGAGGGAGCGAAGCGGACGCGTGGGGCGGGGTTGGTGTTCGGAGTGGCCATGTCTCCTTGATGCTATCGCGGGCTGGGGGATGCGCTGCAGCAACATGACCCAACCTTGCGATGCTGACGGGCTGAACAGCAGATCCCTCCACTACGCGCTACGCGCTCCGGTCGGGATGACAGGTGAAGTAGTTACGGACGTGGAGGGCTCCGCATACAATGAGGCTAGAGAGCATTCTCTGCTCTCGATACATTCTTCTGGAGACGACCCGATGGCGCACATGGTTCAGGATTCGCGGTACAAGAAGGAGATGGAAGGACTGCCCGAGCCGCCCTTCGACTCCGATTTCGGCAGCAAGGTGTACCACAATGTTTCCAAGCAGTCGTGGATGGAGTGGGGCGAGCGGCAGAAGATGCTGCTGAACGAGTATCGCCTGCAGCCGTGGACACCCGAGGCGCAGGAGTTCCTGGTGGAACAGATGGAGCAGTTCTTCTTTGGGGAAGGCTCGGCTCTGCCGCAGGATTTCGTTCCACCGTCGCACTAGGGCGCGCACTTAATTAGAGATACAGTAAACGACAGCGGAAGGCGGTGAACAGCGGAGATGTTTTTCTCTGCTTACTGCCGTTCCGCTGCCGTTGTTTCGTCCCGGTGGGTGCCGCCTAGGGCGCGCAGGGCGTCGATGATGGCTTGAGACCAGCTTTGCAGAGCCTCGTCGCGCAGGGTGCGGTCGAGGCTCTGAAATGTGGTGCGCACGAGTAGCGAGTATTGACCGGCGGGAACTGCCTGGTCTTTCGATCCTTGGAATGGGAAGATGTCCGCTGGGCGAAAGCTGGCGAGCTCCGGGATGTGCAGGTTTTCAAGCGCTGCCGCGACCCCCTGCCATGCGATCTGCGCCGGCATAAGAAATGAGAAGTCGCGCGCGACGGCCTGAAATCGCGAGAGCTCCCGGGCGGCGGGCTGGCGCAACTCCTGACGGTAAAGCCGCTCTAAGGAGAGCTCACCAATCAAGACGGGCTGCTTGAACTTGCGACGTTCGGCCTCGGCCGGATGCAACTGGCCGAAGTAGCCGATCGTCGAGCCATCCACTACGCAGCGAGCGCCGATGCCGGGATGGAGCCACGCGGGCAGCAGGAGCGCATCGTAGTAGACTGAGCGATGCGCGAATTTGGCGACGACGGCTTCGACGACGCCCTTGACGTCATAGAAGGTGAGGCGGCGCTGCCCGTGTTGCACGCCGGGCGCTACCGCTTCGAGCGTGATGCTGCCGGTCGCGACAAATGCGAGTGAGGGCTGCTCATCCACACGGTCGATGCTGGTGGCGGAGATGGGACCAGAGAAGATGGTGCCCATCTCGAATAGGCGCACATCGTCGACGTTGCGGCTCAGGTTGTTCTCTACCATGGTGAGCATGCCGGGGAGCAGCGAAGGACGGAGGGTACCTGCTTCTTCGTTCAGCGGATTGCCCATGGGAACGGCGGTGCGGGGCTGCGGCGCAAATGTATCCGCGTCTGTAGCAGAAGCGAAGGTGCTGGAGACGGCCTCGTTGTAACCCGCGGCCAGCAGGAGCTCGCGTACAGCGGATTCCCGCGTCGCGTGCGGCAGTTCGATAACTATGCCGGAGAAGCTAGGCAGCGTGTTTGCGAAACGGTTGTAGCCGTAGACACGCGCGATCTCCTCGATCAGATCGATCTCGCGTTCGAGGTCAAGACGCCAGCTGGGCAGGGTGACAGCGTAGGTGCCGGGGCTGCTCTCTGACGCAAGCGTGCAGCCGAGTGCCGTCAGCACGTCGACGCAGGTCTCTTGTGTGATGCCGAGGCCGTCCGTGGTAGTGCCAAGGAGGCGCTGCACCTCGCGAATGGAGAGGGTGACCGGGGAACGTTTTGCAGTGTGCAATTCGGCAGCCGGAATGACGACATCTGCGAAGTCGCCGGCAACCTCGCCGCCGGACTGAAGGATAATTTTCGACACCAGGGCTGAGGCCACGGGGGGTGCGTTGAAGTCTGCGCCACGCTCGAAGCGGTGTGAGGCATCCGAGTGAATCGCGTGGCGGCGGCTCATGCGGCGAACACTATCGGGATCAAACCAGGCCGCTTCGACGAGGATGTTCTTCGTCTCGGGCGTGATCATGGAGTCCCAGCCGCCCATCACGCCAGCAAGGCCGAGCGCCTTTCGCTCGTCAGCCACGACCAGGTCTTCAGCCTCGAGTGTGCGCTCGACGCCATCGAGGGTCCGGAGCTTTTCGCCTTTGCGTGCGCGACGCACAACGATTGCGCCCTGGAGTTTGTCGAGGTCGAAGACGTGCGTGGGCTGGCCCATCGCCAGCATGACGTAGTTGGTAGCGTCGACGGCGTTCGAGATCTGCTTTTGGTCGAGGAGCTGGAAACGATCAGCGACGGCGCCGGCCGATGGCTGGATCGTGACACCACGGAGTGCTCGCGCGGTAAAGCGGCCGCAGAGTTCGGGGGCTTCGATGCGGACAGGGTAGGCGGCTCCGGGCTGCGCTGCTGGCAGCGTAGTATCTAACGATTTAAGCGTGAGCCCATAGATCGCCGCAGCCTCGCGTGCGACGCCGTAGTGATTCATAGCATCGACGCGATTGGTGGTGATGTCCATCTCGAAGAGGGAACCGTTGGTAGCACCAAGATCGAAGACGCCCTCGGCAGCAATGCCGCGCAGGGTAAGGTCGTCGGCGAGTTGGCGGTCACTCGCAGTGAGGGTGGGGAGGTAGGAGCGGAGCCAGGAAGTAAGGAGGTTCATAAGAGATTGGCTTAAAGAGCTAAAAAGCGGTCAGCGTAGAAGCGGCTGGCGTGTGATGGGTTGTGAAGAATCAGTGCCCTTTGAAATCGTCTTTACGCAAAGTGTTTAAAAAAGCATTAAGACCGCGCGCGAGAGTGCGGCAGTTTTCTAGAAGCTCCTTTGTTTTACTCTCGCTCGTGTACTTGAGATTTTCGGCTAACTCTATCTGAGTTTCGAGTTCGTACAACGATCCGCGTGCGTGCCCTAAGAAGACTCCGAAAGCCCTGTCCGTAAGTCGCCCATGGCCCTCCGCGATGTTGCTTAGGATAGAGATAGCAGCACGCCGCATCTGGCTGGTGAGCCCAAACAACTCCTCGCGTGGAAATGTTTTGGTCACTTCATATACGTCACGCGTAAGTTGCATTCCTTGTCGCCAAACTTTAAGTTCCCGGAAGTGCTTCGTCCTCATGAACTAACCCACGCTGACCGCTTCTTAGCTGCAAACTTTACTGCCGGCCGCTTTATCGCTCCTCCCGCGGCATTCACGCGAACTGCTCCAGGAAGCGCACGTCTCCCGAGTAGAACTGGCCAATGTCGCTAACGCCGTACTTCATCATGGCGATGCGCTCGACGCCCATGCCGAAGGCGAAGCCGGATATCGTCTTCGGGTCGTAGGCTGGTTGCTTTTCGGCAACAAAGCCGAAGATCGCGGGGTCGACCATACCGCAGCCCAGCAGCTCGATCCAGCCCGAATGCTTGCACTTGCGGCAGCCCTCCCCGCCACAGAAGATGCAGGAGATCTGGACGTCGGCGCTGGGCTCAGTAAAGGGGAAGAATGACGGGAAAAAGCGCGTCTTCACGGCCGAGCCGAAGACGGCCTTCATGGCGTGATCGAGTGTGCCCTTCAGGTCAGAGAAGGTGATGTTTGTGTCGATGCAGAGCCCCTCCACCTGGTGAAAGATGGGCGAGTGCGTAGCGTCTGCAGCGTCGTTGCGGTGTACCTTGCCGGGGATGACGATGCGCAGCGGCGGTGGCTGCCGCTCCATGGTGCGGATCTGCACAGGCGAGGTGTGCGTGCGCATGAGCAGACGGTCACGCAGGGGCTTGCGCTCCTGGTGAGCGATGACGAGGGTGTCTTGTGTGTCGCGCGCCGGGTGGTTGGGCGGGAAGTTGAGCGACTCGAAATTGTAGTAGTCGGTCTCGACCTCCGGACCAGTGCCGACCGAGTAACCCATGCCGGCGAAGACCTGCACGATCTCGTTCATCGTCTTGATGATCGGGTGCTCGGCGCCAATCTGCGGACGCGTGCCGGGCAGCGTGACGTCGATAGCTTCCGTGGGCTGGCTTGTGGCCCGGGCGCTGCTACTGGAGGCGCTTTCGAGAAGCGCTTCAATGCGTGATTTGAGCTGGTTGAAGCGCTGGCCGATGCTTCTGCGGGCCTCTCCAGGCGCGGTCTTCAGCCATGCCTCACTAATGGATTTAAGCCGCCCCTGCTTGCGCCCAAGCCACTCCCGCCGGAAGTGCTCGATGGCCTCGGGCGTGGCAAAGGCACCAGCCGCGGACTCAACCTGTTCAGTGAGGGTGCCGAAGGCGAGGTCCAGGTCGGCGTCAGTGTGCCCGGCCAGGGATGGAATGGGTTCGTCGTGCATGGTCACTTTGAGGATAAATCACGTATGCACGCGCAGAGCAGCAGCATGAGCGCACGGCCGCCTGTCACGGCACTCCGGCATCCGTGTTGATGAGGTTGATGT
Source organism: Acidobacteriaceae bacterium (assembly GCA_965276675.1). GTDB lineage: Bacteria > Acidobacteriota > Terriglobia > Terriglobales > Acidobacteriaceae. Next base: position 318,359 of record OZ255624.1, on the reverse strand, counting down.
AGATCGGCGGTTCGCGACCCTTATCTCTTGACGCAGCCCATCAGACACGGTGTGCTTAACCTCTCGACACCTTTGTCGAATGAGGATGACCCTTCAATGAAAGCCCGATGGTGCAGTGCCGCCCTTCTTGGAAGTTCTCTGCTGCTCTTCCCAGCCCATCCGATACACGCGCAATCCACACAAGGCACCGTTTTAGGCACTGTAAAGGACACCACGGGCGCCGTGCTGAGCGGCGCAACCATCACGGTCACCGACCAAGACACAAGCGCAGTGCGAACAATCGCCTCGGATGCGCAGGGCAACTTCGAAGCGCTCAACCTGGAGCCCGGCCACTACAAAGTCACCACCACGCATGAGGGTTTCCAGTCTGAGGTGGATGGGGATCTGCTGCTAACTGCGCGGCAGCAACTGCGGATAAACGTGACGCTCCAGGCGGGTGGGGGCACGCAGCAGGTCACGGTGAACGCCACCGACGCGGGCGCGATCCAGACCGACACGCCCAGCATTGCGGCCGCGCTGGATCCGAAGGAGGTGCTGGACCTGCCCGCGAACTATCGCGGCGCTGGCAGCACTAGCCCGCTGAGCGTGATCCAGGTGCTGCCCGGCGTACAGCCGGATAGCGGCGGCTTCCCGCCAACGCCTTCGGCAAACGGGACCCCCGCTTTCAATTTTTCGATTCAGGGTGGACTGCCCTCGCAATCCGAGACCACGGTAGACGGTATCTCCGCGCAGAACGTGACGGATAACAACGCTTTCTCCGATGCCTTTCCCTCAGCCGAATCGATCGCCGAGATTCGCGTGGACGGGGTGAGCAACAATGCCGAGTACGGGCAACCCGGCGAGATCACAACTGTCACCAAGACGGGCACGAATACCCTGCACGGCTCCCTCTTCTGGTATTTCCAGAACAGCGGCTTTGACGCAACACCCTACGGTGCGGCGAGCAAGCCGAAGAAGGTGGCCAACGACTTTGGCGCAAGCCTGGGTGGACCCGTGGTAATCCCGCACCTGTACCACGGGCGCGATAAGACGTTCTTCTTCGGCACCTACGAGGGCTTTCGTTTCCCGCAGTCGGTGCCAAAGCAGTACCTGGTGCCGACCGATCTCATGAAGGCTGGCGACTTTAGCCAAGAGGTAGCGAGCGGTGCTCCGCCGCTCACCAACCCGTTCACCGGCACGCCTTATGCGAACAACATGCTGCCGGCGATCAATTCCGCGGCGAAGGCCTTCCTGCAATTCTTCCCGTCGCCAAATGTAGGGAACGGCAGCGTCGCGGACGCGCAAATAGTGCGGGGCTACAACTACGTAGCGAACCGTCCGAACAACTACCAGTCAAACCAGTTCGATGCGCGCATCGATCACTACTTTGGGCAAAAGGCGCTGCTGTACGGCCGGTACACGTGGAAGAATATTGGTCTGCTGAGCCCTACGGTTTTGAACGTGCCGGAGAATACCGACTTCGATCGCTACCGGATTCTGGTGACGTCGTTCAGCTATAACTTCACTACGAGCCTGATCAACGAATTCCGCTTTGGCTTTACCCGCGAGCAGAACGGGACCAGCAATCCGTTGAACGGAGCCGCAGCGACGAATGCCGCGGGCTTAAATGGCATCGGGCCGGCTTATCCGTTTAACGGCTTGAGCGATCTTAACTTCAATGCTCTGCAATCCTTAAACGCGGGCCGACTGAATAACGAATACCAGTCGAACCTCTACCAATACAACGACATTCTTTCGTGGCAAAAGGGCAATCACACGATGAAGTATGGCGTGGACATCCGCACCCTTCAGGCCATTACGCCACTTGGTTTTTCTGGTGCGGATAACTACGGCACCTTCTTCTTCAACGGGAGCTTTACCGGGCAAGAGTACGCAGATTTCCTGCTAGGTCTGCCCAGCCAGACGCAGCACGACGTGGTCAAGCAGGACAACAATGGCAAGGCGAATCTATACGCCATTTTCGCGCAGGACAGTTGGAAGGTGACGCCCAACTTTACCGCCGACTTCGGCGTGCGGTATGAGTACCATCCGGCATACCAGGAAGATAACGGCTACATCGGCAACTTCGATCCGAGCGTGCCGCTCTCCGGCCGAGTGATCTACCCGTCCGGCGCTGTGGCTACGCTGGCTCCGGGCGAGCTGGCTAACTTCAACGCCTGCCCTACGGCTGGGGTTGCGAATCCAAATGCCACCGGAGCAGCGGCGAATGGAGCGCCGTGCACGCCGGTCGTTTCAAGCAGCCAAGCCGGACTGCCGAGCGGGCTGCGTACTGCGCCGAAGCTGCGCTTTATGCCACGCGCAGGTTTTGCCTGGCGTCCCTTTGGCAATGACAAGACCGCGGTGCGTGCGGGCTTCGGAATGTATGAGATCACGCAGCTTGGCAGCAGCTTCTACTCGCTAACTGGAACGCTGCAGTCGGATGTCCGTAACTTCACCAATAGCGAAACGGCGACGGGCCCAGCGTATCAGTGGCCGAACATCAGCGCTGGGGACTCCGGGCTGGGCGCGCCCTCGTATGGAACCGCGTCATTCTTTGCGGCGAACCAGCTCCACTGGCAGGATCCCTATTCCATCCAGTGGAACTTATCGGTGGACCGCGAGCTTCCGGGCGGCATCGGCGCGCGAGTCTCGTATATCGCGCTCAAGACGGAGCACCTGGTGTGGCAGCCCAACCTGAACGATATGCCGTACTCGACGACCACACCCGCAACGGCACGTCCACTAAGCGACCGGCCGTTTCCCAACTGGGGCCCGATCTATACACGCCAGACCGGGGCAACAGCCAACTACCAGTCGGGACAGGTGGAGCTTTCGCGCCGCTTCCGCAATGGGCTAACTTTCGACTCGGCCTACACCTTCGCCAAGAACCTGGCCGACAACCAGGGGCCGCAAGCGAGCTCTTTCGCGACTGAACTCGGCGGCGGTGGCGCTTCGTACCAGTATGATCGCTCGATCGACTTCGGCAACGTCTACGGCACGCGGCGCCATCGCTGGATCAGCTCCATGTTGTACGAGCTGCCAGTAGGTCGCGATCGCGCCTTCGGTAGCAACATGAATCGGGTGCTGGATGCGGCGGTGGGTGGCTGGCAGCTGAGCAACATCTTCCTGCTGCAGAGCGGGCCCTTTCTCACGCCGTATATACCTTCAAATGCAGCGGACCCATCAGGCACTGGCTCCGGACCGCTCTACTTCCACTCGCAGCATCCGGACCAACTGCACTCCGCAAAGCCGCGCAACCAGGGCCGCAATGAATGGATCGACCCCACTGCCTTTGCCTGCCCCAGCGTTACCGGGTACACGCCTGTGTCGTTTGCCGGAAATCCGTGTAGCGTGGGTGTGAACAGCAATCCAATCGGGCGTTTCGGCACAGCCCGTGATGGCACGGTGGTTGGCCCAGGAACCGTCAATCTTTCGACCGGGCTCAGTAAGGCATTCAGCATTACGGAAGGTGTGAAGTTGCGCGCGCAGGGCACCTTCACCAACATCCTGAACCACACCAATCTTGGCGACCCGTACCTGGACGTGACGGCCGCAAATTTTGGCAAAATCCCGGCTGCGCGTGGATCGGATTTTGGCGGCAACCGCACTGGGCAGGTGGCGGTCCGGGTGGAGTTCTGAGCGGCGGTGGCGACGTGAAGAGGGCATCGAAAGAAGAGCGCAGACCTTCACAATCCGGTCGATACCCGTGGGGTATACTCCGCCCCAGTAACGCGTATCGCGGCTCTGCAGGAGGAGGGCCGGAGTTGAGCGTTCCGGCTCCGGACTCTTCTCGCTCTTGCGCGCTTCTCACGGTCCATTGCGAAAGACGAAAGGGATCTCTTCTACATGGTGCTTCAGACCGGCGAACACTGGCCTGTAATCTCCGTCATCCTTCTTCTCGCAACCACAGCTGTGACATTCACCTCCGGACAGGCAAGTGAGTCCTCAACTCCAGTGACACTGATAGGCGATACCATCGTGCAGCGCATGATGGAGCACAACCAGGAGCGCTCCGGGCGTCTTCGCCGTTCCACCTCCGAACGCCACTATGAGGTGGAGTATCGGGGCGTTCCGCGCAATCTCGCGGCCAGCATGGATGTTATCGCGACGTATGACGCGCCCTCCTCAAAGAGTTTTCGCATCATCTCTGAGAGTGGCTCCAAGATCCTGCTCGATCGCGTTCTGAAAAAACTACTTGAGAGTGAAGAGGAGGCCGCGCGGCATGGAGATGCCAATGCCCTGAATCCGGCGAATTACTCCTTCCGTCTGGTCGACGAGGAAACGGCCGCGGGCGAGCCACTATACGTCTTCCAGGTCGAGCCACATGCCGAGAGCAAATTTCTCTATCGGGGCCGGATCTGGGTGGATGCGCATGACTATGCAGTGACCCGGATCGAGGCGGAGCCGGCCAAAAATCCCTCCTTCTGGATCAAGAAAACTGAGATCCACCACACGTACAAGCAGACTGGCGGCTTCTGGCTGCCGGAGAGGAACAGGAGTGAGACGAAGGTCCGCTTCGGCGGGAGTGCGGTGCTCACCATTGACTACGGCGACTACCAGATTGCTTCAGTAAACGCCCACGAAAGCAGCGCAGGATCGGAATGACGACGCAGGACGCCTCCAGTGGTGGCGCTGCTACACCGCGGCTGTCGCGGGCCGTGCTTGCCCTCGTGCGCCATCCCGTCAGGCGGCTGCTGCTGCGTTGGAACTGGAAGTCCGCTTTGCTCAGCGCGGCGATCCGGGCGACGATCTTCTTTAGCATCACGCTCACGGCCGGCACAGGACGCGCCGTCAAAGCGATGCTGGTGGAGGCAGTCTATGCGGCACTGGCCTCGGGTTTCTACGGCGCCATCACGCAAAATCTCCGCAATGCCCAGCCGCAATGGATGACCGGGTTGCTGCTTTCCGTACTGCTGCCGCTCGGGTTTCTGTTAGCGCAATATGCCGTGCATTGGGCCGTCGGCACCCCGCGGCTGGCGGCAAACATGCTCGTCTCGCTCTGCTTTGCCGCTGTCTCATCGCTGTTCAACTGGTATGCCATGCGGCGGGGTACGCTGTTGACCGGCGCTGAGGGCCACACCCTGGCCAACGACTTAAGAATGCTGCCGTACGTCATCGTGGGCTTTACTACGGCGTTGCCGCGCATGCTGTGGCGCTCCCTTGAGCGTGCTGCATGACCACCAAGACGCTGCACTGCACCAATGCCTGGCATGAGACCTCAGGGGGCGTTGCGACCTTCTATCGCGCGTTGATCCGGGCAGCAAATGCGAGCGGACACGAACTGCGGCTGATCGTTCCCGGGGCGGAAGACCGGGTGGAAGAGACCGGGCCGACCACGCGCATCTATCACGTGGCTGCGCCTCCTGCCCGCCTCAACGCCAATTACAGGACGCTCTACCCGGATCAGTTTCTGTGGCCGCAGAGCCGCATCCAGGCGATCCTCGCAGCGGAGCGGCCTGACGTAGTGGAGGTCTGCGATAAGTACACCTTGAACTACCTGGGCGCAGTGCTGCGGCTGGGGCTGCTGAAGCAGATTCAGTTCAAGCCGGTAGTGGTGGGACTTAGCTGTGAGCGCATGGATGAGAATGTCGCGGCTTATCTGTCGCAAGGCCGGCTCGCGCGGTGGTTCAACGCTTTCTACATGCGCTGGCTGTACTTCCCTTTCTTCGACCATCACCTGGTCAACTCCCGCTATACGGCGGAGGAGCTGCGGGCCGCTTCGCATGGACACGCAGTCCGGCGCGGGGTGTGGGTAATGCCGATGGGCGTTGACTTTGCGCGACTGTCGCCGGAGTTGCGCAGCCCGGCTGAACGAACTGCACTTGTCTCCAGCATCGGAGCGGCCCCGGAAAGCACGCTGCTGCTCTACGCTGGGCGGCTGGTTCCGGAGAAAAATACGGGGTTGCTGCTGGAGACACTGGAGGCTCTCGTTGCATCGAGTGACGGCCGCGACTACCGCCTGCTGCTCGCCGGCAGTGGCATCGAGCAACCCACTCTCGAGCGAGAGGCAGAGCGCCGGCTTCCCGGACGTGTCACCTTTCTTGGCCATATTGCGGACCGCGAGCATATGGCCCGGCTCTACGCCAACGTCGATCTCTTTGTGCACCCTAATCCGCGCGAGCCCTTTGGCATTGCACCCTTGGAGGCGATGGCCAGCGGCCTGCCGGTGGTGGCGCCCAACTCTGGCGGCGTCCTGACCTACGCGACGGAGGAGAATGCATGGATCGTTCCCGCGGACGCCGGCAGCTTCAGCGCGGCAGTGCAGGATGCCCTGCGCGACCCGGAGGTGCGGCAGCGGAAGGCCCGGCGCGCCCGCAGCACGGCCGCAGAGTACGATTGGCAGCACGTCGCGGCGAACTTCTTGCGCGTCTATTGCGCCATGCATGTAGAGGCGGCCGGTCGGATCGTTAGCCGGGACTCCACGTGCAGCGCAACTCACGATGGGCTCGAGGCACCCTACTTTTGGTCCACCTATCCTGCCGCTGCCTCCGGCACTCTTGCCGCGGCGATTGCCGGGACTGCCAAATTTCTATTTCGGCTCACAAGCAAGCACCGCCGAACGAGCGAAGCAGGCTACGTTCTGCTCCAGACAGATGCAGCAGGAATTCCAAGCAGGCCTTCATCCGGGGCGCCGTCGACCGCTCCTCCTAAGACCTAAGCTGAGTGCGGCAAAGCACTTCTGAGGGCGACTGACCGCACGGTATGATGCTCGGCATGAAGATCAGTTTTTTGACCCTGGCCTGTTGCATCGCTGCTAACTCGTGTGTTCTTGTCGGCTCGCCTGCATTGGGACAGGACTCGCCAGCATCCTCTAAGCAAGGGCCGATCTCGATTGGCCCGGGTAGTCCTGCGGTCTACCCGGTGCGGGAGGGCTACATCGATGCGCACGGCGTGATGATCTACTACGAGGCGCTTGGCTACGGGGCGCCTCTGCTGGTGCTGCATGGCGGCCCCGGCGCGTCGCACGACTACTTCCTTCCCTACTTGCTGCCGCTGGCCCGCACCAACACGCTGATCTTTATCGATGAGCGCGGCTCGGGTAGATCACAGAAGCTGGAGGACGCAAAGCAGTACACCGTCGAAGCGATGGTGGAAGACGTGGAGGCTGTCCGCGAGGCGCTGCATCTGGGCAAGATGAGCCTGCTGGGCCACTCGTATGGCGGCGTGCTCGCACAGGCCTATGCGCTCAAGTATCAGGGAAACTTGAGCCATCTGATTCTGGTGGGGACTTTTCCATCGACCATCGAGGTCAACCAGGCGCTGACGCGCGTGAAGGCAGCGATGCCGCGAACGAAGCGCGCCCGTATTGATGCACTGGAAAAGGCCGGCCTCTTTGGCAAAGGGGAGCTGTGGGAACACGGCCGCTATCCGGCGGAGTATGCGACTCTGGCCTGGGGCAACGGGTATTTCCCATTTTTGTATGGGGAGCGGCCGGATCCCAACTATGATCCATTGGCGCAGAACACCACGACGGCCTGGGATCTGTATCGCGAGATGTGGGGTTCGGACGGCGAATTCCGGGTGACAGGCAATCTGACGTCGGTCGAGTACGTCGATCGGCTGAACTCTATTCATGTGCCGACGCTCATCATGGCGGGCGACCACGACGAGGTGGACCCCATTATGTCCGAGCAGATGCATGCGAAGATTGCTGGATCGAAGCTGCTGATCATGCCGAACAGCGGGCATATGTCGTTCGTGGACCAGCCGGCGCTGTGGAACAAGACTGTGGCTGAGTTCGTGGGCGGGAGATAAAACAAGAAAGACACGGCCATGGCCGTGTCTTTCTTCTGGCGAATATCCTGTTAGGCGCTTGCGGCTTTGCTGACTGCTTCCTTGGCTTGCCCGACCAGCGCGGTAAATGCGGCGGCGTCGTTCACGGCGATGTCGGCGAGAATCTTACGGTCGAGTTCGATCCCGGCTTTTTTCAAACCATTGATGAACTGCGAGTAGCTGGTGCCGTTCAGTTTGGCGGCGGCAGAGATACGCACAATCCAGAGAGAGCGATACTGACGCTTCTTCTGTTTGCGGCCGATGTAGGCGAACTTAAGTCCGCGCTCGACGGCCTCCTGCGCTGCCTGGTAGAGCTTTGACTTGGTAAGAAAATATCCACTAGCCCGCTTAAGGATCTTTTTGCGGCGGGCAAGACGTTTTGTTCCACGTTTGACGCGAGGCACTTGGTTTTCTCCTTTTGATTGAGCGGCCGTCAAGCGGCCGTCAAGCGGCCGGATTCGCGGCTGGAGGCAGGAGGCGCTTAGGCAGTGAGCCTGCGCTTTAACCTCTTCACACGCGCTTAGCACTGGGTCCGGGAAGTGATACCTCCCAGAATTCCAGAAAGAGAAGCCTTTCCGGCCTATACAGGCTCAGGCGTAAGGGATCATGCGCAGTACTTTTGGCAGATCGCCGTCAGAGACGAGGACGCTGCCACCCAGCCTGCGCTTGGCCTTGTTGGACTTAGAAGTGAGGATATGTCGCATCTTGGTCTGTCCCCGCAGAACTTTGCCGGTACCAGTCTTCTTGAAGCGCTTGGCTGCGCCTTTGTGCGTTTTGAGTTTAGGCATGGTTATCCTACCTGGATTTGCCGCTTAGACCATTTCAGGGTTAGTGTGGCTCGCGCGAAGACCCGTTCCATGTGGCCGTTCCTCGAAGGAACGGTCACGTTAACCTCTGTTCTCCAGTCTACCCTTACCTGAAAATGGTTATGCGACATCAACCAGTATACTCGGAAGACTTCCGGGCTGCCAGCGAATCGGCGCCTCGCTAAGCAACCATCGGCAACGCCGGTTGCGCGAATGCCTCGAAGTGCGGCTTAGCGAACAAATAGCCCTGGAAGAGCTGGATGCCCATGTCGCGCAGCACACCCCACTCGGCCACGCTCTCGATGCCCTCCGCAATGACCGTCACGCCGAGGTCTGCACACATCTCCAAAATCGCTTTCACGATGACCCGGCTGGCAGGGTGCTGATCGATATTGCGTATCAACTCCATGTCGATTTTGAGGAGATCGGGCTGGAACTCCGCAAGCAGTGTGAGGCCGGCATATCCGGCGCCGAAGTCGTCAATCGCCGTAAGCAAACCGTGCTTCCGGTATTCGCAGAAGATGTTCTTGAGATGTGCGCGATCCGTGACCCGCTCTCCCTCGGTCACCTCAAAGATGATCCGGTCCAACGGCATGCCGACACGCGCGGCGGTCTCCAGGGTCTTGCGGATGCAGGCCTCCGGCTTGTAGACGGCGCCGGGAATGAAGTTAATGGAGACACTGGCGACGGAGCCGGGGGTCGCCAGTGCCGCTGCCAACTCGATGGCGCGGACCCGGCATGCCTGGTCGAAGGCGTACATGTTGCTGGCGTCCACGAGCGAGAGGATCTGGCCGGCTGACTCGCCCGCTACACCACGTACGAGGGCCTCATGTGCATAGACCTGGCGATATTCGGTGTTGACGATGGGCTGAAAGGCCATGGAAAAAGCGAAGGGGAGGCCGTTGCCGGTGCGACAGGCGTGGCAGCCGGTGCTGAGATCTGAAATGTGGGTTAGCAGGCTCACAATACTGAGAGTATCGGCAGAAACACGGGAAAGATGAGCGGAAAGCAGGATGAGTAGGTGCCCAAAGTACCGTGGAAACGGTCCTGCAAATGAAAGAGCCAGCCCCGGCATACATGATGCGAAGTGGGCTGGCCCGGAGTGAAAAGGTTAAAGGCGGTTACGACTGAACGCTGGCAGCCGGCTGGGGCGCAGCAGCAACCTCGCCTTGCGGCGGTTTGGGTGCTGCGGGGGGCTTTGCCTTCGGCTGCTCGGCCTTTTTGCCAGGGGCCAGAATCGCGTGCAGGGTGGTGCCTTCCATGCGCGGCATGAACTCGACAATGCCGGTGTCGCCCATATCCTGAATCAGCCGGTTGATGATGGCGTAGCCAAGCTCGCGATGAGCCATCTGCCGGCCTTTGAAGCGCAGCGATGCTTTGACTTTATCGCCTTCAGTGAGAAACCGGACAGCCTGGTTTTTCTTGGTCTGATAGTCATGCTCGTCTACCGTAACGGAAAACTTGACTTCCTTGACGACGATGACCTTCTGCTTTTTGCGGGCGGCGCGGTCGCTTTTATCCTTCTCGTAAAGGAATTTTCCGTAATCCTGGATGCGACACACAGGCGGAACGGCACTGGGCGAGACTTCGACTAGATCGAGTCCACGCTCGCGGGCGATCTTGAGTGCTTCAAAGGGCTGCATGATGCCGAGCTGCTCGCCCTGATCGTCGATGACGCGAACTTCGCGGGCGCGAATTCTTTCATTAGTACGAATTATCTGCTTTGCAGCACGTTTGTCGAATGCGATGGGGAATCCTCCAATGATAGCGAGGGCGCACCCTCACACTCCAAGTATACCACTGCGGCGATCTGACCTAACGTATCTGCCTGACGATTAATCCGGCAGAGGTGATAGATGAGATGTGAGCGGTGAGCATCTGGTTCGCCGGACGGGTGACCCCGATTTCGACCTTGATGAAGTTGTCGGAGATCGCCGGGGTGACGCCGCGGCGTTGATCGTCAGGGGAGGGTTTGAGCGTGACCACGGGCAAGCTGTTCCCCACAAAACTCTGGCGAAAGGCCAGGTTTTTTTCTGCGATCAACCGCCGCAGTCGCCCGAGTCGCTCTTCGACGGTGACGGCAGGCACGGGCTTCTCCCGATGCAATGCGAAGCCGGGGGTTCCGGGCCGCGGCGAGAACGGGAAGAGGTGCAGATATGTGAATGGCTGGCGGGCGATGAAGCAGAAGCTCTCCGCAAAGAGAGCGTCCGTTTCGCCGGGGAAGCCTACCATCACGTCCGCCCCGATCGCGGCTCCGGGAACCGCGGCGCGAATGGCTGCAAGCTTCTCCTCATAGTGCCATGGGCGGTAGCGGCGGTGCATGGCGCGCAGCGTGGCATCGGCGCCAGACTGAAGCGGCAGGTGCGCATGACGGGCCAGCCGCGGACCGGAGCGCCCACCCAGCTCCGCCGTGCCCGCAGGAGAATCGCAGTGGGCGAACTCTCGGAAGAGCGAGAGCAGGGCGGGCGTCCAGTCCATAGGCTCCACCGAACTGATCCGCAGACGTGGCAGATCCGTGCGCACGAGAATGGCCTCGACCAGATCCTCAAAGCGGGCAGCGGGCTGGAGATCCCTGCCCCAACGGCCCAGGTTGATCCCGGAGAGCACCAACTCCTTTCCCCCTGCATCCGCAAAGCGGTTGACGCGATCGAGCGCCTCCGACGGCCCAAGTGACCGGCTGTGGCCGCGTGTGGTCGGGATGATGCAGAAGGAGCAGCGATTTCCGCAGCCGTCCTGAACCTTGAGGTTGGGGCGGGTATCACCCGAAGAAATCAGGTCAGGTGCGGCCAAGTCGGCGTGGGCGAAGAGAGGATCGGCCAGGATGGCATTGGAGCCTGACCGGAGAAGCTGGGAGATCGGCACGGAAACAGGCGCCGCAGCTGGCTCGGGCGCAAGACCTGACCTTAGCGGTTGCATTGTCAACCCAAGCAGAGTGTGTACCGCCAGCGGCACCAATGCCTTATGACTGTTACCGATCACCCGCGTGACGCCGGGCAAAGCGGCAACCTCCGCCGGCGCACGCTGGGCGTAGCAGCCTGTCACTACCACGCGTGCTTCGGGGTTCTCACGGCGCACCCGTCGCAGATAGGCACGGGACGTTTTTTCTGCTTCGGCTGTTACGCTGCAGGTATTCAGGACCACGCAGTCGGCTTCGCGAAAGCCTGCTGCTGCCTCGGAAGCGCCGGCGCGGTCCAGCTCGGCGGCGATTGCATCTCCGTCCGCGTGACTGGCCCGGCAGCCAAAATTTTCGACGTGGTATCCTGCCACGTTATTCAGTTTAGCAACGCGGTAAGGCTACGAGCGGAGCGGTTTAATGTCCGGCTGCTTCTGCGCGTGCGATACTGGCCTTCCCCGCGATTGCATTCTGTGTACAACTGGAGCTCTATGAAACGACGCATCTTGCTGGTTGATGACGAACTCGCGATTTTGCTGACACTCAAGGCCGTCCTGGAGATCCACGGGTTCGATGTGGAGACGGCGGCATCCGCGCGCGAGGCCAAGTCGAAGTTGCGCGCCCACTCCTATCACATGGTCATCACGGATATGCGCATGGAGAACGAGCGTGCTGGTTTGGACGTCGTGAAAGCCGCCAAGCAGGCCGAGTACCAGCCGGCGATTGCCATGCTGACTGCCTTCCCGGTGCCCGGCAGCGAGTGGCGGGACGAAGGCGCCGACGAGATGCTGGTGAAGCCGATGAACACTCAGGATCTGGTCATGCAGATCGAGGCCCTGCTGGTGACGCATGAGGACAAAAAGCACCGGATCCAATCCGGCAAACACTCTGCGCCAGGAAGAGACGAGAGCGGGATGAAGCAGCCGCCGGGCAAGAAGGAAGTCGGCTCACCCGGTCGCAAGCTTGCGAACAGCCGCGGTTAGAGACCGATTATCTCTCTTTATTCCCAAGCAGCATAAAAGCCAAGGCAGCCTTAAGAATCGGCTGCCTTGATGGGAAGCGCTGAATAACGCGAATCTAGCAACAGCTCCCATACAATTCGCACCGCACTGTTAAGCCCTCGGCTGCAGTGACACCGCAGTGATCTCCGCATGATCTGCTCGCCTGCCTTGAAAGCAGGACCGGCACAGCACCGGGCGACCTTGTGTGGGCTTGAATGGGACGGTGGTATCCAGGCCACACGCCGAGCAAACGGTACGGGTCTCTGCGCGCACCGAGGAACTACCAGCAACGCGCTTGAGCTTGCACTGTTTGCAACGTTTGGGGTCGTTTCTAAACTGTTTGTCGTAAAAGAATAGCTGCTCTCCGGCCGTGAAGATGAACTCATTTCCACAGTCGCTACACTTCAGGACCTTATCCGTAAACTCCATAGCCTGCTCCCGGCTTCTTCCATGCCTAGTGGAGAAGCAATGCTCCTGATTTTCCTCATGGGGGACTATCGGGCCCGGGCCGCGAAAATAGGAGCGGCGCTAGAGAGACATGAAAATACTTGAAGGGTGTTCGCCGGCAAGGGGGGATGCGGCGAGATATGGCTGAGAGGCCCGCCTGCTATTCAGTAGGCGGGCCCATGCTTCAGGAGATTTAGTCTTGCTCTTTACGAGCCTTCTTGCGATTCCGCTTGCGCGCTAATGCTTCCTTCACGCGTTTGCGCTCGCCGGGTTTCAGGTAAAAGGAGTGACGCTTTACTTCCTTAATGATGTCCTCCTGTTGTACCTTGCGCTTGAACCGGCGGAGTGCATTTTCAAGCGGTTCGCCTTCCTGTACGCGAACCTCTGCCAATCAACGACACCTCCAAACTTCCCAAATGGGTCACCTTAAGCTTACGTTAAGAAACCATGGCGACGTCAAGGATTCTGGCGTAAAAGTGGCAGCGAAAGAGCGAAAATCCTCCTAAATGAGGGATGTCACCTCCACCCAAATACCGAGCCAGGCGTCAACGGGAGCGCGCTCCGCAGCTTTACACTGGGGATAGCTCATTAGCCACGATAAGGATGGCACTGTCCGATGATTCGCAGCTATGGAGGTCACACCCCTGCCGTTCCGGCGTCCTGCTATGTCGATATCTCCGCCCAGCTTCTGGGGGATGTCACACTGGGGGAGCACTCGAGCGTGTGGATGAATGCGGTGCTGCGGGGCGATGTGCACTCGATCCAGATAGGCGGCAACTCCAACGTGCAAGACTGCGCGGTACTCCACGGCATGCGCGGCAGATTTCCGGTAATTGTGGGGAACTGGGTCACGATCGGGCACAATGCCACGGTGCACGGCTGCGTGGTGGAGGACGCCTGCTTGATCGGCATGGGCGCCGCCATCCTGAACAACGCGCGCATCGGCGAGGGTTCCATCATCGCAGCGGGAGCGCTGGTGCCGGAAAACACCGTGGTTCCGCCGCGAACGCTGTGGGCCGGAGTGCCGGCAAAGCAACGCCGCGAGTTGAATGACGAGGATCGCGAGTCGATCCTGCGGTATGCACGGAACTATCTCGACTACACCGCAAACTATCTCCGTGAGCGGGAGAACTGGTAGTAAAGTACACTCTGCCGCGGTGTGGAAGCCAAGCTGTGCCGAGCTTCCCCTTGGCGCTAGTTAGAACCGCCTACTGCTTAGCTCAGCAGGCTGCGCCCGCGTTGAGCGCTGCTTTGATGGCTAACCAACTGCGGTCTTGACCGCAACATTTTCCTCCCACTGCTGTTTGTATGTGCAGAGAGTTTGCTGAAAGCAATCTGGTTCAAGCAAACAGGCCTCGACCTCCGAATCTGTACGAAGGCCAGAGGAATGGGAGGTTCCGATGCGTATATTACGTTCCGTTCTCTTTGCGGCTGCGCTTGCGGCTCCTGCGGTTGCAGCCCATGCCGGCGTAGGCATCTTCGTGAATGTGGGACCAGCAACACGCGCAGAATACCGGCCAGCCTGCCCGGGATATGGCTACGTGTGGGCGCCTGGATACTGGAACGGAGGCTACTTCACTCCGGGTCAGTGGTACTACCCGCGCCAGGATTGGCGCGCTCAGGAAGCGTACAACCGTGGAGAGTACTTCGAGCACCGCGACCGGGATTACTGGCGAGATCGCGACCGCCGGCACGATCATGACGACTGGCGGGACGGCGACCATCAGCATGATCATCATGAAGATGGCGACCGCAGATAGCGGCGAGCGAGTGCAGAGAAAGGGTGCCGAATGGCACTCTTTTCTTTGTGTCGTGAACCCGAATCTCTCACTCTTGCCTGTGCAGCGAAAGGTCCATACTGGCTGGCGAAGCAATGGGTACGCCCTGTGCGTCCAACGGCACCAGCTTCGCGCCCTCGACCTTGAAATCCTGAAGGCTTTCACTCCCAGGCGTGTGCAGCCGGTAGATAGTCGCCTGAGCGTCGCCCGGCGTCCCATGTACGACCTGCCAGGCGCCCGTCTCCACGAACAGATGGCTCCGGTTGGGACCTACGTCGTAATCGCGCCGGAGCAGATACGCGGTGTCCACCATGTCGCTCGCGCTCCGAGTTGCACTCCGGGCATACAACGTCAGCTCCTCACGAATACCACTGCAATCGGCACACGGTAGAGTTCCAACGTACCTACCGATCACCACGGGCCCGGTCAGGTCGGCGCTCGCGGTTGCCGGCAGCATCCCAGAGGCAACGGTCGCCTGGATCTCAAAGATCTTCTCTGGCTGCGCGCCGTCGGCCAAGACGCGACCGTACTCCAGCACAAGGGTTGCGGTGCCCTGGGTCGCCGCTCGCCAGGAGAATCGCTGTGTCCCGGTCGAGGCGAGCAGCCCGCCTCCATTCGTGCGCGTCGTCTCGCCCAACTTTGCCAACACGCTCTGGGGAGCTTTGCGCTGGCGCCAGTTGTACCCGGCAGCCAGTTGCGCGGGCAGCTCGACCGTGACCTCATCCCCCACGTGGATGGCCAGCGACGCTCCGGGCCCATCTTTCTCTGTCAGCCGAACGCGCAAGGCTCCTGCCCGTACCGGCCAGCAAAGCACCAGGCACACCAGCAGCGCTAGTACCGCTGCGCGCCTTCTGCTCTCCGGTGGTGGTTCCCAGCTCCCTCGCATGCCAAGAGTTTAGACGCGTTCGAGCATTTCTCCTGATGCTATGAACGGGCGAAGTGAATCTCCGTGCAGCCTTTCCTCGAAGAAAGTCTGCGTCCGCTTATGCGTGTCGTCTACACCTACAGGAGAAATGCTCTCGCCTCATCGGCTTCGGTACACTGAAGGGAAAGAAACAGAAAGCATGAGCACGACGGGTAAACGATGGTCACAACGTTAAAAGCAGTCCGCGGCACGCGCGACCTGCTGCCACCGGAGACGGAACTCTGGAATCAGATTGAAGCTACGGCGCGGCGCATCTTCGCGCGCTACGGCTTTGGCGAGATTCGCACGCCGGTTTTTGAAGACACGCAGCTCTTCGCGCGCGGAGTGGGCGAGGAGACCGACATTGTCGCCAAAGAGATGTACACCTGGGAGGATCGGGCACGGGCGCAGTCGGAGAAGGCGCAGTCACTGACGCTGCGGCCGGAAAACACGGCTGGGGTGGTGCGCGCCTACCTGGAGCACAAGCTGGGTGACACCGGGATGCTGCAGAAGCTCTTCTACATTGGGCCGCAGTTTCGCCGCGAGCGCCCGCAAAAGGGTCGCTACCGGCAGTTCTTCCAGATCGGCGCAGAGGTCATCGGACCGCCCAGCGCCGGCTCCGAGTCGCCCATTCGCGATGCGGAGGTGCTGGAGATGCTGGCGACTCTACTCGACGAGCTAGGGATCACCGGCTGGAAGCTGCTGATTAATTCTGTTGGCACGCCGGCGGACCGGCCGCGCTACATTGAGGCGCTGCGCGCGGCGTTGCAGCCCGTCGTCGGCGGGATGTGCATCGACTGCCAGCGGCGGGCCGAGACCAACCCGCTGCGCGTGCTGGACTGCAAGGTGCCGGAAGACCAGCCAGTCATCGAGCAGTTGCCGCGCATCTGGGATTCGCTCGACGACGCATCGCGCGAACACTTTGCGGAGGTCTGCGCGGCGCTGGATGCATGCGGCGTTCCGTACCAGCACACTCATCGCCTGGTCCGCGGACTGGACTACTACACCCGCACCACATTTGAGTTTCAGCATGGCGGCCTGGGAGCGCAGAACGCGCTGCTCGGCGGCGGCCGCTACGACGGGCTCTCTGAGTTGCTGGGTGGTCCGCGCGCGCCGGGGATTGGTTTTGCCATCGGGGAGGACCGGCTGGTGCTGACGCTGCAGGCGCTCAAAGGCCAAAATCTAGGACAGGATCGGCAGCCGACACTGGCCCATGCTTACATTGCGCCGGTGGGCGAGGGGATGAACGCCCCCGCACTGGCACTAGCGCGGGAGCTCCGCCGCGCCGGCCTGCGTATTGAACTGGGCGATGGCAGCTTTCGACTGAAGAAGTCTTTCGAATTTGCGGACAAGCTGGCGCGCGCCATCGTGATCCTGGGTGAGAATGAGCAGCAATCGGGCGCCTACAGCGTGAAGCACTTCGCCACGGGCGAGCAGACGAAAGTGCCGCGAGCGGAACTTAGCCTGCATTTGCAACTACCACAATCACATTTGTAACTACCCGAAAAGGACCTTAAGATTTGCTCGACTTCCTTGGCACCCTCCAGCGCACCCATACCTGTGGTTCGCTTCGCCTTTCAGACGCTGGCCAGCGCGTAGTGGTCATGGGCTGGGTGAATCGCCACCGCGACCACGGCAACCTCATTTTTCTCGATCTGCGCGACCGCACTGGCGTGGCTCAGGTCGTTCTCGACCGCGATCTCAGCCCCGAGGGCCACACCAAGGCTGAGCATGTGCGGCCCGAGTATGTGGTTGCCGCGATCGGCATTGTGAGGGAGCGAGGCAAGGGCGCCGTGAACCCCAAGATGGCGACCGGCGAGGTTGAAGTGGTTGCCGAACAGCTGCTGGTGCTCAATGACTCCAAGCTGCCGCCGTTTTCGCCCGCGGAAGAGGCGATCACGAACGAGGAGCTGCGGCTGCAGTACCGCTACCTGGACCTGCGCCGGCCGGAGATGCAGGCGAACTTCGCGCTGCGCCATAGGATCGCGCTCGCGATTCGTCAGTACCTCTCCGCTGAGGACTTTCTGGAAATCGAAACGCCATTCATGACGCGCTCCACGCCAGAGGGCGCTCGCGATTATCTGGTGCCCAGCCGCGTGCACCCGGCGCACTTCTACGCGCTACCGCAGTCGCCCCAGCTCTTCAAGCAGATTCTGATGATCTCTGGTTTCGACCGCTATTTCCAGATCGTGCGCTGCTTCCGCGATGAGGACCTGCGCGCCGATCGTCAGCCGGAGTTCACGCAAATCGACCTCGAAATGACCTTTCCGCAGCAAGAGACGATCTTCGCTGTCGTTGAAGGCTTTCTCCAGGCGTCGTTTGCCGCAGCCGGAATCGACCTGCCCATTCCCTTTCCGCGCATCACCTATGACGAGGCAATGCGGCAGTTCGGCATCGATAAGCCGGACCTGCGCCTACCCGGCTTGACCGATGTGCGAAGCGCGTTCACGGACGGCGACCTGCAGACGCTGGCAATCGACCCTGCTCTGCCGCTCGTCGCGTTGCGCATCCCGCATGTGGGCGAGCTCTCCCGCAAGGAGCGCGATGACAACCGCCCGCTCTTCAATGCGCGCAGGGGCGCCAAGCTGATTGATGATCTGAAGCGGCTGGACAAGAGCTTCTCTGAAGCAGTCGCGCAGGTGCGCGCGCTTGCCGGGGCGGAGCCCGATGATTTGCTGGTGCTCGTCGCGGGAGATTCCTCGGCGCCGGTCGAGGCCAGCGACACCAAGAGCGGAGGCCGGCTCTCCGAGCGCGAGATCAACGTCCTCTCGGCTGCGGGCAATCTGCGCGTCGAGCTCGCGCGAAAGTACGCAGAGCGCCACCGCGCCTTCGAGGTGACCGGGGGAGTTGTCGCCGCGGAAAAGCAAGCTGAGCTGATCGCGGGCATCGACGCCTTTCGTCCCATCTGGGTCACCGATTTCCCGATGTTCGAGTTCGATTCCGAGAGCGGGCGTTGGCTGCCGGCGCACCACCCCTTCACCGCGCCGCACGATGAAGACATGGAGCGCATCGTCTCCGACCCGGCTTCGGTGCGCGCACGGTACTACGACCTCGCGATGAACGGCCTCGAGCTTGGCTCAGGTTCGATTCGTATTCACCGGCAGGATGTGCAGGCCGAGATCTTTCGCGCTCTCGGCATGAGCGAAGAGGAGGCGAAGTCCCGCTTCGGCTTCTTTCTGGAGGCGCTGCAATATGGCACCCCACCCCATGGGGGCATTGCGCTGGGGCTGGACCGCATCGTCATGATCCTGGCCGGTGCGCCGAGCCTGCGGGAGGTGATCGCCTTTCCCAAGACAGCAAAGGCGGTCGACTTGATGGTAGACGCGCCCACGACGGTCAGCGATACGCAACTTCGTGAGTTACATATACGCCCCGTGCTAAAAGGCTAGAGCCTTCATGCCCGAGCGCGTCGTTGCACATCGATCCATAATTGCAAATAGATCCGTGATGCTGTTCAAGCTTGCGCTGGGCATCGTGCTCGTCGTCTGCGTCGCGCTATTTGCCCTACGCACCTGGCACTGGCCGCTCAGCGGGGATGCCACGCTGATGCACTATGTCGTCTTCCTAATGGACCACGGCATGGCGCCATACCGGCAGATCATCGATCCGGATCTGCCCGGCAGCTACCTGATCGAATGGATGGTGGTGCACACGCTGGGGGATAGTTCGCTCGCCTGGCGAGCCTTCGACTTTGCCCTGATGGGTGCGGCGGCGCTGGCGATGATCGTCATCGCGTTACCGTATGACTGGTTTGCCGGCGCGTTTGCCGGCGCGCTCTTCGCGTTATTGCATGGAGCGGATGGCGTTGGTCAGCCGGGCCAGCGGGACTTCACCATGGCCGTCTTGTTGCTCATCGCGTGTGCTTCACTCTTCGCGGCGGTGCGCAGGAATCGCGTGTGGCCGATGGCGCTCTTCGGCCTGGCCGGGGGTGCGGCGGCGGCCATCAAGCCCACGGCGCTGCCGTTTGCGGCCGTGCTTCTGCTGATGGCTCTGTTCGCGTTACGGCAGCAAGGGCGCAGGTTGGGGGGCTACATCGCGGCAAGCGTGCCCGGCTTCGCGGCGCCGCTGCTCACCGTCCTGGTGTTCCTGCTGCGGGAGCACGCCTTCGCTGCATTTTTTACTGTGTTGCGCGGCATTCTTCCCTTCCACGCGTCGCTTGCGCGCCATACTCCGGGGTGGTTCGTCGTGCATCTCATCCCGCCGCTGCTGCTTCCATTGCTGCTGCTGGCGATCGCGGTTGCCACAGCCCGAAGGGACTGGCTACGGTGGGAATACGCAGCGTTGTGGCTGGGTGTTGCGTTTGGCGCGGCGTCATTCGCCATTCAGGGCAAGGGCTACCCCTACCAGCGCTATCCGTTGCTGGCGTTTTTGCTGATCGCGATCACGCTTCCGCTCACTGCGGCGCTTAGGTATCAGTTATGGTTACGTTATGCGGGGTATGCAGGACTCGTCTTCGCCGCGCTGGTGGTCGCTCCGGTGGCGCTGGCAAAGGCGAGCCGCTATGAGTGGTGGAAGCAGGAGTTTGTGACGGCACTTGAAGGGGACCTGGCCTCGCTGGACGGCGCGGCGCTCTCCGGACATGCTATCTCCGGGCATGTGCTCTCCGGACATGTGCAGTGCATCGACACGACGGCCGGTTGCGATGCCACGCTGTACCTGATGAAGCTGCTGCCGAGCACCGGCATGCTTTACGACTGCTATCTGCTGGCGCCGCCGCGCAATCCCGAGATGGCGAAGCTCCGCGAGCAGTTTCTGCAGGCTGTCGAGAGTAACCCGCCTGCGGTCTTCGTCGTGACCAACGAGCTGTGCTTTCACGAGACTGGCAGTTACGCCAAACTCGACCAATGGCCCGAGTTCAGTCAGTACCTAACGGCTAACTACGCCGTCTACGCCGAGCGCAAGCCAGTGTCGTCGCACGTTTTAAAGTTGGGCAAGCGAGCCACGCCGCCCTTTGGCTACCGGGTGTACGTGCGCAAGCAGAGGCTGCCCGGATATCAGGCTAGCTCTGGCTTGCGTGACTCCGGTGGGTCCCAAGTGCCGTCGGCTCCCCTGCTGCGATACCATCATGAGTTCGCGATCCACTCGCACCGGAGGTCGTCTCCATGGTATCGACCGCAGTTGCTCCCGCATCTCAGCTACGACGTCCGCAGCTCCAGCACCTCACCGACGCACTCAATGAACTGAAAGCGCGCGGAACGTACTTCCACCTGCGCGTGCTCGACGACGTGCAAGGGCCGGTCTGCACCTACGATGGCAAGCAGGTAATTAACCTCGCCTCGAATAACTATCTCGGGCTTTGCGACCATCCCAAGCTGCGCGAAGCCGCGACGCAGGCCGTGAAAGACTACGGCGTGGGCTCCGGCGCTGTGCGCACCATCGCAGGTACCATGCGCATTCATATGGACCTCGAAGAGAAGATTGCCCGCTTCAAAAATGTCGAAGCCTGCGTGGTCTTCCAGAGCGGCTTTACAGCGAACGCCGGCACCGTCTCGTCCATTCTCGGCAAAGATGATTTCATTCTGTCGGACGAGCTTAACCACGCCTCCATCATTGACGGCGCGCGGCTGTCGC
This sequence comes from Acidobacteriaceae bacterium, assembly GCA_965276675.1. Lineage (GTDB taxonomy): Bacteria > Acidobacteriota > Terriglobia > Terriglobales > Acidobacteriaceae. The sequence goes on along the minus strand of OZ255624.1, from coordinate 297,207 downwards.
GGGCCAAGATCAAGGTCTTCCGGCACAAAGACGCGGCCCACGCGGAGGAACTGTTGCGCGAGATCGAGCATGAGCCCGGCCGCAAGCTGATCATCACCGACGGCGTCTTTTCGATGGACGGGGACATCGGTCCCGTGGACAAACTCGCCGGTGTCGCGGAGCGGTATGGCGCCATCATGATGGTCGACGATGCGCATGCCTCGGGCGTGCTGGGCCGCAACGGCCGCGGATCGGTCGACCACTTCGGCTGCCATGGGCGCGTGGATGTGCAGGTGGGCACGCTTTCGAAGGCCATCGGTAGCCTTGGCGGTTACGTTTGCGGATCACGCGATCTGATCGAGTACCTCTACCATCGCGCTCGGCCGTTTCTATTCTCCACCTCGCATCCGCCCTCCGTGGCTGCCAGTTGCATTGCGGCCTTTGACCTGCTGGAGAACGAACCGGAGCGCATCGAGCGGCTGTGGAACAACACGCGCTACTTCAAGCAGCAGCTGGGCGCCGCAGGCTTCGATATCGGCGGCCGGACAACACCCGAAAGCGAGACGCCCATCACGCCGATCATCATCGGTGACGGCAAGACCACGATGGAGTTTTCCCGCGCACTCTTTCAGGCCGGCGTGATGGCGACAGGCATCGCCTTCCCCACGGTTCCGGAGGGCAAAGCGCGCGTGCGCACCATCATGACCAGCGAACATACGCGGGAGCAGATCGACCAGGCGCTCGAGATATTTATGACTACCGGTCGCAAGGCCAGCGTGCTTTCGTAGAAAAGTGCCCTGCGCGGGCTGCGGTCCTGGCCGGACGGGCGGAAGCGAAAGGAGTCGGAAAGGCACCCGTCTCCTTTCGCTAGTCAGTTGCAGAACGGGACCCTCTTACAAGCGCTTTCGACCGGATTTTTCAAGGCGGTCATATCCCCGTGCTTGCACCTACCGTCCCACGTGCAGCTTCGGATACCAGGTCAGCTGGACGGAGCCGGTGAAGTCGCTCTGCTGACCGGCAGCCAGCGCGGGCACCTTCCAGCGCTCGTACTGGCCCCACGCGTTCAGCTCTACATCTTTTTTCAGCCGCAGTACAGCCAGCACCGAGAAATCATTCTGGGTGGTGCCGCCGGCAATGAAATCCTTTGCGACTTTCGCATTGCGATAGCCGACCTGAATCTTCTCGCGCGGACTGAGCCAATAGGTGAGCCACGCCTGGCCGCCTTTGCCCTCGCGCCCGATCCAGCTGCCAAGCAGATTGCCCTTGTTGGTGTAGCCGTCACGGTAGGCGACTTCATAGTAGATGAACTGGCCGGAGTGGCTCGAGCCCACAGGCGGATCAGTGGAGACCGCCTCGGCGCGCAGGTCGAGATGCTTCAGCCCCGGGAGGTGCGAGAGGTAAATGCCGGGATTGATCGCAGCACGGCGGGGCGCATCCACTGGCGAGACATCATCGTGCACGATGGAGTCGCTATACAGCGTGACCCAGTTGCGCAGGAAGGGAAGCCGGTAGTTGAAGTCAAAGCTGGAGTGGCGCGCGCCTGGGTCTTTGCGCGAGAACTTCACCGCCGGCGTAACGCCGGAGAAGCTAACAAAACTGTGCCAGAAGGAGCCGAAGGTGAGCGGCACGTGTCCCTCCCCGGCAAAGATGACGACGCGCGAGAAGCCGAGCTCGAGGTTGCGCGTGGGCTTGAAGCTGACCTTCTCCGCGTGCACCCAGGGCTCGCGCGGGTAGACGTGCTCCTTCAGGTCGCCGAAGATGCCTTCGTAGCGAAAGGGCCCGAGCACCTTTGAGAGCAGCGGGATCTCCAGCGGCTCAACTCGGTTGATACGTAGGGCGTAGATCGGCTCGGCGTTGTTGCTTAGGGCCATGACGCCACCCTCGCCCGGCCCCCACCAATCTGCGCTCTTGCCCACAGAGATCTCGTGGTTCGCCAGATGGAACGACAGGTTCGCATCGATCAGTCGAAAGGTGTTGGTGGTCTTGACGGCGCGATCCTCCGGATTTGTGGAGGTAATCGGGATCATATCGGCATTCGCGATCAGCTGCTGCACAGCGAGCGGATAGGCGGCGCGTCCAGGCGCATGCTGGTACTCTCCGCGTATCTGCAAGGAGAGACGAACATTCTCGGCCCGGGCGCTGAAACCGTCGTAGCTGTTGAAGCCTCCGCCGTACGGACGTCCGTAGTCATTGATGATCGTCTGACCGAAGTGGTAAGAGTCATTGACGGGATGGCCGCTGACGCCCTGCTGCCGCGCGTAGACGCGATCGAGTTCGGCGTGCCCGTTGAACTCGCCTGGATTGATCACATCGTCATCGTTTACGAACTCTTTCGCGAGTGCAGCAAAGGCCTCCCGGGCTTCCTCATTGCCAGGATTGTCAGCCGGCGCCTCCGCCAGCTTTGTCTGCGTCTCTTCGAGCATGTGCAGGCAGCTCAGGCGCGTCCAGGGACGCAGCCCTAAGAACGCGGTATCGACGTAGCCCAGCGCGTGGAGCCGCTCAAACGCAGGGTAAATCCAGCTGTCGAGCGGCACGTACGCCGAGCTGGAGATGCCGCTGCCCTCAGAGGGAAGTAACATGGGCAGCGGCGCCGATTGCTGTTGTGCCTGCAGAAGAGCTGAGCCGGCCAGAGCTGCAGCCAGCGTACACAGAATTCCTACACGACTCCCCAGAGACCACCTCACGCCGCCAACACTTGCCATGCCGCAAGGTCAGTTTAATTGAACCGGGCCCTTACGCTTCTTAGACCCCGCTGAATCCCGTTGCTTTTCGGCTCGAAGCGCGTTCTCATCTTCCCTTAAGGTTAGTTTGATACCTCTAGTGAAGGCTCGGATTAACTCTGTCCCGCTGATTGCGGCTGAAAGTTAGAGCAGTGTGGGGTGGGAGATGAAGCAGCAGAGCCTATCGATGGCGAACGGATTGGAACGGTACGCGAGGGCAATACGCGGCTGAGTTTCTCTCCGAGATGAGCGGCGTGGTGTCTTGGACGAGTCGTCGTGAATGAATACGCATTTGACAAGACAGTCTTAGAAGACTAAGAGTCAGTGCAGCAGGTATGGCGTAAAGCTCTTCAGACACGAGGGAACGGGATCATGGATTCAGGAATCGCTGAGGCTGACCGCGACATACAGGAGGGCTCGCTCTCTGCGAAGGCACAAGCGTCTGGTGCGGATCAGCCCGACACGGATCGCAAGAGGAAAGTGGCTCCCGGAAGACTGGATGCGTGGTGAAGTGATGATCACCGAACGGCTGTACCTTGCCGCGGTCTGCGGCCTGGTGATGACGCTCTCCCCTTACACCGCCGTCTGTGCTCAGGAGGCGACCGTGCCCGCTGGCGTGCCACTTCGGATAGAAATCGACCACGGTTACAGATTGAGAATCGGCACGCCGGTAAAGGGCCATCTGATCGATCCCGTGTACGTAGGCAGCAGCCTCGCGGTTCCCACGGACGCGGCTGTCTCGGGCAGAATCATCGGCACACACCCCGTCGCCAAATCCGAACGCGTCAACGCGCTGCTGGATGGCGACTTCACCCCGCTGCAGGACGCAGTCATCGAGTTCGACACGCTCGCAATGCCCGGACACGATGCCCTGCCGATCGCTACCCACGTTACGGAGCGCACAGCAGCACTCGTCCACCTGGACTCGACAAAGAAGCCGACATCTTTGATTGGAAAGGTGCGCGAGCAGGTGCATCAACACCGCGAGGAGTACACAAAACAAGTCACTGGCCCAAATAAGATGGACCGCCTTCGCCGCTTCGTCTATGGCCAGCTGCCTTACCACCCTCAGGAGGTCTGGGCAGGAACGCAGTTCGACGCCGAGCTTACGCAGCCGCTCGACGTCACGCGGGTAGCCCCTCCGCTTCCTCCCGCTCCGGATGAGGAGACGAAGCTCGCTGGGAAGCTCGAGGCTCGGCTGACCACGGATCTGAATTCCGCCGTGACCAAGCAAGGAACTGTCGTGTACGCGATCTCTACCAAGCCGCTGCTCGACGCTAGCGCCCATCATGTTCTGCTGCCTGAAGGCACGCAGCTCACCGGCACGGTGCTGCAGGCAAAACCGGCGAAGAGCTTTGGCCGCAACGGCGCCTTGCGCTTCAGCTTTCGTAGGATCGCGCCACCCGGAGAGGGAGACCAGCAGATGCATGGGCAGCTGACGGCGGCCGAAGGGGCCAAAGATCAGAACCTGAGCATCGATTCGGAAGGCGCGGTCAAGGCAAATCCCGATAAGAACCGCTTTATCGCGCCGCTGATTCTGGGTGTACTGGCGACCAAGTCGCTCGATAACGATGGCAGTACGGCCGTACAAGGAGCCGTAGTGAGCAATGGTTTTGGCCTGGTAGCGCGAGTGATTGGGTTGGCCTCAGGGAATACGCAGGTCAGCGCCGGTTTTGCTTACTATGGTTTCGCAAAATCAATCTATAGGCGATGGATTGCGCGCGGACATGAAGTAAAGTTTGGGAGAAACACTCTGCTCGAAGTTGAACTCTCTCCACGGTAAGAATCACGATAAGAATGCTGAATTTCGGCCCCAAACTCACCAGCCTCGTCCTCCTCGTCGCCACCACCGCCTTCGCTCAGGGCAAATCGCAGACTCCAGTGGAGCTGGTGCGCCAGATGACCCAGAATGAACTAGCAGACCGGGATCTTGGCAGTTTCTGGATGTACCACATCGAAAAGACCGTCGAAAGGGAGACGACGGCTGAAGCTCAGGTAGAGACGTCCGCGGGCCCCGTTTTTAAGGTGCTCTCGATCAACGGGCGTCCACTCACAGCGGCGGAGCGCAAGGCTGACGATGAGCGTATTCAGAACCTGCTGCGCTATCCATCGCTGGAGGGGAAGGTCAAGCACCAGCACGACGCGGACGAAGACCGGGTGAAGCAATTTACGAAGCTGCTTCCAGACGCCTTTCTCTTCGATCCTGATGGAATGGAGGGGGCAAACGTGCGGCTGAAGTTCCGTCCCAATCCTGCCTTCAATCCGCCGACGTTTGAGATGCGTGCATTCCATGGCCTGACCGGCACGCTCTTGATTGAACCGCAACACGAGCGGCTGGTGAGAATCAGTGGACACTACATCGAAGACGTAGAGTTCGGGTACGGATTTCTGGGACGCATCGACAAGGGCGGGACCTTCGAGGTCGCGCGTGAACCGGTGACCGCGACACATTGGAAGACCAGTCTGGTTGACGTGCATGTCTCCGCACGTCTGGTTCTCTTCAAAACCATCAGCAAGCAGCAACGCGAAGTGCGCAGCGACTTCCATCCTGTCCCGAAAGACACAACGCTGCAGGGGGCGGTAACTCTCTTGGCCGCGGTGCCGCGTAAGTAACTGAGGCTGATACGAATGCCGCGGCTGCCTGTTGCGCCGCCTGAATCTTAGCGGCGGCGGTACACAATTCGCCCTTCGCTGACCGTGCACTCCACGCGCCCCAGCATTATGGTTTCATCGAACGGGGTGTTGCGTCCCTTGGAGCGGGAACGCGCAACATCAAAGCTCCACTCTGCGCTGGGATCGAAGATCACGAGATCAGCAAAGGCGCCGACTCGGAGAGTGCCCCGTCCTTCGAGTGACAGAAGCTGCGCTGGTTGCGCGCTCATCAGCGCGATAATCCGGTCCAACGGAAGCCCGTGCTCCCGGTGCAGCACAGCCAACGCCAGCCCGAGCGCCGTCTCCAGCCCCGTGATGCCGTTCGGTGCGCGCTCGAACTCCTGCTCCTTTTCATGCAGAGCATGCGGAGCATGATCGGTGGCAATGCAATCAATGGTGCCGTCCAGCAAACCTTCGATCATGGCCTGGCGGTCACGTTCAGACCGCAGCGGGGGATTCATCTTGGCATTGGTGTTGTAGCCTTCCACCGCCGCCTCTGATAGCACAAAGTGGTGCGGCGTCACCTCGCAGGTGACGTGCAGTCCACTGCGGCGTGCGCGGCGCACGTGCTCCAGCGCGGCTGCTGTCGAAAGGTGCGCCACGTGCAGATGGGCGCGGCTGTCGTCGATCCCCTGCAACAGGCGAATATCCCGCGCGATCAAGCCGGCCTCCGCCTCGACCGGCATGCCACGCAGTCCCAACCGGAAGGCAAGTGCTCCGGCGTTCATCGAGCAGCCGCCGGTAAGGCGCGTATCTTCCGCATGCTGAATCACTGGCAGCCCGGCCGACGCAGCGGCCTGCAGAGCTTCCCGCATGATCGCGTCGCCGAGGATGGGTTTGCCATCGTCGCTCACGGCCACGGCTCCGGCCTCTTTGAGCGCCGCATACTCCGTGAGCCGCTCGCCCATGCTGCCGACTGTGGCAGCGGCAATCGGTGCCACATGGACTGCTGCCCCGCGCTCCGGAGCGATGGTCCAGCGCGTGATCTCCGGCGAGTCGTTCACCGGATGCGTGTTCGGCATCGCCGCTACGCAGGTAAATCCGCCGGCGGCGCCGGCGGCGGTTCCCGTCGCAATCGTCTCCTTGTACGCGTGGCCGGGTTCGCGCAGGTGCACATGGATGTCGATGAGGCCAGGCGCCACGATCAGCCCGCGTGCGTCGAGGATCTCGGCACCGCTCGACGCCCCGGCCGCGTCCAGTGCGCCCGGCTCCGCCACGGCCCGCACTCGTCCGCCTTCGAGCAATATGTCCCAAGTATTATCTATGCCTTGTACAGGATCGACGAGCCGTCCTCGGCGAACCAGTAAAGCATGCGCGCTCATACCCTCACTCCGCGCGGCATCGCGCCCAGCGCGCGGGCCACCAGTGCCATGCGCACTGCTACGCCGTTGCGCACCTGCTCTGTGATCAGGGACTGCGGTCCATCGGCGACATCGCTGGTGATCTCAAGCCCGCGGATCATCGGCCCAGGATGCATCACTAAAGCTCCTGGTGCGAGCCGCGCGAGCCGTTCTTCGTTCAACTGGTAATGCTCGGCATAGTCAGCCAGGTCAAGATGCAATCCGGCAAGCCGCTCCTTCTGGATGCGCAACATCATTACCACCTGCGTTTCGGCGAGTGCTCGTTCGAAATCGCGCTCCACCGACACGCCCGGACCGATCTCCGCAGCGATCTCCGGCAGCAACGGCTCGGGTCCGCAGAAGATCACGCGCGCGCCTAGCCGGGGCAGCAGAAGCGCATTTGAGCGCGCCACGCGGCTATGCAGGATGTCACCCGTGATCAGGACCGTGATACCCGCGAGCGTCGCTTCGTCGACGACCAGCATTTGCTCCGGTCTGCCCAGGCGCGCCTGATGCAGTCCTGCCCGGTGCAACCCGGCGAGCATCGTACGCAGGTCGAGCAGCGCCTGCGACGGATGCGCGTGGGTGCCATCGCCTGCATTCAACACCGGCAGCCCAGTCGCGCGTGCTAGCAGGTATGGAGCGCCCGACGACGGATGCCGCAGAACGATGCACTCAGCGCCCAGCGCGCCCAGCGTTAGCCCGGTGTCTTTGAGGCTCTCGCCCTTTTCTATGCTCGAGCTTTGCGCACTCACCAGCGAGGTGTCGGCGCCCAGGCTCTTGGCTGCCAGCTCAAAGGAGGTGCGGGTGCGCGTGCTCGACTCGTAGAACAGAAGCGAGACGCGGCGTTTTGCCAACCGGCGTGCGCGCAGGAGAGGATCTTCCTCTTCCAGCAGTGCTGCGGCTTGAAGAACAGCAGAGATCTCCGCCAGCGATACATCGTTTACGGAGAGCAGCGAGCGCGGTGAGATTTCGTCGGCTGAATCAGTCAATGCGCTCCACCAACAGGACCTGCTCGTCGCCATCGACCTCCTGCAATTTGACCTCGATGATCTCGCGCTCGGAGGTCTGCATCTTCCGCCCGACAAAAGTCGCCTCGATTGGCAGCTCGCGACGCCCGCGGTCGATCAGCGTTAGCAGCTGCACGCGGCGCGGCCGGCCGTGGTCGAAGAGCGCATCCAGAGCAGCGCGTATAGTGCGGCCCGTGTACAGCACATCGTCGACCAGAACGATGTCACGGCCCACCACGTCAAACCCGATCGCTCCCGGGTTGACCACTGGTCGTACATCGTGGGTGCTCAGATCGTCGCGATAGAAGCTGATGTCAAGTACGCCGGAGTCGACCGGCCGTCTCTCAATGCCGCTGATGAGCTTGCCCAGCCGTTGCGCCAGCGGAACACCGCGGCGCTTGATGCCGACCAGTCCCAGGTTCTCGCTGCCGTCGTTCTTTTCTACAATCTCATGCGCCAGGCGCACCAAGGTCCGCTCGATCTCGGAGGCCGACATGATGCGGCCCTTTTCTCGCAATTGGGGAGTGGTGGTTGCCATAATGGTCTGGACCATTTCCAGGTAAGTGTAAACCGGCGAACAGAAGTGAACGTGGCCGTTCTTCACGGAGCGGCCATACGAGCGAGTCTTCACGCGCGCCACAGTCACCCTGGAAATGGTCTGGCCGATGATACGGGTTCCCATCGCTGCGGGGCAAGGTGGACATCAGCCCTTCCAAGAATCGAGAAAGCGCAACAACTCCGCAGTCACCGCCTCCGGCTTCTCTTCATGGGGCAGATGGCCACACTGCGGAATCGGAAAGAACTCCACGTGCTCCAGTGTGGGCTGTAAGTGAGATAGCCCAACTGCCTCATTTGCCGCATGGCAGGTGCGCAAAGACGTACCTAGGTGCACAGAATTTGAGTCCAGCCCTCTGCCTGCTCAGGCAGTGCGCGGTTTGCCGAAGAAGCGCACGCCCAGAATGCCGCCGATCCCTGCAAGCAGGACCATGAAAACGGCTGTCATCACCGCTCCAGCAAGCGACATCGCTGCACGCCCATCGGGCGTAAGCATGAAGTGCAGGTAGGCGCGCAGCTGCGCTTCCGTCTGGGCCGTCGTCTGCACCATAGCCGTGGATTGCTCCATCCGCTCGGCATACGCTTTATCGAGATCGGGCCCCAGATGCATGGCGTACCGCTCGATCAGCTGAAAGACGGCAACCAGAGCAGCCGAGATATACGCGGCCAGCAGACCCGTCAGCGCGCCGATGCGAAAGCCGCTGCGCCCATCCAGGCGCGCACCCGGACGACGACGGCGGTAGCGCCCGATCACAACAATCGAGCCGCCTACAACCCAGATCAGAAAGCCAAGCGAGACGCCCGGCAACGCCGTAAGTACGCCAACGGGAACGGCGATCGCGAGTGCGGAACGAAATGCCTTGCGCCAGTCCACTCCGCGAAGGTCCGCCTCGGGTGGCTGAGGCAGGCCAGCGCTCTCTCCTTCTGCGGGCTCTTCGTCGGTTGTGGCGAACCGCAGCTGTGGAGCGCCGCACACCGCGCAGAAGGAATCGTCCCTCTTGATCGTGGCGTCACACCGGTGGCAATGCAGTTCCATCTCATCTGAAGCTACAGCAATGTTCCCGGCTTCGCCAACCGCCATGACACCAGCCACCCTTTGCATATTTAGGTCGTGAGCCACTCTCATCATCGTAGCCGCTGCAGAACGAAGGAAGGCGATTGATGCAACTCAGATACGAAAGACATCCGATCCGTCCTGCGTTCGCGTCCTACTCGGGTGTGCGATGAGTGCGTCGAGGAGGGAATCAGTGAGAGTTCTGATGGTGGGGGCGACTGGCAAATATGCCGGTCTCGTGGTGCCTGAGTTGAAGAAACGCGGCGCGACAGTTCGTGCGCTAGTGCGGGACAAAGGCAACGAAAGAGCTGCACGAGAGCAGGGAGCCGATGAGACGGTTATCGGGGATCTTCAGGATGCCGAGAGTCTCCGCGCAGCCGCAAAAGACGCTGACGGCGTCTTCCACATCAATCCTGCGTTTGCGCCCAACGAGGCGGAGATGGGAGTAGCCATGGTAGAGGCAGCCAGGCGGCTGGTGTGAGGAAGTTCGTCTTCTCCAGCGCAATTCACCCCTCGATTTCCAAAATGAGCAATCATGCAGCAAAGCGTCCGGTGGAAGAGGCGATGTATGAGTCCGGTATGAACTTCACTGTATTGCAGCCCACGCTGTTCATGCAGACTCTTGAGAACGGCTGGCGTGAAGTGCTGCAGCACGGCCGCTTTTCGTTGCCCTATTCAAAGCAGGCAAAGGCCTGCTACGTGGATTACCGTGATGTCGCGGAAGCGGCGGGGCTGGCGTTGACGGGCGACACGCTGGACTATGGCACATTCGAGCTGTCCTCTCCAGGCATGGTTAACCGTATTGAACTCACAGCTTTGATGAGCGCGGCGCTGGGACGAACCGTCGAAGCAGGTGAACCCTCCTTTGATGAGTGGGCGCAGCTGGCACAGATCCCGAATGGACCGGTTCGCGAAGGCCTGGAGCGCATGTATGCGGATTACAATCTGTATGGCTTTCCCGGAGGCAATGCGCTCGTCTTGCGTGCAATCCTCGGGCGAGAACCTCGATCACTGGCGCAGTATATCCGAGAGATAGCCAGTCGCCCGCCCACCTCTTAAAGCAGAAGAACAAGCGCTCTAGCAATCGCGCAGCAGCGCTTGAAAGCGGGAATATCACCGCTAGGGACGCTCCGACTTCAGTCGCTCTCCCGGTCCTTATCGGAGGTGGAGGGCAGATTCAGCGCGATCAGAGCGAATCTGGTGGGACCGGATGCGGAGACGTCCCCCGCGTGTTTGATGGCCACTAGCCGCTGTTTGCGATGAGAGCCACTCTTCAGGAGCAGGTCGTCGCCGCTCGTGTCAACGTGATGGCCGCCTTCGTCATCGGAGCAGGTGAGGCCTTCCCGCGTGTGCGTCGGAGTTCCCACCGGCCTGTTGCCCCGGCACTCGATGGCATCGCTGCCCAGGGACTTGCGATAGAACTGGACCACCTTCTCCTGGTTGTCGTTTGTCGCGTAATTCACGACCTTGACGCGCATCTGCCAGGGGCCAAAGCCCAGCTGCACATCTGCCGCCTTATCACCTTCGTGATCGGCGTCGATGGTGGCTCCGGGATACGCCACGATGCCCACGTCCTTTGCTGAAGCGTCGCTGGTGTTGACATGAACGCCGCCCAACGGGGTGTCGACCTTGACATCTTTATCCCGTCCGTCGGCATGCTTGTCGACATGCACGCTGCAACCGGCGGCTAGGGCAAGCGGCGCTGCCAATAAGAGCGAAGTTAAACTCTGCAATCCCCTGGTCATACTCAACCTCCAAAACCTAGATACGGTCCATGTACATGCGCGGTTCCCTGTTTTCCTGCAAATTGCTGTCCCGAAGTTCACGGTGACCTTCCAGGGCAAAGTAGAGAATGTAGGCGTAGCAGAGCAGCACAATCGTGAAGCTCGGCTGGTATCCAAAAGAGTCCGCCAGAAAGCCCTGGATCTCTGGAACCACCGCGCCGCCCACCACCATCGTGATCAGAATTCCCGAGCCCTGACTGGTAAAGCTGCCTAGTCCTTTGAGCGACAACGGAAAGATGCACGGCCACATGACCGAGTTGAAGAGGCCGCAGCAGACGACCGCCCACATCGCGAGATGGCCGTGAGCCAGAATGCCGGTGCCGAGAAAGAGGCAGGCCAGGAGAGAGACAAAGGCGAGGGCGTTCTGCGACGGGACCTTGCGCAGTGCTACAAAGCCTATGAACCTGCCAATCATCGCCCCGCCCCAGTAGAAAGAGACATAGCGTGCCGCCGCCGCGTGGCTCAGGCTGCCCATGGAGGGCTGGCCGAGGAAGCTGATCATGATGCTGCCGATGGCCACTTCAGCGCCCACTGAACAGAAGATGGCCAACGCACCCAGGCGCAGGTGGCGAAACCTCCACGCACCTCCGGCGGACGAGGACTTAGCCGCGCGCTTTTCCGTCACGTCCTTTTCTGTCACGCGCCTTTCAATGAGATCGGGAAGGTGAACAAAGCCGGTCAGGATCGCCATCCCGAAGGCGCAGGCGGCCAGGAAGAGGTATGGCGTCCGCACAGAGCGCGCTAGTTGCGCCGCGGTGGCGCCAGCTGCGATGAAGATGAAAGCCGCACCCACCTTGGGAGCGACCGTGGTCGCGAGCGAGTTAAAGCCGCCGGCGAGGTTCAGCCGCGATGATGCAGTCTCCGGCGGACCCAGGGCCCCAATGTAGGGATTGATCGCCACCTGCAACAGGGCCAGACCGCTGCCGACGACAAAGAGCGCAAACAGAAAAAGCGGATAGAAGATGATGACGGAGGCCGGCAGGAAGAGCAGCAGTCCAGCGCCCATTAAACACAAAGCGACGACGATCCCGGACTTATAGCCGATCCGGCCCACGACCCATCCGGAGGGCAGCGACATAACAAAATAAGCGCCAAAAAAACAAAGCTGCACCAGCAGAGCAGTGACATTTGTAAGGTGAAAAAGATCCTTGAAATGGGGGACCAGAATGTCGTTGAGCGCGGTGATAAAGCCAATCCCAAAGTAGAGCGTGACCATCAGCATCAGCGGAACAGTGTAGTTCCTTGAGCCCTCGTCAACAACCGTGACAGCAGCTTCTCCCGCGGTTCGGACAGCCATAGAGGCTTTCTCAAGAGTTTGGATTTAAGTCGCTACCTTACCCTAGCCATCACAAAAGAGTAAACGTGGGAAAAGCACTTACATCTCTTCGCAGCGACCACCGGATCGAATGGCACGAAGCCGGCCTGCAATTTGCGGAGTGGACCGCTCTTGATCTGACCCTTGTGATCCCACGTTTGTGGGAGCCGGGAACCACGCGCAACACTCTTCCCCCGCAGTTTTGTATCGGATACTGCGACATATGACACACATGGATGACCTGAACTCTGTTGTCTGCCTGCTTCAACGACGCCTACAAGAACTGCACCAACCCCTGCAAACGGTTGCCGACCTGCCATGCCGTTCCACGCTTCACCTCCCCGACGTGCACCAAGCTGCAGTCAGCCTCTATGAAGAAGCGATGCAAACGGCCGAGCTCGATCTCCAATGCATGCGAGCGTGAGGACTTCGCTTAGTCTCTAAAAAACATCGGGCGCTTCAATGCCAAACTGTAGGGCGAACTCCGCTCGCGAGAGGCAGGCAATGCAGAAGAATCCGAGCATCACACCTACGGAATCGGAAGCGACGTCCCACCACTCCATCTCGTTGCCGAAGTGCAGGTGCTCGGCCATCTCTGTCGTCCAGCCAAAGAACACCCCCACCGCCGCGAGCAGCAGCATAGCTCGGCCCGAACGCCCCCGGGCGCAGAGCAGGCACGAGGTGACGGCGAAGACCGTCACATGCCCACATGCATGAAACCGGCCCGTGGTCCCAAGCGCGTGCTTGATCTCATACGGAAGCAGTGACACCACCGTGACCAGCAAAAGCCAGACCGCAAGAACACCATTGGACCGCAATCGTTCGTTCATTCGAATTCAGTTCTCTGCTCTCAAGAACATCCCGGGCCTTGGCCCTAAGCGTTTATCGGCACAGAATTCAGAAAGGTTAGGCTTTCCGAATGATTTTTTTCGCTTCAGAGCCATGATTTGCAGGAGCCTTACGAAAGGAATCTGGACAACTCTGCTCTGGTAGCACATCATCTTGCTCGGACCCGGGTTAGAGATGGGGAGAAGTCCGTACCGCCCACCCAGAGACCAGAAGGATGGCGTCGGAGGAAGAGATGAAGAACAGAACGAAATTCGCCCTATTCGCCCCTTTGCTGCTGGTTTTGCTGACGCTGTGTAGCGCGGCGCCCCTGTTTGCCGACTCTGGAGACCCTTCGGTGCGCGTGGGACGGCTTGGCTACATCCAAGGGACTGTATCCGTCCAGCCCTCCGGCGTCGATCAATGGAGCCAGGCGGAGACGAACTACCCCGTAGCGACCGGCGATCGTCTGTATACGGATCAGGATGGCCGGGATGAGATTGCCATCGGCGGCACGGTGGTCCGGATGTGGCATGGCACAGACCTGACCATGACCAATCTAGCCGACGAGCTTACCCAGCTCGGTCTGGCGCAGGGCACCATCCGGGTGCGGACCTTCGGATTGGATCCCAGCCAGCAGGTAGAGATCGACACCCCTAACGGCGCCGTGACGGTTACGCAGCCCGGTGACATCCGCATCGATTCCTATGATGGGGACGGCGGCACCCAGGTGACGGTGAACACTGGTGCGGTGCAGGTGACCGGACCAAATCTGTCGCAGAACATCCGTCAGGGCGAGGCGGTGCGGCTGGTGGGCACCAATCCCATCGAGCTGCAGCAGGCCCAGGTGCCGGGGGCCGACGAGTTCGATCAGTTTTCGATCGCGCGCGACCATCACATTGAGAATGCGCGCTCGGCTCAGTACGTCAGCCGCTATACGCCCGGATACGACGATCTGGACGATTACGGCAGCTGGGATACTGGAACCGAGTACGGACCGGTGTGGTATCCGCGTGGTGTCGCGGTCGACTGGGCTCCCTATCGCGTCGGCCACTGGGTCTGGACTGGGCCCTGGGGCTGGACCTGGGTTGAATCCGAGCCCTGGGGATATGCGCCCTTCCATTACGGACGCTGGGCGTACGTCGGCTCGCGCTGGGGATGGGTCCCGGGGCCGATCGCAGTGCGTCCCGTGTGGTCGCCGGCGCTGGTAGCGTTCGCGGGGGGTGGTGGCTTCTCGGTGGGCGTCAGGTTTGGTGGTGGTGTCGGCCTGGCGGCATGGTTCCCGCTTGGTGTGGGTGAGCCGTTCATTCCCTGGTACCACTGCAGCCCTGGCTACGTGCGCCAGGTGAACGTCACGAACATCAACATCACCAGGATCCGGAACACCACGATCGTGAATAATTACAACACCTTCGTCCGGAATACGAATAACTATACGAACATCAACAACGTTCACAACGTGAACTACAACTATGCCAACCGGGCGCGGGCATTCACGGCGGCAAACAGCCGCGCATTCGCATCGGGACAGCCGATCAACCGTAACCTGGCCCGGGTCAGCCCGGAGCAGATCCGGTCGGCGCAGGTGATCGCCCACGCTGGTATCCAGCCCACCCGACAAAGCGTCGTTCCGAACCCGGTAGCTCGTCAGCTTCCCGTGCCAGCGCAGCGGCCCACGTTGTTGACCCAGGGCGGACGTCAGATGCAGGCGGTTGCGGGAGCACGGCCGCAGCCCGTTCCCTACCGCGCGCTGCCCGCGAATGCGGCAAGAGGCGCGGAGCCGGTCAATCGCGGGATTGCTCAGCCAACAAACCGCGGCAACCCGGTGCAGACCAATCGCGCGGGAACATTGCCTGGTGAGAACAACGGCCGCTTCGGCCCTGGCACAGGGCCTGGCGCGGGAACTGTACGCCCGAACACCCCTGGTTCATCCAATAGTGGGGCGGGCAACGGTGCGGCACGGCCGCTCATTACCCGGAATGGTACGACGATTCCAGGGCGTGCCGCTCCCAATACCGGCGCGCAAGGCGTAAACGGGAACAACGGGTTTAGCCGCCCGGGACAAAATAGCAACCGCGGCGGTTACACTCCGCAGCCGCTGGTGACGCACAACGAACCACCGGCCCAGCAACCGTCGTTCAGCCAACAACAGCGGGGGCTGAGCCGCGACCCCGGGCGGCCGCTCGACCCACAACAGCGGGAGAGCGTGCAGCAGGGACGGCGACCGGGTCCATCGCAGGACCAGGAGTACTTCCCGCACGCGCCGCAGGCGCAGAGGTCAAATGCGGGCAGCTCGGGGAGCTTCAATATGCCGCGACAGGCTCCGCAGACCTATAGCGCACCCCGGCCCATGCCGCAAAGCCGGGCTCCGGAAATGCGAGCACCGGAGAGCCGGCCACAGCAGAATCAGGGAGCTCAGCCGCGGGGTGGGGACTCCCATGGCAATGGTGGCGGTGGCGACCACCACGGACATTAATAAGAACGATTGGTGGTAGAAACGGGCTCTCAGGAGCTCGTTTCTGTGCTCGAAATGAGGTGTTTTGGACGCCCAAACGTGCATTTGGGAGCGCTTTTGCAGCCTAAAGCTACTTACAAGCTACATCGGGTGCTAAGTACACGGCGGCGGCGACCGATAGGCGGCTCCTGCATCTCTTTCTGTAGAGGGAAACCTCGTTTCAACAAGGAGCAGCCCATGTCCGAGGTCCACCACCTCTTCTCTCCGCTAACGCAGCGCGGGATTACGTTCCAAAATCGCATCGTTATGTCGCCCATGTGTCAGTACTCGTCCTCCGACGGGTTTGCGAACGACTGGCACTTCGTCCACCTCGGCAGTCATGCAGTCGGTGGCGTGGGGCTGGTGTTTACAGAGGCGACGGCGGTCACGCCGGAGGGGCGCATCACGCCCAACGATCTGGGCATGTGGAAGGACGAGCATATTCCCGGGCTCAAGCGGATCGTCGATTACATTCACGGCGAGGGACGTCCTGTCGGGGTGCAGTTGGCCCATGCCGGGCGCAAGGCGAGTACGGCCATCCCATCCAAGGGAGGCAAGATGCTGATCCCGGCCGAAGGTGGCTGGGAGAATGTGCTGGCACCGAGCGCGATCCGATTTGCCGACGACTACCCGGCACCCCAGGAGCTCGATAAGGCGGGGACTCGGCGAATCGTTCAGGCCTTTGTCGAGGCAACAGAGCGGGCGATGGAGGCGGGGTTCGACCTGATCGAGATTCACGCGGCACACGGCTACCTGCTGCATGAGTTTCTGTCGCCGCTGAGTAATCAGCGGACTGATGAATATGGTGGCAGCTTTGAAAACCGTATCCGCGCAGTCGTCGAGATCACCGAAGCGGTGCGCGAGGCGTGGCCTGAGAACCGGCCGTTGTGGGTGCGCATCTCCGCGACGGACTGGACCGAAGGCGGGTGGAACGAGGATCAATCGGCGAAGCTGGCAAGCGTGCTGCGCAGGCTGGGCGTGGACCTGATCGACGTCTCCTCGGGTGGAAATACGGCGAAGGCGCAGATCCCCGTAGGTCCGGGTTACCAGACGCCGTTTGCGGCGAAGATCCGGCGCGAGGCGGAGATTCCCACGGGCGCGGTAGGAATGATCACGGACGCAACGCAGGCTGACCAGATTATCCGGACGGGGCAGGCGGATGTGGTCCTGCTGGCTCGCGCGCTGCTGCGCGATCCCTACTGGGCGCTGCATGCGGCGGAGCAGCTTGGGATGGAGATCAGCTGGCCGGTGCAGTACCTGCGGGCAGCGCCTACCTATACGCCCGAACGACAGCCGGTGGAGGCGCTTCCGCCGCGCGAGACGCTCATAGTTGCGGGAAGAGCGTAAGAGTTACCGAAGAAAGCGAACTGGAACGGCGCCGCTGGCCTATACTTCCGTAAAGTCCAGCGGCGCCTTTGTTTATCGCCTTGCGCGCTGCGCTGGACCGCGATGCGAGGACGATGCGGAGCAAACACGCTGAGCGAGCGAAGGCCGAAGCCCGAGAGATTCCGGATAAGCTCTATTTCCGGATCGGGGAGGTAGCAAAGCTGTGCGGCGTGCCTACCTATGTGCTTCGCTTCTGGGAGAGCGAGTTTCCGCAGCTCAAGCCCAACAAGAGCGGCACCGGGCAGCGGCTGTATCGCCGGCGCGAGGTGGAGATGGCCCTCCGCATCAAGACGTTGCTCTACGACGAGGGCTATACGATCGCTGGCGCTCGGCAGACCTTTGCTGAGGGACGCAAGCGGCAGCAGGAGGTCGAGGTAATCGTTGCGCCGCTTCCGCTGGAGCGCGCCGGATTGGAGTCGCTGTCCGCAAATGGACTACCCGTCTCGCGCCTGCGGGCGGAATTGAAGGAGATTCTGGGCATGCTGTCGGCACCGGTGCGGCGGGAGCGTGCGGATTCCGCTGGTGGAGAGGGAGAGGCCGCGCCGGAACTCTTTGAGTAGAGTGCGCTTACTGCACAGATAAGTCCCAACATCGCTGCTCTCGAACGGTCCATCATTTTTGCTCTCCAGATTTCTTGCTTCCGAGTTTCCCCAACTGCTCGGGCTCTCTGTTTCACCATAGCGCAGGCTGTTGATTCTCATGTGAAGGTGGAGTGCGGCGCACGCACCAGAGCTCGTGTGTGACGCGATAAAAAGAGGTGGGCCTGGTGGCCCACCTTTGGATTGCTGGTGTGCTGTGGTCTAGTATGCAGGTCTCTTAAGCCGGTACACGTGGACGTAGTCAAAGTCCACCGTGAAGCCGGCGGCGTTCTGGGCGGAGAGGCCAATCTGCGCGCTGGAGCCAAGGGCGTGTTGCCAGGTGCCGCCCTTGGTCCAGTGCTCACCGTCGACGCTCGAATACGCGGTGTAGCGCTCACCGTTGTCGCCGTTGCTGTGTTTGACGATGCGCAGCCAGGTGGTGGGTGCGGCCTGGCCGACAACTTGATGGTCATAGGTGGGGTAGTTCTGCGACACCGGGCCGATCTGCTTGCCGAACTCGGTCTGGCGCGTGTCGAAGATGGGTGAGAGGTCGAGCTTGATGCTGTTGGCGTCGTTGCCGTAGATGAAGAGCGCGCCTTGGGCAAAGTTGTAACAGCATGCGTTGTTGTAGGGGACGCTGGTTGTGATTTTCGTCTCGACCATCCAGTCGCCGCTCGTGGGTACGGGTTCGCTCAGAATGGAGACGACGGCAGGTGACCCGTTCTCATCCGGGCCGTGGGTCTGAACCTCGTAAGCGGAGCCGGTGAGGGTGTAGGTGTTGTCCGCCTGCGGGTGGATGAAGTGCCATTGCGGGGAGAGCGTGACGATGTTGAAGTCGTCGGAGAGTGCGGCGATCAGCTGCCCGGGCTGGTCTTGCGGCTTGCCGAGCGAGAAATAGGAGTTATATTCGAACGGCTGCGCGGCCGGGGCGGGCTGCTTGCCTGCGGAGGCGTAATAGCCCCCGCGGACGACTGGCCAGTCGTCGATCCACTCGACGGGATCGATGAGCGCGGGGCGCCGGGTAGCTCCAGGAAAGCCGTCGAAGTACGGAGTGAGCGCGTCGACAGCGTGGTAGAGCATGTATTCCTGGCCGGAGTCGTCTTTGAAGATGACGTTGCCGCCGGGGCCGACCCAGCGATTGCCGTTGGCGGCCATGGCGAAGGTGCCGCCTGGAGCGAAGTCCGTAAGCGAGACACCGTTTTTATCGACGAATGGACCCATGGGCGAGCGGGCGCGGCCGACGAGCACAGCATACCCGCTAAGCGGGCCATCGCAGCAGCCAGCGGTCGAGAAGAAGAGGTAGTAGTAGCCGTTGTGCTTCCAGAAGCTGGCGCCTTCGCCGAAGTTGTCGATGCCGACCAGGGTCTCGGAGGAGATATCTGAGGTAAGGCCATCAGCTGACAGCTTGCGCACGCTGATGCCGCCAAAGAAGCTGCCATACGAGATGTAAAGCTGGCCGCTGCCGTCGGCGATGACGTCAGGATCGATGACGGCGCGCTTGGAGCCGGCGCAGCAGAAGGCAGCTTCTGGCGCGATGACCGGCGCGCCGCTGTCAGCCCAGGGCCCTGCGGGGCTCGCGCTCGTGGCGACACCAATGGCTGCCCCGCCACCCGGTGTGTTCGGGGCGACGTAGTACATGTAGTACTTGCCGTTCAGGTGCTTGACGGCTGGCGCCCAGAACTGGTTCGTCGCAGTGCCGACCCAGGCTGGTGTCTGTTGGAAGGCATCTCCGATGTAGGTCCAGTGGATGAGGTCGTAGGAGTGGAACTGCGTGATGAGGTGTGCGCGCAGGTGGCCGCTGGCGTCCAGGTCGCCGGAGTTGAGCGGGTCGCCGGTGCAGTATAGATACCAAATGTCACTGCCGCTGTTACGTTCCTTGATGGTTGCCGGGTCGGGGCAGCTGACGGCGGAAGTGCCGTCCTGCAGTTGGAGCGTGAGCGGGTTGGTGTAGGTGGTGGGGTACTTGTAATTGGGCGGAGGTGCAGTCGAGTTCTGACCGAAGGTGAGCGGCAGGGCAGAGAACGAGAAGAGGAGGAGGACGATCCAGGAATGGCGTGGCTTAGATGGGCGAGGAATGGCTGGTTGCATGTCTGCTCCGGTGGGCGCTGATGGCCGACGGAGAGCACTGTATGCGCTAAGCGGGAGGAGTGGCAAGCGCGTCAACGCAAGCACGGCAAAGAGGTGGTCGAGCCCTATAGCTAAAGTTTGCTCCGTCTAGCTAGGCGTCAGTCTGAAGGTCGAGCGCATGTGGCTCGAGCAGTTCTCTGGGCACGACGGAGAGTGCTGCTTCATGGGTGGCGCTGAGCAGGACTGGGGGCGCCACGCCGTGGCGTTCTGCTTCTAGCCAGCGTAGCGCGCAGAGGCACCAGCAGTCGCCGGGCTTGAGTCCGGGAAAGCCCGGCCGTGGCGTGGAGAGATCGTTGCCCTGCGTGCGGGTGAAGCGGAGGAACTCCTCGGTCATGATGGCGCAGACCACATGCAGGCCCACATCGTCGGGACCTGTGTCGCAGCAGCCGTCGCGATAGAAGCCGGTCACCGGGTCCATTCCGCAACGTGCCAGCGGGGCGCCTGTGACGCTCAGCGCTCCTTCATTTTCCCTTTGCATGGCTTCGCCCATCCCGTTTGTGGAGTTATTTAGTTGGATGCGAGGTAAGGCGCGCTTGAGCATTTCTCCTGCTGGTGCAGAAAACAGCAGATCCCTCCGCTGCGTTGCCGCGTAAGGCGTCAACTCCGGTCGGGATGACAGTGGGGATTGCCGCCTGCGGTGTCAACTTCCGCCGGGATGACAGTTAGAGGGTGTCATTCCGAGTAGAGCCGCGGGAATCTGCTGTTTCTCCACGCCTCACAGACTATTTTCGACACACACTCTCCCTTTACGCCAGCAGAAGAAATGCTTAAACGTTGAGCGTCTCCTGCAGCTTGTTGAGGGTGCGGTTCAGGTCTTTGTCCGTGCGGCGCTCCTCATCGATTTTGCTGACCGAGTGCATGACTGTGGTGTGGTGCTTGCCGCCAAACTGGCGGCCGATCTCGGGCAGCGAAGAGTCGGTCATCTGCTTGGCCAGGTACATGGCGATCTGGCGGGGAACGACGACAGCGCGCGAGTTGTTCTTCTGCTTAAGCTCGGCGACACGCATGCCGAACTGCTCGGCGACCGCGCGCTGGATGGCCTCGATGGTGATCTTGCGGATCTGCGTATCGATGAACTGCTTGAGGCACTGCTGGGCCATGGGCATGGTGATCTCGACGCCGTTCAACTGCTGCCAGGCGAGCAGGCGAGTGAGTGCGCCTTCCAGCTCGCGGACGTTGGTGCGGATGTTCTGCGCCATATAAAGCGCCACATCGGTCGGCAGAACGGCGTTTTCGCTCTCGGCCTTCTGCTGGAGGATGGCGACTTTGGTCTCGAGATCGGGCGGCTGGATATCGGCGATCAGTCCCCACTCAAAGCGGCTGCGCAGGCGCTCTTCGAGCCCGGCGAGATCCTTTGGGGGACGGTCGGAGGCGATGACGATCTGCTTCATGCTCTCGTGGAGAGCGTTGAAGGTGTGAAAGAACTCGTCCTGGGTGCGCTCCTTGGAGGCGAGGAACTGGATGTCGTCGATGAGTAGCACGTCCACGCCGCGATACTTGTCGCGGAAGCTGGACATCTTCTCGTTGCGGACGTAGGAGATCATCTCGTTGGTGAACTTCTCGCTCGAGACGTAGCAGATGGCAGATTGCGGCTGGCGGCGCTTCACCTCGTGGCCGATGGCGTGCATGAGGTGCGTCTTGCCCAGGCCGACGCCGCCGTAGAGGAAGAGCGGGTTGTAGGCTTTGGACGGCCGCTCGGCGACAGCTTCCGCGGCAGCGCGGGCGAACTGGTTGCCGGCGCCGGAGACAAAGCCTTCGAAGTTGTACTTCGGGTTGAGCTGCGCAGCGGAGTTCCAGTCGAAACGGCTCTGCTGAGGTCCGTTGGCAGCGGACGCGGCGGAGCGATTGGCGCTAGGCTGGGGCGCGTTGGGCGAGTGCGCGGGGGTGGGCGGAAAGCCGCCATCTTCGCGCGGTTCATGGGGGCGCGGCTCACGTGGGCGAGGCGGCGCGGAGGGGTCGTTATCGACGGTGACAAAGCGGATTTCATCGATCTCGAGACCGAGGGTATCGACGGCCTCCTGAATGAGGTCGCCATAGCGATCGCCGACGTGCTGAAAGTCTGGAGCGGGAATGCGCACGTAGAGCACCCGGACGTCCAGGTGGCTCATGCGCGTGGGCTTGAGCCAGGTATTAAAAGAGTGCCGGTTGACCTTTTTTTCAAGAGCCCCGAGGATGCGCGTCCATGGATCGAGCACCGTTGTGGGCGTTGGTACAAAAGACATACGCTTCCTTGCAATGCCAACGTCAAATTCCCCGCCGTATGTGCGCAGGAAAAGGAATGACGGCGACGCTCCCAATTGGGAGCGAAGAGCCGCAGGCTTTTCGCTGCTGACGGCTTCCTTCATCCTGGTCAGGAACTGCGAATGAACTGCACCTTCGCGCGTGTCGCTGATCCGAATACGGGTATGGGACGTAGCAGAAAATCAGTAGTGAACGGAGCCGATACTAGCACAATCGGAGGGATGGGATGCGTGGTTTGTGCGGCGGAGAAATATTCAGGGGAGAGTTGCACCACGGGTTGTGAAGAGTGCGGCGGGTTGCCCGGAGATGGCGCTACTAAGGTAGATCTATAGCAGACGATCACAGTCAAACCACAGCATGACGTGAGCCGCAGCCCGGGCCGCGTGATGTGCGCGGCACCCTCAGGCCAGGACTGCGAATTGCTTCTCCAACGATGACACGAGCTCGATTATACGAGCGGGGTTACTGGTCGCCCAAGTTGTCGTCTCCGTTGCCATAGGCGCGAAAGAGGTCGGACATAACGTGGACGTTCCGATCGCAGGCGTGATTGAGGCAAGGCAGCCCCAATCCCCCTTCGATAGATTTGAGCAGTGAGTAGTGCGTATAGCGGCGGTTGCTGCGTACGCCGTGAACACCATAGTTGGTGTCTACGATCAGTACCACCTGGTTGTTGTTGGGCGCAGTGCTGTAGTCGTTCTCGTCCCAAACCACGACGATGGCATTGCGCCCGTCTTCCCAAACTGGAGATTTGTGGATGGCGTTTACTAGCCGCTTGACGGTGACGTCGCCACGGTAGATGAGCGCGGGGTTCAGGCCCGCCTGCGTGCCGTTGCTGGTTGGGTCGAAGTTGCAGAAGGAACCCGCGTTGCCGCGTCCATGCTGGTCATTGCACTGGTTGGGCGCGATAAAAGAATAAGCGGGCACGTGGCCGGTGCTGAGATTGGCGAAGAGCCCATTCGGGCCTTCGAAGTCGACGACATTCCGGAGGCTGTTTTGCTGGCTCTCGCCTTCCTGCACGCTGCGGAAGTAGACGAACGGATTGTGCTTGGCTGCATAGAGGGCAACGATCCCGCTCTGATCGAGAGGCGGGGTCTGCGCGGGCAGGATAGTGCTGAAATCCGTCTTGTTGCTGAAGAAGCCATCGCTGTAGTTGATGCCATCGACGCTGCCCGGCGGCAGGCTCTCCTGATAACTCTCCAGCTAAGTCCGGAGGCGGCGAGTTGATCGGCGATGGTCTTGCCGACGGTATCTTTGTCCGCAGGAATGGACTGAGTGCCGTCGATGTTGATGTCCCCGGGAGCGCCTTGAGTCTCGTTCGTGGTGTCAATCGCCGGGGTTGCCGCATCGGCGCCGCTGCCGGCGATGGGGCAGATGTTGGGGCTGGCCGGGTTGTCGGTGGCGACGATACCGGAGGCTAGATTGGTGGTGCAGCTCGTGTTGTGCCAGTCAGGGTAATTATCGGTGTGAACGCCGAAGTTGGATCCGCCCACGACTTCGAGGTAGTTCGTCAGGCTGGGGTGAGCTATCGCGAAATAGTTGTTGGCAGAGTTGGCAGACTTCGCCAGCTGATTGATATAGGGCGCATTCGGATTGTTGATGATCTGGCTGTAGCCGTGGTTCTCCATCATGATGACGAAGACGTGGTCAAGGTGGGGAACGCCTTTGGGGGCGGGACCCTCTTGGGCGAACAGCGTGCCCGCCATTGCGGTGGCTAAGAGGCCCAGAGTTGCAGTTTTGCGGATCATAGGTGTGGTTCCTTTCAGGAGAGCCGGGGTTGGCGCTAGCTCAATTGCGAGGACACTAAGCGAGACGTGTTTCCCTGCGGTTATCCTGAGCTGGAAGTTAGTAACCGGGCGCGGCATGGGACGGCTTGCTGCCCGGTCCAACGCACGGACCGCCAACGAGAGCACCTGGAAGGAATGGAGTGGAAAGGGCTGTAGCCGCATCGCGACTCCATAAATGGAACTGTCCGTACCCTACTAGGAAAAAGACCACTCCTAGCAAAGAAGACGGCTGAAGAATCGTCACGCTGGGAACAAACTGGCTTGAGACGTCAGGGCTTCCGTAACCGCACCCAAGCCAGTCTCAGCCGGCCCACCACCGGCCGAAGGCTCTCCCCGTTTCCCGCAGATTCGGCTATACTTGAGGTTGCCCCAAAGGCAGCAATTCCAAGACAGGAAACAGGAGCACCAGTTCCATGCCCAAGCGCACCTTTCAACCCAACCGCCGCCACCGCTCTAAGACGCACGGCTTCCGTACGCGCATGAGGACCAAGAGCGGCGCCGCGGTGCTGTCGCGCCGTCGCGCCAAAGGGCGTCATCGCGTCTCGGTCGCTCCTGGCTATCGCGACTAGGGCTATCGCGCGCCGCTTCCGCAAGAAATTCCTCAGCCTTCAAATCTGTTGCGGCAACTACATTCATGACGGACC
This sequence comes from Acidobacteriaceae bacterium, assembly GCA_965276675.1. Classification (GTDB taxonomy): domain Bacteria; phylum Acidobacteriota; class Terriglobia; order Terriglobales; family Acidobacteriaceae. The sequence continues at coordinate 272,719 of OZ255624.1, read as the reverse complement.
AGCCTATTCATCTCCGAGACGCGTTTTCGCGGCTGACTGAGTTCTGGTCGCCTAAGGTCATCGGCTCGGTCAACGGTCAGTATGTGAAGGTCGCTAAGGTTCTGGGAGAGTTTCCGTGGCACGCGCACGCCGACGAGGATGAGCTCTTCCTGGTTTTGCGCGGCTGCCTTCGGATCCATCGCCATGCTTCCGACGGTGGCACCGTCGCCCTATGTGAGGGAGAGATGTGTGTGGTTCCGCGAGGGGTGCAGCATGCGACCTCCGCTACGGAAGAGACGCATATCCTGCTCGTGGAACCTGTCTCGACCGAACATGCCGGCAAGACCGAGACACCCCTGGCGCGCTCCGTTGAAGAGCAGCTTCGCTGAGGTCTGATCATGGATGTCGTACGCGAAGAGCAAGGGCGTCGCGACTGGCGTCTGCATAAACATGCGGACTATCAGCGGGTCTATGGCGCGAGCCGCAAGCAGTTCTCCGGACTGATGACGTACTTCGCCGCTGCGCAGCCATCTGTGGTGGAGAGCGGTCCGCGGGTGGGGCTAACGGCGGGACGCGCCGTGGGCAAGTCGGTGGAGCGGAATCGTATCAAGCGCCGGATGCGCGAGGCAGTGCGGGGGAATCTTCATCTGCTGACCGGGCAGGTGGATGTGGTGCTTCATCCGAAACGCAAGGTGCTGGAGGCGGAGTTTGCTGCCATCCGAGGCGAGGTCGCCCGCATCTTCCGCAGGATCGAGGCGGAGGGACGCACCAGTGCGGATGCGCAGCCTGCGCCAGAACGGGCTACGGCCGAGGCGCGGCGTCCGAGCCGTCCAGAGATGCGCAATCCAGAGAAACGCAATCCAGAGACGCGCGTATGACCGCTACCCTGCTGCTTTTCTATAAGCGGGTGCTCTCGCCCACGCTGCACGCAATTACCGGAGGCTTGGGTGGATGCCGCTTCCAGCCGACGTGTTCGGAGTATGCCGCGATTGCAGTGAGCGTGCACGGGCCGGTGCGGGGCACGCTGATGGCGCTCCGCCGGGTGCTGCGCTGCAATCCCCTGCACCGCGGCGGCTTCGATCCGGTGCCGGAGGCTCATTGCGGTGCGGCGAACGGAGCCGGAAACGGGGTCACCCCGGAGTTTAACGCCGAGGCCGAAGCACTCCATTTACCATAGACAACAGAGAGTTGCTGCAGGTTTAGTGTGCGCACAGAGAACCCTCGCAGATTCTAGATAGGAAGTTTTCTCTTGGCAGAGATTCGCAATCCGAACCAGCCGGGCGGTGGCAAGCAGGACTCCCGCTCATTTCTCATTTTTTCGCTTGTCTTCCTGGTCATGTTTCTGGGTATGAAGTTCCTGATGCCCAAGAAGGCCGTGCCACCGGTGCAGAAGCAGCCCGTGGCGGCGCAAGGAGGAATGGCCGCCGGAACCGCGTCAGGTGCGGGTGCGGTCGCTGGAGCGGGTGCAACTTCAGCTTCGAGCACTCCAGTCTCGGGCACTGCCGCTTCCAGCGCTGCAGGCACAGGCTCTGGGGGCGAAGTTCAGCAGGCGCAAAGCGAGCAGACCACGACGGTGGAGAATGAGCTTTACCGCATCGTCTTTTCAAACCGTGGGGCGCAGGTAAAGTCCTGGGTTCTGAAGAGATACAAGGACGGGGCCGGCAAGTCGCTCGATCTGGTGAACGCGCCGGCGGCAGCGAAGTTCGGGTATCCGATGTCGCTCTACACCTATGACGCTGGGCTGCGCGGCAAGCTGAACGAGGCGCTCTACGTTCCATCCGCAACGGGACCGGTCAGTGTTTCCGGCGGAGCTCCGGCGGAGCTGAGCTTTACCTATGCCAGCGGTGGCCTGGTGGCGAAGAAGAGCTTCCGCTTCGATTCGACGTATGTAATTCACGTCGCAACTGCGGTTACGAATAACGGCAGCGGAGTGGCGGCGCTGGTGGCATGGCCTTCGGGCTTTGGCGATCAGTCGACTCTTCCCGAGTTTGCCAGCTCGCAGCTGGATACCTCGCAGGGCGGCAAATTCGACCACATTGCGCCGAAGAAGGTTTCTAGCGGGCAGACGCAGAATGGGGCCTTCGACTACGCGGGCGTAAGCGATCAGTACTTCGGTGCGATCTTCCTGCCGGACGCTCCGGATGACGCGAGCATGGTGAGTCTCCACAATCAGCTGACCATTCCGCGCGATCCGAAGAAGCCGGAGAGTGGCATGGACAGCGCCTCTGTTCTGGGTGCGGCAATGGGTTCGACCACTGGACACAGCTCGTTGCGCGTCTTTGCCGGGCCCAAGGTTATCGACGTGTTGAACTCGGTGCGCGCGACGGCGCTAAACGGCACGCAGACCGGTCCGAATATCGAACCGATCCTAAATTTTGGCTGGCTCGGGTTTATCGCCAAGCCGCTGTTTTTGATCTTGAAGTTCACCTATGACCACATCGTGGGTAACTGGGGCTGGGCGATCCTGCTGCTGACGCTGGTGCTCAACCTGGCCATGCTACCGACGCGAGTACAAATGATGAAGTCCGCGCTGAAGATGCAGCGCGTACAACCGGAGATGGCGGTCATCAAGGAGAAGTACAAGAAGTACAAGGCGACCGATCCGCGCCGGCAGGATATGAACAAGGAGATCATGGCACTGCAGCAGCGCGAGGGCGTCAATATGTTTGGCGGCTGCCTGCCTATGCTGATCCAATATCCGCTGCTCTATGGCTTCTATCGTATGCTGCAGAACGTGATTGAACTGCGCCAGGCGCATTGGGCGTGGCTCCATGACCTGGCGACGCCGGACCCGCTGCATATTTTGCCTATAGTCGTCATCATCTCGATGTTCACACTGCAGTTCCTCTCGCCCTCTCCGGGTATGGATCCGGCGCAGCAAAAGATGATGGCCTTCATGATGCCGGTTTTCTTTGGCTTTATGATGTGGAACTTTGCAGCTGGCATCTCGCTCTACTGGGCGGCCGGCAACCTGATCAACACCGGCACGCAGATTGTGATGAACCGAACCGGGATGGGTAAACAGATGCGTGAACTGGCCGCAAAACGGGCGCTCAAAAAATTAGGAAAACCCGCTGTCGCACGCCGATAGAGCATGTCTGTTGGTGGAGGGGTAAGACAGCAGATCCCTCCGCTCCGTTGATGCCAGGCGCAATTCCGGTCGGGATGACAAAGTTGATAGAGGAGCAAGAAAAACATATGCCGATCGAAGACTATCGCGCGGCCGCCAACACCATTGCCGGATTTTTGAAGCTGCTGACGACGACCGGCGGTTTGCGCCTGAAATACCGCATCACCGCTGGTGCGGGCGCCGCCGACCCGGATGGGCTGGAGGCGCGGGAGATCTATGTCGAGATCAGCGGGCCGGATGCCACGCTAGTCACGCAGCGCAATGGCGAACTGTTGCGGGCACTCGAGCACATCGCGGCCAAGATGGTGCGGCTCGATCCCGAGGAGCATGACCGGATCTCATTCGATGCCGACAACTTCAAGGCGATCCGCGCTCGCGAGATGCGTATGGCTGCCGAAGCTGCTGCGGAGCGGGTACGCAGCAGCGGCACGCCTTACAGTTTTCAGCCGATGAGCTCACGCGAGCGCCGGATGTTGCACCTGGCGTTTCGGTCCTTTGACGATCTGGAGACTGAAAGCAGCGGCGAGGGACTGCAACGTTTCGTAGTCGTGTATCGCAAAGGCGACAAGCGGCCCGTGGCGCCGTCGCGCAGCGACTTCCGCAGCAGCCGTGGCGGACCTAGAGGACGCTCGGGCAGCGGGCGTCCGGGTGGCGGTCGATCCGGTGGCCGCGGTCGCCCAGGCGGTTACGGTAACGACGACAGGCACTCCGGTGGCCGTGGCCGCCGTTAGAGCACCGCTGCTTCACTTCCCGCATGCAGCCTGACCCGCTCGTCGCTGGCGCTCTAGCCCGGGGCGAGGCGCTTTCCGCCGAAACCATTGTGGCCATCTCCACGCCGCCGGGGCGCGGCGGCATTGGCATCGTGCGGCTCTCCGGGCCGCTGGCGCAGACGATCGCCGCCCCCTTGCTGCGGCTGCGCGCCCCTTTGTCACATGCACAGGCACGTTTTGGCGAGGTACTGTCTGTGGAAATACCGGAAGAGGGCCCCCGGCTCGATGAGGCCCGGCTGGACGAAGCAATCGTCACGCTCTTTGCCGCACCCAATTCCTATACCGGTGAGGATGTGGTAGAGATCGCGGCGCACGGTTCGCCCGTGGTGCTCGACCTGCTGGTGCGCCGGGCGATGGCGGGCGGAGCACGGCTGGCGCGGCCAGGTGAGTTTACCGAGCGCGCCTTCTTGAGTGGCCGCATTGATCTGACGCAGGCCGAGGCGGTGCGCGACCTGATCGAGGCGCAGACGCTCTACCAGGCACGTGTGGCCACCGAGCAGATGGGTGGCGCGCTCTCGGCGCGGGTACAGCCGATCAAAGAAGATTTAGTGGCGCTGATCACGCTGCTTGAAGCGGGAATTGATTTCGCTGAAGATGATGTGGAGATCACGCCGGAGGCAGAGATCTCCGCGCGGATCTTGATACTGGAGACGGCGCTTGCGCCGGTAGTGGCGAGCTTTGACGAGGGCCGGCTGGTGCACGCGGGGCTGACGCTGGCGATCGTGGGCCGGCCGAATGCCGGAAAGTCTTCACTCTTTAACCGGCTGATCGAGCGGGAACGGGCGATTGTGACCGCGGTGCCGGGGACGACGCGTGATCTTGTAACAGAAACGGTGTCAATTGGCGGAATACCCGTCCAGCTGGTAGATACGGCGGGCCTGCGCGAGACCGAGGACGAGGTAGAGGCAATCGGGATCCGCAAGACGCATACCGCCATGGCCGATGCCGATGTGGTGCTGGTGGTGCTCGATGCGGGCGTGGCAGTCGAAGGGAACGGACTGCAGGGCAACGAATTGCGGTTGAGTGCTCAGGAGACGGAGCTACTCGCGGGACTGGCTGCGCGACGCAGCATCGCGGTGCTGAACAAGGTAGATCTGTTGCCGGCCGGCTGGGATCGCACGCAGCTTACTGCAGCTGGCAAATCTGTAGCAGGCAAATCAGGGGCTGGCAAGTCCGGAGCTGGCAGTCTGGTGGCGACCTCCGCGCAGACGGGCGAGGGTGTTGCGGAGTTGCGAGGGGAGATCCTGCGGCTGGTGCGAGGCCCTGGAGCGGAGGCGAGCAGCGGGATGCTGACCAGCCTGCGGCACTACGAGGCGGTGGCCGGGTGCCTGGAATCGCTAGCAAAAGCCCGGGAGTCGATACCGCTACATACGCCGCACGAGATGCTGCTGCTGGACCTTTATGCAGCCCTGAAGCAGCTGGACAGCCTGACCGGCGAAACAACGGCTGATGACATCCTGAACCGGATCTTCTCCACCTTCTGCATCGGCAAGTAAGAGCCGTTCCAGGCGATACCGAGGAAATCCAGAAACCGCCGAGTTTACGGAATAATCGGCATTTAGTAGTCCTCGCGAATCCAAGCCAAGCTGCATCGATTGTTGTCCACTGAGGTGCACACTTTGCCGAGTGGACAAGATTGAACACGCCCGGTGGACAAAGCTGTGGACTGAATGCCGTTGACGGAGGCACAGATAAAGCACCTGAAGCCCCGCGAAAGCCGCTACGCGGTCGCTGATGGAAGGGGCTGGATCTTGAGGTGATGCCTACGGGCATCGCGAGTTGGCGTTATCGCTATCAGTTCAAAGGCAAGACCGAGAAGGTTTCTCTTGGTCAGTACCCGTTGCTCAGTCTCAAAGAGGCTCGCACGAAGCGCGACGAGTTTGCGATGGTCGTGTTCCGGGGCGAATCGCCAGCTCGTCAGAAACAACTTGGGAAGGTCGCCCTGGCGAGTGCGACGACTGTGAGGGACTTCTGCGAACGCTACTTCAAAGAGGTAATTCAGAAGGACAGAAAGGATGCCACTCAGCTTCGCCGTTATCTCGAAAAGGAGATCTACCCGACTTTCGGTTCCACGTCCATGCGGGACGTGACGGCGCAGGAGGTGCAACAGCTTGTCTTCTGGAAGCGTGACAATGGCTTTGAGGCGGCCGCCGCTCAGCTTCGCAACCTGCTGAAGCGCATCTTCGACTACGCCGTTGTGTGCCGACTCGTGACGATCAATCCTGCGCATGCGACACCGACCCGCTTCATCACTCGTGCCCGGCCCCGCACTCGTGCCCTTACGCCTGACGAATCCGCTGCTACTTCCAAGGTCTCTACCGGTCGAACATCTGTCGCCAGTTCAAGCTGGCGCTGCACATCATCCTGCTCACGCTAGTGCAAAAATCTGAGCTGCTCCACGCGCGGTGGGAGGACATCCAGTTCGACAGCCACGAATGGCTGATTCCGGAGACTCACTCGAAAGACGGGCAAACCTCATACGGTGTACCTGTCCAAGCAAGTTCGCTTGATATTTGAGGAGCTTAGGGATCTTGCAGGAGACTCATGAACGATTTAGCTGGCAGGCTAGGTTCTCGGCGTCCGTTGCACCGGTTTCAGTCACCGATACGGTGAGCACCGCAGATCTCTTTGCGAAGCTGATGACCTACGTGCTCGGCTACAGCAAATTTGTGGCGCATGGGGGCGATTTCGGCGCAAGTATCACGGAGCAACTCGGCTTACGCCACCCGGAACTCCTTCTATCAGTTCACGTGACCAACGTGCCTCCTCAGCATGCGCAGCAGACGAAGCCAGATGATCTGTCCGTCCTAGAGCGCGAATACCTGATGAAAGGCCAAAGCTGGGAGAAGGAAGAGGGCGCGTTTACTCACATTCACGCGACCAAGCCGCAAACGCTCAATTAGAGCCTGAACGACTCTCCCGTGGGCCTGTTGGCGTGGATAGTCGAGAAGTTCAATGCATGGACTGACGCGCACGGACATCTAGAGAAGATCTTCACGAAAGACGAACTGCTAACGAACGTCATGATCTTCTGGGTAACGCAGACGATTGGTTCATCGATGCCGCTTCTATTACGAGAAAGCTCATCATCCCGATGCAGCGGTATCCACGTATGTGCCGATCCGGACTGGATATGCTCGCTTCGCCAAGGACATCCTCCCGCCACCACGCCAATTTGCAGAGCGATACTTCAACATCGAGCGCTGGACCGAGTTCGAGCGCGGTGGACATTTTGCGGCGCTAGAGGTGCCTGATCTGCTGGCCGCCGACCTACGAGAGTTCTGCCATCCTCTCAGGAAATGACAATACGCGGCCGAAGCGGTATTACGAGATTTTGGGTGGCGCTCTGATAGCTTCGCGAAGCAATACGTTCGATTCTCTAATGGATCGCCGGCAGCTCGGAAGCTACCTTCTAGCACAAAGCAATTCAGTTGTACTTTCTGAAACGACCGCTTCAGTTTACTTCTCCACAAACGATCCCTTGTGGAAGGTGGGCTGGCTTGTCGCTTACGCCCCTACGCCCCCGTCGATATTCAGGATCGATCCGGTCACGTAAGAGGCCTCGGGACTGGCGAGAAACACAACTCCCGCAGCGATTTCTTCCGGGCGGCCGTAGCGTCCGAGCGGCACCGTCGCAATCCAGGCGGCAGCCCAACCGCTCGTTTCTGGATTCATGTCCGTGTCGACAAAGCCAGCCTGAAGTGTGTTGACCGTGATGTTGCGCGACGCTAGATCACGCGCGGCTACACGACTAAATGCACTCACGGCTGCTTTCGTTGCAGAGTAGTCAGCCGCACCGCTGAAGCCCGTACGCGTTCCCGCTCCGGAACCGATGATTATGATGCGGCCGTGATCAGGGAGAACCTTAGCCGCTGCCCGGATGGTGGCGAACACCCCGTCGACATTGATCTTGTTCTGACGCTCAATGGCTGTCGCGTCAACATCTCCCCCGACGGCCCCCCTGACGAATACACCGGCGTTGTTTACCAGAATGTCTAGTTTCCCGAACTTCGACACGGTAGTTGCCACGAGACCTTCAGCCTCAGAGGTATTGCCTTGATCGGCCTGGATGGCGAGTCCGCGGACGCCCTTGGCCTCAATCTTCGCGACAATCTCGGCAGCCTTATCTGCAGCCGCCGTGTAGCTGATTACGACATCCGCGTCCTCGTCGGCGAGGGCCAGTGCTGTGGCCGCGCCAATTCCGCGCGAGCCGCCTGTGACCAATGCAACCTTACCAGTAAGCTTCTTCGACATAACGTCTCCTTTTGATCGCACCTGGATTAGACCTGCCCCATGCCGCCATCGACGAACAGTTCGGCTCCAATGACATAGCTGCTGTCATCAGAGGCAAGGAACAGTACAGCTTTGGCAATCTCGTCCGCGTGACCCACACGTCCGAGAGGAACACTTTGCCCGAAGCTCTCCTTGCGTTGTTGCCCCTCGGGGGAATCGCCCAACAGCTCGCGCAAACCTTCGGTGTCGATCGGTCCCGGGCTGATGGCATTCACGCGAATTTTGCGCTCTTTGAGGTCTGTCGTCCACGTCCGCGCAAAGGAGCGGATCGCTGCTTTCGTGGCGGCATAGACCGTGTTGGCCGGCAGGCCCTTGCTCCCGACCACTGAAGACATCAGAATCACCGAGCCACCGTCCGGGATAAGTGGCAAACCCTTTTGCACGGTGAACAGCAGACCTTTGACGTTGCCGTCGAACATCCGGTCGAAGTGCGCTTCCTCCACATGCCCGAACGGAGCAAACTCAGCTGCGCCCGCATTGGCGAACACGACATCGAGCCTGCCCTTCTCCTCTCCAATTTGCTTGAAGAGCCTGTCGAGATCGGCCATGCTCGCAACATCGCCCTGTACGCCAGTACAGCCCTTGCCAAGGGCCTTCACTGCCTGATCGACCTTCTCCTGCCGACGACCCGTGACGTAGACATGCGCTCCCTCGGACACAAAGAGCTTTGCAGTTGCCAAGCCGATGCCACTGGTGCCGCCCGTTACCAACGCTACTTTGCCGTCGAGCTTTCCCATGATGTTCTTCCTTCTTTCTTGATGCTCTCATTCATTTCGTGGCCATCCTTGTCGAAGAACCCGTAGTGCCTGTTGGTGAGCCTTGGGCTAACGTACGATGTTGGACAGTCTGAGCAAGACCTTCTTACCCTCTGATGAACCGCCGTCAGCCATACTGATCGCTTCCTGAAATCTCTCCAATGGCATGCTTGTTGTCGGAGGAAGCGTCAGGCGTGCGTCACCGATCATGCTTAGTAGATCCGTCAGGACGTTTCTTACACTTTCTATGCGCTGAGTTTCGAGCCACCTCGGGAGCCACCAGCCTCGCACGGTGGCTGCCGAGTAAATGAGCTTTGGGCTGAAGACAGGCATGATGAATTTCGCGGGGTCTGTCTGACGGTGACTCGATAACGCGCCGAATTGCACCAGCATGCCTGTAGGTGCGAGGTTCCGAACGATCTCCCCGCCTACTTCGCCGGCAACACAGTCGATCGCATAATCGATTCCTTTTCCCTCTGTGATCTGCTCCAGGCGATCCCGAAGATTTTCGTCCTCCGTGCAGACGATCTCATCGCCTCCCACAGCTTGAATGACCTCGGCCTGTGCGCGTCGGTGAATCACATTGATGGTGTGGAATCCGTAAACTTTGGAAAGCTGCAGAACCAGTCTGCCCACGCTGGACGCCGCGGCTGTTTGCAGGAGCCATTTTCCCTCCCCGAGCTGCTGGATGGATTGTGTTAGAGCCCACGCGGTGAGCGGGTTTTGATAACTCGTTGCAGCAGTCTCGTCCGTAATGGAACCTGGCACCGGAACAACGTTGGAGGCCTTACAGATGACTCTTTCGCGCCATAGATTCCAAGTGTCGATGCAGATGGCTCGGTCCCCAACCCGCACATTGGTTGCGTCCTTTCCGACCTCAAGAACGATCCCGACTCCCTCTGCACCCGGACTGGCAGGCAGAACTGGCTGGTAACCATAGCGGCCACGCACCATGTGCAGGTCTGAAGGGTTAACCGGGCTGAAGAGCATCTGCAATAGCACCTCGTCCTGAGCCGGTTTCGCTTCTTCGATCTCTTCGAGTCGTAGAACCTCGCTGGGATCACCGACCGTGCTAAACATGAGTGCTTTCACTTGTTGCTCTCTCTTGCGTCGAAAGACGCGCAAAGCCCATTTAGGACTGGGAGTACGACATGGTCCAGATGGCGGGCTTATCGGCCTGGTACTCATTTCCTTCCCAGGGGCTGCCGCAAATGTGCAGGTAGGCATAGGGCGTATCGGCAAACATCATCCACGCCCCTTTGTCTCTAAGCGTGGTTGGCAGACCGTAGAGAGCCGCCTCAAATGGCCACAGGATCATCCAGTGTGGACCAATGGGGATGGCGGCGCTTATGGTGTCAAAGGGGTTGGTATTACTTCGCTGTGTCGCTCCGCAAAGCATGTAAGCCATACCAGGGACAGTGTTGGTAGGCTTCGGCTTTCTCGCTTTGACATCGGCGAACCACTGCATCGCGACAGGGTCAGCGCACATGGGCGGATCGCCGATCTTGTTCTCGTCACCGGGCGTACAGATCCATTTGTTTGTGCCCTGACGCAGAACCTTCATGTTGCCGGCCGCGTCTCTATCGACTACGGTCGCGTCCTTCGTGAGACCTGCAGGACCTGCAAGTAGAGCGCGCCTGATTTTGGCATCCGCTACCCCGTTCTCCGAAGGTTCCGCTGAGGCTGTAGCCGCTCCGGTGGCAAGCCCCAACCCCACCACGGCTGCGTTGACAAAGAAAGCTCGCCGAGAACTTTCCCCGGCACCTGCCAGTTGCGGCTTCTCCTGAACAAGGGCTTCGCTATGTGCATCGTTCTCCGTCTTCATCTGTGCTCCTTTGGGTTTGTGAGTGAAAAGTAGAAGACGTGGAAGCGTGATGCCAAGCCAATTCCACCGTTCAGCTGCGCCTATTTACTCTCACGGCCGGTAGGATCGCCGCCGTGGGACATCTCGGACGAGGTAACAGCTATGGTGCGAAAGCCCTTCAATCTCGACCGTGAGCTGCGTGCACGATCACGTCGAACACTGCCTCGGGTTTTGACAACATGATCACGTGGCTAGAACGAACGGTGACCGTCGTTGCATTGATGGTTTGCGCCATCATCGCCTCAAGCTGAGGGGAGATAACCCGATCTTCGCTGGCGATCATGTACCACGATGGCTTCGTTTTCCAAGCCGGTGCGGTAGCTGGTGTGCCAAACGTCACGGCGGCGACCGGTCCCTGGGTCGCCACTAAGGTTTGCTTCTCGTAATTTGGCAGGTCCTGCGCGAAATCGTTGAGAATGCCTTCAGGGGTAAGACTCAGAAAACCCGCATTCAGTCTGATTTCAGCCCCAACCGGAGTGACAGGTACCAAGGCATTCAGCGATAGAGCTGATTGTCCCGCGTCGGGAGCGTATGCGGAGACGTAAACCAAGCCAGTTACCTTGGCGTCGTTGCCGGCCTCGGTGATGACAATGCCCCCGTAGGAGTGCCCGACGAGCAGAACAGGACCTGGATCCAACGCGATGGCCCGCTCAACCGTGGCGACATCGTCGGCAATCGAAGTGAGTGGCAGCTGGACGGCAGTTACGTGAAACCCTCTCCTCTCCAACAGTGGGATGACCTTAGACCAGCTCGAACCATCTGCCCAGGCTCCATGAACCAGAATCACGTCCTTCGTCTTCAGTGAATCATCGCCTTGCGCCCGAGCGATGACGGCGCTGCCAAAGAGCATGCAGCCGAGAACTGCGAGAGATAGTGCCGCGTGGTACTTGTTGAGCGTCTTCATGGAGTGCTCCTGCTTTTTCCGCTTTCGTTGACTTCTATTTGGGTGAGCCCTGGTCACGAAATCGGCTAAGGGCAGGCGTTCTATGAGAGATCTATCCGACCAGCACTGGCTCACTTCGAAGTAGGTCGGCTTCCAGTCCGTGGTCGAGATCATGGAAGTGATCAAGAAACAGCGAGACGTGCTCGACAAACATCTGCGGGTACTGGAAGAGTGAGCCGTGTGCGGCGTCAGGGTAGAGGATCAATTGCGCGTTTGGCAGATGCTGAAACAGAATGGGCGAATTCACCGTGTAGAAGATGATGTCGGACTTGCCGCCCACCACCAAGACTGGCATTTCAATCTTCTTCAGGTAAGCGAAGCGTTCCCCGCTTGGCTTACCCCATTCCTCGAGAGCCGCAATCTGCGCTGGCCCCACCTTCTCGTCCGGTTCAAGGTCACGATCTACAGTGCGGGCGTTACGGCGCTTCAAAAAGGCTGCACCTGCTGCCCGACTTGTCTGCGACTCCGTAAAGAAACCTTCGAGCCAGAAGTCGTCAGGGTTTGCATATTTCTTGCTGAAGAGGACAGCCGACTCCGGCGTAAGAGGAATGCTCTCTCCGTTACGCGGTCCGCTTCCTACCAGCACCAGCTTGCGAATCAGGTCTGGGCGTTCAAGAGCGATCATCTGAGCGATCATGGACCCGATCGAGAAACCGAGAAGATCAATCCCGGTTAGCCCGAGGGCGTCGATGAATGCCTCAGCATTCTTCGCCATTTCGTCGAAGGTGCGAGGGACCTCGCCGGTCGATCTACCGACACCGGCGTTGTCGAACAGGATCACTTCACGGTTCTCAGCCAATCCGTCGGTAACGGCGGGATCCCAACTGTCCAGATTGCCTAAAAGGTGGATGTTGAAGACCAGCGGCACACCGGTCTTCTTGCCGAAGCGGCGGTACGCGAATCGGATGCCGGTGGCTTCGACGAATTGGGTAGGTGCCGTCTGATGGGTGTAGTCGCTCATATCGAATTCTCTCCTGAATCGTCTGCGGGTGGTGATCGGGACGGCTCTCATTCGGGCCGTCCAGATGGGGTTGCGGTCGGGTTAGGCGCGACTCAGACCGTCACAAGACATCGGAAACCGTCAACAACGCAAAGTTGATATCCTTGATTCTTCGATACAACACGGGTCGTATCGGTAATCATCTGAGTATAGGATACGTGCCGTATCGTTTAGGATGCATGAAGTTCTGAATCTCCCAGAGAACTTCGAATAGAGGTCAGCAATGAGTGAATCGCCGCGTCCAGCAGCAAAGGGCGGACGTCCCCGAAGCGAACGGCTTCACAAAGCCATCTTGAAGACCGCTCTGGACTTAGTTCTTGAAGAGGGCTTCCGTGCCGTCAGCACCGAGGCAATCGCCGCTCGAACCGGTGTTGGCAAGACGACCATCTATCGGCGTTGGCCAAATAAGGCGGCCGTCATTATGGAAGCGTTCATCGACCAGCTCAGCTCGGCATCTTCTTTCCCAACGGCCGAAACAGCTTTAGAAAGCATTCGGTTGCAGATGCATGCCACCGGTAAGGCATTCCGAGGCCGCGATGGAGCGCTTGTCAAAGCTCTTCTCGCTGAGGCTCAGTTCGATCCCGAGCTGGCGAAGACCTTCCGTGAAGATTGGACTTTGCCTCGTCGCAAACGTGCGCTTGCCGCCGTGCATGAAGCGATTAGTCAAGGAGACTTGCGAGCCGACATTGATGTGGAAACGACTGTCGATCTACTTTACGCCCCGATGTACTACCGTCTTCAGATCGGCACAGGGCCAATCTCGGATGCGTACATCGACAGGGTCTTCCACCACGCGATGCACGGTCTGCGAAAGGCGCGCTCATGAACCCCTTCTGGAAGTGTTTATGCTCCGTTCTTCTTGGCGTTTGAGTAGCAGCGGAACAGATACCTACCTAAAGAACTCTGTTAAGAGTTCCCAACAGACCGCCGTTTGTTGCACAGTCGGCAACGGAGTCTGTTGGAACCCCTTTTGAGGCGAAACGTCCGACAACCCGTCCTGCAATCAATAAACCCAATGAGGGTGGCTTCCTTTGGAGTCGGCCAACACTCGTCTCCGGAGCTAAACGTACGTAATACTCCGTTTCTTGAGGTGCCCCCACACATGTTGCCGCGACGCCGCGACAATCTGCTGCGTTTGGAATAGGCCTATACTCATCGCGTATTCGTCCTGCCGGTCTGATGCATCACAGAACGTCCAGGTCCGTCTACCGCAAGTCCGTGAAGCTGGCAAAGGTCTAAGCCTCCCGGAGTGGAAGGGCGCAATGTTCGCAGCAGAGCAGCACGGTATGCTTCACCTCCGCAGTATCTATTCCTTCGCAGATACCTTGGCGAAGCTTGAGGCGACCCTTGCACAGAAAGGCATTCGGATTTCTGCCGTATCGACCACAGCGGTGAGGCCGCGCGCGCAGGGATGCAGATGAACCCTGCGTTCCTGTTAATCTTTGGCGCGCCCCAGGCTGGAACACCGCTCATGATCGAGGCGCCAACGCTGGCCTTGGATTTGCCGCTAAAGATTTTGATCACGGAAGATGAAGACGGCGCTGTCTGGATTACGCAGAACAGTGTTGCCTACCTGCGAAGCCGTCATGCGGTCCTCTCGGAAGCCGCTCCGCTGGACGCAGCGATCAGGCTCATGACGCAAGCTGCAGGTAATTAACCATATGTCTAGCCGCGCAGACTCCGCCAGCTCAGGAGCCCTATGAACCGACGTGACTTCTTCTCTCAAGGTTCGGGTGCGTTGCTGGCCAGCACCGTTGCCGCTCCACAGGAAGTGAGTTCGAACGTGAGTCATCTTGTCCCAAGTACCTCCATCCATCGATTAGAAGCTGATGATGTTGATATCTTCTATCGAGAAGCCGGACCGCGAGACGCCCCTGTCGTTCTCCTGTTGCATGGCTTTCCCGCCTCGTCGTTCCAGTACCGTGAACTCATCCCAAGACTTGCTGGGAAATACCGAGTGATCGCGCCCGACTTGCCCGGATTTGGCTTTACGGTTGTGCCGCAGACGAGGCGATACAACTACACCTTCGACGCTTTGGCTGCCACGGTGCTTGCCTTTACCGAAGCCCTCCACCTGAAACGCTATGCGCTCTATGTGTTCGACTACGGTGCTCCGACCGGCTTCCGGCTTGCCATGGCACACCCTGAGCGTGTCATGGCGATCGTCTCGCAGAACGGGAACGCCTACGAAGAGGGGCTGGGCGATGCGTGGGCACCGATCCAGCGCTACTGGAGGGAACCTTCTGCAGGGAACCGGGAGACTCTGCGCCAGGCGCTCGATCCGGCCGGACTGCGTTCGCAGTACACAGATGGCGTGCCTCATCCTGAGCGGATCGACCCGGTGGGGTACACGCTGGATGCCGCGATGATCGCTCGTCCGGGCAACATGGACATTCAGTTGGATTTGTTCCTCGATTACGCGAACAACGTTAAGCTCTACCCCGCGTTCCAGCAGTACTTCCGTAGCTCCAAGCCTCCACTGCTGGCGATCTGGGGAAAATACGATCCGTTCTTCATTCCAGCGGGCGCGGAAGCATTCCGGCGTGACAATCCCCATGCCACTGTGCAAATGCTCGAAACCAGCCACTTTGCTCTGGAGACACACGTCGAGGAGATAGCCACAGCGATGCTCGGCTTCCTCAATCCGTTCTCCAAGGAGGTCGCATGAACACCGGTGAACAGGCAGAAGAGTTTGACCTTGTCATCCTCGGCAGCGGGGAAGGCTCCAAGTTCCTAGCATGGACTCTCGCCAAAGAGGGTCAACGCGTCGCCGTTATTGAGCGCAAGTACATTGGGTACAAACCCTTTCGGAGACACGCGGGTTCCTGAAAGCCCTTGGTAGAGACCGGCAGTGATCGGATCCTGGGCTTTACGGCTTTCGGGGTAAACGCCGGTGAGATTATGGCATCCGTCCAGATCGCGATGATTGCGGGTCTCCCGTACACGGCCCTGCGAGACGCCATTCTCACTCACCCTACCCTGCTCGAAGGACTCGTCCCGCTGTTTTCCTCCAAAGCCTCTTTACCTGCATAGCCTTTCGCAACACCGCCGCCAGAGATCGGCTTCGATGACGAACGACGCTGATCACCTGCACGGTTACACATACGGCACAGACGAGGTCGCTCGCTCTCCCGTCTCGATGCAAGAGCTTCATGAGCTGAAGACCACCGTCGGTTTCACCGAAGAAGACCAACGCCAATTGCGCAGGGCAGGAGGAGTGCTCGGGAGCCAGACACGAGAGATCGTAGCCCACTGGCGAAGCAAGATCATCGCGGGGATACCCAACCTCGCCAGGCATTCGCGCTCACCCGAGGGTGCCCCATTACCTGACTACCTGGCTCAGAGCAATCTCCACTTCGAGCAGTGGATTCTCGATACATGCCTTCGCCCCTATGACCAGGATTGGTTGAACTACCAGCAGGAGATCGCACTACGGCACACGAGCCTGAAGAAGAACATGACGGACGAGGTTCAATCTACACCGTACGTCCCGCTTCGCGACATCCTTGGGTTCGTAGCCGTCATGAACGAGACGATCAAACCCTATCTTGCGGCCAAGGATCATTCGGTTGAGGACGTAGAGGGAATGCATCGAGCCTGGTGTAAATCCATGCAGCTCCAAGTGGCTCTTTGGGCTGCGCCGTACACGACGGCTGGCCGGGTGCAGAGCGAATGGTGACAATCCAAACCGCGCGGCCCTTGATGCTGATCTGGAAGCGCCCTGGATGACCGACAAGCACGACCGAGGAGCCATATGAACGCTTATATCGTCAACAGTCCTAATGGCGAGTTCCAGAAGGTAGATCTTCCTCGCCCCACGCCCGAAGCCAATCACGTCTTGGTCCGAGTCCAGGCGAGCGGCGTCAACCCACTGGATACCAAGATTCGTGCGGGAGAAGCGGCACATGCAAAGCAATCGCTGCCGGCAATCTTAGGCATGGACATGGCAGGAACGGTCGAAGAGGTGGGTCCCGGCGTCACGACCTTCAGCCCCGGCAATGAAGTCTATGGGATGGTTGGTGGCGTCGGTGGAGAACAAGGGACTCTCGCCGAGTTTGTTGCCGCCGATGCAAACTTGCTGGCACTCAAGCCCAGGAACCTGTCCATGCGAGAGGCAGCGGCGCTCCCGCTCATTACGATCACCGCATGGGAGGGTCTGGTGGACCGCGCCAAAGTGCATCCTGGCCAAACTGTCCTCATTCACGCCGGTGCCGACGGCGTCGGCCATGTAGCCGTCCAGATCGCTTGTGCTCTCGGTGCTCAGGTCTTCGCAACCGTCTCACCGGACAAAAGGAAGATCGTCGAGGGCTATGGAGCAATAGCGATCGACTACCGGTCTTCTTCCGTCGAGCAGTATGTGGAGGAGAGTACGGCAGGTCAGGGATTCGACATCATATATGACACTGTCGGCGGCGCAACTCTGGATGCTTCCTTCCTGGCGGTGAAGCGTTATACCGGCCATGTCGTCAGCTGCCTCGGATGGGGCTCACACTCTCTCGCTCCACTCTCCTTCCGTGCAGCCAGCTACTCGGGTGTGTTTACCTTGCTACCTCTGATTACGGGCCAAGGCAGAGTGCATCATGGGCAAATCTTGGCTCAGGCAGCCACGCTTGCTGAAGCAGGTAAGTTAAAGCCTTTGCTCAACGAGGACCGGCTATCCACCAGGGACATCGATGCCGCCTACGCACTCGTCTCCGCAGGCACGTTGGGGAAAGTGGTGGTCGAGCATGACCACCTTAGCTAATCAACTGGGTATCCGCAGGCAGCAAGCGCTCTCATCGTCGCCTGCATGGAGGGGTTTCATGTCTAAAGTTTGGCTAATTACCGGCAGTTCGCGTGGTCTCGGACGTGCCTTTGTGGAGGCAGTCCTCGATGCAGGAGATCGTGTCGTAGCGGCAGCACGCAGGCCGGAGCAACTCGCGGAGTCACTTTCGAAGGAAATGGAGCCGCTCGACGTGAAAGTCACGATCATTGAGCCAGGGGGCCTTCGCACTGGTTTTGCCGGCCTCAACTGAACTGAGCGAAGGCAAGGCCAGAATATGCTTCCAAAGCGCTGCAAACATGTCTATCGCTTACGCAGGCCATGCTCGCAACGCGGTTCGCGCAAGATCAAGAAGTTCCCCCCGGGTCGCGCCATTGATGCCCTGAATGGTCATGCTCTGATCGATCGCTGTAATGAATCGGGCGAGGCTGTTAACATCAGCGCTCTTCGGGAGATCCCCTTCGCGCTTCGCTCGTGCAAAGCGCTGTTGCAACGCCTTCTGAGCCCCAACTCTCACCCTGATAAGTTCCTAGCGGACCTCTACTCCCTCTTCGGTAGCTGGCAAAGCAGTCTGAACTGTCAAGCAACCGTGAGGGAAGCCTGGTCGCGTGAGGAAGACAGCGGTCTGCGATAGAAATCGCTCGGCTACCTTGTAGGCCGTAGATTCCTTCAGTGCGTCCTCGTGAAATGGTACACGGAGTGCTATATAACGCTTCAAAGCCTTGAGAAACAAATCCTGCTTGTTCCCGAACACACCATAAATGCTGGCCCGATTGATGCCCATTGCCGCCGTAAGGTCGATGAGCGAAGCGCCTTCGTAGCCCTTCTCCCAAAAGACATACATCGCCTGATCGAGCGCCAACTCTTCGTCGAAAGATCGTGGGCGACCCACAGGCTTCGACTGCACCTTCTTTGCATTCGACATCCATGATTCCTTTCACTCTCTAGAACCCGACAGCTTCACGCACCCAGCGTCAGCTTCAAATGCCCTACAGGCAGAGGTAAAGGCGTCATTGCTAAACCCTAAGATGGAATATACAACCGATCAGTCAAAAATACTGAAGCATACCGGCGCTTCGTCACATCTGTATCGCTTCGTCACATCTGTATCTCAGAGAAGATTGCTGAGGCTGACTTGGCAAAGGCACTTGCGGGTCAATCGTCGTTGTCCCAGAGTTCGTCATTTTGCATGGCAGGAGTCATACACGCCTGCCCCAACGAAGTAGTAGTAGTTCACTGAAAGAGGACGAACATGGGTAAGCTGACCAACAAAGTCGCAGTTGTAACCGGAGCTTCAAAAGGCATTGGCGCAGCTATTTCAAGACATCTGGCCACAGAGGGTCCGATCAAAGCCTACGACTTCTCCGGCCCATCGCAAGTAGCGCTCACTTAACAGCCCGCTTCCCGTAACCCATACGTTCTGCTGAAAGTAGTCGGCCAGCGGTCGTTCCAAATGCATTCCACCGAGTGTCTGCATCAACGCAATGTGCTCCAGAAAGAAGAGAATGACTTCGCCCCAATGGCCGATGATGACCTGCAGATCGGGGTGGCGATCGAAGACGCCGGAAAAGATCATGCGGAGCAACTCAACCCCGGTCTCGTAGTAGTAGCCAAGACCGAAGGACGCAAACATTTCATCGATCTTATGACCAAATCCCCTGTAATAAGCATTGCGAACGGACTCACCAGGATTCTGAGGATGAAGATACAGCGGAGCGTGCAGGCGTGCGGCCACCGCATAGATCTGATCCATTTCCTCAGCGTCCGCGTGTCGAGCAGCCGTACGTCCATAGATCATCGGACGTGGTATTCGGAGTTGACCGTGCCGCCGTGCTCGCCGACCAACGTGCGAATACGAAACACCTCGAATCCTACATTTACGCCGTCAGCGACCGACTGTTCATAGGGGTATTCCGCAACCAAATTCTGTTTGAAGAATCCCAGCGTGTGCGATGAAGGTGTTGCAGTGAGACCGATCAGGTGGACATCGAAGTACTCCAGGACCTGACGCCAAACGCCGCAGGTAGATCGACCGGTGGCACTCGTCTGTGACGATGAAGTCGAAGTGCTCGATGGGCAGGGCCGGGTTGTAGGAGACGGGGTTCAGATCGCCGTCTTCATTCGTCCAGGTCTCGAAAGCAGATGTCTCTTCGGCGGACTCGTCGAGTTCGCGCCCCTGCAGCATTGCATACAGCCGCTGGATGGTGGTGATGACAACCTTGGCGTCAGGGTCGATCCGGTTGCTATGGAGATGCTGGACGATGTACGTTTTGTCGAACTTGCGCCCTGAGCCGGGAGGATCGTAGTTCTGGTATTCCTTGAGGGTCTGGTCGCCCAGGTTGTTCCGGTCGACGAGGAAGAGAATGCGCTTCGCCTTCGCGAAGTTCAGCAAGCGCCAGCTGAAGGTGCACGCAGTAAATGTCTTTCCAGCGCCCGTGGCCATCTGGATCAGAGCCCGTGACTTATCGAGTGCAAGCGAGGCGTCCAGTCCCCGTATCGCGCCAACCTGACAGTCCCGCAGGCCGGAGACATCCAAAGGGGGCATCTGCCGAAGCCTCGAGCGCAACGTCTGCTCGTCCCTGAGCCAAGCGTGAAGAGTCCCTGGCGTATGGAATGCGAAGATCGACCGGGACCGAGCCTGCGGATCGCGCCGGTCGCAGAAGTACGTCTCCGCACCCGTCGATTCGTAGTGAAAGACCAAACGGTCCGACCAACGCGCCAGATGCTCTGGAAGCTTAACGATGTACTTTGCAGACTGCCCCTCCACGCCGCTCAGGGTGGATCCAGCCTTCTTCGCCTCAATTGTGCCGGCCGCTTTGCCCGCCACGAAGAGCAAGTAATCACACTCTCCGTTTGGCAGCGCAAATTCGCGAACTGCAACCCCCTCTGAGGCGTTACGGTCGAACTGATCTTTGTCTTGGAGCACCCAGCCAGCACGCGAGAGCAGGAGATCGATCTCTTCTCGCGCGAGTTGTTCAGGCGTCTTGGACATGGAATGGCTGAGGGTTCCTATTTTGCGCGAGCCAAAACGTCGGGCGAGCAGACGACATCTTAACTATACGAAATGTTTCATTCGTTTGGACAATGTTGACCACGTCGTTGTCCACGACCGCCTTACCGGACGAGGATTGTCCCTATAAAGCCAAGAACCGGGCAACCTCCACCTTCTGCATCGTGAGATACCGGCTTCGGCCTCTGGTGCATAAAACTTCGACAACCTACTCGGAATGAAGAAGTAAAAATGGCGCCACAAAGACAGAGCTGTTTGAGGAGGACTAGAATGCGTGGCAAAGAGCGGCTTAAGCCGTTCACTGCCGACCGGCTGAGCGCCGGTCCAGAAGGAGTACACATCATGGCGACTCTTACCGCGCTTCGGCCTGGAAGCTATGGCTTTCCTGTATCGATCCGCAAACAATACGGGAACTACATCGGTGGCGAATGGGTGGCTCCCGCCTCCGGCGCTTACTTTGAGAATGTCACTCCGGTTACCGGACAGGTCCTGTGTGAGATTCCCCGCTCGAATGCAGGGGACGTAGACCGCGCGCTGGATGCCGCTCACGCAGCCAAGACGGCCTGGGGCAAGACATCGGTCGCCGAGCGTGGGCGCATGCTCGAACAGATTGCGCAGCGCATGGAGGAGAACCTCGAGCTGCTCGCCACGGTCGAGACCTGGGATAACGGAAAGGCGATCCGCGAGACGATGGCCGCCGATCTGCCGCTCGCGATCGATCACTTCCGTTACTTTGCAGGCGTGATCCGCGCGCAGGAGGGCGGCATCTCCGAGATCGATTCGACCACAGTCGCGTATCACTATCATGAGCCGCTCGGAGTCATCGGGCTCATCATTCCGTGGAACTTTCCAATCCTCATGGCGACGTGGAAGCTTGCGCCGGCACTCGCCGCCGGCAACGCCGTAGTGTTGAAGCCAGCCGAGCAGACACCGCTCTCCATTCTCGTTTTGATGGAGTTGATCGCGGACATTCTGCCGCCCGGCGTGCTGAATATCGTGAATGGCTTCGGCCTTGAGGCAGGCAAGCCGCTGGCATCGAGCCCGCGCGTTCAAAAAGTTGCCTTTACCGGCGAGACGACAACCGGCCGGCTCATCATGCAGTACGCCTCGCAAAACATTATCCCGGTCACGCTCGAGCTGGGCGGCAAGTCACCGAATATCTTTTTCGCCGACGTGGCAAATGCCGACGATGCCTTCTTCGATAAGTCGCTCGAAGGCTTCGCGATGTTCGCGTTGAACCAGGGCGAGGTATGTACGTGTCCTTCGCGGGCGCTGATTCAAGACACTGTATACGACCAGTTCATGGAACGCGCCATCAAGCGTGTGAAGGCGATCCGCCAGGCGAACCCGCTCGATAAGACCACCATGATGGGTGCGCAGGCCTCAAGCGAGCAGATGGAGAAGATTCTCTCCTACATCGACATCGGCAAGCAGGAAGGCGCAGAGCTGTTGACAGGTGGCAAGCGGGCAGATTTAGAAGGCGACCTAACTGGTGGCTATTATGTCGAGCCGACGATCTTCAAGGGTCATAACAAGATGCGCATCTTCCAGGAGGAGATCTTCGGGCCGGTAGTTTCGGTGACGACCTTCCACGATGAAGACGAAGCGCTCGCGCTTGCGAACGATACCCTGTACGGACTTGGTGCGGGCGTCTGGACACGGGACATTAATCGGGCGTATCACCTGGGCCGAGGTATCCAGGCGGGACGTGTCTGGACCAACTGCTATCACTTATACCCGGCACATGCGGCCTTTGGTGGTTACAAGCAATCCGGTATCGGTCGTGAGAACCATAAGATGATGCTCGAGCACTACCAGCAGACGAAAAACCAGTTAGTCAGTTATAGCCCGAATGCAATGGGTTTCTTCTAAGTGAGGGAAGCACCGGAGCAGGTCGTTCGCACAGCAGCTGCTGCCGAACTGATGCATATGCTCGCCGCGAAACACGGCGCGCTGATGTTTCATCAGTCCGGCGGCTGCTGCGATGGCAGCTCGCCAATGTGTTATCCGCGCGGCGAGTTCCTGGTGGGCGATGGAGACGTGCTGCTCGCCACGCTCGGCGATACGCCCTTCTATATGAGCCGCAGCCAGTTCGAGTACTGGAAGCACACGCAGTTGATTCTCGATGTGGTGCCCGGGCGCGGCGGGATGTTTTCGCTGGAGGGTCCGGAGGGCGTCCGATTCCTGATCCGGTCCCGGGTA
The DNA here is from genome assembly GCA_965276675.1 of Acidobacteriaceae bacterium. Classification (GTDB taxonomy): domain Bacteria; phylum Acidobacteriota; class Terriglobia; order Terriglobales; family Acidobacteriaceae. The sequence continues at coordinate 250,011 of OZ255624.1, read as the reverse complement.
TTTACTGAAGATGAGATAGCAGCGCTGCGCAAGGAAGGCCGTATCTGACATGTTGGGGGCTACACATTGAGGCCAGAAGGCTCATTCCGCGTGCGCATCCAAACCGACTGCTAAATAGCGGTTTTGGCGTGTATGCCATCATGAGAAGGACCATTCATCGTATAATTGCTGTTTGGCGGTCACCCGGCCCGGCCGCTCCTAGCGGCTAGCCATCCCTCGCCGTCATGGATCCCAAGCATGCCTGAACACATTAAGAAAAAGCTGGAAGAACAGATTCGCCAGATGGAACACGAGCTGACGCACGAGCTGCCGCAAGAGATCAAGAAAGCGGCGGCACTCGGTGACCTGAGCGAAAATGCCGAATATCACATGGCCAAGCAGCGTCAGGAGTTCGTAAATGCGCGCCTGGGGCAGCTGAAGTCTCGCATGGCCGAGTTGGCGCTGGTTAACCTGGCTAATATTCCGCATGACAAGATCGCCTTTGGCTCCACCGTCCGCGTCTTTGACACGACCAAGGACGAGGAGATCGAGTACAAGCTTGTCACCTCCGAGGAGTCGGACGTGGGCAAAGGGCTGATCTCGACCACGTCGCCCATCGGCCGCTCCCTGATCGGCAAGAAGGTCGGCGACATGGTCACCGTGGTCACGCCGAATGGCAAGCGCGAGCTGGAAATTCTCAAGCTGACCACCATCCACGACGATCCTGAATCGAGGGAAGAGCTGCAATGAGCTGGACGGGGGGCTTCGGCCGCGGGTGCGGCGTCATCCTGCAGTCGATTGTGAACGGCCTTGCGCTCACGCGTATCTCGCCGAACATTCTGACCTTCCTTGGTCTCGTTATCAACACGATTGCGGCTATCTTCTTCGGCTTTGCCAATGCCCATAACTACGTCCGCTTCTTCCTTTATGCGGGTCTGGTGATCATCGGCGCCGGCATCTTCGACATGGCGGACGGCAGGGTCGCGCGCCAGACCGATCAGGTCACGCTCTTTGGCGCGTTCTTCGATTCGGTGATCGACCGCTACTCCGATGTGGTTCTCTTCTTCGGCTTGCTGGTCTTTTATGCGCGCGGCAATCGGTTCTTTTATGTCGTACTCGCCGCCTTTGTGATGATCACCTCGCTTATGGTCAGCTACACGCGCGCCCGCTCCGAGGCTCTGATCGGCTCCTGCAAGGTGGGATTCATGGAGCGCCCGGAGCGCGTGGTGCTCATCATTCTCGGCGCGCTTGGCGCCCGCTGGGGCACCATGGGTCCAGCGCTTTGGGTGCTGGCGGTTTTGTCGACGATTACTGTCATCCACCGGATCTACTACACCTACCAGAAGACCAAACACGTGCCCCCGGGAGCCGATACGCGCCCCATCGTGCTGCGCATGCCCGCCACAAAGCCTGTGCCTGCGCCGCTTACAGAGCAGGTTGAGTACCTCTCCGCCTCCAACACGCCGCAAGCGTAGCCTATCCCGGCCCGTACGCCCGACACCGACGGCCAATACCTTAGAATCAAGCCTGCATGCCCCATCAAACCTCACCTATTTTGCTGGTCCATGGCGGTGCCTGGGCTATCCCCGATGACGCGCTCGAAGCGCATAGCAATGGTGTTCGCAACGCACTTGCCGCCGGATATGCGCTGCTCGGACATGGCGCCTCTGCACTGGACGCCGTAGAGGCTGCGGTTGCGGTGCTGGAGGATGACGAGACCTTTGACGCCGGCCGCGGCAGCTTTCTCACCCGCGATGGTCGCGTCCAGTTGGACGCGCTGCTGATGGATGGCGGTACCATGCGCGCCGGCGGCGTTGCGTGCGTCGAGCGGCTCCGTAATCCGATTCATGCCGCCCGCCTGGTGCTGGACAAGAGCCCGCACGTCTACTTCGTGGGCCCTGGGGCGGAGGAGTTCGCTGCGGAACACGGCATGCCGCTCGTCGACAACAGCGAGCTGGTGCTACCCCGCGAGCGCGAACGGCTGGTCGACGCGCAGGCGAATGAGCGGGCGGGGCTGCCGGACCAGACTTTTTCCGGCGAGCGAAACGGGCAGGGCTTGCCCAGCTTCGCCTCGCATGACACAGTGGGCGCAGTCGCTCTCGATAGCAGCGGCAATCTCGCCGCCGCGACCTCCACTGGCGGCACGCTGAACAAGGCTCCCGGCCGGGTGGGCGACTCTTCGCTGATCGGCTGCGGGTGTTACGCGGACAATCTTAGCGCCGCCGTCTCGCTTACCGGGTGGGGCGAACCCATCATGAAGCTCGTGCTCGGCAAGTGGGCGGTGGACCGGGTGGGTTCTGGCGAAGCGCCGGAGGTGGCCGCCAACTCCGCGATCGCGTATCTGTTCAAGAGGCTCGGGGGGCATGGGGGAATCATTCTGCTGGGCCCGGATGGCCGCTTCGGGATCGCCCATAACACGCCACGGATGGCCTGGGGTGTGCAGACAAGCGCGGGTGTGCAGCAGGGCAGTTTTCTATAACACCGTACCAACCCTTTAGCCTAGCGTGGGTCTCTCTAATCCGCTGGTGACCAGCCGGGCCGCCTCTTCCGCAGTCTCTCTCTCATCGCCAAAGCCGCGGAGCCAGTGCACCTCGGGCTCCCGGCGAAACCAGGTCATCTGCCGCTTCGCGAAGTTGCGGTGGCCCTGCTGCGCCGCCCCAATCGCCGCGTCGCGGGTCAGTTCGCCGCGCAAGTAGGCTACGGCCTGCCGGTAGCCCAGAGCGTCAAAAAGCTTCAACTCCGGCCCATACTGTGCCAGCAGTCCTGCCGTCTCCTCCACCAGCCCAGTGTCGAACATTGCCACCGCCCGTGCGTTGATGCGGTGGTAAAGCAGCGCCCGCTCCGGCTCGAGCCCGATACGCAGAATGCGATAGCCTTGCAGCGCTTCGGCGCCACGCTTCCAGGCCTCCGTCATTGGTTGTTGCGCATGCAGCGAGATCTCTATCGCGCGGATGAGCTTGGGCGTGTCGTTCGAGTGGATGAGCTCTGCGGCTGCCGGGTCCAGCCTACCCAGCACGCGGATCAGCCACTCCGCCCCATGCCGGCCGGCAGAGCGCCGCAGCCGCTTGCGCAGCTCCTCCGACCGCTGCGGCCCGGGGAAGAGGCCCCTCAGCAGCGCACGCAGGTACAGGCCCGTCCCGCCGGTCACGATCGGCAGCCTTCCCCGGGCAGAAATTCCCGCAATCGCCGCGCGAGCATCCCGGCTATACTCGCCCGCGGTGTAGGGCGTTGCCGGTGACGCGATGTCGATCAGGTGATGCGGCGCCAGCGCCCGCTCGGCGGGACTCGGCTTAGCCGTGCCGATCTCAAAATCTCGATAGACCGCCACCGAATCGCAACTGACGATCTCGCCCCCAAACTGCTGGGCCAGCCGCAGCGATAACGCCGTCTTTCCGCTCGCTGTCGGTCCCAGGACAACGACCAGCAGTGGTTCTGCTACCAAAACCTCCACCAGCCTGGGGGAAACAAATCGCCGAAATGCGCACGCGCCAACGTAACCAGCAGCACCAGGAGAGCGATCAGGAGCAGGCCCGCGACCTGCCGCGAAAACAGCTGGCGCCGCTTCCCCTCGACCTCATACGGGCTCGGTTTACGCAGGGGCACGCCGGCGCCTACTGCACAGAATCGGTGATGTTGTAGTAGAAGCCGAAACGTAGGGCAAGGTACGGCCCCTTGAAGTCTTTGGGCAGCGGCGGATAGGGCGAGGCGCCCGTGATGGCGCCCCAAGCGGCGCGATCCAGCGGAACATCTCCGGATGGGAAACGCAGGATCATCTGTCTCACCGTTCCATCCGGCATGATCTTGAATTCGACTCCGACCTTGCCCTTTTTCAGCAGCGGGGGCCGCACCGACTCAGGGATCAGTGGCTCCCATGACCGCTGGGTAGCGGCAATCACTCGCTTCATGTACGGCCCGAAGTCGACTCCCATCGTATCGCTCAGGATGTCCACGCCGGACTGCAGCCCGGGATGCTGGGGTGCCACACCGGCTCCGTACTCGCCATCCCTGCTGCTTGGGCCGCCGTTGGACCTGGCCTCACGCGCAGCCTGCCGGATAATATCTCCGGCTGATTGACTGGTGTTGAAATTAGGCTGGGTCGGCGGCTGCGTGGGTGCTTCCGGCTGGGGTCTTGGGGTGGGTGGCAAGGGCTGGGTATGCTGTTGGGGAGCCGCCGGCGTGGGCTGCTGTTGTTGCGGGGCAGGCTGTTGTTGCGGGGCCGACTGGGGCGATTGCTGGGGTTGGAGAGCCGGCGGCGTGGGGGGCTGCTGTTCGGCTCTGGGCTGACGGGTAGGCGCGGGCGGTCCTACCCGGCGCATAGCTTGGAGCTGCTCCAGTGTCTTGCGGTCCAGCGTCGGGTGCTGCGACTGCGCTACGCGGTTCTGGTCCGACATGACCTCCGGGTTTTTCGGCTTCAGCCGCTTCAGGGCATCGGGCGGCAGGTCCAGGTAGGTCAGCTCTTTCTGCCGCGCCTTAATAGCCTCCGCTGGGCTGATGATCTTCGCCTGGTGCAGGATGTACTTCGGCCCAAAGAGCAGAAACAAGAAGATGACCACGTGGGCCAGCAGCGAGACGTAGATGCCCTCGCGCCAGCGGGAACGCGAGCGCTCATCTTCCAGCTTGTCGATCAGATGGAGCAGCTCGTCCGGCTCGAGAGTCTCGTGACGAGACCGCTTGCGATCGAAGGAGGGCGGAGGCGGTTCGGGCGTCCGGCTGGGCGGCGTTGGCACTTCGGTTGTTGGCATCAGAGGTAAGGAAGGGCAGTCGCCCGGGTCACGATCGTCGAACTCCCAAAGCTTTGTTATTTTCTCACTATTGTCGCAGAACGGGCTCCGCTTTCTTTCCAAAGGCAAGGAACCGCTTCCGTGCCACGCGCCACTTACAATCTCTGTATATGACGGGAATGCATGCAGTGGTCATTACGGTCAGCGATTCCCGTACCCGTGGGGAGCGGCAGGATCTGTCGGGTCCCGCCGTAGCCAAACTGCTGCGCACCCATGACTTTGACGTTCCGGAGCCGCTTCTGGTTTCGGACGATCAGCCGGCCATCGAAGCACTCCTACTCCGGCAGTGCGAGCTGGTCCCGCTGGTTGTCACCACAGGCGGCACCGGCATCGGCCGCCGCGATGTCACGCCGGAGGCCACCCTCGCCGTCTGCGACCGCGTGCTCCCTGGCTTTGCCGAGCGCATGCGCCTCGCCGGCAGCCGCGATACGCCGCTGGCCTACTTCAGCCGGTCCATCACCGGAACCCGGGGCCGGACGCTGATCGTCAACCTGCCGGGCAGTCCCAGTGGGGCCGTCAGCTCGCTCGAAGCTGTCATTGGGCTCATTCCCCACGCGCTCACGCTGCTCAGCGGGAGAGAAGCCCACTCCAATCACGAGGACGCGGCAACCGCGCCCCCTCCGGGCGGGGGATTGCGTCCCCAGTGAAGAAGCTGTTTGCTAACCTCCTCGCGAAGTACAAGCTCTATGTCATGGGTCTGCTGGCGCCCCTGGGCATCTGGGGCGCCGCGCTGGTCGGCTTTGTCGACTCCGGCACGCTGCCCGTTCCCATGGACCTCATCATGGCGACCTATGTCTGGAACGACCGGCGTCACTTCTACTGGTACGTACTGCTGGCCGCCGCCGGTTCGGCGCTGGGCGGCCTCATCCCGTTTCTGCTGGGTCGTGCCGGGGGCGAACTCTTTCTTCTCCGGCGCATCGACCGTGTCCGCTACGAGCAGTTGATGGCGCGCTTTGAAAAGCAGGAGTTCCTGGCCATGGCCATCCCTTCCATGCTGCCGCCGCCTACCCCCTGGAAGCTCTTTGCCTTTGGCGCGGGTGTCTTCGAGATGCGGATCGCCAACTTCATGCTGGCCGTCTTTCTCGGCCGGCTGATACGTTTTGGCGTGACGGCGGTGCTGGTCATTAAATACGGGCCGCGCATCATCGGACTCGTCGGCGAGCTCTTCCAGCGCCACCTGCTCGCCACCTCGGTCGTGCTCGGGATCCTGTTGGCTCTCGGGATTATCTGGGCCGTCCGCACGATGCGCAGCAAGCGCCGCAGCCCCACCGTACTCTCCTCCTGAGCCCCGCCGAAATCTTCGCAGCGATGTTCGCCTATGTCACTGGAGTATTCTCTGGTTTTTTCTCCAGCTCGTCCTTTGACACGTCCCGGATATGCGTGGCGATCCACCATTTGTAGCCGAAGGGGTCTTGGACGCCGGACATGCGATCGCCATAAGGCTGGTCTGCCGGTTCGCGGAGGCTCGCTGCTCCAGCAGCGATCGACTGCCGGTAGGTGGCGTCACAATCTTCGGTGTAGAGCATGATGCTTACCGGCGAGCCGTGGTAGTGCTCGGGACTGTACGCATTCATCTGCGGAGCCTCGTCGGCCATCATGATGCATGAATCACCGATCTGGATCTCCGCGTGGTTCACCCAGCCCGCATCATCCGTCATACGAAGCCTCTCCGTTGCGCCGAAGGCCTTTACGTAAAATGCGATCGCTTCAGCACAGCTCTTGAACATGACATAGGGCTGAATGCTGTGATACCCGCTGGGAACTGCTTTGGCTTGGGACATGGCGTGTTTCTCCTTTTCGCTGACGATTCTCGCAAATGACCCGGAGAGCAGGATTGTAAAAATTTGACCAGACCATTTTCAGGGTAAGTGTAGACCGGGAACAGAGGTGAACCTGGCCGTTCTTGGATCCGGAGTGGGAGAACGGCCACATGGAGTGGGGTCTTCGCGCGAGCCACAGTCACCCTGAAAGTGGGCCCACCTCGCACTTCAGAGCAACGGCACATGGTTTAGGTGCGGCGTGGCGATGGAAGCATAGGCGCTCGGCGTAAAGCCGGAAAAATCCTGGAAATCGTGGATGAAGTGCGCCTGGTCGTAGTAGCCGCAGTCGAGCGCTACCTGTGCCCATTCAATGGCGTTGCTGCTCCGGATCGAGCGGAGGGCGTTCTGGAAGCGCCGTACGCGGCAGAATGCTTTGGGCGTGAGGCCGACCTGCTGGTGGAACAATTGAATAAACCGCCTTGGGCTCAGCCCGATGCGTTCCGTCACGGCAGCGATCCTGCTGGCGTGTGCCGGATCGTTAAACTGCCGCAGCGCGTATGAGACGCCGGGGTGTAGCTGCAGCGGCCGGACGAGCTGAGACAGGAGGCAGCGTTCGAGCGTGGCGAACATCGCACCGGCGCTGGGAGCAGCTAAGAGTTGTTCACGGATGGCGCCGGCCTGCCGAGGCCAAAGGTCATCGAGATCGAACGAGGCGCACTCCATCTCTGAAGCCGGCATGCGGAAGAAGGGGTAAGCTCCGCCCGGCCCGAACTGAACACCGATTATGCGTTCTTGCTGGCTCGTGTCGATCGCGAAGCAATTCGATCGCGCGCCGGAGAAGACGGCGGTTCCATAGCTGGCGAATCGAGCGGTATTCTGCGCGTCGTAAATCCGGATCGATTCATCGCACAGGTTGAAGATGAGCGCAGGCTCTCCGTTTGGCAGCATGCGCTCTTTGGTATGCGGACTGGGCGCGCCTTCCCAGTACCATAGGCAAGCGACAAACGCGGAAAGCGGCTGCTGCGGAATGTACTTGCAAGACTGCATAGCACCATGCCGTTTCTGATTTTCTTCATCGTTAGCTTTGCGCAGAGACAAGCGCGGCAACACTTTCCTGGATAGCCCTAGCTGTTTGCCGCTACGCCCACCTTGGGCGGATCGATGCCCAGGGCAGTCGCCAGCGCGATCAGGTGATCCTGCTCCTGCACCAGGATCCCGCGAACCTGCTCCGCCAGTGCGTACTCACTCAGCGCATCCGCTTGCTTTACCCGCTCGCGATAATTGCGGATCGTCTCCGCCTCATTGTCCAGGTCGAAGTGCAGCATATCCTCCGCCTTCTCTGAAGTCTTCACTGGCTTCGGCACCACAGCCGGCATGCCGCCTAGGTAATCAATCTGATTGGAGATGATCAGGGCGTGCTCCAGCTCTTCGTGCGCATGCTTCTCTAACTCCGCAGCGATGTTCATGTATTGCGCACCTTTCAGCACCTGCGAATACACAACGTACGCGATGATCGCCTGGTACTCGCGCGAAAGGTCTTCATTCAAACTCTTGATAAGCTCTTCCCGGGTGATTGCGTGTCCCGGCCCGGCCAAAACTGCTGCATCTGCCATAGTGCGCTCCGTTCTGTGGACGGTGTGTGTGAGGCCGTCCACCCGCAACCGGACCACGTCTGGTTGCGCTTTCTTCCTTTTATGATGCAGCTGTGGGGCGAATCGTCGGGCAACCGAGGAGAGGTGTGTCTATGTGGAGTGATGGCAAGCGCCCAAAATAAAAGCGGAGCCCGAAGGCTCCGCTTCCTTCGCTGTGCTTCTGAAGACGCTAAAGCATTTTTCCTATAGGTGTAGAGAGAGATCAGCGGAAGCTCATGTGGCCTTTCTCCACGGAAAGGCCACGCCGAATGAATCTCCGCTACTGCACAGCATTAGGAAAAATGCTTTAAGCCGAAGCCTGATGCGTAGGCGCACCGTGGTTCTCCGCCGAGCGGCGCAGCAGAGCGGGCAATCCAAAGGCCAGCCCGGAGACCAGCAGGGTTGAGACGGCATCGTTCCGGTAGAAGGGAAGCGCCGCCAGGTAGCAGGTGCCCAGCCCGGAGAGCGAATGCGCGTACATGCCCGATCCGCTCCACACCACGAAGTTGCTGATGGCGAAGAATGAAGTGGAGGCCAGCAGCGATCCACCGATCACGCGCGGAGCCGATGCGCGACCCTTCAGAAGCATCGCGCCCAGCACGAGAACCGCCAGGTACCAGGCCCAGGTGATCAGGTAGCTGCCAACGTGGAAGGGGTAGTTGTAGGCATAGACCGTGAGGTAATAATCCGTTGCCGCGAGTGGCAGCAACGCCCAGACTGCCTGCCGCAAGGGACGGCGCGCGCCAAAGTACAGCAGCGAACCACCCACAGCCGTAAAGTTGAACCAGGCTGCATGGGGCAGCACGCGGCTCAGCACCGCAATCAGAACGAGCAGGAAAGCAAACATAGACACCTCGGAGAAGACGGGACGGAAACGAGCGGCACGCGCCCCTGCTCATCATTCTATCGCGGGCGCATCTCTCGGGTACCGGGGCGGTTCCAAACTACGCCTCAGGGCTGCGGCTTTCCGTCCATGTACATCGCCTCGATCTGCCCATCCGGCGCCACGTACACTGTTCCCGTCAGAGGCTTGTGGTCCTCCGCCTGCCCAATCCAGCCGGAGTAGCCGTACCGCATGTCCTGGAAGTCCACCTGCTGCAGCGGGACGGCGCTGCCATCCTCGCTATTACCCTTTATGTCCGACGGCAAGCCCTGGCCGGCGTCTTCCACCAACGGAAACTGCGACCAGCTCAGATACACCCGCCCTAGGTAGGACTGCTTTGCCGCTCGCACGGCTGCCGTTACCGTTGCCTTGTAGCTCCGATCGCTCTGCTCGTCTGTTTCGACCGTATCGTGGCGCGTGTGCACGGCGGCGTATTGGTAAAAGTCATGCGTCTCCACCAATCCTTGCCAGTGGAAGGGATCGATGGGGTATGGCTCTGCGGCAATGCGCACCGGGGTCTCGCCGCCATAGTTCGCCTGCTCCAGCAGGCGGATGGCATGTGCATGTTCTCCGGCGCGCAACGCCCACAGTCCCACAATCCCGATCAGCGCCGCGGTCGCCCAACGGCGTCCACCAAACCTCGTCCGCCGCCGCGTCATCTCGCGATCCACCCAGCCTAGAATCACCGGCACGAGTAGCCCCAGCAGCAGGGTGCCGAAGAGGATCGGATCGAAGATAAAGACGAGGTCCGCCGCATACCATCTCGGGCTGAAGGGAAAGAACGGTCGCAGGCCGTAGTTGTTGGTGTAGTCCAGCAGCAGGTGGCTGAGCACCGCAATGAAGGCGAAGGCCCAGAGCAATCCCCATCGCGGCGCAATCGGCGGTGGCTTGCGCCGCAGTCGATGCCCCAACCAGACCACGCCTACCGCCGCCAGGGCTATAAAAGGCGCGCCGAGAAACGTATGTGTAATGCCACGATGATGCTCAAATCCGGTCACCGGCCCACGCAGCACCCACAGCACGTCCAGGTCCGGCGCCTCAGCCGCCAGGGTCATAGCCAGCGTCGCATACGCGGTCTTGCGATTGAAGCCGGCGCGGCCCAGGCACGCCCCCGTCAGCAGATGAGTAAACGGCTCCATCTACTGCAACGACCTGAGCTCGCGAGATCCGTGCACAATGCGTAGGACAGAAACAACGCCTCGGGTTGCATCAATCTGAAACAGAATGCGATGTGAGTGGTAAACAAGCTGCCGAACATCTCCTGAGACGGAAGGACCGCTCACAAGTCGACCGCAGTGCGGCATCTCGGCTAAAGACGACAAAGTCTCTTCAAGGCCTTCAAACCAACGCAATCCCGCCAACGCGTCTTGACTTCTGCTGTGAATATAACTGAGGTATTCGAGGGCTTCGTTGAATGCCTGCTCGGAAACTTCAACGAGGAAAGCCAAGTTTTGCCCTCATCCGATTCATAGCTTCTTCCAGGGGAATCACTCGACCCGCGGCAACGTCGTCGAGTCCGACCTGTATTACTGCCGACACTTCAAGCTCTGACAGGCGGTTAAGCAAATTTTGATAGCTCACCGCGTCCTGTACCACTAATTCAGTTTTTCCATCTATCGTCAGTTCCAGCGGTTCGTGTGTGCGCTTCAGCTGGTCTACTAACTCCGGTGCAGAGCTTAGAAAATCGGCCAGCGTGCGAGATTCTAGTTGAACAGAAGCAAGCAGATCTGGCTCTCGTTGATGTTCACGTTCTTCAAGCACGCAGCACCTCAGAATCGTCAAGCAATCTATAGAAGGATACGCCATTCCCAGACCGACTTTCTAATTTCAGCACGGCAGAGTTTTTTCAGCACGATAGAATTCACAACGATGGCTGCCCACCTCACGCTTAGAAAAGTAGAGCGCCTGCGCGACGAGATTCGCCGTCACGAGCACCTCTATTACGTGCTCGACTCCCCGGAGCTGAGCGACGCCGCCTACGACGAGCTAATGCGCGAACTCAAAGCAGCTGAGGCCGAGCACCCCGAATGGATCACGCCCGACTCGCCCACCCAGCGCGTGGGCGGCAAGCCCAAGGAAGGCTTCGCCAAGGTCGAGCATTCGCGCCCCATGCTCTCGCTGGACAACGTCAACATCCCGGAAGAGCTCGCCGACTGGGACCGCCGCGTGCGCGCGCTGGCCGGTGAGGATGCGGAGATCGCTTATGTCTGCGAACTCAAGCTGGATGGACTCTCGCTCGCCCTGCACTATGGCACCGGCAACGACGGCGTAGCCCGGCTCGAGCGCGCCATCACACGAGGCGATGGAAGCGTCGGCGAAGACGTGACCGGTAACGTTCGCACCATCCGCTCCGTCCCCCTCTCCATCTCGGCCCCCAAGCACGCGGCCTCTCATCTTCCGGCCCGCTTCGAGGTGCGCGGTGAGGTGGTTATGCCGGTTGCTGCTTTTCTCAAGCTCAACCAGGAACGCGAAGTGCTTGGCCAGACACCAGCCGCCAATCCGCGCAATGCCGCCGCCGGTACCATTCGCACGCTCGAACCCAGCACCGTCTCGCAACGCCGGCTCGACTTCTACGGCTACTTCGCGCTCCAGCTCGCGCCCCAAACCGCGTCAGACGCACTCGGCGAAAACGTCTTCGCCACGCAGGTCGAGACACTGGACGCCCTCACGGCTGCCGGCTTCCGCGTCAACCCGCACCGGGAGGCGCTGCACACGTTGGAAGAGCTGCAGGCCTTTGTTGCCGACGCGGAGACAAAACGTGCCAGCCTCGGTTACGAGATCGATGGCGCCGTCATCAAGGTCGATGCTACCGCGCTCCAGAAGCGCCTCGGCTTCACTGGCAAGGCGCCACGCTGGGCCGTCGCCTATAAGTTCACGGCGCGCGGCGGGATCACGCGTTTGGAAGACGTCGCCACGCAAGTAGGCCGCACTGGCAAGCTTACCCCGGTGGCCGTGCTCAGCGCGGTAGCCATTGGCGGCATCACGGTTACGCGCGCCACGCTGCACAATGCCGACGAGATCGAGCGGCTCGGCGTCAAGATCGGCGACTGGGTGCGCGTCGAACGCGGCGGCGACGTCATCCCCAAGATCGTCGAAGTCGTCCACGATGCCGAGCACCCGCGCCCCGCCGAGCTGCGGGAGTTTCACTTTCCCACGCACTGCCCCGTTTGCGGCAGCGAGATCGTCCGCACACCCGGCGAGGCGGACTACCGCTGCGTCAACGCCGACTGCCCTGCGCGCCTTCGCGAAAGCCTGCTCCACTTCGCCGCTCGCGGCGTCATGAACATCGAGGGTCTCGGCGAGGCCGTTGTCACGCAACTGATGGAGCGTGGTCTGGTCCGCTCGCTCGCCGATCTCTACACGCTCGACGAGCCCACCCTGCTCTCGCTCGAACGCATCGGCGCAAAGACCGCGCAGTCTCTGCTCGCCGAGATCGAGCAGTCCAAGCGCGCGCCGCTCCATCGCGTGCTCTTTGGCTTGGGGATGCGCTTTGTCGGCGAGCGGACGGCGCAACTGCTGGCCGATGCCTTCGGCTCGGCCGACGCCCTGATGGCGGCGACTCCGGCCGAGCTTGAGCGCGTCAACGAAGTCGGCCCGCGTGTCGCCGAGGCCATCCGCGAGTTCTTCGAGGAGGCGAGCAACCGCGAGCTTGTTGAGCGGCTGCGCGCGGCAGGACTCACGCTCACCGGCGAGAAGCGGCAGAAATCGGCGAAGTTTGCAGGCCTTACCTTTGTGCTCACCGGCACCCTGCCTACGCTCACGCGCGAAGATGCAAAGGCGCGCATCGAAGAGGCAGGCGGCCGTGTCTCCGGCGCGGTCAGCAAGAAAACCAGCTACGTCATAGCCGGCGAAGAGGCGGGCTCGAAGCTGGACAAAGCACGCAGCCTGGAAGTCCCCATCCTAGACGAATCACAACTCCTGGAGATGCTCGCATGAAATCCAATCAGAACCGAACAAGCCGAAACACAGGTTGTTATCCTGAGCGCAGCTCATCTCGCATAGCGAGATCGGCGGAGTCGAAGGACCTGCGTCCCGTGGCGCGAAGATACCTCATCGCGCTGCTCATAGGTGTCTTCGCGGTCTCTGCACCCGTACACGCGCAATCGTTTCCAGCCGGAGTGCAAGGAACATGGAAGATAACGAAGATGCTTAAGCCCAAACAGGGAGTTGGTATGTCCTGCGCGAACGGAGCCGCTTACATCAGTCCAATAAACCAGGATGCGATTCTTCAAAAGTACGTCACACTAGATGACCGGACAGCTACTTTGGAAGGCGCAGCTACACAGAACGAATCTCCCCAATCATCTACTATGGATCTTTCGGAGTTCGCGGCCCGATTCTTGGCACCGGGTGTCTCGACGAAGTTCCTGCACCTGCAATCGAGCAAGATTCAGCTCATTAATTTAGGCACACCCGCCAGCTTCCCATTCTCAACAATCATTGTTCAAAGCCCAAGCACATTGATCTTTGAAGGATGCGGCTTCTTTTACGAAGCTACCCACAACACCGGCTTTAAAGCGCCCAAACTGCCTGACCAGTAGCCAGAGCCTCGCGCTTCTCATCTCTCCAGCGTCTGCACCTGGTCGAAGCGCTCCAGGTCCACTCCCATCAATCGCGCGTGTTCGTCCCGGGTGTACATATCCGCGAAGCGCGCATTCCAGCGGACCTCCTCCGCCACGTAGGAGATGCGCGCGTACATGGTCTGTCCCGAGACCGCGTCCACCGCGCTTATCTGCACTAAGATCTCTCCCGCAGCCGCGCTCAGCGTCTCCGCATCTAGAGCTGCCAACGGGCTGCTGGCATCGATCTAGTGCATCATCGCCCACGCCAGCACCTCGCCGCGCGCGGCATTTGTCAGCCGGATGTGCAAGGCAGGCTCACCGTCCCTCGACACATGAATCTCCGGCCCATTCAGCGCGATCGCATGCGGCCCACACGCCAGATAGGCCGCCGCAAACAGTGCATTCGAGGCCAGGAGAATGCCACCAGGAAGCCGAAGAACGCCGGCCACGATGCCTCGAGTAAATCGCCATAGGTCAGCCATTCGCGCAAGCCTTTGCGCGTCCGCAGCACGTTGAAGGTGCCATCGCGGTTCAGCAGCCGCTGGCGTCCCTGCCGGGAGAGCACGTCGCCAGCCCGAGATCTAACCCTGAGAATTCCTTCGGCTTCGGCACCTGTCACCTGCTCTTCCGTTGCGTGACTTTGGAGGAGGTCGCAGAGCACCGGGGTGCAGAGTTATGGCAAGCGGGGTCGCCGCTTCAGTACTTCGGCGCGAAGTATCCCTTGAGCGCATGCACCACGTAACCACCGCGCAATGCCGTCAGGTATATCGGCCGGTAGGCTCCATTCGCCATGAACTCCGCCGGCTTGTAAGCCAGCGAGTACTGGCTGCGCAGCTCTTCTTCCACGGCGTGGAACTGCACCGAGATGTCCTCAATCCGCTTAGGATAAAACGCCGTTCCACCCGTCGCCTCGGCCATCTTCTTGAGCGTGTCGTCGCCCCGGTCGCGGCTGGGGCTGGTGTTGGTGCTGATCGCGTAGACGATCGTCTCCGCGCGCTGGCACATCTTGATTGCGTCATCCAGGTAGGCCCGGCTCTGGTTGTCGTCTCCGTCCGACACCAGGATCAGCGCCTTACGCAGAGATGCTTGCGACGGCGTAACCGTGAGCATTTGATCGCGGCACGCCGTGTACACTGCGTCATAGAGCGCCGTACCGCCGCCCGGCTTGAGCTTGTTCACGCCCGCCTCCAGCAGGTCCGGATTGTTGGTGAACGCCTGCGTCACATACGGCGTCACGTCGAAGCCCATCACAAAGGCGCGGTCGGTGCGCGGCCGCAGCACATCCAGCAGAAACTCCGTCGCCGCCTGCTGCTCAAAGTGGAAGCGCGACCGTATGGACGTGCTGGCGTCGATCAGCAGACCCACCCGTAACGGCAGGTTGGTCTGCTGCGAGAAGCTGAATACCTGCGCCGGCGCGCGCTGGTCGTCCAGCAGTGCAAAGTCGTTCTGCTGCAGGTTGTTGATGAACTTCCCGTGATGATCGGTCACGGTAAAGATCAGGTTGACCTCGTTGACCTCCCGCCGGACGGTGAAGCTGGCGGAGCCCTCGGCGGGTGTCTGGTTCTCCCCGGCCGGGGCCTGCGCGTTAGGAGCAGGTACATCTCTTGTCGCAGCCGGCGAAGCGGGCGCAAGCTTTCCTGAAGGAGCAATTTGCGCCGCCCCCGGAGATCCTGACCTCGGAGACCCTGTTCCCGCAGGCGAGGGCGTCGTGGCCTGCGGCGCCGGCGCCTGGGGTGTCGCTTGTGTCTTCGCGGGCGTGGCGGGTTGCGATGCCGGCGGTTGCGGTGTCGCCTGCGACTGGTCTTGCGCTAAAGGCGCAGGCGGCAGTGAAGACTGCGCGAACAGCACGCTGACGAAAAGCAGGCTTGCGAAACTAAGTGTCAGAGCGCAGGCGCAGGACCGGGGGCGGAAAGGAAACGTCATAGGTGGTTTAACCACATTCTATGCGAAGGAAGTGAATCCCTCCCGCAGCGATCCGCACTCTGCCAAGGAACACGTTACCCCTCCAGGTGCTTCTTCAAAAAGACAAGCGAGCGCTCCCGCGCCAGCTTCGCCGCATCGGGGTTGTAGCTCGACCGGGCATCGCAGTTGAAGCCATGCCCGGCGTCGTACCAATGGACCTCCACCTCCGGGTGCAAGGACTGCACACGGTCTATATTCACTTTGGGAATGTGCTGGTCCTGTGTGCCAAAGTGCAGCAGCACCGGCGCGCGGGGCGTTTCCTCGGCAAACTTCGCGATGTTGCCGCCGTAGTAGCCCACCGCCGCATCGATCTCCAGGCGTGCCGCAGCCAGCCAGGCGACCGTGCCGCCGAAGCAGTAGCCAATCACGCCCACCCGCTCACCCGGCTGCCGCCTGGCCAGCGTTGCGGCTACGTCCTTCATCGCATCGTCCATGTTGAGCTTCTGCGAGAGAGCTATCGCCCGTTTCATATCCGCGCCCTCGTAGCCCAGCTCTACCCCGCGCTCGTAGCGATCAAACAGCGCCGGCGCCACCGCCAGAAATCCATCCCGCGCATACCCATCCACCACCGAGCGGATGTGCGCATTCACCCCGAAGATCTCCTGCACCACTATTAGCGCGGCAATCGGCTCGCCCTGCGGCCTGGCTACATAGGCATCCAGCTGATGCCCATCACTCGCTGTCAACGTTATGTGTTCGCCCATAGGTCTACTTTACTTGCCCGTACGATCAGCTCGCATCTACCCGTCAGCCCTATGTGTGCTTGTCGAAGCTTGCAGGTTCCTCGCCAGGAGTGGCGAGCCCCTCAGCCTTTGCTGGCGTTGTCTCGCGGCGCGCTCAGCTGCGCCAAAAATTCCTGCAACTCCACCGGCAGCTCAGACGCGAACTCCAGCCGCTCCCCCGTCTCCGGATGCGGGAAGGCCAGCTCCGCCGCATGGAGAAAGTTGCGGTCGAGCGCAATCGTCACCGGCTCAGCGGCCCTGGATTTGCGGCGCGTGGCCTGTCCCTGTGTTCCCGGGAGCGGCAGCATCGGAATCTTGGCCGGCGCGCCATAGAGCGTGTCGCCCACCACCGGATGCCCAATCGACGACAGATGCACACGGATCTGGTGGGTGCGCCCCGTTTCGATCCGCACCGACACCAGGGTGAAGCGTCCAAACGGCGACTCGATCCTGCGCAGCACCTTGTAGTGCGAGATCGCGGTCCGGCCCTCGTAGCCGCGCGTCGTCATGCGCGTTCGCCGGATGGAATCGCGGCTGATCGGGGCGTTGATGGTCCCGCTCTTCGCCTTTACCTCTCCGCCGACCAGCGCAAGGTACGTCTTTTCGACCCGACGGGCGGCAAACATCTCCGCCAGTGCCGCGTGCGCGCGATCGTTCTTCGCAACGATGATCAGCCCGCTGGTCTGCTTATCCAGCCGATGCACAATGCCCGGCCGCAACGACGGCGCTTCCTCTCCTTCGCCGTCGCGCCCAGTAGTTCCAGCCGACAACTGAGTGAAGTGGTGAAGCAGCGCATTCACCAGCGTTCCTTTGTTGCGCAGGTCTTCTCCGTTTTCGTCCTCGGCTACGCCCGCGCCCGCGTGCACCATCATGCCCGCCGGCTTATTCACCACCGCCAGCGCCTCGTCCTCATACACGATCTCGATCGCAATATCTTCAGCCTGGGCGCGCAGTGGGCGGGGCTCCGCTTCACCGGTCACATCCACGCTCTCGCCGCCGCGCAGCTTCAGCGATGATTTTGCCGGCTTGCTATCCACCAGCGCCTTACCCTCTTCAATCAGCCACTGCACACGCGCCCGGCTTACCCCGAGCTGCTCCACCAGAAAGTGGTCCAGCCGCCGTCCAGCTGCTTCCGCATCCACCGTAATCTGTCGTTCAGTCGGCATCGACGGCCCTCCACGCAGGTGTTTTCGCTGGGCGCAGCCACAGCGCCGCCCCCGCAACCACGGCCAGCATCGCGATCCCCTGGGTTACGCTCAGCGCCCCGCCAAACAAGCTGCCGCGTCCCGCGTCCCCGCGCAGAAACTCCAGAAAGAACCAGGCCACGCCGGAAAGAAACAGCCACCCACCGAGCACCTCTCCATCGCGATGCCGGCGGAAGAAGAGCAGGATGAGCAACGCCGCGATTCCCGCCTGAGCCGCGCTCTCAAAAAGCTGCACCGGCTCGAGCGGCGTGCCCAACGGCACCCCCGCAGTGCGGGCGGCAAAGCGGCTGAGATAGACAACGCCCCAGGGCAGGGAGGTCGGCGTGCCATAGCCGTAGCCAGCGGCAAAGGCGCCCACTCGCTCCAGTCCAAGGCCTAGCGCAACCGCCGGCGCCATCACGTCCAGTGTGCGTAGAGGCGGCAGCCCGGATCGCCGCAGATACGCCAGGCAGGCGAGCAGCGCCAGTGCCAGTCCACCCGCGTACAGAGCTCCCGAGCGCAACGCCGGCAGACTCAATACCAGCAACGGCGCCTCCCGGAAGGAGCGCAAATTCGCGAGAACAACCAGCAGCTTCGGACCAAGAATCGCGCCAAAGACCGCCACCATTCCCAGATTCCAGACCTTCTCCGGCGTCACTGCCGCGCGCTGGGCCAGGGCCACGCTCAACAGCAGCCCGCACACCACGGCCGCCGCAACGAGCACGCCATAGGTGGGGATGACCAGATGTCCGAATTGCAGAAGGCGAGGGTACATGAGCTCCGAGGTGCCTCATGGAAGCGGCCTCATGCAGTATCGCTCAGTGAGGGAGGGTTGCTACGAGGAAAGAGGTGAAGACCGACCCACGGGGCCGTGCAGTGCGCGCTGGTGAACCCGTCCTAAGACGGTGGGACTCTCCGCAGCTCTTTAGGCATTCCGGACTGGCGGACACTGCACACCGAGCCAATTTATCGAGTCGAGTCCCTGTTCAAGAATTATAGGTTCTACCAGCGTTAGCCCCACACCTGCTTTGCAGGCCGGTCTCTGAGATGGATGCTACTCAGCGGCCAGAAAGTTTGCAAGTTACCGAGTGGGAATTGCCGCGAACCCTTGGTTGAGCTTGCGATCAGCGGCGTTACGCCAGATGCTCAAGAACCAGATCACACTTCAGGTTCGGGGGTCATGCGCGAAGCGCATCCTTACCCGCTCCTACCCCACAACTGCACGACCCCCCTCATCTGACGGGAATACGTTCAGCCCTTGTTCGCCGCCAGCGCGCGCGAAAATTCGTCCACGTCCGTGATGATCGCGTCCCCGAGGAAGCGCAGGTTCTCCAGCGCGCGCGTCGCCACTTCCGCATCGCCAGCCCCGCATGCATCTGCAACAATCACCGGCACAAATCCCAGATCGGCTGCATGGCGCGCCGTAGGATCGATGCCGATCTCAAGCGCAATGCCGGCCATCGCCACCGCGCGAATGCCGCAATCACGCAGCGCCATCGCAAGCGGCGTACCCTCAAAGGCCGACATCGTGATTTTGTCGAAGATCGCCTCGCTCGCTCTCGGTGCGAGCTCCGGCACCAGCTCAAAAGAAGGCGTCCCGCGCAGAAACCAGGGCTCCACCTTGGCTGGGTCGTCCGTCTTCTGCCACGTCATGGTCATGCGGTACTGAAAGGCACCCATCAATTCCTTGGGAAGCGACATGTGCCGCATAAAGAAGACGCGCATGCCCGCCTCCCGCGCCCGGGTCAGCACCTCCAGCACGCGCGTCGTCACGGCCGCGCCATCCGGCAGCTGCCGCACAATCCCAATCTGCATATCGTAGATCAGCAAGGCCATGCGATCCGGCCGGCACAGCTCATCAAGCGAGCGGAAGACGTCCATACCAAAAGCCTTCATCGGCCTATCTCCTGATACTTATGCAGCAACTAAGACAACTGCCATCCCGCGCGAAGTCGAGGGATCCGCTTTTCAACCGATGCGGCGGCCGTCATCCAGAATGGAGTCCAGCAGGCCGTTCAGGTTGCTGGTGCGGTTGCGCAGTGAGCTCTCACTTTCGTTCAGGCTGCCGGTCAGCGTCCGGTAGTCGCGCTGCAGCGTCGCCAGCTGGTCGGCGATATTCAGCGCTGCCAGCACCGCCACTCGCAGCGAATCCACGGTCGTGCCCTGGGCCGCGACGGCGCGCATCTTGCCGTCCACCATCGCCGCGAGCTTCTCGATGTACTCCGGGTTCTGACCGCGCAGGTGGTAGGCCTGGTCATAGATCTCGACTGTAATGGCGTTGGCCCTTTGTTGTGGATCCTGCTCGTCGCTGGTCATTCCCTGCTTCCGCTTCCCGTCTTCTCTCATGTCACACGTAGGGCTAGTTGGTGAATTCGTCCAAGTGGCTCAGCAGCCGTTCCACGCGCTCCCGCACCTCGTCGCGCTCTCCTTGGAAGTGCTGCAGGTCGCCCTCCAACCGTCCGATGTGCTCGTCCTTGCTTGCGATCTGCTCTTGGAGTCCGTGTGCGCGGCTCTCCAGCTGGGCTACCCGCGCTTCAGCCGCTGCCCGGGATTCGCGCTCTGCTTTCAGCAACTCCACCGCGCGAAGAACCCGCTCTTCCAGCGCCCGGAAACCATCGGCTGCTGTGGTTGACTCGTGTGCATGCATTACGGACGTTGACATTGGACATCTATCCTTGCAGGAGAAAGTGTATGCGGTGTGAAAGCCAAGTATAGCTCCTGCGGCTTACTCTCGAGGCGGAATTCCCGCATGTGCAGGTGCCTAGAAATGCACCACTCCCCTTGCACTTCTGCGGTCGCGTGCTACCCCTGCCCGCGGACGCTATATGTACTATTTCCTTGGAGGCGCGTATGCCTGATTTTCTGGTGAGGGTCGCCCTGCGCGGCCTCACGGACACCGATGATGCCTACAGCGAGATGGACACAGTCATGCTCGCCTATGACTTCACTCGGTCGATCCTTGGTGCCGAGGGAGATGAGTACACTCTGCCCACTGGCACTTACGATGGCGAATCCACCCTCGCCGCCGACGAGCTCCGCGTTGAATTGGAGGACGCCATCAATGACGCGCTTGAGATGCGCTTCGCCATTGTGGTCGTCCAGCGTTCAGCCGCCTCATGGGCCGGGCTCCCTGCCTTCGGTGAGGATGACGAGACGGCGTAGCGATCTCCATGCCCCGCCGCTCGTGTAAACTACAGAACAGCAAGACTCCTGTTCAGAACGTCGTCGGGACGTGGCTCAGCCTGGTAGAGCACTCGCTTGGGGTGCGAGGGGTCGGCAGTTCGAATCTGCCCGTCCCGACCATTCACCTCTTCTGATCTCCTCGCAAATAGCAATCTAACTTCCCTGATCCCTAGCTCTTGCTGCCTGCTCCCGGATCTGCGAGCAACCGCCCCTTTCCGCCAAACTCCACTCTTGCCCGTTTCCATGCGCGCCGCATGGCATGCACGATCCACCGCACCGCCACAGCCGCGAACAGCAGCAGTGCAATCGCGACCGATGCGCTGATCCACGGATGCACCGTCGCTACCCATGTCAATCCGATCGCCGTAGCATCCTCCGCCGTGCTCAGCGCGATATTCGAGACCGGCTCCGGGCTCGGCGTCACCGCCGCGCGTATCGCCGTCTTGGACCCATGCGCCGCTAGCGCAATCGCTCCACCTGCGGCTGTCGCGAGCAGCTGCATGGTCGGTGACAGGTGTGTTGTTGCGCCGTATGCCATGAGTGCCGCGGCAGGCACGCGGATAAAGGTGTGCAGCGTGTTCCAGAACAGATCGAGCACCGGGATCTTATCCGCGACAAACTCCACCGCGAACAGCGCACCGGCCACGCCAATCACCCACCAGTGCCCCAGTATCTCCAGCCCTGTCGGCAGCGCCACCCAGCCGGTGTGCGCCAGCAAGCCCAGCGTCAGCACCGTCGCATACAGATTCAACCCCGCCGCAAAACTCGCCGCGATGATCAGCGCCGCGATCGTACTCGGTGTGAACGACATCTGGTCGTACCTCCCACAGCGCTATGTCATTGATTAATAGCTCATCGCACGGAAGCGGTGCGTCCTGCGGTGCCGCCGCCCTGTGTGCGCGCAACTGGTCGGCGTCCTCGCTCCGTCCACTACCACCCAGCCATTGTCGGCGCCGGAGTGCGTCGCGCAGTGCACATCGTGAATCCCGGCAGCATACTGCCCCGTCGCATCGAAGAATGCCTGGCCAAAGGCGAAGACCGAAGCATTTGCTCCCGCGGTCACCTTGCCGTCCAGGGCGTCGTTCACCACCACCTCCACGGCCGGCGCGCTTCCGTCGGGAAACGAGACCCGCAGCGGCAGCACCTCATGCGGGCCATGCGCACCGCCACTCTGCGTACGTGACGGACCGGTGGTCACTCCGCACACCATCACGTTATCCACCACGGAGCGCTGGCCTTTGGCGATCAGCTGTGCCAGCCCACTATTCACCGCCGGCGTGCATGCAGTGGGCACCGGTACATCCGTGGCCGCCCATGCGGAGGACGTCAGAAGGAAGAGAGCTGTTAGCTGGAACGCTGGCTTCACGCGCATTTCATCCGGTGTATGGGATGCGGGTTCGGAGGGATGCGGCTCTGGGTCTATGCGGTCATACTTGAGGCGACCGTTACCGCGTAGTTGCCCCGCGGTCAGCCCGCATCCGGCGCGCCCGACGCGCTTGAAACAGGGCCAGCGCCAATGGTAGTCCTACAAATGTCCGGGCGTGGCAGTTTCTGCACCGGACCGGATACTGCAGCAATGCGAGCCGCTCCATATCCCGCCAGCGAAAGCGGGAGAGCCGAAAGTTTTCCGAAGCACAATCTACGCAGATCACGATAGCGTCCTGTTACGTCGGTGATGGGGAGCATGACCAAATATCGGCTGCAAGTGCGCAGCAGCGATTAGCCCCATTATAGCGCTACGGGCTCGGCGAGTGCTTGGTCCTCCGGTCGTAAGAGGCGGGAAGCCAGCTTATCAAAATGCACCGTGATGGGCGCTCTCTGAGGGGATGTATGGTTTGGGATCTGTCGTTCACCTGCGACATCTGTGGACAAAAGAAGGGCGCCGCCAATCACTGGTGGATGGTCGCATTGAACGACTCGCCCTGTTCAGAGGAGAGCCAGCCCTCGCAGCGGTTTACTCTGCTGCCCTGGGTCGCCGAAGAGTGCTGTCACTCCGAACGCCGCCACCTCTGCGGCCAGAACTGCGCCATGCAGGCGCTGGAGCGTTTCATGAATACCGGCTCTCTTCAGCCTGAAAATTCTCTCTCCGCCTTGAGCTAGACTCATCTCCCGACTCAGGCGTCTTTGCCGCAAACCCGAACAAAATGGCCATGCCGAAAGGAACGGCCATCGTTGTCCACGTTAGTTACATTTTGACAGCTGCCGTTAGAGCAATTTCCCTGTAGGTGTACACCGGAGCCATGAAAGAGAATGCGGCTTTTCCGTCAAGAAAAGCCGCACATCGCAAATATCAGGTGGTGCATAGCAATAGAAAAAACGCTCTAGAACAGCAGCTTCAGCGCAAACTGCAGCTGCCGCGAAGAACCTAGATCTCCAACCGGCGCACGCGTCTGGCTGATCTGCCCAAAGGTGGTGGCCGCCGTGGTGGCATTCGCCGCCGCGGAGATGGAGGAGTTGGGTTGATAGAAATTAGCGTGGTTGAGGAAGTCGAAGGCGTCTGCGCGAATCTGCAGCGCGACGCTCTCTGCAATCTGCGTCGTCTTCTGCAAAGAGATATCCGAGTTAGCCAGGCCAGGTCCCAGTAGTGCATTCCGCCGGAAATTTCCAAACCCGGTTGCAGGCGCATAGAACGAACATCCAGGTGTGAGCGCTCCCGTGGCACAGCCCAACGCATTCAGATATCCCACGTTTCCGTTCGAAAGCTTTGTCTTGCTAATGGTGTAGGTCCCCACCAGACTGGGACGGATGGTGGCGCCGCCCGTGCCGTTATACGTGGACGTTGTCGTGATCGTGAACGGATTGCCGCTCTGTAACTGCGTAATGTTGGCGAGCTGCCAGCCCTCTTTCAGCCGGTTGCCATGCAGCGGCAATGCCCACACGCCGCTAAAGACAAAGCGATTGCGCGTATCGAAGTCCGACAAGCCATAGTTGCCGCGTGGATTGAAGTTGTCCTGGAGCGTATAGCCGCCCTGCGACCCCAGTGAGTTCAGGTCCATCGACTTAGACCAGGTATACGTGGAATTTACCTCCAACCCATGCGACAGGCTGCGCCGTACCGTAAACCACAGCGCGTTGTAGTCCGAGTAGGAATCCGAATCCACCTCGGCAATATTGCCCACCGCACTGAGCGGATCGATTGGACTTGTAGCCGAAAGCGCCGGGAACGGGCGATTGGTCCCATTGATCGTCGGCTGGTTAATGTTGCGGCGAATGCGTAGATGCCGCCCCAGTGAGCCGATGTAGCCAATCTGCAGCACGGTCGAGGGGTCCAGCTGCTGCTGCAGGTTCAAGTTATAGGACTGCGTGTACGCATTGCTCAGCCGCGTATTCACCGCCGCCGGGGCCAGGCCGGAAGCACGGGCACTCTGGTAGATGCTGCCGGCAAAGGCGGGCGGCGTCTTCGGCGACGCCGTGTAGTTTACCGGCGTGGCCAGCGGCGGATTGCTCGCCAGCCCGGTGACGGCGTTCAGTGTAGGCTGGTCGGCCTGGATGCCATAGCCGCCGCCCAGAACGGTCCGCCCGGTTCCGCGAAGATCCCACCGGAACCCCACGCGCGGCTCGTAGTTATAGTTCTGGTTGTATGCGGAACTGTAGCCGTTGGTGTTGATCCGCACCAGCGAAGCTGTATTGGGCAGAAAATTGATCAGCCGGTTTGCTCCCTCCGTCGGCGTGCCGTTCCACTCAAAGCGGAAGCCCAGGTCAAGCGTCAGCGTCTTGGTCGCCTTGTAACTATCCTCGACGAATCCGGCAGCCGAATTCACAAACAACCTGCTGGGCACGATCGAGGGTGTCACCGCGAAGGAGTTCACCTGCCCCGTGATGAAGTTAGTGACGTTGCTGAAGGTCAGCGTTCCCGGATCGCCGCTGAAGCTGTCGCCCACCACCCGGCGGTAATCCCCGCCAACTTTGATGGAGTGGTTGCCGCGCAGGTAACTCAACGTGTCGGAGAAGACCCCGGTTGTGTCGTACCGCGCCTGGGGAAAGCCAGCAGGGCCGCCCAGGTTCAGACCAATGGTAGAGATGCTGATCTGCGGCAGTGCCGTGGTCCCCGTCACTCCAGTGCTGATGCCAAACGCCGCAGGATCGAGTGGTGTGGATTCGCTGAAGGCGATCGCAATCCTGCTGAAGCCAAGCCGGGCCTCGTTGACCGCATTCGACCCGAAGGTGTGCACCTCGTTGATCGTCCCGATCTGCCGGTGCGAATCGCGATGGTCGCCAAAGCCCGGAATGGTGTTGCCCTGCAGATTCGGCTCCGTGCGGTTGTCTTGCTGGAACGCGTAATACAGATGGAGCTGGTCGGCCGCTGTCAGCTTGTGCGATATGTCCGCCGTGTATTGGCTCACCTTCACCGGCCCCGGAGAGAATCCCGTGAACTGCGAGCCAGTCGAGTCGTTGGCCGCGGGAATTACGCTTAGCAAGCGGGCATATGCGGGCCCAGCCGGGCTCGCACTGAGCGCGGTGCGCTGTGCCGCCGTTAGCACGCCACTCTTCAGGATCAGCTGTTGCGACTGACGCAGACCTTCGAAGCTCAGGAAGAAGAATGTCCGGTCCTTGATAATCGGACCACCCACCGCACCGCCGAAGTTGTTGCGCTGGAAGGTGTTCTGGGGCGTGCCGCTGCGGTTGAAGTAGTTGCGCGCGTCCAGGTCGTTGTTACGGATGTAGTCGAAGACCTCGCCATGGAACGCGTTGGTTCCCGAGCGGGTCGCCACATTCACGATCGCTCCGGAGCTGCGGCCGTATTCCGCGCTCGGCGTTGAGTTGATGATGTTGAACTCCGCCGTGGTGTTGATCGAGGGCTGAAAGGTAATCTGGTTCTGCGACAGGTCATTAAGGTTGATGCCGTTGATCATGAAGCTGGCGGAGTCCTCACGATTGCCCGCCGTGATGAACGAATTCGACCCCAAGCCCCGGCTCGCCGAGGTCAGATTGCCCGATGCCGGCGCCGTCACCGAACCCGGCACCAGCTGCGTCAGGTCCAGGAAGTGGCGTCCATTCAGGGGAATATTCTGAACGGTGCGCTGATCGATCGCCTGCCCTACCGTAATGCTCTGCGCGTCGATGATCGCCGCTGCCCCGGAGACCTGCACCACCTCACCGGTCGAGGAGATGCTCATCTTCACGTTGACCGTGCTCGACTGGTTGATCAGCAGCGTGATGTTCTGGAGCGTCACCGTGCTGAAACCCTGCGCCGTCGCCTGTATCGCATAGGTGCCCGGCTCCAGAGCGGGAACTGCGTAGTTGCCGGTCGAGTCGCTCACCACATTGCGTGTAATGCCGGTAGCTGCATTGCGCACCTGGATCTGTGCACCCGGCAACAATGCGCCGGAAGGGTCGGTAACCGCCCCTTGCAGGCTTGAAGTGGATTGTGCGTACACGCCCGCTGTACTTGCGAGCAATAGCGTCAGTGCTGCTGGCGTAACAGTAAACAGTAACTTCGGAATGTATCTCAAGATCGCCTCCAAAAAAGAACTGCCAATGGTCAGAGCCGCCGGTTGGCGCAAACTAGAACCCGCCATCTGGCGATGGCGTGGTGCGGAAAGTACCACTTTATAAATTGAAGTTTACCGGTCAATCTACCGAACCGCCAACACTAATTCACGAAGTTGTGCTTCGCTGTGCCCGCTGTCGAGATTGCAAAGCACTGTAGCGAAGTTCAATAACAGGTGCCCCATTCTTTGCGCCGCATGATCGTTAGCGAGTCAACCCACCCGAGCGCAAAGGGTGGGCCTGCTCGCAGCATTCCGCTCTCCTGAATATTCAACGAAAGCTTGGACAGCAAATGCGAAGGGCGGAGCACCAGCTCCGCCCTGCTGCAAACACAACCACCGCTTACGCAGTCCGGCCAGTGATCGCCGGCGTTTGCGTCACCGACTCCACACCCTTCACCGCGCCAATCTCCTTCAGAATGCCGAGCTCATCGGAGCTGCCCCAGCGCTCCACGATCTTCGCATTCTCAAACCGTGCGATCTGCATGCCGCGCGCCTTGATCTTTTTGCCCGTCGCCGGGATGCCCATGAAGTTGCCCTTGTGCGTCCCCGTGATCGTGTACGCGATCGAGACGTTGTCCTCATCGGCGACCATGTGCTCGACGGCGATCGACAGGTCCGGGAAGGCAGTGCGGAAATTCGAAAAGAACCCGATAAAGCCCTCGGGACCCTTGCCCTGATCCGGCGCCGGATCGTGATCCACTACATTTGAAGCGAATACGTTGTTCAGATCCTCTAGACGGCCCTTGTTGATCGCCTCTCCCTGCGCCTTCTGTGTTGCAATGTTGTCCTGCATGCTCATAGTTTTCCTCTAATTGGATTGGATGCGAGGCCGGCGGCGTAATTCGGCCACTGTTACTAACGTGCAGGTTCAGCCAATCTGATGCCGCCACTGTTGGAAGGTTATTCCGGCCAGAGATTTGCGCATCCCACTTCTTGTCTGCATAGTTCGAATCGATGAGGGGACAGCAATGAGGAAAACAGAAACGCGAGCCGGCAAAACACACCCAGTCCGGGGAGCCTTGGCCGGTGCCGCAGGAGGCCTGGTCGCCTCCTTTGTCATGAACGAGTTCCAGGCTGGAGTCAGCAAAGGGACAAAGGCGGTCAAGGAAGCAACAGCCTCCCCGGAAGAGCAGAAGAAGATGAAGGAGCAACAACAAGAGCAGGAGCGGCAACAACAAAAAGGAACGGAGCCCGACGACACTACGCAAAAGACCGCGGACGCCATCGCCGAGGCCACCACCGGCCAGCACCTCAGCAAGGAACAGAAGAAGACCTACGGGCCGGTCGTGCACTACGGCTTCGGCGCCACCATGGGCGCAATCTATGGTCTGCTCGCCGAGTACTCAGAGACGGCGCGGAGCGGCTTCGGGACGCTCTTCGGCACCGTGCTCTTCCTCGGCGCCGATGAGACCGCCGTTCCCCTACTCGGCCTCTCCGCCTCCCCCACCGAGCAGCCCATCACCGCCCAAATCCAGCCCTGGCTCTCTCACTTAGTCTACGGAGCCACCGCAGAGCTAGTCCGCCGCGGCGCGCGCAAAATCCTGTGAGTACTGGTTCGGTAAAGATTAAAAATGTTACAGAAATGACCCGAAAGGCTGACTGTAAGAACAAATCTCTGCATCTGAACAACCCATCGAATGCAATTGACGAAACTGTAACAATAAAGCAGGTCGCGGCCTAAGCACTTTACAGTAGTGAAGAACTACAACGGACTCGGCGCAGCTTTTCCGTCAAGAAAAGCTGCACAGAACCGAAGCCAGCCACAACACAGCATCTGTGAAAATGCTTTAGCTGGGTGGCGAGGCTGCTCGTTGCGACAGATCCGCAAACACCCTAGACGGAAGCTTTCGCCGACTTATCTTCGGCTCAAAGATGACAAATCCGCGCGTGTTGCTGATATACAAGCTCCCAAAGCTTGCTGTCGGCAGGAGCCCATCCAGCGCCGTCGCTCCGAATCGAGCTCCAGTAACATGTGCCTGCAGCTCTCGGGAGAGTGATCCAATCATCACGCGGACCTTGTACTGAGGCACGGACCGGCGATGGCCTGTGTCGTCCTCAACAAACGATTGCGCGACGCGGGACGCAAGAAGCGAGGGAGGCAGGTCGGCAAAAAGCACTACGGAAGCGCTGCCTGAGTCCAGCATTAAATTCCATTCCCGGGCAGAGTCGCCAGCAAACCTAACTCTCACTGCATAACTCGAATAATCCGGATTATCTGGCGTAGCAATCTTGCTCATTTCCACCCTGTCTCCGCTGAGGGAGCGCAGCAACTTTCCAGAGCCATCGAAGCGGAGCACTCCATTGCGATTGTCCAGCAGGTAGTCCGCGTTTTTAAGAACGTTCTGCCCCAGTACTCCGCGAATATTTGCATCCAGCGTGTGCAGCCCAGCCAGATCCCTCACCACCAGCTCCACATTCGATTCTGAGACCGTGCCGATGCTGACCGTCTTCGCTACGGTGACATACACACTGGACCGGCCAGTCACAGTAGTGACAGTTCCAGTTTCAAGCAGATCCAGCTTTAGCGACTTACGAAGCTCCGCATCCACAGCGGTACAGCTGGAACCAGTGTCCAGCAGGAACTCATAGGGACCACTGCCGTTCACATATACCGGCACAACCACTGAAAAGTTTCTAGGAGAGCGAAACGAGACGACAGACCTGTCTGCAGCCGCTGCCATCGCTGAAGAGAATAAGCCAACCCACACCAGCACGAATGCTGTTACAAACGAACGCGAGCCTAGCGCGAGAAGACGGGTATAGCTGCTACAAACAGCGGACAAAAATTTCGACCATTTTTGTATCGACTTCAATGAAGGGGTACGCATTGCGATCCTCCAAACTTCAGCTACGGTGTGCTGCGAAAAGGCTGGGCGGCGGCTCCTGTTGTTTTCGAAACGCAGTTCCGCATGGCCCTGAGCGCAGCGCGCCGAGGGAGCCTTTAAGGAACACGTATCCAGCAGCGCGCCTGAGGAGCGCTTGGGCCGCGACTGTGTTATTAGCAACAGTGGTAATTACGTTCTGAGTGCCGCAGTGGAAGAACTGGCGTTGCGGTTGTATTCAATGCAAGCTGATAGTTCCGCTTTTCTCCGCATGCAAGTAGCTTGCATGCCGCTCCGTGGCGAACGCTATCCGGTTCTTGCTTTGGAATAAATCACGCCGCAATCTTCTCAAGAACGGCTTACCCGTCGGTAAGTGCTAACTCCATAAAGACGTCCGCTCGCTCCAAGGCCGAAGCGATCAGGCTGTCTCGAACCGTGCACTTGAATCCCAGCGATTGGTAAAGGTGGACAGCACTTGCAAGTTTCTCGCTGGTCTCAAGCACCAGCTTTTTGGCGCCGAGGGCACGAGCTGCTTCGATGACGTGCAGAAGCAGCGCTCTTCCTACCCCGCGCCCTCGATAGTCGGCCCGCACTGTCATGCGTGCGACCTCGAAAACTCCTGAGCCGAGGGCTAGCAGAGCGCAGCACCCTACCGCCTCCGTGTCTTTCACCGCGAAGAAAATCTTCCCGTCTCGCGCGAGTATATGAGTCTCCGGATCTCGTAGAAACTGAAGATCCTGTGCCTCCAACCAGAAATACTCGGTGATCCATTGTTCATTCAGCCAGCAGAACGCGGCTGCGTCTCCCTGCCGGTAGGGTCGAATCACGATATCGATTGGCAGCTTCGGGTTCTCTATGGTGCCTTTTCCTGGCGACGTGGTAGACGTGTCATGCGCGACTGCATCCGGGGAAGTGAACTCATCAAGATCGGAAGTCTTCATTGCACCAACCCTCGATGAAGACAAATCTAGACAGCTTCCGGAGATACGTCCAATATCTAGTTATGTTTCATCAAGACGTCGTCAATATGAATGAGATCGAGCTCCGACACCTGCGCTACTTCATAGCGGTAGCCGAGGAGCTTCATTTCGGACGTGCCGCACTGCGCCTGCACATGGCGCAGCCACCGCTCTCGCAACAGATCCGCAAGCTCGAGGAGTGGGTCGGCCATCCCCTGTTTGCTCGTACCTCTCGCAGTGTTCGTCTCACCCCGGCTGGTAGCGAGCTGCTGAAACGTTTGCAGCAGACATTTCGCAAACTCGAGAACGATGTCCGCGCTGCTAGACAGATCGGGCGAGGCGAGGTGGGAGCGTTGGATGTCGGCTTCGTCGGCAGTGCCATGCTCACAACTATTCCTCAACTTCTCAGCCGCTATCGAAAGCTTTACCCTGACGTTCGTCTACGACTGCAGGAGTATCCGACCAGCGCGCTGGTCGCTGTACTTCAGGAAGGATCTCTGGACGTGGGTTTCCTGCGCGACCCGGAGTTTGCCACCGGTCTCTCCTTCGAGAAAGTCATCTCGGAACCCTTCGTCGCAGTTGTCCCCGCCAGCCATCGGCTTGCCACAAAGAAGTCAATCTCGGTCGCTGCTCTCAGGAACGAACCCTTCGTCTTCTTCTCCCGATCCTTCGGGCAGGGCGCGTGGCATAAGACGGTTGCCCTATGTGAGGAACACGGCTTTCAACCCAACATCGTTCAAGAGACCCCGCAGTGGCTTACCACCTTGCGTCTGGTCGGTGCGGGGATCGGAGTGACAATCGCGCCGAAATGCGTTGCGGAGATCGCTACGGGCGAGGTGGTCTGTTTGCCATTACAGAAGGTCTCCTCACGCAGCTACATCGAGCTTGCCTTCCAAACAAACCACGCCTGCCCCATTGCGAACGCGTTTCTGAACCTTGCCCGAACTACGTTTGACCAAGCCTAATTAACACTGTGGTAAGGTCCTGCATCACCCGGTTGTTTGCGGTCGCCGTGGTAGTCAGAAACCGTAGAGTTAGTAGGCAGCGTTCAGGTCTTGCTCTTTGTTTATTGGGCGAGATGTTCATTGAGCAGGCTTTGCCCCCGCGTCACAGACGACCATAGGTCTCGAGCTTTGCTTCAAAAAGGAGAGTTTGCTTGTACAGGAGGTTTGGGCAGGCTCTAGGGTCTCGCCGAAGCATCTCACACCGCTGCATCATGTTTTATTTTGCACTGCGGTATGCTTCCACACATGCGCGTGAGCCGCACTTTACAGTGCCTAGTCCAATGCTTGGCCCTGTGCCTGACCGCCGTCGTCAGCGCGCCCCAGGCCTATGCACGCGCCCATGACATCCCCCATCCGCAGGACACCGGCTTTCTGAACCGCGCCATCGCGCACAACGGCACCGTCTACCGCTACCAGGTCTACTTACCGGCCCAGTACAGTCCCCGCGCGTCATGGCCCGTGATCCTCTTCCTCCACGGCTCGGGCGAGCGCGGTTCTGATGGAATGGATGAGACCCAAGTCGGCCTGCCCAATGCCATCCGCTCCCACCCCGACCGCTGGCCCTTCGTCGTCGTGATGCCCCAGGTGCCCTACTCCCACCATCACTGGACCGACCCTGACATGATGGCCATGGCCCTGGCCACGCTCGACGCCGAAGTAAAAGAGTTCCATGGCAACCCCGACCAGCTCTACCTCACTGGCCTCTCGCTCGGCGGCTACGGCGCCTGGGAGATCGCCAAGGACTACCCCGGCCGCTTCGCCGCCATCGTACCCGTCTCCGGCGGCATCTTCTGGTCCTACAAACCGCAGCGCTGGCACGAGCCCGATCTCCCCGCCGAATACGTCAAGGCTGTCGGCAAAACGCCCGTCTGGATGTTTCACGGCACCCTCGACCCAGTCGTCTCGCCCCGCCAGTCCGAGATCATGTACAGCGCCCTCGCTGCTGCCGGCGGCGACGTCCGTCTCTGGGAGTACGAGGGCTGGCGCCACAACGCTTGGGACAAGGCCTATGCCGACCGCGCCCTCCCGCAGTGGCTCCTGGCCCATCGCCTCTCAGAGATCTCCACCGCGCACGCCGCTGCCGAGCGCCTCATGATCCCGCTTCACCCCGTCCCCGCCAAGATCAACCCGGAGATCTACGACGCTTACCTCGGCGACTACTACGACGGCGAGGTCCGCCAGGTTACCATCCTCCGCGAAGGCGACCGGCTCTTCTCCCGGAACCGCACCGGCGACCTCACCGAGCTCCTCCCCGAAAACCAGGTCACCTACTTCTACCCCAGCGGCAGCGCCACCCGCCTCACCTTTGAGAAGGACCCTGCCGGCCGCATCACAGGCATTCTCTTCCACGATGACCGCCACGACGAGCGCTGGGAACGCCACGAGTAGCGGCGCTTGTTTCTAATCAAGCCTCTGCACGCGCGAGCCGCTGCTGCAGCAACTCCATCACAAATAGCTCTTCTGGCCGCAGCGCATGGGAGGGCTCGGCGATCTCTTGCTCGATCCGCTGCTTCACGGTTTCAATCATCGCTCCGCTCAAATAAGACTCAATCACGAGCGGATGCACATAACACTTGCGGCAGACGGAAGGCGTATTCCCCAGACGAGCCGCGACCTCCTTGATCGCTTGCACGATATTCTTCTTCGCTTGCGTCTCGGACTCAAAAGCCTCAAACTCGCGCAGCATCATCCCGGCCAGCACCGTGCCCGCCCATGTACGAAAGTCTTTCGCCGTAAAGTGCTCCTTGCTGATCTCGCGCAAATACTCGTTCACATCCGCTGAATCGACCGTGTGGTGCGAGCCATCGCTGTCCAGGTACTGGAAGAGTTCATAGCCGGGGATATCTTGGCAGCGCTTCACTATCTTCGCCAGCCGCCGGTCGTTCAGGTCGATGGCATGTTTCACACCGCTCTTACCCTGGAACTCAAACGTCACCGTGGAGCCATCAATGTGGACATGGCGGTTCCGCATCGTCGTTAACCCATACGAGTGGTTGTCACGCGCATACTCGGCGTTGCCGACGCGAATAAACGTTGTCTCCATCAGGCGCACCAGCGTCGCCAGCACCTTCGCGCGCGACAAGCCCGGCAGCGCCAGATCGTGGTCGACGCGCTCGCGAATCCCGGGCAGCGCCTCACCAAAGATGAGCATCCGCTCGTACTTCGTCTCATCGCGCACCTCCCGCCACCGCGTGTGGTACCGGCTCTGCTTCCTGCCCCGGGCATCGCGCCCTGTCACCTGCAGGTGCCCACGCGGATTGGGGCAGATCCACACGTCCGTCCATGCCGGCGGAATCACCAGTGACTTGATGCGTGCCAGCACCTCTTTATCGCGCACCGGCGTATCCTCCGCGTCCACGTAGCGGAAGCCTTTGCCCGAGCGCTTGCGCCGGATGCCAGGCTTGGTGTCGGAGACATAGCGAAGCCCTGCGGCCTTTGCGCTATCAGCGGGATCAGTGAAACTCTCTAGTTCATCCATCTGCTTAGGTTATAAATCTTCTTCTATACGGAATGGGCCGCGGTCCAATTCAGCTTGTAGGCACCATCAAATCGGCCAACCTCCTGGGCGAGCGAAAGGCCGCTTCTCCACACGGAGCCCCACACTTCTGCACACCTAGGAAATCCCGTCCGCTGTGGAAAGCCAAACCCCGTCAACCCGCACTCCCACTGCAC
The DNA here is from genome assembly GCA_965276675.1 of Acidobacteriaceae bacterium. GTDB lineage: Bacteria > Acidobacteriota > Terriglobia > Terriglobales > Acidobacteriaceae. Next base: position 216,414 of record OZ255624.1, on the reverse strand, counting down.
GCAATCCCCATTTCCACTAAACCACTGCTCTTATCCTTCACACCCGCGGCGGCCCGGTGTGCACGCTGCGGACAACCCGCACCGCACCGCCACACCCGCCCCAGCCTTCCAGCGCTTCCTCATTTCCACGTCCCACTTTCGGAAAACCCACCACCGCTGCAAGCCCGCGTCCCCAGCAGTTCTGCCGCGCTTTCCCACTTCTCCACCGCAAACGACGGCTACGACTAAAGAACTACCTCTGTAAACCCAAAGTTGTATCTCTTGCTTTTCCCGCCGCCGTTGCCGTTGCTTTTACACGTCATCTAGCGAACAAAAGCGGCTCAGGCTCCCACTCAAGTGGTTCCCGTGACGACCCGCGGCAAAGCCGCCCCCGCCCGGACGGCCAGTCCGATTTCCCACGAAACATTCCCGTCTTCCACGGCTCCGCCCCGGCTAGAATCATCTGGCGATCCATTCACCGCATCACCGCACCACATCCGCACTCGAAGACAGGGGGCACTATCTATGCCTGGCGTAGGACTCGAAGCAGACAAGCACACCGTTCAGGGCTTCAGCATGGAGATCACCGTCGCCCGCGGCGAACTCCTTCGCGAGCTCACCGCCACCCAATCCGTCGTCGAGCGTAAGACCACCATCCCCATCCTCTCGAACTTCCTGCTCGAGGCTGATGCCGACTCCGGCCGCCTCACCATCACCGCCACTGACCTCGACCAGAGCATCAAGACCTCCTGCGGCGCCAAGGTCAAAAAAGCCGGCTCCTGCACCATCCCCGCCCGCAAGCTCTACGACTACATCCGCCTGCTGCCCGAGGGCGACATCTCCCTCAAACTCATGGACAACCACTGGGTCGCCATCCGCGCCGGCCGCTCCAACACCAAGATGGTCGGCATGGCCCGCGCCAACTTCCCCCAGGTGCCCGAGTTTCCGGAAGCCTCCACCGTCCGCCTGCCCCTCGCCTCGGTCAAGGGCATGATCTCGAAAACCATCTTCGCCATCTCCAATGAGGAGTCCCGCTATACCCTCAACGGTGCCCTGCTCATACTCAAGCCGGAGTCCCTCGCCATGGTCGCCACCGACGGCCATCGCCTCGCCCATGTCGAGAAGACTGGCGAGTCCCTCGGCGCCGTTCCCGGCGGCGAAAAGAAGACTCTCATCCCGCGCAAGGCTCTCTCCGAACTGCAGTCGCTGCTCTCCAACACCGACGCCGAGTTCATCGAGTTTGCCGACGATGACAACCAGCTCTTCTTCCGCGTCGGCCACCGCGTGCTTACCTCGCGCAAGCTCACCGGCCAGTTCCCCAACTACGAAGCCGTCCTGCCGCGCGACAACAACAAGTTCGTCATCGTCCGCTCGGAAGACCTCATGAGCTCCATCCAGCGCGTCGCCCAGTTCGCCGACGAGCGCTCCGGCGCCGTCAAGATGCGCCTGGAAGCCAACGAGCTCAAGATCTCCAGCTCCTCCACCGAGTCCGGTGAATCAGAAGACACCATCGAGAGCCCCTACCAGTTCGATCCGCTCGTCGTCGGCTTCAACTCCAGCTACATGATCGATTTCCTCAAAGCCATCGGCAACACCGGCGAGGTCCGCCTGGAGTTCAAAGATGCTCAATCCGCCGGCCAGATGCGCCCCGAAGACCCCGCCGACGACTACCGCTACCGTTACATCATCATGCCCATGCGCATCTGAGGACTCGCCGTCCAGGCATACGCGCCTACGCGCAAAAGCAAAAACCACCTCCTCACAAACTGTCATCCCGACCGAAGCCATCTCGCGCAGCGAGATCGGCGAAGTGGAGGGATCTGCTGTTCCCACCCATTCGCGCCAAAACCCGACCTCGAACTCTGCCATGAGATAGACCACATCTCTCCAGCAATGGTTGTCATCCCGACCGGACCCTGAGCGAACGAAGTGAGTCGAAGGGGCAGTGGAGGGATCTGCTGTTTCCACCCACTCCACCCAAAGCAAAACACGCAAGTCCCCAAGCGTGCTACATCTACCACCCTAAAACCCCAATACACTCCCGCCATGCGCGAGCGAAAGACCTATCACGTCTACATCGTCGCCAGCCGCGCACGCACCCTCTATATCGGCACCACCAGCAAGCTAGAACAGCGCACCTGGCAGCACAAGCACAAGACCTTCGCCGGTTTTACCGCTCGATATAACTGCGAGCGCTTGGTGTGGTATGAAGCATTCGCCTATGCACAAAGCGCCATCGCACGTGAGAAGCAGCTCAAGCATTGGCGTCGTGAAAAGAAGGAAGCGCTGATCACCAGGAACAATCCCACCTGGGAAGACCTGAGCGCCAACTGGGGGAAGCCCATCGAACCCTTTCGCGAGAGGGAGATCACAGTAGATCCCTCCACTCCACTGCGTTCCGGTCGGGATGACACTCATAAGGACTGACCCGGCTCAACGCTAGGCCTCTACAGTCGAAAACGCTAGGCCTCTACAGTCGAAGTTGTAGCCCATTGAGCCTAGCCAGCAGATCTCTCCCGCGTCCCCCATCCGGTACCTCTAACAACGATTGTCATCCCGACCGAAGCCAATCTCGCGTAGCGAGATCGGCGAAGTGGAGGGATCTGCTGTTTTGCCACACACACAACCTCGTCCCAAGCACATCCCAACCCCCCACAAATCCTCATCTCCACAGATGAGGAACACATGAGCACACAGCGCAACAGATCAGCACTCGGCGGCACAGAAGGCATCCGCCGCCTCATCCGCTCCTAAGTCAATCAAGCCGAACAAGAGCGCGAGTAGGTATGACACCGGGTGCCCCATTCTAGGGAAGCTAGGGTGGGGCAGCGCGAAGCGCTCCGCTCTCCTATACAGATAGAAAAGCCCGGGTGCCCCATCCTGAGTGCAGCGAACGGTGGGAAACGCATTCCTCAATCACTCGCGATTATGATTCCGACGCCACGGGACCCCCCGCCTGGTTGGCCAGTTCAGACTTTTGTGCTATTCCGGCGCTCGTCACGTCTAGTTAGAGTGACGAATCAAACGGTCCCGGGGAGGACCGCAGCCATGGGCAAACCAGCAGAGTTCCAAGCCGAATACATCGTCGTCAAAAACGTAATCTGTGAGCTCAGCGCGCCGTCGCCCTACGGTGGCGTTCGCAGGTCGCTCGGCATCGGCCGAGTCGTCTGGCTCAACGGCGAGCTCCACCCGTCAGATGTCGCAACACCGGTAACCGCTTACGTCGAGCCGATCGGCATCGTCAACCTCGACCCCCACTGCCTGCACCCTTGTCGCCCTGAGAGTAGCCGGGGGACGGCACAGGCGCGCTAAACGGAAAGGGCGCCCACCCGGCGCCCTCCCCATGCCCCACACCGCCCTACTGCGGTGTGTTTGCCTTGTTCTGCTGCTGGTCTGCCTTCTGCATATGCTCGTCCGCCTTCCCCTCGGCCTTGGCGGCCTTCCGCGATTCCTTGTCTGACTTCGCGTTGTACTTCTCTTGGTGGTTTAGCTGCTTCTTCTCGTGCTTCAATTGCTTCTTTGTTCGGGGAGACGGATTCACCGGAGCCGTTTGTGTCGTCGTCGCGTCCTGAGCCCGCAGCTCCCCCGCTCCCATCAGCATTCCCACCGCCAACAATCCCGAAGCCACCGCACGTGTCGTTTTCATTGCAACACCTCGTTTGAATTTCTCCACTCTCGGATGCAGGGGGCGTGAGCTAAGACATTCCTTTGCGCAAGTTGGCGTACCCTCTCGCGCAATCCCTTAAACTTGAAGTAGATCAAATGCTTGGGAACTCCCCGCAACGAGCTAAGTCCAATGAGCCGAGGACTTTACCTGTAAGTTCTTTGGATGGAGGACTTTAGCGCACAAGCCCCTAGTTAACTCCTTTGTTTGGAGGACTTTAGGCAAAAGGGGGGAGGGGGAGGGGGTAGCCCCGCCGACTACGCCAAAGAAACGCAACACATCCCCTCTTTGGTAACCCACATCTCTCCAGACAACCCCGTGCGCACGCATCTAGGCACCCTCGTCGACGACTTCCGCCGCCACGGCAGCGAGACCGCGGTCGTGGACCACGTCGGCGTGCGGCGCCTGACCTGCTCCTGGGCGGAGCTGGCCGAACTCAGCGCCCGCGTCCGCGCCGAGCTCGAACGCCGCGACATTGCCCCCGGCAACCGGGTGCTGCTCTGGGGCCGCAACTCCGCCGAGTGGATCGCCGCCTTCTTCGGCTGCGTTCTTCATGGCGCCCTGGTGGTGCCTCTGGACGCCGTCGGTAGCAAAGAGTTTGCGGCCCGCGTTCAGCGCGAGACCGCGCCAAAGCTGCTCATCGGCGATGCTGCGCTTCTCGCAAATCTTTCCGGACCATCGCTGCTGTTCGAGCGCTTCTCCGAACTGCCACCACCGGACTACACGCCCAATCCGGCGCTCAACCGCTCTACCCCTCTGCAGATCATCTTCACCTCCGGCACCACCGCCGAACCCAAGGGCATCGTGCACACCCATGGCAACGTGCTCGCCTCCCTCGACCCCATAGAGCGCGAAATGGCGCGCTATCTCAAGTACGAGCGTCTCGTTCATCCCTTGCGCTTCCTGCACACCCTGCCGCTCAGCCACGTCTTCGGCCAGTTCATGGGCCTCTGGGTTCCGCCGCTGCTCGGAGCGGAGCTACACTTCGAGAGCCGTCTGGAGGCGCCACGCCTCATACGTCTCCTCAAGCGGGAGCGCATCTCCGTCCTGGCCGCAGTCCCACGCGTGCTGGAGCTGCTCCGCAGCCACCTGCTGCACCTCGACCCCGAGCTGCAGCCCCGCCTCGCCCAGCACGCCGAAGCATCGGCCCTCAAGCGCTGGTGGATCTTCCGCCGTCAGCACTGGCTGCTTGGCCTGAAGTTCTGGGCACTGATCTGCGGCGGCGCAACGCTCTCTCCCGATCTGGAGCGCTTCTGGACCGGTCTCGGCCTCGCCCTGATCCAGGGTTACGGCATGACCGAGACCACAGCCCTGGTCACACTCAACCACCCCTTCCGCGCCACACGGGGCAGCATCGGCCAGCCGCTCGCTGGCCGTGAGGTCCGCATCGCCGCTGACGGAGAGATCCTGGTCCGGGGTGAGTCGATCGCCGACGCCGAGTGGCGCGAGGGCGCCTTGCGCTTCCGTCAGGCCGAAGACGGCTGGTTGGCGACCGGCGACCTGGCCGCCGAGGGAAGTGGCGGCTCTCTCGTCTTCACTGGCCGCAAGAGCGACGTGCTCGTGACCGGGGCCGGCCTGAACATCCATCCCGCCGACCTCGAAGCCGCCCTGCTTCGCCAACCCGGAGTGCGCGCTGCCGCAGTCGTCCCCCATGACACCCCCGGCGGCCCTCAACCCGTAGCCGTCCTGATCCTCCAACCCCCGCCCACCTCCTCCGCTGGTAGCGACGCCGTTCAACGAGCCAACGCCGCACTTGCCGATTACCAGCAGATACGCCGCTCGCTGGTGTGGCCCGGGGCAGACTTCCCTCGCACCTCAACGGGCAAGGTGTTGCGGCGGCGGATCGCCGCTTGGGCCGACGCGGCGCTCAGCGAAAAGGCCATTTCTCAGGATCAGTCTCTCGATCCTCTGCTCACGGCAATCGCTGGTATTCCAGGCGCATCGGCCGCAGGTGCGAGTGATGCGAGCCGCTTGGTCGAGGATATTCATCTGGATAGTCTTGGGTTGGTTGAACTTCAGAGCACCATCGAATCCCGATTTGGCCTCGAAATCGACGAGATGGAATGGCAGGGTGCGCGAACTGTTGGTGACCTTCGCCGCATTCTGAACCTCAGCGGGGCTCCAAAACTCGGGACTAACATTCCATTAGTGTCTGCAACAGCTGCTGATACTCGGCTGCAGGCCAGTGATGCGGCGCAAGGCAGGTACCCACAATGGCCATGGAGCGCTCCCGTGCGCTGGCTACGCAGCGCTTTTTTGGAGGGCATAATGCGCCCGCTCACGCGATTGCTGCTTGCGCCACGGATTGAGCGGCAGGTTATTGATGAGGACCTCCGCCGCCCGCTGCTTATCGTCTGCAATCACGTGACCGCGTTCGATGTGCCACTGGTGCTTTATGCCTTGCCACCTTGCACGCGTCGCCGCGTCGCGGTCGCGATGGCCGCACACATTCTGGTGGGCTGGCGATATGGACGCGCCGAACGCCACAAGGTGCTTAGTTTTCTAACACTCCTCGCCTACTGGCTCGTCACTGCTCTGTTTAATGTTTTCCCGCTGCCACAGGGGGCTGGCTTTCGCCGGAGCTTTGCGCATGCCGGCGAGGCGCTTGATCGCGGGATGCACGTGCTGTTGTTTCCGGAGGGGCGTCGTTCCGCGGGTGACTGCGTTGACATTTTCCAGTCCGGTATCGGCCTGCTTGCGCAAGAATCAGGTGCTTCTGTCTTGCCGGTCTATTTGGAAGGTCTCGGTCCGATCAAACGAGGCGAGCGCCAGTGGTTCCGGCCAGGCACGGTGACTATCCGCATCGGCCGGCCACTCACGATGAGCGGGGGCGAGACGCCGCAAGACTTCACTGTTCGCTTGCGAACAGCAGTGGTCGCGTTATCGCGCGAAGAGGATAGTTAACCGAGCAGCCGTGTTGCTTCTTTGGCGAAGTAGGTGACGATGAAATCGGCCCCGGCGCGCCGGATCGAGATCAGCGATTCGAGGATGGCACGTTCTCGCTCCAACCAGCCGTTCGCAAAGGCAGCCTGCAGCATCGCGTACTCTCCCGACACCTGGTACGCGCCAAGGGGCACATCGAAGCGGCCACGCGCGGCATGAATCACGTCTAAGTACGGCATCGCGGGCTTCATCAGTATCATATCGGCACCTTCTCCCAGATCCTGCTCGATCTCTCGCATAGCCTCACGCAGGTTCGCACCATCCATTTGGTAACTGCGACGGTCACCAAATTGGGGCGCTGAGTCGGCCGCTTCGCGAAATGGCCCATAAAACGCCGAGGCAAATTTTGCAGCATAGGAGAGTATGGGCACGCTTTGAAGACCGGCATCGTCCATCTCGTCACGGATCGCGCCCACGCGCCCATCCATCATGTCGGATGGAGCGACAATATCCGCGCCAGCCTCCGCCAGCGAGACTGCCGTTTGTCCCAGCAGGTCCAAGCTCGCGTCGTTGTCAATGTGGTATTCGTCATCCTCGCGCTTCACCACGCCACAGTGGCCGTGGGAGGTGTACTCGCAAAGACACACGTCCGCGATCAAAACCAGCTCCTTTGCGGCTTTACTTGCCTTAAGTGCGTGCAGCCCTCCCTGCACGATACCGTTCGGGTCATATGCGCCGCTCGCTTGCTCGTCTTTTGTCTCCGGCAGACCGAAGAGCAGCAGGCCGCCGAGACCCAATGCAGCAGCTTCTTCAGCCTCCTTCAATGCTTCATCCACCGAAAGGTTGAAGACGCCAGGCATGGAACTGACCTCCCGTCGCACGCCTTCGCCCGGGCACAGAAAAAGGGGACAGACCAGCGCGCCGGGATGGAGATGCGTCTCGCGCACCAGGGAACGCATAGCTGCCGTCGAACGAAGCCGCCGCAAACGAGTCTGAGGGAATTCCATAGTTCTATTTTAATGGGGTGGATTGGCCGCCCCATTAAAGCGAGACCGGAACGGTACGATGGAAGAGATGAGTATGTTTCAGGAAATCCCGCTCCCGGTCGCTGAACTGAGCCGTTCCACGCTGGAGTGGGACCGCCTGCTCGAGCTGGTTGCGTATTATGCCACTGCCACTGTTACGAAGCAGTGGATGCTAGAATCGGTGCCCTCCGGCGACCGGGGCTGGTCTCGACGCGAGCATACCTTGGTGGCGGAGATGTGTGCCTTGCTTGCTGCAGGCGTGCGTCCGGCTCTCGGAAGCCTGTTTGACGCAACCCAGCTGCTGGCCAAGTCCCGCATAGCTGGCGCTGCGCTTGAAGCGGAAGAGCTGCGCGCGATCCTGGCGCTGGTCGAGGATATAGCGGGCTGGCACTCCGCGATCACGATGCAATCCGACGATTTGCGCGACCGCACTGAGAGTTTGCGCGAGCTGACAGCGCCACTGGAGGGAAGCCATCTGCGTCAGCTGGTTGATTCACTCCAGCGGCGCATGCTGCCAGACGGCACGCTTACCGATGACGCCTCCCCTGAACTGCGCCGCATTCGCCGGGAGGTCGAACGGCAGGGACGCGTCATCGAAGACAGTCTGCGTCATGCGCTGCGGCGCATGTCCAAGGGTGGCACGGTGCAGGACGAGCTCATTACCATACGCGGCGAACGCTTTGTGATTCCGGTGAAGGCGGAGTGGAAGCGGCGTGTTGCGGGCGTGGTGCACGGGGCCAGCTCGAGTGGACAGACTGTCTATCTGGAGCCTCTGGAGACCATTGAGCAGAACAACGAGCTGGTGCGGCTACTCGACGAGGAACAGGCGGAGATCCATCGCATCTTTCTCGCCATGACGCGTGAGATCGGCGTGCAGTCCCATACCATCGCAGCAGGCGCTGCCATTCTCGCGCAGGTGGATACCCTGGCTGCCCGCGCGCGTTTTTCTGAGGCTTACAACTGTGTCGCTCCGGAGTTCGCGGCAGAGGAAGATCCTGAACTTCACTTCGAAAACGCACGGCACCCGCTGCTAGAACGCCGTCTTCGTGGGAGCAGTGGCACCGTAGTACCACTCACGTTCGCGCTGCACTCTGACGCGCGGCAGCTGATCATCAGCGGACCGAATACGGGCGGCAAAACGGTCGCGCTGAAGACGGCCGGATTGCTGGCCATGATGGCGCAAGCCGGTATTCCCGTTCCTGCAGAGCGCGCGATCCTCCCTATCTTCAGGTGCTTTCTCGCGGACATTGGCGACGCGCAATCGATCGAGCAGAACCTCTCCACGTTTTCATCGCATATCGTGAACCTAAACCGGATTGCGGAACATGCAGAAGCGTCGTCGCTTGTTCTGCTCGATGAGCTGGGTTCGGCGACCGATCCCGAGGAGGGGGCGGCCCTTGCGGTAGCGATTGCAGAGTATTTCCTGCGCGCTCACGCCTGGTCGATCATCTCGACACACCATACCTCTCTTAAGGTCTATGCGGCGCAGACCCCGGGAGTACTTAACGCAGCTGTCGGCTTCAACGAACAGACGCTCGCGCCGACGTACGAATTGCGGCTGGGTGTCCCGGGCGCTTCTGCTGGCATCAACATCGCGCAGCGGCTGGGATTAAACCCAGCGATCATTGCGAACGCTCGCGGCCGCCTCTCCCACCAGACGGAGGACATTGGGAACTTTCTCGACCAGCTGCACGCGCAACTCACCGCGGTCACCGGGGAGCGCGAGCACCTGCGCCAGCGCGAGCAGGAGGTGGCGCGCGAGAAGAGCCGGCTCGATGTGGAGGGTTTAAAGGAGTGGCGCGCCAAGGTCCGCGAGCTGGAGCAACACTTGCAATCGCTTTTGAAAGACTTCGAGTTCCGTATGCGTGAGGCAGTGCAGGCGGTTGGGGATCGCGCCGCGCAGCAGAAGCTGTCGAAGGAGGCCGAGCGCCGTGTGGCCCGCTTGCGACGGGAGTTCAGCGAGCAGTTCAGCTCGACTGCCGTTGCGCAGCACACGGGCGCGCACAAAGGGGATGCGCATGCGCAACCGCATATCGTGCGCCACGTGGCAGCCGGAGACACCGTACGGCTGAAGTCTTTGGGAAAGACGGCTATCGTGCAGCGGCAGATCGACGACAAATTCTATGAGGTCGCGATTGGGCCGATGAAGATGCGTATCCCTCGGGAGGATATCGCTGAGGTCCAGCGTGCCGCGCAGCCCAACTCTGGCACGGTATCGCCGCTCGAAGCAGCCCGGCGCAAAGGGATCACCGTCTCCACTACCTCTTCCGATGACATGCGGTCCGAGATCAACGTGATCGGCCAGACTGTGGATCAGGCAACGGACGAGGTGGAGCGCTTTCTGGATCGTGCCTTCCTCGCCGGCCTGCCACGGGTACGGATTGTGCACGGCACGGGTATGGGCGTGCTACGCAAAGCCCTCCGGAGCATGCTTGGACGGCATCCTCATGTGGCGCTGGTGACAGAAGCCTCTCCGGCCGAGGGCGGCGGAGGGGCCACCGTCGTCGATATTCGGCAGTAGCTCGCGGCTATCGAGCGGTGCTAGGATCATCCGCACCTGCGCTTGTGTGCAGCGCAAAAGGGGCAGAGTATGGTCCGGATCATCACGGTGGAGCGGGAGTACGGCAGCCTGGGTGGAGAGTTTGCGCATCAGCTAGCCGAGCGGCTTGGCTGGCGGGTGATCGACCAATGCCTGGTTGAGGAGATTGCCAAAAAGATAGGCCTGTCGTCTTCCATGGTGGCCAACTGCGACGAACGGCTTGATCCGTGGTACTACCGTTTGGGCAAGGCCTTCTGGCACGGAAGCGTGGAGCGCATGCCGGCGCCGATGAATACGGACGAGGTTTTTGACAGCGATCGCATGGCCGTGCTGGTGCGCGACTATCTCAAGGAGAGGGTGGCAGAGGGAAACTGTGTCGTCGTAGGCCGAGGTGCGGCGCCGGCTCTGGCGGGCGTTCCTGGAGCATTCCACATTTTTGTGTATGCCTCCATGACGCGGAAGCTGGCTTGGTTTCGCAAACATTTCCCAGAGAACGTGGACGAAGCCGAAGCTGAACTGCTGGCCACCGATCGTCGCCGAGCCGCGTTTATCCGCCGCTTTTACGATCAGGACTGGGCCGATCATCGTCTCTACCAGCTTATGTTGAACTCGTGCATGGGCTTTGACGCGATGATTGGGGCAACTCTTGAGGCCACCGCGTTGACCTCACTGATCCCGGCCGCTGCTCGTTAACCGTTTACGCTCTGCTTCGAATCGCATGTGCCGTTCGCCTGTCGGCACCCAATAAGCCAAAGACGCCCGGGTGCAACTACCCCGGCATAAGAGGTCAGAGTGCATCAGATACTTTTGAGACTTTATTAAGTAATGTAAAGGAGATTGCTGAATTGAACACCCAATCCAAGAAATCGCTGAAATGGAACTCGTACGTGGCAGCTGGATTTCTATGCCTGGCATTTGTAATGGGCTGCAATAACAACAAGGGCGCGAATGAAGCGACCCCGTCCACCACAGGCAGTTCCGGTATCCAAAATGTACCGAGCAATGGAACCAAGAAAGCGGATGTCAAAGATGACGTTAAGAGCGCGCTGAAGTCCGCCAGCCTGGGCGATATCGATGTTTCGCAGGATCGCGATAAGGGCGTGCTGACGCTGAATGGGACTCTTTCGAGCGATGATGCCAAGCAATCCGCGGAGGATTTAGCGAAAAAGAACGCTCCCGGTTATGTGATCGCGAACCAGATCCTGGTCGCTTCAGGTGGCGACAGATCGCAAGCAAAAAAAATCGCTTCGAAGACGGATGATGCCATCGAGGATAATTTCAAAGCTGCGATCAAGCAGCACGCCAATCTCGACTCCCAGAGCATTCATGCTGACGTCAAAAACGGAGTCGTTAAGCTGAAGGGATCGGTGAAGACGGCCGCGCAGAAGCATGAGGCCGGTGTCTTGGCAAAGGGCATCGCCAACGTAAACTCAGTGGTGAACCAGCTTGAAGTCAAGCCGGGTAAGGACTCCAGTTCCAATTAGCAAAGGCGTGTGGCGAAATGGAAAGGCGGCCTCGGTCCGCTTTTCCATTTCTGCCGGCTGCGATATACACCCTTCCATGACTCCGGTGTACACAGAAATACGAAAATCACTGTATTGCGGATGTGCCGTTCCGCTTCACATAGCGAAAAGCCAAGATTTGACGGTTACCAAATAGGCGGTAATGAAAACGGTAACTTGCCCATCCTATGTACCAAAGGATCTACAAGATCCATCTACTCCGGTAATAGAAGAGGCCCCATGCTTTCCTTCCGTCGTACGTTTTCTCTCCCCGTGCTTGCTGCTTCGGCATGCCTGCTGGTCCAACCGGCGGCGCACGCGCAAGAGACCGCAGCATCTACCGTCCAGAACGCTACCACCCCACTCCCATTCCAGTCGCAGTTGGACCCGCAGATGACGACCGTTCTGCAGGTTTACCAGAACGTCGCAGGTACTCCGATCTATGAATTATCTCCGCAGGACGCGCGGCAGCAGTTCGCTGCAGAGGACGCGGCCAAGGGAGTTGCACGAAATGAAGGAAAGCAACTGGCTCCGGAGCCGGTCGGCAGGATCGTAGACCGGAACATTCCCGGTCCCGGAGGAGCACTGCCGATCCGCATTTACACGCCAAAGGGCACCGGTCCGTTTCCGGTGATCGTGTACTACCACGGCGGCGGGTTTGTAATCGCAACCATCGACACATATGACGCTTCGGCGCGTGCGCTTACCAACCTGACCAATGCCATCGTGGTCTCGGTCGAGTATCGCAAGGCTCCGGAGAATCCGTTCCCGGCCGCTGTGCTGGATGCACTCGCGTCGTACCAGTGGGTCCTGAAACACGCGCAAAATTTTGGGGGCAATCCTGCAAAGGTGGCGGTAGCCGGAGAGAGTGCCGGCGGCAACCTGGCAGCGGAAGTCTGTCTGATCGCGCGTGACGGCGGCTTTCAGATGCCGGTGCACCAGCTGCTGGTGTATCCAGTCACGCAAGGCAGCGTGAACACTTCGTCTGACCTCAAGTACGCGAATGCGATTCCACTGAACCGTCCGGCCCTGATCTGGTTCTTCAAGTATTATCTGCCCTATCCAGACCTGGCGAACAATCCGCTCGTCTCTCCGTTGAACGCCGATCTGCACGGGCTGCCAGGCGCCACAATCATCGGGGCGGAGATCGATCCATTGCAGGACGATGGACGCCTGTATGCCAATAAGCTGAAGGCCTCCGGTGTGCAGGTGGATTACACACTGTACCCCGGAGTTACCCATGAGTTCTTCGGCATGGGCGCGGTTGTAGACAAGGCTCGGGCAGCGGAGATGCAAGCCGCGACCGACCTAAAGGCTGCGTTCGGCAAGTAAGCTATTGATGATTTCGAAGGGTGCTCCGGGTAGCCGAAGCACCCTTTTCTTTTGGTTGCGCGAAGGACATGTAGATGCGACCGACGGGGCCGGCTACCGCGGAGCTCTCTCAGGGCCTCGCGTTAGAATGAAATGTTTGGCAGAGAGCTGGGCATCGTGCCTGGTCTCCTGGCGAAGATTTCGGCTGTACGCAGACGGAGCGTTCCTTGGCAGAGACTATTTACGACGTAGCAATCATTGGCGGTGGGCCAGCTGGGTACACAGCTGCCATTCGTGCTGGGCAATATGGGCTTAAGACGGCTCTGATCGAAAAGGAAGAGAAGCTTGGCGGAACGTGTCTGCATTGGGGCTGTATTCCGACCAAATCGATTCTGTTCAACGCAGAAGTGTACGACCACCTGAAGCACGCCAAGGAGTACGGCATTGAGGGCGTGGGCGAGGTGACGATTAATTGGCCAGCGATCCTAGAGCGCAAGAACCAGATCATCGCCAAGCACACCAAAGGGCTGGACTTCCTGATGCGCAAGAACAAGGTGTCGACCTTCGCGGGTTATGGGCGGCTTACTGGGTCAGCGAAGGATGGCGTGCATACGGTTGAAGTATCTAGCGAAGGCGGTGGTGGCACGGGGGGCGAACGCAACTACGTGAAGGCGAAAAACATCCTGATCGCCACGGGATCGGATGCGCGGATGCTACCGGGACTCGAGCCGGATACCCGGATCATGACCAACATGGAAATCCTAAACATCGACAAGATTCCGAAGTCGCTGATTGTCATCGGGGCCGGAGCTGTGGGTGTGGAGTTTGCCTCGATCTTCAAGAGCTTCGGTTCGGAGATCACCATCGTTGAGTACTTGCCACGGCTGGTGCCGAACGAAGATGAGGAAGTGAGCAAGGAGCTTTCACGGGTCTTCCGCAAGCGCGGCATTGAGACCAATGTTGGAGCGAAGGTCGATAAAGTTGAGAAGACCAAGAATGGCGTAAAGGTGACGTTCACCGCCTCTGACGGGAAACAGGTGGTGAAAGAAGCCGAGCGCGTCCTGGTTGCCGTGGGGCGCGCGCCGCGTACGGACAACATCGGTCTGGACAAGACGAAGATCAAGCCGGAGCGGGGTTTCATTAAGACGAACGAGTGGATGCAGACCGGCGAGCCGGGCATTTACGCGATTGGCGATGTGGTGGCAGGCCTGCCGCAACTTGCGCATGTTGGCTCGATGTGCGGCATCGTGGCGGTATGCAAGATTGCGGGGAAGCCGGCCAGGCCAGTACGGCGCGAACGCATTCCGGCATGCACCTACTGCGAGCCGCAGATTGGCAGCGTAGGCCTGACAGAGGCGATGGCCAAGGAGAAGGGCTTCGAGGTGAAGATCGGTAAATTTCCGTTCTCGGCCAACTCAAAGGCCTCCATCGTCGGTGAGCATGACGGCTTCGTAAAAGTCGTCTCCGATGCGAAGTATGGCGAAATTCTGGGCGTGCACATCATAGGGCCACAGGCGACGGAGTTGGTGGCCGAAGCGGTAACGGCTATCGAATTGGAAGCGACGGTGGACGATATGCTGTTCACCATTCACGCGCACCCGACACTGGCCGAGGCTATGCTGGATGGCTTTGGCGCAGTAGAAAACCTGGCGATCAACGTGTAGTTGAGTCGCTGCTGGTTACCATAATGAAGAAGCGAGCTCTCGAAGAGCTCGCTTCTCTACTTTGCCGCTTGAATCAGATCGCTAAGTTGCAGGGTGACATTCGTCGAGTGTTGAAGAGAGCCGCTTGCGCCCGTGATGGTGAGGGTGTAGGTCCTCTGGTTGATCGGCTGGTTTACAAAGGTCGGTGCACTGCAACCGCTTATGGTCAGCATCGCTGCAGCCGAGAGTGTGGTCAGCAGCAGAGCCATGCTGAAGGAGGAGAGCTGCTTGCGGAGCTTTCGAAAGCCCAGCAGCGGCATGAGCAGCGCGCCGAGGCTGATGGCCCAGAGCGAACGCGTGGGTGTTTGCCGTGATGACCTGAGCGAGGCTGATTGCGTGCTGCTGGTTTGAACGGTCAGCGTTGCGGTTGCCGTTCCGGTTCCAGGGGTGACCGTTGCCGGGCTAAACGAGGCACTTGATCCCGATGGAAGGCCAGTCACGGTCAAGTTGACTGGGCTGCCGAAGCCGCCGTTCAGGGCGGCAACCGACACCTGATAGGTTGTTGATTTCCCGTTCGTGATGCTTTGGCTTCCCGGCGTTGCTGCGACGGAGAAGTCCGAGACCGCGACCACCGTTTCCGTCAAAGCGGCTGACGTCGATGGGAGGAAGTTTGCGTCACCAGAGTAGACGGCCGTGATGGAGTTAGCCCCAGAGGGCAGACTGTTCGCTGTGAATGTGGCGACACCAGAGGTGTCGACCGCGCTCGATCCTAATGCAGTCGTTCCGTTCAGAAAATTGACTGTACCCGTAGGCATCACGGCGCTGGTCGTTGCAATCTTTGCAGTGAAGACGACCGATTGGCCCAGATTGATGGGATTTGCATTAGCGCTTAGGGAGGTCGTTGGGATCCCAGCTACTCCCATGAGCGCGATCGTGGGAGACTGGCTCTCGGCACGGATGCTGTCGCCAGGGTAGCTGGCGAAGATATTGTGTGTGCCGGCTCCAGTGACGGCGGCCTGGGTGAGCATTGCGCTTTCCGTTTGCGCGCCGAGTAGGACGCCGACCTTGCTGTCTCCGGAGTTGGATACAACGACGTCGGCAAGACCATCTCCATTGAAGTCCGCAATCGCCACCGATCCTGGCGAGTTGCCGGCGTCATACTTCATCTCGGGCTGGAACGAGCCATCGCCTTTGCCCTCAAAGATGCTGAAACTATTGCCGCCGCGATTCACGACAATCAGGTCGACCTTGCCATCGGCATTCAGGTCACCTGTGGTTAAGAAAAATGGATTGGTTCCGGTTGCATAGATCACCTGCGGCTGAAAGGTGCCATCGCCGTTCCCGAGCAGGACGCTCAGTGTGTTGCCGTCGAAATTTGCGACAGCCAGATCCAGCTGGCCGTCGCCGTTAAAGTCGCCAATTGTCACCGCAGCGGGAAGGTTGCCAGCCGGATTGGTCATCTGCGGCTGAAAGGTGCCGTCGCCGTTGCCCAGCAGCACCGTAGCTCCGCCGCCCTGGCACGCCACGACAAGATCCGGACGGTGGTCGCCATTGAAATCTCCTACTGCAACGGAGAATGGGTCCGCACCGGTCATGTACTTGGACGCCGGTGCGAAGGTGCCATTCCCGGCTCCCAGCAGGATGCTAACGTTGCTGTCGTCATAGTTTGCAACTGCCAGATCGGCGACTCCATCGCCGTTGAAATCTCCGGTGGCGACAGAGGTGGGAGAGTTGCCTGTGGCGTACGGAACTTCCGAGACGAAGGTCCCATCTCCCCGGCCGAGCAGGATGCTGACAGTATTATCGCCGTTGTTGGTCACTGCCAGATCGGCAATCCCATCGCCATTGAAATCTTCAACTGCAACGGCTCTAGGAGATTTACCCACACTGTAACGGACTTGAGGACCGAAGGTACCGTCGCCCACTCCGAGCAGAACGCTGATGGTTCCGGGAACATCGAAGTTCGCTGTCGCGAGATCAGGAATGCCGTCGCCGTTAAAATCCTCCGTCGCGACGCTCAGGGGTGAGTCTCCGACAGCGAACGAAGAGTTAGGAGCAAGGATGAGGCCGGAGCTAAGAGTCGTCGGGTCGAGGGCAGCCGTCCCTATAACAGCGTTGCCATTGGTGGCGTCCAGAAATGACAACGTAGCCTGTGCAGGGCCGCGTCCAAAGTGTGTGACATTGGCGTTGAGTGTGTAGTTCCCGGTCGTGCCACTGGACAAGAGTTTGGTGGAGGACTTGTAGCTCGAGCTGCCGTTGACGATTACGGTCTGTGCTGCTGATGTGCTGCTTTGCGCGGAAGCCGTGGGGGCGAGCACAGCGCTGATGTTGTAAGTACCCGCGCCGAGAATCAGCTTGAGCGATGCCGTTCCGGCGTTCGTAAGGTGGGCGGTCCCGAAGATGGCTGGTCCGGTGCAGTGCGATGCGGAGGCATCGCAGAAGGTAACAATGCCCTTAGTCAAAGGAGAGCTGGCTGCGCTTGCGCTGGCGGTAAGCGTGACCGCAGAGCCAGCCGAAATAGGTGCTGCGGGCACGGCGGCTAACCTGGTCGAGCTCGCCGGAGAGGAAGGGAATTGCTGCGCATACCCAACCCCGAAGATTCCTACGCAGGAGAGCAAGAGAAGAGCACACCTACGCGCGGTGCGACGGGCAGAACGGTAGCTGACTAGCTGAGGCAGAGATCTCTGAGGCATCGTGTGCGTCTCCGTGTGCGTTCCAGGCACCTCGGAGTATAGGGGGCAATGGAGCCAGCTCAGACACCACCATTACGTAGCAGTAACTGCCACTTTAGTGTGAGGCTAGCCCCTTGTCTCAGCAGCGATCCTGTGTATCGCTATGGAAGACGCAGCACGATCCCGGTGCTGATGGTCTTGGGGTGAAAGCTTTGGTCGAGGCCAGCCAAGCCACCGTAACTAAACTCCGCAACGCGCCAGTCGATGCGCGGCAGGACCGTGAGATCGACACCGCCCAGGAACTGGTACTCGAACTTGGTGGCGGTGGTCTGTGCCGCGCCCTGACCGAACTCGGCATGACCCACGCCGATGACAGCTTCCGCGTACGGCTGCAGTGGGATGATGTGTGGTCGCAAGGCAACGCGTGGCCCTGCAAGACCGCTGTAGATCTTCGTCGAGCCGCTAGGTCCCAGGATGGATCCGCGAAGATCGACTCCGGCACTGACGAAGGGAAGATGCCAGCGATCGAAGTAGGCGCCGAAGGTTGGACCGTAGATCCAATCATTGTTGGACAAGCCCGACTTCGAGGCGCCAAATTCAGCGTAGAGCCCGGTCTGAGCGGGCGCGCTAAGCGGCAACAGAGCGAATGGAAGAAGGATGAGGAGTGGCAAAGATTTCATCGGGGGAGGTCTCCTCCCTTCAGCCTATCGCTAATCTCCATGCCTGGGAGCACCGGGAATGCAGAGGGTTACTCCAGAGCTCGGACCGTTGGCTACGAGAAGCCAGGCGTCCCGCCGTAGTAGCCAGCTACACTGGAATGTTGCCGCGTCGGAACTTCGGGCGGCACTGCCAGATGATTATTGCCGTTGCGTACCTTGGCCGTATCGACTACCGAACTGCGTTCGCCTTGCAAGAAAGGCTCGTGCAGTTGCGCAAGGCAGGACGCATCAACGATGTTTTGTTGCTGCTGGAGCACCCGCCAGTGCTGACTTTGGGCCGTAACGCCAGCCGCGAAAACATATTGGTCTCCAATGAACAGCTGGCGCTCCGAGGCGCGGAGATAGTCGAGACCAACCGCGGAGGAGATGTGACCTATCACGGCCCAGGTCAGCTGGTCGGCTATCCCATCTTCGATCTGCGCTGTTTTTCACCCCGGCTTGGGGCGGTAGAGTTCGTCCGCAAACTGGAAGAGGGACTGATCCGGAGCTGCGCAGAATACGGGGTGCTGACGGAGCGCGTAGCGGGACGGACGGGGGTCTGGACCAAACCACACGGCAGGAATACAGAACGCAAGATCGCTGCCATTGGCGTGCACATCTCCCAGGGAATCACCTCTCACGGCTTTGCCTTCAACGTCACTACCGATCTCGAAGATTTCAGCTGGATTGTGCCCTGCGGCATTGCCGACCGTGGCGTCACCAGTCTGGAAGAGGAGAGCTCCGCAACGGCAGAGAGTCTGCGGCTCGAGCAGGTGGCGTACGCAGTGTCTCGCCAGTTCGGCAGCGTCTTTGAGAGGCAGATGTTATGGACCGAGACGCTGGAAGATCTGCTGCTCAGCTAAGGGACTTGTATGGCCGCGACGGTAAACATGTTCGCCCGGGCCAGCAACTGTGGTCTTTGGCATAGAATGATGAGTTTGTTATCGACTAGCTCTTAGCAAGGGCACATGGGAACGGGAGTGGATGGCGAGTAAACGATCGGAAACGAAGTCCGCAGGGAAGTCAGTGCGATCGCGGAATGGCGCTTCGAAGGCGGCAAACGGGGCCAACCGACCAGAAATGCGCATTGCAGAGATAGGCATTCCAGAACCTATGCAGAACGCGCATGGCATTCCCGACTACCGTCTTGAGCAGCAGCCGTTTCATATCGAAGGTGCATGGCAGGAAGGTGAGTACCGCTACAAGGTTGTGGGCGACACTTCAGCCCCGCCACCGTCGCTGCGTCCGTCGAAGTACCTGAATCGTGAGCAATCACTCGAGATATACCGGCTCATGATCGTGAACCGGTGCATGGAGGACGCCCTTGAGCGCATGTACAAGCAATCCAAGGTGATCGGCGGCTTGTATCTGAGCCTCGGCCAGGAGGCGACCTCGGTTGCGTCCGCGTACGCGCTCGGCAAAGATGACTGGCTTGGGCCGATGATCCGCAATCAGGGTTCCATGATCGTGAAAGGCTTCAGGCCGCGCAATACCATGATGCAGTACATGGGCAAAGTCGGATCGCCTACCCGCGGGCGCGACTCGGGCTCGCACTACGGCGATTGCAAAGAGCTCAACGTGATCGCACCTATCTCGCATCTTGGCGACTCGATTGGTGTTTGCGCCGGCGTGGCTCTGGGCGCGCGTATCCAAGGCAGGAATATCGCGTGTCTGGCATACATCGGAGACGGCGGTCAGTCGACCGGTCCAACGTACGAAGGCTTCAACTTTGCCGCGGTGCAACGCCTTGGTTTGGTGCTGATCGTTGAGCACAACTCCTGGGCGTATTCGACGCCTGTCGAGTTGCAGTTCGCCTGCAAAGATCTGGCAGACCGCTCCATCGGCTATGGCGTCCCAGGTGTGATCGTCGACGGTACGGATGCCAATCAGGTCTACGACGTGACTCACGAAGCAGTCGAGCGGGCCTATCGTGGAGAGGGCTCAACACTGATCGAAGCCAAGCAGATGCGCATGAAGGGTCATGCCATGCACGATGCGGCTGTCTACGTTCCGCCAGAGGTCAAGCAGTACTGGAAACGACGCGATCCTATCTTGCGCATGGAGCAGTACCTCCTCGGTAGAGGGTGGCTGACCGAGGAAGAGTCACAAAAGATGCAGGCTGAAGCCGAAGCCATGATCGAAGAGGAGCGCGACATCGCCGAGGCCTCGCCGCTCCCGGATCCATTCGATGTGGAAGCAGGGATGTACTTCGATAACACAGTGGAGATCTCGGTGAAGTATGGCGAGGTACAGGTCCAGAACGCGAACGATAATGCGAAGCTGGCAGCAGCGAGCGCAGTTACACATTACAAGTAGACAGAGCTTTGGCCCGGCTTGAAAAACTGTGCATGGAAGTAATGGAGAAAGTTTGCGCTGAAGCGTTTCTCCTGTTGCTATGTACGCGCTGAGTTGCTCTCAACGTGGGCTTTCTTCAAGGAAAGACCACACAAACCAGGCCCACTGACTACACCTACAGGAGAAATGCTTTAATGGCACCGGTCACTTATTTGGAAGCAATCCGGCAGGGTTTGTGGGAAGAGATGGAGCGCGATGCGCGCGTCTTCGTTCTGGGCGAGGATGTAGGCGTCTATGGGGGCGCATTCAAAGTGACCGAAGGTTTTTTGCAGCGTTTTGGCACCGAACGTGTGGTGGATACGCCGATTTCAGAGATGGCGATTGCGAGCGCAGCCTATGGTGCTTCGCTCACCGGTTTGCGACCAGTCGCTGAGTTCCAGTTCATGGACTTCATCAGCTCGGCGCACTCGCAGATTGTGCAGATCCTGGCCAAGTCCAACTATCGGTGGGGAGCACCTGCACCGCTAGTCCTGCGCGGTCCATCCGGAGGCGGCGTGAGTGGCGGTCCGTATCACTCGCAGAATCCGGAGATGCTTTATGTGCACACGCCAGGGCTGAAAGTCATCTGCCCCGCGACTGCACGCGATGCCAAAGGTCTGATTAAGTCCGCCGTACGCGACAACAACCCTGTGCTTTTCTTTGAGCACAAGTATCTCTATCGTCGAGTCAAAGAAGAGCTGCCGGAAGAGGAGTACACCGTTCCCATTGGCAAGGCGCGGATCCACCGCGAGGGCAAGCATCTCTCCGTGATCACGTATGCGGCGATGGTGTTCCTCGCGGAGGAAGCAGCCGAGATCCTGACGAAAGAAGGTATTGAGCTCGAGATACTCGATCTGCGCACCCTGTTGCCACTCGACACTCAAGCGATCGCAGACACGGTCCATAAGACGAATCGCGTGATTGTGCTGCATGAAGACACAAAGACCGGTGGGATCGCGGGCGAGATTGCAGCCATCATCAACGAAGAAGCCTTCGACTCTCTAGATGCGCCAATCGTCCGGATCACCTCCATTGACACGCCCGTGCCGTTCTCCCCGCCGCTGGAAAGGGCATTCCTGCCCAAGGTGGAAGATGTGGTGCGCGAGGCGCGTAGGCTGGTGAACTATTAGCCGAGCCGGCCGGGCCCACTTATGCCGATTTATAATTTGACTTACCGCAACGGGTCTTTGCGCGAAAGCGACAGTGAAAGGGAATCATGCCAACCGATGTAACTATGCCGCAAATGGGCGAGTCGATTTTTGAAGGCACCATCACCAAGTGGCTCAAGAAGCCAGGCGATGCTATTCAACGCGACGAACCGTTGTTTGAAATTTCGACCGACAAAGTCGATGCCGAGATTCCCGCGCCTGCAACCGGGTACCTGACAGAGATCAAGGTCGCCGAAGGCGCGACTGTCCAGATCAACACAATCGTGGGCGTGATCAGCGATACTGGCAGCGATGCAGCCCCTCCGGCGCCCGCACCACAAAAGGAAGCCGCTTCTGGGCAAGTTATGCCATCTGACAGTACCGCTCCGGCAGCAACCGTAGCAGCGCCTGCTCCTGCGTCCGCGCAGGTGGCGCCGTCCGGCAATGCAACAGCACGGCCGGCATCGGACGCACAGGGCGGCACTGACGTCGTCATGCCACAGATGGGCGAATCGATCTTTGAGGGAACCATCACCAAGTGGTTGAAGCAGGTCGGTGACACAGTTCAGCGCGATGAGCCGCTCTTTGAGATCTCGACCGATAAGGTGGATGCCGAGATACCCGCGCCTGCAGCTGGAACACTCTCGGAGATAAAGGTACAGGCCGGCGCAACGGTACAGATCAACACCGTGGTCGCTGTCATTGGCGGCGTGGCTTCCAGTTCAGCCGCTGCGCTTACCCCTGCGGGTGAGACTCAGACCGGCACGGCTGGTCAGGCGTCTCCAGCAGCGCAGGCTGCATCCGCGCCAGCTGTCGATGCGCAGAAACAGACCGCAACTCCGAGTGCGACAGGCGGACAGGCGTCAGAAGGCGGACGTGTTCGCTCCTCGCCGCTCGTGCGCCGCATCGCGAAGGACAATGACCTCAACCTGCAGCAGATTCCTGGTACCGGCTCGAGCGGCCGTATCACCAAGGAAGATGTGCTTCAGTTCCTTTCGGAGCACGGCGCCGGACAGACACAACCTGCCTCTTCGCAGGCTCAGCCCGCCGTGCAGGTTCAGCCGCAAGCAGCAGCACCCGCAGCTATCCAGGCTGCACCATCTGCGCAGGCGCCGAAGCCCGCAGCGCCGACATTGGCTGCGCAACCCGGCGAACTCGTTCCCATGTCGCGGATGCGCTCGATCATCGCCCAGCGCATGGTGGACTCCAAGCACACCAGTGCGCACGTCCACACCGTCTTCAAGGTGGACATGACACGTATCGTACGCATCCGGGAGAAAGAAAAGTCCAAGTACGAACAGCGGAATGGCGTCAAACTCACCTACATGCCGTTCATCACCCGCGCCGTGATTGCCACGTTGCGCAAGATGCCGATCGTCAACGCCTCTATCGAAGGCGACGCTATTCGCTATCATGCAAACGTAAATATTGGCATCGCCGTTGCGCTGGATTGGGGGCTCATCGTACCCGTGATCAAGCAGGCGGAGGAGCGCAGCTTCCTGGGCATCGCGCGCGCCATCGTCGATGTCGCGGAGCGAGCCCGCACCAAGAAGCTGAAGACCGATGAAGTCGGGTCTGGCACATTCACGATTACAAATCCCGGCATCTTTGGCGAACAGTTCGGTACGCCGGTCATCAATCAACCCGAGTCTGCCATTCTCGGCGTCGGTGGCCTCTTCAAGGAGCCAATCGTCGTGACCGATGAAAGTGGTTCGGATTCCATCGCGATCCGCAGCATCATTCGTCTTACGCTCGGCTTTGATCACCGCATCATCGATGGCGCAGACGCCGGACGCTTCATGGCCGAAATGAAGAAATACCTCGAAAACTGGTCCGAAGATATCGGCTAGAACTAACACCAGTAAGCAAAAAGGGGGCAGACCAAGTTGGCCTGCCCCCTTTTTGCCGTCAATCAACTTACAAGCGACCACGAGCTTCCAGCACGCGCGCCACAGCCTCTTCCGGAGTATCTCCGACTGCCGAAAGATGCCCCATCTTGCGGCCCTTGCGCGGCGTGTGTTTCTCGTATAAATGCAATCCAACGCCGGGTACAGCAAGCGCGCGATCGAACTGCGGCCCCCCGTTCAGCCAGATATCGCCCAGCAGGTTCGCAATGGCTGCAGGCCGCACGACTTCCACCTGACCGAGTGGCAGATCGCACACCGCCCGCACGTGCTGCTCAAACTGACTAGTCACGCAGGCGCGTTCACTGGCGTGATAACTGTTGTGCGGCCGCGGCGCCATCTCGTTAACCAGCAACTCTCCCTCTTTTGTCACGAACATCTCGACGGCCAGAATGCCCTCAAGTTCCAGTTTTCCCGCTAGCTCGCAAGCTATGCTCTGCGCCCTTTCCTCCAACGCAGCCGGAATCGAAGAAGGAATCACACTCCATGACAGAATCTGATGCTCATGATGATTCGTAGCGCTGGGAAAACTCTTCAACTCGCCACTCGGATTCCGCGCCACTAGCACTGAAATCTCACGATCGAGAGCAACTGCCTTCTCGGCCACGCATAGAGCTTCTCCCAGCTCGGCCCAGATCTTCGCGCCCAGCGCAAGTGCGCCAAGATCCGCACTCTCATCGGGCTTCACGCGCACCTGACTTCTTCCGTCGTACCCGCCCCGCGCGCTTTTCACGAAGCAATCGTGCCCGAATGCGTCGAGTGCATCAGCCATCCCGGCCGCAGAATTCACCAGCCGAGACGGTCCCACCGGGATCTGGTGTAAACGCAGCCACTCTTTCTGTGTGGCCCGATCCTGAATCACCTCAAGCAGCGCAGCAGATGGCCTCACCGGCGCATACTTGGCTGCAGTTCGTAAGCAGTCTAGCGATAGCTGCTCGATCTCCAGTGTGACCACATCGCAGCCCCGTGCCAGATCGCCGGCGACCTTTGCGTCATTCCAACTGCCTTCAAAGCATGCATCCACGACAAAGCGCGCCGGGCATGAAGGGTCCGGGTCCATCACCTGCACTCGATAGCCAAGGGATCGCGCGGCCATCGCGGCCATGCGACCCAGTTGTCCCCCGCCTAAGATGCCAATCGTTGATCCCGGCAAGATCGC
Source organism: Acidobacteriaceae bacterium (assembly GCA_965276675.1). Classification (GTDB taxonomy): domain Bacteria; phylum Acidobacteriota; class Terriglobia; order Terriglobales; family Acidobacteriaceae. Next base: position 191,953 of record OZ255624.1, on the reverse strand, counting down.
GCTCACTGCGACAGCTCCTGCGCTAGCACTTCATCCCTGCGCGCGACTCGCCATTCTCGCAGCCGTTCGCGCAATGCTTCATCGTGTGTCGCCAGTATCTGCGCTGCCAGCAATGCGGCATTCGCTGCACCCGGTCTCCCGATCGCCAATGTTCCCACCGGCACTCCCTTGGGCATCTGCACAATGGACAACAGGGAGTCCACTCCGTTCAGCAGTGTCGATGGTACTGGAACGCCAAGCACCGGCACCAGCGTCTTTGCCGCAATCATTCCGGGCAGGTGGGCAGCTCCACCCGCAGCTGCAATGACCACCTGCAGCCCTCGTGACTCGCTCTCCTCGGCATACTGAAACAGCCAGTCCGGCGTGCGATGCGCCGACACTACGCGCACCTCGAACGGAATCCCCAGCTCTCCCAGAAGCTCGATGCACGGCTCCATCACTGGATAGTCACTCTTGCTACCCATCACTACACCGACCAAAGGAGACGAAGGCATTGTGGAATTATACGGCGGCTCAAACCATGAAATCCCCCGCCAACGGCCTACAGATCTACACTTTCCTGAAATACTCCAATGCCACATGGATCAGAGCAAACAGAATCCCGAGTGCCCCTGCAAATCCCTTGACTCTCTCCAGACTCGCCTCGTGTTTCTCTACGCGCTCCTCCAGCACCGACATGCGACCGGGCTGAGCATCCCCCAGCAGTGATGTCATCTGGCTCTTCAGCACGCACAAGTCCGCCAAAACTCGCGCTTCAAACTCGCTCATTCTCTCCTCTGTCACTGCCGGTATCCGGCCCGCTCATTACAACAAGTGCCTGTGCGCTACATCATCACGCTGACGAACACGGCACTCGAAAACCGCGAATAGTTCGGCGGCTGTGCGCCGTCATACATCCGCACGTAGTATTGTTCGACTGGTGTCTCTCGTGGAACGCTGAAGTTGGGTACCGGACTGCGCAGTACCAGATCTCCATCGCTCCCCGCCTTGAATCTCCAATCGACGCGCCGCACTTCAAAGCCCCCACCTGCTGGCGCACTCACACCAGCACTGATATCAATTTCCGTTGTTGTAACTCCAGTCACTGCCAAACTGTTCAGGCTAGGGAGCGCCACTGCTGCGGTGAGCGCAACAGGAGGCAACCATACCTGCTCCGGGATCGACGATGAAACCCTTAAGGACAGCGTCTCTGCCCAATCATTCGCGAACGCAATCGAATACTGCAGCAGCTCCGGCACGCAGTTTTCGCATGTCACCGTCACCGCCCTCACCACAAGCTTGGTGTTCAGGCCTGCGGAAGGCGCGATCACGGCGAGCACATCCCCAGGCCACACATCGCCAGTAGCATTCATATTCGGAGCGGAATAGCGCCCCTGCCAAGCCGCTCCTCGGCTGCTCGCTACATCTAGCAATGCCAGTGCTGCGTTCTCGCAATCGGCCGAACTGCGCGTAGCCGGGACTCTCGCGCTGCATATCAGCTGCGCCGTACCTGGCATCCCAGCGCTGCCCTCCGCAGCAACGCTCGTTGCATTTTTCATGCGCGCCACTGACCTGCCCCCGGTACGATACGAGACATGGATCAGCTCGCCATTTCTCGGCGTGCTTGTGGCGTAAAACGTCAGCTTACCTCCAACCAAAAGTCGTGCATCCGCACCTTCCGCCGCAATTCCCAGCCGCTGTGTTGTTGCTCCCGCACCAGCCACAGCCGCCGTCACCCAAACCGCCGGCTCTTGCTTGAGAGAGATGCCCGCGATGCTTCCAAAGAAGTTCGTGCTGTTTACGGCAATCACTGAGCAGCTCGCGGGAGCATTCGCCACTGTCCCGTCGTACAGCACAATAGCCGGTTGGAGAGCGCCCGGAGTCATATCCTGCACCTCCACCACCAAGTCCGCTCCGGCTGCCAGTAGATCGCCCCCAAATACCTTCGTACCAGCGTCATCCACGCAGTGATAGCTCTGCAGCACGCGCTGCACATCCCTGCAGTGGAGTCGCAGGCGCAAGCTATACAGGTGTCCCACCGTCAGTGGAGCGGTTCCGCCCAGTTCCGCTCCCTTGACAACTGCCGTGACCGCAGTGCCACCCGCAGTCTGCTTCACATGAAAGCCCGCGAATAGATCTGCCAGCCGAACAGCCCCGTTGTATAGGCACCCCACGAAACCGTCGCACGCACCCACGACCTGCACGCCGGTGACCTCGAGCAGCAGCACGCCACCCATCTCGATCGAATCCAGACCTGTCACAGTCGTTTGCCCATCCTGACCATTTCCGCCGGTGACTGTCAGGCCGGAAGCAGTTAACGAAAAGCGCGACCCTGGATCGCTCACTGTCCACAGCCGTGGATTCAACGACGGCCCCGTAAACTGATCCAGCAGCAACTGCGCTTTGTGGCCTCTCACCGCATAAGGCTTATCGGACAACGTAAAGCTCGTTGTCGTCCCATCCCCCTGAAAAATTTCCGTGACATACGCCTGCGGCTCTTCCTCGCCACACACAGTTACATCATTCACCAGCATCTTTGTCCGCGAGGCACTCAGGCCTTGCAGGCTCAGACTCCCGTCCGTCTCGCTCAAGACATGCACGGATGTACCAATGTCGCTCATGTTGACTTGCCCATTCACGACCCGATACGCAGCTCTTGCTATCGTCGCCAGCGTTCCTGCATTCTCTGACCATGTCTGGCTGGCCTGTGGGGTAAAACCTCCCACTACCGCCGTGCTTTCGGACGCTGATACACCAGCTTCACTGTTCACGCGAGCGGTTATGGTCGTCAGCAGTTGCGCTGCTCCCTGTGAAACATTGGGTGGCGCCGCTGCCATCAATTGTCGGTCTAGCACCACATCATCACTCACTGCCGATATCTGCGCGAGATACATTGGTCCCGTAAGTCCCACACCTGAGAACAGCAATTCGGGCTCATTCGCCACATAGCCGCTGAACAGCAGCATGCCATCATCCGCCGTCACCAGCACTCGTCCGTTTCGCAGTGGCAGGTTGGCCGTCGTTCCTGCAGTGCTCATCGTCGCAAGGCAAACGGAAGGCAAGTTCAGCTTGCGCTCGATCTTAAGCGGTGATTCACCAGCAAGTGTGGCTGTGTAGTCCACTTCGCCACGTCCATCCTGGTTTTCAATCGTGATCCTCAACCTGCCTCCTCGTGCGCACGTCCAGTGCCGTCGCTTCGCGATGTTGAAAACAGTCATTCTGAGCAGAGTGCAGACCCCGGGCGAGACCAAGCCGGGCGCCTCAATCTGTCACTGAGGATCGCTCTAGATCAATGCATTCACACTCGGCACATACGTCCGGAAGCAATACACTCGTTCACCATCGTTCGCGTCCACCACCGGCAATGCCCTGAACTGCGCGTGGAGCAGCATCTGACGTATCGGCTCGGCCACTTTCGCCTCCGATTCCGCACTGCCAGCCATTGCCTGCAGCCGCGGGTAGTGATACAGCACTAGGTCACCTTGCTCGCCCACCATGGCGAAGAGCGCAGACCATTCCTGGAAAAATGTGCCCCCTTCACGATCGACAAACGCGCTCACCTGCTGCACCTTCATCCCCACCGTAGGCACACCCGCAATCAGGGGCGCAGCCAACTGCAGGCCGTTGCTCGTCACCGCCGCAACCCGGCCTACATTCAGCGTCACGCGCCGGATGTAATCCGGATCGCTCTGTACATTTGCTGCCGCCGTGACATACGCAGCGCTAATGCCCGCTCCCACAAAGCCCGTCTGTCCGAGGTAATCCACATCTACTGCCACCACGCAGCCTGCGTTGAATTTGCTCAGGTCGGCTGCGCTAAGCTCGAGAAAATTCGACGTCGATCCAACGCTCGCCAACGCCGTCGCCGGTGCGCCTTTGCTCCCCGAACCCAAGCCAGCACCTGCAGGCGCACCAGACCCACCATTTCCCGCTGCAAGCACATTCATATGCTGAGCTCCTGCGGACAGAGCCATGGTCAACTTCGTCCACTGCTCGAATTCGAACGACACACTCGCTCCCGTTACATCGCGTGTCTGGAATAACGCCCCGTTCGGGGCTCCCGTCATCACTGCTTGCACCTTGGTCGCAGACGTTCGCGCAAAGTTCCGTATCCATCCCAAGTCGATCCAGGGAGCCGGTGGAGCGTCCGGATTGAAGCCGGCGCTTGCCGCCGGGTCGAAGATCGTGGGTGTCCCCGTCACTCGCGCGACGGGCGCGAAATAGCTCCGCACCCGCCGTGTCATCGGACCAGTTGCCGGATGAACTGTAATCGCTGCTGTGCTCATCGCTCTCCTGCCTCTTCGAAGCTGAACACTGTCACCTTCGCGCTCCGGCTCAACCGGTCGCGTGTCGTCGTCACAGCCGTGAATACTGGCTCCTGCCAAAAGAGCCGCGTGGTCATCTCAGCCGCGGGCGTCTTCGTGTAATCCAGCTTAGCCGCCGAAAGTGGACGGACGATCGACATCAGCTCGCCATCCATCAACATCAAGGCCCGGCCGCGATCCAGGCCGCCCGCCGTTGTCGTTCCCTCTGTCGAATAGGCGACCTCGCACACCTGTTGCGCCAGCGGCAATGGGCCTGTACAGTCCACCGTCGTCTCCGTCCAGCGCAAGACAAAAACGTCCGCTGGCGGATGTGAAACAACACTCTCGTTAGCCTCGACCAGAATTCCCGGCCTCCGGATCCCGCGCAGCAGAATGGTGCGCATAGGATTCAACCCGCTTAACCGGTTCCGCAGCGTGACGTAAAACGTATCTCTTGCGTTCTCCATCTCTCTCCCGTCCCGCCTCTATTGCCTAAGCATTGTCCAGTGCAGCTTCACGTAACAGCACGCGATACAAACACGCGCTGCCCATCCACTCCGTAAACGAAGTAGCTTCGATAAGAAAGAACCTGCCCGCGATCGTGAACCCCGTCGCCATCGCAAACAGCACGTCAGCCGATCCAATCTCGGTTGCACTTACCTGTCCCGCCACAGCACTGGCCGAAAGCAGCAGCTCGTACTTCGTCCCGTCTTGCTGCGCTGCCATCGGCACGCGCGCCTTGCGAAAGACAGCAGGCGCCAGCGGCAGATCCTGAAACGCCGGCAAGAATAGGCCCAGCTGCTCGCCATCCAGCCCGGCGGCAGCACTCATCGGCATGCGCAGAAACACCTGACACCCGCCAAGCGAGCGTAGCAGCACGTCCGCCGCGCGCAATCCTCCGGCATTCGCCGGTCGCACACTTCCATCGCTCATCGCTTATCCATCGTTTCCTGATTCAGTCCTGGTTCAGTATTGATAGGTGCGGGGTCCATTACTGCCAGTACGCGAAGCGCGACCGCAACACACACGGGAAACCGGTTTATCCCAACCGGTTCGCTACGTACGGCCTCAGCAGCGCTTGCACCTGCTCGTCCATCAGCGATCCAGAAAAATACTGCATCTGCATCGTATCCATGCGACTCGATTTCACATTCAGTCCCGGCGTAGCTTGCGCATTCTTCACGATCTGAGCACACGCCACCTTCACCGCAACCGGCACCGCGGCAAAGCCCGCCGTATACGTCACCCGCAGCTCGCTATAGGGAACACCCAGCACGTTATATGGCAACGTCAGCTCACCTGTATCCGGAGCGGCGTCGATCGTTGCCACATCCAGCTCCGTCCAGGCCCCGGGCAGGCCGAACGCGTACGCCACCTGCGTCAGACCCGTGATTCCTAGCTCACCTCTCCGTGGCCGCCCATACCGGCCCTCCACGCTCAACAGCGGCGAAGTAGCAGGCGCCATCGTCAGCAATGGCAAATAGCTCAGCCGCACCGATTGGCTACCCTCCACCACCCGCAGCCGCTCCTGGTACTGCCCCGATCCCAGGCTTGTCCTGCGGCAATGCGCTTCGATCATGGCTGAAGCCGTGGTAATCCAGTCATCTGAAGTGTCTGCTGCTAAGCCATAGCTTTCGTACTCCATCGGTAGTAAATAGGCCATCGTGTCTATCCCTTGGCTCCTCGTGGTCTAATCCCCACTTGCAACAGCACCACTGAAAATGAAAGGCTGACCCTGGACACTTTCCTTCCAGGATCAGCCTTCCGAATGCACGCGCCGCGACCACTTTCAGGGTTACTATGGCTCGCGCGAAGACCCGCTTCGTGTGGCCGTTCCTTAAATGACGGCCACGCTCACCTCTATTCGCGGTCTACACTACCCTGAAAAATAGTTTCACCAGAGCTAAGCCTAATTAGCGCTGTACATTCACCTGGTAGTGAGCGTAATTCGCACCCTTCACCACCAAGCCACCGAACTTCACCACTACATACTGCGAAGCCAGCGAGTTCGGCAGACCAAGTTGGAAGATGCGCGGTGATGCATCGCTCAGCCAGTGGTACTCGATCAGGTCTTCCGTCACGATGTACGCGGGCAGTGAAGCAGTGCCGGTCCCCGGTGTCCCGGTGTAGCTCAGCGCCCACTCGGGGATAAGCGGAATTTCGCCCGCCTGGGTCGAGAGCGTCTTCACCGAAAACCCACCCGTCACCTCGCGTGAGCTGAGGACCACGTTGAACTCCAGCTTCATCTCGCGATCGATCAGATCCAGCAGAACTGGATTGGCATAGATCGCCGTTGGACGAACAGCAAAGTTGCTGTTCGAGACCATCTGCGCGATCGTCGACTTTAGCCCATCCACAATGCTCTGATTGGCAGCAATCGTGACTGAGTTCCCTCCGTCCGCGATCTGCGCGCTCGCACCGAAGTATTGTGTGCTAGTCGGTGTGCTCAACGAAGTATCATTGCCATTCCACAACGCCAGATCATGGCTGTGCAACACACCCTCGACGGTATCCACCAGGTCCTTGGCCTGCAGGTATGCAAACTGCTTCTGCTGCGCGCCCAGCTCCAGATCGAACAAGTTGTAGTTCATCTGGGCCACCAGTGCCTTCAGCGGAACGCTGCGCTCCACACGCGTCGGAGCTACTACGGCCGGCGAGATATTCCGAGGATCGACGAATCCCGCGGCACCGGGCGTCGGAATGCCCGTCTGCTCGAAAAACCGCGACGGGTGACCGGTCGCTGGGACCTGCTTAATACGCTGCCCGAAGATACCGCGCCGGCGAACCAGATCCATGATCTCGGTCTGATAAAACGGGACTTCGATCGCGCCTGGTCCGATGTAGTCAGCTGCCGAATGAATATCGAGAAATTGAGCGGTCATGTGTCTTCTTTCTGCTCATACCTGAGCATCGGTGTTCAAAACTTGATCCAAAAACAACGGGCACATGCTGGTTGGCATGTGCCCGTCTATCGACTGAGTGCGTAAGCTTAAGCGAGTGCGCCGGTACGTATCAGCTGCGCCTTTACGGCAATCCGCTGCTCGGTGCTCAACCCCGCCAGTGCCGCATCGAGTGATCCTGCTTCAATGCTGTCCACATTGCTGATTCCTTGCTTCGCTAGCAGTTGTGCGGTTGCAACCGGCAGCGTCTTGCGCGGTGAGAGCACAGGTGCGGTCTGTGCCTTCATATCCGCAATCTGCCGCTCAGCCTCGGCCAGCTTGCGTTCCAACTCGGCAAAGCGCTGGGCTCCATCGTTGCCCTCCACCGTAGCCACAATCTTCGCCACATCGCCCGTGATCGAAGCATGCCGCTCTTCCATCCAGGCCACCGTCTTTTCCAGCAATCCAGCTGCGGCCACCAGTCGTTCCACGCTCTCACCCAATACGTCGTTCAGGCTTGTCTCTTCCATCGCTGCTTCACCTTTTCTCTAAACTCTCTTACCGCATGCGCACGGCTCAGGCATACCGCGCAGCTAACTGTTGGGGTTGCGCCGCCATTCGCGGATTCACCACGGCATCCTTGGTCAACCGGAACGCCGTGTTCCCATACGCAGCCTTCTCCCGCAGCAGGATGGCCGCTCCGGTGAACGTCACCTTCGTCAATCTCCACACCTGCGCTCGCATATCTTCTACATGGGCATCGGCCAGCTCATAACTCATCCCCATCACCGCCGCTGCCGCCTTCTTCATCTGTGCTTCCACTTCGGGAAAGTCGCGGCCAAATAGATACCCAGCCACCTTGATCTGATTTCCCTCGATATTCGCGTCCGTGATAATCCCGCACTTCCGCCGCGCATCATGCCCGTCCCAACCCGGACAGTAATCCACTGCCATCCCCAGCAGTGACGGCAGCGCCTCTGCCGCCGCCGTGCGCGTAAGAATGACCCTGTGGCTCCGTGCGCCGGAGGGTGCCCGGTCGCTCGGTAGATCGACATACGTCAGCACACCCTCAAACGGAATCCTGTTCGGATGGTTCCGCACCTCCGGCATGCTCACCGCCATCGCCTGTAGCTTCATTCCCTCTCCCGTGTTCTCTTCAATCATTCGCCCCTGCAACCGAAGCTCTCTATATCTATGCGTCTATGCGCCTGCGACTCCGTCCTCCTTATCTGCCACCGATGCGGTTGCCAAAGTGTCCAGCGGACCCAGCCCGCGCATCGCCCGCACCTCATCTACCGTCACCACCCCGGCCCTCAGCAACTGCGTCTGGATCTGCACCTCCGTCAACTCATCCCGGGAATCCAGATCCGTAAACATAAACTCGAACTCGCGCCAGCCCAGCCGTTTGCCGAAGAGATCGCGCGTAATGTGCTGCTCGATCAGTCGCGCCATCGGCACGATCGCAGACCGAAACGCCTCATCCCCCAGCTCGCCCGACGTCGACTTGTTCACGTCGTTCTCAAGCCCCAGCAGCATTGGCGGTAACGAGAACGCATTCGCGATCATCCGGATCAGAAAGCTCTGCCAGCTCAACCGCAGATCCGCATCCGTTCCGCTCCCAAACCGCAGCACCTCCGGCTTCTGCTCCGTGCTCAGAATCGGCACCCGGCCCGTGCCCTCGATCTCGTCTTGCCACCAGCGGATCAGCCGGTCGTGCTGCGCCGGTGTGGTCTCATTCAGCCACAGCGCATACTGCACCACAGCGTTGCTCGCCAGCTTGCCGGCAAAGCGATGCGCGCTGAGAAAGCTGTTCACCGTTTCGAATGCAACCTCCAGCGGTCCCAAACCAAAGGGTGTGTGTGTCCGCGGATTCATGCGGATGTACATCAGCTCGTCATCGGCCAGCGAGACCGCCTTGTCCACGCTGCTGAAAGCACCCGCCTGTGCATATCGCGGCGTCTCGTTGCCGCCGTTCCACTTGGGATTGATCCGGATCGTTGCGCCATCTACCGCCCACATCGAGACCGGGCGCATCGCATCGCCCGTCAGTCCCATTTCGACGGCGCCAAAGCCCCCCACCAACGCATCCTCAAGCACCTGCTCGATCAGCGTGCGAAACGAATCGGAGTCGTTCGGCTCTTCCAGACACAACCGCAGTGTTGCCATCTTCCCAGCCGCATTCTCCACGTCGCCAAAGCCGTAGGAACGCTTCAACTTCACCTGCCAGTTCATGCAGGCCACGCGGTCCTTGATCAGGTTGATCGCGCGCCGCACCACTGGCGTCTCCGCAAAGCGCCGCAGGTTCTCCGGAGTTGGTTTAGGGAGCAGGTTCTGCGTCGCCATCCCATACGGGCTCAGGATCGACGGCAGCGGCTGTGTCTTGCGCGGTGCTTGTACCTCTTCCGCTCCCTGGCTCTCCGCTCCCGCAGCACTCAGTCGCTTCCACGCGGTGCGTACGTTCTCTCGTACGTTCATGCTCTGTCGTCCCCTCTTAAACTCTGCTGCTAACCCGCTGACTTATTTCCGCCCCAAAACAAAAAAGGCACAGCCATCGGCCATGCCCCTCTTAACTTCCGTAATCGTTTCTCGAACTTCGCTGCCGAACCTCAGCCCAAACTGGCTCAACAGCCTGCCAACTCGCTGACTTGCTAACCGCTAAATACGCAACTCCTGCTGTGCCCTCTCCGCCACCCGCGGCAGATCCACCGTCGTCAATACCCGAATCCGTCCCCGCTCCATCGTCTCCACTGCAAAACGGTACTGCGCTACTTGCTCGTCGTCTTCACCCGTCTCGCGCAGCGGCTCCACAATCGCCGTCAACTCCAGCGTTGCATCCTCCACGCGTTGCACCCCGGCCTCCAGGTCAGCAGCCGAAAGCGCCAGCCCCTTCGCACCTTCCACCTCGCCCCCGAGTGACACCGCTTGGAACATCCGGATCACGCCATTTGGCCGGTACCCGCAATCGATCCGCAGCGGATCGCCCACCCTCGTATACCGTGCCGCGGGAATGCGCTTCTGCATCAGATCCCAAACTCCAGCCCGTTCAAACTGCGTCCGCATCTGCGCATGCACTCCCAGCCGTCCCGTGCGTCGCGTCTCACGCTTCCTCTTTTGCGCCTCGACATACAGCCCCATCAGCTGCTCCATCTGCGTCGCAAACGACTCAGCTAGGCACGCCTTTGCCTCTGTCACCTGCACTGCATTCGAGAACGAATCCTTCAGTGCGCCCGTCACCTCGTTCAGCCGTTGCCGTACCTCGCCTTCCAGCGCTTCCAGCATCGCCGTGTCCGCCTCCGGATCCATGCATCGCACCCGGCTCCAGTCGCGCGTAAACCGCACGTCCGTCCGCCCCGCTTCACCGCGAAGCAACACGCCGATGTTGATGAATTCATTCTTCACCGGATCCGGCACATACCGGATCAGCGAGAACTCACAAGGACTCCGCTCCAAACCTCACCCCTATTTCTTATTCAACACTTTTTCTCGAAGGGGTACGTCACCCAAACTACATCACCACCTTGCCCGCTCCCGTTTTGGGACTCCTCATCGGCTCCGCAAACATTTCTGCCCGCATCTCTCCCGCCCGACGACCCCAGTTCGGAAACGGCTCTCTTTCGGACATGCGAAACAGGTCTATCATCTCCCGCACCTTTCCGCGCCGTTGGATCAACTCCCCCACCAATCCTTCAATCGTCCCAGGATCGCCACCGTACCACTCTGGCGGAACTGCTTCCGCGATCTTCCAGAGCGTCGGCGGCTCCATCCGCTCCACCCGGCCCAACCATGGTTCAAAGCTCTCCCAACCAACGATCCATTCGTAGACTAGATTGCGCGGAAAGACGCCTCGTAGTGGTGCATTGATAAACTGCCACTCCCCCGCATTGAAGCAGTAGCCTTGGTCAATAAACGTCGCGGAGTACCGGCGCTCTCGCGGCCTCTTCCCAAACACCGCTTGCCGTCCATTGACATTGCACGTCCACTTATCGACTATCAGCATCCCCGCGAACTCTCGCAGGTTCCTGGTCTCCAGCAGCTGCGTCTCCGGCAGATAGTCGACCACCTGCCCCGGTGCTGCGCCACCCACAAACCGCGACCCAAACTGCAGCCCAGCCTGGCAGCGCTGCCTCCCGGATGCCATTTGTAACTGTAACTCTGGCGTATGTGCCACCAGCCACTCCGTCACCTCAACCACGTCGCACGCCGGAACCGTCAGCCCCGCTGCTTCGGCGAGCTTGGTAGCCAAGTACTCATTGGCCAGCACCCGCGTACCCTGCGGATTGTTCTGGAATTTCACCACATACAGGTTGTCATCCGACGCCAGCATCAGATGACTCTGTGCGCCACCCCGCATCGCCCGTATCTGCTGCGTCGCCAAAACCGCCAACCGTCGCTCCTCGCCACCATCCGTTCAGCGCATTCTACTTTGCCCTGACCTCCTATGATCGCGCAACCATGATGGTGAAATCATGATCGTGAAACATCTGGGTGCCCATCCTTTGCGTTGAACAGGATCCGAAATCTCAGGAGTACCGGAGCGCAAAGAGCCTGCCCTGAGCGAAATCGAAGGGGTTGGACCCATGCGCGAAGCGCATCCCCTACTCTTCAAGCCCCCAGCATTCTGTTAGTTTTTCTGATCTCTGTCCCTTTGCCTACCAGCCACCCTCGGCCCGGATCGCGATTGCCATTCCCATCGCCATCGCGCAATCGTCATGCTGCCCCGCAGCCGCGCCCGTCTTCCCCCGCGCATCCCGCACAAAGGTCTTTAGCTCCCGGAGCAGCCGCGTACTCATCAGCGCCTCAGGCCGCTCGATCAGCACCCGTTCCAGCCCATGCAGCATCTCCGGCCGCGTCACCACCGAAGTCAACCACCCATCCTGCCCGTCCTGGCGATACAACCGCTCGTATCGGCACACGCTGTGCAGGTACGCCAGCACGCCTGCGCCATGGTTGTTCCGCTCCACCGCCAGCAGCGCCCCGCCGTACTCCCGTGCCAGCTCCGTCGTCCGCTGCGCCAGCTCCAGCAATCCCATCTTGCCCCGCAGCTCCGCGCACTGCAATCCCGTGCCAAGATCCACTACCTGCGCGGCCGCGAAGTCGCCCTCTGCACCACCACCCGCAGGATCCACCGCCACCAGGTATTTCCTGCCCGCCATCGCGGGAAACCACACCTGCAGCTGTCCATTCCACCGCGTTTCGGACGGCGCTGGCGCCGCGCGCAACCTCGCTTCAATCGCCTCTGCATCAAATACGCAACTGCCGCTGCTCAGAAAGCAATCGCTCGCTGTCTCCGGATACTCCTGTCGTGCCAGCGTCCCAAACCGCCGCTTCATCCCCCGCCGAAACGCCACCTGTTCTGCGCTCAGCCCATGCGCTGCCACCAACTCCTGCTCCTCGTCTGTCAGGTACTTCGCCGGATTCTCCAGCCGGTAACTCCCCTCCCACCACCACGGAAAGAAGTGCCGCACCGTACCGGTCTCATCCGCCGCGCTCCACTCGTCATAGAAGCAGCCGTAGGCTCCGTTCGCCGTCGACTCGATCACCACCTCACCGCCTGCCGCAGGCATCGAGGCCCGCAGTCCGGCCAGTGTAGCCGCCCCATCGCCGCCCCACCTCCCCACCTCCGAGCAATGGAGATTCTGGATCGTCAACCCGCGCCCCGCATTTGGGTCGGCCGCTGTCTCCACCCGGTACTCGCTGTCCAGCCGCGGAAACACCAGTGACCGCGCATTTGCCCGCGACGTCTTTAGTGCCCCTTCGCGCAGCTCCGCCGGCAGCTCGCTATAGAAGCGATGCACAATCCGGAAGATCTCCTCCGCCGCTTCCTGCGTATGCGCCACCTCCACCGTCAACGTCCCTGGCTGCGTGATCGTCTTCAGAAAAAACCGTGCCGCCACCCACGTACTAATCCCCATCTGTCGCGCCTTCAGCACCACGTTCTGCCGTCCGCGCCTCCGCTCAAACTCCGCCTGCACCCGGTTCGGCATCAGCGGCTGTGTCACACCCGTCCTCGTCCGCACCTTCAGCAGCGTCTCCGCCAAGAAGATCCCCGCCGTCCGCCCTCCCAGGCTCGCGGGCCGTGTATCGAAGATCTTTCCCAAACCTAGCAGCTCTTCCAGATCGCCCTCAAACATCGTTCTCCCTGTTATCTCGACCGGAGTTCTTGCAAGACCGGCAGAGGAAAGAGAGCACATTCTATTGTCCCTGTGCTCTCCGCCCTCTGTGGTGAGCGACCTTCCGGCCAGCCTTAGACCGTGTAACCCAAAGTCGCCAGCTCGCTCCTGCAGCCATCGATCAGCGCGCGAAACGCCGTCACCATCGCCGCATCCAGCTTCAGGTTTAAGCCATCCTGGGCCGCCGCCGCACTTGCCGCCGCCGCCGCATTCACCACCAGGCCCAGCGCCGCAAATGCCGCCCGTTCCAGCGTCACTGCTTTGTTGCTGTTCGGCACCAGACTGGTGATCGCTACAGCCTCTCCCTCGGCTTTCGCGATCGCGCTCCCCGCATGCGCAGCAAACTGCAATGCCTTCTGCAGGTCGTGCAACGCCGCAGCAAAGAAATGCTCTGTCGAAGAAAATCCAAACATACTCGCTGTTCCCACCTTTACCTCCGCCATTACTTACCGCCCTCGCATTCTGTTGGCAACGGACTCTTCTTCAAGTACGCTGCCGCATTCAGCACCGCCGCCACCGCGCTCACCCGCAGCAAAGCCAACACACTCGCCCGGCTTAGCGTAAATAACTGCGGTGCCGCCAGCGCCACCGTCAGCGCGCTCGCACTTCCGCCGATCACTGCTGCCGCAATTCCCTTCGACCACACCTTCCAGCCGCTCATCCCACCTCCCGGCCCAACAAAAAGCCCCAGCCAGAGCCAGGGCTTCCCATCGACCACTCCAATGACCAGCCAGCTAACTCGCCGGCTGGCTAATTCGCTGGGTCAGAAACTCCCCAGCGCCACTCGCTTCACGCTGTTCCCACCCGACGAGCAGTGGTACAGATAAGCGTCATCCGCCCAGATCGCCCCTGCCGTGCATGTCACGGAGGAAGACACCGGGGTCGCCGCAATGGTCGTAATCGCGCCCACTGCGAGCGTGCAGCTCCGGTCTCCATGGCCGCCATTGCCGCAGGCCACTGCTCCAGGACCCAACCTGCTGAACCCAACATCCAGGCTGCCCAAATCCGCATTTCCATTGTTTGACCAGGCAAATAGATCGCCGGCCCCGAACTGGAATCCGTTCGCCGTCACGCTGAACATGGTGTGCGCATTCGTAGCGGAATTATCAAAGAAATACAGGGCATCTGGATTGGTCGCATTCGGCCCGAAGAACCAGTTCCCCATCTTTGCTTGGCTGAACGTCTGGGCCTGTGTCCAGCTGTTTGGCGTATCCGTATACCCAAAGTTGCTATCTGCCGGCGCCCAGGCCACGCTGACATTGCCGCCGCTCGAGTTGCTCACCGTGACCCCGTTCCCTGCCTGCAGGTTCAGCAATCCCTGCACCGCGTTCGACACGCCATTGGTCTGCAACACCGTCGCGCTGCCGCCTCCACCGGAGCCACCACCGCACCCCGTGCATCCGCCCGTAATCACCAGTGAGTTCAGTGTCGTTGTACCGGTCACCGTCAGATTGCCTGGCGTTGAAATGTCCGCGGTATGATCACTCGCTGATGGCAGAGTTGCATTGATTATCGGGCTGCCTGTGTCTGTCCAGTTGTTCGTGAACGCCACAAGTCCTATCTGCAGTCCCGACCCTGCCGGCGCCTGCGTGCGATAGATCCGCTGGTAATACGCCCCTGGATCATTGTTAGAGCAGTACACGTGAATGTTGTTGTTCTGCGAAAGTGCTGCCGGCCCGTTGGTGATCGCCGAAGCCGTCCCGGTCGTCTCCGTACCCTGCCGCGTTACGTTTACACATTCGTACACGTACGTTGAGCTCCCCGTTGCTCCCGAAAGATTCACCGCCGTTCCCGGCGGAGTTACGGCCTTCAGGTTCAGCGCGAAGTGCGGTTCGATCTGAAATCCCGCGACCTGATCACAGTTCTCTTGCCACACCTTCACATACTCCCCTTGCAGGGTAAAGTTGGTCGTTCCCCACCCGCTTACCGGCACGTATGGGTAAGCGCTGCAGGTGCGAATGCCATACCCGCCCGCCGCGCCAGAGTACTGAATGTTGCCGTCCGTGATCACGCTCACAGACTGCCCATTCACGCCACTCGCAAAGTTGTTGACCCCCACTGTGCCGCCACCGCTGGACAGCCGCCAATTGCGCCTGCCGCCCACATATGCCTGGCCATTGTTTCCGCTCGAGACCGTCTCCGCGGCGAAGTCAGCTTCGCCAAATGAGAATGCCCCGGTATATCCATCCGCCGTGCAGACTGAACCCTGGTTCCCCTGCCACTGGTTGGGCGGTGCCGAGGCGCTCGAGAGCCCGTCGTGGATGTCGCACTTGCCGTTGCTGCTCAGCGCATGGTTGGCGCTCCATATATTGCCGCCAGCCACCCCACCCCAGGCTCCCGATTCGTCAATGCCGTACCAGCCGCCCGGATTTATTACATGGTCACGGTTATCGTGCAACACCGTGTTGCCGATAAAGACGTTCTCGTTTCCGTCGTTCTCCAGCCCTGAGCCTGCATTCAGATCGAAGCGGTTCTCGTAAAATCGCGAGAACTCGCTACCATTCCATAGGCCCTGGTCTGAGATCTCGCCAATGTCGGAATCCATCCAGGTGTCGATGCCGCCAAAGCCCACCACGATCGCCTTCGAGGGCAGCGTTGCGTCCACCACCGACGTCTGGTTCGGATCTCCAAACGGATTCCAAGAACCGGTCGATATCTCGCTGAACTGCATGTACCCGTCCGTGCCGTTCATCACCACGCACCCCATCGGATTCTGTGCCGGGTAAACGTCAAACCCTGGACCGTTCACTGGCAGGGGTACCAGTTGGTGACGGTTTACATCGAGCAGGCAACTCGACGCCTGTGCCAGGTTCACCAGGAGCCGCTCGCCACTCTCCCAGTCGATAAATCCCTCACCGAAGTTCGATCCTGTCACCTTCTCGATAATCACATTGTTGGCATTCGGTACGAAAATGCCCTTGTCCGCCATCAGTCCGACCGTGCCGGTCGAATGGATGACATCCGGGCCCGGATTCGTCAGGTAAAGCTGCCCCCCGCCCACGTTGGGAGTCGCCGCCACTGTCCATGTGCCGTTTATCGAGGGATCGCTCGAGCCCGCGACGTCAAGGCGATCTATCCCTGGATTGCCCGGCCAGCCCCCGCTTCCAGTGGCCAGCGTAAGCGTCAGCACATTGCCTGAACGCGACTCCCCGGTGATCGTCGAGATGCAGTAGCCGCACCCATACTTCAAGCCCGAAATTTGCCCTAGAGCAATCACATTGTCCGATGGGTAGAGCACGGCGCTCTGCGTCGAAAATGTCCCCGAACTGGAGACGACTTTGAAGTTCACCGTAGTTGGAAACTTGTCACTGGTATCCGGAAAGTTGCCGCTTCCCAGGGAAGTGATAGGACCGGTCGCCGTGAACGCATTCGCTCCACTTCCGCTCGTCACCGTCACGCTTCCCCCCGCCTTGAAGCTCTGCCCCAGCCATGCGCCCCCCGCATTGCTGGTGTTGCATGTCGCGGTCTGGTTCGCTCCCGGTGCGCTGAACGTGCAGCCTGTCACCCTCTTCGCATTGTTATATGAAATGCTGTTGGTGCCCACTGCCGTGATCGTCGCGATCCCGTTGAACGCGGGGTCGCTCGATCCTGCGCTGTTTATCTGCGACCCGGTTTGCAGAGAATCCGGCACGGCATTCGGAAAGGTAAGTGTCACGGTGCCTTGGCTACGAACGGCGTTTGACACGCTCTGGAACTGCCCCGATCCGGCGCCGGCAAGCGTCATATTTCTTACGCCGCTGTTGCTGCCGTACATCGAAAAAATCGGCGATTGCCCGCGGTTCGCATTGGACACAAATGTTGTTCCCGTGGTCCCGCCTTCCTGCCCCTGCACCATCACGCCTGTTGGCACGTACACGTTGAAGGAGCAGTTACCGGATGGAAGCTGCACAATATGCAGCCCGTTCAGCACCGTCGAGGCCGCAGCTGCAGCATTGATCGCTGCCTGCACCGCTGCGGTGTCGTTCGTGTTGTTGCACACGGCGCCAAACGACCGCGCATACCAGATGTCCTGGTGTCCGGTGCGCTCGTCCACCACCTGCGTGTTGCATGTGTTGGTAAACTCCTGCGGGCTAAATTCCGGCGGCACAGGCACGCTTGCCGGGATGATCACCGATTGTGCTGGGCTCGCCTGGCAAGCCGCAGTCA
This sequence comes from Acidobacteriaceae bacterium, assembly GCA_965276675.1. Lineage (GTDB taxonomy): Bacteria > Acidobacteriota > Terriglobia > Terriglobales > Acidobacteriaceae. The sequence goes on along the minus strand of OZ255624.1, from coordinate 174,475 downwards.
TGGCTGCCTGCACTGTTGGGTACTGGTCCGCGTAGATGATGTGGTTCACCTGCGGCGCATTTAACGGCCCCGTCATCGTGTCGCCCATTTTGGCGACTCGCGCATTCACGCTCGCGATCGTTGCTGCATCTGGGCCCGCCCCACCCGCGTTCTTCACCTGGGCATCCACGTAGCTCTTCGTTGCCGCCTGCGCTGCCTGCGCTGGATCGCTGTTCAGGATCAGCGGCCCTGTCATCGAGCCGCCAGCCAGCGGCACCGCCCCCACCGCATTAGCATTGATGCCACCTACCGCCGTGTCCACATAGTGCTTGGTCGCCGCTTGAGCTGCGGCCGCTGGATCGCCCGGCAGCGTCAGTGGCCCGGTCACCGTGCCACCGCTGAGCGGCAGATAGGACCCGCTCAGCTGGTATAGCACCGTATCGACATACTGCTTGGTCGCCGACTGCATCGCCACCGCCGCCGGCACCACCTGCGTACGGATCGCCGCAATCGTAGCTGTCGTCGTCTGAGGCACCAGCCAGTATTCTTTGCTGACCGTTCCGTCGGACAGGTGATACACCGCCGTATAATATGTTCCCGCCGGTGTAGCTCCTTCGTTCGGCGCTAATTTCAAGCTCACAAAGCCATCCGCGCCGATCCCTACCGTCAACGTACCGGCGGCCACAGCCCCGTTATCCGGCGTTGAAAATGCCGGCCAGCTGACGATCAGCGTTCCATTCGCAATGCCGCCATCCGCCCGGTACACCGTGTCCTGCACCGTTGTCGTCGTCACTGCCGCAAATATCTGGTGAGGCGCAAGGGACAGGCTCAATCCCAGCACCAGGGCTGCCCACCAGAGAATCCTCAACGGTACCTTTTCGCTCGTCCTCAGCATCTTGTCTCCTGCCTCATCTCCACCTGCCCACATCTAGCTGGTGCTCCATCTTTCGCAAGCGAAGGGGCGGCATTGTTACCACTCGATCCGCCCACGCCTGTCATCCCGGCCGAAGTTCTTGCGCAAGCAAGAACGCAGCGGAGGGATCTGTTGTTCCCAGCGCGTCATGATCTGTGATCAGCCTCTGTGCTCTCTGTGGCGAATCCCGCAACTCCACAAAGACCAAAGCCCTACGCCTTCACCTGCTCCTCTGCCGGTTTCTGCTTTGCTCTCTCCAGCTCCTCCAGCAACATCGCGCTTAAGCTCTTTCCGCGACGCTGCTTTCCTGGTTCCGGCTTCTGGTCCAGCCCACTGATCTTCATCAGCAGCCGCGTGTGGCCTAGTCCGCCCTCTTTCGCCTTTGTCACCAGGCCAGTGCATATCGCTTCGAAATGCCTGCGTGTCTCCAAATCCGCGTGCTTATGTATGTTCCGGATTGGCCTCTTCTTCTCCGGCTTCTTGGTTAGCTGAACTGTCTTGATTGACTTAACGACGATAAGCTCTGGTGCCTGAGCCTTTCGCGCTACCTTGCTCCCCGTAACCGCTTTCTTCTTCGCCACCTTCTTCTTCGTCACCCTCTCTTCGTCACCCTGACCCAAAAGAGAAAGGGAGACGCTTGCGCGCCTCCCTTTCGTTTTTTCTTTACTCTTAGGTTTAGAATACCAACTCAGCGGGAATTAATCGGCAAATTTATTACCCCTCCTAACTTGCTGCTTTTATGCTAGTTAGCGCCAATCTCGAATTCCGCCGCTCTTGACATCACATCATTCCCGGCACCTGCATCAGGTCCAGTTCCAGAAAGATCGCCGTCAGCCTGTCGAGCGCATCGGCATATCTGCGCACCACCGTACGAATGCTGATACCCAGCATCTCCGCTGCCTCACCCTGCGTATATTCCTGGAGCGCTATCTTCCCCACCAGTTCGCGCGAAAATGGATCCAGCTTCTTCAGGCAATTCTCCACATCGTGCACGAAAATCACGCAGTCTTCAAAGCTGCGCGCTTTGCGGCTGCTCGACCTTCCACGGAATGTGAAATTGCCCAGCATCGACGGCATCCGGCCAATCTCCATCGACTGGTACATATAGCGCCTTAGCATCCCCTCCGTGTATTTGCGGTAGAACGCATACTCCACCGGCGGTTTGGCTGTCCCGTCGATCTCGCTTTGGGTTAAAAACTCGCTCTGCCGCTGCGTCGCTGCCGGTCCACTTGCGCGCAAACACCGCACTGTCATCGCTGCGCTCATCGTGCACCTCCGGCAATCGCCTGCATGCTTACCGTGTGTGCTGCTCTGCGCCCTCTACGCTGCTCGGGACGCGCTTTGGCATGCATCGCCAATCGTTTGCTGCAGGGAGCGCAATACACCTTATCCAGCAATTCAGTGCGGTACCACAAACTGCCGCACCCTTCACAAATCTTCAACTCCACGCGCAAGTACTCCATGTACTCTCCAAGGCAAAAGAATCAAGTGCAACGGCAAGTCTTCGCCTGCCGCTGTTATTTCCGGGTCGTTGCTCTGGCTCGGGAGTTCGTTCGCTCCCGATGCGCCGGCACTCTTATTACCCGGTCGTGTTCCTGCACTGCGCGCAAATCTTAGGGCTTTAACGGACAACACTTCCCTCCCCGCTTCCTCGCAGAGCCCAGACAAACTCTCGTTGTTTGTGACGGGAAATCGAGGGTTGAAGCGGTAAATACCGCTGACCCTCGCCCTCCAGGCACACGCCGGATGCCCATCTCGTTGGTAGGAATGAAAGTAAGCTGAATCTAAAACCGCGCCGTGCACGCGTCAATTGCCGCCCGGAACGAACTTCATCTCTTCCCGCAATGATCCACCCAGCGACGAAAATTACTTAGGAAACAGACACAATTGCATTTCTCACAGCTAACGTGGCACTGGGGCATCTATAGCTCCCAGACAACTTTCCACAGATGAACTTCTCTCAACTGCACGAGCGGCTTCGCTTGGAACTATTGCGCCGTATCGACCGGGGCAATCTCTCCGGTGCGCTGCTCGCGCGGCAAACAGGCTTCCGCCAATCCCATATCTCGAACTTTCTCCACCGCAAGCGTGCCCTCAGCCTGGCCGCACTCGACCGCATACTCGCTTCGCAAATGCTCTCCGTGGATGATCTGCTCGTTCTTGACAGCTCCCTCTCCGGCATCTCCAGAAGTGAAACCAGCAGCGTAGCCGGCGCTAATTCTCCAGTGCCCGTTGTCACACACATTGCCGCCATTCATGAGTCGCGTCCTGCTCCCCACTCCACCGTAGATGTGCTTCAAGTTCCAAACCGCCTTATCGATCACCTGCGGTCCCGCCGTGCCGTCTCTCGACGAGACTGGACCCGCTTCGTCGCCGTGCGCGTCAGCGCGATCCAGGCCGCAGGCATGGATCCCGTCCTCCGCCCCGATGCCTTGGCCGTCATCGACCGCCACTACAACTCGCTCGTTCCCTACCTCAACTCGCAACCGTCGCTCTATGCCATTCGTTCGGGGAATACGCTGCTCATCCGCTTTGCGGACTTCGAACTCAACCGTCTCATCTTGCGCCCCTATCGCCTGGCGTATCCCGTGCGTCTGCTGGCCCTCGGTCCGCACGAGGTTCCGTCGGATCTGCTAGTCGGCCGCATCTGCCTTTTGCTCGCCGAGGTGTGATCCTGGCGCTCTCCTCCCCATGCGCGGAATCTGTTAGCATCGCGTCGGAGGTAGACACATGGAACAAGCACCGGGACCCACCAGCGGAGCGCGCCGCAATGAGGACATCGCGCTCGATCTGCTGAAGTTCGTCGCGTCCACCGCCGGCGTGGCGCGCGCTACCGCTCCAGCCACCGGCTTTACCACTCCGTCCGCCGCCAAGACCGACGATCAGGTCGCGCACCTGCTCGAACTCTACGGACGCTGCCTGCGCGCCGTCGAAGGGGAAGAGTAGCGAAGGGGCTTGCATTCCAACCGGAGTTCGCGCCACCTCCTGTCATCCCGACCGGAGTTCTTGCGAAGCAAGAACGCAGTGGAGGGACCTGCTGTTTGCACTCAGCACAGCAGTTCACCCATCATGACGGACGTCATCCATAAGTGAAGCCTGTCGAGCACCTCCAAAATGACTGAGCAGGCCACGCTCAACATTGCTGTCGCCGGTGCAGGGGCCTTCGGCCGCAACCATCTTCGCATCTATCGCGAACTGCAATCCGCTGCTGTTCACCTCGCCGTCGTGATCGATCCGGATCCGGTAGCCCTCTCGACACTCGAACTCCCACCCACGGTAGCGCGCTTCACTTCCGTTGACGACTGCCTTGCAGCGCATCGCAGCCGGAGTCTTACCCTGCACGCCGCCTCAGTTTGCGTGCCCACAGTTGCGCACCACGCCGCCACTCTGGCCTTCCTCGAAGCCGGTGTCGATGTGCTCGTTGAGAAGCCCATCGCCTCGACCTTGCCCGAAGCCGATTCGCTCATCGCCGCCGCCCGGCGCCACGGCCGTATTCTGCAAGCCGGCCACTTGGAGCGCTTCAACCCAGCTGTGCGCGCCGCCGTCGAGCGCATTCATCGGCCCATGTTCTTCGAGGCGCATCGCCTCAGCCCCTTCACTCCGCGTTCGCTCGACGTCGATGTCATCCTCGACCTCATGATCCACGATCTCGATGTCGTGCTCAGTTTTGTGGCGTCGCCGGTCCGCGAGATCCGTGCCGTTGGACTGCCGATCCTCTCCGGCAAAGCGGACATCGCGAACGTTCGGGTGGAGTTCGACTCCGGCTGCATCGCCAACTTCACCGCCAGCCGCGTCTCCACCGAGCGCGTGCGCAAGCTGCGCTTCTTCCAGCCGCACCAGTACCTCTCGATCGACTATGCGCGGCAGGACCTGCTCATCATCGATGTCACGGACGCCGCCCGCAACACCGCCGCGCTGCTCGCAGCGGACCCTACGGCTGGACTCAGCATGGCGAAGCCGCGAGTCACCACGGGCGAACCACTTCGTCTGGAGATTGAAGCGTTCCTCGGAAGCGTGCGCACTCGCTCCCAGCCGATCGTCTCCGGCGAGGACGGCAGAGCCGCTCTGGCGCTCGCTCTCCAGATCAACGAAGCCATCCACGAGCACGCGATCCGCGCTGGCCTCGACCACTTTTAGCCCGGTCGTAGAGAAGCCTGCAGAGTAGCTCGTTTGCGAGTGTTAGCCATATTGCTGTCATCCCGACCGCAGTTCTTGCGGGAGCAAGAACGCAGCGGAGGGATCTGCTGTTTATCGCCGGCAGGCATTACTAGACCTTTCTCTAGCCGCCACTGCTAATCAAGCTTCTCAACCTGATAGCCTTCCGGAACCTTCACCTGAAATTGCTCATCCGGCAACGTCTGGTTCACCGTCAGCTTCTGCACCGTGACTGTGATCTGGTACTCCTCCAGCGGCCGCTTGATCACGATCACCGAGGGGAACTTCGTGGTGCCGAAGTTCTGGTAAGACCCGTACAGCACCTGCGTCGCCACGTCCCCTTCGGCGTTGTAGATATCCTGCTCCACTGGCAGCAGATCGATGCGGCTGAAGCGAATAACTCGTGTCGGCTTGATGACCTGCACTGATAAGTTGGGGTCCTTGGAAGGCTGCTCATCCCCAATCATCAGATCGTACTGCGGTGTCTCGATCAGCTGCTTTGTCTTGTCGTTCCGTTGCAAATCGGAGTGAAGCGTCAGATAGACCAGTCGATTCGGCGTGACTGCCCGCACCAGCACGGCATCGGAAAAGATCTCCGGGCGGAGGTTTTCTATTGGATTCAGCGAAGTCTTCGTGACAGAGTTGCTACCCACAATCGCGCGGTTCCTGGGCGGGATTAGCAGCGTGAAGGTCGTCCCGTTACTCGCTAGGTCGAAGGCATGCGTGTGCAGCACCGGAACCAATCCCAGCACACGCAGCATCTCTGGCTTTCGCAGCAGGATATAACCGCGAAAGGGAGTTATATCGGTCTGCTTGCCCTTGTGCGCACCACCAGTTTCCGCGGCAAACTCCACCGTAGCCGTTAACGACTGGATCGCTGCATAGCGCTCATTGACGCCATTGACGAGCGCTGCCACGTCCGCTGAAAGCGCTGGCCCTGCCTGATGCGGCTGCTGAATCTTTCGGGTATGGTACAGGCACCCGGTCATCGCCGGGAGTATCGCCAGTAAACACACCTTCACCCATCCAGTTCGCATCTTCACTCAAGTCGCAAAGTTCGAGTATACCTTCTAAATTCCGCTGAACCTTATCGCTGCGCTTCCCTCTGCGCTTGCCGGTAGGCCTGCACATTGCGTTGGTGCTCGTCGAGCGTGGCGGCGAACTTGGATCGCCCAGCCGCCGAGGGGTCCGCCACAAAATACAAATAGTCACTCTGCGCCGGGTGCATCGCCGCTGCTAGCGATGCCGCGCCGGGACTGCAGATCGGGCCCGGAGGCAGACCACTGTGCTTGTACGTGTTGTAAGCCGACTCGCGCTGCAGGTCTGAGGCGTAGATGGTGCCGCGGTACCTGTTTTCGAGCATCGCCGCATAGATCACTGTCGGATCGGTCATCAGGGGCATGCCAGTCCTCAGCCGATTCCCGAGAACACTCGCGACCAGTGGCCGGTCACCTGCGACCGGCGTCTCTTTCTCCACCAACGAGGCCATTGTCACAGTGTCGTGGAAGTGAGTCCGCAGACCAAACTGCGCTGCTGCCGTGCGGAACCGCTTTTCCATCGCGCGCAGCATGGAATCGGCTGTATCCAGCCGCTGAAAGCGATACGTATCCGGATAAAGATATCCTTCCAGGCTCGTCGCCTTTGGATCTAGATCCACAATCAGCGATACATCGCGTCGCGCCGCCAGCAAAAACTGTTCCTTCGTACCCAGCTGCGCCGCCTCCACCGCCGTCGCAATATCGAAGAGGTTGTAGCCTTCGGGAATCGTCACCGTTCGGTAATAAACATCGCCACGCCGAATGCGGCTATATACCTCTAAAACGCTGGCTGGTTCCTCGAACCGGTACTCGCCGGCCTTGAGCGTGCCGCGCTCGATCAGCCGCACTGCTTCAAAGGCATACCGGCTGCGAATGATTCCTTGCTCTTCCAGCGTGGCCGCCATCGTCTGTGACCCGGTTCCTGGAGCCAGATCGACAAACGTCTCGCGTCGCGGCCCCGCAGGCACCAGCAGAAGGTAAGCCGCGGCAGCTATGGCAATCAGAAACAGGAGGAGGAGAAGTCGTCGCACGCGTCTGGTTCAATCCTGAGGTAAGGGAATATTTCGATTGTAGGCTGCGCCGGTAACGAAGAGATCACTCACTGCTCCCCGAGGTGCACCGGCAGTAATATGCCTGCATGGACGATCCCCCGGCACAAAATGTTGCAGAACGTCACGGGCCGCCCCGTCTGATGGGACTGGATGTCGGCGATCGCCGCATCGGCGTGGCCCTCTCGGATCCACTCGGCCTCGCCCAGCCGCTCTTCACTCTCCATCGCACACGCCGCCGCGACGATCTGAAGGCCCTGTTGCGCCTCCTGCGCAAACACGCGTGCACCGCAATCGTGGTCGGCAATCCGCTTTACATGTCCGGCGACCTCAGTCCGCAAGCGGCCAAGGTGCACGCCTTTGTCGCCGATCTTCGCGCCCTGACCGACCTTCCCATTCACCTATGGGACGAGCGCCTCTCCACCACCGAAGCCCATCGCCATCTGGATGCCGTCGGGCGCGACCCACGCAGCCGCAAAGCCGTCATCGATCAGGTTGCCGCCGTGCTCATTCTGCAGAGCTACTTGGACGCGCAAGCCTCCCGCGCTCTCGACGCTGTTAACGGAACGCCCTGAAGGTGATCGAATCGCGTACCGCCGGCCTGGCATGCTCACTCCTCGTCACCACCTTCGGGCATTCCCTGCGGCTTTACCTCTGGGTCAAGCGCGCGCTGCTTGGCGGCACGGAGCTGGCGGTTGGTCTCCGGGAGAGTCGACGTCTTCAGCCGGTCCCAACCCTTCAGGACCTCCGAAGCTTCACTGGCCACGTGCGTGGAAGCCTGCTGCTGGGCTGCCGTCGGCGTTGCGTCGGCTTGCCCCACCTGCGTGTAGAGCGTCAGCGCCTCGCCTGCAACATCATCCAGCCCTGGAGCGCCGTGTGCTGAAGCGTCTGCATCCGTCGCAGAACTGGCGCCCTTCGATCCTTTCAACAAAGCAACTAGACTCGCATCCAGAGATTTAAGAGGGTCCGCAAGCGGCGCTCCCGCAGTCATCTTCGCGATCTGTTCACGAAGGGAGTGCGCCTGCATGGCCGCTTCCGAGCTTCTGCTCACCGTGGACGACAGCTGGCTTTCCAGCTGAAAGAGCTGCGCCAGATCAGCCGCAGAGATGGCAACACGCGGGTCCATCCTGACCGTAAGTGGCGCCGTAAAGCTTCGCCCATCCGCAGTAAGCCGTACTGTATAAACACCTGGCGCAACCAGCGGTCCTAGTGGCACAGTTGGCGTGCCGTGCGGGACGGCGGAGATGGGGTACTCGCGATGCGGCGTGATCGGCGGCGCGTACCGCAGGTCCCACACCCAGCGGTGCATGCCCGCTGCCGCCGAAAGGGTGCGCGGCATACGAACCCAATAGAGCGGGATGAGCTGTTTGCTCAACGCACCCGCGGTCGTCTCCGGTACGTCACTGCTGGAGTAGCGCCGTACCAGCTCGCTCTTAGCATTGAGAATTTCGAGCGTCGCGGGAGCGGACGAGGACTTCGGCAGAGAGTAGTCCAGAACCGCGCCATCGGGAGGATTCTGCCCCGCCGGCTCATCTGCCGGAAGCGGTGTGTCGGTATTCGTATCCCGTCGAACGCGAATCGCCGTGTCCGGTTTGAAGAGCACTGGCTCACTCTTCGCACTGGCAGTGTCCATCTGCCGCAGTGCACCGATGTCGTCGAGTATCCAGAAGGAGCGCCCATGCGTGGCCACGATCAGGTCGTCGTTCAGGTCCGTGTGCTGCACCCACAGGTCACGCATGGAGGTAGGGGGCAGGTTGAGCTGAAGCGACCGCCAGTGATCGCCATCATCCAACGACATCCAGACGCCCGTCTCAGTGCCGGCGAAGAGCATCCCTTTGCGCACCGGATCTTCGCGCACAGTATTGACAGGCGCGTTGCCTGGCAGCCCCGCGGCGATAGACTGCCACGTCTTGCCGCCGTTGTGCGTGCGGTAGATGTACGGGTGGAGGTCATCGATACGGAAACGGCTGACCGAGACATACGCGGAATCATCGTCAAAGTGCGAGGCGCTGAGTTGCGTGACCTTGCTCCACGGGATTAGCTCCTTCGGTGTTACGTCGGTCCAGTTCTTACCGCCATCGCGCGTCGTCCAGATAAGGCCATCGTCTGTACCCGCCCACAGCGTGCTCGTGTTCTTGTACGAAGCAGCCACCGAGTAAATCGCCCCGCGCCGTTTCTCCGCGTCCTTAGCTGAAAGTTCCGGCAAGGTCTCGGGTTTGCCGGCATGTGCGCGGGTCAGGTCCGGGCTGATCTCCCGCCACGTCTTTCCGCCATCTTCCGTCTGAAACAAGGTGTTGGCTGCATAGAACAGCAGATGCGGATCCGCCGGCGAGAAGAGGATCGGCTCCGTGCGATCGGCACGCAGCTTCGCGCCCCGCAGCGGGATTGGCGTCACGTTTTGCACCTGCCCGGTCACTGCATCGTAGCGCGAGACCTCGTTACGCCCGGCGCCATAGACGATCTCCGGGTGCAGCGGATCGGGCGCGGCATAGCCGTACTCGATGATGCCCGCGGGGTGCCAGTCGCGGAAGGTGATCTCGCCGTCATTGCCGCGGCTGGAGATGCAGACCGAGCCGCTCTCCTGCTGCCCGGCACAGATGCGGTAGGGAAAGCTGTTGGTCACGGCCACGTGGTAAAGCTGTGCCGTCGGCTGGTTGTACCAGGAGCTCCAACTCGCGCCACCGTTTACGCTGACCACTGCACCTTGGTCGCTGACCAGCAGAATGATCTGCGGATTGTTCGGATTGATCCAGATGTTCTGGTAGTCGTCGCCGCCGGGCGCGCCGCGCAGGCTCGTCCAGCTCTTGCCGCCATCGGTTGACCGGCAGGTCACGATGCTCGTGCTATAGATCACGTCAGGATTCTTCGGGTCGACCTTGGGCACGGGCAGGTCGCCGCCGCCGATCTTCATTGCCGGACGCGGATCATCGGTCGCCTTCTGCCAGCTCTCACCCGCGTCGTCTGAACGATACACACCGAGTCCTTCGCCCGAGGCATAGGCTCCCTCGTGCGTCGTCGAGATCGTGGCATACAGCCGCTTTGGATTGCTGGGCGCAATCGCAACGTTGGTCTGCACCAGGTTCTCCGGCAGTCCCTTCGTCAGGGGATGCCACGTATCGCCGCCATCAGTCGATTTGAAGAGGCCACCATGCGTGCCCTCGTACTGATTGCCGTCCTCCCAAGGGCCCAGGCGCGACTGCCACAGCGACGCGTATACGATCTGTGGGTTTTGCGGATCGATCGCCACATCGGAGCCGCCCGTCTCCGCGTCCTTGTACAAAACCTTCTTCCAGCTGCGGCCACCATCGCTGGAACGAAAGATCCCGCGCTCCTCATTCGGACCATACGGATGACCAAGCACGGCGGCGAAGAGCCGGTTTGGGTCTTTCGGGTCTACCGCGAGTGCCGGAATCTGCTGCCCATCACGCAGGCCCAAGTGCGTCCACGTCTTGCCCGCATCAGCCGACCTGTAAATGCCATCGCCGACCGAAAGATCCGGCCGGTGCAGGCCCTCGCCGCTCGCCATGTAGACGACATTGCTGTCCGATGGCGCCACCGCGATCGCACCCACGGACTGCGTTGGCTGGCCCTCGAAGATCGGGTTCCAGGTGCGGCCGTAGTCGTCGCTCTTCCACACGCCACCGTCCACCTGGCCGATGTAGAAGACATTCGGCTCCCCCGGCACGCCGCTCAGCGCGCGGGTGCGGCCTCCGCGAAAGGGACCGATCATCCTCCAATGCATGCCATCGGGTGCCATTGCCGAAGATTGCTGGGCAAGGAGGAAGCCGCTCGGGATAAGTATAAAACAGCAGCCCAAGAAGACGAGAGCGAGACAGCGGAGCGAACGCATCGCGAGACCCCTGACAAGATGTACACAGCCTAGGTACACGGATTGTATGTGCAGAAGCATGCGAAATATCCGAAATGCCCGAACTGAGGCGGTATAGTACTCGTGCTATGCGCATACTGGCCCTGCTGCTCTTGTTTCTTACAACCTCCGCCTTCGCTGCAGAAAAGAAAACCGCGCGGGAGCTCATCGCGCTGGCGCTCGCCCACAGCGAAAGCCTGCCGGATGCAATCACTGCCAGCTTCCCCGCAAAGGATCTGGCGGACGGCACTGCCTGGAAGGGTGAAGGTCCTGAATTCTTCTTTGCCGTTCAGGCAGCCTCGAAACCTTCTTTGCTGATCGACGGCGTGGCTGGACCGCAAATGCAGCAGGTGGGCAGCACAGGCCTCTGGTACGCAGTCGCGCAGATCCAGCCGGTCGGCAGGCTGCATGCCTTTCACTATCTCGTCTCAGGCGCTAAGTTCGGCGGACAGCTCGATCTGCCCGCCTTCGGTCCCGACTCCTACCAGCAGACAGGTGTACCGGCGGGCAAGCTCTCAGAGAAGCTCACCTTCACCAGCAAGATCTACGATGGGATGAAGAACGACTATTGGATTTATGTTCCGGCTCATTACGATCCGAAGACCCCGGCGGCGTTGATGGTATTTCAGGATGGCAGCGGGTACATCGATCGGCACGGCAACATCGCCGCGCTGAACGTGATCGACAATCTGATCGCGCAAAAGAAGATTCCGGTGATGATCTGCGTCTTCATCGATCCAGGCGACATCGCGAACGCCCCCGGTACGCCGACCTACAACTTCGTAAAGGCTTATTCTGAAAAATGGGGTCGTACGCTGAAGGACTCCATGCGCAGCACGGAATACGATACAGTCAGCGATCGCTATGGCAAGTACCTGAAAGACGAGATACTCGCCAAAGTGAGTGCCGAATACAACATCCGCAAAGACGCATACAGTCGGGCCATCACCGGCGCCTCCTCTGGCGGCATCTGCTCCTTCAATGCCGCCTGGCAGATGCCGGATCAGTTCAGCCGCGTGCTCTCCTGGATCGGTAGCTTCACCAGTATTCAGTGGAAAGAAGATCCAGCGAATCCCGATGGCGGCCAGGACTACCCCGACAAGGTGTTGCGCGAACCCCGGCGCAATCTGCGCGTCTGGCTGCAGGATGGCTCACACGATATGGAGAACAACCGCTATAGCAGCTGGTATGGCAGCTGGCCTTTGGCCAACGTCCGCATGGCAAACGCGTTGAAGCTGAAGAACTACGACTTCCACTTCAGCTTCGGAGAGGGCACGCATAACTCCGGGCAGGGTGCGGCCGAGCTTCCGGAAGAGTTGAAATGGCTGTGGCGAGACTACGATCCGAAAAAGACAGCGCAGACTTACGAGGTCGAAGCATCCGAAAAAACGAAGCCGCCATTCCGCATCTCCCTTACGAACCGCGAAGCCCAGTAGCTTGCCTCGCCAAGCGGAAGCTATTCTGCTTTACCTACCGTCCCGCTCTTGTATGTCTTTTGCAGCAGATAGAAGGCCTGCTTCTTTTCTCCATGTTCCGTGATCAATCCCTTGCGATTGAAGTTGTCTTGAATGCCGGAAAGAACGCGGCGCGGTGAGCGGAAGTCCATCAGTATCCACGGGCTTATACCGCGCAGCTGAGGAATCTTGTTCAGCATCACAAACTGATGCTTGTACAGATCCGCCTGGTACTCTTCCGTCCATCGCGCGGTCGGCGCGCCATGCATCCCGAACTTGGCCCCGCCGCCGAACTCGCTAATGATCATCGGTTTCTGATAGGCGACCTGCCAAGTGGTGCGGTCGGCGTCCTCGGGCGTGTGCTCATACCAGCCGACATACTCGTTCGCGCCGATCACGTCGAGCGCCTGGCCTAGCGGGTCATCGACGATCTTGTTCATGCCCTCGGTCCGCACCAGCAACGCTGCCGTCACCAGCCGTGTCGGATCCAGCGTGTGGGCATCCGCGGCCAGTGTCGTCAGAAACTTCGTACGCGCCGCAGTCCGCGGCGTCTCATTGGCAATCGACCAGAGAATGACGGAGGCCTTGTTGCGGTCGCGCCGGATCATCTCACTCAGCTGGCTCTGAGCCTTGGTCAGAACCACCGGATTGTCGAATTCGCAGGCCCAGTACACCGGAATCTCCGACCAGACCAAGATGCCGAGCCGGTCAGCGAGCCGCGTCATTCGTTCGTCGTGCGGATAGTGCGCCAGGCGGACGTAGTTCGCGCCCAGCTCTTGCGCCCACGTCAGCAGCGTCGTGACGTCCTGCTCACTGTAGGCGCGCCCTGTGAGGTAAGGAGCCTCCGCGTGTATGCTCACGCCGTGCAAAAAGATTGGCGCCCCATTCAGCAGGATTTGCGTGCCGCGTACCTCAACCGTGCGGAAGCCGACATCGTCCCCTAATGCGTCACTCCCGGCCTGCAGCTTGACCTGGTAGAGTCGCGGATGCGCGGGCGACCACAGCTCCAGTCCGGGAGCGCGCATTGCGAGTGTGGCGCGACCGCTCGCGTCTACCACGGCCTGCGCTCGTGTTGTCTTTGGCTGTGTGTTGACGCTGATGGAAACCGGCAAACCAGCTTGAGCTCCGGCGACGTGAACCCAGCCCTCCAGATCGTCCTTCGTCCCGCGCTTCAGGTGGAGATCGTAATCATCTATGAACTGCTCCGGCACCTCGACCAGAAACACATCGCGCGTCAGGCCGCCGTAGTTCCACCAATCCGTCTGCAAGGTGGGCAGACCATCCGCCAGCCGCGTGCTATCGACGGCGATCACCGCGAAGTTGCTTCCATCGTGCAGCGCTTGCGTTACCTCGCAGTCGAAAGGCGTGAAACCACCCTCATGCTGGCAGATCTGCTTCCCGTTCACCCATAAGTAGCCGCGGTAGTTTGCCGCTCCAATGTGCAGGAAGACGCGAGTCCTGAGCTTGACCTGATAGTTGAAATCCCGCTGGTACCAGAGGGGCCCTTCGTAATAAAAGAGCGAATCTCGCTGCGTGTTCCAGTCGCCCGGCACCCGCAGAGTGGGCGCTGCGCTGAAGTTGTACTCGACCAGTGGGCCACCGGGCGTAGGGTGCTGATTCAGAAAATATCCATCCTTGCGCAACTCATTATGAAACGTGTACAGGCCCGAACCGTAGGGATCGACGATGACGTGCCACGAGCCGTCGAGGCTAATCTGCGGCCGATGATCAGTGTCGACGAGTAACTCAGGGGCGGTTTGCCTCTGCGCGGGAGTAGCTGCCTGGGCCAGAAGCGGGCTGGACTCCGGCGTCAGCAGCATCGCGCATGCAAACGAGATCAAATGAAAGGTCGCTAAACTCGGTCGTACTGAGCTGCGACGAAAAGATTGGGAAGATGACATTCGGCTCTAAACTCCTGCAACAATGGACCACGATCAAAGACTAAGCCTATTCCCAAATGCCACTCCCGGAGGGGCCACCTGTTCGCGCAATTGCTTCGTGATATCGGCTACATGCTGATCGCGTCCGTGCTCTTTGTCCCCTGGATGGTGTTGCCGGGGTTCGTTCTTGGACGGCTGCTTAAGCTCTGGGACTTTCGTTCGCTCTCAGCCATTACCCAGCTGGCCGCCTCGATGGTGCTCTCGGTATCGATCGTGCCGATCCTCGTCTTCTTGCTTTGGACTCAGTCGTTCGCGCTGGTAGAAGTTCTTTACTATGGGCTCATCGGGGGCACGGTGATCCTGCTGCTCGCGGCGCGAGGAGAGGTGGCGCGCTGGCGTCTGCCGCGAAGCCTGGTGTGGATTGCACTTGGATGGTGTGCGGTCGCGGTCTTCACGCTCGTTGATCTACCGATCGGGAGCGGTCTGTGCCCGACGCAGCTCTCGCTCGACCACAGCTTTCGAACGGAGTTCGTGGCGGCGGTGGCGCGGGCACAGACGCTGCCGCCGGCCTCGCCCTTTTTCCTGGATGCCGGCCACCCCGTGCCCTTTCGTTATCACTACTTCTGGTTCATGCTATGCGGAGCTGTGGTTCGGCTGAGTGGCTTTAGTCTGGGTGCACGCGACGCTCTCTTTGGCAGCATTCTGTGGGCTGGCCTTGCGGGAATTGCGTTGCTGGGACTCTATCTTAAGATCTTCTTCGCGCACAAAGACGCGGTGCGGCGCGGGCTCATCCTCTTAGGCTGCATGTGCGTGGGTGGGCTGCAGTTCCTCCCATTCCTAGTGGTCACATGCGTGCGGCTGCTCCACGGAAAGCCGGCACTCTTCTGGCCGACGCTGACCTGGATCGACCTGGACGGCCAAATGCCCGGCTGGTATGACACCTTCGTCTGGGTGCCTAACCACACAGCTGGATTCGTGGCTGGCATGACGGCGTTGTTGCTGCTGTGGAAAGCGCGTGTGGTGCGTGGGTGGAGGCAAGCATGGCTTCCCTCAGCGCTGGCAGGCCTTGCTCTCGCGTCCTCGGTCGGGCTATCCATTCATCTAGCATTCGCATTCTTTGCGTTCTTCGGGGTCTTCGCGGCGGTGTTGCTCGGAACGCGCCGTTGGACCTACCTCGCTCGTGTGCTTCTGGCGCTTGCCGTGGCCGGTGCTACGGCACTCCCCTATGTCCTGCTGCTCCTGCACGCGTCATCGGGGGTAGGAGCAGGCGGCGACCGGTTCGTCCACCTGGCGGTGCGCTCGTCGATCTTCGGCGAGTGGCTAAGCCGTGGGCTGCACGCGCACGGGGTCGCGGAAGGACTAATCGCATTGCTGGTACAGCCGTTGGTTTGGGTCTTCGAACTGGGATTCCTGGTGGTGGCCGGGATGTGGAAGTGGAGACACTTCCGCGCGGGCGATGCGGATGCGCGCCGCCGCCGTCAGTTGCTGACGCTGCTTGGCGGGGTGATGCTGCTGGTGACGCTGCTTCTCAGCTCGGGAACCGGAACCGCGGGAACCAATGACCTGGGCTGGCGCGGCACCTTGCCGATTCAAGCCATCCTGCTGTGGTGCGCCGTGGACTACTTCGCAAGTGGGGCTTATCGCCAACGGGGAGCACTCAGGATCCTAATGTTGGTCCTGGTAGTTCTTGGGGTCGGCAGCACGCTGGCAGAGGTCGGGACTCTCCGCCTGTTTGCTTTGGCAGTGGATCACGGCGAGGCGCCGCATGTGAACCCGCTGGTGACCCTCCAGTCCGGTAATGGCGCATACATCGCCGATGTGCGGCAGGCACTCGAGTTTGTCCGGCGCACAACGCCTATCAGCGCAGTCGTGCAAGACAATCCAGCTGTCAATGACGGCATCGTTCCTGGCCTTTTCATGGAGCGGCAGACCGCTGCGCGGGGCGAGACGGGCTATCGCTTTGGTGGAAAAGTGGCCGACTACCCGGCAGTGTTGGGCGCGGTGGAGAGGATCTTCGATCGCCCAATGTCCAGCTTTGCCTCAGTGGAGCGGAGTTGCCGCGCGTTGGGCATCAATGACCTGCTGGTGACAAGCAGCGACCCTGTCTGGACGGACCAGGATAGCTGGGTTTGGACCGAAGGCCCAGCATTTGCGAATGCCCACGCCCGCATCTTTGCCTGCTCCGCTCCGATTGAACCAGCTTCAGAATGACGCATTCGCAAAGCAACACCGCGGGGCACTGTTTGTTCTAAGCTCCTATGAGCCCAGCAGAAAAGCAAGGTAAGAAGCCGTACCCAGAGAAGGCAGCAAAGCACGCCGATGACAAGAAGGCGGAGAAGAATGGCTCCGGCAAGAAGGGCTTCGAGAAAGACAAGCC
Organism: Acidobacteriaceae bacterium; assembly: GCA_965276675.1. Classification (GTDB taxonomy): domain Bacteria; phylum Acidobacteriota; class Terriglobia; order Terriglobales; family Acidobacteriaceae. The sequence continues at coordinate 157,763 of OZ255624.1, read as the reverse complement.
GGGCAAGGACAAAGGCCTGAAAGATAAAAAAGACCCGCGCAAGGACGTGAAGAAAGGTCCCGGAAAGGACGTGCGCCGCGCCTATGAGCACCTCGTACGCGTGACGGTCGTGCTCGGGGGTGCGTCCCAGAATGGCGTGCTCACCGAACTAGCACAGCGCGTGCATCGTCTAGCAACCGGCGGGCTGGAGACGGTGACCGAGATGCCAGAGTACGCGAAGATCGCGGCAGAGCTGGCGCGGGCTGCCGAGCACATTGCGTTTGCCTCGGTGATTGCGCGCGAGCCTGATGAGGTCGATTGGACCGAGGAGCTGCAGAGCGCCTTTACCCGCGAATACGAGGAGTTGGCTGAAGAGTCACAGCTCGAAGTCGAACTCGACGACGATGAACTCGATGAAGACGAAGAGGACGAAATAGACGAGGACGACGAAGAGGCGGAAGACGACGATTCACCCGAGGCTGACGACGACGAAGACGCCGGACTGGAGCACGACGACGAAGATGACGAGGGTGAGGACGCTCTCGAGATGATCTACACCCTCGTGCAGGAGGCAGAAGCCGCCCGCAATGATCAGCACTACGCCCGCGCGCTAGAGTGCATGCGCGGAGCGGAGGCGCTGGCCTCTGCGGCCCGGCACCTCGACCGTCTGGAGAATGAAGCCTAAAAACCACCCGGCGCGTCAGCAACTCGCCCGGAAACGACTGTGTGGCCGCTCCTGGTTGGAGCACAACCTCTGGAGCGGCCAACTCTTTTAACCTACCTACTCTGCCTAGAGCTCGACCGACTTCGTTGCAACCAGCGCGTGCGCCTTCGTCAGAAAGTCTGCGAGTGGCATCGAGCCCTGATCCCCCTTGCCGCGCACCCGGACGCTGACGGCGCCAGCCTCCGCTTCCTTGTCGCCAAAGACCAGAATGTACGGAATCTTTTGCATTGTCAGGTCGCGAATCTTCGCATTCATCTTTTCGTTCCGTCCGTCCAGTTGGGCGCGAATCCCGGCGTTCTTCAACTCTGCCTGGAGTTTTTCGCCATAGGCGTTGTGACGCTCCGCGATCGGCACCAGACCCACCTGCACCGGCGCGAGCCAGAGCGGAAACGCGCCTGCATAGTGCTCAATGAGCACGCCGAAGAATCGCTCCACCGACCCGAAGAGCGCGCGGTGCACCATGACCGGTTGGTGGCGTTCGCCGTCTTCGCCAGTGTACTCAAGCTCAAAACGAGCCGACATATTGAAGTCGAACTGCACGGTCGAGAGCTGCCATAGACGACCGATCGCATCCACTAGTTTGATATCGATCTTGGGACCATAGAAGGCCGCTTCGCCGGGGATCGTCTTGTAGGGAATGCCTTTGCGATCGAGCGCGTTCTTCAGGGACTCCGTAGCGCGGCTCCAGTCTTCGTCTGAGCCTGCATAGTGCGCGCGATCATTCGGATCCCAGGTAGAGAGCTCCACCTGAAACTCATCGAAGCCGAAGGTCTTGAGGACTGCTTGCGCAAAATCGATGCAGCCGACGACCTCATCTTCGATCTGCGCCGGCGTGCAGAAGATGTGCGCATCATCCTGCGTAAAGCCGCGCACGCGCAAGAGCCCGTGCATGGTGCCGGAGCGCTCATAGCGGTACACATTGCCCAGCTCCGCAAAACGTACGGGCAGATCGCGATAGCTCTTGGGCGAATTCTTATAGATGAGGATGTGGAACGGACAGTTCATCGGCTTTATGCGGTAGTCCGCATCGTCCAGTTCCATGGGCGTGAACATGTTTTGCGAGTAGAAGCCCTCATGGCCGCTGGTCTGCCAGAGGTTGACCCGGGCCACGTGCGGCGTGTAGACGAGATCGTAACCGCGACGGATACACTCATCGCGCATCCAGTCTTCCATGATTTTGCGGATGATCGCGCCCTTGGGATGGAAGAAGACCAGGCCCGGGCCCGCGAGCTCCTGGATGGAGAAGAGGTCCAGCTGCTTGCCCAGCACGCGGTGGTCGCGCCGCTGCGCCTCCTCAAGACGCGCAAAGTGTTCCTCCAGCTCTTTCTTAGAAAAGAAAGCCGTGCCATAGATGCGCTGCAACTGCGGGTTCTTCTCGTCGCCCAGCCAGTACGCACCGGCCAGCGAGAGCACCTTGAAGGCCTTGACGCGCCCGGTGGAGGGCACGTGCGGACCGCGGCAGAAGTCGACGAAGCTGCCGTTGCGGTAGAGTGAGATCTCTTCGCCGGGCGCGGTGAAGCGCTCGATGAAGTGGACCTTCATGAAGTCGTCGTGCGCACGATACTCGGCCAAGCCCTCTTCACGCGGCTCAAACTCACGGATGAACGCCTCATCGCGCGCGACCACTTCGGCCATCTTCGCCTCGATCGCGGCGAGGTCGTCTGGCGTGAAAGGCGTGGGCCGGTAGAAGTCGTAGAAAAAACCGGCATCGGTGGCGGGGCCGTGGCCGAGTTTGGTCTCCGGAAAGAGTTCGAGAACGGCCGTGGCCATCACGTGTGCAGCCGAGTGACGGACGATGTGCAGGGCGTCCGGGTCTTTTTCCGTGAGTAGCTGCAGGTGGATATCCTCGGTGAGCGGCGCGCGGAGATCGACCAGCCGCTCGGCGGCGGGATTCTGCGCGGCGTACATCGCTAGATCGCTGGAGGTGGCATTGGAGTCGGGCGCCGTCTGGGGAGCGGCTGTAACCGGGCGAACCCGCGCCACGACTGCGGCGGCGGCCAGCCGCGGCGAGATGCCCATCGCGACATCATAGGCCGTGGAGCCTGAGGGGAGCGACCGGACGGAGCCGTCGGGAAGGTGAATCTGAACCTGGGCGAGTTGGTCGTGTTGGCTAGGAGAGGACATGGATTCTTTAAGCATAGGGCGGGGCGGGATAGACGTCGAGTCTGGAGAGCACCGCGGATCAAAGATGATGCATAGGGCGACTCTGATTAAGTCTGCGTAGCGTGAACTGAGGCCCTCAGCGGCTAAAGCCGCGTTGTATTGGCAGCATTTTACGGATGCGCTGAAGCCCGTCCCTTTCGACGGGCCAATTTAATCAGAGGTTCCCTAGGGCAAACTCCGCTGTCTGGATGCGCGGCCTTGAGATGGTACTCATCTGCTCGCATGCCTGTGAAACTAAGGCAGGAGTTAGCTCCTGCCTCTTTTGCTTTCCTCAAAGCGCATCCGCCGCACGGAGTGTTTCACTTCAGCGCTGGGCCGGTCTGGGGTGGGGGTGTGGCATTGGGAAAGAGATCGGTCAGTGGCGCGGTCTGTTGATCGCGCAGCTCGGGGTGTGGAAAGGCCTTCCGCGGCAGCATCACGTCGCGCATGGCCGTGTTGTAGACGAAGATGGCCTCGACCGTAGCGATCTGCGCCAGGTCGCCGGGCTGCAGGCGCTCATATAAATCCATGTTGGAGTGGTGCGTGCGGCTCTCGTAGTCGAGCGGGTCCTGGATGAACTGGAAGCCGGGCAGGCCCACGGCGTCAAACGAAAGATGGTCGGTGCCGCCAGTGTTGCGCATGGTGAGGGTGGTGACGCCGAGGTCTCGGAGTGGCGCGATCCACTGCTTAAAGATGGGCTCGGCGGCGGCGTTGCCCTGCAGGTAAATGCCACGCACTTTGCCACTGCCATTGTCGATGTTGAAGTACGCGTCCAGCGTCTTCCACTCCGGCTTGGTCTGGACCGGACCGGCCGCCTTGCGCAGAAATGCGGGCAGCTTCGCCTGGTCCGGCGCAGTTGAAAGCGGAAACGATCCGAAGTGTTGCGTGACGTAACCCTTGGATCCAAAGAGCCCTTCTTCTTCACCGCTCCAGAGGGCGATGCGAATCGTCCGGCGCGGATGAACGTCGAGCGCCTTCAGGATGCGCACCACCTCCATCGCGACCACCGAGCCGGCGCCGTTATCGGTAGCCCCGGTGGCGGAGGCCCATGAGTCGAGATGGCCGCCGACCATGACGACCTGCTCTTTGAGCTTGGGATCGGTACCGGGAATTTCGGCGACGGTGTCGAAGCCGTGCTCGGTATCGCCGGTGAAGCGAGTCTGCACATCCATCTCGAGCGTGACCGGCACATTCTGCTTGATCAGCCGGTAGACGCGGCCATAGTTCTCGATGGCTAGAACGACGACAGGCACTTTGACCGCCTTGTCGCGCTTGTAGGGCTGGCTGCCCAGGGCGGCGCCGTTGTCGTTAAAGAAGGTACCGCCACTGCCGCCACTGTCTTCGCCATTGCGGCTGGGCAACAGGACTCCAGCGACCTTTTCCTCGGCAAGAAAGCTGGCGATCTTGTCTTTCAATTCCGAGCGCTTGATGTAGGTCTGCAGACGGAGGTTTGGATCCATTGCTGCCCGGGAGGCTTCCGGGTAGGCGGCGATCTCTTCCAGTTGCTTGCCGGTGTAGCGCTCGAACAAGGGCTTATCCACCGGGGGTACGGGGCGCATTTCGCCGAGCAGGACTATCTTGCCGGCGAGCTTGCCGCGGTACTGATCCATCTCCTTTTCGTCGTTGATGGTGACGCTGCCTGCCTGCCCGCTCACGACGCCACTGGTGGCTGGCGACCAGGGTGTCGCTTGTCCAATAAATGGAGCCATGTCCGGCGATGCCATGCGCACCCACGTATTGAGCTGCTGCCAACCCATGCCGAACTCGCCCCAGTCTTCCAGGTGCGCGTTGCTCAGGCCGAGATGGGTGAGGGTGTCGCGGGTCCACTCGTTCGCCTTCTGCATGTTGGGCGATCCGGTCAGGCGGCCGCCAATGTCATCCGAGAGCGCGGAGGCGAACTCCATGATGTGCGAGTGCGTCAGGCCCTCTTCGCGAATGCGCGAGTACATGGTCAGGTCGAGGGATTCGGTCGCGGGCTGCGCTTCGGTGGCTGTTGACTCGTCTACCGTGGTCTTGGACTTCGTGTGGTCAGCGGCAAGCGCCGGAGTCAGCGCGCATGCGAGTAGGAGCGCAACTGCCTTTTGGGAAGATGACATCGTGGAGCCTCCAAGAGATACAAGTGAGGCAACCAGAGTAATGCACGAACGGCTGATTTGTGCCAGGACCTGTAATGGAGGCGTGGTGAGCTAAACCAGCTTCGCCCCACTCATCTCTTGGAGCACCGTAAGCGGCGAGTGCTGCGGCGCAACCATGGCGTCGTGCGAAACCAGAAAGGTCTGCTCGAGCGCGTACTGGCCGGCCAGCACCGCGTGCGGCACCGTGTCGGTGTAGACCATCCAGGAAGAGCCGGGAGAAAACTTGAATTCGTACCTGGGGCAGGTGCTCTGGAATGACGCATTTTCCTTAAGGAAGTTATGAAAGCGCATCATGAAGTCGTCATAGGGTGAGCGCTTGAGGGACGGTACGGCGGCCCCGAGGCCAGCTGTGCGGGCGAGGGACTTCCACGCCTTTGCAGGGCCAGAATCTGGCTGGGGCAACGCGATTTCGCGCGGAGCATAGCGGGCGGCCGTGGCGCGAAAGGGATCGCTGACGACCCAGTCGCGCGTCCGCGTGGAATGGATATTGTTGAAGAAGCGCAGAATGCGCGAGCCGTGCGTGGGTCGTGTGGGAAATGCATCGGTATGCAGCAAGTCGTTGCGGCGGCGCAGCGGCAGATCGCGACCCTGCTCCTCCTGCGGGCGAAAGCTCGCGTAATCCAGCTGCCAGTGGCTTTCGTAGGGCGCGAGAAAATATGTAAGGAACGCGGTTACAGATTCCGAATAGCCACGCATAATGCTCTGCAAACGCGCGACTGCATCAGGGTTTGCTGTTTTGGTGTCGAACCCGGAGAGCACGTGGGAGTTTGGTTTGTAGGCGATGTTCTTGTGCAGAGAGCTGTCAGTCTGCTGCTGGCCACGGAGAAATGCAAGGTCTCTCTCCGAGATGGCAACGGGCGTCTCCGGGAAAAAGAGTATATCGCCCGTTTCCAGTTGCTCGCACCATTGGCGGCGCTGGGCCGGAGATGCTTCGCGTGCTTCTGTAACCGGAATAGTGACAATAGACATAAGCTCCATCTGCCTGACGGCTAGACCGGCGGCCGCATGCCGGAGAGTTTGTTGCGCACCCAGAGACCCAGGAGCACCAGCATGCTGACGACCAGCACGATCACGCCCGCGGGCAGCGCGATGTATTTGTAACTGGCGTCCAGCGTGACATGGTGATGGGTGATGCCGTTGTAGATGAGTATGCCGAAGATGCTGAGGAATGTGACCCCGAAGAAGGTCATAAAGCCGAGCGCGGTAGCCATCAGCATGCTTGCAAAGAGGCCAAAGTCGCCGATAGGTATGCCAAAGAGAGTCGCGGACGGTCGTGGCGAGGCAATAGGGTAGGTGCGCATAGGCAGAGTACTTCCTCAGCTAGAATACTAGGGATGGCAGAGACCGCCCAGGAGACTACCCCGATAGAGTTGTTGCCAGCCGCAACCGTTGCGCGCGAGGCCCCGGTGCAGCAGGCCGCGAATGGCATCTGCTACGCCACGTTTTCTGATACCAAAGTGGCGGCCGCTGAGTTGGAGCAGATCACCAACGCCGTGCCGCGTCCCATCGCGAAGGCGCTGACGCATCGCGCCTACTACTTCGTGCCGCTGACCATTCACGAGGGCGAAGAAGGCATGATCCCGGAGGATGCCCACACCGGTGGCGAGACGATGATTGCGCCGGTCTACACGCCGGAGTTAAGCGACCGCGCTATCTGTCACCGCAATGTGCATTTCGCTGGGGCCGATTGCGTCTTTATCTCTACCCGGCTGATGCAGGACAAGTTCGCCTTGGCCTTTGAGTTTTTCATCAACGTAGGCCATCACTATGCCGAAGCTGTAGGCGTGCCGCGCGAGTTCGGCGAGATCGTGTGGGCGCAGGCGGTGGCCAACGTGCGCGGCGAAACCAGCCACGATGCCTGGGAGAGCCGCGCTAAAGCATTGGAGCCCGATCGGGAGGCAGGGCAGCCGGCTGAGCACCCGCGCCGTCCGCGCAATGCAGGAGAGCGGCCGCGCGAGGCTGCGGAGCGTTTCCCTGAGCGGCAGCCCCTAGGGCCTGTAGACGAGAAAGCCAGGGCGGCATACCAGCAGGCGGCCTTTGCCGATGCGCTCGCGATGTATATGCTCTCGCTGACGCTGGACTTCGACTACATGGACCTGCGCGAGCGGGAGTATCCGCTGCTGGCCGCCCCGGCGCTTGCTGAGCGCCTGCGTGCGATAGCGGCGCTCTTCCCGCCAAATAGCGGTTACGAGTTCCAGATCCTGTATCGCCGCCGCTAGCCTCGCACGGTGCCCAACGCGACTACCATGCGCGACAGGCCGGGCAGCCCGGTTACAATCCCGGCATGATTGCGCATCTACGCGGACGCCTGCTCTCCAAGCAGCCACAACGAGTCATCATCGAGGCAGGCGGCGTCGGCTATGACGTCACCATTAGCGTGTCCACATTTACGGCACTGCCCAATGAAGGCGCGGAGGTCTCCCTCCATATCCACACACAAGTGCGGGAAGACACGCTGGCTCTCTTCGGCTTCCTGGACCGCAATGAAAAGCGCATCTTCGAGCGGCTAATCACGGTGAACGGCGTTGGCCCTAAGCTGGCGGTCACGGTGCAGAGCGGGTTAAGCACGGAGCGGCTGGCGGCGGCTATTCGTGGCGGCGATCATGGAACGCTGACGCGGATTCCGGGTGTGGGCAAAAAGCTGGCCGAACGGCTGGTGATGGAACTCAAGGACAAGATGGAGGATATGGCCGTGGAGCCTACGGTGGCCGCGGCCGGTCCAGCGGCGGAGGATGTGCTTTCGGCCCTCGTGAACCTGGGCTATCAGCGGGCATCGGCGCAAAAGGCGATCGAAGCAGCGGTAGCGAAGGACAAGTCGGCCGGCAGCGATTTTGAGGCGCTCTTCCGTGGCGCGCTCGTAGCAATCCGCTAGCGAATTTGGCTTGAGATCGCGGTATCGCCGGGAGTATTGTTTGGTCGTACGCGAACCTGCGCTTTGTGGAGGTCTCGATGCGCAACTCCTTTGTTTTTGCCTTTGCGGTGATTGCAGCGGTAAGTACGCTGGCTGGCGCAGCTGATCGTGCATCCGATGCGGTGATGCAATTACAGCCGAGCCAGAGTCGCGCGTGCCCCGTCGGCTTAATGGCGGAGCAGCGGTCCGGCAGCGAGCTGATGCGGGCGGATGTGGTGCATCCCGGAGTTCCCGCCCAGGTCATCACTCTCGTGTTGCAGAACCGGGGAACGCGCGAGATCGTCGCTGCCGAGGCCACTGTTCATGGGTTGTCTTTCCATGGGCGGGTTCTTCCCCTCGGCTCTGCGGGACGGGATGATATCGCCAAAACTTTCCAGCTAGACCGCAGAATTGGAGCGAAGGGTACGGGCGACTCTGACCTGTCGATCGAACGAGTAAGTACCATCCGCTGGGTAGATCTCGATTCCATCACCTACGCGGACGGTTCAGTGTGGCATGCGTCCGAGCAGTCGAAGTGCCGGGCGGTTCCAGACCCGATCATGCTGATTAGTAGCCGCTAGCGCTATTTGAGCCCGGAGGTCAGCGGGGATGCTGACGCTGCTATCCTCGCGCACAGAAAAGTCCTCTGCCGCAAGGAGACGCCTCTGATGCCATGCAGTCAAACAGACGACTGGAGAGCGAAGTCGCCGGGTTTGCAATTAAAGTTGGAGAGTGACAAACCGAATAGCGGCAAAGATACAGGATTCAAAACCACGCGCGCAACGAATTGGCGATGCGGCGGTCGTGCCCGCGCACTTCAGACCGGCGGGCATAGCCTTTCTTAAGGGACTGGCACGCAACAACCGGCGCGAGTGGTTTGAGGCCAGGCGTTCAGGCTTTGAATACGAGGTCAAGCAGCCAATGCTGGCCATCCTGCGCGCGGTTACGGAGGAGATGGCCGAGTTTGCGCCCGCCCATGTACGTCCCGCGGAGAAGAGCTTGATGCGGATCTATCGGGATACGCGCTTCTCGAGCGACAAGCGGCCCTACAAGCGCCAGATCGGCGCGTGGTGGACGCGTGCGGGGCTGGAGAAGACCTCGGGCGCTGGCTTTTACTTTCACGTTTCGGGTAAGGACGTGCATATTGCCGCCGGGGTGTACATGCCGGAGAGGGAACAGTTGTCGGCTATTCGTACGTATTTGTTGGAGCATCACGAGGCGATGCGCAAGTTATTCGACGGCAAAAGGCTACGCTCGCATTTCGAACTGGAGCATGGCGTTCCCCTTAGCCGGACGCCGAAAGGATTTCCCAAAGAGCATCCCGGCGATGACCTGATCCGCCAACGGCAATGGGGTGTCGTGTGTACGCTGCCAGCAGAAGCCGCTGTGAGACCGGATTTCGCGAAGCAGGTAGCATTGCGCTTTCGCGTGGCGGCTCCGCTGGTAGAGTTGTTGAACACTCCTCTGTTGCCGCAACTGACCAAGCGGCGAAAGCCGCTCTTCGGCTTGGATTAGACCAGTTTTCCTGATACTGTGAGCGCGCGAAGAGCACATTCTATGCAACCTTTCCTCGAAGAAAGGCTGCGCCAGCTTCAGCTCTCCACTACACCTACAGGAAAACTGGTCTAGGGCTACGCCGGTGCGCTATCCTGCCGGGTAAACACGGTACAAGCTCCCTCGAAAGTGGTAGAAAGACCTACAAATCCCAGTAAATACAGAAGAAAACAGGCCAATGATGGAATTTTGCGCGTTTTCCCGTTGACAAACACTTTTGAAAGACGCAAGGTAAACGGCGGTAGGAGTCGTTGGAAGCCGCATAAACACTGGGTTTTTGCAATACAAGCGTTGCGTTTCGACAAGCAATGCGCTACAGCGGAACGACGCTCCTGAACACACGAGGAGGAATTACTCAAGATGGCAGCAGGACTCACCAAGACCCAACTCATCCGCCAGATGGCAGAAAAGCTCGAACTGACGAACAAACAGGTTTCCGGCTTTTTGGATCTGCTCGCGGAAACCGCGGTAAAGGAAACCAAGAAAAACGGTGTCTTCGTCATACCGGGTCTCGGCCGTTTGGTAAAAGCAGAGCGTAAGGCGCGCATGGGACGTAACCCCCAAACAGGCGAGCAGATCAAGATCAAAGCCAAGACTGTGGTGAAGTTCCGCGTTGCCAAGGCAGCCAAGGACACGATCGCTCCGCCGAAGAAGTAGCTATGCAGTGCAAGCGAGAAGCTTGCTTTTTGTAATGCGAGAAGCACAAGGCGGATTGTTCCACGGACAGTCACTGTTGCAAATGCAAGACGAGCGAAGCTGGGGTATGGCCTGCGAAGCCGTACCCCTTTTTTTGGCTCAGGATGTTGCAGTGTCGGCTGGCAAAAGCGCACGAGCGATGAGCGACACGCCAAAGCAGATGAACAGGCACCGGATAAGTAGCTGGGCGTTGAACCGCCACGCAAAGACGGCCAGGCAGACGGTGAAGCTAACAAGGAACAACTCGCCGAAGACCGCGTGGCCCCAACGCCAGGAAGGCTTGGCGGGTGGCATTGAAGACACACGCAATGCGCGTTCATCGGCGGGAACAAGCAGCGCGGAAAAGAGAAGCACGGCGATAAGGAAGGCGAGTGCTCCAGTCGGCGGCATCAGAATAGTCACGCTAAGGGCAAAGAGCAACGCGCCTATATAGAGTGGGCTGCGCACCAGGCGAACTGGACTCGCAGCAGAGCGGCCTTTATCAAAACCCCTGTCTTCTGCAGCCGCGCTCAGACGCGCCGATCCCCAGACGCGGAGGATGGCTCCAAAAAAGGCCAGCAAGATTGCACATATCGTAACTGTGTTAGTTGCATATTGAAGACCCATCCAGCCGGTGCTTACAAGTTGCGATGAAAGCACCAGCCATAGAAGCGTAACTGGCTCTCCGGAAAAGCGGGTCCACGGCGCCCACAGGCCTAGAACATAGATCAGAAACAGAGCGAGGGTGCGTAGCGGGAAATACAGTGTATTCGCGGGTCGAGGAAGTGCAGGGTCAGCCACTTGCTACGCACCCGTAATGCGGGAAAGAAGTGAGTCGAAGTCCTCAAGCCGGGAGTATTCGATGATTACCTTGCCTCGGCCCGCTTTGTCCTCAATCGTGACTTTCAGGCCCAGAGCGCGTTGCAGTAGATCACGCGCCTCTCGAACGTTCGGATCTAGCGGCTCCTTTAGGCGACGCTGCTCCTCAGCGGTCTGCTTTTTCTCTGGATGAAGTAAGCCTTGCACAAAAGATTCCGTCTGCCGTACCGACAATGAAAGCGCCAGAATCTTCTTCGCCGCTGCGGAGATCGCGTCTGGAGATTCCAGCGCCAGGAGCGTCCTTGCATGACCGAAGCTAAGCTCGCCAGCCTCGACCCGGTCTTGGACCTGTGCTGGCAGACGGAGAAGCCGCAAAAAGTTCGCTACCGAGGCCCGATCCTTCCCAGTCCGTTGCGCCATCTGCTCCTGGGTCATATGGAATTCGCGGCCCAAGCGGTCGAAGGCGCGGGCTTGTTCCATCGGGTTCAGATCGGCGCGCTGCAGATTCTCGACCACCGTCATCTCAATCGCCTGCGCGTCAGAGCAGGGCCGCACGATGGCCGGAATGGTCTGCTTTCCTGCCGTCTTCGAGGCGAGCCAGCGGCGCTCCCCAGCAATTAACTGATAACGTCCCTGGACCAGGGGACGAACGATGATCGGTTGGACGACTCCGGAGGAGCCGATCGATGTGGCCAGCTCTGCCAATTGCGCCTCATCGAAACGGGTCCTGGTTTGAAAGGGGTTCCGGTCAATCAGGTCAATTCTGAGCTCAAGAGGCCTGCCGTTTGCTTCGGCTCGCTCAGACTTTTCGGATCTGGGTTCGATTGGCTCGGCTTTCGCAGCCAAACTCGGGAGCAGTGCTTCCAGTCCCTTACCGAGCGCTCGACGCTTCGTATCCGTGACAGTCATATCTCTCCTCTACGTTCCAGGTCAGCGATGGTTAGGTATGTTTTCGGATGGAGGCGGCATGCTTGCCGCCTTTTGGTTTAGAGGGCTATATCCCGGCACGGCGCATAAGCTCGGCGGCAAGCTGCCGGTAGGCTTCGGCACCCCGGGAACGGGGGTCATACAAGAGGACAGGTTGCCCATGACTGGGGGCCTCGGCGAGCCGTATATTTCTCGGGATCACCGTCCTCAGCAGGTTGTCGCCAAAAAAGCTCCGGAGATTGGCCGTCACCTGCTGGGCCAGGTTGGTTCGCTCATCGAACATGGTCAACACAACGCCCTCAAGCTCCAGGCCAGGATTGTACGCAGCCTGCACCTTCCGAAGTGTGCTGATAAGCTCGCTGATGCCTTCAAGGGCAAAGTATTCAGCCTGCATGGGGACGAGCAGCCGGTCTGCGGCTACCAGAGCGTTTAGGGTAAGCAGGTCGAGCGCGGGGGGGCAGTCCAGAAGAATGAAGTCGAAAGACTCGCGAATGGGCTGCAGAGCGGTTTTAAGCCGGGTCTCACGATCATCCTGGCCCACCAGTTCTACATTGGCGCCGATCAGGTTTTTAGTGCCTGGTATCACCTTCAAACCGGCAATCTCTGAGTCGAGCAGAACCGCAGCGGCGTCCTGGGTTCCGAGCAAGAGATCATAGATGGACGGGCGGCCATCCTCTTTGGCAATCCCCAGACCGCCAGTCGTATTTGCCTGAGGGTCGCAGTCGACCACCAGACAGCGGAGGCCAGCTATCGCCAGAGCTGCGCCTAGATTTATAGCAGTAGTGGTCTTGCCCACGCCGCCTTTTTGGTTCACGATTGCGAGGGTTCGGCATTGGCTCATTACTATGAACTTAGACGAGGTAGGAGCCGAGTGCAATCGGTCTGGCGTGGTTAAGTCGATATTCAGCGTTCCACGTGGAACGTCAGGCTTCTGTTCCACGTGGAACATTAAGCTGTCTGCCAATCAAGAGCAGGCGCGAAAGACTGCCCGGCAGAGGAATCTGGCTCCAGTGCATGGCTTGTGTTGTCGAGGATTGCAGGGTCGGAACAGCATCAGTCGAAGTGAGGAGGTACAGAGTACCGGCTTTCCCTAACCGCTGCTCTGCAACTGGCACCATCTGAGGCATTCGATCCACCGCTCGCATCGTAATAAATTCAAAACACCGATCGGGAGCTAAATCTTCCACTCGGCCAGCATGTACAGTGGCCGAAAGACACATACACCGGGTTGCCTCTTTCAGAAAGGACGCCTTTTTCTTCTTGGCTTCCGCTAGCACCACTCGCAGATCCGGGCGGCATACGGCGATGATGATGCCAGGAATCCCAGTCCCTGAGCCGAAATCAAGCAGCGTGCCTCCAATAGGGGGCAGCGCCTGAGCAACAAAGATACCTTCCACTATGTGTCGCGAGAGTACCTCTTCTTCATCGCGGATCGAGGTCAGGTTTAATCGCTGATTCCACCTGTGCAGCAGGTTTGCATAAACACTTAGAGCAGTGCTGGCCTGAAGAGAGACCTCGGCCAGGCTCGCATCGGCAATTGCATTACTAACCCGCTCAGGCGTGATGCTCATTCGGCGAGTGAGTCATGCACCGCTCGTGGTGTCCAGAAGCCAGCAGCCTTGACGAACGCATTGAATAGTGTTCGGGAGAGCTCTTCGGAGTCCATGGTCCGCTCCGGGTGCCATTGAACGCCCAATATGAACTGTTCGCCAGCTCCCTCTGCAGCTTCAATTACCCCGTCGGGCACCGACCACGCAACAGCCTCTAGCCGCCCCCCAACCGTCTCTAGAGCTTGGTGATGACTGGAGTTGGTCTGAATGATAGGCGCGGAGCCCAAAGAATCGAGCATGCGTGCAAGCTGGCTGCTTGGAGCTACGGAAATTGCGTGAGCATGGCGGACCTCGCTGCCGGGCGCATGATCAAGCTCTGTCCTAAGTTGCTGGATGAGTGAGCCTCCACACCAGACGTTCAGGGACTGCAATCCGTAGCAGATGGCGAAGATCGGCTTACCGAGATTGAACGCATCCTGAATCGCCAGCTCGTCGGTAGCCTCTCTCGCCGGATCTGCCGGAGCGCACTCAGGTTGTCGATCGCTCTCATATTTCTGTGGATCTACATCCGCTGGCGACCCCGGCAACAATACTCCGGAGCAGGTTGAAAGCACCCGCGCCTGCTCATCTTGTGGTGTCGTGATGTCAATCGGAACTGCTTCGCCCCCAGAAAGCTCGACGGCATGGGCATACTGTGGCCAGCTCCGCTGGTTATAAGCCGGATCGGCGGAGGTGGGCATGGGGATCGCGATCCTTGCCCGAGCATCGCTCATGTAAGCTCCTCCACCGGCTCAGACGTGGCGGTAAATTGTGGGGCATCTACGTAGGTGTAGTACAGCGTATAAATCGCCTCGCGAAGGCGCTCCGTCAACTCCGCTGTGAACTTGGTGGTCAGCCCAGCAGTGGGAATTGGCTCGCCTACGGCAAGGCGGAGTGGATGGGGTCTGTAATGCTTGCCGTGCATTGGCAGCAGCTCGTAGGTGCCCACGATCGCCATAGGTACGATAGGAACCTGAGCTCGAATTGCCATGTAGGCAGGCCCGCTCATGAAGGTGCTCAGGTGACCATCGATGGCCCGTCCTCCCTCGGGAAAGACAAATAGGGGCATGCCGGCCTTCAAAGCCCGCACACCCACACTTAAGCTGCTGATTGAAGCCTTGGGATTATCGGCATTGACGGGAATTTGCCCGGAACGCTGCAGATGACCGCCAATAAAGGGCAGCTTCCAGAGGTCGTGCCGCGCCAGGATTCGAAACTGGAAGGGCAGCATGCCAAAGACTACTGGCGTGTCCATGAAAGATAGATGATTGCATGCATAAACAGCGACAGGCGCTCTGCCGAGGTTCTCGCGCCCACTCACGGTAACTGGCGCACCGCTGATTTTTAACAGTGTCTTCGCCCAGCGGCGAGCAATCCTATGTTGAAGCCGGCCATCTTTCTCAAAGAGAGAGGCCACGAGAGAGACCGTACCGAAAGCCCCAGTCGCCAAAAAGACCAGCGGCGCCTGAATTAGATTCGAACGCCAGCGCTGCAGAAACGAGAGTGGCGGAAGCGGAAGCGGTGTTGGAGCGCTACTCATGCGCGAAGGGGCTCCTCATTGAGGACGAGAGCACGAAGGGAGCCGACCAGGAAGACAGAGCCGGTCACGACAATCTCTCCGTCAGTATGGATGTGAGTACAAGCAGCTTCCAGTGCTGCCGGCAAGTTGGGTGCTACCTCGTATGAAGTACCGACCGCTGCCGCGGCCTGTGCGAGATGCTCTGCAGATTCGGCTCTCGGCGAATCCACCTGAACGAGAATGATGTGGTCGAAGATCGGGAATAAAATCTGCGCGAGTTCGACGACCGGTTTGTCCTGCAGACAGCTAAAGATCAACGTCCGTGGACGCTCCGGCTCACCGGAAATCGCGGAACGCAAGGCCCACGCACCGGCGGGATTGTGTCCCACATCCAGCAGCAGGTCCTTTCCATGGAAGCAAATGCGTTCAAGCCTCCCTGGCCAGCGGGTCGTCGCTACACCTGTGCTTACGGCACTACTCTGCATATTGTAACCATGATAGTTGCATAATTCCTGAGCGGCTGCCAAGGCCAGCGCCAGGTTGCGCTGCTGGTGCTTTCCGCGTAAAGGAGGGTCTAGCAGGATCGGATCTCCGTTGAAGACAACCTCATACTGCTCTCCCGCTAAATCGGATAGGTGCGTAGAGCGAAGGAAATCGGCTGCATTTACGCCGCGCACCTGCAAGGTGACCGCGCGCTCGCCCAGAACCTGATTTGCCTCTGGATGTTGCGGCAGTGTCACCATCGTGCCATTCGGGCGTAGTATGCCGGCCTTCTCTATTGCGATCTCGCCGATGGTCGAACCAAGCCAGTCGGTATGGTCCAGTGAGATGTCGGTAATGATGGACAAAAGTGGTTCGACGACGTTTGTGGCGTCCAGCCTGCCGCCCATCCCCACTTCGAGAACTGCGATCTGAACCTCCGCATCGGCAAAGAAAAGAAAACCCATCGCCGTTATGACTTCAAAGAAGCTGGCCATCGAGGGCAACTCGCCCTTCTGCGTCAGCTCTACCGCAGTGCTTTCAACAGTAGAAAAGAGCCGAGCGAACTGCGTATCCCCAATTTGCTTAACTGTGCTCTGAGGGAGCACGTCCGCCCCAGCTTCTGGGGAGAACACGGCTCTAGGAAAGAGCAATTGGATGCGTTCGTTCACCCGCTCGAGATGCGGAGAGGTATAAAGTCCGGTTCGATAGCCAGAAGCTGCGAGGATGCTGGCGAGAGTTGCCGCCGTGGAACCCTTTCCATTTGTCCCAGCGATCAATACAGAAGGAAACCGTTGCTGCGGGTTGCCGAGCGCGGCAAGCAGTGTGCGCATCTGCGCTAGATCGAACTTGCGTCGGGGCTGCCCGGGCGCCGAGTGGAGCTCCGCTCCAAGCGCATACAGACGGTCGACAGCAGCCTTGTAGTCCATCCGTCTATTTTAGTGGAAGCGCGAGCCGCAACCGCCCGCGTCGTCAGTTCCCCATAAACGAGAGAGCTCGCGATAGATAAGCTTTCAACTCCTGCCGCGGCACGACGGCATCCAGCATGCCATGCTCCACCAGAAACTCCGACCGCTGGAAGCCTTCAGGGAGCTTCTGCCGAATGGTTTGCTCGATCACGCGTGGACCAGCGAAGCCGATCAGGGCGCCAGGCTCGGCAACGTTAAGATCACCTAACATCGCAAAACTAGCCGTAACGCCGCCAGTTGTCGGGTCCGTGAGTACGGAGATGTAGGGAACGCCTGCGTCGTCGAGCTCGCCCAGAGCAGTTGAGATCTTCGCCAGCTGCATCAGGCTGGCGATCCCCTCCATCATCCGTGCGCCCCCGGAGGCCGAAATAATGATCAGTGGGTGACGCGTCTGGAGCGAGCGGTCAACGGCCCGGGTAATCGTCTCACCCACCACCGCGCCCATGCTGCCGCCGATAAACGAGTACTCCATCACGCTCAGCACGACAGGGTGGGTTTCGAGCAGGCCGATAGCGTTGACAATGGCATCGTTCAGCCCCGTATCTTTCTGCGCCTTCTCGAGTCTTGAGCGGTAGGATTTTGTGTCGGCAAAGCCCAGAGGGTCGGTTGACTTCAGCTCCAGGTCAACCAACTCAAACCCAGGCTCCAGCAGCGTCCCGATGCGTGTCCGGGCATCGATACGAAAGTGCCTGCCGCACTTGGGGCACACCTGCTGGTTGGACGCCATATCGGCCTTGAACACAAACTGATTGCAGCCCTCGCACTTAATCCAAAGGCCTTCAGTGCGCACGCGCTTCTCCTGCGTGCTTTCAATCTCGCTCTCTTCCCGCTTAAACCAGGCCATCGCCTTCCCTTCTCCATTGCCTATGCCAGGCGAAGCTATTAGTGTTAATACTTCGAACAGGCTGAGTCCGCGAGGGGCTTGTCATCCAGAGAACCGCATCCTTCATGCAACCCTAGTGACCCGAGTGATAAGGATGCCCTGCAAGAATTGTAAATGCGCGATAGATCTGCTCCGCCAGAACTAGCCGGGCAAGCTCGTGAGGCAGTGTCATCGGCCCGAAGGAGAGTATCTGGTCGCCACGTCGCAGTGCATTCTCCGACCAGCCATCCGCCGGGCCGACAGCAAAGATCATCGACTGGCGTCCGGCATCCCGCGCCTCTCCCATCCACTTTGCCAATGCAGAGGAACTCAAGCTCTTGCCTCGGCTATCCAGCAGTATGACCAGGGGCAGCATCCGTCCCTGCAGCCTGTCGCACCCATCCAGCAGAGCCTCTTGCGACCGATACACCGCCAGTTCGGCAGAAACATAGCTCTGCAGCCGCTTAACGTACATCTCGACCTGACTCCGGTAAAGCTCATCCCGCGATCGAGCAGCCACAGATGCGATCAGCAACTTCACCCTGCAGTCTAGCCGACCTACCCTTCTGTTGAATCGAGACTGAGCTGAATTTAAGCAATCTACACCATTCTGTAATCCGATCTACAAAATCGTGTATGCGTCAGCCACATTTCTAAATCCATGCTCGATGATCCCCTGTAAATACCTGTTTCCTGGTTATCGGCATTTGGCCGACCAAATGCTTCATATGTTCGCGGCTTCCATACGAGACATGTGCAGAACTGTGGATTGGCAGCCCAGCCTTGGAAGGTTCCAGGAGGAGTTCTTGATCATTCTTAAGAAGCAAGCACAAGCAGTTCTGCTGAGCGGGCTCATGGCTACAGGTGGAATATTCGCGGTCGTAGGCATGCTTTCCGGTGGAAACATAGCGCATGCTCAGACAAGCAAAGGCATTATCTCGGGCGTCGTCCGCGACCCGAGTGGCGCAAGTGTCCCGAATGTCTCGATCACGGTTAAGAATGAAGCCACGGGCGAGACTCGTCAGGTTTCTTCGTCGTCCGATGGAGCGTACCGGATCGATGCTGTCGATCCTGGCCTGTATACCGTTCTTGCCGCGTCGCCCGGGTTTGCTGGAGAGCAGGTACAGCATTTGAACGTTAAACCATCGGTGGTGACATCCTTTGATCCGCAGCTCAAGGTGGGAGCGGCGGCCACCACGGTCACTGTCCAGGCGCAGACAAACCTTATCAACACAGACAATGCCCAACTTTCTAGCACGCTGGGCGGCCCGGAGCTCAAGAATCTTCCGATTTTCAGTTTGAATCCTGTCGAGATCGCAGTGACATTGCCGGGCGTTCAAGTCGTCGATCAGGGTGGATTAAGCAACGGCTTCAACATTCAGGTAAACGGCGCGCGTCCGAGAGCAAACAATTTTCTTATCGATGGTCAAGATTTGAATGACTCGGGAATAGGTGGTCAAGCGGTTCAGCCGAACATTCCAGATATCTTCCAATCGGTAACAGTCCTTACTAATTCCTCCTCGGCCGAATACGGAGGAGCTGGAGGCGGCATCATCAACTACGTTACACGCGGTGGGACTAATCAGTTCCATGGAACAGCTTGGGAGCTTTACTCCGGATCAGGCTTGAACGCGTTGGATGGTCAGCTTAGGCAAGGTCCTCATACTCATGGCGCCAAATCTCGCTACAATCAGCACCAGGCCGGTTTCACTCTGGGCGGCCCAATTATTAAGGACAAACTTTTCGGATTCGGCGCCGCACAATATTCTCGCTATTACGGGAATGAAGTAGGCTCCACTCTCCTGTTGCCGGACGCAAATGGATTCGCAGTCTTGCAGTCGCTCGGAGCGCAATATCCAAATGCCAAGCTTTTGCAGGGTTTGTTGGATAACGGCGCATACCTGCAGAATTTCGTAAGCTTCGCGAATCAGGGCACAACGACAGTCCCACTTGGCGGTGGTCGGCCTGATCTTACGTTAGGGCACTACCAGCGCCCTCCCGTTCCCGAGCAGAATCCCGATACGCAGTGGACCTACCGCGTGGACTGGCTTCCCCGTCAGTCGGATACGGTTTACATCCGCTACCTGCATGACCGCACCAGCCTCTCTCCCGATTTTTTTACTAACTCGACCTCTTTACCCGGATTTGACACCATTCAGGGAGGTCCGTCAGAGCAGTTTGGCGGTGCATGGACTCACGTCTTCACTCCTCATGTCCTGAATGAGTTCCGCGCCTCCGAGACGCGCATCAACTTCACTTTTGCCTTCGCCCCCGAAACGGTTGCGAACCCCCTCGCCCATACGCCGACGATTACTTTCTCAACGGAATATGCTGGTGGAAGCCCTGGTGGGTTCCCAACCATTGGCGCGCCGAGTGGTTATCCTCAAGGCCGCGGACACGATACCTACCAGATCCAGGACACGGTAAGCTATACGCGAGGTCGGCAAACCTTGCGCGTCGGCGCTAATATAGTGCGCCTCTTCGTGCGGGATCTAGTACCCTTCAATTTTTACGGTACCCTGAATTTTCAAAAAGGTGGCGGCTTCAGCGACTTAGGCAATTTCATCGACAATTATCTTGGGCCTGCTGGTTCTGCCTCCATCAGCTTTGGAAGCAACAGAGTCGATCCGCATACCTGGAATCAGTATTACTTTGCTCAGGATGACGTGAAGCTGACGCCGGAGCTGACGGCGAACTTTGGTGTCCGATACGAGTACCAGCAAAACCCTGAGAATACGTTGCGCTTCCCCGGGCTGGACCCAGCAAACATCACAGCACCTATCGATACACGGCTACACGTAAATCAAGATCGCAATAACATTGCCCCTCGCGTAGGTCTGGCCTACGCTCCACAAGGCGGCGGATATCTAGGCGCCGGTAAAACGGTGTATCACGCGGGATTCGGCGTGTTCTATGACGGTTTGTTCACGAATATCGTCGATAACTCTCAGTCATCCTCGCCGAACACCATTGCGCCGCTCGCTATCTCAACACAAGGACGAGGCGTAGCTAACGCTGCTGGGGTCATCTCGACTCTCTCTCCCACTCTCAATCCACGGGCGTCTGTCGAAAGCGTTGTGAACAATCTCGTAAATCCCCAGACATTTCAATGGAACTTCGGCTTTGAGCGCCAGCTTCCCCTGAATACCAAGCTCACCGTGAACTATGTCGGCACGCGCGGGGAGAAGCTGTTTGCAAACCAGCAGTACAACTTTTTCGATCCCGCCACGCAAGCACGGCTAATTCCGGCGCGAGGCGCAATAATTGCTCGTGGAAATTTCGCGGATTCCAACTACAACGGGATTGAAACGGAGCTCTCCCACGACTTCACCCATGGTTTATTTGTCCGTGGAACGTACACTTATAGCAAATCTCTGGATACGGGCTCTGAGGTGTTTACCACCTTTAATCAAGCCACCTCTTACGCCGCAAATCTGGCGCCGGGAGGCCGGGCTGGAGAGTACGGTCGTTCCGCTTATGATCACAGGAACTACTTCGCGGTATCGTATGTCTACGCGATTCCTGGTTTTGAGCAGAATCACGTGCTCTCTGCAATTACGAATCACTTTACCGTTTCGGGTGACACCATCCTGCAATCGGGGCCTCCAGGAACATGGGCCATAAGTGGCTTGGACACGAATGGCGATGGTAGCACCGCGAATGATCGTCCGGACCTCAGTAATCGGCTTGCCCCTTACAGTGCAGTAGGAATTGATGGAAGCTTCGTAGCTGATGCTAATGGGAATGGGGGTACGCCTGGTGCTTACTACGACTTGGCAGCCAACAATGCTTCCAGTGCATTGGTCGTAGTAGACCCGCGGAACGAGCATTTCCTGATCCCAACCCACTCCGGCAATGTGCGACGGGATAGCTTTAATCAGCCTGGCGTCCAGTACTGGAACCTAGCCATACAAAAAGATATCCCGGTGCAATCAGTTACTCATCTTGAAGGTTCAAGCTTCCAGATCCGAGCTGAGGCACAGGACGTGGGCAATCACAACAATGTGGAGCCTGTGGACATTAACCTGCTCGACGTTGGGGGAAGCTCGTTTCTTAACACCTCCCTGCAACGTTCCAACGTGAACAATGGCTCACTTGCACAAGGACGCCAGCTTCGCTTCTGGGCTAAATTCAGCTTCTAATAAGCATGGGCGGCGTATATTTAACTCCGCCCTTTCTTTATTAAGCGAGCGTGAGATCCATCTCTAGAATGCTTGGCGACTTTTCTGGAGGGTTGCTTTTGTCCCCGGTCTTTTAGATTTGACTTGCCTAAAGAGTCACCTGACGTCGCAGGTTTCGTCCGAGGTGATACTGGCTCTTGTTTCTCGGGCGCTGAGCCACTTGTCGTGGGCGATGGTTTCGTAGAGGCTTTTTTCGCAATGGCTCGGGTACTTGAAGCAGCTTTCTTCGCAGGAGCTTTTTTGCGAGCGGCTGCTGTCTTTTCCGTCAGCGCTGCCTTCAGCTCGGCTACATCTATTGCGCGTGCCGACTTTCTGAGCCGCTCGATGTCGTAAAAGGCTCGTTTCTCCGTCACAAAGATGTGGACGACGAAGTCGACATAATCCATCAGAACCCACTCTCCCAGGCGGCGGCCCTCAATCGAGTTCGGGTACGCTCCGAACTCGCGCTTCAGGCGGATTTCTATCTCGTCGGCTATGGCGATAGTCTGGCGATTGTTGGTTCCACTGGTGACTAGAAAGAAGTCGGTGAAGCCCGAGTCAGCCGGGTCTAACTCCAGAATGCGGGTATCTTCCGCCCTCTTATCTTCGCAGGCTGCGGCCGCAGCGAGCACCAGGTAGCGCGTGTTGTCATTCAAAGAAGCGGATGGCATGCTGGAAAACTTAGTCCTCCTGAATAGTAATCCTGGACACTTCATCCTAGCCCGCGGTGAGGTGAGGCGCCAGCCGATCGCGCCACGCGCCTTGAAAGGATCAATCTTCGGAGTACAGATGATGAGTACGCACATACTCTGCAACTGCCGGCTCGATGATGGAGGGTAGCTCCGACGGGCCGCCCGCTCCATCCTTTTCCGTGCCGTGCAAAAGCGCAGTACGAATCGCCGTGGCCGAGATGTCGTACTGCAGATCCGGCATAAGATAGAGCGAGTGGACGCTGCCGTCCTCAGCCCGAAGACGATACTCGACCAACTCAGCCGAATTCGCCTCGTCATGATGTTCGCCATGCGAAAAGCCTTCAGGAAGGCATTGATCCAGCTGTTCGAGCGAAAAGCCAGGCCGGCCGGCGACGATAAAGTCACACAGACGCAGCAGATCCCCAGCGCGATGCCACTTCCGTAAAGAAAGCAGAGAATCGAATCCCAGAAGAAAGAACAAGCGGTCTTCTGCCGCCAGCTGGTCCTTGAGCCGAAACAGCGTGTCATAAGTGTAGTTGGGGTGTGCGTCTGCCCGAGGGGCATCGAGCTCGGAGGGAACGAGTTGTACGTGCTCGGCGCACACCAAGCGGATCATCGCCAGCCGGTCCGCATAGCTCGACTGAGCTCCGTTTCGCTTGAGGGGCTGGTTGCCGACTGGCGCCATCAGCACTTGGTCAAGCTGAAGTCTCTGGATGGCGGCGAGCGCGATAGCGATGTGTCCTGCGTGTGGCGGATCGAAACTGCCACCGAAGAAGGCGATGCGCATAGAGCATCGTACCCTGAGACCTCATAGCAGAGAGCGCGCTCGCAAAGCGCCTTCTGAGAGCATGCGTAGAGGAAAGATGGCGGAGACGAGCTGCAAGCAACCCGGCCAGATGGCCTACATTGCACTTGGGGCCAATCTGCCGTCGCGAGCCGGTCCGCCTAACACCACTGTCCGCGCGGCGATGGATAGCTTGGGCGCGCTAGGCCGCGTGCTGCGCCGGTCATCGCTTTACGATACGGAGCCGGTTGGCGTTCTAGATCAGCCACGTTTCGTGAACGCGGTAGTAAGCCTGTGTACTGAGATTGAGCCGGAGACACTGCTTGATCGCCTGCTTGCGATCGAACGCGAATTCGGACGCGATCGTGCGCGGGAACAAAGCAAGGGCCCGCGCACCCTGGATCTGGATTTGCTGATGATGGGTGGTATGGTCATGCAGACACCCACGCTGGTTCTGCCACACCCTGCGATGCAAGGGCGACGCTTTGTGCTCGAGCCACTGGCGGAGATCGCGCCGGAGCTGGTGCATCCGGTGTTGGTGAGCAGTGTGGCTGACCTGCTCAGGGCTCTCCTGTAGTAAGGCCTGCCTGCAACGCCCGCACCTGGGCCGAGCTTTCGCCCCCCGCACGGGATTCGCCGGATCGACCGCAGCCCGGCTAGACTTCCTGAAGTGGCACTTAACTTTTCGATAACCTCTGTTGCCGGTGCGGCGCGGCATGCGCAGATGACCCTTCCGCACCAGGAGGTGCAGACGCCTGTCTTCATGCCGGTGGGCACGGTCGGGTCCGTAAAAGCAGTGCCGCAGGGCTTGCTTGAGGAGCTCGGCGCGCAGCTCATCCTCGGCAATACCTACCATCTATATCTGCGCCCCGGGTACGAGCTCGTCCGGCGCATGGGTGGACTGCATCGTTTTATCAGCTGGCCGCGGGGCATGCTGACGGACTCTGGCGGCTTCCAGGTCTTCAGTCTCAATGCACTGCGCAAGGTCACGGCTGATGGCGTCACCTTCCGCTCGCATCTGGACGGCAGCTCGCACTTCTTCTCGCCCGAACGCTCGATTGGGATCCAGATTGCGCTCGGCGCCGACATCCTCATGGTCTTCGACGAATGCACCGAGTATCCCGCGGAGTACCGGCGGGCACGGCAGTCGCTCGATCTGACCTTGGAATGGGCGCGGCGCAGCAAGGAGTATTTCGAGGCGCACAGGCATGAAGTGCCCTGGGGGGAGAAGGAAATAGGGAATAGGGAGCAGGGAGTCACGAACGGTGAACCTGACCGGGGCGCGCAGACGCAGTCTCTGTTCGGCATTGTGCAGGGGGGCATGTACCCGGAGCTGCGGCGCGAATCCGCAGAGAGGCTGGTCGCGCTGGACTTTCCGGGGTATGCCATCGGGGGTCTCAGCGTCGGCGAGCCACGAGAGCTCACACGCGAGATCATCGCCACCACGCTTCCGCTCCTCCCGCAGGACAGGCCCCGTTACGTGATGGGCGTGGGATACCCGGAAGAGATCGTCGAGTACGCCGCGATGGGTGTGGATATGATGGACTGCGTGTTGCCGACGCGCGCGGCCCGGCATGGGCTGCTCTTTACCTCAGAAGGCCGGCTCAATATCAAGAACAAGCGCTTCGCCGAGGATGGGTCACCGCCGGACTCAAACTGCGGTTGTCCGGTCTGCCGCCGCTACAGCCGCGCCTACTTGCGTCACCTGATGGCTGCCGGAGAGCCGCTTTCTGCCGTGCTCAATACGCTGCACAACCTGGCCTACTACCTTGACACTATGCGGGGTGTACGCGATGCTATTGCACTAGGTACCCTTCCAGTTTTGTTAGCACGTGTACGCGCGGCGGCGGACGGTCTCGAGTGAGCTTCTGGAAGCTGTCCTGGCGTGACTGGAAGCACGGTCCCGTATCGTTAGCGAATAAGTACACCCCTCTCTTCGGTCACGCTCCTGAGCAAGCCAAGGCCCGCAGCCGCTCTGTTCTGAAGTGATCTGGTTGGGCAAGCACCACTTACAAGGACCGTATTTTGACGCTCATACCACTCTTCGCAGGCGCGGCTACTCCGCAGGGTTTGATAGCTTTCCTCCCGTTCGTCCTGATTATTGCCGTCTTCTACCTGATGCTGGTCCGTCCCAATCAGAAGCGCCAGAAGCAGTGGGGCGAGATGCTGGGCAGTCTCAAGCCGGGTGACCGCATCACGACGACGGGCGGACTGAAAGGCACGATCGTCGCGCTGCGGGAAGATGTGATCCAGCTCAAGCTGCCGCCCGACTCGATCAAGGTAGAGGTCGCCAAGAGCGCCATTGCCTCCGTTACTACCACCACACCCGAGGACCTGAAATAGTCCGCGCTACTCCCCGTTCATTAGAGCTGACCCCCTACACACCATGCGTAAGAACCTCACCGGCAAAACCGTTCTCATCCTGGCACTCCTTCTCGTCTTCGTCTATGGCATCTTTGGCATCCCCCGCGGGGTAAGCGGCACGGCCTGGAAAGACGCGCTCGCCAGCCGCATTCATCTCGGACTCGATCTGAGCGGCGGCACCCACCTGGTGCTGCAGGTGATGGTGGAAGAGGCGGTTGGCTCCGTGACGGACAACGATGTGGCGCGCCTGCAATCGGACCTCCAGGCCGCTGGGCTCTCGGCATCGTCCGTGCTGAAGCCGAACCCGAACCAGGCGCAGACTATCCAGATCCAGGGCACGCCAGCCGATAAGGCCGGCGATGTCCGTAGCCTGCTCGACAGCAAGTATGGCCAGCAGTACACCATCGCGCCCGGAGCCGACAATTCCTGGACACTCACCATGAAGCAGACCGAGGTCGAGTCGATCGAGTCGCATGCCATGACGCAGGCAATCGAAACAATTCGTACCCGCATCGATTCGCTTGGTGTCAGCGAGCCGACAATTCAGGAGTACGGGCTGGGCAAGAACCAGATCCTCGTTGAACTGCCCGGCATCGACGACGAAGGCCACGTCCGCGAGATCATCCAATCTACGGCCCGGCTGGAGATCCACCAGGTCACCGGCGGCCCCTTCCCGGACCAGCAGGCGGCTTTGCAGGCGAACAACGGAACCATCCCGCCCGACCAGATTCTGCTGCCCTATGGCGGCTCGGAGCCGGGCGAGCAGGGGCAATACTTTCTGATGCAGCGCCTTCCCGCTGTAGCTGGCAATGACTTCCGCGACGCAGAGCCGGGTGTGGATGAAAATCAGCGCCCGGATGCCACCTTTATCCTGACCCGCAACGCAGGAGATCGCTTCTATCAGTTCACGAGCAAGAACATAGGCCAGCGCCTTGGCGTCGTTCTCGACAACAAGGTCCAGGAAGTGGCCAACATCCAGCAGGCGATCCGCGATCAGGGTCGCATCACCGGGCTGGGCAAGCAGAAGGCGCAGGACCTCTCCATGATGCTGCGCACCGGAGCCCTGCCGGCCTCGATCAAGTACCTGGAAGAGCGCACGGTTGGGCCGTCGCTGGGAGCAGAGTCGATCCGCCACGGCGTGCTTGCCTCAGTGGTCGGCATGCTGGCCGTGATGGCCTTTATGCTGATCTACTATCGTGGCGCCGGGATCAACGCGGACCTTGCACTCTTCCTTAACCTGCTCATTCTGCTCGGGTTCATGGGCTTCAGCGGGGCCACCCTCACGCTGCCGGGCATCGCCGGCGTTATTCTAACCATCGGCATGGGTGTCGATTCTAATGTGCTCATCTTCGAGCGCATCCGTGAAGAGCTGCGGGCCGGCAAGTCGCCCGGAGCAGCCGTGGATCAGGGCTTCGCGCACGCCTGGGTCACCATCATTGATACTCACGTTACGACGATGGTCTCTGCGGCCATCCTCCTGCTCTTCGGAACGGGACCAGTCCGCGGCTTCGCCGTCACGCTGATCATTGGATTGCTCGCGAACCTGTTTACCGCGGTCTTTGTTTCGCGCGTGATCTTCGACGCCAACCTTAACCGCAAGCAGCGCGGCGAGGCGCTTTCTATTTAATGGGCAAACCTATTTCGGCAAGTTCTGCTTTCAGCAGCATCGGTCTCGGATTTCTCGGCGGCGCAGCCCTGGTCGCCGTAGCCTTTCTGATCGAAGAGATCATCATCAAGACGGCCGGCAAGTAAGGCCGGCACACTATTTCAAGGCACTTTCAGCCGATCGCAGCGCCTTGTACGGAGTTCTCTAAGTGGAACTGTTTCGCAATGTAGACATCGACTGGTTGGGGAAGAAGTGGTACTTCCTCAGCTTTTCTCTCCTCTTCAGCGTCGCCGGCGTGCTCTCCATGCTCTTCTGGCACGGCATTCCCCTGGGGGTCGACTTCAAGGGCGGCACGCTGGTCTACGTCAAGTTCGATAGGCAGCCGAGTACGGACCGCATCCGTTCGGCTGTCGACCGGGCCGGCATCCACGATGCCCGGATTCAGGCCTATGGCCCCCCTTCGAACCATCAGGTCATCATTGCCCTGGCGCAGAAGGAAACGCGCGAGAGCAACCTCGAGAACGGGCGCGCCACCATCGTGCAGGCGCTCGAAACGAACTACTCCGCTACCGGAAAGACTGCGCACGGCAAGCTTGACCTGGACAACGTCGGACGGAGCGCGCTTACCGATTTTCTGGTCCAGGGCGACCCTGAGCACCTGAGCGCTGCCGGCGCTGGAGGGGGCGCGGGCACCGCCCCGCAGGTCCGCTATGAAGCGCAGGCAGCCGCCATCCTTAACTACCGGGACAAGCAGCACGGCGGCCTCGTCACGGGCTATGACGACTTGAACGGGGTGGCTGATCCCGCCGTGATCGGCTATCTGAAGAGCAACACGTTTCTCTCTGGCTTCACCGTCTTCAACGTCGAGATCGTGGGTCCCCAGGTGGGCGCGCAACTGCGCAAGCAAGCCTTGCTGGCGACGCTCTACTCGCTGGCCGGCATGCTGGTGTATCTCTGGGTGCGCTTTGAGCTGATCTACGGTCTCGCGGCCGTGGTCGCGGTCTTCCATGACACTCTGATCACCATCGGCGCGTTCTCGCTCACCAATCAGGAGATCACGCTCACTGTGGTCGCGGCGGTCCTGACGCTGGTTGGCTATTCCATGAACGACACCATCGTGGTCTTTGACCGCATACGGGAAAACCTGCTGCTGTCGCGGCGGGAATCACTCGCGGCCGTGGTGAATCGCAGCATTAACCAGACGCTAAGCCGGACAGTGCTGACCTCCGGCCTGACCTTTCTGACTGTGCTTTCGCTCTACCTCTTCGGCGGCGAGGTGCTGCGCGGCTTCTCGTTTGCGCTGGTGGTCGGCATCCTTATTGGGACCTACTCGTCGATCGCGGTTGCAGCGCCGATGCTGGTGGCCTGGCAGGAGTGGCGGGCGGGTCATGGCAAGTCGGCGGCCCTCCCCACGGGTAAGCGGGCTCGTGCTTAAGGATGCCTGGTAACGGGCGGCATGGACGGGTTTTAGCGCGAGCCACAGTAACCCTGGAAATGGTCCAGCTGTGGCAAGTTGCCAACTATGGCGGTCGATGTGATAGAAAGCACTTCACACACATTAAATTTCCGGGAACAAAAGATCCGGGTACCGGTGTCTATAGCAAGGAAGTCGTATGAGAGCTCGTTCGGCGAGGTTAGGCTATGTTTGAAGACTCCCTGATGGAATCCGGCGGCAGGATCAAGACAAAAAGTAAGTGGTTCTCGATCCTCGCCTTCATTTTTAATGGCAGCATCCTGGTCGCTATGATTCTGTGGCCGCTCTTGCACCCGCAGGCCCTCCCAAAGCAGATGATGGCAACCCTGTTGGTGGCCCCGCCCCCACCACCACCGCCGCCCCCACCACCGCCGCCGCAAGCGCCGGTTCCTAAGGTTCAGGTGAAAGCGGAGATGATGAATAATGAGCTCCAGGCGCCGAGCAAGATTCCGAAAGAGATCAAGATGGTGAAGGACAGCGCGCCGCCACCTCCGGGCGTATCTGGCGTGGTGGGTGGCATCGCCGGTGGAGACACTGGTGGCGCTCTCGGCGGGATCATAGGTGGCATGGGATCGGGGGCGGCCCCGGTCGTCAAGGCTGCGCCTGAAAGGCCGAAGAAGGTGGCCATCTCCTCCGGCGTGGCGGCAGGCAACAAAATCTCTGGTTCGAACCCGACCTATCCCGCAATTGCGAAAGCGGCTCGGATTCAAGGAACGGTAGTGCTCCAGGCAACGATCTCGAAGACGGGCACTATCCAGAATATTCGCGTCATCAGCGGCCAGCCAATGTTGCAGCAGTCTGCTCTCGAGGCGGTGAAAGGCTGGCGTTACAAGCCGTACCTTCTCAATGGCGAGCCAGTCGAGGTAGAGACCACAGTCAACGTTGTCTTCAGCATGGGCGGCTGACGTATGATCATTGCCGCCGATCCACTCAACCTTGGTGGTGGTCTGCCAAGTTAACCTCTGCCCTCTTCGGGTCATTTCGGACGGAGAGGCGCAGTGCTAGCATCGGGACGTTTCCCCAGTACGGGAAGTAACCAGGAGGAAAGATTCAGTGATTCTCGCTCAGCTCACTCACTTCGCGACCAATCCCTCGGCTCTGGGAATGTTTTTCCAGGACCAGCCGACTGTCGGCTTTACACCCATGGAGCTCTGGGCTCACATGGGCAATACAGCCAGAGCCATCGTCATTGTTCTCTTCATCATGTCGATCTGGTCGCTGGCTGTGATCATCGACCGCGCCATCTACTTCAGCGCAGCCCGCAGGCAGTCGCGTGACTTTGCTCCCAAGGTTGCCGGCGCCCTGCGTGAAGGCAAGCTGGACGAGGCGATCAAGGTAGCCGACCGCAACAAGAAGTCGCACCTGGCGGAGGTTGTCACGGCTGGCTTGCAGGAGTTCCGCAGCTACGGCAGCGGCGGCGCCATCACGGAAGATCAGGTTGATTCGAGCCGCCGCGCTCTGGAGCGGTCGGAGGCCATCGTGCACGCCAAGCTGAAGCGTGGCTTGGGTGGTTTGGCCACCATCGGTTCCACGGCGCCATTTATCGGGCTGCTCGGAACCGTTATCGGTATCTTGAACGCCTTCCAACAGATCGCCACCCAAAAGACTGCCGGTATTGGCGCCATCGCTGGTGGTATCTCAGAGGCGCTGGTAACCACGGCACTCGGTCTGTTCGTCGCCATCCCGGCCGTTATCCTCTTCAACTACTTCACCAATAAGGTCGAGGCTTTTGATGTGGAGATGGATAACTCTTCGAGCGAGCTGATCGATTACTTCATCAAACAGGGAAACCGCCGCTAGGCATTTCAGGGTAAGTGTAGACTGGCGAACAGAGGTGAATGTGGCCGTTTTCGAGAACGGCCACACCGAGCGGGATCTTGGCGCGAGCCTCAGTAGCCCTGAAAATGGTTAGAGCTGGCTGGCAGTTCCTCGGGTCTGAAGCGAGGTCACGATAGAGAGATGGGTGGAGATTTCACTCCATCTCCTTACTGAAACCACTGAAACCGCGGCAGAATAACAGTTTGGCTGTCCCGGCAGCTCGATTACGGAGTACAACATATGGCATTAGCTAAAAGAGACGAAGGATCTAAGGTCAACTCCAACATCAACGTCACACCCATGGTGGATGTTATGTTGGTGCTTCTCATCATCTTCATGGTGATCACCCCCATGGTGCAGAACAAGGTGAACGTCCAGTTAGCGAAGAGCATCGATGCAACGCCGATGCCTGACGCCGAAAAGGAAGATTCGGTCGTCGTGGCTGTGACGCGTGACGGCAAGATCTTCCTTGGCGCTAACCAGATCTCACTGGCGGATCTAGGGTCAAAGGTCTCTGCCCTCCTGGAGAACAAGACAAACAAAGAAATCTACATGCGTGCCGATGCGCGCGCCCATTACGGAAATGTAATGGATGCTATCGACGGCGTCCGCACCGCGGGTGTCGATCAGCTCGGCATCCTTACCGAACAGGCGAACACGAACGCGATGACTGGTGGTATTCAGTAGCGGTCTGAGGTCTTGCCAGGAGGCGAGGCCTAAAGAAATTGAGGGGTTAACTTATGTCAATGTCAACCGGCGGTGGTAAAAGTGGTCTCTCCTCTGACATTAATGTCACGCCAATGATCGATATTCTGCTCGTGTTGTTGATCATCTTCATGGCAATCACGCCCATCTCGCCCAAGGGGCTAGACGCGCTGGTGCCCCAGCCGCCCAAAACGCCGCAGCAGGACAAACCGAACGACCGCACGATTGTCGTGCAGGTCACGCATCGTCCAAGTGGCGGCGAGCCGGGCTACAAGATCAACGAGACCGACGTGTCCCATGCAGACCTTCGGAATAAGCTTGAGAGCATCTTTGCTGCTCGTGCTGAGAAGGTGATGTTCGTCAAGGGCGATCCCGATCTGGATTTTGCTCCGGTTGCCGATGTCATCGACATTGGTCGTGGGGCTGGAGTCGACCATATCGGCCTGATTACGCCCAAGGTGGAGGCTGGCCAGTAGACGTCAAGCGCTGCTCTGATCCGCGGCTTTTCTTCTGAGGCCGCGGATTTTGTTTGCGCCGCCGTTGTTAGTTTGCATAAAAGAATTACAATCACTGCGCAGAGCTATTCGCCTCATCCAAGTAAGCGGATACCATGTACGGCGCCGTCTGGCACCTAAAGGAGAACCAAAGCAGAATGAACCGAATTGCAAGACTATGGATGCCGGCAGTTGCCAGCCTGTCGATGCTCCTATCGCTTACCGGATGCGCCAAGCTGCAAGCACGCGATCAGCTAAACAAGGGTGTACAGGCATACAGGAGCGCCAAATACGAAGAAGCGATCGACCACTTCCAGCACGCGGTGAATCTCGACCCCGAGTATAAGAATACGTACCTGTATCTTGCGACTGCATATGCGCAGCAGGTGGTGCCCAACTCGGATACCCCTGCGAACAACAAGGCGGCGCAAATGGCGCTCAACGCCTACCAGGACGTATTGAAGAAGGATCCGAATAACCCTACCGCGCTGAAGGGTATCGCTTCGATCTACTTCAACATGAACAAGCTTGACGAAGCCAAGCAGGCTCAGCAAAGGGTGATCGACGTCGACCCCAAGGACCCAGAGGCGTACTACACCATTGGTGTTGTCGACTTCTTGCAGGCCCACAAGAACTCCGTCCAGGTGCTGAATGCGCTGGGCACGACCGACAAGGGCGATGGCAATCCGGGAATCCCGAAGGCGCAATGCCAGAAGCTGGCAGATCAAAACGGCCCGCTGGTGCAGAACGGCATGGACGTGCTGAATAAGGCGATCTCCCTGCGTCCCAATTATGAAGACGCGATGGCCTACATGAACTTGACTTACAGGCGTAAGGCGGAGATCGAGTGCGGGAACGATGCCGCGCGCAAGTCGGATCTGGCGCAAGTCCAGGACTGGACAGACAAAGCGATGGCCGCACGCAAGGCGAACGAGGTCAAGGCCAATCAGGCTGCTCCCGCTGGCGTAAAGACGAGCTCAGAGTAGATCCAGCAGCACCGCATCGCTTGAATGGTGAGCCCTCGCTTTTGCCGGGGGCTTCGTTTTGAATCCAGTGAATATCTAACATCCACCCGCCACGTGCCCACCCTTCGTAAAATTCTGATCGCCAACCGTGGCGAGATTGCATTACGCATCATCAGAGCGTGCCGTGAACTCGGGATTGCCACAGTTGCGGTTTACTCTGACGCGGATCGCGCCTCGCTTCACGTCCTCCATGCCGACCAGGCATACCGGCTGGGACTGCCTCCTTCCGCTGAATCGTATCTACGAGGCGACCTGGTTTTAGAGGCTGCCCGGCAGTCTGGTGCGGACGCCATCCACCCTGGCTACGGGTTTCTCTCCGAAAACGCAGATTTCGCTGAAATGTGTGGACGCGCCGGCATCAAGTTCATCGGACCGCCCCCGGAGGCCATGCGCGCGCTGGGATCGAAGACACAGGCCCGGCAAGCCGCGGATCGTGCTGGAATGCCGCGCACGCCCGGGTCGGTGCGCGGGCTCACCTCCGTTGGGGAGGCGCTCCAGGTTGCGGACGAGATCGGTTATCCCGTGATGCTGAAGGCTGCGGCGGGCGGGGGCGGCAAAGGTATGCGGGCGATCTTCCTGCCCGAAGAGTTGCCCTCCGCTTACGAGAGTGCCCAGAGCGAAGCGGCGCGGGCCTTTGGCTCCGACGAAGTGTATCTGGAAAAGCTCATTGAACGTCCTCGGCACATCGAGATACAGGTTCTGGCCGATGAGCACGGGAACGCGCTCTATCTGGGCGAGCGCGAGTGCTCCGTACAGCGGCGCCACCAGAAAGTGATCGAGGAGGCACCCTCAGCGGTTGTTAACCCCCAGCTGCGCAGGCGCATGGGGGAGGCCGCATGCCGGCTGGCTCAGGCCGCGGGCTACACCAACGCCGGCACTGTCGAGTTCCTAGTGGACCAGGAGCAAAACTTTTATTTCTTGGAGATGAATACCCGCCTCCAGGTGGAGCATCCGGTGACCGAGCTGGTGACCGGTCTGGATCTTGTGCACCTGCAGATTCTGGTTGCGGAGGGGCGGCCTCTTCCGCTCACGCAGGAGGATGTCTTCCTTCGCGGGCACGCCATCGAATGCCGCATCTATGCCGAAGACCCAGACAATCAGTTCTTCCCATCGCCCGGCAAAATCACACAGTTGATCCAGCCGGGCGGCCCAGGGATCCGCGAGGATGGAGGCGTGTACGAGGGCTGGGTGGTGCCCATGGAATACGATCCCATGCTCTCCAAGCTGATCGCGTATGGCCCCACGCGGGAGGCCGCAATTGCGCGCATGACGCGAGCGCTCGATGAGTACGTAATCGGCGGTATTCGCACCAATTTGCAGCTTTTTAAGCGCATTTTGAACGATGGTGACTTCAGGGCGGCACGGATCGACACCGGATATCTGGATCGGCTACTTTCGAAGGAAAAGCCCGAAGCCCCGGCGGAGGAGAGTGGAGTCCCACCCACGGCTGCCGCACTCTTCGAAGTGCTGGAAGCGAAACCGCAGACGGCGAACACCCCGGTGACGGCAGAAGCTGCACGATGGCGCTCTGCGGCACGGCGGGAGGCACTGCGCCAGTGATCGTAAGCCTCGAGATCGATGGCCAGTTGATCAAAGTGGAGCTAACGCCGGGCAAGGCCGAGGGCAGCTACACAGTCGCGCTAAATGGCGTTTCAATCAACGCAGACGCGCGGCTGCTACAGCCGGGGCTGCTCTCCCTCTTGATCGATGGCCGGTCCTACCGCTGCACACTGGAGCGCTCCCCCGTAGACCCCACGACGGAGGGGCGGGCTATCACGGTGGATGGCCGCGAACACCGCTATCGATTGAATGATCCCCGCTCACTCAAAGCGCGCCGGGCCAACTCCCAATCGGCGGATGGGGCCGTTGCAATCAAGGCCTCCATGCCCGGTCGCGTGGTGCGCGTTCTGGTGGAAATCGGTACAGAGGTCGAGGCGCAGCAAGGCGTACTGGTGATCGAGGCGATGAAGATGCAGAACGAGCTCAAGGCGCCTAAGGCCGGGCGGGTCATAGAGGTGCGCGTCGCGCCAGGAGAAGCGGTCGCCTCTGGACAGGTGCTGGCGATTGTCGAGTAGCCCGCTCGCCAGCAAAACAACTGCAGACTACTTCTTGTGGGCCCCAGTCGCGTTATGAGCGACAGTCGCGTGCGTGGGAGAGCTCTTGGTCTCCGCCTGCGCCTCTTCAATCAACGAGTAGAGCCGGTCCCGGTCCACGACCTCGACGAACGGCGCAGCTTTGGTCTGGTTGGTCACGATCCATATGGTGGGCGTGTGTTCAATACCGGTGCGCTGGCCTAGCGCATAGTCTGCTTTGACCTCGGCGGCCAGCTTTTTCTGCGGATCCACTACAAACGGCAGGGCGATATTGTGATCGCTCGCAAACTTTTGCGTGAAATTGCGGAGGTTGGCTAAGCCTGCATTGCCGTTTTCCGTCATGCCATCCGAGTTAAGGACCGTAATGGAGCGCTGGTTGGCAAAGATGGCGTCGCGGTACTCATCGCCTAACTTCTTTGATTTGGTATCAAACCATCGAGCATTGACGGCAGCCTCAAAGCTCCAGCCGTGCTGCGGTAGCGGGAAGTCATGCCGGATCCACGGAATGTGGTACTGCGCCGCCGCGGCCTTCAGTGTTGGGTTCTGCCGGGCGCAGTCCGGACACTCCATATCCTCGAACTCAACGATGGCCACGCGCGCTCCTGGGGGCGGATGCAGCGCGGAGGCATCGTGCACGGATGTAGTCGGCGCCTGCTGAGGGTTGGCGAACTGCCCATGCGCAGCCACTGCCGCGAATAGGACGGCAGTGGCCACGGCCAGGCCACGACAAAGAGGGGATGGGGAGCGCATATGCATGTAGACTCGCGTCTCCCCCGATTGTAACGAAATATGTGCCGGTGACGAAGTTGTGTCTGCCAGCCCCTCGGGTCAGGCTGTTGATAAGGAAGCGGCACTTGCCGGGAATCCATTTAACGGATGTGCCTGTTCGACCCACGGACGGTCTATGCTGGCTCCAAAGTCTATGCTGATGCCAGGAGGACGAAGATGCCGGAAATCAGAGGAGCCATTGGAAATGTGGTGAACAACACCACGCTCACCAGTATGGCCATGGGCTACGCCCGCAGCTGCATGCTGTGCGCGGCCGCGCGTCTGGGCGTTGCGGACGCTTTGGCAGGCGATGAGCGGACTGTCGGGGAACTGGCCAATCTCTGCCACGCCGAACCTGCCTCGTTCCACCGTCTGCTGCGTGCCCTGGCCAGTTGCGGCGTCGTGGCGGAAACTGGGCTGGAGCGCTTCGTTTTGACCCCGCTTGGCGAGCCG
The DNA here is from genome assembly GCA_965276675.1 of Acidobacteriaceae bacterium. GTDB lineage: Bacteria > Acidobacteriota > Terriglobia > Terriglobales > Acidobacteriaceae. Next base: position 122,064 of record OZ255624.1, on the reverse strand, counting down.
CTACGGAAGGATGATCCCCATTCGGAATGGGCCGCCGTTGTGTTCTGGGCAGACCTGCTTGCTGACAACTGGTCGCACCTGACCGAGTGTGTCAGGACCGGTGAGAGCGCCATGAAGATCATGCAGCGCGAGGGCATTGCCTCGCGCTGGTCCCAAGACCCGGATGCCGGAGCCATCTTTCGCGCTGTCATGGGTACCGCCCCCGCGGAGGACTACATGCGTATCGCGCAGGCGTGGGACTTCTCCCGTTACCGCGTGGCCGCCGACCTTGGAGGGGGCGGAGGCGCACTGATCTCCGCAGTCCTCACAGCCTTCCCCAGCCTGCACGGGATGCTGGTCGACCGCCAGGAGTCCATCGACAGGCCAAAGGCGCGTTTGGAAACCGAGGGGCTTGCCGCACGCTGCGACCTGCTCCCGGCCGACCTGTGCACCGCCATCCCGCCTGGGGCCGACGTCTACATGCTCAAGCACGTTCTTCACGGCTACAAGGATGAAGTGGCGATCCAGATCCTTCGTAACTGCCGGGCCGTCCTGCCGGCGGAGGGCCGTCTGCTCGTTATCGAATTCGTGCTGCCGGATGTCGTTGACCATGCCGACCCTGAGCTGGAGCTTCGCTTTATGAGCGACCTGAACATGCTCGCCGTCACCGGGGGCAAAGAGCGCAGCGCAATGGAGTGGAGGGCGCTACTGAGCAGTGCCGGATTCGAGTGTCGAAGCATCCTCCCGGTGGCGGGAGAATCGGTTTCGATCATCGAGGCAAGCTCGCCTCTCTAACACCGCTTCCAAACAAGCTGGATTAGGAAAACGATGGCAGGATGTAGTCGGTGAGGAGCTTCTCTGTTTGCTGGTGCATGCCGCGTGTGTTGAAGTTGGTGCTTGTAATGACTACGGACAGCCGAAGCGAAGACACGACCACCACTTTGTTGCCGCCGTTGCCGCTCATGAACCACGCCGGATAGGATCTGCCGTTAGCCTTAAAGGATTTGAGCCACCAGAAGTAGCCGTACTCGGTTTCCTCGTCGATCTGGGCGTGCGGTGCGGTGGAGGCGCGCACCCATTTTGCGCTGACGATCTGTCTACCATTGATCTTGCCGTTCTGACGGCAGAGCTCCGCGATCTTTAGGAGGTCGGAGCTGGTCAAGCGGAGACCACCACCCGTCTGCGGTAGACCGAGCGGAGAGTAAACCCATTGCGCGTCGTGGATGCCGAGCGCGCCGAAGAGCTTCTGCTGCGCATAAACGTCGGCTGGCTCACCGGTCGCCTGCTTGAGAACCTCGCCCATTAGGAACGCACCCGCCGTGCAATAACTGAAGCGTCGCCCGTACTTAGGGGGTGTATCACCGGGGTAGCGGGGAAAACCCCGGATCGGCAGGTCAAGGGCAAACTGTGTCCAGTCCTCCACCACGTACATGCGCTCTTCATTGCCGCGCGAAAAGTCGTTCCAGTCGTCGCACTCGAGTGGCGAACTCATGGTGAGCAGGTCTTCGAGAGTAATCTTCGCTTTGCGCGGGTCAGGGTTTTGCATGGTGCGTCTCGGGAAAAAAGACAGGAGCGGCGTGGAGACGCTGGGGATTTTGTGCTCGTCGATCGCGATGCCAGTTAGGATCGACGTGATGGTCTTTGTCGCCGACCGCGTATCCCGAAGAGTCGATGCGTCGCCCTCGAAGTAGTGCTCGTAGACAAGGTGTCCGTCTTGCTCGATCAGGATACTGCCGATCTTTTGGAACTTACCTGCTTGAATTGCTCCCTCCATTGCCGGGAGCAGGCTTTGTGCACGGGCAACGACCGGGACAAGCGCCAAGAGCACGGCGACGACGAGCGAGACCCATCTCATGCCGGATATTACGCAAGCTGCGATACTGAGGTTCCGAATATCGTTAAAGTGATCCCATGAGTCATGTCCGGACGCCCTTGGCTCTCGAAAAACGGCAGTAGCGTTGCTCCGAGCAGGCAAGAGTTCCGGAACAATTGCAGGCTCATACACGAGGGCCGGCAGCGATCTGTAAAAGTGGTCTACAGTGTTGGCATGAAGAGTCAGGCGAATACGGCGTCATTCGTTCTATTTGTAATCGTGCTGCTGGCAGCATTGTTTTGGCTGCTGCATGGAAAGGGGCACACGCAGTGGGGGCTGGTTGTGGCTCTTCTGGGCGTTCTGGTATTGCGTGGCGGCCTCTTCTTCTACAACCTGGCGCAGCAGCGCAAGCGTGTCGAGCGGCCCGGCGCCTTGCTCGACCTTACAGGCGAGCAGCTTACGGAGCGTAGCCGGGATGAGGAATCGCGCCGGTGACCTTTCAAAGAGCGCTGAAGTGGGCAGCGGTGTTCGTGGTGCCGATCACACTTCTGGAGATAGTGGCGCGGATGCCGTGGATGGCTGCGCACTTACCCGCGCTCGACTACGTGAAGTACTTGATCTATCCCGGCTACAAGATCACCTTTGTGGTAATGGGCGATGTGCGCGCGGACACCTTCGATTACAAGATTCTGCAGCCTATCCTCGGTGGTGGCCTCAATGTGCTCTTGTATGGAGCTGCGATCTACGGGGTGGCATGGGCCATGGGTAAGACAGAAGCGAGCTGAGCCGATCTGTTCCCGCGCACATTTAACCCGGGCGCTTCCGGCCTTTGTGTTTTCCCCGGCCTTTCCCTTTCTTTCCCGGAGCAGCGCTTTCTTTCTCTTTAGTTATCGCCTTCTTTTTCCCCTTCACCTTTGCGGGAGAACGCCGCGAGGCTGACGGCGCCACTTGCTCCAGCAATGAGAACTGAAGCCGACGCTCCACTGCATCCACGCGATCCAGCACCACGCGGACGGTGTCGCCCACCGAGTAACGCTTGCCCGTGCGGCTGCCGGTAATCTGACGTGTGCTTTCCCGGTAGATGTAGTGATCGTCGTGCAGGGAGTCGATCGGCACCAGACCGTCGATGAACAGCTCATTCAGCTGCACGAAGAGGCCGTACTTTGTCGCGCTCATGACCATCGCATCGAAGTCTTCGCCGATGCGGTCCTGCATGAACTTGACCTTTTTCCACTCCAGCAGTTCGCGCTCTGCCTCGGCGGAGCGCCGCTCGGCGTCGCTGGACTCCTTCGCAATACTGCTCAGCTCGGCTTCGGGGTACGGGGCGGCTTTGCTGGCCAGCTCGAGCGTTTTAAAGCTGGCCCTGTGGTGCAGGGCGCTTCCCCTGGGTTCCCGGTTGTCCCCTAACGCTGCCTGGCTCCCCAATGCCGGCCTGCCCTCACCCGGGACGCCAGCGCGCAGCACGGCCTTGGCAACGCGGTGGACGATCAGGTCAGGATAGCGGCGGATGGGCGAGGTGAAATGCGTGTAGGTGGGCGCGGCCAGCGCGAAGTGACCCTCGTTCTTTTCGCTGTAGCGGGCCTGCTTGAGCGAGCGCAGCATCAGGTGCGCCAGAATGCGCTCTTCCGGTTTGCCGGCGATCCGCTCCGCCAGCTTCTGGTACATGCGCGGCGTCACGGGAATCTCCTGCGGGATCTCATGGGTGCGCGGACCTGCACCGTGGTGGGCGTGATGGCGGCCGTAGCGGTTGCCTTGCTTGAACTCGCGGCGCTCCGACTTGAACTGCACCCGCTTGACCGGCAGAGCGCCGATACCGAGCGAGTAGCCAAAGCTGGCCGCGACCTCCTCAAATTCGATGACGCGGCGCGCCTCCGGCTTCTCGTGAATGCGGTAGAGCGACGGAACACCCAGGTCTTCCAGCCAGGAAGCGACTGCTTCGTTGGCGGAGAGCATGAACTCTTCAATCAGGCGATTCGCCCAGGTGCGTTCAGAGCGAACGATGCTCTCCATCGCGCCACCCGCATCGAACTGGATCACCGGTTCGGGCAGGTCGAAGTCGATGGAGCCGCGGCGCTCGCGTTTGCCGTTCAGGATGCGCGCGAGCGTGTACATGCGCTCGATCTCCGGCACCAGCGGCGCGAACTCCGCTCGGATTGCAACATCGCCGGAGAGAATCGCGTGTACTTGCGTGTAGGTCATGCGGCGTGCCGAGCGGATTACACCCTCGCAGACCTCGTAGCCGGAAATCTCACCGCGTTCCGAGATCTGCATGGTACAGGAGAGCACCAGGCGCTCTTCGGCGGGGCGCAGACTGCAGATGTTCGTCGACAGCTCGCCGGGGAGCATGGGGACGGCGCGATCGGGAAAGTACACGGATGTGCCGCGCAGACGTGCCTCCAGGTCGAGCGCGGAGCCAGGTGTTACGTACTGCGCAACATCCGCAATATGCACCTGCAGCTCATAGCCACTATCGGCCTCGCGCACCAGCACGGCATCGTCGAAATCTTTGGCTGTCTCACCGTCGATGGTGACGATGGGCAACTCGCGGAAATCGCGACGCCGTGCGATCTCAGCCGGATCGAGGTGAGCCACAGCGCGGCTCTCAGCCAACACCTGCTCGGGAAAGACATGCGGCAGATGGTGTTTGCGGATCATGATCTCGACATCCACGCCGAAGTCATCCGCATCGCCCAGGATTTCAATCACCCTTCCGCGTGCTTGCCTGGTCAGCGTAGGCCACTCGGTGATCTCGACATCGACCACCAGGTTTTCGAGATCGCGTTCTTCCGCCGCCTCTTCCATATGGAGCGCCGGCTTGCCGAGTACACGGTGCGGAGTGCCGCTCTCCGTCATGGCCGGATGTTCCATGCCGAAGGGGATCAGCACGGCTTGCGTCATGCGCTCGTCGAAGGGTACGACGTAGTTGCCCTGCACGTGGTGTCCGCGCGCGTAGTGGAAGCGCCCAACAACGGTTGGATTGCGCCGGGTGACAATCTGCGCGATTCGCCCGTGGCGACGCCCATCGTTGCGCGGCGGGGCTAGCTCCACCAGTACCTGATCCCGCTGCATGGCGCCGTTAATCTCGCCCGGCGGGATGAAGATGTCGTCCTCGCCCGTGGCGGCCCGGGTCTGAGGTCGCACAAAGCCGTAGCCCTCGCGGTGGAGGTCGAGCCGGCCAGCGATCAGGTTCTCCTGGTTGGCCCGGGCGCGGGGCAAGCTCCACTGCTCGCTGTCGGCTTTGGTCAGAGCGCCGCTCACGGTCATGCGAGCCAACTGCTCCAGCAACAGGCGGCGTTCCCGCCCTCCGCCTAGACCGAGTTCGCGGACAAGCTGCTTGTAGCCGGCGCGCCCACCGGGCGAGCGGCCTATGCGGCTGAGTAGTTCACGATCCGTCGCCATAGAGAGCCTGTTTCCAGTATCCCTCGCGAGCATGGGCCGTGGCTAACGAAGGCGGCCGGCTGAGCCTTTGCCAGGCCAAAGGGGCGCCTTACCCGCTCTGCACGCAGAAAAGCTCAGTTCTCGTAACACAAAGGTGGGATGGTATCGTCAGAGTCATGATCCTCGCGAAAAGAATATTGCCAAACAGTGCAATTTTTCTCAAGAGATGAGTAATATGCAGACAAGGCGCGGTCTCAACCGTCTCCGCGGACAAGTTCCCAAACCGATTCCGCAGAGACGAACAGCAGAGACGAACATAAGAGATTAATCCTTGCTCCAGGTCGACCATTGAACGGCAGGGCGCGTGCAGAGCTCCCGCAGGTGACCCTGGAGCCAAGAACATTACGCAGTAGTAGAAAGGAAACGCGAAAGCGATGTGGAAACCGAACCAGCCCGGAACCTCTCCCCAGTCTCCCAGCACGGAGCCGAATCGTCCGGCAGTGCCCCCAACCTCCTCCGGATCGGGATTTGAATCAACCTCAGCCGCCCCGCGCCCCACAACGAGCAGTAGCGTGCCTGCGGCAGCTCAGGCGGCGGCTGACCAGGCGACCATCGGCAAGAGCCTGGTGGTCAAGGGTGAAGTCACCGGTTCCGAGTCGCTGTACATTGACGGCAAGGTAGAAGGAGCCATCAACCTGCCGGGCAACCGCGTTACTGTCGGCCGTAACGGCCAGGTAGCGGCCAACATCTCTGCCCGCGAAGTCGTGGTTCTGGGCAAGGTGCGCGGCAACATCAACGCCAGCGACCGTGTGGACATCCGCAGCGAAGGTTCCCTCACCGGCGATGTGATCGCCCAGCGGATCTCGATCGAAGATGGCGCCTTCTTCAAGGGCGGCATCGACATTCGCAAGCCAAGCGGCCCGGGCGGCAAGGAAGGCGCACCAGTGGTCGACAGCAAGCCGGTAACCGTGGCTTCCAACAACGAGGCGCAGAAGCCAGTCCAGGTTTAACTCGCCGCTAGCATCATGCAAAGGCTCCGGCTCGCCGGAGCCTCTTTGTTGCCACAGGGCTTCGCTGCTCAGTGCGGATGTACCGAAGGCTTCGGTCAGCGCTTCTTGCGGAAGACACGCGACACGGCGCCCAGGCTGGCGATACCCATCCACTGCGTAAGCGCGGCGTAGATCGCTCCGTATGGCACCAGCACGCACAGGCCGACCAGCAGGGGCCGGTGGAACGGCAGCTCGACCTTGATGCCATAAGCTGATGCTGCCGCCAGCAGCGCGGCCATCCACAGCTTCAAAACGCGTGAGCCGGAGTAGTCCACAGCACCGATCTGCCGGTGGAGCGCCCCGCGCAGCAGCACGAACTCCACCCAGCCAGCGATTCCGGCCGAAAACGTGAGCCCTGCCACGCCCCAGTGCCGGTCAATCCCAAGCAGGCGCGGCAAGGGCAGGGCAAAGAAGTAGCCAAGCGCGAGCGTAAGCGTGACCCGGAGTAGGGCGAACTTGAGTGGCGTGCGCGTGTTGCGCAGCGCGTAGAACGCCGAGGAGTAGAGTCTTCCGGAGGTGGAGGCCAGCAATCCTACGGCGGAGCCTGCCAGCACGCTCCAGACAAAAGTGACATCGCCGCCGCGAAAATGACCGGACCGGTAGATCGCCGCAACGACCACATCCCCCAGCACGACGAACGCCACGGCCGAGGGAACGACAAAAAACGCGATTTGCTGCAGTCCATTCGCGAGGCGAGTGCGCAGGGTGCTGGCGATCTCGTCGGGGGTGCCCAGGGTGCTGGACATCGCGGGCAGCTCCGCCGCCGAGATGGCCATGCCGAAGAGGCTGACCGGCAGCGAGTAGAGGGTCTGCGCATAGGCCAGCGCCGAGACGGCGCCCGTCGGCAGAAAGCTGGCGAGCAGCGAGTCCACGTATGCGCTGATCTGCACCACACCGCGGCTGAGAAAGACCGGGAAGAAGTTACGGACCACGGACCGTACATGTTCCGTCGTGAAGCGGAGTCGCAGCCGCAGCGGCCACAGGAAGCGCAGCACGGTCGGCAGCTGCACCGCGAACTGCAGACCACTGCCCACCACTGAGCCAATTGCGATCATCACTGCCAGCCGCGGCTCTGGCATGTGGCCGCCCTTCCAGAAGAAGGTCGCGATGATTGCGAGGTTCCACAGCACAGGCGCTGCGTACGACAGGAAAAACTTGCGATGGCTGTTGAGGATTCCCAGGCACCAGGCGGAGAAGACCAGCAGGGCCGCTCCAGGAAAGAGAATCTGCACCAGATGAACCGTGAGCAGGCGCTTGTCCCCGTGAAAGCCTGGTGCGATGGCGTCAATGAGCCAAGGCGTGGCGAAGACGCCGGCCACGACGAGCAGCGACGTCACCAGAAACAGCAGCGCGAAAATCGCTTCGGCGACTTCGGAGGCTTCTTCGTGACGACCTTCCGCATTCAGCCGTGCATAGACCGGAATGAAGGAAGCCGAGAGCACGCCTTCGCCGAAGAGGTTTTGCAGGAAGTTAGGAATGCGGAAGGCGGCGCGAAAGGCATCCGCCGCGTCCGAGTTGCCGAAGTAGTGGGCAAATACGCGATCGCGCACCAGCCCCACCAGCCGGCTGAGCAGAATGCCAGTCGCAACCGCGAGTGCCGAGGCCTTGCCCGCGGCTTTGCTGTGTGGAGTCTGGGCGTTCAAAGGTCGAGTATACGGAGTTAACTATCTACACAGCGCTCTCTCACGGTTTACCGTACTGCTTTTGGTTCTCGGGCGACAACTGCTAGCGGCGAAACGACAACTCAACGTGCATGAGCGCGATCACGAAGTTCTATGGCGGTGCGGGCCGGGATGGCAGCGGGCGTACCCTCGGTGAGATTCTCGACTGGTCTGACACCGAGCTTGAAGAGGTGCACGACTACATCCAATGGCTGTTCCCGTTGCCGGAAGCGAGTGGCGCCAACCCTTGGGCGCCAGTACTGGACGCTGCGACCATTGCGGCCTTTCACGGGAATGCGGACATGCGCGAGTGGCTGCGCGGGTCCTTCCACCGCATGCTGGTGTTCTATGGGTTGGTAGAGCACGAGCATGCGATCGAGGCTGGGCCGCAGTTTGCCGAGCACGCGCGCAACTGGCTCCACGCCGGCAATCACAACCACCTGCGGATCACCCGGATCCTGCGCTCGCTGCGCGTTCTGGGGCTGGAAGAGGAAGCGGAGAAGTTCTGGCGTTTTCTTGAGTGGCTTTACCGGGAGGAGACTGGGGCGGCCCGGTATACCATCACGGAACGCACCTTTGCCTTCTGGCGCCGCGCCGCAACTGAGCCGGTGGAGAGCTGGCGGTAAAGCATTCTTATAGTAGGTGTAATGCGGGAGTGGAACTTGGCGCAGCTTTTCCGTCAAGAAAAGCTGCACAGAACGGAAGCCGGCGACCTCACAGTATCTGTGAGAATGCTTTAGGTTGAAGCGCGTGTTGTGGCGAAGCGAATTCAGGGAAGCGTCTACGCACGATAAAGGGAGAAAGAGGAATGGTGGATGGGTCTGATTCGGAGGTCTTTTTGGCGAAGTTTAGACGGCGGGATCTGCGCCGCACGCGTGCTGCGGTCGTTACAGCAGGTGTTTGGGCGGGTCTCTGCCTGATGAGCGGCGCCCTGTTGGCACAGACCTCGTCACCTTCAGAGACTCCGGTTCAAGGGCGCAATAGCGTCCGCCTACCCGCGCCGCCGCCGACAGAGAAGCACGAAGCCACACAGAACTTCAACGGCGCGATTGTGACCGATCAATACCGTTGGCTAGAGGATCAGAAGGCGCCGGCGACACGGGCGTGGTTGACGACGCAAAACCACTACACGGACGAGTACCTCGAGCAAATCAAAAATTGCCCGGAGATCAAGGCGGCGCTGACCAGGCTCGAGCGTGTGGATGTCTACTCGGTGCCGGCAGTGCGGCCAACGGAGCGCGGCGATCTGTATTTCTTCAAGAAGCGGCTGGCCGACGAGAACCAGGGCTCGATCTACGTCCGCAACGGCTGGTCGGGAGCCGACGAGAAGCTGGTGGATGCGTCCAAACTCAGCGCGGACCAGAACACCTCCGCTGGGATTGAGACGGTGACGAACGACGGCTCGCTGCTGGTCTACGGCATCCGGCAGGGGGGCGCGGACGAGATGGCGCTGCGCGTGCTTGACGTGAAGACGCGGGGGGAACTGCCGGACCAGTTCGCCAGCCGGCGCTACATGGGCGTGCAGGTGCGTCCGGACAAGAAAGGCCTCTTCTATGCCGTCTTCACGCATGACGGCACGCTGGTCTACTCGCATTCGTTCGGCACTCCGCAATCGGACGATGCGGTGATCTTTGGCCGGGAATATCGCGGAGAGAAGCTGGGCGAACTTGACCTGATCAACGCCGACGTGACGGACAACGGCCATTATCTGGTTCTGACCATCAGCCGTGGCGTGCCCGCGCACCGCGTGGATATTTTGCTGAAGGACTTACGGCAGCCGGATGCTCCGGTGGTGCCGCTGGTATGGAATATCGAAAATCGCTTCTCGCTCCTGGAAGATGGCCACGACAACTTTTACGTGCAGACGGATTACAAGGCGCCGAATGGCCGCGTGTTGAAGGCGACGCAGGGGACGGAGCCGGATACATGGCCGGCAGTGATCCCGGAGAGCAAGAACGTCATCGAATCGTCCAGCATCGTGGGCGGCAAGCTCTTTGTCGAGCACCTGGTCGATGTGAAGAGCGAGGTTACGGCCTACACACTCGCTGGCCAGCGGACCGGCGAGGTGGTTTTCCCGGGCATTGGCGCGGGTTCTGTTGTCTATGGAAGACCGCTGGCACCAGAGGGCTTCTACAGCTTCCAGTCTTTCAACGTGCCGCCGACGCTCTTCCGCTACACCGTCGCCACCGGCAAGAGCGATGTCTTCGCGCAACCGAAGGTGCCCTTCGACTCCGCCTCATATGAGGTAAAGCAGGTCTTCTATCACTCGAAAGATGGCACCCGCGTACCGATGTTCATCGTCGGCAAGAAGGGGTTGAAGCTGACTGGCGACACGCGCACGCTGCTGACCGGTTATGGCGGCTTCCATGTAAGTCTGACGCCCGCGTGGAATCCCATGTATGCATGGTGGGTGGAGCAGGGCGGCTTCTTTGCCGTGCCGAATATGCGCGGCGGCGGCGAGTACGGCGAAGCGTGGCACAAGGCCGGCATGTTCGAAAGGAAGCAGAACGTCTTTGACGACTTCTTCGGCGCGGCTGAGTACCTGATCGCCAACAAATACACGGATACGGCACACCTGGCCATCTGGGGACGCTCGAATGGCGGCCTGCTGATGGGCGCGGCGATGACGCAGCATCCGGAGCTATTCGGCGCGATCGTCTGCGGCTATCCGCTGCTCGACATGCTGCGCTACCAGAACTTCCTCTTCGGCCGGCTATGGACGACCGAGTACGGCTCGGCTGAAAACCCCAAGGATTACGCCTACATCCGTGCCTACTCGCCGTACCAGAACGTCAAGCCTGGTACGAAGTTCCCGGCGATCATGTTCTTCTCCGGCGACAACGACACCCGCGTCGACCCGCTCCACGCGCGCAAGATGACCGCTGAGATTCAGGCCGCGAACGGGAGCAATCGGCCCATCCTGCTGCACTATAGCCTCAAGGGTGGCCATAGCGCCGGCGTGTCAGTGACGCAGCAGGTGGACGACGAAGCGGATATTCTCTCATTTCTGCGGAACGAGACTGGACAGTAGAGGAGTTTAAAGCGCAGTTACTTGTAACCCCTTTTAACCCCGTTTCGACAAAGTTCATACGCTCTATGCAATTACGGTGCTCGACCTTGTTTTACAAGGTCTTCGGGATGGAGTCGCTCGGAGCTGTGGGTATGATCGAAGAGAGCTCTTCTCATTTCCGAGTACGCGTAACCAAAGATTATGGAATCTGATTGCTTGCCGGAATCCGCGTGCTTGCGTACCGTCATTCAGACGCTCCGTACACGTCTGAGCTGCCCGTGAGCCTCGGGATGCACAGGAGAGAGGGATACACGCATGGACAAACGAGAATTTCTGAAAACCTCCGGCGCTCTTCTTGCCAGCACCTTGCTGTCAAAGCTCTCCTCCGCTCAGACACCGTCCGGTAGCCGCACAAATTGGGCCGGGAACTATCGATACAGCACCGATCATCTCGATCTGGCTAACAACATCGAAGACGTCCGGCAGAGTATTCAGAGCCACTCCCACCTCAAAGCCCTAGGCGCGCGCCATTCTTTCAACGGCATCGCGGATAGTACTGTAGACCAGATATCCCTGAAGCGCTTCGATCAAATCGAGCTCGATTCCAAAGCGCGCACGGTTACGGTCGGCGCAGGCGTCACCTATGGCCATCTCGCTCCCTACATTGATAGCCGCGGCTTCGCCGTCCACAATCTCGCTTCACTTCCGCACATCTCTGTCGTTGGCGCCTGCGCCACCGCCACACATGGCTCTGGCAGCAAAAATGGCAATCTGTCGACCTCCGTTCGCGCCATGGAGATCGTCACCGCCAACGGGGAAGTCGTGACCTTGTCCCGCGAGAAGCTCGGCGACACGTTTCCCGGCACCGTCGTTGGACTTGGCGCCCTCGGTGTCATCACCAAAATCACCCTCGATGTTCAGCCCACCTTCCAAATGACCCAGGTCGTCTACGAGAATCTCTCCTTCGCGCAATTGGAACATCACCTGAACGATATATTCGCGAGCGGATACAGCGTCAGCCTCTTTACCGACTGGCAAAACCATCGCGCCACGCAGGTCTGGATCAAGCGCCGTATCGATCAGGGTGCTCCGAGTCACCAAGAGACTGGGTTCTATGGTGCAAAACTCGCCACCCGCAAGATGCACCCCATCTCGGATCATTCGGCGGAAAACTGCACCGAGCAGATGGGCATTCCTGGGCCCTGGTATGAACGGCTCCCGCATTTTCGGATGAACTTTACGCCCAGCAGTGGAGCGGAAATGCAATCGGAATACTTTGTTCCTATCGACAAAGGCTACGAGGCCATCCTCGCGGTTGAGCAATTACGCGACCAAATCACACCCCACCTTTTCGTCTCAGAGTTTCGCACCATCGCCGCAGACAACCTCTGGATCAGCCCTTGCTACCAGCAGCCCTCGATGACGGTTCACTTTACCTGGAAACCGGACTGGCCTACGGTCAAGAAAATTCTTCCGCTCATTGAAGAAAGGCTTGCGCCCTTTCATGCCAAGCCGCACTGGGCCAAACTCTTCACTATGTCTCCCACGCGCCTACGGTCGCTGTATGCAAAGATGCCCGAGTATCAAGCGCTTCTCGCCCAGTACGATCCGAAGGGCAAGTTCCGCAATGAATTCATAAATATGAACATTTATGGAGCGTGAACAATCCTAGGCTCCTGCCATGTGCATGCCTGGGTAGGCGCCAACTCTGTTGCTTGATGGTGATCCGGCAATTTGCTTGCAAACCGGCATTTGGAGATTGACGCCACACCGCTGCCGCGAGTTGCCGGCACCCCCTGGACAATGAACTCCCGAACTGCTTGCTAAGTACAGTTTGAGATAAGAGTGACCAGCTGGACCACCTGACCCACTTCTCCGTTTCCGGTCCGGGTTGAAAAAGCCTGCGGGCTGTGAGGGAATGGAGAGGACGCTCGTGCGTAAGGGGTGGACGTGGTTGAGCTAGGCTGGTTGCCGCCGGTAGAGGGATGGAACGAATTGCTGGCCGGTGCCGCCGATCTGCCGACGGCAGCGGAGCAGTGGGCGCGATTGGCGGCCTGTGCGAACGCGCGGATTGATTTCATCCAGACCGCGAAGCTGGATCGTGTAGCGCAAAAGTTGTTGGGGGGGCTCTTTAGGGCTGGGGAGAAGGTTCCTGCGGTCACGAAGCCAATCCGGCTGGCGTTGCTCGGCTCGTCCACGCTGAAGCACCTGGCGCCGGCGATCCGCGTGGGTGCGCTGCGCCGCGGGCTGTGGGTTGAGGTCTTCGAGGGCGAATACGGGCAATACCGGCAGGAGCTGCTGGACACTAGTTCAACTCTGCACGCATTCAAGCCGGATATTGTTTTGCTGGCGCTCGACGGCTACCACCTGGCCGGGGGAGATGGCGCCACGGCAGAGGCTGCGCTGGAGAACATGCGCGCGTGCTGGGCGGCGGCAAAGGCCATGGGCACGACCGTAATCCAGCAAACGGCGCTCCCGGTCTTCCCTCGGTTGATGGGCAACAACGAGCAGCGCTTTCCGGATTCTCCGGCTGCCGTGCTCGAAGGCATCAATACTCAGCTTCGTCCTGGGGCGGATGCCGCCGGTGTCCACCTGCTCGCCGTCGACGCCTATGCTGCGGAAGACGGCACCCGAGAGTGGCATGATCCCGTGCTGTGGCACCGGTCCAAGCAGGAGATCCATCCGCGCGTTTCGCACATCTACGGCGACCTGGTGGGGCGCATCCTGGCCGCACTGCGCGGCCGGTCGGCAAAGTGCCTGGTGCTCGATCTGGATAACACCCTGTGGGGTGGGGTCATCGGCGACGATGGTCTGGAGGGCATCCAGCTGGGGCAGGGCAGCGCCATGGGTGAGGCCTACGTTGCTTTCCAGCGATACGCCCAACGGCTGACCCGGCGTGGCGTGATCCTGGCGGTGTGCTCCAAAAACGACGAGAGCAACGCGCTGGCGCCCTTCGAGCAACATCCAGATATGGTGCTGAAACGTGCCGATATCGCCTGTTTTGTCGCGAATTGGACGGATAAAGCGTCGAATTTGCGCGAAATTGCGAGACAGCTCAATATCGGTCTGGACTCGCTGGTCTTTGCGGACGACAACCCCTTCGAACGCAACCTGATCCGGGCGGAGCTACCCGAGATTGCCGTCCCGGAGCTGCCCGAAGACCCCTCGCTCTACATCTCCACCATCGCCGGGGCGGGCTACTTCGAGGCGCTCTCGCTTACCGAGGAGGACCGGGAGCGGACCGGGCAGTACCAGGCAAACGCGGCGCGTGAGGGCCTGCGCGAGAGCGCAACGGATATGGATGGCTACCTGCGCGGGTTGGAGATGGAGCTGGTGGCGCGGCCATTCGACGGGCTTGGCCTCGCCCGCATCGTGCAGCTTATTAACAAGACAAACCAGTTCAATCTAACGACCCGGCGCTACAACGAAGTCGAGGTGCGCGCCATGATGGCCGACCCCACGGTGCTCACTTTTCAGCTTCGACTGCTGGACCGATTTGGCGACAACGGCATGATCGCAATCCTCATCGGCCGGCTCAACCCGCAAGGCGACCTGCTGGTGGACACGTGGCTGATGAGCTGCCGGGTGTTGGGCCGCCAGGTCGAGGAGGCATGCCTAAATCTGCTAGCCGCGGGAGCGCGCGAGCTCGGGGCAGAGCGCATCATCGGCGAGTACAGGCCCACGGCGAAGAATGGCATGGTCAAGGAGCTCTATGCCAGGCTGGGCTTTACACTGGATGCTACACCGGCCTGCGGGCTGGATGGCACGACCGATACCGCTGGGGAGTCCGGCAACACCCGCTGGGTGCTCCCGCTGGAAGGCTTTGCGCAAAAGCCGGTCATCATGCGGGTCGTAACTGGAGTGCCAGGAGCGGTGCCCGGCACGGCCGCGACAGAGCTCAAAGAAGCCAAGGCCGGAGAAGGAGTCCATGCAGCAGGACATGCAGCAACAAGAGATCTACAGCAAACTTACTGAGATTTTCCGCGACATCTTCGACGACGAGACACTGGTGCTTCGTCCAGAGATGACGGCCGCCGATGTGGAAGAGTGGGATTCTTTTAACCACATCAACCTGATCGTCGCGACTGAGGCGCGCTTTGGGATTAAATTTCAGACCGCCGAAGTCGAATCACTGAAGAACGTCGGCCACTTCGTCGAGCTGATCGAAAAAAAGCTCGCGGTCAAGAAGTAAACAGGCGCCCACCTCCCCATGCACACCCTTACCCCAGCGCCGGAGGTGCAGGATCAGTCCGCATCCCGCGGACGCGCTCTGTCCCACGGCATGTATCTGGCGATCGTTCTGCTCCTGCCACTGGCACTCTTTCTAGCTGCCTTTCCCATCGCGCGGTCAGACTATTTTCTGCACACCTCGCGACGGATGCTGTGGCATGCGATGGCATACCACATGGCTCTGGCCCCCGGGACCAACTGCGATGTGGTCATCTTCGGCGACTCCACTGGATTGACAGGGCTCGATCCGCGGATTATCGAGGCCGACACCGGCCTCCAGACATGCAATCTGGGCCTGCCTTATATGGCCGTCTCCGCTACAGGCACGCGGGTGCTGGACCACTACCTGGCTGAGAACCGACCACCGCAGTTTATCGTCTTCGCGAATCACATCACGCATCTGCGCGCTCCCGCTCTTGACGAACTGGATGGCGTGATCGATGGCTGGTGGTTTGTCGACCGCACCTTTCCACCACTGCAAGCGGCTAAGTTCTTCCTTGCACATCCGCACTACAGCTTCCTGTTTGCCGCGGAGGTATGGCAACGGTTCACGTCGTTTAAGGAGACTCTTCGCCCGGATTTTTCAGAGAGAACCTATCGCAAGGACATGAGCATTTTGCGTGCGAACCGGGGATTCTTCGAGAACGATTTCCGGGAGACCGCCGATCAGATCTGTCATCCGCTCTTCGCAATGCCTGTGTACGATCGCGGCTATCTTGAGGGGCTGAAAAGCCGGTACGCTACGGCACAGACTCAGGTCATTGCCTATGTCTCACCCGTAGCCGGATGTGATGCCCGGTTATCGGATTACATGGACGTTGCGCACAACGTGGGAGTCGCGCCCCCGCTGGTGCTGCCCGCGAACGGCTTCGCCGACGATCGCCATCTGGACTGGCAGGGTACAAGAGAGAACAGCAAGACGCTCGCCCAGGAACTGCTCTCCTCGAAGCGGCAGTAGCTGCTTCAGAACTGGAAGTACAGGAAGCGCGCGGTGTTCTCCATCCACGTAAGCGCGACCATGAACGCGATCGCAATGGCGAACGCCCATCCCATGGAGGGTCTCCAGAGCATGTGACGCCCGAACCATCCGTGCGGCTCCCGCACACCCTCGGCCGGTTGAAAGCGGAACAGGATCTCCTGCGTGTTGGGCAGGAGCCAGACGATGGCAAAGCGGAGTACGAGCCGTCCGATCACGGCTACATCGGCGCTTAAGGCGTTAAGGCCTAGTCCATGGGCCGTGCCCATGGAGGCCAGCATGGCAAAGGCGCCGCGGGTCGAATTAGCCCGAAAGAACACCTGGCCGATGACGACACACAGCAGCGTGAGCAGCACGCTGGCAGACTGCCGCGCCCAGAGCGCCGCCCCCGTGGCTTCGGGCCCGGTCTTCTTCTTACCAAAGATGCGCCATGCATGGTTGATCGTGATGTAGACGCCATGCACCAGCCCAAAGAGCAGGAACTGCAGCCCGGCGCCATGCCAGATGCCGATGATCGCCATCGAGATCATGGTCGGAAAGGCCACCATGCTGGTGAAGCCTTCGAGTGTTGCCGAGCCTTTGCGCGAAACCTTTTTGCCCCGCGCGAGACGGCGACGGTTCACGGCAAGAGAGATGGGATTGTAAAGGTAGAGCGTCACATAGCGCGTGAGCGTGATGTGCCAGCGCGACCAGAAGTCGATGATGTTGGTGGCCTTGTAGGGCGAATCGAAGTTCAGCGGAAACCGGATGGAGAACATGCGCGCCAGGCCTATGGCCATATCCGAGTAGCCGGAGAAGTCGAAGTAAAGCTGCATCGTATAGCTGAGCACGCCGAGCCACGCCGAGAGTGCGCCGAGCGCTCGGGGGTTCGCGAAAGCCGTATCCGCAAAAGGGGCGATGCTGTCGGCAAGAAAGACCTTCTTGAATAGGCCCATCACAAACCAGGTAAAGCCGACGGCCAAGTCGTCCGCACGCAGACGGTACTTTCGCTCCTCCTGGAACTGCGGCATGATCTCGCTGTGGTGAAGGATGGGGCCGGCGATGAGGTGCGGGAAGAAAGTGACGAACAGGACGTAGCTGGGAAAATCCTGCAACTCCGCCGCGCCCTGCCGCAGATCGATAAGATAAGCGAGCTGCGTAAAAGTGAAAAACGAAATGCCCAGCGGCAGCAGAACCCCGGCAAATTGATGATGCAGGATGGTGAGCCTGCCCAGCTCCGAGAGAAACGGAAAGAGGTATTTGTAATAACCAAGCAGCAGCAAATTGCCAGAGATACCGGCAGAAAGCAGTGAGCTGCCCACCCGCTCCCGTGTGCGATAGCGGTTTAGGAGCGACGCGCAAGCATAGTTGAACAGGATGGAACCACCCAGCAGCAGCAGAAACTCCCGCCGCCACTCGGCATAAAAGACCAGCGACATGAACGCCAGCCAGACTACGACCGCGCGGCGGCCCAGCAGCCCGGCGAGCTGATAGCCGATCAATGTGAGCGGCAGGTAAATGAACAAAAAGCCGAGGGAGTTAAAGAGCATGTGGGTCAGAGAGTCACGGGTTCTTTCAAAGTATATGTAATCTCCTGAAAGGCGCCGCATCACACAGGAAGCATCCCAGTGAGTCTCTGATCATTCCAAAATTGAAGCAACAAAGGGGAAAGAGTGGATCAACCGGTATCGGACGCCCTGGTGTTTTTCGGAGCGACGGGCGATCTCGCCTATAAGCAGATCTTCCCATCGTTGCAGCGGCTGGCGAAGAAGGGCAAGCTGCGCGGCCCCGTCATCGGTGTCGCAAAGTCGGGATGGGATCTGGAGCGGCTGAAGGTACGCGCCCGAGAGAGCGTTGAATGCCATGGCGGTGTAGACCCCGAGGGCTTCGACAAGCTGATGAGTCTTTTGCGTTATGTTGACGGCGATTACGGCGAGCTCAGCACCTTCCAGCGGGTGCGCCAGGAGCTGGGTTTTGCCCAGCATCCGCTGCACTATCTCGCGATTCCGCCAAGCCTCTTTGGCCCGGTGCTCGGCAAGCTGAAGGAGTCCGGCTCTGCGGATGGCGCGCGTGTGGTGATCGAAAAGCCCTTTGGTCACGACCTTGCCTCGGCGCAGGCGCTCAACAAAATCGTCCATCAGGTCTTCGAAGAGAAGGACGTCTTTCGTATCGACCACTATCTGGGTAAGAACGCCGTCCAGAATCTGATCTACTTTCGCTTTGCGAATACCTTCATCGAACCCATCTGGAACCGCGAGTACGTCGAAAGCGTGCAGATCACGATGGCCGAACAATTCGGCATCCAGGGCCGGGGTGTTTTCTATGATGAGACCGGGGCTATCCGCGACGTCCTCCAGAATCACATCATGCAGCTATTGAGCAATGTAGCCATGGAGCCGCCGCCGGGCATCAGTGGAGACACGCTGCGGGACGAGCGCGTGAAAGTGCTCAAAGGTGTGCAGTGCTTGAAACCCGAAGAGGTCGTCCGCGGGCAGTTTGAAGGGTACCGGGATGAGCCGGGAGTGAAGAAGGATTCGCAGGTCGAAACCTTTGTTGCCTTCTGTCTCTGTATCAATTCTTGGCGTTGGAAAGGCGTGCCTTTCTACATCCGCACCGGCAAGGAGCTGCCGGTCACCGCGACGGAGGTGGTGGTAAAGCTGCGGCAGCCACCGGCTATCTTCTCGGAGTTTGAGCCACCACATAACTACGTCCGCTTCCGCGTCAATCCCGATCTGACCATTGCCTTGGGTGCGCAGGTACGGCAGCCTGGCCAGGAACTTCACGGTATTCCGGTTGAGTTGCTCGTTACCCAACACACTACCCCGGAAGATGTGTTGCCATACGAAGCGCTGCTGGGCGATGCCATGCATGGAAATCAGACCCGCTTTGCTCGCGAAGACTACGTGGAGCAAGCGTGGCGCATTCTCGATCCGGTGCTGAAGAATATGTCTCCAATCCACCCCTACGAGCCCGGTACATGGGGACCGGAAGAGGCCCAGGCCTTGGCTGCGGACGATGGGGGCTGGCTGAATCCGTCGTAAACAAAGCCGCTGAGTGTGAGTGGAGAGATGAATACACAAGAGATAGGAAAGTCGCTCGTTCGGACGGACCGGCAAAGGTAACCGGAACAGCGACATATTCCGGAGACCTGTCGTTGCCCGCTCTGCTCCATGGAGTGCTGGTGCAGAGCACTATTGCGAAAGGCCGCATCCTCCACCTGGATGCGAGTGCTGCACAGAACACGCCGGGTTTCATTTACATCCTCACTGCTGAAAACTGCCCACAGCTTCAGCCGCTTCCATCGGAGTACACCGATAGCTTTCCGGGCGAGCGCCGCACTCCACTCGGTGACAACGTCATCCATTATGCTGGCCAGCACGTTGCCCTGGTCGTAGCGAGGACCCTTGAAGCAGCGCAGGCCGCGGCAGCTGGCGTGCGTGTGTCCTATGAGGAAGAGACGCCGGTGTTGTCGCTCTCGGACAATCTCGGCGCGAGCTACCAGCCGGACCATTTCGCGAAGAACTCAGCCGAAAAGCTTCAGTCCGTTCGTGGCACGCCGGGCAAGACGGAGGGATTTGCGCAGATCCAGTCCGACTTTGAGACCCCAATCGTGACCCACAATCCGATGGAGCCGTCAGCCACGGTCGCGGTATGGCATGGCGACCGGTTGACTCTTCACGACAGCACACGCTGGCTGGACGGCACGCGCATGTTTGTTGGCCATATGCTGGGCATTCCTGAAGACAACGTTCGTGTGGAGTGCCCCTTTGTTGGTGGAGCCTTTGGCTCCAAGAGCTTTCTGTGGCAGCACGTCGTGCTGGCGGCCGTGGCTGCGCGGACGGTTCAGCGGCCACTCAAGCTGATGCTCACGCGACAACAGATGTTCACCTCGACCGGCCATCGTCCACACACCTTCCAGACTGTGACGCTTGCTGCTGACGCGAACGGACATCTGCAGTCTATTCACCACGATTCCACGAACGACACGTCGCCGGTGGCGCATTTTTTTGAGCCTGCAGCCATGACTGCAAGGAATCTTTACCGGTGTGAGAACGTGGAGATTTCGCACCGCGTCGCGCCAACCAACATTGCTACACCGTGTTTTATGCGCGCCCCGGGTGAGTCGCCAGGCATGTTTGCGCTGGAAGCGGCGATGGATGAGCTTGCCTATAAGCTCGGGGTCGATCCCCTGGAGCTTCGCCGCCGCAACTATGCTGAGAGCGACTTGCAGGACAAACGGCCATGGTCAAGCAAGCACCTTGACGAATGCTATGAGCAAGGCGCGAAGCGGTTCGGCTGGCAGGAGCGAACGATGGTCCCCGGTTCGATGAGGCGCGGCAACCTGCGCGTGGGCTGGGGCATGGCTACGGCTTGCTATCCTGCGCGCCGTGCGGAGACCATGGTCCGAGCAGTTTTGGGGAGCGACGGTCAGGCGATCTTTTCCAGTGCCACTCATGAACTCGGCTCCGGAACGGCAACAATTATGCGGCAGATCGCTGCCGACGCGCTTGACTTGCCCTTGAGCAACGTCGATTTTCGTCTGGGCGACTCTGAGTTTCCTAAAGCTCCCGTGACGGGCGCATCGCAAACCGCTGCGAGTGTGGGCTCGGCAGTGCAGGCCGCGGCTGCCGAGCTGCGTACAAGAATAGTAACCACTGCGGTTACAGATAAAGCATCGCCCTTGTTTGGACTGCGCGCAGACGATGTTGTTCTTGAGGAAGGCACGCTGCGCTCACGTGCCGAGAGCTCGAAGAGCGAACCGTACCGGGACGTTCTCCGGCGCATGAATCCACCGCACCTGGAGGTCGTTGGGGAGGCGAAACCTGGGGCGGAGAAGGAAGAGTTCACTTTTTCATCCTTTGGCGCGCACTTCGCAGAGGTTTTGGTGGACCTAGACCTTTGTCAGGTGCGGGTCTCCCGTTGGGTGGGCGTCTTCGATCCCGGGCGCGTGCTAAACCCGATGACGGCGCGCAGTCAAGTTCTGGGCGGCATTGTCTTCGGCCTTGGCATGGCGCTCTTTGAAGAGACGGTTTACGACCAGCGCAGCGGAGCTCCGCTCAATGCGAACTTGGCTGAATACCTCTTGCCCACAAACCCAGACAGCCCTGAGATCGATGTGAGTTTTATCGACGCACCCGATTTTCGCTTCGCGCCCGTCGGGTGCCGCGGTGTTGGCGAGCTCGGCATCACGGGTGTGCCAGGAGCGATCGCGAACGCGATCTACCACGCCACGGGCAAGCGCATACGACATCTGCCGATCACACCCGAGAAATTGCTAGCCTGAGCGGGTGTAACACAGGGGAAGGCATCCTAACCTAGACCGCCTGGCCGGCGCAGAACCCCGAAGCCCAGGCCCACTGGAAATTGTAACCGCCAAGGTGTCCTGTAACATCCACCACTTCGCCGATGAAAAATAATCCAGGAATCTTGCGGCTCCCCATTGTCTTGGCAGAGAGTTCTTCCGTGTCCACGCCGCCCAGGGTGACCTCGGCCTTCTCATAACCCTCCGTGCCTGCCGGGCGTACCTCCCAGCGATGCACCTGTTCTTCCATCAGCGCAAGCGAGCGATTTGTCCAGTCTGCGGGCGGATGAAGATCGATCCAGCGCTCCGCAAGGCGCTGAGGAAGGATGGCCTTCAATGCTTGTCGCGCGCGTGGGAGGTCGCGCCCGGCCGGTTGCCCGCGCAGCGTAGAGGTCCAATCCCAATCGGGTGCGAGATCGATCTGAATCGCTTCCGGCGGCCTCCAGTAGGAAGAGATCTGCAGACCGGCTGGCCCGCTCAATCCGCGGTGCGTGATCAGCAGCTTTTCGCGGAAGGCTTGACCGTTGCAGCTCGCGACTACTTCTGTCGACACCCCACTCAAGTCGCAAAAGCTCTCGCGATCTGCAGGGCTGAAAGTTAGCGGAACCAGTGCCGGACGAGGCGCACGTAGGCGCAGTCCAAACTGCCGCGCCAGCTCATGCCCGAACCCAGTAGCACCCATCTTTGGAATCGAGAGACCGCCTGTCGCTACGACAAGAGCTGGCGCGCGAAACTCGTCCGCGCCGCAACAAACGTTGAAGTGAGAATTGTGCCGGACTTCTCTAGCTTTGGTGTTCAGAAAAATGCGCACACCAGCCTCCCGGCATTCACTCTCCAACATGGTGACGATCTCCGCAGCGGATCGGTCGCAGAAGAGCTGGCCAAGCGTCTTCTCGTGAAACGCGATGCCGTGCTTCTGGACGAGCCCAATGAAGTCAGCAGGGGTGTAGTGAGCGAGTGCGGACTTCGCGAAGTGCGGGTTTCCGGAGATGAAGTTTTCCGCAGTGCAGCGGAGATTCGTAAAATTGCAGCGGCCTCCGCCAGAGATCAAGATCTTCTTGCCGATGCGGTCCGCATGGTCAAGCACTGCTACACGACGGCCGCGCTTGCCGGCTTCGATCGCACACATCAGCCCCGCGGCGCCAGCGCCAAGGATGACGACATCGAAGTTATGGACGCTGATGGGCATAGACTAAAAATCCTGATGCGAGTGCATTTAGTATGGAGGAACGTCGATGCAGATCCATTCTTATAGTGGCATTCGACCTGCGCGTCAAAGGGCCTGTAGCTCAACGGTTAGAGCAGGGGACTCATAATCCCTTGGTTGGGGGTTCAAATCCCTCCGGGCCCACTAGATCGGCGGAATTGACCTTGGTGCAATTTCAGTAAAGTGTCTCGGAGTTGATCACGATAGGGATTATGTAGGCCAGCCACAACAAAGGTTTTCGAGGGGTGAATCATGATTGCTGAGACTTCTGCATTACTCAAGGCTGCCGATTCCCTACTTGGCTGGTTTGGGTTGCTACGCAAAGAGCAAGTTGAACGAGGCGAAAGAGAGCGCCACGCAATTAAAGCTCTGTATGTTGCTCTGAATGAAACCGTCCTGTATTTCCGTCGCCTAGATCGCCCTCATCTTGCTAGATCAAAAAAGGAAAGAGCAGAGTTCGAGCGTAATATCCGAACTGAAGAAGGTATATCCCGTCTTTGGACCGAGGCGTCCATCGAACTTCGAGGCATCAACCCAGACCTCGCAGAACGCTGTTTTTTCAAAGGTCAATATTGGGCTGATCGAGATGGATGGTCAGATGAGGATTTACGGAGAGCAAATATCAAACTTCAAAAGGTCCTTCGAGACGCACAAGCTCTTACACGAGGTTAGCAGTTCCGTAAAGGCGGACTAAGGAGATGGCGCTGTGCAGCGTTGGGATTCAAATCCCACCGATTCTGGGCATGGAAGAAAGGTTCCGGGCGGAGCCTCTTTTCCGGCGTGATCTCCCGCTTTAGAGCGACAAAGACTTCAGATGCTTGCGTAGCTCCGGCCCCACGTCTTCGCGCTTCAAGGCAAAATCCACGGTAGCCTTCAGCATGCCCGATTTATCCCCTGCGTCGTAGCGGGTGCCGTCAAAGCGAAAGCCGTACACCTTCTCGTACTCCAGCAGGGCCTTGATGCCGTCGGTCAGCTGCAGCTCGCCGCCAGCGCCAAGGGGCGTGTGTTCCAGCAGGTCGAAGATGCGCGGCGTGAGAATGTAGCGTCCGATAATCGCGTTTTTCGAGGGTGCATCCGCCTCCTTTGGCTTTTCCACCAGCCCTTTGACCGCGCAGAGCCGGGGGTTGCCTTTGTCCTGATCGCAATCCAGCACCCCGTACGACGAGATAGCCGGACCCTCCACCACCTGCGTCGCCAGAACGCTTGCCTGCTCTTGATCGAAGACGTCGATCATCTGCTTCAGGCAGGGAACCTCAGAGTCGATAACGTCGTCGGGAAGAATCACGGCGAATGGTTCATCGCCGACGAGATCGCGCGCCATCAGTACCGCATGGCCGAGACCCATGGCCTCTTTCTGACGGACATACGCGATACGCACCATATTCGAGATGTGCTTGGTCAACGCGAGCAGCTCCTTCTTGCCGCGCGATTCGAGCGAACTCTCCAGTTCGAAGCTGACGTCAAAGTGATCTTCAATCGCGGACTTACCGCGGCCAGTCACGATGATGATCTGCTCGCATCCCGCGGCAATCGCCTCTTCCACGCCATACTGAATGATCGGCTTATCAACCAGCGGGAGCATCTCTTTCGGAATCGACTTTGTCGCGGGCAGAAAGCGTGTGCCCAGCCCGGCGGCGGGAAAGACGGCCTTACGTACTTTTTGTGCCATGTTTGCAGAGTCCTTAGTCTTGTAGATTCACCTTGATGAATTTAGTTCTATAGGATGCCTTCGAATCAAAGCGCGGGCGAATCGTCGCCGAGCATAGCCTCGCGCACAATCTTAATGGGCGGAAAACCCTGCCGCATAAAGTCGTTATGAAACGTCTCGAGTGAAAAGCTGGAGCCCTGCTTCTTCTGCACATCCGCCCGTAGTTTGAGAATCTCGAGCTTGCCCAGCGTGTAGTAGAGATAAGTTGGATCCGAGGTGCCACGTTTTGTCTCCACCTCTCCGATCTCGCGCGATTGATAGCCTTCTTTGACGAAAAAGTCGATCGCCTGCTCCATGGTCATGTCACCGGTGTGCATGCGGATGCCGACCACGAATCGCGCATCGCGCAGCAACGCATCCTGCAACTGCCCAAGGCGAATGAGCTTGGCTTCACGCGCGTCCTTTGCGCCTGCGCCCGGTTGTCCATAGCCCTGGTCGAGCATCATCTGCTCGCAGTAATGTGCCCAGCCCTCCAGGTTAGTGCTTGCGCCAAGCAGCTTGCGTACTTTACTGGGCGATTCCGGCACCCAAAGCAACTGTACATAATGGCCCGGGTACGCCTCGTGCACGGAGGTGCTCACGATGGTCCCGATGTTGAAGGCGTGCATGTAATTCGCCGTGCGTTCAGCACTCCAGGTTTTTTCCGGAAGCGTCACGTTGAAGTACGCCGTAGTGGAATGCGTCTCAAATGGCCCGGAAGTGTCCATGGAGGCCTGCGTTGTCGCGCGCATGAATGGCGGTGTCTCTTCGAGTGTCGGCTGCACATTGGATGGGATCGTGATGATGTGCTTGTCCCGGATGAACTTGATTAAGCCATCGAACCGCGCGTGGAAGCTGGCCAGCAGGTCGTCCGGCGCTGGATGGTCGTTGCCCAGCGTCATAAGTATCTGCTGCGGTGTCTTATTCGGATTTACCTCCTTGGCCAACGCGTTAAAGGCGGCTTGATTCTTGTGCAGATCCGTATACCCGATCTGCAATAACTGCGGTAGCGGCGTTGACACCATCTCGTCGTACAGCAGCTTCAGGGCAAAGGTGTCGTGACCAATGCGGAAGTCGCCGTTTGAATGCGGTAACACATCCGACTTCAGCCACTGCTCATACCCTTGCAGGGAAGCGATCACCGCGGCATTGCTTTGCTTGAAGTCAGAGAGCAGCTGCGTGTTCTTTGCGTCCGAAAATGCCGATGGAACGTCAGTCTTGAAGAAGTCGATGATGCCAGGAAGCTGCTGCAGGGCGATTTCAGTGTAGATGTGCGGACAGTTGCGAAGGTTCTGTCGCGCTGCTGCAAGGGCCGCCGGCATCTGCCGTTCCCGCGCAATCAGCGAATGCAAGCGATCGTCCGGCGAAGCGAATTTACGCTCCATCAGGGAGAAGGCGCTTCCGGTCACGCCGCTTGAGTAGTAGTCGGGGTTCTTCTCCCAAGGCTTAATGGTCTCGAGTGTCAACAGCGTGCTGTGAATATTGTTGAGCACCAGCTGGCGATCGGCGCGTGTCTCCTGATCCAGGCCGTCTTTCGGCGACGCTGACACGCGCCGCTCGAAGTAGTGCAGCGTAGCCACCTGCTTCGCGATTGCAGGCCGGGTGTAGTCTTCCAGCTGCGCATCGTACTGGTGAAAGCCCGCGAGCGTCCCAGTGGTCGGCTGGTATTTAAAGTAGGCCTGATCGAAGTACTCATCCGCGAGCGCACGAAAGACGGCCGGTCTCTTCTGTGTAGCGGTAGGAGGAGGCATGGCCTGTGCCTGCAGCCCAGGGTGCGTCAACGTGAGACCTCCCGAAATCAAGAATGCTGCAATCCATCTGGCGTTGCGTGTTAGCCTCACCGTCTTTAGCCTCAAGTGCTGACCTTCCAATCAAAAAAAGCTATCCAAGAATTTTACGAAGCTCGCGCCGGTTCGAGCGTGAGCTTATCCAGCAGCGCGTGAACTTCGGACAGGACGTCATTCGGCTTGACGGCAGCGAGCGGGAAACGCAGCACACCCTGTGGCGTAAACTGCGCGCCCTTCTTAGCGTTGCGCGCGACAAGCTGCATGAGCCGGCCCGGATCGACGCCGGCGGTTTCCGTGAAGCGCAGGTGCAACTGATCGCGCTTGCGATCCAGTTGCGAGACGCCAACACGCTCACAGGTAAGGCGCAGGGTCGCTGCTTCCAGCAGATGATGCACGCTGTCGGGCAGCTCGCCATAGCGGTCCGTCAGCTCAGCCCGCACGTCCGCAAGCACGGCCTCATCTCCCGCACCCGCGATGCGCTTATAGATGCGGAGCCGCTGATTCTCTTCCGGAATGTACGTCTCATCGATACGCAGGCTAATGCCGAGATTGAGCTGTGTTGTGACCCCCTGCTGCGTGTCTTCGCCCTTTAGCTGGCTGACGGCCTGCTCCAGCATGCTGGTGTACATCTCAAAGCCGACTGCCTCGATATGGCCGCTCTGCTCACCGCCCAGCATATTGCCAGCGCCGCGCAGCTCCAGGTCGAGGGCGGCTATCTTGAAGCCGGCGCCCAAGTCGGAAAACTCCTTCAGCGCGGCGAGCCGGCGGCGCGCAACGTCCGTCAACTCCTGCTCGGGCGGAATCAGCAGATACGAATAGGCCCGGCGGTTCGAACGACCCACACGTCCACGTAACTGATACAGTTCCGAAAGCCCATGCCGGTCCGCGCGGTTGATGATAATCGTGTTCGCCAGCGGTATATCGATGCCGTTCTCGATGATCGTTGTAGCCACAAACACGTCGTATTCGTGGTTCATGAAGGCGAGCAGCACGCGTTCCAGCTCGGCCTCGCCCATCTGCCCGTGGCCTACGACCACGCGCGCCTGCGGCACCAGTTCCTGGATCTTTGCCGCGAGCTCATAGATCGTCTCGACGCGATTGTGCACGAAGTAGACTTGTCCGCCGCGCTCGAGCTCCAGCTCAACGGCGGAGCGAATCAGCTTCTCGTCGAACTTTGCAACGACGGTCTGGATTGCCATGCGATCCTTAGGCGGCGTCTCGATCACGCTCATATCTCGCAGCCCCACCAGCGACATGTGCAACGTACGCGGGATCGGCGTAGCCGACATCGCCAGCACGTCGATCTCCTGCCGCATCTGCTTCAGCCGCTCTTTGTGGCGCACGCCGAAGCGCTGCTCCTCATCGACCACTAGCAGGCCTAGGTCCTGGAACTTCAAGTCCTTTGACAACAGCCGGTGCGTGCCGATCAGTATGTCGACCTGCCCCGCCTCCAGCTTTTCGAGGATGAGCTTTTGTTCCTTCGGAGTACGGAAGCGCGAGATCATCTCGATGTTGATAGGGAACTGGGCAAAGCGCTTCTTGAAGGTCTCGAAGTGCTGAAAGCTGAGCACGGTTGTCGGCGTAAGCACGGCCACCTGCCGGCTATCCTGCACGGCCTTGAATGCGGCCCGCATCGCCACTTCGGTCTTGCCATAGCCAACATCTCCGCAGAGCAAGCGGTCCATCGGCATGGTCGACTCCATGTCGCGCTTGATGTCGGCGATTGCGGAAAGCTGATCGTCGGTTTCGTTGTAGTCGAACGAGTCCTCGAACTCCCGCTGGAACTCATTGTCGGACGGAAACGCATGGCCTTGCGCCGATTTGCGCTGCGCATAGAGCTTCAGCAGCTCATCGGCCATATCCGCCATGGCCTTCTTTACGCGCGCCTTGGTCTTGGCCCACTGCTGGCCGCCTAGCCGGTTCAGAATAGGAGCCGGCCCGGCATCGGTCGAGCGATATTTCTGGATCAGGTCGAGCCGGGTGAGCGGCACATACAGCCGCGCATTCTCGGCAAACTCAAGCACCATGAACTCGACCGTGAAGCCGTCCTGCGCAATCTCTTTGAGTCCCAGATAGCGCGCGATGCCATGCTCCACGTGGACCACGTAATCGTTGACCGTCAGATCTCGGAAGTCCGAGACAAAGGCCGCCGTCTTCGATTTGCTGCGCGCCGCCACGGGACGCGCTGCCACCTCAGCATCATCGGAAAGATCGTTGGCGCCAATGACGACGAGACTCGCATCCGGAATGCCGACACCGTTTGCGATGGCGGTGCGCACAATGATCGGGGTCCGCAGATCGCCACCGAGATAGCTCGATTCGTCGTAGATGTTTTCGCTGCCGGTGTGTTGTGCGCGACTGCCTAAGCGATAGGCCAGACCGTACTCCCGCAGCAGGTTCGCTAGCCGCTCCACCTCACCCTGATTGGGCGCCGCGATCAGCACGCGCTGTTCGCCAGCCATGAACGTTTTCAGCTGCTCGATAAAGGCAGGAATGGAGCCGTGAAAGCGTAGCGTAGGCCTTGACGAGAGGGCAATCTCGCTGACCGAGTTCAGCTCCTCATCCAGCACATCCACGGCGCCGAGCTGATCGAGATCCAGGCCCGGAAGTGAAGCTATCTTGGGCAGCAGATCCGACGGTGGCAGATAAATATCTGTAGGCGTAATAAGCGAGCCGATACCCGCACGCTCGTGCCGCTGCTCCACCTTGTTCCACCAGCGTTCGGCCTGATTCTTGAGCATGGCCGGCTCTTCCACAAAGACCTGCACGTGCCGAAAGAGCTCGAAGAGTGTCTTGTCCGCTCCGGCGACGGGCGCGAAGAACTCCCAGCCGGGAAAGACTGTCACCCCGCCCGCGGCAACGGCGCGTGTGACCAGATCTGCGGCGGCATCGTCATCTATTGCTTCATCTGTTTCGGCACGGCTGCGGCTGAGTCGCGCGTGCACGGCAGCGAGTAGCTTTTCCGAGACAGGCGTCTCCGTTAACGGCAGCAGCAACGCCTCCTCCAGCGGCGTGGAGGAGCGCTGCGACTCCGGTTCGAACTTGCGAATGGACTCGATCTCGTCTCCGAAGAACTCGATGCGCACGGGCCTGTCCATCTCCGGCGAGTAGACGTCGAGGATGCCGCCGCGCCGCGTGAACTGGCCGGGCATCTCGACGATATCCATGCCGGTGTAGCCGATCGAGCGCAGATGGTCCAGCAGCAACTCGATGTCGACCTCTTCGCCGCGCCGCAAGACCTGGGCCAGCCCGGCGTAGTAAGAGGTGGGGAAGAGCCGCATACTGGCAGCCTCTATGGGGGCAATCACGATGCCGGCTTTGCCGGTCGCGATCTTCCACAGCACGGAGGCGCGCTGTTCCTGCACGTCCGGGTGCGGTGACAGGCTCTCAAACGGGAGTACGTCGTGTGCGGGCAGCCGCAACACGCGCTTTGGCTCGATGGCGCCGGTAAGCTCGGCCATCGCTCGTAGCGTGAGCTCCAGCGCTTCCGCGGCCTTGTTATCGGCAACCAGAATGACAACTGCCGACTGCGCCGCGCGAGCGAAGTAGGGGATGTAGAGCGCCCGGGCCGTCGCAGTCAGACCAGAGACAAGGCGGCGCCCCGCACCGAGGCTCAGGTGCCTCCGTACGCGCTCAAACCCCTCTGAATGCTCGATGTTCGCGAGAGCATCGCGAACAAATGGCAGGATCATGCAGCTTTCAGTTTAGCAGTCGTGACGGATAAGCCTCTCCGAGAGAAGCGTTTGGTGGTGTCTCAGGTTGAAATCAACAGCCCTTGTGCCGGGTGGGTGCGATGGAAGCTGGACTGACAGATCACATTTGGTCGCTCGAAGAGATCGCGTGTTTGGCGAATGATTAGAAGTCTAAAATCAGGACATGCGACAGGTTCAGCAGCTTGCTTACGATGGCAACCGGCTCTTTTGCCCGCAACATCCCAATCAACAATTGGACGAGTGTGTGCCTCCCGGTGACGGGGGGTGTTTGTTGTGCTCTGTCTCGCCGCTCGTGAACCCGAAGATCCATGCATGAACTCAGCTGAATGGAGTTCGAGGGAAGACATGATTAGGGAATTGCAAGCCACTCCCTCGGATTCAAACTGAGACACTACCAAGCGGTCTTGGAAATCACGCAAAAGGCGATGTGTACGCCATGTGCCCTCCCATCCGCTAAGACGGGGGCAGGAGTGAAGGTGTTCTGAAAGTTTTTAAAATGTCGGCGCTTACTGATTCATATAACTGCCGACTAGCTCCTTAAGCCGGTCTGGCACGCCTTTGCCGCGGCGTTCGAGTTCGCGGGCAATCGTCGAGGAGATTCGTTTCACAAGATGCATGACGGAACGCGTGCTATCCACGTGGAGCGTGCGCATCAGCACCGGGTCGCAGAAGCGGCCGAGCATAGCAGACGCTCCATTTACGAAGTGAATCGAGCTGAAATCCTGGCCAATGAGCTCTTCAATCAGATAGCCGCGCAGCACAAGAGAGATGCTGAGCTTGCGCAGGTTCTGGTCATTGAGTTGTGTCAGCACATGCAGCCGATGCCCGGATGCTACGCCACCCAGCGCCGAAACTACCTCTCCATCTTTGTTCCGTAGACCCGCAAGAATCACTCGGCGGAAGTGCTCGAAGAAGCGCTGATCGCGCCCACCCCGCTTTGGGTCAATCGGGTAGTCGGCGATGCGATTCAGGCGTTTGATGGCCGCGTGGTATTCCGCTGGAGACAGGTTTGAATCATAGCTGTAGCCAAGCTCTTCCGCTTTTTTGCGGTAATAGCGAAAGTTGCGCCGGGTATGCGCTCCCAGCCGGGCCAAAAACTGCTCGTAACTAGGCGCCAGCGTCAGCCAGTCACCCTCCTCACGGTACTGAGAGCGGCACCAGACCTTGATATCTCTGGACTGCAGGGGAATCAGGGGTGTAGCCTCTCGTCCCGTTCCGCGCCAGTAGAACCGGATCGCGTGCACACCTGTGGCGAGCAGGCGGTCGCAAGCCGTGGCCACCACCTCCGCCTCGCGCTCCGGAGAGGCCAGCACCAGTCCTCGGCCCATGAAGTCACCTCCGAAGACGAAACCTGTACGAAAGCCGAAGAAGCAGCGCTCCTCGGCATAAAGGACACCTATCAGCTTCCTGTCCTCGTAGCAGGCCACCACCCGCGGCGAACGGGCGGTTCCCATTCGCGGCAGAAAGTAGTCCGGGGTATACGTCGCGTTCGGCTCTTTCACTACAGTCCGCGCCAAACTGTCTGCTGCGGGTAAGATCTGGGCGACCGCCTCCCTGGAGCGGAGGATCTCTAATTCCATGCTAGCTCTGAGTTGTCGAGGAGTTGCAAGCGATGATACCAAGGATGCACCGGCCTGCTTACTCATTTAGGTAACAGGTACTTTTCCCAGGTCTCTCGGAAGCCGGATGGGGAACCTGGCAAAAGGTATACCCACAATTCATGGAGCCCGCGTCGTCAATCCTCTACTTCCACCACACGCAATGGACGATCGCACACGTTAAAATGGGAGTTATGGCGGCTACCCTTACCACTCTTGCCCCGGAAGTGCTCGCCAAGTACGAGCCGGTCATAGGTTTAGAGGTCCATGTGCAACTGCTGACAGCGACCAAAGCCTTCTGTAGCTGCTCGGCGCAGTTCGGCTCTGCGCCCAATACGCATGTCTGTCCAGTGTGCCTGGGACTGCCTGGCGCCCTGCCCGTGCTCAACGAACGAGCAGTCGAATTCGCCGTCCTTGCTGCGACCGCCCTTGGCTGCCGGGTGAATGAGCGCTCCGTATTTTCACGGAAAAATTACTTCTACCCCGATTCACCCAAGGGCTATCAGATCTCGCAGTTTGACCTGCCGCTCGCCGAAGGTGGCGCCATTGCCGTCTCTTCACCAACCGGCCGCAAGCCGATCGGCATCACGCGGCTGCACATGGAGGAGGACGCGGGCAAGAGCCTGCACGATGGCTTCCCCGACTCCGCCACCCGCACCTATGTCGACCTGAACCGGTGCGGCACCCCGCTGGTAGAGATTGTCAGCGAGCCTGACATCCGCAGCCCGGACGAGGCCTACGAATACCTCACCCGGCTGAAGGAGATCCTGCTCTACACCGGCGTGAGCGACTGCAATATGGAAGAAGGCTCCCTGCGCTGCGACGCCAACGTGAGTGTGCGCCCCCGCGGACAAGAGAAGTTCGGCACCAAGGCCGAGGTCAAGAACGTCAACAGCTTCCGTTTCATCCGCGCCGCGCTGGAGTACGAGATCGAGCGTCAGATTGAGTTGATCGAAAACGGCGGCCGCGTAGTGCAGGAGACCCGCTTGTGGAATGCCGCCGAGGGCCGCACCTTCCCCATGCGCTCCAAAGAGCAGGCGCACGACTACCGCTACTTCCCCGAGCCGGACCTTCCGCCGCTCGTCGTTTCAGCCTCGTGGAAGGAAAGCATTCTCGCGGCCCTGCCGGAGCTGCCGGAGGCACGCCGCGCCCGCATGGTCGCGGAATACGAGATCAGCGAACAGGATGCGACCTCGCTCACCGCGACTCGCGCGTTCGCTGACACCTTTGAGGCTGCGGCGCGCCGCGCCAAGAATCCACGCCGGGTCGCCAACCTGGTTCAAAGCGAATTGATGGGAAGACTCCGGACAGCCGGGCTCGCGTTGGAAGATTCCCCAGTCACCATGGACGGCGTCGTGCTTGCCGCCAATCTTGCGGAGGGGGGTGAACTCTCCAGCAAGCAGCTCAAAGGGCTCTTCGACACCGCCTTCGAGAGGAGCGAAGACTTCGGCGTGGTCTACGAGCGCGAAAAGCCGCAGCAGATCTCCGACTCCGCCGCCCTGGAATCGATGATCGACGAGGTAATCGCGAATAACCCAAAGCAAGTCGCGCAGTACCGCGGCGGCAAGAAGACCGTCGCCGCCTTCTTCGTCGGCCAGGTGATGAAGGTGTCGAAAGGGCAGGCCAACCCCGCGCTGCTGAATGAGCTGGTCACAAAGAAGCTGGACAGTTGATCGGTACTTTGCCAAAAGACCCCACACCGCATTTGGTGTGAGGTCTTTTGGCTGCCTGGACGGCAAGTTCCGCTGCCCGTGTAGGGCTTTCTAGTGCAGCCCGCCACCGTAAGCCGCGGTCGAGCTGGTCGCGGCGGATGCAAACTCCTGCATGCTCTCGCGCATGTACTTATGCGGGTTCACTGGCGTGTCGCGGATACGCACCTCATAGTGCAGGTGGGGACCGGTGCTGCGGCCAGCTGAGCCGACATACCCGATCACGTCTCCGCGTTTCACATCCTCGCCAGCGATCACGGCCAAGCCGGATAGGTGGCCGTAGATAGTGTGGATGCCGTGTCCGTGATCGATCAGAACCTCGCGCCCATAGCCGCTGGCCGCTCCGGCCATCAGCACGGTGCCATTGGCCGGGGCATGCACCGCCTCGCCCATGCCGGCCGAGATATCGATGCCCTTGTGGAAGGCGCCCTCGCCATTGAACGGGTCTTCGCGTTCGCCGAAGGAGCTCGTGATCTGCCCCTGGACTGGCCAGAGCGACGGCGCGTCGACTGACAGCTTGCCCCAACCAGAATCGTTGCCGAGGCTAAAGGCCGGCTCGAGCGAACGGGTCATGTGCCCGGAGAGAGCCGAGGAGCGCAAGGCATAAAACTGATCAATCGACCGCGCGTATTGCTGCTGGCTGAAGTCCTGTTGGCTGAAGTCGTTGGAAGCATCGGAGATCGAAGGAACGGAACCGGCAGCCGTGGAGCTCTTTGCCAGCTTGCTCTGGCGCAGACCGTAGAGCGCGGTGACTTCACTGGCCAGAGAGCCGAGCGAAGACGCCTGGATATCCTTCTCCTTGGCAACCTGCTCCATGTGAAGGTAGTCGTGGCGCAGTGCTTCCTTCTCTGACCTGACCTGGTTGTAGTGCGCGGTCTTGAGCAACATACGGCTATAGGAGCCAGCCATGCCCGTGAGGGTGAAGAGACCCACTACAGCGGCTGCGACAAAGATGTAAGCGTAGTTGAGGGGGACAGGAATCTTGCGTAGCCGTCCGTCATCTTCTCGTGCCACAAAAATGATGTAGTAGCGTTTCCGCAAGAGCTGTCACCACCAGGTCAGGATTGAGTTCTCGAGGCCGCCTGCACCACTTGAATACCGTCGGCAGCAAATGAGCGTTCCCGGACTCCATTCCCAAACTAACAAACGCGGCGGGGCAAAGCAACCAGACGCAAGTTGTACAAGCCGGTACATAGGCGTAAATAGAGATGATCAAGTCGTCATGTGCCTGCGAGGATGCACAGTCATTGGTGCACAGCAGTGGATATTCACACCCGAGCCACAGGGCAGTGGTTTACGGACGCTCCTTTGATAACTATTATTGTTGCGTACCGGTTGTTTTGGATCGAAGGAGCTTTATGGCAGACAATCACAATCAGAACGGCTCGCAGCAGAACGGGCACCTTAGCCCGAGTGGTCTCAACCCCGACGTCGACACTAACTCCCCCACGATGACCACTGGCAGCGGCCGTCCAGTTGGGGATAACCAAAACTCCATCAGTGCTGGTCCGCGCGGTCCACTGCTCATGGAGGATTATCTCCTCTTTGAGAAGATGGCGCAGTTCAATCGGGAGCGCGTTCCCGAGCGCGTGGTGCACGCCAAAGGCTCCGGCGCCTATGGCAAGTTCACCGTCACGCACGACATCTCGAAGTACACCTCCGCGAAGCTCTTCTCGAAGATCGGTAACACCTGCGAGACCTTCGCCCGCTTCTCCACAGTTGGCGGCGAGAAGGGTTCCGCCGATACCGCGCGCGACCCCCGTGGCTTCTCGGTGAAGTTCTATACCGAAGAGGGCAATTGGGACATGGTCGGCAATAACACGCCGATCTTCTTCATTCGCGATCCTCTAAAATTCGGCGACTTCATCCACACCCAGAAGCGCTGCCCGCAGACGAACCTCAAATCGCCGACGATGATGTGGGACTACTGGTCGCTCTCGCCCGAGGCGCTGCACCAGGTCTCGATCCTGTTTAGCGACCGCGGCACTCCCGATGGCTATCGCCACATGAACGGCTATAGCAGCCACACCTTCTCGCTCATCAACGTCAAGAACGAGCTGGTCTATGTCAAATGGCACTTCAAAACCGATGGGGGCGCCAAGAATCTTCCCGTAGCTGATGCAGAGAAGCTCGCCGGCTCTGACCCTGACTACGCGCAGCGCGACCTCTTCCACTCCATTGAGACCGGCAACTATCCCAAGTGGAACGTGAAGATCCAGGTGATGCCAGAGAGCGACATCAACAAAACGTGGTACAACCCCTTCGACCTCACCAAGGTCTGGCCGCATGGGGATTACCCGCTCATGGATGTCGGCCAGCTGGAGCTCAACCGCAATCCGGTGAACTACCATGCCGAGGTCGAGCAGGCCGCCTTTAACCCGGTCAACATTATCCCCGGCATGGGCTTCTCGCCGGACAAGGTGCTCCAGGCACGGCTGGTCTCCTATCCGGATGCACATCGCTATCGCATCGGCACTAACTACGAGACACTGCCGGTCAACCGGCCGCGCTGCCCCGTGCACACCTACAACCGTGACGGCGCCATGCGCTATGACGACAACGGCGGCGTGGCTCCGAATTATGAGCCAAACTCCTTTGGCGGACCGAAGCAGGACCCGGCCTATAAGGATCGCGCCATTGCGCTCTCCGGCCAGCCGGCGGCTCGCTACGACCACCACGAGGGCAATGACGACTTCAAGCAGGTTGGCGCCTTCTGGAACATGCTCAAGCCGGAAGAGCGGGAGCGGCTGGCGGAAAACATCGCCGGCGGCCTGGGCCAGACTGCCAAGAACATCCAGGAGCGGATGATGCCACAGTTCTACAGTGCGCATCCGGAGTACGGCGCGGCGGTTAAGCGTCACCTGGAAAAGGCAGCCAACCAGCATCCCGAAGCCGCCCATGAGCCAGAGATGGCCGAGGCCGGTGTGGGGGATCGCCGGCCAGAGAAGTGAGCAGAGAGTAAGGCAGCACA
This sequence comes from Acidobacteriaceae bacterium, assembly GCA_965276675.1. Classification (GTDB taxonomy): domain Bacteria; phylum Acidobacteriota; class Terriglobia; order Terriglobales; family Acidobacteriaceae. The sequence goes on along the minus strand of OZ255624.1, from coordinate 86,015 downwards.
AAGCAGAAAAGGGCAGCAGACTTCTCTCGGTTTCCGGAAGCGCCTGCTGCCTTCGCTTTTGGGCGCACGCGAATCAGGGTATGCGCAAATCTAGGTCGCCGCCCTGCTCTACACTGCTGTCTTTCTGCTTCTATATGCTTATCGGCATGGGTGAGCGGGAGCGTGCACTCCTCAGCAGCATTCGATCGCGAGCCGCCACTCGTGGCCGCCGCACCAACCCCAGTGCCGAGCTGCGCGTCGGCATCGGCGATGACGCCGCTGTCCTCTCTCCACGCCGTGGTGAAGAGATTGTCGTCACTACGGATTTCTCGCTAGAAGATGTGCATTTTCGCCGAGCGTGGCATCCGCCGGAGGCAGTCGGCCATAAGTGCCTCGCGCGCGGTTTGAGCGACATCGCCGCCATGGGCGCGCGCCCGATCGCGATCTTTCTCTCGCTTGCTGTCCCGGTAGAGTTTTCGCAGGCCCGGCGCGGTCGCAAAAGCTGGCCCGGGTCGAGTAGCAGCACCTGGGTAGACCGCTTCTACGATGGCCTGCTCGCTCTTGCGAGCCGGTATCGCGTGCCATTGGCTGGCGGCGACCTGGCGCAATCTCCCGGTGAGCACGCCAAGGCCGCCGCCGACATCATCGTTCTTGGCGCCGTAAAAAAGGGGAGTGCCCTGCTGCGCTCCGGTGCCCATGCAGGTGATCTGCTCTATGTCACCGGTACTCTGGGCGGAGCTGCCGCCGAATTGCGCGCGTTGGAGCAGCGGCCAGCGAATTTCCGAAACGTAACAAAGGCAAGCACAAGTCATCCGCATCTCTTTCCTGAGCCGCGCCTGCGCGCCGGGCAGGCCCTGGTCGCACGCGCCCTTGCCACCGCGGCCATCGACATCAGCGACGGCCTCTCGGTCGATCTGCTCCACCTATGCGAAGAATCGAAGCTCTGCGCGGAGGTCAATGCCACGGCACTGCCTATTGGCCGTGGCGCCACGCAGGCCGATGCACTGCATGGGGGCGATGATTACGAGCTGCTGTTTACTGCTCACCCTGCGAAACGGATTCCGCGACCACTCGGCGGTGTTCCGATCACGGCGATTGGCCGCATGCTGCCGCGCCGACGTGGCCAGCCTCCCATGCGACTCCTTGAGAACGGCTCCCGATCGCCTCTCGAGCCAGGCGGCTGGCAGCACTTCTGAACACCTCAGCTCCTAGCAAGCGGAATGCGAGCACGAACTACATCGCCGCCAGAACAGCATCGGCGATAGCGACTGCTTCGGCTGCCGCACGAACGTCATGCACCCGTACGAGGTCTGCACCATTCAGAACTGCAGCCGTGGCGGCTGCAATTGTTGCGGTGCCTCGGGCCTCGGTAGGGGCATCCTGGCTTCCAAACAGAGGGGCCAGCGTCCGGCCCAGGAAGGCCTTCCGCGAGACACCGGCCAGGAGCGGAAAGCCCAGCTCCCGTAGCTTGTTCAGTTGCCCCAGCAGTGGGTAGTTGCTCTCGAAAGCCTTACCGAAGCCGAAACCGGGATCGAGCACCAGCCGTTCCGGAGCGATGCCTGTGGCCAGCGCCACCTGCACGCGTTTCCGCAGCTCGCTTTTCACCAGCGATAGAACTCCTTCCGTCGCCAACGCGGGCAGGCGCTTCCATTCTTCGGGCCGCCCTCGCGTGTGCATCAGCACGACCCCGCAGTGCAACTCGGCGCAGGTCCGCGCCATAGCTCCATCCCAGAGAAAGCCACTGACGTCGTTGACGATTTCTACGCCAGTCTCGACCGCTGCCTGTGCTGTCGCGGCATGGTAGGTGTCTACGGAAAGAAGTGCATCCGGCTTGGCCCGAAGCACGCCCTCGACCACTGGGAGTACCCGGCCGGTTTCCGCCTCGATCGTCAGCTCCTCGCGCCGGCCCGGACGAGTGGATTCGCCGCCTATATCTACTATGGCGGCGCCTGCCTCAAACATCGCCAGCGCAGCCGCTACCGCCTCCTCAACCCCCCGGAAGCGGCCCCCGTCGAAGAAGGAATCCGGTGTCACATTCAGGATGCCCATAATGGCCGTCTTGCGCCCCAGTGCGAGGGACCGGGTCCGCAGCTGCCACTCACATCTCTCCCGAACCGCAAAGCTCATCCCGCTATTATCGTCAATGATGAATCTCAAGGCCGCCCTGGCTCTCTCTCTTCTGCCCCTATCGCTTGCACCTGTAACGTCCTCGGCACAGCGGAGGCACGCCAAGCCAGCAGCGGCCACCAAACCAGCAGCGGCCCCGCGGCCCGCGAGCCTGGCGCTTACCATGAACCGTTTGCTCGCCGACCCAGCCGTGGCGCACGCGCATTGGGGCATCTCCGTCGTTACGCTGGAAGGCACGCAGGTCTTTGCGCTGAACGATGGTCAGGAGTTCCAGCCAGCCTCGAATGCAAAACTCTTCACCACTGCCGCGGCATTTGCGCTATTGCCGCAAAATCTCACCTACACCACGAATGTGGTCGGTGAGGGTGACCTGGACAGCACCGGCCACCTCCACGGCTCACTTGCGATTTTGGGCGTTGGCGACCCGTCGATCTCCGGACGTGTGCTGCCCTACGGCTCCCACACAGACCGCTCCAATCCGCCGCTGGCTGGCCTGGAGGAGCTTGCCGATCAGGTCGCGCGGAGTGGTGTTCGCGCCATCGATGGCGATGTTATTGGCGACGACACCTGGTTTCCCAATCAGCCCTATGGCACGGGATGGGCGTGGGATGACCTCTCCTGGCTCTATGGCGCGCCCGTCTCGGCGCTTACGGTCAACGACAATGCCATCTTCCTGAACGTGCTGCCCGGCGCCAAGGCCGGCGACACTCCAACAGCGCAGTGGGACCCGCCCACGCCCTACTACACGGTCGAGAACTCAATGACGACTGTGGCCCGGGGCATCCCGTTCCACCCCGGTATTGACCGCGTGGCCGGGTCGCAAGCCATCCGGCTCTTCGGAACTACTGCGATCGGCACGGACGGCGTGCACGCCGGTCTGGCTATCGAGGACCCGGCCGACTTCACCGCCCGCGCCTTTGCGGAGATGCTGCGCCGGCGGGGCATCGTGATTGCTGGCCAGGCGCGCCCACGCCATCGTCTCTCGACGGACACCATGACCATGGCGGCTGAGCAATCGGAGCCTCTGGCCGCTCAGCCGGTGAGTCTGATGACAGTGGCCGTGCCCCTCGATGGCCGGCGCGTGCTGGCGACCCGCATCTCTCCGCCACTGGGGCAGGACCTGGTCGTGACCAACAAGGTCAGCCAGAATCTTCATGCGGAGATCACTCTACGCACCCTGGGCCGCCTAGTGGGAGGCGATGGCTCCTTCGCCCAGGGCACCCGCGTCGTGCGGCAGTTCCTGCTCTCGGCCGGGCTCCTGGCACAGGACTTCTTTTTCTACGACGGATCGGGCCTCTCCCCCGATGACCTCATCACCCCGCGCGCCGCCACCACCCTGCTTACCTATGTCGCGCGGCAGCCGTGGGGCGAGGCTTACCGGGCGACCCTGCCGGTTGCGGGCACGGACGGCAGTCTCGCCTCGCGCTTTGCCGCCTCGCCGCTCAAGGGCAAGCTCTTTGCCAAGACCGGCACGCTGGCCGAGACCAACGCGCTATCGGGCTACATGGTCACGCGGAGCGGCCGCACCTTAGCGTTTTCCATTCTGGTGAACAACCATCGCCCGGGAAGTGACGCCGAGCACACCGTCATGGATAAGATCGCTAATGCCATTGCCGCCGCCGAGTAGCTCTCCGCTTGCCCTCTAGGAGCCGAACGCGGCATTTAGAATAGGATCTTGCGTCCGCCCGTTATCATTCTGCTCCTGCTCATTGCGTTAGGCGGCTGCCGCTCCCTGCCGCCTGGCAAGCCGATCGGTGAACTGACCACGCATGAGGCCGCCGGACGCGCGGTCTTCGCCGCAAACTGCGCCAAGTGCCACAATGCCTACTCCATGCAGGCGCTGCATGGTCCCAGCATGTACGGTGTCTTCCGCAAGCAGTTTCTGCCGAGCGGGGCTCCGGCGCGGGATGACCGCGTTCTCCAAGTCGTGCTGCGTGGTCGCAATCTGATGCCCGCGGCTGGGCAGGATTTAGACCAACAGCAGCTCCACGACCTGCTCGAGTACCTGCACACGTTATGACGACTCCGCCGACGCCTTCCTCTCCCATAAAGACACTGCTGCCGGGCATGGCCGCTATCGCTCTCTGGATGCTTGCCACTGCGGTGGTTGGCGTCCTCGGCGTCTTGGGTCACCATTTCGCGAAGGGCGCGCAGAATATCGGTGTTCTGCTGATCGCCACGTTCTTTGTCGTCGCCGGACTGGGACTGATCCGCCAGCGCCGCTGGGGCTGGGCGCTCTCCCTTGGAGCAGTCTTTCTCTCCATGTGCTTCTTTTCCTACAATCTCTTCCGCTTTCATCAGCTGCAATACATCGTCATGGCTACGGTGAACCTGATCTTCTTCCTGTATCTCGTACGGCCTGAAGTGCGGGAAGGTCTGAAGTAACCTCCAGCTGAGCTTCTGAATATAGAACAGTGTCGTCGCGGCGCTACAATGGGGAGTGGAAAACACTGTGGCCGATCTTCAATCGCTCCCCAATCTCGCCTACGGACCACCTGCTCCGCCGATGGAACTGGTGCAAATCAACGTGGCTCCGCGACGCCCCGCGCCTAAGCCCGAGTGGCTGAAAGCCAAGGCGCCGGTGGGTGACAATTATCACTCGCTCAAGAAGCTGGCCCGATCGCTGAATCTGCACACCGTCTGCGAGTCGGCGCACTGCCCGAATATCGGCGAGTGCTGGGAGCACAAGACTGCGACCTTCATGATGCTGGGCAACCTCTGTACGCGGCGCTGCGGCTTCTGCGCCGTGCCCAAGGGCCGCCCGGAGGCCATTGATCACGATGAGCCGCGCCGTGTGGCTGAGGCCATCGCCACGCTGGGACTGAAGCACGCTGTGGTGACCAGCGTGAATCGCGATGACGATATTCTCGGGGGCGCCCGCGCCTTTGCCGTGCTCATCGAAGAGGTGCGCAAGCAGGCGCCCGGCTGCCAGGTCGAGGTGCTGGTTCCCGACTTCCAAGGTCGCGAAGATGCCATCCGCATCGTCGTTGACGCTCACCCTGAGGTGCTGAATCACAACACCGAGACGGTGCCACGGCTGTATCGCGCCGTTCGCTCCGGCTCGCGCTACGACCGCTCGTTGCGGCTGCTGGAGCTTGCGAAGAAGATGGATTCCACCGTGGTCACTAAGTCGGGCGTCATGGTCGGCCTGGGCGAAGAGACGGATGAATTACTGGCCGTCTATCGCGATCTCGCAGCGGTCGGCACAGACATCCTGACCATCGGCCAGTACCTGCGCCCGTCCAAAGATCACCTGCCAATGGCGCGCTACTACACCCCCGCCGAGTTTGTCTCCATGCACGATGAGGCGATGAAAATGGGCTTCCGCCACGTCGAGTCCGGACCGCTGGTGCGCTCCAGCTACCACGCCCACGAGCAGGCCGCGAGCACGGGGCTGGCTGTGTTGGCATAAACGCGACAGGCTTTTGTACGTTGGGCTAAGCTGAGGATTATCGGAGAAAGCCATGGCAACGACCGTCCCTGTGTCGCTCAAAGTCTCGCTCAAAGAGTACCTACTCGGCGACTACCGCCCTGATGTGGATTTCGTCGACGGCGAGCTGGAGGAAAGAAACGTGGGCGAAGACGATCACAGCGCGTTACAACGAGCTCTGATTTATTATTTTCAGCCCCGTCGCACCGAGTGGAATGTCCGCGTAGTGCAGGAAGTCCGCATGCGCATCAGTGAGACTCGCTATCGTGTGCCCGACGTTTGCCTCACCTCGCTGGAGTTTCCTAGAGAACAGATCATTACGCGTCCACCGCTCGCAGTGATCGAGATTCTCTCTCCGAAAGATCGTTTTCGAAGCTTCGAAGAGCGAGTAGGAGACTATTTCGAGATGGGAGTTCCGCATATCTGGATTTTCGATCCCCATAAGAAAATTGGATATAACTGCACATCGCCAGGCTTTGAAGACTGGAAGCCGCAGGCCCACTTCACCGTCGAGGGCACGCCTATTGAGATAGAGCTTGCCGACGTTTTGCGTGAGATTGACTAAGTGGGCTTGCGCGGAGCACACGTCTCTAAAGCGTAGATCTCTTCCAGGCAAAACAGTCTAGAATCTCCTTTTGCACTTTTGTTTCGGGGAGAGATACACATATGGCAGTCTCGGCAATGGCCACCATTCCGGCGCTCAAAGAGATCCATCAGCAGCTGAAAACGCGCATGGACAATGCCGTCAATGACTTTCGGCAGAACCTTTCCTCTACTCGCACGGGCCGCGCGAACATCGGTATGCTCGATCAGGTCCGTGCCGCCTACTATGGCGCGGAGATGCCGCTGAACCAGCTTGCCCAGCTTTCCACGCCGGATGCACAGACCCTGCTGATTGCTCCATTTGACCCCTCTGTCATCGCGGAGATTGAGAAGGCGCTGCGTCTTGCCGATCAGAGCTTTAATCCGCAGAACGACGGAAAGGTCGTTCGCCTGAAGATTCCGGCCATGACCGAAGAGCGCCGCAAAGACGTTGTCAAGCAGCTGAACAAGGAGCTCGAAGGACATCGTACAGGCGTCCGCAACATCCGCCGAGATGGCAACGAGATGATCAGGAAGGCGTCAAAAGACAAGTTGATCTCGGAGGATGAAGAGAAGCGTTCGCTGGACGAGATCCAGAAGCTCACCGACGAAGAGATCAAGCGCATGGAAGAGCTGTCCAAGGCCAAAGAAAAAGAAGTGATGCAAATCTGAGGGGACTGGCCGTCCAGGCGGACGCACCTTGCGGTGCAAAGCTTCAGTGGCTTTCGGTTAGGGAGGTCACTGATTCATCAAGCTGTAAGCGGTAGCGAGACTGTCCCTGTGCCAGCTAGCTCAAATGCGTCGGCCAGCAACTCATAGGAGTGCAGCCGCGCCGCGTGATCGTGAACGATGGTGACGGCGATCACTTCGTCAACATGGAGCGCAGCGGCCATAGCATTCACCTCGCGGCTCACTTTATCTGGTGTGCCCACGAAGTAGCGGCCCCACTCGCCTTCTTCCATGCGGAACTCTCCTTGGGCGCGGAGCTCTCGCAACGAGTCCTCTGGCGCGGGTACCGGGCGACGGTCGCCCTGGCGGATGCGTCGCGTCAGCAGCCGCACGCTGCTGGCGAGGTACTCTGCTTCCTCTTGCGTCTCGGCGCAGATGATGCCAACAGCGACAGAAGCCTCCGGCGCAGAGCGCCTGCGCGTTTCGACGAATGCCTCGCGATAGTGCTCGATCGCGGCACGCGTGGACACCGGGCTGAAGAAGTGCGCGAAGGCGTACGGCAGACCGAACTCTGCTGCGGCCGAGGCGCTCCACATGCTTGACCCCAGCAGCCATACATCGGGCGAGCCAGGCATCTGTGGCGATACCTTGATGCGGCTGAAGGGATGCTCTGCGGGAAAGTCATTGTCGAGAAAAGCGAGCAACTCCGCGAGTTGATCTGGGAAGTCATCGACCTGCCGCTGCGAGCGCTCGCGACGCAGCGCATGGGCTTCAACGGGGCCGCCGCCTGGAGCGCGGCCGATGCCGAGATCCACGCGATCGCCATAAAGCGCATGCAGGGTGCGGAAGCATTCCGCTACTTTCAGAGGACTGTAGTGCGGCAGCATGATGCCGCCGGAGCCGATGCGAATGCGGCCTGTCTCTGCGCCAATGCGGGCCAGCATCACCTCGGGCGCGGTGCACGCTAGGGTGTCCATGGAGTGGTGCTCGGACATCCAGAAACGGGTGTAGCCCAGGCGATCCGCAAGCCGCGCCAGGCTGATAGAGTTTTGCAGCGCCTGGGCTGGCGTGGAGCCTGCCGGGACGGGCGATTGGTCCAGTACGGAGAGTTTGAGCTTGGGGTTTGCCATCACTTTTATTTGATGAACGTGGATAGCGAAAATGTGCGCGAAACCAGTGGTTTAAGGCCGGTTTAACGCACATTCAAGGTCGTTTTTGTGTCTGAAACGGGGCTTAACAGTGCTTAATTGTGTTTCCTTGCCAGGCAAGGGGTTGGGCGTCTCCCAAGTAGACTGTGGATACCTCGAGGACGACCGCATTGGACTTTTCGCTTCCCTTTCCGCTCCGCAGCGACACCTACAAGACCGGCCACTGGAAGCAGTACCCGCCGGGCACGACCGAGGTTTACAGCTACCTGGAGTCGCGCGGTGGTGAGTTCCCGGCGACCGTCTTCTTCGGACTGCAGTACTACCTGCGTGCTTACCTGGCCGGAGCTGTAGTGACGGAGGCCGATGTGGATGTGGCAGAGCGCTTTCTGGCGGGGCACCTACAGCAGGAGGGGCTATTTAATCGCGTGGGGTGGCTGCACATCGTCCGCGACCACGGCGGACGGCTGCCGGTGGAGATCCGGGCTGTTGCCGAGGGCACAGTGGTGCCGACGCACAACGTGCTGATGACGGTGCGCAACACCTGCGCGCGGTGCTTTTGGCTAACGAACTTTTTGGAGAGCCTGCTGGAGAAGGTCTGGTACCCGACGACGGTGGCGACGCTGGGGCAGGCGATGAAGGGCTCGATCCGGAGATACCTGAGCCGCTCGGGTGAAAGCGAGAGCCTGGCCGAGAGTATGCTACACGACTTCGGCTACCGGAGCGCAAGTTCAGAGGAGTCGGCTGCGATCGGCGGCGCTGCGCACCTGGTCCCGTTTCGCACCTCGGAGACGCTGATCGCCAACTTCCTGCTGCGCGCGCACTATGCCGAGGAGCCGGCGGGAAGCCAGAACTGGATTCCGTCGACCAGCGTGGTGGCGTCCGAGCACAGCACGATGACGGCGTGGGGACGCGATCACGAGCTGGACGCCTACCGCAACATGCTGGAACAGTACCCGCGCGGTATCGTCTCGATCGTCTCAGATAGCTTCGATGTCTACCGGGCGGCGCGCGAGTTCTTTGGCGGCGCGCTGAAGCCGCTGGTGCTGGAGCGCGACGGCATCCTGGTGATCCGTCCCGACTCCGGCGAGCCAACGGAGGTGCTCGACGGGCTGCTGGCGATTCTGGAGGAGAAGTTTGGGTGCACCGAGAATGCCGCCGGCTACAAGCGGCTGCACCCGAAGATCAAGCTGCTATGGGGCGACGGGATCAACCGGCACTCGCTGGACCTGATCCTGCAGCACGTGACGGCGGGTGGATGGTCGGCGGCAAACTTCATCTTCGGCATGGGTGGGGCGCTGCTGCAGAAGGTAGACCGCGACATGATGCGGTTCGCTTTTAAATGCTCGTCGGTCACGGTGAATGGAGAAGAGCGCGAGGTCTTCAAAGACCCGGTCACGGATCCAGGAAAGTCGTCGAAGCGCGGCAAACTGGCGCTGGTGAGGGCGGAGGGTGGCGGGCTCACCACGGTAGCTAGTGGGGTGGCGGAAGAGGACCTGCTTGAGGTCGTCTTCCGCGATGGGAAGGTGCTGCGGCACCAGTCGCTGGGAGCTGTGCGGCGGCGGAGTGGCGAGGAGCATGGGAAGGGCTTGTAGGTTGAGTGAAGACCAGGCGGGTGGGGGTATGCGCTTTGGCGCATAACCCCACCCTAGCGTTCGGGAGTGTTCTGAGGTCTAACCGTCGACTGGGCACCCGGTAAAAAGAACAGTCCTCTCTTTGCTGAGGACCGTCTCTCTCCGATCCTCGTAGAGGGGAATTGCCGTGATCGTTACTGCCGGGTAGTGCCGGTCGCCGTATTTACCGTCCGGGTGTGGTCCTGTCTACGCAATCCAATCAAGCCGGCAAGGCCCAGCAACCCGATCCAGCCGTAATTATGGTGAGGACGAGTGTCGGTCTGTTGTGTGTTTGTAGTCGTACCTGGGTTTGCGGCATCCGAGCCGCCGGTCTGTGCGAATGCACTGCCACTCAGTGCCGCCGCAGCTATCAAACCTAAGATCTTGTATTTCATTGGGGAAATCCTCTCTGACTGCTCTCTTTCGGATGCAGCGCCTAGTCCCCGGTTGCATAGCATAATATCTAAGTAGCAAATAGATCAGGTTACTCGTTGTTCTCTACTAATGCCATTTCTCGCCGGTTATGACTGTGGTTAAAGCTTTGTGAAGCCCCGATATGGCTCAGGACTTCATGCTCGGCATGCGCGATGCGACTGTAAAAGGCGGTCGCACGGGCTACCACTGGACGCCGGGGTAAAGACTGGGGATGCGATAACCGCGGTAGGCATTGGCGCCAGTGGAGTGCAGGTGCCAGACGGTCTGCGGCGTGCTGGTGGGGGTCACCTCAAAGACGTCAGAGCTGCCCCCATTCGTGCCGGCGAGGTCGTATTCTATGTTGCCGTTGGCGAGCAGGTCGGTGTTACCCCCGAAGAAGCTATAGAGGCTGGTGGGCAGGATCTGATGAAAGACGAGCTTCGCGGTCTTGGCACCCTCGTCGAGTTGGAAGACGGGAATGGTGGTGTATTGACAGGCGGGAGCGCCCGCGGTTCCGCAGTTGACGCCCGCGGGGAAGATGCGATCGTTGCCGTTGTCCATAAGGCCGAGGGAGAAGACACCGGAGCTGTTGGCGCTAAACAATGAGGGATAGTGCTGTGCGTACTGCCAGTCTGTGGGATCGGTGCCCCCGCTTAGCGTAAAGTCCCCGTCCGCCCCGAGCCGCCAGAGGATGTCGCCGGCGCCCGCACCGTCGTGATAGCCAACCTTGACAACCCAGTTTTGGTGGCGCATCGAGACGATGATGTTGCCGTCACTTGGGGAGTAGATAACGGCGTTGCTGTGGGTCCAGTCAGGGAAGCTCATGGGATGGCGGTTGACGTCGAAGTGATCGAACTCGTTCCACACCCAAACCGGCTGGAGGTTTCGGTCAAGGTCAATGACAACGTCTCCGAGCACATTGGTGACACCGGGGTAGCCGGGGAGATCGGTGAAGGATTTCAGGGTATTTGCGAGAACAAGCCAGTGCCCATTGGGAAGCGGGGTGACGTCATGATGGAATTGCTGGAGCGTCAGACCATAGCCTGCGTCTTGCAGCTCGTCGCTCAGGTCGTTGGTGGAGATCTCGCGGACGATGTTTCCGGCGAGGTCGATCTCCCGTATTTCAACAATCACGCCTTGGCCGGTACTCGCTCCGCTCAGCGAGAAAGTGGAGCCTTGGCCGATGGCGAGAAGGAAGTCGCCGTTCTCCAGAAGCTTGGCGCCCTCGATCGCGTAGCCACCGGAATCGCTGGGAAGAGCGTAGCTCCAGAGAACCTTGCCTAACAGGTCGGTGATCACGAGACCTTTCGTCCCGCCGGCCACAAAAGTGAGCTCTTCCACGCCGGATTGGGGGGTCAGGCCGGGGCTTGTGGTGACCGTGAGATTCGGCGTGAGGAGGGGAGCCTTGGTAGTAAATGTATGGTCCACGTCCGTCGCGGTTTGACCACTGGTGAACTGGACGGAGGCTTGCATGTGATAGGTGGTGTTGGGAAGCATGCCGGCCACCAGGAGATTGACCCGTCCACCAGCCACGTTGGTCGACCTGGACCAAGTTTGGTGGCCGTACGTGATGTCAGGGCCGAAGCTCACCGTGATGGAGCCGGGAAAGGGCAGGGTGATGCTGTAGAGCGCGACCTGGGGATTGTTGGTGGCAGTGACGGCTCCTGAGGGCAGAGCGGCCGAGGCCCCGGATAGAGCCACGGTCTGTGGGGTGCCTGCTGGAACATCGCCAAACCCGAAATTGAGCGTCGCTGTCTCCGTGGTCATTCCTGAGGGGGCGGTTGGGGTGTAGCTGACGTTTTCAACGCAGCTGGAACCAGGAGCTAGAGTGGAGCCGCACGAGCCACCAGGCACGAGAGCATAGCTTGCATCGCCGGTGAGTGTGGGGCTCAGTGACAGGTCGGAGCTTCCGGTGTTGGTAACGGTCACAACGGGCTTGGTCTGGGTGGCCCCGACCAGATTGCCGCCGAAATCGAAGCTGGATGCGCTGAGCGCAGCCATGGTAACGCCAGGGGTCACGGCGAGAGTTGCCGTAGCGGAGCTGATGAACGCCCCAGCCGTGCCGGTGACGGTGATCTTCGCGGCTGAGCTAACGGGAGCGCCAGTGGCGGTGAGCATGATCTGTCGCAGCTGCCCGGGCGTGATGCTGAGCGTTGAGGGAGAAGCAGTGACGCCGGCGGGAAGACCGCTGAGTGTGAGATTGACGGGTCCGCTGAAGCCGCTGAGGGCCGTGGCTGCGACGGTGATCGCCTGGGCAGCCCCGCCATTCGTGAGGGAGATCGTGGCGGGGGCGGCGGAAAGGGTGAAACCAGACACTGGCGTGTTCGGGTGGGAACCACAGCCCAGGGCCAGAGGAAGCAGAAGAAAAGCTAGGGGGAGAGCTTTCACGGGTGTGTTTCCAGTTGCTTCAGATTGCGTGCGATTAGCTACGTTAACACCGGGTTCATAAAAAGTTGCGCAAAGAATTGCCTTTACCGCATCAGACGGCGTGCTGAACGACGCTGGCGAGCCACTGCCGCCGGTAAAGGCTAACTCCAGAGTGATAGAAGAGCGTATGGACGCGCATCGGCTCTTTTACATAGCACTTATGTTGTAGCGGTTCCAAACAACTAAGGAAGTATGTCGATTCCGATTGGCGCCACTTGAATAATTGGAGACCTCCCACCCTTCTCTTCGGCAAGCCTCAGGTCAGGATGGGCACTCGGGTTCAGTTGAAAGGCGAAGAAAATGCAGATTCTTGGTGGTGAGCTAGCCTCGGCTCTGCAGGGGCTTGGAGATGGACTCCAGAGATTTGCCGGCGGCTTCTACGCCGATGGTCCATTCGCAGAGAGCGGCGAGGATCATCAGTGCCGCGCCGATGAGATAGCCGATGCCCACGTGCCAGCGGGAGCCGGAGGCGATGAGCTCGCCGAAGAGGAAGGGTGCGCCTACGCCCCCCACCAAGGTCCCGATCGCATAGAAGATGGCGATGGCGAAGGCCCGGATCTCCAGGGGAAAGATTTCGCTGACGGTGAGATAGGCGGCGCTGGCGGCAGACGAGGCGACGAAGAAGATGACGCTGAAGCAGATGTCCAATGTTCGGGCCGACAAGGCTCCATGGGCAAAAGGGAAAACAGTTGCGGCCAGCAGGATTCCAGAGATGCCGTAGGTAGCGACGATCATGGGTTTGCGACCGACCTTGTCAAAGAAGCGCCCCAGGATGAGTGGCCCTAGGAAGCTTCCCAGCGCAAAGGGAAGCAGGTGGATGGGCAGGCGGCGCGCAGGCACTCCGTAGAACTTCTCGACCACTAAGCTGTAGGTGAAGAAGACGGCGTTGAAGAAGAAGGACTGCGCGACCATGAGGGCAAGACCCAGAAGGGAGCGCTGACGGTTGTCGCCGAGCATGTTGCGGAAGATGTCGCCCCAGGGTGTGTGATCCTGCACGGATAGCTTGAGCTTTTCGCCTTCGGGCGGGGGCAGTTGGCCTTTCTGCTTCGAGATTTTGCCCTCGATCTCGCTGACGATCCGGTTGGCCTCGTCTTCGCGGCCGCGCAGCATGAGCCAGCGAGGACTCTCCGGCACGGAGAGCCGCAGCACCAGAACGCCGGCGCCGAGCGCCGCGCCGATGCCAAAGGCAATCCTCCAACCGACGTTCACCGGCGCTATGTGCCCGTTGAGCAGCAGCAGGGAGGCGAGGCTGCCGACGATGGCGCCGACCCAAAAGGTGGAGTTGACGACCAGGTCGACCGTGCCGCGGACCTTGCCGGGAATGAGTTCGTCGACGGCGGAGTTGATGGCCGCGTACTCGCCACCGATGCCGAGTCCGGTGATGGCGCGGAAGAGCGCGAAGCTGAAGAAGTTCCAGGAGAGCGCGGTTGCGGCAGTGGCGAGGGAGTAGGTCGCCAGGGTGACGAGAAAGAGCTTCTTGCGTCCCAGCCGGTCGGTGAGATAGCCGAAAAGGATGGCGCCGATGACTGCACCGGCAAGGTAGGTGGTGGCGCCGGCGGTGACTTGCGGGACGGTGAGTCCCAACCCATGCTCGTCTTCGAGAATGCCGGCGAGGGAGCCGGCAAGGGTCACCTGCAGACCGTCCAGCATCCACGAGGTGCCGAGCGCGGTGATAACTCGCCAGTGCCAGCCACTCCAGGGGAGCCGGTCCATGCGTGCCGGAACGTCGGTCTCGATGGTGCGGTCTGGGTGAGTGCGATCTGGAGTAGTGCGGGCTGGGGTCTTCCCCTGCTCTTCAGGCATGTATGTGTCCAGTAGTTTGGGATCGCGGCGCGTCGTAGCCTTCAGGTATCAGAGGACCAGGGCGTTAAGTTTTCTTTATGATGCTGATCCCGCCATTTCTTTCCAGAATGGCGTATTTGATCCCGGACAGCTCTTTGACGCCCTTGGTCCGCGCCGCAGCCATCACATCATTTGGGTCCACCCGCATTTTCTGCATGATGTCGGCCTGCCACTGATCGTTTTGAGAATGACGAGCGGGGTGCCATCGATGATGGCCCCAGGCGGGGAGAGTGTGCCTTTGCCCAGGAGAGGAGGCCATGCATAAGTCCGACGGTGATGACGGCGCAGACACAGTTGGTGACCGAGCGATCGTCACCCACGGTCGCCAGAATGATGACGCTACCGATCAGGAAGACGATCACGAATTCATAGAGTGTCATCTGCGCGCCCGGGCGCCGGCTGAGCACGCGGACGGTGAGCAGCAGGAAAAAGTAACCGATGATGGCGTGAATAATGGTGTACATAGGAGCCCTGCTCACGGCATTACAAATATGTTGGCGTGGAGCTCCGGCGAGCCGAGAACTCGGAGAGTGAAGGGAAAGATGCCGGGCGCGGATGGACGTAGCGCAAGGACAGCGGAGGCCGACCCCGCCGTAGCGGGAAAGGTGTAGAGAACACCGCCCTGGCCTACGGTTGAGATGGCAGGCTGTGGAGCGATCCGCTGATTGCCCAGCTGTTCAAGCATGCTTTCGCTGACCCAGAACTGGACCTTGCCATCGTGAATGGCCGCGGGGCTGAACTGGATGCTCAGTACCGAGGGCGTACCGGTTCGCTCGATGCGCTCATACTTCACGTCCATGGCTCCGTCAGCGGTGCGCATGCGTGCGTGCGCGAGCGGTCCGCGGCCAAAGGCCCCTGCCAGATCGAGGGCCACGATCAGGGCAAAGAGGATCCAGACCCCGCGCTCAAAGCTCCACCATCGGCGTTGAAACTCTACGTCTTCGCCGACTGCGATCTCGTTGTTGACCTTGGGGACAGTGTCTTCCACTGGCGTTCTGTGGACCGGTGCAGGCATATGGTTACTACCCTCGTATTTCGCAGACGTATTTTTTTCGCAGACGTATTTTGCAGACCCGGAGTTCGTGCACTCCCGGCCAGGTTCAGGAGGCCTTTGGGGCCTCGATGATGCTGATCTCGCCATTCCGTTCCAGGACGGCATACTCGATCTGATCGAGTGTCTCGAGGCCGTGATCGCGGGCCGCGGCCATGACATCGTCATCGGCGATACGCATGCCCTTCATGGCAACGGGCCGCCACTGCCCTTTTCCATCAGGACGAGCGGAGTTCCATCAGTCAGGCTCGCGAATCCTGGAGACTTGGTGCGCAGCCAGGAGATGAGATAGTGCATGAGCGCAAGCGTGATGATCTGGCAGAGGGCATTGGTGAACGAGGCTTCGTCCCCAACCATGAAAGTAAGAGTGAGCCCGCCGATAAAGAAGATCAGAACGAACTCAAAGGGTGTCATCTGCTTGCCGGGACGCCTGCCCACGACCCGCACCATGAAGACGAGAAAGCAGTACCCGAAGACTGCGCGGAGAATAGCGGCCATAGCAGAGGTCCAGAGGATGTGATGCACCCCGTCTGCTCTCTTAGGAAGTGCTCCGGATGAGATTGGTTAACTTCGAGGCTGTACCTGCATGTTTGCGACGCGCATTCATGAAGGTGTTTAGCGAGTGGCCTGAAACTCCTCGGTTCCTCGGGCCGTCTCCCCCCAAGACCGAGCGTGGACCGAGCGTGTTACTGGATGCGGCTGGCTTCGAAGCTGACGATCTTCCACTGGCCGGCGCGCTTGTTGTAGACGCGGGTGTAGCGGTAAAGCCCGCTGATGTCGCGATTGTCGTTGGTGCCTTGGACCTGAACCCGGGAGACGACAACGGCGGTGTCGCCATAGACGCGGATTTTGAGGTTGGTGGGGTTGAGCTGGGTGAGTTTGAGCATGCCGGCGCGGCGGGAGGCGACGGCATCGGCTTTGGTTTCGAGAGTGCCGTTCGCATTGATGCCCAGGTAGTCGTCGGCAAGGAGGTGCTCGGCGGTCGAGACGTCGTTGTGCACGAGTGAGGCGCGCCACTCGGACTCCAGGCCCTCGATCTCCTTATGTAGGCGATCGTCGTGGTGCGGCAAAGGAAAGATGCCGGGACGGGCGAAGGCGGGCACGCAGGGTACCAGCAAAATAAGGAACAGAAGGACGAAGTCGATCTGCCGCGAGCGCCGCCTTGGGAGTGCATGCATAAGCGTCTGGATGGTAGTCCGCACTAGACTACACCGTCAAAGAGATGCAGTGGATGGCACCTTTCGGCCATTGGAAGGCGGAAAGAGCGGTTTTCTGGGTGAGAGATTTCGGAGGAAGACCCTTTCTGGCGTGTGGAGGGGAGGAACAGCAGGTCCCTCCGCTGCGTTCTCGCTTTCGCGAGAACTCCGGTCGGGATGACAGGGTGTGAGAGCGAAGCGCTTTCCTCTGGGGTTCAGACGATGGCGGTCAGGTTCTCACTGGAGCGTTCGCGCATGAGCTGGGAGAGGCCGCCGATGGCGTATTTGCGGAAGTGCTCACTCCCGCGGTGAGCCTCCAGGGCAGCCTGATCGACGTATTGCTCATAGATGAGGACCGTGTCGGGTTCGCCCTCGATGAAGTGAGGCACGTAGGTGACGCAGCCGGGTTCCTGACGGGAGGCTCCAGCCAGATCGCGGAGTAGCTCGGAGACCTGCTGGCGATCTTCACTGGCAAAGCGCATGCGAACGGTAAAGCTGACCATGGTTCCTCCGGGAGATGGGGTTTCTGGTTGTGAGTGGCTAATAGCCGGCGTGGATGGCATAGACGTCGATATGGTGCTCATGGCGTCGAGCGCGTCGCGGAAGGCGGGCAGCTGGATTGTCTGCTCGCGATCTGGGCCGGTGGAGACCATGCCGATCTTTGCGCCCGATTCGCGCTCGAGAAAGCGGAGGTAGTTTTGTGCAAGCGGGGGGAGTTCGTCAAAGGAGCGGATGCCCTCGGTTGAGCTGTGCCAGCCCTTGAGTTTGGTATAGATCGGCTCGATGGACTCCAGGCCGCTCACGTCGGCGGGGATAATGTCCGTCTCTTTGCCGTCGATGCGGTAGCCGGTGCAGACCGGGATCTCTTGAAAGGCGTCCAGCACGTCCATTTTGGTGACGACCAGCCATTCGGTGCCGTTGACCTGGTTAGAGTAGCGGAGCAGCGGCAGGTCGAGCCAGCCACAGCGCCGGGGGCGGCCGGTAACCGCGCCGAACTCCTGCCCGCGGGTGCGCAGCAGCTCGCCCGGGGCGTCGTGGATCTCGGTGGGGAAGGGGCCCTCGCCGACCCGCGTGACGTAGGCCTTGGTGACGCCGATGACGGTGCCGATGCGGGTGGGACCGACGCCGGTGCCGGTGACCGCGCCGCCGGCGGTGGCGGAGGATGAGGTGACAAAGGGGTAGGTGCCGTGGTCGATGTCCAGCATGGTGCCTTGCGCGCCTTCAAACATCACGCTCTTGCCGGCCTTGATGGCAGTGTTCAACAGCAGGGCGGTATCGGTGACGTAGGGGCGGATGCGCTCGGCGGCCTCGGCGTACTCCTCATACATCTGCTCGGGATCGAGCGGATCGGTGCCGAAGAGGGCGTGGGCGATGTCGTTCTTCTCGCGGCAAGCGTTCTCGATGTGGGTCTTGAGCAGCTTGCGGTTGAGCAGGTCGACCACGCGGAGGCCGCTGCGGTGCATCTTGTCTTCATAGGCCGGGCCGATGCCGCGGCTGGTGGTGCCGATGCGGGTGCGGCCGGGGGCGTTCTCAGAGGCGAGTTCGATCATGCGGTGGTAGGGCAGGATGACTTGTGCGCGGTTCGAGACAAAGAGCTGGCTGCGGACGTCAACGCCCAGCTCGCCCAGTTTCTCCACCTCTTTGAGGAAGGCCATGGGATCGAGCACGACGCCGTTGCCGATGACGGCCTGGCAGTCCGGGCGAAGCACGCCGCATGGAACCAGCTGGAGGATGAACTTTTGCCCGCGGATGATGACGGTGTGGCCCGCGTTGTGGCCGCCGGCGTAGCGCGCCACCACGGCAAAGCGCTCGGAGAGTACATCGACGATCTTGCCTTTGCCCTCATCGCCCCACTGGGCGCCTAGTACGACTGCAGTCTTTGCTCGCATCCGTTCTCCGCTCTTCTCCCGCGTCTCCGCTTCTCGTTTCGCACGCTTCCAGCCTTGACTATTCCCGCAGGCTGCCCGGCGGCGTTTCGACCTGTTTTGGGTTGGCAGGAGGGCGCGTCGGAAAGACTGTGCGCCGCCCTCGATCATATAACGGTTGCCGGTGAGCGGAAAGCCGGGTGGGCTCCTGGGCGCCGATCTCGGCTCTGCCCAAAGACCTGAGCCCTGTAACAATGATGGTATGCCGGAGCTGCCAGAAGTGGAGACCGTGGCGCGGGGTGTGGATGAGCGCGTCCGCGGGGAGACCATCGAGGATGTGTGGTTCAGCGCGAAAACTGAGCCGTTCAAGACGCCGCCGGATGAGATGGCGGTTGGGCTCCTGGGGCGGCGGATCGAACGGGTGCGCCGGGTGGGCAAGCACATTGTGTGCGACCTGAGCGAAGCTGAGGAGACGGGCGAGCGGGGCGAATCGGGGCAGATGCCGGCACAGTGTATCTCAGGACAGTGGATCGTGCACCTGGGGATGACAGGGCGGCTGCTGGTTGCCGACGCGAGTGTGCCGGCGCCGCCGCACACCCATGCCGTGCTGCGGCTGAGTTCGGGCCGTGAACTACGGTTTGTCGACCCGCGGCGCTTTGGGCGGCTGGCGTTGCTGCCCCTCCATGCCTTGACGACCGTGGGCTCTCTGGCGGAAGCGGGGAAGACTCCGGAGATGGAGCCAGCGGGTGAACCGGAGGGGCCGCTGGCGGGGTTCCGGGGACCCGGGGTGGAGCCGCTTGCAGTCACACCCGAGGCGTTTCGGGCGCTCTTTCATGGACGCCGGACCAGCATCAAGGCCGCCCTGCTCAACCAGGGAATACTGCACGGGGTGGGGAATATCTATGCCGACGAGAGCCTCTTCCGGGCAGGGATACGGCCGCGGCGGCTGGCATCGCGACTGAGCCGGGCGGAGCTGGGGCGGCTCCACGCTGCGCTGCAGACTGTTCTGCGGGAGGCGATTGCGCTGGGCGGCTCCTCGGTCTCCGATTATGTGGATGCAGCCGGAGCAAGGGGCTTCTTTCAGCTGGAGCACCGGGTTTATATGCGGACCAGGAAGCCGTGCCTGACGTGCGGGACCCCGATCCGGAGGATTATCGTCGCGGGGCGTGGCACCCATTACTGTCCTGTTTGCCAGCGGTAAAGGGCTGCCAGGTCCTGCTGAGGGCGAAGTCTATGGAAAGCAGAAGGGACCGGCCTGGCTGGGTTACAGCTTTCAGAAGGGATGGTTGGATAGCCGCTCCTAAATAGCTGATTCCATTAAGACGTACTTCGGCAAGCGAACTGCACTAAAGGAGGGCAGCCAGAGACGCACGAGGCTGAGCGGTATGGAAGCCCGTAGCGAGACTTCCGGTAGAGCAGAGCACGGTACCCACGGGGGCCGGCCGCCTCCGGACTTTACTTCACCCGGGAGACCAGGGTGCTTAGGGAGGCCAGTGATGGCCATGAACGAATAAGCCGCCCCTCGTGGGCGGTTTATTCGTGTAGTTAGCTCGACATCTGAGCTGCTGGCGCGTCCAAACTATAGTCATGCACGATGCGCACCTGCAGAATTTCCCCCTTGCTATCCTGTAAATGAAACAGTATGCTTAGTTTTGCCTATCGAGTGGCTGATGCCCTCCAGGTGTTGAATGACTCCACGTACGTTGTGGATGACAGAGCACGCTGGTTCGGGTTCGCCCCATTTTCGAGAGTGAAGTAGGTTTTCGGCCGCGTCTCGCAGGTAACTCAGGGCTGGGAGTTTGCCTTCTGCGCGAGAGCGCGGTGCACGCCAGCACAGAACGCTGTATTAGAAGATCAAACGATACGCTTCATCCAAACCAAAACCCGAAATCTCTCCCTGAGCTCCGCATTGAGTAGTTCCGCGGAGGCATGGGTGAGCGCGGACGCGAAAGCGTCGGGAAAAGCTGCTGTCTCCTTTGGGCTGTTTTCCTTTGTTGGGGGCGCTCCAGCGCCGCTCAGCAGGCATAGAAACTAGTTAACGCACTACATAGTTAGCGCACCAGGAAGTGCACGCATGACAACAGAGCAGAACGAGCCCCAGGCGCAGCCGTCGCAGGGACAATCGCAGGCACCGGGTGGAAACCCGACGCAGACGCCAGGCCAGAATCCCGGACACCGCCGTCGACGCCGCAAGCGCAACAAGGGAGCAACTTCCCAGGGCGGGGGAGCTCCTCAGGGTGGGAAGCAGCCACAAACCTTAACAAACCCCCAGCAAAATGGCCAAATTCCCGTTCCCAACGGGCAAAGCACCCAAGCCAGCCCAACCTTTCAGCCACAAAAGCCCAAACCGCAGAAGCGCTTCTTCCCAAAAAATGGAGGCGGGGGCAACAACGGGAACGGAAATGGCAGCTACGGCGGCCAGGGGAATAACGGGAACGGCAATGGCCGCATGCAGGGAGGCGGTGGATCGGCCCGGCGTAAAGGCAAGGGCGGCCGCCGTCAGCAGGTCTTTGTCGGCCCCATGGACCACAGCTATCGCGGGGGCGCCAACGGCAATATCGCCGATAACCAGGGCAACTCCAATGGCGAGTTCCGCGGCATGCCCCATAGCGGGTTCTACTCGGAGGAAGAGTACAGTCCGGCTCCGGTGATCCCGATTCGCGAAGACGCGCCCACCCGGATCTACTTCTTCATCGAAGACCTTTTTTTCCTGGCGAAGATCCAGGAGGTCTCCCGGAAGCTGGGCGTCAAGGTCGGCTTTCTAAAGGCCGACAAGGAGACACTGACCCGCCTGACCGAGGGTGGAGAAGAGGCGCGTCCCTCCCTGATCGTCTTCGATTTGAACAATGTGAATGCCAAGCCGCTGACGATGATTCCCAAGATCAAGGCGAAGCTGAAACGGGGCACGTCGGTGATCGGCTTCCTCTCCCACCTGCAGGGCGATCTGAAGGTAAAGGCCACCGAAGCCGGATGCGACATGGTGATGCCGCGCTCTGCCTTCTCCCAGAACTTGCCCAACCTGCTTCGCCGGCACGGGCTGGAAGAAGAGCTGGAAGCAGTCGAGGCTTAGGCAACAGGTCTGCGTTAGGCGTCGCACCCCGCTGGAAGCGGGTGGATGACAAAGCGCAGTCGCCTCCGACAGCCGCTCTCTCTGTTGCTTGGAGCTGTGTCTCTGTAGCGTGCATGATGGGTATGAGCTTCCAAGTTCGTTCAACAAGCTATTCGAGATTGCTGCCTGATTCCAAACGGCCACGCTGGTCTTCGTCCCAGCTAGTTAATGCAACAGAGCCGCGTTTATGGCCAAATCACCTACTTCTTCCGCTATTAGGCCAGCGAATCCACTTCATGTAAAAACTTGAGGTTGCATCCAATCTGTCGAGCAGGCTGGAGACAGAATTTATATTCCGTATCGCAGAATAGCGACCTTACCCCCTACCTGCCGTTCGCACTATATCAATACAATCTCGAGTACTGTCAATTTTGAGTACTGTCTACATTACAGAACTCTGTACTTTTTTTTATTGACAGCCCAGCGTTGTAAACATATAGTCCTCTGCATTTGTAAATTTCGCAGGGGAATTGCACCCGCCATTGCTCATCAGTTCTTCAAGGACTGCTTTGAAAACGAAGCAAACATCCCGAGGCGGATCACACGGAAGACGCTGCAAATTCAGAGACAACAAGCGGCGGCCTTGCGGTAAGTCAAGGATCAGTCGAATTTGAGGAGGAATTATGGAGAGTCTGGCCGTTTTGCCGAAACTATGGTCATTTCAGTTCCCCTGGGCAGGCTTCGGCATTGCGTTGCATACCGAATACCACCTGTGAGTGGCCGCAAGCATCCAGACGGGGCGCCCAGCCTATCTGCTCGCGAGAGCCACTTACGTTGTTCCACTCGGCTTGCGGTCAGACGTGGGTTGCTATTCGTCATAGCTCTTCTGATCGGTGCGGTTTGTTTTGATAGCGCCCCGGCACAGATTACCAGCGCGTCTATTATTGGCGGCGTCAGCGATACTTCGGGCGCTTCGATCGCCAACGCCGTTGTTTCAGTGAAGAATGAGGCTACCGGTGCAACCTATGGCGCGATTACGGACAAGCAAGGCAGCTATGTGGTGCCCCTTCTTCCTGTGAACGGCAGCTATCAAGTGCAGATTACTCTTGCGGGCTTCACCACCTTTGTTCAAAAAGGTATTGTGCTGCAGCTTAATCAGAACGCACGTGTTGACGCCACACTTAAGGTAGGATCAGCGACGCAGCAAGTAGTAGTTACCGAGCAACCACCGCAAATTGAAACGGCCAGTTCAACCATTGGAAAAGTGATTGACAGCCGCGAGCTTACGGAACTTCCGATGAACGGACGCAATCCCATTCAGCTAATCTCGTTGACTACGGGCATAACCAACATCAGTGTCCCCGATGTGCTTTACTGGCGCGGTGGTTCATACTGGTCGTCCAATGGTGCGCGGAGCAATGAAAATACAGTATTGCTGGATGGTGCGATTTACGCTGGTAATTACAACAATAATGTCCCGAACCTTCCAGCCCCTGACACGTTGCAGGAATTCAGGATCGTTACCAGCAACTACGATGCGGAACTCGGTCGCAGCCCAGGATCGGTCTTGAACGCTATCGTAAAAAGCGGGACGAACAGTTTTCATGGAGGCGCTTGGGAATTTCTACGCAACGACGCTCTGATTGCAAGAAACTACTTCGAAGATCCGAAACAAAAGAAGGCCATTCTGAAGCAGAATCAATTTGGCGCAGCCGGTGGTGGCCCCATTCTAAGGAATAGATGGTTCTGGTACGCGTCCTATCAAGGCCTCCGGAGACATCAGGAAAGTCTGAGTACTGCGTTTGCCTACACGGACGAAATGCGTCAAGGCCGGTTCCCGTTCGCTATCCGGGACCCGAACACAGGAAAGCTCTATCCACAGAACGCAGCAGGCGAATACGTCATTCCTCAATCGGAGTTTGACCCTGTCGCCATCAAAGTGTTGAACGATTACATTCCTCAGTCGACTGCACCTAACGGCGAAGTCCAGCAAAAGGGTCTCGTTCCCACCAACGACAATCAAATCATGATTAAGTCAGACTTCAGAATTGCACACAACAATACGTTCAACTTTATGTGGTTGCGGGATCGCACGGACGAAGGTAATCCATTCACTTACTCGAGCTTCCTGAACTATGCCCCACAATCGCCATATAATCTTACGAACGTTTACGTGCTGAATGACGTCCACACTTTCAGTCCTTCGCTACTGAACGAGCTACGTGGGGCTTATACTAAAGTCTTCGATGATCTGTCGTGCAAAACGCAACCTGGCGCAACGGAGCTTGGAGTTCAGAACTTCCACTCTCAGGGTCCAATTCAGCTGCCGGACTTTAATGTGGCCGGATATTTTACACTCGCTTCATCGGGTCTTTGTAACCTGATGGAAGGGGCTCCTACTCGCGAAATCTCCGACACCTTTACCTGGGTACGTGGCAACCATCAGTTCAAGTTCGGAGCAGACTGGTATAGAAACCAAGATTATACAAGTGCTAACTATCTTAATCCCGGAGACTTCACCTTTGATGGTTCTTCCACCGGCAGTGCATTATCAGACTTCCTGATCGGCAAGGTTTCACTTTATCAGCGCAATACCGGAGGCGCTTCCCATCTGCACGAGGTCGAGTGGTCCGGCTTCGCCCAGGACGACTGGAAAATAAACCGGAACCTAACGTTGAATCTTGGCTTACGCTACTTCGTTCAGCAGCCTTGGGTAGCCGATCTTGGTGGTCCGTCGGGCACTGTAAAAGACGGCGTAGGCACCTTCGTCCCCGGGTATAAGTCGAGCCGCTGGCCCAATATCCCTGAAGGTATTCTGTTCCCTGGAGACAAGGGTCCTGACGGTATCATCCCCAGAGGCCTTTATAAGACACCCTTGTCTGATTTCGAGCCCAGAATTGGATTGGCCTTTGATCCCGGGGGCGACGGAAAGACCGCTATTCGCTCGTCCTTCGGTGTCTTTCACGACATCGTGATCGTCGATGCCGTGGCGCAGGCAGGTGGGAACCAGCCCTATCTCTATTCAGACCGGATCAGTCATCCAGCTGGAGGTTTATCCAATCCTTATTTGGGCCAACCGAATCCATGGCCATACTTAGTCTATAACAATCCGACACCACCCTTTGTTCTTCCGCTCAACGGCGGAAGTTTGGATCGAAATACTCGTAACCCCACCGTCTATTCGTATGCCCTAGACATTCAGCGTCAGGTTGGCAGTTATTTCATGATCGATGTAGGCTATGTGGGAAAAGTAAGTCGCAAGCTGATCATGCTGAATCAGGCTGACCCAGCAGTGTATATACCCGGAAACGGACCGAATGGAACGCCACTTTCATCGAATGACAATAACAACATAAACTCACGCCGTCTTTTTGCGCCCACTTACGCATCGATTCCACAAGTAGGCTCTTATGGGAGCGGCTCCTATAACTCACTTCAATTCAGCACGGAGTATCGTACCCATCACGGATTGAGTTTTACAACTGCATACACTTGGTCAAAGAACCTAGATACCAATTCCAACTGGAATGTCGCCAGCTCATTCCAGGAGCAGGATCCATTTTGCCTCAGTTGCGAATGGGGTCCGTCCGATAATGACCTTCCTAATGTATTCACATTTTCCCTTGTCTACAATGTACCAACTCCATTTCAAGGAGTGAATGGTTTCGGCGCAGGAGTGGGGCGCGCTGTGTTGGGAAATTGGGAGATATCGGATGTAACCCATATAAACAGTGGGTACCCGTTTACCTGCTACTCAGGAACAGCGAACATGGAGAATGGTATAGGCCATGATCGCTGCAACGTCGTTGGCAAGTGGAAGCTCTCTGACACTCGGTCAACGGCGGCGAAATCCAATCAGTTCTTCCGCCAAAGCGCTTTCACGCCGAACGCTATAGGACAGCCTGGTAATAGTTCTCGCAATATGCTCCGTGGCGATCGTCAACGTAACACACAGTTTGCAGTGCTTAGAAACTTTCCTCTCGAAAAATACGGGAGCTTTCAATTCCGTGCCGAGTTCTTCAATTTATTTAATCAAGTAACCCTGGGTAATCCGACTTCTTATCTAACATCAGCTCAGTTCGGTCAGACTTTCTACGCAACTCCGGCCCGTGAGATTCAGTTCGGGCTGAAGTACTCGTTTTGAGAGCCTATTGATCTTCTTCAGGTCGGACCAGCCACGTTTAAGTAAGCTCGGGTTTTAATGCGCGCCTTGTCCGGGCGGAAATGGGAGAGGGAGTTCTGAGTTGCGAGAGACGTTTTGAATCGGTGCCATCCCACGCCCTGCGTGAGACCGGGCACTGTTGCATTAACCGGTTTGGCTAGTCTGGAGCAGCTAGCCGGGGAGTCATGCCCATGTTCAAGCACAGCCGTTTTCCGGTCGAGTTGGCGCGCAAACTGGGAATCACGGCGGAGACGTGCGCGGCAATTTTGGGTGAGGGTGATCACCTTCGCGAGCTGATTGGAGAGCTGCCGGCGGGTGCTTTGCTGGCTGCGCGGGTAACGCAGAGCACTACGCTTGCGCTCTACCCGGTGCGCTCCGTGCGCGAGATCGAGGGCGCGTTCGAGCATGCCGGTGCGCGTCTGCCGGCGGGTGCTTCGCTGTGGATCATCTCGCCGAAGCAGAGCGGAGGCCTCGCGTGCGATTTCACACAGAACGATGTGCGGGAGATTGGGCTCCGCTGCGGCTTCGTGGATTACAAGGTGTGCGCCGTGGACCGGGACTGGTCGGGGTTGAAGTTTGCTCGGCGGAAAGGGAGTTAGCTCTACATTCTTGGTTGAGCGGCGCTTCGCGCCGAATCTTAAATACAGGTGAAGCAGGTCCCTTCGGCTGCGCTCAGGGCAGGCTCTTCGACTCCACCTTCGGTTACGCTCAAGATGACATAGTGCGCTGATTACCGCCGTAAATCGCTAGCCGGGGGGCCAGTGCATGGCGCGGCCGCCGAGCAGGTGCAGGTGGATGTGAGCTACGGTCTGGCCGCCATCGGGGCCGGTGTTCATTACGGTACGAAAGCCGTTGGTCAAGCCGCTCTGTGCCGCAACTTCCCGGGCTACAGCGTGCATGTGCCCGAGGACGGTCTCATCGCCTGCGGAGAGGTGCGCGAGTGAGGCGATGTGCTTCTTGGGAACGATGAGGAGGTGCACGGGCGCTTGCGGGTTTCTGTCGGGGAAGACCAGTGCTTCATCGTCTTCAAAGACCCTGCTCGCCGGGATAGAGCCTTCGATGATTTTGCAAAAGATGCAGTCCATGCGGTCAGCTTACTTCGCGCGGGAGGAGCGGGCAAGTGAGCCTGACTAGCAAAACAGCAGATCCCTCTGATCCGTTGCTGCCTGCGGCGCAACTCCGGCCGGGATGACAAAGCGCGAGCCTCTAATGCCACAGTCACGGTTGCGTGATCGGAAAGTAGCGGGGGTGATGGCCGGGCGCCCAGGGGTTGTAGTCGCGGGCGAAGGCGGCACGGGCGGCGATCGAGGGATGGCTGTAGGTCCAGAAGACCATGAACGGATTGGGGTCGGGTACGTCCAGCGACTCCTCGCCGAGCGTTTGGAAGCTGTGCTGGCCGGTGAGCTGCGGGTCCGGCACGATGCCGTGCACGATCTCCTGCCCGTAGATGTCGGCCTGGTGTTCGAAGTGGCGGCTGACGGCGTTCTCGATGGGTTCGCTGAGCAGACTAAAGACGGCAAAGGCGAGCAGCAGCAGCGGCACGGCGGCCCAGTCTTCGACCGAGGGCACGCGCCAGACTGCACCGTATCTCCGGACCAGCCAGTGGACGGCATGATAGCCCAGCCACAGAAAAATTAAAGACACAATGGCTGCTACGAATATGCCTTGCAGGATGTGGCCGAGGACGTAGTGACCCAGCTCGTGGCCGAAGATATAGAGGATCTCGTCCGGCGTGGCCTTCGCGATCGTGGTGTCCCAGACCACGACTCGCTTGGAGCTGCCAAAGCCGGTCACGTAAGCGTTCAGGCCGGTGACCTTCTCGCTGGCCTTCATCAGGAACATGCGGGAGGGCGGGATTTTCATACCACTTTTAGCGACGACGTCTTCCAGTTGCGCCACCAGCGCCGGGTGCGACTGCTCGAGCGGCGCAAAGTGGTTGAAGAGCGGGTCAATCACCAGCGGAACGATGTAGACCGTGCCGACAATGAACGGCAGCGAACCCAGCCAGAACCAGAGCCACCACAGGCGACGCGCATGCCGGACGATCGCAAAGAGAATTGCGAGTGAGACGGTGCCGCCGGCGAGCGAGAGCAGCAGGCCCTTGGTCCAGTCCCAAAACCAGGGGCGCCAGCGCTCGACCGAGAGGCCGTACTCGAGGCTGATGTGGTGACCCATCAGGGAGAGCGGCAGGTCGAGCAAGGTAATAAGTAACAGAATCAGCGGCAGAAAGAGGAAGCCCTGCAGCCAGGGCCGGTGCGTGCGTGCGGCGGCCCAGTCGCGGAGGCGGGCGACCCAGCGGAGTTGCAGGATAAGCAGGAGAGAGAGGACGCTCCAGAGCGATGAGGCGGCCCACATGAGGTTGTGGTCGCGGTCGAGCGCTTCGGCCTTGGCGAGCTTTGCGGGGGGAAGGGTGTAGGCGGGTGGGCGGGTGGTTTCAGAAACTGCGGATTGTGTGCTTGTGGGCGCGGCTTGCGCCTGCGCTGTGAGCGGCACGAGACACAGCAAGATAAGTAGAAGTGCTCTCATACATCCTGTCTTCCGAGCGAAATCGAGGATCTGTTGTTCCATTCCGAAAAATATCCCTAGGCTGCACTCAAGACGACCATTGCTCCTCATGTAGATGTTAAAACCTTATCAGTACTCGGATGAGGGTCATTCCATCGCGCGCGCCAGGGATAAGCAGCTGTAACGTCTCCAGAGCTTTTGTGCGATGCGCTGAGGTATGTTGGCGAATCCAGACAGGTGAAGGACAAGGCGTCGCATGGCTAGGTGGGAGTAAGCAACCCCCAATGACATTGTGCAGTTTCGCGCTCTGTTAACTCAGAATCGGCTCTTGGATGCATTCACATTCAGTGGCTCTCTGAAGCCGGAGGAAAAGTCCACGCGTTTCATTGCCGAGAATTCGTTGGATAACTTGCACCTGATTCTCAATACAACCTGTCCAGCTCTGAGCTTCTGCAATGAAGGGCAAACGCGCGAGTTGCAGCTTTCCTCAGCAGTCCGATGGTTTCTAAAAGTGGGCCCCTATTTCGGACGGTTTTTAGTCGATATACCGTGGCCACATCCAATGACACTCAGAGCAGCATTTGACACCATTGGGAAGGCTGCGATGAGCAATCGAAATTTCGAATCCTGGTTACGCTCCGGGGTGGTGGAAACAGTCAGGGTAGGTTTTTCTAATGATGGCCCTTGTGAAATCTGCGCAAGAAAAAAAGGTCTCGTGTTCGATCTACACAGCGCGCCAAGGCCACCGTTTGCGGATTGTAAAAACCTCGAGAAGGGTTGCTGTTGCGTGCTAATTGCACATAAAATCCGGGGTATTAGCTGAGCTCAGCGATGGGGCACCCGGCATTCGCAAAGAGAAAGGGATAGAACATCCCGTTGCGAACCGCAGGTCCTTGACTCCCCATTCGACTCGCTTCCTTCGCTCGCTCAGGGCCGCTCAGGGTGACACAGCTTGAGAGGTCTGCCGTAGGAGCTTTCTCGGCTTGACGGCAAACTCCTTTCAGTAGACGCTTTATGACACTTGAGCCGGTACACACAGATGTGAGATTCTTACACATCGAGGTGGGCCCGTATGCGGACGAATATCGAAATCGACGACCAGTTGGTGGACCAGGCGATGCGCAGCAGTGGTGCTCGAACTAAGCGGGCCGTTGTGGAGGCCGCTTTGCGGTTGCTGGTCCAGACCCATGCGCAGACGGCTATCCGGCGACTCCGCGGTAAAGTCCAGTGGGAAGGCGATCTGCATGAGTCTCGCCTAAGCCGTGTGCAGGATGAGTTCGCTCCGTGATCATCATCGACACGACCGTTTGGATCGACTATCTCAAGGGAAGCGCCAACGCTCACACGGACTGGCTGGATCGACAGTTGGATCAACAGCGTTTCGGCCTAACGGACCTGATCTTGTGCGAGGTCCTGCAGGGAGTTCGCAGCGACTCTGCTTTTGTGCAGTTGCGGCGAGAGCTCTCCAGGTTCGAGGTGTTCGACACGGGAGGAGAGGCTTTGGCGGTGGCTTCCGCGCAGAATTATCGCTCGCTCCGCAAACGCGGTTATACAGTCAGGAAGACCATCGACTGCCTGATTGCAACCTTCTGTCTGGTTGCGGGACATTCCCTGCTCCATCGCGATCACGATTTCGACTCATTCGAGAAGCACTTGGGACTCCGCGTTCTCCATCCATAAAGTAGCTGGAAGTTGCCTGACGTTTAATCCAAGCGGACGAGGTAGGCGGTGCCTTCGGCGGGTTGGAGGGAGTGGGCGATCTCGATGGCGCGGTCTTTGTCGTCGTGGGCTGGCCGGATGCGCACCCAGTGGCCGGTGGGGCCGGTGAACTCGATAACGTTGGCAGTGTCGTATTCGCGGGTCAACTCCTTCCGGAGTTTGTCGGCTTCGTCGCCGTGTTTGAATGCGCCGATCTGCACGCACCAGCGGCCACCCGTCTCGATGGGCGCGGGTACGGAGAAGACCTCAATGCGCACTGGGGCGGTGCCGGGCAGGTAGACGCCGATCTCCTTGGCGGAGGCGACGGAGAGATCGAGGATGCGGTCGCGCACAAAGGGGCCGCGATCGGTCACGTGCATGACGGCCTGCCTGCCGGTGGCTAGGTCGGTCACGCGGACCAGCGAGTTCATGGGCAAGGTGCGGTGGGCGGCGGTCAGGGCGTCCTGATCGAAGATCTGGCCGTTGGCGCCGCGCCGCCGGTTGTAGGGCGGCCCGTACCAGCTGGCCGTGCCGGTCTCGGTGTACACCGGCGCGTGGCTGGCTACGTAGGCGAGGTCGGCGGCGGTGGTGAGGCCGGGCGAGGCTCGTTGCTCAGTGGGAGCGGGCTGCGGTTCTCCGGATTCAGACTGTCCGGGTTGCGGCTTTCGGTGCGCCGTGGTTGGGGGCGCTGGACCTTGATGCGACCGGGGGAGTGGCGGGGGCGGCGGCGCATAGACCGCACGCGGCTGATGATGGCAGCCCGCGGTGAGAAGCAGCATGGGCGTGGCCAGGAGGCCCCAGCCCAGGGCCAGGGTACTCCAGCGCAGGGAGTGGCCAATTGGTGCGGTCATGCTTTGGGAGCTCCGCGGCCCTGGTCGTCAGGGTGATCGTCAAGGTGCTGGGCCAGGCGGGAGAGCTGCTCCGCTGCGGAGCGCAATGCTTGTGAAGAGTTGCGCCGAACCTCCGGCACGACCTCGTCGTTGAGGTAGGCGATGATGCGGCGTACCTCATCCTCGACGCGTGGGCCGATGCCGCCGAGGCCTTCATCCATCTTGCGTCCGAAGTGCTCGAAAGGGTTCTTGCCGGGTTTGGATGGGTCCACGGTGGCACCTCGCAGGAGTCTTCATCTTCCCGTTTGGGGGAGTGCCGGGTCAATCCCTGGTTGGGGGCTAACGTGCGCGGGTGCCTGCACGGTTACTCCTGTGCATCTCTTGACGACTCTGCCGACTCCTACCCATTCAGTGGCCCGTTCAGTCGATAGATCGCCTGTCTCAGGCCCAAGAGGCGCTGTTCGGTTGCCCATTACATGACGCCACGCCTAAGAGCCTGTCTAATAAGGGATATGTCTTCATCTATGCATATTTTTCAGAGATCTCTCCTGCTGTTTGCGTCCCTGGCGCCCGTTTTGGCGCTGCCGTTGCACGCTCAGGAGTTGGCGACGATCTCATCTTCAGCGGAGGCGACCTCCGCGGCGCTACCCGATGCTCCGCAGGCCCAGACACAAACTCAGGCGCAGGAGGAAGCGAATGAGTCATTCCTGACGAC
Organism: Acidobacteriaceae bacterium; assembly: GCA_965276675.1. Classification (GTDB taxonomy): domain Bacteria; phylum Acidobacteriota; class Terriglobia; order Terriglobales; family Acidobacteriaceae. The sequence goes on along the minus strand of OZ255624.1, from coordinate 54,716 downwards.
GATTGCGCGCAAGATCGTTCCCGCAAGAAATTATCCCCCCGTCGCGGCCAAATGGAACGCGACCATCAACCCAGGGCAGCAGGTGTCTAAGTTCACGGCACTGGACAAGCTGCAGTTCTCTTTGCGCGAAGAGATCAACCCGCTCGCTTTGTTCGATGGCGCCCTCTCCGCTGGATACGATCAGCTGACCGATGGCGATCCTAAATACGGAAGTGACAGCGGGGCCTTTGGCGAGCGCTTTGGGGCAGCGATGCTGCGCCAGACGACCAACCGCATCATGGGCGATGGCGTCTATGCCGCGGCGTTCCGGCAGGATCCGCGCTACTACCGTATCGCGAAAGGGTCGATTCTGCATCGTGGTCTCGGTTCCGTGCGGCAGACCTTTGTTCGCCGGACGGGCAGTGATGGACACCCGGGATTCAACTATTCCGGGATCCTTGGCATTGCCTCTTCTTCTGTTACAACGCTCGGTTACTACCCGGAGAAAAGTGCAAACGGTAGTGTGGTCGCCCGGAGCTTTGGCACTTCTATTGCCACGAATGCGGGTGCTAAGCTGCTGCTGGAGTTTGTGCCAGATGTGATCAGGATTATCCGGCACGAATAATCATCCCCGGGAAGTGTCAGTGCGAGAGAGCGGGCCAGGGTGTAACTTTCCCAGATCCGAATCCGTCGAACTGCTGTTGCTTCGTATTTTTGGTGCGAAAAAGACAAAGAATATATCCGGGAATGTCTCCGAGAATGTTTCCGGGCCTCCTGGTTGTTGGCATCGGTGTCGCGCTGACGCCTCACGCGTTGCCGGCCCAAACTGCGGGAGAGACGCAGGCGGCAGAGCTGCCGGATGCGCCACGTCCGCAAGCGGAGGTCGTTGTCGTCCTGTCGCAGCCGCAGGCTGCAGGGGAGTCGATGGCTGGTCCACAGCAGCTTGCGTCTCCGTCTTCCGGCGATTCACTTCAGGGCGATCCCCAGCGTAGGGAGACCCGGCCAGGATTTCCGCCGGTCAGCCCCGAGCCGGTGCAGCAGCCGTCGCGGTCTCCGCGGCAGAACCCGGGAATTCCTTCCGAGCCTGCGGGCTGCCAGCAAAACCTGTCCACGCCGACGGTGACGCAGATGAGCTGCGCTCCGAAGACCAATCCCTTTCAGCGATTCGTGGATTCGGGGCCGGTACACCCCTTGACGCCAAAGCAGAAAGGAATGCTGGCCCTACGGAATACGCTGAACCCCTTTAATTTCGCCACCATTGCGCTAAACTCGGCGGTGTCGACTGCGGCTGATCCCAGATCGCCCTATGGGCCGGGCGTTCCGGGTTTTGGACGGAACATTGGCGTGGCCTATACCGAAACCGCAGTGGACGAGTTCTTCGGGACGTTTCTGATTCCGTCCCTGGCGCATCAGGACCCGCATTACCACCGGATGCCGAACGCCTCCATTCAGCGAAGGGTGTTGCACGCCATTACGGAGGTGGCAGTGGGGCAGAGCGACTACGGAACGCCCATGGTGAACTATGCCACCCTGCTCACCACGGGGATTGGCGATGCGCTGGGCGATGCATACGTGCCGGGGCGGGAGCAGGGTTGGGGGGCGGGCGCGCAGCGGTATGCGATTGCCATTGCGACGGACCCGATCGGGAACTTCATCACGGAGTTCTTGCCGGATGTGGCCCGGCGTGTGAACGTGCATATCGTGCTGGTACAGCGAGTGATCAACCGCGTCGCTGTGCGGGATACGCCCTAGCTCGAGCGGCGCGAGACCGCTAAGAGTCGTCAGGCCCTGCGGCAGGATCGATATTCCTTGCGAGTATTCATTCGCCAGTAATCCTTTCGTAACGAAGCGGCTGGTAAGTAGGTAACGGCCCGCCGTTGGTCCGCATCCGCTTCCCCCCGCGGCGCGGCAACCATGACATGCCGCAACTCTCCGCGAGGAATCCTCCATGAACAGCATGCTTTGTTTCGCAGGCCTGGGCGCAGCCCTCACCCTTTCGGCAGCAGGGTTGGCGCAGAACCAGACCACCCCCGGCGCTGGCAACCAGATAGCCGTCGCTACCGCTTCCAAGTCGCCGCTCGTCCGCTCGGCTTACAACTTTATCCTCAACCAGATAGATCAGCTCGGGAACGACCGGCTGCGGGTTCAGACCTACGATGCGATCGCGAATCCGAAGACCTGCATCCTGCACCGCGCCAACCTGACCGATGCGAAAAAGAAGGCCATCGTCGCCGAACTGATGGCGCAGAAGCTGATCAACCCCGCCGATGACACCACCTTCCCGGGCGGGCTGGAGACGGGCGTCTTTCCGCCGGTGCTGAAGGAGGGCACGGCATGCCCGCAGCTGCCGCAGCCCTTCTGGTCGGCGCCGGGCAGCAGCTTCGGCGGCCACCACTCGTATCCGGGCGGCCTGCCGGTGCACGAGGCGAACAACGATACGGCGGACATCAACTTGGCCGAGGAGTACCGGAACGTGTACGGGCAGGCGAATGCCGCAGGCCTGGCCAAGGTGCATGCGGGCGGGATCATCTATCCCAACCCCGAGACGGGCAGCCCCAGCGTGCTCGAGATCAACCAGGACATCATCCTCGGCGCGCCGCTGTGGCATGACTGGGCGAAGAGCATTGTCTTCCAGTGGAATGCGGACGGAACGGAGTTCGGGGAGTTGAATATTGGCGGCACGGGCGTCAACGACAACTACGGCGCGCCGGGCAGCGCGGAGACGGGCGGCCATCACATCCTCTCCATCGCCGAGGCGATGAAGCGCGGCTTCTCGCCGGCGTTCATCATCGCGCAGACCTCCGCGCACTCGAACCCGACGAATGGGAACGAGTTCAAGGTGGTGAACTGGATTCGCGCGGCGGCCATTGTGGCGCAGCTCGATCCGATCGCTAAGGGTTACCTGACCAAGGACAGCTCGGGCAACTACCGCTTGCCGGCCCTGCGGAAAAGCGGCGAGGTGAACCTGAACGCAGCTGGACAGACGAACTTTCTGGCCGAGGACACGATCCACAATCTGTCAGACGCAGACTTTACCTTTTCCGGGCCGACCGTCTCCGCGGACCAGCTAGTGTTGGCGCAGCTTGCGCCGGAGTTCGGCTTCGATCCGGGCAATGCCACGGCCTACAACAACCGCTATCGCAACATGGTCTTCAGCTACTTCAGCGCCGAGCGCCTGTATATCCTGTACACGTCTTCGGGTACAGAGGGTGTGAGGGCGGAGATCCAGAAGCTGCGCGACAAGGGAGCGCTGTAGCGCGGCGTTGTCCTGCTGAACTGTTCTTATGCCCGACAAGGGACGGCGTTGAGCCGTCCCTTTCACAATCCCTAATACATAGGAGGCGTGTAGGTACGAAGGTGGATTGACTCTTTCAGAATTCCGTCAACTGGTTGGTACTCATTATGAGCCCGTTGCCGCACGATGATGGCGCTCTCGTCGCTTGTGACCGGACTCCCTACAGCCAATGCGCCCGGCCTCTCCCATTCGGCCATGGCTCGCACCAATTCGTTTTTGCGCGCATGGAGAAAGTGGTATCCAGCGATATCGCTGCCAATGTTGAAGCCGACAGCAAGCAACAGGCTCGCGGCAAGAAATCCGTACTTACGCGATTTCGGCATGGAAGTCTGAAAAATAGATTGCGCGGCAACCAAATAGACAAGCGTCAGCAGAAGATTGGAGTAGATGCGGTAGCGGGACGCGAGACTCTGCGCCAATCCCATATTGCCTCTTAAAAATGCGACTCCAATGGCTGTGATGAAGATAAAGACCATAGAGTAAAAGAGTGCTGCATTTCTTCGATAGTACTTTTGCTGTACCAAGAAGCCGAAGAGCACACACAGAGCAGTTCCGAGAAGAATACTTGGTATGTAGGAGTAAAAGCCGGCGATTGATGATCCAAGAAAAGAAAGAGAGTACAACGGATTAAACTGAGTCACAATCTGCAGTGGGCTCCGGTGCGCATAGCCTACCTGAGTGTATGGAACATATCTCCATCGATATATGCCCAGCATGCCTATGGACACCAGAGTCCACGGGATGAGCCTGACTAGGCGGCGTGTCTGCCAGAGCATGAGCACGCCGATAGGAATGACGAAGAATCCGTTGCCGGAGGAGGCTATGGCCAGCGCCAGCGAGACCGTTGCAAGGAAAAAGTCGAGTCGCGTCTCTTTGCTCAGCAGCCGTATTGAGAGAAGTGCAAAAAAAGGAACTGTCAGATTCTGGAGAGTGCCCATGGCCCAATCCAACGTCGAGGCATACTGTAGCTGAAAGATGAGATAGGCTGCCGGCACGAAGGCGATACACTGCAATCCCAGATCCTGCTGCTTTCTGTAGTACATCCGAAAGAGCAGCAAACAGATGAATGCCACAAACAAGTTTCCTAGATACATCAACGCAAGAAAGTCGATGTGTCCAGCCGCATAATACTGAACGGCAAACACCACGTTTTCGAATATTGGTTTGTACTCCTTCTGCTGCGATGTCAGCAGAAAGACGGCACGGGGTGGCAGGCTCTGCATGCGGGAGACTGCGTTGACAAGGTCGAGAACTGAGTAATAATCATCCAAGAACGGCAGGTTAACGGCCTCTCGAACGAGAATAGTGTAGAAAGTGATTGCGGGAAGCAGCATCAGGCCGATGCTGCAAATGATCTTCCAGGCCGCCATCGAACGGGCCCTTCGCGCGAAGTCTGATTCAGGGGTCAAGCTAAATCTCCGCCGGGGTTTTGAATACGGCAGTTTTGCTGGGTTGACACTGAGTCCTAATGTAAATGAGCGGGCCAGCAATGTCGCGGCGCATTCAGCCGAGCTAAAATAGACGAGAAACGAATGAAAACACTCTCGCCCATGCGGCCGATGAAGGATGGCTACGCCCCTCTACCATGGCTATTCCGTCGCCGAGCAGTTGGAACGTGGGTTGTAGTGGGCGTCTTTTGTCTGTACCTCCTCGGTTGCTGGTTTCTGTTCTTTTATGCGGTCGACCCGGTTGCCGACTTCTCCTTTCAGCCGACTGTTGAGGCTGATTCGCCGGCCTACTGGACAATGTCCGGGGTCAGTGACGCACATCTGGGTGAGTTCTCCGATGACCAAACCTATTTAGCACTGGGCAATTCTCTTGGCCCCGTTCTCCTGGCGAAGCTATTTCGCACTCGGGCCATGATTGGAATATTCGATTGCTTGCTGTTGCTCGTTGTTTTTCGGTCGGCTGGTCATATTCCAGGAGTGAGGAGAGAACTGTTTGCGGTTTTAATTCTGCTGAACGCCCTAACCATGCCCTCTCTCGTTACTTTGAACAAGGAGATCCTTGCGTTTGCAGGTCTAGTCTTCTTCGCGCGGTATATCTATGCAAAGACTTATCGCATACCGCTGCTCTTTTGGTCTCTCCTTTTCTCTGGTCTTGCTCGCTGGGAGCAGATTGTCATCTTACTAACGTATCTGGCGCTCGAAAACAGGCTTTCACCCGTCCGTGGAAGACATGGGCGTGGCGTTTTTCTCGTCGTTGCTGTGATCACTGTCGCCTACCCTATCGCACTCCATTCTTCTCGTGTTGATCTCAGCGCCTTTCTCGCCCAGGTGGAAGGCGCAGGCGTCATCCTCAGGCTCGATACACTTCAGGGACAATTCGGCTTCCCCTTGGTGGTCTTCCCCAAAATCTTGATGAACGTTCTTGGAAGACTGGTTACGCCGACTTACTTTCTTACGGATTTCTGGTCTGGGGACTTCTCTGATCTCCAGAACCAATTCTTTCAGCACGCACATGTGATCTCATTTGGCGGCCTGCTACTTGTGGCCTTTCTGCGCAATCGGCTGCGTCTGGCGCGTCCGTTGCCTTATTTGCTGCTGCTCTACTTTGTCTTTACCTCCGTCAACCCCTTTATCCAACCGCGCTACCAATACCCGGCCTACGGGTTGCTGTGCCTGGAGATGTCGCGGCGCTCCTCCGCCCTCGAACCGGTCAAGAAGCGCTGGACCCGCCGGATGGCTGAGATGTTTGCGCCTTATTCGAGTGAGAGAGCTCGCGGAGGGACATATGCGGCTACCGCCGGCGAGTCTACATTGCACTTCTCGGACGACACGGGCCGCACGAGCAGACATGAGCTGCAACTCTGAGGATTATTCGGTCTATCTCGTTGGCTGACTCCTCGGGCGGTAGAGCGGAGAAGAGAATCGACGCCCCGCACCTAGTTGATAACGCAAAAGTGTTATTCCCATTGGGCTGCGCTTTCTGCCATCCACTGTTCGATTCTCGCCGTTCAGCCCTGCTTTCTTCGCATATAAGTTCACATTGCATACGCTAGGAAGGGCTAGTGGTGCCGTGGGAGCGCGGTATATGCGGTTTCGTTCGCACTCCCGTTGCATCCTATGAAATACGAGGAAAGACCCCTTTAACTCTGGGTCGAATGTAGCCCGCCCGGTAAATGCGGGACTCGAACACAGGAGATCTCCCGAAATGTCGAAAGCCGTCAAGTACGCAGAGCGAGCGGTCACGATCGCAGCGCAGGGCGCATGGACCATCTTTGAAAAAGTAAACAGCATCCGCCCGAACCCGTCGTTCACGCCCAAATGGTCGGACAAGCCGCTGCTGAAGAGCTATCAGAAGGAGAAGCCGCCCCTCGGCTGGCCGCGCACCACGGATTCGCTCTGTCCCAAATGTGTGCCGGAGATCCGCAACCAGATCGTCGACGGCAAGCTGCCGCACGAGATCCTGCTGAACGAGAAGGTCGGCGAGATCAAGGCGCAGATCATTGAGCGCGACGGCCAGATCCTGATGGTGAAGGACTGTCCGAAGCATGGCCACTTTGAAGATCTGATGGCCATGGATACCGAGTTTTTCAAGCACCTGGAAGATACCTTCCCAGGCCGCGATATCCGCGCGCACAATGACGAGGGCCTGCATAACCACGGCACCTCGACAGTGACGCATGGCCGCGGATCGGTGCTGACCATCGATCTGACGAATCGCTGCAACATGATGTGCGACCCGTGCTTCATGGATGCGAACCAGGTCGGCTTCGTCCACGAGCTGACGTGGGACGAGATCAAGACGATGCTCGACAACGCGATCGAGATCAAGCCGCGGCGCCAGATGTCGGTGCAGTTCTCGGGTGGCGAGCCGACGCTCTCGCCCTACTTCCTGGACGCTGTCGCTTACGCTCGCAAGGTGGGTTACAACTCCGTGCAAGCCGCTACCAATGGCATCGAGTTTGCCAAGTCGAAGGAGTTCTCGCGCGCTGCCGCCGAGGCGGGTCTTCGCTACGCGTACCTGCAGTTCGACGGGATCGGTAACGCTGCCAACTCGCACCGCAAGGTGGGCAACCTGTTTGACGTGAAGCTGCAGGCCATCCACAATCTGCACGAGGCTGGCGTCGATATTGTCCCGGTGACGACGATCATCAATGGCATCAACAATGAGCAGGTCGGGCACATTATACAGTTCGCGCTCGACAACCCGAAGAAGATCAACTTTGTCTCCTTCCAGCCGGTCAGCTTTACCGGCCGCGACGAAGAGGTGACGGACGAGCGCCGCACCGCACAGCGCTACACGCTGAGTCACCTGGCGCATGACGTCAAAAATCAGACTGGCTTGGGCGTACCAGCGCGCGACTGGTTCCCCATCTCCTTTATGAGCACCTTCTCCGATTGGGCCGATCTGGTGCACGGGCCGAATGCGGATTGGGGCCAGCTCTCCTGCGGCTGTCACCCGAACTGCGGCATCGGCATGGCGCTGATGATCGACAAGGAGACCAAGGAAGCTGTTCCGGTGACCGCCTTCCTGAATGCCGATCGCCTCGCCAAGGACATCGCGAAGATTAACGACGCGGCCCGCGGCAAGTTCTGGTCGGTAGTCGGTGTGACCCTCGCGCTCCTGCGCAACTACGATCCGCGCAAGTCGCCGGAGCACTTCAAGATTCTCGATTTGCTGCAGAAGTTCGACAAGTGCTTCGGCGCCACGGGCCGCAACTACGGCAAGGTGACGGGCGACCGCACCATGGACGACATCGAGAAGCGCCGCGCGGATCGCTGGAACTTTCTGTTCATCGCAGGGATGTGGTTCCAGGATCTGTTCAATTACGACTTCCGCCGCACCGAGCAGTGCATCATCCCGTACGCGACACAGGAGGGTGAGATCTCCTTCTGCGCCTACAACACGGGCGTGGGCTGGAGAAATATCATCGAGAAGATGCACATGACCGCGACCCTCACCAAGTGGTATGACGAGCACGGACGGCACGAGATCTTCGCGGGTGGCAAGAAGGTAGGCATGGGCGATGCGGAGCACACGCTGGTCCTGAACCAGGATCATGTGGATGCGGCAGCGAACGATACGCTCGACAAGCTGGGTATTGCGAAGAACAGCCGCGAGGAAAAGGTCAAGGCGCGCGATGCCAAGATCAAGAATGACTCGGAAAACGCCAGAATGGCTCGCATGTACAAGGAGCACATCCTGGGCGAGAAGCCGATGGAAGGGCTGGTGTCCTTGGACGCCATCGCGCCCGCTCCGAAGGTCGCAGCGCCGCAGCATACGGAAGAACCCGTCATGGGGGACTAGCCGTCCAGGCAGACGCGGCTTCGCCGCAAAAGCAACACCAAAGGCCGCCATTTATCCATTGATGGTGGCCTTTGTTGCGTTTAAAGGTGGGTGGATCGCCGGTCTGCCTGGCTGAGCTTCTTCAGCGCCTGCCGGGAGCGGCAACTTAACGCAGGCGTTCCGGTGGTGAGCGCGTGGTGCGCTGCCGCCCGGACTGCTGGTCGAAGCGAGGGCTCTTCAATGGCCAGAAGGCCCAAGCCTTCCAGCGCGCAGCAGCGAACCTCGTTACTGGAAGCATTGAGCCATTGCAGCAAGATGGGCGCAAGCCGCAGCCGCTGGGGTGATGTACTTGCAGAGCGGGAGGCGACGAGAGCCATGTGCCAGCGGGTCCGGGGGTGCTCCTCCGGAAGATCGGCCAATAGTCCTATGAGCTCGTCTGCATACCGGCGAAGGCAGGTTGGATCTTTCTCGGTGAGGCGACGCGCGGTATCGGCTGCGCGCAGGCGGAGTTCGGCGTGGTCGCTGAAGAGCGCGGCAATCAGCTGGCGTATTTTACGCGGCTGGGAGAGAAGCGCATGCGCAGTGGCGCGGGATTCCGCGAGGGTCCATCGCGTGGGGTGGAGAAGCTCTTGCGCCAGGGCCATTGCGTGGGCAGTATAGCTCGGTGCATCCTATGGGGATGCCTCGCACTCCTCGCACCTCGCCCGCAGCGCTTCTGGCTTTGATACTCTTTCCGCTGGCCGGGTGCACCCTGTTTCCCGAGAAGAAACAGCCCACGCTTGCAACCACGACCAGCGCGGAGGCGACGCAGCGTATCTTCTGGAACGATGTGGCGGCTGGGAAGTGGAATGAGGCCAATACGCTGATTGCGCCGGATGCGGTCTGGCGTGTTGGGGATCGGGTGCTGGACCACACGGAGGCGCTTGCCTGGCTGAAGTCTCTCGGCATCCACGGGGCGGCCGTGGGCAGCACGCAGATCAAATCTGCCGTGAACGACATGATGCTGGTGTATACCTTGCAGCTGGAGTCGCAGCCCGCGTTTCTTCCGTGCGCGGCGAGGCAGGCCGCAGGGGCCAACCCGCAAACCAGCACGCCGGCGGGAACACAGACCCTGAGCGCGCTGGCGATCTGGCAGCAGCCCCAACCGGTGGACGACCCCAAGGGCAAGCAGAAAGAAAAGCAAAGCCGAGGCTATCTACTGACGGTCCTGGACCTAGCGCCGCAGGCACAGCCGATGACCGGAGCCCATCTGCCGTCCAGCTGCGGGCAGCGCACGCAGTAGCGGGATGGAAGCCCTCGCCAGCAATCCTGCACAGCCCCTCGTTCCAAAACGTGGGGGCGCCTTCAGGGAAGCGCTACTCGCCTGGTACGGCGAGCACCGGCGGGATCTGCCATGGAGACGCACCCGCGATCCCTACCTTATCTGGATCTCCGAGATTATGCTGCAGCAGACACGCGTGGCAGCGGTGCTGGAGCACTATGCGCGCTTCACCGCTCGCTTTCCCAGGGTCGAGAATCTGGCTGCGGCGACCGAAGCGGAAGTTCTCGCCTTATGGAGCGGGCTGGGCTACTATCGCCGCGCACGCATGATGCACTGGGCGGCGCAGGCCATCGCTGGCGAACACGGAGGCACGATGCCCCGGACGGCCGCTGGTTTATTGCTGTTGCCGGGGATCGGCGGGTACACCTCGGCTGCCATCGCCAGCATTGCCTTCGGCGAGAGTGTGGCCGTGGTCGACGGTAATGTAGAGCGGGTGCTGGCGCGTGTGATGGGCTGGTCGGCTGCGCAACCTAAGTTCGCCAGCGACGTTCGGGTGCTCGCGAAGACCCTGGTCCCCGCCGAGCAAGCTGGCGACTATAACCAAGCGATGATGGAGCTGGGCGCGACCGTCTGCCTGCCCAAAGCACCGCTCTGCCTGCATTGCCCGGTCCAGCCCTTCTGCCGCACACGCGGCGAGCACATTGCAGCGCCGCGCAAGAAGATGATGGCCCGGGAAATCGGCTTCGCGCTGTGCACACGCGGCGAGGGGGACCGGACGGAGGTGCTGCTGGAGCAGCGGCCGACCGAGGCGTCCTTGATGGCCGGCATGTGGCAGCTGCCAGAGGTGGAGGTCATTGCGGGTGAGGCGCCGGCGATCACGGTGCGGCACGCGATCACGGTCACCAACTACACCGTGCACGTCTATCATCGCAAGCAGCGCCGCGGAATCGAAGAGCTTTCGCTGCGCACACCCGGTCTCGAGCGCGTCTGGTATTCAGCCCGGGATCTGGATGCCGTAGCGATGACGGGGCTGGCGCGGAAGGTTCTGCGCCGGACAGAGCTCTATCACTCGCCCAGCATAAATTCCGCCGGAAGTGCAGGTCTGGGGTTACCGAAAGCTATCAGGGATCAGTAAGATAACCTGTGCGTTCCCGAATTACCTGAAGGAGAGAGGATGCGAACACGGGGCTCCTATTCGATCATCGTTGCGGCGGCCGTGGTCATCGGCGGAATAACGTCAATCGCCGGCATCACTATCGACCACGCACTGCACCACGTGCGTCCTCTCTATGCTTCGGACATGATCGACGGGGTGGCGGCTGCGCTGCTGAGCGGCACGGCACTCTTCCGAGCCCAGAGCCGCAAGCGCGACCTGCTGGCGCGCATCCAGGCAGTGGAAGATGTGAACCATCACGTGCGTAACGCCCTGACCGCCATGACGTATTCGGCGGTGCTCCGGGAAGACCCGGTGCTCGACGCCATTGTGCGCGATGCCAATGCGCGCATCGACTGGACGCTGCGGGAGGTCCTGCCCCGGACCGTAGACTCGTTTCGCGCCTCTCCTAATCCGTTCCTGAATGATGGGCGCTGGTGCGCTGGACTCGAGTTGCATCCCGATGAGAACCGCGACCGCGTGGACCAGGAGAGTCAGCAGGCCGATTGAATCTCGGCTCCATCGGGGGCTTGGCCGCTGACACGCTGCGAGTGATACGCTTCCCTCTACAGCAAGGAAGAGGAGCCAGCACCAGCATGAAGATGTCGTCAGTTGCCGCCGCCGTCGCCGTACTTACCCCGGTTCTTTGTACCGGACAGCCGGGCGCCGCCCAGGCGAGCCCACCGAGCGCCATGCCAACCAGCACCACGCCCAGCGCAGCGCAGCTCATGAACGTGCCGCAGGTGGCGGGAGTGCCGCCAGCCGCGCGAAGTGCCGCCCAGAGCATCGACTCGGAGAAGATCCGGGCCAGCGTCAAATATCTAGCAGACGACAAACTGGAAGGCCGCGGCCCGGGAACGCGCGGCGACACCATGGCGGCCAAATACATTGCCGATCAGTTTGCAGCCTATGGTCTGAAGCCGGCGGGCGACAATGCCACCTGGTACCAGCAGGTGCCGCTCTACTCGGTCCAGACGGTGGCCGACCAGACGACCTTCGCTCTGGTGCCCAAGAGCGGACAGCCGCTGACGCTGAAATACGGTGAGGACTTTGTCACCAATAATCAGACCGGTTCCGCGACTGCAGACATCGACGCTCCGGTGGTTTTTGTGGGCTACGGGATCGTGGCGCCAGAGTACAACTGGAATGACTACAAGGGTGTGGATGTGCACGGCAAGGTCGCGCTGATTATCGTCAACGAGCCGGAGTCTAGCGACCCCAAGTTCTTCAACGGCAAGGCGCTGACCTATTACGGGCGCTGGATCTACAAGTACGAAGAGGCCGCCCGTCAAGGCGCGATCGGCGCACTGATCATTCATCGTACGGACCTCGCCAGCTATCCCTGGCAGGTGGTGCGGACCTCCTGGTCGGGAGAAAAGTCGTACCTGGTCGGCGACCCGAACGCAAAGCTGAAGGCCGCGAGCTGGATCCAGAAGGACGTGGCGGGCAAGATTGCGGAGTCGATGGGTCACGACGTCGACACAGTCATTGGATACGCCGGTACGCGGAGCTTCCATGCGCAGGAACTGAGCTGGCGGCTGAAGGCCCACATCGTCAGCCAGAAGCGGGAGTTCAACTCAGAGAACGTGATCGCTATGCTTCCCGGCAAGACCAGCGAGCCGGATCAGACTGTCCTTTACTCCGCTCACTTCGATCACCTGGGCATGAACCCGAACGAGAAGGGCGACAACATCCACAACGGTGCAGTGGATAACGCCACCGGTTGCGCCATTCTGCTGGAGATGGCGCGTGCCTTCGCGGACGCGGCCAAGGCCGGGGCAAGACCGCCGCACCACGTCTACTTTGCGGCTGTAACAGCGGAAGAACAGGGGCTGCTGGGGTCGGAGTACCTGGGCATGCACCCGCCGGTGCCCGCGAAGGATATCACGCTCGACCTGAACTACGACGCGCTGCTGCCGATTGGCGTCCCCACGTCCGTGGAGGTCTCCGGCGCTGAGCGCACCAGCTTCTATCCAATGGTCGAGAAGACGGCCAAAGACTTCGACCTGACCATCCAACCGGACCAGTTCCCCAGCGCTGGGCATTACTACCGCTCCGACCATTTCTCGCTAGCGCGCTTCGGTATCCCGGCGTTCTCCATCGGGCAGGGCACGCTCTTCGCCGACCACGAGCCGAGCTGGGGTGAGGAGCAGATGAAGCAGTACACCGCCCAGCGCTACCACCAGCCGAGCGACGAGTACAAACCGGAGATGGACTTCCGGGGCAATGCGCGCATGGCTCAGTTTGGGTATGTGTTGGGATGGGAGGCGTCGGCGGCGCCGCAGTCCATTGCATGGCAGCCGGGCGATGAGTTCGAGGCCGCCCGCAAAAAGAGCATGAGCGGCAACTAGAAAATGCCGTGAGCAACGGAGCGCAACTCCGGCGCAGGCCGCGTGTCACCACTGGCATGCGGCCTGCACGTGCTTCTGGGATAACTGCAGGGATAGCTGCGGCATGCCGGGCGGCGGGGCTCGTGATCTTTCTTGCGGGCGTTACTTGGACGACCGCAACTGCAGGCGCGCAGAATGTTCCAGCGATGCCAGCGCTACAGCGGCGCAGCGCAGAGATCGATGCGCCTCCCGATCTGAAGGCTTTTGCACCCGGCTCGACTTCGCTTCCCGATGAGGTCTTCGGCGCGTACGCGCTGGGGGATGCGGGCGAGGTGATCCAGCTCATAGCCGAGCGAGAGGGGCGGAAAAGCCGGTTGACCGGCTACCTTTCGCAATCGGGCGATGGCGAGTCCGACAAGGGCACGCCGCTTACCTATTTTTTTGCGCGGTCTACCCTCAGCGGGCGTCAGCTTACCTTCGCAACGAAGCAGGTGCATGGCGTCTGGTATGGCTTTGAGGGAACGATCGTACCTGTACTGCGGCAACCGGGATCGCCACAGCCAGACAGTTCTCAGCATGCAAGCCGTGGAGCGTATCTGCTCGAAGGCACGCTAATCACTCACATGGGGGCGCAGGGAGTCGAGCAGCCCCGGAGGGTATCGCTGCCATTGCTCGCCGATCAGGTCGACGATCAGTGACGCTCCGCAAAAGCTAGATCCGTTTCAAGCTGTAAGCTGTCCCACTTCTCGGTCTAGACCTTGACAGCTAGGTATAAGCGAGGTTACCTTTCAAGCCTAGATGTCTAGGGTTGAAGAATGGCCAGAAACGATCTCCAAGACACTCTCGACTTACTCGTTCTGAAGAGTCTCGCTCACCTGGGCTCCATTCATGGTATGGGATTCTGCTGCACATCCAGCGCGTCTCGGACGATCTGCTGCGCGTGGAAGAGGGCTCGCTCTACCCGGCCCTGCACCGCATGGAGCAGAACGGATTGATCCGGTCCGCTTGGGCGCTCTCAGAGACGAATCGCAGAGCTAAGTTCTACGCACTGACGCCGGCCGGCAAGCGGCATCTGGCGGCGGCCGAGAAGAACTGGCAACAGATTGTGAAGGGTGTTGGGGCAGTTCTGCGCTTTGCGTGAGGTGAGCGATGGGTCTTCTACGCCGGATTTTGGCTCTGGGCAGACAGTCCCGGATGAATCGCGAGATTGACGAAGAGTTGCGCGCGCACATCCAGATGCGGAGCGACGACAACCTGGCTGCCGGCATGGAGCCGGACGCGGCCGCCAGGGATGCACGGCTCCGGTTTGGCAATGCGACGGCCGTCAAGGAGAAGGTGATGGCGATCGATGCAGCTCTGGCCTTCGAAGCACTTGTCTCTGATGTGTCGGGTGCGGTTTGGCTTATGCATGCACACCGCTGATCTTGGATCTCGTAGGAGAGAGCATTCCCCGCGCAAACGCGGGAGTGAATCTGCATGTCTTGATATTTGCCTTGTGCGTGTCACTCGCGTGTGGCCTGATTTTCGGGATCATTCCCGCAATCACGGCATCGCGAACCGACTTGGTTTCTAGCCTTAAAGCAGGTGGGCGCACGGACACTGAAAACCACGATTGGCTGCGCCCTTCATTGATCGTTGGCCAGATCGCCCTGGAACTGATGCTGACGGCTGGTGCGGGATTGCTCATCACCAGCTTCATACACCTTCGCAGGACAAATGAAGGGTTCAATCCTGACCATGTGCTGACATTTTTATTTGTGCTTCCCAGTTCCCGCTATGGGGAAACGCGGCCTGTCTTCTACCGGGAATACTTCGACAAGCTCCGCGCGCTCCCTGGAGTGCAATCCGCAGGCGGGACCATCAATCTGCCGATGACGAAGACAGAGGGAGTAGAAAACTTTGAAGATCTCGACCATCCCACTCCCGAAGGGCAGAGGCCGAATGCGTCGGTCACGACGGTGTCTCCTGAATACTTCAGCACCATGCAAATCCCGCTAATACGCGGCCGGGACTTCTCGGATCGCGATGACGCGAATGCGCCACCGGTGATGATCGTCAGTCGTACGTTCGCGCAGAGGTATTTTCCTCACGAAGAGGTCATCGGAAAGAAGCTCCGGCCGAGTAGCGGAAACGAAGTTCCGGGCGAACCACCGCTGCGGGAGATTGTGGGAGATGTCCGATTTGGAATGACGGAACGCGAGATCACGCCGGGAATGTATGTCCCGGCTGCGCAGTTCAACCATTTCTGCTGTCTTTACACGGTGATGCGCACGCGAGTCGATCCGCGAACTCTGGAGTCCACGGTGCGGCAGCTCGTCGCTTCGATGGACAAGAGCGTGCCTATAACCGAAGTCAACACCATGCAGGAGCTGATGTTCAGCCAACTATCGCAGCCCCGGTTTGCGATGGTCCTGCTGGGCTCTTTTGCCGGCCTCGCCCTCGTGCTCACGATTCTCGGTCTCTACGGTGTGATGATGTACTCCGTCTCTCGGCGCACGCGCGAGATCGGTATCCGGATGGCGATGGGCGCACAGCGGAGCCTCGTGCTAGGCATGATCCTACGCGAAGCATCCACACTGCTGGTCATCGGAATTACGATCGGTCTTGCCGCATCCCTCGCATCCGCTTCTGTCCTTCAGCAAATGTTATACGGTACGGGATCCCGTAACCCCATGGTGTTGACACTGGGCGTTGTCGCGGTAGCGGTGTCCGGTCTAATTGCTTCCTACATTCCGGCGTTCCGTGCCGCGTCGATTCATCCCGTGCAGGCACTTAGAAATGAGTAGTAGGACGAATGAGGAATGGGCTTTCGGTCCCGTGCGGAGCTGAGATTCGACATACACTGGCGAGCGTTGCCCTACTATTGAGCAAGCCGAAGCCCGGCGCTCTCTAAGTGTTGTAGCCTTTACACGCGGAGCATGCACATCTGGAAGCCTCGGGAAGGAGCGGGATGCACTTGCGCCTAAGAGTCTCTTTGCTAGTACTCACCTTGAGCTTGGCCGTTCCCACGTGTTTCGCCATCGATGAGGCCGGAGCCCGTCAGGCGATCACTGCGGCATACGCCCGGTCAACCTCAGAGCTGAAGCGGGCAAAGAATATCGAAGACCTCGATGCGATCCATGCATGGATGGATACAGCTGACTGGGTTAGCGTACAGCCGGGACAACAGCCGCAAACGTGGCAACAGATGAGGAGCTACGGCTTCAGCAAACTCTTTGCTCCTTTCACCGATATGCGCTTCGATATTTCGGCACTTAAGATCGTCGGCGATACCGCAATCGCGGAGGGCACCTTCCGGGTCACGAGCACTATGGCGGACTCAGATGGTCACTTTGGGAGCAAAGGCGCATTTCATGTCATCGTTGTAGCAGCTCCGCTCCGTGAAACATGGGTCCAGACCGCAGATGGCTGGCGGCGCAAACGACACGAGAAGCTGGTTCAAAACCACGTTGAATCGGTTGATGGCAAAGCTATCCAGACGATACTAGCGGGGCAGCATTGAGCAATCTTCTCGACCTCTGGGGTTGCTGCCCTGCTGCACGGTGCTGTGCCCGCGTCAGTCATTCCCCGGAGGGCGACCTTGCCCTTGGGAAGCGAGCTCGTTGCGCTGCAGCGCCCGCATCACTGCGATGACTCGCTCGTAGATGAAGACGAGCTCGGTCGAGGGCAGAGGACCCCGGTTGTGTGCATGCACATTGTCGAAGATGACCTGTTCGCGGGCTGGCTCGTAGACCGGCAGATCAGTTGACTGTTTCAGTTTCCCGATCGCACGTGCGGCTTCTGCGCGCTGGTTCAATAGTTCCACGATCTGTGCATCCAGCGCATCGATCTTCTTGCGCCAATCCTGTATATCCATTGCGGACTCCACTGAGGAAGTGGCATCGCGGTCCAGCGGGACTGCCATGCAAATAAACTGACACGATTACGAGAAGAGTACGGCTAGAGCAGTTTCCTGTTACTGTGTACGAGCCGAGTTACTCTCAACGTGGCCTTTCTTCAAGGAAAGGCCACACGGGCAAATGCTTCCGTATTACACCTACAGGAAAACTGCTTTAGCGGGCCAGCGCGGGAGTGGGGCGCAGGCCCCCGATAAATTGCGCAACGGCGCCAGGCGCTTCGTTGGCCGGGGTTCCCTCGATGAGCGAGACGATCGCGCTGCCGATGACGGCGGCATCGGCGAACTGGGCCACCGCGGCCACATGCGCTGCGTTGGAGATGCCGAAGCCGAGTGCGATGGGCAGCTGTGTGAATCGGCGAAGCCGTTCGACCAGCCTGCGCGCATCCTCGGCGACGTTCTGCTGCGTGCCGGTGATGCCGGTCCGGGAGATGGCATAGAGGAAACCCGCACTCACGGCGCAAATGCGGCGGAGGCGGTCGTCGGTGCTGGTGGGCGCCGCGAGAAAGATGGGCGCGAGCCGGGCAGCTTTCATCGCGTCCAGATAGTCGCCCTCTGCTTCTTCGACGGTCATGTCCGTGACCAGAACGCCATCGACACCGGAGGCTTGCGCCGCGATGCAGAAACGCTGGAGGTCATAGCGCAGAATGGGGTTGTAGTACGAGAAGATGACCAGCCCGACGTGCGGCCGGGCGGCCCGGAGCTCAGCGGCAAGCGCAAGCACCGCCGCTAACGTGGTGCCGTTCGCGACTGCGCGTTCGCTGGCGCGCTGGATGACTGGCCCGTCGGCGACGGGGTCGCTGAAGGGAACGCCGAGTTCAAGCACATCCGCGCCGGCGTCAATCGCCGCCAGGGCAATCGCACGCGTGGTGGCGACATCGGGATCGCCTACAGTCAGGTAGATGACCAGGCCGGGTTTATGTTCGAAGCGAAGAGCCATCGTGAATTAGCGTGTACCCCTGTTTACCGGAAGTCCGGTTGCGCCCGATTGATCCTCACCCGATAGGTTCAATTCGCGCGACAGGATACCCATGTCCTTGTCCCCGCGCCCGGAGAGATTCACCAATAATATGTCATCAGTAGAAAGTGTAGGCGCAAGGCGCATAGCTTCGGCGACTGCGTGCGCGCTTTCAAGCGCGGGCACAATGCCTTCGGTGCGGGCGAGGGTAAGAGTGGCTTCGAGCGCGGCGCGGTCGTCTACTGACGTGTACTCGGCGCGGCCGGAGTCGTGAAGATTGGCATGCTCCGGGCCGACAGAGGCGTAATCCAGGCCCGCAGACACAGAGTGGGTGAGCGCCACCTGGCCTGCTTCATCCTGCAGCACATACGAGTAAGTGCCCTGCAGCACGCCGGGCCTGCCGCCACTGAAGCGTGCTGCGTGCGCGCCCAGTTGGCTGCCATTGCCACCAGCTTCCACGCCGATCAGCCGGACCTCCGGGTCGCGGATGAAGTCGAAGAAGGCGCCAATCGCGTTGGAACCGCCGCCAACACAGGCGATGATCGCGGTAGGTAGCCGGCCCTCTTTCTCCAGGATCTGCCGGCGTGCCTCTTCGCCGATGATGCGGTGGAAGTCGCGCACCATGGTGGGGTAGGGATGCGCGCCAAGCACGCTGCCCAGCAGGTAATGCGTATCGCGGACGTTGGTGACCCAGTCGCGCATCGCTTCGTTGATCGCGTCCTTGAGCGTGCAAGAGCCAGAATTGACGGAGCGCACCTCAGCGCCGAGCAGCCGCATGCGGTGCACGTTCAACTCCTGACGCCGCATATCCTCAGCGCCCATGTAGACGACGCAGCTCATGCCAAGCAGTGCGCACACCGTGGCTGTTGCCACACCATGTTGGCCCGCGCCGGTTTCGGCAATGATGCGGCGCTTGCCCATGCGCTGCGCGAGCAGGCCCTGGCCGATGCAGTTGTTGATCTTGTGCGCGCCGGTGTGGAGCAGGTCTTCACGCTTGAGGTAGATCTTTGCCCCGCCGAGTTTTTCGGTGAGCCGCGTCGCCAGGTAGAGCGGGGTGGGGCGGCCGGCGTAGTCGTGCAGCAGTGCATCGACCTCGGCTGAAAAGGTTGGGTCCAGCTTCGCGGCTTCGTACGCGGCCTCTAGTTCTTCGAGCGCTGCCATCAGCGTCTCGGGCACGTAGCGTCCCCCGTACGCGCCGAAGCGTCCGGGCCGTGTTGTTGCGGGTGCGGTCGGTGTTGCCGTTGCTGCCATCGCGATCCCCTTTTCTCTTCTAGCTTATACGCCGTTGACCACTTTCAGGGTTACTGTGGCTGGCGCGAATACCCACTCGGTGTGGCCGTTCTTTGAAGAACGGCCACGTTCAGCTTTGTTCCCCGGTCTACACTTACCCTGAAAATGGTCTAGGCGCGCGCGGCAGGCTGCTTGTTTGCCACAGTCGCAAGAACCGCAGCCTCGTGTGCGCGACGAAGGAACGCGCTCACCCGCGCCGGATCTTTCCTGCCCGGCGCCGCTTCCACGCCAGTGACGACATCGACGCCCCAGGGCGACAGTGTGTGGATAGCCTCGGCGATATTGTCGGGCGTCAGTCCACCCGCGGCGATTAGCCGCAGATGCGGCGCCTTACGCAGAAAGCTACTTCGGGCGGCCTGCCAATCAAACGAGATGCCGGTGCCGCCCACCGCCTCCGCAGTGCGGGAGTCGATCAGGACAGCATCGACGGCGTGGTTCTGGGCGAGACTGGCAAGCTGGGCGTCGAGATCGGCTGCCTTGAGATCGCCTGCCTTTAATCCCTCAGTGAAGTGGAGAACCGAAAGGATGCCCAAGCGCCGGCGGCCCGGCTGCGCGGCAAAGTGCTCACGCAATCGCAACGGCAAAGCTGCATCGGGATTGGAGTGCAGCTGTACGCCCGTGAGCCCAGCGGCATTCACCGTCGAGACGATCTCGTCGAAGCTGGCGTCGACGAAGACGCCATAGAGTTCAACATTGTCCGGCAGCCGTTGCGCAATGGAGCGCACCTGCTCTGCCGTTACGCGCCGGGGACTGGGAGCGAAGACGAAGCCGAGTGCATGTGCGCCCGCGTGCACGGCATGCTGCGCGTCTTCGAAGTTGGTGTTGCCGCAGATCTTGGTCCACATATGCGCGTCTTTCACCTGTTCTGCGGGGCGCACTTACTCTGCATCGCGAGAGCCGACGCTTCCGCGATCCAGTGATGGAGTGCCGTGCCAGGGTCGGGGTCCCGCATGAAGGTTTCACCGATCAGAAAGGCTTCGAATCCGGCCGAGTGCAGCTGAAGGAAATCCTCTGCCGTTCGAATGCCGCTCTCGGCGACCAGCACCGCTGTGGTCGGCAGATAATGTGCAAGCTCGATCGACTTCTCGATGCGCACCACAAAGGTGCGTAGATCGCGGTTGTTTACGCCGTAGGCGTCGCAGCCTAGATCCGCAACACGTTCGGCCTCCTCACGCGTGTGCACTTCGCAAAGCACATTCAGCCCAAGTGCTTGCGCGGCGTGCGTAAAGCTGCGCAACTCCGCGTCCGTGAGAGCGGCGGCGATCAACAAAATCGCATCGGCAGAATGTGCGCGCGCTTCGACAATCTGGTACTCGTCAACGATGAAGTCTTTGCGCAGGCAGGGCAGTGTCGTGGTGGCAGAGGCGACTTCCAGATTGCGCAGGCTGCCCTGAAAGAAGGGCTCGTCCGTGAGCACGGAGAGTGCCGCCGCGCCGCCGGCCTGCATCGCTGGCGCGAGAGCGCGCGCGTCAAAATCGGCGCGGATCAGCCCCCTGGAAGGAGACGCTTTCTTGAGCTCCGCGATCACCGCCGGGCCGTGTTGTGAGGCGGCTCGCAAGGCTGCTGCAAACCCGCGAGGCGTGTGCCGGGCCGCGGCCGCCTCAAGCGTTCCCTGCGGCGTGAGCTCTTTGCAGGCGGCAACGCGCTTCCGGGTTGCCGCGAGTATCTGGTCTAAGTGCGTGGACATAGGCGCTAGCAGCTCCGCTCGATGACGGTGCTGCCCTTAGTATATCGGCTGAGTTGCGGCGGACTTTAGCGGGCTGCGGTTCCCGACGGCTTCAGCAAAGGCTCCGTGGTCGGCAGTGGACGCCCGAAGTGCGGCGTGCCATCGCTGTTCCAGGTAAACGGCTGCGCGCGGGGCGAGCGGTATTCGCCGCAGCCCTGTCCCGCGGCGGAGTTCGCGTGGTAGAGGATCCATTGCTGCTTGCCATCGGGCGAGGTGAAGAATGTGTTGTGGCCGGTGCCAAAGACCTGCGCGTCCGGAGACTCCCAGAAGACGGGGCGATCCGTCTTCTTCCAGGAGGCCGCGTCCAGCAGATTCGTGCCCGAGGTTGCGGTCAGCATGCCGAGCTCGTAGTAGTTGGTCCAGCAGCCGCTTGCCGAGTAAATAAGGAAGATCTTGTTCTCATGCTTCAGGATTTCGGGCCCTTCGTTCACGTCCACGTGCGGCAGGTCGATGACGGTTTTAGCGCCCGTGCTCAGATCGCCGACCTTCTCCCACGTGTATTGCGGCGTAGAAACGCGGGTGCGCGGCCCATCGATGGTCAATGGATTCTTCATGTGCGCGATGTAGATATTCTGCTGCCCGTTGGTGTCGCCCTCCCACCCTGACCAGATGATGTAAAGCTGGCCGTGATCCTCGAAGACGGAGGGATCGATCGCCCATTTATCCGTGCTGTCGGCGACCTTGCCTTTGAAGGTCCACGTGCCTGTCAGCGGGTCAGCGGCGTCGTTTTCCAGCGCGTACACGCGATGCGTTTTGTTGTCGCCTGCATCGGCAGCGAAGTAGATGAACCATTTACCGCCGATGAGGTGAATCTCCGGCGCCCAGATATCTTTCGAATACGGCCCGGTCGCGGGCGGCATCCACACGACCTTCTTCTCGGCATGCGCCAGGTCGGTGATGTCAGCAGTCTTCCAGATCGTCAGATTCCGGCCGGTAGTCTGCATGTAGTAGTAGGTGTGCCCGCGCATGGCGATAGAGGGATCGGCTCCGCTGGGTAACAGTGGATTAGTGAAGGTGCTTTGCGCGTGACCGCAGGATGGGAGCAGTACCAGGACAAAAAGTGCAAAGGCCAGCCTCATCGTGCAGGTCTCCTAAGGATGAAATAAGCGCCGCACCCATTATGAACTGGGCGCAGGTGCGGCGCTGCTGTTAAGCGGATCGGGCGCCGACCGGAATCGGCTTTGCTAAAAGCGAAGTGGTTCTTTAACCTTGTCAGCCTCAACGGAAAGAGGGTCAAGGAATAGATGAAACACTTATTGCAACTCAGCGTTGCCACGGCTGCGCTTGGCGTCTTCCCGGTGTGCCTGGCGCAAGCCCCGGTTGCAGACAGCCCCCAAGTCGACAGCCGGGTAGCCGCAATGCTTGCCAAGCTGACGCTCGAACAGAAGCTCGAGCTCATCGGTGGAGTCGACTCCATGTTCATCCGCGCCGAGCCGGAGATCGGCCTGCCGAAGCTGAAGATGTCCGATGGCCCGCTGGGCGTGCGCACCTGGGGCCCGTCCACCGCCTACGCCGCTGGGGTAGCGTTGGCGGCCAGCTGGGACCCTGCGCTCGCGATGAAGATCGGCGCTTCGCTGGGCCGGGATGCACGCGCGCGGGGCGTCAACTTCTTATTGGGCCCTGGCGTGAACATCTATCGTGCGCCCATGAACGGCCGCAACTTCGAGTACTTCGGCGAAGATCCATACCTTGCCGCGCGCACTGCGGTGAATTACATCGAAGGCGTGCAGAGCGCGGGCGTGAGCGCGACGGTCAAGCACTACGCGGCCAACAACTCCGAATACGACCGCCACAATCTCAACGCTGAGGTGGATGAGCGCACCCTGCGCGAGCTTTACCTGCCTGCGTTTGAAGCGGCCGTGAAAGAGGCGAAGGTGGGCGCCGTGATGGACAGCTACAACCTGATCAATGGCGAGCACGCCACGCAGAACCGCACCCTGAACATCGATATCCTGCGGAAGGACTGGGGTTTTGATGGCGTTCTGATGTCCGACTGGGACGCCACTTACGACGGCGTGGCGGCTGCCAACGGCGGCCTGGACCTGGAGATGCCGAGCGGCAAATTCATGAATCCGAAGACGCTGATGCCGGCCATCCGTGCCGGCGGAGTCACGGAGGCGACCATCGATGACAAGGTCCGGCGCATCCTCCGCACAGCAATCCGTTTCGGCTTTCTCGATCGCGATCAACTGGACCCAGCCGACCCGCTCTACAGCCAGCTCAGCAACGAAGTCGCACTCGAATCCGCGCGCGCGAGCCTGACCTTGCTGAAGAACGAGGGCAGCCTGCTGCCCCTAAGTGTAGAAAAGACACACACGCTGGCGATCATCGGGCCGGATGCCTACCCGGCGGTGGTCGGTGGTGGCGGTAGTTCCGACACGACGGCTTTTGCGCCGAGCAGCTTCCTGACCGGCATAAGCAACTATCTCGGCAGCCGGGCCAAGGTGGTCTATGTGCGCGGCCTGCCCACCCCGGATGAGATCTTTGACGAAACCAGCTTTGCCGATAAGAGCGGCGCCCCAACGCTGAAGCTGGAGGTCTTCGACAATCCCGACTTCAGCGGAGCCGGTGCGACCAGCACGGCCAAGAACATCGCCCATTGGCAGCACTCGCAATGGACGCCTACGGCTGAGCGCCCGAAGAGCATGCGCTGGACGGGTAGCTATCTTCCGCAGAGGTCTGGCAGCTATCTCTTTCTGATCGCCGCGGGTGGGGAAGACACCTATACGGTGACCATCGATGGAAAGCAGCTGCTGCAGCAGACCAAGCACGATGGCCAGGCTCCGCAGTCGAAAGAGATGACGCTCACTGCAGGCACCCCGGTCACGGTCCAGGTTGACTATGTGCCCTCGTCTAGCGATCTCCGGATCGACTTCGGCATTCATAGCGATGCCGATCTCGTCTCGCCCGAGGCGAAGACGCTTGCGGCCTCGGCGGATGCAGTGCTGGTGTCGGTCGGCTTTCGTGGCTCGACGGAGAGCGAAGGCTTCGACCGCACCTTTGAGCTGCCCTATGGCCAGAATGCACTGATCGATGCGATGGCAACGGCAAATAAAAACACCATCGTGACTATCACCGCAGGTGGCGGCGTGGAGATGACGCCCTGGCTCGCGCAGGTGCCGGCCGTGCTGCACAACTGGTACCCCGGGCAGGCCGGGGGGCAAGCGATGGCCGAAGTACTCTTTGGCGACCGCGCGCCGGAGGGTCACCTGCCCATCTCCATCGAGCGGAGCTGGAGCGACAATCCGGTCCACGACCACTACTACCCCGAGACCCGCAGGCAAGGGCAGACGCCAACCGTGAACTACGCCGAAGGCTTGATGGTCGGCTATCGCTACTACACGTCGGTCGGAGACAAGGAGAGCAAGACGCCGCTGTTTCCGTTTGGTTATGGGCTCAGCTACACAACGTTCTCATTCGGCAAACTGGAAGTCAGCCCGAAGCAGGCGGCAGCCGATGGGCAAGTAACCGTATCGTTCGACGTGACGGACATTGGCCAGCGCGCTGGCTCCGACGTAGCGCAACTCTACGTGGGTGACCCCTCGGCCAAGATCAAGCGTCCCAGGATGGAGCTGAAGGGCTTCAAGAAAGTCACGCTTGCGGCCGGCGAGACCAAGCATGTCACGCTGACGCTCGACCGCCGCTCCTTCGCCTACTGGGACGTAAAGAGCCACGGCTGGCAAGTCGATCCGGGCCGGTTCATCGCGTATGTGGGGGACTCATCGGAGCACCTGCCGCTTACCACGGAGTTTTCAGTCGGGAAGTAATGCGAGGGTGATGTCGGCGCGCGTGGGCCGACATCACCCCTCCTCTGGGACTATCAGCGGCTCGTCATGACAACAGCAATGCGCGGTAAGGCCGCACCGTTGCCGAGGGAGATAGACCAAGTTGTAATTTGGGACTGCTAAACGATTGGTGCCGGAGAAGGGACTCGAACCCACGTTCCTAGAATTCGGCTGTTGCGGAAGGTTCGGATCGATAACACCTGGAAGCTCCTCCGGGTCGCACAGTCAGGCGATCGGTTCCTAATAGGGCAATAATGACCATGACTCCACCACCTATTTTGGCTATATTTAGGTTCATGGAGAACGTCATGAGCAGCGATTCTAAGAGCCTCCAAGAGGCCATTATATATTTCTCGAATATTGAAAACTGCATCGCTCACCTCGTCGCCCAACGCTGGCCTGATGGAGTTATCAAGTGTCCCACTTGCGGGAACGAAAAAGTGAACTACAGGGCTCACCGTCGCACTTGGACTTGCTCCAGCCATCATGCAAAGCGGGAGTTTTCTATCAAAGTCGGAACCATGATGGAGGACTCGCCTCTTGGACTGGATAAGTGGCTCACCGCGACTTGGCTCCTCACCAATTGCAAGAACGGCGTCAGCAGCTATGAGATCGCGCGCGACGTAAGAGTTTCCCAAAAGTCGGCATGGTTCATGCTTCACCGCATTCGGCTTGCCATGCAGGATGACTTCTTTGGAAGCAAACTCGGCGGCGAAGTGGAAGCCGACGAGACTTTATCGGCGGTAAATCCCGCAACATGCATGTCAGCAAACGCCAGCGACGCATCACTGGTACCGACGGAAAAGACAAGACCGCTGTCATGGGAATGTTGGAGCGCGGTGGGCAGGTTCGCACTATCGTGGTGCCGAACCGCAAGCGAACTGCCTTGCAGGCCGAAGTCCGCAAGCATGTCGAGGCTGGCGCGGCTCTCTACACCGACTCGCTCCCATCCTATAGCGGACTTGCTCAGGAATATGCTCATGCGGTTGTCGATCACGCTGTCGAGTACGTGAATGGACGGGTTCATACCAACGGCCTCGAAAACTTCTGGAGCCTCTTGAAAAGAGGCATTGCCGGTACCTACGTGAGTGTCGAACCGTTCCATCTCTTCTGTTACCTCGATGAGCAGTCTTTTCGTTTTAACAACCGCAAGGACAATGATGCTCCCCCGCTTCAATCGCGCTATCTCTCAGATCGTCGGCAAACGGCTAACCCTTGCGCAACTCACTGGCAAGGTTGGGAGAAACGGCAACATGCTAATCCTTACCGTTTGAAGCGCGGAAGGCGGGCGCAGTCTTAGCCCGCCTTTTCAGCTCCCGTTTGCACTCCCATTCCTTCTCTCGGCGGTTCAACTCTTCGCGCGATACAGACATAATCTTCCGCAGCACCGTGTTGAACTTCTCTAACTCGGATTCAGGATTAGTCTTCATCTTTTAGGGAATCTCCGCTGTTTTGCAAAACTCACGAAACGACCCTTTGTTTAGGACGCCAGCGTCCTTTCGCACATTCTCTAACACTGACATCGACCGCAGCAAATCTTTGCCAATTTCTAGTGTGTGGGTGGGCTTATTGCATTCATGCAGCACTGTTCGCATCTTCCATGCATTGAAATCAGCAGCCTGAATGGCAGTTGCCTCGGATTTATCTAGGAACCCTGGGTTCTTTCCATAGACCTCTTTGTGCCTCTTTTCGAAGTCTCCCTTGTCTTATCGCCATCAAATAAGGGGGATAGGGGGTTCGCCTTCCGAATCGAAGTCAGACAGGGCGAAGGCGTTTCCGCTCTCTATGGGCAGGAGATATTAGATAACCTCAAAATCCTTCAGCCTTGCAGCTTTTTTGTCGAACGTGAGCGTCGATGCGTAGCCCGCCCAAGCACCGAGAGCTCCGACGAGGGCATCGGCGAAAGATCCCATTCCCGTCCTCAGGGCAATCATAGCGATAAAGACTTCCTGCTCGTTTTGGATGACGAGTGTGTCGGCCTGTAGCATGCGCTCGACCGCATCCGCAAGCTTTTGATTCGTCAGATCATACAGGCGGTCCAGAACCCAGACGGTTTCTGCAATTGTCACGAGACTTATGAAGCCGGGTTCATCCTCATTGAGATGGCCCTCGATGAGCTTCGTCGCCTTAGGCGATTGGACCGGGTCGTCCTGTGCCAAGTAACGAACGACGATATTGGTATCGAGTCCGATCAACGACGTTTTGCACGATGCACTCGTCCGACAGCACCCTCGGCAGCGGCGCCTTCCATTTCGTCGATTGAGACTTGCCGGCCCCGAGACCTGACTATGCCCTTCAAGACTGAAGTGCGAAGCTTCGGAAGGATCGCCACACTACCGTCCGGATGGAGAAAGAACTTGATCCGGTCACCGGGTTCGAGATGGAGATGGTCCCGGATTGCCTTAGGTATCGTCGCTTGGCCCTTTACAGTCAGAGCGGATTCCATTCGGTCTCCTTTACTTTTCTCTTAAAGTAATACCACCTTCGCTATGACACGTCAACGGACACTCACCAAAGAGAGGACATCGCGAAACATGACCACTCGGCGGTGTACCGACGTGCTCGAGTGATTCGTCCAACAAGACTTCGAACCCTAGCTGTCACGCTACTCCGCTACAGTGGCAATGCCGGTCGTCACTCCGTTCGGAATCTTCGCTGGGGGTACCGCCTTTATGTAAGCCACCTTCTTTTGGGCGGCCTTCTCTGATGGGATAGCCTTAGCGGCGAAATTCGTCCCAGTCGCGATCTTCAAGGGCGCCTTCTTGGCGGAAACCCGCTTTATCGGAGCTCTGTTAACTACAACCGCCTTCTTAGCTGCTGCGGGCTTTGCTACGGCCTTTTTCGCCGGAACAGGCTTTTTGGGTGCCAACATCGACGCGGATGCGCCCTTGGCGACATTCTTCACGGGAGCAGCGTTCTTTGCGGCCGACCTCCTTGCGGTGCGTGTCTCTTGGCCTGCACCGTTTTGCCGCGCCCATCGTGCTCTCTGTGCCGCAGCGATCCTAGCTTTGCCTTCCGGACTCATCGTCCGCCGGTTTGGCAGTTTGAACTCGCTTGGGGTGAAGCTGGTTGTCCTATTTTTCGACCCCTTGGGGCGTCCACGTTTTCCGGCGGTCGAGGGCGCCGACCGCTGGGTGGCGACCGTCGCATCGACGCCACCCAGCAAACTGCGGGCTTGTGTGAGACGGGAGATCTCTTCATCGATTGCGGACAGGATTTCGGTCGTGTTCATTCACAACAGAATACGCGACAGAGACTAGTGCGGCGCAACGGAATAGAGTTCGCCGATCTGCACAAGAACCGCAGAGCCCCTACGGCCTTGCTGCGCGGACACCGCGTATGCCGCGTGACTGGGGGTCCTGACGCGGCAGAATACTCATCCGGAGGCCATGCAGCCGCTGGTAGCGCGAAGGCATGCACGTCAAAATGACGCGAGCAAAGTCGGTTTTCGGGAGATATCGCCACACCCGCTTACGACGGGCTATCTGAGCCGTAGTGGATGCTCCGCAGCGACTCTTACGTTCAAGTTTGTGGCGCAGAACGCGACATTCTCGACTGTTCACTTTTACCGAATGTTTACAAATCAGGGGTTGCGAAAGGCAATGCGCAGCCGTTGTTCGAATGTACGCGGGCAGATCGATAGAAGGAGTAATCCGGGACGTGCTTTCATCTTCTTTCATTTCGTTGCTGGCGTCTGACAGTCTGAGGGACAAAGAGCTTGGGCCCGATTCTTACATCCTCTGCCCTGCAGCGAAGCAAGAGCACGGTAGGCATCGCAGCAGAATCGTCCAACTTTACGATCAACTCCGACCACCCCTCTTCACCTACCTGATCAGTCTGAAATTGAACGCGTGCGAAGCTGAGGACATCATTCTAGAATCTTTCCTAAGACTAGTGCAGCACCTCTCGAAAGAGTATCCCGACCGGAACCTTCGTGGCTGGCTGTTCAGAGTTGCACACAATCTGGCTATCGAGCTCTTTCGGGACGGTAGAAATTCTCTCAAGGCGAGCGAGGACGGCCTGAACCTTACCGAGACGGAGCAAGCGGACCCTTCGTTAAATCCTGAACAACGTTTAATAGAGACGCAGGAATTCCACCGCATACAGAAAGCCTTCGAGCGGCTCACCTCGCAATCGGTTCTCACCCCACAGCAATGGTGAGAAACAGATCTGACAATCGACTCTATGTGACAAATTCCGATGATGACACGATCTCAGTGATTGACACCATTGCTGACAAAAAAACCGAGCGCGTTCGAATTGGGCTTAGCGATGGTCACACGTTTGGAAGTACCCCTCTCGCCCTCGCATTGAGTGACGATGGGCATCGATTGTACGTCGCGGATTCGGATGCAAACACGGTCGCTACTGTTATCCTATCCCCGAATGTGCGCGGCATGTCTCGTAGGCGGAGTGTCCCAGAGAAGAGCCGGATCGTAGGATTCATTCCTACTGCTCACTATCCATCGGCGATGATCGTCGCAAATGGTGCCCTGCTTGTTAGTAATGGCCGCGCCAACGGCTTTGAGAACCCGTTACAGATTGCAACCGATACCGGATGCGAGCCAAACGTCGCCAACTCTTCGTTCCCAGTCGGTCAGCGCACCGTTCGCTACGGGAAAGGGGGACAGTACGTAGCATCATTGGATGCAAGCACGATTTCGTTGGTTCCAGAACCGACGGCGAGCAGTTGAGGAAAGACTCGCGAATTGTCGCGCAATTGCGAGGCTGGCTTGGACCAGCGCCGTCAGCTTTATTTCATGGCGAGAACCCCATCAGGCACGTGCTGTACATCATCACAGTGAGGTTGATGTGCTCCCAGCCGAGCGGAGAGACATACTGAGCAGGGCCGGATCGAACTGCCGTGATTTTGCCATCTGCTCTATTGCGCGTTCGAGATAGACGGTGTTGGATGCCACCCGGAGCGCCTACGCCCAGAGCTGTGCTCGGGCATATTGAGCGGCTGAATGGAATTGGGACCTAGCGTTGTCCCAGAGGCAAGCCAGAAACTGCATCAGAACGGCCTCTTGTAGCTCGCTCGTGAGGCCGGCCAAACAGCGGTGTAACTAAAAGGTATATGAGCAAGCGTGGCGTCACGGCACACTCGTCGCGCTGATGATCGAAACAGCGGCAACGCTGACCGATAAGATCATCGACCTCAATGATCGACTGATTGGCAGCGCCGTATGGATCCCCGTTTCATACCTCTGCCAGCAAGGTAGCCGCCGTCTACCACGATCTCCTGAGCAGTTATGTGACTGGCGAGATCCGACAAGAGGAAGGCGCAGACAGCGCCGATTTCATCAGCGTGCGCCGGCCGTCCGATGGGGATTAAGGCATCAGCCTCCTCCTCACTCATCGTTTGGATCGCTCCCTCCGTCACGGTAAAACCCGGCGCGATTGAGTTCGTACGAATACCGCGCCTTGCCCACTCGACGCCGAGTTGGTGCGTCAAACCGGCTATCCCCGCTTTGACTGCGCAGTATGCGGCCCCACCGTTCACAGCGCTTTTGCTGGCAATTGAAGTAACCATAACGATGGCACCGTGCCCTTGCAAAAGCATTCGGCGTGCGGCTTCCTGGGCACAAAGAAAATATCCGGTCAAGCCTTGGTTTATAACCAACTCCCAATGCTCATCGGTGAAATCTTCCGCCGGACCGTAGATGCGGCGCATGCCGTTGCAGACCAGGCCGTCGACGGAGCCGAAAGCCTCGATTGTTTCTGACATCATGTGGCGAATATCTTCCCGCCGGGTCGTGTCCATTTGAACTGAAATGGCACGTCCTCCAGATGCTGCGATCGAAGCCGCAACAGACCCGGCGAGTGCGCCATTGAGATCGGCTATGACGACATTGGCGCCTTCGCGTGCACATATCACGGCTGTGGCTTTCCCGATTCCTTGCGCAGCTCCGGTCACAATAATTGATTTGCCTTCAAGCATTAACATCGATTGCCATCCTCATTTCTTCTGCTTCCTATGGCTTCGTCATTCACAGCCACTCAGGAGCTATTCCGCCCCCCTTACTCCAACGGCGGACAATACACATGGATCCCGCTGGAGCCGCAAATGCGTTTCCTGTCACTTAGGCAGGAATTAAATCATAGATCATAGGCGGTATTTGGCACCCAATCTTAGGCATAATTGCCACAAGCATCAACATTCATTGATGTATGACTGTTCGAAGATTAAGGCTTGACTACCAAATTTACGCTATGATAGGGTGCTCTTCGTTCATGAACTCGGCCATCTTCAGCATTCGTAGGCATTCCATATCTAGTACAGCTTCTCTGCGACTGGCAAAGCCGAAATGGCTGCGCTCCCAAGAACCTTTGGGCCGACGCTTCCCGGAGGCTGCCTGGATTTCGAGCAGATCCCATGATGCACACATACGCCTGACAATTCCTACGGCTTTGCGTTCCCAGGAGGCTCGCGATGTTTAAAAAACTAGTTACCTTCGTTACGATTATTATTTTTTATTTCTCAATCCACGCAGCGGCACAGACCACCAATGGGCTGATGACTGGAACGGTTACCGATTCATCTGGAGCGGTCATTCCCGGTGCGGATGTCGATGTAGTCAACCAAGGGACAGGTCAGCACCGAACAACTGTCACTGACGGCACTGGTTCATTCACCATTCCGCAACTCCCCCCTAGCACGTACAAACTCTCAGGAAAAAAGCAAGGGTTTGCGACAACAGAGCTGGCAAATATCCAACTTGAAGTCAACCAAAGCGTTACTCTCAATTTGGTCCTGAAGATCTCGTCAGGAACTCAAACTGTCGAAGTCACTGACGCCCCTCCTACGCTTAACACGACTTCAGCAACAGTTGGCGATGTGATTGGACATGAGGAGACCGTCGACTTACCGCTCAACGGGCGCGAGTTCACGCAGCTCACTCTGCTTACTCCTGGCGCAGCTCCCGTACAAGACGCGCAACAATCGGGATTTCAAGTGACGCAAGGTGCCGGCGGAATCAGCCCGTCGGTCAATGGCCAGCGAGGCGAAGAGAACAATTTTACGATGGATGGGGTGCTGAACAATCAGCTCTTTACGAACACCTGGGCTCTCAGCCCACCGCCAGACGCGATACAGGAGTTCAATGTTCAATCGCACATCACGGATGCTCAGTTTTCCATCGCCTCTGGTGCGAACATTAACGTCAGCACCCGCTCCGGAACCAACACTTTCCATGGATCGGCATGGGAGTTTGCCCGGAACGCCGCACTGGATGCCAGTGGCTTCTTCAGCACGACAAAACTTCCTTACAGCCAGAACCAGTATGGCGTATACCTGGGTGGCCCGCTCGTTCTGCCGCATTTGAACAGCAGGAAAAATACATGGTTTTCAGGCTATTGGGAGGGGTTCAGATCCTCGCGTACCCTAACTTATTTCGGAAGCACATTTACATCAGCCATGCAGGCGGGAGACTTCTCGGCCGTTCTTGGTCCACAAGTCGGGATTGATAGCTTGGGAAGGCCTGAATATCAGAACGAGATATACGATCCAGCCACAAGTCGGCCGGACCCTAAAAACCCGAGCGCAGTTCTTCGCGACCCGTTTCCTGGCAATATCATTCCCAAGAACCGAATCGATCCTACTGCCCCGATAATCCTGCAAAAGTACTATCCAGCGCCTAACCTGAACGTTGCAGCCAACGTTCTTCCGAACTACCAATTTTCAGGGACCACTGCTGTAGCGAGTGATGTCTTCGGAATCCGACTTGACCATGCATTTAAGAATAGCGATACGGTCTTCGGCCGATATAACAGATCGAATGCAAATAACACGACACCAGAACCCCTCCCAGGATATTTGGGGGTCCTGCTCAATTTTGCACAAGGAGTAGCTGCCGGTTATACGCATATCTTCAACCCGTCGACTATTCTGAACCTGCACTACGGATGGTCCAATATGAACTTGAATACTTCGTCTCAGGGAGCAGGCCCAGCTTTTACAAGTGCCTTGGGTTTCACCCTAAACGACAATCCAGACTATGGCCCGTCGGTAAATATCTCGAACGGTTTCAGTGGCGTGACCCAATACAACTTCCCGCTGGGTCCTCAGTGGGCAAGCGACTACCATGCGGATCTCTCAAAGACGATTGGCAAGCACACCCTCGGCATCGGTGGTATGTATTACCGGATTACAAGCTACGATGGCGCCACGAATATTACAACCAGCTTCACTCAAAATGCGACGTCTCAAGGTGCTCTGGCTAGTACGACAGGCTATGGGCCTGCCAGCTTCATGCTGGGGCTTGTTGACAGTATAGGCGGCTACACGGGTAATACTAATGAGACCATCACGGCCAATTGGTTTGGTGGGTATGTTCAGGATCAGTGGAAGGCGTCACGGAAGCTTACAATTACAGCAGGTCTGCGTTATGACTTCGTCGCGCCCCCAACTCCTGACAAGGTGATTTCGGGGCTCGATTTCTACACTGGGCAATTTATTGTAACGGGACCCGTGCCACCTTTGTTTCCTAAGGCTACAGGCCGCAATACGTATTACACCCCACAATATAACGGTGTTCAACCTCGTTTTGGAGCAGCTTACCAGGTCAAAGACCGGACTGTATTTCGAGCCGCGTTTGCGGTCCTGGACGACCATAACAACGAGTTAGTGCAGCAATCGCAAAATATTAGATTAGGTTGGCCCAGTGCTGCCTCTCCCACCCTTACGCTTCAAAACCGTGGCCTGCCAACTCTGTTTGAAAGTAGTTTGCCTCCGGTATCGGCATTTATAGATCCGTTAAAACCGCTGATTGGACAATCTGCAGACCCCAACATGCAGAACCCTTACTCTATGGAATACAACCTTGGCGTAGAAGAACAGCTGCCAAGTTCTATGGTCTTGAAGGTTGACTATGTGGGATCACTGAACCGTCACCAGTATTTGCAGGTAGCCGCGAATACTGCAAAAGTTCCGGGTCCTGGGTCGCTTGCCTCAAGAGGGCAGCCCTATACTCAGTATGGTGGAACACCTTTCACGTTCGAAACAAATGCTGGAAACGCAAGTTATAACGCACTTCAGGCAGAACTTAAGAAATCCATGTCGTTTGGGCTTGCCTTTTTAGCGTCATACACCTGGTCTAAGTCACTGGACATTGAATCTGACCCTTATGGCGGGTCAGGAGTTCAAAACTTCTACGATCTTAAAAATGAGAAGGGTCCTTCCGACTACAACTTACCTCAGCTATTTGTTTTTAGCGGCATATACACTTTGCCAGTGGGAAGAGGGAAGCAGTTCTTGTCCAATCCAAACAGGCTTGCGCAAGGTCTCCTTGGAGGCTGGAATGTCGCCACTATTACCAGCTATCACTCCGGGCTGCCATTCAATTGCAGCGCCGGCGGAGACATTGCGAATGTGGGAGGCGGTTCTCAAAGGTGCAATAAGACTGGCAACCCATACTTGGGCGCAGGATTTAAGCAGTCATATCAAAGCTGGCTCGACGCTGCCTCGTTCATGATAACTCCATACACGTTTGGCACCGAGCGCAGGAATGACTTGCTAGGTCCCTCATATATGAACGTTGATTTCAGTTTGTTCAAAGATCTGCCATTGTGGAGAGAATCAAAACTGCAATTCCGGGCAGAGTCTTTCAATATCTTTAATCATACAAACTTTTCGACACCAGCAAGTAGCCTCCAAAGTTCTGCGTTTGGGAAAATAACAAGCAGTAGTCCTGGACGCGATGTTCAGCTTGCTGCAAAGATAATCTTTTAACCGACGGAGGTGCGGAAGATGGTATTGGAATAGCGATTCATTCTGTTCATGCTCTAAATGTCATTATTGTGGTCGCCGGAGTTATCCTGCTCTCTCTGTATAGTTTTGCGGTCACGTCAATTTATTTTATGGCTTACGTTTTGCATTTGATCAAACAATTAATTGTCACCCTACCTTGAGGCAATATGAAAATACTTAGCACTTCTGAACTACCTCTGAAGGTCTTGGTTTTGGCCGCCGGACTATTCCTGCTTCCGAGATGCTCTGCGGTCACAATGAACTCCCACGACGCCTATGTTCGTGTGGATGACCAAAGAGCGACTGCTGTAATTGGGACAAGCAGCGTTCAGGAGAAGATGGAGCTTGTACACGGCAAGTATCTCCTTCAAGGCTTCCAAAACCGATCTACGCATCGAGAGTATCTGGCGCAAGGAACCAGTTCTGACGAATTTCGGGTTACCGTGAACGGATCTATCATCTCCGGGGCCACCGGCGACTGGACCTGGATGGGGAGCGAAGCCAAGGTTCTCTCACAGGGAGAAATTGAAACCACAATTAGACTGCAGGACAAGATCCTGGAGGTGGAAAAGCACTATGTGATTTACCCAAACAGCAGCATTATCCGCCAATGGGTTGTATTCAAGAACCGAAGCGTTGGCGTAATCAAGTTGGCCAATCCGTACATGCTCGATGATCGACTCTTGGCGAATGCAGCCGCATCGCAGACTTTGTCCTACATGACAGGCGGAGGATCTTTCTCCGGCAGCCAGGTCCTTAAACAAGTTCCGCTCAACGATGCATATGCTCGGACTTTTGACACAACAGATAAAGCGGAACTTCAAAACGTAGAGGGTATTGATTATGGCAATGGGATGGCGTACGGTTCCGGCCGATATATGCCATGGATTTGCATAAGCGGTAACGACGCCAAGGAAGGGCTCTTTCTCGGATTGGACTACTATGGCCGATGGGCAGCGGAAATTGGTAATTTCCAAGGAGCAGCAGGCTATCTTGGCCTTAGGCTGGCTGGATATGAGAAGCAAGTGCAGCCTGGCGAGACCATTGAAACGCCAAAGGCATTTACGGGAGTTTATGCGGGCGATCTTGACGCAATGGGGAATGAGTTGAAGGCGTGGCAATATCGGTATCTGTGGGATTACACAAATGACGACTACTTCACAAAGATCCGGTACGCCGCGGAGATGCGTGCTCAACCACAAAAGGGAGGCGCATGGGGCGGTGGCACCGACGATAACTGGGATTTCCGCCTTGCTGCTATGTTGCATGCATCGGATGTCATTCGATACATAGGAGCAGATATCCTATGGCAGGACGCTGGGTGGCATGACTATCTTGGGGACAATGACGGACCCGACTTCGCGCAAGTCAATAGATATCTGAAGAAATCTGGCGTTCGGCTGACCGTCTGGTGGCCTTTGTGGTACGCGGAAAAGCAATCGAAGGTTTTACGTGACCATCCAGATTGGGGGTCTGGGCGTATTTTTGGAACTCCGGTCGATACCTCACGGCCGGAGGTGATCCAGTGGATGTCGGCGCAACTTGATCAAAAGGTTAAGGAGTGGGGAAACTTCCAATGGCGGGAGGATGGTAGCGCCGTAGCTCCGGTAGCCGAAAATGAAACGTCCATGCTCGTCCAGTACAAAAACATAATGGACATGCAGAAGCAGTTTCGTAAAGACCACCCCGATTCTTCGATCGACCTTTGTGCGGGGGGCGGGAATCTCATGAGTTTCGAAGGCTTGCGTCTAGCCGATGTCGGCCAACTTACCGATGGCGGATCGCTGATGTATGGAAATTACTATAGTTCGTACCTTTTCCCACCCGACAAGATTGATGATTGGACTAGAACTCAGAACGCTACCTCAACGAATGTGGCAACCACACTCACGATGGCACCTGCTTGGATGGGCGACCGGGGACTGTACGGACATGAGCCGGGCGCTTCGCTGGATGATGGCATGGAGAGCCTACGCAAGACGTTCGAAATTTACCACTATCTAGTTCGGGAAGGGGTGGCAGGTCGATGGGTGCAGGTATATCACCCGAAGATAGAAGGAGATGACCCAATTTTCTATTTAGAAAGACTAAATAGCGATGGCCACCGCGGAGCAATTGTCTTGAAGCATTTTATATCAGGCCAAGTCCACATCTATCCCAAAGGCTTACACCCAGGAGAAACGTATGACGTTCGGTTCCAAGCTTCCAAGTTGACGAGTAAACGGACCGGAGACGATCTAGCTCGGAACGGGATTACACTGGTAAATCCAAAGCCCGGTGAGTTGATCTATCTGGGTCTGCCGAATCATCCTGGCAGCGGAACTGATTCGATCCCTCCTACGGCCCCCGCCAATGTAGTGAAACAACTGGGAACCAACATGGGAATCACGGGAGTAGAGTTGAAGTGGAACGCATCATCCGATAACAACTGGATCTCTTATTATCAGATTTATCGTGATGGCGAGCCGATTGACAGGGTATCAAAGGGCCTCTACTACTTTGATCATAACGAATCGGCAAACCTGGGATCAATTTATCAAGTGCAGGCTGTTGATGGAGACGGGAATGGTTCCGCAAAGGTTGAGGGGGCGCCAACCGGAGCGGCTACCGAGATATATACCGCACTCGGAGGTTACCTCGCTGGAAAGGATTACAGCTATCAAGGTGCCAACGGGTGGTTTTACGAGGAGTGGGACGATAATAAACATTTGCCTGCTACGTGGAACGGTGCTTTGGGTCAAATGGGATTGTATCAAGGGCCATCAGAGGAGCATCAGCTCTTAATTGGTGGCTCATGGATGCGTCCGGGCACTCTGGCACACGCAGTCAGAGTGTTCAAGTTGCCTGCTTCGGGTCAGGTGATGATTACTGGCAATGTGCACAAAGATATCTATCACACCCACGGCGACGGAGTTCGCGTAAAAGTTCTGAAAGGCAATCAGCAAATCTGGCCCAACGCTGGATGGGAAATGATTGCCGCTGGTGATACCAAGGGGAAAGACATCGAACAAACCGTTTCTGTGAATGCAGGGGATCAACTTTACTTCATTGTGGATGGAATCACCGATGCTACGGATGACGAGACGGTCTGGAATCCACAGATCAAATATCTGACGAACCCCGGAGCTTCAAGTCCGAAACCGCAAACGCGGTTGGATGATGTTGATCACGCAATCAAGTATTCGGGTGAGGGATGGCAGAGTACCGGCATTCCTCCGTGGTCCGAGGGCCAGGGAATAGGTGGGGATATAGGATATTTGCATGATCGATTCAAGGGAACACTATCCGAG
The DNA here is from genome assembly GCA_965276675.1 of Acidobacteriaceae bacterium. Taxonomy (GTDB): domain Bacteria; phylum Acidobacteriota; class Terriglobia; order Terriglobales; family Acidobacteriaceae. The sequence continues at coordinate 16,774 of OZ255624.1, read as the reverse complement.
AGTGACACCTCTGGAGACAAGATGAAGGTGAAATTTCGAGGCACGGGCGTGGAAATAATTGGGAATACCGGGAGCGATCACGGGATTGCCGAGATCAGCATTGATGGAGAGAGCAAGGGATTGATTGACACGTTTGTTCCAGAAAACTATTCCAACGGGAAGACGAGTTCGAAAGGCTTAGCTCGTCAATCAAACAATGTAGCCATCAAACCTCCGATTGCTCTATGGAGCACGTCAACGTTAGGCGAGGGAGAACATACTCTCGAGGTCACGGTCGTAGGCCGAAAAAATCAGGAAAGCGCAGGTACATATATAGGAATCGATGAAGTCGTGATTACCGGCAGCGCGATAGACGATCTCGCGATGCGTTAACGCCTGACTCGCATTATTGGGCAGCTTACAATCTATTTCCGGAGATATTCTTAACCATGAACCGGCGAGAGTTTCTGCAAGCCAGTGTTCTCAGTGTTGCCGCTACGGCGACGTCTGAGAGTCCGCTTCTCGGAGAAACGCCAGTATCAGAGCCTGATGAACAAGCGCATCCCCGCCATGAGGAAGTGGATTTTGGGCTATGCGTTTGCGCCGCCGCACGGAATGACTGTGGCGCGTCCTGAGGCAAGCGAAGGCTTTGCTGGATTTAGAGTTCGGTCTTCTTACCATGTTCTGGTCTTATGACGATCTGCACAGACGCCTCTTGCTATTTCAAAGCCCCGAGGACAGAGTGGCGCGTTAGAGTACAACCGTTTGTAGATGGCAAGCCGTTTCTCGATAGCAGTGAAGGCGGGGTGAAGATTTCCTGTCGATGCTTGACAACGAATATCGTGCGGCGGCCGGAACTATGCAATTGGAAGTGATTGGTGACACCACTGCTGCTCCGGTGCGGGTGAAGGTCCAGAATTCCGATTCCGTTGTGCACCGGTTCTCGTTGGTATCCGACGTGCTGAATGTTGGGTAATACACAATCCGGCTTGGATGTGCCAGGAGAAACCCGAAGGCGCTTCTTGCCTGCCAGCAAGACCGGCCGGATCGAGTGTTGCTGTTCGACGTGGGATCGCCGGAGTTTCCGATTGGCAGGACCACCATGACCCTCAAATGAACTCTCAACCCGGTGAAGTTCAAAATGGCTGGATTGTGCGTCCCTATCTCGCCTATGAGCAAAACCTGGCTGATTCACGAGTTGGCCTTGAACGACTTGCGCTCCTCGCTCTGAAAAGGCGCTATTCACCAAGACAATTACCAATGCATCGATGAGGTTGCGGTCAACACAGGAATCGAGCAAAGCTATCGGAAAATCATGCTAACGAACTACGCTGGCTCGCACGAGCCGCTCTGGACTGAGAATCCTGGATGGGTCAAGAAGATGAACCAGGCAATTCTTAATTAGGCAATTAGTCACCAAGCCAAACTGAGATCAATAACCCGCATTAGCATCTTACGGAAATCGCACCTCCTTTGATTTTTAATGCCCTTCCAGGAAAGTTACGTTTTTGGTGTGATAAAAGCAGGCCGGCAGTGAGCTTACCTCGAATCTTTGCCCGCCGCACACGATCTTCTTGGGTCTTCACAAGAAGGAAGGGTGTGTTGATGGTGTTCACTAAAGGCGTTAAAAACGTCTGATGGTGTCATTCCGCAATCGACGAGACCGCCTGGATGGCGAATGAGTTGAGTGTGTCTCGAATAATGGCAGTCAATTCCGGCTCGTATGCGATCTTCAATGCGTTGATGATCTGCAGGTGCTGCTTAGCGACTACTTCTTGGACACTAGCACTACTGGCATTCAGGACGAACGCAAAAAGAGCAGGAACGAGATTTTCGAGGCTATGCTCGAGATACTTGTTTCCGGATAGTCGCCAACAATACCGATGAAATTCCAGATCATGTTCGAAGAAATCGCGTGCATTTTTCTCCATGGCTGCTATTGCCATGGCGTCAACAAACCGCTCCAGAACTGCGAGATCTTCACTCTTGACCCTGGGCTTAGCCCATTTGAAAGCGAGCAGCTCTAATTCAATGCGTAGTTGGTACAGCTGGCGCACCTCGTCCACACTAAAAGTATTCACATAGGTTGCTGTGTTTGCCACTCGCTTCACGAAACCCTGCTGCTGAAGAGTAATTAATGCCTCTCGCACAGCTGGCGAGCCGACCCTCATTTGCTGCGCAAGTTGCCGCTCAACGATTGCGTCTCCAGGCTTAAGAAGTCCGGAGAAAAATGCGTCTTTGAGGGAAGCTACCACCTTATCCCGGAGTGACTCGACTGCAATTTCGGAGAATGTATCGCGTATCTTGGAAACACCCGTTCTGCCCCCTGATATATTCTCAACGTTGTTCGAAGTCATAGCCGCCGCCTGGTAAGAGAAACAGTCCTCATTATGCACCATATCCAAGCCACTCCGTGGGAAAATTACAAATTGTAATATTGATTAGGCCGCATCGGATTTACTTCAGCGTCCATAGGTAAACGTGGCTCACCTTGGGTGGTCAATTTTGTAGTTTCAACCACGGGTATCCATGAACAATGAGGATGCTACGGGTGGATGGGACGCTAGTCAGTTTCGATGATGGCCAGCACGCCTCCTACAGGGACCACACCCCCTTCCGGCGCAACGATCTTTGTTAGCACTCCAGCGACTTCCGATTCCACTGCAACGGTAACTTTTTCGGTCTCAAGGTCGACCAGAGGAGTGCCTATTTCTACACTGCTCCCTTCATCCACCAGCCAACTTGTAATAGCTGCTTCGGTTGTGTCCATGCCTAACTTGGGAACCAGAAATTCAACCTTTTTCAATTTGATAATCCTCTTGTATGGTGAGCCTAGCGGGAGCAGGGCTGTACTGCATGACTCGCGAGATAGCCAGTTCCAACTGTTCGGAATTTGGCAGCACTTGCTTATCCAGCGCCGTACTGAACGGAACTGGAAGGTCTGCACGCGTAATACGGATGATGGGCGATCGGAGATACCTGAATAGACGTTCTCCTGCATACGCCGCGATCTCAGCCGCAAAGCCACATGTGCGATTCGCATCATCGAAAATGACTAGTCTACCCGTCTTGGCGACAGAGCGATCAAGCAAAGCATGGTCGAAAGGAAGTAGAGATCGAGGGTCGAATACCTCGATGGATACACCGTCGTTCTCCTTGCGTTCTGCTACTTTGAGGGTCTCTGCAAGCAATGGGGCAGAGGCGACGACCGTGACATCCGTTCCGATACGCCTAAGCTCTGCTATTCCAAGCGAGATGGTTATCTCTTCCTCGGGAACATCCCCGCGCACGCCCATGACCGCAGAGGGTGCGAAGATAAAAACCGGGTCATCCTCGCGCATCGCGGCGGTGAACAAACCCTTCGCATCGTATGGCGTAGCAGGCATCAGTACCTTGAGTCCGCATTGCATCAGCATGGGGTACAAATGATCGGAGTGTTGACCGGCGAGGCCGGGTCGTGCTCCGGAGCCCGGAACGATGTAGGTCACCGGCATCTTGCCTTGGCCACCCATCATGTAACGAAGCTTTTGTACTTGATTGGCGAGCTGATCCATCGCGACAAAGAGTAGCGTAGGGATTTGAAATTCTATGACCGGCCTCAAGCCGGCTATGGCTGCACCGGTGCCTATACCCACAAATGCCGCCTCTGAGATGGGTGTGTCCCAGATGCGGTCGGGGCCAAATTCTTCGAGACAGCCTTTGGTTACACCGCGTAAGGCTTGCCGAACATCTTCGCCGAGAACGACAACGTTGGGATCGAGTCGCATCTCCTGCATTAAGGCTTCACGAAGGGCTTGTAGATAGGTTAATTGGCGTTCCACTCAAATCCCCTTGCTGGCAACCTCGGGTAACTCGTTACGTACATATCCGCGAAAGCCTCTTCCCCATCGGGCCACTCACTGGCACGAGCGTAAGACACAGATTGCTCGATGAGCTCCTTCACCTCGTCATCAATGGCCGCACACTCCGCTGGTGAGAGAATATTTCGCACCTCAAGCTTCGCTGCCCAAAGTAAGATTGGATCTTGCAAGCGCCAGTGGTCGATCTCCTCTTGGAGTCGATAGCTTAACTTCAATGCGCGCTCTGCAGTGAAGTGGCCCTGATAGCGATAAGCTTTGCATTCCAATAGCGATGGCCCTTGCCCTGACCGCGCACGTTCCACAGCGGTTCGAACGGTGGACATAACGTACTCCACATCCATGCCATCCACTAGATGTCCGGGAAATCCGTACGCGTCGGCTCGGTGGCTAATCCCCGGTCCGGCGGTAGAGTCAATCGATGCTGTTGTGACGGCGTATTGGTTGTTCTCGCAAACGAAGATCATGGGGAGTTGCCAAGCGCCAGCGATGTTCATTGTTTCATGCAGAACTCCCTGATTAGCGCCTCCATCTCCGAAGAACGCTACGGCTACTTGGCCGCTTTTCCGGAGCTTGGCGGCCCATGCGGCTCCGGCGGCAATTGGCACGCCGGCAGCAACAATTCCGTTCGCACCGTATATGCCGAGCGCGAGGTCTGCGATGTGCATAGAACCCCCTTTGCCCCGGTTGTAGCCGGTTTTCCGGCCGAATAATTCAGCCATCATTCGCTTGACATCGCCGCCCTTGGCGATGATGTGTCCGTGTCCGCGATGAGTACTGGTGATAACGTCTGTTTCTTTCAACATGGTGCATACGCCCACCGCAATGGCTTCTTCACCTATGTACTCGTGGGTCGTGCCCGCTATCTCGTTGGCATTTACCAACTGGATTACTCGCTCCTCAAAGCGCCGTATGAGCAGCATGCGCCGATAGGTATCGCGACACATTGAGTAATCCAAATGTTCGGTCTGCGACATATGTTCCTTCCTTCAATTCATTGAAATTCCACCGCAGACATTCAGGGTTTGTCCGGTAATGTAAGCGGAAGCTTCGCTGGCTAAATAGAGGACAGCCGCAGCGATTTCTTGCGGCTGAGCAATGCGGCCCAGTGGAATGATACTCACGTCGGGTTGCCCAGGAGCAGAGCCAGGCGACGTCTTCTGTAAATCTGAATGCAGCGAATGAAGCATTTCGGTGTCTATCATGCCCGGCGCGACAGCGTTCACGCGTATATTATGTGCGGCAAGCGCCAACGCTGCTGATCGAGTAATCGAAATGACAGCCGCCTTGCTAGCTGCATAGTGCATCAGGTTAGGACGCGGCAATCGACCGGCTACCGAGGCGACATTGATGATGGATCCGCCGTTTTGCAACATATGCTTCGCCGTAGCCTGAAGTACGTAGAAGAGAGCTTTGACATTCACATCGAGAACCAGATCCCAATCCACTTCCGTCAGATCCCAAAAAGGCTTAGCCGCCGATACGCCTGCGTTGTTTACCAACACGTCGACCCGTCCGTAAGTTTGGAAGGCCTTTTCGCTTACCCCTCGAGCTGCCGACGCGTCGCTCAGGTTCATAGCCTCGCCGGCTACCTGAACGTTCTTTCCGAGTAGCTCGTCCATAAGTTCAACTAAACGTCGCTCGTCTTTGTCAGTCAGGAAGAGTTGATAACCATCTCGTGCAAAATCTTGAGCCAGAGCTTTACCCAATCCGCCCGCAGCGCCAGTAATAAACACGACCTTGTCTTCAGCGTTACCCATAGCTCTCCTATTCATTACCTTGGCGCCTCTTCGACATCCAGTGGAACTCTAGGGATAACGGTGGGATTTACCCAATTGTGCGGTTTCCGCCCGCTTAGTACCTCAATCGCTTCGCGTGCGCCAGTGAGCATTAATTGTTCTAAAGACTCTACGGAAGTACCTGCTGTGTGAGGTGTGAGGATGACATTGTCAAAATCAAAGAGTGGATGATGCGCGAAAACGGGATTGGGATCAAACATTGGCAGACTTTCGTAAACGTCAATGCCGGCTGCGCTGATCCAGCCTTCGGTTAATGCTCGTATCAACGCAACCTCGTCCACCAAGCCGCCCCGACTCGTGTTTACAAGGATCGACTCGGGCTTCATCTTTCTCAGCTCGGCTTCTCCAATAATGTGCAGAGTGTGCTTGTTAAGCGGCGCATGCAAGGAGAGGAAGTCTGCCTGGCGTAGTAAGTCATCCAGCTCCACCACGCCGACCCCCAGACTTTGCGCACGGACATGGTCAATAAAAGGATCGTAGGCGATCACTTTCGTGTCGAATGCCGATGCACGCCGTGCCACCTGCTGGGAAATGCTCCCAAAGCCGACAAGTCCTAATGTCTTCCCGGCGATACGCCGCACCTTCTCCTGCGCCCGAGCTTGCCAACGCCCGTTACGGGTGTGACGATCCATCACGATCAGCTTTCGAGCGACAGCGAGAAGCAGGGTCATGGTGTGATCGGCAACTTCAGACAAACAGAAATCGGGTACATTGGCGACCACGATTCCTTTTTCCGAAGCGTACTCCACGTCAACGTTGTCGGTGCCGCTTCCGTACCGCACAATTACTCTGCAACGCTTTAGCTTATCTATGGCTTCGCGTCTGATTTTGGCTGAAACAATGAGTAAGGCGTCAATAAAAGGCAAGAGCCCATCAGCCAGCTCAGATTCGACCGACTCGGTTGAAGCAACGTTCACGCCCGCAGCGCCAAACGCACTCGTCTCAGCAAACGTGGGAGGAAAGGTCTCGGCGTTAACACGCAGTGCGCTCTTCATTGATAGATGATAGTTCAAAGATTGAGTATAATTGCTCACCGTATCCTGTCAAGGATGACATGAGCACACGCCTTTTTCCCTCGAATATAGATGCTTATGCACCGACCTATGATCGGTCATTGGCGTAAGATCCAAGTCTTGCCGAGACCACGTTGGCAGCAACTCTGCGATGTCGATCGAGCTTGTCACGAAGTGGGTGTTCTGTCTGACTTATTTCCAACTGTTGAAGGATGCGTCAAAACTATAACGGTACGGAGGGCAAGTTATGAAGCTCGACATTCATGCTGTCATAGGTGCCGTAGCGCCATCCTCTCTCAAACTCGATCCCCAGACGATTCAGAGCCTACGCAACAAAGACACCATTCAATTTGTCGGCCTTTTCTAACACGCCGCGCATATCAATCCTATGTAGTCGAGGACTCAAGGATTGTTTCCATCGTTACTCAGGAAAATATTTCGCACCGCGACATCAGATTGAGGTACGTTTGCTTTGCCGACGGAAGATAGTGATCTAAATCATGTTGGGTCCTGATTACATTTTCTGATCGTCTCAAGGTTACGTTACCGGCGATACCGACCATTCAGAACTGCTAGCTCTGTAGCCAAGCACACGCCTCAGGTATTAATCACGTGCATCAACGGGAACTATAACAATCTCAACAGGTCAGGACACTCATGGGTGAAATACAGACCGGGTGATCTCATATGAAGTTGTTGTTTGTTGCAGTAGGAACCTTCTCCGCAGTCGACCGCCGAGATCATCTTCTCCAATTACGATGGCTTAGAAGTCCTGTCTGCAGGGACCAGCGCTCAGAAGTGCATTCGCCGGGACGGATCCACGATTCGCGTGCTCGGTTTCGAGATAGCTCGCGATCCAGGAGAGATAGACGGAAGAACGCCGCTGTAAGCGCCGTGCAGCCCAAGGTATAACGACAGCTCCTTTCTCGGGTCTTGTCTGAAGAAGTATAATGCGCCACATCAGCGGATTCGAATATGACGCGACCGGGAAAGCGCGGGATAACTTTACACTTCACAGAACGGTTTTCGCTCGCTCTGGAGTTGGCTTTTAGCTTCAAAAAACCCGAACCGGCCATTAATAAGTGGCTGCCTATGACGCCTCCCGGCATCAAGAATTTCTATGAAGAGGAAAACCTTTGCGCAAGCTCGTCGTCATAGCTTTAACGGCATTCTGTTTAGCTTCTTCAACCCGCGCACAAACACCGGTGCCGACGTCGCCGAATTCCAAAGACTACACCGCCCATGTGGTTGGTTACGCCCACATGGACATGGCGTGGCTGTGGCGGTGGGAAGAATCCATTCATGACGTCATGTACAACACCTTTACCAACCAGGTCCGGTTGATGGATCAGAATCCGGACTACACGTTTTCGCAAGACCAGGCGGTGGTACTCGACTCGATGGAGCACTTCTACCCGGACGTTTTCAAGAGGCTGCAGGAAAAGGCCCGGACAGGCAATTTCGTCCCCGCCACTTCAGGCTGGGTGCAGATGGATGAAAACGTCAGCGACGGGGAATCTCTAGCGCGGCAATTCCTCTATGGCCAGAAATACAGCAAGGAAAAATTTGGCCACTACATCCGCTTCGCCTGGCAGCCGGACGTCTTCGGCCATCCCGAAACGATGCCGCAAATTGCCCGCAAAGCCGGGATTGAGTTTTACTTATTCGACCGCCCTCATGACCCGACTCGCCCCCGGATCATCTGGTGGCAGGGCTTGGACGGAAGCCGTGTGCTGGGTTATTCGACGCCCAGCGAATACGGGGGGGCGCTCAATCACGAACGCGTCACCGTCCCGGTAATGCAGAGCGCCGAGCAGTCCGGTGTGAAAGATATGCTGGTGCTTTATGGTGCGGGTGATCACGGCGGCGGCCCCAATCCCGATGATGTTGCCGGTATTGCCAGGATGAACGCCTCGCCGAACGATGTGCGCGTGAAGCCCACCAACGTGGTGAACTACATCGATCTATTGCTGACTGGAAAAAAAGACTTCCCGGTTTACGAAAGAGAGCTGAATCCTGTTTTCCCCGGCTGTTACACCACCCAAGTTGAGATGAAGCGTCACAACCGGCAGTCGGAGCAGCTTCTTCTCAATGCCGAGAAGATGTCGGAGCTGGCGGTGTTCTTCAACTATCGCAACTATTATCCGGTCCGCGACATGAGTGAAGCTTGGAAGCTGGTGTTGCTCAACCAAGCCCACGATCTGGCGGCGGGTTCGGGCATCGGCCCTATTTACGCCGATGCGGCGCTCCAATACAAGGAGGTCTTCCAGCGCGGCTATCGTGCGCTGAATTTCTCGCTGCAAAACCTAGGGCTCCAGGTTGATACGCAGGGGGAGGGTGTACCGCTGGTCGTTTACAATCCACAATCGTTTGATCGCACCGACCTAGTCACGGCGGAAATTTCCGCCTTTTCGCTCCCCGCGAAACTTGTGGCCGTGCATGGGAAGGAAACAGTGCCGGTTCAGATCATGAAGACCCCCGCGAAGGCAGGGGTTCGGGAAACGGCCACCGTGGCCTTCGTCGCGCAGAATGTTCCGCAAATGGGTTTGAAACTTTACCGGCTGGTTGCGGCGACCGGCAACACACCAGCGGAATCGTCTTCGTTGCACGTCGGGTCAAAGCCTCGGCCATATCTGGAGAACGAATTCTTACGTGTCGAAATAAATCCCGAAACCGGGAATATTGCGCGCCTCTTTGATAAGACGAATAAACGCGAATCATTTCACGGGGAGGGGAATTCCCTGACCGCTTGGGAAGACACTGCGGAGCAGGCTGTTAGAACTTCAAAAGAATATGCGGGGCCGGCATGGGATGTTGGTATCACCGGTAAGAATTGGAATATCGATAAAGCGGTCAAGGTGGAAATCACCGAGCAGGGCCCTGCTCGCGCCACAATTCGCGTTGTGCACCGCTTCCGGGACTCCGAGTTCACTCAGGACATCAGTCTGATGCCAGGCGTCCCGCGCGTGGATGTTGCCATGACGCTCGACTGGTACGAGCGCGCCACGTTTCTCAAGGCCGGCTTTCCTGTCAACGCCGAATCCAGCAAGGTGTCGGTGGAAATCCCCTACGGTGTGATTGACCGCGATCAGACCGGCGAGGAAGCCGTTATGGGGAAATGGGTTGATATCTCGAGTCCCGACTACGGTGTGGCGATCATCAATAACGGCCGCAATGGGTACGATGCCAAGGGCAACGCCATCCACCTGTCGGTAATTCGCGGGCCTTGGGACCCGGACCCGCGTGCAGATGAGGGCGAACATGTATTTGGATACTCAATTTATCCCCACCGCGGAGGTTGGCGTGATGGCAAGGTGCAATTCCAGGCTCTGGCGTTCAACTCACCGCTGCTGGCGATGCAAGAGCCGCAACACGCCAGCCCACAAGAGCAGTGGGCTGGAACGAAGGGTGGCTTGCCCGACGCGTACTCCTTCATCAAAACCGATAGCGACCACGTGGTTCTCTACGCGCTGAAACAGATGGAAGGCTTTTACGATACGGACGCCATTGCGCGCTTCGTGGAGATTGAGGGCCGCGAGGGCGAAGTGACGATTCAACTTCCGCGCCAGGTCCGCGCCACAGAAACGACCTTGCTAGAAGACGTCAGCGTGGGACCAGTGGGGGAAGGAACGACCATACGGTTTCACATGAAGCCGTGGGAGATTAAAACCCTGCGCTTCTCGCGGGTGAAATAGACAAAAGCCTTAGGGCTGTATCGGAGCGCCCGCACGGCGGCGGAAGTCGGCGGTTGAGGTGCTGTGTACTGGCGCCTCAAATACAGCGACTTGAAGGGAGCCGCCCAACTGGAGCAGTTATGGGTTGTCTGCGATTGAGCAGGTCCAGACGGTGAGTGAGGTCGCGGTTGCCGGCTGTGCCCATAAGTTGCGGTGAAGGAGAGTCCAGGTATGAGGCACTTTGGATTTGCATGGAAGGGCTGAGGAGTTGTCTGTTAGAGCCTTCGGAACAAGGGAGGATGGGCCCGCGTGACTTTACCGTCCAATCTCTCTACGCTGTATCCATCTGAAATGCTTCCGGAGAACTGATGCGCCCTACAGATGAATGGGATCGAATGGTCCTGAGTCAACGTCATCAGCTTCTGATCCTCGGCTTCCTGATGCTCGCGGGCATTCTCAACTACCTCGACCGCGCTTCCCTCTCGATCGCGAACCCGGTTATCCGCGGAGAGCTATCTCTCAGCGGAACACAGATGGGTAGCCTGCTGGCGATGTTCTCACTGGCCTATGGACTAGGCCAGATTCCTGCGGGCACTTTGGTCAAGCGATTCGGCTTCCGTCGGGTGCTAGGCGGATCAATGCTGGCCTGGTCGGCGGCGCAGATGATGACGTCCCTGGTTCGGTCTAACCCTGCGTTTCTGGCGCTTCGCGCTATCCTCGGTGTCGGCGAGTCGCCGTTCTTTCCGGCAACGCTCGATGCCCTCCAGTCCAGCTTCGCGCCAGAGCGCCGGGGCCGGGCTATGAGCCTCGTGAATACGTCAACCATCCTAGGCACGGCGCTCGCACCACCCGTGCTGACAGTGTTGATGCTATGGGTGGGATGGCGAGGCATGTTTGCCGTAATCGGGGCAGCTGGCATGACCTTCGCTGTGATGTGGCTTACCTTTGGAAGGAGCCGCAGCGGTCAGTTGCCGGAAGACACAAGTTCTCCGGAGAAAGCTGCAGCCCCATTTTCCTTCAGATACCTGTTCGCAGACCCGGATCTGCTGGCCCTGCTGCGCACTCGAACGATGTGGGGCATGATGCTTGGATTCGGTGGTATCAATTACACCGCCTGGCTTTACCTCACGTGGCTCCCTGGCTATCTTGCGTCGGAGTACCACCTGAAACTGGGTGCCACGGGTATCGTCTCCGGCATACCGTTTGCGGCAGGCGCGGTTGGGATGCTTGCCAGCGGTATTCTCACAGATCTCAAGGTGCGCGACCAACAGCAGGCCATGAGTTATCGGCGGCTCCTCATCGTCATTGGTATGGTTCTCTCGGCCGGATGCACGGCACTGGTTGTGCGGGCGACGACTATTACCATGGCGGTCGCAGCCATCAGCATGGCCGTCCTCTTCATCCACTTCGCAGGTACCGCTGCCTGGAATCTCATTCATGCGTCGGGCGCTGCCCGATTATCAGCGCAGGTTGGCGCGCTGCAGAGCATGGGCAGTTACGCGATCGCCTCGGCAGCGCCGATCATCACGGGTTGGCTGCTCGATCGTACTCATTCGTTTCACACTGCGCTGCTGATCTGCTCGGGTGTTACCACGGCAGGAGCGCTAGCCTATTTCACCATGACGTTGAAGCCCATCGTGATCGGGCAGGTCAAAGAAGCAAGGGCCGCCGTTCAGGGGAGCGGGCCTAGGACTGAGGCACAACTCGACATGGATTAGTACTGACAAATGGGACGAGCAGGTCACTCCGGAATGGAGAGACACTATGCGCATGAAGAATTGCGGCGCGGTGCGGGAGTAGCTCCGGCACGGGCTCCCGCCGTCCCTTCGCCGCAAACCTTAAAGGAGATCATCCGTGAAGCTCTACCGCACATTGGAAAGCATCCTCGTTGAAGAGAACGGCAGCATTTGCGCGGTACAAGCGCAGGACTGGAACGAGCTGATCCTCAGCCCCGACCTCCAAGCGAGAGTGAACGAAGCACTGGGCAAAAACGCTGCGGCCACCCTCAACCCAGCCAATCTCCTTCCGCCCATCGTCAGCCAGGAAGTGTGGGCTGCCGGTGTGACGTACTTCCGAAGCCGGAGCGCGCGGATCGAGGAATCGAAGGACGCGGGGGGCGGCAGTTTCTACGACCGTGTGTATACGGCAGCCCGTCCGGAGCTCTTCTTCAAGGCCACAGGACGTCGCGTGGTTGGTCCCGGCGGCGCGGTGCGCATCCGGTCCGATGCGGCATGGTCCGTGCCAGAGCCCGAGCTGACGCTGCTGATCAGCCCGACCGGTACGATCGTCGGGTACACCATCGGCAACGATATGAGCTCTCGCGATATCGAAGGCGAGAACCCTCTTTATCTGCCGCAGGCCAAGGTCTACGACGGCAGTTGTGCGCTGGGACCCTGCGTTCTGCTTGCGCCGGAGCCACTGCCGAAGACCACCGGTATCCGGCTGGAGATCGAGCGCGCGGGAGCGATGGCCTTCAGCGGAAGCACAACTCTGGCCGAGCTCAAGCGCGAACCCCAAGAGCTAACCGAGTACCTTTTCCGCGATAATAGCTTCCCAGACGGCGTCTTCCTGATGACCGGCACAGGCATCGTTCCGGGAGATGAGTTCACGCTTGCGGCTGGCGACCGAATCCGCATCAGCATCGACGGCATTGGCATGCTGGAGAACTACGTAGACTAAGGGACGAAAGCCAGTACAGGCTCAACAGCACCGCGCTTTTAAGTACGAGGCGCTCCGAGAATTCCACAAGCTGCTGTCCAGCCGGCATAGCGGACAGGACTTCCCGCGGGGCTGCCCGGACGGGAGAGGGATCGGCTATGGCCGGACGCCGCTTCAAGGCTCCTTCGGTCCGCTCACGCCGTCATTGACCCGAGCTCAGCCGCAGCCGAAAGCCCCTGGACGGACCAGACCTATTATGAGCGGTAACGCGTACCGTATCAGGATTTCTGATTTCCAAGTCTTACCTCACTTAACAAAAGTAGTCGCGCGAGCAGCAAGTCATCAAGGCTGTCACTCAATGTTGCGAATACACTCCAGGAACCTTTAACTGAATACTGTAGAGACGGGAACTCGCCGCGATGTAGAGAGTTCGGTGATCGGTGCCACCAAAGGCCAAGTTTCCGACCGGAACCGAAAAGCGAATCGTGCCAAGGTGCTTGCCCTCGGGAGAAAGAATCCACACTCCGTCTGGTCCCGCACTATAGATGTTTCCGTGCTGATCGACCTTCATTCCATCTGGTGCGCCGTGATGGGCATACGGTCCTGCATCGAAGAGAAGTTTCGGATCAGTCAATGATCCATTGGGATTTACCGTGTAGCGCATCCAGAACATCTCCGGCCCCGAGTTGCTGATGTAGAGGTATTTCTCATCCGGAGAAAAGGCAATGCCGTTCGGCCGAGGTAGAGATTTGATAAGCAGTTGCAGCCGAGCGCGGGCCGGTGGTGCGCCCGGCTTCTGGTGAAGCGCCCCGGGTATGCGGTAGACACCATTCGCCTGCAGTTCCTTCGCTGGATCGGCGTCGCTCTGCGTGGGAAGTCCGTACGGCGGATCAGTGAAGTAAAGAGAACCGTCGGACCTGTAGACCAGATCGTTGGGACTGTTCAGGCGCTTGCCTTCATAGGTATCGGCAAGGATCGTCACCTTGGCGGTTGGATCGAGGTGCTCCAATCTCCAGACATCGCGTTGCGCGTGACCGGCCACCGTGAGCCGTCCTTCGGCGTCTAGCGTCATGCCATTTGAGCCAGGTTCCGGGCCACCGAATGGAGCCGATCCCTTGTAACCGCTTGGACGCATGAAGATGCTGACGCCTGCGCCAGGGGTCCACATGCGAATGCTGTTGCTGGGAATTTCCGCAAAGATAAGCCGGCCGGTCGGCAGCCACACCGGCCCTTCCAGCCATTTGAAGCCGTTCGCTATCTCAAATTCCTGGGGCGCTCCTGGAATCAGAGAATCGAGTGCTCGATCTAGGCGTTCTATCTTCGGACTGATCGCAGTATTCTCAGATGCAGCAGCGTGAACTTCGGCATGGCTCCGCAACCGCTGTGAAGTTGCGATCAGCTGTAACCCACTCGCAATTGCAACACTGACTAGCAGCAAATAAAAGATTCTTGGTTTGCTCACTGGGCTTCCGATCGCATGCATTCACTGCACGGCATGCTGCTAAAGTGACACGCCGCGTTTCCACGGAATGAAATCATTTTGCCCAAGCACTTCGGCCTTGCTCAAGGTCTTTCCGCTGGCGATATCCAAAATCTTCTCCAGCATGGAATCGCCAATCTCTTCAAGCGTCACCTCGCCGCGAATGATGGCGCCTGTATCGATGTCGATGATGTCGGACATGTGCTCAGCGAGCCGCGTGTTGGTCGCGACCTTGATGACAGGAGTAACGGGATTGCCAGTAGGCGTGCCAAGACCCGTCGTGAACAAGACAATGTTCGCGCCTGCTCCCACCTGCGCGGTGACACACTCCACATCATTGCCTGGGGTGCAAAGCAAATTCAGCCCGCTATCTGTCACGTACTCCGGGTAATCGAGCACGCCGCGCACTGGCGAGGTTCCGCTCTTCCTTGCAGCGCCGGCCGACTTCATCGCGTCGGTGATCAATCCGTCCTGGATGTTGCCCGGCGAGGGGTTCATTTCGAACCCGGAATGAACAGCTTTGGCCCGTGCGTTGTAGTCGAGCATCAGCTGAATGAATCGATCGGCATCGTCCGGATCCGTGCAGCGGTCGATGAGGTTCTGTTCGACCCCGCAGAGTTCCGGAAACTCTGAAAGGATGGATTTGGCACCGAGAGCGACGAGCATATCCGAGACTTGACCAAGTGCGGGGTTTGCCGACAAGCCGGAAAAGCCATCCGACCCCCCGCACTTCAGGCCGACCGTCAGCTTGGCAATAGGCGCCGGCTGCCGGTGTGCCTCATTCGCCTTTACCAAACCTTCGAAAGTGGCCTCGATCGCCTTGGTCAGCATGCTCGACTCGAGCCCCGATTGCTGCTGATCGAAAAGCAGTACGGGTTTCGTCATGAACGGATCGCGCTGCCGCAACTCGTTCAGGAGGATGGAGGCCTGTGCATTCTGGCAGCCCAGACTTAACACGGTGGCTCCAGCCACGTTGGGATGGTGGATGTATCCGGCCAGCAGGCCGCACAAAGCTTGCGAATCCTGCCGAGTGCCGCCGCAGCCGCCTTCGTGCACCAGAAAGCGGATGCCGTCCACGTTAGGGAAAGTCCGCTCACGACTCGCTGTCGACCGTGGCTGATCGGAAAGGGGCGCGGGCGATCTTCGCGAGTGCCGCTCCACTAATGCCCTGACGAATTCGCTGTACTTCTTTGGCCGGCTGTACCCCAGTTCCTCTTCGAAGGCGCCGCGAAGCGCCTCGACATTGCGGTTTTCACAGAAGACCAACGGGATCACCAGCCAGTAATTCCGGGTGCCGACTTGCCCGTCCTGGCGGTGATAGCCGTTGAAGGTACGGTCGCGCCAGGGCGCGATATCCGGAGGCGTCCAATGAAACGAAGTGTCCGTGCGCGCGAAACCTACCGCATCATGCTGAACGTTCCGCGTGCTAATAAGTCCGCCATGTGGGATCGCCTCGCGCACACGGCCGACAACGCCGCCGTACATGATGATGTGCGATCCGACAGGCAGGTCCTCAATGGCGAACTTGTGCTTGGCCGGGATCGCCGTTAACGGCGCATAGCTTGCGTTTGCAAAGTTAACAGGCTCACCCGCACTCAGCGGCTCAAGAGCAATCAGGACGTTGTCGCGTGGATCGATTTGCAGTAGTTTTGCAGTGGGCATGGGTAGTTCAATTTCCTAGCCTCTATTCTTTCATTTCCCTCGCCCTTGCAGCCCAAAATCTCCCATCACCACTGCGGTGAAGCTCGCCAAGAGCATCGACCAGGTACTCGTGCCATAGAGCACAATCACCTCGTACATCCACTGTGCCAGTGGATCATGGTAGGAATGGTAGGAGCTTTCGCTTATAGGCTTGGTATTTGCCGGACAGGGCTGGTTAGGCTGGTTTTTCTGGTTCGCTCCAACGCCTTGATTATTGAGGGAGGTATAGCCAAGACGCGTGCAAATCAGTGGTTTTGCTTTCGTTGGTGCCGAAGAAGGGACTCGAACCCCCACACCCTTGCGAGTACATGGACCTGAACCATGCGCGTCTGCCAATTCCGCCACTTCGGCACGGGTAGATCCAGCAGGACTGCTGGACAGCAGTCTTCGTAGAATCGCAAAGAGGCGGTCGATTGTCAAACCGGCCGCCGCAGGAAGCGGCTCTGACCCCTCGTGAGTACCCAAGCTCCTGTTCGCGTGCATCACATTTAGCGAAGTGTTCTCAGATCAGGAGCTGCACCCTCCGCTCCACCCTGGAACACCTTGGAACCGGGAGTGATGACGTTGAATGATGCCAAATATTTGGGCGATGCGCAGCCCTTCAGCGAGACCG